>NZ_LDTZ01000012.1 GCF_001186365.1 Gordonia jacobaea | reverse complement strand
CGGGTGTTTCGTCCGGCCGCATCTCCCGGCGACCGGTCATGGCTGGATCGGTATTCGTCCCGACTTCGCGCCACCGAGCTGATCATCGTCACAATCAGCGTGGCCTGCGCGACCGTCGCACGGTATGGCGGCCCGGCGGCAGAATACGGCGCGCCCCGACTGCTGAATCCGGTGGGAGATATTAACCTTCCATTCATCGTGCTTCCA
>NZ_LDTZ01000011.1 GCF_001186365.1 Gordonia jacobaea | reverse complement strand
GGCAAGTCAGAGCCGTGCATCATTGCGCGATCATCTCTGATTGTTGTCGGTCGTGAGGCCGGTATGCTGTCAATACACTATCGGGGTTCTGAGAGAACACACTGAGTTTTCTCTGTGCCCGTGATGCAGGTTGTCTCGTTGATCGTCGCTGTGATGGCGGCAGGAGAGAGAAGCGGTTACGGGTGTGTGTTGTTTGAGAAGTGCATAGTGGATGCGAGCATCTTTATTTTTGCAATGCATACAAGTTTTTTGGTTGTGTGTTTTGTCGAGTTTTTGTGTCTACATTCGTGCCTGCGCGTT
>NZ_LDTZ01000010.1 GCF_001186365.1 Gordonia jacobaea | reverse complement strand
AAACAACCCCAAAAAGAGGCCATCCACACGAGACACGAATGTAGACACAAAAACTCGACAAAACACACAACCAAAAAACTTGTATGCATTGCAAAAATAAAGATGCTCGCATCCACTATGCACTTCTCAAACAACACACATCGAACGTCCGCATACTCCTCCGCGTCTCATCACAAGACACCTCAGCAGAGCTGCGCGATATTCGACATCCGGAGAAAACTTGCGTTCTCTCAGAACCCCGATAGTGTGCGATAAACGCGCTGGCCTCGCGGCCGGCGACAACCCAGCTACAACCGAATGAGTCGGTAGAGCTTTGAGTTCG
>NZ_LDTZ01000009.1 GCF_001186365.1 Gordonia jacobaea | reverse complement strand
GATTGGTGGTGTTCGTGCGCTCGGCATTCGCGGGTGTTCGGTATCGATGCCGTTCAAAGAAGCCGTGATCGAGCTTGTCGACGAGGTGGAGGAGTCTGCGGCAGCGATCGACTCCGTGAACACGATCGTCAACGACGACGGCCACCTCAGGGCGTCGAACACCGACTACGAGGCGGTGGCCACACTCATCGCGGACATCGATCCTGCGCTCCGGTGATCACCGGGGTCCCTGATGCCGACGCCGCGCGGATCAGCGGTGTCTGGTCGGGCAACGCGACGACGTCGAACACGAGATCAGCAGCGGCGATCGCGTCGTCGTCGAACGACTGCACGTCCTCGTCGGCACCTCG
>NZ_LDTZ01000008.1 GCF_001186365.1 Gordonia jacobaea | reverse complement strand
TTCCCCGAGGCGATCGAGGCGACGTGGCCTTTGGCCACCGTACAAACCTGCGTCGTGCACCTGATCCGCAACGCGATGCGGTTCATCAACTACAAAGACCGCAAACAGGTCGCCCGGGCGATCAAACCGATTTACACCGCCCCCGACGCCGAGACCGCGCGCCGAGAATGGGAGATCTTCCGAGATTCGGCGTTGGGTGTCACATATCCGAGTGCGGCACAGGCTTTCGACCGCGCCTGGGACAGATTCATCCCATTCCTGGCCTTCCCACCCGAGTTGCGCAAGGTCATCTACACCACCAACTCGATCGAGTCGCTGAACTATCAACTCCGCAAGGTCATCAAGAACAGGGGACACTTCCCCAACGACGTCGCGGTCCGCAAACTGCTCTGGCTGGCTATCTGCGACATCGAGGACAAACGAGCCAGGCAACGCGAGAAGGAACGCGGCAAGCCAGCCAGTCAGCGTAAAGCGCCCGGACGACTCGTCGAAGGGCAAGTCGTGACCAGCTGGAAACAGGCCCTCGGACAACTCGCCCTGGCCTACCCCGACCGCATCGAACCCCACCTCAACTAGACACCGAAAGCGAACCCAAGAAATCAGGAGTTACGTTCTTACACAGACATCTTGACAAG
>NZ_LDTZ01000007.1 GCF_001186365.1 Gordonia jacobaea | reverse complement strand
GCTAGCCAGTGTGTCGGCGATCAACCGATGGGCTCCGCGGGCGGAATTGCATGCTCCTTTGCGTAGTCGTTGAGCAGCGATCACCGGTGCACCGTGGGCGGTGCTGATGGTGGTGATCGCCGAGTTGAGCCCCCGTACCCGGGTGTAGCCGAACCCAGCGCCCTGTTTGGCCGGGCCGTGGACCTCGATGATCGAGTCGTCGATGTCGACCATCACCGGCCCGTCGATCCCGGCCAGTACCGGGGTGTGGGTGTGCAGGCCAGCGAGCGTGCGGGCGGCGATCGCATCCAATTGCCGGACATGCCCGAACCGGAACTCGCGCAGAAACGACCCCAACGTCGACGGGGCATACGGATGGTCGAACACCTTCCCCATCGCACCGTGCCGCAGTACGGCCATGTCATCGATGCTGTCGGCACCGGCCACCATGCCCGCGACCAGCGAGAACACCTTCCGATCCGGATTGGCGCCCTTGTCGGTCGGCACCGTCAGATGCTCGAGAGCCAACCCCGACAGGCCCGCTTGCTCGGCCAACGTCATCACCGGCACCAACCCCGCCGCGCCGAGGAGATTCGGATCATCACAGGATGCAGACCGGACCGGATGACTGTGAGACAATCGCATCTACGAGATGCCCTTCTGCGTGCACGGATGGAAACCTAGACAATTCCCATTCTGTCACTCAGACAGGGCATTTCGTCTATCCCTCACCGCCCAAACGAATACGAATCGGTGGATCGAGGTTA
>NZ_LDTZ01000006.1 GCF_001186365.1 Gordonia jacobaea | reverse complement strand
TGGTTAGGGCCAGGTTGGCGGTCTTCGGTGAATAGTGTTGTCGAACAACAGGTTCCATTCGGTTTCCCACGGCCATCGGGCGGGTAGGTGCATGGTGATGCGCCGGGCTGAGGACGCGATACGCGCCGGAATGCAGATCAGGGTGCGGCGGACCGTGGATGTGGTGGCTTTGGCCAGACGCCCGCCGCTGAGGCTGGCGGCAGCACGAGTCAGGTTGAACGCGATGACCGCACACACCAGCCAGGCGGCGTTCGCGCAGAACTTTCCCGACGGCAGATGCGCGAGCGCGGAGGCTTTGAGATCGGCGTGAACTTGTTCGATGACCGCGTGGGCGCGGTGGGTCTTGTCGGCGGTGACGGTGTCGAGGTCGCTGGTGGTGAAGAAGGCGTGGAATCGCCACACATCGAACAGGCCGTCGCCCTCGGGTCGGAAGTCGGGGATACGGCGCACCACCAGCCGCCCGGGAACCTGCAGCGCTTTGGCTTTGGAGGTGAACGCGGTGAACGCTATCTCGGCGACCTCGGCACGTGAGATCCACAGTCCGGTGTCCGCGTCGAGAATCGCGTCGGTGTACTCGATCTTTGTCCACGCATCGGCTGCGATCTCGCTGATCGCCGCACGTATCCGCAAGTCTTGGCGCACGGTGACCGATACCTGGGCGCCGGCACCGATCGCAGCACTGACGGCGCGGTGACCGTAGAACGCTGAATCCGCCCGCACCAGCACCGGCCCCGACGCGTCAGTCGACCGCAGACGCCGCAC
>NZ_LDTZ01000005.1 GCF_001186365.1 Gordonia jacobaea | reverse complement strand
TCCGGTCAGCCCGTCGCAGCACACGATCAGCACGTCCTTGACGCCGCGGTTGGCCAGATTCGCGCACACCCCGGCCCAGAACTTCGCGCCCTCTTCAGCCTGTATCCAGATGCCCAGCACATGCTTGACGCCAGCCATGTCGACACCAATAGCTATGTGGGCGTGCTTATTTCGAACGTGAGCACCGTCTTTGACCTTGACCACCAGGGCATCGAGATAGAGGACGGGATACAACGCTTCCAGCGGCCGGCTCTGCCATTCATCGACCGCGTCGCAAACCTCGTCGCAGATCTTGGAGATCGTCTCATGCGACAGATCGGTGCCCACCGTGGCGGCCAGATGATGTTGGATGTCGCGTAACGTCATGCCTCCGGCGTACAGCGAGATGATGATGTCATCGAGGCCGCCGAGCCGACGCGATCCCTTCGGCACCAGACGTGGGGTGAAGGTGCCGTCACGGTCACGAGGGACCTTCAGCTCGACCGGCCCCGCCTCAGACGCCACCGTTTTCGGGGTTGATCCGTTGCGGGCGTTGGGCAGTTCCCGGCCTGCCGGGTCGCCCTTCTCGTAGCCGAGGTGATCGGTCAGCTCGGCCTTCAAACCGCGTTCGAGGGCGAGTTTGATCAAGCCCGGAATCAAGCCACCGTCCCCGGTGACCTGCACCTGACCCGAATCGATCTGGGCCAACAACTCATCGACCATGCCCGAGGCCTGCAACGCTTCGGCCACCTCCGCAGTCGAACGCGGCTCTGCGAGCTCAGGCAGCGGTGGGTGGTCGTCGTTGTCCTGCTGCTTGTCGTCTAACGCCATGCTCATAAATCTTCCTCTCACTAATGAGCACTGGACTTACACAGACCATCTGACACCCCC
>NZ_LDTZ01000004.1 GCF_001186365.1 Gordonia jacobaea | reverse complement strand
GTTCAATTCCGGGCAGCTCCACGAAGGCCTCCCGCGTGTTTACACAGTTGGGTGGCATATTGGTTGATCGTTCGTGGCCGTCGCCGTCCGATATGGTCACGTTTTGCCCTCGTAAGGGTGGAGGTTACGTAGTCAGCTGTTTTCAACGTCCGAGGAGGTGCCGTCGCCGTACATGGTGAGCCAGAACGATCGAGCCATGGCTGCGGCGAATGCGTGGTCTTGGGCGTCGTCGGCGAGTTGCATGACGTCGGAGAAGCCCGCCTGCATGCCTACGACGATGAATCGGGCTGTCTGGTCGGGTTCGATGTCGGGGGACACGAGACCTGCTGCCTGTTCGGTGCGGATTCGTTCGGCGATGTCGGCTGTGTAGTTCTGCAGGCCCCGTCGGAAGTTGTCGCCGAAGCGGGTGTCGGTGCTGGTCGTCTCGAGATACGCACGCCAGATCACGCGGTAGCGGCGGGCTGAGGCGAGGAGTTCGACGATGACGTCGGTGAGGGCCTCCGGACGTGCCTGCGACGGTTCCTTCCAATAGCGGTCGGCCGTGGCCACGAACTCTGCGAGCAGGGGAGCGGTGAGCTGCAGAATCAGCGCGGTCTTGTCGGGGAACCACTGGTAGAACGTCGACCGCGAGACGTCGGCGACCTCGAGGATGCGTTCGACGGGGATGTCGGCGTAGTGCTCGCCGGTTTCCAGAATTGCCGATGTCGCATCGAGAATTCTGCTCTCCGACATCGTTTTCCGCCTACCCGCCCTTGGCATGCGCACACGGTACCGCGTGGGACAAGCAGGCGATGCCCGGTGCGCAGCGCGCATCGGGTTTCCGCGATGGCCGATGGACTTACGCGCCCTCGGCAAGCGCGCGACCGACGACGTCGAGTGCTGAACCCTGCCACAGGGAGATGTGGTCGAGCATCGCGTGCCGACCCCCC
>NZ_LDTZ01000003.1 GCF_001186365.1 Gordonia jacobaea | reverse complement strand
TGTACTGACCCGACAGGTTGGGTACGCGGTCGGCGGGTGAGTTGCCTCGGAGTGCGGTGTGGCCGCGTTCGTGATTGTAGATGCGAAGGAACTCGGGGAAGGCCGCGACGCGTTCGGTTTCACTGAGGTAGGGACGGGCGTAGGCCCATTCCTCCTGCAGGGTCCGGTTGAATCGTTCGACCTTGCCGTTGGTTTGCGGCCGGTACGGTCTGGTCCACTTGTGCTTGATCTTGTTGTCGTGCAACAAGTCCCGAAATATGCGGGACCGGTAACACGACCCGTTGTCGGTCATCACTCGCGCGGTGGTGACACCGATCGAGGCGAAGTGCGCCAACGCCCGAGTCATGAACGCGGTCGCGGTTTCCTTCTTCTCATCAGCGAGGATCTCGGAGTAGGCGTAGCGGGAGTGGTCGTCGACGGCGTGATGCAGATACGCGTACCCCAGGTTGGGGCGGCCAGCAACTTTGCGGGTTCGTCCAGGCTCGCGGTGGGCACTGGAGTTGCGGGTGCCCTGGGCGCGGCCGTGTACGCGATGTCCACCGCCGTCGGGGATTCTGCCGAGCTTTTTGATGTCGACGTGGATCAAGTCTCCGGGCGCTTGGTGTTCGTACCGGCGAATCTCGCGTCTGCGGGCACGTACCGGCGCCCCGGTTGCCGGGTCGATCCACGACAGTCGTAGGCAGCCGTAGCGGGTGAGGATGCGGTGCACCGTGGAGACGTTCAACCCCAGGTGGTATCCGATCCGGGCTGGCCCCCAGCGGCGGGAGACGCGTAACCCGACGACCCGGCGTTCCCGGCGCCGGCTGGTGCGATGCGGACACGATCGGGGCCGGCTGGACCGATCACCCATTCCGGCCGGCCCGTGGTCGCGGTAGCGATCCGCCCATCGCTTGGCCGTGGTGACTGACACGTTGAACCGGTCAGCTGCGCGGCGCAGTGGCCACCGGTCGTCCACAACACACCGAGCCAGACGCAACCGGCCAGTCGGGGACAGCGGTGAATTACGGTGGGACATGAAGACCTCCGGGTTGAGGAGCGGTTCTTAGACAGCTCCACACCTCACTCGGAGGTCTTCCCTATGTCACGTCGACTCGCCGAACTCTGTACCTAACGTTCCGGGTCAGTACAG
>NZ_LDTZ01000002.1 GCF_001186365.1 Gordonia jacobaea | reverse complement strand
CTAGTGTCGCGTGTCGTTAATTAGTTTATGGTTCGTGGTTTGAGAGAATTGGCTATGGCGAATTCTGCGGCCCCGGCTCTTGGCCTGCGTGATGGTGATGCGGATGAACTTGATCGGCTACTACGGTCGACGTCGACGCCTGCGGGGCTGGTGCGTCGGGCGCGGATCGTGACTCTTGCTGCTGCAGGGGTGGCCAATTCGCGGATCAGCGAGGTTGTCGGGACGTCGGTGCCGACGGTACTCAAGTGGCGTTCCCGGTATCTCCATGACGGCCTCGACGGACTTCTTGACGCCCAACGATCGGGTCGCCCAAGACATCTCGATCACGCGGGTGTCATCTCGGCGACGTTGAAGCCACCGCCCAAGAAGTATGGGGTGACCCACTGGTCATCACGCCTGTTGGCCAGTCACCTCGGGATCGGCAACGCCACGGTCGCCCGCGCGTGGCGTGAGTATGGGGTACAGCCGTGGCGTTCGGGGACGTTCAAGTTCTCCACCGACCCGGAGTTGGTCGCCAAAGTCACCGATGTCGTCGGCCTGTATCTGGCACCGCCGGAGAATGCGATCGTATTGTGCGTGGACGAGAAGTCCCAGATTCAGGCCCTCGACCGCACCGCGCCTATGCTCCCGATGCAGCCAGGACAGATCGAACGCCGAACCCACGACTACAAACGCCACGGCACCACCACACTGTTCGCCGCACTGGAGATCGCGACCGGACAGGTGACCGCCACAGTCAAGCCACGGCACCGCCACCAGGAGTTCTTGTCGTTCCTCAGGCAAATCGACCGCACCTACGGCGACCAGGAGTTACACCTGGTGATGGACAACTACGCCACCCACAAAAAGTCGGCAGTCACCGAGTGGATCGCCGCGCACCCCAACATCCACGTCCACTTCACCCCGACATCAGGGTCGTGGCTCAACCTCGTCGAGGTCTGGTTCGGCATTATCGACCGGCAAGCGATCCGGCGTGGTGTGTTCACCTCAGTCAAGGACCTCAACGCGAAGATCCGAGCCTTCATCAACGGCTGGAACGACCGCAAACACCCCTTCGTGTGGACGAAACCGGTCGAGGAGATTCTCAAGAAAGCTCAACCGAAAACCAACTAACGAAACGCGACACTAG
>NZ_LDTZ01000001.1 GCF_001186365.1 Gordonia jacobaea | reverse complement strand
GGCAGGTCCCCGATAACCGGTCCAGGCAGTTCTAGAGCCAGTTCCTTGTTGTGATCGTCAGTCGATCTCGCAGCCCACGGGGTGATGTTGGTGGGTGCATCCGGCAGCGTACTCGGCCGGCGTTTGGTAGCCCAGCGCTGAGTGCCGGTGTCGGTGGTTGTGGTCGTCTTTGAAGTCGTCGATGACCACGCGGGCCTCGATCAGTGTGGGCCAGCAGTTGCGGTTCAAACACTCGTCGCGCAACCGGTTGTTGAACGACTCGATGAACCCGTTGTTCCACGGTGTGCCGGGCGGAATGTAGGAGATCCCGACCGACCCTGCACAGAACGCCTGCAGGGCTTCTGAGATGAACTCAGGGCCGTTGTCCATGCGCAGCACCATCGGCGGGCCACCCCAGATCGCGAACGTCTTCTCCAACTCCTCGATCAACCGCTCAGCCGGAATCGAGCGGTCCACGATGTTCAGCAACGACATCCGGGTGTGTTCGTCAACCATGGACGCGATCTTGATCTTCTTCCCATCCACGGTGGAATCGAACTGAAAGTCCAATGCCCACACCACTTTCGGTGCGTCCGCGACAACGACCGGGACCGATGACTGGCCGGCGCGTTTGCGGCGCCGAGCGCGCCGCACTTGCAGGCCCTCTTCTTTCCACAACCGATGCACTTTCTTCTTGTTGATCTCGATGCCGTCGTCGAAGCGCAGGTGTGCCCACGCGCGCCGGAACCCGTGCCGGGGGTTCTTGCGGGCATACGTGCGTAGCTGCTCGCGCAGTGCGGCGTCGGGGTCGGCCGGGGTGTGCGCTTGCGGCAGCCGTCGATAGGCGGAACGGGAAAGCCCAACTACCTTGCACGCCATGCGTTCTGACATGTTCTTGACGTCCTTGAGCATGTCGATGGCGGCGCGTTTGGCGGTCGGGCTCAGAATTTTCCCTTGGCGATCTCCCGCAGCGCGTCTTTCTCGAGCTCGGCATCGGCGAGCAGCCGCTTGAGTCGGCTGTTCTGCTCGCGCAGCTCTTTGAGTTCCTTCGCGGCGTCGCCGTCCATACCGCCGTACTGGCGGCGCCAGTTGTACAACGTGGCCGCCGACACCTCGAGATCGGCAGCGATCTCCTCGCCGGTCTTGCCTTCCGCGGCCAACTCATCGGCCCGGCGCAATTTGCGCACGATGTCCTCCGCCGAGTGACGCTTGCGTCCTGCCATGTTCTTCATCGTCCCTTCTCCGCCCTCATCAGGGCAATCAGGACTCTAAAACAACCCGGACCGGCTCACGGGGGACACGCCACC
>NZ_LDTZ01000041.1 GCF_001186365.1 Gordonia jacobaea | reverse complement strand
TGTACTGCCCGGAGACGTTGATCAATCGCGAGAAGGGCGGGAGGTTCCCGCAGGCCGTGTGCGGCCGGTGATGGTTGTAGTAGTGCAGCCAGTCGTCCAGCTCGCCCCGTCGTTCGGCTTCGGAGGTGTAGCAGCGGGCGTAAGCCCATCCGTCGGCCAGGGTGCGGAGGAAGCGCTCGATTTTCCCGTTGGTCTGCGGCCTGTAGGGCCGGGTGCGCTTGTGCCGGATACCGAGTTCGGCGCAGGTGTCGCGCCACAGGTGTGAGCGGTACGCGCCGCCGTTGTCGGACAGGACCCGCTCGACGGTGACGCCGCGGGCGTTGAACCACTCGACGGCTCGGACCAGCACGGCGGTGGCAGTGCGGGCGGTTTCGTCGTCGTGGATCTCGGCATAGGCGACGCGGGAGTGGTCGTCGATGACGGTATGGACGGAAGCCATGCCCATCAACGGGTCGTAGTGCTTGTTCTTCGGCTTGTCGGGTGTAGCGGCCCGGTTCTTGTCGCCCTGTCGCCGCCCGACGTAGCGCCATCCTCCGCCGTCGGGAATGTTGCCGAGCTTCTTCACGTCGACGTGCAGCATCGAACCTGGGTGATCGTGCTCGTAACGGCGCACCGGTTCTCCCGTGGCGCGGTCGACGTGCGACAGCCGGTTCAAGTGCACGTCTGTAAGGATGCGGTGGACCGTGGACGGGGCTATCCCAAGTCGGCTGGCCAACTGCACCGGCCCCTCCCGTAGTCGCAGGCGAAGACGGACGCAGCGCCTGGCAGTCTGCTGGTTGGTCTTGTTCGGTGAGTGATGCGGCCTGGATGACCTGTCCTGCATTGGCTCGCCGGTGCGGTAGCGGTCGGCCCAGCGCTTCACCGTGGGCCAGGAGACCTGGAACCTGGCGGCGACCTGGCTGATCGGCCAGCCGTCATCGACGACCAAGCGGCCGACGATCAGGCGGTGGCGAGGGGTGAGAGCGGCGTTCGCGTGGGACATGACGAGGCCTTCCTGGGGGCATGCGCCGCCCAGGAAGGCCAGTTGCCGCCGCGGGCGGCGAGATTGTGTGGGTCAGGGCTCATTGAGATGTGCACGAACTCGTGAGCCGTGGCACATGACGGTGTCGAGGGGTGTTCCCCGGCTCAGGCTCCTGGGTAGGAGTCGAGGTTCCACCAGTGGCCATCGAAGTCAGCGACACATGCGTTGCGCCCTCCGTGGGGGGCGTCGTTGGGCTCCGTGACGGTGGTCGCGCCGTGTGCCAGGGCTGCGGCGAAGAGGCTGTCCACGTCCTCATCACTGGCGACCACCAGGTTGCAGATCCCCGGCCCGTAATGCGGGTCATCGTCCCGAACAGAGCCGAGCATGATGCCCCCGTTGTCACGCCAGGCAAGTTGCGCATGGGCCACCAAGGTCGCGTCATCAGGATCCCGCACGATCATGGCGGTGGTGAAGCCGATGGCTTGGAGGAAGTCGATGCCTCGATCGGCGTTTGTATAGCGCAGGCAGTGGAACAGCTGTGGTGTCGTCATGGCTCTAGCCTCACGCCGGAAGCATGTCGGTGTCTTGAAGCAATGGGAAATCGTCCTTCGACTGGCGCAGCGTCCATCCAGTCATCGACTTCCATTCCCGGGACAGGTGCGGTTGGTCGCTGTAGCCGGCCATCGCCGCGACGTCCGAGGGCTGGGCGCCACGCTGGACCAAGTCTTTGGCATGGGTGAAGCGAGCGATGCGCGCCACCCGACTTGGGCGAGAGACCGGTCTCGAGGTCGAACAGGCTTGAGAGCCGCCGTCTGGACAGGCCAACGTCCTGAGCCAGGCCGGAGATGGGGATCGTGCCTCGGGTCCGATGGATCCGCGCGAGTGCCTCGACCAGGTCTGCGCGCGGTGCATGAGGATGCTGCTCGAGCCTCTTGGTGAGGAATGCCGCCAAGAGGTGGAACCGTCGTGGCCACATTGACTGCCGCAGCTGGTCGAGCAGGTGCCTGGGCCACGAGAGATCATTCACATCAACCATCGAGCCGGCCA
>NZ_LDTZ01000040.1 GCF_001186365.1 Gordonia jacobaea | reverse complement strand
TGTACTGACCGGGGACGTTGATCAATCGTGAGAAGGGCGGCTGGCCTCCGCAGGCGGTGTGTGGTCGGTGCTGGTTGTACTCGTGGAGCCAGTCGGGGAGGGCATCGCGGCGTTCGTTCTCGCTCGTGTAGCAGCGCGCATACGCCCAACCGTCGGCCATGGTGCGGTGAAATCGCTCGACCTTGCCGTTGGTCTGTGGGCGGTATGGCCGCGTTCGCTTCGGAGTGATCGATAGGGCCTCGCACGTGTCTCGCCACAGGTGAGAACGGTACGCACCACCGTTATCGGACAAGATGCGCTCAATTGCGACCCCTCGGTCGGCGAACCACTCGACCGCTCGATGCAGGACTCCGACGGCGGTGACAGCGGATTCGTCGTTGTGAACCTCGGTGTAGGCGACGCGCGAGTGGTCATCGATGATGGTGTGCACGAACGCATACCCGAGCTTGGGGTTGCGCCACTTGTTCTTCGGCTTGCCGGGAGTGACGGCACGATTCCTCGATCCTTGACGTCGCCCGGCGTATCGCCAGCTCCCACCGTCGGGGATGTTCCCAAGCTTCTTGACGTCCACGTGCACGAGTGAGCCAGGGTGGTCGTGTTCGTATCGGCGGATTGGCTCGCCGGTGGCACGGTCGACGTAGGAAAGTCGATTCATGCGCGCGGTCGTGAGGATGCGGTGGACCGTGGCCGGGGCGATGCCGAGTCGGGCTGCGAGTTGAATAGGCCCTTCCCTCAGGCGCATTCGTAGGCTCACGCACCGTTTTGTCGTCTTCTTGCTCGTCTTGTTCGGCGAAGACTTCGGCCGTGACGACCGGTCCTGCATCGGCTCGCCAGCAAGGTAGCGGTCGACCCACCGCTTCACGGTTGGCCACGACACCTGGAAGCGGGCAGCAACTTCGCTGATCGGCCATCCTTCCTCGATGACGAGGCGTGCGACTCGTAGACGATGACGTGGGGTCAGCGCGGCATTGCGATGACTCAAAGTGCCTCCTGAGATAGATCGGTGGCCGGCCGCGTTTGCGACCGGCCACCGGATGATGGAATTGGAGTAGAGATCTCTACTCGGCGCCTTGCGCTGCATGGAAGGTGAGTGCTGGCTCGAGCCAGGACTCGAGCCCAGGTCCCTGGAGTGCGGCCTGCTCGACGCTGATCCAGCCGTCGCCCATGGGGCGATCTGCGCCCATGAGCGCAGGGTGAGCACCAGGGCGGGTGAGCAGGTCTTCCGCGTCAGTGGGGTCGATGCGTAGCAGGAGCGTCCCTTCCCGACGAGCGGCGACAACCATCCGGTCCTCGACCATGAACGACACTCCCCCGAACATCGACACCTCACGAGGGTTGCGAGCTCTTAGCGCGTCACGAACTCGCTCGACCAGGTCCTTCTGTGCCGTCATCGTCCACCCTTCTCGATGTACTCGGGGCCGCTGTAGTGAAGGTTCAAGGACGCGATGCGTCCGCCGTCGAAGGTGAAGAACTCCGCGAAGGTCATGGGACCGCCGGGCATGGTCGCCGTGTAGAGCACGGCGGAGCTGTTAGTGCCGTGCACGTCGTGGATGATCTCGATCTGCTTGACCGTCGCGATGAACCCGGCGACCCCGCCCAGGAAGCCATCGGTGGCGTCGGGGAGGTGTCCAGCGAGGGAGCCCGTGAAGTCGAGGTGGTCATCCAGCAGAGGCCGTAGGTCAGCCCCGTCCTGGTAACTGTCGATGCCGGACTCGAGGATCCGGTAGTAGTCCTTGAGTGTCTGAGGTGCGGCAGAAGACAGGGTGGCGGGCATGGCTCTCCTTGGTGTGAGAATGGTGCTTGATACTTTCAAGCAGGCACTTGATAAAGTCAAGGGGGTTCAGGTGAAGTCCTACGGACAGCTTTGCTCGATCGCTCGCGCCCTGGATGTCGTCGGTGACAGGTGGACTCTCCTGATCGTGCGTGAGCTGCTGATCGGGGGAGCATTGCGCTTTGGTGAAGTCCAGCGCGGCCTGCCTGGCATCGCGACGAACCTGCTCACCCAGCGCCTGCGGGACCTCGAGACCAACGGTGTCGTCGCCCGCGAGCCCGCCCCAGGAATCCCGGGCACGCCAACGTATCGGCTTACCGAGCGTGGCCGGGCCCTGGACGGAGTGCTGCGCGAGCTTCTGAAGTGGGGTGCACCGACGGTTCCAGAGGCGCCGAGTGATGCGATCTTCCAGATGCACTGGCTCAGCCAACCGGCACGCTTCCTCCTCGCGGATCACAGACCGGACGAGCCACCGATCGTGATCCGGTTCGGCACCTTCGACGACGGCTTCGACCTCACCGCCGCCGACGGGACCATCACGGTGAACCCTTGCCAGCGCGATGTCAGCCCCCTGGCGCGTGTTGCAGGCCCCGGGCCGGTACTGGTTGCCCTCCTGCAAGGCGCAATGCCTCTGCCCGCCGCTATCGCGCATGGCGTGGATGTCACCGGCGATGCCGCGACCCTGACGCGAGTTCTACCGGCGCCGCAAGCGTCGACTAACGTCCCCGGTCAGTACAA
>NZ_LDTZ01000039.1 GCF_001186365.1 Gordonia jacobaea | reverse complement strand
AGGAGCTCGTTCGGCGTGTCTGTTTCGCGTTCCCCGCGTCTGGTTAGACGCTCGCAACCAGCAACAACCACACATACGCCCACCCGGCACGCGGTCAGTGCCGAGGCTCGAACCGGCCAGCCGGGGCGATACACCCATGCCGGATGAAGACGACGCGTCCGAGGCGATTCGGGGCATCAGCCGATAGGAGTGAGCACACGACCGCTAGGTTGACCCGGTTGACCGACGGGATGTGTGGGCGTAAAACTAGAGGCAGGTGGTTGTCCAGGTTGACCGAAAGTGGGCTCGATGTCGGATCTGATGGATCGTAAGCAGGCGTTGCTCGACGAGTTGGGCAGCCTCTTGGATGTGCGGTTCGCCGTCGCCGAGGACTCTGGGGTTGACCCGGCGGTGTACGCGGACACCTCCCGAATTGCTAGGGCAATGATGGCGGCACTGCCGTCTGCAACCAGCGTGCATGATCAGACCGTTGGACCTTTCTACGACACTGCAGGACTGACCACCTGGCTTGATGTCAGCAAGCAGGCGCTCGCCAAACGCGTCAAGAACAACACCCTTATCGGCTGCCAGCTCGAATCCGGCACGTGGGTGTATCCGACGTGGCAGTTCACCGACGACGCCGTAGTCGACCGCCGGCTTTTGAGGGTGTGGCAAGTTTTGCGGGAGCACGCCAACGCGTGGACCGCGGCGCTGTGGATGTGCTCACCGAACGCCGCCCTCGACGACGAAACCGCCGTCGCGTATGTCAGGGGTGGCGGTGACGACGAGCTCACAGCGGCCCTCAACGCTGCCCGAGTCGATGCGGAACGCTGGGCGGCATGAGCAGCCGTGAATCGGTAGCGCTGCGTGAACCCGGCGGACGGGACTTGTCATCCTTCCCGACGGTCAGCATTCCCACGAGCGCACAGCTGTATCGAGGACATCGCACAGCCAATGGTGCATGGTTCTTCTCGAACGGAGGGGCAGGCCGTTTCGATCTCGACGCACCCCGCGGAACCTGCTACCTCGGTGTCGATCCAGACACCGCAGTCCGAGAAGTCCTGGGCGGGGCTGGTGCACGAGTAGGTGACATCTGATCTGGCTTGCCCTGCCGGGCGGCCTGGAAGGATGCCAGCTGTGCCCAAGCCCTATCCCCAGGAGTTCCGCGACGACGTTGTCCGCGTCGCCCAGAACCGTGAAGACGGTGTGACTCTCGAACAGATCGCTGCCGACTTCGGTATCCACCCGATGACCCTGAACAAGTGGATCCGCAAGGCCGACGTGGAGGCCGGGATCAAGCCCGGCACCACGTCGGCCGAATCGCGTGAGCTGCGCGAGGCCAAGCGGCGTGTGCGCCTGCTTGAACAGGAGAACGAGGTCTTACGCCGGGCGGCGGCGTACCTGTCCCAAGCGAATCTGCCGGGAAAAGGTGGTACCCGCTCGTGAGTGAGCTGGCCGCTGACGGCATCCCCGTCACGGTGGCGTGTCGGGTACTCAAGATCGCTCGCCAGCCCTACTACCGGTGGCGCAAGAACCCGATCACCGACGCCGAGCTCGCCGAGGCGTACCGGGCCAACGCCCTGTTCGACGCCCACCGCGAAGACCCGGAGTTCGGCTACCGCTACCTCGCCGACGAGGCCGAAGCCGCAGGCGAGAAGATGTGCCGGCGGACGGCGTGGCGGATCTGCTCCGCCGGCGGCTGGACCAGCACCATCAGCAAGAGAGGCCGCGGCAAGCACCGCAAGGCCGGCCCGCCTGTACACGACGATCTCGTCAAGAGAGACTTCACCGCGCCCGGCCCCAACGAGCTGTGGCTGACCGACATCACCGAGCACTGGACGGCCGAGGGCAAGCTGTACCTGTGCGCGATCAAGGACGTCTACTCGGGCCGGATCGTCGGGTACTCGATCGACTCGAGAATGAAGTCCCGCCTGGCCGTGGCCGCCCTGAACAGCGCTGTCGCCAGGCGAGGGGACGTGGCCGGCTGCGTTCTGCACAGCGATAGAGGGTCTCAATTTCGTTCGAAGAAGATGTAGAAGGCCATCACCCGGCACGGCATGCTCGGGTCGATGGGCAGGGTCGGTGCGTGTGGTGACAACGCGGCGATGGAGAGCTTCTTCTCGCTGCTACAGAACAACGTCCTCGACCGTCGATCCTTGTACTGCCCGGAGACGTTGATCGAGCCGCCACGGCCCTGGCGGTCGTGTAGCGACACCACAGTGGTCGTCAGACAAGTGACTGTTTCTGGGCCGGGGCTTCCCTAGGGTGGGTGCATGCCCGTTTGGCAGCCAGCTATCCCGCAAGGGTTGCGCCCCCATCTCCTTTCCTGGGTGGGGTACGACTTCACCAGTACCGACACCGTCCACCACGGGGTTCCCTCGATGGGCGTCACGGTGGTGCTGTCGCTCGGAGAGCCCATCGACTGTGGCTGGCTTCATGGCGACGCGCGGCATCTCTGTGACGTACTAGTCTCCGGCCTGCACACCACTCCGGCTCTGATCCAGTCGAGGGGACGCCAGCAGGGCCTCAAATTGTCGCTCCACCCGCTCTCGACCCGTCGGCTTCTCGGGCTGCCGGCCGGGGAAC
>NZ_LDTZ01000038.1 GCF_001186365.1 Gordonia jacobaea | reverse complement strand
GTGTGGGGTGTGTTTGTAGGTGTTGTTGTAAGTGTTTTAGGGCGTTCGGTGGATGCCTTGGTACCAGGAGCCGATGAAGGACGTGGTAGGCCGCGATAGTCCTCGGGGAGTTGTCAAACGAGCTGTGATCCGAGGGTGTCCGAATGGGGAAACCCAGCACGAGTGATGTCGTGTTACCACCAGCTGAATGTATAGGCTGTGTGGGGGGAACGTGGGGAAGTGAAACATCTCAGTACCCATAGGAAGAGAAAACAATTGTGATTCCGTGAGTAGTGGCGAGCGAAAGCGGAGGAGGCTAAACCATGCGCATGTGATACCGGGTAGGGGTTGTGTGTGTGGTGTTGTGGGGTTCATCTTCTCCGATCTACCTGTCGGGGCGTGAGTGATAAATGCTGCATGTTAGGTGAAGTGGCCTGGAATGGTCTGCCGTAGACGGTGAGAGTCCGGTAGCTGAAAACGTGTGGTCTTGCGTGATGGGTGCCCAAGTAGCAGCGGGCTCGTGGAATCTGCTGTGAATCTGCCGGGACCACCCGGTAAGCCTGAATACTTCCTGGTGACCGATAGCGGACAAGTACCGTGAGGGAAAGGTGAAAAGTACCCCGGGAGGGGAGTGAAATAGTACCTGAAACCGGACGCTTACAATCCGTCAAAGCCTGCGAATCATTTGGTTGGTTGTGGGTGATGGCGTGCCTTTTGAAGAATGAGCCTGCGAGTTAGTGCTCGGTGGCAAGGTTAACCCGTGTGGGGTAGCCGTAGCGAAAGCGAGTCTGAATAGGGCGTGGAGTCGCCGGGTCTAGACCCGAAGCGGAGTGATCTACCCATGGCCAGGGTGAAGCGTCGGTAAGACGTCGTGGAGGCCCGAACCCACTTCAGTTGAAAATGGAGGGGATGAGTTGTGGGTAGGGGTGAAAGGCCAATCAAACTCCGTGATAGCTGGTTCTCCCCGAAATGCATTTAGGTGCAGCGTTCTGTGTTTCTTACCGGAGGTAGAGCTACTGGATGGCCGATGGGCCCTACTAGGTTACTGACGTCAGCCAAACTCCGAATGCCGGTAAGTGAGAGCAGGGCAGTGAGACTGCGGGCGATAAGGTTCGTAGTCGAGAGGGAAACAGCCCAGATCGCCGGCTAAGGCCCCTAAGCGTGTACTAAGTGGAAAAGGATGTGGGGTCGCGAAGACAACCAGGAGGTTGGCTTAGAAGCAGCCACCCTTGAAAGAGTGCGTAATAGCTCACTGGTCAAGTGATCCTGCGCCGACAATGTAGCGGGGCTCAAGTACACCGCCGAAGCCGCGGCACTCACATAAGCCCGCCCATGATCTACGGGTTGTGGGCTAGGTGTGTGGGTGGGTAGGGGAGCGTCCTGCATCCGTGGAAGCGCCCGTGTGAACGAGGTGTGGAGGGTGTGGGAGTGAGAATGCAGGCATGAGTAGCGAAAGCAGAGTGAGAAACTCTGCCGCCGAATGACCAAGGGTTCCTGGGCCAGGCTAATCCGCCCAGGGTGAGTCGGGACCTAAGGCGAGGCCGACAGGCGTAGTCGATGGACAACGGGTTGATATTCCCGTACCCGTGTATCCGCGCCCATGCTGAATCAGTTGTACTAACTGTCCAGATCCTCCGAGAAGGCCTTCGGGTCTCGAGTGGGGTGATGCACAGGACCTTGGCTGGTAGTAGGCAAGCGATGGGGTGACGCAGGAAGGTAGTGGTGCCAGGCGATGGTTGTCCTGGTGTAAGCCTGTAGGACGAAACATAGGTAAATCCGTGTTTCATCAAGTCTGAGAGGTGATGCGTAACCGTTGTGGTGAAGTCCATGATCCTATGCTGCCGAGAAAAGCCTCTAGTGAGTTGGTACACGGCCCGTACCCCAAACCAACACAGGTGGTCAGGTAGAGAATACTAAGGCGATCGAGAGAACTGTGGTTAAGGAACTCGGCAAAATGCCCCCGTAACTTCGGGAGAAGGGGGACCCATTCTGGTGACGACATTTACTGTTTGAGCTGGTGTGGGTCGCAGAGACCAGAGAGAAGCGACTGTTTACTAAAAACACAGGTCCGTGCGAAGTCGTAAGACGATGTATACGGACTGACGCCTGCCCGGTGCTGGAAGGTTAAGAGGACCGGTTAGTTCCCTTCGGGGGGCGAAGCTGAGAATTTAAGCCCCAGTAAACGGCGGTGGTAACTATAACCATCCTAAGGTAGCGAAATTCCTTGTCGGGTAAGTTCCGACCTGCACGAATGGCGTAACGACTTCTCTGCTGTCTCAACCACAGACTCGGCGAAATTGCAGTACGAGTAAAGATGCTCGTTACGCGCGGCAGGACGAAAAGACCCCGGGACCTTCACTATAGCTTGGTATTGGTGTTCGGTTCGGTTTGTGTAGGATAGGTGGGAGACTGTGAAGTGGGCACGCCAGTGTTCATGGAGTCATTGTTGAAATACCACTCTGATCGTATTGGACTTCTAACCTCGGACCCTGATCGGGTTCAGGGACAGTGCCTGGTGGGTAGTTTAACTGGGGCGGTTGCCTCCTAAAATGTAACGGAGGCGCCCAAAGGTTCCCTCAGCCTGGTTGGCAATCAGGTGTTGAGTGTAAGTGCACAAGGGAGCTTGACTGTGAGACGTACATGTCGAGCAGGGACGAAAGTCGGGACTAGTGATCCGGCACCAACGTGTGGAAGTGGTGTCGCTCAACGGATAAAAGGTACCCCGGGGATAACAGGCTGATCTTCCCCAAGAGTCCATATCGACGGGATGGTTTGGCACCTCGATGTCGGCTCGTCGCATCCTGGGGCTGGAGTAGGTCCCAAGGGTTGGGCTGTTCGCCCATTAAAGCGGCACGCGAGCTGGGTTTAGAACGTCGTGAGACAGTTCGGTCTCTATCCGCCGCGCGCGTTAGAAACTTGAGGAAACCTGTCCCTAGTACGAGAGGACCGGGACGGACGAACCTCTGGTGTGCCAGTTGTTCCGCCAGGAGCACTGCTGGTTAGCTACGTTCGGAAGGGATAACCGCTGAAAGCATCTAAGCGGGAAGCCTGTTCCAAGATGAGGTTTCTCACCCTCTTGAAGGGTTAAGGCCCCCTACAGACCATGGGGTTGATAGGCCAGAACTGTACGCCTAGTAATAGGTTTAGGTGACTGGTACTAATCGGCCGAGGACTTACCAACAACACCCAACACATCAACTTG
>NZ_LDTZ01000037.1 GCF_001186365.1 Gordonia jacobaea | reverse complement strand
CCTAGGAGAACCCCTCATGTCCACACCCGCATCACTTCCGTATGCCTTCGTCGCCAAGATCGTCGCGGCCGATGGACAGCACGACGCGGTCGCCGATCTGCTCGCCGGCGCTGTCTCACTCGCCAACGAAGAAGTAGGAACGATTGTCTGGTTCGCGGTCAGGACCCACGCCGACACCTTCTGGATCTTCGATGCATTCCCCGACGAGGCCGCTCGCGACGCCCACGCCAACGGCGCCATCGTCGCAGCCCTGATGGCCAACCAGCACCTCCTCGGCGCAGCACCCGAGATCCTGGCGGCCGACGTCCTCGCGTCCAAGCTCCCGTAGTCCGCCAACGCACGAGACGATCGCGCCCCGCCGAGCCGTCGCCAGGTCGCGACGCAACGCCACGCTGCGTTGCCGAGCGGTACGAGGCCTATCGGCACACGGACAGGATGCCGGCCGCGAGCGCTCAGCCGGCGAGGGGTCCGTCGCAGAGGAGAGCGACGTCGGTGTCGGGCAGAGCCGTGAGGCCAGCGCCGGTGGGAAGGGTCGAGTCGACGCAATAGTGGTGCAGAACAACGCGGGAGCGACCACCACCTACAGCTACGCCATCCATCTGGTCCCCGCCGGTGAGCCAATCGACGCCCCTGCGATCGCCACACTCAGAGGAGCCCAGCGCAGCCGGACCGACTACGGGGCCAACCTCGAATGGACCGACGCTCGCACTGTTGTCGTCAGTTACTGGAAAGCCGACTCGATCCACCCCGACAACACCCAGCTCAGGCACACCCACCTGGCCGGAATGAACCTGCGTGTGGTCCTGGAACCCGCACCGCCCGATCACCACGCCCTGCCAGGACCAATGACACCGCACCGCTGACCAAAAGTGGCGAAGCGTCTCACTCCTCGGACTCACAGCGGCGCATATGTCAACTGAACACGAATTACCAGCTCCCCCAACTAAATTAGAGTGCCGATAACCTGCCGTGCAGCAGTCCCGGCTGCCGATGTGTCGGGCTTGCCAAGAGCCACCCGACGAACGAACCCCGGGCCGCCCACCTCACTCCGGGTCATGCCACCCCACACTTCGAAGCGTGACAGCGATCACAGCACTATTAGCGATCCGCAAAGATACATCAGTCGAACTGAATATGGACAAGGATGACACTCGGCCGCCGGGGAGGACGGCGGGTGTCATCCTTGTCCGTCCCTCTGCCCTGCCATCGCCAGAGCCCGACACCGCCAACCCTTTCGGCTCCCGGACGCAGCTGTCTCTCAGAAGCTCTCGGACGGAGGTGGGCGGGCCACGCTGCCGCCCACCTCGACTGACTACTCGGTGTCGCGGCCGCAGGTGCGCGACGCGAGGGGCGGTCCGGCCGGAACCAGGTGGCCGGCGCCGAGCGGTGCTGATCCCGCACGTGAGGGTAGGTAGCACCCGCTGCGGATCGCCAACCTGCGCGAAGACAGCATCGATTTCAGCGGCCAGCCAGGTGTCTTCGACGTCGATCACGTCGACACAACCGGCCAGCGGCACAGCCCTGACGCAGCCCATCATCTCTGACCTCCCTGCGCTTGGGGTGACAGTGACGACCACCACCCCGGGTCAGTCAGCCCGAGGCCGCCTCGGAGCCAGCGGTGATCTCCTGACGCCCAGCACCGGAATGCTCAATGGCCACCTTGCGAGGCTTGGTCTTCTCAGCCACCGGGATCGTCACCGTGAGCACACCGTTGTCATAGGCAGCAGAGATCTTCGCCGGATCGACACCCTCACCCAGAGTGATCTGCCGACGGTAGGTGCCGGCGAATCTCTCGTTGGCCAGCCACTGCACACCCTCATCCGAGAGTGCGCTGCGATGCGCCGACAAGGTCAACACCCCGTTGTCGACGTTGAGATCGATCGAACCAGGATCAACACCAGGCAGGTCGGCGATCAACGAATAGTGGTCGTCGACCTTGTACACATCGATCGGCATGAATCTCGGTGCACGTCGGCCAGCGACGGACTCGCCAGTGAGAAGTCCTCGAGCCCAGTCATCAACCATGGAGAACGGATCGATACCCAGCATCGCAACCACCTCCTTGATCCACGGGTGCCGCCACACTGACGGCACCACATCAACCTTCACTGCGCACCATCAGATTAGCACTCACAACCAGCGAGTGCCAAGCATCTGATTGATGTTCCGCGCACTCAGTCATCCACCAGCACAACAGCACTCGATCCAAGAGCGAGCAGTAACCCGCATTCGGCATCGGGTGGCGGGCCGCGCATACGAGTGCTATCTAGGAAGACGACGTTCACCGACGGCCACGTTCCGCGCGACATGACCCAGGAAGGATGATCCCACCCGATGTCGGCCCCCGCCCCCGAACTTCACCCGATCGTCTGGCCCGATCCCAGCCCGCTGCAGCACTGGTGGACCCACGTCATGGGCGCAGCCACGCCTCCACCCGGATCAATCCGAAACACTGGTACCAGCCACCCCCGACACCAGTCGACCGGCAGCGAAGCACTCCCAGCCCGACATTGACCGCCAGCACCGGGTGCCCGTGGCCTCAACAGCAGCTGGCCTCCGCTCGACGGCCCTGACCGCGTCACACACCTCTACGGCCGGGCCCACGCCTGCCCAGGTGCAGTGACTACGACGCCCCCGACCTCAGGGCGGCGTTCTGCTCACGGGCGGGCCGGGCGTCGGCCTTGCGACGTCTCTTGTTGTCCCACAACCCCACCACTTGCATCGAACTTGCAGTCATGACCTCCCGCAGCCTCACATTTCACCGTCACACCCCGCCCACCCCACAACACCACGACCTACGGTGGGCCCTGGCCTACCTCATCGCCCTGGCCGCCATCCTTGTATTCCTCACCACGTCGCAGTGACACCTCACTCCCCTGGCGGGTTGGCAGGGTGCGGCGACAGACCACGTCCGTCCACGCCTCGGCCAGCACTGGTGGGTCAACCCGACAGCAGGTGACGGCAGCGGCGTACCCCGCCGCTGCCGTCACGCGCACACGTAACGTCCGATCACCGGTCGCGGATCGGTATCGGACCAACCCCCGTAGGGCCGAAACAGACTGCGCTATGCTGCCTTCGTAGCAATAGAGCAGGCCAGCAGCAGGGAGGGCAGACGCGGATGGTGATCCTGGGTGGTCTTGTTGCGCCCGTCGCTGTGATGGTCACCGCGTTGGTCATGGAAGCACTGCAAGAACGCATACTCCCCCACATGACCGACGACGTCCCGCGCCCATGACAGACCGGGCGGCCGCCCATTCCTAGCCACGGCATTTCTGCCAGACCGGTGCCGCGCACTCACGGTTGCCATCTGTCGCAGACTGGCCTTGAAACCGTGGCCCCAGACTGGCGATGGAGCCTACGACGTCGATTCCGATCCGACAGACTGGCCGCCGGGCTGAGCCAACCTGAATCGCCCCGGGTTTGCTGGAGGCTCGGTTAGTTGGTTCCAGCGGTTGCCGGGACCCGGGTTCTCACCCGGTAGTTGGTGACCGTGTGGGTCGACCAGTAGGTGGTCTCGTATTCGACGGGTGGGACGTGTCCGATCTCGCCGTGCAGGCGGCGGTGATTGAACCAATCGATGTATTCGGCGACGGCGATCGAG
>NZ_LDTZ01000036.1 GCF_001186365.1 Gordonia jacobaea | reverse complement strand
TCTAGACCAACATCCGCGCGGCGAATGGCGCGCAGTGCAATGTCCGAGCACTCTGATACCACTAACAGACCACCAGCCGATGAGGAGACATCATGGTCGACGCGATCGACAACATGCTCGCCCACGCCAGCTTCGGCGCGGTGTTCCTCACCGTGTGGCTCATGCTCGGTGCGGCGACGTTCGCGTTCAGCGTCCTCGTCGGGTTCCTCGTGCGCCGACCCCGCCCGGGTCACTGGCTGGCGCCGATCGGCCCGGGCTACCGGCCGCGGTGGGTTCCCGCGCGGACCTGGAGCCCGATCCTGCTGCGCGCTGCGTTCGCCGCCGCGGTCGTGATGTTCTTCCTGCTGCCGCTGCTTATGCTCGCGGCGTTCGCCGGCGTCGCCGGCACCAGTGCCCGCCACACCCCGTCGGCACCCACCAGGTGGTGACCTCGCTCTAGCGGCCCCGACCGCGCGGCCGATCCGGCCGCGACTGGATTGATGCGCTCTGCTCGCCGCGCCCCCGGTAAGGCCGTGAGGCGGCGATCTGTCCGGACGGGCCGGCCATCGGGCCCGCGGCCGCAGCCTCCGACCGGAACGTTTCTGCGGTTCCCCCGGCCCGTCGGTGCATGATCATCGCCCGGAACACTGCGGCCGCTTTCGCGGGATCTCGGGTGTCTTGGGTGGCGGCCAGGGACCCCGGCGCGGTGTCGCCCAGGCGCACCACCCCGGGTGCAAGCTCGGCGGCGAGGAACGATGAGTCGGTGGTGGCCATCGCGACGTGGCGGGCGGCGTGCACCGCGGCGGCGTCGATGACGCGCCAGTCGATGTCCCATCCGGCGTCGGCGAGGTAGCGGTGGAAGAACACCCGCTGGCTTCTGGAGTTCCCGTCGATGAACGGGTGAACACCGGTCAGCTCACCCCAGTGATGGGCGGTTGTGGCGATCGCTGATTCCCGGTCGACGGGGGAGGGCCGCTCGGTGGTGATCCCGCCGAACACCCGGTGCAGCTCGCCGGCCAGGAACGCCGGCCGACAGTGCGCCATACCCATCGCCTGGGTGTCGGTAGAGCGCAGCTGCCCGGCCCATGGGTAGACGTCGTGGAGAATCCAACCGTGGATGTCGCGCAGGGTGTCGAACGTGAAGTCACCGCCGGCAATCGCGGGATTTTGCTCGAGCTCGGCCACCCGGACGTAGGCCATGCGGCGCTCGAACTCCTCGAGGTCGGTGACAGACGAGAGGCCGGGCAGGTTGTCGCGAACCTGCCCGGCCTCGTCGCCGGATGATGAGGACGTGGTCACTAAGAGTGGCGTGACCGGATTTCGGCGAGAACCCTGGCGGCTTCCTGCTCGGGGGTGGTCTCGCCGCGCAGCACGCGCAGGGCGGCGGCCCGGTCAGCATCGGTAGCCACCATGCCAGCCATTTCGTGGCCGGCATCGGCGGCGGCGAGGATCTGTTCATCGGTGCGTGTGGTGGTGGCCATCAGCAATCACCTTCCTGTGGTGGTTCACGGTTGATTCTACCTGCTCACCGGGTGTTACCGGGGCTATCGGTCATGGTGGTGTCCTCACTCGAACAGTGGTGGTTGCGTGGCGGCGGCCGCGGCGTCGCTGCGGGCGATGTAGGTGGCGATCCAGTTCTGGATCTCAGGCAGCGACACGTTGAATTCGTCGGCGACCGCGGCCAGGGGCAGGCCGTCGATCTTGTGGAGGTCGTGGGCGAGGCGCTGACGGTATTCGTCTGTTTCGTGGCCGTATTCGGTGTCGGTCATGGTCATTGTCATCACTCCACTTCGGTGAGGGCTTGGCGGCGGGTGAGCCATTCGGATTCGGCGCGTTGCTGGTATCGGGTGAGCTGCGCCCAGTGCCCGGACAGTTCCTCGATCGGTGCTTCTTGGCGGCGCTGGTCCATCGCGGTGAGCAGTGCGGTGTAGCCGCGGCGGTACCACCCGTCGATGACGCAGATAGCGAGGTAGGGCACCTGGCCGGCAACAGCGACCGGCCGGTGGGTGGGAGCGACCAGGCTGAGCATGGTCTGCTGGGCGCTTCGGGTGCTGAACTCGCCCTGCCCACCGGTCGCCAGCAACTGCGCATTGACCAGAGCAGGAGAGGGTGCGGCGTTCGTGGCGACGGCGGCGATCGCTGCGAAGATACGTGCGTGCTGGGGAATCCAGAAGTGTTTGGTGTCGAGCTGGGCGGTCACGGCGCGTGCGATGGCCGGCGGAGCCCACATCAGCGCGGACAGTAGTTCCTGTTCGAGGTCGGTGGCGACGTCGATCTCCGCTTCGGGGTCGTCTCCGAGTGATCCGACTGAGGTGTAGGCGTCGTCCTCGACGAGGTCGTCGACGTCGGCCGACGGGATCTCCTCGACGGGTAGCTCGCTCAGTGTGGCGGTCATGTCGTCGTCACTCCTGTCGGGGTCCGGGTCGATGGGGTCCATGAGGGAAATTGTCAGGCAGCTACGGCGCGGGTGGCGTCTTCGTGGGCGAGGCGCTTGTCATCAATTGCCATGCCAGATCAGTCCTTTCACGCGGCCTGGGCGGCAAGTGACTTGATGTGGTCCAGGCGGAAGCCTCCCCAATGCTGTTCGCCGGCGACGACGACGGGGGCCTGGAGGTAGCCGAGTGACAGGACGTAGTCACGGGCGTCGGAGTCCTGGGTGACGTCGACCACGCGGTAGGTCAATCCGTGCTTGTCGAGGGCTTTGTAGGTCGCATTGCATTGCACACATGCGGGCTTGGAGTAAACGGTGATGTCGGGGTCCTCATTCATTTTCTGTGACCTTCTTTCGGGGAGCGTGAACGTCTGTGATATACGTTCGATTATATCTCGTATTGTGTTGCGGCACAACATGTATTGCCCATTTTGTGATGTCTTAATGTGTCTTTTCCTGTTGGCTGCCGATCACGTGCGAGTTGTGTTTCTGTCCATGTAATGGAGCCGGGTAATTGGCGCGAAATAAGCGGTATTGAGCGGTAGCGAAATGGAGCGCGTGCCAATCAGTTGGTGGAATGTAATTGACAGGGGCGCGGCTCGTGCTTGTGATAATCCGGCGGTCAGGGAAGGCCATCGCGCGCGGCGTGTGGCGACCACGCGTGACTGCCTGGCGCGGGCTCGATGCCCGCGCCAGGCAGATCCGGCACGGCCCGGCCACCTGGGAGGGGTGGCCGGGCGTTGCTGGGTTAGGGGGTCTCGTTGTTGTCGGTGTGTGGTGGGCGGTGGCCTTGGATTTCTTGGTAGGGGATGGTGCGGCGGATGAGGCGGCCGCCGTAGGGTGCGGGGGTTTCGACGCTGACGGTTTTGGCGTTGGCGCGGACGACGGGGACCCAGCCGTGGAAGCGGATCTTCACCTGGTCGCCTTTGGCGATGGTGTCGCGGCTGTAGTCGCCGGTGTGGCCGGCGGCGATCTGGTCGGCGCGGACGGCGCGCCAGTAGGCGATGTCGTCGGCGCGTTGGGCCATGCGCTCGGTGATGGCTTGGCGGTAGTCGCCGGTGGCGGCGGTGGTGGTTTCGGTGAGTTTCTGGCCTCCGGGGAGGTTGGCGACGGTGCGGGTGTGGCCGTCGAGTCGGCGTTGGTCGGCGCGTTGTTCGGCTTCGAGTTTGTCGATGCGGTTGGCGACGGTGACGGGGTTGTAGCGGTGTTCGGTTGTGCGGCTGGCTACGTGGGCGCGGCGTTCGGCTTCGTCGGCGTCGTTTTGGGCGTGCACTGCGGTGCCGATGCTGTTCCATGCTTTGTCGAGTGCGTTGCGGTGTCGGCGTTCGCTGTGGTGGCCGACGTGGACGGGTTCGCCGAATGGTGGGAGTGCGGCGGTGGCGTCGTGGTGGCGTTGCCATGCGGTGTCGGCCTGGTCGTGGCGGCGTGCTGCTTTGGCGTCGAGGGCGTCGGCGCGGTCTTGTTGGCGTTGGGCGCGGTCGGCTTCGACGGTGGCGGTGTCGCGGTGGGTGTTGTCGATGTCGAGGGTGACGGTGTGGCCTGCTTGTTCGAGGGCGGCGCGGGCGCGGTCGATGATGTGGGTGTTTGGTTGGCGGTCGCGGCTGTGGGGGATTCCCCAGGTGCCGAGTGTGCGAAACCACCGCCACCCGGCGCTTTTCAGGAGCGCATTTGTGCCGTCGCCTTTGCTGGTGCCGTCGATGAGGGTTCCGTCGGCGTGGGTGTGGGTGATGGTGAGGTCAGCCATGTCGGGGGTCCTTTCGGTGCTGGGGTTAGTCGGTGGTGGCTTCGATGGCGGCGCGGAGTCGGCGCAGGGTGTCGTCATCGAGTGGTGGCGGTGGTGGTGGCCTGTGCCGGTGGCGGCGTCGGGGGAGTTGGTAGACGGGTGCCTGGTCGTTGCTGACCCAGGGGACGCGGCGCGGCTGGTCGGTGGTGGTCTCGTCGGTCATGGGGCGGCTTAGCCTCGATCCACCGATCGGCTTTTGCGGTGTGGTGAAAAGTGTTGAGCACGTTCGGCCTGGGTGGCGGGCATGAGTCAGTTGCCGATCTCTGATGTCGGCTTGTTTCACCGGGTTTCGGGATCGAGGCTGTTGGGCCGGGG
>NZ_LDTZ01000035.1 GCF_001186365.1 Gordonia jacobaea | reverse complement strand
GCCACGAGCGCAGCATAGGTGATGGCTTGTAGGTGAATTCGAGCGTCATTTCCTCGCTTGAGCTCGACGACAACGAGTTGGCCAGACTTGTCTAACGCGAGGACATCGAGACGTTCCCGTCCTAAGTCCCCCTCGCTCGAGGACCACTTAGAGTACTGTCGCGCGACAATCATCACACCTTCGCCGAGGACTACTGGGTTCTCTACCACCCACTGCTCGAGGTGGGTGGTTTCAAGGAACCCGGAAGCTGCGAAAGATCCGCTGGTGAGCGGCTTCGCTGCCGGCCCATCGACGGCCAGGATGTTGATGTCTGTCACACCGTCATGCTAGACCCGTTGACGAATTGGGAGCCCCGTTTGCATCTGTCGCGGACATCGCCCGTTCAGCGATCTGGCGGATGCCAAATCGCTAACCCGCTGCAGCACCGCGCCATTTCACGTCATCGACGACCGGGGGCTGCTAGTCGGGTGACGGACTGAGGTTGGTGTATGTCGTGGGGTCAGCCCATCGCAGGGTGCTGGGGTCGACGATGTAGTGTTTGCGATCCTCGCCGATGACCAGGTGCCGGGTGCCTGATTCCCACGCTCCGTCGACGTGGTGGGGATGGTATCGCCCCACTACGAGGCGGCCAGGTTGCTGACGACGCGCGGGCGGGAAGTCGCCGAGTGGGTAGTCGCTCAACCGGGCTCGAACGCGGTCTCCACCGCCGGCGCCTTCAGCGACGGGATAGGCAGTGTCGTCGTCGGTCCATTCGTAACCGCATGCAGCGCAGCGGTACTCCAGAGTGTGCCCGGTGATGACGCAGCCGGCGAGCGCGACGCCGGGCCCCGGAGGGCCCGCAGGCATACCCCAGATCACTTCCAGGGTGCGTTCGGCTGAACAAGACGGGCATAACGGCCGCCGCGCGCAGATGAGGTCAGGCAGGCTGGTGGGCAGCGGTCGGTGCAGCTGGCCGTGGCAGTCGGAACACACTGTAACCGGGGCGCCGTCGGCAAATGCGGGGTCCTCGTCGTCCCCGACGTCGCGGTGATGGGATTCGGCGGGCACGGCTGAGGTGAAGTGTCGGCCGCAGCCGAGACAGTCGGTCGGGCCGAACGGCGTGGGGGGTGATTTGTCGGTTGGCTGCCATCGGCACCAGGACTCGTCGACGTCGCGCCATGGGGTGGGGTTAACCTCTTCGGCCTCGATAGCGGCGAGCAAACGCCGGCCGAGGTTGTCGTCGGTAATCGTCGCCGGCGCCTCCGGCAACGTGTCGCCTAGCCGTTTTTCGATAGCCCGCAGCGACAGTCCCGCGTCGAAGGGGCCCCATTCCGAGTCGGGTGGGGCGTTGAGACCATCGTCGTCGTCACCCCTGGACAGGGTGTCGATCTTGATGATCGCTGGGCTGGGGGCGTCGACCACGTACACCATGATGTCGCCGGCGGCGTACGTTGGTGGCGTCCGCCAGACGAGGTCGCCGATATCGGGGTCGTCGTCATCGCCAGGGAAAAACCAATCCACGGCTTGCTGCCACGGCTGTAGTAGACATAACTGGACGCGTGCACTTGTGCCGTCGGCGTTGGGAGTTCCCTTTTGAGCTACGACTCTGCCCATTCGGCGAATTCCTTCCACGAGATGGGAATGACCGACCGCTTCTGTCCGTGTTTGGGTCGCCACTGGAGATTGCCCTCGGAAACGTAGAGGGTACCGAGGGTTTTTCCATCGATCGCAACGTCAAACTCGAAATCGATGCCGGCGACGCGCACTCTGCTGGTGCTAAATCGTACGTCGTGGTCCGCCACGAAAATTCCTCCCCAGAAGAGACGCTGTCTAGTGTCGATCCTCTCGCGAACGTAGTGAACGACCATGACTCTGGCAAGGATCTGCTAACCACCGATGGCACCTCGCCCGGTATAGGCCTGGCCCGCCACCTGGGCTGTGCTCCTGTGAACGACCAGCATCGAGATACTCAACTTCAGCAGCGAATCCTGGTTGAGGGATCAAACTTCGCATGCGCATGCGCATCGCAACGATCGAAGACGCCGCCGATGCGTCACGGAGCTTCGATTCCAGCAAACGCCACTCGTTGCGAGACCCTACTTTCTGCCGCGCTGGTATTGCCAAATGGCGTGGTCAAGATCAGTGGGCGACATGCCTATGTCCGCCGCGGCGGCCGTCACGATCTCAAATGCGAACTGCGGTGTGACACTGCGGCGGGCAAGCCCTAACGAGTCCGCAACGAAACGACAGATCATCCGATCCGGTTTCACGCCCGGTATCCCGGCCAGCATCTGCAGGTAATGCCAGGTAATTCCGCTGCGCTGCCCCGTCACAACGCACCACTCATCCCGGATCTGTGCCAGCTGCGTCTCGTCGTTGGCCGTCTCTCGGAGATCCTCTGCGGAGGCGATCCGCGCGCCGTCGAGCACGCGGGCCGCATCTCGGATCGCCTGCGACTTGAGGACCCCGCTGCGGGTGGAGGTGCGGTTGTTGTTGCCGATCTTCTGCGCCCAGCCACCCGGGTCACCGAGCTCGTCGAAGGTGGCAAGCAGCTCAGGGACACCGTCTGTGTCCGGGTCATCGCCATGAGCACGCCGATACGACCTGTAGCGGGCCACCACGTTCTCGACGCTGGAGTAGCTGACGCCGGTCGACTGCACCGAGTCGATCACGCACAGCGCTAATCCGTCGGGGTAGCCCGACGGCGCCTGCAACCCGCGAAACGGTGCGCAGGCAGTGACGAGGATGCGTCGTTGTTCGGTCGTATACGCCATGGCAGCGACGGTACCGGTGACAGGATTCGTGACCGAACGTCTCTGAACCGTCGCCGGCGCTATGTGCTGAGATCGGACGTTCCATTTCCAGTCGGGGAACTCGATTTCGAGCTGGGTGATCCGTTTGGGTGAGAGTCGGTGTTGTCGGTACTCGGTGCGGCGTTTGGCCGCCCAGGCGCCGATGGGGAATCCGTCAATCGTGGCGTGGCGGGGTGGCGAGCTGGTGCCGTGCGTGGCGACGTAGCGGTGCAGGTGGTCCAGGCCGACGTGGAACGGTGCTCGGGCCCTGAGGGTCCACTGCCAGTCGGGGAACTCGGCTTCGAGCTGGTGGGCGTGTCCAGGTGGCATTTGTCCGGACCGGTATTCGGCGCGACGGGTGGCGACCCAGGTACCGATCGGGAATCCGTCGATGACGTCCCGCTGGCGTGGGCTGCTGGTGCCGTGCACGGCCCGATACCGATGTAGATGGGCGATACCCTCATCGTATCGGCTGGTCACAGTCCTAGTGTGCCTGTTGCCGCCGGGCGGTCGACCACCCACCCGGCGTTCTCACTACGACCATCGAGGGGTTCGCGGCGGGCAATCCCGCTGGTGTCTAGCTGTCACACGGGATGGGATCTATACTGGGATCTGAGGTGATCACCATGACAGCAGCGCATCCCCGGCCGGATTTGGCCGCCTACGCCGAAGCGGCCCGTATGTCGCAGCCCGAACTCGTGGCTGCGTTGCGCGATCTGCTCGGCGCGAAGCTCGTGGCCTACCTGGGTCGGGTGAGCGAGACCCGGGCGGTGCGGCAGTGGGCTGAGGGCACCCGCACCATCGCCAACCCCGAGGACGTCGAACGGCTCCGGATCGCCTACCGCGCCGCCCGCCTGATCACCGAACGTGACACCCCCGCCGTCGCACAAGCCTGGTTCCAGGGCCTCAACCCGGTCCTCGACGACCGGGCGCCGGCGTTGCTGCTGCGCGACGGCGACCTCGCCGACGTCGGCCCCCAGGTACTCAACGCTGCCCGCCAGTTCGCCGCGGTGGGATGAACCAACCCCGCACGTCGACGATCGGCACCCTGCACGGCCCGATCACCACCAGCATCCGGGCCGCCACGCCCATCTATCGGGTCGGGTACGCACCCAGTCCGTGGGAGTGGACGCCGTGGGAGTACGCCACCGACGGCCGCTTCGCCGGCCGGTGGGACGACCCTGACGGGGTGTGGCGCACCCTGTACTGCGCCGACACTCCCCTGGCCTGCTACCTCGAAGTCCTCGCCTTCGCCCGACCCAGCCCGCAACTGATCGCCGAGCTCGACGACATCGTCGTCGACGACGAAGACGAGCAGGACCATCCCACGCTGCCGCCCGGGCGCGTCCCGCGATCGTGGTGTGAGGCAAGGATGCTCGGCCACGCCACCCTGACCGGACGGTTTGCGGTGCCCGCTGCTCCGGACAGCCTCGCCACCCTGCGAACGGTGTTTCGTCCGCTCGCGATCCGCTACGGGCTCGATGACCTCGACACCGCCGCGTTACGGGACGGGCGACCCCGCGGTCTCACCCAGGCCATCTCCCGCTGGCTCTACGCCCTCACCGACCACGGACAGGCAGCGGTCGACGGGATCGAGTTCGACTCTCGCCACGGCGACCAGCTGCGCATGTGGGCGCTCTACGAACGCGCGGCCGACCCCGACATCAGCCCCCACATCGACGTGGTCGACCACTGCCCCATCGACGCCGCGGATCCACAATTGGCCCGCGCCCTGACCCTCCTCGGACTCGAGTGGACCCCCGCATAGACCGACCTGAAACAGGCTGTCCCGCAACGTCGAACGAGCATGAGGCTGGCTCGACCAGCCGTAGTAATGCCTACGACCGTCTCTTCGACACCGGGATCGCCCACCTGCACCGCTACGCCGCCATGCATGGTTCCAGCTCACCTCCCCGCGGCGCGACGATCGACGGGTTCGCGATCGGTCAGTGGGTCGTCAACCGCCGTGCCGAGTACCGGCGGGGCCATCTGTCGGCCAAGCGGATCCACACCAAGACCGGCGAGCCATGCGCCGACCCATTCATGTGCCACCACGGCCACACCAGCGCACGC
>NZ_LDTZ01000034.1 GCF_001186365.1 Gordonia jacobaea | reverse complement strand
TGACTTGGCATGGCATGCCAGTCGTAGACTTGGAGCCGAACTGAATCTGTTCGAGCCGATACACGATGACTTGTCTCACGTCGCCGGAAGGTCTCGAATACGCGCTAGCGACGATATAACCCAAAAAGACACAGACGACCGCTCGACACAAAGTTGGATCCGGAGCGAAGCGTCACTCACAAGCTCGCACCCATTGCCCAGCATCGCATAAAGGAGGACCAGTGAGCGTATGGGATGACATCATGGACACCCCTGCCGAAGCTGAGAACATGCGCGTCCGAGCAGCTTTGATGCGTGCACTGCGCGAACGTATCGTCACATTCGGCTGGTCGCAGACCGTTGCCGCCGCCAACCTCGACATCCCCCAACCGCGAGTCTCTGAACTCATGAACGGCCGCATCTCGAAGTTCAGCCTCGACGCTCTCGTTACCCTCGCATACCAAGTCGGGATCCATGTCGCTGTCGTCGCCGATCCCGACACAGACGTCGCCGACCATCTGACCAGTTCCAGGTCTCGCCACTAGCATCACCATGCAACCACCAGCGAAGCGTTTGTTCGGGTGATAGACGTTCGCGGGCAAGGGTCACGAGCTTCGTGAACTTGCTCGACGCCCTGACCCCGATCGTTGACGGGGCGGGTCCGGCGCGGCTGCTCGATATGGTCGCCGGCCACTGCATGTCAGCACTCAAAGACTGACTCTATCCCGTGACCAGCAGTTTCATCATACCGATTTCCCTCGAGGTCGGCGGAGGGGGATGCCTTCACGATGCAAACATTCGTATATACACGCGTTTGAAACACCGAACTCGTGTGCAATGTCTTTGACTAGGCACCCCTCTTCTTCGTACCTTTTCCTGAGTAGCTCACCGGGCACTAATTTCTTTTTTGATTCGGGAGCAGCTGCGGGAATGATTCCTGCAGCGCGCATCCTCTTACCGACCGTGGAGGGGGCGGCGTCGAGTGCAGCAGCAATATCGGCAATCGATTGATGCTTGTTGAGGTAGCGATCTCGTAGTTCTTCAATCGGCAGTAGCCGAACGCGTCCGGCCCCAGGAGGGCGACGTGATGGAGTACGGATAGCGATGCCTTGCTCGCGCATTATTTCGCAAAGCCTAGACTCACTAATGCCAAAACGTTTGGCGGTTGCGCGGAGCGTTAGTTTCCGGTCGACGTAGAGTGATTTGATCGCGTCAGGTGAAATCGCGGCAGGCGGTACTGCGTCGTCAACTGGGGTAGACACTTCGACCCTGCGCGTTGCGGTGTAATCCACCACTCGACGGCCTCGAAAAATGACGACGCCGCTATCCTTGAGGCGGCGAGCAATCGTGGGTCTGCACACACCGTACCGAACGCTCAACTGTTCAAGAGTCATGAGCTCATCGACATAGAGATGTTTGATTTCTTCGATGGGCAAGGACACAACCGACGCCCCTTCTTGCGTGCCGCCAGTGCGAATCGTGATGCCAGCTTCGCGAAGGCGGTTGGTGATCGTGGTCCTCGACACACCGAGCTGGCGTGCGATTTCGGTCGACGGCTGGTTCTGCGTCACGTAGAGGTCGACGATCTGCGCGGTGTCGACCGAAACTGTCTTCCGTCCACGGACCTCAATTCCGTTTTCACGGAGAAGGATACGCACCTTGTGTTCGCTCAGGTCGAGATCGCGGCTTATCTCGCGGACGGTCTGCCGCCGGGTGACGTACGCGTCGTAGAGTGTGTCGCGCGACGGTAGCGTCGCTCGGCGTGCGTCTGGCGCCGTGTTCGAATGCACTGCCGCGTCACTGCTGCGGCTGTCAGACGGGGGTGCTTCGGGACGCTGACCAGACGACTTACTTCTTCGAATGCGGCGTCTCGTTGATCGTTGGATAGGTTGATCGTTCAGGTATATGCGCAGTGCGGCAGGGGAGATCGCGAGGGCGCGTGCCGCATCGCGTACCGATAGGTTATCTGCGCGCAGTAGGTTCGTGATGTCGTCCCGTGGTAGGGGCACAGGTGGCCCCGGTAGGTCTAGGTCGGCGATCAGATCGATCGGTGGTTCTGCGCACACTGGTTCGTCAATTCCGAGGCTGTTGAGGAACACACTCGCCTGGTGGTCAAGCGCCTCGACGATCTGCGGGCTGAGCAATGCAAGGAGTCGAGGTACCTCGCGCGTGCGTCGATCGGATGCCGCGACTCCCCGTGTTCGCTGGTAGTTCAGTGTGACTCGCCGGTAGAGAAAATCGCGTGCCAGTTCGTGGCGCCCCATATCTACGCCGTGTTCGGTAGCGATCTGACGCCATTTGTCCTCGGGCAGGAGCTGTGAGTAGTCCAGTTGACGACGGCGGTCGTAGTCGATCTTGCCTGGATGGTCGACGAGGTAGTCGCCGAGTCGTGTGATGGCTGATAGGACTGACCGTGGGAGTCGCGCGCTTCCTGCTCTGTGCCAGACCGAACCGATGTGGCGTGGGTCTTCATCGATGCCGAGGAGCGTTGCGCAATCAGCAACCGGTTTTCCCGTGACAGCGATGACCGTTGCCAGCGAGAGACCGACAGCCCCGTAGTCTTCGTTGAGACCGGGGATGAGGAGCCGAACCGCCCAGGTTGGCCACATGCGTTGCGGGATTGAGGACACTGCAGCGTGCTGTGGGCTGGTGAGTTCTCCCGATGTCTGGGGACGACGCCATGTCTGCTTTGGCGCGTTTATGTCATTCGCCTGGCTAGCACCACAGAAGATCGACTCTAAGCGGCCACCTTTGTTGGTGCGCGCTGTGTATCGGTACCCGCTTGTTCGTGAGAGGACGGTTCCGAAGCTTGGAAGCAGCAGGCGCAGCATCTCGGCGGCGGTCGCATTGTCGGCGGAGAGGATGCTGACGGATGTGGCGGTAGCTGCGACGTCGAGTAGCGACCCGCGATCGACGTCGGTTGCTGTGAGGTTCTCAAGCAGGCCAGTGAAATGGGAGGAGTGTTCATTGGCTGCTTTACTCCAGTCCGCATCGCGCTTGAGGCGAATCGCCAAAACCCTTGCGTCAGCGAGAAACGAGACGGCGTCGAGTATGGCGGTATCGGAGTCCGCCGTAACTCCATCTCGTGGGATGGACATCGCGGTGCTGACGGTTTTGCTGACCGTGCGTTGTGCGATGAGAGCAGGGTCATCGTCGGAAAGCCCGGCCGTGAGGGTCTGACCCAGAGGGAACGTGCAGGCGGGGTCGGCAGAGTTGTCTAGCATGTGAGCGCCACACTCTTGCAACACGGGGATGTCAGTGGCCATCCGATGAAGGGCGGGGCTCGTGCCGCAGCGTTGACAGAGATCGACCAATAGACACTGATGACGAGGACATACGAGCTCCCAGCCGATGCGCCAGCGGAGAAGCCATCGTCCACCGTTCTCAGAGAGGCAGTGCGGACAGAATCGAGACGCTGGACGCAGACGGAAGATGTTTCTTAGAGTCCACCCCCGCTGGTCGGCCTCGCGTCGGGCAAACGCCCCTGCGCTCGCGTCCACTGTGGGGAACGCGTATTCGGTCATCGTGAGGAGGTCTTCGAGTGATGTCTCGGTGGCGTCGGCAAGGGGTTGAAGCCCACCGGGGGTGGCGGGCAGCTGGATTAGACCATGTCTGGTCCGGAGACCGTAGTTGAGATAGCGGAATACGCTCCGAGGCACGTTGAACCGGCTCGCGTAGGCATCGGTCCACGATTCGATACTCTCCCCCGGCACGGCAGGGATGCGAACGGCAAGCGTCCGGGTGGTCATCATGATGCCACCGTCGCCTTTTTCGAGCCGCGAGCGCGCGATTTCAGGTGCTTGGATCCGATTGCCCCGGATTCGATCTCCGCCAGATAGCCCTTGCGTTGCCGTTCAGCCTCGGCGTCGATGGCGATTGTGTCGAGGAGATCCTGGGTGAGGCATTCTTGCCCTGTAGCAATGGCTTTACGGGATCCACGGGCGATTAGTGACATCAGCGAGTTGATATGGCCACTCGACCTGGCGAACAAGTATTCAGCAAGATTGACGGCGAGCATGCCGGGGTGCTTGTGTACTAGCAGCAGGTCACGCTCCACTGTGAGCAGCGTGTCATGCCACTGCTGTTGTTGTTCCTCGTTTTTAAGTCCGAATCCCCTGAATCCTATGGGTGTCCAGCGCCGTGACATCTGTGTCACGAGGTTGTGTGAGCGTTCCTCGTTGTAGGGGTCTTTGGCATCGAATAAGCCAGTCCCGACGAAGATGAAGGTCGCCGGAAGGTGGTTGGTGAGCGACTTCAAATGGTTGATGCTGCGCCGTCCACTCGGGGTGGTTGCGTCGATGAACTGCACTTCATCGACGACGACTAGTACGGTTGCACACGATAGGACGTGGTCCTGTGCGCGTGCGAGCAGCGTCGCTTCGTTGCCGGATAAGGGTGCCCCGAAGAATCGGCAGATGGCTTCGTCGATCGCCTTTGGGCTGGGGTTCGATGGGATGGAGATATACACGACTGGAATGTGTTCTGCATCGGTGGACGGAAGGTAATCACCAAGTTCAGCCCGCTGGGCATTGAAGATTCTTTGGGCGTAATCGACGACCATGGTGGTCTTACCGAGTCCTGGTGACGCACTGATGATGACGGAGTCACGCACTTTGTCTCCCCGCTTGTCTACACCGCATTCGTACACCATGTCGATGGTTTCGTTCGCGTTGATCAGCATGGGGGTTTTGATTGGTCCGTAGTTTGCGTGGTATGCACGGCGTCGCAGATTGTAGTCGCTGCGTGCGCTGGTGCTGAGTGCCTTGAGCTGGGGCGTGGTTAGTTGTTCCGGCCGTGTCGGAGGGTGCGTGGCGAGTGCCTTGAATCCCTCCTTGAGAACCAAGCTGGCAACCCTTAGATCGGGTTCGGGGGACAATTTCTTTTGCGAGTTGGACATTGTGTTTCCAGTGCTATATTCAGTGATATCGGGCCGTGTACGGTTTTCTGTGTCTGGGTGTTCCTCTTTCTTTTGGAAGGGTGCGAACGAACTGCGATATCTTTATGCATCGACATCGTCGGTGGTAGTTCCTGAGGCCCGGCTGTAGTAGTCGTCGAGTTCCTGCTCGTTGTAGTTGCCGTCGCTATCGGGGAGGGGGACAGCCACGTCGGTGTCGAGGTCGATCTCAGAATCGCTGTCTGAGGGTGACTCCCA
>NZ_LDTZ01000033.1 GCF_001186365.1 Gordonia jacobaea | reverse complement strand
TTAGTGGCGTCAGTCCCGACGACTAGAGATTTGACTCTGCATCCGCGAGTATCGCGCTCGGCGTCGTGCCCAGTGCTTCGGCCAGATCCCACAGCCGGTCTACTTGAGTCGAGGCTTCACCGGTTTCGATGCGGGCGATGGCTGGTCGGCTGACGCCGCTGGCGTCGGCGAGTTGCTGCTGAGTTAGTCCGGCCCCGACTCGTGCTCGGCGAATCGCGTCTCCAACTGCATCTCGCCGCATCTTCCGGACCCGCCTTTGAGCTGGCGTCAGGGACGCTTCAGGGACCGGCACGTCGTTCATTGTGACCGGTCGGGGAGGGGCGCGGTTCGCCCCACGCCCATTGTATCGCACGCGATACTAAGACATGCTCTCGCAAACCAAGTCCGACTCGCCAGCTCGAACTGCTTTGCGTACATTGGCGCTGCGTGTTCCGGCAATCGACGGAGAAGCGCTCGATTCGTGGGTAGAAGCGTGCTGTCGGCGGCATCGGCTCACGCTGGGCGAGTTCTATCGACACATGTCTATGCCGGGGGCAGGCAGGCGCGACCTCGTTACCGGCGTATCGCGATCCGAGATCGAGCGGTTAGCGCTCGCCGGCGGAATGCGCTCGGCGCAGATCGAGTCGATGACTGTGTCGGCAATGTTCCCAGAGACTGATGGGTACACCGTGACGCCGGTTGCTACGGACTACCAGGTTTATCCACGTCCGCGTGCGGGCTTCTGGCTCGTGACAAGGAGCTCACGGTTCTGCCCGCAGTGCCTAACCGAAGATGGTGGCCGATGGCAGTTGGGCTGGCGGTCTCGGTGGGCTTTCGCGTGTCGCCGCCACCACTGCTTGCTCGTGGATACATGCCCCCAGTGCGGATCGCACCCACGACGTCGTCGCATCACGCAACTGCGGCTTCGCGGAGGTTCGTGTGATGGCGCGAATGGTCGCTACGGCGGTGTTTGCCAGTTCGTCCTCGGCGGAGTTCAGGCGACTGCTCTCGATGCCGATTCGCCCATCTTGTGCGCACAGGCACGCATCGACACGCTTCTGCGCACCGAACGTGATCCGTCGCCTTCAACCTGGGCGCCGAGTCCACTGCTGCATGATGTGGCGTACCTGGCGCGCCAGATCATTCTGGCTGGTGATATCACGCAGATCGACTGTCTTGTAAGGGGAAGTGGCGCGGCGATCTTGGAACTGCGGGAGACCGGTGACATGGCGCGCAACAGCACGCGCAACTTTGTATCGAGCTTTGTTCTCGCACCAACGATAGCGCTGGCTCTCGGAGTGCTCGACTGTGCGGGCATCGATGAGGCTGCCCGGCGCTTGCACGAGCTGCTTCCGCTACCAGCAGAGCATCTACACTGTACAAATCTGCACCTGGAGATGAATGCGTGGGCGCGTCGAAGTGTTCAAGTTGAACTGATTTGGAACCGGCTGCGCACCGCCGAATTCGTGCCAGACTCGAGCAAGCGTCTGATCCGCAGGAGCAACTGATTGATCCGCTGTCTGCTCGGAGCTGTCGCAGCCGGAGGCGCCTCCTGCACGAGGGTCATGTGCACCAAGTGTGGCAACAGTGTCCTCCACCAAGGCAGGATCGGTGGGGCTAGTCGAACTGCTTAACCCAGTCGGTGGGAGGGAAGAGCACGAGTGACCAGTCCAGCTGGTTAAGTTGGCGCCCGAGAATCACTTTCGTGCGACGGGGTACCTCACACGAGTTGATATGACTGACGAGTTGTGTTCGCTCGGCGGTGAGATGATTGCGATAGTCGCGGTACTGAAGACGGCACCTCGGACTGCAGAACAGCTGCCGCCGACCCGCGTGGTGGACGGCGTACGAGACAGGCTTGGTGCAGAACGGGTTGAGGCACACCGACTCGGAGGGATAGTCGCGGCCGCTTTCGAGTAGTTGCTCTACGGTGTGAGCCGTGCCGAGCGCATAGATGGACATAGGGTCCCTCTCCCAAACTGGCAACCCGAACTATCACGTACTCGATCGCACGCGGTGTAGTCAGTCCGCCAGAGTTAGTTGTGGCTTCGATGTATGGGGACGACGATACGCGCAGAGTTTTCGTGGTCTGATAAAAGGGGCTCACGGCTATGGATTGGTCCGCCAGTTCGCGCTACCATTGGCTCTCAGAGGTGAAACGGCATCAGGACCGCCGAGCAGACACTCTCGTTAACTCTGAATCGAAGTGATGCCAATGAACTGGCTCATACTCTGATCGCGGATCTCTGATCACTCTTTCCTGCCGAATCGCTTGAGCGATGAGCACACCTCGCCCTTGGAAGCAATTACTCAGCGAGTTCGTCCGCCAGGTCGGCCGAGCATGATGCCTGTTTCCAGGACGGTGATTGATGTCGAAACAATGTGTGCAAGCACGCAGTTGTGCGGTCAGATCATGTCGAAGTCCCATGCACAGACCCTCCGAGAGGATAGTGCCGTGCCGGAAAAACATGGCTTACAGGAAGACATCAAAGCAAGCGCCGGGGGTCCTGTAATAAGGATACGAGGTCTTGATGACACCGTGACGACTGTCCCCTGTGACGGCGTCCAAAGCCGCGAAGCGCTCAAGAACACACTTCCCATACGGCTTGTTCGTCATTTCTCGGGGCAGTGGTACTACTCGGGTAAACACTACTGCTTCACGATGGGCGCTCACGTGCAATACGAGTCATTGCGAGAGCTACGACGACTCCAGCTCGCAGATGCCGATCCGGAGATCATCGAGATCCATTCGCAGCCGTTTCGGCTCGTCGAACGGGCCGAGCGCCGCCTCCGCCGCTACACACCCGACTACGCCACGGTTTCGCGGTCGGGAGAGGTCACCATAGTGGAAGTCAAAACAGCTCCAGGACTCAACGATCCCAAAGTAGCTTCGTGCCTGCAGTGGGCGATGCCACGGATCCAAGCACTGGGCTGGAACACCGAGGTCCACGTGACCGAACCCGATGAGATGGTGTCACTCAACATGGGTTACCTCGACGGGTTTCGCGACCCGGAACTCACCAACTCCGATGTCACAACTGCCGCCCTTGAGGCGGTTCGAGCAGGCACATTGACCGTCGACGAGCTGGTCGAGAAACTTCAAGAACAGTTTCCACAATGGCCAGTCACCCCCGCTGTGCGCCACCTGATCTGGCGTCAACAACTCCGCGCCGACCTGCACCGATTCGTTCTGCGCGGCACCACAGAACTCTCGGAAGGGGTGCCACTCCCGGACTACCTGACCGACGAGGCGAGAGCATTGTTCCACCACCGCATCAGCGACTCCGTTCGCTGATCGTCGCCTATTCCACGAGCACACAACAGCCACCACCAGGGCAGGCGATAGACATCGCCTTCCACAAGAAACGAAGAACCATGGACCTATCCAGGAGTGCCGTGAGCGTAGTTCCCGGCACCAAAGTCGTGTATCACGGTCGGCCGGCTCACGTTGAGTCGATCAGTGCCGAAGTAGCTGTGCTGTCCTACGAAGACACCCCGGGATTCTGCACGATCTGGACTGGCTCCATGTCCGCGAACCCCAACTTCGTCGTCCTTGACGCCCTTCCGCCTGAGGGAAAGACATCTGCCGCCTCAGACATCGATCTAGCGCCCGAACAGGCGCAGCGCGACGCCTATGAATGGGAAGAACACGTCCTAGAGATCACCACGGGATACCGCAGCGGCACCTCAGATCGCGCGTTGAAGGGCGAACCCCGTTCCCAATACGCGCCCGAGATAGCTCTGGAAGAACGATATGCGGCGAAAGCAGCAGAGCTGGGGCTGACTACCTCCTGTGTGAAGAAGCGATGCGCAAACTACTGGGCCGCCGACGGCAACCCCGCAGCGCTACTCGACGGACGGTCAATCCGCCGAAAACTAGGGATGCACTCCATTGACGCCCGCTGGTTGGAAATCGCTGCCCGGCAGGTACGCGAGCACCCGGGAAAAACCAGAATCACTCGCAAAGCGATGATCAACCAAATCAATCAACTGTGTGAAAGGCAGTACGGCGGCAGGGTGCGACAGCCTGGCCGCACCACCGCATACGCGGCACTGACGGAGCTTTCCGCCGGTCGTTACACGTTCCGGTCGTCGGTACAGACCGAGAAGCAACTCGCGGATTCCCCGTCCGGCGAATTTCACGGCTTGCACGCGGACTACCCCACTCAATTCTTGATGCTCGACACTCACTATTTCGATGTCATCGGTCTCGACCGACTCACCAGTCGGTGGGTCAATCTTCAGCTGACGTTGCTCATCGACGTCTTCTGCAAGAAGGTTCCCAGTCTAATTCTAACGGAACGTTCGACTGATGCATTCGCAGTGATGCAGCTGCTGTATCGCTATTTCGCGCCGCTGCAACGGCCCGCCTACATGCAGCAACTCGGGTGGTTAGGTGTCCCCGACCACGTCGTCTACGATCCAGACAACACTGACTTCATCCAATCGCGCCGCCCAGTTGCTGGTGCAGTTATCCCCGATAACGCTAAGATTTTCATCGGTAAACAAACTGTATCGGTCTTGCGGGCGATGCACACAGATCTACGACCCGCACGGGCTAACCAGCCCACGGACAAAGGCCCCTGCGAACGTCTATTTCAAACAATAGAGTACTACCTGCAAGATGTTGCAGGACAAAAAGGTGGATCTGTGCAGGTGCGCGGGGAGGACATCGAAAAACAGGCGGCCTACTACGTGGATGAACTAGAAGAGATGATCTGTGATTTCCTAGCAAACGTCTATCACAAACAGATCCATCGCGGGATCCAGCTGCCGGATGCTCCACATCTTAAGCTGTCACCCAACGCGGCACACGAATTCGGCGTTCGGCGCTCGCTCGGAAAATTTGGCTTGACCGTACCGTCAAGCCCGGACCTTCTGCTGCGACTACTACCGCTGGTGTGGCGCACCATCACCACCAAAGGAGTGCAATACCGACTGCAGTACACCAGTCCTCAACTCCCACCCCCCGGATCCCGCAGCGGCACCGGTACCGGACCAGACATCGACAAGTTCCCGGTACGAGTCAACCCATGGGACATGCGCTACCTCTACTTAGAAAAATCGCCGGGAGAGTGGATTCGCCTGACATGGAACAAGGCGCGCTATGTCGATGGACCATTCACCGAGCGAACACTGTCGCTTGCTCGCGACTACCAACGCCGTTGC
>NZ_LDTZ01000032.1 GCF_001186365.1 Gordonia jacobaea | reverse complement strand
GCCGACCACGGCCGACCCCAACCGGCGAGTCGCACCCGCGGACGATAGGGGAGCTCACCCTCGACCCTCAGGGTCGTGAAGTCCAGGTGGAGAGCACACCCGTGGAGCTGACTCGGACTGAGTTCGACGTTCTCGAAGCGCTCACGCGGCGGCCCGGTGTTGTGTTCAGTCGAGAGCAACTGCTCACCGAAATCTGGGGACCCGACTGGGTCGGCGATGCCCACGTCGTCGAAGTCCATGTCGCCAGTCTGCGCCGCAAACTCGGTGACAGCGCCGTAGCCGGCCGATTCATCCGCACCGTTCGCGGAGTGGGCTACCGGATGGGTGACGGCCAACCTCGAGGAGCCAGCGATGAACGATGAACGTCGACGGTTGCATATCCCCGGCAGCTTCGGCTCCCGGCTCATGCTCGCTCAAGCTATCGTCATCGCCGGCGGCGGCATCAGCGTCGCGATCGTGGCACTATTCGTGGCTCCACACACCTTCCACGACCACCTCGGCCAAGCTCGCCTCGAGCCAGGGTCAGTTCAGGCCGACCATGTCGAAGCCGCGTTCACTTCCTCGATCGTCGTCTCAATGTCTGTCGCATTGATCACCTCGACGATCCTGGCCACGGCCGTCAGCTGGTTCCTGGCTCGCCGCGTACAACAGTCAGTCGCCAGTGTCGCCCGCTCAGCCGTGGCTATTGGCGCCGGCAACTACCGCACGCGCGTACCCGATCGCCAGCTCGGCACCGAGTTCACCCAGCTCAGCCGAGCTATCAACCAACTTGCACAACGGCTGGATTCACAAGACGACATCCGTAAGCGGATGCTCTCAGACCTTGCCCACGAACTGCGCACCCCACTGACCACCATCGGCGCGATCACCGACGCCATCGAAGACGGAATCCGGGCTCCCGACTCACAGACCTTTGACGTCGTGCGCACCGCCACCACCCGCCTGCAGCGTCTCGCCGAGGACATCGCGACCGTATCCAGCGCCGACGAGCATCAGATGCCCCTCCACCCGGCGACGATCACTGTCAACGAACTGCTCATCGCGACCTACGAAGAAGCCGCCGACCTGTTCACCGACGCCAAAGTCACGCTAGGCATCGTCACCACCGCCGCGCGCGTACACGTCCATGTCGACGCCGAACGAATGAGCCAAGTACTGCTCAATCTGCTCACCAACGCGCTGCGACACAGCTCCCCGGGCCAGCGAGTCGTAGTGAAAGCCGACACCGCCCCGGCACACGCGGTGCGCATCAGCGTCGTCGACTGCGGTGACGGCATTCCCCCTCAACACCTTCCACACATCTTCGACCGCTTCTACCGCACCGACTCCTCACGCACCAGAGACGCCGGCGGCAGCGGAATCGGCCTCACCATCGCCCGCTCTATCGTCGAAGACCATGGGGGCACCTTGCTCGCCGAAAGCCTGGGAGCCGGACACGGAGCCACCTTCACCATCACGTTGCCGACCACCACCCGACGTCACATCCACCGCAGCACCCCTGGAACCGAATTCTCCGTGGCCTTCAAACACCGCACGCGTCGCGGCGCTGCCGATGCGCTCCAACGGGACCAAGCTACTAACTGAGGTAGTCCGTCGTAAGATTGACCCGCATCTAGAGATGGTGGGTGAAAATGACTGGGCTGGGTTCACTGGAACGCGCAGTGATGGACGTGCTGTGGTCAGCCGGTGCGGCGATGTCGGTGCACGACCTAGTCGAGGAACTCCACGACCGCGAACCGGCCTACACCACAGTGCTCACCGTCGTCACCAACCTGCACAAAAAAGGGTTCGTCGGTCGAGAAAAAGTCAGCCGCGCCTACCGGTACTTCCCCATGCAGACCCGTGAAGAGGCCACCTCACGCACCTTGCGTCAGGTCCTCGACGCCAGCGGGGACTCCGCGGCAGTACTGATGCACTTCGCCCAGACCGTGACACCCGCCGAGCGTGAAGTGCTCAGCGAATACCTCACCCTTAAACCTCGCCACACCCGCGGCGGCGGCACCAAAGCCTAAGCCATAGAAACCCTCCGACAAGGGAAACTCCGGCGAGGCCCAGGCCCGACTACTCAACCGGTCGCGCGCCCCTTGACTGCTGGGAGTAGACGCGCCACCAGCGCACCGGCCACACCCGCAGCGAAGGCCGCAGCACTCAGAGCCGACACCCAGTCGTGCACATCCACAGCGGTCAGCACCCGCAGCTCAACCGGATCACCGCGCCCGACTCCTGAGCGGGGGTCGGATGGCACGAGATCCGACGTTCGGAGCAGCATCACCAGCCAGAACGCGGCCACCGCCTCAAACATCACCACAGCAAGACCCACCGCACGGGAGATCGTACGGGCAGGACCGCGCGGGCCGAACCGACCCGCACGCCGCACCTCGACACCGTCAGTCATGCCCAACCATCTCCTCAGCACACCCGCATCACACCCCACTTCTACTAACCACCTTCGTATTTTGTGGCCATCGGGCGTGGGCGCCGGGAACGAGGGTCTCGAAGCAATCACCACAGGAGGCCGGCCGGGCCAGACGGAAGACTATCGCGGCCACCAGACCGAAAATCGCGATCACACTGCCAGTACGGACCCACCTCGGGGGTCGATTGAGCTCTGCCCTCAACGCCAACTCGGCAATCGGATCAGCAGGCACCACGCCAATCTCGATCGACGCGCCCGTGGCCGCGAACACGATGAACACCCACATCGACGAGGCCATCCACACCAGCGGGTCAACCATTACAGCCAACGACGCACCGTGCAGATGAGCAGAAAACAACATGAGCGCCCCAACACAGAGCAGCGCCAACACGATCACCGACGCGAAAACACCCTGGGGAGCAACCACCATCACGCCGACGGCCGCACTCACGGCCACCGCACACGAAACAAGCGCCCGCCACGCCTCCCCACCTCGATCCGGCTGACGGGCGGCGACACCACACGCTGTGACCGCACCGAACAGTCCCAGGAGTACACCTTGGGCCACAATGTTTGCGATCACCACGCCTCCAACAACACCAGTTTGAAACTATCCTCGATAGTAGTTCAGGTGTACCGGAGGGCGCTGAGTGGAGGGGGAGTAGCCCTATATCCCCGTGGATGGGGCGAGGCCTCCCGGGTCGACGCGTCTCTTGGGCTCTTGATATATTTCAACGGGCGGTTTCGGATACCAAGAGAATTGGGAAGTCGCAGAACACTGGAGTGTTGGTCGAGCTCTCGGAGATACTAAATCTTCCTGGAGACGAAACACTGGAAATCGTTCAAGGTTACGTATCCGGAATTCGGAACTCGTCAGATCTTGGATCGCGCAGGTCTCGTTCACGCGAACTGCGCCGAGTAATCGAGACCCAGTTGAGTGCGTCGTGAGTCAAAGGGTGAGTTGCGACTCCTTAGAAGTTCCGGCAGCCTGCGGAATGAAGCCTCCCGCCGGCTCTTCTTCACCGTATGCGACGTTGCCGGGCGCATCTGTCGACCTAGCCCCTACTATCGAGTCAACGTCGTTTCGCCGGAGGCTCCAATGCTGCTAACCCGAGTGCTGGTTCGGTTCTATCGGTCGTTCAACTATGACCAGGAAGCGAAGGCGGTCAGAGGAGCTGAGTACGACTGGGAGGTGATCCAGGGACGTGGGTGGTTTCCGTTCGTAGAGATCGACATCGACCCCGAAGTGACTGCGATCGTCGGTGCAAATGAATCGGGCAAGAGCCATCTCATCGGCGCGACGATGCGCGCACTGTCTGGGGCGGACATCTCGTCAGGGGACTTCTGTCGTTACTCGCAGTTGTACTCGGTCGAGGTTGGAGAGATTCGTAGCCCTGACTTCGGTGCGGAGTTTGTTTTGACCGCGCAGGACGACGTCGATGCTCTGCGAGCCGCGGGCGTGAAATTGGCCCTTGATGACCGCGTCACGTTACTCCGTATGGGAGCCGGGGATAACATGTTGATCCAAAAAGGACATCCCCCGGCTCCGCTTGATGCCAGCACCCTTGCCGGTTTGCAAGCGGTCCTTCCAAAGCCATTTCAATTGGAGACGAGGGCTAGAATCCCGGATGTCATCTCGTTCGATGCTCTCCTTGACCGAAAGCCCGGTCTCCTTAGCAGAAGGCGCGACCGATTCAAGTTTGATGATAATCCGCGCTCTGGCGGGATATCCTCCTGGCCGCAGTTGATTAATGGCATCGCTGGTGTAGCAGATCCAGCTGAGAATCCAGTCGAGCTTGAAGATACATCGGTGGCGAAGTCGGAACAGCTTGGACGCGACCTATTGCTTAATGTCGCAAGAATCTCCCCAAGCAAGTTTTCAGAACTGGAATGCGCGATCCGAGACGGCAAGGAGGGGCAAGTTGGTGCACTAATTGAGCAGATGAACCGTTCGATAGCACGGCACCTCAACTTTCGCCGCTGGTGGCGGCAGGACCGGGACTTCGAGTTGCGCCTCGCCCCGCGTGAACGAGAGGTCGCGTTCACTATACGCGACAAGACTGGCACAGACTATTCTTTTAGCGAGCGAAGCAGGGGTCTCACCTACTTTCTTGGCTACTACGTACAACTACGAGCTCACGAACGCTCGCTGACTCATACTGAGGTCCTACTCATGGACGAACCTGATGCGTATTTGTCGAGTGCCGCTCAGGCCGATCTTTTGAGGGTTCTGGACGAGTTTGCACGTCCAGAAGCGGGGGGTCGTACGGATCAAGTGATATATGTGACGCACTCCCCCTTCTTGATCAATAAGAATGCCGGTCACCGGATCCGAGTACTCGACAAGGGATCGGACCAAGAGGGCACGCGGCTCGTCAGAGACGTTGTAAATAATCACTATGAGCCTCTTCGGACGTCGATCGGTGCTCACGTTGCGGAAACTGCCTTCATTGGCGGCAATAACCTTCTTGTCGAAGGCCCTACAGATCAGATCTTGCTTACTGGTGCCTTAGCGCTGCTGCGCCGGCGGGGCCTAACTCCGAGCACACTGATCGATCTCAATGAAGTCACGATCGTGGCCTGCGCCTCTGCGAGCCATGTGCCATACATGGCCTACCTGGCACGTGGACGTGACACGCTTAAGCCTCCGTGCGTGGCCTTGCTTGACGACGATGACGCCGGTCGGGAGGCAATAACGCGATTGGCGCAAGGCGAGGCAGATCGACAGCGAGTACTCCAAGATCGACACATCGTCAATCTGGGTGATTGGGCAAAGGGGGCTGACATCAATGTCGCGTCAGGGGTGACCGTTGCTGAGCCCGAGGACCTGATTCCAGTGGCCATCGCTGTCGAAGGCGCTAGATTTTATGCCCGTCGTTTCTTAGGTATTCCTGCTTCGGATGTAAATCTGCTCCGATCCGATGATGTAAATGCCAGCCTTGCGAGCACCGGGGGGAGCCTGTTCCCTGCACTTCAAATGGCATTCTCGAGCGCCTTTTCCGGTAGAAAGTTACAAAAGGTCGGGTTCAGCAAGGAATTGGTTCACTACCTTGAGAACGCGGTTGCTGCTACCCCGAGGCCCCCGGGGTTGCTTGCGTTTGAGCAGAATTTCGCGGCTCTCGTTTCTTTCCTTCGAGATAGGCTCGACGATGCGGCGTCCTCGGAATCTAACGTTCGCGACCTGGACCGCGTCGAACGAGTTATCAAGTCTTTCGTGCGTGATCACGCCGATGGGATGTCTCGCGACGCAGCAAGTAGGGTTTTGCGGGATGTCGAAGCTGTGCTAGAAGATACCGACGAACACGATCCGATCCGCCGGCGTCTTAGCGAACTTCGCAGGCACCACAAGTTGTCTACAGATCCACTCACGGCCGTCGAAGATGGAACGGGCTTCTTGGAGTCGTTGCCTGACCTGTTGAAGCTGCCGCGGCAGTTCTTCCGCGAGCAGCTTGGAGGCGCGGTCCCTGAAGGCTCGGCGACGAGATCGCCATCAAGGCGCAAGCCTTCTAAGGGCGGGCCAACACCCGCTGCTTAAGCTCCGTGTGCACCACAGCTCAGACCGGAAAGCGGTATGCGGAACCGCGCCTCTCTCAGGCGCGTCCACGTGGGTTGTCTTTCGATCGCCGCTGTTTGGCTGGCCGTATGACTCGTCAGCACTGAACGGCGCAGAGCCATAATATGCAGCAATCGAATATGCAGGATTACCAGTACTGATATTGACCGCTGTTCTTGACTGCGGATGAAGGCGCCTCTGTCGGATGACAACGCAGTTGGGACTTTGACACCCTT
>NZ_LDTZ01000031.1 GCF_001186365.1 Gordonia jacobaea | reverse complement strand
AGACTCGATGACACATACCTGAGACGCTCGAAGGCGCTGAGCTGCGTGGTTTCCGACGCGAACTCTCACATCGGCCGACAAAGTTCTTGCCGAAATGACGGAGTGGTCCGTCCGGCCGCTCGACCCGGTGGCAGGTCCCCGATAACCGGTCCAGTCAGTTCTAGAGCCAGTTCCTAACTTGCAGTTGATCAGTCGATCTCGCAGCCCACGGGGTGATGCCGGTGGGTGCATCCGGCACTGTACTCGGCCGGGGTCTGGTAGCCCAGTGCCGAGTGGCGGTGCCGATGGTTGTGGTCGTCTTTGAAGTCGGCGATGACTACACGGGCCTCGAGCAACGTCGGCCAGCAGTTGCGGTTGAGGCATTCGTCGCGCAGCCGGTTGTTGAACGACTCGATAAACCCGGCCTGGTCGCCATCGCACTGACCACAGTTGGCTGTAGCGACAGCGAGGACACTGCATCGAGTGGCTCCAGTTCGTCGCCGACCCAGGCGCCCACCACTATCGTCACTCCCCCGCCGCCGGCATGGATCAGGGACCGTAGCTGCGGGGTGGCCTGGGGACCAGACGGCATCCTGGACATTGTGGCGTTGACTCCCGGCGTTGATTGTGGGGCCGCCAAGCGGGCCGCCGACACCTACATGTCCGACGTTGACGGGTTCATGTCTAGCAACCCTCTCGAGGTCGGTGACGGCTGGACTTGCCAGATACCGCACCTGCCGCTGGGCAGTCGATGCATCACCTGTCCGAACGGAATCGACCGGCCCCACGCTGATCACTGCTCCCACACCGCCGAAGCACTTTAACCGATCCGTCACTGCAGCATCATCGAGAAGCCGTCCTCGACACCGGCAGGTGCCGGGCCCGCTGGCTGTGATGTCTTCGCGCTGGCGGCGTCGGCGGGGAGAGGATTTCGCAGTGAGCAGCACCGCTCTTTCCGGGATCGAGGCGACCACCGAATCCGGCCCGCGGTGCTGCGCGAAACCTTGGGGGCTCCATCGAGCCAGTGGCAATCCGACCGTGGTTGCCTCACCATGGAGGGGTGACTGCTGAGCGTTGCCGATCCACCGCCGATCCTGCCGAACCCCTTTCCGATGCCGAGCTGCTCATCGGCCTGGTGGTCTCACCATCCCTGAGTGCGGTGCTCGGCCCCGAGGTCACCACCTCGGTGCGCAAGATTTTGGTGCAGCGGTATCCGGGAGTGCGCTGGCAACTGAAGATGGCCGAAGACCGGCTGGTCGATCCACCCACCGAGACCTTGGACCTGCTGGAGGCGGCCCGAAACCGCGTGCTGGAGGAGAACTGGGATTTGGCCGTGGTGCTCACCGAGATCCCCCTGAAGACCGGCCGACGTCCGGTGCTCACCCAGCTCAGCCCCGTGCACGGGGTAGGACTGGTCTCCGTCCCAACCCTGGGACCCGTGCACGTGCGGCAGAAGGTGCAAGAGACCACCGTGCACGTGGTCGGGCAGCTCCTGGGCTACGACGCCGAAGACCCCAACGCCCAGCGGGATCTTGCTCGAAGAGCCCACCAGCTGTCCACCGATCTCGACGAACGCCCGGACGACAACGTCGTGCAGTTCACGGCCCGAGTGCTGAGCGGCAACGTGCGGTTGCTGCTGGGCATGATCCGCGCCAACCAGCCTTGGGCCTTCGTGGCCCGGCTCTCCCGGGCGCTGGTCGGGGCAGCGGCCACCGGCATGCTGACATTGGTGGCCTCGGACCTATGGGTACTGGCCATGGCCTACGGGCCGGTGCGCCTGGTCCTGCTGGCGGTGATGGCGATCGGGGCGGTGGGTGCCACCCTGATCCTGGGAGCCGACTTGTGGGAGCGCCCACGGCGGCGAGCCCAACGTGAGCAGGTGATCCTGTTCAATTTGGCCACCACCGCGACCGTGGCCATCGGGGTTGTGGTGTTCTACCTCGGCTTATTCATACTGTCCTGGGTCGGCGCGCTGCTGCTCATCGACGAGCAGGTACTGGCCGGTGTCGCCGGTCACCCAGTGAACGCTTTGGACTACGCGAAGATCAGCTGGCTCACCGCCAGCCTGGCCACCGTGGGCGGAGCAATAGGAGCTGGACTGGAGGACGACGATGTGGTGCGCGCCGCTGCCTACACCCGGTCCAGCACCTGACACAGCCCCAGCACAGAAGAAACTGAAACATCTACGCGTTGATGCCACGTCTATGCAGGTGTCATTGCCGGTCGCGATGACTTGGTGGGCTCAGCGCAGTGCGCTGCCTCGTACTCGGCGGGTGGGGCGTTGCCGAGGCGGGTGTGCGGGCGGGCGCTGTTGTACCTGTCGATCCGGGATCCGGCATGAAGCGGACCCGCGCGTAGGCCTCGAACTCAGGAGGGCCGAACAGTGCTAGTGACTTCCATGCCTGGCCCGACGCGACGTCGTCGGTCGCGTCACGACTTCGCGTGATCCAGTCCGCGGCCGAGACATCAGCACAGAAGCGCAGCATGCCACGACTATGCGCCGGACCGGGTTGCCACAGCAATCCTTTTACAGATCGCCGGGGCGTCTCATCTGATGCATCATTGATTTCATCCAATGCATCATCAACGCCACTCCGCAGGTCATCGGGTTGACTTCCTGGCAACGCAGCCCGGCCTCAAGCGCCCAGCCTCGCGTCAAAGCCGTGTTGCTTGCTCGAATGCCGCTGCTAAGCAACGGGATTCGTGACCGCGGTCAGGACCAGGAGGAGTGGCGAGGTGATGCATCTGATGCAATATGCAGTGGTTTACCTGACATAAGGTAAATTATCGGCACTTGAAAAGCACTGGGGGAGAATACTACTCGTAGCACCCACCGCACTCTCTACGACGAACACACCGCCTGGGGCCACCGCATCAACCTCGCCGCTTGACACCTTGCACCCCTGAGATGTCTTCGAGGATCTCAGCCCACGTCCCACCTCAGGACAACCAGAAGGAAGTGATCGCGGATGCGACGGATAACGCTGCCGAGCGGGGAGTCCATCCCTGTGCTGGGCCAGGGCACCTGGGGCTGGGGTGAGGACCCCGGCCGCCGCGGCGACGAGGTCGCCGCGCTGCACGCCGGCCTCGAGCTGGGCGTGACGCTGGTCGACACCGCCGAGATGTACGCCGACGGCGGCGCGGAGGAGGTGGTCGGTGAAGCATTGGCGGGTCGCCGCGACGAGGCATTCGTGGTCAGCAAGGTCCTTCCGTCCCACGCCTCCCGTTCCGGCACGATCGCGGCCTGCGAACGCAGCCTGAAACGCCTGGGCACCGATCGGATCGACCTCTACCTGCTGCACTGGCAGGGCAGGTACCCGCTGCAGGACACCGTCGCGGCCTTCCAACAGCTCGTCGAGGACGGGAAAATCCGATACTGGGGCGTCAGCAACTTCGACCACCGGGCCCTCGCCGACCTGCAGGACGTGCCGGGCAGCAGCGGGCTGGCCACGGATCAGGTGCTGTACAACCTGTCGCGGCGAGGACCGGAGTACGACCTCCTGCCGTGGTGCGCCGACCACCAGCTGCCGGTCATGGCGTATTCGCCGATCGAGCAGGGCCGCATCCTTCACGACACGACGCTGAACGACGTCGCGGCGCGTCACAGCGTCAGCGCCGCGGCGGCGGCCATCGCCTGGGTGCTGCGCCGCGACTCGCTCTGCACGATCCCCAAGGCGAGCAGCCCGCAGCACGTGCGAGACAACGCCACAGCACTGGACGTGGAGCTGACCCGCGAAGACCTGGATGCTCTGGACCGTGCGTTCCCGCCCCCGAGCGGACCGCGACCACTAGAAATGCTGTGACCCTGACCAAGGGCGCAGCCCGGTCGGTCCGGGCAGCGCGGCAGCACCGTCGGTGAGGGTGGGAGTTGCCGGGCTTGAAAGGGGATGATTTCGCGGATGTCAGAGAACTCTGAGCCGGGCAGCGAGGCCGACGCGCGGGACAGCGGCAGCGGGTCGGTGGGCAACCTAGAGCTGTTCTTCGACCTGGTGTTCGTGTACGCCATGGCGCAGCTGACCGAGCTGGTGCGGGACGACGTTTCGTGGCGGGGTTTCGGTCATGGTGTGCTCGGCCTACTGGCGGTGTGGTGGGCCTGGGTCTGCTACACCTGGCTCACCAACACCTTCACCACGAATCGGGTGGTATTTCGCTGCCTGGTCATCGCCGCCATGGCTGCGATGCTGCTGGCCGTAAGCGCACTCCCGACCGCGTTCAGCACCGGAGCCTTCGTCTTCGGGCTTGCCCTGCTCGCCATCCGCGTCATCCACCTGGTCTTGTTCGTCGTGGACGCCTCCCACGACGACGAACACCTCCGTGCAGGCCTCCTGCGGCTGGCCCCGAGCCTGCTCATCGCACCAGTCCTGATCGCCGTCGCCGCCGCCTTCCCAGCCCCCTACCGAGAGCTGCTCTGGATCGGCGCAGCCATCATCGACTTCGGCGGACCCCTGGTCGCCGGGGTCGAGGTTTTCCGGGTAATGCCCTCCTACTTCGTCGAGCGCCACGGCAACATCATCATCATCGCGCTCGGTGAAGCCGTCGTCGGGCTGGGCACCGGGGCCAGCGAGCACCTGCAGCAACCGGTCGTGCTCGCCGCCGCTGTCCTCGGAGTCCTGATCGCCGCCTCGTTGTGGTGGACCTACTTCGGTCTGACCGCCGGCGCCGAGCAACGCCTCAAAGACGCCGACGGGCCCGAACGCGCCCGACTGGCCCGCGACGCCTACAGCTACCTCCACCTTCCCCTGGTCGCCGGGGTCGCCTTCTTCGGCTTCGGCGCCAGCGTGGCGCTCGAGCACGTGTTCGACCCGTTACCGCTGCTGCCGGCCATCGCCCTCAGTGGCGGGGTGGGTCTGTTCTACGCCGCCGATGTCGCCTACCGATGGCGCGATCACCATCAGCTCGTGCCGGACCGCCTCCTCACGGCGGCCGCATCCCTGCTCATCATCCCGCCAGCACTGATCATGCCCGCATGGTCAGTGTTGACGGTTCTCACCGCGGTCGGCGCCCTGCGCCTGACGTGCGAACTCGTGCGACGGCCGCGGATCGGTCCCGCAGCCGCCGGCCAAGTCCACTGAGGCCGGAACGCCTAGGGCGTGTCTGACAATGAATCCAGGGGTCGGCTGGCACCTTCGAAGACGTGTCCGCGGTCCCCACTCGCTGAAGCTCGAGGGTGCCCGCTTTGTCGGCAGGAGCCTGCGGGACGCAGCGGCGCGCCGAGGACGCCGAGGGACTGCGCGGGGCATGGGGCGCGGTAGACGGCTCATGGCGCCAGGCGACCGACCGCGCATCGGCGCTCCCGGACGGCGCAGTCGACGTCTCGGTCGAGGGAGAGTGGTGCTTCTCCCAGACCCTGCGCCACCTCGTCTTCGCGACCGGGCCTGGCTGAGCCGGGGGGGGTCAGGCCCCCAGGTCAACGAGCCGGCGTCGCACGCTCATGGATCTACACCCAACCCGACATCCTCGCCCGCATCAGAGCCTCGGCCGCCGCTACAGCCGAAAGACCCACCACGCCCGACGCGACCGCCCTACCCACAGAAAGCCGACACCGTCACAACCCGGACCTCGCTGCCGAAAACGCTCGATTGCGCCACCAACTCGCCGCCGCGCACCGCCAGCTACACGCCGCGCGGCCCCGGCACGCTCACTAGACCCGCAGCGGTCTGCGCCACCGGTTCGATGTCGCGCTGAAGTCGGCGTCAGAGGAATCGTGCTGGCCGGAGCGATGGCCGCCTACGCCAGGGTGGTGACATAACGTAGATTATCGGCTAAAAATCAGGCCATATCCTGGCCAGCGTGGCGGCTACACTGAACGTATGACGACAGTGCCCCTCGGTGAAGCCAAGGACAAGCTCTCCGCGCTCATCGACAGCGCCGAGAGCACGCACGACATCATCACGATCACCAAGCACGGCAAACCTGCCGCGGTGCTGATGTCGGCCGACGACCTCGAATCGCTGCACGACACGATCTACTGGCTCTCACACGCCGGCGTCCGCGACGACGTCGCTACCGCACACGCCGAGTACGCGGCCGGTGAAACCGTGTCCATCGACGACCTGCGCGCCGAACACGGCATGCCGCCGAAATGAGCGATGCACCGCCCGACTCGGTCAGCCCGTACCGAGCTGAGGTCGCATCCCCAGCTCGCCGCGATCTCGGGCGTCTACCATCCCGGATCGTTCACGCTGTCATCGAATTCATCTCCGGGCCGCTCGCCGAGAATCCGCACCGGCTTAGCAAGCCGCTACGTGACGACCTCGCAGACCTTCACAGCGCCCGCCGAGGTGACTTCCCAATCGGCTCTGATCGGGTCTGCTGATCCTCTCGACGAGAACGCAGCGACATCACAGCCACCCAACCCCGACCGTCCGCGAAGCGGGACTGTCGCTGATGACCTGTGCTGCGGGCGTGTCGAGTGGGTCGTCCAGGGGCGACGCGGGAGCGTCGACGCGACGTGCTCGGAGGTGGTTCCAGTCGAGCACTAGC
>NZ_LDTZ01000030.1 GCF_001186365.1 Gordonia jacobaea | reverse complement strand
GCTAACCGCCGCTCCGGGGTGGAACGGCTTTGCGTGATTGTTGACCACAACCACTGCCGAAACTCATCGCCAAGCTACCGTTCGAGTTCCACGAGCCGCCACCGAGCATCCCGCCCTCGACGACGTTCGCTACGGCCTCTACTTCGTGCCATTCCGTGCTATCGTGTAGCACATGAGTGTGCCGCGCGAGGTAAGCCAACGCGACCTCCGCATGCGTTCCAAAGAGATCATGGACGCGGTGGAGTCCGGTGATTCCTTTACGGTGACCCGCGACGGCCGTGGGATAGGAGAACTCGTCCCCCTACGTCGACGACGCAGCTTTGTTTCCCGCACAGAGTTCGCCCGCGGCTCGGTGTCGGCTCCATTGATTGATGTGGAGAAGTTCCGGTCTGATCAGGACCGCGTATATGACGAAACGTTGAGCGACCCGTATGCCTGACGAAGTACGGCGGGGGCTACTCGACACCAACATCTTGATTCTTCGCCACGCAATCGAGCCTGCGGAACTGCCGGACGAGATGGCAATTAGTGCGATCACCCTGGCTGAGCTCTCCGCAGGCGTACACCTGGTAACTGGCGACGACCCACAGGCCTCCGACGAACGCGCACGCCGCGCGGATGTTCTCCAGCGCGTCGAGAACGAGTTCGACCCCTTACCGTTCGGCACTGATGCTGCTCGCGCATTCGGCCGCGTCAGCGCCGCGGTCCACGCTCGCGGAAGAACGCCGCGGAGACGACTGGCGGACCTCATGATCGCATCTGTTTCGACCGCAGCCGGGCTTCCCCTCTACACCACCAACCCCAACGACTTCGAAGGCTTGGACGGCATTGTTCGCGTCATACCCGTGAGTCGCCCCTGAGCTGAGAGCTGACCTCAGCTCGAGTCTCTCATCGACAGGGTCCAGACAAGATGCAACAACCGAATATGCAGGGTTACCGGTAACCCACCTCGTGCATCATCAGATCGATCGACGGCTCCTTTCGTCCTGACTGCCCTGCTCACACCCCGCTTCCGGCGGTACCCTCCCTCCACGGCGCTGGGACACCCCCACAGCCAGTCGTGAGTCCGGAGTTACCGCGATGATGTCAGACGACGAGACCTTCGAGGCCATTGCCGATGAACGACGCTCGCTCGCAAACACATTGGAAACACTGACACCGGCTCAGTGGGATCACGCGACGCTATGTGGCGAGTGGACCGTCCGCGATGTCGCAGCACATCTCGTGGCACCACTGGTGATTCCGATCTGGCGATTCGGTGTTCTCATGCTTCGCGCCCGCGGCAATTTCGACGAGGCCAACAAAATGATGACCGACATGGTGGTACGCCAGCACGGCACTGAGCTGGTCTCACTCCTCCGTGCCCGCGCCGACAAGCGTTTCACGCCGCCTGGCCGGGGTCCCGCTGCTCCCCTGACCGACGTCGTCGTGCATGCGCTCGATATCTGTCGCCCCTTGAAAATTGCACGCAGTTCGCCCGACGATCGTCGCGTCGTCGTTCTCGATTACGTCACCGGTCTCCGCGGGCGCGATGCGTTCGCACATTCCGCTGCTGCGGTGCGATGGGAAGCCACTGATATCGACTGGAGTCACGGCGACGGACCGACCGTGCGCGGGACGGCGGATACGCTGATGCTCGCTATCACCGGACGACGTGGTGTCGTCGACGAGTTGTCCGGTGACGGCGTGCGTCTTCTGCGCGATTAGCGCGTCGATCAGCACACCGACGTCGATCAGCTCACACATCTCAGGGCTACTACAGTTGACCCCACATGCCACACCTCGACGCAGCAAGCACCGTGATGCTGATCATCAGCATCACACTCGGCGTGGCCGCATCCGCCTGCGCACTCGCCGCCGCCTACGTCTACCTTCGCGAAAACCCGAAGCGCGACAACATCGCTCGCGATCATCTTGCTCGACGCTGGCTCATCGCCACCGCCATTCTCGGGTTCGCAGTTGTCCTGATGCGTTTCGTTTGGCTGCTGGTACGGTAGTTCCGCGAAATCGTCGGCGAAGTAACACAATCGATGCGTCAGCGAAGCGACCGGCTCATCTGCTGGAGGGCCCGCAACAGCGACGCCTGTTCGACGTCGCTGAGGCCTGAGAGCATCCGCTCCTCCACCGAACGCACTGCCGCAGAAGCCTTCTCGAGCTTACGACGCCCACGGGGCGTGAGCCGTGCAGGGAGCACTCTGCCCACGGGCGCGGCGTCGGGTCGGCTGACGAAGCCATCTCGTTCCAGCGCTTGCAGCAAGACGTTCATCGCTTGGCGTGTCACGAAGGTACCGCGAGCCAGTTCGGAGTTCGACAAGCCAGGGCGCTGCGCAAGCAACTCAAGACACGAGTATTGGGTAACGCTCATACCGAGCGGCCGGAGAACGTCCTCCATCGCCGCGCGGAGCGCACTAGCCACCTCCTTGAGGGCATACCCCACGGAGGTCTCTAGTTCGACGGTCTCTGGTTCGACGCCGCTTCCGTCTTGACTCATGTCAACATACTGACATACATTCTCCTATGTCAGTTTATTGACACTCGATTCCGGAGGAAAACATGCCCGTCAGCGGCCCCGACTTCATCTCCCTACAAACACGCAACCTCGAAGCCTCCCAGGCGTTCTACGAGAAGTACCTTGGCTTGGTCCGCTCCCCGGCCGGGCCACCGCACGCGGTCGTGTTCGACACCAAGCCGATCGCCTTCGCCCTGCGAGATCTGATTCCCGGCACCGACCTCGACACCGTCACTCAACCCGGCATCGGCGCAGCAATCTGGCTGCACGCCACCGGCGTGCAGGAGATCCACGATGCTCTCGTCGCAGACGGGTACACGATCGTGTCAGAGCCCATCGACGGCCCATTCGGACGGACATTCGCATTCGCCGACCCCGACGGCTATCACATCACCCTTCACGATCGCGCCTGAACCGCGCCCGCCTCGTGCTGTCTGCTCGCCGATGCGAAAGTCACTGCGGCAACGACGAATCGCTCGCGGTCGGCCGGCGACGCACCCAGTGCGTCGAACCACGGCATCAAGTTCGGATTCGCGGCGCGTCTAATGGCAGACCGTTCAACACTCACATCACATGCGGGCGCGTAGCCGAGTCCCGGTACAGCGACCGTAGGTGCGAAGTTGCGCCACCCGCCGACGAAAAGCGGAACGTACGGCGCGACCTTGCGACGTATCGCCTCCTGTACCGCGCTGAACACGTTGCTGATCCGGTATGCGAATGACAGGGAATTGTGCTCGGTCACGCTCTCGTCGTCGCTACATAGAGTGGTACCCAACCGTTTCCAGTCAATGGCCACACCGGAGCGTCGTTCGTCGCGAGCCGTTGCCTCAGATGCCATCCACAGCAACGATTTGTCGGAGTAGTAGCAATTCTCGTACCCTCCCCCGACGTCGCTGTGCACGCCGTCGAACCAGACCTGGCTGATGTCGGAGTGCCGACCTCCCCAGAGGCACGGCGCGAAGACTCGTCGACGCTCGGCGATCGCCAGCGCTTGCCTGGCGGTCTTCACCATCGGCGAGAGCGTCACGTCGTGGAACTTGTACTTCGCGCGCGCGATTCCCGGAACACCCAGGGCGCCAACAGTGTCGAACACCCCGAGGAATTCGATGCGTACCTCGCCACGCCGGTGGGCGTGCCTATCGATGGCCGCAAGCGCGCGCTCGTGCGCGGGATCGGCGGGAGGAGTCCCTGTGGAGCTTTTCGCGCGCGGTCTGTTGCGGTAGAGGTCCATCGCTGTGGGAAGCTGTCCCTCCGCGACCCCCATCGGGGTGAGCAGTCCGACATGCGCAATCATGCCGCACAGACTCCTGGCCGTGTATGCGCCGCGGCTGAATCCGAACACAAAGATGCGGTCGCCAGGTTCGTAGTTCAGCGCGAGGAATCGATAGCAGTCGACGATCGCGTCGTCGAGGCCCACGCCGAATGCGCCGGCAACGATACGTTCTATCCAACTGCCTGTTGACCCGACGCCGCGCGCGTAATGCACGATCTGGGTCTCGCCGTCGAAGCCGCGGGGTGCAATCGAACGCGCGATCTTCTCGACGTTCGAGACGTAGCGATCGTCGGAGTTCTTCCACGTCCCGTCGCAGCACACCACGAGATTCTTGGTCATGGTGTCGACGCTAAGGCACTACCTATGCGCCCACACGGGTAGCACGGTACGCGTTTGCGTTCCGGTCAGCCGATCAAGCCTGCGTAGTCGGGCCGGATCGACGCCGATGAGAAAGAAGACGGAACCCGATTCATCGAGGACCGGATGTGTCCGCTATCCCTCATAACGTCGCCGTTGTCAGATCAACCCGCCACCCAGGAGCACCTGATGACGACAGCACCGCTTGAGTCCGCCGACGACAATGTCGTCGACCTCTCCCTTGTCACCACCCGACGTTCGCCTGAATCATCGCCTGACGCAACGCCTTCCGGTTCCACGCCAGGTATTGCGGGCAAGGCACGAACAATCGCGCTGATCTGCTTGCTCGCGGCGTCGTTCATGGAGCTCATGGACGCAACCGTCGTCAACGTCGCGCTACGCACGATGCAGGTCGACCTCGGCGCGTCCGCAGTGAGTCTGCAGTGGATCGTCGCGGGCTATCCACTCACCTACGCCGTTGGCCTGATCCTCGGCGCACGGCTCGGCGACAACTTCGGCCGACGGAAACTCTTCGTCGCCGGTCTTGCCGCGTTCGGACTCGCTTCTCTGGCATGCGGACTCGCGACCGGTCCCACCGAACTCGTCGTCTTCCGCCTCATCCAAGGAGTGGCAGCAGCGCTGATGGTGCCGCAGGTGCTCAGCAACATTCAGGTGCTGTATCCACCGGCCGAGCGCGGGAAGGCGATGGGAATGTTCACGTCCGTGATCGGTCTGGCGGCCGTCACCGGCCCCATCCTGGGTGCCGTGATCACCGACGGCGATTGGTTCGGCTTGTCGTGGCGACCGGTCTTCCTGATCAATGTGCCGCTGGCCGTGCTCGCCATCGCGGCCGCGATCGCCTTCATTCCCGAGTCGCGCTCGGCGATCAAGACACCCATCACGGCTGGTGCGGCACTGCTCCTCGGCGGATCGCTGGCGGCGATCATGCTTCCGATCACACTCGGACCTGAGAATGATTGGCCGGCTTGGGGATTCATCGTGATGGTCGTTGGTATCGCTGGGCTCGGGTTGTTTGGCGTCCGACAGGTGCGTTCGGCTCGACGCGGCATCGAACCCATGGTCCCGCCGGCATTGTTCGCCACTCGGTCATTCTCGATCGGGCTCGCGGCATTCACCGCGCTGATGGTGCCCACGGGCGGCTACTTCCTGGTCCAGTCACTGCACGTCCAGCTAGCGCTCGGATGGTCGGTACTTCACGCGGGTCTCATGTGGATTCCGTTCTCGCTGGCAGTACCGATCTCGGCGGGTCTCGCCGCAACAGTGCTCGTCGCACGATTCGGTAAGCGAGTTCTACAGGTCGGCGGTGCCGTGTTCATCGTCGGAATGCTGCTGATGGGCTTTGCCGAGCAATCGGCGCATCCGGCGCTGTGGTTTGCCGCAGCGCTGACCGTGGCGGGGCTCGGCTTCGGCGGAATCGTCGGCTCGGCCGGCCTTCTGGTGCTCAACGACGTTCCGGTGCGCCTCGCAGGTGCGGCGTCAGGCGTCTTCAACACCGCCCAGGCACTCGCGGTGGCATTCGGCGCCGCGGTCGTCGGGACTGTGTATACGTCGGTCGGAGAATCCTCGGGTCTCGAATCCGCCTACCGTGCTTCGCTGGTCGTCATGATCGGGTTCGTTGTGGTGGGCGGCCTGATCGCTCAGGCGTTGCGCACATCGACCACGACATCCGAAGCAACCGACCTCGAACCAGCGGTAGCGTAGCCCGCTACTCGCTTCATTGTTCGGACGACGGGGGCCTGCACCAGCAGGCTCCCGTCGCTGCCGTCGGCACGTGGTTGCCAACCAACTCTCGGCCGACGTACCCAGGACCGATGAGTTCCGACGCTGCTCGCAGTCACAACCTCCGAGAAACCGAGCGTCGACCCAGAGGGACACGAAATGGCCATCGAGATGTTGTTTCTACACGGAGCAGGCGGCTTTCACGACGATCAGCCATTGGCCGCCGCGCTGGCAAGTGAACTCGGCGCACATTTCTCGATTCCGGAGCTACCCGACGAGGACATGTCTGTAGCGGCATGGACGTCGGCGATCCGCCCACACGTCGACGAGCTGACTGCATCCGACGTACTTGTGGCCCACTCGTTCGGTGCGTCGATGCTGCTCGCGCTGTTGAGCACCATGCCGACGCCTCCGCCCCGTGCATTCCTGCTGGCGATGCCGAACTGGGGCGATAACGGCTGGGCGGTCGCCGACTACGACTTCACCGGCGCGGAACCGACAACCGCGCTCACCCTGCATCACTGCGAGGACGACGACGTCGTGCCCGTCAGCCACGTGGCACTCAACCAGCGGCTCCTGCCGTCAGCAGACGTTCACCGCTACGAACTAGGTGGACATCAGTTCGACGGGTGCGCCTCGCTTGTCGCCGAAGACATTCGCGCGCACAGTTGACGCCCATGACCCGACCGGCCATCGCTCAGCGCAGTTTGGCGCCGTACACCCGCGTCACAGTCAGCTTGAGCAGCACGCGCCGATCGCTGACCATCACCTCGCGGTACTCGGCCCAGTCCGGATGCTCCCCCGCACCCAGGCGGTAGTAGTCGACCAACGCGTCGACTTCGGGGCCGTCAGGATCGCTCGACGGACCTATCAGTTCGGCGGTGCCCTCCGCCGTGGCCCATGTAAAGCCGTCGGCGCTGGTGTATTCGATGGCGGCGCGTGGATCTCGGCGGAGGTTGACGGTCTTCGCACGTCCGTCGGTCATGGATACATAGATCGTGTCGGACTCACGGTCGTACACCGAAGTGACTGGTGAGAGTTGAGGAAGTCCGTTCGCCTTGATCGTGGCGAGGATGGCGATCGACGTGTCGGCGATCAGGTCACGGGGGTCGTACTGCTCGTCAGTCATGGTTGTGGCAACCGTCACCAAGCCGGGGGCATTCCCGCGCGGCGTCGACGCACCACTACCCTCTGCAGGTGACTTTCTCGACCTGGGCGGCGCTGCTGACCGCGTGCGTGCTGATCAGCTTCACCCCGGGAGCCGGCGCGATCAACACGATGAGCAACGCCATGAATGTCGGATTCCGACGCGCATTCTGGGGTGTGCTCGGTCAACAGGTCGCGCTCCTCATCCAACTGCTCATCGTTGCCGCGGGACTCGGCGTGATCATCTCCCGATCTCACACAGCGTTCGAGGTCATCAGGTACACCGGCGCGGCGTACCTCATCTACCTCGGAATCCGACAGTTCTTCCGACGCCCCGACATGTCCGACGAGGCAAACGTCGCAGTCCGGAACGAATCGGCCGCGTCGATGTTCGTACGAGGACTTTGGGTCAACCTGCTGAACCCGAAGGCGATCGTGTTTCTGCTCGCGTTCATCCCCGGATTCGTTCGCCCCAGCGATCCTCAGCTGATCCAGTATGTGGTCATCGGAGTGACGATGGTGGTCGTCGACATACTCGTGATGTGGTTCTTCTTTGCCCTGATAGCACGGGGATTCGCACGCGTCACGCGGACCGAACAGGGCCAACGTCGCCTCAACCGTGTGTTCGGTGTTCTCTTCGTCGCCGTCGGCGTCATGCTCGCTGTTGTGTGACCATGTTCGAAGGCCAGGGGCTCGAAGGCCTCACGGTTGCAAGCAGTACCAGCGCCCACTGGAGGACTCACGATGTCATCGCCCGAGCTCGACGACCGCGCACGCGTCGACAGCCTCCTCGACGCGCAGACCAAAGCCGAACAACTCTTCGACGAGGTGGAGGGGCGCGGCATGATCCGGGCGGGAATCGGTGAGCGCGCGCTCTCCGACGAGATCCGTGATCTGGCCGCCGAGATGTTCGGCGTCACGCGTCACTGGCACAAACGAATCGTCCGCGCCGGAGAGAACACCCTGGAGACTTTCCGGGCCAACCCGCCGGACCGGATCATCGCCGACGACGACATCCTGTTCCTCGACTTCGGCCCGATCTTCGAAGAATGGGAAGCCGACTTCGGCCGCACCTTCGTTCTGGGCGACGACGAACTCAAGCGACGTCTCGCCGACGACCTGCCCCGAATCTGGGATGCCGGCCGCGCCTACTTTCGCGCACACCCCGAGATCACCGGAGCCGAACTGTTCGACCACGTCGTCGAACTCAGCGAGCAGGCAGGCTGGCATTTCGGCGGCGAGATCGCCGGCCACCTCGTCGGCGAGTTCCCGCACGAGAAGATCTCCGGGGACGAGATCGAGAGCTATGTCGCGCCAGGGTCCTCGGGTCCCATGCGCCGCCTGGATCCGTCTGGGCGGGTGTGTCATTGGATTCTCGAGGTGCATCTCGTCGAGCCCGACCGTCGATTCGGTGGCTTCTACGAGGAACTCCTCGACCTTCCGTGAGCAAAGATTGTGTGTGCGGGGAATGAGACTACTTCCCCACTGCCGGTGACCTTTTGCGCGCTGTATTCCCTGCAGGGGTTTGCGGCGTATCCACCGCCTCTCGACGGTATTCACCATGTCCGGTGCCGTGTCGTGGCACCACGCGTATCGACGACCGCTTCTCCACCGCTGTCACGTCGAAGAGAGACTGGCCTGTCTCTCCGCTACCGCTACTGGCGCGTGAACGTCACTCGGGCCGTGCGGGCTCGAATGTCGCCCTGATTCGTCGTGCGACG
>NZ_LDTZ01000029.1 GCF_001186365.1 Gordonia jacobaea | reverse complement strand
CTCGGTCGGCGCAGCATGGCGTCGATGCGCGCCATCAGCTCACGAGGGCGAAATGGTTTCGTGAGGTAGTCATCGGCCCCCACCGACAGGCCAACGACTGTGTCGACTTCGTCCGCGCGGGCCGTGACCATCACGATGTAGGCGTTGGTGAAGGTGCGCAACTGTCGACAGACCTCGACGCCATCGAGTGACGGCAAGCCCAGGTCGAGGATGACTACTGCCGGACTCGCCGTGCGTGCGGCGGCGACTCCCTCCTGGCCGTCGGGCGCAACGGTGACCGTGAATCCGCTGCGCTGCAGGTAGTCAGCAACGACTTCGGCAATGTCGGGCTCATCTTCGATCACCAGGGCGTGCAGACCGTGCGGTGGTCGGACCACCGGCATATGGAGGTCGTCGACGACGTTGCGATCTTGGGGCACGCTCCTATGGTGGCGGTGGTCTACACGATCATCCAACCTCGTGGGCATTCTTGAGCAGATCTTGATCCACGCTGCCGATCAGCCTTGAGGTTCGGTGGGCAAGGTGGCGGTGTCGCCGGGTGGAACGTTACGACACAGTTCCCTCTCACACTGATGATCTGATTTCTGCCCGGCGGCGTCCTGTTCAACAACGCAGAGGATGCCCGTGTGACTGTCTCCTACAGCCTCACCACCAGTGATCCATTCGCCAGTACCTTCCCCGCCGAAGCCGCGTCGCCCCGTGCTGGGCTGAGTCGTCAGCTGGTGGGCGGCACCCCGGTGTTGCGCATCGAGGAACCCTTCGCCGAGCACGGGCGCGGCTTCTGGGCCAAGCTGGAAGGCTTCAACCCCGGTGGTATGAAAGACCGGCCTGCGCTGCACATGGTGGAACGCGCCCGCGCCCGTGAAGAGCTGGCCCCGGGGGCGCGGATCATCGAATCAACTAGTGGGACACTGGGATTAGGCCTGGCTTTAGCGGGCATCGTGTTCGGGCATCCGGTGACCTTGGTGACCGATCCAGGACTGGAACCGATCTTGCGGCAGATGCTCGCCGCATACGGCGCCCAGGTCGATGTCGTCAGCGATCCCCATCCGGTCGGGGGTTGGCAACAAGCCCGCCGCGACCGCGTGCGCACCCTGCTCGAGCGCGACGAGGCTGCGTGGTGTCCCGACCAGTATTCCAACCCCGACAACGTGACCGGTTACAGCTCGTTGGGTGTGGAGTTGATCGCGCAGCTGCGACATATCGATGTGCTGGTGTGCTCGGTGGGCACCGGTGGGCACTCAGCCGGTGTGGCTCATACTCTGCGGCAGTTCAACCCTGAGCTGGAGGTTGTGGGCGTAGACACCATTGGCTCGACGATTTTCGGCCAGCCGGCACAGTCACGGATTATGCGGGGACTCGGCTCGAGTATCTACCCCCGCAACGTTGCCTATGACCAGTTCAGTGAGGTGCACTGGGTGGCGCCGGCCGAGGCAGTCTGGGCATGTCGCACCCTGGCCGCCACGCATTACGCCACCGGCGGCTGGAGCGTGGGCGCGGTGGCCCTGGTCTCGGGCTGGCTGGCGCGTACTCGTTCGGCCGATACGCGCATCGCGGCGGTGTTCCCCGATGGCCCCGCTCGCTACTACGGAACCATTTACAACGATGAGTACTGCCGCGCTCACGACCTGATCGGCGCCCCGGCGCCGCCCACTGAACCCCGCACCATCAGCGATCCGCTCACTCAGGTCGCGAGCAGCTGGACGCGGTGCCCTACCATCATCGACCCCACTTGCGTGCCGCACGCCGAGCCCACGAGCTGATCTATGCGACGCCTCTACCGCAGTTTCCGCAGCTTCGATCGCCCCAGCCAAGTGCTGATGGTCAATCAGTTCACCATCAATCTCGGCTTCTACATGCTCATGCCCTACCTCGCCGCCTACCTCGCCGGCCCGCTGGCCCTGGCCGCATGGGCAGTGGGCCTGGTCCTGGGGATACGCAACTTCTCCCAACAGGGCATGTTCCTGATCGGGGGAACACTCGCTGACCGCTGGGGTTACAAACCGCTCATCATCGCCGGATGCCTGATGAGGGTCATCGGATTCGTCCTACTGGCCCTGGTCAGTTCGCTGCCGGCGATCCTGATCGCCTTGGCGGCAACGGGATTCGCCGGGGCGCTGTTCAACCCCGCCGTACGGGCCTACCTGGCCGCCGACGCCGGTGAGCGCCGCATCGAAGCATTCGCCGTGTTCAACGTGTTCTACCAGGCCGGGATCCTGCTCGGGCCGCTGGTCGGACTAGCCCTGACCGCCCTGGACTTCCGGCTCACCTCTCTCTGTGCGGCAGCAGTTTTCGCGGTCCTGACCCTCGTGCAGATCAAAGCGCTACCCGCAACAACACCTGCCCCGAGCAGCACCTCAATCATTCAGGACTGGCGCAGCGTCGTCCGTAACCGGCGATTCCTGCTCTTCGCTGCGGCGATGGCCAGCTCTTACGTGCTGTCCTTCCAGGTCTACCTCGCCCTGCCCCTACATGCCGACCGCATAGCAGACAACCCCACCCTCGCCACCAGTGTTGTCACCGCAATGTTCGTGGTGACCGGTCTGGTGGCCATCGCCGGCCAGCTACGCATCACCACATGGTTCGGCAACCGCTGGGGCAGCACCGGCAGCCTGAGCGTGGGAATGACGCTGATGGCTGCAGCTTTCCTGCCCCTAGTCGCCAGCACCGCAACGCATCAGCGCAACATCGCCCTCAACATCGCCGCCCTGCTACTCACCGCAGCTCTGCTCGCCGCCGCCACCGCAGCAGTGTTCCCATTCGAAATGGACACGGTGGTGGGACTGGCCCGCGGCACGCTTGTCGCCACCCACTACGGGCTCTACAACACCATCGTCGGGATCGGGATTCTGCTCGGCAACGCCGCGACCGGGTGGCTGTTCAGCGCGGCCACCACCCGCGACATGCCCGAACTGGTGTGGATCGCTCTAGTCCTCACCGGCATGGCGGCGGCGTCTGCCCTGTTGCTGTTGCACCGCCGCGGATGGCTCAGTGTCGCCGCCCCCACCGAAGCTCAGCCCACCACAACCCATTGATTACCCTAGGGGGGTAAGGTATAACGGTGGTGTGGCGAGACGCCACAGCGACAGACCCCCTGAGGGTCGTTGGCACCACTGCTGTACCGAAAGGGCACATCTCATGAGCACATCGACAGTGATCGTCTCCGGAATGACGTGTGGGCACTGCGCGGCGTCGGTGCGTGAAGAAGTCGGCGCGCTGGCCGGCGTAACTGACGTCGACGTCGACGTGGCCAGCGGGCGAGTCACCATCTCTAGCTCGGCCCCGATCGAGGCCGACGCGATCCGCGGCGCGATCGAAGAGGCCGGCTACCACCTGGCGCAGTAGCCGACGAGGGGCTGAAGTGTCTGCCCCACTGGCGACTTCAGCCTCTCCCGGGCGGCGTGGGTGTCGCCACCACCGATGACAGGAATCCAGCGATGAATGTTCCAACCAAGCTCGGCGTCTTCGCCGCGGCCCTGCTGATAGTTTTCGCTGCGGCGTACGCCATCGCCGCTGGTGTCGCTCCCGACAGGGCGTCGACCTCCCCGGCTGAGTCCGCCCATGCCGATCACAATGCTGCACCACAGTCGCGAACATCCGCCTCGTCTCCGGGGGCCGATCAGGTTCGCGGAGTTTCGATGGCAGCAGCCGGCTTCATCCTGGGGAATGTGGTGGCACCCCATGCGTCCGGGGTGCAGGCTCCATTGAGCTTTGAGATCCTCGATGCCGCCGGGACCGCGGTCACCGACTTCGCCACCGAGCACGACAAGCAGCTGCACCTGATCGTCGTCCGCGCGGATGGCACCCACTTCCGACACGTGCACCCCACCCTCTCGCCCGAAGGGCGCTGGACGCTGCCCTGGCAGTGGGCGACGGGAGGCAGCTACCGGATCTACGCCGACTTCGTGCCCGCCGCCACCGGCCAACCCCTCACCCTCACCAGCACCGTCGAAGTCAGCGGTGACTACCAGCCGGCCCCACCCACCGCCGAATCACGACAGTCATCCGTCGACGGGTTCGACATCGAGCTGGCCGGTCATCTGCGCGCGGGCGCCGAGTCCGAACTGACCGTCACCGTGCGCCGAGCAGGACAACCGGTTACCACCCTGCAGCCGTATCTGGGCGCTTTCGGTCACTTGGTGGCCCTGCGTCAAGGCGACCTGGCCTACCTGCATGTTCACCCTGAGGGCGTGGCACCGACCGCCGGTCAACTAGCGGGACCACAGGTCCGCTTCGCCACCACCGCCCCCACCCCGGGCCGCTATCTGCTCTACCTCGACTTCCAGGTCGACGGCGCTGTGCACACCGCCACCTTCGTTCTCGATGCCCCCACCGGCACCCCTGCCCCGACACCTGACTCCACGGCCCCCTCGGCCGATCCGCACGCCGGACACTAACTCGCTGACCAGCGCCACCCCGGGGCATTGCGCCGAGGCATTCACCCACGAGGAACTCCCCCATGACCACCTCAGCTCCGATCCACCCACCTGCGGCCACCGCCGAGCAGACAGGCGCCGTCGATGTCGAACTCGCCGTGTCGGGCATGACGTGTGCATCGTGCGCGGCACGCATCGAACGCACACTGAACAAACTCGACGGAGTGAGCGCCTCGGTGAACTACGCCACCGAAAAAGCTCACGTCAGCGCACCCGCCGGTGTCGACCCACACCTGCTGATCGAGACCATCGAACAGGCCGGATACCACGCTGCGCTGCCCGCCACTCCCACCAAAGGTGCCGCCCCCGACGATGACCCTTCGGACGACGACGGGGAGCTCGTGGCCTTGCGTCACCGACTGATCGGTGCGGTGGTTCTCTCGGTACCGGTGATCGCGCTGGCAATGGTCCCGGCGTTGCAGTTCACCTACTGGCAGTGGGCGTCGTTGACGTTGGCCGCGCCAGTGATCGTGTGGGCGGCATGGCCGTTTCATCGCGCCGCGTTGCTCAACCTGCGCCACGGTGCGGCCACCATGGACACCCTCATCTCGGTCGGCACCACCGCGGCGCTGTTGTGGTCGTTGTATGCGTTGTTCTTCGGCACCGCCGGACAACCAGGCATGACCCACGGATTCACCCTGACGGTCAGCGCTTCTGACGGTGCAGGCAACATCTACCTTGAGGTAGCCGCGGGGGTCACGATGTTCGTCCTGGCCGGCCGATACTTCGAGAAGCGGTCCAAACGGCGCGCCGGTGCGGCGTTGCGGGCCTTGTTGGAGCTGGGCGCCAAAGACGTCACAGTGATCAGGGACGGCCACCAGCATCGGATCCCGATCGGCGAGCTCGCCATTGACGACGAGTTCAATGTGCGCCCCGGCGAGAAGATCGCCAGCGACGGTGTGGTGGTGTCCGGCACCTCGGCAGTCGATGCCAGCATGGTCACCGGCGAGTCGATGCCAGTCCAGGTCGCCCCCGCCGACACCGTGACCGGCGGAACGGTCAACGCCGGCGGGCACCTGCGGGTGCGGGCGACCCGCGTGGGAGCGGACACCCAACTCGCGCAAATGGCCGCGATGGTCGAACGCGCCCAGACCGGCAAAGCCCACGCCCAGCGACTGGCCGACCGGATCTCAAGTGTCTTCGTGCCGGTGGTCATCGCCGTCGCCATCGCTGTCCTCGGCGCGTGGATCGGCGCCGGCTATCCCCTGCAAGCGGCGTTCACCGCCGCGGTCGCTGTGCTGATCATCGCCTGCCCCTGCGCTCTGGGACTGGCCACCCCGACCGCACTTCTGGTCGGTACCGGCCGCGGAGCCCAACTCGGCATCGTGATCAAAGGCCCCGAAGTCCTGGAATCCACCCGAACCGTCGACACCGTTGTCCTCGACAAAACCGGCACGGTCACCACGGGACAGATGACACTCGTCCAGGTCACCACTGCTCCCTCCACCACTCGCGAAGACGTGCTCGCCCTCGCGGGGGCGGTGGAGAATGCCTCCGAGCACCCCGTCGCGGCCGCCATCGCTGCTGGTGCAGCCGCCGAAGTCGGGCCGCTCGACGAGGTCGACGACTTCCGCAACTTCGAAGGTCGAGGCGTGCGCGGTCTGGTCCAGGGACGTGTGGTCACCGTCGGGCGTCCGACGCTGCTGGCCGAACACGGCATCGCCGTGGATGACCCTCACCTCAACGAGGCGCAGACCGCCGCCGAAGAAGCCGGACAGACCGCCGTACTCGTCGCCTGGGACGGCCGCGCCCATGCGGTCCTGGCGGTCGCCGATGCGATCAAACCCACCAGCGCACACGCCATCGCCCGGCTCGCCGCACTGGGTATGACGCCCATCCTGTTGACCGGCGACAACCAGACCGTCGCCGATGCCGTGGCCGCTGAGGTCGGTATCGACACCGTCATCGCTAACGTCTTGCCGGCCGACAAAGCCGCCGTCATCACCGACCGGCAATCCGACGGCAAGGTTGTGGCCATGATCGGCGACGGCGTCAACGACGCCGCTGCCCTGGCCCACGCCGATCTCGGGCTGGCGATGGGCACCGGCACCGACGCCGCCATGCATGCCGCTGACATCACCCTGGTCCGCGGCGACCTCAACGCTGCCGCCGACGCGATCGCCTTGGCACGCACCACTCTGAAAACGATCAAAATGAACCTGTTCTGGGCATTCGCCTACAACGTCGCCGCGATACCGCTGGCCGCGCTGGGACTGCTCAACCCCATGCTGGCTGGGGCCGCCATGGCGTTGTCCAGCGTGTTCGTCGTCAGCAACAGCCTGCGGCTGCGCGCCTTCACCAGCCCGCCCCACTCATCGTCCACAGTTCCACCCACCAACCCCTCGACGTATACCCCCCAGGGGTATAAGGTAGCGGCATGAACGAGCACTCTTCCCCTGAGCACGTCGGTCACGACGCCGCCGATGAACGCCACCACGGCCAACTCGCCGCAGCGTCACACAACCACCACGATCACCATGCTGAGCGCGCCCGCGCAGACCATGATCACGCTGGGCATGGGGGGCATGGTGATCACGTCGGGCAGTTCCGGCGGCTGTTCTGGATCATGCTGGCCCTGGCTGTGCCGGTCGTGGCCTTTTCGCCCATGTTCGCGATGCTCATCGGCTATGACCTACCCGATGGTGAAGTGTTGAAGTGGGTCTCACCGGTGCTGGGTACGGTGATGTACTGCTGGGGTGGGCGGCCGTTCCTGGTAGGCGCCTATTCAGAACTGCGGTCGCGTGCACCGGGAATGATGCTGTTGATCGCCTTGGCGATCACGGTGGCCTTCGTGGCGTCCTGGGGTGCGAGCATCGGTGTGTTGCACCACGAACTGGACTTCTGGTGGGAACTGGCGCTGCTCATCGTGATCATGCTGTTGGGGCATTGGATCGAGATGCGGTCGCTGGCCCAGACGACCTCGGCCCTGGACTCGCTGGCCGCGCTGCTGCCCGATGAGGCCGAACGCGTCGATGGCGACCAGATCACCACGGTTGCTCCCAGTGAGCTGCAGGTCGGAGATGTGGTGATCGTGCGCCCGGGGGCCAGCGTGCCGGCCGACGGTCGCGTCGTAGACGGCTCGGCCGAGCTCGATGAATCCATGGTCACCGGAGAATCGCGCACGGTGCGCCGCGGCATCGGCGATCAGGTGGTGGCCGGCACGGTGGCCACCGACTCGGGGCTGCGGGTCCAGATCACCGCCACCGGCGATGACACGGCGCTGGCCGGGATTCAGCGCCTGGTGGCAGACGCGCAGAACTCCACCTCCCGCGCCCAGCGGCTGGCCGATTCCGCTGCAGCGCTGCTGTTCTGGTTCGCGCTCGGCTCAGCGATCATCACCGCCATCGTGTGGACGGTCATCGGCCAACCCGACCAGGCGGTGATTCGAACCATCACCGTGCTGGTCATCGCCTGCCCGCACGCACTCGGCTTGGCTATCCCCCTGGTGGTGGCCATTGCCACCGAACGCGCCGCCCGCGGCGGCGTGCTGGTTAAAGACCGGTTGGCACTTGAGGCCATGCGCACTGTGGATGCGGTGCTGTTCGACAAGACCGGAACCCTGACCAAGGGTGAGCCCACGGTCATCGAGATCGCGGCCGCCGACGGCGTCGATGAGGACACCGTGCTCGCCCTGGCCGCCAGCGCCGAAGCCGACAGTGAGCACCCGTTGGCGCGAGCGATTGTCGCAGCTGCCGGAGACCGCGCGCGGCCGGTGCCGGCGGCCACCGACTTCACCTCGTCACCGGCGGTCGGTGTGACCGCTCGCGTCGAGGGCGCCACAGTGCGGGTGGGCGGGCCCCGCATGCTCGAGGAACAGGGCCATCAGGAACTGGCCATCGCTGATCGCTGGCGCGCCGACGGCGCAATCATCCTGCATGTCACCCGCGACACTGAGCTGATTGGAGCTCTCAAACTTGCTGATGAGGTGCGCGGGGAATCCCGCCAAGCCGTCGAGGTGCTGCACGCCCGCGGGGTCGAGGTTGTGATGATTACCGGCGACGCCGAAGCAGTGGCGCACACCGTCGCTCACGACCTCGGTATCGATCGGGTGTTCGCCGGTGTACGGCCGGAAGACAAAGCCAGCAAGGTGGCCGAACTGCAGCACGAAGGCCGCAAGGTGGCGATGGTGGGCGACGGCGTCAACGACGCCCCCGCCCTGGCCCAGGCCGATGTGGGCATCGCGATCGGGGCCGGCACCGACGTCGCGATCGCCTCGGCCGGGGTCATCCTCGCCAGCGACGACCCCCGCTCGGTGCTGTCGGTCATCGAGCTGTCGGACGCCAGCTACCGAAAAATGAAGCAGAACCTGTGGTGGGCAGCGGGATACAACCTGATCTCTGTACCGCTGGCCGCCGGAATTCTCGCGCCCATCGGGTTCGTCCTGCCGATGTCGGTCGGAGCGATTCTGATGTCAGCCTCGACGGTCGTGGTCGCACTCAACGCGCAACTGTTACGCCGACTCGACCTGCAGCCAGGCGCGAGTACAGTGCGTGGACTGCAGCACAACCGACCGAGATCCATTGAGAAGGTGAGTCCATGACCGCTGCGTCCGCACCGGGACAATCCTCCACCCCGGAAGAATCCTCTGCCTCGGAACACTCTTCCCACGGTTACATCAGCGATAAGGGCAAATACCTGGCCCGCCTCAAGCGCATCGAGGGGCAATCCCGAGGTATCTATCGGATGGTCGACGAGGAGCAGTACTGCATCGACATCCTGACCCAACCCAGATTTCGGCGCTGACCAAGGCGCTGGAGGGGGTCGCGCTGGGTTTGCTCGACGACCATCTCACCCACTGTGTGCTCGATGCCGCCCACGCCGGCGGGGACGAGGCGCAGGAGAAGATCGCTGAAGCCTCGGCGGCCATCGCTCGCCTCGTTCGTTCCTGAGCCACCCACCACGCCGGGTTCGTCACAGGCGTGGTTCGCCGACCCACTGCGGCACCACCGGCCCCGGCGCGCGGGCGTCTGCATCAGCGGCCATCGCCAGAACCACCCCGCGATCGGCCAGCCACTGTGCCGGATCGACGTTGACTCCCGTCGGGTCGAGAACCTCGAAATGCAGATGCGGGCCGGTCGAGACCCCACGGTTGCCCACTGTGGCGATCGATTGGCCCATCCGTACTCGCGCGCCCTGCTCGAGCAGATTCTCGTCGTTGTGGCCGTAGGTGGTGATCGTGCCGTCATCGTGCCGGATCCGCATCCACAACCCGAACCCCTCGGCAGGTCCGGAGGTGATGACCTCCCCGTCAGCTACCGCGACAATGGGCGCGCCCAGATCATTGCCGATATCAATGCCCTGATGGCCCCGTCCGTCACCGAAGGTGGACGTGATCTCGCCCGCAGTCGGCGCCACCGCACCGCCACTACCGGGCAGCAGCGGTGTCGGCGTTCCGGGTTCCTGCGGCTGGGGGCCATGCGGCTCGTTCGGATCGTGCGGCACGATTGCGGCGATCAGGGTGGCTACCAGCCGAGCCAGCGGTAACGCGTCGATGATCCGGAACCCGTCTATCGGATCAATGAGCGAAAACGTGCCGAAGCACTGCAGTGCGGCTGCACTGCCCGCATCGCCGACGCTGCCCGACTGGGCCTGAGCGCCCAGGCAGGACGCCGTCTGCGTGATCGGCTTCCCCAAATTCGCCGCCGCGGCACCACCCAAAGCGGCCTTCACCGAGTCCTGCACGATCGCGATCAGCTCCCCGGCCACATGTCCATCGGTCGAGGCCGCCGCCGGTGCGGTGGCAATCACAGGCGCAACGCCCACGCACACCGCCGCTGCCACCCCCAGCGCTTTGGGGCCCCACTGCTGCCCCGCCTTGACCCGTAGCGATGTCAACACCATCTGCATGCGGTCGGACCTTTCCCGCGGACGTCGTAGACCCACGCACGAGTGCCATGCGTGTACCCGCGAGATCACACCACAAGTCACTTGTGCCCCACCAGTCACACGCGGCTCCACTACGAAGCGAACTAATCAGGCATTAGCGGCTTTGTTTGCGCAGTTCACCGCCCGTTTTGTGGGTGCCGGGCAGGCGACTAACTACTATCGGTGTTAGTAGAATTGTTATCGAAGCGCCGCCGGGCGGTGGCGAAGTACCACTCTTGAGGAGGAGATCGATGAGAGTCACACGAACGGGTGTCGTCGTTGCTGCCGCGGCGGCTGTTCTGACAGTGGTGGCCGCGTGTTCGGACACCTCGACTGAGGATCATTCCTCGATGTCGGGGATGGGTACCAGCACGGTCAGTACCGAATCGTCAGCGGCGGCCTCTGCCGAACACAACAGCGCGGACATCTCGTTCGCCCAGCAGATGATCCCGCACCACACCCAGGCGATCATGATGAGCGACATCCTGTTGGAGAAGGACAACATCAACCCCCAGGTCGTCAGTCTGGCCCAGCAGATCAAAGACGCTCAGCAGCCTGAGATCGAGCAGATGCAGTCGTGGCTGGAGCAATGGGGAGCCCCACTCGAGGGCCAGGGACACAACATGGACATGGGTACGTCGATGGCGCCGGGTTCCTCCCCGATGCCGTCGATGATGGGCATGATGTCGCCAGAACAGATGCAGCAGCTACGCGACGCGCAAGGAGCCGAGGCGTCGCGCCTGTTCCTGACGCAGATGATCGAACACCATCGCGGCGCCATCGCCATGGCCAAGACCGAGATTCAAGACGGCCAATCGCCCGAGGCGATCGCTCTGGCACGTCAGATCGTCACTGATCAGGAGAGCGAAATTGCGAGGATGCAGCAGCTTCTCAACAACCCCTAGCGGTCGGACCTGCCCGGGTCGGTCTCGGCTACACACACATCGCGATCACCATCGCCGAGACGACACCGGACACCGCTAGCGTGGTCGGCACCGCCACCACACCAGCCACCGCCGCGGCAGCACCCACATGATGACGTCGCGACCGGCACCGGTGACCGGAGTCCAAGCGGCTCAACCGAGGCCCCACCGACGACGAATCGCTGATCGACAACACACCCACCGGGCCCGCTACAGGTCCCGAACGGGCCAACGTTCCCAACGCCGAGCATACCGCCCGCGCACCCACCAGCTGGGCCGCGCGGGCATCGGCGGCTTGCTCGACCAAGCCGGCGACCTCACGGCCCGCGCGGCTGAACAACGGAATCAGCGGGAACGCACGCCCGAGAGCGCGGGCCGCCAACACCACGGTGTGATGACGTTGCCGCCGGTGTGCGCGCTCATGAGCAACGACGGCATCGAGTTCCTCACCGGACAACGCCGCCTGCAACCCGGTCGTGGCGGCAATGCCGGCATCCTTGCCCGGCAGACAAAACGCCATCGGCCGCCCGTCGGCGAGCCACCACACATCGGGATAGCGCTCACTGCGGGCGCCCACCAACCGCAACGACTGAAGATACTCCTCACGAGCACCACGCATCCGCACCGCCGATCGCACCGCGATCGTCACCGCTCGGACAATCGCTGCCACGGTCACCACCGCCAGCACGCCACCAGAGATCGCTTCCACCCGCGGGGATGCGCCGTGTGACAACACCCGCAGACACGACACCACCTCAGACAACGAATGGATGCCGAAATGACCGGGAACCGCCAGCGTCACAACAGCTCCCACCCACAACAACGCAAACACGACCTGCGCGGCCGGCCAGGCCACCAACACCCAACGAGCATCGATACGGCCCTGCACCCGGACCATCCATCGAGGCCACAGCCAGCCCAGCACACCTGCGGCAACAACTAACACCACCGCTGCACTCATGGATGCTCACCCATCGTTCGCCTCGATCCTCGACGCCCGCCGTCGTGCTCGCTGAGACCCACGCTCAATACACCTTCCCGGCGGTCCGCCACCTGCACCACCAGCCAGTATGCCCCAGGGGCTCGGCCGTGACGCCGCAACTCCAGCACCCACCGCGCCGCCAATTACTAGGCTTTATAGTAGTTAGATGACGCGGGTTGACCCAGCCTGCGCGTACTAGTTCGAGGGATGCGCTGTGACCGAGAACCCGAGGGGGACGCACTCGCCCCCGGACGACCACCGTCGTCAGTATCTGCATGCCATGCGCGACGTCTACCGGGCACCCACGCCATACTCGGCCCACCAGTTCTTCCACCGCGCCCATCACCTCAGCGTCACCTCGAACCGACGCCGCCACCTCGCCGCACACATCGGTCTCGTCCGCCACCTCGCTGCGATCGGCGACCTCGCCGGGGCGCGTCACCACCTCGGTACCGTCCTTGCCTCCCTCGTCCTCCAAAGACATTGCGGCCAACAACCTTCGCAGGCTTCCATCCCCATCCAGAAGTCGTGACCACGACCACGACGCCCCAGAGGGCCAGGGTGGCTCTCTACCGACCCTCTATCCCGGTCTCGCCGCCACACCGAGCACACCATCCAGCGCCGCCACCACCGAACACGGCCCTATCCACACGAAAGTCCTAGCCGCTTGCCTGCCTCGAGCCTGTCCATCCGCACTGTTGCGGTCGTAGTCATCGCCACGCTGACTGTGCTGACCGGTTGTGCCACCCAGGAACAACCCACATCTCTACCACCGCCGGCAATCTCAGCAGAGACAGCCACAACACTGACCCCAGAACTCGACCACCTCCACGCCCTGCACATCCGCGCCGGCGGCACCATCCTGGCCGGAACTCACACCGGCGTAGTCGCTCTCACCGCTGACGGAACCACCAGCCGGGTCGGCGCCTCCGACGACGACTTCATGGGACTGACCGGGGTACCCGGCTCTGACCGGCTCTTCGCCTCCGGCCATCCCAGCCCGCGGAGCTCGGCACCCAACCCGCTGGGACTCGTCGCCAGCGAAGATGGCGGGCAGACATGGACACCGAGATCGGTGGCCGGCCAAATCGACTTCCACGCGCTCGCCACCAACGGACAACTACTCGTAGGCTTCGACGGAATCAACCGCCTGCTCGTATCGACCGACGACGGGACAAGCTGGACCACCGGCGCGTCCCTGGCCGCAGCAGCACTCACGATCACCGACCACGGCGTCTGGGCGACCACCCCCGCAGGGCTGCAACACAGCACCGACGACGCCCAGACCTTCACAATCGTCCCCGATGCGCCGGCCCTAGCCCTCCTGGCGGCCGCACCCGATGGCACGCTCTGGGGCATTGACACCGCCAACACCGTCTGGCGCAGCCCAGACGGCACACACTGGGAACAACGCAGCACCATCAGCAGGCCACGTTGCGACCTTCAGCAGACGAACCAATGAACAGCCTTGGAAGAGTCACAACGAACTAGGGTACCGGCCTGACCGACGGAGGCGACTCGCTTTGGCTACTTCTTTGGCCGCTTTGGCTGCGCGACCCCTCCACCACCCGACGGCGGCTTCACAGGTCGCTGGGCTGAGGGACCTTGTGGACGCGGCACTCGGCCGCCTTTCCGTTCGAAGTCTCCCTCGCCAGGCTTCCTCGATGCACCTGAGGCTCGTGCGATCGGGCGATAGCCACCGCCGGTCAAGGATTCGGGCTCGCGGGACTGATCGTTCACTTCGACGCGTTCTTCCTGGTAGAGGACTTCGTTGCGACCCCTGCGCTGCCAGGCGGTGGCTTACGGCTTGTCGCTGTCTTGGTGCTGAACTCCCCGCCCGGGCGGTAACCGCCAGAGCGCGGCGCGATCCAACCGTTGCGGCGTCGCGAGTTCTGTTCCGTCGTCATCGTTGCCTCCTTCTCTCTAGTATCCGCGACACCCGCGTTCTGTGCACGAAGATAGCAACGCCAACGCTGGCAGCGATGATCCACCAATCCCTCCAGCTGGATCGCTCCGCACCCTCTTCGTCGGCGTCCGTGTCTTCCCCCTCAGCCGGCGGCGTAACATGCAGAAGCTTCGCATCGCTGCATGGAATCCAGATGCCTGTCGGTCCGGGAAGCTCGCGCACAAACACCCCGTCGTTATCGAGCTGCCATGCACGATCAACGTAGAGGTCTCGCGGCTCTGGATAGCTCGTGAAATACGACCCTCTGTCGGCTTGCCCGCCCAGCCAGGTGTCGTCGGGCAGGAGCACTCGGACAAAGCTGCCAACAGGAATATCCTGCGTTGCGAAGTCCCACGCAGTTGGGATTGGCGAATAGTCAGTGTCGCGACTAAATAGCGCTCGGCCCCAAGACAGTTCGTTATCGTCGGGTTCGGCCGTCGTGCGAACAGTTTCCCAAAACGTCATCGAGTCGGCGCTGCTGAAGTACCGCTTACGCGTCAAGTAGGCAGCAGATACATGCCCGGCCACGGCTGGGATGAAGAACACCAGACCTCCGACAATCAGGCCGACAGCCCACACATCGTCGTACCGCTGCTGAGGGTCTGATTCCAGGAAGCGATCGGCCAGAAAGTCACCTAGCGCGATCGCATAGACGACCAGGAAGATGACGGAGGTCACCAGCGCTCGGAGTAGTCGGATCGAGAGGTCTTGGTCTTCCAGGGAAGGTCCCACGCGGTGTCTCTTGACACCTTGATAGACGAACCCGGGGATGAGCACGATGATCAGGGTCAGTGCTTGCTGCCATCCGCTCACCATGTTGTGCGCTCCGAGAGTAGTAGTTGAGGATGTGGGACGCTCCGGGAAACCGTGTCACGGAAGGAGGCTTGTGGACAATCCCCCGCCCACTACGCCTTCGAGAGGGCTCAGGGTTGGCAAGGACAGCTCTCGGCGGAAGCCTAGACCAGGCGAGACAGGCTGTGCCGCAACATCCTCGCGAGCATGAGTCCTCACTCAACCAGCCGTGCGGGTGCCTACGATTGGGTTCGCGGTCGGGCCCGCGCACCCGCACGGCACGTAGCCGCGCAGCAACGCAAACCGTCGCTGCACCTGGCCATTGAAAGACAGGGGCCGGGTTCACGAACCCGACCCCATCTGGTCTAACCGCGAATCACAACCTCAATGGCTCCGACATCTACTCCGTAGGTTTCCGCGAGCCCGGCCTTTGCCTCCTGGATGGTGAGTCCACGTGGCGCGGGTGCCTCCGACGAGAGAACTGTCTTGGTTTGCGGTCCCGGCAGCCACTCCAGCCCATCGAGATCGATCCCGAGATCATCGAGGTCCATATAGCGGACAGGGTTGCGGTGCCCACCCCAGACCTCGGGTTCGCTGATCGCAGCGTACTCGCCGAATTCGATCCGCCAGCGGTCGTCCGCTGGGGCGATTCGGGAGATCTTTCCTAGAAGAAAGGCGCTCCCGTGCGGTTCGGTCGCGTCTGCGTAGGCTTCCGGGTTGTAAGCGTTCTGGGTGCACACCACATAGGTGCACTTTCGTGCACGTGCAGGGTCGAGCTTCCACACTCCGGAACCGCCCTCTGCGAGAATCGAGTCGAGGCTCTTGGCGGTGAAGACGACGATGGCGTTCTCTGTGCTCGACATGCCCCCAATCAAAATACTTTGATCATACTTTGTCAATAGTTGCGGCCTACTTTGTGGCAGCGTTTCCCTCGCGAGGCAGCGCTCGGAGTGGACCCACCGGCGGCGCAGTAGCCTCTGGCACTCAGGTGTTGGGTGGAGTGAGTCGGTAGCTGGTTGTGTACGTTCCTGGACGGCCCTGTCCGCCAGGGAGTGTGGCCACTTCGGGGTCGTTGGCGGCCGCCAGGTTTAGCGCAAGGAGTTGGGCTAGGAGGTCCTCGTCGGGGTTGAATCCGTAGGCACGGACGACGGCGGCGTCGAGTTCCTCGTGCAGCGTGCGCAGGACCGAGCGCCCTGGGCGACGAAGTGAGTCGTATTGGTCGCCGAGTGTAATTCCCTCGGCGAGTCGGTCGGCGCGGTATCCGATGATCCGTCCCATGACGGTGGCCACCCGTGCGACGTCGATCTCGTTGGGGTGGGCGGGCCACGGGAAGGAATCCCAGACAGTAGTCGAGGTGTAGCGAGGTCGGGCTTCGAGTCGTGAACATCGTTCATCAAGCCAGGCCCGGTGTAGTCCGGACGAGATCACACCGAGTGAGTAGTCGTCGTCGAGAGCGATCACCGTCATGGAGTCATCGGGATAGATGGCGGGGTCAATGAAGTGGAACACCGAGAGACGCTTCTCGGACGCCACCCGCGAGGTACCGATGTAGCGGCTCAGCGAGGTGATGGCAGTCAGCATGTCTGCACGGCGGTAGGCGTGTTGCCACCATCGACTCAGGAAATTCTGCTTATGCCGGTTGAGTCTGGCCGAAGGATTGCGTTCAAGAATCGCGGCGTTGTGACGGGCCTCGCGTTCTGCCGCCTCAGTACGTTTCGGCAGTATCGTTTGCTCAAGTCTTTCGACTGCTTTTGGCGCCTGCCTGCGGACAATCAGCGCATCATCATGAGGCAAGTCAATCACGTAGTGGGTGGGCGTTACCGAGTGCAGCAGGGTATCGCCTCCGATGACCGGGTGGATGAATTGAGCTGAGCGGGGGTCCTTAGCGATCAGGGCGGCGTGCTCGGCGGCGTCGAGTCGGAATGCGTCGACCGCTCCGGTGGTCTGCCCTTGGAAGATGCGCTTGGGTTGTCTATTGCCTGCCAGGGCGAAGGCGCGCCGCACATCGGTGGTGGGTCGCAGTGTCGGAGCTATCGTGTCGACGGGCAGTCGCAGGTCTCCATTGTCGAGCCAGAGGGTCTTTTTCTCGGGTTCGTGGTCCTTTCCCTTGATCCAGTTGATGATCGATACATGCACGGCCGCGTCTCCCGACCACGGTTTTGACGAGACGGCGTCGAAGATTGTGCCGTCGTGTTCGGTGATGTAATCCAAAGATGCTCGGCGGGAGTGGTTGTCTCGGATAGCTTGTGTGGCCACGAAGCCGGCGCGGCCGCCATCGGGCAGCGCTCGGTGGGCGAGGGGAAACCAGTAGGTGACGAAGTCTGACACACCTGGTCCTGGGTACTTTTCGTCGAGGCGGGCGACGTAGTCGGCGCCGAGATCCCTCGTCATCTTGCGGCGTCCGTTGTAGGGCGGGTTGCCGATGATCACGTTGGCTTTCGGCCAGGGCGTGAACAGGGCGTCGCCCCAGGTGATCACCGCGTCGAGATTGTCGAGTGGTAGTGCGGAGTCGGCGCTTTCGTCGAGCTCGTCGGCGGAGAGTTTCTTGGCCATCATCATGGTTACTTTGGCGACTTCGACGGCAAACTGATTATTGTCGAGACCGAGGAAGTGGTCGGGGGTGACGTAGGTCAGGGCGTATTGAGCCTTGTCTTTGGTTTTACGGCGTTGATCGATCCGCGTGAGAACTTCGGCTTCTAACCGCCGCATTTCCCTGTAGGCGACGTAGAGGAAATTTCCCGAACCACATGCAGGGTCGAGGACCCGAAAGCGACCCATATCAAATCGGATCTGTTCGAGCTCGGCGATGGATCGTGCCGCGTCGATTCGTTCCATCCAGGGATCTACGATGCATGGCGTCACCACGTGGGCGATATCAGCCTGCGAGGTGAAGTGCGCCCCGTAGGCATGGCGCTCCCCTTTCTCCATCGATGTCTCGAACAAGGTGCCGAAGATCTCGGGGCGGACCTCGGCCCAGTTCGTGAGCGCAGCGGACCGCATGGCAGCGAGTTCGCTGTCGGTCATCTCGATCGGTGTGACGGTTTCAAAGAGTCCGCCGTTGAAATACGGTGTCCCGATGAACATTCCGCCACCGGTACGCCCTGGGCTGTTCATCTCACGAAAGAGTGATCCCAGCAGATCGTATGCGTCGCGGCCTGTTGCAGCGTCCTGCAAAGTACGGGTGAAGAACTTTTCGGGGAGCAACCCGATATCTTCGGAGAACATCGCGACCACCGATTGCAGCGCGAAATGTTGTGCGTCGGTGCGTGGAACTCCCCGGTCTTTCATCGATCGGAACACCCCCGACACTTTGGCTGCGGCCTCTCGAGTGACCTCGACGAGGTCATTGAGAAAGATCGGTTTCTCGGGTTCGGGCAGTAGAAATGCCAGCGCTTCGCGGCGTTGCGGGAGGTCATCGAGCCGGACAGCGTCGATAGGTGCTTCCATCTGCTGGTCGAAGTCGTAGACCCAGAACTCGTCGAAGTTGCATAGCACCACATAGCGGGGTCGGCTAGGCACAGCTTCCATCCAATACCGGAATGCCTGCCGGAAGTGTTGCGACAGGTCGGTGCCGGCCTTCTTCATCTCGATGATGCAGCGCGGTTTCCAGATCAGGTCGGCGAACGAGGTGCCGCGTTCACCGACCTTGCGGATGCGGCCCTCAAGGGTTGCCCCGGCCTCACGTACACCGCCGTGCCCGAACGCTTGAAATAGGCGATCAAGAAAGACCTGGGCTTCGCCCTTCTCGTCTCCGATCAGGTGGGCGTGACGGTAGGTTACGAACGCTGCGAGAGCTTCCCTGTGCGATAACACACTTTCAGACCTTAGAGTTCGGGCTCGATCGCCTTGCCGCTGCACCCCACCTTCCACACCGACTTGGTCGAACCGCCGGTATTCCTCGGTGAGCGGGTGGCGTCCAGGTGCCACGTATGGCGGACCAGATAGTCGACGTCGACGCCGTTGAGAGCTCGGATCGTCCAGCAACTGCCCGACCGCGAAACCGCCGACCTCGTCCTTCCATGTATCCGCGCCGATAATCATCAGTTACGTCGACCCGGCCTATGGATGAACCTTCAATCCCTCGCGGCCTCGACCAGGTCCAGGATCAGCTATCTGTCACTAGTCTCACCGACGTGCTATCCACCTGATTGCGCATCCGATGACAGCATCCGAACACGGCAGCAAGTGCTGCCTCACCGTATGGCGTCAGTTACGGGATTCAGCCCCAAGGACCGTAGTTCTCGGCACGTAGGCTTTCCAGTGATTGTTACACTAGGTCGACACCTCACGCGCGAGCGTTATCAGGTTCTTTTCGCCATAGAGCCAGACGTCTCCGCCCGGTATAGCGTCTCGGGTCAGTCCAGTTGCTGCGGCAACGATGTGCCTCGCGAGGCTAGTCGGAGTCCAAGACCGGTCAGACTCTTCGTCGTCTGCAAGCCAGCGGAGTGGCTTATCCCTGTGACGCGTCCATGTCGCGTGTCCTCGCTCTGGACGTTCCCCGATCCACTGCTCTACTTCAGCCACTAGATCCAGCGCAATGGCGCCGCGCAAATTCAAATCAACGGTTGCTCCCTCTGGGATAGCGTGGTGGTCGTACAGGAGATAAGTCGACCGGGAAGAACGCTGTCGTTGCGCAATACGGGTAGCCGCTGACTCAATGCTTGCGACTCCAGGCGTAAGAACTCGAGTAGACGGGTCGTCTGGCGGGTACTGCCGTCTAAACACGACGCACGGCGCCGAGGGTTGATCCCCTCTTGTGTCATAGAACAGATTCACGGTGTGCATCTCGATAGCCAACGTCGGTGCGATATCTGACAACCACGCAACGGTCGTTAACGTCTGAGCGGCATATTTCGCGGCGATAAGAACTACCCTCGGCAGTTTGAGTATCTCGTCGTTCCAGTCATCGGTGACGTGCTGTTGTAGACGCTGTAATGCCTCTTCGTTCGAGCACGACTCCCCGACCGTCGCCATGTACTCGGCGTGGGCCTCCGCCAATGCTTGCTTGTCGAAACCCGCT
>NZ_LDTZ01000028.1 GCF_001186365.1 Gordonia jacobaea | reverse complement strand
TTAGCCGTTTCATCACCAGTCCAGGAGAGTCATGCGCACACTTATCGTCTCGGCCTTCGTTTCACTCGATGGAGTCATGGAGGCCCCTGGTGGGGAGCCCGGGTACCGCAACTCGGGTTGGACGTTCAAGGATGTCGCTTTCGATCCGGCGGCGTATGAACTCAAGGGCCGCGAGCAGCACGAAACAGCTGCCTTGCTGTTAGGGCGCCGATCGTATGAGGCGTTCGCGCCGGTCTGGCCCACAATGGACGAATTCGCGGGGTACAACTCGATGCCCCGCTACGTGGTGTCAACGACTCTCGACGGTGACGACAAGCGGTGGCCGGCGACGGTGCTGCGCTCAATCGACGAGGTGCGCCGACTCAAGGAGGGTGACGGTGGCCCGATTGCGGTCCACGGCAGCGCCACGTTGGGTGCCGCGCTGGCCGACGCCGGTCTAGTCGACCGATACCACCTACTGGTGTTTCCGCTCCTTCTCGGCGCCGGAAAACAGCTGTTCAGCCGGACCGATAAAGACGCAACCAAGCTCGTCCTAGTCGAACATGAGGTCTACAACAACGGAATTCAAAAACAAGTTCTCGACGTCCAACGTTAACGCCTGCGATGTCGGGGTGGACCGACGATCCGGCGCTGCTCTCGAACCGCGCGTTTCGGTGCTACTGGTAATCCTGCGTATTCGATCGCTGCATATTCGCACCCAGGTGCACAGCCTGGCCGCGCGGCAGCGTTGTATTCAATAGCGAGGCGCGGCAGCGAGGGACAGGGTTCGGCGAGTACCGACACCGGATGCGTGAGGGCGATTTGGGACCGTTGCAAGTCTGGGTTTCTGACGTGCGTACGCAAGCGTTCGCCTCGCAAGCCCACGCCCAGTCAGGTTCTCGACGCTCAGTCCGACGCCGACGGGGACGAGCAGGATTTCGTCGAAACTGTTGCGGCATTCTGGGACGAGGAAGAAGTCCAGATCGATGTGAAGCACTCCTTGAGACAGACGGTTCGGAAGCTTGGGTCTTCCAGGAGGTGCGGCCGTCATGGCTCGATCCTCTCGATAGACTTTCCAACCACAACGTATCGCCGTTTCACTCATCCGACAGGGCGCGGGCGGTGGTCTAGCTGTGATTCATCTGCTGCAATATGCAGCGGTTTACTTTACATAATGTTTCTTATCGGCACTATACCGAGAAGCGCGTGCTGGCCTCGGGCGCGTCGTCGTCGTTGATGATTACCGAGATTGGCGAATTGTCATCCATTTGGCGAGCCGTCGGTCTGTTCCGTCGTAGTTTCGACAACACTCCATCGCTTGAGTCGTCGGGTTGCGCAGAGGCTATCGTTCGGTGCGGCGACGCGTGCTCATTGTGACCGGCTGTGCTGCTCAAGGAAGATCCAGCCTCTATCGCCACCAAGATGGCCTGCTCGGGCATGACGCGGACGGATTCGCCGTCTGCCCCATTTCGTCACTGTGACGTAATCGGGTTCCAGTGGTTGGTTTGTTAGCGCGTACGTCCGCGTCGTCGATGCCTCAGCGACGACCGGAACGTCGACTACGGGAGCACCGCTTCGCGGTTACGAGGTGCTATCGGGACGGAGTGCCTCGTCAAGTAACCGGTGGAGGTCATCGAGTTCACCCTGGGTGAGCTGACCGAGTGTGCCGGTCAATGTCTGGTCCACTACGTGCGCCGCGTCCGCCAGGAGGCTTCGCCCCTTCGCAGTCATCGTCAGGGTAACGGCGCGACCATGGCCTGCCTCCCGCTGGACCAGGCCGCGATCTTCCATTCGGGCAGCCAGGGTTCCGAACCCTTGGTCGGACTGAAAGGTCAACTGCGCTAAGGCGTGTAGCGATGCTTCGGGGTGCTGCGACAGGTGCCGCAGCGCGTCCCATTGAACCAGGGTAAGTCCTATGGCGCCCAGCGCAGCGTCGAGTGTTTTGTGGTGTTGGTTCTGCAGCCGCTTGATGAGCAGCGCCACATCCTGCATCGAAGACACCAGCAAACCTTACCGCCCGGTCGAACGTTCCTCAGCATGCTTATATCAACATGTTGATATAAGCTGATGTCATGAGATTACGGGGTTCCATGCGGACAACTGCGGCAGGGAGTGTGTCCGCTCGCACGACTGCGGCGACTGTTGCGTTTGCATGCGGGTGTCGCCGAGGCACTTTATGAACCTCTCGACTGCCATCTGCCCATCGATAACACGCACGACCCGCCGAGAAGGAGACAACGACATGAACGCACCAGTGACCACCAAGACCGCTCTTGTCAGCACCGACGCCGGCACCACACCCGTCAGCTATTTCGAACACGGCCAAGGCCACCCTTTCGTGGTCCTGCACGGAGGCGCAGGTTCAAACTCGGTCCGCGAATTCGTCAAACTGCTGGCCACCACCCGCCACGCTCGCGTAATTGCTCCAATCCATCCCGGGTTCGACGGCACCCCTCGGCCTTCCGCGTTGACGACCATCAAAGATCTCGCCGCGGTCCACCTTGCGCTGATTGAGAAACTGGACCTCCACGACGTGACCGTGGTGGGCAATTCTGTAGGCGGGTGGACCGCAGCGGAAATGGCCCTCGCCCTCAACTCTCGTATAAGCAGTGTCGTACTCGTCAATGCTGTGGGCCTCATCATCGAAGACGACCCCACCAAAGACTTCTTCAGCCTCACCATGGACGAGGTGACCGACATCAGCTACTACAACCCCGACCATTACCGACTCGACACGTCTGCACTGCCGGCGGCCGTGCAGCAAAATATGGTTTCGAACAAGGCCACCCTGCGTGCCCTCTCAGGAGTGCAGATGGGCGACCGCACGCTACTCGGGCGGCTCGCAAAGATCACCGCACCGGTGCTGGTGGTATGGGGTGCGGCAGATGCAATGGTGCCGATCAGCCACGGGCGGAGGTACGCCACGGCCATCCCCGGTGCCCGTCTCGACGTCATTGCCAACGCAGGTCACCTACCCCAGGTCGAGACCCCGGACCGCCTGGTGCACGACGTATGGGAGTTCGCAGACGCTCATGCCACCATGCGTCCGCAGCGCTGACCCCCGATCACGACCGCAGCGTGGCAGAATCAGCCACTGTCACACACTCTCCTACTCGCGCGGAGGCGGGCGACGACCTGTGGCGGGTGGCCGGTACCGCGTAGCTCTGGCCGGCGGATGGGCTCCCCCGACGTCGACGGTGTCACTTGAGCATGTCGCACGGGCGCGCCCGCGTTGGCCTGCCTCGTTTGCGGCTACCGCTGCAACCCTGTGCCAAGATCCGGGGTCAACGCTAACTTCATCGTATTGAGAAGCGAAGTGGCGCGATTAGCGGTGATTACTTAGCCATGCGCGAATGGCGCTGATGTGCTCGTCTGGCCGCTCGAGCGGGAGCCAGTGTCCGGCGTTGATGTCGACGATGGTGAGGTCTGAGCAGGCCTCTCGCATCGGGTCTCCTTGATGGTTGCCCGTGATGGTGCAGATGAGGTCCCACTCGCCGTTGACGAAGAGAACCGGTTGACACAAGCGCCCGTCGTGGGGGGCTCGCCGGGCAAAGTCGGTGTTGGCGTCGTCGTTGGTGTACCACGCACACGACGGAGCGAAGCCGTGCGACTCAAACCCGGCTACCAGGAGGTTGAAGTCGCTCGCTGGCCACAGGGCTGGGTCAGGCTCCGCAGCAGGAGGCCGGTGTGACGGGCCGAAACGGCCTCCGTTGCGTGTCACAGAGGCACTCGGGGATACCGTCCCAACCGCGGCCGGGTCCCCCGGTCTGTAGATGGAGGCCAACGCGGCGGCGGTGTCGGCGTCGAGGTCGGCGACAGCTTCGTCGAAATGTGTTGTGTAGTAATGGAAGTAGTCCCACTGTCCGTAGGGGTACTCGTCTGCCGGGTAAATATCGCGGTCCACGACCGCGACGAGATTTGCCAGGCTGTTGGCTCGAGGGAAGTAGGCCCACGACGTCAAGACCGCGGCCCGGCACCGCTGTGGGTGGTGCGCTGCAAGCGCTCCGACGACCGCGCTTCCCCAGTCGTGTCCCACCCAAATTGCTGCGGTACCGCCGAGATGGTCGTGGAGTTCTGCAAGGTCGTTCACCGCGTTCTCGACGGTGTACGAGCTGGCACCCGACGGGGCTGACGATTGGCCGTAACCGCGCAGGTCTGGAGCGATGCAGCGCCATCCGTCTGCGGCGAACGCCGCCATGTGGGCTCGCCACATCGCCGAGATTCCCGGCCAGCCGTGCACGAAGAACATCAATGGCCCGTCGACCGGACCGCACGTCACAAAGTACGTCGAGTGACGCTCCGTGTTGACGATGCCCGACCGGAATTCCATGTCCATGTTGTGAGACTCCTTGTGTCTAGAACCTGGAGCGCAACGGGTGGCGCTGGAACACACTCGGTGGCGATGACGCTACGACGAAGCGTCGCAATTGCCGAAGGAACCCGGTTGCGCAGTCCGACAACCGCGGTCGTGATCACGAGGTCGACTTATCTGACTGGTGCGGCGGCACAGTGTACGGAGCCGGGTGAGGACGCCAGTGCACAGGTGAACGTTGGGCTGCCATTGCAGGCCACAGCAGTTCTAGTGCGCAATCGATGACATCGTCAACGCGTTCGGCCGGCAGACGACCTGACACAGCCAATGCGCCGATACCCTCCACCATCGCGGTCACTGCATAGACCAATGGCCCGGGAGGACCGGACGCGCTGTCGCCGAGGAGTCCTCGGCCTTGGGTGAAAAACTCGTCGGCGGCAGCCGATGCTCGTGGTCCGCGAGCGCTAGTCGAGAACATGAGCTCCATCAGCGCGGCGTTGGTTGTCGCGAAGCGGACGTGCTCGGCTATGTAGTGCCGTAGACCGTGGTCGATGTCGTCGGTGACGTCGGCTGCGCGCAGTATCGCCGTCAGTTCGGCGAAGCCCTCGGCGGCCACTTCATCAAGGAGCGCATCGCGGTCGGGGAAATGCCTCCCCGGCGCACCGTGACTAACCCCCACCCGCTTGGCCAAACCCCGCATCGTCACGGCGTCAACGCCGTCGACGGCTATCACCTCTCGCGCCTCGGCAAGCAGCGCAGAACGTAGAGACCCATGGTGGTACGGCGTCATTAGGCCACCCTACATGTATGTAGGCATTGCCTACAATGTAGGCGAGCGCTACATTGTGGCTATGAACCCCTCCTCGAGATATGCCGCCCTGACCGGACAGACCGTGCTGATCACCGGCGCGAGTAGTGGAATAGGCCGGGCCACCGCGGTCGCCGCCGCCGATGCCGGGGCGAGAGTCCTGCTCGCGGTGCGCGACCGTAATCGCGGGGCCGCGGTCGCGCAGACGTTGCGTGGCGGCCTCAGCGAGCATGCGGTGGTCGAGGTGGACTTGGCCGACCTCGACTCGATCTGCCGCGGTGCGGCCTCTGTCACCGAGCCTGTCGACATCCTCGTCAATAACGCGGGTGTGTCGTCGCCGACTCTGCAACACACCGCCGATGGGTTCGAGATGCAGTTCGGCACCAACCACCTGGGTCACTTTGCCTGGACGGCTTTGCTGCTTCCGCGGGTGCGATCGCGCATCGTGACCGTGGCGTCGCAAGCCGAGCGTGCCAGCCGACTGGATCTCGATGACGTCAACTGGGCCAGGCGCGCCTACAACCCGGCCCGCGCCTATGCCGATTCGAAGATGGCGAATCTTCTGTTCACCTTTGAACTCGCACGCCGGCTGGCCACGGCGAACTCGCCGGTGACCGCGTTCGCCGCGCATCCGGGCCTGGTGACCACCGCGATTTACGACCGCGACCCCGGCACACGACCAGGTGTGTGGGACAGGCTGGTCCCGGTGCTGGGGCAGTCGCCCCAGGCGGGTGCCTTGCCGGTCATGCTCGCCGCTACCGGTGAGCTGCCAGCGGGATCGTTCACCGGTCCTCGGCACCTTTTCCACATGCGTGGCGGCGCACAAGTGATTCGCGCATCGAAGCGCGCCAGAGCCGCCGGTGTTGCGCAACGCCTCTGGGATCTGTCGGAAGACATGACCTCGATCGAGATCGTGGTATGAGCGCGCAGATTGCGCCGACGAGCTGGCGGCAGACGGCGCACGTGTCCACCGGCGACATCAAGGGCTGGTACCGGCCGCTGCTGTGGCTGTCCGCTGCAATGGCGGTGTGGGCAATCGTCAGCGCCATCGGTATTGTCGTCGATCCTCGCACCCTCAGCGGAGACCCCATCTGGGCCAAACCGTTTAAGTTCAGCGTCTCGCTGTGCGTGTATGCCATCACCTTGGCCTGGATGCTCGGCCAAGTCCAGGGCCCGCGCCTTGCCCGGACGGGCCGCGTCGCTGCGCTGACCGGGGCCACCGCATCTCTCATCGAAATCGCCATTATCTCGATTCAGGTGATCCGCGGGACGAGCAGCCACTTCAATGTGTCGACACCCCTGAACTCAGCGCTCTACATTGTGATGGGAGTAGGCGCGATCTTGCTGTTCACCACCACCGCCATCATCGGTGGTGCGCTTGCGTTCTTCACCACCATGGCCGACCGCAGTATCCAGTGGGCGTTACGTCTCAGTGTCGTCATCGCTCTCGCTGGAATCTCCGTCGGATTCATCATGCTCATCCCCACCACACATCAACTCACCGAGCTACCGCCCACCACAGCCGGATCCCACTCCGTCGGAGGCGACGACTCATCCGGTGGAATCTTTCTGCTGGGCTGGAACTCTCGCCACGGCGACCTGCGCATCGCCCACTTCGTCGGAATGCACGCACTGCAAATCATTCCGCTTGTCGCTGTCTATCTCGCCGTCACACGGGGACATCGACTCAGTGTCGGAACCCGCACCCGCATCGTCGTATTCCTCTCCGCCGCATGGGCTGCCGTGACCGCTGGAGTGCTCTGGCAAGCACTGCGAGGCCAAGCCCTCCTCGAGCCCGACTCGATCACCTGGACAGCAATAGCCGTTCTGGGTCTCGCCGCGATTACCGCAGCTGCCGGCATCGTCCGCTACGCCCACACACACCCTCCCGCACCGACGTCATCGGCACCACGACACGAGGCAACCATGACTGACAACACAGCTCCCGCTACACAGCCCACTGATCCCTCCCGGCACAAACTGAATCAACGAGCTGCTGCCGCCGTCTACTTCGCCCTCGCTATCGCCGGGCTCATCGGGACCTGGTACTTCAACATTCAATGGACCAGCGCTGAAGGCGGTTTCAGTCTGGGCAACTACCTCACCGGATGGTTCGCCAACAGCGCCTCATCCTCCGCGGGAACAGACCTACTCGTCATCACCGCCGCAGCGTGCCTTTACTTCTGGCGCCACCGACGCAGCCTCGGAGCGCACCCCTGGCCACTGCTGCTCATCCCCCTCTCATTTTTGGTTGCCGTGTCATTCACATTCCCGTTGTTCCTCGGACTCCGCGAATTGCGCAGATAACCCCGTCATCGGGTGTGACGCCGCGGGGTCAGCGGCGGCTCGGACCACCGGCTCGCTTTGGGCGATGTACAGGTGTAAGGGGTATTGCCAGAACCCCACAGTCGTGTATCGACAACAAACCATGCGCATACGTGCAAATCACCTGCGTCACCTCTCGCGACTCTGAAACGAGCGATGCTCGACGTCCCCAACGCCGCCGCCACAGAATGACGCGACAATCAGCTCGGTAGAGTGCGGAGTGCGCCCGATTCGGTGGCGGTGGCCGCCCACCTGGCGAGGACTTTCAATCCATCGGACGCGGGCGTCCCGGCGGCGGCCTCGGTGTAGACCAGCAGGGTCAGGTTGGGGTGCGCGGGGAATTCCATTGCCTCGTAGTCGAGTTCGAGTACATCCACCACCGGATGTCGGAGAATCTTGCGTCCGGTCCGATGGAAGCGCACGTTGTGCGCGGCCCATCGTTGCCGGAATTCCTCGCTCTGCGTGGAGAGTTCACCGATCAATGCGATGAGGTTCTTGTCGTGCGGGCTACGGCCGGCCTCGATGCGGAGCATGGCTGCGATGTCGTCAGCGGCCAGCATGTCGTGACGTGCGTTGCGGACCCGCGCCGGGGCGTCGGAGATGGCGTCGAGCACCTGCCGGATCCCCCGGGTGCTGATCCAGCCCGCCGAACGCCAGACCCAGCTGCTCCAGTGCGTCAACTAGGACGAAGAGGCTATCTGCTTGTGCGGCACGTGCTCTCGCGTTCAGCAGGTGCTCGGGGCTGGCTTGTCGGCGAATCGGTCGGCGATCCAATCGACGGCACCGGGATAGCCGGTTGCCAACATAGAGACGTGATCGCCGGGTTGGGTTACTGATTGCACCACAACACCTTTGGCACAGTATCGAGCAGCGAGCTTGTCGACATCAGCCGGGATCACGAGCTCGTCGGCACTGGCGTTGTAGAAATAGCCGGGAGCCTTGGGTGTACCGAAAGCGCCGGGCTTGTTCTCGGCGAGTGCGGTCCGGACCGCGGGCACAGTGAGCGGGTCGATACCGCCGACGGTGTATGACTGCACACGCTTGAACGCATAGGCGGCGGTGTACTCGAATACGCACATACCGGAGAGCGTGCGTCGTAGCTCTTTGCCCTTTTCAGTGAGGATCGAGTCCATCTTCATCGATGGATAGGCGCGGTCAAGGCCGAATAGGCCGGCGAATACGACCCCAGAGAAGAGGCCTCCGTTGGCGTTGCGACTGATTCTCTCCATGTCGACACCGAGTCCCCCAGCCGCGGCGCCGACGATGTTGAGCTCGGGCGCGTAGGCCGGGGCGAGTTCGTAGGCGATTTCGGTGCCGCGCGCACCGCCGGAGTAACCGGTCAGCGCCACCGGTGTTTTCCGAGCCTCGAGTTTGGCCGGGGCGAAGTTCTCGGCTGCGCGGATTCCGTCCAACGTGCTCTGACCCTCGACGTGCCCGACGCCCCACTGGTGGTCGGGGCCGAGGAAGTCCGGCACCACAACAGTCCACCCTTGGTTGAGTAGGCCTGCGATTTGCGGGACTTCGAGACTGGTGCCGCTCCGCAGCTGATACGACGGATCGCACCTTGACGACAGGCTGTCGATCGCAGGTTGGTAGGACACCAGTTTTGGTGATCCGCTCGCGGTCAGTGGCTTGAGAAGCGTCGCGATAGCGGCTTGGCGGACACCCGAGGTGTCGGTGCTGACGTACTGAATCTGGTACGCGGTGAAAGGTAGTGGGACTCCGGCCAAGCCGACCTCGATCGGTCGACTCTTGAGGATCTGCCCAGGTGTGTGCCCGGCGAACGACGTCGGCTGGCGGTAGAAGGGATCATTCCTGGGGTCCGGTGCAGGACTCGCGCCCGCGGTGCCCGCGGTTAGCAGAAGAATCGCGGGCAGAATGCCGGCGATCAGCGCGCCGGTCAAGAATTGACGCCACTTCATTGTGTCCCCTGCGTTGTAGTCGGATATCGCGGATAGGGGCCGACCTCTAATATGGCCATTGTCACACTTTGCACGCGCAAAAGCGACTGTTAGTGCAGGTCATTAGGGGTGCGGAACAGCATCGGCTCCAAAATCAAACGAGCCCCCAGGGGGCACGACGACGCGCGGTGCCCGACAACCAGGAAGGTCCAGCGTTCGCCGAGTACCGCGCGGTCGGAGGCGTGAAGTGCAGACCGCGGCGGGTAACTGCGTGCCAGAAGTAGCTGCGTCTCGACGGTATCGTTGTAGGTACTGGTTTCTAAACCATACTGTCGTTCCGGTAACAGCGGATTACGAAGGGACACAGCGTGTTTTCGAGAACCAGAGTGTTGATCGCGACCGGTTTCGCGATCGTGACTCTCGGCGGTGGCGTGGGCGCCGACGCTCATGCCACCGACGGAAAAGAGACCGGTCAGCCAGCAGCAGTCGCTCAACACGAGACAGCGCGAGGCGACGGTCTGATTCAGCCGCAGCATGTGACGATCGACGCTGGCCTATCGCCGCAGCGGGCGCGCCTGGTGCTGTTGCGGGTGCGCGAGTTGTACACCTTTTGGGACACCGGTGATGTCACGTACCTCCATCGCGCCGACAGTCCTTCGTTTATTGATCACACGCTCCCGCAGGGGCGCCAGCAGGGGCTGCGAGGGATCGAACAAGCATCACGGCAGTTCCGGGCCGCGGTGCCCGATTTGCACTGCAGCGTTGCCGATGTCCTGGTCAGCGGTGACCGGGTATCGGTCAGGCAGGTCTACACCGGTCACTTCACAGGCACTTACGACGGAGTGCGTGGGCACGGCCAGCCAGTCCGATTCAACGCTTTCGACATTCAGCAGGTCGGACGATCGCAAATCGTCGCCGACTGGCACCTCGAGGACAACCTGACGTTCCTCACCCAGATAGGTGCTCGGTAAAGGACGCCGGAGTCGGGCACGGACTCACTGTGCGACCGTTCGCAATTCACGACGCAGCAGCTTGCCGGTGGCAGTCTTGGGGATGTCACCCATGACCACGACCTCACGCGGATACTTGTATGCCGCCATGCGTGTCTTGCAGTGATCGATCAGTTCCTCCGGCGTCGCCTTGGTTCCCGGACGCAGACTCACGAAGGCTTTCACGGTCTCGCCACGGTAAGAGTCCGGTACGCCGACGACGGCCGCCTCGCGAACCGAAGGATGTTCGTAGAGAACGTCTTCGACCTCGCGTGGCCACACCTTGAAGCCGCTGGTATTGATCTGATCCTTCTTGCGGTCGACGATGTAGAACCAGCCATCGGCATCCATGTAGCCGACGTCGCCGGTGTGGAGTACGCCGTTGGGGATGCCCTTCGCGGTCGCCTCCGGTTTGTTCCAGTAGCCGGCGACTACTTGCGGACCGGCCGTGACCAACTCGCCGATCTCGCCCGCAGGCAGGTCGTTGCCCTGCTCGTCGACTATTCGGACGACGGTGTCGTAGACGGGAATGCCCACCGACGTGGCACCCGTCTCTTCATCTGCCGGGGCAGTCACGCCGAACGGCACCGCATGCGACGGCGAGGTTGTCTCGGTCAGGCCGTACACATTGTGAATGTAGTGCCCGAACCGCTCCTGGAACTCAGCGATTGTGCTGGGCGGGATAGGTGCCCCGCCGGAATAGATCTTCGACAGGCTGGCGAGCGCCACCGGGTCGACGTCCGGCACGTTCATCAAGGCAATGAACACCGTTATCGATCCGACGGTGAAGGTCGCCTTCTCGCGGGCGATGATCGCGATGGTGTCCGCCGGATCCATCCGATACATCAGGACCAGCGGCGCTCCCGTCAACTCGGCCAGTGCGATGTGCGCGATGAGGCCGGTGATGTGGAACAGCGGTGCCACACCGAGGATTACGTCATCGGCATCAATGCCGACCCAGTCGCGGTAGGTCTGCGCATTGAAGACCACGTTGCGATGAGTCGTCATCGCGCCCTTGGGTGGTCCGGTGGTCCCTGACGTATAGGTCAGGAACGCGACGCTGTCGGCCGACAGATCCGCCTTCGGCGGATGTTGGCCGCGGTATTTCGCGAGCATCGTTGCAAGGTCGACAGTGTCGGGACAGTCGATCTGCTCGACGCCGGCGAGGGTTCCGGTGTTCGCGGACTGGTACTCCAGCTCCGAGGTTGTGATTACAGTCCGAACCGCAGTCTCGTTGTCGCGCAGGGCTTCCTGTGCGACGTCGCGGAACAGGGACTGCATCGCGACCAGTAGCGTCGCGCCGGAATCGACCAGTATCTCGGCTAATTCACGGCTGCGGTACATCGGATTGGCGGACACGGCGATGCCGCCGGCCTTCCAGATTCCCAGCTGCGCGATGACGAACTGCGGAATGTTCTGGGCGTAGATCACCGCACGGTCGCCCGGGGTGAAGCCCAGATCCAGGATCCCGACGGCGAACGCGTCGGTCAACTCGTCGAGCTCACCGGCCGTGATAGACCCGTCGAAGTAACGGATCAGGTCGGCGTCCGGGGTGCGTGCGGCCGTGGCAGCGAACATGTCGAGCGCAGTGTCGAATTCGATGTTCCGCGGCGCGAGATCCTGTTTCCGGTAGTGGCTGCGCCACACCTTGTCGTCGTAGACACTCATGTCTGACGTTCCTCTTTCGGCGAATGGCTCACGGATGAGTCAGCGGATGACGACGGGGTTCACGGGCGCGCCAGTGCCGCTGACGACCTTGAGCGGAGCCGCGACGTAGAGGAAGCTCCAGCGGTTGTCGGCCGCGCATGCCTCCGCGAGTTCCTCGAGCCAGACGATCTCGGTGAACACCACACCTAGGTTGCGCATCAGCGCGTTATGAAGCGGCAGTGCCACACCGGATTCCGGGTCGGTCGTGACCTCGTTGGCGATGGTGTCGGTGACCAGGTTCGGAATCTCCCTGTCCTGGAACCACTGCACGAGTTCCCGAGAGTAGGTCAGGCCGGGCTCGCAGAACCCGTCGTAGAACTCCTCCGGGTTGTTTAGCTCGTACCAGTAGGTGAGCCATCCGGTGCGGATGACCAGGATGTCGTGCGGTTCGATGGTGACACCCTGTGCGGCAGCGGCCGCTTCGAGGTCGGTGTGGTCGAAGGTCTCCCCTTTGTCCAGGTACTTCTTACCGCGATGGCGGGCCATGTCGATGAGCACACCGCGGCCGACGACACCCTTCTCGGCGATCGGCAGGACTGACGCCTTATCGAGCGCGTCGACGGTGCTGCGCGCGTCGTAGCCGTTGTAGAGCTTGCCGTCATACCAGACGTGACCGAGAGCGTCGTACTGCGTTGAGCCCTGCAGGAAGATGTTCGCGGTGTCGTCGGCGTAGTGCAGTCCACCGGGGAACTGCGGTGCGTCTTCGCCGTCCCAGGACGACTCGTCGAGGATATTGGTCCTGTTGATGCCTTCGCGCCCCGGCCACAGCGGGTCACCGGGGCTCTCCTTGCGGCCCATCTCGATCTGCAGGGTGAAGGTCTCGCCGGACTTGATGTGGCCGACGCCGCGGAGCACCTCGGCCGCGTCCAGGTAGTTCAGAGCGCCGACCTCGTCGTCGGATCCCCACTTACCCCAGTTCGACGGTGTGTCGGCCCCCAGCAGACTACCCATGGACGGCGCAGCGATCTCGGTCATTGGATCTCCTTTGATTCGTACCCGAGCGGAACTGAAACGGTTCCGGAAACATCCTGAAGTTGCAGACTGAACATTGCGAGCGATCGCTCGGAAAGTTCATTGTGACGAGCATCGCATTCGACTGCGCCGGGCGTCAAGGAGTGAAAACAGTTATGGCTCAGTATTTGTCAGCGGCTGGCGTGAATGTCCAGCACAGGAGTCGAGTTCAGAAATACTGAACAGTCTCGCTTCGAGATATCTGACCGAGCGACGGGGCGTACCGCCTAGTGGTCGGTGCGCAGCCCCACCATGCCAAGCGCGAGATTCGCGTACTCACGAGCGATTCCTTGTCCCTGCGCTGCGTCTGCATCGTCGGTCCACGTCGGGACGGCCATGCACATCGTGACGATGGCCTTGATCGCGACCGATAGGTCCTCTGACCGGAACGACCCGCCCTCGGAAGCGCGTCGGGCCACCTCTCGCAGGCGTCCCTCGATCTGCGCCATCGACGACTGCAGGTGTGTGCGGTTGGGTTCCTCGAGGCGTCGTAGCTCGGTTGCCAGCACGATCGCCAGCGCACGTCGCTCGACGTGGAACAGCGTGAGCGCTTCCACCATGTTTGCGAAGGCCGTTACCGCCTCGACGCCCTCTCCGGCTGCGTCGAGGCGTTGTGCCAGTTCGGAATAGGCAATGTTGACCAGCGCAACGAGCAGGTGCTGTTTACTCGGATAGTGGTGATAAATCCCGGCGACGCTGATGTCGGCGCCGGAGGCGATGAGTCGCATCGTTGCGCCGTGATAGCCGAGTTCCTCGAATACGTCGATCGCTGACTCCAGCACCGGGTCGAGGGTCAGTGGCGTGAACACCCGCCAGTCCGCGGGGTCGTCTTCGGCTGCTGTTCTCGCCGTTTCGGGAGGCTCGAGGAAACGTGCGATGGGCACGTCGACGAACTGCGCGATCTCTTGCAGGCGGCCGACGGTGAGCCCAACCTTGCCGTTTTCGATCGCGCTCATGGTTCCCACGCTCACCCCGATGCCAGTTGCGAGACCGCGCAACGTCACGCCCGCTTGCTTACGCAACTCGCGCACGACTGCGCCGCTGTCGGTCATCGGTTGTTCGGCCACACTGAACAGCTTATGGGGAGGCGCGCATTTTCGTAGACTCATGCTCGTGATTTGCAACCTGTCGCATCGCGCGCGTTACGCAGAACGCTTGTCGGCATGAGTGTCTATGAGAGCCGTCCCTGGCTGGCTCACTACCCGACCGGGCTGTCCGGCCATCTCGATGTCGAATACGGGTCTCCGCTGGACATGTTCGACGAAGCTCTCGCGTCGGCCCCCGACTCCCCCGCGATTCACTATTTCGGTACGACGCTCAGCTGGGCTGATGTCGATGCCGCATCCGACGCCGTCGCCCACGTACTGCAGGAACACGACTTCGCGGTCGGCGACCGACTGGGGATCGCCGTCCAGAACGGACCGGCCATCGTGTTCGGTCTCCTTGCGGCCTGGAAGGTTGGTGGCGTCGCCGCGCTGATCAGCCCGATGTATAAGCGTTCCGAATTCCGTAAAGCGTTGGACGATTTCACGCCGACCGCTCTCCTCGTGCTCGACGAGGTGCACGCTGAGGTGGCCGATACCGTCGCCGACACCGGGTCCATTCGACTCGTCGTCACCGCATCTCCGCTCGACTTCGCCGGCAACGATGACCTGCAGCGCGTGTTCGAGGTGTCGCGGGTCCCGGCCAACGGGACTGTCGAACTCCTCGAATTGATCGGTAGGCGGTCTCCTGAGATGGTCCGACACGTGCCGGCACCGGACGACGTCGCAGTGCTGGCTCCGACCTCGGGAACCACCGGCCCGCCCAAAGGCGCCATGTTGACGCACCGCAATCTCACTTTCAGTGCGCAGGCCTACCGAGATTGGACCGGGCTGAAAAGCGGCGAGCCGATTCTGTGCATGTCGCCGATCTTCCACGTGACCGGCTTGGTCGGCTCGGTCATGCTGGCATTGTCGATGCGGTCGCCGCTCGTCCTCACACATCGATTCGACGCCGGTCTGGTGGTCGACGCGGTCCGCACATGGCGCCCGGCCTTTTCAGTCGCCGCGATCACCGCGTACATCGCCCTCGCCGACCACCCCGACGTCTCGCCCGAGGCGTTCACGTCACTCCGACTCCGCTACTCGGGCGGCGCGCCGGTCATGCCTGAGGTCGCCGAGCGCATCGAGGAACGCTTGGGAGGGATGATCCATAACGTGTACGGACAGACCGAGTCCACCTCGCCGACGCACATGGTCCCGCCCGGCGTTCTCGCGCCGGTCGACCCCGAAACGGGGGCCCTTTCAGTTGGTCTGCCAATCTTCGACACAACCACGCGAGTGGTGGACGACAACGGAGAACCGCTGCCGCCAGGGAGAATTGGTGAGATCGTCACGGCAGGGCCGCAAATCGCTGCGGGTTACTGGAACCGGAACGACGAGGACTCCGTTCTGAAGAACGGCGAGATGCGTACAGGTGACGTAGGTTTCATGGATGCCGACGGCTGGTTTTTTGTCATCGATCGCAGCCACAACCTGATCAATGCGTCGGGGTACAAGATCTGGCCATTCGAGATCGAGCAGGTGCTGCAGTCACATCCGGCCGTGCTCGAGACGGCGGTGGTCGGGATTCCGGACGAGTACCGCGGAGAATCGCCGCGGGCATACGTCGCCCTACTGCCCGACGCGACGACGACAGTGACCGAACTTATCGAGTTTTGCCGCGAACGAATGGCCGCCTACAAGTATCCCCGGGAGATCGAGATCGTCGGCTCCCTGCCGCGAACGGCCACCGGCAAGGTGCTGCGCCGCCGACTGCGGTAGTCGGTTGTCAACTCTCGAGTGCGCTCCCCCGGCCCATCCGGCTGCGAGCGTCGGTGCGTCGGCCAGGTACCCTCGGGACTTCGACAGACAGGAGACCCTCTCCGTGACGGGAAACCATAAATATCCTGCGGAGTGGTCGCCGATGGCTCGGGAGATCGCCACGGCAACCGACCGAGGTATCAGAGCGGCGCGCAGCCAGGTCTCGCAGGATTTCGACGACGCTGTCGCGCAACTCGAGAAGAACGGTGACGCAGCCCGCCTAATGCACTCGCACATGGTTCGTGAGCTGCTCGAGACGTCCTACCAGGACGGGTTGAGCGGCGACGACGTGTCCGATGTTCTCACCCGCGCCGTCGCCTCTGCGTCGCGTTGGGATGCGCCGGTCGATCCTGACGCCGTCGCAGCGGTACTCCTTGGCGCACTGGGCGTCGGCGAACAGTCCGGCGTCAATGGTGCTGTTGCGCAATCGATTCCGCTCGTCAAGATCATCAGTGCTGCCATTCTGGTGACCGCCGACTTGGTGGCAGATGCAGAGGTTGATCATGAGCCGTACATAACGCGCGCCGTCGGCGAGATTCGCCGCGATCAGACCATCGAGATCCCTTGACTCAGAACGATTCTCGCAGCAGCGCGCAACCTGCGGCAGGAAAGCGGGCCTGATGCTGGTGCTCGTTATCGCTGCACTGGCCCTGGGCTTGGTCCACTTCCTGCTGCACCGGCGGTTCGTCAGGGCTACCGCGGTGAGTCGAGGATGGGGTCGTTGCATCGACACCGTTCTGGTACTCGGGTGGGTGCTGGCGGTGGTCGCGGCAGGCGTTGGCAGCATCTTTCCCACGTGGCTGCGACCCGTCGGCTTCCTCGGACTGACCTGGCTCGCGACGGTGTTCTACCTTCTGCTGGGTCTGGCGATCATCGGTGTGGCGCTGCTGGGCATACGGGTTGTCGGTCGGCTGCGCCACCAATCGACGAACCGGACACGACTCCTCACCACCCGGGTCGCCAGCGGCTGCTTGGCGATCGTTGCCGCCGTTACCGTCGTCTACGGCGTCACCGAAGCAGCATCCCCGAGCGTGACGCGCGAGAGCCTCACGCTGGAGCGTCTGCCCGAGGAGTTCGACGGTATGCGCGTCGCTGTGGTGAGCGATCTGCACCTAGGCCCTGCTCGAGGCGAGTCGTTCACACGCAAGGTCGTCAACATGGTCAACGAGCAGAAGCCAGATTTGATCGTGGTCCTCGGAGACCTCGACGACGGAACCGTCGCGCGTGTCGGCACTGATCTGCAACCGATGGCAGACCTGTCCGCGCCAATGGGTGTCTACGGCGTGGCCGGCAATCACGAGGAGATCTCGGACGACACCGGCGCTTGGATGGCGCACTGGAAGACTCTCGGAATCAACCCAATCAACAACGAACGCACCGAGATTCGACGCGGCGCGGCGTCCATCGACATTGCCGGCGTTTACGACTACTCCACCGGCGCGCCGTACGCGCCTGACCTCTCCGCTGCCCTGCGCGGACGCGACGACCAGCGGTTTGTGCTGCTCCTTGCGCACCAACCGAATCAAGCCGTTGAAGCGTCCGAGGCCGGCGTCGACCTCCAGCTCTCCGGACACACACATGGCGGCCAAATGTGGCCGCTGCGGTACATAGTCGATCTCGCCACCACCACCAACGTCACCGGCGTCGATCATCTCGGACCGACCACGGTGTTCACGACATACGGGTCTGGCGCGTGGGGACCTCCGGTCCGCGTCGGTGCGCCGCCGGAGATCGCGATACTCGAACTCAACGCGCCGACATAGCATCCGCCCCGAATGCGTGCCGTCGAGAATCGCGGTTTGCCACGATCCTTGGCGTCAGGTACTCGTTACCCCGGACAGTCGGTGTCGGTGCACGTACACCACGGCCTGAATGCGGTCGCGCACACCCAGTTTGGCCAGAATGTGGGATACGTGAGTCTTGACCGTCTGCTCCCCCACATACAATTCCGCAGCAATCTCAGCGTTGCTGTGTGCCTCGGCCATCAGGAGCAGAACCTCGAATTCGCGTGCCGTCAGCGTCGCCACCTCCGGTGGTACCGGCACCTCGGTCAGAGTGTCGGCAACGCGGGCCGCCAAACGGCGCGTCATGGCGGGATCGATGACCGAATCGCCGCGAGCCACAATGCGTATCGCCCCGACGATTTCTTCCGGCGGCGACGACTTGAGCAGAAAGCCTGAGGCCCCGGCACGCAGCGCGGTGGCGAGCACCTTCTCACTGTCGTAGGTCGTGAGCATCAGGATCTTGGCGTCGGTGGCGGCGATGATCGGCTCGATGGCGGCGACACCGTCGAGCCTGGGCATTCGCACATCGAGTACCACTACGGCTGGTTGGACCCGCTGAGCCGCCTCGATCGCGGCGCGGCCGTCGTCTGCTTCGGCAACGCACGAGGTGTCAGGGCCGGCGTCGATGACGGCCTTGAGTCCCGCGCGAAACACGGCGTGGTCGTCGGCGACGAGAACGGTGATGGGTTCGGTCATCGTGTACTCACAGGGATCTCGACAAGGGTGCGCCACCGCCCGGATTCGTCGGCGCCGCATTCGACGCGGCCATCGAACAACTCGGCACGACGCCGCATACCGTCGAGTCCGCGGTGCAGCGAGTCGCCTGTGTAGACCTCGGCAGCAATGGGATTCGACTCGTCGATGACGATTCGGGATCGATCTCGGCGAACCTTGAGGCAAGCCGATCCGTCGCCGTGACGCAATGCGTTGGTCAGCAGTTCCTGGACGATTCGATACACGATGACGTCGAGCGATTTCGGCAAGGTGACCAGCCCGCGCGGTAGGTTTATATCCACGGAGAGTCCGGCCCGACCGACAGATTCGACCAGCTCGGGGATGTTGGCGAGGCCGGGTTGCACCTCGCCGGCGTCGTCACGGCCGTGCAGGATGTCGAGTTGCAGACGAAGGTCCTTCATGGCCGCCTGGCTGGATGTCTCGACCGCCCGCAGTGATCGCTCCGACGCCTCGATGTTCGATCCGAGGGTCATTCGAGCCGCGCCTGCATGGATGCCTATCGCACTGACGTGGTGGGAGATGACATCGTGCAGATCACGGGCGATGGCCTCGCGCTCGTCGGCGAGTGCCTTGGCCAGCGCTGCGTGGTCACTCTTCCGCTGCATCTCCAGTTTGGTGACGTAGGCGCCGCCGGCGGCGGTATACCGGCCAACGAGCCACGGGATCAACGCATTTGAGACCGCGATGGCAGGAACCATCCACCACACGTCGGCTGAGCCGTTGAGATATGCCGCCGTCGCGACTCCCGCCATCAGCACTGGCAACACGGTCGCCGAAGCCCGGGCGGGCAGCCACGCGCCGGCGCGATAGCCGGCGACCAGCACGCCGACGTTGCCGATCCCGGCCGCGAGTTCGTAGTGACTCAGGAGTAGGCACGCGAGGATACGTGTGATCACCTGAATGTAGGCAACCGCGGCTGTGGTGCTGGGGCGCAAGGCCAGACAGAGGTCGGCGGCGACCAGCGTGATCGTCATCGTGAGCGCAGCCGTCGGGGCGGCAGAGAAGATCCCGGAGGAAATGAAGAGCATGGCGTCGATCACGGCGGCGAACAGTGCCACCAGGAGTGACTGGCGTTCGAGCGACTTTCGAACGGCGACGAGTCCTGGCTCCGGCATGTGTGAAGGCTAGTCGACTCCCCCGTGAGAGGGAGGGAAAATCAGTTCTTCGCGGGATGTTTGCGCAGGTCACCGTCAATAGTGTTCTGCACATGAACGCAACAAGTACCTTGCTCCTCGCAGCTGTACCTGCATTTATCTTGCTCTCTATCGTCGAATACGTTGACCACAGACGAGACCGCGACGCCACCCACACGTTCTCCAAACGATCTGTGCGCGACTACGTCGGAAACTGGGCCACGTACCTGATCAACACGGCCGCCAAGGCGCTCACTCAGTACATCCTGCCGTTCTCGACGATCGTCGTGGCCTCAGCGCTGACGCCGCTGCACTTGTCGGCCAAGCACTGGTGGGTGTGGGTGGCATGCCTGGTCGTCACCGACTTCTGCTACTACTGGGCGCACCGCGGCGACCACCGCATCAGACTCCTCTGGGCCGCCCACAGCGTGCACCACTCCAGCAACTACTTCAATCTGTCGACGAACCTGCGGTTGCCCTGGTTTCACCCCGTGTCCTATACGCTGCGCAGCCTCGCCTGGCTCCCCGCGGCCCTACTGGGATTCCCGGTGTGGATGATTCTCCTACTCAACACCGCCGGTCTCCTCTTCCAGATCCCGTTCCATACCCAACGTATCGACAAGCTTTGCGCGCCTTGGGAGTTCATTTTCAACAGCCCGTCCCACCACCGCGTTCACCATGGATCGAACCAGCCCTACATCGACAAGAACTATGGCGGTGTGTTCATCATCTGGGATCGCATTTTCGGTTCGTATGCCGAGGAGACCGAGCCGGTGCGGTACGGACTGCTCCACGACGTCGAGACCCAGAATCCCATCAAGTACAACTACGTCGAGACAGTGAACATGCTTCGCGACACAGCGCGCGCTCACACGTGGCGCGGCCGCCTCGGCTACCTCTTCGGACCTCCCGGATACGCCGAGAAGAACAAGTCCGACGACGAGCTCATCGCAGTCTGAAGTTCACGACGCCACGCCGCCTCCCCCACACGGGGAGGCGGCTATCGTGGCGGGCGGGAAAAGGCGGCGGACCTCAGGGGCATAAGTGCCGCCGGAGTCCGGCTAGCGCTCTTCAAGACTGTGGGTGCGGATGTATTCGATAAGGAAATCGGTAGTGCGCTGAATGTGGCGCTCCAATGCGTCAGCGGCAGAAGATGTCTTGCGAGCCACTGTGAGATCGGCGAGCTCGCGGTGCTCGCAGGCGACGTCGCGATTGGGGCCATCGCCGAGATAGCGCGACCAGTATTGGTACAGCTCGGAGCGGTCTCGCAGCGAGGATGCGAAACCCTCGAGGTGACTGTTGCCGCTCCCGGCGAGCGGTGCGACGTGAAATGCCCGGTGAACATTCGCGAAGTCATCGTTGATTGTGTTGTCGTCGTTGTACATCGGAGTGGCCGCCAGCCTGTGATGAGCTGCGACGACCGAACCCTCCCACGACAGGTCGCCGACGGCGATGGACTCGCGCAGTGTCGAGGACTCAATGACGATCCGAGCGCGAGTGAGTTCGACCAAGTCATCGACAGACAGCGGCAGCGTGCTGAAACCACGTTTGGGGGTTGGCCTGCAGCAGGCCCTGCTCGGCGAGTGCCCCAGAAATCTGGGGCTATCCGGCTTCACTGCGCCGTCATAGCGTCACCACCATCGTTGATCAAGCAACGCGCGACATCGACTGGACGAAGGTGAGGCGACACGCCATGAATGGTGGCCGGGCAATGCGATCGATGAAGCGGACTCGTGTGATTGCCGCGTCTGCGGGAATCATCGGGGCCATCACATGGGGAGGATTCGGGGTCGTCGGTGTGGCGTCGGCCGATGATCTCGTTCCGCCGTCGTCGGCCACATCGGAGTCTGTCGACGAGAGTCCCAGCCCCGCGACATCCCAACCCGCAGTCGACCCCGACACGGATCACCCCGTCACGAAGGATTCAGAAGCCGAGGGCGGAACAGCGGCGGTGGGTGACATCGACGCGAAAGGCAGCACATCCGATGATGCACCTGCCGTCGGCGCGCCGGTGGGCTCCGAGGATTCCGTCACCGAACCTGCAGCGGGTAACACGACGCCGTCGGCCAAGGCCGATGAGGGCACTGCGAATGAAGATGCTGCCGTCCCGGCCGCTGTCGATGAATCGGCTTCGGAGAACGCATCACAGCGATCCGTCGTGGAACACTCGGCTGACGATCTCCACGCACCTTCGGCCCGGTCGCCTGAGCCCGTCGAGCCGACCCGGTCACCGACGGCATCGCCACGAACCTCGCAGGTGACGTCGGCTGATCCGATGAAACCCGCGATGTCAGTTGAGGTGTCGGCGACATCAGTTGACGCTGCCGCCGCCGGGTCGGTCGGTTCAATCAGTGCAATGCAGGTCCCGACCCCGGCATCGACCGCGGGCACCGTCGCGTCCAGGGTTGTCTCGGCACTGTTCAGGATCCTCGGGTTCGATCCCAACCACGCGGGTGCCGCGGCGGCCCAACCGGCCCTGGCCGTCCTCTGGGCGTCCTGGCAGCAGATCACCCGCCGCTATCTGAACTCCTATCCGAGCGTGTCCCCCGGTCCGACGACGTCGACGGACGACGGCGTGGTGACCGGTTCATTGGGCGCCCAGGACGCGGACGGTGACCTCGTGACGTACACCGTCATCGACGGGCCGGATCACGGGACGCTCGTCGTCCAGGCGAACGGCAGCTACACCTACACACCTGATCCCGAGTACGCGCATGCCATTGCAGTGCAACCGGAGTCAGCCGCAGTCGACACCTTCACCGTGTTGGTCAGTGACGATGATCGAAGTAACGGGCGGCATCTGCACCTGTTCTCCCGAACCCCGCGGCCGGCTCCGGCGACGGTCACCGTGCCGATCGCATCCACCAACACACCACCCGCCGCCCAGTCGGGCGACTTCACAACGGCTGGCGGTTCCGCGACCGGACAGGTCACCGGTCACGACGACGACGGGGACTCGCTCACCTATGCGATTACCGGGCAACCCGTCTACGGCACGGTGATGATCGACGGGAAAACCGGGTCGTGGACCTATACCTCGACAACCGACGACCTCGTCCTCGATGCTTTCACCGTCGAGGTCTCTGACGGACACGGTGCCGCCACGCCGGTGCAGGTCGCGGTGTATCCGCCGGCGGTGGCCACACCGACCGAGGTCGTTGTCACCGAGGACGGAAGCAGCACGCTGGTGCTCGGCGACTCAGAAGCGCCGGTTACCGTGCTGACCGAGCCCGAGTACGGGAGTGTGGCGCGCAATCCCGACGGCACGTGGACATACACTCCGGATCCGGTTGTCGCACATGCCCTTGCCGTATCGGGTGCGACCGAGCCGCTGCAGGACACCGTTGTCTTCGGCGTGACTCAGTCGACTGCCGGCCGCCCGATCGTCGTCAGTGTCACCGCACCCGTGGTTGTCGTCCCGGTGAACCACGCTCCCACCGGCACCTACGAACTCGGCTCCCGGACGACGTCCACCCGCACGGTAACCCGCAGCAAGCAAGGAGTCAATGCGGTGGCGGTCAGCCCCGATGGCTCGACACTGTATTTCACGAACTACGGGCAGATCACCCAGATGACGCCGGCCGGGAGTGTCCGAGACTCCTTCACCACGCCGGACGCCGTCGAACCCTACAAGGGTCTCGTGATCAGTCCCGATGGCGAGAAGCTCTATGTCCTCGAGGACTCCCCTGTCATATGGGTGTTAGGCACGGATAGTCAATCGCCGGCGAACTATCTGCTGGTCGGACTCGACGACATGGAGGACATCGATGTCAGCCCGGATGGTTCGACGTTGTACGTCGTGACGTCTGGTAAGTGGAAGGCGGTGGCTGCCGTCAACGCCGCTACCGGCGAAGTCCTCGGCGCGGCAGGTGATTTCGTCGATCCCCGAGGCGTGGCCGTCGACCCGGACGGCACAAGCTTCTTCGTCGCCGATGCCGGCGCGGACAAGGTGGTGCAGGTCGATGCGGCGACCCTGAACCGGATCGGCTCCGTGCCGGCGGCCGATCCGATCGCCGTCGACGTCAGTCCCGATGGACGGTACCTGTACATCCTCGGGTCGAAGACGGTCACCGTGACCGATGTGACCACGGGCCGGACGGTGGCCACGATCCCGACGGGTAATAGCCCCGCGAACGATATCGCACTGAGCCCGGATGGGCGGGAACTCTATGTGTCGAACATGTCGGGAGACATCATCGTCGTCGGGCCGGTGACCGAGACCGGTCGCGTCGTCGGCAGCGACGCTGACGGCGACACCCTCACCTACGAGGCGAACTACCTTCCCGCACAGGGAACCATGACGATCAACTCCGCGACAGGCGAATTCACCTACACGGGATCGCACGCCGGAGTGCGTGACGTCGACGTCGCTGGGTCGAAGACGATTCCGGTGACCGTCGGCAACACGTCACCAACCGTGAGCCTGAGGGGAGATCCGGGCGGGACGGGGCGGACGTCGGACTGGACACTGGTGACCAACGATGTCGACGCCGACGCGTTGACCGTCACGGTCACCGACCCGCCCGACCACGGCTGGGTGCTGGTGACACCGTCGACGACTCAGCCTGGCACCTACATCCTCACCTATCACCGTTCGGCTCTCTATGGACATCAGCTTGCACTTTCGGGTGTCACCGAATCCCAACCCGATCCCTTCACTGTGGTGACCTCCGACGGACGCGGCGGGAGTGTGTCGACCGTCGTCACGGCCTGGAATGATCCGGTCAATACGGCGCCGGACGTCGTCGATGTCTCACAGGGCGACAGCGAGATCCCGCGATCTAGCTCTATGGTGGAAGGCGCGCCGTCGGACATCGCGGTGACGCAGCCCTTCAGTCGGAATGGAGAGGTTCGCGGTTTGATCCTGGTCGCCGACCCGGTGGACGGAACGCTGCGCGCGGTCTCTGCGACGGATGCCACCACGCTGTCGGCGTCGCAATCACCGTTTCCGGCCGACACCACGCCAGATGTCGTCGCGATCGGCCCCTCTGTGTCGAGGGTGTACACAGCCTCTACCTCGGCAGGAACCCTCACCGTGTACGACTCGGCCGCCAATCCCACGACGTTCGATGTCGGCGGGCACCCCGACGGAATGGCATTGTCGTCCGACGGACGCAGTCTGTACCTGACGGACTCCGAGGCGGCGACGCTGACCGTCGTCGACACCGAGACCATGCTGGTGGTGCGCACCCTCGACCTCGGCGTCCGGCCGGTGGACCCGGTTCTGAGTTCAGACGGGAAAACTCTGTACGTCACCGATAACCTTGCCGACCGGTTGTTGATGGTCGACACCGAGTCAGGTGCGATCACTTCTGTCGGCGTCGGACGTTCACCCACTTCACCGGTTATCAGCCCTGACGGCACGACCGCGTACACCCTGACCGCCCGCGACGGCGACGGCTGGGTGTGGGTCACCGATCTCGAGAACGGCAGCGACGACCACATCCCCGTCGGTGGCGCGCCGAGCGCGCAGGCACTCAGCGCAGACGGCAAGTACCTTTATGTCGCGGTCCGTGATCGGATTCTGATCATCGATACTACCTCCCCCGATGTGGTCGGTTCCGTCTCCGTCTCGGATGCTCCCCAGGAGATGGTCGTCGACCCGCAGACAGGCAGCCTGGTTTACACGGACGCGGTCAATCAGCGGATCGGGTTCATCAACCGGGGCCAGGTCACCGGTGACGTCGTGGCTCGCGACGCCGAAAGCGACACCCTGTCCTACGCGGTCGCCGCGGCACCTGAGCACGGCACAGTCGTGATCGACCGCGCGACCGGTAAATGGATCTATATTAGCGATGCGGCAGGGCTGATCCAGGACGACTCATTTACGATCACCGTGACCGACGGCGTGGGTGCCGCGACGACTGCGACGGTCGTCATCGAGGGAACGATTGTCGAGCCCGCACCCGTCGCTGTGTGAACGGCTCTGTGACACAGTACTACTCGTCGTTGAGGGTGAGTCCGCTCGATGACGGAGTCACCTATTACCGGACGGAGATCCGGGGCAAGCCGATCGTCGCAGTGATGACAGGGGTCGGCATCGTCAATGCCACCCACGCCGCCAACGCATCGTTTGCAGACCTCACCTGCTCGCGGCACGGCCTTCGGATCGCCCGGATCGTGTTCTCCGGCACGGCAGGTGGTTCACCGCCGGCGGGCATCGGCGATGTCGCGGTTCCGGCAACGTGGTACCTCACTCGCACAGGACGGGCACTTCCCGCGGATCCCTCACTGCTGGCTGCCGCGCGGGCCGCACACCCCCACCTGAACCCGTCACCGACGGCATGAATCCGCTGGCTCCATGCGGACGCAAGCTGCCCTGGGTGCCGCCGATCGATCTGCACCGAGAACCGCGGGTGGTAGTCGGCGGTAAGGGGCTCAGCAGTGACCCATATCAAGGATTCACGTTTCCGTGTGTACCCGGTAGTGGCTCCGTGACCGGTTGCAGGCCATGCTCGTTCGCAGACCGTGAGGACACTCGTCGCGACGTCGACACGCTTGCCCGTACCGATCCCCGTGTACTCGCAACCCTGTTCGCCGACGTCGATTCGGGTTCGGGCTATCTCACCTCCGACATGGAGACGGCTGCCGTGTCCGGGGTTGCGGCGGCGCACGCCATACCTTTCGTCGGCCTACGCGGGGTCTCCGATGGTCCTGGCGACCCGAATCACCTTCCCGGCTTTCCAGTGAGTTTCCTTGTCTACCAACAGCTGGCCGCGACGAACGCTGCCGCGACAGCGGCGGACGTCATCGCCTCAGCCGCCATCTGATCGACGCCGCAAGCAGAGTGGTGGCGCGGCCGGCGGAGCGTGACGGGTGCTCGGCTCGTGCGTGTTCACCCGATCATGTCGCACGGGCACACGGACTGTGCCGGAGTTACCGTTGACCGATCAACGGTGTCAGGGCAAGCACAGTCGTGGACCCGCGTCGCTGGTGAAAGACATGAGAGCGTCGGGCGCCACGGTGAACTTCCACGGATACCCCACCACTCATGACAGCACAATGCAGGCCTCACTCGTTGATTCGACGCCGTTCCTGGCTGGGCGTTTTGCCGCCGTGCCGTAAGCCGCGGCGGCGCCGGGCCACCGCCGTACGCCAACCCTGGTGCGCGATGAGCGAATCCGCACCTCATCTGTCGCTCGGCACCTTCGGCAGTGCAGAAGGTAAACCGTCACAGATGAGGTGCGGTCTCGAGGGCCGCCCGCGCGTGACTCACGACGACGCGTCACCACTTTCGAAGCGGCACAGATCTTCTCGCCACCCTCATCGACGCTCGCGGCGGTAGTGCGACGGGCTCGTCCCGTGCATCGTCTTGAACGCGTTGCTGAACGAGAACGCTGACCCGTAGCCGATCCGCCGGGCAATCGTCTCGAGGCCGTCGTCGGATCCGACGAGTGCGTCGGCAGCCAGGGTCATCCGCCAGCGCGTGAGGTATCTCGCGGGCGTCTCCCCCACGCTGTCACGAAACTTGGCCGCCAAGCCGGATCTGGAAACGTGTAGCGCAGCGGCGAGTGCTGTTACGGTCCAAGGCTTCTCGGGCGACTCATGGATGAGATCGAGTGCGCCGGCAACCGTCGGATCGAGTGTGCCGGACAACCACCCCGGTCCAGCCAAGGGTCCCGCAGCGCGAATGGCGGAGGCCACCACAACGTCGAGCAGGCGGTCGATGACGAAGCTGTGTCCCGGTTTCGCGTCGGCGAGTTCCTGACGCAACAGAGCGCGTGTCGTTTCGTCGACGCTGCCCGGCGGTAGCACCGTGAAGTCGGGCAACTGCTCGGTGAGGTGTCGTCCGACCTGGGATGCCGACGCATAGGTTCCGACGAGGAGTTGGTCGGCTCCGTCGCTGTGATTGCCCCACGTCAGCAGACCTCGGTGTACCGCAGACTGCATTGACTCGTGGAGCGCAATGCACTTGCCGCCCTCCACAATTCGAACGGTCGGGGCGCGGTCGGGTTCGTCGGCGACCACGTAGCGCGGCCCGTGCGCAACCAACGCGACCTGCCCCGCGGTCAGAAGCGCTTCCTCTTCCGGTCGGACGAGCCACGCCGACCCGCGGTCGACAGCGATCACGGTGAGTGGAGCGCCGTCGTCGATGTCGACCGACCACGGTGCGCTCATGGACAGCCGCAGTGAGAACAGGCCCTGTGCCCGAAGCCCCGACAACATCCTGAACAGAGGGTCCACGACCTCAGATTAGACGTTCGCGTATGAATATCAGCCATTTCGGCATGGATAACGCCAAAGAGTCGACCGATGCTTGTAACCATGACAATGAAATTGCTGATCGGGTCGGCCGTGCTCTGCAGCGCGGTACTCGCGGGTTTCTACTTCGCCTACGCCACGGTGATTGCGGCCCTGAGCGGAGTCGACGGCGCTGACGCGATGCGCAGGATGAACTCCGCTGTCGAGCGTCCACCATTCCTCGCGGTCTTCTTCCTCGCGCCGGTGCTGGCGGTGGCCGTCGTGGTCGGGATCGTTGCATTCGGTCCTCGTGACGTTCGCGGACTTGCCGGGGTGATCGGTGCGGTGCTCATCGTCGTAGCGTTCGTGACGACGGTGGCGATCAACGTGCCCCTCAACCAACGGCTTGCCGCTGGAACGGTGGACTGGTCCACGTTCGCCAAGACCTGGGGGACGTGGAACGCCGTGCGCACCTGGCTCTCAGTGCTCGGCGCAATCGGGATGGGCGTCGCCGCGTTTCGCTGAGAATCGGTCGAGTCGGTTCAGGTGACCACCGAGTCTGAATACGCGACGAACGGCCGCCACGGGAACATCTGTGCCGCGTTGGCCCACTCGATCGCGTCGCACTGCGCGGCGTCGAGGTCTGGGTAGTCCTCGAGGTTCGCGGCGAAGTAGGCGCCAGCGACAGCGGGTGCGAATGGCCAGTCTGAGCCGTAGGTGATGTGTCCGTGCTGCGCGAACGCCAGCAGACGAGACAGGAGACCTCGCAGTGGCTCGAAACCAGAGATTCCCCGCTCAATGGTCGCCGATGGCCCACGAGATCGCCACAGCGAGCGACCAGGGTATCAGCGCAGTGCGCAGCCACGACCGGGAGCATTTCGACGACGCTGTCGCGCAACTCGAGAAGCACGGTGATGCGGCCCGCGCCGTGCACGCCTATGTAATCCGTGAGCTACTCGAGACGTCCTTCCAGGACGGTGTGAGCGGCGACGACGTGTCCGATGTCCTCACCCGTACCGTCGACACTGCAGCACAGTGGGATGTATCGGTCCCACCAGACTCCGTGGTAGCGGTGCTCATCGGCGCCTTGGGTGTTTCCGAACGTCGTGGTGACGACGCTGCCGCAGCAGCCATTCCGCTCGCCGCCATCATCGGTGCGGCCATGCTGGTCGCCGCGGAGATGGCGACGGATGCCGCGGTTGATCACGTGCCGTACCTGGTGCGGGCCGTCGACGAGATCCACCGCGCTCAAACCATCGAGATCCCTTGACACAAACCGACTCTCGCAGAAGTGCGCGATCGGCCGACGCGAGGTCACGGGTGGTGAATCCTGTGCGAGTCGTCATTGCCGGACTGCGATGATGTCGGCCAGGTGCTCCTCACCCCAGTCGCCCAGGGGTGCGAGTGCCTTGTCAAGCGCCACACCCTTGCGCGTCAGGCTGTAGATCACGCGCGGCGGAACCTCTTTGTAGACCTCACGATGGACGATGCCGTCGCGTTCGAGTTCGCGGAGTTGTTGGGTGAGAACCTTTTCCGACACACCGTCGAGCTCACGGCGCAGTTCGCCGGTGCGTCGCGGCTGCACGCTCAGCGCCCACAGGATCAACGGTTTCCACTTGCCGCCTACCACCGCGACGGCGGCGTCGAGTCCGCAGAGAAAGCCCGCCATGGGATGCACCTTTCGTCGGGCAGGTGCACTCCACACCCACCTCCAGGTAAGTACGCCACAAAATAGTGGGTACTTGTCGCCGTCAACTGTTCTGTCGACGATAGACCTATGACACAGAACGAAGCAGCACACCGCAGCGCCGGGGTGACGATGATCGGTCTCGGACCGATGGGATCTGCACTCGCACAAGCATTTCTCACCGCTGATGTGCCGACAACGGTGTGGAATCGCACCCGGTCGGCGTCGGAGCGAATGGCTGAAGCCGGTGCAACCGTGGCCGACGATCTGGCGTCGGCCGTGAGCAGCGCCCGCCTCGTCATCACATGCTTGCGAGACCATGAAGCGACCCGCGAGGTGCTCGGCTCACTGCCCGGCGAGGTGTTCGGCGGGAGAGTCGTCGTGGTCCTCGCCTCGTCGACACCGCATGAGGCGCGCACGACCCAACGATGGGCAGATGAGCGCGGCATCGACGTCCTGATCGGCGCGATCCTGGTGCCCACCCCAGTGATCGGGACGCCGGAAGCCCTCATCCTCTACAGCGGACGCCGCGACCTCCTCGAACGGTATCGGAGCGAACTGGAGGTAGTCGCACCGCGATCGACGTTCGTCGGGGACGACCCCGCAACGGCGTCCATACTCGACACCGGCATGCTGGAGATCTTCTTCAGCGGGATGACCGCGTTCCTGCACGCGGCTGCGCTGGTCACCTCCGCCGGGCATACCGCGTCGAGCTTCGTCCCGATGGCCATCGAAATGCTGGACATCCTGCCCGCTACCTTCCTGGGACTTGCGGCCGACGTCGACGCCGGAGAGTATCCAGGAACCGAGGAAAACATCGCCATGGAGGCGGCGGCCCTGAGGCATATCGTCGACTCCAGCGTCGAGGCGGGACTCGATGCCCGGCTGCCACGTCTGATGCATGACCTCGCCACGCGGGCGGTCGAGGAGGGATACGGCGCCGATGGATGGTCCCGGGTGGTCGAACTGCTTCGCACCGACCCAGCTGCACCTGCATGATGGCCGACTCCACCGCCGGCGCAGTGCTGGCGCGCGTGAGCCCGCTGTGACGTGACGAGGCGTCGCACGTTCTCGCGGTCAGTTGTCGGGGATGCCCATCCCGGAGAGCGCCAAGACGGTGTCCTCCTCGTGGCGCAGCGAGAGCGCGCCGCGGCGGAACTGGTCGAGTTTGTCGATGATCGTGTGGCCTTCTGGTGTGTGCCCCCAGATGCTGATCCCCTTGTGGGTCGTCGGTTCCCACGTCTTTTCGTCGACGGTGATCGGGTTCCAGCCGACCTCCCATTCGAAGCCGGACGGGGTCTGTGCGTAGAACGAGAGCTCTTTGTCGTTGGTGTGCTGGCCGACGGAGAGCGCCATGTCGAAGCCGAGTTGCTTGACCCGCTGATAGGCCTGGGTCATGTCGTCGAGTGATGCGACCTCGATGTTGAGGTGTTGAACTCGAGTCCGGATCGGATTGATCGGCAGGGCACGGACATTGGCGATGGCGATCGAGTGATGACGCTCGTTCACCCGGAGGAATCGGATCTTGAGTTTGGCGCCGCTGATCGTCTCGTCGATGTAGTCGGTGAGCCGGGCGTCGAAGACGGTGTTGTAGTAGCCGCGCATCTGCTGCGGTTTGGTAGACGTGATCGCCACGTGCCCCATTCCTGATGTGCCGGTGACGAATCCGTGTTGGTTGGTCATCGCCAGTGGTGCGTCGGTCACTCGCGCACGGGTGAAGACTTCCTGGGCCAGACCGTTGGGACCGGGAAACCGGATCAGCCGTTCCACTCCGCGAATGGCGGCATCTTCGTCGGTGCCGACCACGGTCGGCACACCACGGCCGGCGACACGACCAACGATCTGGTCGAATGCCTCGTGATTGTCGAGTTCCCATCCGAGGGCGACGACGTCTTCGGCGGGTCCGCGCACGACGATGAACCGTGCTTGGTGATCGTCGAGCCGGAACCGAATCACGTCTGGCGACAACTCATCGAGGTGCATTCCGATGGCGTCTTTGCCGAATCGTCGCCACTCACTGAACTTTTGGCTTTCGATGACGATGTAGCCGAGGTGTACGTTCCCGAACACCGACGGTGCGATGGTCGTCGAGGCGCTCAACATCGGGCCGCTCATGCGTAGGTGCCGTCGAGGAAGTCGGCCACAACCCGGTTGAACAGGTCGGCTCGTTCCCACTGAACCCAGTGGCCGGTTCGCGCCGGCATCAGCAGGTCGGCGTTGGGCATGGCGTCGACCAGCATCTGTCCCCCGGCCGGCCGGTTGACCTTGTCGTTCTGGCCCCAGATGACCAACGTGCGGTTCGGGAGTGTTTCGAGGCGCGAGTCGCGGGTGAAGTCCATGCGCCACAGGGTTTTGAGCGCACCGAGACCCGAGGGACGTCGCAGCGGTGGATGTGCGACGACGTCGGGGTCGATCGAGGCCTGATAACGCTCCTCGATTGCGCTATCCGGTACTGCCTCGGCGTCGTAGACGAGGTAGGTGCGGACGAAGGTTTCGAGCTTGTCGCGGCTGGGCCCGGTGCCGGTGTAGTAGCCGAGAAGTGCGTTGAGTCCCTTGGTGGGCGCCCCGCGCGTGGTGCCGATCCCGCCCGGTCCCATGAGCACCAGCCGGTCGACGCGGTGTGGGGTGTCCAGGGCAAGCCGCAGGGCGCAGGCGCCCCCGTACGAGTTGCCCACCAGGTGGGCGGTGTCGAGTCCGAGGTGATCGAGTAGGGCGCGGATCGCGTCGGCAAGCGCGCCGAACGGGTCGGTCTGCTCGAGGTTCTTGCTGCTACGACCGTAGCCGGGCAGGTCGGGCACGATGACTCGGAATCTGCTGGCCAAGGCGTCGACGTTGCGGGCGTAGTTCGACATACCGGAGGCACCTGGTCCGCCTCCGTGTAGCAGAACGACCGGGTCGCCGGTACCGATCTCGGTGTAGAAGATCTCGGTATCGCCATTGACTGTGACGGTGTGGGATGCATTGTGAGGGGCCAACATCAGGTTTCCTTCATCGTGAGGTGGCGGTCGCCGCACGCAATCCTGCGGGCGGTGTTGGGAGGGTGTGTCCGGAGTCGGCAGCGCAGTAGACGAAGCCGTCGGGGCGTAGTGCAACCGCCGAAGCGTGGTGCGTGCTGAACCACGTCAGCAGTGAGCTGTCGGCGTCGACGACGGCGTCGGGGGCGGGCCGTGCACCAGCCGGCAGTACTCTCAGCACTTCGACGCCGCGCGAGTGCCACGCCGTGTGGTCGCGTTCGTCGAGACCGAGCACTACCCAGCGACCGTCGAGCACGTCGTCGAGGCGAACTCGGGTTCCGTGCTCGTCAAGCACCCACGGCTGAGGGATCTGCCACCCTCGGGCGGGGTGGGTCTGCTCGCTGAAGAGCCCGTCGGAATAGTGGGCATTCGGGATCCACTTGTTGTCCACCATCCAGCGCGTGTAGATGGAGAACTTGGATACGAACCGAAAGACGTTGTTGCGCACGCTTGCCGCCCATGGGCGACGTTCGGTGATCACCTTGCCGGCGAATACGGCATGATCGGTTGTCTCGCGCACGTGGGGCTCACGTTCGACCTGATAGCTGTCGAGTGCTGACTCCGGAAGACTTCCGTCGACGACTGCGGCAAGTTTCCAGCACAGGTTGGCAGCGTCGCGTACGCCCGACGCCATCCCCTGCCCGATCCATGGCGGCATCGCGTGCGCGGCGTCGCCTGCCAGGAACACCCGGCCCACACGCCAACGGTCGGCCACCCGCACATGGTGGCTGTAGACGACCGCGCGGAGGATCTCGACGTTCTCCTCGGTGATGCCCTGACTGTTCAAAATGGCCCAAATAGCTTGGTGCGTAGCAAGATACTCCTCGTCTTCGCCGTCGCGGACCGGGAACTCCCACCTGTGATGCTCGAGCGGCGTCGGACAGTCAACGGTGGGACGCGCCGGGTCGCAATGAAAACGTAAGCGCGAGCTACCTTCCCAGTCGCGGAGCACCTTGGTGTCGATGACGACCCATCGCTCGGTGTAGGTCGTGCCCTGATACCCGATCCCCAGCTGTCCCCGTGTCGCCGACGACCCCCCATCGGCGGCGATCACGTACGACGCGCGAATCCGCACGAAGCTGTCGTCGGCAAGGTCGGCGGCCAGGATCTCGACGTCGTCGGCGCCGCTGAGCACCTTGAGGCTCTCGTGCCTCGTCAGCACCGTGACGTTGGCAAACCGTTCCACCCCTGCGCGCAGCGTCGTGTCGACGGCAGGTTGGTAGATGAACTGCTGCGGTGGATGACCGGCGCCTCGTGATGTCGGCTGTACCTCCGAGAACGGCTTGCCCTCGGCGTCGACGAATGCGACGACGCCGCCGGGCAGCATGTCGCGCTGCAGGGTATCGGCCAGGCCAACCTGCTGCCAGATACGCATGACCTCCTCGTCTGTCGATATTGCGCGGGCGCGACTGTAGACGTCTGGATCACGTTCGAGCACAACCACATTCAGTCCCTGTCGACCAAGGAGGTTGGCTGCGGTTACCCCGGTGGGGCCATAGCCGATGATCGCCACGTCGTAGTGCGGAATGTCGGACACGGAAGTCTCCTAGAGCCTGACCTCGCCACCAGGGCGAGATGCCACATAAACGAGCTGTAGTGATCACTACGCTAAGTCCTTGACCCCGGGCCGTCAAGGACTTACTGTAATGACCACTACGGCAATTGCGGCCACTCCCCGACCAATCGAGAAGAGTGAACCAATGGCAGAGACATCGCGGCGACGTCGAGCGAACGGCGAGACGTCGAGAGCCAAAATCCTCGACGCGGCAACAGAAATCGCCAGTGAGCGCGGATACGAGGGAACAAGTATCAACCTGGTGAGCAAGCGGTGTGGGTTGCCTGCGAGTTCGATCTATTGGCATTTCACCGACAAGGACGACCTCATCGCGGCTGTCATCGAGCGAAGCTTCGGCCAGTGGCTGTCGGCGTGGAGAATGCCCGACGACGGGACGGCCCGTGACCGAGTCGCGGAGATGACCATGCAGGTTGCCAAGGCGCTGCTGGAGTCACCCGACTTTCTGCGGCTCGGGCTGATGCTCGCGTTGGAACGCCGACCAGTGGAGCCGCGCGCCCGCGAGATGTATCTCCAGGTGCGAGCTGAGGCTCAGGTCCGAATTCGCGAAGCAGCCAAGGAGTTGTCGCCGGATCTCGACGAGGCCGCTGTCGATCAACTCGCCACCTACGCCATGGCGGGCGCCGACGGTCTGTTCATCGCCAAGGAGATCGGCGGTGACTCTGTCGATCTACCAGCGCTGTTCGAACTCCACGGACGCATGTTGATCGATGCCGCACTCCGACTCACCGAATCACCGCGAGACGAGGACTCATGATCTCTCCCCTGCCACCGGCCGACCTTGACGACTGGGCTGACAGGTTGCACACCGCACTGCTCGACAGCGCGCCGATTGCCCCGCTGAGCGAGAGCATCCCCGACTTCGACGTGGCCGGTGCCTATGCGATTCAGCAACGAAATCTCACGCGACTGCTCGACGACGGGGCTCGGCTGGTCGGCCGCAAGATCGGTCTGACGTCAGCGCCCATGCAACAGTTGCTCGGCGTCGACGAGCCCGATTACGGATTCATTCTCGACACCATGGTGTACCCCGACGGCGGCGCCATTCCGGCGTCGTCTCTCTGCGCGCCGCGCGTCGAGCCGGAGATCGCGTTCCGGCTCAACCGTCCGCTGCAAGGACCAGGTATCACCGTCGCCGATGTCCTCGATGCCACCGACGCAGTTGCTGCTGCCCTGGAAATCGTCGACAGCCGGATCGCTGACTGGCGGATCACTCTGTGCGACACCGTCGCCGACAACGCCAGCTCTGCCGCGGTGGTCCTCGGTCCGTGGGTGCCGATCAACGACGCACCCGACCTCGACGACATTTCTGCCTACCTGTACGTCAACAATGAGCAGGTCGACACCGGAATTGCCACCGCGGTTCTGGGTCACCCCGCCGAGGCGGTGGCCTGGTTGGTGAACGCCCTGGCCGCGTTCGACATCGGGCTGCAGGTCGGCGAGTTCGTCATGTCCGGATCGATCACCTCAGCCGTGTTCGTTCACGCCAGCGACACCGCAGCAGCGGATCTGTCCGGTCTCGGCCGCGTATCCATTGACTTCACCTGAGAGAGCCATCGATGACCACGACTCAGCGCTACCCGGTTGCCATCATCGGCTCGGGAAATATCGGCACCGATCTCATGATCAAGATCCTCCGAAGCGACGGCCCACTCGAGGTGGTTGCGATGGTGGGGATCGATCCGAACTCCGACGGCTTGGCGCGTGCCACACGACTGGGCGTCGCCGCCACCGCCGCGGGCGTCGACGGACTGCTTGCCATGGACGAATTCGCCGATGTGCGAATGGTTTTCGACGCGACGTCTGCCGGGGCGCACCGCGCCAACTGGTCCGCCCTCGAGCCCGCCGGGGTCCGGGTGCTCGACCTCACGCCTGCGTCGATCGGTCCGTTCTGTGTGCCCGTTGTGAACCTTGACGAGCATCTGGATGCGCCGAATCTGAACATGGTGACCTGTGGTGGTCAGGCGACCGTGCCGATCGCCGCTGCGGTCGGCGCAGTTGCTCCGGTCTCCTACGCCGAGATCATCTCGTCCATCTCGTCCAAGTCAGCGGGGCCGGGAACCCGCGCGAATATCGATGAGTTCACCGAGACGACCGCCGCGGCGTTACGTGACGTCGGGGGTGCGCAGCGCGCTAAGGCAGTGATGATCCTCAACCCGGCCGACCCGCCAATCCTGATGCGCAACACCGTGTATTGCCTTGTCGACGGCGACACCGACCACTCGGCGATCGAAGCGTCGATCACCGACATGGTCGAGCGCGTCAACGCCTATGTTCCCGGATATCGGCTCAAGCAACGTGTGCAGTTCGAGACGTTCACCGCGGAGAATCCGCTCTACATCCCCGAGACGGGCAAGTTCAGCGGCACGCGGGTGACCACAATGCTCGAGGTGACGGGCGCAGCCCATTACTTGCCCGCCTACGCAGGCAATCTCGACATCATGACGTCGGCTGCCAAAGCCACCGCCGAACGCATTGCAGTTCATGCCGCGCAGACAACAGGAGCCACACGGTGAGCAAGGTGTATGTCAGCGATGTCACGCTGCGAGACGGCATGCACGCGATCCGGCATCAGTACACAACCGAGCAGGTGGTCACCATCGCTACGGCACTCGATGCGGCCGGTGTGGATTCGATTGAGGTGGCGCACGGCGACGGCCTTGCCGGCTCCAGTTGCATCTACGGCTTTGGCGCCCACACCGACCTGGAATGGATCGAAGCCGTTGCAGGCGTGGTGAAACGAGCGACCGTGGCCACCCTGCTCCTTCCCGGGATCGGCACTGTGCAGAACCTCAAGGACGCCTACGACGCCGGTGCGCGCACCGTGAGGGTCGCGACGCACTGCACGGAGGCGGACATCTCCGCCCAGCACATCGCCGCTGCCCGTGAACTCGACATGGACACCGTCGGCTTTCTGATGATGAGCCACATGGCCAGTCCGCAGGAGTTGGCGCGGCAAGCCGTGTTGATGGAGTCCTACGGCGCCACCTGTGTCTACGTCGTCGATTCCGGGGGCGCGATGACCATGCGTGACATCGCTGAGCGCTGCGACGCGATGCGTGGAGTTCTGCACGGCGACACCGAGATCGGTATCCATGCACACCACAACCTCTCCCTGGGAGTGGCCAACTCGCTCGTGGCGCTCGAGCATGGCGCGAATCGTGTCGACGCGTCGCTGGCAGGTATGGGCGCAGGCGCGGGCAACGCTCCGTTGGAAGTGCTCGTGGCGGCCGCGTCGAGAGCCGGGATCGAACACAGCTGTGACCTCAATGCGCTCGAAGACGCCGCCGACGACATCGTCCGCCCGTTGCAGGACCGACCCGTGCGTGTCGACCGCGAAACGTTGACTCTCGGATACGCCGGCGTGTACTCGAGCTTCCTGCGTCACGCCGAGAGCATTGCCGAACGCTACGACCTCGATGCCCGCAGCCTGCTCGTGGAAGCAGGCCGACGGGGCATGGTCGGCGGGCAAGAAGACATGCTCGTCGACATCGCGCTGGACTTGCTCGACGGAAGCCGTTCTCAGACTGTCGTTCTCACCCATGACGCGTAAGCGTCCACACTCATTTTCCGAGAGGTTCACAACCGATGACTGCTGATATCAACCTGTCCTCGTCCAGCACTGGCGAGTCCTTCGGCATGAGCCGTCGGTCGCTGTTGATCGGTGCAGGCGCGGCGGCCGCAGGAATCGCTGTCGCAACGAGCGCTGTGCCGGCGACCGCTTCGGCCGCACCGTCCGGAAGGTACCGGATCGATCTCCATGCCCATTTCCTGCCACCTGAGTACCGTGCCGCACTGCTCGAACACGGCCATGTCACCATCGGCGGCTATCCCACCCCGCAGTGGTCGCCAGAATCAGCGATCGACTTCATGGACCGATGGGGCATTCAGTCCCAGGCGCTCTCGGTGTCTGACCCCGGTGTGTCGTTCCTGCGAGGCAAAGAAGCCCGCGATCTTGCCCGCTACTGCAATACCTACGCCGCCAGGCTCTTTCGCACACACCGCACTCGCTTCGGCGCATTCGCGGTACTGCCCATGCCCGACGTCGCGGCCTCGATCGCCGAACTCGAGTACGCACTCGACACTCTCCACCTCGACGGCGTCGTGTTGCTATCGGCCTACGACGGGGTCTACCTTGGCGATCCCCGTTTCGAGCCGCTCATGGAGGCACTCAACCGCCGCAAGGCGTTCGTCTTCGTCCATCCCGCCGCTATCCCCGACGACGCCAAACCCTCACTGCCACTACCGGATTTCCTCGAGGAGTTCACTTTCGATACCACTCGGGCGGCAACTCTGATGTTGGCGGGCGGAACCCTGCGCCGCTACCCCGGTATCCGGTTTCAACTCGCACACGCCGGCGGGACGCTGCCGTTCCTGTCCTGGCGC
>NZ_LDTZ01000027.1 GCF_001186365.1 Gordonia jacobaea | reverse complement strand
AATCCGAACGCTCTCCATACACGCGAAACAGTTGACTGCGACATGCCGAGATGCTCAGCCATCGCCCGCGTCGACCAGTGTGTCGCATTCTTCGGAGTGGTCTCGAGAGTTGCGGTGATCAGGTCTTTGATCTGCTCGTCGTCGACGGTGCGAGGTCGCCCGGGCCGGGGTTCGTCGAGCAACCCCTCGCAGCGGTGCTCGACGAACCGGCCTCGCCATCGCCGCACGGTACCTCGGTTGAGGCCGAGTCGTTGTGCCACTTCGGTATTCGACCCGCCATCAGCGGCAGCGAGAACGATTCGTGATCGCATCGCCAAACCCGAGGCCGTCGTTCGCCGACGCGCCCACCCTTCGAGCTCACGGCGCTCGTCATCGGTCAGAACAACATCCACTGCTCGCGGACCCCGGGTTGCCATTCCCTAGCCTAACAACCGAACGAAATTAATGACTCAGGACACTAGCCACACACCGACACGGTACTCTCGTTCTCCACCGTCGCATCGGCCTCGAATTCAAGCGTTGTCGACACTCGACTCCCGTCTTGCTCTCTTCGTCCCATCCGCACACTTCTCTCCAATCAGCAGGGTTACGACCAATACTTGAGCCCGCCGCGTCGATTCCCCCATTCCATGACGGTAGGCACCGTTCTGGGCGATACTGAGAAGTGCCCCGGACCGAGTAGAGGCTAGGTACATGCAGAACTCACGCAATCCTGACGCGACAATTCTCACTGCGGCCGAACCGCATCGGATGACACTGGGACTGCCCCTACGCAAAACCCCAGGCATCCGCGGCAGCGGCACCACACGGAGATATTCTGGCCGGCCAACCCATCAGGCAGGGAGGTGATAGAGTCCAGTGGCGGGACTACCACGGTACGTCCGCACCGATCTGCCCCTCAAATATAGTAACGTTCGCCAACTTCGCCGAAACTGAAAACGACGTCGACGACCTCTCCGGCCAGCATTTCGCAGTAGGCAAACTAGCCATCGCGCGCCAGGACATCGAGCCGGTCGAATAGGTCATCGGCACACTGAACTACCGTTGGGCCGCGCCCGCGCCGCCGCGGGCGCGTGGACAGCTACACCATTAGGCTGGATTTTTGGATTACTCCACCGAGGCCGGCCGCCGTGTACACGCCTCGATCTCAGCTTCTACGCGCCGATCTTCGGTGCCGTTGTCGGCGCTCCGTTCGGCCTGCTCATGCACGCATCACAGGACAGGGCAGCCAGCGCGACTTCACCTCGTTCCCAGTCCTTACGACCATGTCCCTACACAACCACGTCACTACGAAGTCCTCGCCGACGTCGAGGTCGCGGACGAAGCCGTCCGCCTTCTCACCGGCCGGACCGATCGAAAGGAATGAATCATGGCAACTGCGGTAGGCATCGACTTGGGCACCACCAACTCGGTCATCGCAAGCTGGCAAGGCGGCGAACCGGTGGTGATCTCCAATGTCGAGGGTGCGCGGACGACGCCGTCGGTGGTCGCCTTCACTGAGAGTGGCGAGCGCCTGGTGGGTCAGCTGGCCCGACGACAGGCGATCTTGAACCCGAAGGGCACGATCTACTCGGCGAAACGCTTCATCGGGCGTCACTACGATGAGATCTCTGAGGAGGCCAAAGCGGTCAGCTTCGACGTCGTGCCGGGTGACAACGGTGAGGCGCGATTCGACGTGCGGGGCAAAAAGTACGCGCCGGAGGAGATCAGTGCACTGGTGCTGCGCAAGCTCGTCGACGACGCGAGCAGGTTCCTTGGCGAGAAGGTGAAGGAAGCGGTCATCACCGTTCCGGCCTATTTCAATGACGCGCAGCGCAACGCCACCAAGGATGCCGGCCGCATCGCTGGCCTCGAAGTTCTGCGAATCATCAACGAGCCGACCGCGGCGGCATTGGCGTACGGCATGGACAAGCAGGTCCATGAAACCGTATTGGTGTTCGACCTGGGCGGCGGCACGTTCGATGTGAGTCTGCTCGACGTCGGTGAGGGCGTAGTCGAGGTTCGGTCCACGGCCGGCGACTCCCACCTCGGCGGCGACGACTTCGACCGGCGCCTGGTGGACTACCTCGCCGACGAATTCCAGCGTGCCGAGAACATCGATCTGCGCAAGGATGCGCAGGCATTGCAGCGCCTCTTCGAGGCCGCGGAGAAGGCCAAGGTCGAGTTGTCCTCGGTGACGCAGGCGCAGGTCAACTTGCCCTTCGTCACTGCTGACGCGAACGGTCCCAAGCACCTCACCACCACGATCATGCGATCGAAGTTCGAGGATCTGACGGCGGATCTGGTGGAACGCTGCCTCGGTCCGGTGAAGCAGGCGATGAGTGACGCCAAGGTCACCGCCAACGATATCGACGAGGTGATCCTGGTCGGTGGTTCGACACGGATTCCGGCGGTGCAGGCGCTGGTTCGCCGGCTCACCGGCGGTAAGGATCCCCACATGGGCGTCAACCCGGATGAGGTCGTCGCGCTCGGTGCCGCCGTCCAGGCGGGCGTGCTCAAGGGTGAGGTTTCCGATGTGCTGTTGCTCGATGTCACCCCGCTGTCCCTCGGCGTCGAGACGCAGGGCGGGGTGATGACCAAGATCATCGAGCGCAACACGACGATCCCGGCCCGGCGCAGTGAAGTGTTCTCCACCGCGGAGGACAATCAGTCCGCCGTGGACGTCGTGGTCCTGCAGGGCGAACGCGAACGCGCCGCCGACAACCGGGTGCTGGGCCGGTTCCGGCTCGAAGACATCCGACCTGCGCCACGCGGCGAGGCGCAGGTCGAAGTCACGTTCGATATCGATGCCAACGGCATCCTCAACGTCACCGCTCGGGATAAGGACACCGGCAAGGAGCAGAGCATCACGATCAGTGAGCAGGGCAACCTGGATCAGGGTGAGGTCGAGCGGATGCTCGCGGAGGCCGAACGGAACCGGGGTGAGGACGAGGCGCTGCGCAAGGCTGTCGACGCGCGTAACGAGCTCGATTCGGTTGCCTATCAGGTGGAACGGCGACTGGCCGAACTCGGTGAGAGTGCGCCACCGCACGACAAGGCGCGCGCCGAGATGCTGGTCGCCGACGCCAGGAAAGCTGTGAAGGACGGTGCTTCACCCGCGGAGGTACAGCCACTGACCTCGGAGCTGCAGCAGCTGCTCTATGGGCTCGCCCCGGTCCAGGCCGGCGGCGGCGACGGACACCAGGCTGGCGGTGGAGACGCTGCGTCGTCGGATGACGACGACGTGATCGACGCCGAATTCGATCGAAGCTGAGGCACCTGATGGACAGATCTGCTGATCATTCGACGACCGAGCCGGCTACCGACGGTACCGACGGGGATCAGACCGAGACGGCGCCTGATCGCACCGACACGGGGGCTGAGTTCGCTCAACTCGAGGACCGCTGGCGCAGGGCCCTCGCAGATCTGGACAACCTGCGCAAGCGGTATGCCAAAGATCTCGACCGTGAACGCGCCGCGGAGACAGCGAGGGTATCGGCGGCGTGGCTGCCGGTGCTGGACAACCTGGAGCTTGCGCTGGCACATGCGGGTAGTGACCCGCAGACTGTCGTCGACGGTGTGAAGGCAATCCGGGACCAGGCGGTGCAGATACTGTCACGGCTCGGCTTCGAGCGCCACGACGAGGTCGGTGTGCCGTTCTCCCCGGAGCTCCACGAAGTGGTCAGTGTGGTGACCCAACCCGACCTTCCCTCCGGAACCGTGATCGAGGTCTTGCGGCCAGGTTACGGAGAAAACGGACAGCAGTTGCGTCCCGCCACCGTGGTCGTCAGCCGACCTGAGGAGTGAGCGCCATGGCGCGTGACTACTACGAAGCGCTCGGGGTCCCGCGCAGCGCCGACACCGACGAAATCCAGCAGGCCTACCGCCGACTTGCCCGCAAATATCACCCCGACATCAACAAAGACCCCACTGCGGAAGACAAGTTCAAAGAGATCAATGAGGCCTACCATGTGTTATCCGACCCGGACACCCGGAAACGCTACGACCGATTCGGTGACGACTTCCGGCGTGTGCCCGAGGACTACGACGAACGGGTCCGGGCAAGCGCCGGTGGGTACGGCGGCGGGTTCGGCGGCGGCGGGTACGGCGGTGGGGGGTACGGCGGTGGGGGCGGGGGCAGAAGGGTGCACTTCGGTCACGGTGTCGGTGGCGAGGGCGGCGTCGACTTCGAGGACCTCTTCGGACAGATGTTCGGCGGCGGTGGCGGGTACGGGCCGATTCCCGGCGCCGATCAGGAAGCGGAACTGGAACTGCCCCTGGAAGAGGCGTACCGGGGCGGCAAACGCACTCTCAGACTGGACGGCCGGCGATACGACGTCAACATTCCGGCCGGTGTCCTGGACGGCCAGCGAATCCGGCTGGCCGGGCAAGGAGGCCGGGGCAACGGCGACGCGCCGCCCGGGGATCTGTACCTCGTGGTCCGGATCAAACCGCATCCCCGGTTCCGCGTCCAGGGCCGGGACATCTACGTCGACCTGCCCGTCTCCCCCTGGGAAGCAGCCCTCGGCGCGACGGTCGCCGTTCCCACCCCGGGTGGCGAGGCGAAAGTCAAAGTCGTACCGGGCTCGTCGACAGGTAGGAAGCTGCGCCTGCGCGGAGAAGGAATGCCCAATCCGCGGGGCGCCAACGGCAACCTCTACGCCGAAATCAAGGTGATGGTGCCGCCGAAACCGACAGCACGCGAACGCGAGCTGTTCGAACAGTTGGCCACCGAATCGAACTTCGATCCGAGGAAACAGCCATGAGCACCCCGACCCCGGTCACCCAGTACATATTGGTTCGCCGTACCGGAATGTCGCTGGATGTCTTCGCCGAACGTACCGGGCTGCACCCCGACCTGGCACGAAAGCTTGTGGCTCTCGGCCTGCTCGACGCCCACCGCGACCCCGGCGGCGAAATATTGTTCGAACCGTCAGCAGTGGCCCACGCTGCCCGCATCCAACGGTTACGGACGGGTCTAGGCCTGAACTACTCGGCAATCGGGCTCGTGCTCGATCTGCTGGATCGAATCGAGAAACTCGAAGCAGCGTCCCACGGAAGGAAGACACCCCCATGGACACCGGCAGCCTGACTGAAAAGTCACGAGAAGCCCTGCAGGAAGCCCAGAACCTGGCGACCAGAATGGGCCACACAGAGGTCGACGGAGAGCACCTGCTGCTCGCGTTGGTCGATCAGCAGGACGGGCTGGTACCCCGACTGCTCGAGCAGGCCGGCGCGAACGTCGACGCCCTGCGATCCGATCTGGAACGTGAACTCTCGCGCAGGCCGAAGGTCAGCGGCCCCGGCGCGACGCCCGGTCAGGTGATGATCACCCAACGCCTGGCCAAGCTGCTCGACGCCGCGGAACGGGAGGCGAAGCGACTCAAGGATTCCTACGTGTCGGTGGAGCATCTCGTGATGGCTCTCTCCGAGGAGGGGTCGACCAGTGCGGCCGGACGGGTTCTCACCAGTCATGGGGTCACACGAGAGGCCTTCCTCACCGCCTTGACCACAGTGCGCGGCAATCAGCGCGTCACCTCGGCCACCCCGGAGGGTGCGTACGAGGCGCTCGAGAAGTACGGACGCGACCTCGTCTCCGAGGGGCGGGCAGGCAAACTCGATCCGGTCATCGGCCGCGATGCCGAGATCCGCAGGGTAACGCAGATCCTGAGCCGGAAGACGAAGAACAATCCGGTGCTGATCGGCGACCCCGGCGTCGGCAAGACCGCGATCGTCGAGGGCCTCGCCCAGCGGATCGTCCGCGGCGACGTGCCCGAGGGCCTACGCGACAAGACGATCTTCTCGCTCGACATGGGTTCCCTGGTGGCCGGCGCGAAGTACCGCGGCGAGTTCGAGGAGCGACTGCAGGCGGTGCTGTCCGAGGTGAAGGCGGCCGAGGGGCGCATCCTGTTGTTCGTCGACGAGTTACACACAGTGGTCGGCGCGGGATCGGTCGGCGGCGAGGGGTCTCTCGACGCCGGCAACATGCTCAAGCCGATGCTCGCCCGCGGCGAACTGCACATGATCGGTGCCACCACCCTCGACGAGTATCGCAAGCACATCGAATCCGATGCGGCACTGGAGCGACGCTTCCAGACCGTTCTCGTCGACGAGCCCGGCATCGAGGATGCGATCTCGATTCTGCGCGGACTTCGAGAACGCCTCGAGGTGTTTCACGGCGTGAAGATTCAGGACGGCGCACTGGTGGCCGCCGTGACCCTCTCGCACCGGTACATCACCGACCGTTTCCTTCCGGACAAGGCGATCGATCTGGTAGACGAGGCGTGTGCGCGGCTACGCACCGAAATCGATTCGATGCCCGCCGAACTCGACGAGCTCACCCGGAAGGTGACCCGGCTGGAGATCGAGGAGGCCGCGCTGTCCAAGGAAACGGACGCGGCCAGCAAGGCGCGTCTCGAAGAGTTGCGTAAGGAGCTGGCCGATCTGCGGGCCGAGGCCGACGCCCGGCACGCGCAGTGGGAGGCGGAGCGCCAAGCGATCCGTCGGGTGCAGGAGCTACGGGGGGAGCTGGAACGATTGCGCCACGAGGCCGAGGAGGCCGAACGCAATTACGACCTCAATCGGGCCGCCGAGCTGCGCTACGGCGAGATCACCGAACTCGAACGCAGGCTCGAGGCGGCGGAGGAGCAATTGGCCACCAGGCAAGGCCGCAATCCGTTGCTGCGTGAGGTGGTCACCGAAGACGAGATCGCAGAAATCGTGGCCGCATGGACGGGCATCCCGGTCGCCCGGCTACAGGAAGGAGAGCGGGAAAAGCTGTTGAAACTCGACGAAATCCTGCACGAGAGAGTCATCGGTCAGGACGAGGCTGTGCAACTGGTCGCAGACGCGGTCATCCGGGCGAGGTCCGGTATCCGTGATCCGCGCCGGCCGATCGGTTCGTTCATCTTCCTGGGCCCGACAGGTGTGGGGAAGACCGAGCTCGCAAAGACGCTGGCCAGTGCCCTCTTCGACAGCGAAGACAACATGGTGCGCCTGGACATGAGCGAGTACCAGGAGCGGCACACGGTGAGTAGGCTCATCGGTGCACCCCCCGGGTACATCGGGTACGACGAGGGTGGCCAGCTCACCGAGGCGGTGCGCCGCAAGCCGTACTCCGTGGTGCTCTTCGACGAGATCGAGAAGGCCCACGCCGACGTCTTCAATACCCTGCTGCAGGTGCTCGATGACGGCCGGATCACCGATTCTCAAGGCAGGCAAGTCGATTTCCGGAACACGGTGATCATCATGACCTCCAACATCGGATCCCAGCATCTCCTCGAGGGAGTCACAGCCGACGGCGAGATCAAGCCGGACGCCCGGGAGCGGGTGCTGGCGGAACTGCGCGGGCACTTCCGTCCCGAGTTCCTCAACCGGGTCGACGACATCGTGTTGTTCACCCCGCTCACGCTGCCCCAGATCGAGCACATCGTCGAGCTGCAGCTCGCCGATCTTCGGAACAGGTTGTCGGAGCGCCAGATACACCTGGATATCACGCCGGAAGCACGCCGGCTCATCGCCGAACACGGTTTCGACCCGGTCTACGGTGCGCGGCCGCTGCGGCGGTATATCGCCCATGAGGTCGAAACCAGGATAGGTCGTGCGCTGTTGCGCGGCGAAATCGAACCGGGCGGCACCATCAGTGTCACGGTGGACGGCGGCGAGCTCGCCGTCGCATATACGGAACCCGCCATCGCGGCCTGAGAAGAGGTGTCGTCATGGGATCCGACAAGGTGAAGTGCCCACACTGCGGCAAGGTCAACAAGGTGCCGGCGGCCGGGGACGGGAGACCCCGCTGCGGGAACTGCCACGAGCCGCTGCCCTGGATCGCCTCGGCAGGGGACGGCGACTTCGCGGAGGTCGCCGAGAAATCCTCGGTGCCTGTACTCGTTGACCTCTGGGCGACGTGGTGCGCTCCGTGCCGCATGGTCAGCCCCGCGCTCGCGCAGCTCGCCACAGAACGCGCAGGTCAGATCAAGCTGGTCAAGGTCGACGTGGACGCTGCGCCCCAGACGGCCGAACGGTTCACCGTCCGCGCCGTACCGACTCTGCTGGTGATGGACCGAGGTGAGGTACTCGCTCGTCAGGCGGGCGCAGCTCCGGTACCCCAGCTGCGCACGTGGCTCGATCAGGCGCTCTCGGAAAATGCAGGCAAGAAGGCGAAGCCATGACCTCGGTCCATGCCGACCCGCACGTGACCGCGATCCGGGCCGTGGTGCCCCGCACTCCACAGGGTTGCGAGGAATGTCTTCGCCTCGGCACCCCGTGGGTACATCTGAGGCTGTGCCTGACGTGCGGACACGTCGGTTGCTGCGACTCCTCGCCGGGCAAGCACGCGAGCGCACACGCTCACACCATCGGCCATCCGATCGTCCAGTCGATGGAACCCGGTGAAGATTGGCGCTGGTGTTATGTCGACCAGAACTTCGTCTGAGGACGCCCCACGCCTCGGCGACGGTCAGCTCGTCGACGACGAGACCCCGGATACAGTCGGAGCATTCCCGCGGCTGACGGACGACCAGATCACGACGCTCGAGGTCGGTGGCACGCGTCGATCGGTTCACGCCGGCGAGGTGCTGATCCGAGCGGGCGCGCCCAGCAACGACTTCTTCGTCATCCTCACCGGCAAGGTCGCGGTCATCGACGAGGGCGCCGAGGACGGCGAACGCCGGATACTGCGCGTGCACGGTCCGGGCCGATTCCTGGGCGAGCTCGGACTGCTGGAAGGCCAGGTGGCGTTCTTCACCGCCGAAGCGATCGAGAACGGCGAGGTCCTCGTCGTCCCGGCCGAGCGGGTGCGCGAGCTCGTCGCCCACGACCTCGTGCTCAGCGATCTGATCCTGCGCGCCTACCTGATCCGCCGGCACCTGCTGATCGGGCTCGGCGCGGGGTTCCGGATCATCGGCTCCTGCTATTCCCCGGACACGTTGCGGCTTCGCGAATTCGCCATACGAAACCGGCTGCCCCACAGGTGGATCGATCTGGAGCAAGACGAACGGGCGGAGCAGCTGCTGCAAAGCCTGGGTGTCGCCCCCGAGGACACTCCCGTCGTGATCTGGCACGGCGAGAAAGTGCTGCGCAATCCGACGAACGCCGAACTCGCCCGCATCGTCGGGCTCCCGGTCCCAGACTCGGTCCCGGACGCAGCCCAGGACGTGTGCGACCTCGTCGTCGTAGGTGCCGGACCGGCGGGTCTGGCCGCGTCCGTGTACGGCTCATCCGACGGGTTGAACACGGTGACACTGGAGTCGATCGCTGCAGGTGGGCAGGCTAGCACCTCCTCCCGGATCGAGAACTACCTGGGCTTCCCGGCGGGGATCTCCGGCGCCGAATTGGCCGAGCGCGCCCTAATCCAGGCCGGGAAATTCGGTACCCGCCTTCTCGTGTCGGCGGAGGTGACCGGTTTGGGATCCGAGGGCGGGCACCATGTGCTCCGGCTGGCGGACGGCGGCGAGATCCGCGCCCGGGCGGTCGTGCTCGCCACCGGGGCGCGATATCGCAAGTTGGAGGTTCCGGGAATCGAGGCACTGGAGGGGAGAAGCGTGTATTACGCCGCAACCCATCAGGAAGCGCGGCTGTGCGGCACCGACCCTGTAGCCATCGTCGGCGGCGGAAACTCCGCCGGCCAGGCCACCGTCTTCCTCGCAGACCATGTCTCCCACGTTCACCTCCTCATCCGCGGCCACGACCTCGGAAAGAGCATGTCCCGATACCTGGTCGACCAGATCGAACGGCATCCGCGGGTGACCGTGCACCGGAACACCGAGATTCGTCAGGTCCACGGCGACAAGCACCTCGAAGAGATTGTGGTCGAGGACAATCGCACGGGCGACCAGGACACGATCCGGGTGCACGCCCTGTTCGTCTTCATCGGGGCGACGCCGCACACCGGGTGGCTGGCCGACACGATCGCACTCGACGACCACGGCTTCGTCCTCACCGGCATGGACGCGGTCCACGCCCGAGGAGACGGCAACCGGCCGATCAGCGCCGGGCTGTCCAGGACGCTCGAAACCAGCCGGTCCGGCCTGTTCGCGGCGGGCGACGTCCGCAGCGGCTCGGTGAAACGGGTCGCATCCGCAGTCGGTGAAGGAGCGATGGCGGTACGCCAAATCCATGAATACTTCGAAAGGAGCTGACGACATGCCAGTGATGGGCACCGTCAAATTCCAGCGGTTCTTCCGGGCAGCGGCCGGACTACAGGTCGACCGGAACGACCTCAAGCGCTATACGGATTTCATCGACGACAAGATCTACGACCTGATCCTGATCGGCAAGGCCTCGGCAAAGGCAAACCTGCGGGACGTGATCGAACCGTGGGACCTGCCGATCACCAAGGGGCTGCAGGAGAGCATCCACCGGTTCGAGAAGCTGGACGAGGAGATCGAACTACAACCTCTGCTCGACCAACTGGCGGCCCGGCCATCCTTGGACGTGGCTCTCTCCGAGGAGACCGAGCAACGACTGCCGCTGATCGCCGGAGGCCTGAGCGTGGCGCTGGCGCATACCTTCGTCACGGTCGAGCCGGACCGCAAGAACCCCGGGACCGCCGAATGGAGCGTCGCCCTCGACATCTTCCATCAACTCCTCTGAACCCAGCCAGCGACCGGGCACTGATGGCGGACAAACGTGCCATCCTTGGCTTCGCCGAAAGGCACTGTCGTCATGCATTCAGCCTAGCCGCTAGACTGGCCAGAAACTAGCCATATGTTTAGCCGATAATAGCGATTATGTCAGGTTGAGCAGTTCGTGGGTGTTGAAGGGGAATTCGGACCCGGCCCTGCGAGGATTGGTAGGCCCTATATCAATCAGACGCACGCCTGATTGATGCGGCGCCTTGGCGCCCACGCAGATGATTTCGATTCCTATATCGAGCAGTTCGCGAGCCGAGTCCCAGCGCTCCTGGCGTATCCGGTGTCGGCAATCTGGTGATTCGACGAGATTCTCCGCCACTACTGTGAGTGCGGTACCGGCAACCAGATTCCACACTGTCGCCGATGTCGCGCGTGCTACCGGCGGTGTAGTCCCTGCTTCGACGAAGGCACTCGCTAACCAAGCCAGGCTTTGCTCCGACTCTGGAGATGCTGCGGTGCGGGGCGACGCTAGGGCCAGCACGAGCCACTGATGACGGTTGTAGAGAGCCCAGTCTATTTCCACGGCCGTCAGAACTCGTTGATACCATGGCGTTTCGGAAATTCTTGGATAGGGATGTCTGCGCGTGATCTCGAGCGTCATTGCTTGGATGAGCATGCCCTTGTCGTCGACGTATCGGTAGAGCGACATGGCGCCAACTCCTAACTCGTCGGCAAGCGAACGCATCGTCAACGCGTCCAGTCCGCCGGCGTCGGCAATCTCGATTGCCGCCTCGACGATCAAGGCGTACGACAGCCTGGTTCGGTTGTTCGGATTCGGCATGATCGGCGGGCTCACCCTTCAACGCAGCTCAATGGGACGCCCGGCGCAACGCCCGTCGAGTGCACAGACATACAACCACCGGCCTTCTGTCACGGTTCTGTTCTCAGTGGGTCTGGATTCGATCGGTTGCGCCCAGGCGCAGTCGGAGGTCGGCCTCGATTCGCGAAGCCGTATTGGTCATCGCTGTGATCAGCTCTGTTTCGGAGTCGTTGTGGGGTGTCGATGTGTGCATGATCGATAGATTTAGAGCTGCTATCGGTCGCGGCGACCTGTCATAGACCGGCACCGCATAAGCGCAGAGACGGTCATTGAACTCCTGGTCCATTACGCACCACCCGCGATCCGATACCCCACGAATACTTTTGCGCAGCTGCGCCTTTTGGCGTGTCCCCCGTGAACCGGTCCGGTTGGTTCTAGAGTCTTGATTGCCCTGATGAGGGCGCGAAGGGACGATAGGAATCATGGCGGGACGTAAGCGTCACTCGGCCGAGGACATCGTGCGCAAGCTGCGCCGAGCTGATGAGTTGGCCGCGGAAGGTAAGACCGGTGAGGAGATCGCCGCCGACCTCGAGGTGTCGGCCGCGACGTTGTACAACTGGCGCCGCCAGTACGGCGGCATGGACGGCGACGCCGCCAAGGAACTCAAAGAGTTGCGCGATCAGAACAGTCGGCTCAAGCGACTGCTCGCCGACGCCGAGTTGGAGAAGGACGCGCTGCGGGAGATTGCGCGGGGAAAATTCTGAGCCCAACTGCCAAACGCGCCGCCATAGACATGCTCAAAGCTCGCATGAACATGTCAGAACGTAAGGCGTGCAGGGTTGTTGGGCTCGCCCGCTCCGCCTATCGGCAGCTGCCGCAAGCTCAGACACCTGCAGATTCCGACGCTGGCCTGCGTGAGCAGCTACGGACCTATGCCCGCAAGAACCCTCGTCATGGGTTCCGTCGGGCGTGGGCGTGGTTGCGTTTCGACGAGGGCGACACCGTCAACAAGAAGAAGGTGCACCGGTTGTGGAAGGAGGAAGGGCTGCAGGTACGCCGGGCGCCTCGCCGCAAGCGGGCGGGCCAGTCGTCGGTGCCGGTCGTGGTCGCTGATGCGCCGAAAGTGGTGTGGGCATTGGACTTTCAGTTCGACTCCACCGTCGATGGACACAAGATCAAGATCGCCTCGATGGTCGATGAACACACCCGGATGTCGTTGCTGAACATCGTCGATCGCTCGATCACCGCGGAGCGGTTGATCGAGGAGCTTGAGAAGGTTTTCGCGATCTGGGGTGGCCCGCCGATGGTGCTGCGTATGGACAACGGCCCCGAGTTCATTTCAGAGGCCCTCCGAGCGTTCTGTGCAGGGTCGGTGGGGATCTCCTACATTCCGCCCGGCACACCGTGGAACAACGGGTTTATCGAGTCGTTCAACAACCGGCTGCGCGACGAATGCTGACACGCCTGGGAATCTTGGAGACTCCTGACCTTGGAAACGAGGATGCAGGTATGGCCACAGGATCGCCGTCAGGGAAGAAGCCGACCAGCCGTCGGTACAGCTCAGAAGAGAAGGCTGCCGCGGTCCGCATGGTCCGTAGTTTGCGGGCCGAACTGGGCACCGAGCAGGGCACCGTCTCACGGGTAGCTCATCAACTGGGCTACGGAGTGGAATCGGTCCGCTCCTGGGTGCGCCAGGCCGATATCGATGACGGACACACCCCCGGTGTCACCACCACAGAGGCCACCAGGGTCAAAGAGCTCGAACAAGAAGTCCGAGAGCTCAAGCGAGCCAACGAGATACTGAAACGAGCAGCGTCTTTCTTCGGGGCGGAGCTCGACCGCCAACACAAGAAGTAGTCACGTTCATCGATGATCAGCGGGCAGAATTCGGGGTTGAGCCCATCCTCGCCGTCCTGCGCAGCGCAGGTGTGCGGATGGCCCCGAGTACCTACTACGACATCAAGAGCCGCCGCCCCTCGGCGCGGTCGCAACGTGACGCTGTCCTCGCCCCTGCGCTACGACAGCTGTGGGAAGACAACTACCGGGTCTACGGTGCTCGCAAGCTATGGAAAGCTGCGCGTCGCGCTGGACACGATATCGGTCGTGACCAGGTTGTTCGACTGATGCACGCACTCGGAATCGAAGGCGCGCGGCGCGGCCGGCGGGTCCGCACGACCCGCCCCGATTCCTCGATGCCGCGCCACCCGGATCTGGTCAAACGGGAGTTCACCGCGACTACACCGAATCAACTGTGGGTCACCGATCTGACCTATGTCCCGACGTGGTCGGGCGTGGCGTACGTGTGTTTTATCATCGACGCCTACTCGCGGATGATCGTGGGGTGGCGAGTGGCCTCGCATATGAGGACTGCGATGGTCCTCGATGCGATCGGGATGGCCCGATGGAATCGGGGAAACATGTTGCCGGGCTTACGGTGTCACTCTGATGCGGGCGCGCAATTCACCTCCGTGCGTTACGGGGAACGTCTCGCCGAGATCGGGGCGACACCCTCGATCGGGACCGTGGGAGACAGTTACGATAACGCTCTGGCCGAGACGGTGAACGGCTACTACAAAGCGGAATTAATTTACGGACCCGCCCGCACCGGTCCATGGAAAACGGTCGACGACGTCGAACTGGCGACCCTGGGCTGGGTGCACTGGCACAACACCGAACGCCTCCACGGCTATCTCGGCAACATCCCACCCGTCGAGTTCGAAACCATCATCTACGATCAGTCACGGGCCGACCAACACCGGGTCGGAATCCCATAACCCGAGCCTCCGGGAAACCCAGGGCGCATCATGCCTCAACCGCAACTGCTGGCCGACGTTGCTCGAGGCCCGTGTAGTCATCGCCGACTTCAAAGACGACCACAACCATCGGCACCGCCACTCGGCACTGGGCTACCAGACCCCGGCCGAGTACAGTGCCGGATGCACCCACCGGCATCACCCCGTGGGCTGCGAGATCGACTGATCAACTGCAAGTTAGGAACTGGCTCTAGAACTGACTGGACCGGTTATCGGGGACCTGCCAACTCGAGCTCGGTCACATCGTCCAAGACGCGTCCCTCCAAGAAGCTGGACAAGTATGGACACCCGGTTCTCGATGGATGGCCGCGACGCCTGGTTCTTCTGGTCCAGTACACCGTCGACTGACATTCGAGCCGTGCGTGTCGTCGTGGTCGGCGCGTCCGACCTTTGCGGGGTCTGGTCACCCTGCCCGTCGGTACGGACCACGCCTAGTCTAGGGCCGGGCGAACCTGAGTCCGCTAGCGACCGACGAACACAGACACCCAAGGACACGTTTCCCGCAGCCGCGGCCTGACCCCCCTTGTCCCTGTTGTACGCAAGTGGGCGCAAGCATTGCTGCAGTAGTTGCAACCGGCACGTTTGTCAACCGGACCCGTGCCTGGCGCCGCCGTTAACCACCGTGCCGTCCTCTCGGCTCCAACCGCTACAGGGCCTGGTAGCACCGGCACATACCGTCAGGCGTTACCTCATCGGTTGTCGACAACAGATAAGGCGACCTACTGGCTTGCGGGAAGGCCAGTAGGTCCCCATCCGGAAGCCATGAGGCGGCTGGGTTATCCGTGACCAGCGATCCGGATAGTCTTGTTTTGCACGATGATGCTGCATCGCTCGCGTCGACAGTTTCGGCACCGTGGCGCGCGGGCTGCGGCGGCGAAGCATCCGGGATGTAACCGCCCCAATAGGAATGGCACTCACGTCGCCGGACTCATCCGGACCGACACCTCAGGTAGCGGACCAGTGCCGGCCCCACCGGCACTGTTGACCCGGATCGCGCGCATCCTCACCACCGCAGCCGAGCACACAAGCAACACCGACCTGGCCGCAACGCTGCGCCGCGATGTCATGCGCGCCTCGGGCTAGTGGGTGGCGTGTAGCCGCGTAGTGAGGCTACAATCGGAGCCGCAGCCAGCCCATTGCGGTGGGTTTGGAAGTGAGCCACAGGATTACTCGCCGGACGACGAGGCCTGTGGCTCGCGGTCTTTTAGGGGCCGATGGTGTGTATTTCGACACCGGCGCCGAGTATGTCGAGATAGTCCCCGCGGCCGCACCGCTGTTGCACCACGGCACCGCACACGATGTCGGCAACCCACAGCGCCGGTTCGTGACGGCCGATAGCGTGGTCAATTCGCAGAGTCGGGGCGACGGCTTGTCGGGCGCGGAGCTTTTGCAGCATGTCCATGTCGCTTGCGTCCTGTTGGCCTCGGGATTCCAGCGTGATCGTGGCGCAAGGCATGTCGGCCAGGTGCGGCAGTAGGAACTCCATGCATTTGCATCGGTGCCAGCGATCCGAGGATTCCTTGTCGACGTGCACGACGACGAACCCTGTCAGGGGTAGTTCGGCGATCGCGGTGACGAGTTCGGTTCGTCGTTGCTCGCTGCTGCCGTGCCAGTGCACCTTCGGCTCGGCCAAGCGCAGCGCTTCCATAGCTGCGCGGAGGGTGTCGACGTCGTCTTCGTCGCAGAGGGCTGCGGACATCAGGTACGCGCCGGGGTCCATGTCCGGGCGCGACCCGCTCTCGTCTGCCCACGCCGTCAACATGATGGAACACCCTATTGGTCTGGTACGACTCGACAGGGCTCAGGGGACACACATGGACGGCTTTCTGAGCCCCTCCTCTCGCTCAAACGTCACCACTCCGCTCATGTGGCAACCGACCGCGGGGAGGGCGGCAGCGCAGCGCAGCGGAGAAGCTGTTTGTGACTATTGGAGCCGGTCGGCCTGTCCCCCGGTCTGATCGGCGTACGCCTGGGCTTCGTCGAGCTCGTTGGCGGTGTAGGTGCGGATGCCGGCGGGTTGGCCGGCCGGACGCACGATGAGCGTCAGGTCAGGCAACTCGACGCGGCCGCGTTTGGGTGCGACGCGGTTGGTGGGGCCTGCCCCCGTGTCATTGTTGTCAGTCATTGCGGTGCTGGGCCCTCTCGCGGTTGCAGTGCTTCGGGCGGCACCCACATGGTGATGGTGGCCGAGGAGACGCGGTTGGCGCTCTCGACTGGCATCTGACATATCCCGCGCCAGAGGCCGTTTGAGGTTTGGAGCCACGCTAATAGCAGTGCGGGCATGGTCGGCTCGATCCGGGCTCCGAATGCGCGGACTCGCAGTGACACTCCCCCGCCGGCCGCATAGGAGCGGCCGCACGAGGGGGCCGCGATCGCGATGTCGACAACAACGGGCTTCGGCGGGTCGAACACGCGCAGTGTTCGGGTGTCGGGGCCAGTGGTCGAACATGCACAGAGTGTCATCTCGCAAGACATCGGTGACAGTTCTGCATCAGGCCATAGGTGACAGAGTGAGGGGTCTTGGTGGTGACACTTCTTCATTTGGTTTCCGCCACGCACCGCTATGTGCCTTGCGTTGCGTGGCGCGGTTGCCTATGAGGGGGGCCTGACGCAGGTGCTCAACTGACCGCGCCTGCGACGGTTCAGCAGCACCCCGTGATGGCGCTGAGAACGCTGCGCAGCGCTTCCAACGACTCTGGCCGGGCACGGTAGTAGACGGGTGATAGAGCTGCAGCCTTGTTGATCGCGCTGATCGTGGAGGGGGTCAAATCGATTCTCGGAACAGCCTGGGCGGCGATCCGCGCGGTAGCCGCCTGAACTTTCTTCGAGGAGTCGGTACTATCGCTCTCCGACGGACTCATGTCGCCCCCTTCAGTAGCCCTCCTGACTAGCCTACTGGGCAGTTCCGCCACACCCGGAGATTATGTGCGCCGCTGGCGATGCTTGCCACGCCTGCCTCGTCGGTGAGGTCGATTCTGGTGGCACCGATCCGCTCGCAGAGAGTCTCGACGTCGGGACAGCCGTCCCAGATCAGGTAGTAGCACTCGTCAGGGGTGGTGGTGTGACGGGTCAGATGTGTCATCGCGACACCGATCTGCCAGATCTCTGAGGGGCCGGGCTCGCCGAAGTCAGGGATGTGCGCCTCACTTTCCTTCTGACCTATGACCGGGGCCGACAGAACGCAAACGGCTCGATGCGGACTGGCAGTCTCTGTATCGTCGATCGAGGTTTCGCAGCGTTAGCCGACTGCGTGTCAGCCTGCCCCATGTTTTCTCAGGCGATCGGAGGGTTGTCGATCAATGACTGCTGCAGCGCGCTTCTGGGCAGTTGATCTGCACGTTCACACGCCCGGTTCTAGCGACGCCAAGGACGAGCATTACGGCACGCCCGGAGACATTGTCGAGGCCGCGCTTGCCGCCGGCCTTGACGCTATCGCCATCACAGACCACAACACGGTCTCCTGGTGTAGTCACATCGCCGACGCAGCGGTCGGCACTCCACTCGTCGTCCTGCCCGGGGTCGAGATCAGCACCAACGAGGGCCATCTGCTCGCCATCTGGGAGCAAGGAACTGACCCGGCGCTGATCGAAGAGGTCCTGGTGAAGCTCAACATCGGCCAAGCAGACCGCGGCAAATTGGACATCAGCGCCAACGCTGGCTTCGCCGACGCCGCGACGAAGATCGCAGCCTCCGGTGGGTTGGCCATACCTGCCCACATCGAGAAGGACAAAGGGCTGATGCGGTTGACGGTTCCGGCTCACGTCAGGGAGATCTTGCTGCACGACGACGTCTGCGCCGTTGAGATCGTTCACCTCGACACCGCAGACGACGTCCGTAACAAACTCGGCGAGCAACGAAACATGGCCTTCGTCCGCGGATCGGACACCTGGGACAAGGACGAAAGCCATCATGCGCTGTCCGGAATCGGTGCGCGCCGCACCTGGATAAAGGCCAGCCGCCCGGATCTGATTGGACTCCGCCACGCGCTCGCCGACCCGCAGTTGCGCGTCTTGCTGCAGCAGCCAGCTCCGACCACCTACACCCGCATCGAAGACATTGAGTTCCTGGGTGGATTCCTCGGCGGCGAACGCATCCGCTTCTCGCCAGACTTAAATTGCCTTCTTGGCGGCACGGGGGCGGGCAAGTCTTTGGTACTGGAGGCGATTCGATTCGTTCTGAGCCAGCAGGTCGACGCCATCGCTTTTCCTCACATTCGAACCGAGATCGACTCGCGGATGGACAAGGCGCTGATGAACAACAGCACGGTCGTCGTGCATGTCGCCGGCGACGGCGTGCGATACCGGATGGAGCGGACGTACAACGCCGGCGGATCGCCAGCTGCCCGCGTCCTGCAACAGACCGGAAGCGACTGGGCTGAAATCAACGACGACCCCGCCCTCATCTGCCCGATCGCGGCGTTCTCGCAAGGAGAGATCCTCGAGTACTCCCGAGAGCCGGTTGGTCGCATGGCCCTGGTTGACGCGTCGATCGACCTGGAGGCGGTCAACGCCTCCATCGAAGCCGCGATCGGGGGCCTGCGGGTCAACGCCGGAAAACTGATCGCGGCTCGGCAACGCGTCCAGCGATTAGAATCCGAGACCGCTGGCGGGGCGGAACTTGGCGAACAAGTTCGCCAACTCGAGGAACTGTTCAAAACCGAGACGGTGAAGGAGCAGTCGGGGTGGACCGCAGAGCAGACCAGCTTGCACGGCACACGGAACGACCTCGCCGACCTCGACGCGCCCGCGTTCAATCTGCCCGAAGCCGAATTGCACGAGTCAGTGGGCGAGAACGCTGGCTTGTTCCTCGAAGCCAATGCCGTGCTGGCACTTCTACGCGAACGCCTCGACACGGGACGCACGCAGATTCTCGAAGCGATCGCCGAGGCTGCGAAGGCCATGGCGCGCATTGAGGGTCAGTGGAGAACGCGGTTCGACGAGTTCAAGATCCGCCTCGATGAAGAACTCGACAAGATTGATCCGGAAGCATCTCTTACGGCTTTGCGCGCGAGCCTCGAACAGTTGCAGTCCAAACTCACTCAACTCCAGGCTGCCAGGGCCGCGCTTGAACATCGCGCTCGGCCCGATCTGGCTCGACTGGAGCAGGAAAGACATGACCTCACCGACGCCCTTCACGCTGCGCGACGCACACGGCGGGACATGCGCCGGGCGCGGGTCATAGACCTCAACGCGAAGGCGGCTGGCTTCGTCAAGCTCGACGTTCCCAACCAAGGGGACCAGTCTGAGTTTCGCCGTGCGCTCGACCTGATCAAGGTGGGCTCACGGGTCAGGGAGGACTTCCTGAATGAACTCGCGCTTCGGACGCATCCGCTGAGGTTCGTCCGCTCAATGTGGTCGCATAACCTCGCCGAACTCGTAGATATCGATCATGGAATCGACATGGCGAGTCTCGCCAAGCTGCTCACGAACATCGACGAACGCAATTTGTGGGAGGACCTACTGAATCTGCAGGCCATCGACCGTCCCGATGTCCTCACCATCAAGTTCAAGAAGCCCGGCGACCAAACCTACACGGCGATCGAACAACTCGCTCATGGCCAGCGATGCACGGCCATCCTGGTCATTTTGCTCGCCGACGGTGACACACCGGTGCTCGTCGATCAACCAGAGGATGCGCTGCACGCCCCGTGGATCGAGGAGTACCTCGTCGATCGTCTACGTTCGCTGCGCAGCAGCCGCCAATATCTGTTTGCCACCCGCAGTCCGGGCATAGTCGTGAGCGGCGATGCGGAGCAGATCGTGACGATGAAAGCAACCGCCGGACATGGCCAGATCGAAGCGGTGGGTTCACTCGAGCGGTACGAACTTAACGCCTTGGCGTTGGAACACCTTGAGGGAGGCCGGGTCCCATTCAGTAGACGTACGTTGAAGTTGAAAGTGTCCGTCGACCCACCAACGCCCTAAAGCGACCGTGCCCCGTCGAACTCGACCGGTTGCACCACGTCGATGCGTTCGATCCCGTGATTCCGGCACACTTTCGTCACTGGTGACGAAACATATTGCAGTGCAAAGCAATTCGCCGATAACGTATCTTATGTCAAGTAAGCCCCTGCATATTGCATCAGATGCAACACGTGGCCTGAGATCCGTCATTTGGATGTCAGTTGGCGACCTGGGGATTCGTCACTCGTGTCAGTAGCGCTCGTCACCGGAGTCATCTACCCGTGCGTATCTCGAGCGCGCACCGCCACCCTGACTCTCGATCTGTAGATCAGCGGATGCCTTCGGCCGCCAGGCCCTCGCGCTGCTGGGTGGCGTCGATGCTGAATGCGCCGCCGTGGATCAGCTCACCGAGGCCACTACCGAGGCATTCCAGCAGTACCCCGACTACGCGGTGATCACCAGTTTTCCTGGCCTGGCTGACCTCTCCGGCGCTCGGGTGCTCGGCGAGATCGGCGACGACCGCGAGCGGTTCACCGACGCCCGTTCGCTGAAGGACCTACGCCGGTTCTGTGCTGATCACGCGGGCCTCCGGGCGCAGCATCTCGATTACCCGCCGCGTGGTGAAGAACAACCGACTCAACGCTGCAGGATTCCTTTGGGCGTTCGCCGCGATGGCGAAAGCCGGCGCACCCCAAGACCATTAACGCCGAGGACGCGACCGCGGCGATCGGCACGCCGCTGCGCTTCGGCACCTCTTCGACCGCTTGCTCGGGCAGCTCCACTACTGCTTGCAAACCGGTCAGCACTACGACCCGATCAAGGCGTTCGGGCCCGCTCAGGACGCGTCCTTCGAGATCGCGGCTTGACCTCTTGGTGTGATCGGAGGTCTTCTTCGGCGCGTTCAAGACCGATATCGACGCCGAACTCGCCCAGCTCGGCCCGACCGGGTACCGGCCCTTGTGGGTGCGCGACACCCTGTTCTGAGTCAGCAGCACGGCGCCTCGCCGGCCGGGTCGATGAGCGCCTCGGCCAGTGGGCGTGCGAGCTGGGTGTAGGCGTCGGCGACCGGTAGCACGGTCATCCCAGGATGCTCGGATCGCCACTGCTCGGCGGCGTCGGGAGTGGCCAGGAACATCTGCGGATTGCAGCAGGTGGCGCGGACCTGCCCGCCCCGGATCCCGGCGGGGTCGACGAAGGCCACCATCGCGGCGGCCGGTTGCAGGTCGGTGACTCCCGTGACTGGATCGACGGTCAATCGCACGGCGCTGACGGTAACCGGGCACTCGGATTCGACGTGTGCGCTCGCCCCGATCACGGCGGGGAAGACGAGCGTGTCGGGCGCACACCAGGTGTAGAGCTGATGGCCTGCGACGGTGAATCGGTGCGGGGTCGGATTCAGGGTCAATCCCCACCCGAGGACCCGGCCCTGCTCGTCGTATTCGATGTCGGCGCCGATCGGTGTCTCTTCGAGATCTCCGGCGTCGACACCGGCTGCGGCCGCCAACTCCGTGACGGTGACCGGCGCTCCGTGGGCCAGCAGCCGCAGCGCGGCCCGCAGCAGCGCCCGGTCACGGTCGGCTGGTGCGATCGTGGCGAAAACGTCGGCGGGAATGGAGTCGGTGCTCATGAGAGTCAGCCTTTCCGAGAATGCGTCGGGTGCGATGTCGATGACGGTAGGGTCTGCCCCCGGGGGCAGAGTCAAGCCCGCGTCGGGCATCGGCACGGACCTCGGTCCAGCACACATCGTCGGCGGCCCACCGCGCACGGTGGATGCTGGTGAAGTCGTCGATGCGGTCGAGGATCTGCTGGGCGTCGCTGATCCGGCGGTGCAGCCGCTGTCGCGACCGCTCCAGTAGCTCGGCCAGACGCGCGCCGACCGCTCCGTCTCCACTATCGACGGCGTCATCGGTGAGCTGGCAGATCTCGGCGATGGTGAGCCCAAGCCCGCGCAGCTCGCCGATGAACCGCACACACCACAGTGCGTCATCGGTGTACAGGCGGTAGCCGGCCGCGCTGCGCCCCAGGGTGTGGATGAGCCCGAGGTCGGTGTATTCACGCAACGCCTTCACCCTCACCCCGGTCCGCGCCGACAACACGCCGATCGTCATGTGCCCGTTCATCTCGGCCTTTCCTGGAGGAGATCGTCAGCCTGCGCAGCAGGACAGTTTCGTCACGTCGGTGGTGAAGGTCTGGGCGGTCAGTTTCAACGCTTCGGCCATGGTCAGATACGGCGCCCAGCTGTGGGCGAGCCGGTCGACGGTCATACCCGCGGTCATCGCGTATCCGGCGGCGGTGATCAGGTCTCCGGCACCCTCGGCCAGCGCGTGCACGCCCAAGATCCGGCCGGTATCGGCGTCGGCGACGATCTTGGCCAGGCCACGGGTATCGCGATTGACCAGCGCCCGCGCCACACTCGACAACGCCAGCGTCCGGCACCGGCACCGGTATCCGGCCGTCACCGCCTCGGCCTCGGTGAGCCCCACGGCGGCGATGGCGGGGCTGGTGAACGTCAGCCGCGGCACTGTGGCGTAGTCCAGGACCCGATCCGCGTCGGCGAACGCGTTGTCGGCCACCAGCGTTCCCTGCGCGGCGGCCACATACACGAACTGCGGGCCCCCGGCCACGTCCCCGGCCGCCCAGATCCGGGCATTGTCGGTGCGCTGACGGTCATCGACGATCACCGCGCCGCGCCCGTCGACACCGACCCCGACCGCCTCCAGGCCCAGCCCCGCGGTGTTCGGGCGGCGACCGGTCGCGACCAACACGTGTTCGGCCCGCAGCTCGCTGACCCTGGCCCGAGTGCGCACGCTCACCAGCTTGTGGCCGCCACCGGCCAGGACCTTCTCGACGGTGGCCGCGGTCAACACGGCGATATGCTCATCGGCGAAGACAGCCTCGATCGCGGCCGAGATTTCCGGTTCCTCGCCCGGCGCCAGCCGCCCCAGGGCCTCGATCACCGTCACCCGGGTGCCGAGGCGGGCGAACAACTGGGCTTGTTCGAGCCCGACAGTGTTGCCGCCGATCACGATCAGCGACTCCGGGAGCCGCTTCAGGTCCATGGCGGTGGTCGAGGTCAGATACCCGGCCTCGACCAGACCGTCGATCGGCGGGATCCACGGCGTCGCACCGGTCGCGATCAGGTAATGGCCAGCCTCGATCACCCGGGTCCCGCCGTCGTTCGCTCCGACCCGCAACCCCGGCGCCGCACTCGTGCCGTCGAACACTGCCGTGCCGGAGACGATCTCCCACCCGTACTCGCCCGCCAGCTCGATGTACTTGTTTGCCCGCAGCTGCGCGACCAGCGCGTCCTTACCGGCGATCAGGCCCGGAAAATCCAGCGGCACCGCAGCGGCACCCAGGCCGGGAAACCGGTCGGCGGCGGCTGCGGCGTGGCGGGCCTCCGCGGCGGCCAGCAACGTCTTCGACGGCACACACCCGACGTTCACGCAGGTGCCACCGACGGTGTCGCGCTCGATCATCACCACGGACCTGCCGTGGCCGACCGCGGCGATAGCGGCGGCGAACGCCGCCGAACCGGACCCGACGATCGCCAGATCCGGACGGGATTGTGTCGTGGCCACGCCTGCCTCCTGAGGGGTTGAGCAACCGCGTCGCCAGCCAACGGCTGCTATTCGCATTGACGAATACCTACAGGGCTCATACTATGCGCTTAAGCGAATAGTTCAAGTGGTGTGGAGGTGCCCCATGTCCCGGTCCACGACCGCCGTGCCCGGCGACGAGCTGGCGTGCACACATCTGGATACGACGGCGAAGTTCTTTCGCGCCCTGTCGGATCCGACCCGGTTGAAGCTGCTGGAATACATCCTCGCCGGCGAACGCACCTCGGCCGACTGCGTCGCCCACGCCGGCATCTCCCAGCCGCGGGTGTCGGTGCACCTGTCGTGTCTGGCCGATTGCGGATACATCGTCGCGCGCCGTGACGGCAAGAAGCTGCGGTACACGGTCGGAGACCCGCGCGTGGCCGAACTGGTGCTGCTCGCCCGGTTGCTCGCGGCCGACAACGCCGCCGCCCTGACGTGCTGCACCCGCATCGACCAGGTACCGGACGGTGACCGGACATGAACGCCCTCGACAGCCCTCACGTCTCGGCAGCCGCTCACCGTCGGCGGGTTCACCGCGGCTGGGACTGGGTGTCAAGCTCGCCGAGGTCGATGCCGAGCTCGCCGAACTCACCGCGGTCCGGCGACACCCTGGCCGCCGCGCTGGCGGCCGGACGCGAAGACCTGCTCGAGCGCAGCGAATCCCCCTGCTGCCCTGTCCCATCGACACCGAACCCAGCGCCAGGCAGCGGTGGCTCGGCGAGCTGCGGGGGAGGCCGTTGTGGCTGCTGCGACCTAGACACGCCGCTGGCGGGCTTGCATCGGGACCGCGGCACTGCTGCCTGGGCTGTTGCGCGGTGGTGCCCCGCTGCTGATCGCGGCCGTAGCACTGAGCAGCGGCACGCTGCTGGTGAGCCTGTCATGGCTCCAACCGCTCGGATTCGCCCATCGGACTCGGGCTCCTCGGACTGATCTGGTCCCGCCAATGACTCGCGCCCGCGGCTGCGATGAGGGCTGCGCAGCCACACCTTCCGGCGACGCGGGCACTCCGGCCCGCACCACCGCCGCGACCTGGCTCAGGCCGTCACCGAGTTTGGCGCCTGCGAGGCCACCACGGTGATCAGCACCGTAGCCATCAACGGCGCCATCGCCGGTGCTCACCGCGCGCCGAGACCCGCTGCCCGGTCCCGGCGCGCGGTACACCTGGGGTGAGCCACGCCAGCGTCAGTGGGATGACGATCAACACGAGGAACGCTTCCAGGAACGGTCCGGCCTCCACGAACTCGGCCAGATCCGACGTAGAGCCGCAGCTGGTGGCAGGGACACCGCTCCGCCGCGCCAGCTGGGTAATACGCATCATCACCACCCCGCGACCCTGAACCTTCGACTCGACTCGAAGGTCAGACCGGCCGTGACGGTTGCCCCCGAGGGCGGTGTGGCCCCGGCGGCCGGTCCCGTGTCCGCGACGAATCAACCTGGTCTGATCGCCGCGCTACTCAGCGGCGGCCCGTGGTGCGCGAGTGTTGGGTGGGCGAAACCTGAGGGCGGGCAGCCACCAGTTCCAGCCGCCGAGCAGGCGCATGAGGGCGGGGACGAGGACGAGGCGGATGAGGACGGCGTCGATGGCGACGGCGACGGCAAGGGCGAGTCCGAGTTGTTTGAGTTCGAGGATGTCGGCGGTGAGGAAGCTTGCGAAGATGGCGATCATGATCGCGGCGGCCGCGGTGATGGGGCGTGCGGTGTGGGTGAGCCCGGCCGCGACGGCGCGCTGGTTGTCGCCGCTGGCGTCCCAGTATTCGCGGATGCGACGAATCAGGAACACCTCGTAGTCCATCGAGAGCCCGAACAGTAGCGCGAACACCACGGTGGGTAGGTAGACCTGCACGAATCCGGGGCTGGTGAAGTCGAGGACGTTCTCGCCCAGACCCCACTGGAACACCGCGACGGTGATACCGAGGGCGGCGCCGGTGGCGAGCAGGTTCATCGCGATGGCCTTGAGGGGTAAGGCGATACTGCGGAAAGCGGCGATGAGGAAGACCAGCGAGGCGGTCAGCACCAGGGCTACGACCAGCGGAAGTTTGGTGGTCATTTCGTCGGAGAGATCGACGAATTCGGCGGTGCTGCCGCCGATGCGGATCTCGGCTCCGGCTGCGCCGGCGGCTGTGTTGCGCAGGTCGCGGACGAGGTCGGTGGCGGCCATCGAGTCGAAGGTGACCGAGGGGATCGCCATCGCGAGCATTCGACCGTCATTGAGCTGGGCGGGCAGGACGGTGTCGATGCGGGCGTCGCCGTCGATCTCGGTCAGGAATCGGTTGACCCGTGCTTCGGCGTCTGCGGTGAGTGGGGTGTCGCTGGGGCCGGTGGCGATGATCTCGACCGGGGAGAGTGCTCCGGGCGGGAAGTTGGTGTTCAATGCGGTGCTGGCGCGTCCGGTCGGGGTGTCGTCGAGGGCGGTGGTGCCCATGTCGAGGCCGTAGCGGATCCCGAATACCGGCAGCGCGGCGAGGACCAGCACCGCTGCGGCCGCGGTGCCGAAGAGGACGGGTCGGCGCATGACGAGATACGCCCAGCGCGCCCAGCGGCCACCGAGAACGCCGGGAGCGTCGGTGGCGCTGTCGGCAGGGCGCCAGCGGGCCGGGAGACTACCGCGGTTGACAGCCGGGCCCAAGGCGGCGAGCAGGGCGGGTAGCAGGGTGACGGCGACGGTGAGCATACTGGTGACGGCGGTGGCGACGCCGATGGCGATGCCACGGAAGATCGGTGCCTGGATGATGATCAACGCGCACAGCGAGATCATCACCACCAAGCCCGAGACCAGAATCGTTTTGCCTGCTGTGGCGAGGGAGCGACCGACGGCGCCGCTGATCGCGGCATGGTCTGGCCCGGTGTGGTGGGTGAGTTCTTCGCGGAAGCGGCTGACGATGAACATCGCGTAGTCGATACCGACGCCGAGGCCCACCATGGTGGCCATGGCCACGGTCAGCGAATCGAACGCGGTCACAGCAGTGAGGGTGAACAACACTCCGACCGCGGTCAGCATCCCGGCGATGGCCACTGCGATCGGGACCGCCGCTGCGGCCAGGGCGCCGAGGGCGAGGACGAGCAGGACCAGCGCGACCGGGATGCCGATTGCCTCGGCGCGGGCCAGGTCGGCGTTCTGCAGTTCGGTGGCCGCGTTCTGTACCGCCGAGTACCCGGTGACCCCTACGTCGATGGAATCGTCGCCGGTGGTGGCGATGGCGTCTTGCAGGTCGCGCGCGACTTTCGCGCGTTCGGCCATGTCGCCGTCCATGCCGGCGAGCGCGATCGCGACGTGACCGTCGGCCGAGATCTGGGATCAGATCCGGGCAGCCCGTCGTAGGGGCCGACGACGTCGACCACGCCCTCGACCGCGGTGGCGGCGGTGATCGTGCGAGCCACCGCTGCACGGAACTCGGCGTCGGTGGCGGTGACCGCGCCAGACTGCAGCACGATGACCGCCTGTTCCGTACCGAACTGCGGGAAGTGCCGGGCAACCAGGCGATCCACCTCGGTGGACTCCGAGCCCTCGACACCGAAATCCATCGCACCGAGCCGGTTCTCGAGCAGCGGGTAGGCCACCGCGCACACCACCAGCAGCAGTCCCCAGACCGCCAGGACCGCACGTCTGCGCCGGGCCATCAGAACGCCCCACCGATATAGCACTCCGGGCGAGCCCGGCGGCGATGGTTGCTGAGGCGAGTTCTCGACGACGGCGGACTTCTGCTGGTTCACGCGTTCTCCCTCCGTAGCGACCACGAATTGATCGCCATATCACGATGTAATCGTTGAAACGAGATTAATCACACTCTCACTCGATATCAATAGCTTTCGCCGCTATCATCGCTTTATGGCGATTAATGACGGCGGGGGTTGCCTCGTCGAGACGCAGGGGTTGGATCCGGCGGTGGCCCTGTTCCACAGCCTCTCCGATGCGACACGGTTGGCGATCGTGCACCGGCTGGCGTGCGGGGAAGCGCGGGTCTTGGACCTGATGGCCGGGCTCGGACTGGCTCAGTCAACGGTATCGGCGCACGTAGCGTGCCTGCGCGACTGCGGGCTGGTCGTGGGCCGCCCGCAAGGGCGGCAGGTGTTCTACAGCCTGGCCCGCCCGGAGTTGATGGACCTACTCGCCTCGGCAGAGTCCTTGCTCGCGGCGACAGGCAATGCGGTGGCGTTGTGCCCGAACTACGGCACCGACTCCACCACCGAGACGGAGAGCGCGGAGGTACGAGCATGAGCGACGCATGCGGCTGCGGCCACGACGAACCCGCCGGTGACGGCGAGGCCGAGGAACGCGAACCCGAAAAGCTCTGGGAAGTCAGTGAACTGCGCGTCGCCGCGGTCGCCGGAGTGCTGCTGGTCGCGGCACTGATCGTCGGCTGGACCGGCGGCCCACGCGCCGTCGAGTTGGGGTTGGAGATCGCCGCACTGCTCGTCGGTGCATACACCTTCGTCCCCTCCACGCTCAAACGGCTGGCCAAGGGCAAGATCGGTGTCGGCACGCTGATGACGATCGCCGCGATCGGCGCGGTGATCCTCGGCGAGGTCGGCGAAGCCGCCATGCTGGCGTTCCTGTTCTCCATCAGCGAGGGCCTCGAGGAGTACGCGGTCGCGCGCACCCGCCGCGGGCTGCGCGCCCTGTTGAACCTGGTACCGGACCGGGCCACCGTGCTACGCGACGGCACCGAAACCGTCATCGCCCCTGCCGAGCTGCGCGTCGGGGATCGGATGCTGGTGCGCCCCGGTGAGCGGGTCGCGACCGACGGGGTGATCGTCGACGGGCGTAGCGCGCTGGATGTTTCGGCGATCACCGGCGAATCGGTACCGGTGGAAGCCGGGCCGGGCGCGGAGGTGTTCGCCGGGGCGATCAACGGCACCGGTGTGCTGACCGTCGAGGTCACCACGACCGCCGAGGACAACTCCCTGGCACGGATCGTGCGGATCGTGGAGGCCGAGCAGGCCCGCAAGGGCGACGCTCAACGCTTGGCCGACAAGATCGCCAAACCGCTGGTGCCCGGCATCATGATCGCCGCCACAGCCATCGCGGTGATTGGCGCGCTCTTCGGGGATCCGGTCACCTGGATCGAACGTGCGCTGGTGGTGCTGGTCGCCGCCTCACCGTGCGCGCTGGCGATCTCGGTGCCGGTGACCGTGGTCGCCGCGATCGGTGCGGCGAGCAAGCTGGGTGTGCTGGTCAAGGGCGGTGCCGCACTCGAGGCGATGGGCCGGGTGCGCGAGGTCGCGCTGGACAAGACCGGCACGCTGACGGCGAACAAGCCTGCCGTCGTCGAGATCGCCGCCACCGGCGGTGTGCACGGGGACCGGGTGCTGGCGGTCGCGGCCGCGCTGGAATCGCGCAGTGAACATCCCCTCGCCCGCGCCATCCTCGCCGCCGTCGACACCGTCACTCCCGCCACCGACGTCGAGGCGGTCACCGGTGCCGGGTTGACCGGCCGCGTCGACGGACGCCGGGCGCGGCTGGGCCGTCCGGGCTGGATCGAACCGGGTGTTCTGGCCGCCGATGTGGAACGGATGCAGCACGCGGGGGCGACCGCGGTGCTGATCGAGCTCGACGGCCAGGTGATCGGTGCGATCGCTGTGCGCGACGAACTGCGGCCCGAGGCACACGAGGTCATCGACCGATTGCACGCGCTGGGAATCCGGGTCTCGATGCTCACCGGTGACAACGCCCGCACCGCCGCCGCTCTGGCCGCTGAGGCGGGGATCGAGGACGTGCACGCGGATCTGCGCCCGGAGGACAAGGCCCACATCGTGGGCGAACTGCGCAGCGACCGGTTCACCGCGATGGTCGGCGACGGCGTCAACGACGCCCCCGCACTGGCAACCGCCGACCTCGGTGTGGCGATGGGCGCGATGGGCACCGATGTCGCTATCGAAACCGCGGATGTGGCGTTGATGGGTGAGGACCTGCGGCACCTGCCGCGGGCTCTCGAGCACGCTCGTCGGGCTCGCCGGATCATGTTGCAAAACGTCGGTTTGTCGTTGGGGTTGATCACGATCTTGATCCCGCTCGCGCTGTTCGGGATTCTCGGGTTGGCGGCGGTGGTGCTGGTGCACGAACTCGCCGAGATCGTCGTCATCGCCAACGGTGTCCGCGCCGGACGCACCAAACCCCTGGCCTCGCTGACCGATTCGGCGGCAAAGCCCGCACCGGTACTGGCCGGAGCGCCCGCGTGACCGCCACCGCGTCGTCTGCTCCCACCGTGTCGCGGTGGGGGCGGCGACTGCGGTGGGTCGCTGCCGCGGCCGCGCTGGCCGGTATCGACCTCACGCTCAAAGCGTGGGCGCAGACCACGCTGGCCGGGGCCCCGATCGAGGCGGGTCCGGTGGACCTTAAGTTGGCGTTCAACCCGGGAGCGGCGTTCTCGATCGCCGCCGACGCACCGAGCTGGGTGATGCTCACGCTCACCACGGTGATCACCACCGCGGTCGCGGTCGGCGGATGGGTGGTCGCGCCGCGCGCGAACCTGCTCACCCGCGTCGCGCTCGCCGCGATCCTGGGCGGTGCCGCCGCCAACGTCATCGACCGGGCCCCCGACGGTGTGGTCACCGACTACCTGCACACCGGCTGGTGGCCCACCTTCAACCTCGCCGACACCTTCATCGTGCTCGGCGCGACCGCCCTCATCATCGCCACTCTGATCGGAAACTCCGATGAGCGAGAACCACTCTCACCCGAACACCACGCCGACGACCGGGACTGAGCCGGGCCCGTCACGTCGGTGGGCAGGGCTGGCGGCGCTGGTCGTCGCCCTGCTCACCGTCGGGCTGGACCTGATGGTTCTCAACGTCGCCCTGCCCACCCTGGCCCAAGACCTCGGCGCGAGCACCACCCAGTTGCAGTGGATCGTCAACGCCTACACCCTGGTCTTCGCCGCGCTCATGCTGCCCGCCAGCGGCTTCGGTGACCGCTACGGTCGCAAACGGCTGCTGCTGATAGGTTTGGTCGCCTTCGTCGCCGCCTCGGCCTGGGCCGCTTTCAGCGGGTCCACCGGCTCGCTGATCGCCGCCCGCGCGGTCATGGGCATCGGGGCCGCGATCATCGTGCCGCTGTCGCTGGGGATCCTGCCGACCCTGTTCGGCCCCGACCAGCGTCGCCGCGCGATCGCGGTGTGGGTCGGTGCACTGGGTGTCGGGTTGCCGCTGGGGCCGATCGTCGGTGGCTGGCTGCTGCAGCATTTCTGGTGGGGCTCGGTGTTTCTGATCAACGTCCCGGTCGGTGTCGCCGCCCTGGTTGCCTGTGTGGTGCTGTTGCCCGAATCGGTCGACCCGCATGCACCGGCGTTGGACTGGCTCGGGATCCTCACCGCCGTGCCCGGTACGGCGGCGCTGGTATTCGGCATCATCCAGGCTCCCGCGTACGGGTGGACCGATCCCGTCGTGCTCGCGGCTCTGGCGGCCGGTGTGTGGCTGATCGCGGGATTTCTGGTGTGGGAAAGCCGTGCCCGCGACCCATTGGTCGATCTGGCACTGTTCACCAATCCGGCCTTCACCTGGCCCACCCTGGCCGCAACCGCGGGCACCTTCACCCTGGTCGGCGTGCTGTTCGTGCTGCCGCAATACCTGCAGATACTGCGCTACCACGACGCCTTCGGCACCGGCCTGCGCTTGGTGCCTCTGGTGCTGGCGATCATCGTCGCCGCAGCCGCTGTGGACAAGATCGTGACCCGACTCGGCGCCAAAATCCCGATCGCCACCGGCATGGTGATCGCCGCGGCCGGATTCGTGCTCGCATCCCGCATCACCGTCGACTCCGGCTACGGCTTCGTCGCGGTGTGCCTGGCGACCGTGGGCCTGGGAGCCGGGCTGGCGTTGGCGCCGGCTGTCGACGCGGTCATGGCGAGCCTGCCCGAGCATCGCAGCGCCGCAGGAGCTGGGTTGCTGATGGCCATTCGACAGGTCGGTGCCGCGTTCAGCGTCGCGATCCTGGGCACCCTGCTCACCGTCGTTTACACCCGCGACCTCGACCCCCACCTGAGCGGCCTGCCCGAACCAGTGGTCAGCGCGGCGCGTGACAACATCGCCGGAGCGCAACTTGCCGCGACCCAGATTCCCGGCCCAGCGGGCGCCGATCTGGCCGCGTCCAGCGCCCACGCCTACAGCCACGCCATGTCCGCAGTGTTCCTTGCCAGCGCCGCCATCAGCGCACTACTGGCCGCGGCCATCGCCGCCAAACTCCCCAACCACACTCCTGCGCCCGCGCCGACATCACCGGCGCGTGATCGAAACTGAAATAGCCACTCCCATGACAGCGGCTACGGCACGCGACACAACTGCGTGTCAGCCGAGCAGCAGTGCACTCCCAGAGAAAGGGCATCCGCCGGAATGGTTACCTCGATCCTGCAGGCCATCGGACTCTTCCTGGTGACCAACATCGACGACATCATCGTGCTTTCGCTGTTCTTCGCCCGCGGCGCGGGAACCCGCGGAACAACGGCCGCCATCGCGACCGGACAATATCTCGGTTTCGGAGCGATCCTCGCCGCGTCGGTCCTCGTAGCGCTGGGAGTCACGGCGCTGCTGCCCGAAGAAGCCATCGCCTACTTCGGGCTCATTCCTCTGCTGCTCGGTCTGCTCGCCGCCTGGAGAGCATGGCGCAACAACGGCGACGACGATGAACGGTTCGAGGGCAAGAAGGTCGCGGTCTGGACGGTGGCGGCGGTGACCTTCGCCAACGGCGGCGACAACATCGGCGTCTACGTCCCGGTCTTCGCGACCGTGGGTACAGCGGCGATCGTCGCCTACTCGGTCGTGTTCCTGCTCTTGGTCGCCGTGCTGGTGTTCACCGCGAAGTTCCTCACCACCCGCAAGGCCATCGCCGAGATCTTGGAACGGTGGGAACACATCCTGTTCCCGCTCGTGCTGATCGTTCTCGGAATCGTCATCCTCGTCAGCGGCGGCGCATTCGGCCTCTGACCGTCGTCCCGGTCTGCACGGCCCAGATCACGGAGGACAGCGGCGATCGGCTCCAAAGAATGAAGTGCTATTCGAGGCCGTAACCGGTAGACAGCCGTCCTTCGGTTGGTCCATGGTTGTGCTCAGGGGCGCTGCACCGTTGTGGCACTACTACCACTGTGGCACTACTACCATCGACGTAGTTCAAGGCCTCCGGCAACGTGGGGCTTCTACCGCGCCTAGCGGCGGCCGAACGATGATCGTCGTCGGCCGTCGGCCGAGATTGTCGGCTGGTTGTTGCGGTGCGATTGCGCCAGCCGGTCCAGTTCCGCGGTGTCGACCTGGACCGATCCGGTGCAGTGGGCGCGGGTGCCCTCAGCGTCCCTCGAGGACCTCGCCCGGCATCGCGTGTTCGCCCCCGACAGCGACGTCGATGCCGACGATCGGCCTGAGGTCGCGGAGGCCGCACGCGCGGTGTGGCAGCGTGACCATCTCGACCCTCTCGATGTCGAGGCCGAGATCCGCGCCGCCGCGGATGCCCGCAGGGAGGCTGACGCGCGACTCGACGTCGCGGTGGCTAGGGCTCGCCGTTTGGGCCGGTCATGGGCTGACATCGGGGCAGCGGCCGGGATGACACGGCAGTCGGCGAACGAGCGCTGGAGGGACAGGGTGTGACAAGCCTTCACGGCGTCGGGCGTGGGTGGCGTGTAGCCACGTAGTGAGGCTACAATCGGAGCCGTAGCCAGCCCATTGCGGTGGGTTTGGAAGTGAGCCACAGGATTACTCGCCGGACGACGAGGCCTGTGGCTCGCGGTCTTTTAGGGGCCGATGGTGTGTATTTCGACTCCGGCGCCGAGTATGTCGAGGTAGTCCCCGCGGCCGCAGCGATGTTGCACGACGGCGCCGCACACGATATCGGCAACCCACAGGGCCGGTTCGTTACGACCGACAGCATGATCGATCCGCAGTGTCGAGGCCACGGCGCGTTGCGCGCGGAGCTTTTGCAGCATGTCCATATCGCTGGCGTCCTGTTGACCGCGTGATTCGAGAGTGATCGTGGAGCACGGCATATCAGCGAGATGTGGGAGTAGGAACTCCATACACTTTCGTCGGTGTCGCCGATCCGAGGAGTCCTTGTCAACGTGCACAACAACGAACCCGGTCAGAGGGAGCTGCGCGACCGCAGTGACGAGCTCAGTTCGGCGTTGTTCGCTGCTGCCGTGCCAGTGCACTTTAGGCTCGGCTAGGCGTAGAGCTTCCATCCTGTGACGGAGGGCGTCTACGTCTTCTTCATCGCACAGGGCGGCCGACATCAAGTACGCGCCGGGGTCCATGTCCGGCCGCGACCCGCTTTCGTCGGCCCAGGCTGTCAGCATGGGGAACAACCTTATGCGAGGGGTCCGACGCGGCCTGAAAACGTCGAGACGGCTACCGGACGTGACGACGCCACTTCTGCGGCAACCGACCGTCGAGGGAGGGCGGCAGAGCGCACCGGAGACGGGTTTACGACTTACGCGAGCCGGTCGACCCGTCCTCCGGTCTGGTCGGCGTGCGCCTGGGCCTGGGCCTGGGCCTCGTCGAGCTCATCAGCGGTGTAGTACGGAGCTCCCGGCGGGTTGGCCGGGTGGCCGCCCGCACGATGAGGGCCAGGTCGCCAGCTCGACGCGGCCGCGTTGCCGAGGTTCCCACCGCAACACGATCCCGCCGCCTCTACATCAGCTACGGATCGGCGACCGGCTCCTCGCACTGATAGCGAGTCGCGAAGCGCACCGCCGGACGCCTACATGCCCAATCCGCCGGGTTACCAACGCCGGATCGACAGAAATCTGAGATCACCTCAATGGTCTTGTCGCGAAACAAGCGACTACGCGTATCTGCAAAATCGAGGTGTGGCATCTCGCATCAGCGTCGCATAAGTGTCGCACTTAGCATCGCACTAAGTATCGCATTCCCTATGAGATGGAACGGCACCGCAATCGGCAGGCTTCCGATCCGGATTCGATAGGTTCCCGTTTCGTGGCAAGCTGACGCTCATGGACAAGCAAATTCCGGCGTCTGGATCTGGCACGGTCCCCTCGCCTCCCCCACCCGCACCGAGCCCAGGTGCGACGCGGGAGAAGTTGCTCTCTTGGTCGCCGCGCAGGTACTCAGTCAACCGGTTTGTCCTCGTCCAACAGCCTGATGAGACGAAGCCGCGGCCGAGCACGGTGGGCGTGCTGACGAAGGGTCGGCATCACCGCGCGCTGGTCCTCTATCTGCTGCTGCTGACGTGGTGGCCGTGGCTCTCCTTGCGACACACTCCGCTGGCGGCCGAGGTGTGGGTTCGCGCACTGACCGCGGAGGGGCCGGGGACAGCGAACGCGCTCACCTGGTCGCCGTCTACGTTGTCGCGAACGTGGGGCGAGCTCGAGGAACTGGGACTGGTCGAACGTAAAAGGGAAGGGCGACTGACCCGCATCGTCCCGCGTCGCGAGGACGGGAAGGACGACTACGTTGCACCGGCTGGTCAGAAGAAGGATTGGTACAACGCCTACTTCACCCTCCCTCATGAGTTCTGGACAGAGCAGCACTTCGCGACGCTGAGTCCTGCCGCCCTCGCGGTGCTGCTGATCGTCTTGAAGGAGACAACGAAGAAGCCTGACGTCGAGCTCCTCCGGGAGAAGATGCAGGACTGGTACGGGATCTCAGGCAAGACGGTGACAAAGGGTATCCAGGAGCTGATGGCCGCTGGCCTGATAGAGGAGCGACTGCGGTGGGAGGAAGACCTGTCCGCGAAGCTCGGGTACGTCAAGCATCACCACTATGGGTTGACGGGTGTTTTCAGCACCGAGGAGAGGGCGGGGCGACGACGCGTAGCGCGGCGCAAGCGCAGGTTGAACGAACGCAAGAAGTCCAAAAAGGCTGCCCAGGAGGCGAAATCATGACTGCGAGCACACCGCCACCGTGGCCGCCGCACACGTGGTCGAAGTACGCATGGAAAACGATCGGCCAGGCGATGCGGTCGACGGCCACAACCGTCCGTTTCGTGGCGATCTTGGCAGCGATCTTCGTGCTGCCCAGCGTTGCCGCTGCGATCTCGTTCGTGATCGTCCGTTCCGTGTACTTCTAGGACTGGAACCGATGACGCTGATCCGGGGTGCTGATCGAGTGAGCTGGAGAGCTTCGAATGAGTAGTTATGAGGAGCGGTTCGAGGCCGGGCTCGCGCATCTGCATCGCTACGTCGCCGCGCACGGTTCGAGCTCGCCGCCGCACGGTTCGACGATCGACGGATTTCTGATCGGGAGTTGGGTCGGCAGCCGGCGCACCGAGTACCGCAGGGGCCGGTTATCGGCCGAGCGGATCCGCCGTATCGAGACCGAGTTCCCGGACTGGCGGTGGAACGTACGGGAGGCGATGTTCGACGTCGGCCTGGCGCATCTGCGCCGCTACGTCGCCACCCATGGGACGAGCCGCGTGGGTTACGACGAGGTGGTCGACGGATTCCCGTTGGGGCAGTGGACGAGGGATCGTCGCGCCGACTTCCGCACAGGCCGACTGTCTGCGGAGCGGATCGAGGTGTTTGAGCGCGAATTCCCTGACTGGCAATGGACCCCTCAGACCGCAGTATTCGCGGCCGCGTTCGAGACCGGGATCGGGCACCTGCATCGGTATGTCGCCGCGCACGGCACCCCCAACGCCCCCCGGCGTGATGTGATCGACGGATTCCCGATCGGCACCTGGATCCAGAGCCGCCGCGCCGACTACCGCAAAGGCCGGTTGTCGGCCGAGCGGATCCGCCGTATCGAGACCGAGTTCCCGGACTGGCAGTGGACCATCCGAACCAGCTCGACTCAGGGCACGATCGGTGGCCTGTAATGGGTGGTCCTGATGACCGACGGTTCGAGGTCGGGCTCGCGCATCTGCATCGCTACGTCGCCGCACAGGGTTCGAGCTCTCCCCCGCGCGGCGCAAGGATCGACGGGTTCCCGATCGACGTGTGGGTGGCCAGCAGACGCACCGACTACCGCAAGGGCCGACTGTCGGCCGAGCGGATCGAACGGCTCGCGACCGAGTTCCCGGACTGGCAGTGGAGTGTGCGCGACGCGCAGTTCGACGTCGGCCTGGCGCATCTGCGCCGCTACGTCGCCGCACATGGGACGAGCACCGTGAGTCAGCATGAGGTGTTCGACGGATTCGCCCTCGGACAGTGGGTGACGAATCGTCGCGCCGACTACCGCAAAGGCCGACTGTCGGCGGAGCGGATCGAGGTGTTTGAGCGCGAGTTTCCTGACTGGCAGTGGTCGCCTCAGGCCACGGCGGCGGCCGCCGCATTCGAGGTCGGGATCGCGCACCTGCATCGGTATGTCGCCGCGCACGGCACCAGCAACGCCCGAAATCGGGCGGTGATCGAAGGATTCGCGATCGGACAGTGGGTCGCCAACCGCCGCGCCGACTACCGTAGAGGTCAGCTCGCCACCGAGCGGATCCGCCGCATCGAGGCCGAGTTCCCGGACTGGCAGTGGACCGCACAACGCCGCTCCTGATCCGACATACGGCGCGCGGTGAGGCAACGGATTCAAAACCCGTCCAGTGTCAGTTCGAGTCTGACCGGGGGCACCAGGGCCCTCGCAGGCAAGCGCACATCGCTCGCACCAAATTCTCCTGGGAAACCTATTGATCTCCGGCATGTGACGTGCTAAGTTTCACATCCCTCTTTCTATGAGGGCTTCCCTCCAACTCTGAGGGTCTGATTGTGGTCACAGGTCCAGGCGGAGCTATATCCGCACCCAGGGCCCACGTGGTTCAGCCACTCAGACCTTCGGAAGGGGGTGAAAATGGAAGCGATGGTCATCCTCGGGATCATCCAGATCCTCATCGCAACAGCCCATCTCGTTGTAGACATCCTCAGCTAGCCCCAGCGAGGGGGCCGGGCACTCGCCCGGCCCCTCGCCTCGCCTGGCGGCATCCTTCGTGGAAAGGCTTGCGTACCGACAAAACCCCGGGCTGCGAATCGCCCACCTGCACAACGCAACCACGATGGCCCTGTGGCAACCGACCCGCCGGGGAGGGCGGCAGCGCAGCGCCAGCGGAGTCAGCTCGTGGCTTCCCCGAGTCGTTCGACCTGTCCGCCAACCTCGTCGGCGTACGCCTGAGCCTCGGTCGCCTCATTGTCGGTGTAGACCCGGACGTCTGCCGGCCTACCGGCCGGCCGCACGATCAACGTCAGCTCCCCTATCGCGACGCGACCGCGTTTAGGTGCGACGCGATTGGTGGGCCCGGCCCCGGCATCGTTGTTCTCGGTCATCGCTCGGCGGCGTCCTGTCTCGGTTGCAGCGCCTCGGGCGGCACCCACATGGTGATCGTGGCCGAGGAGACGCGGTTGGCGCTCTCGACTGGCATCTGACATATCCCGCGCCAGAGGCCGTTTGAAGTTTGGAGCCACGCTAAGAGAAGCGCGTTCATGGTGGGTTCGATCCGGGCACCGGATGCGCGGACTCGCAGTGACACTCCCCCACCGGCGGCATACGAGCGTCCGCAGGACGGGTCAGCGATCGCCATGTCGATCAGCACGGGCCTCGGTGGGTCGACCACGCGTAGTGTTCGGGTGTCGGGCCAGTGGTCGAACATGCCATCAGTGTCATCTCGCAAGACATCGGTGACAGTTCTGCATCAGGCCATAGGTGACAGAGTGAGGGGTCTTGGTGGTGACACTTCTTCATTTGGTTTCCGCCACGCACCGCTATGTGCCTTGCGTTGCGTGGCGCGGTTGCCTATGAGGGGGGCCTGACGCAGGTGCTCAACTGACCGCGCCTGCGACGGTTCAGCAGCACCCCGTGATGGCGCTGAGAACGCTGCGCAGCGCTTCCAACGACTCTGGCCGGGCACGGTAGTAGACGTTCATCCCTCGTCGGTCAGGTGCGACCATGCCGGCCTTGCGGAGCTGCCCCAGGTGGTGGCTCGTGGTGGCCTCGGTGAGGCTGACCGCGGTCGCGAGGTCGCAGGTGCAGATCCCCTCACCGGTGTCAGTGAGCAGAATCGAGACGAGTTTGATCCGGACCGGATCGGCCAGCGCCTTGAGCCGCAGAGCGATTTCTAGGGCGGTGTCGTCATCGAGAGGGGCCGCCGACACGGGCGCACAGCAGATCGGGGCACTGATGTCGACCATCGGCAGGGCCTTCGGCATGACCCGACCATACCCTGGTACTTGACATATGTCGAAAAGGTGGCACCCTGCAGGTGTCAGTAGTTCGATATATGTCTCACAGGTGAAGGTGATGGTCATGTCCCGTATGCAGCTCGCGCTCAATGTCGATGATCTCGATACCGCGATCGAGTTCTACTCCAAGCTGTTCAACACCACCCCGGCCAAGCGCAAGCCGGGATACGCCAACTTCGCGATCGTCGAGCCGCCACTGAAGCTGGTGCTGCTGGAGAATCCCGGCCAGGGCGGCACGATCAACCATCTCGGCGTCGAGGTCGAGTCGAGCGAGAAGGTGCACGCCGAGATCGCCCGGTTGTCCGGGGAGGGTCTGTTCACCCAGGAGGAGATCAACTCCACCTGTTGTTTCGCGACGCAGGACAAGGTGTGGGTGACCGGGCCGGCGAAGGAGAAGTGGGAGGTCTACACCGTGCTGGCTGACTCCGAGACGTTCGGGACCAGCCCGAAACTGTTGGAACAGAACGCCACCGAGGACGCCGAGCAGGGTTCGGTGTGCTGCGGCGGCAACGCCGCAGACCAGGCCGAGGCGCGCACAGCCTGCTGCTGACAGCCTCGGTTCGCGTTCTCGCCTACCGCGCGATGCGGTCGGCGAGGGCGCGGATCCGGTTGGTGATGTCGTCGCGGATCAGCCGCATTCGTTCGATACCGTCGATGCCCCGTCCGGAGGGTTCGTCGGTGTCCCACACTTCGAGGGCGACGCCGTCGGGTGGGGTGACCTCGGCGGTGCCGACCACCACGACCAGGTCCACGGCTTGCATCAGTTCATCGGTGAGTTGCCGCGGCTGATGTCCGACGACGTCGGCGCCGACTTCGGCGAGTACCTGGGCGGACAGTTCGTTGACCTGGCCGCCGATTTTCGCGTTGGTGCCGGCTGAGGATGGGGTGATCCGGTCGGTGACTGTCGGTGTGAGGTGTTCGGCCATCACCGATTTGCCGCGGTTGGACACGCACACGAACAACACCTGCGGTGGTGTGCTCATTGGCCGACCTGCTGGTCGGCGGGTACCAGTTCGTCGAGGAGGTTCGCGACGAGTCCGCGGATCTGATCGCGGATGGGGCGGACCGCGTCGATGCCTTGGCCGGCTGGGTCGTCGAGAGCCCAGTCCCGGTAGCTGACGCCGGGGAACACCGGGCACGCATCGCCACAGCCCATGGTGATCACGACGTCGGAGGATTCGACGGTGTCGGGGGTGAGGATCTTCGGTGACTGTGCGGAGATGTCGATACCGACTTCAGCCATCGCCTCGACCGCGGCCGGGTTGATGGAGTCGGCGGGAGCAGATCCGGCGGAGCGGACCTCGACGCTGCCCTGGCTCAAGGCGGTGAGGAAACCGGCGGCCATCTGCGAGCGGCCAGCGTTGTGGACACACACAAATAGCACCCTAGGTCGAGATGTAGACATGAGACACAAGCCCTTTCAGCTGTGAAGGAACATCAGATACGTCACACACGTTCGGTGGTGAGTTCGGTGAGAAGACCACGAACTCGGGCGTCAAGATCGTCGCGGATCGCGCGAACCTCGTCGAGGGGACGGCCCTGGGGGTCCGCGACCGTCCAGTCCAGATAGCGTTTGCCGGGATAGATCGGACACGCGTCGCCGCAACCCATGGCTACGACCACGTCGGCGGCGGCGACTACATCGTCGGTGAGCGGTTTGGGGTACTGCGTGCCCATGTCGACGCCGATCTCGGTCATTGCTTCGACGACGGTCGGGTTGATCGAGTGCGCGGGGGCTGACCCGGCGGAGCGCACGTGTACCCGCCCGGCGGCGTGGTGGGTCAACAATCCGGCGGCCATCTGTGAGCGGCCGGCGTTCTGGACGCAGACGAACAGAACTTCGGGCACATCCTTGGGCACCGATCCATCGGACTGGGCCAGGGCGCGTAACCGATCAGCCGCGAACCTGCCCGCCAAGGTCGTCAGGTGCGCATGCACCCGGGAGGTGCGCCGTAAGGCGGTGTAGGACTCGAACACACAGCGTTCCACCGTCTGGCGAGACACCACCCCCTCATACTTGGCGGCCAGGTCAGCGGCGGTACGGGCGAGCACGGCATGGGGCATCAACAGTTCGGGCTGCGCGCGGTGTTCACTGCGACTTAGCTGCTCGTCCAACAGATCCTCAGGCATCGCGAGCCGGCTCCTTCGACACATCCGGGCTGGAGGCAGTGGTTGGGGTGGTGAAGCGTTTCCGCAGTGCCAGGGACACGTACACGAGGGCGACGAGGACGGGGACCTCGATGAGTGGTCCGATGACTCCGGCCAGGGCCTGGCCGGATGTTGCACCGTAGGTGGCGATCGCGACGGCGATGGCGAGCTCGAAGTTGTTGCCCGCGGCGGTGAACGCCAGCGTGGTGGTTCGCGCATACCCCAGCCCCATCGCGGCCCCGAGCACGAACCCACCGCCCCACATCACCGCGAAGTAGATCAGCAGCGGCAGAGCGATCCGCACGACGTCCCACGGCTGCGACGTGATCTGCTCACCTTGCAACGCGAACAGGATGACGATGGTGAACAGCAACCCGTAAAGGGCCCACGGCCCGAGACGCGGCAGGAACGAGGACTCGTACCAGTCGCGGCCTTTGGTTCGCTCGCCGATGCGGCGGGTGAGGAAGCCTGCGACCAGGGGTATACCGAGGAAGATCAGCACCGACTTCGCGATCTGCCACGGCGAGGTGTCGATGGTGGTCTGCTCCAGGCCCAGCCATCCGGGCAACACCGAGAGGTAGAACCAACCCAGCACGGCGAACATGACCACCTGGAACACCGAGTTCAGTGCGACGAGAACAGCAGCGGCTTCGCGGTCGCCGCACGCCAGGTCGTTCCAGATGATGACCATCGCGATGCATCGGGCCAGGCCGACGATGATCAGTCCGGTCCGGTACTCCGGCAGATCCGGGAGCAGGAGCCAGGCCAGCGCGAACATCAACGCCGGTCCGATGATCCAGTTCAACGCCAACGACCCGAGTAGCAGGCGACGATCACCGGTGACCGAGTCGAGTCGGTCGTAGCGCACCTTGGCCAGCACCGGATACATCATGATCAGCAATCCGAGGGCGATCGGCAGCGAGATGCCGTCGAGCTCGACCGCCGCCAAAGTGTCACCCAGGCCGGGGACGACTCGACCGAGCAGCAGTCCGGCGACCATCGCGGCGCCGATCCACACCGGCAGAAACCGGTCCAGCGTCGACAACTTGCCCGCGACCGCGGTGTCGGTGGCGGTCACTGGTCGGCCTCACACGACCGCGTTTCCCCCACGACCGTGGCGAGATCGCCCAGCAGGCCCGACAGTTGTTGCAGCGCTTCGGTGTTCACCCGGTAGTACACCCAGGTCGCGCGGCGCTCGCTGGTCACCAGACCCGCCTGGCGCAGCACCTTCAGATGGTGCGAGATCGTCGGCTGCGACAGCTCGAACGGCCCGGAGATGTCGCACACGCACGCCTCGCCGCCCGGATGCGCAGCGACCTCCGACAGCAACCGCAGTCGAACCGGATCAGCGAGTGCCTTCAACAGTGGGGTGACAGCCTCGGTCTCGTCGCTACTGAGGCCGCGGCCGGGTGGCAGCAGGAGATTCTTATTCGACACGCGTCAATATTGACACACGTCGATGCAGGCGACAAGGTGGCCGACCTGGAAGCAGGCTTGCGCTTTCGCGTTGGTGTCCACGACAAGCAACCGGTTGGGCTCCGATCGAACCGCCATCCTCGGGTCAGCTCACGTGCCGCATTCAACGCTCAGACGGTGGCTGTTAATGAACCTATCGACCCTGTCGTCCGGCTAGCTATCTCGCAGTGGCCTGATGATGCACCCCGCGGAGCGGTCTCAACATTCTGCGTCGAACACGGAATTTCTCGAAAGTCGTTCTACGAGCTGCGTAAACGCGCCAAAGTCGAGGGGCCCGCGGCAGCCCTCGAACCGCGGACCCGCCGCCCAAAGTCGAGCCCGTCAGCGCTCAGTGACGAGGTCAAGTCACAAGCGGTGGCGGTGCGCGCCGCCTTGGAAAGGTCGGGTCTGGACCACGGACCGATCAGCGTGCACGACAAGATGCGGTCGATGGGCATGGCACAGGTCCCCTCGACAGCATCGCTGGCCCGCATCTTCCGCGATGCCGGAGTAGCCCGGCGTGAACCGAAAAAGAAGCCCCGCTCGGCGTGGCGGCGGTTCGTCTATCCCGCACCGAATGCGTGCTGGCAACTCGACGGCACCGAATACGTTCTGACCGGCGGACGTACGTGCGTCATCCTGCAACTGATCGACGATCACTCTCGCTACGCCGTGGGCTCCCACGTGGCCGCCGGTGAGACCTCCGACGCCGCGATCGCGGTGTTCGACAAGGCGGTGACCGCTCACGGCGTGCCCCAGCGACTCCTCACCGACAACGGGCCCGCTTTCAACCCCTCACGCCGCGGCCGCATCGGTCAACTCGTCGAACACGCCCACGCGCTCGGAGTCGAAACAATCACCGGCAAGCCCTACAAGCCCACCACGCAGGGCAAGAACGAACGCTTCCACCAGACACTGTTCCGCTACCTGGACAAACAGCCACTTGCCGACACCCTGGCCGAGTTGCAGGCCCAGGTCGACGCGTTCGACCACATCTACAACACCGAGCGGCCTCACCAAGGACTGCCCGGGCGGGTCACACCGTTGACCGCCTGGCAGGCAACACCGAAAGCCGACGCGCCACACCCCAAATTCGGTCGGCCGTTGCTCGATCCGCCGACACCACGCCCTCGGCCCGCACAGCGGCAACCCACCGACCTACCCGACGGCGTCCTGGCCAGAACTGTCAGCACCTCCGGCACCATCAGCGTGGACGCAGTCACCTACATGGTCGATGTGGACCACGCCTTCGACCAGGTCCTCGTTGTCACCGACGACAACACAATCGTCATCGCCAACACCGAAGGCGAAGTCCTCGTCGAACACCCCCGACCCGCCCCAGGAATCACCTACGTCGGAAATCGACAACCCCGCGGCCCACGCCCCACCAAGAAGACCGCACCGTCACCGAAGTCCTGACACACCAAGTGTCACCAATGTCCAGATGCAGAAACGTCACCGATGTCCCGATACATCACACGAACATGCACAGAGTCTAACCCCGGTTCTCGAATGGGTGTTCGATGCATGTGTAGTCTGTTCGGGTAGGTGGGGGTGTGCCTGGAACGGGAAGTCTGGGACCACACGCACCCCCGCCGACTCATGTATTCACGGCGTACTCACGAGACGATTGCCTGGCGTGCTCAGTGGGCGTGGGCGAGTGCGGGCTGATCCGCTGTGTGCACACGCTCGCTGCGCGGCGACGCGTCGGCGGTGCACTCGGCCGCGAGGTCGCGCCAACGGCCGATCGTGGTTCTGTGCACGCCGGTGAGGTCGGCGGTCTGCTCGCGGTGGACTCGGAGTCGTTCGGCGACGAGTACGCGCGCGACCACACGGTCGTCGTTGCGACCTCGGCTGCACACGAGTCGGGCCAGGTCGAGGTCGGAGTCGGTGATCTGTGCGTCGAGGTCCGTGAGGCTCAGTGGCGAGGTGTCTGCGTCGTCCTGTGCATTGTTGTGTTGCGGGTGCGGCTCTGTCGGTGCGCTGACCTGCGGGTGTGCATGGGGTGCACTGTCCACAGGGTCATGCTCGACGTCCGGCGTCCGGTTGTGCGCGGTTACTCCCCCGCCGGCCCAGACGTGCATGACCAGGCCGTGGATGCTTGCCAGCAGGGCCAGGGGCGCCACGATGGCGATGGCCACGGCCATCAGGCCGTGCATGACCCCTGGTCGCTGGCCAGGAATGCGTGGCCGGCATTGCCGGCGACACTGACTGTGCTGGAGATCGCCAGCATCGCGAAGTGGTATCGCTTGCCGGCGTCGTCGCGGCGTAGACGCACCAGGTGGCTTGCAGAATGAAGACGTCGATCACGACGGGTAGGAGCCAGGTCAGGCGGTCCGGGATGGCCCCGGACATGCGGGCGAGGTCGCTCAGTGCTGTGAAGCTCAGGGTGAATGAGGCCGCAACGACGATGATGACGGCGCTCATCGAAATTCCCCAGTGATGCTCATCTGAATTCCCCACCCGTGTGGCACCGCCAGAGTAGGCGGGCCTCCCGTGATGCTGATGGTCTCTGACCACTCACCAACTATCTCGGGAGGCCCGCTTTCATGTTGACACGGGAGAACGATGTGGAAGTACATGCACTACACAAACGGGGGTGGACGATCTCGGCGATCGCCCGCCACACCGGGCACGACAGGAAAACCATTCGCGCCTACCTCAAGGGTGAGCGCAGCCCGGGCGAGCGTAAGAAGTCGGCGGCGGATCCGTTCGAGCCGTTCCTGGCCTACGTCACCGCGCGTCTGGTTGAGGACCCACATCTGTGGTCACGGACGTTGTGCGACGAACTCGAGGACCTCGGCTACACCCAGTCCTATCCGACATTGACCCGCCAGATCCGGCAACGTGGCCTGCGTCCGACATGTGAGGCGTGCGCCCTGGTGACGGAGCGGGCGAACGCGGTCGTCGAGCATCCGCCGGGTGAGGAGACGCAATGGGATTGGGTGGAGTTACCGAACCCGCCGGACGAATGGGGTTGGGGTTCAACAGCATTCCTGCTTGTCGGGTCGTTGGCGCATTCCGGCAAATGGCGGGGCTACCTGGCGCCGGATATGACTCGCCCGCAGGTGATCGCCGGGATCGACCGCATCACCCGCCGACTCGGCGGGGTCACCAAGTCGTGGCGATTTGACCGGATGGCGACGGTTTGCCACCCGTCGACCGGCGCGTTGACCGCCGAGTTCGCTGACGTGGCCAAGTATTACGGGGTCTCGGTCGATGTGTGCCCACCTCGCAGAGGCAATCGCAAGGGTGTGGTGGAGAAGTCCAATCACACTGCTGCACAACGCTGGTGGCGCACCCTTCCCGACGAGACGACACCCGAACAAGCGCAAACCAGCTGCGACACCTTCTGCCGCACCCGCTCGGATGCACGGATGCGCCCGACCTCTGATGGTCGGGCGAGTGTGATCATGGTGGCCGCTCGCGAACCGCTCAGCGCCCCACCAGCGGCTCCGTATCCGGCCACGCTCACCGAGATGCGCACGGTATCGCGCCAGGCGCTGGTGGCGTGGCGCGGCAACCAGTACTCGGTGCCGCCGGAGGTGGCGATGAGTGAAGTCACCGTGAGCGAGCGGCTCGGGGACGGACACATCGACATCGCCACCGATTCGGGCATCGTGATCGCGCGGCACCGCCTCGCCACGCCCGGGTCGGGCGCCCAAGTGCGTGATCACGGGCATGTCGTCGCGCTGGAGACCCTGGCCAAAGCCGGCGCCTCCAGCAGCCGTCGGCCGCATCGCCGCAAAGAACGTATCCCACCCGGCCAGGCCGCCCGAGACGCCGCAAACACACTGCGCCACAACACAACCAACACCGACGATACCGGCCCGCAGGCATCGATCATCGACATGAGCGTGTACGAACGCGCCGCACAGAACAGGACCCACCTCCCATGACCACCAACACCAACACCGACACCGACACCGACAATGCTGGGCTGGACTCTTCGAATAGTGTTGGGCCACAGTCACAATCAGCGATCTCGGTCTACCAGCAACTACGCGGACATCTCGCCGTCCTCAAACTCGACGCCGCAGCCGAAGCCCTGCCCCAAGTCTTGGCGGCCGCCAGCGAGCACGAGTGGTCGATGACCCAGACTCTCGAGCACCTGCTGGGCATCGAGGTCGGGGTCCCGGTAGTAATGGCGCAAAAAACAACGAAGTTCGCGTAGTGCCTGGTCAGCGGCGATTTCTCGGTTCGGGCTGCGGGCCGGGGTGGTTGGTGCTTGGCTTGTCTGCCGATGAGGTTGGTCGGCGTGTTGGAGGCTGGGGTTCGTGGCGACGCGGGTATTCGCGGACGAGGAGTTGCAGCGCCTGCGGGAGTTCCCGGAGATCAGTCGTGAGGAGTTGTTCCGGTACTTCACGCTGACCCCGGCGGATCTGGCGTTTGTTGCTCCGCAGGGCAGGGGCCCTGCGGTCCGTCTGGGCCTGGCGGTGGCGTTGTGCACCTTGCCGTGGCTGGGGTTCGTGCCGGACAAGGTGCCGTCGGCGCCGCCGGTGGCGGTGGCCCGGCTGGCGGATCAGCTGAATATCGATGCAGCGCAGCTTCGTTCGTATGGCAAGCGGGCGCAGACGCGGACCGAGCATGTGCGGCTGGTGGCCCAGTATCTGGGGTGGCGGCCTGCCGGGGCGATGGAGTTGAAGGAGCTGGATGAGTTTCTGCTGGCGCGGGCGATGGAGCACGATTCGCCGACGCTGTTGTTCCGGCTGGCGTGTGAGTACCTGATCTCGGCGCGGGTGATCCGGCCGGGCCCGGAAACGGTGGTCCGCCGGGTCGCGCACGCTCGCACGCGGGCGCAGCGGGAGACCTACGACCGGTTGGCGCGCGAGTTCACGCCGCAGCGGTGTAAGGAACTGGATGCGTTGCTGGTCGTCGACCCGTCGATCGAGATGTCGCGGTTGCGGTGGTTGTCGACCGGCCCGGTGGAGGCGTCGGCGACCGCGGTGAAGGCCGAGGTCGAGAAGCTGGTGTTCCTGCGCAACCTGGGCGCGGATGAGCTGGACATGTCGGTGCTGCCGGCGGAGCGGCGGCGGTTCCTGGCGACGGTGGGCCGCCGCTTGACGGGCCAAGCCCTCGAACGCCGGGATCCGGTCGGGGTCGACGAAGGCCACCATCGCAGTGGCCGGTTCCAGGTCGCTGACCCCGGTGACGGGGTCGATGGTCAGGCGCACGGTGGTGCCCGTGATCGGGCAGTCGGATTCGATGCAGGCGGGTGCGCCGATGACGGCGGGGAAGATGAGGGTGTCGGGGGCACACCAGGTGTAGAGCTGGTGGCCACCGACGCTGAACCGGTGCGGGGTCGGGTTGAGGGTCAGGCCCCAGCCGACGATCCGGCCGGCCTCGTCGTATTCGACGTCGGCGCCGATCGGCGTCTGCGCGGGGTCGAGGTCGGGCACTCCCGCGGCGGCGGCGAGTTCGGTGACGGTGACCGGGGTGCCGTGGGCGAGCAGCCGCAGCGCGGCGCGCATCAGCGCCCGGTCCCGGCCGGCGGGCAGGATCTTGGCGAAAACGTCGGCAGTGAGGTTGTCGGTACTCATGGGATCGGACTCCTCGAGGGCGATCGGACAGTGACGGTGCCGACGGTAGGGTCTGTCCCCGGGGTGAGGGTCAAGCCCGTAGCTCGCATCCGCACGGGTCACCGGCCCAGCACAGGTCGTCGGTGGCCAGATGCGCACGGTGTGCGGTTTCGAAGGCGTCGATGCGGTCGAGGATCTGCTCGGCATCGGCGATGCGCTGGCGCAGCCGCTGCCGCGACCGCTGCAGCAGCTCGGCGAGATGGGCGCCGACCGAACGGCCGTGGTCGTCACGGTCGGTGGAGGTGAGCTGGCAGATCTCGGCGATGGTGAGCCCGAGGCCGCGCAGCTCGCCGATGAACCGCACGCACCACTCCGCGTCGTCGGTGTAGAGGCGGTAGCTGGCCGGGCTGCGGCCCAGGGTGTAGATCAGGCCGAGGTCGGTGTACTCGCGCAGCGCCTTCACCGGCACCCCGGTGCGGGCCGAGAGGTCCCCGATCGTCATGTGTCCGTTCATCACTGCCTCCCGTCCGACGGCGTCAGCCTGCGCAGCAGGACAGTTTGGTGACGTCGGTGGTGAAAGTCTGCGCGGTCAGTTTCAGCGCTTCGGCCATGGTCAGGTACGGCGCCCAGGTGTGGGCGAGCCGGTCGACGGTCAGACCCGCGGTCATCGCATAGGTGGCGGCGGTGATCAGGTCCCCGGCGCCGTCGCTGAGGGCGTGCACGCCCATGATCCGGCCGGTGCCGGCTTCGGCGACGATCTTGACCAGGCCGCGGGTGTCCCGGTTGACCAGCGCCCGCGGCACGCTCGACAACCCCAGCACCCGGCACTGGCAGGCCAGCCCGGCCGCGGCGGCTTGCGCGTCGGTCAGTCCGACCGAGGCGATCGCGGGGCTGGTGAACGTCACGCGCGGCACCGTGGTGTAGTCCAGGACGCGATCGGCACCGGCCAGGGCGTTGTCGGCGACCAGGGTGCCCTGCGCGGCGGCCACGTACACGAACTGCGGATCCCCGGCCACGTCCCCGGCCGCCCAGATGCGCGGATTGCTGCTGCGCTGGCGGTCGTCGACCACGACCGCGCCCCGCTCGTCGACGGCGACGCCGACCGCATCCAGGCCCAGCCCGGCGGTGTTGGGGCGGCGGCCGGTGGCCATCAGCACCTGCTCGGCCCGCAGCTCGGTGCTGGCGCCGCCGCCGGTGCGCACGGTCACCACCTTGTGCCCGTCGTCGGCGAGGACCTTCTCGACGGTGGCGGTGGTGAGCACGTCGATGCGCTCGTGGGCGAAGACGGCCTCGAGCGCGGCCGAGATTTCCGGTTCCTCACCCGAGGTCAGCCGGCTACGCGCGATCACCGTGACCTTGCTGCCCAGGCGGGCGAACAGCTGGGCCTGCTCGAGCCCCACATAGCCCGCACCCACCACGATCAGCGACTCCGGCAGCTGCTGGAGGTCCATGGCGGTGGTCGAGGTCAGATACCCGGCCTCAACGAGGCCGTCGATCGGCGGAGCCCAGGGCGCGGCACCGGTGGCGATCAGATACTGGTCGGCCTCGATCACCCGTACACCGCCCTCGGCGCGCGCGACCCGCAGCACGGGTGCCTCGGCGCTGCCGTCGAACACCGCGGTGCCGGAGACGATCTCCCACCCGTAGTCGGCGGCCAGGTCGACATACTTCTCCGCCTGCAGCTGCCCGACCAGCGCGTCCTTGCCCGCGATCAGGGCGGGGAAATCCAGCGGCACCTCGGCGGGGGTGAGCCCGGGGAACCGGCCCGCCGCCTCGGCGGCGTGGCGGGCCTCGGCGGCGGCCAGCAGCGCCTTCGAGGGCACACACCCGACGTTCACGCACGTGCCCCCGACCGTCCCGCGCTCCACCATCACCACCCGTTTGCCGAGGTTGACCGCGGCGATGGCGGCGGCGAACGCCGCCGAGCCGGAACCGATGATCGCCAGATCGGCGCGGGAATCTGTCAAGGTCACGAGGGTGCCTCCTGGTCGGGCAACCGCTGAACCGACAACGGCTGCTATTCGTGTTGACGAATATCTACCGGAACCATATTATGCGCTTATCCGAATAGTTCAAGTCTCGTGGAGGCGATCCCATGGCCCGGTCCACCACCGCCACTGTCACCGTGCCCGGTGCCGAGTCGGCGTGTACGCATCTGGATACGACGGCGAAGTTTTTTCGCGCCCTGTCGGATCCGACCCGGCTCAAGCTCCTCGAATTCATCCTCGCCGGGGAGCGCACCTCCGCCGACTGCGTCGAACACGCCGGCATCTCGCAGCCCCGGGTGTCGGTACACCTGTCCTGCCTGGCCGACTGCGGGTATGTCCTCGCGCGCCGCGACGGGAAGAAACTGCGGTACTCCGTGGGTGATCCGCGGGTAGCTGACCTGGTGATGCTGGCGCGGTCGCTGGCGGCCGACAACTCCGCCGCGCTGGGCTGCTGCCCGCGCATCCCCGCCGCGGACGGTAGTGGGCGGCGATGAACACACCCGACAACAAGGCGATGAACACACCCGACAACGACTCGGGCGGGTTCGGTGGTCTGCTCGCAGTGGCCGGTGGCGTGCTGGTGATGGTCGCCTGCTGCGCCGGTCCCGCCCTGATCGCCGGCGGCGTGCTCGCCGGTCTCGGCGGTGTCTTGACCAGCCCGTGGCTGCTTGCCGCAGGCGTGCTGGTCGTGGCCGCCGCCGTCGGCTACACCCTGCGGCGCCGCGCCCGTAAGGCCACGGGGTGTTGTCCGCCCCGACCCGGATCCCCTCGGTCGGCTCCGGCCGACCGCGACCGGACGGAAACCCCGGCATGACCGTCTCGAACTCTGACACCCCGATGAGCGGTCGCGAGACCGCGCTGACACTCCCTCGCCCCCGCACGAAAGGCCACTGTCCTCGAATGGCCACTCTGCCACGCTTTCGCCGCCCCGCCCTCGCCGCCGCCGCGCTGGCGCTGTCCGCAGCCCTGGCCCTCACCGGGTGCACCTCGACCGACACGACGGCGCAGGATCCGGTGGCGCCGGTGCAGGTCGACACCGTCACCGGCACCTCCATCAGCGTGCCCGGTGACAAGCCGACCGCGTTGTTCTTCTTCTCCGTCGGCTGCGGCGAATGCGTGGGCGGCGCGAAATCGGTGGCGCAGGCGGCCGGACAACTCGGCGACAAGGCGTCGTTCGTGCTGGTCGACATGGATCCGGGTGAATCCGCGCAGACGGTGGCCGGGTTCCAGGACTTCACCGGCACCCAGGCGCTGCCCGCCGTGATCGACACCGGCGCCACCCTCACCACACGACTCTCGGTGGCGTCGCTCTCGACGCTGGTCGTGGTCGATCCGGCGGGCAAGGTCACCTACCGCGCCACCGACCCGTCCGCCGACCAGATCACCACCGCACTGCGCGACGCGGGAGCGGCGTGATGGGCGGACTGCTGGCGCTGGCGTTCACCGCCGGGATGCTCGCCCCGGTCAACCCGTGCGGATTCGCGCTGCTGCCCGCCTGGATCACCCACACCCTCGGCGACACCACCACCGACGCGTTCCCGGTCCGCATGGCGCGCGCCCTGCGCGCCGGGACCGCGCTCACCCTCGGATTCGCGGGCACCCTCGCCGCGGCGGGCCTGGCCGTCAGCGCCGGCGCCCGCGCGCTCATCGCCGCGGCCCCCCCGCCTCGGCCTGGCCGTCGGCGCGGCGCTGGCGGTGCTCGGGCTGGTCATGCTCACCGGCCGTGGCC
>NZ_LDTZ01000026.1 GCF_001186365.1 Gordonia jacobaea | reverse complement strand
GATCACCCGATGCCGCGCCGCCGGATCACCAATGTGCAGACCCTGCCCCATGAAGTTGCGAACATCGCGGAAACCCAACGCGCGGGGCAGATCCCGGTCGGAGGCTTCCACAATCAGGCGATCCGTCACCGCACCCGCAGTCCGCAACGCCAGGCGTTCGGCCTCCACAGTGGCTTCAACCAGCGCCGCGTCCGACACCAACGACACATCGACGGCAGCCAACTCATCCAACACTGCGGCAAGCCGTGACAGCTTCTCCGCCACGACAGCGTCCGCGGAACCCGCCGCTGCCGACGCCAGAGCCCAAGGCGCGCCGCCGGTCCCAAGATCTTTGCTGTTCACGTGCCGCCACCCCCGCCCCCGTCATGTCGAATATGTGTTCTACATTACCCGGCAATACCGACAGCGTCGAGGAATTCTCGAACAATTTTTCGACCCTGTGGATACCGCCCAATAGGCGAGGAGGGCGTCGCTCAGTTCGTGCGGTCGACTACGTCGTCTATCGCACGAACTGAGCAACGACGACAGCGGTCAGCGGAACGAGGTGGTGACGCGCTTGGTCACGCCCGCCACGACGCCCTGGTACTTCGAGGCGACGAGACGCACCCAGACGTCGAGCACGATGGCGTCGGCGCCGATGAGGACGCGCGCCTTGTTCTTCTTCACGCCCTTGATGATGGTGTCGGCAGCCGACGATGCCGAGGTGCGCGCGAGGTACTTGTCGAAGAACTGGGCGAAGTTCGCCTGGTCGTAAACGTCGGCGACCGTGGCGTTGCGCGCGATCGCGGTCTTGATGCCACCGGGATGCACGCACGTGACGCGTACGGGGTGCTTGGCGATCAGCATCTCCTGGTTGAGCGATTCGGTGAATCCGCGGACCGCGAATTTCGCCGAGTTGTAGGCCGCCTGGCCCGGCTCGGACAGCAGGCCGAACAGCGACGACGTGTTGACGATGTGGCCGTCGCCCGACGCGATGATGTGTGGCAGGAAGGCCTTCGTTCCGTTCACGACGCCCCAGAAGTCGACATCCATGACTCGCTCGATGTCTTTGAACTCTGTGCGCTCGATCTCGCCGTGGTGCGCGATGCCCGCGTTGTTGAAGACGACGTTGACCTTGCCGTAGTTGGCCATGACCGTGTCGGCGTAATCGAGAACCGCCTCACGCTCTGCGACGTTGAGCAGTTGGGCGTGCACCGGTGCGCCGGTCTCGGCGACGAGCTTTTCCGTCGTCGCGAGACCGTCGGGGTTGACGTCGGAGATCGCCAGCTTGGCGCCCTGTTGGCCCAGCTTCACCGCCAGTTCGCGGCCCATGCCCGAGCCCGCACCGGTGACGACGACGACCTTGTCGCGAAAATTCTTCATGGTGTTCTCCTGTGTGTGTTGATGCGTGCGAGATCCGGCGTGCACGCGGATGAAGTCGAGATCAGGCGCGGGTGCTCGCGAGCACGGCCGGTGTGTCGGCCGCCGACGAATCGCGAGCTACGTCGTATGCAGCGACGTCGAACCGTCGGGTTTGCTTGCGGAAGTTGAATGTGAAGCCCGGCCACAGCGTGGTGATGTTGCCGTTGTCGTCGGCGTACCAGGAGGCGCAGCCGCCATTGACCCAGACGCTGTGACGCAGCGCGTGCTGAATACCGGTGTTGTACCCGCGCTGCGACTTCTCGTCGACGTCGACACGCGTGATCCCTTGTGTCCGAACGGTTTTGAGATAGTCGACGAGGTAGTTGAGTTGCGACTCGATCATGTACACCATCGAGGTGTGACCGAGGCCGGTCGCCGGCCCGACCATCAGCATCATGTTCGGGAAACCGTGGACGAATGACCCCTTGTAGCCCTGCATTCCGTTCGTCTCCCACGCCTGTGCGAGTGAGTGTCCCTCGGCGCCGACGATGCAGTCGAACACGGGCGAATCGGTGACGTGGAAGCCCGTCGCGACGATCAATACGTCGATCTCGCGTTCGGTGCCGTCGGCGGTCACGATGCCCGACGGTGTCACGCGTGCGATGGGGTCGGTGACGAGGTCGACGTTGGGTCGATCGAGTGCCGGGTACCAGGCGTTCGATCGCAGGATTCGCTTGCAGCCGACCTGGAAGCGGGGAGTGACCTTGTCGCGCAGCTTTCGGTCGCGGATTCCGCGTGCGATGTTGGCGCGGGCGACGATCTCGACGGGCTTGAGTGCCTTGCGCGAGTGGGTCAGGCCGAAGGCGATGAACTCGTTGAATGCGTACACCCCTGCGCGGCTGGCGCTCTGCACGATGGGTGCGTTCTTGAACAGCCAGTGCTCGACAGGAGTGTACGGCCGCTCGGTGCGGGGGACGATCCACGGCGCCGTGCGCTGGTACACGTCGAGATGCGCGACGCGCTTGGCCACCTCGGGGACGATCTGGATGGCCGACGCGCCGGTGCCGATCACGGCCACGCGCTTGCCCGAGAGCTCGACGTCGTCGTCCCAGCGCGCGGAGTGCATGACCGTGCCGCCGAACGATTCGATTCCGTCGATGTCGGGAAGGTTGGGTTCGCAGAGCGGCCCGACCGCGCCGATGAGGTGCTGTGCCCAGTACGTCGTCACGGCAGCGGTGGCCGGATCGGTTCCGGCGGGCACAGTGTCGATCAGCCAGCGCTGTTGCGACTCGCTCCACGCGGCGCGGGTGACCTCGACACCGAACCTGGCCTTGTCGCGCACGCCGAAACGATCCGCAACGTCGTTGATGTAGCGGTGGATCTCCGGCTGGTGGGAGTACGAGCGCGACCATCCGGGATTGGGGGCGAACGAGTACGAGTACAGGTTCGACGCGACGTCGCACGCGGCGCCCGGGTAGGTGTTGTCGCGCCAGGTGCCGCCGAAATCGGCTCCGCGATCGAGGATGACGTAGTCGGTGAAGCCGTTCTGGCTCATTTTGATCGCCGCGCCGAGGCCGGAGAATCCGGCGCCGACGATGGCAACCTCAACATTGTGCGTTGTCATGCTCATGACACTAGGAGCCTATTGAACATTAGTCAATAGGCTATTGAACACCGGTCAATAAGTCGCCTAGACTGTGTCTGTGACCCAGACGAAGCGCACGAGGATGAGCCCGGAGGCCCGACGCGACCAGCTCATCGCGCTCGGGCTGCAGATGGTGTCGGAGCGGCCTCTCGATGAGGTGTCCATCGACGCGATCGCCGAGGTCGCCGGTGTGTCCCGCGCACTGCTGTTTCACTACTTCGCATCGAAGCAGGAGTTTCACGTCGCCATCGCGAAGGCGCAGGGCGAGGAGATGTTGCGGCTGACAGCACCCGACGAGACCCTCGACGATCCGCTCGCCATCCTGTGGAGCTCGTTGTCAGCGTTCGTCGACTACGTCAGCGAGCATCGCAGCGCCTACACCGCATTCCTGCGCGGCGCGTCGAGCACCGACCCGGCGATGCGGGCCGTGATCGACGGCACCAGAGCGGTGATGGCCGAGCGCATCCTCGATCACGCACCTGCGCTCGGCGTCGAGGTCACCCCGGCGGTCCGACTCGCGACATTCGGGTGGATCGCCTTTGTCGAGGAGGTCACGATCGGCTGGCTCACCGATGGGGAGATCACCCGCGACCAGCTGCTTGCCGTGATCTCCTCGTCCCTGCCCGCCCTTGTCACGACCCTCACCGATCTTCCGGCGCACTGAACCAGGCGTATCAGGGACCCCAGAAACCCCAGTTGCCGCCGGTCGGGTCTCCTGGGAACGGTGGCCGTTGACTCGGATCCGAGAGCCCCTGTGCGCGTCGGAATTCACGAAACTCCCGAGCCTGCCTGCACGCCCGCCGGTACATCAGAGCCAAGGGCGTCAAGACGACGACGAGCACTGCTACGACTATCAGACCGGCCATGACTACTGATGATCCGCCGACGTCGGTGCAGGTGGAAGGCCTGCGTCGTGCGTTCGTCGTACGGGAATCCTCGGGGATCAGCCGGTTCGACGCCGCATCTCGCGGAGCAGGGCAGCGGTCGCCGGTGACGGGGGTTCGCGCCAGATTATGCCGAGCGTGGATCGCGCGGCAGGGTCGGTGATCGGCAGGCTGACGGTGTCTCGCCACGTGGCTGCGGTGCTCTCGCTGAGTACGGCGACGCCGAGCCCGCGCGTGGTCAGCATGTGCGCAAGTGACGGCGTTGCGACCTCCCAGCGCGGAACCCGAGCGCCTCGCTCACGTGCCAGCAGGGCGTCGAGTGCTGTGCGGGCGCCGGTGCCGCGGGTGAGCGAGATGAGGTCGGCACCGGCGATCTCCTCGGGTCCCACATCGGCACGCGTCGCCCACGGATGATCTCGCGCGACGACGGCGTGCAGCGCGTCGTCGACGATGACTGTGGTGTGCACGTGCTGGGGCGGCTCGCCCGACCACGCAGCTATCGCGACGTCGAGCTCGCCCGAGTGCACCCCGTCGATGAGCGTCGTCGAGATGGCTTCGCGGACCGAGATGTCGACCCCGGGGTGATCGTGGTGCATGCTCGCGATGGCGTCGAAGATGGGCTGCCAGGTGAGTCCGCTCACGGTGCCTACCCGCAGTGTCCCTGTGGTGAGGCCGCGCAGATCGTCGGCCAGAGCGACGACCGCGTCGACTCCCTCGACCGCCCCGCGTATGGCGGGCAGTACTCGCTCTCCTTCGCTCGTCAACGTCACGCGTCGTGTGGTGCGCTGCAGCAGTGCGATCCCCAGTTCGTTCTCGAGCTTGCGAATCTGAGTGCTCACACCCGACTGGCTGATGTGCAGAGTCGACGCCGCAGCGGTGAACGATCCGGTGTCGACGACCGCGAGGAGGTAGCGGAGCTGATGCAGTTCCATGACTCGCAATGATAAATGCTATAAGAAGTCGATGTTGGACAGATTAATTGCCGCCGAGCAGTCTGGAGTACGAACACCCACTGACCGATGCTTCGAAAGGGAGAAGAGATGACTGTGGACAACTGCGCAGGCCGATACGGCGGTCACCAGGGATGCGGCGACAACCTACTTCGACGCATGGCGCGCAGGCGATTTCGACCGGTTGCGTTCGGTTCTCGCCCCCGACGTCGACTTCGTCGGTGTGATGGGGACGGCTCGCGGAATCGACGAGTGCATTGCCGGTCTGCGCGGGATGTCGGAGCACCTGATGCGCGATCTCGTCTTGCACGCGCGTGTTGTGGACGGTGCCGATGCGATCACGTGGTTTGACCTGGTCACCGACAACGCATCACTACCGACGGCGAACTGGAGTCACGTCGAGAACGGCCTGATCACGCGGATTCGCGTGACATTCGATCCGCGTCCGCTCTCGGAGAGCTGACCGCTCAGTCCTTCCGCTGGGACTCATGTGAGTTTCCGACGTTGATCGACAAACGAGTGAGGGCCGCACCCGAAACAGGTGCGGCCCTCACTCGTTGCTATTCGACGCCTCAGGCAAACGCCTCGTCGAGGATCTCCTGCTGCTCGACGGCGTGCACCTTCGACGAGCCGGAGCTCGGTGCCGACATCGGGCGACGCGAGATGCGGCGCAGACCCTTGAGGAGGTTCGGCAGCATCTCGGGCAGCCACAGTCCGAGGAACGGCCACGGCCCCTGATTGGCGGGTTCGTCTTGCACCCACACGAAATCGTCGGCGTTCGGGTACTTCTCGAGCGTCTCCTGCAGACGACGATGCGGCACGGGGTAGAGCTGCTCGACGCGGACCACGGCGATGTCGTCGCGGCTTTCCTTGTCCCGACGGGCGGCGATCTCGTAGTAGATCTTGCCGCTCACCAGCAGAACGCGCTTGACCTTGCTGCGATCACCGCTGTCCTTCAGGAACTTCGGATCATCGATCACCGAGCGGAACTTGTCGTCGGTGAAGTCCTCCACGGGGCTGACCGCAGCCTTGTTGCGGAGCATCGACTTCGGCGTGAACACGATCAGCGGGCGGCTGATCCCGTCGAGCACGTGCCTACGCAGCAGGTGGAAGTAGCTCGCGGGCGTCGACGGCTGAGCGACCGTCATCGAACCCTCGGCGCACAACTGCAGGAACCGCTCGATACGTCCCGAGGTGTGGTCGGGACCCTGCCCCTCGTGGCCGTGCGGCAGCAGCAGCACGACGTCGGAGCGCTGACCCCACTTGGCCTCGCCGGAGCTGATGAACTCGTCGATCACCGACTGTGCGCCGTTGACGAAGTCGCCGAACTGCGCCTCCCACAGCACCAGTGCATCGGGGTTGCCCACCGAGTAGCCGTACTCGAAACCGACAACCGCGAACTCCGAGAGCGGCGAGTCGTAGACCATGAAGCGGCCTTCGGAATCGGCGTCGCCGTCGAGCGGTGCGAGGTGGTTCAGCGGCGTGTACTCGGAGCCGTTCTCCCGGTCGATGAGGACCGAGTGACGCTGGCTGAACGTGCCGCGTCGCGAATCCTGGCCGGACAGGCGGACGGTACGTCCCTCGAGCACGAGCGAACCGAAAGCCAGCAACTCGGCGAACGCCCAGTCGACGTGGCCGTCGCGGCTCATCTCGTGACGACGCTTGAGCACCGGCTTGACACGCGGGTGCGGCGTGAAGCCGTCCGGTGTGTCGTAGAACGCATCGCCGATGCGCTCGAGAACCGTCTTGTCGACGGCGGTGACGAGTTTCTGCGGCAGAGGCTGATCGTCCTCGACGGACTCACTGGGCTCGGGAGTGAACTTCTCGAGTTCCTTGACCTCGTTGAAGACACGTTCGAGCTGACCCTGGTAGTCGCGAAGGGCGTCCTCGGCCTCCTTGGTCGAGATGTCGCCACGACCGATCAGAGCCTCGGTGTAGGACTTACGCACACCACGCTTGGTGTCGATGACGTCGTACATCGCGGGCTGGGTCATCGACGGGTCGTCGCCCTCGTTGTGTCCGCGACGGCGGAAGCAGACGAGGTCGATGACGACATCCTTGTGGAAGATCTCGCGGTAGTCGACGGCCAGCTTGGCCACCCACACGCACGCCTCGGGGTCGTCGCCGTTGACGTGGAAGATCGGGGCACCGATCATCTTCGCGACGTCGGTGCAGTACTCGCTCGACCGCGAGTGCTCCGGCGCCGTGGTGAAGCCGACCTGGTTGTTGACCACGATGTGCACGGTGCCGCCGGTGCGGTAACCCGGAAGCATCGCGAGGTTCAGCGTCTCGGGGACGACTCCCTGGCCTGCGAATGCGGCGTCGCCGTGCAGCATGAGCGGCAGGATGGAGAACTCGCGTTCCTCAGGTAGAAGATCCTGCTTCGCGCGGACGAGGCCCTCCAACACCGGGTCGACGGCCTCGAGGTGGCTCGGGTTGGCGGTGAGCGAGACGTTGATCTCGTTCTCGCCGAACATCTGGTAGTACTTGCCCTCGGCGCCGAGGTGGTACTTCACGTCGCCGGAACCGTGGGCCTGTGACGGATTCAGATTGCCCTCGAACTCGGTGAAGATCTTCGAGTAGGGCTTGCCGACGATGTTGGCCAACACGTTGAGGCGGCCGCGGTGCGGCATTCCGATGACGACCTCGTCGAGCGAGTACTCGGCGCTCTGGTCGATCACGGCATCCATCATCGGGATGACAGATTCCGCACCCTCGAGCGAGAAACGCTTCTGCCCAACGTATTTCGTCTGCAGGAAGGTCTCGAATGCCTCGGCGGCGTTGAGCTTGGAGAGGATGTACTTCTGCTCGGCGACCGGCGGCTTGACGTGCTTGATCTCCACGCGTTCCTGAACCCAGCGCTGCTGCTCGGGCTCGAGGATGTGGGTGTACTCGACGCCGACGTGGCGGCAGTACGCATCGCGCAGAATCGACAGGACGTCGCGCAGCTTCATCGTGTCCTGGCCGTGGAAGCCACCGACCTTGAAGGTGCGGTCGAGGTCCCACAGCGTCAGGCCGTAGGTCAGGATGTCGAGATCCGGATGCGACGTCCGCGCATAGCTGTCCATCATGAGCGGATCGGTGTCGGCCATCAGATGGCCACGGTTGCGGTAGGCCGCGATCAGCTCGAGCACCCGGGCGTTCTTGTCGACGACTCCCGCAGGGATGTCGCGACGCCAGCGGATCGGCTCGTAGGGGATGTGGAACGCCGTGAACAACTCGTCGTAGAACGCGTCGTCGAGCAGCAGTTCATGGATCTTGCGCAGGAAGTCGCCCGATTCGGCGCCCTGGATGATCCGGTGATCGTAGGTGGAGGTCAGCGTCATCAGCTTGCCGACGCCGAGCTCGGCGATCTGCTCGTCGCTCGCACCCTGGAACTCTGCCGGGTACTCCATCGCTCCGGCGCCGACGATCGCACCCTGGTTCTTCATCAAGCGCGGCACGGAGTGCACGGTGCCGATGGTGCCCGGGTTGGTCAGCGAGATGGTCACGCCCGCAAAGTCTTCCGCGGTGAGCTTGCCGTCACGGGCACGGCGCACGATGTCCTGGTACGCGGCGTAGAACTCGGCGAAACCCATGGTCTCGCAGTTCTTGATGGCGGCGACGACGAGCGAGCGGTTGCCGTCCTTGCCGACGAGGTCGATCGCCAGTCCGAGGTTGGTGTGCGCAGGGGTGACCACATTCGGCTTGCCGTCGATCTCGGCGAAGTGGCGGTTCATGTTCGGGAACGCCTTGATCGCCTGGACGATCGCGTAGCCGAGGATGTGGGTGAAGCTGATCTTGCCGCCGCGGGTGCGGGCCAGATGATTGTTGACGACGATGCGGTTGTCGATCATCAGCTTGGCCGGGATCGCACGAACCGAGGTCGCGGTCGGGATCTGCAGCGACGCCGTCATGTTCTTGGCGACTGCGGCCGACGCGCCGCGAAGCACCTTCTCGGTGTCCTCGGCGGGTGCTGCGTCGGCGGTTGCCGACGCGGCCTTGGCCGACGCGGGCACCTTCTGCGATCGCGACGATCCGTCGCGGCTCGCGACGCTGTGACCCGACGCGGCCTTGGTGGCGGTCGATTCACGGGCGTGGGAGTTGGTGGTGGCCGGACGCGGGGTCGGCTCCTGGTCGAGAGTGACCTGTCGAGGTGCGGGCTTGCCGTTGGACGAGGCGCTGCCATTGCTGCTCGCCGGTGCGGGCTTCTTCGGGGCTGCAGTGTTCGACGCACCGTTGCTGTGTGCGGTACCCGACCCGTTGCCCGACGCCGTGTTCTTCGCGGGCGCTGTCGTGGTCGATGCGGTCTTGGTGGTCGCCGCGGTTGTGGACTTGGCCGCAGACGATGCCCCCGCAGATGAAGCTGAGGTGCCGTTGGACGAGCCGTCGTCGCCGGGCTTGTAGTCCTTCAGCAGATCGTGCCAACTCGGGTCGACCGAGTTCGGGTCTTTTTTGAATTGCTGGTACATTTCGTCGACCAGCCACGTGTTTTGTCCGAAATCTGATATCGAACTGCTCACAGCGGTATCTCGCCTCAATTCCCTCTGGTGTCGGGTCGCTCGCTCGCGTCGTGGAGTCCCTTGTGGAGACCGAGTCCCTTGTGAAGACTACGACGCACCACCTGCTCATGCTACGCGCGCGACGTTGCGCCCCGTGTACCGACCGCGCCGACGTCACACCCCGTTGCGGCCCCGACCCGCAACCCTGGTGAGCAACGTCGATCGTCAGACGCGATCGTCGCCGTGAGCAGGCTCGATACCGTCGACGTCCGGATCGACACCTGCATCCCAGAACGCGCGGTACCTTCCACCCAACGACAGCAACTCGTCGTGTGTTCCCAACTCGACGACCCGCCCGTTGTCGACGACGGCGATCCGATCGGCGCGCGCCGCGGTCGCGAGACGGTGGGCGACGATCACCGAGGTGCGTCGACGTGTGACGGTTTCGCCCGCCGCGAGGACCAGCGCTTCGGTCGCTTGGTCGAGGGTCGCGGTCGCTTCGTCGAGAAGCAGGAGGTCGGGGTCGACCAGTTCGGCCCGCGCGAGCGCGATGAGCTGACGTTGGCCCGACGACAATCCGCCGCCGCGTTCGCCGACCTGGTGGCGCATCCCGCCGTCGAGTCCGGCGATGACATCGGTGGCGCCGACGGCGAGTGCAGCGGCCGCGATCTGTGTCCGGTCGGCGTCGGGTCGGCCGTAGGCGATGTTCTCGGCGACGCTCCCGGTGAACAGGTGTGGTTCCTGGGGTACGAGGCCGATCCGATGTCGGTAGTCGAGCAGTCCGAAGTCGCGGATGTCGGTCCCATCGATGCGGACCTCGCCGCTGGTGGGGTCGTAGAAGCGGGCGAGCAGTTTGACGACCGTCGATTTGCCCGCCCCCGTGCGTCCCACGAGCGCCAGCGATGAGCCTGCCGGGATGGTCAGTTCGACGTCGCGCAGGGCGTCGGCATGAGCGCCGGTGTACCGGAACCCGACGTCGTCGAGTTCGATGTCGCCGTCGAAACCGTTGGCGGGAACCGGTATTCGATCCTCGCGTGATTCGAGGGAGCTGCGTGTGCGGAGGAGGTCCGCGATGCGTCGAAGCCCCACGACTGCCTGCTGATAGCCGTCGAAGACCTGCGAGAGCTGCTGCACCGGACCGAAGAGCAATGCGAGATAGAGAATGAAGGCGACGAGTGTGCCCGCCTGCATCGTTCCGGCCGAGATGCGATGTGCGCCGACGGCGATCGCCACGGCCGCCGCGACGTCGGACATCAGCGTGATGAACGGGAAGTACACGGAGATGGCCCGTTGTGAACGCATTCGTGCGCGCACCCATTCGACGGTGCGATCGGTGAAGCGGGTCATGGCGATGTCGCTGTTGCGGTAGGTCTGTGTGGTTCTGATCCCCGCGATGTTCTCTTGGAAGTCGGCGTTGACCACGCTCACCAGTTCCCGCGAGCGCGTGTACGCCTCCGCGGCAACCCGTCGGAACGCGATGGTCGCGGCGATCATGATCGGAAAGACGGGCAGGATGATCAGTCCGAGTTCGATATCGGTGAGCAGTAGTGCGACGGTGACTCCGACGAGTGTCAGCACGGCGACGATCGCCGAGGTCAGGCCCGTCTGCAGGAACGTCGACAACGCGTCGACGTCGGTGGTCATCCGCGTCATGATGCGGCCGGACAGTTCGCGCTCGTAGTAGTCGAGACCCAGTCGCTGCAGGTGCGCGTAGCTGCGCACCCGGAGGCCGAACAGGACGCGCTCGCCTGCGCGTGTCGATGTCAACGTCATCGCGGCGCCGACGATCCAGCCGAGCGCGACCAGTCCCACACCGAAGGCCGCGACCTCCCATAAGCGCGCTTCGTCTGCGCGGCCCGCAGCGTCGAGGACCGCGCGGGCCAACGACGGAAAGGCGAGTCCGATGAGCGTGTCCAGCGAGATGCAGACAATCGCGGTGATCAGCAGGAGGCGCACCGGCGAGAGGATGCCCCAGAGGCTGAACTCTCGGTTCTCGCGACGCACCGACGCGGTGTCGACCCGGGGATCCTCATCGGCGGGTGGCAGGGCGTCGACGGCCCGGAGCAACGCGGGCGTCGCCTGCATCGAACCGAGTGCGCTCGCCACGCCGCCCCCGCGACCACTCGGTCCGCGACCGGGTGGCGCGGCGATGCGCGACATCGTCGACGCCGCGCTGTCGTCTGCGGGCGGCGCTCCCGGATCGACGGGCGGCCACAGCCGGGTCATGAGTGAGTCATCCACCACCGCAGGTGCCGCCACCCGAGGAGCAGTGTCGTGCAGCGCGGCCCGCGCAGTGGGCGCCTCGGGGACCACGCCGGTCATCAGAGCTCGGAAGCGCGGACTGCGGGCATCGAGTTCGGCGACGGTACCGATGTCGGTGATCCGCCCGTCGTCGAGCACGGCCACACGGTCGGCCAGCATCAGCGTCGACCGTCGATGCGCGAGGACGAGCATCGTCGGCCGTGTATCGCCGCCGCTGCGCAGGTCACGCAGGATGCGCGATTCGGTTGCGGCGTCGACGGCAGATGTCGCGTCGTCGAGAACGAGCACACGCGGGTCGGCATACAGTGCGCGGGCGAGCGCGATGCGTTGTCGTTGGCCGCCCGAGAGGGTCAGGCCCCGCTCGCCGACGATGGTGTCGAATCCGTCGGGCAGTGCCGAGATGAACTCGAGCGCGTCGGCGCGGGCCGCGGCGTCGACCAGGCGTGGATGTGGCGAGCCGTCCGGCAGTGTGCGTGCATCCGCGGGAACGCCGAGTGCGATGTTGGCGGCGATGGTGTCGGAGTAGAGGAACGGTTCGTCGAAGACGACGGCGACCGCGGAATGCAGACTGTCGGGGGAGAGCGTGGCGACATCGTGGGAGCCATCGGTCGAGACCAGTGACACCGTGCCGGCGGTCGGGGAGAGGTAGCGGCTGGTCAGTTCCGCGATGGTCGACTTCCCGGAGCCGGGTGGTCCGACGATCGCGACGCACTCGCCGGGAGCGATGTCGAGGTCGATCTCGTGCAGGACGGCTTTGTCGCCGAACGCGAATTCGACGTCGTCGAAGCGAAGTCCGAGAGCGCCGTCGGGCAGTGTGCCGGTCTGTCGGTCGCCGGGGTCGGTGGGTTCGTCGATGACGTCGTAGACACGGTCGACGGCCGCGCGGGCCAACTGGCCACTGACCACGACGTTGGTCAGCAGGCGTGCCAGTGACGTCATCGTGGCGACGTAGGTCGCGAATGCGAGGAAGGTGCCCGCGGTGATGGTGCCGCGCAACGTCAGCCACCCGCCGAGAGCGATGACCGCGACCATGCCCAACTGGGGTATTGCCGCCATCGTCGGGGCAAACCGCGCGTTGATCTTGGCCGCGCGCAGGCGTTTTGAATAGAGGTCGCGCGCGAGGCCGACGAGTTCGTCGACGGCTCGCGACTCCTGACCGAATCCCTTGACCACCCGCACGCCGGTCACGGTCTCCTCGACGTGCTGTGCGACGTTGGCCGCAGATTGCTGCGCCGACCAGGTGGCGGCGAAAAGCTTTCTGCGCGTAGTGAAGACGACGATGCCGACGACGGGGATGATGCTCAACGCGACGACCGTCAGCAGCGGCGACAGATAGGCCATGATCCCGATCGCGATCACCACCTGGACCGCGGCACCCGCCGACAACGGGACCACGGCCAGCAGTCCCTGCACGATCTGCAGGTCCGAAATCGACCGCGAGACAACCTGTCCCGTGCTGATGCGTGACTGAGCGGCGCCGTCGAGATGCAGCAGCGTGTGCATCAGGCGCAGCCGCAACGCATTCTGCACGCTGATCGACAGTTGTCCCGCGGTGAGCCTGCGCCCGAACTGACAGGCGTAACGCACGACCGCCAACACGAGCAGCGCCGCGACGATCACCGAGATTGTCGCGCCGCCGCGTTGCGCTCCGGTCGCGTGATCAATCGCAGCCTTGGCCAGCAGGGGCGCGACGAGGTCGACGGCAACGGCAACCAGGGTCACCGCAAGAGTGACGACCACCAATCTGCGATGTCGCCAGCATTCAGTGGAGAGTCGACGAATCCAGCCGGTGTGCTGCGCGGGAGTCGGATTGTTGGTGGGTGGGGCATCTCGGATCGGGGCCGGGCTGTCCGTGAGGGAGCCGGTCACCGATCCCCGGCGGGCAGGCCGGGTTCGGTGACGACGCTCCCGTCGACGACATCGCCATGCCACGACTTCGGCGCCGGACCGAACGCCTCGCGTGCGTTGAGGACGACGCGACGTCCGAGTGCGCGGTTTCCGGCACCGCCGACAACGGCTCCGATACCTGCAGGCATCAGCTTCCCGAAGATGAGCGGCGCGCGCTTGATCGCATACTTCTTGACGATCTTGTTCATCAAAGTGGTGTTCAGTTTCCCGAGGCCACCACCGGGGATGGCTGCGGTTCCGAGTCGACGCAGTGCGCCACCTCGGGTGCCGATGAGGCGGCCGAGCGCTGCGACGCCCTCCTCACCGAGAGCCACCGCCAGGACGAGCGTCTTTCGTCGTTCGGACTGCTCGACGCCGATGCCGTGTACCTCGGCGACGGCGAGTGCAAACAACGCCGAGGCTTCGAGGAACAGGGCGGTCTCGCCCGTCATCGCGGTCAGCGCCGTCATGGTGCCGACCCCGGGGATCGCCGCGGTCGCGCCGACCGCGCTACCCGTTCCCATGACGGTCCGCAGGAACTGCTTCTCCAGCCTCCGGATGATCTGCTCCGGCGACTCGTCTGGATGCGCCTTACGCAGCGCGTCCACGTACTTCTTGACCGCCGGAGCCTGGAGGCGCTGGGCCTTGTCCAGCAGGCCCCCGGTCACCTCGACCGCCTTCGCGGGAGGTTTCTGTTCGGTTCGTTTGGCTTCGGTCATGGCAGTGGTACCCAATCCTGTGCTGGCACGACCTCATTCGGCCGCGGCGGGGGTGGTGGCGTTCCATCTCCGAAGGGGCTGCCCCCGAGCTCGTCGCGATGGTGAGGAGTGAGCCAATTCCTCAGGTCCGGGCCGTCGGGCACGATCCCGGTGGGATTGATGTCGCGGTGGACCAGGTAGTAGTGCTGCTTGATCTGTGTGAAGTCGACGGTGTCGCCGAAACCCGGAGTCTGGAAGAGGTCGCGCGCGTACGCCCACAGCACCGGCATCTCCGACAGTTTGCTCCGATTGCACTTGAAATGCCCGTGATAGACCGGATCGAATCGCGCAAGCGTCGTGAACAACCGGACGTCTGCCTCGGTGATGGTGTCGCCCACCAGGTAGCGCTGCGATGCCAGGCGTTCGGTCAGTTCGTCGAGTTTGGTGAAGAGCCTGTCGTATGCCTTGTCGTACGCGTCCTGACTGCCGGCGAATCCGCAGCGGTACACGCCGTTGTTGACCTCGGTGTAGACACCCTTGCTGACGGATTCGATCTCGTCGCGTAGGTGCTCGGGGTAGAGGTCGGGTGCCCCCTCGCGGTGATAGTCGGACCACTCGACCTCGAAGTCGACGGTGATCTGCTTGAAGTCGTTGGTCACGACCTCACCGCTGGGGACGTCGACGATCGCCGGTACGGTGATGCCCTTCGGATAACCGGGGAACCGCTTCTCGTACGCGTCTTTGAGACGTGGAATCTTCAGGACGGGGTCGACGCCGCCGGGGTCGAGGTCGAACGTCCACGAGTCCTTGTCATGGGTGGGACCGCACAGTCCCAACGAGATCGCATCCTCGAGACCGAGGAGTCGCCGAACGATCAGCGTGCGGTTGGCCCACGGGCACGCGCGCGCCGCAACAAGTCGATACCGACCTGCCTCGACCGGATAGCCGTCGCGACCATCGCGCGTGATGCGGGTCTCGATGTACTGCGTATCGCGGACGAACTCCTGTCCGCTGGTGACATAGGACGCCTGCGTGCCTGACTGGGCTTGTTTGCCTGACGGGGCTTGTGTGCCTGACTGGGCTTGTGTGCCTGACTCGGCTTGTGTGCCTGACTGGGCGGGACTCATGACTCCACAGTAGTGATCGCCACCGACGGTTGGCACCCGTTATTCGGCGCGGTATATTCCACCCGGAATATTTGGCAGCGAGAAAGGGGGCCACGCCGTGACTGTTACGCGACCGTTGGCTCCGCAGGCGATCCTGGTGCTCGGCCTGGTTGCCGAACGGCCGATGCACCCGTACGAGATGTTCCAGACCACGATCGAGCGCGAAGAAGACCGCCTCACCAAGATTCGTCCCGGCACGCTCTATCACACGGTCGACCGCCTGGCCGCCGACGGACTCATCGAGGTCGTCGAGGTCCGTCAGGAGGGCAACCGACCGCAGCGGACCGTTTACGCGATCACCGAAGCGGGTAGGGCCGCGCTCGCTGCGAGCCTCGAGGCGATTCTCGAACGTCACCCCGTCGAATATCCCGAGCTCTACCTCGCTCTGTCCGAAGCGCATTCGTTGCCGCGACAGCGGGTCGTCGAACTGCTCGAACGACGTATCGATGCGATGCGCGCCGATCGTGAACGGGTCGAGGTGGCGGCAGAAGCAGCGCATGCACGCGGAGCGGTCGAGATGTTCTATCTCGACGTCGGGTGCCGCCTGGCAACTCTGCAAACGCAGATCGATTGGCTTGTCGATCTCGTCGGGCGTCTGCGTCACAACGACATCGAGTGGATCGACGACCCCGGCTCGACGTGGCGCACGAAGCACACCACCACGCCGGCACCGCCTCAATCCTCCCCAGCACAGAACTCGTCCCCAGCACAGGATTCGTCCACACCTCAGAAAGTGCAGAACTCATGACCGCTCCGGCATTCAAGTCGGTGACCAACCGACCGTGGCTTTCGCTCATGTCCCTGTGCGTCGGCTTCTTCATGATCCTCGTCGACATGACGATCGTCGCCGTCGCACAGCCGCAGATCCGTGCGGCGCTCGATACCGACGTCAACGGCATCGTCTGGGTGACCAGCGCGTATCTGTTGACGTACGCTGTGCCGCTGCTGATCACGGGCAGGCTGGGCGACAAGTACGGACCCAAGACCGTCTACCAGGTGGGCCTTGTGGTGTTCACCGCCGCGAGCGTCTGGTGCGGGTTCTCCGGCTCGATCGGCGAACTGATCGCAGCGCGCGGACTGCAGGGCGTCGGAGCTGCGTTGATCACGCCGCAGACGATGGCCATGATCACGCGCATCTTCCCGCCCGAAAAGCGTGGTGCCGCAATGGGTGTCTGGGGCACCGTCGCCGGTGTGGCAACGCTGGTCGGCCCGCTGCTCGGCGGCGTGCTGACCGACAACCTCGGCTGGGAGTGGATCTTCTTCGTCAACCTCCCCGTCGGCATCGTCGGTCTGATCCTCGCGGCCGTGCTCGTCCCCGAGGTCGAGAAGCACGACCACTCCTTCGACTGGGTCGGAGTCGTACTGTCGGCAATCGGTCTGTCCGCCTTGGTGTTCGGTATCCAAGACGGTGAGAAGTACGACTGGGCGCCGTGGATCTGGGCACTCATCATCGTGGGCGTCGTCGTGTTCGCGCTCTTCATCTTCTGGGAGTCGCGGGTCAAGACCGAACCGCTCGTTCCGCTCTCGTTGTTCCGTCAGCGCAATTTCTCGTTGTCCAACATCGGTATCGCCTCGATGGGCTTCGCGATCTCCGGTCAGATGATTCCGGCCATGTTCTTCCTGCAGCTCGTCGGTGGCATGACGCCGACGCAATCGGCGTTGGTCATGGTGCCGATGGCGATCTTTACCGGAATCCTCGCACCGATCGTCGGGCGAGTTCTCGACCGCGTGCATCCCAGCCTCATCATCTCCACGGGTCTGTTCCTGGCATCGATCTCGCTGTTCTGGATGGGAAGCATCGCGCGGTCGGCGACCCCTGTGTGGCAACTGATCCTGCCGCTGGCGCTGATGGGCATCGCGTCTGCGGGTATCTGGGCGCCGCTCGCGGCGACAGCAACTCGCGACCTTCCCTGGTACCAGGCTGGTGCGGGAGCCGGCGTCTACAACACCACGCGAATGATCGGCTCGGTGATCGGCGCGGCCGCTGTCGGCGCACTGATGCAGACGAGACTGGCCGCGAATCTGCCCGGCATGGACACCGCGTCGAACAACGACAGCGCCAAGCAGTTGCCGATCGAGGTCTTCGGTCACCCTGTCCGTGAGCCGTTCGCACTCGCGATGGGACAAACGCTCTATCTGCCCGCGGCGGCATTGCTGATCGGCGTCGTCGCAACGCTGTTCCTCAAGCGGCCGGCGACGCAGCGTTCGTATCCGCCTGCGGCAGAAGCCAAGGCCGCAGCGGCCGCCGAAGGTGCGGTGGAAGAGGCCGGGGCAGCGTGACGGCATCCGGGGCGGGCTGACGCGCCTCCCCGGATCTGTCGGTGGCAGATCGTACGGTGTTTCCCATGCGAATCCTGCACACCTCCGACTGGCATATCGGCCGAACCTTCCACGGCGCCGACCTGCTCGATGACCAGCGCGCGTCGCTGCGTCACCTCGCAGACGTCGTCGCCGCGGAATCGGTCGACGTCGTCGTGGTCGCGGGTGACGTGTTCGACAGGTCGGTGCCCTCGGCCGACGCCGTCCGTGTCTACGACGACGGCCTTGCCGCGATCGCTGCAGCCGGTGCCGCGATCGTCGTGACCTCCGGCAATCATGATTCGCCGACGCGACTGGGTGTCGGATCGAGCTTCGCCGCGGCCGGTGGTCTGCATCTGCGCACCTCGGTGGCGTCGATCGCCGACCCCATCGTCTTCTCCGACGAACACGGAGACGTGGCGATCTACGGAATCCCATACCTCGAACCCGAGGTCACGCGAACCGAACTCGGCGTCGACGACGCGCGCGGACACTCCGACGTGCTCACTGCGGCCATGGAACGCATCCGTGCCGATCTCGCCCCACGCGATGCGCGTTCGGTGGTCATCGCGCACGCGTTCGTCGTCGGTGGCCTCGCTACCGGATCCGAACGTTCGATCAGTGTTGGGGGAGTAGAAACCGTTGCAGCCGAGGTGTTCTCGGGGGTCGACTACGTCGCACTCGGCCACCTGCACTCGCCGCAGGAACTCACGCCGACAGTCCGCTACAGCGGGTCGCCCATCCCGTACTCGTTCGGTGAGAACACACACCACAAAGCCGTGTGGCTCGTCGACCTCGACGCCGACGGTGTATCCGACGTCCGTCGCCACGATCTGCCGATCGTGCGCGGTCTCACTTCGCTGCGGGGCACGCTCGACGAGTTGCTGACCGACGAGTCGCTATCGATTGCCGAAGACCACTACGTCGAAGCGACGCTCACCGATGCGGTCCGCCCGGTCGACGCGATGCGTGCTCTGCGACAACGGTTTCCGCATGCCGTGCACGTGCAGTGGCAGCGTCCCGACGCCGAGAACAGCGTCGACTACCGCTCTCGGGTGCGCGGTCGCAGCGATGCGGAGATCATCACATCCTTCGTCACCGATGTACGCGACAAGCCGACCACCCGTGAGCGGGCGCTTGTGGAAAGCGCGCTACGCGCTGTCGTCGGCGAGCCGGAGCAGGTAGCATCCTGCGAGCCGTTGGCGCTCTTCGAGATCGACGCGCCGGCAGACGGCCACCGGGTGGCAGAGTCGGCATGAGACTTCATCGGTTGCGCATGAGCGCGTTCGGGCCGTTCGCCGACGATACGGCCATCGACTTCGACGCGCTCGGAGCCGACGGCCTGTTCCTGCTGCACGGACAGACGGGTGCGGGCAAGACGACGGTGCTCGACGCCGTCGCGTTCGCGCTCTTCGGCCGGGTGCCCGGCGCCCGGAACGAGGCCAAACGTCTGCATTCCGATCATGCTCCGGCAGAACAGGTTCCGCAGGTCGAGGTCGAAGCGACGATCAACGGCCGCCGTTTCCGCATCGTCCGTTCGCCCGAGTATCAGCGCCCCAAGAAGCGGGGGACGGGGACAACAAAGGTCCAGGCGAAGGCGACGCTCGAGTGGGTCGACGGGTCGGGGGTGGCACTCACCCGATTGCCCGAGATCGGCGAGACCGTGAGCGAACTCCTCGGCATGAGTGCCGAGCAGTTCTTCCAGGTCGTGCTTCTCCCGCAGGGCGACTTCTCGCGGTTTTTGCGCGCACCCAACGAAGAGCGAGAAGCGTTGTTGGAGAGACTTTTCGACACCGAGCGATTCGGCGACGTCGAGGAGTGGCTGCGCGAGCGCGCGCGAGAGAGTGCAGCGGCGCTCGACGCAAAGGCGGCGTCGATCGACCGCGTCGCCGCACAGATCGGGGCCCTGGCCGACGTCGAGGCACCCATTGAGCCCGACATGGCCTGGGCGCAGAAATGCCTCGACGACGCCCGCGAGGCAGAACGCCGCGACGCCACGGCGTTGGCGGAGGCGCGCGACGTACTCGACGCCGCGCAGCAGTCATACGACCGCGGCAGAAAGATGATGCACGACAGGCAGCGTGGACTCGCCGCGCGGTCACGCATCGAACAACTCGACGCCGCCGAGCCCGAACTCGATGTCGCAGAGAAGGCACTCGCCGCTGCGCGTCGCGCGGCGCCCGTGGTCCCCGTGCTCGCCGATCACGAGCAGGCGATCGCCAACGCCCGTGCTGCCGATGCACTCCGTGCGGCAGCGGAATCGGCCGTGTCCGAGCATGCGGTGTCCGAAGAGGTGGAGGCGGCGTGGGCGCGCGAGTGCGACGACACCGAGTTGACCCGCGCGATCGACACCTGGGCGGCGGAGTCGGGTCGGCTCGAACCGCTGGTGCGCAGGGCACTCGAACGTCCCACGCTGATCGCTGCGATCGGCGCAGCTGAGGCCGAGGTCTCGGCTGCCGCCACCCGCACCGTCGAACTCGACGACGCGCTCGCGGCGCTGCCGGAGCAACGGACCGCAGCTATCGCTGCCCTGCACGATGCTCATGAGCAGCGTGCCCGGGTCGAGACGCTGCGCAATCAGCAGGCACAGCAGACGTCGATTCTCGGGGCCATCGATGAGCGCGACAACCTCGAGGTTGTCCTCAGTCGTGCCGAGCGCGCTGTCGCCGACGCACACTCGGCGCACAATGACGCACGGACCAGACTGCTCGACCTTCGCGAACGTCGCCTTGCCGGGATGGCGGCCGAACTCGCGTCCCAACTCGTCGACGGCGAGCCGTGCACCGTCTGCGGCTCGCGCGAGCACCCCGCACCCACGACGACCGATCCGGGCGATCATGTGGGCGACGCCGACGAGGCGGCGGCTGCTGACATCGAACACCGCGCCTCCGCCGAGCTGACGAGTGCGCGCTCGTCGCTGGACACCTATCGCGAGCGAAAAGCCAATCTGGACAAGCTGATCGGTGATGCGGAGCGCGAATCCGTACGCTCCGATCGCGACGATACGGTCAAGCGCCTCACGCAGGCCGAACACGCTGCGGCGTCGGTCGACAAGCTGCAGCGCGTCGTCGACGAATTGGACGGGCGGACCAGAGCATGGCAGGCCGAACGATCGCAGATTCAGGCGCGGCGGGCTGCGGCGTCCGTGCGTCTGGACTCCCTGCGTGGCGAACTCGAGTCGCTCGACGCGGAGGTCTCGACGGCAACCGGAGGCCGGGGCGATGTCAGCGGCCGCCGGGCCGAACTGGCCGAACTGTGTCGCTGCGCGACGGCTTTGCGGGATGCGCGTGCGGAGGTGCGCCGTGCCGGAGAGTGGGTGACACAGGCGGCGAGGCGCGCCGCGTCCGCGTGCGACGAAGCGCAGTTCGCCGACGAGAGCGCGGTGCGAGCGGCGATGGCGACGGACGAGCAGATGGGAGTCTGGGAGTCGTCGCTGCGCAAGGCGCACGGCCTGAGAGTCGAGGCGCAGGGCACGCTCGACGACGACGACGTGCGTTCGGCGCTGGCGGCCGAGCCCGTCGATCTGGCCCACCTCGAGACCACGCTCGAGGCGGTGCGTGCCCGCTGCGACGCCGCGTCCGGCGCTGCGGCCGTCTCCGCGCGGCGAGCGACCAGCCTGGCCGATCACGTCACCCTCTACTGGGAGGCGCTGACCGATTTCGAGCCGATTCGTCTGCGGCAGAAGGAGATTCACGATCTCGCCGAATTGGTGAGTGGACGAGGGCAGAACGCGAAGCGAATGACACTGCGCTCGTACGTCCTCGCGGCACGCCTCGAAGAAGTCTTGGTCGCGGCGTCGGATCGACTTCGGCAGATGTCCTCTGGCCGTTACGAATTCGCACACTCCGATGCCGGAGGGCCGCGGGGGCGTCGTGGCGGTCTCGGTATCGAGGTGCGCGACGAGTACACGGGTGTCACGCGTGCGGCGACAACCCTCTCGGGTGGCGAGACGTTCTTCGCGTCCCTGGCGCTGGCACTCGGACTCGCCGACGTCGTGTCGAGCGAAGCGGGCGGCCGTGTGCTCGACACGATGTTCATCGACGAGGGGTTCGGCACCCTCGACCCGGAGTCCCTCGACCTGGTGATGGGCGTGCTCGACGAATTGCGTTCGGGCGGCAGAGTTGTTGGCGTGGTCAGCCACGTCGACGAACTGCGTGCCCGTATTCCGTCGCAGTTGCACGTGCTGCGCGGCGAATCCGGGTCCAGGGTCACCGTCCGGACACTGGCCGCCCCGTAAATGTGTGTCGTATCGAAGGATGTGGGCGCTGCAGCACCCACATCCTTCGGTACGACACACATCTAGAGCTCTCCGCCCCACGTCGGCCGGCCATCCCAGCGCCGGAGACCTGCCACCGTTCTGACACGCGTACCGACCGGGTTGGGATCTGTTGTCGCCGTGGGTTAGGCTTGCTGCGCCCGATGAGCCCCCGTAGCTCAGGGGATAGAGCGTCTGCCTCCGGAGCAGAAGGCCGCAGGTTCGAATCCTGCCGGGGGCACAGTTATATTCTCCCGGCCTCCCGTCGTGGGCATCGCTCCCCGGACAGGCCTAGCCCTCAGCCCCCGCCACGAAGCCCGACGCCGCGTCGTCGGCGAGGCCGACGTACAGGCGCCGCCACGGATCGTCGCCGATCAGCTCCCACTGGTGACCGCTGCCGTCGGTGTCCTCGGCAACAAGTACGACGCCGGGTTCGAGCCGAAAGCGCTCGCCGTCGCGGGTGATGAAATCGAGGATTCCAGCAAGGGTGATCACGTACTGCCGACGCGGGGCGGTGTGCCAGGCGAGCGACCCGCCCTCCGCTGTCTCCTGAAAAGCCGCCGTGGTCGTCGCCGTCTCGGACGACCGCAATGTGCCGGCGTCGAGAGAGATCGTGCCGTACTCGACGTGGGAGCGGCCGTCGTCGTCGTTGAAGAGTCGAATCGCCGAGATCATGCCATGAACTCTACGAGCTCGTCGCCGTGATTCCCGCGCGCAACGGCGCACCCTGTTAGCGTCGAAACCATGTGCCGCTGGCTTGCCTACGCTGGTTCTCCCATTCGTATCGAAGACCTTCTCACCAGGCCATCCCATTCGCTGGTCGATCAGAGTTTTGAGGCGCGACAGCTGTACCTTCCCGGGGCGCCGATGACGTCGATGTTCCGTAACCACGCGTGGCCGACGAACGGCGACGGATTCGGTGTCGGATGGTGGGGTGATCGCAGCTTCCCGGGTCAATACCGCGATGTACGGCCCGCATGGAGTGACGCAAATCTGCATCGGCTGGCCGAACAGGTCTCCTCGCCGATGTTCCTCGCCCACGTCCGGGCTGCGCTGGGAGGCACGATCGATCGAGCGAACTGTCACCCATTCCAGTACGGGCGGTGGCTGTTTCAGTACAACGGCGAGATCGGCGACTTCTTCCGGCTCAAGCGCGACCTCACACTCGATGTGGCGCCCGAGCTGTATCCGTTCATCGAGGGCAACGCCGACACCGAACTGTGCTTCTACCTCGCGTTGACCTACGGACTCGACACCGATCCCAAGGGTGCGTTGGCGCGCCTGGTCGGGCGTGTGGAGCAGGCGCGCACCGACAACGGCGTCGACTCCCCGTTCAGTGCCACGATCTGCGCCGCGAATGGCGAGGAGATCTACGCCGTGCGCTATTCGAGCAATCGGGCCTCGAATTCGCTCTATCACTCGGTGGGCACGATGCGATTGACCGCCGGCGACCGCGGGGGAGACATCGAACTCCCCGCTGACGGGCGCATCGTGGTGTCCGAACCGTTGGAACTCGAGTATCGCGATACCAAGTGGGTGGAGATTCCGGAGTGGTCGATCGTGACCGTTCGTTCAGGGGTTGAACCCACGATCGAACCCTTCACTCCGACCGTGCTCCCTCACGAGCACGCCTCCTAGGGGCTTTCGGCTACCCGTACACCGACGTCACCTACCAGGGGCGTTGTCGCCCGAAGAATGCAGGCCAATAGGATGGTGACCTGTGACTCCCGCCGACCTCGCTGCATTGCTGAGTGCCGTGACCCGGACCGTCGTGTCCGACCACGGACTCGACGCTTCTCTGGTGCCCGACTCCGTGGTCGTCGAGCGCCCGCGCCTCGCTGATCACGGCGACTACTCGACCAACGTCGCACTCCAGCTCGGCAAGAAGCTCGGCGTCAACCCGCGTGAGCTCGCCGGCTGGCTCGCCGATGCCTTCTCCGCGGCTGACGGAATCGACAAAGCCGAGGTCGCGGGCCCGGGATTCGTCAACATCTGGCTCGCAGCGGCAGCACAGAACAGCGTGATCGAGACCGTCCTCACCGACACCGTCGACTACGGCAGGGGCGACGAGTTCTCCGACAAGACCATCAACCTCGAGTTCGTCTCCGCCAACCCGACCGGCCCCATCCACCTCGGTGGCACCCGCTGGGCCGCCGTGGGCGACGCGCTCGGACGAGTGCTCGCCGCACGCGGGGCGAAGGTCGCCCGCGAGTACTACTTCAACGACCACGGCTCGCAGATCGACAAGTTCGCACGGTCACTCGAAGCGTCGGCACTCGGTGAGCCGACGCCCGAGGACGGTTACGCGGGCGAGTACATCGTCGAGATCGCGAATCAGGTTGTCGAGGCGGTACCGGGCGTACTCGAGCAGCCGCAGGAGCAGCGTCGCGAGACCTTCCGCTCGGTGGGCGTCGAGCTGATGTTCGACCACATCAAGTCGAGCCTGCACGAGTTCGGAACCGACTTCGACGTATTCACCCACGAGAACTCGATGTTCACCTCGGGCCTCGTGGAGGAGTGCATCGCCGAGCTGCGCGCAAACGGAAACCTCTACGAATCCGACGGCGCGTGGTGGCTGCGCACGACGAACTTCGGCGACGACAAGGATCGAGTCGTCATCAAGAGCGACGGCGAGGCCGCCTACATCGCGGGCGACATCGCCTACTACCGCGACAAGCGCAACCGCGGTTTCAACCTGTGCATGTACATGCTCGGCGCCGACCACCACGGCTACATCAAGCGACTCAAGGCTGCGGCCGCGTCACTCGGTGACGATCCCGACACCGTCGAGGTCCTCATCGGCCAGATGGTCAACCTCGTCCGCGACGGCAAGCCCGTGCGGATGAGTAAGCGTGCCGGCACCGTGATCACGCTCGACGATCTCGTCGACGCGGTTGGAGTCGACGCCGCGCGCTACGCACTCATCCGCTCGTCGATCGATGTCAACATCGACATCGACCTCGACCTGCTGGCCAAGCAGTCCAACGACAACCCGGTGTACTACGTGCAGTACGCACACGCGCGGTTGTCGGCGATCGCTCGCAACGCCGACGAACTGGGCCTCAAGCCCCGGCTCGAACACCTCGACCTGCTCGACTCCGACACCGAGGGCGATCTGATCCGCACGATCGGCGACTTCGACGAGGTGGTGGCCACGGCGGCGCAACTGCGTGAGCCGCACCGCATTTCGCGCTACCTGGAGTCGCTCGCGGGTGCCTACCACCGGTTCTACGCCCACAATCGGGTGCTGCCACAGGGCGATGAGGAACCCGGTGACATCCACGGCGCGAGGCTCGCGCTGAGCGCGGCAACCCGTCAGGTGCTGCGCAACGGGCTCTATCTCATCGGCGTCAGCGCTCCGGAGCGGATGTGAACGCGCATCCGGCGGGACCCCGCCACGCCGAGACCCACGCGGCACCGCAGTTGGCCCAGCAGCGCAGCGACCCGGCCGCGGTGGCGCAGATCCCGGCAAACGTGTTCCCCCGCAATGCTGTTCGTGCCGAGTCCGGTGAGCTGACCATCGCGGGCGTCGGTGTAGGCGAGCTGGCCGAGACATTCGGCACCCCGCTGTTCGTGCTCGACGAGGATGATTTCCGCTCCCGCTGCCGCGACATGATGACCGCGTTCGGGCCATACGGACGTGTGCACTACGCGTCGAAGGCGTTCCTGTGCAGCGAGGTTGCGCGCTGGGTCGACCAGGAAGGTCTGTCACTCGACGTCTGTTCCGGTGGTGAGCTCGCGATCGCCCTTCACGCGGGCTTCCCGGCGGAGCGAATCGCGTTGCACGGCAACAACAAGAGCCTCGACGAACTCGACGCGGCACTCGAGGCCGGTGTCGGTCACATCGTGCTGGACTCGATGATGGAGATCGAGCGCCTCGACCGCTTGGCGGGCGAGCGTGGCGTTGTTGCCGACGTACTGATCCGCGTGACGGTCGGCGTCGAGGCCCACACCCACGAGTTCATCGCCACGGCGCACGAGGATCAGAAGTTCGGATTCGCGCTGTCGGGCGGCGTCGCCATGGAAGCGGTTCGACGCGTCTTCGCCACCGACAACCTGCGACTGGTGGGGCTGCACAGCCACATCGGCTCCCAGATCTTCGACATGGACGGTTTCGAGCTCGCGGCACATCGCGTGCTCGGATTGCTGCACGACGTCGTCGACGAGTTCGGTGTCGACAAGACATCGCAGATGTCGATCGTTGATCTCGGTGGGGGACTGGGTATTTCGTACCTTCCCGACGAACGTCCGCTGTCCATCGCCGACGTCGCCGAGACACTCGCCGCCATCGTCCGCCGCGAATCGGAAGCGGTTGGTTTGCCGATGCCGACCATCGCCGTCGAACCCGGTCGCGCGATCGCGGGGCCGGGCACCATCACGCTCTACCGGGTCGGGACCATCAAAGACGTCGAACTCGGCGGCGGGTCGGTACGTCGCTACGTGTCCGTCGACGGCGGAATGAGCGACAACATCCGGACGGTGCTGTATCAGGCCGAGTACGACGTGCGGCTGGTCTCGCGGGTGTCCGACGCCGATCCGGTGGTGAGCCGCGTCGTCGGAAAGCATTGCGAGAGTGGCGATATCGTGATCAAGGACTGCTGGCTACCCGGCGACCTCGAACCCGGCGATCTGATCGCCGTCGCGGCGACCGGTGCGTACTGCTATTCGATGTCGAGCCGATACAACATGGCGATGCGACCGGCCGTGGTCGCCGTGGCCGACGGTACGGCGAGGGTGATTCTTCGCCGCGAGACACTCGACGACTATCTGCGGCTGGAGGTGAGCTGAATGAGTAACGGTGCAGGACAAGAAGAATCAGCAGGACAAGGCAACTCGGTAGGGCAAGACCAATCGGCGGGACAAGGCATGACAGCGCAGGACAAGACGATCGGCGTCGCGGTCCTCGGTATGGGCAATGTGGGTTCCGAGGTCGTGCGAATCCTCGAGGACAACGCCGCCGACCTGAGGGCTCGGGTCGGTGCGCCCGTTGAACTGCGCGGCGTCGCGGTGCGTGATCTGACTCGACCACGCAAGATCGCTCAGGAACTGATCACCGACGACCCCGCGGCACTCGTGGCACGCGACGACGTCGACATCGTCGTCGAACTCATGGGCGGAATCGATCCCGCGCGCGAAGTGATCCGCACCGCACTGCAATCGGGCAAATCCGTGGTGACGGCCAACAAGGCGCTACTCGCCGAGTACACGGGCGAACTCGCCACCGCAGCCGCCGACGCCAAGGTCGACCTGTACTTCGAGGCGGCCGTCGCCGGAGCAATTCCGGTGGTGCGTCCGCTGATGCAGTCTCTCGCGGGCGACACGGTCGAGCGAGTCGCCGGAATCGTCAACGGCACCACCAACTTCATCCTCTCGGAGATGGCGGAGACCGGTGCCGACTACGCCGAAACCCTCGCCGAGGCAGGACGTCTGGGTTACGCCGAGGCCGATCCGACGGCCGACGTCGAGGGCTACGACGCCGCGGCCAAGGCCGCGATCCTCGCGTCGATCGCGTTCCACACCCGCGTGACCGCGGCCGACGTCTACCGCGAGGGCATCACGAATGTGACGCCCGACGATCTGGTGGCGGCGAAGAAGTTCGACTGCACGGTCAAACTTCTCTCGATCTGTGAACGGGTGCGAGGCGCCGACGGCTCCCAGCGGGTGTCGGCGCGCGTGTACCCGGCGCTGATCCCGTTGTCGCACCCGCTCGCAACGGTCAACGGCGCCTTCAACGCGGTCGTCGTCGAGGCCGAGAATGCCGGAAGGCTCATGTTCTACGGGCAGGGTGCGGGCGGTTCGCCGACGGCATCGGCGGTGCTCGGCGACATGGTGATGGCCGCACGAAACAAGGTGCACGGTGGTCGCGGACCGCTTGAATCGACCTACGCGTCGTTGCCGATTGCGTCGATCGACGAAGTGCCGACCCGCTACTACGTCTCCATGCGAGTCGCCGACAAGCCCGGTGTACTCTCGCAGGTCGCCAACGAATTCTCGAAGCGATCGGTGAGTATCGCCGCAGTCCGTCAGGAAGGCGCGGGCGACGACGCCCGGCTCATCGTCGTCACACACCGCGCACCCGATCGAGCTCAGTCGGAATGCGTTGCAGCACTTGAGGACATGGACTCCGTGACCACGGTTTCCAGCGTTCTGCGATTGGAAGGAACCGATGACTGACGCGACCAACGCACCCGCGCACGCGCCTGTGCACGCCGGCTGGCCGGGGCTGATCGAGGCCTATCGTTCACGACTGCCCGTAGGCGACGACTGGAAGGTCGTGACCCTCCTCGAGGGTGCGACCCCGCTGGTGCCGGCGCCATACCTGTCGGAGCTGACCGGCTGCGAGGTGTACCTCAAGGTCGAGGGCCTCAACCCGACGGGCTCGTTCAAGGACCGCGGCATGACCATGGCCGTGAGCAACGCCGTCAACAACGGCAAGACCGCGGTCCTGTGCGCGTCGACGGGCAATACGTCGGCGTCGGCGGCTGCCTACGCCACCCGCGCCGGTATCACCTGTGCCGTGCTGATTCCCGAAGGAAAGATCGCGATGGGCAAGCTCGCCCAGGCGGTCATGAGCGGGGCCAAGATCATCCAGGTGCAGGGCAACTTCGACGACTGTCTCGAACTCGCTCGCAAGGCCACCGCGGAGTTCACCGAGATCGAGCTGGTCAACTCGGTCAATCCGGCGCGTATCGAGGGGCAGAAGACCGCGGCATTCGAGATCGTCGACGTCCTCGGTCGCGCGCCCGACGTGCACGTGCTCCCGGTGGGCAACGCGGGCAACATCACCGCGTACTGGAAGGGCTACCGCGAGTACCACGCCGACGGCATCAGCGATCTTCCGCGCATGCTCGGTGTGCAGGCCGCAGGTGCTGCTCCGCTGGTCAACGGCGCGCCGGTGAAAGATCCCGAGACCATCGCCACCGCGATCCGCATCGGGTCGCCCGCAAGCTGGAACCAGGCCGTCGCGGCCAAGGAGGAGTCGGGCGGCCAGTTCCGCGCAGCCACCGACGAGAAGCTGCTCGAGGCGTACCGACTCGTGGCGGGCAAAGAGGGCGTCTTCGTCGAGCCCGCGTCCGCTGCCAGCGTGGCGGGCCTGCTCGCGGCCCACGCCGACGGCTGGATCACTCCGGGCCAGACGGTTGTGTGCACCGTGACCGGAAACGGCCTGAAGGACCCCGACACCGCGCTCCTCGGGATGCCGGAAGTCGAGGCGATTCCCGTCGATCCCGTGGCAGTTGCCGATGCACTCGGCGTCGCCTGAAGCTGGGACGGCCCGACGAATGGTCAGCCCGGATACGGTGTATAGGCAACTGCCGGAAGGTCTTTCGACCAAGGTGCGTGTGCCTGCGTCGAGTGCGAACCTCGGACCGGGGTTCGACTCGCTCGGCATCGCGCTCGGCCTCTACGACGAGGTCGTCGCATCGACGACACCAGCGGGCATCGACGTCGACGTCGTGGGTGAGGCAGCCGACGACGTGCCACGTGATGCCAACCATCTCGTCGTCCGCGCGCTCCTCGCAGGGCTCGCGCACGCGGGGGTTTCGGCCGCTGGGCTGCACCTGAAGACGGTCAACGCCATCCCGCATTCGCGCGGCCTCGGATCGTCGGCCTCGGCCGCGGTCTCAGGACTCGCCGCAGCGTCGGGACTCGTCGTCGCCGCAGGCCTCGGCAACCCCATCTCCGACGCCGACCTGGTGCAACTGGCCAGTGCCTTCGAGGGGCACCCCGACAACGCCGCGGCAAGCGTGCTGGGGTCCGCGGTCGTGACCTGGATCGAACCCGGTGAGCATGCCCACTATGGCGCGCGGCGGCTCGATGTCCACCCCGCGATCCGCGCGACAGCCTTCGTTCCGTCGACCGAGTCGTCGACGTCGTTCACCCGTGGGCTGCTGCCCGACGACGTCCCGCGTACCGACGCGATTTTCAATGTCAGTCGCGCAGCGCTCGCCGTCGTGGCCCTGACGTCCGATCCGAGTTGTCTGTTTGCAGCAACCGACGACCGGTTGCATCAGCCCTATCGCGCGGCCGCCATGCCCGAGACCGCGCGGCTCGTCGCCGCCCTCCGGGCGCGGGGATACGCGGCGACAGTCTCCGGGGCAGGCCCGAGCGTGCTGGTCCTCGACACGCGATCGGTCGATTCGACGACCCGCGAACTGGCAGGCGAACAGGGCTTTCGCGTGCAGCAACTCGAGATTGCCGGCGGCGTCCAGATCGGCTGAATCTCCTCATGCGGATTCGGCGTGTTGCCGGTACCATGCCTGGGGGGTTATCATAAACTGGTCTAGCCGCGCAGGCTCGTTCCGCCGTGCTTCTCACCGATCTCTGATCAACATCCGGTCGGCTCCCGGGTGTGCACATGAGCAGTCACCGATCTGGGGCATCGCGCAATCCGCGAGTCGGCACTTCTTGTCGAGAGCAGATTCTTGTCGAGAGCACAGCAGTTCAGGAGTGACATACCGCAGCCGGACCACAATCTTGTCCGCCCGTCCACCACGGACGGCGGTCATTTCCTCTGAAGGTTGACGACGCGTCGAGCCGATCGAGCGGCGTTGGACACCTCAGTAGGCGACATCACGACCTCATGCAGCATCTGACTGCGGAGGAACGAAAGGACATCCGTGACTGATACGGACCTGATCACCGCGCCTAGCGTCGCCGACGACCAAGGCGCACCCAAGACCAAGCCGCGCGCAGGCCTCTCCGGCATGGTGCTGACCGAACTCCGTTCACTCGCAGGTGAGCTGGGCATCAAGGGCACGTCCGGAATGCGCAAGGGCGATCTGATCGCCGCCATCAAGGAGCGCCAGGGCGCAGGATCACCTGCCGCCGACACCCAGAAGGCAACCGCACCCAAGGCTGAGGCTGTTGCCGGTGAGGCTCCCAAGGCGGTCCGCAGCGCGACCCGCCGCACGAAGACCGCGACATCTGCCGAGGCTGCGCCGGAGCAGATGACGATCACCTCCGAGACCACTGCGAGCCCGCAGTCGGAGAAGTCTGCCGACAGTACTCCTGCCAGCAGTGGTTATGCCGACGGTGCTGCTACCGACTCGGCGAACGGTGCGTCGGTGGAGTCGAGCGCGCAGAGCACTCGGACCGACAGCGACCAGTCGAACAATCACCGTGGCGACAACGACCGTGGTGGCAACGGGCGCGGCGAGTCCGACCACGCGTCGAACCAGGGCGGCGGCAACAATCGCAACCGCACCCGCAATCGCAACGGTGGGCAGGGCGGTTCGAACTCGAACGGCTCGAACTCGGCTCAGCAGGGCGGCGGCAACCAAAGCAGCGAGGGCGGCCAGAACAGCGGCAAGAACCAGGGCCCCAACAACAATCGCGACAACAACAATCGCGACGACGATGGCGAAGGTGGCCGCGGGCGCCGCGGTCGTCGCTTCCGTGAACGCCGTCGTGGACGTGACCGCGACGGTTCGGGTGGCGGCGAGCCGCAGATCTCCGACGACGACGTGTTGCAGCCTGTCGCAGGCATTCTCGACGTTCTCGACAACTACGCCTTCGTGCGGACCTCGGGATATCTCGCCGGTCCCAACGACGTGTACGTCTCGATGAACCTCGTTCGCAAGAACGGTTTGCGTCGTGGCGACGCGATCACCGGTGCCGTGAAGGTTCCGCGCGAGGGCGAGCAGCAGAATCAGCGACAGAAGTTCAATCCGTTGGTGCGTCTCGACTCGGTGAACGGGTCAGATGTCGAATCCGCCCGTAAGCGACCGGATTTCAACAAGCTGACACCGCTGTACCCGAACCAGCGACTGCGTCTCGAGACGGCCAAAGAGCAACTCGACACCCGCGTCATCGACCTCATCATGCCGATCGGTAAGGGGCAGCGCGCGCTGATCGTGTCGCCTCCGAAGGCAGGCAAGACGACGATCCTGCAGGACATCGCCAACGCGATCGCCATCAACAACCCCGAATGTCACCTCATGGTGGTCCTCGTCGACGAGCGACCCGAAGAGGTCACCGACATGCAGCGGTCGGTCAAGGGCGAGGTCATCGCCTCGACCTTCGATCGTCCGCCGTCAGACCACACGTCGGTCTCGGAGCTCGCGATCGAGCGCGCCAAGCGCCTCGTCGAGCAGGGCAAAGACGTCGTGGTGCTGCTCGACTCCATCACCCGCCTCGGCCGCGCGTACAACAATGCGTCGCCCGCATCGGGACGCATCCTGTCCGGTGGTGTCGACTCGACGGCGCTCTACCCGCCGAAGCGATTCCTCGGCGCTGCTCGCAACATCGAGAACGGCGGATCTCTGACGATCATCGCATCCGCACTGGTCGAGACCGGTTCGACCGGCGACACGGTGATCTTCGAGGAGTTCAAGGGCACCAGTAACGCCGAGCTCAAGCTCGACCGCAAGATCGCCGATCGTCGTGTGTTCCCGGCTGTCGACGTCAACCAGTCGAGTACCCGTAAGGACGAACTGCTGATGTCGCCCGAGGAGTTCGCCATCATGCACAAGCTCCGTCGCGTGCTGAGCGGACTCGATTCGCAGCAGGCCATCGACCTGCTGATCAGCCAGCTCAAGAAGACCAAGAACAATTACGAGTTCTTGCTGCAGGTGCAGTCGAACGCCCCCGGCGCCATGAAGGACGACTGACGCAGCAGGACGGCTGACACAGCAGGGCGACTGACGCTAGCTTGCGCTGGCCTGTGCGGCGCGGTGGCGTCGCACGGCTGCGCGGTTTGCGCAGGCCGGTGAGCAGTAGCGCTGCCGCCCGTTGCGTGAGGTGTCGGCGAAGACACGGGTGCATTCGGCGAGTTCGCATGCACCCATGCGGTCGATGCCGCGTCCGGTGAGGTGCAGTGCCGTTGCCGCAGAGATCAGCACACAGATCTGCTGCCAGCCCGCGACGTTGTCGTCGCGAAAGTGTAGATGCCACCCGGTCTTCGCATGGTTGGTGAGTCGGGGAGCCGCGGCGTGCTGTAACAGCAGGTCGTTCAACAGGTCAGCGCGCGCCTGCTCGTCGGTCGCGCGCGCGACATCCCGCCAGTGTTCGAGGTATTCGAGGGTCTTGCGCAGGTCCTCGGGACCGATGTCGTCGGCGTCGAATACGAAACCTGCTGCACGGCATCGGGTGACGAGTTCGTCTGCATCCCTCGGAGGGCTATTGGCCAAGTCGACGGCCAGCACGACGGCATCCCGTCCGTAATGGTTGAAATGCATAATGCCATTACATTACAGTGGAGGCATGTCACTCACGCATATCGACCACGCACACCACTGGACCGTTCAGTCATGCCACCTCACCTCGACGGGTGTGGTTGTCTACCAACGGTGTTCGTGCGGAGCTCTTCGCGTCGTCGAACATGACCTCACGGCCACGGAATCGGCAGCCGAACACGTCGTCGGACCTGAACTCAGGCGGCCAGTTCGGTCATCAGGTGATCCCACGCGTCGAACATCGCGGCGGGTACCGCGCCGGTCTGCGTGATCACCATTCCGCATCGTGCGTGGCGGTCGTAGATCTCGATGGATCCGGTCGGACCCCACACGCCCTGCGACCAGGTCACCCAGCACTCGGTGACGAGATTGAAGTTGATCATCGCCCGTCCGCGCCCGGATGCCAGCAGCATCTGTCCCTCGTGTTCGCGGGCGCCGTCGAGCTGATCGTGGTGTAGCTGGACACAACCGGGTGCCGTCGCGGCCATCGTCAGTTCCACACCGTGCAGCGCCGCATGCTCGAGCGCGGCGATAGCCTGACGAGAGTCGATGCGTGCGAAGCCTTCTCGCGCCGGCATCGAGGCGAGACGTGAGACTCCGCCGTCGACGAGGATGCTGTCGAGCTGCGCGACCTGATCGTCGAGCGCGTCGTCGCAACAGACGATGACCTCCGGCGCATCGTTCGCGATATCGACGTCGGGCGGGCCGTCGGACGAGAACGTGTCGGCAGACAATCCGATGGCCTCGAATGCCAATCTGTCCGACGCCTCCGTCAGATAGGTTGCGTGAGCGGTGTTTCCGTCGGCGTCGAACAGTCGGAGCATGGGCGGCGCCTGCGCTGCGGGTTCGCTGACGAGTGCGGAGCCGAGACGATCGGGGTGCAGACGCAGCGACACCCTGCCGGCGCGACAGCGAATCGGCCCGCCCATGATCGTCGGGGTCTCGTGGACACCGACGTCGTTCAAAATGACAGGTCCGGCAACGGTCACGCCGACGATCTGATCGAGCAGTGGTAGATGTCCTCCGAGGGCAGAGGCGTTGCCGCGCAGCAGATGTCCGGAGAACTGCGGATCTGCGAGCAACGCGTCGAGGTCGCTCGTGTGCGTTGCTCTGCTGCAGCGACACGCGCCCTCGCGTGCGCAACGTCGCGTTGTCGGCTGCTCGGGATCCGGCGGGTTGGCTGGCATCGTTGCCATCCTTTCAACTGCTGATCGGGGTGAGGTCAGTAGACGTCACGCATGTACCGCTTGTCCTTCTTGAGCTGTGACACCGCATCCTGCGCTGCGGAGGCACTGTGCCCGCCGTGCTCGGCGATGATCTCGTGCAACGCATCGTCGACGTCGCGCGCCATTCGAGTCGCATCGCCGCACACATACAGGTACGCGCCGTCGTCGAGCCAGCGGAAGAGTTCGGCTCCGCGAGCGCGCATCCTGTCCTGCACATAGACCTTGTGTTCCTGATCGCGTGAGAACGCGAGGTCGAGATGGGTGAGCAGCCCGTCGGACACGAACTGATCGATCTCGTCGCGGTAGATGTGATCGCACGTTTCGTGTTGGTCGCCGAAGAACAGCCAGTTGTCTCCCGTCGCACCGCGTTCGGCTCGCTCGTGGAGGAATGCACGAAACGGAGCGATGCCGGTACCCGGTCCGACCATCACGACCTTCGCGTCGTCGGGTGGCAGCCGGAACGACTTGTTGGGTGTCACGAACACGCCGATCGTCTCGTCGTCGGCGATCCTGTCTGCGAGGTGCGTCGAGCACACCCCTCCGCGGTCTCGCTCGCCGGAACGGTAGCGGACCGTCGCCATCGTCAGGTGGACGGTTCCTGCATGAGCGCGGGGGCTCGACGAGATCGAGTAGACGCGGTGGGCGAGCGGCTGCAACTCCGCGAGGAGTTCGTCGGGGGTGATGGTCAGCGATTCGTCGACGTTGAGGAGGTCGAGCACGTCCTTGCCCCACAGCCACGCGTCGAGCGCTTCGCGGTCGCCGGTGGAGGCGAGGTGTGTGAGTTCGGCATCGCCGCTGCGGGCCGCGATGTAGTCGACCAGATACTTTGAGGCAGTCGCGATCTCATAGCGGTGCAGCAGTGCCTCGCGCAGCGGACGTTGCTCCTTGCGATCGACGACCGGTGTCTGCGGCGAGACGCCGAGCCTGTCGATGATGCGGTCGACGAGCGCGGGGTCGTTGCGCGGCACGACGCTCAGCCCGTCGCCGGGCTCGTAGGTGATGCCGCTGTCGCCCAACGAGATCACCAGGTGCCGAACCTCTTTGGCCGAACCGGGGCCGGAGAGAACGGTGTTGGCGATCACCGTCGCCGGGTACGGATTCTTGCGGCCCCACGTCGACTTGCGTTGGCGCGCAGGCTTACCGGCCTTCTCGGTGACGTCCTTGCCGGCCTCGGAGAGCTCGACTGTCGCCGCGGGAGCGGGCGCCTCGTCCGCAAGCTCGGAGCCCGTCTGCTGCGGTGTGGCCGCGGCAAACAGAGGTAGAGCCCGTGCGAGCCACTCGTCGGCCGTCTGCTGATAGTCGACATCGCAGTCGACACGTTCGACGACCCGTGTCGCCCCCAGTTCCGCGAGCCGTGCGTCGACGTTCTTACCCGCCTGACAGAAGCCGTCATAGATCGAATCCCCGAGCGCGAGGACGCCGAATGTCAGTCCGTCGAGTCGACCGACCTCCGGTGCCGCGAGTGCCTGCCAGAAGTCCTCGGCGTCGTCCGGCATGTCGCCCTCACCGTAGGTCGACGTGACGACGAGCAGCCGTGTCGTCGTGCCGAGTGCGGCGAGATCGAGGTCGGCGAGGTCGCAGACCCGTGCGTCGATGCCGATCTCCGCGGCCTTCGCCTTCGCCTTCTCGGCGAGCATCTCCGCGTTTCCGGTCTGGGTGCCGTAGGCGATGAGCAAGGGTTGCGACACGTCGGCCGTACTCGATTCGGCCGACATGTGTCCGAGGCCGGGCGCGGACGCAGGCTGCGGCATCGTCATTCTCGTGTTCAGGCCTGCGAGGAATCCTGCGAGCCATGCCTTCTGGTCGCCTGTGAAGGGAACATCGGTGGGAATGTAGGGCAATTGCATGTCATCCCGCCTTCGGGTGTGAGAGAGGTGCGATGTCGTCGGCAGCGACGGTTCCGTGCGGTGTCGCTGCCGCGAGCGCCTCGACGACGGTCGGCACTGTGCGCGAGGCGAACAGGGCGTCGAAGTCGGGGAGCGACCCCAATACGTCACGGATGTGGTTGTCCTGGTGCATGATCCAGCCGTAGGTCGCGGGTGCATCGACGGAGCGCACGTTGCGGGCCGCGAGCGCCCGCTTGTAGTCGTCGATCCGTTTGGCGGAGATGAGCGCGGCGATCTGTTGCTCGTCGTAGTCGGCGAGGATGTCGCGGACGAACGTACCCACGCGTGTGACGAGGTCGAAGTCTTCTGTCAGGACGAGATTGCGTGCGGCTCGCGCGATGAGCTGTTCCGACCGCGAATCCGCGCCCACGACCGTCGATCTCGAGCGACGCATGCGCGTCTGGGCGACCTCTCGGGCGAGATGGAACACCGTGAACGCATTGAGGAGTCGGTACATCGTGGCGTCGTCGGTGTGACCGTACGCCGGTACGAGGCCGTCGAGGATCGGCGTGCGGTTTCTGACATGCCGTTTGAGAGTCCTGACCTGGTCGGTGGCGATCGACGTGGACAGTTCGTCGACGAGTGCACGGTGACCGAGCGTGGCCAGCAGCGTCGGGGCGTCCTGGTGACTGACGAGCGCGCGCGGCATGGCGTAGCTGATGTAGTGCCGCTCGGTCTCCCAGTTCTCGAGGAGCCGGTTCGCGAGCGCGGAACCGGTTGCCTCGGCGTGCATCTCGAGGAGTAGGTGGACCGCATGGTGGTGGATCGGTGCGAGCGGGTCGTCGACTCCCGTGATCGCTCCGACAAGCACCGAGTCCGAACTGATCCGGTCGGCGAGTACACAGGCCGGATCGTACTGATAGAGGAAGCCGCCGCTCATCCCGTTGCCGAGTCCTCGACCGAACCCGCCGATATTGAGCACCGCTCCGTTGGTCATGTATTCACAACCGAACTCGCCGATGCCTTCGACCACTGCGGTGGCACCCGAATTGCGTACGGCGAAGCGGTCTCCGGCCTCTCCCTCGACGAAGAGGCGCCCACCGGTGGCCCCGAACAGCGCGAAGTTGCCGACCAGGACGTTGCCGCCCTCCGCGGGCGAACCCCCTCCGGGAGAGCGCACCACGACCGTTCCACCCGACATCGACTTTCCGACGCCGTCATTGCACGTGCCGGTGTGCTCGAGGCGCAGACCGTCGTTGCAGAATGCGCCGTAGGACAACCCTGCAGACCCTGACGTGGGGATCGTGACGGAATCGGGTGCGAGATAACGACGCCCGCGCTCGTCGACATAGACGGCCGGTAGCCGGTCGATATTTTCGGAAGCGGGGTGTTCGGAAGCGGGGTGGTCGGGTGCGGTGTAGTTGAGCATGCGCTCGATGTCGACGGCCAGTTGCGCACCGACACTCTTGTTGCGGTTGCCGAGCACCGTCGGGATGGTGACGATACTCTCTGCCCCATCATCGAACAGCGCGTCGCACACCTGGGTCAGCAGCGAGTTGTCGACGGCGAAGTCGGCCTCGAGGTAGACCGGATCGGTGATGGCCTCCCTGTCGACGCGCGCGAGAAGCGGTGCGGTGTCGAGGCGTCCGACGATCGCGGGATGCTCGATCCCGACGAGTAGATCGGTCCGACCGCGTGCCGCGCGCAGATCGGGTAGCGCGAGTTCGGCGAGAATCTCCCGCACATCGTGCGCGACGTTGAGCAGGTATTGCGCCATGGCACGCGGATCCCCGTCGAACAGTTCGGGATTCGTCGTGAGGCCAGCCGGACATTTGATGTTGCAGTTCTTGGCCATCACGCAGCCCATCATCATCAGGGCGGCGGTACCGAACTCGAAGCTGTCGGCACCCAGCAGCGCCGAAACCACCACGTCGCGACCTGTCTGATGAGCTCCCGACGCACGGAGCACGACCTTCTCGCGGAGACCGTGCGCACAGAGCGCCTGGTGTACCTCGGCGAGACCTATCTCGGCGGCACGCCCCGCATAGCGCAGGCTGGTGACCGACGCCGCGCCGGTGCCGCCGGTGTTTCCGGCGACGTTGATCACGTCGGCGCCTGCTTTGGCGACTCCGACGGCTATGGTTCCGATGCCCTCGGACGACACCAGCTTCACGATCACGCGCACCCGCGCTGCTTTGCAGTCGTGGATGAGCTGAGCGAGGTCTTCGATCGAGTACGTGTCGTGATGCGGTGGGGGAGAGACGAGTTCGACTCCCGGAGTGCCACCGCGGGCCGCAGCGATCTCGACGGTGACTTTCGGCGACGGAAGTTGGCCTCCCTCACCGGGTTTGGCGCCCTGGCCGATCTTGATCTCGAGCTCGGTGAGCATGGGGTCGGCGAGGTATCCCGCCCAGATCCCGAATCTGCCCGAGGCGAACTGCTTGATCCTCGACGCGCGTAGCGTGCCGTACCTCGAATAGTGCTCGCCGCCTTCACCGCTGTTCGACAGCGCGCCGACCATGTTGGTGCCGTGGGCGATTGCTTCGTGTGCCTGCGCGACGAGAGCGCCGTGGCTCATGGCCCCGGACGCGAACGTTGCGGTGATCTCATGGGCGGGTTGCACATCGGTCAACCTGCGTGACGTGTCGGCACGACGAAGGTCGAGGACGTCGCGGACGGTACTCGGGCGTTCCGCCCGAGTCCGCGCAATGTCGTCGACGAATGCGCGGTAGGCGTCGGTGACGGTGAATGCGTCGATCTCGGCATCGGTGAGCCGGTCATAGCTGCTCGATGAGTACAGTTGCGCGGTCTCGCCGAATGCGCCGTCGAGGTCGCCGAGCGTGAGCAGTCGCAGAAGATCCGCGGCCCCCGCCTCGTCGGCACGTACGGAGTGGACTGTCGCCGTGGCAAACTGCAATGTCTCCGAGACCATCTCGCCGTAGCCGCGGACGGCGGCGACGCCAAAGGAGTGACCGGCTCCGTCGGCACGTTCCTTGAACAGCCCGAGTAGTGGAAGATCTTTGTCCGACGACGCGGCCGGCGCGGCCATCGCAGCTCGGTGAGCACCGGCAATGGCGTCGACGACATCGGCGAGTGCAGCCCCGCCTGCTGGCGAGCGCATCGTCGGAAACCATTCTGCGAGTACAGGGTCGGAGGTATCGAGGAAGTTCGGCTCGAAGAACTCGCCACCGATGTAGCTTTCGACCGTGCACAACCCCACTCGGCCCATCGTCTTCATGAGCGACTTCGTGGCCGCAGCGGCCCAGCGAGCGAATCCTGCTGTCGCCGTCTGTTGGTCACCGGAGCGCGTTGCGCGCCGCGCGACCGAATGAGGATGTGCCGCAGCGGCTCCGAAGCCGAGTACCGCGGCGAGGTGATGCGACGACTCGATCTGGCCAGAGTCAGCCACCAGGGACACGCTCAGCCGTGCGCCAGAAGCGATCAGCCGTTGGTTGACTGCAGAGACGAGGAAGATCATCGGCAAAGCGGCACGATCGGCCCGAATCGCACGGTCGCTGAGGACCGCGATTCCGCCGGTGGCGGAGGCGAACTCGACGACCTGGGTGCACACTCGCTCCACTGCGTCGACGAGTGCCGTGGCGTCGTCTTGTGCTGGGGTGTTATCGGCCCTTGCCGTATCGGAGCCGTCGGATACCTCCGGCAGCGCGAACGTGGCGTCGAAGACGCGGACGGGGGATTCGTCCTGCGCGAGCAAGACGTCGAGCGCGGCGGCGTCGAGTATCGGCGACGGGATGACGATCTGGCGATGCGGATGTGTTGTGGCCGTGTCGATCTCACTGATTCGAGGCCGTGCACCGAGCGCAACGCGCAGCGACATCCCGTCCGCTTCACGGATACTGTCCAGCGGTGGGTTGGTGACCTGCGCGAATCGCTGCGAGAAGTACCGGGCGACGCTGGGCTCCCGATTGGTGAGCGCATTGATCGCGTTGCCGAAACCCATTGCGGAGACGCGTTCGACACCGTCGTCGATCATCGGGTCGACGAAGTACCGCAGGCTTTCCTGGTCGAGGTGATACGCGCGGAAGCGTTGATGGTCCGTCAGCGTCGGATCGTCGCAGGGAAGGGCCGGCGAAACGCCGTTCTCGGGACTGCGTGAAGAGTGTTGTGGCGCAAGCGCTGTCAGTTCGACCCGCGCGGCATCCAGGAGTGCCGGGTAGTCGCGTGCCGCGGCGAGCTTCGCGTACGCCTGTTCGGTGGTGTAGCTGCGGTGCTCGCGATGGTCGTAGTAGATCATCCCGCCCGCGGAGACACGCCCACGGGCGATCACGCGCTCCGGTGGGAACGAGATCTGTCCCGCCTCGGAAAACGCGCACAGGTAGTCGGCGGTCTCGACGGTGCGCAGGGGGCGTAGTCCGAGTCGGTCCAGGCGTGCGCCGATGACAGTGCCGTCGCCGAACACCACGGCCGCCGGGCCGTCGTTCTTCTCCTCGTAGAGAGAGAAGTACTCGAACATCGCCCGAACCTCGGGGGCGAGTGTCGTGTCGTTCTCCCAGGCGGGCGGCATCATCGACACGATCGCGGTGACGAGGTCGACGCGCTCGGATACGACACGCGCGGCGACGGTCTGGTCGAGTCTGCTGGAGTCGGATTGGCCCGGCGGTCGCGAGATGGTCTTCCCGGATGCCGCGGCCGCGGTGACCTGCGCGATGCGGTTCTTCTTGTCGGTGTTGAGCTCGCCATTGTGTGCGAGGAGCCGGAATGGCTGGGCCATCGTGGGATGCGGGTCGGTGTTGGTGGAGAAGCGCGTGTGGAAATACAGCGTGTGGACCCGGTGGTCAGGATCGGCGAGGTCGGTGAAGTAGTCGACGACCTCGTTCGACGAGAGCCTGCCCTTGAGGACCTGCGTGCGTGCGGACAGCGACAGGGGATAGAGGCCCGCGAACTCGTCTGAGGTGTAGGCGATCGACTCGATGTGCAGCAGTGCCTGCTGGACAAGGTGGTCGAGATCGGCCGGATCGGGGCAGGGATCGGGTGCGGCGAACACCCATTGCCGGATCGGGAGCTGCGCTGCCGCGGATGCGGGCCGCAGCACCGAGGGGTCGACGGGAACATCGCGCACGCACAGGTCGGTGAATCCGCGGTCGTGCATCGTGCGCTCGATGAGTCGCGTGGCTCTCGCTGCTGCGGCCGGCGACGGCGGGAGGAAGAAGTTGCCGACGCAGAATCGGCCGAGCTCAAGGTCGGGTCGACCGGTCACCGAACGAAAGAATCGTCGGGACAGATCCATGGACACGCCGCCACCGTCGCCGATGCCGAGCGCCGACATTCCACCACGGTGGGGTACCGAGCAGAGCGCCTCACGTGCCATGTCGATGACGTCGTGCGTTGCCCTGCCGTCTTTGCGCGTGATGAAGCCGACGCCGCAGCTGCTCTTTTCGTCGCTGTGATCCCACACCAGGTGTGGTCTCCGGATCGCGTGCACGCAGGTCCTCTCGTAGGGATGTGGGTTCCAGATGCGAATGCAACCCGCTGCGGCGTTGGAGCGGTTCGCCGCTGCGACAATGGAGCGGCTCGCCGCTGCGACATCGGAGCGGCTCGCACGACTATAACTTAGGTAAGGCACAGTAAACTAAGGCTTACCTTCACAAGAAGCGTCGACGCACGTCTTCGACGCGTCACGTATGCACGTTTACGCAGCGTGTGGCGCGTTCGGCGGAGTGGGAGCTGCGTCGGAATGAATACGGGTGGGGCCGTGTTGAGGCGGGTGACAGGCAGTCGAGTCGAATCCGGCGCCCGCGGTCGTCGCCAGCCAGAAGGTTGCGATTTCCGTCTGGGCCTGGGGCGATGGCATACTGATCGGTCGAGTCCGGTACCGGTTCACACCGCCGAATCGCGGCGGTGACCCGGCGACCACAGAAAGGGACACCAGAATGAAGCAGGGAATTCACCCCGATTACCACGTCACAGAGGTCGTTTGCGGCTGTGGCAACACCTTCGAGACCCGCAGCACCGCCGAGAACGGTCGGATCAACGTCGAAGTCTGCTCGCAGTGCCACCCGTTCTACACGGGCAAGCAGAAGATCCTCGACACCGGCGGCCGCGTCGCGCGCTTCGAGAAGCGCTACGGCAAGCGCACCAAGAACGCAGACGCCAAGTAGCTATCCCGACGACGCCCGCCCGGTCACACCGACCGGGTCGGGCGTCGTTTTCGTTGGGCGAGCAAGTATCTGGGCGAGCAAGTATGAGGAGGACGAGCGGTGAATAAGAGCGCACACACGCGCGACGCCGGAGGCGGTGCCAATGGCGGTGCCATCGACGACATTCTTGCCGAGCACGCGGGGCTCGAGCAGCAGCTCTCTGATCCCTCATTGCACGACGATCCGTCGCATGCGCGGCGGGTGGGCAAACGATTTGCCGAGCTCGCGCCGATCATGGCGACGTATTCGAAGCTGCAGACCTCGCGCGATGATCTCGCCGCGGCCAGGGAACTCGCTGCAGACGATGCGGCGTTCGCCGAGGAGATTCCCGCTCTCGAAGCTGCGGTCGAATCTCTGGATGCGACGCTGACCGATCTGCTCGCACCACGCGACCCGCACGATTCCGACGACGTCGTGTTGGAGATCAAATCGGGTGCCGGCGGCGAGGAATCGGCGCTGTTCGCCTCCGATCTGGCCCGCATGTACCTCAAGTACTGCGAGCGGCACGGCTGGAAGGCCCAGGTCCTCGGTGTCACCGAGTCCGATCTCGGGGGCTACAAGGAGGCCACGCTCTCGATCAAGGGCCGCGAGCCGTCGCGCGACGGTGTGTGGTCGCGGCTGAAGTTCGAGGGCGGCGTTCACCGCGTGCAGCGTGTCCCGGTGACCGAGTCTCAAGGCCGTATCCACACGTCGGCGGCAGGCGTGCTGATCTACCCGGAACCCGAGGAGGTCGAGGAGATCGAGATCGACGAGTCCGATCTGCGGATCGACGTCTACCGCTCGTCCGGCAAGGGCGGCCAGGGCGTGAACACCACCGACTCGGCGGTCCGTCTGACCCACCTGCCCACCGGGATCGTCGTGACCTGCCAGAACGAGCGATCGCAGCTCCAGAACAAGGCCCGTGCTATGCAGGTGCTGGCTGCGCGGTTGCAGTCTGCTGCCGAGGAGGAGGCCGACGCCGCCGCGGCGGAGGGCAGGGCTGCGCAGATCCGGACGGTTGATCGTTCCGAACGCATCCGCACCTACAACTTCCCGGAGAACCGGATCACCGATCACCGGATCGGTTACAAGGCAAACAATCTCGATGCCGTGCTGAGTGGCGACATGGACGCCCTGCTCGACGCGCTCGTCGCCGCAGACCGTCAGGCGCGGCTCGAGGCCGAGTGAGGTCGACCTGCGTGACAAGTGACCAGATGACGTCGGCGGGCTCGGAGCTGCATTCGGCAGCATCGCTGCTCGCGGAAGCCGGAATCGACTCGGCGCGCAGCGATGCCGAGTGGTTGATGGCGCATGTCCTCGACGTCGATCGGGGTTCGTTGGCTTTCGTCGACGGACCGGACGCGGGTGAGCGCAGGCGCTTTCGCGAGCTCGTCGCGCAGCGTGCACGTCGAATTCCGTTGCAGCACATCATTGGTCGGGCCGCTTTCGGCCCCATCGATCTGGCCGTCGGGCCGGGGGTCTTCGTGCCGCGGCCCGAGACGGAGCTCATCCTCGAATGGGCCGTCGAGAATCTGCGGGGCATTTCGCATCCGCTCGTCGCCGATCTGTGTAGCGGCAGTGGGGCACTGGCCATCGCGATCGCCGTGTCGGTGCCGTCGGCCCGTGTGGTGGCGGTCGAGAAATCGCCGTCGGCACTGTTGTGGTTGCGCCGGAATGTCGAGAACCTCGGTGTCGGCGATCGCGTGGCAGTTCTCGGCGCCGATGTCACCGATTACGCACAACTGTCCGATCACATCCCGGACGGCTCGCTCGACCTCATTGTGGCGAACCCGCCGTATGTGCCGACCGACACCGACGTCTCGCCCGAAGTCGAGGCGGATCCGGCCGAGGCGGTGTTCGCCGGCCACGACGGGATGAGCGTGATCACGCCGCTCGCCGACGTCGCCGCGCGACTACTGGCACCCTCCGGGCGCATCGGCGTCGAGCATGACGATTCGACGTCGTCGCAGGTAATCGGGGCCTTCGAGGCGACGGGACGGTTCGACGACGTCGTGGCGCGCCGCGACCTCGCAGGTCGACCGCGGGTCGTGACCGCGCGCCGTCGACCTTGATCCGGGGCAGACGTGTCGCGTGAAAGGATGGATGGGTGAGCACCGTTTTCGATTGCACTGACGAGGACACCCGTTCTGCGGGCATCCAGGCGGCCGTGGGGGCCGCCAAGGCCGGGCGCCTGATCGTCACGCCCACGGACACGGTCTACGGCATCGGGTGCAACGCGTTCGACGCCGAGGCCGTCACCGACCTCCTGGCTGCAAAGCACCGGGGTCGCGACATGCCCGTACCCGTCCTGGTCGGTTCCTGGCATTCCATCGACGGTCTGGTCTTGTCGGTGTCGGCATCGGCGCGCAGCCTCGTCGAGGCGTTCTGGCCGGGCAGTGTGAGTCTCGTCGTCGAGCAGGCTCCGTCGCTCGCGTGGGATCTCGGCGACACGTCGGGCACCGTGATGTTGCGGATGCCGCTGCACCCGGTGGCCATCGAGGTGCTGCGTGAGGTCGGACCGATGGCGGTCTCGAGCGCCAACGTCTCCGGCAGGCCTCCCGCGATCACATGCGACGAGGCCCGCGAACAACTGGGCGACTCGGTGTCGGTCTACCTCGACGGTGGTAGAGCACCCAAGGGGGAGCCGTCGACAATTGTCGACGTCACGGGTCCGAGTCCGCGTGTTCTGCGCGAGGGCGCTGTGACGACGGCCGAGGTGGCAGAGGTGCTCGACGTCGATCCGGCCAGCCTGGTCAACTGATGCTCGAGCCCGTCACCGGTACCAGCATGGTCGTCGCCGACATGCTGTCGGCCGATTCGAGCTCGGGCGGTGCCGGTGTCCCGCTGCGCGAATTGCTGTTGGTCGGCCTGACCGCGGCTGCCATCACGTACCTGCTGACATCGCTGGTTCGGGTGATCGCGATCCGAGTGGGTGCTGTGGCCGTACCCCGTGTGCGAGACGTACACACCATTCCCACACCGAGGCTCGGCGGCGTCGGCATGTTCGCGGGAGTCGTCGCCGCGATCGTGTTGGCTGCCAACCTCCCCGCGCTCAACCGCGGATTCGCCTATACCAACGACATGGGTGCGGTGGTGACGGCCGGAGCGGTCATCGTCATCGTCGGGATCATCGACGACCGGTGGGGCCTCGACGCGTTGACGAAGTTCGTTGGACAACTCACGGCGGCGGGAGTCATGGTGGTGATGGGCGTGAGCTGGCTGCAGGTGCCGGTTCCGTTCGGAAACATCGGGACCATCGTTCTCGACCCTTTCCAGTCGGGGTTGCTGACAGTCGTGATCACCGTCGCCACCATCAACGCCGTCAACTTCATCGACGGACTCGACGGTCTCGCCGCGGGGCTCGGACTCATCTCGGCGTCGGCCATCTGCATGTTCTCGCTCGGCCTGCTCCGAGACCAGGGTGGCGACGTCAGCTATTACCCACCCGCACTGATCTCGGTCGCACTCGCGGGTGCTTGCCTCGGGTTCCTTCCGCACAACTTCTCGCCCGCGAGGATCTTCATGGGCGACTCGGGTGCGATGCTCATCGGCTTGATGCTGGCAGCGGCGTCGACGAGCGCGTCGGGTCGTATAGCGGTGAACGCGTACGGTCCGGCCGACGTGTTCACGCTGCTCTCACCCCTGATCCTGGTTGCGGCCGTTGTCTTCATCCCGATGCTCGACATGCTGATGGCGGTGGTACGACGCACCAGGGCAGGCGTCGGGTTCTACACACCGGACAAGCTGCACCTGCATCATCGGCTGCTCGAACTGGGGCATTCACAGCGACGCGTCGCGCTGATCATCTATCTCTGGGTGGGAATCCTGGCGTTCTCGGTGGCTGCGAGCACGATCTTCCCGATGTCGGTGGTCGTGCCGGCATTCGCGGCCGGTCTCGTGGTCGCGATGCTTGCGACGATGGCGCCCCGGCTTCAGCGGCGCATCGCGGAGCTGCGGACCGCGCGAGCGCTGCGCTGACAGACACCCTCGCTGAGGCAAGTGCTGTGCTCGAAAGGCCAGGTAGGGGCCGATTCGGCGGGGTGGGTGACGGTTGACCCACCGGTTAGGTAACCGGACAGTAAAATCGTGTACTATCTGCTGTAGTACTTGAGGGGGACGCATATGATGCGCCGCTGGCGCGACGTGCCCCACCTCGGTAAGTCAACACAAACTGCGAAGACACCCCCCGGTGACCGCGGCACACCGTGTTGATAAGGTCACTGCAAATGCAGAGCGTACGCTCGGCGGCACCTGCCGCGAGGACGCACGCTCATCGCCTGATGCCTTTGGCATGAGGTGTTCACGTGAGGAGAGGCAATGGCGACGTCCGCCCCTGACTCGGCTCCCGTGTATTACCCGCCCGCGCCGACCGGCCTCCGACGACCGGCGATCATCGCCGCCGTACTGACGGTCATCGTCGCGATCATCGCGGTGTTCCTCGGGAGCTGGTTGTTCCCGCTGTTCTTCGCAATCGGTGTGGTCGCCGTCTTCATCAACACCAAGATGGTCATCATGTCCGTCGAACGTGTTGCGGCAGAAGAGAATCCTCGCAAGAAACTGCTCGCCGTCAACTCTGCCGCACGCCTCGGAGCCATCACTGTGCTCGCGCTGGCGGCGGCGTTCCTGTTCCGGCCCGAAGGGCTGGGCGTGATGTTCGGACTCGCTCTGGGCCAGGTTGTCCTGGTGCTGAACACGGTGATTCCGGTAATGAAAGGACTTCGTAAGCAGCTATGATCGCATCGACTTACGGCGCCGAGAGCCTGGTGCTGGCCGAAGCCCAAATCGAGGTCGGCCACCACAAGCAGGTGGAGTGGCTGGGCCTGACGTGGAACATCGACACGATTGTGGCCACTTCGATCGCGGGCTTGATCGTGATCGCATTGGCATTCTTCGTCCGGTCGAGGATGACTTCCAAGCGCCCCAATTCGGTGCAGCTGTTCTTCGAAGCAGTGACCACGCAGATGCGCAGCCAGATCGAGAACTCGATGGGCATGAAGGTCGGTGGATTCGTTCTGCCGCTCGCGGTAACGCTGTTCACGTTCATCCTCATCGCCAACTGGCTGGCGGTGCTGCCGCTGCAGTACGGCGATGCCGAGGGCAAGAGCGCTGAGGTCTTCGCGCCTGCGGCCAGCGACGTCAACTTCTGCTACGCACTCGCTGCGTTCGTGTTCATCTGGTACACCGCAGCGGGCATCAAGCGCCGCGGGCCTGTCGGGCACTTCACCCGCCTGGTCAAGGGCCACGTCGCATTCCTCGCGCCGATCAACATCATCGAGGAGATCGCCAAGCCGGTCTCGCTCTCCCTCCGTCTTTTCGGCAACCTGTTCGCAGGCAGCATCATGGTCGCGCTGATCTCGCTGTTCCCGGCGTACATCATGTGGGCGCCGAACGCGATCTGGAAGTCCTTCGACCTCTTCGTCGGCCTCATCCAGGCATTCATCTTCTCCCTGCTGACCGTGCTGTACTTCAGCCAGGCCATGGAGATGGACGAAGACCACTAGCAAGTCCGACCCCGACCGGCACCGCGCCGGTCGGACCTTAGACCTGGCAATCCGATTGCCAGTATCACCCGAAAGGAAAGTTCTCAATGGATCCGAATCTGATTGGTCTGGGCGCGTTGATCGGTGGCGGCCTCATCATGGGTGGCGGCGCAATCGGTGCCGGTGTCGGTGACGGTATCGCCGGTTCCGCGTTGATCTCCGGCATCGCACGTCAGCCGGAGGCTCAGGGCCGTCTGTTCACTCCGTTCTTCATCACCGTTGGTCTGGTCGAGGCTGCGTACTTCATCAACCTCGCGTTCATGGCGCTGTTCGTGTTCGCCACCCCGATCTCCGGCCAGTCCTGATCTTCCCGGTCTTAGTCGGGTTCCTCGAACAACAAGGGACATCTGAACCATGAATCTCGCCGCAGAGAACTTCTTGATCCCCAACGGCACGTTCTTCGCGTGTCTGCTGATCTTCGTCATCGTGCTGGTCGTGATCCGCGCGTGGGTCGTGCCACCAATCGTGAAGGTGCTCGACGAACGGCAGGCGCGCGTCGCGAAGACCGCTGAGGACAACAACGCCGCTGCGGCGAGCTACGAGGACGCCGATCGGGAGTACCAGGCTCGAATGAAGGACGCCCGCGCCGACGCAACCGGTATCCGGGACGAAGCGCGGGCCAAGGGTAACGAGGAGCTGTCGGATGCGAAGCGGCGTGCGACGGATGAAGCCGACGCCGCTCTCGCGAAGATTTCCGCCGATCTCAAGGTGGAGGCCGACAGCGCCGTGACAGAGGCCAAGCGCGACGTCGATTCGTTGTCGCGAACGCTTGCCGACCGAGTTCTCGGCAAGCAGAGTGCCGGCGTGCAAAGTGCAGGGGCGTCGACCGCCTCGGCAGAGACTGAGACGGTGAAGTAGCAGTGGATATTTTTATCGGACAGCTCATCGGCTTTCTGATCGTCATCTTCCTGTTGTGGAAGTTCGTCGTCCCGTTCTTGCGCAAGGTCGTGAAGAACGCGCAGGACGTCGTCGATCAGCAGGTGGCCGAGAGTGACGCGGCCAAGGCCCGCCTCGAGGACGCCAAGGTCGCGCACGAGCGCTCGATCGAGCAGGCAAAGGTCGAGGCAAAGCAACTGCACGAAGGTGCGGTCGAAGATGCCGAGGGCATCGCGGATGACCTGCACAAGCAGGCAGACGCCGAGGTCAAGCGCATCTCCGAGCACGGCAAGGCGCAGGGCGAACTGACCAGAACGTCCATGGTTCGCCAGTTGCGCAGCGAGCTCGGACTCACCGCGGTCGACGGCGCGGGCAAGATCGTTCGCGATCACCTCGCCGACCCGGCCAATCAGTCGGAGACGGTCGATCGTGTCATCGACGAGCTCTCGGCCATGTCGCGCGGCGGACAGCCGTCGACCGGTGTGCCGAGTTCGAGCGAACTGATCGGTCTGCATTCGATGCATGCCGCGAGCCGAGAGGCCGCGCGTGCGGTCGCTCGCGAGTTCGCCACCAACACTGAGGGCAAGTCGCCTCAGGACCTGCTTGCGGCAAGCGAGGATCTGACTCAGATCATCGACTTCCTCCAGCAGAATCCGGTGTTGCGCAAGAAGTTCACCGAGGACGAGGATTTCCCGGCACTCAAGAAGAACCTGGTGCACACCCTCTTCGACGGCAAGGCATCGCCGATCGCGGTCGAGATCGTCGCATCAGCCGTCGCACAGCACTGGTCAGCGCCCAACGACATTCTCGTCGCGCTGCGCAGGCAGAACGCGCTTGTCGTGCTGACCGCCGCCGAGCGTGACGGTCAGATCGAACAGGTCGAGGACGAACTGTTCCGGGTGAGCCGCCTGCTCGACGCGAATCCGACCCTGGCGTCGTTGCTGACCGACTTCACCAAGCCGGCCGACAGGCGTAACGGCCTGCTCACCGGGCTGGTGGGGGATCAGATCGGCGACTACACCTCGCATCTACTCACCCAGACGATCAGCCTGCTCCACGGACAGCCCGCGGAGTCTGCCGTCGACCAACTCGCTGCGCTTGCAGCAGCGCTGCGCGGCGAAACCGTTGCCCACGTGGTGTCGGCGGCCGAATTGAGCGATGCTCAGAAGGAACGTCTCGGTGGAGTGCTCGCCGAGATCTACCACCGTTCGATCTCGGTGCAGACCGAGGTCGACCCGTCGATCATCGGCGGATTGCGTATCGGTGTCGGCGACGAGGTCATCGAGGCCGACATCGCGACACGCCTGGCGAAAGCCGCCGAGACACTGCCGAGGTAAGCGCCTCGCCGTACTGGCCACCACCACGACGGCGACCGTGCCTCACCACCACGACTCACTCACACCGACCGACATCAAGAAAGACGAGAACCCATGGCGGAGTTGACGATCTCAGCAGACGAGATTAAGGGAGCGATCGAGCAGTACGTCTCGTCGTTCGAAGCCGAAGCCTCGCGCGACGAGGTCGGCACGATCACCGACACGGCTGACGGTATCGCCCACGTCAGCGGTCTTCCGGGCGCGATGGCCAACGAGCTGTTGCAGTTCCCGGGCGGCGTCCAGGGTGTTGCACTGAACCTCGACGAGGACGAGATCGGCGCCGTCATCCTCGGTGACTACGAGGATCTCGAAGAGGGCGCTCAGGTCAGCCGTACCGGCGAGGTGCTCTCGGTGCCCGTCGGCGACAAGTTCCTCGGACGCGTCGTCGACCCGCTCGGCGCGCCGATCGACGGTCTCGGCGACATCGAGGCCGAGGACAACCGCGTCCTCGAGCTGCAGGCAGCCACCGTGCTCGAGCGTCAGCCCGTCGAGGAGTCGCTGGCCACCGGCATCAAGGCCATCGACGCCATGACGGCGATCGGTCGCGGACAGCGTCAGCTGATCATCGGTGACCGCAAGACCGGTAAGACCGCGGTCTGCGTCGACGCGATCCTGAACCAGAAGGACAACTGGGCAACCGGTGACCCCAGCAAGCAGGTTCGCTGCATCTACGTCGCGATCGGCCAGAAGGGCTCGACGATCGCCGGCGTGAAGACGGCTCTCGAAGAGGCCGGCGCGATGGAGTACACCACCATCGTCGCGGCTCCCGCGTCCGACTCGGCCGGCTTCAAGTGGCTCGCCCCCTACACCGGCTCGGCCCTCGGCCAGCACTGGATGTACCAGGGCAAGCACGTTCTGGTGGTCTTCGACGATCTGACCAAGCAGGCCGAGGCGTACCGCGCGATCTCGCTGCTGCTGCGTCGCCCGCCGGGCCGCGAGGCATACCCCGGCGACGTCTTCTACTTGCACTCCCGCCTGCTCGAGCGTGCTGCCAAGCTCTCCGACGAACTCGGTGGCGGTTCGATGACGGCACTGCCGATCATCGAGACCAAGGCCAACGACGTCTCGGCGTTCATCCCGACCAACGTCATCTCGATCACCGACGGACAGGTCTTCCTCGAGTCCGACCTGTTCAACAAGGGTGTTCGTCCGGCCATCAACGTCGGTACCTCGGTGTCGCGCGTCGGTGGTGCAGCACAGACCAAGGGCCTCAAGAAGGTCTCCGGCTCGCTGCGTCTCGAGCTCGCACAGTTCCGTGAGCTCGAAGCGTTCGCCGCCTTCGCCTCCGACCTGGACGCGGCGTCGAAGGCTCAGCTCGAGCGCGGCGCCCGCTGGGTCGAGATGCTCAAGCAGGACCAGTACAGCCCCTACTCGGTCGAGGACGAGATCGTCTCGATCTACCTCTGCGGTGAGGGCCACTACGACTCCGTGCCGGTCAACGACATCCGCAACTTCGAGACGCAGCTGCTCAGCCACCTGCACCACAACGCGACCGGTGTCTACGACTCCATCGCCGGTGGCAAGGTTCTCGCCGACGATGAGGCCGAGGCGCTCGTCGCCGAGACCAACAAGTTCAAGAACAGCTACCTCACCCACGACGGCAAGCGCGTCGTCAACGAGGCCGAGGCAGCCGCAATGGACGCCGACGACGTCGAGCAAGAACAGATCAAGATCCGGAAGTGACCTTGTGACTGTCTGTGCCCGCATCGGGCGTATCCGTGCGAAGGAAGAAGGGGTGAGGGCTCATGGCCAGCATTCGTGAGCTGCGCTCACGCATCCGGTCGGTCCAGTCGACGAAGAAGATCACCAAGGCACAGGAGCTGATCGCGACCTCGCGTATCACCAAGGCTCAGGCCAGGGTTGCGGCAGCCAAGCCGTACTCGGAAGAGATGACCAAGGTGCTCTCGGAGCTGGCCAGCAGCGCGGGGTCGCTTGACCATCCGCTGCTCAAGGAGCGCGAGGATCCCAAGCGTGCGGCGATCCTGGTGATCACCAGCGACCGCGGCATGGCGGGTGGATACAACTCCAACGTGCTCCGGTCGTCGCGCGAGCTCATCTCGCTCATCCGCGACGAGGGCAAAGAACCGGTGGTCTTCGTCATGGGCACCAAGGGCGTGAACTACTTCACGTTCCGTGGCATGGACGTCGCGGCATCGTGGACCGGGTTCTCGCAGTCCCCGGAATACGCAGATGCGGCGCAGGCGAGCAACTTCCTGGTCGACCTGTTCGTGGCCGGGTCGGGCGAGAACATCGACCTCCCCGACGGCGAGGGAACCATCGAGGGCGTCGACGAGCTGCACATCGTCTACACCCGGTTCGTCTCCATGCTGACCCAGACCCCCGAGGTTCGCCGGATGGCGCCGCTGGTGGTCACCGAGAACGACAACCCGGATCACGGCGAGGTCGAGGTCGACGACGAGTCGCGCAACTACAGCTTCGAGCCCAGTGCGGAGACGCTTCTCGAGGCACTGCTGCCGAAGTACGTCGCCACGCGCGTCTACGCGGCGCTGTTGGACTCTGCGGCATCTGAGTCGGCCGCTCGTCGCACCGCCATGAAGGCGGCAACCGACAACGCCGAGGAATTGTCCAAGTCGTTGTCGCGTGAAGCCAACCAGCTTCGCCAGGCTCAGATCACCCAGGAAATCAGCGAGATCGTCGGCGGATCGAGCGCGCTGGCCTAATGACGCCGATCCCGCCCCAAACTTCGATCAAAAGGAAGTGACCCAAGCATCATGACCGCAACTGTAGAGACACCCTCGTCGCAGTCGGCGGGGACCACTGAGGGCCGCGTGGTCCGCATCATCGGCCCCGTCGTCGACGTCGAATTCCCCCGCGGCTCGATCCCAGACCTGTTCAACGCCCTGCACACCGACGTGACGCTCGAGGCCGTTGCCAAGACGCTGACCCTCGAGGTCGCTCAGCACCTCGGCGACAACCTCGTCCGCACCATCTCGATGCAGCCCACCGACGGCCTCGTCCGTGGCGCGGTCGTGACCGACTCGGGCTACCCGATCCGCGTTCCGGTCGGCGACCAGGTCAAGGGCCACGTGTTCAACGCACTCGGCGACTGCCTCGACAGCCCCGGCCTCGGCCGCGATGGCGAGCAGTGGGGCATCCACCGCAAGCCCCCGGCCTTCGACGAGCTCGAGGGTAAGACCGAGATCCTCGAGACCGGCATCAAGGTCATCGACCTGCTGACCCCGTACGTCAAGGGCGGAAAGATCGGCCTGTTCGGCGGCGCCGGCGTCGGCAAGACCGTTCTGATCCAGGAGATGATCACCCGTATCGCGCGTGAGTTCTCCGGAACCTCCGTGTTCGCGGGCGTCGGTGAGCGCACCCGTGAGGGCACCGACCTCATCATGGAAATGGAAGAGATGGGCGTCCTGCAGGACACCGCCCTTGTCTTCGGCCAGATGGACGAGCCGCCGGGCACGCGTATGCGCGTCGCTCTCTCGGCCCTGACCATGGCCGAGTACTTCCGTGACGTGAAGCACCAGGACGTGCTGCTGTTCATCGACAACATCTTCCGATTCACCCAGGCGGGTTCGGAGGTGTCGACGCTGCTCGGCCGTATGCCTTCCGCCGTGGGTTACCAGCCGACGCTTGCCGACGAGATGGGTGAGCTCCAGGAGCGCATCACCTCGACGAAGGGCCGTTCGATCACGTCGCTGCAGGCGATCTACGTGCCTGCCGACGACTACACCGACCCGGCACCTGCGACGACTTTCGCGCACCTCGACGCGACGACCGAGCTCTCGCGCCCGATCTCGCAGCTCGGTATCTACCCGGCTGTGGATCCGCTGACCTCGACCTCGCGCATCCTCGAGGCGTCGATCGTCGGTGACGAGCACTTCCGCGTCGCCAACGAGGTCAAGAGCATCCTGCAGAAGTACAAGGAGCTCCAGGACATCATCGCGATCCTCGGTATGGACGAGCTGTCCGAAGAGGACAAGGTGACCGTCCAGCGTGCCCGTCGTATCCAGAAGTTCCTTGGTCAGAACTTCCTCGTCGCCGAGAAGTTCACCGGCCAGCCCGGATCGGTCGTGCCGCTCGCCGACACCATCGAGGCATTCGACCGCATCTGCAAGGGTGAGTTCGACGCTTACCCGGAGCAGGCGTTCAACAGCTGCGGTGGCCTCGACGACGTGGAGGCAGCCGCCGCCAAGCTCGCCGGAAAGTAGCGGTACGCCATGGCTGAGAAGTCCTTCCACGTCGAGGTCGTGTCCGCCGACGCCGAGCTGTACTCGGGCGAGGCCACGTTCGTCATCGCGCAGACCACGGTCGGCGAGATGGGTGTGCTGGCCAACCACGAACCGCTGCTCGGACAGCTCGTGCCCGGCGGGTTCGTGGTGATCGTCGAGGAAAGCGGTACCCGCAAGGCGGCCGCCGTCGAAGGCGGTTTCATCTCGGTGACCGGTGAGTCGGTGACGATTCTCGCCGAGGCCGCGGAGTGGGCAGATGGCGTTGACATCAACGCCGAGAAGTCCGCTCTCGAGTCCGCAGAGCCCGATACGCCGGAGTACAACCGCGCTCATGCACGGTTGCGCGCCGCAGAACAGATCGCCTGATCGAGAACAGGTCGACGCCCGCGGCGAAGTCCTGAACCGGACGAAACCCACAGCGTCACAACTGAATACGAGTCGTCACGATGACTCGGTAGTCGTCAGCCAGCCACCCGCGTATCGCGGGTGGCTGGCTGCTTCATACGGTCTACTGGCATGCTGGGGGTACGTCATCGCCGAATCAGCCCGTCGACAGCCCGCCGACATCTCGGTGATGCAACCCGCGCGAGGGAGGTTTGCCGCGTGACCGTTGTGGTCGTCCTGCTGATTCTGCTTGTGGTGGCGCTGGTTGTCTGCGGCCTGCTGGCATATCGACTACAACAGCTACGCAGCGCGGGGACCCCCGCGCTACTGCGCGACCTGCCTGCCGAGGTCGACGAGGGCTGGCGTCACGGCACCGTCCACTACGGCGATGAATCGCTGCGGTACTTCCGGCTCAGCTCGCTGCGGCCAGGTCCGTCACGGCGCTTCCCCCGCCACAGCATCGAGATCGTCGGTCGTCGATGCGCGGCAGGCAGCGAGGGCGTCATTCTCGACGGGATGACCATCCTGCACGTCCGCGAGTACCACGACGACGACGAGCCCAGCGAGTACGAGCTCGCCCTGACACCCGACGGCGTCACGGCCTTCCAGGCGTGGCTGGAGGCGGGCGCTCCGCAGCGGTCACAGCGGCGTCGAAGCGCCTGAAATCCCAACGTCCCGGAAGTCCGTCGCTCCGGAGCTGTTCACGCCCGAGGCCGGTACTCAGGGGCGGTGACGATCCCCTCCGGGAACCCAGGTCACGTCGCCATCTCCGCCCGGCCCCCGATTGGCTACTCGGGACAGAATGAACAGCAGATCCGACAGCCGATTCAGGTACCGGGCAGGCAGGACAGACGTGTGGTCGGGGTCGGCGTCGACCGCGGCCCACGCCGAACGTTCTGCTCGGCGAGTGACCGCGCGTGCTTGGTGCAGAAGTGCGGCGAACGGTGTGCCACCGGGCAGGACGAAGGAGTTCAGCGCGGGGAGATCGGCACCGAAGGCGTCGCACCATGACTCGAGGGCGTCGATGTAGCTCTGTTCGATGCGTAGCGGCGGATACTTGGGGTCGTCGACGACCGGCGTCGAGAGGTCCGCTCCGGCGTCGAAGAGGTCGTTCTGGACCGTCGTGAGCACGGTTGTGATCGCTTCTGGGATCTCGCCACCGAGCGCGAGGGCCGTGCCGATGAAGGTGTTGGCCTCGTCGCAGTCGGCATAGGCGACAACGCGCGCATCTGTCTTGGCTACGCGTGAGAAGTCGCTGAGCCCTGTGGTGCCGTCGTCGCCGGTGCGGGTGTAGATACGAGTCAGATGCACGGCCATGGACCCAAATGTAACCGCAGGTCCAGTGCTGTGCGTTGAGCACTGCCGCGAGGCGGATAAGGTATCTGACGTGAGTGATCGGTTTCTGGTGTCCGGGGGAGCACGCCTGCACGGCGAGGTGTCGGTCGGTGGGGCCAAGAACAGCGTCCTCAAACTGATGGCTGCGTCGTTGCTCGCCGAGGGCACGACCACGTTGACAAATTCGCCCGAGATCGCCGACGTTCCGCTGATGGCCGACGTCCTGCGCGGTCTGGGTGCTGTCGTCGAGATCAACGGTGAGACGGTCACGATCGAAGCGCCCGCGGAACCCAAGTACCACGCCGATTTCGACGCCGTGAAGCAGTTCCGCGCGTCGGTGTGCGTGCTGGGACCGCTGATGGCGCGGTGCCGACGCGCTGTGGTCGCGCTCCCCGGTGGCGACGCGATCGGTTCCCGACCCCTCGACATGCACCAGGCGGGGCTGCGGGCGCTCGGCGCTCACAGTTCGATCGAGCACGGCTGTGTGGTCGCCGAGGCTGACGCGCTCGTCGGCGCCCCGATCGCACTCGAGTTTCCCTCCGTCGGCGCCACCGAGAACATCCTGATGGCCGCGGTTCTCGCCGAGGGCGAGACGGTCATCGACAACGCTGCCCGTGAGCCCGAGATCGTCGACCTGTGCGTGATGCTTCAACAGATGGGCGCGCGGATCGAGGGCGCGGGTACGTCGACGTTGACGGTCACCGGCGTCGAGCGGCTGCATCCGACCACCCACCGGGTCGTCGGCGACAGGATCGTCGGCGCGACGTGGGGTATCGCCGCGGTGATGACCCGCGGCGACGTCACGGTCAACGGTGTCAATCCTCATCATCTGCAGTTGGTGTTGAACAAGCTCGTCGACACCGGAGCCCGCGTCGAGACGCATCCGAACGGATTCCGCGTCAGTCATGACCGCAGACCAACCGCCGTCAACGTCTCGACGCTGCCGTTCCCCGGATTCCCGACGGACCTGCAGCCGATGGCGATCGGCTGGGCGTCGATTGCCGAGGGAATGTCGGTGATCACCGAGAACGTCTTCGAGGCGCGATTCCGCTTCGTCGAGGAGATGGTTCGCCTCGGAGCCGACGCACGTACCGACGGCCATCATGCGGTCATCCGTGGCATCGAGAAGCTCTCCAGCGCACCCGTGTGGTGCTCGGACATTCGCGCGGGCGCGGGTCTCGTACTCGCGGGGCTCGTCGCCGACGGAGTGACCGAGGTGCACGACGTCGAGCACATCGACCGGGGATATCCGCACTTCGTCGAGAATCTTCGGAGCCTCGGCGGCGAGATCGAACGCCGCACCGGGTAAGCGCATGGCCGACATCGAGCACGCTCGCGGCGTCGACATCGCCGAATGGTCCACCCGGTTCGACCTGCTGTCGGACCCGCACCGCCTGGAGATCCTGCTGGTGCTGCACCGGCATCCGGGCATCATCGTCGGCGATATCGCCGCAGAGGTCGGACGCACCGAGACAGCGGTCTCGCAGGCGCTACGTGTGCTGCGTCATCAGGGATGGGTCACGTCGACGCGGGTCGGACGATCGGTGAGCTACCGACTCGACGACGAGACGGTTCACGATCTTCTGCACTGGATCGGTGCAGGACACAACCCGCCCTCCTAGGCAACGAACTGGCCGGCCACCTCAGAGCATCGTGTGGTCAGTGTCACACCTGACCCTTTGGATAGTCTGCCCGCTTCAACATCTGAATAAGTGGACAGATGTCGGCGCTGGACCTAACGTCTGTCGCATCGTGTTCGTGCGGACTGCGCATCCCGGGGTCTGACGGCACGCACGTGCTCACCCGTTGAAGGGACACCGCTCAATGTCCACCACCGTCGTCGCCATGCATATGAGCGACGGAATCATCAACGCGCAGACGTCGATCCTGTTCGGTGTCGTTGCCGCAGTGGGACTCGCATTCTGTGCGTGGCGCGCTCGGACCGATCTGGACGAGAAGGCCGTACCGATGGCCGGCCTCGTTGCCGCGTTCATCTTCGCCGTCCAGATGATCAACTTCCCGATACTGCCCGGCGTCAGCGGACACCTGCTCGGTGGTGCACTCGCCGCCATCCTGGTCGGGCCGTACACCGGTGCGCTGTGCATCGCGATCGTCCTCGTCGTGCAGTGTCTGCTGTTCGCCGACGGCGGCGTCACCGCCCTCGGTGCCAACATCACCAACATGGCTCTGATCTCGACATTCGTCGGGTACGGCGTCGCGGTCGGGTTGTCGCGACTCCTGCGCTCCCGACGCCGCGGGGTGTCGCGGCTCGGCGCGATCTCGTTCATTGCGGCGTTGTGTGGAACCGTCTCCGCTGCAACGGGTTTCGTCATCGAGTACGCGATCGGCGGTGCCGCGACGACATCCCTGACGACGGTCGCTGGCTATATGTGGGGCACACACATCCTGATCGGGATCGGTGAGGGGCTGATCACCGCGGTGACGGTCGTCGCCGTTGCCAAAGCGCGTCCCGACCTCGTCTACCTGCTGCGGCGCGAACGCGTTGCCTCCGAGCGAATCGAGGTGGCGGCATGAGTATCGCCGCGTCCGAGTCACGTCCGCCACGAGTGCGGCGTCGACACTTCCTCATCGGGTTCGCCGTGGTCGCGCTACTGATCGCGGGACTGCTGTCCTACTTCGCGAGTAGTTCGCCAGACGGTCTCGATTCGGCCACTCTGCAGGGTTGTCAGACCGTCACGGTCAACGGTGTCGAGGAGCTGAAGGGCACCTGCATCGCACAGCACGCCACCGATCACGCGATGTCGTCGTCGCCCCTCGCCGAGTACGCCGTGAAGGGTGCCCAGTACACGAACGGCATCGCTGGGATCATCGGCGTACTCGTCACTCTCGCGGTGGCGGTCGGCGCGTTCTGGTTGATCGCCCGCGCACGTCGAACGAGCGGTGCCGCAGTTCAGGCAGACGACTGACGATGGGCGCCGGGCACGCACATCCGCTCTACCGCGACGTCACCTCGCGTGTGCACCGCGCGCCGACCGAGGTCAAACTCGTCTGTCTCGTGGTGTTCGTCTTCGCCGTGGTCGCCACGCCGCGCGAGATGCTCTGGCCCTACCTGGGTTTCGCGGTCATCGTGCTCGTCGTGTGGCAGCTCGCCCGCGTTCCGCTTCGGTGGATCGTTCCGCGGATGCTGATCGAGGTTCCGTTCGTCGTCCTCGCCGTGTTGTTGCCGTTCGCCGAAGGTGGGCGTCGCGTCGACGTCGTCGGCGTATCCCTTTCCGTGGCAGGGCTTTACGCTGCATGGGGAATCGTCGTCAAGGGCACACTGGGTGTCGCGGCGTCGTTGACCTTCGCGGCAACCACCCCGGCCCGCGAGTTGCCCGTCGCACTGAGCAGGCTCGGGGTTCCCCGGACCATCACGCCGATCTTCGTGATGATGCTGCGGTATGTCGATCTGCTGTCCGCGGAGGTCAAGCGCATGCAGATCGCGCGCACCGCCCGCGGTGATTCTCCGCGCGCACTGCATCAGGCGAAAGCTGTTGCCGTGAGCGTCGGATCGGTGTTCCTGCGCTCCTACGAACGTGGCGAACGGGTGCACCTCGCGATGATGTCGCGGGGGTTCACCGGAACGATCCCCGACATGCCCGGCGTGGCCACGTCGCCACGTGCGACGTCTGCACAGTGGACGCTGGTGTTGCTTCCCGCGGCCGCTGCCGTCGCCGTTGCGGCCGCAGCGTGGAGCCTGGCATGAACGCGATAGAGATCCGAGAACTCCGATTCGCTTATCCCGACGGCCATGTCGCGCTCGACGGCATCGACCTGTCGGTCGCCGAGGGTGAGCGGGTGGCAGTGCTCGGTCCCAATGGGGCGGGCAAGACGACCTTGATGCTCGCGCTCAACGGTGTGCTTCTGCCGACCTCGGGGTCGGTGTCGATCTACGGCTCACCGGTGGGGAAGTCGACGCTGCGCGAGGTACGACGACGCGTCGGACTGGTGTTCCAGGATCCCGACGACCAGTTGTTCATGCCGACGCTCGCCGAGGACGTCGCCTTCGGTCCCGCGAACTTCGGTGTCGACGGCCCCGAACTCGCGCAGCGGGTTGCGGAGGCGCTCGAGGCGGTGTCGATGACGCAGCACGCGGGTGCCAGTCCACACCATCTGTCCGGGGGACAGCGCAGACGAGGTGCCCTCGCGACTGTATTGGCTTGTCGCCCAGACATACTCGTGCTCGACGAGCCATCGGCAAACCTCGACCCGGTAGCGCGGCGCGAACTCGCCGACACCCTGCTCACCCTCGACACGACGATGCTCGTCGTCACCCACGACCTGCCCTACGCGGCCCAGTTGTGCGACCGAGCGGTGATCGTCGATGACGGGCGCGTCGTCGCCGACGATTCCGTCGACGCGATACTTGCCGACACCGCACTGCTCGCCGCACATCGGCTCGAGCTGCCGTGGGGTTTCGACGCCGAGACCCTGCGGCGTGCGAGGGTGTGCCGACGCTGAAACCGCAGCGGTGGGTACCTGTCCGGAAGGTCAGGTGCTCACCCGACCGCGGGTCAGTACTGGCGGCAGTATCGGACGGTTCGGTCGCAAAGCACTTCTGAGGCCGGGTGTGACGCGCGTAACGTCTCGATCGCTCACCCACTCCCGACGCCGCGTGTGTCGGCAGCACGAGAAGGTCAGGTCAGAAATGCAGGTAGACGAACTACTCAAGCCGTTCCCCATCAAGGAGTTTCACCCGTTCCCGCGCGCCATGATGGGTCCCGGTGCGCACGAGATGATCGGGCCGGAGGCTCTCAAGCTGGGCTTCAAGAAGACGCTCATCATGACGACCGGCCTGCGTGGCAGCGACACGGTCCACAAGATCGTCGAGTCGTGCAAGTACCACGGACTCGAGGTTGTGCTCTACGACAAGGTCGAGTCCAACCCCAAGGACTACAACGTCATGGACGCGGTCTCGCTCTACAACTCCGAGCAGTGCGACTCGTTCATCTCGATCGGCGGCGGCTCCGCGCACGACGCCTGCAAGGGTGCACGCATCTCGGTCGCGCACGACGGCCGCAGCGTCAATGAGTTCGAGGGATTCAACAAGAGCGAGAATCCCAAGAATCCGCCGCACATCGCCGTATCCACCACTGCCGGAACCGGTTCGGAGACGTCGTGGGCGTACGTCATCACCGACACGACGACCGACCCCGACAAGCCGCACAAGTACGTCGCGTTCGACGACGCCGCCGTCACGACGCTGGCGATCGACGATCCGGTGCTGTACTACGACTGCCCGGTGGCCTACACCGCGCAGTGCGGCTTCGACGTGCTCGCGCACGCATCCGAGCCCTACGTCTCGCGGCTGAATTTCCCGCCGTCGATGGGTAACGCGCTTTACGCGGTGAAGATGACCGCGGAGAACCTGCGCGAGGCCACCTGGAACCCGACGGACCTCAAGGGTCGCGAGGGCATGATGTACGCGCAATACATTGCGGCGCAGGCCTTCAACTCCGGCGGTCTCGGCATCATCCACTCGATCAGCCACGCGGTCTCGGCGTTCTTCGACACCCACCACGGCCTGAACAACGCCATCGCGTTGCCGCGCGTGTGGGCGTTCAACATGCCCACCATGTACGAGCGTTTCGCAGACATGGCGCAGGCCATGGGCGTCGACACGCACGGCATGACCAAGGTGCAGGCAGCAGACGCCGCGCTCGGCGCTGCGATTCGACTGCTCCGCGACGTGGGCATCGTCGAGCGTTTCGCCGACGTCAAGCAGGATTCGTACCCGAAGAACCGTCTCGGCCAGGGCCCGACGAAGTTCTACGAGGGTCGTCCCGACATCACCACCGATGCCGCGACGATCGACGCACTGACCAACCACGTCCTCGGCGACGCGTGCACGCCCGGCAACCCCAAGGAGTGCACGTTCGAGACGGTCCGGCCGGTCGTCGAGCACTGCGTCAACGGCGACCTCGACGAGCTACTGCCGTAGGTCGGGAAGAACTCCGCACGGCTCGACCGTGCGGGCACGGCCCCGGATGGCGGATTCCGCTGCCCCAAAGCGGAATCCGCCATCCGGCTCCACTCCCTACGCAAGCCCGTCACCGCACCACCTCCCTTCCGAGCACAGGAGACGCCGATGTCCGTGCACTTCGCCGCAACCGACGACAGCACATCCGCCGCGGGGGCCGACCCCGCTGACCATTCACACTTCGCCGACGTCGACGACGTGGTGACCCGATTCGCCGACGCCGGCTACCTCGCCGACCAACGCCTGGCGACGACGGTCTTTCTGCAGAGCAGACTCGGCAAGCCCGTGCTGCTCGAAGGGCCCGCGGGAGTGGGCAAGACACAGCTCGCCAAGACTCTCGCGGACGTCACGGGGCGAGAACTGTTGCGGCTGCAGTGTTACGAGGGTCAAGACGAGACCACGGCGCTCTACGAGTGGGACTACGGCAAGCAGCTCCTCTACACGCAGGTGTTGCGCGAGAAGATCAGTCAGGTGGTCGCCGACGCCGCGTCGTTGTCGGAGGCAGTCGATCGGATCGGTGCCGAGGAGAGCGTCTTCTTCTCCGAGCGATTCCTCGCACCTCGCCCGCTGCTGGAAGCGGTGCGATCCGAAAAGCCCGTCGTGCTGCTGATCGACGAGGTCGACCGCGCCGACGAGGCGCTCGAAGCGGTGCTCCTCGAACTCCTCGCCGAGTACCAGGTGTCGGTTCCCGAGATCGGTACCTTCGTGGCCACTCACCAGCCGATGATTGTGTTGACCTCCAACAACACTCGCGATCTGTCCGCAGCACTCAAACGACGCTGCCTGCACCTGTCGCTCGATTACCCCGACGCCGCACGCGAACTCGACATCATCAAGTCCAAGGACACGGGACTCGCCGACGTCCTCGCGGCCAAACTCGTCGAGATCGTCCGCGGTCTACGAGATCTCGATCTGCGCAAGGCGCCGAGCATCTCCGAGACGATCGACTGGGCGCGCACCCTTGCCGTGCTCGGCGCCGACGAACTCAGTGCGGACCTGCTGTCGGCCACGGCCAATGTCGTGGTGAAGTACGACAGAGACCTGACCCGCGCGCTCGATGCGTTGCCGCGACTCGTCGACCCGAACGCCCAGGTGCCCGATCACCTTCACTCCCACGGACATTCGCACGGCCACTCTCACGGGCCGGGGCATTCGCACAGTCACGACGATCATGATCACGACCACGATCATGACCACGCGTCCGCCGACCGGTCCGGAAAGGCACGCCGCGCGGCGAAGGACGAGCCCGGCCGCCACGGCGACGAGTACTACGGGTCGCCCGGGGCGAAGAGCGACGCCGGAACGCGCACCGTCAGCGCGTCGCAGGGCAGCAGGTCGTTCAACGCTCGCGGTGCGCGCAAGCGGCCGGTCTAGCGGGGGAGTGCGCTGATGGAAGGTGCCGTACACCGCTTCATCCGTCTGCTCCGCCTGCACGGCGTGCGGATCGGGGTGTCGGAGGCGATGGACGCGATGGCCGCCGTTGCCACGGCGGAGATCCTCGCCGATCGCGAGCTGCTCCGCTCTGCGCTGCAGGCCTGTCTGATCAAGGATCGTCGGGATGAGGACACGTTCGCGCGGGTCTTCGACAGGTTCTTCGCACTGCGTCCCGTTGTGGAAGACGATGGGGGACAAGGTCATTCGCACACCCACGACGATCTCTCCGACGAGGGTGACCTCGAGGAGTACACGCTGTCGGACGAGGTCAGCAAGACTCCTGCCCAGGGACACAGTCACGGACCGCCGTCGAACATCAGGCAGTACTTCGATCCCGAAGATCTCGCCGAGCAGTACAACCTCCACCAGGAGGCCAACAAACTCGACATGGCGTCGTTGACCGACGAGATCGTCCTTTCGGCCGATTCGGTTCCGAACTCGGAGCAGGCGGCGCGTGTTCAGCTCACCGTGTCCCGCCTGCACAATCCAGGTCGGCCCGGAGAGTTGGTGAGCGGCAACGCAACACAACTCGACGCCGAGCTGTCGGTTGCCCAGGAGATGGCGCTGCTCGACTGGCTCGACGACACGGAGGCGGAAGGAGCGCAGCCCGACCCCGAGGAACTCGCAGCACTGCGCAGCGCGCTCGCGGGCCTGCTCGACGGCCTGCCCGAGAAACTTCGCGATCACCTCGAGCAACTGATGGCCACCGACCACGAGCTCGAAGATCGCGAGATCAAGGCGAGTGTTCGTGACGCGATCGGCGAGCAGGAGCGCGCAAGCCTCGAGGAGTCCGTGCGACGACTCATCCGCAGCCTGCACGGCGCGCCACGATCGCGACGGAAGGTGGCCGCGAGGGGCACGGTCGACGCCGCGCGCACGATGCGCGCAAACCTCCGATTCGACGGCGTTCCGTTCCGGCCGATTACCGTCGCCAAGGTCGAGGACAGGCCGAGCCTGTTGATCCTCGCCGACGTCTCGCTGTCGGTGCGTACGACGACGAGGTTCACCCTGCAACTCGTCCATGGTTTGCAGAGCATGGTCGCGCACGTCCGGTCGTTCGCCTTCGTGTCCGACCTCGTCGAGATCACCGACCTCTTCGCCGAGCACCCTGCCGAGGAGGCGCTGTCGCTCGTCGTGTCGGGCCTGCCGGCGGGCGGCGTGCTCGACGTCGACGCCGATTCGGACTACGGCAACGCGCTGCAGACGTTCCTCGACGAGTACGGCGGCGCCATCACCAGGCGGACGACGGTCATCGTGCTCGGCGACGGTCGCAACAACGGGAAGGATCCGAACCTCGGTGCGTTCGAGGAGATCAGCCGACGTGCACGCGAAACCATCTGGCTGACACCCGAGCCCGCCTACTCGTGGGGCCTCGGTTCGTGCGATCTCCCCGCATACGCCACGTACTGCGATCGCGTGAACGTCGTGCACGATCTTGCCGAATTGGAGCAGGTCTCGGTTGCGGCTTCGGGCGCGTGAGTGGTGGCATCGCGCGTAGGATTCGGGCCGGAAGACAACGCTGCGATGGGTAGGTGACAGGCGTGGGGACTGACGTCGTCGACACCCGCGCGCCCAGCACCGTTCGGGATACGCGGGCTGCGCGCGGCGGAGGCGTGCACATCGCCAAGTTCCACACACCGGAGATCATCATCGGGCCGGGGTCGCTCGCCGAGGTGCCGCGCGCGGCCGCGGGTCTCGGTATGCGTCGCCTGCTGATCGTCTCGGATCGCGGACTGGTGGCGACTCCGTGGTATCCCCAACTGGCACAAGCACTTCACTCCGATCGACTGTCTGTGTCGTCGTTCACCGACATATCGGTCAATCCGCGGGCTCCCGAGATCGTTGCGGGCTTCGCGCGGTACGAGGAGAGCGGTGCCGATGGCATCGTCGCCCTCGGCGGTGGCTCGGTGATCGACGCGGCGAAGGGGATCGCGATTCTGGCCGCCAACGGTGGACACATCCTGGAGTACGAGGGGATCGATCGCGCCCGACGGCCACTGCCCCCGTTGATCGCGGCACCGACCACGGCCGGAAGTGGTTCGGACGTCTCGCAGTTCTGCATCGTCAACGACGTCGATCGCATGACCAAGGTGACCATTATCGGTCGCGGTTTGGTGCCGGACGTCTCCGTAGTCGACCCGCGTACGTTTGTCTCGCTTCCCGCCGACGTGGCCGCGCAGTCGGGCATGGACGCGATCACCCACTGCCTCGAGGCGTACGCATCGCTCGCGCACAATCGGCTCAGCGATCGTGCGGCGCTGAGCTCGATCGGCACCGCGTGGCGCAGCATCGAGAGGTTTGTCGACGATCCGTCGGATCCCGACAGCGGAACCGACATGGCCTACGCCGCGCTCGAGGCGGGCATGGCCTTCACCAACGCGATCCTCGGGGCCACCCACGCCATGAGCCATCCCGTCGGCGGACTGTGCGACGCCGCGCACGGTGCGATCAACGCTGTCCTCCTGCCGCATGTCATCCGGTTCAACGCGGAGATCGACCCGACGCCCTATGTCGAACTCGCCGACGCAGTGGGTGTCCGGGGCGGCTCGCCCCATGCTGTCGCCGAGCGACTCGCCGACGAGGTCGCGTCGTTGTCGCGCCGCGTCGGATTGCCAGCCGACCTCAGATCGCTCGGCGTGCGCGACGAGCACGTCGCGGTGCTGACCGCGAACGCGCTGCTCGATGCCTGCATGACGACCAACCCGCGAAAACCGACCGCAGACGACGTCGCCCGCATCTATCGCGAGGCGCTGTGACCGGGGGCGCCCAGCCCGAGGGATACGGGCCTGGGATCGACGTACCGGGGGTGAGCGGATCTGGGGTGAACGGGTCCGGGCAGTACGGGCCCGAGTTGGACTCGCTGGTCGGGCTGCATTCGGTCAAGGGCTCGCACTATGCGCAGTATCGGGGCGTCGAGCAGCGGCTCACGCGCGTGGTGGGCGCGCTCGACAGGATCTCGCGCGCGCTCGTGCAAACCGCCGAGGGCCCCGAGAACCTGGTCCTCTCGGTGGTGCGTGCCGTGCGTGAACACCTCGATGCCGACTGGGTGGTCTTTGCCCTCAGCGACGGCGAACTCGAGCGCACAGGGCCCCGACATCTGATGATGAGCGGCGACGGAACCATCTACGCCTTCGAGGGCGTGCAGGCCGCGCGCACACCGAGTCACCTTCCCGACGAGGTGCTCAACCGGCTCAACGACGTCCTCCGCAATCAGATGGGCGAGCTGAGCCGACCAGTGGTCGCCGAGCATCACCTTCACGTGCCGGTGCACCTCGACGGCCGCGTCGTCGGCGGACTCTCGGCATGGACCCCGGATCATCACGTCGTCGACTCCGCCGATCTCGTCGTGATGCGCATTCTTGCCAGACAGGCGATGGTCGCCCTCCTGAACGCGTCGCTGCTCGAGGAGAGCCGACATCAGCTCGCGCGTGCCGAGGATGCCTACGCCAAGGCACGCGAGCAGGCGACCGACCTTGCCGTCAGAAACGCGGAACTTCAACGGACACAACGAGAATTGTCCGCCGTGATGCGCCAGCGACTCGTCACAGAGGAACGCGAACGCATCGCCCGCGAACTCCACGACTCCGTCACTCAGTCGGTGCTGTCGGCCGGCGTCCAGATCGAGGTGTGTCGGATGGAGTCCGACGCCGCGACGGCCGCGCGCCTCGAAGTCGCGGGGAAGCTGACCCGTGACGCCGTCGAACAATTGCGATCGGTTATTTACGCACTCAATCAGTCGCCGTCGGTCGAGGGGCTGAGTCTCGGCGAGGTGCTCGACGAACTGTGTTCGATGCACATGCCCGCCGATCTCGACACCGACGTCCGCATCGTCGGACGCCCGCGTGACGTCCCCGACGACGTGCAACACGCGGTACTGCGGATTGCGGGCGAGGCGCTGTTCAACACCGCGGTGCATGCCGGGGCACAGACTGCGCGCGTGGTCCTCACCTACGCCGACGACCACGTCGGCCTGGCCGTCGACGATGACGGCGGGGGCGATCCCGGGCATCTTCGGCGGGTGATGCGTGCGGCGATGCTCGGCGACCTCGCAGGCAGGCACCGGGGACTGGCCAACATGGCCGCGCGCGCGGATCAGTTGGGTGGCGAGGTCCGGGTACGTCGTTCGCGACTCGGTGGGATACGCATTGCGGCCACATTGCCCGACGTCGGATCGGCGTCGACGAGTTACTCGAGGAGCGAGTCAGGGCCTCGACACGAGGAGGTTGTGCGGTGAATTCCACAGAGGTCAGTGCCGGCTCGATACGGACCATGCTGGTCGACGATCATGCGCTACTACGGGCGGGCATACGATCACTGCTCGAACGCGAGGACACGATATCCGTTGTCGGAGAAGCTGGTTCGTTCGATCACGCGCTCGCAGAAGTTGCTCGGTGCCGCCCGGACGTGGTCGTCGTCGACCTCAAGCTGACAGCAGGCACCGAGTACGAGGGGCTGCGACTCATCACCGAGATCGCGCAGCGGCACAGCGATGTGGCCAGTCTGGTGCTCACCACGTTCCTCGACGATGATCTCGTCGTGCGCGCGGTGAAAGCCGGAGCACGCGGATACGTGGTCAAGGACGTCGACACGACAGAACTCGTGCGGGCGATCCAAGCGGTGTCGGGTGGCGGCAGCGCATTTGATCCGCGAAGCGCGGCAATCGTGCTGCGGACGGTGTCGGGCGGTGGCGAGAGTCCCGAGGCACTGACCGAGCGTGAGCGTGAGGTACTCCGACTGCTGGCCGACGGACTGAGCAACAAGCGGATCGGCGAGACCCTGTTCATCTCGGAGTCGACGGTGAAGTTCCACATTCGCAACATCATTCGCAAACTCGGGGTCACCAAACGCACCGACGCGGTCTACATCGCCAGCAAACGAGGCCTCATCTGAATCGCGGCGCTCGTGAGTTGAGTTCGCTTGTGAATGGCCGCTCGTGAATTGGTGTCGTCGGCGCTAGTCGGCCCGAGGTGTCAGGATCAACCAGCCGCCGTGGTCGTCGAGTATCTCCGCGCCCGCATGGTCGACGTGTTGCGCCCAGTCGATCAGGTCGCGCTCACGCAGACAGCTCAGGTGCCCGAAGTGTGGACTCGGCTCCTCCTCGTAGGGGACGGCGACGATCACGCGCCTCCGAGCGACCCGCAGAGCTTCTGCAAGCGCACGATCTCTTTCGTCACGTGACAAATGTTCGAGTAGGTGAATGAGGGTGACGGTGTCGACCGAGTCGTCGGCGCAGGGGAGATCGGTCGCGTTCGCGACGATCGCGTCGACAGAAGTCCGACGTCGCGCAGCTGCCGCCCGCAGAAGGTTGATCGCGCCGGCCGAGATGTCGCACGCGCTGACACTGAGCCCAGTTTCGGCGCATTGCAGCGCGAAAAGCCCGAAGCAACAGCCGACCTCCAACACCTCGGTGCCCTGCACCAGGGTGCGAGCTCGACGATGAACGGGACTGAACGAGGCGATACCCGTGACGAGATCTCGCAGCGAGTTGTCATAGAACGACGACCACGCGAGGTCCGCGGAGGAGGCGGACGAGCGAATCAGTCCGACCGCGGCCTCCTCGAACTCCCACTGACCCGCGAGCGCTCCGTCTTCGACGAGACAGACCAGGGCCGAGACCATGACATCGTCGGAGATCAGGTCGCTGGTGAACGGATGGCGGATGTCGACCGTCGTGGTTCCGTCCTGCGTAGTGGTCCGACGCCACGACAGCGAGCCGCATCGTCGGAAGCCCTCGGCAGTGAGTTCCCCGGTAGCCGGATCGGCCCGACGCACCGTAATGGTGCTGGTCGTCGGGGTGCCCGCGCTCCTGGTGGCTGCGCTCCTGATCTCTGGGGCGATGGTCATACCTCGAACGGTAGGAGCCGACCCCCGCACGCGTAACTGACCTGTCAGACGAGGTCACTGACCGAAAGTATGGGTTTCCGTCTCGGCCGCTGGGCGCTGAACTCCCTGGTAGGCGCCTCGCGCAAGGTCCACTGGGACGCCAGGAGACAGCCCACCAGCGCAGAATGACGCAGATCACATTCGTCGATTTCGGGGGTTCAGGCGAGATTTCGACGCCAAGCGGCAGGGTCTGACCGCCCGTCACCTGCGGAAACATCCATGGGCGCACATGCTGACCAGGCGATTTGACCCTCGCCGACGCATTGCGTAACTTTCTTCGAGTCAGCGCGCCACGGCGCCGCCCCGGACGGCCTCCTGAGAGGGAGAGCAACGGGGAAGGGAAACCGGGTTCAGCGCAGACCAACCCCCGAGAAATCACACCGGGTGCCTCGGCGCCCGGAGCGAGATCGCGGGAACCAGATGACTCCCAAACGAGAAACAACACGGAGTTGCGGATCGCAGAGATCATCTGGTAGGCTGGAAAAGTTGCTCCGGAGACGGGGTCAACATCCTCCAAACGGAACAAGCTTGCTGGTCAAGCCCTTTTCAGGGGTAGCGCCAGTGGGTGTGTGTTCTTTGAGAACTCGATAGTGTGTGATGAATTGTTTGATGCCATATTTTGGCATCGTGTGTCCAAGTTTTTGGATTATGTGATGATTTATTTTTGTGACGCTCAGGTCTTTGGGTCTGGGTGTTGCTAGTTTTTGTTTGGTCAGGTTTTTGTCTCTCTGGCTGAGATTGTGTTGAAAATTCTGTCGACTGTATGG
>NZ_LDTZ01000025.1 GCF_001186365.1 Gordonia jacobaea | reverse complement strand
TTTATAAGGTGTGTTCGCATCCACTATGACACTTCTGAAACAACACACGCAACGCTCAATAAAGAGCGCATCCTGCGTGGATGCTGTTTCATATTGTTTCGGCGGCTATAGCGGTGGGGAAACGCCCGGTCCCATTCCGAACCCGGAAGCTAAGCCCACCAGCGCCAATGGTACTGCACTCTAATCGGTGTGGGAGAGTAGGACACCGCCGAGCACAACATCCCAGTAATGCCCCGCACCCCCGTGGTGCGGGGCATTACTGCGTTTAAGGCCTATTCGAGGCCGAGGCGCGCTCGTTCCGGGAAGTACCACCGCATGACGGTGCGGAGGTTGTCAGCGTCCGGGCGCGCCCAGTTGCGCATGAGCTCGGCGCCGAACGAGATGGCGGTCACCGGCTGTGCGCCCGCCGTGACCATCCGCGTGATCGCTTGCTCATGAGACACCGGGCTGATTCCGCCGACAGCGTCGATGACCGGGTAGACGTCGTACCCCTCGGCGAGCATGTCGAGCGTCGGGAACGTGAGGCAGACCTCGGTCCACAGGCCGGCGATGACGACCTTTCGGCGGCCCGTCGCACGGATGGCGTCACGGAAGTCGGCGTCCTCCCATGCGTTGACCCCCGTGCGGTCGATCTCCTCGACATCGGGAAGCGCCGAGCGCAGCGCTTCGGTGGTTCCGGTGTTCACACCGAGGTCGACGCCGACGGTGCTGAGGACGACGGGGACGTCGTAGGCGGTGGCGAGTTTCGCAAGAGCGACCACCCCGAGGTTGATGGCTTCGGTGCTGGTCGACGTAATCGTCGAGTACTGCTCGGGTTGGTAGTCGATGAACGTGACCACACAGTTTTCCGGGGTGAGCAGGTGATCACCGCGCGGTTCGCGTATCGGTTCTGGTTCGGTCTTTGGCATCTATGCCGTTCCTCACTTATCGATCGATCGAGCGTCGCTGTAGCGGGAGCTTGGTCGTCGGTCGGTTGAGCGACGTGCCCGCGTCGGTTCAGTTCGAACCGGTAACGAGCGGTGCTCCGGTCCCGACCGTAACAACTCCGACAGGTTGGTCGTGGGAAACGACCGTCTCCACCGATCCGCGGGGTGCGGTTGGCGCTGCGTTCGCATGCACCTGCCTGCCGAGCACCGTGTTGAGCGCGGTGCGGAGGGCGGAGGCCGGATCGTCGACCATCGCCATGCTCCGCCACGCGACGTGATGGTCGGGACGGACGAGAAGCGCGCCGTCGTCGCCGACCTCCCGCTGGTGTGTCCACTCACGCAGGACATCGTGGTATTCACAGCCGACGCCGACAGCTCGGACGTCGAGCTCGACTCCGAACTCGTCTGCAACCCGTGCTGCCGCGGCACGCCAGCGATCGCCGTTCTCGCCGATGATCAGGGTGAGCGCTCCGTGGCCCGTGATGTCGATGGTCGAGACGCGGCGTCGACCCTGTTCCACCCACGCGTGGGGAAGGCGGGCTCCCGGATGCGTCGTCGGTTGGTAGTAGAGCTCGTCATCGCGGACGCTCTCGGGGTAGTCGGTGCCGTCGTCGACGATGCATGTCGACGAATAGCGTTGTCCCAGTTCGACTCCGTGTGCGTTGAACTGATAGTTCTGTAGCGCGACGGCGCTGTCGAGTTCGCGACGTCGCTGCGCGCCGCGCTCGGTTCCGGAGAACAACTCGTCGAGCATCTTCCAACCATCCTCCGCGGACTGCCCCGGCTCGAAGCCGAGTGCCTGCGAGATCGGCAGCATGTTGCGCACACTTTCCATCGCGCGATCGACGACCTGCTCACCGACGGGTTGGCGCTCCTGCGTGTAGGTGTCGAGGAGTGCGGGTTCGGCGTCGCCGCGCAGCACCATCGCGAGCTTCCACGCGAGGTTGAAGGAATCCTGCACCGAGGTGTTGGTGCCGAGACCGTTCGCAGGCGGGTGCCGGTGCGCCGCGTCGCCTGCGAGGAACACCCGACCTTTACTGAACGTGTCGGCGATGACGTGGTTGATCTGCCATTTGCTGACAGCCTTGATACGGATGTCGATCGAGTCGTCGCCGATGGTGGTGCGGGCCCGCTCGATGACTGCCTGCTCGGACGTGTCGGGTTCGCCGTCCTCGGGGTTGTACATGCACAGCAACACCCACTCCGTCCATGGCTTCACGCAGATCCACGTTCCGCTACCGACCCAATAGTCGTTGCGCGGCTGTGCCATCCAGTAGAGCGTTCCGGGACGGTGGGCGGTGTACTGGGAAAGGTCTGCTTCGAGCCAGATGTTCATGGCCGCACCGAGGCCCATCTCGCCGCGCAGCGGGAACTCCATCTGCTGCGCGACCGTCGAACGGCCGCCGTCGGCGCCGATCACATACTTGGCGCGTACCCGATACTCGGCGCCTGTCGTGCGTTCGCGCACGATGGCGTCGACGTGATCGCCGGTGTCGGTCAGTGAGACGGCCTCCGTGCTGAACCGGATCTCCGCGCCGAACTCACGCGCTGCCTGCAGGAGTATCGGTTCGAGGATGTGCTGCGGAATGTTGCACATCTCCGTCGGGCTCGATACCTCGTAGTCGGCGTGCCGTAGCGTCCCCGAACCCCATGACTTCAGCCGGGCGATCGCGGTCCCCGCGAAGCTTGTCGCCCAGACGTTGTTGCCCATGTACTCGTTCGGCACGGCTGCGGCACGCACGCGGTCGTCGATGCCGAGGTCCCGGAAGACCTCCATCGCACCCTGATTGGTGATGTGGGCGCGCGGTGAGTTCGCGGTTCCCGAGTATCGGCTGACGGTCAGTGCCCTGACGCCGTACTTGGCGAGCAGTGCTGCTGCGGTCAGGCCTGCCGGTCCTGCGCCGACGATGAGGACATCTGTGGTGACGGTTTCCATCGGAGTCGACCTCCATGGTCGAAGTGCCGGCAGTCGTGCCGGAGGGGTGGATAAGGGGTTGGGGAGTTGTTCGAGCGGGAGTGTTGGGCGTCAGTTGGTCGAGTGGGCGCCGGTCATCATCGCGGCCAGGTCCTCGGGAGCGAGGAAACTCGGGGGAGGTGGCGGTCCCCAATTGAACAGTCCGCGTGCGCCTTCGAGATCTTCCGGCGTCCACAGCGCATCGTCGGGGATGCAATCCATGTCGGAGTAGTACTCGGAGAAGTTCCCTGCCGGGTCCTTCAGGTACCAGAAGAAGTTCGACCCGGCGTGGTGTCGGCCGAGGCCCCAGACATGGCGTTCGGGATTGCCCTCGAGCATCGCGGCCGCGCCGCGTCCCACATCGTCGATATCGTCGACCTGCCATGAGGTGTGGTGCAGGTAGGTCACCGGCGAGTTCATGACGAGCACGTTGTGGTGGTCTTGCGAGCAGCGCAGGAACGATCCGTGCCCCTTGATGTGGTCGCTGATCTTGAAGCCGAGTCCGTCGACGAAGAATCGGCAGGTCGCCACGTAGTCGGTGGAACCGAGGACCGCGTGTCCGAGCTTGTGCGGCCTGATCGGGTAGTCGCGCATCACGCCGGGTGCGCGGCCGTACCGTTCGATGCGGCCCGGACCGTTGTACGGAGTCGGTTCGACACGCTGCTGGTTCAGTCGCGGCAGGACTCGAACGATGGCGCGAAGATCGGCGACCGGCTCGTGGGCGGTCACCTCGTCGCCGTGCCGTTGCGCGAGAAAGCCTTTCGAGATCAGTTCGTGGTGGATGCGGTCGATGTCGTCGAGATCGTCAGCGCCGACCGAGAGTTCGAGGAGTCGACGCGTCGGCGCGGCGACGATCCGCAACTGTTCGCCACCCTCGGTGGTCGACAACCAGCCGTCCGATGTCGGCGTCAGCCCGAATTCCGTGTAGTAGGCGAGAGTTTCGTCGACGTTCGGTACGCCCATGGTGACCGACGCGAGTCTGTGCAGTGCCATCGTCGATCACCGCGTCTCTGCCGTTGCGACGAAGCGCTGCTCGATCTCGCCGATGCCTGCGATTCGTGAAGTGAGAACGTCACCGTCGGTGAGGAATCGCTGCGGCGTTCTGCCCATGCCGACACCGGACGGCGTGCCGGTGAAGATGATGTCACCCGGGAGGAGTGGCGTGATGTGCGAAAGACGCGAGACCAATTGCGGGACAGAGAAGATCATCTCCGACGTCCGGCCCTTCTGCATCTGCTCTCCGTTGACGGCGCAACTGAGCTCGAGGTCGTCGCGGTCGGCGAATTCGTCCGGCGTGACGACGACCGGTCCCATCGGGGCATACCCCGGGTACGACTTGCCGAGGCTGAACTGCGGTGGGTGCGCGTTGAATTGGGTTTCGCGATCGGAGATGTCCTGCCCGATCGTCAGTCCGGCCACATAGTCCCAACCGTCCGCTTCGCTGACACGATGAGCCGCACGGCTGATCACAGCGACCAGCTCGACCTCCCAGTCGATCTTGGGACCCGTCAGCTCGACGACGCCGACCGGACCGGCCAGCGACGTGCGGTACTTGGTGAACACCGGCGGGAAGTCGGGGACGTCGTACTTCGACTCCGCCGCGTGCTCTGCGTAGTTGAGGCCGATGGCGAAGACCTGCGCGGGCTCGGGAATCGGATTCTCCAGCGTGGCGTCGAAGACGCTGCCGTTGGCGGGGTCGATGTCGTGGGCCCAGGCGGCGAAATCGTCCCAGACGTTGTAGATCGCGGTGATCGACGGACCGAACCGTCCGTCGCTGGCCTCGGCGACATCGATGGCCAGCCGTTGTCCGTCATCGACCAGCACTGCGCGCTTCTCGAGAACTCCCAGGCGCATGATTGCTCACTTCCTCGTATTGCTGCGCATCGATGCCAGAGGGTGATCGGTGTCACAGTCACTGATCTCTGGTCTACTCCCTCATATTCGTCAGTGCAAGTTATTTTCGAAAATCCGTCGATCAGACGCTAATGCGAGCAAAGGTGGGTTATGGTTGCAACCATGGCAACAGCGAAGGCGAAGCAGACGCGAGGCGACCTCGTCTACGCGCAGTTGCGCGGCGAGATCTTCGGGGGTCGGTATCTGCCGGGTGACCGCCTGAAGTTCGGAACTCTTGCCGAAGAATGTGACGCGAGCATGAGTGTGATCCGCGAGGCACTCACGCGGTTGTCGCTCGAGGGACTCGTCACCAACGAACCCAACGTCGGATACGCGGTCACCGAAATCTCGGTTCCCCGGTTGCGCGAACTGACCGACGCGCGTCTCGAACTCGAGGGCCTGGTCTTCAGTCGTGCCATCGGTGACGGCGACCTCGCGTGGGAGTCGTCGGTCGTCGCCGCTCATCACCGGATGGTCGGTACGCCCTATCTCACCGACGACGATCCCGTGCGCGTGACCGATGAATGGGCGCTGGCCCATGCGGCGTTCCACCGCGCACTGCTCGACGGTTGCGCGAACAAGAAGCTCCTGCAGTTGGCCAACGGTCTACGCGATGAGGCCGAGCTCTACCGACGCTGGTCGCAACCGTTGGGGCGGGAGAAGAATCGCGATCTCGACGGCGAGCATCGTCGAATGATGGAGTTGGCGCTCGCGCGCGACGCCGACGGCGCAGTGACAGCACTGCGTGATCACATCGCGCACACCACGGAGTTGCTCGTCGAGAGTGACATCGCCGTGCACAGCGCCGTCACCATGTGACCGCTCTCGAAGGGCTAGGCGCTGTCGGCGTCCGACGAGACGGGCAGCGAGCGGGGAAGCGTTTCGTCCCGGAAGAACGCGGGCTGGCGCATGCGTAGGTAGAGCATCACGAAGAGTCCGAGCACCAGCAATCCGAAACCGATGTAGAAGACAAGTCCGACGCCGAATATCGAAGCGCCACTTCCGTTGTCGGGATTCATGCTCTCGCCGACCGAAATGACGAACACCACGATCAGTGCGGCACCGCCCAGCAGCGGGAACAAGAACTTGAAGAAGAAGTTGTGCACAGACGAGTAGAGTTCGCGTCGGAAGTACCAGACACACGCGAACGCCGTGATGCCGTAGTACCAGCAGATCATGATGCCCAGCGCGGCGATGGTGTCGATCAGCGTCCGTTCGGACAGAAGCGTCACCGCCGTGTAGAAGACGGCTGTGACGATGCCGGCGACGAGCGCCGCGAATGACGGTGACAGGAAGCGCGGACTGATCTCGGCGACCTTCTTCGGAAACGCTCCGTAGCTACCCATGGCGAGCATGGTGCGTGCGACCGGCAGGAAGGTTGTCTGCAGGCTGGCGATCGACGAGACCAGGATCGCGGCGAACAGCAGGACGCCGCCCCATCGTCCCAGGATCGGATCGGCCAGTGCGCCAAAGACATTCTCGGCGTTGTTCTCGTTGCCCAGCCCGACCCCGTCGGTGCCCACACCCGCGTACATCATCACGGCGACCGCCACGAGCAGATAGGTGAGCAGGATCGACATCACGCACAGCAACCCGGCACGTCCGGGGGTGCGCTTGGGGTCTTTGGATTCCTCGCCGAGCGTGAGGCACGTGTCCCAACCCCAGAACGCGAAGATCGATCCGGTGAGCCCGATTGCGAACGCGGAGATGGTCAGTCCGGTAAAGGGATTGAACCAGTCGATGTCGAAATGCAGTCCCGCGGGCGCGGATCCGTCGGCGACCTTGACGAACGCGATGATGGCGAACGCAAACAACACGATGAGCTGAAAACCGACCAGCACGTACTGAAGTCGTTCGCTCGTGGTGATCCCGCGCATCGACACCCACGTGGCTATCGCGAGCAGTACCAGCGTCGTCAGGATGTTCACGAGCTTGTTGGTGCCGAGATCTGCGATCGACGGCTTGTCGAAGATCTGGGCGATGATCAGGTAGAAGAACTGCACGCCGATCGCCGCGAGATTCGACAGCACGATGATGGTCGCCACGACCATGCCCCAACCGCACATCCAGCCCACGTACGGCCCAAATGCCTTGGTAGACCAGGTGAACGACGCTCCGCAGTCGGGGGTGTCCTTGTTGAGTTCCCGGTAGGCGTACGCGGTCAGGAACATCGGGATGAAACCGGCGATGAAGATCGCGGGCATCTTGAGCCCGACCGCCGCGACGATCAGTCCGATACTCGCGGTGAGCGTGTAACCGGGGGCCACCGTCGAAATCCCGAGGACAGCACCGGAGAACACTCCGACCTTGCCCGACGCGAGCCCCTTGCTGTTCGCTTCGATGGTGACAGGGTTCGACGCGGCCGTGTCGGACGTGCTCGGCGTCGACGGCGCGGGGTCAGGCGATTCGGTTGGCGACGATGGGGTCGTACTCATCTCTGCAGATCTCCGGTGTCAGGCGCCGCGGGGGACGACGATCATGGGAACGGCGAGCACCCGCAACATCTTTGCCGCGGTTGATCCGAGAAACAGGTGGAATGGCTGTGCCAGTCGGCTCGAACCGACGTAGAGGAGGTCGCCCGGCTCCCAATCCAGCGACGCCGCAGCGTCTTCGACGGTCTTGCCGGTCGCGATCGCGGTGGTGACCGGATGCCCGTCCGGCAGGTCGTCGCGCACCGCGGCAACGGTGCGCTCGAGGTGCTCGTGCACAACGCGGCGGGCCTCGGAGTCCTTCGTCGGGTCGCTCGAGAGGCCGTCGTCGACGGGCAGTAGTGACAACAATCGGAGCGGGACGTCGGCGGCTGTGCACGCCCTCGTCGCCGCCTGCAACAGCGCCTCGACGCCGGGCCGTCGACCCACCGCGCACGTGACGCGGGTGACCGGCGAGACGATCTCGCGAATGCCGCGCGGTGTCACCGCGACCGGGGTCGCCGAGGTGTGCACCAGATTGGTCACGACAGAACCGAGCGTGTGACGGCCCAGTATGCCGCCCCCGGACCCGCCGACGACGATCATCGACGAGTTCAGCCGCTCCGCCTCGATGGACAGGCCTTCCGCGGCGTTCTCGTACTCGGCGACATAACCTTCGCCGTCGACACCGTCGGGCAGCGTGCGCAGTGCGTCGTCGAGCCAGGTTGCGGCCTGCCTGTCCAGGATCTCCTGGAAGTCGCCCGGTGCCACGGCCTGTTCGGCTGGTGTGGAGGGCGGCACCACCAGGCAGATCTTCAGGTCGGCGTCGAAGGATTGGGCCAACTGCGCGCCCAGTGCCAGTGCATCCTCGCCGCCGGGGGTCGCGAGGTAGGCGACCAGCAGGTTGGGCCTGGGGTTGGTCATGGTGGTGCGCTCCGTTCGGTCGGCTCGGGAAGGTGGCGCCAGCAGGGCCCGAGCGGTTCGATGTTCACGGCATCCGATTCACTGTGCGCTGGGCCACTTCCGGACGCACTGGCCAGAATGTCCTGCGTCCAAGAGGTACGCAGGACATTCTGGCCAGTGGGTGCAGAACGGCAGTCGACGACCGGTCAGCTCAGGTGGTGGACCTCCTGTAGCCCGTAGACCGGGGTGTCGATGCCTTCGAACCGTGCCTTCAGTTGTAGTGCGAGGTAGAGCGAGTAGTGGCGGGACTGGTGCAGATTGCCCCCGTGGAACCACAGGCCCGGTTGCTGGGTCGGCTTCCACATGTTGCGTTGCTCGCCTTCCCACGGGCCGGGATCCTTGGTGGTGTCGGAGCCGAGGCCCCACACTTTGCCCACTCTATCGGCGACATCCTGGCCGATCAGGTCGGCGGCCCACCCGTTCATCGAGCCGTACCCGGTCGCGTAGACCACCACGTCCGCCGGAAGCTCTGTGCCGTCGGCGAGCACCACGGAGTTCTCGGTGAGGTGGTCGACCTGGCCGTGAGCGAGCTTGATGGTGCCGTCGGCAACCAGCTCGCACGCGCCGACATCGATGTAGTAGCCCGACCCGCGGCGCAGGTACTTCATGAACAGTCCCGAGTCGTCGTCGCCGAAGTCGAGGTCGAAGCCTGCCGCCTCCAGCCGCCCGTAGAAGTCCTTGTCGCGCTCCCGGATCTGGTCGTAGAGCGGAATCTGGAACTCGTGCATGATCCGGTAGGGCAGCGAGGCGAAGGTGAGGTCGGCCTTCTTCGTCGTCATGCCCGACGCCACGGCCTGCTCGCTGTAGAGCGCGCCGAGGCCGATCTCCATGAGCGAGTCCGACTTCACGATGTGTGTCGACGATCGCTGGATCATCGTCGTGTCGATCCCGTTCTCCACCAACGCTTTACAGATGTCATGTGCCGAGTTGTTGGCACCGACCACGACGACGCGTTTGCCTGCGAAGCCGTCGGGTCCCGGGTGCTGACTCGAGTGGTGTTGCTCGCCGGCGAACACCTCCTGGCCGGGGAACGACGGGACGTTGGGCTTGCCCGACATCCCGGTCGCGAGGACGAGTTGGGTCGGGGTGAGCGTGAGGTGCTCGCCGTCGCGATCGACCTCGACGGTCCATCGCCCGGCTTGCTCGTCGTAGCTCGCCGACGTGCACGTGGTCTTCGACCAGTAGGGGACCTCCATGACGCGCGTATAGAACTCGAGCCAGTCGCCGATCTTGTCCTTGGGCGCGAAGACGGGCCAGTTGTCGGGGAAGGGGAGGTAGGGCAGGTGGTCGTACCAGACCGGATCGTGCAGGCACAGCGTCTTGTACCGTCCGCGCCACTGGTCGCCCGGTCGGTCGTGACTGTCGACGACGATCGACGGAACGCCGAGTTGCCGCAGGCGCGCACCGAGCGCGATACCGCCCTGCCCGCCGCCGACGACGAGCACGTATGGCTGGCTTGACCGGCCGAGCTCCGCCTCCTCGGCCTCGCGGCGTTCGGCCCAGGATCGCGCGTCGGGCTCGGACCCGTGAACTGCGCCGAGCACCCTGCTCGCGCCGCGGCGCTCCTCGTGCCCCTTCAGTTCCTGGAGGGTGGTGAGCAGCGTCCACGCCTCGTCGCGGTCGTTGCCGTCGCCGTCGGCCGCCTGTCGGAGCCGCAGCATGCCTTCGCCGCGACCCGTCGCGGTCTCGAACTCGAGAAACGCCGTCACGACGCCGTCGTCCTCGGTGGGGGTCTCGGTTGCGGTGAACGACTCCGGGGCGGTGTCGTCGAGGCGCGCCGTGAGCATGTCTGCGAGTTGTTCGCGGCCCTCGACTGTTTTGAGGTTCCAGGTGAAGGCCACGAGGTCACGCCAGTAGCAATCGGTCGCGAACATCGAGGTCACCGCGGCGATATCGCGTGCCCGAAGCGCCGACTCGAAGTCGGCGAGCCACCGGTCGACGCGTTCCGTCGGTGTCCGTTCGGTCGGCTCGTCTCGTCCGGTGGTCGGTGAAGACGTCTGGGGTTCAAGCGTCTGAGTCATCGCTACTCCTCATCTCTGTCGGGCCGTTGCGCCCGGCGGGTGTGATGCACAGCACACTCGGGAGCGGGTCGGGTGAGCAAGGGTTGCAACAGGTTGCATTCGCGGGGTTCTTTGCGGTTCTTCTGTGATCGAGAGCACAATCGCTGGTGATGACCGCTACATCACCATCCCGAGAGGGCGAGCCCGCGGTTGGCGCGGGCGATGACCCGCGGCAGTATGCCGCCGTGCTCGCAGCCGTGTACGACGCCGCGATGTCGGGCAGCCGCCCACCCGCGCGTCCGCGCGATGTGATCGGCGAGTCGTGGCGTCGAGTCCTGCGCGCGGGTGTCGACCCCGAGCGCGGCCGCGGTGAGAGCCTCATCGGTGCCGCGGACCTCGAGGCGCGTCGCGCTCAGTCACCGTTGGCACTCGTTCTCGACGATCTGACCGGTGGACTCGACGCCGTGATCGCCGACGGCGACAACATCCTGGTGATCGCCGACGCCGTGGGACACGTTCTCTGGCGTGGAGGTCAGACCCGCGTGCTGCACCGGGCCGATCGTCTCGGATTCGTCGAGGGCGCGGACTGGGGAGAGCAGTCCGTCGGCACCAACGCCATCGGAACCGCGCTGATGTCCGGAGGTCCCGTCCAGGTCTTCTCCGCCGAGCACTTCGTTCGAACACACCACACCTGGACGTGCACGGGTGCGCCGATCCGCGACCCGAGAACGGATGCGGTGCTCGGCGTCGTCGACGTCAGTGGCCCCGCCGCAACCATCCACCCGACGACGCTGGCACTGGTGAGTGCCGTTGCGAAACTCGCCGAATCTCAACTGCGCGAACATCATCGACGCCGCCTCGACGAGCTGAGGGCGATCGCGGCGCCGATCCTCGCGCGGTCATCCGGGCCGGCGCTCGCCGTCGACCCCGACGGCTGGGTGGCGGCGGTCGACTCGGTTGCGCCGTGCTCGCGGCTGCTTCTACCCGGGACTCCGCAGCCCGGGCGCACGTGGTTACACGCTCTGGGTGCATGCGAGTTCGAACCGTTGCCGGGCGGATGGCTCGTGCGCGTGGCCGACGACCGCGACCCGACGACGACGCTCGTCGAACTCGACTTCGCGGGCAACCGTCCACCGACTGTGCGGGTATCGGGCGCGACGGGCTCGTGGACCCAACGTCCGTCGCGGCGGCACACGGAGATCCTGGCGCTGCTCGCCGCGCACCCCGCCGGGTTGAGTGCGGCAGCGATGTCGGAGCAACTCTTCGGCACCGACGACCGCACCGTCACGGTGCGCGCCGAGATGTCGCGTCTGCGAAAGAGTCTCGGCGGCGTGCTCAGCGCGAATCCGTACCGGTTCGCCGCGGGGGTCGAGATCACGACTGTCGACGACCCCGCGCGGTCACTCGACCGGTGAATCCTCGACCGATGAACTTCGGCGGGTTACGGTCAGTGCGTGACGATTTCGCATGTGGATGGCTACCTGCGCAAGATCATGTCCGACTGCGCCGACGACCGGGCGGGGGAGGTGGCCGACTACATCCCCGAACTCGCGGCGGTCGATCCCGACGGCTATGGACTCTCGGTCGCCATGCACGACGGCTACCTGTACTCGCTCGGTGACTCGGGGACCGCGTTCACCATCCAATCGGTGTCCAAGCCACTGACCTACGCGATGGCGCTGAGCCGATTGGGTCCGACAGAGGTCGACGCGAAGATCGGTGTCGAGCCGTCGGGTGAGGCGTTCAACCAGATCAGCGTCGACTCACGACGTCGACCCAAGAACGCGATGATCAACGCCGGAGCCATTGTCGCGTCGTCGTTGCTCCTTCCTCCGGTCCGCGAGGTCGATCCCGAGGTCGTGGAGAAGACTTTCGAGGAGATTCTCGCCTTCTACTCCGCATGCGCCGGCCGACAGTTGACGCTCAACCACGACGTCTTCGAGTCGGAGGCGGCCACAGGGTCGCGTAATCGTGCGATCGCCTACATGCTCGACAGCTTCGGCGGACTCGACACCCATCCAGACGCCGCGATCGCGCTCTACTTCCGTCAGTGCGCGATCGAGGTCACCACCGACGACCTCGCCGTGATGGGTACGACGATCGCCTGCGGTGGAGCCAACCCGCGCACCGGACGGCGAGTGTTCAGTCAGGAGGTCGCACAGCGGCTGCTGAGCGTGATGACCACGTGCGGCATGTACGACGCCGCGGGCGACTGGGTGACAGCGGTCGGCATGCCTGCGAAAAGTGGTGTGGGAGGCGGCATCCTGGCGGTGCTGCCCGGTCAGCTCGGCATCGGTGTCTATTCGCCTCGACTCGATGAGCACGGCAACAGCGTGCGCGGCATCCAGACCTGCGAGCAATTGTCGTCCAACCTCGGGCTCCACATGTTCAACGTGACCCGCGAGAACCGCGTCACCATCAGAGCGACCTACGACATCGCCGATTTCTCCGTCGGCATCGACTGGACGGAGGAGGAGCGCAGTTTCCTGCGCACCTGCCGCGACCGTGTCCGGGTGTACGAGTTGCAGGGCGACCTGACGTTCGGCAGCGCGGAGAGCGCACTGCGGCGCGTCGAAGACGACATCGAGCGCGTCGACGTCGTGATCATCGAGATCTCGCGTGTCGGGGTGATCGATCCGGTCGCCCGCACGATGATGCTCGCCGTCAAGAACTCAGCCGACGACGGCGGTAAACGCATCATTCTCGTCGACCCCGACGGCGAGGTCCGCGCGAGTGTCGAGCGACACCGGTCGGACTCCTTCGTCCACGAGCTCGCCGTGCCTGCTCAATTGCAGGGACTCGACCCCACGCTCCCGCACGTGCACTCATCCATGGTCGATGCCGTCGACGACGCCGAAGAGTTCCTGCTGAAGCGCTACCGCAACGCCTGACTAGTCGCAGTGGTGGCTCGGCGTGGCTCGCCGGGGGTCGGGGGTCGTGTTGGTCAGCGTGTGCGGCCGATAAGCTGCCCGGTGTGCGTCTGGTGATCGCGGAATGCCAAGTGGACTACGTCGGCCGACTGACGGCTCATCTGCCCATGGCCAAACGGCTGCTGCTCATCAAGTCCGACGGATCGGTGAGTGTGCATGCCGACGACCGCGCCTACAAGCCGCTCAACTGGATGAGTCCGCCCTGCTGGTTGACCGAGGCGCAGGTGCCCGAGGAGATCGCGGCGGTGCACGATTCGGTAGAGGCGTACTGGGTGGTGACCAACAAGGCCGGCGAGGAACTGCGGATCACGCTCGCCTCGATCGAGCACGACTCGTCGCATGAACTCGGCATCGATCCCGGTTTGGTCAAGGACGGCGTCGAGGCGCACCTGCAGGAGTTGCTCGCCGAGCATGTCGAGACTCTCGGGCCCGGCCACACGCTGATCAGGCGCGAGTACATGACGGCAATCGGACCCGTCGACATTCTGTGCAGGGATGCGCGGGGAGCGACTGTCGCCGTCGAGATCAAACGTCGCGGCGAGATCGACGGCGTCGAACAACTGACCCGCTACCTCGAACTTCTCAACCGCGATCCGTTGCTTGCCCCGGTGAGCGGTGTCTTCGCGGCGCAGCAGATCAAACCGCAGGCGCGCACGCTGGCAACCGACCGCGGAATCCGTTGCGTCGTCTTGGATTACGACGCACTGCGGGGTGCGGAGAGTACCGAGTTCCGGCTTTTCTGATGCGCGAGGGCGTCAGTCGCCCGTGCTGAAGCGAGCGCGTTCGGACAGTATCCGGTTGAGAAGTTCGGAGTCGTCGGCATCCGACAACGACGTGTAGTCGATGTCTTCGGCCGGTCGCAACGTGTCGGGGAAGGTGCCGAACTCACGCTGGATCTCGACGAGCTTCGTGCGGATCTCCTCGAACTCCTCGAGCACCTGCGTGCGAGCATCGTCGGCCTTCGCCGAGAGGTTGCGGGAGCCCGCCAGTCGCTCGATCGCGATATCGCGCGCGGTGTCGCGGATCTGCTTGGCCTCGGCCAGTGCTTGTCGACGCTCCTCGGCGAGCGTCGAGTCGTGCCGGCGGCGCTCCTCGGTGCGTGTCTGCTTGCTCTGGCGGGCCAGTTCGTCGGCGTCGGCATGAGCCTTGGCGACCAGTTGGGACGCCTGGGTACGTGCCGCGTTCATCGTCGTCGAGTGTTCGGCTTCCATTGCGGCTGCGCGCTCGGTGCACAGGCGATCCGACTCGGCGGCGTCGGCCTTGGCCTTGGCATGAATCGATTCCGCATCGGTGCGTAGATCGGTTGCGTGCTGTTCGGCGTCGGCGACGATGCCCGACGCCTTGTTCTCCGCATTCGACACGATCAACTCGGCCCTACTCCGTGCCTCCGACACGATGCGGTCGGCGTCTTCACGCGAGTTCTTGGCGAGTTCCGCTGCTTCCTGACGCGCCACTGACACCGTCTCGGCGGCCTCTGCGCTGGCTTCCGCGCGCATCTCCGACGCCTCGTCGGACGCGAGCTGCAGCATGCGACTCAAGCGTTCGCTCATGCCCTGCGCCGTGGTGGGTGGTACCGACAGCGTGTCGACCTCGCGCCGCAGTTCGTCGATCGTCGCGCGCGCCTCGTGCAGATGTGCGGCGAGTTCTTGCGCGTTGGCGGTCGCGGCGTCACGGTCGGCTGCGAGGACTCGCAGGTCGGCGTCGATGCGTCGAAAACGCTCGGCGACCTGCTCGCGATCGTATCCGCGCATGACGACGGCGAACGGGAGTTGCTGCCTCGGAGCCTGGCTCGACATGGTTCGACAGTCTAGTCGGCTGTGCTGTGGCGGTGCTGTGTCTGGCCCGAGCGCGTCTACGCCTTTGCGAATAGCCGGCGTCAGAGCGAAAGTGTGCGGCTCAGTGCGTCGAAGCGCCCTGGTCGGCCGCGGGCTCGACGAGTTCGAGGAGCACACCGCCCGCATCCTTCGGATGCACGAAGTTGATTCGCGAGTCGGCCGTGCCGCGTCGCGCCTCCGGATACAGCACGCGGACACCTGCGGACGTCAGGCGTGACATCACCTCGTCGACGTCGGTGACCCGTACGGCGAGCTGCTGCAGGCCTGGTCCGTTGCGATCGAGGAACTTGGCGATCGTCGACGACTCGGAAGCCGGGGCAAGCAGCTGGATCACCGCGCCGGCGCCTGCGTCGGCGGGTCCGACCATTGCTTCCTCGACACCCTGCTCCTCGTTCTTCTCCTGGTGCAGGGTGACGAATCCGAGGTGGTCGGCGTACCACTGCTTCGCGGCGTCGAGATCGGGCACCGCGATGCCGACGTGGTCGATGGCCACCACGAGGTCGGAGATGAGTGCCGTCGCACCAGGGGAGTCGACCGCACCTGCGGCTTCTGAATCGACTGCAACCGCTGATTTGGCGGGGGGCACGGATGATGAGGTCGTCATGCGATAAAGGTAACGTTTAAGGCGTCATTCGAACAGAGCGACCGCTCGGTTGGTCGCTGCCCAGTACTTGGAGGTCCTCATGTCCCCGGCAACAGATCAGGCGACGTCGGTGATCGTCGCCGGCGCGCGCACGCCGTTCGGTCGGCTCCTCGGCTCGCTGAAGGGTTTCAGCGGTGTCGATCTCGGTGCGATCGCCATCAAGGCTGCGCTCGAACGCGGCGGTGTCCCGGCGTCGGCAGTCGACTACGTGATCATGGGCCAGGTGCTCACCGCCGGCGCAGGTCAGATGCCTGCGCGCCAGACGTCGGTGAAAGCCGGAATCGGCTGGGATGTCCCTGCGCTGACCATCAACAAGATGTGCTTGTCGGGCATCGACTCGATCGCACTCGCCGATCAGCTCATCCGCGCCGGTGAGTTCGAGTGCGTCGTCGCCGGTGGCCAGGAGTCGATGACCCAGGCACCGCACCTCCTGCCGGGAAGCCGCAGCGGATTCAAGTACGGCAACACCGAGCTCGTGGACCACACCGCATTCGACGGCCTCTACGACGCGTTCACCGATCAGCCGATGGGTGCGCTGACCGAGCAGGGCAATGACGCCGACGGCTTCACCCGCGCCGAGCAGGACGAGTTCGCCGCGCGTAGCCACCAGCTCGCCGCGACCGCGTGGAAGAACGGGCTGTTTGCCGACGAGGTGGTTCCGGTGAGCATCCCGCAGCGCAAGGGCGACCCGATCGAATTCGCCGAGGACGAGGGTATTCGCGCCGACACCACCGCCGACACTCTCGCGGGACTGCGCCCGGCATTCCGCAAGGACGGCACCATCACGGCGGGCAACTCGTCGCAGATCTCCGACGGCGGCGCCGCCGTCGTCGTGATGAGCAAGGCGAAGGCAGCAGAACTCGGCCTGACCCCGCTCGCCGAGATCGGTCCGCACGGTGTGGTTGCGGGCCCCGACTCCTCGCTGCAGCTCCAGCCGGCCAACGCCATCGAAAAGGCTTGTGCGCGAGCAGGAATCGCGCCGGCCGATCTCGACCTCGTCGAGATCAACGAGGCGTTCGCCGCAGTCGGCCTGGCCTCGACCAAGGCGCTCGGCATCAACCCCGACATCGTCAACGTCAACGGTGGGGCCATCGCGATCGGCCATCCCATCGGAACGTCGGGTGCCCGCATCACGCTGCACCTCGCGCTGGAACTGCAGCGTCGGGGTGGGGGCGTCGGCGTTGCCGCGCTCTGTGGTGCCGGTGGTCAGGGTGACGCGCTCATCATCCGAGTCCCCAAGGCCTGAGGTCACTCCAACACGTTCGTGATCACGGATGCCTACTACGCCGTGTCGTAGTAGGCATCCGTATCAGGCACAATGTCCTATATGAAGCAATTCTTCGACCTGTCGACCCCCGCCAAGCGATTCCGGTTCGTCGCCGTGCTGGAAGCGATCACCTGGGCTGCGCTGCTGGTGGCGATGTTCTTCAAGTGGGTGCTCGGGTACACCGAGGCCGTCGCGGTTCCCGGCATGGTGCACGGCATCGTGTTCGTCGCGTTCGTTCTGATCTCGATCGTCACGGCGGTCTCGTTGAGGTGGAGCCTCTGGGTCACGTTGCTCGCGCTGATCTCGAGCATCCCGCCGTTCGGCACCCTCGTGTTCGAATGGTGGGCGCGCCGCAACGGGCATCTGGCCGAGTTGTCGGCGCAGTTCGACGCCGAGTCGAAGCCCCAGTACGCAGCCTGACGCCCGCGTATAGGGCCTTGCCTGCGTTGCCTCCAGTCCCGCACAGCTCGCAGAGGAGCCGACCATGATCGCCGCTTTCAGTCTCACTCCGTCGGGTGGCGACGCCGTCGACGATGACGGCGGGATGAGCGAAGCCGTCGCGGCTGCGGTGCGGGTGGTTCGCGAATCCGGTCTGCCGCACCAGACGACCGCGATGTTCACCTACGTCGAGGGTGACTGGGACGCGGTGATGGACGTGATCAAACGCGCCACCGACGCGGTCGGCGAACTCGCCCCGCGTGTGGGGCTCGTCATCAAGGCCGATATCCGCCCCGGCCACACCGACGAACTGACCGGCAAGGTCGACCGGGTGATGCGACATCTGTCCTGACTCGGCCCGCGCGCCTGCTCGACGATCCACGTTGGCACGTGCGCGCGGTGCGGTCTTGGCGATCTTCTTCCTGAACGGCTTCCTCGCTGCGCTGTGGGTTGCCCATATCCCCGTCATCACCGCTCGCACGGAGACCTCGCACGAGCAACTCGGCGGGCTTCTGCTGTTGCTCGGCGGCTCGGCGTTCGTCGGCATGCAGGTCAGCGGGCACGCACTCGACCGATTCGGTTCGCGTACCACCACGTTGGTCGCGGCGACGCTGCTGTGTCCGGTCATGATCGGGCCGGCGGTGGCGTCGAACACCGTTGCGCTCGCCGTCGCGCTCGCGCTCTTCGGGTTCGTCAACGGCAGCCTCGACGTATCCATGAACGCCCAGGCAGTCGCGGTCGAGCGGGCGTATCGCCGACCGATTATGTCGTCGTTTCACGGCTTCTTCTCGCTTGGCGGTCTCGCGGGGTCGCTCGTCGTCGCCGCGACGTTGTGGGCGCAGGTCGGTGTGGCCGCGACCGTCGGGGTGTCGTCACTGCTCGGGCTGATACTGGTCGCGGTATGCGCACGTTCGCTGGTCGCGCCGGACGGCGGGGGATTGGTCGACGTGACGACGCCGTCGGACGCGGCCGGGCCGACGGTCGACGATGAGTCGACGGCGAAGGCGCGCTGGTGGCACGGACTGGACCTGCGTCGACTGGCGGTCCTCGCTGCCGTGGCGTTTGCACTCATGCTGGCGGAAGGGACCGCATACGACTGGAGTGCGCTGCAGATCGTCGAAGATTTCGGTACGCGTGACGCGGTCGGCGCTGTGGCGTTCGGGGCGTTCAGTGCGGCAATGACGATCGCCCGCTTCGGTATCGATCCGATCGCCGCGCGACTCGGCCCCGTCTGGGTGGTGCGGGCGGGATCGGCGCTCGGAATCTGTGGAATCACCCTGGCGATTTTCGCTCCCGAACCGATCATCGCGATCGTCGGCTGGACTATTTTCGGTGTCGGTCTCGCAGGGCTGATACCGCAGATCTTCACGGCTGCAGGCAATCTGACGGCGTCGTCGAGCGGACGTGCCATCTCTACCGTCGTCGGCTGCGGTTACATCGGGATGCTGTCGGGACCCGCGATCGTCGGATTCATCGCCGGCCGCTCGGGGGTGTCGGTCGGTCTGACACCGGTCATCGGCGCGCTGGTGTTCGCGTTGGTGGCCGCACCGGTCGTGCGTCCCGCTGCACGACCGGTGAGCGGCCGCGATGCACATGACACACTAGAGGGGTGACACGACCGACCCCCAGGCCTCAGGGAAATGCTGCACGCACTCAGGCCGGCGCCGCAGCACGTCAGCAAGCCGCCGCGACAGTTGCCATGTCAGGTGCAGTCGACCTCTCCGCACTGAAGGAGAAGGCCGAGGCGCAACGAGCACAGGCACGTCAGCCCGCAGCGGCGGCGCAGCAGCCGAGCGCAGGATCGGCGCCGACCGGCGGCAACGTGATCGACGTGACGGACGCGACTTTCGAGACCGAGGTCCTCGCGCGGTCGACGAGACAGCTTGTCCTGGTCGACCTCTGGGCGGAGTGGTGCGGTCCGTGTAAGCAGTTGTCGCCGGTGTTGGAGAAGCTGGCCAACGCGTCAGGCGGCTCGTGGGTCCTCGCGAAGATCGACGTCGACGCGAACCCGCAGATCGCGCAGGCCTTCGGTGTGCAGTCGATCCCGACGGTTGTCGCACTCGCCGCCGGTCAGCCGGTCGCCGCGTTCAACGGTGCCCGTCCCGAGGCCGAGATCGTCGACTGGATCGATCAGATCCTCGCCCAGGTCGGCGGTGCGCTCGCCGGGGCTCCTGTTCCGCAAGCAGAGCAGGAGATCGCCGACGATCCGCGCATGATCGCCGCCGAGGACAAGATGAACGCGGGCGATTTCGACGGCGCGCTCGCCGACTACCGCGCCATCGCCGAGGCCGAGCCCGACAACGTCGAGGCCGCATCGTTGGTGCGCAACCTCGACTTCATGCTCCGTGCCCAGGCTCATGACCCGGCGATCGTCGAGAACGCCGCTGCGACAGACGTCGACGCCCAGCTCGCGGCCGCAGACGTACTGCTGCTAGGTCAGGATCCGGAGGGAGCGTTCGCGCGCATCATCGACGTCGTGAAGGCGACCTCAGGCGACGACCGCACGCGTGCACGAACCCGACTGCTCGAGTTGTTCGAGCTGTTCGATCCTGCCGAGCCCTTCGTGGTGGCCGCTCGTCGGAAGCTGGCTGCCGCGCTGTTCTGAGCCGGCTATCGGCGAGGAGCCTACGAGGGAGTTCGCGGAGTTTGGCGCGTGGCGACGATGGTCACGAGGTTGGCTTCACCCCAGTCTCCGAGGGGAAGCAGTGCGTCGTTGAGTGACTGTCCCAGCGGGGTGAGCGAGTACTCCACTCGTGGTGGCACTTCCCGGTAGACCTCGCGGTGGACGATGCCGTCGCTTTCCAGTTCGCGCAATTGCTGGGTGAGCATCTTCTCGCTGACACCCGAAACGTTGCGCCTCAGTTCGCCGAAGCGGCAGGGGCGCTCGTGCAGCGCCCACAGGATCAACGGCTTCCACTTTCCGCCGACCACCGCAACCGCCGCGTCGAGTCCGCAGGAGAACGGACCCTTGCTCGAAGCATCAGCCATCAGTCAATACTAACCATTCGGTGGCTACCTAACGCGAAAGTGCGTACTTGTGAGAAGTGCAGCGGCACAGGAGTGTTTGAGGCATGACTTCCACCGTGACCGTGATCGGGGCAGGCCCGATCGGGCAGGCCATCACCCGCGCTCTACTCTCAGCAGGCCACGAGGTGACCGTCTGGAACCGAACCCTCGAAAAGACCGCACCGCTTGCCGAACTCGGTGCGCATGTCGCCACCACTCCACGAGAGGCCGTGCGTCGCAGCGACATTGCGCTCATCTCGGTGCGGGGCAACGACGCTGCGCGCGACATACTCGAACAAGCCGAACTGTCCGGCGTGGACGTGCTCGTCGTGAACCTCACGTCTGACACCCCGGGTTCGGCACGTGAGCTAGCAGGCTGGATGACCAAGCAGGGTGTCCGCTACCTGAGTGGAACGATGCTCACCCCCTCCGTCTTGGTGGGGCAGCCCGGCTCGACGGCGGTCCTGGGTGGCGTCGAGAGCATCTACGAGCAGGCCCTCCCGGTGCTCGAGGTGATCGCGCCCGAGGTCGCGCGCCACGGCGACGACCCCGGCGCTGTCGCCGCGCTCGACCTCGCCCTGCTCGACGCGTTTTGGGGCACAGTGGCAGCGTGGAGCCACGCCGTCGCCCTCGGACGAGCCGAAGGGCTCAACGCAAACGACCTCACCGAGCGGCTGACCGCGATAGTGCACCTGGCCGCGGAGGTCGGAGCCGGGATCTCGCAGGATGCCGAGCTCGGCAGCTATCCCGGTGATGTATCCACCATGGCGTCTGCCCGCAGCACGCTGACCCATATCCTCCACGCCAGCACGGATCGCCGTATCGACGCGGGCTTCCCTGGCTCTGTCGAGGCGCTACTCCGCCGCGCTACCGACCACGGCTATCACGACGACGGGCCGTCACGTCTGGTTCCGACGATCGCGCGGGCCGCGCCCTAGGCCGGTGCGAGCCAGATCGCCGAGTTGGCAGGAATCGTGACCGACGCCGAGACCGGCCTGCCGTGCCAGCCCTCGCCGTCGGCCTGCACCGAGCCGAGATTGCCCTTGCCCGCCCCGCTGTAGGCGGCGGCGTCGGTGTTGAGGATCTCGGTCCAGGTTCCGGCGTGGGGAAGTCCCACGCGGTAGTCGCTGCGGTCGGCCCCGGAGAAATTGAACAGACACGCCACCACCGAGCCGTCGGAACCCCATCGCAAAAAGCTGATCACGTTGTTCGCGGTGTCGTTCGCGTCGATCCATTCGTAGCCCTGCGGATCGGTGTCTTGTGTGAACAGAGCGGGGCGCTCGCGGTACACCCGATTGAGATCGGTGGTGAGCGCCGAGATCCCTTGGTGCAGTTCACCTTCCCAACCCTGAAGCTGGTACCAATCCAGGCTGCGGTTGTCGGCCCACTCGGCGGTCTGTCCGAACTCCTGGCCCATGAACAGCAATTGCTTGCCCGGGTGCGACCACTGGTATGCGAGAAACACCCGCACGCCGGCGGCTTTCGTCCACGAGTCGCCGGGCATCCGGCTCCACAGCGTGCCCTTGCCGTGCACCACCTCGTCGTGCGAGAGCGGGAGCACGAAGTTCTCGCTCCACGCGTACATCAGCGAGAACGTGATCTCGTGGTGATGGAAGCTGCGGTGGATCTGGTCGCGACCCAGGTACCCCAGCGTGTCGTGCATCCAGCCCATATTCCATTTGAGGCTGAATCCCAGTCCGCCGAGGTCGGTCATGCGCGTCACGCCGGGCCAGGCCGTCGACTCCTCGGCGACGGTCACCGCGCCGGGGAAGAGCTTGTGGACGGTCGCGTTGGTCTCCTGCAGGAACTGCACTGCTTCGAGATTCTCTCTGCCGCCGTAGATGTTCGGGCGCCAGCCCCCCGCCGGCCGCGAGTAATCGAGATAGAGCATCGATGCCACGGCGTCGACGCGCAGCCCGTCGACGTGGAATTCGTCGATCCAATAGAGCGCGTTGGCGACCAGGAAGTTGCGCACCTCCCGTCGACCGAAGTCGAAAACGTATGTGCCCCAGTCGAGTTGCTCGCCGCGCATCGGATCGGCGTTCTCGTAGAGGGGTGTTCCGTCGAAGCGTGCGAGCGCCCATTCGTCCTTGGGAAAGTGTGCGGGGACCCAGTCGATGAGCACCGAGATTCCCAGCGAATGCAGATGGTCGACGAGGTACCGGAAGTCGTCGGGCTTGCCGAAGCGGGCCGTCGGTGCGTAGTACGACGTGACCTGATATCCCCACGAGCCACCGAACGGGTGCTCCGCGACGGGCAGGAACTCGACGTGGGTGAATCCCTTCTCGATCACGTAGGCGCCGAGTTGTTCTGCGAGTTCGCGATAGTCGAGGCCCTTGCGCCACGAACCCAGGTGCACCTCGTACACGCTCATCGGTTCGCGTGTCGGCTCGCTCGCGACCCGACGGTCGATCCAGTCGTCGTCGGACCAGACGAAGTCCGAGTGGGTGACCACCGAGGCGGTGGCCGGCGGAACCTCCGTGCGCCTGGCCATCGGGTCGGCCTTGTCGTGGATGGTGCCGTCAGCGCCGTGGACACGGAACTTGTACAGCGTGCCCTCGCCGACGTCGGGGATGAACAACTCCCAGACACCCGACGGTCCCATCGACCGCATAGGCGTCGACCGTCCGCTCCAGCCGTCGAAATCACCGATCACGACGACGCCGTGTGCGTTGGGTGCCCACACCGAGAATGTCGTGCCGGGCACGTCGCCGTCCGGTGTGGTGTAGGTGACGGTGTGCGCGCCGAGAACCTTCCAGAGTTCCTCGTGCCTGCCCTCGGAGAACAGATGCAGATCGAGCTCACCGATGCTCGGCAGGAACCGATAACCGTCTGCGACGACGAATTCTGTTGTGCCGCCGTGCCCGTCGGGGTAGACGACGCGATAGCGGTAGTCGATGAGATCGGTGATCGGCACGGTGACGACGAACAGGTCGTCGGTCTGATGGTGCATCGGATAGTCGACGCCGCCGATCACCGCCGACACCGAGATGGCGTTCGGGCGCAGCGTCCGCAGGATCGTGTAGTCGCCCGGGGCGTCGTGGGCGCCGAGGAACGAGTGCGGGTCGGGATGCGTCGTCGACATCAGACGTCGAAGGTCGTGGTCGGAAGCGAAGGGGTCGGGCTGCGTGCTGGTCACGGTGTGCTCACTGGATTCGGTAGGAGAGTCGGCGGGCGGCGTCGGGACTCAGGGGTGGAAGGGCGACGATGTGTGCGACGGCGCGCCACGGTTCGAGTCGTACGTAATTCGCCTGGCCCCAACCGAATTCCTCACCGGAGACCTCGTCTTTGCCGACGAAGCGTTCCTGCCAGTCGAATCCGAGCGCGGGCATATCGAGCCACAGCGTCGACTCCTCCGCGCCAAACGGATTGATGTTGATCACCACGACGACCCGGTCGCCCGACACCGGGTCGAGCTTGGAATAGGCGATCAGCGCGGGGTTGTCGAGGTGGTGAAATGTGATGTCGCGCAACTGCTGCAGGGCCGGATGCCGTCGACGGATCGCGTTGAGCGACGTGATCCACGGTTCGAGCGACTCGCCGCGGCTCGCGGCCCCCTTGTAGTCACGCGGACGGAGTTCGTACTTCTCGGAGTTGAGATACTCCTCGCTGCCCTCGCGCACGGGCAGGTGCTCGTACAGCTCATAGCCGCTGTAGACACCCCAGGTCGGTGACAGCGTGGCGGCCAATGCGGCGCGAAGCGCGAACATGCCGGGTCCGCCGTGTTGCAGGCTCTCGTGCAAGATGTCGGGGGTATTGACGAAGAGGTTGGGCCGTGACTCGTCGGCGTGCGCGGCGATCTCGCGACCGAATTCCTCGATCTCCCACTTCGCGGTCTTCCAGGTGAAGTAGGTGTAGGACTGGGTGAAACCAAGGCGCGCAAGGCCATAGAGTCGGGCGGGTCTGGTGAACGCCTCGGCGAGGAACAGCACGTCGCTGTCGCGCTTCTTGACCTCGGTGATCAGCCATTCCCAGAAGTTCGGTGGCTTGGTGTGCGGATTGTCGACCCGAAAGATCTTGACGCCCAACTTGTTCCACGCAAGTACCACCTCGAGTACCGCGCGGTAGATGCCATTGCGATCGTTGTCGAAGTTCAGCGGATAGATGTCCTGATACTTCTTCGGTGGATTCTCGGCATAGGCGATCGTGCCGTCGGGCAGGGTGGTGAACCAGTCGGGATGCTCGGTGGCCCACGGGTGGTCGGGGGCGGTCTGCAGAGCCAGATCGAGAGCGACCTCCATGCCGAGTTCGCTTGCGCGAGAAAGGAAATACTCGAAATCCTCCTGCGATCCGAGCTTCGGGTGAATCGCGTCGTGACCGCCCTGCGCCGACCCGATCGCCCACGGCGACCCGACGTCGTCTGGTGCCGCGACCAATGTGTTGTTGGGGCCCTTGCGATTGACCTCACCGATCGGGTGTATCGGTGGCAGGTAGACCACGTCGAATCCCATGTCGGCGATGCGCGAGAGGTCTTGGGCCGCAGTCAGGAACGTGCCGTGCACGGGACGGCCGTCGTTGTCCCAGCCTCCCGTCGATCGCGGGAACATCTCGTACCACGATCCGTAGAGTGCGCGACGTCGGTCGGTCCAGATCCGCAGATTGCGACTCTTGGTCACGAGCTCGCGCACGGGATGCTCGTCGAGAAGGTCGACGACTTCGTCGGACAACGCGATGCCCACCCGGTTCTCGACGCGTCTGCGCCTCGAGCGAAGTGAGTCGACGGCGTCGAGCAACAGTTGACGGTCGGTGCCGTCGACCTGTTGCGCCGCTTCGCTGAGAACCCGTGCGCCGATCTCGAGGTCGTTGGCGAGGTCTTCCGCGCCCTGGCCGGCGTCGATCTTCTTGGTGACCGCAGACCGCCACGTCGCATAGGGATCGCTCCACGCCTCGATCCGGAAGGTCCAGTAGCCGACGGCGTCGGGAACGATGGCTGCGTTGAAGACATCCGGTTCGCTCGCGGGCGACATGCGGACGTCGAACGAGGTGCGATAGGGCGTTTCGACGTGCAGGGTGACCCCGAGGGCGTCGTGCCCCTCCCGCCACGCCGTCGCGCTGATCGGGATCAATTCTCCGACAACACATTTGGCAGGGTATTGCCCTGCGGAGACCAATGGTTGGATGTCGTCGATGCCCATCCGGCCGATCACTTCGGCCCCCTCTCGTCAGCGGCCACGCGCAGGGCCGGGAGTCCTCATCGATCCCAAGGTGTTGCGTTCACTCTAGTGACGTCGCCGGGTCGTGATGTCAGATCCAGGCGTCAGACTCACCGTAGCGGTACGGCGGCGAGTCTGCCGAGTGCCGCGCGGACCACGTCGGGGTCGGTGGTGCGCCAGAACGGTGGCATGGATGCGAGGAGGTAGCCGCCGTATCCGGCCGTCGCCAGTCGCGAATCGAGGACGGCGACGACGCCGCGGTCGTCGACCGAACGCAGGAGCCGTCCGGCCCCCTGCGCCAGCAGCAATGCGGCGTGATTGGCCGCTACCGACAGGAATCCGTTTCCTCCCCGCGAGGTGACGGCGCGCTGGCGGGCGCCGAGCAGGGGATCGTCGGGGCGCGGGAAGGGGATGCGGTCGATGATCACCAGCGACAGCGACGGTCCGGGGACGTCGACACCCTGCCAGAGCGACAACGTGCCGAACAAGCAGGTCCTGGGGTCTTCGGCGAAGCGTGCGACGAGCGCGGCGGTGGTGTCGTCGCCCTGGCACAGGATGGGTAGGTCGCTGCGTGCGCGAAGCGCCTCGCTGGCCTCGCGGGCGGCGCGCATCGACGAGAACAGCCCGAGCGTGCGGCCACCCGCGGCCTCGGTGAGCGCGGCGAGCTCGTCGAGTGTCGCTGGCGCGATCGAGTCTCGGCCCGGTCGGGGGAGATGACGTGCGACGTAGAGGATTGCCGAGCGTGGATAGTCGAAGGGCGAGCCGGCGTCGAGTCCCGTCCACCGCATCGGTGAACCGTCGGAGGGTGCAGCGCTGCCCGTTGCGGTGACGTCGCGCGCGGGTGCGTCGTTGCGTGCGACGCCGAGCGCGATGTCGTCGGCGACGGGGGTGTCGGTGCCGCGACCCGCGGCTGGCAGCCCCCACGTGGCGGCCAGAGCGTCGAAGGAACCCCCGATGGTCAGTGTCGCGGAGGTGAGGATGACGGTCGACTCGCTGAACAGCGTCGCGCGCAACAGTCCGCCGACCGACAGCGGTGCGATGTGCAGCACGGTGCGCGTCGATGATTCGGATCTGCCTGCGCGTTCGTCAGCCACCCAGACGACGTCGCGTCGTTTCGCCGGGTCGGGTTCGTCGAAGGCGCCGAGCACGCGGACCGCGGTGTCGTGGAGTTCTTCCAACGAGGTCAGCGCCGCCGACCGTGCTGCGCCCTTGCCGTCGTCGGCACCTCCCGGCCCGCGCGCGGGACCGATCGCCGATCGCGCTTGCCACAACCGATCTCGCAGCGTCGCCAGCACCAGCGCGGCATCCGCGGGCATGGCGGTCCATTCGCGCTTAGGGGCGTCGTCGAGCATGTCGCCGAGTTGCTCGCCCGCTCCGATGAGTGCGTCGACGGTCTCCTCGTCGATGAGCTTGCCGCACCGTCGGGCGGCCACCGCGATCGACGCGGCAGAGACGTCGGATGTCGACACCGATGTGATGCGGTCGACGAGATCGTGCGCCTCGTCGACGATCACCACATGGTGGTCGGGCAGCACGTTGGCCGGACTCATCGCGTCGATCGCCAACAGCGCGTGATTGGTCACCACGACGTCGACCTGCCCCGACTTGCGCCGTGCCCGCTCGGCGAAGCAATCCTCGGCATACGAGCAGTTCGACGCCCCGAGGCATTCGCGCGAGGTGACGCTGACCTGCCGCCAGGATCGGTCGGCGACGCCGGGGGAGAGGTCGTCGCGGTCGCCGGTGTCGGTGTCGGACACCCACTCGCGCAGGCGTGTGACCTCCCGGCCGGTACGTGAGAGTTCGAATGCGTCGAACAGTTCGGTATCCGGCTCTTCGACGGTCCCTGCGTGAATCTTGTTCAGACAGAGGTAGTTTCCGCGACCCTTGAGGATCGCGAACGTCGGCTCGCGGCCGAGCGCGCCCTTCAGGGCTTTGGAGAGGCGGGGAAGGTCGCGCTCGACCAACTGCCGCTGCAGTGCGATGGTCGCCGTGGAGACCACCACGGTGTCGCCGGACTCGACGGCGTGCCGGATCGCAGGCACGAGATAGGCCAACGATTTACCCGTGCCGGTACCTGCCTGCACTGCGAGGTGCTGGCCGGTGTCGATTGCGTTGGCGACGGCGGAGGCCATGCGAACCTGCCCGTCTCGGCGTTTGCCCGACAGTGCGGTCACGGCGGTGTCGAGGAGGGCGGTCACCGGCGGCAGCCCGGTCGCCCGTGAGCCGGTTGGCCCAGAGGCGTCCGGCGCAGCCGCATTCGCTACAGAGAGGTCCGTCACTAGGAAGCGGCCTGTCCGCCATAGACCAGGTCGCCCACGAGCGTGACGCCTGCGTCGCGCATGCTCGTCAGCGCGGCGTTGGCGGTCGGTTCGGAGACTGCCGCAGTGAAGTTCAACAGGACGCGGGTGTCGAAACCCTCATTCGCGGCGTCGACTGCCGTGGCGCGTACGCAGTGATCGGTGGCGATACCGACCACGTCGACGCTGCGCACGTCATGGGCGCGCAGCCAGTCCGCGAGTGTGGTGCCGTCGTCAGATGCGCCCTCGAATCCGGAGTACGCCGCGCTGTAGGCGCCCTTGGAGAACACCTCCTGCACATCGGAGGTATCGAACTCGGGCGAGAACGCAACGCCGTCGGTCCCGACCCTGCAGTGCGGCGGCCAGGTGTCGACGAAGTCGGGGTCGTCGGAGAAGTGTGCGCCCGGATCGATGTGGTAATCACGCGTCGCCACGACGATGCCGTAGTCGTCGGTCAACGAGTTGAGCGACCGCGCGACCGAGGTGCCGCCGTTCACGCCGAGTGCGCCACCCTCACAGAAGTCGTTCTGGACGTCGACGACGATGAGCGCTTGGGCTGGGGTGACGTCGTCGTCGAAGTGTGGGCTGGACATTCCGATCTCCTCGGGTCGTGGCTTGGCTGCTTGTGTGATCGGTTGTGTTTGCTTGACGTACCTGTGTTTGCTTGAAGTACCCGGGTTGCTCGCTACCGGTTCGATGATTGGACGTGGGCGGGTGGGGATCGGTTCCCGCGGTTGTCAGCCGAGTTGGAAACGTGTCGGTACGGCGGGATCTCCGTGCGAGAGTCCCAGCCCCTCCCACGGCAGGCTGACCAGACCTTCGGCGAGGAACGCGCGCGCGTCGTCGAGCGTCGGAAGGTCGTCGACGCGACGGCCACCGCGAACCAGCGGGATCTGCAGAGGTCGGACGACGTGTCCCGGAACGTCGGGTGTCGGTGTTCCGTCGCGGTAGAGGATCTCCTCGACGATGGTGCCGGTGGGACGCGCGACCCGCACGGCGTTCTTCGCGCCGCCCTTCGATTCCTTGTGGCTGGCGCGTTTGGCGACGGGGATGCCGTCGACCTCGACCAGTTTGTAGACCATGCCCGCAGTCGGGGCGCCGCTGCCGGTGACCAACGAGGTTCCGACGCCGTAGGTGTCGACGGGCTCGGCGCGCAGCGACGCGATCGCATATTCGTCGAGGTCACCGGAGACGACGATCTTGGTGTTCGGGGCACCCAGTTCGTCGAGTTGCTCGCGGACCTGCCGTGCCAGCACACCTAGGTCGCCGGAATCGATGCGGACGGCGCCGAGCTCGGGACCGGCCACCTCGACGGCGTTGCGCACGCCCTGGGTGATGTCGAAGGTGTCGACGAGCAGCGTGGTGCCGACGCCGAGCGTCTCGATCTGTGCGGCGAACGCGGCCTTCTCGTTGGGGCCCTCGGGATCGGTGAACGCGAGGGTGAACGAGTGTGCCGCGGTTCCCGCGCTCGGGACGCCGTAGGTGCGCGCGGCCTCGAGATTGGAGGTGGCGGCGACACCCGCGAGATAGGCGGCCCGAGCGCTCGCCACGGCGGCCCACTCGTGCGTGCGACGCGATCCCATCTCGATGATCGGGCGCCTGCTTGCCGCGCTGACCATGCGGGCGGCGGCGGACGCTATGGCGCTGTCGTGGTTGAGGATCGAGAGGATCAGCGTTTCGAGCACCACTGCCTCGGCGAAGGTTCCGCGCACCGTGAGGATCGGCGAGTTGGGGAAGTACAGCTCACCTTCGCGATAGCCGTCGATATCGCCGGTGAACTCGTAGTTACGGAGCCACTCGACGGTCTCGTCGTCGAGGAAACGTTCGACGACGGCGATCTCGTCTTCGCCGAACCGGAACTGTGTCAGCGCGTCGAGGATGCGAGCGGTGCCTGCGACGACCCCGTACCTGCGGCCGTCGGGGAGCCTGCGTGCGAACACCTCGAACACACACTGCCGGTGTGCGATCGGCTGCCGCAGCGCGGCGGAGACCATGGTGAGCTCGTACTGGTCGGTGAGCAGGGCGGTGTTGCGGATGGTCACGATCCCTTACCCTAGTTTGTATGGCGCCTGACGATATTCGTGCGCATGAGGCTACCCCCGGAAGTGGCGGTGGTAGCGGTGGCACGGCCGTGGCCGACCCGGCAGTTGCCGACTCCGCCTCGGCGTTCGACCGTCCCTGGGTGACCATCGTCTGGGACGATCCGGTCAATCTGATGCGCTACGTGACGTTCGTGTTCCAGAAGGTCTTCGGATACTCCGAATCCAAGGCGAATCAGCTCATGATGCAGGTGCACACCGAGGGTAAGGCCGTGGTGTCGTCGGGCGACCGCGACAAGATGGAATCCGACGTGACGAAACTGCATGCCGCGGGTCTGTGGGCGACCATGCAGCGCGACAGCTAGCAGCGGGCGGGATATACGAGTGCGCGTTTTCAAACGCAAGGGCCGAGGACGCTCGGTGCGGTACACGACGTCGTTGGAGTCGCACGAATCCGAGCTCCTCGCGTCGATGGTGGCGTCGATGTCGGAATTGCTCACCGAACGTGAGGAGAGCGCGCCGCGCGACGACCTCGCCGAGCTGACCGGGATCCGGACCGGACATTCGAGCGCCCCGACGGACGCGACCCTGGGACGCTTGTTGCCCGACTTCCACCGCCCCGACCAGGACACCGAACTCACCGCAGACGCCGTCAACGGGCGGCTCAATGCGGCATTACGCAGTGTCAACGAACCCAAGATCATCGACGCCAAGCTCGCGGCGTCGACGACGATGCTCGCGACCCTTCCCGACGGCGGCGGCGATGTCGCGCTCACGGAGGAGGAGGCGATGTGCTGGCTGACAGCGCTCAACGATGTCCGCCTCGCGTTGGGCGCGATGCTCGGGATCTCCGAGGACACCCCCGATCAGCTCCCGGCCGACCATCCGCACGCTGCTCACCTGGACGTCTATCACTGGCTGACCGTCATTCAGGAGCTGCTCGTCGAGGCGACGATGTGATTACCGGCTGGGCCCCCGTCGGCGATCGGATCACCGATGTTGCGGGCATCGCCGTCGGTCATCATCACCTCGTCGACGCGGACGCCACGCTCGGCCTCGGCGGACCCGACGATGCGCCGGGAACGGGATGGGCTACCGGTACGACGGTCGTGGTGGTCAGCGCACCCGAGGGGGCGACGGGTGCCCCGACGGCGGCCGTCGATGTGCGGGGCGGCGGTCCGGGGACTCGCGAGACAGACCTTCTCGACCCGTCGAACACCGTCACGACGGTGCACGCGATAGTGCTCACCGGCGGCAGCGCCTATGGACTCGCCGCCGCGGACGGGGTGATGGCCGGGCTCGAGGAGTCGGGTCGCGGCTTACCGATGAACGCCCGGGGCGGCGTGGTCCCGATCGTTCCGGGGGCCGTGATCTTCGACCTCCCGATGGGCGGGTGGACCAACCGTCCGGACGCGAGCTTCGGACACGCGGCGCTGCAGGCTGCGGGTGTCGAGGTTGCTCAGGGCAGCGTCGGCGCAGGGGCAGGAGCCCGGGCGGGTGGACTGAAGGGCGGAGTGGGTACGGCGTCGTCGCGCATCGAGACCGGCGCGGCGTCGGGGATCACTGTCGGCGCGCTGATCGTCGCCAACCCGGTGGGTTCGGTGATCGACCCCGATACCGGATTGCCTTGGGGTGCAACAGATCACGACCTCGCGTATTACGAACTCGCCGCCCGGACAGCTCGGATACTGCGCGACTGGCCGACGTCGCTGCCAAGCAGACCGTGCTCAACACCACGATCGGCGTGGTGGCGACCGACGCCGAACTCGACGCGGCGTCGGTACGTCGAATCGCGATGTCGGCGCACGACGGTCTCGCCCGCGCCATCCACCCCGTGCACTCGCCGCTCGACGGAGACACGATCTTCGCGGTTGCCACGGGGGCACATCCGACCGAGCCCTCGGCGTTCGTGCCGGCGGGGATGAACCCCGACGTCGCTGTCCTCGCCGACATCTGCCGCGTCGCCGTGACGGTCACTCAGCGCGCGATCGTCAACGCCGTGCTGGCGGCCGATTCGGTGGCGGGCGTGCCCTCCTACGCCGACCTCGCGCCGTCGGCGATCACCACCTCCGGCATCGCGTAGCGGCCTGGTTTCGGAATAGCGGCGCCGAGGGGCACGTTGTTCGTCACGACGTTTATCCGTTCACCTCGAGGAGAGCGAGTGCTGCAGATCAGCCAGGAGTTGGTCGACCAGATGGTCGCGCATGCGCGCGCGGACCATCCCGACGAGGCGTGCGGGGTGATCGCAGGCGCGGAGGGTTCCGACCGTCCCGTCCGCTTCATCCCGATGGTCAACGCCGAGCGGTCGCCGACCTTCTACCGCTTCGATTCGACGGAGCAACTGAAGGTGTGGCGGGAGATGGACCGCAACGACGAGGAGCCGATCGTCATCTATCACTCCCACACTGCGACCGAGGCGTACCCGAGCCGCACCGACGTCTCCTACGCCAGCGAACCCCAAGCGCACTACGTCCTCGTGTCCACGCGCGACGCCGACGACACCGAGATTCGGAGTTACCGCATCATCGACGGTGAAGTCACCGAAGAACCCATCGAGATCAGGAGCTGAATCAACCATGACGGTCACCGTGTCCATCCCGACCATCCTGCGTACGCACACCGGCGGCGAGAAGCGGGTCGAGGGTTCCGGCTCGACGCTGTCGGAGCTCATCGACAATCTCGAGACCGCCAACCCGGGCCTCAAGGAACGTCTCGTCGCCGCAGACGGTGCGGGCGCGGGCAAGCTGCATCGCTTCGTCAACATCTACGTCAACGACGAGGACGTGCGTTTCTCCGGTGGTCTCGCGACCACGATCGACGACGGCGACGAGGTCACCATCTTGCCTGCGGTCGCCGGTGGCGCACTGCCACAGCTGGGACGATAGGGATTTCGTGGCGCGCTACACGTCGCTGATCTCATCGGTCGGGAACACGCCCCTGATCGGACTGCAACGTCTCTCACCGCGGTGGGACGACTCCGCCGACGGTCCGCACGTGCGGCTCTGGGCCAAGCTCGAAGATCGCAACCCCACCGGCTCGACCAAAGACCGGCCGGCATTGCGCATGATCGAGCAAGCCGAAGCCGACGGCCTGCTACAGCCGGGGTCGACGATCCTCGAACCCACGAGCGGCAACACCGGCATCTCGCTTGCCATGGCCGCGAAGCTCAAGGGCTACCACCTGATCTGCGTGATGCCCGAGAACACCTCGGAGGAACGTCGATCACTGCTGCGCATGTACGGCGCCGAGGTGATTTCGTCACCAGCGGCGGGCGGCTCGAATACCGCCGTCCGTATAGCGAAGGAACTCGCCGCGGAGCACCCCGACTGGGTGATGCTCTACCAGTACGGCAACGAGGCCAACTGGCGCGCGCACTACGAGGGCACGGGCCCGGAACTGTTCGCCGACCTTCCCGAGATCACGCACTTCGTCGCAGGACTGGGCACCACCGGAACGTTGATGGGCGTCGGACGGTATCTGCGCGAACGAGACCCCGACATCGAGATCGTCGCTGCCGAACCGCGATACGGCGACGAGGTGTACGGCCTGCGCAACATCGACGAGGGCTTCGTGCCCGAGCTGTATGACGAATCGGTGCTGACCCGCCGCTACTCGGTTCAGGGCGTCGACGCCGTCGCGCGAGTGCGTGAACTCATCGACCGCGAGGGCATCTTCGCGGGCGTGTCCACGGGCGCGATCCTGCAGGCCGCCCGCGGCATCGGCCGCAAGGCGCTCAAAGAAGGTCGACGCGCCGACATCGGATTGGTAGTGCCCGACGCGGGATGGAAGTATCTGTCCACCGGGGCGTACGACGGTAGCCTTGAGGATGCCGAGCAGGCACTCGAGGGGCAGCTCTGGGCCTAGCCGCAGTGGTTTCGACTCGGGTGCTCGCTGCGCTCGCGCCCGCTCAACCAGCGGGAGGGCCACCCCAGCCGGTCGAGCGAGCCTCGCTGGTCGAGCTTGTCGAGATCACCGCTGGTCGAGCTTGTCGAGACCACCGCCGGTCGAGCTGAACCCGCTGGTCGAGCTTGTCGAGACCACCCGACGAAGGAAAGACGATGACACCGAGCACCACGCCCGCGACGCGCGGCGCGCGACCCCTGTGGGCGCGGTCGGCGATCGTGATGGCGTTCATCGTCGCGGTGCTCGTGATCGTCGAGGCGATCGACGCCGCGACGCGCTACGACCTCGATCGCGCCGGCATCGAACCACGCCAGATCGACGGACTCGACGGCATCCTGTGGGCACCATTTCTCCACGCCGATTGGCAGCACCTGTTCGCCAATCTGATCCCACTCGTCGTGCTGGGATTCATTCTGCTGCTGAGCAAGCGCTTCCTCATCGTCACCGCGATCGTCTGGATCGTGTCTGGCCTCGGAGTCTGGTTGTTCGCGCCGTCGTACAGCGTCACAGTCGGAGCGTCGGGCATCATCTTCGGTTGGCTGACCTACCTGCTCGTGCGCGGGATCTTCAACCGCGACCTCACACAGATCGCGATCGGAGTCATCCTCTTTCTCGTGTACGGATCGGTGCTGTGGGGCGTGTTCCCCGGCACCTTCGGAGTCTCGTGGCAGGGCCATCTGTTCGGCGCGATCGGCGGCGTGCTTGCCGCGTGGTTCCTCGCCGACCGGGATCGTCGCCGACGCCCACGGAGCGCCTCGTCGGGTCCTGTATCACCGTATGGCCCGACAACACCGGGGGTGCGGTCATAGTCACGAACACACGCGCCGACGCGCCTATCGGCATCTTCGATTCCGGCGTCGGTGGGCTGACCGTTGCCCGCGCGATCATCGACCAACTGCCCGACGAGGACATCGTCTACATCGGCGACACCGCGAACGGCCCGTACGGTCCGCTGACCATTCCGGAGATTCGACGCCACGCATTGGCGATCGGCGACGACCTCGCCGAGCGCGGGGTCAAGGCAATCGTGATCGCCTGCAACACCGCGTCTGCGGCGTGCCTGCGCGATGCCCGTGAGCGCTACGCGCCGATCCCGGTGATCGAGGTGGTCCTGCCCGCGGTCCGTCGAGCCGTTGTCGCGACGAAGACCGGGCGCATCGGTGTGATCGGAACGGAGGCGACGATCTCGTCGCGCGCTTATCAGGACTCGTTCGCCGCCGCCCGCGATGCTCAGATCACCGCCGTCGCCTGTCCGCGATTCGTCGATTTCGTCGAACGCGGAATCACCAGCGGCAGGCAGATCCTGGGTCTTGCGCAGGGATATCTCGAACCGCTGCAGGAGGCGGACGTCGACACGGTTGTCCTCGGCTGCACTCACTACCCGTTGCTGTCGGGCGTGATTCAGTTGGCGATGGGCGACGAGGTAACACTCGTGTCCAGCGCCGAGGAGACCGCCAAAGATCTGTTCCGTGTGCTCACCGAATCCGACCTCCTTCACCCGCACACCGGGCGCGAGGCTGTGCGCCACTTCCAAGCGACCGGCGACCCGGAGATGTTCGCAAAGCTGTCGAGTCGATTCCTCGGACCCGTTGTCCGATCGGTGGATCCGGTCTGACGTGCGGCGTGTCGCCCACGCCGGGCCGGTCACACATCCCGGTCGGCGTGTCTTGTGACCGATAAGTGGTCTGCCCGCCATGTGCGCGTGGCAAGGTAGGTCGTATGCGTCTGACTGTCCTGGGCTGTTCGGGCAGTGTCGGTGGCCCCGGCGCGGCCTGCTCGGGTTACCTGCTGACCGTTCCTGGTCATCGACCCGTGCTCGTCGACTGTGGTCCCGGGGTAATGGGGGAGTTGCAGCGGATTGTTGATCCGAACGAGGTCGACGTCGTACTGAGCCATTTGCATGCCGATCACTGTGTTGACCTTCCCGCGTTGTTGGTGTGGCGCCGCTATGCACCGACACCCGCGACCGAACTGGCGTCGCTCTATGGGCCGACCGGTACCGCGCTGCGGATCGGGGCGGCGTCGAGCGAGTTCGGTGGTCAGATCGACGACATCACCGATACATTCGACGTCCACGAGTGGTCGGACAATATCGAGATCACGTTGGGCGGCATCACGATCGACCCCTTCCGGGTCGACCATCCGCCCGCGACATTCGGTCTTCGGTTCACCGGGCCGGAGGGGCAGGTCATCGCGTACAGCGGCGATTCGGGTCCGTGCGATGCGGTGATCGATCTGGCGGCAGACGCCGACATCTTCTTGTGTGAGGCGTCGTGGACGCATGCTCCATCGGATCGCCCTCCGCACCTGCACATGTCGGGCATCGAGGCCGGGGAGATGGCGACCAAGGCCGACGCGAAATCTCTCGCGATCACCCACGTTGCACCGTGGTCGGACGCCGAGGCGATTCTCGCCGAAGCGCGAAGTACCTTCTCGGGTCCGGTCGGACTCGTGCGCCAGGGCCAGGTGTTCGACCTACCCGGGTGATCTCCTACAGTTGAGTTCGTGACCACACGAGCTGACGGCAGGACCGACGACGAACTCCGTCCCATCACCATCACCCGCGGATTCACGTCGAATCCCGCAGGGTCTGTGTTGATCGAGTTCGGTCAGACACGGGTGATGTGCACCGCGAGTGTCACCGAGGGCGTTCCGCCCTGGCGCCGCGGTTCGGGGCTCGGCTGGCTGACCGCCGAGTACTCGATGCTTCCCGCCGCAACCCACGAGCGTTCACGCCGCGAGTCGGTCAAGGGCAAGATCGGCGGACGCACCCACGAGATCAGTCGACTGATCGGGCGCTCGCTGCGCGCGTGCATCGACCTGGGCGCGCTCGGTGAGAACACCGTCGCCCTCGACTGCGACGTCCTGCAGGCCGACGGCGGCACGCGCACCGCGTCGATCACCGGCGCCTACGTCGCACTCGCCGACGCCGTGACGTGGCTCAAAGCTGCTGGGCGACTGTCGGATCCGCAGCCGCTCTCGTGCATGATCTCCGCCGTGAGTGTCGGCGTTGTCGACGGCCGAGTGCGACTGGACCTCCCGTACGAGGAGGATTCGCGCGCCGAGGTCGACATGAACGTCGTCGCCACCGATGCCGGAACCCTCGTCGAGGTGCAGGGCACGGGAGAGGGTGCGACCTTCCCGCGCGCCACCCTCGACAAGTTGCTCGACATGGCTGAGATCGGTACGGACAAGCTGTTCGTGGCGCAGCGTGAGGCGCTCGCGCTTCCGTATCCCGGCACCCTGCCCGAGCCGGCCTGACCCTATGTCGCAGGTACTCCTCGCCAGTCGTAACCGCAAGAAGCTCGCCGAGCTTCAGCGTGTCGTCGACGCCGCAGGCCTCACCGGCCTCGAGGTGATCGGACTCGACGCCGTGCCCGAGTACCCCGAAGAACCCGAGACGGGTGCGACCTTCGAGGACAACGCGTTGATCAAGGCCAGGGCAGGCGCTAAGGCAACTGGATTACCTTGTCTCGCAGACGATTCGGGAATTGAGATCGACGCACTCAACGGGATGCCCGGGGTGCTTTCCGCTCGATGGAGCGGCCTACACGGCGACGACGCCGCCAATAACGCGCTGGTGTTGGCGCAACTCTCGGATACGCCCGACGAACGACGGGGCGCGGCATTCGTGTCGGCGTGTGCGTTGGTGTCGCCGGCGGGCGACGAGACCGTCGTGCGCGGTGAGTGGCGCGGCACGTTCGCGCGAGAGCCGCAGGGCTCCAACGGCTTCGGCTACGACCCGCTCTTCCTTCCCAGTGACGCAGAAGCTGCCGGACGCTCCGCCGCCGAGTTGGCACCGGCCGAGAAGGACGCACTGAGCCATCGCGGAAAAGCCTTGGCGCAGTTGGTTCCCGCACTGCGCGCCCTGGCCTGAGGGTCGACGGCGCGCAACGGACCAGGCGTCGCGGCAAACGGCCACCGTCAGCCTGCGCCGCCGCTGTGGACCGCGAGCATTCGTGAGACCGAATCGGGCCACGTGAACTGCGCAGCACGCGCACGAGCGGCACCTTCGCGTTCGGTACGTGGTATCGACAGAACATGCTCGACGGCGCGTGCGAACCCTGTCCCAGAATTGTCGGCGAGTGCGCCGCACGACTCGTCGACCATTCCTGCCACGGCGGACGACCGCGATCCGACGACCGGCGTCCCGGACGCGAGCGACTCCAACGCCGACAGGCAGAACGTCTCGTGCGGGCCGGGAGCGAACGAGACGTCGGTGCTGGCCAACAGTGCCGCGACCTCGCGCCGGTCACGCAGATGGCCGAGAAACGTGACAGGTAGGCCCCTGGCGGCGTGCTGCAGGGCGCCGCGCATGGGACCGTCTCCCGCGATGACCAGATGCACGGGTAGTCCCGCGCGATGAAGTTTCGCAGCGGCCGCGATGGAGCGATCCGCGCGCTTTTCCATAGACAGTCGGCCGCAGTGGCCCAGGAGAGTCGTCGAACCGTCGGTCCACCGAGCACTCAGCGCGGGGTCGAGGTGGTGTGGTGCGAACTGCTCCAGGTCGACGCCGAGCGGTGCGCGGACCACGTTGCGGGCCCCGATCCGCTCGAATTCGGCGGCGGCGAACCCGGTGGTGCACACCACGGAGTCGTACGAGTTGGCGGTTGCGGCGTTCGCCCGATCGGCCAGTGCCCGGGCGGTCCGCACGGGCATGGCCATGGCCAGCAGCCTGTCGAGCCGCTCGTGCGACACCATTGCCGACGGGATGTCGCGGCGTCGGGCCCAGCCACCGAAGCCGCGCAGCGTCAGCCGGTCCGACACCTCGAGTGCGTCGGGGCGGATCGAAGCCAGAACGTCGGCGACGCGTCGAGCGGATGCCAGGCGATACCCGCCGGAGAACGGGATACCCGGGGCGCGCACCGAAATCTTCACTACGCCGGACGGCATCAGATCTTCGCGTGATTCGCTTCCCGGTACGACGAGCGTCACGTCGTGTCCTGCGGCGACGTAGCCGGCACCCCAGCGGTCGACGGCTGTGCGCAGTCCTCCGGAGCGCTCACCGTAGAAGTTGGCCAACTGGACGATGCGCACCTCGCCAGTCAGCCGCGCTTGCGTGAACGCAGCGCTGCGCGTGCCTTAGGGCAGGTTGAACTGCGCCTTTACTTCCTTCGACCGGATGTGCTCGACATAGAACGAGAGGAAGGGGATGGTGCCCGCGATGGCGGTCACGATGATCTTGCCGACCGACCAACGCACCTTGATACCGAGGTCGATCGCGCAGATCAGGTAGATGAAGTAGATCCAGCCGTGTACCGGCGGGACGAAGTCCAAGACGTGATTGCCGAAGCCATAGCGCAGGATCAACTCGGCGACCAACAGCAGCAGCCAGATGCCGGTGATCCACGCGAGCACGCGATAGCGAGTCAGTGCGCTCTTCACCTTCGCGACGGGCGTGGTGGTCTGCGCGGACTGGGCGGTTTCGGTGCTCTGTGGGGTCTCGCTGCTCACCTGGGGTGTTCCTCCGTCTGTGTGGACTCGCGGGTCGTCGCGGGCGTGGTGACCGGCTGCGCCTCGGTGCGCTCGTGGTCTGTGGCGGCGAGCTCGGCGAGGTACCGGTTGTAGTCGGTGAGTGTCGAATCGTCGCGCACGGGAGTCGCGGCGAACGACGACGCGCTCGGGGTGGTGGCCCGCTCGGGAAGTATGCCGTCGGGGATCTCGGTCACGCCCTTGGGCCTGAGCTTCTCGACCTCCTCAGGGTCGGCCTCGAGCACCACGAACCGGCGGTACGCCCAGACGAACGCAATGGCGAACGCCGGCCACTGGAGCGCGTAGCCCAGGTTCTGGCCGGTACCGCCCGACGACTCATAACGATCCCACTGCCACCACGCCATGCCGAGGCATACGACAGCGGCGAGCGCCACCAGCACCAACAGTGCCGGGCGGTGCCTGCGGGCACCACGACGCGTAGTAGACATACCTTTGACGGTACCTGGCCTGGGTGTATCGCCGCGCGACCGGTACTGTTGACCGCGCACGCGCGAGTGGCGGAATTGGCAGACGCGCTGGATTTAGGTTCCAGTGTCTACGGACGTGGGGGTTCAAGTCCCCCCTCGCGCACCACAGAACCCTTACTCGAATCAGTGCGCCCGTGAATTCGCATCCGACGTCACGGTGGCCAGAGATGTCCAGCGGATGACGCGATGCTGACTAGACTCGGCCACGGGTACGACCAACCGTCACCCACGAATTCATCACTACGAAGGGTACGAACGCACGATGACGGAGATCGATGGGTCCGGTGTCACCCCCGATCTCCCGGAGAGCCTCGTCGACGTGGCAGGCCGTCGTATTCGGGACGCGATCCTGTCCGGGGCATTGACACCCGGACAGAAGATTGTCGAAGAGACACTCTGCACCGATCTCGGCATCAGTCGGGCTCCGGTCCGAGAGGCACTCCGGTTGCTAGCCCAGCAGGGCCTCGTAGAACACCAGCCTCGCCGCGGAACCCGGGTGGCAGAGTGGGCACCGCGAGACATCTTGCAGCTCTTCGAACTTCGCCAACTCCTCGAGCGATATGCGGTCGAGTCGGCACTGCCGCTGGCCGATCCCGACGTTCAACTTGCGCCAGTGCGCGCGGCCATCGAGGCCATGGAGAATGCTTCGGCCGACATTGATATCGACGATGCTCATCGGCGGTTTCATGCAGCGGTGGTCGGACTCGCCGACAATCGGCAACTCGACATCGCCTTGGAGCCGATCCTGCTGAAACTACAGTTGCCCATGGCGGTCAACCTGCGTGCGGAGGCGCGCGACCACCACGGGCACGATGATGGACTCCATCGTCATCACGACATCTTGCACGCGCTAGAAGCCAACGACATCGAAGCCGTGGTCGCCGCACTACGTGATCACGGACACCTCAACTACCTCAACCTTGTCGAGGCGACGATGGGGGAGGACGGGCGAGCCGACGAAGCCCGGATGAGCTAACACAAACGACACACAGTCGTTCTTCGGTTGGCACGATTCTGTCGACAATCGACGGTATGAACATTTCCGGAGAGGGTCCAACCCTGGGGCCGACGGTCGCCGAGATCGTCGAATCACATGTGAGCGGTAGCGGGTCGCCGAGCAGAACCGCACGAATGGTCTGCGATGCGATCGAGGCGCGTGGAGACGATGGCACCTGGTTGTCGACGGTGCCGAGAGACCAACTGATGGCGGCGGCGGCCGAACTCGAAGCCAGGCCGGGCGCGCGCGGTCTTCCGCTGTACGGAGTGCCTTTCGGCGTCAAGGACAGTATCGACGTCGCCGGGGTGCCCACAACGCTGTCGTGCCCGGGCTACGCATATGTCGCCGAGACCACCGCGCCGGTCGTGCAGCGCCTACTCGACGCGGGTGCGCTCTACGTCGGGAAGACCAACCTCGACCAGTTCGCTACCGGTCTCAACGGCACGCGCACCCCGTTCACCGTGCCCCGCAGCGTTTACGGGGGCGACATGATCTCCGGTGGCTCGAGTTCGGGATCGGCGCTGGCGGTCGCGCTGGGTGAGGTCCCGTTCGCGGTGGCCACCGACACTGCCGGGTCCGGCCGGGTCCCTGCGGCCCTCAACGGTGTCGTCGGTTACAAGCCGTCCCGAGGCTTGATCAGCACTGTGGGGCTTGTGCCGGCGTGTAAGTCGTTGGACTGCATCACGATGATGGCCGGCTGCATCGACGACGTCGATCGGGTCATGGCGGTGATGGCAGGCGTCGACGACGATGATCCGTGGTCACGAGCGTCGGGGCCGGGATTCGACGGTGACCGCATCACTATCGGCCTGCCGCCGGTGGAGGAGTTGGAGTTCTTCGGCGATGAGGCGATGCGCGATGCTCATCTTGCTTTCCGAAACAAGCTCCAGAACAACAGTTTCTCCGTCCCGACTGAGGTCGTCGAGGTATCTCTGGCGCCCTTCCTTGCCGCCGGCGAACTCCTGTATTCGGGGCCGTGGGTCGCCGAGCGCCTGGTGGTGTTCGATGAATTCCTCGACGAGCATCCGGAAGAGATCGTCCCAGTGGTGCGCGATATCTTGCGCAGCGGACTGAAGTACACGGCGGTCGATGCCTTCGCCGCGCTGCAGCGACTCGCCGAACTGCGTGCCGAGGTCGGCCGGATCTGGCGCGCCATGGATGTTCTGGTGGTGCCGACGATCGGCCGCACGTTCACCGTCGATGAGGTGCTTGCACAACCCATCGCGGCGAACACGATGCTCGGTCATTACACGCACTTCGGGAATCTGCTTGACCTTCTAGGGATCTCGGTACCGCAGGGAACCACCGCCGACGGACGTCCCCATGCTGCGATGCTGCTCGGCGATGCCCTCTCCGACGACACGGTGTTGCATCTTGCGGCCGAGTTGCTCGACGAGCCGCGGGCGCACGCCTCCGTCGTGGGACGCCCAGAGCTGAACAGCGTGCAAGCGAAACCCCTGCAGCACAACAGAAAGGCCGTGTTGTGAGCGAATCGGTCACCGTCATGGCGTTACCCGAACCAATCGATCTCGAACTCGACCGCACCGCACTGGTGATCATCGACATGCAGCGAGATTTCCTGCTGCCCGGTGGTTTCGGTGAGACTCTTGGCAACGACGTCGGGCAGTTGCAGAAGGTCGTCGAACCGTTGCAGGCGCTGCTCGCCGCCGCCCGATCAGCGGGCATGCTCGTCGTACACACGCGAGAAGGACACCTCCCTGATCTGTCGGATTGCCCGCCCGCCAAACTGTCTCGAGGTGCTCCGTCGAAACGGATCGGCGACCTCGGGGCATTCGGACGCATCCTGATCCGGGGCGAGTACGGCCATGACATCGTCGACGAGCTTGCGCCGCTGGCCGACGAAGTCGTGATCGACAAACCCGGCAAGGGTGCCTTCTACGCGACGGACTTCGGAAAAGTGTTGGAGTCCAATGGCATCACGCAGCTATTGGTGACCGGCGTGACCACCGAGGTGTGCGTGCACACCACAACTCGTGAAGCCAACGACCGGGGTTATGAGTGCGTCGTGGTTTCTGATTGCGTCGGGTCCTACTTCCCTGAGTTTCAGCGTGTCGGGCTGGAGATGATCGCCGCGCAGGGCGGCATCTTCGGCTGGGTCGCTGCGAGTGCCGACCTGCTCCCGGCGATGCTCGGGCGTCGTGCAGAGGCCTCGTCTGACGTCGTTTCCTGAACTAGCACAACACTATTCACCACCACCTTCCACGGCGTTGTGGAATCGACATTGCTGAAACATCTACACACTCGAAGGAACATCATGGGCACCACCGTCGAACCCGCGCCACCCACCGAGCCGTCGACACCTGACGCCACTGCGAAGTTACCGTGGTGGACCCGAGGGGATACCAACGCCTTCTTCGGGCTCGGATTCAACATTCTCGTCAACGTGTTGACCCTTACCGGCCTGATGATCGGCGTCGTCAAGGTTCCGGCCGACGATGTCCTCGGTACCGTGCTGCCCGCCCTCGGCGTCGCACTCGTGCTGGGCAATCTGTACTACACCTACCTGGCCCGACGACTTGCCAAGCGTGAGAACAGGAGTGACGTCACGGCTCTGCCGTACGGGCCGAGCGTTCCACACATGTTCATCGTCGTATTCGTGGTCATGCTGCCGGTCTACCTCAAGAGCAACGACGCGATGCAGGCTTGGCAGGCCGGCTTGGCGTGGGCGTTCATGATCGGTGTGATCGTGATGATCGGAGCGTTCGTGGGACCGTACGTCCGCAAGCTCACCCCGCGCGCGGCGATGCTCGGCACCCTCGCCGGTATCTCGATCACCTTCATCTCGATGCGGCCGGCCGGACAGATATGGGATGCGGCATGGATTGGGTTGCCGGTGCTGGCGATCATCTTGATCGGGTTCTTCACCGACGTGAAGCTGCCGGGCAACATCCCGGTCGGGCTGGCAGCGCTACTTGTCGGCACCGCCATCGGTTGGATCGGCGGGTTCATGTCGTTGCCCGACCTGCAGAGCGCTGTCGACAACATCGCCATCGGAGTCCCGGATCAGCGGTTCGACATGCTCTTCTCGGGCTTGGGGGATCTCGCCCCGCTGCTGGGCACAGCAATCCCGTTGGGCGTCTACAACTTCACCGAGGCGATGAGCAACGTCGAGAGCGCCGCCGCCGCGGGCGACAACTACGACCTACGGAGCGTGCTGCTGGCCGACGGTGCGGGCGCATGTATCGGTGCGGCGTTCGGCTCGCCGTTCCCGCCTGCGGTCTACATCGGGCACCCGGGGTGGAAGGACGCCGGTGGTCGGTCGACGTACTCGCTGGCCAGTGGGGTGGTGGTCGGCCTGCTGTGCTTCCTCGGGTTGGTCGGGGTACTCGAGGCGCTGCTGCCGGTGCCCGCGATCGTGCCGATCCTGCTCTACATCGGCCTGCTCATCGGGGCCCAGGCGTTCCAGGCTGTACCCCGACTGCACGCGGTAGCGGTGGTCGCGGCGATCCTGCCGAACCTCGCGCAGTGGGGAACCGGCCTCATCGACAACGCACTGTCCGCGGCAGGAACGACGGCCGACAAGGTAGGAGGCGACGCGTTGGCCAACGCCGGGCTCGTCTACTCCGGCCTCAAGACCTTCGGCGAAGGTGCGGTGCTGGTGGGTCTGGTGTTGGGGGCGATCGTGACGTTCATCCTGGACAAGAAGTTCCACTATGCGGCGATCGCCTGCCTGGTCGGTGCGGTGCTGTCGTTCATCGGGCTCATCCATGCACCCGAGGTGACGTGGGCGGCCAACCCGCAGGTGGCGCTCGGCTATCTCTTCTTCGGAATCGTGTGCTTCGCCTACTGGTTCCTACCCAAAGCCCGAACGCCGGTGACCGTCGACGAGGCCGACGTGGTCGCCGGACACTGACTCGCCACTATCGCTTGCCCGCGGCGTCGCGAGACGTCGCGGGCAGTGCTGGCTTTCTTCCGGTGGGTGCACGGTGCTGTTCAGTCGCAAGAACTCCAACTGAGCCAGCTCGGCGTCGTCGAGTGTCCGCAGTCGGATCTCCGACGTTGTGCTCGCCGTCGGCAGCGCGAAGATGCGGGTCTGTCGATCCCACCGGAACGAAGCTCTCCGTTCGTCGACGGAGATCCACGTGCCGGCGTCGTCGAGAACCTCGATCAGCCACCCCAGCTCGCCCGCCGAGTGCGGGGTGACGGTGTAGTGGTCGACGAGGGTCGGGGCGTCGAATGCCCAGCCGACCGCGTGGCCAGATGGCAGGAGTAGTGGCGCTGTCGACGAATCGTCGTCGAAGACGGCGGTTGCGTCTGTTGGGCCGCGGGCGCACGTCGGAGCTGCCCGCGGACTCGTCAGGTCGCGGGGTGGTTGGGGTACTGCGCCCTGCGGAGTAGTCGATGCCGGCACCGTGCCCGCGGCCCACGTCGTGGGCGCCGGGCCGAGCGCGATGGTGATGCGTGCACCCCGCATCAGTCGTTCCCGAGACACGGTGATGTGACTCCACGGCTGCCCGTCGATGGTCACGGACTCGATGTAGCGATTCGTCGGCGACGCCGCGGGAGCGTCGACGGTGAGTGTGGCGCCGTTGTCCAACGTCCACCTGATCCAGGGGAACGTCGGCGCGGTGATCACGTATTCGCCCGAGCCGATCGACAGCGGATAGAGCCCCGTGACCGCCCAGAGGTACCACGCCGACATCTCGCCGTTGTCCTCGTCGCCCGGATATCCCTGCCCGATCTCTGATCCGAGAAACAGTCGCTGTGTGGCATCGCGAACCAACGACTGCGTCTTCGCGTGGGCGACGCTACCCGGCGTGGACGCGTGGGCGTACATGAACGGAATGTGGTGTGCGGGTTGGTTGGAGAGGGCGAGCATGCCCATGCGGGTGTCGCGCGCCTCTCGCATCTCGTGGATCACAACGGGATACGACCCGCGCATGTCGGCGCTGCCGGTCTCGGGAGTCGCGCAGAACTCGCCGAGCTTCTTCTCGAGTGCGGTTCGTCCTCCGTGTAGCGTCGCAAGTCCCTCGCCGTCGTGGGGTGCGGTGAATGCTGTTCCCCAGGCGTTGGTTTCGGTGTAGTCGATGCCCCATCTACGCGGGTCGAAGTCGCGGAGCGGGCGCAAGTCCCCTTTGCGATCTCGCCCGCGGAAGAAGCCGCTCTCGGCGTCGAAGACGGCGGCGTACGACGCGGCTCGTGCGTCAAACCACAGCGCGTTGGTGCGGAACTCCTCACTCCGAGGATGAGCTGGGAAGCGTTGTGCGAGTAAGCGTGAGAAGGTTGCTAGGGCTGCGTCGTTGATCGCGGCGTCGACCGTCCAGCTCATTCCCTCGGCCGTGTCGGTGTCGGTGAATCCCTGGAACAGAGACCGCGACATACCCTTTCGGCCCACGCGGGGATTCGACGACGGGGTGGTCGCGTTGCGTAGGCAGGCGTCGTAGGCATTCTCGAGATCGAGTCCCGGCAGGTCGGCGAGCGCGGCGTCGGCGAATACCGCGTCGCTGCTCGTGCCGGTCATGATGTCGGCGGGCCCCGGCGCCGACCATCTGCTCGTCCAACCACTCCGCCGGTAATGTTCGACGAAGCCGTCAACCAATTCGCCTGTCTCCGTTGGCCACACGAGGGTACGTAGGGGCCAGCTCGCACGATAGGAGTCCCAGAAGCCGTCGGTCACGCTGAGCTTGCCGTCGACAACGGGACGCGCCGTCCGCGTCGGTGCGTCGTCGACGGGCGGAACGAACGGGTCTGCGTATGCCCACCGCGGACGCTCGGGGGTCCCGACGTTCTCATGGGCGATGGTGGGGTAGAGGTGAACTCGATGGAGACTGGAGTACGCGGTGACGAGTTGGTCATCGCTCGCGCCACGGATGTCGAGCCGACCGAGGACAGCGTCCCAGGCCGCTCGGCTTCGTGACCAGATCGCATCGAAACCGCCTCCCGCAAGACAGATGTCGTAGTCGAGGTTGCGGGCTGCCTGATCGACACCGATGAACGACGTCCCGATGGCGAGCACCGCGCTTCGACGCTGCGCGACGTCGAGCGTGACCGCTCCGAGCACCGCGCTGCGTTCGTGGCGACCGGGTGCGTGGCGTGTTGCCGTGACGGGAACATCGACGCGTGCGGCGAAGTACATGCGTGGCACATCGACCAAACCGCCTGGGCCATCGACGAATCCGGTGATCACACCCTGTGAGGCGTCGGACAACACCAGCGATCCGCGCCCGTCGAGCTGATCGAAGATCAGTGACCCGACGTCGGAGGGAAAGCCAACCCGCAGCCACACCGACCAGGTGCCCGCGGTGATTTCGGCGTCGACACCACCGGCGGCAGAGCCGCCGCCGAGTGGCACGGCGTAGCGATCCGGACGATCAGACTCGTCGTGGTGCGAGAACTCGAGCGCACGGTCGCCGCGATCGAGCGAGGGCTGGGAAAGTGCACTGGGAAAGAACTGGAGCACACCACGATCACCCATCCAGGGACTCGGGATGTGCGAGGTCGCGAAAGCGTTGAGGTGCGAACGATTCTCGGCGTCGTTGGCCTCGTGGTACGAGTACGGCCACCCTCGATTGCCCGCGTCGGTCATCGGCAGACCGAACACCGCCCCGTGCGGGGGAGCGACGAGCGGTGCGCAGTTGCCGCGTGAGAAGCGGTCGCTGGAGTGCGTTCCGCGTGTGGTGCGTACGCGATGAATACGCTCCGGGGGAGGGACACTGCGCGGACGCAGGCACACCTCGTCGACAAATCCCCTGAGCCGACGTTGCTTGTGACTCTTTGTGATTCGCGGGGGTGGAGCCAACCGGAGCGCCACCCCGACGATCCTCAGCCCCGCGCATCCGGTGAGTCGCACTCGTTTCAGAGTCCATTGATCCACCGCGATAGTCCGAGAAAGGTACTGACTGCGCGGATGGAGTTCGACGCCGTGCTGGTCGGACACCGCTCGCTCGGAAAGCGAGTGCCCGTCGTCGAAGTGGAGATCGAGGGATACGGCCGTTGCGGCGTACGAGTCCCGCACGTCGTGCTCGTCAGGGTCGAAGAAGGCATGGATGGCGTAGGTCAGCTCGTCGTCTTCTCCGACGACGCGCCCGACGAGATCGCAGCCGTCGAGCCCGGCAACCCCCTCGGACTCGGGGCGCACAGTGAGGTCGTAGACCCACGGTTGCAGCGACGTCAGACCGACCAGCGGCCGTGCGTTGACAGGATGCGACGGACCAGGGCCGCGCCGTAGCGAGGTGGTCGGATTCTGCCTGCGCGCACCGAACCGCACAAGCGTTACCCTACGTGCACTACCACCTGCGGTTGCTGTGAGTCACCAAACCCGAGACCGACAGCAACCGCCGCGAATTGCGTTCGGCTATCAGCCAGCAGCCGGAATCGTGAAGGGCAGGCCGGGCACCGGTGTGATGGCGGGCTTCTTCGATGTGGTCGACGGTGTCGCGGTGCGGCGTCGATCCTCACCGGCGGGCACGCGCGCTGACGTGGTCGGTGCGGCGGGCGCGAGCGCCTTCTCGTCGGCCGCCTTCTCGGTGCGCACGCCGTCCTTGGCGTCGCGCAACTTCTTGTTCTGCTCGGCTCCGAGACCGGCTCCCGTGGTGTCGTCCTCGCGCAAGCACATCGACCGGATCACGTTGTGGTAGTTGACGAGTCCGTACGTGATGGCTGCCGAACCGGCCGCGTTGAGCAGGCGGACCGGGGTGATCGGAAGACCCGTGATACCTGCAGCCCCAAGGCCCGCAGATTCCACCAGTCCGCCTGCCGTGCTGAACAAGTACAGCGACAGGTAGAGCGAGTAATACGCGGCGGTCATTCCCTTGGTCACGGTGAGGTCTGCGAGCGGTACCGTCGCCGCGAGGTTGTCGCCTTGGCCGATGTTGTGTCCGAGGCCCAACGCGATGTCGAGGGGTGCGCCGCCGACGTAAGGAATGATCGTGCCGATGTAGGACGCGATCGATTCCGCCGTGTTGAAGTCCGCGGGATCGGCGGGGATCAGGTTGTGCGGAATCGGGGTCGAGCGCATCGTCGTAAGAATGCGCTTGGTCTCGTTACGAATGTTGCGCTTCTGCGCCTCGGTGGTGACCATCGTCTGCGCGTAGTCGGAGGTGCGAGTCACGATGCGCGACAGCGGAAGTGAACCGACCGGAGCGCAGGTCTTGTTGTCGGCGAGTGCGAGTTGATCGGCGATGTCCTGCACGATGGCCGGGATCGGGATGTTGTAGCGCACGGTCTCGCTGGGCCGACCGGCGTCGTCCTTCTGCTCCTTGGTGACCCGCGCGACGCATTGGTTGATCATCGAGCTGGCGATCGCCTGGTAGGTGTACTGGGCACCGAGCGCGCTGGCGGAGACGCCGATCTGCAGGATGCTCCTCCAGGTGATGAAGTCCGAGAGTGCCGACAGCTGGGTTCCCTCAAACGGACTGCCCTGGATCGGCGCGATCTGCGACAGCACCCGCGCAGGTGCCACGACGGTCGTGAACAAATACAGCCATGCCGTCTCCACGGCCTGCATCAACGTGATGCGGCTGACCGGGATCGCATCGTTCTGCTTGCCGTCGCGAACCTTCAAGAGCTGCACCACGATCCACTGGGAGATCGGGGTGCGGTACTTGGTGGCCGGGTCGTCGGAATCGGCGCCGAGGGCCAGCGGGTTGTCGGAGATCGCCAGCGTCGAGACGTTCATCTGGTCCATGTCGCGATGTGCCTGTGCACGTGCGGCGTAGGCGTTCTGCTTCAGCTGAGGCGGAAGTGACGGGAGGATCGACTCGAAGAGCGAGTCGTAGACCACTGCAAGGGAGGTGAATTCAGCACTGACACAACTGGTTTCCTTGCCCAGGTTCTCCTTGGGCGTTGCCAGCAGTGATCGCTTCGACTTGCCGATCCGGTCGAGTCGCTCGTCGTAGGTCTCGGCGGGACGCGTTGTCGGCTTCGTCTTGATCTGTGCCGCTTGCGTTGCGGCCTGCTGCTGATGCGCGGCCTGCGTGGCCACCACGGCGGCTGTGCCATTACCGGTAGCGCCGGCGGCAAACACCGAACACAACGTCGTGACTGCGGTGACGCGGACGAGCCATTTCGTCCCGGTTCTCGATCGTCCTACTGCCGCTGGGTGGTCCCGACCCCCGCCACGCACCATGAAGCACTCTCTTCTCATGTGTCACCGAAATGGTGTCCGCCGCCTGCTCACTCATCCCGCCGATGGCACCAGCACATCGGCTCAGTTCGTGAGGTTAGCATAACCTTAATGAATCTCTAAGGTCACTATCAGGTCTCGGCTGACACTCGGAAGGCTAGGGCACTTTACGGACTGCGTACAGACTTCTCGGCGAATTGATGTGAGTGTCGTCTGCCACGGTGCGGGTCGTGTGGTCTGCTGGACATTGCCCCACGAAGCATTGAAAGGTCGGTGACGCATGTCTGACCCCACGCCTGGGCGCCTTCCTCTCCACGACGCGTCGGTCGTCGACTCGATCGGAGCGGATCTGCGTGCGGCGCAGTACAACTCCGACGGAGTTGCCGCGCTTCTCGGTGACGAGGCCAACGCAGCTCTCGGCGGGGGAGTGTGGTGGCCTGCGCTGCGAGCTACCTCGTCAGCGCCCACCGAACACCGACCTCTCGCGACGCTGATCCGACTCTTCCTCCTCGGCTCTGACGAGCCGCGTGAGGCCGCTGAGCAGGCGTTTGCGTCGACGCCGCTGGATGCGCTCGCAGCGAACGGCGTCGTCGAGTTCGTCGATGACGAGCGGGTGCGGGCTGTCCTCGACATCCGACCGCACGCCGACGACGTCCGCGATTACCTCGTCGTCTCCGACCAAGACGCCGCGATGCGCTCGGGTCCTGTCGGGCACGATCACGTACTTGGTATCGGAGGGGCGTCGATCTCGTTGGCACGGGCGATCATTCGTGATCCGGTCGAGTCGGCATTGGACCTCGGTACCGGGTGCGGAATTCAGGCGCTGCACCTCGGAACGCACGTCGACCGGATCGTTGCGACCGACACCAACCCCCGAGCGCTTGCTCTGGCAGCCGCGACCGCGCGCCTCAACGGAATGTCCTGGGATCTGCGCGAGGGCAGCTTGTTCGAGCCCGTCGGCGACGAGCGCTTCGACCTGATCGTCTCCAATCCGCCGTTCGTCGTCGGAGCAGGGTCGCAGGACTACGAGTATCGCGACTCCGGGATGGAGGGCGACGCTCTGTGTGCGCGCCTGATCCGCGAGTTGCCCGCGCACCTGAATCCCGGAGGCACGGCGCAGCTGCTCGCCAACTGGATCGTCTACGAGGACGCCGACTGGCGCGATCGAGTGGGTTCGTGGATCGCGGAGACGGGCCTCGACGGGTGGGTCGTGCAGCGCGAACTGGCCGATCCCGTCGACTACATCTCGCTGTGGTTGTCCGACGCAGGCGAAGAACCCGAGCAGATCGCCGCGCGGGGATCAGCCTGGCTCGACTGGTTCGAGCGCGGGCGCATTGCGGGAATCGGCATGGGAGTCATCACACTTCGGGATCGTCGCGGCGGACCCGACGGCCCGCCCGACGTCGTGATCGAGGAGATCACCGGCGCTGGTGAGGAAGTGACCGGCCCTGAAGCGAAGGCGTTCTTGGACCGTCGTGACTATCTGCGGGCAACCTCCGACGACGCCCTGCTGGCCGCTCGGCTGAAGACTGCTCCCGTATTTCTCGACGCGCAGTCACTTCCGAGCGACGAGGGGTGGCAGGAGATCGGTGCATCCGTACGCCGTCCCGGCGGGCCCGGCGCCGTGCTCGGCGTCGAGGACGTCTCACGGGCACTGCTGGCGGGTTGCCGAGGCCAGGTGCCACTCGGCGCTCTGATCGAACTTCTCGCCGACTTCCACGACGTCGACGCCGACGCGCTCGCACAAGCAGCACTGCCCGTGGTGCGCGAGGCAATCGGTCGGGGCATCCTCTACGAGGTTCGCTGAGCAAGCACCCCCACAGCGCTTCCCAGCCCGACCGGATTGTCCGACCCCGATCTGATGGGACCGGTCTGGACACCAGACGTTCACCGCATCGTCGCCGTGGCGTTGACATGAGCTGGTCATCTGAGTGAGTTCGCGACCGGCCCCGACGTCCATGGGGCGAAACTGCCTCGGGGAGGAAACACCTATGCGTCGGTTCGGAAGTCGCAGATTACTCACGGCCGCAGTCGTTCCCGTCATTGCTGCCGTCGGCCTGCTGGTACCCACGACCGCCACAGCGGCTCCCACAGCATGTGCCTTCGCCCCGACTGCCGTCTCGGCGTCGAGTGGCTTCACCGCGGGCGAGAAGTCGGCGCCGTTCGCGACTGCGAAGCCCGCGGATCACATCGCGACCCTTGACGCGTTCTCGTCGCTGTCCCCGGTGATCAAGCAGCAGAATCTTCTCGAGGCCATCGCGGTGAACAACTCCGCGAGTCCCAAGGCTTCGGCGTATGCGGTCGACGACAACTACGCGATCGAGGGACCCGCGATCTTCAACGCTCTCGGCTCGAAGCTCTCGCCCGCGTTCTTCGACGCGCTCAAGGCGGGACAGCTTCCGAAGACGAGTGAGTTGCTACTCGGCGAGAAGGCCTTGGTCGGCGAGCGCGTCGGCACGTCGAAGGAGAAGAAGTACTTCGACTACAAGCGGCCGTTCGAGGTCGCGCCCACTCTCATCCGCCACTACAGCGATGGTCGCCCAGACCTCTACGAATCGGTGCGCGGCAGCGGGTCGTACCCGTCGGGACATACCACCTGGGGCTACACGCAGGCGTTTCTGATCGCGACGATGCTGCCCGAGGTCGGGCCGCAGGTCCTCGCCCGCGGCGCCGAGTACGGCTATCACCGCGTCGTGCTCGGGGTGCACTACCCACTCGACGTCATCGGCGGACGCATGCTTGCCGAGAACATCACCGCCGAGGTCATCGCCGACCCGAGTTTCGGAAGGCTGCTGGCGCAGGCGCGCACCGAACTGCGGTCGGTACTCGCCGCGCGAGTCGGTGCACCGATCAGCCGCATCGTCGGCTGCCAGCAGCCCTACGTGTCGACCGACGCCGCGCTGACCAGCTACCGGCAGCGCTCGACCTTCTCGTTCCTGCCGACCGGACCCGCTGCGCCGCTTCAGGTTCCGGCCGGTGCAGAGAACCTGATCCGGGCTGCTCACCCGGGATGGTCGACGCAGCAACTGCGGGACTTGTTGGCGCGCACGGCGTTGCCCGGCGGGTATCCGCTCGACAAGACCGGAGCGCACGGCGGTTGGCAACGACTCGACATCGCGCGTGCATGGGCGGCTCGCTGAGGCGGGCTGCACGACTCGAACCGGTCTGATCGCAGCGCAGAAAACCACATCCCTGGGGTCACTCGCATGTACCGGTACGTGCGAGTGACCCCAGGGACGTCACTTTCTGCGCGGCGCTGCCCCGACAGTCAACGGCTTCGGGAACTCAACCGGGTACACCGCCGGCGACGGGCTCGCGTTCCGGGGCTTCAATAGTCCCGTCGCCCGGGGTGGCGCGGCTGCGCGTCGCGTCGTAGGCGATCGCGGGGAGGCGATGGAGTTTGTCGATCTCGGCGGCGCGTCGAAGCTCCGCCCACGCCCAGCACGCGCCGAAGACGAGCAGCGTGACGGCAATCGACGTGGTCTCGTCCCAGGGCCGGTGAGCGATGTGGATCGGAACGATGATGAGCGCGATTGCCTGGATGACATACGAATCGAGGCTGCGTGCCCCGGTCATCACGAGGGGTCGCAACCAGTCGTGGTGCCACACGCGCAGCAGCGCGCGGAACACCCCGTACACCGCGGGTACGACGACCCAGGCGCCCAACGCCCGTGCCGGCGCAAAGCTGACCTTGTCGGCGACGAGGGGTTCGAGATCGGCCAACGGCCCGGCGTCGATCACGTAGTGGAAGACCAACCACACGCCGACGGCCACGAGAACAAACGCGGGTAGGTATCTGTCGATGAAACGGGCGCCCTGCCAACGTCGCCAGTTCCAGCCGATCACCAGTGCAGGCACGAACATGATCTGCCACGCCGCCCAGTTCTCCGTCCGCGGAGACGCCATCGACTGGGTCAGGAAGAACCAGTGCGGGGAGTGGATCTGCGAGAGCACGTACAGCGCAATCGATCCGCTCAGCACCGCGACCCACCATCCGCGCATCAACAGGGGGAACACGACGTACGCCGACGCCATCAACACCATGTACAGCAACAAGATGTTGCCCCCGCTGGGCAGGTAATTCATGCTCAGCGCGAGTCGTAGACCTTCGCCCCACCCGTCGATCGGGAGCAGGAGAGTGAGCCAGCGATGCCCGGCCATTGCCGCGGCTACGGCGACGAGCGCAATCGTCAACTGACACAGATAGAGGACGACGATCCGTTTGGTGAGCCGCTGGTAGCCGAACCACAGGCCGTGGCGTTCTATCCAGCGCTGATACACCAGTCCGAGGACGAATCCCGATAGCAGGACGAACGCAGACATTCCGTCGACATAGGGAAACGAGTGCGTGGGTTCGGCGATGCGCATGCCCAGCGCGAAGTGCGCCGTGATCATCGACCAGATGGCGACGCCGCGTGTGGCGTCGATGGCGAGATCACGAGTCATGGTTACTCGAGCGTAGAAGACCGCACCCCGCGTAGCCGTGCAGGGCCACGCGGGGTGCGGTGAGAACTTTGCTAGCGAACGATCACGTGTAGAGGTCGGCGATCGCCTTCTGGTGGGCGGAGTGGATGATGTTGCGCTTGAGCTTCATCGTCGGCGTGAGCTCGCCCGAATCGATCGTGAAATCGGTGTCGAGGATGCTGAACTTCTTGATCGCCTCAGCCTTGGAGACCTTCGCATTCGCGGCGTCGACGGCCTCGGCGATCTCCGCCCGCAACTTGTCGTTGGAGGCGAGCTCGGTCAACGGGGTATCGGCAGCGAGCCGGTTGCGCTCGAGCCAACCGGGAACGGCCTCGACATCGATCGTGATCAATGCGGCGATGAACGGCTTGTTGTCGCCGACGACGAGGCACTGACTGATCATCGGATGCGCGCGGATCGAGTCCTCGAGCTGGGCGGGGGAGACGTTCTTGCCGCCCGCGGTGACGATCAGTTCCTTCTTGCGGCCGGTGATGAAGAGGAAGCCATCCTCGAGGTGTCCGACGTCGCCCGTGTGGAACCATCCGTCGCGAATCGCATCAGCGGTCGCGTCGGGGTTGTGCCAGTACTCGGTGAAGACCACCGGACCCTTGACGAGAACTTCGCCATCCTCGTCGGCAATCGCGATGGTCACCCCGGGGATCGGCCGTCCGACAGAACCCACGCGCTGGTGTTCTTCGCTGTTCGCGGTGATCGCCGCTGTGGTTTCCGACAGCCCATAGCCCTCGTAGACCGGCACGCCTGCGCCACGGAAGAAGTGCCCGAGGCGCGCCCCGAGAGGGGCTCCGCCGGAGATCGCGCCGTCGCAGTTGCCGCCCAGTGCGGCACGCAGCTTCTTGTAGACCAGAGCGTCGAACACCGCGTGCTTGAGCTTCAGCGCGATGCCGGGCCCGCCCTTTTCCAGCGCCTCGCTGTACTCGATGGCGGTGTCGGCGGCCTTGTCGAAGATCGATCCCTTGCCGCCGTCGTATGCCTTCTGCTTGGCCGAGTTGTAGACCTTCTCGAACACGCGCGGGACCGACAGCACGTAGTTCGGCTTGAAGGTGGCGAGATGTTCGACGAGGTGCGGGATATCGCTCGTGTGCCCCACGATGACGCCACTCTCCAGGCTCGCGACGGCGATGACGCGAGCGAAGACGTGTGCCAGTGGGAGGAAGAGCAGCGTCGAATTGCCCTCTTCGAGACCCGATCCGACGGCCGAGCGGGTTGCGGCGCACTCGGCGAGGAAGTTCGCGTGGGTGAGGACCACACCCTTCGGGCGCCCGGTGGTGCCCGAGGTGTAGATCAGCGTCGCTGCGTCGGACGACACCGTATTGGCGTGTCGCGCATCGAGTTCGGCGTCGGGCACATCTTTGCCGCGGTTGGTGAGCTCGTTCACCGCGCCGTCGTCGATGACGAGGGTTTCGCGAAGCGCGGGCAGTCCGTCGGTCACCTCGCGGAACTTGTCGCGGTGGTTGGCGTCCTCGACGACAAGCGCGACGGTTCCGGAGTCCTCGAGGAGGTACTGGACCTGATCGGGTGCAGAGGTCTCGTAGATCGCGACCGTTGTCCCGCCCGCACGCCAGATGGCGTAGTCCAGGAGCGACCACTCGTACCGAGTGGACGAACAGATCGCGACGCGGTCGCCCGGTGCGATCCCGGACGCGATGAGACCTTTCGCGACGGCGTCGACCTCGTCGGCGAATTGCTTCGCGGTCACCGTGATCCACTGGCCGGACGACTGTCGCCGGAAGAGTGGGAGTGTCGGGCGTTCGTCGCGATAACGGAGCAGAGTGTCGACCAGCGTGGCCTTGTCTTCGACGGTCAGATCCGACGGAGTGGCGTACTGCTGCATGTAGGTGGCCCCCTGGGACGTGTTATCCGGCATTTCGGACATAGACATTACGGACATAGTCGAGGTAGGGCGGGATGCCGCTCGCATATGTTGCCACAGAGGGTAGCAGGGAAAGTGGCGTCCATCACATTGGGGTGTGATCGACTCCGGTCTTGACCATGCCGCACGTGAATGCCGCTTTTGGCCCGCCTGCGGATTACAGTTGAGTCGATGAACGGGACACGCAGACCATGACCGACAGCCCGACCGCAGATACACCGTCGATCACATTCGACGACCTCGACATCGACGAGCGCGTACGCAACGCCATCGCCGATGTCGGTTACGAGACCCCGTCGCCCATCCAGGCGGCCACGATTCCACCGCTCATGGAGGGCCGCGACGTCGTCGGGCTCGCCCAGACCGGTACCGGCAAGACCGCCGCGTTCGCGATTCCGATCCTCTCGCGGATCGACCCGCAGGTTCGACGCCCGCAGGCGCTGATCCTCGCGCCGACCCGTGAGCTCGCACTCCAGGTGGCCGAAGCGTTCGGCAAGTACTCGGCACACATGCCCGACGTGCGCGTCCTGCCGATCTACGGCGGACAGAGCTACGGCGTCCAGCTCGCCGGTCTCAAACGCGGCGCGCAGGTGATCGTGGGTACACCGGGACGCGTCATCGACCACCTCGACAAGGGCACGCTCGACATCTCCCAACTCGACTTCCTCGTGCTCGACGAAGCCGACGAGATGCTGACGATGGGGTTCGCCGAGGACGTCGAACGCATTCTCGCCGAGACTCCCGACGACAAGCAGGTGGCGTTGTTCTCGGCGACAATGCCGAGCGCGATCAGACGCCTCGCGCAGCGGTACCTGCACGATGCGCAGGAGATCACGGTCAAGGCCAAGACCGCGACCGCTCAGAACATCACTCAGCGCTACCTGCAGGTTTCTCACCAGCGCAAACTCGACGCCCTGACGCGCTTCCTCGAGGTCGAGACGTTCGACGCGATGATCGTCTTCGTCCGCACGAAGTCGGCAACCGAAGAGCTGGCCGAGAAGCTTCGCTCGCGGGGGTTCTCCGCGGTCGCGATCAACGGCGACATGGTGCAGGCCCAGCGCGAGCGGACGATCAATCAGCTCAAAGCCGGTGGCATCGACATTCTCGTCGCCACCGACGTGGCTGCCCGCGGACTCGACGTCGACCGGATCTCGCATGTGGTCAACTACGACATCCCGCACGACACCGAGTCGTACGTGCACCGCATCGGACGCACCGGGCGTGCCGGACGGTCGGGTAACGCTCTGTTGTTCGTCTCGCCGCGGGAGCGCCATCTGCTGCGCGCAATCGAGCGTGCAACACGTCAGCCGCTGACCGAGATCGATCTGCCATCTGTCGACGACGTCAACGCTCAGCGCGTCGCGCGTTTCGCCGATTCCATCACCGAGAATCTGGCGTCGGAGAATCTCGACATGTTCCGACAGCTGATCGAGAACTACGCCCGCGACAACGACGTGGCGATGGCCGACATCGCGGCGGCGCTGGCGCTCGAGACCCGCGACGGTGGATTCCTGATGGCGCCCGACCCGCCGAAGGGCGAGCGTCCCGAGCGTCGGGAACGTGCGCCGCGGTCGGGTGGCGGCAACTTCGCCGCCTATCGGATCGCTGTCGGACGCAAACACAAGGTGTCTCCGGGCGCGATTGTGGGCGCGATCGCCAACGAGGGCGGACTGACCCGGGGTGATTTCGGCAACATCAGCATCCGCGACGACTTCTCGATCGTCGAGCTTCCTGAAGATCTCGACAGGGAGACATTGGAGCGCCTGCGGCACACGCGGATCGGCAAGAACCCGATCGACATCCGACGCGACCAGGGCCCGCCTCGCACACGTGGCGGCAAACGTAATGGTCAGGGCGGTGGCAGCTTCAACCGCGACCGTCACGGTAAACGCGGTGACAGTTGGGGCAAGCGCGGCAATCCGCGCGTCGCCGGTCGTGGTCGGGGCTGACGGAATCGGGTAGCTGGTTCGCCCGTCCTCGCGACAGCTTTGATCCTGTGACCAGGCTGTTGGTGCGAAGGTGGACAGATCGATATCTTTCCGTAACCTTTTGGGGGGAGAGCGGTACACCGACTCCCGACAGGCAAGTAGAAGTTCGAGTTCAGGAGTGAGTCACCAGTGTCAGTGGTGAGTGCGATTACCGCAGCAGAAGCCATCGATCACGTCGAGCACGGCGACGCAGTCGTTGTCGACGCCCGTCCGCAGGTCGTCCGTCATCAAGGCAGTGTCCCCGGCGCAGTCGTCGTCGACCCGAATGAGGTCACAACCCGACTCGCGCCCACGCCGACCGGTTCGTTCCCGCTGGTCAGCAACCGCGACACCGAGATCGCCGTCGTGTCGGTGCGTTCGCAGGCACCGCGCATCGCAGAGCAGATCGCCGACCTCGGATACACCAACGTGCACTACGTCGATGGCGGTTTCCCTGCCATTCGAGGCACCTCGGGCCGCTGAGCTGCACCGCCACAGTGCTCGTCGACACGACTGGCCCTCCGCGGCCTTGGTAGCGTTGATGAACTCTGGTATCGCGGCGGGAAGGCAGCAAGCGCATGATCAACGACACTCCTGATGAGCGTCGGGATCAGGTGTCGAGGCTGATCGGCTTTCTCCGTGGCCTGGTTCGGTCACGATCGGTCTCGGTCAGCACAGTCGATTCCCACCCCGCTGTCGTGTGGGTCGGCAGATCGACGCCCGTGCCCGTCCGCACCGGAGCCGCGCCGGGACAGACCGTCGTCGAAGTATCTCCGGACGACGAAGCGTATCCACAACTGTCGACGATTCTCGACGACCTCATCGCCGATCCCGAATCGCTCGAGATCGTCCTCGCCAACGGGCTTGTCACCGTCGTCGACCAGGAGAACGACGGTGAGCCGCTTGTTCGTGAACACCTGCTGACGCAGGACGTCGTCGCAGAACGCGACGCCGATTCCGGGACCATCCGGATCTCGCTCGGTTCCGCGGGCGTGCCGATGATCCACGACACGCACCTGCTCGCCTCGATCGACGGCATAGACCTGTCGGACGCGGTCAAGCAGCGGGGCCGTGTAGCAGGCCTTACCAATGTCGCGAATTCTGCTGCGGGACAACTGATTTCCGCGTGGCGCGACAAAGTGGTCGTCGACGACGAGCACGTGTCGTTGACCATCGACCTCGCGCCGGCCATCGTTCTACGCAACCGCGGAACGGGGTCGGCGTTGCGCTTTTACGACGCGATGCTGGCGGCGCTGCGCGAGCCGGGCACCGAGGTGCCGATCGGTCTGTCGCAATTGGTCGCGCCCATCGAGGCAGCGGATCGGCTGGCGGCGCTCAGCGGGCAGGGAGCGACACCCGCCACCGAACTCGTCGCCGACGCGATGTTCCCGCTCGCGTCCAATGTCGAACAACGTGACGTGCTGGCTCAACTCGGAGTCGACAGTGGGGTTGTCGTCGAGGGGCCACCCGGTACCGGCAAGACCCAGACCATCGCGAACGTCCTCTCGGCACTTCTCGCGAAGGGCCAGCGCGTTCTGGTGACCAGCGAGAAGGTCAACGCGCTGCAGGTGCTGCGCGACATCCTTCCGCCGGAGCTGCGCGAGTTGACCGTCTCGCTCGCCGACGTCAGCACCGACAGCTACGACGCCGTGGTCTCGGGCGTCGAGGCGATCGCCGACCGCAAGTCGAGTTTCTCCACCGGTGTCGCCGACGCCGAGATCGACGACCTCGCCTACCGCCGCGCGCAGGCGATCGACCGGCGCGAGCGGGCACTGCGCGGTCTGTGGGATCTGCGTTCGTCGGAGACCGAGGTGCACGAGTGGGTTGCGGGCGACTATCGCGGCACCGCGGCGTCGATCGTTCGCGCATGCAACGCCGACGCCGAACGGTTCGACTGGCTTCCCGGGCCACTCGAAGGGGCGTTGCCGCCACTGGACAGCGGCGAATTCACCCGCCTACTCGAACTGCTTCGTCGTGTCGGCGCCGACTCCGGGCGTCTCGCGCAGCGCCTGCCAGACCTCGACGACTACCTGCCCGACACGATGACGATGGACGCGATCTGCGAACGGATCGGACAGCGGCCCGCGGAGCCGATGGTCGGCAGCGGATCGTTGATGTCGATCCTGTCGGACGTGGCAAGCGAACGGTTGCTGCGTATCAAGGGGATCTGCGATCACCTCGCGGTGGCCTCCGGAGAGGTCGCGACGTTCCCGCCGCTGATCGTCGACATGGCCGACAGGCTCCTCGCCGGGCAGGAAGCGCACCTGTGGTCGCGCGTCACGGCTCTCTCGTCGGTCATCGCCGACGCCGCGCAGCGTGACCGGGCGATCGGCGCGCACGTCGTCGTTGTCGAGAATGCGAGGCCCGGTGACGGCGAACGGTTCGCGGCCGCTGCCACCTATCTACGTGAGGGTGGACGCTGGCGTGGCCGCCTGCTGCGGTCGGAACAGCAACGGGCAGTGGAGGATTCGGGCGTCATAGCCAGTGTCGACGGTCGTCCGGCCACCGATGCCGACAGCTTGGAGCTCGTCGCTGATCACCTCGCGGTCCTCGACGCCGTGAGTCAGGTACATCGCGTGCTCGCCGATCTGCACGTCCCCGTCGACACCGCCGGTTCGCGATCAAAGCAGCTCAGCCAACTCGTGCGCCTCGACACGCAACTCGCCTGGGTATCGGATCTGCTGTCTGCACGCGACCAGCTGATTCGCGAGCTCGAGTACATCAGCCCCGGCGGTCCTCGCCCGCGCAGCGTCGCGGAGGTGTCGGAGGTTGCCCACCAGGGTGCGTTCATCGCTGCCGCCAACGACGCGAACCTCGCCGAGCAGGAACTGGCCGACCACGCCTATCGGTTGTCGACGGAAGTCGAGAGGGGACCGTCGCCCGAAGGTGATGCGCTTGTCGCCGCACTGGCCAACGCCGACGCGGAGGCGATCAGGTCGGCGCGACGCGCCTTCACGACGGCGCGTGACGAATTGAACGACCAAGCCGCGCTCGACCTGCTCGCTCTGCGGTTGCGCGGTAAGGCACCGGAGTTCTACGCGGCGCTGGCCGCAACTCCCGACGATCCCGCGTGGGACGCACGTCTGCGTGACGTGGTCGGCGCCTGGGAGTGGCGTCGGGCACGGACCTGGGTCGCCGAACGCAGCGACCCCGACGCCGAGGCGCGCCTGGCTTCTGCGCTCGACGACGCCGATGCCGACATCGCACAGCTGACCACCAAGCTCGCCGCCGCACGCGCGTGGCGGGCATGTCTCGCGCGCACCACCGTCGCCCAGGTGCAGGCGTTGCAGTCCTACCGCGACCACATGATCAATCTGGGCAAGGGATCGGGCAAGCACGCCAACCGCTTCCGGACTGCTGCGCGCGAGGCGATGGAGCAGGCACAGTCGGCGGTTCCCGCGTGGATCATGTCGACCAGCCAGGTCGCCGACATGCTTCCGCCCGAACCGAATTCGTTCGACGTCGTGATCGTCGACGAGGCGAGTCAGGCCGACATCACCAGTTCCTTCCTGCTGTGGCTCGCGCCCCGTGTCATCGTCGTCGGCGACGACAAGCAGTGTGCCCCACGCGGACTCGCCGGGACCTCGCTCGACGACGCCTTCGCACGACTCGACGCCGAGCTTCCCGATCTGCCGCACTACCTCCGGGATGGTCTGACTCCGCGCTCGAGCCTGTTCTCGTTGCTGCGCAGTCGATTCGGTCACCTCATCCGGCTGCGCGAGCATTTCCGTTCGATGCCGGAGATCATCGAGTACTCGTCGCGACAGTTCTACGGCGGGTCGCCACTCGTCCCGGTCCGACAGTTCGGTGCCGATCGGCTCGATCCCCTGCGGACGGTGCGTGTCGACGGTGCGGCAACCGGTCAGGGACAGTCGTTGGTGAACGAAGGGGAGGCCGCCGCGATCGTTGCGACGCTCCTCGATTGCCTCGCCGATCCCGCCTACGCCGAGCTCGATTTCGGCATCATCGCTCTGCAGGGAACCAAGCAGGTCGACGAGATCACACGTCTCCTACGCGAGGCTGTTGACGAGGAGACCTGGCGTGCACGCCGTATCCGGGTCGGGACCCCGCCCGACTTCCAGGGCGACGAACGACACGTGATGTTCCTGTCCATGGTGGTCTCCGACCCCGCGTCACTGAGTGCTCTCACCCGCGCCGAATCGCAGCGTCGAATCAACGTCGCCGCATCGCGCGCGATGGATCAGATGTGGCTGTTCCACTCGGTCGGACTCGACGATCTGCGTCCCAACGACCTGCGCTACTCACTGCTCGGCTACATGCAGGCAAATCAGGGACCGACCATCGCGCCGATGCCGTCCGACGTCCCCGACCACGAGCGCGTCGAACCTTTCGACAGTCTCTTCGAGCAGCGGGTGTTCAATCGCCTCGCGGCACTCGGGTATCACGTGACGCCGAAAGTCCTTGTCAACAATCGGGTCATCGATCTCGTGGTCACGGGTTCGGAGGGCCGGATGGCCGTGGAATGCGACGGAGACGAGTTCACCTCTACCGGCGCACAGGCGCGTTCCGACATGGAGCGTGAGCGTGAGTTGCGTCGGTGCGGTTGGGAATTCGCGCGTGTGCGCGAATCGGAGTTCGAGCTCGACGCCGACACTGCGCTCGCCGCGGTGATCCGGCTTCTCGATCGTCGCGGCGTCAAGCCGGGTTCGGTATCGGCGACGGCCTCGCGTGAGGTCGCCGCGTGGGAGCCGATCGACTTGACCGGAGCGGAGTAGCAGCCGTTATCGGCTGCGCCGCGCGGCACGAACGCGTTCGGCGATCTCGGGTAGACCCTGTGCGGCGGTGGTCCGAATGCTATGTGTGGCAACGGAACTCAGTCCCGACGGTTGCGGGTTGAGTTCGATGACCGGAATACCCCTTGCCGGTGCGCGCTCGGGGAGCGCCGCAGCGGGGTAGACGATCCCGCTGGTCCCGACCACGAGGACCGCGTCGGCGACGTCGAACACCTGCTCGGCGCGCGCCCAGGGCTCCGGGGGGATCGGCTCGCCGAACCACACGACGCCGGGGCGCACCAGCGACAGGCATATCGGGCACGACGGCGGTTCCATGGGATGTTCGTCGGTGGCCGTCGCCGGATTGGCGTCTCTGCCCTCGTAGGGATGTCCGCAGCGTGAGCAGCGTGGTGCGAAGAGCGAGCCGTGTACATGGCTGACCACAGTGTTACCCGCGCGCTCGTGCAGGTCGTCCACGTTCTGCGTCACCACCATGACCGACGGCGCGTCGTCGGCCTCATCGGCACGTTCTGCCAGTGCGCTCAATGCGAGGTGTCCGGCGTTCGGGGCAGCTCGGCTGACGAGGTGTGCGCGCCACTGGTACCAGCCCCAGACGAGTGCTGGATCGGCGTCCCACGCCTGCGGGGTTGCCAGTTGCTCGGCGTCGAAGTTCTCCCACAGTCCCGTCTGCGCGTCGCGGAAGGTGGGTACGCCGCTCTCCGCCGACATCCCGGCACCGGTGAACACGGTGATCCACTCGGCCCCGGCGAGGATGTCGATCGCGGCCTGGGGGATCTGCGCGCCAGGTGTGGTGAGAGCGTCGTCGGAGGTCATGCGGGTCCGATCTGTTCGAGGACCGCCGCACGCACGGTGGCCGCGGTGGCGTCGGGATTCTTGTCGCGGCGTACGAGCAGCGACCTCGCCATGCGGAGCTTGTCTCCGCGGTGTCGCGGGATCACATGGAGGTGGGTGTGAAAGACGGTCTGGAACGCTGCCTTTCCGTCGTTGACGACGAGGTTCACCCCGTCGGCGGGCTCGTCGTCGCGTGTCAGTGGCGCCGTCCGGAGTGCTGCCGCGACGACCTGGCCCGCTCGCATCAGGGCGGCGCCGTCGTCGGGAACCAGATCTCCCAGTCCGCTCGAATGGATGCGGGGAACGAGCAGGGTGTGTCCGCGCGACATCGGTCTGATGTCGAGGAAACCCACCACGGAGTCGTCCTCGTACACCTTTCGGGCCGGTGCGGAACCGTCGATGATCTTGCAGAACACGCAGTCGGTCATCCCTGCACCCTAACGACTTCGACGTCTTGGCTCGACATCGCTGAGGGCGTGCCATGTCGCAGCGGACGACACGCAGTGCGACAGGTCACATAACGATTATATAACGACGACCGGATGTCTTCGCTACGGCTCGGGCGACCGGAGAAATGCGCCCCGAACTGGTCGGATGTGCACGTCGATCAATGGGCGCACGGGCCCGCATTTTGTTACCGGCGGGGCTACTCGCGGGTATACCTGGGGGTCGGAAACAACATGAGGAAGTCCTCACGTTTATGTGCCATCATGAGTGCCACGTTCATGTCGACGACGTTCCACGCTGAACTGTCAGTCGCCCGCCACAGCGTCAAAGGTGTTGCTGGGCAAGCATGTTCGTGAGAGACACGTGCGCGACCCGGCGATATCCCCCCGCCGCCGGGTCGTGCCACGTGGTGCTCTCGCACGAGAACCAGACAACTCCTGCACCGCACATCAGCCGAGCCCCGATCCTCTAGGAGAGCCCGTGACCGTCGACCAATTCCGCCAAGGGCACCACGGAAGCCGCAACACCGGAAGCCCTGCAGAATCCCTGATCGATCGGCTCTCAGCAGGTGAGCAGTACGCAATCAGCTTCGGTGGGCAGGGTGGTCCGTGGTTGTCGACGCTGGCCGAATTGGTCGTCGACGCGGATCTCGAACAGAAGCTGGCGGGTGCCGTCGCTGCCGCAGAGCGCATGCTCGCCCCCGTCGCCGACTCGATCGAGATAGCCCGCCCCGACGGCTTCCACCCCCTCGCATGGGTGCGTGCGACCGACGCGGGTGAGCCGGTGCCGTCCGACGCCGAGCTCGCCGACTTCGCGCTGAGCGGTCCCGGCGTGCTCCTCAGCCAGGTCGCCGCCGTCGAATCACTCAAGAAGCAGGGCCTCGATCCCGACGTGATCGCACCCGTCGCCGTCGTCGGACACTCACAGGGGTCACTCGCCGTCGACGCTATCCGGCACGGGGAGAGCGGCTGTGGACAATTGCTGGCGATCGCGCATCTCGTGGCGGCCGCGGGCACTCTCGTTGCTCGACGTCGCGGCCTGGCGAGCAGTCCGGACGGCTCACCGATGCTGTCGATCACCAATGTTGCTCCCGCGCGCATCGACGAGATCCTGACGACCTACCGAGCTGGACTGCCCGAGGCCGAACTCGTCACGGCACCCGTGATCGCCATCCGCAACAGCCGACGTTCGGTCGTGCTGTCCGGTGCGCCCCGACATCTCGCGGCGTTCGCGGCCGAATGCGAGCGCATCGTCGCCGCGGAGGCCGATGACCGCAAGCGCAAGAGCACCGGCGGCGCGCCGTTCGCCCCCGTCTTCGACGAGCTCCCCGTCAGCGTCGCATTCCACCACCCCGGCATGGCACCGGCGGTCGACCTGGTACGTGAGTGGGCGCAGACGTGCGGGATCGACGCCGACCTCGCTGCCGGCCACGCCGAATCGATCCTTGTCGCGCCCGTCGACTGGGTCGCACAGATCGACGCCGTGATCGCAGACGGCGCCGCGTGGATTCTCGATTTCGGTCCCAGCGATCTCGCAACACGGCTCACCGCCCCGCTCGTTCGCGGACAGGGCGTCGGTCTGGTGGCGACAGCGCTTCGCGGAGGCCAGCGAAATCTGTTCAGCCCCGGCGGGATTCCCGAGGTTGCGCGCCGTTGGTCCGACTTCGCCCCGACACTGGCCGAACTCGCCGACGGTCGTCGTGTCGTGCAGACGGCGTTCACCCGGCTGACCGGGCGCTCTCCGATGCTGCTGGCGGGCATGACCCCGACCACCGTCGACCCCGCGATCGTCGCTGCCGCGGCCAACGCGGGTCACTGGGCAGAGCTCGCCGGCGGCGGTCAGGTCACCGAGGAGATCTTCGCCCGCAACATCGCGGCGCTCACCGACCTTCTCGAGCCGGGCCGCGAAGCGCAGTTCAATGCGCTGTTCCTCGATCCGTATCTGTGGAAGCTGCAGCTCGGCGGCAAGCGTCTCGTGCAGAAGGCACGGGCGCAGGGCGCTCCGATCGACGGCGTGATCGTGTCGGCGGGTATCCCAGAGCTCGAGGACGCAGTGGCACTCGTCGACGAATTCGTCGACGCAGGACTGCGTTTCGTGGCATTCAAGCCAGGCACCGTCGAGCAGATCCGTTCGGTGATCCGCATTGCGGCCGAGGTGCCGCATCACCCGGTCATCGTGCAGATCGAAGGCGGGCGCGCCGGTGGCCACCATTCGTGGGAAGACCTCGACGACCTTCTGCTCTCCACATACGCCGAGCTGCGCGTGCGCGACAACGTCGTCATCTGCGTCGGTGGCGGCATCGGCACCCCCGAGCGCGCCAGCGAGTACCTGACCGGCGAATGGGCAACCAGGCACGGGTATCCCACCATGCCGCTCGACGGCATCCTGATCGGTACCGCGGCCATGGCGACCGCCGAGGCGACCACCGCGCCGGAGGTCAAGCAGCTACTCGTCGACACCGAGGGGGTCGACGAGTGGATCGGCGCAGGCCGGGCCGCGAACGGAATGGCCTCGGGCCGAAGCCAACTCGGCGCCGACATCCATGAGGTCGACAACGCCGCGTCGCGCTGCGGTCGACTGCTCGACGAGGTGGCGGGCGACGCCAACGCGGTGGCCGAGCGTCGCGACGAGATCGTGGCCGCGATGGCGCTGACAGCGAAACCCTACTTCGGCGACCTCGACACCATGACCTACCGCGAATGGCTCGATCGCTATGCGACGCTGGCCGTCGGGGATGGCCGCACCGATCAGTACCCGTGGGCCGACATCACCTGGCAGCAGCGATTTGTGGAGATGCTGCAGCGTGCCGAGGCGCGCATGCACCCGAAGGATTCGGGCCCGGTCCCCACGATGTTCGCCGACATCTCGACCACCGACGATCCGCACGCGGCGATCGACGCGCTCGGCGGTGTCTACCCCGAGATCGAGACCGACATCCTGCATCCCGCGGACGTCGCCTTCTTCCTCGGCCTGTGCCGGACCCCGGGCAAGCCGGTCAACTTCGTGCCCGTCGTCGACAAAGACGTTCGACGGTGGTGGCGCAGCGACTCGCTGTGGCAGGCCCACGATGCACGCTACGGCGCGGACGCCGTCTGCATCATCCCCGGACCGGTCGCGGTCTCGGGTATCACCCGTGTCGATGAGCCGGTGGGCGAGCTGCTCGATCGATTCGAGGCCAAGGTCGTCGACGATCTCGCCACCGCGGGCGCCGACCCCGACCTGATCACCGCCCGCAAGCAGGCTCCGGTGCGAGACGCGGGCATCCTCGGTGCCGTGCTCTGGGCCGACGACGTTTCGTGGGCCGGCCGCATCGTGCCGAGTCCGGTTGCGCTGCTCGGCGATCGGGAGTCGTGGGAGGTCTCCTCTGAGCGCCGAGCCGAGCATGCGGCAACAGGCGCAGTGCTCGAACACGTGGGAGAGGACAGCTTCGAGCTGATCGTGCCGATCTCGGGATCGTCTGTGCGCATTCCGCTCCGTGTTGATCGGAGCATCGCCGACGGCGGCAGCCCTCGCATCGAGCGAGACGACGCAGCAGGTGCCATGCGCGAGATCCTCACCGTCGCAGCCGGCGGACGCCTCACCGACGTCGTCGACGGCGTCGCGGTCACCACCATCGGGTGGTCGGCAGACGGGGTCGCCGACCACGCCGTCGTCACCGCCAACACGCTGCCTGCTCACCTCCACGCCGTCACACCGGCGCAGCCCTTCGGCTTCGCGGTGCCCGACACGCTCGTCGGAGCCTGCTGGCCAAGCGTTTTCGCGACGATCGGTGCTGCCACGACCGACGACGGCATCCCCGTCGTCGAGGGCCTGCTCGACCTCGTCCACCTCGACCACACCATCGAGACCGTCGGTTCCATCCCCGACCACGACACCGAACTCACCATCGTCGCCCGCGCGGGCGAGGTCCGGGACACGACGGTGGGACGCGTCATCGACGTCGCCGTCGAGGTGTCGGGGCCTGACGGTGAGATCGCCCGTATGACAGAGCGTTTCGCCATCCGTGGTCGCATCGGTGATGCCGAGCTCGACGACCCGCAGCGCGCCGGGGGAGCGATCACCGACGAGGCCGCGGCCACCCGGAAGCCGCTGCGTACCGCGACTATCACCGCACCGACACGCATGAGTGCGTTCGCTGTCGTCTCGGGCGACCGCAATCCGATCCACACCGATACAAGCGCGGCAAAGCTCGCGGGACTCGGTGAGCCCATCGTGCACGGCATGTGGTTGTCGGCGGCAGCTCAGCACGTCGTCACTGCGGCCGACTCGCGCAACCGCATCCCGTCGCCGCGCCCGATCGTCGGGTGGACGGCTCGCTACCTCGGGATGGTTCGTACCGGCGATGCGGTGTCGGTCCGCGTCGACCGCGTCGGTCTCGATCGCGGCCGCGAGGTCGTCGAGGTGACCTGCAAGGTCGGCGACACCCTGGTGATGAGTGCCACGGGACTTCTCGCGACTCCGCGAACCGTCTACGCCTTCCCGGGGCAGGGCATCCAGAGCAAGGGCATGGGACTCGACGCCAGGTCACGCTCGAAGGCGGCCCGGGCGATCTGGGATCGCGCGGACAAGCACACGCGCGCGGCTCTCGGGTTCTCGATCCTCGCAGTTGTACGCGACAACCCCACCACGCTCATCGCCAACGGCACCACCTACAACCACCCCGACGGCGTGCTGTACCTGACACAGTTCACCCAGGTCGCCATGGCGACCCTCGGCGTCGCGCAGATCGCTGAGCTCAAGGAAGCAGGCGGATTCGTCGACGGCGCCATCACCTGTGGACACTCGGTCGGCGAGTACAACGCCCTCGCGGCATGCGCGGGAGTGCTCCCACTCGAAGCCGTCCTCGAGGTGGTGTTCCAGCGCGGCGAGGCCATGCACCATCTGGTCCCGCGAGATGACCTGGGGCGCAGCGACTATCGCATGGCGGCCATTCGCCCGAGCCAGTTCGGCCTCGCCGACGCCGACGTCGAGTCGTTCGTCGCAGAGGTCGGGGAGTCGATCGGCGAGTTCCTCGAGGTGGTCAACCTGAACCTTCTCGGCTCGCAGTACGCGATCGCGGGCACGGTTCGCGGTCTCGAACATCTCGAAGACGAGATCGAGCGTCGTCGAACCGAATTCGGCGGCAAGCGATCGTTCATCCTCGTTCCCGGCATCGATGTGCCATTCCATTCGACAGTGCTGCGCGCCGGTGTACCCGAGTTCCGCGGCAAGCTCGACGAACTGCTGCCCGCACAGATCGATCCCGACATCCTCGTCGGGCGCTACATCCCGAATCTCGTACCGCGGTTGTTCACGCTCGACCGTGCATTCGTCGAAGAGATTGCGGCACTGGTGCCGTCCGATCCGCTCGACGCCGTCCTCGCCGACTGGGACACCCACGCGGCCGACCCGGCGGGCTTGGCGCGCATCGTTCTCATCGAGCTACTCGCCTGGCAGTTCGCCAGTCCTGTGCGCTGGATCGAAACCCAGGACCTCCTCTTCGGTGCAACCGAGCGCGGCGGGCTGGGCATCCAACGTTTCGTCGAGATCGGCCTCAAGGGTGCGCCCACGCTGGCCGGCCTGGCGACCAACACTCTCAAGCTCGACGACTACGGCTCGGCGACAACCGAAGTGGTGAACGTCGAGCGCGATTCCGACGTCATCCTCGCCAAGGATGCCGGCCCCGAGCTCGACGATGAACCCGTCGAAGACGCGCCTGCGCAAGACACCGGTGCCTCGCACGACGCTGCGTCAAGCACGCCCGCTCCCGCGGCAGCAGCGCCTGCTGCTCCGAGTGCGCCCGCAGGCGCTCCGCGGCCCGACGACGTCTCCTTCGGGCCGTCGGACGCGGTTCGTGCAGTCGTGGCGCTGTGGACCAAGATCCGCCCCGAGCAGATCGGTTCGGCCGACACCATCGAAGCGTTGTGCGATGGCGTCTCGTCGCGGCGTAACCAGCTCCTGCTCGACATCGGTGGCGAGCTCGGACTCGGCGCGATCGACGGAGCCGCAGAAGCCGACATGGTCGCGCTCGCCGCGACGGTGGACAGCCTCGCGCGTGGTTACCGCCCGCTGGGGGCGGTGCTCACCGACGCGGTGTCCGATCAGATCCGCAAGGTACTCGGCCCCGTCGGAAAGCGGCAGGCCTACATCGCCGATCGGGTGACCGGCGTGTGGCAGCTCGGTCCCGGCTGGGGACTGCACACCACCGTGGCACTCGCCCTCGGTACCCGCGACGGAGCCAGCGTGCGCGGAGGCGACCTCGGCGATCTGCTCGACGGACCACTCGCCAACACCGACGCGCTCGATGCTCTCGTCGACCGCGCCGTGACCGCGGTGGGTGCGTCGCGCGGTATCGCTGTCGCCAAGCCCGCGGCCGACACCGGCGGTGGCGCGACGGTCGACGCGGCAGCACTCGGTGAGTTCACCGAGCAGCTCACCGGACGCAGTGGCGCGCTGGCCTCTGCCGCGTACACGGTGCTGGCCAAACTCGGACTCACCGAGGACGACGCCGCGCCCGAGATCGCGGAGAACGTCGACGCGCACCTGGCCGAGCGGGTCAGTGCCGAACTCGGCTCCGACTGGGCGCGCACCGTCGCGCCGGCGTTCGACGCGGAGAAGATCGTCCTCGTCGACGACCGGTGGGCCACCAGTCGCGAGGATCTGGTCCGCATCTGGCTGACAGCCGACGCCGACCTCGCCGACCGCCACGACACGATCGTCGAGTCCTTCGCGGGTGCGGGACAGACTGTCGCGCAACATGCCACGTGGTGGCAGGGCAAGGCTCTCGCCGCAGGCGAGGCGACCCGCGCGCAGATCTTCGGCGCCATCGCCGCCGCGGCACAGGCGCCCGACGCGGGTGAATGGTCCGACGAGATCGCCGTGGTGACCGGCGCGGGTAAGGGATCGATCGCCGCAGGCGTGATCGGTCGACTGCTTGCGGGCGGAGCGACGGTCATCGCCACGACGTCGAAGCTCGACTCCGGCAAGCTCGCCTTCTACAAGAAGCTCTATCGGGAGAACGCGCGTCACGACGCGGCGCTATGGGTCGCACCGACCAACATGGCGTCGTACACCGATGTCGACGATCTCGTCGAATGGGTCGGCAGCGAACAGACCGAGAACGTCGGCGGCACAACGGCTGTCATCAAGCCTGCGATGAAGCCGACGCTGCTCTTCCCGTTCGCGGCACCCCGTGTCGCCGGCGACCTCACCGACGCCGGGGCGCGCGCAGAGCTCGAGATGAAGGTCCTCCTCTGGTCGGTGGAGCGGCTCATCGCGGGGCTGTGTGAGATCGGCGCCGATCATGACATCGCGGCCCGACTGCACGTCGTGCTTCCCGGATCGCCCAACCGCGGGATGTTCGGTGGCGACGGTGCTTACGGCGAGTCCAAGGCCGCACTCGATGCACTGGTCACCCGCTGGGGAGCCGAGGAATCGTGGGGTGCGCGAACGACTCTCGCGCACGCACTCATCGGGTGGGTGCGCGGCACCGGGCTGATGGGCCACAACGACGGCATGGTCGCGGCTGTGGAGGCCGCGGGCGTGCGGACGTGGAGCACCGACGAAATGGCAGCACAGCTCCTCGGACTGTGCACGCCGCAGCAGCGAGCCGCTGCCCGGGACGAGGCGATTCTCGCCGACTTCACCGGCGGCCTCGACCCGTCGATCGATCTCAAAGCGCTCGCCACGGACCAGGACGACGCCGGAGAGGTCGAGGCGGAGGCCGACGAACTCGACGACGCCACGGTCGCTGCGCTACCCGCGCCGGCCCGCGCCGCGAAGTCGATGGCGCCAGCATGGCCGTCGATCGATGCGCGCCCCGAGGATCTCGTGGTGATCGTCGGCGCCGGAGAGCTCGGACCCTACGGTTCGTCGCGCACCCGGTTCGAGATGGAGGTCGACGAGAAGCTCAGCGCGGCAGGCGTGTTGGAGCTTGCCTGGAACACCGGTCTGATCGTCTGGGACGACGCACCCAAGCCGGGCTGGTACGACACCGGGACCGGCGATCCGGTCGACGAGGCCGACATCGCAGAGCGCTACCACGACGCGGTCGTCGAGCGCTGCGGCATTCGGCGCTACGGTGATGAAGGCGCCATGGTCGACAACACCTCGCCGCTGCTCACGTCGATCTTCCTCGACGAGGACCTGAGCTTCACCGTCAGCTCCGAGGAGCAGGCAAGGGCATTTGCGGCCGCCGATCCGGACAAGACCAGGATCGCCCCGATCTCCGACACCGGAGACTGGCGGGTTACTCGCTTGGCCGGCACCGAGATTCGCGTGCCCCGCAAGTTCGAGCTGAGCCGGACCGTCGGAGGCCAGATCCCGACCGGGTTCGACCCGACCCGCTGGGGTGTCACGCCCGACATGGTGGAATCGATCGATCGTGTTGCGCTGTGGAATCTCGTCGCGACCGTCGACGCCTTCCTGTCATCGGGATTCACCCCGTCGGAACTGATGCGGTGGGTGCATCCGGGACTCGTCGCGAATACCCAGGGAACCGGTATGGGTGGCATGACGTCGATGCGTGAGCTGTACGTCAACACCCTGCTCGGCGAGGCGAAAGCCAACGACATCCTCCAGGAGGCGTTGCCGAACATCGTTGCCGCACACGTCGTTCAGTCGTACGTGGGAAGCTACGGTGCGATGATCCACCCGGTCGCTGCCTGTGCGACGGCCGCGGTGTCGGTCGAGGAGGGCGTCGACAAGATCCGTCTCGGCAAGGCAATGTTCGCGGTGGCGGGCGGATTCGACGATCTCGGTATCGAAGGCATCGTCGGATTCGGTGACATGTCGGCGACCGCGGAGTCGGCGAAGATGGCCGCACGCGGAATCGACGAGCGCCGGTACTCGCGTGCCAACGACAGGCGACGCGGAGGATTCGTCGAATCTGCCGGTGGCGGAACCATTCTGCTCGCTCGCGGCGACGTCGCGGCACAGCTCGGACTGCCGGTCCTCGGTGTCGTCGCCTGGGCGCAGAGCTTCGGCGACGGAGTGCACACCTCGATTCCCGCACCGGGACTCGGAGCGCTGGGAGCCGCACGTGGGGCGCTCGCCTCGCCGTTGGCCAACGCGCTGGGTGCACTCGGCGTGAGCGCCGACGACGTCGCGGTGGTGTCCAAGCACGACACCTCGACGCGTGCAAACGATCCCAACGAGTCAGAGCTGCACGAGCGACTCGCCGACGCGATCGGCAGGACGCCCGGCGCGCCGCTGTTCGTCGTGTCGCAGAAGTCGCTCACCGGCCACGCAAAGGGTGGCGCGGCGGCATTCCAGCTCATCGGGCTCTGCCAGGTGCTGCGTGACGGGGTGATCCCACCCAACCGCAGCCTCGACTGTGTCGATGAGCAGATGCGCGACTACCCCCACCTGGTGTGGGCGCGTGAGCCGCTCGCGCTCGGTGATCGGTTCCCGCTCAAGGCGGGTCTGCTCACCAGCCTCGGCTTCGGTCACGTCTCGGGTCTGATCGCCATCGTCCATCCGGAAGCCTTTGTCGCAACACTGGATTCGGATCAGGCGCAGAGCTATCGCGATCGGGCCGCACGCCGCGAACGTGACGGTGCACAGCGGCGGCTGGTCGCGATGTGCGGCGGCGAGCCTGCGTACCGTCGTCCGTCGGGTCGACGTCTCGACAGCACGCTCGACGAGCACGATGCCGAAGCCGGGCTGCTGCTCGATCCGGGTGCACGCCTCACGACCGATGGCGCGTACGGCGTCGCGGCCGATGGGCGCTGACGCGATGGCCGTACTCGGGGTGGGGATCGACGTCGTGTCGATCCCGGAGTTCGGAGACCAACTCGAACAGGTCGGCACGAACTTCGTCGAGAGATTCACGGTGGGCGAGAGACGTGACGCGGCAACGGGTACGGGTGAGGACGCCCGTCACCTCGCGGCACGGTGGGCGGCGAAGGAGGCGGTGGTCAAGGCGTGGTCGGTGAGCAGATTCTCGCGCTCGCCGTTGCTGCCCTTGATCCGGCACAGCGATATCGAGGTCGTCACCGACACGTGGGGCCGTCCGGCGATCAGGTTGTCGGGGGAGATCGCCGAACACCTCCGTGAGACGACAGTGCACATTTCGCTCACGCACGACGGGAACACCGCTGCCGCGGTGGCGATCCTGGAGGGGAGCTGACCGGCCGGTGCGCAATCCGTGTGCGGTGCAACGGATTCAGCTACCGGTCGACTCCTCGAGTAGGAGGTAGCCCGCGAGCATGCGCTTGAGTTCGTCGACCGTTGCGTCGTGATCGTGGCCGTCCTGCACCGAGAAACTCAACAGCGAGTACGCGGTGTGGACGAGAACCTGAGCCATCATCTCCCGGCGGCGTCCCTGCGAGGGGATCAGCGGCGCAAGAAGGCGAGCCACCTGCTCGGCGAGTACGCGCTCGTTGAGTGTCGCCGTCGCGCGGGTCGCAGGGGTCGACTGGACAGCGAGCCAGACCGCGCGGCGCGATGGATCGTCGCGCCAGAGCGTCGCGAGATGGTCGAGGAACTTCTCGAGAAGGTTCGGCCATTCGAGCGAGGGCACCTCCGACGCGAAGGCGGCGAGCTCCTCACGGACGCCGACTGTGTCCTGTCGGTCGAGTTCGCAGACGATGACGTACTTGTTGGCGAAGTACTGATAGAGGGTTCCGATGGGAACGCCCGCGCGAACGGCGATTTCCTCACAGGTGAGCGATTCGAAACCCACCTCGGTCAGCAGATCGCGCGCCGTCGCGAGCATCGCGGAGAACTTTCGTTTGCTGCGCTCCTGCGTAGGGCGTTTGCGCGGCACCAGGGGTTCGGTACTCATCGGTTCGATCAACTCGGTTCGATCAGCGCCTGTGGGTCACACCGACAGGTCGCGCCTGAGCTTGGCAACGTGCCCGGTGGCACGCACGTTGTACTGCGCGAGCTCGATGGTCCCGTGGTCGACGAGGAACGTCGACCTGATCACGCCCGTCACGGTTTTGCCGTACAGCTTCTTCTCGCCGAACGCTCCCCATTCGGTCATAACCGACTTGTCCGGATCTGACAGCAGGGGAAACGTCAGACCCTCGGCGTCGGCGAACTTGGCGAGCTTCTCCGGCTTGTCGGGGGAGATACCGACGACGGCGATACCTTGTCCGTCCAGTTCAGCGAGGTTGTCGCGAAAGTCGCACGCCTGCTTGGTGCAGCCGGGCGTCGACGCCGCGGGGTAGAAGTAGACGATGACCTTGGTATCGGCGTAGTCGGAGAGCGATACCGTTTCGCCGTGGGCGTCGGTGAGTGTGAAGCCGGGCGCGGTGTCGCCGACGGCAAGACGGGATGTGCCAGACATGGTCGTCAGGCTACCGATAGGGCAGGTCGACCGGGTGATCGACCCTCAGCCGGGCAAACCGGGCACCTCCTCGACTCGCTCGTGCAGGACGAGGCTCGCCACGTCGCGATGACGTATTCTCGACATGTCGTTTGCTCTGTCGACGCGCGCGCGCCTGCCGTGGCCGCTGCGTCGACGGCGTTCTGGCGGAAAGACGCGGATCGGTGAGTCCGCATGTGTAGTGAAAAAGTCTGGGAGGACAACTGTGGCCGGCGACACCGACCGTATCGAACAGGACATCGTGCAGGCGCGCGAAGACCTGGCCAACACACTTGACGAACTCGCGGTTCGGGTGAGTCCCGAAAGGCTTGCCGACTCCGCGAAGACCAAGGTGATCGCCTTCGTCAACAAGCCGGCGGTCAAGATCTCGCTCGCGGTTGCCGGGGCAGTCGTCTTGGTTGGCGTCGTCCGCAAGGTGATCGCGTGACGCGTGCTCGTCGCTTCAAGGCTTCAACTTCTTTGAGTACTTCAGAAACTTCTTTCATTGGTCTGAGTGGGCAGAAGTCGTCCCGTTCGCGCGTACGCCGTGTGGGTGCGCTCGCGGCGGCCGGTTTGGTTGTTGTCAGTGCGGCGGCGTGCTCTCAGTCGCCGGAGTATTCCGACACGGTCACCAATGCGCCTGCGCTGCAATCGTTTGCGCAGCCGACGATCTCGGTGACCGGATGGCGTGACCGTCCGATGTCCGACCACGCGGTCGGTGTCATGCCTGGCGCCCCTGTGAAGGTCGCGGCGCAGAACGGCAGTCTCACGTCCGTCGTCGTGTCGGGGCCTGATGGTCCGGTCGCAGGCAAGGTGTCGCCCGACGGCGGTACCTGGGTGTCGAGTCAGCCGCTCGACTTCGGTGGCGATTACACGCTGACCGCTGCGGCGAAGGGCGTCGAGGGCGATGGTGCCCGCAAGATCAGCTTCACGACGGCTTCCGCGGACTCGCTGGCATCGGCGTCGTCGGTGGTCGAGGACAACGAGACCGTCGGTGTCGGCCAGACGGTTGCAATCAACTTCGACACCCCTGTCGCCAACAAACTCAACGCGCAGCGCGCGATCACGGTGACCGCCGACCCTCCGGTCGAGGGTGCCTTCTACTGGCTCAACGACAGCATGGTGCGTTGGCGCCCCGAGCATTTCTGGAAGCCGGGCACCAAGGTGCACGTCGCGGCCAACCTCAAGGGCATCGACCTCGGTGGCGGGGTATACGGCAGCAACAACCTCGAGACCAACTTCAAGGTGGGGCGCAGTTTTGTCGCGGTCGCCGACGACAAGACCAAGAACATCACCGTCTCGATCGACGGCAAGGTCGTCAAGACGATGCCGACCTCGCTGGGCAAGGATTCGACGCCGACCAACAACGGCATCTACATGGTCGCCGAGCGTGAGCCGAGCGTGATCATGGACTCCTCGACGTACGGGGTGCCGGTGAGCTCGCCCGGTGGCTATCGAGAGACCGTGTATGACGCGACTCGAATCTCGTTCAGCGGCATCTACGTTCACTCCGCGCCGTGGTCGCTTGGCGACCAGGGCGTCGACGACGTGAGCAACGGATGCCTCAACGTGAGCCCCGACAACGCGGAGTGGTTCTTGAACAACGCACTCCGCGGCGACATCGTCATCGCGAAGAACACCGTCGGCGAGCCGTTGCCCGGCGACGACGGCCTCGGTGACTGGAACGTTCCGTGGGATGTGTGGAAGAAGGGCAACGCATGAGTTCCCGTGCGGGAGAGGCCAAAAAGGGCTTGTGAACAGGCGATTTCACTTCTGAGGCAGTGACCCTGTAAGGTTCTTTCTCGCACGGCCAAGCGCCATTAGCTCAATTGGCAGAGCAGCTGACTCTTAATCAGCGGGTTCGGGGTTCGAGTCCCTGATGGCGCACAGCGAACGCCCCTCACCGTTTCAACGGTGAGGGGCGGTTTTCTTTGTCGGCCCATCACCGTCGATAGCCGATCACCGATTGCCTAACCCGACGACGCTAGCGCCGGATGGCGACGGTGATCGCCACGACGCCGAGGGCGCCGAGCGCTGCGAGTCCCGCGCCCATGGTCATCGCCCCTGCGGCGCCCGGGCCACCGACGACAACCAACACCCCGACCAGTGCGGACGAGATCGCATTGGCGATGAGTTCTGCGGTGCCGACCCCGGCGGCGGCCTTCGACCCCTCGACCGGATCATCGGTGCTGCGCATCGCCGCGACGCTCAGGTGCGGGAAGGCGAGTCCGACACCCGCTCCGGCAAGCAGGAGCCCCACTACCCAGATGACGGCGATCCATCCCGCGTTCGCGTGCAGAGTCGCGGCGAACAGTGTCAGGCCGATGGTCATGAACACCGGGCCGAGGACCATGAGTCGCCTTCGGGTCCGTTCGCTGTCAACACTCGCGCTGAACAACTGCACGACACTCCAACCAATCGACACGGTGGCACCGAAGATTCCGGCGACGAGGGGCGACATCCCCGCGAGTTCCTGCCCGAACTTGGGGAGAAAGATCTCCGCCATGGCCGCGGCACTGAGGATGCCGAGAACGATGTAGAACCACTTCAACGGATTACCGCGCTGATAGGTGATGTGCGGCAACACCGGAGACGACGCGCGGCGATCCACCATGACAAAGGCCCCCAGGAGTGCCACACCGGAGACGAGTGCGACGACGGTTGGTCCGCCGACAGGCACGACCGCAGCGATACTGAATGCTGTCGCAGCCAGAACGAGCACCGTCAGCGATGGCACCGGAACCCGGCCGAAGTCGTCGGATTCCGCACTGCGCCTGGGCAATCCGCGTACCGAGAGCACACCCAGGATGATCGCAACGACGGCGAGCAGCCAGAATGCTCCCCGCCAGAAGTTGATTTGGGCGAAGACGCCGCCGATGGTCGGTCCGAGGAGTGTGCCGAGCCCCCACATCGCCGAGACCAATCCCGTGGCGCGTGTCCAGAGATGTTCGGGGAGTGCATCGCGGATCACGGCGTAGCCGAGCCCGGCGAGGAGTCCGCCTCCGAGCCCTTGCAGCACCCGTGAGGCGAGGAGGAGTTCCATGTTCGGTGTGAGCGCGGCGCCGACCGAGCCTGCTGCGAACAGCAGGAACGCGATCAGGTAGGCGCGTGCTGCGCCCCATGATGCGAGCGAACGAGCGACCAGCATCGACGCCAGTACCGATGCCACCATGAATGTTGTTGTCACCCATGCGAAGTAACGATCTCCGCCGATGTCGTCGACCGTCGACGGGAGGAGTGCGGCGGTCACGAAGGTGTTCATCGCGTACACCGCGATACCACCGGCCAGGACGAGCGAGGCGGTGATGTGTTCGGCGCCGAACAGTTCGCGCCAGCTTCCGGATCGTGTGCCTGCGGATGCGTTGTCTCTGGAATCCCCAGGCGTTCTAGTATCTTCGGTCGTCATGTCGGCTACGCTAGAACCTGAACTAAAGTTGAGGTCAAGCGTGAACGAGATCAAACCAACCCCGACCGATCTGCTCACCGTCGGCGACGTTGCCCGGCGCACGGGAGTCGCGGTATCGGCTCTGCACTTCTACGAGCGCGAGGGGTTGATCTCCTCGACACGCACCTCCGGAGGCCAACGACGATTCGCTCGGCACGTGATCCGGCGTGTGTCTGTGATCCAGGTGGCCAAGCGCATGGGTATCCCGCTCGCCGAGGTGGCCGAGGTCTTCTCCGAGCTGCCGCAGGATCGCATGCCGTCGAAAACCGATTGGCGACGCATCGGGGAGCGGTGGCGCGGCCGGCTCGAAGCTCGACGCAAAGAGATCGAGCGCATGGAAGAAGAACTCGTGGAGTGCATCGGATGCGGGTGTGTGTCCTTGCGGAGTTGCCGGGTACTCAACCCCGACGACGAACTCGGCGTCGACGGTTCGGGCCCGCGGCTGCTACCGGCAATCGATCCTGAAGACGACTGAGCCATGTCGGGCGACTCGGGCATTCGGTAGATCTCGTACACTGGTGGCGCGCCGTCGCGCACAGTCATTTGATCCATGTCTGCGGTTCCACACAACGGGACCGCAGATCGTTTGAACATCGGGCAGGAGTCACATGGGGAGCGGTCGTATCCAGCGACGCGGGTTGTTGATCGTTGGAATGGTGGTTGCCGTGGCTGCGCTGCTGAGCTCCTGCTCGCAGACGGCGAAATACTCCGAGAACGTGCAGAGTTCAGCACTTTTCGGCGATCTCCTCATGCCCGGCGTCGAGATCACCGAGTGGGCCGACCGGCCTCTGATCGATCAGGCGGTCGGCATTCAGCCCGGCGCGCCGATCACCGTTCAGGCCAGCGAGGGCGCCCTGACCAACGTGCGCATCGACAAGGCCGACGGCACGCCGTTGCGCGGAAGCCTCAGTGAGGACGCGACGCGATGGACGAGTGCCGAGCCCCTCGGCTACGCGCGCAACTACACCGTGCAGGCCGACGCCAAGGGCATCGGCGGCACGAGCACCAAGCGTGTCTCGTTCACCACACGAGCGCCTGCCAATCTGACACAGGCGTACCTGACCCCGTCGAACGGTGAGACCGTCGGTGTCGGCCAACCGGTCGCCGTGAAGTTCGACGAACCCATCCCTGATCGCAAGGCCGCCCAGCGCGCGATCACAATCACCACCAACCCTCAGGTCGAGGGTGCCTTCTACTGGATCAGCGATACCGAGGTCCGCTGGCGGCCGAAAGAGTATTGGAAGCCGGGAACGAAGGTCTCGGTCGCGGTGAACACCTACGGCATCGACCTGGGTGATGGCCTCTTCGGTCAGGAGAACCTCAAGTCGAACTTCACCGTCGGGCGTTCGATGGTCGTGACCGCCGACGACCGCACCAAGCAGGTTGTCTTCAATCGCGACGGCAAGGACATCCGCAGCATGCCGACATCGATGGGCAAGCCGGGTACCGAAACGGATAACGGTGTGTACCTCGTGTCAGACAAGCACGACCACATCATCATGGACTCCTCGACCTACGGCGTCCCCGTCGGTTCCGCAGACGGCTACCGCACTCCGGTCGACTACGCGACACGGATGTCTTACAGCGGCATCTTCTTCCACTCCGCGCCGTGGTCGGTGTGGGCGCAGGGCAATACCAACACGAGCCACGGGTGCCTCAACCTCAGTCCCGACGACGCGCTCTGGGTCATGCAGAACACGCTGCGCGGCGACCCGGTGGTGGTCAAGAACACCGCAGGCGGGACGCTCTCGGGTACCGACGGGCTCGGCGACTGGAACGTTCCGTGGGCCGTTTGGTCAAAGGGCAACGCCTAGCAAGTACTGTGACACCGGCCACTGTTACGATCGGCGGTGACATTGTTTGCCGACGATCGAGGTGTACAGCATGGCCGAGCGCTCCCCGTGGGAAACCGACGACCTGACAGCGGTGCGCGATCTTGCTCGCAGTTTCTGCGAGAAGGAGATCAAGCCGAATATCGAGAAGTTCATCGAGCAGCATCACGTCGACCGTGAGCTGTGGAACAAGGCGGGTGACCTCGGCCTGCTGTGCATGTCGATTCCCGAGGAGTACGGCGGAGGCGGCGGAACGTTCGCCCACGAGGCGGTGCTGATCGAGGAGCAGGCGCGCATCGCGGACTCGTCGTGGGGCGCGAGCCTTCACAACGGGATCATCGCCCACTACCTCCTCGCCTACGGGTCGGAGGAGCAGAAGCGCACCTGGCTCCCGAAGATGGCGTCGGGCGAGGTCGTCGGGGCCATCGCGATGACCGAGCCGGGTACCGGATCGGACCTGCAGGCCGTGAAGACCAAGGCGATCCGCGAGGGTGACGAGTACGTCATCGACGGCTCGAAGACCTTCATCACCAATGGCGGCCAGGCTGACCTCATCATCGTCGTCGCCAAGACCGACGTGAGTGAGGGTGCCAAGGGAATCTCGCTCGTCCTCGTCGAGGCCGATCGTCCCGGGTTCAGGCGTGGTCGTGTGCTCGACAAGGTCGGGCAGCGCGGACAGGACACCTCGGAGCTCTTTTTCGACGGTGTTCGCGTGCCGACGTCGAACCTGCTCGGCACCGAAGAGGGTCAGGGCTTCATTCAGCTCATGCATCAGCTCCCGCAGGAGCGTCTGATCATCGCCGTCGCGTCGACCGCCGGGATGGAGGTCGCGCTCGAGCACACGCTGGCCTACACCAAGGACCGCACCGCATTCGGCCGACCCATCTTCGGTTTCCAGAACACCAAGTTCAAGCTCGCAGAGGTCGCCACCGAGGCGCGCATCGCCCGCGTGTTCACCGACGATTGCATCATCAAGCACCTCGACGGCAAGCTCGACATCCCTACTGTCGCGATGGCCAAGTGGTGGACCAGTGAGCGGGCGATGGCGGTGGCCGACGAATGTCTGCAACTCTTCGGTGGCTACGGGTACATGAACGAATACCCGATCGCGCGCATGTGGGCCGATCAGCGGGTGCAGAAGATCTACGCGGGCACCAACGAGATCATGAAGGAGATCATCTCGCGCAGCCTCTGAGGCCGAGAGGTTGGCGGTTCAGTCGGCGAACGCCGCGAGCATCGCCAGTTTCTCGTAATCGGACGAGCCCGGCACCGCGGTGTAAACCAATAGTGCTTGAGCGGTGCTCGGATCGAACAGCATCTGGCACTGCACCTCGATGACGCCGAGTGAACCGTGCACGATTCGCTTGTCGGTGTCGGTCAGCGTGACGCCGACATCGTGCCGGTGCCACAGCTCTGCGAACTCGGTGCTCTCGGCGAGTAGTGCGTCGGCGACTTCTGCTGCACGCGAGTGTGGTCCGAGCCGCGTGACCGCCTCCCGCAGTCTGGCCGTGTGCGCCCGCGCATGCAGGGCGTGATCCTCGGGGAGAAAACGCGCACGGGTGTCAGCGTCGGTGAACCATCGATAGGCAATCGATCGGCTCAACCCGGTGAAGACACTGTCGTCACCGACGAGCGCGGCAGCCAGCGGGGTCTGTACGAGAGTCTCACCGGCACTGTTGACGACCATGGCCGGAGTGTCGGTGAGGCGGTCGATGATGCGCAGCATCCCGGGGGAGATGTGATCATCCCGGCTGAGGTGGTCGGGCGCGTTGTGTCCTGCCAACCGGAACAGGTGGTCGCGTTCGGCGAGTGACAGGTGCAGTGCCCGCGCAATGGCCGTGACCATCTGGTCCGACGGCTGCGGCCCACGTTGCTGTTCGAGTCGCGTGTAGTAATCGACCGACATTCCTGCGAGCGCCGCGACCTCCTCGCGCCTGAGCCCCTGTGTCCTGCGGCGTTGTCCGACGCCGAGGCCGACGTCGGCGGGTTGCAACGACTCCCGGCGCCGACGGAGGAACTCGGCGAGGCCCGCTCGATCGACGGTGCTCACCTTGCTCGCTTCGAGGGCATCGGCTTGTCAGTCATCTCTCCAGGGTGACCGATCGGACGGAGGTGAACCAGGGATTGTCGGTCCCCGGATATCGGGTGCCTTGTCGGCGTCGTACGAGAGGAGTGAACTCGGAGTCAGAACCGAGGAACGGCGCACGGCCGGACCACACGGCAACGAGGAGACGACATGAAGACAAGCGGCAACACCATTTTCATCGCGGGCGCGACGTCGGGCATTGGACTCGGTCTCGCGCTGAGGCTGAAGGAGGCGGGCAACACGGTCCTCATCGGCGGGCGTCGTAAGGAACTTCTCGACCAGATCGTCGCCGAGCACCCCGGGATCGAGGCGGTCCGCATCGACACCACCGACACCGACGACGTCACTCGCGCGGCCGCTGAGGTGACTCGACGTTTCCCGGAACTGAACGTGGTCGTCGCGATGTCGGGGATCATGCGGGCCGAGGACCTCACGACTCCCGACTTTCTGGAGACCGCGGCTCTGGAGGTCGACACAAACATTCTGGGACCGCTACGTCTGGTCGCGGCCTTCACCGATTCGCTGGCCGGTAAGGACGGGGCGACCTTCATCACGGTGTCGTCGGGTCTGGCGTTCACGCCGATGGTCGGCACCCCCACGTACAGCGCCACGAAGGCGGCCATCCACTCGCTATCGGAGAGCCTTCGGATTCAATTGGCGGACAAGGGTATCGCTGTCCTCGAACTGGTCCCGCCGGCCGTGCAGACAGACCTCATGCCCGGACAGGCCGACGCCGAGTGGGCCATGCCGCTCGACGAGTTCCTCACCGAGGTGATGAAACTGCTGCCCACCTCGGAGCGCGAGATACTGGTCGAGCGGGTCAAGCCGCTGCGGTTCTCCGAGGTGTCGGGTGAGCACGACCAACTTGTGACGATGCTGGCCCACCTCGGTTGATGAGGGCCGCACCCGGGTTGGTCGAGGTCACTTGCGATCTTTGATGATCTTCTTTACCTCGTCGGCGTCGATGTTCTTGGCTATGAGCTTGCCGCTCTTGGACTTTCGCACTGAGTACGTGTCCTTTTTCTTGCCCGGCGCAACGTGGAGCCCCGACTTCTTCGCGGCCTTGTTCAGATCTTCCAGCACGGGTGCAGATCGTAGAGCATGAAAGTAAACACCGCGCTACGACGCTGCGCCCACCGCTCCCGCGGTCTCAGCTGCCGTGTGCGAGGTGTCCTTGGCTGAGGCATCGGGCTCTGCGGTTGCGTCGGGCACCGAGGTCGTGTGAGGCGTCGCCGCAGGGGCCGCTTCGTTGTTGCCGACCGCGCTCGCGGACTCAGATTGCGTGACTTGCGTTGTCTGCGAAGGCGCGTCGGAAACGGATTTCGAGGTGCTGGTCGTCGCGGGTTGCGTCGTCGGCGTCGTTGCGAGGGAGTAGGTGGTCGGGGCGGTCGCGGCGAGTGGGGCCGGCGCCGTCAGAAGCGCCGTCGGGCGCTGCGACGTCGCGAGCTTGCTCGAGACGGTGACAGAGTTGCTGCTCCTCGACGACGAGGTGGGCGATCCCTCGGGTAGTGGAAACACCGGTGTGGTCTGCGGAGTGAATCCGCTCCGGTCGTACCCGGCGTCGACGATCTTCTTGAGCGCGGGATTGAGCTGGTCTGCCAGAGCGTTCAAGCCCAGCATGCGCAGGGGTTGGAGGAGGGGGAGATTGTCGGTCGGCACGAGCACGTAGGTTGTGTCGTCGACCGTCTTCACCAGGTTGCGGGGATCGTTGATGTCGACGCCGGTGTAGTCGGTGTGGACCAGCAGATAGCCCGCGAATGCGTTTGCGACGGCCAGTGCGTTGAACGGATTGGTGGGGAAGTCGGACTCCAGGTCGTACTCGCGACTCACATCGATGACCCGATACCCGGTCTTACTGGGAGTCGAGGCGCCACCGGTCGCCCGTGAAAATCCGCCGATCGCACGTTGCGGATTTCCGAACACTATGAACGTGAGATCGTCGCGACTGGGAGCATCCGCGTCGTGCGCGTGCGCGGCCACCCACATCGTGACGATGTATCCGGCCTGCGAGTAGGCCATCACGATCTTCTTGCCCGACGTCGAGGCGATCGCCTTCTGCAGGTTGACGGCTCCCTGCTGGAGCGCCACCGAACCGATCGACGCGGACGGGTATTCGACGGCCTTACACACGTTCGGAGATCGGCAGAGGTCTCCGCGTAGTTCCTGGCTCATCGGGGTACTGACCACCAGCTGATTGCCTGCGACGGTCAGAACAGTCGCGGCAGAACCGTTCGGCGCTGTCGCGACAGCCGCTATCGTCGCGCTCAGAATTGCCGTTGCCGCCAGCCGATGTCGCATGCGCGCTCTCGATTCGTTGTGCGACGCGCCCGATGCCGCATCGCTGAGCGGAAACGGCCGACGAGGTGGGCCGATCTTCCTGGATCGAGACTTTAGAACGCCAAAGCGCAACGCGCCACCAGAGCGCGGAGATTACATCGAGTCCATGGGGGCGCTGGGTGAGTGCTCGGAGCGCAGGGCGTCCATGAGATGCGTCCACGCCGTCGGAGGCTCGTATGCGAGTTCAGCGACCACGTCGACCTTGTCCGGATCGGCCGGGTAGTGAGCCGCACCCCACTGCGCCACGGTGGCGACGACCGGGACGAGGTCGATGCCCTTGTCCGTCAGCGTGTACCGGGCCTTCTGTCGGTGCGTGGGATCGTCCTCGCGGGTGAGAATTCCAGCCGTCGTGAGTCGGTCGAGCCGGTCGGCCAGGATGCTGCTGGTGATGTGCTCTTCTGAGCCGCGGAGAAGTTCTCGGAAGTGCCTACGGTCGGCAAAGATGATGTCGCGCAGCACAAGTAAGGTCCAGCGGTCTCCCAGAATCTCGACAGCGAGGTTGATCGGGCAACGGGAACGATCTGTCGTGGCCATGCTTCACTCCTGTCCTTCTCCGTAGCGGACCACTTCACGGGCGATGAGGTCGACGACGTCGTCGGGCCTCGACAGCATGGGCCAGTGTCCGCTCACGAGATGCTCGACCCGCCATGCCTTCGGGACACCCGGGTCCGTCGCGCGGCTTGCGGTCGAGATGTCCTCAGGCGACAGGGTGAAGTATGTCGTGGGCTGATCCGAACTGGCGGTATGCAGCCGCGCGGGGTCGGTGACGGTGTGACCTGGGTGCAGCGTGAATCGCTCGGCAAGTAACGTCCGGTCGGCATTCGTGAGGTCCCGTTCGTGTTCGAGCATGTGTGGCTCGGGTGGCAACCATACATCTCCCGCATCGACGATTGCCCGGCGCTCGTCCTCGCGTGCCGACGGAGAGTGTCCCCAGCCGTCGAGCAGGGAACGTCCATCCTCGGGCATGAAGCCTCCGAAGTGAACGAGTCCGACGACCTGGGCGCCCACACGGTCGGCAACCTGAGCGGTGACCATTGACGAATATGAATGGCCGACGAGCACAACGGGATTCGTGCGACGAGTGACAAGCGCGACGACCTGATCGACGTGGTCTTCGAGATGGACAGCGGCGATGGCTGCTCGGGGCAGGTTGGTCTCGAGACCGCGAAGGGTCACCGCCTCGGCTTCAATTCCTCTGCGGCACAACTCGTTTGCTGTTGGCTCCCACACCCAGGCTCCCGTCCATGCGCCTGGCACCAAGATCACGGTGGGTTGACTGCTCATCGTTGACACCTTTCTCTAAACTGCTCGTGTTTCGCGATCAGTTAAAGGCTATGGCAACTGGTCGCGAAACACAACCAGTTGGCGAGGGGTTCGATAGCGGCGAAGGTTCCACGCATAGGGCAGTCAGGTGTGGGCATCCCGGTGGGGCCGGTCAGAAGGGGCCGAGCCAGGCGATCAGAAGCAGCGCGACGCCGAGGCCGAGGTCGAGCATGAAGCAGGCCTCGGCAAGAGAACGCGGCACAACCTTGTTTCGGACGAAGTAGATCACGTCCCAGCCCGCGTGCCCGATGGCGCCGAGTGCGGCCAAATACAGGGCGGCGACGGGATTCACCACCATGGCGGTGAGCGCGATTGCGCTGAATCCTCCGAACGCCAGGGTTTGTGCCGTGAGTTCACGGCGGTCGATGTTGCGGCCGCGGAGGAAGCCGAAGGCGGCGAAACCGGCGCCCATGACGAGCAGGGTCGCGGTGGGGTCGAGTCCGGTGAGGCGTGCGAGGACGACGGCGATGCTTGCCACCGCGACCACGACCCAGCCGCTGTGTTGACGGCCGATGGCACTCGCGGCCAGGTAGCACATGGAGGCGATGACGATGATCATCGCGGTCACATGGGAGTCTGCTCCGTTAGTGACGTTGAAAAGCAGAGCGGCCAGACCGAGGAGTGAGGGCCAGCGCCCCAGGACATGGCGCCCTATGCTCCCGTTCTGGCCTGCGTTGTGGTGGCTGTGATTCTCGAGATGAGTTTGTGTGTTCATACTCGAAAGTCTCGGCCCGGCTCGTGCCCGGCCAACCCGTGAATCGGTCACGAATTTTCCGCGGAATTCCCGGGGCGGCACAGCCGAATCGTGTTCGCGCTCACGGCGCAAAATCCACCCACCCGTTCTCGCGGGCTATTCGGTAGGCGCCGGATCGATTGTCGACGCCGAGTTTTCGATTGATGGTCGCGAGATGGTTCCGCACGGTGCCGGTGGAGAGAAAAAGTTCTCGGGCGACATCGCGGACGGCGCGGTCTTCTTGCGCGGCCGCGAGGACCTGGGTCTCACGTGCCGTCAGCGGTGACGGTCGCATGGTCAACGCGTCTGCGGCGAGTACCGGGTCGACGTAGCGTTGCCCCGAGTGGACTCGCCTGACGACATCCGCGAGGGCGGTGGCGGGCGCTCCCTTGGCGAGGAAGCCTCGTGCGCCGGAGGCAAGGGCGGTACGCAGAGCATTGGGGTGCCCGTGGCCGGTGAGTATCACCCCGGCGCACTGCGGGAGTACCCGCTGCAGTTCTCCGATGACCTCGAGGCCATCCAGTTTCGGCATCTGTAGATCGACAACGGCGACTTCGGGCGTATGGAGCACAGCACGTTCGACCGCCTCCCTGCCATCGCGTGCGGTGGCGACCACGCGCAGGTCGGTCTCCCGCTCGAGTAGACCAACCAACGCCTCCCGGATCAGCTCATCGTCCTCGGCGAGGAGGACTCGGATTGACTCGTTCACGGCGCATTCCCGCTGTCGCGGGGCGATACCAGGCTCAGCTCGAAGCGGTTCTCTCCGATGGGACCTGCGACCAGACTCGCGCCCATGACTGCGCATCGCGCCGACAGCGCCGCGAGGCCGGTTCCGCCGCCCGTGCTCGTCTGTGAAGTCTTTCCTCCGGCCCCATCGTTGACTATCCGCATGGTCACCATGGAGGTCGTCGCGGAAATCAGAATCGACGCGGTACGAGCGTCGCTGTGGCGCAACAGATTTGTGACGGCCTCGCGAACGACCATCGCCAGAAGGTTGGTGACGGGTGGCGGTATGAGGTCTGGCTTCTCGACGTCGATCGTCGTGTCGATTCCGGCTGAGTCGAGCACGAGCCGTGCGGACCGAAGTTGAGTCGGGAGATCGATGGCGGATTCTCCATGGATCGCGCGTCGTGCTTCGTGAAGCGTTCCGTTCGCGAGTTCACGGATGCTCTCGCTTTCCGCAGCTGCTCGGTCGGGATCTTGCCGGGCGAGATCGGCTGCGAGCTCGGCCTTGAGCGCGATGACTGTCAGACGCCGCCCGAGCACGTCGTGCAACTCGCGGCCCACGCGTAACCGCTCCTGTGCGGCTGCGAGTTCGGTGTGGGCCTCCCGACCATCTTGAGCTGCCAGCCACAGGCGGTGAATCCAGACCAGGACATGACATGTCGCCCACGCGGCCAGGGCGCAGCCGAGAGTTGTGAGAAGGCTCGGGATCGGCGACCCGTCGAAGATTTCGCCGCCGAGTGCTGCGGCGCCGCCGAGTATCACCGCCGCGATCACGCCACAGTGCCAGGTGAGCAGCGCACAGGCGGCGATGGCGAAGCCGGCGAGCCATACCCAGGGCGTTTCACCCGACTCCGTCCACAGGTGAGTCGGCGTCCACAGCGCTGAGCAGACGATGATCAGCAGCGTCGTCTTCTGAATACCTGCGGCGAGCACGGGTGCGGGTTCGACCGCGTTGCGCAGAACGGTCAACAGAGCGAACCCGTACAGGATGAGTCCAGCGCCGTATGCCACGGCGAGCGGTGCCGTCGGGGGCGCGGTGGACGACATCGCCATCATCGGGGCCCACCCGAAACTGGTCATCAAGAAGCCGAGGACGATCCAGCGCGGACTTCGCCACGGCGGCAGGACGTCGACGAGTCGGGACATGATCGTCAGTCCGCTGGTGGGGCAAATGCGGGTTGAAGGATGGCATTGATGAAACGAGCCGCGTCCGAGGGATCAAGCCTGCCGGCGGTGATCTCATCGGCGGCGGCGTTGATGACGACGTGGGTGGTGGTCAGCAGCCAGCTCACCGGCAGGTCATCCCGGAACCTGCCTTCTCGCTGCCCTCTTTCCAGCAGGTTGCGCATGCGTGCTTCAACCGTCTCGTGCAGCTCGCGGATTCGAGCAGCAGGCAGTTCCTTCTGGGCGGCGGCGAGGAGACCACGGGCCTGATCGACGAGTGTCCAACTGGATTCGACGAGGCGGCCGAGGGCCTCGGCGGGATCGTCGTCGAGCGGCACTTCGGAGAGAACGTCGTCGCCTCGCTTCAGACTCTCGACCACGGCCGCCTCGATGAGCTCCGCGCGGGTCTTGAAGTGCCCATAGAGGGTCATCCGGCCGACACCGGCTTCGGCTGCGATGTCTGCGATGGAAGCGTCGGGATTCTTACGGAGAGCGATGGGAGTGGCCATTAAGATCGCGCCGCGGTTGCGTTGGGCATCGGCGCGTTGGTTGCTGGGACGGCCTTCCCTGCTCGTCGCAGCACCGGTGTGGTCCGTCGCGCTCATGTAGACCAACTCCTATCTCGTACGGGGAGATACGGGTTAGCATAGCCGGATACTCGTACACGGGTGCTTGATTTGGTCTCTGGCACGGCTGGCGCCGAGATCCGCCGAAGTCGCAGAAACGAAAAACGAGGTCCAAACCCGGACAGGGATTTCCCTGTCGCAGGTCTGAACCTCGTTCTTTTGGGGTGAGCGACGGGACTCGAACCCGCGACAGCCAGGATCACAACCTGGTGCTCTACCAACTGAACTACGCTCACCATCGGCATCGGAAACCCAGGAAGAACACTGGGTCCCAGAGCCAAGGTCATACTCTAGCGGTTCGGACGCTCCGAACTCCAATCGGTTGACTGACCTGTGCGTTCAGGCCGGTCCGAGGTCTTTGACGATCGTCGCGAGGGTATCGACGTCGGGGCCTGGGTCGGGGACGAAGGCCGCAGCGCGGTAATACCGGAGTTCGCGGATGGACTCGCGGATGTCGGCGAGGGCACGGTGCGCGAGGCCCTTCTCGGGCTGATTGAAGTAGATGCGCGGGTACCAGCGTCGAGTGAGTTCTTTGATCGAGCTGACGTCGACCATGCGGTAGTGCAGGTAGGCGTCGAGTTCCGGCATGTCCCGAGCGATGAAGCCCCGATCGGTCGCGATGGAGTTGCCTGCGAGGGGGACTGCGCCCGCGGTCGTCACGTGCGCGCGGATGTAGTCGAGGACCATCGCCTCGGCCTCCGGGACTGTGATGGTCGAGCGTCGGACTTCTTCGGTCAGCCCCGAGTCGGCGTGCATTTTGGTCACGACGTCGGGCATTGACTCGAGGTCGGCGTCGTCGGCGTGGATGACCACGTCGACGCCGTCGCCCAGAATATTGAGCTCACTATCGGTGACGAGGGCGGCGATCTCGATCAGTTTGTCCTTCTCGAGATCGAGGCCGGTCATTTCGCAATCGATCCACACCAGTTTGTCCTGCACGCATCAACCTTAGCGGGCGGCGTTCCACGGCTATTGTTTGCTGTAGTGCACCGACTGCCAGTGCTTGGACCGGTGTCGTGCTCAGTCAATCAACCGCCGGAAGGACATGTTCGTGACCGATCCCACCCAGGCCGCCCAGACGATCGCGCAGGGCTACCAGTTCGATTCGACTGCGCTTGAACTCGGCACGGTATCGGTCGACGGCCAGGTCGATCCGACAGCCAAGGTTCGTATCCCGCTGGCGATGATGAACCGTCACGGGTTGGTGGCCGGGGCGACGGGCACGGGTAAGACAAAAACCTTGCAGCTCATCGCAGAACAGTTGTCGGCCAACGGCGTTCCGGTTGTGATGGCCGACATCAAGGGCGACCTGTCGGGGCTGAGCCGACCGGGGGTGTCCAACGACAGGATCACCTCACGGGCGTCACAGACCGGCGACGACTGGTCGCCGACGGCGTACCCGGTCGAGTTCGTGTCACTCGGATCGCAGGGGATCGGGGTGCCGATACGCGCGACCATCACTGCCTTCGGGCCGATTCTGCTCAGCAAGGTGTTGGGACTCAACGAAACTCAGGAATCGACGCTGGGCCTGATCTTCCACTGGGCCGACAAGAACGGGCTGGCCCTGCTCGACCTCAAAGACATCCGGTCGGTGATCGCCTACCTGACCAGCGACGAGGGTAAGCCAGAACTCAAGGCGATCGGCGGCGTCTCCACGCAGACCGCAGGAGTCATTCTGCGTGCACTGACGAATCTCGAAGCGGCAGGCGGCGATACGTTCTTCGGTGAGCCCGAGCTCAATCCGAAGGACCTGCTGCGGCTCGCGCCGGATGGCCGCGGCATCATCACACTGTTCGAGCTGGGAGACCAAGCCGCCAACCCGGTGCTGTTCTCCACGTTCCTCATGTGGATCCTGGCCGACCTGTTCGAGTTCCTGCCCGAGGTGGGCGACGTCGACAAGCCCAAGCTCGTCTTCATCTTCGACGAGTCGCATCTGCTGTTCAACGGCGCGTCGAAAGCCTTTATCGGCCAGGTGGTGCAGACGGTCAAGTTGATCCGGTCCAAGGGTGTCGGTGTGTTCTTCTGTTCGCAGTTGCCGACCGACATTCCCAACGACGTGCTGTCCCAATTGGGCGCGCGAGTCCAGCACGCGCTGCGCGCATTCACCCCCGACGATCAGAAGGCACTCAGCAAGACGGTCAAGACCTATCCGGTATCGGACGTCTACAAGCTCGATCAGGCACTGACGTCTCTGGGGACCGGCGAGGCGATCGTGACCGTGCTGTCGGAGAAGGGTGCGCCGACGCCGGTCGCCTGGACGGTCATTCGTGCGCCCCGGTCGTCGATGGAAGCTGTTGCGGCAGAAGAGATCACGGCAGCGGCGAAGGCGAGCCCGCTCTATCAGACCTACGGCACGGCGGTCGACAACGAGTCGGCATACGAGAAGCTCGCCGCGAAGATGCTCTCGCCGGGCGAGTCACCCGACGCCCCGGCACCGACTCCGCCCGCACAGGCACCAGCGCCGACGCCGGCACCTGTGCCTGCTCCCGCGCCCGAAGAGCCAGGCATGATCACCGAAATCCTGACGAGCCAGCCGATGCAGAGCTTCTTACGTAACGCTGCCAGCCAGGCCGGCCGCGAGTTCAGCCGAGCCATCTTCGGTACCGGGCGTCGTCGACGCTGAGGACGCCCGGCACCGCCTGAGCGTCACTCCTTCAGTTCGACCGTCACCGCATTGCCCGGGCCGGACGCGATGGGATTGAGCAGCGGCGTGAGCGCGCCGCAGCCTGCCAGCGGTGGGATGGTCAGATCGCCCTTGAGGGTGAGGGGCGCGAAGAAGTCGGTGCCCTCGTCCTCGGAGAAGGGGATCTGGCCGGTCAACTCCAGTTCAGCAGGGGTGCTCGTCGTACACGGAGCCCCGACGAGATTGAACTCCTTGATGCCGAGAGGTTCGATCCGCTGGATCTGAATGTCGAGCTTCTGAGTGACCTTGACGTCCATCGGTCCCTGGCCCGTCGGCGTGGCGTTTCCGGTCGCTGGTCCGTCGGGGATCATCTTGATCTGCAGCGTCGCGATGCGTAGGTCGGCCAGTCTCCATGCGGCACGTGTCTGTGCCGGCTCGATCTTGGATTCCAGCGCGAACGGTGGCATCGACTCGGCTTTCGTCCGCTCTGTGGTTGTGAAGACCACGTCGACGCCGAGATTCTTGAGGTGAGTGGTCACCGTGGTGTGCTTGTGGTTGATGTAGAGCGAAGGGGCCGCCTCCGCGTGTACGGAAGTGGCGAAAACGGCTGCGGCAGTTGCGGATAGCGTTGCGGCCGTGATGACTGTCCGACGTAGACGGGTGAAGCGACGCATGAGACCTCCTGAGAACGAGCCAGCACCTACCTGTGAGTAAGTTCTCAGAAACTAGCACTGTGTGATTTGGCTAACTATCAGAATCCTGAATTGTCCCGCTGAAGGCAGAGCCGGTCATCGCGAGCCGGACACCATCGGCGACACGGGCCAGTCGTCGGGATACCGATCGGTAACCTCACCGGCATCGCGGAAGAGTCGTTTGCGAGCCTTGGCGGTCAGGCGATCGCCGAACACCATGCCGCGCGTGTGGTCGGTCTCGTGCTGTAGACAGCGGCCGAGTATCCCGCCCGCTGTCACGGTGACCGGTTGGCCGAATTGGTCGACGCCTCGACACGTCGCGACCTTCGGACGGGCGAGATCCTCATGGGCACCCGGCAGCGAGAGACATCCCTCGCCCAGCGTCGCGAGTTCCCTGTCGCGGCCCTCAGGGAGTTCGAGCTCGGGATTGCAGATCACGCCCGTACGTCGCCTGCCTGTCTCGTCGCCGCAGTCGTACACGAATACCGCGAGGTCGACGCTGATCTGGGCCGCGGCAAGACCCGCACCCGGTGCCGCGGTATTGGTGGCGAACATGTCGGCGATCAGATGCTGCAGCTCGTCGTCGAAGTCTGTCACCGGACGGGCAGGCGTATGCAGGACAGGGTCGCCCCACCGCACGATCGGGCGCGTCGTACCGATGCGGAGCAATTCTTCGAGTGGCATCGGGGTTCCTAGGACTCTGGCCCGAGTCGCTTGTAGAACGTGCCGACGATGGGAGCGACGAGCGCTCGCGGACTGTATCCGCCCGCGACCGACATTGCCTTCGACAGCGTTCCGGGCACAACGCGCATCTTGTTGTGCTCCAGGGCATCCAGGCTCATCTTGGCGACCTCCGCGCTGTCGTGCCACAGAAAGCCCGGCACCATCTTGTCGACGATCGACGCGTCCTCGGGGTCCGGTGTCTGAGTACGGACAGGTCCTGGCGCGAGCAGGGTGACGTGGACACCCGAACCGCCGACCTCGCCACGCAGCGACTCGCTGAAGGTGTTCACGAAGGCTTTCGACGCCGCGTAGGTGGCGTTGTTGGGGATCGGCATGTTGCCAGCTGCCGAGCCGACCATGAGGATGCCGCCCGAGCCGCGAGCAACCATCTGGGGGAGCACCGCGAGGGTCAGGTCATGCACGGCGTTGACGTTGAGCCGGACCTGGGCGCGCTCGTAGTCGGCGTCGAGCTCGGCGACCGGACCGAAGGTGGCGATGCCCGCGTTGTTGCAGAGTACCGAGACCTCACGCTGGGCGAGTTCTGCGGAGAGGATCTCGACGGCAGTCGGATCCGACAGGTCGCTCGGTCGCACCTCGACCTGCACGTCGTGTTGCGTGCGCAGCTCGACTGCGAGCTCTTCGAGGATGTCTCCGCGACGCGCCACGACGATCAACGAGTGTCCACGACGGGCGAGTTCGCGGGCGAGTTCCATTCCGATTCCGGAGGACGCGCCGGTGACGACGGCACGCGCGGACACGACAGGAGACGCAATGGGCATGGCGGTCATGGTAGCGCCGCCGGAGTGGCTCGATCGCGAACTGGTCGCGTGGCTGTGCGCCGGTCAGCTCGCCGAGAGCCGGAACACCCTGATCTCGCGATCGGTGCGATCGCGGTAGACCGAGTACACGTCGGTGACGTCGCTCTCGAAGAGGCGGTAGATCCGTTCGCGCTCGGGGCCGTCGAGAAGCGTCGCGACGGCGTCGACCTCGACGCCTGCCGTGTTGACCGTGCAGGCGGGGTTGGCGAGGAGATTGGCCGTCCAGGCGGGATGGCGTTCCTGGCCGAAATTGGACCCGACGACGAAGATGTCGTCGCCGTCGCGGGCGTAGAGCAGCGGCGATGTTCGCGACAGTCCAGACTTTGCGCCGGTGGTCGTCAACAGCAGCGTCGGAGCCCCGATCGGTCCCAGCACCGTGAACCGACCCTTCGAGGCATGCAGGACACGCCGGTCGACACCGGCCGATCGACGCACCACCCACGAGCCGACGCTCGTCTTCGCGAGAGCGGTCATGGGGCCGCGCAGCGGACTAGACGTCGAGCCCCAGCGACGCTCGGCAAACGGAGACGCCATGCCACTCCTTCGATCGACGGACGTGCGACCCACACAGCTTGTCAGTTTTGCGGCCGCGCGTACGTCGAATCGGTCTGGGTGTCGATCGATTGGTAGCGGTTTACTCGATACCCGCTGCGACCTCCGTGCCCTGACGGATCGCGCGCTTGGCGTCGAGCTCGGCGGCCAGGTCGGCGCCACCGATGACATGCGTTCGGATGCCCGCCACGGTCAGCGGGTCGACGAGGTCGCGGACGGACTCCTGTCCCGCGCAGATGACCACGTTGTCGACCTCGAGGAGGCGCGTCTCACGGACCGAGCCGTCGTCGTCGTGAAAACTCAGGTGGAGTCCGGCGTCGTCGATCTTGTCGTAGGTTGCACCCGAGATCTGTTCGACGCCTTTCATTTTCACACTCGCCCGGTGCACCCACCCGGTGGTCTTGCCGAGTGTCTTGCCCTGCTTGCCGCGCTTGCGCTGCACCAGGAAGACCTCGCGGGTCGCGGGAAGCGGTCGGGGCGTGGTGAGGAAGCCGGGAACGTCGAGGTCTTCGCTGACTCCCCATTCCTGTTCCCACTCCTTGAGGTTGAGGGAGGGTGAGTCGTCGACGGTGAGGAATTCGGTGATGTCGAAACCGATGCCGCCCGCGCCGATCACCGCGACACGCTTGCCGATCTCGCGGTGGCCGAGGACTGCCTCGGCGTACGACATGACCATCGGGTGATCGACACCGGGGATGTCGGGGATGCGTGGGGTGACGCCGGTGGCGACGATCACCTCGTCGAAGCCCTCGGCGATGATGTGCTCGGCGTCGACGCGCTGTTCGAGATGGACGCGGACGTTGTTGAGCTCGAGCTGCCGGGTGTAGTAGCGCAGCGTCTCGGCGAACTCCTCTTTACCGGGAATCCTTGCGGCGATGGAGAATTGGCCGCCGATCGTCGGGCCGGCCTCGAAGAGCTCGACCCGGTGTCCGCGTTGTGCGGCGGTCACCGCGGCCGACAGTCCGGCCGGTCCGGCGCCGATGACCGCGACCTTGCGTGCCCGACGTGTCGCGCCGAGGGTCAGCGTGGTCTCACGTCCGGCACGCGGATTGAGCAGGCACGACACCTTCTTCCCGACGAACGCGTGATCGAGGCACGCCTGGTTGCAGCCGATGCAGGTGTTGATCTCGTCGGCGCGACCGGTCATGGCCTTCACCGGGAACTCGGGGTCTGACAGGAGCGGGCGAGCCATCGACACCGCGTCGACGCGGCCGCGGGCGAGTATCTCCTCCGCCACCTCCGGGGTGTTGATGCGGTTGCTCGCGATGAGCGGGATCGAGACCTCGTCGCGGAGTCGTTCGGTGAACTTGACGAACGCCGCGCGCGGCACCGAGGTGACGATGGTCGGCACTCCGGCTTCGTGCCATCCGATGTCGGTGTTGATGGCGTCGACGCCGAGCGCCTCGGCTTTGCGCGCCATGAGGGCGATCTCGTCCCAGGTCTGTCCACCCTTGACGAAGTCGGCGATCGACTGCCGAAGGATGACCGGGAAGTCGCGGGGGACGCGGCGTCGGATCTCGGTGATCACCTCCACGAGAAACCGTTGCCGGTTCTCGGTGGAGCCGCCCCACTTGTCGGTGCGGTCGTTGGTGTGCGGGCACAGGAACTGGTTGACCAGGTAGCCCTCGCCGCCCATGATCTCGACGGCGTCGTACCCGGCCTGACGCGCCAGCTTCGCGGCCTGACCGTACGAGCGGATCACGTGCCGGATGACGGTCTCGGGCATCGGCAGGTTCTTGAACGGGTGGATGGGCGAATTCTCGCTTCCCGGAGCAACTTTCAGCGGCGTGTAGCCGTAGCGGCCTGCCTGGAGGAGTTGCATGGCAATCTTGCCGCCCGCATCGTGGACCGCGCGGGTGACGCGCTGGTGCCGTTTGGCGTCGAGCACGTTGGTCATCTTGCCCGCGAAAGGCAGGAGCTGGCCGGTGCGACTGACCGCGAAGCCGCCCGTGATGATCAGGCCCGCACCGCCGCGGGCGCGCTCGGCGTAGTACGCGCCCAGCTTGTCGGTGTCCCACACGCGGTCTTCGAGGCCGGTGTGCATCGACCCCATGACGATGCGATTGCGCAACGTCATCCCACCGACGGTGAGGGGCTCGAACAGACGCGGATAGTACGGATTCGGTTGGCTCGAGCTGGTATTCGCGGATGGGGCTGACATCTGCGTTCTCCTGGGTCGTCGGGGATGGGGTGGGTTGGTGGTCAGGACTCGTTGCCGACGGATGGCGTCGACGCGGTGGCTGTTCGACGCTGCTCGGTGTCGAGCGCGGTGATGACTTCGTCGCACCAACCGACAAAGCCTTCTTCGATGCGTACGCCGCCGCGGAGTACCAGGTACTGATGGAGGCGACGGCCGGTCAGTGCCTGCGGATCGGGGTAGTCGTCCTTCTCGAACGACTGGTAAAGGTGCAGTCGCGCAAGGTGTTCGGCGCGGTGCCTGCGGAGTTCGTCGATGACGTCGGTGAGGTCGGCGTGCTCTGCTGCTCGGATCTTGAGTCCGAGGTCGTCGCGGAGTTGTTGCATGGGTGTCGGCGACGAAACCCACTCGCGCAGTGCCTGACGGCCCGCGTCGGAGAGTGTGTAGACCTTCTTGTCCGGTCTGCCCTCCTGGGCGACGGGTTCGAAGCTCACCATGCCCTCGGCGTGGAGCTTGCCCAGTGTGCGATAGATCTGCTGGTGCGTCGCCGACCAGAAGTAGCCGATCGACCGGTCGAATTGCCTGCCGATCTCGTAGCCGGTGCCCGGGCGTTCGGAGAGCGACACCATGATCGCGTGTTCGAGTGCCACGACTCGACCGTACCAATGCACCTACGCACTATGCAATAGTGTGCATAGGGTGCCTGTTGCATATCGAGCAGGCGGTTTCCCCGTACGTGCACTATCGCGTCACGCGGGTGTGTTCTCGGGTTCCATCCACCGCGTCAGGTCGTAGAGATGCCCGTCGCGGAGTTCGACGATGCGGTCGGCGATCGCGGTGACCCGAGTGTCGTGCGTGATGAGCAGCGTGGTGCGGCCGTCGGCGAGCCGCCGGAGGGGGTCGAGGATCCGGCTCGTGGTCGCGGCGTCGAGACCTGACGTCGGTTCGTCGAGGATGAGCGCGGGGGTATTGCGGAGCATCGCACGGGCGATCGCGATACGTTGCCGTTGACCACCGGAGAGCGTGAGGCCGCCGTCGTCGAGCCGGGCGTCGTAGCCGTCGGGAAGCCTGCGGATGAACTCGTCGGCGTCGGCGGCGACCGCGGCGGCGATGATCTCTTCTCGCGTCGCGTCCGGCCGCCCGTAGGCGATGTTGTCGGAGATGTTGGCGCCCTTGATGATCGGCTGCTGCGGAAGCAGCGTGATGTGATCGCGAATCCAAGCGCCTGTCAGGTCGTCGTAGTCGACGTCGCCGATGCTCAGGTTCCCGGAGTCGGGATGTTCGAATCGGCACAGCAGCGACGCCAGCGTCGACTTTCCGACGCCGCTCGGTCCGATCAGTGCGGTGATGGTGCCCGGCGCGAGGTCGAGGTCCACGGCATCGAGGACCGTCTGGTGTTCGCGCGCGAGTGTGACGTCGCGCAGTGCGATACCGACCGGAGTCGTCGGACGTAGTGGAGTTCGGACCGACGTGCGGGCCGTGGGGGTTTCGACGCGTTCGACGGGTGCGATGTCGAGGACTTCGGCAACTCGCTCGGCGCTGATCACCGCCGATGCGATGGCGATCCGGATGTCGGCGAGCTCCTGCATCTTGGGATAGAGCATCCCGAGGTAGCCGGTGAGGGCGAGTAGGCCGCCGACGCTGAGCTGGCCCTGACGGACCTGCCAGACGCCCACGATCGCGATGGCCAGCGTGACCACGACCTGCCCGAAGCTCAAGATGCCGCCGAGTCCGGCCTCGACGCGCGTCTGCGCCAGGCGGGCGCTCATCCAGGTGACTCCGTGCCGGTGGAGTCGAGCGTGTTCACGTCCCTGCTGGTTGTAGGCGACGGCCGTCTCGTGGCCGAGGAGTGCGGTTTCGACGGAGTCGGCGATGTCGCTGTTGGCGCCGCGTTCGTCGCGGGTGACGCGTTCCTGCCGACGCGCGAAGAACGCCGAGAGACCCCATAGCGCCGGGACCGCAGCCAGAGCGACGAGCGCGACCTGCCAGCTCATGATGAGCGCCGCGACGACCAGCCCGATGGTGTGGGCCAGCGCGATCACGAACTGCATCACGCCCGTCCCGATCAGGTACTCGACTGCTTCGAGATCGCCGGTGTGTCGGGTGACGAGGTTGCCAAGACCCAGCCGTCGGTGCTGCACAGGATGAAGGCGTTGCACATGGTCGAAGAGCTGGTCACGCAGCCGCAGCACCACCCGCTCGGAGATGCCGACGGACACGACCTGGCCGAAATAGTCTCCGCCGCAGGAGATTGCAGTGATGAGGAGCCAGATGAGCGCAAGGCGCGCGAACGTCGTGACGCTGTTGGAGTCGAGCGCGCCGTCGATGACGTCTGCGAGCACGAAGACGGCAACCACCTCGCATGCCGCGGCGATGCCGAGCAGAGTTCCCGCGAGTGCGAATCGTCTGGCCTCGCCACGTACTGCGGGAGAGAAGCGTCGAAAAGCTTGTCGCGCGTTCATCGAACGTCCTTCTGTATCGGTAGGCATGGGAATCGGCGGGCACGGGAGTCAGCGGGCATGAGAACAGGAGCCGACGCGGGCGTCGGTGGCACGCCTGGCGGCGTCGGACGTCCGTGTCGGCTCCCGTAGGGCCGGAAGGTCAGTAGACCCAGCGCCAGTCCCAGCGGTGTGCGCGCGGATTCCAGAAGCGCTGCCGACGACGGCGACGCGGCGGCTGCGGGGCAGGGGCCTGTCGCGGGCCGTTGTTGTTCTGCTGCGGCCCGTTATTGATAGGCATGGGTTCTCCTTCGTGACTTCCTGCCGGCGGCGTTGCCGACGAGGAGAACACTATGGAGCTTCGCTGACCGCGCCCTGCGGCGACGCTGGGAGGCGGCTGTCAACGCAAAGGTGCTGTCCGACAGTGGGTTACCGGTCTGATCGGTGCCCGGCTAGGTGCGGTCGCCGGTCCCGGTATGCCGGTAAACCCGGCGTCGCGCTCCGTGATCGCGCAGACTGATTCTCGTGCGTAACGACGAAACTCGTGATGGCGGTGGCGATAGCGGAAGGGGCGACGGCGACAACGGTGGAGGGAGCGAGCGCGGGAGCTCCGGCGCCACCACGACGTCGCGACGACTGGCAGACAACATGGGATGGACGCGCGTCGACGTCGACGACGTGGTCTCACCGGGGGAGCGGCTGTCGTGGCCGAAGACGGTGAGTATCGGCCTGCAGCATGTCGTCGCGATGTTCGGTTCGACGTTCCTCGTCCCGGTGCTCACCGGATTCCCGCCCGCCACAACACTGTTGTTCTCGGGGATCGGTACCGCACTGTTCCTGATCATCACGGGTAATCGGTTGCCGAGCTATCTCGGCTCGAGCTTCGCGATCATCGCGCCGGTACTCGCGGCCACGGCGTCGAATGGGCAATCGTCGGCGCTCGGCGGGATCGTCGTGGTGGGTGCGTTGCTCGCCTTGATCGGCGTCATTGTGCACTTTGCGGGCGTTCGGTGGATCGACCTCGTGATGCCGCCGATCGTCACCGGAACGATCGTGGCGTTGATCGGCCTCAACCTTGCGCCGTCGACAAAGGCGAACTTCGAGAAGCAGCCCGTGACCGCGACGATCGTCCTGGTGCTGCTGGTCTTGTCGATCGCGTTGTTGCGTGGACTGCTCGGACGACTCGCCATCGTGTTGAGCGTGGTGATCGGCTATGTGGTGGCGTTGATTCGCGACGAGGTGGACACCAGCGCCATACATACCGCGAGTTGGATCGGCCTGCCCGAGTTTCACACCCCGACGTTCCACCTCTCGGTGATCCCGACGTTCTTACCGGTGGTCCTCGTGCTGGTGGTCGAGAACATCGGGCACGTGAAGTCCGTCGCGATGATGACCGGAGCGAACTTCGACGACCGGATGGGCAGGGCGTTGTTCGCCGACGGACTGTCGACGATGATCGCAGGCTCGGGCGGAGGGTCGGCGACCACGACTTACGCCGAGAACATCGGTGTCATGGCTGCGACCAAGGTGTATTCGACTGCGGCGTACTGGGTCGCCGCTGCCGCGGCGATCATCTTGGGACTGTGTCCGAAGATCGGTGCCGTGATCGCGTCGGTTCCCTCCGGGGTCCTCGGAGGCATCACCACTGCGCTCTATGGCCTTGTCGCCATCATCGGTGTGCACATCTGGGTGACCAACCGCGTCGACTTCTCCCGACCGATCAACCAGTTCACCGCCGCGATTCCGCTGATCATCGCGATCGCAGACTTCAGTTGGACCATCGGCGACGTGAGCTTCGGCGGCATCGCGATCGGCGCGGTGTGTGCGCTGCTCATCTATCACACCATTCACCTCATCGGCGGGTGGCGAGGAACTGCGGGAGCGCGCGGCGCCTAGTCGAAAGGTGTTGTCCGTCCAGATGATTCACACGCCGAACGGCGCGGCGTAGTGCATGACTCCGGGCGGAAGTGGCTTGCCCTCGTCGAGTGTCATCGCCATGACGGCGTCGTCGGGGGCGTCGAACGGGACGGTGATCCCGTGCGTCGATGCGCGTTCGAACCCGAACCGCGGATAATAGTCGGCGTGTCCGAGCACGACGACGTGTGGTTCGCCTATCTGCCGTGCGGCCTCGAGGAGTGCACGGTTGACTGCGCTGCCCGCGCCGCGGTTCTGGAACTGCGGAAGCACCGACACCGGCCCCAATCCCAGGACCGGAGAGTCGTCGACGAAGCCGCGGGTCGCGACGCCGTGGCCCACGACGCGTCCCGACTCGTCGGTGACGACGATCGACAGTCCGTCGATCCACGCGGGGTCACGCCGTAGGCCGTCGAGGATCTCGGCTTCCTCCGCGGTGGGAAACGCGGCGAGGGTGATCTCGCGGACAGTCGGCACGTCGGCCGGAGTTTCGGTACGGGTGTGCCACTGTGCGGCGGGGATCTGCTCAGACATCAGTCGATGACGCTATCAGCGTTGCGTCGCGGTGCAATCGAATTTCATCCCGGTCGGCAGCGTTGTCGATACCGACATCGGTGCCATGGCAAGCTCGTCGGATGAGTACGACAAATGGTGCAGGCACTCTGCCTCCGATTCAGATCGAATGGATCACTGCGCGCTGTTAGCGCACTTATGTGAAAAATACCGCCTCGAAGGGACCGGAATTAGGCGCCTCAGAGCTGCACCATCCCGTCCGCTGTGCTGCGTCGGGTAGTTGTGGTCCGCGCAGTCGCGGCCCGCGGCAATAAAGGCGAAAGTACGCCTGGAGACCAGGTCTCCTAAACAATCGGCGCGGCAAGTGGCAGCACACTATTCATCTAGGTAAGCCCTTGACCACTCGCGGATCGTCCGTTCCAAGCGATCCGGATAGATGGGACGAGGGTAGTTGCTAGGGACTTCTCCTGCTGATTGCGCCTCGAACAGCGCGATGGCGCTTTCAGTCATCACGAGAGCGACTGCTAGTGAGTCCGCCAAGCTGTTAAACAGTCCCCGTCCATCGTCGCCAACGTGTTCGTGTACCCATTTGTACCCATGTACGGTGCTCGACGTGATGCAGTAGGTGGCCTGCGCAAGCTGCTGAACGCCGAACTTTGCTACTTCCTGGCGGGCGTGCGCCGGGGGATTATCGTCGATCCACCCGCCAGCAAGTTCGATCGCTTTAGTTGGTCGGTCGAAGCCGATGGTTGTTGAAGCTTCGGCGATATCGCGGTACTGCATCGACTGCGCAGCGTGTTCGGCGCGTTGTGTCTCGGCCTCAGGGCTGATTCTTCCCTTGTGTAGGTTCGCTGCGTGGGCGAAGTAGATGGTCTGCTCATGCCATTCCTTCCCAGCAAGTGAGGTAGTGCGTTGTCGACGTGTCTCACGGTCTTTGGGACTCAGCAGCCAGATCGTGCGGGCGGCAGACTCCATCGCGGTGCGGCAGAGATTCATCACAGCGTTGGAGTGCAGGCTGGTTGAATTGCTGATGTGAGGGAGTAGCGGGGCAATAGCAGATATGTTGTCGGTCGCGGCCATTGCGGGGAAGACTGCTGTGCTGGATACAAGGAACTTGTCTTCGAGTTCTGGAATCAGCTCAAAGGCGCGTAGATCATCCTCGGCGAGAATGCTTCCCCGGTCGGGTACACGACGAGTCAACCCCCATGGTTTGAGGTCTGAAGCTTGCTTAGCTCGTGTCACTATTCGTCCGTAGGTTGCGAGGATCGCAAGCTTTGCAAAGGGGTCAGAGGGTGGTTGCATGCTGGCGACCGTATATGTTGCCTCTGACGAAAATTCGAATCTGTAGCCCTGAATCCAAATTCAAAGTTTGGCGCGCGGCGGCGCTCATTGCTCACCTCCGTCAGTGTCGGACGTGGCGGCGTGTCGCCGAGTGCCTTTGTAATCGGTTGCGTCCCACCTGTCGCGGATGTTCGAGGGCGTCTGAGACGTGGTGTTGAGGTAACCGTGTACGGTGTCGTGCTTCATGCGGCACACCATCCGAAGGTGAGGCGGATGCGCATTGTTTGGGAAGCGGGGCAAGGTTGACCAGGGCCCGCGCAGACGATCGGAGCCGCGTGGATGCGGGTCAACGATAGACATCCGTTCACCAAGACTGCTTTCTGAACGGTCTTTGGTGCCCCCGGCAGGACTCGAACCTGCGACCTAGGGATTAGAAGACCGTTCAAGCGACAACATACAGCACGGTCGGGAGATGCGGGAATTGACCCATAAAATCCCTGTTAGAACGGCGTGTCGGATCGGTGCGGGTGCGTACGGATAAGCATGGATCGGCACGCCTTGGAACGTGGGTTGCAACACGAACACACCACGCACTGTCACCGTGTTGCACGCGCACGTATCCTTGGCGGATGGCATGGGCAACGCAACTCCCGTCCAAGAAGTGGCGCGGCATGTACCGGGACAGCGACGGGAAGCAACGGTCGGCGGGAACGTTTGGTCGGAAGACGGACGCGTTATTGGCGGCGGACCTTGCGGAGAAGCGGGTTCGTAACGACCCTGACAGCCTTGGCACCGTCACGTTCTCAGAGTTTTTGCCGACGTGGTGGGCGCAGCGGATCGTGCAGCCGACGACACGCAAGCAGGACGAGAGCAAGCTCGACAACCGTGTGACGCCCCGTTGGGGTGATGTTGCTTTGAAGGACATTTCTAGGCCCGACGTGCAGCAGTGGGTGGCTGATATGCGGAGCGACAAGCTCGCCGCTTCCACGATTCAAAAGCACGTCAATCTCCTGTCGTCGGTGATGCGGTTGGCACTGGACAAGGGCATGATTCCGGCTGGCGCACGGGGTGAGGCTCCCGTCAATCCGTGCAGAGGTGTCGACGTTCCGAAGCCGGACCCGTCGCCTGAACGCTTCCTGACTCGTGCGGAGGCCGACGCTGTTCGCGCGGTGCTCATCGGTTTCGACCAGTTCATCTTCGACTTGCTGATCGGGACGGGAATGCGGTGGTCGGAGGCGGTCGGTCTTACATGGGAGCGGGTCGACTTGGAGCGCAACACTGTTGATGTGGTCTTGGCGTACGACCGTGCTGATAAGTCGTTGAAGGCGACCAAGGGGCACGCGGCTAGGTCTGTACCTATTGGTGCAACGCTGGGGAAGTTGCTTGCTGGCAGGTTGGCGGCGGTGGGGTTTGGAGAGCCGCCGAGTCTTCCGTGCGTGAACGTGCCGACGCCGCGTAGTGGCCTTGTGGTGGCGAATGCTGCGGGGCTGCCGTACGACTCGGCCTTGTTCGCAAAGCGTCTCGATGCTGCGGCGCGGGTTGCGTCGGTGAAGGTCGGGCGCCAGGAGCGCAAGGTCGGGCATGTTCGTGTTCACGATTTGAGGCACAGCTTTGCATCTTGGCTTGTGCAGGCGGGTGTGCCGATTCAGCAGGTACAGGAGTTGCTAGGCCATAAGTCGATTGCGACGACGGAGCGTTACGCAAAGTTGGGCAGGTCTTGGGATGAGGCTGTGCGCAATGTGCTGGGCTGAGTCTCAGTCGGTTGTTGGTCTGTGAGGCGTCATAAGGGGATCGATACACCCGCGCGCCAAAGTTGTGATGTCAGTCACAATAACCTCGTGCGGCGGTGTTCCCAGAGATTCCCAAACGTTCCCTTTGATGCCCATTGGCACCTTGAAATGACGGCCAACGTAGCGTGCGCTGCACGATTCTTGTGCTTTTGTCAAAAATTCGTGTGATACGTTTTGACCCGTTCGACCGCAGGATTCCGCGAGAGACAGACCGGACCCCGGATAAACGAGCACAACCAGGCACAGGATTCAGGTGCCGCATCGGATCACTGTAGACAAGTCTCCCCGTTATGCGGGGAAGGAAGTTCTTTGACAAATGAAAACTAAGAAAAAAACTATGAGTCACGACTACGTGTCCGTGACCGCCGATCTGGATTCGATCTTTACCGGCCCCTTGGCTAGAGCGTCGGCGTGATCCTTACCGAT
>NZ_LDTZ01000024.1 GCF_001186365.1 Gordonia jacobaea | reverse complement strand
TTGGCTCTCATTGCACTATGGAGTACTGTTCTCAAGGTTTCGGGTACCTCCAGCCGACGGGTGATCGGCGCCGGACACGCGGAATACACCCGCATTCTCAAATCGAGTGTGATTGCGTTCGGCATCATCGCCATGCTCGACCTCGTCTTCAAGTTCGACGTGGCGCGTGGTTTCATCGCAATCGCCCTCCCCTTCGGCACTCTGGCACTGCTCATCGCACATTGGGTGTGGCGCAAAGCAATCGCGCGGCGATGGGAGAAGGGCGTCGACCAGCACCAGGTGTTGGTCGTCGGATCGAGTCGCTCCGCCGCGCCACTCATCGAACACCTCTCCGCTCATCCCCGGCTCGGTTACCAGGTGGTGGGGCTATGCGTTCCCGAGGATTCGTCGAAAGCGCACGCGTCGTCACTCGAAGTGGGCGAGCGCAAGGTTCCGATCATCGGAACCTTCGACGACGCCCGTGAGGCCGTGGCACTGTGCGGCGCGACCACAGTGGCAGTCACGTCCGCCGAGGTTCTGGGTCACTCCGCCATGCGGGAGCTGTCCTGGAGCATGGAGGGGATGAACGTCGATATCCTGGTGTCCCCGGGCGTCACCGACGTCGCCGGACCTCGGATGTCGGTCCGTCCGGTGGCCAACCTTCCGCTGCTGCACATCGAGAAGCCTCAGTATCACGGCGCCAACCGCCTGCTGAAGGCGACGGTCGACAGGGTCGGTGCCGCACTTCTGCTCTTGGCCTTCACTCCCGCGCTGATCGTGGTGTCGATCGCAATCAAGCTCAACTCTCGCGGTCCCGTCTTCTATCGGGCAGAACGCATAGGACTCAACAACATTCCGTTCCACATGTGGAAGTTCCGGTCGATGGTCGTGGACGCCGACAGGCTGCGTAGCCAACTCGCCGACCAGAACGAAGGGAACGGGGTGCTGTTCAAGATCCGGGACGATCCGCGGGTCACCCGGGTGGGAGCGTTCCTACGCCGGTACAGCATTGACGAGATCCCGCAGCTCTTCAACGTCTTGTTCGGTTCCATGAGCCTCGTCGGGCCGCGTCCTCCCCTGCGTGAAGAGGTCGACACCTACGACGACCCGACGTCGCGCCGCATGCTCGTGCGTCCGGGGATGACCGGGCTGTGGCAGGTGTCCGGCAGGTCGGATCTGTCCTGGGAGCAGTCCGTCCGCCTCGACCTTTCCTACGTCGAGAACTGGTCGATCACACACGATCTGATGATCATGTGGAGGACGGCTCGCGCTGTGATCTCCAGCGACGGCGCGTACTGAAACCCAGCCGACAGGCCGGTTTCAGCGAGACTCTCCTATCGACGACAGCTCGGCATACGCCGCATACATTCGGTCACCCAGTTCCCGCTGACCGGCGCGGCTGTAGTGGATGATCTCGGTCGGCAACTTGGCCATACCGATGGGTCCCGGCACAAAAGCGCAGCTATCGACTGTCCGTGGCAGGGTCCTGTGCACGTCGTCGATGCCCGCATACTCGGCGCGTCGACTCTCGATCTCCTCGGGAACCATCTGGCCGAGGACGAATGGAGCATCGCCGAAGCGAGACCGGAGCCCGGTGACAACGGACTCGAGTCGCGCTCGATAGGCATCGGGCGCCAGCAGCGGGACGTCGGACTCGCCCTGGTGCCAGAGAAACGCAGCTACCCGAGCGGATGGCCCCGCCGCCGCCAGTGCGCCTTCTATCTGCGTCACCGCGAACGTGAACAGGTTGACCCGCGCCGACGTATCAGCAGGGTCCCAGCTGTAACCATTCTTGGGATAGAACGACGTGTCACCACGCCCGCACGGAACGAGCAGCACCGGCCGACCGGTGTCGGCCGCCAAGTGTTCGCCGAACGACCGGCCGAAACCGACGCCGCCCGCGGGTATCTCATGCAGTAGCGGGTCTGTGGCAAGCAGGATTTGTCCCTTACGTCTTCCGCACCCAGGCCACTGGTGTACGGGTAGCGTTCCCGGCGACATGTCATCCGGCTGGACTTCGTTGTCGCCCACCGCATTCGACTGGCCGAGAATCGGGACCACCAGATACGGGGAGTCGACCTGTGGCGCAGGCTCGCCGGCCGCCAGCAGCCGCAGCACCTTGTCCTTGGCTCGGCGCACCGCCTGTTCTCGTCGACCGGAATCGCCGTGACGCGCCAACTGATCGGGTGAACCCGGCGTCAGATCGAATGCGGGTGTGGCTGTGTTCGGTTCCTGCACGGTCTCATCCGATCAACAGTTGTTGGGGGCCGGCTTTCCGGCGAATCGGTCGAGCAGCCAAGGGATCACAGCATCGCCGTTGATGTCTCCGTGCCCCTTGCCCGGCTGCCGATCGATGGTGATCGTATCTCCCAACTCACACGCGCGCCGGATGGCGGCGTCGGTCCACGCGACGTCGATGAAGGTGTCGGCCGTCCCGTAGGTGATCTGCAGCGGTGCCGCGGAACGGTTCTTCGGCAGCGCGTATGCAGCAAGTACATCCCGCAACTGTTGTGCCGCAGCCGGATTCTGCGGACCGATATCGTGCGGTCCGAGGTTCTTGGCGATCTCGTCTCGCCGTTTGGCGAGCGACCTGTCGCACGCCGACAACGTGTTCCAGCCCTCGACAGCTGCACCCTTGCGGAAGTCGTCGCGATGGAAGTTCGGGTCCATACGCGCTCGGGATTCGACGATCCATTGCAGCACAAGCTGTTGGTCGCGGGTAAGGGTCCCGGCGAGCGCCTTGTCGACGAGCCCGGTGAGGTCTGCCGCAGGTACGAGCGCCGACGCTCCGAGCAGGTCGAGTTCCGGCGCATACGATGGCGCTGCATCTGCCGCCCCCCACACCGCACCGCCTCCCTGTGATCCGCCGTATGCCGCCCACCGCTTCGACGATTCCGGGAACACCGTGCGCAATGCACGCACCGAGTCGATCACATTGTGGCCCTCGGTGACGTTGTCGAGGTAAGGGTGCACTCCCGGCGCTCCGAGACCCTGGTAATCAGGCACTGCCACAGCGTATTTCGCACTTGTCAGGCCCAGCGCAAGCGCCGCAGCACCATCCATACCCGAGCTGCTCGACGGCGCGCACGGCTGATTGATTCCGCTCGTCCCGTGGCCGAACGCGATGATCGGCCAACCCCCGGCCGGGGCGGCGCCGTCTGGTTTGAACACGGTCCCGGATACCCGCTGGATCACGCCGGAGGCATCACGCGAGGCGTAGAGAACGTGCACGGCATGGACTTTGGCGAGTTTCAGCCTGAGCGGAATATCGAAGACCTCGCGCGCCGAGATCACCGCGCCGGGAGCGTCGACGGTCTGGTGGATTCCCAGATCGTTGCTCCCACGATGAAGGAGCGGCCGCGCGATTGCCACCACTATGAGCAGCCCGAACACGGCCATGAGCACCACCACCGCGATGAGAAGGTTACGCACCCATTTCCTCACGAAAACCTCACCACCGCTTTACCTCCGGGCCTGTACACAATGGAACCGTTCTCGCACTGCACGATCGTCTCGCCGTCGATGACCTGCTGTTCGGCGACGGGATACCCCACGTCGGGCGACCAAGCCTTCAGCATCTCACCCGACAGCGAGTGGACTCCGGTTCCGGGTTTGTAGAACACCCTTGTGCCGCCGGGCGAATCGATGTCCTGCGTTGTCCCCGTGAACGCGCCCGACGGCGGGTAACCCAGGAGCGCAACGTAGTCGACCAGGACGGCAGGCACCGCGTAGCAGCCCGCTGACCCACATATCACCCGTCCCGAGGCGTACCGCTGCACCGTTTGGGCAATTCCTCTGCGCGAAGTCGTCTGATACACGGGTGTTCTCGCCTCGCCGAGCATGCTTGCGGCTTCCGCTGCGGCGGAGCGCACCCTGTCGACCGTCGGATTGCTGATCGTGTCCTGCGCGACAAGCGATTTCACCTTGGCGAAAGCGAGCTTGGGCGTGAAGTCCGAGCGCACGACTCCGTATGATGTCTCCGCAGCAACCGTGGTGTAGCCGAAGTCCGTTGTCGACCCGTTGTCGACGTCCGAAACCCCACGATCCACCAGTTCGTGAATGAAGACCGGACCGCCGTAGGGCAGTTGCGCCCAGTCTGCTGCCAACTCCGTGATCAGGCCTGCCTGGCGCGATTCACTGCCACCCGGGCCCCCCGAGGGGTAGCCGACCTCGGTGGCCCATATCTTTTGACCACCGTCGCCGCGTTCGACCATCTCGGCACGAATGTCAGCGAGCATCGACACGAGCGAGTCCCTGTTGTCCGCGTTGGCCGTCAGCCCGTTGGGGTAGCTGTAGGGATGCACCGACAACGCGTCGAAGTGTCCTCCGGCGCCCGCCCGATACATGCGATCGATGAACACTCGCGCATTCATGCTGACCTCGGTGTCTGGCGCCAATCCCACGGCACCCCCGATCACCAATGCCGCCGAATCCTCCGTCTTGATGGCGGTATGGGCAGCCCGCAGCATCGAGGTGTAGAACTCTGGGTCCGGTCCGGGACGGAAGTAGGGCGTTCCGTTTGGCTCGTTCCAGATCTCGTACGCCTTGATTCGTCCCTTGTAGCGCGACGCCACGGTTCCCGCGAAATCGCCGTACTCGGCCGCGGTATTGGGGCGATACGTCACCAGGTCGCTGTGCCCCGATGCCCATGCGGGCGTGTAGTCGATGATGCCCAACACGTCGATGCCGCTCGACCTCAGAGCATTCACCACGCGATCCAACGGAGCCCAATTGAATACTCCCTCAGCGGGTTCCAGCAGCGGCCAGGACAAATCCAAACGCACCATACGAGCGCCGGAGTCGACAACCGTCGCGACGTACCGCCGCAGTTCGTCGTCGGATGCCCACAGCAACCGTCCGCCTCCGGAGAACGCCATTTCGGGCGTTGTGGGCGGCGGCGCCTGCACGTGCACCTTCTCCGAACCGCTCGTCTGATTCGACGTCCGCACCGCTCCACACGACACCGAGCTCACGACAGCGACCACCGCTGCGAGTGCGACGAGAAGGTGACGCGGGAGCGATACCCGGCTCACCGGATCTGGGATTTGACCGCCCAGAACGCCGGCTTCTTGGAGTTGTTGATACGCGTGACACCGAAGTTGTCTTCGACGTTCGACGGGTTGGAACCCGGATCCTGGATGCAGTGCAGGAACATCGGACCGATGTAGGGCCTCGACGCCCCTTCGCGCAGCGCACTTGTGAGGATCGCGCCTTGCGCTGCGTCGCTCACCGCGCCGTTACCGGTACCTGTCGGTGCACCGAATTCGGTGATCCAGATCTTCTTTCCACCGTCGCCATTGGCGCGCATGATGTCGTACATCTGGGCAGTCTGCGCCCACCGCGCATTCGGGTCTCGGTCAGCGGTGAAGGGGAACGTGTACGGGTGATCGGCAACAGCGTCCATGAAGCCTCGAGCGCCCGCCGCATACATCTGCCTGAGGAACTCGACGGGTGGAGTCGTATATGCACCGAGGTTCAACGCCGTCGTACTCGCGAGTCCACCGCTGAGCACAGTCGAGGAAGGATCGATCGCCTTGATCCGCGGGTAGGCAGCGCGCAGTAGCGACGCGTAGCGCGCGGGATCGACGGGCGTGAACATGTTGACGAGGTTGGGCTCGTTCCAGATCTCGTACGCATCGACCCTGTTGCCGAGATGACGCGCCGCAGCCGCAGCGAAGTTGCCGAACGCGGCCGCGTTGGGCGGAGTGCCGGGTAGACCGTTACCGCCGGCCCACGTCGGCGCGCCGAGCAGAATGATGTCGACCCGGAATCCGCGCGCCTTGGCGCCATTCACCAGTCGGTCGGTGTTGGACCAATCGAACTTGCCGGGCGACGGCTCGATATCAGGCCAGTACGCGACCATCCTCGACCACGTAGCTCCCAACTCGGATGCCGAGTCGTATGTCGCAGACAACTGCGCATTCGACCTCTTCAGCGAATACCCGCCCTCGCTGAAACCGAACTCGGCTCGCGGGAAAGCGTGTGCTTGGCCGGACGTGGCAGTCGTGAGGGCACCAACGACTGCGACCAGGAGCGCTATCACCATCATCGGCCGTGCCCAGCGAGGGGCCACACGGGAGACACCCCCCTTCTTCGACGCCGAAGGGCCTTCGTGATCTCGTCGTTCGATCGCCTTCATTGCGATATCCAGTCCTTGTTCGTGAATGTCAGGGGTTCGTGAATGTAAGGGGTTCGTGAATGTGAGAGGTTCGTGACTGTGGCCGGTCGTGACTGTGCTGGTTCCATGGTCTCATCTGCCTGCGGGCACGGGGCTACGAGCAATTAAACCGAGCACGGACTCCTGCGGCACGCCCGCGTCCCACCGCGACGCGTTCCTTTCATACAGTTCCGACCCGTTCTTCGTCGAATAGTCGGTTTCCAGGAGAAACCGTCGACACTCGGCAATGAATTCGTCGTCAGAATCACACGGGTCGAGGCCCAGCACCGGCCCGAGTGATCCGATCGCGGCCGACGTCCCCACAACGGGGAGGCCCTTGGCTGCGGCCTCGAGGATCTTGACCCGCACACCGCCACCGGTCGAAACCGGCGCTATCAGCGCGCGGCACGTACCCAAGAACTCCTGTAGGTCGTCGACGAAACCGAGGTCCCGAACCCCGTCGGGATACTCCGGATCGGCAGCGCCCGGCTTCTTCGCCCCGATAATGCACAGTTCGGCGTCACTAATGCCCTCAGAGATTCTCGGCCACAGTCGCAGGGCCGTGAGGAACGCTTCCTGGTTGGGAGGCCAGTCTCTCGTTCCCATGAACACCAATCGCCTCGCGGTGCTCGTCAGATCCAATCGGGGCGCAGGAGGCAATGTCAGGTCGATCCAGCGCGCCAGTGGAACTCCCTGGTCTCGATAGAACTCGGCCTCTTCACGATCGTAGGTTCCGACGGCGTCCGCAGCCCTCGCCACACGGACCTCGTCCCGCAGTATTCGTGGCGCCTCCACACGTCCGATCCAGCCGCGGGTCGCCTTCCAGACCTCCGACTCGGTGTTCACCGTGTTGACCACGAACGGGGTCTTGCCCGCATGCCGAGAGCGGAGAAACGACTCGGCCATATAGCTGTGCTCGGCGATGAAGACATCCGATTCGCGCGAGTTGATCTCGGAGACAAGCGCTTCGACGTCGTAACGCACATGGCAGAGGCTCTGCATACGCCGCGCGCTACGAGCCAGCAGCGAGCGAGCACTGACGGGCGGCTTGGGCACGCGCGTCACGCTGCGGTCCTCGGCCGGGCCCGTCTCCCCGGATAAACACACTGCCTCGACGTCGTAGTGCTCGGACGCGATCCCGAGCAAGATGCGCGACAGTGCGATGTCGCCACCATGCTCGGTCGTCGGATCCTTGGAGAGCAGAAAAGTTACCCGCTCCATAGCACCCCCCTCTCGTTTTCAAGCTCTTCACGACGATGTCGACCGCCACGTTCCGGCGCTGGCGTATCTGGGATGTCGCCCGATTCCAGCATCTCGGGGGTGTCGCCCGATTCCAGTGGGCCAGAACGAGAGGCCCGGCTGAGTACCACGAGCAGCAGTGCGTCGGCGACGACCGACGCGATCGCGCCCGAGACAGCACCCAGCCCTGCCATCGCCAAGACGGCCACCAGTCCGAGCTTGACCGGCGCGACAGCACCTGCCGAGATGGTGCGCACGGCGTCGCGCCGTTGGAGATACAGCAGCGTCGTGTAGACGAAGTTGAACACTCGCAGGAACACGAACGCCGACATCACGATCATCGACACGGCCAGCTGGGTGGCCACCGGAGTGAACAGGAGCACCACGCCCACAGTCAGAAGTACGAGTGACGCCCCTGTTGCCACGACCAACACGTGCTTCTTGGGCGGCCCGGCGGATGCGTGTCCTCCTGCGGCTCGCAGCTTCTCGTGGTAGGTCACGCCGAACGATTGACCGACCTGTGCGACCGCCCACGCGAATGTGCTCGCCACCGAGTAGTAGCCGGCCACATCGCTGTTCGTGAGGAATCCCAACAGCAGGATGTCGCCCTGGATGTACACCGCATTGGCAAGGTGTTCGGTGAACAGCACCGCAATGATGCGCGGAGTGCCGGGAGCCTTCGGCGCGACGCCCCAGACCATCCGAATCGAGGCGCACGCGATCACCAAATACGGTGCGGCATAGAGCAAACTGGCACCGACCAGGCTTGGCTGCGGAGCCAGCATGAGGTAGCCGGTACCGAGCGCGATACTGGTCGTTTGCCGGATCGTATCCATCCGCATGACGCGGTGCGGGTCGCCGTCGCGGAAGGCACGGCTCTTGTAGGCGTTGAAGACGATCTCGCCGCCGCCGACGAGCAACGCGAACCATGCGAGGTAATTGACCGGAATGAGCGCCACTCCGGCGGCCATTGCGGTCAGACCGACCAGAACCCGGCCCGATCGTTCCGAAAGGAAGCGGGACTCACTCTCGCGAATGGCGCGGACACTGAACGGGTTGTCGACGGGAGCTGCTGCGATAGCGGCAAGGGCGAACGCCATGGCGTACTGCCCGTATCCGCCGATGCCGAGCTTGGCGATCAGGATCAACGTCCACAGCAGTCCGATCCCACGCCCCCCGTACGTCCACATGGCCGCGACGAGTGCCTTCGTGAGATGCGAATGCGACTGTGCCAGAGTGCGAGCCGCCGCGAACCGGCTCACCGTGACCACGTTTCCACGAGCGCTTCCGCGATCTGCTTGGGCGTGCGTTCCTTGCACAGGCGCACGAGCTCATCGTGGAGGGTTCCCATACGGGCCGGGTCGTCGAGCAACTGTGCGGCCTGCTGAGCCATGAGACCGGCGAGGTCGTCCGCTTCACCGGGGACTACGATGGCTCCGCCCTCGGCGCCGAGTTCACCGAGCGCGCCGTGATCGGTCGAAATGTACGGCGTTTGATGGGAAATGCTCTGTGCCGCAACAGCTGATGCCGGATATGCGATTCCGTACGGGCTGCGTCGCCCATACGGCATCAGCAGTGCCTGGATGGAGCCGAAGAAGTCTGCGAGCTCGTCCTCATCGAGCGTGCCGAGGACGGTGACGCCCGGTGACGACGGAATCGACTCCGTTCCACGACCCGCGATACGGACCTCGATGTCGTCGGGCAGCACCTCGCGGATTCGGGAAATGTGTTCAAACCCCTTGCCTCGGTACACAATCCCGAAGAGTCCCACCGCACGCGGACGCAACGAGGGCTCGGGGAGTTCGACGCTCGTGGTGGTCGGATGGTAGGTCCGTGCCACGGTTGCCCCGGGGAAGCGACCACGAATCGACTCAGCGCCGATCTCACTGAGCGCAAAGTACTCACGTCGAGCGCCGAGGTACTTCTCGATCTGATGCGACACCGGGCGCGCACCGAAATGCAGGCCGTGGTTGAGCACCCGGCGATCCGCAAGGAACTTCGTCCGAAACGGCCACCACACCAGATTGGGCGGATCATGTACAACGGCCGTCGAGCGAACGCCCAGACGCGCAGTTGGCCACAGGGATTCGACGGAACCGCCGGAAAGTTCGCTGTGCACGACCACATCGCGACCACCCGCACCGGCGATCGCCTCGGTGATCTGGGCACGACGCGCGCGCAGTTGTGCGACAGTGTCCGATCCCGGCTTACCGTGGCGAATCTCGACGACGTCGGGGACCAGGTCACGGATCGCAGGCAACAAGAAATCAGCAAAAGCGCCGACGCCACCCGCGGCCGTCTCTGGCGCAACATAGATCACCCGTAGTCCTGCGTTCACAGCAGCGGCATCCTCTCCGGTCCGACCGTCAGTACAGCAGCGGCCGATAAAACGGCCGGTACTGCAACGCATCGGGATCGCGCATAGAGCGAACCTTCGCAGGCACACCGGCAACCATCTCGAGGTCGTTCACCGACTTCGTCACCAGCGCGCAGGCACCAACCACCGCGCCTCGGCCGATGTCGACGTTCGCGAGCACGGTCGACCGACTTGCCAGCCACACGTAGTCGCCGATCCGCACCGGATTGAGAATCGGCGCAAAGGTGGGGCTGTTGGGATCGTGGTGCCCGGCGATGATCTGCGTGTCCGACGCGATGACCACGTTGTCGCCGATCAGAATGCCCGATCGAGCGTCGAACAGGCATCGGAATCCGATGGAGCAGTAGTCACCGATCCGCACCTGGTCGATGTCGAAGAAGAGGCAGCCACGGAGAATCGACGTCCCCTTCCCGATCTTCGCACCGAAGGCTCGCAGAAAGCCCTGTCGCACAGTGTGCGACGGGATGTGCGTGATCAACGAGTTGTAGAGCAGGATGCCGATCCTGTTGCGCGCCTTGCCCAACTTGCTGATGTCGTTGAAGTCGTAGCGCGGCGTGAAGTCGTCTCGCTGCGGCAGCGTGATCGTCGGCTCGCTCTGCTCAGAACCCGTTGATTCATCCTGCCGGGCGCTTTCCACCGTCATGCCATCTCTTTCTGCGCGTAGTGATTGACCATGGACTCTACGATTTGTTCGAAGGTCCGCGTCGGTGCCCAATTCAACTCGGTACGCAACCGCGTCGAGTCGCCGACCAGCACGGCGGCGTCGTTGGGTCGCCCGAGGTTGTCTGCCACCTCGACTCGCTCTGCCCAATCCTCGATACCGACGGAAGCAAAGGCTACGGCGACGAAGTCGGCGACCGAATGCAGCGTTCCGGTAGCGACCACGTAGTCCTCGCCGCGTCCGGTCAGTGCAACCCGACGCATCGCGTCGACATAGTCGGGCGCCCACCCCCAGTCACGCTGAGCGCTCAGGTTGCCCAGTGAGAGGGTCTCGGGGCTTCCGGCCCCGATCCGTGCAACTGTTTCCGCGATCCGGCCGGTCACAAAGGTGTTGGGGCGCTCGGGCGATTCGTGGTTGAACAAGATCACATTCGACGCGGCGAGCCCCTTGGCCCGATAGGCGACACAGAGCGTGTGACCGAGCGCCTTGGAAGCGCCGTACGGTGTGATCGGAGCGATCGGAGCCGTCTCGTCGATCGGAACGCGGCCAGATCCCGCGAACACCTCTGCGCTCGAGGCGTTTACGAACGTGACGGGTTTACCCGACACCTCCTGAAACCGAAGTGCCTCAGCGACCGCAACAGCCGTGCCCATGGAGTTGGTGCGAGTCGTGCCAACCGGGTCTTCCCACGACCGTGCAACCGAAGACACGCCGGCCAGGTGAAAGACGTGATCGGGCCGCACGGCGTCGAACAGCATTCGCATTCTGTCGCCATCGACCACATCGGCGACGTGGACGCCCACCCTGTTCGCGATGAGTTGTTCAACGGTCTCGTCCCCGATGTTCGGCTCGCGGTGAACCGTACCGTGCACTTCGAATCCCTCGGCCTTGAGCAACTGGCTCAGATACCAGCCGTCCTGGCCCTCGACACCCGTGATGAGCGCTATCGGCGCTGACATACTCATGCGTACTGCACCAGCTTGTCGACGTGGTGGCGCATCTCCGAACTGAACATCTCTTCACTGAACTGGGACGTGTGGTTCGCGATCACCCGTGGATCCCATTCGATCTCTTCCAACGCGGTCACCGCCTGAGCAATCGAGCGCGGATCGGGATTGTCGAAGTAGACGCCGGTCACACCTTCGACGACGGTGTCCAAGAAGCCACCCCAACGCAGCACAGCGCAGGGCTTTCCGTAAATCGCGCCCTCGAGAGGCGTGAGTCCATAGTCTTCGAGACTCGCCGCAACCACTGCTCGGCAGTGTCGATACAGCCACGACATCTGCGCGTCCGAAAGGTCTTGGAGAAAGGTCACATTCGGAAGATCTTTTGCCACAAGCGCATCGCGTTCAGGCCCACGACCGACTACGACGAGCTTGCGTCCACTGCCGGCGAAAGCATCGAGCACCTTGTCCACATTCTTGTAGGCCAACAATCGAGACACGCACAGGTAATACGAGTCCTCTTCTCGTACAAGCGGCTCGATCTCACGGACCGTTTCCATTTCGGAATCCGGCAGTGCGGTGAGTGTGACCGGCGCAGGCAGTACAGCCGCGTCGAGTCCGTACACGTCGTTGATCCTGCCGGCGACGGCGCGTGAGATGGCGAGGTACTGATCACACTGCGCTGCTGCTCTACGGTCCCAGCGACGTAGTGACGACGCCATGAGTGCCAGCGTGACACGCTTTGCCAGTCCGGCCCCGTCACCGAGATACGCATCGGTCTGGTAGAGCCATCGGGCAGGCGAATAGCAGTACACGATCTTGCGCCCGGTCGTCTGAAAGCCGTGTGCCCAGCCGCTGGAACTCGCGATCACGACATCTGCGTCGATCTTTACCGACCGTGCCGCAGGCGGTAGCGCGAGGAGTGCCGCTCGATGGTTTCGACGCAACGGGCCAACGTGGTTGAGGAAGCTCGGCCGGATATCCATGGAGGAAAACTCCGGGTACGTGCCATCCGCGTCGAAGAGGGTGGTGTAGATGGGCGCGTCAGGGAACGCTTTTGCCAGAGCCAAGACAACCTTCTCGGCGCCACCCCTTTGCGTGAGGTAGTCGTGGGCTATTGCGAGGCGCATGATTTCTTAGAAACCGCCATTCGTGGACGTTGACTTCAAGAGCGGAATACACAGTGTTCAGAACGGTTTCATCGTTGAAACCGCCGACCATCTCCCGATACACACCGCGCAAGCGTAACCCAGTCGTGGAAACTATTCGCTCCAGCAAGCGGCTCCGCCATAAAAGCCCGGCGCCCAAAATGCTTGACACGCGCAGCCGAACGAATCGGACATTATGGCCATCTACACGTGTCTATCACACCATTCGGCACGAGAATGGAGTTCGTTACCGCCATGTGCGCACCGTCACTATTTGGCACTGACATCGGCAAATGAAGTCGGCACGCGACGCGTCGAACCAGCTCACCGCATGTTTCCATTGGGTGAACGGGAGGAAACTTCTTGGGTGCGACGCGCCGAGCGTTGCGCGCCCGATCGACGTCGCGAGCTACAAGCCAAACACAAAGCCCAGGCGCCGATACCGCAAGTTTTCTGTGAGGTTGAGTTCACGAATTCGCCACCCCAGGCCCACCTGAGCATACGAAACGTGCCTTAGGCATTAAGTCCATATCGTCGCTATAGTCGCGAATGTTTCAGGTTTCCTGATACGGTTTTGCCATCTCCTGTGACTACTGCCACTGCGCTTGCCGAGGTGGCGAAAATCGGTTGTAATTCAAGCGCGCACACTATGCAGACTCTCCTGTTGCTCCTGCTTAGTCCAAACCTTCAGACGCCGGATCGCTACGGCTGCTGGCAAGCATTGAGGTGAACACACGTTGAAAACCGCACTGATCACGGGCGTGACCGGCCAGGACGGGCTCTATCTCTCTGAGTTGCTGCACGAGAAGGGCTACGAGGTCTACGGACTGATCCGTGGGCAGAACAACCCCAAGCTGCCGGCACTGCGACGCAGCCACCCATACGTGAAGATCCTCAGCGGCAACCTTCTCGACCTGGCGAGCCTCATCAGGGCACTGGCAAAGGCCCAGCCCGACGAGGTGTACAACCTCGGCGCGGTGTCGTTTGTCGCGTACTCCTGGGACAACGCCGAATTGACCAGTGCGGTAACGGGTCTCGGTGTTCTCAATATGCTCGAGGCCGTGCGCTTCTACTCCGACGACTCCGGCAAGGACGTGCGCTTCTACCAAGCGTCGAGCTCGGAGATGTTCGGCAAGGTGCAAGACGTACCCCAGCGTGAGTCGACGCTGCTCTGGCCGCGCTCGCCCTACGGCGTCGCCAAGGTCTACGGGCACTACATGACGATCAACTATCGCGAGTCGTACGGGATGCACGCGAGCTCGGGCATTCTGTTCAACCACGAATCACCGCGGCGCGGGCCCGAGTTTGTGACCAGGAAGGTCTCACAGGCTGTGGCGCGCATCAGCCTGGGCCTCCAGGACAAGCTCGTACTGGGCAACTTGGACGCGAAGCGCGATTGGGGCTTCGCCGGAGACTACGTCGACGCCATGTGGCGGATGCTCCAGCAGGACGAGGCCGACGACTACGTCATCTCGACCGGAGAGACACACACGATCCGCGAGTTGCTCGACGTCGCTTTCGAGACCGTCGGCATCACTGACTGGGAGCGCTACGTCGAGACCGACCCTGCATTCTTCCGCCCCGCGGAGGTCGATCTTCTCATCGGCGACTCCACGAAGGCGCACGAGAAGCTCGGCTGGAAACCTCGCGTCGACTTCAAGTCGCTGGTCCGGATGATGGTGGAGTCCGACGTCGCCATCGAGGCGCCCAGCCCCGCCGTCGCCATCTGACACCTCGTCGGCTGACACATCGGTCGCCATACGGCTCCGCCCAGTGCAGAAACCCGGGGAAGAAGTTCTTCCCCGGGTTTTGTGGGTTTCCGTGGGTAGTTTCGCGGAGAAACGTCGACAACTCGGGGAAAGAACCCTTCCCCTACTTTCTGCAGGGGCCCGAGCCCAACCCAACCCAACCCGACGACGCGGCGGAAGCGTCGACGAACAGGCAGTCACGGCCAAGCGTCGGCCGCCGTGAGCGCTGTGGCCGCGAACCTCGACCTTGCCGACTCAGATCTCGCATCGCGCAGAGCGGCTGTCGAGCCGAACACGATGTCGACGTTCTGATTACGGAACCGCCCCGCGAGCCGTAAGCGTATAGTGCGCAGCCAACCTGAAAACCCTCTGTGAATCCGCCGGTAGAATCCTCACAACATTTCTCAGTAACCCCCCATTAACTCGGCCGAATCGGTTTTCGTATCTACTCTGTAGCTTAGGGGGGCAACTGACAGGAATCTGCCCGATGCCCGCATCACGTCTCCGCACCAGGTCTTTAACACTCTGTGCCGCAGCACTTCTCGGCACAGGTTTGGTCGCCACAGAGTTTCCCACCATCTCGCCGGCGGCAAAGTCTTCCGTTTCCCAGATTCGCACCGTCACGTTGCCTTACACTATGGCGGCGGTTATCGATGAATCGTCAACTACCATAGGTATCGCCGACTCATCGCTGTACTCGATGAGCAGCGCCGACCTGAACGCGACCCTTGACAAAATCCAATCGCTGGGCGTGACAAGCGTGCGCGTACTCGTCCCGTGGGCCAGCGTTGAGAATCGTCAGGGCGTGTACGACTGGACCCAGCTCGATCAACTTGTCAACGCCGCACAATCCCGAGGGATCAGCTTGGTGGCGACGGTGGCCGCAACACCGTGGTGGGCAGGCAACATCATCAGCGGTCACACCGATCCGGCGGTGTACGCAGGCTTCACCACTGCCGTCGCAACGCGCTACAAGGGCAAGATTTCGGGTTACGAGGTGTGGAACGAACCCAATTCGACACTGTTCTATAACCCCATTGATCCCGCTGCTTACACGGCAATGCTCAAGGCCGCCTACACCGCTATCAAGGCGGCGGACCCCAACGCCGTCGTGATCGCCGGCGTCGTCGGGGCGGCCGTTACGAGTGGCATCACGCTGAACCCGGTCGACTTCATCTCTCAGATGTATGCGGCGGGCGCGGCGGGATACTTCAACGCCCTCTCGTACCACCCGTATCAATACGACGCGTCGTACTCGAGCAACGACCACCCCGACGCGCCATCGCTGCAGATCGCGGCGATCCGCGCGCTCATGGCGCAGTATGGCGACTCCGCGAAGAAGATCTGGATCACCGAATACGGCCAGCCGACGACCGGCGCGTACACCGAAGCACGACAAGCTGAGTTCATCCGGGACTTCATCGAGACCTGGCAGAAGCAGGCCGGCGCCGGACCTATCTATATCTACGAAACGCGCGACACCAACACCGGGAGCAGTAGCACTGAGGAGAACTTCGGGCTCTTCCATACCGACTGGACCGCGAAACCCGCGGCACAGGTCCTGGCCGAGCTCATCGCGAAGTACGCATCCGGATCCAATTCGGGCACACCGTCGACCGGCGGCGGAAACACGGGCGGTGGGAACACAGGTGGTGGAAACACTGGCGGTGGCAACAGCGGCGGAACCACGGACCCCGGGGCAGCGCTCAATGATGCTTTCCAGCAGATGATGGCCGCATTGGCTGCCCAGTTCCAGCAGATGTTGAACGACTTGGCAGCAGCACTGGGCAACGCCTACGGCGCCAATGCCGCCACGACCACAACTGTCACAAAGCTTGCCGCACAGGCAAGTAGCGCGTCGGCCACGACGACAACGGCGAAAACAACGGCGGCGACGACAACTACCTCGACGGCCACCGCAACACCCACACCAACCGCGACAACAACGCCGTCGGCAGCAACTCAATCGACGACACAATCCAAGGCGTCGTCGAGCGCAACCGCCACGCCAACGGCTACCGCGACCGCAACACCCACGGCAACCGCAACACCCTCGGCCACACCCAAGGCAACCGCGACACCGTCAGCCACAGCAACGCCCACGGCAACAGCGACCGCAACACCCACGGCAACCGCAACACCCTCGGCCACGCCCAAGGCAACCGCGACGCCAACTGCCACAGCAACGCCCACGGCAACGGCGACCGCTACCAAGAGCTCGTCGGGCACGTCAACGAAAACCAACTGACCGCTGAATGCGGACGAAGGCTGGCTCAGCTCGCGAAGATCTCCGCGAGCTGGGCCATGTCTTCGACCCGCTCCTTGTGCGTCGGCGCCACCGGAGCCGCGAGGATGCACGTGACACCCGCCGCGCGGAACGCCGCGACCCGCTCGGCCACCAGCGAACGCGGACCGATCAGGCTCATCGCCTCGACCAGATCTGCGGGAACCGCCGCTGCAGCTTCGACCTTCTTACCGTCGAGGTAGAGGTCCTGGATCTCCTTGGCCGCGTCGGCGTAGCCGTAACGCACGGCGAGCTGGTTGTAGAAGTTCTTTCCGCGCGCGCCCATGCCGCCGATGTACAGCGCGGCCTGATGCCGAACCATCTGCGAGGCGTTCTCGATCTGCTCCGCGTCCTCGGTCACTCGCGCGGTCGCCTGCACCACGATGCCCAGCTCGGGCAGCGACGGATCGCGCTTTGCCTTGCCCGCTGCCAGCGGTTCACCGAAAGCGACGTCGACGTGCTCGGGGTGGAACAGGAACGGCTGGAACTCCTCGAACATCTCGGCCGCGACTTCAGTGTTCTTGGGGCCGATAGCAGCGAGCAGCATCGGAATACGTTCACGCACAGGGTGATTGATGATCTTCAGTGGCTTGCCAAGCCCGGTTCCACCGTCCTCTTTGGTGAACGGCAGGGTGTAGTGCTTGCCCCGGTACTCCGTCTTCTCCCGGCGCCAGATCAGTCGACAGATGTCGGCGTTCTCACGCGCGCGCCCCACCGGGTAGTCGTACTTCACGCCGTGGAAACCCTCGATCACCTGCGGCCCCGACGCCCCGATGCCCAGCACGAAGCGACCACCACTGATGAAGTCGAGCCCCGCGGCGGTCATCGCCAAGTTCGACGGCGTGCGCGAGTACATCGGCAGGATTGCCGACTGCAGCTCCATCTTCTCGGTGCGCGCCGCGATGTACCCCAGCTGGCTCACGGCGTCGAAGCTGTATGCCTCAGGCACCGCGATCCGAGCGACACCGGCGGCCTCGAAGTCGACGAGGTTGTCGATGGTCTCGCGAAAATCGCCGGCGTAGTTGATGGGCATACCGAGCTTGATGGCAGAAGCGGTCATGGTTTCGGATTCTTCCACAGCGCTTCGACGCCGCACTAGGCCCGCCCGAGCGCTCGTTCAACCGTCGCCGCTCCGCTGGTCGAGCGCCCTGCCCGCTGGTCGAGCATCGCTTGCGCTGGTCGAGCCTGTCGAGACCACCCCGTCGCAGGGAGTGGTCTCGACTCGGGTGCTCGCTGCGCTCGCGCCCGCTCGACCAGCGGGGTGAGGTTTCGCTGGTTGGCCGCACTCACCGCTGGTCGAGCGGCCCCCGCTGGTCGAGCTTGTCGAGACCACCCGCCTGCGGTCGAGACCACCCGCCCCGCGGTCGAGCGCCCCCTCCGCCGGTCGAGCCTGTCGAGACCCCCACACACAAAAATCGGACATTAGCTGCGCAAATGGTGTCTGCCCACGGTCGGTTCGGTGAACACTAGGTGAACACAGTGTGCGGGTAGGCAAACCCGCAGGTCACAAACTTACGGCAGTCGAACGTAATTTATGCGAAACCTTAAGGCGGGTCGCATGATATTGCCCATGAGCGGAGAGATGCTTGTCCTCGTGTTGCTGGTCATCACAGCACTTGGCTTCGACTTCACCAACGGATTTCACGACACCGGAAACGCCATGGCGACGTCCATCGCCACCGGCGCCCTCAAGCCCAAGGTTGCGGTCACAATCGCGGCCATCCTCAACCTTGTCGGCGCGTTCCTCTCGGTCGAGGTCGCGGCGACAATCACCAAGAACATCCTTCACCTACAAGACAAGTCCGGAAATCTGATCCCCGGCATCGACGTCAACCAAGCGCTGCTGATCATCTTCGCCGGCCTCGTTGGCGGTATCCTCTGGAACCTCTTCACCTGGCTCTTCGGCCTACCGTCGAGCTCGAGCCACGCATTGTTCGGCGGACTCATCGGGTCGGGCATCGCGGCGCTCGGCATGAGCGGAATCGACTGGCACGGCGTGCTGTCGAAGGTCATTATCCCCGCGCTCGCGTCGCCGTTCATCGCTTGCGCGGTTGCCGCAGTCGGCACCTGGCTGATCTTCAAGATCACCGCATCGGTCCTCGTCTCCAAGCAGGAGAAGGGCTTCCGCAGCGGCCAGATCGTCACCGCCTCCCTGGTGTCGCTTGCCCACGGCACCGGCGACGCACAGAAGACGATGGGTGTCATCGCACTCGCCCTGATCAGCACCGGTCACCTGAGCGCGTCGTCGGTGTCACACGGCCTGCCGATCTGGGTCGTCGTCAGCTGCGCCGGAGCCATCGCACTGGGTACCTACCTCGGTGGCTGGCGCATCATCCGCACGCTGGGCAAGGGCCTTGTGGAAATCAGCTCGCCGCAGGGCATGGCCGCTGAAGCCAGCTCCGCCGCAATCATTCTGACCAGCTCGGCAGCAGGCATGGCACTGTCGACGACACAGGTCGCCACCGGCTCGATCCTCGGTTCCGGTGTCGGCAAAAAGGGCGCACAGGTTCGCTGGGCCGTCGCCGGACGCATGGTGATCGCATGGGTCACCACCCTTCCGGCAGCCGGACTCATCGGTGCGATCTGCTACGGCCTCGGCCACCTGCTCGGCGATGTCCTCGGCGCAGTCGTCATCTTCCTCGTCCTCGTCGCGGCGTCGGCCTACATGTACTGGCGCGCACAGCAGAACAAGGTCGATTCCAACAACGTGAACGACGATTGGGACGAAGAGACCAACTCGATCATCCCGCCGGCCGGCCAGGACGGACCTCGTCAGCTCCCCGATCCGACAGCAATGACGTAGGCAACCAGAGACGACGACGGACGACAAAAGGAAAAGCTGAATCTCATGGACATCCTCGAATCGATCTTCAAGGTCTTCGCGATCGGTCTGGTTCTCGGCGCAGGTCTGCCCGCTCTGTTCGCTGTCGGCATGGTGTGCGAGTCGCGCGGCGAAGGCGGACTCAACGCCGACGGCACCACCTCGGCACCCAATCCGGCACTACGTGCACTCGGCTACGTCTTGTTCGCGATCGTCGCGGCCGTGATCGTGATCGGCCTGCTGTGGATTTGCCGCCAGACGCTCAACTACTACTTCGATATCAAGATCTTCCCCTCGTGGGCATATAAGAAGTAGGCCCCCGCGCCACTCGACACTTCGATTTCGAACCGAAAGGCATCATGGCCAACACCTCGCTGTTCGAGTCCGCCGTCAATTGGATTCGCAAGGGCTATCCCGAAGGCATCCCAGCCACCGATTTCCCGCCGTTGCTCGCACTGCTGACCAAGGTGCTCGACGAAGATCAGATCATGCGCATCTGCATGGAGCTCGCCGCCGAGCAGGGAATCGGGACTCCGCTCACCGAAGAGCAGATCTCGAACGCAATCTCCAAGGTCTCCGACCAACCACCGACCGAATACGAGGTCAATCAGGTCGCGTCTCGACTTGCCGCGGTTGGCTGGCCGTTGGCAGCGGAGTCAAAGGATCAGGTTCACGATCTGGACTGACCCAACTGAGATCACGGTGAGCTGAGGCTGCTCAGCCATCACAAGTCACACCGGTCCGCGCCTGCCCCGAGCAGGCGCGGACCGCTTAGAATCGCAGACCAGAACGCGTAAGGCGTCTGCGTGTGCGAGAGGGGGACCGCGTGGCCGATCGGCCGCAATTTCTGAAGAAGATCATCGACTGGTTACGCGCCGGATATCCCAACGGCGTCCCCACCGACGACTACATCCCCCTCGTCGCCCTCCTCCGCCGACAGCTCAGTGAAGAAGAAGTCGACGAGGTCTCGGGCGAGCTCATCCGCGAGTCCGCGCCTCCGCCCGAACCGATCTCCAAGATCGACGCCGGGGTCAAGATCTCCAAGGTCACCCACGAGCTGCCCCACGAGGCCGACATCGATCGCGTCCGCACCTACCTCGAGTCACGCGGCTGGCCGTTCGACGACCACCCCCTCGACCCGCCACCGCCCGACGTCCCCGAGCCGGAGTAGTTTTGCTGCGGTGACCCGCATCCTGCGACCACTCCCCCTGCCCGCCGACGCGACGGTCCTGGACCTCCGCGACGAGCTGCTCGCCCTGGTCGAGCCCCCCTCCCCGCCGGCTTCGCTGGTCGAGCCGTCCTCGCTGGTCGAGCCGTCCTCGCTGGTCGAGCTTGTCGAGACCACCCCCTCGCCGGTCGAGCTCGCTTCCCCGCCGGTCCAGCCCCAACCGCTGGTCGAGCTTGTCGAGACCACCCCCGCCGCCCTGCCAGTGCCGGCCGCCGACCCCGCCCACGCGAAGCGCCTCGCAGACGCTCTCGCCGCCGACACCCCCATCGACGACGCCATCTCGCTCGTCATCTCCACCTCGGGCACCACCGGCACCCCCAAGGGTGCGCAACACACGCCCCGCACCCTCGCCGCATCTGCGGCAGCGACGCACAAATACCTTGGCGGGCAGGGTAATTGGCTCCTCGCGCTCGCGCCGCACCACATCGCCGGACTCCAAGTCCTCCTCCGCGCACTCGCAGCAGGTTTCACGCCAGGCGTCCTCGACGTCTCGTCCGGTTTCAACCCAGACGCCTTCGCCGACGCCCTCGACGCCCTCGACGGTCCGCGCCGCTACACCTCGCTGGTCCCCACCCAACTCCTCAAAGTCCTCGACTCCCCACGTGCCACCGCAGCGCTCCGAGCCGCCGACGCGCTTCTCGTCGGCGGCGCGGCGACTCCGGCACCGCTCCTGCGCCGCGCACTCGACGCCGGGCTGTCCATCGTGCGTACCTACGGCATGAGCGAGACCGGCGGCGGCTGCGTCTACGACGGCATCCCGCTCGACGGGGTCACCATCACCCTCATCAACCCGAACCCCGAAGGCGTTGGGCGCGTTGCACTCTCGGGCCCGATGGTCGCCCACGGATACCGCAACCTTCCCGATCACCCGGCCTTCACACTCACGCCCGGCGCACGGACTTTCATCACCGACGACCTCGGCCGCGTCGACGACGGCGTCCTGAGCATCATCGGCCGCGCCGACGAAGCCATCACCACCGGCGGACTCACAGTGGTACCCCAGGTGGTCGAGGCCGTGATCCTCGACGACGACTCCGTACGCGAGTGCGCCGTCGTCGGACTACCCGACGACCGTCTCGGCGAGAAGGTCGTCGCCTTCGTCATCCCCTCTGACACAAGCAGATTCGACGCTGAGCGCATCCGTGTCGCCGTCGTCGAACGACTCGACCGCTACGCCGCTCCCCGCGACATCATCGAAGTCGACGAACTTCCGCTGCGCGGTCCGGGCAAGATCGACCGACGCGCATTGCGCGCTCGCTTTAGTTGACCTGGGTTCAGGCGTGACGTCCCAGCCCGCGATTCGTCGCCTTCGCCTTTACCCTTTCCCGGTGAAGTCCTTGACGCCCTCCGTTGTGCCAAGCCTGGACAGAACAAGCCTCACACGCGGAGACTGAGGTCCTTAACCGGCTCTTCCGAATTCAGAGTGCATCGAGGTGTTGTGCCAGGCCGCCGGAGTGGATGAGTGACCGCAAGATGTAGTGGCCGAGGTTGCGGAATCCGAGCGCGATGCCGCGGAGGTGTTCCAGACGCCCGTTGATGGCTTCCACGGGTCCGTTGGAGGCGCCGGTGTCGAAGTAGGCCAGGATCTCCGCACGCCGGGCCCATAGGCTGCGGCCGAGTTGGGCGAGTTCGGCCAACTGGGTCGGGACGCCGGTGTGGATACGCTTGAGCAGCTTGTACATCGCGATCTTCCCGTCGCGTTTGTTCGGCTGGCCGTAGGCGTCGATCAACTCCTGATAGACGGCGTAGGTGACCGCGACGGCCACGTGTTCCTCACGGGCGTCCAGGCCGGTGCGCAGACGGGTCTTCTGCTTGTCGGTCAACAATCCGATCCGGGTCAGCAACGGGCGGCGGATGCCGTAGAGCGGATCACCGGTGCGGCCACGATGGCCGCACGTATCCTGTTGCACGCGTTGACGACACACCGTCAGCTTCTCAGCGGCCAGGTGCACGACATGGAACGGATCCATCACCGCACGCGCCTTGTCGAGGGTTTCGGCGGTCGCAGTGCGATACCCGGAGAATCCGTCCATGGTGACGACCCGGATCCGATCCCGAAACGAGGGGTCGCGGGCATCGAGCCAGTCCTTCAACGCCGCTTTCGACCGCCCGGCGACCATGTCCAACAAGCGAGCTGGGCCGGTACCGTCAACGATCGGCGTCAGGTCGACCAGAACGGTCACGAAACTCGAATCACCCTTGCCGCGAACATGTTTCCACTTGTGCTCGTCCACTCCGAGGACCTGCACACCGTCCAGGCGTGCCGGCGCAGAGGCCAACGTGCGGGCCGCATCCAGGGCGAGGGTGTTCACGGTGTTCCAGCTCAACCCGACCGCAGCCGCGGCCGCCGAGACACTCATTTTGTCGCAGATCATCGACCGCAGAATCCAGGTCGTGGTCCGTCGGGTGACCTGGGCCCGCGGCGCCACCATCGTGAAGATGTCGGCACGAAAGATCGTGGTGGCACAGTCGGGGTTGGCGCACACGTAGCGCGGCACCGCGATATGCAGCCTCGTCGGGTGCCCCACGATCGGCAGATCAGCAACCTCCCGGTCAACATGATCACGCAGCCGGCCCGGCTGCCCGCATCCGGCACACGTGTTGTTCGGGGCCAGGACATGGCAGAACACGTGGGTACGGTCCTCGCCGTCAAGGGCGGCGTCGGTGATCGTCACCCCGAGCTCGATGGTGCGGCAAATCGTGTCGGCAATAGCGCTACGCTGCGTCATGGGTCCTGTTGGTGTCCGGATGGTTGTGTAGGAACTTTCATCCTCACACCACAGGACCCGCCTACATCCCCAGGCTCACCGCCCACACCCCGCGATCTTGCTCACCCACATCTTGTGGTCCCTAGAACCCGTTCTACGCACCGTCAATTCGGAAGAGCCCCTTAACCCCTACTTTCAAAAACGACGAATCCGACGGAATCCTGGGGAATCGATGTGAGTTTCGTCGCCTGGGGGGATTATTCTCGGTGTAGTTGGCGATCTCGGATAAGGTAGCATCGAGTAAATAGGGGGAGTTAGTTTGATGCACGTATTAAATCGTGCCCAGTTGACGCGTGGGGTCGTCGCACTGTGGCCGATAACTCTGGTGTGCGCCGTGCTAGGTGCGCTGGTGGGAGCGTTGTCGCAGACGGGGGACACCACGCAGTCGGCGGAGGCAATGGTTCGACTAGAACAGCCTGCGAGCGTGTCTGCTGTGATCAGCGGACAGCCGACTTCCACCGACGATCTGCAGAGCTATGTCAGTGGCGAGATCGCGTATCTTTCGGGTTCGGGATTCCGCGACAGCGTGAAAGCGAAGCTGGGAACAGCGACCAATCCGACGATCAGCGCGGTGCAGAACAGTAATTCTGCCGTTGTGACCATCTCGTCGTCGTCGCCGACTGAAAGCGAAGCCCAACGCACCGTCGACACCGCGATCTCGACCTACCTGGATCACACGTCACAGCAGCTACGAGATCGCAATACCGCGGCACTGAACTCGATCAATGCGCTGATCACCCAACAGCAGAACGCCGGTCGTACCGCAGGCATCCCGGAATTGCGTACCCAGGCCTCAGCGCTGCAACTGCAGATGGCAGCAGGCGCTCCCGCTTCCGTCGTTCAGCCTGCGACCGAAACCGAAGGAAAAGCGTCGAACTGGTCGGTCATGTCCATCATCGGCGGTGTAGTCGGAGCCATCCTCGGGCTGGGCAGCGCACTGATCTGGCGCAACCGAAAGCGCTTCATCACGTCGGCGTCCGACGTCAGCGATAACGCCAAGACGATGACTCCCGTGATCGTGCCGCAGCGATCTGGAAGTATTCCCTCGGACGCTGAGAAAGAGGCGGCCAGAAGCCTCTTCGCACAATTGGGCTCACCCGACAGCGGCACAATTGCCGTGGTTGGGCTATCAACCGGGTCAGGAGCACGTCGCGTCGGCGAACTGCTCGCGGGCGCATCTGCGCATCACGACGCCGTGCAGGTACTCGAGTGTCTACCGCTCGGCACCGACCCCGACCTCGCCGATCACCTCAGCCATGCCGACTACGTCGTAGTCGTCGCCCAGCAGTATCTCGACCGCCTCCCGACGCTGGCATCCACTTTGAGTTTGTTGCCCGACCCCTCGCGAGGATTCATCGCCATCACGCGACATCGATGGTGGCCGCGAAAGTCCGATACGCGGACCGACGAGACCACCGCGCGTCCGCCGGCGGTCGTCGACGGCGAGCAGTTCCAGACTGCGACCGATGCCACGACGAGCGGCGTCGTATCCGCACCATCCGCGTCGGCAGACTCTGCGGTGTCGAAGGACCACGTCACTTCTGACCGGAGCGACATCGATCCGCACGAAGAAGGCCCACACGAAGAAAAGGTCTCGCCCCACGCGGACGGCGACAACAACGACGACGACGACGACGCAGATTTCCGCGACACGTCCAACGGAGACGGAGAAGGCTCCAATGGGGCTGGTGTGCGCACGTTGCGTGACCGTGTCCGTAGTGAAGTCGCAGCTGCAGATTCGATCTGATCGCAATGACTTCGCCAAGAATTTCACTCGTGTGCAGCACGATTGGTCGGCCGCGTGAATTCGGTCGATTACTCGACTCCGTCGCCAACTCGACGATTGCCGAAGACGTAGAGTTCATCGTCGTCGATCAAAGCGATGAGCAGGAATGCGCAGCCGTGCTGACATCTGCGGGGCTTCCGGGCCCTGTCCATGCCGCGCGAAGCCCACGGGGAGTTTCGACCGGACGCAACGCAGGTACCCAAGTTGTCACCGCGCCCGTGGTCGCATACCCGGACGACAACTGTTGGTACAAGCCGGACACGTTGGAAGCCGTGACTCGGATTCTCGACGAGCAGCCCGAACTCGCCGGGGTCAGTGGCATGCAGGTCACCGAAGATGGTCAGCCGTCGATGCAGCGGTGGCTTCGACGACCGACGACTGTCACACGGCTGAATTTTCCACGCACCAGCATTTCGAGCACCCTTTTTTTCCGCACGGAGGCGCTGCCGTCACGCGCTCCCTTCGATGAGAGCATCGGCGTCGGTGCACCCGGGCTCCGCGGCGCAGGTGAAGACTCAGACCTCGTCCTTCGCCTCATCGCCGCCGGGCACTCGCTCTCCTATGAGCCGTCGGTACAGATCCTGCAGGACGATGATCGTCACGCGATCACCGAGGCATTCGTCGACAAGATGTTCAAGTACGGCGTCGGCAACGGCCATCTCTGGCGTCGTCACCGGCTGTCGCTTGCCCAGTTCGGATACCACGGCGCGCGCAAAGTGGTGGGCAGCGCGGTTCGCGACGTTCGGGGTGACCGAGTCCACGCGCGAGCCGATCTCGCCTATCTCAGGGGCGAACTCGTCGGCTACTTCGGTAGGGACAGGTGAGTTCGCAGAGTTCGCGGGCAGTCTGGTGGATATCGCCGACCGCCATCGCGCTGGTGGTTGGTTCGCTTTCACTGATCCCGACCGTATTCATCAGCGATCAGGAGTTCCGTGCCCTCTGGCGGTCTGCACGGACGCTAGATAACGCAACGGTGGCGATGTTCGGCTCGGGCGTCCTCGTGTTGGCTTTGGCCGCATTGATCGGGATGACACTCGTACGGCGCCGGCCCGTGGCGCGCGGTGAGTGGCCCCCGATGCAGCCGAACACACTTGCTCTGTTGGTTCGAGCGAGTTCGGTGATGTTCGGATTAACAGTGTTCGGGTATCTCGGTTTCGGCTATCTGATCGCCAAATCGGGCATCACGCCTGCAGAACTCCTCAATGCGACAGCAGCAGACGGAACACCGACAAAAGATGCGATCGGAACAATCGCAGGGGTCACGACTCTCACCCAGTTCGGCGTGCCCGCGGTGGTCGTGGCCGCACTCGTACTGACACAGGGAAGAAGCAGACGCCAGATCGGCATCATCACGGCTGTCATGCTTCTCGCGATCGGACGCGCCTACGTTTTCTCCGAGAGACTCGCCGTGCTCGAGCTGGTTGTCCCGCTGGCTGTCATCGGTAGTGCGTATCTCGGGAACCGAAGCCGGCGCGGAAATGTCCTCGCCCAGTGGATTCCGCTCGCCTCACTTCCGGTGCTGCTTCTCGTTTTCGGATTGTTCGAATATTTCCGATCGTGGTCGTTCTATCGCACACGCACCTCGAACAGCTTCGTCCAGTTCGCCGCCGATCGACTCGCCGGGTACTACGCCACCGCGATCAACAACGGTCAGATCATCTACGACAACATGCGGTGGCCAGGGCGGGTGCCCTACGACACACTCGAGGTCGTGTGGACGGCACCTGGTATCCAACACGTGTACAGCACGCTGCCTCCACACCGCAGCGCCTTCCCTCTCGGTCCGTCCGATTACAGGCCCCTCCTCGCACAGCACGGCAATCCAGAGTTCAACAATCCCAGTGGATATACCGGACCATTTACCGATTACGGACATTTCGGAGGCCTCGTTTATTTCGCGATCGCTGGCATAATTGTCGGCGTCACATATCGCGCCTTCTGCAACGGATCTCTGATTGGCATGCTCATGTACCCGGTGATGTTCACAGGATTGCTCGAAATGCCCCGCTACCTCTACTGGGCTCAAGGCCGAGCGGCGCCCGCTTGGGTGGGATTGCTTTTGGTCGCGTATCTCGCGACGAGGGTAAACAAGTCGAGAAAGCCGGGACCATCTGACGCCCCGGATTCGTCAACCTATCTGACCGTTTCTCAGCCAGGAGGTGTGACGAGATGAGGGCTTCGTGGCGGCGTGCCGTCCTACCAGTAGGTTTGGCGGTGCTCTTCATGATTACGGGATGCGGTTCGGCTGCCACTGCGCCACCGAATACTGACCACACCCAGGAACTGCAGAACAGGTTCGACGCGCTGGCCCCCGGTTCGACACTCCAATTGGACAGCGGAACGTATCGCCATTCCGGAGTGCTCAAGATCCGAGTGCCCAACGTGACGATCAAAGGTAACGGCACAACCCTTGCCGCCACGAATGATCTGACTTCGTCAGTCCAGGTGACTGCCGACGGCGTGTCCATCTCAGGAATCACATTCGCCGGCGCGACCAGTGGCACACGCCAGTCCGGACTCGATCAGCACAAGCTCGTGATAAGTGGCACGAATGACACCGTCCGCGACGTGAACATCCGCGGCTCCGCAGCGGCGGGACTCTTCGTCGACGGTGCAAAGGGATTCACCATCGACCGGGTGAACGTGTCGGACACACTCGCCGACGGCGTCCACATGACCAACGGAGCGAGTGGCGGCTCTGTGAGTAACGTGACGACCTCGGGCACCGGCGATGACGGGGTCGCCGTAGTGAGCTACGGCGATAACGGCCTGTGTTCTGACATCAAGGAATCGAACATCACCGTCAACGGAAACCGCTGGGGTCGAGGAATCACAGTTGTCGGAGGCACCCGCGTCGCGATCACCGGCTTCAACGTGTCCAACACCTCCGGCGCGGGCTTGTACATCGCGAGCGAAGGCAACCCCTACTACACCCAGTCGGTTTCACAGGTGTCCGCATCCAACGGACGGATAACGTCCGCCAATATCGGAACCGTTGTGCACGGTTCGATCCTCGTCTATTCGGGAAATGCCGGCCGCAGTGTGAGCAATGTGCGGGTATCCGGTGTGACAGTGACGTCGACACCGGCAAAAGCGGGACGCGACGTTGCTGTGCTCGCAGACAGTGGCGGAACCGTCAGCAACATCTCTTTCACACAGATCACGCTGGTCAATGATTCGGTTCAACCCTTCGTCACCAATGCACCCCGTTCAGCCACATCCACCTCTGGCTGGACGCGCAACGGCACCCCGATCGAGGTTCCGTGACCGGTAGCACGAGCACCGCGCGACTCTTCCACGTCACCGAGTCGTTCGCGAGCGGGACGGCAGCCGCCATCGGCGACTACGTGCGCAACTATCCCGATATCGAGCACCACCTCCTGTACTCCACACGCGCCGAAGCAACAGTCGACACGGCGTCGTTGACCCAGTTCGCCTCAGCGACAGAGCTTCCGGCGGGCACCCCGAACCGAATCCGGTTCCTCAACCGCACCTTGCGCGAGGGGCGCCCAACTGCCGTTCATGCTCACTCCAGTAAGGCGGGGGTGTATGTCCGGTTGGCGCTGCGCAACTCACCTCGCTCACCCATCGTCTACACACCACATTGCTACGCGTTCGAGCGACGTGACGTACCCACCGTAGTTCGATCCGGATTCCGGTTCGCCGAATGGCTTCTGTCCTTCAACACCTCCGCAATTGGCGCATGTTCGCCGCGCGAACGCGAATTGTCACAATGGCCGATCTCGCGCCCGCGAGCCGTCATGGTGCCGAATGTGACGCCCGCGCACATCCCACGTCATCATCGAACGTCAGCGGAACGTCTGCGCATCATCGGCAACGGGAGGTTGGGTCCGCAGAAAGACGCACGCTTCTTCGCGGAAGCGGTGACAACCGCTCGCGAGACGGGTGCCGACGTCGAGGCTACGTGGATCGGCGGCGGCGACGAGGAGCACGTCGACCTGCTGCGCGCTGCCGAGGTCGATGTGACGGGATGGCTCAATCGTGAACAGGCGCTGAAGACGCTTGCCTCGGGTGATGTCTATCTCCACACCGCTCGATGGGAGGGATTTCCGATCTCCATCCTCGAGGCAGCAGCAGCCGGACTTCCGGTGATCGCACGTGCTCAGCCGTATATCCATGGATTCGACATGCCGATGACCATCGAGCGCCCGTCGCAACTCGGACCTCTGCTGAAAGCTCTTGGCGATCCCGAAACCTACACCGAGCAGACCGAATTGACGCGACTCGCAATCGCCGACAACACCGACGACGCGCAACGCACAGCACTGCGTCGACTCTACGATCCGCTATTTGAAAACATGACATGAACGAGATTCACATCAACGGCAAGTGGCTCGCGCAATCGTTGACGGGTACTCAGCGGTATGCCAATGAGATGGTCCGCGCGCTCTTGACGCTTGCGCCAGAACGCCGATTCGTCGTCGACGTTCCTGCCGACGCATCGGTTCCACAGTGGCTGACAGACAGCGGTGCACGGGTGGACCGCTCTCGCTGGAGCGGCGTCGCTTTCGAACAGCTTCACCTACCGATCGCCAGTCGCGGCGCGCTTCTGCTCAACTTCGCCGGCCCTGCACCGCTGCTCAAACGCAAGCAGTTGGTGACGATGCACGACGCGACGCCGTTCCGGTTTTCGGCGACCTTCCGGCGGTCCTTTGTGGCCTTCTACGCTGTGATGTACTTCCTGCTGTCACGCACGGCAGCACATCTCGTCACGGTGTCCCGCTTCAGCGCGGGCGAGCTCGCCGAGTACCTTCGCGTTCCTGCCGAGCGCTTCACGGTGGCGCACTGTGCCGCCGACGGTTTCGACACAGTCGCAGAGCGGGCGCCTGAGCTGGCGGACACAACGGACGTGAGCAGTTCTTTCGTCGTCGTCGGTACGCTGGCGCAACACAAGAACCTTCCCGACCCGGTCAATGCGCTTGTCTCCGAAGGCTATTCGACCATCGTCGTGGGCGCGTCCGGCAATCCCCAGGTCTTCAGCGATGCTTCCCCACTCGCGACCGGCGCGACAGTCGCCGGTCGTCTTGACGACGCCGAGCTCGCATACCTGTATCGCCACTGCCGCGCATTGGTCTTCCCCTCCCGATACGAGGGCTTCGGTCTCCCCGTTATCGAGGCGCAGACGTCGGGATGTCCCGTGATCTGCAGTGACGCCGCCGCGATCCCCGAGGTTGCGAGTGACGCTGCAATCTACTTCGCTCCCAACGACACCCAGGCCATGCTTGACGGTGTGCGCCGCATCTCAGAAGACAGTGGCTTACGCGCGAAGCTGATTCGCATGGGTCACGAGAACACGCAGCGATTTTCGTGGCACCTCTCCGCAGAGCGCGTACTAGAGGCCATTTCACCTTCGTCCCGCTGACAGCGCGGCTGACCGGCCAAGCCGGCAACCCGTCAGCGGAACGTCGCCAATGATGCGCGTACGTCGAGGCTCGGTCGTGGCGTGTCGTCGAGAACGCTACGCGCGCTGAGCCATTGGACTACGGCGGTCAACGTCACCGCGCACGCCGAGACGATTGCCAAAGCCATCGGGCCACCCGCGAACGCCGCCGCGATACCTGCGGGCACGGCCACTACCAGCACGGCGAACGCCGACCACGCCGCGCGGTCGATGTTGTCACTGATGACCAGCATCGTGATGTTCCCGCCCAACGCTGTTTTCGCGATCCCACCCGCGGCGAGGACCAGGAGCAACGGTCCCGCAGCGGCCATCGAGGGGCCGTAAGCCCACGAGACAACGGTCTCTCCGAGAATCGCCAGAAATGCAACGATCACGAGCGTCACGAGTGAACCGAGTGTGGCCACCGCCGCAAGTATCGACACCACTCGCTCACGATTCCCCAAGACCCATTCCCGCGCGACAGCCGGCGTCACGGCGAGGGATGCGAGACTCTCCAGAATCGTGACCTGCAGGGCCAAAGTGGCTGCGGCCGCATAGATTGCCGCGTCGTGCGGTGCGAACGCGAAGTTGGCGAGCCAAATCGTAGCCGGAAGACACACGAATGCGGAGAGGTCGAGAACGAAGAGTTTGGCGCCATGACGAATCGGATCGCGCAGGGCGCGCAATTGACCACGCGTCGTCAACGACACTTCTGCGCGACCCACGGTCAGCGCAATTGCCAACTGGATCGTGGCCACGGCGGTATATACGCCGAGAACCTCCGTCAGCGATGATTTGTCGAACGCGAAAAGCAGTAGGGCCACCGCGGGGAGCACGATCGTGCTGCGAATATGGTGAGTGGTCAACACGGCCATTCCCACCCGCCCGTGAGCGGCGAAGATATCGCTGAGGGTCAGCCGCATCGACTCGACGACCACTACCGCTACCGTGAGTAGCAGCACCGGCCAGTATTGCGAATCACCGCGTAGTGGCCACGTCGCGATCAGTCCGATGAAGGGTGCCGTGATCAGCGACAGCACCGCGGTTGCCCGCAAGTGGTCGGAGGCGATTTGTTTGGCCTCATCTGCTGTCTTGGCCGCCGGTAGTAGCCGTATAACGTTTGGCCCCAACCCCAATCGACCGACCATGGGGCCGATCGACAAAGCTGCGAGGATCGCGAAGAAGACGGCGGCCTGCCTTGCATCGAGCGCTCGATACGCAACGATGGTCATCAAGAAGGTGCATAACAAACCTGCGCCGGCGGCTACGAACCGGAGGCTGAAACTACGGCGCACCTCGGTCGTGGGCTTCTCGGCGGCGGTCACCATGTATAGCCAGACAGGTGCATGAGCGGATTCGCTGTGTAAAGTGAGCACGCAGTTCTGCGCCCTGATCGGACGGAGGTGACCCGATGCCGCTGAAACGCCGATTCGACGCCCGCTGGGAGATCCCTCTCTTCATAGTCTCCATCGTCGCAATGATTGCGCTCGCCGTTTCGCTCGTGAGGAAGGCGCTGGCAGACCGGATCGACGCCGACGGCGCTGTCGATTGCGGGAAAAACCTCTGCCATCTGTCCTTCGTCGATTTCCGCGACGCTACGTGGCGCCCGGTTTCCTGGTTCGTCATGGGCAACAATCCCTATGACACTCAGACGTACCTTCAACATTTCCCCAACTCTCTCGATTACCCGACGTACGCACCGGGCCATCTGTTGCTCTGGGCTCCCCTTGGATGGGCCGATTGGAATACCGCCAGCGTCGTCGCTGCCGTGATCGGGATGACCGTGATCATCGCGACCGGTTGCTGGCTCGGATTGAGCGTGGCCGAGAACATCCCCGCGACGCTGATCCCGGCCGGACGCGAGGGCGCCATCAGGCGCGGGATGCTGGCGACGTGGGGAGTGATTCTTCTTCTGCTCTCCCGTCCGGTGAGCCTGGCCTACTACCTCGGTCAGCCCAGTATCGTCTACGTCTTGCTTGCAGTCCCTGCAATCATGGTGCGCAACAAGTACATCGGCGTGATACTCGTCGCATTGTGTTGCATGAAGCCACATATCGGGCTGGCCGTAGTCGTCGTTCTGATTGCGCAAAGCAGATGGCGACGAGCATTGCTCGGCGTCGGATTGAGCGCAGCCCTCTCCCTCGCCGCAGTTTTGGTGATGGCCGGCGGTGTCTCCGGAGTGCCGCGCTGGGTCGACAGCCTCGTCGGAAACATCAGCGAGTCGTCGTCGAGACGAACGGCGGATTGGCTCGATGAGCGAATCGATATCGTCGGGAGCCTCCAGCACGCCGGATTGGGCATTTCGACCGCGACCACAGTCGCCATCGCCATCGCAGGTGTTGTTGCCGCGTACTTCTTGGTTCGACGAACGTCGTACCGTTTCGAATCGATTTCCGTCCTGCTGGGCCTGACACTTGTCACGGTGACGCTCTACCACCTCAGCTACGACGCAGCGTGGCTGATCGCGCCGATCGTGCTCGGTTCTCTCGAAGTAGCGTCCGATCCCCGACTGCGCAAGCGACTTGCACCGGGATTGGCCCTGTTGTTCTTCGGGGCAGCCATTTCGCACTACTACATATTCGATCGGCTCGGTAACGAACTCGGTGTCGCGAACTTCTCCATCTGGCTGATGCGCGTGACGTTGTACGCGGGCGCGGTACTGCTGATCGCCGGACTGTGGACAGTATTCCGGACGCGGCAACACCCGCATTCGTCGGCGGATAACGTCGATCCTCGGGCTCATTCGACGCATGCTCACCCGATCTCCGCGGAGGCAAGCGACACCCCGGGCGCCGACATCGCCGCCACGTGATCGCCGGTACCCACCACGTCAAAATTCGCCTGCATCGTTTGAACCACCCAGGTGATGAACGCGACCTTGTCCGACGCCGCGACGCCCATGCCAGGAAAGAACTCCATCGCGGGCGCGTCCCGCCGGTCGAGGATGTCGGTGGGATGAATGAGCATCGACATCCCGACCCCGCGCGCCCTACATAGGCGCACCGCGGCACGAAAATAGCCGCGCGCAAGTCTCGGCGAAATCGAGTACAGCTGAATGAGGTACGAACCGTGCATGGGCACACGAGCAACCGGAAAGGTTGTGACCGGCAGTTCTACGATCTGACCACCTGCGGCCCGCAGTCGCTGGGGATGCAGACTCCATCGCGCCTGCCCGAATCCGCCGAACAGGTCGGCACGATCTTCTCGTTGTTCGTCTGACAATTCGGTGCTGCGGAAGTGCTGATACCGCGCGAGTGGACCGATCCACGTCGGCAGCACACTCGCGTCGTACTGATAGCCCCGCTCTATGAGCAGCCTGAACAACTCCGGAGTGTGGCTGTAGCCAGGCGCCCGAAAACCAACTGGCGCAGGGGCTCCTGCCGCCACGATGGCTTCGTGCGTCCTATCGACCTCTGCGGCAAGCCGCTGCGCGTCGTACCTCTGCAGCCACGGCTCATGTTCGTACGAATGGTTTCCCACTTCGTGTCCACAACGAGCAAACGACGAGACAGCTTCTGCGCCGTCATCGCGAGCCGCATCTGCGCCGATGACGAAAACCGTTGTGCTCTGGTTGAGTTCACCGAATAGCTCGACGATCCGCGGTACCGCCACGTGAAGATAGCTCGGTCGGGCTTCCCACTCGGGATCTCCGTGTGTCTTCAAGTACGACCACACGTTGTCAAGATCGACCGACACACTCGCGAGGGTTGTCGAGTTCATGTCATCCTTCCGGCACATAGGTCTGAAGTCGACCAGCGCGCGCCGCAACGTCTTTCGACATCGCGCGTACCTGGCTCTTCTCAATTGCTGCCATGGCTATGACCCCACCGACACAGGCCGCAAGACCGACGATCACCCACACCGCCAAACCATCGCCTACACGGTCGCCGAGCAGCAGAAATCCGACGCTCGACGCAGCCAGGAGGGTCACCGCATCCATCACCGAGCCGACGAGGGTCGTCGAACCCCGCGCCAGCGCGAGCCCCATCTGCAGTTGCCCGACCACTGCGGTCACCACCACAAGCCACGCGAGCGGATCAGCGAGGAGCCCGAAGCCGACGTGCGACGCGACGGGTCTCCCCGCCACCGCCAGAATCGCAAAGCTCACACCGGCCAGACACGCAAGCGGAACCGCGCCGGCACTCCGTGAGGCAAACCACGTCGCTCCAGCGACTACAAACGCAACAGTCACGAGACCGACAAGTGCCAGACCGCCGATCTCGTAACTGTTCGACGGACGCGAGACAACCAACAACAGAACGATCGCGCTCGCCATTACGCCGAATACCGCCAACTCGCTTGCGGAGGTTCGCCGCCGCAAAAGCACGAATCCCAGGAGCGACGCCAGGGCCACAGACGCGCACACGGCACCCTGGACGAGGTACAGGGGCAAATGCGCTCGAGCGAGAAAAGCAAGTGCAAAACCCGTTACCTGACAGGCGAATCCGACGATATACACCGGATCACCGATCAGACGGGTGAGCCCACGAACGCCCGCTCCGGAAGGAGCGGAACGTCTTGCGCCCACACTCTGACAAAGCAACCCGGCTGCATAGGCCCCCACCGCTGCAGCAAGGTAGAAATAGTCGATTATCACGTCAACTCGAATCCGCCCCGTTCACTATCCCGAACTCGGGAATGTGGGTAGTCTAGCGCGCGTGCCGACCGTTCATCTAGTTGCCGGAACCCGCCCGGAAGCCATCAAACTGGCTCCTCTTTATAGTGAGCTTTGCGAACTATCGTTCGATGTGCAGTTCGTCGCAAGTGGGCAGCATCCGACAATGGTGAGGGACTCGCTGCAGGCGTTCGGCATCACCCCCGACCTCGCACTCGAGATCGACCGTGGTGACGGCGGTCTACCGACCCTTACCGCGGCGTTGATCACCGGCCTGTCCGACCTGTGGGCGGCGAAGCGTCCCGATCTTGTTGTGGTACAGGGCGACACCACGACAGCCTTGGCTGGAGCACTTGCAGCGTTCTGGGCAAAGATCCCGGTTGCACACCTGGAGGCAGGCCTGCGGTCACATGATCTCCACTCGCCGTTTCCCGAAGAGGCAAACCGCAAGCTGATTGGACAAGTCGCGGATCTGCACCTGGCGCCGACGCAGCGAGCAAAAGACAATCTCATTTCCGACGGAGTCCCCGAAGCCCGGATCTACGTGACCGGCAACACAGTCGTCGACGCCGTGATCCGCATCGCGGCAGATCTTCCAGAGGCCAGCGCAACCACTGGGCCCGTGGTTCTGCTGACAATGCACCGCCGCGAGTCCTGGGGCTCGCCCCTCGACCAGGTACTGAAGGCGGTTGCGCAGCTGCTGACCGAGTACCCCGACCTGGAAGTGATCTGCCCAACGCATCCCAACCCCTCTGTCCGGCAACAGGTTCACCAGGTACTTGGCGGACACGACCGTGTCACGCTCACCGAGCCACTCCCCTACGAGGCGCTCGTAGGAGTGATGAAAGCCGCTACGGTCATCCTCTCCGACTCCGGCGGGATCCAAGAGGAAGCACCCACGTTCGGTGTGCCCGTCCTCGTGGCACGGACGGTTACGGAACGAATCGAAGCGATCGAGCACGGGTGCGCCATCTCGGTGGGAACTGACACGAACACCATTCTCTCGACCGCACGCAAGCTGCTGGACAGCCCAGACTTGCGCTCCTCCATGGCATCTCGCGGAAACCCCTTCGGCGACGGACTGGCAGCATTCCGGAGCGCGAAGGCGATCGCGCAGTTATTCGATGCACGGGTCGAGCTCCCACCCGAGTTTTCAATGAACGCGCAGCAGGTCACATAACTCTTCGCAAACCGAAGAAACGTACATCACTCGTCGATCGGCCAATAGACGCCGCCATGGCATTCCGGACAGAGTGGTGTTAATGTGAATCCACCATTCGTTATCCGACACGGGGAAGTCGGATCATTCCTTGGGGGGAAGTATGGTCATTGAATCCTTTCCGGATCAGACCACGAGTGTCATTCATTCGGATGACATTCATTCGAACAGCGCCCAGAGCGTGGGTCTCAAGAGCCGTGGCCCTAAGAGCCTGGTTCAGACACGAACGCTCCATCTGGTCCTGCCGGCCTACAACGAAGAAGACTCTCTTCGACCACTTTTCGAGCGGCTACGCCGAACGGAGTTGCCAATCCACCTGAAGGCGTGGGTGATTGACGACGGGTCGATCGATCAAACAGCCGCCATCGCCTCCGAAGGGCTCGAAGGACTCGATGTTCAACTCGTAAAGCACCCGGTCAATCAAGGTTTGGGGCGGGCAGTCCAGACGGGCATCCGTGCAGCACTCCGGGTCGCCTCGTCGGACGACATCATCGCGATCATGGATGCCGACAACACTCACGATCCTGCGCTGCTCGATGCCATGATCGCAGCGATCGACGCCGGTGCCGACCTGGCTGTTTCATCGAGGTTCACCCCCGGCGGCGACGACACCACAGCACCGCCTTTCAGGCGTCTGCTTTCGCGCGGAGCTGCGACCGTGTTCTCCCGGTTGATCGCGATCGAGGATCTCCACGACTTCACCTGCGGGTACCGGGCCTATCGAGTGTCACTGCTGCGCCGTGCAACTGAGTACTGGGGCGACAGTCTCGTCACCGAGCAAGGTTTCGCCTGCATGGTGGAGTTGCTGATGAAACTTCGGCATCTCCAGCCACGCGTCGTCGAGGTCCCGATGGTGCTGCAGTACGACCTCAAACAGGGCGCCTCCAAACTCAAACTCGCGCTGACGCTGCGACAGTACGCGAAACTCGTACTGCGCGAACAGATCACGCCTGTGCCTGATCTGGCAGCACGAAATTGATCTCCCAGAGTTCGACCGGCGTCACCGTCATCGGCGGAGGCATCGCCGGTCTGGTTGTCGCGTACCGGTTGGCCCAACGCAACGTTCCGGTGACCGTGCTCGAACAGGGCACGCAGCTCGGCGGACTCGGCGTTGAGGGCGAAATCGGAGGTCATCCGATCGAGCGCTTCTACCACTGCATCATGCCCAGCGACGACGCGTTGCTCGAGCTCCTCGACGACCTGGGCCTTCGCGAATCGATCGAATGGCGCTCCACCACCATGGGGATGCTGGTAGATCGTCACCGTTACCCGTTCAATACTCCGCTCGATCTGCTCAGGTTCCGCGCCTTGAGCATTCTCGAGAGAGTGAGGTTCGGTGCGGTGTCGGTGACGCTCCGATACCTCGGGCGAGGCAAAGACCTTGACCACATGACCACCGAGGCATGGCTATCGGAACTGTACGGCCCCGCTGTCTGGGCCAAGCTGCTCAAGCCCATGCTCGGCGCGAAGTTCGGGGATGCGTTCTCACTCGTGCCGGCTCGCTACATCTACGAGCGCCTGGGCAGAGAGAAGAACGTCGCCGTTCGCGGCTATCCGAGTGGCGGATACCGATCAATCGTCGAAGCGCTCTGTCAGGCGATACGCGACCGCGGAGGCATCGTCGAGACCTCCGCTCGGGTAACCGCCGTGACAGAGACCTCCAGCGGCGTCGAGGTAGCGCTGGATGACCGCGTGATCACCAGCGACTTCCTGGTGTCGACCGTTCCCATTCCGGTGCTCCATCAGCTCGCTGACGAGAGCCTCCGAGCAGCTCTTCCCCCGGCCGAGCACACTTATCAGGGCGTCGTCAACGCTGCGTTCCTGCTTCGCAAGCCGCTCGACGGACACTACTGGAGCCCTGTGATCGGTTGCGACACAGAGTTCGACGGCGTCATCGAGATGTCCGCGCTGTCCGGAACCCATCGCTACGGCGACCATTCGCTGGTTTACACAATGAAGTACACCACTCGAGACTCGCCTCTCTTCAGCGAGGATTCCGATGCGATTGCGGCCCGCTGGACAAGCCAGCTATGCGCCCTATATCCAGACCGGATCGCCAGCGACGACGTCCTGGCAGCCAAGGTCTTCGCCGCCCCCTTCGTAGAGCCGATCCCGTTTGTCGGTCAGTCACAACAGATTTCGGATGGCCATGTACCAAACACAAGACTCAGTATCGCCACAACCACTCAGCTCTATCCAGACGTCACGAGCTGGAACTCTTCGACTCGCCTTGCCGAGAGCGTCGCGCGACGAGTCGCAACGGCCGCAGTCTCGGTCGGCACGCCGTAACGTCACCACCCGCTTTCACGCACGTGTAGTGAGAGCGGCCGAGATACTCTCCATCGCTGGGGGGATCGCCTTCGCCGTCGCGATCAGCAACGACGTTCCGGTGGCGAAGTCCGTCGTCGAGCGCGTGGTGTTCGGTATCGGCATGGGGGCCTGCTGGGTGCTGCTGATGGCACGCGAGGATTCGACCAACCAACGGATACTCGGGCGTGGTCTCGAAGAGTTCGTTCGCGTGTTCGTGGCCACCGCCAAACTATTGGCGGTCGTCGCCGTGGTCGTACTCGTACTCGGGGTTCCGATTCCTCGCCAGACGCTTCTGATCGCAATCATCACCGGCTTCGTGGGGTGTATGACAGCGCACGCAGTGAGCTCGCTGTACATCGCTTCGCGGCGCCGACGCGACGGGGCGTCGTCGACGCGTGTGTTGATTGTCGGCGGCCCGGAGTCCGCGGTCCGAATGAGCGACACGATGACGAAGAACCCGTCGTTGGGCTACATTCCGGTCGGAACTGTCGAGCCGCCCGCTCCCGCCATCCAGGATCCGACGATGATCGAGGATCCCGGCTATATCGTCGATGCCGCCCTGAGTGCCGCAGCAGACTACATCGTCATCGCCTCGTCGACCCCGCTGGAAACAGAATGGCTGCGCGCGCTGCGTTTTGGCCTGTCCCAAGCCGGTATCGGCCTGTTGATCGCTCCGTCATTGGTCGGACTGGCACGTCCCAAGATCACCTTGGAATCCATTGCCGACGTCCCGCTCATCCACGTCGACGAGCCTGGCTACAGCAGTCGTTCCGGGTGGGGTAAAGCGCTGTTCGATCGATTCGTCGCCGCGACCGGACTTCTCATCCTCTCGCCGATACTGCTGGCAATCGCGATTGCTATCAAGGTCTCCGATCGCGGCCCTGTCTTCTACCGTCCGGAACGGATCGGCCGTGACGGCGAGTCGTTCCGAATGTGGAAGTTCCGTTCGATGTATCAGGACGCCGATAAGCGGCTGGCCGAGTTGCGCGGCAGCGGCCCCCAAGCGGATGACATGTTCTTCAAGATGAAGAAGGACCCGCGGATCACCCCGGTCGGCCGCATCATCCGCAGAACGAGTATCGACGAGTTCCCACAACTGATCAACGTGATCCTCGGCGAGATGAGTCTTGTCGGGCCGCGGCCACTCGTGCACGGCGAAGGACACACGTTCCCTGGGTTCGTCGAGCGACGCCAACTCGTGAAACCCGGAATGACCGGCTTGTGGCAGGTCTCCGGCCGCTCGGACACCACCGACGAGCAGCGTGTCGAGTTGGATATGTACTACGTCGAGAACTGGTCGATCGAGCAAGACGTCCGAATTCTCTTGCGTACCGTCGTCACGGTTGCCCGTGGCGAAGGAGCCTACTGACCTACGACCGACCGCCGAGCCCACTGCACAAGGGCACCGACTTGCGGCGACAGTTCACGATAGACGCGCTCGAAATCGGCTTTCGGTTGACCCATCGGGTCGAGGATGTCGAGGTGCGCGGAGTTGGTGTCGATTCGCCCACGTGCCGCCATGATCGCGTCGATACTCGGCGACGCGTCGGTCGTCGGGGTGTCGCCGTCGAGCACCGACACCAATTCGACGAACTCGATGAGCGTGAACATCCGCTTCCAACGGACCGGCAGCATTCGTTGACAGGCGGCACGATGCTCGCGAGTCATGCAGAGCACGATGTCTGCGGGCGCCAGTATGCGCGGTTGCAGATATCGGGACTCGAAACCTGTTGCATCGACGCGATTTTCGGCGAGTACTTCGCTGGCGAAGGGGTGCATCGCCTGCCCGTTGAGTGCTCCGACACCTGCGCTCGAAGCCGTCAACTCGACCCCTTGCTCTACGGCCACAGCACGGCAGATCCGCTCCGCCATCGGCGAACGACAGATGTTGCCGGTGCATACGAAAAGCGCGTCCATGCGCTCAGCCTATCGTCTCCGCATACGGGGTTTTTGATCGTAAATCTTGCCGCGTGGTCGTCGGTAAACTCGGATCTCTCGGACGATTACTCCCGTAGATTTGTGCGCGACTCACGTGTCTGTCGCTCGAACGTCCGACAGCATCAGTTAACCTCAACGCATGGCAACCATCCGCTCAGTCGCATTTGTTGATGATCTGGACGGTCGGGAGATCGACCTCGACGACGTCCACACGGTTCTCTGGTCCTGGCTCGGCGTTGAATATCAGCTCGATATTTCCAGCGCAAATCTCGACAAGGTCGAGAACGGCCGTGTCACCGTCGCCAAACTCCTTGAGGCTTCCACCAGGATCGGCGGCCGCAAGCAGTCCACGGCGCCTCGGGTGACCACCAAGAAGTCATCCGGCTCGTCCAAGTCGGCGGCGTCGACGAGCGATATTCGGGAGTGGGCAATCGAAGAAGGCTACGAGGTGGGCCCGCGTGGTCGGCTTCCCAAGGAAATCGTAGAAGCGTTCGAAGCCGCTCACTGAGCCATCACGCTCGGGGATCAGCTCAGATCCCCGAGCACGAACTTCCCAGATCCAACCGCCGTCCGACGTCGGCTCCGTGCAGTTTCCATGGTGAATTCCCTTGCCGCGCACCAAGTACGAAGCGTCCTTCCACAACAGGACTCCAGTGGAAAATCGCGACGTGTCTGCGTGGCACGACGTCGAAGGTGAATCGCAATAGCTTTCCATTGGCCAACCGCGTCGGTTGCCGGACAGAGAATGTCACCGGGTCGTCGTTTGTCACCCGCGCGGTGAGTGTGTACGTGCAACCCGCGCCGTATTTACCGGTTCCGCCGGGTTGCGCGACCGTCAAGGTGCGCACCGCGGCGTCAGCATGTGCAGGCATGACGCCGACCAACGCTCCCGCCGTAATCAGGGCAACGACCGCCGCACGGATCATCGAAACTGGTCGCGTAATGCGTGCCATTCACTCTCCCCATGCGTATCGGCGGTGCAACGCGCTCAGACTATCGACTATGTGAGACACATAGGGGATTCACAGCATTTACCGACGTCAGATCGGCTCGTCGTTATCATTACGCGGCAGAATCTATCGAGTGCGCGTCCCCGACTTCTTCCACGCCCTTGTCCTTCTCAATCTTCTGTTCGCCTGCGGGTTGTGGGCGCTCATGAGGCCATCGGGGCGTGCGTCGTTGGTGCTCGCAGGCGTCGCGGTCGCCTGGATTATCTGGAACGGCCCCATCGAGGGAGCCACCCTGATCGCATTCTCCTCGCGACACGGCGTCACCGAGTCCGATCTGCTGTCGCTGGTCGCATTCTGGATCGCCGGCTCCTCCTACGAGCGCATGCGCCGCAACTCGGCTGAGCCCACCCGCTGATCGAGCGCCTTAACCGCTGGTCGAGCGCCTTAACCGATGGTCGAGCTTGTCGAGACCCCCGCCGCTGGTCGAGCGCCCCACCGCTGGTCGAGCTTGTCGAGACCACCCCACCGCTGATCGGAGCCCCACCCCGCTGGTCGAGCCTGTCGAGACCACCCGCCACCGCTCGAGCCCCCACCCCGCTGGTCGAGCCCCACCCCGCTGGTCGAGCCTGTCGAGACCACCTCAAAGATCGTTGCTCGCCGACCACCCGGGGCTCGGAGTCATAGGCGCCCACGGCTGCGCGCCCTGGCTCGCCGCCCGATTCGGCACCGACGCAGGAACATTCGACGCGCACGCCCGCTGGTCGGCAGTCGGATTCGGATAGACCGCAGCAAAGTCGTAGCGCGAGACGTACCACCCGCCAAAGACGTTGCCCCCAGGCGTCCGTTGCGATCCCCGCACTCTGACCGGCGGCGCGCTGGCCTGCTGCCGGAAGTCGATTTCAACCGGTCGCGGCGTATCAACCCGCGAGCTCCACGGCGACGCCCCGCTGCCGCTGCGCACCGACGAATACCCGTACCGGCACAACACAATTCGCGTCCCATACGCACTGTCTTCTCGACGCAGCGCCGAGAAGAACACAGTCCCGACCGAGGGCTTGGCATCCGACACCTTCGACGGATACACCGTGATCATCTGATCAATGTTCGACGGCGCCGCCTCGGAGAACCCCGGGTACCCCCAGCTCGTCGACTGCGCGGCGTTCGCGATCTCGAACGATTCGACGAAGGCGCGAACAAACGTGCCCTCGGGGCCCGAGAGGTCGAGCGCACCACCCGGGATCCACCGGAAAGTCGTGTTGAAGTCTGTCGGAACGTGGTCGCTGGGCGCGGGCGCCGCCGAGACTGCAGTCCCTGACTCGGTGGTCACTCCACATCCGACCAGCGCGAACAAAACGCACAGGGCGGCCGACATCGTTGCGATCACTCCGCGATGCTTCTGCGCCACGACGATCACCCCTTCGGCTTCGGCCTGGCCCCGGGTTGTCGGCTTAGTTGCAGGGTAGGCATCGCAACCGCCACGCATGGGCAGTGCCGCGCATCAGAAAGGCGAAGATAGTGCAACAGAATGGAGTAGCTGAGGATTCCTAGGCCGCCAAACGAATCGATAGCCTGCTCACTACCGCAGCGGCCGGCCTACACCGTGTAGCCCCTTTGGAGGACACCCTTGCGAAGCCGAGCAAACCGTTCGCGAGAACCTCAGGGCAGCATGCGAGTCGTACACGTGCGAAATGCTTTCGACCGGCGGTTTCCGTGTTGACAACATAGGGGCCCTATGACAATCTGAGTGCAATTCTTAGCTGCCGCTAAGGCGAGTCCACACCGCTGTGGGCGCCCCCCTGATCAGAGCTCACCCGGAGGCCTCATGGCTACTGCATTTGCGCCCACAGTCAAGACCAGATTCTCCTCAAGGATGCGTATGGGCGCTGCGGCCGTGGCAGTCGCGTCCGCTGCCGCGTTCACTCCCGCAGTTGTGCATTCAGCACCCATCGCCGCCGCAGCGCCCGCGGCGCAGGTTGCATACATCACCAAGGGTGTTCCTTACGTCGTCAAGGCGTCTGCTGCACCCACGGCAGCGGCACAGCCCCTCAGCAACTGCCAACCGAACAACTTCGGCTGCTACCTCGTTGAAGGATTGAGGACCGCCGGCCAGCAGTTCAGGCAGGGTGCGGCCTACTGGACGCGGGGCGTAGCCAGCGTCGTCGGCACCGTCACTTACGTGACCACTGCAGCAACCGGGCAGGTCTTCAAGGCCATCGGCCTCAACCGTATCGGCTCGATCTTCACCTTCATCGCGAACACCATTGCGAGGATCACCAGGGTCGGTCCGTACGGCACGTAATCAGATGTGAAAATACTCGTCAGTTCACGTGACCACGTGGACTGGCGAGTATTTTTATGCGGATTTCACGATTTGTGCTCATCATGCGCCGAAACTTCGACGGCGCCCTAGTGCAGGGAACTAACTTCAGTGGGACTCTCCCCGCGTCGGTCGACTCATGACGGCTCGACCGACGGTTCTAAGGCGACCGACGAGAACACAACGACTACGAGCGACATCTTCAGACGACGCAATCTCGTGATTGCCGGGGTAGCAGTGCTCGTCATCGTCGCGGCGTACTGCGTGTGGCTCGTGTTTCAGGCGCAGTCGGTCAAGAGCAACCTCGAGCAGGCCCGCACGCTGTCGCAACAGTCCAAAGATTCTCTGCTGCATGAAGACATGTCGTCGGCGTCGAAGCTGGCTGGTCAGGCGGAGCAGCACGCACAGGACGCGAAAGACACCACTCACTCGGTGTCGTGGAGCGTTGCAGCAGCCGTGCCGTGGCTCGGCAGTCCGCTCAAGACCGGGCAACAGATATCCGACGTCGCCGCCGGCTTGACCTCCGAGGTCCTGAAGCCTGCAGCGCAGATGGGCGCCACCGTTGCGCCCGGTTCACTGCTCGCCGGCGGGCGCGTCGACGTCGCCAAATTACGCGATGAAGCGCCCGAACTCACACAAATTTCCGCAGCCGCAACCCGACTCGATAAAGACGCACAAGCGATACAGAATCCGCATTATGTCTCTGCTCTCGATACCGCACGGTCTCAGGTGCAATCGCAAACTGCCGACATAGCGACGCTGCTGAAGAATACTTCGATTGCGGCAAACATCGGCCCTGCAATGCTCGGCGCCGACGGTCCGCGGTCATACTTCATGGCATTCCAGACGAATGCCGAGGCGCGCGGCACGGGCGGCCTCCTGGGCGGATTCGGCATCCTGCGATTCAACGACGGCAAACCGACAGTCGACGACCTGGGCGCCAACAGCGAGCTCAACAAGACGTTCACACCGATCTCCCTCGGGCCAGAGTACGAGGAACAGTACGGCTACACCAACCCGAGCACCGACTTCCGAAACAGCAATCAGAGCGCGCATTTTCCCTACGCAGCTCAAATCTGGAAGTCGATGTGGAAGCAGCAGTCCGGCACAGACGTCGATGGCGTCATCGCCCTGGACCCCATTGCGCTGAGCTACATCCTCGGTGCCACCGGACCGGTCAAGATGCCCGACGGCGAGGTGATCACCAAGGACAACGTCGTCGAACTCACGGAGTCGACGGCATACACCCGGTATCCCGATGACCAGGCAGCCCGTAAGCAGTACCTGCAGGGCATCGCAATCGAGGTCGTCAAGAAGGTGACCGGGCCCCTCGAGTCTCCGCAGGAGGTGCTGCGCGCGCTCGGGCGCGGCGTCGGCGAACACCGGATCTCCGTGTGGAGCGCGTCGCCCGAAGAGCAGGAGCAACTCGAGCAGACCCCGCTCGCCAACACCGTTGCCAACGACAGAGCTCCGCACGCGCAGTTCGTCGTCAACAATCTTGGCGGCAACAAGATGGATTACTACCTGACTCGCCAAATCGAGTACAGCGCAGAGGGTTGCACCCCCGGCACACGAAGGTCGACCGCGACTATCCGGCTGACCAACACGATCAAAGACACGTCGGGACTACCCGACTATGTAGTGGGCAAGATGGGATTTCTACCGGGCTTGGCCTCAGGCGTACCGCGCGGTTCGATGATCACCTCCGTGCGTCTCCTCGCCACTACGGGCGCCGAGGTCGTCAGTGTTAAGGTGAACGGCTCGCCCGTGCAGGTCATCGGCTCATCAGAACGCGGACACCCCACGTTTGAAGCCACGTTCGCCGTGCCACCCGGCGAGACCGCCGAATTGACGTTCGAACTGACCGAACCCAGCACGCCCGGCGAGGCACAGGTCCCGGTGCAGCCACTCATCGACAATCCGACTCCAAAGGTGTACGTCCCTGAGTGCTCAGATTAGCGGCTAACACCGCTACAGAATTGCCGCGAAACAGCACTCAGGACCGCCAACCAGTCCGGGCGAACTACGTCGTACCGTTCCCCAAGTATTGAGTTCGTGAACACGATTCGAGTGTCATCGCACAACCCCGCACGACCCGGATCGGTGACCATTGCGAGCAGACCGTCGGGGTATGTGCTCGACGGTCGCCGACCTGCAACTCGTCGCTCGGTCTGAAACCGTCGCTGACGACTGGCCACCACCAACTAACGCGATCACTTCTCTCGTTGCCGCAAAGCCGTCATCCGCTTCTGATACTGCAGACAGTAAAGCTGGCACGGGTCGATTCAGTGCATCGCGCATGTGCTGCTACGTGTCGTCGGCGTCGGGCCTCACGCGCGTTTTGGCGGCGACCTGTTGCACGATTGACGCGATCAAAATCGTGCTTAGTCGCTGCTTCGATCCAGGGTTTCGTGATCATCGCCATCTAGCGCCCATGGGGCCAACTCAGTGATACGGCTGTAGTCGCTTCTAAACCTCCCCTTGCTGGTGGCGCGCCGCTCTCCTCGCCCCACCCAAACGCCAACGAGGTATACGCCTTCGGCCAACACAACGGTCACAGCGGTGCATCGCACGGCACAGCACTCCGCGTAGAACGAGCGCATACACCAAGTGCGACAGTCGGACTCGCCGGCGCAACCTCTGCCTGAGCAGAATGCGCCGGCACCGAGATCACACGGAGAAGCGACTCGACTGCGACGTTCTCCACGCGCACCTACACGCTCCGCTACGACCGAATTTGATCTCGGCACCCCTCCTACGATCCACAACATCTGTCAGCACATCGCGGAGCTCGACACCAGCATTCTCACCGACACCGCCGACGGCAACTTGTTCATACGAGGCTCTCAGCCCCATCGGGCGACGGTCGCGCCGTTACAAACCCGCCGATCGATGAACCTGCCACGCGCGCGTCGAGGTCGAAGGAGACGGACGCTACTGGGGCAGCAAGACAATTATAAAGTGAAAGCGACCAAGCCCCTGAAATCCGGCCTTCCGCTACAACAGCTCGAATAATGCACTCGCATCCTAACCGAATATGCTTCATCGAATCATGAAAGCCGTCACAGACTATAATCAGTCCCTCGATGAAAGCGAGGATCGTCCGGAACTGTCGGACGTATCCTGCGAGTACTTGTCATAGTAGCCACTCGAAGCCTCTACCGAATTCATGACAGTACCGAGAACTGACAGATTTGCCACGTTCAGCGTCTTCACAACCCGTTCGAGAGCATGCGACGTCGTGACGCCAGACCTCACCACCAGGAGAAGGCCATCCGTTCGATGCGCCAGCACAAGGCTGTCTGATACAGGCAACAAAGGCGCCGAATCTAAGATTACGAAATCAAACTCACGTTGCAAATCAGCAATGCACGACTCCGCAGCCTCAGAACCAAGCATCTCGGAAGGATTGGGGGGGATCTCTCCCGCCGACATAACCGACAAACCAGCGAAGTCAGTAGCTTGCAGAGCATCGGCCAAAGACACATCGCCTCTCAGATACGTCGTGAGCCCGATGGCCCCATTCACGCCCAGCACCCGAGCCACCCGCGGTCTCCGCAAGTCAGCATCAACCACCACAACCGAGAACCCCGCTTCGACCAGCGAAAGTGCGAGGCCAACAGAAACTGTAGTCTTTCCCTCCCCCGCAGACCCGCTGGACACGACGATCGTCCGCAGGGGTGAATCAACCCCTATAAAAGCCAGATTCGACCTAAGCTTCCGACAAGCCTCTGCCAGCAGATTGCCACCTTCAGCGAGGTTTGCCACGCCTGTGCCGTCAAGTTCCGCATCAAAGGGCAGCTCCGCAACCGTTGCAGCACCTACAATCGCCTCAACTTCGGCCGCTGACCTAACTCTAGAATCGAACAAGTCGCGCACCCAACACACAAACAAACCAAGGAGTCCGCCCGCGAGAATTCCTAATCCACAGAATTGCCAGCTCTTTAGCGAAACAGGAGCAGATGGCACTGTAGCCGGACTTACTAAAGTCACTTTCGCCAGAGCGTCACCTCCGTCGGAGGGCTTCTCGAGATCTCGAACATAGTCGGCAAGCGCCGAGGCCACACCATTCGCCAAGCTCGCAGCTATCTCGGGGTTAGGATTTCGAGCGGTAATTGACATGAGGACAGTAGCAGGCGTTGCCGTCGCCTCAAGGTCACGCTGTGCGTCCTCCACTGACAACGGCGAACCAATCCTTGCCAACGCAGAAGAAACAATTGCATCAGAAGTCGCCAGGCGCGTATAGGACGTTACACGCTGCTGCGACGCGAGTGAACCTTGATAGGCACTCTGTGAATTTGCGTCCGAGCCCGAAGTCACATACACAGTCGCCGTCGCGGAGTACGTCGGAGTTTGAATCATGCCTATCCCAAGGCCAACAATTCCTCCAGCCAAAGAGAACAGAGCGATCCACCACCAGTACCGAAGCACCGACCGCGCCCACCTCTGCAGCGCAACCGCACCGGTACTTGGGAGCCGAGAGCTACTTTGCGAAAACATAAACAGGACTACCCTTCAATTCGAAACTTGGTCAGTAAGGCCTTCGATCACCAATCACACTCCGTCGCAATCTAAACGAGTCCAGAATCCATGAAGATAGAACCAAAGCAGCGACGACAAGTAGTGTGAGCACGGTCAGCGATGTCGGAGTCCCGGTCCCGTATATTCCCAGAATAAACACCGGAAGAATCATTAGCAGCATCAGCGAGTAAAACAGACGGCCCGATGTGTAATATCTAACTAGTAGCCAACTGAAAATGAGCGCATAAACGAACCCGCCTACAACGACGCCCGACTCACCGCCGATAAAGTACAACGTCGAAGGCGTTCCGCCGGGTCTGCTCACCATGACCGTCGAACCAGCCGAACGATATACATCAACTGTCTCAGCTGTCACAGTTGATGAGAACCATGGCAGGAAGCTAAAGACATCAGTAAAAAGTAGCCCGAAACCCGACTCCGCGTGATAAACAGGCACCGCAAAATGCGCAACTCGCGCAGACTCGCCGATAATTCCGGCAGTCGCCACGAGGTACTGCAGAGCAGCCGGGCGGACGCCTCCATAGTAAATAAATTCCGAATTTGAAGATGGGGCCGTGTTGAGTTCCGGCTGTCGGAACTGTGCGAGCAGACCCAATGCGCCAACTAACAAGACGACCAAAGCGACTAGAATAGCGACTTCCCTGCGCGAGAAGGGCTTCAGTGAAATACCATCATCCGCCAGCACAAAGAACATCCGTCGTACCAGTAGCATGAGGATTATGAGTCCGGGAACCGTACGGCCACCTAAGATTGCGGTAGTAACCAGTATCGCGCCCACCAGAAATAGGTCGCGCTTGCACAGCTTCTGCCTCTGCACAGCCAAAAGCACCGCAACCGAACCAAGAGAAACGGGTGACCATACCGCACCGATCAAAGATTCATTGCGTGACGAATCGCCGAGCACAGGATTATACCGAGCTGCGCCGCTAACAAATCCCGCTGCAATTAGAGGCAGCGATAAGACACATCCCACCCGCGCGCAACTGAGCAACGAAGGCGAGAACCTGTAACTCGCTCTAGACGCGCGCAGTGGAATTGGAACAAACCAAAGACCCACCATAAATGCGGCAACAAAGCCGCAGATAGATACAACAACCGAAGTCGCAGAACTGAACGCAAATGACATCGGACCACGCGCTACGAGTGCTTCAAAGATCCAAGCCAACGCCAAGACACCAGTTATCATTGACAACCGGAGACGCGCGCGCAGAACCGGGGACGATCCTAGGCGATCAGCTTGACCCTTGGCTCCTGCAAGCTCGTCAGTAGGCAATGACGAACTCCCAGACGTTGCTTCCCGAGAAACCGCGCTCACCTCAAATCACAGCCTTCCGCGTCGAAACAGAAACAACGCCAGCATATTTCCACTCATACCGACCAGGGCTGCTGCTAAAGTAGCAAGCGGTGCAAGAAGAGCTCCACCAAGCATACCCAACACTAGAATAATCGACCAGTATACAGCCGCGCTGGCCAAACCGATGCGGAACGCGAACCGCGCGCCGCGCACCCGTGACACCTCCGCAAGCGGAACCACAGACATCGTATTAATCACCGCCGCAACGCCAAGCGCGATAGCCACAAAGACAAGCCAATCGAAATCACTCGCCTCAGACCGCGCTGAGAACATCAGTCCTATAAGATCTCCAACAAACAGCAGTACGCCGGCGACCAAACCCAACATTGCCATGACGGCGCCGCTTGAGAATCGTGAGGCACCACGGCGAGCCATCAGTGGTGGCAAAACAGCGGCTCCGACAATGCTGCCAAGCGAAGCTATAGTCTGGAAAAGCCTAAAAGCACCCAACTGCGCAGCTGAAACCGCGCCAGACAAGATCACCAACTCGCCCGTACCTGATGCAACGGATGTAAGTGCCCATGCCGCATAATGAACTCCGAAGTCCCGTGGCGAAAGGCCTCGACTTGCCTGAACCGTGGGAAAGCTCCGCATGGCTCTGACGGTAAGCGCAACACCAATAAGAGACTTGGACACAATGCAAACCGCTACGATCCACGTCGAACTCGAAACTCCCACAACGAATGCGACCGGTAACCCAAACTCAGCGAAGCCAAAAGCGAACGCCCTGGCTTGCCTACCCCTTTGAAGCTCCCAGGCGAAAGCCATCTGGCCGAAACTCAAAAGTAGACCGATCGATAAAAGCAGGCACATTGTCCAGCTCAAATGCAGAACGCCAAATGCTACCAAACCACACAAACACAGTACGGCTATTAGACTGAGAGTAAGTCTCCCTTTGAAACAGGTGACCAACTCGCCCGAAGAAACATCGTCTTTTGTCAACAGCCACTGCGAAACTCCGAACTCAGTCAGAATGAGCAGAAACTGCCAAAGACTAAGCGCGAGCGCCGCATCACCGAGACCAGAAACCCCGGACCTGAGGGTGAGTACAACAACTAACGCGAGTGGCAGCGCGCGAGGAGCAAGATACAAGACACTAGTAGCTACCGAGCGCCTATTGACAATAGAAAGAAGGCGTCCGAGTAGAGGCCACTGCCTAGATTGGCACGCATCCGTCACTCTTCGCACCGCCGACCCCAAGTGGCCACATCCGACAAAGCTCTATGCGTTTGACGTAGCTTGCGCACGTCGCGGAGTTGCCAAGCAACGATAGAGGCCCTCACCGGGATATTGAACCAGAAGCGCCAAGCCCAGGCATGCCTGAAGCTTCTGCGTCGCTTGAGTAGCATGTCGTAGAGCAATACCTTGGCAGCGACAGGAATCGCAAGAACGAAGCTGGACACTTGATAGTTCAAAATAATTGACGCAATTAGATTCGCTGCGCCTCGTGTTTCGAACTTAAACCTTTGCCGGTCATCGACAGGCTTGCTCGATGACTTTCGATGCTTCAGAACGATATGGGGATCGCGTAGAACTTTCAAACCTCGAGCGGCGAGCGCGTAGCACGCATCAATATCCTCTCCATAGGTGTGAAATAGGGGCGGCAGGATTCCTAGCTCTTCGAACAAACTGCTGCGAATCACCGGCGCCACGAAAAGATCCCCAAAAATTGGGTAACGATCGACCTCATCTGCCCGTGGTCGGGGCATCCGCCATCCCCTTAGTCCGCTCCACCAGCAGTCACGGCTCTGAACTGATCCATCAGGATTAAGAACCATTGGGAACAAGACGTCGGCGCCACTTGCGCCTATTCCCTTCATTACTCCGCTCACCGCGTCATCTGTGAGTCTAACGTCGTTATTTACCAACCAACAGTATTCACCCTGGGCATTGTCGGTAAGGAGTCGCATACCGCCCGAGTATCCCAAGTTCTCGGCGGTTTCCAGCAGAGAGACATGTCGCCAAAGCCTCCAAGAAGTCGGGACGGGCAAGTCTGATCCGTTGTCAAGGAGCAGAACCTCGATCTCACCAAGTGGGAACTTCAAGAGCTGGGGTTCAAGATCAGAAATTAGACTCTCGGTGTCGGATGCACCGTTCCAGTTTATGATTAGGATCGACAAAATGGGCTTCATTTAGCGGCTACTTCCTAGCTCGGGCACCAGCGCATGACGTATCTCAGCGAGAGTAGACGCGTCAAAACTCCGACGACCGCGCCCCGGCAAATACCGACCGCTCATGGCGACCCAGGACTTCTTCGGCTGTCTTCGAGCTGTTCTCGCCAAAGGTCACGAATCTGGTTTCGCGAAAACGGCTGAAGGCGGACTCCGATCGAGCCTTGATCTAGAGGGACAGACTGCGCTGCGACCTCTAGAATCTTGTTAGCGTAGTCAGCCGGGGAGTTCCTTGCGCAGGCACCCGATATCACCTGTGGTATAACCTCGTTCATCACAGGCTTATCGAGGGCAACTACTGGCACCCCAAACTCACATGCCTCAAACAACGAGTACCCGAAGGTCTCCGCGTGAGACGGATGCACCATTATATCCGCATCAGCTAGAAGACGCGACGCACGTGGAATGTGACCCAACAGTTCGACGCGATCACTAAGCCCATGTTGGCGAATTAGGCGCTCCAGGCCCTCTCGCTCGATGCCTTCCCCAGCGATCTGCAACCTGTAGGCCTGGGGCAAGTAGGTTAAGGCCCTTATTGCAAGGCCCCAGTTCTTTCGTTGGCTCAGACTACCTAGACCGACTAGACGTATTTGCCCAGGCGCACGCTTCTTTGTCCCACCAGCACCATGTGAATGATCTATATCCACGACGTTAGGAATTATAGTTATAGCACTAAATGGCCATACAAAATACTTGACTGCCACACGCGATGCAGCACTAACGCAAACCACGTGTTCCAAGACAGGAGAGAATAGTCGCAACATCAGAGCCGCAACTAAGACACGCAACTCGTTGCGCAACCTCCACGTAAGAATTGAGTGCTCCCAAAGTATAACTCTCCGACGCGCAAATATGCAGGCTATAGCGCAGGCAGCGAAGGACCACACGCCCACAGCTACGATGGGAGCCTGGTTAGGAGCGTCACGAAATTTGCGATAAAGACTGGGTACCGCATCTATCCGTCCTTTCCAGCCCGGCGGCTTCGAGAGACAAATCGTCTCACAGGCTAGATCGGGTGAATCTGGGCCGCTGATCACGACAAGCATTGCGTCGTCCTTCCCAAATCCGCGCAACAAGTCGAGCACCGCACGCTCCATGCCGAGCCTTGGTACCAGACGGTCAGCGACAAAGATCGGACGATTGTTCACGCGTCATACCTTGGACTCACCGAGAGTACGGTCTCGTACGCTCGGTACAAGTAGGGAATCTGGGCCTCCCAAGACAGGAACTCGGAGAAACGCTCGCGACCCTCTTTCGCCATTCGCCGGGCTTCTGTCTCATCCTCTAAGACGTACTTAATTTCCTCGGCAAGCGAAACCGCGCTATTGGGCCTCGCATACCGCGCGGCACTCTGCGCCGAGTACTTTCCCTCCATCACGTCGAACTGAACAATTGGGCGACCCATCGCCATGTACTCTACGATTTTGTTCATCGTAGACAAATCATTCATCTTATTTACCTCGTCGGGGTTTACACACACGTCGGCCGAGGCCAGTACACTACGAAGATCCTCGTCACTTAAGCGTCCGTGGAATTCAACTCGATCTGCTATCCCGAGTTCACCAGCGAGGTTCTTCAGACGTTCGACATCAGGCCCGGAGCCAACAAGTGCAAGCTGTACATCGCACGACTCTTCGATGAGATGCTTAACTGCCCGTAGCAAATATTGTATTCCGTCCTGCTTTCCCATCACTCCGACGTATCCGATCAGGTATCGTCTGTCGCGACGCCATGCGTCGTCTACTCTCCCGTCCTGAACCCATTCAGCACGTGGACCCGAACGAACAATTGTGACCTCATTAGTATTCTTTTTTCCGCGAGTGAGTGCGATACTTCGGTAGCTGCTATTGGTTGCGATTACGTGATCGGCTGCGGAGTACGTAATTCTTTCGAAGATCAGTGACACGCGTCTGAGGACTCGGACTAGTGGCATTTCCTTCGCCTCAACTAGTTCCGGTCCGAGATCGTGCTGATCAAAGATCAACCTTGTTCCCCTCTTTTTTAGGTGCCTCACGGAGAGATACAAAAAGTCGGGTGGGTTGCATATATGCACGATATCTATGGACCGCATCCGAGCAATCTTGCGCGACAGCATGTAGATTTTGGTCATCGACAGCGCATACTCGCGAATGTAGCCGAGGGCGGTACCTCCCTCAGGCGGTGCCGGGTATCGGACAATCTCGATTCCATCTATATGAAATGTGCCTACCGGATGCTTGTCGTCTGCCGGACAGATCACCGTGACGGAGTGCGCTTTAGCGCCGAGCGCTAGCGCCTCCTGCCACACGCGACGGTCAAAGGGAACCGGAAGGTTCTGGACTACGATTAGTACGTTGGCTGCAGAAAGCGTTTTAGACATCGTTGCAACTCCTAATCAATCTCATAGATGCCGACAGTGTCTTTCTGAAACTCTATTTGGTGAGACAACCCTTGCGTGCACTCGATGACTCGGTCAAACCTGCTCGACTTTGCGTGATCTGCGTCAACCAGCATCTCGTCTATCCCGGGTATCCTTCCGTAGATGTAGCCTAGATTCTGGCCGACTAAATCTGCCGTCTTAAGATGCGGCTCATAGATTCGGACATGGAATCCGGATTCAATGAGGGAAGCCGCAAGATCAACATGAGGGCTTTCTCGTAGATCGTCCGTTCCTGCCTTAAAAGCTAGGCCGAGCAGAAGGATGGATGAACCCGGGTCTAGATCCTTAACCGCACGTTCGAATTGGAACGACTTGTGAGCTTCATTGCTGCCGATCACTGCTGATATTATCGGCGCGGATACTGCCTTCGTGTCGCTTAGATTTACAAAAGCTCGAACATCCTTAGGCAGACACGATCCACCGAATGCTCCGCCTGGCCGAAGGTACTTCGCAGAGATGTTAAGTTGAGTATCTGACGTAAATATATCGGCGATAGTCTGAGCCGAAATGTCGTGCGCGTAGGCAATTCTTCCGATCTCATTAGCAAATGATACTTTGAGTGCATGCCATGTATTGTCAACAAATTTTGTTATCTCGGCTTCTGGAAAGGTGACGTTAAACAAGGGTGCAGAAATGTTCTTGTTCAGTTCATTTAACGTCTTGGATCCTGTTCCGCGCTTCGTGCCTACGACGATTTTCGGTGGATTGTAAAAGTCCTTTACTGCAGTTGCTTCGCGAAGGAATTCTGGATAGTAGACGAGTTCTACTTTTTCCTTCAGCGTCTCCCCTATACTTTTTTCGAATAATGGGGCGATCATATCCTCCATTGTTCCAGGCCTGAATGTTGATCGGAACGCCACGGTAATCGGGGTCCTACGCTCCGAATCGATCGCAGTCGCAATCTGTCGAGTTGCCTCTGCGATATAGGTCATGTTGTGTGATCCGTCAGGTGCGCTCGGTGTGCCGACGCATACTATTACCAACTGAAAATCGTCGTCCAGAGTAGGCAGTTTTTCGCTGGCTTCTAGATTTCCTTGCGCAACCTCCAGTGCGATCATACGATCCACTTCGGGTTCGGAGATTGGGCTCGCACCAGCATTGATGGCACGAACCTTAGTTGGGTTTGGGTCGACTCCGACGATGCGGTTACCGGCCGCGGCCAGACAGGCAGCTGCCGTGACACCGACGTAACCCATTCCGACGATCGCGATTTTCACTCTTTTCAACTCTCCCTTTGCGTAATACTTCGGGCCATCACGGAATCAACTTTTGATCAGCGGCTTCAAAACAACTTCGATAACTACAGCTAGTTGAGCGGCGTATAGCAATAGCAATGGGTATTTCCTAGACCACCGGTTGCTGCCGAATATTGCGACAATTACGAGAATTGATAGTCCAGCCATTGGTAGTTCAACGTATTTTTGAAACAATTGTGCTGCTGCCAATCCGGTCACGGACATCGCAACCGCAGAAGTTCCAACTATGACCTTTAGTGCCGGGTCCAAGCGGGCGCAAACTAGATATAGTGACGCGCCTCCGGCAGCCGAAAGAACAATGAGCCCTACCGACCTACTGCTTATCGCTGGCATATGGTCAACTGCACTCCAGATCAGTCCGCCCCGGCGACTTGAGTCAGACGTTGGCATACTCGGGAAAATTGCCGCAGGTAGAGCAGCACATATTGCTGACACAGACGCAAGCCGCAAACTTCGGCGACTCAATGGACGCTCGCTGCAGCATAAGAGTATCGGTACGAAGAATATCGCAGCTACAGCCGCTACATATGATGGTGCGACAAGACTGATGGACTGAGCGTTATATGCTGCTGCGGCGGGCGGCGTTAATCCGCGCCATGTCCATAAGAGGAGTGCGAGCGTCACCACTGACGGCGCGATGGTCCTAGCCACAGCACGTACGAAGGTTTTTAATCGCCGAGGTTCACGATCAGACCAATAGGCAAAAGCGTAAAGTGCAAATATTGGCACTAGAATCCACACGCTGTTCTGCCGTGTCGCTACGGCACATGCTGCGAGAATGCCTACTAAAATCTGCCTACTCGCACCGTTTCGGTTCCCAATGATCACTGCTAGTGCACAGAAGACAAAGAGCAGAGCAGCATTGTCGGTCAACATCCAGAGTGCCGACTGCCAGAAGTAGACCGAAGTCAAGAGTGGCAGAATTCCTATTACTCGGAGTGCGAATGATGGAAGGCTTCTGGTGTATCGAGCTACCGCGAATGCGAGCGCTACGGAGAATAGGCCAGCTACGAACTGGGTTCCACCCTCGTTTAAGTGCAACGGCCCGGCTAGAGTTGCAACCGCGACGTGATAGAGCGGCCCCGTTGCGGTTGATAGTCCGTTCAGATCAAAACTGGGAAAGTCTCGTACTATTTTTGTGACGTCTGGGTAATGGAAGTCTCTTTGGTCACGACCCGCTGACGTAACGAGCTTGCCGACTGTTGCGCTACCCGCGATCGCTAGAGCTACGATTGCTGCGGTCATTACTGCGAACAGGTCCAAGTGTTCGCCCAAGTGGCGGAACTTGCCGAAGACACGCGATGGTGCTGACTGCGGATGTAGTTCATTAAGTACTGGGGCGTAGGTATCGCTGTTCTCAGAGGTCTTCCGGTTATCAACTTGACCTTCGTTGATACCCTTCATATTTTACTCGCACTACCCTGAACCGATGTTTGGCGATAGGCGCACCTTGGAGAATCATGTCGTATCTGGTCGCACATAGCTCGTCGCGAGAACCGTTCTTTAGGCGCATACATACTTAGTACGCCCCCTCTTTCGCGACTACCGCCTGCGCGGTGCGCCACAGAATTACGATGTCCTGCATCATCGACCAGTTCTCTACATACGAGAGATCAAGCCGCACAGACTCTTCCCATGTGAGATCAGATCGGCCCGACACCTGCCACAGCCCGGTGACCCCTGGTTTCACGAGCATCCGTCGAGACACTCGGCCGTCGTACTTTTCCACCTCGTCGGGCAGCGGTGGTCGTGGTCCCACGAGGCTCATCGAGCCCCCGAGCACGTTGAAAAGCTGTGGGAGTTCGTCCAGGCTGTATCGACGAATGAACTTGCCGACTCTCGTCACGCGCGGGTCGTCGCGCATCTTGAACAACACGCCCGCCCCTTGGTCGAGGTGCGCAAGCTTCGCCTTCTTCTGATCGGCGTCCTGCACCATCGACCGGAACTTCCACATGCTGAACGGTTCGTTGTTGAGGCCGACCCGCGTGGCTTTGTAGAAAATCGGTCCGCGGGAATCGAGCTTGACCGCCACCGCCACACAGAGCATCACCGGCGCCGCGAGCAACAGCGCGAGGCTCGCGCCAAAGCGGTCAAAGAAGCCCTTGCGGAACTTGTTCGCTCCCTCGTAGCGGGGCTTGTCGATGTGTAGCAGTGGCAGGCCGGCGACCGGGCGGACCATCATGCGTGGTCCCGCCACATCCGTAACACCGGGCGCTACAAGCATTTCGACGTGAATGCCCTCAAGGTCCCAGGAGAGATCCTGCATGGCCTGATGGCCCAGCGCCTCGGCGCTCGTCACCGCGACTGTCGTCGCTCCCGTGTGCAGCACCGCGTCGCGTACGTCGTCGAAGTCGCCGAATACTGGGATCATCTGCTCTGCTACCCGGAGCTCTTCGGGCGTTCCGCGTCGACTCGGCGGTAGACACACGCCCACCACGTCGTAGCCGAGTGTCGGGCTCTTAAGTAGGCGCTCGACGAGAGGTTTGGACGGGCTGACCGCTCCCACTACCAGCACTCGCTCGAGGTTCTGCGACTTGGCGCGCTGCCGAATCAGGTCTTTACGCCACATCCAGCGCGTGAGGAGGAGACCCAAAGTCCCGGCAGGTAGGGCGACCAGCAGAAAGCCGCGTGCGATGTTGAGTCGGAACACAAGATCAAGCATTGCCAGCACGCCGAACAGTGATAGGCATGCAGTGATCACTCGGCTGTACTCCTGCGGTCCCGAGCCCACGATGCGGCGATCGAGCGACTGAGTCGCTCGTAGCGCGAAGAGCCAGCAGACGATGAGCGCGATCGACACGAAGGTCGCAGGCAGGCCCCATCCGCCATTCGGCTGCAACGGGTCGTCGGACCCGAAGCGGAAGATCTGCGCGGCGAGCACAGCGACGGTCACCACGACTGCGTCGCTCCAGCTGACCCGTGTCAGGTATGCCGTCACCCATGCTCGGGGCGATGCGAAAGACGTCCTCGCCGAGATACGGAAAAACCTACGCGACCCGTTGCCAAATGAAAGCTCCCGTTCGGCGGTCATGACGCCACCCGGTCGCTAGACGAGTGTGGCGTCGACCGCCCGAAGCGGCCAGCATCGATCTCGACGCAACGAAGGAACACTTCCTTCTCCTTCTCGACGCGTGAGGTACTCACGACAGAACCAACCCCGACGGTGGAGCGCATACGTTCAGAGTGTTTCGCACGCGTACGAGAAAGATACGATGCTCGTAATTGCGACACAATTCGGGGGTCTCTTTCGCTCGGTGTGCGTGTTTCATGGATGTGACTGCGGTCACAGCGTTGTGCGAACACGTCTGCACTACAACAGATCCCACTGACACTGTGAGCGCCCTGACCGTCACATGTGCGTGTTGCTTAAGTTGTTCGTGCATGTAAACCGCACGTGTACGAAACGGTTGCTGGTGTGTAATTCATCTGATCGGACTACACACTGTTCGGCACGTCCTTCAGTCCTAGGGGTTCACGGTTGGGGCACCGACTTCATCGATCGGCATCTATTGCTTTCGGTAACTAGACGTAGTGGCGTAACCAGACGGATGTGCGGAAGCGTGGTCCGGACGACCAGCGAGTAGCCGCCGCGGCGTGCCAGCGTCGACATATCCGGCCGCAACTGCGTTGGGGTAACGGGACGTGCGCACGCGCGGGCAGAAGCATTCGGTGTGGCTTCTGATCCGCTCGGTACTGGAGTGGACCATGCGACTCGACGCTGGCCAGTCGACACGCGCAGGCACCAAGCGATCGGCCCGGATGCGATGTGCGACCTCCCGACGATCGTCAGCGCGGTGCCCCGCTGGCGTGAGTACACGTCGGGGTACGACGTTCTCACCTACGCCAGGACACTGATCGGCGGCACCGTCGCAGCGTTCAGCAAGCCGTGGACTCGACCTGCCCCTAACCCCCCATGCTTCCCCCGGTTTACACCGAAGCATGATTTCAACACCGTTCTGTGAACATCAGATGAAGAGATTTTCTTACGCGTACGACGCCACGCTGCGATCGATGCGAGAAACATAACCTGAGTCAACGCAGCACGCAATTCATACCTGTGAGTAAGGTAAGCGAGGTCACGCGCCAGCTCGGACCCGCAGTCCGATGACTAGCCCTGACCTGCGGACGAACGTGCCCGAGCGGATCGTCGACGCACGTCGGCTCAGACGAGACGAACTGTTCGAAACGTTCGGGTAGCGAATAGAGGAATCCGCACGATTTCGATTTACTGATTTTTCCTTTGCTTCCCGCACAAGGAATTGAACGTAACCAGCAAACGTTTAACCGCCACAGAGCGCCCGGCTCACCCCCACAGACGGTAGATGTCACCACCGCTCTGCCTCGGACCACGGCTGGCGGGCCCGCTTGGCTTGTGTGAATCTGGATTCAGTGACTGTCACACCGCAGCAACGCCGAGCAAGCATCGTCGACGCCGCCATCCGCATCCTGGATCGCGACGGCGCCGACGCGCTCAACATGCGGCTGCTCGCCGAGGAGATGGACCTGCGGCCGATGGCGGTCTACCACTACGTGAGCAGCAAGGCCGAGTTGCTGTCGATGGTCATTGCCGAGGTCACCAGCAGGGTGAAGTGGCACAGGCCTAGGGGCGGCCCGCGTGACCGCCTGCTAGCTCAGCTCTACGACACGTATGCGGGCCTAGCCGCGATCCCGTGGTTACCCGAGCTCCTTCATCAAGGCGCCAGCACGGGTGTGCCGCCGTACGCGATGATCGACGCCTTCATCTCCAACGCCAATGACATGGGACTGAACGACGAGCAGGCATACGACCTATGGCGGGCGGTGTGGTCGCTCATCGGGTTCGAGCTTCAGTGGCACGAAGTCAACCGCGCGTATGCCGAGAAGAAGTCGTGGCTGGAGACGATCGATCCGGGCACCGTCGAAGAGAAGTACCCTGCGCTTGCGCGCGTGCTTCCCGTGTGGAGTTCGTACGCGGCGAGCTACGACGTGCGGACGCACATCGCAGCTCTCGTCGACGGGACCATCGCGCGGTACGCGGGTGAAGCGTCGGACGACACTTGACGCCCGCGACTCACCCAGAGCGGACAGCCTCGATGTTCTGTAGTGAGGACAGACTCAGCATCGCGATCTGCGACTCGGCCGCCTCGGAGAGCTGTTCACCTTCGTATTTGACGGCGTCGTTGTAATACTTCTGCACGAGTGGTGCGGTCGGGCCGCGTCTGCAGCATCATGTGACGGTCGTCGTCTGGAGGTTGCACAATGGGTGAGCCGGGTCGTCTCGTCTTCTACTACGGTCCGATGGGCGCGGGCAAAACGACGCTCGCGCTGCAGACGCACTTCAATCAGGGCCAGCAGGGCCGAGTCGGTGTGCTGATGACCAAGCGCGACCGCTCGGGCCAGTCGCTGGTGACTAGCCGGATCGGACTTGTCGCCGACGCCGTGCTGGTCGACGACGACACAGACGTCTTTGCGCTCGTCGAGGGCTTCCCCAGTTCGCGAATAGACTACGTCGTCTGCGACGAGGCGCAGTTCATGAGCGTCGCGCAGGTCGATCAACTCGCGCGCATCGTCGACGAGAGCGGTCTCGACGTCTTCGCCTACGGACTCCTCACCGACTTCAGATCGAAGCTGTTCGACGGCGCTGCACGTCTCGTTGAGGTGGCAGACGAGATGCATCGGCTGCAAGCCGTCGTGCTGTGTTGGTGTGGCCGAACAGCATTCATGAACGCACGCATCGTCGACGGCGTGATGGTGCGGACCGGAGACGTGGTCGCCGTCGGTGATACCGCCGACGGGCCAATGCAGTACCGAGCGCTGTGCCGGCGGCATTTCGTGGAGGGCAGGGTGGCGAAGTGAGTCGAGTACGACACACACCGGGCACTAGTTTCGTGTAGACGGTGGTCTCGAACCCGTGGTTGCCGGTGATTCCGTACGCGGTATTGACGTCGGGTCGCGACTTAGTTGCCTTCAGCACATTCGCGTAGCTCCGATTGGCTCGGTTGCGGTCCCACATACACGTGGACGTCGACGTTTCTGCCGCTGTCACTCGGGTCAAATCCCCACCCGCGCACCTTGACTGCGCCAAAGCCGAGCGCCTTCACCTCGTCTTGGCTGCCGCGTGGGTGTGGATCACCGTGCGACAACCGAGAAGAACATTAATGCCGCCGCCGACATTGACCCCGCACAGACACACCGGCACGTTTCCCGATTTGCTCACGGCGAAGGTCGCGTCGAAGCTCTGGTTTCCAGGCACTCCGATCGTCGAATTGACGTCCGGGCGAGCACCATTCGCGACGAACAGATGTCCCTCGGTGTTCGGCGCACCCGCCTGTCCACCGACGTAAGCATGCACCTGAATGCTGTCGCCGGCATCGTCGCAGTCGAGTGCCCAACCTCGTATCCGCACCACTCCTGCACGCGGCGACGCCACTTCATCGATCGACCCGTTCGGATTGTTCGACGGTGGCGTCAGGTTCTTGGGACGCAGAAGACCGGTCAAGTAGGCCTTGCTCATCGATCCGATATGCGTGGCACCTGGATTCTGCGTCAGAATCTGCAACGACCCACCCTGGTCAGCGAGCACGATCGCGACATGACCCGCTCCCCCGGTACCGTTCGGCAATCCCGAACCCCACACCGCGACATCACCTTTCGCAGCCGGCGTCTGGTCCGAGCTTGTTGTAGTGCGACGACGGCGCGCTCCCGTACAACTGGGCCGCGTACGCCACTCCCACCTGTTCACCCTTCGTCTTTGCACTCCGACCTCTGAGCGTTGAACCCAGCCGGATCAGAGTCGGCGTGCACACCGTTGCTTCGTCGTGAACACCGGCGACCTCGAAGCCCGATGAACCAATGACCGACGGTTTTCGCCGCTGCGTCGCATTGCCGCTCGTGAGCGCATTCTGCTGATACGACGTCGCGCAGTGGACCGTACGCACTCCTCCACGTTCGCTTTGGTCCGGCGCGAGCGAGTGCTCGAACTACGGCACGTAATTGGTCGCCTATACCACTCGCCACCGACAACTTCGCCGCCTGAAGCTGAGTTATCCACAGGCCTTCTACCAGCAAAAATAACCCTTGATTCGAACGTTCATTCGTGTACCTTGGAGCCATGCCCGATTCGTCGCCAATCGCCGTTTTAACCGACTCCGTTCTTGCCGACTCCGTTCTCGCCGACCCTGTTTCCACCCACTCTGTTTCCGCCGCGCTGCGCGACGCTATTGCCGTGGTTCGCGATGCCGTGAGCGCCGACCATGACGACGCCGCTCTCGCCTGCGACACCATCCGCGCGTTGGTCGAATTGCGCAACGTCACCGAGCACCAGCTCGCCGCACATTCGGCCACGCTATGTAGGCTCGGCGTCGATAAACGCCAGGGCCGCAGGATGACTGAACTATTGGGCGAACTCGGAGTGGCTCCCGCCGACGCGCACCGATGGGTACGCATAGGTCGGGCGCTCGGCAGCCTCGGCACTGTCGACGGGTTCTCCGCAGACGGCGCGTTCTCGTCGGCACATGTCGACGCCATAGTGCGCGGACTAGCCCATATCGAGCAACGCAGCGCCACCCCCATCGATAGCGACGAGCGGCGGCAGTTCGCATCTTCGCTTGCCGCTCAAGCATTCTCGACTACAACCCCAGCCGACATCTTTGAGTACGCCCGCACAGTCGGCAATATCCGATCCGACGACACCGGCGGTCTGCCAGCCGCCGAAGACCGTTGCATCAACTCGGTGACCACCACCAAAGTCGACGGCCGACTCCGCGTCAAAGCCGATCTCGACGCCGTCGTCGGCGAGAAACTGATGACCGCTATCGACAAGTTCTCGGCGCCGCAACCGCAACCCGACGGGTCGCACGACCCGCGCGGCCCCGAACGCCGTTGCGCCGACGCGCTCGAGATCATCCTTGATCTCGCCGCCAACGGCGCGGCCACCGACGCATCGTCGAACATCAACGGCGACAACGTGATCAGTCAACCGTTCGCCGGCCTGGCCTCCCCCACACAACTCGGATTGACCATTCCCGCAGCAACCCCCGAGCTGTCGACGCTGCCGTTCATGGGCGCAGTCACCGAAGCCACCGCCCGACGTCTTGCCTGCGACGCCGACGTCACCGTCATGATCACCGACGGCGAAGAAGTCCCACTGGCAGTCGGCCGCACCAAACGCCTCTTCACCCGCACCCAACGCCGAGCGCTGAAGAAGCGCGACCACTGCTGCATCAAATGCGGGGCACCCGCCTCATGGACTCGCGCTCACCACATCACGCACTGGGCCGACGGCGGCGACACCGACCTCGACAACGGCTGCCTGCTGTGCAGTTCGTGCCACGACGACGTGCACCACCGCGGCTGGGACGTGGTCATGGGCCACGACCGCCACCCCTGGCTCATTCCACCGACCACCGTCGACCCCCAACGCAGACCGATCATGTCCTACCACCGACGCACCATGAACCTCGACAACCTGCCCGCCGCGGCATGACCGAGCCTGACATGAGCGAGACCGGCGTCATCCGACCCAGCACGATCCATCTGACCCTGGCCCACCGCCACCACTGACCCGACACCGCCCTCAGAGACCACACACCTCCGCACCCGAGACCACAACCCTGCGCACCCGCATCGCGGGACCGCGCACGAACCTTGAGAACTCCATACTTCTGCGCGGCAACACGCGGGGCAGCCTTCCGACACGCGGCTGGCTGCCCCACGAGGCTTTGCCGCAACACCGAGCGCTACCCGGGGCTTCACGCTTCACTCCGCGCATACGTCGTACGTCACAACACCTCGACGACGTCCGGTATGTGCGTTCGCGTAGAATTCAGTAGCACGCGATTGAATTTCGAGAAGGGCGCAAACCATGGCAGACACCGCGGCTCGACCAAGGGGCTGGCAGTACGTCCGCTATTGCTATGGCGCAGTGTTGCCGGACTCCATGCGTGCGTGGGTCGCCAACGACCTGGCAGGCAAGGGCGCCCCGATGCGCATGGTGGTCCGCTGGGCCATTCCCTGCATCATCCTGATGCTGCCGATGCTCTTCGTTCCTGCCGACTGGGGCGTCCGGTTCATCATGTTCTCGCCGATCCCCATCGCGTACATCTTCTTCTCGATCGCCCTGAACGTCATCTACCGCAGGCATCGACTCGAGCAGCACGGATTGAATCCCGATCTGGTCAAGCACAACGAGCGGGTTCGCAACGCCGACCTGTACGACGAGTACCACCGGAAGTACCGCGGCAGCGCTCGATAGATCCGCTTCGCCTAAGCGTTCACACTTCGGCGACTTCCGTCGTGGCCGATGCCGCGCCTGCGGCGAGATCAGTGAAGGCCCGCTACGTCAGGTCGCCCAGATCTCGACCGGCAACACCACGTCGTCGCGTCGGCTCACATGGGCACCATTCTGGTGCTCGTCTTCTCCTGAGTGGCGGCACGCTCAACCTCGCGTGCATCCCCTCGCCCCCACGACTCGAAATCCGAACTGCCGCAGAACAAACTAGCCCGACCGATCATCGGGAGCCTGGTCGTCAGCTAGCCGATCTACTCGCAGGCAACCCCGTCGCCGTCACGATCGAGACTCGACGAGTAGCCCGGCTGTCCCTCGTACAACGGAGCCGCGCCGGCCGCTCGCGCTGCCGAGCAGCTTCCGTAAGACGCGCTACCGGCCCCGGAATCGGAGTTCGCGGTTGGCGTCGTGGTCCTCGGCCCCAGCAGTCCGCGCGGCGTATTGGCCGAATCGTCGGTCTGATCGGCGACCTCGGTGGTGGTCTCCGTCGGAGATGGCGTGACTGTTGTGGTGCGCCAAACAGTCTCGTTCGACGCCGCCGTGGTGGTCTCGGTCAGCGTCGTCGTCGACGTCACGGTCGGTGCCGCCTGCGTGCTGTCGCCACCACCACCGAGCGCCGCACCGATACCGCAACTGGCCATCATGAGAAACAACGCCCCGACGCCTCCCCCGACAATCGCCTTGCGACTGATCTTCGACGACTGCCCCGTAGGAGCAGGTTGATAGGGATAGCGTCCGGTCATGGTCACCGCCTGTGATCGACAATAAGGCCTGCACAGTCTGCGCCCCACGGCGGCCGCCAACGCGTCCGATGGCGAGGTTCGACCGTTCGGACTACGCCACCCGGACTAGTGGCTGCGGCCGCCGTCCGCGACAGGAAAGGTCCTGTCGCGGAACTCACCTCGGGAACGATGCACGCGGAAAGTCGCGTCGTCCGAACGACATACTCGGCCAGGCGGGAGGTGGGACAATTCCCTTTCATGGCCGACGATGACCGGGCTCCCGAACCGTTCGTGCTCCTGACCCACGGGGTCAGCGGAACCGAATCTGCAGTCATCCTCGACAGCGCGCGGGTCGTCGAAGTCCCCGGCGAGGGATTCAAGGGCGTCTTCACGACATATCCCGAACGACCAGCCCACGTCCGACGCCCCCGTAACCGTGTGGCGTACCGGTGGGGAAACATGACCTCCGGCATGGCAATACAGGCAATCTGGGCACTCTTCGGCCCCTTCGCACTGGTCAATGTTGCGGGGTGGATGTATCCGAAAGCCGCACAGGACAACCCGATCGCGCAGAGCTGCGTCGTCGTGCTGCGTGCACTGCTACGACTACTCGGACTTGCCCTGACTGTCACGATGATTGCGCAGTTGACATTCCTGATCGACGGCGTGCTGTTTCGCCGGATGCACGACGGCGCCTGGCGCGACTGGGCAGTCCTCGGCTGCCTCGTCGCAATCTTCCTCGTCGGCGGCTTCGTCAGTCTGTACGGCGACAACGACAAAGACGTGGACGCGCCAACTGACTCGGCGCCCACTGATTCCGTGCCCACTGATTCCGTGCCCGCGGATTCGGCGCCCACCAACCCAGCGCGTTTCAACGAATCGCCCTCAGCCACCGACCCCGCCGAGGTTCCGCTCATTGCGACCGATGCGTTCGTCTCGCCATCGGACGGCAGGGCAACGGTGTTGATCACCACACACGCCGTTGCCGGAATCTGCACTGCCACAATTGTGTTGGGCGACCACACCGTACCGCGCGTGATCTGGGGACTCGTCGTCGCCATGCTCGCCGCGGTCGTCGTGGCCACAGCTCTGTGCGTCGACCCTCGCGCGACATCGACGCCCGAACCGTGGACGAAGGCATTCGTGTCGTGGCCTGCGGTGCTCTGGGTCGTCGCATCGTCGACGCTTCTCGTCGTGACGAACTTCGCCGCGAAGCCACAGCACATCGTCGGCGATGCCATTACCTGGTTGTTCTGGCTCGACGCCGCGCTGGTCGGCGCAGCCATTCTCGCGACCGTCGGCGCGCTGGTGCTACCGCACAATCTGAAGACGTGGTGGGGTGCTCGCGAAGAGCCGTCGACGCCCTGGCTCAACGGGCTACACGCTCCTCTCGTCGCTGCGATCGGCGTGCTGTGGGGAGTCGGGCTGGGCGTCGGGTTCACCCGACTGGCCGCGCTCGTTATCGATCACAACAAACCCGATCATGAGAACCCGGTGCCGTTGCCCGACTCGTACGCCAGTACTGCCTGGATGTGGGGAGTTACCGTCCTCATCTGGGGTCTGGTAACCGCCGCGTTTCTGGGCGGGGTAATCGTCGTCGACGGTCGAGCACGAGCGAAACTTGCTGGTCCACAACTGGCCGATCTCAAGTTGCTCGACACGTCGCCACGACGCTCCTTCGGCCGGCGCATCAGGTGGGGCGTGGCCTCCGCAAAGCTCCGCATCCCGGTCTGCGTTGGCACACTCGCTCTCTGCGCGATGATCGCGGGCATCGTGGCCACCGCCAGCACCAGCCTTGTCCGCCGCGGCGAAGGTCTGCAGTGGGTCGGCATCGGCGCACTCGGTCTGGTCGGTCTGCTGCTTCTGCGTGCGATGTTCAACGCCGCACAGAAACCACGAAAGGCGGGCCGATCCCTGGGCGTGCTGTGGGACCTCGCATCCTTCTGGCCCCGCGAGGCACATCCACTCGTGCCACCCGCGTACGCACCGCGCGCGATTCGCGATCTGGAACGATTCCTGAGCACGAGACCTCATCGGCGGTTGATCCTGGCCGCGCACAGCCAGGGCTCAATGATCATGTACGCCCTCGCGTACCGCATCACACGGGAGCAAGGCCCGGAACGCACACGGCTCTCGCTGCTGACGTACGGCTCGCAACTGGGGTGGGCTTACGGCAGAGCATTCCCCGCGGCATTGAGCCATAACACCCACGCGACGCTCCGACGCGCATTGGGCGGCAGATGGATCAACCTCGTCCGCTTCACCGACTACATCGGCGATGGCGTGGTCAGCTACACCGAGGGCGGCGAACTGAAGCGCTACGACAACGGATCCGTTGTTCCACAAGAAGTGTTCAGCGGGTGCTATCTGGTCAGAGAGAATGGTCGCATCGTCGAAGCCTGGCTTCCCGATCCATCACCCGACGACTATCCCCACGACGCGGTCCACCAGCACTCGGCGTACACGTCGGACATCACGTGGGACGTCTGGATCAAGAAGCTCGACCCTGGGCCTGGGGCCTAACATTGCGGGGTGCCCCCGATACCGCTGCCCCGACGCAACATCTTGCGTCTGGCCGCGCTGGGTGGACTCGCCGCCGTGGCGGCGTGCACCTCCACACCTGAACAGCCGACATCGCCTACCTCGCAGCGACAGTGGGGCGCATTCATTCCCGAGGTCCTCCCCCGCGAGGGCGTGGCGTCGACGCCGATCGCGCGACTCACCGAATTGGCGGGCAGGGCCCCGCGCTATCTGCACCGGTTCGTCTCCTTCGGCGACTCACTACCCACCGCAGACCTCGACGCCATCGCGGCGTCGGGTGCGGTTCCGCTACTGAGCCTGGAGCCTTGGGACCCGGGCGGCGGCACTGTGCAGCCGCTTTTCTCGTTGGCACGCATCGCGTCCGGAGTGTTCGACGGCGAACTGCGCAAATGGGCGTCGAGCCTGACCTCGTGGGGCAAACCGGTCCTGCTGCGCTTCGCGCAGGAGATGAACGGCACCTGGTATCCGTGGTCGATCGGCGTCAGCGGCAACACCGCGGAACAGTATCGGGCAGCGTGGCTCCGGATGCACTCGATCTTCGACGACGCGCACGCCGACAACGTTCGTTTCGTCTGGGCACCCAACGTACTCACCGCTGGCACAACCGATTTCACGTCTGCGTTTCCCGGCCACGACCACGTCGACTACCTCGGCCTCGACGGATACAACTGGGGCGACGGTTCCGGACATCGATGGCAGTGGCCCGAGGAACTGTTCCCCGACAGCCTGAGCACTCTGGCCCGCCTCGATTCCGACCGCCCGATCCTCATCACCGAGGCGGCGAGCACCGACGGAACGACACCTGACGCGAAGGCCGACTGGATACGACGCTTTTTCGGCATCGTCGAAGCCACCGATCGCCTCGAGGCAGCACTGTGGTTCCAGGTCGACAAGGAACGTGACTGGCGATTCAACTCGACGCCACAGAGCCTCAACGCTTTTCGCGAGGCCATTGCCAAACTCCAGCGCACCTAGCCGGCGGTGCCGTGGGGCACTCAGCGGGCCGTGTAGTCGAATCGCTGCTCGTCGAGTCTGCTGACGAGCGCAGGCTCGAGAACCGTTGCGGCCGTGTTCGTCAGGTGTGAGTCGTCGCGGTAGAACATGATCTTGTTGCGCGCCGGGAAGCACGTATTGCCTTCGCACAGCAGGTCATTGACACCGATCGAGGTGATGTCGGTGTCCTTGCCACGCGCCTGGGCGTCGAGTATCGGCTCGATGCGGATGAAGCCGTCGAGTCCGAAATCGCACCTGTGCCAGTTGTCCAGCGCACCCGACATGCAGTCGGCGATCTGGAATCCCGGATACGGTGTGTCCTCGATGTACACCAGGCGTGCGCCGGTGGCGCGGAGTCTCGCGAGCGTGCGGTCCCACGCCTCCTGCGACGATGGGTAATCAGGAACGTAGGTCGACAGCGACGAGATGATGATGATCTTCGGGTGGAGTTCGTCGATCGCATCGAGGGAGGACGAACGCCAGTCGAGACAGTCCTGCTTGTTGAACGGATCCTGCTGGCGCGGTCGAGGAGTGAGATCCTGTGCGGGACAGGCGGCCTTGGTGAACTGGTGTATCTGCCAGCCGTGCGCATCACCGATGCTGCGGAGGGCCTCAGACCACTGCTCGGCGTGGCTGTCACCGAAAAGCGCCACCGGAATACCATCCGCGCGCCCGAAGACGCACGACCGCGTGGGGTTCTGCTGCCCTACCGGCACAAGACATTCGGTGGGCGATGGCCTGTCGTCGTATGCCTGGAACGGGTTGGGCGTCACCGGCCCACTCATCGTCGAGCGCGCCTGGCCGAACACGGCGTCGTAGTTCAACGACGCGTGCGCGACGGTGTCGCGGCTCGCCGCCTTCACCACGAGGACACCGGCAGTCAGCGACACCGACAGCGCGACGACCAGTCCGGTGAGTCCGACAGAGATCGACGCCGACGCGTTGCGGCGGAGTTCGGCGTTGGCGATGATCGGTTCCTCGAAGTACAGCGTCGACAACGTCGCTATCGCAAGCGATCCCACCGAAACGGCCACCAGCACCGGCCATGAGCGGATGCCGGTCTGCGCCTCGAAGATGACGAGCACGGGCCAGTGCCACAGGTACCACGAATACGACACACGCCCGAGAAAGCGCAGCGGCGCAAGCGACAGCAGACTGCCGACGAGCGGCAGACCCGTACCGGCGAGCTGTCCCGAGACGATGACGAGTCCTGCCGACAGGGTCGGCAGTAGTGCCGCGGTTCCGGGATAGGGCGTGCGCGAATCGATCAGCACACACGCCGCGACGATGCCCGCGAAACCCGCCCAGCCGAGCACGACGGCGAGCAGCGTTACGGCGGGGTGGTCTCGACAAGCTCGACCAGCGGTAGCGGCATCTCGACCAGCGGTAGGGGCATCTCGACCGGCGGCGGGTGGTCTCGACAAGCTCGACCAGCGAGCACGGACGCCTCCACCAGCGGTACGGGCGTCTCGACCAGCGGTAGGGGCGTCTCCACCAGCGGTAGGGGCGTCTCCACCAGCGGTAGGGGCGCCTCGACCAGCTCGACCGGCGAGGGTGGCGAGCCACGGCGATGCGACGGCGATGAGGGCGCCCACGCCGAACTGCCAGATGCGGGTCTGCGTCGCCATGTAGGCGTACGCGGGGTCGGCCGCGGTGGTCTGGATGCACCAGACGAGCGAGACCACCGTGATCACACCGACGACCACGCCGATCGAGACTCGGGGCGAAAGACGTCGGCGCAGAGCGGTTCTCGACACCGCAACAGCCGCGGCAAAGATGATCAACGGCCAGCCGAGGTAGATCTGCTCCTCGATCGACAGTGACCAGAAGTGCGTCGCGAGGCTGCCGTCTATCGCACCCGAGAGGTAGTCGGCGTTCTGCGCGATGAAGTGCCAGTTGGCTACGTTCGCTGCCGCGGCGAGGAGATCGAGCGACTGCTTGAACACCTTCAGTAGCGGCATCGTGATGATGGCGGCCACGAGCGAGACGACGATCACCAATGAGGCCGCCGGAATGATGCGGCGGCAGCGTCGAGCATAGAAGCCCTTGAAAGACACCGTCTTTGTCTGCTCGAACTCGTTGACGAGCAGCCGGGTGATGAGGAATCCGGAGATGACGAAGAAGATGTCGACACCCACGAATCCGCCAGGGATAAACGGGATACGCGAGTGAAACGCCACGACGACAAGCACCGCGATGCCGCGCAGACCCGCGATGTCATCGAAGAACTGTCGCTTGGGAACCGCGGGGGTGGCAGGCGCGAGGATGTCGGTCAGTCTCACGTCGACCACGGGAGCATGATGTCGAAGACGCCCATCGCGAGCACCCCGATGAAGACAATCGCGAGCGTGTAGCCGACCACCTCGAACACAGTGATGCGGTTCCAATTGGGTTCGGTGGGGCGGCGTTCCGTCACCTCGGGCCGCTCAGGAGAGCGACGCTGAGGAGCCTGCGGCCCGAACTCGGGTTCACTCATGCCGCGCGCTCCGTGACGTCGGACGCGTCAGCAGTCGCGGTGGCAGCGCCTATCTCGTCGGACACCTTCGATGATGCACGCTGATGTGAGATGAGTATCTTGATGAACTCGGATAGCAGCGGCAGGGCGAGATAGGTGTAGGCCCCCACGAATCCGACGAGCATGAAGAATTCCCAGAGCCCGTATTCGCGCACGTCACGCACGAGGAGAACCCAGAAGAGCGCGAGTGATCCGCCGAGTGCGACAACTCCGAGCAGACTGATCGACCGCGCAAGTGAATTCGTCTTTCCGACAACGCTTGTGGGTACCCAACTCTTCTCGCGTCCGGTGAGCTTGTGCCAGATGGCAACCGTATGCGCGAAGCTGTACGCCATCTGAATTCGGAGCACCTCGAATCGCCACCTGCTGCGCGACACCAACGGAAAAAGAACCACGTACACCCACAGTCCCAGCAGGAACGGAACGAGTTGCGCCGGATGCACATCGGCCGGATAGAACGCGACCATCACGATCCCCGGAATGAACAGCATGAAGACGTTCATGGCAGTCGTCAGGTAATAGAACACACCTGCCAAGGCCGCGAGGCGCTGCCGGATCGTCGGACGGACGGGAGCCGTGGTCAGCGCCGGATTCGGGAGGCGCGACAGCGATCCCATGCACCAGCGGTACTGCTGGTTGAGGAATCCGGCGAGATCCGCGGGACACAACCCCCGCGAGAGCACCACCGGGACGTAGCTCACCCGGTAACCGGCCTGCTGCAGATGCCGGCCCGTGTGCAGATCCTCGCTGTGGTCGATCGGCGCAAACCCGCCAACGGCCTCGAGTGCCGACCGCCGATACACCGCAGAGGTGCCAACACACGTCGCCGCATCGAAGCCGTCGCGTGACGGCAGCACCCAGCGGTAGAAGAATTCCTGCGTCGCCCCCGCAGTCCGCTGAATCCAGTTCATTGATTCGGTGGTCGCGAACGTCTGCGGACTTTGCACCACCCCCACTCGCGGATCGTCGAGGTAGGGCACGAGATGCCAGAGAAAGTCGGGGCGCGGACAGAAGTCGGCGTCGAAGATCACGATGAGATGCCCGGAGCTGATGCCGAACGCGTGTCTGAGGTTTCCCGCCTTGCGTAGCTCACCGCGGTTGGGCCGGACGATGTAGGTGAAGCCGTACTCCTCGGCGAGGAATTCGACGCCTGGCCGCGCGGCGTCGTCGAGGACGTAGAACTTGATGCGGCTCCCCCACGACAGGCGCGAGACGTTCTCGTAGGTGTTGCGCAGAATGGCGAGACTTTCGCCGCACGTGGGCAGAAAGACGTCGACGCGTGGGTACCGGGCGTCGTCCGGCTCCCAGGTCGCCGCGAGTGTCTGGTGCGAACGCCACTGCACGCGGCGTCGGGCCATTCCGGTGCATGCTGCGAAGACCACACTCGCCGCGTTGAGCGCGAGCACGATCAGCGCGGGCCAGAGCAGCGGGTGAGCCGTCGCGAAGACGAACAACGACGCGCCCGCGAGGACGAACGCGGCAATCAGGAACAGCTGGACCCACCTCATCTGCGGACCGAGATAGGCGTAGACCTCGCCGTCGCGCGGAACCGTCACCACATTGGGGTCGCGCAGAGGTGTGGGCGGAGTGCCATGACGGCGCCGCGTTGCTGCCGCGTCGTCACGCGTGCTGATCTGCACTCCCACGCGAAACAGAATCATGGACGGGGCACCCCCGCGCAAGCAGACGGCACCGTGTTCGCACGACCCGCTAGATTCTCCGTGTGAGAAAAGCGTTGGTCTTCGCGTGCGCGTGCGTGGTCACGCTGTGCGTGGCTACTGCCTGCGGAAACGACGCATCACCTTCATCAGTGACGAAGACCACACAAGCACGCGGTGACGTGCTCACGACGTCGCCCGGCCTCAACTCGTGGACGGCAGCGCTCCCGCCGCACACCCGTGTCACCCGGTTGAACTACTCGTCGACGTCTGGAGTCGACGACTCGCAGACCGCGGTCACCGGGGCGGTGTTCGTCCCGGGTGGCTCATGGCCCGCCGGCGGGTGGCCACTGATCGCGTTCGCGCATGGCACGACGGGGCTCGCACGCGACTGCGGTCCGTCCGACCATCCGGACATGTTCGGCGAGGTCTCGCTGATCGGCTCGTTCGTCCGCGCCGGATACGCCGTGGTGACCGTCGACTACCAGGGGCTGAGCACCCGCGTCGACGCCCCGCCGCACCCCTACCTCGAGCCGCGCACCGCCGCATACAACGTGATCGACGGCGTACACGCTGCCCGCTCGGTCGAGCCGACGATCGGGGCGAAGTGGGTCGTCGTCGGCCCATCGCAGGGAGGCGCAGCGGCGTGGGCAACAGCCGAGCAGTACGGAAAGTACGAAAACTCAACGCAGACAGGCGAACTCGTCGGAGCCGTCGCAATGTCGCCGGTTCTGGACATGACCGGTTACGCCGACGCCGCAGCCGACGGCACACTCAACACCGCCCAGCGATTCCTTTATCCCCTGATCGTCGTCGGGGCGTCGCGGGCGGATTCGCGCATCGACCCCGGCACGTATCTGCCGGGACTCTCGACGCCCGACGTCGACGCCAGGATGTCTTGTGCCAGCGGTCGGACCGCTCTGGCCGCACAGTCGCACAGCCCCGACGCGCAGGCATTGGGCTCTGCGGCGGCGCAGGACTCATCAGACGCTACTGCGCTGCTTCGAAACACTTTGCAGCGCTTCGCGTTACCGTCGGCACGAACAGACGTGCCCATTCTCGCGCTTTACGGCAGCGCCGACGAGATCAACCCTGTGCACGTGACCGAGGCCGCACTTGCGCGAGCCTGCAGCGTCGGAGATAAAGTCGCGCGCGATCGGCGCGAAGGACTCGGACACTCGTTTGATCCGGGCCCCATTCTCGGCGAGTGGATTGGCGCGCGAATGCGTGGTTTGCACGTACAAAGCGACTGTTGACCGACGGGCCGCTATTGTGACCCTTCGGGGCGTGGGCGAGAAGATGGAGTGATTAGTCGCATGGGAAGTCTGCTGAAGCGAATCTGGGCTTCCGCACCGATCTGGGCCTGGGTGGTCATGATCGTCTGTGTTGTCGTGCTGATCGTCGGACTTGTGGTGTCGGGGAACCGCACAAGCGGCGTCAGTTCGACTGCGTCGAGCGGTACGCCATCGGATGCTGCGCCGTCGAGTACCGCACCGACTGCGACCCCGGCGACGGTCGCGTTCATGGACAGCGCGAAGTCGTCGCCCAAGACCCCCAAGACCATTGTGCTGCTCGGTGATGCAACGGGTGCCGATCAGCAGGGCTGGGCGCCGGCGCTCGGTTCGGCGATCAGTAAGGCACTCGACCGGCCGGTCGCCACCAAGTACTGGAACACCTCCACCGAGGCCTACGGACCCATGACCGGCCTCGGCGAGGGCACCAACGGTCCGATCGGTTACTGGAACGGAAGCACCGCGGGTAAGGGCCCCTCGTATGCGCAGGAGAACCTCGCGAAGCTGATCCGCCCCGAGGTCACACCCGATCTCATCCTGCTCAACTACGCGAGCTCACCCGATCAGGGCACGCCGCTCGCCGCGCAGGTCCAACCGTTGATCGATCAGCTCACCAAGAAGTATCCGAAGGCCAAGATCGCCGTCATCAAGCAGAGCGTCGAGGGCGCGTCGTCGGATCAGAGCGCCGGATACGCCGCCGCCATGGACGCCGAGGGCATCCAGGTCATCGACGTCCACGGCGCGTTCCCGTCCGACCAGGCGACCAAAGCTGTGCTCACCGCGTTCGGGTTGTCGAGCCAGTAGCCGGGTGCGCTCCTGTGACAAGCGGGTTGCTGTAGCGTGTGCCTGCTGTGACGAGTTCGCCGTGATCGGGCGCGTGGCCGGTGGTGCCCCGCGTCCGAGCTCACCGTCGGTCTAGGGTTCTAGGGTGGCAACCCCAAAGCAGTGGATCGCCGGGGCGCGACCCCGCACACTCCCCAACGCGATCGCACCCGTCGTCGCCGGTGTCGGCGCAGGCCTGCACATCGGCGGCGTGAACTGGTGGAAGGCTGCGCTGGCCGCAGTTGTCGCGATCGCGTTCATCATCGGCGTGAACTTCTCCAACGACTACTCCGACGGCATCCGTGGCACCGACGACGAGCGCGTCGGCCCGATGCGCCTCGTCGGCTCAGGCGCTGCATCACCGGAGTCGGTCAAGCGCGCGGCGTTCCTGTGCTTCGGGATCGGGGCCGTGTGCGGTCTGGTACTCGCCGCGACGACGGCCTGGTGGCTCGTGATCGTCGGAGCGATCTGTATCGCCGGGGCGTGGTTCTACACCGGAGGGTCGAAGCCGTACGGCTACATCGGACTCGGCGAGGTCGCGGTGTTCGTCTTCTTCGGGCTCGTCGCCGTGCTGGGGACCGAGTACGTCACCGTCGGGACCGTCGACTGGGTGGGACTGGCGTGCGCTGTCGGGGTCGGCTCGCTCTCGACGGCGGTGCTCGTGGTCAACAACCTGCGCGACATCCCCACCGACCGCGAGTCGGGCAAGAACACCCTGGCCGTGCGCATGGGCGACGCCGCAACCCGACGCTTCTACGGCGTGCTGCTGCTGGTTCCGCTCGTGATGAGCGTCGTGCTCGTCGCGGCCACCCCGTGGGCGTTGCTCGGGCTGCTCGCCGCTCCCCTGCTGTGGAAGGCATACCAGGCGGTCCGCGCGGGAGCCGTCGGCCCGGGACTCATTCCGTCGCTCGGCGCCACGGGCATGGCCATGCTCGCGTGGGCCGTGCTCACCGCCGTCGGGCTGGCGGTCGGGTAGCGGGCGGGGCGCGGGCTGTCGGGGTGCGCGCGGGCGGCCAGAGCCGCAGAAAACTACAGCCCATGGGCGGTGCACATGTACCGGTACAGGCGAGGCGCCCCAAAGCTGCAACTATCTGCGCGAGTCGAGCTGCTCGAAGAACTCGTCGGACGTCAGGATCGTCGTCGAGCAGCGACCCGGGGCCCGGACCCCGACCGGACCGCAGAAAACTACAGCCCATAGGCGGCGCGCATGTACCGGTACAGGCCAAGCGCCCCAAAGCTGCAACTATCTGCGCGAGTTGATCTGCGCGAAGAACTCGTCGGACGTCAGGATCGTCGTCGAGCAGCGACCCGGGGCCCGGACCCCGACCGGACCGCAGAAAACTACAGCCCATAGGCGGCGCGCATGTACCGGTACAGGCCAAGGGCCCCAGAGTCGTAACTATCTGCGCGAGTTGATCTGCTCGAAGAACTCGTCGGACGTCAGGATCGTCGTCGAGCGCCGCCGCGGATTGAGGTGCACCCCGTTGTGGACGGCGCCCATGATCGTCGCCTCGACGTGGGGCCACCGGCTGACGACGTCGTCGTAGGTGAACGGCATGTACACGTAGTTGCCCGCGGCCTGCACCTGGTTTCGACGACGGTCCTCTTGGAAACTCTCCTTCTCGGAGTGAAACGCATAACCGTCGACCTCGACGACCAGCCTGTCTCCGATCAGCATGTCGACATGCCCGACGCCCGGAATGTGTGCCTGCGTCGTCAGCCGTACACCCTTGCGGCGGATACGAACCCGCGTGATCGACTCGATGCCCGACGCAGCCTTGGGGTCACACTCGCCGAGCAGTCGCCACACCGACTTCGGCGCACCGTCGAACGCCGAGTGGATCTCTTCGACGGTGGGCACGACGAGGTCGGACTCCACCTCGTCGTCGCCGCCGGACTGGCCGACGAGCGAACCCGCGCCACCGGGCTTGCCGACGAGCGTGCCCGCGCCGTCGGACTTACCCGCGAGCGTGCCCGCGCCGTCGGACTTGCCCGCAAGCTCGCCCGCGTCGCTGGGTTTTCCGACGGGTTTGCCAGCGTCGAAACGGTATCGGCGGTGGAGCATCGAGTCGGTGACGACGATCGTCTGCTCCTCGGTGAGGCATCGCAGTGCGTGACGCAACGCTGTTATCGGCTCGTCGACCGCGGCGTCGACCCTCATGTGCCCGCCGTACTGGCGGCAGAATCGTCGGGGATGTCGACGATGCGCCGAGGCCGTCCCGCGCACGTGTAATGCCTTGACGCGCGGGGGAATCCAGAACCCGTGCAGCTTGAGCGCCGCCACGCACGTGAGGCAGCCGCCCGCGCGGACCGCCTCGACGACCAGCGGGTCGGCACCATCGGTGGCCATCCAGCCGTGGCGCAGTCGCAGTAGTTGGCCCTCTTCGACGCCGCGTCGAACATCTCTCGGCGACATTCCGTCGCGCAGCAGCTCGGCAACCCGATACACACCGAAGTCATCCATGGCGACACAGTGTGCACCGGATTCGGGCACGCGCGGGAAATCTCTCCACAGGGCCTCCGGCGCGCGCAGAAACCTACGACTCAGGGGTGGTCCACCTGTACCGGTACAGGCGAACCACCCCTGGCGCGTAACTTTCTGCGCACGGACAGGCCCGAGATCAGACCCCGAGAGATCAAACCTCCGCGTCGACCTCCGGCAGGCTCGCCAGGACGGCGGCCTTGAGATCCTCTGCGCTCGTGGCAGATTCGACGACGGCGCGCGACGCCGGGTCGTTCACCTCCAGGATGCCCAGGAGTAGATACTCGGCGCGGAGCTGGTCGTTGCGCTCACGCGCGATCTCGACCGCAGCCCGGAACGCGTCGCGGGTCTCGGCCGCGAAGCGGGGTCGGCCACCACGACCGCGCGGGCCGCGCCGTCCACGACCGGGCTCCCAGGGGCCCCGACCGTCGGACTCGCCGTCGAACTGCCCGGGACCGAACTCGGCACCGAACGGACCCTCGGGCCCGAAGGGGCCCCCAAACGGACCACCCGGGAACGGACCACCCGGGAAGCCCCCGGGCCCTCCGCGACGCGGGTCGAAACCCTCGCGCGGGTCGAAGCCAGGGCCGAAGCCCCGACCGCGCCCACGGCCGTGACCGTGACCGTGTCCACGGCCTCGACCACGCGGACCGCCTCCACGCGGACCGCAATCGCGTCCACGCGAACCACGGCCACGCTCGGGTCGCTCGGCCCAGCCTTCGGAGAGGTCGTCCCCGAAGCGGTCGCGCACGGCGGCGCGAACCTTGTCGAGGTCGATCCCGATGCTCTTAAGAGCCTCGCGATCCTCCTCGTAGCGTTCGGCGGCGCTCTGCTCGGCGGCTTGCTCCTCGTCGGCGTCGTTTTCTTCGTGGTAAGCCCGCACGACGTCGCGCGCCGCGTCGAGCTTCAGACCCTGCTCACCGAGCAGCCCGAACAACGGCGAACGCGCGTTGCACAGCATGCCAAGGATGAGGTGGTCGTTGCCGAGCTGGCGATGTCCCAGGTCGGCGGCTTCTTGCGTGGCAAATGCCAGCATCATCTTGTCGTCTCGACTGAATCGTCCAAACATGATGGTTCTCCTTTCGGCCCTCTCAGGCCTCACGTTGTGAATGCTTCTGGTGCACGGCCTGGCGGCTGATCTGCAGAATCTCTGCAATCGCCTGCCAGCTCCAGCCCTTGGATCGAGCGTTCGCAACCTGTACTTCCTCGAGCCGGTCAGCCAGGGTCCGCAGTGCGCGGACAGCGGCGAGGCCGATGGCCGGGTCGTCGCTCGCGGCGGCTCCGGCCAGATCTTGCTCTGGTGTCGTTGGTTCGTCGTGCATGATGTCAGGTTATGTTGACACCAGCCCGTTGTCAACAATTATTGACAATCCAATTCGACGCTACTCCTCGACGATCGCCTCGGTGATGTTCATCCGAGCAGCGCGAGCCGCGGGCACAAACGCCCCTACAAGGCACAACACGATCGACACCGCGACGAAGAGCAGAGTCGACGGTCGAGGCGAGTAGGTGATGTCCAGCGACGTCGTCGCGGACAGGATCTTGTCGGCCAAGAAGTGCAGGCCAGTACCCATCACGAGCCCGGTGACCGTGCCGACCACCGCTATTGCGCCGGCCTCGGCGACCACCATGCGGGAGATGAATCGACGCGACGCCCCCATCGCGCGCAGCACACCGAGCTCACGACGACGTTCGAGGACCGACAACAACAGTGTGTTGAGCAATGCGATCGCGGCGGCCACCGACACGATCCACTGGATGGCGACAGTGAAGGCACCCGCCTGCTGCGCCTGCTGCTGGGTTGCCGCCAGCGCCTGTGCTCCGGTGTAGACGTATGCGGTCCCCGACAGCGGCAACGGATGCGCGTCGACGATGCGCTGCAACTGCTCTTGCACCGCGGCGCGGTCGGTGCTCGGCTCGACATCGATCTGTAGGTACGTGTCGCCGGTCCGGTTGAACCACTGCGCGAGAAGCGGATTCGACATTGCAGCGGTACCGGAGTCGATGGAGATGTAATCGACGATGTCGCGTACGACGAGGTCGCGATAGCCGGTTGGTGTTGCCAGGCGCAGCGTCGAACCTATGTCGGCGTCGAGGGACCGGGCGAGCACGCTCGACAAGATGATTCCACGACCGTCGAGAACGTCGGAAAGTGCCTGCGGCGTCGTCTTTTTGGTGAACGGCGCCGTCGATCCCGGTTCGAGTCCCTGGACGAGAATCCGAGCCTCACCCACATTGACGTTGGCCCACTGCGCTCCGACAACCCGCGACACTCCCGGCACCGCGCGCACCTCGTCGGCGATCGCGCCGGGTAACGCTGCGCCCGCAGGGATCTCGTCGCGCGGCGTCGACGAGACGTAGAAGTCGGGGTCGCCGAGTCCGTCGAGCGAATGTGAGATCGACGCGACGAGATTGTCGAGCGCACCAGACGTGCCCATTCCCACCGCGATGGCGACCGCAACGGTCATCAGCGTCGCCCAGGCGCGTCGCGGAGCGCGTTCCGTGTTGACCGCAGCGAGTTGTCCAGGACCGCCGAATCGTCGGGCGACCGACACGACGAGCCGCACAAGCGGGCGGGTCAGCGCGAAGCAGACCAGAAGCGCGCCAACGGCATACACCGCGCCGGCGACGATGGCCGGGCGTCCCGGAACATCGACGGCGATGAACCACGATCCGACGAGCAGCGCAACACCAGCGACCGCTGCCAACACAGTCAGCGGTCCGCGCTGCGGACCGGTGTCGGCGACCTGTCCAGACACCATCGCCTCGACCGGCGACACGGCGAACACCGATCGCGCGGCGAGCGAGGTCGCGGCAACACAGGCAAGCACACACGCGATCACCGCGACGACCGGCGCATAGGACGGCAGGTGATAGTCAACGACGATCGAGACCGAATCCCGTTTCGTCGTCGGAACCCGTGAAATGGCCCAGCGGCCGGCGAGGATTCCGATCGGAACGCCGATCAAGCCGCCGACGAACCCGAAGACCGCAGACTCTGCGAGCAGGTCAGAGACCAGATGGGATCGCTTGGCGCCCAACGCGCGAACCATCGCCAACGACGCCCGGCGTGACGCCACAGCCATGTTCATCGTGTTGAACACGAGGAATGCGGCGATCACAAGCGAGATGAGCGACACGAGCAGCGTCGAATCACGGGTCACCGACCCGGCAACCTCAGCTTGTTTCGCGCGGAACCCCGGATCGACCACGACAGCACGCCCATCGACGACGCGCCGCACCTCGTCACGCAGCGTGCCGACATCGACGCCCGGCGCTGCGACGACGAGGATCGACGACACCTTGCCGCTCAGCCCGGTGAGGCGTTGAGCCAAGCCGAGATAGGCGAACATGAAGTCGCCGTTGTTGAGTCCCGCACCGTCGACTACCCGCACCACCCGGACGTCGACTCCGTTGACCGAGAGTCGCTGCCCCAGAGACAAACCCGTACCCGACCCGACGATGACGCCGTCGTCGAGGTCGCCCGGGCTCAGCCCGGTGGCTGCGGCCTCCTGGACACCGCCGGCAAGGGCACGTGCCCGAAAGTCAGATCCCACCAGCGCAATTCGTTTGTCGTCGACGACCGCCGTACCGCGGATGACAGGAACCACCGACTTGGCGTCGGGAACCTGTGCGCGGATATCTCCCGCAACCGACTCGTCGATTCCCGAATCCGCGATCGACGCCACCTCGAGCTGGGCCGTACCGTTGATCGCGGCGTCGAAGTCGCGGATCGACTCGCTCAGTGACCCGTACGTACCGAGTACCGCGATCAACAGCGCCGACGAGACCGCGACCACGATGAGCGAGGTGACCACGCGCAGACGGTGATCACGCAGCTCACGCAGGTTCAGGACCCGCACACGCGTGAGCGCGGCGAACAGCTTAGTCACCATCGGTTGCGACCCTGCCGTCGCGCACGACGATCGTCCGATCGGCGACATCGGCAGCATGCGGATCGTGAGTCACCATGATCACCAAGCGATTCGGCGCGTCGTGCGCAACCTCGGACAGCAGTTCGAGGACAGAGTCTCCGGTGTGGGAGTCGAGGTTGCCGGTCGGCTCGTCAGCGAGGAGGATCGACGGCTCCATCATCAACGAGCGCGCGATCGCGACGCGCTGCATCTGTCCGCCCGACAACTCCGACGGTCGGTGATCGATACGGTTGCCGAGCCCGACGCGGTCGAGAAGCTCGACGGCCCGCGGCTTTGCGCGTCGCAGCGACTGACTGTCGAGAAGCCTTGGTAGCGCGACGTTCTCCCACGCCGACATCGTCGGCACGAGGTTGAAGAACTGAAACACGAACCCGACGCGATGCCTACGGAAGGCCGACGCCGCGTTGTCGTCGAGGCTCGCGAGGTCGACGCCGTCGACCTCGATCGATCCCGACGTCGGGGTGTCGAGTGCCCCGATGATGTGTAGCAGCGTGCTCTTACCCGCGCCCGACGGCCCGACGATGGAGACGAACTGCCCACCGTCGAGCGTGAGGTTCACCCCGTCGAGCGCGCGAACCCGCTCGTCGCCGAGGCGATACTCCCTGACCAGGTCATCGGCTTGCACCACGCATTGCGCCACGCGACCGATGGTATGCGACGCGACGTGCGGTGCATCACACCCCAACGTTGGCGATAACCGTCGCCATCGCATGCGTCGACGTGTGCGACAGCGACAGCGACGGCTCGCGCCAGTTCTTTCGTTCGGCGACAGCAGCCAAGCTTCCGGTCAGCCGAATACCGGGCACCGGACCGTTCATGACGACCTCGATCTCATGCAGCGGGGTCGCAGCGTCGGAGTCGATCAACGTTTTGATGACCGACTCCTTTGCAGCGAAGCGTGCCGCGAGACGCTGTGCGCGCGTGGGCCCTTCGCATCGCGCGAGCTCGGCATCGGTGAAGACGCGCCGTAGATAGCGGTCTCCGAACGCTTCGATCGAGACACTCACATCAGCGACGTCGACAAGGTCGCAGCCGACGACGAGGCTCATACTCCGGCAGCGACGAGGGTGCTCAGCGCCGAGGCAAGGCTGTTAACGCTGGAGAAGGTCGACTTCTTCAGAATCTCCTCGGGAAACTCGACGTCGTAAAGATCTTCGAGTCCCAACATGACGTTCACGGTTGCGTGTGACGTCAAGCCGACGGTGAATAGGTCGGTATCGTCCGACACCTCTTCTGCTGCGACCGTTAGTTTTCCATACTTGTCCAGTATGCCCCGAATGTCGCTTTTGTTGATTTCCATTGTTCCCTCCCGAGCCGAACATGATCCCCACCGATGATTAAGCTGCAAAACCTGGCGTTGCAGATGTCACATCGTGCTCGTATACTACAGGCGCATTGAAAAATGGACCACAGGGGGAAAGACAGGTCCGTGCATTTGGGGGATTTATCAGTCCGTGAATCCCGCTCCGTTTTCGCATTTTGGGAGGAATGTGTTGACCACAGGAGAATTGGATTCTGCATGCGCGTTGGACGCTTCGACGGTCGTCGAGGTTGCCGCAGCTGCTGCCGATGATGTCGATCGCAATGGACGCTTTCCACGCGAGGCCGTCGACGCACTGCGCCAGAACGGGCTCTTGTCGGCATCCCTGCCGGTAGAGTTCGGCGGACGTGGAAGCTCGATCAGCGAACTCGCAAGAGTGACAAGACAACTCGGAGCTGCCTGCAGTTCGACCGCGATGATTTTTGCCATGCACCACTCGCAGGCACTGACTCTTCGCTTCCACGCCGCGACACCCGCTGCGGCCGATCTGGCTCGCGAAGTCGCACGCACCGAAGCGCTACTCGCCTCCGCGACCACTGAGATCACCACGGGCGGTGACGTGCGGTCCTCGACTTGCGCCGTACAGACAAATGGCGATCGTGTCCATCTCGAAAAGAATGCACCGGTCATTTCCTACGGCGAGTATGCGGACTACATCTGCACCACCGCGCGGCGCAACAGCGACAGTCCGCCCGGAGACCAGGTGCTTGTCGTCTGTCCGCGCGCCGAGACCGAGCTCACCAAGACCTCGGAGTGGGACACCCTCGGCTTCCGCGGTACCTGCAGCCCCGGCTTCATCCTCACGGCCGACACCAGCGTCGATAACGTGATTCCCGTTGACTACTCCATCATCTCCGCGCACACCATGCAGCCGTCGTCGCATACGTTGTGGGCTGCGGCGTGGCTCGGCATGGCCGACGCCGCAATAGCCAAGGCGCGCACCGAAGTTCGTGCCGCCGCGCGCAAGACGCCTGGCACGACGCCGCCCCAAGCGACTCGACTCGCCGACCTCCTCGAACTGCATCAGCGATTCGAGAGCTCGGTTTCCGACGGCATCGCACAATACGAAGAATTCCTCGCGGCCGGACACCTCGAACCGACCATCGGATTCTCGGTCACGATGAATAATCTCAAACTGACTGCGTCGACGGCCGTCGTCGAAATCGTTGCAGGTGCACTGACCATCTGCGGCATCAACGGTTACCGCGAGAATCACCGCGCCTCGATGGGGCGTTTGCTTCGCGACTCATACGGACCAGCACTCATGGTTTCCAACGACCGGATCCGGGCGAACAATTCGCAACTGGTCCTCGCACTACGGGGGTAATCCAATTGACTGACCAACTCATCGTCGACCTTCCGGTCGCGCATCGCCAGTTCCGTGATCAACTGATCGCAGCGGGACATCTCATTCCCTCCGGCCTCGACGGCCTATATGGCCGCGGTGCCGAATACGAGGCTGCTTTCGCCGGGGTCGACCGCATCATGTGGCAGGCGGGCGTCGACGCCCACGGCGAGGAGAACATCACGCGCTTCCGGTTCCCGCCGATCTTCCCTCGGGAGGCATACGAGAAGACCGACTACATCGCGTCGTTCCCGCAGCTGACCGGGGCCATCTCCACCTTCACCGGCGGCTCGGCAGAGCACCGTTCGCTGCTTCTCGACCGAGAAGCCGGCCTGCCGTGGGACGGCCACCTCTCGTCGGCGGGCACCATGCTCGTCTCGGCGGCGTGCCACCCGCTGTACTCGACGCTGCCGAACACGTTGCCAGAGGGCGGATCTCGCTACAACGTGCACGGATACTGCTTCCGCCACGAGCCGTCCGACGACCCGCTGCGCATGCAGGCCTTCCGCATGCAGGAGTTCGTGTACGTCGGCGACCCCGAGGGCGCGAAAGAACACCGCGCGACCTGGACGCGGGTGGCCCACGAGATCTTCGTCAAACTTCACCTGCTCGCCGACGACGTTCCCGCCAACGACCCGTTCTTCGGCCGTACCGGCAAGATGCTCGCGTCGAATCAGCTCGAGGAGAACCTGAAAACCGAACTGGTCGTGCGCCTGTACGGCGACCTCGACGACGGCACCGCCCTGCTGTCGTGCAACAACCACCAGGACCACTTCGGAACCGGTTTCGACATCTCCACCGCAGACGGCGAGCCTGCACACAGCGCGTGCGTCGGTATTGGCATGGACCGGATTACGTTGGCGCTGTTTGCTATTCATGGGATCGACAGCTCCGATTGGCCTGTCGAAGTTCGCGCAGCACTTGCGCTCTAGTCCATGAAGATCGTCAACGCACCGACCTACCTGTCGTCAGATGCCGGCCCGCTCTTCGGCGTATATACCTACCCCGAGGACGGGCTGGTTCGCGGCGCGGTACTGGTGTGCCCACCGCTGGGGAAGGAACTCAACCACACCTGGCGTGGCTTCAAACGGCTGGCCGAGTTCCTTGCAGCACAGCGCCTGCTTGTCCTCCGAATCGACTACACGGGGACGGGTGAGTCCGCGGGTTCTCAAGAAGATCCGTCAGCCGTGGACCTCTGGGATGACAGCATCACCACGGCATTCGATCATCTCGTGCGAATGGGTGCCGGACCGATTTGCGTGATTGCACACCGCAGTGGCGCGCTCTTGGCGCCGTCCAACGAACGAGTCCAGCAGGGCGCGCAAAGCCTCGTGCTCTGGGATCCGATCCAGCGCGGCCGGCACTTCATCCGGACGCAGCAGATGCTCTACGCGGTCCTCGCTGAAGGCCAAGATGCACCGACCCCGGGTTCCGAAGAATTGGTTCACCTGGCCGGGCTGACGCTCCACCGCGATGCCGCGCGCGCGTTCTCCCGTAAGACCCTCGATCCTGCGGCAGTTCTCGGCCAGCGACAGGGGAACGTTCTCGCGTTGATTCCGGACGACGAACGGGATTCGTCGCTGGCGCAGACAATCACCGCTGCAGGAGGCACGGTCACAGGGCTGAGCGATCAAGCCCCGTTCATCCAGGCAACCGAAGCACTTCTCATCGATTTCCCGGAGGAACTCGAACACATCCAACAGTGGGTGTCCCGACACATGCCCACGCAGCGAAGGCGAGTCGAACCCGTTCCGGTCACCGAGGCGGTTGTGGCAACGACGCCAGACGGTCGCGCGATACAGACACGGGTGCGCACGACCCGCGACGGCATCGTCGTGTGGGATACCGCTTTGGCAGGTACCCACGGAACCGCCGACCGCGTACTCATCCCCCACCCGATCGGCCACGACATCCGCAGCGGCCCAGCCAGGTTGTACCTCGAGCTCGCGAACGACGTCGCGGCCCGAGGCGGCCGTACCGTCCGTTTCGACAGGCGGGGCGTCGGAGAGTCCGGCACGACGTCGACCGACGACACGTTCGTGAAGTTGTTCACGCGTTCATACATCCGCGACGGTAACCGAATTCTGGACGAGCTCAACCTCTCTCGAATTCACGTCATCGCTCACCTGGGGATCTGCGCCGGAAATTGGATGTCGGCCCACGCCGCGATCGAGACGGCACATCGACAGTCGGCGCGATCGCGAACCGTTGCCGTGATCGCCAACGTCAACCGGTGGGATGTCTGGCCCAACGTGCCACTACCGTTCCTGCACGGGTCGAACTCGGCTGCAGCAAGGCTGGAACTCCAGCGGCAGCGGGTGGTCTTCCGTGGAATACGGGACCTCACTGACGTATCCGGGAGGATTCGGTCCATCCGCTTGCGTGCCGCGTTAGCGCGATTGCGGGTCTTCCAGATGCCGGAGACGATGATCGCTCATGTGCAACGCGCCGGTGCCGACGTTCGACTCATCCTCGCTCCGAACGACTATCGGCAGTTCACGCGTCTGGGTGGGCCACGAGCGCTAGCCCGCCTCGGCATCTCGATACCCGTCGCCGATCTCGCCTACGGCGATCACAGCGGCTACCACATGCCGACACGAGAGCTCTTGAAAGCCAACGCACTTCGAGCTCTCGGACTGCACGACAACACCTCGAGAGAGATCGCCGGCCCCGAGTCGGCGTGACGCGGCGATCAGCCCGTCCACTCCCCAGTCCGGTAGAACTCGTCTAGAACTGCGGTGGGCGGCGCGAGGTCGAAGCCTTGCGCTGCGACCCAGTCGTCGTCGAAATAGGTTGTGGCGTAACGGTCGCCGGAGTCGCACAGTAGCGAGACAACGCTGCCAGCACGGCGCTGCGCGACCATCTCCGAGATCACCTGCGCGACACCCCACATGTTGGTTCCCGTCGACGCGCCGACGCGACGCCCGAGGCGATCCGACAGATGGCGTGTGGCCGCGATCGACGCGGCGTCGGGTACGCCGATCATGCGGTCGATGACCTGCGACACGAACGACGGCTCGACGCGCGGCCGACCGATGCCCTCGATCCGCGAGCCGGTCTCCGATCGCAGCGATCCGTCGCCGGTCTCGTACGCGGGCAGGAATACCGAGTTCTCCGGGTCGACGACGGCCAGCCACGTCGGATGCCTGCGGTAGCGCAGGTAGCGGCCAAGCGTCGCCGACGTTCCACCCGTACCGGCACCCACCACGATCCACGTGGGCACCGGATGATCCTCGGTGGCCATCTGCGCGAAGATCGACTCCGCGATGTTGTTGTTCCCACGCCAGTCGGTTGCGCGTTCGGCCATCGTGAACTGGTCGATGAAATGTCCGCCGAGTTCGCCCTCGAGCCGCAGCGCCTCGTCGTACACATCCGACGCACGCTCGACGAAGTGGCAGCGACCGCCCTCGCGTTCGATCAGCGCTGTCTTGGCGGGTGACGTTCCCGACGTCATCACGGCGATGAACGGCACCCCGATCAGATGCGCGAAGTACGCCTCGCTGACCGCCGTCGATCCCGATGACGCCTCGATCACCGTGGTGCCCTCGGTGATCCACCCGTTGCAGATCGCATACAGGAACAGCGAACGGGCCAGCCGATGCTTCAGCGAGCCCGTGGGGTGTGTGCTTTCGTCCTTCAGATAGAGGTCGACGCCGACCTCGGTGCCCGGAGCACCGTTGCTTCCGTCGTCGATCCAGCGCGACCATCCCGGAAGCTCGCAGCGCAGCAGGTGCGTATCGGCACTGCGCCGTGCGTCGGCCTCGATCAGTCGCACGGCGTTGTCGGCCCAGCGTCGATCTGTGCGATGGTCGACGGTTCGCGCCGGGTCGAGAGTGGCACTCATCGGATGTTCGGCGGGTCTAGGGGCCGTGGTCTAGGGCTCATTTGCCGTCTGCCCCACGCAGGCGCGTCTGGAGGTCGTCGTGTTTACGACGGCGCTCGGCGTCGACCGCGGCGATCTGGGTGTTGACGCGCACGCGCAGTTTCTTGAACAACACCATGCCCAACGGAAGCGCGATGAGGACACCGAACACCGCGGCTACCAACAGCGGCACGGTGACGCCCGCGAGCGCACCGATTCCCATGATGATCGCGGCCACGACCACCACCAGTAGCAGTCGCGCCACGGTGTAGAGAAGGATCGAGACGAGCAACGTTCCCATGCCCACACGGCTCTGACCTGCGATGTCTGTGTTGTCTGGTTTGTGCGTACCCGCTTGAGTGGGCTCCTGCTTGTCGGTCACATGTTCAGGATACTTGGGTGCATAATCGGTGTTTGCAGGTCACAGGCACCTTTTGACTCTCTTTACCTCGTAATGACGGTTCGAGTACCTGGGCGTTTTGCGTGTATTCATGTCTCAACGCGCAATCACCGCGCGTCTTTGGAAGAGAAACCCGAAGGGGAGAACAATGACCGCTCTCAGCCCTGGTGTAGCCACCGTCATCACCCCCGGCCTCGCAAGCCAGCACACACTGACCCCCGGCCAGGTTGCCGCGATGTTCAACGTGAACCCCAAGACCGTCGCACGGTGGGCGAGCTCGGGCATTCTCGGGTCGATTCGTACCCCCGGCGGCCATCGTCGTTTCCGCGAGGAGGACGTCGTCGCACTTCTCAATCGTCGCGTCGGATAGTCACCACGCGCCGCTGGGCTCACCGATCTCCCACACCGGGGCGCGTACCCTGGTTGATGGGAGGTTGCCATGACGTTTCTTTTGGCCATCGTCGGCTTGGCCGCGATCGGTTTTCTGTTGTGGCGCGCGTTTGGGCCCGCTCTGGCAGAACGACGTGACACGACGACGGGGAGGCCGACGTCTCGCAGCCACGGACCCGTAGGGCCCGACGACGACGCGGATTTCCTTCGCGATCTCGACAGGCGCACGCGAGGACCCAACGACGAACTGTGACGCACCCTGCACCGGGGATGCACGACGCACACCTACATGGTGTGGGTACGATTGCGGTCCGTAGCAGACACAGCGCCAGGGGGAATAGCGTCATCGACATCGACACGTCGGGCGAGTTCTGAATCATGACCACTCGCCCGGGCACGGCTCCCGACGGCGACGACAGTTTCGCCGCCAAACTGGCCGAACTGTTTGAGCATTCTCGCGATGAAGACGGCCGACGGTATACCGGTAAGCGGATCGCGGAGAAAGCCAATCAGCACGGCCACTCGTTGAGCGACGCCTACATTTCGCAGTTGCGCACAGGTAAGGCGCGGAGATATTGTCAAGACCTGTGGATGAGCGGTTTTCAGGCGGCCTCCTGGGTGCCTGAGGTGGCGTCGGGTTCGACGAGTTTGCCTTTCTCGAAGGTGGCGCCATCACGGACCAGTTTCACCAGATGTGGTGCGTTGACCGCCCGCCATTTCGACTGCGCGGCCTCGATCAGTTTGTAGGCCATCGCGATGCCGGCCGCGCGGGATCCGGGGCCTTTGGTGACTTTGGTCCGTAGCCGCACGGTCGCGAACGTCGACTCGATCGGATTGGTGGTCCGCAGATGAATCCAATGCTCAGCGGGATACCGATAGAACTCCAGGAGCACGTCGGTGTCGTCGACGATCTTGGCCACGGCTTTCGGATACTTGGCACCGTAGGTCTTCTCGAATGCAGCGATGGCTTGACGGGCATGCTGTTCGTCTTCGGCGTTGTAGATTTCCTGCATCGCTTTGATAGCGTTGGGGTGTGCCGATTTCGGCAGTGCCGCAAGCACATTGGCTTGCTTATGAAACCAGCAGCGTTGTTCCCGGCTCTCGGGGAACACCTCGCGGACCCCGGCCCAGAACCCGAGCGCGCCGTCCCCGACCGCCAGGGTCGGGGACGGCATGCCACGGCGTTTACAGCTGCGCAGCAGATCGGCCCACGACTCGGTCGATTCCCGGTAGCCGTCAGCGAGCGCGATCAACTCCTTGCGGCCGTCGGCGCGGACGCCGATCATGACCAACAGACACAGCTTCTCCTGCTCCAGGCGCACCTTGAGGTGGATGCCGTCGACCCACACGTACACATAGTCGGCGGTGATGTCGCGGTCGGCGAAGGCTGCGGCTTCTTTCTGCCACTGGGCAGTGAGTCGGCTGATGGTGGCCGCCGACAACCCAGCGCCGGAACCGAGGAACTGCTCGAGTGCCGGCCCGAAATCGCCGGTGGACAGTCCATGCAGGTACAGCAGCGGCAGGACCGCGGAGATCTCCGGGCTTTTGCGTGCCCACGCCGGCAGAATCTTCGACGAGAACCTCTGCCGCTCACCGGTGTCTGGGTCGACGCGCTTGTCGTTGACCCGCGGTGCCTTCACCGCAACCGCACCCGCAGCGGTCATCACCTCCCGCTCGTTGTGGGAGCCGTTACGCACCACCAGACGGTGCCCGTTCTCATCGACCTGATCGGTGAACTGGTCGATGTAGGCGGCGACCTCGGCGCGCAATGCCGCGGCGAGCATCTGCCGAGCACCGTCTCGGACGATCTGATCGAGGATGGAGCGGTCCTCGCCAGCCGGGTTGGAACCTTCGTTGGAGTTGACTACCGTGAGCACGAGGCGTGCCTTTCCGCCAGCGCTGCAACGCTGACTTGATCAAGTGACTACCAGGATCATATTTACGGGAAGGCACGCCCTCCCTGATCCACAGGTCTTGATCATTCCTCTAAGGCGCGTACGCCGTCGTTCAAGACAGTGGAGGCCATCGCGAGCGCCTTCGAGGTCAGCGTGACGTACTTCCTCTCAAATCCTTCCGAGGACCTCGACCGTGTGCAGCGGCAGCGCGACTACGTCGAGATGCTCGCCACGACTGAGACTCATCTGTCCGGGGTCGACCTGGCAAGCCTCTGCCCCGACACCATCGACGTCATGATCGATCTGCTCAAAATGGTTCGCGCACAAGCGTTGTCAGAGCGCAGCGCGCGGACAACCGGTGGGCACCGTTCCGCTTAGGCGGGCTACTTCACCGCTTCGCGTAGGCGGGCGCTGTCACAGGCCGGCGTAGGAATGCAGGCCGGAGACGACCAGGTTGATGATGAACAGGTTGAACAGCAGCGCCACGAATCCGGCGACGTTGATCCATGCCGCGGTGCTGTTGCGCCATCCGGCAGTTGCGCGGGCGTGCAGGTATGCGGCGTAGATGATCCACGCGATGAACGAGACGGTTTCTTTCGGGTCCCAGCCCCAGAAGCGGCCCCATGCCGACTCGGCCCAGATGGCGCCGAACACGATTCCCAGCCCGAAGAGCGGGAACCCGAACACCACGCACTTGTAGGCGAGACGGTCGAGTGCCTCTGCGGTCGGGATGTGGGCGACAAGTCGACGCAGTCCGCCGACGACGCCGCCACCGGTCTCGGAGACGTTCTCGGCCGACGCTCCCCAGCGCATCTTGACCAGGTACAGGATGCTGGCGACGCCGGAGACGAGCAGCACACCCGAGCTGATCGAGATGATCGAGACGTGGATGGCCAGCCAGTACGACTTGAGCGCTGGAACGACGGGCGCGGCCTGTGTGTAGAGCCACCGGCCCGCGATGAACATCAGCAGGGTGACCGGGAGCAGCACGAAAGCCAGTAGCGGGCGGTTGATCTGCTTACGCAGGATGACGAGCCCGGCGACCACGCACGCGGCGCAGGTCAGCGAGATGAACTCGTACATGTTGCCCCAGGGGGCGCGGTCGGTGGCGAGTCCGCGGGTGACGATCGACGCGATGTGCGCGATGAGTCCGACGAACACGACCGGATAGGCCATGTTGCCGATCTTCTCCGACAGCGTGCGCGGAGCGGGACCCTCGATCTTGCCGGGGGCGCGCTGCGTCGTCGAACCGCCTCCCGCTGCGACCAGTTCTTTGGCCGCGGTGAGCTTTCGAGAGCGTGCTCCTGCGAGTGCGGCGAGGAACATGAGCATCGCCAGGACGTAGATGGTGATCGCCGTACCGAACAGAAGGTCGGAGTAGCGCGCCAACGTTTCGTCGATCTGGTCTGTTCCGTTACCCATCGCTGGCCCTATCTCTACTGCTGCAGTCTGCTGGAAGCGTCCGCGACTACAGGCGTCGTAGTCTCCTGTTGTCGTCGGTGAGCAGGCCGCGTGCCTGCTCGTCGAAGCCCTCGCCCCAGCCGGCCTGGTCGGTGCGAGCCAGTCCGGCAATCTCTACTACCGTACGTCGTCGGTCGCCGTTGTCCGAGTCGGGCACCAGACGCGCCCAGATCCTGCGTCGTTTGACGATCAGCGAGACCACCAACCCGACCAGCATCACGATCGACGACACGAGCACCCAGGTCTGCGCCGGATCGTGCGAGACCTGGACGGAGATCCAGCGCTTGTAGCCGTCGAAGCTGACCTTGGTGCCGTCGGGAAGGCTCGCGCTCTCGCCGATCTTCAGGTTCGCCTGGGCCTCACGGTTGAGCCTGCCCTGGTGCATCATCGTGGGGTCCAGCGAGTAGGCGTTCTGCGCACGGCCGGTGTCGAGGCCGGTGTCACCACGGTAGATACGGATCGCGACCTGCGGGTCGTTCGGCTCCGGCGACGACGAACTGAGCAGCGTGCCGTCGTAGCTCGCCGTCGGCGCGAAAAGTCCCTCGAGGGCGATCTGATTCTTGCGGCGGGTGTCCTCGTCGGGATACAGGCCAGCCGGGGTGTCGAAGCGGGCAGCGCCCGACGACAGCATGGTCTGCATCACTTCGGGGATGAACAGGGCGGTCTGCGTGCGCTTTTCCCCGTTCGGGAAGGTCACGGTGAAGGTCGGCGCGAAGCCGTTGCCCAGCACGTACACGCGATCGCCCGAGACGCGCAGCGGATCGTTGACGCGCACCGAGCGCTCCTGCCACTGCGACGACGGTGTGCGCGGGTCGGTGGTGTAGCGGATCTTCGCGTCGTACATCGACGGCTGACCGTTGGGAAGGAAGGTCGCGGAGAAGTCGTCGACGCGGATGCAGAACGGTGAGAGGTTGGTGCCGTCGACCAGCGCGCCCGCACGGAACGAGTCGTAGACCGCCGTCGACGTGTTGCACAATCCCTGCTCGCCGTCGGCGACGAGACTGCGCGTGCCCTCATAGCCGTACACCTTGCCCACCGCGATGGACACGAGCAGCGCCAACAGCGCGAAATGGAAGACCAGATTGCCGAATTCGCGCAGGTATCCCTTCTCGGCCGACACTTCGACGCAGCCGTCCGGATATGCCTTCGACGGCTCGCGCACGGTGATCTCGCGTCGCCAGCCACGCAGGTTGCCCGAGATGCGTTCGGCGAGTTCGGCGGGCTCGCCGTCGACCGTCTCGGTGATGTGTCGCGGCATGCGCGACAGATTGCGAGGTGCGGCAACGGGTTTGGCGCGAAGACTCTTGGCGTGCTCGATGATGCGCGGGGTGAGACAACCAACCAGCGAGATGAACAGCAGGACGTAGATGGCCGTGAACCACGCGCTCTTGAAGACGTCGAAGAGCTGGATCTTGTCCATCCACTCCCCGAGCCAGCCGTGGTCGGAGATGTACTGAAGTGTCTTCTGCTCGTTGAGTTCTCGCTGCGGCAGCAGTGCACCGGGGATCGCGGCGAGCGCGAGCAGGAACAACAACACCAACGCGGTACGCATCGACGTGAGGCTGCGCCAGAGGTTGCGCAGCGGCCACAGCACCCGACGCTTGACCCAGTGCGGACGCTGCGGGGCCTGCGGCGCGGGGGTGGACGGTCGGTCGATGGTCTGTGTCATGTTCGCCCTGCTTCTATACCGGAAGCTCGGTGTCGGAGATGAAAGCGTCGCGGACCCACACGATGAACTGGTCCCACAAGCCGGTGACGAGAGCCACTCCGACCGCGATCAGCATGATGCCGCCGACAATCTGGATGAGTCGGGCGTGCGTGCGCAACCAGCCGAGGCTGCGCAGTGCCCACGCGGACGAGAACGCGAGAATGACGAACGGAATGCCGAGGCCTGCGCAGTACGCGATGATCAGCGCGACGCCCTTCGCAGCGGTCGCGCCCTGCGTGCCACTCGCGGTGGCGATGACCGCGGCGAGTGTGGGACCGAGGCACGGGGTCCAGCCGAGCGCGAAGACCGCGCCGAGCAGTGGGGCTCCGACGATGTTGGAGACGTTGCGCGGCGCGAAGCGGAACTCGCGCTGCATCATCGGGACGAGTCCGATGAAGACGAGGCCCATCACGATCGTCACCACCCCGCCGATGCGTTGCAGCACATCATGATTGACGATCACGGTGCTCGTGATACCGAGGACCGTCGCCGTCGCGGCGACGAAGACCACCGTGAAGCCGAGGACGAACAGCGCCGCCGCGATCGCCACCCGTGAACGTCCCCGCTTGGGCGACTCACCGACCGTCACCGCGGGCGCCTCTGCCCCGACGAGGCCTGCGAGGTACGAAAGGTAGCCGGGGACAAGCGGCACCACGCACGGGGACGCGAAGGAGACGAGCCCGGCGATCACGCACGCGGCAAGCGCCAACAGCAGCGGACCGCTGGTGACCGTGTCGGCGAAAGTTTGTCCCATTCCGCTCACGGCTGCTTTCCGGAGTCTTCCGCGGCGATCTTCTTCACCATCGCGTCGAGTTCGTCGGCGCTGACCGTGCGCAGGTAGACCGCGGCCGGACGGTGCTGCCGGTCGAGGACGACGGTCGTCGGGACGACCGAGGTGGGTGTGGTCATCGAGGCGAGCGTCGCGCCATCGAAGTCGTAGATCGAGGGGTACCCGACCTTGCGGTCGGCGACGAAGTCTTTGGCCGACTGTCGGTCGTCGCGCAGGTTGATGCCGACGAAGGCGACGCCGTTGTCCTTGTTCTGGTCGTAGACGGTCTCGAGGTCGTCGGCCTCTGCGCGGCACGGAGCGCACCACGAGCCCCACACGTTGACCACCGTGACCTTGCCCGCGAAGTCCTTGTCGACGTCGATCTGCTTGTCGGTCACGAGGTCGGGGCCGATGAGGTCGGCGATCGGCTTGCGCTCGGATTCGGGGTAGGTGATCGTCGTCTGTCCCCCCGGCGACACGAATTGGAAGGTGTCGCCCTGCGCCACTGCGTCATTACCTCCGCTGCAGCCGCTGAGCAGCACGCCGAGCGCGGTCAGCACGGCGAACAGAGCTGCGGTGAAGGTCTTACTGCGCATGTGTCGAATCCGGCTCATGCCCCGGTGGCGAGCGGGTCGGAATGCCCGGCGGGTTCGGAGTAGATGATGTCGACGAGAGCGTCGTCGTCGTAGATGAGACTGGTCAGCGATGCCAGTGAGCACTGACGACGGCGGGGGTCGTGCCAGAGACGCTGGCCCTCGAGGAAGCGTCGAAGGGTGTAGACGGGCAATTGGTGGCTGACGCAGACGGCCTCGTGGCCGCGAGCGGCGTCGCGCGCCTTGTTGGCGGCCGCGAGCATGCGGTGCGCGAGCTGGATGTAGGGCTCGCCCCACGACGGGGTGAACGGGTCGCGCAGCTTGACCCAGTGTCGGGGCTTGCTCAGCGCGCCGTCGCCGACGGAGACCTTGAGGCCCTCGAAGACGTTCTCGGCCTCGATGAGTTGATCGTTGGTGAAGATCGGCAGTCCGTGTGCTGCGGCGATCGGGGTGGCGGTCTCCTGTGCGCGCTGCAGCGGGGAGGCGAAGACCGCGGTGATGTCGTGGTCGGCGAGCGTGCCCGCGACCTTCTCCGCCTGAGCGCGGCCGGTCGTCGACAGACGGAATCCGGGCAAACGGCCGTAGAGGATGCCGTCCGGGTTGTGCACCTCTCCGTGGCGCATCATGTGGACGATCGTGTGCATCAGTCGGACTCCCCCGATTGCGTGGCGTGCGCTGCAGCGCGGGCTGCGGCCGGCAGCGCGTCAGCGATTCGACCAAAAGCATCCTCGTCCAGCGCCGCAGAGACAAACCAGGCTTCGAATGCGCTGGGCGGCGCGTACACGCCCGCGTCGAGCAGCGCGTGGAAGAACGGTGCGAAACGCCAGGTCTCGGTGTTTTTGACCGCGGCATAGTCGGTGATGGGCGTCGAGGTATCGGAGGTGAAGAACACACTGAGCAGGTTGCCCGCCATCTGCACCCGGTGGCCGACGCCCGCGTCGGTGAGCGCTTCGGTGAACAGCGCGGCCAGCTTGTTGGCGTTGGCGTCGAGTGCGGTGTAGACGTCGGCGTCGGCGTGGCGGAGCGTCGCGAGTCCCGCGGCGACGGCGACGGGGTTACCGCTGAGCGTGCCCGCCTGATAGACGGGCCCAGTGGGTGCGAGGTTCTCCATGATGTCGGTGCGACCGCCGAACGCCGCAGCGGGCAGTCCGCCGCTCATCACCTTGCCGAAGGTGTAGAGGTCGGCAGCAACGCCTTCGAGGCCGTACCAGCCTGCGGGGCTGACACGGAAACCCGTCATGACCTCGTCGATGATGAAGAGCGCTCCGTGGCGTCTGGTGAGATCGCGCAGGCCGGCGTTGAAACCGTCGACAGGGGCGACCGCGCCCATGTTGCCGGCCGCGGCCTCGGTGATCACGGCTGCGATCTCGTCTCCGTAGGTGGCGAACGCTTCGGCTACTGCGTCGAGATTGTTGTAGGGCAGGACGATGGTGTCGTGTGCCGCCGCACCCGTGACGCCGGGCGTCGTCGGCAGGCCGAGCGTCGCGATACCAGAGCCCGCGTCGGCGAGCAGCGCGTCGACGTGACCGTGGTAGCAGCCGGAGAACTTGATGATCTTTGAGCGTCCGGTTGCGCCGCGCGCGAGGCGGATCGCCGACATCGTGGCCTCGGTGCCGGAGTTGACCAAGCGGACACGCTCGACCGGATCGACGCGGTCGATGATCTCTTCGGCGAGTTCGATCTCGCCCTCGGTCGGCGCGCCGAAGGAAAGTCCGTGGGCTGCCGTCTTCTGCACCGCCTCCACGACCGCGGGATGCGCGTGGCCGAGAATCATCGGCCCCCAGGAGGAGACGAGGTCGACGTAGTCGTTGCCATCGACATCCGTCAGATGGCAACCCTGCGCCGAGGCGATGAAACGCGGAGTGCCGCCGACCGCCGAGAACGCGCGCACGGGCGAATTGACCCCACCGGGCGTCGCATCCTGGGCCCGACGGAACAATTCAGCGGAACGGGCTGCGACCTCAGCGGAACTCCTCACGGCCTACAGTGTTCCAAACCGCAACGATCGGCGACAATTCGCCCTGGTCAGGCCGCACACGCACGCGGTAGCCGCTGCAATCGCGCGGCGCCGGGATGGAGAAACTCGCCGGGCCGCAGGCCGCAAACTACGTACACAATCCGGTCGCCAGCGCGAGGCCACGACAATAATTGTCGCGACGCCCCGCTGACGTCACAGTTGTGTACGCACCCCTCGACCGGCGGCTGCCGGTTCTGCGTTGCATGTGCCGGTTCCGCAGGAGACGTGCCAGTTATGCGCGGCGGCCGCGGCAGCGCGGAGCCGCGGGCGCGGGAATTACGGCCGAGGCGCGGGCCGCAATCTGCGTACACAATCCGGTCGTCAGCGCGAGGCCACGACAATAATTGTCTCGGCGCCCCGCTGACGTCACAGTTGTGTACGGAACCGGCCTCCGCGGGGTTCAGCATCCCGTGAAGTCGGGATCGTCCCAGTAGCCGAGGGCGTGATCGGCGCCGGAGTCGGCCGCCTGGCGCGTCAGCTCGGGCGGCTCGGCCAGCGATTTGAGGTGGTCGCGTCGGCGGATCATCGCGAGAAGCGTGTCGACCACTTCGTCCCAGGTGAACATCAGCCGCTTGTACGAGATTCGCCACGGGATGTAGCCGAGACGGTGAGCGGTCTCGTCTCGGACCCTGTCCTTCTCGCGTTGCTCCGGTGATTTGTCGTGGTAGGCGACGCTGTCGACCTCGACGATCAGCCTCTTTCCGATCAAGAAGTCGACCCTGCCGATCCCGGGAATCTCCACCTGACTCTCGAACGCGATCCCCAGCGTGGTCAGGCGGAACCCGAAGATGGACTCGGCCCCGGAGTCGAGGCAGTCGACGCACCGGTCGAGGAGGCGCCTGATCCGGACGGGCATCGACGAGAACAACGCCTGCAGGTCGGTGAACTCGAGCAGCCCCTGATGCAGCACGGAATCGCACGCGGCAACGACGCCCTCGTCGCCGAGGCAACGGACCGCGTAGTGCAGCGCCGTGGCCACGTCGTCGAGCGGGTAGACCTCCCGTGACGGCCGTCCGTAGCGAGTACACGCGTGGTGTGTGCCGGCAGATCCGCGCGCGGCGACGTTGCGACCGCGCACGTGGACGAGGTCGCCATACGGGGCAACCCACACGCCGTGCAGATCGAGTGCGCTGGCACAGGTGCAGACTCCGCCCGCGCTCACTGCCGAGACGACCGTCGGGTCCGCGTACGAAGTGGCGTACCAACCTCGACGCAGAAGGCGCAGGTCTCCAGCGTCGACCATTCGCCGTACCTGCGCCTGGCTGAAGTCGCGGCGGGTCAGCTCAGCCCAGGAGAAGACGCCGCGCCACTGGTCGCTGTGCTCGAGTCCGGTCACGAACCACAGCGTCTCGCGCGGATCGCTGCGAATAAGTGGTGAAGCCGGCGAGATGGGCGATGTTGTGGATACGCGGCGGGCTGTGGATTGTTCGATGACGTAAAGGTCGTGTACCGCCAGCCTTCGGTGTGCTCACCGGCCCAGGGCGGCGCCCACCTGGTCGGCGATGGCGCGCTGGCCGTCGACGTTGGGATGCACCTTCACCGGGGCCGACGACCCCACTTGCGGTTCTATCCAGCGCACGCCCTCGGGTTGGCAGGCGTCGTGACCTTCGGAGACCGTCGACATATCGACGAACGTCGCGCCGGTCTCGGTGGCTGCTCGCGCGACCGCGCGGTTGAGCGTCGCCTGCAGGTCGCGGATGTACGCGACGTCGCCCGCGGCAATGCGCATCGTCGGATAGCAGCCGGTCGTATCGGGCAGAATCCACGGATACCCGACGACGACCACGCGCGCGTTCGGGGCGCGGTCGGCAACGGCGTTCAGCGCTTTCACCAGTGCCGGATAGGTGCTCGACTGCACCCTGCGCACAAAGCTGTCGCCATACCGGACGCGACACGGCGCCCCGGTCGGGTCGTCGGCGGCCACCTCACCGCAGTCGGCGATGGTTCCGGAGAAGATATCGCCGTCGTTGCCGCCGATCATGAGCGTCACGATCCGCGTTCTCTCCCCGAGCGCGTCGAGCTGCGGATCGACACCGAAGTATTGCGCCGCAAAGAAATCCGACGTCGTCGCACCCGCGCAACTGACATCGTCGAGTGCAAGCCCCCGTCGCTGCGCAAGCACGTGGGCATAGTTCGACGACGACCGTTGGCACTGCAGCGGCGAATCCTCGACGAGCGGACGCACCCCCGTTCCCGCACTGTAGCTGTCGCCGAGGTTGACATACGCGGCGCTGACGGTTGTTCCGCTGCTACCGGTTGTTCCCGCGCCGTCGGACGTCCCCGCACTCGCGGTCGTCCCGGAACTCTCCGCCGAATTCGAGCCGCCGTCGGTGCACGCCGTCGCCAACAGCAGCGTCGCGACGACCACGAGAAGCCAAGGGCGGCGGGAGTTCACGCGCTCTCGCTCAGCAGTGTCAGCAGCAGTTCGGCGCGAGTGCGGGCGTCGGAAAGGTCGACGGCGAGCATGTCCTCGACCCGCTCGATACGGCCGCGCAATGTATGTCGGTGCACGCCGAGCGCACTCGCCGCGGCACCCCAGTTGCCGTTGGCCTCAAGGTAGGCCAGCAGGCTCTGTTGGAGATGTCCGGCGTTCGCGGCGTCGTATGCGACGAGCGGGGCGATGCGCTCGGTGTAGCTGTCGCGCAACACCTCTCGCACGGTGTCGCTGGCGAGAAGTGAGCGTAGGTCGTAGAGGTCGAGGAGCTGACCCGCAGCTGCCGAACGACACGAGAGGCGGGCCTGTCGTACCGAGTCTGCGACGTCGTCGACCGGAACCGCGGGCCCCAGCCCGCCGCGGACTGTGCCTGTCGCACTGAGTATTCCGAGTAGACCGGTGGCGAATTGGATGTGATCGTCGCCGCGGATCAGGCCGACGAGTTCGTTGCCGCGACGGTGCACGAACACCGGCCGCCACCGGCGCTCGAACTCGACGGCGAGGCGTCGAGCGCCGTGTTGTGCATCGTCGACACTCTCGAAACGGAACACCACCGCGCGTACCCGACCCTCGGGATCGGCTGCCCGAAGCAGCATCTCGCGCGATCGCTCCCCGACGTGGCGGTCCATGGCGAGCGCGAGCACTTCACCCTGCAGTTCGCCGACGTCGCGTCGAACCTCTTGCGGCTTGGCATATTCGATGACGAGCAGCGAGACGGCGTGGCCGATCAGCATGCGGCCGACGTCGTCGAGTGGGCTCGAACCGATGACGCCGAGATGTCCGAAGGTCGTTGCCCCCGAACCGACTCGCGCGACGGTGAGTACCGAGTCGTCAGTCACGCGGACGGCGCCCGCGGATGCGGGGTCGCGCATCACTATCGCGCGAAGCTGCTCGAGTTCAACGGAATTCGCCTGTCCGGGAGCTTCGGCAACCGGGGAGTGCCCGGCGTCGAGCAGGATCACCCGCTGGCCAACCGCATCGGCGAGCTCCCGTACGAGTCCCTTCGACCCCGATACCGTTGCCGCCCTTGTCATGCGAGGTTGCGCACGCGTCGCGGACACCAGCCGCGCCGACCGCTGCGCGGCGATCTGATCGAGGACTGCCCGCGTGATGGCCGAGAACGGTATCGCGAGCGGAACCTCGAACAGCGGGAGACCGAACTCGTCGGCGGCCGCGAGCAGGCCGTCGGGCACCTCGTCGAATCCGAGACCGACACCGAACCCGATCGCGGCGGCACCGACGGCGTTGAGGCTGCGTACGAACTCGCGCTGCGCGGCAGCGTCGTCGGCGTTCAGTCGCATGCCGGTGGTCAACAGCACCTCGCCGCCCTGCAACCAGTCGGCGGTGCTCACGAGTTCGGAGCTCACCGCGCAGTCGAGGTCGCGGTCGAGGCCCTCGGCCCCGGCGCGCAGCGAGAGTTCGAGTCGACGCTGGGCCATCAGCCATCGAACGGTGGTCACCCACCCACCGTAACCGCCGACTGGACATTGTGGCAGTGCGACGCCGAAAGGCTGTACAACTTGTCAGGTCCGCAGGTGGGGGTGGCAGGCGAACACTGGTGTCCATGACCACAGCAACCGACATTGTCTACCGGCTGCCCCAGGAGCGGAAGCTGGTCAGCGAACTGCCCGGCCCACGCTCGATGGAGATCGGGCAGCGCCGACTGGGTGCCGTCGCCGCGGGCGTCGGCTCCAGCGTTCCCGTCTTCGCGGCCGACGCCGACGGCGGAGTGATCGTCGACGTCGACGGCAACTCTCTGATCGACCTCGGCTCCGGCATCGCCGTCACATCCGTCGGCGCGAGCAACTCGGCCGTCGCGGCGGCCGTCGCCGAGCAGGCAGCGCACTTCACGCACACCTGCTTCATGGTGACGCCGTATGAGGGCTACGTGGCCGTCGCCGAGAAGCTCAACGAGATCACCCCGGGCGACTTCGAGAAGCGCACCGTGCTGTTCAACTCGGGCGCCGAGGCCGTCGAGAACGCGGTGAAGATTGCCCGCCTCTCGACACGACGCAACGCTGTCATCGCCTTCGATCACGCCTACCACGGGCGCACCAACCTGACGATGGCGATGACGGCCAAGAGCATGCCGTACAAGCGCAACTTCGGTCCGTTCGCGCCCGAGGTGTACCGGATGCCGATGAGCTATCCGTACCGCGACGAACTCGGCAGCGACGGTGTGGCTGCGGCCAAGCGCGCGATCTCGATGATCGAGAAGCAGGTCGGCGCGGAGACCACCGCCGCGATCGTCATCGAACCGATCCAGGGCGAGGGCGGATTCATCGTTCCGGCACCGGGATTCCTCTCGACGCTTGCCGAGTGGTGCACGATGCACCGCGTGCTGTTCATCGCCGACGAGGTGCAAGCCGGATTCGCCCGTACCGGAACGTGGTTCGCGTGTGAGCAGGAGGGCGTCACGCCCGACCTCATCACGATGGCCAAGGGCATCGCAGGCGGAATGCCCCTGTCTGCGGTGACCGGACGCGCCGACATCATGGACACGGTGCACGGCGGCGGACTCGGCGGCACCTACGGCGGCAACCCCGTTGCGTGCGCTGCGGCGCTGGCAGCCATCGACCAGATGGAATCGCTCGACCTGTGCGGCCGTGCGCGACACATCGAGACCATCATCACCGAAGCACTCTCGGCCACCAAGGACGAACTCGACGGTGCGGGCCTGCCCGTGATCGGCGACATCCGCGGTCGCGGCGCGATGATGGCCGTCGAACTGGTGACGCCCGCTGAAGACGGAACCGCGACTCGCGAACCCAATCCCGACCTCACCGCCGCGGTGGCCAAAGCGGCGCTCGCCCAGGGCGTCGTCGCGTTGACCTGCGGCACCTACGGCAACGTGCTACGTCTGTTGCCACCGCTGGTCATCGGCGACGACCTGCTGCGCGATGGCCTGGCGGTGCTGTGCCAGGCACTCAAGGACAACGCCTGACCTGCTAGTTCGTTGCCAGATCACTAAGGAGAGTCGTGTCCCCGCATCCCCTGGACCAACCGCATCCCCTCGATCCGCTGACCGCCGACGAATTCCGTTCCGTCACAGCCCTACTCGGTAGCGAGCAGGGCGTCGGCGACGGTTGGCGCTATGCGTCAATCGAACTCGCGGAGCCGACCAAGACCGAACTCGCCGCATTCGACGCCGACGGCACGCTTCCGCCGCGTCGAGCGGTGGTCGTCTGCTTCAACACAGGAGAGAACACGACGTACAAGTCGTTCGTGTCGATCTCGGGTGGCAGCGTCGACTCGTTCGAGCTGATTCCCGACGTCCAGGCGAACTTCACCGTCGACGAGTTCGAGGAATGCGACCGCGTCCTGCGCGCGCACCCCGACGTCCAGGCGGCGCTGGCTCGACGCGGGATCACCGATCTGGACGGCGTTTTCATGGATACGTGGACCTATGGTGGCGCGGTCATCCCCGACGAGTACCGCGGTCGACGCCTCGGCTGGTCGGACACCTGGGTGCGCAACAGTGAGGGCTCCAACCCGTATGCGAACCCGGTGTCGGGGCTGCACTGTGTGATCGACGTGAACACGATGGAACTGCTACGCATCGAGGACACCGGCGGATTCGACCAGCCGGAAGTGATGGGCGAGTACGTTCCGCGCCATATCCCACAACGCATTCGGGACACCTTCAACCGGCCCGAGCTCAAGCCACTGGAGATCACCCAGCCCGACGGGCCGTCGTTCACGCTCGACGGCAATCAGCTCACGTGGCAGAAGTGGTCGCTGCGTGTGGGTTTCAACTATCGCGAGGGCATGACCCTGCACACCGTCACCTACGACGACGGCGGGAACGTGCGCAAGATCGCGCATCGTCTCTCCTTCGCCGAGATGGTCGTCCCCTACCGCGATCCGAGCGAAGACCATTACCGCCGTACGGCTTTCGACATCGGCGAGTGGGGCCTCGGCTTCATGACGACGTCGCTCGAGCTGGGTTGTGACTGCCTCGGCGAGATCCGATACCTCGACGCCACACTGCACAACAGTGCGGGCGAGCCGTACACCATCACGAACGCGATCTGCATACACGAGGAAGACAACGCCGTGCTGTGGAAGCACGTCGATCACGACGCGGGCGCAGAGGTGCGTCGTATGCGTCGGTTGACGGTGAGTTTCCATGTCACAGTTGCCAATTACGAGTACCTCGTCTACTGGCGCTTCTATCAAGACGGCAACATCGAGTGCGAGGTACGCGCCACCGGCATCATGGTGACCACACCAATGCCGCCGGGCCTGACGTCGAATCCGCACGGCACGACGGTCGATAACCGCACGTACGCTCCGTTCCACCAGCATTTCCTCGTTGCGCGAATGGATCTCGACATCGACGGGTCCGACAACACGGTCTACGCCAGCGAGACTCTCGTCGAGCCGATGGGCCCCGACAATCCGCTCGGTCTCGGCCTGGTGCAACGGAACACGCCGCTGCTGACCGAGTCGGAAGGCATGCAGGACCCCAACTTCGCGACGCAGAAATCGTGGAAGATCGCCAATCCCAACAAGACAACAGCGTTGGGCCTGAATCCCGCGTACAAGCTGGTTCCGACAGGCGCGTTCCCGGCGATGTTCGACCCCGCGTCGCCGATCTTCCAGCGTGCAACCGTCATGGGACACTCGCTCTGGGTGACCCCGAACCATCCCGACGAGCGTTGGCCCGCAGGCGAATTCGTCAATCAGTCCGAGCGCGACACCGGACTCGGCGAGTGGACCAAGGCAAATCGACCGATCGAGAACACCGACGTCGTGCTGTGGTACACGTTCGGAATCCATCACATCACCCGTCCAGAGGACTGGCCGGTGATGCCGGCCGACACGGTGTCGTTCTGGCTCAAGCCATTCGGCTTCTTCGATCGCAACCCCTCTCTCGACGTCGAGGCGTCGCCCCCGACTCACTGCCATCACGAAGGGAACTCGCATGACCAGCACCCAGGTGCTTGACCCGCAGGCCGTACTCGACGGAATACCTACCGGCCTCTGGATCGACGGCAAGGAGGTCGAGGCCAAGGGCGGCAAGACATTCGACGTCATCAACCCGGCCACCGAGGAGACGCTGACCGCGGTTGCCGACGCCAGCGTCGACGACGCCGTGCACGCACTCGACCGCGCTGTCGCCGTCGCGGATTCATGGGCGGCGACGCCTGCACGCGAGCGTGGCGAGATCCTGCGTAGCGCTTTCGAATTGGTCGCCGACCGGGCCGACAGCCTTGCCATGCTCATGACGCTCGAACTGGGTCGCGCACTGCCGGATAGCCTTTCGGAGACCAAGTACGGCAACGAGTTTCTGCGCTGGTTCGCCGAAGAGGCTGTCCGGATCGACGGTCGCTGCACGCAGTCACCGGCGGGCACCGGTCGAATCCTGGTGAGCCACGGTCCTATTGGACCGTCGCTCGCGATCACGCCGTGGAACTTCCCGCTGGCGATGGGCACGCGCAAAATCGGCCCGGCATTGGCTGCCGGCAATGTCATGCTGGTCAAGCCAGCACACGAGACACCTTTGACCATGCTGGCACTGGCCGAGATCTTCGCCGAAGCAGGACTGCCTGCGGGCGTGTTGTCGGTGCTGCCGACCACTGACGCGCGCGGCGTCGCGTCGGCCATCATCAGCGACGACCGGATCCGTAAGATCAGCTTCACCGGTTCGACGCCGGTGGGTCGAAATCTGATGGCACAGGCCGCAGAGCGGGTGCAGCGGACATCGATGGAACTAGGCGGCAACGCACCGTTCGTCGTATTCGACGACGCCGACATCGACAAGGCTGTCGAAGGCGCGTTTCTCGCGAAGATGCGCAACGGCGGCGAGGCATGCACCGCGGCGAACCGCTTCCTGGTCCAGTCCGGGGTTGCAGAGGAGTTCACCGACAAGTTGATCGAGAAGATGTCGGCGGTACGACTCGGACCCGGCTACGAGGAGGGCGTGACGCTCGGACCGCTCGTCACCGCAGCGCAGCGCGACAAGGTCGCCGCAGCGGTGGAAAGTGCTGTCGCACATGGTGGTCGGGTTCGCCTTGGCGGCAAGGCTCCCGAGGGGAAGGGGTACTTCTACCCCGCGACGGTGATTGATCAGGTCGACGCGTACGCGCCCGTCACCCGCGACGAGATCTTCGGCCCCGTCGCGGTGATCAGCACCTTCGACTCCGAGGACGAGGCGATCGCCGCAGCCAACTCCACCGTGTACGGCCTCGCCGGCTACTTCTTCACCCGCGACCTCGACCGCAGCATGCGCGTCGCGTCGAAGCTCGACGTCGGGATGGTCGGGGTCAACCGCGGCGTGATCTCCGACGTCGCAGCACCCTTCGGCGGCGTGAAGCAGTCGGGCATCGGCCGCGAGGGCGGCTCCGAGGGCATCGACGAGTACCTGACCACGAAGTACGTCGCGCTCTGAGGTCGACTGGGCGGCTCGTCGTGCCGACTGGGCGCCCCAGAGCGTCGACTGGGCGCCCCAGAGCGTCGACTGGGCGCTCCAGACCGTTGACTGGGCGCTCGAGAGCGTCGACCGGGCGCCTCGTCGTGCCGACTGGGCGCTCCGGTCTAGTCGAAATACGCACCTCGCCGGTGAAGCGCCTGTCGGATCTCGGCTAGGACGGCGTACGGGTTGTCGCGGAGCTTGGCCTTGTCGACGTAGATCATCAGCCATCCGTCGTCGTGCAGCCGTGCGCGACGTTCGGCGTCGCGAACCTGCTGACCAGGCCTGGTGTGGTACTCGCCGTCGTACTCGATGCCGATCTTGAGTGCCTCGTATCCCATGTCGATGCGCGCGTAGATCTCCCCTGTTCCGTCGCGAACCTCGATCTGGAGGTCGGGCGCCGGTAGTCCGCCCTCCAGAATGGTCAAGAGCAGCCATGCCTCGGTGGGCGACTCGATTCGGCTGTCGATCAGCGGTATCAGTCGCCGCAGTTGCACCACGTTGCGCCTACCCTTCTGCGTAGCTGTGTACTTTTCCAGCGCGGCGACGTCGAGGTCGGTAGCGCGTGCCAGGGCGTCGAGGTATCCGAGCGCGCGTGACGCGAACCGAATGCGGCCGATGTCGAAGGCCGTCCTGATCGCGCTCGTGACCTTGATTCCGTCGATGGTCACGATGTCTGCAGGGTCGAGGTCGAGGCGATGAGTGACGGATCCCTTCGCGGGTCGGCCGGAGCAGCTCGTGCCGCGGATCAGCTCGATGGTGAAATCCTCGTCGTACCAAACACTTCCGTGCATGATCAGTGCTGCCATGCCAGCGACCACGACGTCGCCCTGAGCCTGCTGCGCAACGGCGACGATTCGTTGTCGAGCCGTCATGAGCGTCGACTTGAGTATGTAGCCGCTGCCACGAAGTCGACGGAACGTCGAGTCGAACTCGCTGGCGCTGATACCGGTGACGCTGAGCGTTGCCCTGCGCTTCACGACCTCAGGCGAATCTACGGGTGATGCATCAAATGGAGTCATGGTGCTTGGACGCAGAGATAGTGCGATTAGATCCATCCGATTTCTGGCGCGTCCAAGTCGACGCCCCCTGGCTACGCCTACTCGGCACGACGCAACGCCCACTCGGCACTCTCAAGCGCCCAGTCGACACTCTCGAGCGCCCACTCGGCACTACGGGACGCCCACTCGGCAATCTCAAGCGCCCACTCGGCACTACGAGACGCCCACTCGACGCTCCCGAGCGTCGAGTGGGCACTACGCAACGCGCAGTCGACACGCCCAATCGCAACGTTACATTCGTGAGAATTGTTGCTGAAGTGATCCTTGTGGCCTTTAGCGCGTACAACCTTCTCCGTAGGATGGCCGCATGCGTCTACGAACAGATCTCCGACTGCGTAGCGCCGCGGTGCTGCTGGCCCTGACGACAGCTCTCGCGGGCGGCGCGGTCGCCGCTGCTCCTGCCCACGCCGACATCAACGCGGGCAGCGTAGATCTCGGCAGCTCAGACCTGTTGAGCGCCAACAGTGTGTTCCTGTGGCAGAGTCCGCCGACTCGATACATCGTGGTGCTCGGCGCAAAGCAGGGGGTGTTGGGGCAGCCGCCCGCGATCCTGCAGCAGCGCATGAATGTCGGTGCCCGGCTTGCGCGCACCCATCCCTTCAACCGTGTGATCGTGTCCGGCGGCGACACCTGGTGGCTGCCTGTGTCCGAAGCGCAGTTCATGAACATCGGCCTGATCCATCGCGGGGTCCCGATGTGGCAGATGGTGAACGAGTCGGCGTCGACCTCGACAGTCCAGAACGCCGAGTTCACTGTCCGCATGCTCAAGTCGCTGGGCGCCACCGGAGCGGTGGTCGTCACCAATAACTTCCACATGCCGCGCGCGATGAAGAACTTCCGCGACGCCGCCAAGGCACAGCGCGCCAACCTGCTGTTCCAACCGGCCTACGCAGGCTGACGACACTGATACGACGACGCCCCGCTCACGAACCGAGCGGGGCGTCGTCGTTGATTCTGTTGTAGCCGAACGAGATTGGAGGTCAGCGCAGCAGCGCGCGGCTCATCACGACGCGCTGGATCTGGTTGGTGCCCTCGTAGATCTGCGTGATCTTGGCGTCGCGCATCATGCGCTCGACCGGGAAGTCGCGCGTGTAGCCCGCGCCGCCGAACAGCTGCACGGCGTCGGTGGTGACCTGCATCGCGACATCGGAGGCAAAGCACTTCGATGCCGAGCTGATGAAGCCGAGGTTCTTCTCGCCGCGCTCTGCGCGAGCGGCCGAGGTGTAGACCATCAGGCGCGCTGCCATGATGTTCATCGCCATGTCGGCGATCATGAACTCGACGCCCTGGAACGTGCTGATCGGGCGGTCGAACTGGCGACGCTGCTTTGTGTATTCGATGGCCTGGTCGAGGGCACCCTGTGCGATACCCACGGCTTGCGCGCCGATCGTCGGGCGGGTGTGGTCGAGGGTCTCGAGTGCCGTCTTGAAGCCGGTACCGGGCTCGCCGATGATGCGGTCGGCGGGGATGGTGCAGTCTTCGAAGTACAGCTCCGCGGTGGGCGAACCCTTGATGCCCAGCTTCTTTTCAAGCGGCCCGACCGTGAAACCCGGATCGTCCTTGTGCACCATGAACGCCGAGATTCCGTGAGCACCCATGTCGGGGTCAGTGACCGCCATGACGGTGTACCAGGTGGACTTGCCGCCATTGGTGATCCAACACTTGGTGCCGTTGATGACCCAGTTGTCGCCGTCCTTGCGCGCACGCGTCTTCATCGCCGCTGCGTCAGAACCGGCCTCACGCTCCGACAGGGCGTACGACGCCATGGCTTCGCCGGAGGCAATGGAAGGCAGGACCTGCTGCTTGAGCTCTTCCGATCCGTTGAGGATCAGGCCCATCGTGCCGAGCTTGTTCACCGCCGGGATCAGCGAAGCAGAAGCGTCCACTCGGGCCACCTCTTCGATCACGATGCATGCGGCCACCGAGTCTGCACCCTGGCCCCCGTACTGCTCAGGTACGTGGATCGCGTTGAACCCCGAGGTCGTCAGCGCCTTCAGCGCTTCTTCGGGGAATCGTGAACGCTCGTCTACGTCTGCCGCGTGCGGCTCAATTTCCTTGAGCGCGAGTGCTCGAATCGCCTCGCGGAGCGCGAGATGCTCTTCTGGCAGCTGGAATAGATCGAAATCGGGGTTGGCATACCCCATGAGAGCCTCCTCATTCAGTCAACGATGACATGATTTTAGGATGATGATGCGTTCCCATGAACGCGACACTGAGTGTCATATTACTCGCCCTCCAAGCCCATTGTCGACACTCGGTGCCACCCTTACGTCCATTCGACGCGATCACCGCCCGCGCGCTTCGCGCGGTACATCGCCGCATCCGACGAGCTGAGCGCAGCGCAGAGCACGTCGGCGCTCGACGACACCGTCGATGTCGGCCAGAGCGTCACCAGACACAGCCCGACGCTCGCGCGCACGTCGTACTGCGGCGACGACTGTGCGATCGCTTGCCGTATCAGATCGCCGATCTGCTCCACTCGTGTGAGCGAAGGCTGCGGACACACGACGGCGAATTCCTCCCCGCCGGTCCGAGCCACCAGGGCACGCGGCGAGACGACGTCCCCGATCGCACGTACGACGTCGCAGAGAATTCTGTCTCCGGTGCCGTGGCCGAACGTGTCGTTGATGCGTTTGAAGTTGTCCAGGTCGATGGCGATGAAGATCGCGCGGCGTTCGACTTCGGTGGAGAGATCGCGAATGAGCAGGTCGAATCGGCGCTCGAGACCCCGCCGATTGAGCGCGCGGGTGAGCGGGTCATGGTCGGACTCGGCGGCGTCGTCGCGCAAGACGAGTACCGCCACCTGCTGGCCGAACGGAACGGTGACGATCGTGACCGCCGCGATCATGCAGATGAATAGACCGAGCATCGCGTGATGATCGACGACAACCAGCGCATACAGCACGGAGATGAACACGCCCGCGACAACCAGGATCACCGCCAGATGTCGGACACTGTGGAAAAGCGAGACATACGCGGCCAGTGCCGCATACGCACATGAGCCGACCAACCCGACGAGCGGCATCCCGATCACGAACAGCGAGAGTCCGTACAACATGCACATCGCGTAGACGCGAATGAGAGAGCCCCGACGCGACGGCCAGGACGGAGCGATCAGCCAACTGATCCCGATGATCAGGGCAATCACGTTGTCGGCGACGAGGACCGCTCGTGCGATGGTGGTGTCAGGTCCACCATCGACCGCGAGCAACAGCATTGCGCCGATCGCCACGAGCACAACGCTCATGCCGACGCAGCCGCGCACAAGTGCGCCCATCCCGCTGGATTTGATCGACGCAACCACGGCGTCGTAACCGTCGGGCGCCATCCACGCCCGACGCAGCGCGTGCGAGTACCGCTGAGTCTGAACACTCACGGAGACTCCTCGAAACTGCTCCCCCGGGTGCCGCGCCACCTACAGCACATGGCAGGCAACGCCGACCACGGACCACATCATGGCACTTCAGCGACCATTTCGCGCTTGAATCACTCGCGACCCGCTCGTATTCATCCGATCAGGCGATCGGAGAGTGTCAGGTGCCGGAGTCGGGGATCGTCGAGCCGATCTTTTCGCTGACCGCCCGCGAGATTTCGAGTGCCGACGCGCCTGCGGGGAAGGTGATCACAGCTACCTCGGGTCGTCCGCTGGCACCGAGGGCCATCCGAATCCGTTCGAGGTCTCGACGCAACCGACCGAGCGTCGCGTCCGCGTCGCCGCGGATCATCGACCGCAGCAGGTAGTTGTGCGCCGAGGTGATCGCTGCGGCGAACGCGACGATGTCGACCGGCGACTCGTCGGGTAGCCGACTGCGCAGATACTCCTCGAAAACCCGCTGGTACCGATACGTCGTAACCAACTCGCGCTCGCGCAGAGTCGGCACCTTAGATACGACGTCCATGCGTCGAACCGCCAGGTCACGGGTGTTGTGAAAGTGCGTGAACACCAGCTCGGCTGCTGCGCACACCGCAGTCGGCGGGTCGACGTCGTCGCTGTCGGCGAGTTGCGCGGCCACGTCGGTCAGCAGTTCCTCATGGTCGGCGAAGATCATGTCCTCTTTCGACCGGAACTGTCGAAACAGGGTTCGGCGCGACACGCCCGCGGCGGCCGCGATCTGATCGACCGTCGTCGACTCGTAGCCGTTTTCGCTGAACAGACGGATCGACGCCGCGACGACCTGGGTTCGGAGATCGACCGATCCGCCCGCTGTGTCACTCGGTGCCATGGATTCAGTATCGCTGGTGGCCATCCCGTTGTGCCAACACGCGGCCGTCCGACGTGTGCGAAAGGAACACCGATTGTCCGATGGTCGGCGGAGAACCTCGCGCTTGGTCAGCCGAACGACACCCGGGCCGACGACGGCGTCGACCCGGGTGTTCTCGGCTACATTTTCGACGACCACTCGCCAGTCAGAGGAGATCGCGTGACCGTTCCGTCGTCGCAAGGACCCGACACTTTGCCGTCAATCCCCCGCTTCGACGCGACGACGCCGCCTCCACCCCCGGGTGTGGTGCGCAGCCAGATGATCGCAGGACCCGACATGTCGTCGCGGGCGGCGAAATCCCTGTTGCTCGGTCTGCGCCGTCAGCTCGTCGTCCAGGCTGCTGTCTTCGGCGGGTTCGGCGTTCTGCTCGTCGTCTTCGGTGCGTTCATGGCGGCAAGCGACGACTCGTCGTCCTCGGTACTGATCTATGGCTGCGCACTCCTCGTGCTCACGCTCGCGCTGCCGTTCTTTGCCTACCGTCGGATCATCGCCGTGTGGGCGAGATTCGCTCCTGCGGGCACGCCGATGTCGAGTGAGTTCTCGTTCGATCGCCTCACCCTGACGGCGGGCCCGACGACGAACTCTGTGCACGCGTCGGCAATCACCGGAGTCGCACACCTCGGGACCATGTTCGTGGTGAGGACCCGCCAGTTCGCGACACCCGCCATGGTCTTCCCCGAAGAACTCGTACCGCCTGCCGTCGGCGCCGACCTGCTCGCGCGCTACGCGATGTGATCGGCGGCGCAGGTCAATTCGCGGCGTTCTTGCGTAGCTCGAACTTGAGCACCTTGCCTGTCGACGTGCGCGGCAACTCGTCGGCGAAGATGATGTCGCGTGGAATCTTGTAGCCCGCCAACAGAGTTCGTGCATACTCGATCAACTCGTCGGAGCTCAGCGACCGCCCCTCTTTCAGGAGCACATACGCCCTCGCCCGTTCGCCCCACTTCTCGTCGGGGACACCGACGACCGCGACGTCGAGCACCGCGTCGTGGCTGACGAGCGCTTGTTCGACCTCGATCGTCGAGATGTTCTCGCCGCCCGAGATGATGATGTCCTTGGCTCGATCGCGGAGCTGAATGTAGCCGTCCGGGTGCATGACGCCGAGGTCGCCGGTGTGAAACCATCCACCCTCGAACGCTTGTCGAGTCGCGTCGGGATCTTTGAAGTACCCGGCCATGATGTTGTTGCCGCGCAACACGATCTCACCGATCGTCGAGCCGTCGGCGGGCACGTCGACAAGTGGCACGACGCCGCGCTCGACGACACGCGCGGGTTCTGCCTGAACCATTCCGACACCCTGCAGCGATAGTTTCGCGGCCCTGTCGGCGGGGTCGAGATCGTCCCAGGCTTCCTGGTACTCGCAGATCGTGTACGGGCCATAGCTTTCGGTGAGGCCGTATACGTGGACGACACCGATGTCGAGCGCCGCAAGCGCTGCGATCACCGTCGGAGACGGCGGTGCGCCCGCCGTGGTGATCCGGAGCGGCGCGTCGAGGCGATGCGCGCGTGGCGATCCGGCGATCGTGATGAGAACCGTTGGCGCACCGCACAGATTCGTGACTCCGAGGTCATCGATGGCGTCCCACACCGCGTCTGCGCGCACCAGACGTAGACACACGTGCATCGCCGACGCAGCGGTGACCGCCCAGGGCGTGCACCAGCCGTTGCAGTGGAACATGGGGAGCGTCCACAAATACCTTGTGCTGCCGGTGAATTGGTTGTGGTGCATTTCGCCCAGCGAGTTGAGGTAGGCGCCCCGATGCGTGTACATCACACCCTTGGGCTTGCCCGTCGTCCCCGACGTGTAGTTGATGCTGATGACACGGTCTTCGTCGTCGACAGTCCACGGGAGCGGCGTCGAATCAAGCTCCTCGGCGCCTGCGAGAAAGTCAGCGTACGAGCGAAGTCCACTGATGCCCGACGATTCGACGTCGCTCGGCGTTGGACCGAACTCGAGGTCGGTGATCTCGACGTACGACGTCACGTCAGGAACTTCGTCGGCGATGGAAGCGACGGTGTGTCGGAACTCGGCGTCGAAGAACAGTGTGGTGACGCCGGCGTGATTGAGGATGTAGACGAGTTCGGGGCCTGCAAGGCGTGAGTTGAGTGCGACGAGAACTCCGCCTGCGAGCGGCACCGCGAAGTGCGCGACGAGCAACTCGGGCACGTTGGGTGCCAGGTAGGCGATCCGCTCACCTGGCCTGATCGTCGACTCGAGGACCCGGGCAAGGCGCTGCACCTCGTCGCCGAACTCCGAGTAGGTCGCCGAACGCGCCCCGTAACGGATGGCGGTGCGATCGCCGAACACCTCGACCGAGCGCTGCAGGAAGCGAAGGGGCGTCATTTCCGAGCGATTGGCGGTCCCGGAGTCGATGCGCCCGAATTCGGCGTCGAGTTGCGCGGTGACAGCGACATCGGTTGTCTGTGACGACACAGTGTTCTCCCTGCTTGGCATCGATGACACGCGGGGTGAGGCCCGCGACGTTGACGTGCTCCTACGATATGGACCACACTCGTGTGCACGCCACCCCCGGAAGGAGGTGGCATCGGGGGTCGCAACGTCGCGGATGCTCACGCCAGGCAGGGCACAACACGACAACAGTCAATCGCTACTCAAAGCCAGACGGAGTTCCATGGGGGGACGCATCTGATGAAAACCGACGTCGACGCCACAAGCATGTCTCGACGGACCGGCGGGTCGCGACCGGTCACCGCGTTGGGGGCTGCACTTGTCGGAGTCGGCGTCGTCTCGGCGTTGGCGTCGCATACGCCCACTCCCCCCGACGTTCAGGTGCCGACTGTGACCGCCGACAACGGCGTGCGGCTCGCCGGGAACTCCGTGGCGAACATTCCGACGAACCTCCTTCAGACGATCGCCAACATGCCTGCCGTCGAGTACGAGGGCATGAACAAGACGAGTGAAGCGCTCGAGAATTCCAGTAACTGGTGGCTCTACATCCCGACCAACGTCATCGGGTTCGACCAGCAGGACAAGCAGAAGCTCGAAGGCACCACCCTGATGATGGTGCCGATTCCGCTTGTCGCACAGGCGAATTTCGAACAGTGGTGGATCACCATGGCCGCCAACGCGCCCATGACGGAGAACTGCACCGGCATCCCCGGTCCGTGTTCGGACGTCTTCTACTTCGACCAGTACGGGCAGGTGCCCACCTGGCAGTTGGTGTTGGGTTATCGCTTCCCGGAGATCCGCAACACCATCGATCCCAACCACGAGACCTACACCACTCCCGAGGGCAAGGTTGTCGAGATCCAGCCGGATTGGTCCGGCAAGTACTACAAGCTCGACCCGTGGGGACCGCAGAAGGCAATCTGGGAAACGCTGACGCAGGACCCGACCGGCTATCGACCCGCGCCCACCGCCGACCAGTGGCTCAAGGCACTCAATCGCCTGGGCAAGGCGTCGTGGATCGGTCTGAACCCCAACGTCGAGGGCACGTACTGCCTCCCCTGCCAGCTCGGCGGGATCAAGGGCGCGCCGGATTCGCTGCCGAAACAGTATCTGTTCGGCAACTACTACTCGTTCTTCGATTTCGGGCAACCACAGACCGAGCACAACTGGGTGTACAACCGACCCGACTACGACGAGAAGTCACGCCTCGACTACATCGAGGTGCGCAATGGGCAGGACCCGAAGGTCCAGCAGCAATTGCTCGCCGACGCCCGCGCCGCGACCACACCGGAGGCTCTGCGCGAGAGCACCGCGGAGTTCTACAAGAACATGGACGCGGTCGGCAAGCAGATCAACGAGAACATCGCGATCAACATCGAGGGCCTGCAGAAGGCATTCGGGGTCACGCTGGAGTCCGGACAGGATTTCCTCGATCAAATCGCGGAATCGTTTGGCGCGCAGCCAAAGTCGGCGTCGAGTCAACCTCGTGTCGAGGTACGCAGCCAGGTCACGATGAGCAGCACGCGTGCCACCCAGGGCTACGACGAGCGCGTGGCTCCCTCGACGGCACCGAACTCCGCCGCGCCACAGGTTGCTCACGCCAAGCCGGCAACGCGTCCGGCCCCGACAGACCCGTTCTCGACGCTCCGGACGCAGGTCGCCGATGTCAGCAAGCAGGTGTCCGACGCGGTCGCCCCGCTGTTGCCGTTCGGCCAGCATTCGAGCGCTCACGCGGCGCCGGGCAAACATGCTGCCGTCGACGGTTTCGCAGGCGGAAAGCACCGGGCCGTCGGTGTTCATCGCGCGTCATAAGCCTGTCCTCGCGGGTATCGACCCCCACGGTCGGAATCGATCCGTAACGTAGAGCTCATGTCGACCCCAACCGAGAGTCCCTCGACGCCAGCAACCGACGACGACCCCAGCATCGACACGGCAGTCGCCGACACCAGCGAACTGTCCGAAGCCGAACGCGGTCTGCTCGTCGACAACCTGCGCTACGTACTCGACGGACGCTGGCGAGCCACCCGAGATGAAGTTCGACGACGCGCCAACCGCGCCGACCTGCTTCCCGATCCGTCGCGAACTCTCGAACAGGCGCGTGCGCGCATCCTCGAGGAGATGCGCGAACTGTCCGACGAAGGATTCGCGGCTGCCGGATTCGGCGCCGACCACGGCGGCACAGGCGACGTCGGGGCGTCGATCACCGCGATCGAGATGCTCGGCTACGCCGACCTGTCCCTGATGGTCAAGGCGGGAGTGCAGTGGGGACTGTTCGGCGGCGCCGTCGAAAACCTCGGCACCGCAAGGCATCACGAGAAGTACGTCGCCGACACCATCAGCCTCGACCTCCTCGGCTGCTTCGCCATGACCGAGACCGGGCACGGTTCCAACGTGCAGGAACTCGAGACGACCGCGACGTACGACGCAGCCACCAAGGAATTCGTGATCCACTCGCCGACACCGTCGGCCCGCAAGGATTACATCGGCGGCGCTGCCGAACACGCCCGCATGGCATCGGTTTTCGCGCAGTTGATCACTGCCGGTCCCGGCCAGGAGCCGGAAAGCTATGGCGTGCACTGCTTTGTGGTGCCGATCCGCGACGCCGACGGCAACGACCTTCCCGGTGTGACGACGAGCGACTGCGGCTACAAGGGCGGACTGCCCGGCGTCGACAACGGACGCATCATGTTCGACGAGGTGCGCATACCGAAGGACAACCTCCTCAACCGCTATGCCGACGTCGAGGACGACGGCACGTACTCGTCGCCGATCGAGAACCCCAACCGACGCTTCTTCACCATGCTCGGCACACTCATCCGCGGTCGGATCACGGTTGCGGCCACCGCCGGAGCCGCGTCGCGTAAGGCGTTGGCGATCGCCACACGATATGGCTTGGTGCGCAGGCAATTCGACGCCCCGGGCGACGAGGAAGAGATCGTCATCCTCGACTATCTCGGTCACCAGCGAAAGCTGCTGCCGCTCATCGCGAAGTCGTACGCCATCGCATTCGCACAGAACGAGCTCACCGAAGAACTTCACGAGGTGCAGTCCGACACCCCGGCCGAATCGCCCGACGGCTCTGCCGACGATTCCAAGGCGGGTCGCCAGCGCGAGCTCGAAGCCAACGCCGCAGGACTCAAGGCGTACGCGACATGGCACGCATCTCACGCGATCAATGTCGCTCGCGAAGCATGCGGCGGCGCAGGCTATCTCGACGAGAACCAGATCTCGATCATCCGCGGCGACATCGACGTCTTCACCACGTTCGAGGGCGACAACACCGTGCTCACCCAGCTCATCGCCAAGGAAGTGCTTTCGGCCTACGCCGACGACGTCCAAGGCCTGTCGGCAGGCGGTTGGGTGCGGTTCATCGCGTCGATGGCGCGCGACGTCGTCGTCGAGAAAACCGCTGCGCGACAAGTGGTTCAGACACTCCTGGAGAGTTCGGACGAAGACACCGAGAAGTCGGCGCTGACCAACCGTGGTACTCAGCTTCGACTCTTCCGCAACCGCGAGGACCATCTGGTGCGCACCTGCGCGCAGCGTCTGCGTCGAGCTACCAACGACGACAACGATGCGTTCGAGGTGTTCAACAACGCGCAGGACCATCTGCTCAAGGTCGGGCAGGCTCGCACCGAGCGGATCGTGCTGGAGGCGTTCGTACAAGCCATCAACGACTGCGATTCACGCGCCGCGGCCGAGGTACTCGGCAAGGTGTGCGATCTGTTCGTCTACTCGGCCCTCGAGGCCGACCTCGGCTGGTTCATGATGCATCGCCACATCTCCGTGGAGCGCGCCAAGGCGATTCGACGCGGCGTCAATGAACTCTGCCAAGACCTTCGTCCCCACGCGGCGACGCTCGTCGACGCATTCGGCATCCCCGAGGAACTCATGGGCGCGCCGATGATCGACAACCACTGAGTGGTCGGGGGCTGGGTTAGCTGCTCGGCCCCCGCGGGGACACACCGAGTTGCACCGCGAGGTGCGCCTCGGTGAGTTCCTGCCGGAATCGTTCGACGTCGCGGGCCCACGCCTGGGCGAGCTTGCCGTCGACGAGCTTCACGCCGACGCCCTTGCGCCGTCGCGGAACACCCGCGAGTTCTCCGAGCGCCGGAGCGCTCTCCCACTTCTCGTGTTCGGCGCCATTGTTGGCCGGGTAGATCTTCTCGATGTCGGCGAGCGCCATCAGCAGTGTCCCCTGCTGCAGCGTGGTCTCGGTCAGTTCGACGCCGACGTGACGGCGCGCCGCATACACCTGGACGATCGAGAACAGCGTGATGATCGCTCCGAGGACCGAAATCCACAGCCAGTGCACGCGGCCGGGGCCTGCGATGTCCATCGCGAGCACGGCACCCGCGAGCACCGGACCGATCGCCACGACCCACCAACTTCCGCCCTGCTCGACGAACAACGTCTCGCCACGATCCTCGGGCGCCGGGATCGGGTTTGCGGGGTCCTCGGGCTCGGCGGGTTCCTCGGGGTCGGCGAGATCTGCGGTCTGTTCGGGTTGTGCGGCTTCTTCGGACTCGTCGGTGGGGGCTTTGTTGCCGTCGGTCGATTCCTCGCTACCGACATCGCCTTCAGGCTCGACGCTGCTATCCGCTGACTCTGCGGGTTCTGCGCTGCCATCGGCGGGATCGTCAGCGGCAGAGCTCACGCTCTGTCCCGTTTCCGGTCCTGCTTGTTCCGCGCGGAGGCGGCGCCGTTGGCGCCCGATCGGTTCTCGGCGGGGCGTGTATTACCGCCCGGCCTGCTCTTGCCGTTCGCGACGCGACCCTTGCCGCCCGACTTACCCTTGCCCGACGTCGACTTCTCCGGGCACTCGGGTGGGCTGCCGGCGTTGAACCACGCGTCGGCTTCCGGCCGGTAGGCGAACAACGATCCCAAGAGTCCGATGACTGCTGCGAGCAGCGTGAACGCCAGGGCAGGATCGCCGAAACTGAGGAACACCAGCATGATCACCACGACCAGCGTCAGCGCCGCCAACGAGGAGCGCCAACGAGCATCCCCGACGTAGGCCTTGCTGCCGAGCAGCACGTACGCCACGCCGACCGCGATCACGATGATCCCGATCCCGATCGGAAGCAGCGTCGGGCCGTCGGCAAAGATGCCTGCCAGGATGTAGACGACACCGAGCAGTCCCAACAGAACGCCGGACGCTATCCAGCATCGATACGCCCAGGTCACCATCTTCGGGCGTTTACTTGCGTCAGGAAGGGTCACTGCTTTGCTTTCTGTCTGTCGACGGCTCGCTGTGCGGCGTCGACTCGTTCTCGCGGCTGTGGAGACGCGCCTCGACGGATCGGTCCCCCTCTTCGGAAGCGTAGTCGCCGTGGCCCGTTCCCGACGGCGTGCCGACTGTATTCGGATCTTTCTGCAGCGATCCGGTCTGGGGTGTTGCGTTTTGGGGTGACGTGCTCTGGGGTGACGTGCTTTGGGGTGATGCCGCCTCGGTGGTCGTCGGCGGCTGCCAGCCCCGGAGTCGCGCCTCTTCTTCCCAGGACGTCGGCGTCGGCGAGTTCTGGGGATAGTAGGCGTTGTCGGGATACTGGCCACCGGCCGGAGGCTGGTCGGGTGCTTGTCCGTACGACGGAGGCGCGACCTGCGGGTACGGCGGTGTCTGCTGGTATGGCGGTGTCTGCTGGTACGGCGGAGCTTGAGAGTAAGGCGGGGCCTGCGGGTACTGGGGTGGGTACGCGGGAGGCGCGGGGTACCCGGGCGGCGTGGTTTGCGGTCGGCGGTAGTCGGCCATCGCGCGGCAGTAGGCGTCGGACTCACGTCTCAGCAAGAGGATGGTCGCGCCCAGCGCAGCGATGCCACCGATGGTCAGGGGGATTCCGGTCCACCAGGGATCGACGCCCCCGATCAGCGAGAACGCCATGTCGATGAGAACGAAAACTCCCATCGCACCAAGCAGGACCCGCGCCCAGTTGTATCCCTTGCGCACAAACCAGACGAAGGTCAACGAGATCGCGGACAGGACCACCGCGGTGATCACCGTAATCGCGATCAGGAAGCCCGAGGACGTCATGAGGTCTACCTCTGCGCGCGGGGTATCGGCGGGGAGGTCGGAGGCTCGCTGGTTCATCATGTCGCGCAGGGTCGGATACTGCGCGACGGCCGTGACTATCCTGGCGATGACCACGACAATCCACAGCTCACACGCGATTGCCACCGAGTCGGGCAGCTTCGGGCGCTTGTTCTGCCCGTCGGGCTGCGCGGACGCGGGGTCGCGACGCGGATCGAGAAAATGCGACATAGCTCCAGCGTAATGAACGCAGCTTGGTGCGCGATGAGGACCTGCGGAGCGCGGCCGCGTACACAACTCGGACGCCAGCGCGAGGCCACGACAATAATTTCGATCACCCCCCGCTGACGTCACGATTGTGTACGCACGCCAGACCACGACCGGCGCCGATACCCGACGGCTGCGCGAGGTGGTCTCGACTCGGGTCCTCGCTGCGCTCGGGCCCGCTCGACCAGCGGTTGTGGCCGCGCCGTCCAGCCAGCGAGGACGGGTCCGGCGGCCGGCGCGTGTGGTCTCGACTCGGGACCTCGCTGCGCTCGGGCCCGCTCGACCAGCGAGAAAGCGCGCGCCGCGCGACCAGCGGTAAAGCGGCCTAGGCCAGCTTGGCGGCGACCTCGGTCGCCCAGTACGTCAGGATGATCGAGGCGCCTGCGCGTTTGATCGAGGTCAGTGACTCGAGGATGGCGGCGTCGCGGTCGATCCAGCCGCGCTCGGCGGCGGCGGTGATCATCGAGTACTCGCCCGAGATCTGGTAGGCCGCGACGGGAACGTCGGAGATCTCGGCGACGTCGCGGACGATGTCGAGGTAGCTCATGGCGGGCTTGACCATCACGATGTCGGCGCCCTCGTCGAGGTCGAGGTGCACTTCGCGGAGCGCCTCGGTGCGGTTGGCCGAATCCTGTTGGTAGGTACGACGATCGCCCTGCAGCGACGAGCCGACAGCCTCGCGGAACGGGCCGTAGAACGCGGACGCATACTTCGCCGAGTACGCGAGAATGCCTGTGTCGGTGAGACCTTCGGCGTCGAGCGCGGCACGAATCTCGGCGACCTGGCCGTCCATCATCCCCGACGGACCCAGAAGGTGCGCACCGGCACGAGCCTGCGCGAGCGACATCGACACGTAGCGCTCGAGCGTCGCATCGTTGTCGACTCGGCCGTCGTCGGACAGCACGCCGCAGTGCCCGTGGTCGGTGAACTCGTCGAGGCAGGTGTCGGCCATCAGCACGGTCGAATCACCGAGATCGTCTGCGAGAACACGCAATCCGCGATTGAGGATGCCGTCCGGATCATCAGCGCCGGACCCTATCGCGTCCTTGTCCTCGGCCTTGGGAACACCGAAGAGCATCAGCCCGCCGACGCCCGCGCGCACGGCTTCGTCGGCCGCTTTACGCAGCGAGTCGAGCGTGTGCTGCACGACGCCGGGCATCGATCCGATCGGACGCGGATCGTCGATGCCGTCGGCGACGAACATCGGCAGCACGAGATCGGCTGGGCGCAGCGCGTTTTGCGCGACCAACCGACGCATCGCCGGTGTGGTGCGCAACCTGCGGGGACGAATAACCGGTGCCATACGCCCCACCTCTACGACCGCGACCGCCGCGACTTCTTGCGCGGAGGAGGCAACGCGCCCTCGGCCCGCAGGCGAGCGGCGTGCTCGGCGAGGGCGTCGACCAGTTCGGTCACCGACGCCGACTCCGGCTGAACGTCGACGCGCAGTCCGAATTCGGTTGCGGTCTCGGCAGTCTTGGGGCCGATGCACGCAACGATGGTGCGCGCGTGCGGCTTTCCGGCGATGCCGACCAGGTTGCGGACCGTCGAGCTCGAGGTGAAGCAGACGGCGTCGAATCCGCCGGTCTTGATCATCTCGCGCGTCTCGGCGGGCGGCGGTGCTGCCCGCACGGTGCGGTACGCGGTGACGTCGTCGATCTCCCAACCGCGATCGCGCAGACCCTCCGAGAGGGTCTCGGTGGCAATGTCGGCGCGTGGCAACAGGATTCGGTCGACCGGGTCGAAGACGTCGTCGTACGGCGGGAAGTCTTCGAGGAGTCCGAGGCTCGACTGCTCGCCGGACGGAACCAACTCGGGGTTGATGCCGAAGGTCCGGACCTTCTCGGCCGTCGCTTCGCCGACGCAGGCGATCTTCACCCCGGAGAACGCGCGGGCGTCGAGTCCGAACTCGGCGAACTTCTCCCACACGGCACGCACCGCGTTGGTCGAGGTGAACACGACCCACTGGTAGCGACCGTCGACGAGTCCCTTGACGGCGCGCTCCATCTGAGCAGGGCTGCGGGGCGGCTCGACCGCGATGGTCGGCACTTCCTTGGGCACAGCGCCGTGGCTGACGAGGCGTTCGCTCATGTCGCCTGCCTGGTCCTTGGTGCGGGGCACCAGCACGGTCCAGCCGTAGAGTGCGCGCGACTCCCACCAGGAGAGCTTGCCGCGCTGGCTGACGACCTTGCCGATCGTGAGGATCAGCGGTCCGCTCAGCGCGTTGCCCTGCTCGTTGAGCGTGGCCAGCGTCGCCTCGATGGTGCGCTGTGCGCAGGTGGTGCCGTTGATCGTGATCGCGACGGGCGTCTGTGGGGCGAGACCGTGCTCGGTCAGTGCGCTCGCGGTCTCGGCCAGATGGCCCGACGTCGCGTGCAGCACCAGCGGTCCCGGTGCTGCGGCGAGCGCGGCCCAGTCGACGCCTTCGGCGCGGACGTCGGCCTCGGTGTGGCTCGAACCCAGCGGCATGCCCGCGTAGCTCGGGACCACGGAAGCCGCAGGCAGTCCTGGCAGCACCTCGAATGCGACCGAGGTGCGCGAGACGGCGTTGACCTCGGACAGCACCGAATCGGTCGTCAGCGGATCACCGGAGACGACGCGGACGACGTCGTCGCCCTCCTTCGCCGCGGCGACGAGGGTGCGAGCGACCTCAGCGGGATCGCCGAGTGCGGGATGGACGATCTGGTCCTGCTCCTCGACGGTGTCGTCCGCGGCGGTCGCCGAGTCGTCGGACTCGTTCTCGTCGGTGGCCTCGTCGGCCTTCTTCGTGTCGTTCTTGGTGCTCTTACGCGCGGATTCCGCGAGCTCCTGCCGGTGGGCGGAGCCGATCATCGCCACGACGGCTGCTGGAACGTCGGGATCGATGAAGGCGGTCGTCGCATTCGCGATCACTGTCCGCGCACGCACGGTTAGCAGTTCGGGATCGCCGGGACCCGATCCCACGAAGAGGATTCGACCCGGATTGGCCTTCTTCGTACGGCTCATGCGTTCGCACTCTCCTGCCCTCGTCGAGAGGGCTGCAGTTCTTCTCTGCTGCTCAGGAGTTGACGAGTTCGCCCGCTCCCAGATCCAGCAGTTCGGCGGCGAGGCCTCGTCCGAGTTGTGTGGCGTTGTCGACCGGACCCACCACCGAAGCGCGGATCACATCGGATCCGTCCTCGGCCGCCACCGCCGCACGGAGCGACAGTTCGGCGAAGATGCGCCCGTCCTCATCGATCGACTCGACCACTTCGGCTATCGCACCGACCGGTGCGGTACATCCGGCTTCGAGAGCCGCCAATACCGCACGCTCGGCGTCGACCGCCACGCGGGTGGCCTCGTCGTCCAACTCGGCGAGAATTCTCACCAGTTCGGCATCGTCGGAGCGGCACTCAACTGCCAGTGCACCCTGCGCCGGTGCTGGTAACAGCACCACGGGATCGAACGCTTCGGTGACCTCTTCGGCCCTGCCGATGCGGACGAGTCCGGCACGGGCGACAACGACTGCGTCGAGTTCGCCGCCGGCGACTTTGCCCAACCGAGAATCTAGGTTGCCTCTTAGGGGGCGGATTTCCAAACCGAGACCCAATGCTTTAAGCTGTGCCGCCCTTCGCGGGGAGGACGTGCCGATCGTCGCGCCGGGAGGAAGCGCCCCGAGTACGAGGTTACCCCTGCTGACCAGCGCATCTCGTGGATCTTCCCGGGGCGGGACGGCCGCGACTACCAGGCCCGGATCGGGTGCTGTCGGCAGGTCCTTGTAGGAGTGGACGGCGACGTCGACTTCGCCCGCATGCAGCGCGTTGCGGATGGCCGTCGTGAACACTCCGACGCCGATCTCGGCGACCGGGGCCGCCGACGCGTCACCCGCCGTCTTGATGATGACCAGCTCTGCGGGATGCCCGTTGGCGGTCAGGGCGTCGGCGATGGTCTGAGACTGGGTACGGGCGAGCAGCGAGCCTCGCGTACCGATGCGAATGGGGCTCAACGCTCTCCCTGATCGGCCGACGTTTCGCCGACGCCATGCTTGTCGCCCAGACCGCTCTCCGGCGCCGAGACGGCCTCGGCAGCGCCCGGCTTGAGCTCGAAGAGTTCACGCAGCGCCTCGGCGTAGTGGTCGCCGTTGGGCGTCGACGCGAGTTGTTTGACCCGGACAGTGGGGGCATGCAGCAGTTTGTCGACGACGCGTCGAACAGTTTTGGCGACCTCGTCGCGCTGAGCGCCCTCGAGGTCGGGCAGGCGGGTCTCGAGCCGGAGAATCTCCGCCTCGACGACGTCGGCTGCGCGTTGACGCAGCGCCGCGACGGTCGGCGTGACCTCGGCCTGACGCTGCAGGGTCAGGTAGTCGGAGAGCTCGCCGCCGACGATCGAGCGGGCAGCGGCGGTGTCGTCGTGCGCGGCCTGTGCCTCGGAATCGCCGCGCAGACTCTCGATGTCGATGACGTGGACGCCGGGCAGGCGCGCCGCGGCGGGATCGACGTTGCGGGGCAGCCCCAGGTCGCAGATGATCAGCGGCTGCACAGCGGTACGTGCGGCCAGTGCCGAATGCACCTCGCCGACGCCGACGACGGTCCCGATGGAACCCGTGCATGCGACGACGACGTCCGCGGAGGCCATTACGGCAGGCAGATCGTCGAATCCGACGCCGCGCACGGCGACTCCGGGATGATTGGCCGCGATATTGCCTGCGAGGTGCTCCGCGTTGGCGACGGTCCGGTTCACCACGACAAGCTCGCGGACGCCTTCACGGGCCAACTGGGCGGTCGCAAGACCCCCCATGGCGCCGGCGCCGATGACTACGGCTCTGCGCAGCGACTGCTCGGGATCGATCTCTGGCGCCGCCTTCTGCAGCAGATGCTGGGCGCGATGCAGCGCAACCGACACGACCGACGCCCCCGCGCGGTCGATTCCGGTCTCGGAGTGCACCCGCTTGCCGACGCGCAGGGCGTGCTGGGCGAGCTCGTGCAGGGTACGGCCGGTGGTCTTGTTGGCGTCGGCGTCGAGGTAGGCGTTGCGGATCTGACCGAGGATCTGCTGCTCGCCGACGACGATCGAGTCGAGGCCTGCGGCGACGGTGAACAGATGCTCGACGGCGGCCTCGGAGTAGCGGACGTACGCGTGGCGGGTGAGGTCGTTGATGGAAAGCCCGGAATGGTCGCCGAGCACGTCACCAACGGCTTCGAGTGCGGGGTGGAATGCGTCGACGACGGCGTAGATCTCGACGCGATTGCAGGTGGAGACGAGCATCGCCTCGGAGATCGCACGCGACGACAGCAGGTCGTCGACGAGCTTGGGCCGGTCATGGTCGGCGACCGCGAGTCGCTCCAGAACGTCGACGGGTGCGCTCCGATGGCTGATTCCGAACAGCAGAACACTCACCGCGTCACCGTCTCCATCGCAGATCTCGCACTCATCATCCTTGACCCACACTCCGTATGTCTGTTCTGGGCACGTCCGCGACGCCGACCCCCGGCAGTTGGTCAACAGCCAGATCGTCGCCGGGCCCCTTGGCCCTGAGCGGCACGTCCACAGGCAGGTCGACATGGCCCTGCTGCCCATCTTCCCCGACAGACAACGGGGTGCGTGACGCGTGGAACGTCAGCACCTGCAACTCCAAGGCTAGATCAACCTGTCTGACGACGACATCGGAGTCCGTCGACAACGTTGCGGCGGTCACGTTCAGCAGTTGCCGGATTCCCGCGGCGATCAACGCGTCAGCTGCGCGTTGTGCCTTGTCAGGACCGGTGGCGATCACCCCGATGTCGACCTGGCCGATCGACGGATCGTTCGCAAGAGAAGCGAGACCGGCGCACGGGGAGACCACCACGTCGTCGACGACGGTCCCTATGACGTCCGGATCGTCGTCGAACATCGCGACGACCCGGAAGGTGCGGTCGGTGGCTGTGTGCGCGACGAGTAGGCGACCGAGGGTGCCTGCGCCGACGAGCACGACGGTGTGGACGGTGTCGGTGTGCAGTGCGAGCGCGATGCGGGCGGTGAGGCGTCCGACGTCGTATCCGACGCCGCGTACGCCGTTGGCGCCGACATGGGACAGATCTTTGCGGAGGATGGCCGGGTTGACTCCCGCCGCGGTCGCCAGTTGGCCGCTGGAGGCGATCAGAATGCCCCGCTGCCCCAGGGAGCGCAGAACGTGGAGGTAGGTGGCCAGGCGCGTCACCGACGGCTCGGGGATGCGATCAGACGCCGACCCGATAGCCATTGCGCACACTCACTTTCGACTAACCCGACCGAAGGATCAGCGTAATACGCGGCCTTCGACGCTCGGCACGCGACCCGCGGCGGGAGTTCGGGGAGTTCGCGGGTTCAGGGTTTCGCCGCGCGCTCGGGCGTTCAGCGCTTGGCGGCGTCGAGGTCGGCGCGCAACCGCGGCTCGTCGACCTCCCAGTAGCTGTGCTCTTCGCCGTCGAGCAGGACGACGGGCAGACGGTCGCCGTACTCGGCGCGTAGCTCGACGTCGCCGGAGTTCGCGGCGGCGTCGACGTCGACGATGTCGAACTCGACGGACAGCTCGCCGCAGATCCGATCCAGGTCGGCGCGGGCGGCCTCGCAGGCCGAGCAGCCGTCGCGGGTTAGCAGCGTGATGGACATCGAACGAACTCCTTCGACGTTGGTGCCAGAACAGTCTGACACCATGACTACTCTGTTGGTGAGCAGGCCTGAGCGAGGCGGCATTCGTTGAGTGGTTGTGCATTCGTGAGAGGTGGAGGGTGGGCGTGACCTCTGAGGGCGAGGAGCCGAACGGCGAGGTTCCCGATTCCGGGTCCGAGGTGTCCGACGTCGGCGACACTCCGCACAAGGGCGCCTCAGACGGCGGAACGCCAGGTAGCGAGGCCCCTTCGGGCGGCGTGGGCGCGTCCGATTCCGCAGATGCCGAGGCGCGGCCGGTCCGCAGTGGCGAGGACTGGGAGTCGCACGCCGACGACGTCGACGGTTCCGTCGGCGACGATGACGACGAGATCCATGCCGACGACGAGTTCGACGACGAAGAATCCCGCCGGGTCACGACCTGGATCTCCGAGCGAGCTACCGCGGCCACCGGACGGTTCCGGCAGACCGCGCAGGAATTGCGACAGGCCCTCGCGGGAGAGGCGTCGGCGCAGGCGGCCGTCGATTCGCTGCGCGCCCGGCCACCGAGCGAAACCGAACCCGACGTCGACGTCGACCTCACCGCCGCGGCGTTCTTCGACGTCGACAACACGCTGGTGCAGGGAGCGTCGATCGTGCACTTCGCGCGCGGACTCGCCGCGCGAAAGTACTTCTCGTACTCCGACATCTTCGACTTCGCGTGGACGCAGGCGAAGTTCCGCATCACGGGCAAAGAGAACGCCCAAGACGTCGCAGAGGGTCGGGAAAAGGCGTTGTCGTTCATCGCCGGTCGCGAGACAGCCGAGCTCGCCAGACTCGGCGAGGAGATCTACGACGAGTACATCGCCGACAAGATCTGGCCTGGCACAAGGGCTTTGGCTCAGCGCCATCTCGACGCCGGTCAGCAGGTGTGGCTGGTCACCGCGACTCCGGTCGAGCTGGCACAGACCATCGCTGACCACCTAGGCCTTACCGGTGCACTCGGCACCGTCGCCGAGAGCGTCGACGGCAAGTTCACCGGACGACTCGTCGGCGACATCCTGCACGGCCCGGGCAAGGCACATGCCGTGCGCGCGTTGGCAATTCGCGAAGGACTGAACCTCAAGCGGTGCACCGCGTACTCGGACTCACACAACGACGTCCCGATGCTGTCACTGGTCGGGCGCGCCGTCGCGATCAATCCCGACGCTGACCTGCGCGACGTCGCAAAGGTGCGCGGCTGGGAGATGTACGACTTCCGTACCGCCCGCAAGGCCGCAAAGTACGGGGCGTCGACGGCACTGGTCGTCGGGGCCGCGGGCGCCGCGAGCGCCGGCGCCGTGAAGCTGCTGCGCAACAAGGGCTGACGCCGAGGGGTCGTCGGGCGTCGGGCTTCGGGTTTCGGCGCGCGCCGGCGGAAAGTAGGGGAAGGATTCTTCCCCTAGAAACCTCCTGCCAGCCGGGGCGTCGAAAGTAGGGGAAGCAATCTTTCCGGCACTTCCTGACACCTCCCCCGGAAACTTCGCGGGGACGAGTACGAAACCCGAGGAAAGAACCTTTCCCCTAGAAACTTCGGGCCAGCAGCTCCCGAAACAGCCTGCCGCACCGTCGAAACGGCGCGCCGCACCGTCGACGCCCCGCCCGCAGAAAGTAGGGGAAGGAATCTTTCCGGCACTTCCTGACCTCTCCCCCGCAAACTTCGCGGGGACGAGTACAAAACCCGAGGAGAAAACCTTTCCCCTAGAAACTTCCGCCGGCCGGTGCGCCACAACCCGAGGAAAGAACCTTTCCCCTAGAAACCACCCGCGGGCTCGACGGCCAAAACTAGGGGAAAAACCCTT
>NZ_LDTZ01000023.1 GCF_001186365.1 Gordonia jacobaea | reverse complement strand
TAATAAAGGTGTGTTCGCATCCACTATGACACTTCTGAAACAACACACGCAACGCTCACATAAAGAGCAACATTCTGCGTGGATGCTGTTTCATATTGTTTCGGCGGCTATAGCGGTGGGGAAACGCCCGGTCCCATTCCGAACCCGGAAGCTAAGCCCACCAGCGCCAATGGTACTGCACTCTAATCGGTGTGGGAGAGTAGGACACCGCCGAGCACAACATCCCAGTAATGCCCCGCACCCCCGTGGTGCGGGGCATTACTGCATTCACGGGCATTTACATTTCGCGCACGCGGGAGCTCCGGGTCGCGGTGGATTCCGCACCAAGACTCCGCAGGGCATAGATTGAGAGTCATGAACGATCGCGATCGGGGACAGGACAAACGAGGCCGAGGGCGTGGGTCGGACAATCGCGGACGTGGGCCAGACGGCCGTGGACGACCGTCGGATCGACGCGGTTCGGATCGACGAGGGCCCGAGGGCCGGCCTGCGGGTCCGCCGTTGCCCGACGACGTCGTGGCGTCGGACCTCGACCAGGAAGTACGCCGTGATCTGTTGACGCTCGACAAGGCGAACGCCGATCGGGTGGCGAGGCATCTGGTGATGGTCGCTCAGCTGCTCGATTCAGATCCCGAATTGGCGCTGGCTCATGCACGTGCGGCGCGGGAGCGCGCCTCGAGGGTCGGACTGGTCCGCGAGACCGCGGGAATCGCGGCCTACAACGCCGGCGAATGGCAAGAGGCTCTTACCGAGTTGCGAGCCGCGCGCAGAATCAACGGCGGCACATCGCTGCTGCCATTGATCGCCGACGCCGAGCGCGGACTCGGACGCCCAGAACGAGCTATCGAAATCGCTCGTAGCGAGGAGGGGCGCTCACTGACCGGCGACGAGGCGACGGAAATGCGCATCGTCGAGGCTGGCGCCCGCATCGATGCGGGCGAACCCGCGAAGGCGCTCGTGACCCTTCAGGCGGAGGATCTCGCACCAGGCCGGACCGGCACGATGGCAGCACGATTGTTCTACGCCTACGCGTCCGCGCTATTGGCTGCTGACCGTCGTGATGATGCGGTGACCTGGTACATGAACGCCGCAGCGGCCGACGTCGACGACGCCACCGATGCGGAGTTCCGCCTGATGGAGCTGTCGGAGGACATGAGTCCTGACACCACATCTGACGGCAATGCCTCGGCAGTGGAAGACGTCGACGTCGTCGGTGCCATTGATGAGACCGAAGGCGCTTCCGGTAATGGTGTCGGTGCCGCGTCGATAGATGGCTCGGGAGATAAGGACTCGGGAGATAGCTCGGTAGACGCCTCGGGAGATGACGTTGCCGAGTCGGAGACGACGTCCGTGCCTGCAGAAGTCCCACCCACGTCGAGTACAGAATCATCCGACGAGAAAGCGGCTTCATCGAGCACTGCATCGACGGCCACGGCTCAGGTTGCTCAACCCCCGGCACCGGCTGCTCAACCTGCGACGCCGGCAGCGTCCAGCGCGCCTTCGCCCGAGCCGCAGGCTCCGCCGCAAGGATCGTTGGTCGATCACTACGAGGCGCTGCTCCTCGACCTCGACGGCACCGTGTTCGCGGGCAAGGAGCCGACCCACGGAGCACGAGAGACCCTCGACGCTCTCGACCTTCCCCAGATCTTCGTCACCAACAACGCGAGCCGACGTCCGAGTGAGGTTGCAGCACATCTCAATTCGATGGGCTTCTCGGCGACCGAGGATCAGGTCGTGACGAGTGCTCAGAGCGCGGCTCGTCTGCTCTCTGAACACGTCGAGCCAGGCTCGCGTGCGCTCGTCCTCGGTACCGACGGACTGGCGCAGGAGGTGCGCGAGGTCGGAGTCGGTGTCGCCAGGAGCGCAGACGACCGACCTGCCGCCGTGATCCAGGGATTCTCTCCGGACACCAATTGGTCGACGCTGTCGGAAGCCGCGCTCGCGATCCGTGCGGGCGCACTGTGGATCGCCACCAATACGGACGCGACGTTGCCCTCCGAGCGTGGACTGCTCGTCGGCAACGGGTCACTGGTCGCCGCTGTCGCCAACGCGACCGGCGCCGAACCTCTCGTCGCCGGCAAACCCGCTGCGCCGCTGATGGCGGATGCGATGAAGCGCAGCGGGGTGACCAATTCGCTGGTCGTCGGCGATCGACTCGATACCGATATCCAGGGAGCGCATTCGGTCGGCCTCGACAGTGCGCTCGTCCTGACCGGTGTGAGCACTCCGAAGGATCTGCTGCTTGCACCACCCGAGCAGCGGCCGTCGCACGTGATCGACGACCTCACCGGCCTTCTCGATGATGAGGAAACCGTCCGGATCGGAGAACAGCCGGACTGGGACGTCGAGGTGTCCGGCGCGACCATCACGGTCAGTGCCACTGGGGAAGAGCCCGCGCACGAGGCGCTTCTGCCTGCACTCGCGCACGCCGCGTGGGCACTCCTCGATGGCCGGGACGTCGAAGCCGGGCCGGTTGACCCGTCGGATGTGGCGATCACCAGCGACGACCCGGACGTTCGGTCGCAGATCGACAAGCTCGGTGTCGGAGACCTGCGCTAGCGTGGTCGTGTCATGAACTACCAGCAACCGCAACACCCCGTCCCCGGAGCGCACCTGCGACCCGGGCCGCAATCGCCCTCGCCTGCTGACCTTGCGGCCGAGCCGCAGATTCCGGTCGCGGAGACGGTCGAGTCGCTGCTCGACGAGGTCGACCGTATTCGCGAGCAGGCAGGCGACACCTTCGATCTCGCGGCGCTCGCGCGGCAGAGTGAGCTGCTGGAGAAGGCTCATGACGTACTCACCTCAGCGTTGGCAGAGGTTGATCCTCGATGACGGCCGGCCTGTCGCGGGTGATCACACTGTTCAGGGTTCACTGAGTGGCTACGCGTGCACGGCTCGACGCCGAGCTCGTCCGCCGCAAGCTGGCCCGCTCGAGAGAGCAGGCTCGTGAGCTGATCGAGGCGGGGCAGGTCACCGTCAATGGGGTGCTTGCCGCGAAGCCCGCGACAAATGTGACGCGCGACACCCCCATCCTCGTTTCCGACGACGGCCCCCGCGACGACTGGGCGTCGCGCGGTGCGCACAAGCTGCTCGGTGCTCTCGAACGATTCGAGCCGCAGGGTTTGACCATCGCCGACAAGCGTTGCCTCGACGCGGGCGCGTCGACCGGAGGATTCACCGACGTTCTGCTTCGACGCGGGGCCGCCGAGGTTGTTGCGGTCGATGTCGGCTACGGGCAGCTCGTCTGGCGGCTCCAGTCCGACGACCGTGTCGACGTGCACGACCGTACCAACGTTCGTCACCTGAACGCCGACGACATCGGGGGACCCGTCGACATCGTCGTCGCCGATCTCTCGTTCATCTCGCTGTCGCTGGTCTTACCGGCGTTCGCTGCCAGTGCCCGACCGGGCGCCGACCTGTTGCCGATGGTCAAACCGCAGTTCGAGGTGGGTAAGGACCGGGTTGGCTCCGGTGGCGTTGTGCGCGACCCCGAGTTGCGCGCCGAGGCGGTCTACCACGTCGCGCGCGACGCGGCGAAGCTCGGTCTGGTCACCAGGGACGTCGTGGCGAGTCCGTTGCCAGGGCCGTCGGGCAACGTCGAATACTTCTTGTGGCTGACATACCGGCCGGCTGACCACCACGCGCAGCCCGACGTTCCGGCGGACGATACTGTCGGGGAGACTGGTGGCGGGGCAGACGAAGTCGCCGACATTGCGGATGATGCGCAGTTGCGGGGGATGATCCACCGTGCCGTCGACGAGGGACCTCGCTGAGCGTGCCCGCAGATCGGGAATGGTGAAAGGAACAAGGTGATCGACGAATCAGTGGTCGCCGTGTCCGGTCAGCGCGAGTTCATGGTGGTGGCGCACACCGGACGTGCTGTGGTGACCCGTACGGTCGAATCGATCGCACGCCACTGCGCTGCGGCTGGTGTTGGCCTACGCATCATCGACCACGACCTCACTGCCGACAACCCCGCGACGCAAGACGACGTCGACCTTCGCGGACGAGACGACAGGGAAGGTCACGACGATCCCGCCAACCGCGACCATGGCCCCACGCGGCCACCGAGCCATCCGCTCGACATCGACGGATTGCGCGAGCTCGGGGCAGATGTCACCGTCGCGACGGGCGACCCGGAATCGGCCGTCGGGTGCGAGGTGGTCATCGTGCTCGGGGGCGACGGAACGTTCTTGCGCGCAGCAGAACTCGCCTATCCGGCGGGTGTTCCGGTGCTGGGAATCAACCTCGGGCACATCGGGTTTCTCGCCGAGGCCGAGGCCAACCGCATCGACGACGTGATGGCGCAGCTCATATCGCGTGACTACCGTGTCGAACCGCGGATGACCCTCGACATCTCGATCAGCCATCCGACCAAACCGGACGAGGTGCGCCGTAGCTGGGCACTCAATGAGGTCGCCATCCTCAACCGAACCAACAACGGCGTGCTCGAGTTGGTGACCGAAGTCGACGGTCGGCCGGTATCCGCGTTCGGAGCCGACGGCGTGCTCGTGTCGACACCGACCGGATCGACTGCCTACGCCTTTTCGGCCGGCGGACCGGTGATGTGGCCCGACCTCGAAGCGATCCTGATCGTTCCGAGCAATGCGCACGCGCTGTTCGCCCGGCCGATGGTGACCAGCCCTCGATCGCGGATCGCGGTGGAAATCGACAAGCACGGACGGTCGGCGATCGCCCTGTGCGACGGCCGACGCCAGATCTTCGTCCCGGCCGGCGGCCGTGTCGAGGTGGTCCGAAGCGACCGATCGGTGCTGTGGGTACGCATCGATTCCGACCCGTTTGCCGATCGACTCGTCACGAAATTCGACCTGCCGGTGACCGGATGGCGCGGGCGGCAGGGTGAGGGGAAGTAGTGCTCGAAGAGCTGTCGATCTCCGGCCTCGGCGTCATCGATCAGGCCTCCGCACAATTCAGCCCCGGGTTCACCGTATTGACGGGCGAGACCGGCGCGGGCAAGACGATGATCGTCACCAGCCTGCGGCTGCTGTCGGGTGCGCGCGCCGACGCCGGAAGAGTGCGATCGGGGAGCCAGAAAGCGACCGTCGAGGGGCGGTTCCGACTCGCTGAGTCCGCCGACGATGCCACGCGTGCCGCTGTCGCCGACATCGTCGAATCTTCTGGTGCAGAACTCGACGACGACGGCTCGGTCATCGTGGTGCGCACCGTCGGCTCGGATGGTCGTTCGCGTGCACACCTCGGCGGGCGGTCGGTGCCGGTCGGCGTGATGGGCAGATTCACGGGCGCGTTGTTGACGATTCACGGCCAGAACGATCAACTTCGTCTGCTTCGTCCCGACCATCAGCGCGACGCCCTCGACAGTTTCGCCGGCGACAAGGCGGCCGCGGCGCTGAGGCGGTATCGCTCGGCGCGCGAGAGCTGGGTCGCAATACTCGACGAACTCGACGCACGCCGCGCCAACCATCGTGAACTCGCGCAGGAAGCCGACCGACTGCGCTTCGGCATAGACGAGATCGCCGCGGTCGACCCGCAGCCGGGAGAAGACGACGCGCTCGCCGACACCATCCGACGACTCTCCGATCTCGAGTCGATTCGTTCGGCGGCTGCGGGATCGCACGACGTAGTTGCGGGCGATAACGGTTCGCTCGTCGACGGTCTCGGGCAGGTTCGTTCGCTCCTGGAGTCCGCGGCCGACGCGCAACTGCGAACGCTCGCTGCTCGCGTGTCGGAGACGCTGACCGTCGTCACCGATATCGGCGACGAGTTGTCGTCGTTTCTATCCGGGCTGCCCAGCGACGCAGACGAACTCGAGAAGCTGCTCGCTCGCCAGGGTGAGCTGAAAGCCCTGGTCCGCAAGTACGCACCTGATATCGACGGCGTCATCGCGTGGCGCGAGACTGCGGAACGTCGACTTTCCGAAATCGACGACCCGCAGGGCTCGATCGACGAACTCGAGGCGGCGGCCGCGTCGGCGCGTGCCGACGTCGAATCAGCGGCGTCGACGCTGCGAACCATGCGTCGTAAGGCGGCGACCTCCATGTCGAGCAAGGTGTCGGCCGAATTGGCAGGCCTTGCCATGGGCGACGCCGCGCTGTCGGTGAACGTCATCCCCGACGTCGCGGCCCCCGACGATCGGCTGGCGATCACGGTCGATGGAGCCGCCGCGCACGCAGGTGCCGACGGCGCCGATCGCGTCGAGTTCGCCCTCGTCGCACATGCCGGAGCCGACCCCCTGCCGATCGCCAAATCGGCGTCCGGCGGCGAGCTCTCGCGACTGATGCTGGCCCTCGAAGTGGTTCTCGCAGAGCCGACGTCGGGATCGGTCATGGTCTTCGACGAGGTCGACGCCGGTGTCGGTGGCCGGGCCGCAGTGGAGATCGGACGTAGGCTCGCGGGACTCGCACGGGCCCACCAGGTCGTCGTCGTGACGCACCTTCCGCAGGTCGCGGCCTTCGCCGACAACCACCTGGTGATCGGGAAGACGTCGAAATCCGGCGATCGTGCGCAGACCAGCACACTGCGGCCACTCGACCGTGACGCGCGCATCGCCGAATTGGCGCGCATGCTCGCGGGACTCGGCGAATCCGACACGGGCCGGGCGCATGCTGAGGAACTACTGGCCACCGCTGATGGCGAGAAGGCTCACGCCGTCGGATCGTCGGCAGGTGAAGCGACGAGCGCAGCGACAAAAGCGAAGGGCACCCGCAAGAAGCGCTGAGACAGTTGGTACTCGTGTGACAAAAGTTGCCCATGTTGCGGCGCGCCTCCCCAAGGCTGCGCGGCGCACGGTCAATCATGTGGTGCATGAAGATGCCCGCACTGCTCGCACGTAACTCCGAAGAACTGCCTGGCGTGTCCGGTATCGCCAGGATCGACAAGAACACCCGCCGCCTCATCGACCGAGTCGGACCGGGTGACATAGCCATCCTCGACGAGGTCGACCTCGACCGCGTCACCGCCGACGCTTTGGTCGAGGCCAATGTCGTCGCCGTTGTCAATGCGTCCCGCTCCATCAGTGGGCGCTACCCCAACCTCGGACCGGAGGTGCTTGTCGGCTCCGGGATCGTCCTCGTCGATGAGGTCGGACCCGAAGTGTTCAAGCGCGTCAAGGACGGCGCGAAACTCCGGGTCGACGACGGCAAGGTGTTCGTCGGTGAACGACGCCTCGCGCGCGGCACCACGCTCGACGAGCACGAGATCGCCGACATGATGATCGAGGCAAAGACCGGACTCGTCGATCACCTCGAAGCCTTCTCCGGCAACACGATTGAGTTCATCCGGAGCGAGTCCCCACTGCTGATCGACGGTGTCGGCGTGCCCGACATCGACGCCTCGTTGGTCGGCAAGCACGTCGTGATCGTGGGCGACGGACCCGACCGCGCGGCCGATCTGCGCGCACTCAAGCCGTTCATCAAGGAGTACTCACCGGTGATCATCGGTGTCGGCGCGGGTGCTGACACGCTGACGAAAGCTGGGTACAAGCCCTCTCTGATCGTCGGCGACCCGGAAGAGATGAAGGTCGCGACGCTGAAATGCGGTGCGCAACTGGTGCTTCCGGCAGACACCGACGGTCATGCCGCGGGTCTCGAGCGAATCCAGGACCTCGGAATCGGGGCGACCACATTCCCCGCTGCCGGCGCGGCGTCGGATCTCGCTCTGCTGCTCGCCGACTACCACGGCGCCGACCTCATCGTCACCGTCGGCTATGGCGGCACCCTCGACGACTTCTTCGACCGCTCGCGGCGTGAGAGCAATCCGTCGACCTTCCTCACCCGAATGAAGGTCGGACCCAAGCTGGTCGACGCGAAAGCCGTTGCGACGCTGTACAGGAGCCGCGTGTCGGGGGCGGCCGTCGCCTTCGTTGTACTCGCGGCGCTGATCGCGGTGATCGCTGCGGTGATGTTGTCGAGCGCGGGCGGCGAAGTGACCGATTGGGTTGTCGCACAGTGGCATCAGCTCGTCGAGTGGGCCCGTGGGGTCTGGAACAGGTAGACAATGATTTCGGTTCGGCAGCATGCGATCTCGCTCGCCGCGGTGTTTTTGGCACTCACGGTGGGTTTGTTCATCGGCTCCGGTTTTGTCGGCGACAGAATGAATTCGTTGACAGGCACCAGTCGTGATCGCATCGGGGCGTTGCAGGACGAGCGCGATCAGCTCAACGATCAGCTCAACAGCGCCAACAGTTTTGACACCGCGATCACCGGACGGGTGATCGACGGAACGCTTCGTGGCCAGTCGGTCCTGGTGGTGACCGCGCCCGGCGCAGCAGACGCCGACGTCGCCGCCATCAAGGACGCGGTCGCAGGCGCGGGCGCCAAGGTGTCGGGTCAGATCGCGTTGACGCCACAATTCGTCTCCGATCAGAAATCCGAGCAACTCTCGACGATCATCGACCAGACGATTCCTCCGGGTTCGACGCTGCGTGCCGAACTGGTCGACTCCGGTGGCCGCGCGGGTGATCTACTCGGTGCTCTGACGCTCGACCGCGGCGGAAAGGGCGCAGCGTCGGCCGACGACCGGCGGACCGGACTCGAAGCGTTGCGCGACGGCGGGTTCATCGACTACGCCGGGGCGGGCTCGACACCTGCCGACCTCGCCGTCGTGGTGACCGGTGGCGGCTATCCCGAGGATTCAGGTGCGCAGGGACAACTCGTCGCCCGCTTTGCCGCGGCACTCTCGGGGCGTGGCGACGGGGGAGCGCTGCTCGGTCGGACGGGTTCGACTGCGGGCGGTTCGCCGATCGCCGTCGTTCGCTCGGACCCCGGTCTGGGCAACGCCGTCTCGACCGTCGACAACGTCGATCAGCAAACCGGGCGCATCACGTCGATCCTCGTCCTGCAGGAGGAGAAGGGCGGACGGACCGGCGCCTACGGCACCGGAGCAGGTGCCAAGGCGATCACCGTCGGGGCCACCGACCGACCGTCGACCTGACGCCGTCGGGGGCGGGGCGTTCCGACGGGGACGCCGCTCGCCCTGGCCGGTCGGCGGATCACGACGCGGATCACACCTTCGGCGAGCACGCTTCCGGTGTGGCGGAGCGGAGAACCGCCGATGGGTGTTACCCTGGAGTCCCGTAGGTCAACAGGTTTTCCGGCCTGATCCAGCCGACGGGAGAGACGGGTTTTGCGACCACTTCGCCACGTGCATGAAGGCACGAAGCACATATTCGTTACGGGCGGCGTCGCATCGTCGCTCGGAAAAGGTCTGACGGCGTCGAGCCTCGGCCAACTACTCACAGCGCGCGGTCTGCGCGTGACCATGCAGAAACTGGATCCGTATCTGAACGTCGATCCAGGCACGATGAATCCCTTCCAGCACGGTGAGGTCTTCGTCACCGAGGATGGCGCCGAAACCGACCTCGACGTCGGGCATTACGAGCGCTTCCTCGACCGCAATCTCTCGCAGTCGGCGAATGTCACCACCGGACAGGTGTATTCGACCGTCATCGCCAAGGAGCGACGCGGCGAGTACCTCGGCGAGACCGTCCAGGTCATCCCGCACATCACCGACGAGCTGAAATCGCGGGTGCTCGCGATGCGTGCGCCCGGCGACGACGGTGAGCCGCCAGACGTGGTCATCACCGAGATCGGTGGAACCGTCGGCGACATCGAGTCGCTCCCGTTCATCGAAGCCGCTCGCCAGATCCGTCACGACGTCGGCCGCGACAACGTCTTCTTCATCCACGTCTCACTGGTGCCCTATCTCGCGCCGTCGGGTGAGCTGAAGACCAAGCCGACCCAGCACTCGGTCGCCGCTCTGCGCAACGTCGGAATCCAGCCCGACGCGCTGATCCTGCGGTGCGATCGCGACGTGCCCGAGGGGCTCAAGAAGAAGATCGCGCTGATGTGCGACGTCGACATCGACGGCGTCATCTCCACGCCCGACGCCCCGTCGATCTACGACATCCCCAAGGTGCTGCACTCCGAGCAACTCGACGCCTATGTCGTGCGCAAGCTCGGGCTGCCGTTCCGCGATGTCGACTGGACCGTGTGGGGCGAACTGCTCAACCGTGTGCACGAGCCGCGTGAGACGGTCCGAATCGCGTTGGTGGGCAAGTACGTCGACCTGCCCGACGCCTATCTGTCGGTGACCGAGGCGATCCGCGCAGGTGGCTTCGCGTGGCGCGCCAAGACCGAGATCAAGTGGGTTCCGTCCGACGAATGCGCCACCGAGGCGGGTGCGCAGGCAGCGCTCGGAGACGTCGACGGCGTGTTGGTTCCCGGTGGCTTCGGCATCCGGGGGATCGAGGGCAAGCTCGGAGCGATCCGGTACGCGCGGCGTCGAGGCATTCCGTTGCTCGGACTGTGCCTCGGCCTGCAGTGCATCGTGATCGAGGCCGCACGCTCGGTGGGCCTCGAGGACGCGAGCTCGACCGAGTTCGATCCCGACACCCCGTTCCCCGTCATCTCGACCATGGCCGACCAAACCGAGATCGTTGCGGGAGAAGCCGATCTCGGCGGCACGATGCGGCTCGGTGCCTACCCGGCAACGCTCAAGCCCGACAGCATCGTGGCGGAGTCGTACGGCTCGACAGAGGTCTCCGAGCGCCACCGGCACCGCTTCGAGGTCAACAACTCCTATCGCGACAAGATCGCCGCGTCGGGTCTCGTGTTCTCGGGGACGTCGCCGGACGGTCACCTCGTCGAATTCGTCGAGTACCCGAAGTCGATTCATCCGTTCCTGGTGGGCACCCAGGCGCACCCCGAACTCAAGAGCCGGCCGACGCGCCCGCATCCGCTGTTCCGTTCGTTCATCGATGCTTCGCTGAAATACAAAGCGGCAGAACGGCTTCCGGTGGACCTGGGCGACTACGATCCTCCGCCCGCGGCGGCGGTCGAAGACGACGTCGCCGTCGAGGTCGAGGAACAGGACGCTTGAGCGAGAGCACCGGCCCCGGCGCCCACCACTTCGATGTGAAGTCGAGCCGAGTGGTCTACGACGGAGCGATACTCGCGCTTCGCCTCGACCAGGTGGAGATGCCGGGCGGTCGGGTTGCCGAACGCGAAGTCGTCGAGCATTTTGGTGCCGTGGCCGTCGTCGCGCGTGATGAGGACGGCAGGATTGCGATGGTGCGTCAGTATCGGCATCCTGTCGGCCGCAGGTTGTTGGAGATTCCCGCGGGGCTGCTCGACAAGGGTGGGGTAGAGCCGCCGCTCGCCGCCGCGCAGCGTGAACTCGCGGAGGAAACCGACCTGCGTGCGCAGCGGTGGCAGGTGTTGATCGACCTCGACCTCTCGCCCGGGTTCACCGACGAAGCGTTGCGTGTCTACCTGGCCGAAGAACTGTCGGAGCACCATGTGGCCGAACGCGAGGACGAAGAGGCCGATATGTCGTTGGAGTGGGTCGCGCTCGACGACGCTGTGTCGATGGTGCTGTCCGGCGACATCGTGAACGCGACCGCGGTGTCGGGGATTCTCGCGCTCTCTGCCGCGGATCGCACCGACACGCAGCTGCGGACACCGGATTCGCCGTGGCGCGATAAGCCCCACGCCTTCGCCGATCGCAAGGCGGGTCGGGCATCGACGTGACCGCCGGGACGCGTGTCGACGACGTGGTGTCGAGGTATCTCGACCACCTCACCGTCGAACGCGGCATGGCGCCCAACACGCTTGCGTCCTACGGTCGCGACCTCGACCGCTACCGGCGCTATCTCTCCGGCCGGGGGATCGTCGATCTCGCGGAGGTCACCGAGAACGACGTACGCGAGTTCCTCGTCGATCTGCGACGCGGCGACGAGCAGGCCGGGACAACACCCCTCGCTGACAGCTCGGTAGCACGAACGCTGGTGGCCACCAGGGGTTTTCACAAGTTCGCCGCTGCCGAAGGTGTCGTGCCCGCCGACGTGGCGCACGGGGTGCGGCCACCGCGTCCGGCGCGACGCCTCCCCAAGGCTTTACCCGTCGACGACGTCGTCGCGATCCTGGAAGCAGCGGGGGCGGGCGACCATCCGCGTGCCCTGCGTGACCGCGCGCTCCTCGAACTGCTCTACAGCTGTGGAGCACGCATCACCGAGGCGACGTCGCTCGACGTCGACGACCTCGACACCGATGCACGCACTGCCCTGCTGCGAGGCAAGGGCGGAAAGGAGCGACTCGTGCCGGTCGGCGGTCCCGCCGTCGGCGCCATCGAGGCGTATCTGGTGCGTGGCAGGCCCGCTCTGGTGACACGCTCGACGCCCGCGCTGTTTCTCAACGCGCGCGGCGGCAGGCTCACCCGACAGGGCGCGTGGCAGGTGCTCGCCGACACCGCGGAGCGGGCAGGAATCGGTACGGCCGTCTCACCGCACACCCTGCGGCACTCATTCGCGACGCACCTCCTCGATGGCGGCGCCGACGTGCGAGTGGTCCAGGAGTTGCTCGGGCACGCCTCTGTGACGACGACGCAGGTCTACACCCTCGTCACGGTCAACACGATGCGTGAGGTCTACGCCACGGCCCATCCGAGAGCGCGCTGAGCGTCGTGGAAGGGGCCCGTGCGGCGATGCTCCACGGCTTCGGTGCAGTGAACCATTAGGCTGACAAGCGGCGTCGATACGTGATCAGTGAGAAAGGCGGGTACGTGAGCACACCGAGTACACCGCGGTCGGGAGGTCATGCCGACGATCAGTACCGACTTCATGTGATGTCCGGCATCGACATCGACGAGGGCGATCATCCCGACGACGAGATCGGCCCGACCGGGCGTCCCTACCGCGACGTTCCGACGCCTGCGCCGCTCGACCGACACGGACCCGCGACCGTCATTGCCGTGTGCAATCAGAAGGGCGGCGTGGGTAAGACGACGTCGACGATCAACCTGGGTGCCGCACTTGCCGAGTACGGGCGACGCGTACTGCTGGTCGACCTCGATCCGCAGGGTGCGTTGTCTGCGGGCCTCGGCGTGCCGCATCACAAACTCGACGAGACCGTCTACAACCTGCTGGTCCCACCGCACGCCTCCATCGAGGATGTGCTCATGCGTACGCGCGTCGAGAACCTCGACCTCTTGCCGTCGAACATCGATCTGTCTGCCGCCGAGATCCAACTCGTCAGCGAGGTCGGACGCGAACAGGCACTCGGTAGGGCGTTGCACCCCGTCCTCGACCGCTACGACGTCGTGCTGATCGACTGCCAGCCGTCGCTCGGATTGCTCACCGTCAACGCCCTTGCCTGCGCCGACACCGTGATCATCCCGATGGAATGCGAGTACTTCAGTCTGCGCGGTCTGGCGCTGCTCACCGACACGATCGAGAAGGTGCGCGACCGACTCAACTTCCGTCTCACCCTCGGCGGCATCCTCGTCACGATGTTCGACGCCAGAACCCTGCACTCCCGCGAGGTCATGGCTCGCGTCGTCGAGGTCTTCGGCGACGCCGTGTACGACACCGTCATCGCGCGTACCGTGCGCTTCCCGGAAACCAGCGTCGCAGGTGAACCGATCACGTCGTGGGCACCGAAGTCCGCGGGCGCCAAGGCGTATCGCGCGTTGGCACGCGAGGTCATCGCGCGCAACGTCAAGCAGGCATGACCGAGACCGGCACCGCTGAGGCCGACGCCGCTGAGATTGCCAACTCGGAGGCCGGCACCGCCGACGTCGAGGCCCCAGAGGTAGGAACCCCAGAGGCAGGCACCACGGAGGCGGGGGCGACGGAGGCCGAGGAGCAGGGCTTTCGGGTCAAGCTCGCCAACTTCGAGGGTCCGTTCGATCTGCTGCTGAACCTGATCAGCCAGCACCGTCTCGACGTCACAGAGGTCGCGCTGCACGCGGTGACCGACGAGTTCATCGCGTACACGCGGGAGATGGGTTCCGAGCTCGGGCTCGAGCAGACGACCGAATTCCTGGTCATCGCAGCGACCTTGCTCGATCTCAAGGCGGCGAGGTTGTTGCCGACCGGAGAGGTCGACGACCCGGAGGATCTCGCGCTGCTCGAAGCGCGTGACCTGCTCTTCGCGCGACTCCTGCAGTACCGCGCGTACAAGCAGGTGGCCGCACTCTTCGGCGAACTCGAAGCCGCGGCACTGCAGCGGTATCCGCGCGCGGTGTCGTTGGAGCAGCAGTTCACCGACCTGCTGCCAGAGGTGACACTCGGCGTCGACGCGAACGGGTTCGCCGAGGTTGCCGTCGCGGCGTTGACCCCGCGACCTATCCCGACAGTCGGTCTCGATCACCTTCACGACATGCACAAGGTGTCGGTGCCCGGGCAGGCTCGACGCATGGCCGCGCTGCTGGCTGCCAAGCCCGGCGAGTGGCTGACCTTCCGCGCGCTCGTGGCCGACTGTGAGAACGGACTTGAGGTCGTCGGCAGCTTCCTCGGACTGCTCGAACTCTTCCGTGAGCGTGCGGTCACTTTCGAGCAGCCGGAGGCACTCGAAGAACTCCAGGTGTCGTGGACAGGCGAACGCGACCGCGACGAACTACGCATGGAGAAAGCAGAGGACTACGAATGACCGACATCGACGAGAATTCAGGCGGCCCCGACGCCGACTCGCCCGAGAGCGTTGCACCCGAGCAGACGGCACTCGACGTCGGCGACATGGTCGTCGACGAGGCAGACTCCGAACCAGTTCTCGACGACGCCCGCCTGCGTGCGGCGCTCGAAGCCGTGCTGCTCGTCGTCGACACGCCGGTGACCGCCGACGAACTCGCCTCGGCGGTCGGCGACAATCGCGCACGCGTGCATTCGACGCTCACCCAGATGGCGGCTGACCTGACCGAAGCGCGCAGCGGCATCGACCTTCGATTCGCCGGTGATGGTTGGCGGTTCTATACACGAGCCGAGTACGCGCCGTACGTCGAGCGTCTCCTCCTCGACGGGGCGCGTTCGAAACTGACCCGAGCAGCCTTGGAGACGCTCGCCGTCATCGCGTATCGACAGCCCGTGAGCAGGGCGCGCGTCAGCGCGATCCGAGGTGTGAACGTCGACGGCGTCGTCCGCACACTCGTCGCCCGAGGACTCATCAACGAGGTCGGGTCCGATACCGCGTCTGGTGCCACGACCTACGGGACAACCGAGCTGTTCCTCGAGCGTCTGGGGCTCGCGTCGTTGAGTGAACTACCCGATTTGGCCCCGCTGCTGCCCGACGTCGACCTCATTGACGACCTCGACGAAGAGCTCCTGTCTGACCCGCGATTCGCCAAACTGAGTAGTGGGCGTTCAGACTCAAAGGGAGACGACACACCCGACGCCTCGTCGGGAACCACAATCGACGACCAGGAATGACATATGGCATCCGCTAGCCGTGACGGCACACCGGGCGACCGCAGGAAGAACAATGCGGGTCGCACCAACCGAAAGAACAGCTCCAATGACAACCCCCGCGGGCAGCGCTCCGCAGGTGGGGCAGCCGGGCGCGGCGCGTCGGGCAAGTCCGCGAGCGGTCGCAGCATCCCCGCGGGCGGTAAGGGGCATGGGTATAAGGGCCAGCAGCCCAGCACAAAGAAGAGGCATCGCAAAGGCCGTTCGACGCCCGACGTCGAGGCAGGGCGCATCAGGCTGAACAACGCGCGACCAGCACGCCACCAGGGCGGCTCCGACGAGAGTGGCCACGCCACCTACGTCGACGACGGCGTCCGACTTCAGAAGGTCCTCGCACAGGCAGGCGTTGCATCGCGACGCGGCGCGGAGGAGATGATCGCCGCCGGTCGCGTCGAGGTCGACGGCGAGGTCGTGACCGAGCAGGGGCTGCGCATCGACCCCGACACCGCGGTCATCCGCGTCGACGGTGCCCGCGTCATCATCGACGAGACCAAGCAGTACCTCGCGCTGAACAAGCCCAAGGGCTGGCAGTCGACGATGGCCGACGACCAGGGCCGCCCCTGCGTCGGCGACATCGTGGCCGAACGCGTCATGGCGGGTCAGCGCCTCTTCCACGTCGGCCGGCTCGACGCCGAGACCGAGGGCTTGTTGCTGCTGACCAACGACGGCGAACTCGCCCATCGGCTGATGCACCCCTCCTACGAGGTGCCCAAGACCTACCTCGCGACGGTCAAGGGCGAGGTTCCTCGTGGGCTCTCGCGCACGCTGCGCGACGGCATCGAACTCGACGACGGTCCGGTGTCCGTCGACGGATTCACCGTGATGGACGTCAACGAGGGACAGTCGCTGGTGCGGATCACTCTGCACGAGGGCCGTAATCGGATCGTGCGTCGACTCATGGAATCCGTCGGGTTCCCGGTGACCTCGCTGGTGCGCACCCACATCGGCAACGTGGCACTCGGCGAGCAGCGTCCAGGAACGCTGCGAGTGCTCGGACGCGACGAGGTCGGTGCGCTGTACAAGGCGGTGGGGATGTGAGCGAGTCCGTCACGTCCTCGCGCGTGATCGCGATCGACGGACCCGCGGGGACCGGAAAGTCCACTGTCTCAAAGCTTCTCGCGCAGCGGGTCGGTGCGCACTACCTCGACACCGGGGCCATGTACCGTGCCGCGACGCTCGCTGTACAGCGAGCAGGTGTCTCGCCTGATGCTCCCGACTCGATCGCCGCGGTCGTCGACGACGCGCGGATCGAACTGCGTGCAGACGGATCGGGTGGATCACGGGTGTTCCTCGACGGTGAGGACGTCTCGGCGCCCATTCGCACCGACGAGGTGACCAACGCGGTCTCCGCGGTCTCAGCCGTGCCCGCCGTCCGGTCGAAGATGGTTGCGCTGCAACGGATTCACGCCGTCGACGACTTCGTCGTCGTCGAGGGCCGAGACATCGGGACCGTCGTCTTTCCCGACGCGCAGGTCAAGATCTATCTCACCGCGACGCCCGAAGCGCGAGCACTACGACGACATCGGCAGAACCTTTCCGCCGGTCGTGACAGCGATTTCGAGCAGGTTCTCGAGGGTGTGAACCGCCGTGATCATCTCGACTCGACGCGCACCGTATCGCCACTGCGACCCGCAGACGACGCGGTCATCGTCGACACCAGCGACCTGTCACTCGAGCAGGTTCTCGACAAACTCGCCGGACTGGTCCAGACACGAACCGGAGGTGCCGTGTGACCGAGCACGATGACTTCATCACTACCGACGTAACAGCCCAACCAGGCGACGGTATCTGGTCGGACGAAACCGACTGGGAGCTGAGCGAATTCGACCTCGGCGAGGAGGGCGGCGAACCCGAACGACTCCCCGTCGTCGCGATCGTCGGCCGTCCCAACGTGGGCAAGTCGACGTTGGTCAACCGCATCCTCGGCCGCCGTGAGGCCGTCGTCGAAGACATCCCCGGCGTCACCCGCGACCGCGTGTCGTACTCGGCGTCGTGGTCGGGGCACCGCTTCACCGTCGTCGATACGGGCGGATGGGAACCCGACGCCAAGGGCCTGCAACAGGCCGTCGCGAAACAAGCCGAATCGGCCATGGAGACCGCAGACGTCATCGTGGTCGTCGTCGACGCCACTGTCGGTGCCACCGCGACCGACGAGGCCGTCGCCCGCGTGCTTCGACGGTCGAAGACGCCGGTCATCCTCGTCGCCAACAAGGTCGACAGCGAGAAGCTCGAGGCCGAAGCTGCGTCGCTGTGGTCGCTGGGACTCGGTGAACCGCATACGGTTTCTGCCGCGCACGGCAGGGGAGCGGGCGATCTCCTCGACGTGATCCTGGAGAAGATGCCCGAGACCCCGCGGGATGCGGCGCCTGCGTTCGGCGGTCCCCGTCGCGTGGCGTTGGTCGGTAAGCCCAACGTCGGGAAGAGCTCGCTGCTCAACAAGCTCGCGGGTTCCGACCGCTCGGTCGTCGACAATGTCGCCGGCACCACCGTCGATCCCGTCGACGAGCTCGTCGAACTCGACGGACGGCCGTGGCTGTTCGTCGACACCGCGGGCTTGCGCCGCAAGGTGCACACCGCCAGCGGACACGAGTACTACGCGTCGCTGCGCACGAGGTCGGCGCTGGAAGCCGCCGAGGTCGCGATCCTGCTGATCGACGCGTCGGAGCCGATCACCGAGCAGGACCTACGCGTGCTGTCGCTGATCATCGAGACCGGACGTGCCTTGGTGATCGCGTTCAACAAGTGGGACCTGGTCGACGAGGATCGTCGCTACCAGCTCGACAAGGAGATCGACCGCGAACTCGCGCGCGTGCCGTGGGCACGGCGTGTGAACATCTCGGCGATGACCGGACGTGCGGTCCAGAAGTTGGTGCCTGCCCTCGAAGGTGCGCTGGAGTCGTGGGACAAGCGCATTTCCACCGGCCAGCTCAACAACTGGCTCAAAGACGTCATCGCGTCGAATCCGCCTCCTCTTCGCGGAGGACGGCAGCCGCGTGTGATGTTCGCGACCCAGGCATCGGTGCGACCGCCGACGTTCGTGCTGTTCACGACCGGATTCCTGGAGGCGGGCTACCGCCGCTTCCTGGAGCGTCGTCTCCGCGAGGAATTCAACTTCGACGGCTCGCCGGTCCGGATCAACGTGCGCGTGCGCGACAAGCGAGACCGCCGGAAGCGTTGACCGCCCCAGACAGCGAGTCCCGCCCGAAGTCGTGACATACTCCCATGCGTGCTTATCTTGGCGATCATCGTATTCGGGATGGTTATCGGCGCCCTCGCGCAGCTGATCATCGGTGGCAAGAACATGTGGAACATCGACTGGACCTTGGCCATCGTCGCGGGCCTGGTCGGCTCGTTCGTCGGCGGACTGTTGATCAGCCTGCTCTCGGGTGACGGACTGTCGTTGCGTCCGAGTGGAATCATCGGATCGTTGGTCGGCGCACTCATCGTGACCGGTGGCTGGATCTGGTACCGGAAGCGCTCCACGGTCTCCTAGCAGAACCGTCGGCGCGGCCGTGACCAGGCGATTAGCCTCGAACGGCCGCCGTCGGCTAATGTTGTCGAGGCCCTCGCGAGAGGGCAACGGGCTGTGGCGCAGTTTGGTAGCGCACTTGACTGGGGGTCAAGTGGTCGCAGGTTCAAATCCTGTCAGCCCGACAGATTGACCAGCGTAAACACGCTGAATCAGGGTCACCGTGCCCACTACGTGCCCAATCAGCACATGACAGAGGCCCCGGATCTTCGGATCTGGGGCCTCTGTCAGCGTGGTGCGGGAACCTTCCGGCCTCCGCGTATTCGATTGTGGGACCAGTATCTCAGCCGGACCCGAGCGACATCATCACCTCGTAGTGGTGCGGGGTGTTGCCGCTGCCGATGCGGTAGGGCATCGCTCGCCCTTCCAGCGTGTACGTCTGCGCTCGCCAGATGACGGTGGTCACCTGCTCGATGCGCGGATCTGTCACGGTGAGCCGGTACGTCGTGAGCGTGGTCGATCGGCCGCGCTGGGCTTGCTGGTCCCCGGAGATCGGCGTGACCGATGCGCGGATCGGGATGTTCTGCACCGGGATGGGATCATCGTTCTCATCGCGTCCGCCACCGATCTTGAGCGTCACTGAGTCCTTGAGTGGCAACCTGGGCACGGTCAGGCCGCCTTGCGTCGGTAGCGGTCCAGGACGATGCGCTCGGCGAGGGTGAAGCCCTCGAATGCCTGATTGAACGTCACGACGCCGGTCGAGTACCGCAGACCTTCGGGGTTGGCGAGCATTCGCGCTGCTGCCATTTGAACCACGGCATCGACGCCGGGACGGGTGGTGATCCCATCGGCCTTGACGTGCTGCCCGCGGGTGTAGGCGTCGCACATGGCCGACGCCATGGTGATCGCCTGGCCAGCCTGGGCCATGAGGTCGGTGTCGGTGGTCGGCTCCCCGAGCCACTTAACGAGATCCGTTGGTGTTACTGCCATGTCGGCCTCCTGGTGAAGCGGCCCGAGACTTGGGAAACCGTGACGAAACCCAAGCCCCGGACCACGATTGTGGGACCGTCAGGCCGCAGTGAGGACGACGACACCTTCGGGGTGCAGGAGCCCGAGATCGAACCGCGCGACGACGCGGATCGCGGTCTCGTCGGTCGCCGCGTACAGCTCGGGGAGCAGGGTGACCGAGGGTGCGAGATCGCGGGCGATCGCCACCTGGTTGGTGTCGAGCAGGATCGCCTTGCCGGTGGCCAGCTTGTTGGTCGGCGTCACCTGGATGCCGAACAGTCGATAGACGGCATCGGCGGTGAGGTCGGTCTCCAGGAGGTAGCGGCCCTGCGAGTCCTTGGCCTTGCGCAGCGCGATGAAGTCCTGCGAGTTGATGAACCATCGGTTGGGGGTCACCTCGGCCGCGTGCGCCTTGGCGATCGCGTCCAGGTAGCTGTCCGGGTTGTCGGCGTCGAGCACGCCGGTCTGGACTCCCGCCTGATTGACGATGCCCTTGATGGTCTTGGTGGCCCCGGTACCCGACAGGAGCGCGGTGTCGAGCGCGTTGGCGACATCGGTCACCAGACGGGTCTTGAGCACCGCGTCCAGGCCGATCACGCTCTGCCGGATCAGTTCGTTGGTGAACCGGACGATGACCTTGAGCGACTTGAGATCGGACGGCAGGAGCTTGACCTCATCGAACGACACGTCGCCCTCGGGGATCTGGGCACCCTCGGCGACGAATCCGACCGATGCGCCGGAGGTGAGTCGCGGGATGCGCAGCGGGCTGGAGGTGTCGAAGATCTTCGGCGAGCTGGCCAGGACGACGGACTGGGCCTCCAAGGGCTGGACCAGGAGGCTGGCGACCTGCTCCTGGAGCAGAGTCGGATTGGTGGTGGTGGTTTCGGTTGCCACGGGATTCTCCAATGGTGAAGTGATGGAACAGGATTCACGCGATTGGAGCACCTGGCTCACTCAGCGGTCGAGCAGAAACGGCACCGGGCCTCATCCCACTATATGAGATGAGGCCCGGTGTCGGCAACGATGAGGTCACTCGATGCGCGAGGTGTTCGCCTCGATGCCGTCAGTGTGATCCTTGATCGCGCCGAGCGCCTTGAGCGCCTTGGCGTGGTCGTCCTTGAAAGGGAGGATCAGCCCGTCGTGCAGGAGTTCGTAGAGCCCGTTGAGGTTCTCGTTGATCTGTCGCAGTTCATCCAGGATCTGCGAGTTGCTGACTTCCTCGTAGTCCGGGTTGATGTTGTCGTTCGACACGTCCGTTGTCCTGTCAGTCGTCGTAACGCGCGGGGTTGGCGGCGAGAAACGCGTATGCCTCTGCCCACTCCTTGACGCGGCTCCCAGCGGTGTCGCTGGCTGCCTTGTCGAGCACGTGCTTGACCGCTGCCTCCCACTTCGCCCTGATGCTGTCTTCGTCTGCCACGGTTTTCTCCATCTGTCAGACCCGGCCCTGCAACATGCCGAGTAGGTTGACCTCCGCGGGTGCGGAGCCACGACTACCTTGCCCTACGTCACCGACAAACCGACGTGCTTTCAGGTGCGGCTTGTCGGCGAGCAACGCGTCGATCGCGGCCTGGAGCGCTTCGGGGGACTCCAGGTGTGCAGCGTCGAACGGCAGGTCGGCCGGATCGGCGAGCGCGCCGGTCTGCTCGACCTGGAGCCGGTGGAGCTGCTGTTCCAGATCGCGGACGCGGGTCCGGTATCCGGCCGACTCCTGTCGGAGTTCCTGCACGTACTCGCGTGAGAACGTGTCGGTGTCGCCGGATTCCGTTGTGTCCGTTGCGCCGTCAGTGTCCGCCGATGCCTCGGAATTGTTGGCCGCTGAGTCGCCCGCTGCCGGAGTTTCGGAGTCACCCTGGGGTGATTGGTCCCCGGATTCCGTGTTCTGCGAGCCGGTTTCGGCGTTGGCGGGGCTCTCGCTGCCGGTGGTCTCCGTTGCCTCGGGAGCCTCGTCGGTGGGGTCCTGCTGGGTCTTCTTGTCGTCGTCGGTCACGCTGCTGCCTCCGGGGTCGAGCTGGTGGTGTCATCTGCCGGTCCCTGCTCGGGGTTGTCGATGCCCAATCGCGTGCGCGCTTCGGTCGTCGTGATGATTCCCGCTCCATGGAGCTTGACCACCGCGTCCGCTTCGGCGGCTGCCGAGCGCGTCGATGGGTCCGCCCACTGCACGCGCGGCGAGTAGTCGGCGACTTCGCCACCGCGCTCGACGGCGAGGATCAGTCGAGCGACCTGCTCCCACGCGCGGCCGAACACCGCTTGCCGTGCCTCCGCGCGTGCCGTGAGAGCTGCCTCGGCGGCCCGGATCGCGTCCGCAGACGCCGGGACCGTCGAGTTGATCCCGAGGTAGTGCCCTGGCAGGCCCGAGACTGCGCTCGCCTGCTGGAGTAGGACCCGGACCGCGGTGTCATATCCCGACAGATCCGCGCCGGGAAGTTGCCCGAACTTGCCGTCAGCGGCCTCGTTGACCATGAGCCGGGAGGTCTCCGAGATCGGATTGACCACCTCCATCACGGGGTCACCGTCGTCATCGAGCACGGGCTCCCCGTTGTCGCCGATCTTCGGCTGCTCCTCCAGCTCCAGCCCCGTCGCCCATCGGCGGGGACGTGCGCCGTACTCCGATGCCGTCAACATGTCGGCCGAGATCTTGTTCAGTGCGTCCACGATGGGGATGAGGTCAGTGAACTCGGAGACGCCGAACACGTCGAGCGGGCGATCGGTATTCGTCAGCGCGACGACGGGGACCGCGAGGAGCGGATTGTCGATCACCTTGGTGATCTTCGCGCCGGTGATCTGGGCACCGTCCCCGATCAGATGCTCAATCCGATCCGGCCGGTAGATGACCCATCGGGTGGCTCCCTTGGTGCCGTCCGGTGCGAGGTCTGTCCAACGCTTCACTGCTGCAAGGGTTTCCCCGCTGCCAGCATCGCGGTATACGGCGACCTGGCGGCCGCTCTCGACGGTTGCCACCGCCTTGCCCGCGGTGTTGGCCCAGACGATGACGGCCGCCTCACCGATCGCCAGGGCCTCCCGGTGCCCTGCTGGTGAGGCCTGGTCGAGATCCGAGCGCGTCCACGCCTCCCAGAGCGCGGTGTCCCGCTTCCCCTCGGCGTCGATGAACCCGGTGACCCGCAGCCGCTCGGCGATCGCCGACACGGCCAGCCGGGGGAGGTTGGTGGCGATGCGGTCGAACCGCTGCCCGATCGCCTTCTTGGCGTCGGGGGACAGAAACGCGAGCGGCTGCTCGCCCGCGTAATACTGCGAGAGCAGGTGTAGCCGCGCGGCGCGTACGTCGAGCGCGCGGTCGAGTTCGATGTTGCTTACTTCGGTCACTGTGATCTCCTATGCCGCAAAGGATCTGACGCGGCGTCGTTTCGGTTTCTTGTGTGCTCGCCAGGTGGCGCGTGAGTGGCCCATCACCAGACAGGCCGCCAGGTCGATGCGGCGGTTGCTGCCTCGTTTCGACTTGTCGAGCCGGATTCCCCGCGCGTCCTCGGTGACGATCGCGTTCGACACATGGCGCGCGAGATCCTTGTTGCCTGAGTGTGTCACCAGACCGTTGCCGCAGGCCTGGATCAGCTCGGTGGTGGCCGGTGTGAGCCGGGGTCCGTTCTGGGGGAACTCGGTAACCGGGAGCCCTTCACCCTCCAGGACTTGCAGTGTGCGAGCCCACCGGAACGGATCGGCGACGATCTCGACCACCTGGTACTCACGGCAGAGTTCGCGGATGCGGTTCTCGACATCGAGAATCGGGACGCGCCAGTCGGCGTTGCCCTCCGGCGGCTCCCAGAGCCCACCGACATCGAAGTGAGGCCGATCGCTCACGGTCGCCACAACGATCGCGGTCGCGTCCTGCGAGTGGCTGCCGTCGAGCGCGAGCACGACGCGGGCACCCTTGCCGATGCCCTCCCCGGTGGCCAGCGATGCCCACTGGCCTTGAGGCAGGAACGATGAGTCATCGTGCTCGACCCACTGGCCCAACCGAGCGCGTCGGAACTCGCTCTCGCGGCTCCTGGGTGGCAGGGACGCGCGCAACGTCGAGCGCTGCACAAGGTCATCCAGGCCAGGATTGGCCGCCGCCCATGCCTCCTCGTCGTCTACGTCGCAGCCGATCGGCGCGGCGAACTCGACCAGTCGCAACGATTCACTGTCGGGGTTGGCGCGGCCGTCGAGTACCAGGTCCATGAGCGGACTCACGTCGCGCCAGGATGGTGGTGACGGTGTACCGATCGCGAGGAGCTGCGAGCCCTCCCGTTTACCCGTCGAGTGGAGCGTCGCCTCGTACGCGTCGCGTCGGACGAACCCGATCTCGTCAACGATCGCCAGCGATGCGTCCTCGCCTTCCACACGGTGAGCCTCACCGGGTAGTGCGATGATCTGCGAGTCCGATCCGGGTATCACGATGCGGTCTTTGTAGGTCATCGCGCGTGATTCCAGCTCGGGATTGAGGCTCACCATGCGGGCAGCGGTCGCCAACAACCTCATCGCCGACCGTTCATCCTGGGCGACGATGACCGCGCGGGCACCTTCCACGCCGGACATGAACACGTGATGCAACGCCAAACCTGCTGTGAGAGTTGACTTTCCCTGTCCACGTGGCAGTACCCACACGTTCAGCGGCACGCGGTCATCGAGCAACGTCGAGACAAGTTGCCGCTGCCACGGCCGGACCTTCACCGGCGTCCGGGCACCTGTGCCCTTCGGCGTGATGAGGTAGCGCGCCGCGAACAACTCGAACTGGCGAGCACCCTTCGCGCGGGTCTTCCACGCCAGCGGCGACTCATCGCGTGAGCCCTTCGGTCCTGCCTTCACCGTCTCACCTCCCGGTCCAAGTGTCCCACATATTGAGACTGTCGCGGGTCACCGCAGGTCAGCGGTGTGAGATCGCGTTCTTGCCTAACCGGCGGAGTCCGGGAGGGGTCGGCGAGCGGGTGCCTCCCCTGGGGGCTGAGAGGTCCTCTCGCGGCCCCACGTCGCGCGTTGCACCCTCGGCACACAACATCGACATCGCGGAGCCTGACAGCCAGCCCGCGGGCGGTCCGGTCCCATGCCTCCGGCGAGTGGTCACACGTGAGGTCCTCGCGGGTGCCGCAGTCCGAGCAGAATGGCTGGAGCCGACGTGCCTTGGCGCTGAGACGTTCCCAGCGTGCGTTGTACCCGCGCGAGGTCGCCGATGCCCTCGGTCGTCGCGCGTCTGCTGCACGTGCGCAGTCGGGGCACCTGCCCGCTCCATGGTGGGGCTCACCGCAGACGGTGCAGGGTCGGGGAGGCATCAGTCACCGTCCTCATCGAGCCGGTGCTCGCGTGCAGCGTCGATCAGTCGGTCGAGCGCGCCGACGTTCTGGGTGAGCATGTCGAGCCAGGCGAGTGGTCCGCCCTCGACGGCCTGCTCGGCGAGCCCGAGCGCGTACGCGGTTAGGCAGTCGAGCATGTGCGCGGGGTCGCAGTTGGTGGCGATCGCCATTCGGCCGGCGGTGTCACCGAGCACGGTGGCGCGCATGTACGCGAGTGCGTCCCTCATGTCGTCGGTGTCGAGTCGTCGGGGTTGTTGTGTGGTCACGGGTGTTGCCTCCGGTGTCGTAGGTGTTCGGTCTGTGCTCGGTGTTCTGCTGCTTCTCGTTGCCCGGCCTGCTGCTGTCGCAAGCGCTCGCGGCCGTCGAGCCAGTCGTCCAACATGTCGGCCAGCTCCAGGCACCACTCCCGAAGGGTGAGCACCTCCTCGGCTGCTGGATCTCCCCGATGCCGCAGACGCATATCGACGCCGGGGATGCGTGCTGTTGTCACTGGTCGCAGTCCTGCCGGTGCTCGCCCATGGCGATGAGCAGATCTCCGATGCCTGAGCCGGGTGTTACGTCGGCGTCGGCGGCCGACAGGATGCCTGGAGGTCGAGCGGCGTCGTGCAGTGCGTCAGTGAGGAACTCGGCGACGCCTTCGGCGTGCTCGCGGTAGGTGTAGGTGCCGTCAAGGCGCAGCATCACGTCGAACCCACCCGATGCCGTCTGCACAATCTGGATGGGATGCTGTCGAGCTGCCTCGCGGGCCAATGCCCTCAGCATGATGGTCAGAATGGGGTTGTCGATGTGGTCACTCACGAGGTTGTTCTCCTTGGTTGTCTTCCACCGCCGCTGTTATCCACCACTCCGGGCCTTACAGGCCCAGCGCGGATAGCGCGGATAGTTGCGCGGATAGAACGCGGATAAGCGCGGATGCGCGGATAGGTCTGTTCTTGCAGGTCAAGCGGCATCGGCTATCCGCGCTACGGTGGACGGCTGTTGCGCGGATGTTTGCGCGGATAGAGCGCGGATAGATCAGGCATCGGTGCCCTCATTCCGTGCTGAGAACGGCAGGATCTTGGCATCGGCGACGACGTGCAGCACCCTTGCTCGGCCCTTGCCGGGGATCTCCTCGACCTCTCCGCGTCGGCGGAGTTCGGCGAGTGCGTCGAGCGCTGACTCGCGTCGCTTGGTCTCCTGGAAGTGGTCACGAAACTCTGACTTGTTCGGAGCCATGTCGGCGGACTCGCGGCCTCGGATGTACTCCAGCACTTCGGCCTGGAGCGCGGCGTCCTTGGCGGCCTTGGCCTCTAGCGCGGCCTTGTCCACAACGAGCGGGTCGGCGTGAACCGGGACCATGGAGGTGGGCCAGATGCCGTTGTCGGAGACTTCCACCTGCTCGATGCGGAATGCCCATCGGCCGGTCTCCGGTCGGTGCTTCTGTTTCGTCGTGGTCATCTCGACCTGTCCGGGAACCGGCTCATCCTTGGTCAGGAGGAACACGGAATCGGCCGCGCCTTCCCAGGCCGATGCGCCGCGTCCGCTGGTGCCACCCTTCGGCGGGTGGTGCAGCACCATGACGGCCGCGCCGGTCTGCGCCCGGAGGTGGTCGGCCTTATCGACGGCATCGGATGCGTCGCTGTTGCTGTTCTCCTCTAGCCCGACTTGATGACGTGCGAGTGTGTCCACGACGATCAGTGCGGGCTTGTAGTCCTTGGCGACCTCGACCAGCTCATCCCATGCGTCAGACATGAACGGAACCGCTCCATCGACGCCGCGGAACCACGGCCGGATCTCGTCGCGCGAGACCCCGTGATGCTTGAGCCACGCCTCCAGCCGGATGCCGAACGCGCGCCCGCCACCTTCACCAACGAGGTAGAGGACCCGTCCGCGTGTGGTCTGGTGGCGTCCCCACCACTTCCCACACGCGATACAGAGCGCAATGGCCAGGGCGATCGCGGTCTTATAACTGCCTCGGTGCCCGATGAGCATGGAAGTACCGCCACCGTCGAGCACGTCCTTGACCAGAGCCATGGGTGGCTCTGCGTCCAGGAACCCGTCAACGTCGAGCAGACGATCGGTGAGCGTGCCGTTGATCGCCGCAGCTTCGGCGCGTTCCTCGGCGTCGATGATCTTCTTGTTGGCTCGACGCCTGCGCTCCTTGTCGAGTTCGTCAGACTTGAGCCTGGCCGCCTTGTTCTCCGCCCGCTTGACCGCTGCCTTGAGTTCGGTGATCTCTGTGGCGATGACGCCCTGGACGGTCGTCACCTCGCCGGTGCTGAGGGTGATGGTTTCACTCATCGGCGACCACCCGCCAGACGGTGGGGGAGCAGGACGCCGACGCCGTAACCGGCCGGGTAGGCCAGCGCGGCCACGATGATGAGTAGAGCTGAGATTGTCACGGTTATGCCTTTGTGAGTAGGACGACGAAAAACCTTGTTCGGGTTGGTATTTCGTGTCCGCGTCACGCGGCGTCGGGGCTGATGTCCCCTGATGTCTGTGCAGCGGCGAGGAACCGCTCGACTTCGGCGGGCTCGATGCGGATGACGCGCTCGGAGAGCCGGATTGCCTTGAGTCGACCCTCGGCGATCCACCGCCGGACAGTGCGATCGGACACGCCGAGTTCCTCGGCGAGCGTGGTCGGGGTAGAGAAATTGCGCCGCTTGGTCGCGGGGGTGAAGTTGCGAGAGGCCACGGTGAGAACTCCTGAGATCACGAAGGTAGAAATCACTCCGTGGTCCCAGGGTTTGCCCTGGCCCATTTTACGGCGCTGCGCTGCGGTGAACCTCTTCTTCTCCGAGTCTTCCAGCCCGATCGCGGAAAGCGATGAGCACGACGGTAGCCGACGCGTCCGATCGAGTCAAACATGACTTGTCGAGATCCGTTGCGCCCGTGTTGACTTCACGCGTCAACACGCTAACGGGGAGGGTTAACTCCAGAGGCCCTGGACCAGGCCGCGGGTCCGGCTCTCGGTGCTGTGCGTGTACCGCGCTGACATCGACGCCGAGGTGTGGCCCATCAGCACCATGTGGTCGGCCAGCGTCGCACCGGCCTGCGCGAACAGGGTGGCCGCAGAGTGTCGCAGATGGTGCGGGGTGAGGTCCGGCTTGCCGATCGCCTCGGCGGCGCGCTGGAAGCTGTAACGGAACGTCGCGGCGAACACTATGGCCCCGCTGGTGGTGGTGAACACCAGACCGTCGCGGCCGGTGACGTATGTCTTGAGGTGTTCCTCCAGAGCAGGCCGCAGTCCCTCGGGTAGCGGGACGGTCCGCAACGCGGCGCGCGACTTCGGCCGATCGGTGACGAACTTCCCATCGACGCGGACCACCGCGCGCCGGACCGTGACGGCCAGCGAGTCCTTGGACATGTCGATGTCCGATCGTCGGAGCGCGGTGAGTTCGCCGAAGCGCAGCCCGCTGAAACCACCGAGCAGGATCAGGGCCTTGTATCTCGGAGTGATCTTCTCGGCCAACGCGCGGATCTCGTCGGGAGTGAGTGCGATGGGCTCGGACTTGCGGTGCTTCACGGCCGCGCGCTTGATCCGCGCCGGGTTGGCATCGAGAATCTCGTCATCGACGGCCTGATTGAGGATTGTCCGTAACAAGCTGTAGGCGTTGGCATTCCGCGTCGGGTAGTCCTCCAGACCCGCGAACCACTCGCGGATGTCGGAGACCTTGAGGGCCTTGAGCCGGTGGTCTCCCAGGCCGGGGAGGATGACGTTGTCGAGATACCCGCGATTGAGGGCTCGGGTGCGGGGCTTGTGCCGGTTGACCGTCTCGTCATGCCAACGGTCTGCGTACACCTTGAGGGTGAGTCCGCCGGTGACCTTCTCCTCGGCGCGTGTCGTCGGTGGGGTCCACTCGTCGCGCTCTATGAGACGCCTCTCGGCGGCGAGCCACGCCTCGGCGTCGATCTTCGCGGTGAAAGTGGTCGGTGCCGCATGGCGCGCGAGGTCCGGGCCGACGTAGCGGGCTTGAAACTTCTTGCTCGGCAGCTTGCGGATGCTCCCGAACGACCGTTGTCCTGCCATGCCCATGCCTCCGATTCGTGCCCACTACGTGCCCAATGAGCTTACATCGGTGCCGCTCACGTGCGCTTATGTCCGATCGGTGTTCGCCTGGTGGAGGGCACAATTGAGCAACAATCGGCAGGTCAGAGACGGTTTTGATGCCCAGATTCTCCACAGGTTCAAATCCTGTCAGCCCGACAATTGAATTAGCAGGTCAGGGGCCATTTTCGGATAGATCCGAGAACGGTCCCTGACTTGTATTTCAGGCCCATCCTGCCAAGAACCTGCCAGGGGGCAACGACGGAGTGGCGTGTTCGACGGAGTGATCGAGGGCGGAGCGAAGCATGGGCAGGCAAGAGGACGCGCTACGCGTTGCCGAGGAACTGTTAGCCGACATCGAGCTCAAGCGCCTGCAAGCATCAGAGATCGCGTTGAAGGCGAACAGAGTAGCCAGACTCGTTGGGCACCGCGATCTGACTGAGTTTCTTGAACACGAGCGAAACGGCTACCCGCTAGACGGCTCGGCTAAGAAGTGGATTGGTCGGGCGGGCCGATGGGGACCCGACAATGATGGCAAGTTCTACCCGATGCCACTTGCCAAGGTCGACGCGGGCCTTGGCAGCGCCCACGAAGCACTGGCGGCTCTGCGAGGTGGTGGAAACTACTCTGGTGACTACATTGCGATCGCCTCACGAGAGCACGACAAGCGAATCACCACCGCTTCAAGGCAAATCGCGATAATGTCCGGTATTGCCGGGCAGGTCGTTTCCACGATCTACGACTTGATCGTCGAGATTTACCACGAACTGCTTTTCAGCGAGTTGCAAGCCACGCTTTTCGGCGACACTCAAACACGGGTGGATGGGCTGCTGTCGGTCGCGAGTGGGTCTGCCCTTAACAAGATCGAACGCGTTTCGGATCGCCTGCGCGATGGAGATTCTGAATCCATCAGTCAGGCGCTCACGACGTGTCGGCGGCTGATTGACTCGTGTGCTGATCACGTTTTTCCTGCGCGGGCAGAGCCGTATGAAATGGATGGTGAGGCCAAGTTAACCGTCGGACAGCAGAACGTTCTGAATCGACTACAGGCGTACATGCATCAGCTTCAGATCCCGAAGAGCCGGCGCGACCGGCTCAGACGAACGTTGAGCGATCTCTACGGCCGGTGCTCAGCGGGGACGCACGCAGAGGTGACTGTCGATGAGGCTCGATTCGTTTTTTTGCAGACGTACGTCGCCCTCGGAGAGATTTTGACGCTGGACGGTGCTCCCGGCGACGTCCCAACCTAGTTGCGGCGTCCGTCTGGCGCCTCCGCGTGACGCGATCGCGATCGGCACCGAAATCCACCCCTGCCGCACGCAGGACACGCGGCAAGGTGGGTCTCGTCGACTAAGTTGCGACCATGGCTGATAAACCTGTGACGACCTGCCGTTTTGTGGTTGTGGCCGAGGACGGGCGGCGCTCCGCAGTGTGGCGCGTGTGGACCGGCGACAAGCGCCCCACGGATGAGGTCTACGCCGCGCCTCGACTGCGGGCATCCGAGGTGAAGTTCAGCCTTCACAGCAGCGGGTACAGGCAATTTGGGCATACCGGACCAACTCGCGGTGCGATGCGGGCTGGCGATCGCGCAGCGATTGCGCGCTGGCAACGAGTTGAGGGCACACAGCTTGGGCACTGGGACATCGCGCTCATGCTGTCGTTTGCGGACAGCGAGTTGCGGACGAGTCCCGGTGAGGTCGGCTCGAAGGTGACTCGAATCCCGGCAGCACCGGACGGTCAGCAGACAGCGTCCTAGTGCTTACCACCGAGTCGTCAGTCGATGAACCAGACTTTGGAGCGATCGCGATGTTGGATCGCGAGGTCGGTCGTCGCACGGTTGCCGTCGGCGCAATGCACTGGCCGGTCGATCCTAACCAGCCGAAACACCACGAACTTCGCTCTGAACTCTCCACGTCGATCCCGTTGGTGATTCCGGGAATTGTCAACCCTGAGCCTTTCGACCTTTGGTTTGGTGCGACTGCGGGCGGTGGTGCGCCTTTGGCTCTGGAGCTTGCTCGCGACGAGGTCGAATCACTGCCACCATTGCCTCCGTTCATCGGGGAAGTGCTGCCGTGGGATGAGTGTCCGGCTGATCAGCTTCGAGCACAGCCGTTGTTCTGCGGACTGCTGGTAATCCAAGGCGACGGCAGTCGGCAGTTGTACGTTGACCAGCGAGCGCGTTGCAATCATTCAGAACTTGGACGGTATGCCCAAGAGCTGTGTGACAAGGCCGAAACGCACGGATACGACGGGGGTTGGGGGCACTTTTCCAACGGAGATCGATGGGCGGGCATTTCTAGTCCAGTCGTTCTGGATGACCACCAGCTCGAATGGGAAGACGGCGGCGTAATTAACCCACCTCCGTTCGGTGGCTGACGGCGACTACTCTAGCCAAGTGGTCGCGACGGCCCGGCTCGTATCTGACACCCATCGACCGCTCGGCGATGGCCAAGTCTTCGTTCTCAGTGGGCGCGACGGTGTCCCGGATTGCCACGGTGTTGCGCTAGTCGTCGTCGGAGAGGTGGCGACCAGCGCCTTACCTAGACCCTCGATTTAGCCGCCGCCGAACACCCACGGCTGGCCGAGCGGAGTTCGAGCCAGCGCTACCGCTGGTCATGATCAGGTGCGCTTGTGCCGCAACCGATGCGACCGCAGCAGAGGCATGGATCACACCCGGTCGACGCTCACAGCTCTTACCAGCGTGGGCAGTCGTTCGTCGATCAGAGTCGTGATCGCGGATAACGTGATTAAGCTCGTCGAGCGCCCAAATGACGCAATCGAGCCCACTAAGTCCGATGTCGAGGCCACGGCCAAGTCGTGGACGATCGCCGAGGTAGTCCGACGCAGCGAAATCCCTTCGGGGAAGCATCGGAAGGGGTTTTCTCGTCTCCGGGATTCCGCTGGTAGCGGCCAGTCGAGTTCCGGTTGCCCATAAGCGCGGATTCCGCGCGTGGGCAACCGCAAGCGGACACCGCCAGGGAGCGGCGCGCTGTGGGAGGTCCCGCCCCTCGGCAGGTGCGCTAGTCGTTCTCGTACCGGTCGCTGAGGCGCATCCACGAGTACGTCGGTTCCTGCGGGACACCGGGTGGCGAGTTCTCCCAGTCCTCTTGACGACCAAACGGCGTGAGGTCGAGAAGGTCGAACACGAGCATGAATGTCTCCTCGCCTCGACCGAACGTCGACCACGTGTGAAATACACGGTCACCCCGGCGAAGGAAGACGCTGATCGCCTGGCGCTCCTCGCCGTCGACGGTCGCACCGAAGTCGGTGTTGAATGTGTCGCCGACGGTCGAGTACCACGGCAGCTGCCAGCCCATGCGATCCCTGAAGGCACTCAGCCGATCCAGTGGTGCACGGGAGGTCAGGACGAACGACGTCCGTCGAGCGTGGAGGTGGGAGAGCGGACCGATATGGTCGGCCATCATCGAACAGCCGTCACAGCCTTCCTCCCAGTCAGGACCAAACATGAAGTGCTGCACGATGAGTTGAGGCCGTTCGTCGAACAGGTCAAGCAGTGTCACGCGGCCATTCGGGCCTTCGAAGGCATAGTCCGAGCGCACTTCGACCATCGGCATGCGGCGTCGTGCCGCGCTGACGGCGTCCTTCATTCGGGTGAGCGCCTTCTCCTGCTGCAGCAGAACACTCCTGGCGTCGTCCCAGGTAGCGCGGTCGACGATGGGGGGCCAGTCGGGTTCGCTGCTCGTCATCGGCGCACCTCTTCCGTGCGATCACTACCGCGCTGTAACCGTGCCTCGAGCGATGCGTGCATTTTGCGTCCACCCTTCACCGTGATGTCCACCATTCAGCACCACCGGACGTCGCATTGTTCCCATTTGGGTAGATTGCCGGGAAGCCTGCCGCCAAACCGGCGCGCAACCTATCGCGGTCGCCGCCCGGATCACTCGACCGTCACGTGCCCGCCGTCGACGTGCCATCGGGTATCGATGCGCACCTTCTCGAGCATCCGACGGTCGTGGGTGACCAGTAGCAGCGCGCCGTCGAACGACTCGAGTGCCGCTTCGAGCTGTTCGATCGCGGGCAGATCGAGATGGTTGGTCGGTTCGTCGAGCACGAGTACGTTGACTCCGCGCGCCTGAAGTAGTGCCAATGCCGCGCGGGTGCGCTCGCCTGGTGACAGGTCGCCGACGGCGCGGTCGACGTGGTCGGCGCGGAGGCCGAACTTCGCCAGTAGTGTGCGTACCTGTTCGGTCGAGTAGTCGGGGACGAGTTCCTCGAACCGGTCGGCGAGCGGTTGTGGACCGGTGAATTGTCCACGCGCCTGGTCGATTTGGCCGATCGCCACACTCGCGCCGAGACTTGCCGTGCCCTCGTCGGGCGTCACGGACCCGGTGAGTAGGCGCAGGAGTGTCGACTTTCCGGCTCCGTTGGGTCCGGTGATGCCGATCCGCTCGCCGGCGTTGACCTGCAGCGACACCGGACCGAGGGTGAAGTCTCCCTGGCGTACAACGGCGTTGGCGGCCGTGGCGACGACCGAGCTCGATCGCGGCGCCGATCCGATGGTGAATTCGAGCACCCACTCTTTGCGGGGCTCGGCGACTTCGTCGAGCCGAGCGATGCGACTCTCCATCTGCCGCACCTTCTGTGCTTGCTTCTCGCTGGACTCGCTGGCCGCGCGGCGTCGAATCTTGTCGTTGTCGGGAGCCTTGCGCATGGCGTTGCGCACGCCCTGACTCGACCACTCTCGTTGAGTGCGCGCCCGAGCCACGAGGTCGGCCTTCTTCTCGGCGAACTCCTCGTACTCCTCGCGGCGGTGGCGCCGCGCGACCTCTCGCTCCTCCAGGAAGCTCTCGTAGCCGCCGTTGTAGACGGTGTTGGTGTGCTGGGCGAGGTCGAGTTCGATCACGCGAGTCACGCAGCGCGCCATGAACTCTCGGTCGTGACTCACCAGCACAATGCCACCGCGCATGCCGCTGACGACGTCTTCGAGTCGTGCTAGGCCGTCGAGATCGAGGTCGTTCGTGGGTTCGTCGAGGAGCACGACGTCGAAACGTGAACACAGCAGCGCGGCCAACCCCACGCGAGCGGCCTGGCCTCCCGACAGTCCGGTCATGAGTGCGTCTTCGGGAGGAGTGTCGCCGGTTTGAAGGCCGACGTCGGCGAGTACGGCAGGCAGTCGCTCGTCGAGATCGGCGGCGCCGGTCGCCAGCCAGTGGTCGAGTGCAGCCGAATACACATCGGCCGGATCCTCTGCGCCAGACGCCGGCGTATCGTCGGCCAGTGCTGCCGCTGCTAGCTCCATGGCCTCGCTGGCCGCGGCGCATCCTGTTCGTCGAGCGACGTACTGTGCGACAGTCTCACCGGGCACGCGCTCGTGCTCCTGCGGCAGCCATCCGACGAAGGCGTCTGCCGGCGCACGGCTGACAGTGCCTTCGAGCGGAGCGAGGCTGCCCGACAGGACCGCCAGCAACGTCGATTTGCCCGCGCCGTTGGCGCCAACGACCCCGACAACGTCGCCCGGCGCGACTGTCAGATCGAGGTGATCGAACAGCACACGATGGGCGTAGCCGCCGGCGATGTCCTTGGCGACGAGTGATGCGGTCATTGGTACATCGTCGCACTCACATCGTTGCGGCATGCTCGCCGAGTCCGCCCGTGGTGGGCAGAAGGTATCGTTTCTTGATGCCAAGCACCCAGGTCGAAGTTCGTCGGACGTACGCCCCAGAGACCGAGGCGGCGATTCTGGACGCGGTTCACGAATCCTTGGTCGCAGCGTTCGCGATCCCTGTCGAAGACAAACACGTGAGACTTGTTGTGCACGAGCCTCATCGCTTCGCGGTACCGCCGACGCTGTCCTCGCCGGAGGCGTACACCCTTGTCGTCGTCGACTGCTTTGCCGGCCGGAGCGTCGACGCCAAACGTGCTCTCTACCGAGAGGTTTCACGACGACTGGGCGTGCTCGGCATTCCGGCTGATCACATCACCGTCATCGTTCGCGACATCGAGACCACAAATTGGGGTATTCGAGGCGGACAGGCCGCCTGTGATGTGGACTTGGGTTTTGATGTCAACGTGTGAGTGAAGCGCACGCCGCCCCACGACGACGCGCGCGTGGGGAGGCGCAGTCGATCGACGTCTGTTCTGCGAGAATCAACCGATGCGCAGACTCGTCTACTACGTGGCAACGACGCTCGACGGATTCATCGCAGGACCCGACGGTGGCGACCCCTCCGGCGCCGACTTCTTCCCGGTCACCGACGACGTTGTGCAGTTCATCGTCGAGAATTATCCCGAGACGCTACCGGGGCCTGCGCGCGAAGCACTCGGAATCGACGGTGCAGGAACAGTTTTCGACACCGTCGTCGAGGGGCGTGCATCGTACGAGCTCGGTCTTGCCGCGGGTATCGACGACGCATATCCGCATCTTCGCCACCTGGTGTTCTCCACGACGCTTCCCGACAACAACTCTGGTGCGGTGGAGATCGTGCGAGAAGAACCCGCCGAGATAGTGCGCGAACTCAAACGCGAAGAGGGACTCGACATTTGGCTCGTCGGCGGCGGAACGCTGGCACATGCGTTGCTTCCCGAGATCGATAGGCTGGTGCTCAAAGTGAATCCGTCGATCATCGGCAGTGGCGTGCCCCTGTTCAACGGGCCATTCGCGCCGACCCTGTTCACCCCGGTCAACGAGACACATCTGCCCGGCGGTGTACGGGTGCTCACCTACGACCGCCGCTGACGGCAGCCCTGGCCGTCGGGCCAGGCAGTCGGTGAGAGAGTGGGAGCATGCACGTTGATCGAGTGGTTCCCAATCTCACCGTCTCGGACCTCCACCAGGCCGTTGCCGAGCATTCTGCGATTCTCGGGGTGCGCGTCCTCATGGATCACGGGTGGATCGTGACTCTGGGAGACGACGACGGGCACCAGCTCAGCATCATGACCGCCGACGCATCCGCGCCGGTCAACCCCGACGTCTCGATCTTCGTCGACGACGTCCGAGAAGCGCTCGCCCGGGCTCGTGACGCAGGAGTGGAGATCGTGCACCCGCTGACCGACGAACCGTGGGGCGTCACACGATTCTTCTACCGGGCGTCCGACGGTCGAGTGATCAACGTCGGCACTCACACGCGATGAACGACGCCGGGTCCACGTCCGACGACCGGACTGACCCGTTCACCGTGGTGTCGTTCAACGTCAACGGGATTCGAGCAGCGCGACGTCGGGGATTCGACGGGTGGTTGGCAGAACGAAATCCCGACGTCGTGGCGCTTCAGGAACTGCGCTCTCCGGCAACGGAAGTCGGAAGTTTCCCCGGCTACTCGGTGGCGCTCGACGTCGGGTCGATCGCCGGACGCAACGGCGTGGCGATTCTGACGAAGACACCACCGACCGCAGTGCGGACCTGGCTGACCGATCCGCCGAAAGCACGCGGCCTCAGCGAGTTCGCCACGCACGGAAGGTACATCGAGGTCGACCTCGCCGACCGACCGGTCACCGTCGGATGCATCTACCTACCGAAGGGCGGACTGCCCGCGCATCGTCAACGAGCAGGAGCCATGCGCGACGCACCCGACGGTGGAGTGAAGTACGAACGTAAGCAACGATTCCTGAGTGCTTTTGGTCGCGAGCTGAACCGAAATCGCCTGTCGGTCCAACGCGACGGTCGGGAATTTCTGCTCGTCGGGGATCTCAACATCGCCCACACCGAATACGACGTGACCAACTGGCGTGCGGCCCGGTCGATGGACGGCTTTCTGCCCGAAGACCGCGCCTGGTTCGACGCGGTCCTGGGGTCGCGTCGACTCGTCGACGTGGTCCGGCAGGTCTATGGCGACCGACCCGGACCGCTGACCTGGTGGAGTTGGGCGGGGGAGTCGTTCGCCAAGGACGTCGGCTGGCGCGTCGACCATCAGCTCGCCACGCCAGGTCTGGCTCGCCGCGCGGTGTCGGTGACAGTGGACAAAGAACCGTCACCGGCGCAGCGATTATCAGACCACGCGCCGCTCGTGGTGACCTATCGGTAGCGGCGATTTGTGATGCGGGTTGACGGCCGCCAGTGTGGTGCGCAGGTTTACTCGTGACGCCGACGACGCGAATGCCGCGACGGCTACAGAGAGCGCAAGCATGATCGGGTATTGCGTGACGAGCTGATCCGCCGACCAATAGTTGCAGAGCTGAAACGCTGACAGCAGCCGCGCGGACACCGCGCGCACGTCTGACCGCGATGACTCCGCGACGACTGGCGCAGGTCTGGGCCTCGCGATCGTGCGGGGCATCGTCGAAGCGCACGGTGGCACCATTCGGGCGCAGCGCACGGCCGCCGGCTTTCAACTGGATCTGGAACTGCCGACCGCCGCAGCCGGGTGACCGCGTATCGAGTTGACTGGGCATCGAGTCGCCTGGGCATCATGGAGGGTATGCAGATCACCACGCAGGCACAGTTGCGGGAGATCGTCGGACATCCGGCAGAGATCATCGCGAACAAAGCCATGTCGCAGCTGCTGTCGGCGCACATCGAGTGGCTCGCTGCGACACCGATGATCTTCCTGGCCACATCCGACGCGTCGGGGCGTGTCGATGTGTCACCCAAGGGCGACCCTGCGGGCAAGGTGGTGCACGTCATCGACGAACGCACCATCGCGATCCCGGAGCGCCCCGGCAATCGGCGGGTGGACGGCTACGAAAACCTTCTCAGCAATCCGCACATCGGCGCGATCGCGGTGATTCCTGGGCGCGGCGATACCTTGCGGGTCAACGGATCGGCACGCATCGTCGACGACGGTCCGTACTTCGATCAGCTCGCGGTCCGTGGCAAGCGACCCATCCTCGCCGTCGAAGTCGACGTCGAGGAGGTGTTTTTCCACTGCTCCAAAGCGTTTATGCGATCCGAACTCTGGAAGCCCGAGACGTGGGAACCCACCAGAGTGCCGAGCACCGCGAAGCTCGCCAAACAGGTGATGGCGGGCCTCGACGACATTCCGGACGAGGAGTTCGGAGACGAAGCGTACCGACCGTGGCTTTACTGAGCTGAGCGCTCGTACGGCGTCTTCTCGCCGGCGGTGACTTCGACATCGAGGTGGTTGCCCGCGGGCGGTAGCGGGCACGTGGCGAAGTCGATGAACGCGCACGGCAGATTGGTCGCGCGATTGAAGTCGAGCACCACACGTCCGCCGTTGCGCAGAACCTCGTCGGCAGCCTCGACGGCCAGGCTTCGATTCGCCGCGTACGTGGTGATTCCCGAGGTGGCGTCTGTGAACAGGACGCTCAGCCCGCCCTGCTTGCCGTTGAAGGCGATGAGTCGACGCTGCTGCCCGTCGTGGTCAAAGACCAGGTCACCGGGGGAGACGTACACGTGGGCCAGGCCCTCCGCGACTGCGCCGACGGTGACCGGCCGCGGCTGTTCGTATGGCTCGAACCGCGCTTCGACGACCCACGCGGGATCGGCGTCATACGCTGGCACGCCGCGAAAATTGCGCACCGTGGGCGCGTTCTCGTTGTGCACGCGGATCAGATAGCCGTCGCCGCGACGTGCGACCTCGATGTGCACATTGTCGATGTCCACAACCTCGCCCGGGCCGGTCGGTTCGAGGTCGAAATCGCGGGCGTCGAAGGACTCGCCGTCGCCTGGTCGAAGGTGGGCGGTCGGGCCGTCGAACCACCAGGTTCCCGGTAGTCCCTCGAAACGCGACGGTTGGGTGTCGAGCCATTCGAGGCGGTTGATCGACAGCCATCCAAGCGGAGCAGCGAGGTCACGCTCGCGAATGGTGTGCCACTGCTGCCATTCGTCGGCGAAGTCGCCGTCGGCTGGTGTCGTCGGGGTGGACAGTGCTCCGGTCATTCGATGCTCCCTGAGTCGTCGCGGATGTGACTCTTTCTGCAACGTCGACGACGTCGCACCCATGGCCATTCGCGTCCGCTGGGCGCAACCCTTGACGTCGAGGCAGATTGCCCTGACTCACGTTGAAAGTGTGCAGCTCAGCCCTCGAGCGCGTCCACGAAAGCGCCCTGCCACACGGTGTCGAACGGCGTGTGCGCCGACACGCGGCCGTTGATTCCCGCTGTGGTGAACTCCTTGGCGAACGCGACAGCGTCTCCGACCTCGGCGCCCTTTGCCAACTCGGCGGTTATGGCGGCAGCGAGCGTGCAGCCGGCGCCGGAGACACGCTCCGACCCGACTTTCGGCGCAGCCAGCACGGTCACGTCCGTGCCGTCGAACAGCACGTCGACGGCGTCGTCGCCGGGGAGCTCGACGCCGCCCTTCGCGATGACGTACTTCGGCCCGAGATCGGCGATCCGGCGCGCGGCCTCAGCGAGATCCTCGACGCTGGTGATCTCGTCCATCCCGGAGAGGATCTGCGCCTCGAAGAGATTCGGGGTGACCACCGTCGCGAGCGGAATGATCTTCTCCCGCAACGCGGTATCGGTGTCGAGGGCAGCTCCAGGCTCCTGCCCCTTGCAGATGAGGACGGGATCGACGACGACGTGACGCCACTCCCGAGCGGCGAGGGCGTCGGCGACGACGTCGATGGTCGCAGGCGTACCGAGCATGCCCACCTTCACCACGTCGAGATCGTGGGTGGCGGTGGCCGCTTCGATCTGGTCGGCGATGACCTGCGGTTCGACAGGGACGAACCGGTGCGCCCACCTGTTCTTCGGATCGAACGAGACGATGCAGGTGATGGTGCCGACTCCGTAGACACCCAGCTCCTGGAAAGTCTTCAGATCGACTTGGATCCCGGCGCCGCCAGTCGCTTCCGAACCGGCGATGACATATGCAAAATCAACCACTCATCAAGCCTACGACTCCGCAACTTGCGGCCTGAATTCGCCTTTCACGAGGGCGACGATGTCTGCCGCAAGCCGAGGCGGGCGCGACCGGTGCGGGCGTGTGACCCCTCACCAGACGATCTGACGATCAAGCCGCCTGATCAGGCAATCCAGACCGTCTTGATGTTGCAGAACTCGTGCATGCCGTGGGAGGTCAGTTCGCGGCCGTTGCCCGACCGCTTGATTCCACCGAATCCCAGTTCGGGATACGAGGTGGTCATGCCGTTGATGAACACCTGGCCCGATTCGATCCGGTCGATGAATTGATCCTGTTCGGCGGTGTCGGTGGTCCAGGCGTTTCCGCCGAGGCCGAAGGTGGTGTCGTTGGCGATCGCAATCGCCTCGTCGATGTTCTCGACTCGATAAAGCGCTGCGACCGGTCCGAACGCTTCGGCGGAGTAGATCTGCATGTCGTCGGTGATGTCGGCGAGGATCGTCGGCTCGTAGAACCAGCCGGGTCGCTCGACTCGGTTGCCCCCGATGAGTACCTTCGCGCCCTTGCCCACCGCGTCGTCGACGAGTTCTTCGAGATCGGTGCGTCCCTGTTCGGTGGCGAGCGGTCCGACGTCGGTGGCCTCGTCTGTGGGATCTCCGATGACGAGCCCGCGGAAGCCGTCGGTGAACGCGTCGACGAATTGGTCGTACACATCGGCGTGGACGATGAATCGTTTTGCGGCGATACAGGATTGGCCGTTGTTCTGCACTCGTGCCGTGACGGCGGTCTTCGCTGCGGCCGCGATGTCGGCGCTGGGCATGACGATGTAGGGGTCGCTTCCTCCGAGTTCGAGCACGGTGTGCTTGACCTCGTCACCCGCGATCGCGGCCACTGATCGACCCGCTGGCTCGCTTCCGGTCAGTGTCGCTGCGGCGACCCGTGGGTCGCGCAGGATCGACTCGATCATTCCCGAACCGATCAGGAGTGTCTGGAAGCAGCCCTCCGGAAAACCGGCTCGACGCAGGACGTCTTCGAGATACAACGCGGACTGCGGAACGTTGGAGGCGTGCTTGAGGATGCCGACGTTGCCTGCCATCAACGCGGGTGCCGCGAAGCGTACCGCCTGCCAGAGCGGGAAGTTCCACGGCATGATCGCCAGTACGACGCCGAGTGGTTGGTAGCGCATGTATGCGCGACTGGCGCCAACGGCCTCGGCGTCGGCGGGCTCGTCGGCAAGCATGGCGGCACCGTGGTCGGCGTAGTAGCGAAAAGCCTTCGCGCACTTCAGTGTTTCTGCCTTGGCGGAGGCAAGGGTCTTGCCCATCTCCTCGGTCATCATGGCTGCGACACCGTCCGCTTCGGCTTCGAGCAGGTCGGCGGTGGCACGCAGCCAGGTCGCCCGCTGCTCGAACGACGTCGTGCGATAGCTGGCGAATCCACTGACCGCGCGGTCGAGCGCCTCGTCGACTTGCGCTTCTGTCAGGGAATCGAACTCCCGGACAGTTTCTCCGGTCGCCGGATTGATGGTGGCAATGGCCATGTCGCTGGTCCTTCCGCGTCGGGTCCCCTTTCATGCCTACCACTCGTGATCGAAACGTTGCGCCGATGCGGAATCAGCGCGGTACGGCGAGTGTTGTGCGAGCCATGAGCGAACAACCGGAATTGAGCCCGAGCGACTGGGTACGCGATCAGACCAAGAAGATTCTCGAGCAGGGGACAACCGACGGCGTGCAGGTCGCCGATCGTCCCGTCGTGCTGTTCACCACTACGGGTGCCAAGTCGGGGAAGAAGCGCTACACACCCCTGATGCGCGTCGAGGAGAACGGCAAGTACGCCATGGTCGCGTCCAAGGGTGGCGCTCCCGAGCATCCGGCGTGGTACTTCAACGTCAAGGCGCACCCACAGGTCACAGCCCAAGACGGTGACAAGGTGTACGAGCTCACCGCCCGCGAGGTCGAGGGCGACGAGCGTGCGCATTGGTGGGAACTCGCGGTGGCCGCCTTCCCGCCCTACGCCGAGTACCAGACCAAGACCGATCGTCAGATCCCGGTGTTCGTGCTCGAGTGACGATATCGGCAGCTCCCGCGGGGTGATTTGCATCCCATCTCATGGACTTGAAGTGCCCTTGAGGTTTTATTGTCGACGGTATGCAGTCACTGTCTGACGCGGTGGATGCGCGCATTGCCTTCACTACCGCGTTTCGTCTCCACCCCGCGGGGGTTGCCATTGTCGCCGCCGAGACTTCTGAGGGTCTCGCGGGCCTGACGGTGTCGAGTTTGGCGTCGGTGTCGGTCGACCCGTTCGCCGTGTCGTTTTCCGTGACCAGTTCGCGGGGGAGTGCCGGCGCGGTGCTCGGCGCTGACACCATCGGAATCAGTCTGCTCGACGCCCGACACGTCGACGTTGCCGACGCCTTTGCGCGTCCGGGCGCACCCCGATTCACGACGAACCAGGGCTGGACCAGCTTCGAGTCGGGCGAGCCGATCCTGCGCGATGCACACGCGGCGTTGTGTTGTGTCATCGTCGAGACGATCGCGGTGGGGTCGTCGACCCTCGTCGTGGCCGAAGTGCTCGAGACGCGGCTCGGTTCGTCGACGCAACCGCCGATGGTCTACCGCGACCGCGCTTTTCACACGCTGACCTGATCAGTCCTCGGGCAGCCCGGCGAACGTCTGCTTGACGCCCTTGTACCAACCCATCGACTGGCGAGGGTGGCGCCAGCGACCTTTCATCGCGTCGCGGGCATCCTGATGCGTTGCGTCGCCGGCCTTTTCGGCATCTTTGAGGTGCTGGTCTTGCGCTTTGATGATGTCGTCAGCGGTCGCGCCGTGGTGCGCCAGTCCGCACGGACCTCCGAGCTGCGTGCAGGTCATGGTCTTCATTGGATCTCCTCAGTGACATGGCCGGTTCTTTGTCATGCGGCCGGTTGTGGTGCTGCATAGGGATGACGAATCGGCGGCCTCGAATGTGACCGAACGAGGTCAGGGGCGGTGCTCGTTCTTCTCGCGCCGGACAACGCGGTCGAGAACGTCCTGGTCGGCGCGGAACGTGATCCGGGAGACCGTGCCGTCGACCACGTCGAAGTCGAACAGAACCATCGCCGTGCCGCGATGGAACCACGCCGACGCCGGGCGATCGTCGACGAAGACCGCCAGCGCGGCCTTGGCGCTCCCGTTGAAGAAGTCGGCGATGCTGCGTCGGCCGTCGATCTGCGCGGGCGTGCCGGCGGCTATGGCAACCTCGTCGGCTCTGACCTGGGCCTCGGGGGCCAGGAGTTCGAGAAGACGCTCGAAGTCGCCTTCGCGGGCCGCTGTCATGAACGCGTCGACGACCTCCCAGTCGGCGAGGGCGTCGTCGGCCGCGGGTTGGCGTACTTTCGCCCTGGCTCTCGAGGCGAGTTTGCGTGCGGCGGTCGGCGTGATGTCGAGTGCTGACGCGATGGTCGCGAATTCGAAACCAAACGTGTCGTGCATGACGAACGCGACGCGTTCGGCCGGTGACAGGCGGTCGAGAACCACGGTGAGCGCGATCCCCACTGAATCCGACAGCGCGATCACGTCAGCGGGATCGGGATCTTCGGAGTGCTCGTCGATCGCGGGTTCTGCGGCCTGGGGGATTCGCGCTCGCAGCCGGTCGAGACACAGCCTGCTGGTGACGGTCGTCAGCCATGCCGGCAGATTGTCGATGTCGGTCTCGGTCGAGTTCATTCGCAGCCATGCCTGCTGCACCACATCCTGGGCTTCGGCGTCGTCGCCCAGGATGCGGCCGGCCACGCGGATCAGGCGCGGGCGCTCCGCCTCGAATTCGCGGGCGCGATCAGCCGAGTTCAGAACCATGTCACCACCTCGTCTTCGGTTGGCTTGTCCCAGTCCGTTGTGTCCCGGTCCGCAGTGTCTTGTTGTTGACTCACGCCTTGTTGACGAGTGACAGCGCACAGATGTGACGGCACTCAGGTGTGACAGGGCTGCGGCGAGCGCGACTACTTCGTCGCGAATCCCCAACGGATGGCGTCGACGAAACGGTCGACGTCGTCGGTGGTCGTGTCCCACGCGGTCATCCAGCGCACCTCGCCGACGCTTCGGTCCCAGTCGTAGAAGTGCACGCGTTCGCGGATGCGGTCGGCGATCTCGACGGGCAGTCGGGCGAAGACGGTGTTGGACTCCGTCTTCTGGGTCAACGTGAGCCCGGGCAGGGAGCCGTCGTCGATGCCCTTCTCCAGCTCGGCGCGTAGCCGGGTCGCCAGGGCGTTGGCGTGCGCGGCGTTTCGGAGACCGAGATCGTCGTCGAACAGCGCGAGTAACTGTGCGGAGGTGAACCGCATCTTGCTCGACAGTTGGGTGGTCGACTTTCGGAGGAATCCGACGCCGGGTGCGCGGTCGGGTTCGATCACGACGACTGCCTCGGCCGCCATGGTTCCGTTCTTCGTCCCGCCGAGGCTGACGATGTCGACGCCGGCGTCGGTGAGGAACTCCCGAAACGGTTGTCGCAGAGCGGCGGCGGCGTTCCAGAGCCGCGACCCGTCGACATGTACTGCCATTCCGAATCGGTGTGCCGTCTCACTGAGGTCGGCGATTTCTGCTGCCGTGTACAGGGTTCCGAGTTCGGTCACCTGTGTGATGCTGACCGCCAAGGGCTGTGCGAGCTGTTCGTCGCCCAGCGCGGCCGCCCCTGCCTCGATCTGCGAGGGTGTGAGCTTGCCGTCGTCGGTGCTCATGCCGATCACCTTGATGCCCGAAAGGCGCTCGGGCGCAGCGCCTTCAGAGGTGTTGATGTGTGCGCTGGAAGGTGCGATGACAGCACCCCAACGCGGGAGAAGCGCCGACAATGCGACGACGTTCGCGCCCGTGCCATTGAAGAGCGGGTAGACCTCGGCACGATCGCCGAAGTGACCACGAACGACGTCGCGCAGTCTGCGCGTGTACTCGTCTGCGCCATACGGAGACTGGTGTCCGCCGTTGGCGGCTGCGAGCGCTGCGAACACGTCGGGATGGATTCCCGCGTAGTTGTCGCTGGCGAAGGAGCGGTGGTTGTCGTCGTGGAGCGAGGAGATGGTCACGCTGTCCACGTTGTCACTGTCGGCGAGCCGACTCAATGTTGTCCCGTCGGCGAGCCGACTCAATCTACGGGCTGCAGTAGGCGGCGAGGAACTCGGCGAGCAGGCGGGCGGTGACGGGGCGTGGCAACGATTCGACGGCGGCGATGATCGCAGGCATGTCCAGGTCCGACGCCCCACCATGCCGATGTGGGTCGATCCCGGCGGCAATCAGAACCTCCTCCGCTGCAGCACTGGGCAACGCGAGCGCCTGGTCGAGAGTGACGGCTCCACTGTCGAATGCTCCGGCCAGTTCACGTAGGGCCTCGGGTGCCAGCCGAGAGGGGGCGCCGCGGACCTCCTCGGCCGCGAGCGAGAGAACCTCGACGAGTTCGTCGACGACCGAATCGGTGACCGGTGTGATCGTCAGGTGTGTGGTGGCAGGCAGCACTGTGCCGTCCGGCTGCGTGAACGCGGGCTGAGCCTGCAATGCGAATCCGCGGGCAGACACCGCAGAGCCCCACAGGTGGGTGTCGACGGGTTCGGACGCCTCGGGGTCGGTGCGTACGGCGAGCACCGGTCCCGACGGCGCGCCGACGACGCGTAGCCCGTCGATCCCGTCGATGGCTGTGACAACGGCATCGAAGGCGTGTCGGATTCGTCCCGTCAATGCGGCGTACCCGTCGGCACCCAGCGTTCGGCTGACCGCCCATGCCGACGCGAGTCCCGCAGCGGAGCGGGAGCCGAGCAGCGTCGGATTGACGATCGGGTAGCCGGGCCAGTCGGTGATGGAGAAGAACTGGGCGCGGTGTCGGTCGCGGTCGCGGTGCAGCAGGAGCGACGAGCCCTTTGGTGCGTAGCCGTACTTGTGCAGGTCGGCGGAGAGGCTGGTGACGCCGTCTACTCGAAAATCCCAGGGAGGCAGGCCATCCCACCACGCCAATGCGAAACCGCCGAGGCAGGCGTCGACGTGGAAGGCGAGGTCGCGCGACCGGGTGATCTCGGCGATCTCGGCAATCGGATCGAGCACTCCCGTCGGGTAGTTGGGTGCCGAGGCCACGACGAGGATCGTGTCGTCTCGAATGGCATCGGCGATGTCGTTGGCGCGCACCGCGGTCGATGCCGTCGGCACGGGTACCCGGATCGCCTCGACACCGAACAATTCAGCGGCCTTGAGGAACGCCGCGTGTGCGGTCGTCGGTAGGACCATCGACGACTGCCCGGGTCCGGCGCCTGCGCGATCGCGGGCAGCCTTCACGGCGAGCAGGCAGCTCTCGGTGCCACCAGAGGTGACCGACCCGACGGCGTCCGGACCATGAAAAGTTGTGCGGCCGAACTCGATCAGATCGCGTTCCATTGCTGCCACGGAACCGAAGACGGTCGGGTCGAGTCCGTTGACCGACTGCACCAGTCGTGCTGCCGACGCCGCGACTTCGTCGAGCACCTCGAGCCCGGAATCGTAGACGTACGACAGCACGCGTCCGCCATGCGTCGGCGCGTCCGTCGACCGATACCCAGCCAGCTCCCGCAGAGCCGCGTCGGCTCGCTCCTTCAGGTCTGGTTCATGAGCTAGTGGTTGTGTCGGGTCGGCTGCGTCGGGGCCGGGAGAGGTCATCGACATCGGTCCTTTCGGGTCACTGCGCGGGGTGCCTTGTCGTGCCGGGGCGCGCGGATGGAGAGTCGACGCCGCCGTCGTCGCGGTATCCGCGGAGGAAAAGGAGGCTGAACGCGACGAGTAACGCGGGGACCAGTGAGAAGGCGAGCGCGATCGCTGTGAGCGCCGAATCCGGTTGTCCGACTGTGGTATCGCCGCTCGACGACACGAACCCTCCGATCGCGAGAATCAGAAGGAACACGCCAGGTCCCAGAGCAAGGCCAACCGTCTCACAGGCGGTCCACACTCCGGACATGGCGCCACCCCTGTCATGGCCGGTGGTGCGGCGATCCGATTCGATGATGTCGGGCAGCATCGCGAGCGGGAATGCCTGCATCCCCGCATATCCGACGCCTGCGACCGCCACGGACGCCAGCATCCACCAACCAGGTGCCCACGCTGCGACCACCAACGAAGCCGTTGCCGCGATGAACAGCGCGGACGCCAGGACTACTCCGGCCACCTTCCCGAATCGGTGTCCGAGTCGATACCAGAGTGGCATCACGATCAGTGCGGGTCCGACCAGCGCGACGAACATGTACGTCAGGGCGGACTTGTCGCCGAGGAGGTACGTCGCTACGTACTGCGCGCCACCGAGCATGACGGCGCTCGCCAGTGCCTGAATCACGAAGAGCGCGACGAGAAGTCGGAAGCTGCGCACCTGGGCCAGTGCGGCGACTCCGTCGCGCAGGCGGGTTCTGGGAGGTTCGGCCGCTAGTGGCGCTGGAGTGGATCGGGGTGCTGCGCCGAACGTCGCAATGAGCATGCCGGCGCAGAGGACCAGGGCTGCCACGACGGCCATGACCGCGTAGCCCACATGGCCGCCGCCCGCAGCGTCGCGGATGGCCGGACCGCCCGCGCCGACCAGCAAGACGGCGAGCGCGAGTACCGCGATTCGTGTGGTGATCAGGCGCGTTCGTTGGTGGTAGTCGTGCGTGATCTCTGCGGGTAACGCGACGTAGGGCACCTGGAAGAAGCCGTAGGCGATAGCCGTCAACGTGAAGAATACGAACACCCAGGCCGCGGCCAGCGCGGGGGACGCGCTCGGTGGGACGAGGAACGTGAGCACGAACAGCGGGACGAGCGCCAGCGCCCCGAACAGCATGAAGGAGCGTCGGCTTCCGGTGCGGGCGGCACGTGCGTCCGAGCGGGCACCGATGATCGGGTTCACGACGACGTCGATGATCTTCGGTGCGACCACGACCACCGAGGCAACCGTCGCCGCCACCGCAAGGGTGTCGGTCAGGTAGTACGCCAGTACCAATCCGGGAAGCGTGCCGAAACCGCCCGTGCCGACACTGCCCGCGGCGTACGACAGCAGTGTCCGACGTCCGAGCACGTCTGCGGGTGCCGCTGTCCGGTCAGCCACGGTATGCCTCGACCCGTTCCCACATCCGCGTGTACGCCTCGGCGGCGGCGAACAGGTCGCCGACGACGCGCGGACCCTCGACCGGTCCCGCCTGCACGCGAAGGCTCTCGATCCAGTCCGGCAGGAGTCCGTAATGCGCTGTGCCGTCGACGTTCACGTCGAAGACGCGTTTTCCTGAGACCTGCCTGCTGATCTCGGTGACCCCGTCGGCTCCGCGGAACGGATACCGCACGGGGTTGCGACTTGCTGACGGTCGCGGGTGTGCCTGGGCGCCGAGACCACCCATGTCAGGGCCGAAGCCGACGCCGAAGAAGTAGTCGGGACTGCGCTGTTCGCGCAGCACCCGCCACGCGGAGAGGTAGTCGGGCGGTAGATCGCCGTGTCGCCCCTTCTCACCCGGTTTGCCCTCGGCAGGTGTCGCAAACAATCCGACGATGCCGCCGGCGGAGAGAATGCGGCCATAGTTGCGCGGATCGGTCCACGTGTGCGACGAGATCACTCCTGGATAGTGGCGTCTGGAGATGATGTCGAGGACGGCTTCGGCCGATTTGGCACTGAAGTGGTCGATGTCGATGGCCATGTTGCGGTCGACGAGCCCGTTGACCGCGTACGCGCCCAGCGCCGTCAGTCCGCGAACGTTGCACTGCTGCCCGCGCGGGTAGCCGAGAACCGGGTTGTCCTTCTCGGCCGTCTGGCACTTCTCGACCTGCCACGGATGCCCGTTGGACAACTGCTCGCCGGTGTTGACCGCGGTTCCGGTGACGCCCTGGTCGAATCGTGTTCCGCCGAGCGCGTTGTCGAACTTGTGCGTGAGGATCACCTGGCGGATGCCCATCGACTTCAGCTCGTCGAGTCCCGCGTCGATATCGGTGCGCGAGCACAGTGAACGACCGGAGACCTCGCGACAGCCGAACGGCTCGGAGATCTCGATGCCGAGCGTCACGGCCACCTTGCCGTCCGCGATGACTCGACGGGCGTCTGCCGCCGAGGACACGATGCGCAGGAATCCCTTTCCGGGGCCGCCGTTTTGGGCGTCGACGTAGTCGACGAGCTGGCGCAGCAGCCTGTGCTGGATGCGCACCGATTCCATTTCGTTGCACGGCTGATCACCACGCCAGTACTTCTCGCACAGCACGCGGTTCTGCACGTAATAGTTCTGGATCATGCGCAGTCCCGACCGCCAGGAACGTTCTATCCAGCGGTAGTAGGTCTGCTCGTGCGTCAGCGAATCCCACCTCGGCCAACCAGAGAACGTCGGCCAGCCGTCGGTGGCGTGCGGGCCGGGGCGCGACAGCACCTGCTCGGACACCGCGGGAATACCCTCGGGCTCGTGGTCGGGGCAGTCGCGCAACGCAACCGTCACACCCAGCGGATCAAAAGGCTTGCCGCAGTGCAGTTCTCCGCCGAGAAACTGCTCGGAGAGCAGATGCGCGTGCGAGTCGACGAAGCCGCGAAGATTGCCTTGGGCATCCGTGCCACGCATGACTGGGCCTGCCACATCGATCTCGGGTTCGGGAAACGGTCGACATCCAGTTGCCGGGGTGAGGCGCACTTCTCGAGGTCGGCCACTTCCTGCGACGGCGGGTGTCAGCGTGAAGTCGCGACCGCTGCCTGTCACATTCCACTGGGCGCGAGGACTGACGGCGGGCGTGAGTGTCGGCGCTCCGGAAGTCGCGGTGAGGAGACGTCCGTCCCTGCCGGAGAAGAGATAGCTGCCGAGGCCCGCGGCCTTGGCGGTGAACGGCCCCGACTGCCCGCCCACATTCTTGCCGCCTCGATCGGCGATCTGAACGCAGGTGTTCGCCAGAGCGTAGACGTCGCCCGTGACCGCTCCCGCAGGTGCAGGGAGAAGGATTGTGACGACGCCGACGGCGAGGCAGCACGCGAGGAGCATGGCGGTCGGTGCGACGCGAACCCGGTTGCGTCGGCGATGCGTCGCCGTTCTGGTCATTCCCGGCACGGTAACCGAGGGCGCTTGTACGCGCAGACTTTTCGATACCCGTGAGCGAAAGTCGAACGTGGTCACGTCGTCGCATCGACGTGCATTTCCTGCGACGACGCTCCGCGACGCGCAGCGGGCACGGACGGAGTATCACTGACACGAGAGCAGAATCACGACGGGAGATGTGATGCCGCGCGAGGGTCAATCGCTACAGAAGATGGGGTTCCTCACCATTGGTCGGTTCGACGAAGCCGACCCGAGGCAGGGGCACCTCGAGACGCTTCGCACGATAGAGGCGGCCGAAGAGCTCGGCTTCGACAGCGTGTGGCTGCGCGACCGGCATCTGCAGCACGGTATCTCGTCGCCGGTCGCGATGCTCGCGGCTGCATCGATGCGGACGACGCGGATCGAACTCGGTACGGCGGTGATACCGCTCGGACTCGAGAATCCGTTCCGCCTCGCCGAAGACCTCGCCACGGTCGATCTTCTGTCCGGTGGTCGTATCAATCCGGGTGTGTCCGTGGGTACTCCGATGAGATACGACGATTTCAAGACTGCGCTCTATCCGGACACCTACGACCGTGAGGACTTCTCCAAGAACCGGGTGCTTCGGCTGCTCTCGCATCTGCGGGGTGAACCGGTCAGTGAGTTCGAGGGCACCGTCGGGATCGAGACCTTCTCCCGAAGCGTCCAGCCGCAGTCACCGGGTCTGGCCGGGCGCGTCTGGTATGGCGGCGGACTCGAATCGGCGAAGTGGGCCGCGCAGCACGGACTGAACTACCTGACCTCCTCGGTGGTCAGCATCGAGGGCACGACGTCTCGCGACTTTGCGACAATTCAGGCCGAACACATCGACGCCTACCGGGCAAACCATCCCGATCCGTCGTCGGCGCGCGTGTCGCAGGGGCTCGTGGTGATACCGACGGACTCCGCGACACCCGAGCAGGTACGCAAGTACGAGGCGTACGCACAGTCGCGCTTCGAGCGGACGCTGAGCCCGCAGGGTCCGCGCGGCATGATGTTCTCGCCGGACTACGTCGGAAAGTCTGCCGATCTGGCCGAGAAGCTGTTCTCGCACCAGGGTTTTCAGAGAGCGACCGAGGTGGCATTCGCGTTGCCCTTTACCTTCGACGCCGCAGACTACGAGCAGATCATCACCGACATGGCGCACCATCTCGGACCAGCGCTTGGCTGGACACCCAAGACCACCGAGTCATAGGCAGTCGGGACATCGGCAGTAGGGGTCACGCCGAGGCGGCGTCGAGGAATTCGGTGATCTCGTCCGTCAGCGCGAGGCAGGCCATGCCGTGTTCGCGGGGCCGGCCACCGAGGTCGATGCCGCCGACCACCTGAACCTGCGAAGGGTAGAGACCCGGACGCAGCAGGTGCCCCGCCCCGTCGTAGCGGATGTGCGTGTCGGACTGGGACTGACGCCTGCCGAGCAGTGCATCAGCCATCTGTTCCGACGGCCAGAGGTGATCGTCGGAGCCGCTCACGCACAGGATCGGGCAGGCGATGTTCTCCGACGCGATGAGCGCATCGGTATGTGGGCGTTTGCGTGACATGGTGTCGAGCCCCGCACTGTATGCGGGGGCCAACCGCAGCAACGTCGGCTTGCTGCGGGCGACATCTCGCGAGAGATGCCATGCGTTGCTGACCAATTGGGGCATGAGGACCCCGCTCGGCAGTGGCGCGTATGGGCACGGTTGGCCGCGGTAGCTCCACGACGACGTGTCGGGTATCTCGCCGCCGTCGCCGATCGCCTGCCAGGTCACCGAACTCGGGCTCAACAGGACCAGGGCGCCGACGGGAAGGTCGGGTTCGCGTGCGAGGGTGGCCGCAACCCCTTCGGCCCCGCGGGAAATGCCCAGTGCGGCAACGTCGCTCGAATCGACCTCGGGCCGCCGCGACAGCCACGAGATCGCGGTGGCGAAGCGTTCGAGCGGAATGCCCGACACCGGAACTGCTTCCGGGTCGGCGTCGAGCCAGTTGTAGGCAAGCGCGACGAAACCCCGCGACGCCAGTGCGCAGATCGTCGCCCGCTGCGAGTCGTACCCGCCCTCCGAACCACCGAAACAGACCACGGCGCGTCGTGCGTGGCCATCGGCGGGCAGTGCGAGAAGGCCCGGTCTGCCGTCGACGTCGACCTCGCTGACGCTGACGCCGGGAGCTGTCGCGTACCGGAGTCGCGTTACGACGGAGCGATGCTGACCTCCGCTCGCCTCGATGCGGAGCTGCCATGGTTCTGCGGGAGGAACGAACAGGTCGGCGCGGTCGGGTTCGCCGGTGAATGCCATGGCCCAGAGGATGTCGTCGACGGATTGTCCTGTCCCTGCCAGGCGGCCCTGCCAGCGCCAGAGTCTGCCGAAGAGATCCTGGCCGGACACCGACACCGTGAGGTCGGGTATGCCGGCGGCGTCGACGCCGATGGAGAACGGTTCGTCGTGACGGCTGGTCGACGGCGCGCGCACGACGACGCGAGGATCCTGCACGTCAGCGGGAGCGTCGGGCTGGGCGACCGGATCACCCGGACGCGCCGCGACCTGTCGCTTGCCGATCGCGTCGGTATGCGAGGAGAACCACGCGGGGAAGACCCCGGACACGGTGCCGGCGACACCCAGCAGCGTGAAGGGCACCACCCAGTAGCAGACGATCGACAACGTCGACGCGCCGTCGCGGATCGTCGCGTCGCCCTGTACGAGAGGTGGGATCAGCGACACCACGGTCATCACTCCGAAGACCGCGATCCACATCCACGTCATCGCAGAGGTGATCACGCGGAACCCGTCGCTCCGCGCGACGTCGTCGGTGACCGACGCACGCGCGTACTCCCGGACGAAGGGTCGACCGATCACCATGCCGACGAGGGCGATGAGGAAGATCGCGGCGTTGCCCAGTGGTTGTAGCCAGCGCTCCAGAAACGAGTCGCTGACGGTGAATGCGAGGACGGTGAACATCGCGAAAACCAAGACGGCACCGGCCTCGAGTGTGTGCCAGGGCTGTTTACGCAGCCGCTGCACCGCGACAGCAAGCACGGCCAGGCAGAGGGCGACGATCACGGCGACGCGAAACGAGGTGTTGCCGACCAGAATCCAGTAGATGATCCAGGGGGAGAAGCCGATCAGGAATCCCATGAGGCACTCGATTCTCGGTAACGGACCGGCCGGCGGCGATCCCCACCGGCCGATCTTACGGCTGGTCCCGGCGGTGCGGGACCGAAACGCGCACCGCATCCGCGGCGATGCGGTCGACGACACGCACATCCACCGCACAGATCGTTGTCAGCGCGCTTCGGTAGGGTGCTCCGAGTGACTTCGAGTGCATCCGAGACGGTTTCCGGAATCAAGTCGGTCAACGCGCGCCTGGCGGACGAACTCCAGGTCGGCGAGCATCAGGTAGCGGCGGCGGTCAGACTCCTCGACGAGGGGTCGACCGTCCCGTTCATCGCGCGCTACCGCAAGGAGGTGACCGGCTCGCTCGACGACGCGCAACTGCGCCTGCTCGACGAACGGCTGCGTTACCTGCGTGAACTCGACGAACGACGAGCCGCCGTGCTCGCCTCGATCGAGGAGCAGGGCAAACTCACCGACGAGTTGCGGAACGCTCTGTTGGCCGCGGAGACCAAGTCGCGCGTCGAGGACATCTACCTGCCGTACAAGCCCAAGCGCCGGACCAAGGCGCAGATCGCCCGCGAGGCAGGTCTCGAACCGCTCGCCGACCGATTGCTCGCCGATCCATCACTCGACCCCGCCGTCGCCGGAGCCGAATTCGTGTCCGACGCGGTGACCGACTCCGCTGCGGCGCTCGAGGGTGCCCGACACATCCTCATCGAGCGGGCCAGTGAAGATGCTCAGCTCGTCGGCGAGGTGCGCGAGACGTTCTGGCGACAGGGATCGTGCGCCAGCGCCCCACGCTCGGAGGAGATCGCGAAAAGCGCTGCGGGACAGAAATTCCGCGACTACTTCGATTTCGCGGAGCCGCTCGAGGACATGCCGTCGCACCGGGTGCTCGCCGTGTTGCGCGGTGAGAAGGAGGGCGTGCTCGCCGTCGACTTCACCGGGGGCGACGACGAGGGTTATCAGGCGATGGTCGCGGCGAGTCTCGGCGTCGACCTGTCCGGGACCGGCGCCGCGTCGACCTGGCTGGCCACCACCGTGCGGTGGGCATGGCGTACCAAACTCATGATCTCTACCGCCGTCGACGCTCGGGTCCGTCTGCGTCAGCGTGCCGAGGACGACGCTGTCGCGGTGTTCGCGAAGAACCTGAAGGATCTGCTCCTGGCGGCACCCGCGGGTAACCGCACCACTCTCGGGCTCGACCCGGGGTTCCGTACCGGCGTGAAGGTCGCCGTGGTCGACGGCACCGGAAAGGTGCTCGATTCGTGCGCCATCTATCCGCATCAGCCGCAGAAGCAGTGGGACACCGCGAAAGCGACGTTGGCCACGTTGGTAGCACGTCACGGCGTCGAACTGATCGCGATCGGAAACGGCACGGCGTCGAGGGAGACGGATTCACTTGCCGCCGAGCTGATCTCGGACATCTCGGCCTCGGGTACGCGGCCGCCGATCAAGGCAACGGTGAGCGAAGCGGGAGCGTCGGTCTACTCGGCGTCGGAGTATGCGTCGGGTGAGCTACCCGACCTCGACGTCTCGATCCGAGGTGCGGTGTCGATCGCGCGCCGCCTGCAGGATCCGCTTGCGGAGCTGGTGAAGATCGACCCGAAGTCGATCGGCGTCGGCCAGTATCAGCACGACGTCACGCCGGGCACGCTCGCGCGCAGCCTCGACGCGGTGGTCGAGGACGCGGTAAACGCAGTCGGTGTCGACCTCAACACGGCGTCGGTGCCGCTGTTGGCCCGAGTGTCCGGTGTTACCCCGGCACTCGCCGAAGCCATTGTCGGACATCGGGATGCCGCGGGTCGCTTCCGCAGTCGCGGGGCACTGCTCGAGGTTCCTCGATTGGGGCCCAAGGCATTTGAGCAGTGCGCGGGATTCTTGCGGATCACCGACGGCGACGACCCGCTCGACGCGTCCGGCGTGCATCCCGAGGCGTATCCCGTGGTGCGTCGCATCCTCGACCGCACAGGCCTCGAACTCGCAGAACTCATCGGCGACGAGCGCTCACTGAAGTCGTTGAAGCCCGCGGAGTTCGCCGACGAGCGGTTCGGCGTGCCGACGGTCACCGACATCCTCGGCGAGCTCGAGAAGCCGGGACGCGATCCGCGCCCGGCCTTCACCACCGCGACCTTCGCCGCGGGCGTCGAGAAGGTCTCCGACCTCCAGCTCGGCATGGTCCTCGAGGGTGTCGTCACCAACGTCGCTGCGTTCGGCGCATTCGTCGATGTGGGCGTGCACCAGGACGGGCTGGTCCACGTGTCGGCCATGGCGAATCGGTTCGTCTCCGACCCGCACGAGGTGGTCAAGTCCGGCCAGGTGGTCAAGGTCAAGGTCGTGGAGGTCGACGTCGATCGACAGCGCATCGGCCTGAGTCTTCGACTCGACGACGAGGTGCGCACACCGGGCGGCGATCGCGGCGCGCGCCGCAACGACGCCCGCACCGGTCAGGATTCGCGCCAAGCCCCTCGTGGAGGGGCGGCGAACGGACGCGGCGGAAACGACGGCCGCTCCGATCGAGGTCGTGCAGGAAACGGGCAGGCCCGTGGCGGTCAACCGCGCGGGGGTAAGGGACGTGACGGCAAGGGGCGAGATCGGCGGGAATCCCAGCCGATCAACGGATCGATGGCACAGGCGCTGCGCGACGCGGGCTTCGGGAAATGACGCGGCTCACGTCACAGCGTGAGTGAGCCCGACGAGCCGATGACGTCGCGAGGCGCTTCCTCTCCGGTCATCACGGTTGCTGCGGTCGTCATCCGCGACGACGACGGTCGGTTGTTGACGGTCCGGAAAAAGGGAGCCGTCAGATTCATGCTGCCCGGCGGTAAGCCCGAGCCGGGGGAGGATCGTCGACGCACCGCGCTGCGCGAATCCCTGGAGGAGTTGTCGGTTGCGCTACGCCCCGACGACCTCGTCGAACTGGGTGTGTTTCGCGCCGACGCAGCCAACGAGGTCGGTCATCTCGTCGAAGCCACGGTGTTCGAGCACCCGTACGTCCGCGTCGACGCGCCTGCCGCCGAGATCGCAGAACTTCAGTGGATCGACATCGCGTCGGCGAATGTCCCGTTGGCACCGCTGCTCGCCGACCACATCATCCCGTTGTTGCTGGCTCGGCGCTGACATCACCGAGCGCTTCGGCAGCGACGACCGGCTCCGGCCACCGCGGGCTGATGCTGTCGCCCGACGACACCCCACGAACGCGACGCATGAGCCAGGGATAGAGAAAAGTGCGCGCCCACTCGGCGTTGTCACGCCGCCGTTGCTCACGTGTCGGCACGGGGAGTGGCGCCAACGGGGGCACGTCGATGCTGTGCGGTGCGCCGATCAACTCGAGCACCTCGGCTGCCATGCGTGTGTGTCCGAGCGACGACATGTGCAGTCGGTCGGAGTCCCACATCCGATAGTCGTCGTATCCCGCCAGCCGCCAGAAATCGAGGATGCGCGCACCCTGGCGCTCAGCGATCGCCCGCAGCAGCTCGTTGTAGATCGCGCTCCGGCCGCGCGTGAGCCGGAAGATGGGAGCCCAGCCTGCGTCGTACGCGGTGAACACGACGACAGTTGCACCTGTCGAGAGCAGTCGGGCCAGCGCTGCCTCGTAGCGGGACATCATCGCGTCGAGGTCGACCGAACCACGCATCAGATCATTCCCGCCCGCGTAGATCGTGATCAGATCCGGCTGCAGCGATATGGCGCGGTCGATCTGCTCGTCGAGCACCTGATCGAGCAGGCGGCCACGGATCGCGAGGTTGGCGTAGCGCAGCGACGGGTTGTCGACGGCGAGTTGTTCTGCGACACGATCGGCCCATCCGCGTAACCCGTTGGGGCGGGTGGGATCCGGATCGCCGACCCCCTCCGTGAACGAATCACCAAGTGCCACATATGTGTTCCAGCCCACAGAATCGACCTCCATGATGTCCCAGTGCGACTAACGACGAGGCTACGACGCGACTCGTAGTGCTGTCACATCGTCGTTCGGTCGGTCTGAGTGGCGCCGTGGGCCGTAGCGTGGCACGCATGCCGATTCTCAACAAGGACATGACCCTGTGCATCTCGCTCGCCGCGCGGCCGTCGAACATCGGCACGCGGTTTCACAATTATCTCTACGACGAACTCGGCCTGAACTACATCTACAAGGCATTCACCACCACCGATATCGACGGCGCGATTGGTGGTGTTCGTGCGCTCGGCATTCGCGGGTGTTCGGTATCGATGCCGTTCAAAGAAGCCGTGATCGAGCTTGTCGACGAGGTGGAGGAGTCTGCGGCAGCGATCGACTCCGTGAACACGATCGTCAACGACGACGGCCACCTCAGGGCGTCGAACACCGACTACGAGGCGGTGGCCACACTCATCGCGGACATCGATCCTGCGTCGTCGGTGGTGGTGCGGGGATCTGGCGGAATGGCGAAAGCCGTGGTTGCGGCGTTTCGTGGCGCAGGCTTCGACGATCTGACGGTGTGGGCTCGCAACGCTGCGGCCGGTCAGGAGTTGGCAGCGAAGTACGGCTACCGTGCGGCGGATACCGAGCATGCCCCGGGACCGCAGATCCTGGTCAACGTGACTCCGCTCGGCATGCGAGGTGCCGACGAGGACGTGCAGTCGTTCGACGACGACGCGATCGCCGCTGCTGATCTCGTGTTCGACGTCGTCGCGTTGCCCGACCAGACACCGCTGATCCGCGCGGCGTCGGCATCAGGGACCCCGGTGATCACCGGAGCGCAGGTCATCGCACTACAGGCGGCGGCGCAGTTCGAGAAGTACACCGGCCGGGTGCTGACCGCAGAACAGGTCACCCGAGCGTCGGAGTTCTCGCGCGCCGAAACGTGATCGTGACCATGCCTGCGAGTGAACGGTAATACTCGTACGTCACACTGGCCTCTTGAATCACATCTGTCACACAGGGTGACGGACGTGGTGCCACCGACTCACAGTCGGACCGTTCATCGAGAGGACCGTCGACCATGCTCCGAACCCGAGCGGGTGCACGCAGACTCGTCACCGCGGCGCTTGTGGCGACTTCCGTAGGCGCTTTTCTCGTCTCCGGCGAGGGACGTGCGACCGCGGCGCCGTGCGCAAATGTGGGCAACGGCTCGCTTCCCGATCTCGGCAGCGCATCCGGGTCTCTGGGCGGAACGGGCTCCCTCGGGACCGGCTCGCTGGGCTCGGGTTCGGGTTCTGGCTCGTCCGGCGCGCGACCGGGCCTCGGAACCCAGGGGCCACTGCCCATCTACGTCACGCCACGCGCCCGCACGGTGTCGTGGGTGACCGGGCCGCGCAGCATCAACAGCACCTTCAACCGGTTCACGATCAGCGGCACCGATCTCGGAATCTCCTGGGACAACGGCTCCGGGCAGACGCTGATGGCGTTCGGCGACACCTTCGGCGACTGCAACGTAGTCGGTCAGGAGTGGCGACACAACACGCTGATGCGGACCCGCGACACCAAGTTCGACGACGGCGTGAGCGTCCCGCCCGGTATCCCCGGAGATGTGCAGTCCGGGAGTCCCGTCGACGCTGCACGCCCCACCTATGCCCGCGAACTGATTTCAGCACTCGGTGTCAGTCCCATCGAGACGACGACCATCCCCACCGCTGCGATGTCGCTGCCATGGGGCTCGGGGTATCGGCAGTACATCAACTTCATGTCGGTGCGATCGTGGGGTTCAGCGGGGCACTGGGTGACCAACTACTCGGCCGTCGCCCACTCTGACGACAACGGACAGAACTGGACGGTCGATCGCGACACCATCCTCGTGAATTCGCCAGTGGCCGCGGCACTTCCGTTCGACCTGCCGCCCGCGGTGCCCAACAATGGAAAGTTCCAGCAGAACGCCTACGTGCGCGGGCACGGCGCGCAGGACGAGTACGTGTACCAATTCGGCACGCCCAACGGACGATTCGGCGCAGGCTTCCTCGCACGGTTCAAGCCGACCGAGATCCTCGACGTGACCAAGTACAAGTACTGGGCAGGTCGCGATCGCCAGTGGGTCGACCACATCGCTGACATTCCCGACGACGGATCGGCGATCGTCGTTCCCGCGCCCGTCACGGAGCTGTCGGTGGCGTGGAGTCCGTACCTGAACAAGTACATGATGCTCGACGGAGACAACGGAATTCGCATCCGCACAGCGGATCGACCAGAAGGTCCGTGGAGCGCCCCGACCTACCTCGTGGAGCCGGGCGCCGTCGTCCTGTACGGACCCATGATCCAACCGCACTCGCCCGCAGTCGTCGGGTCATCGCCGGAATTGTTCTTCAACGCCTCGCGCTGGAGCGACTACAACGTGATGCTCGTGCGCGCCGACCTCAGCAAGGTGCCGCACTGAGGGCGGTGTCTGCCGCGGATGTCAGTCGAAGAGCCTGCGGAAGACGTTGGTTTCGGCGAGGTCCATCAGTTCGTCGCCGCGCCCGGAGAGAACGGTTCGGATCGCATATAGCGTGAATCCCTTCGCCTGCGCCGCCGACACCGTTGGCGGAATCGACAACTCCTGACGTGCGGTGACGACGTCGAGCAGTGCCGGTCCGTCGTGAGCGAGGAACTCGCGCACCGCGGAGTCGAGGTCGCCTGGATTCTCGACGCGGTCACCCTTGATGCCGATCGCACGAGCCAACGCGGCGAAGTCGGGGTTCTCCAGGTCGGTTCCGAAGCTCACGAACCCTGCAGCCTTCATCTCCAACTCGACGAAGTTCAGCGACGAGTTGTTGAAGACGACGATCTTGACCGGCAGCGCGTTCTGCGTGAGCGTCAGCAACTCGCCGAGCAGCATGGCGAGGCCGCCGTCGCCCGCCATCGCGATGACCTGCCGTCCGGGGAAACTCGCCTGCGCGCCGACTCCCTGCGAGACGGCGTTTGCCATCGACCCGTGCGTGAAGGAGCCGATCAGCCGCCGCTTCCCGTTCATCTCGAGGTATCGCGCCGCCCAGACGACCGGTGAGCCGACGTCCGGGATGAACACGGCGTCGTCGGTGGCGTGGTCGGAGAGCAGCTTTGCCAGATACTGCGGGTGGATCGGTGTCTTGCCGTCGTTCACGGCGAGATCGTTCAGTGACCCGCGTGCCTTGACGTAATGCTCACGCGACGAAGTCAGATGCTCCGAGCTGCGGTTTCGGTCGATGAGTGGCAACAGGGCCGGGATCGTGTCGGCGACGGATCCGACAAGCCCGACGTCGACCGGTGTGCGTCGACCGATCTGCTCGCCGCGGATATCGAGTTGGATGATCGTCGCCTTGGAGGGAAAGAACTGCTGATACGGAAAGTCGGTGCCCAGCATCAACAAGGTGTCGCATTTCTCGATGGCGCGATACCCCGAGCTGAAGCCGAGCAGTCCGGTCATCCCGACGTCGTACGGGTTGTCGTACTCCAGAAACTCCTTGCCGCGCAGCGCGTGAACAACCGGGGCTTGCAGAGCCCCCGCCAATTCGACGACGGCGTCATGCGCACCGGCAACACCCGCGCCACCCAGGATGGTGACCTTTTCGGCAGCATTCAGCGCTGCCGCGACATCCTGCAACTGGGCGTCGGTGGGGCGGACGATCCTGTCGATGGCGCGGATCGGCGCGCCGCCCTGACGGTGATGCTCTTTCTCGAGGAAGATCTCGCCCGGGATCACCAGAACGGCGACACCTCGTCGTTCGACGGCGGTGCGGATCGCGATGTCGAGCAACCGTGGCAATTGTGCTGGGGTGCTGACCATTTCACAGAAGTCGCTGCACTCGACGAACAACTGCTCGGGGTGGGTCTCCTGGAAGTACCCGCTGCCGATCTCCGCGGCGGGGATGTGTGCAGCGATCGCGAGCACCGGAACACGACTGCGCTGAGCGTCGAACAGACCGTTGATCAGGTGCAGGTTGCCCGGCCCGCAGCTACCGACGCACACCGCGAGTTCGCCGGTCAGTGTCGCCTCCGCCGACGCGGCGAATGCGGCACCTTCCTCGTGGCGCGCGTGGACCCATTCGAGCCGCTGATCCTTGCGCAATGCGTCGGTGAATCCGTTCAACGAGTCGCCGGGGATTCCGTAGACCCTCCGTACTCCGGATCGGTCGAGCGTCTCGATGATGTTGTCGGCCACGGTTCGTGCCACGTGCACACTCCTTGATCGGGGACGGGCGTTCAGTTCGGCGTGCTCGGATCCCATCGTAGGCACGGCGCGGGCGATACCCGCTGCGTCGGTGTTGGTCAGGCACCCTCTCGGATCACCCGCGGGCCGATGGTCTCGGCACCCAAAGCCTCTACCCGAGAACGCAATCCGCGATCAGCGGTAACCACCGCGACCCGTCTGTCACGGTTTTCCGACACCACGTCGACGATCGCGTCGTCGCCCGATCCCGGCGCCTCGACGACTTCCACTCCCGGCCGACCTGCGGCTCCGCGGGCACGTCCCTCGACGACCACCGTGATGTCGATGGGACCGGGCAAACCCGGCACGCCGGTGGGGGCGAGCGGTGCCACCGAGTCGAGGAGACGTTCGGTCGCTGCTCGACGGTCCCGCCACCAACCGTCGGGAACCGAACCGACGACATTGGCGGCGTCGACGACAAGGAGGGGAAGTGAGGGAGCTGGCGCGTCGTCAGTGCTCATCTACTCATCGAATGCGCCCGCGGGCATCAGGTCAAGCGCGACGGGAGACGACGCGCGTAGCGTCTGGCAGATGGGCTTCACCAAAGCCGAACTGGCAGCGTGTAGCGATCGGCTGGTTCCCGACCTCATCGGGCCGGGGTGCCGGTTGCTGTTCGTCGGTATCAATCCCGGTCTGTGGAGCGCGGCAACCGGCGCGCATTTCGCCCGACCCGGCAACAGATTCTGGCCCGCGCTGTACCGAGCGGGCATCACAGACCACGTTGTCGACGCGTCGGCCGGGATGAGTGATGCCGATCGCGAGCAGGTCATCGGCGCCGGCGTCGGGATCACCAACGTCGTCGAAAGGGCAACGGCGGCAGCGGCAGAACTCGACAAGGCAGAACTCGTCGCGGGCGGCGAACGCCTGCGCGCGCGGGTCGAACACATCGGTCCTGCGGTCGTGGCCGTTGCCGGTATCACCGCCTACCGAGCCGCATTCGGCGATCGCCACGCACACCCGGGCGAGCAGGCCGAACGATGGGGCACCGCCCGGGTGTGGGTGGTGCCCAACCCGAGCGGACTCAACGCACACGAAACCGTCGACACCCTCGCGGCCGCGTATCGCGTCGTCGCTGTCGAGGCTGGAGTGGTGAAGGAGGGAGTGCCTGACAGCTGAGTCGGTGCGGTCGGCGCACCTGTCAGATGTCGGTAGACGACAGTTCGCGTCTGCGCACCGACAGCAACTCGACCTCGGGGCGCGCCGCCGCGAAACGCTCCACCGAATCGAGGATGTCGACGACATGCCCCCGATCGGCGGCGACGAGCGACACCCCGATCGTGGTGCGACGATGGGCGTCGAGATGGTCGACCTCTGCGACCGACACCGAGAAACGTCGTTTGCACTCGGCGATCAACGGGCGGACAAGCGAACGTTTCGTCTTGAGCGAGTGCACGTCACCGAGCAGGAAGTCGAATTCAGCGATACCAATCCACATCGCGACTCATGCTACGCAGGCGCGATCGGGTCAGTCACCGGTGTTTTTGATCAGTCGGCGGTCTTGCTCAGTCGCCGGTCTTGATCAGTCACTGGGTCCGATGAGTTCTGCGACGTGATCGGGCACGTACTTCGACAACGAGCGCGGCGGGCGATGATAGTTCCCGCTCTCTATCGGCTTCTTCGGTAGCGAGACCTGCGGGCGCGGAACCTCGTGATAGTCGATGGTGGAGAGGAGGTGCGACATCATGTTGAGCCTCGCATGCTTTTTGATGTCGGATTCGACGACGAACCAGGGGCTCAGAGCGGTGTCGGTGTGCACCATCATCTCGTCCTTCGCGCGCGAGTAGTCCTCCCACCGGTAGACGGACTCCAGGTCCATCGGGCTCAGCTTCCACTGCCGCACAGGGTCATTCATTCGCGAGCGGAACCGGCGCAGCTGCTCGTCGTCGGATACCGAGAACCAGTACTTGCGCAGGATGATTCCGTCGTCGATCAGCATCTGCTCGAAGATCGGGGTCTGTCGGAGAAAGCGGGTGTGTTCTTCGGGTGTGCAGAAGCCCATCACCTTTTCGACTCCGGCACGGTTGTACCAGGATCTGTCGAACAGGACGATTTCGCCGGGAGCAGGCAGTTGCGCCACGTAGCGCTGGTAGTACCACTGGCCGCGTTCACGATCGGTGGGGGCGGGCAACGCGGCCACGCGCGCGATCCGAGGGCTGAGGTACTCGGTGATGCGCTTGATGGTGCCGCCCTTACCGGCGGCGTCGCGCCCCTCGAAGATCACGACCACGCGCGCACCCGTTTCGCGTACCCACTCCTGCAGTTTGACCATTTCGGTCTGCAGTCGGAAGAGTTCCGCCTCGTACACCTTGTTGGGGATTTTCTTCTGCTTGGGCTCGGCGGACTTCGATTTCTTCGACGTCGACTTCTTTGACATGTCGGAAGTTTAAGCTGCCGTGAACGATTGGGCGGGCAAGAGTGACCAACAGGAGACGTATTGGGGTCCCTGCGTCAGCGCCGTGCGGCGACCGCGTCGAGTTCTGACTGCAATTCGGCAACCGAGGCGTCGATTCGGGCGCGCGAGAACTCGTTGATCTCGAGGCCGTCGACGATCTGCCACGCGCCGTCGACCGATCGGACGGGGAACGAGCACATCAGGCCTTCGGGAACTCCGTATGCACCGGGAGAACTGACCGCGGCTGACGTCCAGTCGTCGGCGGGGGTACCCAGTACCCAGTCGCGCACATGATCGATTGCCGCATTGGCTGCCGACGCCGCCGAGGACGCGCCGCGTGCCTCGATGATGGCGGTGCCTCGGGCGGCGACGGTCGGGATGAAGTCGCCGACGAGCCAGTCGGTATCCGCGGCGACGTCGGCGCCACTTCGATCACCGATGCGCGCGTGGAAGATGTCGGGGTACTGCGTTGCCGAGTGGTTACCCCAGATGCTCACCCTGCTGATGTCGCGCACCGGGGCTCCGGTGTGTGCCGCGAGTTGCGCGATTGCCCTGTTGTGGTCGAGACGTGTCAGTGCTGTGAATCGCTCGGCAGGGACGTCGGGAGCGCTCGCCGCCGCGACCGCCGCATTGGTGTTCGCCGGATTGCCGACGACGATGACGCGGATGTCGTCGGCCGCGACGTCGTTGATGACAGCGCCCTGCTCGGCGAAGATGGCCGAGTTCGCCGACAGTAGATCTGCTCGTTCCATGCCTTTGGAGCGCGGTTTCGCGCCGATGAGGAGCCCGAAGTCCGTGCCGTCGAATGCCGCACGCGCATCGTCGAAGATGTCGACGGAGGTCAGCAGCGGAAAAGCGCCGTCCTGCAACTCCATCGCCGTGCCATGCGCCGCGGAGACCGCCTGGGGGAGTTCGAGGAGGCGGAGTTTGATCGGGCGGTCGGGCCCGAGCATGTCGCCCGCGGCGATGCGGAACACGGCGGCGTACCCGATGCTGCCTGCGGCGCCGGTCACGGTGACGACCACTGGAGTGGTGTCTGTCATCTTCGGTTTCCTGTCTCGTTGTGGGTGACGTGTCGACTTGTGCCTGACGTGCCGCACACGTCAGCTCTGTGAAGAACTCTCGGTCAGAACGACTTTCGTCGAGCCGTGCGTGAGCGTCAACGTGGTTCCCTCCAGATCCCAGGTCACCGAATCGGAGAGAAAATCACTCAGCCACTTGTCTGCACCGTCACGCGGCGGGGGACACGCCATCATCGTGGTGGCCAGCTTGTCGGTGCGGAACGTGTTGTCGACGAACGTCAGTGCACCGTTGTGGCGATTGCAGCCGGCCGTTGCCGAGATTCGCCCGGTTTCGGGGAACGAGACCTGCATCGGCCCGCCGCCGGGAATCGGTGTACCGGTCACCGACGTCGACGAGTAGTTCTTGCCGACCAGCACGCCCGGGTCGACCTCCCGCGATGATGAGTCTGTGCTCGCACCACAGGCGGCGAGGATGACGACACACGCAGCGCCCAAGGAGGCGACGAGCAGTCGCACCGGCGAACGAGATCGAGCTGGGCGGTACTGACACGTCGAACCCCGGCGTCGGATGCTCACGGGATTCACGGTAGCCGAAAGCGTCTGGTGGACGCGTCGTAATTGTCGGCTGCGTGGCCGCGTACCGTGGTTGTCGATCCGGGCCGTGACGTCGGAGTTCGGATGAAACGACGAGGTAGGAGAATCGTTCGGTGGGAAAGCTGACGAACAGCATGTGGCGGCTGCTGGGAGCCCAGTCCTCACGTAACCAGTCCAAATCGGTCGGGTTGATCAAAGAGGCGGACAACTACACCGACTGGGCCGCGGGCTTGGACACCGAGCACTTCCGTGACGAGGCCGAGAAACTCGAGATCAGCGCCGACGAGAAAGACCGAGCCAAGTTTCTCGCGCTGGCCCGGGAGGCCGCCGACCGCACGCTGGGTCTGAGGCCGTTCGACGTCCAGCTCCAGGGCGCGCTTCGCCTGCTCGAGGGCGATGTCATCGAGATGGGTACCGGCGAGGGCAAGACCCTCGCGGGCGCGATCGCTGCCGTCGGTTATGTCCTCGACGGCCATCAGGTGCACGTCATCTCTGTCAATGACTACCTGGCCACCCGTGACGCGGAGTGGATGAAGCCGCTCTTCGATTCGTTCGGGATCGTCGCGGGCGCGGTGTCGGAGAACTCGACCCGCGAAGAACGCAAGCGGGCCTACGCGGGCGACATCACCTACGGATCGGTCAACGAGATCGGGTTCGACGTGCTGCGCGACCAGCTCGCACAGTCGGAGGATGATCTGGTTTCGCCGACGCCCGACGTCGCGATCATCGACGAGGCAGACTCCGTGCTGGTCGACGAGGCGTTGATCCCGCTGGTGCTCGCAGGCTCGACCGAGGCCGAGGTTCCCGACCAGGCGATCCACGAGGTCGTCGGCCGGTTGAAGAACAAGCACTACGACATCGACGCCGAAGGCCGAAACGTGACCCTCACCGACGAGGGCGCCGCCTTCGTCGAAGAGGAACTGGGCAGCATCAACCTCTACGACGAAGAACATGTGGGCACCACACTCGTCCACGTGAACATCGCGATGCACGCGCACTACCTGCTCGAGCGCGACGTCCACTACATCGTCCGCGACGGCGGCGTCCATCTCATCAACGCCTCGCGTGGTCGCGTCGCGCAGTTGCAGCGCTGGCCCGACGGCGTGCAGGCCGCCGTGGAGATCAAAGAAGGACTCGCACAGACGGATTCGGGCGAGGTCATCGACACGCTCACCGTGCAGGCACTCATCGGTCGCTACCCGCGAGTGTGCGGCATGACCGGTACAGCACTCGCCGCGGGCGAGCAGTTGCGCCAGTTCTACGAATTGCGCGTCTCGCAGATCCCGCCGAACACCGCCAACGTCCGCACCGACCTTCCCGACCGTGTGTACGACACGAAGGCCAACAAGGTCGAGGCAGTGGTCGACTACGTCAAGGAGATCCACGAGACCGGGCAGCCGGTGCTCATCGGAACCCACGACGTCGCCGAATCGGAGGAGCTCGCCTACTTCCTCGAGAAGGCGGGCGTCCCGAGCGTCGTCCTCAACGCGAAGAACGACGTCGAGGAGGCGAAGATCATCGCCGAGGCGGGCGTGAAGGGTGCCGTCACCGTGTCGACCCAGATGGCCGGGCGAGGCACCGATATCCGACTCGGCGGTTCCGACGACGACCCGGCGGCGCGCGAGGAGGTCGTCGAGCTCGGTGGCCTGTGCGTGGTGGGAACCGGTCGTCACGACACCGAACGACTCGACAATCAGCTCCGCGGCCGCGCGGGCCGTCAGGGAGATCCGGGTTCCGCGGTGTTCTTCAGCAGCCTCGAGGACCCGGTCGTCACCAAGAACCTCGCGTTCAAGCGCGACCCGGTCTCCTCGGAGCCCGACGGATCGATGGGGCAGAAGGGCATCGACCTGATCGAGCAGGCTCAGCGCGTCGCCGAGGGCGTGATGCTCGAGCTCCACGCCAACACGTGGCGATACAACAAGCTGGTCAATCAGCAGCGTGAGATCGTCGTCGCACGTCGAATGAAGCTGCTCACGACCGACACCGCGCTCGAGGAACTCGCCGAGCTCGAGCCGGAGCGCTATGCCGCGCTGACCGGGACCGCGAGCCCGTCGGCAGACCGAGGAGACAAGGCGGACAAGGCAGACGAGGCGGACAAGGCGACGGCCGACGGGGAGACCGGTGACAAAGAGGCCGGTGACACGACAGCCGACACGGCCGACGACGCGGCTGAGTCAACCCCTGCGACACCCACCGAGCCCGTTTCCCGCGATGTTCTCGTCCAGGCGGCCCGCGAGATCATGCTCTACCACCTCGACCGTGCCTGGGCAGATCACCTCGCATTCGTCTCGGATGTCCGCGCGAGCATCCACCTGCGGGCGATCGGCAAGGAGAGTCCGCTCGACGAGTTCCATCGGCTGATCCTCGCCGAGTTCGGCGAACTGCCGAACGAGGCCGTCGAGAATGCGCGTGCAACGTTCCGCGATGTCGCGATCACCGCGGACGGCGTCGACCTCGGTTCCGCCGACCTCCACCGATCGACGACGACGTGGACCTACATGGTGCACGACAACCTGTTCGCGTCGGGCGGGGCCAAGACCCTGCAGGGCGTCATCGGCATCTTCCGCTGACGTGGACGACCACCCCGAGTCCGTGAGCTCGACGTCGCGGATCGTCACGGTGCCCAATGCGCTGAGCGTGCTGCGTCTGGCACTGATCCCGGTGTTCCTGTGGCTGCTGCTCGACGTCAAGGCCGATGCCTGGGCGTTCTGGGTACTCATGTTGTCGGGGTTCACCGACTGGGCCGACGGCAAGCTGGCTCGCCTGCTCAACCAGTCGTCGCGGCTCGGTGAACTGCTCGATCCGCTGGCCGACCGGCTCTACATCGTGATCATTCCGGTCGCCTTCGCGATCAGGGGGATCATCCCGTGGTGGATCATCGGCATCATCGTGGCGCGTGACGTGCTGCTGTTCGCGTCCGGTCCGCTGTTGCGGAGCAGGGGACTGCTGGCTTTACCGGTGCTCTACATCGGCAAGGCAGCGACATTCGCACTCATGAGTGCGTTCCCGTGGTTGCTTGCGGGACAATTGGATTCGGTGATCGGCACGATCTGTTACCCAATCGGTTGGGCGTTCCTGATATGGGGCGTCGCGCTGTATGTGTGGTCATTTCTGCTGTACTGGGCGCAGACGATTGCGGTGGTCACGAAGATGCCGCGTGCTGGCGTGCCGACCGGCAGGGACATGGCCTAAAGTCTCGGAGGACTAGAAAGGGGTCGACGTGACCGATACCAATGTGCCGGCTGAACTGAGCTACACCCCCGAACACGAGTGGGTTCGCAAGGTCGGTCCGACCACGGTCCGAGTGGGGATCACCGACTACGCGCAGGGACAGCTCGGCGACGTCGTCTTCGTGCAGCTGCCGGAGATCGACAGCGAGGTCGAGGTGGGCGAGTCGTTTGCCGAGGTCGAATCGACCAAGAGTGTCTCCGACATCTTCGGACCGCTCAACGGGACGATCTCACAGGTCAACGACGAGCTCGATTCGTCGCCCGACCTCGTCAACTCGGAGCCGTACGACTCGGGCTGGCTCGTCGAGATCAGCCTCGACGATGCATCGGTCCTCGACGCTCAACTGGCCGACATGCTCGATGCAGATGGCTACCGGGCCGTGATCGAAGGCTGACCATTCCCAGGGCACGGGAAAGTATGATCGTCGTTGTCGTGGCCGAGTCGCACGTGGTTGCGTTCGGCACAGGCGGTACCGTTTAGCCAACGGAAATCGACGTCGCATCCGCGGCGTCGGGTGGCCTGGTGCGAGACCTCGCAGCGCGTTAGCGCAGACGCCGACGGTGAGTGCACTCAAGGTGACGAACGGATGAGGACGAAGGAGAAGCGGTGAGCGATAACGACAACGGCTACGAGGCGCCGGTGGAAACCACATCGGTGTTCCGTGAAGAGTTCATCAACGAACTCGACGCGGGCGCGGCGACCTCGAGCGAGCCGGCCGACACAGGGGTCGAGCGGCTGTCGCCCGGTACCGCATTGCTCGTCGTGAAGCGTGGCCCGAACGCCGGTTCGCGCTTCCTGCTCGATCAGCCGACGACATCGGCAGGTCGGCACCCCGACAGCGACATCTTCCTCGACGACGTCACAGTGAGCCGACGACACGCTGAATTCCGGTTGGGGGACAACGAGTTCCAGGTTGTCGACGTCGGCAGCCTCAACGGCACCTACGTCAATCGCGAGCCTGTCGACAGCGCAACTCTCAGCAACGGTGACGAAGTCCAGATCGGAAAGTTCCGGTTGGTCTTCCTGAGTGGTCCGCGCGACGGTTCCGGCGCCTGACACCGTGCCGGCCTCGACTGCGGACGCGCGCGGCGGAGGATCGATGTCCATCGGGTCGGTCCTCGCGCTGCTGCGCGAGGATTTTCCCGATGTGACGATCTCAAAGATCCGTTTCCTCGAAGCCGAAGGGCTTGTCACGCCAGAACGCGCCCCGTCGGGCTACCGGCGATTCAGTCAGTCCGACTGTGAGCGCCTGCGTTTCGTGCTCACGGCACAGCGCGATCGCTACCTGCCGCTCAAGGTCATCAAAGAGCAACTCGACGCCATCGACCACGGCGACGGGGGATTCGGCGCAGGTGGCACACCGGTGTTGTCGACGGCGCGCAGCGTCGTCGCACCGGCCACCGACTTCTCGGCGCGTGGTGGTCGGGTCTCCCGCGAGACCCTCATCGAGCGAACCGGAGTCGATTCGGCGTTCGTGACCGAACTCCAGCGCAACGGTCTACTGACATCCGGGCCCGCGGGATTCTTCGACGAGGACGCGGTACGGCTCGTCGAAGCCGCTGCGGCCCTCGCCAATTACGGCGTGGAAACCAGGCATCTGCGCGCGTTCAAGGTCTCCGCGGATCGTGAGGCCGGACTCGTCGCGCAGATTGCCAACCCGATCGCGAAGGGCAAAGGCACCGGCGCCCGCGACCGCGCCGAAGAACTCATTCGCGAAATCGCCGCGTTGTCGGTGACCCTGCACACGCAACTGGTCAAGCAGGCCGTGCGTGGCGTCCTTGATTGACGTTCTTCTCGACGAAAGCGGCACGGCTCGCCGGAGCCGTGAATCTCGCCACGACGCCGCAGCGGGTCCAGTCGGTGTAGCGTCGATGGCAATTATTGACGGCGCGGGAGGTGCGAGATGAGCGAGATGCGTGTGGTGGGCATTCGGGTCGAGCCGCCGCAGAGTCAGCCGGTTCTGCTGCTGCGCGAAGTCGACGGCGAGCGCTACCTGCCCATCTGGATCGGGCAGAGCGAGGCGGCGTCGATCGCCTTGCGCCAAAAAGGGATCGAGCCGCCGCGGCCGCTCACCCATGACCTCATCGTGAATCTCATCGAAGAGTTCGGTCAGACACTCGTCGAGGTGCGCATCGTCGACATGCAAGAGGGCACCTTCTACGCCGAGATGGTCTTCTCGGGCGATGTGCGGGTATCGGCCCGACCGTCGGATTCGATCGCGGTCGCGATGCGCGCAGAGGTGCCGATCATCGCCGACGAGGAAGTCCTCGCCGAGGCGGGGCTGCTGATCCCCGACGAAGACTCCGAAGACGGTCCCGAGGCGAAAGAGGACGAGGTGGAGAAGTTCCGCGAATTTCTCGACAACGTCTCGCCCGACGACTTCAAGGCCAGCGGCGGAGCCTGACTCTCCCGCAGCGACACGTCACGGTTGCGTATCCCGTAGATCACCGTTCATCTCAATCTCAAGTTGAGGTTGAGTCTTAGGGCGCGTCGCATTGATTCGACGCACGGCCGCGACATACCGTCACGCACGTGATCGTCGGGGACACACCCGACGAGAGAGAGCAGATCGGGTTCGGCGGCGTATCGTGGTTGCAGGTCCGCACCGGTCCGATCCGAGCGTGGCGAGGGAGTCTGCAGTGGGCGATGTGCCGTTCGACGGTGACGAAGGTCAGCCGTCAGACAGCGAGACGACGACCGACGGCAACGTCGGCGTGGAAGCCGAGCATCCGGCGGACGACCCGACCCCACGTCGTCGGGCAACGCAGGGCAGCCTCGACGACATCGCGCCGGGACTCTTCCCCAATGACACCGTCCCCGACGAACTCGTCGGCTACCGGGTTCCGAGCGCATGCCAGATCGCAGGAATCACCTACCGACAACTCGACTACTGGGCACGCACATCACTCGTCGTGCCGTCCATCCGCGGTGCGGCAGGTTCGGGTAGTCAGCGTTTGTACTCCTTCAAGGACATCCTGGTCCTCAAGATCGTCAAGCGTCTGCTCGACACCGGGATCTCGCTGCAGAACATTCGCGTCGCCGTCGATCACCTGCGCCAGCGCGGCGTCGAGGACCTCGCCGGGATCACGTTGTTCTCCGACGGCACCACCGTCTATGAGTGCACGTCGGCCGAGGAGGTCGTCGACCTCCTTCAGGGCGGACAGGGAGTGTTCGGTATCGCGGTGAACGGTGCCATGCGCGAGCTCACCGGTGCTATCGCCGATTTCCCCGGCGAGCGAGCCGACGGTGGAGTCACCGAGTCGGCCCCCGAGGACGAACTCGCAGCGCGTCGGAAGAACCGCACCCGCCGAACCGGATGAGCGTACGGGTAGACTGAACAACGCGTCGCTGCAGTACGGGAGAGCGTCATCTCGAATGGCCGCCGAAGGAGCAACACCTCCTCGTCAAACTCTCAGGCACCCGGACCGTACTGTCGACGGCGTCTCTGGAAAGTGGTGACGGCCAAGCCGTTACCCGCCCACGGTGAAAGGTTTTCGTGTCATCGCCGACACGATGACTGAATCTCTCAGGCGCCGCCCCGCGGCATGACAGAGGGGGAGGGCCGACCCGCCGGTACGACCGGTGCGCGCGAGAGGTTCCACCCCCATGACATCCGTCGATGCCTCGACCCCCGAGATCCGCGGCTCCGAGTTCACATCCGCCGCCTTCGTCGACCGCCACGTCGGGCCGGACGCAGACGAGACCGCCAGAATCCTCGCGCTCCTCGGCGTCGAGTCACTCGACGACCTCGCTCAGCAGGTCGTGCCCTCACTGATCCTCGACGATCCGTCGGACAACGGGCTGTCGGCACTCGACGCCCCACTGACCGAGCAGGAGGCGCTCGAGCGTCTGTCGGCGCTGGCATCGAAGAACACCGTGAACCGGTCGATGATCGGTCTCGGCTACTACGACACGATCACTCCCGGCGTCATCCTGCGCAACGTCGTCGAGAATCCGGCCTGGTACACCGCGTACACGCCCTACCAGCCGGAAATCAGCCAGGGCAGGCTCGAGGCACTGCTGAACTTCCAGACGATGGTCTCCGACCTCACGGCCATGGAGGTGGCGAACGCGTCGATGCTCGACGAGGCCACCGCCGCCGCCGAAGCCATGACGCTCATGCGGCGTGCCGGAAAGTCGAAGTCGAATCGGCTCGTCGTCGACTCCGATCTCTTCCCGCAGACCAGGGCCGTCATCGACACTCGCGCACTGCCGCTCGGTATCGAGGTTGTCGAGGCGACGCTGAATCCGGGGCTGCCGGGGTGTGGGCTGCCAGACGGCGACTATTTCGGTGTCATCCTGCAGACGCCGGGAGCGTCGGGTCGAATCCTCGACGTCGCGCCCATCGTCGACGCCGCGCACGAGGCCGGTGCGCTGGTCACGGTCGGGGCCGATCTCCTCGCGCTGACCCTCATCACGCCGCCCGGCGAGCAGGGTGCTGATGTGTGCTTCGGTACCACCCAGCGTTTCGGCGTGCCGATGGGCTTCGGCGGACCGCATGCAGGCTACTTGTCGGTGCGCGCCAAGCACTCTCGTCAACTGCCCGGGCGACTCGTCGGTGTGTCCAAGGACGCCGACGACAACCTCGCCTACCGGTTGGCGCTGCAGACACGAGAGCAGCACATCCGACGCGAGAAGGCGACAAGCAACATCTGCACCGCACAGGTGCTGCTGGCGATCGTGGCCGCGATGTATGCCGCCTACCACGGGCCAGATGGCCTGCGCGCCATCGCGCGTCGGGTACACGCACATGCCGTGACGCTCGCCGACAGTCTGACCGCTGCCGGATTCAGCGTCGAGCACGCGAACTTCTTCGACACGGTGCAGGTCCGCGTGGATGGCCGCGCTGACGCGATCGTCGCCGATGCTCACCGCGCGGGAATCAACCTGCGCAGGGTCGATGCCGACACGGTGTCCGTCGCGTGCGACGAGACCACCTCGGCCGCAGACATCGACCGGGTCCTCGAGGTGTTCGAGGTGGCAGGCGTGACGCCGCGCAGCTTCGCGCAGTCGGTCGAGACGCGGACGAGCGAGTTCCTCACTCATCCGGCATTCAACCGGTTCCGCACCGAGACGTCGATGTTGCGTTACCTTCGCGCCCTGTCGGACAAAGACATCGCGCTCGACCGCAGCATGATTCCACTCGGGTCGTGCACCATGAAGCTCAATGCCACCACCGAGATGGAGCCCATCACCTGGCCCGAATTCACCCGGCTGCACCCGTTCGCGCCGGACAGCGACGGCGCGGGCATTCGCGAATTGATCGCCGACCTCGAGCAGTGGCTGGTGACGATCACCGGATATGACAGGGTCAGCCTTCAGCCGAACGCGGGCTCGCAGGGTGAGTTCGCCGGTCTGCTCGCGATCCGCCAGTATCACCTCAGCCGGGACGACGCCGCTCGTGACATCTGCTTGATCCCGTCGAGCGCGCACGGCACCAACGCCGCGTCCGCGGTCATGGCGGGCATGCGCGTCGTGGTCGTCGCGTGCCGCGAGAACGGTGATGTCGACGTCGATGACCTGCGCGCCAAGATCGACGCACATGGCAAGTCGCTGGCCGCGATCATGATCACCTACCCGTCGACGCACGGTGTGTTCGAGCACGACATCCGCGACATCTGCGCAGCGGTCCACGATGCCGGCGGTCAGGTCTACATCGACGGCGCAAACCTCAACGCGCTGGTCGGCGTTGCGCGCCCCGGCCGGTTCGGCGGCGATGTCAGTCACCTGAATCTGCACAAGACCTTCTGCATTCCGCACGGCGGTGGTGGTCCCGGCGTCGGGCCGATCGCGGTGCGCTCACACCTGGCACCGTTCCTGCCCGGACATCCGCTCGCCGACGAACTGCCCGGCGCGGCAACGATTTCGGCGGCGCCGTACGGCTCGGCGTCAATCCTGCCGATCACCTACGCGTATATCGCCATGATGGGTGCCGACGGGCTGCGTCGCGCCACCCTGACCGCGATCGCGTCGGCCAACTACATCGCACGACGCCTCGGCGATCACTACCCGGTGCTCTACACCGGCGACGGTGGATGGGTCGCGCACGAGTGCATCCTGGATCTTCGCGGGCTGACGAAGGAAACCGGAGTGACCGTCGACGATGTCGCAAAGCGGTTGGCCGATTACGGTTTCCACGCGCCTACGATGAGCTTCCCGGTGGCGGGAACCCTGATGGTCGAGCCGACCGAGAGCGAGAATCTCGACGAGATCGACGCCTTCTGCGACGCGATGATCGCCATTCGTGCCGAGATCGACAAGGTGGGTGACGGCACCTGGACCGTCGACGACAACCCGCTGCGCGGAGCACCGCACACCGCGGAATGCCTTGTCGCCGAATGGGATCACGCCTACTCGCGTGAAGAAGCGGTCTATCCCCAGGGATTGCCGTCCGCAGGTGCGCGGGCCAAGGTCTTCCCGGCGGTGCGTCGTATCGACGGCACCTACGGAGACCGCAACCTCGTCTGCTCGTGCCCGCCGATCGAGGCGTTCGCGGACTGAGCGTCCCGGTTCAGGAGGAGGGGCCGAAGTCGCGTCCGTAGACGAGTTTGTTGATCGTCACGATGGCCGAGTTTTCGGGCTGCGGCATCGGCTCCTTGGTGATCGGAAATCCGACGGTTTTCGTCGCGGGCGGTAGCGGTGCGTTGCCGCGGAATCCCTGCGATGTCAGTAATGACAGGTGCTTCTGGTCCTGGGCGAAGCGGAAGAAGTCGGCGATCGCGGCGCTCGCCACGGGCGAGACCTGATCACCGGCGAGCCGGACGATCGGGAAGTCGGCAAACGGTGTCGGGCCGCTCGGCACGATCTCGGCGAGACGGGCCGTCGAATCCTCGCGGGTGAGTTTGTAGAGCTGCTGCTCGGTGATCGGAACAGCGTGGATGGGCGAGGTTTTCGCGTCGGTCGCGTCGCGCATGACCGTCGCCGCGCCGACAGGGCTGCCGTCGGGTGATTGCGGCGCGCCGTCGAGCATTGCGCCGACGCTCGACGCGACGCGGTCAGATGAGGCGTCGTCGTTGGTGAGCGGTCCGGTGGTACGCATGACACGCATGGCTACCGCCTGCGCGGCAAGCGAGGAGGCATCGGACTGCGCGCCGAGCGGCATCGCCATGCGCAGCGAACCCCAGCCGGTCATGTCGAAGTCGCGGAGGCTGCCGTCACGTTGCTGCAGCGTGGGGACCTGGCCCCAATCGATCTTGCCGTCGATCTTGCTGCCCAGCTCAGCAGACGTCGCGAGCACGACAGGCGAGGTCACCAACGATGTCGGTGTTCCCTCGAGTGCCGACGGCTTCGCCTGCGCCAACTCGGCAGCCCACACCGACGACTGCGGAATCCACGCGGCGGGATACGCTCCCATCGACGCGGCGTCCCAGTTTCCTGCCAGCCCGTCCAGGGTGGTCTTCGCGTCGCCCGCACGCACGGCGACGGTGATGCAGTGGTCGCGAACGACGGGTTTGCTCGCACCGAACTCGCGGGCGATCGCAATCAGTGCCGGAGCAACGTCGGCGTCGGCCACGACGTCGACGGTCGCAGGCCCCTCGATGCATGAGGCGGCGGCAGAATCAGCCTGCTTGTCCAGATGGTCGCCGAGTTGCTGCCATGCCACGATCACGGCGGCGATCAGCACGAGAGCGAGTAACACGAACACCAGCCCGCGGCTGACCCCCCGCTGTCTGATTCCATTTCCGCCACCGGTCACCCGATGATGCGCCACTACCGCCTCCGTTATCGCGTGCGAGGTCCCGGACGGACAGGGCGCCCGTCCGGGACCTCACGCGTGCTCACGCCTTGGCCGCGGCAGCCTTGTACTCGCGGCGCTTGCGATGCAGGATCGGCTCGGTGTAGCCGCTCGGCTGCTTCGCCCCCTCGAGGATAAGTTCCTTGGCGGCCTGGAATGCGATATTCGTGTCGAAATCCGGAGCCATCGGCGAGTAGGTCAGATCGTCTGCGTTCTGTCGGTCGACCACCGGGGCCATCCGCTCGAGCGCAGCGACGACGTCGTCGGCGGTGACGATCCCGTGATGAATCCAGTTGGCGAGGAGCTGGCTGGAGATGCGCAGCGTTGCGCGGTCCTCCATGAGCGCGACGTCGTGGATGTCGGGAACCTTGGAACAGCCGACGCCATGGTCGATCCAGCGCACCACGTAACCGAGGATCGACTGGCAGTTGTTGTCGAGCTCTTCCTTCTTCTCCGCGTCGGACCAGTCGGTCTTCGGTGCGAGCGGAATGGTCAGGATGTCATCGACCGATGCCGGGTCGCGCTTGGCGATCTCGTCCTGGCGCTCGAACACATCGACAAGGTGGTAGTGCATCGCGTGCAGCGTTGCGCCGGTGGGCGAGGGCACCCATGCGGTGCTCGCGCCTGCCTCGGGCTGTGCGATCTTCTGCTCGACCATGTCGGCCATCAGATCGGTCATGGCCCACATGCCCTTACCGATCTGCGCCTTGTGCTGAAGTCCGGCGTGCAGGCCGGTATCGACGTTGGAGTCCTCGTAGGTGACCATCCACTTGGCCTTCTTCATCTCGCCCTTGCGGATCATCGCACCCGCCTCCATGGAGGTGTGGATCTCGTCGCCGGTGCGGTCGAGGAAGCCGGTGTTGATGAACACCACTCGGTCTTCTGCTGCCTTGATCGACGCCTTGAGGTTCACCGAGGTGCGTCGCTCCTCGTCCATGATGCCCACCTTGAGGGTGTTCTCCGGCAGGCCGAGGACCTTCTCCACACGGCCGAACAGCTCGACGGTGAATGCGGCCTCGACGGGTCCGTGCATCTTGGGCTTGACGATGTAGATCGATCCCGTGCGCGAGTTCTGCAGGCCGTCGTCGCTCAATCCGTGGATGCCCGCGAGCGAGGTGACCAGAGCGTCGAGGATGCCCTCGGGAACCTCGTTGCCCTCGGCGTCGAGAACGGCGGGGTTGGTCATGAGGTGACCGACGTTGCGCACGAACAGCAGCGAACGACCGTGCAGGTCGAAGCTCGTGCCGTCGGGTGCGGTGTAGGTCCGGTTGGGGTTGAGCACGCGGGTGAACGTCTTGCCGCCCTTGCTGACCTCTTCGGACAGGTCGCCCTTGTTGAGTCCGAGCCAGTTGCGGTAGCCGAGCACCTTGTCGTCGGCGTCGACCGCGGCGACCGAGTCCTCGAAGTCCATGATCGTGGTGATCGCCGACTCCATCACGACATCCTTGATGCCTGCCGGATCGGTCTGCCCGATCGGCGACGTCGGGTCGATCTCGATGTCGAGGTACAAGCCGTTGTGGCGCAACAGGACCGAAGCGGGGGAGGCGGCATCGCCGGTGTAGCCCGCGAACGCGGAGGGGTCGGCCAGGGTCGACGTCGTGCCGTCGGCGAGCGTCACCTGCACCGCACCGTCGACGACGGCGATCTTGGTGACGTCGGTGTAGCTGCACTGCTCGAGCGGAACAGCCTTGTCTAGGAAGCCCTTTGCGTACGCGATGACCTTGTCGCCGCGAACCTTGTTGTAGCCCTTGCCCTTCTCGGCGCCGCCCTCGTCGCTGATGACGTCGGTGCCGTAGAGGGCGTCGTAGAGGGAGCCCCAGCGCGCGTTCGACGCGTTGAGTGCGAATCGCGCGTTCAGGATCGGCACGACGAGCTGAGGTCCGGCGGTGTCGGAGATCTCGCGGTCGACGTTGGTGGTGCCGATCTGGAAGTCTTCGGGCACCTCGGCGAGGTAGCCGATGTCGGTGAGGAACTGTTTGTACTCGCCGAACACCGCGGGATCGGAGAAGTCGACGCCCTTGTGGTCGCGGTGCCACGCGTCGATCTTGCTCTGGAGGTCGTCACGCACTGCGAGCAGCTCACGGTTGCGAGGCGCGAGATCGTTGATGACGGCGGCGGCGCCCTTCCAGAAGGTGTCCTTGTCGACACCGGTGCCCGGAAGCGCCTCGTTGTTGATGAAGTCGTAGAGGACGGTGGCGACCTGAAGGCCCTCCACATTCGTGCGGGCGGTGGAGTCAACGGCAGGGGTCTGGTCCGACATAAGAGCCTTCCTTCTCCGGTGGCCCGGAAGCCGGTGGCGCTGCGGCTTTCGATGTCGAATCCGCGCACGTCATCAGCCCTCATCGGGACAACAGGGGCGATCGTGAACGCGCTCCATGTTACCCGCGGGGTAAATGGCGTCGTCAGCAGGCGTCGAGCAGCGCGCCCAGGTAAGAACGCAGCGTGCCGCGCAGCTCGACGCCGCGATCGGCGATGGCCGACTGCTCGCGGACATACTCGGCGCGTCCCGCAGCCGTCTCGATCTCGACGGGCAGATATCCGAGGTCGCGCAGATCGTAGGGACTCGCCCGCATGTCGAGCTCACGGGCGGTGAGAGCGAGCTCGAACGCGTCCAGCGTCAACTCCGCGGGAATGAGTGGCGCCAGAGTGATGCATGCGCGATACAGATCCATGGTCGCGTGCAGACAGCCGGGTTGTTCGTGGTCGATCTGTGTGCGCCGCGTCAACGTCGACTCATTGCGTGGACGAGCAGCGTCGGTGAAGAAACGAAAGGCGTCGAAGTGTGTGCACCGCAACGGCATCGATTCGACGACGGTTTCGGTGGCCGCGGGTCCGAGCCGCAGCGGGACGGAATGTCGGGGAGCGTCGGTGCGATAGACCATCGCCCACTCGTGCAGACCGAAGCATCCCAGGCGTGCGGGGCGGGATGCAGTGGCGTCGAGCAGTGCGCAGGTGGCGAGAAGCGCACCGCGACGTTCATCCAGGAACGCGGGGTCGACGGTCACGCCTCCGTCGCGGGTTCGGGCGTAGCCCCGCAGCGTCGACAGTTCGTCGAGGACACGCGCGAGGTCGCGGCCGCCCGCTGTCCCCGGCGCCGCCAGCAGGACGCCGTACCCCGGGTGCCATCGGCGTATGTGCGACGGGCGTGCCGAGTAGTAGGTGAACAAGAAGTCGAGGACGGGGTGCTTCTCGCCCTGCGCCCTCGAACGCAGGTATGGCCCGACGAGATCTTCGACGCGCGACTCGTGCTCGGCGCGGCGCGCCTGCCAGGTGGCGGGGGATAGGACAGCGTTTGAGAGCTCGATGGGTTGGCCGGGTGCTGCGGACGGCATCGTCACACCCGATGCGTTTCGTCGCGGACGGTGCCGACGAATTCCTCCACGAGGTCGGCGAGCGCCACGATGCCGACGGTGCGTCCCGAGTCGTTGACCACCGCACCGAGGTGCGAGCTGGTGCGGCGTAGGGCACGCGTCGCGTCGTCGAGTGGGGTGTCGATGCCGATCACCGGAAGTGGACGGATCTTGTCGACGCCGATGATCGTCTCCTGGCCGACGTTGTCGTCGAGGATGTCGTCGAGCACGTCCTTCAGGTGCAGGTAGCCCGTGAAGGTGCCGTCGAGGCCGCGCACCGGGAATCGGGAGAAACCGGTGTCGCTGACGGCCCGCTCGACCGACCCGAGGGTCGGTCCGACGCCACCGGTCACCGGATCGACCTCGACGTCGACGCTGCGCATGCGATCGAGCGGGATCATCACCTCCGACACCGTGCGTGCGACCGAGCGCAGTGCGCGGGTCAGGCGCTCGTGTTCCTCGGCGTCGATCAGGCCTTCCTCGCGGGACTCACCGAGCATCTGGGCGAGTTCGACGGGGGAGACCGTCGAGTCGAGTTCGTCCTTGGGTTCGATACGCAATGCGCGAAGCGTGATGTTCGCCAACCAGTTGTAGAACGCGATGAGCGGGCGGACGATCTTGATGAAGCCGAGGTGAACGGGGACGAGCAGCATGGCTGAGCGTTCCGGACCGGCGAGAGCGATGTTCTTGGGCACCATCTCGCCGAGCAGGATGTGGAGCACCGCGACGAGTCCGAGGGCCACGGCGAACGAGATCGGGTGCAGCAGCGATTCGGGGACGTGAGCGGCGTCGAGGGGACGCTCGAGGATATGTGCGACCGCAGGCTCGCCGACCCGACCGAGCAGGATCGAACAGATCGTGATGCCCAGCTGGGCGCCCGCGAGCATGAGTGAGAGATGCTCGCCTGCTCGGATCACGGTGCGGGCCCGCGATTTTCCACTCTCGGCGAGCGCTTCAAGTCGGTCGCGACGTGCCGATATGAGGGAGAATTCGGCGCCGACGAAGAACGCGTTGCCCGCGAGCAACACGACGGTGAGGACGATTGCCCATGCGTCACTCATCGCGAGCTCCCGGACTGTCGGACGTTGCGTCGTCTGGTGTGATCGGGGTCAGCCGTACGACGTCGACGCGTCGGCCATCCATCGCGACGACAGTCGCGTTCCACGGGGTCGTGTCGAACTCCTCGTCGGATTCGTCTTCGTCATCGTCGCGCAGGGTCACCACCACCGGGAGGTCGACGGAATCGCCTGCTGCCGGGATGCGACCGAGTTCGTTCATCACCAGCCCGCCGAGCGTGTCGTAGGGACCATCGGGAGCGCGGTAGCCGGTGGCGTCGGCGACCTCGTCGGTGCGGAGCAGCCCTGAGAGCAGGTATCCGTTCGCGTCGACCTGGACGTCGGCGCGCTCGTCGTCGTGCTCGTCGGTGACGTCGCCGAGGATCTCTTCGATCAGGTCCTCGGTGGTCACGATGCCGGCCGTGCCGCCGTACTCGTCGATCACGACGCAGACCTCCATGCCGTCGGCACGGATCTGCTCCATCAACGCGTCGCCGTCGAGGGTGGTCGGGACGGTGGGCACCGAGCGCGCAATCGACGAGAGGGTCGTCGAGAGTTGTTCTTCCGGTGCGACGGTGAACGCCTGTTTGATGTGGACGACCCCGATCATGTCGTCGAGATCGCCGTCGTTGACGATCGGGAAGCGCGAGTGTCCGGTGCGCGACGTCGCCATCACGAGGTCACGAATCGTGTCGTCGCGGTCGAGATATTCGACCGTGACCCGCGGCGTCATCAGATCCTCGGCGGTGAGTTCACCGAACTTGAGTGAGCGATCGACCAGCATCGCCGTCTCCGGGTCGATCGACCCCTGCTTGGCCGAGTTGCGCACGAGCGAACCGAACTCCGACGGCGATCGTGCCGACCGCAGTTCCTCGGCAGGCTCGATACCCATCCGACGCACGATCCAGTTCGCGGCACCGTTGAGACCGCGGATGACCCAGCGGAACGCCAGCGAAAAGTAGGCGAGAGGTGCGGCGGTGGCACGTGCCACCGCCATCGGGCGTGCGATCGCGATGTTCTTGGGTACCAGCTCGCCGAGCACCATCGACAGTGACGTCGCGATGAGCAGCGCGAATACGAGTGAGAGGACCGACGCGACCGATTCGCTCACTCCCATCGCGCGGAACGCGGGACCGAGGATCTGCGCGAGCACCGGTTCGGCGATGTAACCGGTGATCAGCGTGGTGATCGTGATACCGAGCTGTGCGCCGGAGAGCTGGAACGACAGCGTCTTGTGCGCGCGTTGCACAATGCGTGAACGACGGTCGCCACGCGTGGCGACCTCGGATTCGACAGCTGACCGTTCGAGCGCCGTGAGGGAGAACTCGGCTGCGACGAAGATCGCGGTACCAAGTGTCAGCGCTATGAAGCCGATCAGGCTGGCGACGATGATCAGCGCCTGCACGTGTCACCTTCGTGGCGAGACAGAGCGTCCGGTGCCTGTGGCACAGGCGATCCCTCCATGACGCACCGAGTGGCTGGGAACAGCGCCACGGAGTCGGTGCACTCCGTGGGCAACGCAGACCATTCTAGGTGCGGCGTCGGTGGCGAGGGCTCACCAACCTGTCGGTAGCGGTTTGCCCTCGGCGAAGCCTGCGGGCGACTGCACTCCGAGAACCACGCGCTCGCGTAGTTCGCCGAGCGATCGCGCGCCGGTGTAGGTGGCCGTGCTGCGCACACCGGAACAGATGTGGTCGATGAGGTCTTCGACGCTCGGGCGCTCGGCGTCGAGTTTGATCCGTGAACTGGAGATGCCCTCCTCGAACAGCGCCTTGCGGGCCTGGTCGAAAGCACTATCGGCAGAGGTGCGTGCTGCCACAGCGCGCTTGGACGCCATCCCGAAGCTCTCCTTGTAGAGCGCGCCCGACGCGTCGCGCTTGAGGTCGCCGGGCGACTCGTAGGTTCCCGCGAACCACGACCCGATCATGACGTTCGACGCGCCCGCGGCAATCGCCAGCGCGACGTCGCGCGGATGGCGGACACCTCCGTCGGCCCACACATGCTTGCCGAGTTCTGCTGCGGTGGTTGAACATTCGGCGACCGCGGAGAACTGCGGCCGTCCGACTCCCGTCATCATCCGAGTCGTGCACATCGCGCCCGGCCCGACGCCGACCTTCACGATGTCGGCACCGGCGTTGATCAGGTCGCGCGTGCCCGCGGCCGACACGACGTTTCCGGCGGCCAACGGGACGCCGAGGTCGGCTGTTGCGACGGCTTCGAGCGCCGAGAGCATCTTCTCCTGGTGGCCGTGTGCCGTGTCGATGACCAGCAGGTCCGAACCCGCGGCCACAAGTGCCTTTGCCTTGCCGACGACGTCACCGTTGATGCCGACGGCCGTCGCGATGCGGAGGCGGTTCTCGTTGTCGACGGCGGGACGGTAGATGCCGCTGCGCAGCGCGCCCGTTCGGGTGACCACGCCGGTGAGACGTCCGTCGTCATCGAGCATGATCGCGGCGTGCTGGTGCGCGGCGTCGAGGATCTCGAACACCTCCCGGACGTCCGTTCCGGCGGCCACCGACACGAACCCGCGGTCGAGGACGTCGCCGAGGCGGGTGAAGCGGTCGACGTCGGTGCATGCCGCCTCGTCCACGGTGCCCACGGGTCGTCCGTCACCGTCGACGACCACGACGATGCCGTGCGCACGCTTGGTGATCAGTGCGAGCGCGTCGCTGACCGAATCGTCGAGTTCGAGCGTGACCGGTGTGTCGGCGACCAGGTCGCGCGACTTCACGAACGCGATGCTCGACTCCACGGCCGGAATCGGCAGGTCCTGCGGCAACACGACCAACCCGCCGCGGCGGGCGACGGTCTCGGCCATCCGCTTTCCGGCGACAGCGGTCATGTTCGCGACGACGACGGGGATGGTCGTGCCGGAGCCGTCAGAAGACGCGAGGTCGACGTCGAAGCGGGAGATCACGTCACTGCGTGACGGAACGACGAAGACATCGTCGTAGGTGAGGTCGTAAGCGGGCGAGTGTCCCGAGAGAAAGCGCACGTACGCACACTGTACCCGGCGAGGACTCGACTGCGATCGCCGGTTGTTGCCATTCGGCGCGTCGGACGATCGGAGTCTTTTCTTGCGGGCAAGGCTAGGCTAACTTTGCTGGCAAACCGCTGTGAAGTGACTGAGTACGAGGAGTGACGTGGGCAAGGTGGCGCCGACGCCCGAACCGACGCGCCTGTCGGTCGTCATTCCCGTGTATCGAAGTGCGCAGTACATCGAGCCGTGCCTGCGCGCGATCTTGAGCCAAACCCGGCCCGTCGACGAAGTGGTCCTGGTCGACGACCGCGGCGACGACGGATCGATCGGGATGGCGACACGCATCCTCACGTCCGCTGATGTCGAACACCGTGTCGTCGAACTCGACCGCAATCACGGAGCGGGCTATGCGCGAAACGCGGGCCTGCGTGCCGCAACCGGTGACGTGATCTGGTTCTTCGACAGCGACGACCTCGCCGACCCCACGTTCGCCGCCCGCATGCTCGACGCGCTGGTCCGCGAAGATGCCGACTTCGCCTCGTGCCGAACGGTGTTCGTCGATCCGGTCGGCGCTGCTCTCGGAGTTGCCGAACCGCGACAACCACGTCAGGGGGCTGTCGGCGGCAACGAATTCGCTCGCATGCTCATGCGGGGCAAGGTGAAGGCCTATCCACCCGCACGTTTGTTCCGGCGTGCGGTGCTCGGCGACGCGCCCTGGGACGAACGCAGGGCCTACGAGGACATGGCCGCAACGTTGCGCATCGCTCTGCGCGCCGACCGCGTCGCCCTCGTCGACGAGCCGCTGCTCTGGTATCGGCAGCATCCCGAGTCGACGTCTCAGGTCACGTGCACGCACACGGCCGATGTCTTCGCGATGGGCGACGAAGTGGCCCGACTTGCTCCGGAGCTTCGCGAGCGCAACACGCCATCGGGGTGGGGATCGAGCTGGCTGGAGGGGAGTCGGAACCGCTCGCTCGCCCGCGCGTTTCGATATCGGGAGGTGCTCATACCCGCCGCGCACATGGCGATGCGCGCCGCGCAGGCCAACTCCGGCGACCCCGAGGTAGTCCGTTCTCTGATCGCGGAGTCGCGCCGGCGGTCGTCGCTTGCCGACGTGGTCCCGCTGGTCGCCAGCGGCCAGTTGCGCTCCGCGGCGTTCGCGGTCGGCATGGCGGCGTCGCCATCGGCGTACGCGCGAGTGCTGCGCACCCGGTGACCGCCAAGAACGCGCGCACTTGTAGGAGCGCTGCCGGGGGTACGTACACAATCCGGTCGTCAGCGCGAGGCCGCGACAATTATTGTCGCGGCGTCCCGCTGACGTCGCAGTTGAGTACGCATCGGCTTGTGTGTACGCATCGGCTTGGTGCGGCCGTGACCTGGTTGAGCATTCAGTGAGATCGGGTCGGGCTCAGTCGTCGACGGCATGTTCGGCGCCGGACTGTGCCGTATCCGGCGTCCGCCACGGCGGTGGACGTGTCTGGTGCGCTTCCGGTGACTGTCAGAGGTCGCGGGTGACAGCCCAAAAACGTTCGGACGCAACGATTTTGTCGATGTCGAACTGCGTGTTCTCGGGTGGGGTAGCCCTCGTGGGAGCACGGCGGGGGTACGTACACAATCTGGTCGTCAGCGCGAGGCCGCGACAATAATTGTCGCGGCGTCCCGCTGGCGTCGCAGTTGTGTACGCAGCGACGCCGGCCGCCGTGCCCGAGTCCAGCATTCAGTGAGATCGGGACCAGGTCAGTCGCCGACGGCATGGTCGTCGCCGGACTCTGCCGCATCCGGCGTCCGCCCCGGCGGTGGACGTGCCTGGTGCGCTTCCGGTGACTGTCAGAGGTCGCGGGTGACAGCCCAAAAACGTTCGGGTGCAACGATTTTGTTCATGTCGAACTGCGTGTTCTGGGTGGGGTAGCACTCGACGGCCGCGCGTTTGAGATCCATCGACCCGGCGGCCGGATGCACCTCGTCGAGCACGCATCCCCGCCAACGCAACACGTCGCGACTGGCCATCTCGTCGCTGCGGCTGTAATTGCAGTACGGCAGATCCGCGTACATCCACAGGGGAACCGGCACCCGTGCCGCAAGAACCGCGTTACGTACGAGCAAGTGATCGGCATGCCTGACACCGAGCGGTCCGATAACCACCTGTGGTCGGTGGGTTTCCACCAGTTCGGATACCGCACCGCTCAGCGCCTCGAGGTCGGCGCCACCGTACTGCTGGTCGAGGAAATCGAGATGTACCGCGCGACCACCGATCGTCGCGACGGCCTTCTCGTCCTCTGCTCGGCGGATGTCGAGTGCTTCGGTCGAAGACGCGAAGCCGGTCGAGCGATCCCATTCCGTGTGCTGAGGCGGATCGGGCCGCCCGGCCAACATGGTCACGACAACGACGTCGTCCATCGCCGACAGCGCTGCGCCGGCCGAATACACCGCATCGTCGAGATGCGGAGAGATGACCAGAACCCGCGACAGCTCCGCTGCGTTCAGTCTGTCTGCACCTCGGTGCGATCCTGGCCCCAGAGTGTGTGGAACGTTCCGGGCTTGTCGATGCGCTTGTAGGTGTGGGCGCCGAAGTAGTCGCGCAGGCCCTGCGTCAGGGCGGCAGGCAGCCGCTCGCTACGCAATCCGTCGTAGTAGGAGATCGACGAGGCGAATGCCGGTACGGGCACTCCCATCAGCGTCGCCGACGACACGACTCGGCGCCAACTGTCGAGTGACGACTCCACGGCGTCGGTGAAGTAGGGCGCGAGCAGCAGGCTCGGCAGATCTTTGTTGTCGGCGTATGCGTCGCGGATTCGGTTCAGGAACTTGGCGCGGATGATGCAGCCCCCGCGCCAAATCGTGGCAAGCGCGCCGGGGTTGACGTTCCAGTCGTACTCCTGGCTGCCCGCGCTGATCTCGTCGAACCCCTGCGCGTACGCGACCATCTTGGATGCATAGAGCGCGCGGCGGATGTCCTCGATGAACTGATCTTTGTCCTTGGGCGGTTCTGCCAGTGTTCCCGACGCCAGCGACGTTGCCGCAGAGCGCTGGTCGGAGGCGCTCGACAGCGCTCGGGCGAACACCGCCTCGGCGATTCCGGTCACCGGGATGCCGAGATCGAGTGCGGCCTTCACCGTCCATCGGCCCGTACCCTTCTGGCCTGCCTGGTCGACGACGACGTCGACCAGTGGTTTCCCGGTCTCCGCGTCGACCTGGGCCAGCACCTGCGCGGTGATCTCGACCAGGTAGCTCTCGAGCTCACCCTTGTTCCACTCAGCGAAGACGTCGGCGATCTCGGCGGGCTCCATGCCGAGGCCTCGGCGCATCAGGTCGTACGCCTCGCCGATGAGCTGCATGTCGGCGTACTCGATGCCGTTGTGGACCATCTTCACGAAGTGGCCGCTGCCGTCGGGGCCGATGTGAGTGCAACAGGGCTCACCGTCGACGTGCGCGGAGATCTTCTCCAGCATCGGGCCGACCGATTCGTAGGACACCGCGGGGCCGCCGGGCATGATCGACGGACCGTTGAGTGCACCTTCCTCGCCGCCGGAGATGCCCGCGCCGATGAAGTTCAGGCCGCGTTCGGCCATCGCCGCTTCGCGACGGATTGTGTCGGTGTAGAGGGAGTTGCCGCCATCGATGATGATGTCGCCCTTCTCCATCACGTCGGCCAGCTCACCGATGACCGCATCGGTGGGGTCGCCGGCCTTGACCATGATCAGCACGCGACGTGGCTTCTCCAACGCGTCGACGAACTCCTGCATCGTCTCGGTACGGATGAAGTTGCCCTCGCTGCCGTGTTCATCGAGGAGAGCGTCGGTCTTGGCGATCGAGCGATTGTGGAGTGCCACCGTGTATCCGTGGTGGGCGAAATTGCGGGCGATGTTGGAGCCCATGACTGCTAGCCCGGTGACTCCGATCTGGGCCTTCGACGACGCGGACGATGTGGCGGAGTTGGTCATGCCAATAGCCTATTGCCTCGAAGGCGTCCTGTGTTCTGTGGCGTCCGAAGTGTCGCAACCGCAGAGGTCGACTGTGTCCCACGTGGGCGCGGCCGGCGAGAGCATCAGTGAGCCGAGACGAGCCTGCTCAGTTCGGTCAGCCACGGGATCGCGACGGCGAGCGTCGGTACCACCAAGATCGCGATCGCCCCTGAATATGCCACTGTGACCAACCAGATCGGCGCGCGATCGTGGCGGAGTCGATGAACGCGGGTCAGGGTTGTCGGGCCGCCGACGGCCATCGCGCCGCGTGGAGCGACGGCGTCGGCGCAGGCCACCAGCGCACGCCCGAGTGTCGTCGGCGCGGTCGCCCGAACGGCCTGGTCGTCGGCGAGGGCCTCGACGAGAAGCTCGACGGACCCGAGCGCCGAGGAACTGCGCACGAAGCGAGGGAACGCTTCATGAAGCGCAATGAACGCCTCGAGGACGAGGTCGTGGCGCGCTCGGAGGTGCGCACGTTCGTGCGCGATGACGGCGATGAGTTCGTCCCGGGAAAGTCGCGCCACGACGCCCTCGCTGAGCACGACGCGCTGGCGAATACCGGGCAGGCAGTACGCGAGCGGCTGCTCGACATCGATCATTCGGATATCGCGACCGAACAGCGGATGCGACTGATCGGAACGGTCGCAGCGGTCGAGGATGTCGATGAGTTGGCGATGTGTCGCCCGTCGCGCACGGGTGCGTACGCCGACGCGAACGATGGTGAAGATCAAACGGGCGCCGATGAGCAGTGTCAGCGCGAAGACTCCGACGTAGGCAATCCACAGCGGAAGTCCGACCCGTTCGATCTCTCGCAGCGGGTGCGTCGTCGGCGTGCCGTCTGGGCCGGGGGAGAGCAGATTGGCCGCGATTGCCAGACCGCAACTGAACGCCGACAGCACGGCAGCGAGTGCGATCGCTTGCCAGAGCGTCATAGCTGCTCGGGGTGCACGGATCGGCCACTGGGCTCGCGACAACGCCTCAGGGGCAGGGCCGACGAAAACCAGCGTCATGATGCCGAAGAGCAGTGCGGTCATCGAGTGCTGTCCTAGCGGTGGGCTGTGGTGCTGGGTCGATCAGTAACAGGGTCGATCAGTAACAGGGTGGAGCAGTTGCAGGTCAAGCAGTAGCAGGAGAATCAGTCGCGGGGTAAATCAGTAGCAGGGTGAATCAGTCGTGCAGGTAAATACATAGAACGAACGCGAGTAAATCAACGGTACTGAAGCGAATCTAGCCGGTCTCTTGAGCTCCGCGGGCTGCTTCGAGTTCATCGAGCGCACGACGAAGCGCTGCGGCTTCGTCGGCGCCTACTCGACCGACGAAGCTCACGAGGGCCGCGTGCCGAGAGCCGGGGGCGTGCGCTTCGCTGAGCGCATCGACCATCAGCGACGCCACGAGGTCTTCGCGTGGATGGGTGGGGACGTACTTGTGGGCTCGGTCCTCGCGGATCTGCGTGACCAGGTTCTTCTTCGCCAGACGCTGCAGCACGGTCATCACCGTGGTGTAGGCGAGGGAGCGATCCCGGGACAGGTCCGCGTGGACCTGGCGAACAGTCTGGGGTGTCGGACTCTCCCAGAGGGAGTCCATCACCGCACGCTCCAAGTCGCCCAATCCGTTCATCTTTCGCATTTTACTGCCGTTTCCTCTTCATGCTCGACGCCGGGGCCAACTCGTCCCGCGGGGTGCCTTGACAATGTTGGTAAGGCTAGCCTACGTTAATCACAACGTCGGACCGCGCGAGAGTCCTGAGGGCTGCAGAGACCCCCGGTCCACGTCGCGGTAAGCCCCACATCCCCAACGGGATGTGGGGCTTACTGGTTCCCGGGGAGCGGCACAGGGCCAGCGATGCTCGGCCGCGTGAGTCGTGACACTCTTGTTCGCATGACTGTTGACGACACGGACGATTTCACGAAGTTCGCGGGTAAGGGTCTCGACGCCCTGCTCGGCCTGCAGATCACCGACATCGACGACGACGGCGCGGTCACCGCGACTTTGGAGATCGATTCTCGACATCACCAGCCGTTCGGCATCGTGCACGGCGGCATCTACTGCGCAGTCGCCGAAAGCGTTGCCAGCACCAGTGGCTTCGTGTGGCTGTCCAAGCAGGGGCCGGGTCAGACCGCGGTCGGCGTCAACAACAACACCGACTTCCTCCGTTCTGTCAGCAGTGGCGTCGTCACCGCCACGTCGTCGCCGATTCATCGTGGACGCCGGCAGCAGCTATGGCGTGTCGAGATGTCCGACGACGCGGGTCGCCTCCTGGCCACGTCGCAGGTACGTCTGCAGAACATCGACCTGCCCGCGGGCGCGTGACGTCGCGGCATACGTTGGGCGCCGACGTCCGGCGCTCGGTCGAAGAGATCCTCGCGCCCGTCGACGACGACCTCGCGGCCCAATACCCCGGCGACCGGGCCGAGCCGCAGCCGGTGCACACGGTGTACGTGAGCGCTGCGGATGTAGACGAACAGACGCCGCGGTCGTGGGGCGACGAGGCGCTTCGGATCGCCGACGCCTCGTCGGGTGTCCTAGGTGAACTCGCCGACGACGACGTGGTCGCGATCGTGCTCGAGCGGTTACGCACCAACCCGATCGAGGACCTCCGGATCGACCTCGAAGACGGTTACGGGTGGCGTCCGGACGCCACCGAAGATGCCGACGCGCGTCGGGCCGGTGAGGTGCTCGCCGCCTGGACTCAGCAACGCCCCCACGCACCTCGGTCCGCGGGTGTGCGGGCCAAGGGGCTCGGGGTCGTCGAGCGCAACCGCGGTCTGCGCACGCTCGAACTGGTCCTCGACGCCGCGGGTGGGATTCCCGACGGTTTCGTGTTCACCGTGCCGAAGCTGCGCGACGTGCGGCAGGTCGATGCCGTGAACCTGCTGTGTGCCGAGTTCGAGCGCGTACACGGGGTTCCGGTCGGGTCGTTGCGGTACGAACTGCAGATCGAGATTCCGCAGGCGATCCTCGGCCAGGACGGTCGTGCAACGGTTGCCGAGGCGGTGCATCGAGGCGCCCCGCGGCTGAGCGCGCTGCACTACGGCACCTACGACTACAGCGCAGCATGCGGAGTCGTCTCGGCTCAGCAATCCCTCGCGCACCCGGTCGCAGATCACGCCAAGAACGTCATGCAGGCCGCGGCCGCGCAGACCGGCGTCTGGCTCAGTGACGGCTCGACGCAGGTCATGCCGACCGGCAACGACGCCCAGGTCGCGGCCGCGTTGCGGCGCCACCATTCGCTGGTGCTGCGTTCGCTCGAGCGGGGCTACTACCAGGGATGGGATATGCATCCGGGGCATCTGATCACTCGCTGGGCCGCGGTGACCGGGTTCTACCGGTCGGCGATGCCGACGGCGGTGGCGCGATTGCAGAGCTATTTCGAGCGACGTGGCGGCGACGTCGTCGACGAGCCGGCCACCGCAATGTCGTTGGCGCTGGTCGTCGGCCGGGGGTTGGCGGCAGGCGCGTTCACCGAGGACGAGGTCACGGCGATCGCTCCGCAGTGCACCCTGACCCGCCTCGCGCAGTTGCGCGCCACCGGCGGTGCACTAGTCGACGAGTGACGGCGCTTCGACGCGCCGCCGCGCAGCGCGCGTGGCAGTATGACCACACCAGCAGTGGGGTGTGTCGACCCCGCATCGTCGTGAAGAGGGGTTCAGGTGCGGCTGTCGCCACATGAACAAGAACGGTTGCTCATCTCCTACGCAGCGGAACTGGCCCGGCGCAGGCAGGGCAGGGGCGTGAAGCTGAATCACCCCGAGGCCGTCGCGTTGATCACCGATCACGTGCTCGAGGGTGCACGGGACGGACGCAGCGTCGCCGAACTCATGGCATCGGGGCGTGAGGTACTCGCTCGCGACGACGTGATGGACGGTGTGCCCGAGATGCTGCACGACGTTCAGGTGGAGGCGACTTTCCCGGACGGGACGAAGCTCGTCACCGTGCATCATCCGATCGGGTGATCCTGATGAACCACCGCGCGCACGCGACGCTGAAGAGCACGGCGATGCGACAGCGCAGCGCATCGCAGAAGCGCACGGCTACAACGTTTTCCGAGTTCGTGATGCCGTGTCTCGGCGTGTCGGCGACACCCGCGCGGCTGCCAGAACGAGAGGTGCCATGTCCGACAACAATCCCGCGGTGATCCCCGGCGAGGTGATCGCCGCACCGGGAACCATCGAGCTCAACGCAGGAGCCGACCCCGTGACCTTGACCGTCGTGAACTCGGGTGATCGACCCGTCCAGGTCGGGAGTCACGTGCACTTCCCCCAAGCCAATTCGGCGCTCGATTTCGACAGAGCAGCCGCGCGTGGCCGTCGACTCGACATCGCCGCCGGCACCGCGGTGCGATTCGAACCCGGCATCGAGATGACCGTGACGCTCGTACCGCTCGGCGGAACCCGTGAGGTGTACGGGATTTCGCTGGACGCGCCTGGAAAGGTTGACTGACATGGCAATTCTGGGACGCGACCGTTACGCACAGCTGTTCGGTCCGACGACCGGCGATCGAATTCGCCTCGCCGACACCGACTTGCTCATCGAGGTGACCGAAGATCGTTCCGGCGGACCGGGTCTCGCGGGCGACGAAGCGGTATTCGGCGGTGGCAAGGTGATTCGTGAGTCGATGGGACAGAGTCGCGCCACCCGCGCCGACGGCGCCCCCGACACCGTCATCACCGGTGTGGTCGTCCTCGATCACTGGGGAATCATCAAGGCGGACGTCGGTATTCGCGACGGCCGGATCGTCGCGCTGGGCAAGGCGGGTAACCCCGACACCATGGACGGTGTCCATCCCGATCTGGTGATCGGCGCCTCCACCGAGATCATCGCGGGCAACGGCAAGATCCTCACCGCGGGCGCCATCGACTGCCACGTCCACTTCATCTGCCCGCAGATCATGGACGAGGCGCTCGGCAACGGCATCACCACGCTGATCGGCGGCGGCACCGGTCCGGCGGAGGGGAGTAAGGCGACCACGGTGTCGCCCGGTTCGTGGCACCTCGCGTCGATGCTCGCCGCCACCGACGGCTGGCCGATGAACATCGCGCTGCTCGGCAAGGGCAACACCGTGAGTGCCGAGGCGATGCACGAACAGATCCGGGCGGGTGCGTCAGGCTTCAAACTGCACGAGGACTGGGGGAGTACCCCCGCCGCGATCGACGCGTGCCTGCGCGTCGCCGACGAGACCGGGGTGCAGGTCGCCCTGCACTCGGACACCCTCAACGAGGCGGGCTTCGTCGAGTCGACGCTCGGTGCGATCGCCGGACGCAGCATTCACGCGTATCACACCGAAGGCGCCGGAGGCGGGCACGCACCCGACATCATCACTGTCGCATCGGTTCCGAATGTGCTTCCGAGTTCGACGAATCCGACGCGCCCGCACACCGTCAACACACTCGACGAGCACCTCGACATGTTGATGGTCTGCCACCACCTCAATCCGACGGTGCCCGAGGATCTCGCGTTCGCCGAGAGTCGTATCCGACCGTCGACGATCGCCGCGGAGGACCTGCTCCACGATTTGGGTGCGATCTCGATGATCGGTTCGGATTCGCAGGCGATGGGTCGCATCGGTGAGGTGGTGTTGCGTACCTGGCAGACCGCGCATGTGATGAAACGCAAACGCGGATCACTGCCGGGCGACGGCGCAGCCGACAACAATCGCGCGCAGCGCTACATCGCCAAGTACACGATCTGCCCGGCCGTCGCGCACGGATTCGATTCCGAGATCGGGTCGGTGGAGACGGGTAAGCTCGCCGACCTCGTGCTCTGGGATCCCGCATTCTTCGGTGTCCGACCGGATCTCGTCATCAAGGGTGGCGCGATCGCGTGGGCACAGATGGGCGACGCGAACGCGTCCATCCCCACGCCGCAGCCGGTACTACCGCGTCCGATGTTCGGGGCGAGCGCACCGTTGGCTGCCGCGACGTCGATCAGTTTCGTCGCACCGGGCTGCGATCCCGACCTCGCCGAGCGAATCGGTGTGCGACGCAAACTCGTTCCGGTCACCGACACGCGCGGAATCGGAAAAGCCGACATGACCAACAACGACGCGCGGCCGGAGATCACCGTCGATCCGGACACGTTCACAGTCACCGTCGACGGCGAGGTGTGGGACGCGCCGCCCGTCACCGAACTGCCCATGGCACAACGCTATTTCCTGTTCTGAGTTGTTCATGCTCCCGCTCCGATCTCGAAAACCACACCATGACCCCACCTGACCAACCATCGCGCTACGCGGGCGCGCCGCTGGCAATGATGTTGTCGCTGGCAGATTCTCGGCTGCCCGTCGGCGGGCACGTGCATTCGGGCGGCGTCGAACAGGCCATCGCCGACGGCTTTATCCGTGGGGTCAGCGATCTCGCGTCCTTCCTCCATCGCCGTGTCACCACGAGCGGTCTGGTTGCTGCGTCCATCGCGGCGGCCGTCGCCGACGGCGGCCTCGACGTCGAGCGTGCGCTGCTGGAAACGGACGCACGCACGCCGTCGGCGGCCGCACGCAAAGCGTCGATTGCTCAGGGCCGAGGAATGCTCCGATTGGCCAAACGCATGTGGCCGGAACGGGATTGGTCCTCGCACACGCCGACGACGCATCTGCCGGTCATCAGTGGCGCGGTGGGTGCGGCAAGTGCCTTGTCGGGATTTCACACCGCCCTCGTGCTCGTGTACACGACGATGAGCGGTTCGGCGACCGCGGGCCAGCGACTCCTCGCACTCGACCCCGCCGACGTGGCGCTCATGATCGCCGACCTCGGTCCCGAGTGTGAACGTGTCGCGGCGTCGGCGGCGGTGGGTCTCGCCGATCTGTCCGATCCGGTTCTCGACGTGTTCGCCGAACGCCATGAGCGACAACCGATGCCACTCTTCATGTCCTGACGTTGTCTTTCAAATCCCTCAACTCACGTAGTCCAACCCGCACCGTCCACAGTCACCGAAAGGATCACCATGCCACCGCATCTCATCGACGGAGAGCCGCACAGCCACGATCACGATCGTCCGCGACGTCACCGCGAGCCGGGCGAGGCGTTGCGGATCGGTGTCGGCGGGCCGGTCGGCTCGGGCAAGACGGCTCTGGTTGCCGCGTTGTGCCGTCAGCTTCGTGAGGAACTCTCCGTCGCGGTCCTGACCAACGACATCTACACCACCGAGGACGCAGACTTCTTGCGGCGCAACGCGGTTCTGCCCGACGAGCGCATCACCGCTGTGCAGACGGGTGGTTGTCCGCACACCGCGATCCGCGACGACATCACGGCGAATCTCGACGCGATCGACGACCTGGTCGCAGCGAATCCACCGCTCGATCTGATTCTCGTCGAATCCGGTGGCGACAATCTCACCGCAACCTTCTCGACCGGTCTGATCGACGTGCAGATCTTCGTGATCGACGTCGCCGGTGGCGACAAGGTCCCCCGCAAGGGCGGACCGGGCGTCACTTTCTCGGATCTGCTGGTGATCAATAAGACCGACCTCGCCGAGCGGGTCAATGCCGATCTCGACGTCATGCGTCGCGACGCCGCCAAGGTTCGCGACGACCGACCGACCGCGATGATCTCGTTGACCGACGACCCGGCGGCCACCGATGTGTTGGCGTGGGTTCGCACGCAACTCGCGGCCCCCGTGGCGACGGGGTAATGCGTACCAGAGTCGAGATCGTCGTCGAGCCCGGTCGGCGCTTCCGACACCGGGCATCCGGTGGACTGGCCGTGCGCCAAACGGGTTCGCAGGCAGCGCATCTCATCGGAACGGCGGCAACTCCGCTCGGCGGTGACGACATCGAGGTGCGCGTCATCGTCGAAGCGGGCGCCCACCTCGACCTCGGCAGTGTTGCCGCGACCATCGCGCTGCCGTCGACGCGGCGTGTCGATTCGACGATGTCGTGGCACATCGAACTCGGGCCAGGTGCCCGGTTACACCTGCATCCAGAGCCGACCGTCGTCGCGGCCGGTGCTGATCATCGGTCGGAGATCGTGGTCGGAATGGCCGATGACGCGATCCTCACCCTCGCCGAGGATGTGCAGATCGGGCGTTCCGCGGAATTCGGCGACAAGGACGCCGCCGGGCGCTGGGAGGGCGGACTGCACGTCGATGTCGGTGACGCCCCCGCGCTGCGACACCGGGTCGCGCTAGGTGTCGGCTCCACCGCCCATCGGACCGGCCTTCGCGCGGCCAGCAGCGTCTTCCGTTACCCGGATACGCGCGATGATCAGGTCGACGGAGAGGCTTTCGCCGCCCGCCTGAGCTTGGCGTCGGGCGGATCGCTCGCTACCGCACTCGGAGAGAACGTCACACAGACACGGCGCCTCGTCGACGAGATGGAACTCGCGACGATGGCGCCGTGACCTGAACTATAAGTCGAGCAGGCGGTCAGCTCGCCTTGGTATCGGTTTTCTTCGCGACCTCGGCGTCGGCCTCCGATTTCTTCGCGTCGGCCCCGACCGATTCGCCCTCGACCTCGTAGATGGGCTTGTTCTCGAGTTCGGAGAGATGCCCGATGGCGGTGCGGGCGTAGACCTGCTGCTCGGTCACCGCGAGCTGGGTGCGACCGCGGGTGCTGAACGCGAAGAACCAGTTGATCAGCGTGTTGAGGCGGTTACGGAAGCCGACCAGATAGACCAGGTGCAGCGCCAACCAGCCGACCCATGCGAAGTAGCCTTCGGTCTCGAACCGCTTGTCGGTACCCGGAATCGGAACCGACATCACCGCGGAGAAGCGCGAGACCGTCGCCATCGAACCCTTGTCGTGGTACGAGAACGGCTTGCGCTGTTGCGGGGTCTGACCCTTGAGCTCGTTCTTGATGCAATCGGCCGCGTACCGACCACCCTGGATCGCGCCCTGCGCCATCCCCGGCACACCCTCGACGGACATCATGTCGCCGACGACGAAGACGTCGGGGTAGCCGGGGATCGACAGGTCGGCGAGCACCTTGACGCGGCCCGCGCGATCGAGTTCGACGCCCGACTGCTCTGCGAGTTGCTTGCCGAGTGGGCTGGCCTGAACACCGGCCGACCACACCTTGCACTGCGACTCGATTCGACGGGTCGTGCCGTCCTTCTCCTTCACCACGAGACCGTCGTAGTCGACGTCGACGACCATTGCGTTGAGCTGGATCTCGACGCCGAGCTTCTCGAGGCGCTTGGCGGCCTTGGAGCCGAGCTTCGGACCCATCGGCGGAAGGACAGCGGGCGCGGCGTCGAGCAGGATCACTCTCGCCTGGGTGGGATCGATGTTGCGGAATGCGCCCTTGAGGGTCTTGTCGCTCATCTCGGCGATCTGCCCTGCGAGTTCGACACCCGTCGGTCCGGCTCCCACGACGACGAACGTGAGCAGCTTGTCGCGCTCGGCCGGATCGTCGGACAGTTCTGCCTGCTCGAATGCACCGAGAATCCGACCTCGCAGTTCGAGCGCGTCGTCGATCGTCTTCATGCCGGGGGCGAACTCGGCGAACTGGTCGTTGCCGAAGTAGGACTGATCGGCGCCTGCAGCGATGATCAGTTTGTCGAAGGGTGTCTCGGTCACTCTCTCGAGCAGACGCGACTTGACGACCTTGTTCTTCAGATCGATCTCGAAGACGTCACCCATGATGACGGCGGTGTTGTTCTGCTTCCGCAGTACGACGCGGGTTGCCGGAGCGATTTCACCCTCGGCGACGATTCCGGTCGCAACCTGATAGAGCATGGGCTGGAACAGATGGTGCGTGGTCTTGGCAACCAACGTGACGTCGACGTCGGCCTTGCGGAGTCGCTGCGCGGCGAACAATCCGCCGAATCCCGAGCCGATGATGACGACACGGGGACGAGCGGGGGCTGTCGGAGCGGGGCTGCTCATGATCGAGAACATCTCCTTCGCGCATTGCAGGAACGACGCGCAGGGCGCGCGTACATCTCAACGGTAGTCAATGATCAGTCGTAGGTCGCGGTGAGCCTTGGGTTGACGCCGAACTGCTCGCGCGGCCGTGCTGCGGACGGCGTCACGTATGTCTGATGTGGCACGTCACCCCGACGTCACGCTGGAAGGTTCATCACCTGGTGTCGACGTGCGTCGGCGCCCATGACCAGCGCTTCCCAATGGTGTCTGAGCAGCTCGTACTCGAGTTCTCCGAGGTTGTCGCGATTCCCGTGAGCATGCTCGTACCGCCTGCCGAGGTGGTCGCCGCCCGCGCGTACGCCCGACACCCGCATACCGAGCTTTTCCATCACACGTCGCGACGAGGAATTGCGCAGAGTGGTGCTCGCGAAGACACGCTCGGTATGCAACTCGTCGAATGCGAGTCCGACGACGGCGCGGGCAGCCTCGGTGGCGAGGCCACGGCCCCACGTGTCGCGGCGCAGCCGATAGCTCAGCTCCATCTCCGAGCGCTGACTGTGACGCGGCGCCCGCAGGAGCACCCAGCCGAGAAATGCCTGATAGCGCTGGTCGATGGCGATCCACATCCCACCCCGACCGGTGCTCAGTTCCGCTCGGGCGCGGGGAATGACCCAGTCGGAGATCTCGGCACGCGGCGTCGGGCGCCCGTCTGAGACAAATCGCATGACCTCGGGATCGGAGTCGAGAAACACGAGCGCATCGACGTCGGTCGAGTCGACCGGTCGCAGCCGTAGACGGCGAGTCTCAACGTTCACACATCCCCCAAGAAAACCGAGCGTGCCGGGCGGTTCGTGGCCCCCTGCAAGTCTCTCCCCGGTCAGGGAGTCTACGTAGTATCAGGCCGAGCCGGGTCAGATCATCGCGGTGTGTCGCGCGCGTCTCCGACGCGGTGTGCCAGGGGCGTCTCCGACGCGGTGTGTCGTGCGCGTCTCCGACGCGGCGCCTGTCGAAGACTCCCCGCCGCCGATGTCGGTTCCGCCGGATAGGCTGCGGAGCGTGTCAGATACCACTATTCCGATCGTCGGTAGCGAACCAGCCGCCGACGCCAGCCCCGGCACGGTGTCGCCGTCGGGTGCAACCACGGTCTCCCTACAGTTGCGCTGGGGCGACATGGATGTCAACAAACATGTCAACAACGTGCAGTTCGCTCGGCTGCTCGAAGAAAGTCGTGTGCGCACGTTCGCAGAGTGGTTCGAGGGGGTATCGGTCGTGCTACCGATACTGGTCGCGCGTCAGATCATCGAGTTCCGCGCAGTGCTCGAGTACTCGTTCGACCCTGTCACCATCACCACCGGCGTCTCGCGAATCGGGCGGACGTCGTACACGATGTCAGCCGTCCTGACCGATCCGTCCGGTCTCGTGTGCGCCGTTGCCGAGACCACGCTCGTCGCCATCGACCCGAGCACTTCTCGCCCGCGACCCCTCTCCGACGATGCCCGCGCCATTCTCGAATCGCATCGCATCGAGCCGCAGCCGATGCACACGAACTGACCGCGGTCGGAATCACCCGTGTTGACCCTTCACCGCGCAGAGCGCAGCGATACCCTCGCCGACGCACTCGCCGACGTACTGCGGGTTCCGCTTGCCGATCCGATGGCAACCGAGGTCATCTCAGTGCCTGCGCGCGGCGTCGAACGATGGCTGACCCAACACCTCGCGACCACACTGGGCGCAGGCGCCGGCGGTACCGACGGGATCGCCGCGAACATCGACTTCTCGTCACCTGCGGCACTGAGCGAGGCCGTGGTGGATGCCGTGCGTACAACACCGCGGTCGCATGCGGGACCGTACGGCCGTCACGATCCATGGGAGCCAGGGCGAATGGTGTGGCAGGTCCTCGCCGTTCTCGACGAGAACATCGACGACCCGGCACTCGACATCATTGCGCGACATATCGGTTCGGGTCGCGCCGCGACGGGCGGCTCGGGTCGCGCCGCGACGGGCGCCGACAACGACCTGCGGGTCGGCCGACGCTTTGCCACCGCCCGTCATCTCGCCGACCTCTTCGATCGATACGGGCGCCAGCGTCCAGCGATGCTGGTCGAATGGGCCACCGGCCACGACACCGACGGAACCGGTACCGAACTCGCATCGGACATGGTGTGGCAAGCACGTTTCTGGCGGGCGGTGCACGCGCGGATCGGCGTCGACCATCCCGCGCTTCTCCTCGACGACGTGTGCGCACGCGTGCGCACCGATCCGGATTCGGTGGACCTTCCCGAACGCCTGAGTGTCTTCGGTACGACTCGTGTCACCGAATCATTCCGACAAGTACTGTCGGCGCTCGCGCCGCACCGCGATGTGCACCTCTTCCTCCCGCACCCCTCGCCTGCACTCTGGTCATCGGTGGCGCGCGCCACTACACAGACGGGCGCCAATAAACAGACAGGCGCTGTGGCATCGGAGACCGTCGATCAGGTGCCGCGCCGCGCCGACCGGCCGATCCCCGCGATCGATCATCCGCTGCTCGCCGGGCTGTCGCGCGATGTGCAGGAACTCCAGCAACGCATAGCTCCGATCGTCGACAGGGATATCCATCACGAGCCGCAAGTCGAGGCGGGCGACCATCCGGCACGTCTGCTGCCGCGCCTTCAGGCCGACCTACGCGACGACACGGTGCGCCCGGCCACAGCGTCGGCCGACTCGTCGCTGGAGATACACGCGTGCCACGGTCCCGAGCGACAGGTCGAGGTCATGCGCGACAGGCTGCTGCACTTGTTCGTCGACGATCCGACTCTCGAACCGCGCGACGTCCTCATCATGTGTCCCGACGTCGAGTCGTTCGCACCACTGATCCGTGGTGCATTCGGTCAATCCGGACTCAACCACCCGGCATTCGAACTCAGGGTGCGCCTTGCCGACCGCGGTCCGCGCCAGATGAACCCCGTCCTCGACGTCGTCGCCTCGATCGTCGAACTCGCCGCGACCCGAGCAGCGGCAGGCGACGTCGTCGACCTGTTGAGTCGTTCGCCGGTTCGTTCGCGATTCGCGATCGACGACGACGATCTCGACATGATTCGGGAGTGGTTGGCGCACAGCAACATTCGCTGGGGTCTCGGAGAGAATGAACGCGCCCGATTCGGTCTGTCCGGGTTTCGACAGGGCACCTTTGCCAGCGGTGTTGATCGCATCGCCCTCGGAGCGGTCGCCGAGGAGGCCGACGGCGAGTGGTTGGGAACAGCGCTCCCGCTGGCAGGTGTGGAAAGCACCGAGATCGACCTGGTTGGCACGTTTACCGAGTTCGTCGACCGGCTGTCAGACCTCTTCGACCGCATGGGCGGGCGCTCCTCCCGTGCCACGTGGCTGCAGACACTGATCGACGTCGTCGACCAGCTCACCCTGTCCGCTCCCGGCGAAGAATGGCAACGGGCACAGGCGGTTCGGGTGATCACGGATGCGCTCGACGCCGATGACTCGGATTCGCAGGAATTGCTGTTGGCCGACGTCCGTGACCTCATGGCCGGGGTGGTCGCGGGACGGCCGACGCGCGCCAACTTCCGGACCGGCGAACTGACCGTCTGCACCATGGTGCCGATGCGTTCGGTCCCTCACCGGGTGATCGTGCTCCTCGGGGTCGACGCCGATACCTTCCCACGTGCCCAGCGCACCGACGGCGACGACGTCCTCGGCCGTGATCCGCTTGTCGGAGAACGAAATCCGCGCGACGAGGATCGTCAGCTATTCCTGGATGCGATCGGTGCCGCACGTGATTCGCTCCTCGTGTTCTACAACGGGGCCGACCCGGTGAGCGGAAGCCGCATCCCGCCGGCGGTGGTCGTCAGCGAACTCGCCGAGAGTGTCGCCACCCTGCGAGGACTCGACGATCCGTCCGACGTTGTCATCAGCCACACTCTGCACGGATTCGATCGGCTCAACTTCACGCCCGGCGCACTGTGCTCGATACCCGCGCCGTTCAGCTTCGACGCCGAATTGCTGGCGGGCGCACGGGCTCTCGACGCCGATGCGGTGCCGTCCACGCGACTGTCCGATGTCGAAGTCGGCGCAGCGGAATCCGCCGACATCGAACTGCGCGACCTCGTCGCGTTCCTCACGAACCCGATCGAGGGCTTCGTGCGCCAGCGACTCGGCGCGCGTATGCCAGACGACGATCGGGCACACTCCGACGAACTCGACGTGGAACTCGACGCCCTCGACAGGTGGGGCGTCGGCGACCGATTCCTTCGACACATGCTCGCCGGCGACGACCTCGTCACCTGTCAGGCCGCCGAGTTGCGGCGTGGCAATCTGCCCCCGTACGAATTCGGGCGCCGCGAACTGGCCGAGATCTCCGAGACCGTCTCGCGTGTGTACGACGCTGCCGCTTCGGTACGCACGCAGCCGCCGGTCACCCGCGACGTCGTCGTCGCGTTGCCCGACGGTCGTCGTGTCCACGGCAGCATCGCCGACATCGTCGAGAACTCGCCGTTCGGTACGACGATCGTCACCGCGACGTACTCGCGTGTGCGGGCCAAGCAACGCATGACCGCGTGGTTGGGGTTGCTGCTTCTCGCGGCGTCGGCCACCGACGCGCCACCACCGTCGGCGCTCGTCGTCGGTCGCGGTGGGGCGGGGGCGGTTGCACAGTCCATGCTGACTGCCCCCGACGACGCACGCGGCGTGCTCAACGATCTCGTGCGTCTGCGCGATCTCGGGTTACGCTCGCCGCTTCCGCTACCACTCGAACCTGCTGAGGAGTACGCAAGCAAGGTGCGTGCGGGTGTGCGGTCCGACGCGGCGGTGGAGATCGCACGACGCAGCTTCGACGGGATGTTCGGCGCGGGCACCGACACCTACCTGCGCTTCGTGTTCGGGGCCGACGTCACGTCGTCGGTCGCATTCGACGAGATCCTGCGGATGTCGACCTCCGACGACTCCCGATGGGCGGACGTCGACGTGCCGGGAGAGCCCGACGCGCCTCTGTTCACCAGGCTTGCCCGCGCGCTCTGGAATCCGCTCCTCGACCACGAGACGATGTCATGACCGGCGCGCACACAGCCCCCGACACGGAAAGCCCGCAACCGGCAAACGCCGCTGCGCAGCAGCCATTGGATGTCGCTGCGCCGCAGCCTTTCGACGTCGTGGCACCCCTGCCAGGGGGCACGACCGTCCTCGAGGCGAGCGCGGGTACGGGCAAGACGTACGCGATCGTCGGCGTCGCGGCCCGACAGATCGCCGACGGTCTCCCGATCGACAAACTGCTGCTGGTCACGTTCAGTCGATCGGCGACCGCCGAGCTGCGCGAGCGTATGCGTGCTCGCCTCGCCGAACTCGTCGTCGCGCTCGACCCGTCCCGCGTGCACTCTGATCGTGACGGCGACGACGACCCTGTTCTGCGTGCCGTGCTGACCGGAGGCCCCGACGAGATCGCCACGCGCCGTGGGCGACTCATGCAGGCGCTCTCCGATTTCGACGCGTCGACGATCGCGACGACACACACGTTCTGTAACCGGATGCTCGAAGCGCTCGGCTTCCTCGGCGAACGCGAATTGATCTACGACGTCGTCGAAGACACCGACGACATCGTCGAACAAACGGCGCTCGATCTGTACCTGTCGTCGTACGCGGGTGATTCCGACCGCCCACCCTTCTCCGTCGGGGAGGCGATGGCGATCGCCCGTGAAGCCGTCCGCAGCGCAGGGGTTCCGCTGGCTCCGCAACCCGACGACGCAGCAGACGCCCGACCGTCGGCCGCAACCCAGCGGGTGCGTTTCTGCGAGCGCGTGCGAAACCGTGTCGAGCGTCGAAAGCGTCTCGCGCGCCTGCGAACCTACGACGATCTTCAGATGATCCTCTACCGCGTCGTCACCGACCCGGAGTTCGGTGAGGCGGCGTGCAAGCGAATCAGGGAGTCGTTCACGCTGATTCTCGTCGACGAGTTCCAGGACACCGACCCGTTCCAGTGGGAGATCCTGCGGCGGTGCTTCCACGGCCATCGACAATTGGTCCTCGTCGGTGATCCGAAACAGTCGATCTATGCGTTCCGCGGCGCGGAGGTCCGCAGCTATCTGACGGCTGTCGACGTCGCCGATTCGCTCCGTGCGCTCGACACGAACCACCGTTCCGACGCCGACCTCGTGACCGCGCTGGATCGGATCTACGGCGGCGCCAGCCTCGGCGATCGATCGATCACGGTGCATCCCGTTCGGGCCGCGCGGTCGGGGAGTCGACTCTCGGGTGCACCGGCGCTGCGGGTACGTGCCCTGTCGCGAAGTGATTTCACCGTCCGTGGAAAGAGTGGGTACCCGTCGGTCGCCGATGTCCGGGCCGCGATCACTGCCGACGTCGCGAACGACATCGCGCGGTTACTCGCCTCCGACACACTGCTCGACACCGGCGACGGACCACGCGCTGTCACACCGGGCGACATCGCGATTCTGGTTCGCACCAACGGCACGATCGAGCCGCTGCAGCGAGCGCTTGCTGAGCTCGGCGTCGCATCGGTCGTGGGCACCGGGACAAGTGTTTTCCGTACGATCGGCGCGCTGCACTGGCTGTGGGTGATCCGAGCGATAGAGCAACCCGCGCGTGCCGACCGGGTCCGGCTGGCCGCCCTGACGCCCCTGATCGGTTGGGAGGCAAGCGAACTCGCGGCAGCGTCGGACACACGGCTGGCGGAGCTATCGTCGACGTTCGCCGAACTCGGTCGAGTCTTCGCCGACGGCGGATTCGCCGCGCTGTCCCAACGTCTCCTCGCGGCCGAGAACGTCGCTGCGCGCGTGCTCGGCATCGACGACGGCGAACGCGCACTGACCGACCTGCTGCAGGTGGCGTCACTGGTGAACAAGCACGTCGTAGAGACGGAGTGCGGTTTGGCAGGCGTCGTGGAGTGGCTCGCCGATCGCATCGCCGATGAGTCACAGTGGCGGCGCCATGAAGATCAGACCCGACGTCTCGACCGCGACACGCACGTCGTGCAGATCATGACCGTGCACGCGAGCAAGGGACTGCAGTTCCCGATTGTGTACGTACCGTTCGGGTGGGACGCCGCGCGGGTCTCGAAGCCGAAAACCTTTCGCTACCACGACGACGCCGGTCGTCGTCATCTCGACGTCGGTGGCGAGGGCACCCGCGGCTGGGGCGAGCGGATCGCCCGTCGTAACGACGAAGAAGCGGGGGAGGACCTGCGCCTGCTCTATGTTGCATTGACGCGCGCCGCATCTCAGGTGGTCGTGCACTGGGCGCCGTCCTTCAATACGTCGAAGGGCCCACTGCACCGATTGTTGTTCGGACGGCACCAGGCGGGGGGTGGCGCCAGCGACGGGACGGTGCCGACCTCGGTGAACGTGCCGGACGACCACACGTGCGTGTCGACGCTGCGTGCGCTTGCGGCCGACCCGCCGGTCTCGATCAGTGTCGAGCACGCCGACGGCTCGCAGGCACCGGTGTGGACACCTCCCGACCACGCGGATCGCCATGACGAACTCGACGTCGCGCGGTTCACCCGCACGATCGACCAGCAGTGGCGTCGCACCTCGTACTCAGCGCTGATCGCCGGTGCCGCGCACCGGCATCCGACCCTGACGACCGGTAGCGAACCCGACGTCGGCTCCGCTGCCGACGGTGAGTTGATCACCGACGAGCCCGCCGACCCCGTCGACCCCGACGATCCTTACGCGGCAACGGTTCCGGCAGCCGGACAGGTTTCGGAGCTCCCCGACGGGACGCCGTCGCTGATGAACGGAATGCCGTTCGGAGCGGCCTTCGGAACCCTCGTCCACGAGGTGCTCGAGTACGTCGACACCGCGGCGCCCGACATCGACGACCACGTTCGTGAACTGTGCATGACGTCGGCGTCCAGGCATGCGCTCGACGTCGACGTCGCCGACCTCGCCGCCGCGCTACGTGCCGTGCTGACGACTCCGCTGGGGTCGCTCGAGGCCACCCTGTGGTCGATCAAGCCGCGAGATCGACTGGCCGAATTGGACTTCGAGTTCCCACTCGGCAACGCGGTGTCAACCTCGGCCGCCGCGGCAGTCCTGTCCGACGTCGCGGCTTTGATGAATCACCATCTGCCCGAAGATGATCGGCTTCGTGCCTACGCCGAGTTGCTCGCCGAGATACCGCCGCGCGCGCTGCGCGGCTATCTCACCGGAAGTATCGACTCGGTGCTACGTACATCCGACGGCCGGTACGTCGTCGTCGACTACAAGACCAATCGGTTGCGTCCGGGCGAGCTGAACGCGGACGACTTCACCGCCGATGCGATGGCCGCGGAGATGATCGGTGCACACTATCCGCTGCAGGCTCTGCTCTATTCCGTTGCGTTGCACCGGTATCTACGTTGGCGACTACCCGGGTACACACCCGGCGAGCACCTCGGTCCGGTGCAGTATCACTTCGTGCGGGGGATGGTTGGCGCCGATACCCCGCCGGGTTGTGGGGTCTACGAGTGGGACATCCCCACCGGGTTGGTCACCGCGTTGTCAGACCTGCTCGCAGGAATCGAAGGGGGCGACGACCGATGACCACCGAGACCCCTCAGTCACTGGCGGTGAACGATGCGCGGCGAGTCCGCGACGCCAACGGCATCCTTGCCGAAGCGAACGCCGCGGGCCTTTTCGTGGCATCGGATCTGCACATCACCTCGCGCGTGGTCCGCATGTGCGGCGAGCCGGTGTCGGTCGCGGCTCAGGTTGCCACCGCATTCGCCGTGCGCTCGGTGCGTCTCGGGTCGACGTGTTTCGCGCTTGCCTCCGTCGACGATCTCCCGGGCGTGGGATCGCTCGCGCTTCCGAGTGCCGCCGAGATGCTCGCCGAACTGCGCGATTCTCCGCTGATCGTCGGCGCCCGCGGGTCCACACTGCAGCCCGTCGTGCTGATGGATTCAGACGACGGTCCGTTGATCTATCTCCAGAAGTACTTCCGCCAGGAACAGTCGATCCGTGAGACGCTCGCCAACCGCGCGACCAGTGCGCCCGATGTCGATGCGGCCGCGGTGCGGGCGCAGGTCGAGCAGGTGTTCGCCGACAGCACCGCAGAGCCGCGACAGCGCCTCGCGGCTGAGGTTGCCGCCTCGCACTGGACGTCGATTCTCGCCGGTGGGCCGGGCACGGGAAAGACGTACACGGTCGCGCGGATTCTTGCCGTTCTCGACAACCTCGCTGTTCTCGACAACGTCGCCGGAGGTGGCCTGCGCATCGGCATGTGCGCGCCGACCGGTCGAGCGGCAGCCCAGTTGCAGGCGTCGGTCGACCTTGACGGGACGTTGCCCACCTCGGTGCGGGCGGTGACCGTGCACAGCCTCCTCGGCTGGCGCCCGGGCTCGACGCCCCGCTACGGACGGGCCAACAAGCTGCCGCACGACGTGATCGTCGTCGACGAGACGTCGATGCTGTCGATGACCGCGATGAGCAGACTGCTCGACGCCGTCCGCTCAGACGCTCGGCTGATTCTCGTGGGCGATCCCCACCAGCTGGCCTCGGTGGAAGCGGGTGCAGTCCTTGCCGACCTCGTCGAGCGTGCGCCCGGCCCCCCAACCCCGTCGGCGTACCCGACGATGCCGCTCGACTCGTCGATCGAATTGGATGCCGACGAATCGGCACGTCTGAGTGACGGAGTCGTCACGCTGCGTCGCGGGTTTCGATTCGGCGGTGAGATCTCCCGCGTGGCCGATGCGGTCAATCGTGGCGACGCGGATGCCGTCGTCGACCTGGTCACCTCGCCTGAGATCGCCGACGTACAGCTCGTCGCCCCCGACAACCTCGACTCCGTACGCGACGACATCGTCGCCTGGGGCAGGGCGCTGCACCGCGCGGCGCACACCGGACACGTCGACGCCGCGTTGGCCGCGCTCGACTCGCACCGGGTTCTGTGCGCGCATCGTGAGGGGCTCTGGGGCGTTCGCGGTTGGCAACGACGCGTTGCCGACTGGCTGTCGGAGTCGCCGGGCCTTCCGCGGATCGAGCTCGACACGATGGTGTGGTCAGTGGGTGAGCCGCTGCTCGTGACGTCGAACGACCGACAGACCGGGACGTTCAACGGCGACTGCGGAGTGGTTGTCCGTACCGGTGACGAGACCGATCCCGACCGGGTGCAGGTCGCGTTCCGCCGCGGCGCGCAGGAGCGCCTGATCGCCCCGGTGCAACTGCCAGACGTCGCACCCGCGTACGCGATGACGATTCACCGCAGTCAGGGAAGCCAGTTCGGAGGTGTTACCATCGTGCTGCCGCCGTCGGGCTCAGAGCTGCTGACCCGTGAACTCCTCTACACCGCGATCACGAGGGCACGTACTCGTGTGCGGATCGTCGGAACGCGAGAAGTGTTGGCCGAGGCCGTTACTCGCCGTGTTCATCGGGCAAGTGGGTTGCGGTCGTCGGTCCGGGACCTGGCCTGATTCGGATGTCCTCGGCCCGGTTCAGATGTCGCAGCCGTCTGCGGTGAGGTCGCGCCGCAGGAAGCACTCGGTGCCGAGGGCCAGATCACGTTGCGCGCGCGGCAGACTCATCAGCGCAGAGACGGTGGATCGTCGTGCCAGTTCTGTCTTGTGGGACTCGATCGCGCGAACCTTGTGTTCGATCCACTCGGATACATCGAGTTGAAGCCCGAGAGTATGTGTGGGCGCGCCGGGAAAGTCACCGGGCTGCAGTAGCGGAAAGAGCGTGTCCGCCAGTTCGGCGACCATCCAGTCGGCGATGGTCGCGAAGTACAGCGAACGTACCTGCCAGGCCGGTAAGCCATCGCGGTACATGGTTGGGGTGGCGGCAGCATCGGCGGCAGCACAGGTGATTCTGTGTGCCCTGATGTGGTCGGGGTGTCCGTAGATCCCATACGCGTCATAGGTGACGAGAACGTCGGGTTGTAGACGGCGGATGTGGCCGGCCAACTCGGCGACCTCGCTGTCGAACGACGCATCGGTCAACCGTTGATGCCCGGGCGCGGATTCCGGCACCTTCAGGTCGGCGTAGTCGAGCAGTATCGGTTCGTCGTGAACGCCTAGTTCGCCGAGTGCGTCGAGCAACTCGCGATGCCGTGGAGTGCCCGACATCCACGTGCACATCACCACGGAGACCTCGCCACCTGCGGCGATCGCGCGGGCGATCAGGCCGCCGGTCCACAGCGACTCGTCGTCGGGGTGTGCGTGAACGAGCATGATGCGCGGCGTCGACATCCTTCGCTTTCCAAGGCTCGGTGGTGCTGCGGTCGTTGGTACTGGGGTCGATTGTGTCCGAACGCGGTGAGGTTCGCCGTGCTCCGACCCTCCTCAGGGTACTGCGCGCGGCGTCGGTAAAATTCTTACGTCGCGCACGTCGCACCCCGTGAGGTCGCGATGGCATCGAATCGGCAGACAACGCGCCCAGTCGTACTGATCCGGAGGCACATGATGAGCACCCAGTCGGAAACCCGCGAATTCCAGGCAGAGACCCGTCAGCTACTGGACCTGATGGTGCACTCCGTGTACTCCGACAAGGACAGCTTTCTTCGGGAGCTGATCTCGAACGCATCCGACGCGCTCGACAAGCTCAGACTGGAGTCGCTCGTCGACAAGGACCTCGACGTCGACACCTCCGATCTGCACATCACGCTCGAGCCGAGCTCGAACGACAGCGCCGAGCGCACCCTCACCATTCGCGACAACGGCATCGGAATGTCACGCGACGAGGTCGTCGAACTGATCGGCACCCTCGCGCGCTCGGGCACCGCTGAATTGCGTGCCAAGCTCGCGCAGGCGTCGGATTCCGCGGCAACCGAAGAGCTGATCGGACAGTTCGGCATCGGCTTCTATTCGACGTTCATGGTCGCCGACAAGGTCACCCTCGTCACCCGCAAGGCAGGCGAGCAGACCGGAACCCGTTGGGAGTCAACGGGTGACGGCACCTACACCATCACAGATGTCGACGACGCACCGCAGGGAACGTCGGTGACGCTGACGCTCAAGCCGGCCGACACCGAGAACCACCTCTACGACTACACCGACCAGACGAAGCTTCGCGCACTCGTCAAGCGTTACTCCGATTTCATCGCGTGGCCGATCCGGATGGACGTCGAGAAGACGACCACCACTCCCGCGGAGAACGACGGCGACGAACCGGTCACCACGACCACCACGGAAACCGAAACCATCAATTCGATGAAGGCGCTGTGGTCGCGTTCGCGCGACGAGGTCTCCGACGAGGAGTACAAGGAGTTCTACCGCCACGTCGCGCACGCCTGGGACGATCCGCTCGAGATCATCACCCTCAAGGCCGAGGGAACGTTCGAATATCAAGCGCTGCTGTTTATCCCGTCGCAGGCGCCGTTCGATCTGTTCATGCGTGAACGCACCGGCGGAGTGCAGTTGTACGTCAAACGAGTGTTCATCATGGACGACTGCGACGAGCTGATGCCCGAGTATCTCCGCTTCGTCAAGGGCGTTGTCGACGCTGCGGACCTCTCGCTCAACGTGTCCCGCGAGATCCTCCAGCAGGATCGACAGATCAGAGCAATCCGTCGTCGACTCACCAAGAAGGTGATCTCGACCGTCGACGAGATGCGCGCCGCCCGTCCCGACGACTACCGGACGTTCTGGGACAACTTCGGCCGCGTCTTCAAAGAAGGTCTGGTCAACGACGCCGACAATCGTGATGCGCTTCTCAAGGCATCGGCATTCGAAACCAGCCATGCCGCAGACGAATTGACATCGCTGGCCGATTACGTCGGTCGGATGTCCGACGCGCAGAAGTCGATCTACTACCTCACCGGCGAATCCCGTCAGCAGATCGAGAACTCGCCGCACATGGAGGCGTTCCGGGCCAAGGGCATCGAGGTGCTCTTCCTGCACGACCCCGTCGACGAGATGTGGGTATCGAGCGGCGTCGAATTCGACGGAAAGCCGTTCCGGTCGATCGCCAAGGGCGAAGTCGATCTCGACGAACTCGACGGTGACGCAAGCACTTCCGACGAGTCGACCGATGCGCGCAATGCCGAGTTCGAGGAACTGCTCACCTGGCTCGGTGAGGCGCTTGACGCCGACATCAGTGAAGCCCGACTCTCGCACCGTCTCACCGAGTCGGCCGCGTGTCTCGTCGGAGACACCTACTCGATGTCGCCGCAACTCGAACGCCTCTATCGTGCCTCGGGTCAGGAACTGCCCAAGACCAAGCGTGCCCTCGAACTCAACGCCGATCATCCGCTGGTCGTCGGTCTCAACGCGGCATTCAAGGCCGACACCGACCATTCGCGGCTGACCCCTACCGCCAAGCTCATCTACGGGATGGCGTTGATCGCCGAGGGCGGGGAGCTCGACGACCCCGCCGATTTCGCACGCCTGCTGACGGGAACGCTCACCGCCTCCGTAGCCCCTGCAGGTGGTAGCGACTGACGTTCATTCACCCGTCTGACCCGACTGCCATAGGTCGTTCACGTTCGTTTAAGGTTGGTCCGATTCCGACGAGTCCGACAGCGAGTGCAACGAGCCACAGAGGCTGGCCGCGTCGGCGACGACAGGGGGAGATGCCGCCGTGAGTTATCCGCACGATCCGTTTCAGCCGGGCGATTCGACGCCCCAGGGCGCGACGCCCCAGAAACCGACGCCCCAGAAAGCGACGCCCCAGGGTGCTCCCGGCGCGAGTGATGCGACCTCGAGTGACGGCAAGTCGGCGGGCGGGTACGCGCCATACGGGCAGCAGAGTCCCGCGCAACCGGTGTACGGACAGTCGGCGTATGGCGAGTCGCACTATGGCCAGTCGACGTATGGCCAGGCCGACACCGGCCAGCCGGCGTATGGCAAGAGCGGGTACGAGCAGTGGCAGTCGGCGCCGGCCGGCACCGCCGAACCGGCGGCGAATGTCGGTCAGCCGCACCAGGGTTACGACGCGAACCCGGGCCAGCCGCCTCAATACGGTCAGCCCCAGTACGGTCAGGCCGGCCAACCTCAGGGATATGGTCAGCAACCCGGTGCGGGGTGGGGTGCGCAGCCGGCGATGGGCGGCGGCGGAGTGCCGCCGCAACGTCCGAAGCAGAAGAACAAGCGGCTCTTTCTGCTTCTGGGCATCGGCGGCGGCGCCCTGGTCCTGATCGTTGCCCTCGTGGTGACGCTGATCGTCGTGTTCACCGGCGACTCGGGTCCCGGCGGTTCGCCGAAGGCCGCGGTCCAGACCTATCTCGAAGGTCTCTCCAGCGGCGACGCCAAGAAGGCGCTGAGCGTCGTCAGAACTCCGCCGTCGGAAAAACTGCTCACCGACGAGGTGCTGAAAAAGCAACAGGCGACCGCCAAGATCTCGGACATCAACGTGCGCGAACCGTCGACGTCGTTGTCGTCGATGGCCACGGTGAAAGCCACGTACAAATTCGGAGATCGCAACGCCGACATCGATTTCATGCTCAAGAAGTCCGACGGCAAGTGGACCGTCGACAATGGGACCATCCCGATCGACGTCGATGACACCCGCGTGCCGCAACTGACCGCGTTCGGTGTCGACGTCAGCAAGGACAGCAAGGTCTACGTGTTCCCGGGGCCGGTCGAGTGGGGTTCGGCCAACCCAAACTTCTCGGTCAAGGCCGATAACTCCGGCGACTTCCCGCTGGGGCCGACATACGCGTCGTACAACTCCCTCAAAGTCGAGTTGAGCGATCAGGGCACCAAGGCCGTGGCGACCGCCCTCGACACGTACTTCACGAACTGCGCGGGTTCCACGCAGGCCGACGCGTCGAAGGACAAGCCGGGATGTTCGCAGTCGCTGTACCAGTCGGTCGTCCCGGGCAGTGTCCGCTGGACCAAGCCGACCGACATCAATGAACTGAGGCTCAGCCCGGATTACGAGACTCCCACAAGCGTGAAGGTATACGGCAGTGTGGAGTGGCCCGCTACGTACATGTCGACCTCGTCCGGCCCGGGAAGCTACACCGACAGCGACTACCTCAGTGGCTCTGTCGACCTCGCGGCTGCCCAGCCCACCTTCACCGCGTCTCGCTGACGAGGTGCAGGCGACCACCTGATGGCTGGGCGCGATGGGAACGTCGCGCCCAGCCATCAGCCTGCTCGGTAGATCTCGATGTCGAGTGGGTGCCCCGGCGGCGTATCGGCGACTCTTTCGACGCCGTCGAGCGACGTGCCCAGCGGCGCCTGGACGACGGCTCCCTGTGCGCGCGTGCTGATCTCGTCGCGCAGATGCTCTCGCAGCATGTCGTTGCGGGTGAGGACCGCCCCCATCCAGCTCACGCGAGATGCATCGCCCTCGTGCCATCCGGTGCGGCGTAGCGCCGCGATCACCGACGTGGCCAGCTCTGTGGCTGCGTCGCGAAGAATGCCCACGGCGATTCCGTCGCCGCTGTCGGCTTCCCGCCCGACGATCCGGGCAAATCCCGCGATCGACGCGACATGGTCCGGCGCACCCTGCAGTCGCATGTACAGCTCAGGTAGCTCACCGAACTCGTCGACCGCCGCGCGTTCCAGCGAGGTGGGACCGCTTCGTCTGTCGAACGAACGCAGCGCCGCGTCGAGTCCGGCGCGCCCGATCCAGTAGGCGCTGCCCGCGTCACCGAGAAGGTGACCCCACCCGTCGATCCGCGCCGTACCGAGGTCTCCGACGCCCAACGTCACCACCCCGGTCCCGACTGCGGTGACGACTCCATGGTCGAATCCGTTGGCGCCGAGATACGCAGACACCGAATCATGAACCAGGAACACCGAATCGACGCCGAGATCGGCGGTCAGCGCCAGCAGTCGCTCGGGACGTGACTGATCGGGCGTCAGGCCGGACACTCCCGCGGTGAGGGTCGTCGCTCGAACCGGCGCGTCGGCGAGCGCTCGCCGTGCGATCTCGGCGACTTGCTCGACGACCGGTCGCGACGTGAAGATCGGCCCGTCGTCGCGGTCCGTCGTCGTACCGTCGATGGCGACGCGGACGCGTGAGCCGCTCTGCCCTCCGTCGATGCTGACTCGACGTGTGTCCGGTCCGGTTGTCATGGCACCTCCCGGTCCGAAACTACCCGCTCATGCCGCGCGTTCGACGGGGATCGGGATGGTCAGGAGTGCAACGTCGTTGGCTCGGTGGATCGGAAGAATGGGCACGCCGAAGCGTTGCGCGGCACTCACGAGGAGACGGCACCATCCGAGATCGCGCGCGGTGATCCCGTCCCTGCCAGGTCGTGTGAGCAGGAACGCCAGCGACAGATGCCCGTCATCGGTCACCGTGCGGAGCTGGGTGACCAGGGTGTCGATCAGATGCGCGTCGGGCACGGTCGGCAATGTCATGCGCGGCAGAGCCCCGGGGGCCAGGCGAGCATCGTCGATGAAGGCGATCCAGAGACAGGGTTCGCTGAAGCCGAGCGGTCCCATGAGGGCACGCCACCGCTGGCGCAGCGCCTCGGTGCTGTCGAACGGCAGCTTCGCGGTCTTGATGTCGGGAATGGGCTCACTGTCGGGTGCGTCGGAGATGCGGTCAGAAGCGTTGTCGTGGTTCATGCGTGTCATCGTCGTCCCGATCGGACGAGACGATCAGAGCCGCTTCCACAGCTGTGCACATCCGCCTTGACACGGTGCGACGTTGGCACGGTGCGTAGGAGGCATTCGGTGTGGCGGAATCGGGCCGCGAAATGGTCGCATGGAACACTGACCACATGGGCCTGTTGACTCCGCTGGCGATCAAGGTCGGTTCCATCCCATGGATGCCGAAGTATCTTCCGCAGATCGTGAAGTGCGACAAGGCGATTGCGGTGCTCACGCGTCAGCGCTACGGCTTACTCGATATCGCGGGCCTTCCGCACATCACGCTGATCGTGCGCGGACGCCGTAGCGGTGTCGAGCGCGCCACCGCGCTGCTCGCGGCCCCCACCGATGCGGGCTGGTTGATCGCGGGTTCGTATTTCGGCGGGCCCGATATGCCGCAGTGGGTCTTCAACCTGCGCGCGACGGACACGGTCAAGGTGCGTCACGCGGGTCTGACATCGGAGGCGACGGTGCGCGAGCTCGACGGCGACGAGCGCGCACAGGCCTGGCAGGTGCTGCGTGCGACTTGGCCGAACTTCGATCTGTATGAAAAGCGCACGGACAGAAAGATTCCGGTCTTCTCGCTCGTCACCGACGAACGAGAAGACCGGACCACGAGTCAGTGACCGGTGAGGTGCGACGTCAGGAGCCGGTGAAGTTCGGGTCGCGCTTCTCGAAGATCGACGCGACCGCCTCGGTGAGGTCGTTACTGGGCAGGAACGCCGCATTCCACACGGCAACGTAGCGGAGGTTGTCGGCAACCGCCGCTGAACGCGTGTGATCGAGAACGGCTTTGACGCCCTTGACGACGAGCGGAGGATTAGCGGCGATCTGCGCGGCCGTCGTGCGTGCGAGAGCGAGAGACTCTTCGGGGGTTTCTGTGACCTCGTTGATCAGGCCGATCGCGGCGGCCCGCTGCGCGTCGATATCCTTGCCGGTCAGAGCCAGCTCACGCATGTGGCCGTCGCCGATGATCGCGGGGAGTCGGGCGAGGCTGCCCATGTCGGCGACCATGCCGACGCGCACCTCGCGGACGCTGAACTTGGCATCGGCACTCGCATAGCGGATGTCTGCCGCGGTGATCAGGTCGACACCACCGCCGATGCACCAACCGCTGATCGACGCGATGACCGGAGTGCGAGAGTCGGCAACGGCGTTGATCGCACGCTGCATGTAGATGATCGTGTCATGAAAGTCCATGCGCGGCTTGGCTTTTGCGTTGTCGGCCAAAACCGGGCCAAGTGATCCTGACATCGCGGGAATGTCGAGTCCGTAGGAAAAGTTCTTTCCCGACCCGGTGATGATGATTGCGCGAACCTCATCGTCGGCATCGAGCCCTTCGATGATGTCGGGAAGTTCGCGCCAGAAGTCGGGTCCCATCGCATTGCCCTTGCCGGGGCCGGTGAGACGGACTTCGGCGACCTGGTCGGCCACATCGACCTCGAAGGCCTTCCATTCACGGTCACTGACGGTCTGCTCGCTCATGGGGGTCAACTTACCGGAGGCCATCCTCGCCGGTCGGGGCGCCTGTGGCGAACACGCCGTTACCGGTCACCAGTGGGAGATCGAGTGTTGTGCGGATACCTGCGGGGGCGTCGTGGACGGCCGGGATCGCGTTCACGATCCGTCCCATGGCGGCCACGATCGCGGCGTGGTTGTGGTCGCCCTTCGCGCTCGTCGGCATGATGTCGACGCGGTACGACGGTTCGCCGACGATCTCGACGCGATAGCACCCGCCCGGTTGTGACGGCCGCGCCCAGTCGGGTCGCAGATCGTCGCGTAGCCGCGTGACGTGTTCGATCACGACGGCTTCGCGTCCAGCGGACATCCCGATGATCTCGAAACGCACTGCGGCTCGGGTACCTTTCTCCACCACCCCCGCCGCGATCTCGAATTCCTCTGGTGCGGGCTCACTTTCGTGGTGCTCGACGACCTCGTCGATGGTGATGCCGAGTCCGGCGGCGAGGATCTGCATCGTCGTGCCCCACGCGAGCCCGAGGATTCCGGGGAGGAAAAGCATGGGCGTCTCGTCGAGCGGCTTGCCGAAACCCATCACGTCGAACATGACCTCGGCGCCGTCGTAGGTCGCGTAGTCGGCGATCTCCATGCACCGGACCTGCTCGATCCGCTGACAGGTACCTGCGAAGACGAACGGGATGAGGTCGTTGGCGAATCCGGGATCGACGCCGGTGATGAACACGCTCGCGTCGTTGTCGCGGGCGGCTTCCTCGAGTTTGGCGATCGCTCTGTCCGGCATGACGCCCCAGGGATACTGCAGTCCACCGGGCGCCGAGCCGACGACGTCGATGCCCGCCGAGACGATCGCGAGAATGTCGTTGAACGCTTCGATCGGGCGCGTGTCGCCCATGGCGCAGTAGACGACGACGTCCGGTGAACCTTCGATGATCGACCGCAGATCGCCGACAGCCACGACGCCGGTGGCGCTGTCACCTCCGGCCAGGATTCCGGCGTCGACGCCTACCTTGTCCGGGTTGTTCACGCAGACGCCGACGAGATCGAACCGGTCGTCGTCGATGAGTTGGGTCAGCGCGAGTCTGCCCGCGTTTCCGGTGCCGACGAGAGCCACCCTGATCGTCATGTGCCAATGCCTCCTCGCTGTGTGAACCTCTGTCAGTGGTGAAAGCCAGGCAGGGGTGAACATCTGTCCGGACTGATGTCCATATGAGTAGAACACGGAACGACGCAGATGGGTAGAACGTGTTCTCATTTGGCCTCCGAGCAGGTACCGTGTGTCGCCATGGGACGTGTTGACGGCAAGGTTGCGATCATTACCGGCGGTGCCCGCGGCATGGGCGCGGAGCACGCGAGGGCACTCGTCGCAGAGGGCGGGAAGGTCGTGATCGGCGACATTCTCGACGACGAGGGCAAAGCGCTCGCCGCCGCGATCGGAGACTCGGCACGCTACGTGCACCTCGACGTCACGTCACCGGAGGACTGGCAGGCGGCGGTCGCCGCGGCGGTCGACGACTTCGGCAAGGTCAACGTTCTGGTGAACAACGCGGGCATCGTCAACGGGTCGACGGTCCAGAAGTTTCGCCTCGACAAGTGGAAGCAGATCATCGATGTCAACCTGACGGGCACCTTCCTCGGAATCCAGTCGGTGGCGGATCCGATGATCGCTGCCGGCGGCGGGTCGATCATCAACGTGTCGTCCGTGGAGGGGCTCCGTGGAAGTCCGTGGGCGCACGGTTACGTCGCGTCGAAGTGGGGTGTTCGTGGCCTGGCGAAGTCGGCCGCTCTCGAACTCGCGCCACACAACGTGCGGGTCAACTCGATTCACCCCGGCCTCATCAGGACGCCGATGACGGAGGGTCTGCCCGAGGACATGGTCAAGGTGCCTCTCGGCCGTGCAGCGGATTCGAGCGAGGTGTCGACCTTTGTGGTCTTTCTCGCGAGTGACGAGTCGTCGTATGCGACGGGCGCCGAGTTCGTCATGGACGGCGGGCTTTCCGCCGACGTGCCGCACAAGTAGCGGGGGCGGGTCAGCGGTCGCGGATCATCCGCGGGATGAGTTGCACGAACACCACCATCCCGACCAGTTCGACGGCCGTTTGCGCCACCACCGCTGTGGCCGCGAGGTCGGCCCCCTCGTTCAGCGACAGGGCAAGGGGTAAGACCACCAACGAGTTTCGTGTCGCGCCGGAGAATGCGACGGCGCGCGTCGATCCGGTGTCGAGGCCGAGGAGTCGTCCCACCGCCCATCCGATCAACGGCGTCACCATGAGGAACACGACGTAGATCCACAGCGCGCCTGCCACCGTCGAGAAGTCTGAACCCAGGCGCGCCACCTGCGACGCGGCGACGAGCGCCAGAACTAACGCCATCATCGGGACCATGGCCACATCGAGTCGACGGACCAGCGATTCGCGTGTCGGACTGTTGCGTGTCCACAACTGAACGCCCCAGGCGCACAGCAGCGGAATGACGATCAGGAACATGAACGCTGACACGAACGGTGCCGGGTCGATTGCGCCGAGGGAGGCGCCGCCGCCGAGAATCGCGAGATAGGCCGGTAACAACAGGAATTGGGCGATCAGCAGCAGCGGGGTCGCTGCCAGCAGTCGGTCGCTGCGCGCTCCCGCGAGTCCGCTGAACACGATGACGTAGTCGACACACGGACAGAGCAACACGATCAGCATCCCGAGGCGAACGGGATCGGAGTCGGGCATGACCAGAGTCAACAGCGCGACCACCGCGGGGACGGCCACGAAGTTCACGGCGACGAGCGCGAGAAGAAAGCGCCAGTCCCGCCACGCCGTAGCCAATCCCGACACCGGTACCTGAAGAAACGTGAGGAACAACAGCGCCGCCAGCGCCGGCGTCACCAAATACTCTGCGGCACCGCTGGTCTCCGGCAACGCCAGCCCAACTAGGCCACCGAGGGCGAACGCGCACAGGTACACAGCGACCTGGTGGCGCTCGAGCGACGCACCTATCGCGGAAGCCTGCATGCGGTTATTCTCCCCAACGCAGTGCGCCGCCCGGCGGGCACCCTACGGCGGGTGGGTTGTGCCTACTGGGTTCCGAAGATCCGGTCGCCGGCGTCGCCGAGCCCGGGAAGGATGTAGCCGTCGTCGTTGAGCTCACGGTCGACGGCAGCCGTGTACACGGGGACGTCGGGGTGTGCGTCGTGGAGCGCGGCGAGTCCCTCTGGACAGGTGAGGAGGCACACGAATCGGATCGAGCGCGGCTGATACTCCTTCAGCCGGTCGACCGCCGCGACCGCCGAGTGGCCTGTCGCGAGGAGGGGGTCGACGATGACGACGTCGCGTTCGGCGAGTTCCTTGGGCATCTTGAAGTAGTACTCGACGGCGATGTGCGTCTTCGGATCTCGATACAGCCCGATGTGACCGATACGTGCGCCGGGCACCACGCTCAACATGCCGTCCGCGATCGACGTCCCTGCCCGCAGGATCGAGGCGAAGACGAGCTTCTTGCCGTCGATCACCCGGCCGGTCGTCACCTCCATCGGCGTCTCGACCTTGATCTCGTGCATCGGGATGTCGGCGAGGACGTCGTAGGCCATCAGAGTCGAGATCTCGTCGAGGAGGCGTCGAAAATCGTTGGTAGAGGTCTCTTTCTGACGCATCAAGGTGAGTTTGTGCTCGACCAGCGGGTGATCGATGACGTGAACCGTGCCGCCCATGTGTGCTCTTCTCGTTCTTCGGACGGTCAGAAGACCGTGCCGTCGCTGATGATGGTCAGGGGTGGAAGTCCTTGTCGCCGTTGTGCGGCGGCCTCACGGCCCGCAGCCCAGGTCCCGCCTTCGAGAATGCACGCGAGGGGAGTGGTGGCAGGGTCGAGTCCGAGTTCGGTGCAGACGAGTGGCGCCAGTTCATCGAGCAGCGCCACGGTCAGCGCGCGCCACTCGACGATGAACTCGTCGTCGACCCGCCATTCGCGAGTCGACCAGTCGGCCGGAATCGGGACGAGGACGCCGGTGTCGAGAAGCAGACCCCCGTTGCGGTATTCGGGCAGCGCGGTCAGATACCCGAGTCCCGTGACGTTGATTCCCTCGTCACCGAACGGTTCGAGCAACGAGTACGAAAGCCACTGCGACAGCTTGTGGAACGGCATCCATCCGGCGGTGACGCCGTCGCCGCCGACGTCGCTGTGCCGCCAGCAGTCTCCGAGTGGGCGATCGTCGATTCGATTGGCAGAGGGCCAGATCGGCGCGAAGTACGTGAGCAGTAGTTCGAGAATGCCTGCTGCGCGGACACCATCGGAGTCGCTTGTCAGCACAGTCCCCAGTCCGCCGGGGCGGCCGTCCTCGCCGAAGACGCTCGGCGTCGCCTCCAGCACGTCGGCGAGTTCGTGGAGCAGCCCGAGGCGTCCCTCGACGCCGACGAGCGGATTGTCGGCGCTCACCTGGAACGCCTGCGCGAGCCGGTCAGCGGTCAGCGCACGCAGACCTGCCGCGTCGACGCGCAGTGGATCCTCGTCGGTGCCGGAGAACACACCATTGGTGAACGCGTGGAAACTCGCGACGCCGAGTCCCTCCGACCGCGTGAGGCGGATGCCGGTGCCGGGCTCGTCGAAGTGCCAGTGCGGACCCGCGCCCGCGTCGAGCAACACGCTCACGACGGCGAGGTCGATGCGCGTGCTGATCCGTTCAGCCACAGTCAAAGCGCTCATCCGCTGCGCCAGCCCGGCGACCCTGTCGACTCCCGCGGCCTCGAAGTGGCGCCATCGGCTGTGGAACGGAACGTCGAGGTCGGGGTAGCGGGCGCGTGTGACATCGGCGACGAGGCCGACAGTCGTCCCGATGGCATCGTCGTCGACGGTGAACCAGTGCGAATGGCCCTCGCGTGCGCGGGTGAGAAGTGTTGTCGCTCGGTCGCGGATGGTGTCGGTGCTGTGCAGGGTCGCGAGGGGATCGACGACCGTGTCCGTCGCCCTCATGTGGTCAGACCCCGACCTTTCGCCTTACGCAGTTCGTCGGCGTCCGGGATCACGCCACTCGTGAAGTAGCCGGCGGCGGTCTTCGCGTCGATCTCCACGCGCGCGTCGTCGGGAATCAAGTAGTCGGGGAGGTCGACACGTTCTCCGACGGCGATCCCGGACCCGGTGATCGCGTCGTACTTCATATTGCTCATCGAGACGAGCCGGTCGATCTTGGTGATGCCGAACCAGTGCAAGACGTCGGGCATCAGCTCCTGGAAGCGCATGTCCTGCACTCCCGCAACGCATTCCGTGCGTGCGAAGTACTGGTCGGCGGTGTCGCCGCCCACCTGTCGCTTGCGCGCGTTGTAGACGAGGAACTTCGTCACCTCGCCCAACGCCCGACCTTCCTTGCGCGAGTACGCAACCAGACCGACGCCGCCGTTCTGTGCTCCGAGGATGCACTCCTCGATCGCATGGGTGAGGTAGGGGCGGCAGGTGCAGATGTCGGAGCCGAACACATCCGACCCATTGCATTCGTCGTGCACGCGTGCGGTGAGTTCGACGGTCGGGTCGGCGAGATCGCGTGGGTTGCCGAAGATGTACACGGTCTGGCCGCCGATGGGCGGAAGGAACACGTCGAGGTCGGAACGCGTGACCAACTCGGGGTACATGCCACCGGTTTCCTCGAACAGAACACGACGCAATTCCGTTTCACTACAACCGAATCGCTTGGCGACGCCGGGCAGGTACCACACCGGTTCGACTGCGGCCTTCGTCACAAGTGCGGCACCGTTGGGGAGCAACGTCTCGTTGTCGGGTACCAAGCGTCCCTTCGCGATCGCGTCGGCGATCTCGGGGAGGATGACGTGAGCCTTGGTGATGGCGATGGTCGGCCGGACGTCGTATCCGGCGGCAAGCTGATCGGGAAACGAGTCGGCGATCGTCGCGCCCCAGGGGTCGATGCTGACGATGGCTTCGGGGTCGCTCCACTGCGGGTAGGGACCAACCACGTCGGTGGGCGAGGTGTTGGTGAGGTCGGCGCGGTGCTCGCGCGAGAGTGCCCCGCTTGCCACCGCCAATGCCCGATACACGCTGTACGAGCCCGAATGAGTGCCGACGACGTTGCGGTGTCCACGCGTCGTGGTGGTCGCGATGACGGGGCCACGCGCTGCCGCGGTCGGTGCGCCCCAGGTGATCGACGGCGCGTCGACTCCGCCGCTGTGTGACGTCAATCTGATGTGACCGGGCAGACGTTGCCCGGAAGTCGGTCTGGCGTGTGCGCCGGAGTCGGTTGACACGGTGCGCTCCTTCCGCGGATGGCCCCGGCGTCGCGGGTCGGAGCCACCGTGAGGTCGCGCCGGCGCGTCGGGAAACCGCCAGCATAGCCACAACCAGAGGCTGCCGCCGGGCGAGCGATGACCGTTCGATTCGCTTACCGCGTTGACGACGAGACGCGGTCGACGGCAGACTCGAGTGCGTGTCTGCACCATCTGTCCGCCTCGTGCGGCGTGAGGAGGTTGTCGGCGTGCACGCCGACAACAGATAGCCGTCTGCGCTGACCGCGCGCTCGCCGTGATCGGTGAGGGCGTGATCGTTCATACGCCAATCCGGCTGTCCTCTTTACTTCGTGCCGTCACCGACGCTCCACGGTTCCAAGACTCCGCGGTTTCCAAGATTCCGAGGTTCTCAGGTTTCCAAGGTTCTCAGGTTTCCAAGGGCGGCACGCCACTCACGAAACAGGTGAATTCACCATGCGACAACTCTCCGAAAAACAACTGCGCGCTTCCCTCGTCAATGCCTCGGTACGGGAACGTAAGGAACTCCATCTACCCGCCGAGTTCGACACGCTCGACTGGGATCGGGTCGAATACCTCGGTTGGCGTGATCCCAAGACGCCGACCATCGGCTACCTGGTCGTCGATCTCTCCAGCGTCTCTGACGCTTCCGATGTATCTGAAGCTTCCGATGTATCCGACTCCGATTCCGCGGCCGGTCTCGTCGGCCTGCGCCTGCGGGCGGGCGTGGTGCCGCCACGCACACGTGTGTTGTGCGCTCTGTGTGAAGACGTCTCGATCCCGAACGAGGTCCTGCTGTTCACGGCGCGGCGCGTGGGCAAAGCCGGTCGCCGCGGCGACACGATCGGCACACTGATCTGCTCGCACTTCGAGTGTTCCCGCAACGTCCACCGGCTGCCGTCCTCGGCGATGGCCGGTCAGGATCGGGAAGCTGTGCGGCTCAACAGGATCGACAATCTACGCGACCGCGTTCGACGCTTCGTCGTGCGTGCCGGAGCCGACGAGATCGCCTAGCGCGCGGGCGCGGCGAAACAGAGCGCGGGGCCGGGATCGGAGAGTGTTTCTCTGATCCCGGCCCCGCGCCGTCGGTTATCGATGTATCCCGAGTCGGTGCTATGACTCCGAACTCGTGCCGACCTGCTCAGTGCCGACCTGCTGGGGCTCGGCGGCCTCATGACGACGGTGCGACCATGTCGAATTCGCCTCGATCGCGGCGATGATCCGCGGACGCAGTTCGGCGGCGTCGATGACGGCGTCCACAGAACCGACCTCGACAGCGCGTCGGATGCTGTGCACGGCGTCGAACTCGGCGGCGACAGCATTGATCGTCTCGGCCCGCACGGACTGACGCACATCGGCCAGCTCTGCGCTCAGCGCCGAACGGTCCGAGCCGGAAGCCTCCGCCAACCGTGCCTCGATGTCGCGCACACGCGGGTCGGCGTCGACCCTCTTGTTGACGTCGCCCGCGAACACCACGGCCGCGGCGGGGGCACCACCGAGCACGGAGGCGAATGAGCCGTCGATCGCCAACACCGTCATGTTCGGATTCAGCGCCTTGGAGAACACGACGAACGCTCCGCCGTGATACCGCGAGATGACGCAGAAGACGATCGGGCCGCGGAAGTTGACGATCGCGCGTCCGATCTCAGCTCCGTACTCGAGCTGAAGTTTGCGCATCGACTCCGGCGAACCGTCGAATCCGGACAGGTTGGCGAGCACCACGAGCGGACGATTGCCGCTCGCCGAATTGATTGCTCGCGCAGCCTTTTTCGACGACTGTGGGAACAACGTCCCCGCCGTGTAGGTGTCCGGCCCGTCGGTCGGGGTGTAGCCACGGCGCGATACCTCGCGTGATTCGATCCCGAGCAGGCACACCGGGATACCGCCGAGATGCACGTCGGAAACCACGGCGGTCTCGGCGTCGGCCATTCCGGCCCACCGTTCAAGGACCTGGTGATCCTGGTCGGCGACGGCGCGGATGACCGTCCGGATGTCGAACGGCTTCTTGCGGTCGGGATTCATCTCCTTGGAGAAGATCTGTCCGACGGTGGTGAAGTCGCTGCCCGCAAGAACGTGCGGGTAGTCGGAGACGTCGCGGTCGACCGGGTCGGTCGTGATGAGGCGTCGAGGAGTCAGTTCACCGGGCATCACGTAGGTGTGGTCGTAGTGCGCCATCAGCACGTCGCGTGCGGCCCCGAGGTTCGGGGCCCAGTACTGAGCCTGGCCGTTGGGACCCATGACCCGGTCGTAGCCGCCGATGCCGAAGTTGTCTTCCGCGGAGACACCGCCCGAGAAGTCCAGCGACTGCTTACCGGTCAGCACCATGGCCGACTCCGGGGTCATCACGAGGATGCCCTTGGTGTGCATCAGCATGGTCGCCTCTGCGTTCCAGTACGGCTGGGCTCCGACGTTGATGCCTGCGACGACGATGTTGATCTCACCGCCATCCTGGGTGAACTCGACGACCCGCTTCAGTGCGCGCGCCACCCAGTCCATGTTCTCGGTACCCGAATCCATCGAGATGCGCGCGCCGGATGAGAGGGCGTACCACTCGAGCGGGACCTTCATCTCCTCGGCGAGGTCGAGCGCCGCGATCACCCGCGCACACTCGGGTTCCGACAGTGCACCAAGCGATTTCGTCGGGTCGCCGAGCAACACGACGCGGGTGATGCCCTGCGGATACTTCTCGGTCGGCGTCGTCACGACGCCCGCGACGATCGCCGCGGTGTTGCGTCCCTTGGGGCGCGCTACCGGTACGAGTCGCTGCTCGGCGTCGAGGTCGTACTCCCGGAAGTCGCCGAGCAGGCCGGTCAACTCGTACGGGTAGACCGTGTTGCGTCGAGCGGCGCTGAGGACCTTTTGACGGTATTCGTCGACGGGCTCGATCGGCTCGGCAGATGGTTCTCCCACCGAGACGTCGAATCCACCTGTCGCGTTGACGGAGAAGCGAATGGAGACCTTGCGCAGTTCGCCGGTGTCGCGGTCGCGGCGTCGGGCGATCAGCTGCACTTCTTCGAGCCCGACGTCGGCGGTCGTACCGCGGATGTGGTCGGCGATCGTGGCCAGATCGTCCGCGGAAGCGTCGACAGGTGGCCACACGTACATGACGATTCGGTTGGTGTTGACCGCACGCTTCTGGCCACGCTTGGCGCGACGAATCGAGTCGGCGCAGGAGGCAAGCACAGTCTCGGCCGTGGGCAGCGACAGCAATCGACCGTCGTTTTCGCGCAGCGAACTCAGGTCGCGTACCTGCGCGAAGGCGACCAGCCTGTCGTCGGCTGGGTTTTCCTTCGCGACGGCGCGGAACAGGTAGATCTCCTCGTCGTCTGCCGAGGGCAGCCTGGTCAGGTCGAACTTGCGGAGCCGCTCCATACGCATCCGCTGCGCGATGTAGGGATGCAGACCACGGATCAGTCGTTCCTCGACCATGCCGGTTGCCGACGGCCGGAACGTGAAGTGGTGATGCATCACAGCGGTGCCGCGTCCGGCGACGGTGAACGTGACGCGTTGCACCTGGCCGGGCATCGGTGCCGCCGCGACGATCTCGTGCAACGCCGCGGCCATGGTGTCGAAGTCGTCCGGCTGGTCTTCCCAGCTGACGTAGATGTCGGCTGCGATCGACGCACTGGTACGCGCCAACTCGATGAGTCCGCTTGCCGCAGAAGCCAATTCGTCGAACGGCACCGCTGCCGAGACGACGCTGGCGCCGTCGCGTGCGGCGACGACGAACGTTGTGCCGCGTGCGGTCTGCGTGGTGATGACGTCGACACCCTTGTTGCCGTAGTAACGGCGGGTGAGTACTTCGAGCATGACGGTGTTGTCGGTGCCGCTGCGCTGAATGCGTTGTCCCAGAAGGCGAACCAGAGGCTCGGTGCTTCGCACCATGTCGGCGATGCGCTCACTGCGGTCGGCGGCATCGGGGTTCTCGTCGAGGTACTTGAGGTGCTTGCGCACGTTCGTGTAGACGCGTGCACGGTCGCGCAGGAGCATCGCCTGGCCGTACCAGGCGTAGATCACACCGCGTGCGAGGTCGGCAATCGCGGGGAAGCGCACCTGTGTCGCGGCCACGATCCGATCCAGCGCGAAACCGATGTCCTCGCGCAACTCGTCGCGCGGCGTCGGCTCGTTGAGCCACTCACGCAACAGCGTGGTGATGACGGTGACCGATGCACCAGGATTCTGCAGCGTCAGGAAGATGCGGAAGACCGCGGCTTCGAGTTCCGGTGAGCGGTCGAGTTCGGTGACCCCGTAGTGGCGCAGCGCCAGCCGTAGCTGGTCGTGGAACGCTTCGGGGAGACCGTCACGCTCCACGTCGAGGCTCTGCAGATAGGTGTGGAAGTTTTCGCGTGAGCTGTGCACATGCTCGAACCCAGGATTCAGGCCCAACGGCGGACGCTTCTGGCTCAGTTCGGCGAGATCGGCGAAGACCGTGAGCAGTTCGAGTTCATCCCCGATGGGGCGTCGACCAGAAGCACGGACTTCACGCCGCACGCTGAGGTAGTCGTCGAGGAGTCGCGATCGGTCGTGCGGGTCGACGTCGTAGCCGAGGAGCTGACTGCGCAGATCTTCCTGGGTGCGAGTGGTCCTGACGTCCGGGTCGACGTTGTCGAGAGCCGCGGGTAGCTCGAGTTCGACGCTCTCGGCGGGCTCTTGGGCGGCATCGGCGTCGTCCTCGGCGTCGACGATCGGTTCGAGGCGCATCAACGTCGCGCCGGTCTCGACCTGGGAGCCGACCGACACGGTGCACTCCTTGAGACGCGAGCGCACGGGTGCGCGCAGCACGGTCTCCATCTTCATGCTCTCGAGAACGAGCACAGGTGCGCCGGCCTCGACCTCGTCGCCGACGGCCAACGGAGTGGCGACGACGAGTGCAGGAGCAGGGGAGCGCACAACGCCGCCCTCGTCGCGGCTGACGCGGTGGGCGACGCCGTCGACGTCGATGAGGTGAGTCGGCCCGTGCGTGTCCGTGACGAGGCGGTAGCGGACCCCGTTGAGCACCATCTGTGCCGTGTGCTCGTCGAAGCGCTCGATGTCGACGTCCGCGGTGTAGGTGTCGGTACCCGATTCGATCGACACACGGAAGCGGCTCGCGCCGATCCGGGCGACACGTACCCGGTATCCGACGCCGCGCAGTTTCAAGTCGAGCGGGCGACCGCTCTCGTGCTGCACCTGTGGGCGTCCGCCCGACGCCGTCGACAGCAGGCGCTGACGCTCGACGGCTTCTTCCTCCTCGTAGCTGTCGATCGCGGCGGCGATCAGCGCGATCGCCGAGTGGCGGTTGACGACGAGTCCGTTCTCGGCGCGGACACGGTCGATCCAGCCGGTGTCGGCGCTTCCGTCGATGACCGCGGGCTGCCCGAGTAGCTCGAGGACGAAACTCTTGTTGGTCGCACCACCCTCGATGACGACGCGCGTCTCGCTCATCGCGCGGCGCAGACGGCCGAGGGCCTCGTTGCGGTTGGCGCCGTAGGCGATGATCTTGGCGATCATCGAGTCGAAGTCGGCGGGGATCGTATCGCCCTCACTGACGCCGGTGTCGACGCGGATGCCGGGCCCTGCGGGGAGTTCGAGTCGTGAGATGCGGCCGGGGGCCGGCGCGAAATCACGGTCGGGGTCCTCGGCATTGAGGCGCGCCTCGATCGCGTGGCCGCGCTCGGCCGGAGGCTCGCCTTCGAGTCGGCCGCCCGACGCGACGTGAAGTTGTGCGCGGACCAGATCGATTCCCGTCGTGCACTCGGTGATCGGGTGCTCGACCTGCAGGCGGGTATTGACTTCGAGGAAGGCGAAGAGCTGCTCGCCTGGGTGGTACAGGAATTCGACGGTTGCGGCGCCCCGGTATCCGACAGCGACGGCGAGACGCTCAGCGGATGCCTTGAGATCGGCGACCTGCTCTGGTGCGAGAACCGGCGATGCCGACTCTTCGATGATCTTCTGATTGCGGCGCTGCACCGAGCAGTCGCGGACGCCGAGCGCCCACGCGGTGCCCTGGCCGTCGGCGATGACCTGGACCTCGACGTGGCGGGCTCCGGTCACGAGTCGTTCGAGGAAGACGACGCCGCTGCCGAAGGCGCGGGCGGCTTCGTCGCGGGTGCGGTCGAAGGCGTCGCGGAGTTCGTCGTCGCTGGTGATGACGCGGATACCGCGGCCTCCACCGCCAGCGGTCGCCTTGAGCATCAGCGGGTACCCGATCGACGCTGCTGCCTCAAGCGCGTCGTCGATGGTGTCCACGGACCCGCGGCTCCACGGGGCGACCGGAACTCCGACTTCTTCGGCGATCAGCTTTGCGCCGATCTTGTCGCCGAGTTTGCGCATCGCCTCGGCGGACGGGCCGATGAAGGTGACGCCGATGCGGTCGCACAGTTCGGCGAAGAGTGGATCCTCTGCGACGAATCCCCAGCCGACCCATGCGGCGTCGGCGCCGGTCTCGAGCAAGGCGTGCTCGAGGACCTTGAGGTTCAGGTAGGGGCGGTCGGCTGCCGCTCCCAGGTTGTACGCGATGTCGGCTTCGCGGACGAATGTGGCGTTGCGGTCGACGTCGGTGTGCAGGGCGACGACTTCGATGGGCTGACCGGTCTCGGCAGACAATCCGCGGACGGCGTGGATGAGCCGCATCGCGGCCTCACCTCGGTTCACGATGGCAATGCGCGTGAACATCACCGACTCCCTTCTCTTCTGGAACTGCTCGTCGGCAGCGCCCCCGCTCGCCGTGCGAAGCACGAAACTTCACTGGGTGCGGAGCACGAGGCTCCGCGATATGGGCCACATTTGCGTCATGCCCGGGCGGACCGCACAGTGACTGCAAACGTGCGGCCTCGGACGATTGTGTCGAATCGTTGCGCTACGCGCGAGTACGGGGGAGTGACTCGACGTGTCGGGCACTGGCGTAAGACTACGTGGGCTGCCACACACACCGATGCACCCCGTGGATTGTGTCCACGAGGTGCATCGGTGGTGATAGGTCGAATCAGTGCAGGTCGTAGCGGTCGAGTTCCATGACCTTGGCCCACGCGGCGACGAAGTCGTCGACGAATTTCTGCTTCGAGTCATCCTCGGCGTAGACCTCGGCGAGCGCACGCAGATCGGAGTTCGAACCGAAGGCCAGATCGACCCGCGAACCCGTCCACTTCTGCTCGCCCGACTCACGATCGACCGCGACGTAGGTGCCGTCGTCTGCCGGCGATGCCGACCATTCGACGTCCATGTCGGTGATGTTGACGAAGAAGTCGTTCGTCAACGTGCCCGGCTTGGTCGTCAGCACTCCGAGCGAGGAGCTCTTGTGGTTGGCGCCGAGTACGCGCAGACCACCGACGAGCACCGTCATCTCCGGCGGCGACAGGGTCAGGAGGTTGGCCTTGTCGACGAGGTTGTACTCCGCGGGCAGCTCGTTGCCCTTGCCCTCGTAATTTCGGAACCCGTCGTAGCGGGGCTCGAGGTAGGCGAACGACTCCTGGTCGGTCTGCTCCTGCGTCGCGTCGGTGCGGCCTGGGGTGAACGGGACCGTCACCGTGACGCCGGCATCCTTCGCCGCCTTCTCGATCGCCGCTGCTCCGCCGAGCACCACGAGATCGGCGAACGACACCTTGGTGCCGGGCTCGGAGTTGAACTGCTCGGCGACGAGTTCGAGTTTGCTGATGACCTGTGCGAGCTCGTCGGGCTCACTGGATTCCCAGCCGAGCTGTGGCTGCAAGCGCAGCCGTCCGCCGTTCGCGCCGCCGCGGTAGTCGCTGCCACGGAACGTCGACGCCGCCTTCCACGCCGTGGACACGAGCTGTGGCACGGTGAGACCGGTCTCGAGGATCGCGGACTTCAGGCTGTCGGCGTCGGCGTCGGAGAGCAGCGGTCCCTCGGCAGCGGGGACGTTGTCCTGCCAGATGTAGGTTTCCGACGGCACGAGCGGGCCGCGGTAGCGAATGGCAGGTCCCATGTCGCGGTGGAGGAGCTTGAACCACGCTTTCGCGAACTCGTCGGCGAGTTCTTCTGGATGGTCGAGCCAACGCCGGGTGATCTCCCCGTAGATCGGGTCGAATCGCATCGTCAGGTCGGTGGTCAGCATCGACGGGTGGGTCTTGCCGTCGCCCTGGGCCACGGGCACCGAATTGGCCCAGCCGCCGTCCTTCGGTCGCCACTGGTTGGCGCCCGCGGGGCTCTTGAAGAGTTCCCACTCATTGCCGTACAGGATCTCGAGGAAGCTGTTGTCCCACTTGGTCGGCGTGTGGGTCCATGTCACCTCGAGGCCACTGGTGACCGTGTCGTTGCCGACCCCGGTGCCCTGGGGATTCTTCCAACCGAGACCCATCTGCTCGATCGGTGAGGCTTCGGGTTCGGGGCCGAGGAGTTCGGCGTCGCCGTTGCCGTGCGTCTTGCCGAAGGTGTGACCGCCGACGATCAGGGCTGCGGTCTCGACGTCGTTCATGGCCATGCGGCCGAACGTCTCGCGAATATCGGCTGCGGCCGCGAGGTAGTCCGGAACACCCTCCGGGCCTTCGGGATTCACGTAGATGAGACCCATGGTGGTTGCGCCCAGCGGCTCTTCGAGCTCGCGCTTGCCGCCCTGGTAGCGCAGGTTGGTGCCCAACCACACCGACTCGGCACCCCAGTAGACCTCGTCCGCTTCCCACTCGTCGGGACGCCCGAAGGCGAATCCCTTGGTCGGCAGACCCATGTCCTCGATCGCGACGTTTCCGGCCAGGACCAGGAGATCGGCCCACGACAGTGCCTTGCCGTACTTCTTCTTCACCGGCCACAGGAGTCGTCGTGCCTTGTCGAGGCTCACGTTGTCGGGCCAGCTGTTCAGAGGAGCGAAACGCTGCATTCCGGTTCCGGCTCCGCCACGGCCGTCCTCGACGCGGTAGGTGCCCGCGGCGTGCCATGACATCCGGATGAAGAAGGGGCCGTAGTGACCGAAGTCGGCGGGCCACCACGACTTCGAGTCCTTCATGACGTCTTTGAGGTCACCGACGAGCGCCTCGACGTCGAGGTCGGCGAGCGCGGCGTCGTAGTCGAAGTCGGGTTCGCGGGGACGAATGACCTGCGGATTGTGCGCGAGCACACGCAGATTCAGCTTGTCCGGCCACCATTGCTGATTGCCGCCGCCTTCGACCGGTGGGCGGATGTGCATCGGACAACCTGATTCGGCAGGTTCGGTCTGTGCCTCGCCGATGGGGGGAGCTTCGGGGGCTGACTTCTCTTCAGACACTGTCTTCCTTCCGGTAAGTGGTGATTCGGGCTGTGATCACGAATGTGACCCCGGTGTGGACGTTGTGTTGCAGTCGGGGCATACGCCCCAATAGATGACCTCGGCCTCGTCGAGCACAAAGCCGTTGTCGTCGGATGCCGTGAGGCACGGCGTTGTTCCTGCAGCGCAATCGACGTCGCCGATTGCGCCGCACGAACGGCACACGGTGTGGTGATGGTTGTCGCCGACTCGCGCCTCGTAGCGGGCGACGAGGCCGGAGGGCTGGATGCGTCGGACGAGTCCGGCGTCGGTCAGCGCACCGAGTACGTCGTAGACCGCCTGGCGTGAGACGTCGGGCAACATCGTGCGTGTGGCGAGAAAAATGGTCTCCGTGTCGGCGTGCGCGTGCGTATTGACGGCCTGCAGCACCGCGACCCGCGGACGGGTCACTCGAAGTTCGGCTGCACGCAGTTGGTCTGCGTACTCCGGCGTGGGGGACACCTCGTCAGTATGCAACGCATTCTGGAATGATTCAGGATTTCTCTCAAACTGAGACGCCGTGATCGGCACGTCTCCGCTGTGGCACGCTTGTCTGGTGATGTGGACACCGGAGCGCGTGCGCGCTGAATCTATACGGTGGACGTCTTCTTGGCATCCGGTCGGCTCGCGCCATCTCGACATCGACGGCTACGAGTTCTATGTGCTCGACGGAACCGCCACGTTGCTGAACTACCACGGGACGCAACGTGATCCGATCGTCGTGCTCGATGAGGCCGCCGCCCACGCGAGGCGACTCGACGCCCGGCGTGTGCGCTTCACGCGTGCGCCGGGACTGTTCGGGGGTATCGATGACGCCGAACTAGAGCGACGTGATGCCACGACGATCGCCGTTCGCGACATCGTCGCGCTCAAGACAGCGGCAGAGATCGTCGACCGGATACCGACACCCGACGGAGTCGTTGCGCGCCGCGTCGACGACGATGCCGGAATCGCCGAGTTCGCCCGAATCTCCCTCGACGCGTGGGGTTTTCCGCCGCCCATTCTCGACGACGCTGCTGCGCGGGACGCCACGCCGCCCGGGCTGTTCGTGGCCGGCGTCGATTCGCACGGCAGCCTGGAACCGGCCGGTGCGGGTGGCTACACGCTCGAGGGTGAGGTCGCTCGAATGTGGGGTGGCGCCGTCCTTCCCGCTCATCGGGGTCGCGGCGTGTATCGGGCGTTGATCGTCGCTCGACTTCACGATGCGCGACGTCGGGGAGCCTCGCTCGGGCTCGTGCATGCCGAGACCGCTACCTCGTCGCCGCTGTTGCAGCGCATGGGCTTTCGGAAGTTCGGCGAGCGAGCGATCATCGAGTTCGGTGTCTGAGGATTCGCTCGTGAATCTCGACGACGCTCTCGATGAGCTGTATGGCTGCGCGCCAAGCGAATTCGTCTCTCGAAGGCGTGAATTGATGCGTTCGGCACGAGCGGCCGGCAGTCCCGAGCTCGCCGTCGACATCTCACGTGCACGCAAGCCGACACAAGTCGCGTGGCTGCTCAACCAGTGGATTCGCCGTTCGCCCACCGACCTCGACCCGCTGTTCACCGTTGCCGACGAACTCCGTGAGGCGCAGCGTCGCTCGTCGGCCGAACTGCTGCGTGAACTGTCGATACGACGCCGCGAGGTCGTGCAGACTGCACTCGATCACCTACGGTCGTTCGCCACTGAGATCGGTACGGGCATGACCGCGACGGTCGAGCGAGAGGCTGTTCAGACACTGCGCGCGGCGATCGGCGACGAACAGGTGGCCGAATTGTTGCGTCGCGGTCGGCTGGTCACCGCGATGGAGTACAGCGGCTTCGGTCCGGCCGGGCTGGTGGCACTGGCAGATTCGGCGCCGCCCGTCGAACGCGTGACAGCAGAGGGCTCCTCCGACGCCGGAGACGACGAGAATTCGACGGCTGCCCGCGAATCGGAGATCGACGCTGCCAGAGCACTTCTCGATCGATACAGCGCCGAAGTTCGCTCGGCGACCGTCGAACTCGATAGCACGCAACGCAGCGTCGACGATGCCGAGCGCACCGCTGCCGATCTCGAGGACCGAGTCGCACGGATGCGCGCGGAACTCGCTCGTGCCGAACAGGAGCAGCGCTTCGCCCAGCGAGCGGCGGAGACGGCGCAGTCACGGCGTGACGAGGCCGCGACCGCTCTGGAGTCGGCATCCGACGCGCGATCTCGCGCGCAGCAGCGTCTCGATGAGCTGCGTCTTGACGATCTTTCGGGCGACGCCGATCGGGACTGAGGCGTACCGCTCAGCGTCGGTGTCCTCGGACCCGGCAAAAAATCTGTTGTGCGTCGTAGCGGGACCGCTTAGAGTCGCTACTCGCACTGCTCGACGACCGACGACAACCGAAGCGGTGCAGGACGTTTGACAACTACATCGACATACGAATGCGGCATGGCGCATAAGCCGGAGTGATCCGGTGAAAGGCGGGGTGACATCCGTCGCCGGGAGGAGTTCCGGTACCCCATGCACTCCGAGCCGGAACCGTCACCCCAGGGTGGAGGCAACGTCGAAGCGATCTGACGGTGAGAGCCGGGAGAGCCAATCGGTGACCCGACACCTGCCAGGTGTGGTCAGTAGCGACGAATGTTGCGGTGAGGGAAGGAATGTCAGTCCGAGATGGTTCAGTCGAGGGCGTGTTCCATGACTGTGGAGGCGGGGCGTGGCAGCTTCGCCGAGACAGGAGAGATCGAGTAGGACCGACATCCGAAAGGTCGAGGGTGTGCGGCATTCTGGGCCCAAAAGGCTTGGAACCGCACGGAAGAGCACATCCTCAGTCAACGCGACACTAGCTCAATTGGCAGAGCGGTCATTTGCAGAATGGCAGGTTGCTGGTTCAAGTCCAGCGTGGCTACCACCACACAAGCGAAAGTCTCTTCCCGACGACATCGCGACAGTGTCCTAATCCCTGA
>NZ_LDTZ01000022.1 GCF_001186365.1 Gordonia jacobaea | reverse complement strand
CTCTCGGAGATGCGTGGGGTTCATGCCCAGATCGCGATCGATCACAATGTGAAGGTGTGGTTTTGTGATCCCCATTCGCCCTGGCAGCGTGGCACCAACGAGAACACCAACGGGCTACTGCGCCAATACTTTCCGAAAGGGACCGACCTATCGGTACACAGTCGCGAGCACCTCGACCACGTCGCCGCAGCACTCAACAACCGACCACGCGCCGCACTCGGATTCCGCACCCCCACCGAAGCCTTCACCGAACTGCTAACCTCGCACACTCAGCCATAGGTGTTGCCACAATCCCTTGAACCCGCCCGTCGACTGGGCGCCGCATAACGTCGACTGTGCGCTCGAGACGGTCGACTGTGCGCCGCATACCGTCGACTGGGCGCCGCGTACCGCCGACTGTGCGCGCCCAGTCGCGGTGCGCCCCAACACGTCAGCGCCGGCTCAGCGTGACCTGGAAGTCGCCGGCAGGATCAGACCAGGTCTCCACGACCGGCAGCCCGGCGTCGGACAACTCGGCGGCGAGTTGCTCCGGCGCGAACTTGGTGCTGATCTCGGTGAGGATCTCGGCACCTTCGGGTAGCTGCCACTCGCGATCGAGTGCACCGAGGTGCGCGTTGACCGGACGCCGCGCCCGCAACCACATCTCGATCCGGTGCAGCTTGGGGTTCCACCGGGCGATGTGGTCGAAGTCGTCGACGAACAGCCCCGACGCGTCGAGTCCGCGGCGCAGCACCTCGATCATGTTCCTGTTGAAATCCGCTGTGACACCGGCTTTGTCGTCATAGGCGGCAACCAGTCGGCCGGTGTCCTTGATGCGGTCGGCGCCTAGTAAAAAGTAGTCGCCAGGACTCAACGCCTCCGACAGTGCGGTGAAGAAGTCGTCGCGCGCGGGGTCGTCGAAGTTTCCGATGGTGCCACCCAGGAACGCCGCCAACCTGGGTCCGTCGGACTGCGGCAGCTGGAGCCCTGGTGCGGTGAAGTCGGCGAGCACGGGCTCGATCGTCAGCGACGGGTAGTCGGCGGCGAGGATCTCGGCTGTGCCTGCGAGCATTTCGGCACTCACGTCGACCGGTACGTAGGTGAACTCACGTCCGCGTTCGGCAGCGTGTGCGGCAAAGGCGTCGAGCAGCAGTCGCGTCTTGGTCGACGTTCCCGAACCCAACTCGACCATCATCGTCGCGTCCGTCGTCGACGCGATGTCGGCGGCGTGCGCGGCGAGGATCGCTGTCTCTCTGCGCGTCGGGTAGTACTCGGGCAGGAAGGTGATCTCGTCGAAGAGTTTGCTGCCGCGTTCGTCGTAGAGCCATTTGGTCGGCAGGACAGGCGGGGTTTGCCAGAGTCCCTCGGCGGCATCTGCGGCCAGGGCCGGATTGGCTGTGGTCGAGATCATCGGGCCAGGCGCAGACCGGAGAACACCCAGCGCGAATCGGCTGGGAAGAAGTTGCGATAGCTGACCCGCTCATGTCCGCGAGGTGTGATCGCGCTGGCACCGCGCAGCACATGCTGGTCGCACATGAACTTGCCGTTGTACTCGCCGACAGCCCCGTTCGCGGGTGCGAACCCTGGATAGGGCAGGTACGCACTCGACGTCCACTCCCACACGTCGCCGATCATCGCCGACCCTGCGCGTCGGGGATGACATCGTGCCGGATCGAGGAGCTCGCCACGCGCGCCGCCAACGCCTGCCGGGTTCGGACCGCCCGGCACGCTTGGCGCACCCGTTGCCGCGTACTCCCACTCGAACTCGGTTGGCAGCCGCGCCCCCGCCCACCGCGCAAAGGCGTCTGCCTCATAGAACGACACGTGCGCGACGGGCTCGTCCCACACGACAGGTCGACGCCCCGACAACGTGAACGTGGTCCACTCGCCGTCGTCGAACGACCAGTAACCCGGTGCGCGCCAGCCGGTTTCGTTGATGTGTGCCCAGCCGTTCGACAGCCACAGTTCGTGCCGTCGGTAGCCGTCGTCGGCGATGAAGTCGAGCCAGTCGGCATTGGTGACAGCGCGCTCGGCGATCTCGAAGTCTTCCAGGAACACGCGATGCCGCGGACCCTCGTTGTCGTACGCGAAGGTCTCGGGCGTGGTGCCCGATCCGGCGAACGGTGTACCGACCTCGACGACGCCGCCTGCGACCTCGCGCCATGTCAACGCGTCGGGCTCGCCCTGCTCGTCGGCGGGGCGGTCGACGTAGACGGGGTCGAAGTGGTGCGTGGAGAACAGATGCTTGAGGTCCATCAGGATCAGTTCCTGATGCTGCTGCTCATGATTGCAGCCCAGCTCGAGCAGCCCCAGCGTCGACTCGTCGTGGTCGCCGCGCTGAAGAAGTTCGGTCATCGCGGCGTCGACATATTCGCGGTAGCGCGTGATGTCGGTGATGCCGGGCCGGGTGACCAGCCCGCGGTCGGGTCGCGGGTGTCGCTCGCCGACGGTCTCGTAGTAGCTGTTGAACAGATAGCGGAAGGTCTCGTCGTACACCACATACGACGGATCGTTGCGCAGGATGAACTCTTCGAAGAACCAGGTCACGTGCGCGCGATGCCACTTGGCGGGGCTGGCCGCGGTCATCGATTGCGGTGTCTGGTCTTCGGCCGACAGCGTCGAGCACAACTGATCTGTCAGTGCGCGGATATCGAGGAATCGCCGTGTTCTCGACGCTTCGTCTGTGGCAGGTGCCGAAATCTGCTCAGCGGATATGCGATTGGTGATGCTCACTGGAATACCTCCGGTGGCTGTTCGTCGCGGGACAAGCGATCAGACGATCACTCGCCGACAACACCATCGTTGCCAGGGCCGCGCACCCTGTCAACGCGGTGGGCGTCGACCAGGCGGTTCGCGTACTCCTGCATCCAGTCCAGCACAGGGGTCTGACATTTACCCCTGACCGAAGCGCTCAGCGGCCCTCGGCCTCGTCCTCCCACTCGGCGTCGGCGGCGTCTTCGCCCTCGTCGACGACGTGCACGGCGGCTTCCTCGGCGCTCGCGCCCGCACCGTCGATTCCGCAGTCGGTTGCCACGGCCTCGGCTTCGTTGTCGACGACGCCACCCTGATCGGGTGCGAGGAGTCGGCCTGCGCGTCGGTCGCCCACCTGGTCGTCCTCGATGAACTCGGGGCTCGAATCACTCTCGTGCGCTTGCCAATCGGGGTGCTCGTCGCGCTCGATCTCGTCGATCGGGTCGTCCTTCTGCCACGGGTCGGGCTCTTCCTCGGAGAGCTTCTCGTCGAGCGACTCGCCCTCGCGCATCTCGGATGCGGTGAGCCCGCGCATCGCGGCCTTGGGCTCGTAGTCGGGCGGTGAGTACCCCTCGTCGAGGACGTCGTCGACGCCACGGTCGTCGAGTGAGTCCTGAGGCTGCAACTGATCGTCGGGGTCGAGTGCGTACTCGCTGTCACCTTCGATGATGGATTCGTTTTCGTCGCTCACACCTCCACGATAGGCCCAGGAGCGAATCGCAGAAGACGGCACGCGACGACTCGCGATCAGGGAAACTATGGAGATGTTGGCAGAAATGCAACAGGATGCCGAGTCGCTCTACGCCGCCGGCGAGTACGACCACGCCCTCGCCGAGTTCTCGGTGCTACGCGAAATGCGCTCACGACGCGAAGGGCCCTATTCGGTGTCGTACCTCGCCAACGTCCACGACTGCGTGCGCTGCATGTCGGCACTCGAACTGTGGGCCGATTCCAACCCGCTCTGCCACGAGCTATACGGCAAGTACGTGCACACCCACGGCCGCGGCGAGGCCGACACCGTCGACGTCGCCAAGCACTGGGCCTGGGCACTGGTTCACCTGTCCGACTACGCACGCGCGCTGCGCCTCTACGTGCTGACCGCCGACGCCCTCTGGGACACCGACCCAGCGCAAGCGCGCAGATTACTCGGCGCCGCAGCCGTTCACCGCCACGACACCGACCCCACGACGCTGCTCGCCGACGACCGACTCGACGGCGTACCGATCCATCACGCGGGAGCGTTGGGCTCAACGCTTGCGGAGTTCATCTCGACGACACCGCCCGCAGATGTCGCGCAGCTTCCCGAACGGGTCACCATCGACGGACTTCTCTACTGAGAATTTCGCGCTATGCGGCGTAGCCCGCAGCCCTGATCTGGGCACTTTGGCGCGAGAAGTAGTCCTGCTCCACCTGGCGAGATCTCCAACCCCGGGCGACGTCGCGCATCGCTCGACCGGTACGTACACAATCCGGTCGTCAGCGCGAGGCCACGACAATAATTGTCGCCGCGCCCCGCTGACGTCACAGTTGTGTACGTACCGCCCCGGGCGACGCTCAGCGTCGCCCGGGGCGCACCACATTTGCCGCTAGTCGGCCACGCGATTGCGTCGTCGTCGGAACACGTGGGTGTCGAAGGCCAGACCGCCCGCCGATGCGAAGCCGACCGCCAGGAGACCCGCGATGAGCGCGAGCGGGAACTCGTAACCGCCGTCGGATGCCCAGAAGCCCTGATCGATGTGTGCGACGAAGATCGCGCCGACCATGTCGATGATCAGCAGCACGGAGACGAGCGGCAGGAGTACGCCGACGATCAGCAGGATGCCGCCGATCAACTCGACCCAGGTCGCGTAATACGCCGAGAACTCGGGAAATGGTGCACCCATCTTGGTGAAGCTGGCCTTGGTTCCGTCGAGTCCGAAGGTGTGGAGCTTCTGCCAGCCGTGCGCGATGAAGATGATGCCGAGAATCACCCTCGCGGCGAAGAGTCCGAGACTACGGATCGGGTACATGCTGTCACCTTTCTCGGGACGTGGTTCGCCCCTGTTGCCTTACGTATCGAACATGAATTTAACCGGACCCTAGTCCGTTTACAACCTGACGCGCCTCACAGAAGCAACGCTACGGGTAGGGTGAGTTCTCGCGTCCTGATCGAGAAAATGACGCCGAAAACGCCCACTCCCGACAAGCCGGACAGGCTCGGGAAGTGCGACGGTAGCCAGAGCCGAAGAGTGAGCCAGTAGAGCCAGAGACAGGAGTCGTTGCGTGCCGGGTAAGTCGGGGAAGAACTCACGGCAACCTGTTCTCGGTACACCGACCGACAGCGTCGACCCCTACCTTCCAGACAATGGCAATCTCGGTTATCGCATCTCCCGATACGACCTCGACCTCGAGTACAAGGTCGCCAGCAACCGCCTCGAAGGCACCGCGACGCTGACCGCGACATCGTATGTGGAATTGGCACGTTTCAGCCTCGACATGGCGTCGACGCTCAACGTCAGCAAGGTCACCGTCAACGACAGGCGGGCCAGGTACAGCCACCGCCAGCGCAAGCTGTTCATCACCCCCGACTCGCCCATCCCGCCGGGCGGAGCCATGACGATCGTCATCCGTTACAGCGGCACCCCTCGACCCATCCGCGGCCCGTGGGGCACTGTCGGATGGGAAGAACTGACCGACGGCTCGTTGTGTGCCAACCAACCCAACGGCGCGGCGTCGTGGTTTCCCTGCGACGACCACCCGAGCGCCAAGGCGCCCTACCGCATTTCGATCACCACCGACAGCCCGTACTACGCGCTGGCGAACGGCGTACTCGCGTCCAAGCGGGTACGCGCAGCACAGACGACGTGGGTCTACGAGCAGATCGAACCGATGTCGACCTATCTGGCATCGATCCAGATCGGACCGTACGAGCACATTCGATTGGCGTCCAAACCCGTTCCGGTAGAAGCGATCCTGCCGTCACGACTAAGAGAGAACTTCCGCGTCGACTTCGGCAAACAGTTGGAGATGGTCGAGGCGTTCACCGAGATGTTCGGCCCCTACCCGTTTGCCAAGTACACCGTCGTGGTGACCGACGATTCGCTCGAAATCCCCATCGAGGCACAGAGTTTCAGCACATTCGGGGCCAATCACTGCGACGGCAGCCGCGACGCCGAGAGGCTGATCGCCCACGAACTCGCCCATCAGTGGTTCGGCAATTCGGTGACACTCGAACAGTGGCACGACATCTGGCTCCACGAAGGATTCGCCTGCTACTCCGAGTGGCTGTGGAGCCAACGATCGGGCGGGCGAAGCGCCGACGAATGGGCGCGACACTACTACGCCAAGCTGGCCGCCCACCCTGTCCGGGTAACGCTCGTCGATCCCGGACCGCGCAAGATGTTCGACGACTGGGTCTACAAACGTGGCGCAATCACGTTGCACGCCTTACGTCTTCGCATCGGTGACGGCAACTTCTTCGCGCTCCTGCGTCGCTGGACCGACAAGTACCGCTACGGAACCGCCAGCACCGAGGACTTCATCGCGCTCGCCGCGAACTATTCCGACGCCCCGCTGAACGACCTCTGGCAGGCCTGGCTGTTCACCCCGGAGCTTCCCGCGTTTCCCGAACCGTCCTGACGCCGGCACATCGGTGTGTCGATGACTTCTGGTCCTGATCCCGAGATCTCCGCGGTATCCGACGATGCGAGCGGGCGCAGTTCTGGCGGACACAGTTCTGGCGGACGCAGCGCCGTCGGGCGCGTCACGATCGCGACGATCATCGCGGCGGCGTCGGGCTACCTGGTTCTGCTACTCGCCGCGCGGCAGCTCGGCGCAACGGGATACGCCGTCTTCGCGGTCTTCTGGGCGGCGTACGGCCTAGTCACCGGCGCACAGAACGGGCAGCTCCAGGAGACGACGCGCACCATCCGCGCCGCCTCGGAGAGGCTTGTGAGTGCCGCCTCGGAGACACCCACACGCCTCGGCCGACCGCTGCTGGTCAACGTCGGTATCGGCGCGGCGCTCGCGGTCATCGTCGCGGCGACGTCGCCGCTGTGGAGCGGCCACGTCTTCGACCAGTACCGTGCGCTGTCGGTGGTGCTGCTCGCCGTCGGGGTCGCGAGCTTCGCGGTGTACGCGCACCTCTGCGGCGCGTTGTCGGGGTCGCTGTCGTGGTCGCCGTTCGCCGTCCTGCTGAGCGTCGACGCGCTGATCCGACTGGTCGGCGCGGGCATCGCAGTCGCTTTCGGCTGGGGCGTGCTGGCGTATCTGGTGATCACGGTGGTCGGCTCGGTGTCGTGGATCGTGGTGCTCGCGACGTCGTCGACAGCCCGACGCGCCGTCGGACTGCCCGGCGACGTCGACGACCGACGCCTCGCGGGCAACACTCTCACCGCGATGGCGGCCGCGCTGGCGTCGGCGGTGGTGGTGATGGGCTTCCCGGTGCTGATCAACATCACCGCGCGCGCCGACGACGATTCACGCGTCGTGGGAGCTGTCATCCTGGCGGTCACTCTGACCAGAGCCCCACTACTGGTGCCGCTCAACAGCTTTCAAGGGGTGCTGATCACCCGGTTCGTCGCAGCGCGCGACGCGTTGCTGCGTTCGCTCGCCGTGCCGCTGGCCGCGGTCGTCGTGGTCGGTGCGATCGGCGCGGTCGCGGCCTGGGCGATCGGCTCCTGGCTGCTCACACATATCTTCGGCGCCGACTTCACGCTCGGCGGCGGCACCATCGCGTTGTTCATGGTCGGCGCCACCGCCCTGGGACTGCTGACCGTGACCGGTGCGGCAACGCTGTCTGTCGGAGCACACCGGTGGTACGCGGCAGGCTGGTGGGTTGCCGCGATCGCCTGCGCCGCGCTGCTGACCGTGCCGCTCGAGGTGACCGACCGCGTCGCGCTCTCCTTGGTCGTCGGGCCGCTCGTGGGGGCGGGCGTGCACCTGGGCCGGCTCGCTACGTTCTCGACGTAATCAATTCGTGCGACGTCAATTCGTGCGGCGGATTTTCGACGCCGCGCCCGCGATCCGCGCCATGCTGTGGTGCAACCGCGACGTCGCATGCAGCCGTGCCGCCCGCGCCGCACGCGTCCATCCGCGCGCTGCACATCGTTGTGCCTCGCCGTCGAAGAAGGCGTTCTCCTCGGCGAAGCGTCGACCGTCGACCGCCTGCACCGAGCTGACCGACGCGTCGTGGCGGCGGTACCGGAACAGCACGCGCGGGTCGTAGGCGAGCGCCTCCCCCGCGAAGGCGAGGTCGACGAGGAGCGCGAGGTCGAGGACGACGTCGAGTCCCTCCCTGAATCCGACCGTCCGCACGGCATCGGTGCGCCACAGCAGTGAAGGGAAGTAGGTCCAGTTGCCGCGATAGAGGCTGGTGGCCATCGCCTCGCCGCGCAGGACCGTCGCAGACGACGGCGCGAGCACCGACTTGATCCGATCCCCGAGCGGGCGCACCACATGATCGTCCGCGTCGATCACCTCGACGCCCGGCGCGATCACCGCGGCATCGGGATGTGCGTCGGCCAGCGCACGGACACCCTTGAGGTACCCGGGCAGCATCACGTCGTCACAGCCCATCACGACGTACCGGTCGGCGGTGACGAGGTCGACGCAGCGTCGAAAATTGCCGTTCACGCCGAGGTTGTGCGCGTTGCGTTCGTAGTGGACGCGAGCGTCTCCGAGGCCGGCCAGCCATTCGCGGGGCTCATCGCTCGGATAACCATCGTCGACGACGACGAGCCGGAAGTCGGGGTCCGACTGCTCGAGAACGCTGGTGGCCGCCTGCTTGAACTGCTCGACGTCGCCGTAGAAGGGCATCATGACGTCGATAGGCACCCGATCAGGGTAGACGTTGACGCGCCCACGCCTTCCGGGCACGTCCGAAGTGCCCCGCACCTGCTCCGATAGGGTTACCCCCATGACGGAACGCCCCACCAACGACGACGTGTGGTTGGTGATCCCCGTCTACAACGAGGGCGAGGTGATCAGAGACGTCCTGGTCGACGCCTCGAAAACCTTTCCGAACATCGTCTGCGTCGACGACGGCAGCTCCGACGACTCGGTCGCTCAGATCCGATCGGCAGCAGCCGACGTCGCGCGCACGCAGACCGGCAGCATCCATCTCGTGCGCCATCCGGTCAATCTCGGGCAGGGCGCGGCGATCCAGACCGGCGTCGAATATGCGCGAGCGCGGCGCGACGCCCAGTACTTCGTCACCTTCGACGCCGACGGCCAGCACCGCGTCGACGACGTCGTCGCGATGATCGACCGACTCCGCACCGAACCCGTCGACATCATCGTCGGCACCCGATTCGCCGACGGCCGGAGCGAGTCGGTGCCACTGCTGCGTCGGATCGTGCTGCGGACCGTCGTCTTCCTGAGTCCGCGCACGCGCAGACTCGGACTCTCCGACGCCCACAACGGCCTACGCGCGTTCAACAAGACCGTCGCCGACCAGCTCGATCTGCTGATGGCCGGCATGAGCCACGCGTCGGAGTTCGTCGCGCTCATCGACCACCATCACTGGCGGGTCGCGGAGCAGCCGGTCACCATCCTCTACACCGACTACTCGCGCGCCAAGGGGCAGTCGCTGATCAACGGCGTCAACATCGTCGCCGACGGTCTACTGCACGGGCGCATGAGGAGATAGCCATGATCGTCATCCAGATACTGCTCCTGCTCGCGGCCCTCGGACTCGTGTGGTTCTTCGTCACCAACCGTGGCAACGCGAGATCGTCTGCGGGAGTGAAGCTTCTGTTCGTCGCGTTCGTGGTGTTCGGCGTCTACGCGATGTTCCGCCCCAACGATCTGACGACTGTCGCGGGCTGGGTCGGCGTCGGCCGCGGCACCGACCTGGTGCTCTACTGCCTGGTGATCGCGTTCGCATTCACCACTGTCGCAACGTATCTCAGGTTTCGCGAGCTGGAGATCCGCTACGCACGACTCGCGCGCGCGGTCGCACTGCAGAACGCCGAGGTCGAGAACCGGCGCGACTGAGGGTGTTGTCCGCCCGAGCCCGCCGCCAAACGCCGCCCGAACGTGCAAACGCGCCTGGTGTACCGGCCGCGTCTACCAGAACGAGCCGCGTCTACGACGCCTCTTCGGCCAGCGCCCGCAGATACGCGGTCACATCGGCGTAGTCCGGGAGCAGCCCCGATTCGCGTGCGGCGGTCAAACCCGGTGCCGCAGTGTCCTTCTCGGACAATTCGTAGACCAGTGGCGAGCCGTCGCGCGCGAGCGTCGGCCATTCGATGCCCAGCTCCGGGTCGAGCGGATTGATCCCGTGTTCCGCGCCGGGGTTGTAGCCGGTCGAGCACAGGTACGTCGCGGTCGACCCGTCTTCGAGTGCGCAGAACGCATGCCCGAGCCCCTCGGAGAGGTAGACCGCACGACGGTCGACGTCGTCGAGGAGCACGGTGTCGTAGGTGCCGAAAGTCGGTGAGCCGACGCGGATGTCGACGATCACGTCGAGGATCGCACCCTTCGGACACGTCACGTACTTCGCCTGCCCGGGCGGAACGTCGGCGAAGTGCACGCCCCGCAAGACGCCCGCAGCCGACACCGACAGATTGACCTGCGCGAGGTCGAGTCGGTGACCGATCACGTCGTCGAGCAGATCTCCCTTGAACACCTCGGCGAACAGGCCGCGAGCGTCGCCGTGCTGCACCGGCGTGAACTCCCAGGCGCCGTCGATCGACAACGGACGGATTTTCACTCGCGCTCTCCTACCTCGTGGATCGTGTTCACTCGAAACCCTTACCGCGGGCCAGGATGTCGAGCAGATAGTTGCCGTAGCCCGACTTGCGCAGCTTCTCGGCGCGCGTCGCCAGCTCGTCGTCGGACAGGTACCCCTGCCGCCACGCAATCTCCTCGGGCACAGCAATTTTCAGCCCCTGCCGCTGCTCGACAGTGCGCACGAAGTTGCCCGCGTCCAACAGCGAATCAAAGGTCCCCGTGTCGAGCCACGCGGTGCCGCGCGGCAACACCTTCACCGCGAGCTTGCCCTGATCGAGATAGTGCGCGTTGACGTCGGTGATCTCGTACTCGCCTCGCGCGCTGGGCTGCAGGCCACGCGCAATCTCGATGACGTCGTTGTCGTAGAAGTACAAACCCGGCACCGCGTAGTTCGACTTCGGGGAGGTCGGCTTCTCCTCCAACGACACCGCCCGCCCCTGCGCGTCGAAATCGACAACACCATAGGCCGACGGATTGGCCACCCAGTAGGCGAAGATCGCGCCACCGTCGATCGTCTCGAACCCCTTGAGCTGCGATCCAAGGCCCGGACCGTAGAAGATGTTGTCACCGAGCACCAGCGCCACCGACTCGTTCCCGATGTGATCGGCACCCAACACGAACGCCTGCGCCAGACCATCCGGCGACGGTTGCGTGACGTACGAGATGTCGATACCGAACTGACTCCCGTCGCCCAGCAGTCCGGAAAACGCGGCCGAATCGTGCGGGGTCGTGATCACCAGAATGTCGCGAATACCCGCCAACATCAGCGTCGACAACGGGTAATAGATCATCGGCTTGTCGTAAACCGGGACGAGTTGCTTACTCACGCCCTGCGTAATCGGGTGCAACCGCGACCCGGTACCACCGGCAAGAATGATTCCACGCATGCAGATCAGACTAAACGGAACTGCTCGTCGGAACATCTCGTCGGACGCTCGGTACTCTTATGGCGCTGCACTCACCCTGCGACTCATCCCGTGGGTCCACTACGTACGAAGGGAACGACGTTGAAGCTCCTGGTCACCGGCGGAGCCGGCTTCATCGGGGCGAACTTCGTCCTCCGCACGCTCGAACAGCGCCCCGACGTGCAGTTGACGGTCCTCGACAAGCTCACCTATGCGGCCAGCCCCGCGACGCTCGCACCTGTCGCGGATCGCATCACCCTCGTCGAGGGCGATATCGCCGACGCCGCGCTGACCGACCGCTTGATCGCCGACGCCGATCTCGTCGTCCACTTCGCAGCGGAGTCGCACAACGACAACTCGCTCGCCGATCCGTCGGCCTTTGTGCAGACCAACCTCGTCGGCACGTACACCCTGCTCGAAGCGGTTCGCCGCCACGACGTGCGGTACCACCACATCAGCACCGACGAGGTCTACGGCGACCTCGACCTCGACGACCCGTCGCGGTTCACCGAGTCGACCCCGTACAACCCGTCGAGTCCGTACAGCTCCACCAAAGCGGGTAGTGACCTGCTGGTTCGCGCCTGGGTGCGGTCGTTCGGGGTGCCCGCGACCATCTCGAACTGCTCCAACAACTACGGGCCCTACCAGCACGTCGAGAAGTTCATCCCCCGCCAGATCACGAACGTGCTCTCCGGCGTGCGTCCCAAGCTCTACGGCGACGGCCGCAACGTGCGCGACTGGATTCACGTCGACGACCACAACGACGCCGTCTGGACGATCATCGAGAAGGGCGAGATCGGCGAGACCTATCTGATCGGCGCCGACGGCGAGGTGGACAACCGGACCGTCGTCGAAACGATCCTGGAACTGGCCGGACAGCCACGCGATGCTTTCGACTTCGTCACCGACCGCCCCGGCCACGACCGTCGCTACGCCATCGATTCGACGCGCCTGCGGACCGAACTTGGCTGGTCACCGCGCTACACCGACTTCCGCTCCGGCCTGTCTGCGACCCTCGACTGGTACCGCGACAACGCCGCATGGTGGCAAGCCGCCAAGGGCGACGCGGAGGCGAAGTACGCCACCACCGAGCAGGTCATCGGCTGAGCGTGGCGCGCGCCCGCCGAGCGTAAAGCGCGGCGACCACGATCCCGAAGCACCCGACGACGGGCCGACAAGCCGTCGAACTAGCCCGAGCCGCACACCAACTGGTCTAAGAGCCACCGACTCGACGCGCAGCTACCTCATCCGTGCAGAGCTACCTTCTGCACTGCCGAAGGTGGCTGCACACAGATCAGGTGGCTGCACTGACAGCCGCCGACATCAGCCCTCACGCCGCGCACCGCCCGGGCATGCCGGGCACCCAGAAGACTGGCCCGTCGTCTCATGTTCAACAGGTCAGCGTCGCGGTCGGACGCTTTACGCACACTTGCGATAAGTGCTATTCTCGGAATCGAGAAAAGTCCTTCCGAGGCCCCACTCTCCCGCGAAGTCCCATCCTGAATCCCTCTCGACCGCAAGGCGGCAGATGAACCCAGGACCCCAACCCCCGAACAGTGTGGTCATCACCAACGTCCACGACAGCAAGGGCACCATGCTGCGAGTCGTCCGGCTCACCGACGACGGTGGACTCATGATCGAAGGCCACGACCTCGGCGGCGGCGTCGAGCAATTCTTCGGTGCCTACGAGTACGAGTTCAAGAAGCAGTTCTCGTCCGACGCGGTCGCACGGCTCCGGGACCTACTCGGCCTCGAATCCGACGACGAACTGCTGCCGACCATCAAGGATCGGTTCACATACACAGACGATTTGGAGGAGTTTCTGCGAGACAACGGAATTGAGGGGAAATTCTGGAGCCGGGTGGGTGACTGAGCACTTCGAATGGGATTTATCGACACCGAGGCCTCCGCCGTCGTCTCATTGAATTACGCAGGCTAACGATTTTCGACGCCGCTACGAATCCCCTAATACAGGGGTTCGTCCAGCACACTCGGCATCGGAGATTCTCATGGTCACAGCTTCACGTATTCGTCGCGGCGTCGTCGCCGCACTCGCCGCGGCAACCATCGCGAGCGGCGCGGCGGTAGCAACAGCACCCAGCGCGCACGCCGCGCCGACACAACCCGGCATCCACCAGGTCGACCAACTCGGCGACCTGACCTACCAGGCACTCTTCGGCGCGGGCGTGCAGGTATACGAGTATGCGACGACGGTTCGCGGCACGTCCGATTCAACCGGAATCACACCGCGTTACTACTACACCGTGCTCCGGAAGCTGAACAACCCACGCGATGGCAAGCCGGGGAGCCTGCGATACGGGTTCGTCGGACTCGGTCCCGGCACACAGCTGCCGGAGGTGTTCGCCCTCTACTCGCGCCTGCGCCCCGAGCCGCACAACGTCGGCAACTTCTACTTCCGGGTCGATCCTCGGACGCTGCAGCCACTGAGCTACGACCCGCACCCCCTGCCGTGCCCGAAGCTCATCTCCGGCCCCATCGGACCGCTGACGGGCGGCGCCGCGATCCTCGGAAATCGTTGCGGCGGCTGAGCCACTGTGACCGAAAGGCCACCGATGGTCAGCTAGGCCCTTGTCGCCGATAACAGGTTCGTTTCATTGAGTCGCGTGGGATGACACACCCGTCGACCGTCGACACTCTGGAGCGAGAGGGAGGTCTGTCGGGGCGTCGACCATCGGAGGTCAGCATGGGTTCGGCTCGCCGTACCGGCTGCAAGGTTCTCGGCACCCGTGTCACAACGGCGCTGGTCGCCGTGGCGGTGGCCGGCGGCGTGACGTTCACGCAAAGCACCCACGCCGACGCCGCACCGACAAACGTATCGATCGTCAACGACGTGGCGAACCTGCCCTACCAGGCACTGTTCGCCACGGGCGTCCAGGTCTACGAGTTCGCGGGGATCTACCGTCAGGACAGTCCGGGCAGCGCCCCGTACTTCTTCACGGTGTTACGCAAGCTCCACAGTGCAAATCAGGGTGCCCCCGGCACTCGGCGCTATGCCTTCGTCGGGCGCGGACCCGGTTCGACGCTTCCCGAGGCGTTCGGCATGTACCCCGGTCGACGACCGTCGCCGGATCTGCACCTGCGTTGGACATTCCAATTCGACCCGCGCACCCTCACCCCGACGCTCGGCGGCGTGATGCAGTGCCTCTCGCCGCCGACTGTCGGGCCGATCGGAACGCTCGCGGGTGGTGCCGTGGCGACGCACACCTGCCCGAAGTGACTCGACGCGACATCACGCAGGACTCGCATGCAGATCCCGCCCGGATGCCACACTCGGGTATGCGCCCCCTCGACTGGCCGCTCCGCGAACTCGTGGCGCTCTATCGCCGCACCGGTGCCGATGTCCCATACGGCGACCCCTTGCCGTCCCACGGCACCGAGATGGAGGGCTGGTTCTGGCGGCTGACCGACCGGGCAACCGGCCGCGCAGTGGTCGCACTGTGCAGTTGCAACCGCCACGACGCCGGGGACTGGTCGACGGCGGCCATCGTGCTCGAACCCGGCGCCGTCGTGCGCCAGGCAGCGATCGGTGCTGCGGTGGCCGATCCTCGCGAGTTCTCCGTCCGCGCGCAGGAACAGGGGAATTACCTCGATGCCAATCGAGGCGGCGTCGCTCTGACCATCGACGACGTCACCGTCGACCTGCGTGTCGACAACACCCGACCCTGGCCGAAGGCGTTCGGCGGCGGCGGGGTGTTCTCTTCGATCCCGTTCCTCAACCAGTACTGGCACGCCTACTGTCTTGGCGGCCGGGCGTCGGCAACGGTCACCGGACCCGGCGTGGACTGGCGGTTCGACGACGCCCGGCTCTACTGCGAACGCAACTGGGGTGCCGGTTTCCCGCAGCGGTGGTGGTGGGGCGAGGCGCATGACTTCGGCGACGACGACGTGTGCGTCGCGTTCTCCGGTGGGCTACTCGAACTCGGCCCGGTGAAGCAGGAAGTCACCGGAGTGGTCGTGCGCATCGGCTTTCGGGTGCTGCGCATCACCCCGCCCGCACTGACCAGCTACCACTTCGACCGGAACACCTGGCACTGGCACATCACCGCGCGCACAGTGCGATTCGCCATCGAACTCGACGGCCACGGTGTCGGAGAACCGCCCGTGCTGCCGGTGCCGATACCGCACGAGCGGCGCAACGTGGACACCGATTACGAATTCCTCGACGGGACCCTGCGCTGCACCGTGCGGGAATGGGGTCGCGTCATCTACGACGGCACCTCGTCGCTGGCGGGACTCGAGATCGGTGACCGCCCGGCGTGAGCGTCGGCCGCGCTCGCTCGCTGAGGGTTGACGGGTACGACGTCGCGCAAGAATCCCACCTCGTCGGCGACGACGTCCTCGAAGGCGTCACCGACGTAGATATCGAAGTGTCCGTACGGGTAGATCTTCGCTGTGATGTGCGGATTGCTTTGTACCGCACGCATTGTCGGACCGGATGGGGCGACACTGTCGGTCTCGCAGATCGCGACGAATGTAGGGATGCTGATACGCGATGCCTTCCGCGCAGGCGAGTAGAGCGGAATCGCGAGACCGGTGCGCGCGGTGACACGATCGGAGAACGACGCCCCGTCGGGCACCAACGACAGGTAGCCCGACTCGGCGTCCGGTGCGGTCATCAGCGCGGCGTCGTGACCGTGTCCGGTCAGCCCCACCGTCACCGGGTCGCGACCCACCGCACTCGACGCAAGGTCGGCGATTGCGCGCGCCGTGACCTTTGCCGACGAGATCGGGTCGAGTGCGGTCAGGGACGCGATACCGCTGGTGAACGGGCACTGCGAAATCGCCGCGGCGAGCCCGGGATGGCGCGACGCCAACGTCAGCGCGTGTCCGCCGGAGAACGACGATACCCACACGACGACCCGAGCAGCGTCGACCCCGTCGAGCGACTTCGCGTAGGTGATCGCGGCGTCGTAGTCGGCGAGTTGTCTGTGCACCGACAGCAGCTGCCTCGGCTCGCCGTCGCTGTCGCCGAAGTGTCGGTAGTCGAAGACAAGGCATGCGTACCCCGCGTCGGCGAAACGCTCGGCGAAGGCGTCGAGCCTCATGGTCTTGACGCCGCCGAGGCCATGCGCCATCACGATGATCGGCGGATTCGGCACATTTGGTCGATAGAGCCAAGCTCGGATGACGACGCCGTCGGACGTGAACTCCACATCGGTGCGCTCTGACCCCATGACCCCTCGTCTCGCTCGCGACCCAGATTCCGGTGAGCACAGCTTGTCAGACCGGGTCTTTCGTGTCAGCAACCGGCGGCCTACCTCGAGCGGCTCAACGGGTCAGCCACGCCGCCCACGAGTACACGACGGCGGCTACCGCGGCCACTGCGAGCGTCACATGTTCCAGCACCGCACCGAGCACAAAATCCGACGGCAGCAGTGGCACCACCAACGCACACCACAGGGTGACGACCACCGTGAATCCGAGGGTCACCCTGCCGATCACCGCCGTCGTCTTGGCCGCGACGTGCCGGTTCCGCCCGACGACGGGCACCAACACGATCAGAATGATGGCCACAATCGACACCCCGAGATTGATCAGGATGCCGCTGGAGAATGGCCACTCCAATCGCAGTTGGCCGCCCTCGCGCAGCGCCTCGGTGTCGAGGGTGTTGCTGAACTGCAACGCCACCACGATCATCGGCCCCCACAAAGCCGTGGTGCGAGCGACGAGGTTCTGCGCAGGCTGCATGATCGACCGGTTGGTGCCGTAAAGCCGCAGCACCTCCCGCAAACCGAGCAGCAGCAACAGCGACGCCAGGCCGAACGCGGCACCGTTGAGCTGCTGTTCATGCGCGGCCACCGGACCGTTCGACCGACCCGAGAGGATCGCATAGCTGAACGCGAGGATCAGCAGCGAGAAGAACGCGCTGGTGAACACGATCACGCCGCTCGCCCCTGCAGCCTCGGCATCGTCGTCGCGGGTGTCATGGTCGAGCGGTAGCAGTACCGCCAGCAGGGCGAAACCCGCGAGCAGACCCGCCACCGCCGAGTACCAGCCCGCGGCAGCGGCGATGTCGAACGAAGCAACCTCGGCAGTCAGCATCGCACGTCGCCCCTCGGCCTCACGAGTTCATACGACTCCATCACCACATTCGGCCTCACGCGCTCGACCACCGCAACCCGAGAGCGTGCTTCGCAGCAAACTGTTCACCGAGGGGTAGCTCACAGGGTCCGCGTGGATGAATCCCAGTCCGACCGCTTACCGTGATTGTCATGCGTGTACTCGTCAGTGGAGGGGCCGGCTACATCGGCTCACACACCGTGATCCGACTCGTCGAAGCAGGACACGACGTCGTCGTCGTCGATGACTTCAGCAACGCCAAGCCGACGGTCATCGGCCGGCTCGAGGGCCTCACCGGCGTCCACATACCGGTCCACTCCTTTGATCTCACCGACGTCGACAAGACGGAGAAGTTCTTCGACCACGAGGACGTCGACGCCGTGATCCACTTCGCGGGGTTCAAGGCGGTCGGCGAGTCGGTGGCCAAGCCGCTCGAGTACTACGAGAACAACCTGGGCAGCACATTCTCGCTGCTCCGCGCGATGCGACGCCACGACGTGCACCGGTTGGTGTTCTCGTCGTCGGCCACGGTGTACGGCGCAGAGCCGGTACTCCCGATGACCGAGGACTCCCCGACGTCGGCGACCAATCCGTACGGCTGGACCAAGGTGATGATCGAGCAGGTGCTGCGCGACGTCGCCGCCAGCGATCCCGCCTGGCGCATCGCCGCGCTGCGCTACTTCAACCCGGTCGGCGCCCACCCGAGCGGACAGATCGGCGAGGACCCCAGCGGTATCCCCAACAACCTGATGCCGTTCGTCGCACAGGTCGCCGTCGGACGTCGGGAGAAGCTCTCGATCTTCGGCGACGACTACGACACCCCCGACGGCACCGGCGTGCGCGACTACATCCACGTCGACGACCTCGCCGCGGGGCATGTCGCAGCACTGGAACGAATCAGCGCAGGGTCCGAACCCATGTCGACCTGGAATCTCGGTACCGGACAGGGTGTTTCGGTACTGCAGGTGGTGCAGGCCTTCGAACGCGCCAGCGGTAAGCCGATCCCCTACGAGATCGCACCGCGTCGAGCCGGCGACATCGCGGCGTCGTACGCCGACCCGACGAGGGCGAACAAGGAGCTGAACTGGTTCGCGGGCAAGACAATCGACGACATGTGCGTCGACACCTGGCGCTGGCAGTCGAACAACCCGGAGGGCTACCCGGACGCCTGAGGGGTACAGCTCGCAGCGGTTCAGCGCGGCGCGGTGAGCACGTTCTCGTTGACCCGATACACCGTCACGTTGCCCTGCCGGAACACCGGCGTCAGCCCCGGCGCGCCGTGCTCCCGGAGCGCCAGGAACGGGTCGCCCTGCACACCGTGCTCCGGGTCGGGGACACCGTTCTGGAACGGCCAGTAACTCGGCGGACTGTCGATGACGTAGTGCACGTTCATGTCGCGGACGATCTGATCGACGTGCGGATCGGCGCCGATTTGCGCTGTCCCCCAGTACAAGTCGCGCTGGCGTTCGGAGAACTCGTTTGCCCGATAGAACGAGAACAACGGGGTCAGTCCGGTCACCGGATACAGCCACCCGGTGCCCTGATCGAGGTTGTTCAGGATCAGCGCGTCGTGCGCGTCTGGCTGACGATCGAGCCAGTGGTACGCGGCGAGATCGTCTCTGCCGACCAGCTTTTCGCCCCGTTCCTTCGACGCGATCTGCGCGTTCGACGGGTAACGCCACACAGCAGCGCCCGCGATCAACACCAGCAGGACGGCAAACGTGACCGGAACAGCCCAACGTCGCTGCGTCGCAACGCGGTCGCCGGACCCCGACCGCGCCACCCACCGCGACACGGCCAACGCCGCGATTCCCAACGCGACGCCCGCGGCCGCCGCACAGAACAGTGCCACCACGAACGTCAGCCGATGTGGCGAGTTGTAGAAGTAGCCGCCGATCACCCCGAGCGGCGCCGACAGCGGGCCAAGCGAGACAACCGAATTGGCGGTGACCAAAACGAAGATTGCCCAGGTCACCAGCCCGCCCCAACACCGTAGCCACAGCAGTGCAACAGCACCGAGCACGGTGAGGATCACCAGACCCCACACCGGATAGTCCTGCGTCTGCAACGGCACCGTGCCGTTGAACAGCGCCTGCGAAAGCCCTTCGAGCACACCGACCGTGTCGACACGGAAGTCGAAGAACGGCAGTTCGTTGGTATCGGCGACGCGAATCGTGCCCAGTACCACCGGGAAGACCAGAACGACCGTCGCCAGCCCGGCGATCGCCAGGGTGACGAAGTCTCCGACGCGGCTGTGCACGGGCCGACGCAGCGCCTCGAACAGCCACCACACCCCGACGATCACACCCACCAGGATCAGACCGGACGGGTGCGTCGCCGTGACGCCGGAGACCGCGACGGCCGCGGGCAGCACCCGACGTCGATCGCGCACCGCACTGATCGTCAGCACCGCGGCGATAGGCGCCATCGACACACCCACGGCATTCGGCACCGAGGTCAACTGCACCTCGACATACGGCAGCGACGGGAACAGCGCCGCCACCGCGCCCGCAACACCGGCGATCAACGCCGACGTCGAGGTGTCGAAGCGGTGGCGCGCAAACCAGTACGCGAGTGACGCGACGCCGAGCGTGACCGTGACCGCCAACGTCGCGGGCGAGTAGGTGTTGTACAGCTGCACCGGGTTCGCGCCGGTCAGCGGAATCTCAAGAGCGCCGAGCGCGTGCCACGTATTCGGGTAGTAGTTGAAGCCGTGGGTGTCGTAGTTCATGAGCTCGCCCATGCGCAACGACGATCCGACGCCGGTCTCGTGAATCCAGCGCAGCGAACTCGCATGCCAGAGCGAATCCCAGACCTGAGGAATGCTGTCGAGTCCGGCGAACGCGGTATTGGCGATTGGCCTGATGCACGTGATCGCGATGATGATCGCCCCGAGCGCGATACCGATGCCCCCGCGCAGCGCCGCACGCCAGCTCAGCGGGGCGTCGACCGTCCCGTCCTCCGAGGTCGACGTCGCGCCCGGTGCAGGAGCGATTCGACGTCCCGCCCGCGTGCCCAGCAGCGCGGCATAAACCCAGGCCAGCGCATACGCGACGAGGACGGCGACCAGCGCGGTGATGACGTTCCATTCGAAACCGATCGCGCCGTAGAGGACGGTGGACACGCTCACGATCGCGAACGTGATCGGCGCGCCCGCTGCAATCGCGACGGGCCAGCTCAGCGTCATCCGACGACCGACACACGCCCCGGGAACAATGAGCAGGACGACGGTCACCACACTCACCCACGCCCCGAGCAGCACTGACACCCGTCCTCTCACTCACCGGCCCGAACCGGATTCATCCCGGTCCGTTGAACCGGTCGACCTCGTGCAGGTTACCGCGCCACCCTCTTGTCACCGTTGACCGTGTGCCATGACCCCTGGACGTCGAATGCTTGTAGTTCTACAATCTTTGTATGTCCACAACTACCTCCGTCGAGCTGACGCCGCGCAGGAAGATGGCGATCCTCGGCACCTGCTGCATGAGCCTGCTGATCGTGTCGATGGACGCCACCATCGTCAACGTCGCCCTGCCGGCGATCCGCACGGATCTGAACGCGAGCGTGTCGTCGTTGCAGTGGGTCATCGACATCTACACGCTGGTGCTGGCCAGTCTGTTGATGGTGTCCGGAGCCACCGCCGACCGGTACGGCCGGAAGCGGTTGTTCCAGATCGGTCTGGTCACGTTCGCGGTCGGATCGCTGGCGTGCAGCCTCGCGCCGAGCGTCGGCGTCCTGATCGCCGCCCGCGCCCTGCAGGCCGTCGGTGGGTCGATGCTCAACCCCGTAGCGATGTCGATCATCACGCAGATCTTCGTCGACCCTCGCGAGCGCGCCCGCGCGATCGGCGTGTGGGGATCGGTGGTCGGAATCTCGATGGCCGCCGGCCCGATCGTCGGCGGCGTGCTCATCGACACCATCGGGTGGCGTGCGGTGTTCTGGATCAACCTGCCGATCTGTCTGATCGCGATCGTGCTCACCGCCATCCTGGTCCCCGAATCACGCTCGCCCATCATGCGGACACTCGATCCCGTCGGACAGGCGTTGGCGATGATCGCACTCGGCGGCGCGGTCTACGGCCTCATCGAGGGCCCTGGCCACGGGTGGGGATCTCCGCGCACCGTAATCGTATTCGCGGTCGCCGCAGCCGCTTTCGTCGGCTTCCTCCTGTGGGAACGACGCCACGACGACCCGTTCATCGACCTCCGATTCTTCGGCAGCGTCCCGTTCGCGTCGGCAACCGTGATCGCGATCTGCGCGTTCGCCAACTGGGGCGGGTTCTTGTTCCTGATGTCGCTCTACCTACAGGAGGACCGCGGATTCAGCGCCGTCGGCACCGGTGCGATGCTCGTTCCACCCGCGATAGCGGTCCTGATCTGCTCGCCACTCTCCGGGCGCGCAGTCGGTCGCTGGGGCACCCGACCGTCGCTCGTGATCGCCGGGATCGCACTTCTCATCAGTTCGTCGATGATGCTGTTCATCGACGACGCCACCCCGGTCCCCCTGCTGGCCTTCATGTTCTTCATCTTCGGACTGGGCTTCGGGATGATCAATGCGCCCATCACCAACTCCGCGGTCGCAGGCATGCCCCGACATCGAGCCGGAGCTGCCAGCGCCGTGGCGTCGACGAGCCGTCAGATCGGCGTGAGTCTCGGTGTGGCACTTGCCGGTAGCGTCACCGGCTTGGCCGCCGCGCACACGGCCATCGACTTCTCGACGGCGATGACGGCCATGTGGTGGATCGTGATCGCTTTCAGTGCAGCGATTCTCGTACTCGGTATCGTGTCCACCACACCGTGGGCGCTACGCACCGCGCAGACCGTCTCAGATCGGTTGATCGAACCGGAGATGTCCCATGCCTGAACCCGGAGCAGCCGACGAGCACGGCGCTGCCCCCCACGACGAACTCGTCGCGCAGGTCTGGCGCGAACTCACCTCGTTCGTGACAGATTCACGCGACGCGTGGCGACGCACGGTGGTAGCCGAAACAGGGTTGCCGTTCAGCAGGATTCGGGTGCTGAAGCGGTTGCGGAACGGCCCGCTGACGATCACCGAGATCGCTCACGCCGCCACCATCGATGCCCCCGCGGCGTCGGTCGCGGTAACCGACCTCGAGTCCGCGGGATATGTGGTGCGCGAGCCGTCGTCGAGCGACCGTCGTCGAAAAGAGGTACGTATCACCGACGCCGGACGCGAGGTTCTCCAAACCGTCTGGGACGTCGACGATCCGGCGCCCGACGTACTGACCACGGCCTCCACCGCCGAACTGGAACTGCTGCACAAGATGTTCACCAGGAGCCCTGGGCGGACCTGACCCCTATCGGTCAGGCTGTCACGGCGTGCCGACGATGCCCGTACAGCGCGACGGCGAGACACAGCAGCGCCGCGACGATCCCGAAGATGAACATGTGCGTGTAGGTGACCGCGTGCCAGAACTCGGTGATCAAAGCCAGCACAGCCGGAATCGCGAAGCCCAGGTAGGTCACGCTGTAGAACACCGCGGTGAGCCCGGCGAGGTCGTTGCGGCCGCTGCGAGCCGCGATCCGTTGCACCTCGAGGAGCCCTGCGATCATCGCCATGCCGTAGCCGCAGCCGAGAACCGTCGCAGCGATCAGCGACATCCAGATCGTCAACATGTGAGCAGCCAACGCCGCCAACGCCATTCCGACAGCCAACACCGTGAGGGCGGCGGCGACGCCGCGCACACCGTCGGGGTTGTCGATTCGACGTCCCAGCGACTGGATGCCGAAACCCGCCGCGAGTCCGAGCACACAGCACAGCGCGGCGAACGCGATCGGCGCTCCGGCGGTGCGCGCCGACATCAGCGCGGGGATGATCGCGTACGCCGACGCGCATGCGCCGAACACCCAGGGCGCAACCGGCAGCACCACGAACAGGAACCGACGGTGCGCTGCCGACGGGATCTTCAGGTCGTCGACGAGTCGTCCGGGAGTGCTACTGGGCGAACGCGTTTCGGGTGCGCGGACAAGCAGGAGCACCAGAGCGATGGCCGCAAGCGAGATGTTCACCAGGTAGGCGAGCACGTGCGGCCACGGTGCCCACTGAGCCAGCGCACCGGCGACGCCCGCACCGATGCCGAATCCGGCGGTGAGGCTCATCGCGGCGCGCCGGGCCCCTGATGCCGCTCCGGCGCCACCACGTACCGACAACTCCGTGATCCAACTGCCGCCGACCGCCATCGACAGTCCCAACGCGATTCCGCTGAACACGCGTCCGATCGACAGCAGCACAACAGAATTCGCACCGAGTGCCAGGAGCAGCGACCCCACCGCGGCGAACACCGGTGCGGGCAACATCAACGGGCGACGCCCGTACCGATCCGACAGTGGACCGCCGATCAACAGCGAGGGCACGATGCCGACCACATAGAGGAACAGCAACGCGTCGACCGCGACGGCCCCGAAATTGCCAGTCTCGCGGTACATCACGAGCAGCGGCGTGAATTCGTTTCCACCCCAGGCCGATGCGAAGACGGCAAGTGCCACCGCGATCCACGCGGTGCGACGAACCGTCGGACCGGTCACCGTGGGGGTGGCGTTGTCTGCGGTGGTAGTCACCGTTGTCCTTCCTCTGTGTGGGCGGCGCTCGCGTCGGTCGCGTGGACGGCGTAGACATCGTCGATGCGATGAACACCCGCGACGTGGTCGACGAGCAGTGATGTGAATCTGTCGGCGTCTGCGCATTCGATGGCGTCGACGAGCGCGGTGTGCTCGGCAATGATCCGGGGCGTCATGGTCGGCTCCCGGTGCACGCTCGCGGTGGTCATGCGCCGCTGGCGTTCTGCGAGACCGAGGTAGAAGTCGGCGAGTACGCCGTTGGCCCCGGCCGAGACGATGAGCTGGTGGAACTGCGCGTCGAGACGGGAGAAGTCGGCGATGTCGTCGGGTCCCACGTTTGCGTGTGCGGACAGGTTGCGGCGCAGGTCCGCCACCAGGTCGCCGGTGGGCAGGCCGCGGGCGACGAGACCGCGCACCGCGTGAGACTCGATGAGAATCCGGGCGTCGACAACGTCGCGGGCCTCGGTGTCGGTCACCGGCAGCACCAGCGCGCCGCGTTTCGGGTACAGCCGCATCCAGCCTTCTGCCTGCAACCGAAGAAACGCTTCACGGACCGGGGTGCGACTGACCTCGCAGCGCTGCGCCACCTCGCCCTCGCTGATCAGCTCACCACCGGCGATGGCGTTGGTCAGGATGAGTTCCTTGACCTCGTCGTACACCCGATCGGCCGCCGATGTGGCGCTCAGATCCAACATAGATACAAGTTGTACTCCTGATTGCTTAGCTAGTCGAATCTTTGTGAGCTAGTCGGGGCGGTGCGACACCGATTTCTCCGCGGAGGCACGACATACTCGTGTGCGTCACGCCAGGCCGCCTTGACTCTCCCGCTTGTGGGCCTCACGTTCTGGGGTCTCCCGTTTTCAGTCATTTCTGAACCGTCTCGGCGATCCGACCTGGGCTTTTGCGGCCGGGCACCTCTGAAAATGACTGAAAACGGGAACGGCTTGGAACCTTTGCGGACGGTGTACGTCCAAATGCCATGGTTATTCGACCTCCGGTGAACCCCGACCTCACTCCCGATGCGCTTCCGCTCGGCGCAATCGACCCCGACGCGGTCAACCTCGGCGTCTTTTCTCGGCCGGAGCTAAGGGCACGCGGGCTCACCGACGCCGACCTGCGCAGAAAGGTACGTCGCGGCGAACTCCTCGTTCCGCGTCGCGGCTGGTACGCCCAGCCCGAAGCCGATCCGGATGCCGTGGCTGCAGCCAAACGCTATGGCGCACTCTCCTGCGCGTCGGCGCTCACCAAGCACAAGTTGTGGGTGCCGCCCGGATACGAATCGCTCCATGTGCGCGCAGGCAAGAGCGCGACACCGAGGCGCGCGGACTACTGCACACTTCCCGGCGCGCCACTTCCCGTCACCACCATCACCGACACCATCGGTCTGTCTCTGGTGTGCGCCGCGGGCTGCATGAAGGACGACGACACGATCGCCACGCTCGATTCGGCGATGCACACGCTCGACATCGATGTCGATGACCTTCGCCTGATGCTGCCCCAGACGAGTCCACTCATCGAGGCCCTGCTTCTCGAATGCGATCCGCGGTCGATGTCCGGGACCGAGAGTCTGACCCGAGTCCGTTGTCGCCGGGCCGGTTTCGAGGTCGAGGTACAACCCGAGATATCCGAAGCCGAGCACGCGGACCTGCGGATCGGCCGGCTCCTGATCGAATGCGACAGCAAGCTCTACCACCTCAGCCCTGCGAACTACACCAACGATCGGCACCGCGACCGCAGATCACTCACGCAGGGCCGACCCACCCTTCGGCTGACCTACGACGACGTGCTGTACGGCTGGGAGCAAACCCTCGACGACATCACCGAGATCGTGGGCGCTTTCGCGCAGTGAGGCGTGCTAAGCGCCGACGTAACCCTTGTCGTCGCGCTCCTGCCAGGTGCACAGGCACAGCTCGTTGCCCTCGGCGTCGGCGAGTACCCACCACGAGGGCGCGAACTCGTCGGTGACCAGCGTGCCGCCGGCGTCGAGTGCGGCGCGCATTCGGGCTTCCACCTCGTCGTGCGGGATCCAGAGGTCGAGGTGTATCCGGTTGCGTTCAGCCCGTTCGGTGTCCATCTGTTGGAACCAGATCGCGGGGAGACGTCCGGCGGGGTCGACGAGGTCGGCCGCTTCGAGCTCGCGCGCGTCGCCGTCGAGTTGCTTGTAGCCGAGCACAGCGATCCAGAAGGGTCGGATCTTGTCGATGTCGAGGGCGTCGATGGCGACGTCGAAGCGGGCCTCCGGCATGGCGAGCGGTTCGAGTTCAAGCTCGCGAGCGATCTGTGCGATGAGGTTCGCCAGCCCGACGTCGGCTTCGGTGATGCGGTGCGCACTGTGCGTCGAGAGAGTGAGATGGATTGTGCCGTAACGCAGATCGATGTCGGGGTGGTGGTCGGCGATCTCTGCTTCCTGCGCGATCCGATGGAGGAAGCGCACGCCGCGAGCCATCGAGCCGGTGTCGTACCCCGCACGCACGCTGTTGCCGATGACCCGCCAGGGGTCGGACAGCCGAGTGCTGGCGTCTGCTGCGGTGACGGGCTTTCGCGGAGAAGGGGCCATAGCCCGACGGTACGGCGGATCGTCGTATGTGGGTCGCGGTTGTGTCTGATCGAGATGAACTGGTTGTCGGGAGTTCACGCAGTTCTTCGTCGACCACCGCGAGACGGCACATTCTGGGATGATCGACGGCATGCACACACGCGCATGTGCGGCGCTGGTGCTCGCGGTAGCAGGTCTGGTGGGGACATCATTCGGGGCCGGCGCGGCACTCGCCGACCCGTTCCCGGTGACCACCGACGTGGTGGCCGCCCAACGCGACGGGCTGACCGGGCCCGCCGACGCCGCCCCCGCCGGCGCGAATCGACCCGACTGTCACGATCGGTACGACCGCGATCCCGTCATCCTGGTGCACGGCACGACCTCGAATCAGTCGTCAGCGTGGTCATTCCTCGCTCCGACGCTGGCCAACGCGGGTTTTTGCGTCTACACCTTCACGTTCGGCCAGGTACCGGGAAGCGGTTCGGTCGGCGGACTGGCGCCCAGAGCGACGTCGACGCAGCAGCTCGCCACATTCATCGACCACGTCCGTCGCGAGACCGGGGCGAGCACCGTCGACCTCGTCGGACACTCGCAGGGCGCAGCGGTTGCGCAGTCGGTCACGCAGTTGCCCGGCAGAGCCGCACAGATCGGCACCATCGTCGATATATCCGGAGCGAACCGCGGCTACTCGTTCGGCGGTAAGCCCGTGCCGCGCGGCGAGGGCGACAACGGGCCCAACCACTCGAACATCAAGTACGTCAACCTGGCCACCACGCACGACGAAGTGGTCTTCCCGCTGCGTAACGCACTGATGGAACCCGCGCCGAACGTCACGAACGTCGTCGTGCAGAACGTGTGCCCGGCGTCGACGGTCGGGCATCTGGGCATGATCTACTCGCCGACCGTGGCCGCGCTGGTGCAGAATGCACTCGACCCGAGCTCGCCGGTCGCGGTCCCGTGCGACCGCGACTTCCCATTCTGAGGGCACCCACCATGCCCGGTCTCGGTGCCGGTTTTGGTTCCACCGACGCGGCTCGCTACACTCGTGAGCGCTGCCTCGCGCAGCACGCCGCCTTAGCTCAGTCGGTAGAGCGATTCACTCGTAATGAATAGGTCAGGAGTTCGATTCTCCTAGGCGGCTCCAGTGCCCTCTGGCCACACCAACGGCTACGATTCTTCGGACGCGGTGACCTTCTGGTGGTCATCACGACCGGAAGGGCAGACGCTGACGCTACCACCGGGACCGCAGCCTATCGGCGGTCCAGGCGGGCAAGACGGACAGGCTGCCGCTCGTGTCCTCGATGCCGAGTATGCCTCCGACGCAGCAATTCTCGACGATGAGAGTCGGCACATAATCTCCCTCTGGCAGCGCGACGACCGCACGTATCAGGAGTTTCAACGTGTCGCCCGCGAGGAGTCCGACGACGCGCTCATGGTCGAACGGGCCGACATTCTCGATGTACTGATCGAGCGACATCGGTTGGCGCAACGAGTGCTCGTTTACCGGGGCGTTCGCAACGCTCCAAAGGTGTTCGGGTTGGATACGAGCGCCCTCAGTGACCTGATTGGCCAGACCGTTCCTCTATCGGGCTACTTCGCAACGTCGGTTCATAGGGCAGTCGCCGCCAGTGAGTTCACGCGTCCACCGTCTGGTGACGGACCGGCGTTGCTCGAGGTCGAGGTGCCCGCTGGAACACCAGCGCTCTGGATACCTCCGCTGGGCGACGGTGCGCTCGCACCAAGGCGAGCTACTGCTCTCGTCGTATGTTGTTCTTCAGATTGTCGGCGTCGACGAAGCGGGGACGCTTCCCACAATTCGCGCCGTCATAGTGACGCACTGATTCGTGTAGCCGTACGCTCGATATGGATCAACGAGAACATGGGTTTGATCTGAAGTTTGTGTCGACCCGCGGGATGGAATCATGGGTATTGCGAATCGTCTTTGGGACGACAGCGTCTATCTCCCTGTCGACGTCAATCTCCCGCAGCCCGCAATGGCAGGTCAACTGCTGACCATTCTTCACTTGCTCGATGCGCCCCGCGAGGAGCAGGTCGAAGGTGTTCGAACATGGCTGCAAACCAATGAGCCGAGCAAGAGCCTGCAAATCAGCCTGGAACGACGCGGACTCGGTGCCACGCTGAACCAGCTCTGAACCGCGAACACCAGCCCAATAGCGCTGGCGCCTGATCACCCGTAGTACGCGAACTCGCAGGTCGGGTTGGGCTCGGTCTTGTACGGGACCAGGCTGCTGCCCATCATGATCGCGCAACCAACCTCGGTACCGCCGGTCACGCTGACGCTCGACGAGACCTCGTTGTACACCGGGTAGTCCTTGCTCCACGGCAGCGTTACGGCGGACTCGGTTCTGGTCTCCGGCCCGCCGTTGATGCGGTAGCGGATGGTGACCGGCGTCGGACCGCCGACCACTTTCATCGTCGCAGTGCCCACCGAGGGCCCGGTCGGCTGAGCCGTGGCGGAGTCCGCGGTGCTCGTCGTGATATCGGTGGCACCCGAATTCGATTGCGCCACCGGCTCACCCGGCAATGAACAACCGGCCAGCGACAGCACGAGCGCTGCACCACAACAGATTCCGACCACTATCCTCTTCGACATGCGAGGAGTGTAATGCGCAGAAAGCCCTATGCCACGGGAGTCATCCACAGGCCAGACGACGCAATGTAGAACGCACGATGCGGCCGGACCCAGCACGTGGTCCGACCGCATCGTGCACTCTCCGGAGAATCTCCGGCGAGCAGGATCAGGCAGCGAACACCGCCAGACGTCGGGGCTGCTCCACCGACGAGTAGTGCGACGCGTCGCCCTGGATGATCTGGCTCTGCTGCCCGTTGACGTCGACGGGCACGTCGCCGGCCAGGGTGATCCGATGCAGCTGACGCTTCTTATTGCCGAAGTCGGCGATGCCGTAGTGCTGGGTCGCCCGGTTGTCCCAGATCACCAGGTCGCCGTAGCTCCAATTCCAGCGGAAGGTGTTCTCCAGCTTGGTGATCCGAGCCTGCAGCAGTTGGTACAGATTGGCGAACTCCGACGCCTTCAGGCCGCGGAACTCCTTGGCGAAGTGGCCGAGGAGCAGGCTGCGCTCACCGGTCTCCGGGTGCACGCGGACGACGGGATGCAGCGTCTCGTACTCGGAGCTGGTGAACTCGGCGTAGTGCTCCTCCTTCTGCACAACGTCGACGCCGCCGGACGGCTCCTTCTGTCCCACATAGTCGTACAGGTTGGAGTGCGTGGCCCACAGTTCCTCGACGAGCGAGCGCAGCGGCTTGGGCAACTGCTCGTAGGCGGCGACGGTCGACGCCCAGGTGGTCGCACCACCGTAGGCGGGCAACACGATTGGCCGCAGCAGCGACGCCTTCGGGATGCGGTCGACGAAGGTCACGTCCGTATGCCAACTGTTCGCGGCACCTTCGATGGTGAGCAGCTGATCGCCGCGCGACGTCACCGTCGGGTGCGGTGCTGTCGGTTCACCGAGCAACGACGCGAACGCATACTGGGTCTCGTCGTCGAGGTGGTCCTGCCCGGTGAAGGCGATGACCTTGTTGACGGCGAGCGCGGTGCGGATCGCCTCGACCTGCTCGGTGGAGAGGTCTCCGCCGAGGCGGACGCCCTCGACCTTGGCTCCGATGTTCTCGCCGAGCTTGGTCACGGTGATCGACGCGTCGTCGTAAAGGGCCTGCGCAGCGGACTCGCTGTCGGTGCGTCGTTCGATGTCGGTCAGTGTCACGGGTGTACTCCTTGGCTGATTTCGTCGTTACTTCGATTTCTCCACTGATCGGCGCGCGGCGACAGGTTCTCGCCCACACCGATTACAACCTTGCGTCGCCGCGATACTCAGTCGGCGTGATATTCGGCGCTCTCGTCGATCTCGCGGCGGATAGCGGCCGGAACCCGCACGGCGCCTGGCTGGTACGTCACCGCGCGTAGTGCGCTGCCGAAGCGGAACACGCCGCGCCGCTCCCGCAGCTCCAGATCGACGGGACCGCGCGCGTCGAGCCCGACGGAGATTCCCGTCCACGGGGCCATGCCGACGAGCTGGAACTGGTTGTCCAACTTGGCGATTACCTCGACCTGCCCGCCACTCGACGCCTCGAGTACGAAGTCCCACCGCACCTGGGGCGTCGCGACGGCACGGAGTACCAGTGTGTCGACACCGTCGGGTAGCTCACCGGATACGCGCGCAATACGGCCGTAGCTGTTGAACACGAAATGTGCTGTGCCGTCTTCGATGCAGAGCAGATAGCCGCCCTGGGGATCGCCGTGTGCGACCAGCACACCTTCGTCGGCACGTGTCCAGTCGCGCAGTTCGATCTCGATGTCGAAGTCTCGGTATGCGATGAGCTTGCTCGACCGGTACCGCTCGAGTGTCGGTGTGCCGGCGAGGATGCGCACCGGGTCGCTGTAGCGTTCTTCGTCGGGTCGTCGACGCCCCTGATCGGCCGGCGAATCGTACAGCGGGAACACAGTATTGCGCCATGCCGCTTCGTCCCACGCGCGCGCCAGCTCGGCAACGACGTCCGGATGCTCCGCGGCGACGTCGTGCGTCTCCGCGGGATCGGTTGTCACGTCGTAGAGTTCCCACTCCGGGTCGTCGACGCGATCGGGATCCCGGTGCAGTGACAGCAGCTTCCAGCCTTCCCGATAGAACCCGCGGTGTCCGCCGAACTCGGCGTACTGCTCGGTGTGATCCGAGTTCGACGCTCCATCGCGCAGAAACCCTGCGGCACTGACACCGTCGCGCGATTGCGCGGGTTTGCCGTGCCGCTCGGTCGGTGCCTCGACGCCCGCCAACTCGAGCAGCGTCGGCACCAGATCTGTCACGTAGGCATACTGTCGGCGAACACCGCTGTCGTCCGCGTCACGCGGCAGACCGTCTGGCCACGACAGCACGAACGGCACCCGCACACCTCCGGCAAAGGTCTGCCCCTTGTAGAAGCGGAAGGGCGTGTTCGACGCCTGGCCCCACCCACGCGGATAGTGCACCCCGAGAGCCGCACTACCGATCAGGTCCTCGTCGTGGGGAACGTCGCGCTCCCAGTCCGACGGCACCGGGCCGTGCACGAATTGGCTGAAGTACGAACGGGTTCCGACCGGACCGCCTTCGGCGGTACCGCCGTTGTCTGACGTGAACACGATGATCGTGTTGTCGAGTTCGCCGAGCTCGGTCAGGGTGTCGACGATACGCCCGACGCTCTGATCGACCGAATCGACCATGGCCGCATACACTTCCTGGTACTTCGCGAAGCGCTCCTGCTCGGCAACATCGAGTTCGTCCCAGGGTGGCGCGTCGTAGCCGGGCTCGGTGTTGCGCTCGGCGATCGGGGTGCCCTCGTCGAAGAGGCCTTCCGCGACCTGTCGTTCGAATCGTCTCTGGCGCACAGCATCCCACCCGTCCGCGTACTTTCCGCGGTACTTCTCGAGGTCGGACTCCTTGACCTGATGCGGACCATGCATCGCGATGTGCGCGAAGTAGAGGAAGAAGGGTTTGTCGGCATCGTGTGCCCGCAGCGACTTGATCTGCGCGACAGCACGATCGGTGAGGTCGTCGGTGACGTAGTAGTCATCGGGGTACTCGTCGACGTCGACGACTGAATTGTCGGCGATGAGCTGGTTGGGGTAGAAGAACGAATTCAGCCCTTCGAGTGAGCCGTAATAGGAGTCGAACCCGCGCTGCAGCGGCCACGAGTCGCGTGTACGACCGGGACTCATGTTGGCGTCGCGGGCGAGGTGCCACTTACCGACCGCGTACGTGGCATAGCCGTTGGCGCGCAGTATCTCCGGAAGGGAGAGCACGTCGTCGGCGAGTTCGAGACGTAGACCGGGGAAGCCCGGATCGGAGTTCGCCACACTGCCGTAGCCGGCACGATGCGGGTTGAGTCCCGTCAGCAGAGCGGCCCGAGCGGGTGAACAGACCGGCGTCGTGTGGTAGTTCGACAGTCGGAATCCACGCTCTGCGAGCGCTGCGATGTTGGGGGTATCGATCTCCGCGCCGAACGGCGAGATGTCGGAGTAGCCCATGTCGTCGATGAGCACGACGACGATGTTCGGAGCACCCGCCGGCGCACTCGGTTCGGGCTTCCACCAGGGTGTCGACTGCGACGACGTGCGTCCGACCCGACCCTCGAAGCCTTCGTAACCTCGTGCGTAGTCAGGTATTTCGCTGTTGCCGTCTGCCATCGTCACTCCTCGAAGATCGTGCGACCGCCGCTGTCCGCGGTTACGCATCACACACCATTCGCACGGTGGGTCGGTCTGTCAACCCTTTCTCCGACGCTGCCGAGAAAGGCGCCGTGAGCTTGAAGTCGCCACCCGTATGCCCTCACAGTTGCTCGTATTCGACGACGTACACCAACCCGCGGCCGTGCGTCGGGTGGTCGATGTCCGGATCGGCTTCTGCCGCATGACCGACCACGCCCCCAACCCCAGCCCCCATTCCCCAGCCCATCGGACGGAAGAGAATCCGAAGACCATGCCCACTCGCACACGAGCCGCACTGCTCGCGCTCGTCGCACTGCTGACGATGGCCACGGCAACCGCGTGCACCTCCGCTGTCTCACAGCAGCAGAACTCGACAGCGACCGCCCTGCCGCCGGGTCACAAGCCGCCACAGGGCGGCACGCTGCGCGTCGGCGTGCTCAACGACCTGAGCCCGAAGACCTTCTTGCAGATCGGCACCGGCAGCATGAACGGCCACGTGGTGTCGAACGTCTTCGACACCCTGATCCGCTACTCGCGCGACGATCTCACCGTCCAGCCGTCGCTGGCCACACGCTGGCAACTCGCCCCGGACGGCCGCTCCCTCGCGCTCGATCTGCGCGACGACGTGCGCTACCACGACGGTCGGGCATTCACCTCCGCCGACGTCGAGAGCTCACTGAAGGCGTACACCGCCGGGCCGTGGACACCGCAGTTCAAGCGGACCGCCGCCGCGATCACCGGATATGACACCAGCAATCCGCACCGCGTGGTGCTGACCTTCGACCACCCGCTCAGCAACGTCTTCGACCTGCTCGACTCTGCACCGATCATCGACGGCAACACCCTCGACGGGCTGCGTGCGGGCAAGGTGTTCAACGGAACGGGACCGTTCCGCTTCTCGTCGTGGCAGCCGAACTCGGATGTTCGCCTGGTGCGCAACGACTCCTACTGGGGTCCCCGAGCCAATCTCGACGCCATCGACCTCAACATCATCACCGACCAGCAGGCGCTCTACACCCGGTTACGCACGGGCCAGATCGACCTCGCCTACGGACTTAACAATCACGACCAGGAATTGGCCACGCGCAGATACGGATTCAACAGCATCACCTACACCGGCGCCGAACAGCAGGAGTACGTGGGAATCAACGTGGCCAACCCTGCGCTCGCGGACGTCCGCCTGCGCAAGGCGATCGCCTTCGCCATCGACCGCGAACGCATCATCAACGACGTCTTCCGCAAGAGCGGCTACGTCGTCAACCTGCCCTGGCCCAAGTGGTCTCCCGCATACGACGCGTCGAAGAACACGACGTACACACGCGATGTAAACCGTGCCCGCCAGCTCGTCGCCGAGCACGGGCAGGTTGCACCGATCACTCTCGACTACTCCACCCAGGGAGTTGACCGGGTGGTGGCGCAGATCGTGCAGTCGAACCTCAAGGATGTCGGCATCCCGGTGGAGCTGCGCCCCAACGACAACACCGTGCAGTCGTCAAAGCTGATCGGCGGCAAGTTCGACGGAATCTGGTTGCTGCAGCACGCCTTTGCACAGTTCACGCCGTCGACGCTCGCCGTCTCCGCGTACCCGTTCAACGCGGCGAAGAACTCCTCCAACTACGTCAACCCCGACTACGCGAAGGCCGCCAACGCGGCCTGGAATGCTCCCGATCCGACGTCGCCCGCGGCGCTGGCCGCATATCGGCAGCTCGACGACATCTGGTTGAACGATCTGTTCCTCGTCGAGATCGGTGTGGTGTTCCAACAATCCGCGGCGTCGCCCGCCGTCGGAAACGTCGATTGGGACAGGCGTGCCCAACTGCACCTCGGCGAGACCTACCTCAACACGCAAGGACGGAACTCCTGATGACCGGATATCTGTTGCGCCGCATACCGACGGCGATCCTGGTGCTGTTCGTGGCCTCCGTGCTGATCTTCGCGATCGTCCGATTGATCCCGGGTGGACCGGAATCAGCGCTCGCGGGTCCCGACGCCACTCCCGAGCAGTTGGCGGCGATCCGGCACGACCTCGGCCTTGATCGCGGCTTCATCGCCCAATACGCCACCTGGATCGCAGGCATCTTCACGTTCGATCTCGGCAAGAGCTACCAGGTCGGTGGCGAGATCAGTTCGCTCGTCTCGTTCGGACTGGTTCACACCATTCTGCTCACCGTCACCGCACTGATCCTGGCCGTTCTCCTGGCACTGGCGTTGAGCTTGTCGGCAACGATTTACGACAACCGCTTCGTGAATTCCCTTGTCACCGGCGTGAATGCGGTAGCGATCGCGGTTCCGACCTTCGTTGTCAGCACACTGTTGATCTTGGTGTTCGGCGTCAAATTCCGACTTCTCCCCGCAGGCGGCACACCGCCGGACGGACTCTTCAGCCAACCAGGCATCACCGCGCAGTACCTCCTGCTACCCGCTGTCGCCCTGGCGCTCCCGGCAGGCGCCACACTCGCCCGCTTCCTGACCGAGGCGCTGCGCACCGAACTCCGGCAACCGTATGCGACGACGGCCCGAGCACTCGGAGTGTCGAAGCGAGACATCGTCATTCACAGCGCGCTACGCAATGCGCTACCACCGAGTCTGACCGCACTCGGGCTGGTCACCGGAGGCCTTCTCGGCGGGGCGATCCTGGTCGAGGCCATCTTCGGTTGGCCCGGGCTCGGACTCCTGACCGAGCAGGGCATCTTCGCCCGCGACTATCCGCTCGTGCAGGTACTCGTGCTGCTGTCGGTCGCGGTGTTCGTCGTGCTCCAACTGCTCGCCGACGTGCTGCATGCGTGGCTCGATCCCCGAATCCGATTGGCAGGTAACTGATGTCGACCTCACTGACCACCTCGTCCGGCTCGACGTCCGCGACCGGGGCCTCCGCCGTAGATATCGAACCGGGTCTGATCCCGGAGTCGCCCACCGACAAGGAGCGGCGTCGAATCCGAACGCCGTTGTGGCGCAGTCTCCTCACCGGGAGCGGCCTCGTCGGAAGCGTTCTGGTGCTCGGCATCGCGGCGCTCGCCCTGCTCGCACCGCTACTGACGTCGTACGGACCGGACCAGCAGATCGACGGCGCATACCTGTTGCCGCCCGGCGCCGACCACTGGTTCGGCACCGACGACCTCAACCGCGACGTCGCGACACGGGTGCTCTACGGCATCCGGGTGGATCTGCTGATCATCTTCATCGCGGTACCGATCGGCGCCCTTCTCGGTACCGCGATCGGTGTCCTCACCGTCTCCCACCCGATCTCGGATGTCATCGCACAGCGCACCTTTGACGTCATCCTCGCCTTTCCCGCGCTCGTCCTCGGTATCGCCCTGACCGCCGTATTGTCTCCTGGCGCAACCACAATCGGAATCGTCATCGTGCTCGCGGAGATTCCCATCTTCGGCCGACTCGCCCGCACATCGGTACTGCGCGTCAGAGAACTGCCCTACGTCGAGGCGGCGCGTGTGAGCGGCGCCCGCAACAGCTACGTCCTACGCCGCCACGTACTGCCCAATTCGATCGAGTCACTCGGGGTCCAGTTCGCGCTGTCGCTATCACTCGCCGTCTTCGTCGAAGGGGCACTGAGCTTCCTCGGTATCGGTGTGACTCCCCCGACGCCGTCCCTCGGCGGCATTCTGTCGTCGGGAAACAGCTACCTCGAGACCAATCCGTGGTTCTCGGTGGCGCCGCTCATCGTGATCACAGCACTCGTCCTCGGTTTCTACCTGATTTCCCAATCCATTTCGCGCAGCAGGAGGCAGTGAGATGACCAACGCTGCAGACAACGACCACACAGCAGTCGATCCCACACCCGCACTGGAGGTCGACTCCCTTCGAGTCACCTTCGACTACCCGCGTCCGGCCGTCTCCGACATCAGCCTGCGCGTCAATCGGCGCGAGATCGTCGCCCTGGTAGGCGAATCCGGCTCCGGCAAGACGATGACCGCCCGCGCGGCGATAGGCCTGCTCCCCGAGCACGCGGTCGCGACCGGCTCGGTCAAGGTCGACGGCGTCGAGGTGTTGAACGCCTCCGAACGCGACCTCAACGCGATCCGCGGCACCGGTGTCGCCATGATCTTCCAAGAGCCGCAGACCGCACTCAACCCCGCCCAGACCGTGGGATGGCAACTGCGCCAGGCGCTGCGGACACATCAATCGATCTCACGACGCGACGCTCGACGCCGCGCCGTCGAACTGCTGTCGCTCGTCGAGATCCCCGACCCCGAGCAGCGCGTCGACTACTACCCCCACCAACTCTCCGGCGGTCAGAAGCAGCGCGTGGTGATCGCCCTCGCACTCGCGAACGACCCGGCACTACTCCTCGCCGACGAGCCGACGACGGCGCTCGACGTCTCGGTGCAACGTGAGATCCTCGACCTGCTGCTGCGTCTGCGCGGCAGGATCGACGCCGGAATCCTACTCATCACACACAATCTCGGCGTCGTGGCCGACATCGCCGACCGCGTCGTCGTCGTCCAGCTCGGCGAGGTCGTCGAACGCGGAACGGTCTTCGACATCTTCGCTCGGCCAACACAGCCGTACACCCGTCAACTTCTCGCCGCGGTCCCGAAGCTGCCGACCGTCGACTCCACGGACGACGAGAGTGCCGGGGCGGCATCAGATTCCGACACCGCCGACGCTGCCGATACTGGGGCACCCGTTCCCATCGTGGCCGTCGAGCATGTCACCGCGGCGCATCGCGGTGGTTTCGGACGCAAGCCCGTCGTCGCACTCGACGACGTCTCGCTGCACGTCGATCCCGGCGAGGTTGTCGGGGTTGTTGGCGAATCCGGCTCGGGGAAGACGACTCTCGGCCGGTCTATCGGCGGGCTCACCCACCTCAGTGGTGGCAAGATCCTGGTCGACGGACACGACCTCGACGCCGTCGACCGCGCACAGTTGCGCTCGCTGCGCCACACCATCGCGTTCGTGCCGCAGGACCCGACGGCGTCGCTCGACCCGCGCTTCACCGTCGCCGAGTCGATTCGCGAACCGCTCGACATCCAGCACATCGGAACGCGCGCAGAGCAATCGACCCGCGTCGAGGAGTTGCTCGACGCGGTGCATCTGCCTCGCTCGTTCGCCGACCGACTTCCGCACGAACTCTCCGGCGGTCAGCGTCAGCGTGTCGCGCTGGCGCGGGCGCTGTCGGTGCGGCCCAAGCTCCTCATCGCGGACGAGCCGACCAGCGCGCTCGACGTGTCGGTGCAGGCACGCGTGCTCGAACTGTTCGCAGAACTACAGCACGAGCTGGGCTTCGCGGCGCTGTTCATCAGCCACGACCTCGCCGTCGTCGAGCAGGTGTCCGACCGCGTGTACGTGCTGCGCAACGGGCGGGTCGTCGAACACGGGTCTGCGCGAGACGTGCTGACCCGGCCGCGCGACGAGTACACGCGCGCACTGCTCGACGCCGTGCCGTACCCCGACCCGCAGCGGCGTCGAGAGTCGAGCGCCGCGTTGGCGTGAGGTCCGAGACCCTAGGAATTCTTCGGCTCAGCCTCAGGCGTGTCGGCCGCGCTCTCGTCCCCGGCGCTCTCGTCGCCCGCGGAATCGTCGTCGGCCAGCGGGTCGTAGCCGGGAACGCCTTCGAGCACGGTCAGCTCGTTGTCGATGGCGGCACCGACGGCCTTCGCGTCGTCTTTGATCTTCTTGATGAAGTCCGACATCTCGCTCCCTCGTCAGTGGTCGGGAATCCTACGAACCGCACGACCCCACTGCAGGCCGCGCAGTGACCACCCTACAAGGCCACAGATCATGCTTGTGACCAGACGAGGCGTTGCCTAACGTCATCGCCATGCCCGCACGCCGCCTTCCCGACATCACAGCGCTGGAGGTCGTCGTCGCGGTCGGCAGACTCGGCAGCATGGGCGCCGCCGCCCGCGGCCTTGGACTCAGCCAGCAGGCCGTCAGCTCGCGCGTGCGTGGCGTCGAGCACGAACTCGGCGTCGAAATCTTCGTACGCTCCCCCGCGGGCGTCGAACCGACCGAGAACGGTCGCCTGGTCCTCGAGTGGGCCAACGCGCTCGTCGAGCGGGCAGCCGAGTTCGTCGCAGGCGTCGACACACTGGTCGGCAACAGGCACGCGACGCTCGTCGTCGCGGCGTCGATGACCGTCGCCGAGTATTTGGTACCGGGCTGGCTCACCACGCTCACCTCACGTACCGGAGCACGAATCTCGGTGCGCCCCATGAATTCCGCCGAGGTCATCGAGACTGTGCGGTCCGGTGATGCCGACCTCGGGTTCGTCGAAAGTCCCGGCGAGACAGCCGACCTCGACGCCGCGCTCGTCGCCACCGACGAGCTGTACGTGGTCGCCGCTCCCGGCCATCGGTGGTCACGCACGGGCACGGTGTCGGCAGACGAACTGGCGTCGACGCCGCTGATCCAGCGCGAACCCGGCTCCGGAACACGGATCACCTACGAAAAGGCGCTCTCGGAACTCGGACTCGTCGCCGCCGACCCACTCATCGAACTGCGGTCGGTCACCGCGATCCGGTCATCGGTGTTGACGTCGAACGGGGTGACGGTGTTGTCGCGACTGTCGATCGCCGACGACATCGCGGCCGGACGCCTCGTGCGCATCAACGTCGACGGGTTGTCGATGGTGCGTCCACTCCGTGCCGTGTGGACCTCGCACATCACCGTGCGCGGACCTGCGCGAGAGCTTCTCGACGTCGCGCTGGCGTCCACCACCTGATTGTGTGATCGCACAGCGTGACGCCGCACATTGGGTGAAAAGCACGGTGATTGTGATCCAGAACGCGTGGATTCTGACAACAGTTCAGAAATACAGCCCGTGTTCAGGAGGTACATCATGGCACTCGAGGCCACCGGCACCGTTGCCGAAGGAAGCACCGCAAGGTGGCGTGATCGCAAGCGCTATCTGTGGCTGATCGGTCTGATCGTCCCGTCGTTCGCATTCATCGCCATCGGTGGTTATGAACTCACCGGGTGGGGTGTCTTCCTGTGGGTCGGTCCGATCATCGTGCTCGGCGTGGTCCCGCTGATCGACTTCGTCGCCGGTTTCGACCCGACCAACCCGCCCGACGACGTGATCGAGGAACTCGAGAACGACAAGTACTACCGCTACATCACCTTCGCGTTCCTGCCGATCCAGTACGCGGGCTTCATCCTCTCGATGTATCTCATCGCCACCGCGGACTGGCCGATCATCAATCGCATCGGGCTCGCCGTGACACTCGGTTTCATCGGCGGCATCGGGATCAACACCGCGCATGAGCTCGGGCACAAGAAGGAGAGCCACGAGCGCTGGCTGTCGAAGATCGCACTGGCACAGAGCTTTTACGGCCACTTCTACATCGAGCACAACCGCGGACATCACGTGCGGGTCGCCACTCCGGAAGACCCTGCGTCGTCGCGACTCGGTGAGAGCTTCTACCGGTTCTGGTTCCGCACCGTGTCAGGCTCGCTCCGCAGCGCATGGCAGGTCGAGGCAAAGCGATACCGCCGCAGGGACACTCACCCGTTCCATATCGGCAACGACGTACTCAACGCCTGGCTGATGACCGTCGTGCTGTGGGCCGCGCTGATCATCTGGCTCGGCGTCGGGATTCTGCCCTACCTCGTGCTGCAGGCTGTCGTCGGCTTCTCGCTACTCGAGATCGTCAACTACCTCGAGCACTACGGCATGCTGCGGCAGCAGACCAAAGCCGGACGCTACGAGCGCGTGCTTCCCATGCATTCGTGGAACTCCAACAACATCGCGACCAACGTACTGCTGTACCACCTGCAGCGACACAGCGATCACCATGCGAACCCCACTCGCCGCTACCAGACACTGCGCGACTATCGCGAATCACCCGCACTACCAACCGGTTACGCCGGAATGATCGTCCTCGCACTGTTCCCACCCCTTTGGCGCAGGGTCATGGACCACCGCGTCGTCGAACACTTCGACGGCGACGTCCGACTCGCCAACGTCGCTCCCGGAAAGCTCGACCGTCTCACCCGCAGGTTCCCCATCCCCAGCGAGAGGACGCTCGACGAGTCGCGTCTCGACGACGCGACGCCCGGCGCGATCAACGACGACATCGCCGCGGCCCGCTGCCCCGGCTGCGGCTACACCTACGAGGTCGCGGTCGGCAACGAACTCGAGGGATTCGCCGCGGGTACCGCGTGGAAGGAGATCCCCGACGACTGGACCTGCCCGGACTGCGGTGTGCGCGAGAAGGTCGACTTCATCCCCCTGAAGGAGACCAGCGCGTAGTCGCCCCGCGACCCGCCTCAGCCGAGGAAGGCGTCGAAGTAGTCCAGCGCCAACACCAGATCGCCTGCTCGCTCCCGAATGGGATGCCCGAGCAGGCGTTCTGCTTGCTGTATCCGGTAGCGCACCGTGTTCTTGTGGATACCAAGTGATGTCGCGACCTGGTCTGCACTGTCAGCGGTGGTCAACACGTAGCGAACGGTGCCGCGCAGTTCGTCGAGTTCCGGTCCGGCGAGTCCACGCAGCACCGCACGCGCGAAACGCGCTGCGGCGTCGGGATCTCCGGTCAGGAGAGTCAGCGCGGCGACGTCCTCGTACACGGTCAGCGCGATTTTTCGACGCGGCGACAGCGCGACACGTTGCGCCGCACGAGCATCGCGATGCGAACGGACGAATCCCTCGATACCCTCGGCTGCCTCTCCGATCGCAAAGCGAATCTGTGCGGGATCGACGCCACGCGAATCCCACTGGGCCGCAGTGCTTGGTGCCACATTCAGCGCCAGCCATCCCCACAGTTCGCGGCCTCCCGGCCGCACAACTGCCAGCCGTGCTCCGGGAATCGACGACGCGAGGCGGACGAGTGGCGGTTCGAGCCGCTCGATGGAGTCGGCGTCCATCGCGTGCGCGATGACCGCGACCTGTGTGACGCCGGCGATCGGATGGCCGCCCAGCTCCGCCGAGAGTTCTGTCGAGCCAACGCTTTTCCCATCGAGGACATCGGCGACCAACTCGTAGCGTCGCGCATCGCCGCGTCGTCGAATCCGCTCCACTTCGTCCTGATACAACGCGACGGAGAGTTCGACCGAGGTGGCGAACCAGCGGTTGGCCTTGGTCCAGAACCACACGAGGAGCGACTCGTGATCGAGATCTTGTGGCGCATGCCCGACAACGTCGACGGCGAAATCCCACGACGCCTCCTGCGCGCTCTGATAGACCTTCAACAGCACCGGCAGTCCGAGGTGGTGCCGCGCGATCTGGATCGACAGGTCTCCCGCTGCCGGTACGAGTTCGGTTGCCCCGTCCGCGTCGACGGTCACGCCGCCGAGGAACGCGAGCCAGTGCTCCTCGACCGCGGCAACGAGCACCGGTCGAATGTCGGCGGGCAGATCGACACCGGCGATGATCGCATCGACGGTGGTCGACACCCAGTCGTCGAGCGCAGTCGGGCTCTGCTGGTCGGCGACGAACATCTCCAGCCAGTCGGCGATCTCGGTCATCACCCCAAACTGCCAGAGACTGTGTGATTGCACAGTCGATAGCGTCAGATTGGGTGCTAGGACCAATGTTTGCGACGCATCTCCCGGTCAAGATGACAACAGATAGTCGTTCACCAGCCCGCTATCGAAGGAGAGAATCATGAGTCACATCCAGGTCGACCGCCCCACCTGCGAGGGCATCGGCATGTGCGAAACACAGGCCAACGAGTACTTCCAGATCGGCGACGACGGCATCGTCGAGGTAGCGACATCCGACGTCCCTGACAGCGACAAGACCTACGTGCGGGCGGCCGTCGACTCCTGCCCGGTATCCGCCCTGCGGATGCTCGACTGAGGTGCGCCGTGTCCGCACCACTCATGTCATCTGACACTCTTCCGCTCGTCATCGTCGGTGCGTCCTTGTCGGGGGTACGCGCCGCCGAGGGCGCCCGCGCCGAAGGGTGGACCGGCGCCATCGTCATGATCGGCGACGAACCGCACCTCCCCTACGACCGCCCGCCGTTGTCCAAAGCATTGCTCGACGCCGACAAGCAACCCGAACTGCCCACCCTGCGACGGGCAGAGAGTTGGGAAGCACTCGACATAGACCTGCGAATGTCCACCACGGCAACGGGAATCGACGTCACGCGCCGGAAACTGCTCACCGACGCGGGCCCAATCGACTACCACGCGCTCGTACTCGCCACCGGGCATCGTGCCCGCACGATCGGCAGACTCGACGGATTCGACAACGTCCACACGCTCCGTCACTTCGATGACGCGGTCACAATCCGCGAAACACTCCGCGACGCAACACGTCTGGCCGTGTTCGGTGCCGGCTTCATCGGTTCGGAGATCGCATCGGCCGCTGCCGCGCGAGGTATCGACGTCACCCTGATCGGAACGTCGTCGTTCCCGCTCGCCCGTAGCGTCGGCCCGCTCGCCGGACGCATGCTCGCAACACTGCACGAGGACGCCGGCGTGACACTCCTGTCCGACTCCGGTCTGGCAGGTATCTCGTCGCGCGACAACGGGATCGACTCGATCCGCACATCCTGCGGACGCGACGTCCCGGTCGACGCCGTCGTGGTCGGCATTGGCTCCACGCCTGCCACCGACTGGCTCGCGGCGAGCAGCGTCGAACTCGATCCCACGTCGGGTGCAGTGATCTGCGATTCGACGATGGCGACCAGCGTGCCCGCGGTGTGGGCGGCGGGCGATGTCGCTTCGGTCGACGGCGCTGCCGGCGGGCACTGGACCTCTGCCACCGCACAGGGATTCGTCGCGGGCGCGAATGCGGTTGGCGCGCAACAGACATATGCAGGGGTGCCGTTCGCCTGGTCGTCGTGGCACGGTCACCGCATTCAGATCGTCGGCGCCACCGAGGTCGACCCGTCGGGCACGGTCACCGAGAGCCTGGACGACGGCGTCGTGCTCTACTCCGACGGCGACCGGCTGCTCGGAGCGGTGGCCGTCGACGCTCCGGGACGGATCGCCAAGCTGCGTCGAGCACTGTCGGCGGAGCTCACCGCCGCGCGATCCTGACGGTCCTCGTACCCACAGGGGCGGCGAACGCGTCGCGCGCTCGCCGCCCCGCGGGTGTGTCGTGAAGGAGATCAGGCCTTGATCAGGTCCGGGTTCTCCTTGAAAACCTCGTTGATCAGCGACATGTCGAAGATTTGCTCGGGCTTGAGGGTGTAGCCCGCCTTGCCGAGTGCCTCGATGTTCTGTGCGATCAGGGCGTCGGTCATGGTCAGCAGACCGTTCTTCTTCGTGTCCTCCGACACGACGAGCGTGTTCTGGGCCGTCGCTTCCTTGGTCTGCTCATCGAGGTTGAGCTTGAGATCCTTGCCGTACTTCTCGACGGCGAGCTTCGCCGAACCCGCGGGATCGGCGACGGCGTCGTTCCAGCCCTGCACCTCGGCCTTGAGGAACGCCTTGAGTTTGTCGCGCTCGTTGTCGATGGTCTCCTGCTTCACCACGAGTGTTTCGGCGACCAGCGGGAGTCCGAAGTCGGCGAAGAGGAAGTTGGTGTTGGCAAAACCGCTTTCGGCCAACGTGATCGGCTCGTTGGTCACGTAGGCGACCCAGCCGTCGACCTCGCCCTTGGTGAGTGGCGTCGGGTCGTATTGCACCGAGATCTTCTGGACGTCGGACTCTTTCATCCCGTTGGCGGTGAGCAGTGCCTTGAACACATTCTCGTTGGATGCCTGTACGCCGATCTTCTTGCCCGCCATGTCCTGTGGTGTCTTGATCGGCTTTTCGGCCGACGACACGATGCAGAACGGATTCTTCTGGTAGGTGGCCGCGACGGTCATCAGTTTGGCGCCCTGCAGGATCACCGGCGCGGTGAGCTGCGGTGCGGTGGTACCGATCCACACCTTGTTCGATGTCAGGCCGGTCTCGACACCGGTACCGGCGCCACCACCGGTGATCAGCTCGGGCGTTCCGAGACCGCCCGCCTTGTAGTAGCCCTTCTCCAAAGCCCAGTATTCCCCGGCGAATTCGATGTTCTTCTGCCATGAGAGCTGCACCTTGGGATTGTCCGACGACGCCCCGCCGGACGAACTGCTGCCACTGCTACAGGCCGCGAGCGCCCCGGACACGCCCAGTGCACCCGCAGCACCGCCCGCAAGGAGCGAGTACCGAAGAAATGCGCGACGATCGAGTCCGCCGCCGCTACGCACGGAATTACTCATTGGGTGTTCTTCCTTTCAGGTGGATCGGGCGAGGATCACCCGACCGGGCTGGCCACGATCAGCAGCCTCAGTTCTGCTGCATACCCATCTGGGCCAGGACAATTGATTCGACGACGCCGACGATCGCGTAGAGGATGATCGACGCAACGGTGATGACGAGCACCGACGCCCACAGCTCGTTGTATGCCGCCGCGGGCAGCGCCTGCTGCAACGTTGCACCGAGTCCCTTATTGGTGCCGAGCCATTCGGCGACGGTCGCGCCGACGAGCGCACCGGGAACCGAGATCTTGGCGGCACTGAACAACGAGGGCACCGCCGAGGGAATCGCGGAGCGTCGCAACGCAGTCCATCGATTGCCGCCGTACACGGCGATCACGTCGTTGATCTGGGTGGGCGCGTTCGCCAGGCCGGTCATGATCATGACGAGCGCGGGAAAGAACACCACGATGCCACCCATCACGGCGACCACCCCGATTCCCCGCCCGACGACGAGGGTGATCAGCGGTGTCATCGCGACCAACGGCACCGAGCGCAGCAGCATCGCTATCGGCATGAATGTCTGTGCGGCAGGCCGTGATACGACGAACAGCGCCGCCACGAGCAGCGCCGCGGTCATTCCCACGACGAAGCCGATCGCGGCGTCGGTCAGGGTGATCGCGAGATTGTCGAAGATCTCCGACCTTGCGTCCGCAGCGCCGGGCTCGGTGAACAGGTATTGGAACACCTGCACAGGGGTGCGTCCGATGATGGGTCCGATGTCGGGGAAGGCGAGCAGGAACAGCCACCAGATCACCAGGATCAACACAAAGGAGGTGACGAGTGATCCGAGGAACTTGGTGATCTGCCAGAGCAGCGCTCCGATGTTCGGACCTGTAGCAACGCTTTCTGGCTGTCCGTTCGATGGTGTCGGTGTACCGGCGACCACCACGTCGGTCGTCGAATCGGTTGTGGGAGCGCTCATCCGAACACCTCCTTGCCCGCGGCCCAACGCGTTGCGAACCGGGCGACGACGGCGACGATCGCGTAGCCGACGCCCGCGACGGCACCACAGATCAGCGCGATCGCCCACACCTGCGGGATGTCGCCGCGCTGCTGCGCGACGATCATCGCCGGGCCGGCGCCCTTGTCCGGCATCGCGAGGAACTCTCCGAGGACGGCCCCGAGAACCGCGGCCGGTGCAGCTATCTTGATCGCGGCCAACGTGTTCGGAAGTGCAGCCTCGATCCGCACGCGCCGCAACTGCGACCAACGGCCACCGCCGTACACGCGGATCAGGTCGAGGCTTGCTTTGTTCGGAGACCGCAACCCACTGAGCGTTCCGATCATTGTCGTGAAGAACACCGAGATGGCCGCGAGGAAGATGATCATCGTCTGCACCTGCGCGAAGGCCACCTGGATGATCGGCGCGACGGCGATGATGGGTGTGCAGTAGGAGATGATCGCGAGTTGAGTCGCCAAGCCCTCGATCGGGGGGATCACGATCACCAGCAAGGCAAGCAGGATCGCGAGCAGATTGCCCCAGAAGAAGCCGCGGAGCGCCAATCCGATTGTGGACGAGAAGTTTTCGGCGTAGTAGCTCCACCCGGTGTCGGCGATGGTCTGCACGACGGCCCAGGGGGTGGGAATCGTCCCGTGAAACCATTCCAACGCTCCGGCCATCGACCAGAGCACCAGCACGGCGACGATGCCGATGAGTCCCGCGGCCCACCGGTCGGCGCCTGCGACCGTGCGCGCCGACGACGTCCGTTCCACCACGGCGCTAGCCACTCGTGGCCTCGGAGATCGCGTCGGCGTCTGCGGTGTCGGGAACATCCCTGTCGGGTTCGGGCTCGGCGGACTTCACAGGACCGTCCGATGCCGTGCCGCCGAACAGCAAGCCGGACAAATGGTCATGCAGCGCATGGAATTCCGGCGTGCGCATCATCTCGGGAACGCGCGGGCGGGGAAGGTCGATGGGCACCACTTCCACGACGCGACCCGGTCGTGGACTCATCACAGCGACGACGTCGGAGAGAAAGACCGCCTCGGCGATCCCATGGGTCACCATGAGTGTGGTGGCGGGCTTCTCGGTCCAGATGCGGAGCAATTCGATGTTGAGGCGCTGACGCGTCATGTCGTCGAGTGCACCGAACGGCTCGTCGAGCAGCAGCGCGGTAGGACGCACGACGAGCGCCCGCGCGATGGAAACACGTTGTCGCATACCGCCGGACAGCATTGCCGGCTTGGCTTTCTCGAACCCGGTGAGGCCGACGAGTTCGATCAGATCCGACACCAAGGCGTCGTCGGAGGGCATGTGTCCGACCTGGAGCGGCAACCTGATGTTGGATTCGACGGTCCGCCACGGCAACAGGGCAGAATCTTGAAAGGCGATGCCCAGCGAGTGATCTCGCTGCAGTTCGGTCGGCGACTGGCCGTTCATCAACGCGGTACCCGACGTCGGTTCCTCGAGTCCCGCGAGGATGCGCAGCACCGTCGACTTGCCGCATCCGGACGGACCGAGCAACGACAGGAACGAACCCTCCGAGGTCTTCAACGACACGTCGGACAGCGCGGTGACCGTGTTGGTCCCACGCACCGATCGGCTGGTGAAGGTCTTGGTCAATCCGGAGATGTCGATGCCGGTCCCCGGCGGCCGCTCTGACGCGCGTGACGTCGCCCCCTGTGCAGATGTCATGAGTTGCCACGCTAGAAGCGTTGTGTTTCACCGTGATTACCCGGCGGTTACTCCGGGCGCCGAGCGCGACAAGTGGCAGCCCCGGAGATCAGCTCGGGCGCATGACCTGTCCGATGGTGGCAACCATCGCGTCGACAGCGAACTTCGGCTTCACGTTCTGGTCAAGGACTTCACGACATTCCAGCACGGCTTCGACACAGCGGAGCAATTGCTCCGGAGAGGCATACGCGGCCATCGGAACAGCGATGTCGGCAGCCTTGTCCGGGTGCATCGCAGTGACCTGTGCACCCATCGAGACGACGAGGGCGTCGCGGTAGAGAGCCGCGAGGTCGACGAGTGCACGGTCGAGGGTGTCGCGTCCGACGCGGGTGGCGCGCGACTTCTGGCGCTTCTCAAGCTCTTTGAGTGCGCCCGCCGTTCCGCGGGGCGGTCGGGCTGTCCCCTTGCCCGTGCCGCCGGCGCCGAGGGCGGTCTTCATCTCCTCGGTTTCGGCTTCGTCTCGTTCGGCGCTGATCGCCTTCGCGGCGGCGTCGGCCGACTTCACCAATTCCTCCGCGGCCGCGTAGGCCGTCGAATCGCGGGTGGCCGCGCGTGCGAGTGCCAATGCTTTGTCGCGTTGCTCGCGAGCCTCGGGGTCGGTGGCGAGGCGTCGGGCACGTCCGATGTGGCCGCCGCAGACCGACGCCGCCCACCGCGCGGCCTCAGCGTCGAGTCCGTCGCGGTCGATGAGGACGCGTTCGATGTCGGCGACGGTCGGCGTTGCCAGCGGGACATGCCTGCATCGCGAGCGGAGCGTGACGGAGATGTCCTCCGGGTCGACGGACGGCGCGCACAGCAGAAAGACCGTGCGCGACGGCGGCTCCTCGACGACCTTCAGCAGCGCGTTGGCCGCCTGCTCCGTCAGCCGGTCGGCATCTTCGACGACAACGATCTGCCAGCGACCGGTACCCGGTCGACGCGCGGCGGCTTGCACGATCTCGCGCATCGAGTCGACGGAAAGACTCAGCCCCTGCGGCACGATGTGGCGGACGTCGGCGTGCGTCTGGGCCATGACAGTCACGCATGCGCGACACTCACCGCATCCGACGACGTCGGGATGTTGGCACTGCAGCGCGGCCGCAAAGCACGTCGCTGCCACCGATCGACCACTCCCGGGCGGACCGGTGAACAGCCAGGCATGCGTCATCGACGCCCGCGGCACGACGAGGGACGCCGGAGTGGGGCCGTCGAAGGTCGGGTCGTCGAAGTCTGGCTCGTCGAAGTCTGGCTCGTCGATGTCGGCAGCGTCCAGGACCGACGCGTCGAGCTCTGCGGCGTCGAAGTCAGCAGCGGGGGTGGATGGGCCTGCGTCGAGGCGCGTGGCGAGGACCCTGGCCGCCGTTGCGGCGTCGGTCAGCTCCTGCGCCACAGCCCGCTGCCCGGTGAGCCGGTCGAAGACATTTGTCACATCACCAGCGTAATCCGCAGTTCGGACACCCCGGCTTGTGGATGAACGTTTAACAATTGCAAGCAGCCAGATACCGTAAAGGTCGTGGTTGAACGTCGATCCAGGCTGTCTTACGGCTTGCACCTGGCCAAATGGCTTGCGCGCACGCCGTGGCCGATCCTCGCTCTCGACCTGTTGCGCGCAAATCTCGTTGGCGCGCTGTTCACCTTCGCGTTTCTTCGCTTCGGTATGCCGTCGCAGGATTCGTTCCAGTTCAACGACATCACCGCACTCAATCAGGGCATCTTCCTCGCCTATCTCCTCCTGGCGATGATCGTGGGCGGCGCGCTGAGTATCAAACTGTCGCTGCCGGTACTCGTGTGGCACCGACGTCGAACGCGACTCGACAACGACATGGCCCGCAAGCGAGCGCTGCGTCTGCCGGTGACGTTGTCGCTGGTCAACCTGGGTCTGTGGGTCATCGGCGGTGTGCTGTTCACCGCGGTCAACCTGACCGTCTCACACAAGGATGCGTTCATCGTTGCCGTCGCCAGCGCGATCGGCGCCCTCGTGACCTGCGTGCTCAGCTTCCTGCAGTCCGAAAAGGTGCTGCGCCCCATCACCGTCGCAGCGATGGCCAACAACCCCGACGACGCGATCGCGCCGGGCGTGACCACACGCATCGCCGTCTTCTGGGTCATCAGCGTCGTCGCGCCGATGGTCGTGATCGTCGGCCTCATCTTGCTGCAACGCATCCACTTCATCGCGACCGACGCCACCGGGCTGCTGCGCCCCATTCTGTGGATGTGCCTGGCATCGCTGGCGTTCAGTCTGCTGGCCATCGTGCGCGTCGTACGCGCCATCAACGACCCCATCAAGCAACTCCGCGCCGCCCAGACACGCGTGAGCGAAGGCGACCTGACCACCGCCGTCAAGATCTACGACGGCTCCGACCTCGGGCTCCTGCAGGCAGGCTTCAACGACATGGTCGCCGACCTGCGCGAGCGGCAGCAGCTACGCAACCTGTTCGGCCGGTACGTCGGCGAGGATGTCGCGCGCAAGGCCATCGAGACCGGAACAGAACTCGGCGGCGAGGAACGCTACGTCGGGGTGTTGTTCGTCGACATCGTCGGCTCGACGCGGCTGGCCGTGAATCGGCCACCGCGAGAGGTCGTCGACCTGCTGAACGAGTTCTTCCGGGTGGTGGTGGCCGTCGTCGGACGTCACGGCGGATTCGTGAACAAATTCCAGGGCGACGCCGCGCTCGCGATCTTCGGCGCACCGCTGAACCTCGACGACTTCGCCGGTCAGGCACTCGCCGCGGCGCGGGAGATGCGCCAGGAGTTGTACGAGACACTCGGCGACACCGACATCGGCATCGGCGTCTCCGCAGGCAAGGCCATCGCCGGCCACATCGGCTCGGAGCAACGGCTGGAGTACACGGTGATCGGCGACCCGGTCAACGAGGCCGCCCGCCTCACTGAACTGGCCAAGGACGAACCGACCCGCGTGCTCGGCTCGGCCCGCGCGGTGTTCCTCGCCTCGAGCGAAGAGGCGAAGAACTGGGACATCGGCGAAGGCGTCGAGCTACGTGGCCGCGGCATCGAGACGCTGCTCGCCCGTCCGCACCTGACGCCGTACCGGCGCTAGGTGGCATCCCGCTGATCGAGCCTGTCGAGATCACCCAGCGGGGTGCACCCGCTGATCGAGCGCCCACCCGCTGATCGAGCTTGTCGAGATCACTCCTCGGCCGGCGGGGCGCTCTTCTTCGCGGCGGTCTTCTTCGCGGTCGTCTTCTTCGCAGCCGTGGTCTTCTTGGCCGCGGTCTTCTTCGCGGCCGTCTTGGTGGCGGTCTTCTTCGCAGGCGTCTTCTTCGCGGTGGCCTTCTTCTTCGTGGCCTTCTTCGCCGGGCCGCGGGCGCGGCGGTCGGCGAGGAGTTCCATCGCCCGCTCGGGGGTGATGGTCGCGACGTCGTCGCCCTTGCGCAGGCTGGCGTTGGTCTCGCCGTCGGTGACGTACGGGCCGAATCGGCCGTCCTTGATCACCATCGGCTTGTCGCTGACCTCGTCGTTCTTCTCGAGATCACGCAGCGGGGGTGCTGCGGCCTGCCGTCCCCGACGCTTGGGCTCGGAGTAGATCTTGAGCGCCTCGTCGAGCGTGATCCCGAAGATCTGGTCTTCGTTGGCCAGCGACCGCGAGTCGGTGCCCTTCTTCAGATACGGCCCGTAGCGGCCGTTCTGCGCGGTGATCTCGTCGCCGGATTCCGGGTCGGCGCCGACGACCCGCGGCAGTGAGAGCAGTTTGAGTGCGTCGTCGAGTGTGACCGTCGAGATGTCCATCGACTTGAACAGCGAACCGGTCCGCGGCTTGGGTCCCGCCTTCTTCGCGGCCTTCTTGGCAGTCTTCTTCGCGACCGTCTTGGTGGCCGTGCCACCGCCCGCGGGCGCGTCGTCGAGCGGCACCACACCGCCTTCGCCGCCGTCACGCGGGGTCGGACCTGCGGGAATCGTGGACGGCGCAGCGCCGCCACCCGAGCCGTCCTCGTCGTCGTCGGACGGCAGGATCTCGGTGACGTACGGTCCGAATCGTCCTTCCTTCGCGACGATCTCGTGTCCGCTGACCGGGTCGACGCCGAGCGAGCGCCCCTCCTGCGGCGTCGAGAACAGCTTCTCCGCAACCTCGAGCGTCAGCTCGTCGGGAGTCATATCGGCAGGCAGGTTGGCGCGCTGGAGATCCGGTTCTGCGTCGGGCGACGTCGCCACATTGCGTTCCAGGTACGGCCCGAACCGGCCTACGCGGACATACACCGGTCGGCCCTGCTCGTCGTCGAACAGCTTGATCGAGTTGACCTCGCGGGCGTCGATCTCCTCGAGATTCACGCCGACGAGCTTCTTCAATCCGCCGTGTTTGGCGATGTCGGAGCCTGCGATCTCCGGCACTTCGCCCTGATCACCGCTCGACGACTCGTCGGCCGCCTTGTCGCCGAAGTAGAACTCGGTCAGCCAGCGGGTGCGGTTCTCGTTGCCGTTCGCGATCTGGTCGAGGTCGTCCTCGAGCGACGCCGTGAAGTCGTAGTCGACGAGGTTCTCGAAGTACGCCTCCATCAACCCGACGACAGCGAATGCGATCCACGACGGGACGAGCGCGCTGCCCTTCTTCACCACGTAACCGCGGTCCTGGATGGTCCCGATGATCGACGCATAGGTCGACGGCCTGCCGATGCCCAACTCTTCGAGCACCTTGACCAGCGACGCCTCGGTGTAGCGGGCGGGCGGGTTGGTCGAGTGACCGTCGGCCTCGAGGTCGGTGGCGGTGAGGTGCTGCCCCTCGGTGAGCTGCGGCAACCGTGTCTCGGCGTTGTCGGCCTGGCCGCCCGCCTGCTCATCGACGGTCTCGACGTACGCCGACAGGAAGCCGGGGAACGTGATGGTCCGACCCGACGCCGCGAACGTGCAGCGCTCACCGTTGCCGCCCTGCCCGCTCGCGGTTCCGGCGATGCGAAGGCTCAGCGTGGTGCCGCGCGCGTCGGCCATCTGCGACGCGACGGTCCGCTGCCAGATCAGCTCGTACAACCGGAATTCGTCTGCTTCGAGCTGACCGGCAACCTGGCCGGGGGTCCGGAACGTCTCGCCCGACGGTCGGATCGCCTCGTGCGCCTCCTGAGCGTTCTTGACCTTGCGGGTGTACTGACGCGGCGTGGCGTGCACGAAGTCGGCGCCGTACAGATCGCGAGCCTGTGCTCGTGCGGCGTTGATAGCCGACTCGCTCAGCGTCGTCGAGTCGGTACGCATGTAGGTGATGTAGCCGTTTTCGTACAGCCGCTGCGCGATGCGCATCGTGCGATCGGAGGTGAAGCGCAGCTTGCGACCCGCCTCCTGCTGCAGCGTCGAGGTCATGAACGGCGCATACGGCTTGCGCGTGTAGGGCTTTTCCTCGACCGAGGTGACTGTCATGTCGGCACCGTCGAGGGCCGTGGCCAGGGCTGTCGCCCGCTCCCGATCCAGTACGACGACGCCGTCGGCGCGCTTCAGGTTGCCGCGTGAGTCGAAATCGCGACCGGCGGCGACCCGCGCGTCGTCGACCGACACGAGCCGCGACGAGAAGGTGCGTGGGGTCGTCGACTCACCGGCGTCGAGCGTGGCGTCGACGTCCCAGTACTCGGCCGACACGAACGCCATGCGCTCGCGTTCACGTTCGACGATGATGCGCGTTGCCACCGACTGCACACGGCCCGCCGACAACTTCGGCATGACCTTCTTCCACAGCACGGGTGAGACCTCGTAGCCGTAGAGGCGGTCGAGGATGCGTCGGGTCTCCTGCGCATCGACGAGGTCGATGTCGAGGTCGCGCGGGTTCTCGGCTGCGGCGCGGATCGCAGGCTCGGTGATCTCGTGGAACACCATGCGCTTGACCGGGATCTTCGGCTTGAGCGTCTCGAGCAGATGCCAGGCGATGGCCTCTCCCTCGCGGTCGCCGTCCGTCGCGAGATAGAGCTCGTCGACATCCTTCATCAACGACTTCAGTTCGGAAACCGTCGACTTCTTGTCTGCCGAGACCACGTACAGCGGCTCGAAGTTGTCGTCGACGTTGACACCGAGCCGCGCCCAGGGCTGGCCCTTGTACTTCGCCGGAACGTCGGCGGCACCCCGTGGCAGGTCACGAATGTGACCGCGCGAGGACTCCACGACGTAGTTGCCCCCCAGATACCCCGCGATCTTGCGCGCCTTGGTCGGCGACTCGACGATCACCAGTCGTCGGATCGCTTCTCCTTTTGCGGGTGCGGTGGTGCTGGTCTCGGCCAACGGGTGTCCTTCGGTTTGGACCCGCCCGCCGCGTGCCGGTTGGCCGGCGGGTGGGGTCTCGTCTCGTTTGAGGTTTGTACCTTATGTATAGCGCCATTTGCACATCGGAATTCACGATGGGCGGGTATCCACCACGCGATTCGACGACGCTGCCGACCATAACGCCAGGTCAACGCTGAATATGCCGAGCGCGAAACGATGTGTGTCGTTCGTCAGTCCCCGACGTCCGGCCAGTCCGCACGCGCTCCCGCGAAGTGCGGCGCCTCGCCGACATACTCGCAGAGACGAGCGAGTCGACGACGACCCGAGATCCGCAGTGCGGGCGAATGGATTCGCGTGCCAACAAGAGTAGGTGCAATCCCGCTCCGCATCAGCGCAGTCGCGAGTTGTGCATGGGTATCGGGCGCATGTGGATCGAGTCCGAGCTGGTAGTGCCCGGCATCCGACGATCCCGCCGCGATCGTCCAGAGTCGCAGCGCACGGGGGCCGGGTACCCAGCCTGCGGGAACTGCCTTGACCGCGCCGCGCGACCAGGCTGCATGCAGAGTGTCGAGGAGCGGAGTGAGCGCGGTGCGTGCGAGCGGATTGCCCTCGTCGGACTCGGCGCGCTCGGTGTCGACACCGCAGGCCTTCAGCTCCTCCACGACGGCCGACGCGCGCCATGGCGCCGACAGCACGATCGATACGCGCGTACCACCCGCGCCCGACCCGCTACCTGCGATGCGCGACGACTGTCCGTGCGCTGCGAGAAGACCACCGAGGTCGTCGAGCGACGGCTCGTCGAGTTCGGCGGAGAAGAACGCCAATTGGCCCACGCACCAGACAATACTGGTGCCTTGCCTACTGGGGCGTCGAACAGAGGGACGTCGAACGCCGCGTCACCGATCGTCTTCGGAGATAAAGGAACGCTGACAGACGAACGCTCCCGCCCTCGAAAGAGGACGGGAGCGTTGCATCGATCAAGCTCGTCTGTTGAGCCGAAGTCTCAGACGGCGCGGACGCCCGTCGCCTGCGGACCCTTGGTGCCCTGTCCGACCTCGAACTCCACGCGCTGGTTCTCCTCGAGGGTACGGAAGCCGTTGCCCTGGATCTCCGAGTAGTGGACGAACACGTCGTCATTGCCCTCATCGGGAGCAATAAAGCCGAAGCCCTTCTCCGCGTTGAACCACTTCACAGTCCCCTGTGCCATTCCTGCAATCCTTTACATACATTCAAACTGTCCCGACACGCTGGTCACGTGTCGCGGCCGGTCGTACCGCCATACCTCGGAGAACGCCGATTGGAAGAGTTCGTGGACGAACACCATTCGGCCTGACAACTTCAGTACCACGGCTGCAACCCGATCCCGCGCGATCACCGCAATCAGCGATGGCCGCCCGGGAGCTGCGGCCGAACTCAGTCAATCATGTTCGAGGCGACTTGGATAGTCGTCGCAATCACTCTGAGCCAAAAGCACCCGATTTTTCGACGTTCGAGACCGAAAGGTAACATCGTATGCAATGAAAACCGGCTGGCTCTAGGACACAATCACGCACTCGCACCGATTGGGGCCTCGCGAACCGAGATCGCCCGATCAGCACGACATTTCGTCTATGCACCACTCCACGTTCGGCACCGAACTTCTTCGTCGCTCACTGGCTGGAACAGATCCGGACTCCAGTCCGGTAACCCATCTCTCGGTAATCGATTCCCGCTCAGCAACTTTCGCGCCCTGGCCGGAATGGATTTCGAGTGAGGTCCGCTCCGCTCTCGTCGATAGCGGAATCGAACGACCGTGGATTCATCAGACCGAGGCCGCCGACCACGCATTCGCAGGCCGACATGTATCGATTGCGACCGGAACTGCATCTGGCAAATCGTTGTCGTACCAAATGCCAATTCTGACGACACTTCTCGCCGAACCACACTCGACCGCACTGTATCTCAGCCCGACAAAAGCTCTCGGCGCCGATCAACTCAAGGCACTCACGTCGATCATCTCCGGGCGCCGCGACTTTTCCCACCTCCAACCGTGCGCGTACGACGGCGACACCGATTCCGAGATCCGACAGTGGGCTCGCGCACATTCACGGTGGATCTTCACCAATCCCGACATGCTGCACCTGGGGATACTCACCGGCGTCGCAACGCCCGGCACACACACCGGCGGCCCGTCGCGCGGCCAATGGCGACAGTTCTTCGCACACCTGCGATACATCGTCGTCGACGAATGTCACCACTACCGTGGAGTGTTCGGCTCCAACACCGCGATGGTGCTGCGTCGACTGTTGCGTCTGGCACGTGCGTGCGGTTCGGAGCCGACGGTGATCGCGGCCAGCGCGACCGTCGCCGATCCCGCCGCCGCACTCGAACGACTCATCGGCGAACCCGCGGTCGGGGTCACACTCGACGGGTCGCCGCGAGGTGAGCGGACAGTCGCGCTGTGGGAACCCGACTTCGTGCCGGGCGTGACCGGCGAGAACAATGCTCCGGTACGACGATCCGCAGATGCAGAGGCATCCCGCCTGCTGGCCGACTTCGTCGTCGAGGGCGCTCGCACACTGTGCTTCGGACGCAGCAGGCGGGGCGTCGAGATCGCAGCGCTGCGGGCTCGTGATCTGTTGTCGCACAGCGCTCCCGACCTCGTCGACAAGGTGGCCGCGTATCGCGCGGGGTATCTCGCCGACGATCGTCGTCGACTCGAAGCCGCGATCTCCGACGGCAGGCTCGTCGGGGTGACGACCACCAACGCACTCGAACTCGGCGTCGACATCACCGGACTCGACGCAGTGATCATTGCGGGCTACCCGGGCACCATCGCGTCGTTCTGGCAGCAGGCGGGACGTGCTGGGCGCCAACGTGAATCCGGCGATGCGCTCGTCGTCCTGATCGCACGCGACGACCCGCTCGACACGTATCTGGTCCACCATCCCGACGCGCTACTCGCCACGCCGGTCGAGGCGCCCGTGATCGATCCGACCAACCCGTACATCCTCGCGCCGCACCTGCTGTGTGCAGCCACCGAGTACCCGTTGGGGGACAACGAGATCGAGCGCTGGGGCGCGCGCGACGCCGTGCAGCAACTCGCCGCCGACGGTCTACTCCGAAAGCGTAAGGCGGGCTGGTATCCGGCCGCGGGCGTAGAACCCCACGGCGACATAGACATTCGCGGTGGAATCGGCGGGCAGGTCCTCATCGTCGATGCGACGACGTCGGAGCTGCTCGGGACCGTCGACGCCGGTCGCGCACCCGCCACGGTGCATCCCGGAGCGCTACACATCCACCAGGGCGAGAGCTATGTCGTCGACGAACTCGATCTCGACGAGGGACTCGCGCTGGCTCATCCCGAGGAGCCGGACTGGACGACGTCGGCGCGTGAGACCACGGACGTGTCGGTGACGTCCGTGGTCTCGTCGAACACCTACGGGCCGCTATCGGTGGCGTTCGTCGACGTCGACGTCAGCCATCAGGTCGTCGGATATCTGCGGTCGCTTCCGTCTGGCGAGGTTCTCGACGCCGTCGAACTCGACATGCCGCGTCAGACCCTGCACACGCGCGCGGTCATGTACACGCTGACGCCGGAATCGCTGTCCGACGCGGGTATCGACGCCACGCGCCTGCCCGGTGCCCTGCACGCCGCGGAGCATGCGGCGATCGGCATGCTGCCCCTCGTCGCGACGTGCGACCGGTGGGACATCGGAGGGCTCTCGACCAACCTGCACCCCGACACCGGACTTCCGACCGTCTTCGTCTACGACGGCTATCTCGGCGGAGCCGGATTCGCCGAGCGTGGGTACGCGCAGTTCGCGACGTGGATCGCAGCGACCGCGGACGCCATCTCCGAATGCGGCTGCGAGCTGGGATGTCCGTCGTGCGTGCAGTCGCCGAAATGCGGCAACGGTAATGAACCGCTCGACAAGGCGGGAGCCCTGAGCGTGCTGCGATCTATCACACACCTGCTGCGGGATATGACCCACCTCGCAAGCTGAGTCATTTGTCCACGGCGTTGCGACGATTCGTCCCTTTTGTCGATTCGGCATGCACAGTCATCGGCGGTGAGCGCCGGCGAGTGGCGACGGCGTCCACCTGCGGGGTCCACCTGGCCACCCCGACTACTCACGACTGCTCGCCACCGGTTTCTAGGAGTGACAATGATGAACGCTGCCGTTCGCCCACGGGCGAGCATGATGGCCCTCGCCGGGTTCTCCGTGGCGAGTGCCGCGGTGATCGGGGCCGTCCCGTCGATGAGCCAGGCAGCCACGTATGCCGCAGCAACGCCAACGGCCGTGACGCAGGACGCCGCTGTTGCGGCCGCCGCAGCGCTGGCGACGCCACTTTCCGCAACATCTTCTGCAGCAACACCCTCTGCCGCAACACCTTCCGCTACCGACACCGATCCGCTCGCGATCTACCAGCAGGTGCTCACCAAGGCACAGGCTGCCATCGAGAAGCTGAAGAAGACGGCGTCGAAGACCGAGTACCCGATCCTCAACCAGCTGCTGGCGAACCAGACCGCGCTGGTCAACGGCATCATCAACGGTGCTGTCGCCGGTGAGTGGAAAGAGGGCAAGGCCGCCGACTTCTCGCCGATCTGGACCCAGATCCAGGCCGCACTCGACGGCTTGGACTCCGCGGGCATCGAAGTCAACGTCACCGCGGCACTCTCCGATCAGCTCCCCAAGCTGCTCGAAGCCGTCTCGACGTCGCTCTCGTCAGGCGACATCGAAGGCGCGATGAACAACCTCCTGCTTGCCGTGGTCACGCCGGTGTATTCCGTGATCAAGCCGACCAAGGCAGGCGGCGGAGTCGTCCCGACGCTCGTCAAGCTGCTCAACGTTCCGCTGAACGCCGGCCTCATCGCCGCGGGTGCGATCCCGAACGCCGACATCGCCGCCGCCATCTCGACACCGATCAGCAACGCCATCAAGGTGAACAACGTGATCGGCTCCGACTTCGCCTACATCGGGATGGGGATCATCAGCCCGGTCGCAGGCGGGATCGGCGGCTTCGGTCGCGGCGTGCAGAACGTGATCGACGCCCTGGGCACCAACGATCTCGAAGGCGCACTGACAGCACTCGTCCAGGCGCCTGCCATCACGCTCGACGGCTTCCTGCACGGCGGCTACGGACCGAGCGTCGGCGGACTGGTGGGCGTCAACGGAGTGCGCGTCGTCAGCGGCGGCCTGCTCGGAGGCGGGCTGCAGCTCTTCGGCAAGGACGCCGACGGCAACCGCGCCACCATCATTCCGGGCACGGGCTGGGTGCTTCAGCGCCTTCAGGCGGACATCCTCAAGGCCATCACGCCGGTGCCGCCGAAGACCGTGAGCGCCGACATGGCCACGCTGGTCGCGGCCCAGACCGACTCGACCGCGACTGCTTCCGACGCGGCTGCGACCGCGTCCGATGGGGCTGCTTCGGATGCGGCTGCGCCGACGGCAACGGTTGCCGATTCCACAGAGGCACCCGCGCAGTCTTCCGGCGATAAGTCGGGCAGCGTCGAATCATCCAGCACCGCAGACGTTTCGGAGTCCGCTACCGACTCGACGTCGAGCAGCACGGGTTCGAGCTCTGCGGGATCTAGCAGCGCGGGTTCGAGCAGCACGGGTTCGAATTCTGCGGAGTCGAAGGGAACCGGCTCGGCTGCCGACGCTGATGCCGATGCTGACGCCGACGCGGCAGACACCACGGAGTCTGCGGACTCCGCAACGTCGAAGTCCGGATCCGACGCGGCAGGGAGCTCAGCGTCGAGCGAAAGCTAACGCTCTGATCCGACACACCACTCACGACGCCTCGGCGCCCGCGGACACTTACTCCGCGGGCGCCGAGCGCTTTTGTGCGCCGTGTTCCGCGTCACAAGCTGAGTCACGCGGCTACCGGCTTGCGCGTATCCCGTCATTTCGCTGTGCGAACGAGGCACCCTCGACGACGGCGCGTCGGGTGGTGGTGCGCGCCGCAATCGGGTCGCTCGGGGGCGGACGAGGTTCTGGTGCCGCCACTGACAAGGAGTGACCATGAAGAACGCTGTCGTTCGCCCGGGGGTGGGCGCGTTGGCCCTCACCGGGATGTCCATCGCGAGTGCCGCAGTGATCGCAGCCGTCCCGGCGATGAGCCAGGCCGCGACGGTGGCCGCAACCGAGGGAGCAGCGTCGACGACGCAGCTCGTCGCCGACACCGCAACCGTCGGCGCGCATGCGTTGACCACCCTGGCCGCCGATGCCGACCCGACGCAGATCTACGCGGACGCGATCCAGCGGGCGCTCACGAATATCGAAACGCTGCAAGCCAATTCGCCCGACAAAGCGCTGCCGATATTGAGCCAGGTGTTGGAGAACCAGCTCAATCTCGTCAAGGGCGTCGCCGACGGCGCTGCGAACGGCGAGTGGAAGGCGGGCACCAGCCCCGATTTCGCCGCGCTGTGGAAGCAGGCGTCCGAGGCCGCCGCCGGCGTCGGACCAGGGCTGTCGGGCGCGGTCAACGACGTTGCCGACGCACTGCGCAACGACGTTCCGCAGTTGCTCGCCGCCGTCACCGCAGCACTGAAGGCGGGCGACATCGAGTCGGCGATGAACAACATCCTGTTGGTCGCCGTCGCGCCGATCTACGCGGCAATCAATCCGTCCACCGGATCGGTGATGCCCGCACTGATGAAGATCCTCGACGTGCCGCTCGACGCCGGACTGGCGCTCGCCGGGGCGATCCCGAACGATCGAATCAGCGCTGCGCTGTCGGAGCCGTTCGCCGCGGGCAAGCGCCTGGTCTATCAGGTGCCCGAGGTCGTGCTCTTCGCCGGAATCGGCATCATCAGTCCGCTGGCCGGCGGCCTCGGGGCGGTCGGGCATGCTGTCCAGAGCGTGGTCGACGGCGCCGAAGCCGGTGATATCGGGCAGGTCGCGACCGCGCTGATGCAAGCTCCGGGCGTCATGCTCGACGGCCTCCTCAACGGCGGCTATGGCCCGAGCGTCGGCAACATCATCGGTCTCGGTGACTTCCCCGTCATCAATGGCGGTCTGCTGCACCCCGCGCTCGACAGCAGCTTCGACGAGGACGGTCAGCTCAACATCCTCCTGCCGGGCACGCTCGGCGCCCTGCAGCACATCGTGACGTCGATCGCGGGTGCGCTCGCTCCGCTACCTCCGAAGACGTCGTACACCGTCGATGCCTCGTCGGTCGCGAGCGCGCCGATCGTCAGGGCTGCGACACCGGTAGCGTCCGATGCCCAGGACGCAACGACCGCAACCGATCTCGCGGAGACCGCTACCTCGTCGGAATCCACCGACTCCGGTTCGTCCGACGCCGGTGCGGTCCCGCCGAGCGAGAGCGTCACGGGGCCGGGTGTCACGGATGGCGTGACGGGTTCAGGCGGCGCGTCTGCACCTGCTACCGCAGGCGACGACGCGGCCGGAGCGACCGACGACTCCCCCGCAGCCGACCCCGGCACGACAAGCGGCACCGACACTGCCGGCAAGGGATCTGCGGGCACTGGTTCTGCCGACGCCGGTTCTGCCGAAGCCGGAGGAGCCGCGAGTTCCGACGCCACCGCCTCGGCCGACTCCGACGCCGCGTCGTCACCGTCGTCGGCTTCGAGCAGCAACGCGTCGAACGCGTCGTCGACGAGCGGCTCCGCCTCGAAGTAGCAGCTCCACGAACAACGCGGCGCCCACGACCACCACGGTCGTGGGCGTCGCTGTGTTCTGCCACCGTGCAAGGCCGGACGTGCCGACTCCAGCTTCCGGCAACCCGGACATCTGGGCGCCTCCGAGGTGAGCTACATTGTTGTTTGTACTTGCAAGTAACTTAGCTCACAGGGGAGGTCACCGCGCGGTGGTGTCACACACCCTGACGGCGCGCGACCGGCTTCTTGCGTCACTGAGCTCATTCGTCTCGTCGCCGACTGACCATTCGATTGCGCTGGTCGGCGCACCGGGCACCGGGCGCACAGCACTGCTGGCCGCGGCCGAACGTATGGCGTCGGAGGCCGGGTACCGACTCGCGCGGCTGAACACCCGCGCCGGCTCCGAGTCGGTTCTGACCGAACTGGCCGCCCACCTCCGCGAATCCGACACATCGGAGTCCCACTCGGACACAGTCGCGGACGATGCCGCCACCGATCTGCGACAGACGCTGCTCAGCCTTGCGCGTCGGCCGCGATCTCACTCGCTACTCATCGGACTCGACGACGCCGACCAGCTCGACGACACTGCCGCACAGACACTCTCGTTCCTGTGCCGACGCCTGACCGGCAGCCGGGTCAAGCTCGTCACCACCTGCGTGCCGGGTGTCGCAGGCCTTCCCAGCCATGCGGTCGACGTCGCGATCGCGGTCCATCCGCTCGACGTGTCGTCGTCCGATCGCTTTCTGCGCCTACACTTTCCGAGCCTTGATTCCGCTGATCGTCGTCGCATCACGCTTCGCGGAGACGGCCGCCCCCGCGAACTGGTCCGCGCAGGCTATCTCGCCATCGCGTCGACCGAGTCAGCACTTCCCGAGAGCGATTCCTCGACAGTCGGACTGGACTACGACGACGTCGCAGATCTTCTCCAACGTTCTGCGGCGCAGGCGCTTCGGCACGGCGACTCCCACACTGCCGCCGACAATTTCAGGCTCAGCGCCGCCCGCACGACAGACCCGCCCGCCAAGGCTCGACGACTGGCGGCGGCGTCGGCTCTGGTCTCTGCTGTGAGCGCCGATATCCCCACCGCCAGTGCACTTCTCGATGACGCACTGAGCACCGACGCCACAGCGACGCGTTCGCTCGAAGCCGTCGTTGCGCGCTCGTACCTGTCGGCGAAGGCGCCGGAGTCGATCCGCGAGGCACAGCGAACATTCGCGCGGGCGATTCGCGCACAGCCGTCGATTCCGGGCGACCGCATTCTCGACGACGCACTCTGGTCGCACTACCAGCTGTGCCATCTCGACGACCGGCCGGAGCACTGGTCAGAATTCACCGCCCTGGTAACCCAACACGCGGCGACAGCACCGGAATGGGCACTGATTGCGGCGCAGACACTTTCGCCCGATCGCGCATCGCATGCGCACCTCGATACTCGGCTCGACCGACTGATCGACACCCTGCAACACTCAACCGACAGCGCTGATGTAGTGCGCAGCGCTTTTGTCGCAACCTCGCGCAGCAGCAGCTACTGGTGGCGTGCCGCGTTGCATCGCGTGTGGAGCGACCCCCGCTCGTCGGTCACCTCGTCGGTGTGTGCCGCGTGGATGCTCGGCTCGCACTATCTCGGTGCGGGACGCTGGGACGAGGCACAGCGGATTCTCGACGGTGGGATTGCCCTCTGCCGCGAGTCGGGCCTGCAACTCTACGCACAGGCGTATCTCGTCAGTGCACGAAAACTGTTGTCGGCGTATCGCGGAGAGCTGCTCTCGACATCGACCGCATCCCTCGCGGTACCCGAGTGGATATCCAAGGGGGTCGGCGTCACGCGACACCATGGCCACCTCCAGGCTGTCACCGCTCTCGGCGCGGGTAATCCGCGGAGCGCGCTACGCATCTTCCGCGCCTCCAAAGACGGGCCCGCCGACGTCATCACTCGCGGCGACCGCGCCATCATCGACCTCGCCGAGGCCGCCTCCGAATGCGAATCACGTTCGGCAACAGAGTCGGTGGCGCAGGCGTTGACCGCAGTCGGTCCAGGGCCCGATCTCCGGCTCGCTTTCCTGCGTGCGGGTTCGTATGCGATCGTCACCGACGATGTCGAGGCATATCGCTCTGCGATCGCAACGCCCGGCGCCGACCGATGGCCGTTCGACGTCGCGCGCGTGCGCTTACACTTCGGGCGTCGGTTGCGCATGAACGGCCTCGGTCGCGCCGCGAGAGAGGAACTCTACCAAGCTCTCTCGACGTTCACCGTGCTCGGCGCCGACCACTGGTCTGCACGAACCGCCGATGAACTACGGTTGCTCGGCGAGTCGGTCACCACCTTCACGCCGCCGCGTAGATCCCCACAGATTTCCGCCACGGCACATCGCATCGCCGAGATGGCCGTATCCGGAATGTCGAACCGTGCCATCGCAGCTCGGATGGGCATTGCACCGAGCACGGTCGGAAGCCACCTTTCGCACGTATACCGCACCGTCGGAGTCAGATCCCGTACGGCACTGCGTGATTGCGCCCTCTTCACCTGACCAGTCGGCCGGCGGGGCTGCCGGTCCTCGGCTTCGATACTGCGAGCACGTCTCGCAGTTCGACCCGTGATGTCACTCCCAGCTTCGCGTAGATCCGATACAGATGATTGCCGACGGTCCGATGAGAGATGTCGAGTCGTTCTGCGACAGTCTTGTTCGTGAGTCCGGCCGCGGCCATCTCAGCGATGCGCAGCTCGTAGGCGGTCAGCTCCGAGTCTGCGGCCACCACGTTGCGTGTCGGTGCTGTGGCGTCGAGTTCCGCCTCGGCGCGCGTGGCCCACGGCGTGGCACCGAGTTCGACGAACGTCGACAATGCTGCTCGCAGTTGCCTCCTGGCAGCGACGAGTTCCTGGTTACGTCGCAGTTCCATCCCGTAGGTGTACTGGATACGCGCGTACTCGAAGACCCACTGGTCGGCTCCGGGTAGCGCCAGCGCCTCCTCGAACAGTCGGCCCGAATCGTCGCCGCTGATCATCGCCCGGCACGCCAGCGCAATCAGGTTCAGCCGCGAAGAGATTCGACCGATCTGAGCTTCTTCGATGGCGGCGACATGCGCCCGCGCGTCGTCGTCACGACCGGTGCGAGTCGCCGATCGGACGAGATCGAGCGCAATCATTCCCGACATCGACACGTAGGGTCCGAGCCGACCGACCGGACTGACCGCCGTTGCATGTATGTACACCGAACCGACGTCCCCTCGCCCACCGGCGACCAACGTCCACAGGTGTTCGGCGAACCGGATGAGCACGAAGGCACGACGCGGGATCGCCCAGGCACGCATGCGCGCCGCGAGTTGCTCCACCAGGTCGACCTCACCACGAACCGCGGCCACCATACCGAGCAGGTAGTCGGCGAGCCAGCCGAGGTGATCGTGGCCGTCGACGCCGCAGACCGCCTTGGCCTGTCGCGCCAATTCGGTTGTGGTGGACCATTTACCACGGTGGAACGCGTCCTGCGCCAGCAGCAGCATCGCCCACACCGCCGCGATCGACGGCCTGCTCGTCACGTCGCGGCAGGTGTCGATGCCGTCGATCAGCTCATCGAGTACCGCACGACATTCGTCGATCCGGTCGAATGTCGCTGCCATCTCGGCGATCTCGCCGATCCACAATGGAGAATGATCGACCGACAATCCGGCGATCAGCGCGTCCAGAGTGGTCCGCTGCACGGCTGACAGCGTCGACGGCCCCCTCCAGAGTGCCGCCATAAGTCCGAGCGCAGACGACGCCTCGGGAGCCACCTCGTCGACGACCCGCCGATATCCGTCCCACAACTCCGCCCGCCCACCGAGCCAACACAATTCGCGCAGGGCCTCGACGGCCTCGACAACCACCGGATCGTCGGCGTCGTGCGGCGCAGTGCGTTCGAAGGCATCCATCAGCATTCGATACGCCGTGTCGACATCGCCGTCGTCGTCGATGACGATGACAGCCGACGCGGCGAGTGCGTCGGTGATCGAATTCTCGAAATGCCGCTGCCCTGTCTGCATTCCGACGAACATCTGTGCCGCCACTTCACGATCGACGCGCGCGGCAACCTGCGTTGCGCGAGCCAGTCGCCGGTGACGCTCACCGCGGTCACCGGTCAGCTCGACGGCTCGCTGAAGTCGGTCCAGCCCCGAACGCCACTCGCCGGTGCACAGGTCGGCCTCCGTGGCCACTTCGAGTCGAGTTGCCAGCGCGTCGTCGAATCTGGTTCTTCCCGTAGACAAGTCGGATTCGAAAAAGTCGGATTCGATCCCGGCTGAGATGTACGTAACCCGAGCCAGCGATCGATACGTCGCCGAACGCTCGTCATCGGTTGCCGTGCTCATCAGCGCCGAGCCGAAGAGCGCTCGGGTGAAGCGGATTCGTGGCGAATCCGCGGGCGTGGCCTCGCCGTCGAAGACGCTGATTTCGACGACCCCCGCGTCCAGCGCGGGAGTGACGACCTCCGAGTATGTGCGACTGCCGAGGGCCGCGAGAAGATCGTTGACCGGAATGTCGGGCGCCAACGCGTGCATCAAGAGCAGGCGCCGCGTCACACCGGGAAGCTCCGGCATGTCGGGAAACAGTCTGTCTCGCAGCACAGTTGACATTGGAAGTACTGGCGGCAACGACGCCGAGCCGTCGAGGTGGTCGTGCCGCAGTTCGGCGGGCAACGCGCGCAGCGCGAGTGGATTGCCTTCGGCAAGTGCCAGTATGCGGCGCTGGACCTCGAGTGCCATGTTCGGGTGGGCCAGAGAGAGGAGTTTCGACGCGGCGTCGCCGACGAGTGGCACGACGTCGATGACCGTGCACGAGCCGAGCCCGCACTGCGTGTGCGCCGGAGCGGTTGCCACCACCGCCACACGTGGCAGCCGCGCCATCACGAGTGCGTCGAGCACCTCCTTCGAGCTCTGGTCCGCGTGTTGGAGATCGTCGACGACGATGACGACCGGTGCGCGAGTGGATATCTCGGCAACGAGGGAGACAACAGCATCCGCCAGCGCTGGTGACGTCGGCATTTCCCCGGCCTCCAGTCCGAGCGCGAGGCGCAGCGTCGAGACATGCTGCGATGCAACAGTTGTCGACCCATCGACGAGATGCAGCAGAAGCACCTGCAGAAGCGCGTTGCGGAGGGACTGTTCAAAGGCGACCGCGCGCCCGAGCAACACCGCGGCCCCGGCCCTGCCTGCACCGTCCGCCGCGGCAGTCACCAGTGCCGTCTTGCCGACGCCCGGTTCGCCGCGCACCAGCACGACTCCCGAGTGGCCTGCGATTACGGAGTCGATGACACCGCCGATTTCACGTTGTTCACGTTCGCGACCGAGCAACGCCCCGCGACGCACGTGCCCTGAAGGTTGTGCCTCGTCAGGTTGTGCCTCGTCAGATTGCGCGTCGTCAGGTTGTGCGTCATCGCCGGACCGCTCCGCGACGCATTCGGCCGACACCCGATCATCTCCCGTAGGCAACACGCCGCGGACATACGCCCCGTAGGCAGCACTGCCCGCAGCAAATTCAATAGGCGAGAGCGGACCGGACAGGCACTCCCCGCAGAGCGCCCGACCGCTGGTCAGCAGTTTATCGCGGGGTCGCTGAGCCAGAGCCCGCGGGCGTGGTAGCGGGCGTGGTGACTGTGGGCGTGCCGTCTGCAGACATGGTGTGTGGGTGTGAATCGGTGTGGCGGTGTCGCACTGAAGGCTCCCAGCGCACAGTCTCAGCGAACTCTCAGGTTGGACCTGGCGAATCGTGCCACACGCGGCCGTATTCCTCCGCTTGGGCGTCTGACCAGTGCCGTCCCGCTGACCGCTCAGCCGAGGTCAGCCGCGAATTGGACCGTTCCCCAACGCGTCGAATCTGACGAATCCGGTCACTACCGCCTGTCACAGACTGTTCTCAGGGATACTTGAACGATGTATGAGGGGACCCCCGATCGCGTGACACCGTCGCCGCTCATTACTCGCGCGCGCCCAGCGTTCTTCCTAATGGCTCGTCCGACGGGATCCGCCGATACTCTGCCGGCGTCGATCGGCGAGCCGGACGTGTTCTACTCCGAGGCGCAGGCACTCGATGCACTCGACATCCACTTCGCCTGGTGTGCCGCCCGTTTCGACGCCGACGTCGTCGACACCGCGCAGTGGTACCTGCAGAGCGCAATGGTCGGGCCGCGCATCGCCACCGCACTCGGCGAGGTCTATCTCGCCACCGACACCGAGACCGGCGAGGTCAACGCCGCCGCAGGCGCGTTCCTCACCGAGAGCGAGGTGGTGCACTGGGCCCCATTCGTCGACGCAGTGGCACCGCGCATTCCGAACAGCCGCGTTGCAAGTGCCGACCTTGCCGACGGCTCGATTCCCGGCTCGACTTCCAAGGCCGGGCCGGGCCGACTCCGACTCGCCTACCGCGGCGACGCCGAGGTCTCCTTCTCGCAGGTCTGGTTCGCCCCGATGGATTCGACACGGGTGTACCCCAAGCGTATCCACATCGGCGACGACGCTCTCTGAGTTCTGCCCCTCACATGGCGCCGACCTCGCCGTACCGGCTGCCGTTCAGCTGAATGACGTGGTGATACGCCGCGGCGATTCGTTGCGATAGTCGGTGAGAGGCCCGCGCTTCGTCGAGTCACGATTGCCTGTTCGAGTCGTCGTCGGATCGAGCACCTATCGGGTCCAGTCATCGAGAGGAACGGTCATGCGCATCGATCAGCCCGACATCAGACGACACCGAACACGGCTCGCGAGGGCGTGTGTACTCGGTTCTGCCGCAATCGCGTTGGCGCTGACGGCGACCGGCTGCGGTCCCGACGAGAACTCATCCGCGACGCCCAGTCCGTCGGCACCTGTCGTCGTGACGTCGACCGTCACCGAATCCGAAACCGCCCCCGGCACCACGGGCCCGACCGAGGTCGACTCTGCCGCACCCGTGAACCCTGGCACGCCCGTGAATACCGTGACGGCATCAGCAACCCCGAAAGCTCCCTCTGGTGCCGACGCTTTCACCGGGGCATGGGTGGGTCACACGCGAGACATGAATCTCAACGCCGACGGCACCGGCGACATGTCGGTATCGATCGGTGCCGCCGACGGCGAGAAGTGGACACTCACCTGGAGCGCTGACTCCAGCGGCGCCACCATGACGCTCGGAGAACAGATCTCGAAGCACGGCGAAGGTCTGGGAGACAACTCGATGCACGCCGGTGCCGTCTATCACGGTGTGCTGGTGAAGGATTCACAAGCAGTCACCTACATGCAGATGGCCGGCTTCACCGCCGCCGGGCACTCACTGCCCTGGTGCAACCAGGACCAGTATGGCTACTCACGGGAGTGCGGAGCCTGATCTCCCCCGCCACGACAGAGACCCTTGCGAGGATAGGGAACTACGCGCCACAGTCGCGGGCGTAGTCGTCCTTGCGGCAGAACGCAATCGAGTCCTGTCCGGGATGCAGTGACATCAGCAGAACCGTGTGTCCTTCCCGCTTACCCAACGCACCCTCGAACCGCTTCCCGGCGGCCAGCAGTCCGTAGCTGCCCTCACCGATCTTGTTGGTCTGTGCCTTGACCTCGGTCAGGATGCCGCAGTCGGGGAACACGGTGGTCCTCTGCGCTTTCCAGCCCAGCGTCCACGTCTCACTGTTCGACGCACCGCTGCCGAGTGTGATGGTTCCGGAACCGTTGTCGCGCAGATCGATCGATCGCCCGTGCCCAATCCACTGCCCCGTGTACGGCGCACGATCCGAGCACGCTGACGTCGGCGCCGACGAAGCGGGCGGCGCCGCGTATCGCGGGTCCTTGGTGCCCCCCGCGTGAGCGGCAGCAGGCATCGACAGGACCACCGCGGCAGCACACAGTGCAGCAGCGCCAGCTGAACGGGAGAACTTCATGGACGACCTCCGAGATTCGGACAAACGGAACAATACTGCGCCACTGGACGGTACCCAGCCCGGCGCACCGCCGATGTCACTCGATCAGGGGAAAGTCGACGTTTGCGTACGAACGGACCACACTGCTTGTCGCCAGTGGGCAGCACGGCGGAAGGCGTCACGGGTCATCTGCCGGACCGGCACGCGCCCGTGCTGACGCCGCTCGGATTCCCAACGCCCCCAACGACACCGACACACGCACACCGACCACGACGTCCTCACCTACGACCGTGCACTCGAAGACCTCCGCCCGCGGCCGCTGCTCGAACGTGAGGGACCTGGCCGTGGCACACGGATCATTCAGCGCCGCAACATGATCTGCCGCGGCCGCCAACGCCGCGAGGTCGGCTGCCGACTGCGCACGATGGCGAGCCAGCGTCGCCGCACCCACGTAGATGACCAACACGATCAACGCTGCGATACCCGCGATCGCGCCTGCCGCAGCCACGGTGGCGTAGCCGCCCTCGTCGCGGAGAAGTCGGGTGAGGCGTGAATCCCGCTGCGCCCGCGCCGCACCCGCCAAGCGGCGGTTCACCGCACCACGCCCGGCGCGACTTCGACCTGGTCGGAACCGTCGGGCTCGGGAACGGCGACGGCCCGCGCCGACAGTGTCAGACCCGGCACCATCGGCGCACCACGACGGACTTCGACGACGATCCGATCCTCCTGCGCCGCAATGGAGATCTGCGCCCCCGGCACGATCTGCTCGCCGGCGGCGCGGGCGTGATCATCACCCGCAGCCGTCAGCCGAGCCACCTCTCGGGCGGCATCGGTACAGCGGATCTGGGTTGTCACAGCCGTGACCACACCCACCGCGAGAATCACGACGATCACGACAGCCGAGATCGCATACGCTCCCTCGATCGTGACCATTCCCGACTCGTCGTCGACAATCCGTCGCGGCCGCATCTCAACCCACCGACGTGTTGAGCGCCTTGGTGATGATCCCGGTCAGCGCGCTGACGATATTGTCGCCACTGACCACTGTGTACAAGATCGCCCCGAACGCGGCTGCCGCAATCGTCCCGATCGCATACTCTGCCGTACTCATGCCTTCGTCGTCGGTGATCAATCTGGCCAGGTTCGCGTTGGTACGACCCGCGATTCGCTCGATTCCGCTTCGGGTCGAGTCAAGGATCTTCATGATGTGCCTTTCGGTTGAGGTGAAACTAGTCGGTATTGCACTGCTTTGACGTTGAGAACCCGCGCAGAGATCCATCGAGTTTCTACAGACCGGAGAGTGTCGAGCCTGCGAGGCCGATCACAACCGGAACGATGCCGAGACACACGAACGCCGGGAGAAAGCACAAGCCGAGCGGCCCGCTGACCAACACCCCGGCCCGCTCCGCACGAGCATGCGCGTCGTCGTGTGCGCGACGTCGGGTCTCGGCAGCGAGCTCACCTACCTGAGCCGACAGCGCAGACCCAGCACGAGCCGACCGCCGAGCGAGCATCGACAACTGTTCGAAATAGTCTGTGTCGGAGGACTTTCGGCGCGCGGACAGATCTCCCAGCGGCGTCGACCACGCGCGCTCGGGCTCAGCGCCGAGCTCGAGTAGCTCTGCCGTAGCGGTCAGCGGTTCCGCCAACACCGCAGGCGCCGTCTGCGCGACGGCGAGCGCGGCGGCCGGGACTGTGAGACCCGCACGCAGACACACCGCGAACAGGTCGAGGCCTGCGGCAACGGCGAACGGATCGTCGACCTCACGGTTCCTGCCGAGCCACCGCGCTTCGCCCGATGGACGGTCCGGTGGCTCGACAACCCGATACAGCAGCCACCGCCGCGGCGGCAGGGTCAGCAACGCCGCTGCGAGCAGCAACATCGACACCGTCATCCGCGCACCACCTTGTCGGTGATGCGTTCGGTCCACACCATGCCCGCCGCGACGAGCGCCGTGCCGATCACCAACAGCATGCCGCCGAGGCCTCCGCCGAGTAGAACCTGGATCGGGCGTGCGCCCGTCGCCTGGCCCAGTGCGATCCCGAGAAGCGGAAGTCCGGCCAGCACAACGGCGGTCGCGCGTGGACCCGCGAGACCGGCACGCGTGCGCTCGGTGAATGCGCGTCGCGCGGCGAGGTCGGCGCGCAGCGCCTCGAGCAACTCCCCCATCGGAACGCCCGAATGCTCTGCGGTCCGCCACGCGACGGCGATCCGCCGCCACGAGCCCTCTGAAACCGAACCCCCGGAATCCGAACCAGACACCTGCCCCCGACCATCCGACATGTCGTCGACGACGACGCTCCCGCCGAGTTCTGCGCGCGCGGCCAGGACGGTCAGCCCCTGGGCCACCTCCGATGGCGTCTCTCTTCCCCGCGAGATCTCCTGCGCTGCAACAGCACATGCGTGAGCCGGCGGTGCTCCCACCGACAGTTCGGCGATCATCAGTGCCAGAGCCGTCAGCATCTCGTCGCGCTGAGTCTCGTGTTCAGCCGCCCGAGCCCTGCGCCGGCGAAGCCAGACGACCAGCCCCACCGCAATCGATGCCGCCACCGCACCGGCGATGCCTCCGACGAGCAATGCCATCAACGGGGCGCAGATCAAGCCAAAGGCACTCGGCTGCAAGCGGGCCCACCGCGTCGCCGCCATCCCCGTCAGCGTGGACAAACGGTGCTCGACCCGACTCCTCGGCCACCACGTCACCGCGACCGCAAGCGCCGCCAACACGACGCTCATGTGCGTTCCTCGACCATCGCGTCGAACTCAGCACGATGGTCGGTGAATCCACTGTTGCGCAGCCAGATCGGCAGTATCGTGACCCACCCGTCGGCGTTCCGTGATACCAGTCCGATTTCGACGATCCCCCGCGCGCCACCGGCCGTACGACTCACCCCGACGACGATTCGTACAGCGGCGGCAAGCTGTGAGTGCAAGGCTTCCCGGTTCATTCCCCCAAGTGCCGCAAGCGCTTCCATACGAGCGGGAACCTCCGACGTCGAGTTCGCGTGCAACGTCCCGCCACTACCCTCGTGACCAGTGTTGAGCGCGGTGAGGAGGTCGATGACCTCGGCGCCGCGAACCTCGCCGACGATAATGCGGTCGGGACGCATTCGCAGCGCCTGACGGACGAGAACACGCACCGGAACCTCCCCCATCCCTTCGACATTCGACGTTCGCGCGACGAGACGCACCACATGCGGATGCGCAGGGGCGAGTTCCAAGGCGTCCTCGACGCACAGCACCCGATCGGTCGGGGCCATCGCACCGATCAGCGCGTTCAGCAGAGTCGTCTTACCCGAGCCGGTCCCGCCGACAATGAGAAAGGCCAGACGTGCGGCGACCATCGCTTCTAGCACCGCGACCAACTCGGGCGGGACCGCCCCCGACGCGATCAGTCCCGCCATATCCATTCCGGCCGTTCGCAATACCCGCAGCGAGATACACGTGCCGTCCGCGGCCAGCGGAGGGATGACCGCGTGGAGTCGTACGGTGAGTCCGCGCCTGCCGAGTGAGGTGAGCTGGGCGTCGACCCACGGTTGCGCGTCGTCGAGACGTCTCCCAGCGCCGAGCGCCAGCCGACTCGCGAGTCGTCGAACTGCCGCGTCGTCGTCGAAGGTGATACCTGTCGGTTCGAGACCACCGCCCCGATCGACCCAGACCCGCTGCGGTCCGACGACGAGCACGTCGGCGACGCCGGGCTCGGCGAGAAGCACTTCGAGTCGGCCCGCGCCCGTCAGTTCGGTCTGCAGATGTCGCAGTGCCGCAAGCAGATCGGTATCGCCGAGGACACCACCCGACTCGGCGCGAATCGCCTCCGCGATCACCGCAGCCGTCGGTTCGGCCGACTCCTTGGCGAGGCGTTCGCGCACCCGATCGATCAGAGCGTCGTCGGAGGTCGCATTGGTCGACTGCAGCCGTGACACCCTCTGTGGCGCCACGCTACTCATGACGCCGCCACTCGAGCATCGGTGAATCGCGAGTACACGGCCGACGCTGCTCGGCCCAGCGGACTGCGCGGCGCGACCCGCAGGCGTCCGGCCTCGAGGCGCATGGCCAGGCGCGGGTCGGGTCGGCACGCGGCAATCAACGGCACACCGACGGCGTCGGCAACCTGAGCCGCTCGCAACCCGCCAGGAGACGGCCCGCGGATCACGAGCTCGACACGCGGGCACGCCGTCAACAATCGAGCGATCAGCAGACGTGCGGCGGCAGTTCCCGCGACGGTCGGAGTCGTCACGACCACCACCAACTCGGCCGACTCGGCCACCGCGCGGACCACCGGGGTATCGGCACGCGGGAGGTCTGCGATCACGAGGTCGCCATGAGCGCGACCGGCGTCTACCGCTGCGAGCACGGGCCCACGGGCGAGCGGTCGGATGTCATCACGCCTACCGGTGACCAGCGCGAGCCTGTCGTTGTAGCGCGGCAACGCATTTCGGAGCGAAGCACCGCTGACGGCCCCCTCGTCGAAGGAGAGGTCTTGCCACCGGAGCCCTTCGCGCGCCTCCACACCGAGCGTGAGATCCAACCCAGCCCCGAGTTCGTCGATGTCGAGCAGCAACACCCGCTCTCCGCTCTCGACGGCGGCCAGCGCGCTCGCGACGGCGAGTGTCGACGCTCCGGCCCCGCCGTGCGCCGGAATGAACGCCAACGCTCCTGCCTGGCGTGACGCCGGCAGCCGCAACTCGGTGAGAATCCGCACCAGGTGGGACTCGTCTTCTGGAAGAACCGCGGAGTCGACGGCGCCGAGATCGAGCGCACCGCGCCACGTCGCGGAAGCGGGTTCAGTATCGGAGATCAGCACGACGCCGCCACGCCGTGGCAGTGAGCTCGGTGCGAGTGTCGCGACTGCGGGCGGATCGAGCACCACCGCCCGCGTTCTCAGCCAGTCCCGTCGGCACTCACGTGCGTCACCTGGGATCAACCGATATCCCGCTGCTGCGGCGCACCGGGCAACGTCGTCGTGCAGGTGTTCGGCCACGAGGGCGAGGAGGTCGTCGGACATGAACCGAGCATGCGTCGCATCGGTCGCCGGTACGCCCGGCACCGCAAGGAGTGGGCACATCTGTGGACTGAGGCGTGCTTGTGGATGAGACGCACGCGCGACTCGGTGGGCGGTTCGATGTAAGCAGATTCACTATACTGAATCTGCTCAACAATGGTGTACGCTCATCACATTGATTGACCGCAGATTGACGCGTCCAGATCCGCCCAGCCCGGCGATTAAACGCGGCCACCCGCCGCGCCGAAAAATGAACGACCCCAGACAGAGGACAACCCCGGCCAGGGGGGGAGGGGGCCGGGGTTGTCGCGTTTCAGCCCCGGGGGGTCGGGCTGAAAGGCGCCGGTTCAATAAAGAACCGGGTAGCACTGACTATACACATGTGAACCGCAGGTGAGAATAGTGATTGCAGCATTTGTGATAGTTCGCCGAGCGGTCGCTCGTCCTGAACGGCGTTTGAGTCGCGTAAGGCCTGGACCTGCGAATATGCCGACTAGTCCTCTTGCGCGTCGATCGAAGTTAAAGATGTCGAACCGAATCCGCGGGGGTTCCGTGTGGGTCAAACGACCGCTGGGCGCCTTTCGGGCCTGATCCCGAGCCCCGGTTCGGGTCCACATTCCCGTCCGCCGAGCTTCCTCGAATGAGTTCTGTGGAGCAGTGCCCGAGGGGGTTGATGTGACGCCGATCACGGTGTAGAACGTAAATCACGGAAACCTCGTCGAGCAAAGTCCGATCCGGAAGAGAAGGACCGAACCCCCCGGCGAGCACTCCCAGCACGGGCGGCAAGCACCCACGCGGAGCACGCCGCATTAGGCACAAGTGTTGTGCGCCTGCGACATCGCGGCTTCGAGCAACAACTCCGACAACTGCAGCGCCACGCCTGGCCCGAGAGTTCGTCCGGCACCGACATCGACGGATGCCGTGAGCGGGCCAGAGAGCAAGGGCAGCGCGACGGAGGAGACCTGTTCTCGCAGAACGTGATCCCTCGCCGAGGCGGTGACCACAACCCACCGCAGCACGCTTGGTAACTTGGGTCCGTGCTACGCGGGCGGCAACCTGTCGAGAGACAGGTGGGCCGCCCGCAGTGCTGTCTGGGCAAGTCTTCGCTCGCTGGCAGCGTCCGGCTCCCCGGCACCAATCAGGCGGCAATCATCCCGCGCGGGCGGCGTCGGCGATCGACTTCGCCTCTGTCGCTCCCGCCACCATCGCCTCGCAGCAGAACACGATCCACGCGCCCAGTGCTGCCGGCTCACCGGTACCGAATCCTGTTGCCAGCGAACGATATTCGTCGACCTTCTTGAACCAGGTCACTTCCGGCACACCGAGGCTGTGTGGATCGAGGCCACTCGACGTCGACGTCAGGCGCGACGCCGCGCGGGCGACGACACCGCTGGCGCTACCGAATGCGTCGAGCGTCAACAGTTCGCCGTGCACCACTGCGGCCAGCACCGGTGCAGGTGCCGACGTCGCGCCGGTGATCAACTGTCCGAGGAGTTCGAGGCGCGTCGCGACGTCGGAGCCGGGTCGCGGACGGCCGAGCAGGTCGGGGTCGTCGACGAGGTCGGCGGCGGCCAGCATGTGCAGTCGCGCGAACGCCTGCGCGGGCGCGCGTCGGTACACCGACGTCAACGCATCGAGCGAATCACCATCGAGCGCCTGGGCCACCCGCATCGCACCGGCAAGGATCGGGTCGTCGAAGTCTCCGTCGCGCCTCAGTTCGACGCTCCCCCCGTCGATCGCCGCAGACGATCGGCCGGCTCGCCACGACGCCTCTGTCGCGGTGTTGTTCCAGCCACGCAAATTGGCCGGATGCCGGTGCACGGCGCCGAGCGCATCGCGCGCACGGTCGGCGGCCTCGCGCACGCCGGGCAACTCCACAAGCGGCGCGAGAGGGTCGGTAGTCACAGTTCGCCACGGTAATCGATGCCGGCGCAGCCACGAATCGTGCCCCGGCGCGCACCCACCCCGCAAATACCCCCACCCAGCTGGAGCCCGCCCGGCCAATACCCGGTCGCGGCCACGCAACTGTGACACCGTCGAAGCATGCCTCTTCTCACCCAGGAACCACAGATCACCTCCGTCGACGCCGAGCAACTAGCGCTGATACGCGCGACCGTGACCTTTGACGCGCTGCGTAGCTTCTACGACGACGCGTTCGGCAAACTGCCCGCGGCGATCGCGTCGTCGGGGCTGGCGATCACCGGCCCGCCACGTGGGCTGACCTTCGGCCTCCCTACCGACACCATTGATGTCGGTGTCGGGTTCCCCGTCGACGGAGTCATCGAAGTGACCGATGACGTGGCGCCGTTCCAGACGCCGGGAGGTCGCGCGGTCACCTACGACCATCGCGGAAACTACGACTACCTGTCCGACGTCTACGCGGAGTTGTTCGCATGGATTGCCGATCACTCGCTGATCCGCGGGGACGTCGTGTGGGAGATCTATCTGACTCAGCCGACTCCCGACGCCGATCCGGAGGACATGATCACCCAGATCGTTGTTCCGGTGTCAGACGCCGTGTGAACCGTTCGTCGCACCCGATCGACAGCTCGGCGCGCGAGCTGTGCCGCCAGTCCCCCGGCGACTGCAACGCCACCCCAACGTGACTACCCTCACAATGAGACCCCGGCACGCCCCACCTCACTGCGGGTGGAGTCGCGTGAATGCACACCGAGAGTGAAAGGCCCTGCTCAGAGATGTCCACAGCTGCACACCCCACCGCACAGGTGTATCCGCCGACGCCCGAATTCGTCGCGCAGGCGAACGGCACCGCCGCGCTCTACGACCACGCCGACGCCGACCGCCTCGAGTTCTGGGCGGAGCAGGGCAGGCGCCTGGATTGGGACACCGATTTCGACCAGGTCCTCGACTGGTCGGACGCGCCATTCGCGAAGTGGTTCGTCGGAGGCAAACTCAACGTGGCGGTCAACTGCGTCGACCGCCACGTCGCCGCGGGCAAGGGCGACCGCGTCGCGATCCATTGGGTCGGCGAACCCGGCGACTCGCGTGACCTCACCTACAGCCAGCTCAAGGACGAGGTGTCCAAGGCGGCCAACTACTTCGCCTCGATCGGCCTGGTCCCCGGCGACCGCGTCGCCATCTATATGCCGATGGTTCCCGAGGCGCTCGTCTCGATGCTCGCGTGCGCACGCCTCGGCCTGACCCACTCGGTGGTGTTCGCCGGATTCTCCGCGGGCGCGCTGCGGTCCCGCGTCGACGACGCCGAGGCCAAACTCGTCATCACCACCGACGGCCAGTTCCGCCGCGGCAAGCCCGCACCTCTCAAGACCGCCGTCGACGAGGCACTCGGCACCGGCGACGACGCCGCGAAGTCCGTCGAGAAGGTCCTCGTCGTGCGTCGTACCAACCACGATCCCGATCTGAACTGGGTCGAAGGTCGCGACGTGTGGTGGGAGGACACCGTCGACGAGTCGTCGACTCATCACGAACCAGAAGCCTTCGACGCCGAGCACCCGCTGTTCCTGCTCTACACGTCGGGCACCACCGGTAAGCCCAAGGGCATCGTGCACACCTCGGGCGGCTACCTGACCCAGGCCAGCTACACCTTCCACTACGTCTTCGACCACAAGGAAGGCCGCGACGTCTTCTGGTGCGGCGCCGACATCGGCTGGGTCACCGGCCACTCGTATCTCGTCTACGGGCCGCTCTCCAACGGCGCGACCGAGGTGGTCTACGAGGGAACCCCCAACTCCCCCAACGAGCACCGCCACTTCGAGATCATCGAAAAGTACGGTGTCACAACCTATTACATCGCCCCGACGCTGATCCGTACGTTCATGAAGTGGGGACGCCAGATCCCCGACGCCCACGACCTGAGCTCCATCCGACTTCTCGGCAGCGTCGGCGAACCCATCAATCCCGAGGCGTGGAAGTGGTTCCGTGAGGTCATCGGGGCCGACTCGGCACCCATCGTCGACACCTGGTGGCAGACCGAGACCGGCGCCATCATGATCTCGCCGCTACCGGGTGTCACCGCGACCAAGCCCGGTTCGGCGATGGGACCGCTGCCCGGCATCTCGGCCAAGATCGTCGACGACAACGGCCAACCCGTCGGAGCGGGCGAGCAGGGCTACCTGGTCCTCGACCAGCCGTGGCCGTCGATGCTTCGCGGCATCTGGGGCGACGACGAGCGTTACCGCGACACCTACTGGTCGCGATTTGCCGAGCAGGGTTGGTACTTCGCGGGCGACGGCGCCCGCTACGACGACGACGGCGCGCTCTGGGTCCTCGGCCGAGTCGACGACGTCATGAACATCTCCGGCCACCGCATCTCCACCGCGGAGGTCGAGTCGGCGCTGGTCGGACACTCCGGTGTCGCGGAGGCCGCCGTGATCGGAGCCGCCGACGAGACCACCGGGCAGGGCATCGTCGCGTTCGTGATCCTGCGCGAAGGTGTCGAGAACACCGGAGATCAGCTGGTCAAGGAGCTCCGCGAGCAGGTGTCGGTGGAGATCTCCCCGATCGCCAAGCCGCGTGAGATCAACGTGGTGCCCGAACTGCCCAAGACCCGTTCGGGCAAGATCATGCGACGTCTCCTCAAGGACGTCGCCGAGGGCCGCGAGCTCGGCGACACCTCGACGCTGGTCGACCCATCGGTGTTCGAGGCGATTCGCAGCCGAAAAGGCTGATCCGCACGTACTGTTCGCCCGTTTTCAGTCATTCGGCGCGGCGCCGACCGGCAAAAGCCCAGGTCGGGGTCGACAGCCGACGAAAAAATGACTGAAAACGGGCGAGCTGCGTCTGGCGATCCCATCTCAAGGCGGTCTTGCTCTTGACCCTGACACGGTGACAGGGTTTTGACTGGGTCGCGGAGGTGATCACGATGACTCAGACACTTATCGACGCGCTGTCGGCGCCGGATTCGTCGATACGGCTGCGGGCGGCACTGGCGGCGGGGACCGAACCCGATCCGGCGCTGGTCGACACTCTGGTACACCGCAGCGGCGTTGAACCCGACTTCTTCGTCCGCGACATGCTGACCTGGGCGCTCACCCGGACACCGCCGTCAGCGACGGTGCCCCGAGTACTGGCGCAGTTGGATTCGACGTCGGCGCAGGCGCGCAGTCAGGCGTTGCACACGCTGTCGAAGATCGGCGATCGCAGTGTCTATCGGCACGTCACGGACCTACTGCACGATCCGGACGACGACGTGGCCCGAACCGCGTGGCGGACGGCGGTCGCGCTCGTTCCCGATGAAGAGGTCGCCGATCTCGCAGCCGCCCTGGCCGCAGAGCTCGGCCGCGGCGACCGGGAGGTGCAGCGCAGTCTCAGCCGTGCGCTAAGCGCACTCGGCGAGTCGGCAACTTCCGTTGTCGACACGGCGAGCGCGAGCGACTCCGAAGCGGTGCGCATTCACGCCGACGCCACCCGGCACCTGATGAACGACCCGGACGGCGACTTCGCCGACGCGGTCGAGCAGGCACGGCGCGCACTGACACTGCGTGGTGCACCCGTCCGCGTCGACGATGCTGATCGGTGAGGTGTCGCGGCATTCGGGCGTCAGCGTCCGGATGCTGCGGCACTACGACCGGCTCGGCCTGGTGCGACCCGCGACCCGCACGACGGGCGGATACCGCGACTACTCCCCCGACGACATCGCGCGGCTGTTCCGCGTCGTCGGGCTCCGCGCGCTCGGTGTGCCGCTGGCGGGCATCAAAACGCTGCTGGACACCCCGGGGACCGCAGAGCCCGCAGACATGGTCGACGAGCTCATCGCGCAGACGCGCCAACGAATCTCGCGCGAGACCGAGTTGCTCACGCTCCTGACCCGCATCGCCGACGCCGCGCCCACCGACTGGGAGGACGTGCTGAACTCGGTGAAACTGCTCCACGATCTCGACTCCGACTCCGCGGCCCTACGCCAGCGGGCCGCGCTGACCGCGCGCGACGGACGACTCTCACCGGAAGCACTCGCGAAAGCCGTTCTGGCCGAGCCCGATACGAATGTCGCCGGCACCCTCGTCTGGGCGCTCGCCAGTGCCGCAGATCCCGCCGCCGAGGCTGCTCTCGGCTCTGGCCTCGACTCCGCAGACCCTGAGATTCGACGCCGCGCGGTGTCGGCGATCTCGAAGCTGGGCACCGACACGGCCGACGAACTCCTGCGGCGAGCACTCGACGACTCCGACCGCGCCGTCGCCGATGCCGTGACACTCGTCCTCGGATCACGAGGTCACGCCGACATGATTCCGCGGCTGATCGACATGATCGTCGACGGCAGTCACGACGTCGACGCGGCCGATACGCTCCGCGATCTCGCGCACGCCGTCGATACCGCCGACGACATCGCGACAGAACTCGGCCGACTCCTCGACAGCGACAATCTCGATTCGCGAGCGCGCAGCAGACTCGCCCAGGCACTCGTCGACCTGCCGGGCGAGGTAGCCGCGCACATCCTCGACGCGCACATCGCCGACCACGATCCCGCAGTGGCCGCACTCGCCACGCTGCGACAACACCGCTCATGATCGGGCGGCACGCACCACACGCCACGTCGACGTGGCGGCGGGCACGACCGCGGAGACCGGCGCATGGCAACATATGGCAGGAGAACGCCAAAGACGGAGGATGCTGTGAGTGGAAACGAGTCCGGCCGGTCCGACTACCGCAACGCAGGGGGGAAGACACCGTCGATCCCGCTGAGTGACGCCGACCGCGACTCGTCCGGCGAGGCAAGCGTCGGAAGCCTGGTCAAGAACGCCACCGCGAGCGTCTCGACGCTGTTCCGGTCCGAGGTCGCGCTGGCCAAGGCGGAGTTGGTCGACGACGCGAAGAAGGCGGGTGCCGGTACCGCTCTGCTGATCGTGGCGGGCGTGATGGCTCTGTACGCGAGCTTCTTTTTCTTCTTCTTCCTCGCCGAACTGCTCGACAACTGGGTGTCGCGCTGGCTCGCGTTCCTGATCGTGTTCGCGATCCTCGTTTTCATCACGCTGATCGCAGCGTTCGTCGGTTACCTCGTGTTCAAGAGGGTCCGCGGTCCGAAGAAGACGATCAGCAGCGTCAAGGAAGTGCAGAACGTGCTGCCGGGCCGCCACGACGACGCGGCGATCGGGCACGGCGGTAGTCATCCCGCGATACCGCCCGCACGCGAGGCCTGAGATTTGGCCGCAGCCCCCGACCCGTCCAGTGTCCGGTTCGCCGGGCCCTGGCGTCATCTCGACGTTCGCGCCAACGGGGTGCGGTTCCACGCTGTCGAAGCCGACGGTCCAACCACGTCGTCGCCGAGTCCCGACCGCCCGCTCGCGCTACTGCTTCACGGCTTCGGTGAGTTCTGGTGGAGCTGGCGGCACCAACTGGCCGACCTGACCGAGGCTGGGTACCGCGCTGTCGCGGTGGATCTGCGCGGCTACGGCGACAGCGACAAGCCCCCACGCGGATACGACGGGTGGACGCTGGCTGGCGACACCAACGGACTCGTCCGTGCACTCGGACATACGTCCGCGACGCTCATCGGCCATGCCGACGGCGGGTTGGCATGCTGGGCAACCGCAACGCTGCACCCCCGCGCCGTGCGCGCGATCGCGGTCATCTCCTCACCCCATCCGCGGGTTCTGCGGCGCGACGTGTTGCGCGACGCCGAGCAGCGGTCGTCGTTCCTCGGCAACTTCTTGAGCAATCAGGTGCCGCGCATGGCCGAACGACGACTGACCAGACACAACGGCGCGTTCATCGGCGAGTACTTCGCCGAGCGGTCGGGCCTCGGATGGCAGGACACCGACGACTACACCGACACCGTCGACAAGAACCGATCCGCGATCCAGATACCCGGAGCCGCACACTGCAGCCTCGAGTACCAGCGCTGGGTGTTCCGGTCGCAATTCCGACCCGACGGCGTCCGCTTCATGGACCTCATGGAGAAGCAGTTGTCCATCCCGGTCCTCGCGGTGCGCGGCGTCGACGATCCCTACATCACCGACGAATCAGTCGGTGCCAGCGCCGAATGGGCCTCGGACTTCGACTACCGCCCCATCCCCGGCAGCGGCCACTTCGCCCACCAGGAGCGGCCCGCCGAGGTCAGCAAGCTGCTGGGCGACCTTCTCGCCCACACCGACCGCGACGACTAGCGCACAGTCGACGCTCTCGAGCGCACGCTCGACCGCAAAACCCGTCGACTGTGCGCTTCCTACGGTCGAGTGTGTGTCAGGAATGCACGCACTGGCCCGTGCTCACGCGGGCGGTGCGGCGCTCGGAGGCGTCGAGGTCGGACTTCACCTGCTTGGCGGTGAGTACGAAGCCGGTGTCGTCGGCGGTGTCCTCGGCGGCACCGAAGACGACGCCGAGCACATCGCCGTCCGGAGAGATCATCGGTCCGCCGGAATTGCCCTGCCGGATGGTGCCGCGCACCGTGTACACCTCGCGCAGCACCTGGTCGGTCCGATAGATGTCCGGCCCCGACAGGTTGATCGTCTCGCGCACGCGCACCGCGGTCGACGTGAACGGCCCGGCCTCGGGGTAGCCGAGCACGATGGCGTCGGCTCCCGGCTTCGCCGACGAGTCGTCGAATTGCAGTGCGCTGACGCGCAATCCGGGGACGTCGAGGACCGCGATGTCGTTGCGGCTGTCGAAGAGCACCACTTTCGCGGCAAGCGAGTCGCCGCCAACGGTCTGCACCGTCAGTCTGCGGGTGCCCGCGACGACGTGCGCGTTGGTCATGACCCGCTCGGCCGACACGACGAATCCGCTGCCCTCCAGCGCCTGCTGGCAGCTCGGGGCGACACCCTCGATCTTCACGACGCTCGGCCGCACCCGCGAAACCACGGCGGAATCCTCGAGCGATGTGTCGGGCGGGCCGACGTTCGCGACCGGAGTCTGCACGAACGGGCCGATCACCTGGGGTAGACCCGAATCGTCGAGCATCGGTCCGAGCTCGCGGGTCGGGAAATCCCGCAGCCACGTCGGGGCGAATGAATCGACGCCACCCAGGATCGTGGATCCGCGTACCGCGCTTGCGATCTCGGGCGACGACGCGCGTCCGAGCGGAATCGCCAGCAACCAGGCCGCGACCAATACCGCGACCACCTGCAGCATCAACCCGATCACGCTGTCGACGTGCCGCAGCGCCGTCGACCTGATCCCGCCGCGGGCCGCGCGCCCGAGCACCATGCCCGACGTCTCGCCGATGATGACCAACACCACCAGCAGCGCGACCCCTACTACGAGTCGCATACTCCGATCATCGATCCGCGAAAGCACATGTGGCGCAATCAAAATGCCGGCAATCGCGCCGAGTATCACGCCGACGACCGCCAGCCCCGACGCCACCGCGCCCTGTCGCCATCCACTCAGCGCAGCCAGCAATGCGAGCGCGATGACGATCACGTCAACCCACGTCGACCCGCTCACCGAGCTGCATCCTCGGACGTCTCGGCATCACCGTCACCGTGGTCGACAGCGCGGCTCAGCGACGGAAATCCGCTCAGCTGAGGCGATCCCGCCCGAGCTATCGCCTCTTCGAGCGGCCGGACGTCGTCGTGGTTCCACGGGACGTCCCACCCCGACGCGTCGCTGATCGCCGCGATGAGCCCGCCGGTGAAGCCCCACACCAGAAGTCCGTCGACGAAGAACGCTGGACCGCGATAGGCGCGCGCACCGAGCACCGACCGCTGCACCTGAAAACGGTTCTGCGCTGCCAACATCTCCCGCAGGTTCACCCGCACAACCCGCGACGTCTCCGCGGAGTCGACGACGTCGACCGGCCCCGGTTCACGCCAGTGCGCGACAACCGGGGTCACCTCGAAATTCGACACCGGCACGGGAAAGCTCGGCAGATTCGCGAGGACGTCGACACTGCTCGCCTCGAGTCCGGTCTCCTCGGTCGCTTCGCGCAGTGCGGTACCGACCGGATAGTCGTCGCCCGGATCGAACGAGCCGCCGGGGAAAGCCACCTGCCCGCTGTGCTGCCGCAACGTCGGGGCGCGCTCGGTGAGCAGCACCTCCGCGTCGGCGGGCAGCCCGCCCGGATAGTCGGGGTCGGCATCCCACGAGCCGGAGAACAGGATCAGCACCGACGCCGCGCGTCGGTCGCGACGCAGCATCGACGCCCAGCGAGAGCGGTCGCCACCACGATCGAGCACGCTGTCGGTCACGGCCGAGACATTGCCGGTGAGCTGCCGCAACCACGGAGGAACCTTCGCTGTGTCGACAAGTTGCCCGACGTGCGGCTCCTGCGACGGCTGATCGGTGCGCGTCACGTGGCGACACCGGTGGCGTCGCGCACGGCGTCGGCAACCTCGTCGACGCTGCCGAACTCCTTGGGAAGTGTTGTGGCGATGGTCCCGTCGGGTCGGAGCAGGATGGTCGATGGGAAGACTCGCGGTGCCCGAAGTGCCGCCGCGACCTTGCCGTCGACATCGAGGACCGTCGGGAGATGGACGCCGACCTCGCGCAGGAACGTCAAGACCGCGAACGGATTCCCCGCGCCCTGTTCGGCATGCACGGTGAGCACCGTAACCCGATCGCCCGCGCGCCGCGCGTACTCGGCGAGTACCGGTAGTTCGCGCCGACACGGCAGGCACCACACCGCCCACATATTGATGAGCACGGGCTTTCCGGCGGTTCCTGCGCCGAGGTTGTAAGCACTCCCGGTCGCCAGACACGGCGCGACGACCCCCGCGAGCACTGCGCCACTCGATTCGGGCAAGCCGTTGTTCGGGCAGGGTTCGACGGCGGCGTCGGCACGGGCCTTGGCGAGCGTGGCGTCGTCGACCTTCGCGTCGGGGACCGCCGCGACGCCTGAGTTGTCGGTCGGGCTGCCGAGGTTGTTCGACGATCCCGAATCGCGCGGCCAGATGGCGACGATCAACGCGACCATGACGACGAAGAACACCAGGGTCCAGCGCAGTGAGGACGGAAAACGGTTGCCTCGACGCTGCGGCGGTGGGTCGTCGTGCGGGGTCGGGGCGTCGGGTCCCGATGTCGTCGCGGATGTGCCCACTACGCGGAGATCCCTGCGAGTTCGAGGATGTGGTCGGTTTCCGGCCCCTTCACAAGCTTCGCGGCCTCTGCTTTGTCCATCGGACCGAGTCCGACGGACGGACAGTCCTTGGCGAGCACACAGACGCCGCACGCGGGCTTGCGCGCATGGCACACGCGCCTTCCGTGGAAGATCACGCGATGCGAGAGGTTGGTCCATTCCTTGCGCTCGAAGAGCTCGCCGACGGCGTGCTCGATCTTGACCGGATCGGTTTCGGTGGTCCACCCCCATCTCTGCACGAGACGCGAGAAGTGGGTGTCGACGGTGATGCCAGGGATGTCGAAGGCGTTGCCGAGCACGACGTTGGCGGTCTTGCGGCCGAATCCGGGAAGGCTGACCAGCTCTTTCAGGGTGTGGGGCACCGTGGAGTCGAAACGTTCGACGAGTGCCTGCCCGAGCCCGATGATCGAGTTGGCCTTGTTCCGGTAGAAGCCGGTCGAGCGGATCATCTCCTCGAGTTCGGTGCGATCAGCACCCGCGTAGTCGTCGGCGGTGCGGTATTTGGCGAACAGCGCGGGCGTCACCTGGTTCACGCGGACGTCGGTGCACTGCGCCGACAGGATGGTCGCGACCGACAATTCGAGCGGGTTGGTGAAGTCCAATTCGCAGTACACATGCGGGAACTCGACCTTGAGTTCACGGTTCATGCGGCGTGCACGGCGAACCAGTCCGAGATGGGTTTCTGTCCTGGCTCCCGCAGCCGTCTTACGTGCACTCACACGATTCAGGTTAGCCATCGACTCCGACCAGGTCGGTGGCGACGGCTTGATAACAAGTCAGTGAAGGCGACGATTCCAGTTATGAGCCTCGTCGGCGGTCGGTGTTTACTGATCGGTATGCAAGGACTCGCCGCACTGCTCTTCCCTGCTGTGTTGATGCTCTTCGCACTCGCGATGGAGAAGGTTCAGCACCACACGGACCGGCTCAGCGTCTCCCGCGACAACGTCGAGGAGTTTCTGCAATCAGCCGAGTCACAACATGTGGACACGCTGGCCAGGGACGGTTTTCCGGCAGCGCTCGACGAGCTGCGCGAGCGTCGCGCGAGCTGAGCGCAACCCTCGTCCGACACATGTGGCGAACCACGTCGACGTCGTCGACCATCCGATGATCACGCCCTCGTAGGGCGATCTCCACGATTCACACGGCCCCGCCGGAACATCAATTCAGCACGCGCAACACGGCCCCAAAGTGGCGCTAGTGACCCATCCAACACATATGCTTCAGGGCGAGAGTAGCGTTGCTGAGTGCGTGTGTCGTTCACGCGGCCGATGAGAAAGGTTCCTTAGGTGGAGGAAGTACTGGCGCGGGCGGGAATTTTCCAGGGTGTGGAGCCCTCCGCTGTCGCGGCGCTGACCAAGCAACTACAGCCCGTGGATTTTCCGCGTGGACACGTGATCTTCCATGAGGGAGAGCCAGGAGACCGCCTCTACATCATCCTGTCGGGCAAGGTGAAGGTCGGACGACGCTCACCCGACGGACGCGAGAACCTGCTGACCATCATGGGACCGTCGGACATGTTCGGCGAGCTCTCCATCTTCGACCCGGGCCCGCGCACGTCGTCGGCCACCACGGTCACCGAGGTCCGCGCAGTGTCGATGGACCGCGACGCGCTGCGCGCCTGGATCAAGGATCGCCCCGAGATCGCAGAGCAGTTGCTCCGCGTGTTGGCCCGACGCCTGCGTCGCACCAACAACAACCTCGCCGACCTGATCTTCACCGACGTTCCCGGACGCGTTGCCAAGCAGCTCCTGCAGCTCGCACAGCGTTTCGGCACCCAGGAGGGCGGCGCACTGCGCGTCACCCACGACCTGACCCAGGAAGAGATCGCCCAGCTCGTCGGCGCATCCCGCGAGACCGTGAACAAGGCTCTCGCCGACTTCGCACAGCGCGGCTGGCTGCGCCTCGAGGGCAAGAGCGTCCTGATCGCCGACTCCGAGCGCCTCGCACGCCGCGCGCGCTAGTTCTTCCTACGTCGCCTTCAAGTACTCCAACTGCGCCTTGACCGACATACGTGCGGCAGGCCAGAGCTTCTTGTCGACGTCGGCGTAGACCTTGCGGACCACCTTCATGGGCTTCGCCTTCTTCGCCGAGACACCCATGTCGTCGAGTGCGGCGACGATCTGGTCGAGCCGATCCTCACGGTGCTTCTTGTAGTACCGCGCAACGGGACCGAGATCGGGATGGTCGGGGCCGTGCGCAGGTAGAAGTGCCGCGCCCTCACCTTCGACGATCAACCGGTTCAACGAGTTGAGGTAATCGCGCAGCGTGCCGTCGCTGGGATCCAGCACGGTGGTGCCACTTCCGAGGATGGTGTCGCCGGTGAGAACCGCGCGCTGGTCCTCCCACTCGACGAGAAAGCTCACCGAATCGCCGGTGTGGCCCGGCGTGTGCAGCACGGTGATCTTCAGCCCGGCGATCTCGATGACCTCGCGGTCGGCGAGAGGTGCTGCGCCACGCGAGTGTTCGGCAAGCCGCGCCCGCGTCGCCACGCCGGTGTGCTTGTGCAACGCCGTGATTGCTCCGGTGTGGTCGCCGTGCCGATGCGTGATCAGCGTCAGCGCGATCCCCGGTTGCTCTGCGATGCGCTTGACATGCTTCTTGTGCTTGCGTGGCCCGGGATCGACGACGACGCACTCGTCACTTCCCGGGGCACGCAGCACCCACGTGTTGGTGCCGTCGAGCTCCATCATTCCGGGGTTCTCGCACAACAGAACCGACGCGAACGGCGTCACCTCACGCAGCACCCCGTACGCGGGATGCGATACGCCCGAATCGGTTTCGGCGTCGGGCGTGCCGGAGGCGTCGGATGCGGTGGTGGCGTCGGATGCGGTGGTGGCGAGGTCGTCACGATCGCCTGGACTCGTCATGCACACAGCGTAATGCGGCTCACATCGGCCGCATGTGGCCGCCCACCCACGACGACCGACCGCTGCTCCCTACTTGCTCCACATGTCGAAGCCGAGCTTCGCGACCATCACGACGACGACCGCGAGCAGCACCCACCGCACGAACGAGCTCCCCCGCCCGAGCGCCATGTGCGAACCCAATTGCGCGCCCGCGATGTTTCCGATGGCCAGTGCCAGGCCGAGCAGCCACATCACGTTCCCCTGCGCCGCGAACACCGCGAGCGCGCCGAGGTTGGTTCCGGTGTTGATGACCTTGGCCATCGCGGAACTCTCCAGAAAGCTCGTGCCGACGAGCGCCGTCAGCGTGATGATCAGGAACGTGCCGGTGCCAGGTCCGAGCACGCCGTCGTAAAACGCGATGACGACACCGCAGATCGCCAGCCCGAGAATGATCGACCGGCGCGACTTTCCCGTCATCTCGTGGGAGCCGAAGCGCGGGTTGAGAGCGACGAACAGACCAACGGCGACCAGCAAGACCAGCACGATCGGGGTGAAGACGTCGGCGGGCAGCAGACCCGCGACGAGCGCACCCAGAGCGGAGAAGACGACCGCACAGGCGAAGACCGGGGCGAGGCGTCGAAGGTCCATCGGTACCCGACGCGAGTAGCGCCACGCGGCCGACGACGTCCCGAAAATCGCCATCAGCTTGTTGGTCCCGAGCGCCGTCGCCGGCGCCAGTCCGGGGTTGGTGATCAGCAACGCCGGGATCATGATCAGCCCGCCACCGCCGACGACGGCGTCGACCCAACCCGCGGCGACGGCCGCGACGAAGAGGACTACAACGTCGAGACTCACCAGTCGGTGGGTATCACGACTCGGGCGTGACCTCGACGATCAGCTCGACCTCGACGGGCGACGCCAACGGCAGTTCGGCAACGCCGACGGCAGAACGCGCGTGGACACCGGCTTCGCCGAAGATGTCGGCGAGCAGATCCGACGCCCCGTTGAGCACCTGCGGCTGGCCGGAGAAACCCGGACCGGAGGCGACGTATCCGGTCACCTTCACGATGCGCGTGATCGCGTCGAGGCCGACGAGCGCGTCGATCGCCGACAACGCGTTGAGCGTGCACTGCCTGGCAGCACTGACCGCCTGTTCCGGGGTGACGGTGCCGTCGGCACCCTCATGGACCTTCCCCCGGAACTCGAGTTTGCCCGACACGAACGGCAACTGCCCCGACGTGTAGACCAGGTTCCCGATGCGCACGGCCGGAACGTAATTGGCCACCGGCTTGGCTGCGGGAGGCAGGACGATGCCGATCTGCGGAAGTCGTTCACTCCAGCTCATGGAACGCTCCTCAGCCCTTGGGTCGCTTGAGATATGCCACGTGTTGTTCGCCGGTCGGACCGGGCAGCACGCTGACCAGTTCCCATCCGTCGGCACCCCAGGTGTCGAGGATCTGTTTCGTGGCGTGCGTCAGCAGCGGCACCGTCGCGTACTCCCAGGCGGTCACTTCAGTCATGGACCCACCCTATCCCGAGACACCCAGCATCTAAGGTGAACCTGTGGCCGACAAAACAGCCGACGGGGAGACACTGCCAGGCACCGCCGACGAAGCCGAGAACACCTGGCCGGACAGCGCTTCACGTGCGCGCCTGCACTTTGTCTCCGGCAAGGGCGGAACCGGCAAGACAACCGTCGCAGCAGCCCTGGCGTTGGCGCTGGCAGCCGACGGCAAACGGGTGCTTCTCGTCGAGTGCGAGGGACGTCAGGGAATCGCGCAGCTCTTCGACATCCCGCCCCTCCCGCCGAACGACACCCGCATCGCCACCGCAGAGGGGGGCGGCGAGGTGTGGGCGCTCGCCATCGACATCGAACACGCGCTGCTCGAATACCTCGACATGTTCTACAACCTGGGATTCGCCGGGCGCGCGATGAAGCGCATCGGCGCAATCGACTTCGTCACGACGGTCGCGCCCGGCCTCCGTGACGTGCTGCTCACCGGCAAGATCAAAGAGCGGATCATCCACACCGACAAGGCGGGCAACCGCGTGTACGACGCCGTCGTCGTCGACGCCCCGCCGACCGGCCGGATCGGCAACTTCCTCGACGTCACCACCGCGATGGCCGATCTGGCGAAGACCGGACCGATCCGCAATCAGAGCGACGGCGTCGCCCGGCTGCTGCACTCCGAAGAGACCGTCGTCCACCTGGTGACACTTCTCGAGGCGATGCCCATCCAGGAAACCGTCGAGGCCGTCGACGACCTGCGGTCCAAGGACGTCAACGTCGGCACGCTCATCATCAACAAGGTCAGTCCCGTCTATCTCCCTGCCGATGAGATCGACGCGATCGCCGAGGGAGTCATCGACGCCCCGAGGATCGCGTCGAGTCTCGCCGACGCGCAGATGCCGGTCTCCGAGGCCGACCTCGCGGGTCTGCTCACCGAGAGCATCGAGCACGCGACGCGCCTGCAGGCCCAGCAGGTCGCCAAGGCTCAGCTCGACGAGGTCGAGGTGCCGACACTCGAGTTACCGCTGCTCGACGAGGGCATCGACCTCGGCTCGCTCTACGAATTGGCCAACCTGCTGCAGAAAGCCGGTGCGTGATGCCGCTCGACCTCAAGATGGGCTCCGTTCTCACCGATCCGGAGACCCGCGTCGTGATCTGTTGTGGCGCAGGCGGTGTCGGCAAGACGACCACCGCCGCCGCGATGGCTGTGTACGCCGCCAAGCACGGCCGCAACGTCGCGGTTCTCACCATCGACCCCGCTCGACGCCTCGCGCAGTCGCTCGGCATGACCGAGCTGACCAACGACCCTCAGCCGGTCACCGTCTCACCGGTCACCGCAGACGGCTCCGGTTCGCTCGACGCGATGATGCTCGACATGCGACGCACCTTCGACGACATGGTGCTCGAACATTCGACGCCCGAGCGCGCGGCGGCGATCATGGAGAACTCCTTCTATCAGACCGTCGCGTCGTCGTTCTCCGGCACGCAGGAGTACATGGCGATGGAGAAGCTCGGCAAGCTGCTCGAGCAGGATCGCTGGGACCTCATCGTCGTCGACACGCCACCGTCGCGCAATGCACTCGACTTCCTCGACGCCCCGCAACGCCTCGGGTCGTTCCTGTCGGGACGCCTGATGAAGGTGCTCGTCGGCGGCGGACGCGGCGTCGGGCGCATGGTCACCGGCGCGATGAGCCTCGCGATGCGAGGTGTGTCGACGATCATCGGCGGCGACATGCTGCGCGACGTCGCGACATTCGTGCAATCGCTGGATTCGATGTTCGGCGGCTTCCAGGAGCGCGCACTGCGCACCTACGAGCTGCTCAAACAACCCGGCACCCGGTTCGCGGTGGTCGCGGCGGCCGAACCCGACGCCCTGCGCGAGGCCGCGTTCTTCGTCGACCGTCTCAGCGAGGAGTCGATGCCCCTGGCGGGCTTGATCCTCAACCGCACACACCCCAACCTGACGAGCATCTCCGAAGAAGCTGCCCACGTCGCTCTGGAACGAGTCTCCGACGACCTCACCGAGGGCGTGCTGAGACTGCACGCCGCGCGCGCGGCCACCGGCAAGCGCGAACTGCACCTCCTGCAACGATTTACCGCGTCGCACCCGACGGTCCCGATCGTCGGCGTTCCGTCGCTGCCGTTCGAGGTCGCCGACCTCGACGCGCTGCACGCCGTCGCGGAAGAGATCACCGGCAGGGGCTGAACATCTGATGGCGCAACGTCGGCGAGCACGCACGCGGCCGACCGCCACGCTCCGCGGATTCGACGGCTCCTACGTCGACGTCGCAGGTCACCGCGAATGGCACGAGGTCGCGGGGAGTGGACCGGCCGTCGCCCTGCTGCACGGAGGGTACGGCGGGGCGTCGTCGTGGGCGCTCACCGCGCCGGTGTTGGTCGAGGCCGGATTCCGCGTGCACGTCCCCGAACGTCGGGGGCACGCGCGCACGCCCGACGTCGATGGCCCGATCACGTATCAGGCGATGGCCGACGACACGGTCGCCTACCTCGAGCGTCACGTCGAGGGTCCCGCACATCTCGTCGGCTGGAGTGACGGCGCCGCTGTCGCTTTATTGGCGGCGCGCGATCGCGCCGAGAAGATCACGCGCATGGTGTTGATCGGCTAGTACTACAACGACGACGGCAAGGTTGCCGACAGCCCGCTGACCGAGCTTCTCGATTCCGGGAGCGCGATGGCGGGCCTGCGGTCGCAGTACGCTGCGCTTTCGCCCGACGGCGCCGACCATTTCACGACGTTCGACGCGAAGATGAAGCACCTGTTCGCCACGGAACCGCGGATAGATCTGAACTCGTTGACGTCGATCATGACTCCGACGATGGTTCTGCAGGGAGACCGCGACGAGGTGACACTCGATCACAGTTCGGCTGTCGTAGCCGCACTCCCGCATGCACGTCTGGCAGTACTGCCGGGCAGTCACATGGTGCCCGCTGAGCAACCCGACGCACTCAATGCACTGCTGATCTCATTCCTGCGCAACGGGTTTCCCCGTTCACCCTGGGGTTGAACCCGGGGCGAGATCAGCCGACGGATACCTCGCGGCGTCGGCGCTGGGCAGCGAAGAACTCTGCCCACGAGGTCACCTCGGGGTGCTGACGCAACAACGCACGACGCTGACGTTCGGTCATGCCACCCCACACTCCGAACTCGACGCGGTTGTCGAGAGCGTCGGCTCCGCATTCGAGTTGCACCGGGCAGTGGCGGCAGATGACTGCGGCTTTCCGCTGAGCCGCTCCACGAACGAAGAGTTCATCGGGATCCTCGCCACGGCAACGCGCCCGTGCCACCCACGTCAGTCGAGTTTCGTTGGTCGATACCGCCGCTGTCGCCATGAGCCGACCCCTGTCTTTTTGTCGTTGCGCGCTGTGCGCGCCCCTTGTCGTTGCGCGCTGTGCGCGACCCGTGCCCGGCACAACGACCCTGCGTCGTTGCCGGCGAATGCTCGCCTCCCACACCACGTCACCGATTCCGCGGCGGTCGACCATTCGTAGATGCCCGTACCACTTCTGGTCTCCGTTGTTATGTGAGTCACATTCTGCACTCAATCTAAGGATCTGTGCATGCGTCCGCAACCCCTGAACCGGAGAAAACTGGCACAACCGTGCAAACTCGCAGGGAAACAGACAAAACCGCCGACAAAGACCCCATCGACTCGACGCGCCGGGTGCGGATTCAGGCCGACGTTGCGCGCCGGAGCAGACCGTCGGGCACCTCATCGGCGGGCCACGCGGTTGTCTCAGAAATCACACGTATCCTGTCCGATGTGCCGAAGTCGAAGAAGCTGTGGTCGCTCGCAGGGGCATGCGTGCTGGCCGGCGTGCTCGTTGCCGGATTCCTCTATCCCGCGGCCAGCGGCGTGGGTATCGCGTCGAACCGCGCGGCGTCGGCAGTAGAGAACGTCTCGTCGGAGTTACTCAGCGGAACGCTGCCAGAGGTCACGACGATGACCGACGCGGCGGGGACACCCATCGCGCGACTCTTCGACCAGTACAGGTACCAGGTCGGATACAACGACATCTCCCCCGACATGATCCGCGCGATCATCTCGATCGAGGACAGACGCTTCCTCGAGCACGACGGCGTCGACTGGAAGGGCACGATCCGCGCATTCCTCAAGAACTCGTCGTCGGGCGAAGTGCAGCAGGGTGCATCGACGCTGGATCAGCAGTACATCAAGAATTACCAACTCCTCGTGCTCGCCCGCACCGAAGCCGACCGCCAGGCAGCCATCGAGACGACGCCCGCGCGCAAGCTGCGTGAGGTGCGCATGGCACTCACGATGGAACAGTCGCTTCGCGACGAGGCGAAACGAAAGGGACTAGACGACGCCGCCGCCAAGCAGGAGGCGAAGAAGCAGATCGTCACCCGCTACCTCAACGTGGTGCCGTTCGGCAACAACGCTTACGGCATCGAGGCTGCGGCACAAACGTACTTCGGCAAGAGCGCCAAGGATCTGGACGTCGGCGAATCGGCGCTGCTCGCAGGCATGGTGCAGTCGAGTTCTGCACTCAATCCGTACAGCAATCCCGAGGCGGCGACCGAGAGACGCAACACCGTCCTCGACACGATGATCGTCAACTTCCCCGAGCGGCGCGCAGAGCTCGAGGCAGCCAAGAAAGCTCCGCTCGGTGTTCTTCCCCAGCCGCGAACGCCCGTCCAGGGCTGCATCGGCGCCGACAACAACGGCTTCTTCTGCGACTACGCACTGCAGTTCCTGGCCGAGAACGGCATGTCGCGATCGTCGGTCACCCGCGGTGGCTACATCATCCAGACCACTCTCAACCCCGAGGTGCAACGCAACAGCGTGCGGTCGGCGCAAGCCAACGTCAGCCCCGACGCCGACGGTGTCGCCGCTGTCATGAGCGTGATCCGGCCGGGCACCCGCTCGCACGACGTCCTGTCGATGGCATCGAGCCGCAATTACGGACTCAACGCCAACGCGTCGCAGACAGTGCAGCCGCAACCCTTCTCGCTGGTCGGCGACGGCGCGGGCTCGGTCTTCAAGATCTTCACCGTCGCCGCGGGCCTCGAGAAGGGTCTGCCGGGCAACTCCAACATCCCGGTTCCCGGCAGCATCGCGGTCGAGGGCATGGGCGACAGCGGCGGAGCCTTCGGTTGCCCCGTCAACTTCTACTGCGTCAAGAACGACGGTAAGTACCCGGCGTCGATGTCGATCACGCAGGCACTTGCACTGTCGCCCAACACGGCCTTCGTCAAGTTGCTGCAGCAGGTCGGCGTGAAGCCCGCGGTCGATATGGCCGTCCGCCTCGGCATGCGTTCGTACACGGTGCCCGGCTCATCGGGCTTCGGCGACAAGAGCATCGCGCAGTACGTCAAGGACGGCAATCTCGGTTCGTTCACCCTCGGCCCCTGGCCGGTCAACGCCATGGAGCTCTCGAACGTCGCCGCGACCCTCGGCTCGGGCGGCATGTGGTGCCCACCGAACCCGATCAAGTCGATCAGCAAGATCAAGCGCGACCAGTACGGCAACCCGGTCCTGGACCCCGACGGCAAGCCCGCGACCACTCCGGTCGCGTTCAATCCGCCCGGCTGTGAACGGGTCGTCGAACCCGGTATGGCCAACACGATGGCCAATCTGATGAGCCAGGACGACAGGGGCGGCGGCACGTCCGCGGGCGCGGCAGGCGCATCGGGCTGGAACCTTCCGATGTCGGGCAAGACCGGTACGACGGAAGCACACCGCTCGGCAGCGTTCGTCGGGTTCACCAACCAGATGGCTGCGGCCACCTACGTCTACTCCGACGGCCCCAACCCGTCGGGTGTCTGCTCCGGACCGGCACGGCTGTGCGGCGAGGGCGACATCTACGGCGGCATGGAACCCGCTCGGACGTGGTACTCGGCACTCACCCCGATCGCGACGAAGTTCGGTCCGGTCAGCCTCCCACCCGCCGACCCGCGCTACATGAACGGCAACAACAGCGGTCGGATACCGCAGGTCACGGGACTGCCCGCCAGCGACGCGACGTCGCGGCTGCAAGAAGCGGGCTTCAAGGTGAACCAGCTCGAGGTCGACAGCGGCAGGCAGCAGGGCACGGTGGTGTTCACAGCGCCGTCCGACTCGGCGATGCCCGGCAGCACCGTCACGATCTACGTGAGCAACGGCAGAAAGAACGACAGCGGCGACAGCCCCGGCCCGACGCAGACCACGGTGCAGGTACCGGGCGTCGGTCCCGTGGTGATCCAGCTTCCCGGCTGACGCCGGAGGGTGGGCTGCCCCGCTGACGCCGGAGGGTGGGCTACCCGGCTTTGACGCCGGAGGGGTGAGTTCGCCGGAGCGCTCGCCGAGGCGTGCTGTTGAGGTGGTTGGCCGACCACCGTGGCGCGTATCCTGGGTGAATGTCTGATGTCCACTCGGATGCCGCATTACGGGTGCGGGCCGCAATCTCGTCTATCGCGTCGTCCACTCCTTCGGGGCTGTTCCGTGAGCAACTGGCGTCGCACCGCACCGCGCGTGCGGTCGGCGCAGCGGCGGGCCTCGCCGCGGGCGGACTCTTCTATTCGACGGTGATCGAGCGCAACGCCTTCACGTTGCGCCACGCCACCATGTCGGTCCTCGAACCGGGCGCCGCACCGCTGCGCGTCCTGCACATCAGCGATCTCCACATGACGCCCAACCAGCGCCTCAAGCAGGCGTGGGTGTCTGAGCTCGAGTCGCTCGAACCTGACCTCGTCGTCAACACGGGCGACAACCTCGCCCACCCCGGCGCGGTGCCTGCCGTGATCCAGTCGCTTGGTGGATTGCTTTCGCGCCCAGGGCTTTTCGTGTTCGGTTCCAACGACTACTTCGGTCCGAGCCCCAAGAACCCGCTGAAGTACTTCAAGACCGATCACGAGCGCACCCACGGCACCCCGCTGCCCTGGCAGGATCTGCGCGCGGCGTTCATCGAGCGCGGCTGGCTCGACGCGACGCACTCCGTACGCGAGCTCGAGGTGTCCGGGGTCCGCGTCGTCGCTTCGGGCGTCGACGACCCGCACATCGAGCGCGACCGCTACGACACCATCGCAGGGCGCCCCAACCCACTCGCGCACCTGCGCCTGGGATTGACGCACTCGCCCGAGCCGCGCGTCCTCGACCGCTTCGCCGACGACGGCTACGACCTCGTGATGGCCGGCCACACGCACGGCGGACAGCTCTGCCTGCCCGGCATCGGGGCCATTGTCACCAACTGCCACCTCGACCGTTCCCGCGTCAAGGGACCGTCGAATTGGGGCACGTCGATGAAGTTGCACGTCAGCGCCGGACTCGGCACCTCACCGTGGGCGCCCGCGCGGTTCTGCTGCCGCCCCGAGGCCAGCCTGCTGACCCTCACTCCGGTCTCACACGGCGACGCCGAATTCGACGAAGACCACTCGCTGCCGCAGCTGGCCTCCGAGACGAGCTGACGGCTCGAGGCGGACAGCCCCGCAGAAAAACGCGATAGCCCCATAGAAACGAGGAGGCCCTGACCTGGATCACTCCGGGTCAGGGCCTGCTACTACTTCTCAACCACAAGAAGCTTTGTCGGATCGGGTTCAACCAGATCCGTTGTCGGGGTGGCGGGATTCGAACCCACGACCTCTTCGTCCCGAACGAAGCGCGCTACCAAGCTGCGCCACACCCCGTGTGCAACCTGCGATAGCTTACCCCCGCGACCGCCCAGCTACTAAATCGCCTGGTCAGAGTGTCGATTGCAGCCAACGCGAACAGGCGACCGCACAGCGCGAACTCCGACGCGAGCAACGGGAATCACGGGAACACAATCCGACCACCGCGATCGCCGAAGGACTCAGAACAACGCATTCTGAGACAAGGTTTGGCATCACTACCACACAAAAAGGACACATCTGCCCCTGTGGTCACTAGTGTCCGAACCAGAACAATCACCTCTCGACCAGCGCGACCAATTCATCAGAATCGACAATGCGAAAGGTACGGGCACATGAGTAGTGAGTTCGAGAAGTACGAGGCGAAACAAGGCACCGCATTCGGAATCACCGTCGTGGCCGCTGCACTTCTGTTCGTGGCGGGCATCGTCGGCGTCTTCGCCGGAATCTCCGCGATCGCGGGCGACAACCTCTATGTCGCCACTCCCGACTACATCTACAAGTTCAACCTCACCACGTGGGGCTGGATTCATCTGATCATCGGCATCATCGCGATCATCGTCGCGGGCGGCCTGGCGGTCGGCTCCGGATGGGCCCGAGTCTCGGCGATCATCATCGCGTCCCTCTCGATCATCGCGCAGTTCCTCTGGCTGCCCTACAACCCGTGGTGGGCGATCCTGATCATCGTCCTCGACATCGTTGTCATCTGGGCCGTGTCCACCTGGCAACCCGACGTCGTCTGACACGCTGACTCCCTGACCTGCCAACTCACGACAAAGCGGGCGAGCCCTGGACAAGGGCTCGCCCGTTTTCAGTCATTCCCGTTTCCAGTCATTTGGGGCGGTGTCGATCGGCAAAAGCCCAGGTCGGCATCGACAGTCGACGAGAAAATGACTGAAAACGGGCAAGCCGCTGATCGGGACCGCACTCTTTGCGCGACTGACGTGGCCCGCCAACCAATCCGCCGTGTCATCGGCGTCGAATCCTGCAACGTTCCATGACCCCACCCGACCCCAGGAGTCGTCCGATGCACACGCAGCGTCCCGTCCGGATTCTCGTCGTACTCGCCACAGCACTGCTCGCCGCCATGACAGCGCTGCTGTCGATACTCGCGCCCGCACGCGCCGACACCACGCTCCAGCCGGTGAAGAACCTCGACGTCGAGCGCTACCTCGGAACCTGGTGGCAGCAGGCCACCATTCCGGCGTTCTACGGAATCCGCTGCGCCAAGGACACCAACGCCACCTACACGCTGATCAACTCGACGACGGTCGGCGTCGACAACAAATGCACCAGCTTCACCGGACAACCCGACGGGATCAAGGGAAAAGCGACCGTCGTCGATCCCAAGAAGAGCAATGCCGCACTGGCAGTCTCTTTTCCGGGAATCCCGAACACGATCAACACCGGTTCGTTCCCCAATTACGTGATCGCGTGGGTCGCGGATGGCAAGGATCCGAAGGGCCCCTATGAGTACGCGATCGTCGGTGACCCGTACCGGCTGTCGGGTTTCGTACTGAGCCGAGAAAAGGTCGTGAGCAACGAGAAACTGCACATGCTGCGGCTCAAGACGGAGTCGTTGGGCTTCAACTCGTGCACCTTCCTGATCTCCCCCATCACGGGTGGCCGCTCGGACTACTCGCCGCTCTGCACGGTCTGATCACCCGGGCCGTCTGATCACTCCGGACGGCGAGCTCGGCTCGAGTTCGCCGCCCGGCCGATTACCCTGAACGCGTGGACACCGCGCCAAGCCCCACCGCGCTCATCGACGCCGCTTACCGCATCGCCGACGACCTCCTCTTTCCCGACGCAGCAGAGGTCGACCGCACGGGAGAGGTGCCGGCCTCCCACTGGAAGGCCCTCGCCGACGCCGGGCTGTACGGCGTCGCAGCACCGCATGTGGTTGGCGGACCCGGCCTCGAACTCACTCAGGTCATCGAGATCATCGAAGTCCTCACCAGCGGCTGCCTCTCCACGGCGTTCACCTGGCTGCAGCACCACGGCGTCGTCATCTCGCTGGCAAGCACCACCAACGACGCCCTACGCACCGAACTCCTCGACGACGCCGTGACCGGCCGCACCCGCGCGGGCGTCGCCTACGCGGGTGCCGTGCCGACACCGCCACGGATGAGTGCGTCGCGTACCGACGGCGGCTGGGTCTTCTCGGGCTACGCGCCGTTCGTCAGCGGTTGGGGCCACATCGACCTGCTGCAGATCTCCGCGCGCGACGTCGACACCGACGACGTCATCGCCGCTATCGTTCCCACGCACCCGATGTCGGCAGCCATCACGGTCTCGCCGATGCGACTCACCGCGGCCAACGCGTCGCACACCGTCAGCCTGCGCGTCGATTCGCTGCCGGTTCCCGACGCACTCGTGGTCAGCAGAGTCGCGCTCGACGCCTTCTTCGCCAACCAGAACATCGGCATCCGACTCAACGGCGCACTGCCGTTCGGAATCCTCCGCCGATGCACAGCGCTGCTCGACCGCGGTGGCGCAACCGCGCAGGCCCGACGACTCCGCGAGCGCGGCAGCGAGATCCGCACCCGACTCGACACGTCCCTCGCCGACGCCGACGCGTTGCTCGCCGCACGCGCCGACGGAGCGCAACTGGCCGTCGACGCCGCCGCCGCGCTCGTGGCAGCAGACGGCGGCCGCGCACTGATTGTCGGAAGCGACGCCGACCGACTCTCCCGCGAAGCGACGTTCACCCTTGTCGCCGCAAGTCGCCCCGAACTGAAAGGGCTACTCCTGCAACGCTTCAGCGGGGAGAAGGATTAGTCGTCGACTACTCCGGCCGCACGTAGTCGCGCAGGAACAAGGCCTCCGCGATGGCGAGGTTCTCGATCTCCGACGGGTCGACACTCTCGTTGGGAGCGTGGATCAGACACGACGGCTCTTCGACGCCGAGCAGCATGATCTCGGCGTCGGGGAAGGTCTGCTGCAGCACGGTGCACAGTGGAATCGATCCGCCCTGCCCCTGCATGACCACGTCGCGCCCGTATGCGGAACTCATCGCGTCGACCAACGCGTCGAAGGCCGGCCCCTCGGTCGATCCGGAGAATGGCGCCCCGATGGCCTCGCGCTCGACCGAGATCTTGACGTGCCAGGGCGCGACCTCTTCGAGGTGCGCGATTAGCGCGTCTTGTGCGACCTTCGCGTCCATGCCGGGCGGCACCCGCAGGTTGATGCGTGCACGTGCACGCGGCGTCACTGCAGCCGACGACCCGACGACCGGCGAACAGTCGATGCCGAGCACCGTTGCGGCCGGGCGCGCCCACACCATGTCCGAAATACGGCCGGAGCCAACGACATCCACGCCGTCGAGCACAGTGGCGTCGCGTCGGAAGTTCTCTGCGGGATAGTCGATGCCGTCGAATTCCTGTGTGGCGTCCAGCCCGCGGACCGTGGTGTTGCCGTGCTCGTCGCGCAAGCTCGCGAGCATCGAGATCAATGCCGCCAGGGCGTCGGGAGCCGCACCCCCGAACATGCCCGAATGCATTGCCGATTCCAGTGTTTCGACACTCACGACCACGTTGGCGACACCACGCAGACTCGTCGTCAAAGTCGGTTGTCCGACAGTGCAATTGCCGGAGTCGCAGATGAGAATGGCGTCGGCGTCGAGCAATTCGGGATGCTTCGGCACGAAGTCCTCGATGCCTCCCGAGCCCTGTTCCTCCGAGCCCTCGCCGATGATCTTGATGTCCACTCCGGCCTCGCCCGCGAGTGCGCGCAGCGCGGTGAGGTGGACGGCGATGTTGCCCTTGCAATCTGCCGCACCCCGCCCGTACCAGCGGCCGTCGCGTTCGGTGAGCTCCCATGCGGGCGACTTCCACGCGTTGAGGTCCATCGGCGGCTGCACGTCGTGGTGAAAGTAGAGCAGCACGGTCGGCGCACCGGGCGGTCCGGGGATGTGTCCGGTCACGGCCTTGCTTCCGTCGGCGGTCACATGCGCTTCGACGTCGTGCACCCCGACCTCGGTGAACGCCGTAATCAGCCACTCGACCATCTCGTCACAGTCGGGCGGGGGCTCTCCGGCGGGGTCGTAGACGGATTTGAAGGCAACCATCTCGGCGAGGTCGCTGCGGGCCTGTGGCATCAGCTCGTGGACGCGGGTACGGAGGGTCTCGACATCGTTTGACTCAGTCACCCCTCAAGTATCCCGTCAGTGATGAAAGTTCGGGCCGCTTCCGTCGCGTGGCAGCGGCGCCTCAAGGGTTTCGAGGTAGCTGACCTGGCTCTTGATGTCGGCCACTAGCGCGACCGCGAGGTCGTGACTCATCCCGTTCTTGACGACGACGCGCTGCAGGACCAGATTCGACATGTCGTCGGCCATCGGATACGCGGGCACCAGCCATCCGCGAAGTCGAAGTCTGTCAGCGAGGTCGTACAGGGTCCACGTCGAGGTGTAACCCTCCTTGATGCGCCAGGCGAACACAGGGATGGTGTCGCCCTTGCTCACCAGCTCAAAGGGTTCCATCGCAGCGATCTCGCCCGAAATGTACTGGGCCACATCGAGGGATTCCTGCTGCGTGGCACGATAGCCCTCGAACCCCAGGCGCAAGAAGTTGTAATACTGCAAGAGCACCTGGGCGCCGGGTCGTGAGAACGGCAGCGCAAGGGTCGGCAGGTCACCACCGAGATAGCTGACGTGGAAGATCAGGCTCTCTGGCATAGCGGCCTTGTCCCGCCACACCGCCCAACCAATGCCTGGATATACCAAGCCGTATTTGTGACCTGACGCATTGATCGATGCGACCCTCGACACCCGAAAATCCCACTCGAGGTCTGGTTGGCAGAAGGGTGCGACGAAGCCGCCCGACGCAGCGTCGACGTGGATCTTTATATCGAGCCCGGTCTTCTGCTCGATCTCGTCGAGTTTCGCCGAGATCTGCTTCACCGGTTCGTAGAGCCCATTGAACGTGACGCCCATTATCGCGACCACGCCGATGGTGTTCTCGTCGACGTAGTTCTCGAGCTCGGTGCCGTCGAATACAAAGTGTTCGGGCGTGCAGGGCACAAATCGCGGTTCGACGTCCCTATAGTTGCAGAACTTCTCCCAGCAGACTTGCACGGCGCTCGAGAGCACGAGATTCGGCTTGTCGAATGGCTTGCCCGCGGCTTTGCGCGCATCTTGCCATCGCCGCTTGAGTGCCAAGCCGCCGAGCATAGACGCGTCGGACGAGCCGACGGTAGCTGTACCGATGGTGTGCCCGGGATCAGGCGCATGCCACAGGTCTGCGATGATGCGCCAACAGCGTTCCTCGACGGCGGCGGTCGCTGGATACTCGTCCTTGTCGATCTCGTTCTTGTCGAACGACTCCGCATACAGGCGGTTGGCGTGATCGTCCATCCAAGTGGTGACGAAGGTCGCCAGGTTGAGTCGGGCATTGCCGTCGAGCATCGCTTCGTCGTGGACGATCTGGTAGGCCGTTTCTGGCAGCATCGAATCTCTCGCCAGGGAGAACTTCGGCAATTCGGTTGCCTCGCCGCTGCGGGAGAAGACGGGGAGCGACAGGGAGTCGCTCAGATTGGTCCTGAATACACTCTTGCGGTCGTCCGAAGGCATCGGGCTACTCCTTAGTGTTCCTCCTGAAGGTTCCTCATGACCGTACCGACATCGCGGCGTGGCCGCGGCCATAGCTGCACAAAGAGAACCGAAAAGCTCAGTCGCAAAAGAGATTATTGGAACGACACAAAGAATGGTCGCGGCTCCACATTCATCGTCTGAGAAGGCGTCAACATCGGGGTGTCCTCGGTGTAGAAATTCTTCCACCCCATCACCACGTTCGGCGGTAGGTCGACCAGAATTCGACGCCAGGTGTCCATCTTGACCGAGGGAATCCCGTGTCCGTCGGCGTGGATAACGGTTTGCAGCTCCGGTCGCGTCGTCACGATCTGTTGGCGGTTCGCGAGCATGTCGGTGTCGAACTCGTGCAGCACGAACAACTTCTGCGGCAGCCGATGCTCACGTGTCAGGCCCGCGAGCCAGTCCGACGTCGCGTTCACTTCTGCAGCCCCGACCGAACCGATCTGCGTGAGGTGCACCTGTTCGGGTTTGAGCCGCCACTCGGGGTCGAGCGCGAGTCCGACATGCGGCATCGCAAGTAGATCTGCGTAACGCTTGGCCTGCGTCAAGAAGTTCATCCGTCCGGGCTGAAGATCCAGCGTGACATAGACGCCCGCCCTGCCGGCAGCCTCGACCCACGGCCGAATCTGCGCGGGATCGATCATCGAGGTATAGGCGCCGCCGTCACCCGGCGACGCCGATGCGACGGTCACGATGATCTCGAAGGCCGGCACCACCAGTTCGCGGCTCACCCGTTGGTATTGCGCCGCGATGCCCTTGACCCGTGCGATCGTCGCATCGAGGCCTTGGCGGCCGAGTGGCCCGAGCGACGGCGAGCCCGGAGATCCGTACAGCGCCACCATGCGCCTGCCGGATGCCACGAGCTGCCCACCGCCCGGGATCTCCGGCAGCGTGACCGCCTGCTCGACGTTCCTGGCAAACGTGGGGGTGTCGCCGAACGCCCGTCCCAGAGCGATCACGGGAACTGTGCCGCGCGCCTCGCGCAGCGCCCGCACCGATTCGCCGCTCGCGCGCGGGTCCGGTACCGCGACGCCGACGAGTCGTGTTCCACCTGCCGCCGCGGTGGCTGCGAGGTCCGGGTCGAGCGGCCCCGCCGCGAAGACGACGGGCCTCGGACCGTCGGGGGCCGGGTTGCCACGGAGTCCGGCGAGGTCGGCCGAGGGCGTCGACACCTGCGTCGTCGAGAACTGCGACGTCGAGTGAAAGCCCGTCTCGCCTGCACCGACGACCCAGACCGACCGCGTGCCGAGTCGGTGGAGTTCTGCTTCGACGTCCGCACTGGTCGCGGGGCGCACCGCGAAGACCGGAACATGCCGGGTCGCTGCGGTCTCGGCGACAGTTTTCCAGTCCTCGCGCGTCGCGGAGTCGGTGACGACCACGGCGTCACTCGAACTGCGAAATAGCTTGCTGCTCAGAGAAACTGCGGGGCTGCTCGGCGCATCGACGACCTGCGGCTCGATCGCCGGGGTGGCGAAGACCGCGACGTCGGACATACGGGGGACCGTCGACGCGGCGGTGAGGAGTGCGATCACGATGAGTGCCGCCACGAGGGCGACTGCTCGTCCGCGTGAGACCACCGACGCGTCACTCCCCTCCCGATTGCCTACGACTCGTGTGCTCTGGGACCCCGATGCAGAGTACTCGCGCCGACGTGCTCAACCAACGTAACAACCAGGTTCCCGCCCGGATCGCCGGATCGCATACGGCTCGTCACGCGCAGTCGCGGCGGTGCAGCCGCAGCACCGATAGCTCGTCGGCGATGCGTTGCGCGTCGGCGTCGGCTGACGGTGTCACCGAACCGCGCGCCCAGTCGCCGTGTCCGCCGGAGTGATCGAAGCCGAACGGTATGGCGGGCAGATCTCGGTCCCAGTGCACGCGGATGACCGCGTAGACGACGGGGACCACGAAGACCAGAACGAGAAAGACCAGGAGGAGAACGTCTGAGAATGTCATGTCAGAAATGATCCGCCCGCACAAATTCCGCCACCAGTGGCACTAAAGCCAACGTTCGACAATTTTCTGCCATACTGGTTGCGTGCTCAGCAAGGTGGCAGCGATCCTGCACGGTAACGTCGCGCTCTTTGAATTCGGCGTGCTCAACGAGGTGTTCGGCCTCGATCGCACGGATCTCGGTGGCCCGCCATTCGACTTCCGCGTCTGCGCACCCGACCCGTCCGAGCCGCTGAGTATCGGCAACGGCGCGAGCATCGTCGCAACGCATGGGCTCGACGCCGCGCGCGACGTCGACCTCGTCGCCATCCCCGGCGGCAGCACGAGTGGTGACTACCCCGAGGAGATCCTCGACACCTTGCGCGCGGTCGTCGACAACGGCGGACGGGTGCTGACGGTGTGCTCGGGCGCGTTCGTCGCGGGGGCCGCCGGACTACTCGACGGCCGACGCTGTACTACCCACTGGGCCTACGGCGAGAAACTCGCGCACATGTTTCCAGCGGCCCGAGTCGACACCGACGTCCTGTTCGTCGACGACGGCCCGGTCACCACAAGCGCGGGCACCGCAGCGGGCATCGACGCCGCGCTGCATCTCGTCCGCGAGGAAATCGGGCACGAGGCAGCCAATCTGATCGCGCGTCGCATGGTCGTTCCGCCGCATCGGGACGGCGGTCAACGACAATTCGTCGACACCCCGATCCCCGAATGCGGCTCGAAGGGCTTTGCCGAGATGCTCGACTGGCTTGTCGAGAACCTCGACCGCGAGGTCCGGGTCGACGAGATGGCCGCCCGCATGCACATGTCGCCACGGACCTTCGCCAGGCGCTTCGGCGACGAGGTGGGCGTCTCCCCGCACAAATGGCTCACCGAACAGCGCGTCGCACACGCGCGTCGGCTACTCGAGACCACGTCGCTGCCGATGGAACAGATAGCCACGCAGGCCGGGTTCGGATCGGCGACGCTCCTGCGCCACCACTTCGCGTCAGCGGTCGGCGTCTCGCCTGCCACCTATCGCCGACGCTTCGCCGCCCAACAGGCGGGCTAACCGTGGTTCTTCGACGCCTCGGTATTTTTCGACGCCGCGGAACTCTCCGACACTGCCTCTGGTGCGCTGACGCTCGACGCAGTCTCGGTGCGCTCGTCGTCACCGGTCGGCGCGTCGTCGTATGACTCGCTGAAGGAGACGCGCGGGGTGGTGGCGACGTGGACCAGTGCGAGTACGCCGTAGACGATCGCGGCGATTCCGAAGAGCACCGCGAGCACCACTGCGCCGATGTGTACCGCGCCGAGCACCACTCCGTCTCCGCGCGATGCGACGGCTCCGACCGCACTGAGCACCGCCGCGAGAAGGGCCCATGCCGCGCCGCGCAAGCGCGGCGTCACGATCGATGAGTAGAACAGCCGCTGATAGAGCGTGACCTCGTACTCTTCGACGGCCGCAAGACGGACCGGATCGCCGTCGGCGAGCTCACGCAATTCACGCGCCAAACCCGCGGCGCGAGCCAGTCGATCGGCTTCGCGCTCGCGGGTTCGGACATATGCGATGGTCGCGACCGTGGCTGCAACGAGCCCAAGGCCGACCATGACCCCCAGATCATTCACGCACTAGACGCTACAGCGCGGGCGTCTCACGCAATCTGTGCTTGCCACATCCAGTGGAGTTGTTCCAGTTTGGCGGCGAACGAGATCAGCAGATCCTGTGTGACCGGATCGGCCTCTTCCGTCTCGTCGATCCGCGTACGCAGACCGGCGATCACAGCCTTGAGGTTCTCGACGATCGACGTGATGACCTCGGTGTCGGACGTCCATCCGTCGCCGAATCCGGTCGTGCCTGCAGTCTTCGCGACGGTCTCGGCCCGACCGTCGGGCGAGACGCCGATCGCGGTCGCACGCTCAGCGGCCTGATCGGTGAACTCGCGGCTCACCGTGACCAGCTCGTCGAGCTCGAGGTGGACCGAACGGAAGTTCCGTCCGACGACGTTCCAGTGAGCCTGCTTGGCGACCAGGGACAGATCGATCAGATCGACCAGGGTCTGCTGCAGAGCGTTGCCGGTGATGGTCTTCTGCTCATCGGTCAGGGTGCTCGTGATCGGAGTGTTCGTCATTGTGTGACTCCTTACTCTCTCGCTGCCGCCGATAGGCGGACTTGAATGCTGCCGCCGGTAGGCGGGCTTGCGGTTGTGCCCGACGCCGGGCTGTGGCGCCGGGCTCGCAACGGTCGCGTCAGTTACTCAGACGCGAACCGTCAGGTTGTGGGCGATGTTGCCCTTCGTGGCCTTCGAGTAGGGGCAGAAGGCGTGTGCGCCCTCGGCGAGTTCCTTCGCCTTGGCCTCGTCGACGCCCGGGATATAGGTCTCGATGTCGGCGACGAGTCCGAACCCACCGTCGGCCGGGTCCTTGCCGATGCCGATGGTGACGGTAACCGTCGACTCGTCGGGAACAGGCGATCCGGCGTTCTTGGAGGTCGCGCGCAGAGCACCGAGGAAGCAGGCTGCGTAGCCCGCCGAGAAGAGCTCCTCGGGGTTGCTGCCTTCTCCGCTGCCGCCGAGTTCCTTCGGTGGGCGCAGGTCCAGATCGATCTGTCCGCTTGCGGAAACGACCTCGCCGTCGCGGCCGCCGCCGGTCGCCGTGGACGAAATGGTGTAAGCGGGTTCGATAGCCATGTGTACTCCTCTGAGACTCAGTTACTGCGTGACTGGGTACTGCCTATGATGTGCTACTTCTTTGTCTTACAACAGCTCTCGCGACCGTGGTGTTCCGAGATCGCGGATGTTCAGCAAGATTTCAGTTCTGCAGGCCTGCGCGGACGCCCGATTCGACCTTCTTGCCCAGATCCTCGTCGACGTTGCGCCAGTACTCGAAGACTCGCGAGAGAACCGGCTCACTGACACCACCGAGTACGTGTCCGACGATGTTGTCGACGAGGCGTTCGCGTGCTGCATCGTCGAGTACGTCGCGCACCATCGTGCCGGCCTGTGCCCAATCGCTGTCCTCGGCGTGCTCGATGTAGCCAGCACGCACCGCGGCGCCGTCGAAGGACCAGAGCCCCTCGTCGCCCGCAGCACTCGGATCGGCGTGTGGTCCACCAAATGAGTTGGGCGCGTACACCGGAACGTCGGGAGCGGAGAAGTTGTATGCCATCGCACCCTCCTTGGAGTAGGTGTTGACCTCTGCGCGTTTCGCCGAATTGACCGGCAACTGAGCGTAATTCGTTCCGATGCGGTAACGATGTGCGTCCGCATAGGCAAAGACCCGGCCGAGCAACATCTTGTCGGGTGAGAAGCCCACTCCGGGAACGACATTCGACGGCTCGAACGATGCCAGCTCGATCTCGGAGAAGAAGTTCTGCGGATTGCGGTTCAGTGTCCAGGTGCCCACTTCGATGAGCGGATAGTCCTGCTGCGACCACACCTTCGTCAGATCGAACGGATTGAAGCGGTACTCCTCCGCCTCGTCGACCGGCATGATCTGGACCTTGAGCGTCCAGCTCGGGAACTCGCCGTTCTCGATCGCCTCGTACAGATCCTGGCGGTGATAGTCGGGATCACTGCCTGCCAACGTGTCGGCCTCCGCCTGCGTGAGGAACTCGATGCCCTGGTCGGTCTTGAAGTGGTACTTGACCCAGAAGCGTTCGCCGTCGGCATTGACCCACTGATAGGTGTGCGAGCCGAATCCGTCCATATGCCGCCACGACTTCGGAATGCCGCGATCGCCCATCAACCAGGTGACCTGGTGCGCGGTTTCGGGCCGCAACGTCCAGAAGTCCCACTGCATGTTGTGATCGCGCAGCCCCGAACCGGGCAGTCGCTTCTGCGAACGGATGAAGTCGGGGAACTTGATCGGATCCTTGATGAAGAAGACCGGCGTGTTGTTGCCCACCAGGTCGTAGTTGCCGTCCTCGGTGTAGAACTTGATCGCGAATCCGCGCGGGTCGCGCCAGGTATCGGGGCTGCCCTGCTCGCCCGCGACCGTCGAAAAGCGCACGAGCGATTCGGTTTTCGCGCCAGGCTGGAACAGCTTTGCCTTGGTGTAGCGCGATACGTCGCCAGTGATCACCAGTTCGCCGAACGCCCCGCCACCCTTGGCGTGCACGATTCGCTCTGGCACGCGCTCTCGGTTGAACTGGGCGAGCTTCTCGATCAGGTAGTGGTCGTGGAGCAGGATCGGTCCCTGCGTTCCCGCCGTCAACGACTCGTCGTCGCTTACGACCGGAATTCCGGTGTTCGTGGTGGTACGTGGTGTCATGTGCGAATCTCCTTCATTGACGGGGCTGTTCGCTTCTGAGGTCGGTTCACGAGCGACGACGTAGTCGTCTCGCTCGCTGCTTCCGCTGCGGCGGGCCGGCCGCAGCGGTCGAGAACACGCTGGTGTGAAAAATGTTGGTATTACGCGGGTTTCACGTTCGACGCCGCCGCTCGACAACTCGGGCACTGACCCCAGAACGTCACCTCGGCTTCGTCGATCGAGTAGCCGTGGTCATCGTCGGGAATCAGACAGGGGGCCTGTCCGACGACGCAGTCGATGTCGACGATCTCGCCACACGTGCGGCAGACGAGATGGTGGTGATTGTCTGCTGTGCGCGTCTCGTAGCGCACCGCAGATCCAGCAGGTTCGATGCTTCGAAGCAGTCCGTTATCGGTGCACGAGCGCAAGACGTCGTAGATGGTCTGCGTAGACACCGCGCCGAGTTGCTCGCGCACACCACGCGCGACGACGTCCGCCGTCGAATGTGGGCGCGCCGCCAGGACCTCGAGCACCGCGAGGCGCGGAGCGGTGACCCGCATGCCTGCCTCACGGAGTTGCTGCACGAGCGCCTGTCGATCCTGCATGACTCCACCATAGCCACGTTTCTGGAATTAGTCCATTATTTGGAGAAGATCCAGAATCAGATCGGGTGCCGGAGCACCCGTGGCCCCGCACATGGATTCGGGATCGGCCAAACCGGTCCGCACGCGGGCTCCCGACTGTCATGCTCGCAGGGTTGTCCGAAGCATCGGGGGATTCATGCGCACGCTCGTCGTCAGCACACTCGCACTGCTGCTTGCGGCAGTCGGGATCGCCGTGGCGCCGCAGGCACATGCGTCCGACGCCTTCACTGTCACCACACTGCACTTCGACGCCGCTCACGACTCGGGCCCGCGCTGCGACGTCGTCGGCGATCTCTATGTTCCGCAGGGTGTTTCGCCGAGTAACCTCGCACCGGCTGCGCTGACGACCAACGGCTTCGGTGGCAGCAAAGACAGTCAGGCACCGCTGGCACGGATGTACGCCTCGCGCGGTTACGTCGTGCTCGCCTATTCCGGCTTGGGCTTCGGTGGATCGAGTTGTCGCATCACTTTCGACAGTCCGATTCCCGACGGCGCAGCAGCGTCGCGCCTCGTGAGCTACCTGGGTGGCGCGACAGGCATCGCCTTCCGCGACGCCGCACATACGAAGCCGGCACCTCGACTCGACGCCGTCGTGCATGACGGCGTCGACCACAGCGGCACCCGGAGATCCGACGATCCGCGTGTCGGCATGATCGGCGGCTCCTACGGCGGCCACATCCAGTTCGCGGCAGCATCGGTCGATCCCCGAATCGACGCGATCGTCCCGATGGTGACCTGGAACGATCTCTCATACTCGTTGTCCCCCAACAACACCGGACAGTCCGTCGGTGTCAGCACCCCGACGCAGGGTGCGGTCAAGATCAACTGGAGCGCGTCTCTGGCTGCTGCGGGACTGATGTCCGGTGTGCAGCACGCATCGGTTGAACCGCAGCGCCTGACGGGCTGCCCCGACTTCCCTGCCGCAGTGTGCTCCGCACTCGTCGGGTCGGCGACGAGCGGAACAGTCGACCGCTCGGTCCTCGACGGATTTCGGCGTGGATCGGTCGCATCGTTCCTCGACCGCGTCACCATTCCGACTCTGCTGGTGCAGGGCCAGAAGGACACCCTGTTCAACATCCAGGAGGCGTTGGCAACCTACCGCGGCCTTTCCGCCAAAGGTGTTCCGACGGCGATGATCTGGTTCTCCGGCGGACACTCGGGCACGCCCGCCACCGGCGACTACTCCTCCACGACACCGAACCCCGACACCCAATACGTCACCCAGCGCGCAGTGGGATGGCTCGACCACTACCTGAAGGGCAGCGGCCCGGGAACCGGCCCGAGGTTCGCCTACTACCGCGACTGGATCGACTACCGCGGCATTGCGACACCCGCCTATGCGACGGCAGGCAGCGTCGACGTCGGCAGCCGGGTGCAGTATGCCCTCTCCGGCGCCACCGGATTGGTGCCGTTGGCCACGCCACCCCGCCCGGGTACCGCACGCTTGCGCACCCCACCCGCGGGGTTGCCCACCACGCACGACGTGCCCGACGCACTCGGACTCATCAGCCTTCCCGAACGCGACGTCGCGGGCACGTACGCCCAGTGGGACACCGCGCCCCTGCGGTCGGCGCTCGACGTCGTCGGAACGCCGACGCTGCGCCTGCGTGTGTCCGCGCCCCTCGACGTCGGCGCGCCACTGGCCGACCAACTTGTCCTTTTCGCTCGAATCGTCGACGTCGGCGCCGACGGTTCGTCGACGACCGTGGGTAATCTTGTTGCGCCCGTACGGATATCGGACCCCCGCGTACCGATGACCATCACCATCCCCGCCTTCGTCCACCGTTTCGATCCGGGACACCGACTACGCCTTGTCGTCTCCGGCGGATCGACCAACTACCGCGGCGGGATGCGCCCGATTCCGGTGTCGATCGACGCCGGACCCGACCAGATCCTCCGACTACCGATCGCCTGACGCGGCACGACATCGCGAGACCGCCACGTTCTCGAGTGGCGCCCTCTGCGCGGCTGTCGTATTCTTGCTGGCACGAGGTCACGTGTAGCAACGGGGAAGAGTCCCGATGTTCGCGTCCGCAGCCGCCCTTCTCTCGGGTACCGCGTCGAAAAGCGCACGTGACCTCATTCGTGAAGAGAGAACACACCCATGAGCAACACCACCACTCCGGCTACCGCCTCCGCCGACTCGTACGCGATGACAGAACTCAATCGCGAAGCGCAGATGGGCGGTGTGGGCACCGAGACCACCGACCGTGAGGTCCGCCGCATCAGCCTTGCCGACTTCGAGCAGCGTCGTGCACAGATCGCCGACGAACTCTGGTCCGCCGCAACCGATATCGGCTTCTTCCAGGTCGTCGACCACGGCATCGACATGGCCGAGGTCAACCACGCCTTCGAGATGTCGGCGAAGTTCTTCGAGCTACCCCGCGAGGTCAAGGAGCAGTTCCCCCTCAAGAAGGGCCAGAATGCCGGGTGGGAGTTCTCCAGCCAGGTCCGCCCGTCTGTGGGCACGCCTGATCAGAAGGAGTCCTACCAGCTCACCCTCCCCCGCATGGAAGGACTGTGGCCGACCGAAGAGGAACTCGCCGGATTCCAGGCAACGCTGCTCGACTTCGAGCACAAGTGCTGGAAACTCGCGATGGACATCCTCGGCTGCTTCGCGGAGAAGCTCGGCTTCGACCGTGAGTTCTTCACTCGCGCACACGATCCCAGCACCGAGACCTACCAGAGCACACTTCGCCTGCTGCACTACTACGCCTTCCCCGACGCCATGCTCGACGAGCCGAACGTCTGGCGCGCAGGCGCTCACACCGATTTCGACGCCTTGACGCTGCTGTTCCAGCGTGCGGGCCAGGGCGGCCTGCAGGTGCTTCCGGGTGCCGAGGCCTCCACGCAGGCGTGGACTCCCGTCGAGCCGTCCGACGAGGCGATCACCTGCAATATCGGCGACATGTTGATGCGCTGGTCCGACGACAAGCTCCCGTCGAACTTCCATCGCGTGCGCGCACCGCGTCGTGGCGAGTACACCGGCCCGCGCTACACCATCGCCTACTTCGCGCAGGCCAACACCGACGCCCTGATCGAGAGCGCCGCAGGCAAGTACCCGGCGATCACCGGCGGCGACTACATCGCACAGCGCATCGCGGCGAACTTCGCCAAATGAGCGACGACGTGACCTCGGGAGAACAGTCGAGCTCGGTGCTCTCCAGCTCGGTGTTCTCCGATGTCGCCGTGTATACGGGCGGCATCTGGCTCGAGCATCAGGATGTTCGCGTGGTCGGCGGGGTCGTCGAATCGATCTCGCCTCACGCGTCGTCGACAACTGCTGCCGCTGAATCGATTTCGACCGGCGGCTACCTGATTCCGGGTTTCGTCAACACGCACACCCACCTGCAGCAGTCGCTGATGCGCGGTATCGCCGAGTGCACGCCGCTACTGGAGTGGCTACTCGCGGTCGGCGAGGAGTCGGTCGCCATCACACCCGAGCGTGCGTACACGGCGGCAGTTGCGGCAAGTCTGGAGATGCTTCGGTCGGGCACCACGACCGTCGTCGAGCACATGTGGCCGCACCCGTCCACCGAGGTCCACGGCGCAGTGATCCAGGCGTTGCGCGACACCGGGATTCGTGCGGTTCTCGGCCGCGGTGTCGCCGATCGGCCAGACGCCACCCGCAAGTGGGGATTCGAGCCACGACTGATGCAGCCGCTCGACGAGGTGCTCGACCATGTCGAGCACCTGCGCGAGCAGACTGCAGAGTCGACGATCACTGTGGCACTTGCCATTCCGAACCCGCGATCGGTCACCGAGTCGGGGATGGTCACACTGCGCGAGTTCGCTCAGGAACGCGACATGTCGGTGATGATTCATCTGCTCGAAACACCGACCGACGATGTGATGTGTCTCGAGCATGCGGGACTCGGCGCGGTCGAGTACCTCGACTCCAACGACTTCTTGTGGAACAGGCTGCTCGCGGTGCACTGCGTCGAACTCGACGACGTCGGACAGTCGATCCTCGCCGAACGCGGAGTTGCGGTGTCGCACAACCCGTTGTCGAATATGCGGCTCGGTAGCGGTATCGCGCCGATCCCCGCGATGCTCGACCGCGGCGTCGGCGTCGGACTCGGTGTCGACGGAGCGGCGAGCAATGACACACAGGACATGCTCGAGACGTTCCGCATCGGAGCGTATCTACAACGCGCGGCACACAAGCGCGCCGACCTCATGGGTTTCGAGACGATGCTCGACATCGCTTGTGGCGGAGCGAATGTGGCGCTCGGTCTACCCGAGGTCATCGGCGGCGTGAGCGTCGGCACGCCCGCCGACCTCACGCTTGTCCGGTTCGACCGCGACTACGCGACGTTGCCGGTCCGCGACCCCGGCGCATCACTGCTGACCACCGGGTCACGCTCGATAGTCGACGTCGTGATGGTCGACGGGGACGTGGTGATCGCGGACGGTCGGAGCGCGCGCATCGACGAGGCTGAGTTCACCAAAGAGGTCGCGTCCCTGTCATAGGACGTAAAGGTTTCGCCTTGTGTGGGACCTGGTTGTGTGGGACCTGGGGGTGCAATTGTGCACCTCTGGGTCCCACACAACTCGCCGAAGGTCAGCTGAAACGGGCCAGCACGCTGTGGACCGCCTGCGTCACGGTGAGCCTGTCGAACGACTGCACGAAGTCGAAGGTGCGCTCGAGGTCGGGGCCATCGTCGTGCTGATCGCGTGCCGAGAGCAGCGCGGCGAAGTGAGGTCCGAGTATCGCGACTGTCCACTCGTTGACGAGATCGTCGGCGGCGTCGAGCGGCGCGTGTCTGACGTTGCCCTCGACCATGTGCGACAGTCCGACACCGTAGACACCGGCGAAGCCCGTGACGTCTGCGAGCTCGCGCCACCGCTGTGACGTGGTGTCCGTGAAGTGTTGCGCGTGCTGGAAGGTGCCGACGACGATCATCGCCTGGCCGGCAGATGCCGCCTGAGCTTCGAGCGCTTTGCTCATCTCGACAAGAAGTCGTTTGGTTCCGCGGCGCGGCTCCTGCATGACCGACGCGAGTGCATACGGGGTGTCGGCCGACGGCGCTGGGCTCGACCACACCGGTGCCTCCGGAAAGGGCACCACCTCGTCGGCCGGAAGCTCCGACGGGTTGGCGACGGCCGGGTAGAGCCGTCCGGTGCCGAATGTCGCTCCGATGGTCATCGCTGCCGATCGCGACTGCTCGTCGTGGACACCTTCTGCGACGACAACAGCGTTGCTGCGTTCGACGTGCGCGGCGAGCGCATGCGCGACCTCGGCCATGTCGGGTTCCGTGGCAACCGAGAGCAACTCGGGTCCGGTGATGATCACGTCGGGCTCGATGAGTGGGAGCATCGAGATCGCGTGCGGGTCGACACCTATGCCGTCGACGCAGATCACGCGGCCACGGCTACGTGCTGCCTTCACCGCGCCGAGCGCCTCGTGCGGACGGCTGAGCAACTGCGCCGGCGATACCGAGAAAACCAGACGCTGCAGGGCTGCCGGTGTCGGCAACGCATCGAGTTCGTGCTGCGGGATGGAGTCCATGTCGACTGCGACGAGCACCGGGAGGATCTCGGCGATTTCCACCGCCTGCGGCGAGTCGGCGAACACCATCTTCTGCTTGTCGAGCGGCGCCTTCTGTTCCATCAGGCGTGCGGCTCGACGCAGTGCCTCTGCGGTACCCATCGCGCTTCCGGCCAGACCTCGAACCTGCAATTCGACAGCAGCGAGCGCACCGTCCGACAGACGGCGAACCGGCGCGAACTGCATGACCACCTCCATCGACAAATCGTCGGCGGCCAACACCGACGAGTGGTAGGTGGATCGTCGAGATAGGCGCGTCATCTTCTTAGCTAACCATCCATTTACGTAATAGGCGAAAGTCACCGTCGCCGCCGTACTCGACACGGCCGCCGTTACCTTCTCGTGACCATGGGTTGCCGTGCGGTGTCAGTACTGCCGCGGCCCTGGTCAACGCGTCACGGCGGTCCGTAACGTCGACGTCAGTTCATCGCGGCGCCTCGTTCGTGACGACATTCGAGTGAGGAGAGACTCATGTCGCAGATCACGACGACCGCTGATTCAGACCATGTCCCGGCCGCTGCCACAGCGACTGGAATCGACGAACCGATCCCGCTGATCGCGTCCGCCAGGTCGGGGATCGTCATACTCACGCTTCTCGCGGCGAGCACGACCATCACGTTCGGTTCGCTGTTCTTCGCGTAACCCGCCTCTTCGCACACCCGACTCCGCAAAACTTCGACTCCGCATCACTCGACTCGAGAGTGGAAGCACGTCACAGTGCTGCGCCCGTGTGCCGCCTGCGCCGACCCCCGCGTCCGCAGGCGGTGCACACCACTCGAGGTCGGCGCATGGAGCCGCGCAGTATCAGCGACCCTTCACCATCCGTGTCGGGCGCATCCGCGTCGACTGCGGGAGCCACCGGTTCACCGACTTCTGCATCGTGCACAGCGCTGAGATCACGAGAAGCGCGAACTGAATCCACCCGATGACCGGCAGAGCCGACCACACGTCCGGGTAGCGGAACAGCAGATCTATCCCGATCGGGATACAGAGCAGGTTGACGACGACCGCGGCGAGGTAGAAGTTGCGGCAGTTGCGACTGTGATGCGTGGCCGCGGCGACCAGCAGCGCGTACTCGATCGCGAGGAAGACGACGATCATGATCAGCATGAACGGCGGAAAGAAGTTCGCCATCGGGTCGATGCGGTCGGCCGGTGCCGCGTTCCGCGGATCGGTTGCGAGTCCCTCGCGCAGACGGTCCCTCAGCAGTCCTCTGATCGTCCCGACATTGACGAAGCCGTAGACGAACGCGACCAGTCCAGCGGCTGCTGCTCCCCAGAACGCGACGCGCGCGTGGACGGTCAGCGCGCGCGGCGCCGGACCCGGATCGGTCGGTCGCGACGGATAGAGCACCGCCTCGTCCTTGTCCTTCGACCGACGCTCGATCGCCGCCAGGTCCTCGGCGTCGAGTTCGGCCTGCGTCGGGATGCGATCGGACTCATCAGGGTCGGTCATGGTGACGATTGTCGCACCGTCACCGGCGCCCGATCTTGAGCATCCGGGACTCGACGACCGGCGGCCGACTTCTCAACGCCTCGCGATCTTCAGCATCCGACTCACCGTCGCCTGCCAGAGCGAGCCGTCGGGCGCGATGGTGCCGGTCAGTTCGAGCGGCTCGTCGACCGGTCCGTCGCCGACGTGCAACGTGCGTACGCGGGCGCCCGTCGCGAAATCGGTGGCGATGTAGTCGATAGGCCCGACCTGCTGGATCGATCCTGGTCGATAGGGCCCGTAACCGAGGCCGTGGATGAGTCCGTCGGCGCGCGAGAGTCGGGGCAGCGATGCGAGGCGGTCGCCGTTCTCCCACACCCGGTGGCACTGCCCCGCGGACACGTCGATGCGTGTCGATCCGCCGACGAAGGGCGCGTTGGCAGGCACGCTCGGACCGCTGACGGCCATGGGCGGGTACTGGTAGCCGTAGGTGCTGGGGATGATGAGCGAGTTGCCCCAGGCCATCGGCGAGTTCTCGGTGCCCTGTCCTGAGCTGCCGAACGCGGGCATGCGGCACACCGTCGAGCCGGTGTTGCTGTCGTAGACGATCAACTGTGGTCGGGAGGCGTTGTCGACGATGGCAACCCATCCGTCGCCCCCGGGGCCGAAGTAGGTGGGCGTGGTGCCCGATCCCCAGGTCAACTGGCCGGGACGACGTGCGGCGCCTCGGTCATAGGCGCGACGCCACACCACCTCCGGTGTCCCGTCGACGCCTGCGCGCATCTCGTAGAGTGCGTGCGTCGAGATGACCGACACACCCGACGCCCGCACCGAGAGTCCATTACCGAGATCTTCACCCGCGGGCAGATGCGTCGACCGCACACGCCGCGCGGCGTCGACCCTGCCGACGACGCCGTGCGTTGTCACGAACCACACGCGGCCCGCGAAGTCGGGAGCGAGTGCGGTGACGGCGTCGCCTGCGGGGACATGACCTTTCAGGTCAACGCGGTCATCGATATAGAGCTGCCACCCCTGCGTCGAATGCCGATGTGCCACACGCAGAATCGCGCCGGACCCGTCGGCGACGACCACGCGATCGCGATCGTCGAGATACCCGTACACACCTCCGAGCAGCCCACCCTTGGTCAACTGCTTGCGTGCGATCGGCACCGCGGTCGTCGGATCGAAGAGCGTCACCGTCGCCACCGCGACCTGCAGCGGCGCTATGCCGACGAACTGGGTACACAGCGACACCGGCATCCCATCGCGTCCCACGAACGTCGCGGCGCAGGCACCGCCGGGAATCGACGACGCCGCGAGACGCGCGGACTTTCCCGGTCCGGCGAACGGCGTCGAGTCCGACGACCACAGGTCACCGTGCATCAGCGACGTTCCGACCGGACCGAGTCCGGTCGCCGGGCCCGGTGCGGGAGCCGTCGAACCGTGTGTCGGTGGCGCCGCGACCGCAGGTCCTCCGACGATCGCACCCACGAGTATCGCGACGACGATGGTCGACGCGGCGAGTATGCGGATGCGGGCAGCACACATACGCGGACCTGGCGATGTCACCGCGTCACTCTGACAGATAGGCGACGATAGCGCCCGACATTCCCGCACGAGCGTCATCAAGGTTGCCGTAGGTACCCAACGTGTGCTCCGAGATGAGTCCGCGCATCGCACCCGGGATCAGCGCGGCCATCTGCCGGACCTTCCCTGGATCGAGGTCGAGGTCGGCAAATGCACGCTCGAACGCCGCGTCCCAGTTCGGCTTCCACGAAGCCAATTCGGCTGCGGTGAGGGGAAATTCGCGTTCCAATTCGACGTGTTCGCGCGGAAGCGCCGCGCGGAGCGTCTCAATGGCCCGCGCCTCCGGCGTCGTGAGTCCGTAGAACATCGCGTCGATCAGAGCGGACACCCTCTCTCGCAGCGTCCCGTCGGGTTTGACGCTGGCCGGGAGATCGCCGCGCTGGTCCGCGGTGTGACGCAGAACCGCTGCCCACAGACCGTCGATATCGCCGAACTGGTACTTGACCACACCCCACGTCGCACCGATCTCCCGCGCGATCCGATTACCCGAGACCGCCGTCGGATCACCCGTCGCCAACGCGGTGATTGCTGCACGGATCATGCTGTCCCGCGTGGCCTGACCACGCTTGTTCGCGCGCCGGGGGGTGGTCGTCGCCTCACTCATGACGACAAAGTCTAGCCATTCGCGCCGACTTTCACAGAACCCTCTTGCACTCTTTCACAGAGGGTTCTACGGTTCTTCCTATGGCACAGACCCCGCTGTCGATGGAACCGACTGGCTGGTACCAGGTCGCCTGGTCGCACGAGATCGCCGTCGGCGACGTCCACCGCATGACCTACTTCTCCCGCGACATGGTCGCGTGGCGCTCGGCGTCGGGAAAGATCTCGGTGTTCGACGCCTATTGCGAGCACCTCGGCGCACATCTCGGGTACGGCGGTCGCGTCGAGGGCGAGAACCTCGTCTGCCCATTCCATGGGTGGCAGTGGAACGAGCAGGGTCGCAACGTCTGCATCCCGTACGAGAAGAGGCCGAACAGAGGCAGGCGAATTCGCAGCTACCCTGCCGTCGAGCGCAACCATGCCGTGTGGATCTGGTTCGACACCGCCTCTCGCCCACCGTATTTCGAAGTGCCGGACGTGTTCACCGCATTCGGCGACGACGCATCGGACGCTGACAACTACTACGCACCCATCCCCGGCGGGACACTGTTCCACGAGCGGCTCGAGCTCCATCCGCAGTACATCATGGAGAACGGCGTCGACTTCGCCCATTTCAAGTTCGTCCACGAGACGCCGTTTATGCCGGAGTTCACCCGGCACGATTTCCACGGACCGGTCTCCTACGTCGATTTCACCATCGCGTTCGAACAGGGAGCCACCCTCGAATCAGCCTCCAGCGGCGTCTATTCCGTGAACGCGGGACTCGGGTGCTCCGTCACCAAGTCCTGGGGGATGGTCGAGAACCGCACGATGCCTGCGGTCACCCCGGTCGACGAATCGACGTGCGATGTGCGGTTCACCGTGTGGATCGGCAAGAAGCCGGGAGAAGAAGACGCCACCGAGTTGACCAAGTACGGCAAGGTGATGAGCGACCTGGTCATCGACCAGTTCGACAGGGACGTCGAAATCTGGTCGCACCAGCGCTATTCGGATCCGCCTGCGCTCTCGCAGCGAGAGTTCAAGGGCTTCACCGCATTACGCAACTGGGCAGTGCAGTTCTATCCCGAGGGCGACTCGACCTACGGACGAGACCCGACTCGCCCCGAAAGCGGCGCGATCGTGCCACTACACCCGTCGGCCACCGCCGCAACAGCCTGAGCGCACCAGCGTCGCGAACATGTCCACACGAAAGGTCCAGCCCATGAACAGTTCCCGCAAGATTCGAGTATTCCAGGTTGCCACAGGCAATCTTGGCACCGAGATGATCGGACGAATCACCTCCCACCCAGACCTCGAACTCGTCGGTCTGCACTGCTACACCGCCGACAAAATCGGACGCGACGTCGGCGAGATCGTGGGCACCGACGCGATCGGCATCACGGCCACCGGTTCCGTCGAGGAGATCATCGCAGCACGGCCAGACGTCGTGACATTCCACGGCGTATTCCCGGACGAAGACCTCTACGAGAAGGTGCTCGAAGCAGGCATCAACGTCGTGACCACCGCCGACTGGATCACCGGATATCACCGGGACACCAACTGGCAGCACCCTTCCGGACGCAAGGTCAGCGAGCTCATCGAGGCTGCCTGTCAACGCGGAGGGTCGACGTTCTATGGCACGGGCATGAACCCGGGACTGTGTCAGATCCTCGGCATCGTCCACAGCGCCGACGTCGCCGCGATCGAGAACGTCACCGTCACCGAATCGGTCGACGTCTCGTGCCATCACTCCGTCGACACCTGGAAGGCCGTCGGATACGGTCTGCCGGTTAATGATCCGACGATTCCGGAGTCATTGCACAAGTACACCGCAGTCTTTGCCGACTCCGTCTACCTCATGGCCGACGCATTCGGGCTCGAGCTCGACGAGGTGAAGTACTCCTACGAACTCGGCGCGTGCACCAAAGACGTCGATCTCGGCTGGTACTTCCTACCGAAGGGATCGTTGGGCGCCAACTACATCAAGTACCAGGGCATGGTCGACGGCGTCCCGCGGATCGAGACCCACCTCGAGTGGCAGATGACACCGCACACCGATCCCGCGTGGGATATCAAGGCCTGCTACATCACTCAGATCACCGGCGATCCGAGTATCTACAGCAAACACATGATCTTCCCCAAGCCGGGAATGGATTTGTCGAAGCCCGAGAACTTCGCCTCCATCGGCATGACCGTGACCGGCCTGCCGGCGCTCAACTCGATCCGCTCGGTCGTCGAGGCGAGGCCCGGCATCATCACGAGCAACGATCTCCCACTGAGGGCATTCGCCGGACGATTCGCCGTGTGACATCACGCATCGGCTGTGCCCGCGACATCGAGTGCAGGCCCGAGCCAGCGTCGAAGATAGACACGCAACTGCTCCGGCGTACGCGGTGGGTCCGAGGGGTACTGCAGAAACGACATCAGCACGCGCAGCATGAACTCGGCGAGTCCCTCGAGTTTCTCGTCGTCGACTCCCACCTCGGCCCAGTCGATCGGGAATCGTCGCAACACCGACGCGCCGAACTCCATTGCGCGAGAGGATGTTGCGCCACGGCTGAAGAGTTCGTTCTCCCCCACCTGAACGAGAAGTCCGATGTACGGTTCGTCGGGCAGCCGCCCCAACGTGTAGACGATGGCCTCGGCAAGGGCATCGCGCGGATCGGTGATATCGGCGACGTGATCGGTGAGTCGGTCGAGGAACTGCGTGGCACCTGCTTCACCAACCGCGGTCAGTAGTTCGGCGGTCGTCGGGAACACGCGGTAGACGGTCTGCCTGGTGACCTGGAGTTCGGCGGCGACATCGGCGAGAGTTGCCTTGCCCGGCCCCGAACGATCGATGCACCGCATCGCGGCCGCCACGATGCGTTCGCGTGCTTCGTCTTCGGTGCGCGGCAGGTCGCCGCCCCAACCTCGGGTTCTCATCGGTCAATCGTCGCACGCGGGTATTTCGAATCCGGTCATACACAGAAGGCTTGTTTGTATGATCGAGCATGTCGGCCACGCCCCTTCACGAGCCTGAGGTGCACCAATGCAGACCTGTACAGCCGAGTACCTCCGACTGTCGGAGACGCTGACCGGAGTCCGATGCGACGGCAATGCGTTCGTCACGTTCACCAATCCGGCGAACCTTGCGAACTGGACCCTTCCCGTCATCGAGGCGACGCTCGTCGTCGGACTCGTCGCGTGTCTGATCCACGCCATCCGCTGGTATCGCGCCACGCGCGACGCGTCGAATCTGGTGGTGTGGTGCAGCGGGATACTCGCATTGCTCCTCGTCGAACCCATCGCCTACTTTCCGCAGTGGTTCGGTATCGAGGACGAACTCGGACTGACCTTCGCGCACAACATGTTTACGGTGCAGTTCCTCTATGGCCGGTTACCGCTCTACATCATCGCGATGTATCCGGTCTACCTGTACGTGGCGTACACGCTCGTCCAGCGGACGGGAATCTTCAAGCGCTACAACGTCTTCGTCTCTGCAGCATGTGTGGCGTTCGTCTTCCACTGCCTGTACCAGATTGTCGACGGCCTTGGGCCACAGATGAAGTGGTGGGTATGGAACCAAGAAGTCTCCACGGCGCACCCGTCGTTCAGCGGCATTCCGCTGCTGAACATGAGCGCGTTCAGCGTCATGCTCCCGTTCGGCATCGCCCTGGTGACGCGCTGGTTGTGCACGGTCCCGCACCGCGGCGGTTGGTACATCGTCCGCGATGTCGTCATGACGAGCGTGCTCGTCTGGCCCGTCCTCTTCGTCGGATCAATTCCCCCCACCATCCTCGATCTGCTGGGCGGTTCGCTACTGGTCGGTCGAGCCGTCTCGGCGTGGACCTACGTGGCGATCCTGGCGGTCGTCACCGTCGCGGCATTCTGGGGCGCCTACCGAGCACGCCGCAGTGATCCGACGCTCCTCCCCGAACCGCTTGCGCGGGAGTGGTTCCCGGTGGTCTGCTCCGCGGTGTACCTGGTCGTCGCGGCAGTGCTGTGGATCAGTGCGCTGCCCGACTACTTCGCGGCTGTCGACGGCGTGGCACCCAATGGCGGACGCATCGGACCACTTCCGTACGCGATCACCGCCTACGTGGCGTCTGCATTGCTCACGGTCGGCTCGTTCGTCGGCGTCCGACGCCCTTGGGCCTCCGCCCCCACGGAGCGCGTCCGAAGAGACTCGGAGCTGCCTGCACCGTCTGCCTCGTGAATCGACCTGCCGCACAGACAACTACGGCCCCCGCGTCACTGCGGGGGCCGTAGTTCATTCCTGTGGGGGTGATTCCGTTCGATAACTCAGCCGTCGAAGTGCGACAGCAAGAAGTTGGTGGCGGGCAGCAGCGTGAACACCATCGGCAGCGCGTGGTTGACCACGAGGCCGGGGAAGATCGGCGGGATCGTGTTGGTGATCATCCGGACGTCGGCTCCCTGTGCACGCCAGTCACGGTCGAGCGCGGCCACCTGGCCGTACGGAATGACGTCGTCGCTGAGGCCACCTTCGAGCAGGACCGGTGCGTTCGGCTTGAGCCTGCCGATCCGCTGCTCGTCGACGATCTTCTTGACGTTCGGGTAGCGATTGATGACCGAAGACAACGACTTTCCGTCGCGCGTCCACGAACTCGTGCGCTGGAATCCGAAACTCAGCCCGGTATCGGCGATGCACTGCGTCGACAGTTGCTTGAGCACCTGACGTCCGCGGGGTGTCGTCTCCTTGTCGACGACGGTCTTCAGTTCGGGATAGCGGGCCTCGAGACCATTGATGGCATAACCGATTCCGCCGACGATGAACGTGCCGTCGATCTGGTCGATCACCTTCGACAGGTCCGCGGGCGGTGCACCCGCATACGATGCCTTGACGTTCAGTTCGGGAGCGTAGCTCGACGCCAGTTCGGCCGCCGATGCCGACGCACCGCCGCCCTGCGAGTAACCGGAGAAGCCGACCGGCGCGTTGGCGGGCGCCTTCTCGACCTTCAGCGCCGCACGCGCCGCGTCGAGCATCGCCTGGCCGGACTCGACCCTGTTCACGTAGGTGTGAATTCCCGGGGTGCCCATGCCGATGTAGTCGGTGATGGCCACGCGCACGCCGTTGATCAGCAAGAGATTCAGTTCGAGAGCCGTGTAGTTCAGCGCGAGGCTCGGCTTGCTCGGGTCGATCGCGACGGGCAGGCTCATCAGTTTCGAGCCAGCGCACTGATCACCCTGACCGATGGTTCCCGGGCCGAGCACGACGGTTGGTCGCGGACCCTTGCCTCGCCACGGCGCAGTGGGTTCGACGACGGTCCCGGTGACCGCCGCGGGCGTTCCATCCTGGTAGCGAGAGGTGTACATGATCCGCGTCGCCGTGCCCGGCCACTGGTTCTTGATGCCGGGAATCTGCAGCAGCAGCGGGCTGGGCTCGCTGCGGATGATCGACCCCGGAGTCGCCGAGAACTGCGACGGCGGGGTGTAGAAATCCGCCGCGTGAGCCGGTCCGACTGCCGCCGTCGCAGCACCAAGAGCCAACGCACCCGTCGTGAGCGCAACCGTGGACCGTCGTGTCACACGACCGATCCGCCTACCTGAGATGAATCCCCGAATTCGTGTCATGGACGTAACCTACCGCACAGTAAGTCACGGGTGTGATCCAGGGCGCAGGCGTGTTACGGGAAACTACGCAAAGCGCACATTCATTGTTGCTAGGCCAAAAATCTTGCGACCAGCCGACTTCGCCACGATGATGACGACGCCGCTGCGGGTCTCGGGATCGAGCGACTTGATCTTGCCGCTGAACTCGATGTCGCCGCCCTCTGCAGCAGACACGACCGCGACCTGCGACAAACGCACCGCGTACCGCGTCACGGCGCCCGGATCGCCCGACCACGCCGACACGAAGCCCGCGCCGAGCCCCATCGTCAGCATTCCGTGAGCGATCACGTCGGGAAGGCCGGCCAGCTTGGCGATCGACTCGTCCCAATGGATCGGATTACCGTCTCCGGAGACGCCCGCATAGTTGACCAGATCTCCGCGCGAGAGGCGGGCGTGCCGCACCGGCAGCGCGTCGCCGACCGTCAGCGAGTCGAAGTCGAGGCTGCCCGGAGCTCGCTGGGCGCCCGCACTCGAAATGACCTGTGCGCCTTCGGGTCGCACCGTCTTCACGTACGCGGCGTCCGAATCGTCGGACGACAGGACGTTCACGTCGTGCACCATGATGCTGCGGACCGCGTCGTTGATGCCCGGGTCGACATCGTCGGACGTCACGCCGACGACCGTGGTGTGCATGGTGTGCACGACCTCGCCCGCGGCGTCGGTGAACGTGTTGGTGACGGTGATCAGGTCGCGACCGGCGATGCGTCGAATCGACGACAGCTCGACGTCGGTCGTCAGTTCGTCACCCGCGACGATCGGTCGATGTTGCTCGAAGACCTGCTCGGTCTGCACGTAGGTCTCGTAACCGACCACGACCGACTCGAACAGAGCTCGGTTGGCGCCCATCGCCGGGATCGCCGTGAACGTCAGTGGCGCAACAAGTCCCGAGTAGCCGAGTGCGTGTGCAGCCTCTTCATCGCGGTGTGCGGCGTTGTGGTCTTGGACCGCGCGCGCGTACTCGCGCACCTTCTCGCGACCGACCAGATAGGGCTCGTCGATCTTGTAGTAGTGGCCGAGTCTGTCGGCAACCGCCGGAGCGTCTGTGGGAGTTGACATCGTGATTCACCAATCGGCGGTTGTCGGATCAGGTGTGATGGTGCGGGACCTAGTTGGCCGGGCTGTTACCCGACGAGCAGCTCCGCGATCTGAATCGTGTTGAGAGCCGCACCCTTTCGCAGGTTGTCACCCGACACGAACAGCGCGAGTCCTCGACCGTCCGGCACGCCGGGATCCTGTCGGATCCGACCGACGAGCGAGTTGTCCTTGCCCGCCGCAGCGAGTGGGGTCGGAACGTCGGTCAACTCCACTCCCGCTGCACCGGAGAGGATCTCGTTGGCCTGGGCGGGAGACAGCGGCTGTGCGAACTCGGCGTTGATCGACAACGAGTGCCCGGTGAATACCGGCACCCGCACACAGGTTCCGCTGACGAGCAGCTCCGGAAGCCCGAGGATCTTGCGAGATTCGTTGCGCAGCTTCTGATCTTCGTCGGTCTCACCGGAACCGTCGTCGACCAGCGCTCCGGCAAGCGGCAACACATTGAACGCGATGGGCGCGACGTACTTGACCGGCGCGGGGAAGTCGATCGCCGAGCCGTCGTAGACAAGCTTTTCGAGGTCGTCGATCGCCGCACGCGACTCGGTGGCGAGCTCATCGACGCCTGCGAGCCCACTGCCCGACACCGCCTGATACGACGACACGATCAGTCGTTGCAGCCCTGCCGCATCGTGCAGCGGCTTGAGAACCGGCATCGCGGCCATCGTGGTGCAGTTCGGATTGGCGACGATCCCCTTGGGTGGATTCTTCGCCAGCTCGCCGTTGACCTCCGAAACCACCAGCGGCACATCGGGATCCTTGCGCCACGCCGACGAGTTGTCGATCACGGTCACGCCCGCGGCGGCAAACCGTGGCGCCTGCTCGCGCGACATGGTGGCACCTGCCGAGAACAGCGCGATGTCGAGGCCGGTCGGGTCTGCGGTCGCAGCATCCTCGACGACGATCTCGCCGTCACCCCACGGCAGCTTCTTACCCGCCGACCGAGGAGAGGCGAAGAATCGCACCTCGTCAGCGGGAAAGTTGCGCTCCGCCAACAGGGTTCGCATGACGCCGCCGACCTGACCGGTGGCTCCGACAACTCCGATACGTACGCCCATGGCTCAGCGCCCCGTTCCTGCGTAGACAACGGCTTCTTCTTCTCCGCCGAGGTCGAAGGCCTCGTGCAGTGCGCGCACGGCGTCGTCGAGTTCGGTGTCGCGGCACAGCACCGAGATTCGGATCTCCGACGTCGAGATCAACTCGATGTTGATGCCGACGTTGCTCAGCGCCTCGCAGAACGTCGCCGTGACGCCGGGATGGCTCTTCATGCCTGCGCCCACCAGCGAGACCTTGCCGATGTGGTCGTCGTAGAGGACCTCGGTGAAGCCGATCTCCTCCTGCAGCTTGGTGAGCTTCTCGACGCCGAGCGGCCCGAGTTCACGCGGGAGAGTGAAGGTGATGTCGGTCTTGCCCGTCTCGACCTTCGAGATGTTCTGCAGCACCATGTCGATGTTGATCTCGGCGTCGGCGACGGCACGGAACACCTTCGCGGCGTAACCGGGCTGATCGTCGAGGCCGACGACGGTGATCTTGGCCTCGCTGCGATCGTGTGCGACACCGGTGAGAATCGCTTCTTCCACGGGAATGTCCTCCATCGAGCCGGCAACCAGCGTGCCGGGTTTGGTCGAGTACGACGAGCGCACGTGTACGGGAACGTTGTATCGGCGGGCGTATTCCACACACCGCAGCATCAGGACCTTCGCGCCGCACGCGGCCATCTCGAGCATCTCCTCGAAGGAGACGGTCTCGAGGCGTCGGGCGTCGGGAACGATGCGCGGGTCGGCGGTGTAGACGCCGTCGACGTCGGTGTAGATCTCGCACACGTCGGCTTCGAGGGCCGCGGCCAACGCGACGGCCGTCGTATCCGATCCGCCGCGGCCGAGCGTCGTGATGTCCTTGGTGTCCTGCGAGACGCCCTGGAAACCTGCGACCAGCACGATCTTGCCCTCGTCGAGCGCGCTGCGCACACGACCGGGTGTGACGTCGATGATCTTGGCCTTGCCGTGGCTGCTGGTGGTGATCACACCCGCCTGTGAGCCGGTGAACGACTGCGCCTGCGCACCGAGCGAGCTGATCGCCATCGCGACGAGAGCATTGGAGATGCGCTCGCCCGAGGTGAGCAGCATGTCCATCTCGCGAGCCGGTGGGGCCGGGTTGACCTGTTGCGCGAGGTCGAGGAGTTCGTCGGTGGTGTCGCCCATCGCGGACACGACCACGACGACGTCGTTCCCCTGCTTCTTGGTCTCCACGATGCGCTCGGCGACCCGACGGATGCGCTCAGCTGTCGCAACCGATGATCCACCGTATTTCTGCACCACGAGTGCCACGTAGATAACCTCCCGGCAGGGCTCGACGTCGGGTTTTCCGCTTGACTGCCGAGACAACCTTACCGACGATGCCCGCGGGCTCCACGTCGTGGTGGTGGCGGGACGGCTTCCACGTGCTGCAGACCACACGCGTCCCCTAACATCGCTGAGGTGACCAGCGAGACCGAGGTCGGGAAGGCGAGCCGACAACGCCGCTCCCCGAAGACCAGCGCCGCACCCGGCGCGACGTCCGCTGATCGAGCCGACGCACCTGCCGCGGGTCGGCCCGGAGCGAATCCGCGTCGAGTCCGCCAGGTTGAGCAGCCCCGGGCCGGCGACGGACGTCCGGAGATCGAAGCCACCTCACGTCCGGCCGTCGAAGACGACTCGCTGCCCTACTGGGTGACGGCGATCGGGGTGTTCATCGCGATCCGGATCGTCGGATTGCTGGTGCTCGGTCGGTTCGCGCAGTTGCGCGAGACCAGCGTCGGAAACGCATTGTCGGCGTGGGATGGCAAGTGGATGCTCGCCATTGCCGAGCACGGTTACGGCGACGTGCCGTATTCCCTCACCGACGCCCGCGGTCTGCATACCGCCGACACCGCGTACGCCTTCTTTCCGGGGTATCCGTATCTGGTCGGGTGGATCGCCAAGCTTCCGTTCATCACGCCGTTCGGTGCGGCGATCTCGCTCAACGTCGTTCTCGGTTGCCTGACCGCCGTCGGAGCCGCTCGGCTGGGCGCCGACTGCGTACGTGCGATGGGTAACCGCTCGCCACTGACGCGCGGGGTGTCGGTCAATCCCGAACGCGTCGGGCTCTACCTGGTCGCGATCCTGGCCGCGACGCCGATGGCGATCGTGCTCAACATGGCCTACACCGAGGCGTTGTTCTGCGCGCTGACGGTGTGGGCGCTCGTGGGAGTGATCGAACGCAACTGGCTGCTTGCAGGCGTTGCGGCCTGCCTCGCGGGGACCGTGCGCCCGACGGCCGTCGTCATCATCGGCGTCGTGATGGTGGCCGCGGCGCTGACATTGGTGCGTGATCGGGATGCGCGCTCGTGGCGATCACGACGCGGAAGTGGCGCCTACCTGTGGCTGGCGATCGTGCTGAGCCCACTCGGATATCTCGGCTACCTCGCGGTCGTCTGGGCACACACCGGCTCCCCAACCGGCTGGTTCCGCATCCAGACCGAGGGCTGGGACACCCGGATCGACGGCGGCGTCGTCACCTTCAACTTCGTCAACGACGCGCTGGTGAACTCCGGCGAGGTCGCCTCCGTCGCCACCGCGTGGATCATCCTCGCGACGTTGATCATGGTCGTCGTCGCGTTCTGGGCGCGCCTGCCGTGGCCGGTGGTCGTGTACGGGACGCTCGTCGTGGCGTCGATCATGCTGTCGAGCGGACTGATGATCAGCCGCCCCCGGCTACTGCTGCCCGCCTTTGTGCTGCTACTTCCGCTCGCGATCGCGCTGGCCAAGCAGCGGACATCGGTCGGCGTGGCCGTCGTCGTCCCGATGATCATCGGCAGCGCCTGGTTCGGCGCGCACATGCTGACCGTCTACCCGCACGCGATGTGAGGCCGGGGCTCGGGGTTGTTCCGCGGGTTCCAGCCCGGCCGCGCGGCTCTTCCCCGGGGTTTGCACGATTCCCCGCGACACTTCTCGCCGAAAGCGAAGGAAGGCACGGAAAGAATCCTTCCCCTACTTTCTGCACCCGGCCGACGCTCAGCCGCGCGGGCGCAGGCCGTCGAGCACGAGGCCGACCATGCGTCGGCGCGTCTCGGGTGTGTCCTCGGCGACGCACGTCATCGACAGTCCGCCGACCAGGCGGGATATGTCCGACGGCTCGATGTCTTCGCGGAACACGCCCTCGCGCTGGCCCTTCTCGAGCGTCGCGGCCATCAGTTCGCGTGACTGGTCGCGGGCCTCGCTGAAGACCGGAGCCTCGTCGCCGACGGCCGCGAGGATCGCCTCCTTCATGCCGCGCTTGGTGCTCGCGGTGGACATGTACGCCTCGAAGACCCCGGCCAGCGCGACGTCGGCGGGCCCTGACTCCAGCAGGCGCCAACCGTCGGCGATGATCGAGTCCGAGTAGCTCCGAAATGTGGCTTCGACGAGCGCCGCACGATTGGGAAAGTGCCGGTACAGCGTCCCGATGCCCACCCCAGCCTCGGCGGCGACCTTGTCGAGCGCGACGTCGACGCCCTCGGCGTGGAAGAGGTCCGCGGCCGCGGCGATCAGCTTGTCGTAGTTGCGTGCGGCATCGGCGCGGGCGGGCCGTCGGGACAGAGTTCGCCGCGCATCGTTCCCACTCGCGGCCCCGGTCACTGACTCCCCAGCCACGGCGACTCCTACCTTCCGACACGAATAACACCGACGACGCCGCGCGCACAGATCGAGCACAGCGGCGCCAGCAGACACAACAGTTGCAAAGCGGAGGAACCCTCCGTATATTAATCGGAGGAAGCTTCCGTTTCTCCAGTGAGTGTACTCCACACCGGCGTGGGTGAGCCCGATCAGACTCACGCCGAATTCAGTGCACTGCTCCGCCGATCCATTCATTCGAAAAGAGCGGCCACATGTCCCTTTCCTCCATTGATCGCACAGCAGATTCGACGCCTTCGGGCTCAGGCCTACGCTCGCGCATCAACACCGACGCGCTGGTGTTGATCGCGGTGCTCGGGTGCCAGTTGATGGTGGTGGTCGACGCCACCATCGTCAACGTCGCACTGCCCGATATTCAACGTTCCCTTGGCTTTTCGACGTCAAATCTCTCCTGGGTGCTCAACGCCTACACGCTCACCTTCGGTGGGCTGCTACTACTCGGCGCCCGCCTGGGCGACATTCTCGGTCGACGCCGCACCTTCCTCGACGGTCTCGGACTGTTCGTCGCGGCGTCGGCATTCGGTGGTCTCGCAACCGATTCGACGATGCTCCTCGTTGCCCGCGCCCTGCAGGGCGTCGGCGCCGCGATCGCAGCACCCGCTGCACTGGCACTACTGATGACCCGATTCTCCGACGGCGCGCAGCGCACGCGCGCACTGGCGCTGTTCACCGCCGTCTCGATCGGTGGATTCTCGCTTGGCCTCGTCTCAGGCGGAGCGCTCGTGCAGTGGCTCGACTGGCGCTGGGTCTTCTTCGTCAACGTGCCGATCGGACTCGTGGTGATCGTCGCGGGTGCACTGTCACTACCGCGCACCACACGCGAGCGCGGCTCCTTCGATCTACCAGGCGCCGTATTGTCCACTGCCGGAATAGGTCTCATCGTGTACGGCCTCGTCAACGCGGCCGAGCACGGATGGAGCAGCACGATCACCATCATCGCCCTCGTCGCAGGCGCAGCACTTCTCGGCGCGTTCGTCTACGCCGAAGACCGCGCACACCAACCGATCACACCGCTGCGCCTCTTCGCCTCGACGCCGCGGAGCGCTGCATTCGCCGGTCGATTGGTGATGGTCGCGGGCTTCATGGGCATGATGTTCTTCCTCACGCAATACATGCAGGAGGTGCTGCACTACGGCCCACTCGAAACCGGATTGGCATACCTGCCGATGACGGCGGCGACTTTCGGCGCATCACAGTTGAGTGCGCGAGTTCTGGTGCCACGCTTGAGTACTCGCACCCTGCTACTCATAGCCTTCGGTGCAGCGGCAGCCGGCCTGTATTGGCTGAGCACTCTCGACGCTCCTACTCCGTATCTGTCACTGCTCGGGCCGTTCATCCTCGTCGGTGCGGGCGGCGGTATGGCCTTCCTGTCGCTGACCACGGCGTCGTTACGCGGCGTCGACCCTCAGGATGCCGGCGCGGCGTCGGGCTTGGTCAACACCGCGCAACAGCTCGGCGGCACAGTCGGTTTGGCGATCATGGTTGCCGTCTTCGGGGCCCCAACACGCGGAATGCCCACGTCGACAATCACATTCGCCCACGGCATGACAGTCACCGTACTGGTCGCTGCCATCCTGCTGACGGCTGGCGGCGTGCTGATGGCACTCACCCAGGGTGAGGCGCGCCCGCGACCGGTCGAGACATCACTCACGTGATCCGACGCGGCGTCGTCGACCTCACCTACGATTTCGACGACGCCGCTCTCGCCTCGAACCCCGCGCACAGATAGTCGACTCCGGCGTCGAGCAGCGCGCGCGGATCGTTCAACCGTGTGGCGTCGGCAGCGTCGGACAACGTGGACAGGTGCGGCAACCGCGAGGTGACCCGACCGGCGATGAGATCAGCGAGTCCACTCGGATGTTCACCGGGCGATGCGTCGAGCAACTCTTCACTGACCTGCGCGAGCGCGACGCCATTGACGTAGCTCCACAACGTGAGTGCCATTTCGGTGGCGGTAGTGATGTCGATGCCGAGTTCGGTGAAGCCCGCCGCGAGCCAGTCAAGGCCCTCGAGCGCGTCGACACCAAAGCTGTAGCGCGGCGCCGAGTACGCCAGCACCACCCACGGATGGCGGCGATAGAGCTGCCAATCGATGTCGACGGCGATCGCGACCCGTTCGCGCCACGACCATGGCCCCGCCTCGTCGACGGGATAGGGAAATCGACGACCGATCTCCTCGGCCATCGCCTCGAGCAGCGCGTCCTTGTCGGAGATGTGCCGGTAGAGCGACATCGCGCCGACGCCCAGTTCGTCAGCGATGCGTCGCATCGACAGCGCGGGCAGCCCGTCCCGGTCGGCGACGTTGATGGCGGTGTCGACGATCAGCTCGGTGGTGAGCTTGGGCGCACGCTCGTCGGCCACCAACTCTCCTCACGTGTCGGGAATAAATTGTTTGCGTACAGCGTACTCATCACCGTACCGTCGATGCGTACGGCGTACGCGGGTGCCCGAGAGCACAACACCGTCGACGCATTCACACTTATCGAAGGAGAGCAGTAGTCATGTCCGTCCGCATCCGTCCGTCCGAGAAGCGCACCCGCGAAAATCCGGGCGCCGATCGACGCGCGTGGTGGGGACTGGCCGTGCTGACCCTTCCGGTTCTCCTGGTCTCGATGGACTTCTCCGTCCTCTACCTCGCGATCCCGGCGATCACCGACGCCCTCGATCCCAGCGCCGCCCAGCAGTTGTGGATTCTCGACATCTACGGGTTCCTCATCGCAGGACTGCTCATCACGATGGGCAACGTCGGCGACCGCGTCGGCCGTCGACGCATCCTGCTGTTGGGTGCCGCGATGTTCGGCATCGCCTCGGTCATCGCCGCGTTCGCTCCCACCGCGGGCGTCCTGGTCGCTGCTCGCGCGCTGATGGGTATCGGTGGTGCGACGCTGATGCCGTCGAGCCTGTCGCTGATCGCCAACATGTTTCCCGACGCCAAGTCGCGCGGCCGGGCCATCGGTGTGTGGACCGCCGCCTTCGCGGGCGGTTCGGCCATCGGCCCCGTCGTCGGAGGCGTTCTGCTGCACCACTATTGGTGGGGCGTCGTCTTCCTGATCAACGTGCCGGTACTCGCCGTGCTGTTCCTCCTGGGACCCAAGCTGATCCCCGAGTACCGCGCAGGCACCGGTGAACCGTTCGACTTCATCGGCGTCGGACTCTCCCTGCTTGCGATCCTGCCGATCGTCTACTCGATCAAGACGATGGCGTCAGAAGGTGCCACCCTCCCGGTCGCAGCAGTCGGCGTGCTCGGTGTCGTGATGTTCGTGTTCTTCCTCATGCACCAGCGTCGAACCACAGCGCCACTGCTCGACCTGAAACTGTTCCGCAACGTGCAGTTCAGCGCCGCCGTGACGGTCGCGTTGTTCGGCATGATGGCGCTCGGCGGTATGTCGTATCTGACGGGCGTCTACCTGCAGTCGGTGCGCGACTTCGACGTCCTCAACGCCGCACTCGCCGGACTGCCGATGGCGATCGCCGTCGCGGTGTTCTCCATCGGTGCGACGCGCATCGCTGCGCGTGTCGGCATGCGGACGGCGTTCGTCGGGTCGGTCGCACTCGCCGCTGCGGGCAACCTGGGACTCCTGTGGCTCACGACGTCCAGCCCGCTGTGGGTCTACCTCGTGTTCACCTCGATCGCCGGTATCGGCTACGGCATCCAGTTCTCGCTGGTGTCCGACGTCGTCGTCGGCTCGGTGCCCGCGGAGAGATCCGGTGCGGCGTCGGGCATCTCGGAGACCAGCTTTGAGCTGGGAACCGCGCTCGGCCTCGCTCTGCTCGGTTCGCTCGCAACGCTGATGTTCCGCGAACACGGCGACGGCTGGGCGTTCGGCGACACCCTCGGCGAGACTCTGCACCGCTCCAACGAGATGGGTCCCGCGGGCGCCGAACTCGCCACCGCGGCCAAGCAGGCATTCGTCGACGGCATCCACGCGGCGTCACTCGCGTCGGTGATCGCGCTCGGTGTGCTCGGCGTGATTCTCGCGGTCGTGATGCGTACACCGCGCGTCGTCGAGCAGTCGGTGGATCCCGAACTGCCTGCCGCGCAGGACAGTTAGCCCTGTCGCGGGAGTCCGCTCCCACGCACGCTGCTCCTCATGCCGTTGTGCTCCAGTACCGTTGGCGCGGTGCATGAACTGATCAGTCAGCGCTGGAGCGCTCGCGGCTACGACGCCGAGGCCACCGTCTCGGTCGACGAGGTCACCGAGATCCTCGACGCCGGACGGTGGGCACCCACGTGGGGACGCATGCAGCCGGTGAGGTTTGTGGTCGGTCTGCGCGGCGATACGACGTTCGACGCGCTGACCGCCACACTCAACCGGGGCAACACGACGTGGGCGCCCGCCGCAGGTGCACTGATCCTGTTGTGCACCACCGACGATCCGTCCGACCCCAAGCCCGACCTCTACGGCGGCGTCGACCTCGGGCTCGCGTTGGCACAGATGATCCTGCAGTGTGGCGCACTCGGCCTCAACGGACATCCACTCGCCGGATTCGACAAGGACTCCGCCAGAAGGGCTTTCGGCATACCCGCCGACAAGAAGCCCCTTGCGATGCTGGCCGTCGGTCATCTCGCCGACCCCTCGACGCTGCCCGCCGAGATCCGCGAGCGCGACGCCGAGCCGCGCGAACGGCTACCCCTCGACGAGGTCGCGTTCAGCGGCCACTGGGGCGAGCCGTTCGCGGCTCGCTGAGCGCCTCTACCCGCTGCAGGTCTCGAGCGCCTTCTTGATCGCGGCCCGGTGCGCGCTGCGATCCTTCTTGGCGATGCCATGGTCGCGCAGGAAGTTCTTGATCTCGGCGCGCTCCGGGTGCTTCTTGCGCATCTCTTCACGCTGCTGCTTGCGCTGAGCAGGGGTCAGCACGATCGTGTTCTCGAAATGCTCCTTGGCGCGCGGATGAGACTGGATCTCTTTCCACAGCGCGGGGTCTTCCTTGGCCAACGCCTTCTCGACTCCGGCCAACGTGCACTTGGTGCCGGGCACCGGGGTTGTCTGCGCGGGTGCGGGTTTTGCCTCATGCGGGGCCGGAGCGGCGTTCGCCACTCCGCCCGTCGCGATCGCGCTCGCGACGCCGACACCGGCCAACGCGACAGTGATGCGACGTGCCGTCGCTCCGGTGAACAAACGTGACATGTCTCTACCTTTCTCGGCACACACTCGCGGTTGAGTGTCGCAGCCAACCTTCCGGCGGCTCCTCGAAGCAAACGCCCAAAAGCTAAGTGCCGCCTGAGAATTCACAGTGCGAACGCCCAGTAATGCTCAGGCAAAGAGACTTTCAGTCGGCGCCAAAGTATCCTTTTTCGCCACTAATCCGACAGAACACCCCAATGTGGCGGGCCGCAAACTATGGTAAGCCTAGCCTGTGAAACTCATGCGTCGTGCGATCGTGACAGCCCTGACCGTCGGCAGCATCGGTGCTGCCGTGACCACGGCCGCTCCGGCCGCCCATGCGGCAGACACGGCATTCTCGGACGAGTTCAACGGTGCGGCCGGATCGGCTCCCAACAGCGCCCTGTGGAATTACGAAACCGGAGGCGGGGGCTGGGGTAACGACGAAAAGCAGACCTACACCTCGAGCCGAGAGAACTCACGCCTCGACGGAAGCGGAAATCTTCTCATCGAGGCCAAGAACTCCGGTAGCGGGTGGACGTCGGCCCGGCTGAACACCAAGGACAAGCGCGAATTCACCTACGGCACCATCTCCGCGCGGCTCTCACTTCCCACCGGCGCCGGCCTGCACAGCGGGTTCTGGCTACTCGGAGCCGACATCTGGGAAGTCGGGTTCCCGGAGTCCGGCGAGATCGATATCGCCGAACACATCAACAGCTACAACTTCGTGCACATCGGCGTTCACGGCCCGACCGGTTCCGACGGCTTCGGTTCGGCCGACGCCGGGTCGTTGCGCGACATCCTGCCCGACGCCATCCCGCTTCCCGACGGCGCCAACGGCAAGTACCAGCGCGGCTCCGACATCACGGGCATCGACCCCACCGACTTCCACACCTACGGCGTCCGCAAGACGGCCACCTCGATCACGTTCCTCTTCGACGGGCAGTCGGTGTACACCGTCAATCGAGCCGACCTCACCGCCGGCCAGCGGTGGGTCTTCGACAAGCCGATGTACCCGATCCTGAACCTGGCCATCGGTGGTGTCTGGCCTGGTCCGACGAACTCTGCCACGCCCAACCCGGCGACGATGAAGGTCGACTGGCTGCGCTACACCCCCTGACCGACCCGGCCGTAGGGTTGACCGGTGCCCGGCTCTGACTCGCCAACACCAGCTGAACCGTTCAGACCACAGCCTCCCCCTCGCCTGCACGTCAGGCGCGCACTGTTCGCGATCCCCGACGTTCGCGGGCGCTGGCCCGCGGCCATCCGAGCGGGTCTCGCGTTTGCGGTGCCCGCGTGCGTCCTGCTCGCCGTCGGATTCGAGCGCGACTCGCTACTCGCGGCGCTCGGCGCCTTCGCCGTGCTCTACGGCGAGAAGCGCCCATACCGAGTGCGGTGGCGGGCGATCGTGCTCGCGGCCGCCGTACTGATCGCCGCGGCCACACTGTTCGGGCTTCTCGGCCACTTCGCCGGTCCGCACCCGAACACAGCGATCGCGCTGACGGTGGTCGTCGCTCTCGTGGCGTGGGCGTCGGCGACGGTGTTCACCGTCAACGCCATGCGACTCGGTCCGCCCGGTCCGTTCTTCTTCGTGCTCACGGCCTGCATCTCGTCCGTGGTGACCGGACACGGCGTCGACGTTTCCGCGCTGGTCATCGCGACGTGCGCAGGCGGATTGAGTTCACTGATCGTCGGAATGGCACCGGCACTGTGGCGTCCGGAAGGGCCACAGACTGCGGCGACGCTCGCCGCGATCGAGACGATCGACGCCTACCTCGCCGACAACCAGTCCACCGATCCCGCACATCGGCACGGTGTGGCGATGTCGACGCTCAACGCGTGGACGGTCCTGCACGACGCCGCTGCCACCGACACTCCACTCGCCCAACGGCTCTGGACGTCGTTGCATCAGTTCCACGTGGCACCGCCGGGTCCGCTGTCGCCGCCGCTGCGTCGACCATCGGTGCGACACCGCCTGTCCACGGCACTTCGCCGCTATAGCCATGCACGCGTCACCACTGCGCGAGTCGCACTCACCGCGCTGGTCGCGGGCGTGGCGTCGCTCGCGATCGGTCTCTCGCGACCGGACTGGGCAATCCTCGGCACCGTCCTGGTGCTGCAGTTGGGGCCCGACCGCATCCGGGGCGTCATCCGCGCAACACACCGACTCGCGGGAACCATCGTCGGCCTGGTGATCTTCGTCGGACTCCACCACCTCGGCCTCACCACACTGTGGCTCATCGTGGTGATCGCCGTGCTCAACGTGCTGATCGAGCTGACGATCGTCGGCAACTACGGCGTCGCGGTCTCGTTCATCACTCCTCTCGCCATGCTCATGGGCAACCCTGAATCCGACATCACCATCCCCGTGCGAGACCGCTTCCTCGAAACGCTGCTCGGCGTCGGGTTGGCTGTCGCAGCACTGTTGTGGCTGCTTCCGCATGCGCACCGACGCACGTGGGCACGCGCCGACACCGACGTCCTCGACAACGTCGACCATCTCCTCGACGACGCCGCGCTCTCACCGATCGGTTCACCGCGCATGCTCGCGGCCCGGCGTGACCTGCAGTGGTCGCTGCTCGAGGCCGAGATGAGTGCAACCGACAGCGCCAGCGACGAACCGGACTGGGCAACACCGCGGTGGCCGCGCCACATCGCGCTGTGTCGGGTGGGATACGAAGCACTCGACTGGTGCTACCGCACCGATCCGTCGACTCCGATCGCTCCCGGAATCCGGAGCACCCTGCGCATGCATCGCACCCTCGTTCACACACCCGAGGACCCCTGACATGCGAGTTCGGACAATGCGGACCTAGAGTCCGAACGACTGACCTCATTTGATCGACGACCAGCCCGGGGAGTACATTTACTCGCATGCAGCGTGCACTCCTTCTCGGTTGCCGCGGCGGGGTCTGACACGACCGGCCCTCCGTCGCGGGGCCTCATCACGCGCCGGTCACTCCCCAATCTGAGACCTACTTCGGAGATTGACCATCATGGCACCAGCAGACACTTTCACCTCGGGCCCGAGCCGCATCGTCGAGCCGTCCGGCCCCATCCCAGCAGGACAGCCCTCCTGGAACCCGCAACGCAGTTCCGCGATGCCCGTTCACCGCTACCGGCAATTCGCCGACGAGGTCGAGCAGATCTCGATCCCCGATCGCACCTGGCCAGACAAGGTGATCACCGCGGCACCGATGTGGTGCGCCGTGGATCTGCGCGACGGCAACCAGGCCCTGATCGACCCGATGAGTCCCGCTCGCAAGCGCCGCATGTTCGAGCTGCTGGTGCGCATGGGCTACAAGGAGATCGAGGTCGGTTTCCCGTCGGCGAGCCAGACCGACTACGACTTCGTTCGCGAAATCATCGAAGACGGGGCCATCCCCGACGACGTGACCATCCAGGTGCTGACGCAGTGCCGCGACGAGCTGATCGAGCGCACCTTCGAAGCGTGCCGCGGAGCGTCGAATGTGATTGTGCACTTTTACAATTCGACGTCGGTGCTGCAGCGTCGGGTCGTGTTCCGTGCCGACAAGTCGAAGATCACCGAGATCGCGACGCACGCCGCGCACAAGGTTCTCGAGGAGCAGCAGAAGTACCCGGACACCAACTGGCGCTACGAGTATTCGCCCGAGTCCTACACCGGCACGGAGCTGAGCTACGCCAAGGAAGTATGCGACGCGGTGAGCGAAATCATCGCTCCCACATCCGATAAGCCGCTCATCATCAACCTGCCTGCCACCGTCGAGATGGCAACACCGAACGTCTACGCCGATTCCATCGAGTGGATGAGCCGTAATCTCGCCCGCCGCGACTCGATCATCCTGAGCCTGCACCCGCACAACGATCGCGGAACCGCTGTCGCCGCAGCGGAACTCGGCTATCAGGCGGGCGCCGACCGCATCGAGGGCTGCCTGTTCGGCAACGGTGAGCGCACCGGCAATGTCTGCCTGGTGACACTGGGCATGAACATGTTCAGCCGCGGCGTCGACCCGCAGATCTCGTTCTCCGACATCGACGAGATCCGACGCACCGTCGAATACTGCAACCAGCTCGGTGTACCCGAACGCCACCCCTACGGCGGCGACCTGGTCTACACCGCATTCTCCGGCAGCCACCAGGACGCGATCAACAAGGGTCTCGACCAGATGAAGGTCGACGCCGACACCGCCGATTCCGACGTCGACGACATCCTGTGGCAGGTGCCCTATCTGCCGATCGACCCCAAGGATGTCGGCCGCAATTACGAAGCCGTCATCCGCGTCAACAGCCAGTCCGGCAAGGGCGGCGTCGCCTACATCATGAAGGCCGACCACGGCATGGACCTGCCGCGACGCCTGCAAATCGAGTTCAGCCGCGAGATCCAGAAGATCACCGACGGCGAGGGCGGCGAGGTCTCTCCCAAGGAGATGTGGGACGTCTTCGCCGACGAATACCTGCATCCGATCCGCCCGCTCGAGCGGATGCGCCAGAAGGTCGACGCCTCCGAGATCGACGGCGGCGACGACCACATCACCGCTGTGGTCAAGGTCGACGGCGCCGAGAAGGAGATCTCGGGCAGCGGCAACGGACCCCTCGCGGCATTCGTCGACGCGCTGTCGACCGTCGGATTCGACGTCCGCGTACTGGATTACGCCGAGCACGCACTCACCGCGGGCGGCGACGCCAGCGCGGCCGCCTACGTCGAGACCGAGGTCAACGGTGAAACCGTGTGGGGCGTCGGCGTTGCGTCGTCGATCACGACGGCGAGCCTGCGTGCCGTGGTGTCCGCAGTCAATCGCGCCTACCGCGTGACCGCTTCGGCTCCAGTGGAGACCGATGCCGCCCCACGTACCTGGGCGCCGTAAACCTTTCTCTCACCGATGAACTCACGGTGACGCGGGTACCCCCCGCCGTCGCTGTGTCAGGCAATGGGCCGAAACTCTCGTCAAGCGGGCGATCCCCGCGCGCGAGGTTTCGGCCCATTCCGTCTGCGCGACACTCGTAACCGACGTGAGCCCGTGTCCGAAGTCGACCCTGTGGTTCGGTTCCACCCTCTGTAGTTCGGCTTCACCCCGTAGTTCGGCTTCACCCTGTAGTCCGGTTCCACCCTGTAGACCCGTGTCACCCTGTAGTTTGTGAGACGGCAGCTGTGGAGAGCGTCGCGAAGGTGGTCGGTGTGATGACAGTTCGACGCCGAACCAAAAACCCTGCCCCATGACCGGCCTCGACACGCTCGGAAGGCGTGCACGCGCCGGCCTGACACAGACCATCGGCGTGCTGTTCGGTGCCGGGGCAGCAATCGGCCTGACGCACATCGGAGCCGCTCCACAGATCTCAACGTCATCGGTCGCGACCGTTCTCATCGGCCTCGGCGGCGCGGTGTTCGGCACACTTGCAGTGATCTTTTCGTTGCTGTTCCTCGTAGTCCAATGGGTGGCAACCACTTTCACACCCCGACTGACGCTCTTCCGGGACGCTCCCATCGTCTGGCGTACAGCCGCCGTGGCAATGAGCGTCATCGTTTTCTGCATCACCGCGATCCTCGCGTCGGGCAGCCGGGACACGATCTCGGCGAGTGTTCCGCTCGTGGCGGTCGTGGGTACCTTGGCCGTGCTTGTGCTGTTGCGCGTGGTACTGGCCAATGCCCTTGCCGCAACCCAGATCTCGCCGGTATTGACGACGATCTGCGAACACGGTCAGCAATCGATTGTCGCGACGTACCCCACGAGCGACGACCTCGACCCGCAGCAACCCGTCGACTCCACTGCCGAACCGCACAGCATCCCGTGGTCTCGCAATCCGTTGGTACTGCAGCGATTACACGTCGAGAGGCTGGTTCACCTCGCCGAATCCGCTGACGCCGTGATCGTCATGGAGCAGACGGTCGGGTCAACACTGCGCGCAGGCGCTACGCTCGCCCACGTGTACGGTCCTGCCGCACAAAGGAACGGCAACGGCGACAGCGACAGCGACACCGGAGAGATCGATACCGGAGCCTTCTTCGCTGCGCTCGACACCGGGCCGGAACGCACATTCGACGGCGATTCGCTCCTGGCATTCCGCCTCATCGCCGATATCGCACTCCGTGCCATGTCGCCTGCGATCAACGATCCCGCGACCGCGGCGCAGGCGGTCGACCAGATCGAATTCCTGTTGGTATCCGCGACGTCTATCGACGAGAGCGCGCGGCGCTGGCGCGATGCCGGTGGTCATCTCAGGCTCGTGGTCCCCCGACCGTCGTGGACGGACATGCTCGTCGTCGGATTCGACGATGTCATCGCAGCCTCGCTCGAATCCCCATTGATGCTCGCCCGACTCGACGCGGCACTCACTCGCGTATCGACCGTCGCGGCAACCGTCGAACAACGTACGCAACTCGCGCGACGACGCACGTGGGTCGCACAGGCGCGGGCCGACCGATTCCCCACCCTCGATCAGTGAACCTCTGCGTTTCGTGGTGTGAACCGACTTCGGATGCGCGACAGTTGAAGTCATGAGTGAGGCGACCACCGGAACCGGACAGCAGGACTCGACGCGAGTACCCGTCGGGAAACTACTCGCACTCACACCTGTCGCCCTACTCGTGGGTGTCGTATGTGCCCTGCTGCTGTGGGGAATCTCGGCCGTCGCCAGCACTCTCGAACACTTCCTCTGGCACACCGTGACGTCGTGGCTGGGCATCACCGACAGCACCTGGTGGTGGATTCTGCTCGTGCTGACCATCGCGGGCGTTCTGGTGGGACTGGTGATCCGATTCGCTCCCGGCCACGCCGGAGATGATCCCGCGACGCAGGAGTTGGTGTCCACACCGATCGCCGTCGGTGCAACCCCCGGCCTCGCGATCGCGGCGATCCTGGCGCTGGCAGGCGGCGTCAGCCTCGGTCCGGAGAGCCCGATCATGGTCATCAATGCGGCGATCGTGGTGGCCGTCGGTGTGCGCCTGATTCCGAGGATCGACCAGACCCAGTGGATGGGCCTCTCAACTGCTGCGACACTCGGCGCACTGTTCGGAACCCCGGTCGCCGCGGCCCTCATGCTGTCGGAGGCCAATCCCGGCGATCAGCGAATTCCCCTGTGGAATCGCCTGTATTTGCCCCTGGTCGCGGCGGCTACCGGATCGTTCGTCATCCTGCGCTTCACCGACCTCACGATGTCGATCGACCTACCGGAGGAAAAGGTTGGCAGCATCATCGACACCTTGATCGCCGTCGGGGTAGCCGTGGTCATCGCCGCATGCGGTGTTGTCGCGGCCTTCGTGTTCGATCCGCTGCACCGCGTGCTGCATCGCTCGCTACGAGACCCCATCATCCGGTTGACATTGGTGGGAGCGATCCTCGGCGGCCTCGGCATCCTTGGCGGAACGATCACGCTGTTCAAGGGCCTCGATCAGATGAAGGAACTGCCCGACCGGATCGGGACCACGACCGCCCTCGGGTTCTTCGCGTTCGCAGGCATCAAGATGTGTGCCATGCTGTTGGCCAGCGCGGGCGGCTTCCGTGGTGGTCGCATCTTTCCGTCTGTCTTCGCCGGTGCCGCAGCGGGATTCGGCATGCACGTGCTGTGGCCGTCGCTTCCGTTGACGATCACGGTGGCCGCGAGCATCGTCGGGATCGTCGTCGCGGCAACACGGAACGGCTGGATCAGCCTCTTCCTCGGACTCGCTGTTGTGCCGCAACTCGATCTGTTGATACCGCTCCTGTTCGCGACGCTGGCCGCGTGGCTTGTCGTGGCCAATGCCCCCGAATTGCGTGCGAAGCCGGTCGACGACCCGAGCCCCGACGCGGCAGGGAGCACCTGACGCGCACTGCGTACGGCCAGCCATAGTCCCCGCAGCCATTGTCCTCAGCTGCGTTTTACAGAAGGCGCCACTCGCGGGCACGGTCGACGGCGGCGCGGCGTGTCGATACCCCCAACTTGCGGTAGATCGACTGCTGGTGTGTCTTCACGGTGTTCACCGACACGAAGAGGTCCGCGGCTATCTCCGCCGACTTGTACATCGTTGGCAGATAACGCAATACGGCGAGCTCCCGCTCGGTGAGCGGGTCCGATGGAGTCGCAGGTCGAATCGTTGCGGCCCCATCGGCAGCTGTCAGCCGTACGAGAAGTGCCCGATCGAGTTCTGAGGGTTCAGCGTTCAGATGTCGATAGCGCGCCAGCAGAACAGTGATCTCCTCGCTGTGAGCCACGAAGGGCCGCAGCGCTCCGATCGGAGCCGCCGCATCGATGGCCTGCCCCATCCGCTCCAGTGCGATCGAGTCCAACCTGAGCCGATCCGCCGCGATCGCTGACAACAGCGCGGCCTCGACGACGAGCGTGCGGTGGGCCGCATACCGAGCCGGCGTACCCAGAAGGTCGAACGCGGCGCGTGGTTCATGCTGCGCGAGGAGGACTTCCGCACGCGCGATGGTGACGAGTTCGGCACTGAATTCGCTCGATGAAGAAGAGGTCGATGCGGGCAGCCCGGTCAGGATCTTCTCAGCGGAATCGACGTCGTCGCAGAGTAATTCGACGCGGGCCAGCGAGACCGCAACCCAGTGGTCGAGCAGAGGGAGTCCAGTGCAACTCGCGCTCAGCGCACGGAGGCGGCTCGCCGCCGCTCGCGCGGTATGCAGTTCACGCCGCGCGAGCGCAACGCCGACGGCCGCGATCTGAAGGACCACTGTCGCAGGCAGATCAGACCCGTGGAGAACGAGGTCGAAGCCGGAGTCGATGCACTCGCTTGCGGCGTCGAGTTCGTCTGTCTCCAGGTGCACCAAAGCGGAGGCGGCGTTGGCCGCAAGCAACTGGGGTTGCTGTGTCCAACCGCGTCGAACACCCAGTCTCGCGAGCATGTCGCTTCGACGTCCCGCTTCCGGGAGGTCACCCGCGATGACATCCAGTAGAGCCAGGTAGGCATGCGCCGCAGCCGAGGTGAGTGCCACCCCGGCACGATCAGCCTCGACCCGCACATCTTCCAAATGCACACGAGCACGGTCGAATTCGCCGCGAAGAACGAGGCTGATGGCTACGTTGGTCCGGCCGATGACCGCGTACGCACCTACCGCGGGCAGCTCGTTGCGCGATGCCCCGGTCGCGACGGTCAGCACTTCGTTCGCACTCTCGTACAGTTCCACGGGTGTGAAGACCCGAGCTGCGACCATCCGCGCCAGCGCGACGATGACCTGGGCCCATCGAGGTGGTTCGACGCCGCTCGCCAACAGCGCGGTCTCGGCATCCAAGGCGTTCTGGCGCATGGTTACGAAGTCCCGAGAATGATGCGCCACAACACTTGCCGCGAGAAGCACCTCCGGTCGCGGATCGCGTTCGACGACGTCGAGCGCAGGAGCCAACGCCGCCGCCAGCTCACCCCCGTGGATCGTCAGGATCAGTGGGAGTGCCGATTTTCCCACCACCTTCGCCACCGCGAGCCAGTCGCCCGCCGCGACCAGATGCCTGATCCCGGGGATGAGCTCACCGCTGTCCAGGTACCACTGTGCCGTCCGCCGATGGAGCGTCGAAATCTCCTGTGGGCGTTCAATAGTGAGTCGGTCGCGGAGAAACTCGCGTAGAAGGGGGTGATAGCGGAACCATCCGGCTCGGCCGGTCAATCGCACCGTCAACACGTTTCGCGCAACCAATTGTTCGAGAATCGCGCGGCTGTCAGCACGTCCGGTCAAGGCCTGCGCGAGATCCGCACAGACAACGGGCGTCACACTTGTGGCGAGCAGGAACTCACGATCGGAGCTGGCCACCCTCGCAAGTACCTCTTCGAGTAGATACGACGCCACCAGCTTGCCACCGCCGCCGAAGCCCGTCAGTGCCGCATGCACATCACCTCCGTATTCGACTGTGGCACTGAGCAAGGCCAACCGGATTCCGGCGGGCCAGCCTTGCGTCCGGTTCATCAGACGCTCCCGGCTCTCCGGGTCCAGCCCGAATCCGATGCGTGCACACAGATCTTCAGCTTCGCCTGGCGTGAACGCCAGTACGGCGGCATCGATCTCGCGAAGCCTTCCCATCACCTGCAGACGGCGCATCGGGATTCGCGGTTCCACGCGTGAGATGAGAACCAGATGCACTGTCAGAACGCCACACTCGATCACTCGGTGGATCGACTTCAGAAGGTCCACCGACGTGAGGCGATGGAAGTCGTCGATCACCAGCGTCACAGTCTCTGGTAGAGACGACAGGGCATCAACCAGACCCGCCACGTCAGAATCCCCGAATGCGGGTCCGGGCATGAACTCGGCGATCCGCGCTTCGTCGGCCACGACCGGAAGCATTCGAAGTGCCACGATCACGTCATGCCAAAACGCCGCAACGCCTACGCCTTCGCCCGCGGCGAGCCATGCGGTCCGATCGAGCCGATGTACGCTTTGCGCCCAAGCCGCGACAGCAAGAGTCTTCCCGTACCCGGCCCCGGCACACACCAAGGTCACGTCGCCGCCCCGTGCAGCGTCGAGCATCTCGTCGATGCGAGAACGCACCACAAACCCGGGAGGTAATGACGGTGGCGCGAAACGCAGACTCAGAATCGGCGGAGCTGCCGCGATTGTGTCTACTTCGAGTGCGTCGGGTTCACCCTCGCCGTCCTGACCGCTTCGTGGGGAGGGTACCGCGCCTTTCATGCACTGAATGGTACGACGACCAGCGCGAATGCGACGGGCGAATATTCCTCGCGAGGTCGCGCACGAGGTGCTGACCCCCTACGACGTGCGGTTCATTTCGCTCTGGGACTGTCAGTCGAATCGACTACGGTTGCAGCCGCGTCATCGCCGACGGTCTCGGTCACGACGGTCTCGGTGACAACGATCTCGGAGCTTTCAGGACTGGCACTCTCGACGACAAGATCCTTGGCAACAACGCTCCCGGCGGCCACTCCGCGGCGCGCGGGAGCGATGGCGAATTCGAAAGCCGCCAGGATGAGGCACGCGACGACCACCACCCAGAAGACGACCATGCCTGTCGGGTAGTGCCAGAACATAAGGACGAACGCAGCGATTATCGGGACCCCGAGACGCACGACGTACCGCAGCCGCCACAGTTGGACCTCCACCATCGACGCCGAGCGTTGCTTTCGACGACGATCGACCGATTCGAATCCCCCGGCGATGACACGTCGAGTGGCGGCCGCGGCACGAGTTCCGCCTGCGAAGAAGCCCACAAGTGCCAAGACGAGTCCGAGCACCGCCACCGCACGAAGGGCAGTGCGCAGCGGACTGATCACGGTGTCGAAGATCGCCTGGGCGGCGGCGGGAGACAAGACGTCTGCAGGCACGTTGTTCAGGTAGATCGTGCGACCGACGATGATGCCGATTGCCAACACCAGCATCGCGCCGACGACCGCGATCCCGATTGCTGTCAGGGTTCGGATACGGCGACCGACTCCCGCGAGTCCGATCGCAGCGAGAGCGACAAGAATCGCAAGCCACGGCAGCACGGTGGCGACCTTGTCGAGCGACCTCACGAGGTTCTGCGCCCGAGCGAGTTCCTTGGACTGCCAGACGACGAACTGCTTGTTCACCACGGGGATCTTGTCGGCGAAGGCGAACCCCTGCGCACTCAGCCGCTGCTTCACCTGGGTGATGATCGGCCCGAGCTCGATGCTGATCGATCCGTTGGTCGTGTCGACATTCACCGCGCCATGCTGCGTATCACCGGTCACCGCCGCAACAACAGCATCGTGCGCTTCGCGATTGGCCGTCGTCCACAGCGCAGCGAACTGATCAGAGCCGACGAACTGCGCCACCGTGTTGTGGATGAAGCTCTCCGCCTGTGCGCTGATCACCGGAGCGAGTCCGGTGATCGCCTGATCCACCCGGGGACGATCGGCCGGTGTGAGTTGAGTCAGTTCGTTGAGCGCATTCGACGTCACCTCTTCGATGTTCGCCTGCTGATTGATCTCGTTCGTGATCGAGTTGGTGACCTGTTGCTGCACAGCGGGATTCGATGCCAGTGGTGCGACGGTCGATACGTAATGATCGGTGTCGAGGATCTGACTCCTGACGTACCGCGTGGTGACCGACAGCAGCGTGAGTACCGCACACAGTATGACCAGCGCGACGACGCCGATCATTCGCCAGTTGATCCGCCGACGCTTGGACTCCTTGCCGACATCCGACGGTTGCCCCGACTTGATCTCGGCGATCTCGACGCGCAGACGTTCGAGTTCGGCTCGTTCGTCTGCGTCGAGACCGCGTCCCGATTCGCCTTCCGCGCTCACGACCGTCTCGGGCATGCGCGTCACCGCTCGTCGGCGACAGCCGCAACCGCGCCTGCCCGAATCGCGTCGACGAACACGCGATGATCCTCGTCATTCCTTTTCGCATAGCGCGATGCGAAACGCCTTACAGCCCTATCGAATTCGTCGTCGTCGCCGAGATAGTTCGCTATGGCAACCGCATCGCCCGACCGACCGTGACCGTAGGCGAGGACTCGACCGCACGCTCGCCCGTAGACCTCGAGACCCCGTGGGTCCAGACCCTCCACGACGATGGAGCCCTTTGCATCCCGAAGCTGCCTGAGGTAGAGATCACGCCGAACACCATCAGCTCCTGGACCTCCGGACCACCCCAGGAACACGTCGCTGACAGCTTGCGTAAGGCGCTGTCCCTCCACCACCCGCCTGCCCTCGTTGTCATATTTCGGACCGTCGAGATACCGTGCGAGAACTGATTTTTCGGCTTGCTTGGCCTGGAGCAGCAGCACATCGGATTCGTCTCGTCCGACCATCAGCAAGACCCACGCCTGAGTTCCCACGCTGCCAACCCCGACCACCTTGCGCGCCATGCGGACAAATGTGAATCTGTCGAACAGCACGCGGTAGTGGGGAGCGAGCGTCGCGCGAAGAGCGTCGACACGATCGGCAAGCTGACCGTACAGACGCGCTGTGACCTCCGCGTCCCACAGTTCTTCGATGGGCACGATGAGCGGAGGTTGGCTGACGAACTGCAATTCACCGTCGACGGTGGTGGTCAGCTTCTTGAGCGCAGACAGGCCGTCACGCGTCCACGCCTTGTCGATCTGCTTTCGCACGTTCTTCGCGGTCGATGAATCGATGAGATCGCGGATGTTCACCAGTTTTCGAGAGGGCTCGGCGCGTCGATACCAGCCGTCCAACGTGTCGAGTCCCGCGAGCGACGCGATGGACTCCCTGTACTCACGGGCACATGCACCGGCGATCCGCTTGGCGGTCTTGTTGTCGAATCCGTTGCCGCGTGCCGCAACCACGAGACTCGCGGCCAAGCGCTTCACGTCCCATTCGAACGGCCCAGGGTAGGTTTCGTCGAAGTCGTTGACGTCGAACGCCAGTTTGCGCTCAGGCGTGGCGAACAACCCGAAATTGGACAGATGCGCGTCGCCACACAGTTGCACGGTCAGGCCTGAGTTCTCGGTTCGAGCCAGGTCATCGGCCATGACGAGCGCTGCCCCGCGGTAGAAGGTGAAGGGAGAAACAGCCATTCGCCCGTATCTGACCGGAACGAGTTCCGGAACCCGGGTGCGCGCCTGATCTTGGAGTAGACCGATCGGGTCACGGCCCGATTCGTCGCCGAGGTCGCCGATGCCGCTGAGCGGCAACCGCTCCCGAGCCTGCAGCCCCAGATAGACACTCTCGGCACGGGTCCTGCGGCCAGGGCCGTCATAGCACGTCGCCGCGTCCGCGGGATCGACCACGCTCGTCATCGCCGTCACCTTCCTTGCGCCGCGTCAGATCTCGTCGGTCTCAGGACTCCACGCCGCCAACGCCCAGATTCCGACGATCGAGAGTGCGATCAGAGTGATCGACCACCACGGGTAGTACGGAATCCAGAGGAAGTTGGCTATCACGGAGAGTGACAAGAGCACGATCGCGAGCACCCGTGCAAATGTCTTTCCGAAAAACACCGCAATACCCGTCGCAGCGACGATGAGGCCGATGATCAGGTGGATCCAACCCCACGTCGTCAGGTTGAACTTATAGATGTAGTTGGTTCCTACGACGAAGACATTGTCAGCCGCGATGGCCGAGACACCCTGGAGGAACTCCAGTATCCCGACGACGAGCAGCACGCAGCCACTGACAATGGATAGCCCGCCTGCCCAACGCTGCTTCGTGGAAGGTGATGAGGTGGTCATGAAATTCCTACTCGTTGTTATCGATGTGGCTGTTAACGATGTGGTTGGAAATGAACACTGACGGATCGGCCGATTCTCAGAGACCGAGGATACGTCGCTTCTCCGATTCGAATTCCGTTTCGGTGAGAACACCTGAACTTCGAAGCTCACCGAGTTTCGTCAATGCAGCGATTCGGTCATCCGGCGCTGTTGTCTGTTCGGTGGGAACCGGCGGTTGCGGGTTCTGGACGGGCGCGGCCGCGTAGGCCTGGGGTGCTGCCTCGGCCGACCGTCTGGCCCACCGCTCGCCTTGACGACGCGACACCCTGTTGGACACCGCGGTTGCAGTCCCTGCAACCGCGGCCGTTCGGGCGACCCCGCGTAATAGTCCTGGCATGGCTGGTACCTGCACTTTCTCACTCGAGTGGTTCTCAGTTGAATCGATCGGGCATAACGCTTCAAGCAGAGCCCTGCGGTCAGCCCGACGTCGGTCAGTCGGTTGTGCCGAGGGCCTCGAGAATGGCATTGACGGGAATCCGCCCGGACGCGACCAGTTGAGCGCCGGCTCGCCGCAGGTCAGTGGCGAACGGAGCAGCCCACACGTTCTCGTAGACGACGAGAACGCCGAGGCAGCCGTCCGCCAGCACCGACGCCGCGTCGGCGAGGTCCTGATCGTCGAGCAGTCCGCTCGACGCCTCTGCGAGGACATTGGCGTCCAGATCAGCACCGACGTCGAGATCCGAGACCGCAAGCGCAGCAACACTATCGCCGTCTCGTCGGATCACTGCGAGATCCAGCACGCTGATCACATTTCGATCGACAAGATCGAGCAGGTGTATCAGCGCCGAGCCGTCTGGATTGTGATCGGCGGGAAATTCGACGAGAAGGTAATCGATAGGCCCCGTTTCCACATCGACGGGCACATCGGCAGAGGTTTCGGTCATATTCCCGATGCTGGCATCAATAGGATGCGACTACATCACCCGTATCGGGTGAGACATACGCTGATGATGAGCGCTCATACGATTCGAATGACTGAAATCACGGGTCGATCGTCGAGTCTTAGACCATGACGACATCGAAACCCCTTACCGGTGATACCGCGAGCTTGGCAGCGGAGGCCTACGTCTATATGTATCCCCTCGTCATCATGGAGGTCAGCCGTCGACAACAAACAGCACGGGGATCCTCGGGCAAACCGGGCTTCGGAGCCTCGAACGCCTTCCACCACATGCGGGCGTTTCCGACTGCGGATTTCCGCGCTATCGTCCGTCCGAATTTCGACACGCTGTACTCGTCCGCCTGGCTCGACCTGACCGGTGGAGCAGTCCTGATCGAACTTCCCGACAGCGACGGTCGCTACTACATGCTGCCACTACTGGACATGTGGACCGACGTGTTCGCGGTTCCGGGATCCCGTACGACGGGAAACACAGGCACGCGAATCATGGTGATACCACCGGGATTTGACGGCGATGTCCCCGACGATGCCCTCATCATCGAGGCCCCGACACCGTACGTGTGGGCCATCGGTCGGTCGCAGACCAACGGCCCGAGCGACTACGACGCCGTCGGCAAGTTCCAGGACGGCTTCACCATCACTCCGTTGGGCGGCCCGACCCGACCAGAGTCGAGCACTCCCATCGACCTGGACACCGAACCACTGCGCATCGTCGCGGAACTGTCTGCTCCTGAGTTCTTCACACTCGCAGCAGAGGTTCTGACAACTACGCCACCGCACCTCACGGATCAGTCCGTGCTGGCGCGTATCGCTGCAATCGGGATCGTCCCCGGACTGGAGTTCGACACATCGGGATTCGACGAGGCCGGCCTCACGGCACTCGAGTCGGGCATCGCGTCGGCGAGGAAGAAGCTGCCTGACATCTCCGGCCTCGGTGATCGCGTGAACGGCTGGCAGATCATGTCGCGATCGGTCGGCGTCTACGGCAACGACTATTTTCAACGAGCACAGCTCGCGCTGATCGGGTTGGGTGCCAACCCTCCCGAGGATGCGATCTATCCAGTCGTCGTGGCCGACGCCGACGGTCAGCCACTCGACGGGCACAACGATTACACAATCACGTTTCCCGCTGATGGCCTTCCACCCGTGAATGCCTTCTGGTCGGTCACGATGTACGACGCCGAGGGCTATCAGGTCGCCAATGAACTCGACCGGTTCGCGTTGGGCGATCGCGACGAACTGCGGTTCAACGACGACGGCTCGCTCGTCTTGTATCTGCAGCACGAGAATCCGGGTGGCGAGAAGACCGACAACTGGCTTCCCGCGCCACAGGCCGCGCTCGGCGTCACGATGCGCCTGTACGCTCCGCGCGCCGAGGTACTCGACGGGACATGGGCGCCGCCCGCTGTGCAGCGCGTCAAGCGCGCATCTCCAGACAGCGATGCCTGATCGGACGCCGCATCTCAACCACGTCGATAGCGTCGAATCACTGTCTGCCGACCAAAACTGCGTCACCCGTACCAATTGTGAGGCCGACTACGATTTGCCTGGTCACAGCGACAACGCGCGGAACCGCGCGGACCATTGAGGCATGCAGATGCTAGTTCTCCTGGTCTCGGTGCTCGTCGCGTTGCCGCTCGTCGTCGCGGGGATCGGGGTTGTCATGGGTAAGGTCGCGGGCGCCGATCTCTGACCCTTGCCGGCGCGGCGGATCGTCGAACGCGAGTAGCGTGACGCGGGTGGAACGCATCGTCGTCGTTGGCGCGGACGCCGCCGGTATGAGTGCCGCTCATCAGGCACTTCGGACAGCAGAGGTCACCGGGCGCAGCGTCGAGGTGATCGCGCTCGAGCAGACGTCGGATACGTCGTACTCGGCATGCGGCATTCCGTACCTCGTCGCAGGCCTCGTCGACTCCGACACTGATCTCGTTGCGCGCAGCGCCGCGCAACACCGGGAACTCGGCGTCGACCTCCGCATGGGAACGACGGTCACCGGAATCGACCGTGATCGGAAGGTCGTCTCGGTGACGTCGGAGTTCGACGAGTCGTCGGAGGTCGCCTACGACCAACTCGTCTTGTGCACCGGTGCCTCGGCGATGGTCCCGGACTGGGCGCGTGACGCGGACGGATCGCTGATCGACGGTGTCAATCCGGCGAAGACCCTTGAGGACGCGCGGTATTGGCTCGATCTGATTGCCGGCTCCGGCCGTCGAGGAGTCGTGGTCGGTGGCGGCTACATCGGCGTGGAGATGGCAGAGGCGTTGGCGGAGCGCGGATTCCAGACCACTCTCGCCACGCGCACCAGGGTGATGAGCAAGCTCGACCCGGAGATGAGCGACCGCATCGAAGAAGGTATGCGCGCCGCAGGCGTCACCGTCCTGACCGATACCGTCGTCGCGAGCGCCAACGCCGAGGGTGGCAGAATACGTTCCGTCACAACGGTTTCCGGCGACACAATCGAAGCCGACGTCGTGGTACTTGCGCTGGGCGTTCGGCCGTCGACCTCGCTGGGCGCCGCGGCCGGGTTGCCGATCGGAGTTCACGGCGGATACCTACCCGACGACCATCAGCGCGTCGCCGACGACATCTGGGCGGCGGGAGACTGCTGCGAGTCTCTCGACCGGATGACCGGGGAGCGAATCTTTGCACCGCTCGGAACACACGCCAACAAGCAGGGGCGGGTGTGCGGTTTCAATCTGGGCGGCGACGAGAGTAAACGATTCGCCGGGGTGTTGGCGACGGCGATCACCCGATTCTCTTCCGGCCCAACCTATCTGGAGATCGCACGGACGGGAATGAACACCGAGGTCGCCGCGCGCTTCGGTCACGACGCCCTCACGCTGATCACCCAGAGCGACACCGCGAGCGGCTACATGGCCGAGGCCACCCCGATCACCGTGCTACTCACCGCAGACAAGTTGACCCGCCGCATCCTCGGCGCTCAGATCGTCGGCGGAGCGCAGTCGGGTAAGCGGATCGACACCGTCGCCGCGGCGCTGTGGGGCGAGATGACCGTCGACGATCTCGCCGAGATGGACCTCGCGTACGCCCCGCCGTTCGCAACCGTTTGGGAGGCAGTGCAATTGGCCTCTCGGCGGGTGTCCGAGCGGATCTGACCCCGTGAGCGTGCCTCCCGCTCACCGATTTCCTTGCGGCTTATTGAATTCAATAAGCGCGAGGGAAATGGGTGAGCGAGAAGGTCGACGTCGATCTGAATCGGTGCGGAGTGGAACCGCGCGGCCCGGCGCGGCGTCGAAGCTGCATGACGGACTCCACTCTCGGTCTCCCCGGCTACCCGCTCGACGAGTTCGGCCTGATCCGACGCGGCGCCGCGAAGACAGCGGCGTTCAGCGACAACGAGCTCTGCGCCGCAGTCGATCGTGGCAAGCTGATCAGGCTGGTACCCGGTGTATTGGTCCCGCGCACAACACAATTCGACGGCCATGCCGGTGCCCAAGCGTTGCACCGGCTCACCTCGATCGCAGTCGTCACGTCGGAGTTGAGCGGCGACACGCCGCACGTGCTCAGTCATGTGTCGGCGGCGACGATGCATGGGCTGCGCATGCTCAAACCGAACCTCTCGCACGTTCACATGACGACCGGCCGCAGATCGGGAGGATCCGTCCGCAGCCTGCGCCACCTTCACGGGGCGCCGCTCAGCGACGACGAGGTCACCGAGGTCGACGGCATCCGGGTCACGTCTATCGAGCGAACAGCGGTCGACGTCGCGTCGAGCGGCGACTTCGCGCAGGCACTGACCGTCCTCGAGGCGGCTCTGGCATTGGGCGCCGACCGGGCGAAGATGTCGGAGATCCTGGGCTCTCGACGTCGACGCGGTGCGCAACACGCTCGGCGGGCACTTCCCCTCGCGAACGGCCTCTCCCAGAGCGTCGGCGAATCATGGAGCAGCGCACAGATGTACGAGGCGGACCTGCCTGTACCGCGTCAGCAGCACCGCTTCGTCTGCCCGTCCGGCACGTACGAGACGGACTTCGATTGGGACGGCAAGCTGATCGGCGAGTTCGACGGTCTGGCCAAGTACGGCCGTCTGCTCCGCGAAGGCGAGTCGCCCGAGGACGCGGTGGTCCGGGAGAAGCTGCGCGAGGACGAACTCCGCGGCCTCGACACCATGGTGGTCCGCTGGATTTGGGCCACTCTCGAGCGACGTCTGCTCGCCGACCTGCTGCGCCCATGGCTCGTCACCTACGAGATCATCCCGCCCCACCACGGTTCGCGCTCACCGGCTTACTTCCCGCTTATTGATTTCAATAAGCGGGAGGGAAACGGGTGAGCGGGAGCCCGCACGGCAGCGCGATTCATCCGTCGGACGTGCTCCCCGCGAGGACGAAGTCCCGAAAGCGCGACGCGACGTCGCTCAATGGCCGACCGCGAAACCACGTCAGCCCGATCTCGCGCGTTTCACCCGCGAGCGGGACGAGTTCGACGCCGGGATGGCGCGCCGACTCCTCGACCGGCACCAGTCCGACGCCGAGCCCTGCGGCGACGAGGCCGGACACCGTCGCGAGCTCCGACGATTCGAAGGCAATCGCGGGCGTGAGATCGTGTGCGGCGCAGATCTCGTCGAAGATCCGTCGCATGCCGTAGCCGTGTTGCATCACGATGAATTCCTCGTCTGCGGCCTCGGCGATGCCGATCGTCTCCCGGCCCGAGAAGCGGTGATCACGGGGTACCACGAGCGCGAGTTCTTGTTCGGCGACGCGCGCCCACGCCATGTCGGTACGCATCGGGCGGGGCGCGACGATCGCGAGGTCGGCGTCGCCGTCGACCACATGCCCGACGACGGTTGCCGCCGCGTCTTGGGTCAGCGTGAAACGTGCCGATGGGTTCTCCACCCGGAACCGGCTGATGAGGTCGGGCACCAACCCCAGTCCGAACGAATGCAGGAACGCCAACCGCACCGCACCGCGGGCTGGAGCGCGCATCTCCTCGATCTCCCGACGTCCGGCTTCCAATTGCGACGCCGCGCGACGCGCCCTGTCGAGGTAGGCACGTCCGAACCGGTTCAGCACGAGGCGTCGACCATCGCGGTCGAAGAGCGGCACCCCGAGGTCGCGTTCAAGACGGCCCAGGAAGCGCGAGAGCGTCGGCTGCGACGAGTGGACCCGGTCGGCGGCCGCGGTCAGGTTCTCTGCCTCGGCGATGGCGATGAACCACCGCAGGTCGTCGTACATCTGGCCATTCTAGCTGTGGTTATTCATTATTGAATGACTCAGTGGTCAAACATTCATTTCCTAATGACCACTGCGCGGCTCAGACTCGATGGAGTGACAGCAACCGTCCTCCCAGTGACCACCGACCGCGCACCCGTCAAACACTTACCCGGCTCGCCCGGGTATCGGCGTGCCACACTCTCGCTGTTCGCGGCCGGGATGACGACGTTCATGGCGCTGTACTACGTGCAGGGTCTGTTGCCCCAACTGTCGTCACACTTCGACGTCTCGCCGACGACGTCGGCTCTGGCGGTCTCGCTCACGACCGGCCTGCTCGCCGTCGCAATCATCCCGGCGAGCGCGCTGTCGGAGCGGTATGGCCGGGTGCGCCTCATGGTCGGGTCCGCGGTTGCCGCCTCGGTCATCGGACTACTGCTTCCGTGGGCGCCGTCGATCGAGTTGCTCCTGGCCGGCCGCGCCCTGCAGGGACTGCTCTGTGCGGGCGTGCCCGCCGTCGCCATGGCGTATCTCGCCGAAGAGGTCGACGGCATGTCGCTCGGCGGTGCGATGGGCCGCTACGTCGCGGGCACGACGATCGGCGGTCTCGTCGGGCGGCTCATTCCGGGCTTTGCTGTCGACTTTGTGTCCTGGCAGTGGGCACTCGAGATTGCCGCGCTGGTGTCTCTGGCATTCGCGATTGCGTTCTGGCGCATGGTTCCCGGCTCACAGTTCTTCACTCCGCAGCCTGTCTCCCTACGCACGACCGGACGCAATCTGGTTGCGCACCTTCGTGATCCGGGCCTGCTGTCGCTCTTCGCCCTGGCCTTCGTGCTGATGGGTGGCTTTGTCACCGTCTACAACTTCATCGGATATCGGCTTCTGGGTGGTCCTTTCGGGCTGCCGGCGGGAATCGTGGCAGCAATCTTCTTCATGTACCTGGCGGGCACGGTGTCGTCGGCGTGGGGTGGCAGGCTGGCCGACCGGCTTGGTCGACGCCGGGTTCTCGTGACTGCGACGTCGATCATGCTCGTGGGATTGTTGATCACGATTCCGGACCATCTGTGGTCGGTGATCGTCGGGCTATTCCTCTTCACCGCAGGCTTTTTCGCCGCGCACTCGGTGGCGAGCGGCTGGGTGTCCGCACGGGCGACCGAGCATCGCGCCGAGGCGTCGTCGTTGTATCTCTTCCACTACTACCTCGGCAGCTCCGTGGTGGGTGCGCTCGGCGGTCTGACGTACTCGGCATTCGGCTGGGCGGGGGTCGCGGCGTACGTCGGAACTCTTACTGCCGCAGGGGTTCTGCTGGCGGCGCTTCCGCGGCGTCGACGTTCGGCGTAATGCGCTCAGGCGCCGTACCGAGCGGCCGCGGCAGCGAGGGCGTCGACTACCGATGTCACCGCGCGACGCGGTCGCGGCCTGGTCAGCGCCTCGTACACGCGCGCTGCCCGAACACCCTGCAATTCAAGTGGTTTCACTCCCGGATGGCGTGATGCGTGACGCGGCATCAAGGCAATTCCGTGACCAGCCGCGACGAGTGCCTCGATGGTCGTGAAGTCGAGCATTCGCTGCGTGACTCTCGGCGCAACGCCTGTGATGGCCGAGATCGACAGCAGTACATCGTCGACAGGAAAGCCGCCCTCGACGCTGATCCAGTCATGGTCCGCAAGCTCGGTGACCGCGACCGAATCACGCTCTGCAAGAGACGAGTTGCGCGATACGACGACGTCGAGCGGCTCGCGCATCAGCTCGGTGACGCGCACACGCGGCGAACTGACGGGTGGCGTGCGCTCGTCTCGGTGTGTCACCACGACGTCGAAGTCGGCGAGAGCGGGCGGAGCGTCGGGGTAGCCGACGTCGAGGTGCGACGCGTCGATCTCGATCGCATCGGAGGCGGCACGGTCGAGGACGGTCGGCAAAAGGAGTGTCGCGCCAGACGGGAACATCGCGAGCCGGACCCGCGATCGACCCGAGCGGTACGCGGCCATCTCCTCCTGCGCTCGCTCGACCGCAGCGATCACCTCGTCGGCGCGCAGCACGAGAGCCTGCCCCGCCGAAGTCAGTCGCACCCGCCGACCGTCGGCCTCGAGCAGTTCGACGCCCGCCTCCTTGGTGAGCACCTTGAACTGCTGCGAGACGGCCGACGGCGTCATGTGCATCGCGTCGGCGACCGCTCCCACGGAACCGCGGTCGGCGAACTCCCTGAGCAGCCGCAGGCGCTTGACATCCATGAAGCGATGCTACGACGACGCTTCACCTCGGGGTCTATCTGCTTAACGGTCGCGCCGCGACCGACCTACGCCGCCGAGGAGCGGAATAACTGGACCGCGGTCCGGTTGTATATCACATGACCAAGAAAATCGGCTTCCTGTCCTTTGGACACTGGTCGGCGTCTCCGGGTTCGCAAGCCCAGACGGCGTCAGATGTCTTGCATCAATCCATCGACCTCGCCGTTGCCGCCGAAGAGCTCGGCGCAGACGGCGCGTACTTCCGCGTGCACCACTTCGCACGCCAGCTCGGCTCACCATTTCCGCTGCTCGCAGCGGTTGGCGCAAAGACCAACAGCATCGAGATCGGCACCGGCGTGATCGACATGCGCTACGAAAATCCCATGTACATGGCCGAGGACGCGGGCGCAGCCGACCTCATCTCCGACGGTCGACTCCAACTCGGCATCAGCAGGGGATCCCCCGAGCAGGTGATCGACGGGTACAAGTACTTCGGGTACGTCCCGGCCGAGGGTGAAACCGACGCCGACATGGCACGCCAGCACACCGACGTCTTCCTCAAGGTGATCGAGGGCGCGGAGTTCGCACAGCCGAACCCGCGGCCGATGTTCCCCCACCCGCCGGGCATGCTTCGCATCGAGCCCTACTCCGAGGGTCTGCGCGACCGCATCTGGTGGGGCGCGGGCAGCCGGGCCACCGCAAAGTGGACGGCCGAGAAGGGCATGAACCTCATGAGTTCGACGCTGCTGACCGAGGACACGGGCATCCCGTTCCACAAGTTGCAGGCCGAGCAGATCGAGCGCTTCCGCGACGCGTGGGAGAAGGCCGGCCACACTCGCGAGCCACGAGTTTCAGTGAGCCGCAGCATCTTCCCGCTGACCACCGACATGGACCGCGCCTACTTCGGACGTGATCGCAACGACCAGGATCAGGTCGGTCACCTCGAAGGCGGACTGGCACGGTTCGGACGTAGCTACGCCGCAGAGCCCGACAAGCTCATCGAGGAGCTGCGCGAAGACGAGGCCATCGCGGCCGCCGACACGCTGCTGCTGACGATCCCCAACCAGCTCGGCGTCGAATACAACGCCCACGTGATGGAGTCGATCCTCAACGACGTCGCTCCCGCACTCGGCTGGCGGTAACGCTCCGCTGGCGGCAATACGCCTCTGACCCAACGCCGACGGCACCGACTTCCGGTGCCGTCGGCGTTTTGCGTTGTGGGCTGCGATCCTTCGACGCCGTCAGCGCGCCGGCGCGGCGATTTTATGAAGCTGTCCTACATCTTTAGTGCACTTTATTTCGATTGTGCTTCACTCCCGAAGCCTCGAACATGAGTACATGACAACGCGCGACCGCATGCTGGCACTCACCGTCGTCGTGCTGTGGGGTTTGAACTTCATCGCGATTCGCCTGGGCCTCAACCACTTCCCTCCGTTCTTCTTCGCCGCACTCCGGTTCGCGGGCATGGCCGTGCCGGTGGTGCTGTTCGTGCGGTTCCCGCGAATGCAGATCAAATGGTTTCTGTTGTACGCGTTCGGATTCGGCGTCGGACAGTTCGCATTCCTTTTTCTCGCGATGAACATCGGAATGCCGACAGGCCTCGCGTCGCTGGTGCTGCAGACGTCGGCCCCGTTCACGGTGCTGCTCGGCGTCGTGTTCTTGCGGGAGCGACTCGTGCCGGCGCAGGTGGTCGGAATCGCAGTCGCAGTTGGCGGAATCGTTCTGATCGGAGTCGACCGCGCGGGCCACAGTTCGCTCGGAGTCGGCATCGTCGTTCCGATCCTTCTCACCGTTCTGGCGGGACTGTCCTGGGCATTCGGCAACATCGGAAACCGCCTCGCGTTGCCGCCGAACTCCGGTGATGCGCTGCGGATGACGCTGTGGATGTCGGTGGTGCCGCCGATCCCGCTGTATTTGCTGAGTCTCGCTGTCGATGGACCATCCGCGGGCTTCCACGCCATGGCCACACTCGGCTCCACGTCAGGTCTCATCGCGCTGGCTGGGCTGGCATATGTGGTGCTGCTCGGGACCATCGCCGGGTCAGGTCTGTGGACGTCGCTGATGCAGCGCTACCCGGCCAGCCGAGTCGCGCCGATGTCGCTGCTGGTTCCCGTCGTGGGGATCACCGCAGCGTGGCTCTTCCTCGGCGAGCAACCTACCTACGTCGAGATCGGCGGAGCCGCGCTGGTCATCGCCGGATGCGCGGCAGGAGCGCTCGCCGCCCCACGATCACGCGCCCACACCACACCCCCTCCCGTTTTCAGTCATTCCCACGGCGACTCCGCCGCAAAAGACCAGGTCGGAGTAGGCAGCGCCGCCGAAAATGACTGAAAACGGGGCGCGGCAACTAGCTCCCCATCCGAAAGCTCCGGCGCGATCGATACGTTGCCATCGATAGCCGCCCCGCTGCACATGGCGTCGTCGCAGGACGTCGTCACGACCGCAACTGTTAGACGCCCTAGTATTCAGTGGTCGAACCAGCATCAGGGGGTGGGCGATGAGCCCGCCGAGGGACGCACGAGGGGATGATCAACGAGATGTCGCACGCCGAAGGCTCACAGCCGTCATCGTGGCCGAAGTCCGATAGCCACGAAGACGACGAAAGCCGTCTCGACGCGCCGGTCGGTGCGGGTCAGCATCCGTCAGACGCTCCCCAACCGCCGCAAGCGCAGTTCGCGCCACCCGCCGCGCAGGTCAACTGGTACACGGGCCGCTCGGGCGAGACGCCACAGACGCCAGCACCGCCGGTCGCGCAGTACCTCCCGCCCGATCAGCATTTCGAACCACAGCAGCCGAGCCCCGCACCAGCCGCTCCCAACCCGACTGCGCCCGGCACGTCCTACCCGAATGCGCCTGCACAGCAGCCCACTCCCCCGTGGCCCCACCATCCCGAGCCCGGTCAGTACGGCGGCCTCTACGTGGGTGGCGCGCAACAGCCGGGAATGCACCCGGGTGCTCAATTCCCCGGAGGGCCCGGTGCCGGCAATCCGAATCAACAGGCAGCGATACCGTTTTCGGCGCGCGGAACCGGATGGCGTCGTGCACTGAGTACCGTGTCGGGCGGTCTGATCAATCTGGGCCAAAGCAAGTCGCAGCAACAACTCGACGAAATGGTCGCACGCATCCGTCGGCCGATGGCCGGCGATTTCCGCCTGGCGGTGCTCTCCCTCAAGGGTGGCGTCGGAAAGACCACGACCACAATCGGTCTCGGGTCGGCGTTCGCGTCGCTGCGCGGCGACCGGGTGATCGCGGTCGATGCGAATCCCGACTTCGGGACGCTCGGCCGACGTGTCCCGCAGCAAACCGGTTCGACTGTGCGCTCACTACTGAACGATCCGAACGTCACCCGATACGGCGACGTTCGGCGCCATACGTCGCAGTCCGCGAGCCGTCTGGAAGTGCTTGCATCCGAACGTGATCCGGCAGTATCGGAATCTTTCAGCGCCGACGACTACCTCGACGTCATCGGAATTCTGGAGAACTACTACAACATCATCATGACCGACTGCGGTACCGGTCTGTTGCACTCGGCGATGGAGGGGGTCCTGAGTTCGGCGACCGCTATCGTCCTGGTCACGTCACCGGCCGTCGACGGTGCCGAAAGTGCCGCAGCGACACTCGATTGGCTCAACGCTCACGGCTATCAGCGACTCGTCCAGCAAGCTGTCGTGGTGATCTCTGCGTCGAAGCCGGGAGGTGCGCCGATCGACCTGGACATGCTGACGCAGCACTTCCTCGGCCGCACAAGGGCGGTGCAGATCATCCCGTTCGACGACCATCTCGCGACCGGTGCGCAGATAGACCTCGACCAGATGAATCGCGACACCCGTAATGCGTTCCTGGAACTCGCTGCGACAGTGTCTGATTCGTTCAACCCGGGCATGCCTGCCGCTGGTGTCGGAATCCCGGGATTCCAAGGACCACCGCCCGGATACCAAGCACCACCGCCCGGCTACCAGCCGCCTCCACCCGGGTACCAAGGGCCACCGCCCGGATACCAAGCACCACCGCCCGGCTACCAGCCGCCTCCGCCCGGGTACCAAGGGCCACCGCCCGGCTACCAGGCGCCTCCTGCCGGGTATCAGGGGCCTCCTGCCGGGTATCAGGGGCCCCCGCCTGGATACCAGCCTCCGGCGGGCGCACCGGGGTATCCGACCAGGGAGTCCGACACCCCGCCGCAGCCGTATCCGGCTGCGGCGCAGAGTCATTACGAGCCGGCACCACCGGGGTCGATCCCGCAGCCCGACGAACGCTTCTGAGTCAGTTCTCCGACTGGACGCCGCTGAGCTTTCCGAGCTGATCGGGGCAATAGGTCTGTGCTGCGAGGCCGACGACCTGGCCGGACTCGGCGTCGTCGAGTCCGTTGCCCACCTTGCGTATGGCGTCGAGGAGGCCGTCGCCCGCCTTCAGATTCGCGCACACCTGCTTGCCCGCTGCGACCGCGGCGGCGTCGTCGGGAAAGCGCACGTTGAGCTGCTTCAGCCCTGCGAGGTAGAGCTGATCACCTTGCAGCGGTGACGCTTTCGCAGCGTCGGGAGTCGAGGAGCTCGGCGGCGTCGAATCGCTCTCGCCTCCGCCGCATCCCGCGAGTCCGACGACCACCGCGGCCGCCGCAGGAATCAGCATTGCCCTAATCCCCGTCGTCCTGATCCCCGTTGCCCCGATCACCGGGCGTCCACTTTTCGGCATCCTCACGCCACATCCCCCATGTAAAACAGCTGAACTCGCCCCGAACCGTCGACCACTCTACTGATGCGCGGCCCGCGTCAGCGCAGGGCATCGGAAGCCACGGCGGTGAACCGCGAGATCGCTTGACCTGCAACAGAACTGAACGCAGCCATGTTGGCGAACCCGTGGATCAGCGAACCCTCGCGCTGCAGCGTGACGGGCACCCCCGCAGCACCGAGAGCGTCGGCGTATGCGATGCCCTCGTCGCGCAGAGGATCGAATCCAGCAACTACCACGTGTGCAGGCGGTAGTCCTGAAAGGTCTTGTGCCAGTAGCGGAGAGACGCGTGGATCGGCGCGCTGGGCAGGATCGGGCACGTAGATGTCCGTGAAGTCAGCGATGCGCTCGGCGGTCAAGAAGTAGCCCTTCGAGAACTCGCGGGTTGAGCCGTATTCGCCGACGGAATCGGTCTTGGGGTAGAGCAAGAGTTGCAGGAGCGGCGTCACCTGCTCGCCACGAACTTGCTGCGCGATGACCGCCGCGAGATTGCCGCCTGCGCTGTCGCCTGCCACGACGATCCGGTCGCTGGGGATACCCCAGCCCGGGGCGGCGTCGACCACACCGCGCCAGGCGGCGAGAGCGTCGTCGACCGCTGCGGGGAAGGGATTCTCCGGCGCGAGTCGGTACTCGACCGAGACGACGTCGGCGCCGGTGTCGAGGGCGAGCCTGCGCGCCAGTGGGTCGTGACTTCTGCGACTGCCCGTGGTGAACCCTCCGCCGTGGAAGAACAGGATCAACCCGCGGCTCTCGACGCCCGCGCGGTAGCGCGTCACCGGGATCGGGCCTGCCGGGCCGTCGAACTCCAAATCCTCCTCGACGGCAAGCACCGGGAGTTTTTCTGCGGTGAGCGCTGCGACCCGCGCCAAACCGCTGCGCGCCCTGCCGATGGTCGGGCCTCCCATGTCGGCATCCGGGAGGACTGCGGTGGCCACCGCCGCGGCCAGCATCTCGACGCTGACGTGGTCGCCGTCAGCGTTGACCGGACACCATCGCGACACTGCACCGAACACCTGCGGTGGTACGTGGCCGATGACTCGCAACAGCGAGCGAACGGGTCGTAGCGGCGGGGACAGCGTGGGATTGGAGGCGCGACTCACGGCCGCGAGACTACCCGCACGAGGGCGTGGTCTCGACAAGCTCGACCAGCGGGATGCGGCTCGACCAGTGGGGGCGGCTCGACCAGCGAGGGGGCGGCTCGACCAGCGAAGAGCGGCCCGACCAGCGCGGGCGCTGCGCCCCGACGGCGCGCCGTGGGGCGCTGTGAAAGACTCTCCCCATGCCCGACCGCGTCCCCGCTCCGGGTGGCTCGACCACCCGTGTCCCCCTTCGTACGTCGCTAGCCCTCGGAGCTGCGTCGGCTGCCCGCTGGGCGTCGCGCACCGCGGGGCGTGGCAAGGGATCGATGATCGGCGGCCTGGTCGCCGAAAAGATCGACCCGAACATCATGGGGCGTCTCGCCGCCGGAAAACGGACCGCGCTGATCACCGGGACGAACGGAAAGTCGACGACAACACGCATGACCGCCGCGGCTCTGGCGGAACTCGGCGAGGTCGCCACCCAGGCCGACGGCGCCAACATGGACGCGGGCATCATCGCGACGCTCAGCTTGCAGCGGACGGCGCCGGTCGCCGCACTCGAGGTCGACGAGTTGCACGTTCCGCACGTGAGCGACGCCGTCGACCCCGAGGTCGTGGTGATGCTCAACCTCTCACGCGACCAGCTCGACCGCGTCGGAGAGATCAACATGATCGAACGACGACTCCGCGAAGGCCTGGCACGCCACCCCGATACGACGGTGATCGCCAACTGCGACGACGTCCTGATCACCTCTGCCGCGTTCGACGCTCCGAAGGTCGTCTGGGTGGCTGCGGGTGCGAGCTGGGTCGGCGACTCGGTGAGCTGCCCGCGCACCGGCGAACCGATCGCGCGCACCTCCGGCGACCCCACCGACCCGTCGATTCAGAGCGGCGTCGACTGGTATTCGACAGGCGATCCGACGTTCCGTCGTCCGACGCCCCAGTGGTGGGTCGACGACGAAAAGATCTATGGCCCTGACGGATTCGAGGCCCCGATGACGCTGAGCGTGCCCGGCCGCGCCAACCGGGGCAACGCCGCGCAGGCGGTAGCCGCTGCCGTCGCGATGGGCGCCGACCCCGCGAAGGCCGTTGCCGCCGTCAGCACCGTCGGCGAGGTGGCCGGACGCTACGGCATCCACCAGGTGGGCAACCATTCCGTGCGCACGCTGCTCGCCAAGAATCCCGCGGGTTGGCAGGAAGCGCTCTCGATGATCGATCAGGACGCCGACGGCCTGGTCATCGCCGTCAACGGTCAGGTCCCCGACGGCGAGGATCTCTCCTGGCTGTGGGACGTGCGCTTCGAGGCATTCGAGACGATGCAGGTGGTCGCGGCCGGCGAACGCGCCGCCGACCTGTCGGTCCGACTGCTCTACGCGGGCGCCGAGCACACCACCATCCCCGACACCACGAAAGCCATCGCCTCGTGCCCGCCCGGACGCGTCGAGGTGTTGGCCAATTACACGGCGTTCCGCGACCTCGGCGTCGCAATCGAACGCGCCGAGCGCGCACGGAAGGGACAGCAATGAGTACGTCGACGCTGCGCATCGGCCTCGTCCTGCCCGACGTCATGGGCACCTACGGCGACGGCGGCAACGCATTGATCCTGCGTCAGCGGGCGCGCATGCGTGGGGTCGACGCCGAGATCGTGCAGATCACCCTCGACGACGAGGTGCCCGACTCGCTCGACGTCTACACCCTCGGCGGCGCTGAAGACTATGCCCAGCGGCTCGCCACTCGGCATCTCACGCGATACCCGGGTCTGCAGCGGGCCGCCGCCGCCGGACGTCCCGTGCTCGCCATCTGCGCCGCGATCCAGGTGCTCGGCCACTGGTACGAGACGTCGGCAGGCGAACGCGTCGACGGCATCTCACTCTTCGACCTGACCACGTCGCCGCAGGCCACACGCAGTATCGGCGAGGTGGTCACCGACCCGGTGATGCCCGGACTGACCGATCAGCTCACCGGATTCGAGAACCACCGCGGGGGTACAACGCTGGGGTCCGACGCAGCGCCGCTCGCGAAGGTCCGCCACGGCGTCGGCAACGGTGTCGGCGACGGGACCGAGGGCGTCGTGCAGGGCTCGGTGCTCGGGACGTACATGCACGGTCCGGCGCTGGCAAGGAACCCGCAGCTCGCCGACCTGCTCTTGGCACGCGCGATGGGCGTCGACTCGCTGGCACCGCTGGACCTGCCCGAAGTGGACCGGCTGCGCCGCGAGCGGCTCGCCGCCGGGCGTCGAGGCTGAGCTCCACCTTCGCTGGTCGAGCGCTACTCCGCTGGTCGAGCGCCCAGCCCGCTGGTCGAGCTTGTCGAGACCACCCCGCGTCGAGGCTGATTTCGACACGGGTGCTCACTGCGTTCGCCCCCTGCTCAATCGGCGGGAGAGGTCGAGCGCCCACGCGGCTGGTCGAGCCTGTCGAGACCACCCGCCGGCCGAGCGCTACTCCGCTGGTCGAGCCTGTCGAGACCACGCCCGGCGGAAGCGCGGGCACTTCTCCGGCCCGCAGATGGCGCAGTCGGTGCCCGATCGGAAGTGTTCGTGGGCTGCGCGGGGATGACCGCAGCGGCACGTCGAGTCGGGATCGCGACCTGCGAGCCGTCGCATCTTCTCGCTCATGGACGCCGTCACTTCCGTTCTGCTGCACACCGCTTCGACGCGGACACCGTTGTTGACGCCGATCGTATCCACTCGGCCGCCGGCTCCGATACGAAGGCTCACCTCAGCGGGTCGATCAGTCACGCGCTCGCGTCGTCGACAACGGGCAACCCCGCGTGGCGGCCCGCGGCGCGCAGTACCTCGCGCAGCATGGCGGGCGTCAGGCGTCCGGTGAACGTATTGTGTTGGCTCACATGATAACTCGCGAACAAGGTGAGTTCGCGGTCGCCGCGTCGAATCACGGTCTGCGCTCCATGACCGAACTTCGGTCGGGGCCGCGCGACCTCCCACCCGAGACCTGCGAACCCGGTCAGCGCCGCCTGCCAACCGAATGCGCCAAGGACGAAGACCGATCGCAAAGTCGGTGCGAGAAGGTCGATTTCGTTGTGTAGCCAGTGCGCGCACTGGTCGCGCTCAGCCGGAGTCGGCTTGTTCTGCGGTGGCGCGCAGTGGACGGGCGCGGTGATCCGCACGCCGGTCAGTTCCAGGCCGTCGTCGATCGAGACCGCAGTGGGTTTGTTGGCCAGCCCGACGTCGTAGAGCGCACGGTAGAGCACGTCGCCGCTCTGGTCGCCGGTGAACATTCGGCCGGTCCGGTTGGCGCCGTGCGCCGCGGGCGCCAGCCCGAGGATCAGCATCGCGGCGTCGGCCGGACCGAAGCCGGGAATCGGCCTGCCCCAATAGGTTTGGTCGGCGAAGGCCGCACGCTTCTCCCTGGCGACCAATTCACGCCACGCGACGAGCCGCGGGCACGCACGACACTGGATCAGCGCCGCGTCGAGTGTCGCGATGCTGCGGTAGGCCATGAGCTCACGGTACGCGGGTCAGTCCAGCACCCGGCACCGCTCGCGCGTGCGGTCGACGGCGAACCAGCCGCGCTCGAACTGCTGCCACTTCTCGAGGTGAGGCCGGGATGCCTCGCCGTCGCGCGCAATAGCGCGTTCGAGTCGCTCGTCGGGAGCGCCGCCGTCGAGCCACAGCGAGTACGTCAACCGGTCGGCGATACGACGCCGCGCCGCCGACACCCCTTCGATGATCAGCAAGGGCTCCCAGCGATACCAGACCCTTTTGCCGACGCGTGGCTCACCGTCGACCCACTCCCGTGGGCGATACCGGTAGTCGCGACGTCGGACAAAGGCATGCAGCACATCGGATTCCATCTCCGGCCACCACGCCACGGGGTCGTCCCAGGTGGCGAAATCGTCGGTGCGGACGAGCACGACGCCGGTGCCGCGAGCGCGCAACTTCTCGACGAGCGCGTCCGCCACGGTGGTCTTTCCCGATCCGGATGGCCCGTCGATGGCGACGATGCCGGACACCATTTCCGCGGCGAGTTCGTCGAGCTGGATATCGAGTTCAGGTGTCATGGCGGTCAGGCCAGCACCCGCCGCCCCGACAACGCCCGGCCGAGTGTGAGTTCGTCGGCGAACTCAAGGTCGCCACCCATCGGCAGACCCGAAGCCAGGCGAGTCACCGACAGCCCCGGGAAGTCTTTGAGCATGCGCAGGAGGTAGGTCGCGGTGGCCTCGCCCTCGGTGTTGGGGTCGGTCGCGACGATGATCTCGCTGACGTCGATACCGTCGGGCTGATTGGCGAGGCGTCGAAGCAGTTCGCGGATGCGCAGTTGATCGGGCCCGATCCCCGACAGCGGATCGAGCGCACCGCCGAGCACGTGATAGCGACCGTGGAACTCCTTGGTCCGCTCGATCGCGTGGACATCCTTGGGCTCCTCGACGACGCAGATCTTGGTGGCATCGCGACGCGCGTCGGAACAGATGCGGCAAAGCCGATCCGCGGAGACATTGCCGCACTCCGCACAAAAGGTGACGTCGTCGCGGACGTGGCCGAGGGCAGCGATGAGTCGGTCGATGTCGGACTTCTCACCGGCGAGCAGGTGGAAGGCGATGCGCTGCGCACCCTTGGGGCCGAGCCCTGGCTGTTTGGCCAGCTCGTCGATCAGATCCTGGATGGGGCCCTCGTACATGAAGTGTCAGCCGAGGCCGGGAAGTCCGCCGCCGAGTCCGCCTGCGAGCGGTCCCATCTTCGCGCTCGTCAGTTCGTCACGCTTGGACGCGAGATCCGACAGCGCACCGAGGACCAGATCCTGCAGCGTCTCGACGTCGTCTGCGTCGACGACCTTGGGATCGATGGTCACCGCGGTGACCTCGCCGGTACCGGTTCCGGTCACGGTGACCAGCCCGTTGCCGGCCGAACCGGTGACCTCGGTTGCCGCGATCTCCTCCTGCGCCGCGAGCAACTTCTCCTGCATCTGCTGCGCCTGAGCGAGCAGGCCCGCCATCGGATTCTCGCCGCCGTCACCGCCGCCGAACAGGGAACTGGGGTCAAAAGGTTGAGTCACGTTCACCAGGATAGTCGGTGCGCTCACCGCAGCAGTCGCTCGACATGCTCGATGATCTCGTCGACACTCTCGTCGCCGACCGGCGTGATCTGGAAGGAGAGCAGGTTGTCGCCGAAAAGCCTGCCCGCCTTCGGGGTGAGCGCGAACTCGATCCGGTCGTTGTCGACGCGACGCCACTCGACCACCCCGCCGTAGACGGGCGCACTGGCTCCCGTGGTGACGCAATAGCCTTCGCGGCCAGAGCCTCCAAGGCCAGGGCCCACACGGCCACCCGCTTCGGAGTCACTGACCAGGTCGCGCTGAATCTGGAAGCAGCCCATCGATTCGTCGTCGATGAAGACGACGGCCTCGCACCCGAGATCGGGGTGTCGCTCGTAGGAGGCGTGGATGGTCACGAATGTCAGCCTAGCGACGCATTCGAGGCTGATCGAGCCCACGTCCGGGCCCGCAACTGCCACTACTACGTACACAACTCGTACCTGAGCGAGGGGCCGCGACAATAATTTCGATGGCCCTCCGCTGACGACACGATTGTGTACGCACTTGCTCACCCGGCCCGGGCGGGCGACTGTTCCGGGTGCCGACCGCTGACGAATCTCCGCGGTTCGCCGGTCAGCGGGTCGTCGAACTCCAGGCTGTGCGCGAGTAGGCGCAGCGGCCGGGTGAAGTCGCCTCGATCGGGCAGTTCAGCGAGGTCGGGGCGTACGTCGGGGTACAGCGGATCGTCGACGATGGGCACCCCGAGCAATGCCATGTGCAGGCGGAGTTGGTGGGTGCGTCCGGTGTGCGGACGCAGACGGTAGAGGCCGTGGCCAAGCCCGACATCCTCGATCAGAGTGATCTCGCTGACCGCGTTGACTTCGCCGTCGACGACCAGAGCCCGCAGGTCACCGGCCGTTTTCTCGATGCGATTGCGCACGGTCGCCGGGGTGCGCAGCGCGTCGTCGAGCGGTGCCAGCGCACGGTATTCCTTGCGCGCGAGTCGTCGGGCGAACAGGTCCTGATACGCCGCGCGCACCTGCGGGCGGGCCGTGAACAACAGCACCCCGGACGTCAGGCGGTCGAGCCGGTGAGCGGGCGCGAGCGCGTCGTTGCCGAGTTCACGCCGCAGCCGCACCAAAGCGGTCTGGGCGACGTGCCGCCCGCGCGGCATGGTCGCGAGGAACGGCGGTTTGTCGACGACGACAATGTTCTCGTCGCGGTACAGGATCGGCAGGTCGAACGGGATCTCGATCTCGTCGGGCAGGTCCCGATACAGGTAATACGACGTGTTGGCACGGGCGGGAGCGTCGAGGTCGGCGCGATTGCCATCTGCGTCGACCACTTCGCCAGCGGCAGTCCGCTCCCGTAGGCCGTCGACGGTCAGGTCGGCCAGCGACGGGCTGGCCAGCAGCGACTCCCCGACGGTCCGCTCCTCGCCGTGGCGCACCACGACGCGCGTCGCGTCGACGCCGTCGCGCACCGGCAGCGGCGAGGGCCGGGCGCGACCGCGACGTCGTGGCGTCCGGGCGTCGTCCTGCGGACTCATCGTGCGAACCGGTCCGCAGAACTGGCCTTTACTTCTCGACCCGCGCCTTCAGGTTCGCGAGCAACTGTGCCTGGATCTTCGCGAGACCCTTGGGCGCAAACGTCTTCTCGAAGAAGCCGCCGATGCCGCTGGCGTTGGAGTTCCACGTGGTGGTCGTGGTGACCTTGGAACCGCTACCGGCCGGGGTGACCTTGTAGGTGGTGACCATCGACGAATTCTCGTCGCGTTCGGTGATGGTGTCCGGCACGACGCTGACGGTCGCCTTGACGTCGCGCTGACGCTTCGAGGTCGCCTGCAGAATCCAATGCACCACCGTGCCGTCGCCCTGGCCGCCGCTGATGACCTTGTAGTCGCGGTACTGCTCGGGAAGGATCGCCGGACGCGCGTCGACGTAGTCGGCAAGCACCCCGATCACCTGGTCGGCACTTGCGGCGATGTCGATCGATTGACTGGCGGAAATCTCACCCACGACGGGCACTCCTTCATGGCAGATTGGCGGGCGTGCTGATCAGGTCCTAGGCTAGCCAAGTGACTTCTGGACGGTTGGAGATGGGGGCACAGGCATTCGACGACGGGGTTGCCACCCTTCTGGCCAGCTATCGGGCAATTCCGCCGGGAGCAACGGTCCGTCTCGCGAAAAAGACGTCGAACCTGTTTCGTGCACGCGCCAAGAATCCGCATCCCGGCCTCGACGTATCGGGTCTCGACAGGGTGATTTCCGTCGACCCGGTGGCCAAGACCGCCGACGTCGCGGGGATGTGCACCTACGAGAACCTGGTCGCCGCAACGCTGCCGTACGGGCTGGCGCCGCTGGTGGTGCCGCAGCTCAAGACCATCACCCTCGGCGGAGCGGTCACGGGTCTCGGCATCGAGAGCACATCCTTCCGCAACGGCTTGCCGCACGAGTCGGTGCTCGAGATAGACATTCTGACCGGCGACGGCTCCATCGTCACCGCAACCCCGACCAACGAGAACTCCGAACTCTTCTTCGGCTTCCCCAATTCATATGGGACGCTGGGGTATTCGGTCAGACTGAAGATCGAGCTCGAAACCGTTCAGCCGTACGTCGCATTGCGCCACATACGTTTTCACGATCTTGCGGCACTGCAGTCGACGATGAACACCATCGCAGACGAGCGTAGCTACGACGGCGAGCGCGTCGACTACCTCGATGGTGTGGTTTTCACCGCCGACGAGGCCTACCTGACCGTCGGCCGCCAAACCGACGAGGCCGGTCCGGTCAGCGATTACACGGGGATGGACATCTACTACCGGTCCATCCAGCACGCCTCGGGGATCAAGCGCGACCGCCTGACCATCCACGACTACCTCTGGCGCTGGGACACCGACTGGTTCTGGTGCTCACGAGCCTTCGGTGCCCAGAACCCCAAGATTCGACGGCTTTGGCCAAAGAAGTTGCTGCGCAGCAGCTTCTACTGGAAGTTGATCGGCTACGACCAGCGCTTCGACATCGCCGACAGACTCAACAAGCGCAAGGGTTTGCCCGCCAACGAGCGGGTGGTGCAAGACATCGAGGTTCCCATCGAGAACACCACCGCGTACCTCGAGTGGTTCCTCGAGAACATTCCGATCGAGCCGGTGTGGTTGTGCCCGTTGCGTTTACGTGAGCCGGCGCTGGCTGTCGCCGACGCCGCACGCCCCTGGCCGCTCTACCCGCTCGAGCCCAAGCGCACCTACGTCAACGTCGGGTTCTGGTCTGCGGTGCCCGTGACGCCCGACGACCCGGGACACGCCAACAAGCTCATCGAGCGAGAGGTGGCCGATCTCGACGGCCACAAATCGCTGTATTCGGAATCCTTCTACTCCCCCGAAGAGTTCGACGAACTCTACGGTGGCGAACACTATCGACTCCTGAAGAAGCGGTACGACCCTCGCGGCCGGCTTCTCGACCTCTATGCGAAAGCGGTGAAACGGCAATGACCACGTTCAAGGACAACGTACCCGCGTCTCCCTCTCCCTCGGACACCTCGCAGGGCAAAATGACTCTGGCGCAGATCTTCGAGTCGCTCGTCGGCGGCAATCTCAGCATCAGGGTCACCGCGTACGACGGCAGCTCGGCAGGTCCCGCCGACGCCGAGTACGGATTGAACCTCAAGAACGCCCGTGGCACAACGTATCTCGTCACCGCCCCCGGGGATCTCGGGTTGGCGCGCGCATACGTCTCAGGCGACCTCGAGTTGATCGGTGCCCACCCCGGTGACCCCTACGAGGCGCTGCGTGCTTTGGCCGCCGACCTCGAATTCAAGCGTCCGTCTCCGCTGACGTTGGCACATGTGGCCCGCTCGCTGGGCATCGAGCATTTCAAGCCGATCGCGCCGCCGCCCCAGGAGGCACTGCCGCGCTGGCGACGCTTCGCGGAAGGACTGCGGCACAGTAAGACTCGCGACGCCGAGGTGATCCATCATCACTACGACGTGTCGAATACGTTCTACGAGTGGGTCCTCGGACCGTCGATGACCTACACCTGCGCGGTCTACCCCGATCTCGAGGCGTCGCTGGAGACCGCCCAGGAGAACAAGTACCGTCTGATCTTCGACAAGCTGCGACTCAAGCCGGGTGACCGTCTCCTCGACATCGGTTGCGGCTGGGGCGGAATGGTGCGCTACGGAGCGTCGCGCGGAGTCAAGACGCTCGGCGTCACACTCTCCGCGGAACAGGCCGAGTGGGCGCAGAAGAAGATCGTCGACGAGGGACTCAGCGACCTCGCCGAGGTGCGGTTCAGCGACTACCGCGACGTGACCGAGAGCGACTTCGACGCCGTCTCGTCGATCGGACTCACCGAGCACATCGGGGTCCACAACTACCCGGCGTACTTCTCGTTCATCCGCGACAAGCTCCGGGTCGGCGGAATGATGTTGAACCATTGCATCACTCGGCCCGACAACTTCAAGAACGCACGCGCCGGATCGTTCATCGACCGGTACGTCTTTCCCGACGGCGAGCTCACCGGCTCCGGCAAGATCATCTCGAAGATCCAGGACATCGGCGGGCTCGAGGTGCTGCACGAGGAGGACTTCCGCCCGCACTACGCCATGACCCTGCGCGACTGGAACCGCAACCTCGTCGAGCACTGGGACGAGGCCGTCGAAGAGGTCACCGAGGGTACCGCCCGACTGTGGGGCCTCTACATGGCCGGATGCCGAATCGGCTTCGAGCGCAACATCGTTCAGCTCCACCACGTCCTCGCGACCAAGCTCGACGAGTACGGTCAGAGCGATCTCCCGCTGCGCCCGTGGTGGGACGCATAGAGGCGACTCGAATCCGCTGGTAGCGGCGCGAGGTTCGCGCTACTCCAGCGGCCGGGCGCCCAGCTCGGTCTTGAGCAGTTCCATCGCGACCTTGTTCGGGTCGAAGCGTCCCTCGGGGGTGGCGTTCTGCACCTCGGCGACCATCTCCGCACGCTCCGCGTCGGGGATGTCGTCGTCTTGGCGTGGCGGTTCGGGCTCCTCGGGCTCGGCCGGGGCCTCCGGTGCCGCGGCAGCGTCGGACTGCTCGCCCGAGCTGCCCCGAGCGCGGCTCGGACGCGAGAAGGTCTGAGCACGACGCTGCTGCCGATCCGGTTGGCCCGCTGCGTTTTTCGCGGGCGCGCTCACGTCGACGATCTTGTGGATCGTCTGCACGTCGAGTTCGGTTCCGAAGACCTCGCGCAGCGCCTCGCGCATGATGTTCACCGCGTGCGGCGCCGACAACCTGCCGACCAACACCTCGACGGGATGCGCCAAGACCACGATGTTGTCGCGGATCTCGTCGACGACGGCGTTCGACAGCATCGGCTCGAGACTCTTCGACCGCTCACGGACCGCGGCGCGCACTTCCTGGAAACGCTTGCGCGCGGTCTCTACGTCGAGGCCGGTCTGCGGCTCGGGTTCTGGTTGTGGTTCGGGTTCGGGTTCGACGCTGCGCGGCATGGACGGTCGACCGTCGTCGGGGACTGGCGCGTCGTAGTCGTCGACGGGCTCGTCGGGCAGCGGGATGTCGTCGTCTGCGGCTACCACCGCGGCCGGTTCCGGCGTCGGGGCAGGTTCGGGCGTCGCTTGCGCTTCGCGCTTCGGCATCGGGCGCGTGGGCTCGGCGGGTGCTGCCGCCGCGGGAGTGGGCTCGGAGGGCGTGGTCTCGACACGACCTCCGCTGGCGCTCCGGTCTGCTCGACCAGCGAGGGAATCGCTCGCGGGCTCGGCAGCGGCAGCGAGGGAATCGCCCGCGGACGCGGCAGCGGGAGCATCACCGCGCGTGGGCTCGGGCGGGGTGGTCTCGACACGACCTCCGCTGGCGCTCCGGTCTGCTCGACCAGCGGGAGTGACGCCTTCGCTGGCGCTCCGGTCTGCTCGACCAGCGGGAGTATCGCCGCCGACGGCCGGGGCAGCCTCATCGCGCGGAGCGGGGGGCGCCACGGCCTCTGCGGGAGCCGCGTCAGCCTGGGCGGCGGGCTCGTCGGCCGTCTTGCGCTGCGAGGGGCGGACGTACTTGGGCGGGTCGACGGGCGGCGGGGCGGGTGCCGCGGTGGGTGCACCCTCGGCGCGCGCGGACGGCGAGGGCGTTGCACCGCCGGCGTTCCCTCCGTCCGGAGCGACGCCCGACTCGAGTCGTTCGAGACGCTGGAGCAGCGCTGCGTCGTCGGCGGAGACCGATGGCAGCAGCATCCGCGCGCACATCACCTCGAGCAGCAGGCGCGGCGACGTGGTGCCGCGCATCTCGCCGAGAGCTTCGTGCACGATCTCGGCGAAGCGGGTGAGTCCGCCCGGTCCGAGGTGCTCGATCTGCCCCTGCATCCGCGCGAGTTGGTCTCCCGGTGCTTCAACCAGTCCGCGTTCGGCAGCGTCCGGAACTGCTTGCAGCAGAATGAGATCGCGCAGCCGCTCGAGTAGGTCGACGGCGAAGCGTCGAGGATCATGCCCGGCGTCGACGACCTTCTCGACCGTCGCGAACAGCGCTGCGCCATCGGAGGCGGCAAGGGCGTCGATGGCGTCGTCGATGAGTGCGATGTCGGTGACGCCGAGCAGTGCGAGGGCGCGGTCGTAGGTGACGCCCTCGTCGGATGCACCAGCGAGTAGCTGGTCGAGGATCGACAGCGAGTCGCGGGGCGAGCCGCCACCCGCGCGGATGACCAACGGATAGACATCCGGCGCCACGACGACGCCCTCTTTGGCGCAGATGTTCTCGAGCAGCCCGCGCATGACCGGCGGCGCGAGCAGCCGGAACGGGTAGTGGTGGGTGCGCGAGCGGATGGTCGGCAAGACCTTCTCGGGCTCGGTGGTGGCGAAGACGAATATGAGGTGCTCCGGCGGCTCCTCGACGATCTTCAGCAACGCGTTGAACCCCGCGTTGGTGACCATGTGCGCCTCGTCGACGATGAACACGCGATATCGCGACTCCGACGGTGCGTAGAAGGCGCGGTCGCGCAGTTCACGTGTGTCGTCGACGCCTCCGTGGCTGGCTGCGTCGAGTTCGATCACGTCGAGGTTGCCCGGCCCGCCCGGCGCGAGGGCCACGCACGACGAGCAGACGCCACACGGCGTCGACGTCGGGCCCTGCTCGCAGTTCAGTGAGCGCGCAAGGATGCGGGCCGATGACGTCTTGCCGCATCCGCGCGGTCCGGAGAACAGATACGCGTGATTGATGCGGTTTCCGTCGAGGGCGCGGCTGAGCGGATCGGTGACGTGCTCCTGCCCGACGACTTCGGCGAACGTTGCCGGACGATAGGTGCGATACAGAGCCACGCGTCGAGACTACCGGCGATCACCGACAGCGCAGCCCCCTCCCCTACGGCTGTGCACAGCGACCTGTCGCGGCAGGTCAGACTGCCGGGCTGGCCGTGGTGTTCTCAGCCCCGAACCGGTCGCGCAGCGCGAACTTGAGCACCTTGCCGGACGGATTGCGCGGCAGCGCGTCGATGAACTCCAGACGCAGCGGGAGCTTGTAGCGGGCGAGTCGGTCGGCCGCGAACTCGCGCAGTTCTTCCAGTGTCACGGTCTCGCCGGGCGCCGTCGCGACGACCGCGGTGACGGCCTCACCCCACTTGTCATCCGGGAGTCCGACGATCGCGACCTCGGCAACCGCCGGATGGCTGTAGAGCACGCTCTCGACCTCGGCGGGGTACACGTTCTCGCCACCGCTGATCACCATGTCCTTCACGCGGTCGATGACGTAGACGTAACCGTCCTCGTCCTCACGTCCGACGTCCCCGGTGTGGAACCACCCGTCGTCGTCGATCGCGGCATCGGTGGCGCCGGGATTGTCCCAGTAGCCCACCATCACCTGGGGTCCACGAACACAGATCTCGCCCGGCTGCCCCGGCGCCACCTCGGCGTTGGTGGCGTCGACGAGTCGCACGTTCGAGAGCGGCAGCACCCTGTTGCCCGCGGCTCCGATCTTCTTCTCCGACTCGTCGATACCCATCACGAGTGCGAGCGGAGCCGTCTCGGTGAGGCCGTAGCCCTGCGCGAACGTGACTCCGCGGTCGGCGTAGGTGCGCATCAACGGCTCGGGTACCGGAGCGCCACCGCAGATGAGGTATCGCAGGGACGAGAGATCGGCGGTGACGAAAGCAGGCACCTGACTCATGAACAGGAACATCGCGGGCACGCCGAACATCGTTGTCACACGGTATTTTTCGATGTCGGCGAGTGTCTGTGTTGGGTCGAACGCTCCCGACAGGATCACGTGGCCGCCCTTCTGGAGCGTGACCAGTGTGGTGACGTTGAGGCCGCCGATGTGGAACAGCGGCGCCGCGGTGTAGGTGATGTCGGTGGAGACGGTGTCGAAGCTGAGTAGCGCATTGATGTTGTTCCAGAACAGGTTTCCGTGCGTGAGCATGGCACCCTTGGGACGGCCGGTGGTCCCCGAGGTGTACATGATGACCGCGACATCCTCGGCGTCGGCGAACACCGGATCGGCGACCGGCACACCCGATGCCAGCACGTCGTCGAAGTTCTCCCATCCGTCAGCACCGCCGACCGCGATGAACCGCTGCACGTCGATGTCTGCGCGCACGTCGTCGACGACGCCGGTCAGCGAGGCGTCGGCGATGAGAGTTGTTGCGCCGCAGTCATCGAGGATGTACGCGAGCTCGGGTCCGGTGAGCCGGAAGTTGAGCGGGACGAACGTCGCGCCCGCTCGCGCGCAGGCGAACAGCGCGACCAAGAAAGCCGAATGGTTCGGTCCGAGGTAGGCAACGCGATCGCCGTGGGCGACTCCGCCGTCGACCAATCGCTCGGCCAGCAGGTCGATTCGACGCTGGAATTCGGCGAAGGTGAGTGTCTCACCGTCGAAGGTTAGTGCCGGGTGATCCGGGATGATCGCTGCGCGTCGCGCAATCCACGAACCGAGATCCATCGAATCGGGTACCACCACTCGTCCTGCCATGACTGACTCCCACCATCGGGGCGGAGCATGCTCGCGACTCCGCCGAGTTGGCGACAGCTTATTGCCCACCCGTGTCCGAGTTCAGTGAATTGACAATAACCGAGTAGTGCTACTGCAGATCGACGACGCCGGAGCATTCGGGTGCGCGCAGCGTCAGCAGTCCGCGGTTGACGGCATTGATCGTGATCTTCACCTTGCCGCGGCCCGGGATGTCGTCGATCCGATAGCCGCTGTCGTCGGCGATCGTGTGGACCCAGTGCGTGTTGTAGGTGCGCGTCGCGCCATTGGAGAGTTGGGTGACGGCGACTCTCGTGTCCGAGTAATAGCGAAAGAAGCTCTTGCTGTCTCCCCACATGGTGAACGTGTTGTCTCCCGCTCGCCGCTGGACATGTATGCCCGCGTACGAGGGGAAATCGAAGACGTTGGGGTTGAGGCTGTAACACCGCACTCCGACCTCGCCGTAGACCGATTCATCAGCCGCGGCGTGCCCTGCCCCGATCGTGGCTGCGGCTACCGCGCAGGCACCGACGAGCCCAGTGATCATTCTGCGTGTCATCGAACGTCGAATCATGGTGCGCCTCCTTGAGAATGTGGAGCCTCGGACCCTTCACCATTCACGTCGAGTTGCAGCGACGAGTCGTTAGCGCAACTAGCCGACCGTGTCGCGAACGTTATCGGCGCCGGTCACAACCGTGTTGTTCGACGACCGATAGACGACGATTGTCGCGATTGCCGTGCAGAGGAACACCGCGTTGTAGGGATAAACGGTGAACCATTCGAGCCAACTGATGCCGTGTTTGAAAAACAGTCCGATGAGGTAGGCGTCGGGAACCGTCTTGTTGACGAACCAGATCGGGTGCGCGAGGTAGGTGCGCCACGAGAACGCCACCAGAATCAGGCAGACACCCGCCACGCCTGCCAGTACTCGACGCAGCGGCGACAGATCAATGCGCAGCACAAGATTCACGCAGATCACCAAGATCGGCACGAACCACACCCAGTGGTGTCCCCATGACATGGGCGAGATCGCGCATGCCGTCATGCCGACCATGCTCAGCGCGAGGAGTTCCTGGCCGTGCCGGTGCGCGAGTACGGCCGCATACATGCCAAGCGTGAGCGCCGCGAGGGCCAGGACACCCCACAGCAACGAATTCGGCGCGTCGGTGTGGATGAGGTTGGCCAACCACCCGCGGATCGACTGATTTCCAACGGTTTGCGGCGCTCCGACTCGATTGGAGTCGAAGAGCTTGTCGGTCCAGTACGACCAGGATTCGCTTGGCAGCACGATGAATCCGACGACGATGGTGCCGACGAAACCCGCGATGACCCCGAACATCGCGCGCCATCGACGCAGAATCGCCAGGTACAAGATGAAGATCAACGGGGTCAGCTTGATACCCGCGGCGATCCCGGTGCCGACCCCCATGCCCCGACTGTTGTCGCCCTTGGGTCTGTCGACACGCAGCAGGTCGGCCAGGATGATGAGCAACAGGAAGACGTTGATCTGGCCGTACCAGACCGTCGTGCGGACCGGTTCGAGCAGCAGCGAGACGGCGATCAGCGAGAGCGCGATGAGCCGCAGCGGCCACGTTGCCTGCCTGCCGAGCGACCGGAAGCACAGCATGATCACCAGGTACAGCGCGATG
>NZ_LDTZ01000021.1 GCF_001186365.1 Gordonia jacobaea | reverse complement strand
TCTAGGCGAGCTGGTGACTCTTCGACGTTGAGTGAACAAGTCTGCTCGGCATCGAAACAATGGCCCCCAGTTCTTCGGGGATTTGATCTATTCCGGATTCGACCTCGCCGGGATCGGTTTCGGTCCCTCAGAGTGGCATTCTTACGGTTGTGCCGCGCTATGTGGTGGTCGGACCGTTGGGTCCTCCGAGCAGGGTCGTCGCGACTGCGTTGCTCCGCAACGACTATCTGATGGGAACGTCTCAGTCGCGTCCGGAACTGACCCATCCGCCGGGCGCCCCGACGCACCGGTTCACCTCCTCCTGACCCGGCCGTGGCACGCGATCTCGTCAAAGCTCCGCGCGATGGCAGTCCTGTCCACGCCGCCCACAGACGGTCGACCACGCTGAGTGAGAGAGTTTATGGCTGCAGAACAAGCAACGGGCCCTCTCGCTTCCGCTCTCGGTCGAACTGCCATCGCCCGGTACACTCACCATTGGTGACGTATATAGGAGTGCCCCCAGGCCCCTCATAGCCTTCTTATCTCCGTTGTCCCGCAGCACAATTCGACATTTTTCTTCTTCCAACCGCCTACTGTTCTTTCGACGAGGACCCCAATACAGCGCGCGAGAAGGCGGCTGGTCTCGCGACGTTTCACTGCCCGGAACCACGGGGTTGAAGGTCCGTCGCTTTCAGTACTGCGCCTTTAACCCCGCTCAAACGCACGCTCGCGGAATGTAGCCTCGTCGGCTGACTCGACCACACCGGACCGCTCCGCGGCGCCAGACGTCGACGCCCGACCGTCGGGCCCGATACACGCGGACAAGTACAAACAAGGTCACGATAGATCCGGAATATTCAAACTAGGCGCGGATCTCACAGTTCGTTCCCATTGACCTCGGCATCGAGCGCATTTATTGTGTGACATACAAACTTGTCGGGCATACAAATAGCGAGGTGGCGTGGCTTCTTCTACACCGCCGCGTGCGACGCGTAGCGCGGGGAAGCAGACGCGCCAGACGCTGCTGCACGCCGCCGACCAGGTGTTCCGCACGGAGGGTGAGACCGCGTCGGTCGCGCAGATCTGTGAACGCGCGGGGACGTTTCCCAACCAGGTCACGTACTACTTCGGCTCGAAGGAGCAACTCTTCGTCGAGGTGGCGTGCGCCGCGGTTCTCCGCGCGGGGCGCCATGCCGAGGAGGCGGCCGAGGCCACTCCGACTGTCCGCGACTACGCTCAAACACTCGTGACCACGCTGCTCGGACCGGAACTCCGGGGCGTCGAGATGTTCACCACAGCAATGCTTCTCGTATCGCGCCGGCCTGACCTGCGCGAGTTCATCACCACGACGCTGCATACTCTGCATGAGCGCGGCGAGGAAGCACTCATGCAGAAGCTGGTGCGTACCGGTTGGCAACTGCGCGCCTCGATCGGCGTCGAGGCCAAGGCGTTCTGGTCGGCGATTTTCGGTCTGGCGGTGCAGAAGTCGGCGACGGACGACAGTCTGGGGCCTTCACTCACCGACGCGGTCACGGTGATCTTCACGAACCTCGGCATCTCCGAGGAGGTTCTCAACGCGCCGCTGGGTGGTCTCGACAAGCTCGACCAGCGGAGAAGGCAGCTCGACCAGCGGGGAGGGCTCGACCAGGCTGGGCCGGGTGGTCTCGACAAGCTCGACCAGCGAGGGGAGCTCGACCAGCGGGCGGAGCTCGACCAGGCTCGGCTAGGTGGTCTCGACAAGCTCGACCAGCGGAGAAAGCAGCTCGACCAGCGTGGGCAGCGGGAGCAACCCGGCCCGCGCGGCGATCGACGAAAGGCATCACGATGACCTCCACCACCCCGACCACGCAGCCGCGGCCGCACGTGACGCACACGGTGTTCAACCAGTCGGCCCCGCGGGTCGACATCAATGAGTACGAGCTCAACACCGTGCTCGTCGAAGCCGTCAACCGGCACGACGCTGCTTGGGCCACAAGCGAACTCACCGACGTGGGCACACTCGTCGGCAGCGCGCAGTTCCAGCACGACGCCAAGCAGGCCAACACCATCACACCCGAACTGCACACCTTCGACCGCTGGGGCAACCGGATCGACGAGGTGGAGTACCACCCGAGTTATCACCGCATCATCGCCGCGGCCGTCGAGCACGGTGCGCACACCCGCTGCTGGGCCGACCCGCAGCCCGGGTCACATGTCGCCCGCGCGGCGATCTTCATGCTCTTCGGACAGATCGAGCCGGGCCACGCGTGCCCGGTGTCGATGACGCACGCGGTCATCCCCTCGCTGGAACTGCAACCTGACGTCGCGGCCCAGTGGGTGCCAAAGGCGCTGTCGCGCAGCTATTCTCCCGAACTGTCGGCCGAGAAGCCCTCGGCAATCTTCGGCATGTCGATGACGGAGAAGCAGGGCGGCTCCGACGTCCGTGCCAACACCACCGTCGCCCGACCAGTCGGGGCCGGCGGCCCGGGTGCGGAGTACCTGCTGACCGGTCATAAGTGGTTCTGCTCGGCACCGATGTCAGACGCGTTTCTCGTCCTCGCTCAGGCAGAAGGTGCTGGCGGAGAAGGACTCTCGTGCTTCCTCCTCCCCCGAATCCTGCCCGACGGCACCCGCAACTCGTTCCGCATCCAGCGCCTGAAGAACAAGCTCGGCAACAAGTCCAACGCGTCGAGCGAGATCGAACTCGACGGCACCGTCGCATTGATGGTCGGCGAGCCGGGACGTGGAGTGCGCACGATCATCGAGATGGTCGCCCAGACGCGACTCGACTGCGTGCTCGGCAGCGCTGCGGGTATGCGGCAATCGGTCGCCGAGGCCACCTGGCACGCCCGCCATCGCGCGGCATTCGGAGCGACACTCGCCGACCAACCGGCCATGGCGGCAGTGCTCGCCGACCTGGCACTCGAATCCGAAGCCGCAACCGTCACCGCGATGCGCCTCGCTCGGGCACACGACGAGGATGCCGACGACACCGAACGCGCCTTCCGCCGTCTCGCCACAGCGGTCGCCAAGTACTGGATCTGCAAGCGCGGCCCGCACCACGCCTACGAGGCACTGGAATGCCTTGGCGGAAACGGTTATACCGAGGATTTCCCCTTGGCTATGCGCTACCGCGAGCAGCCGGTGATGGCCGTCTGGGAAGGTTCGGGCAACGTCATCGCACTCGACGTGCTGCGGGCGATGACACGCGAACCCGAATCGATCGCCGCATTCGATGCGGAGGTCAACCTCGCACGGGGCGCAAGCACAATCCTCGACGCTCACCTCGACAACGTCCGTGCGCAGCTCTCCGAGTTGGCAACACTCGACGCGTCGTCGGCTCAGCGTCGAGCGCGGCGCGTCGTCGAATCCATGGCTCTGGCTCTCGAAGCCTCACTGCTGGTTCGGTTTTCGCCGACGCCTGTCTCGGATGCCTTTATCGAGGCTCGACTGGGAAACGATCGTGGGGCCGAGTACGGCACGCTTCCCGTCGGTGCAGATCTCACTGCGATTCTGCAACGGCACTGACACCCACGGCGTCGAGGATGCGGTTGCGCATCCGCGGCGCGGTATTGGGCAGCCACATCGCCATGACGGGGGTCAGCGGCGGATTGTCGAACGAGATGACGCGGATCTGGTCGTCGTACAGCCATCCGGGCTGGTTGGTGACGAACGCGACCGCCTGCGGATGTGCGATCACCGACGTGTGCGGCGGAGTGCCGCGGAGGTTGGAGACGATGATCTCGGGTTCGAAGCCCGCGCGACGGCAGTACGACACGATCATGTTGGTGTAGTCGGGCTCGAGCTCGGAGATCACGATCTGACACGACGCGACATCCTTCATCGCGCAGGTCTCGTTCTGCGCGAGCGGGTGGCGCGCATTGACGGCAAGACGCAGTTCGTGACTTGTCGCGATGGCACCCGCAAGGTCTGGCGGAGCCTCGACCGTGCGCGCGAGCGCGAGGTCGATGCTCCCGGCGAGCAACTCCTCACGAATGAATTCCGCGGCAACCGGACGGACGGTGATCGGCATCGTCGAGTCCTCCTGTACCGCCCCCTCGATCACCTGGAAGACCTCCGACGGCGCCAGGCCCTGGGTGTATCCGATCACGTAGGGGTCGGGATTCTGTGCGTCGACCATCCGCACTTCCGACGCAAGGTGCGAGCCACCGGCGAGCAGTGGGACCGAACCCTCGTACAGCGCTGTCCCGGCAGCAGTCGGCGTGAGTGATCGACGCGACCTCGAGAACAGCTGCACGCCGAGCTGCCGCTCGAGATCCCTGATCGCCGACGACAACGCCTGCTGCGAGATGAACAGACGCTCGGCAGCAACACGTAATGACGGCGCTTCGATTACTTCGACGAACATTCTGAGACGGCGAAGGTCCAGGTCACGATCAGATGAACTCGTCATAGCTCCCATTATCAACCTGAGATTGACAATTGTCCGGATATTCTCGATGGATGGTTGTGCAAAAGGTGATTACAGTGTCCTCAGCGGTACAAACTTGGAGTCAGCGCCTTCCACTTGAAGACGATAGCTGTGCTCGATCCCGGTCCGCATGTCGCAGCACAGAGGGGGCGTTGCGACATGCGGACCGGTGTTGTTTCACCCTAGAGAAGCACACCGGGGTTGAGTAGCCCCTCCGGATCCAGGGCAGCTTTGATTCTCGCGGTGAGTTCCATGACATCGGGTCCGAGCTGATCAGGCAGCCATCCCTTCTTCAATCGCCCGACGCCGTGCTCGCCGGTGATCGTCCCGCCGAGACCGATCGCCAGATCCATGACCTGGCCGAAGGCCGTCTGCGCACGCGCGCTCTCGTCGGCGTCCGCAGGATCGAACACGATCAACGGATGCGTGTTGCCGTCGCCCGCATGCGCGATGACCGAGATCATCACCTTGTTCTGCGCGGCAATGGCCTCGACCCCGTCAATCAGCTCCGGCAGGGCCGGCAGCGGGACCCCGACGTCCTCGAGCAGCAACGATCCGAGCCGTTCGACGGCAGGAATCGCCGCGCGGCGCGCAGCGGTGAACGCCTCGCCCTCGGCGGGGTCGGACGTCGCGAACACCTCGGTCGCTCCGCACCCGGAGAACGCCTTCTCGATCAGTTCCACCTCAGCGATGCCCGCTGGTCCCGGAGCGTCGGATTGGGCGACCAACAGTGCTCCGGCCTCGCGATCGAGACCCATCTTGAGCATGTCCTCGACGGCGTTGATCGACACAGAGTCCATGAATTCGAGCATGGCCGGTCGGATCTTGGCGGTGATCGCGAGTACCGCTTCACTCGCGTGGTGCACCGACGCAAACGTTCCGACCACCGTGCACGCCGACGCCTGCGGCGGCAGCAGCCGCAGCGTCACCTCGGTGACGATGCCCAGCAGACCCTCGCTGCCGACGAACAGCTTCGTCAGCGACAGCCCTGCCGAATCCTTGAGCTGTTTGCCGCCGATCCTGATCGCGCGGCCGTCGGCGAGGACGACCTCGAGTCCGAGCACATAGTCAGTGGTGACGCCGTACTTCACGCAACAGAGTCCACCCGCGTTGGTGGCGACATTTCCACCGATGGAACAGATCTCAAACGACGACGGATCGGGCGGGTACCAGAGGCCGTGTGCCGCGGCGGCAGCTTTGACCTCGGCGTTCAACAGGCCCGGCTGCGACACCGCCGTGCGGGTCGCGGTATCGATCGTCAGATTCCGCATCTTCTCGGTCGAGAGCATCACGGCACCGTCGACCGCCGTGGCCCCGCCGGACAAACTCGTTCCGGCGCCGCGGGTGATCACCGGAATCCCGTGAGCGGCACACCATCGCACGACGACCTGGACGTCGGCCGTCGTCACGGGGCGGATGAGTGCCATCGGCGTGCCTGCGTCGGGATCGTTGGCACGATCGTGGCGGTAGCCGGCAAGGATGTCGGGGTCGGTGACGACCATCTGATCGCCGAGCGAGGCGATCAGTTCGTCGAGTGGCGCACTGCTCATAATCCCAAGCCTAGGCTTCGTGCCCATCATCGATGAGCGTGTTGGACGGACCGCTCATTCGGTGAGAACGATGCCCATCGGACCGCAGCTCCACCCGATGGTCACCGCGCGGATACCCTGACGAGGTGTACCAGCCGGGAAGCGACGTGGCCGGCTACACCATCGATGCGCTGGTGGGTAGCGGCAGTAGTGCTGATGTGTACCGCGTTCACCGTGGCGACGAGCGCACCCCTGAGGCGCTCAAGGTGCTGCATTCCGATGAAACCGGCAATACCCGCGCTGCCGAACGTTTCGAGCGTGAGTTCACCATCGCATCCCGACTCCACCACCCGAACATCGTCGAGATGTACACGCGCGGGAAGATCCAACCCGACGCACAGACGAACCGCCGAGCACAGGCTCTCGGCGTCCCCGCAGACCGTGTTCCGCCGACGCTGTGGATCGCCATGCAATACGTCGACGGCCCCGCTGCTGTTGCCCTGATCCCCTCGCCGACGACCGAACCGGCAGTACCGACCATTGTCCATGTGGCCAAACAGATCGCGGCGGCAATCGATTTCGCGCACTCCCGTGACGTCTTGCATCGTGACGTCAAGCCCGCCAACATCCTGCTGACCTCATCGCGCCCCGACACCGACGCGTTGCTCTCCGATTTCGGCATCGCGCAGCTCGTCGACGACAATCGGCCACTCGCGCGCAACGGCCGAGTCCAAGGATCGATCGCCTACGCGTCTCCGGAACTCCTTCAGGCCAAGCAACTCTCACCGGCAACCGACGAATACGCCTTCGCCTGCACGCTCACCGAACTCCTCACCGGCGCTCCGCCTTACCCACGTGCGACGGCGTTCGGCATCACCAACGCGCATTTGCGCGACGACCCGCCGTTGCTGACCCGACGTCGACCGTGGCTTCCGTCGGCGCTCAATTCGGTATTCGCCAAGGCCCTCGCCAAGAAGCCGGCAGATCGCTACTCGACGTGTAGCGAGTTCGCCGACATCGTCGCCCGCAACCTTCGCGACGTCCCGGTCCCTCAGCCCGCCGCGGGGCGCCGGCCGTGGCGTCGCCCCTGAGAGCGGCGCCCGAGCGACATTCTGAGACGCCCGACCCGCTTTCGATATGTGACACACGACACAGTTGTTCGATTGTTAAATCGGACATCGAATCGGCATTCGGGCCGCGTCTCAACACAATTGGGCCAGCGCGCCGTCAAATCGACGGCCATTGGGTGTCGAGATCGTTAACATTCTGCGTCATCTCGACGTAGTGAAGAGCCGATAGCGTCAGGGGCCGTCCAAGTTGTCCACACGGTCTATCGTCCACAAGCGCACGGGGAGCCATGACAGCCGAACCAACGACGCAGTACGACAATTCAGCGCTCGCTCACGAGGACGAGGGCTATCAGAAGGCGCTCAAACCACGACAGATCCAGATGATCGCCATCGGTGGCGCGATCGGAACCGGCCTGTTCATGGGTGCTGGTTCCCGCCTTCACGACGCAGGCCCCGGCCTGTTCATCACCTACGCCGTGTGCGGCGTCTTCGTCTTCTTCATCCTCCGCGCACTCGGCGAACTCGTTCTCCACCGACCCTCGTCGGGATCCTTCGTCTCCTACGCGCGCGAATTCTTCGGTGAGAAAACAGCATTCGTCACCGGCTGGCTCTACTTCTTCAACTGGGCCGCCACCGCGATCGTCGACGTCACCGCCGTGGCACTCTACGTGCACTACTGGGGGATGTTCGGTGCGATCCCGCAATGGCTGATCGCGCTCATCGCCCTCTGCATCGTGCTGACCATGAACATCATCTCGGTCAAACTCTTCGGTGAGATGGAATTCTGGGCGTCGATCATCAAGGTCACCGCACTCGTGACATTCCTCGTCGTCGGAATCGTCTTCCTCGCAGGACGTTTCGACATCGAAGGCGCATCGACCGGGTTCAGCGTCATCTCCGACAACGGCGGACTGTTCCCCACGGGATTGTTCTCATTGGTGATCGTGACGTCGGGCGTCATCTTTGCCTATGCCGCAGTCGAATTGGTCGGCACCGCTGCGGGCGAGACGGCCGAGCCCGCGAAAGTGATGCCGCGAGCGATCAACTCGGTAATCCTGCGTATCGCCGTGTTCTACGTGGGCTCCCTGATCGTTCTCGCCCTCCTACTGCCCTACACCACCTACAAGGCGGACGAGAGTCCGTTCGTCACCTTCTTCTCGAAGATCGGCGTACCGGCGGCGGGCGGCATCATGAATCTCGTCGTGCTCACCGCGGCGATGTCGAGTCTCAACGCAGGCCTGTACTCGACCGGCCGCACCCTACGCTCCATGGCGCTCAACGGAACTGCACCGTCATTCACCGGCAAGATGAACAAGAACGGCGTTCCGTTCGGCGGCATCGCGCTGACCGGAGCGCTGACCTTCCTCGGCGTCATCCTCAACCTGTTCGTTCCCGAAGACGCCTTCAACATCGCGCTCGATCTCTCCGCGCTCGGAATCATCTCCACGTGGGCGATGATCGTCGCCTGTCAGATCCAGCTCTACCGGTGGGAGAAGAAGGGCATACTCACACGGCCTTCATTCCGACTGCCGGGCACGCCGTACACCAGCTACGCCACGCTGATCTTCCTCGCGGCGGTGGTCGTCCTGATGTGTTACGACGACATCTGGAATCTCATCGCGATCATCGTCGGAGCGCCGCTGCTGGTCGCGGGCTGGTATGCCTGCCGGTCGAAGGTGCTGGCACTCGCGGCGCAGCGTCAGGGCTACACCGGCGAATATCCCGTCATGCCCGAGCCTCCGGTTCCGGAGGGCCCCGAGGACAAATAGCAGTTCTTTCGTACGACGCCCCTCACGCCTGGCCGTGAGGGGCGTCGTCGACGTTGTACACACGTAGAGCGTTGTCGCGGAGGACCTTTCGCAAGAGATCGTCGCCCCACGGACTGAGTACGTCGAGGAGTGCGCCGACGACCATCGACATCGTCGCATTGGGCCGGTCGAGGGGAAAGTTTGACCCGAAGAGAAGTCGTTCCGATCCGAAATGGCTCACCATGTGCCCGATGAGAGGACCGATCATCTCGGCGAGGGTCTTTCGGCTCCCGATGTTGCCGTGGGGGTCGTGTCCGTAACCGAGAATCGGCATCGCCAATCCGGACAGCTTCATCACGATATTCGGTTGCGCGGCAAGGCTCACCAGCCGCTCATGCCACAGGCGCATGATGTCTGCACGCGCCGCGGCGGTGTTGCCGGTCCGCACACCCATCGGCCCGAAAACACCCACCGGCGCTCCGATGTGGTCGACGACGACCGTGGCCTCGGGATACTCGCGCGCCAAACTGATCACGTCGTAGAGCTGATGTGAATAGACAAACGCCTCCAACACCAAGCCCCGACGCACCGCCTCACCGAAGCCGCGTAGTGCGGACGTCGACGCCAGCAGACCCTCATCCGGCGTCGAATCACGGACGCGTGGATCGGGATGGCGTGCTGCAAGCACTCGGACTGCGCGCACGAGAGGCGTGATGTCGAGTTGTGCGTCGAGTTGCGTCGCAAAGTTGGGCGAACTCGGATCGCCGTGCACGATGATCGCTCCCAGCCGCGGGGCACCGTCGCGACCGAAGGGAAGTCCGATCGTGTAGCGGGTTTCCGATAGTTCCTCGGCCTCGACGTCGGAGATCATGTCGATGTCGCCCGCGTATGCCCGCCAGTGGGAATCAGCGACGATGACGGTGTCGATCGCGGCGCCTGCGACCGTGGGCACTCCCGCGATGTCTTTGACATAGTGTTCGGTCTCGTAGGGGCGCGCGATGACCGACGGCGTCAGAACGTATTCTCTGTCGGCCTGCGAGACCAGCAGGGTGAATGCGCGTTCGCCGAGCCACGGCGTGAGTCGTCGTACCCGCGCGAGGCCCTTTGCCCGCCAAGGAGTCTGACGCGGATTCCATTGCAACATATGCGCGTCGACGATTCCCGGAAGCACGTTTTCCAGGGAGACCACAAGTACAGGATCCCACATCCTGCATATTTTTGGATCAATTAGCTGTTTGGAAGGTGCGGATTCTTTCCACTGACACACCTTTCGCCGCCTCGGGCACTCCGCGCCGACGAGGGGGCAGAATAAGGAGGTTGTCGACGAGGCCACACGATCGGAGGTGAGCATGGGCGGGCACTCGCGCCACGCGCTGCATCACGTGCGTCAGGTCATCGGACGCGACCCCGACGCGTTCACGCGCGGCGTCTTCACGCGCCTTTTTGCTCTCGATCCCGACCTTCGCGACCTGTTTCCCGCGCAGATGTCGCATCTGCGTGAGGCGTTCTTCGGAGTGATCGACCACGCTCTCGAAGTGATTCCGGCCGACGACGGCCACACCGACCTCGTCGAACTGCTCGCACAGCTCGGGCGCGATCACCGCAAGTTCGGCGTGCTGCCTGCGCATTACCCCCTGATGTGCACCGCGCTCATCGGCGAGTTCCGCGCGGTGCTCGACGGCTACTGGGACGGCGACACCGAGGAGACGGTCACCCAGGCGATGATGTTGACCACCGGCGTGATGCGAGGTGCGGCCGAGATGGCGTCCGGGCCGCCGACCTGGACCGCGCAGGTGGTCGAGAAGTATCGGATCACCCGCGACCTCGCCGTCGTGCGGCTCGTCAGCGACGATCCGCTGCGCTTTTCGGTCGGGCAGTACCTCGAGGTGGCAATTCCGCAATGGCCACACGAGTGGCGGCATCTCTCGCCTGCGATTCCACCCAATGAGGATGGCGAGATCGAATTCCACGTCCGCGCCGTTCCCGGTGGCGTCGTCAGTTCTGCGATCGTGTCGACGACGCGCGTCGGCGATGTCTGGAAGCTGGCGCAGCACCACGGAACACTGCACATCGAACGGGACCAGGACGTCCTCATGGTCGCGGGCGGTACCGGACTCGCTCCGCTGCGTGCGCTGCTGATCGAGATGTCGAAGCGGGCCGACTCGCCGTCGACGCACATCTTCTACGGCATGCGCTACCCCGGCGAACTCTACGATCTGGCGGTGCTGGCGCGCATCGCGTCGACCAATCCGTGGTTGCGCGTTACTGCGGTGTCGCAGGAGACCGACGACCCGTGGTGGTTGAACTCGATCGCGTCACCCGAGGAACTCGGCGTCGATCACCGGATCGGTGTGCTGCCAGATGTTGTTGCGGCAGAGACAGATTGGAGCCGCCATCAGGCGCTCGTCGTCGGCTCTCCGCAGATGGTGACGGCCACGCGTCGTCGACTCATCATCGCCGGCGTGCGGGCGAGCAGAATCCAATCCGATCCCGTGTTCTGACGGCGCCACGGCGACCTCAGTTCTCGCCTGTCCCCTGCCCTTGCTCGCCGCCGCCTTCGGACTGCCCGGGCACGGTGACAGTGACCGTGGAGGTCTCGGTGACCGTCGCGGTCTCTGTCTCGGTACCTGCCGGGGCTTCCACCGTCCTGGTGACCGTCGGCGGTCGGACCGTCGTCGTGCGGACCTCGCTCCTGGTCTCGGTCTGCGTTTCGGTGACGGCGTCGCCCTCGCGCGTGACGGTTGCCTGTTGCGGGGTGTCGGTGACCGTCACCGTGGACGGCGTGGTGTTCGGTGTGGCGCTCTCGTTGTCGTTGCTGGCGTGCAGTGCCGTCAGTCCGATTGCGCCGAGTAGAACGGCGACCCCGATCGCCGCACCCAGCGCCCACCAGCGCAGCCCTGTCGCATCCCGAGGAGCGCGCGCGGGTGCTGCGGCGGCATACGCGCCCTGTTCCGAGTCGCCTGCCGGCAACACCGTCGTCTTCGCCGGGGTGGCGGCAGCGCCCGCGGCAAGAGCGAGGGCAGGCATCTCGGCTATCGACACCGGGCGTGTGACCGCATATTCGAGCGCAGGCGCGACGCCGGGCAATTCTGCGCCCGACCCGGTGCAGACGACGGAGCTCAACCGGGAGCCGCCATCGGCGTCGAGGATCAGTCGGGCGACATCGTCGGCGCCCTGTGGATCGGTGACCGGAATCCCCTCGAGCGTCGAGTTGTCGCGGGTGTCGAGCAACTGGCCGGTGGTGTTGTCGACGAGCGCCACGCACACGCCGTCGGCGGGCTCGCCTGTACGTGCAAGGTTCACCACGGCCGTCACGCCTGCCCCGCCCGGAGACGAGCGCGCGACGGCGAGCATGGCGCCCGCGATGTCGTCGACGCTGGTGATCCGGTACCAGGGCGGCGTCGACGGTCCGGGCGTGAAGGCCTGCGCGAGGTAGTTGCGGGTGCTCGGACGCGAGCAGGAAACGATGAGGTGATCGACCTCGAACGGGACCGACTCGACCAGTTCCGTGATGGCCGCGGCCGCCGATTCGGGGAGGTAATCGGGCAGATCGACGAGATTGCTGGCCGCGATCTCGTCTGCACCGCCGGCGCCGGAGCGAATGACGACCGACGCGATCTCGTCGCCGACAACAGACACGCCCAGGGACACCGGCCCTGTTTGCCCTGCGCCTGATGCCTGCGTCCCGGTCGGCTGTGTCACCGTTGACTCCCCACGTTGCTGTGAGAAGTCAGCCTAACGTGTGCTCCCCGGCGGCCAACCGGCCGTCGGGGAGCATGGGTAGAAAACAGCGTCTGCTCAGTCCTTGCGCTTGGTGCGTCGTGGTTGCCAGACGACCAACGCGCTCGTGCGTGGGACCGGCACCAACTCGCCACCGCGGCGACCGGACTGCTCGACTTGGCTCTGCAGTTCACCGACTCGCTGTTGGAGCGCGTCGACCTGATTGGTGAGGTCGATGATGCGCTTGATGCCCGCGAGGTTGACGCCTTCCTCCTGCGAGAGACGTTGGATCTCTCTCAGGAGTTCGACGTCGCGCGGCGAGTAGCGGCGTCCGCCTCCCGTCGTGCGTTGCGGCGTGACGAGTCCGAGCCGGTCATACGTGCGCAGTGTCTGCGCATGCATCCCTGCCAGTTCGGCGGCGACCGAGATCATGAACGTCGCGCTCGAATCCTCGAAGTCTCGACTCGCCATGGCTCATCGCCCCCATCCTGCACGGGGGTCGAATCCGCTCGCCTTCTCTGCCTCGGCGTACTTCTTCAGTGCCTCGGTCGCGGCGTCGTCGAGTGTGCCCGGCACCTCGACCTTCACGGTGACCAACAGGTCGCCCGCGCCTCCGGAACGCTTCGGCACACCACGTCCACGGACACGCAAAGTGCGTCCGTCTGTGGTGTTCGGCGGGATCTTGACTCCCACCGACCCCTCAAGCGTCGGCACGGAAACCGTTGCACCGAGCACCAATTCGGAGAAGCTGACCGGCAGTTGAACCTTGAGGTCGTTGCCGCTGCGAGTGAAGATCTTGTCGGCGGTCACGTGGACGACCACATACAGGTCGCCCGACGGTGCACCGCGTCGGCCCGCTTCGCCCTGGCCTGCCAACCGAATTCGTTGTCCGTCTTCGACGCCTGCCGGGATACGCACGTTGATGGTGCGCGCCCTGACCTTCACGCCGGAGCCGTCGCAGTCGCTACACGGATCGTCGATCCGCGATCCCGTGCCCTGGCAATCCTGGCACGGCTCACTGAAACCGAACGCGCCCTGATTGCGGCTCACCAGCCCGGATCCGTTGCAGGTCGGGCAGACTCGCGGACTCGTGCCCGGCTTGGCGCCACTTCCGTGGCATGTCGTACAGGGGGCCGGGCTTGTTATGCGGAGCGGTACGGTCGTACCGACCGCGGCATCCTTGAACGACAGCGTGGTCTCGGTCTCGAGATCGTTGCCGCGACGCGGCCGCGTTGCCGTCGATGAGCGCGATGACCCTCCGCGGTTGAACAGATCGCCGAACAAGTCGCCGAAGCCGCCGCTCGATTCACCTCCGCCACCGAACAGGTCGCCGAGGTCGCCGATGTTGAAATCGGCACCGTTGCTCGTCGAATAACGAGTCCCGCCGCCGCCGGGGAACCCTCCCGGGAAACCGTTTCCGCCGCCGCGGAATTGACCGCCGGCGAACATGGCACGGGTCTCGTCGTACTCCTTACGCTTGTCGGCGTCGGAGAGCACGCTGTGGGCTTCAGACACCCGCTTGAAGCGTTCTTCGGCTTCTTTGTCTCCCGGATTGGCATCGGGATGCAGCTCGCGAGCGAGCTTGCGGTAAGCCTTCTTGATCTCTTCAGCCGAAGCGTCAGAAGCAACGCCCAGGTCCTTGTAGAAGTCGTGTTCGAGCCATTCTCGTTGTGGAGCCACCAGACGTCACCTCCTTCGTAGTTGTGTGAAGTTGTCTGGTCTTGAGTTGTGAAAAAGTCGTGGGTTGTGGCGCCCTGTTGCGCCGACGGCGCGCCGCGTCATCTCACGCGACGCGCCGTCGGAGCATATGCAGGTGATTATTGTGCACCACTGTGACCGGTCGTACTCGGCTGTGCCGAGGGATCGGTCTGCGGGTCCGGGTCGGTCACGGTGACCATCGCCGTGCGGATCACCTTGTCGCCGAGCCGATAACCGCCGCGGTAGACCGCGCCGATGACGGGTTCCGTTCCGCTGCCGTCATTTTGGACGGCCTCGTGCAGTTCCGGATCAAACGGATCGCCCGGCGCACCGAACTTCGCCAATCCCTCTGCGTCGAGTGTGGCGATCAGCTTGTCGGCCACACCCTTGAGCGGTCCGCTCTCGAGATCGCCGTGCTCGCGGGCACGGTCGAGGTCGTCGAGAACCGGTAGCAGCTTGTCGATCAGGATCTGCTTGCCGTAGGCGACGCGTCCCTGCTTCTCTTCTTCGGTTCGCCGCTTGTAGTTGGCGAACTGTGCGCGTTCACGCTGCAGGGCGGCGGTCAGTTCGGCCACCTCGGCCGAGTTTCCGCCGGTCGCCTCTTCCGAACCCGACGCGGGGTCGGCGGTCGGTTCGACCGTCGACTCCACGTCGACTGCTGCGGTGTCTGCCGCAGTCGTGTCGAGCTCGGGCTCCGGTGAGGTCACTTGGTGTCCCCGGAGTTCGGCTCGTCGACAACCTCTGCGTCGACGACGTCGCTGTCGGCGTCTGCGGTGGCACCCTCGGCGGATGCGCCGTTCTGCGACTCAGCAGCAGATGCTGCATAGATCGCCTGGCCCATCTCCTGGGACTCCGCGGACAGCTTCTCGATCGCGCTCTTGATCGCCGAGATATCGGTGCCCTTCAGGGCATCGTTGGCCCCGGAGATCGCGGCGTTGACCTTGTCCTTGACCTCGCCGGGAACCTTGTCCTCGTTGTCCTTGAGGAACTTCTCGGTCTGGTTGACCAGCGACTCGGCCTGGTTGCGGGTCTCGGCCTCCTCGCGACGCTTGCGGTCCTCTTCTGCGTGGGCCTCTGCGTCCTTGATCATCCGGTCGATCTCGTCCTTGCTCAGGCCCGAGCCCTCCTGGATGCGGATGGAGTTCTCCTTGCCGGTGCCCTTGTCCTTCGCGGTGACGTGCACGATGCCGTTGGCGTCGATGTCGAAGGTCACCTCGATCTGCGGAACACCCTGCGGCGCAGGAGCAATACCGCCGAGCTCGAACGAACCGAGCAGCTTGTTGTGCGAGGCGATCTCGCGCTCACCCTGATAGACCTGGATCTGCACCGACGGCTGGTTGTCTTCGGCCGTGGTGTAGGTCTCCGACCGCTTGGTCGGGATCGTGGTGTTGCGCTCGATCAGCTTGTGCATCACGCCGCCCTTGGTCTCGATACCGAGCGACAGCGGGGTGACATCAAGCAGCAGAACGTCTTTCACCTCACCGCGGAGCACGCCGGCCTGCAGAGCAGCACCGACCGCGACGACCTCGTCGGGGTTGACGCCCTTGTTGGGCTCCTGGCCTCCGGTGAGTTCCTTCACCAGATCGGTGACGGCGGGCATACGAGTCGAACCACCAACGAGCACAACGTGATCGATGTCGCCGACGGAGATGCCTGCGTCCTTGATGACGGCCTGGAACGGAGCGCGGGTGCGCTCGAGCAGATCAGAGGTGATCTTCTGGAACTCGCTGCGGCTCAACTGCTCGTCGAGGAAGAGCGGGTTCTTGTCGGCGTCGACGGTGATGTAGGGCAGGTTGATCGAGGTGCTCTGCGAGGCAGACAGTTCGATCTTGGCCTTCTCGGCAGCCTCACGAAGACGCTGCATGGCCATCTTGTCCTTGGTCAGGTCGATGCCGGAGCTGCTCTTGAACTTCTCCACGAGCCAGTCGACGATGCGCTGATCCCAGTCGTCACCACCGAGGTTGTTGTCGCCGGAGGTCGCACGGACCTCGACGACGCCGTCGCCGATCTCGAGCAGCGAGACGTCGAAGGTGCCGCCACCGAGGTCGAAGACCAGGATGGTCTGTTCCTTCTCGCCCTTGTCGAGTCCGTATGCCAGTGCGGCAGCGGTGGGCTCGTTGACGATACGCAGGACGTTGAGGCCCGCGATCTGACCGGCCTCTTTGGTGGCCTGACGCTGCGAGTCGTTGAAGTATGCGGGCACGGTGATGACCGCGTCGCTCACGTCTTCACCCAGGTAGGACTCGGCGTCGCGCTTGAGCTTCATGAGCGTGCGCGCGCTGATCTCCTGCGGGGTGTACTTCTTGTCGTCGATCTCGACGCTCCAGTCGCCCTCGCCCATGTGGCGCTTGACGGACCGGATGGTGCGGTCGACGTTGGTGACGGCCTGGTTCTTGGCGGGCTGCCCGACGAGTACCTCACCGTTACGCGCGAATGCGACGACGGACGGAGTGGTCCGCGAGCCTTCGGCGTTGGCGATGACAGTCGGTTCGCCGCCCTCGAGCACGGACACCACGGAGTTGGTGGTGCCGAGGTCGATTCCAACAGCACGAGACATCTGTTATTTCCTCCTAGTTTGTGGGTGTGCACCCAAGTTCTCGGTCCCCTGGTCGAGCTGACGGCACGACCGAGGGGGTTGGTCGATGCAAACCTGCGTCTGGTCGGGGACCAGAGACTTCAGCGCGTCCGACTCAAGTCCTACTGGTTGAGCCTCACCGCGTCAAGTCTACTTGAGTCTGACCGACTCAGGTTTCTCGATAGGTCCAACTGTGCACAGATCCGGGTTGTTCCCGATTCGGAGAAAAAAGTTGAGCGCAGTTCGCGCAACTATGTGGAGGTCGATGTCTCGCTGGTCACGGAGCCGGCGGCAGCGCGTCGCCCGGTAGACCTTCGGCCTGATAGACCTCGAAGGTGAAGACGCCCGCCTGCACGGCCGGGTCGTTGTTCATGATCTTGGTGACCGTGTCGACGTCGCGGTCGAAGATGCCGACGCCGTGGATGTCGGCGTTGCCGCGGATGGGCAAGACGACGGCCAGCTCGCCCGCCTTGCGCAGCGCGAGGGTGCGACGGCCGTGCTCCTTGAGGAACTGTCCGGCATCGGCCGAGCTGAAGTTCGGTCCCGAACGGAGGATCGACACCGTGTACGGCTGGGCGTACTCGAGAATCGTCTGCATCTCGGCGTCGGTGATCTCGGGCAGGTCGGGCATCTCGGCTCCTCGCGATCGCAATGGCAACTCCACAATTTAAAACTTCTCAATGGCCAGCCTACGACCGCCGGCATGCGCACGGAACCTACTCGCATGAACCGTGCGCGACGCCCGCGGACGCCCGCAATGGCTGCGTGACCAGGGACACGTGGCCGCTCGACGCTAAGCGGACTACAGTCCTCTTAGGACATATCTGTAGGAAGGTTAAGAACAATGTCGAAGAAGACAACCAACTCCCGCGCGCTCGATGCCGGTCTGCTGACCCTGCGCGTCGCCGTGGGCGCCACCCTGTTCGCGCACGGAGCCCAGAAGCTGCTCGGCTGGTTCGGCGGTCCCGGAATCGACGGGACGACCGCGGGCATGCAGCACATGGGCTTCGAGCCCGCCAAGACCTCGGCCGTAGCCGCGGGCGTCAGCGAGGCCGCCGGTGGACTCGTCGCGCTCGGCGTCGGCACCCGCGTGGCAGCAGCGGCAGGCGCCGCGGCGATGATCGCCGCCGCCGACGTGCACCGTCCCAGCGGATTCTTCGCTCAGGAGGGCGGCTTCGAGTACCCGGCCGTGCTCGGACTCGCCTCTGCCGCACTGGCTCTGACCGGGCCGGGACGCTACTCCGTCGACGCCGTCGTGAAGCATCCCCTCTCACGTGAGGGTGCAGGCATTGCCGCTCTGGTCGCTTCCGCCGCAGGCGCAGCGGGCGTGCTCACTCGCCGCAAGAAGGCACTGGCACTGAAGGTCGGCTGAGCCGAACACCAAAAGCACAGCCGCGTCGTTCGTGTTTGTGCAGGACGTCTCGCAAGTGACCCTGCGCTAGGCAACACGGACGACGCGGCTGTGCCATCCGGTGGCGCCGTCGGGTATCGGCGCCACCCGCTGGTCGGTCTGCGTCTTGCCGTCGGCGTCGGTCGCGCGGCAGTACAACGTGTGGTTTCCGGGCGTTGCACCCCAGGTCCAGCTCCACTGTCGCCAGGTGTCGGTCGAGTATTCGGTCGCGAGCGTCGCCGTGTTCCATTCACCGTCGTCGACGCGCACCTCGACCTTGCGCACGCCCCGGTGCTGCGCCCAGGCAGTTCCCGCGACGACGACCGGACCGGCGGCGATATTCGACAGCGGCGCCGGGGTATCGATGCGCGAGGCCGTCTTGATGGGCGCTTTCACGCCCCAGCCACGCTTCGCCCAGTACGACTGGGCTTGGTCGAATCTTGTTATCTCCCAATCGATCACCCATTTGCAGGCGGAGACGAAGCCGTAGAGTCCCGGAATGACCTGCCGAGCGGGATACCCGTGCTCGAGTGGCAGTGGCGTGCCGTTCATACCTACCGCCAACATCGCGTCACGTCCGTCGGTGATCGCTTCGAGCGGCGTGCCAGACGTCCAGCCGTCGACGCTCGTCGAGAGCAGCATGTCCGCGTCGGCGTGCGGTTTCGCCATCGCGAGAAGGTCACGCATCGGATAGCCGATCCACCTCGCGTTGCTCGCAAGATCGCCGCCGACTTCATTGGAAACGCACGTCAGGGTGATGATCCGCTCCTGCGCCGACATCGCCATGAGATCGTTCCAGTCGAGCGTGATCTCGCGGTCGACCATGCCGTGGATTCGCAGTCGCCAATCCGACGTCGACAACTGCGGGACCTGCAGGGCTGTGTCGATGCGATAGAAGTCCGCATTGCTGGTGAGAAACGGGGTCGCACCGTCCACGTCGACTCCTGACGGAATCGGTGGCGCAGCAGACTTTGCGCGGGGCAACACGAGTCGGGCTCGCTCCGCGATCACTCCGCCCGCGTCGGCGACGCGTCGGGCAACCACCAGCGAGACCGCGGATGCCCCTGCCACGACCGCTGCCGCGACAAGGAAGGCGCGTCGCGATGTTCCGGAACTCGTTGTGTCGTCGGCGTTTTCGAGTACTTCATCGGGACCTGAGCTAACCTTTTGCGTCACAATCGATTTGCGACCCAGCACTATGAGAATTGCAACTGCGACCACACCTGCGACAATCGCCGGTATCACGTAGCTCACGTCTGCGGTGGGACGTGTGGCCGCCGCGAATGCGCCGAACGCCGCCACGAGGATGACGAGAACGACGCCCGCCGGGGGCCGCGCCACCTGCAGAATGCCCGCCAGCATCGAGAGTAGGGCGAGAGCGATTGCGACACCGATCATCAGCGCCGGTTTGTCGTTGGTTCCGAACGTCGTGATGGCCCACTCCCGAGCAGGAGCGGGTGAGTTGTCGACGAGAAATGCGGTTACCGCCTGGAAAGGCGAGGCCATGCGAGACAAGGGAATAGCCGCCAACTCGCCTGCCGCTATACCGCCGAACACGGCAAGCATGCCGGAAACCACAGCACGAAGCCACGTTTCGAACGGCCGACGTATTTCGGATCGCTGACGCATTTTCAATCGCTGACCCATGGCCACACTCCTCACCGAAGTCAGCGTCGTCGATCGTCGACTTCTGCAGTACTTCGTTCGAGTGCCCTGCGCGGATGGGTCGTGAGATTTCTTTTCTTTCCACCCATCCGGGGTCTGGTCTCCTGCGAATGCCCTCCGAGACTCACAGCACGGTGGGTTTGTTCCTCAATGATGGGATCGATCATGGTAGCCAACAGATTTCAACGCCTGACTCTCGCAGCAGCAGGCGCCGTACTGACCGTGGGAGTGATCGCGGGATGCTCTGACGACAGCAGTTCGTCGTCGGATTCGGCCACGTCGTCGATGGCCCCGATGTCGTCGTCGGCAATGCCGATGAGCAGCGGTACCGCCGAACCGGCGTCGCTCGTGGGGCCGGGATGTGCCGACTACGCGAAGGCCAATCCGTCGGGCAGTGGCTCGGTCGAGGGTATGGCGATGGACCCGGTAGCCACTGCGGCATCCCACAACCCGATGCTCAAGACGCTGACGCAGGCGGTGTCGGGGCAGCTCAATCCCCAGGTGAACCTGGTGGATACGCTGAACAACGGCCAGTACACCGTCTTCGCGCCCACCGACGACGCCTTCGCGAAGCTCGACGCCGCGACGATCGACAAGCTGAAGACCGATAAGGATCTGCTCACCAAAATCCTTACCTACCACGTCGTTTCGGGACAGATCGCACCCGACATGATCGACGGAACACACAAGACCCTCGAGGGTCAAGATGTGACGGTCACCGGATCGGGCAACGATCTCAAGGTCAACAACGCAGGCGTCGTCTGTGGTGGCGTCAAGACCGCAAACGCCACGGTGTACATGATCGACACGGTGCTCATGCCGCCGACCATGTGATCGTTTCACCGATGAGGTTCTCTGGATAAAGCGATGGGGCGCACCGTAATCGGTGCGCCCCGTCGTGTTCAGAGGTCGGGTTGATCGACCAGGATCAAGCGGCAGTCCGCGCGGCGTCGGCGACCGGCTCGAGAGCCTGTGCGACGACGTCGGCGACATCGGCCACCGGAGTGACCGTGACGGCGTCGAGGATCTCTGCCGGGACGTCGTCGAGGTCGGCCTCGTTACGCGGTGAGATGAACACCTGCGTCAGACCGTTACGTTGTGCCGCAAGCAGTTTCTGCTTGAGCCCGCCGATCGGGAGCACGCGACCGTTGAGTGTGACCTCGCCGGTCATGCCCACCTCGGCACGGACCTTGCGACCCGTTGCCATCGACACCAGGGCCGTCACCATGGTGATGCCGGCACTCGGACCGTCCTTGGGCACCGCGCCCGCCGGGACGTGCACGTGGATCGTGCCCTCCAGGTTCTTCGGATCGACGCCGAGTTCGCGTGCGTGTGCACGGACATACGACAGTGCGATCTGCGCGGACTCCTTCATGACGTCGCCGAGCTGGCCGGTCAGTTGCAGACCGCCCTTGCCCTCGCCCGTGTCGGTGCGATTGGCCTCGATGAACAGCACATCGCCGCCCATTCCGGTCACGGCAAGTCCGGTGGCAACACCGGGCACAGCCGTACGCTCTTCGGACTCCGGCGTGAACCGGGCGCGGCCGAGGTACTCCTTGAGATCGGACTCCTCGATCGTGACAGGCGTTGTGGCCTTGCCGCTTTCGACGTTGGTCGCGACCTTGCGGAACAGCTTGGCGAGCAGTCGCTCGTACTGCCGCACACCCGGCTCGCGGGTGTAGTTGGCAGCGATCTCGCGCAGCGCATCCTCGGTCACCGTGACCTCATCGTTGGTGAGCGCGGCTCGCTCCTCCTGCCGTGGGAGCAGGAAGTCGCGGGCGATGGCCACCTTGTCGTCCTCGGTGTAGCCGTCGATCGTGACGAGCTCCATACGGTCGAGCAGGGCCGACGGGATGTTCTCGATGACGTTGGCTGTCGCGAGGAACACGACGTCGGACAGGTCGAGGTCGAGATCGAGGTAGTGATCGCGGAACGTGTGGTTCTGCGCGGGGTCGAGGACCTCGAGCAGCGCGGCCGCGGGATCGCCCCGGAAGTCGGAGCCGACCTTGTCGATCTCGTCCAGCAGCACAACGGGATTCATCGATCCCGCCTCGCCGATGGCACGCACGATGCGTCCGGGCAGTGCGCCGACGTAGGTACGACGGTGACCGCGGATCTCGGCCTCGTCGCGCACACCGCCGAGAGCGACGCGCACGAACTTGCGACCGAGTGCACGGGCAACCGACTCACCCAGCGACGTCTTGCCGACACCGGGAGGACCGGCCAGCACCATCACGGCACCGGAACCGCGTCCGCCGACGACCTGCAGCTTGCGCTCGGCACGTCGGGCACGCACCGCCAGATATTCGACGATGCGATCCTTCACGTCGTCGAGACCGTGGTGATCGGCGTCGAGGATCTCGCGGGCACCCTTGATGTCTGTCGAATCCTCGGTGGTGACGCTCCACGGCAGATCGAGCACGGTGTCCAACCATGTTCTGATCCAACCGGTTTCGGGCGACTGGTCGCTTGCGCGTTCGAGTTTGCCGACCTCACGCAGTGCGGCTTCGCGCACGTTGTCGGGAAGATCGGCCGTTTCGACGCGACCGCGGTAGTCGTCGGCACCGTCGGGCTCGTCCTCACCGAGTTCCTTGCGGATCGCGGCGAGTTGCTGGCGAAGCAGGAATTCCTTCTGCTGCTTCTCCATCCCGTTGCGGACGTCGTCGGCGATCTTGTCGGAGACCTCGGTCTCGGCGATGTGCTCGCTGGTCCAGTCGATCAGCAGTTGCAGTCGTTCGCCGACGTCCGGCGTCTCGAGAAGCTGTCGCTTCTGGACGTCGTCGAGCCACGACGAGTAGCCCGACGTGTCGGCGAGATCCGACGGGTCGGTCATCTTGTTGACCGCGTCGATGATCTGCCACGCCTCACGACGTTGCAGCATGGCCAGCACGAGCTTCTTGTACTCGGCGGCCAGCGCCTTGGTCTCGGGCGTCGCCTCGACATCGTCGACCTCGGTCACCTCGACCCACAGCGCGTTGCCGTGGCCGGTGGTTCCGGTGCCGATGTGGGCGCGCGTTTCGCCCTTGACGACGGCAGCCTGCACACCGCCGGGCATACGCCCGACCTGCACGATCGACGCCAGAACGCCATAGGTGGGATACCGGTCGTCCAGGCGCGGAGCGACCAGCAGTTTTCCGGACTCACTGGCCCGGGCCGCGTCCACTGTCGCCTGAGCAGCGTCGTCGAGAGGCACCGGCACAACCATGCCGGGCAGGACGACCAGATCAGGAACGAAGAGGACGGGCACTGAATACGTGTCAGACATTTAACCTCCAAAGTTCAGTCTGATGGACTCAACCTGGGTGGCAGGATGTTTGTTCCCGGGCAGATTTCGCCTGGGGCGGAATTTGGGGGGCGTTGAGATCTGCCGCCGGGCCCGCGCCGGCCGAACGTAGCCGCCCCGGGCTAAATGTGTGTCTTATCGAAGGATGTGGGTGCTGCAACGCCCACATCCTTCGATTGGACACACATTGAGGGGCGCGGGGGCCTAATCACTCCCCGACGCTGCGAGAACGGACCACTTTCACAGCTGCCGGAACATTTCGGGTGGCCGGACGAATCGAACCGACACATACCGATTCGACGTCACGGAAGGTCCGACAATGTCTCGAAGCACGAGTGCTCACCCACCATCGACAGCGGGGAGCCTGCTCAGATCTGGTAGACGAGCAGTGGTCGGCGTGATTCTCGCCGTAATGGCGTCGATCGCCCTGATCGTGGCGACGCCGTCACAGGCGTTTGCCGCGCCCGCACCGGACTGCTCGACGCTCCACTCGCGAGTCCAGGCACTCCAGTCGCAGGCGAACACGCTCAAGGGCCAGATCGACGCACACAACTCCCGCGCCGGCGGCGTCGACAGGACGAACGCCGGGGCCGTCGGCGCCTACAACGCCGAAGCTCAGCAACTCAACGGCCAGCGCGATGCCCTGCAGGCACAGGCCAACGGGCTGCAGTCGGAGCTTTCAGCGTGCGGTTCGAAGGAGACAGCACCGGCGATCCCGAATACCGACGGCAGCACGCCGACGCCACCTGCGCCGCCTGCGCCGGCGAAGCCAGAGGCGCCTGCGAAGCCCGCGCCCCCGAAGTCGGACGCCAAGCCCGCGCCGCAGAAGTCCGCACCCGCACAGCCAAAACCCACCGCACCGAAACCTGCGCAGCCGACGCCCGCGAAACCGCAGACCGCGGAACCCGCACCGAAGCAGTCCGCACCGAAGCAAACCACGACCGCGAAGCCGACCGGCGTCGAGCAGCGCAACGCTCCGATGCAGACCAAGGTCAACGATCCGGAGTACCGCGCGAAGTACTACCAGAAGCAGGGATCCGACGGTGTCATCAAGCGTAAGCCGGGCAGCGGCGTCGACGCGAATGGCGATCTGGTTCCGGCCATCCGCGAGAATCCGAAGAAGCCGGGGAGCTTCGTCGAATCCCACTCGTCGCCGACAGTCCGTGCCAAATTCGACGGCCCGGCTCAGCAACGCGCGCCGACCAGTACCGAATCGTCGCAGATGCGCGAGAGTGTTGCTGCCCGAAATCGTGCCGTCGGTGACGTGAAGCGACTCAAGGCCGAAAGAGCGACCCAGCAGAAGACGGACGGCAAGGTCGATCCACGGACCGAGTCCGAGCTGAAGGATGCCTACCGTCGGCAAACCACGCAGGGCGAGCAGCTCGGCGAGGCGGCGGGACGACAGGCCATCGCGCGTGACTACCCGTCGTCGAAGTACGACGTTCGTGAGCTGACAAGCGCCCGTGGACAATCGGGTGCCGGCAGCCCGGACCAGGTGTTCGTGGTGCGACCCAAAGCGGGAGGCTCCGAGAGGATGGTCGTCCAGGAGGTCAAGGGGCCGTCGTCCAAGGCGGGATCTCGGATCGGCCTCGATGGCCAACGGTACGAACAGGGAACCCGCGGCTACTTGGATGCACTGATCGACGAGATGGCCCGAAACGGCGACCCACGCGCATTGAGCATGCGGAGCGCGCTCAACCGCGGTGCACTCAGCTACCGTCTCGTGAAGGCGCGCGTGTCGGGTGACGAGTGGGCAGGCTACAGCGTTCGCAACTTCGACATCGGATAGGACGACACGATGCAATCAGTGACAAGGCACGCACTTGGCCGATCGATCGACGAACTGCGTGAATCGGCAACCGAATCAGACGACGCCCTGGTATCGCACTTCGAGGACATCAGCCTCTACCCGGAGTCGACGATGCCGACCGCGGCACTCGCGGCCACCGGCGCCGCAGCACTCCACTTTGGATCGGACCCTTCCGGGGCACGCGTCGGGACCCGCGTCGCTGCCCGACGGGCCGAGCAGATCTACCTCGGGATGTACCAACTCGCAGCGCTCCCGCCGGGCGAACCATTCGTCCTCGAGATGGACTCTGCGGGTCTGCGCAGTCAAGGCACCGGGCACAATCCCCGCGCGGTGAACGCACAGACCTGGCTCGACGCCTACTGGTGGGCGCGCGCCACACGCAACGGGACTGCACGCGAGACGCTCGACGCCGTCGACCCCGCATTGCTGACGCAGGGCAGCCGCAACGACGCGGCGATGCTCGGACTCGTCGAGGCGCTACAGGCACGCGACCGCAAAGACCCACAGTGGGCCGAGATGCTCAGCGCCTGTGTCTCACAAGTCAATACGCCAACGATTTCGACGAAGGAAGAGGCCAGGCTGCTGCAGCTGGACCTGTTCGGGGTACTGGCCACCATCGGCAATGAACCCGACGACCAGGGCAACTTCACCGAGCAGCTGACCGACGCCCTGACCGACCACCGGGCGTACTGGGGTGCCAGCGAAGAACGCAGCGGCAATCCTCGCGGCTTCTTCTCGCTCCCGCTGTTCGGCCTGTGCGCCATGGCGTTCGACGAGGGTATGACGATCGACGTCGACTCCGACTATCTGCCCGTCGAACTCATTCAGAACCCGCCCTGGATGTTCGAACTGGGCTAGAGCGCTCCGAAGCATCGCCTTCGGCGCCAACCCGCCAGCTAAATATGTGTCGTATTGAAGGATGTGGGTGCTGCAGCACCCACATCCTTCGATTGCACACACATTCAGGGCGAGGCGCGTCGACTGTGACCCCGCGCCAACCAATCCGATGTGCCGCCGTCCACGAACAGTGAGTGGGGGACACCCCGCCGGAGGCAACGGACGAATATGGAGACGGCCACGTGACAACGCTTGCACGGCTGGTGGTTCGTCATCGGTGGTGGGTTATCGCGGCATGGATCGTCGTCGCGCTCTGTGGTGCGTTCGGGGCATCCCGCGCGACAAGCGCACTGAGCTACGACTTCAGCCTCCCCGGTCAGTCCGGGTATGAGACCAACGCCGACATCACACGAGAATTCGGCTCCGGTGGCGACAATGCGCCGGTGTTGGTGGTCAGCAAGGCCGCGCCGGGCGGCAGCGTCGACGTCGAGTCCGGTAGCCGGATCGCGGCAGCGGCGGCGTCGGCGGCACCGGGAGCCCGAATCGCTTCCTACACAACCCATCCCGAACTGATCTCCCGCGATCGGTCGACGGCGGTCACGGTGGTCTATCCGAAGGTGGTTCCGGGCGCCGACCCCTACGTCACAAGCCTGCCCGCCTTGCAGCAGGTGGCGAAGGAGTCGACGTCGGCAACCACATCGGTCGCGGTCACCGGCGTCGACGCCCTGAACGCGGGAGGCGGGGGCGGCGTCAACGTTCTCGTGGAGACCATCGTCGGTGGCGTCGGAGCCCTGGTGGTGCTGGCGCTCGTCTTCGGATCGTTCTTGGCCATCACACCGCTGCTCACCGCGGCGGCGTCGATCCTCACGACGTTCCTCATTCTCTGGGGACTGACGTCGATCACCGAGGTGTCGTTCATCGTGCAGTATCTCCTCGCGCTGATCGGTTTGGGAGTGGCGATCGACTACGCGCTCTTGATCGTCACCCGATGGCGAGAGGCCCGCGGCAATGGGTACGACGGCGAGCAAGCAGTCGAGCAGACTCTGGCGACCGCAGGCCGCGCCGTGCTGTTCTCGGGCATCACCGTCGCGGTGAGTCTGGCGGCGCTGATCGCTCTACCAGTGCCGTTTCTGCGGAGTATCGGATTCACCGGGCTGCTCATCCCGCTGATCAGTGTGGTCGCCGCGCTGACGTTGGTGCCCGCGCTGCTGTCCGTCGCGGGAACCAAGCTCGAATGGCCCCACCGCAGATCGACATCGCCGGACAGCCGGTTGTGGCGACGCGTCGGGACGGTAGTGGTCAGACACCGCTGGGCGTCGACCGCGATCGCCGTGATCGTTCTGGCCGTCCTCGCGATACCTGTTGCCTCGCTGAATCTCTCGTCCCCGACAAACGCCTCGCTCGCGTCTGTCGGCGGCCCGGCCGGGCAGGCAGTCGACGCCGTCGCCGACGCCGGACTCGGGTCCGGGCTCACCACGCCCGTCGAGATCGTCACGGACTCACCACAGAGCATCGTCGAAGCACTTCGCGGCCGGCCGGGAGTTGCAGGAGTTGTGGCACCGACCGAGTGGCAGCGCGGCTCGACGCACATCGTCGACGCCTGGACGACGGTGGACTCGTCCACTCCGGAGGGAGGTCGCGCCGCCGCCGACATCCGCACGGTTGCCGAACAGCACGGCGGGAGAGTCGGTGGGATAACCGCCCAGAACGCGGACTTCATCGACGCCGTGTACGGAAACATCTGGTGGGTACTACTTCTCATCGTCGTCGTGACGTTCGCCCTGCTCGCAACGGCACTACGTTCGATAGTGCTGCCGCTGAAAGCGCTTGTGCTCAACGCATTCTCGCTGGCGGCGGCTTTCGGGGTCACGGTGTTCATCTGGCAGGAGGGCCACGGAACGTCGCTGCTCTTCGGCCAGGACGGTGCAGGTGCCATCACCATATGGATTCCGGTGGCCGTCTTTGCCTTCCTGTTCGGACTCTCCATGGATTACGAGGTCTTCCTACTGAGCCGCATCAAGGAAGAGCACGATGCCGGCGCCAGTACCGACACCGCCACCATCGACGGCGTCGCGCGGACCGGACGTCTGGTGACCTCGGCTGCGCTCATCCTGTTCCTGGCATTCATTTCACTGGCGCAGGTGCCCGTGACCGATGTCAAGATACTCGCGACAGCGCTGGCACTCGGAATCATCTTGGACGCCACGATTGTTCGCGGCGTTCTGGCTCCGGCTCTCGTTGCCGCGCTGGGTCCCGCCAACTGGTGGGTGCCGAAGTGGTGGCCCGGTCGCGCCACTCGTCAGCTCCAAACTGAAAGCCGCACTGCCAGTTGAGACTCGGAGCCTTGCCTCACGTGATCGCAGCGATGGTCCTATCCGACATGCGTGGTGACATCAGGTCGATCGCAGGCAGCAGGTAGCGCACGAGAGCCGGCGACACCTCCTCGGGTCGGTGGGTGATCGCACGAACGATCCACCTCGCCGCCTCGTCGACCTCCAGCGCGCCGACGTCGTCGTATTCTGCTGTGGGAGCGATCATCTCGGTACGTACCAGCGGGAAGTAGACGTTGGTAGCCGTAACTCCTTCTGGCCGTTCGGCGTTCAGGCTGCGACCGAAGATCGCCAGTGCGCTTTTCGACCCCGCGTAGGCCGAGAACCTCGGAAACGTGTTGGCGTGCAGCGCCCAGGTGCACACGTTGACGAGCTGCCCCTCGCCACGTTCGACCATGCCAGGCAACAGCCCGAGTGAGAGCTGCACGGCGGCAAGGTAGTTGAGTCGTGCTGTGCGCTGATAGTCGTGGAACCGTTCGGTCGAGTCGACGATGGTGCGTCGAATCGAGTGGCCTGCATTGTTCACCAGAACGTCTACGGATTCTTCGGCGAGGTCGGCGATGAGTCGGTCGGTGGACGCCTCGTCGGAGAGATCGCACACCCGGTACTCGCAGCCGGTCTCGGCGGCCAGCTCGCGCAGCTTCTCCTCACCCCGCGCCACACCGATCACCCGCGCTCCACTCGCAACGAGTTGGCGCGCCGACTCCCGACCGATACCCGCCGACGCCCCGGTGATCACGACGGTCAGACCTGCGACGTCGCGGCCGCGCCCCGCCAGCGCGGCGTCGACGAATCCCGGCACGAAGCTTCGTCGCTGGACGAGAGCCTGGACCCTGCGCTGAATCGACATCGATCTCCCTTGATCCGAGTGCTCACCCGTGAAGCACTAACCCCCGAACCTAGCCCTCCCGCTCGAGAACGTCGGCGACATCCGGGGCGATCTCGCGAAGGATGCAGCGCGCAGATCTCCCGAGTGCGGCGAGATCCGCGTGACTGAGCGGGTCGACCACCGCCCGACGGACCTCCGCCGCATGTCCGGGTGCGCAGTCGGTCAGCTTGCGCACGCCGTCATCGGTGATCTGCGCCAGCGTGTGCCTCCCGCCGCCAGGGTTGGCAATGCGCGCCACCCAGCCCGAACGTTCGAGTCGCGTCATCGCATGCGACAGCCGCGACAGTGAACTCTGCGTCAGTAGGGCGAGGTCGGACAGCGGGCGGGTGCGGTCGGGCGACGACTCCAGACGGACCAGAACGTGGTACTCGAACATGTTCAGCCCGGCGTCGCGTTTGAGTTGCGAGTCGAGCGCGGCGGGCAGCGTCGTCAGTAGTGCCATCACCGATTTCCACTCCCTGAGCTGCGCGTCGTCTAGCCATGGTGCATCAGACATGGTGCCCAGCATACGCTGACTTGAACATTCAAGTAACTGCGTGTAGCTTTAGTTGAACATTCAACAACCCGTCTGCCACCGCAGCGGTTTACCCAGGAGCTGTCATGTTCATCGCCACCGTCGTCATCGCCATCGTGTTCGCACTGATGCTCGTCTTCTCGGGAGTGGGCAAACTGCGCCACGACCCCAAGCAGATGGGCGTGATGACCGAGGTCGGATTCCCCCAGGACAAGGTGGGCCTCCTCGCGCTCGCCGAGTTCGCGGGAGCGATCGGCCTCATCGTCGGCTTGTTCTGGTGGCCGATCGGCGTCGTAGCAGCGATCGGAACCTTCCTCTACTTCCTCGGCGCAGCGATCTTCCACCTGCGCGCGGGCGACAAGAACATCGCGCCCGTCGTCGTGCTGATGCTCGTCTCGATCGCGTACATCGTCCTGCGTCTGCTGAGCATCTGACAGCTGTATCCAAAGCGGGCGCCTGACCGCAGCGAACGGGCCGCCTCAGCCGCCCGCGAAGAACAAGCTGAGCGCCCGCGCGGGTTCCAGCGCGCTCGATATGTTGGCGACGCACAGCACCAGCACCGCCGCGGCCACCGTCAACGTGGCCGCGGCGGTTGCGGTTGCCGGAAGCGTCGAGTAGCTCAGTGCACCAATACCATTCGATGCAGCACGTCGGCCGCGCCACAGTCGAACCGCGAGTACGCCGAGTAGCGCCACGAATACCGCGGTCAGCACCGCCACCACGACGTGGTAGCGCGCGAAGTCGGCCACGAGGTGATCGGCAACCGGCGACGCACCCGGCGTGGCGATCCCGTGACGCACAGCGTCGATCGCCCCCGCCAGTGACGAATCACGTTGCGCGGGAAGCAATGACACCGCAGAAGACAGCGGCGCAATCGCACCCTGGATGTTGGCCATGAGCAACGCAGCGGCACTGATCGTTCCGAGTGAAACAGCCACGCCGGCGACGACGTACGCCACCGTCCGACCGCGGCTATCAGCCTGGCGCCCCTGAGACGACCTACCCTGATACGACGCCCAGAGTCGTCGGCACGCCGAGCACAACACCAGCAGCGCCAGCGCGGCGATCACCGCTTTCGCGACGTGATAGCGCGCCCAGTAGTCGACGACGGTCCTGAGGCTATCCGGGAGCACCGCGCTTCCCGAGCCCGAGTAGTCGATGAATGCGTTGCGCATCGACTGCACAAGTCGCGTGTTGTCGCCGTATCCGCCGTAATGGCCGCCCGCGAGATAGGCGGGCGCGAACACGAAGGCGATGCCGAGCACCGCCAGTATCCCCGCGTACGTTCCGGCCCACTTACCCGATGATGTCGACGTCACCCGATGACAGTAGCGCCGCGTACGCGGCCATGGCCTTGCCCGATGAGATGAGCGGATCGCGGGACCTCAACGTACGCGCCATCACGAATGCTCCCTCGAGAGCCGCCAGTACCGCGACGACGAGATCGCGTGCGGCTGGTGTTGTCATTCCTCGCGCAGACAACAGCTTCGTGCCCGCGGTGATCCACTCGTCGAAGATCTCTCCAGTCGTCGCGCGCAGCTCGGGTTCCACATCGGCCACCTCGCCCGCAATGGTCCCCACCGGGCACATATTGGCCCAGCCCGTCCCTTCGGCGGCATCTGCTGCCTCGCGAAAGGCAGACTCGATCGCCGTCGGAATGTCGTCACCCGCCATCATCAATCCGCCGACCAACTGGGCGTATGCCTGACCCATCGAGCGGAGGGCCGCGCCTGCGACTTGTCGCTTGCCCCCTGGAAAGTGGTGGTACAGGGAGCCGTTGGGCACTCCCGCGGCGTCGAGAACCTGCTTGATGCCCGTGGCCGAGTAACCACGACGACGCAACGACTCACCCATCGCGACGACGATCCGCTCCGCAGTCTGGCCGTCCTCGGCTGTGACTTTTTCCGACCGTGCTCCCGTTGACACCTTCACAGCTTAGAGCAAGTGCTCTAGAGTGGTTGCTCTAGAGCACTTGCTCCAGATCGGTCGGTAGATCTTGAATAGTGGAGGTCCGATGAACCACCGACTCAGCTCCGTCGGCATGCCCGCAGGAAGCATCGACTATGCAGACGAGGGCAGCGGTCCGCCCGTGGTGTTGCTGCACGGTTTGTTCATGGACCACACCCTCTGGGATCAGGTCATGCCGTTGCTCCCGTCCGGCTTCCGCTACCTGAGACCAGTCCTCCCACTTGGCGCGCATCGTCGCGCAATGAACTCCGACGCCGACCTGCGGATGCCGGGAATGGTGAACCTCGTCGCAGACTTCCTCGACGCCCTCGACCTCGACGACGTGACACTCGTTCACTCCGATTGGGGCGGCGGACTGTTCCTGACCGCAGCGAAACGCGACCAGCGGGTGGGACGACTCGTGATCCTGCCGTGCGAGGCGTTCGAGAACTTCCCTCCAGGATTGCCCGGCAAAATGGCCACCGTGTCGGCACATCTTCCTGGCGGCCTGACTCTCGCGGCACGGCTACTGCGAATCCGGTGGCTGCGCAACACACCGTTGCTCTTCGGCTGGATGACAGCTCGCCCGATTCCCGACGCTGTTGTCGAGGGGTGGACGAAATCCGTACTCTCCGACCGCAACGTTGCGCGCGACCTGGCCTCCTACGCCTCCACGCGATTCGACGCATCGAGCCTCATCCGTGATACCGAGGCTCTTCGCGAATTCACGGGAGATGCGTTGATTCTCTGGCCTGTTCGCAATCACGTGATGCCGCCCGAGCATGGCCGCCGCCTCGCCGACCTGATTCCCTCCGCGCGCCTGCGGACGATCGACGGCTCGGTCCTCCTCTCGCTCGACGATCCCGCCACGGTCGCCCGCGAGATCGGCGCTTTCCTGACCCGTCAGCCCGACGTCGACGAACGCACCCGTGTCGCGGGGTCCTGACACGCGGCGTTCACTGCCGGTGTCACCTGTGGTCGGAAGCCGGTACCGGACCGGATCGTGAAAGCCGCGACCACTCCGCCCAGTGCACAGAAGACCGCGGAGATGAGCATCGCCGTGGTGAATCCGGGACCGAGCGGCTGGCCAGGTCCAGCACTGATCCCCGCAACAGCAGGAAGAACCGCGACGGCGAGCAGACCCGCGATCCTCGACACAGCGTTGTTGACACCCGACGCCGCGCCGGCGTGCGCATCGTCGACCGCAGCGAGCGCCGCGGCGGTCAGGGGCGCGACGGTGATGGTCATACCCACACCGAACAGGATCACCGCGGGGAACACCGCGCCGAGATAGCTTGCCCCAGGGACGATCCGCGCCATCAATGCCAACCCGATGCCCGCGATGATCGGGCCCACGGTCATCGGAATGCGAGGACCCGTCTTCTGCGCAATCCGCCCCGACAGGGACGACCCGAAGAGCATCACGACGGTGCTCGGCACCATCGCAGCGCCGGCTTCCAATGCCGAGTACCCGAGGCTCTGTTGTAGTTGCAGCGCAACAAGAAACAGCGCCCCTCCGAGCGCGGCATAGACGAGCAGGGTCGTCGCATTCGCTCCGGTGAACTGCGCCGAGCGGAACATCGACAACTCGAGAAGTGATGCAGGCGTGCGTAGTTCGATCCGCACGAACACCACCAGAAGCACAACCCCAGCGACTCCTATCGCGATGATCCACGGCGTCCACCCGCGCGACGGCCCCTCGATCAGCGCAACGATCACACCCGCGAGTCCCAGCGTGATGGTGACGGCACCAGGAATGTCGGGCCGCCCTGCCACGTCGGGCTCCTTCGATTCGTCTATGTGCCGCAACGTGATCGCCGCCGCAACGAGCGCGAGCGGCACGCTGAGGAAGAAGACCCACCGCCACGACGCGGCGTCGACGAGCCATCCGCCGACGAACGGTCCGAGCGCACTCGTCGCCCCCGACATCCCCGCCCACAGGCCGACTGCCTGCCCTCGTTCCTCTTCGCGGATACCGGCATTGACCAGTGCAAGGCTGCCCGGCACGAGTGCGGCCGCCGCGACACCCTGGACAAGACGTGCCACCACCAACCACTCGATGGTCGGGGCAAGACCGCACGCGATCGAGGCGATTGCGAACACGATCAAACCGCCGACGAATACGGCCCTGCGGCCGTACCGATCTCCCGCGACACCACCGGTCAGCAGCAGCGCGCTGAGTGTGAGCATGTACCCGTCGACGACCCACTGCTGTCCGGCGAGCCCGGTGTCGAGGTCGCGCGCGATGGTCGGCAATGCGACGTTCACGACGGTGCCGTCGAGGAAGGCGACACCCGAACCGAGGACAGCCGACGCGATGAGCCAGCGACCCTTCGCCGACGATGCGCTGACCCCCGGAGAGCCATTGTTCGGCGCAGGCGTGTGCATATCGTTGCCCGTCTCTCACAGTCGTGGTGCAGTGGTGTCGGCGGCACGCGGAGCCGTAGGTAGTTCCCACGATGCTCCGATCGTGCACGACTTGCCAATGAACGCAGACCAGCCAGTGTTGACCACCAGAGGAGCCGACGATGACCACCGCCGCTAGACGCCTACTGACCGCGTTCGTTCTCTTCGCGTTGACCCTGGTCAGCGGACCGGCTTTGGCGAATGCCGCGCCATCGGCTCCCACGCGATCAGATGTGCTGACGTTCTCGATTCCCGCGATCGGCGGCGTCGAGACCGGTCCGGCCGGCGTGCCCGGCGGATCGCTGCGTCCGGTCACCGTCGTCGCGCAACCGGCGCCGCGCACCCTGCAGTTCCCGCCACCGCCCGCCGCCGTCACCTTCTCCGTGCCCTCACCGGCGTCGTATCACTACCAGTACTCGCATCGGTTCCTGTCGATCTCGTGGAACAACCTGCGGACCGGCAAGCACGGCGTGGTGTCTCTGCGGCACTGGCAGCTACCGAGCTATCCGGTGAGCGGCTACCCGTCGACGCTGAAGACGTCCGCGGTCGCGGTGACCGGGTCGGGTCCCGTCGTCGCGACGGTCAGCGTGCTGCGTGAGCAGCCGAATGCAGCGCCGCAAGTGATCAGCGTGATCCCAGGCGTGAACGCGATTCAACTGCCCTGATCGGCACGCTCCCGCCTCGCCGTGATCGCCGACGCCGCGCTCCGGAGGTCGAGGCGAACGGCAGGCGGGACGACCACTGCCAGAGGGATGAAGACAGGCGCGAGCATGATCGGCAGCGTGAGGACGGCTCGAGCCCCGACGGTCGTCGACCCATCGGATGCGCGGTCGACGGTGAGCACCAGCGCGGCGTCGACAAATCTCCACTGCCCGATCTCGACCCAGCGCCGTGGTCGAGCGCTCCGCACGACGTCCATGCGTGGGCGGACACACGGGACGACAGTGACGTCTGTCCACGACGTTCCGACGTCGCCGGGGTGATCGCCGAGGGGCATCAGGTCGGCGATCGCACGCAGGCTGGCTTGCCACTGCGGCCGGTTCTCCGGGTCGACGAGGTAGTCGAAGACCTCGTCGGGCGGGGCGTCGAAGGAGACCGACACGTCGGCGACGGCACGGCGGACGGTCGACGGAATGCGCATGAACGTCACCGTCTAGAGCGGCAGCGTCGGCCAGGCGTCGGGTCCGGCACTGCCCGCGGCGTAGTCGTCGATCGGCACCTTGTTGGCACGCCACGCGTCGACGATGGGATCGACGATGCGCCAACACTCTTCGGCGGCATCGCCGCGAACGGCAAGTGTCTCATCGCCTTTGATGATTCCCGACAGCACCTCGGCGTATGCCCGCATCGACGCGTTGCCGAAGTCGGCGTCGAGGTCAACGGTCTTGAGCGCGAAGGGATGTGAGCCACGATGGACGTTGAGCCGCACCGACATCGCGTCGTGACCGAACGTGAAACGCAGGACGTTGGGCTGGACTTGGTCCTCAAACTGCTCGGGGACGTGCCGCAGCGGACGGAAGGTCAGCACGATCTCCTTCGCCTCCGGATCGAGCGCCTTGCCCGAGCGCAGCGTGAACGGCACTCCCTGCCACCTGTTGGTGCGAACCTCGAACGTGGCTTCCGCCAGGGTCTCGGTGTTGTTCGACGCGTCGACACCGTCCTCGTCGACGTAGTTGGGCAACTGCTCGCCGCCCGCTTCGCCCGCCGTGTAGCGGGCTCGACGCGACGATGCCACGGCATCGTCGTCCCAGATGTGCACGGCACGCAGCGCCGCGCCGATCGCGTCACGCAGATCGCGCTCGCCGAGTGTCGCAGGCGGTTCCATCGCGACGACGGCCACCAGTTGCAGCAGGTGGCTCTGGATCATGTCCTGCAGCGCGCCGACCCCGTCGTAATAGCCTGCGCGGCCCTCTAATCCGAGGCTCTCGTCGTAGCGGATGACGACCGACTCGATATGTGTTCCCGACCACACCGGCTCGAACACGCGGTTGGCCAGACGCACACCGAGCAGGTCGAGCAACACCGACTGACCGAGGAAGTGATCCACGCGGTAGATCTGGTTCTCGGGTACCAGCTCCAGCAGGAGCTCGTTGAGTTCGCGGGCCGACTTCTGGTCGCTCCCGAACGGCTTCTCGGGGGCGAGCGTGGTGCCGGGCGGAAGGTCGACGTCGCGCAGCGCCTCGCACGCCTTGCGGGTCACCGACGGCGGCACCGCGAAGTACAGCACGGGACGGCCGTCGATATCGCTGAGAACACTTCTGAGATCGTCGGCGTCGGTCGGGTCGCCCCGGCGGTACACGGTCTGTTCTGCCACCCGGTCCCCCGCGTCCGACCGCTCATCGGCGAAAGCTTCGCGAACCTTGTCCCGCCACTGATCGTCGGTCAGGTCGTGCCTTCCGACGCCGATCAAACGCACGTTGAGATCGGGTTCGAGACCGAGCAACTGGCCGAGTGCGGGGAGCAGCAGCCGCTTGGTCAGGTCACCCGTGGCGCCGAAAATGATCAGCGTCGTCACCTGCGGTGACGTCTGGTCATCAGCGCTCGAGGTGTTGTCCGACGCCGGTCCGGTCACGTAGTCCTCCTCCACGATGAGCCCGTCCGTGCGGACTCTATTGGCGTGTGCCCGACTCGCGAAGTTTCGTCGGACAACTGCGATCACAGGCAGAATCGAGAGCATGGCCGCCTATATCGAAGACTACGCACTCGTCGGGGATTGCCGCACCGGAGCGCTGATCTCACGCAACGGTGACGTCGACTGGTTGTGCGTTCCACGCTTCGACAGCGCCTCGATCTTCGGGAGCCTCCTCGGCAAACCCGACCACGGATCGTGGCACCTTGCGCCAACCGACCTCGACGCGACGGTGAGCCGACGCTACGACGGTGAGACGTTGATCCTGGTGACGCGGTGGGAGACGTCGACCGGTGTCGCCGAGGTCCACGAGTTCATGCCGATCGACGGCGGGCGCGTCGATCTCGTGCGGCGAGTGGTCGGGATCAGCGGCAAGGTCGAGATCGATACGGAACTCCGCATGCGCTTCGACTATTCGCGGGTCGTCCCCTGGGTGCTGCAGCACGGCGACAACGAGCGACCGGCGCTGAGGGCGGTCGCGGGACCAGACGCCGTGATCGTCCGAGGCATCGCTCTGAAGGCCACCGACCACGTCCACCGCGCGACGAAGACGATCCACGCGGGCCAGACCCTTGATTTGGTGTTGACCTGGTACCACTCATATCGCGAAGAGCCAGAACCACTCGACGTCGATCAGGCGCTGCGCGAAACACACGACTGGTGGACCGAGTGGGCAGGCCGTATCGACCACACCGGGTCACGCGACGCGGCGATCGTCCGATCGCTGATCACGTTGCGTGCGTTGAGTAATCTCGACACAGGGGGGATCGTCGCCGCTGCAACCACGTCGCTACCCGAATCCATTGGTGGATCACGTAATTGGGACTACCGCTATGTGTGGCTACGTGACGCAGCCCTGACGCTCGACGTCCTCGTCTGCCACGGATTCATCCGCGTGGCCGAGCACTGGCGGATGTGGTTGCTGCGCGCCATCGCCGGCGATCCCAGTCAGTTGCAGATCATGTACGGCATCGCGGGAGAGCGAGAACTGCCCGAGATCGAGATGCCCCAGTTCCCCGGTTATGAGGGCTCCGCCCCGGTACGGGTCGGCAACGGCGCCGTCGACCAGTTCCAGGCAGACACTATCGGCGAGGTGCTCGTCGCACTCGACGCCGCCCGTGCCGCAGGCCTGCCGGAGAACAAGATCTCGTGGTCGCTGCAGCGCGAACTACTCAAACGGGCCGAGGAGAACATCGACAAACCCGACAACGGCATCTGGGAGATCCGCGGGCCGCTGCGCAAGTTCACGCACTCGCGGGCGATGGTGTGGGCGGCGTTCGACCGAGGCGTACGCGCCGTCGAAGAGCACGGACTCAAGGGGCCCGCGAACCACTGGAAAGCGCTGCGCGACAAGATTCGAGCCGAGATCGAGGAGACCATGGTCGACCCGCACACCGGCCGGTTCGTCCAGTACCCGGGCACGACGGAGGTCGACGCCTCACTACTGCAACTCCCACAGGTCGGCTTCTGCGACTTCGACGATCCGCGCATGCTCGCCACTGTCGAGGGCATTGAGCAAACGTTGATGCAGGGCGGCTTGGTGTTGCGCTACCGGACGTCGTCGCACGTCGACGGCCTCGACGGCACCGAACATCCCTTCATGGCGTGTACGTTCTGGCTCGCAGAGCAGTACGCCCGCAGCGGCAGGCGTGGCGACGCCGAAAAGGTTATGGCTCAGGGTATGGCGACGGCCAACGACGTCGGACTGTTCTCCGAGGAGTATGACGTCGACGCACGCAGGCAGGTCGGGAATACGCCACAGGCGTTGTCACACTTGGCATTTGTGCGCGCCGCGGATGCGCTCGCCGACTACCCGGACAACTGACCTCGACGCATGGCGAGCCGTGTCAGCGGGGAGATCCCAACGGGGAGTTGACAAACCACACGATCTCCTCGCGCATCGACCTGCTCTGCCAGCCGTCCTGTGTGCGTATGAGGGCGTGGTGGTAGTAGCCGCCGCACGAACTCTGCTCGCCGAGTCCCGGGATCTGCATGGGATTGAGGAACTGCGCGCGAACCGTCGCCGTGTCGCCGCTGATCTCGACGTCGATGTTCAGCACGTAGTGCATCGTCATCTCCAGCGACGACAGCCCGCGCTCGAGCCAGTCCACGACGTCGTCGACGCTGCCGATGATTCCGAACGGCGATGCCGTGTAGTCGATTTCGGCATCCTCGGTGAAGACCGTGCGGTACAGCGGCCAATCCCGGGCGTCGACGGCGGTTGCGTAGCGAGTCAGCAACTGCCGGATCTCCACCGTATCCCCGATGGTCTGGGCATCCACTTCGATTCTCCCCCTGCTCAATTCGGTGTGATATCGATGGTCACCGCGTCGGGATAGAACGCGACGTGACCCGCGATCTCGGCGACCGCGGGGTAGGGCTCGTCGTAGAACCACACCTTGTCGGCGAGCGTCGCACCGTCGGCACCGACTATCCCGTGGTATCCGGCCTCGCCCTTGTAGGGGCAGTACGTCTGATGCGTACTCGGAGTGAAGACGTCGGCGTCGAGGTCGTGGCGCGGAATGTAGTAGACCGGCGGATACGACGCTTCCCGCAGAATGAGCGCGTCGTCAGTCTCGGCGATGACGCGATCTGCCACGCGGATGCGCACGTGCTCTGGGGCAGGTTCGACGGTGATCGGATGGTCGTCGGTCGGTAATAGCACCTGGCGTTCACTCATGGGTCTCCTGTGTCACTCGTGTGCGGCCCGCAGCGGCGGACCGTCGAATCTTTCGATCGTCACGAACTCGTCGACGGGTTGCCTGCGCAGCTTCGTGAGTTGTTTGACGGGCCTGCCGATGGGCAGCACCGCGGCGACGGCGTGCGTCGTCGGCAACCCGAGCAGTTCTTGGACGGCGGGCTCGCTCGCCGCGGCCACCGTCGTGACCGTGCCACCGAATCCATGGGCGCGAGCCTGCAGCAAGATGTTCCACACCAGCGGATAGATCGACGCTCCGCTGATGACACCGATGCGGTCGAGGTCCTGGTCGGTCGCCGCGACGACGGCGAGGTCGACCGACACGACGAGCACCACCGGGGCGTTGATGAGCGGGGAGACGAATGCGTCGACGCCGTCGACGGATTCGAGGTCGCTCTCGGTGACCGACGTCGGGTTGACCGGATTCCACGGACTCTCGCCTGCCGCCTTTTGCGCGAGGTAGCGTCGGGCCGCAGGTTTGCTGAGGTCGGCGATCCGACGTTTCGTCTCGGCGTCGCGCACCACGGTCACGTGCGCGCCCTGACGGTTGCCGCCGCTCGGAGCGAAGCGCGCGACGTCGAGGATGTCGAAGAGCACGTCGTCGGGAAGCGGATCGTCGGTGTACGACCGCGCCGCGAACGTCGTGCGCATCGCCTCGCTCAGGTCGAACCCGCTCGTGCTTGTGTCGGAGTCCACCTCTTCACTATGCCAACCCGGTCAGGCGGCGGGAGCCGTACTCGACGATCCGGCGCACCAACGCGCCCGTGCTGATTGAATGGCTGTCGACACGCGATTGCCGACCGGCGGTCGACGCGGACAGATCACGGGGGTGACGATGAGCCGACGTTCGACGCTGCAGCGACTCGACCCGATAGGTTCGTGGGGCGGGCTGCACGCCGTGAGTCGGCTCGTGTACACCACTCCGGGGCCGGACGGAACGTCGGTCACCGCAACGGGATTGGTGTGTCTCCCCGACGGTCCCGCCCCCGCGGAGGGTTGGCGGGTGGTTGCGTGGACCCATGGGACGTCTGGACTGTCGGAGCACTGTGGGTTGACCGGCTCGCCGGATCTCGAGGCTGGGACCGGCGAGGTGATCGGTCGGCTCAACGCTGCTGGATACGCCGTCGTCGCCCCCGACTATCTCGGCCTCGGCCCGGGCACCATCGGTCCGCATCCGTACCTGCACACCGACACCGAATCGACCGCGACGATCGACGCTGTCTGCGCGGCGCGCATGGGCATCGACGAGTTGTCGCAGCACTGGGCCGTCGCCGGCCAGTCGCAGGGCGGTCACGCGGCACTGGCGGCCGGGCACCGTGCCGCGACGTATGCACCCGACCTGATCTTCCACGGCACCGCGGCCCTTGCCCCGGCGTCGAACATCGAGCACGTCTTCGCCATGGCCAGGCCTCAGATGCCGTCGATTCCCGGCTTTCCGGTCGGCAGCCTGCTGGCGGTGCTGACCGGGATGACGGCGACGCCGACCAAGGTGGACGTCCCCTCCTACCTCACCCCGGTCGGTCAGCGAATCTCCGACGAGATGACCGGTGTGTGCAGCGCCGCGTGGCCACAACTCGTAGCGGGGGTATCGACGGGTTCGGTGGTGGCGAAACCTCTGGGCGACAGCGATTTTCGACGCTCCCTGGCCGAGTACATGGCCGTGCCCACCGGCGGCTACGGCGCTCCGGTGTTGATAGTGCACGGCTGGAAGGACTCTCGCGTACCGCTGCCGCTGACGCTGCGCCTGCTGCGGCAGTTCCGGCGAGCGGGCACGCGCTTCGAGTTCCACGCCGTCAACGCGGGCCACGACGACGTCCGCGACGGCGCCGGCCTCATGTACCTGCTGGCATTCCTCCACCGCATCCTGCCCGCGCAGGGGTGACGCACGCCCATTCGGCGGGACGGAGCACCCACTCGGCGGGATGAAGCACCCACTCGGCGGGACAGAGCACCCACTCGGCACGACAGAGCGCACAGTCGACGAAATACAGCGCCCACTCGACGAAGTTCGGCGCACAGCCGACGAGAGTTCCCGTCGACTGTGCGCCGTATTCAGCCCACTGTGCGCTGTATTCAGCCCACTGTGCGCTGTATTCAGCCCACTGGGCGCTCGAGGCAGGCGACTGTGCGCGTCAGACCTTCTGCTGCATCGACGACCGGGCAGGGTTGCCCTGGTCGGCGGCCTTGGGGTCGGGCTCGTCGGCCTTCTCCGTGACGCCCTTCTTGATCTTGGCGCCGAGGTCGGCGTCGACGCGGCTCCAGTAGTCGAACGCCCGGGCCAACACCGGTTCGGACACTCCGTTGAGCAGGTGGCCGACGACGTTGTCCGCCAGTCGATCCCGCGCGGCGTCGTCGAGTACCTCACGGACCAATGTGCCCGCCTGGCTCCAGTCGTCGTCCTCGGGATGGTCGACGTAGGCGCTGCGGATGATCTCGCCGTCGGCGGCCCACTGCGGCTCCGGCTGACCCGAGAACGTCGCTGCGGGACCACCTTTCGAGTTCGGCGCATAGACCGGGTCGGTCACCGGATTGATACGCATCGCACCGTCTTTGGAGTACGTGTGGACATCGTTGCGAGGCGCGTTTACCGGGATCTGCTTGTAGTTCACGCCGAGCCGGGCACGATGTGCGTCGGCGTAGGCGAACACGCGGCCGAGCAGCATGCGGTCGGGGCTGAATCCGATACCGGGCACGACGTTGTTGGGCTCGAACGCCGCCTGCTCGATCTGTGCATGGTTGTCGGTCGGGTTGGTGTGCAACGTCATCTTCCCGACCTCGTGCAGCGGGTAGTCACCATGCGGCCACACCTTGGTCAGGTCAAAGGGATTGAACCGATACGAGACCGCGTCGTCGTACGGCATCAGTTGCACCTTGAGAGTCCAGCTCGGTCGACCGCCGCCCGCGATGTTCTCGAAGAGGTCGCGGGTGTGGAAATCGGTGTCGGCAGAAGCCATTTGGTCGGCTTCGTCCTGGGTGAAGAACTCGACGCCCTGATCGGAGATGAAGTGGTACCTCACCCAGTGCTTGACGCCCTGGGCATTCACCCACAGATAGGTGTGCGAGCTGTAGCCGTTCATGTGGCGCCAGGTCTTCGGGATACCGCGGTCGCCCATCAGCCAGGTGACCTGGTGCGCCGACTCCGGAGACAGCGTCCAGAAGTCCCACTGCATGTCGTGGTCGCGCAGGTTGTTGTCGGCGCGGCGTTTCTGCGACCGGATGAAGTGCTGGAACTTCAGCGGATCCTTGATGAAGAAGACCGGCGTGTTGTTGCCGACCATGTCGTAGATGCCCTCTGAGGTATAGAACTTCAACGCGAAGCCGCGTGGGTCGCGCCACGTGTCCGGGCTACCCCGCTCACCGGCGACGGTCGAGAATCTCGCGACCATCTCCGTCTTCACGCCTGGTTGGAAGAGCGCCGCGCAGGTGTAGGCCGAGACGTCTTCGGTTGTCTCGAACGTGCCGAACGCACCGCTCCCCTTGGCGTGGGGTTGACGCTCGGGGATGCGCTCGCGGTTGAACTGCGCCATCTGCTCGATCAGGTAGTGATCGTGCAGGACGATGGGACCGCCCGCTCCGACGGTGAGCGAATGCTCATCGCTTCCGGCAGGCGCTCCGGAGTCTCTTGTTGTGTAGAAATCGTTCTGATCCGACATATCGCCTCCAAGGGGCTGGGGTCGGCGAAAAGTTGTCAACGGGGGCGTCGGGCTGTTTCAACGCCGTGCTCTCGACACTAGACGTCGGACCGATATGCCGCAGAAACTTCGACTGCCCAGCCGAAAGGGCACCAGCAGGGTCAGTACAGCAGGGGTCAGTACAGCAGGGGGCCGAGTTCTGCGGCGAGTTCACGACAGCGGGGCACCAGCGAGGTGATGGCATCGAGACGCGCAGAGAATCCTGTCACCGTGACCGCACCGCGGACCACACCCTCGACGTCGAGTATCGGTATGGCGATCGACGCCTCTCCGTCGAGCATTTCGTCGACCGACACGGCGTAACCGCGCTGACGTGTCTCCTCGACTTGCGCTGCGAGTTCACGCATCTCGGTGACGGTCGACGGCGTCAGCGCGGGAAGTGTTGGCGGCAGAAGCTCGCGCCACTGCGAGTCCGCCGCGAGCAACAACTTTCCCGCGGCCGACGCGTGCAGGGATCGGATCATTTCGTGCTCGGCGACCAACGGATGGTCGGGATCCATGTCGACGATCCGAAGGGTCGCGGGACGAAAGTGCATGACGTACACGCCGAAACGCACCGATGCCCGGAACTTCTCGCAGAGTTCCTGTGCGCGGCTGGACATGTACGGGGTCACCGCGGAGTGCACCATGGTGTTCAATCTGTTTCCCAGCGCGAAACCGCGCAGATCCGCTGTCCGCACGAGGTACTCCTCGACGGCCAACGTGTTCAACAGGCGATAGATGTTGGCAGGCGGCACATCCAAACGGTCGGCGATCTCGCGGCTCGTTGCTCCCGGTCCGAGATCACCGACGGCCTCGATGATCTGCATCGCCCGCGCTATCGACTCACCCGCGCCGGGCCGTCCCATCCCCATCAGCCCATCCCCATCAGCGCAACCCCGGTAACGCCAGCACGTCGTCACGGTTCGTCTCGTCGAACACACCGACCCGAGCGAACCGCGCGGGCCACTGTGCATAGATCACCACCACCGCGATCGCAACGACAGCCACCGAACCGAAGAAGCACAGGAACGTCACCCGATCACCGGAGTCCGACATCGTGGCGCCCAACCCGAGAAGAATCACCAGGCCCGACGCGGTTCCCCAACTCGCGACCAGAAGGGGCCGCGTCAATTCCCCCATGCGTCGCAACAACCGCGGCGCCGCGAGACATGCCGCGACGTAGCTGCCCATGTAGCCGAGGGCGCTCAGGGTGAGAAAGTCACGGACACCCTCCTCGGGATCGCCGCCGAACCACAGGAACATCAACGGCCCGAGCGCCACCACCGACGTCGCGATCGCGGTGGCGAACGCCGGCGTGTGGAGTCGACGATGCGTGGCGCCGAACTGCTTCGGAATGATGTGCTCACGCCCGAGCGTGAAGAGCACGCGCACAAGCGCATTCACCGATGCCATAGCGCACGCCAGGAATGAGGTAGCGATACCGACGTCGAGAATCACTGCGGCGACGGGGCTTCCGTCCGAGAGGAACAGTGCCGCGAGCGGTGTGCTGCTCTCCCGTACCGACTCCGACGCTCCCGCCATTGCCGCCGACTGACTCGACACGGCAAGCAGATAGATCACGCCCGCCAACAACGGTGTCCACAGCAGCGCACGTGGCACCGACCGGAAGGGTCGACGCGCCTCGGCAGACAGCGTCGTCGAACTCTCGAATCCGACGAATGCACTCACTGCGACAACCACACTCAGTGCCAGTGAGCCGTCGGGATTCGGGTGCGCGTCGGACAGCCTCCATGGTTGGTCGCGATGGGTGTAGCCGAGCCACAGCATCAGCGCGACCATCACGACCACCGCGAGCAGCTCGATGCAGAGGATCACCACCGCCGAGACCTTCACTCCCCTGATCATCACGAAAGCCATGACGACAGCGGCGAGTACGACGATCGCACTCATCGCCACCTGTGATACACGTTGTGTCACACCGGCACTGATCGCAATGTGATTCGTGTACAGACCGACAGCCATGAGACCGGCGACGCTCACGGCGGTATAGCCGACGACCGCCGACCATGCCGTCACCATCGCCGTCCTCGCGCCATACGCCTGCGCCACATAGGAATAAAGACCACCGACGACCGCGACGCGTTGTGCCATCGGCCGGATGCAGAGTGCGACGAACATGATCACCACGAGCGCGGTCAGGAATGCCGCGATGCTCCTCGCCCCACCCGCCGCGACGATGACGAAGAGTGGCGTCACGGCGGAGGTGCCCGCAGGCGCGATCGCCGCGACAGACTGCGCGACAACCGCTACGAACGGGAGCTGCCTGCGCGTGAGCCCGCGGACCGGCGACTCGTCGGCAATCAGTGGCACCGACGGCACGGGCGGCGAGGGCACAGGCGGCGAGGGAACCGGTGAAGAGGAAGTCGAGGTCATGATCGCGTTCACAGTGGACCCCCCACGTTGCGCCTCGGCTAATTGAGGTCACGGTCGCGTTAACCGGGGTGAGAGACGTACTACGCCGGCCGTGCGCAATTGATCCAGGTCACCCGGGCTGCGCCGGGTCGGGCGTCGGTCACGGATCCTTGTGTGACAGACAGGTAAATCCGCTCGCGAGTGACGGACGCAGATCTTCGCAGTCAGTGCAACGCCGAGGCGATCGCCAGGTCACACCTGACTCCTAGAGTCATGCCATCGCCACCGGAACGCGCTGGCGATGATGACTCACGACGGCCGGGGCAAAGGGGAACCATGTCGGCATCACAGGCGGTAAGGGGCGCGGAGAGTGCGTCTCATTCACACGAAAACTCAACGGGGACAGCATCACAGGACCAGAGCGCGCAGCGTTCGGGATTCCGCAGACGTTCCGTCCTCGTCGGGGGTATGGCTGCAGCGGCAGCGGGTGCGGTTGCGCTGCAAGGCGTGACGGGGGCCGCACCCGCTGCTGCTGCGGGCCGTGACCTCGACCCGAACGACAAAAGCATCGCATTCGCGGGCGTCGTCGAGATCGCCAAACGCATTGCGGCAGGCGAGTTCACCGCTCGACAGATCACCGACTTCTTCCTCGCTCGGATCGACATGCTCAACCCGACGTTGCGCGCGTGGACGATTCCGCTTCACGAACGTGCCCGCGCCGAGGCGGACGCTCTCGACGCCAAGAAGGCGAGCGGCGCACGCCTTGGTCCACTGCACGGCGTGCCGATCGGGATCAAAGCCGAGAATCACGTCAAAGGTGTCCCGACAACCTATGGCGGTGCGGCATTCACCACTCCCGCGACCGACGACGCCGAAGTCGTGAAACGCCTGCGTGCCGCGGGTGCAGTCATCCTCGGGATCACGGCTATGCCGGAGTTCGGCATCTGGCCGTTCACGGAGACGTCGGCACACGGATACACCCGAAACCCGTGGAACATCCTGCACTCCACCGCGGGATCGTCGGGAGGGACCGCGTCGGCGGTGGCATCGGGCATGGTGCCCGCCGCGATCGGCGGCGACGGCGGCGGATCGATTCGGCTGCCGTCGTCGTGGTGCGGCTTGTACGGACTGAAGCTCCAGCGCGGCCGAGTGTCGGCTGCACCCAATGTCGACCTGTGGAAGTCTCTCGGCGTGATCGGCCCGCTGTGCCGGAAGGTCGAAGACACCGCGCTGATTCTCGACTGCATCCACGGCAGCGTCGCCGGAGTCGACCTCTACAAGGCTGATCCGTGGCCGTACTCCCTTACCGAGGCGTTGACGAAACGTGTTCGGCCACTAAGGATTGCGATCTCCACGGCGCAGCCCGCCGGCACTCACCTCGACGAGGACACCCGTCGCGCCGTGCTGCAGACCGGCGCCATACTCGGCAAGCTGGGCCACCGCGTCGTCGCACACGATCCGGTCTACCCTGCGACGCTCACCGCTGCATTCCAACCGCAGGTTCTCGGTGGTTTCAGCACCGAAGCCCGCCGCGCCGACCACTACGAACTGCTCGAGCGGCGAACCCGCGAGGGTGTCGATGTCGGACGGAGCACGGGCTTGTCGTCCGATCTCGCAGTGACCAAGGCCATCGAGCTCAGCAAGACCGTCGGAAAACAGATCCTGGCGTCGGTGTTTCCCGCCTACGATCTGCTGATCTGTCCGACCACGCCCGGAAAGGCCTATCCCATAGGACAACTCGACGGCGCGGGCTTCGTCGAGGCATCGGCCAAGGCGTCACCGGTCGCGGCGTACACATCCGTGTGGAACGTCGTGGGTAATCCGGCAGCGGCGGTCCCTGCCGGCTTCTCCGGCGGCCTGCCGTTGAGCGTGCAGCTCGTCGGCCCCAACAACAGCGAACCCCTGATCTGCCAGGTCGCGGCACAACTACAAAAGGCTCGACGCTGGCCCGACCAGACGCCGCCGAACAGCTGAGGCCCGGACACATCATGAACCGTTATCTCACAACGCTATTCACCGTCGCTGCCGCGACCATCGCCGCGCTCACCGCGACGATCGTTGCGACACCCACCGCAGCGGCCGCAACCAGTTACGCCTCCGACACCCGCGGCGTCGGACCGGAAATCAAAGGGTTCCAAGCCGCTTTCGCCTACCCGTTCCCGGAAGCCGCCCCGGCGGGCGCCAACGACTGGACGTGTCGTCCGACGGCCGCGCATCCTCGACCGGTTGTCCTGGTCCACGGCACCTGGGAGGGCGCATTCAGCACGTTCGCCCGACTCTCGCCCGCCCTCAAGCGCGCCGGATTCTGCGTCTTCACACAGAATTACGGCCGTGGCGGCGTCGCAGAAGGTGGCGCACTGTCGGTGATCCCCGGGCTATACGGGACGGGTCCCGTCGAAGACTCCACTGAGCAGCTCGCGCAGTTCGTGCAACGCGTGCGGAAGGCAACGGGAGCAAGCCAGATCGATGCCATCGGTCATTCGCAGGGCGGCGTGCTCATCCGTCGTTACCTCAAGTACAAGGGCGGCGCAGATCCATCCGACCCCACGCACAACGTCGTCGCGAACGTGGTGACGCTCGGCGCCACCAATCACGGGACGACACTGAGTGGCTCGGGCGCGCTCGCCGTGGTGCTGCGGGACGCCGGTGTCAACGTCGAACCAGGCGTCACGGCCATTGCGGGAAGCGCGGGATACGAACAGCTCGTCGGATCGTCGATGATCACCGACCTCAACCGCGGCGGCGAGACATTCGCCGGCGTCGACTACACCGTGATCGCGACCCGCTTCGACCAGTTCTCGACGCCGTATGCCGCCACGTTCCTGACTGCTGGTCCCGGCGCGAGGGTCAACAACGTCCTGCTCCAGGATGGCTGTCCGGTCGACATCTCGGGGCACTCCGTGATGACCTACTCCCCGCGGGCGATCTCCGTGACGCTACGTGCACTCGGCGTTTCGACGCCGCTCGTGTGCACCTTCCATCCGTGGAATCAGGACTGGGGATTGACCGGGTAGTCCGGCAGGTCGAAACCGACGCCCGTCGCCTTTTCCGCAGACTCCCACAATGCGCGAGCCAGGCGAAGGTCGTCGGTTTCCTCCGGCGGAGCAACCAGGACCGGCGCGCCGGACAGTTCCAGGAACCCTCCCGGCCCGATGTACTGGCCGCCGAGTAAACCGGGATCGGTCGCCGCACGCACAGACGACAGCGATCCCTCAGCCGGGTCCATGATGAAAGTCCGTCGCACCCACCGCAGGCTCGGCGTGCTGAACAGCCAGCTCAGCACTCCTTGATCGCGCATCACCCCGCTGTGGGTCGCACCCGGATGCGCCAGGACCGACGACGGCGCACCGTCGCCGAGCAACGCAAGCCGACGCTGCAGCGCCACGGCGAAGATCGCCTGAGCCAGTTTCGACCGCGAGTACGCGGCCGCGGCGCTGTAGCCGGTAGTCATCGCGAGATCGTCGGGGTCGAGTCGACCAACCGTCGACAGCTTCGAGCACACCGAGACGATGCGGGCGCCACGCGCGGCACGCAGCGGACCGAGCAGCAGCCCTGTGAGCGCGAAATGTCCGAGGAAGTTGGTCGCGAAATCCATCTCGACGCCGTCTTTCGTGACTTCACGCTCCGCGCGCATCACCCCGGCGTTGTTGACGAGGATGTCGATCGTCGGAAAGCGCTCGACCAACTCGTCGGCGGCGCGCCGCACGGAATCCAGCTCACTCAGATCGACCTGCACGATCTCGATGTCGGGAGAGATCCGGCTGTCGGGAGAGATCCGGCCGCCGTGGCCACCGGAACCGCCTTCCGCGACGATCACGTCCCGCGCGCGTTCCGCGGCCTCGACGTTGCGGCACGCGAGCACGACCCGCGCTCCGAGATGTGCCAGGTGACTCGCCGTCGCCAACCCGACGCCCGAATTCGCACCGGTGACCACTGCGGTACGTCCGGACAGATCCGGCGCATCGGACACCGACCACCGCGATTTACCCATCGCTGCATCCTCCCACGTCGGATATTCGTACGATCTCACACGTTCTGACAAGGATCGGGCGCCGTCCCGCGGGCACAATGGCATACGCGAACTCTTCGCCGCACTTTGCCAACCCGCACCCGACACCCGTCACCAATGCCGAGGACCTTGTCTCACGTGGCCACCACCCGCGACCTGCCGTCACCCGTCCGTGCTCTGACGGTCTCTGCGCTTGCTCTCGTGTGCGCGGTGACCGCAGCGTGCTCGACGCCGACACATGAGTCGGTAGGCGCATCGATTCCCGCACCGTCGGGGGCCGTACCGGCGACCGCCAAGGTGTCGGCCGCTGTTCCCCGGGGCGCCGCAGCCAAGGACATCAACAATCAGGCGACCGAGTCGAGGATCACTCTGCATCGCTACTTTTACGCGGTGTCGACCGGGCAGGCCGATCCGCGACAGAACTGGATGGACCTCTACCTTCCGCCTCGGGCGGGCAAGGTCCCTCTGGTCGTCCTCATCCACGGCGGAGGATGGCAGGCCAAGATCGGGGCCGGCACGTTCGCCACGTTCGCGCGACGCCTGGCTCAACGCGGACTCGCTGTGGTCAACGTCGAGTATCGCCGGCTCGGCAACGGCGGCGGCTGGCCGACGACCTTCGTCGACGTCGCGTCGGCGATGGACGCCATCCCCGACCTCGCGAAGGCCTATCCCCAGCTCAACCTCAACAATGCCGTCACCGTCGGACATTCTGCGGGTGCCCAACTCGCTGTCTGGGCAAGTACGCGACAGGATCTACGTCCGGGCGAGGTCGGCGCATCCCCGACGTTCCGCCCGACGACCGTCATCTCGCTCGCGGGTCCGCTCGACATGCGCAGGGCCGTCGCGATGGGCGACACGCGCATCGTGCGTGTACTCGGCGGCACACCGGACGAGGTTCCCGACCGTTACGCGTCGGTCGACCCGATCCAGAATCTCGATCCGCAGACGCCGGTCATCGCAGTCGCCGGAACGTCGGATCATGTGGTGCCGCATGTGCTTTCGCAGGATTACGTCGCCGCCGACGCCAAGGCGGGCGGCCGGGCACGGGCGATCATCATGCCGGGACAAACACATTCGTCGCTGGTCGATCCGAAGTCGAGGGCGTTCGAGCAGGTCCTCGAGCTGATCACCCGCGTCACGAACGACGTGCACGCCAACGGATCCTGACGCACCACGCCACCTGACACGAACCGCCTGACACCAACCAGCGGCCACGAACCGGCTGACAGAACAACGGGTTCCGGCCACAGGAGTGTGGCCGGAACCCGTTGCGTCAGAAAGTTTTTGCTGCCAGTCAATCAGGCGGGAACTGCGCGCGAATTGAAGCTTCCCAGCGGCTCGAACCGTCCGAGCACGTCGTCGGCCGGCTCGCCCGACACCGCCGAGATGAAGCCGAGCACGTCGTCGCGATCACCAAGCGTGAGAAGCGGATTGGGGTCGGACAGCAAGCCGAACAGCGCAGAGGCGACGTCGACGTTGACAGCCGCGGCCGGGAAGGCCAGTTCGAGGTGCGTCGCGTAATCGGGGTCGCCGAGGTAGAGCCGCGTCACCTCGACAGACGCGTGTCCTCTTCTCTCCCAATGCTTCTCGAATTCGTCGGCCAGCCACTGCGCGGAGAACTCCGCCGACGGGTCGTCGTCGAGGCGCGCCTTGGCGGCCTGCACCAGTTCGGCGACCTGGATCAGCGAGTTCTGCGCGCCCTGGCCGGCAACCGGGTCGACAGCGATCGCGGTGTCGCCGATCGCCGCGACGACGTGCCCGCTCTTCGTCGTGCCGACGGGCTTGCGGACCGTCGGGGTGACAGCGCCCTTCAACCACGAGTAGGGATCGGAGTCGATGACCGCGAGCTCGCGGATCGCCGGAGCATCCGCGGGGAACCACTCGTCGAAGATGTCGACGATCGCCTGCCGCGCAGACGCGGCGTCGGTGACCTCGTCGATCTTCGGCGCCCACGCGCCGTCGGGCTTGGCGAAGACGATGAACGACCATGTGGCGCCCGCGTCCTTGTGCAGGAAGGGTCCGACGAAGATCTCGCCGTTGTCGCTGTCGAGGTTGAACAGCGACTGCCGTCCGCCGTCGGCAGCACGGTAGGCGAACGTGTCGGGACCGTGGTCGAGTCCGGTCAGGGTGACCTGCAGGAGTCGACGCTGCGGCTCGCGATAGTGCGTGCGCTCGTCGTCGACCGGGAAGAACGACGCCAGGCCGCCCTTGCCGGTGGCGACGAGGGTCAGGTCGTTGTCGGCAGCGATCTCGTCCAGGCGGTCGGGATCGACGGCTTCGACCTCGAAGCGGCCGCCGCGCTCGAGGAATCGACCGAGGCGGTCATCAGCACGTAGACGCAGGTCGACGGCCTGCGCGACGTAGCCGTAGTCGGGGTTGAACTCGAGAACGTCGACGCGCTCGGTGCCCTCGCCCGACGACAGTCGAACGCTGATGCCGGTGGTGTTGCCCACCTCGTAGAGGTCGTCGATGATCTGCGCATCCCAGTCGCGCGAGCTACCGAACAGCACGCCGACGCCGGTCGGTGGGACCCTGTCTCGCAACGACTCTCGATCGCGGTCAGAGTAGAGAGTGACGTCGAATCCCGCGTCGAGGAAGCCGAGCGCAGCGCTCGTACCCGTCACTCCCGCGCCGACGACTGCAACGCGCTTCTGGTCTGCCATCTGTGCTCCTTGTGGTCTGAACTTTTCGACAATGGACACAGCGTGCGCGATGCACTCTGGTGGGAAAAGATTTAGAAGCACGAAGGCGCAAACCTCCCGCGCCGATGGGGTCCGCGGACTGGGTCATTCGCCGCGCTACCATCGCTGCCTGTGAGTTCCACGCTTTCCGACGCCGGGATCGCTCCCGGCACCCCCAACGAGGACGCCGCCACCGGCAACACCTCGGGGTACCGCCTCGACCTCGACGGCCTGCGGGGTATCGCGATCGCACTCGTCGCGATTTTCCACGTGTGGTTCGGTCGGGTGTCCGGTGGCGTCGACGTGTTCCTCACGCTGTCCGGCTACTTCTTCATCGCGTCGTTGCTCAAGCACGTCATCGCGACCAACCCGCCGAACGTGTCGTGGCGACGGGCGGTCAATCCGTGGCCTCGCTTCTGGCGACTGGCACGGCGCCTGCTGCCCGCTCTTCTCGTCGTCCTGGCTGTCATCACCGCCTTGATCGCGCTGATCATGCCCACAACTCGTTGGGGCCCTTTGGGTTCGGAGATCCAAGCGAGTGCGCTCTACTACCAGAACTGGCACCTGGCATTCGACTCACAGGACTACGCTGCCGCCGATTCGGCGAACAGTCCGATGCAGCATCTCTGGTCGATGTCGATGCAGGGCCAGTTCTTCGTCCTCACGCTCGTGTGCATGCTCGCGCTCGGCGGCGTCCTGAAGCTGCTCGCACGTCGCATCTCGGTGTTCGGCGAGGCCCGCGTCATCCGTGGCATCGTCGGCGTCGCCCTGCTTGCCGTCGCAGTCGTCTCGTTCGCCTGGGCGGTTTACCGGCACGACGTGAACCAGCCGTTCAACTACTACGACACGGTCGCGAGGCTGTGGGAGCCGCTCGCGGGTGGGCTGTTGGCCGTCGCAATCCCCCAAAGGCTCACGCAGGTCCACCGCAACCGCCTCGCAATGCCCGGTTGGCTGCGCGACGTCGTCGGTGTTGGTGCGCTTGCGCTGATCGTGAGCTGCGGCTGGTGGATCAGCGGGGTGTCGGAGTATCCGGGCGTCTGGGCGTGGATTCCGGTCGGCGCGACGCTCGCGCTGATCTGGACCGGTTCACCCGCCGCCCGCGACGCGGCGTCGAACGACACAGGGCTGGTCAGCCGGGCACTCGCGCACCCGCGGCTGGTGTGGCTCGGTTCGGTGGCCTACGCGCTCTACCTGTGGCACTGGCCGCTGCTCATCTTCTACCTCGCGTGGCGCTTCCAGGACGACGTGAGCTGGTACGAGGGCACAGCGATCCTCGCGGTGTCGCTGCTGCTGGCGTGGCTGACGACCCGGTACATCGAAGCTCCGCTGCGATCCGGAAGGGACACCGGTTTCGGCCGCTCGTATCGGGTCACGCTCACCGCTGTGCTCGTGATCGCGAGCGTCGTCGCGGGCACGACGGCCGTCGTCTGGCAGCGCAACGCCGCGAACGCGACGGTCAACACCGACAACCTCGATCCCCGGCTCTACCCCGGTGCTCGCGCGTACCTCGACGGCGCGCCGACGCCCCGCGTCGACCCCCAACCGAGTCCGGAGGTCGTCGACAAGGACTGGCCGATCACCTCGTACGACTCGATGATCAGCGGCTGGAAAGACCCGTCGATCAAGGTCGGCGTCTACGGCGATCCTGGGGCCACGCGCACCGTCGCGCTGGTCGGCGGATCGCACGCCGAGCAGTGGATCACCGCGCTCGACGCCGTCGGCAAGCAGCGCGGATTCAGGGTCACCACCTACCTCAAGGTCGGCTGCGCGTTGACCACCTCGCACGTCTTCACCTGGTTCGGGCAGAAGTACTACCAGTGCAACGACTGGTCACGGCGCGTGATGGACAGGTTGGCCGTCGACAAACCCGACGTCGTGTTCACCAACAGCACCCGCCCGGTCGAGAACGGGCCCGGCGACACCGTTCCGAAGGACTACACCGACATCTTCACGCAGTTCCGTGACCGGGGACAGCGGGTCGTCGCGGTGCGCGACAATCCCTGGGCGCATGGCAAGCTCAAGCCGCCGGAATGCCTGGCACAGGGCAAGAAACCGCAGGTCTGCGGCGTCGACCGGGATGCGGCGATGGCGGAGACGGACCCTACGGGGGCCATCGCGTCGCAGTATCCGAACATGTCGTTTCTCGACTACACCGACGCGATGTGCGGTACTGCCTACTGCCCGGCTGTCGTCGGCAACATCCTCGTCTGGCACGACTACCACCACCTGTCCGCGACGTTTGTCCGCAGCCTGATCCCTGCGGTCGACGCCGATCTGGGCCGTGCGCTGCGGTGGTGGTGAGTCTGAGCGCCGGTGAGACTCGCTGACAGCCACGTCTCAGGGAGCGTCCAGACTCCACTGATAAGCTCAGACGCGATAACGGGAGGATCACGGCCTATCAACGCGATGGGGCCGCAACGTTGACGCACGGGGCGAGCGTCGAGGCTCGAGCACCCCGTCAACGTGAAGAGATCCGGCCCCGCACACCGTCCACGAGAACTGTCAGGGGCTGAGTCTGAGTATGTCGACGACGTTGGTTTCGCGTGCAAACGAGTCGACGGCAGGTGCCGACGCCTCGACCACGCGACCGACGCGCCGCCCCTACCTGCACCAGGTCGACCTGATCCGCAGTGTGACGTTCTCGCTGGTCATCTTCGTGCACTGCCTCACGCAGACCACCAACGAGTTCACCAGCATGCCGGTGAACACCACGTCGCTGCTGCTGCATTTCACGCGCAACACGTTCTTCGCCCTCACCGGCTTCGTGCTGATGTACCAGAACTTCGACAAGCAGGATTTCAGTGCGCCGACGTTCTGGAAGCGTCGAATCAAGCTGGTGATCTATCCGTACGTGATCTGGTCGGCCATCTATTGGGTGGTCAACATGTGGCTGGCGGGCAGGCTCACCGAGGTCCCGACGAGCCTGACCAACTTCTTCTACCAGCTCAGCTGGGGTCTCTCCGGGTTCCAGATGTACTTCCTGTTCGTGATGCTGCAGGTCTACCTGATCTTCCCGCTGGTGGTCTGGCTGCTGCGCGCAACCGCCGGGCACCACGTCGCGCTGCTCGGTGTCAGCCTGGTGCTGCAGTTCGCCGTCGCCGCGACCATCACGCATTGGAATCCGCCCGCAGCCGTCGCGGCCCACTGGTGGCACAACTACGCGACGTTCATCCCGTATCAGTTCTTCATCCTGTACGGCGCTGTCGCCGCGGTGCACCGCAAGCAGATCGGCGCATGGCTGCAGGGCAAGGGCTGGTGGTTGTTCGGCGCGCTGCTGGTGACCGCAGCGATCGCCGTCGGCTCGTACGTCGGGGGCGTCTGGTTCGCGGGCAAACCGGTGCACGACAACAACTCGGCGTTCTACCCCACGTTGCTCCCGTTCCTGGTCGTCGCGATGACCTGCCTGTACGCGGTTGCCCTGCACTGGGCCGAGAACCGACGCGAGTTCACCCCGCGATTCGCCCGGGCCGTGAAGTACGCGTCCAACCGCTCGTTCCCGGTGTTCCTTGTCCACGTACTGGTGCTGACGATGATCATGTACCCGCAGCGCAACGGCACGTCGTGGGTGCTCGACGCCATCGGACAGCCGTGGGCGACCATCGTCGTCTACGTGGGCACGCTGGCCGGGTCGCTCCTCCTCGTCGAGATTCTGCGACGACTCCCCGGCGCGCTGTACCTGACGGGGCGTCCGCGAGTTCCGTTCCGTTCGCCGCGCGCGGACTCCGCGCCGACCCTCGCCGACGATGCGCCGAGCCGTCGCGAAGGCGTTTCCGTCAGCTGATCGCGGTGTTGATCGTCGACTGCTTGATCAAGCCGTCTTCGAGACCCCACTTGCGTGCGATACGACGCATCTCGCCGCTGTCGATGAGCCGCTGAACCGCGTCACGCAACGTGGGTCCGAGCGGCGAGTTCTTGGCGACCGGAAGCGCATAGGGCTCGGTGTCGAAGATGTCTCCTGCCAGCGCCAGGGCGTCGTGAGACTTGTGCACCGCGAACGCGATAGCAGGCGAATCGGCCGAGATCGCATCGGCCTTGCCCGCCTCGAGCCCAGCGACGGCGGCGTCGATACTATCGAAAGGCACTGCAGTGATTGCCTTTTCACCGACTGTTGTACACGCCTGGCTCTTTGCCGGAATCTCGACGGTTGCCTGCACGGTGCCTGCCGACACCGCGACCCGCAGTCCGCACGCATTGTTGGGGTCGACGTGCTTTCCCGTCGGTTGGGCCCATTGAGTACCCGCCGAGAAGTAGCTGACCAGGTCGACCCGACGCTCGCGGGCAAGGGTGTCGAAGATGCCGCGAAGCCCTGTGTCGTAGGTACCGTCCTGCACCCCCGCGATGATCGTCGAGAACGCCGTGGTGCGGAAAACCGGTGTGACGCCGAGCAATTGGCCCAGCACGGTCGCGACGTCCGCGTCGAATCCCACGTACTTCCCGCCTTGCGACGCGATGATCGGCTCGTAGGGTACGTCGGTCGCGATGAGGAGTTGCCCACTCTCGCGGATGCGCGCGGGCAGCTGAGCCGCGAGTGCGGAGTCGACGCTCAGCGACGCAGGCGCCGTCGACGTCGAACCGCTGTTCGCCGAGTCGGATTCGCATGCACCGAGCGCGACCGCACCTACTGCGACGATCACGGCGACGCTCGCCGAGCGTAGACATCTTCTCAAGCGCCACATGGGTTCTGGCCTCCTTTCACGTGCGGTGAGCTCGTCATGACCTGCGAGCCCGTCATGACCGGGAAGCATTGTGCGCGGCCCTGCTGATCGTTTCGACGACGAGCGGGAAGGTCGGAGCGGAGGGAGTCACGATCGACACGTGGTCGGCGCCGTCGAGCAGAACCACCGTGCCCGTTCCGCCCTCACGTTTGACCGCCTTGACGTAGTTCTGCGAAAGGATCGGCGGGACAACGTGATCGTTGGTCCCGACCATCGCGATGATGGGCGCTTTCGGGTCGATGTTCTGTATCGGATCGACCGACGTGTAGCGGTCGGGAATTTGCTCTGGCCGACCGCCGAGCGCCGTGACGATCCGATCGTCACCGAGTTTCACGGCTGTTCGCATGTCGAGCGGCCCTGCCAGCGAGACCACGCTCGTCGGCCAAAAGGCGGGCGATGCACCGACTTCGCGCGGCTCGAGGTTGTGTCGGGTTCCGGCCCACATCGCCAACTGGCCTCCAGCAGAATGTCCGACGACGACGGCATTCGTCGTGTTGATCTCCGGGTTGCTGCTGCGGACCTGCGGCACGAAATCGAGCGCGGCGGCAACGTCTTTGAAGGTCGTCGGCCAGCCACCGCCCGACCCGACTCGCCGATACTCGACGTTGTAGACGGCCAGGCCCCGCTCCGCGAGACGCCTCGAGAAAGTGACGAAGCTGTCCGCGCCGACCTGCGCCTGCCACGACCCTCCGTGAATCAGAATCACCAGCGGCACTGATCCGTCTTTGTGATCGCCGGGAGGGAGGTAGAGGTCAGCCCAGTTCTGCCGATCGTCGCGGGTGCCCGTCGTGGTCGGGTACAGATACCGCCTGGCTTCGACATCCGACGACGAGTTGACCTTGGCGAGTTGACCGTCGGCCGCGCCCGCATTGACCGGGGTCGCGGCAGGAGCAGACGATCCCCCGCCCACCGATGTGTCGGTCGCCGAGCAGCCCGCAGCGAGCATGACGGCAGAACACACGACGGCCAGCATGCCCGACGGTCCGATTGATAACCGCCGTCGAGTCACGAGAGCACGCCCACTTCCCGCGCGCCCACGTCCCGCACGACTGCGTCCACCGATCTTCCTATCGACGACCCTTTACCAGCGCCTTACCGCGCGAAGTTTAACAACACGAATGCGATGTTCGGGTGCTTTACTCACGGTTCCACGGCGCTCGCACGTGATCCAAAAGGTCGCTATCTCGATGGGGACAGCATGGACAGCAGCGCTCGCGGATTGGCGAACAGACTCTCGCGCACGTGGTTTCGTACCACTGTCGGCCATGGGCACTCACACGAGGCAATGACCGCGCTTGTGTCGATTCCGGCCGCCCGGCACAGCGTGACGGCACGGTCGGCATGGAAGTCCTGGGTGATCAGAAGTGCCGCCCGCAGGCCGAAAGCATCGCGGGCGCGAACGCAACTCTGTTCGGTGCTTATACCCGCAGCGTCGTCGACGATGGCGTGTGGCGGAACCCCGCGCTCTTCGAGATACGCGCGCATCACCGCCGGTTCATCACCCGCGTCGGCAGAACCGTTGCCGGAATTGATGATTCGCGTGACGATTCGCCGGTGATAGAGGTCGAGTACCGTGTCGAGCCGACCCCGAACATAGGTGCCGGGTTCGCCGTCAGAAACCAGCGAACCCAGGACGATGGCCGTCGCGGGGACCGAGCCGGGCCGCAGCGCGGCATCGTCGATGGCGTAGACCCGACCGTGCGCGCCGACGAACACCACGGTGGCCGCGACGGTGACGATCAGTTCCACAAGTACCGCCACCCACATCAGCGACAAGCCGATACGACGACGGTTGAGCACGTCTCACGGTAACCGCACCCTTGACGTGTGCCGGGACACAGTCCCGATATCGCCGTTCGTCGTATCTGACGCGCAGTCACGACGATACTGAGGTTATTCCGAACCGTGAGGGGGACAGCATGCCGTACATGCCGGTTACCGCGTCGATGTTCCTGCTCGCCGAGACCCGCGATCAACCGATCCACGTCGGCGGGTTACAACTCTTCATTCCTCGTGAGGGCCAGTCGTCGACCGAACTTGCCGAGGAGATCTTCGATACCTTCTACTCCTGCACCGACGTGCACCCCCTGTTCCGCAAGAGGCCTGCCCAGCCGGTCAGCCTCATCGGTTCGTTGATGTGGTCGTTCGACGACGAGATCGACTTCGACTATCACGTCCGTCGTGCCGTCTTGCCCCGTCCCGGGCGCATCCGCGAACTGTTCCGCTACGTGTCACTCCATCACGGCACACTCCTCGACCGGAACCGTCCGATGTGGGAGGTCCACATCATCGACGGTCTCGACGACGGTCGTGTAGCGCTGTACACGAGGATTCATCACTCGATCGTCGACGGCGTATCGGCGCTGCGGCTACTGGAACGCACATTGAGCGAGGACCCCGACGACCGGTCGGGTACCGCGCCGTGGGATCCGTCATTGAAGCGACGGCACCCCAAGCCGACGGCACCCGCGAAGGGGCTGCTGTCGCGCATCGGCGACATCGCGGGAACGGCAACGGGACTCGCGGGTGAGGTCGCCGGACTGGGCATGGCCGCAGCGAAGGTCGCCTACACCGGACTCACCGACGACGCCTTCGTCCCGCCGCTACATGCCGCACCGAAGACGATCCTCGACGTCCCCATCGGCAGTGCCCGACGGTTCGCCGCGCAACGGTGGGAGCTCACACGCCTACGTGCGATCGCCGACGAAATGCAGATCACCATCAATGACGTCATGGTCGCGATGTGCTCGGGAGCGATGCGCGCCTACCTGATCGATCAGGACGCGCTTCCCGACGCCCCGCTCATCGCGGCGATGCCGGTCTCGCTACACACCGACAACGATGCCGATGGCAACAACATCACCGCGATCATGGTGAATCTGGCCACCGACCAGCCGGATCCGGAACGACGGCTGGCCACGATCATCGCGTCGACCCGAAAGAGCAAAGAACTGGTGCGGAGCCTGTCTCCGGTGCAGTCGATGGCGTTGGGCGCGGCCAATTTTGCACCGCTCGCCCTCGCGACGGTCCCGGGATTCGTGCGATACACGCCTCCGCAGTTCAATCTGATCATCAGCAATGTTCCCGGCCCGAAAACCGACTTGTATTGGAACGGAGCCAAACTCGACGGTGTCTATCCGGCATCGATCCCGCTCGGCGGGCAGGCGATCAACATCACCGTCGCCACCACTGCCGACCACATCAACTTCGGTCTGACCGGCGCCCGCAAGGAAGTGCCGAGCCTGCAGCGGCTGCTCACCCACCTCGACACCTCGCTGGAGGAGTTGGAGAAGGTCGCGGACGTAGGGGCATGATCTGAACATCGGACAGATTGCAGAGCAATGTGTTTCAGCACGGGTGTACCGCGTCGGCGTAGTCGAGCCACTTCGGCAGGCTGCTGACGAATGCATCCCTGGTTTCCGGTGAACCGGCAGCACGCCAGTCGACGACATCTTTGATCTCGATCTCGTACTTGCGCCATTCGAACCAGTTGATCATCTTCAGCATCGGGTAACGCGACGGTATGTCGGCGGCGAAGACCTGCCGCCACCACGTCGACTTCACCGCAAGCTCCGAGGCACCCTGAGCCGCACGCGCCGGGGTATAGATCGCGGCGGTCTCGACAATCGCCACCGGCTTGTTGTGCTCCGCGCCGTAGATCTGATAGAAGTTCGGCACGGTGAGGTCGTGACCCGCGCTTCCGTTGTAGCGACCCTCCAGCATCGCGGTGAACTTTCCGGGTTCGCTTACCTCGTTGTTGCCCCACGGACGGCGATTTCCCCAGTGATACAACGAAATCCCCACCCAGTCGACCGCGTCGTCGCCCGGATAGTACGGCGCATACGCATCGTCGTCTGCGGTGAGTTTCCCGTCACCATTGGTGTCGGTCAACTGGTAGTCCTCTGTTCCGCTACGCGCCATGTACTTTCCGCCTTCAAACGGATACCCGCCGCCGTAATTCGGCGCCCACATCATCGCCGTCCCAGGCGCTTTGCGATGGACCATCGCGGCCACCCGACGGAATGTCTCGACGTAGGCCCTGGGTTGCTGACCCCACGCGTACCAGGAACCGTTCATCTCGTGCGCGAATCGAAGGATAACGGGCACACCCGAATCGTTCAGTTTGCGCAGGTCGTCACCCAGACGACCGACGACGCCCTCGGTGATCGCCGCCAATCCAGCGTGAGGCTCCAGGGTCAGCACCATGATGCCGCGTTCGTTACGCACCTGATCGGCGGCGGCGACAGTATGTGCCCAGGTCTCGTTGTTGTACGGGATGTCGGAGAACTGCACAGCAACCGCGGGAGCGTGCCCGAGGTTGTCGTGATGTTCTCGCAGGCTCTCGGACTGCCAGTCGAGATTGACGCCGAACAGAACTCCCGACGCCGGGACTGCCCGATGGTAGTCGGTGACCGCGCAGGGCGGTGTCGGCTCGGGCAGGTAGTGCTGAAACAGGGTGGCCGCGGCGCCGATTCCGACCACCATGGCGATGATCGGGATCAGTGCGGAGGGGCGACGCCGACGACGCCGCGACCACCGCTCCGCGAAGCCCTGCTCCGCCAGGTCATCTGGACGCGTCGTCTCGCTATCGATTGGCGGGCTGGTCATGTCATGCCACACTTTCCTCACCAGTGCTACCGAACGGAACGGAACTGTTGTGAGACCACGTACACAGACAGAGAATGTCGACGTCGCGCGTATCGCCTTGCCGCTCGTCGCACTGATCCTGGTGCTCACGCTCGGCGCGTGCAGCAACGGCGGCGACTCCGACGCTCCGCACCACATTCGTTGGGGCGCTTATCTTCCCGATCTGAAGGGGAGCGACGTCGACTCCGACGCCGGGGTGGTCGGGGTCACCACCCTTGCCGATCGCCCGTTGGATCTGATCCTCACCTTCAGCGGACTCCGCGAGCCGGTACCGAACGCGGATCTGGCCAGAATCGCCGAGACGGGTGCTGTTCCGATCGTGAGCATCGAACCGTGGAACCCGTCGGGCGGTGTCAACCAACCGGACTACCGACTGTCGCGAATTGCCGACGGCGCGTTCGATAGCGATCTCCGACGATGGGCGACCGGACTGAAGGAGTTCGGCAAGCCGGTGATCGTCCGGTTCGCCCACGAAATGAACGGCGACTGGTACCCGTGGGGAATGCACGTGAACGGCAACACGCCGCAGTCCTACATTGACGCCTGGCGCCACGTCCGATCGATCTTGACTTCGATTGACCCGCACAACATCTCGATGGTTTGGGCGCCGATGGCGGCGATTTCGGGCATCCCCGGATTCGACGCCGCCTACCCCGGCGACGACGAGGTCGACTACCTGGGGATCGATGGCTACAACTGGGGCAACGATGGCAAACACGGTTGGGCCTCACCGGGATTCATCTTCTCGGACGCGTTCGTCAGCCTCCGCCGACTCGGCGACAAGCCCATCCTGGTCACCGAAGTGGCATCCGCCGACGACCCGGATCCGACACGAAAAGCTACGTGGATCCATGACTTCGTCTCGCTCGTCAGTCGCGAGCCGGACGTCGACGGGTTCGTGTGGTTCCAGGCGAACAAGGAGCGAGACTGGCGCTTCAATTCGAACCCACAGAGCGAGAAGGCATTCCGGTCCGCATTGGACGCCGTCCCCGCGACCTAGCGTCGGGTACGCGTCGATCACGGGTCAGCGCCGCACTCCTATCCGGATAGAGCACAAGAATTTTTCCCGACCCGAGGGCGTCGAGGGCGTCGGCAACAGCGGGCGAGTGCCCGAAGATCCGCAGTTCTGCACGGAGCTTCCGCGCCGACCGAACCGCATGCATGAGATCGGCCATGCCCGAAGGCGTCACACGGGAGACACCGCCAACGTCTACGAGCACCAGCCTCGCACCGGCAGTGCACAGCTGGTGCACATCGATGTGGACAGTCGAGGACACGTCCCACAGGCCACTCACGGCGACATCGGCGATGCCCGATGAACCCTCCATGGCCTTGCCACCATCAACCTCGGCCGGCTTATCGACGTGAATCGCGTCATTGGCGCCAAGCTGTGTGACCACCTCTAGCTCCTCGGGGAGCGTTGCGTCCAGCGCATTACTAGCAGGACCCGACGCATCCGTGGCCCCGCGGGCGACCGAGAACAGACGCCTGCGTCGCGCGAATCGTGCTGTGCGCGTAACTTGTTCGATCCTTGTCTGATCGCGGTCAGCAGCTGCGGCGCGGTCGGTGTAGAGGACCATGACCCTACCGAGATCGAGGGCGTCAAGCGCGTCGAGCATTGCCACCGATGTTCCATAGATACGCAGATCGGCGCGGCGCGACCTTGCCCAGCGCACAGCGTGCATGAGTTCGGCCATACCGGATGGTGTCACCGTGGTGACCTCGCCGACGTCGACCAGCACGAGACGTGCGCCGCCCGAACATGCGCGGGCAACGTCGTCGCACAGACGCGACTTAACTTCTAGCCGGCCGGATACCCGGACGTCGGCGGTCTCATCGTCGAACTCTGCGAATGCTTCGTGGGCCAGTGACATGTTCTTCTCCAGGATTCAGGGGGCTGGGAGGTCGTCAATCAGGTAGAACGTTGTGGCGCAGGGCTATTGGTCAACACAGAACCATTGATGTACTGGTCGACCGGGTCGGTGGGTGTCGGGCGGTAGTGGGCGGCGCGGACGACGGACGAAAGCAGGAGGAGATCGAGTCCGACCCACCCGAGTGACAGGAAGGTCGGGAAAGTCTCGGCATCGCCGTGACTCCAGCGCAGGATGCCGACAACAGATGATGCGACAAGTGCCACCATGGCGACTATCTGCGGGATGATCGGCCGGTAGTCGACGCGCGCGTCGACCTGCTCCTTGGAGGTCACCGAGAAGGAGATGTGGCGTCGGAAGAAGACTGCCGCGGCAGCCGAGAGGGTGGCCGATATCCAGATCGGGAACAGTGCGAACGACATCTGCTGCCCACGCCACAGACCGCCGGACCGGTACCCGGCCACCTGGAACAGCAACTGACAGCAAACGAAGAAGGGGATGAACCTGGCGAAGAAGTCCAGGGGGTAGGCGTTCATGGGGAACACACCGAGCGTGAAGTAGATGATCGGCGCGGCGATGTAGACCACCGCTGCAAAACCGTTGAGGTACGAGGTCATGGTGGCCAGGTACATCAACCGCTGCGCAAACGTCAGCCCGGATTGGAAGAGCGGGTTGTCGGCGAAGAAGACCTGCATCGACCCCGTGGCCCATCGCTGGCGTTGGCCGAGCATTGTCGCGAGATCGTCGGGTGCGAGGCCTTCCACCAACACCTCGTGGTGGTAGACGCTCTCCCAACCCATGGCGTGCAGATGCATGGCGGTCGCCATGTCCTCGGTCACCGTGGCGGTGTTGATCGGCTGGATCGCCAATGCCTGGTCGATCCGAGACACTTCAACCGAGTCCATTGTCTTGTGCAGCTCGTCGACGACCTCTTCCGGTAGCCACGGGTGCGAGTCGAGGACGTCGTGAATACCGGCACGCAGTTCGAAGGCGACCTCGCCGACTGGCGCGCCACGCCGCAACCTGCGTCGCGCGCCACGCACGACGTCGAGCGCATCCTCGAGTGGGATGCGCAGTCCCGATCCATGCCCCGCTTCGTTGATGAGACCCTCGAGGCGCGCCCATTCGTCGCGAATAGCCCTTCTGACCTGCGGGTCAGCGCCGCGCGAGTACGTCCGTAGGCCCAGCGCCATCAGAGCCTCGCGCCGCAGGACAGCGTTCGAGCCGCAAAAGAATGCAGCACCCCAGCCGTCCTTACCCTGCTGGATGGGGCCATAGAACAGTTCGGCCTGACTACCCAGCGGATCGGAGTCAGGCACATTCCAGAAGTACTGCGGCGTCTGCACGAAGGCCACGGCGTCGTCGTCGAAGTAGCCGAGGACGGCGTCGAGGAACTCCGGCTTGGGGACCTGGTCGGCGTCGAGGATCGCCACGAACTCCGCGTCTGTGAGGAACAGCGCGTTGTTGATGTTGCCGGCCTTGGCATGCCGCTGGCGCCCGTTCCACTCCTCGCCTCGCGTGAGGTACCCGACGCCCAGCGCAGCCGCCGCGATCCGGAACTCCTCGCGATCACCGTCGTCGAGGATCCAGGTGTTGTGGGGGTATCTCACATCGCGCGCGCCGATCGCGGTGCGGACCACGAGCTCGAGGGGCTCGTTGTATGTGGTGATGAATACGTCCACGGTCAGGCCGGGTCGCGCCATGGGTGGAGCCGGGCGCTCCCGCGCATTCCACATCATAAATGCGAAAAGAATGGACTCAGAAAGCGAATATGTTTCCGCAATAACTAATGGAATAGCAATCCACCAAGCGGACCAGGCGATAGTGTCACTCCATCGCCAAAAGATATAGGCACAGCCGAAAGAAACCACAAGAATGGAAATGATTCTGACGGCAAACAGCCGCGCTGGCCCCACGATCCCCACCTCCGAGTTGACATCGATCCCACAACATCGACCCGCCTCGTCGCAGCTCATCCACGATTCTTGCCCAGTTCAGGGGCACCCGCAACCCGCCGTACTCCGTCTGGTGTACATATTTGAATTGTTTACCCAAATACAAAATTTGTGCGCCACACGAAACGGTTTTTGTCCCCAATTCCGTGGACGAATAAACTCCTTTCTGCTGAGACGTGCGACGCTTTATCCAATATATGTGGCGTGGATCACTCTATTTCCTTCGGCGAGCGCGACCGCAGCACACAGCGAGACCCTTCATCAAGCAAAATGGCACCGGCGGGGCAGCGAGAGAGGTTTACGTCACTCGGAACTGACTGGATAGTCAGTTACTCGTGAGTATCATTCCTATATCGCAACGCCTAGTACCAGCTCCAGGTAAGGGCAGCCTTGGCAGCGCGAGGTACCGAGGAAGAATTACGGTTACCTGTAGTAGACGTCCGACCCCGCGCACGTCAGCCCTGCGCGACTAGGTCGATGATCAATATGAGAGGGGCCGGGACGCCGTGAATGCCACGACGATCACCATCGGCACTATTGCCGCGGTCATCAGCTTGTTCTGTTGGGCCAGTTTCCTGCGCGGCGTGTGGACCATGGTGCGCGCGATCGCCCAGGGCCAGAAGGTCGACAGCACCCGTTACTGGCCCGTCGGCCCGCGACTGTGGACGATGCTCAAGGAGTTCGTCGGCCACACGCGAATGGTGAAGTTCCGGACCGTCGGCTGGGCGCACTGGCTGGTGATGTTCGGCTTCATGATCGGTGCGATCTTCTGGTTCGAGGCATACGGCCAGATCTTCGACCCCGAGTTCCATTGGCCCGTGATCGGCTCGTGGAACATCTACATCTTCGCCGACGAGGTGCTGGGCCTCGGCACCGTCATCGGCATCATGGCGTTGATCATCATCCGCCAGCTCAACCACCCGCGGATGCCCAAGCGGCTGTCCCGCTTCTCGGGTTCACGCTTCGGTGCCGCGTACTTCGTCGAACTCGTGGTCCTGATCGAGGGCCTCGGCATGATCTTCGTGAAGACGTTCAAGATCTCGTCGGGCATCGAGGACCCGCCGATCTGGACGTCGTTCTTCACGCACTACTTCGCGCAACTCTTCGAGGGCTCGTCGGTCTACTGGGTCACCGCCGCCGCTGTCGTCAAGCTGATGAGCGGCATGATCTGGCTGGCAGTCGTCGGCGCGAACATCGACTGGGGTGTCGCGTGGCACCGCTTCGCCGCGTTCTTCAACATCTATCTCAAGCGTGAGCAGGACGGCGGCGTCGCGCTCGGTGCCGCCAAGCCGATGATGAGCCAGGGCAAGGTCCTCGACATGGAGACCGCCGACCCCGACGTCGACGCGTTCGGCGCGGGCAAGGTCGAGGACTTCTCGTGGAAGGGCTGGCTCGACTTCACGACATGTACCGAGTGTGGTCGCTGCCAGAGTCAGTGCCCTGCCTGGAACACCGGAAAGCCGTTGAGCCCCAAGCTGCTCATCATGTCGCTGCGCGACCACGCACAGGCCAAGGCGCCCTATCTGATCGCCGGCGGCCGCAAGGACATGGGCGGCGACGAGGTCGGTCTCGTCGACGCAGAGGGCAACGTCGATGAGGCGAAGCTCGCCAAGATCCCCGAGGCCGCGCGGGCCGAGGCGTCGCGCAAGTTGGTCGGTGAGTCGAAGGGCGCGATGGGCGGCGGCGAGGGCATCGTCGACGAAGACGGCGCATTCGACCCCGAGCAGCTCGGTGCTGTCATCGACACCGAGACCCTGTGGAGCTGCACCACCTGCGGTGCGTGCGTCGAGCAGTGCCCCGTCGACATCGAGCACGTCGACCACATCATCGACATGCGGCGCTACCAGGTGCTCATCGAGTCCGACTTCCCCACCGAGCTCGCGGGCATGTTCAAGAACCTCGAGAACAAGGGCAATCCCTGGGGTCAGAACGCGTCGGCGCGCACCAACTGGATCGACGAGATGGACATCGAGATCCCGGTCTTCGGTGCCGACGTCGAATCGTTCGAAGGCTTTGAGTACCTCTTCTGGGTCGGTTGCGCAGGCGCGTACGAGGATCGCGCAAAGAAGACCACCAAGGCTGTCGCAGAACTCCTCGACATCGCCGCGGTGAACTTCATGGTCCTCGGCGAGGGTGAGACCTGTACCGGCGATTCGGCACGACGTGCCGGCAACGAATTCCTGTTCCAGATGCTGGCGCAGCAGAACATCGAGACCATCAACGGGGTCTTCGAGACGGCGCCGACGCAGCGCAAAAAGGTCGTCGTGACCTGCGCGCACTGCTTCAACACGCTGTCCAACGAGTACCCGCAGCTCGGCGCGAAGTACGAGGTGGTCCACCACACGCAGCTCCTCAACCGCCTCGTGCGGGAGAAGCGCCTGGTGCCCGTGGCACCGATGGGCGAGGGCGTCACCTACCACGACCCCTGCTACCTGGGACGACACAACAAGGTCTACGACGCCCCGCGTGAGCTGATGGAAGCATCGGGTTCGACGCTGCGCGAGATGCCTCGCCACGGCGAGCGTTCCATGTGCTGTGGCGCCGGCGGCGCGCGTATGTGGATGGAAGAGCAGATCGGCAAGCGCATCAACATCGACCGCGTCGACGAGGCACTCGACACACTGGCTTCCGCGAAGGGGGCTTCGGGCAATGGGGCTTCGGGCAGCATCGGCGAGGCACCGCAGAAGATCGCGACGGGCTGCCCGTTCTGCCGCGTCATGCTGACCGACGGTGTGACCGCACGGACGTCCGGCACCGAGAACGAGGGCAAGATCGAGGTCGTCGACGTCTCGCAGATGCTGCTCGATTCGGTCAAGCGTGGTCTGCCGGAGGTCAAGCGGGGCGGCCGTTTCCTCGGACCGGTCGCCAAGCCCGCACCCGAGCCGGAACCCGAGCCCGAGAAGGTGGCAGCCGCAGCGCCTGCCGCGGCCGCAGCAGGTGCTGCAACCGACGCCAAGCCCAAACCCAAGGTCGGGTTGGGGATGAAGGGCGGCAAGAAGCCCGGCGCCGGGAGCGCAGCGACCAAGGCGCCAGCAGCGTCGGCACCGGCAGAGACAGCGTCGACCGACACAGCCGAGAAGAAGCCCGCCGCAAAGGGCTTCGGCATGAAGGGCGGCATGAAGAAGCCCGGCGGGGCGGCCAAGCCCGCGTCGGCGTCCGCGCAGCCCGCACCTGCTCAGGCCGAGTCGTCGGCGGCAGTCGAGAACGCGGCGAGTGATACGGCAGCAAGTGCCACAGCCGATGCGCCGAAGCCGGCCAAGGCCAAGGGCTTCGGCATGGCTGCCGGCAAGCGTCCCGGCGCCAAGAAGCCGGGCGCAGCGAGTACCGCAAATGCGGCCGCGTCCGATGCCGGAGTGACCGCCGCCGCGGAGAACAAGGTTGCAGAGACCGAGTCCGCACCCGACGCCGCCCCGACCGCCGACACCGAATCGGCAACGGCCGCAAGCACTTCTGCTGCCGCACCCGCCGCTGTGACCGAGGAGAGGCCTGCCAAGGCCAAGGGCTTCGGCATGGCCGCGGGCAAGAAGCGGCCGGGAGGCACCGGGTCGGGGGCTGCCAAGCCTGCCGCCTCGGCTGCGGAGGCTTCGGCACCTGCTGAGACGTCGGCGGCCGAGTCCGCTCCGGCAGAATCCGCTCCGGCACAGCCCGAGACCGGTGGCGAGGCCAGCGCGACCGAGGAGACGCCCGCTGCAACGGCGTCGACTGCAACAGCGTCGGCCGCAGCGGTGACCGAGGAGAAGCCCGCCAAGGCAAAGGGCTTCGGCATGGCCGCGGGCAAGAAGCGCCCGGGCGGGGCGTCGGCTCCCAAGGCCGCAGCTCCGGCAGCGTCGACGGCTCCCGCAGCGTCGACTCCGGAACCAGAAGCCGCTGCACCAGAGGCCGAGGCGCCCGAAGCCGAGTCAGCCCAAGCAGCACCGGCAGAAACCCCGGCAGAGGCGTCCACGGACACAGCGGCCGAGGGCGCGGCAGCGTCGTCGAACGGCAGTGCCCCCGCTGGCGCAGCTGATGACGGCCGAACGATCGCCGAGACCGGAGCGTCGAAGGCCAAGGGCTTCGGCATGGCCGCCGGTAAGAAGCGGCCCGGCCAGCGCTGATCGGCCGCCGGTAAGAATCCGCCGCCCGTCAGAAACACGCGTTTCTGACACCTGCGAGTGAAGTATCGCTCGCACGTGTCAGAGGCGCGTGTTTCTGCATTTCCGACGGCCCGAAAAAATCGATTTGCCTGCGGCTGAGACAATTGAACCCGTGAGTAGGCCGTATGTATCGCACCTGAACCAGAACCTCAAGCCGTTGGAGCAGTCCGAGAAGCTGCAGAACGTCTGCTATGAGATCCGTGGGCCGGTGCACGCGCATGCGGCGCGACTCGAGGCCGAGGGCCATCGGATCATGAAGCTGAACATCGGCAACCCGGCGCTGTTCGGCTTCGAGGCCCCAGACGTGATCATGCGCGACATGATCCACGCGCTGCCGTACTCGCAGGGGTACTCGGAGTCGGCGGGTGTGCTCTCGGCACGACGCGCCGTGGTCACGCGCTACGAGCTCCTCCCCGACTTCCCGTACTTCGACGTCGACGACGTGATCCTCGGCAACGGTGTCTCCGAGCTCATCACGATGACGATGCAGGCGCTGCTCAACAACGGCGACGAGGTGCTGATCCCCGCGCCCGACTATCCCCTCTGGACGGCCATGACGGCCCTCTCCGGCGGCACAGCTGTGCACTATCGCTGCGACGAGGACAACGACTGGAACCCCGACATCGCCGACATCGAGGCGAAGATCACCGACCGCACCAAGGCGATCGTCGTCATCAACCCCAACAACCCCACGGGCGCTGTCTACTCGCGCGAGGTGCTCGAGCAACTCGTCGACGTCGCCCGACGCCACTCGCTGCTCATCCTCGCCGACGAGATCTACGACAAGATCCTCTACGACGACGCTGAGCACATCAACATCGCGTCGCTCGCCCCCGACCTGTTCTGCCTGACGTTCAACGGGCTCTCGAAGGCGTACCGCGTCTGTGGCTACCGGGCTGGCTGGGTTGTGCTCACCGGCCCCAAGGACCACGCCAAGGGCTTCATCGAGGGCCTTGGCATCCTGGCGTCGACGCGCCTGTGCGCGAACGTTCCCGGACAGCACGCGATTCAGGTGGCCCTCGGCGGATACCAGAGCATTGAGGCGCTCGTCGCGCCCGGAGGACGCCTCTACGAGCAGCGCAACGTGACGTGGGAGAAGCTCAACGAGATCCCCGGCGTCAGTTGCGTCAAGCCCAAGGGCGCGCTCTACGCGTTCCCGCGCCTCGATCCCGAGGTCTACGAGATCCACAACGACGAGCTCTTCGTCCAGGACCTGCTGCTGCAGGAGAAGATCCTGGTCGTTCAGGGCAGCGGGTTCAACCTCGACGATCAGAACCACTTCCGCATCGTCACGCTCCCCTGGTCGCGCGATCTCAAGGACGCCGTCGAACGGATCGGCAACTTCCTGTCGTCGTATCGCCAGTAGTTCACGGGCCGAAATACCCACGATGACCTGCAGCGCGGCACCTTCTGCGCGATTCGCTGATCCCCGCCTGCACGTTATGTGACACTCTTCGTTGTCACCATCTCTGGACATAGCTGTGACGCTCGGTTACGTTAACCAGATCACGGTACCGAAGGGGTGACGCATGAAGCAGTGGGTCAAACGACTCATCGACGTCGACGGCGTACGGCTCGCGACTTTCGAGTTCGACGATCCTGCCGGTGACACATCCGCCGTCTCGGGAGCCGGCAACCCCGCCGGCCCAGCTACTCCCGAAAACGCCGAGCGTCCGACGGTGCTGTTCGTGCACGGATGGCCGGATACGCATGAGGTGTGGACCGAGGTTGCGGCGCGTCTTTCCGACGACGTCCGGGCCGTCGCGTACGACACCCGCGGGCTCGGAGTCAGCGACAACCCGCGTGGGGTGTCGGCGTATCGCATCGAAACGCTCGCGGACGACCTGTACGCCGTCGCCAGTGCCGTGAGCCCCGACGCGCCCGTCCATGTTGTCGCGCATGACTGGGGTTCCATCCAGTCGTGGGAAGCGGTGTCGCGCCCCGATGCCGCAGATCACTTCGCGTCGTTCACCACCATCTCCGGCCCGTGCCTGGACCACGTGGGAGTGCTCCTGCGCGAGAACATCTCTCATCCGACGCCTCGTCGAGCGCTCGACACCCTCCTGCAGTCCTTCTTCTCGACGTACATCGTGCTGCTGCACCTGCCATTTGGTCCGACGCTGATCTCCGCGACGCTCGGCTCGCCCGGCGCATGGCGACGTTTTCTGCGACTCATGGACGGTACGCCCGCCGAGCAGATCGTCGTCGCGCCATCGCTGCGGCGCGACATGCGTTCCGGCGCGCGCTATTACCGAGCCAACATGGTGCGCAAGGTGAGCAAACCCAACCCGCGCACGACCAACGTCCCCGTGCTGGAGATGGTCAACACCCGCGACTTCGCGGTGCGAACACACCTGCTGCGCAACACGAACCGATTCGCCCCCGATCTCACCCGTCTCGAGTCACCGACCACCCACTGGGCCCCGACGACCAATCCCGGTTACGTCGCCGACTCGATCCGCGACTTCGTACGACGCATCGCCGCCCGAACATCCACCGCGACCATCCCCGACCGCGCCGCTATCCGCTGACCTGCCATCGCGAAGGAGTTTCTACCGTGCACGCACACGCCGAGAAGGTGGACACCACCTCAGCTCACACATTCGCACCACACCCGTCCACACCACACGTAGTCCCACCTCAGAACAACGACACCGATCCCGGCGACGTCGAGCTTCACGCCCGCAACGTGACATTCGACTGGAGCGACGTTCCGCTGCACTGGATTCCGGGTCATCCGATCGCGTCCGACTTCATCAGCGTGCTCAACCTGCTTCTCCCCGAGGGAGAGCGCTGGTTTGTCCAGACCTACAACGAAGCACTCCCCCTGGTTCGTGACGAGGAGCTCGCCGCGACGATGCGCGGCTTCATCGGCCAGGAAGCCATGCACGCGGAGGCGCACGACCACGTGCTCTGGGAGTTCCTCGACCATCACGGAATCTACCCTCGGCCGTACTGCCGCCAGATGGAGTGGGTGTTCCGAAAGGTGTTGGGCCCTCTGGAAAAGGGCAGCGTAGAGGCCAAGCAGAAGCACCTCATCGAACGACTGTGGCTCATCGCCGCGATCGAGCACTACACCGCGATTCTCGGCGATTTCGCGCTCAACAACACCTGGACCGAAGTCGGGGCCGATCCGACGATGTCGGACCTGTTCACCTGGCACGGAGCCGAGGAGGTCGAGCACCGAGCCGTCGCACACGACGTCGCGGTCTACTTCGGTGACAGCTACCTCCGGCGCGGTCGGGCGATGCTGATCGCACTGCCCACCCTGCTGCTCCTACTCTTCCGCGGTTTCCGCTTCATCACCCATCAGGATCCGGCGATCAAGCACAACAACTACTTCTACCGCCAGTATCACTACGCGCGTGGCGTGCGGGCAGGCGTTCTCCCGACGATCCGCAGTGTGCTCTTCGCAACGGCGAGCTACTTCAGGCCTGGCTTTCATCCAACCGAAATCGGTTCGACCGCACAGGCTGTCGCCTACCTGGCGTCCTCGCCGGCAGCACGAAACGCCTCCTGAGTACACACGGAACCGAACAGACCATGAATCAACGGGCACACCCGCACACCACCGAAATGACTTCGGTGCCACCACATCTCTACGGACGGTGGCGCCATGATCCCCTGATGACCTTCGGCACCGTGCTGTCCAAGACGTGGCTGCCGTTCTGGCGTCCGTTCTCGCCACTGCGGTCGACCGCTGAGTACGACGGTGTCACGACGCTGCGCATCGTGGGACGAGAGGTCGTCGCGCAGGACGAGAACGTCGTCGCACTGACCTTCGCAGGACTCGACGATCAGCTTCTCGAAAGGTGGCACGCAGGAGCGCATCTCGACCTCCTGCTGCCGTCGGGCAGGATGCGCGAGTACTCCCTCTGCGGCGATTCCGCCGATAGGAAGACCTACCGAATCGCCGTGCGGCGCATCCCCGACGGCGGAGGCGGTTCGGTCGAGGTGCACGACACCCTGCGCGTCGGCGACACCGTTCAGATCAAGGGTCCGCGCAACGCATTTCCGATCGCACTGCCCGGCTACGGATCGCAAGCCCGCTCACTCCGGTTCGTCGCCGCGGGCATCGGCATCACGCCGATCCTGCCCATGCTGGCGGCCGCAGAGCGCCTCGGTCTCGACTGGTCGATGATCTACACCGGTCGCAGCATGGACTCGATCCCGTTCCGCGACGAGGTCGCGCGATTCGGCGACAAGATCACCATCCGCACCGACGACGAGCACGGACTGCCGAGCATGGAGGAATTGCTCGGACCGATCGACCCGCAGACCGGTAGGGCCCCATCGGGTCTCGCAGTCTACTGCTGCGGCCCGGTACCGATGTTGGAGTCGTTGCGGCGCCATCTACACGACCGCCCCGACATCGAGCTGCACTATGAGCGCTTCAGTCCGCCGCCGGTGGAGAACGGTCGTCCGTTCACCGTGACGATCGAGTCGACCGGGCAGGAGATCGACGTCGCGGCAGACGAGACCTTGCTGAGCGCGCTCCGCAAAGAGGTTCCGTCGGTGCCGTATTCATGCCGCCAGGGTTTCTGCGGCACATGCAAGATCAGGACGTTGTCGGGGGCAATCGACCACCGCGACAACATCCTGACCGAGCCGGAGCGCGCAGCGGGCTCCATCCTCACCTGCGTCTCACGCGCCGGTGGCGATCACCTGACCGTCGACCTCTGAGTGCGCATCCGACGTGAGTTCGACGCCGCGCGAGTGACTTTCGCCGCGCAGTAGAACCGCAGCGGCAACGGCAGCCACGGCGGTCACCGCGACCGCCACCCAGACTGCGCTGTGCAGCCCTTCGACGAAGACCTCCTGCACGGCGATGGTCATAGGGCTGGAGATCGACTCAGGAGCGCGGGCAGCGACTTCCGCTCCGCCCATCACCGACTGTTCGGCAATCTCGGCGATCTGACGCGGAAGCCCGAGCGCGCCAATCCTTTCCGATACGGAAGACGCATACACCGAGGTGAGCACCGAGCCGAGTACGGCTACGCCCAATGTTCCGCCGATCTCGCGCGTCGTGTCGTTGACGGCGCTGCCCGCGCCAGCCTGCTCCGGTCGCAGCGAGTTCATGATCACATGCGTACACGGGCCCGTGATCGCGGCGAGGCCCGCCGCCATCAGCGCCATCGACCAGATGATGAGTTCCCAGTAACCAGACATCCGTGACGAGATCTCCACCAGCGCAAAGCCTGCCGACATCAGCACCGCTCCCGCGGTCACCACCCAGCGTGGCCCGAACCGATGCGCAAGCGCCATGGCAACAGGCGAGCACACCGCGGTCACGATCGCGAAAGGCAGTGTGCGCAGGCCTGCTTCGAACGGCCCGTATCCCTTCACGGCCTGGAAGAACTGGGTGATCAGGAAGATGAATCCGAACAGCGAGAAGAACGCGACCGCCACCATTCCCGCTGCGGTCGCAAACCTGCGATTGGCGAACAGCGTGACGTCGAGGATCGGGTGCGCCACCACGAGTTCACGCCAGACGAAGAGTCCGATAACCGCAATCGCCACAACGATTCCCACGATGGTTCGTGCATCGGTCCACCCGTGGTGAGGACCTTCGATCACCGAGTAGGTCAGCAGGCCGAGTCCGATGACCGACAGCACCAGGCCGACGACGTCGAACCGCGACACCGATTCCGGTCGTGTGCCAGGTACCACCGCGAGCACAGCGATCGCGGTCACCGCCGCGATGGGTAGTCCGACCCAGAACACCGACGCCCACGAGTAGTGCTCGAGCAGCCACCCTCCGAGCACCGGTCCGATCGCCACGGCGATTCCCGACGTCGCACCCCAGATGCCGACCGCCGTGGCACGTTGCTTCCCTTCCGGGAAGATCGCGACGATCAGTGCGAGGGTTGCGGGAAACACCAGCGCCGCGAACACTCCCAGGCCGGCACGCGCAGCAATCAGTTGGCCCAACGTGTTCGACGAGGCGGCGAGGGCCGACACCCCCGCGAAGCCCGCGATACCCACCAGGAGCATCCGACGGTGCCCGAACCGGTCGCCGAGGTAACCACCCGTGAGAAGCAGCCCGGCGAAGACCAGCGTGTAGGCGTCGACGATCCACTGCAATCCCGAGATTCCCGCCCCGAGATCGCGCGACATTGTCGGCAACGCGACGTTGACGATCGTGTTGTCGACCATCACCAAGAGCTCAGCCAAACACAGCGCACACAGCGCCAACCAGCGAGAACGCATGCGAAATCCCTTCCGAGTGGATTGTCGTTCTACTGTTATAGAACGCCGTTCTTTTCTAGAAGAACACTGTTCTAGTAGGTTGTCAATATGGCTCCCACACGAAGTACGCGTCGTACCCCGGCGACCGAGGTACGCACGAACCTCATCGCGTCGGGGCGTCGAATTCTGGAACGAGACGGTGTCGCCGGCCTCACCGTGCGCGTGGTCGCGACCGACGCCGGCGTCGCACCCATGGGGGTCTACAACCACTTCGACGGCAAGGAGGGGTTACTCGACGCGTTGGTCAACGACGCCTTCGTCGAGTTCGCGCGCATGATCGACGTGACAGACGACGACGCCCGAGAGAGGTTGGCGCACAGCGGCAGGGCGTACCGGGAGTTCGCGCTGCGCTACCCGGTCGCGTACTCGCTGATGTTCTCGCGCGAGCACCACCCCGACTCCGACGTCGCCGAACACGCCTTCTCGGTGCTGACCGAACACATCAGGTATGGCCAGAACGCGGGACTACTGGTGAAGACCGATCCCCATCAGGCGACGATGCAGGTGTGGAGCTGCGTTCACGGTGCGGTGTCCTTGGAACTCGCAGGTACCCATCCCCCGACGATCGATCCCGACGAGAACTACGAGCACGTCTTGGCCGTGGTGCTCCGCGGCCTGAGCGCGTGATGCGAGAATGAGCGCGATGAGCAGCGACGACAAGGCCACCAACGAGTACCGGATCGATGATCTGGCGCGGGTGGCCGGGACCACCACACGCAACGTCCGCGGATATCAGGATCGCGGACTGTTGCCGAGGCCCCTGCGCCGCGGGCGCATTGCGATCTATACCGACCTTCACCTCGATCGCCTCAGGGTGATCAACGATCTGCTCCGCCGTGGATTCACCATCCGCCATATCGGCGAATTCCTCACCGGAATCCAGCGCGGCGACGACCTCGCCGACGTCCTCGGGCTGCGCGAAGTGGTCGCCGCCCCGTGGGGGAACACGACGAAGACCTCGGTGAGCGCCGACGAACTGCGCGAGTTGCTCAACAACAGCAACCCCGCATACTTCACGCGATTGACCGACCTCGGATTGATCAAGCCGGAGGGGACAGCAGATCCCCCAACGTCATTCACGGTGCTCGACCAAGACACCATCGACGCATATGCCCGCCTCGTGCGGCGCGGTCTGACACTGAATTCAATTCTCTCCGTGCATGAGAACCTCAGTACACAGATGGATTCGGTTGCGGAGGCACTCATCTCGGCCGGACGCGGGACGATCGCCGAAGAATACAAGGACGGTTGGATACCGCAGACCGCTGCCGAGGCAGATTGGGTGCGTGACCTTCTCGTCGAATTCAGACGAGCGGGGTCGACGATCGCGCACAATGCTCTCGACCGCGCGCTCGATCGCGACATGGCTCGTCAGCTCGACGACTATCTCGCCATCGCCGACGACTCCGTCGACCAGGATCCGCTCGACATACGGGGCGAACGCCAGAGCTCGACCGCCAAGGGACGAAAGCGGTCAGGGAACGACGATCGGGGGTAACCCTCCGGGTAGCGGAATGACCGCTCGCGGTTTGGGTTTCGGCCGAGGATTGCTGCGCGGGCGCGGTTGTTCGGCGCGCTGCGACTCCTTGGTCCGCGGCGGCGGCGGGGGTGGAGGCACGTAGGCAGCAGCGGGTGCGCGAGCCTCGTTGAGGTCGGCGAGATCTGCGTACAGCTGCGTTGTCGTCGAACTGTGCGTCGTGGTGACCGGGTTCGACGCCGATGGCGAAGCGGAACCACCACTGAGCCCAAGTGCGGTGGCAGCCAAGGCAACTCCGACGACGCCGACTGCGCCGGCACCGATCAGGATCCTCTTTCGACCGCGCGGCGGTGTCTTGTCAACCGCTGCCGCATCAACCGCTACGGCTTCTTGCTCGCGAGGCTCGATTCTGGGGGATATCGGAACGAATTCGTCTGCCGGAAAGTAGTTTTCGGTGTTTCGCCCAACACCCACGGAGTGCAGATACGCGGGCGCCGACGGATCTGAGTACGCGAGCCTGACGGGCTCGATCCGATCAGTCACATCGAACTCGTTGTCGACGGACCGCGCCGGCGGAGCGAGCGGCGGGTCGAGTGGCAGTTGTGCATGGCCCGCTTCTACGACCGAGTCGCCACGGATTCCCGCGACGGGGGCACCCTCGGGCTCCGCGACGGGGTCTGCACCCACGTGCGCGACCGGCTCGCGGTGGACCTCGACGTGATCGGTGGTCTCGGCCACTGGTTCTGGCCCCCGTACCGCGGCTGGCCCCTGCACGGCGGCAGCGTCGGGCATCGCCAGTGTCACGTCGTCGAGAACGACGATCGGGACGTCGGCGACCGGAGCGAGCAATTCCGGGAGTCCTGGCCACACGGTGTGCGTCGAATCGAAGACCATCGCGCTGACCTGACGACCCGTCGATTCCGCGCACTGCGCGACAGCGTCGGGCACGTTCTCGGCGCGGGCGAGTGTCGACTGTGCGACGTCGCGTCGTGTGACACGGAACAGTCGGACGTGCTTCTCGCCCATGATGAACGTGCCGTCGGACTCGGCGAGGCGGTATCGGCCCTTGTGACTCAGGAGGTGCAGTTCTGCCGTCCACTCGTCGGAGTCGGGGGCGTCGACGCGGCCCGCGCGCACGAGGTGGTCGGAGATGAGGGCGTCGAGTTCGGCTCCGCTTGTGCCTGCGGCGCGTCTGCGTACGACGGCCGCACCGGATTCGACGTCGACGAGCGTCACATCGACACCGTCCTCGGCGACGCTCACCACAGCGAAAGAGTCGACGAGCGTCGAGTGGCGGCGTCGGAGGTGGTCGGAGACACGACTGATCACGGACGCGTCGATAACCCGCCCGTCTTCGATCACCCCGTTCGGGATCGCCCCGTTGTCCATAGTTCGGTAGTCCCCGTCATCGAGAAACCCCACGCGCATTCTCGTGAGTCGGGCCCGGTAAACCTGTGTTCGTTCACCCGTGCCGCGCTCGTTCGACCACTCCCCCGCACTTCTGAGTGTTCAACCTAGCATGACGTCAGCGGTGCGCCACTTGTGTCGCACCTTCGAAGGACCCGCGGCCGAGACCGGCCGAAGCACGCTGATCTGCGTCGAACGCGTTCTCCGGAGTCGCAACCGCGCCACCGAGCGCGGCGTACGACCAGCCTGCTCGCCGCCACGACTGTGGGTCCAAACAGCGACGACCGTCGACGATAACGCGTGAACGCACGACTGGATCGAGTTCCGATGGCGCCATGTGCACGAACTGCGCCCATTCGGTGGCGATTGCGACGACGTCGGCGTCCTGGGCGGCCTCTGCGGCCGAATCGGCATAGCCGAGCATCGGATACATCCGTTGGGAGTTGGCGTTGGCCTTCGGGTCGAATACCGTGACCGACGCCCCGCGTAGTGCCAATTGTCCTGCGACACTCAGCGCGGGTGAATCGCGCACGTCGTCACTCTCTGGCTTGAAGGCCGCGCCGAGTACCGCGATGTTGGCGCCCAACAACTCTCGCGGGCATACCTGTGCGATGAGCTCGACCATGGCGGAGCGTCGTCGCATGTTGATCGTGTCGACCTCGCGCAGGAATCGGAGAGCTCCATGCGCCCCTAGTTCTTCGGCGCGCGCCTCGAACGCCCGAATGTCCTTGGGCAGACACCCGCCGCCGAATCCCAGGCCCGCGTTGAGGAATCGGCGCCCGATCCGCTTATCGTGACCGATCGCGTCGGCGAGCGTCGAGACATCAGCGCCGACGATCTCACAGAGTTCACTGATCGCGTTGATGAACGAGATCTTCGTAGCGAGAAAGGCATTCGCCGATACCTTCACCAACTCTGCTGTGGACCAGTCGGTTTCGATGACCGGAAGCCCGGTGTCGATGATCTCGCGGTACACATCACGCAGCACCGCACGTGCGGCCCGCGCGTCGGAATCCGGATCGGTGCCGATAACCAGCCGATCGGGACGAAGCGTGTCCTCGACGGCGTAGCCTTCGCGTAAGAACTCGGGGTTCCACGCGAGGTCAACAGTGGCGTCTGGTGCCGTCAACGTGCTGATCCGTCGAGCCAGCGACGCTGCGGTGCCCACTGGGACAGTCGATTTGCCGACGATCAGGTGGTCACCACGCAGGTGTGGCACCAGTGCGTCCACCGCACTTTCGACATACGACGTGTCGGCCGCATGCCCACGTGCCCGCTGCGGTGTACCCACCCCGATGAAGTGCACCGAACCGTGTGCGGCAGCGGCGTCGGCCTCGGTGGTGAACGAGAGTCCTCCCGCAGAGATGTTGCGGCGCAGAATGTCTCCGAGTCCTGGTTCGAAGAACGGAACCTCGCCCGACGACAGGCGAGCCACCTTATCCGGATTGACGTCGACGCCGAGCACGTCGTGTCCGAGTTCGGCCATACACGCTGCGTGTGTCGCCCCCAGGTATCCACACCCGATCACTGTCAGCTTCATACCTGAAGTGACTACGTGGGCCGATCTGCCAACTTGCTACGAGCACGTGACCAGTCGCAGGCGCGCGTGTGAACGTCGTGTTCAGGTGTTGAACGGCAGTCGAATCGAGGTGACCCGGCAGGAGAATCGCAGGACAACGCCTCGTCGAATTCGGCAAGAGAATACCGACATCACCGGCGAATTCGGCACCGCCGGACCGGGTTCGCGGGCACACTCGATTATGTGACCTCCTCGACGATCGCTTCGGCCCTCGATTCCGCAGCACGCGATGTCTTCGATGACCTCGTCGCCTGGCGACACCACCTGCATTCTCATCCCGAGCTCTCCAATCGCGAGCATCACACCGCGGAGTTCATCGTCGAACGTCTACGCGACGCAGGTATCGACGAGATCCGCAGCGGTATCGCGGGCACCGGCGTGGTGGCCATCCTCCGCGGGGGCGAGAGTGAAGGCGAAGGCGACAAACGCCTGGCCGCGCTCCGTGCAGACATCGATGCACTGCCCGTCAAGGAGACGTCAGGGGTCGACTTCGCGTCGACCGTCGTCGACAACGACTATCCGGGCGGCCCGTTCCCCGTTGCGCATGCGTGCGGCCACGATTGCCACACGGCAACGGTTCTCGCTGCCGCGCATGTGTTGGCCTCGGTTCGCGATCGGTTGCCCGGCGACGTCATGTTCATCTTTCAGCCGGCCGAAGAAGGAGCGCCCGTCGGCGAGAGCGGTGGCGCGCAGGCGATGGTCGACGACAACGCCTTCGCCGACCACACCCCAACCATGGTCTTCGGAATGCACGTCGTGCCGCTGCCGATCGGGATGGTCGGTGTACACGTGGGAAATCAGTACGCGGCGTCGTGCATGATCAAGATATCCGTCGAGGGCAAACAGGTCCACGGGTCGACACCGTGGATGGGAATCGACCCGTATCCCGTTGCAGCCGAGATTATTTCCGGAAGCGCGCAGATCTACCGGCAGGTGCCCGCGAACGACGCCATCACGGTGTCGTTCGGACACGTCGACGACGTCGGACGCTTCAACATCATCGGCCAGACAGTGACGCTCTGGGGCACCATCCGCTGCCTCGACGGCGCCGATATGACTGCGGTACAAGACAAACTCCGACGTCTCGCCGAGAACACCGCTGCGGCGTACGGCGCGAGCGCGACCGTCGAGTATCTGCAGGATGTTCCGCCCGTGGTCAATACACCGGAGTGGGTCAACAGGATTCGACCTGTGATCGACGACGTCATCGGCAAGGAGCGCGTCGTCGACGTGCCCGGAGCGCTCGGATATGACGACGTCTCGGTGTTCGTGCGCGACTTCGGCGGCGCCTACTTCACCTACGGCGTGCAGGACGCTCAGGTCAGCGCCAAGGGATTGACTCCGACGCCGGGTGGGCGCGGCCTCGCGTCGAATCACTCACCGGATTTCTACGCCGACGACGACGCTCTGCTCGACTATCTGCGGATCTTCGTGCACGTCGCCTACGCACACCTGGCGGAGTCGAGCTGACGGACTACTTGTCGGCGTCGCGGATGAAGTTCAGATACGCCTTCGACGGCGTCGGGCCGCGCTGGCCCTGATACTTCGATCCGACCGCGGCGCTGCCGTAGGGATTTTCCGACGGGCTGCTGAGCCGGAACAGGCAGAGCTGCCCGATCTTCATGCCGGGCCAGAGCGTGATCGGCAGGTTGGCGACGTTAGACAGTTCGAGCGTGATGTGGCCGGAGAAACCCGGATCGATGAAGCCCGCCGTCGAATGTGTCAGCAGACCGAGCCTGCCGAGCGACGACTTGCCCTCCAGTCGGCCTGCCAGATAGTCGGGCAGGCTGCAGATCTCCAGCGTCGAGCCGAGGACGAACTCGCCCGGATGCAGAACGAACGGCTCGCCGTCTGCGGGTTCGACGAGCGTTGTCAGCTCGTCCTGCCGCTGCGCCGGGTCGATGTGGGTGTAGCGGGTGTTGTTGAAGACCCGGAACAGATTGTCGAGCCGGACGTCGACGCTCGACGGCTGCACGAGAGCAGGATCGAACGGGTCGATCGACAGGTTGCCGTCGGAGACCTCGGAGCGGATGTCGCGATCGGAGAGCAGCACGCCTGCGAGCGTATCGGACGGTGTCTGGTGCAGGTACGACGACGGCGTTCTGCGGTCTCACACCGGGTTATCGGGACGGAACCGTGCGACGCAGGGCGCCTCAACCCCCGGAATTGAGCTCTGCGCGGCACTCCTCGGTTGTCTTGGTCTGGATGCAGTCCGACCACGCCCGCTGGTCGTCGGCCCATTTGTGCTCGGGAGTCTGACCGGTGTTGAGTTGCCACTGATAGTCGGTGCGGATGATGGCGTTGCCGTTGGCGTCGACGGCTGTCCGGCCGATGTCCGCGCCGATGCAGTTGTCGCCGAGCGCCGGTCCCGCGGTGGTGGTCTCAGGCAGATTCGGATTGGGTGCGACACCCTGAACGCTGGACCACACCGCGTTATCGGTACCCGCGAGACGAGAGCAGTAGGCCGTCGAGCCGTCCGCGAATACTGCGGTCGCCCCGATCGGGCCGCACTGGGCACCCTCGTTGACCGGGGCGACTGTGGGTGTCTCCGGCGGTGCGGTGGTCGTCACCGTGGGCGTCTGCGTCGACGCGGTAACCGTCACCGTGACTGCCGGGGCACTCGATTTGTGCTGACTGGTGGTCGTCGCGGTGCCCGAGTCCGTGGCGCAGCCCGCGAGGACGAGAACCGACGCCGCTGCCAGCATTACCCATCTCGATCGCATGGCAATCGGTTTACTCCGTCCGCCGCTGGTTGGCGCCGGTAATGGACTACTTGCTCAGCTCACGGCGCGCTCGGCGATAGCCAGCACGAGCCGACGCGGAGCGAGCCGTGCACCGTACGCACCGATGCGATTGACGAGACCGTCGACGACGCTCGGCTTGCCGGCCTCGAGCGCCTTGAACGCAGTGTCGACGACCTGCTCGGTCGTGCGCCGCGACTTCATCGCCGAGCCGTCGCCCGCAACGTCGAAGAACTCGGTGTCGGTGGCTCCGGGACAGACGGCGAGGACGTGGACGCCCTTGCGCTTGCCCTCCGACCAGAGCGCCTCGCTCAGCGACAGCACGTATGCCTTGGTGGCCGCGTAGACCGCCATGCTCGGAACCGGTTGGAACGCAGCATTACTGGCGATATTCACGATCGCCCCTGTACCCGCTTCAGCCATGCGCTTGATGTAGACCGTGGTGAAGTCGGTGAGTGCGCCGACGTTGAGCTGGACCTCGTCGCGGATGCGCGACGGGTCGGCGTCGGCGAGGTATCCAAAGGTGCCGAAACCCGCGTTGTTGACCAGGACGTCGACGCGCAGCCCGCGGCCATCTGCGTCGGCGACAACCTTGTCGACTGCGCCCGGTATCGAAAGGTCGGCGGGGATGACCTCGGCGCGGACTCCGTGGCGCGACGCCAACTCGTCGGCGAGCGCGACCAGCTTGTCCTCGCTGCGAGCGACCAGGATCAGGTCGGCACCTCGTGCCGCGAGGGCGCGCGCGAACTGTTCGCCGATCCCTCCGCTCGCCCCGGTGATGAGTGCTGTGCGGTTGCGGTACTCCATGAGTGGTCTCCCCGTCGTCGTTTGTCTGTCGCAGCTGTGTGTCGCAGGCGGTGTGTCGCACCGGGCGCCTACGCGAGCCTGGTCGCGAGGATAGCCGCGACGTCGCGGCCGGTCACCGTCATCGGGGCCTGGGTTTGCTAGGCTGTCGTTCGCGAGCAGACCTCGCACGCCGATGTAGTTCAATGGCAGAACATCAGCTTCCCAAGCTGAATACGCGGGTTCGATTCCCGTCATCGGCTCTCATATCACCGCGATGTCACGTAGCCCGAACCGGTTCGGCTCAGACCAGTTCGGCGATCATCGCGCGGACCATCCAGTCCCGGTAGTCGGGGATCGTCCAGCCACGCATCACGACAAGCAGTTCATAGAGTTCCGGCGCGATCAATGTCCAGAGCGTGTCCCGTGCGTGTTCGACGGTGACCCCGGCCCGCAGGCTGCCGGAGTCGGCGAGGTGCTCGGCGAGTTTGGTCATCCCGAACAGTCGCTGCTGTAGCGCAGTCGTCCACAGCTCGCGTAGTGCTGGATCGGTGCGTGCGCCGTCGCGGATCGCCAGCATCAGCCGTCCGGCACGGACCATCCGCGGCACCGCTGCCGCCACGTACAACTCGAGCTTGCGGCGGGGGTCGGGTTCGGTCTCGACGGCCCGGGTCTCGGGCCGGTCGGCCACCTCGACTTCTTGGTCGTCGCCAGCCAATGCCTGGTCGAAGGCGACCTTGATGAGTCCGGCCTTGCCGCCGAAAGACTTGTAGATGGTTTCGGGGGAGACATCGGCGGCGTCTGCGATGTCGGCGACCGTGACTCCGAAACCGTTGCGCTCGAACAACTCTGTGGCGGACAGAACGATCTGGCGCCGTCGGGCACGGGCCTGGTCGCGTCGCCCCGACGCGTCGTAGCCTCGCCTTCTATTGACTCCAGTCACCCTGTAATCAATACTTGATTTTCAATACAGTCTCTATGTATCGAAAGTCGAAGGTCGTCATGAGTATTCAGGAACCAGCTGGGGTGGCCGTTCGCGCAGTGACCGACATGGGTGCCGGCGACCGGGCAGCGTTCGACGCGACGATGCATCCCGATGCGGTGAATCGGGAGGCGCACGCGGAGCCACCGAACTGTCGCGGCGTGGGGCCGGAAGCGTTCTGGGCGTCCGCGCTCTGGTTGCGGGCCGCCTTCCCGGATCTGCGTCATGAACCGCATGTCGCCGTCGTCGACGGCGAATTGGTGGTCGTCCACGCGACAATGTCCGGCACACACCGCGGACCGTTCGTCGTTTACGACGCTGCCGGCCGCGTGGAGCAGGTGTTCGCGCCGACCGGCAAGACCTTCGCGGTAACCCAGACCCACTGGTTCCGCATGCGCGACGGGCTGTGCGCCGAACACTGGGCCAACCGTGACGACCTCGGGATGGGACAGCAACTGGGCTGGTTCCCCCCGTCACCTCGCTACCTCTGGCAGTGCGCCCAAGCGAAGCGCGTGGCGCAGCGCGCCGAATCCGGCTCGCGCTGAACGAGATTCGCATCGCTCGGGAGTCTCGATACGCTCGGCGGTCTCTAAGCAGAGAGCTCGCGAGCGTGCCGAAGGGCGTGCGCTCGCCTGGCTATTCGATCAGCGAGACAGCACAGGCTTGAGAGGCGGCCGCGTTCGCCACGACCATCACGCAGCCGACGGCGATCAGCCATATCGATCGATCAACCGACAGAAACTGGCTTTCAGGCGGCGCTGGCAGGTGAGGCGGCCCATTCTTGTTACAAGCCCCGCATGTGGGCGATCGGATGACCGTCGATCGGAGGAATCATGTGTTGTGGAGATGATGCGAGTCCGGCGCAAACGCCGAACGAAGAGGGCGTTCCCATATCAGCGGGTGACCTGGAGCGGGTGCGCGTGCTGCGATCCGCAGCCGTTGAGGCATTACTGGAAGTGAACGCGATTCTGTCGAAATACGTTGATGTGGACGCTGATTCGATCGATTCGGTGACCATCACGTTGCGGGGCGGCGGCCCTGAGTTCGACGGGGTGCCGCCGGTCATGCTGTGCAGTCAGTTCAATTCCGGCGGTGTGTGCGCCTACGTCGAGTGTGACCCTCCCGGCGCCACGTATCCGTGTCCAGTGGTCACACTGCCGCCGCCGACGTAACCGCTCTGGTTAACGTGGCCCCTTGTGCGCCGTCGCCTGGGTGCTGTCATTGTCGGCTCGGAGTAGTAGACGCGACGGGAGCGGCAACGGTATCCGGAAGCGTGCGGAGGAGATGGTCCAGGCGCACGGACGCAGCGACACCTGCGCCGCGGGCGGTATCCGGTCGGGCGTCGACGCCACTGAGCAACTGCGCCAACGATTCACCTCGTTCGGCGTGTGCCACGGGCTGTTCCAGAAAGACCTGATGGAGGTCCTCGGCGTCGGCTCGCAGTCGGCTGACCGCGGCCCCAACCACCTCGGCGTCGTGCCCGGTGTACACGAGTGATGGGTCGGCAGACAGCGCACTCGAAGTCTGCGCCAGCACGTGTGCACTTCGAGTGAGGCGGCCGAGTTGTAGTGAACGAGCGCGGCGTCGTGCGCCGAGACCGACGAGCATCGCCGCCGCCATGTTCGACAGGGTCGACCGAACCCCCTGATGCGCGTTGTCGAGTGCGATCGCCGCGTCGACGACGGGCTTCGACTGATGCGCGGACGTCTGCGCCTCACCGCACGACACGATCAGATGATCAAGTGCCGCAAAGTATTTGTCGACGCTGGCGGCCACAGCACCGTCGGATCGCTGCGACGTGACGATGTAAGCGCACACCACGCCGACGATCGCACCCGCGATGGTTTCGTCGAGTCGAACGAAGGCGAGCGTCCAGTTGTGGAAGCCCAGGAGGGCGTAGATGACCGCGAACTGGATCGTGAAAAAGATGGTGGGCATACCGTTGTTGGCGCCCTGGTAGTAGTAGCCGAAGAAGACACAGACCAAGAAGAGGATGGACAGCGGGAGCGGGTGCCCGACGAGCAGGATTGCCACCACCGCACCGAATGCCACCCCCACCAGAGTCCCGACAACGCGCCACGACGACTTGGTCAGCACGTCGGCACGGGTGGCGGCGGTCATGAAGACAATGAACGTCGTCATCACCGCCCAGTACCAACGCCCCGCTGCGATCGCCTGTCCCACACCCGCTGCGATGGCGGTCGCCACCATCACCTGAATCGCCATCCGCGAGGTTGGCCGCAGGTGGTCCCACCAACGCACCACGGCCGCAGTGTTATTGGTGACGTGGTCGTCGGTGGCGGCCCCATCGGTAGTGGAGACATCGGCATCAGACACGACGGGTTCGGGCGGGCTGGGGTTATCCACGTCGGCATCGCCACGCGCGGCGTCGTCGAGGTCGAGTTGGGCGAGCAGCGCGCGGGAGACGAAAAGCGTTGTCAGGCCAAGTGGAGTCGACGGGTCGACCGTGGTGATCGCCGAGCGTGCCGTGAGTTCCACGGCCGCGACGTCGTGGCTCGACGGCGTGCCGCTAACGACGGTCATCAGCGCATCAAGGACACCGGAGAGCGTGGCATCCGAATGCGGATCGACACCCGATTTCGCTAGAGACTGCAATTGTTCGCATGCCAGCTCAGTTGCGCTTTGTGCGTCGAACATTGTGCGGCGCAGCGTGTTCGGGTCCACTCCGAGCGACGCGACGTCAAACTGTTGTAGCCACCCGGCCATGGCAAGGGTGAGGTCAGGCAGGTGATTCACCGGCACCAGGATCTCGGCGTCGGTTCCGGGTCGTTGGGACCGCTCGAGCGCTTCGGCGCACGACGCCCGAAACTGCCGCAGGTGCAACCTGAGTCGGCGTGCCGGGAACTCGATCAGCATCACCGTCCGCAGGAGCACACCGCAGAGGAGTGCGCCTCCGACGACGAGAAGGATCTGCTGCAGGTTCGCCCCGGGCTCTCGCATGGCCAAGATCGCCATCAGGTAGGCGAAGAAAGTCACACCACCCACGGCCAGGCCGCGCCAACCGAATCGTCGTACCCAGATACAGAATCCGGCCATGGGTATCGACACGACGATCTCAGCAGGAGAATGATGCGTCAGCACGACACCCAGCGCCGCTGCGGCCAGCCCCGGGACGACGACGGTCACCGACGTCAGCCAGCGGGCTTTCGCCGTGACGTCACCGGTCGCTCCGAACGCGACCATGCCGATGATTCCGCCTGTCACCAGCAGAATGTCGGGTCCGTGGGTGGCCACGATGACGAAGTGGGCAACCAGAATCCCCAACGCCGTCGCGATCGTCGTCGACGTGGCATAGATCAGCCAGGTGTGGCCCGGGTCGTACACCCGGAGTGATCTGATTATCGAAGATTGTGAGTTGTGCACATCCACTCCGAGGTCCTGTTTTTGCTCTCGGATTCTATGTTGCGGGAACCGGGGGCCGCGCCGAATGGCATTCTTTCGCAAGTGCTTTCGAGGTGCCACTCCCGGTCACACCCACTCTCGGTCACGCCACAGCGGTGAAGCGTGAGGAACGGCGTTCCAGGCGGTGTTGAAGCCCACGCCAGCGCGGCGGCAGCTGTGGCCGGAACGTCGCGGTCGAGTAGTACACGTGTTTCGCGAGTTCCACGACGACCAGATAGCCGATCACCATCACGAGCAGGAACACGTAGAACGACACTGGCAACGCCTCGAAGCCAAGTGGCCTGGCCAACGGAGTGAACGGCAGCACCACCCCGATCACCAGCACTATTCCGACCGCCGCGATCAACAGCGCCGACGGGCGGCTGCGGAAGAAAGGGATACGACGAGTGCGGATCGCGAACACGATCAGTATCTGAGTCGCCAGCGATTCCACGAACCATGCCGTGTGGAACTCGGTGGCCTGAGCATGGAAGATCTTGATCAGCGCGGCAAAGGTCAGAAAGTCGAACAGCGAACTGATCGGACCGAAGAACACCATGAACCGCCGGATCGCAGCGATATCCCAGTGCGACGGCGACCGCAGGGCTTCGGCGTCGACCCGGTCGCTTGGGATCGCAAGCTGGCTCGAGTCGTAGAGCAGATTGTTCAGCAGGATCTGGCTGGGCATCATCGGCAGGAACGGCAGGACCGCGGAGGCACCGGCCGCGCTGAACATGTTGCCGAAGTTGCTCGATGCGCTCATTTGCACGTACTTGATCGTGTTGGCGAAGGTGCGTCGTCCCTCGGCAACGCCCCGCGCGAGCACACCGAGGTCCTTCTCCAGCAGAACCACATCAGCGGAATCCTTCGCGACGTCGGTGGCGCTGTCGACCGAGATGCCGACGTCGGCGCGGTGCAGGGCCAGGGCGTCGTTGACCCCGTCGCCGAGGAAGGCGACGGACTGCCCGTGCGTCTGCAGCGCGCTGACGATCCGTGCCTTCTGCTCCGGTGTGACCCGAGCGAACACTGTGCGCTCCCGGGCCGCTCGGGTGAACTCCTCGTCGTCGAGACGGTCGAGTTCGGCCCCGGTGATGCTGCCACCCGACGTCATACCGAGGTCGGCGACGACTTTGTCGGCCACCACCACGTTGTCACCGGTGGCCACTTTGACCGTGATGTGCAGGTTGTCGAGATCGCGAAGTGATTGTGCCGCCGACTTTTTCGGCTGGTCCAGGAACACGAGGAAACCGACCAGGGTCAGCTCGCGTTCGTCGTCGTCGCCGATCGTGGTCTGAGTGGCGGGCATCTCCCGAGTGGCCAGCGCCACCACTCGCGAGCCCTGCGCGAACAGCCGGTCGAGCGTCTCCTCGGCCTCCGGTCCGGTTCCAGTGCAGCGCTCGAGGATTCGCTCCGGTGCGCCCTTGACGGCCAGAGTGTGTCGGCCATCGGGTCCCGCCGAGATCGCCGACGCCATCTGCCTGACGTGATCGAACGGCCGTGTGGCGATTCGGTGATAAGCGGTCACCCGGTCCGCGACCGGCCCGGCGCCGCGCCATAGCGCCGTATCGAGTTCGTTGCCGCTCGACGACTGCGTGTCGGCGGCGTCGGTGGCCAGCAGACCGGTGAGCAGTACGTCGTCGTCGGGTCGGCCGTCGGGGGCCAGCGCGCCGATCAGCGATATCTGCCCCTCGGTGAGGGTGCCTGTCTTGTCGGTCAGCAGGATGTCGATGTCGCCGAGGTCCTCGATCGCCACCAGACGTTTGACCAGCACCTTTGCCGCGGCAAGTCGTCGGGAGCCGGCGGCAAGGGCGGTGGTGACGACGGCGGGCAGCAGTTGCGGGGTGATTCCGACCGCGATCGCGAGGGCGAAGAGCAACGACTCGACGAGCGGCCGGCCAAGGATGAGGTTCGCAGCGATGATGAACACCGTCAGGACGATCGCCACCTGCAGCAGCAGCACCGAGAACCGGGACAGGCCCTTCTGGAACGCGGTCTGCGGCGGATCGCCCCCGAGACCTGCTGCGACGGCACCGAATTCCGCGTGTGCTCCGGTCGCGACGACGATCCCGGTAGCGGTACCCGACTGCACCACCGTCCCCATGTATGCGCAATTGGTGCGGTCGGCCAATGGCGTATCGGCGGGCAGTGGGTCGATCTGTTTGGCGGCGGCAGTGGACTCGCCGGTGAGCACGCCCTCGTTGCAATCCAGATCGGTGACCTCGGTCAGCCGGATGTCGGCGGGCACGAGTTGCCCGAGCACCAGACGGACGACGTCACCGACCACGAGTCCGGTGACGTCGATCGTCTGCGCGGTGCCGTCACGGATCACGGTTGTGCTGTGGTGCACCCGGTCGTGCAGCGCTTCGGTGGCCTTCGCGGCCCGGTATTCGTTGACGAATCCACCGAGAACGCTCGCCGCGAGGATGATGCCGATCACCACCGCGTCGTTGCGGTCGCCGAGCGCAAAGGCGAGGATGGCCGTCGCGATCAGTAGCACCATCAGGGCGCTGCGGAACTGGTTGACCAGGATGTGCAGCGGCCGGACATGCACGGTGTGCAGCGCGTTCGGACCGTCTCTCATGAGTCGGGCCGCAGCCTCCGCCGAGGTCAGGCCACCCGGACCGGTCTCCAGCGCGCTCGTGACATCGCTGGTTGTCGCCGCCCAGGCGTGCGCGACGATGTCCGACGATGCTCCGCTGCGGGGGCTGTCGGTCGACAGACCACTCATGCCGCTGATTCTGCTATTTCCTCGCCGCCTCCGATACCGGGGACAGCTAATCGAGGTCCAAGGTCGCAGTGGTTGCGAACATGCCGCAGATCGCACTTTGCCCGCCGACCGGCACGATGCTCACCCAGCCAGCCACGCCCCATGCAGGCCCGCCGGTACGCGCTGCGGCAGGTCGATCGTCGCGATCGCACCGGACGCCGGATCGTCGGCCGAAAGCAGATAGAACCGCGAGCTCATGTCTGCGGGGTCGGTGCCGATCGCGCCCCAGAAATCGCCCTCGGCGCCGGGGATGAAGATCGGCTCGCCGATGGCAACGCCGGGGGTCCAGCAGGTTTCGGTATCCGCGACCAGGTCGTGGAACCACAGACTGTCCTGATCGCCAACGTCACCGGGCCCCTTGGCCACGGTGGCGACACGGCGATGATCACGGGTCAGCAGTCGGTCGTCGACACGTGGGAACTCCATGTTGGTGTCTCTTCTGCTGAGGGCGGTTCGCGAAAGGCGGCCATCCGGGGACACCACGGCCCGATTCAAGGTCGACGACGACGGGTTCGGCTCCGTCGCGAAACCGCCGGGATAGCTCCACTCCACGTAGTCGACGGTCACCGAGCCGTCGGGGTTGTCGAAGGCGTTGGCGAAGTGCCACACCCAGAACGGGTCGGTCGTGATCCAACGCACCGCACCACCGTCGCGGGGAATCAGCGCAATGCGAGTGCCATCATCCGGACGCCACGACAGCAACGAGCCACCGGTCATCGCCGCTTCCAGGTCAAAGATCAAGGGGCACAGGAACAATACGATGTAAGTGCTCGTGAGAGCCATGTCATGAATCATCACCGCGTCGGTGAGACCGTCGACGGGCGTCGGCTCCACCTTCGTGGTGCCATCGGCGTTGATCACCGACCACGTGAGGTATGGAACCTCAAGCGTGTAGTTGAACAACACGAGCTCGCCGGTCGACGGGTCCAGCTTCGGATGAGCGGTGCTACCCACCCGCATCGCGCCGGAACAGTCGGTGCGCCCCAGTGTCGCAAGGTCTTTGGCGTTGAGCAGATACGGCTGATCGGCCTCGGCCATCGCCATCAGCTTGCCGGCATGCGAGACGATGTTGATGTCCGGGAGCTCGCGGACGGTCCCGGCAAGCTTGTCTCCCACTTCCTCCGCCGGTGGCGTGTACCCGTCGGTGATACCCGACCAGATCGCTTGTCCGGCAGCCTCTTCCGCTACCACCATGGGTGTGCGGACGAAGCGATTCATGTACGACGCCCGCCCGTTCTCGATGCTGACGCGGTGCACCATGGCATCGCCGTCGAGGGGGTACACGTAGGACCCGATCGGATCGAACCGCGGGTTGGGTCCATTGCGCAGGTAGCTGCCGGTCAGCGATTCGGGCAGTTCGCCTGTCACCGGCAGGTCGGCGACGTCGACCTCGGTTCGCTGCGGCGCAAAGATCCCGGCGAGATGATTGTGGTGGGTGAGTTCCACAGGCGTTGGTCGGGTCGGTGTGGCGGTCATGGTGTCCACTCTCTGTCGAGCCACCTACAGGATAAGTCGCGAGTCCACTCGCCGAGCGTCATACGCGACTTCTCCCGCCACTGTCTGGCGGTGCCGATTCACACAATGACGTTCACTGCCATCACCGATAATGGCCAGCGCGGCTAATGTGTCACCACACACGGTCACCACACACGTCCCTGTGCGAGGTTTCGGTGACCCGCCACGAGTACGCAAGACATTTGGAAGGTTTCGGCGATGGCAGCAACACGGGCGTTCCTTCCGCCGACTCGGGGCGAAGTCGGACTCATCAGTGCCGTGCTGATGACCGTCGTCGGCGGGTACGTCGACGCCTTCCTCTATCTGCGACACCAGGTGTTCGGATTCGCACAGACCGGCAACGTCGTGTTCTTGGCGGTCGGGTTGGTCAAGGGTGACGAATGGGCGAAGTTCGCCTGGCCGTTGCTGGCCTACCTTGCGGGTCTCGTTGCCGCCCAAGTGCTTCGCACACTGGTCCCGACGCTCCCGGCGCGCGCGCTCGGCTCGGTGCTCGTCTTCCAACTCGTCGTCTTCACCGTGCTGGCATGTCTGCCGTCGAGCGCTCCTGCCGCACTGTTCGTGATCCCCTTGTCGTTCGTGGGCGGGGTACGGCTCGAACTGTTCCGCACCGCGGGCGGAATCTCGTTCGTCAGTATCGCGACAACGGGCAACCTGATGCGGTTCGTCGCCGCGGCAGCAGACCTCGTACGCGGGAGGTCGTCGGCGCAGGTCCGCGCCGCTGTCGCCACCGCCATCGTGGTGCTCGCTTTTCTGGTTGGCGCACTGTGCGGCGCAGGCGTTGCGCAGACGATCGGCCCGGCGCTGTGGGGAGCGGTGCTTCTCGAGGCAATCGGCCTCGCCGTCTTCATTGCACAGGTGCGCACCCGGCCAGCCGCCTGACCCTGGAGCACCCCTAGCTGCAGCCCCGCATCATCGATCACGTAGACAACTCACCACGTCATCATCGGGGACCTGACCGAAATCGCGGTACGAAAACCCAACGGCACTAAAGGGTTCGGGAACGTCGACTGCCACCACCCGGTCGATGTCGGGATCGTCTGCGAATCTGCGCAGGGCATCGCGCGGAGCGGTCGGCACGGCGATCATGATCCCAGCAGCGCCCGCCGCACGAACGGCACGCGCCGCCACTGCCATCGTGGCACCCGTCGCGATCCCGTCATCGACCAGGACGACGAACCTTCCGGCAAACGAATACGGTTGCCGCTCTTGGCGATATTTCGTTTCTCGCTCGATACGCAGCGCGTCTTCGCGCATCACGATCTCATGCAATTGCCGATCCGACACCCCTAGTCGCCGCGGCACGTCGTCGGCCACGAACACCTGCCCCGCCGCGATAGCACCCATCGCGTACTCCGGCTGACCGGGAGCGCCGAGCTTGCGCACAACCAGCACGTCGAGCGGAGCGTCGAAAGCCTCTGCGACCTCACGAGCGACAGGCACACCACCTCGTGCGAGGCCGACGATCAGCGGAAGCGGTTGTTCTGCAGACGAACCCGGCAAGAGACCTCCGGTGGCCCTGATGCGCTCGGCCAATAGTTGCCCGGCATCGGCTCGATCTGCGAACAGGTACGACATAACCGGTACCCCGGACTCACGAGGAAGTGGCGAGAGTGATCGCCCGGCCAACCGTGACGGAGAAGCTCGGTACGTCCTTCAGATCGACGGTCGCCTCGTACGTCCGGTCGTAGCCCGTCGCGCAGATGCGCCAGCCGTCGTCGGTTCGGCGGTAAGTATCCGCGTAGAACGCCGCTCCGATCATCATGAAAGAGAACTCCGGCACGATGACGCGATCCTGTAGATACCACCGACCGGTAGCGGAATCGCCGGCGACGACGATCTCGGGATGATCGACGCGATGCTCGGTGATGACACCCGGTCCGACGGAGCTGCGCATGTACCCGACGAGTTCATCTCTGTCACCGAAGGATAGCTTCTCGCCGTAGTCGCCGGTGACGTCCTCGGTAAGCGTCGCGGCGAATGCATCCCAATCCTTGGTGTCGAGTGCCCGCAGGTAGCGGTACTTGAGCGCCTTCACTTGCTCGAGATCGTCCATGCCCAACGTCTACTCCGCGCGACCGGTCGGCGGGGGCGTTTGGGCACAACCGCTCGCGTCAGGCCTATCGCACAAACCGGACATAAGTTAGCTTTGCCTAATGAGATTCAAGTTCGGCCATCTCGCGGTGGTGCTCGCAGCAGTGTCACTGGTAGTCGGAGCCTGTTCGAGCGCCGATTCCGATTCCGATTCGTCATCGTCGTCGTCCGGGCCGGTGACGATCACACACCAGTACGGCACCACCGAGATCCCCAGCACGCCCAAGCGCCCTGTCACGTTGAACTGGACCTGGGCAGACTCTCTGATCAAACTCGACGTTCCGATCACCGCAGAGTTCGTTCTGGAGGGCTACTCGGGCGAGAACAACCGGTTCGAGTGGACGCCTGCGCATTCATCGACCGTCGTGCCCTACACCGCGACCCCCGATATCGCGACCCTCGCGAAGTACAAGCCGGACGTCATCCTGGCCGGCTTCCTTCCCGACAAGGCGTCGTGGGAACGCCTGCAGCAGATCGCCCCCACCATCCCCGTGCTCGAGCAGGGCACCCAGGTGGATAGCTGGGAGGACGTGACCACCACGGCAGGCGAGATCTTTGACAAGCGCACGCAAGCCGCCGATGCTGTCGCAGAGGTCAATGATCAACTGGCGCAGGTCAAGTCGACGTATCCGAAGGCCCAGGGCAAGACATTCTCGTTCGCACAGTTCACTCAGGAGAATCAGCTCGGCGTGATCACCTCCGACAGTGATGCGGCGTCGAAGCTGATGGGTCAGATGGGTCTGGTACTCGACCCGACGGTGAAGTCGTTGTCCCCCAACGGTGATCGCACTCTCGTGTCCCCTGAGCGGATCGACGTGCTCCGCTCGGACCTGCTGATTCTCTGGCCACTGGCGGGAGGACCCGAGGTCTTCGAGAAGGTTCCGGGCTTCACGTCGCTACCCGCAGTACAGCGCGGCAGCACTGTGTACCTGGACAACAACAACGCGGCAGCCTTCAGCAGCCCGTCGATCTACTCCGTGCCGTGGGCGATCAAGAAGGTCGAACCCGCTCTGGCCAAGATTCAGTGACATGCAAATTCAGTGACCTGTAAGCCAGCGACTCTGCCGCACAGACGATTCGCGTGAGCCGGTCCGTCGGCGCCGCCCGATGCGGCGCCGACGGGGATCAGGTCAGGAGAATCGGATCACCCAGCTACTTCTTCTTGGTTCCGGGAAGCACGCCCGCGTCGATCACGGCCTTCACGAACGGCCGGGAACGCTCGAGCAGTTCGTCGACATCCTCACTCGCCCAAGCCGAACCGGTGATGGCGTCTGTCTCGGCTTCGATCGCGCGGTAGAGATCGAGACCGGCCGGGGTCAACTCGTGCCCATCGTCGTCGATCCTGGTGGCAAGCCCTCGCTCTACCAGCCTGGCGACCGAAGCCTCCCACGCCTCGTCCGACCATCCGCGGGTCAACTGAGCGAGTCGTCGGCCCAGTGCTCGACGTCGAATTGTCGGGTCGGGCAGTCCTGCCTCGTGGAAGGTTGCCGCGTCGATTCCGTCGAGACCGTTCTGGACGAGGACCGCAATGTGGTTGTCTCCCCGCCACTCTCGCAGTACGGACAGCGCGTGCCAGAGCTCGAGGTGCGGAGAATCCGGCGGTGTCAGAGCCGCCCATGCCGAGGCCAGCGGCCTACCTCCCATCGGGAGACAAGATGCGATCTCTTGGTAACGCTCTGCGAGAGAAGCAAGTTCAGGTTCGACGACCCGCTCGCCCAGAATCTCGCGGAACTGGGCGTCGAGCATCTGCTCTCGACGCGCGGCAACCTTGTCGAGACCGACCTTGCGCGCGGACTCCCACGCGTTGGTGATGAGTTCGGGCGCGAAGTTGTAGAACGACGAGACGACGACCGGGGCTGCGCAATCGCCGAGTGGAGCCCCTCGCGCTCCTACGTAGAAGGCGTGCGGGTCGAGGCTCAGATCACCCTGTGCCTCAGCGAGTCCCGGGTTGAAGTAGGCGAGGACGTGGAAAGGTTCGAGTGTTTCGTACGCCAGCCTGGCGCGGGCGGCTGCGGTGTCGTCGACTGTGACCATGTGCTCCACCCTCGCGGTCGGGAAGGCGTCGAGTCAAGAATGAAGTCGACGTGGCCGACCCGGGCAGTACTCAACAAGCAAAGAGATTCTCCTTGACATGTCCGATTTGACGGGTACGTTGGAAATAGAACGTCAGTTCGACACCGGAGGCGGGGGCGGGCATGGGGACCGAGAGTTCAGACATCCACGAGGGGCACCTGGCCGGAGAGACTGCTGCGCCGAATCCTGTTGCGCTGTATGAGCAATTGCACGCATTGCTCGATCAGATCGACGACGTCGACACCAGCGGCGCAACGGAGGCCGAGGTGGCGGCCATGGCGATCGAACACGAGCGTGCGGCGCGCAGGATGATCTCGATCGGCAACAGTCGAATCATGGATGTGTCCAATCGTGCGGCGTATCGCGCTGTCGGCACACACTCGTTGTCGGACTTCATGATGGGCGCGTTGCGCCTGCACGACGCAACCAAGCGCAGGCGGCAGATCCTGGCACTCAACGAGACCTTCACGATCACCGGCGACACGATGCCCGCGCTCTACCCGCTGCTCGCCGACGCACTGCGCAGCGGCACGCTCGGTGCCGATCACCTCACCGCAGCACTCACCGTGCTGAACAAGATTCCGGAGGGCATCGATGCGGAGCAACTGACCCGCGCCGAAGCCGAAGTCGCCGAGTTCGCACAGAAGCTAGCGCCACGCCAGATTCTCGCCGCAGGCAACCGTTTACTCGCCTACCTCGACCCGGACGGCACGATCACCGACGACAATGACCGCAAGCGTCAGCGCCGACTCACCGTCGACAATCAGGACACACAGTCGATGTCACGAATCCTCGGCACCCTCGATCCCACGACCCGCGCGATGCTCGATACAGCACTCGCAGCATGGGCAGCACCCGGAATGAACAATCCCGACGACGAGGCCTCGCCCACCGGCAGCAACGAGTTCGCCGATGTGGACGCGCTCAAGGAGGCAGCGGCCCGCGACACTCGCACCCAGTCGCAACGCAACCACGACGCGCTCTCCGCGATTCTCAGGGCCGTCCTCGACGGCGGGCTGCTCGGCGCCAGCCATCGCGGACTTCCGCCACACCTCGTCGTACGCATCTCCGACACTCAGCTCCGCGAGTACGCGGGCTTCGGACAGACCACCACCGGCGCCGACATCCCGATGCCCGACCTGATCCGTTTGGCCGCACAATCGGTCATGCACCTGGCGGTGTTCTCCGAGCACACCGGTGCACCCCTCTACTTCGGCACGGCCAACCGCCTCGCGAACGAGTCACAGCGGTTCATGCTGTTCGCGAACTACGGTGGATGCTCCATGCCCGACTGCCCCCGCCCCTTCAGCCACTGCGAAATCCACCACGCCGAACAGGATTGGGCAAAGGGCGGACGCACCGACATCGACGAGCTCGCACCAGCCTGCGGACCCCACAACCGCGCGGTCGGCGACGGTCCCGGGCAGTTCACCACCGAAAAGATCCCCGACGGCACCGACCGCGGGAGATACGGTTGGCGCTCCAACCCGGACCCGGCATTCCCCGGGAAGCCTACTGCGCTGCGCACCAACAACATTCACGATCTCGACGCGATCATCGACGACAAACTCGAGCGGTGGCGAGCCGAGCTGACGCCGCCAGCCGCGGTAGCAGAATCAGCAACTCCACCGCCTGCAAATCCGCGACCCATCGACGACTACACCTACCCCGAGGACGTCGCCGACGAGATCGTGCGCATGCTGCACGACGGCACCCTGATCACCGTCGGCGAACTCGAACCCGCCTGACGGCGGCGCCGATTGCGGCGCGGTTAAATCGCAGCGCTCCTGTTGCGGATTTCGAGCGAATCCCGCACATTTGTCGACAGTTGATCGTATGGTCAACTCGCACACGACAGATGACCAGGGGGATTCGTTGCGTCGAATGACTTTCGAGGACCGGCGGCAGGCGCTGGTCGATGCCGCCGTTCGCGTCATCGCACGAGATGGGCTGGCCGCCGCGACGACCAGGGCGATCGTCGGCGAGGCAGGGATGCCTCAGGGCGCGCTCTTCTACATCTTCTCGTCCCGCGATGCGCTGATCACCGAGGTCATCACGCACATCACCGAGCAGGAGCGCCTCACCGCGGTCTTGTCTGCCGACATGGTGGCCGACGACGCGAGCCTCCACGAGGTACTCAGCGAGGCCATGCTCGGCTACCTGCGCATGCTCGAGGAAGATCCCGCGCGTGAGCTCGCGCTCCTCGAAGTGGCGACGCACGCAATCCGCCACGACCGCGCGGCCGTGAACAAGCAGTGGCAGACCTACCGCAGCGCCGTCGCCGACGCACTGAGTTATCTGGCCGAACGCATGTCGATCACGTGGGAGCTACCGCTGACGCAGGTCGCTCACCTGGTGACGTCTGCGATAGACGGTCTCACGCTGTCGTGGTTGACCGACCGGGACACCGAGGCTGCGCGTCGAAACATCGACGTACTCGCGACCGCAATCGTCACACTCGCCGCTCCGACGGCGGACCCGACATCATCACCGACCCCGGCACCGGCAACAACACCGACGTCGCCGGAAACCGACGCACGGTGACCCTCGACCACGACGCCCACCACAGTCCGACGACGCCGTGGCAACGCGTTTCGTCGAAGTGGATCGGCCTCTTCGGACTCTCCTGGCTCGGCATCTGGCTCGCGCAACTCGCACCGTTCCAGCTCACCCTTCCCAACCAGATCAACGACTGGCTGGATATCGGCACCAATGTCGACGAAAGCAATTGGAAGCAAAGCGTTCTCACGTTCGGCGTGGTATCGGGAATCTCTGCGGCCTTCGCGCTCGTGGCATTTCCCCTCACCGGTTCGCTGTCGGATCGCACGACGAGCCGATACGGACGGCGTCGACCATGGATCGTCGGCGGTACGGCGCTGTTCGCGGCGGGACTCATCGCACTTGGCTTCTCCGACAACATCATTGCGATCACCATCGGGTGGTGCGCGACGCTGACAGGCTTCAGCGCCGTGTCGGCGGCGCTAACCGCTTTGATCAGCGATCAGGTTCCGGTCTTCCAACGCGGTGTCGTGTCGAGTTGGGTGTCGGCCCCGCAAGCGATCGGTGTGATCATCGGTATCGCACTGGTGTCTGCGTTCGGACTCGGATTTCTCCCGTCGTACGCACTCTTCGCGGTCTTGCTGATCGCCTGTGTCGCACCGTTCGTGCTGTACCTGAACGATCCGCCCAACCCGCGACACGACAAGGGTCGGATCAGTATCCGGGCCGTCGTATCCGAATTGTGGATCTCGCCGCGTGAGCATCCCGATTTCGGATGGACACTACTCGGCCGCGTGTTGGTGAATCTTGGTAACGCCCTTGGCACTTCGCTGCTCTTCTTCTTCCTGAAGTTCGGTATCCACTCCACCGACGCCGACAGTGACATCTTGCTAGTGACAGCGGTCTACATGGTGTTCGTCGTCATCAGCGCACTGGTGTCGGGCAAGCTGAGCGACGTCGTCGGGAGACGAAAGCCATTCGTCCTCGCCGCAGGTGTCTCGCAGGGCGCGGCGGCGGTCTGCATCGCTGTGGTCGCCAACCTCCCCATGACGATGGTCGCGGCAGCGCTGCTCGGCGCCGGCTTCGGCGCCTTCCTCGGTGTCGACCAGGCACTGGCAACACAGGTCCTCCCCGACGCCGAGCACAACGGTCAGGACCTGGGAATCATGAACATCGCGATGGCCGTCCCGCAGGCACTCGGACCTCTGGTCGGCGCCGCGATCGTCGAAGCAACCGGCGGTTTCACCGGATTGTTCGTCGCCTCAGCGATTTTCGGAATCCTCGGCGGCGTGTCGGTTCTACTGGTGCGCAGCGTGCGTTGAGCCAACGAGACCTGGCGTCATACCCGGTCACCCGAAACATACTTCACTGACCCACAACGCATCCCATTCATCCATGCATTCGAACGTCCACATTTCACCAGGGGGTTGAGATGAGCACCAACGCATCCCGCGGAACACCGCATCACACGTCACACGACGGCGCAGCTCCGAACGGAGTGACCCGACGCGGGTTCCTCGGCGCCTCCGCGGGAGCCGTCGGAGCGGGCGTGGTCGGGATCGCCATGACAGGCGCGCTCGGAGCCGGAACGGCAACGGCCGCACCGTCGTCGGGCTACCTGGTGGGGGCGGGCAAGGGTGATCTCACAGGCGCCATCGCGGGCCAGGGAATGATGGGATACTCCGACCTCAGCCAGGTGGCCACCGGTCTGTTGCAACGCGTGTGGGCGCGCGCCTACATCATCGCCGACACCGCGTCGGGTAAGCGAATCGTCTTCGTCAACGCCGATCTTGCCTGCGTGTTCGAGTCCCACCACGTCGGCGTGATGAACGAATTGCGCCAGCGCTTCGGCAACCTCTACACCGAGGAGAACGTCAATCTCAACGCCACCCACAATCACAACTCGTGCGGCGGAACGGCCTGGGACTACGCGTATGTCCTTGCCGCACTCGGACATCGGGAGAACTCTTACCGCGCAGAGGTAGCCGGTCTCGTCGACGCAATCGTGGCGGCCCACCACTCACTGGCGCCGGGAACCCTCGAACTCGGGCATTCCGAGTTGCACGACGCCAGCGCCAACCGCTCACTGCAGGCGTTCGTCAACAATCCAACCCCCGATCGTCGACACTTTCCCGAGCACATCGATCCGCAGGTCACCTCGCTGCGAATTCGTCAGGGCGGCAACGTGATCGGCGAGATCACCTGGTTTGCCACACACGGCACGTCGCTGACCGACGCCAACACGTTGATCTCGGTCGACAACAAGGGCTACGCGTCGTACCTCGCCGAGCAGAACAACCCCGACGTCGTCGCATCGTTCCCGCAGACCAACGCCGGCGACATGACTCCGAATCTCGCTGTGCGCAAACTGCATCCGTCCGGACCGACCGAAGACCACCGCGCCAACTGCACCATCATCGGTCAGCGGCAGTTCAAAGCCGGCCAGCGGGCATTCGCCTCGGCGCGTTCGCTGTCCGGCGGACTGTCGTATGCGTACCGGTTTCTGAACCTCTCCGACATCGCGATCGACGGCGCGTACACGCCAGACGGCCGTCCCGCGCGCACGAGTCCCGCGATCATGGGTGCGGCCGCCGCGGCGACGAGCACCGAGGACAACACACGCAGCCAGCTCTCGTTTCTCAAGGAGGGCACCGTACTCCCCTTCGCGGCAGCACTCGGAGCGACGTCGAAAGTCACTCCGCCGGAATGGGTTCAGCAGGTCCAGGCGCCGAAGCTACCACTGTTCCCCCTGGGCTACATGCCGCCGCACCCGTGGATTCAGCAGGTTCTGCCGATCCAACTGATCCGCATCGGCGATCTGATACTCGCGGCAGCACCGGCCGAGTTCACCATCACCGCGGGACTGCGTGTGCGTCGGATCGTGGCGGCCGCATTCTCACTGCCTCTGGAAAACGTTCTGCTACAGGGATACTCGAACGGCTACAGCCAGTACGTCACCACTCCCGAGGAGTACCTATCTCAGCAGTACGAGGGCGGCGAAACTCTCTTCGGGCGATACACACTGTGCGCGTACATGCAGGAATTCGACAAGCTCGCACGCGAAATGGCAGCCGGGAAGTCATCGTCACGCGGCCCCAAGCCACCGGATCAGCGCGGCCCCCAACCCGATCTGCTGACCCCGGTACCCGCCGACACCCCCATCAGCGGTCGACGCTTCGGCGACGTCGTGCGTGGACCAAAGACTTCGTATCGGTCTGGTGACACCGTGTCGGTCGAGTTCTGCGGCGCGCACCCCTCGAACAAGGTGCACAGGGTGCTGCCGGGAAGCAGCGCAGCCAAGGATGGCTACTTCGTCGTCGAACGGTACGAGTCGGGTCGCTGGGTCGCGGCCGCCGACGACAACACCTGGGGCACCGAGCTCACCTGGAAGCGGCCGTCGGGCAGTTCGACGGCGTCGAGCGTGACCATCAGTTGGACGACCGGCCCGGGAGTCTCGGGGCGTCACCGCATCCGGTACTTCGGCGACGTCAAGCACACCAATGGCGCGCTGTCGTCGTTCGTCGGGACGAGTCCCGCCTTCGACGTGAAGTGATGCCGGTCCCGACAGGCCGAACCGTCGAACCTGTGGTTGTGTTGTGCGCGTGAATGCCCCCGACGTGACAAGCCCCGGCACCGCAGCGAATCCTGGCACCTCAGCACAGCGTCGTATCCATCGGGGACGCATCATGCACATCGCAGGCTCGCCGACGGTCTCGGACGCCGACTCAGCGCTCGTCGACATCCCCGATGGTGCGCTGGCCATCACCGCCGATGGGCTGATCGACTTCTGCGGCCCCTTCGACGAACTGCCCGCGCAGCCCGGCGATGTCGTCGTCGACCATGGCGGCGCCTTCCTGCTGCCGGGATTCGTCGACGCCCATGTGCACTTTCCGCAGACCTACGAGCTCGACGCGTACGGCGGCGGCCAGCTGCTGGAATGGCTGAACAACTGCATCTTTCCCGCGGAGTCGCGACTGGCCGACCCGGTGTTCGCCCGCACGATCGCGCGCGACTTCACCCGCGCCAGGATCGCCGCGGGCACCACAGCCGCGATGGTGTTCGGTTCGGCCTTCCCCGTGGCACAGGACGAACTATTCGAGGCGACACAGCGCGCCGGACTGCGCATCGTCAGCGGTCGCGGCATCCAGACCCAGGGTCCGGATTCGGCTGCCCCGCTGATGACCTCGGAGGCCGACGCGATCGCATTGACCACCGCCGAGATCGATCGGTGGCACGCGGCCGACACCGGAGACCCCGACACCGCTCGACTGCTCACCGCGATCGTGCCCCGCTTCACACTGTCGGTGACAACGCAGACCCTCGCGGCGCTCGGTGAGCTCTACGCGCAGGTGCGCGACCGCGGCGTCTACATCCACACACACCTCAACGAGAACAACCGGCCCGGCACCGGCGAGGTCGACCTGGTCAAGCAACTCTTCGACGTGGAGTGCTATCTCGACACCTACGACGGCAAGTTTCTCCCGGGTTCGGCCGTCGGCGGCGAAAGCCTGCTCGGCAGGCGCACCATTCTTGCCCACTGCGTGCACTGCACCGACGCCGAACTGGCTCGGATGGCGGAGACCGGCACGTCGATCGCGCACTGCCCGACGTCCCAGTTGTTCCTCGGCTCCGGCACCATGCCGTGGAACCGCACCGTCGATGCGGGGGTGACCATCGCGCTGGGCAGCGACTGCGGAGGTGGCGACGAGTGGCTGATCTCGAAGGTTGCCGGTGACGCCTACAAGGTGCACATCTCCGAAGCGGGCGAGGCGAGCGTTGCCATGCATCCGGCCCAGATGCTGTTCAGCGGAACCCTCGCGGGCGCACGCGCTCTCGACGCCGAATCACGCTTCGGCAACTTCGACGTCGGCAAGGAAGCCGACTTCCTGGTGATCGACCCGCAGCGATGGCCGCCGCTGGAACGGATGCTGCGCAACGGAGTTCGCGACGACGACCCGCAAAGAGCGCGCGACCAAACACTTTTCGCGCTCCTGATGGGCATGCGCGAACCGGCGATCGCCGAGGTCTACGTCGGCGGCGACAAGGTCGACTTCGGCGCGGTGTGAGCGCTACCGCAACCCGACGCAGTAGCTCGACAACTCAGTGGCTCAGATCGGGTGGCCGTCCCATTCGTGGTCGTGCATGAAGCCCTCGGCCAGGCCGACGTGGTAGCGACGGCAGTCGCGCAGAATCGACGCGTAGGCGACCGGCAGCATGACCCCGGGCTTCATGTCGCCGCGCTCGAAGATCACGTCCTCGTACGAGCGGAAGTCCTTCCAGAACTGGCGCATCGACCGCCCCTGGCGTGATGCCTTCGTCCAGCCGTAGAGCAGCATGCCGAGTCCGATCATGCGGTCGACGTCGGAGTCGGGAACGATGAGGTCGTCGTTGTGGCCGAAGAACGCCGCGGGTACGTCGTTGTGGGGGCGGAACATCATGATCCCGCTCGTCGATCGGGGGTTGCACTCGATGCAGTAGAGGCTGCCGTCGGCACCCTCGATGAAGTCGAATCCGGCCTGGCCGGTAAACCTCTGCGCCGCAACAAATTCGGTGATCCAGTCCAGGATCGGTTGATGTTCGATCGAACTGAACGACAGGCACGAACTGCCGCCGATCGCGTAGCTGACGGGGTAGGTCGCGTGTGCGTTGACCTTGCCGTCGCGACAGACCGAGTAGGTGCAGTACCGCTTGCCTTCCATCCACTCCTGGGCAAGCCACGGATTCGTCGGATCGTATTCGACCCAGTCGAGGTTCTCGCCGGGAGTGATCTTGTGCACTTTCTGCGACCCGCGCGAATAGCACTGCTTGAGCGCGAACGGGACGTCGAAGTCGAGCGCTGCGGCGTCGTCGGGTCCTTCGACGACGGCGAACTTCAGCGTGGGAATGCCCAGTGAGACCAATTCACGCTGGAAGTCGTACTTGTTGTGCAGCTTGTTCTCGGTGTCGAAATCGGACAAAAACACCTCGCACTCCGCAGGGAACAGTCCGACCATCATCGACAAGATGTCGGTTTCCTCGTGGATGGGAATGACCATGTCGACTTTTTCGTCGACGACGATTCGAGCGAGTTCGCGGCAGTAGTCGCGGGGCTCGAACTTCGGTGGAGGCACCTTGTGAAATGCGTCGACCGAGTTGGAGAAGCGGCTGACACCGATCGGGATGCTGTCGACGACGGTCACCCGATGACCCGCCGCCGACATCAGCCTCGCCAGGTTCAGCGTGAGGAAAGAGCGGCCGAAGGTGATCAGTACGTGCTTCTTCGGGGATGTCGCCACATCGCGAGTCTAGTCAGTGGTCGGCGTCCGCCCGAGGCGGGCGGGGACGGCCTGAGACGGGCGGCGACGGGATTGTCGGTACCTCGGTGAATACTGAGAGTGGAATAATAACTCGCTTGCCGACCGTTGACCGATGAGTTGTGGTTGTAGGGGGAGTCTTCATTGCACGACCACTAGGGCCGGACGATTCCTCGGCTCCCGTCCACCGGGGCCGACTCCGATGGACCGGGTGGATAACACGAATAGACGACGAATAGCAGAGAGGCGGGTCGCATGTTCCTCATAGGCGTCATCGCGGCGAGCCTCGCCGCGGTGGCTTACGGGATGTCGACGGTGCTGCGCGCCCTCGGGGCTCGTCGTGCCGCGCAGATCGACCGTGATGAGGGCATCGAGACCACCAATGCCGCCGGGGGTCCGACGCTTCGCTCGACAGCGTCGACCTTCGTCGACCCGGCGTTCATCCTGGGAACGGTGCTGGTGACCGTCGGTTTCGCCGGCGGCGCCGTCGCGGCGCGCTACCTGCCGCTGTTCTTGTCGCAGACGATCGTCTCGGCCAACCTGGTGATCACCGCACTGCTCGGCACCATCATGCTCAACATCGCGCTGCATACACGCGACTGGATCGCCATCTGGCTCGTGGTGTTCTCGCTGTGCCTTCTCGGCATGTCGTCGTCGCATCAGACAGGTGATTCCGGCGACCACTCATTCCATTGGCTGCTGTTCTTCGCCACCATCGTCTTGAGCGGGCTGGCGTTGCTGTCGGTGTACCGACTCGGCCGACACGGAGCGATCGCGGGCGGTGCTGCCGCAGGCCTGCTGTTCGGTGTCATCGCCATCGCGGTGCGCATCCTCGACGGCATCCACCCGTTCGACCCCGTGCGACTGCTCCTCGATCCCGCAGCATGGACCATCGCGATCGCGGGTGCCGTCGGTTTCTTCGTGCAGACCGTCGCGCTACAGCTCGGCGCTGTCAACGGCGTCACCGCGGTGCTCGTTGTCGGCGAAACGGCAGGTCCGAGCCTCATCGGCGTCATGTTCCTCGGCGATCAAGCCAAGCCTGGCCTTGGATGGCTCGCTCTGGTCGGCTTCCTCGGAGCTGTCGTCGGCGCCGTACTGGTCGCCTGGTACGGCTCCGGAGATCCCGACCACTTCGGTGAGGCACCCCCGATGAAAGGCGGGTGGCGTCGCGGACGTGAAGACGATGAGTTCGACGACTACGACGACAGCGAATTCGAGAGCGGGCAATTCGAGAGCGGGGAGCTGCGCTCCGATATGACCGCTTCCGACGAGATCGACTCCTTCGGATTCGCGCCCGCCGACTTCGACGACGATGACGACGACGAGGGCCGCAGCAGTAATGGGAGTCGCAGCGGTAATGAAAGTCGCAACGTTGGTGAGGAGCACGGCCGCGCTGAGGACCACGGTGTTGCCGACTCGTCGTCGAGGTCGGACATCGACTTCACCGACGCCGACCTCGACGACCGGCAGCCCTCACGCCGCTACTCGTGCTGATCGCTGCCCTCGACCTCTAGTCCGTCTTCTCCTTGACCTTCTCCTTGACCCGCGGCGGCCCGCACGGCGGCGCGGAGGTTGCGTATGGCGCCGAGTCGCCACGCGGTGACAAACCAAGTGACCGTCACGAACGGCGCGATGATCAGCATCGACCACAGGTAGCTGTTGTTGGGCATGACGTCTGAGATCACCTGCGCTCGTGGCACGCCGTCGATGTCGGCAGGCAGCCACGCCTCGAGGATGTTGCGCGTGAGCTTGACCGGCGCGAACGGACCGGCGCTCGATGCGAGATAGAACGAGATCAGCACGATCAGCAATGACCCGAGCCACCCGATGACTTTGACCTGCGAGCCCAGGATCTCCGCAGATGTCCTGATCGACTCGGCGGCGAAGCCCAACATCAGCACCAGCAGCAGACACGCGACCTGCGCGGAGAGCAGTTCCTCTATCACCGAGGATTCATCGTCGCTCGACGCCATATTCGGCAATCCGATTGCCAACGAGATCAATCCCGAAATCAACGCGACGAGCGTCACCGAACTGGCCGCGCCCTCGATCCGGCCGAATGAGCCGCGCAGCGCACCCTCGGTCGCTGCGCTCGCCACTTTCGGACTGACGTCGTAGACGACCAGCACGACGAGTCCGGAGATCAGCGCGCTCAGCAGCCACGCAACCGTCGTAGTGCACACGGCCGCGAGCGCGAAGGAGCCGATCAGCGGTCCGAACAAGCTGTCGGCGTTCTCTGACAAACGTGTCCCGACGAGCGGCAGGACTCCGACGATCGCGATGACGAGTCCGCCGGCGAGAAGTGGACCGGAGAACTCCGTTATCTCGACGGCGTCGAGGTCGGGGTCGGGGTCGCGACCACGGATGACCTGCCATTCGGCGGTCGTCAGTTGTCGCAGGCCGCTTCCCCACCGCGTGCGGTCGCTCTCGGCGCCGGGCCGTGTGTTGCCCACGTCCAACAGGTTAAGGACTGACCGCCCGTTGTTGCGTGAGGATCGCCGCGATGTCGGCGCGGTCGGTCACGTCGAGCTTCACGCAGGCACGGTAGATGTGCCCCTCGACTGTGCGCACGGAGACCACGAGGCGCTCGGCGATCTGCTTGTTCGAGAGTCCTGCGGCCACCAGGTTGGCGATCTCCCGTTCGCGCGTGGTGAGCGGCAACGGTTGTGCCGCACGCACCAAAGCGGGTGTCCGCAGACCGCCGCACGACGCCGAGATGCGGTCGGCCATCGCCGCCGACGCGACCGTCGCCGAACGGTGTGAAGCGTTGTCGTGCAGCACACTTGCCTGCGCGGCCGAGTCGGCCGCCGAGAGCAGGTAGCCCAGCTTCTCGAAATCGGCGGCACACAGATCGAGTTCGACGCCGTCGCCATCGGCACTGGCCCGCGCGTGGCGTGCATAGAGGCCGACGAGCGGCCCGTCGACGACGCCGCTGAGTTCGGCGAGCCTGTCCGCAACCGTTGTATCGCCGAAACGTGCAGCGGTGTGCAGTGATTCGGCTTCGACGGCGAACTGCCCTGCCTCACGCGCCTGCTGCGCCGCGTCATTCGCGAGGGCGATCGCGGTGGTGATCATCCCCGCGGACGCGGCCTGCCAGGCGGCAGCGACACCGAGCATCGGCCCGAACACCGCGACCTGCCTGCCGTAGTGCTCGCCTGCTCGGGCGAGCGCGATGTCGGCTTCGTCGGCCAATCCCATTGCCGACAGTGACTCGATGAGGAACAGGTAGGCCGGGAAGTTCCAGGTTGCCGAGTATTCGTCGGTGTCGAGCGTCGCGAGGGTCTGTTCGATGCGTCGTGTGACGGCGGTGCACCTGCCGCGCGCGAGGTCGACAGCGGCAACGAGTTCTCCCGCCATCGCCCAACCGAGGTACTGCGCGGTGTCGGCGAAGGTGGCGTACCGCTGTGCCGCGACCTGCGCCTCATCGAGATGGCCGGTGAGCGTGAGTGACAGTACCTCGCCGATGCCTGCCGGAAAGCGCAGCATCCCATCGGTTTTCGCCTCGGCGTCACGTGCCTGGGCAGCAAGGGGCGCGACGTCGTCGCCATGTCCCTGTAGCGCGCGGGCGAGCATGCCGCCGAACGCCGCCCACTCGACTGCCCAGGGCAGCGGAGACGACGCCGCGAGCACATCGTCGGAAAGCTCGACCGCGCGTGCGAGATCGTTCTCGAAAAGTGCACATGCCGACCCGATCGCGTCGACGATCGGCGTGAGCAAGGGTTCGGTGACGCACGCACGCACTTCATCGAGCAACTCGTCGGCGCGTTTCGAATCGCCCATGGCCCAGAACATGTTTCCGACGCGCAGGACGCCGATGCGGGTGGCTCTGACCTCACCGAGATCGGCGAGCCGGTACTGCGCGAGTAACTGCTCCGCCTGATCCGGCCGGGCCTGCCACATCAACGCGCGGGCCAGCAGCTCTGCCTCATCCGGGCCACCCCCGTCGGCAATTGCCGCGCGCGCGAACCGCTCACCCATCGGAACCTGCGCCAAGTTGAGTGCGTCGCGGGCTGCCGAACCGAGCAGCGACGGGTCGATGGCACCGACGTCGCTTTCAAGTGCCAGGTCGGCGAGTCGAATTCGCGCCGCGGGAGTGTCTTTGGGCCGCGAGTCGAGTGCTCTGACGAGCGCACCGCGGAGTCGACGCGACGACGCGAGTCCGAGACCGTGCCGGATGACCTCTCCGAACAGGGGATGGTGAAAGGAGACGTTGAGGCTGCGGCCATCTCGGGCAATGCGGACGAGGCCGTCGATCTCGGCTTGTTCGACGGCCTCTTCGCTGGTGAGATCCGACAGCACATCGATGTCGAGAGGTTCGCACAGGCTCAGGTACTTCAGAGCGGCAAGGACATCGGGCTGCAGTTGTTCGACGCGGCCGGCGAGAAGCGAGGCGAGCTCGGAGGTGATCGCAGCGCGTCCGCGGAGCTGCCACACACCGTTGACCTGCCGCAGGGTGCGCGCTGCCCGTGCGCCCTCGACGAGATGTCGCAGAAACAGGGCGTTGCCGCCGGAGGCTTCCCACATACGGTCTGCGGAATGCTCCTCGAGTTGTCCGCCGAGGACGGACTCGATGAGATCGACGCTCTGCTCTTTGGTGAACGGCGACAACGTGATTCGGATGAGGTGGTTGTCTTTCCAGAGCGAGGTGACGGCGTCGGGCACGGCCTCACCGCTGCGCACGGTTGCGACGATCTGCACGGCTCGATCAATTGCGAGTTGATGGAGCAACGTCGCCGACAACTCGTCGAGGAGATGCGCGTCGTCGACGCCGATGATCGTATCGCCCTGTGCCAGAAGGCTTTCACGCGCCGCTGACAGATACGTCACCGGGTCGCTCGACACCGCGGGACCGACGAGATGCGCGAATACTCCGAGCGGTATCGATCGAGCCGACTCGGTACCCGCGACCCAGCGAACCCCCGTATCGGTACCCGATGTGACCAGCCGCGCCAACGTCGTCTTACCGACGCCCGAATCGCCTGTCAGCACCACCCCGCACACCGAACCGCCCGGATTCAGCGCAGACTGGATCGTGCGGAATTCCTGCTCCCGCTCGATCAGTGGCCACGTGCCCTGCATGGGTTTCGAGTCTAATCCTCGACCCGCAGCTCTCCGACTCCCACGAGAAAGGGCTGTCCCCTGAACGGACTACTCAACGCGTCTGGCTCCGGGTCCGGCTACCCGGCGTCGCGTCGATTCACCAGGAGCACACCGACAGCGAAGACGATCGCGGCGAAGATCCCGAAGTAGACCAGCGAGACCCACGAATTCCAGTGGTAGCCATCGCCGGGAAAGTCGCCGTCGAGGAATCGAGAGCCGTTGCGGAACGGGAGAAATGGCCCGATTCGACGTCCCACGACCGGCAGTGCCGCGGCAACGTTCTCGAGGACCAGCATCCACACCAGCACCACCGAGACCGCACCAGCGGTCTGTCGCACGATGGCACCGACACCGATCCCGACGACGACGCACAGCGCCGCCCAGACCGCGGTACCCCAGATCTGCCTGATCACGTGTTCGCTGCCGAGGTCGAGACCAGCCGAACCGTTCACCGCCTTCACGAGCAGAACGCTGCACAACGACAACGGCACGACGACGACAAACGTCAACGCGATGTACACCAATGCCTTCGCGCACAACACATTCTGGCGACGAGGGGTCGCCAGGAACGACGTACGGATGGTGCCGAAGCGGAACTCGGTGGTCACGCCGAGTACCGCCATGATCATCAAGATGACGACTCCGAAGAAATTCACCCCGATCAGATAGACCGACGCCGCGCTGCTCTGGTCGACCGATCCGTCGGTCCCGGCTCCCTCGGGTTGGTCGGCGATCGCGCCAGCACCGCGAGTCACGAGCGCGATCAGTCCCGCGATACCGAGACCGAGTACGACGACCGCCGCTATGCACCACCACGGCGCACGGGTACTGGTCAGCTTGATCCGTTCGGACCGGACCACGCCCATCAGTGCTGCCCTCCCCGGTAGTCGATCGACTCGGCTGTGGCTGCCATGAAGACCTCTTCGAGCGACGGGGTGTCGGACACCAACTCGTGTAACCCGATTCCCGCAGCGGCCGCGACATCGCCGACCTGGTCGGTGGTGGCGTCTGCGACGGTGAGGTACACCCGGCCGTCCTGTCCGGCGACCGGGGTCACCGCCAACCCAGCGGCCTCGAGTGCCCGGTGGAGTTCCGCCGGTTGCGGGGTACGTACCCGGGCCACCGGGCGCGCCCGCGCGGTGAACTCCGAGATCGAGCAGTCGGCGATCAGCCTGCCCCGCCCGATGACGACCACGTGGTCGGCCGTCAGCGACATCTCGGTGAGCAGATGGCTCGACACGAACACCGTCCTGCCCTCCGCGGCCAGCGCCCGCATGAAGTTGCGGACCCAGACGATGCCTTCCGGGTCGAGTCCGTTGACCGGTTCGTCGAAGACGAGAGTGTGCGGATCGCCGAGCAGTGCGCCCGCGAGCCCGAGTCGCTGCGACATACCGAGCGAGAAACCGCCTGCCCGTTGGTCTGCGACGGACGTCAGGCCGACCATCTCGAGCACTTCGTCGACTCTGCCGACCGGGATGTCGTTGGTCGCGGCCATCCACCGCAGATGATTGCGCGCGCTCCGGTTGGGGTGCACCCACTTGGCGTCGAGCAGAGCGCCCACCTGACGCAGTGGATGGTCGAGTTCGCGATAGAGCCGACCCCCGACAGTTGCTGTTCCCGACGTCGGCCGGTCGAGGCCGAGGATCATGCGCATCGTCGTGGATTTCCCCGCCCCGTTGGGCCCGAGGAATCCGGTCACGCGCCCCGGCGCGACGGTGAAACTCAGGTGGTCGACGGCGGTCACGCCCCCGAAGGTCTTGGTCAGATCGGCCGCGGCAAGCATTGATTCGACCATAGCAATCGAGTTCTGCGCGCTGGTGATTTCGACTCGGCTGCTCGCTGGCCGAGCGCTATCCGCCGGTCGAGCTTGTCGAGACCACCGCTGGTGATTTCGACTCGGCAGCTCGCTACGCTCGCGGCCGGCTCAATCAGCGGAAAGGACCACCCGCCCCGGCGACGAGGCCTGCGCCCAGAAGCGCGTCGGGATGCGGCCCGCCCCGGCGGCGAGGCGGCCTGCGATCACCGCGTGGCGCATCGCATTCGCCATGCGTTCCGGGTCGTCGGCGCGGGTCACGGCCGACGCGAGCAGCACGCCGTCGCAACCGAGTTCCATTGCCCGCGCGGCGTCGCTTGCGGTCCCGATGCCGGCGTCGAGGATGATCGGCACCTGCGCCGATTCGACGATCATCTCGATGTTGTGGGGGTTGGAGATCCCGAGACCGGTTCCGATCGGCGACCCGAGCGGCATCACCGCGGCGACGCCAAGGTCGGCGAGTCGTGCCGCGAGCACCGGGTCGTCGTTGGTGTAGACGAGCACCGTGAAGCCGTCGTCGACGAGTCGTCGTGCGGCGTCGATGAGTTCGATGGGGTCGGGCAGCAGCGTGCGGTCGTCGGCGACCACCTCGAGTTTCACCCACGACGTCTCGACTGCCTCGCGTGCGAGTTGCGCCGTCAACACCGCCTCCGCGGCGGTGTGGCTCCCGGCGGTATTGGGTAACACGTCGATCTTCAAGCGCCGCAACAGATCCAGCACCCCGGTCGTCGATCCCGCGTCGATCCGCCGCATCGCCACGGTGGTCAGTTCGGTGCCCGAGGCGACCAGCGCGCGCTCGAGCACCGCGAGGTTCGCCGCCCCGCCGGTGCCCATGATGAGTCGGGAACCGAAGTGGCGGTCGGCAATTCGCAGTCCGCCCAGATCCTGTGTCGGCGTTTCGGTTTCCGCTGAGCTCATCTCAACCACCCTGCACAGCCGTGACGACCTCGACGACGGCGTCGGACGGAACAACCGTGTCCCATCGTCCACGCGGCACGACGGCCCCGTCGACGGCGACCGCGACGCCGCGGTCGGGCAATCCGAGACGTCGGACAAGCGCGTCGACGGTCGGCTGTGCGTCCCACTCGTGGCGCTCTCCGTTCACAGTGAAGCTCACCGTGCCTCCTCGTATCCGTACACGTCGTCTTCGTGACCGACCTCTTGCTGAACATCGTTGTGCTGCAGTATTTCCAGAACTCGCTGTGCGGTGTACGGCGCGAGGACGATCCCGTTGCGGCCATGGCCCGCCGCAACGACCACCCGCTCGTCGATACGACGGATCAGCGGTAGTCCGTCTGGCGAGCACGGCCGGTACCCCACACCGACTTCGGCGAGCGTGTAGCTCGCGAGTCCGGGCATCACCGTGAGCGCGTCGTCGAGCAGGTCGCGAACGCCCGCAACCTCTGCACCCGGCTCGTCGGATTCGTATTGTGTTGCGCCGACGACGATTCCGTCCGCGCGCGGAACCAGATACACCATCCGGCCGTCGACCCTGGCACGCACGACGTGACTCGGCGGCGGCACCGACCAGCGTGTGCGAGTCAGCCGCAGGATCTCGCCCTTCGCACGATGAATGCGCGCACCGGACCAGAGCTGCGGCACACCGGCCCCCGCGGCGAGAAGTACCTGTCGACCCGCCACAGCATCGAGATCGGTGATCGTGTCGTTCCGCAGGTGCGCGCCGGCATCCCGCAGCGCACCGCGCAGCCGGGCGAGCAGCAAGCGGTTGTCGACTGCCCCCTCGCCCGTCGCGAGAAATCCGCCGCGCAGTCTCGAGGTCAGCGCGCCCTCCAACTCGCGGATGTCGGCGGGGCCGATCGCTCGGATCTCACGCCCGGCACCGAGCGCGGGCGCCCACACCTTGTCGGCCAGGCGCGTGAGGTGTTCGAGATCGGTGGCGGTCGTCGCGACGAACAGCGAGTCGGCAGCTGTCGCGATCGTCTCGCCGGTGTCTCCTGCACCAGTGTCCTCTGCGCCGGAGCCCTCTCGGGAGCCGTCGCCGAGACGTGCCAGCAGCGTCGGCCACTGCGCAACCGACGCCGACGTCGCGGCGAGCAGTGCTTCTTCACCCGGCAGTCCCTCGCCGAGCGAACCGAGCATGCCGCCTGCGACGTGCGAGGCGCGCTGCTGTGGTCCGGCGTCGTGAACCACCACGCGCATGCCCGCGTCTGCCGCGGCGAGTGCACTGGTCAGTCCGATGACTCCGCCGCCGACGACAGCGAGGTCGGGGGTGTCGATTACAGCCGTCAACTTCTCGAGATCCTTCCTTCGCCGGCATGACCCGGATCAGGTACGACGGTCAGCGGGGGCGTCCCACACTCTCAGCCCGCCGATCCGCGGACTCCCGTGTCTTTCGAGTCCACCTTACTGCGACCCGTTTATCAGGCAGCGACCCAACCGCGCCGCAGGGCGCATGGCTACGCTGGCGATCGTGACAGCCCACCACGCACGCACCAAGCGACTGGAGTCCGCGACCCTCTATCTGTGCACCGACGCCCGGCGCGAGCACGGCGACCTTGCCGAGTTCGTCGACGCCGCGCTCGCAGGCGGCGTTGACATTGTTCAGTTGCGCGACAAGGGATCTGCGGGCGAGAAGCGCTTCGGAGCGCTCGAGGCCCGCGAGGAGTTGGAGATCCTTGCGGTGCTGCGCGAGATCACCCAGTCACGCAATGCACTGCTGGCCGTCAACGACCGCGCCGACATCGCGACGCTCGCAGGGGCAGACGTCCTGCACGTCGGCCAGGACGATCTTCCCCCTGCCGCGGCGCGTCGGATCGTCGGCAACGATGTGCTCATCGGCAAGTCGACCCACGATGTCGATCAGGCCGCAGCCGCCGAAGCAGATGCCGACGTCGACTATTTCTGTGTGGGTCCGTGCTGGCCGACGCCGACCAAGCCGGGGCGTCCGGCGCCCGGTCTCGACCTGGTGCGTGCGGTCGCGGCGAGCGAATCCGCCGAGAACCCGCGCCGCCGCAAGCCGTGGTTTGCGATCGGCGGCGTCGACGCCGAACGACTCCCGGAGGTCACCGAGGCGGGTGCGCGGCGGATCGTCGTCGTGCGTGCGATCACCGCGGCGTCCGATCCGTCCGAAGCGGCGTCGCGATTGCGCGCCGGGCTCGCCTGACGCACCCCTGGGAGTTGAGCCCAGGCAAAACCCGCTTGCGTCATGTGGGGTGGGCAGCGATAAAGTGAACGTCACCATGTTGTGCGCACCGAGCCTCCTCGTACCCCGCCGCAGCGGGGTCTAGAATCGACCGACCCCCCGCTGCGGGGTCGTCGTGCGCTCGTCGGTCATCGACTCTTTGACCGAAAAGACCTTCAACGATGCACAACCTTCACTTTTCCCAGCCATGCTGTGACAGCAATGGCGCAGATCCTCTCTGGCAGCGGACCGGCCACGCACTCCCCAACGGAATCCGTCAGGAGGCAGCTGGAATGACTTGGCAGCAGTTCGTCGACGAGTACACAACCAACGGTGCGATCCGCCTCGGCTCGTGGAGCGTCGCCCCAGCACCCGGCGACATGGTCGAATGCCGGGCAACTATCGCCTACGACGACCGGATCATGTCGATGACCGCGACGGCGGCCGGGCCGGTTGGCGCGATGACCTCGATCCTTCACGACCTGGGAGTCTCGGTGCAGATCGTCCGACTGCACCAGCGTCGGCTCGACGACCGAAACGTTTCGTTCCTGCTGTGCGAACACGATCGTCGGCAGTGCTGGGCGACGGGCGACGGCGATACCACCGCCGACGCGAACATCAACGCGCTGATCGCTGGGGCCAACCGACTGCTCGAGGGCAGCGACCTGCACGCCTGAGCTGTCTCGGGTCTCTCGGCGCAGGTCGTCTGACTCAGGTCGTCGAGTCCAGCGACGCGAGGCGCTCACGAAGTTGTGGCCACGCGCTGCCGAAGGCGGGATGCAGCGGCAGCGTCGCCACATGCGCCTCGGGAACCCAACGCAGTTCGGCCGATTCTCCATTGGCGGTCGTGATGACCGGACGCTGCGCGTCGGCGATGACCGTCGTGTAGGTCCATCCGCCGATGGTGCGGTGCGTGACCAACGCTGCCACGACCGACACGTCGCCGGGTGCGATGCCTGCTTCCTCGCCCGCTTCGCGGATCGCGGTGTCTACTGCCGTCTCGTGCGAGTCGCGTGCACCGCCGGGCAGACCCCAGGTGCCGCCCTGATGCGACCACGCCGCGCGGTGTTGGAGAAGTATCCCGACCTCACCGTCGGGAAGCGGTGCCCGCAGCAGAAGCCCGGCCGCGCCGTGCAGCCCCCAGTACCTCGCACCGTCGTCGAGAACCCAACCGTCACCGTCGCCGCGCACCGCGCCTCCTGCTCGTCCCCACGCCATGGAAATGATCTGGAAATACTCTCCGAAAGCCCCGTACCTCCAACTTAGGTGAACTCCGATCGCGGTGACACTCCCTCGCCGTCACCTCAGACTCGCACCCGTCATACCCCCGCGGCCCCGGCGTCTCGGACTAGGGTGGAAACGGACTCGACGTGGCGTGCGACATACCCAGAGAGAGCAGGTAACACCCGCTACAGACCGATGCAGAGGGGAGTGAGACGGTGACCGGCGATGCATCCCCCGTGCGGGCTGTGCTGACCCGCGCAGGGCGGACCGTACGCCCGGCAACGACGTCGCCTCCGCTTCGTGAGGTACTCAGTGATCGTCGTGAATTGGTTGCGTCGGCACGTGCGGCGGCGCAATCACCGTTCTCGTCGTTGCGGCACTATTCCAAGACGACGCCGGGGAAGCTGATCCTTCTGTGCTTCGTCGTCGCGGTCACCGCACTCGGAACCGGGTGGTACGCGTCGACGACGCTCAACAACCGAACACATCAGTTGCAGACGATGATCGACCGCTCCGAGCCGCTGTCGGAAGCAGCGCAGGTTCTCTACAGCTCGCTCTCGATCGCCGACGCCGCGGCCAACTCTGCGTTCATCTCCGGCGGGCCGGAGAACCCACAACTACGTCAGCGATACTCCGATGCCCTGGCAACGGCGTCGTCGTCTCTGCTGGTGACCGCGGGCAGCGATAGCGGTCCCGGCGCGGATGCGACCGCGCAGACCAGGGCACTCAACTCCGACCTCGAGGTACTCACGACGACCATCCCGGTCTACAGCGGGCTGGTCGAGACCGCGCGTACCAACAACCGGCTGGGCAATCCTGTCGGATCGGCGTACCTCGGTCAGGCGTCGGCGCTGATGCAGGACCGGATTCTGCCCGCGGCCCAGCGAGTGTACGAGCGGCGCGCGCTCGCCATTGCCGATCCCCAGAGCGCACTGACGACTCCGCCGTGGGGGGTCTACGCCGCGCTGCTGATCCTGGCGCTCCTCCTGATCGGAACGTCGCGCTATCTCGCTCGACGGACCCGACGCCGCTTCAACGTCGGGATCGTGGCGGCAATGGTCGCGATCATCGGCGGACTGATCTGGTTGCTCACGTCGGGATTGCTGTCGGTGGCGGCAACCAGTTCAGCCAAGGACGACGGTGCGACGCCGTTGCGTGAACTGACCGAGGCCCGCATCCTCACCCAGCAGGCACGCTCGGCGGAGACGCTGTCGTTGCTTCGACGCGGCGATCAGGCCGGGCTACAGGACACGTTCGAGCAGGCGACCACCCGGATCGGGATGGTGTTGGACAGCCTCGACGAGGCCGACGGGTCGTCGGGTTCGTTGAGCGGCGACCAGATCACGTCGCTGCGCGCCGCGCTCGACCAATGGAAGAAGACCGACGCGCAGGTACGCGACTCGATGACCTCCGGAGACTTCACCCAGGCACGGATCATGACGGTCGGTTCGTCGCCGCAGAGTTCGGAGACCAGCTACAACGCCGTCGACTCTGCCCTGGTGAACGCGATCACGACCACGCGGTCGTCGTTCCGCGACGACATCAACACCGCACAGCGAGTACTCGGCTTCACCGGTAACGGCATCCTCGCGCTGTCGATCTTCGCGACCGTCGCGCTGATCCTCGGGATGATCCCGCGTATCCGGGAGTACCGATGAATATCCCGACTCTGAATATCCCGACTCAACTCAACGCCACCGCTCAACACAGAACCTCGGTGAGGACCGCGATCGCGTTCGTCACGATCGCGCTCGCCACCGTGGTGCTCGCCGGGTGCGTCAGTTTTCCCGCACCCGAGTCGCCCGGGCCGAGTGCCACGGCGCAAGTACCCGAACCACTCGGGGCGCAGTTCGACGTCGCCAAGGAGGCGCCACCCAACTCGTCGTCGTGTGACGCCACGCAGAGCCTGCGCCCGGCGGCGCAACAACCCGAGCCCGCACAGATGCCGCCGGGAAGCACCATGGACGCCATTTTCCGACGCGGCAGGCTGATCGTCGGCACCGACATCGGCTCCAATCTGTTCAGTTTCCGCGATCCGATCACCGGCGACATCCAGGGATTCGACGTCGACCTCGCACACGAGATCTCCCGCGCGATCTTCAACGACCCCAACCGCATCGAGTTCCGGGTGTTGAGTTCGGGCGAACGCATGGACGCCCTGCGCAATCAAGAGGTCGACCTCGTCATCAAGACCATGAGCATCACATGCGACCGCCTGCGTGATATCAGCTTCTCGACCCCGTATTACATTGCATCGCAACGCATTCTGTCGCTACGCGGGTCGGGGATCACCGGGCCGGAGCAGCTTGCGGACAAGAGGGTGTGTGCCGCGCGCGGGACCACGTCGATCGGCCGCATGCAGCAGATAGAACCCCGTGCGAAGATGGTGACCACCACTACCTGGGCCGATTGCCTCGTCATGCTGCAGCAGTCGCAGGTCGACGCCGTGACCACCGACGACGCGGTTCTCGCCGGCCTGGCGACTCAGGATCCGTGGGCGCAGGTCGTCGGCCCGAGCCTCGGTCAGGAGAACTACGGAGTCGGCATACCCGTCGGACACGACGACATGGTGCGATTCGTCAACGGCACGATCGCCGAGATGCGCGCGTCCGGCAGATGGCAGGCGATGTACGACAAGTGGCTGTCCATCCTGGGCCCCGGGTACGGACCGCCCCAACCCACGTACCGCGATTGAGGCGACGCGACATGCCACGAAGTGACAAGCACAGCGCAACGCCGGCCGTGGAGGTCGAGCGTGACGCCACGACCGACGCCACCAACGGCAGCGCTGACCGGGCTGCCGATCTCGACGTCGGCACCCAGCGCGCAGACCTACCCGACCTCGACGTCGGGACCCAGCGTGCCGACCTGGCAGCACTCGACGTCGGGACCCAGCGGGCCGATTTCGCAGCGACGCAGGCGACACCGAGCATGGGGATGCGCGACGAGTCGACCGGCCCGGTCACCTCCGCGCGCGCCCTTGATCCCAACGAAGCGCTGGTCTCGGTCGGGCAGACGCGCAGACTCGTGCCGCGGCGACGGCCACGCGTGCACGACCGTCGACTCGGGTCGGGGCTGGTCGAACTGCCCAAGGTCACCGATACCGAGCCGCAGGATGCTGTGCTCGATTCTCCGGTCATCGCCGAGGGCAAGCGCAATTGCTGGCGCTGCGGACGTCCTGTCGGCCGCTCGTCCGGAGCCGGTGCGGGCGAACTGACCGGAGAGTGTCCCCACTGCGGCGCGCGCTACTCGTTCGTTCCGGGACTCGCGAAGGGCACGCTCGTCGCGGGCCAGTACGAGATCGCCGGGGCCATCGCCCACGGTGGACTCGGCTGGATCTACCTCGCGATCGACCGCAACGTCTCCGACCGACCCGTCGTCCTCAAGGGCTTGCTCAACTCGTCTGACTCCGAGGCGCAGCAGGTCGCACTGGCCGAGCGACAGTTCCTCGCTTCGGTGAACCACCCCGGCATCGTCAAGATCTACAACTTCGTCGAGCACGTCACCGACTTCGGCGAGCGGTTCGGCTACATCGTGATGGAGTACATCGGCGGTCGGACGCTCAAGCAGATCACCGGCGAGGGTGATGAGGGCGACGGGGACGGCTCCGACCATCTGCTGACCGTCGAGCAGGCAATCGCGTACATGCTCGAAGTGCTTCCCGCCGTCGGGTATCTGCATTCGGTCGGATTGGTCTACAACGACGTCAAACCCGACAACATCATGGTCGGCAGCGACGAGGTGAAGCTCATCGACCTCGGCGCCGTCTCGCCGGTCAACGGCTACGGACATCTCTACGGCACACCGGGTTTCCAGGCCCCGGAGATCGTGCAGACCGGACCACAGGTCGTCACGGACATCTACAGCATCGGACGCACCCTGGCTGCGCTGACCGTCGACATGCCGATGAAGGACGGGCGGTACGTCGACGGTCTCCCCGATCCCGACGACACCCCCGTGTTCCGCGACAACCCGTCGTTCTACAAGCTCTTGCAACGTGCGACGGCGCCCGATCCCGACGACCGCTTCTCCTCTGCGGAGGAGATGACGACACAGTTGCTCAACGTGCTGCGTGAGACCGTCGCCGTGCACACGGGTGTGCCACGGCCGTCGCTGTCGACGGTGTTCACGCCGCAGCGCTCGACGTTCGGCACCGAGTTGATGCTCGCCCCCGTCGATGGCTTCTTCGATCCCGACCTCGCAGCCTTCTACGATCCCGTCGACATGGCACGCGCACTGCCGGTCCCCCTCGTCGATCCCACCGATCCCGCTGCAGGACTGCTCAATTCGGCGGCACTGAGCGATCCGAGGCAGACACTCGATTCCATTCACGCGGCGCGGGCGGAGGGATTCCGTTCGCTGCTCGGACAACCGACGTCTGCGGCGCATCCGTCACTGGAGATCGACCTCGCCGAAGCGCGGGCGCACCTCGAACTCGACGACGTCGACACAGCACTCGAACTGCTCCGTGATGTGTCTGTGCAACACGGCGATTCGTGGCGCGTGCAGTGGTACATGGGAATCTGCTCGCTGATGAACGACGAGCCGGAACTGGCGTACGGCTGGTTCGATGCAGTGCTGCAGGCAATGCCGGGCGAGGTCGCCCCGAAGCTCGCGGTGGCGGGTACCGCCGAGCTCATCGGGCGCTGGCTCTCGGACGAGAACGAACCGTCCGAGGGCTCCATGGACCGCATCACCGACATGTATCACGTTGCGGCGCAGAACTATCACGACTTGTGGCTCACCGACCACAGCATCGTCACGGCAGCGTTCGGCATGGCACGCCTTGCCGTCGCCCGCGGTGATTACGACGCCGCGATCGAGCCCCTCGACGAGGTACCCGCGACGAGCCGCCATTTCAACACCGCTCGCGCGACGGCGGTCATCGCCCTCGTCCACGGACGAGACCCGTCGCAGTTGCGCAAGGATCAGCTCGTGGAGGCCGCCAAGCGGATGGAGGCCATGCCCGACAGCGAGCCCCGCAAGCAGCGCCTGAAACTGATCGTTCTCGGCACCGCGCTCGGCTGGGTGCACGGCCATCCCGACGAGGCGGGAGAACCCCCACTGCTCTTAGGGTTTCCGTTCACCGAGGAGGGCCTGCGCACCGGAACCGAGAAGTCGCTGCGCTACCTCGCGCGGCAGACGCGCACCAACCGCGACCACCGGTTCCTACTCGTCGACCTCGCGAACTACGTGCGGCCCTGGTCGCTGTTCTGAATTGAGCCGCTGTTCTAACTGGGTCGCTATTCCGGCTGCTCCCCGCGCGCCACGGCTGCTGCCTGGCGTGCGATGGCCAGTTCTTCGTTGGTCGGCACCACGAGCACGTCGATGGCGCTCGAGTCGGCCGAGATGCGTCGAGCCTGCTTGCCGCGCACGGAGTTTCGCTCGTCGTCGATGACGATTCCGTAGGTCTCCAGACCGGCCAGCGCGTCGCGACGCACGTTATCGGCGTTCTCGCCGACACCCGCGGTGAAGGTGATCGCGTCGACCTTGCCCAGCTCGATCATGTACGCCCCGATGTAGCGGCGCAGGCGGTGGATGTAGACCTTATACGCACGCTTGGCGTTCTCGTCGCCGTTGTCCATCCGCGAGGTGATGGTGCGAAAGTCGTTGTCGCCGCATAAACCCTTGAGTCCGGAGTTCTTGTTGAGCAGGGTGTCGAGTTGATCGTTGGAGAGCTTGGCGACGCGGCTCAGGTGCAGCAGTACGCCGGGGTCGATGTCGCCGCTTCGGGTGCCCATCACCAGACCCTCGAGCGGCGTCATGCCCATGCTGGTGTCGATCGGTTCGCCGTGTGCGATCGCCGACGCCGACGCACCGTTACCCAGGTGCAGGACGATCTGGTTCAGATCCGCGTAGTCGCGACCGAGGAACTCCGCGGCCTTGCCCGAGACATACTGATGGCTCGTGCCGTGAAAACCGTAGCGCCGCACGGCATGCAGGTGTGCGACACCGCGGTCGATGGCATAAGTCGCGGCCTCATCGGGCAGATCGTGGAAGAACGCGGTGTCGAAGACGGCGACCGACGGGACGTCGGGAAGCTTCTTGCGCGCCACCTCGATACCAGCGAGGTTCGCCTTGTTGTGCAGGGGTGCGAGGGTTGAGATCCGCGAGATCTCCGATACCACCTCGTCGGTGACGAGCGTCGGATGAAAGAAGCTGCGCCCGCCGTGCACGACGCGATGTCCGACGGCGCTCAATCCCGCTGTCGCCAGGTCGGTTCCCGACTGCGCGAACATCTCCGACGCCGCGTCGAGTGCAGCCGAGATGTCGTGGAGCGGCTCGGTGCGCGTCGACTTCTCGCCGTTCTGCTCGTGAGTGATCGACGACTCGTCCTCACCGATTCGCTCGGCTATCCCCTCGGCGATCACCTCTGCCGTATCCGGATGCAGTAGTTGATATTTCAACGACGACGACCCGGCGTTGAGGACCAGCACGGCGCCCTCGGTGGATGTACTCATCGGCCTGACTCCTGTGCGTCGATGTTCTGGGCCTGGATGGCGGTGATGGCGACGGTGTTGACGATGTCGGAGACCAGTGCGCCACGGGAGAGGTCGTTGATGGGGCGTCGAAGTCCCTGCAGCACAGGGCCGATCGCGACAGCACCCGCACTACGCTGCACAGCCTTGTAGGTGTTGTTACCGGTGTTGAGGTCGGGGAAGATCAGGACCGTCGCGCGGCCGGCAACCTCGGAGTCGGGCATCTTCGTCGCAGCGACGCTCGGTTCCACGGCGGCGTCGTACTGGATGGGACCCTCGACGGAGAGCTCCGGAGCTCGTTCCTGGACGAGATCGGTTGCGACGCGCACCTTGTCGACGTCGGCGCCGGTTCCCGAGCGACCCGTCGAGTACGAGAGCATCGCGACCCGCGGGGAGATACCGAACGCGGATGCCGTTGCGGCCGAGGAGATCGCGATGTCGGCGAGCTCTGTGGCGGTCGGATCAGGGACGATGGCACAGTCGCCGTAGGTGAGCACCTTGTCGGGTAGGCACATGAAGAACACGCTCGACACCGTCGAGACTCCGGGGACCGTCTTGATGATCTCGAACGCCGGTCGGATCGTGTGCGCGGTGGTATGCGCTGCGCCGGAGACCATTCCGTCGGCGCGTCCCGTGTGCACGAGCATCGTGCCGAAGTACGAGACGTCGCGCATCCGCTCCTGGGCGTGTTCGAAATCCATTCCCTTGTGCTTGCGGAGTTCTGCGTAGATGCGCGCGAATTCGTCTGTCAGCTCGGAGTTCGCCGGATCGATGAGTTCGACGCCGTCGAGATCGACCCCGAGCTCGTTCGCACGGGCGGTCACCGATTCCGGGTCGCCGAGGATGATCAGCTCCACGACTCCGCGCCGCAGCAATTGCCCTGCGGCACGCAGGATTCGGTCGTCGCTGCCCTCGGGAAGGACGATGCGCTTGAGATCCGACCGCGCACGGGTGATGAGCCCGTACTCGAACATCTGGGGGGTGACGACCTCCGACGGCTTGACGTCGAGCACCTTGATCAGTTCCTCGGGCTCCACGTACTGCTCCATGAGTCCGAGCGCCGCGTCGATCTTGCGTGCCGACCCGATCGCGATACGTCCGCGGGTGTCGGCGGCGATTCGTGCGGTGTCGTAGGTGCCCTGTTCACAGGTGATGACCGGAAGCTTGGACTTCAATCCGCTGACCAGGGCGTCGATCATCGGATGCGGTTTGAGACCGCCGTTGAGGATGATGCCGGTGAGTCGCGGAAAGCCTTGTGCGGCATTTGCATTCACCAACGAGAGCAGCACGTCGGAGCGATCGGCCGGGGTGATCACCACCATGCCCTCGGTGAGTCGTTCGAGGATGTGCTCCGCGGTCATGCCGCCGACCATCACCCGTAGCGCTTCGCGGTCGAGGAGTTCCGGGTCGCCGCTGTACATCTCGGCGCCCAACGACTTCTTGAGCTCGGCCATCGTCGGCGCGAAGAGCACGGGCAGTTCTGGCAGGCACCAGCACGGGACGTCGAGTTTGGCCAGTGCGGCGCCGATCTCGTCGATGTGCGCGGGATCGCAGCGGTTCGCGACTATGGCCGCAGTGGTCGCATGCATCGCTGCGATCTCGGTGCGCAGGTGTTCGGCGAGGTCGCGTATCTCGGTGGGTGTGCGGTCGAGTGCCTTGAGCGCCAAGATGATCGGAGCCGAGAGGTTGGCCGCGATGCGCGCGTTGTACGTGAGCTCCGACGGGTTACCGACGTCGGTGTAGTCCGAACCGACGATGACGACGGCGTCGCACTGTGATTCGACGGCGTGGAAGCGCGCGACGATGTCGGCGATGGAGCCGCTCGGGTCTGCGTGTACCTGGTCGTACGTGACGCCGATGGCGTCGTCGTAGCTGATGTCCGCAGAGGTGTGTTCGAGCAGGAGTTCGAGGAGGTAGTCACGCTCATTGTGTGCGGCCCGCGAGATGGGCCGGAACACGCCGACCCTGCCTCCGGTTGCCGTCAGCAGCGACAGCACACCGAGCGCCACCGCCGATTTTCCGGTCTCCGCTTCCGCGGACACGATATAGATCTTCGTTGCGCTCACAGCGTCGGGCGACATAGTGGTCAGCGTAGTTGGTGCCCCGACCGCGCGTCGCGGGTGAGGTGGCCCCGGTCAGGTCACGATTGCCCGAACGATCAGGTCGGCGATCTGCTCGTCGGTGAGGCTGCTGTCGGGAATCAGCATCAGCGAGTAGATGGTCCGGACCATGAACTCGGCGGCGCCACGCGCATCGGGGAACAGTTCGGCCTGCACCTGCGGTGCGACGTCGGGCAGCGTGGCGTCGACGATCTTCTCGATCAGGTCGGGTCCGTCATCGTCGTTGGTCGCGACCAGCGCGCGCACGATCTCCTCGGGCTCCTGACGGAGGACGTACTGCAGCGCCTCGTGCTCGCGGATGTGGGGCAGCACGCCGAGCACCTGTGCCCGCACCTTGCCCGCGGCGTCGGGTGCGGTGTCGGACCATTCGCGTAGTTTCACCCGCAGGAGCGCGATCTCGCGGTCGAGCATGGCAGCGACGAGAGCGTCACGTCCGCCGAACATGCGGTAGGCCGTCGCCCGAGCCACCCCCGCGTGACGGGCCACAGACGTCAGGCTGAGTGCCTTCGCACCGAAACGCGACACCAGCGCGACGCCCACATCCACAAGACGATCCGATTCCATGCTTGAGAAGTTAGCGAATCGGGCAGACGTCGGCGCAGGGTACCGGTCACTTTCGCTGCACGGCGCAGTGCACGCGGTGGCACGTGACCTCATGCCCTAGGCTCGGCGCCCATGGAGATTCGCGACGCGCGCGCAGGCGACGTCCCCGGCATCACGCCCATCTACAACGATGCCGTCGAGAAGACCACCGCGATCTGGAACGAACAGATCGTCGACGACGCGAACCGGCTGGCGTGGTTGACGCAGCGCCAGGACGCGGGGTTCCCGGTGCTGGTCGCGGTCGACGATTCATCGGCAGCTGCGCCGGTCGTCGGCTACGCGACCTACGGACCGTGGCGGCCGCACGACGGCTACCGGCACACCGTCGAACATTCGGTGTACGTGCGTTCCGATCAGCGCGGAAAGGGCACCGGGCAGGCGCTGATGCGCGCACTGATCGACCGCGCGCGAGCCGAGGGATTCCACGTCATGGTCGCTGCCATCGACGCCGCCAACGAGGGGTCGATCCGCATTCACGAGCGGCTCGGCTTCACGCGCGTCGGGCTGCTGCCGCAGGTCGGGACGAAGTTCGGCTCATGGCTTGACCTCGCACTTCTCCAGCTCACTCTCGACGGGCATGCTCTGGATGACGGGGCGGCTCGCGACGCTCACGACTGAGGCGCGCGCCCTGCGCCGCGGAAGGCGGATCAACCCGCGCGTCATCGCCACGCCCGCGAGGCAGAGGACACCTCCGGCGATCCGCAGCGGCGTCGGCACCTCGCTGAGGACCAGCCACGACAGCACGATCACCAGAGCGGGCACGACGAGTGACGTCGCCGCCAGTGCACCTGCACTCGTACGCGAGAGCGCATATGCCCAGGTGGTGAAGGCTATGGCGGTTGGGCCAACGCCGAGGAAGATCATCGCGGCGATGTCGGAGGCAGGTGCCGCGGCAACCTCCCGCACGGCGGCGGGAGCAACCGGCACCGTCGCGAGCACCCCGGCCATGACTCCCCAGAACGTCGCCGAGAGGGCGTCGATGTGGCTGAGCGCCACCTTCTGCACGAGCACGCCCGTGGCATAGAGCACCGCGGCCGCCACTCCGAGCGCGATACCGAGCCAGTCCGCATGCGGCCCCGAGCCGCCGGCCGTGATCAGCACGACGCCCGCGAATGCCACCCCGATACCGACGAGCAGTCTGTGTGAGAACCCCTCACCGAGGAACAGTCCGGCGAACACCGCAACAAGGATCGGCGCGAAGTTCACGAGAAGTGCCGCCGTGCCGGCGTCGAGATGCTGCTCGGCCCAGTTGAGCGTCACGGTGTAGAGCGCGAACCACGCGACGCCGTACACGAGGACCAGCACCAGTCCCCGGCCGCGCGGGAGTGGCGGCAGGCCGCGCCCGAGCCCGTTGCGGCGTCGCATCACCACGACGATCGGCACGAGCGCGACCAGGGCGGTCGCCAGTCGGCCGAATGCCAGCGCACCGGGCGAGAACGACTCGCCCGCCGACCGGATGGCGATGAAGGCCGACGCCCACAGGATCACGGTGACCGTGGCAGCGATGGCGGCAAGGTCGGGGGTTCGACGCGTCATGCCTTTCATGATCTGCCCGAGAATAATTCAGCACAAGTTCATATTTCTTCACGACTCTTGAGTACCGCTGTATATTCACGGGCATGATCGATCCCCACCGTCTGAGAGTGTTCCGAGCCGTCGTTGCGGAGGGCTCCGTCGGTGGCGCGGCGTCGGCTCTCGGCTACACCCCGTCCGCGGTGAGCCAGCATTTGGCGACGCTGCAGCGCGAGACCGGACTCACGCTTGTCGAGCGCGACGGTCGCGGCATCGTCGCGACCGAAGCGGGTCGAACGTTGGCGGCGGAGTCCGAGGGCATCTTCGACCACTTCGCGCGGCTCGAGGGGCTCGTCGCCGATCTGCGGCAGGGCCGGGCGGGCACGCTGCGTGTCACCTACTTCGGGTCCGCGGGGGCGGCGTGGATGCCGACGGTCGTGGCGCAGATCCGCCGCGAATTCCCCGCGCTGCGGCTCGACCTTCGACTCCTCGAGATCACCGATCCCCTCGTCGCGCCACCGGATGTGGAGATCGGCATCGACGACCCCACGCCCGCGATCGGCAGCTCGTCGTCGAACGATTTCGACGTCATGCCACTCGTCTCGGATGCCTACCACGTGGTGGTCACACCCGACTCCCCTTTTGCGACAAGGGATCACGTGTTGCTGCGCGAGCTTGCCGACGAGGTCTGGATCGACAACGATATCGCGCGTGGCCCCTGCCGCGCAGCGCTGCTGCGCGCCTGCACCGCAGCGGGTTTCAGCCCGTGCTTCGGCGTGGAGACGCACGACTACCTGACCGCGATCAACTTCGTCGCCGCCGGGGTCGGGCTCACCGTGGTGCCCGCGCTGGCGCTCGTCGACGTTCCCGACTCGGTCCGCGTGGTGCCGATCGCCGAACCGACTCCGCGCCGGGCGATTTCGATTCGACGCCGCCACACGATCCGCGAGCACCGCGCCGCCGACCGCGTCGTCGAACTGGTGCGGGAGCAGGCGCGGCGGACACACGGCGCGCTGGTCGGGGCGTGAGGCGCGGCCCCGGGGCGCGCAGAAAAGTACACGCCCTGGGCCGTTGACGTGTACCGGTACAGGTCAATAGCCCAGGGCGCGTAGGTTTCTGCGCGTGGTTTCTAGTCGGCCACGGACAGCTTGCGCAGCCGCGGGGCGAGGTCTTTCTCGAAGTTGTCGAGGAAGCGCTGCTGATCGTGGCCGGGCGCGTGGAAGACCAGGTGGTTCAGGCCGGCGTCGGTGTAGAACTTGACCTTCTCGACGGCCTCGTCGGGGTCGGATGCGACGATCCACCGCTTGGCGACCTGCTCGATGGGCAGTTCGTCGGCAAGGCGTTCCATCTCGGTCGAGCTGTTGACGCTGTTCTTCTGGTCGGCGGTCAGCGACAGCGGCGCCCAGAAGCGGCAATTCTCCAGTGCGAGTTCAGGATCGGGGTCGTACGAGATCTTGATCTCGATCATGCGGTCGATCTCGGCAAAGTTCCGGTCGACCTTCTCCGCACCCTCACGAACGGCCGGAATGAGCTTCTCGGTGTAGAGCTCGGGACCCTTGCCGGACGTACAGATGAAGCCGTCGCCCGAGCGGCCCGCATACCGTGCGACGACAGGTCCGCCCGCGGCCACGTAGACCGGGATCTGGTGCTTGGGCAGGTCGTACATGTAGGCGCCCTTGGTGTGGTAGTACTCCCCCTCGAAGGTCACCTCCTCGCCGGTCCACAGCTCGCGCATGAGCTTGATGGCCTCGCGCAGACGAGCGAATCGCTCCTTGAAGTCGGGCCACTCTCCCTGAAATCCGGTGGCGTACTCGTTGAGCGCCTCGCCCGTGCCGACGCCGAGCATGATGCGGTCGGGATACAGGCAGCCCATCGTCGCGAACGCCTGCGCGATGACTGCGGGGTTGTAGCGGAAGGTCGGGGTCAGGACCGACGTGCCGATCTGTACGCGGTTGGTGCGCTCGCCGACCGCGGCCATCCACGACAACGAGAACGGCGCGTGGCCGCCGTTGTGCCGCCACGGTTGGAAGTGATCGCTGACGGCCACCGAGTCCATGCCGTGCTCCTCGGCCGCGACGGCGATCTCCACCAGCTCACGGGGCGCGAACTGCTCCGCCGAGGCCTTGTATCCGAGCTTGAGTTGCTGTGCCATGCCTTCACCTCACTGCCGACGACCGTCTATGTGATCCAACGTACTCAGGCAGCAGGGCCGACAGTTGCGTGGGATCCAGGGGTGCATTTTTGTACCCGTGCGTCCCACACAACTCGACCCGCGAGGCTCACGGGGTGATCGCGTCGGCGGACCGCCCGCGGGGAAGTTCGACGGCGTAGCTGTAGTGACAACCGAGGTCGGTCCGATCAGGCGCGTCGGAGTTGTCACGAAACCAACTGATGCACGCCTCCGCAGCGAGTAGCCGATCGCGCGTGTAGAGGTACCCGTCGGTGCAGTCGTCGAACGGATCGTCGTCCTGCCAGGTTTCGATGGGCATCGATGATGCGTCGTGGTCGACGAAGCGCAGTGTCCGCAGAGCGGTGCGCGACCTCCGCACCAGGAATATGCCGTCACTCAGGACGTAGACCTGCACACAGATGGCGTCCGGCGCGGCGAAGTCGGCCTCGTCGTCGATGTCGAGATCGTCCTCTTCGACCTCGGCTTCCAGCTCGTCCCAATCATCTGCCAATCGGACATCGTTGGGGCCGAGGCTGAACTCGAGTCCGGGCGGTTGGTCGTCGAGCGATTCGGCGACCCACGCAAGCATCGAGTCCCAGTCGTTGATCGGATAAATCTTGGCCATGACTCACATTCTCGACTGTGGGTATGACACGCAGCGCTCTGCGATGGGCCGACTTGGCCCGTCCGCTATTAGCGCAACGCACGGCTGGACTTAAACCTTACTTGAGCTTCTACTCTTGAACTCATGAGTATGCAGTCCGTCGCCTGGGACATGATGTACAAGTCGTCGAACTCGCCGTCGCGCAAGCGGCTGCGCGGTGACCGACGAAGCACGCTGCGTCGCATCATGACCTTCGCGCGCCCACACCGCGCCCGTATCGGGGTGTTCCTCGCGCTGTCGGTGTGCACCGCGGTGCTGACGGTGGTGACGCCGATCCTGGCAGGGCGCGTGGTCAATCTGATCAGCGAGGCTGGATCGGGCGGGACGATCGTCGGACTCGCGGTGTTGATCGCGCTGATCGCCGTCGCCGAGGCCGCAGCGGGAATCGGCACGCGCTGGTTGTCGGCGCACATCGGTGAGGGGCTGATCCTGGATCTACGACGCTCGGTCTTCGACCACGTCCAGAAGATGCCCGTCGCGTTCTTCACGCGTACCCGAACCGGCGCGCTGGTGAGCCGACTCAACAACGACGTCATCGGCGCGCAACGCGCGTTCAGCGACACGCTCTCGGGTGTGGTGTCGAACATCGTGACGTTGGCGTTGACGCTCGGCGTGATGTTCGCGATCAGCTGGCAGATCACCCTGTTGGCGTTGGTTCTGTTGCCCGTCTTCGTGATTCCCGCACGCCGCATGGCTCGACGGATGGCCGCCCTCTCCCATGAGGCAGCCGAGCACAACGCGCGGATGTCGACACAGATGACGGAACGCTTCTCGGCACCTGGCGCGACCTTGGTCAAGCTGTTCGGCAGTCCGACGTTGGAGAGTCGTGAATTCGCCACGCGCGCAGACAGGGTCCGCGATATCGGCGTGCGACGCGCGATGCTGCAGGGCGTCTTCATCACAGCACTGACGTTGGTGTCGGCGTTGGCACTCGCGCTCGTCTACGGACTCGGCGGCTGGCTCGCAGTGCATCAACACCTCTCCGCGGGAGCCGTTGTGGCACTGGCGCTCTTGCTGACGCGCATGTACGCGCCACTCACCGCACTCGCGAACGCGCGAGTCGAAATCATGAGTGCGCTGGTCAGTTTCGAGCGGGTCTTCGAGGTGCTCGATCTCGCGCCCCTGATCGACGACAAGCCCGACGCCACCGACGTTCCCGACGCCGACGACGGTGTGAGCGTCCGATTCGACCACGTCTCCTTCGGCTATCCATCGGCCGACAAGGTCTCCCTGGCCTCGCTGGAAGAGGTTGCGCAACTGGACAGTCGGGGCGGGACTCAGGTGCTGCACGACGTCGACATCGACGTCCCGGCGGGCTCGATGGTCGCGCTGGTGGGGAGTTCCGGCGCGGGCAAGTCGACGATCGCGAGTCTTGCCACCCGCCTGTACGACGTCGACGAGGGCGCCATCCGCCTCAACGGCGTCGACGTGCGCGACCTGCGCAGCGAATCGGTGCACCGGAATGTCGGATTGGTGACCCAGGACGGACACCTATTCCACGACAGCGTCCGCGCGAATCTCGTTCTGGCTCAACCAGATGCATCCGACGCTGCCATCTGGGACGCGCTCCGCAGAGCGCGGCTCGACGAGTTGGTCGCGAGCCTGCCCGACGGCCTGGACACGATCGTCGGCGAACGCGGGTATCGATTGTCGGGCGGCGAACGTCAACGCATGACCATCGCGCGACTCCTGTTGGCACACCCCGCCGTCGTGATCCTCGACGAGGCGACCGCGCACCTGGACTCAACGTCGGAAGCCGCGGTTCAGGAAGCGTTGGCTGAGGCACTGCAGGGGCGCACGTCGATCGTCATCGCGCACCGGTTGTCGACGATCCGTGCCGCCGACCAGATCGTGGTGATCGAAGCAGGGCGCGTCGTCGAACGCGGTGATCACCGAACACTATTGGCGGCCAACGGACGATACGCGCAGCTCTATCGCACACAGTTCGCCGACGCGAGCTCCGAGCAGCAGGCGGAGTGCCGCCCGGAGACGTTGAGCGCGTAGTGGTTTCGACACGGCTGCTCGCTACGCTCGCGGCCTGCTCAACCAGCGGGAGGGGACGGCCTGCCGGCGGGGCGGCTGGCCAGCCAGCGGGATGGAACTGCCTGCCAGCGGGGTGAGCTCGCTCAACAGCGAGCGGGAAGGCGACCAGCGGGGTAAGCGGGCAGAGCGCGTAGCGGTTTCGACACGGCTGCTCGCTGCGCTCGCGGCCTGCTCAACCAGCAGGTCGGCCCGGACCGGTCCGTTTAGCGTTAGTCCTCGTCGTCGTGGCGGTCCGGAATGGGCGGGGCGAGTTTGGCTTTGCGGAACGTGAGCCCGACCATCGCGATGTTCACGACGATGATCCCGATGCCGAGTACCACCCACAGCCACTGCTGGTTGTTCCACCAGTTGACGACGAGCAGCCCGACGCACACCATCAGCACGACGGAACCGAAGATCACCATGCCGCGGGAGAAACCCTGTGCGGCGCGCTGGAATTGGGGATTGGTCACCGGAAGGCATCCTGTCCGGTGAGCGCCTTGCCGATCATCAGTTGGTGCATCTCGCTTGTGCCTTCGTAGGTGAGCACGGATTCGAGGTTGTTGGCGTGCCGCATCACCGGGTATTCGAGTGTGATTCCGTTGGCGCCCAACAGTGTTCGACACTCTCGGGCAACGGCGATCGCTTCGCGGACGTTGTTGAGTTTGCCGAGGCTGATCTGCTCGGGTGCGATCTTGGTCTCGTCCTTGATGCGCCCCAACTGGATGGCGAGCAGGAATGCCTTGCCCACCTCGAGTGCCATGTCTGCGATCTTGGTCTGGCTGATCTGGTACCCCGACAGCGGCTTGTCGAAGACCTCGCGGTCGGCGGTGTAGGAGAGTGCGCTCTCCAGACAGTCGCGCGCCGCGCCGACGACACCGAAGACGATGCCGAACCGCGCTTCGTTCAAGCAACTCAGCGGACCCTTGAGTCCGGTCACCTCGGGCAGCATCGCTGAAGCCGGCAACCGCATGTCCTCGAAGGACAGCTCGGCGGTGATCGACGCCCGCAGCGACAGCTTGTGCTTGACCACCATCGACCGGAAGCCGCGGGTATCCGTGGGGACGACGAATCCACGAATTCCGCGCGATCCCTCTTCGAGATCGGTGCGCGCCCACACGATGGCAACGTCGGCGACGCTGCCGTTCGTGATCCACATCTTGGAACCGTTGATGACCCAGTCGTCGCCATCGCGTTTCGCGACGGTCCGCATGCCCGCCGGGTTCGAGCCGAAGTCGGGTTCGGTCAGGCCGAAGCAACCGATCGCCTCGCCCGCAGCCATCTTGGGCAGCCATTCTTCGCGGTGTTCTTCGCTGCCGAAGGCGCGGATCGCGAACATCGCGAGCGATCCCTGCACCGACATGAAACTGCGCAGACCTGAATCGACGGCCTCGACCTCCAGGCAGGCCAGCCCGTACTCGGTCGCAGACGTTCCGGCGCAGCCGTATCCCTCGAGGTGCATGCCGAACAGGCCGAGCTTGCCGAACTCGCGGGCGAGGTCTCGGACGGGAAGCGTGCCGTCCTCGAACCACTCGCCGACGTGGGGACGCAGACGTTTGGCGCCGAAGTCGCGAACTGTGTCGACGATCGCCCGCTCCTGGTCGTCGAGCAACCTGTCGAAGCCGAAGAGCTCTCCGACCGTCTTGGTCTTACTTGCCCCAGTCGAATGTGACGCAGTCGCACTCACCGTTGTCCACCACCTGTTTCTCGACGCCGCGCGGGATGTCTGCCGCGCCTCTCCACTATGGCAGTTCGACGCCGCGCTTACGTCGACGACCGGGAGGTTGGGCGTTCGACGCCGCGGGGTTGGGCGTTCGACGCCGGGGGGAGTGGTCTCGACAAGCTCGACCAGCGGGCGCAGCTCGACCAGCGGTGGGGTGGTCTCGACAAGCTCGACCAGCGGGCGCAGCTCGACCAGCGGGCTCGGCTCGACCAGCGGCTCGGCTCGACCAGCGGCGTCCGCTCAGCCGACCGCCTTGGCGTCGCGCTCGTCGGCGGCCTTGGCGTCGCGGACCGCCTGCGTGGTGAAGGCGGCGGTGGTCTCGACGGCGTGCAGCGTCTCGGTGTGGCGGGCGTTCATGACCGGGAACGCGTGCACCTGCCAGGAGTAGCTGTGCGCGACGGCGTCGACTCCCGCCTCGTCGAGCCGTTCGATCAGTTCGATCACGTCGGCTTCGAGCATCTCGTTCTCTGCCGTGATCATCACCGTCGGTGGGAACGCCTCGGCATCGATGTCTGCGGCGCGGCGAGCACCGCGCAACGGGATCGGACCCCGGTCGAGCAGCGGGACGAGGCGAGCCATCTTGCTCATCGGCAGATAGGCGTCGGAACGGCTACAGCGGTCGGGGTTGGTGCCCAGGTCGAGGTCGAGTAGCGGGGAGAACCCGATGAGGGCCACCGGTGTCGGCAGACCGGCCGTGTAGGTGCCCTCGGCGACCTTCATCGCCAAGAAGCCGCCCGCGGAGTCGCCCGCGACGATCAGCCGTCGGTATCCGCGCTCGCTGAGCAGTTCGCGGTAGGCGGCCATGGCGTCGTCGACCGATGTCCCGACGCCCGCCTTCGGCAGCTGGCGGTACTCGAGCGAGAAGACCGGCAGCGCGCACGCCTTCGCGAGTCGGGCGACAATCGAGCGGTGTGTTCCCAGACCTCCGACGACGAATGCACCGCCATGGAGGTAGAGGATCGCGGTATCGGCGTCGCGCCGCGACGGTCCGCTCGGCATGACCACCTCTGTGGGTCGGCCTGCGAGCTCCATCTGCTCACGAACAACGTGTCTCGGTTCTGGCGCTCCGGCGAACAGACGATCGATCAAGAAGAGTCCGGCCAACCCTGGCCTGTTCAACGGCCACACCGCGAGCGTTGGTTTCAAGAGTGCACGAGTCGCAAACCACAGTGGGTACGAGAGCGCACTCGCCTTTCGGTGATGCACAATTGGCATGCTGTTTCTCCTCACCCCAACCCAACCGCGAGAAAGTGATGCGCGATCAGAATCGTGTGGCGGCGTCGACGGCAACCACGGGCCGAATTCCCTTGGCTAGTATTCCTGCACAGAGTGCTCCCGCGAGGTTTCCCACGGTGAGATATCTACAGTGCAACTACCTACAGTGTGTTCGGAACCGATGAATGTGAAGCTACACCCGTTTCGGGAGACCGACAGTCTGGCGCCGGGATTTCCGAGCGCGATCTCACCAGCCGCGCAAATCAGAGAGCTAGGACACTCCACAGCAGCCATGTCAGCGACACCATGTGATGCGTACGCATCCGCATCAGGGTCAACATTCACTCTCGAGAATCGGCGGTACCCGGCGTGACTGACACGGATTCGCGTCCTCTCGGGTTGCCCAATTCCATTCCCTCCGAGTTTCTACTGTCGGCTCAGGCGGCACCGCCACGCACATTGTGCGACATCCTCGACGCCTCCGCCGCGCGGTACCCCGACGCTCCCGCCATCGACGACGGCGACCAAATCCTCACATATGCGCAGCTCACCGCCGTAGTACGACGCGGCGCGGCACGGTTGGAGCAGCTCGGGGTGCGTCGTGGTTCGCGAGTCGGCATCCGGATGCCGTCCGGTTCACGCGACCTCTACACCGCTATCTTGTCGGTGCTCTACGCGGGAGCCGCCTACGTTCCGGTCGACGCAGACGACCCGGAAGAACGCGCGACGCTGGTCTTCGGTGAAGCGAAAGTCGACGCGATCGCCGACGCTGAGGGAATTCACGTCACGGCCGGTGCATCCCCCGACCCCGCCGCCGCTTCCCTCACTCCTGACCCAGCAGCCCCGGAATCAACAGCCACGGCCGCCTCATCCGACGCCAACCGCCCGACCCCTGGGGACGACGCGTGGATCATCTTCACGTCGGGATCGACCGGAACCCCCAAGGGCGTCGCGGTCACGCATCGCAACGCCGCCGCATTCGTCGACGCCGAGGCGACGATGTTCTGCCGCGACGAACCGCTCGGCCCGGGCGACCGGGTACTCGCAGGCCTGTCTGTCGCCTTCGACGCCTCGTGCGAGGAGATGTGGCTCGCGTGGCGTCACGGAGCATGCCTGGTTCCCGCACCTCGGTCGCTGGTGCGCAGCGGCATGGACCTCGGGCCGTGGCTCGTCGCGCGCGACATCACCGTCGTGTCGACGGTGCCGACCCTCGCATCACTCTGGCCCCCGGAGGCGCTCGAAGCCGTTCGACTGTTGATCTTCGGCGGCGAGGCGTGTCCGCCCGAACTCGCCGACCGGCTCGCCGTCGATGGCCGCGAAGTGTGGAACACCTACGGCCCCACCGAGGCGACAGTCGTCGCATGTGCGGCTCTCCTGGGTGGCCCCGGCCCGGTCCGCATCGGATTGCCTCTACCCGGTTGGGATCTCGCCGTCGTCGGAGCCGACGGACTGCCCGTTGCCGAAGGAGAAACCGGTGAGCTGATCATCGGCGGCGTCGGCCTCGCGCACTATCTCGACCCGGCCAAGGATGCTGAAAAGTACGCTCCCATGCCAACTCTCGGCTGGGACCGCGCCTATCGAAGCGGCGATCTGGTACGCCTCGACCGTGAGGGCCTGGTGTTCGGAGGTCGCGCCGACGATCAGGTCAAGGTCGGCGGCAGGCGAATCGAACTGGGCGAGATCGACAACGCACTCCAGCACCTGCCCGGAGTGAGCGGCGCGGCGACCGCGGTCCGAAAGACAGCCGCGGGCAACAGTTTGCTCGTCGGCTACCTCGTCTCCGCCGACCCCGAGTTCGACGTCGCCAACGCGCATAGCCTTCTCGCAGAACAACTTCCGGCACCGATGGTGCCGCGACTCGCGCTCGTCGACGAACTGCCGACCAGGACGTCCGGCAAGGTCGACCGCGACGCACTCCCGTGGCCGCTACCGGGCACCGACAACTCCGACGACGAGGACGCAAGCGACCTCAGCAGCACCGAAGCGTGGCTGGCTGCGAGGTGGACAGATGTTCTCGGCGCGACCGTGACGAGTGCAGGGACCGACTTCTTTGCCGAGGGCGGCGGCTCGCTCGCCGCGGCGCAGTTGGTGACGGCAGTGCGCGAGCGCTACCCCGAGATCACCGTCGCCGACCTCTACGACCACCCGCGGTTGGGCTCACTCGCGGAGTTCCTCGGCGAGACGACAGCCGCGGAGGTCGTCGACCCGCGTGAGGTGAAACCGACCCCCGCTGCCACCGGTGTCGCGCAACTACTCCTGTCGGTGCCGCTGTCGACGCTGACCGGACTGCAATGGGCGACGTGGCTCGGCGTCGTCAACAACATCGGTGCGTGGGCCGCCCGCAGGCTGGATGTGTCGGTGCCCTGGCTCGTCGAGGTCAACTGGTGGGTCGTGCTCGTCGCGTTCCTCATCTTCATCACACCGCCCGGCCGGATGGTCATTGCCGCGATCGGATCGCGCATCTTGCTCGGCGGCGTCGATTCGGGCACCTATCCTCGCGGCGGCAACGTGCACATTCGACTCTGGGTCGCCGAGCGACTGCTCGTCGCCAGTGGCGCCGCCAACCTGTCGGGTGCGCCGTGGATGATCTATCTGGCACGCGCGCTCGGCTCGTCCGTCGGGCGCGGCGTCGACCTGCACACGATTCCACCTGTGACCGGAAAACTGACCATTGGCGACGGCGCGTCCGTCGAACCAGAGGTCGACGTCGCTGGCTGGTGGATCGACGGCGACCTCGTCCACATCGGCGAGATCGTGATCAAGCGCGGTGCGACGATCGGTGCGCGGTCGACGCTCGCCCCCGGCGCCGTCGTCGGCAAGGATGCTGAGGTCAGCCCCGGATCTGCGGTGTTCGGTCGAGTCAAGGCCGGGCAGCACTGGGCCGGATCGCCCGCGGTGAAGATCGGTAAGGCGACGCATTCGTGGCCCGATCACCGTCCCCGTCGCGCAAGCATCTGGGTCCCGCTCTACGGGCTGTCGTCGATGGTTCTCGCTGCGATCCCACTGATCTCCCTGGGTGTCGGGCTGCTCGTCATCGGGACATGGGCGCTGCACGCCGACCGGCTCCGCGACGTCGCAATCCGTTCGCTGATCCTGCTACCCGCCGCGACCATCGTCAGCCTCGCTGTGTTCGCCGCGATCACCGCAATCCTCGTGCGCGCGATGTCACTCGGTCTCGAGAAGGGCTATCACCCGGTGCGTTCGCGCGTCGGGTGGCAGGTGTGGATGACCGAGCGACTGCTCGACTCCGCCCGCACCTATTTGTTCCCCCTCTACGCCGGCCTGCTGACACCGTGGTGGTTCCGCGTTCTCGGCGCGAAAGTCGGCAAGGGCACCGAGATTTCGACGGCGCTGGTGCTGCCGAAATTCACGACCATCGCCGACGGCGCGTTCCTCGCCGACGACACCATGGTCGCGTCGTACGAACTCGGCGGCGGCTGGATGCACATCGACGACGTCAAGATCGGCAAACGCTCGTTCCTCGGCAACTCCGGAATGGCAGCGCCAGGCCGCAAGGTACCCAAGAACGGTCTCGTCGCCGTGCTGTCGGCCGCACCCGACCGAGCCAAGTCGGGGTCGAGTTGGCTTGGTAGTCCACCGATTCGACTTCGACGCACCGCCGCGACAACCGACACGTCGAGGACGTTCGATCCGCCCGTGCGCCTCAAAGTGGCACGCGCAGTGATCGAGACGCTGCGACTGATCCCGGTGATGATCTCGTTCGGTCTCGGCATCTTCATGCTGCTGAGCCTGCAGTACATCGCCCAACAGGCGAACTACGCGATCGCCGGTCTGGTCAGCGGCCTGCTGTTGATCCTGTGCGGTGCCATCGCGTGTTGCATTGCGGCAGCGGCGAAGTGGGCCGTCGTCGGCCGGATCGAAGTGTCCGAGCATCCGCTGTGGAGTTCGTTTGTGTGGCGTAACGAGCTTTCCGACGCCTTCGTCGAAACCGTTGCGGCACCGTGGTTTGCCAACGCCGCGACCGGAACTCCGGTCCTGAATGTGTGGCTCCGGCTTCTCGGCGCCCAGATCGGCAAGGGCGTGTGGTGCGAAACCTATTGGCTCCCTGAGGCCGACCTCGTGTCGCTCGGTGCGGGCGCGACCGTCGAGCGCGGCTGCGTCGTCCAGACGCACCTGTTCCACGATCGGGTCATGGCCATCGACCGCGTGGTTCTCGCCGACGGCGCGACGCTCGGACCGCACTGCGTCGCGCTACCCGCGTCCGGCCTCGGCGAATCGGCGACCGTCGGCCCCGCGTCGTTGGTCATGCGTGGCGACGTCGTGCCCGCGCACACCCGCTGGCAGGGCAATCCCATCGCCCCCTGGCACGACTGAGTCCCGGACCGGCCGTCCAACGAAAAGCGGTGGCTCCCCGTTGCCGGGGAGCCACCGCTCGAGGACAAGAGGGGCGGTCAGACCGCCTGGTCGGAGACCTTCTTGGGGAGGTTGAACAGCGTGATCACCGAGATCACGATGAGGAAGATTCCCGCGACCCACACCAGCACGCTCAGCGCCCACATCGACGAGCCGATCAGCAGCACGAGACCTGCCAGTATCGAGATCACGCCGGTGAGGATGAGGTACCAGGTCGGGGCGTGCGCGGTCTTCGAGAACGCGGTCACCAGGTCGCCGATTCCGTCGAAAAGCCAAGCGAAACCGATGAAGAGCGCGAGGAACCAGACCGCATTCGCCGGGCTGAACAGGGCAATGACGCCCATGACCAGAACCAGGAAGCCAAGTATTCCGGTAAGGATGCGCCAGCCCGTTCCGAGGAACTTTGCAGCGAACGCCACATAGATGCGGAAAATGCCCGCAACAATGAGCGCGATACCGAAGAGAACCGCGAGCACGACCACCGTTGCCGAAGGCCACACAACCGCGATGATGCCAAGCACGATGCCGATGATCGATGTCACGATCATGGCGGTCCGAATAGAGCTGATCAATTCGTCAGGGATCTGTTTTGCATACGGCGCAAAGGTCATGCGGTTACCTTATCCCCGCAGCGGTCGTTGTGACGGGATTCAGACGCAACTGAGTGAAAGCGCGTTGCTCGAGGGGGCGGTTCCGTGCACGCGTCTGTGTCCGAGTAAGAGTGATTCGTGTCAAAAACCCGCTCATTTTTCACCCCAAACAGCTCAGCAGCGTCGTCCGACAACGGCGTCGTGACCCCCACTTCGTATGCATTGAGCCTCTGGGCTCCCGGCACGCTCAACGGGCCCGCGGTGTGCGCTCTTGCCGCGCACCGCGTCGAGCAGCAGTTCGGCGAGGACGGTTTTCGACCTGCGCGGTTCACGATCGACATGTTCAAAGTGGCGCGAGAGGTACCGACATTCACCCGTGGCCGACTCGTCCGCGCGGGTCGTCGAATCAGGGTCGCAGAGCTCGACGTTGTGCAGTTCGACGGCGCTGTGCAGTTTGGGGGCGCGAGCACCGGCGACTCGGATGCTGGCGACTCCAGCGCCGAAGAGGTCGTCGTGGCACGGGCGACGGCGGTGTTCCTCCGGACGTCTGCGAACCCGCCGGGCACGCGGTGGCGGCGGCCCGACGAGGCTGTCACCTTCCGACCGCCGACCGAGCCCATCGGTGCCTCGGATGTCATGTCTCGCTTCTCGTCGGATGTTCCAGAAGCAGGTGTTCCAGAAGCAGATGCCTCAGACACAGATGTCCGCGACGCCGCGGGGCCGTCGAACGGCGCGTGGAACACCGACATGGGCGCGCATCAGAACGGTGGGCGCAAGCGGCTCTGGTCGCATCCGCTGCCCGCAATCGACGGCGAACAAGTGACAGCTTTCGTGAAGGCGGTGACCGCTGCGGAGTCGACGAGTCTTGTCACGAACTGGGGATCGAGCGGTATCGGCTTCATCAACTGCGACCTCACCGTCGAACTTGCTTGTCTCCCGCAGGGCGACTGGGTGGGCGTCGAGGCGGACAGCCACATCGAGAGTGACGGCATTTCCATCGGTACCGCCGGACTGTTTGATTCGCACGGAATGTTCGGAATGGGGACTGTCACCGCGGTCAACAATGCCGCCGCGGAGATCGATTTCACCAGCGTCGATCTCACCGATCGATATCGTGAGGCGTAATTGTCTGCTAATCGGAGAGAACCGCTCATTACAACGAGATGTAACCGTTAGGTCTTGATAGGGTCACGCCATGTCACTGGGCTGGAGTGGTCGGAAGGTGCGCGTGGCGGCGCGAAAACGAGTCATGGCGACCGTCGTCGCAGTCGCTGCGACGACGGTGACCATCGGCACGGTGGTGGCTCCGACAGCACCGGCCGCCACCTACGCCGCGGGCGCAGCGACCACAGTTGCGCGCCTGACCGGACCCGGTTCGATCAACGACACCCCTGGCCGCTACAACATCTACGGCACCGACCTCGGCACGATGTGGGACAACGGCAGGGGTGAAATCCTCGCCGCGTTCGGCGACACCCAGACGTTCAACGGGTGGTCGTTGCTCTACGGACAGCTCTGGTACTGGCAGTCCAACGCACTGCTCCGCAGCACCGACCGCAACCTCTCCGACGGCATGACCTTCACCAGCCACGCCGGTCCCCCGAGACAGGCCAAGCGCCTTTTGAAACCTGATCTGCGCAAGGAGATCACGATCATCCCGACCGCGGGTGTCGCCGCAAACGGCAGGCAGTACATGAGCGTGATGTCGGTCAAGCACTGGGGACAGCCGGGAGTCTGGTACACCAACTGGTCGGGACTCGTCGCGTCGGACGATAACGGCAACAACTGGCGCGCACTCAACGCCTTCCGCCCCAACGGCGGAGGAAACAAGAAATTCCAGATGACAGCGTTCCTCAAGGTCGGCGATACCGTTTACACCTACGGGACTCCCGACGGCCGCTTCGGCGCGGTGTACGTCGCGCGGGTGAACGCCAAGGACATCGAGAACCTCGGCGCCTACGACTACTTCTCCTACGGGAACTGGGTGCGCGGCAACCCATCTGCGGCAACCCCCGTCATGCCCGCACCGACCGGCGAGATGTCGGTGGCCTACAACAGCTATCTTGGTAAGTTCATCTCGCTGGGCCAAAGCGACAACGGTGTGGTGATGCGGACCGCCGACGACCCGGTTGGCCCCTGGACGTCTGGTGAGTTGGTCGTGCCGATGAACAACCCGCTGACCGGATACGCGCCCTTTATCCACCCGTGGTCTCAGGGCAGCACGCTGTACTTCACGTACTCGGTGTCGGTGGGATACCAGGTCTACCTGATGCGGTTGCCGCTGCGGCGGGATTGAGCACGACGGTCGGCGAGCGCACCGCGTGCACCCACCGACCGTCGACTCTTCTCACGGCCGAATCATTCCCGACCCGGTCGCCGACCTACTCGCCGATCGGGCCGTCGAATTCACTGACCGAGCATTGAGCGCATGCGGTCGATCTCGGCTTGCTGCGACGTGGTGATCTGCTCGGCAAGCGCTCGCGACGCAGGGTCGATCCCGTCGGCCAGCTCGGTCTTGGCCATGTCGATAGCGCCCTGGTGATGCGCGATCATTCCGTTCAGCCAGAGCGTGTCGAACTCCTGGCCGCGCGCATTCTCCATGGCAGTCATCTCCTGCTCGGACATCATGCCCATGCCCCCGGCACCGTCACCCATATCCATCGAACCGTGGTCCATAGAGCCGTGATCCATGGAGCCGTGGTCCTGGGCGCTCTGCAATTCGGGAGTTGTCGAGACACCCCACGACCTCAACCGCTCGGTCATCTGGTTGATCTCGGGTTGTTGGGCGTTCTTGATCTGCGTCGCCAACTCGCGAACCGCGGTGTTGTCGGTGCGCGACGGTACGAGATCGGCCATGGCGATGGCCTGCTGATGATGGGGGATCATCATCTGGTTGAACGTCACGTCGGCGGCGTTGTGCGTGGTCGATTCGGCCGACGCACTCTGCGATGACGAGGCGTTTCGGCTCGCGTCCGCACTGGTCGACGACGCCTCACCGGATGCGCTGTCAGACCCGCTCTCGGACGTCGAACAGCCCGCGATCCCGACGATTACGGCGACACCAGCGCAGGCAGCGAGCATGCGGGTACGACGAATTGTGTTGCTGGACATACTGGTTTCCTTGTCTGTGGTGACCTGCTGGACTCGGCCCCGGTGCAAGCGGGACCTGGCGTCGTCGAATCAGCAGCGAATCACGTTCAGACACAAGTGATCACGGATCGCCCACGGAGGCGGACGGCCGAGCTGGCGAACAGCCGGCATCCATACCGCAGCCATCGCGAGCAGTAGTGCGGCGAACACCAGGATTGCGACGATCGCGGGCTCGATGGTGGGAAAGTCGATGGCGCGCAGCGACAGACAGTGGTGCCCGAGGACGGCGCAGTGATCGCCAGACGACATGCCCGCGTCGGCACCAGCCGACTGCATCATCTGTATCTCGGCGTGCGCGGGAGGCATCGCGCGGGACTCGGCATGGGTCGGGCCGAGGAGGCCGTGCATCACGACGACGGCAAACACGAGGAGGCCCGCGAATCCAATACGTGCGGGCCTCGCCGCCAAGCGCTGTACGAAACGTCGGCGACCACTCACCCGTCTACGCGATGCGGCCACGGCGACCAGAATACCGGCGCGTGAGCGCTCAGGCTGCCGCGCCGCTTTCCTGCTCGGCGCTCTCCTGCTCGGCGCGGCGTCGTTGACGCGGGAGGATGAATCGGCGGTCGATCAGCGTGTAGACGGCGATCACGAACGCGGCCAGTGCCCATCCGAGCAATATGTCGAAGACGTAGTGCTCCGCGGTGTAGACGAGCGTGAACGCCATCGCGAACGCGTAGCCCATGAACAGCGTTTTGCCCAGAGCTTTCACCCGTGGCCACATGAACAGGGCAAGCAGCATCGTCAGGCCCGCGTGCAGCGACGGGATCGCCGCGACCAGGTTGGCTTTGCCCTGTCCCACCTCGATCAGGTTCGACGCCACGTGGATATTGAGGTACTCCCAGCCGCGCGCCGAAATGCGCTCGACGTAGGGTTGCGCACCCGGATGCTGCGGGTCGGTCGGACCGAGGATGCCGCCCGGCGTCGTCGCCTCAGGTGTCGTCATGCACTCTGCGTCGCGCGGACCGTCGACAACCTGCTCCGCGGTGCACCGTGCAGCAGCCCAGGGCGGCGCGGCAGGCACAAGCGTGTAGCCGACAAGTCCGAGGAACGTCGCTGCCACGAAGCACGCCGCAAAACGACGCCACGACGAACGGTCGCGCAACCACAGCACAGCGGCGACGGCGTACGGCACCACGAAGTACGACATGTAGACGACGCTGGTGACGATCTCCCACCACGGCGCCGACGCTTCTTTCAGGTGGCCCTGCAGCCAGACTGTCGGCACCACGCCGAACATCGCACGGTCGACGTCGGCGGCGAGGTGCCAGTGCGTCGGCATGTCGACGATCCGCGCGACGTCCCGCGTCCAGTCGTAGAGAATCAGAATGAGCGCGAACGGCGCCCAGTCGAGGAGCACGGTGATCGCTCGACGGCGGCCGATACTCGCGGCGAACAGCCCGAGACACAGCAGCACGATCAGGCGCGTGCGGTCGAAGGCGAGGCCGTAGACGGAGAATTCGTAGGCCATGAACGCAACCCACGCCACGATGGCGATGCGTCTGACCATGGTCAGGTCGCGCCGCTTCTCCGGCTCGGCTTCGAGTTCCGCAGCGTCGGCGACGTCGTCGAGAACAGGCGCCATGGTTGCCGGCTCGTCCGAATCGTCGTCGCCTGCGCCTCGCCTCGGAGGCCGTACCGCGTCTTCTACGCTCAAGCGGACAATCCTGATTCCATCGGTCGAATGAGATGCTGACGCATCGCACTCGACAAACACGATGGAACGACGTCCATCCTTAACTGTTTGTCAGCCTAGTGAACACCGGACGGTTACGGGGTGTTTGCCACCCGTTGATGGCGCATCCACAGCAAAGACTTCCTAGACTGGTGATACGCATCACAGCGATGTGGCAGTAGGCGCCGGGAGGTTTCATGCCCAATCGTTTTCTCCGCTACGGCGATCAGCGCTACCTGATCACCAAAGAGGCGGAGGCCCGACTCAACCGCGCACTGGACAAGGTCTACGAGCACGGCTCGGGTCACGAGTGGCTACACCTCTACCGCGACACCGAGGCGCCGTGTCGGCTGTTGATCGCCAGCGGCGTTCCGATCACCATCGAAACCGAGCCGGGACTCGGCGACTGAGCACACGCACGACTGAGCAGTTGCCACGACTGCGCACGCGCCAGGCTGCCCGCGAAAGTCGCCAGCGAGCGGTTCACTATCGTTGGCGTCATGCGCATCGGAGCCCACCTGCGTGAAGACGCCGCACCACTCGAGACCGCAGAAGAACTCGGTATCGACGTCTTCCAGATGTTCGTCACCGACCCGCAGAGCTGGAAGAAGCCTCAGCCACATCCGGAGGCCCAGCAGATCCGTGAGTCGCCCATCGACGTCGTCGTCCATTCGAGCTATCAGATCAACGTCGCGAGTCTGAACAACCGACTCCGGATGCCGTCCCGCAAGGCCGTCGAACAGCAAGCCGACGCCGCAGCCGAGCTGGGGGCCTTCGGCCTCGTCGTTCATGGCGGCCACCTTCGCGATGGTGAAGACGCCGCAGAGGGATTTGCCAACTGGCGCAAGCTTTTCGACCGTCAGCAGGACAAGGGCGGCTTCGGTGTTCCGATCCTCATCGAGAACACCGCGGGCGGCGATCACGCCATGGCCAGAACCCTCGAGGCCATCGACCGGCTATGGGATGCGGTCGGCGATTTCGAGCAGGCCGGATTCTGTCTCGATACCTGCCACGCGTGGGCCGGCGGCGAAGACCTCGTCGGACTGGTCGAGCGCGTGCGTGCCATCACCGGCCGTATCGACCTGGTTCACCTGAACAACTCGCGCGACGAGTTCGACTCGGGCCGCGACCGCCACGCGAATCTGGAGTCGGGTCACATCGATCCCGACGTCCTCGTCGAGGTCGCCCGCATCGCCGACGCGCCACTGATTCTGGAAACACCCGCGGAAGGCATACCCGCCGACCTGTCCTACCTGCGCGGAGGTCTCTGACCGACCTGCGTCGAGACTTCTTACCGCACTGCTTGCAATTGCGAGCACGCTCACATGCGCTGAGGTTGTGAGTGTGTTGCGCCTCGCGGTAAACTGGGGTTACTGGCGAGTAACTTGGTGTCCGCGTCAACGTCCAGATCATGCGCTTTCCCGACGCTCACCTCGGCACTCCCGACGATCGTCAGCCCGCGGCTTATATGCCAGGTCTAGTAGAAGGAACCAGCAATGGGTCATTACAAGAGCAATATGCGCGACCTGCAGTTCAACCTCTTCGACGTGTTCGAACTCGACAAGGTCCTCGAGTCCGGAGAGTTCGGCGATCTCGACCACGAGACCGCTGTCGACATGCTCCGCGAGGTGAAGAACCTGGCAGAGGGCGTCATCGCCGATTCGTTCGCCGAGGGCGACCGCAATCCCCCGACCTTCGACCCCGAGACGCACAGCGTCACGATCCCCGAGGCGTTCAAGAAGTCGTACAACGCCTACATCGAGGCCGGCTGGGACAAGGTCGGTCTGCACGAGGACCTCGGCGGCATGCCCGCTCCGCGTTCGCTGTACTGGGCGCTCGGCGAGATGATCCTCGGCGCCAACCCCGCGCTGTTCATGTACTCCGCGGGCGCAGGATTCTCGGAGATCTTCTACGACAACGGCACCGACGAGCAGAAGAAGTGGGCGCAGATCTGCGCCGAGCGCGGCTGGGGCGCCACCATGGTGCTGACCGAGCCCGACGCCGGATCGGATGTCGGCGCAGGCCGCACCAAGGCAACGGAGCAGGAAGACGGCACCTGGCACATCGACGGTGTGAAGCGCTTCATCACCTCGGGCGATCAGGACATGACCGAGAACCTCTTCCACCTGGTACTCGCTCGCCCCGAGGGCGCGGGCCCCGGCACCAAGGGCCTCTCGCTGTTCTTCGTTCCGAAGTTCCACTTCGACCACGAGACCGGCGAGCTCGGTGAGCGCAACGGCGTCTTCGTCACCAACGTCGAGCACAAGATGGGCCTGAAGGTCTCGGCCACGTGTGAGGTCACCTTCGGTCAGCACGGCGTTCCGGCCAAGGGCTGGCTCGTCGGCGAGGTCCACAAGGGCATTGCGCAGATGTTCGACGTCATCGAGCACGCTCGAATGATGGTGGGCACCAAGGCGATCTCGACCCTATCGACCGGTTACCTCAACGCACTCGACTACGCCAAGGAGCGTGTCCAGGGTGCCGACATGACCCAGATGACCGACAAGACCGCTCCGCGCGTGACCATCACGCATCACCCGGACGTGCGTCGTGCGCTGATGACCCAGAAGGCATACGCAGAGGGTCTGCGCGCCGTGTACCTGTACACCGCGTCGCACCAGGACGAGGCTGCTGCCCAGATCGTCTCCGGCGCCGATGCCGCCATGGCTCACCGCGTCAACGACCTGCTCCTGCCGATCGTCAAGGGCGTCGGCTCCGAGCGCGCCTACGGCACGCTGACCGAGTCGCTGCAGACCTACGGCGGCTCCGGCTTCCTGCAGGACTACCCGGTCGAGCAGTACATCCGTGACTCGAAGATCGACTCGCTCTACGAGGGCACCACGGCCATCCAGGCGCAGGACTTCTTCTTCCGCAAGATCATTCGCGACAAGGGCCAGGCTCTCGCACACGTCGCGGGCCAGATCCAGACGTTCATCGACTCGGAGGCCGGCAACGGTCGCCTCAAGACCGAGCGCGCGCTGCTGAAGACCGCACTCGAGGACGTGCAGTCGATGACCGCAACGCTGACCGGCTACCTCATGGGTGCGCAGGAAGACGCGACGCAGCTCTACAAGGTCGGCCTCGGCTCGGTGCGCTACCTCATGGCCGTCGGCGATCTGCTCATCGGCTGGCTGCTGCTCAAGCAGGCCGAGGTCGCACTGACCAAGCTCGACGAGGGTGCCGCCGATGGCGACAAGGCGTTCTACGACGGCAAGGTCGCGGTTGCGAGCTTCTTCGCCAAGAACATGCTGCCGCTGCTGACCTCGGTCCGCGGCGTCGTCGAGAACATCGACAACGACGTGATGGAGCTCGACGAAGCGGCTTTCTGATCCGCTGATCGACAAGCGTCACAAACCAATACTGCGGCCCCGCAACCGGATTCGGTTGCGGGGCCGCGGTATTTGTCCTGGGGCTTTTCCGGCCGGTCGGCCAGCACCGCTGCAGACAGGGCCTGAATGTGTGTTGAATCGAAGGATGTGGGTGCTGCAGCACCCACTTTTATCGATTGGACACACATTCTCCAGATCCGAGTAGCAGCCGGCACCCGGCAACGCCGCGGATCGATCAGTCCGCGTGGAGTTCAGCCGGCCTCACCGAGTCGTCGAATCAGACCGTTGTTGCCCGCGCGCATCATGTGAGAGTGGTTGAGCGCCAACAGCGGACGACACGCTGTCAGTAGCCAGGCGGGGGTCTTCTTGCGGAGCAACACTTCCTGAGTGAAGTCTGCGGTGGTGATGTCGTATGTCTGCGACACACACCACTGACTCCAGCCGACGAGATCACCGGTAAGGGTCGCGCGGAGGATTCCGCGTCGGGGGTCGCGAACTTCTTCGACCGCACTGACGTACAACGACATCGGGAGAAGCGAACGCAGCCTCGCAGTGCCCGACCGTTCGTCGACGCGGTGGACGTCGTGAACCTGCGGCCACCACGTCGGGTAGGCATCGGCGTCGGCCAACGCGTCGAAGACCGCCGTTCGGGCGAAGGGCAGACGCCAGCGACTCGTCATCCGGAAGAAGCGCGGATCGCCCACGGGTCCAGTGTGATCCGCGCACACTGCATCGGCCAGGGCTGACACCAGCTCGAGACGCGAGAACTCCCACCGCCGACTCGTGCGGTGGGAGTTCTCGCCCTGTGAGAGTGGTCCGGGGTGACCCCGACGCCGTCTACTACTTCGGTGGCATCCGGATGCCGCCGTCGACGCGGACGACCTCGGCGTTCATGTAAGAGTTGCTGACCAATTCGATGACCATCGAGGCGAGCTCGTCCGGTTCGCCGAGTCGCTTCGGGAACAGGACGTTCTTGCCGAGGTTGGCCTTGAATGCCTCGGAGTCGGGGCCCGAGCCGTAGATCGGGGTGTCGATCAGGCCGGGAGCCACGGTGTTGACGCGGATGCCGACAGCCGACAGGTCGCGTGCGACCGGGAGCGTCATGCCCACGACGCCACCCTTCGACGACGAGTAGGCGGCCTGACCGATCTGGCCGTCGAATGCCGCGACACTGGCCATGGAGACGATCGCGCCGCGCTCACCGGTCTCGGTGGGCTCGAGGCGGCTCATCGCGGTGGCCGCGAGACGAATGGCGTCGAAGGTGCCGATCAGGTTGATCGCGATGACCTTCTTGTATGCGTCGAGGTTGTGCGCCGACGCGAACTCGCCGTCCTTGCCGACGGTGCGCTGCGCCCAGCCGATGCCCGCCGAGTTGACCAGCACGCGGAGCGGGCCGAGCTCGCTCGCCTGGTTGACAGCGGTTTCGATCTCGGCGGTGTCGGTGACGTCGACCGAGACGAACTCGCCGCCCACTTCCTTGGCCAGCAGTCCACCCTTGTCGGCGTTGAGGTCGGCGACGACGACCTTCGCGCCCTTGGCAGCCAACTGGCGAACCACTGCGGCGCCGATGCCCGACGCCCCACCCGTCACGATTGCACTTGCTCCGTTGATATCCACGTCGACAGCCTACGACGTACTGTGTCGCGGATAACAGTGGGGCCGAGCGATCGCTCGGGAGCGCGGATCCTCAGAGGTTCACGGCGCCCGATCGGTGAACATCGCGACGAGACGGTCGCGTCGCTGGGAGACCAGCGCGGGATCGAGGCGGTGCTGACGCGCGAGCGTGCACATGCCGTGCAGGGATGACCACAGCAACTCGGCGTTGACACCGACGTCTGGTTCATCCGCGCCCAGCGCGCGCAGGAACGGCGCGAACGCATCACGCATGACCTCCGGGGTGTCGTCGGCAGCGAACGTGACACCGACAGGTAACGCGAACATCGCCTCGTAGGTGGCCGGATGCTTCTCGGCGAAGGCGACATAGCAGTCCACCAGCGCCGCGACCGGCTCGTCGACGTTGGCAAGCGCAGCGTCAGCGGCGCGCGCAAACTCTGAAAATCCCTGCAGCGCAACGGCAGTCACGATCCCGTCGCGACCGTCGGGAAAGTGCTGATACAGGACGGGCGGGGTGTATTCGATCTCGTCGGCGAGCCGCCGCGTCGTGACCGCTGCCCATCCCTCGCGTTCGGCGAGCGTCCGCGCTGCGTCGATCACCTTCTCGTGCCGAGCTGCCCGCTCACGTGCACGCCGTTCCTGAGCACCCATGGCTTCAATTTATCATCGTCATCCGAAACTGTCATTGATATGTACATCTATCGCTGTTAGATTCATGACAGGTCGTCGGAATAGGCACCCCATCAGGAGCAGGTCATGAGTTCAGCAATCATCCAGATCGTCGCCGGGATCTCGATCCTCACCAACGCGATCATCTACGGCATCGACGTCTTCGGTGGCGTCATCATGAAGTCGGTGCTTGCCAAGCTCGACGATGCGACGATGACGTCCGTCGCAGGCTGGGGCCACTACTTCGGCGACCGACGGCTGCCCGTCGCCGGCATCACCGGCCTGGTGAGTGCTGTTGTCGCATCAGTGATTTCGCTGATCACTGCTCACTACGCCGCCGCAGTCGCAACGCTCGTCGCCACCATCGCATTGGTGCTGTGGCTGGGCCTCTACGCAACTGCGGCCAAGCCGATCAACACCCTGCAGAAGGCGGCCGCACTGGGCGGAACCCTGCCCGACGACGCTCGCGAACTCCAAACCCGTTGGGATTCCCTGCTTCCGGCGCGCATCTCACTGCAGACGACAGCACTCGTCGCGCTCGTGGTCGCCGTAGCCCTGGCGTGAAATTCCTGGCGCGAGATACCCGGCGCGAGATGCCCAGTCGACGGTCTCGAGCGCCCAGTCGGCAGTCTCGAGCGCACGGTCGACGGTCAGACGCAGCGGACGATCGGCTCGGGGTCGTACTTCACCGTGCGGGTGTGCCTGCTGATCTCGGCGCCGGTGGCGGCGTCGGAGATGACCCGCGTGTTCGACGTCGTGAAGCCGCGAATCCCGTTGTCGGCCAAGCAGTCGTCGCCGCGCGGCAACTCCACCACCGAGGGTGAGGTGTAGGCGTAGCGGTCGCCGGTGATCGACTCGACGTCGACCGTCTTGGTGCTCCACATGCGTACGGTCACACCCGAGGTCGTCCAGCCGGTCTCGATCAGGATTCCGTGGCGGGTGTTGTTTCGGAAGACGAGGTCGATCGCGCCTTCGAAGACTGTCGCCTCACGCGCCTCCGGATAACGCGAGATGTAGTAGCTGTGCTCGGTGTGGTCGACGTCTTCGAGGCCTGCGAAGTACGACGCGTTGTACAGCGTCGTCGCGAACTGCGAAATCCCACCGCCGACCGCTTTCGACGGCCTGCCGTGATCGATGATCGTCGACGTCACGTAGCCCTGCGCCTCACCGCGTGGACCGGTGTAGGAGTTGAGCGAGAACGTCTCGCCCGGCAGCACCACGGCACCGTCGACCTGCTCGGCCACCAGCCTGATGTTCTCGCCCGACGCCGACGAGAAGCCGCCCGTGGTGAACTCCGAGACCACTTCCTTCACACCGAGACTCTTGGCCTTGTCGGTCGTCACCTTCGGTGTGCGCACCAGGTAGGTGGCGCTCACCGTGTCGGGCCGATCGTCGGCCAGCGCGGCGTCGACGATGGTCTGTGTCGTCTTTCGCCAGTCGATCCGTGCGCCGTCGCGGGCGGGCACCACCTGCGGGCTGCCGCCGCTCAACCGGAACGTCGCGCTGACGGGTGCTCGCTCGGTACGGCCCAGGTCTGCGCCCACACGTTTGGACACCGCCTTCTCGTCGGCGCGGACTACGAGTCCACCGCGACCGTCGGCCACAAAGCGCAGCACTGCGCCCAGATCGTCGGGGCTCAACCGCGTCCGCGCCCCGTCGGTTCCCGTGACGGCCAGCGACGCCGACGTCGCGCGGGTGGCCGGGCCGTCGACTGTTCGACGCACCGTGTCGGCCGACACCGTCGGCGAGAACGGCTCCATGGGGAGATCGATCGGACCGGTGTCGTCGAGCCAATGGTCGGCCAACTCGTCGGCAGCACCCTCGCGCACGACGCGGAGCCCCTTGCTCGGCATCTCCGCGACCGGAGTGGCACCGCGGTAACGAACACCACCCTCGACGGCGGCCTTCTCCAGATCGGCCTTGCGCGCATCGAGCGTCGCGTTCAAGCGCGCCCGATCGACGTCGACGACCGGTTCGACGTCGCGTGTGCGTCCGAACAACGACGCCACGCGGTCGAAGAGGCTGCGCGGTTGCCGCATCAGACGCTCGGCGGTCGCATCGGCGTCGAAGGTGAGTCCGAGTTCGTGCGGCGCCACCACCGCGGTCCCCGACGGGGTCCTGACGGTGACGGGCTGCGCGGCTCGCTTCTGTAATTGCGTGAGCGACGGGGTCAACTGCGTGCGTGAGAGGTTGCCGACGTCGAGGCCCGCTGTGGTCGCGCCACGCGCCGAATGTGAGTTCGTGACGACCAGATCGACGGCCAAAACCAGCGATGTGAGAAGCACCACACCCGTGATCAGCCGCGCCCCCATACGTCGTCGACGTGCGGAGGCGGGGAACACTTTGTCAGTCATACAGGACATTTCAGACGCGGGCGAGGTGGGCTCCGCTGACTCCATCAGGTCTCACTCTGCAGATGAGAGCATCTGACCTGGGAAAAGCAGGCGCTCCGGATGAGCTGTCGGGTCGGGGGTCTGACAGCTCAACCGGAGCTAACACGTATATCTACCCTGCATTCCGATTCGTTACATCTCGGTTGGAAAACCTTTGACGAATCTGACGGGAGGGGAGACTCGATCGATCGGGGAAGAACTCAGCCCTCGATGATCGCGGTGACGCCCTGGCCGCCCGCGGCGCAGATCGAGATGAGTGCACGACCGCCACCGTTGGCCTTGATCTGCTTGGCGGCCTGAGCCACGATCCGACCACCGGTCGCCGCGAACGGATGGCCCGCAGCCAGCGAGGAGCCGTTGACGTTGAGCTTGCTGCGGTCGATCGAGCCGAGCGCGGAGTCGAGCCCGAGGCGCTCCTTGCAGTACTCCTCGCTCTCGAACGCCTGCAGCGTCGCGAGCACGACCGACGCGAACGCCTCGTGGATCTCGTAGAAGTCGAAGTCCTGCAGCGTCAGGCCATTGCGCTTGAGCAGACGCGGGATCGCGTAGGTGGGAGCCATGAGCAGTCCGTCGGGACCGTTGACGTAGTCGACGGCCGCTGTCTCGGAGTCGACGAAGTAGGCCAGCACCGGCAGGCCCTTCTCCTGTGCCCACTCGTCGGACGACAGCAGCACGGTCGACGCACCGTCGGTGAGCGGCGTCGAGTTACCCGCGGTCATCGTGGCGTCGCCCAGCGAGACACCGAAGACCGGCTTGAGCTTGGCGAGCTTCTCGACGGTCGAGTCGCCGCGCAGGTTCTGGTCGCGGATCAGGCCCTGGTACGGGGTGATGAGGTCGTCGAAGAAGCCCGCGTCGTACGCGGCTGCCATCTTCTGGTGGCTCGCCGCGGCCAGTTCGTCCTGGTCGGCGCGCTTGATGCCGAATTCCTTGGCGGTGATGGCCGCGTGCTCGCCCATCGACATGCCGGTGCGCGGCTCGCCGTTCTTGGGGATCTCGATACCCAGATTGGGCAGCGCCTTCAGAATCCCGAGCACCTGGTCCTTGGGCGACCGCGCACGGTTGACCTCCAGCAGCGACAGACGAAGGTCCTCGGAGACACCGATCGGGGCGTCGGACGTGGTGTCGACGCCGCCACCGACGGCGACGTCGTATCGTCCGCGCGCGATGCCGTCCGCGACAGCGGTGATCGCCTGCAGACCGGTGCCGCACGCCTGCTGGATGTCGAAGGCGGGGGTGTACGGCGACAGCGGCGAGCCGAGCACACATTCGCGGATGAGATTGAAATCACGAGAGTGCTTGAGGACCGCACCGCCCGCGACCATGCCGAGGCGCTCACCCTGGAGGTTGAAGCGGCCGACCAGGCCATCGATGGCCGCGGTGAACATGTCTTGGTTGCCGACCTTGGCGTATGCCTTGTCCTGACGCGCGAACGGAATGCGGTTGCCGCCGAGGATCGCGACCGGACGCTCGTCGCGAGTCTTGGGTGTGTAAGCCACTTGGATCTCCCAGGGATGAGGGTTGACACTTATAGCGTATTCTTACTCCAGAGTAAGTTAGTTGTCGAACTGCTTCGGACCCCGGGTCCGTCGACTACCCGACAACCGACTCATCGATTCACCTGCACATGAGCCGCACATCACGATCAGAGGAGATTCACGTGGCTTCCAACGGAACCGCCGGTCTGTATTCGAGTTTTGTCCATTCCGGCCCCGGATCGTTCATTGCCAAGCAGGCAGGACTCCCGGTGCCCCCGACCCTGCGTCGGTACAAGCCGTCGGAGCCCCCACTTCCGGGCCCGGTGCTGCTCGGCGGCAACGGCCGACTCGTGGAGCCGATCCGCGAGATCCTCTCCACTCCTGACTACACCCTGATCCACAACGCGACCACGGGTCGCAGCGCCGACAAGTACGGCGGTCTGGTCTTCGACGCGACGGGCATCAAGAAGGCAGCCGACCTCAGCGCGCTGTACGAGTTCTTCCAGCCGGTCATGCGCTCGACGGCGGCCTGCGCGCGATTCGTCGTGCTCGGCACCACTCCCGAGCTGATCGACGACCCCGACGAGCATGTCGCCCAGCGCGCGCTGGAGGGCTTCACACGCTCGCTCGGCAAGGAACTGCTGAAGGGTTCGACCGTTCAACTCGTCTACGTCTCCCCCGACGCCAAGACCGGTGTCACGGGACTCGAGTCGACGCTGCGCTTCGTGCTCTCGGCCAAGTCGGCGTTCGTCGACGCCCAGGTGATTCGCGTCGACGCCGACGATTCGGTCGCACCGTCGAACTGGGACAAGCCGCTCGACGGCAAGGTCGCGGTTGTCACCGGTGCCGCGCGCGGCATCGGCGCGACCATCGCCGAGGTGCTGGCGCGCGACGGCGCCCACGTCATCTGCGCCGACATCCCCGCCGCCGGTGAAGCACTCGCCGAGACCGCGAACAAGGTCAACGGAACGGCATTCCCGCTCGACGTGAGCGCACCCGACGCGGGCAGCAAGCTCGCCGAGCACGCACTCGAGCGTCACGGCGGTATCGACATCATCGTCAACAACGCCGGAATCACCCGCGACAAGCTGCTCGCCAACATGGATGAGGGCCGCTGGAACTCGGTGATCTCGGTCAATCTCGTTGCGCCGCAGTCACTTGTCAACGCGCTCGTCGAGAAGGATGCGTTGCGCTCGGGCGGTGCGGTCGTCGACGTCAGCTCCATCGCGGGCATCGCGGGCAACCGCGGCCAGACCAACTACGGCGCGTCGAAGGCCGGTGTCATCGGCCTCGTCGACGCGTACTCGCCGATTCTCAAGAAGAAGGGCATCACCATCAACGCGGTGGCACCGGGCTTCATCGAGACCAAGATGACCGCGGCGATTCCGCTCGCCACCCGTGAGGCCGGACGACTGATGAGCTCGCTGCAGCAGGGTGGCCAGACCGTCGACGTCGCGGAGACCGTCGCCTACTTCGCCAACCCGGCGAGCAATGCCATCACCGGCAACGTGGTTCGCGTCTGCGGCCAGGGATTCCTGGGGGCCTGATGAGCAAGACGATCACACTCGACGGCCCGCCGAGCACGCTCGACGTGTACTCGAAGGCTGTCACCGCGATGCTCCCGGTGATCGGCAAGTCGGGACCGGTGCGTCCCGATACTCCGCTACCGGACAGGCGGTATCGCCTCGAGAACGTGCGTGTCGACCCGGATCGACTGCAGGCGTACACGCTCGCGACGGGCCAGCAGTTCGGTCCGGTGCTGCCGATCACGTACCCGTTCGTGCTGCAGTTCCCGCTCGCGATGAAGATCATGACCGACGGCGACTTCCCTTTCGGCGCAGTCGGTTCGGTGCATCTGGAGAACACCGTCGAGCGGTTCCGTCCGATCGGCGTCGACGAGCCGCTGACCATCGAGACGCATGCCGAGAATCTGCGCGAACACCGCAAGGGCATTCTCGTCGACATGGTGTCGGAGTTCAGCGTCGGCACCGAGCCGGTCACGCGCCAGGTGGCGACGTTCCTCTCGCAGCAGCGCACCAGCCTGTCCGACGAACCTCGCGGCCCCGCGCCGCGTGAGCAGGCTCCGCCACCGCCGAACGCGATCCTGTCGGTTGATCTCGGCCGCATCCGCGAGTACGCCGCGGCATCGGGCGACCGCAACCCGATCCACATGAGCGACCTGAGCGCCAAGGCTTTCGGCTTCCCCAAGGCCATCGCGCACGGAATGTGGAGTGCCGCAGCGGCAATCGCCAACGTCGAGCCACAGCTGCCAGACCACGTCACCTACGCGGTGAAGTGGGGCAAGCCGATCCTGCTTCCGGCGAAGGTCAACCTCTATGTTCGACGCATCGACGGGGTCGGCGGGAAATCGTCCGGCAACTTCGACATCGCAATTCTCAACCGGCGCAAGGGATATCCGTACCTGACCGCCACCACGCGAGACGCCTGAGCAGCGCCCACCCGACACGACACCGCCGCCCGCACTCTACGAAGTGCGGGCGGCGGTGTTGTGTTCTATGTGCATCGGCTCTTGTGTATCGGCTCTTGTGTATCGGCGCCTGAAACAGCGTGCGCGCGTGGCGGTCAGGCCTGCGCGCCGGAGTCCTCGGCGTCGACGCTCCCGCCGGCCACGGTGCCGCGCCCGACGCCCTTCAGGCCACGCCAGGTGATGCCGACGAGAAGGTCGGTGGCCGTATCGATGTCGACGTCGCCCTCCGAGATGCGGTCGGCGACGGCCTCACCCGCACCGACGAGTGCCACCGCGGTGAGTTCGAAATCGATGTCGCTCGCGCCCTCCACAGTTGTCCCGCGGCGGATCAGTTCGGCGACCATGTCGGTGACACGATCGCGACTGTCCCGCACGATCTGCGCGAAGTTGGCCGTGCCGATGGCGACGCGGTAGAGCACCTTCCAGGACTGGCGGTGCTGGTCGACGTACCCCAGGAACTCACGGACCACCGTGCGGGCCTGATCACGCTGTCGCAGGGTGGGATCGAAGCCGATCGCCATCGCGTCGATGAATCTTCCGGACTCACGCGCGATGCACGCACTGAAGAGTTCGTCCTTGGAGCCGTAGTACAGGTAGAGCATCGGCTTGCTGATTTGCGCTTCTGCCGCGATCGAGTCCATCGAGGTCTCGCGGAACCCGTTCTCCGAGAACACCTTCACCGCGGCGTCGAGCATCTGTTGCTCGCGAACCGCGCGTGGGAGACGCTTGGTTCCGCCTGCCATCACTCATCTCCTCTTTGCGGCACTGCACATGTTGGGTTACCCACTAATTTTACCAGTGAGTAAGTTTGCGCGGCGGTACAACCGCCACCCTCAGCAGCGCAGCACGCCCTTCGCGCGCAGGATCCGCACGACGGACCGGTCGACGCGAGCCTGCGTGAGCGTGCCGGCGGTCACCGCGCTCTGCATCGAGTCGAGCACGGACGAGACGCGGTCGGTGGTGATCCACAGCGCGATGTCGCCGCCGGCCTTGATGGACATCAGCGCGGCCTGCTCGATCGGATAGCGCTGGCTGATGGCGGCCATACCCGACAGGTCGTCGGAGAACACGACTCCGTTGAACGCAGGACCCCCGTAGGGCTTGCCCGTTCGCAGCATGGTCATCGCACGGGGACTGATACTCGCGGGCGTCTCGGGCCCGGTGAGTCCCGGCACGATCAGGTGCCCGACCATCACACCCGCGTTGCCGGGGTTACGCAGAAGCGTCTTGTACGGCACGAGGTCGCTGGTGATCAGCGACGACAGCGGCGGTGTGCGCACCACCCCGGTGTGCGAGTCGCCCGAGCCGTGGCCGTGGCCGGGGAAGTGCTTGTAGACCGGCATGATGCCCGCGTCCTCGAGTCCCGCGGCGAAGGCGCCCGCGTACTGGGTGACGACCTGCGGATCGTTGCTGAACGAACGATCGCCGATCACCTCGTCGGCGCTCTCGTCGCTCACATCGGCGTCGGGCGCGAAGTCGACGGTGATACCGAGCCGCTTGAGCTGACCGCCGATCGACGCCGCAAGGGTGCGCACCTGGGCCGGCGTCTTGGTCTGAGCCAGCTCGCGCGCCGACGGACTGTCGATGCCGAGCGACGACAGCCGCGACACGCGGCCGCCCTCCTGGTCGACGGTCACCATCAGCGGGAATGGCTGCGAGCGCGAGAGCCGGGCGGCTGCACCGCTGGTCAGGATCGACTTGTCGGTCCAGCTTCCGACGAAGATGCCGCCGATGTGCTCACGTTGCACCACCTGCGTGGCGTCGGCAGTTCCCGTGACGCCGACGACGATGAGCTGAGCGAGCTTCTGTCGCAACGTCATTCGCGAAAGCTCGGGCGCCCCACACGCGTTGGGTGCCACTGCCGGCGACGCCGCGGGTGACGAGGCCACGCTCTGCGAAGAGGGAGTCGAGGCGTACGCCGACGTCACCGACGATCCACCACCGGACGAGCCGGTCTGGCATGCCGTCAGCGTTGCAGCGACAGCGAGCACCACACCAGCCGTCCGGACACCTGTGAAACGTCGTCGATCAAGGCGCATGTACCGAGTCTGGCATGTACGATTCCCCCATGGCTGCGGGGTCGTCACCCTCCCCCACCGGCCCACATGGCCCCGGTGGCGCTGACCAGCGCGAAAAGACCCAGCACGAGAACTCCCGCACCGGCCAGACTCTTCTGATCGCATACGACGGATCGCCCAATGCCGATCGCGCCATCCGATACGCAGCACGTTTCCTCCAGGCACGCGTCGCGCACGTCGTGACCGCGTGGGAACCCGGGGCCATGAGCGCTCCCCGTGTCTCGTCGCTGGCGGCCGGGATGCAGCCGTACCTGGACACAAGGGCAGAAATCGAAGTCGACGAGGCGCTCGAGCGGGAGGCAACCGAGACCAATGCGCGCGGCGTCGCACTCGCGACCGAGTGGGGCCTGGATGCCACGGGAACACTGGTCGAAGCGGATTCGACGGTCTGGTCGGCGCTCATCGCGGCTGCGGACTCGTTGGATGCCGACCTGCTGGTGACGGGGACTCGCGGCGCCACCGGTTTCAAGGCTCTTCTTCGGTCGTCCGTGGCAGAACGCGTCCTCAAGCACTGTCACCGTCCGGTCTTCATCGTCCCCGCCAAGTGCGAGTCGGAGCCACGCCCGGAGATCACCGTCTGAAGTCGACCGGCGAAATGGTAGTTTCGTCCGCATGCGCAACAACCGACTGATCGCCGGAGCCGTGGCTGGTATCGCCGGCATCATCGTCGGCCTGGGTGCGGTATTCCTCGGCGGAGCGATCGCGTCGGAGAACAGCCCGTCGACCGATGTCAACAACATCAACCCCAACAGCGGTTTCGTGCAGGGGTCCGTCGACTACGGCTCACGCCAGAACGCCGACGACAAGTGAGCGCACCTCGCATCGGACAATCACGCATCGAATCACGCGGCATCTGAGGTCCCCCGACCGCTCGGCTGGGAAGGCCCGCTCGGCTGGCGAAGCCCACTCGGCGGATCGCATAATGAGTCGACGCGGCGTCGGCATCGTCTTCGGTGTCGCGCTGATCGTCAGCCTCCTGCAGTCGCCGGGACGTATCTCGGCCGACACCAAACTCGACCTCACCGCTGACCCTCTCGGCTTCCTGGCACGGGCCGCTCATCTGTGGACGCCGACCGCTCCGATGGGCCAGGTACAGAACCAGGCGTACGGCTACTTCTTCCCGCATGGCGCGTTCTTTGCCGTCGGCGAGTTGGCGCACATTCCGCCGTGGATCACCCAGCGTCTGTGGTGGGCGATTCTGCTGACCGTCGGATTCGTGGGAATCGTGCGTCTCGCCGAACTGCTGCGGATCGGCTCACCGGGTTCCCGGCTTCTGGCCGCACTGGTCTTTGTGTTGAGCCCGCGAGTGTTGACGACGCTTGGCTCGATCTCGTCGGAGACACTGCCGATGATGCTCGCACCGTGGGTGTTGATCCCGGTGGTGCGGGCGCTCGACGCCGAACGGCCGTCGCCGTACCCGCTGTGGCGCGACGCGTGCCGGTCGGCGGTCGCGGTGGCGCTGATGGGTGCGGTGAACGCCGTGGCCACCCTCGCCGCGCTCGGCGTCGCCGTGGTGTGGTGGGTGATTTCGACAAGCTCAATCAGCGGGAAGGCCCACCCGCTGGTCGAGCCGGGCGCGAGCGCAGCGAGCACCCGAGTCGAGACCACTCGCGGCCTGCGCTTCGGCGTCGCGTGGGCGGGCGCGCTGGTGCTCGCGTGCGCGTGGTGGGTGGTGCCGCTGCTGATCCTGTCGCGCGTGTCGCCCCCGTTCCTCGACTTCATCGAATCCTCGCGCGTGACAACGGAATGGACGTCGCTCACTGAGGTGCTGCGCGGGACCAGCTCGTGGACGCCGTTCGTCTCGCCCGAGCGCGTGGCGGGTGCCGTGCTGACGACGCAACCCGCGGCGGTACTCGCCACCGGGACTCTCGCGGCAGCGGGACTTGCCGGACTGTGCATGCGCCGCATGCCGTTTCGAGGACGCTGGGTCACCATCCTCGTCGTCGGCCTCGTCCTGATGTGCGTGGGCTACGCGGGCGGCCTGGGGTCGCCGATCGCCGAACCGATTCGCGTCTTCCTCGACGGTCCCGGCGCCTTCCTCCGCAACATCCACAAGTTCGAGCCGTTCATCAGGATCCCGCTGGTCCTCGGGTTCGCGCATCTCCTCGCCCGCGTGCCGCTTCCGGGCACGGCGTCTGCGCGGGAGACGTTCTCCGCGTTCGCCCATCCCGAGCGTTCGCGTCCGGTCGCCGCGACGATGGTCCTCGTCGTCGCCCTGATCGGTGCGGGCTCGCTGGTCTGGACCGGGCAGTTGGCCCCGGACGGTACCTACCGCGCGATCCCCGGATACTGGCAGCAAACCGCCGACTGGCTGCGCGACCATGCCGACGGAGCTGACCCAGACGGCAACAACAACGCAGCACATCCCGATCGGGCGCTCGTGGTGCCCGGAGCCCCGTTCGCCGATCAGCTCTGGGGACTCACCCGCGACGAACCGCTCCAACCGCTGTCGACGACACCGTGGGCGGTGCGCGATGCGATACCCCTGACACCGCCGGGGGCGATCCGCGCCATGGACTCCGTACAACGCGACATCGCAGCCGGGCGCCCCTCGCCAGGACTTGCTGCGACTCTCGCGGGTCAGGGCATCGACTTCGTTGTTCTACGAGCTGATCTCGATCCGGAGACATCGCGGTCAGCCCGTCCTCTGCTAGCCCAACAGACGCTCACGGGCTCGCCCGGTTTACGCCGTGTCGCGACGTTCGGCCCGCGGGTCGGCCCACCGTCGGCGCGAGGTGTTGTGCGTGACAACGGGTTACGACCCGACATGCCCGCCATCCAGATCTTCGCGGTCGACCACAGCGGCAAATCCGACGTCGCGTCGTTCCCGGGCACCGGCCCGATACTGACGGACACGGCGTCCGCGACCCGCATCTCGGGCGGCCCGGAATCGATTGCCGCAGTGCAAGATCTGCGCGCGCGACTCGGCATGGCCCCGCTCGGCCCGTCGCTCCTCGAATCCGACGCCGTCCGCGCAGGTCTGGGCGACGCCCCACTCGTGGTCACCGACACCCCGGCCGACCGCGAAACCGACTTCGGCCGCGTCGACGACCACAGCTCTGCCATCCGGGCACCCGGCGATGCACGCAGAACCCAGAACGCCGCGCCCGACTACCCGGTCGACGGCCAGCCCCTCGTCGAGGGACAGTGGCTTCTCGACAACGCGCCGGGCGAGGTATCGGTCTCGACGTCGGGCTCGGCGTCGGACGCCACCCAGCCGGGCCAGACGTCGCCCGCGAGTTCGCCCGCCGCCGCGTTCGACGGCGACGCGTCGACGGCGTGGGCGAGTAGCGGGCTGTCGTCTGCGGTCGGGCAGTGGATGCGCATCGATTTCACCCGTCCGCGAAGCGATCTCGCCGTCCGGCTCACCACCGCGAAGGCGCTCGGCGAAGACGTGTCGTCGATTCTGGTCACCACCGAGGCGGGCACGACCGTCGCGCAGGGTGTCGAGCCGAACAAGCCGGTGACGGTGACCGTGCCCAGCGGCCCGACCCGCTGGATTCAGATCCGCGCCATCAGTACCGAGAATGGTTCTGCCGGAAACCAGTTCGCGCTCGGCGAGGTCGCACTCACCGACCTCTCGTCGGGCATACCGCTCACCATTCGCCACCGCGTGGTGCTGCCGACACTGCAGTCGGATACGAAGGTATCGAGTTGGGTCCTCTCCCAAGAACTCTCGGGCCGCTCGAGCTGCCTGCTCGACAACACCCCGGGTGACCCCGCTACCGATGTCGTGAGATGCGCTGGCGGACTAGGCCTCTCACCCGAGACGCCCGGGGTCATGACGCGCGCGCTGTCGGTGCCGCAGCCGACGACCGTCGCGCCCCTGATGGTGCTCAGGCCGAAACCGGGCGACGCACTCAACGCGCTACTTGCTCGTCCGGGAACCGTGACAGCACGCGGGCCGTCGTCGGTGTCGGATACGAGAGGCTCCGCGCAGGCCGCTGTCGACGGCGATCCGACAACCGTGTGGACCGCACGCGACGATGGCAAGGACGGTGACAAGCCCGGCCGAAAGTCCCGCCCTCGACTCGACATTTCACTGCCCACGCCGCAACGCGTCGATCGTCTACGCCTCGTGCTGCCGCGCGACTATCCCGCGGCACCGACACGCGTGTCGGTCGACCTCGGAACCGGCCCACAGGAACGCACGGTCGGAAGTGACGGCGTCGTCGAGCTGAATCCCGCAGTCACCGATCATATTTCGCTGACAGTGCTTGCACGACGAGACCTCATCGACGTCAACAGCCTTGGGTTCACAAGCGTCGCACCGACCGGGATAGCCGAGGTGAAGGTGGAACCCGCCCCGCAAGCACCCCCGCTCGACGACGAACGCCCGATCTCCGTCGGATGCGACGGCGGCGTGGGAATCACGGTGTCTGGTCAGGTAACCGGAATGAAAATCCAGACCACCGCCGGAGCACTTCGCCGGGGTGAACCGGTGATCGCGACGCCCTGCACGCCGACCATGCGTCTCGGTGCGGGCGAGCAGGAACTGTCGGCGAATCCCGGCAACGCTTTCACTGTCAACACCGTCGGACTCGACGCCGGCGGCGGCTATGGCACACCAGCGTCGTCGAACAGCACTGCTACACAGCCACATTCAAGCGAGATGCCGCGCGTCCTCACGTGGTCGTCGACGTCGCGTTCGGTACAGGTCGACGCCGCGGACGCCGCGCGGCTCCTCGTCGTTCCCGAGAGCGAGAATCCCGGATGGGTTGCGCGTCTGGGAGGCACCGGGTCGGAAAGCGCTGGGTCAGGAGGTACCGAGTTGCGGCCGGTCGTCGTGAACGGCTGGCAGCAGGGGTGGGAGGTTCCGGCCGGAGCGTCGGGAACCGTCGCTCTCGAGTTCCGCTACGACACTCCGTACCGCTGGGCGCTGCTCATCGGATTCCTCTTGCTCGCACTGCTTTTCGCGCTTGCCCTGTGGCCGATTCGCACTCGACGAGACCCCGACACGGCGCCCGAGCCGACCGTCGAGTCGTCGACGCCGCTCGCGGCGTGTGCATGTGCGGGTGTCGGCTGGCTAACCGCCTCCTGGCTACTGACGGGATGGTGGGGCCTTGCGATCTCCGTCGTCGTCGGCGCAACCGTTGCGGCACTGAGCCCGCGAGCGCGGGTGGTACTGACATTCGTCGCGATGCTGGCGGCGACGATCGGACTCGCGGCGGCGCCGTGGCACGCCGAGTCCGGATACAACGGATTCGCTTGGTGGGTTCAGCTTCCCGCGTTCGTCGCGGTCGCGAGCACCGTCTGGTCGGCACTCGTCTCTGCTGTGCCGGAGTCGTCGCGAGACGCGCTGTCCCGCTGGCTGCGCGCGGCAGGTGTCACTCCGCGGCGCCGCGCTTCCCGAGAGCGCAGCCAGTTGCGCGACGGCTCCTCGACGAACGCGTAACTCGCCGCCGAAATCCCGATACTGAGAACCGCGGTGATGATCCAGACCACCGCGGTGTGGCCGGTGAACGGGACGATCCCGAACAGCCCGAACACCACCGCGAGCACGGCCACATGCCAGATGAAGATGCCGTACGACCACCGCCCGAGCGCGAGCATCACCGGCGAGGTGAGGAACGGGAACGGTCGGTCGGACAGCCGGGACAGCACCCCCGCCCGACCATCCGAGCAGATCAGCGGCGCGAGCAGCGTGAAACCGCAGATCGCCCCCAGCGTGGTCTTCACGGCGAACTGCCACGGCTCGAGATCTCCGAGTCCCGTCGGTCCCGCGAGAGGTGTGCACGCCAGTCCATACGCGACGACGAACACGACGAGCATCAGTCTGCGTCGCGCGCCGATCACGGCGACAACCCGCGTGAAGCGAGTCGGCTGGCCCAGTTCGTCGGCACCCGCCACCTCGGCGAGCACCAATCCAGCGATGAACCACGGAAGATGCCCGACCACCCAGTTCGTCGGTTCGACGCCGTCGGGCGTCGGAAGGAGTTCGGCGATCCACCCCCAGGTCAGGCTCACCACGGCGAGCGCGACCAGCACCGGGATGCGGGCGGACACGCTGCGGCCGCGCAGCGCGAACAACGCGAATCCCAGGATCGGGAGCAGCAGGTAGAACGCGACCTCGACCGAGAGACTCCACATCTGGGTCAGGCCCGCGGTCAGCGACAGCGGGACAAACACCTGCGTGAGCGTCAGATTGGCGAACCACACCGTCGCGTCGGCGCCCTGCGCCTCGGGCAGCAAGGTCAACACGACGACCACGACGACGAGATAGGCGGGCCAGATGCGCACCACCCTGTGGCGCAGGTAGCGACGTATCGGCGGGTGCGCCGCGTGATCCGACCGGCCCGCACCCGACCAGCCGTGTGCGCTCGCCACCCACGGCCGCCACAGCAGAAACCCCGACAGCGCGAAGAACAGTGCGACGGCGAGATCGAGTCTGCCCAGGATCGGGCCGATCACGGGAAGCGCGACGGCACCCGTCTGGAACGCGACGTGCGTGGTGAGCACCCCGAGCGCAGCAACCGCGCGCATGCCCTCGAGTTGCGGAAAGAACCTGCGCGCCGGGCCACTCGACGACGAGGTGATCGGCGTCGTCGATGGCTCTGGCACCAGCCCAGGATACGGACCTTCGCGCGACGCGTATGCGGCCACCGAACCGGCACCCGACAGGCGAACAGCACCCGAACAGTAGTGTCGTGCCCATGTCGCAGGCCCGGACCCCGAGTTCACCCACCCCGGGCGCCCCGACCGCGAGCCGATTCAGCACGGCCGATCTCATCGGGCCGACCCTCATCTTTCTCGGCGCCTTCCTGATCGCGGTGACCATCGCGTTGCCGACGCTGTTCGTCGATCGCCTCCGCACCATCCCGCTCAGCACCGATCAGACAACGGTGTCGACGGCCGGAATGTCCGACGACGAGCACGCGCAGATCCTCGACCGATGCTCGCTGAACACACCGCGCGCACGTGTCCTCGACGCGACGCTCGTACGCCAGCAACGTGTCGTCGCGGTGCGTCCCGCCGATGCACGACGGGTAACACTGCAGGCAGGCGCATCGGTGCAGGCCGACCGCATCTGGCTCGATGGGAAGGAATCCGAGTCCGACGCCGCTCGACCGGGCAGCGAGGTCGCGCCCACCGAGGGCGCCGACGCGTGCACGTCGCCGACGGTGTCGGCTGTCCGGGACCGCGTCACGCTGAACCGTCGCTCGGCGCTGCCCGATCTCGGGGCCGTCGGCGGAACGCGGGGCAACTCCGAGATTCAGTACGACAGCAACTCCGCGCCGGTCCAGGCGTCGGATCGTCGTGGCTACACCTACGTGCTGCCCTTCGATCCGCCGACGTCGGGCGCCCGCTACTTCGACGTCACCACGCGTCGAACCGTGCCACTCGTCGACGCCGGGGAGTCACAGGTGGGCGGCCGTACCGCGATCCGGTATCGCGCCGAGATCCCCGACACCGACCTCGCCGCCATCGGCTCGGGCACGCCCTCGGGCACCCCGGCCACGCGCATCACGCGACCGGCGTCGTGGTTCGGCATCACCGACGGTGACCCGAACCGGCAACTCACCGCGACGCTGCACCATCGGGCTAAGTGGGACATCTCGGTCGACGCCGCGACCGGCGTGATCCTCGACGAACGCGTCGACGTCGAACAGACCTACCGCGTTGCCGGTTCTGATGGCCCAGACTCGGGTGTCGCACTCACCAACCTGCGCGCGACGTTCGGCTTCGACGGCTCGACGCAGCGCGCGATGGCTGACGACGCGGCGTCGCTCGCCGGACCCGTCACCATCTGGGGGCGCGTGGTCCCACTGATCGCGGGAATCGTCGGTGCGCTGGCGCTGATCGCGGGGGCGCTGCTCACGTTCCCGGGTCGGTGGCAGCGCTGGGTCGACGATCACCGACCGCGCCGTCGGAGGCACGACGACCAACCGCACCGTCGGACACGCGACGATCCGGAGTCCGATGTGAAACCCGAAGGGCCACAAGAGTCGTCGTGACCGCGGAGACTGTCGCGGCGACAGCGGCGATCACCGCGAGCCGCATCACGCTGTGCCCGAGCAGAAGGATCGCGGCGGCCTCCATGGCAAGGAAGAGCCAGGCAAGGATCGAAATGCGGGTGCGGTCGTGCGCAATGGCCGCGAGCAGGGCCACCTGTAGCACCGCGAACGCCGCGCCGGTGTAGGCGAACAGTCCGAGCAGGTCGGTCAACTCCCGATAGTCGTCTCCGATCAGCGTGGGCAACAGTGGTCCGGCGAGGGCGCCGAGCACCGTGATCACCAACCCGATCGCGGCAACAACCCCGACCGCTTGGCGCAGTGACCGACCAGACGACGCCGGGTCGGCGAGTTGCGGATAGAACACGACTCCGACCGCCTGCGGCAACCAGAAGGCCACCTTCGTCGCGATGGCACCGAAGGCGTAGACGCCCGCATCACGCGGGTCTAGGACGGTGCGCGAGAGCAGCACGTCGAGCGAGACCGCGACGACGAGCACCAGTTGCACCTGCGACGCCCGGACGACGGTCGACAGGCCGGCACCCGGCAGTCCGGCACCAGACGTGCTCCCGGCAGGCATGCGCGCACGGGCGAGGCCCCACACGACCGCAGCAGCGACGGCGGTCCCCACCGCACCGGCGAGCAGCGCTCCTGCCGGTCCGGCGCCCGCGGCCAGTGCCGCGATCGTCGGAGCAGCGCGCACCACCCCGACCGCCGCGAGGACGACGCCGAGCGTTCGGAATCGTCGACGCCCCTGCAGCACACCCTGACCACCGCCGACGACGGTCAGCAGCGGCGCGGCCGCCAGCCCTGCCGCGGTGAGTGTCCACGACGTCGACGCGACTGCGGAGACGACCGGGACGGCGATGACCGCAAGTACCGCGACGGCGAGCGCACACCGCATGGTGAGAGTACGTATCCGCAGGTCATCGCGGCCGTGAACGACTTCGCGCGCAACCACGGCCTGCAGCGCGAGCGCGGGAACGGTGAGCACCAACTGTGCCGAGAGCGCCACGGCCAGTTCGCCGTACTCCGCGGGCGTCAGCCACCAGCGGCCAGCACCGAGATGGACCGCGTACGAGCAGACGTTCGCGAGCATCGAACCGACAGCAACCCACCCGACTGCATCGACGACGGGGGAACGCACCATGTGGTCAAGTGTGCCTCTCCGGTGTGAAACGATAGACAGCGATGTATGACCAGAACACGCAGACCGACGTCGAGAGCACCGACGTCGGCTTTCGCATCGACCCGGTTCTCGCGCGTAGCTGGCTGTTGGTCAACGGCGCCCAGCACAATCGATTCGCACACGCTGCGCGGTCGCGCGCTGACATCGTCGTGCTCGACATCGAGGATGCGGTCGCTCCCAAGGACAAGCTCACCGCACGCGACAACGTCGTCCAATGGTTGACCAGCGATCCCGGCACCGGCCCCGACGGCAACCCCCTTCCCGGCGGCGCAGGCGACTGGGTGCGTGTCAACGGCTTCGGCACCCCGTGGTGGGCCGACGACCTCGAGGCGCTCTCGAAGACCCCGATCGGCGGCGTGATGCTCGCGATGGTCGAGTCCGTCGACCACGTCACCGAGACCGCCAAGCGGCTCCCCGACGTGCCGATCGTCGCACTCGTGGAGACGGCACGCGGGCTCGAACGCATCAGTGAGATCGCGTCGGCGAAGGGCACCTTCCGACTGGCGTTCGGTATCGGAGACTTCCGCCGCGACACCGGCTTCGGCGACAACCCGATGACCCTGGCGTACGCGCGCTCACGGTTCACCATCGCGGCGAAGGCGGCACACCTACCCAGCGCCATCGACGGCCCCACGGTGGGATCGAGCGCGCTCAAGCTCAGTGAGGCGACGGCCGTCAGCGTCGAATTCGGCATGACCGGCAAGATCTGTCTGACACCTGATCAGTGCGCTCCGGTGAACGAGGGCCTCACGCCGTCGATCGACGAGATCACCTGGGCGAAAGAATTCTTCGCCGAGTTCGAGGCCGACGGCGGCGAGATCCGCAACGGCTCCGACCTTCCCCGTATCGCCCGCGCGACCAAGATCCTCGACCTCGCCCGCGCGTACGGGGTGACCGGCACAGAGTACGAGGTCGATCCCGGCCACGCGTCGGCACCGTCGGACACCTACCACTACTGAGTTCGCCGGACTCAGATCACCGGACCCAGATCACACGGCACGCCATGCACCGGTTGCTGCCGACGCTCTGGGTGATCAGCGCAGCGTTGACCGCGCTGATCCTCGGTCCGCTGCTGCGCCCGGGATATCTGCTCTACCGCGACGCGGTGTCGACGCCTCGGTCGTACGTGACCGACACGACGTTGGGAATCGGCGACCTACCACCGCGGGCCGTTCCGCAGGATTGGGCTGTGGCACTGGGGAGTTCGGTGGTCGACGGCGGATTCCTCGTCACGGCAATCCTGTTCGCCGCACTGACGATCGGTGGTGTCGGATACGGCAGACTCGCGGCGCATCTCGTACCCGGTGCGGGCCGGACCGGCGCCGTCGCTGCGACGATCGTCTCGTTGTGGAATCCCTTTGTCGCAGAACGACTTCTCCAGGGCCACTGGGGGCTTCTCGTCGGGTACGGCGCGCTGGGGTGGATCGCGCTGGCCGCTGCGCAATACGGTTTTACTACCTCGTTGCGTCACTGGTTGGTATTGGCGGCACTCCTCGCCGTCGCCGGATTCACGCCGAGCGGTTCACTGTTCGGCCTCGTCGTTGCGGTGGTCTGCGTCCGCGCGCGGCCGCTGATCGGTGTGCTGGCGGCGTGGGTGTTGTCGGCGCTGCCGTGGCTGGTGGCCGCGCTGCTGACCTCTGCGTCGACCTCGACGGACGGCTCGGCGGGCCTGCGCGCCTTCGGGTTACGGTCCGAACCAGGGCTCGGACCGCTCGGCACCGTGCTGGGCCTCGGCGGTATCTGGAACGCCGACGCCGCACCTGCGAGCCGCACGTTCTGGTGGGCAGCGGTCGCGACGGTCTGTCTGATCGCAGTCGTCGGGGTCGGGTCGATCACGTTGTGGCGCAGGCGCGAACTGCTTGTCGACGCTCCCCTCGTCCGGGCACTGGGCGTACTCGGTGTTGTGGTGGTTGTTGGTCTGGCGATCACGGCCGTCGGACCGGGCAGCGGCGCGCTCGCGGGGGTCGTCTCCGCGATCCCGGGCGGTGGACTGCTGCGCGATTCGTCGAAGTTCGTGGCGCTGGTGATGCCTAGCGTCGCGATGGCGAGCGCTGCCGCGGTGTGGCGGTTGCGTGACCTCGTCCCTTCGGGTTTCGCGCTCGCGGCGGTGGTTCTTCTCGTGGTGGCACCGCTGCCCGACCTCGCGTGGGGAGTCGGCGGACGACTCTCGACGGTGCAGTATCCCGATGACTGGGCGCGCGTTGCGCAACTCGTTCCCGCCGACGCGGGCGACGTCGCGCTATGGCCTCCCGGCACCGTGCGGCAGTACCCCTTCACCGACTCGCCATCACTCGATCCGGCCGCACGCATGCTGCGCGCGCCCGTCGTCGAATCGGGTGAACTCGTCGTCGACGGCGCGACCGTCGACGAGGCGACACCGCGCGCACAGCAGGTGACCGAAGCGCTGCGCACCGGTGGTGACCCGACAACCCTCGCTCGGCTCGGCGTCGGCTGGGTGCTCGTCGAAAATCTCTCGGGCACAGCTCAACCCGATGTACCGGCTAGGCTGGCCGACCGCGCGGACATCGTCTTCCGCGGCCACGATCTCGTCCTGTTCCGCATCGACGACCCGACCGACATCGGCGACGCCTCCAGCGCAGCGCGCGTAACGGCCTACGCGGCACACCTTGTTTGGGCTGCGCTGATCATCTGCGGCGGCGTGGCCGCGCTGTGGCCGCTACGGCGCCGTCGGGATCGCAGTGAGGTTCAGCCGCGCGAGGACTGATCGAAGACCGACATGAAGCCGTCGGCCGTCACCGACCACGAATAGCGTTGCGCCCGTTCGCGTGCGGCCGCTCCGAGGCGGTTGCGTTCGGCCGGATTGTCGAGGAGTTTTCTTGTGGCGGAGAGCATCTCGTCGACACCGTCGACGAGTAGTCCGGTCTCGGCGTCGTCGATCGATTCCGCGAGTCCGGTGGCGTGGCGGTAGCCGATTGTCGGCACGCCCATCTGTGCGGCTTCGATCACCGCTAGTCCCCACCCCTCCTTACGCGAGGGCATCAGGTGCACGTCAGCCTCCGCGAGGATCTGATACTTGCGCTCGTTCGACACGTGACCGTGGAAAGTCACAAGACGCTCGACACCGAGTTCGCTTGCAGCCGAACGCAATCGAGACGACCACCAACCGTCGCCGATGACGTCGAGATGCACATCACGCTCACCCGCGCGGTGCAGGTCGGCAAGAACCCGCAGCGCATCCTCGACCTGCTTGTGCGGGACGAGGCGCGAGAGCACGCACAGCCGAGCCGGCCCGTGATCGTCACGCGGTACCGGCACCGCCGAGTCAGGCGTCGGGTCGATTCCGTTGTGCACCACGGTGATCCGGTCGTCGTCGACACCGAGTTCGACGAGCTCGCGCGCCGACGGCGCCGACACCGTCACATACCGGTTGCGACGGTGGACCCGCGGCGACACCCGCGACTCGAGGAACCATCCCAGCCTGCCGAGGAGACGGCCGGCCACCGGCCACTGCTCTCTGTGACAGTGATGCACGAGCACGATGGTCGGCGACGACGAGACCAGTGTCGCGAAGAACGGGATGCCGTTCTGTGTGTCGACGATGGCGACGGGCGAGACTCCCGCGAGCGGACCGAAGCCCAGCCGACCGGCGACGAGCACGGCCAGGATGGCCGGATACACGGTGATCCGGCCCCCTGCGCGTACGAAGCGCATGCCGTCGCGGTCCTCGGTGCGCAACGCACCCGGGTACGTCGACGTCAGGTAGGTGACGCGCATTCCGCGTCGAGAGAGTTCCGCACCGACCCGCTCGAGGTAGGTTTCGCTGCCTCCACCCTGGGGGTGGCGGGTATCGCGCCAGCACAGCAGCACGACGTCGGACGGGGTGTTCATCGCCGACAATGCTACGCACCCACCCCGGTAGCATCTCCGACGTGCCGCGACCGAGAACGACCACAGACTCCTCGACGGCGGGCTCGACCAAGACACGTGCCGACGCCGGGATGGCCCGAATCGCCACGCTCGCACGCGCGGCGGGGCTGCTCAACGACTTCCGCTTCGAGCAGTCCGACCCCGCCCGCTTCTACCGCGCCCTCGCTGACGACACCGCCGATCTCGTTGGCGCCTTCGCCGAGCTCGACGGTGCCGTGGTGCTCGACGTCGGCGGCGGTCCCGGCTACTTCGCCGATGCGTTTCGCCAGCGCGGGGCGTCGTATCTGTCTGTGGAGCCCGACCCGTCCGAGATGCACGCGGGAGGTCTCGAACATCGGGGATCGGTGCGGGCGTCGGGCCAGCAGATGCCATTCGCCGACGGTTCCGTCGACATCTGCATCTCGTCGAACGTCGTGGAACACACGCCTGCGCCGTGGGAGATGGCCGACGAGATGCTGCGGGTGACCCGTCCTGGCGGCGTCGTGATCGTCAGTTACACGCTGTGGTGGGGTCCGTTCGGTGGACACGAGATGGGTCTGCGGCACTACTTCGGTGGCGCCCGGGCCGCGCGCTGGTACACGCGGCGCAACGGGCATCCGCCGAAGAACCTGTTCGGAACGTCGCTGTTTGCCGTGACCGCCGACGACGGTCTGCGGTGGGCACGCTCCCGACGCGGACGTGCACGGCTGGTCGCGGCCTTCCCGCGCTACCTGCCGAGCTGGGCGTGGTGGGTGCTGCGCATACCGCTGGTGCGCGAGGTTGCGGCGACGAACCTGGTGCTGGTAGTCGAGCCGCGCTGAGGCTTGGGCGCCCCTGTGTCCCTGTGCTCAGCCGAGCCCCGCTGCGCAGCGCAGTGTGCCGCCGTTGCTGGTCGCCGAGGCGAGCAGTTCCTCACCGCGAAGGATGTTGCAGGTCACCGGGCCACGCACGACGACTGCGGTGAGTTCCGCGTCGGTGCCCGTGACGGTGGCCTGCCGTGACCACGGGGTTCCGGTCGCCGCGACGATCTCGTAGTCGTTGCCCTTGCGGAACCGCAGTGCGACGACGTCGCCGTTGCCGGTGATCTGGTAGGTCACGGCCCCTGCCGCCTGCGCGGGTGTTGTCGTGGTGGTGGTTTCCTCGGTGGTGGTTTCCTCGGTCGTCGTCGTGGTGGGCGTCGTGGTCACCGTGGTGGTCGCGGGCGCGGTGGTCGCGGCTGTGCCGCCGTCGCCTCCGGAACTGCGGATGATCGCATAGGCGACTACGGCGATCAGTGCGATGACCGCGATGATCGCCACCACCAGGATCGCGGTGCGTTTCCCTCCGCCCGACGAGTCGGGGTCCTGCCCTGACTGCTGCTGGTCCCCGTAGCCCTGCTGGCCGTACTCCTGGTTGCCGTAGCCCTGCTGGCCGTAGCCCTGGTTGCCGTACTCCTGCTGGCCGTACCCCTGCTGGCCGTATCCCTGATCGGCATAGCCCTGGTCCCCGTACGGCTGCTGGTCACCGTACGGCTGGTTGGCGTAGGGATCGTGCTGCGAGTAGGCCTCGGTGCGCGCCGTCGGGTCGCCGCCCGCCGAAGGGTCCTCGTTGGGGTCGAACGCCCGGGTGTGCGGGTGCTCGGCCGGGTCGTTCGGGTCCTCGGGTGGTCGCGTCATGGCGCCGATTGTGCCAAACCGCCTGTCGCCACATGTGGGACTGGTCCAAGACCTCTCACTCTGGGCAGCGCAGCTTCGGCGATCGGGCCGCGCCGTGTGCCAGCTCGATCCGTATGACAGTCGGCGCCGATTTCGGGCGGAACTGTCATACGGATCGCTGGACATCTGCGCGCCCCGGGCTCGCCGCCCAGGGCCCGCCGCTCACGCCTCGGCGATCGCCTCGAGTGGTCGGGTGCGGGCGGCGCGGTTGGCGGGCCACAGCGCGGCGAGCACTCCGACGACGCCCGCTCCGATCAGCGTCACGATGATGAGCGTCCACGGCAGGACCGGATCGCCGAGTCCCCAGCGCGCAAGTGTGCGCACCAGCGCCCAGCCGACGACCACGCCGATCACCACACCGACTAGCGCACCGTAGATGGCGATGAACACCGACTCGAGGTAGATGCTGCGTCGAACCTGACCGCGCACCATGCCGACGGCTCGGAGCATTCCGATCTCGCGGCGTCGCTCCACCACCGACAGCGCCAGTGTGTTGACGATGCCGAGGATCGCGATGACCAATGCCAACCCGAGCATGGCGTACAGGACGCCGAGCATCTGGTCGATCTGCTGCGACACACTACTCTTGAACTGTTCACGATCTTGCACCTGCACCGTGAGGTACGAACTGGTCGCGTTCTCGAGATCTGTTCGTAGCGTTGATGAGTCGACGCCGGGCTTCGCCTTGACGAACACTCCGAAGCTCATCCGCGCAGGCTCGGGCATCAGTGACTCGTAGACCTTGCTGCCAACGAGCCACGGCTGCAACGTCTCGTTGTCGGCGTACACGCCGTCGACCCGCGTGGGAACCTGCTGACCGAGTGACGAGGTGAAAGTGACTGTGTCACCACGCTTCCAGCCCCTGTCGTTGCTCGTACGCTGGCTGACGAACATCCCGTTGTCCGGGAGTCTGTCCGACGCGCCGTCGAGCATGTCGATGTTGGTGACGGAACTGATCTGGCCCCCGAGCGGCGAGAAGCCACTGACCTTGGTGTCACCGACCCGCGCCTGCGCCACACCGAAACTGACCGAATCCTCGACGCCCTTCACACCTTTCACGGCCTCGGCGACGGCTGGCGAGATCGGCAGGTTGTTGGTGCCGGTCACGATGTAGTCGGCGGTGATTCCCGTGTCGACAGCGGTGTCGACGGTGCCCTTGAATGATGTACCGAGCGTGCCGATCACGGCCACGAGGATCAGCCCGAGTGTCAGCGCGAAGGCTGTCGCGGAGCTGCGTCGTGGATTGCGCATCGCGTTGGTGCGGGCAAGGTAGCCGATCGACCCGAAGGGTGCGCCGATCACTCGTCCGAGCACACCGACGACGGGCTGCAGTAATGCCGGGCCCGCGAGTACGGCCGCCAGAATCGCGGCGCCCGCGCCGAGACCGACGACGATCGCACGCAGCATGCCCTCCCCCATGGCACCCCACACGATCGCGACGACGGCGATCACACCGAACACCACTCCTGCGATCGTGCGGTTGCGCAACGACGACGCGCGCTCGGCGTCGCTTGCGCGCATCGCCTCGACGGGCGGCACTCGGGCCGCACGCACCGCGGGAACCCAGGCGCTGACCATCGTCACCACGACGCCGACGAACAGCGCCGCGAGTACCGCCCACACGCTCACGTTGAGCGACGCCTGCGGTAGCCCCGACGTCGAGGACGTGATGGCCTTGAGCGCAGCCGCCAGCCCGATGCCGACACCGAGACCGACGAGTCCACCGATCACACCGACGATGAACGCCTCGAACAACACCGATCGCGATACCTGGCGCTCGGTGGCGCCCACCGCACGCAGCAACGCGAGCTCCCGATTGCGTTGCGCCACAATCATCGAGAAGGTGTTGTAGATGATGAATGTGCCAACCACCAGACCGATGGCGGCGAAGGCGAGCAGGATGCCGGTGAAGATGGTGAGGAACTGGTTGACGCGGTCCTTCTCGTCCTGGCGCACCTGATCGCCGGTACGGACCTTGAGCGCATCCGACGCGAGGAGCTTCTGGACGCGATCGCGCAGTTCGGTGTCGCTGACGCCCGCGACCGCGGACATGTCGACGGTCGCGACATGCTCACCGTCGGAGAGCAGTTGGCTTGCCGCTTCGCGTTCGAACTGCACGTTCACGAATCCGCCGGTGTCGCCCGTGAGCTGGCTGATGCCCACGACCGTGACGTCCATTGGCTGGCTCGAGCCCTGTCCGACAACCACTTTCGTCTGCGAACCGACCTTGAGATCACCCTTCTCCGCCGCCGATTCGTTGAGGACCACTTCCTGGTATCCGGTCGGTGCACGTCCGCCGGGCAGCAGCTTTCCGTCGTCGGGAGACAGCGACTCGTTCGGCGGGATGTACGCCGAACCAATGCTCGGCGCCCCGCCGGTTTGCAGTGCCTTGCCGCTCGAATCGGCAATGGTCACCAGGCCCGAGTAGTTGGTCGACAGCTTGTCGATACCGAGCTCTTTCTTTTGTGAGTTCAGTTGGTCGACAACCGACTTCGACACCCCGGCGGAGTTCGAATCCTCCGGGGTCACTTCGACGGACACACCGGGTGCGGCGTTGTCGAAGATCGAGTTGAAGGCCTGCGAGATGGTCGACGTGAACACGATCGACCCCGCGACGAACGCGGTACCCAACACGATCGAGAAGACCGTCAGCGCAAGTCGCAGTTTGTGCGCACCCAGATTGCGCAGCGATACCTTCCGCATCACCGAGGACGAGGCCATGTGTCAGCCCGCCTGCGTCGAGTCCGCACCGGACCCGGCGTCCGCAGCGTGCCGGCCGACGCCGGATTCCGGTGCGACAGAGCCGGATTCATGCTTCCCTAGCTCTGCGCCGACAGTCACATCAGAGGTCGCACCGTCATCCGAGCCGGAATCGTCCGCGGGAACGTCGTCGAGATTCTTCATCACCTCGAACACGTCGTCGGCCGTCGGCCGGGGTAGTTCGCGGACGATCTTGCCGTCGGCGAGGAAGACGACGCGGTCGGCGTACGACGCCGCTCGCGGGTCGTGTGTCACGATGACAACGGTCTGACCGAACTCGTCGGTTGCCGCGCGCAGGATGGACAGCACCTCTCCCGACGATCGGGAGTCGAGGTTTCCGGTCGGTTCGTCGCCGAAGATGATCGCGGGCCTCCCGACGAGTGCACGCGCACAGGCGACACGCTGTTGCTGACCGCCGGAGAGCTCGCTGGGCAGGTGATCGAGTCGGTCGCCGATACCGAGTCGGCTGATCACCGTGTCGTACCAGTCCTTGTCGACCTTGCGCCCTGCGATGTCGGACGGCAGCGTGATGTTCTCAGCGGCGGTCAGAGTCGGGACGAGGTTGAACGACTGGAACACGAAGCCGATGCGGTCACGTCGGAGCAGCGTCATCTTCTTGTCGGACAGGCCCGTCAGATCTGTGTCGCCGATGTGGACGTGACCGCTGGTCGCGACGTCGAGTCCGGCGAGGCAATGCATCAGGGTCGACTTCCCCGAGCCGGACGGCCCCATGATGGCGGTGAACTCGCCGGACCGGAACGACAGCGTGACGCCACGCAGTGCGTGGACCTCCGTGTCACCTGATCCGTAAGTTTTGACGAGATCCTCGGCGCCCGCGCTCGCGCCCTGCTCTGATGTCATGGCTTAACCGTGCCAAAAATGGCACCGCATTGCCATCGGGTGATTCCCCTACAGTGTTTCCCCACAACACCCTGAGATCTCAGGGTTGCCGCGACGACGCGTCAGCGGGGCAGCTGGACCTCGAAGGAGTGCACCCTGGTCGGCCCGGCGAAGGCGTTGTTCGTGACGACGAACAGGGTGCGGGTGCGGAAGTCCTGCCACGGCAGATCGGGCTGCCAGTTACCCCACGCCATCGAAGACACGTTGCCCGTCGAGAGTCGGGGTGTGCCGTCGGTGTTGAAGATCGACTGCTTGGGCATCGGCTTCTCGGCACCCGAGAGGTTGGCCCTCCCGCCGACCTGATCGGCGCCACGGGTCGTCGCCCAGTAGATCGCCGTGCTGCGGCCTTTACCGCGCTCGAGGACGAGGAAGTCGGTGTTGTTGACCGCGAGGACGTCGGCAGCGCTCTTACCCGGATCGGTGCGATACACGAACTCGGAGTTCGTCTTTCCGAACGTCAGCAACCGCGCCGACGTTGCGGGGTCCTGACGGAGACCTCCCGCCGTGATCACGCTGATCTGCCCGCGTGGTCCCACAGCGACGCCGGTGAGTCCACGCTGACCGGCGAGACCCGACTTCTTCGATGGCCGCCACGCCGCGGGCAGCCCGAGATCGCGGATGTAGGTGGCGACCGGCCCGGCACTCTGCAGACGCACGAACTGATGGTCGCCACCACTGACTACGACATAGCCGCCGCTCGTGGCGCGGATTCCCTCGTACTGTGCCGAACCCGGCAGCGGCGGGATGTTGCCGGGGCCCAGCAGCACACCGCCGCCGTCGATTCCGGGATTCGACGTGAAGCCCGCAGCACCCGAGGTGTAGCTGAACTGGCTCGTGAAGAAGCGTGCTGGTCCGCCGCGGCCGACGTCGGTCGAGATCATCGCGAATCGGTTGGCGCCGATCCGATCGATGCCCGAGATCGCTCCGAATGTCGGTACGCCGCTGACGTACGCAGTGTCGGTGTAGCGCGCGATTATCGGCGTCGCAGAGTGCGCAGTTCCGGCGGACATACCGGATATGCCGAGGAGAACTGATGTACCCAAAAGCGCAGAGACGACCGTTGCCCCCCACGAGCGAAGACTCATAGGGGGCAACGATACCTCAGTTACAGATGTGACAGAAGGTGAGATCAGGCCAGCCGCTGCTTGAGGGCGTCGAGCTCATCCTGCAGGCTTGTCGGGAGCTTTTCGCCAACGAACTCGAAGAGCTCTTCGATCAACGGGAGCTCACGACGCCACTCGTCGGGATCGACGGCGAGCGCCGCCTCGAGATCCTCGGTGGGGACGTCGAGCCCGGAGACGTCGATCTCCTCCGGCTTCGCGACGATGCCGACCGGCGTCTGCACGCCTTCGTTCTCGCCCTCGATGCGGCCGATGATCCACTTCAGCACGCGGCTGTTCTCGCCGAATCCCGGCCACAGGAAGCGGCCGTCGTCGCCGCGACGGAACCAGTTGACGTAGAAGACCTTCGGGAGCTTCGACGCATCAGCGTTCTTGCCCAGGTTGATCCAGTGCTGGAAGTAGTCGCCGACGTGGTAGCCCATGAACGGCAGCATGGCCATCGGGTCGCGGCGGACGGTGCCCACCTTGCCCTCGGCGGCGGCGGTCTGCTCGGAGCCGACCGTGGCACCCATGAAGACGCCGTTCTGCCAGTCGCGGGCCTCGGTCACGAGAGGCACCGTGGTCTTGCGACGACCGCCGAACAGGATCGCCGAGATCGGCACACCCTGGGGGTCGTCCCACTCCTCGGCCAGCGAGGGGCACTGCGAGATCGGTGTGCAGTAGCGCGAATTCGGGTGTGCCGCAGGCTCATCCGAATCAGGCGTCCAGCTACGTCCGAGCCAGTCGGTCAGGTGCGCAGGCTTCTCGCCTCCGATTCCCTCCCACCAGATGTCGCCGTCGTCGGTCTCGGCGACGTTGGTGTACAGGGTGTTTCCGGCGTCGATGGTCTTCATCGCGTTCGGGTTGGAGTCCATGCTGGTGCCCGGTGCCACACCGAAGAAGCCGAACTCGGGGTTGATCGCGTAGAGACGACCGTCGTCGCCGAAGCGCATCCAGGCGATGTCGTCGCCGACGGTCTCGGCCTTCCAGCCCGGGATGGTCGGCTGGATCATTGCCAGGTTGGTCTTGCCACACGCACTCGGGAAGGCAGCGGCGACGAAGTAGACCTTGTTCTCCGGGCTGGTCAGCTTCAGGATCAGCATGTGCTCGGCCATCCAGCCCTCGTCACGCGCGATCACCGACGCGATGCGCAGCGCGTAGCACTTCTTGCCCAGGAGCGCGTTGCCGCCGTAACCCGATCCGTACGACAAGATCTCGCGGGTCTCGGGGAAGTGGGTGATGTACTTGTTCGGGTTGCACGGCCATGCGACGTCGGCCTGACCGGGCTCGAGCGGAGCGCCGACCGAGTGCAGGCCCTTGACGAAGAAGCCGTCGTCGCCGAGCAGGCGTAGCACCTCGGGACCGACGCGGGTCATGATCTTCATCGAGAGCACGACGTAGGCGGAGTCAGTCAATTCGACGCCGAGCTTCGGGTCGTCGGAGCCGAGCGGGCCCATGCAGAACGGGATGACGTACATCGTGCGGCCGCGCATGCTGCCACGGAAGAGGGGCGTGAGGGTGGCGCGCATCTCGTCGGGCGCGACCCAGTTGTTCGTGGGGCCCGCATCTTCTTCACGCTCGGAGCAGATGAAGGTGCGCGATTCGACGCGCGCGACGTCGGCGGGATCGGACTTGGCCAGGTAGGAATTGGGCTTGTGCTCTTCGTTCAGCTTGAGCAGCGTGCCCGACTCGACGAGTTCAGCGGTGAGGCGATCCCACTCCTCGTCGCTGCCGTCGGACCAGACCACACGGTCGGGCTGAGTGAGCTCGGCGACCTCGGCCACCCATGCCAACAGCGCTTCGTGTTTAGTCGGAGCGGTGCCGGGTTCCAGACCCGGAATCGTGGCGGCGGTCATATTTCCTCCTCCGAGGTGGCGACCCGCATTGGCCGCCCCGTATGGGTTGCTTATCCCCAGGATACTGTGACCGAGCGTGCGCTAGGGCCTGGGGTTACGAGATGCGGTATAGGCCACATTCGCACACCCCGGAGGGGGCTTGCAAGGTGACCGATGTCGGATTTCCGAGGACTTGCAACCCACTGCCACCAGGACTTTCTGCTCTATGCGAACCCACTCACTCGAGTCTGCCGGAGTCCGTGGCGACCCAGATGCCGGTGTCGCGGTCGAGTGTTTGGGAGGCGAACGAGCCGTCGGAGCCCACCTGTGTGATGCGATCGACCTGACCGTCGTGGTCACTGTCGGTGTACACCGTCAGGCCCCCGGGACCACTGCGAGTCAACGAATCGGCCACCCCGTCTGCGTCGGTGTCGACGTCTGCGGGGCCGAGGTCCCAGATGCGGCCGTCGTCGTGCATCAGCAGGTTGTCGGCGGGCGAATCGGGCTGCGACCCCGGTTCGGTGAGGCCGGCCCAGTCCCGGTGCTCCTCACCGGATACGTCTCCGAAGTCGAACGAGTCGATGTTCACTGGCTACCCCCACTGACTGCCCCGCCCGCTGCGCGGAGCTCTCTGAGACGTTGATCGATCTCGGCGACCTCGTCGGCGATTCGACGACCCTGGCGATCGTATGCGCGCAGCACCTGGCCGCCGATGCGCGATTCCGCCTCGGTGAGCTGCATGGCAACCCGACGTTCGACCCGGGCACGAACGTCGGCGAGAACGTCGTTGACCCAGGTGCGCACCTGCGCGCGAACGGTTGCCGCACGCCGCATCCGGATCACCCACACCGCCACCGCGAGTCCGAGCAGGAGCGCCGCGGGCATGCTGATCCACTGCAGCGTGTGCACCGAGGCCAGCGGCGCGACCGCGAGTCTGCCGATTCCGATACCCGTCGACGCACCGATCAGCAGCAGCATGGCGTCCTCGCCCGTGCGTCGCCCGGACGGCAGATCGCGACGCGCGACGATCGGCTCGTCGTCTCGGTGCGCGGGCGGATCGTCGACGTCGAGTCCGACGAGCGTCGACGACGCGACGGCGTCGAGTCGGGTGTCGGTGATGGCGTCGAGGTCGGTGACGAGACCGTCGATCTCGCGGTCGAGCCAGGCGGCGTCGGCTTCGACGTCGGAGCCGGTGGTCGCGGCGCCACGGTGTTCGGCGCGCGCGACGAGCGCACGAACCCGCGCCGTGATGTCGGCGCCGCTCTGCGCACGCACGCGGACGATTCCCGCGCGAAGCGACGCCAGCCTGTCCGCTCGTCCCCTGTCTCTGAGCGCCAGTAATCGTGCGCGACGGATCGCCAAGGCGTCGGGGTCGACGCGGTCGTCGGAGTCCACAGGGGTCGGTGCTTGCGGGATTTTCGGTTGCGGGGTTTTCGGTTGCGGGATGCGTGCGGTGGGCTCGGCGTTCGGTGTCGCGAACCAGTCGAGCAGATCGCCGATCCCCGACTCGTCGACGGCGCCCGCGAGTGCCGCGGCTGCTGACACCGCGAAGACCGGTAGCGCTCCGGCGGGATCGAGTTCTGACCGATATCCACGCACGATCCGCGGCCAATCCCAGAACGACTCGATGCGGCAACAGACCAGAGCAACATGCTCCACCGCCGAGGTCAGCTCCCGCAGCGCGGCGAGATCCTCGTCGTCGACGACCGCCGATGCCGGATCGATGACCAGCACCGCAGCGTTGGCGCCCGCGAGGTCGCGGTTCGGATCGAATGTCACGAAGTCGATGGCCGAACCCCCAGGGCCCTCTGTCGACGCAGAGCCCTCTTTTGACGCAGCACCCTCTATCGACGCCGCGACCGCCCGACACGCCTCCACGAGAGGCTCGACGTCGACACCTTCGGCGGCAGCCACGGCGACCCGACACAGCGGAACGAGACCGGCGGCGAGCGTCGACAACTCGGAGCCCACGTCACACACCTTCCGTCTGCAGGAGCCGTTCGACGCTGTCGCGGTCGGCGCCGGCTGCCGCGGCCAGCTCGAGCGATGCGCGCACCTGCGCACCCCGATGGGCAGCGACCGCGGGCATGCACGTCTCGATCGCGTCGCGCAGAGCGTCGAATCCGCTTGTCGCTCGTAAGTATCTGGTGAGTGCCGCTGCGGTGGCGGCCGCCGGGTCGTCGACGGCCAGAAGAGTCAGCGCACGCCCGATACCAGCGGCGTCGAGGCGTCGAATCAGGTCGGCGCGCATCTGCGACTGAGGCCGTGCGGGCGCGAGAAAGTGGCCGGACATCGACGGCATCGCCTCACCGTCGGCGGCGAGTGTGCGGAGGAACGCTAACTCGTCGTCGGACACCGTGACCCACGCCGACAACTGCGAGACCGCGACGACCGGCCTGCCGAGTGACTCACTCGCGACGCGGACCAGCCCGTCTGCGGCATCGGCCGAGAGTGTGTCGGCCTTTCCGAGGACGACGACGGTCCGCTCGCCTGGCGAGGCGGCGAGCATGTCGTGGTCGGCACCTCGCGGCGCTCCGGCGAGCACGTGCACTCGAAGATCGGCTCCGGCGAGGACGCCCGACCCACGCTCGGCCACGAATGCCGCGACCCCGAACCGCTCACACAACGCGCGCGCCATGGTGTCGCGACCCACCCCGCGCCGACCGACCACCGCAACCGACAGTGGCTGCACGTAGCGTCGCGCGGCGGCGTCGAGCGTGCCGAAAGCGGGCGAATCGGGCGCGACGAGCTGCCCGATCGATCCCGACGACAGTGCGCGAGCGAGCGGACCCGTTGGATCGATCACGCACTCACCCCCACTCGAGACCGGCCGATCTTCCCTGGTGGAAGGGTAGTCGCAGTTGGGTGAGGTGGCGCAGCAGATTGCACAAGCGGGTGTCGACGTGTGCATGACCGACCCGATGAGCCACGATGGACCGGTGAACTCCTCCCCCGGACCGGCCGACGGCCAAGGCGACGCGTCACGCCTCTACCCGCGCGTGACCAGCTTCCGCTTCCGCCGCGGCTCGCTGACGCCGGGCCAGCAGCGCAACTGGGAGACGCTGTGGCCGGTGCTGGGCCGCGACCTGGCAACCGACCCGGCCCAGACCCCGGAACCACCCATCGACTTCGACGCGCTGTTCGGGCGTGAGGCACCCCGCGTGCTCGAGATCGGCAGCGGAACCGGCATCTCGACCGCCGCGATGGCGGCAGACGAACCCGACGTCGACGTGATCGCCGTCGAGGTCTACAAGCCGGGCCTGGCACAGCTCGTCGGACTCGTCGACCGCGCAGGCCTGACCAATGTGCGCATGATCCGCGGCGACGGCGTCGTCGTGTTGCGTGAACTGATCCCGTCCGGATCGCTCACCGCGATTCGCCTCTTCTTTCCCGACCCCTGGCCCAAATCGCGCCATCACAAGCGCCGCTTCGTCCAACGAGGCACCATCGAACTCATGGCTGACCGACTCCGGCCCGGCGGCGTCCTGCATATCGCCACCGACCATGCGGACTACGCGGAGTGGATCGCCGAAATCCTCGCAACACAGAATCCCGAGCGGGTCCATGTCGTACCCGCGACCACTGCGGTGCCGGTCTCGCTCGAGCGTCCGACCACCAAGTTCGAAGGTCGCGCAGAGCGCGAGGGCCGCGAGGTCAACGAGTTCGTCTACGTCCGACCCCGTGAGAAGGCGACGGCTGAGGGCTCAGACAACCCAGAATCTCCAGAAACCCCTGAATCTCCAGAGATCCCGACAGGCGGCGAAGGCTCATGACCGACACCCGTGGCACGGCCGCACGCTTCGCCGACACGATCTCCGGACAAAGCGGCGCGCAGCGCGTCCTTCTGGTCTGGGACGCACCCAACATGGACATGGGCCTCGGGTCCATTCTCGGCGGACGGCCGACGGCGGCGCACCGACCGCGGTTCGACGCGCTCGGCCGCTGGCTACTCCAGCGCACCGCCGACATCTCGGCACAGGCAGCCGTCGCGGCCTACGATCGGTCGGTCGGCGACGACAACGCCGATGACAGTGCGATCGACGATGACGATGCTCGCGACGGCGATAGTGATGTCGACGACATTTCGACGACGTCGGACACCGCGGTCCAGATCGAACCCGAGGCGACGGTCTTCACCAACATCGTGCCTGGTAGCGCCGACGTCGTGCGGCCATGGGTCGACGCGTTACGCAACGTCGGGTACGCGGTGTTCGCCAAGCCGAAACTCTCCGAGGACAGTGATGTGGACTCCGACATGCTCGACCACATCGAGCTTCGCAGGCACACTGTTGGGTTAGCCGGGCTTATCGTCGCGTCCGCAGATGGTCAGGCGTTTCGGGATCCACTGATCGAGATCGCAGCCGAAGGCGTTCCGGTCACGGTCATCGGGTTCCGCGAACACGTGAGCTGGGCGCTGTCGACGGACGGACTCGAGTTCGTTGATCTCGAGGAGATACCCGGTGTGTTCCGGGAGCCGCTGCCTCGGATCGGGCTCGATTCACTGCCAGACGACGGCGCGTGGCTCACCCCGTTCCGGCCGCTGCGCGCACTTCTCCGCTGAGAGAACAGTCCGCTCGGACCGCAAACCCAGCCCGAAACACCAAGAGCCAAACCTCAGCAAGCACTCAGGCACCACTGAAACAATCTCGGCAACTATCTCGGCGAGACTTTCCCGAAAGGAGTCGGCGTGTTCGGAGCCATCGGAACATTCGTCTTCCGGATGCGCTTTGCCGTCATCGCGGTGTTGGTCGCCATCATGGGCGGCCTCGGCCTCTACGGACTCGGCCTCGGCAACCACCTGTCGCAGAGCGGCTGGTTCGACCCGACCGCCCAGTCGTCGAAGGGTTCGGTCGTCGCCGACACCGCCTTCGGCCGCGACCATCGCTCCGACGTCATCCTCCTCATCACCCCGCCCGCAGGGACGCAGGTCGACGACAAGGAGTTCGGCACCAAGGTCGAGAAGGTCGTCGACGATCTGCTGCAGCAGCATCCCGATGTGGTGCAGCGAGCAGCCGAGGCTCCCGATTCGACCGATCAGCAGGCCTACGAGAACGCACTGCGCAACAACCACGAGATCATCGACCCCTTCTACCTGAAGGACGACACGGTCGCGCAGAAGGCGGCACAGGACACCATCAGGTCGCGGACGTTCACCGCGGACAAGAAGCAGGCCTTCATCAGCATCGGCGTCGCGGGCAACGACGACACCTCCGTGCTCGCGAACTACCAGAAGATCGAACCGTTCCTGCAGGGCGTCGTCGACGATCCCGGTAAGTACGGTCTCGAGGGCACCCGTTTCCAGTTGGCCGGCCTCCAGCCCGTCGCAGGAGCGATGGCCAGCGGCATGGACGACGACATCCGACGCGCCGAGGTCATCGCGCTTCCGCTGGTCGCGGTGATGTTGTTCTTCATCTTCGGCGGTGTCATCGCCGCCTGTCTCCCGGTGTTCATCGGCGGTCTGACCATCGCGGGCTCGCTGGGCATCATGAACATCATCGCCCAGCTCACCGAGCTCAATATCTTCGCGCAGTCGGTGGTCACCCTGATCGGCCTCGGCATCGCGATCGACTACGGCCTGTTCATCGTCAGCAGATTCAGAGAAGAACTCGCAGAGGGTTACAGCACCAAGGCCGCGGTACGAAGAACCGTGATGACCGCGGGACAAACCGTGGTCTTCTCGGCGACCATCATCGTCGCCGCAATCGCATGTCTGCTGATGATGCCGCAGGGCTTCTTGAAGTCCGTCGCGTACGGCGCGATCTTCTCGGTGTCGTTGGCCGCGATCCTCTCGATCACGGTGCTGCCGGCCATCCTGAGCATCCTCGGACCGAAGATCGACGCCTTTGGGCTGCCGTTCCTCCGGCGCACCAAGACCAAGGCCGAGATCGAGAACGGCTTCTGGGGTCGCCTGTCGGGGTGGGTCATGCGCCACCCGGTCGCCACCGCGGTTCCGACCGTCCTGATCCTGCTGGTGCTCACCATCCCGATCGGCGGCATCAAGTTCGGCGGCATCAGCGAGGCTTATCTGCCGCCGGACAACCCGAGCCGTGTCGCGCAGGAGGACTTCGACAAGGCGTTCCCGAAGGAACGCACCGAAGAGGTCAAGCTCGTCATCTCCTACGACGTCAACGACCCCGACAGCGGCACCAAGATCCAGCAGATCGCCGACGAGGCCAACAAGATCCCCGGCTTCACCAAGCCGTTCAGCCCGTCGGCCGACGACGGAGCACTCACCGGGACCTACGGCTTCAACGGTCCGCAGGTCATCCAGATGTCGGCGGGTCTGGTCAATCGCGATACCGCCGGCGCGGCCGTCAAGGACCTGCGCGCCATCGACAAACCCGCGGGCATCCAGATGTGGGTGGCCGGAACTCCGGCACTCGTGCAGGACTCCATCGACGCCCTGCTCACCCGACTGCCCCTCATGGCGATCCTGCTCGTCCTGGTCACCGGATTGCTGATGTTCCTGGCGTTCGGATCGCTGGTGCTACCGATCAAGGCGGCACTCATGTCGGCGCTGGGCCTCGCGGCGACGCTGGGCATCTTGACGTGGATCTTCGTCGACGGTCACGGCGCGTCGATCGCCAACTTCACGCCCGGCCCGCTGTTTGCGGCCGTCTTGGTGCTGATCATCGCGATCGTGTTCGGTTTATCCACGGACTACGAGATATTCCTGTTGTCCCGCATGGTCGAAGCGAGACAGAAAGGCGCGAGCACCACGGAAGCGGTCCGCGTCGGTACAGCACACACGGGTCGGATCATCACCGCGGCAGCTGCGATTCTCATCGTCGTGACGGGCGCTTTCGGACTGTCCGACATCGTGATGATGAAGTACATCGCGTACGGCATGATCGCGGCCCTCATCCTCGACGCGACCATCATCCGCATGTTGCTGGTGCCGTCGACGATGAAGCTGCTCGGCGACGACTGCTGGTGGGCACCGCGCTGGATGAAGACCATGCAGCGCAAGATCGGCCTCGGCGAGACGATTCTCGACGACGAGCCCGACGCCAAGGTCGCCGGTGCGGGCGCCGGCACGCAGGGTATGCGCGCGGGCACGCTGATCTCCGAGGTACCGACGACCGCCATGCGGGCGGCTCCGCGTGCCGCCGCAACGGTCTCGGCGGGCGCAGCCACACGCTCCATGCGCGCAGGTTCGGCGCCGCGACCAACCCCCGCGCCCCAGCCGGCCCCGGCGCCGCAACCGATGCAACGTCGCGCTGCGCAGCCTTCCGCGCAACCTGCAGCGGCCCAACCTGCAGCAACCCAGCCGGCAGCACGCAGCGGGCCGTCGCGTCCGCCGTCGGACCGACGTCCTGCCCTGCGCGACCAGCGTCCCGCACAGACGCTCGACGAGATCGAGCCGGTACGTACGCGCACCGCTCGCCCGCCGTCACCGCGGCGTCAGAAGTCCGATCGTCCCGACACCGGCGGGTGGATGCTCGGCGAGGGCGGCATCCGCCTGAACCAGCCGCAGTCGGGCGCCACAGGCCCGTCGCCGCTGGGTCGACGCCCCGATCTCGACAAGACCGGCAAGCGTCCGCTCGTCGCGTCGCTGTCGCCGGAGCAGGCGCGGGCAACGCAGCAACGCGCACCCGAGGGTGCACAGTCGCCGATGGAGCGTGGACTCTCCCCCGACGCGGCGCGCCGAGCACAGCCACCCGTCGCACCGAGCGAGGAACATCAGACCCGCACGACGCCGCCCCGGCGTTCGCGCCCCGACGATGGACCGAGTCGGTCGGATCGCCACGCACGCGCCGACGAGACGCCCGGCGAGAACCGGCAGATCAGCGTGCAGGAGTTGTTGCGCCGCAGCCGTTCCGGCGAGTAGCGGGTCAGTCAGCTCACTCGTCGTCGATCCCGTGCTCTATCGCGTACCGCGCGAGTTCGACACGGTTGCCGAGCTGTAGTTTGCGCAACGTCGACTGCACGTGATTCTCGACGGTCCGGTGGCTCAAGGTCAGCTTCCGGGCAATCTGCTTGGCGCTCATGCCCTTTGCGACGTAGCGCAGCACCTCGGTTTCACGCTCGGTGAGCACCGGGGTCTGCGGTGCGCGGTCGGGTTCTGACGACATGCGCCGGAATTCACCGAGTACGAGACCCGCGAGTCCCGGCGTGAACACCGCCTGGCCTGCCGCGGTCGCCCGCACCGCGTCGATCAGTTCCTCCTTCGACGCACTCTTGACCAGATAGCCACTCGCGCCGGCCTTTACGGCGTCGAGCACGTCGTCGCGCTCGTCAGATGCCGACAAGACCAACACCCGCGTCTTCGGCGACACCTCGAGGACCGCCGCGGTGGCCTCCGCCCCGTTGCCGTCGGGCAGTTGCATGTCCATGAGCACGACGTCGGGTCGCACCGCACCGGCACGACGCCCCGCAGCGCCGGACGAATCGGCAGTCGCCACGATCTCGAACCCCGCGTCGGAGAGATCGCGCGCCACCCCGTCCCGCCACATCGGATGGTCGTCGACAACCATCACCCGCAGTTGGCTGGCATCTTGCGTATCGCTCATCTCTTCTCCCGCGTCACCGGTACCGTCAGTTCCCACTCCGTGCCTATTCCCTCGTCGGAGTCGAGTATCGCTGTGCCACCGAGCGATTCGATTCTCGCGACGATGGACTGCGCGACGCCGAGCCTGCCGGCGCGACGTGCCTCGTCGAGCCGTCCCGCCGCGATACCCACACCGTCGTCGCGGACACTCACGACCACGGTGTCGTCGAGGTCTTCGAGGAGTACGTAGGCCCGCGCCCCCGCACCCGCGTGATGAGTGACGTTGTCGAGTGCGTTGATCACGGCGGCGCTGATCTCGCGTGCCGTCGTCGCGTCGATGATCACCGGGTCCGCGGGCGCGCTCACCGCGGCGGCGTCACCGCCGGCAGCGCGCAGCAGCGCGGTCAGATCCGCAGTCCCACATGTCGATTCACCGCCGACGTCGACATCGGAGATCAGGCGACGCAAGGCGACCTCCTGAGTTGCCGCGAGGTCGGCGAGTTGCGCTGTCGGACCGCCTATCTCACGCCCACGTTTGGAGATGAACGAAAGTACCTGAAGCACACCGTCATGCACCTCGCGGGACAGTCTCTCGCGTTCGGTCGCAGCCGCCGCGACGCGCGCAGCAGCGGCCAACTCCGCTTGCGCCCGACGGGCGTTGACCGCCGCGAGTCCCACCGCGACGCCGGACGCCATCATCACGAGGATCGTCGCGTTGCGGCCGAAGTTGAGGTCGAGCCAGCCCTTGACGAAAGCGCTTGTGCCGCCGACGACCAGACCTGCAACGAGGCCGACGATCGGCCCGCCGAGCAGCGCCGCGGAGATCACCGAGTTGGTGGCCCACAGCGTCGTCGGCCATGTCTGATTGTTGAGCGCCCACGATTCGCTGGCCACATACGATGTCGACAACATGAGTGCGCAGGCGATCACCAATTCTGCGCCGACCCAATACCAATTGCGGCCGAAGCCAACGTAATACGCGATGCCGCAGGCCACGGTCCACGCGGTGAGTAACCCGAACAACACCCACGTCACACCCGGGTGCAGCAGGTCGTCGTCGATCGCGATCCGGAACCCGAGCGCGTAGAGGTACGACAACAGTCGCAGCACCTGCGCGCCGCGCCAGAGCGGCGTGACCGGATCACTTCTCATGACGTCTCGTCGGGGTCCTTCACGGGTGCTGTGTCGTCGGGCGCCGTGTCGTCGGTTGCCGTGTCTCCCGTGTCGTCCACGCGAGCACCATCACCGTCGAGCCCTCGCTCGACGTCCGCCTCGGCGTCGGCTTTCGAGACACCGACGCCCTCCTCGACCGCGACGCCCGCCGAGGCGGTCGCGGCATCGAGATCTCGGTTGTCCCAATGAGGTTCGTCGGGTTCGGCGTAATGATACGAACCCTCACCACTCGAGATCGGCAGGTTGCGGTGGCCCGCGAGATATCGCACGGCGGTATTCGCGAACGCGATGATCGGTACGGCGAACAGACCGCCGATGATTCCCGCCCCGACGATGCCCGCGGCGATCGCGAGGATCACCGCGACCGGATGCAATCGCACCGACCTGCCGAGCAGGAACGGTTGCAGCACATGGCCTTCGAGCTGCATGACGCCGACCAGGATCGCCAATACGATCACCGCGGTCAGCCAGCCCTGCGTGACCAGCGCGATCACGACGGCGAGCGAACCACTGATCAGTGCGCCGACGATCGGGATGAACGAGAACAGGAAGATCACCGTTGCCAGCGGCAGGGCCAGCGGAACGCGCAGGATCGCCAGCCCGATGCCGATACACACGGCGTCGACGAGGGCGACGATCACCGTCGCACGCACGTAGCCGACCAGGGTGCCGAAGCCCGCGACTCCCGCGGCAGCGACCCGACCTCGGGTATTGCGAGGTACGAGTCGGCAGCAGAACTCCCAGATCTGACCGCCGCCGTAGAGGAAGAAGATCGTCAGGAAGACCATCAGCAACGCGCCGGTGACCAGTTCGGTCGCCGTCGTTGCCGTGGCGACGGCACCACCGGCGAGTTTGGCCTGGTTGTGCTCCATGAGGTTGATGATGTTCGACCCGAGGTTGCGCACCTGCGATTCGTCGACGTCGAGTGGGCCGTCGACCAACCACTCCCGGGTGCGGTCGATGGTGACCGTGATCTCGGCGGTCAGTGCGGGGAATCCGTGGACGAACGCTCGGCCGACAAACGTCAGGACGGTGGCAACGACACCGAGCGCGACCAGCATCATCACGACGACGGCGAGCGAGCGCGGCAGACCCTTCCGATCGAGCCAGTCGACGCCCGGCACGAGGAATGCCGACACCAGAATCGCCAGCGCAACCGGAACGAGTACCTCGTCGAATTGCAGGAACAGACGCCCGAGGACGTAGATGGCGAGGAGGATCAGCAGGAGCCGCCAGACCCACTCGGCTGTGGCACGGACAAACGGGTGGACCTTGGATCGGTCGAGCTCGGCCAGCGACCTGCCAGACGCACCCGCTTCTGCATCTTCGGGATATCCGTCGTTCGTTCGAGCGGCATGGTCCACGGAAGTCACACTAGCTGTCGTTACCCTTGGCCGTATGACGTCGGATACACCGGCGGTCCACCGCACCGCCACGCGCTCACGCTTCTGGTGGGTTCGGTGGGTGCTGGTGGCGGTCGTGGTGGTCGTCCTGGCGGTCGAGATCGTGCTGATCTGGCCGAAACTCGAAGAGGCCGCGCACCGAATCGGTGATCTCGATTGGGTGTGGCTCGTCGCGTGCATCGTCGCCGCATTGCTCTCGATGGACAGCTTTGCGCAGGTACAGCGTGCGCTGCTGCGCTCGGCGGGTGTCCGTGTGTCCGAGTGGAAGTCGCTGTCGGTGGTGCTGGCCGCGAACTCGGTCAGCCAGACGCTGCCGGGCGGTCAGGTGCTCGCGCCTGCCTTTACCTACCGCGAGACCCGAAAATGGGGTGCCACGCCCGTCATCGCGTCGTGGCAGGTCGTCATGTCCGGACTGCTCGCGGGTGTGGGGCTCGCGGTGCTCGGCTTCGGGGGCGCACTGCTCGCGGGCGCCAAGACCAGCCCGTTCTCTGTGGTCTTCTCCGCGGTCGGATTCATCGCGGTGGCTGTCGTGCTGCAGTACCTCGCCAGCCATCCGGAGTCGTTGCAGTCGACCGGCGAACGTGTACTCGGCTGGATCAACCAGGTACGCAGCAAGCCGGCCGATCACGGGGTGGCGCGGCTGCTGGAGACACTCGAACAGCTGCGGGCCGTCCAGCTCACGCGCCGCGACACCAGCGTCGCCTTCGCGTGGAGCTTGTTCAACTGGATCGCCGACGTCGCATGTCTGATGTTCGCGTGCTGGGCGGTCGGGGCTCATCCGAGCATCTCCGGCCTGATGGTCGCCTACGCGGCGGGCAAGGCGGTCGGTACGGCCATCCCGCTGCTACCCGGAGGCATCGGTGTGGTCGACGCCGTGCTCGTCCCGGCGCTGACCAGTGCGGGGATGCCTGCCGCCGACGCGCTGACAGCGGTGCTCGTCTACCGCATCATCAGCTATGTGTTCATCGCCTTGATCGGGTGGATCGTCGTGTTCTTCCTGTTCCGGTCGCGTATCCGAACCGACGATTCGATCGGCGAGGAGATCGATCGCGACGTCGAGTCGGGCGACTTCGACCCGGCCGCGAATCCCGGGCAGAAGGAGTTGGGGCCCGAGCCGCCCCCCTCATGAAAACCCCACCCCGCGACCCGCAGCACGTCGTCGACGGTGGGTGGCGCTACCGTGGATACCCATGTCGAAGTCTGACGTGAGCGATCCGACCAGCAGTCGGCACTCGACGACGTTTCCGCTGGCCGCGGCAGCGCTCTGCGACGCCGTCGCCGTCGTCGTGTTCGTACTGATCGGCAGGGCGAATCACCACGACGGCTTCGCGCTGATCGGAGTGTTGCAGACCCTGTGGCCGTTCCTGGTCGCCACCGCCGCGGGCTGGTCGATTGCCTACGTCTACGCGCACGTCCGGTCGAGTGAATGGTTCGGCAGCGACTTCCGGCCGGCCCGCATCATCCCGTCAGGTCTGGTGATCTGGATCTGCACCGTCGCGATCGGCATGGTGCTGCGCTACCTGCTGCACCAGGGCGTCGCTCTGAGCTTCATCATCGTCGCGACCATCGCGCTCGGCCTGTTCATGCTCGGCTGGCGCGCGGTCGTCGCCTACGCGATGCGGAAGTACTTCTGAGCGACCTGTAGCGCAGCGGTCCCCGACTTCTCACCCTCGGTGTAGATCACGATGACCTTGCCGCCCTGAATGCCGACGAACCAGCCCGGACCCTGCGGTCCGTTGGTTCCGACCAGCGCTTTCAGGCCGGGCGCGCGGGTCAGGTCACTGGCGTCGCCGGTCTTGGCCGTTGTCGTCATGGCCGCGAGGATCGGTGCGCTCACCGACTTGTCGATCGCGCCGAGCGAACCTCCGTCGACCTTGGTCGGCGCTCCCGAGATGACTGCGGGAGCAACCGAGCTCTGATCCCCCGCATCAGCGCGTGCCATCGACACACCGAGCGCGGCCATGTTCAGCATGGTCGCCGTCGCCGACTGTGGTCGATAGTCGATGGTCGCGACACCTGGCTTCGGTGTCGTCGGCGTCGACGCTCCGGGAACCGTGAAGGTGACGCCGAGCCCCAGCCTGTCGAGCGCCGTGTCCGACGACTCCTTGTTCGACGACTGCTTCTGCGACGTGGCCTTGTCGACGGCCGAGAAGACGGGATCGAGTGTCGCGCCGACCGGATACGCCTGGTCGACGCTGTTGCCGCGCTCGGCCGCGTAGTCGTTCTGCGCAAGCCCGAGAATCCGGCCCGACCCGGCGTCGAGCGCCATGATGGTCGCGGGTTGCCCGACCTCGACGGCCGCGTCACCGAGGGTCAACTGCACCTGCTGGTTGATCGACGTCGCCACGTCGGGACCAGGAGGCCCCTGCTCACCCGCGAGCTTGCGCGGCGCGAGACCGGGGCCGACCATCTGGACCTGCCATCCGGCCGTCGCGTCGCGGATCGCCTGCCAGTAGTTGGTCAGTGCCGGTTCCAGAGGCGACGAGAGTCGACGGTCGGCCATGACGAGCATGCCGGTCTTGTTCACCGAGACTCCGGGAACCGCAGCAGGATCGCTGGTCATTACACCCATGTCGGGATCGCGCAGGGTCACCGCGACGATCGGCTTGTCCGGTGTCGCCGCGAGCTTCGCGTTGATCACCTCGGGTGTGATCAGCGGCGCGATCGGCGCCAGCGTCCGCGAGAGGGCGCGCACCGACGCTTGCAGATCCTTGGTCTTGGCCGGGTCGAGAATGATCTCGTTGACCGGCGCCAACACCATGAACGGCTTGCCGGACACGCTGTTGACCGTCGGGGCCGGCCGCGCATCGGTCCGGATCTCACGGAGGTTGCCGCCGACGGGCAACCCCTGGGCCAGGAGAGCGGGATCCCACGTGATCTTCCAGCCGGAACTCAGGTGCCGAGCAGTGCCCGACGTCGCCGACTCGAACGAGCGGTCCTTGTCCCACCGCCAGGTGGTCTTCAGATTGAACGACGCGGTGCCGTCGCTGTACTCCTCCGGCTTGTCGACGTCTACGTCGATCGATTGAGGGTTCATCGCGGTAACGGTCTGCGTCAGGGCATCCGCCGCCTGTCCGGGGGCGGTGGTGAACGACGCTGCTGCGGCGGCGTCTTTCCTGCTCAGTGCGCTGGCGAACTCGCTGACCGCCGCCGCGGCACCGGTATCTGGACCGCTCGTGACCATTCGCCAGGTGACGAAACCACCGGCACCGACGAGGACTACGCAGGCAACAAGAGCTACCCACCGCAAGCAATACTTCATAGTCCCATTCTTCACTTTAGTCACACGAGTAACACCATCAACCTGCTTGCGGTCGGAACTCGGACTAGTCACGATCTCGTCTCGGCCCCCGTCAATCTCACGGTCGGCCGTGCGATCGGGGGCGTCGGCCAGGGACTTCGCGGTGGCCGAGTCGATGAGTTTCTCGCCGTCGGAATCGTCGTCTCGCGGACCGGAGTCGACGAGGAGGTCTGAACCCTCAGCCACGCCGGAGTCAACCTCTGCTGCAGCGCGGTGGCGGCCTGAACTCCGCGTCAGAGCCGATGCCCATAATGGGTCATGGTCTTCACGGTGCTCCGGGCCGAAGTCCGGGAGGTGACGTCGACCGATTGGTTGACCTCCCGTCACTCGTTCTCATTCGGCGATCATTACGATCCATCAAACACCCATCATGGACTTCTCATTGCATGCAATGAAGAAGTTTTACTACCCGGACATGGATTCGATGCCCACCATCATTCGGATTCCGAAATCGTCACGTGGGTGGTCTCCGGCACGTTGGTGCACACGGACTCCGCAGGTCACACCGGCGTCGTCTATCCCGGTCTCGCCCAACGAATGAGCGCCGGCTCCGGCATCGACCACACCGAACGCAACGACCCGTGGCCTGACCTGCACGAATCGGGTTCCGAACCGGTCCACTACATACAGATGTGGCTGGTACCCGACGAGTACGGCATCACGCCGTCGTACGAGCAGCGCGACATCTCCGCAGCACTCGCCGGGGGCGATCTCGTCGCCGTGGCGTCGGGCGACCCATCGGTCGATGCCGCGATCACGATCAGCAACCGCGCCGCGACGCTTTTCGCCGTCCGTATCGCACCGGGCTCCTCAGTCAGCATCCCCGACGCCCGGTTCACCCATGTCCTCGTCGTCGACGGCCGGGCCGTGCTGTCCACAACAGATCAGGCCGCCGAAGTCACCCTCACGGCAGGCGACGCTGCGCGCGGCGTCGACACCTCCGGGGCCACGCTGCAGACGGACGCGGGAGATGGACCCGCCGAGATTCTGATCTGGGCCATGGACAAAGCACTCGGAGAGCCGTAACTCAACTGAAGGTAGCCGGGCGGCGTGACAGGATGGATGCCGTGACTGCTGCGAAGACCGATTCCCTTCCCTCCGGCATCGACCTCGAGTGGGTCGACGACGCCGTCCGCGTTCAGGACGACCTGTTCGCCCACGTCAACGGCAAGTGGCTCGACACCCACGAGATCCCCGACGACCGCTCCGTCGACGGAGCGTTCCACGTGTTGCGTGACCGCGCGGAGGAGAACGTCCGCGACATCATCACCGTATGCGCCAAGGCCGATCCGCCCAGCGGTTCCGACGCCCAGAAGATCGGCGATCTCTTCGGATCGTTCATGGACACCGACCACATCGAGGCACTCGGGATCGGTCCGATCCGCGGTGAGATCGAAGCCATCGAAGCGGTCGCGTCGACCGACGAACTCTCCGGCCGCATCGGTCGCCTACAGCGCCACGGCGTCGGCGGACTCTTCGGTTTCTACGTCGACACCGACGCCAAGCAGTCCGATCGATACCTGGTGCACGTGGTGCAATCAGGCCTCGGACTGCCCGACGAGTCGTACTACCGCGACGACAACCACGCGGAAACCCGTGAGGCATACCGCGATCACGTATCGCGGATGTTCGCGCTCGCAGGCTACGACGACGCCGACCAGCGCGCGACCACCGTCCTCAACCTCGAGACCGCCATCGCGGGCCATCACTGGGACGTGGTTCGACGACGCGACGCCGACCTCACCTACAACCTCTTCTCGCTCGGCGAGTTCGATTCGCTCGCTTCGGGTTTCAACCTCCACGAGTGGTTCGGCGGCCTCGGTACCGTCGGAGACGTCACCTTCGCGGAGGTCGTGGTCAGTCAGCCGTCGTTCATCGACGACGTCACCACCCTGTTCGCCGAGTCGCCGCTCGAGCACTGGAAGACGTGGCTGACCTGGCGGCTGCTGCATTCGGCCGCGTCGTACCTGTCGTCGGAGTTCGTCGATGAGAACTTCGCTTTCTACGGCCGCACCCTCACCGGAGCCGAGACCATCCGCGACCGCTGGAAGCGCGGCGTCGGATTCGTCGAGGGCGCAATGGGATTCGCCGTCGGCAAGCTCTACGTCGAGGAGCACTTCCCACCCGAGGCAAAGGCCCGGATGGACGAGCTGATCGCCAACCTCGTTGCGGCGTACCGCCAGAACATCTCCGACCTCCCCTGGATGACGCCGTCGACCCGTGAGCGCGCGTTGGTCAAGCTCGAGAAGTTCACCCCCAAGATCGGCTACCCCGCGCAGTGGCGCGATTACAGCGCACTGTCGGTCGACCGTGGCGATCTCATCGGAAACTACGCGCGCGCAGCATCATTCGAGAACGAGCGCGAGTTCTCGAAGATCGGTTCGCCGGTCGACCGCGACGAGTGGTTCATGACGCCGCAGACGGTGAACGCCTACTACAACCCCGGCATGAACGAGATCGTTTTTCCCGCAGCGATTCTGCAGCCGCCGTTCTTCGATCCCGACGCCGACGACGCCGCAAACTACGGCGGGATCGGCGCGGTTATCGGCCACGAGATCGGACACGGATTCGACGACCAGGGCGCCAAGTACGACGGCGACGGCAATCTCGTCGACTGGTGGAGCGATGCCGACCGCACCGAATTCTCCAAGCGCACAAAGGCATTGATCGAGCAGTACGGCGATTTCACCCCCGAGGGACTCGACGACAAGTACAAGGTCAACGGCGAGTTCACCATCGGTGAGAACATCGGCGACCTCGGCGGACTGTCGATCGCACTCGTCGCCTACCGCCTCGCCACCGAGGGCACCGAGCCCCCGGTCATCGACGAATTGACCGGCATCCAGCGTGTGTTCTACAGCTGGGCCCAGATCTGGCGCACCAAGACCCGCGACGCCGAAGCGATCCGTCGACTCTCCATCGATCCCCACTCTCCGCCCGAATTCCGTTGCAACGGCGTGGTTCGCAACATCGACGCCTTCTACGACGCGTTCGACGTCGCCGAGGGCGACGAGTTGTTCCTGCCCGATGTGGACCGTGTCCGCATCTGGTAAGTCCCCGAGTTCCGGCGGCAACTCGGCGATCAGTGGCCCACGCCTCGCGAGCGCACTTCTGCGTCCGGCGCTCGCGGGGTTGGTGTTGCTCGTCGGCTATTTCCTGCTGCCGATCAACCAGGACAACGACGCCAAGTTCATCGGCCTTGTCGTGGGGGCACTGCTGCTGACCGCGTTCTGCGGCTGGGAGATTCGACATTTCATCCGGTCGCCGTATCCGGTCGCCACAGCCGTCGAGATGATCGCGGCACTCGCGACGTTCTATATCGTCGCCTTCGCCACCACGTACTTCCTGCTCTCCGAGTACGGCACCGACAGCTTCAATCTCCGACTCACGCGAGTCGACGCGCTCTACTTCAGCCTGACGGTGTTCACGACCACCGGCTTCGGCGACATCGCGGCGGCGTCGCAACCAGCGCGCATCTTCGTGTCGATCCAGATGGCGAGCAGCTTCGCCCTGATCGGCCTCGGCATCCGCCTTGTCACGCTGCTCGTCTCGTCGAAGCGCTCGTCCGACTGAGCTGTCTCGTCCAGCTGAGCCGGTCGGGCACCCTGACTCAGCCAGGCATTTCGGGCAGCGTGCCAAGATAGACGGCATGGCCACCCCGCAGCGGACCGCGTCGTCGACCTCCCGTCTCCGCTGGCTCATCCCGGCACTCGGCATTCTCGCCTGGATCGTCGTCGGCTCGTTCACCGGACCGTTCGCGGGCAAGCTCGCGTCGGTCTCGACCAACGACAACACCGCGTTCCTGCCGGCCTCGGCCGAGTCGACCCGCGTCAACGACGAACTCGCGAAGTTTCAGGACACCAGCTACATCCCCGCGATCGTTGTCGCCGAACGTTCGTCGGGATTCACCGACGCCGACGCGACCTATCTGACCGACACCATCACGCCGCTCGCCGGGACCGAGGGATTCGGGAAGGCATTCTCACCGGCGATCCGCTCCGCCGACGGCAAGGCAGCCGAACTCATCGTGCCGATCTCGACTGCGGGCGAGCCTGCCGACACCGTCGAGAAGCTGCGCGATCTCCTGGCGAATCCACCCAACGGGCTGAGCGTCTACGTCACCGGTCCTGCCGGGCAGGTCGCCGACCTCGGCGAGGCCTTCGCGGGTATCGACGGCCTACTGCTACTCGTTGCGGGCGCGGTGGTGATCGTCATTCTCGTCATCGTCTACCGCAGTCCCATCCTCCCGTTTGTCGTCATCATCTCGGCGGTCTTCGCGCTCGGGCTCGCGTCCGGTGCCATCTACTTCTTGACCAAGCAGGGCGTTTTCGAGCTCAACGGTCAGAGCCAGGGCATTCTGTTCATCCTCGTGTTCGGCGCCGCAACCGACTACGCACTCCTCCTGGTGTCTCGCTTCCGTGAGGAGCTGACTCAGACAGCAGACAAGTATCAGGCGATCAAGGTTGCGTGGCGAGCGACGATCGAGCCGGTCGCGGCGTCGGCCGGCACGGTGATCCTCGGAGTGCTGTGCCTGCTGTTCTCCGACCTCAACTCCAATCGCAGCCTCGGCCCGGTTGCCGCGATCGGCATCGTGGCCTCGTTCCTGGCGTCGATGACCTTCCTGCCCGCGGTTCTCGCGCTCCTCGGCCGAACCGCATTCTGGCCCGTCCGACCCCACCTCGCCGAGTCGGGCACCGAGACCTCGACGCACCGCTTCTGGCACAGGATCGCCGAAAAGGTCGCTGCCAAACCCCGAGCCATCTGGGCATCCACCCTGATCGTGCTGCTCATCGGAGCCGCGTTCGCCCTGATGTTCCGCTCCGACGGCATCGCCCAGACCGACTTCTTCCTCGGCACCGTCGAGTCCGTCGAGGGCGCCGACGTCCAGGCGCGCCACTTCGACGCGGGCAGCGGCTCACCGACGTGGATCATCGTCGACGCCCCGCAGGCCCCGGCGGTCCTCGACGCCGTGAAGAGCGTCGACGGCGTCGCGCAGGCACAGGTCTACCCCGCGGGCCAGACACCGGTGGTTCGCGACAACCGCGTGGCCATCGAGGCGACGCTGACCGACAACGCCGACTCGCTCGCAGCGCAGGACACCGTCGTGCGCATCCGCGAGCGTGTCCATCCGATCGACAACGCAAACGCTGTCGTCGGCGGAACGACGGCCACCGACCTCGACACGCGCACCACCGCCGAACACGACCGCAATCTGATCATCCCGATCGTCCTGCTCGTGGTGCTCGCGGTGTTGATCCTGCTGCTACGCAGCATCGTCGCGCCGGTCATCCTGCTCGGCACCACTGTGCTGTCGTTCGCGACGACGCTCGGAGTCGCGGCGTTGCTCTTCAACGGACCGTTCGGTTTCCCGGGCGCAGACCCCGTCGTGCCGCTGTTCGCGTTCGTGTTCCTCGTCGCGCTTGGCATCGACTACAACATCTTCCTGATGACACGCGTACGCGAGGAATCGAAGACTCATGGCACGCGCCAGGGTGTGATCCGCGGGCTGACCGCGACCGGCGGCGTGATCACCTCGGCGGGTGTCGTGCTCGCCGCGACGTTCGCGTCGCTTGCCGTGATCCCGCTGCTGTTCCTCGCCCAGGTGGCGTTCCTCGTGGCGTTCGGCGTCCTGATCGACACGCTCATCGTGCGGACGCTGCTCGTACCCGCGCTGTCGATCGACATCGGGCGACGAATCTGGTGGCCGAGCGCGCTGTCGCGCAAGAGTGAGACCGCACAGGGTGAGACAACCCGGAAGGGGTCACCCCGGAGCGAGAACGCACTCGCGAACGGCGACGCAAGTGACGCGTGAGTAACCTGAGAGTTCGCGCAATCCAACCGGTCCGGTTCGATCGCGGCGCTAACGTCAGCATATGAGTTCCGAACGATCGTTGATCGGCGCGCCATGACGCTCGCCGACCGCCCATCCATCGCGCGTCAGGATTTCGCGTCACTGCGTCGCGGCGGCCTCAACTGGCAATCCCTACCGCTGCGTCTTTTCGTGAAGGGCAACGCTCGGTTCTGGGACCCCACGGCCATCGACATGTCCCGAGACGCCGCCGATTGGTACGAGCTCGACGCCGAACAACAGCGCAGCGCAACGTTTCTCGTCGCGCAGTTCGTCGCGGGCGAGGAGGCGGTGACCCAAGACATCCAGCCGTTCATGAAGGCGATGGCCGCGGAGGGACGGTTCGGCGACGAGATGTACCTGTCGCAGTTCTGCTTCGAAGAGGCCAAGCACACCGAGGTATTCCGCCTCTGGATGGACGCGATCGGCCTCACCGACGACCTGAACCCCTACGTCGCCGACAACCCCTACTACCGACAGCTCTTCTACGAGGAACTCCCCGAATCACTTCACCGCCTCGACAACGATCCGTCGCCGCTCAACCAGATCCGCGCCAGCGTCACCTACAACCACGTCATCGAGGGCTCACTCGCTCTGACCGGTTACTACGCCTGGCAGCGGATCTGCACCAGGCGCGGAATCCTGCCCGGCATGCAACGGATCATCAAGTTCATCGGCGACGACGAGCGTCGCCACATGGCGTGGGGCACCTTCACATGCCGTCGCCATGTCGCCGCGGACGACAGCCTGTGGGATGCGGTCGGCGTTCGGATGGGCGAACTGATGCCGCTCGCGCTCGGGATGATCGAGTGGGTCAACGCGCAGTTCGACGAGCCGCCGTTCGGAATCGACAACTCCGAGTTCCTCTCCTACGCCGCCGACCGCGCGCAGCGTCGACTCAGCGCCATTGAATCGGCGCGCGGCCGCCCCGTCGAGGAGATCGACTTCGACGTCTCGCCCGAACTGCTCGAAGAGCGCTTCGGCGAGGAGGACGCCGAATCCCTGGGTACCTGAGCTTCCCAACTCGTGACAAGAAACTAGAACACGTTCTAGTGTGGTCGTGTGGATGTCACCTACGACGAGACCAGACGCGAACTGAGCACCGACAACGGCGTGCTGCGCTATCACGAGGCAGGCGACCCCGACGCGCCGCCGCTGATCCTGCTTCACGGCTCCGGCCCCGGAGTGACGGGGTGGCGCAACTATCGCGGCAATCTCGGGGTCTTCGCCGAGACACACCACTGCTTCGTTCTGGAGTTCCCCGGTTTCGGTGTCAGCGATCCCTGGGAGGGCATGCCCGTTCTCACCGCGGGCAAGTCCGTGCTCGCGTTCATGGATGCGCTCGGGATCGCCACCGCACCGATGATCGGCAACTCGATGGGCGGCGTCGTCGGAGTCAATCTCGCGATCCGCAAACCAGACCGCGTCGAGAAGCTCGTCACCATCGGCGGCGTCGGGCCAAACCTGTTCAGCCCGAGCCCAAGTGAGGGACTGCGACTACTCCAAGAGTTCGCCGACGACCCCGACCGCGACAAGCTGGTCCGCTGGCTCCGCGCGATGGTCTACGACAAGGACCTCGTCACCGAGCAACTCATCTCCGAGCGGTGGGAGGCTGCAATGAATCCCGAAGCACTCGCCACCGGCCGCGCGATGTACGGCTCGGCGTCGTTCGAGATGCAACAGCAGTTCCTCGCAACCTCCGACGTCCCGCCCTACTGGGCGATGATGCACAAGATCTCCTGCCCCACACTGCTCACCTGGGGCCGCGACGACCGCGTGAGCCCACCCGACATGGCCCTCGCCCCAATGCGTCTCATCCCCAACGCCGAGCTGCACGTCTTCCCCCGCTGCGGACACTGGGTGATGATCGAGGCCAAAGAGGCATTCGAGTCGACGGTCACCGCGTTCCTCGCGCGCTGACGCGCCCCTCCCCCGCCTATAAAACCCGTTGCCCCCGCCCAACCCGCTCGCCAACCGCTGGTTGAGCCGGCGCGAGCTTGCGAGCACCGAAGTCGAAACCACCCCGCCCCGCCCCACCCGGCCCGTAAAACCCGTTGCCCCCGCCCGACCCGATCTGGCATCGTTACCTCTCGCACGAGAGAGCAGCCGATTCCGGGGTACCGTCGATCATGTTCTGCGCGTTGGACTCTCGAGCACCATTCACGGAAACGGCAGGGCTCTTACAGCCCGAGGTTCAACTCCTCACCAGACACCGCCCCCGGGAACCCAAGGTCGACGCCGGTCCTGCGGTCGTCCGACGACCGACTCCGGTCGGTCGGCGGGCGACCCCATCGACGCGATCTCCCGCGGGCGGTGTCACCCTGCCGAACATTCTGCGCCACAACCGAATACATAGCTAGCAACTACTTGCACACACGACATGCGCGACAAACGAAGGGAGGTTCGCATCATGTCTGCTTTCACCGAACTCCGCCTGGCGACCAAGCCCGCCAAGCGGTGGTTCCCCAAGATCTCCGTACCCATCGGGTACAAGGGACTCGAGTACCGCAATGGCGAACTCTCCCGGGAACTTTCGCCCGGCGAGTACCGCACGCGCAGGGGCGCGATGTACACGTTCGTCGACATGCGTGAACGGGTCATGACCCTCGCTCCGCAGGACATCCTGACCTCCGACTCCGTGTCGCTGCGCGTCACGATGGCCGTCCGCGCGTCTGTTGTCGACGGGGTCGCATTCACCGAGCGGGCCAGCGATCCGTGGGCGTCGGTCTATCTCGCCGCGCAGGTGGCGTTGCGTGAAGTCTGCGCAGCCGTGACCGTCGATGAGGTGATCACCCGAGCCGACACCGTCGACACCGGGTCGATCATCGCCGCGACGGCACGTGCTGGCCTCGCTGCGGGCATCGAGGTGCTCGACGTGGCGGTCAAGGACGTGATCCTGCCCACCGAGATCCGTTCGGCAGCAACCGAATTGGTCACTGCCAAGGCACGCGGGCTGGCCAAGTTGGAGACCGCGCGCGCAGAAACTGCTGCGCTGCGTTCGTTGGCCAACGCCGGTCGCGTGCTCGACGCCCACCCCGCACTGGCGCGCTTGCGTCTGGTGCAGGATGCGCCCTACGGCACCAAGTTCGTGGTGGCGCTCAGCGACGCCGAGCCCGGCGCCGACTGAGCCAGGACGATCCCAGGGAGACCCGTCAGTAGGGTGGCGGGTTTTCTTCGTTCCACTTTTCTTCGGCGCGTGTGACTTTGGCGCGTCGTTGGGCGTGGATGGTGTCGATGGAGCGGCGGGCGGGGTGATCTGGTGGCTTGTCGGGGATGAGTTTGGGGAACAGATCGAGTCCGCCGAAGGCGTTGCCGACAAAGGTGTGCCCGGTGGGGGACACGAAAATTGCTGTCTGCAGGTCGAGTTGGTAGTCACGCCAGCGGCCGAATGTTTTGGTGCGGTGATGAAATCGGCACAGCGGTTTGAGGTTTGCGCGCACGGTCAACCCGCCGCTGGATGGGTTGTGGTGGGCGTATGGGGTGCTGTGGTCGACGTCGGCGTGCCACACCGGGTTGGTGCACCCGGGGAAGGTGCAGCACAGTTCCCCCGAGCGGACCAGCGAGAGGAGTTTCTTGCTGGGCACGTAGCGCAAGGCGGCGCGGGCGGCCGCGGCGTGGTCGGGGTGGCGCGGGTCCAGAGCGCCGACGCCGACGCCCGTGTCGAGGTAGTCGAATGCTGCGTTAGCGGCGAGTTCGCGGACGGTGTCGGCGTCGATGACTCCGACACCGTCGAGGTAGCCGGGCTGATCGTCCTTACCGTCAAGGGTCGATTGATTCGCGACGACATGGATCATCGCGCGCGGCCCTACCGGCATTGGTGCTGGCGTCGGGTCGGAGTCTGAGTCAGCAGGTTCGGTGTTGGGGGTGGTGCAGGTGTCGCATCGGCAGGCGAGGGTCGTGTCGCCGTTGGCGAACGCGGTCAGGGCGTCGGCGCGACGTTGCGCGTGGGTGCGGGGGTCGGCGTCGTGAACACTGGTGGCGAGTTGGGTGAGGCGTTGGTCGATCAACACCCCGGAGGCGGCGGGCACGGTGCCGGTCAGTCGGGATTGGCCGGGAGTCCACCGATCGGGACGGACCTGGATGTTGCGGTCGGCGTCGATGCGGGCACGACGTCGCTTGACGGCGTCGGCATCGACGTGGGCGACAACCGAATCGACGAGCGCAGCAAACCGTGTCGTCGACAAATGATCACGTGCCGACAGTGCTGCGGTGCGGCAGGCGTCGACCTCGTCGATGGTGTCCGAGCCGCACAGGCTGGTGCGCGCCACAGCGATGTGGAACCGCTGCAAATCGATACGCCCAGACGCCAGTAGTGAGGAGGTGTACGGGAGTCGGTAGCGCAGGGCGTGGGCGTCGATGATCAACTCGCGTGCCCGACCCGGCGGGAGCGACAACACGGCGCCGACGTCGGCGATAGTGCGTTCCAGACCGTTCGGGCCGTACTGAGCGCGCGGGTCCTCACCCGAACGGCCGCGAGCAGCGAACTCGCGCAACTGTTCTGGTGAATCTGCTCGGCCGTCGGTGAGTTCGCCGATCTCGGCGCCGTAGTCTTCTTCGTGTTCCTCGTGGATGAGGCTGATCGCCGTCAACAGGCGGAACTGTGCAGAAGCAATGGTCGATGCGCAGTGCGCGATCACCTCGACCAGATCGGTTTTCGACAGGGATTCGTCCTCGACAACACGCGCGAGCACCGGCGGCTGCGACACGGGCACGCCTGTGGCGTCGGCCGCGCCGGCCGGGTCGGAGTAGCTCTCCAAGGACATACATCGAACATACAGACGAGGTCTGACAATTCTCGCCGCTCATCTGCGGCGGATGCCGGAGCCCACTTCCCTCAGCCGACTGTGCGCCCCATCCCGCCGACCGTGCGCTGAATCCCGCCGACTGGGTAGCGAACACAAAAGGTGGGGGAGGAAAGTTCCTCCCCCACCTCGTGTGGGTTACTTCAGACTCAGCCAGATCAGGGACCCGGCCAGATCAGAGAACTCAGTACTTCTCGCCCTTGGCGGCCTTCTCGACGAGCGAGGCAGGCGGCTCGAAGTGCGATCCGTACTTCTTGGCCAGGTCGCGCGAGCGGTCGACGAAGCCCTGCAGTCCACCCTCGTACTGGTTGATGTACTGAATCACGCCACCGGTCCACGCGGGGAAGCCGATGCCGAAGATCGAGCCGATGTTGGCGTCGGCGACGGAGTCGAGGACTCCCTCGTCGAAGCACTTCACGGTCTCGAGGGCCTCGGCGAAGAGCATGCGCTCCTGCATGTCCTCGAACGGGATCTCGGTGCTGCCCGACTTGAAGTGGTCGCGCAGTCCCGGCCACAGCCGGACACGCTTGCCGTTCTCGTCGTACTCGTAGAAGCCCGCGCCTTCCTTCTTGCCCGGACGACCCTCGTCGACCAGGTAGTCGATGACCTCGAAGGAGCCGTGCTGCGGCAGTTCCTTGCCCTCGGCCTTCGCGCCGTCCTCGCTGGACTTGCGGATCTTCTGCATCAGGACGAGGTTGAGCTCGTCGGACAGCTGCAGCGGTGCTGCCGGGTAGCCGGCCTGGGTGCCCGCGTGCTCGATGAACGCAGGCTCGATGCCCTCACCGACGGCGGCGATGGCCTCGTTGATGAACGTACCGATGACGCGGCTGGTGAAGAACCCGCGGCTGTCGTGAACGACGATCGGGGTCTTGCGGATCTGCAGCGTGTAGTCGATCACCTTGGCCAGCACAGCATCCGAGGTCTTCTCACCGCGGATGATCTCGACCAGCGGCATCTTGTCGACCGGCGAGAAGAAGTGGATTCCGATGAAGTCCTCGGAGCGCTTCACGCCCTCGGCGAGGATGGTGATCGGCAGCGTCGAGGTGTTCGAGCCGAGCACTGCGTCGGGTTCGACGACGTCCTCGATCTCCTGGAACACCTTGTTCTTCACCTCGACCGACTCGAAAGCGGCCTCGATGACCAGGTCGACGCCCTTGAAGTCGGCGGCATCGCCGGTCGGCTGAATCCGACCGAGCAGCGCGTCGCTCTTCTCCTGGGTGGTCTTGCCGCGGGAGAGTGCCTTCTCCTCGAGCTTGACCGCGTAGCCCTTGCCCTTCTCCGCGTTCTCCAGCGACACGTCCTTGAGGACGACGTCGATGCCGGCCTTGGCCGACACGTAAGCGATTGCGGCGCCCATCATTCCGGCACCGATCACGCCGACCTTCTTGGCCTGCCACTTCGGGTAGCCCTCGGGACGCGAGCCACCGTTGTTGATGGTCTGCAGGTCGAAGAAGAACGCCTTGATCATGTTCTGCGCGACCTGGCCGGTGACCAGCGAGACAAAGTAGCGGGTCTCGACGAGGTCGGCGGTGTCGACGTCGACGTAGGCACCTTCGATGGCAGCGGCCAGGATGGCACGTGGCGCAGGCATGTTCGCGCCCTTGATCTGCTTACGCAGCAGAGCGGGGAACGCCGGCAGGTTGGCTGCGACCGACGGGTTGGTCGGTGCACCACCGGGGATCTTGTAGCCCTTCTTGTCCCACGGCTGCTGTGCCTCGGGGTTCTCCTTGATCCACGCCTTCGCGGCGGGCAGGAGCTCCTCGACCGATCCGACGACCTCGTCGACCAGACCGGTCTCCTTGGCCTTGGTCGCGTTGAAGCGCGGACCCTGCAGCAGCACGCCCATCAGCGCGTTCTGCATGCCGAGCAGGCGAACGGTACGCACGACGCCGCCGCCACCGGGCAGCAGGCCGAGGGTGACCTCGGGCAGGCCGACGACGGCACCCTTCACGTCGGCGATGACGCGGTAGTGGGTGTGCAGCGCGAGTTCGAGGCCACCGCCGAGGGCAGCGCCGTTGATGGCCGCCACAACGGGCTTGCCCAGCTTCTCCAGGCGACGCAGCACGGTCTTCATGCCGTTGGTGCGCTCGGTGATCGACGCGGCGATCTCTTCCTTGGACTGCGTCCGCTCCGCGGTCATGTCCTTGAGGTCGCCACCCGCGAAGAAGGTCTTCTTCGCCGAGGTGATGACGACACCGGTGATGTCGTCCTTCTCGGCCTCGAGACGATCGACGGTAGCCGCGATCGAGGCGATGAACGTGTCGTTCATCGTGTTGGCGCCCTGCGCCTTGTCGTCCATGGTGAGGACGACAATGCCGTCGGCGTCCTTCTCCCAGCCAATCATGTTGTCACTCATTGCTTTTGAAAGTCCTTCTGTAGGTCAGAGACGCTCGATGACGGTCGCGACGCCCATGCCGCCGCCGATACACAGGGTGATCAGGCCGTAGCGGCCGCCGGTGCGCTCGAGCTCGTCGAGGCAGGTGCCGAAGATCATCGCGCCGGTTGCACCGAGCGGGTGACCCATGGCGATGGCGCCACCGTTGCGGTTGACCTTCTCGTGCGGGATGTTCAGGTCCTTCATCCACTTCAAGACGACGGCCGCGAACGCCTCGTTCAGCTCGAAGACGTCGATGTCGTCGACGGTCAGTCCGGCCTTCTTCAGCGCCAGCTCGGTGGCCGGGGTGGGACCGGTGAGCATGATGGTGGGCTCGGAACCGATCTCGGCGAAGGAGACGACACGACCGCGCGGGGTCAGACCGTTGCGCTTGCCTGCCTCTTCGCTACCGATGAGGACCAGCGACGCACCGTCGACGATGCCGGAGCTGTTGCCGCCGGTGTGAACGTGGTCGATCTTCTCGACGCTGTGGTACTTCTGCAGCGCGACGTCGTCGAAGCCTGCCATCTCGGCGAGCGCGGCGAACGCGGGCTTGAGCTTGCCGAGCGACTCGACGGTGGAACCCGGACGACGATGCTCGTCGTGATCGAGCACGATCACGCCGTTGATGTCACGAACCGGAACCACAGACTTGGCGAAGTATCCACCGTTCCAAGCGTTTTCGGCCCGCTCCTGCGACTCTGCTGCGAAGGCGTCTACGTCTTCGCGGCTGAATCCCTCGATCGTCGCGATGAGGTCGGCACCGATGCCCTGCGGCACGATGTAGTTGTCGTACGCGGTGGTCGGGTCCATGAAGAGTGCGCCGCCGTCGCTGCCCATCGGGACACGCGACATCGACTCGACGCCGCCGGCGAGCACGAGGTCGTCGAAGCCGGACGCGACCTTGGCCGCTGCGAGGTTGGTGGCTTCGAGGCCCGACGCGCAGAAGCGGTCGATCTGGGTGCCGGGGACGGTCTCGGGCAGGCCGCTGTTGAGAGCTGCGGTACGCGAGATGACGCCGCCCTGCTCGCCGACCGGCGAGACGACGCCGAGGATGACGTCGTTGATGTCGGCCGGGTCGAGGCTGCCGTGACGTGCGAGAACCTCGTTGATGAGGCCGGACGCGAGGTCGACGGGCTTGATGCTGTGCAGCGAGCCACCGCGCTGCTTGCCACGCGGCGTACGGATCGCCTCGTAGATGAATGCTTGATCAGGCACGAATGTTCCTTTCACATGAACCAGCGATGGTTACCCTACGAGGCTAACGCGGGATCACTTCTTTGGCTATAGCAGGTGGTCAACTAGTCGCGGAAGCGGACAGATCTGAGCTAAGGTCGATTAACAATGTCTACTCAGAAGCCACGCCGCTCACGGCCTGCCGACCGCAAACGGCAGTTGGTCGACCACGCCGCGGCACTGTTCCTCGATCGTGGCTACCCGCATGTCTCGGTTGCCGACATCGCCCGCGCCTCGGGCGTGACCGCGCCGTCGGTCTATCGACACTTCGACGACAAGCAGGCGTTGCTGTCCGCGGCCGTCCTCGCGGGCGTCGACGACCTCGAGGCATGCACCGACCGCACCCTCGGCGACGGTCAACGCCCCCTGAGTGAACTGATCAACGCGCTCTGCGACCTCGGCGTGCACCACCCCGAATCGGTGTCTTTGTGGCGGTGGACGAGCAACTATCTGTCGGAGGACCAGAACAAGCAGATGGTCCTGCGCACCCAGCAGGTCCTGGCACGCTGGGCGACTGCGATCGTCAGCGAGCGTCCCGGCCTGTCCGACCGCGAGGCCCGCTCACTGGGTTGGGCGGCATTGAGCGTCGCGGGCAGCCTCGCGGTACACAACTCGCGGATGTCGGCGGCCCGTGCGCGCGCCGAACTCGTCGTACTCACCGAGCGACTGCTCGACCTGCACCCCGCAACCGCACCCGACCTACCTGCCGAGCCCACCATCGCAGGCCTTTCGTCGTCGCGGCGTGACGAGATCCTCGACGCCGCGGCCGCGCTCTTCGCCGATCACGGATACGCCGACGTGGGAGTCGACGACATCGGCGCCGCCGTTGGAATCACCGGACCCAGTGTCTACAAACACTTTTCGTCGAAACTCGCCATCCTGCTCGGCATCGGCCAGCGCAGCGCCATGCGACTCGAGACCGGCGTCATGGCCGCGCAGTCGACGACCGCCGACCCCGCCAAACTCCTCGGGCTCCTCGTCGACTCCTACGTCACCGTGATCACGTCCACGCCCGACCTCTCCGTGGCGTTCAACAGCTCGGCGGTCTTCGCCGGGCAGGAGGCCGCGGCCGAGCTACTCGACGTCCAGCGCCGCTACGTCCGACGCTGGATCGATCTCCTCGGCCAGATCCAACCCGACGTTCGGCCCGATCAGCGCGCGGTCGCGGTGCACGCCGCGCTGTCGATCGTCAACGACGCCGTGCGTATGCGCCGCGGCACCGCCCGCCCCGACTTCGCCGCCGAGATGGCCTACCTGATGAAGGGCGTCCTGGGACTATGAGGTCGGCGAACCGCTACCGTTGACTCATGCACAGCAGCACGGCATGGGCGGGGGGCGTCCGTGAGTGACCAGGAACGTTCGGGACTGAGCGCTCCCGAGCCGCGATACACGCGCGACGAACTCGTGGAAGAGCTGGGACTCTCTCCCGAGTATGCCGAAAAGATCTGGAACGCTTTCGGTTTCGCGCGACAGTCGACACCCGACAAGATCTTCACGGCGGAAGAGGTGAAGGCACTCGGACTCTTTGCCGACTCTGAACACACCATGCCCGAGATCGCGCAGGTCGCCACCGCACGTGCGATCGGCCAGACGATGTCGCGCCTCGCCGAGTGGCAGGCCGACCAGTTGACCGAACTCGAACGCAATCCAGACGTTCCATGGACCCGCGATCAGATGGCGAATGCCTTGGGCGTGATGCAGCAGTTGATCTGGCGCAGGCATCTCGACATGTCCATGACCCGCGACGAATCCCGCGAATCCGACGAGCGGATGGAGCTCGTCGTCGGGTTCGCCGACATCGTCGGATACACCAGCCTGTCTCGACGTACCCCTCTCGACGAGCTCGAGCATCTACTCGAGACGTTCGAGGACCGCACCTTCGACGTCGTGGCCAGGTACCGCGGCCACGTCGTCAAAACCCTCGGCGACGGCGTGATGTTCACCTTCACCTCATCGGAGGCCGCCGCACAGGCAGCGCTTGCGATACACCACCTCAGCGACGACAAACCCATCCCGGCACTGCGCGTGGGACTTGCGCGCGGGCAGATACTCTCCCGCCTCGGCGATGTCTTCGGTGAGCCCGTGAACATCGCGGCACGCCTGTGCGGTTCGGCCCGACCGGGCACGACTCTGATCAGCGAGCCGGTGGCCGACGATCTCGCCGATGATGACCGCTTCTACGTGCGGTCGATCTCCCCGCTGTCGGTCCGCGGCTACCGACGCCTACGTGCAAAGGTGTTGGACGCCAATAAGTATTACGAATCGGACGCCAAGTCAGGAGATCAGGCCGAGTCAGGAGACGAGGCCGAGTCCGGGGCTGAGTCCACATCCGACGGCTCGGCCGAAGACGTCGCCTCGTAGACGCGCACCTCATTCGCCTTGATGACCAGATAGACCTCGCGGCCGGCACCGAGTGCGAGATCTCCGACGGCTCCCCATGTCACCTCCGCCGAGATCACCTGCCCGGCAACGTCGCAGCGCACGATCGCGTGATCGCCCTGGGGCATGACCTCCGAGACCGTTCCGCTCAAGACCGTGCGCGGACTTCCCTGCGGCGCATCGAGATACAGCGCCACCGCACGCGGTGAGAAGGTGGCCACCGCCCCGACACCCGGCCTGCTCGCGTCTGCCGACACGCCCGTTACGCTGCCGCCGTCGACTCCGATGACGGTTGCGGGCGCCTGAAAGGTTCCGACGAACATGTTGAGACCCGTGAGCGCGGCGGCGAACGCTGTCTCCGGACGCCGCAACACCTCTCGTGTCGGACCACGACCGACGACCCGGCCATGCTCGATGATCACGACATCGTCGGCGAGTGCGACAGCGTCGACGAGGTCGTGTGTGACGAGCACCGTGCAGCCCTTCCGCTCGGTGATCAGCGACCGCAACAGCGTGCGCATCTGTTGTGCCACATCCACATCGAGCGCAGCGAAGGGCTCGTCGAGGAGTAGTACGTCGGGCTCGGTCGCGAGAGCGCGTGCGATCGCGACGCGCTGTGACTGTCCACCCGACAGTTGTTTCGGGGAACGGTCGGCGAACTCGGCGACACCGACCGCGGCGAGCCATCGTTCGGTACGGGCCGCAACCTCTTTCCGCGACAAACCCGCGGACTCCGGCCCGAATGCGACGTTGCGCGCGACGCTCATGTGGGGGAACAGGCGTGGTTGCTGAGCGAGCAGCACCACCGACCGGCGATGCGGTGGCACAAAGCTCTTCCCGTCCTGCAGACTGCGGCCGTCGTAGTCGACCGTCGAGTCGTCGGTGCGGCGCAGCCCTGCCAGCACGGCGAGGGTGGTGCTCTTACCCGATCCGTTGGGTCCGAGTATCGCGCAGGTCTCCCCATCCGCGACGTCGAGGTCGATCTCGAGAAACGGCGTCGCACAACGGATCGACGCCCGCAGGCCGCTCACGCACCCACCGCCGGGGTCCGTCGTAGATGCACAGCGACGACGACGATCAGCGCGACAGCCATGAGCACCAGAGACAGCGGGAGAGCCTCGATCGGATCGTTGATCGAGTCGAGGTAGATCTTCAGTGGTGCCGTCTGAGTGGTTCCCGGCAGGTTACCCGCGAAGGTGATGGTCGCGCCGAACTCGCCGAGAGCTCGCGCAAAGGCCAGTACCGCACCTGCTGTCAGCGCCGGAAAGACCAGCGGCAGTGTGACTTTCCACAGAGTCCTGGTCGGGCTCGCACCGAGCGTCGCTGCGACCTGTTCGTAGTCTGCTCCGGCCGACCGCAACGCGCCCTCGACGCTCAGGACAAGGAACGGCATTGCGACAAACGTCTGCGCGACAACCACACCGGCCGTGGTGAACGCCAACTGGATGCCCGCCCGGTCCAGATACTGACCGACGATTCCGTAGCGGCCGAGTGCGTACAGCAGGGCGATACCACCGACCACCGGTGGCAACACCAAGGGCAGCAACACCATTGCGCGCAGCACGCGGACAGCGGCCCCCTGAAACCGAGCGAAGACGAAGGCGATCGGCACACCGAGGAGCACGCATATCAGAGTGCTTGTCACCGCGGTGAGCACGCCGAGCCGCAGAGCGTCGAGAGATGCCTGCGAGGTGATGGAGCCCCAGAAGTCCCCCCACGGCATCCGTACGATGATCGCGAGCGGACCGATCAGGATGAAGCAGATTCCGAGGATGGCGGGGACATACAGCCACAGCGGAATCCGACGCATGGCTTGCTCAGGAGGTCGCGGGCTTGAAGCCTGCGGCAGCCAGGATCTCCTGACCCGTCTGACCCGTCACCATGTCCTTGAACTGTGCCGCCTGCTCGGAATGCTTGGTGCCCTTGACCGTTGCGATCGGATACTTGTTGACCACCGTGGCGAAGGCCGGATCGTCGACGGTGGAAACCTTGTCACCAGCCGACTTCGCGTCCGTCACGTACACGAGACCGGCGTCGGCCTCACCGGAGGTCACCTTCGTCAGCACGGAGGTCACCGACGTTTCCTGACTCACCGGCGACAGCTCGACACCCGTGTTCTTCTCGACCGTCACCGTCGCCGCCCCGCACGGGACCTCCGGCGCACAGACGACCGTCTTCACGTCGGCATTCTTCAGACTCGCGAATCCGTTGATCTGCTTCGGATTTCCCGGCGCCGTGGCGATCACCAACGTATTGGTGGCGAAGATCGCCGGGTCGACCGCCTTGTCGCCGAGCTTCTGCATCGTCCGCTCATCCGCGGTGGCGATCACGTCGGCGTCAGCGCCCTGGTTGATCTGGGTGACCAACGCCGACGACCCCGCGAAGTTGAGCTTCACGTCGACGTCGGAATGTGCCTTCTCGAACGCGTCGGCCAGCTCGGTGAAGGTCTTCTTCAACGACGCCGCGGCGTACACGTTGAGAGTTACCTTCTGCCCGTTCGCACTCGAAGAAGCACTGCCCGACGAATTGCTGTCCGACGAACACCCGGCGACGGCGGCGATCACGGCGATGAGCGCCGCGCAGACAGCGAGTAGACGGCGAACCGGTACAGGACGAGACGACCCAGCACGAGATGACACAGCAGTTCTCACTTCTCTCCCGCGCACGCGGGTCACTTGTTCGGATCGGGACGTTCGACGATCACCGTCGTCGCTTTGACCACCGCGGTGGCGACGACGCCGGGCTCGAGTTGGAGTTCGCGCGCGGCCTCGGCACTCATCAACGACGTGACCTCGAACGGCCCGCACTGCAGAGTCACCTGAGCCATCACGGTGTCGACGATCAGCTCCGTCACGAGACCGGTGAACCTGTTGCGCGCCGACCGAAGGACGCCGGTGCCGTCGTCATCGGGTACGCGCGACCTGCGACGCGCAAGCTCTGCAAGGCCTACGCCGTCGACGGTCGCGACAGCCTCGCCTCCGCCCGGCTCGAGCTCACCGGAGGCCAGCCAGCGTCGAATGGTGTCGTCGCTGACCCCGAGTAGCGTCGCGGCATCGCGCACTTTGATCGCCGTCACCTGAGCGAGTTTAACCGCATTAGCGGAGAAGTGGGCTATTGATCCACGCACTTGAGGATCGACCGATGAGTTTCGGTGCCCGCCCGAGTCGACACCCGTAGGCCGTTCACACCACCCGGCCCCGAAAACTCAGTCGCCGATGTCCGACTCGCCCGATACCGTGAGGAACCATGAGCCAGCCAGCACCCCCAGCCTCCGCAGGCCCGCGCCCCACCGCCCCCGACGCCGTCCTCGATCTCGCCGTCGAGGCCACCAATCTCGTCAAACGCTTCGACGACTTCACCGCCGTCGACGACGTCAGCTTCAGCGTGCCCACGGGCTCGGTTCTCGGTCTGCTCGGTCCCAACGGCGCAGGCAAGACGACGATCGTGCGGATGATGACGACACTCTCGCTTCCGACGAGCGGCACCGCCCGCATCGCCGGATTCGACGTCCGCACCGACCCCGAGATGGTGCGCCGCAACATGGGGCTCACCGGTCAGGCCGCCACGGTCGACGAGATCCTCACCGGCCGCGAGAATCTGCGGATGGTCGGCGGCCTGTACGGCATCACCCGAAAGGCGTTGGCAGCACGCACCGATGAACTCCTCGAACAGTTCTCGCTGACCGACGCCGCCGACAAACAGGTCCGCGCCTACTCCGGCGGCATGCGCCGACGTCTCGACCTCGCCGTCAGCCTGCTCGCCGCGCCCCCGGTCCTGTTCCTCGACGAGCCGACGACGGGCCTCGACCCACGCAGCCGCGCCGAGCTCTGGGACGTTCTCCGACGCCTGGTGGCGGGTGGCACCACACTGGTGCTCACCACGCAGTATCTCGAAGAAGCCGACCAACTCGCCGACAACATCGTCGTCATCGAC
>NZ_LDTZ01000020.1 GCF_001186365.1 Gordonia jacobaea | reverse complement strand
CCCCGGTGCCAGTTCGCGAGATACCCACTCCGCCAACGGACTCTGCGCACCGATCTCGCGCGCGAGTCGGATTCCCGCGAGCATCACCTGCTCGTCGTGGCCCTCGGGATCGGTGAAATAGCGCGGGTCAACCCGGGGCCGGTCGCGGAAGTCGCGCGACCGCAGTCGCACCGTTCCCCGGGAAAGACCTTGCGTCACATTGGGTGTGAGGCAGAACCCCGACTCTGTGGTGGGGTAGCCCCATCGGAGTGTGTTCATGTCGAACGGCACGCTGCCGTAGTGCATCATCAGATCCGAGTGGTCGAGGTCGTCACGTGTCGTGGCGAAGAGGCCGATCTCCCACCACTGTGTCGACTCGCTGACCATCGGCTGCGACGCCTCCCAGAACACCAGACCCTCGACGTGGTCGTCGAGGTTCTCCCCGACGCCGGGCGAGTCGACACGAACCTCGACGCCGATCTCACGGAGGTGGTCGGCCGGCCCGATCCCGCTGAGCATCAACAACTTAGGAGTGTCGATGGCGCCCGCGGTCACGATGACCTCGCGTCGTGCGTCGACGGTGTCGTATCCGCTGAGGTCTGGCCGTAGGAACGTGACGCCGGTGGCTCGTAAAGAGTCATCGATGACGATCCCGCTGACCCAACTGTCCGTCAGCACAGTCAGATTGGGCCGTTTGTCGAGGATCGGATGCAGGTAGGCGTGCGACGATGACATGCGTTCGCCGGCTTCATTGGCGTTGATCTGCAGCCAGCCAGCGGCATTGAGGTGCCATTCGTCGCGGTTGAATGCGACGGTGTCAAGGCCGAGCTTGGCGGCAGCATCCAAAACCGCCTGGCCGCAAGGATCATTCGGCGGTACATCGCGCAGCCGGACAGGGCCGTTGTGTCCGTGTGGATAGCCCTGGTACGTCCCGTCGGCGACGTTGTTCTCCACGCGCGCGACGTAGGGCAGTACGGCTTCGGGCCCCCAACCGGTCGCGCCCATCGCCTCCCAGTCTCTCAACCCTTGTGCCAAGGGCCAGAAGGCGATACACGAGTTGTGCGACGAACATCCGCCCAGCACCTTTGCCCTGGCGTGTCGTAGGAAGCTGTTGCCCTTCTCCTGCGGTTCGACGGGATAGTCCCAGTCGTAGCCGGAGTCGAGTAGGTGCATCCAGTCGGCCAACACAAGGATCGCAGGGTCGTCGACGTCGCTCGGTCCGGCTTCGATCAGGCAGACAGTCACATCGGGATCTTCGGAAAGTCGCGCGGCGAGAACACATCCGGCGGTTCCACCGCCCGCGATCACGTAGTCGTAGGTGGTCACTGCGCGGCCTCCGTGGCGATGTCGTTGGTACTCGAATGCGATGCCAGTACACCGATGTTTCGACGACCCACGGTGAAGTACCAGAGCAGTCCGAGTCCGAGGATGATGCCGATATAGACGAACGCCCCCCACGTGTTGAACCACGGTGTGCCGTACACGGCCGAACGTGGCCAGGCCAGGTTGAGCGCCATTCCGATGCCCCAGACGACGGCCAGTAGGTTCACCGCCAGTCCCCACCGCCCCATCGTGAAGTAGCCGCCCTCGGCGAGATCCTTCGACGGCCACTCACCGCGAAAACGCTTGAGCAACATGGGCATCGTGACCAAGAGATACGCAAGATAGATCATGATGATCGCGATCGACGTCAGCACCGTGAAGATCTTCGGTTGACCGATGTTGATCACGAGTATCAGTATGGCGAGAATCCCGATGACGAAAGCGGGAATGACCGGGGTCTGGCGCTTCGGGTCGACCTTTGCCAGGTGGGAGCCGAAGGGCAGCGCGTTGTCGCGGGCCATCGCAAACATCAGCCGGATACCTGCCGTGTGCACCGCGAGTGAACAGACGACGACCGCGATGACGATGGCGACGAGGAAGATCTTGCCCAGCGGTCCCCACATGACGGATTCGACGATGTACTGCAGGCTTCCGTCGGGTTGTCCGAGCTTGGGATCGTCGAGGTCCGGGGCGGCCATGATCGCGAAAACGAGTATCGCACCGCCGATGACGAAGGAGGCCAGAACTGCGCGCAGGATCGCTTTCGGCGCGGTGCGTCGTGGTTCGACGGTCTCCTCGCCGAGTGAACTCGCGGTGTCGAAGCCGTACATCACATAGCCCGACGCCAACGACGCGACGAGGAATGCGCCGAGGTAGCCGCCACTCTCGCCGGCCCCGTAGCCATGTGTGGAGAAGAAGACCTGCGGACCCCGAGTCACGTTGCACGCGAGAATGACTGCGATGAGTACCGCTGCGATCAGCTCGACGAAGACGCCGACACTGTTGATCATCGCCATGAGCCGCACGCTCCACGCGTTGATGGCAGTGGTGATGGCGACCAGGATTGAGCCGAGGATCACCGCGTTGACCGCGTACGACGTCGCGGTGGAACCGTCGCCGTAGATCTGGAAGCCGCTCCACAGTCTCGGCAGGTTGAGCTGCAATGCCAGCACGACGGCCGCCAGGGTGACGATCGATGCGGTGAGCATCAACCAGCCGGCCGACCATCCCACCAGCTGCGTGCCCAACCGCTTTGCCCAGTTGTACACCGACCCGGCGACCGGGTACTTCGCCGCGAGCTCCATGAAACACAGTGCGACGCAGAGCTGTCCGACGAAGACGATCGGCCACGACCACAGATAGGCGGGTCCGGCGGTCCCGAAGCCGAAGTAGAAGAGCTGGAAGGTTCCGGTCAGAATGGAGATGTAGCTGACGCCCGCGGCGAAGCTGGCGAACTTGCCGATACTACGGTCGAGTGACTGTTTGTATCCGAAGTCTTCGAGGCCGTCGGCCTCGGAAGCTGTTGTCGGCGTGGACTCTGTGGCCATTGTTCCTCATCGCGTGATCATTCCGGTCCGAACCACCGCGACGCCGACGGCGCGGTGTTGTGCCAGATGTGCTTTGTTTCTTGATATTCCGCTAGCCCGGTCGGGCCCAGTTCGCGTCCGTTGCCGGACTTGCCGAATCCTCCCCATTCGGCGGCTGGTGTGTAGTAGCCGAAGTCGTTGAGCCACACGGTCCCGTGCCGCAGACCGCGAACCATCCGTTCGCCGAGCGCGGCGTCGGAGGTGCGGACCCCAGCGGCCAGACCGTATTCGGTGTCGTTGCCGAGTGCGAGTGCCTGCTCCTCGGTCTCGAATCGTTCGACGGTGAGGATCGGCCCGAACGTCTCGTCGCGGACGATCGTCATCGATCGGTCGCAGTGGTCGAAGATGGTGGGGGAGAAGAAGTAGCCGCCGGGATCGAGATCGTCGCGATCTGGCCGTCCGCCGCCGCAACGCAGCACGGCGCCTTGGTCTTTCGCCGACGCCACGTAGGCGTGCATCTTGTCGAGCTGTGCCTGGGATACCAGAGGGCCGGTCTCGCTCGTCGGATCGAGCCCGTCGCCCATGCGAATGGTGCAGGCGCGCCCGACGAGAGCGTCGACGAAGTCGTCGGCGATGGACGACTGCACGATGAGCCTTGTGCCCGATGAGCACACCTGACCCGAGTGTAGAAACACCCCGGTGAGTACCTGGTCGACAGACGATTCCCAGTCGGCATCGTCGAAGACGATGTGCGGGTTCTTTCCTCCGAGTTCGACGGCAACCTTGGTGACGTGCTTGGCTGCGGTCTCGGAGATCACGATGCCGGTCTGCAGGCCGCCGGTGAACGAGATGAAGTCGACGTCGGGGTTGTCGGTGAGTGCTTGACCGAGAACGGCACCGGAGCCCTGCACCAGGTTGAGTACGCCAGCGGGGACTCCGGCCTCTTCGCACAGCCTGACGAACGCGATCGTCGAAAGAGGCGTCACTTCACTGGGTTTGGCGACCATGGTGCAACCCGCGGCGAGTGCCGGCGCGATCTTCCACGAGATCTGCAGAAGCGGATAGTTCCAGGGCGCGATGAGAACACAGACCCCGATCGGTTCGCGGATCACGCGGCTGATGACGGCGGGATTGCCGACGTCGACGACCCGATCGGCTGACGTCTCGACGAGCGATGCGTAGTAGCGGAAGACCGACTCGACGTCGTCGATGTCGATCTCGCTCTCCGCCAACGTCTTTCCGGTGTCGAGCGTCTCGATGTACGCGAGGTCTGCTTTGTCGCGGACCAACAGGTCGGCGATACGGCGTAGAAGTGCGGCCCGCTCGGCGACCGGCGTCGATGACCACTCGCCGTCGTCGAACGTCGTGCGCGCAGCGGTGACGGCAGCAGTCGCGTCGTCGGCGCTCGCCTCGTCGACAGAGATGAACTCGGTCCCGTTCGCAGGGTTGATCAGCGCGCGGACGCCGCCGTCGGAGGCGGCGCGCCACGTGCCGTCGATGTAGAGCTGATGGTCGCCGATCAGCCCCGCGAGCGGTTGGGTCATTCGGTTCTCTTGCCTTCCGTGGTTTTCTTGTCTTCCGTTGCGGGCGGGATGGTTTCGACGGTGTCGTTGACGAACGGTGCGATGGGGTCGCCGGTCTCGGGGTCGAGCACCGCGAACTCGCTGGTCTCGATTTTGACAGCCTCCTCGCGGATGTGCTCGTCGACGCGGTCGGACAGCAGGCCACGAGCGACGATCAACGGGTCGCGGCGCAGATCCATGTACAGCGACACACACATGCCGACCATCACCAACACGAACGGCAGCGCGGCGATGATCGCCATCTGTTTGATGCCGGTGAGTCCGTCGTCGCCGCTGACGGCCAGCAGCACTGCGGCGACCGCACCGGTGGACACACCCCAGAAGATGGTGATCCATCTACTCGGTTCCGGGGTGCCCCGCTGCGAGAGAGTACCCATCACCAACGACGCCGAATCCGCGCCGGAGACAAAGAAGATGGCGACCAAGATCATCACGAGGGCGGAGGCAATCGCTGTCCACGGCATGTTGGCCAGGACGTCGAACAGCGTGTCTTCGCTGGCGCTGGTGGCGGGGTCGAAAGCCAGTTTGCCGTCGGTGAATTCACGTATGGCTGATCCGCCGAAAATGCAGAACCACAACAGTGACACCACGGTTGGCACGATCATCACGCCGACAACGAACTCGCGGATGGTGCGGCCCTTGGAGATCTTCGCGAGGAACATTCCGACGAAGGGGGTCCACGACACCCACCACGCCCAGTAGAAGATGGTCCACGACGCCAGCCAGCTCTCGCCGTCGGCGTCGACTGTCGCGCCCGACCGTGCGGAGAAACCGAGGGCGTCGTTGGCGTAGGCGCCCATTGTGGTGGGCAGGAGATTGAGGATGAACACGGTGGGGCCGACGACGAATACGAAGACCGCGAGGATCAGCGCCAGCACCATGTTGATGTTCGACAGCCACTGGATTCCCTTGGCGATACCCGACACTGCCGACGCGACGAATGCGGCGGTCAGCACCGCGATGATCGCGACGAGAACCATGGTCGACGGGTTCTTCACCCAACCGACCTTGTCCAAGCCCGAACCGATCTGCAGCGCACCGAGTCCCAGTGAGGCGACGGTGCCGAACAGCGTCGCGAAGATCGCAAGGATGTCGATGATCTTGCCGACCGGGCCGTTCACCGAATTGCCAAGCAGCGGAGCGAAAACCGCGCTCATGAGCTGGCTACGGCCAAGACGGTAGGTGGAGTATGCGATGGCCAGGCCGACCACCGCGTACATGGCCCACGGGTGAAATCCCCAGTGGAACATGGTGGTTGCCATTGCGACCTGCACGTCGCGAGCCGAATATCCCGGCGGTGCCTCGACGAAGTGGAACAGCGGCTCGTATGCGCCGAAGAACATCAAGCCGATGCCCATGCCGGCGCTGAACATCATCGCGATCCAGCTCACGGTGCGGTACTCGGGCTTGTCGCCGTCCTTGCCGAGCGGGATGCGCCCGTACTTGCTCAGGGCGAGCCAGACCGCGAAGATCACGAAACCGGTTGCTGTGAGGATGAACAGCCAGCCGAGGTTACCGGTGATCCAGTCGAGGACGGTCGACGAGACGGACGTGAGATTGTGGGGCTTGACCAGACCCCAGATCAGAAACGCGATGATCAGTGCTGCCGTCACACCGAACACCACCGGGTCGAGTGTGTAGCGTTTCCGCACATCATTCATGTTCGCCATAGCGCCTCTTTTCGCAGGTAGCGGTGGACACTTACTGCTTGATTCGAGCCATCTCGGGGTCGACCACCGGATCCGAGATCACTAAGGCACCATACGACGTGCGCAAGTAATCGACCTCAACGGCCGTGAGATCGGGTAGGTCCGAAGGCAGCCACGCATACGCCAGACACGCGCCGATCGTCGGCGACCACCCTGCGCTCGTGACGTATCCGACGACCTTCCCGTCGACGGTGACGGGCTCCTTCCCGAGCACCACGGCCGCGGGGTCGTCGAACTTGATCGTGCGCAGGCGTGATGTGCATTCCCGCTGGTCCAGGGCCTTCTTTCCGACGAAGTCCTGCTTCGACGACTTCACGGCGAAGCTGAGTCCGGCCGCAGCCGGGGTGTGCTCTGTCGTCATGTCGGCGCCAGCGGATCGGTAGCCCTTCTCGATGCGCAGTGCGTTGAACGCGATCCGGCCCGCGGCGATGATGCGGTACTCGGCACCCGCCGCCATGAGGAGGTCCCACAAACCGCGGCCGTACTCGGCGTCGGCGTAGATCTCCCAGCCGAGCTCACCGACGTAGGAGACCCGCATGAGAGTGACGGGCACGGAGCCGATAATCGTCTGGACGCAGCGGAAGTACTTCAGGCCGTCGTTCGTGAGGTCGGTTGGCGTCAGTGGTGCGAGGACGTCGCGGGCGGATGGCCCCCAGAGTCCGATGCAGCAGGTCGCGCCGGTGATGTCTCGGAGCGTGACGCTGCGGTCGGCGGGAAGATGTCGCGACATCCAGTCGAAGTCGATCGGCCCGTTGGCCCCGACCTGGAACAGATCAGCATCGAGTCGGGCGACCGTCAGATCTGACCGCACGCCGCCTGCGTCGTCGAGCATGAGCGTGTACGTGATCGAGCCGATCGACTTGTCGACGTTGTTGGTGGTCAGTCGTTGGAGGTAGTCCGCGGCTCCGGGGCCGCTGACCTCATAGCGGGTCAGCGGTGTCATGTCGTACATCGCGACATGACTGCGAGTCCACGCCGCTTCTGCGACCGAGATCGGCGACCAGTTGCGCGCGGACCAGTTGTCGCGTTGCGGGATCTGCATGCCACCGGCGACGAGCTCATCGAGTATCGCCTGATTGGCCTCGAACCACGCCGGTCGCTCCCACAGATTCGCGACCCAGAACTCTGCGCCCAGAGCAGCCTGGCGGTCGTAGAACGGGCTGGTGCGCACGCCTCGTGGAGCGGCAACCTGATCGTGTGGGTGGATGATGTCGTACACCTCGACGAACGACTGCGAACTCGTCGTGAGGATGTAGTCGTCTGTGAGAGCGGCGTTTTCGAACCGATACAGATCGAACTCGTGGGTGTCGACGGCGGGTGTGCCGTCGACCATCCACTCGGCGACGGTGCGGGCGATACCCGCGGAGTGCGTGACCCACACCGCCTCGGCGACCCAGAATCCCTTGAGGTCGCGATGTTCTCCGACGACGGAGTGCCCGTCGGGGGTGAACGAGAAGATGCCGTTGAATCCGTCGTCGACCTTTCCCGTCGCGAGTTCCGGTATGAGCGTGATAGTTTGGTCCCAGGCTTCGGCGAAATCGTCTGGCGTGAACATCAGTTTCGACGGCATCTCCTCGAGTGACACTGTCGAGTCGTAGTCGAGCGCGTTGACGTCGCTCGGCATGGGGCGATGGCCGTAGTAGCCGATGCCGAGGCGGTCACCGTGCTCGCGGTAGTAGAGGTCGTGGTCCTGATGGCGCAGAATTGGCAGCGAAGCCTCTGCGACAACAGAATTGGCGCCCTGTCGTGATTCCAGCGGCGTGGTGTACGCGTATTGATGTGCCATCGGAACGAGGGGGATGGTGAGTCCGACGCGACGGCCGAACTCTCTTCCCCAGAAACCCGTGCAGCACACCACGATGTCGGCGTCGACGACTCCGGTCGCGGTGCGGACGCCACGCACCTCACCGTTTTCTTCGACGACGTCGATCACCTCGGTGTGCGGCACGAACCGTGCCCCACGTGAAATCGCCCGCGTCGCTTGGGCTTCTGCTGCCCGCAGTGCTTTCGCCAGACCATCGCGCGGCGTGAAGAACCCACCGACGATCTGGTCAGGGTCGAGCAGGGGGTGGCGTTCGAGACACTCTGCGGGAGAGAGCAGCTCATGTTCGACGCCGCGCGAGGCAGCCCAGCCCGCCTTGCGGTGGAGGTCGTCGAGGCGGGCTTCGGTGGTGGCCACCTCGAGCCCTCCGACGTGACTGAAACACCAGCCGTCGGGATGCTCGAGTGCGGAGAACTTCTCGAGGGTGTAGCTCGCGAGCTCGGTCATCGTCTTCGACGGATTGGTCGCGAATACGAGACCCGGTGCGTGCGAGGTCGATCCACCGGTGGCGAAGAGCGGCCCGCGGTCGAGGACCGTCACGTCGGTCCAACCGCGCGCGGTGAGCTCGTCGGCCAGCGAGGTGCCGACGATGCCTGCGCCGACGATGACGACTTTGGGAGTGGACATGGGGTTCCTTTGGTGGGTGGTGGTCTCGACAAGCTCGACCAGCGGGGTTGGGCTCGGCCGGCGGTTGGGCTCGACCAACGGTTGGGCTCGACCGGCGGGTGGTCTCGACAAGCTCGACCAGCGGTTGGGCTCGACCAGCGGTTGGGGCGCTCGACCGGCGGGGTTGGGGCGCTCGACCGGCGGGGTTGGGCTCGACCAGCGGGTTGGGCTCGGCTGGCGGTGGGCGGCTAGCTGAACACCACGGTGCTGGTTCCGTTCATGAGCACGCGGTTCTCGCTGTGCCAGCGGACGGCGCGGGAGAGCGCCAAGGCCTCGGCATCGCTGCCGACTGTGGCGAGCCTGCGTGGGTCGTGGGTGTGATCGATGCGGATCACCTCCTGTTCGATGATCGGGCCTTCGTCGAGATCTGCGGTCACGTAATGCGCTGTCGCGCCGACGTACTTGACGCCGCGTTGATGTGCCTGGTGATAGGGCTTGGCGCCCTTGAAGCCCGGGAGGAACGAGTGGTGGATGTTGATCGCCCTGCCGCGCAGCTTCGCGCAGGTCTCGTCGGAGAGGATTTGCATGTATCGGGCGAGCACGACGAGGTCGGCGTCGAACTCGTCGACCGTTGCCAGAAGTCGCGCCTCGGCGTCGGCCTTGGTGTCCGGCGACACGGGCAGATGCCGGAACGGAAGTCCGGCCGAGGTGGCCATCGGCTCCAGATCGCTGTGATTGGATACGACAGCGACGAGTTCACCTCCGAGTGTCCCTGCGCGCCAACGAAAGATCAGGTCGTTGAGGCAGTGACCGAGCTTGGAGACCATGACGACGATCCGCGTAGGCGTGCGATCGTGGATCTCGAACTCGGCGTCGATCCCGGTGGCGAGATGTTCGAACGCGCGGGTCACGTCGTCGGCACTCGATTGGCGAGCGGACGCGAATTCCGTTCGTACGAAGAGGGTGTGCGTTGTCGGATCGTCGAACTGTCGATGGTCGATGACCTCGCAGCCGTGGCTGAACAGGAACGACGAGATCGCGTGCATGATCCCGCCGCGGGAGGGACACCGCAGGGTGAGCGTGAAAGTCGAGGGCATGAGCGGTCTTTCAGGTTAGGGGTTCGTGTCAGTTGGAGTCGGGACCACATACTCGGCCGCGGCGTCGACGAGCCAGTCAGCGAGGTAGTCGGCGAACGAGGAGCGCACGAAGAGTGTGTACGAGTCGTCGGGTTGGTCGCGGTGGATCACGACGCCGGTCTGGGCGAACAGGGTCGAGATTGCGCGGTCGGGTGGAAACGCGTTGTCGGACAGATCAACTGCGCAGCCGTGGGCCAGGATCGTGCGAGCGCGGGGTCCGCCGAGGACGAGCCGGGTGCGCTGCGACGTCGCATCCATGACGTAAGCGTTGTCGCCTGCGCGGGACACGACGTCGTCGAAGAATGCGTGGCCTGTCACGCCCTCGCGATAGAGCAGCCACTCGGTGGGGCCGAGCCAGACTGCGACCTCACCGTCGCGGCGTCGTAGTTCGCAGACGCCTGGCAGATCGAGACGTGCGATGGTATCGACGTCGGAGGTACGGACAATCGCCTGTGCCACTGGCATTTCAGCGAGTTGGACTGTGGGCGCGAGCGCGTCGAATGCCACCTGTCGGCCGCTCAGCGGCGAGCGCGGTGCGAGCGAGATGTCAGCCATCGCGACGGGTTCCTTCCTGGTCGACGAATACCGGTGACGTGACCTCGACCTCGACGAGGCGGTCTCCGACGGGCACCGACAGCCGGGAACCGACCAGATCCCGGCCACCCTTCACGAGCGCCAGTGCGAACGGCCGACCGAGCTCGGCGCTGAGATAGCTGGAGGTGACGTGACCGAGCATCGGAACGGGTGGCGGTGGCAGCGTGCCGTCCGGACTGTGCGTGATGATCTGCGATCCCTCCGGCAACACCGTCGACGCATCGGTCGGCAGCAGCCCGATGAAATGCTTGCGCAACGGATTACAGTCGGAGGCACGGGAGAACGAGCGCTTTCCGATGAAGTCGGACTTCTTCTTCGACACCACCCAACTCATGCCGAGATCGTGCGGCGTGACCGTTCCGTCGGTGTCCTGGCCGATGATCGGATACCCCTTCTCGGCGCGCAACACGTGCATGGTCTCGGTTCCGTACGGCGTGATCTCGTAGCGTTCACCGGCGTCGAGGAGTGCACACCACACATCGAGTGCGTACTCCGCGGCAACGTTGACCTCGAAGGCGAGCTCGCCGGAGAAGCTGACGCGCCCGATACGGATCGGAACGCCGTCGAGAGTGGTGTCGCGCCAGTCCATGAAGCCGAACGCGCCGTTGCTCACGTCGAGGTCACCGAACACGGCACCCACGACGTCCCGAGATCGCGGTCCGACAACGGGGAACGTGGCGACGTGATCGGTCAGCGAGGTGGTGAACACTTGCAGCTCCGGCCATTCGGTCTGGTGCCACTCCTCCATCCAGTCGAGGATGGCCGCCGCATTTCCGGTGGTGGTGTAGACGGTGTAGCGGTCGTCCGCGATGCGCATGACGGTGCCGTCGTCCTTGACCATGCCGTCGGGGCCACACATCACGCCGTAGCGAATCTTGCCGACCGCAAGTGTGCTCATCATGTTCGTGTAGAGCATGTCGAGGAAGGCGGGGGCGTCACGTCCCGCGACATCGATGACACCGAGCGTCGAACCGTCGAGGATGCCGACTCCCGAACGGACAGCGGCACATTCACGGAGCACAGCCGATGCCATGTCTTCGCCGCCGCGTGGATAGAAGCGTGGACGCTTCCACTGGCCGACGTCCTCGAACACCGCCCCGCGATCACTGTGCCACTCGTGCAACGCGGTTCGTCGAACCGGGTCGTAGCGATCGCCTCGGTCGCGACCTGCCAAGGCGGCGAACGACACCGGGGTGTACGGCGGACGGAACGTCGTGGTTCCGGTGTCGGTGACGTCGACGCCGAGCAACTCCGCGACGATGCCCGAAGCGACGATGCCCGACGTCTTGCCCTGATCGTGTGCCGTACCGATCGTGGTGTAGCGCTTGACATGCTCCACGGACGTCATCCCGGCGCCGACGGCACGCTCGACGTCGGTCACCGTGGCATCTCGCTGGAGATCGACAAACGATGTCGCAGCGTCGGATTCGGCAACTCGCCAACACACTTCTGTCGCGGCCGGGGTGCGCTCACCGACGTGCGGAATCGCTCGGAACTCGGGTGCCACGACGCCGAGCGCGCGAACTGCTGATAGCCCTGCTCGACGCCCGTCGGCCAGACACGATGGCGTGGTGAGCATTCCGGCTGCCGCGCCCGCGATCTCAGTGGTCGGTAGCGTTCCCGTGGGTAGGAAGGCTGCGGCTGAGGCGTCGAAGGTCAGCGGACCGCGCAGTTGACTCCACAGGTGCGCAGCGGGATTCCAGCCTCCGGAGACCAGCACGGTGTCGCAGTCGAGTGACGTGCCATCCCGGAGGCGCACACCCGCTACCGAATCAGTGCCGAGAGCCTCGACCACGGCGTCGTCGACACGCAGTGAGATCCCGAGGGCCGCAGCCTGTTCTGCGAGGTCGGTCGACACGGTGGCGCGCACGTCGACGATCGCACGGACCTCGACTCCTTCTTGCGCCAACGCGAACGCGGCGTCGTATGCGGCGTCGCAGGCGGTGAAGACGACGGCGCTGGTGCCGACGAGCACTGCGTATCGGCGGAGGTAGTCGGCCGCCGCGCCGGCAAGCATGACGCCGGGTAGGTCGTTGTTGCCGAAGATGATCGGACGTTCGTGTGCGCCGGCGGCTACGACGATGTGTCGGGCACGGATTCGATGAATTCGCTGCCGCGAGATGTGCTGTGGCGCGTCCGTTCCCAGATGGTCGGTGCGACGTTCGACAGCGAGGACGAACCCGTCGTCGTATGCACCGAACGCCGTGGTTCGGATCAATCGGGTGGTGGTGGGCAGTGAGTCGAACTCGGCGACGGCGTCGTCTACCCAGCGCGCCCACGGTGTTGCGCCGCCGGGCTCGTCGCGCTCGTCGAGGAGCATGACCTGTAGGCCTGCGCGGGCGGCGATCAGCGCCGCCATGAGGCCTGCGGGTCCGGCGCCGACGACGAGCAGGTCGGGATGGTGGTGCAGCGAGTCGTAGCGGGCGGTGTCGACGTCGAATGACAAGCGGCCAAGTCCGGGCACGCCGTGCGCGACGAGGCCGGGGCACAGCTCGACTGTGGTCGCGGGGACCATCGGTTCGCTGTACGGAGCGTCGACACCGATCTGCGCGGTGGCATCGTCGGCCCACGCTCCCGTGACACCACGGGAGCGATTCAGTATCACGCTGCTGGTGATCGAGCGAACTCCGTTGGCCAGCAATGCCGATGCCAGTGAGTCGCCTGCGTAACCGGTGTACGTGGCACCGTCGAAGACGAAGTCGATGGGGGTATCGCGATCGACACGTCCGCCGGAGGGGGTGCGGAAGGTCTGGGTCATCGAGCCGTCTCCTCTGCCGGTGCCGGCACGATCGCGTAGGTGACCGTGTCGCGCTGGACGGTGAACCACTGCCGACAACCTGCGCTGTGGCACCAGCGTTCTCTCAGTGCGCCTTTCGGGTTGGGGCGGAAGAACAGATAGCGTGCCCACGCGGCGTCGTCGAGGTCGGCGGGACGGTCGGGGTAGGCGACGCCCGCGGCGGCACCATAGTGGAACTCGACTTCTTCGCGTGGCCCGCAGTGCGGACAGGTGATGAGCTGCAACGGATCTCCTGGTACTCAGTGGCTGCGGATTCAGTAACGGTGCTCAGTGCGCTACCGCTGCGGCGCCGTGTTCGTCGATGAGCTCGCCGGTCGTGAAGCGCTCGATGGTGAACGGCGCGTTGATCGGATGTGGTGCACCGGTCGCGACGGTATGCGCGAGGCACCAACCGACGGCTGGTGTTGCCTTGAAACCGCCTGTGCCCCAGCCGCAGTTGAGGAAGAGATTCTCGTACGGCGTGGCGCCGAGGATCGGTGAGGCGTCGGGGGTGACGTCGACGATGCCCGCCCATGTTCGAAGCAGCCTGGCTCGACCGAAGATCGGGAACAGTTCGACGGCCGCCGCCATCTGGCGTTCGATGATGTGGAAGGCGCCGCGCTGGCCATATCCGTTGTACGAGTCGACTCCCGCTCCCATCACCAACTCACCCTTGTGTGCCTGCGAGACGTACACGTGCACCGCGTTGGACATCACGACGGTGGGGTGGACCGGTTCGAGGAGTTCGGAGACGAGTGCCTGCAGCGGGTGGCTCTGCAGCGGAAGGTCGATGCCGAGTGGGTCGGCGAGCGTCGAGGTGTGGCCTGCGGCGCACAGTGCCACGGTGCCTGCACCGATTCGTCCGCGGCTCGTGTTGACCGCGGTGATCTTGCCCGCGTCGGTCTCGAACCCGAAGACCTCGCAGTTCTGGATGATGTCGACGCCGGCGTCGCTTGCGCTGCGCGCGAATCCCCATGCGACCCAATCGTGCTTCGCGATCCCGCCGCGCGGCTGAAATGTGGCACCCAGGACGGGATAGCGGATGTCGGCGGAGGTGTTGACGATGGGGCAGACCTCGGCGACCTGCTTGGGATCGAGCCATTCGGCGTCGATTCCGTTGAGCCGGTTCGCTTCTACTCGGCGGACCGAGTCGCGGACATCCTGCTCTGTGTGCGCGAGGTTGAGCACCCCGCGCTGGCTGAACAGGATCGGATACCCGAGCTCGTCCTCGAGTCCCTCCCAGAGCTTGAGGGAATGCTCGTAGATCGCGGCGCTCTCGTCCCACAGGTAGTTGGAGCGAATCAGCGTCGTGTTGCGTGCCATGTTGCCGCCTGCGAGCCAACCACGCTCGAGCACAGCGACATTGGTGATCCCATGATTGCGTGCCAGATAGTGGGCGGTGGCGAGGCCGTGACCGCCGCCGCCGACGATCACCACGTCGTAGCTGGGCGCGGGATCGGGGTTGCGCCAGAGGAAGTCTGGATGGGGGCTGGTCATGGGGTCCTCACAGATCGATCACGACGGGCGAGAGTGGTTCGGAGCAGCAGAGCAGGATCTTGCCCTGCTCGATTTCGCGGCGGTGGATTCCGCCCTGATGGTTCATCACGACGTCGCCCGAGGTCTTGGTCACCTTGCACGAGCCGCACAGGCCGACACCGCACGACGACGGGAGCGTGACTCCCGCAGCCGCAGCGGCGGCGAGGATCGTCGTACCGGCGCTGACGTGGATACGGCGTGCGCGGCGGGTGAAGTCGACGCTGACGCCCTCGGAGGCAGCGCCGTCGTCATTGGTAGGTAGCCGAAAGCCGAAGCTCTCCTCGTGAATTCGTGCCAGCGAGCCGCCGGACGTGACAAGAGCCGAACGGACACCCGCACGGAACTGTCCCGGGCCGCAGAGGAAGACCTCCCTCTCGGCGAGGTCGGGGCAGATGCGGGCGAGGGCGGCGGCGTCGAGTCGGCCGCGATGGCCCGACCACGCGGCACTGGAATCGTCGTCGGTGAGGCGGGTGCAGGCGAAGGCGACGGTGACCTGGGGGTGATGCACGGCGAGGTCGTCGAGCTCGGTGCGGAACGGGATGTCGTCGAGAGTGCGGGCGCTGTGGATGAAGACGATGTCGGGGGTGGTGCTGGCATCGGAATCGGTGGCGGCTCGCAACATCGACATCACCGGGGTGATGCCGCTACCGGCGGAGATCAGCAGGAGTTTGGTCGCGGCCTTGTCGATATAGCTGAACCGGCCTAGTGGCCCGGAAGCCGTGATCGTCCGGCCCTCAGACATGTTGTCGTGCAACCAGTTCGACACGTGCCCACCGACTTTGCGTTTCACCGAGATCGACAGCGTGTCCGGACGGGTGGGCGACGACGAAATCGAGTAGCACCGTTCGACGACGCGGCCGTCGATCTCGATCCCGACGGACAGGAACTGCCCTGGGTTGAACACGAAGGTGTACGGCTCGACCGCGCGAAAGGTGAACGTAGCCATGTCGCGGGTGAGTTCGGTGCGGTCGACGCACACCAGGAGGTGGTCGGTGCTCATCACGCACTCTCGGCGATCTTGTCGGCCGTGGCGTCGGCGTCGAGTCCGAGATTGACACGCAGCCGTGTGACGTACCAATTGATGAACGCCTCGACCTGGAACTCCGATGGTCCGTACGGGCCGGGAACGTAGGCGGGATCGGCGATGCCTCGGTGGGCGAGCCGCACGAGGTCGGCGTCCTGCTGGTTGGTGATTTCCCAGACCCCGGTGAGTCGATCGAGGTCGTAGTCGACGCCCTCGACTGCCGCAGCGTTGACCAGCCAGGTGGTGCGCACCAGCGTCTCGTCGGGTCGAATCGGTATGACGGAGAACAACACCGCGTGGTCGCTGGTCACGTGCAGCCACATGTTCGGCTGCAGGTGCATCGAGAGTCGGCCGAGTCGGCGGTCGGGTAGGTCGTCGGAGAGTGGGCGTGTGCACGCGGTGGTTCCGTCGAGTGTGAACGACTCGCCCGCGAGATCCATTGCCTCGCGCTCGATGTGGAAACCCGTTGGGCGGGAGTCGAGTTGGGCGATTCGTCGATACGGGAGACCGAAGCGGTTCCAGGTGTCGGTGAGTTCCGCGGTGGCGCGTCGATAGCGCTCGACGACAGCGGTGAGTCGGTCGGGGATGGCGTCGGAGTCGCTGTAGCCCCAGGTCGGGAAGAAGACGTTCAGGAGTTCCGGATGGCCGCCGCAGTGGTAGCACTCGCGGTTGTTCTCCATCGCGAGCTTCCAGTTTCCGTTCTCGACGAGATCGGTCTGCTTGGCGACCTTGGCCTCCGAGAGTCGGTGAGGCGCGAGATACGGTTCGACGATGCGCGCGACGTCGTCGATATCGGTGGGCGGGTCGTCGGCGAGGCAGATGAAGACGAGGCCTGCGATGGTGCGGACTGCGACGGAGCGGAGCGAGAAGCAGCGCTTGTCGAAGTCGGGTGCCTGAGCCTCTGCGTACATGAGGCGGCCGTCGGTGCCGTAGGTCCACGAGTGGTACGAGCAGACGATGGTGCCGGTCGAGCCGTTTGCCTGCGTGATCAGGCGGGCCCCGCGGTGGCGACAGACGTTGTGGTGGGCGCGGACGTTGCCGAGGTTGTCACGCGTGACGATGACCGATCGCGTTCCGAATTCGACGGTGACGTAGTCGCCGGGCTCGGCGATCTCGGCTTCGGCGGCGACGAAGAGCCACTGCTTGGCGAAGATCTCGTCGAGATCGACGTCGAACCACTTCTGCTCGACGTAGCACTGGCCCGGGAGGCTTTCGCTGACGACGCGCGTGTCGATGACAGCGCACATGGCCGGATCGGCTCGGTGCGCGGTCGACTGCGCATTCTGCTGGGGCGGGTCAGTGGGCATCGGCCATCGAAGTCTCTCTTGGCGGCGTATGGGATCGCGGTGGCTGGGGGCGGGGCCTGGGGGTTGTGAGAGCGCTGTTTGGAGTCGGCGGCGACCCCACGTTGCTAGTTGCGTATAACGCAACGAATAGCAACTGATGCAACAAGTGTGAATGCTCCGGTCGTGTCTGTCAATCGGGCGCACGTAATGATTTGGCGGCGATTCAGGGTGGCGCGCAATCCGTGTCGGCTTGGCCCGAATTGACCGAAGTGCCCGTTGACCTGCGGATATGCTGATCTGTCTTTTGCCGAGGTGATGTTAGCCTTGCCTAATTAATGGTCGATCGGCTGCCGATCCCGGCGCCGGAATACTCGAAGGAATTGCCGTGAAGGTGTGTGTGGTTGGTGCGGGACCGTGTGGCCTGACGACGATCAAGCAGTTGCGCGACGAGGGGCACGACGTTGTCTGCTTCGACAAGAATGCAGATCTCGGTGGCCTGTGGTTGCGCCACGAAGGCGACAGCGAGCAGATGAAGGCCTACGACAACCTCATGCTCACGATCTCGATGAAACTCATGGCCTACTCGGATCACCCCTTTGCCGACGGCCGCGTGTTCTACACGCGCGCGCAGTATCTGGAGTACTTGCGCGAGTACGCGGCCCGATTCGGTCTCGCCGACAGCATCACGTTCGGTTCAGAGGTCACCGATATCCGGCGCGACGACCGGGGCTGGACGGTGACGGTCTCACGCGGGAGCGCGACGTCGTCGGAGAGCTTTGACGCGGTAGCCGTCTGCTCCGGCCCCTTCAAGACACCCAACCGCGCGATCGCGGGGCTCGAGGGTTTCACCGGGGAGGTCGTGCACTCGTCGGAGTACCGCAACAGCGACCGGTTTGCCGGAAAGCGGGTTCTGATTGTCGGAATGGCCGAATCCGGTGCAGACCTCGTGCGCGAAATCGGTGATGTGGCAACGGAATGCACTCTTGCGATCCGCTCCTACACCTACCTGTTGCCGCGTGTGTTCAACCGTACGAGGACGACCGACAACGGAACCGTCCGTGCGCATGCGCATGAGATGTGCAGGAGGTCGGCGGAGTATCCGTTCGTGCTCGACTCCGCATGGGGCCGCAACTCGGTGATCAAGGCGCTGTTCCTGGCGATGTCGGTGGTGCTGGGTGTGTTCACCACTGCGGCAGGTGTAGTGCGGGCGTACGCGGGCAGGGCGCCGGGAGGTCGGCGCACCGTCGAGCCCGACGTGAATCCTCTCGGCCAGCCGATGGAGCCTGCGAAGATCGACGTGGACACCCTCGACAACGAGGCCAACTGGGACATGATTCGCACCTGGAATCGACGGTCGCATCCCGACGGTAGCTGGGCGCAGCGGGCGATCTTCTGCAAGAACGTCAGCTTCATCCCGAGTCTCGTCGACGGACGAGTAGCGTTGAACGACAGTGGAATTGCAGGCTCCGACGGTTCGACGGTGCGCTTCCGTGACGAGAGCTCGGCGGAGTTCGACGCGATCGTGCTGTGCACCGGCTTCACCACCGAGAAGCTGTCGATCGGCGATCTGCAGGTGAAGGACGGCAACGTGCGCAACCTCTACAAGCACTTCCTGCACCCCGAACACGACGGCACCGCGGCGTTCATCGGATTCGTCCGGCCGTTCTCGGGTGGCATCCCGATCTGCGCGGAGATGCAGGCGCGGTACTTCGCGCAGTTGTGCAGCGGAAAGCTCGCCGCGCCGTCGAACATCGACGAACGCATCGGTCGCGAAAAGGAGTGGGAAGAGCACTGGACTGCGCTGAGTCCTGGCCACACGGAGGCGATTCCGTCGCAGGTGCTGTACCTGGACGCACTCGCCGGCGAGATCGGTTGCCTGGTGCCCGCCTGGCGAATGATGGTGAATCCCAAGCTGTTTATCCAGTTGTGGTTCGGGAGTTTCAACCAGTCGTGCTATCGCATCGTCGGGCCGCACAGGCTCGGGAAGGCAGCGCTCGATGACCTGTACTCCGAGACCGTCGAAAACCGTTGGCAGATGGCCGGTCAGCTAGCGCTGCTGCAGCTGATGCCCAAGCGCGTGCACCCGAAGCATCTGATCTGAAAAGTTGTGTGGGACACACGGGTACAAAAATGCCCCCGTGTGTCCCACGCAACTGCGGCGCGGAACCTAGCTCAGCGGCAGTTCGGCCACAAAGCTGCTGGTCGGAGTCGTCGAACCGCCGGGCGGCTCGACGGTGAACGCCAGCGACTTCGCGTTTCCGATGTGGGGGATCACCGCGGTGGTCGACGGGGCAACGTCCTTGTCGGTCATGGTGCCCGCCGACGTCGCGCCCTCGGGGCCGACCAGCCACATCTGGTAGACGGTTCCGGACTTGGGTGGCGGGACGTCGTTCATGACGAGCACGCCCGCGTCTGCGCTCTCGGAGTATGCGACGGTCGCGCGGCCGGTGGCGACCGAACCCGACGAGGTGCGGATGTCCTTGGCGTCGAACACCTGCTGCGCGGTGGTCTGCTGAGGCTCGTTGTCGGACGAGAGATTGGCGCCGACGACCCAGCCGACGGCTCCGATCGCGACGGCCACGATCGCCGCGGCCGCGAGGTAGAGGATGCGACGGTTGCGTGGGGTGGTCTCGACTCGGCCCTCCGCTGGCGCTCCGGACCGGCTCGACCAGCGAGAAAGGTCCGCCGGTGCTCCGGTCTGGCGGGAGGGGTCTGCAGCTCCCGCCTCGTGGGAGGGGGTCACTGCCGACAGACCCGCGGGCCGGTGCGACGGTGCGTCGTCCTGGGGCTCGGTGCGGATGAGGTGCAGCAGGCGGTCGCGCAGTTCTGGTGGCGGAGCCGCGGATGTGGTGGAGCTGACCGAGGCCATCGCCTCGCGGGTGAGTCGGACGTCGCGGTCGAAGGCGGCGCGGTCGGTGTCCGACGCCTTCGCGCGGCGTCGGGCAACCGAGTCGCGCTCGGCCGCGCCGAGTGCGTCGAGGCCGAGCATCGGTGCAAGACTGACGAGGTTGTCGTCCGAAGGTGCTGGGGTAGTGGGATTTTCGTCAGACATCACGATCTCCGAGGCATGAGCGGAGGCGAGCCATTCCGTCGCGGATACGGCTCTTGATGGTGGGGAGAGCCACCGACAGTCGCTCGGCGACCTCGCGATAGGTGAGCCCCTCGTAGTAGGCGAGGCCGATCGATTCGCGCTGGACGTCGGTCAGCGTCTCGAGGCAGCCGCGGACCTGAGAGCTCGTCTCCCGTTTGTCGACGGCCTCGCTGACCTCGTCGAACGTCGAGGTGTAGTCCTGTGCTCCGTAGTTCTCCTCGCGGCGGCTGCTCGCGGTCTCCGATCGCACACGGTCGACGGCGCGGCGGTGTGCCAGGGTGATCAGCCAGCTCAGCGCCGAGCCGAGGTCGGCGCGGAACGTCGACGCAGATCGCCAGACCTGCAGGTAGACCTCCTGCGTGGTCTCCTCGCTGTAGCCGGGGTCGCGCAGAACACGCAGCACCATGCCGTAGACGCGATGGCTGGTGAGGTCGTAGAACTCGGCGAATGCGAGCTCGTCTCCCGAAGCGATCTTCTCCAGAAGTGCGGGCAGCCGGTCGCCGGCATCGTGGTCAGCGGTCACCGACAGGCCTCTGCGTTCATCGCAGTTCACCCTAATTGGCGACGTGCCGACCCTCAACCACACCTGAGTCTTGCGTCCGGCAGAACTCGGCGACCAGGCCGAACTCGTCGACCGGGCTGGAGGTGTTGGGGCTGCGAGCAGGGCGGTCATGGCGCGTGGCCCTGACTACCCGCCCCCTCACGCGTCTTCGGCGGTAGAGGGAAGAAGTACGACGTGCGCTGCTGGTACTCGGGGTAGCCGTCGCGTTTGCTCATCGACTGCTCGAGGAGACGCGCGCCGGTTGCGAACACCAGGAAGTAGGTCATCACCACGGGCGAGAGCACGGTCAGAACTCCGGGCCATGCCGACGCGGCGATGAGCCACATGCCCCACCACACGGCGGAGTCGCCGAAGTAGTTGGGGTGACGCGTCCATGCCCAGAGCCCGCGGTCCATGATCTTGCCCTTGTTGGACGGATCGGATTTGAACGACGTCATCTGCGCGTCGCCGATCGCCTCGAACGAGATGCCGATGGCCCAGAGCACGACACCCGCGATCAGCACGATCCACCAGATTCCGTGCGTCGCGTGCGTGACCGCGGAGACCTGCAGCGGCAGCGACACGAACCACTGTGCAGCCCCCTGGGTTCCGAAGATCTTGCGAATCACGCGCTCGGCCGAGGGGTTCTCGCCGAGGACCTTTGCATAGCGTGGGTCTTCACCCTTGCCGCGAACCTTGCCCAGCATGTGCCAGGTCAGTCGCAGACCCCACACCGTGACGGCGACGGCCAGAATCCATCGTCGGGTGATGTCGCCGCCACCGAGAATCAGTGCGATCCAGCCGATCCCGACGAATCCGAATCCCCAGATGACGTCGACGACGTTGTAGTGCCCAAGACGACGTCCCACCGCAAACGTGATGGCCTGCAGGACAACGATGAACAGCAACGACGCTCCGGTGACCACGCCGAAGCCCGCCCACCCGGTCAGTCCTGTCATGAGTCGGTGCTCCCGGCGGAGTCGTCATCACGGGTGAAGACGAGTTGATGCACGTCGAGGTATCCAGCGCGAAATCCCGCCTCGGAGTAGGCGAGATAGAACTGCCACATCCGCATGAACGTCGAATCGAAACCGAGGGATTCGACGTCGGCGCGGCGAGCGGTGAAGCGTTCGCGCCACAGTCGCAATGTCTCGGCGTAGTGATGGCCCATGGACAGGTTGTCGCGCAGGCGAAGTCGGGTGTGCTCTGCGGTGACGTCGCGCAGTGCGGGCAGAGAGGTGAGCTGCCCGCCGGGGAAGATGTACTTGTGCACCCAGGTATAGGTGTTCCGCGAGGCGCGCATCCTGTCGTGGGGCATGGTGATGGCCTGGATGGCGACGCGGCCTCCGGGCGCGAGCACCCGATCGATCGTCGAAAAGTAGATGGGCCAATACTTTTCGCCGACGGCCTCGATCATCTCGACGGAAACCACGGCGTCATAGGTACCTGTGACGCTGCGGTAGTCGAGCAGGTCGATCTGCACACGGTCGGCGAAGCCCGCCTCGTCGACGCGCTGCATCGCGAGCTCGCGCTGCTCGCTCGAGAGAGTTACCGATCGCACGGTGGCTCCTCGTGCTGCAGCCCGCAGGCATAGCTCGCCCCAGCCGGTTCCGATCTCGAGGACGCGCGAGCCTGGGCCGACACCCGCCGCATCGAGCAGGCGATCGACCTTGCGGCGCTGGGCATCTGCGAGGTCGTCGAATCCGGCCTGGGAGGTTGGTTTGGGAGTCTTCGCGGCGTCTGCGTCGAGGGACGGGTCGTCGAACAGGGCGCTCGAGTAGGTCATCGTCTCGTCGAGGAAGGTCGCGAAGAGGTCGTTGGAGAGATCGTAGTGTCGCGCGATGTTGCTGCGCGTGTTGGCGGCGGTGTTCTCCTCGTCGGCGGGATGTCGGGGTAGGACGAGTGCGCGCAGGGTTTGCAGGGGCTTCGGGACGAGCCGGGCGACTCGTTCGGCGAAGGGGGTGAGGACACCGACGAGGTCGTCGGTGGTCCAGTCGCCCGCCATAAAGGCCTCACCGAATCCGATCAGACCGCCCGAGCCGACGCGACGTGAGAACGCGACCGGGCGACGAACGATCATGCGCGGCAACACCGAATCGGTCTTGCTTCCGCGACGTGAGCCGTCGGGGAACTCGATGCGGACTCCGATTCCGGTGGTCGCGTGTCGGAAGAGCCACGCTGCGGCGCGACCACGGACTCGTGCGGCCGCGCCGGTGGGTACGTCCGCGACGTCAGGCCAGCGGCGAGCGTCGGCCGCGGTGAGGTCGGTGTCGAGCGCGGGCGGCGGGGTGTCATGCGAGTCGGAGTCGGTGGCGGGACTACTCATCGGTGACCTTTCGGGTGGGGGTGGTCTCGACAAGCTCGACCAGCGGTGGGGGCTCGGCCGGCGGGGGTTGACGCTCGGCCGGCGGTGGTTGACGCTCGGCCGGTGGTGGGGGCTCGACCGGCGGGGTGGTCTCGACAGGCTCGACCAGCGGTTCCGTGGGCTCGACCAGCGAGGGTTGAGGCTCGACCAGCGGGGTGGGCTCGACCAGAGGTTCCGTGGGCTCGGCCGGCGGGGCGGAGTCCTGCGGGGGGCGGGGCGCGATCGGAAGTCGTTTGGCCCACAGCTTGATTCCCTGGAATCGGATGCGGGCCGAGACTACGAGCGGGGCGAGCGGCGCGCGCATCTGGGTCGCGACGATCGCACGCGACGTCGCGGGTTCGATGCGCCCCGACAGCGATGCGACGAAAGGCTCGTGACCGTCGCGCTCCAGGACGATCGAGACGGCGACGCGACCGTCGGTGGGTGGCGGCATCCGCAGGCGGTAGTTGCCCGACACGTCGTTGAAGGGCGAGACGTAGAACTCCTTGTCGACTTCTGCGCGCCCGTGGTCGTCGAGTTCGACGACGTAGCAATGCCGGCCGCCGTAGGTGTTGTGGACCTCGGCGACCGCGTACGCGAGTGAACCATCGGCGCGATAGCACCAGTACACGCTCAGCGGGTTGAAGACGTAGCCCGCGACGCGCGGTGACGTCAGAGCGACGACCTTTCCGTCTGGAGGGCGTTTGCCGACGCTGAGGAGGTGGGCGTTCAGGCGATCGCGCAGGGTCTGGCCGTCGACCATCGGTTCGGGGAAGTGGTCGGCTCCGCGGAACTGAGCGAAGGGTCGCAGCGGGGCGGAAAGTGTTGGCAGGCTGTCGATATCGACGAGCCAGGAGACACTGCGGTATGTGAAGGCGTGCCGCACCGGCGATAGCCGGGTATGGGTGATGCGACTATGCACCAGTTGGGCGTTCCCGGTCATGCCGACTCCCGCTCGTCGTCGACCGTGGTCTGCCGCGCGAAATCCCACGCGACACCGAGACGCTCCGCGGCGCGTGCTCCGGAGAGCGCGCCGTCCTCGTGGAAACCCCACCCGTGGTAGGCGCCCGCGAAGACGATCGCGTCGGTGTTGATATCCGGTAGCAGTGCCTGTGCGGCAACCGATTCCGTGGTGTATATGGGGTGCTCGTATGTCATCTCGGCGATGACGGTCGACGCATCGACGAGGTCGGTGCGGCCCAGTGTCACCAGCATGCGGGGATGCTCGGGATTCAGGCGCATGAGCCGGGTGAGGTCGTAGGTGACCGCGACCTGCGAGTCGTCTACTGCCCCCGACGCGTCGCCGTGGATCTGGTAGTTCCACGATGCCCACGCGCGACGTGCCCGTGGCATAAGTGAGATATCAGAGTGCAGCACAGCAGGTTTCGGTGCGTACTCCATGGCGGAGAGAACTCGACGCTGCTGCGGGGTCGGGGCGTCGAGCAGTCGGAGAGCCTGGTGAGGATGGGTGGCGACGACGACCGCGTCGAAGTTCTGTGTTCCGGATGAGATGGCGAGTTCGACTGTGCCGTCGGAGTTCTCGGAGATGTGCCGGACCGGGGTGCTCAGGTTGACTGCGCCGCCGCGGCTTCGGACACCGTCGGCGACGGCTTGGACATACGTGTCCGACCCGCCGTCGACGGTGCGCCACGTCGGCGACCCGAACACCGACAGCATGCCGTGGTGATCGAGGAAGGTGAAGAGGTAGCGCGCAGGGTAGCGGCTCGCGGTTGCCGCGTCGCACGACCACACAGCGGCGACGAGCGGCAGCATGAAGTGTTCGCGGAAGTACGGGGAGAAGTTCTCGCGGTCGAGGAAGTCGTCGAGCGGCTCGTCGGAGTCGGGGGTGTCGAGAAGTGCGCGCGCCGCCCGGTGGAATCGGGTCACCTCGCCGAGCATGCGCAGATAGCGGCCTCGCGTGGCGTTGCGCGGGGTGGGGAACAACCCGGAGAAGCCGAGGGCGCCCGCATACTCGAGGCCGGTCACCGTCGAGCTGACCGACATGGACATGTCGGTGTCCTTGGTTGCCACGCCCAGCTCGGCGAAGAGGCGCAGCAGCGTCGGGTAGGTGCGGTCGTTGTGGACGATGAAACCGGAATCGACGCCGACGACACTTCCGTCGGGCATGGGCACCGAGTGCGTGTGGGCGTGGCCGCCGAGGCGATCGTCGGCTTCGAATAGCGTCACCCGGCTGCTTCCGGAGAGCACGTGCGCAGCGGTCAATCCCGCGACCCCGCTGCCGACCACGGCGACGTTGGAGGGCGGGGCGGATCGCTGGCGGATACTCATGCCCGGTGTTCGGATCCGGTCACGGGAGTGGATGGGTCGAATCGAACGGAGTGTCTCGTCTGCGTCGATTCACGGGTCAGGCTGCTCGCGTCGCGCCCATGATCGGGTCGTTGCGCACCGCATCACTGGGCACGATCCGCGCGCCGAGAGGCACGAGTGAGATCGGGATCATCTTGAAGCTGGCGATGCCGAGCGGTATGCCAATGATCGTCAGACACATCGCGATTCCGGTCGTGAGGTGCCCGATTGCCAGCCACCAACCTGCGACGATGATCCAGATCACATTCCCGATCACCGACCACGCTCCCGACTGGGGATCGCGGACCACTGTCCGACCGAACGGCCACAGTGCGTAGTTGGCCATCCGGAACGACGCGATACCGAAGGGGATCGTGATGATCAGGATGCAGCAGATGATGCCCGCGATGACGTAGCCGAGCGCCATCCAGAAACCACAGAGAACCAACCAGATGATGTTCAGCAACGTTTTCATCTGTCCATTGTCGCCCTTCGACGACGCCGAGCGCGAGGATTACTGCTGAAGTTCGAGGTTTCGCCCGGGGATGGCTGCGAGTAGTTCACGCGTGTAGTCCGAGGTCGGGTTCTCGTACACGTCGTCGACGGTGCCCTCGTCGACGACCTTGCCCTTGCGCATGACGAGCACGCGGTCGGCGATCTGACGGACGACGGCCAGGTCGTGTGTGATGAACAGGTACGTCAGGTCGAGTTCGTGCTGCAGGTCGTCGAGGAGGGTCAGGATCTGCTCCTGCACCAGGACGTCGAGGGCGGACACCGCCTCGTCACAGACGACGACCTCGGGGTTCAGCGCAAGCGCACGTGCGATCGCGACCCGCTGACGCTGCCCGCCGGAGAGCTCGTTGGGGAACCGCTGCATCACCGATGACGGGAGTGCGACGAGGTCGAGAAGTTCGCGAACGCGTGCGATGCGGGAAGCCTTGTCGCCGATATTGTGCACGACGAGCGGCTCGGAGATCGCACGGTAAATCGAGTACATCGGGTCGAGCGAGCCGTACGGGTTCTGGAAGACCGGCTGCACGCGGCGTCGAAAAGACTTGGCCTGAGCGCCTTTCAGCGATGTCACGTCGCTGCCGTCGAATTGGACTGTGCCCGAGGTTGGTTCGAGGAGTCCGAGCACCATGCGCGCGACCGTCGACTTGCCGGAGCCGGACTCGCCGACGACTGCTGTGGTGGTGCCACGGTTGAGCGTGAAGCTGACATCGTCGACCGCGCGGAACGGCGTGGCCTTGCGGAAGGGGACCGAGCCGCGGATCGGGAAGTCCTTCACGAGATTCGACGCGACGACGACCTGGGGCGGGGTGGTCTCGACTCGGCTGCTCGCTGCGCTCGCGGCCGGCTCGACCAGCGAGGAGGTCGGCTCGACCACCGGGTTGGGCTCGACCGGCGGGGTGGGCTCGGCGGGCTTGTGGCGGTCGGCGCGGCGCGACGAGAGCGACGGCGCGGCGTCGACGAGTCGCTTGGTGTACTCGTGATGCGGGTTGGTCAGGATCTCCTGTGCCGGGCCGGATTCGACGATCCGTCCGCGATACATGACCACCAGGTGGCTGGCGCGCTCGGCGGCGAGGCCGAGGTCGTGTGTGATCAGCAGGACGGCCGTGCCGAGTTCGTCGGTGAGAGAGGCGAGGTGGTCGAGGATCTCGCGCTGCACCGTGACGTCGAGTGCCGACGTCGGTTCGTCGGCGATGAGCAGCTTGGGTTTTCCGGCGAGACCGATCGCGATGAGCGCGCGCTGCTTCATGCCGCCGGAGAACTCGTGCGGATACTGCGCCGCACGCTTCTCCGGATCGCGCAGGCCGGCCTGTCGGAGCACCTCGACGGCACGTGTGCGGACCTCGCCGCGCTTGGCCGCACCGTTGGCGACGAGCGTCTAACGAACCTGGAAGCCGACGCGCCACACCGGGTCGAGGTTGGTGTTGGGATCCTGTGGCACGAGGCCGATTCCGCTACCGCGCACCTTCTCGAACTCACGTCGCGAGGCCTGTGCGAGGTCCTTGCCGTCGAACAGTATTTTGCCACCGGTTACGGTGCCGTTGCCGGGCAGCAGCCCGAGAACCGCCGCGGCAGTTGTCGACTTACCCGAGCCGGATTCGCCGACGATGGCGACGGTCTGACCGGGATACACGGTAAGTCCGACGCCGCGCACCGCGGGTACGTCGCGCCCGCGTGAGCGGAAATCGACTCGTAGGTCGGAGATTTCGAGCAGCGGTGCCGGTGCGGCAGTCTCGTTCTCGGAGGTCAGCTCGGAGTTCGTTGTGTCCGTTGTCATCAGCGGGTCCTCGCCTTCGGGTCGAGTGCGTCGCGCAGCACGTCGCCGAGCATCATGAACACGAGGACCGTGATGGCAAGTGCGGCAGCGGGATAGAACAGGATGGGCTGACCTTCGCGCAGCAACTGCTGGCCTGCGGCGATGTCGATGCCCCAGGAGACGGCGGTCGACGGCAGGCCGATGCCCAGGTACGACAGGGTCGCCTCGGTGACGATGAAGACGCCGAGCGAGATCGTCGAGATGACGATGACCGGGCCGAGCGAGTTCGGCAGCACGTGGGTGAACAGCGTGCGCAGCCGTGACGAGCCCAGCGAGCGCGACGCGTCGACGAACTCTTCGTTGCGCGCCGAGATCGCGGAAGACCGTGCGATACGGGCGATCTGGGGCCAACTGAAGATCGCGAGGACCAGCACCACCGTGTAGACGGTGCGCGCCGAGATCATCTGCATGGTGACCACGGCCGCCAGGATCAGCGGGATGGCGAAGAAGATGTCGGCGAGTCGGGAGATCAGCGAATCGAGCCAGCCGCCGTAGAAGCCCGCGAAGATGCCGAGGAGTCCACCGACGAGCACCACCGCGAGCGTCGTCAGAATGCCGACGAGTACGGAGTCGCGCGCGCCGTAGATTACGCGCGCGTAGATGTCGTGGCCCTGCAGGTCGGTGCCGAACCAGTGCGCGGAACTCGGTGAGAGCAGTGAGTCCTCGAGGTTTGCGTACCGCGGATCCTGGTGTGCGAACAGGCCGGGGAACGCGACGATCAGCAGGATGAGGACGAGCAGGATCATCGAGACGATGAACACCGGCTTGGTCCGGATCTCCTGCCACGCCGACTTCCAGAAGCCCGCTGGATCGACATCGTCGACGAACTCGTCGACCTTGAGTAGCTCGACGTCTTCGGCGTCGGCGACGAAGCGGTCCTGGCCGGGAAAGAAGCTGGGGTACGCGTTCAGGGCAGCGTCGGTGCGTGGGGTCTCAGGCATAGCGAATCCTCGGATCGAGTGCGGCATAAAGCAAGTCGACGACGATGTTGCAGACGAGGTAGATCAGCACGAGCACCGTGACGAAGGAGACGACGGTCGGGGCCTCGCCGCGGATCACCGCTTGATAGATCGTTCCGCCGACGCCGGGGATGTTGAAGATGCCCTCGGTGACGACGGCTCCACCCATCAGCACGCCGACGTCGGTGCCGATGAACGTGACGACCGGAATCAGTGAGTTGCGCAGGACGTGCACGGTGATTACGCGGGGTCGTCGAAGGCCCTTGGCCGACGCGGTGCGAACGTAGTCGGCGGTCAGATTGTCGGCGACCTCCGACCGCGTGAGCCGCACGATGTAGGCGAAAGAGACTGCGCCGAGCACGAATCCGGGAAGGATGAGGTGATAGAAGTCGAGGTTTCCGCCGACCGTGACCGGGAACAGATGCCACTTCACACCGAGCAGGTACTGCGCGACGAAGCCGAGCACGAAGATCGGTATCGCGATGATGATGAGAGTGACGATCAGGATCGCGGTGTCGTACCAGCGTCCCTTGTTCAGGCCGGAGATCACACCGAACACCACGCCACCGATCGTTTCGACGACCAGCGCGATGAGTGTCAGGTTGACCGTCACCGGGAACGCGCGCTTCATCACGTCGAACACCGGTTGCCCGGAGAACGACGTGCCGAAGTCGAGATGGAACACCCCGCCGATGTAGTTGAAGTACTGCACGTAGAACGGTTGGTCGAGGTGATACTGCGCGCGCAGTTGCGCAATCAGGGCCGGGGACATGGGTTTTCCGCCACCGAGAGCCGCGATGGGATCGGAGGGGACGAGAAAGACCATGGCGTAGATGAGGAACGTGGCGCCGAAGAAGACGATCACCATCTGTCCCAGACGGATGAGGAGATATCTGGTCACCGGGTCACTCCTTCGCTTCCTTGGTGATGCTCGGGTAGTCGGGCAAGCCGTTCCAGGCCAACTGCGCGGTCACTTCCGGCCCGGTACCGCCGGCGCCGATGTAGTCCCACAGCGGAATGTTCGGCAGGTCCTTCAGCAGGGTTTCCTGTGCGACGTTGGTGAGCCGGTAGGACTCGTCGTCGGACCGCGCACGCTGCGCGGCAGTCAGCCGTGCGTCGAACTCCGGCGAGACGTATTGCGAGTCATTGGATCCGGCTCCCGTCACGAAGATCGGCGCGAGGAACTCCAGCATCGACGGGTAGTCGCCCTGCCAGCCCGTCCTCGCGGCGGTCTTGATCGTCTTGCTCGTGATCGCCGAGCGGATCTGCTTGAACGTCGGCTGCGGAGCGCCGTGTGAGTCGATACCGAGGGTGTTCTTGATCTGGTTGCACACCGCGTCGACCCAGACCTGGTGATCACCGTCGGAGTTGTAGGCGATTTGGAAGGAGCCGCTCCACGGCGCGATGGCGTTGGCCTCCTGCCACAGTTGTTTGGCCTTCTCGGGGTTGTAGTCGAGGACGTCGCTACCCGGGATGTCGTCGCTCCATCCGGGTAGGGAGCGCGCCGTGAAATCTCTTGACGGCGTGCGCGCACCACGGAAGACAACCTTGGTGACCTCCGGACGGTTGATGGCCATCGAGAGCGCTGCACGACGCAGCTCTCCTTCGCGCCCCGCGGAGAAATGTGGCAGGTAGTAGGGGATCGCGATCTGTTGGTTGGACGCCGTCGGCTTGGTCAGTGCGTGCGCGCCGAGCGCCTTCTTGTAGGAGTTGAGCGCACTGACCGGCACAGTGTCGGTGACGTCGAGATTGCCGGAGGTGAGGTCGGTGTAGGCGGTGTCGAGGCTGGAGTAGAGGACGAAGTTGATGCCGCCGTTGCGTGCCTTGTCGGGACCCTTGTAGTCGTCGTTGCGCACCACGTTGATCTGGACGTTGTGTCGCCAGGCGTCGGGACCCGCCATCTTGTAGGCGCCGTTTCCGATCGGGTGTTCGCCGAATTCCTTTGCGCCCTCGGTGAAGAAGACGTCGGGGAGCGGCTTGAACGGCGTGAAGCCCAGTCCCAGTTTGAAGTCGATGTTCGGTTGCGTCAGGCGAACCGTGAAGGTGTGGTCGTCGACGACCTTCAGGCCCGACATCTGATCGGCCGTCGAATCCTCGCCTGCGACCGCCTCGTATCCGTCGATCGGCTCGAAAAAGCTTTGCTGCAGTTGGGCGTTCTTCGTCGCGGCGCCGAAATTCCATGCGCGAACGTAGTTTTCGGCCTTGACTGGTGTTCCGTCGGTGAACTTCCAGTCCTTCTTGAGATGGATTGTGTAGTTCTGGTTGTCCGTGGTGTCGACGGACTCAGCGTTTGCCAGTGAGGGTTTGCCGTCGGCGTCGTACGAGTACAACCCGGTGAACAGCGCATCCACCACGCGGCCACCGCCGTTTTCGGCGGTGTTCGTCGTGACGAGCCCGTTCTGCGGTTCGGTGCCGTTGGCACTGATGATGGCATCCGGACCGGTCGTGTTGACCGTCCGTGCGCCGTCCATGCTGCAGCCCGTGGCGACCATGGTGGTCGCCGAGGCGAGTGCGAACAGGACGAGCGCGATGTGCCGGCGTGGACGATGACGGCGTCGCAAACGAGCCTCCCCCGGATCATTGTTTTGTAGACATTCCTACTGACCTTACGACCAAAAAAGTTAGACCTGCTCACGAAAATGGACTAATCGGACAGTGAACTTCTCCGGCCCTGCTCGCAGCAGGGAAGATCGATACCCTTGTGTCGTGAAAACCAGCTCGTACGAGCAGACCCGTGTCGTTTTGTGGTCGGTTGTCACCACGCTTGTCCTGATCGTGCGCTTCTCGGCGGTCTTGTTGACCGTCGTCTGCGTGATCGCGTGGGCGATCGCGATGGTTCGCGATTCGTGGAACAACACGTTCTTCGTTCCCGCGATCGTGTCGGCGGTTTCGCTCCTCGTCAGCACGTATCTGTACAGCTATTTGCGGGCGCGGTACCCGCGCCGCAACGGCCGCCTGCTGTAGTCGGTGCCGCTCACACCTCGGTGTTGTTGCTGAGATCACACTCTCCACGGCACAATTGAGTGAACGTCGGGTGTCGATCAGCCCCGACGGGATCACTTGGAGGGCGCATGACCGACGCTGCTGCGGTGTCCTCGACGATCCGCCGGGCGTACGAGGAGTTCTTGGCAAGCGGTGCGGTCCCCGAGACTGTCCGATCTCTGGTCGGCGATTCCTGGGCGCGTTCGCTGCAACGCGGCATCGACCCGGCGGCGGGCGCCGTCGAAGCGCAGGCGATGAGCGACGAAGAGTTTGTGCGCTATCGCGAGGCGCATCCCATCACCGCGGTGCGTCCAGTCGTGCAGTCCCTGATGCTCGACGACATCGCCGACTCTGGTGTTGTGCTTGCGCTGACCGACAATGTCGGTCGGCTTCTGTGGGTGGAGGGCGAGGCGTCTGCGCGTGATCGCGCCAGCCGGATCAACTTCATCGAGGGGTCGGTGTGGAGCGAAGAGGTGGTCGGCACCAACGCTCCGGGACTCGCGCTGGCCACCGGTCGCGGCGTGCAGGTGGTGGGGCCCGAGCACTTCTCGAGTCCCGTTCAGGAGTGGAGTTGCGCGGCAGCGCCGGTGCACGATCCCGCGACCGGCCACGTCATCGGAGTGATAGACGTGACCGGTGGGCGCGAGGTGGCCGCTCCCTTCGCGTTGGCGGCGGTTCGTTCCGTTGTGGCTGTCGTCGAGCGTGAATTGAAGGCACGGGCCGTCGACCTTTCCGTTGCGTCGACCTTCGAGGCCGGCTCTCAGGCACGACTGACCGTGCTCGCCGACAACGCCTATCGCTGGCAGCGTGGGGGAGATGGTGCCAACGGGAGGTCGCTGTCTCGGCGTCACGCCGAGATCCTCCTGCTGCTGCAGCACTATCCCGAGGGCCTGAACACCGAACAGCTCGCGCTGATGCTCGCCGACGACGGCATCGACCCGGTCACCGTCCGCGCCGAGATCTCTCGTTTGCGCCGCGACCTCGGTACCGATGTGATCGAGTCCAGGCCGTACCGACTGACCGTCGAATTGTCGTCTGACGTGGGAGATCTTCGCGAACAGATCTCGGGCCACGGCGATCTCGTTCCGGTCATCGAGGCGATCGGTCGTGGTGGGTTGCTCGTCGAGTCGAACGCTCCCGGGATCACCGAATTGTTCGAAGAGCTTCGCGAGGACGTCCGCTCGCGGGTCATCGCCGAGGGGCAGGTCGCCGCGCTGCGGGCATGGACGTCGTCGGTGCATGGCCGCGACGACCTGGCCGCGTGGCGCAGATTTGAGCATCGACTACCGGTCGGGCACCCCGACCGCGCGCTCGTCGGGGGGCGGATCAGGATTCTTGACCGCCGGTACGGTCTCTGACGGTTTCGCGAAACAGTAAAACCGCTGGTCAAGCGCAAATTCGACGCGCCTGATCATTGTAAATCCGCTATCGTTGATCCCCGAGAACATGAGCACAGGGACCAGCGAAGTGACCGCGCAAGCACGGATCGGGATCGTCGACGATCACCCAGCGGTGATGGTCGGCGTGGCGACGATCGTGAATCACGAGCCGGATATGTGCGTCGTTGCAACCGCCGCCTCGGTAAGCGAATTGATCGCCACCGGTCAGTCCTTTGACGGAGTGATGCTGGACCTATTGCTGGCCGATGGCTCGACTCCCACCGAGAACATCGCCTCGCTCGGTTCGCTGAATGTCCCGGTGCTCGTCTACACGTCGGGGGACCGCCCTGCGCTGGTACGCGAGGCTGCGCGAGCCGGTGCCGCGGGGATGGTGCGCAAGTCGGAGGAGCCCGGCGAGATCGTCGAGGCCGTTCGCCTCGTGGTGCGGGGAGAAGTCGCGGCATCGGCAGACTGGGCGGCTGCGATCGAGAGCGACCCGCAGTTCGTTCCCGTTCAGCTTTCTCCACGTGAAGCCGAGATCCTCGGTCACTGCGCGGCCGGTGAAACCGCTGTGCGCGTTGCGCAGTTGTTGTTCATTTCTCGGGAGACCGTCCTGGACCATATACGTCGAATCCGGGTGAAGTACGCCGCGGCGAAACGTCCGGCTCCCACCAAGATCGACCTCTATCAGCGGGCGTTGGAGGACGGGATCGTCGCGCCGATACCGCAGATCTGACGGATGCCCTGAACGCCGCATTTCTGCAGCCCGAAGGGCTGACGATCACACAGACGAATCGGACGCTGGGATGGTTGATCGCCATTGGTGGCGTCATTTTGCTGCTCGATCAAACTGTCTTCGTCTACTCGGATGCCGCCGAGGTCGCGACGTGGTGGAACTTCGGCGGACTCGTCGTATGCGGGTGTGTGGTGATTCTCGCCTGCTTCGGCAGGATGCTCGCGCCGTCGGTGCTGTGGATCGCTTGGCGTGTGGTTCCGGCATTGTTCTGGGCGCTTCAAGCTTCTTGGTGCGTTGCCTACTTCGGGACTGAACGCGCTACCGCGGTCCCGTGGCTCTGGACTGTCGAGCCGGCGGTCATCACACTTCTGCCGCTTGTTGTGCGCCCTGCATATGCGGTGGTCGCCGCGCTGTTCGTGTCGGCCACGCCCGCGCTGAGCTCCTTCGTCGTGTTCGGTGCCATCCCGCACGGGATCGCCCACAGCACCTTTGATGCGCTGGGAAACCTGGTGTATGTGGTGGTGTTCATCGGGCTGCGCACACAGCTCGAACGGCTCAGTCGTGCCGAGTCGGAGGTTCGACGACAACGTCGCCGCGCATTCGACGCTGCCGCGACGTCGGAGAAGCGCGTCGAGATGACCAGGCTTGTGCACGACGAAATCCTGTCCACCTTGTCGGCTGCCCTTCTCGTCGGTGATTCGCCACCACCCGTCCTGCGCGAGCAGGCGCACCAGGCCAAGTGCATTCTCGACGGGGCGCTCGCCGACGACAGACCGGTCACCGCGGGTCGGATTGATACCCACGAAGCCATGGGACGACTGTCACGAGCGCTGAAACGTGCCGATCCGGAGATCGCTATCGCCACACGGATAGAGGCGGACACCGTCGCTCTCGACGTCGCAGAGGAGACGGCGCGCGCCGCTCTCGAGGCAGTGCGCAACAGCGTGCGTCACGCGGGGCCGTCGGCGCGTCGCGAAGTTCTTGTCGCCATCTCCGATGCCCGCGTGCGCATGGCGATCCGCGACGACGGGTGTGGGTTCGATCCTGATGGGCAGGCCGCCGGCTTCGGTCTGACCGAGAGTATTGCCGGGCGCATGAATCGACTAGGTGGAACCGCAACCATCAGGTCCGCGCCTAACGCCGGTACGGAGGTGGTCTTGCGATGCCCAACCTGACGACCGGCAACACCCGCGCTGGTGGGCTTGCCACGTGGCCTGCGAGATGGAGTTTTCTGCTCCTGTGGTCCACCGGGGTCGCACTTGTCGTAATCGACTCACCCGACTCTGTGTTCGATCCCAAGACTCTCGTCGTCTTCGCCGCTGCACTGGTAGGTGCTCTGCTACTGACCACCCCGACACCGGGGCCACTGCGTCCCGGTCCAGCGCTCGCGTTGGTGCCGATCGCATTGCTCGTCGGCATGACCTCTCTCGCCGCCTCGCCGCTGTCCGGGGAGACGTGGGGCCTGACGTTCGGCGCGTACCTCGTCGCCTTCCTGATACCGCGTGGCAACCCGCGAATCGGTGCACTGGGCAGCGCGTTGTTCATCGGCTGCATCATCGCGTGGTCAGCACTTCACGACCTTTCTCAGCACCAGCTTGCCGATGCACTGGGCATTCCCATCGGATGCGTCATGGCAGCCGTCGTCTGGAGGCTGGTACTGCGGTCGATTGTCCGTCGCGAACGGATGCATCGCAGTCAATCCGAGCGGATATTCGAGGATGCGCTCGCTCGAGCGGCGCACGATTCCCGGAAGGACCTCAGTGAGATCAGGACTGTTGTCGAGCCCATCCTGACTCGACTCGCCGCGGGCGACGAGATCGATGAGCGCTTTCGCAACGACATCGTGAGACTGGAAGCGGCGCTACGCGACAGGATCAGGGTTCCACGAGCGCACAATCGCCTGCTGATCGACCAGATCGAGCGGCTGCGAGAACGTGACGTCGCGGTCGTGCTGCTTGGCGAGCCGAACACCGACGGGGATGCGATCTCCGACGATCTGGCGATCAGCCTGGCGCGATTGATCGCATCTGTTGAGTCCGGGAAGGTGACGATCCGGGTGTTGCCGGATGGGCGCGCTGCCGCGGCAACCGTGGTCATGCCCACCGCGAGCGGAGTCGAGCAGATCGTCCTCGCAGACTGCGGAAAGATCCTCTCCCGTATCTGACGGGAGAGGCGGGTTCTCAGCTCGTCGGTTGGGTGAATGGTCGCGATCCCCTAGAAGCGGGGATACCGGAGTCGATCGCTGTCGCACTAACGTTCTGCTGGGCGTGCGTCGCCGGTCGTTGCTCGGGCGCGCACGCATTGCCATCGTCTACTTCTCCCGGAGTTGGTCCTCATGCATCTCGATATGCCCACGCCCCACGACATCGAGCACCTTGCGGCGGCACGCGACCCACTCAGCGCAACGCTCTACGTTCCCACTACCCCGGGCGGCATCGACGCCGATTCCAACCGCTTGGCCGCGCGCGGTCTCTGGGAGCCGGTGCTGCTCGAGATGTACGGGCGTGCCGATAAGCGAGATGTCTGGCCGATCGAAGAAATGATGAACACCCTGCTCGACGACGACGAGTTCTGGGAACATCTCGGTCGGAGCCTCGCGATCTTCGTCTCGTCGAAGGGCATAGTCGAGTTCCGGCTCCCCAACTCCTTCGAGTCCTATGCGACTCTGGCCGACCGGTTCACCATCACTCCGCTACTGCGTGCGACGACCTTTCCGAACGACGCTTACACACTCGCGCTGTCGCAGAACGGCGCCCGGCTGATCGAGATCTCGGCTGACGAGCCGCCGAGGGAGGTGACCGTGTCCGACATGCCGCGCAGCGCCGAGAAGGCAGTGGGTCTGCGCTCGATCGGTGGACGGTCTCCGTACGGCAGGTTGCACGGAGACGAGGGCCGCAAGGTGCGGCTGACGCAGTATGCGCGTGCGGTCGACCATGCGATTCGTCCGACACTGAACGCTGCGTCGCTGCCACTTGTCGTGGCCGCGACGCAGCCACTCGCGGCGATCTTCACCAACCTGAGCGGATACCGGCACGTCGTCGCGGCTCCGCTGCGGGGAAATCCCGACGAGATGACCGACGCCGAGATCGCCGCCGAAACCAGGGTCGTGCTCGACCAGCTCAACGAAGCGAGCCTCGATGAGCTGCGTACCACTTTCAAGGAACGACGCAATTCGGGTAGAGCGGTCACCGACCTGGCCGAACTTGCCCGAGCGGCAACCTTTGGGCAGGTCGACACCGTCATCATCGACATGAACGCCCACGTTGCCGGCCACATCGACATCGGCGGCGCGCTGGTCCTCGACCCTGCAGACGACCTCGATGTCCTCGAGGAGATCGCGCGGGCCGCACTGGGTACCGGTGCCCGTGTGATGAGCGTGCGGTCCGACGATCTACCCGACGGTGTCTCCGCTGCCGGGCTCCTGCGATTCGCTACCGAGGGCTGACCGATGTGCACACGAATCCTGTGGAACAAGAGCGAGCCGTACGTCGTAGCGCGCACCATGGATTGGCCCGACACCACGATGCCGGTGATCACCGCGATGCCACGTGGAATCGCGCGCGACGGTGCGCTTGCAGGCGGGGAAGAGATCGCTGAGAACGGTGCTCGCTGGACGTCGAAGTACGGTTCGGTCGTCACGACGATCTACGGCGTCGGAACCGCGGACGGCATGAATGAGCGTGGCTTCGGCGCACACCTTCTCTACTTGGAGAATGCTGACTTCGGTGAGCGTGATCTGCGCAAGCCGGCAGTGGGAGCGCATTTGTGGACTCAGTATCTCCTCGACCAGGCGGCTACCGTCGCCGAGGCGGTGGACCTGCTCGACGAGGTCCAGATCGTCATGATGTCCGCTGAGGGCCACAAGGCCAAGACCCACCTCGCCATCGAGGACGCCACCGGAGACTCCGCGATCGTCGAGGTACTCGACGGCACCGTTCGGGTTCACCGTGATCGTCGATACACGGTCCTGACCAACGAGCCACCGTATCGAGAGCAGCTGAGACTCCTGGAGCAGGAGGACTTCTCGGCTCCCAATGACCGGATTCCGCTCGACGGCAATGTCAATCCGGTGGCGCGTTTCCAACGAGCGAGTTACTTCACCAAGATCCTCCCGCATCCGACCGGAGCTCGGGAGGCTGTCGCGGGAGTGCTGGCCATCGCGCGGAATGTCTCGATTCCGTTCGGCGCACCGTACGAGGGTTTCGGTCTGTACAACACCGAGTACCGCACGGTCGCCGACCTGACCAACCGGCGGTACTTCTTCGAGCTGACCACCGCACCCAGCGTCCTCTGGGTGGAGTTCGACGAGCTCGATTTCTCGGAGAGCGACCGCTGCCTCGTCATCGATCCGGCAGATGTCTCGCTTACCGGAGACGTCACGAAGGCCATGGCAGTGGCCGAGCTGCCGTTCTGATTCAGTGCTCTGAACTGCGACGATGCGACGCCGCAACGTTGCAAACGTGACTGCAACGTGGCTGCAACCACTTTGCTCCTAGTGTGTGCAACAGATCACACACGGCCTATCGAGTGGCTTGTGTGGCAACGAGAAAATGGCACTGAGGAGCTACACAATGACTGTCTACGCAAAGCCGGGTACCGACGGCTCGGTGATGTCCTTCGAGTCCCGCTACGACAACTGGATCGGCGGACAGTGGGTCCCGCCCGTGAAGGGGCAGTACTTCGAGAACCCGTCGCCCGTCGACGGCAAGACCTTCTGCGAGGTCGCGCGCTCGACCGCCGAGGACATCGACCTCGCGCTCGACGCAGCGCACAAGGCCGCTCCGGGATGGGGCAAGACGGCTGTCGCGGAGCGCGCGCTGGTGCTGCTGCGTATCGCAGACCGCCTCGAGGAGAACCTCGAAAAGATCGCCGTCGCCGAGACCTGGGACAACGGCAAGGCTGTCCGTGAGACCCTCGCCGCCGACATCCCGCTGGCAATCGATCACTTCCGCTACTTCGCGGGCGCTCTGCGTGCTCAGGAGGGCTCGATCTCGGAGGTCGACGAGGACACCGTCGCCTACCACTTCCACGAGCCGCTCGGCGTCGTCGGCCAGATCATCCCGTGGAACTTCCCGATCCTGATGGCCGTGTGGAAGCTCGCACCCGCTCTCGCCGCGGGCAACGCCGTTGTCCTCAAGCCTGCGGAGCAGACCCCGGCGTCGATCCTGTACGTGATGAGTCTGATCGCCGACATCCTCCCCGCCGGCGTCATCAACGTGGTCAACGGCTTCGGTGTCGAGGCGGGCAAGCCGCTCGCGTCGAGCAACCGCATCCGCAAGATCGCGTTCACCGGTGAGACCACGACCGGCCGTCTGATCATGCAGTACGCCTCGGAGAACCTGATCCCGGTCACCCTCGAACTCGGCGGCAAGAGCCCCAACATCTTCTTCAACGACGTGATGGCTGCCGACGACGGCTTCTTCGACCGTGCGCTGGAGGGCTTTTCGATGTTCGCGCTCAACCAGGGCGAGGTGTGCACCTGCCCGAGTCGCGCCCTCATCCAGGAGGACATCTACAACGACTTCATCGAGAAGGCCGTCGACCGTGTCTCGAAGATCAAGCAGGGCAACCCCCTCGACACCGAGACCATGATGGGTGCGCAGGCGTCGAACGATCAGTACGAGAAGATCCAGTCGTACCTCGCGATCGGCCGGGACGAGGGTGCCAAGGTCCTCATCGGTGGCGAGGCTGCTCACCTCGGTGGCGACCTCGAGGGCGGCTACTACATCAAGCCGACCGTCTTCTCCGGACAGAACAACATGCGCATCTTCCAGGAGGAGATCTTCGGTCCGGTGCTGGCCGTCACGACCTTCAAGGACTACGCCGACGCCATCCACATCGCCAACGACACCCTCTACGGATTGGGCGCGGGCGTGTGGAGCCGTGACGGTGCCACCGCCTACCGCGCAGGCCGCGAGATCCAGGCCGGACGCGTGTGGACGAACACCTACCACGACTACCCGGCACACGCCGCGTTCGGTGGCTACAAGCAGTCCGGTATCGGCCGCGAGACCCACCTGATGATGCTCGAGCACTACCAGCAGACCAAGAACCTGCTGGTGGGCTACGCGCAGAACGCCAAGGGCTTCTTCTGATCCTGACGGCAGGCACGTCGACGCCGCCACGCAACCTTTTTCAGGTTGTGTGGCGGCGTTCGTCGTGTGCAACGCGCCTGCAACAGAACAGCGACTACTCTGTGGTTCAGATCACAGTGAGAGGTAAACGATGAGCAGTACAGAATCAACCCCGTCGACGTCGGCCTCAGCGGCCGCGGACGGAGCGGTGCCTGATCGTGTGATCGCCACAGACGCCGCCGTGCAGCTCCTGACCAAGTTGTCGGAGCTGCACGGCGGGCTCATGATTCACCAGTCCGGCGGATGCTGCGACGGTTCGGCGCCGATGTGTTACCCCGTCGGTGACTATCGGGTCGGCCAGCGCGACGTCCTCGTCGGAACCATCGAACTGCCCGAGCCCCTGCCCGACGTGCGGGTCTGGATCAACGGCGACCAGTTCGAGTTGTGGAAGCACACCCAGTTGATCCTCGACGTCGTGAAGGGTCGCGGCGCCGGATTCAGTCTCGAGGCGCCGGAAGGGGTTCGATTCCTCTCTCGTGCAAGGGCTTTCAGTGATGAGGAAAATGCCGTTCTCGCGGCGAACCCACCGCTGACCGGCGCCGCGGTCGGCGTCTGACAGCGGTCTGTTCTTCGGCGAGGGCTGCTGTCCGAGTCGCCCGAAGGGTCCGAACTGCGAGGTCACTGTGAGTGTTGGTCATTTGATCTGCTAGCTTTCTCACGTCGTCATCGACGATGTGGTCGGGGACACAAAGCTAGAACAGAGGATTTACAAGAATGAACCGCAAGATCAGTTGTGCAGTTGCCATCGCGGCCGCGGCGGGAGCCGTCTCGTTCGCACTGCCGGGTACGGCATCGGCCGCACCGGCGTTCAACTGCGCCAAGGTCGCCACCCCGTCGAACTCGAACGGTTGGGGCAACACCGTGCCCGACGAAAGAGGTCAGGCAGGCAAGATCACCGCTGGAGTGGCCTCCGACAACGACGGCTCGCTGGAGTTCGCGACCTCGGCATCGACCAAGCGCCAGGCGTCGTACCACTCGGCGGGCCAACTGCCGCTCGCCGATCTCAACGGCAGCGCGCTCACATTCCAGAAGTCGAACGGCAATGCCAACTGGCAGATCCGCATCACGGGCGCGAACACCGGCACGTCGAGCGGATTCGCCACGCTCGTGTGGGGAGCTCCTATCGGAGCGGGCAAGGCCGACGCGACGTCGTCGAACCAGTGGTGGGCGACCCGCAAGCTGGGCAACATCCCAGCCGCGCAGAACGCATCGCTGTCGGCCCTCATCGCCGCCGCGAACTCGGACGGCAAGAAGGCCGTCGTCGATCTGTACGGAATCTCCAGTCAGCCCGGTGGCACGGCTGATGCGAAGGTCAACGTCGACGAGGTGACGTTCAACAGCTGCACGACCAACTTCAAGGTCTCCGGCGGAAACGGCTCGATCGAGTTCCCGAGCTTCGGTTCATAACCACGTCGTTTAGCAACGTCAGTGATTCCTCGACCGGGGTGGCCGCAAGCAGGCCGCCCCGGTCGAGTCGTCAGCGCTGCGACATGTCGCCGGTGGCGGGCACGCCGTCGGCGAGTTCGTAGCGCAGGAACACCGTGCCACTCGGACTCGCGACGGGAGGGTCGACGAGTCTGAGATTCGCGGGCACCGTCCCGGCGTCGAAGATGCGTTTGCCGCTGCCCAGGAGAATGGGGTGGACCCAGAGGTCAAGGCGGTCAAAGAGTCTCTCGGACAAGAGGGTTTGGACCAGATCGAGGCTGCCGACGACCGTGACGTGCTGATGGCGGTCACGGATTTCGCCGATCGCCGCCGGAAGGTCGGGGCCGAGTTGTGTTGAGCCATCCCATGTCAGGTCGGCCGAACCGCGCGAGGCAACGTACTTCGGAATCCTGTTGAACAAGGCGCCGAACTCGTCGTCCTGATGCGGCCAGTAGTCGGCGAAGATGTCGTAGGTCCGTCGGCCCAGAAGCAGAGCGTCGGTCTCGGCGTACGCGGCGACGACCTGAGCGCCCGACGTTTCGTTCAGTAGCGGTGCTTGCCAGCCTCCGAAGTCGAAATCATCGGGATCCTCTTCCGGTCCTCCAGGTGACTGTCCGACGAGGTCGAGTGTGGTGAACAGTTCGATCTGAATGATCCCCATGGTGTGCTCCTGATGTTGGCGGGTCGACGGAGGGCAGACCCGACGTCGTCCGGAAAGTCATCGCCGAGGCACGACGTTCGGCGAGCTCCGGGTCTTTGCATCCGCCGATCGGTGGATGCGCTCATCACCCGGCCAATCGGCCTTGCGGTGGATGTGAGCCCGCGGGAATCAGGCCGAAACTCATTGGTGTCGAAAGAAAAACACCAGATCGGCCGCGAGACCGGGAAATCGAGAAGTAGCCATGTTCACCACAACACAGGACCCCAGCATCGGCGCCACCGGCAGTGCAGCCACAGCATCTGCTCCCAAGCGCAAGAACGTGATCGTCGGCGTCATCGCCGGACTCGCACTGATCATCGCGGCCATCGGAATCGGCCTCGGCGTGACGGCAATGGGCCACAGCGGCACCTCGCATGCCGCGACGACGCCCTATAGCAACTCGTCGACGAGTGGCGGTGGCTCGCAGTCCGACGGCGCCGGCACGGTGTCTCCCGCAGTGCCGTCGCAGCCGGGTAACGACGTGTCGCCCGCTGTCCCGTCGCAGCCGGGTAACAACGTGTCACCTGCCGTGCCGTCGCAGCCGGGCAACAACGTCTCACCTGCTGTGCCGTCGACTCCGACCAACAATGTCTCGCCTGCTGTGCCGTCGCAGCCGGGTAACAATGTGTCGCCCGCCCAACCGTCGACGCCGGGCAACAACGTGACCCCTGCTCAGCCGTCGACGCCCACGGGCAGCATCTCGCCTGCTCAGCCGTCGACCCCGACCGGAAGCGGCATCATCACACCAGCGAGCCAGGCGGCTGCGTGACCTGCTCCCACACGACCTACTCAGGCACGACGAGGTCCGCGACCGCACCGGTCGCGGACCTCGTCGTCGTTGCTGATCCGGCCGTCTTCCCGACTGCTCGCCGGTAGGCTCACTCCATCGACACGGTGTGCGCCCGGCCGAGGGCATTGAGATGACCTGGTTCCACAGATCGATCGTGGAGACCGGTCGTCTTCCCCTGTTCTTGTTCTTGATCGCATTCATAGCGACGTTCATCTTCATCCGGATCAGCGTTCGCCTGATTCGTGCGGAAGTGCGCTGGTGGCCAGGCAATGTCGCGCCGGGCGGACTCCACCTGCACCACGAGTTCTTCGGCGTGATCGTCATGGTGTTGTCGGGATTCGGGCTGGTCGCGGTCTCTCGCTTCGATACTCCGATCGCAGACTGCGTGCTCGCGGCTCTCTTCGGAATCGGCTGTGCCCTCGTCCTCGACGAGTTCGCGCTCATCCTGCATCTGCGAGACGTGTACTGGGAGAAGGAGGGTCGGGCGTCGGTCGACGCGGTGTTCGTCGCCATCGCGATCGGCGCGTTGTTCCTGATGGGCTTTCGGCCACTCGACCTGACGTCTGCGGCCGACGAGTTCCGCGATGATCCGAACGTGACGGCGCGGATCGTTGTCATGCTCGGCATCGTGGTGAATGTCGTGTTGGCGGCGATCACTCTCGCCAAGGGAAAGCTGTGGACCGGACTGGTCGGTATGTTCTTTCCGGTTCTCCTGGTGGTCGGCGCCATTCGCATCGCGCGCCCGGCGTCACCGTGGGCGCGTTGGTTCTACCGCAGCCGAGAAGGCAAGTACGACAAAGCGGTCCGACGCGAACAGCGGCTTCGGGAACCGCTCATTCGGTGGAAGATCGTGGTGCAGGAGGCGCTCGCGGGCCGATTCGGTGTCCCAGATCTGCCGCCCGACCCGGTGCCCGAGGTTGTTGCGGCGGCTCCGGGTGGCGTCGCGCTTCCGAGCAGAGCCGCGACAGCCGTGCGTTGGCGTCGGGTGCGACATCGGCTTCGTGTGGTCCCCACGTGGCGACTGCCGGTGATCCTCGTGTTAATCGCGATCGTCGCGGCGCTGCTGTGCATCACGATCGACGAGAACCTCGGTCTCGACGTCGACTCGGGAACCTTGGCGACCGTACTCGGCGTGATCGCCGGGGCCACAGCCACTTTGACGGGCCTCGTTTTCACCGCGGTGACGCTCGCGATGCAGTTCGGGGCGTCGCAGATCTCGGTTCGCGTCATCCCCATGCTGCAGCGTGAGCCGGTGATGCGCTGGTCTGTCGGGTTCTTCCTTGCCACATTCGTGTTCAGCGTGATGGTGGCGATGGATCTCGCTTTGACCGGCCCCGATGACGGGACTCCTGGAGCTTCGACGGCGATTGCGGCCTTCCTGACGGTGGTGTCGGCGATCCTGTTCGTCGCGCTGGTCAGCAAGGTCGGCGCGGTTCTGAACGTTGCGCAGTTGATGCGATGGATCGCTGCGGACGGTCGTGCGTCGATCCGCCGGCTGTACCCGGAGGAGTCGCTCGAGACCCAGGTGCCGAACGTGGCACCCACGCCTGACACCGCTCTCGACGAAGAGTCACGTCACGTGATCATGTTGCGCGAGATAGGTTCTCGGGGTCGGGTGTTGCTCGCGGTGAACGTGCCGATGTTGGAACGGTACGCGGCGGCCTGGGGTGTGAGATTCGATCTGCTGGTGATGGTCGGCGACAACGTGCCGCACAACGTCGGCGTGATCGCGGTGGTCGGCAACCCTCGAGGCGGGCCGGTGCCCGAGCACAAAGTGTTGCGGTGCTTGCTCTTCGGCGATATGCACCAGCCGTCGGTGAGTCCTGTCGCTGCGCTGCAGGCTATTTCAGACATTGCGCTCAAGGCGATCTCGACCGCGGGCAATGATCCGAGCACCGTGGTGTTGGCGCTCGACCACATCGAGGACATGCTGCTGATGCTTGCGCCTCGTGTCCACGCGGACGCGGTTCGACGTTCGCCTGCGGTGCGCGGCTATCGACGGACGTGGGCGGACTATGTCGCGATCGGCACCGATGAGATCCGTAGGCACAGTCACGGCCAGGCCCAGGTGCATCGACGACTGCGTGCGCTCTACGAGACCGTCGCGGCACAGTGCGGCGCGGACCAACAGCCGCCGATCGTCGAACGTCTTGCGGCACTGGACGAACAGGTCGCGCTCGATTGGCCGATAGCCCTCGACCGTCGGCTCGCGGAGCGTCCGGACCGGCAGGGTTACGGCTCTGAGCGCGGGTCGACGTTCGACTGAGCACGCGCTCCGGCGTCGACCACCGGAACCTCGGCGATCGCGGCCGTCCCACCGCCGGGACGTCGGGTGACGGTCAACGAGCCGCCCTGTTGCTCGAGGCGCACCCGACGCGAGACAAGTCCGATGTGTCCCTCGGCGACGCGACGATCGAGGGCCGACTCGTCGACACCGCGTCCGTCGTCGACAACAACCACACGAGCTGTGCCGTCGTCGAATTCGACTGACAGTTCGACGGCGTGGGCGTCGGCATGCTTGACCACGTTGGTCAGCAGCTCGCGTGCGGTTGCGAACAGCATGGGATCGGACGTGGTGCGCAGATCGCTCGGCCAGCCGACGGTGTCCACCGAGATCGTCAGCGGGGCACGCTGTTCGACCGAGGCCGCGAGGTCGGTGACCGCAGTGGCGAGTCCTCCCTGTTCGAGTACGGCGGGATGGAGTTCGCCCAACGTCGAGCGCAGTAGCCTCGACGCCTCCCGAAGCGCTGTGTCGACCCGTCCGAGAGCGTCGGGATCTGTGCCGTCGCGCGCGGCATCGAGTTCCTGCCGCGCGCCGAGCACGTACTGCAACGCGCCGTCGTGGAGGTGCTCGGCGAGGTCGCGACGTTCGCGTTCCTCGATGCGGACGGTCTCGTCGAGAAGCCGAGCACGTTGTGCCGCAAGAGATCCGATCGTCGACACTCGTGAGCGCTGAACGGTCGAGAGCATCACGCTGCCCAGTGCGAGGATCGCGACGACAAGCGTGCGCATCGCGATCAGCGACCACGGTTCGCCGTTGGGGACACGGGCCAGAGCGCTCGCGAGGAAGTAGACGACGACGGTCGGGATCACCACGAGCGCACAGACTCTGGGGCGCAGTTGCGTCGCGGCGATCATCGGGATGGCCACGAATCCGTTGACGAGTACATCCGAGGTCCAACTGACCTGATCGGAACGACTCGCCACGACGATCAGCACGACGAGGACAGCGAGGTCGACAAACAAAGCGAGCCAAGCGAATCGGATCATGCCCACCCGTATTCGGGAGGCCGCCAGCACACCCGCGAGACACCAGACGGCGTAGAGCACCGCGACCACGATGCAGAACGCGGCGCCGTCGGCCGGCGGATCGAGGAGCACTGTCGCCAGCACGAAGATCGCGAGCAGCATGCGCAGCACGACCTGCACTCGGACGCCGAGAAGTGCGTAATCGATCAAGATCTCGGAGATGCGCGGCTCGTCGATCAGCTCCGTCAGGCCGAGCTGCGGCGCCTGGCCATCCGGGTTGCCCGAGCGTCCATAGCTCAGGCGTCTGAACAATGAGGGTCGAGTCATTCGAGGAGTCCGCGACGCATCGCCTCGGCGACGGCGGCAGCGCGGTCGGACACGCCGAGCTTCTCGTACAGGTGTTGTGCATGTGTTTTGACGGTCGACGCCCCGATGAAGAGCTCGCCTGCGACCTGCGGGATCGACAGGCCGCGAGCGAAGCCTTCGAGTACCTGGCGTTCACGCTCACTGAGCGCTGGGCCGTCGTTGCGCGCATGCGACCTGATCTCACCGACGAGCCCTGCGGCCAACTCCGCGGGGACCACCGTCTCGCCTTTGGCGACCCGCGTGACGGCTCCGACGATCTCGTCGCGGCTCGATTCCTTACTGAGATACCCCGCAGCACCCTTCTCCAGCGCGGCGAAGACGATGGGCGCGTGGGTGACAGCGGAGAGAATAAGGACCCTTGTCCGCAGTCCGTCCCTGGTCACCGCGTGCGCGACGTCGACGCCGGTCAGTCCCGGCATCTGATAGTCGACGACGGCCACGTCCGGCAGGTCAGCACGAATGAGTTCGAGGCCCGAGGTGCCGTCGCCTGCCTCGCCCACCACGCGAACGCGGCCACTCTGGGTGAGTCCGCGAGAGATGCCATCCCGGAAGAACGGATGGTCGTCGATCACCACAGCAGTCACCAGCGATTCCACCGACTCAGGATAGGCGTTCGACGTCCCGTTTGTTGCACGTAACCTGCGCAATCAGCGGCGATGTGGTAGCCGGATTTCAATACTGGGTACTCCCCGTGAGAAAATATTCGACAATGCTCATGAAGCAGTGGGGTGTCAGCGCGATCTCAGGGTCGGCGCACCCCCGCCAGCAACGGCGCTGGCACGAGGCAGCCACCGAGTGATCACAGGATCAGCCCAGGTCAGCCCACGATGAGGGTGGATTCTGTTGGCTCGGAAGGACTGCTGTCAACGACGAAACGGGTGACAGCTCTGCGCAACGTCGCGCACCTAGTGAGGCGAATACATGAAGCACGCTCCAGGCCCCATTGGGCTCTATGACCCGGCCAACGAACACGACGCGTGCGGTGTTGCGTTTGTAGTCGATATGCATGGTCGTCGCAGCCGCGACATCGTGGACAAGGCGATCACCGCGCTGATCAACCTCGAGCACCGTGGTGCTGCGGGCGCAGAGCCGAACACCGGCGACGGTGCCGGAATCATGATCCAGGTGCCCGACCGCTTCCTGCGTGAGGTTGTCGACTTCGAACTGCCCGCCGAGGGCAGCTACGCGACCGGTATCGCCTTCCTGCCGCAGGGCTCGAACGACGCCGCGACCGCCGCCGAGGGCGTCGAGAAGATCATCGAGTCCGAAGGTCTGACCGTGCTCGGCTGGCGCGAGGTACCCACCAACGAGAACGGCCTCGGTGCGCTCGCGCGCGACGCGATGCCGACCTTCCGTCAGGTGTTCCTCGCCGGTGCCTCGGGCATGGAGCTCGAGCGCAAGGCATTCGTCGTACGCAAGCGTGTTCAGCACGAACTCGGCAACAAGGGTGCCGGTGCCGACGGCCCGGGCCGCGAGACCGTGTACTTCCCGAGCCTGTCGGGCACGACCTTCGTCTACAAGGGCATGCTCACCACCCCGCAGCTGCGGGAGTTCTACCTCGACCTGCAGGACTCGCGGGTGGAGAGCGCGCTCGGCCTCGTGCACTCGCGCTTCTCGACGAACACCTTCCCGTCGTGGCCGCTCGCCCATCCGTTCCGCCGGGTCGCGCACAACGGCGAGATCAACACCGTCACCGGCAACGAGAACTGGATGCGTGCCCGTGAGGCGCTGATCGACACGTCGCTGTTCGGCGATGGCGCAGCGCAGAAGATCTTCCCGGTGTGTACTCCCGGAGCGTCGGACACGGCACGCTTCGATGAGGTGCTCGAGATGCTGCACCTCGGTGGGCGCAGCCTGCCGCACGCGGTCCTGATGATGATCCCCGAGGCGTGGGAACGCCAAGAGGCGATGAAGCCGGAGCACCGCGCGTTCTACGAGTACCACGCGTCGCTCATGGAGCCGTGGGACGGACCGGCATCGGTCTGCTTCACCGACGGCACCGTCGTCGGCGCCGTGCTCGACCGAAATGGCCTGCGCCCCAGCCGAATCTGGGTCACAAAGGACGGCCTCGTCGTGATGGCCTCCGAGGTCGGCGTGCTCGACATCGACCAGGCCGACGTCGTGCAGAAGCTGCGCCTGCAGCCGGGCCGCATGTTCCTCGTCGACACCGAGGCGGGCCGCATCGTCGACGACGAGGAGATCAAGGACGAGCTCGCCGCCGAGCATCCGTACGCGGAGTGGCTCGAAAAGGGTCTCGTCCACATCGACCACGTCAAAGCATTGCCGCACGAGCACATGTCCCATCACCGGGTCACGTTGCGGCAGTTGGTGTTCGGTTACACCACCGAGGAGCTCAACCTGCTGGTCGCGCCGATGGCGAAGACCGGAGCCGAGGCCATCGGCTCGATGGGTACCGATACCCCGATCGCGGTGTTGTCGGCCCGTCCGCGAATGCTGTTCGACTACTTCCAGCAGCTTTTCGCGCAGGTGACCAACCCGCCGCTCGATGCGATCCGCGAGGAGATCGTCACCAGCATCGGCGGGACCATCGGGTCCGAAGCCGATCTGCTGCATCCGGGTCCGGAGTCGTGCCGCCAGATCTCGCTTCCCTCACCGGTGATCGACAACGACACACTCGCCAAGTTGGTCCGGATCAACGAGGATGACGCGCTTCCCGACTTCCGCAGCATCCAGATCCACGGGCTCTACCCGGTGTCCGAGGGTGGTGCCGGGCTGCGCAAGGCGCTCGACGAGATCCGCGCCAAGGTCAGTGCTGCCATCGACGACGGCGTGAGCCTCGTCGTGCTCAGCGACAGGGAATCCGACGAGACGCTCGCACCGATTCCGTCGTTGCTGCTGACAGCCGCGGTTCACCACCACCTGGTCCGCGAGCGCAAGCGCACCCGTGTCGGCCTGATCGTCGAATCGGGTGATTGCCGCGAGGTCCACCACGTCGCCACGTTGGTGGGATTCGGTGCGGCAGCGGTCAATCCGTACATGGCCTTCGAATCGATCGAGGACATGGTCGAGCGCGGAGTGCTCGGCGACATCGAATTCGAGACCGCCCGCAACAACTACATCAAGGCCGCGGGCAAGGGCGTGCTCAAGGTGATGAGCAAGATGGGCATCTCCACGGTCGCCTCGTACACCGGCGCCCAGCTCTTCCAGGTGATCGGTCTCGACCAGGACGCCGTCGACGAGTTCTTCAGCGGAATGAACAGCCAGCTCGGAGGCGTCGGACTCGACGAGATCGCCGCCGACGTCGCAACGCGACATGCCTTGGCATTCAACGACCGTCCGTCCGAGCGCGCACATCGCGAGCTCCCGGTCGGCGGCGAGTACCAGTGGCGGCGCGAGGGTGAATACCACCTGTTCAACCCGGACACCGTGTTCAAGCTTCAGCACGCCACGCGCACCGGTCAGTACAAGGTGTTCAAGGAGTACACCAAGATGGTCGACGATCAGTCGGCCCGAATGGCAACTCTGCGTGGACTGTTCGACTTCAACTTCGGCGATCGTGACCCGATCCCGATCGACAAGGTCGAACCCGCGAGCGAGATCGTCAAGCGTTTCTCGACCGGCGCGATGAGCTTCGGTTCGATCTCGGCCGAGGCGCACGAGACCTTGGCCATCGCCATGAACCGACTCGGCGGACGGTCGAATTCCGGTGAGGGCGGCGAGGATCCGCGTCGTTTCCATCACGACGAGAACGGTGACTGGCGTCGCAGTGCGATCAAGCAGGTCGCGTCGGGACGCTTCGGTGTCACCTCGCACTACCTGAGCAACTGCACCGATATCCAGATCAAGATGGCGCAGGGTGCGAAACCCGGTGAGGGTGGCCAGCTTCCGCCGCACAAGGTGTACCCGTGGGTCGCCGAGGTTCGTGGTTCGACGCCGGGCGTCGGCCTCATCTCGCCGCCCCCGCACCACGACATCTACTCGATCGAGGATCTCGCCCAGCTCATCCACGATCTGAAGAACGCCAATCCGCAGGCGCGCGTACACGTCAAGCTCGTCAGTGAGCTCGGCGTCGGAACGGTCGCCGCGGGTGTGTCGAAGGCACACGCCGACGTCGTGCTGATCTCCGGCCACGACGGCGGTACCGGTGCGTCGCCGCTGACATCGTTGAAGCATGCGGGTGCCCCCTGGGAGATCGGTCTCGCCGAGACGCAGCAGACCCTGCTGCTGAACGGACTTCGGGACCGCATCTCGGTGCAGGTCGACGGTCAGCTCAAGACCGGACGCGACGTCGTCATCGGTGCACTGCTCGGAGCCGAGGAATTCGGCTTCGCGACAGCGCCTCTCGTCGTCTCGGGTTGCGTCATGATGCGCGTCTGCCATCTCGACACCTGCCCCGTCGGCGTCGCCACCCAGAATCCGCTGCTGCGTGAGCGTTTCACCGGCAAGCCGGAGTTCGTCGAGAACTTCTTCATGTTCATCGCCGAAGAGGTACGCGAACTGCTCGCTCGCCTCGGGTTCCGCACCCTGCAGGAGGCTGTCGGCCACGTCGAGGCGCTCGACACGACAAAGGCGCTCGCACACTGGAAGTCGTCGAAGGCGGGCAAGCTCGACCTGTCGCCGATCTTGTCGACGCCCGAATCGCCGTTCATGAACCAGGACCTGTACTGCTCCGGCGTGCAGGACCACGGGTTGGAGAAGGCGCTCGACCAGCAACTCATCGCGCAGAGTCGTGAGGCGATCGATCACGGCACCAGGGTGTCGTTCACGTCGAAGATCACCAACGTGAACCGGACCGTCGGAACGATGCTCGGCCATGAGGTCACCAAGACGCATGGCGCACAGGGTCTTCCCGAGGGCACGATCATCATCGACTTCGAGGGTTCCGCAGGCAACAGCTTCGGTGCCTTCGTGCCGAAGGGCATCACGCTTCGACTCGAGGGCGACGCCAACGACTTCGTGGGCAAGGGTCTCTCGGGTGGACGCATCGTGGTGCGGCCGCCGGCGGGAACGCCGGAAGGCTTTGTCGCAGAAGACAACATCATCGCCGGAAACGTGATCGGCTTCGGCGCCACCAAGGGAAAGATCTTCCTGCGGGGCGTAGTCGGAGAGCGCTTCTGCGTGCGTAACTCGGGTGCCACCGCGGTGGTCGAGGGCGTCGGCGATCACGGCTGCGAGTACATGACCGGCGGACGAGTGGTGGTGCTCGGCGACACCGGGCGCAACTTCGCGGCCGGTATGTCGGGCGGCATCGCCTACGTGTACGACCCAGAGAACAAGCTGGGCACCAACCTGAACCCCGAACTCGTCGACCTCGAACCACTCGACGACGAAGACATCGAGTTCTTGTCCGGCATCATCGGTGAGCATCGTGGCGAGACGGCGTCGCCCGTCGCCGCAGCGATTCTCGCCGATTGGGAGAACACCCAGCAGGCGTTCGCCAAGGTCATGCCGCGCGATTTCAAGCGCGTGCTTGCCGCGATCGACGCCGCAGAGAAGTCCGGACGAGACGTGAACGAAGCGATCATGGAGGCCGCACGTGGCTGACCCCAGAGGATTCCTCAAGCACACCGAGCGTGAACTGCCCGAGCGGCGTCCGGTCGACCTGCGGTTGATGGACTGGAAAGAGGTCTACAACGACTTCGACAAGTCGGAGCTGCAGACCCAGGCCAGTCGCTGCATGGACTGCGGTATCCCGTTCTGCCACAACGGTTGTCCGCTGGGCAATCTGATCCCGGAGTGGAACGACCTCGTCTACCGGGATCAGTGGAAAGAGGGCATCGAGCGCCTGCACGCGACCAACAACTTCCCGGAGTTCACGGGTCGTCTGTGCCCGGCGCCGTGCGAGGCGTCGTGCGTGCTCGGTATCAACCAGCCCGCGGTGACCATCAAGCAGGTCGAGGTGGAGTTGATCGACAACGCCTTCGACAGCGGCTGGGTGCAGCCGGTGCTGCCGACTGAGCGCACCGGCAAATCGGTTGCGGTCGTCGGTTCGGGTCCCGCGGGACTCGCTGCGGCGCAACAGCTCACGCGCGCGGGCCACACGGTCTACGTGTACGAGCGCGCCGACCGCATCGGCGGACTGCTGCGCTACGGCATCCCCGAGTTCAAGATGGAGAAGCGCCACATCGACCGTCGTCTCGAGCAGATGCGGGCCGAGGGCACCGTCTTCCGCCCAGGCGTCAACGTGGGCGTCGACATCACCGTCGCACAGCTTCGCGAGGACTTCGACGCCGTCGTGCTCGCGATGGGTTCGACGATCGGTCGCGATCTGCCGATCCCCGGACGTGAGCTCGACGGCATCCACCAGGCGATGGAGTTCTTGCCGCAGGCCAACCGGATTCAGCTCGGCGACACCGTCGACGGTCAGATCAGCGCCAAGGGCAAGAAGGTCGTCATCATCGGCGGTGGCGACACCGGCGCCGACTGCCTCGGTACGTCGCTGCGTCAGGGTGCCGAGATTGTGCACCAGTTCGAGATCATGCCCAAGCCGCCGACCGAGCGCGCCGAGCAGACCCCGTGGCCGACGTACCCGCTGATGTACCGCGTGTCATCTGCCCACGAAGAGGGTGGCGAGCGTGTGTTCTCGGTCAACACCGAGCAGTTCACCGGCGAGAACGGCAAGGTCACCGCGCTCAAGGCCCACGAGGTTGCGATGCGCGACGGTCGGTTCGAGAAGGTCGAGGGCTCGGACTTCGAGCTCGAATGCGATCTGGTGCTGCTGGCCATGGGCTTCGTCGGCCCCGAGCGCGCCGACCTGCTCGACAAGCTGGGCGTCGAATACGACCAGCGCGGCAACATCAAGCGCGACAACGACTTCGCTGCCATCGGGCAGGAGGGCGTGTACGTCGCGGGCGATGCCGGGCGCGGACAGTCGCTGATCGTGTGGGCCATCGCGGAGGGTCGCTCGGCGGCCGCTGCGGCGGACCGATACCTCGCGGGGGCGTCGGATCTTCCCGCACCGATCGTGCCGACACAGGTCGCGCAGCGCTGACCTGCTGACTCCGCTGGGGGTGGTCTCGACAGGCTCGACCAGCGGGGACAGCTCGGCCGGCGGGTGGGGCGCTCGACCGGCGGGTGGGGCGCTCGACCAGCGGGGACAGCTCGACCAGCGGTGGGGCGCTCGACCTTGGGCGGGGCCGTCAGAGCTTCTCGAGCACGCTCGTCATCTGGGTGGGCACCGAGTCGGCGAGGCGGCCGAAGATGAAGCCGAAGAGCGGTTCGCCGATCAGCTTGAAGCGGTGGAAGTCGACGAGCGCACGGTAGGTGACGCTCGTCGTTCCATCGCCGAGGTCGGTGAACGAGAGGTCGTCGGACGTCGTAGCGGTCTTGTTCGAGCCGGAGAACACGACGTGGTCGGGGTCGTCGCGGGTCAGCTCGTAGGTCAGCTCCGTCGAGATCCCGTACAGCTTCGACTTGTTGTGCCAGCGGGTGCCGAGTGCGATCGGGGCGCCGTCTTCCTGCGTGCATTCGACGGTCCCCGGGTCCCACTGCTCCGCGTGGGAGAAGTCGCGCAGATAGGCGACAATCACCTCCCGCGGCTGTCGGACAGTGAAAGTGCGCGAGACGTCGACCACCGTGGCCTCCTTCATGTGGCGGGTAGCTCTGTTCCGTAGACAAAGGTTCTATGAGAGTTCGGTGAGACGACGCTGCCGGATGGGTGGATCCCTGCCTACACTCTCTTGGTCGGGCCGCGGCTGATTCGCCGTGGACACGTGGTTGCGGAGGTACAGGTCGGTGCGCAGGCTTCTCGGGATGGCAGTGGCGGTGGTGTTGGCGGCGTGTGGCGTCGTTGTCGCAACGGCGGGTTCGGCGTCGGCGGCGCCGGGACCGTGCCCCAAGGTATATGTGCTGGCGATCCCCGGGACGTGGTCTGACGGCCCGGGTCTGCTCGGTGCGGTCACGTCGAATCTCGGGCCGGACACCAAGGTCTCCTATGTCGGCTACGACGCCACGGCGTTCCCGTGGGAGAGCGCCATCTACGGAAAGTCGAAGGCGCAGGCCGTAGCCAATACCAAGGGGCTCGCCCTGGACATGCTCAAGCGGTGTCCCGGCACCAAGATCGCGCTCACCGGGTACAGCCAGGGAGCCGACGCCGCGGGCGATGTCGCGTCGGAGATCGGTACCGGCCGTGAGAAGATCCGTCCGCAGCAGGTCGCAGGCGTTGTCCTGATCGCAGACCCCCGCCGCTCGTCGAAGGACAATCTGGTCGGTCCGCCCCTCACCGGACAGGGGAGCGGAGGGCCGCGCCTCCACGGCATGGGCTACGTGCTGCCGCACGCCTTCACCATCTGCGCGCCCAAAGACCTCTACTGCAACGTGCCACGTGATTACTACGTGACGCGCGTGATCGGCTACCTCGCAGAGACCAGTGATCCGACGCCGAGCCAGGTCGGTCAGTACCAGGCAGAGGCGGGCGCGATCGTCAACGAGTTGCTCACCAGGGGCGGACCGGGGAACGTCGTCAACGAGCTCAGCAACGCTCGCGCACGGCAGCAGATCATCGAGTTCAATCGATTCCTGCAGTCCGGTTCACACGGCGACTACGGGAGTTTCCAGGTCAAGCCGGGCGTGACTGCCGTGGCTTGGGCGCATCAGTTCCTCGCCGGATTGGGCTGAACGGCGCGTCGGTCTCTGGCTGGTAACGAATCCTGTGTGACGATCGATACGTAAGGGTGAGTTGCGCCGACGAAGTCGGCAATACAAGATAGTAAAGATCGTATCCATTCTGACGCAGGAAACGTATCGTCATGAAGCTGGCAGCAACGTTCCAAACACCCCGTCGACACTCGATGCTGAGTGCCATCTCCGGCGGCCGACTCGGCCGCAGTCGGGAACCTCAGCGATTCCCCGCGGAGGCCGAGCGCCTCGTCACCGCGGCGGAACTCAAGCGACTGACTGCGTGAGCAGGACGCTGGTCACTCTGCGGTGACCCGCGCCGATGCATCACCCAGAGAGATCACGTCGCCGACGGCCAACTGCCTACCTCGTCGTGTTTCCACATCTCCGTTGACGGTGACGAGACCGTCAGAGATGACCTCCTTGGCCTCGGCCCCGGACTCGATGAGATTGGCCAGTTTCAGGAACTGACCGAGCCGGATTCCGTCTTCCCGGACTGGCACATCGAACGCGTCGTCGTCCATGTCTGAGATACTGCCTGACCGGCGAACAGTACGCACCGTTGAACCGCCGGTGAACTACCTTTGATCCATGGCGGTCGAGTCCCCATCTCACGTACACCCGGGTGCCCCCACAGATCCCGACGTCGCGGTGCAGCGGTCGGAACGCGCAGAGGCGGATCGCCGGTCGGCCGATCTACTCGAGCGCATCCGCCACCCTCGCGGATTCGGAAGCCACGCGCCACAGATCGCAGGGCTCGTCGTCGGGATCATGGCGACCATCGCGTTGCTGTCGAGCATCTTCCCGTTCTTCCGGCACTGGATTCACGTACCGCGCGACTACGTGGACGACTTCATCATCTCGATGCCCGACACGAGCTTCGCGTGGTCGTTCGTGTTGGCGCTCGTCGCCATCGCACTGACAGCCCGAAAACGCATCGCGTGGTGGATCTGCGTCATCTACCTGCTGCTGTTCATGGCAGGAAACGCGCTGCTCCTGTGGCAGCCGGTCGCCGACGACTTCGACGTCGACGACACCGAGCGGATGAACATCGTGATCGGTCTCGGTATCGATCTCGCGGCGCTGGTCTTCCTGCTTGTCACGTATCGGCAGTTCTATACCCGGGTTCGACGCGGCGCCCTGCTGCGCGCGCTCGTGGTGCTCGTGGTCGGACTTGCGGTGGCAACCGGCATCGGGTTCGCGTTGGTGTGGCTGTTCCCGGGCAGCCTCGAACGCTCCGAGCGTCTGCCCTACGCGTTCAACCGGGTCGTCGCGTTCGCCGCGATCGACCAGCGGACCTTCGACGGCCACCACACCTATCCGCCGGTCAATGGTGCTCTGGGCCTGTTCGGCGCACTCGCGCTGATCGTCGCGGCGTCGGTGCTGTTCCGATCGCAGCGGCTCAAGTCGCTGATGACCGCGACCGACGAACGACTGATCCGTGCGCTGATCGCGCGATTCAACGACGACGACTCGCTGGCCTACTTCTCGACGCGACGCGACAAAGCAGTCGTCTTCTCGCGCGATGGCCGCGCCGCGATCACCTACCGCGTCGAACTCGGTGTCGGGCTTGCCGGTGGTGATCCGATCGGCGACCCCGAGTCCTGGCCCGACGCGATCGCAGAGTTCCTGGTGCTGTGCGAGCGCTACGGGTGGCACCCCGCGGCGATGGGTTCCAGCGAACGGGGCGCGGCGGCATTCGAGGCCGCGGGATTCACGTCGCTGAACATCGGCGACGAGGCGATCCTGCACACACGGCAGTACACGATCAGCGGCCCGACGATGAAGGGCGTGCGCCAGGCGGTCACACGAACCCGACGTGCAGGCGTCACCACCCGCATCCGCAGGCACCGCGACATTCCGCCGACCGAGATGGTCGACGTGGTCGCGCGGGCCGACGCCTGGCGCGACACCGAGGAGGAGCGCGGCTTCGCGATGGCGCTCTCCCGCATCGGCGATCCCGCAGACGGCGACTGCCTGCTGGTGGAGGCGGTCCTGAATGAGGGTGAGCCCGACGAGAAGGTCGTCGGGATGCTGTCATTTGTTCCGTGGGGTCGGCGCGGGGTCTCGCTCGACCTGATGCGCCGCGACCGCAGCGGCATCAACGGTGTCGTCGAGACAATGGTCAGCGACCTGTGCCGCGACTCGGAGAACTTCGGGATCACCGACATCTCCCTGAACTTCGCGACGTTCCGCGCCGTGTTCGAGAAGGGCCAGGAGATCGGCGCGGGCCCCGTCATGCGCGGGAGCTATGCCGTGCTGATGTTCGGCTCCAAGTTCTTCCAGATGGAGTCGCTCTACCGGTCCAACGCGAAATACCTTCCCGACTGGCAGCCGCGATTCCTGTGCTTCGAGGACACCCGAATCCTGGCGCGGGCCGGTCTGGCGGCCGTCGTCACCGAGGGCTTCGTCAGGCTCCCCAGGTTCGGTCGCAAGCAGCAGTACACCGCGGGACAGTCGTCGATTCCCGCAGGCATCGATGTCGACGCGTTGATCGCTGAACTCGACGCCGAGGCGGAGGCGCAGAACGCGGTCGCGGCGCATCGTCCGGAACAGGTCAGGGTGCGGCTTGCCAAGCTGGACAGGATGATCGACGACGGCGTCGACCCGTATCCGCCAGCCGATCCGCCGTCGCACTCGATCGCGGAGGCCGTCGCCGCGCCTGCGGGCACGCCGGTGTCGATTGCCGGCCGCATCACGCGGCTCCGTGACTTCGGCAAGGTGGTCTTCGCCGATGTCCATGACTGGTCGGGGCAGGTGCAGATCCTGGTGGAGGCATCGCGACTCGATTCCGGCTCAAGGGATTTCGCGTCTGACGTCGACCTCGGTGATCTGGTCGAGGTGCACGGTGAGATGGGCACGAGCCGCAAGGGCGAGGTGTCGGTGCTCGTGGACCGCTGGGCGATGATCGGAAAGTCGCTGCGTCCGCTGCCCGACAAGTGGGCGGGCCTGACAGACCCGGAAGCCCGTGTGCGGCAACGATACGTCGACCTCGCGATCAATCCGCGTTCGCGGCAGTTGCTCGCCACGCGGAGCGTCGTGGTCAAGGCGCTGCGTGACTTCCTCTCTGCCCGTGGCTATCTCGAAGTCGAAACCCCGATTCTGCAGCAGATCCACGGTGGCGCGAACGCGACGCCGTTCACAACGCACATCAACGCCTACAATCTCGACCTCTACCTGCGCATCGCGCCGGAGTTGTATCTCAAGCGGTTGTGCGTCGGCGGCGTGGAGAAGGTGTTCGAGATCGGCAGGAACTTCCGCAACGAGGGCGTCGACTTCAGTCACAATCCGGAGTTCACGAGCCTGGAAGCCTATGAAGCGCACAGTGATTACCTGAAGATGCTCGATCTCACGCGCGAGATGATCCAGTTCGCGGCCACCGCCGCCTACGGTGAGCCGGTGATCGTGCGCTACGACGACGAGGGCAACGAGCAGCGAATCGACATCTCCGGACAGTGGCCGGTGAAGACCGTCTACGGGGTGGTGTCCGACGGCGCCGGCGAGGAGATCACGCCGGAGACGTCGGTGGAGCATCTGCGGGAGGTCTGCAAGCGCCTCGACATCGCGTTCCGTCCGGACTGGGACGCGGGCGCGATCGTGCAGGAACTCTACGAGCACCTCGGCGAAGACCGCACCACCTTCCCGACGTTCTACACCGATTTCCCGACGTCGGTCTCGCCGCTCACGCGGGCGCATCGCAGCGAGCCGGGAGTGGCCGAGCGATGGGATCTGGTGGCGTGGGGCGTCGAACTCGGCACCGCCTACACCGAGCTGACCGATCCGGTGGAACAGCGCAAAAGGCTTACCGCGCAATCGGTTCTGGCTGCCGACGGTGATCCGGAGGCAATGGAGCTCGACGAGGACTTCCTGCAGGCGCTCGAATACGCGATGCCGCCGACCGGTGGTCTCGGCGTCGGCGTCGACCGTGTGGTCATGTTGATCACGGGTCAGTCGATTCGCGAATCGTTGGCATTCCCGCTGGCCAAACCACAGGAGAACTGAGCGGTGGACGACGGTCGGCGCGAGGTCGATCGGCCGCCGCCGGGGCAGATCGTCGACGTCGACGGCCAACGCATTCACGTCGTCGACGAAGGGTCGGGTCGGCCACTGTTGCTCATGGCTGCGATGGGAAGCAACTGGTTCGATCTCGACCATCTCGCCGCACGACTCGTCGAGCGTGGTTGGCGGGTGGTCCGGTTCGACCGCCCGGGATATGGACTGTCCGAACAACTTTCGCGTGGCCGCGTGCTGACCCTGTCGCTCGAAGTCTCGTGGATGGCGGGCGTCCTGGATGCGCTGCGGATAGCAGAGCCCGTGACCGTCGTCGGACACTCGGTTGCCTCGCTGTATGTCGAGGCGTTTGCGCGAGTCCATCCCACGCGCACTGCGGGTGTTGTGATGCTCGACGGTTCTTACGTGCTGCTGCCGTGGCGGGTGGTGCCGCTCGGTGTACGAATCGACAACGCGCACAGGATGATCGACACGGGTAGGAGGGTGACGCAGCGGTTTCGGCTTCCGCGGCGTGGATTCTCGCGGGTGCGGACCGTCGTGCTGCCGAGGCCACCGGAGGGCTTCTATGATCACGAGCACTACTGGGCCGCAAAGGTCTTCGGCAACTGGCCGATGCTGCTCGCCACGATGGTGGAGAACGCTGCCTTCCCCGCGATCAACGCGTCACTGCGTCGCATGCGCAAAAATCATCCGATGCCACCGGTTCCGGTGATCGTGGTGGCCGCGCTCTCTGGTCCGAAGCCGTGGCAGCGTTTCTGGCTGTGGAAGCAGGCCCGCTATGCGCGGATGCTCGGTGGTCGGCTCATCCCGGTCGCCGCGCGCCACTTCGTCGTGCTGGAGATTCCCGACGAAGTCGCGGACGCGATCGATCAGGTGCGCTGATCGGCAGCGCGTTTCTTACCGCCCGGTAACCTGAGGTACCCATGACCGCGCGTCACACCTATGCTGTACGTCATGGCAGAGCTGACTTTCACCCCCACGGCCGACCTCGTCGACGAGATCGGTGCAGATGTCCGTAGCTGTGATCTCCAGTTCACCCAGTACGGCGGGGTCCGTGAGTTCGTCGGAACGGTGACAACGGTCCGCTGCTTCCAGGACAACGCGCTGCTCAAGTCGATCCTCGGCGAGTCGAATCCCGGCGGAGTGCTGGTGATCGACGGTGATGCCTCGGTGCACACGGCGCTGGTCGGCGACATCATCGCGGAGCTGGGCCGGTCGAACGGCTGGGTCGGGATCATCGCGAACGGCGCGATCCGCGACGCCAAGACCATCGGCGGGATGGAGATCGGCGTGAAGGCGCTCGGCACCAACCCCCGCAAATCCACCAAGACCGGAGAAGGTGAGCGCGACGTACCGGTGACGCTCGGTGGAGTCACCTTCACGCCCGGCGACACCGTGTACTCCGACGACGACGGCATCGTCCTCGTCGCGCCCTGACCTTTCTCGGCCTATCGACACTCTCTCGATCACTTTCACGCAGCAGGAGGCTCCGATGCCCAAGCCAACACCCGACTACTTCGAACGACTCGGCGCATTGGTCGCGATCGACAACGCTGCCGCACGCCCGACCCGATCGATTCTCGAAGCGTTCAGCGGCGTCGAAATGGCGACCATCCCTGTCGGCACCGCCGAGGATCTCGAGACCGCGGTGTCGCGGGCGCGGGCCGCTCAGCAGGGGTGGGCCAAGCAGTCACCCGCGGAGCGCGCGAAGGTGCTCAAGAAGTTCTCCGAGTTGGTGTTCGCCAACGCGGCGTCGTTGATGGATATCGCGCAGGCCGAGACGGGCAAGGCTCGCTCGTACGCGCAGGAAGAGGTTGTCGACGTCGCGCTCACCGCGCGGTACTACGCGACGCACGGCCCGAAGATGCTCGCCGAGCGCAAGGTGCAGGGGATGCTGCCCGGTGCCACCAAGGTGCGGGTGCGGTATCAGCCCAAGGGCGTCGTCGGAGTGATCAGCCCGTGGAATTACCCACTGACACTTGCTGTTTCGGATGCGGTCGCGGCCCTGCTCGCCGGCAACGGCGTGGTGATCAAGCCCGACAGCCAGACCCCCTACTGCGCGCTGGCGCTGGCCGAGCTGCTCTACGAGGCAGGTCTGCCGCCCGCGCTGTTCGCGGTGGTCCCGGGCCCGGGAAGTGTTGTGGGACAGGCCATCATGGCGACCTGCGACTACGTGATGTTCACCGGATCGTCGGAGACCGGAGCCTCGCTCGCCGAGCAGGCGGGGCGTCGACTCATCGGCTTCTCTGCAGAACTCGGTGGCAAGAACCCGATGATCGTGACGGCCAACGCCAAGATCGACCACGCCGTCGAAGGTGCTGCGCGAGCGTGCTATTCGAACTCCGGTCAGTTGTGCATCTCGATCGAGCGACTGTACGTCGACAAGGCGATCGCCGACGAGTTCACCGAGAAGTTCGGCACCTTTGTCCGCAACATGAAGCTCGGAGCCAACTACGACTTCAACGTCGACATGGGGTCGCTGGCTTCGGCTGCGCAGGTCGAGACCGCAGAAGCGCACGTCGACGATGCGGTGTCGAAGGGCGCGACGGTGGTCGCGGGCGGCAAGCGCCGCGCCGACCTCGGGCCCTTCTTCTTTGAGCCGACGGTCCTGTCGGGCGTGACCGACGAGATGACCTGCTTCCGTAACGAGACATTCGGCCCGGTGGTGTCGGTGTATCCGGTCGACTCAACGGACGAGGCGATCAAGCTCGCCAACGACACCGACTACGGTCTCAACGCGAGTGTCTTCGCGGGCAGCAGCGACGAGGCGCAGGCGATCGCGGAGCAGTTGCGTGCCGGCACCGTCAACATCAACGAGGGCTACGCGGCAGCGTGGGCGTCGACCGCGGCCCCGATGGGCGGCATGGGAATCTCGGGCGTCGGCCGCAGGCACGGCGAAGAAGGGCTGCTCAAGTACACCGAGCCGCAGACGATCGCCGAACAGCGCTTCATCGGCATCGACAAGGCTCCCGGAGTTCCGAAGAGTGTCTACCGCGCAGTCACCCCGCTCGCTGTGCGATCGCTGAAGTTCCTGCCGGGCCGGTAAACGTCGGGATCTCCCGCTACGGGCGATTCGTCGGGTTCTCGACCCCCGGACGCATGTGAGCCGTTACGGTTGGCCTCATGTCGCCGCAGCGCAGCGTACTCAAAACCGGTGTGATCTCGTGTGTGGTCGCGGCCGGTGTCGCAGGAACCGTGGCGGGTGCCCCGTCAGCCGAGGCCGCGCCGCGCCTTGCGGTCAGTTCGATCGCGACCGGGCTGAGTCACCCCTGGGATATCGTCACCGCGCCAGACGGCACGGCCCTCGTCACCGAGCGTGCCGGCCGCTTCGTGGCCATCAGACCAGGGCAGGCGCCGAAGACCATCCGGGTCGACCTGAGCGCGCTCTGGGTGCACCGCGAAGCCGGACTCATGGGTCTCGCGGTTGATCCGGGATTCGCGCAGAATCGTCGAATCTATTCGTGTCAGGCCGAGAAGGCCGGCACCGGATCGTCGGTCGCGCAGGGCGCCAAGATTCCGCAGGGTGTCGGAAGCGTGCCGCTGCCGTGGCCGAACACCGGGCAGCAGGTCACGGTGGCATCGTGGCGGGTGTCGCAGGACTGGTCGAGTATGCAGCGCGAACGGACGGTGCTGGCGGGTATCCCGTTGAACGCGGGCGGCAGGCATGCGGGATGCGGATTGGCGGCGGCGTCGGACGGGACACTGTGGATCGGCACCGGCGACAATGCGACGGCCGAGTATTCGCAGAGTCGAAAGTCGTTGGGCGGCAAGGTCCTACACGTCAATGCCGCAACCGGCCGGCCCGCTGCCGGTAACCCCGACCCCGCAAGTCCGATAGCGACGCTCGGCCACCGCAACGTGCAGGGCATCGCGCTGCAACCGGGTAGCGGACGGGTCTACTCGATCGAGCAGGGCACGAGCGCCGACGACGAGCTCAACCTCATCCGACCGGGCGCCAACTACGGCTACCGGCCCGACCGCGCGCCGGTGATCTACGACGAATCGGTGCCGATGACCGACCCCACGCGGGTGCCGGGTGCGGTCGGTCCGATCTGGAAATCGGGCGCGCCGACGATTGCGACGCCCGCACTCCAGTTCTTGCCGACCACCGGCTGGGGCGAGTGGAACGGGGCGGTCGTCATCGCCGCACAGAAGGCCAAGAAGTTGGTCGTGGTGAAGCTCGACGACAGCGGGACGCGGGTCGTCGACGTCGAAGAGGCACTGTCGGATCGGTACGGGCGACTGCGCGCACTGGCCGTCGACAGAGACGGCTCGCTTCTCGTCGGCACCGACACCGGTAAGGATCAGATCCTACGAATCCGCCCGGGAGCCTAGGTGTTGTGTGCGCTGTCGGTGACGGCACTTGTGTGTGACGGCAAACGTGTGTGACGACGACGTGGTGCGGCACGCGCACGAGGAAGCCAGACGAGTCAGTCGTCGAACCGCGTTGCGGATGACCGCAGCGGCCGGTGTTGCGGCCGCGGGGGTCGGTGCTGCGTCGCGACCCGCGCGCGCGTCCGCGCAACCCGGCGCGACCCGGGTCGTGGATCTGACCCATCGGCTCGGACCGGGTTTTCCGATGTGGCCCGGCAACCCGCCGGTGGTCAGCGTGCAGACGTCCCGAGTAGGGCCCGGCAACTCGGGCTTCGCCACCAGGTGGATGTCGTTTGCAGAGCACTCGGGAACCCACGTCGACGCCCCTGCGCACAAGATCGCAGGTGGACGAACCGTCGACGCCATACCGGCGCGCGATCTCGTGGTGCCGCTGGTGGTGATCAGCATCGCGGCCGCCGCGCGCGGTAATCGACGCGCGGTTCTGACCGAACGCGACGTCGAGGAGTACGAACGCGTTCACGGTCGCATTCCGCCACGTGCGTTGGTGGCACTGCACTCGGGGTGGCAACCCGCGACGGGCGGAGCCGACGCGCCAGGGTTCGATCCCACTGCGGCGCAGATGCTGGTGACCGAACGGGGAGTGTCGGCGCTCGGGACCGACACGTTGAGCGTCGACATCAGGGGAGCAGTCGGTGCGCATACCGCGATTCTCGGTGCCGGGCGGTACGCCGTCGAGGCGCTGGCCAATCTGACGGACGTTCCGCCCGCAGGGGCGCGCGTCGTCGTGGGTGCGCCTCGGTTCGCTGGTGGAACCGGCGGTCCGGCGAGGGTGCTCGCACTCGTCGACTGACGGACGCGCGCGTTCACAGACTTCTCCCAGCGAGAGTCCAGGGTCGCGGTAGCGAGGTCTCGGAATCTGGTAGTCGAACCCGAACCGAGACTTCTGCCTCACACCGAGATTCTGGAGGAATGATGACCGCACTTCTGGAGCGGCGCGACGTATCGCCGCCCGCCGACGATTCACCACCGACGCCAAGGCGTCGCCGATTGGCAAGGCGTCCGCTGTGGTGGAGTCCGTTCGCGCTCGCGGGACTCCTCGTATCGACCGCGGTGCTCTACCTGTGGAATCTCTCCGCCAGCGGATACGGCAACACCTTCTACGCGGCCGCGGCGTGGGCGGGCTCGCAGAGCTGGAAGGCCTGGTTCTTCGGAGCGCTCGACCCGTCGAACTTCATCACCGTGGACAAGCCCCCGGCGTCGCTCTGGATGACGGGACTGTCGGTGCGCGTCTTCGGGATGAACAGTTGGGCCGTGTTGGTGCCGCAGGCGCTGATGGGCGTCGCGGCGGTGGCGCTGATGTACGCGACGATGCGTCGAGTGATCACCGATCCGAGGCAGGGGACCGCTGCGGGACTGATCGCGGGCGCGGTGCTCGCCTTCACCCCTGCGGCCGCGTTGATGTTCCGCTTCAACAACCCCGACGCACTGCTGGTGCTCTTGATGGTTGCCGCGGGGTACTGCCTGGCACGGGCGATCGCGACGAACTCCGGCCGGTGGCTGGCGCTGGTGGGTGTCGCGCTCGGCTTCGCATTCCTGACGAAGATGTTGCAGGGCCTGTTGGTGCTGCCCGCGTTCGGTCTCGCCTACCTGCTGTTCGCAAACAACGGTTGGCTCAAGCGAATCGGGCAACTCGTCGTCGCGGCTGTGGCTCTCGTGGTGTCGGCCGGATGGTTCGTGGTGGCGACGATCCTGACACCTGCCAGCTCACGTCCCTACATCGGCGGCTCGACGAACAACACGTTCATGGATCTCGTCTGGGGCTACAACGGCGTCGGACGCATCAGCGGCGGTTCGGGCGGAGGCCCTGGCGGCGGCGGTGGTGGCGCAGGAGGTTCGTTCGGCGGATCGACGGGCCTGAGTCGGCTCTTCAGCTCGGAGATGGGCAACGAGATCTCATGGTTGCTCCCTGTCGCGCTCTTCGCCATTGCCTTCTGCGTGTACCTGATGATCCGCAGCTTCCCGATCTTCAACTATCGCAACGGTATTCATCGCACCGAGGCCGGCGCGGTTGTCGCCTGGGGTGGCTGGTTGCTGATCACCGCGATGATCTTCAGCTACATGAGCGGCACCATCCATCCCTACTACACGGTGGCGCTGGCGCCTGCTGTTGCCGCGATGGTTGCGCTCGGTGGAGTATTCGCGTGGCGTCGTCGAGCCAACTGGGACGGCCGAATCGCGTTGAGCGCCATGATCGGTCTGGCAGCATGGTGGTCGATCGTCCTGCTCAACCGCAACGAATGGGGTCCGGTCTGGTGTAGGTGGGTTATCGGCGCTGTGGCCGTGCTCGCAGTGATCGGCGTGCTCGCCGGAGGTGCGCTCGGACTCAAGAAGCTGTTCGTGGCTTCGGTGATCGCGGGAGCGATCGCGGGATTCGCAGGGACAGCGGCATTCTCGATCGCCACGGCCGCGACGGCACACCACGGGTCGATCCCGACAGCAGTACAGACGAGCGGCGTTCAGGGTGGCATGGGCGGACCGGGCGGGGGCGGTCCGAGCGGCTCGCGAGGCGGCAGCGCACAGAACGGCGGCGCGCAGAATGGCACAGCGCAGAACGGCACCGCGCAGTCGGGTTCGGGACAGCCGGGAATGGGTCAGCCTCCCAACGGAACTCAGTCGAACAGCGGGAATCAGTCCAACGGCGGAACCCAGAGCACGCGCTCGTTCGGTGGCGGCATGGGTACGGGCGGTCCGGGCGGCGAGTCGTCGACCAATGCCGAACTGGTGAAACTGCTCCAGAACACCAACAGCACCTGGGCGGCGGCGACCAACGGCTCGCAGTCGGCGGCGAACATCGAGATCGCGACGGGGAAGTCCGTCATGGCGATCGGCGGGTGGAGCGGCGATCCCGCACCGACGCTCGACGAGTTCAAGCAGTACGTGAAGGAAGGCAAGATCGCGTACTACATCGGCGGTGGTCAGGGTGGCCCCGGAGGCAACTCCGCGATCTCCACCTGGGTGGCCCAGAACTTCACTGCCACAACGGTCGGAGGCACCACGGTCTACAAGCTGACGTGACACGCCACGAGTTGACGTAGGGTCAAAGCACCATCGGCGGCCCACCTTTCGCGCCGAGCGCGGGGGTGGGTCGCCGATGTCGTCAGGCGATGCGGACACACGCCGAGCAGAAGCCGACCGAGCATTTGGAGAGCCATGACCGAGAAGATCACCGAGTTCAGCCGAGACGGATGGACCTTCGACGTCGTCGATTCCGGTCCGATACCCGGTGCGGCGTCGGACATTCCGGTGATACTGCTGCACGGCTTTCCGGAGCGGGCGTCGTGTTGGGAGGACGTGACACCGCTGCTCAATGAGCGCGGATTGCGCACCGTCGCACCCGATCAGCGTGGCTATTCGCCTGGCGCGCGGCCACAGTCGGTGCGCGACTACAGAATTGACGAACTCGTCGACGACGTCATCGCGTTGGCGGATGCGCTCGACGCGCCACGTTTCCACCTTGTCGGGCACGACTGGGGCGCGGCGGTCTCGTATGCGGTCGCAACCCGTCACCCTGATCGGGTGGCCACGTTGACGACGTTGGCCGTTCCACACACCGGTGCCTTCTTGCGTGCAATGCCCCGCGGCCAGGCGTTGAAATCGTGGTACATGGGGTTCTTCCAACTGCCCAAGGTGCCCGAGAAGTTGATTGCGTACGGCGCGAAGCACGGCGGCGGCGCGGGTGGGCGACTGGAGATGTATCCCGGCTTCTCCGAACGACTCTCACGCGAGATCGTCGACTACGGCGCACTCACCGGAGGGATCAACTGGTATCGCGCAATGCGGTTCTCGTCGATCGGTTCGTTGGCAGGAGACAAGGTGCGGGTGCCCACCACCTACCTCTACGGCGACAAGGATCGCTTCTTGAGTAAGGCGGGGGCGCGCGCGTGCTCTGAATTCATCGACGCCCCATACGAATTCGTGGTCTTGCCAGGCGTCGACCATTGGATGCCGCAGCGTGCTCCCGAGGCGATCGCCGACGCGATCACCGCGCGGGTGGAGTCCCTGCAGGACTGAGACTCTGCTGACGGACTGAGAAGCTACTGGCGGTGCCGTCGCCAGCGCAGCACGACCAGTAGTGCGATCGCGAGCGCCGCGAGTGCTCCGCTGATCGCCCCGAATGCGATCGGCATCGCCGGGTTCGTCGCGGGAACCTCTGTCCGCCCCGAGCTGATGCGCGCGAAACCCGCTCTCGCGGCGTCGGATTCGGCAACGGGATCGGATGTCGCCGGTGCCGGTGCCGGTGCCGGTGCCGCAGGCGCTGGGGCCGGCGCAGACTCCTGGACACCCGGGGGCTCGGAAGCCGGAGTCGATTGCGCATCCGCCTCGAACAAGGTCGGTTCGTCCGCCGCAGCAGCCGCGGGAGGAGTTGTCTTCGGGGGAGCCTTCTTCTCCGCGGCCTTGGTCGGCGGTGCCTTCTTTGCTGCGTTCTTTGCCGCAGACGGAGTCGCGGCGCCCTTCGCCGGGGCGCTCTTCTTTGCCGCGGTGGTCTTCTTCGCTGTGGTCGCCTTTTTTACCGGCGCGCTCTTCTTGGCTGCAGGCGCCTTCTTCGCAGGAGTGCTCTTCTTGGCGGGCGCTGCTTTCTTCGCCGCGGGAGAGGCCGGGGAGGACTCATCAGCAGGGGACTTCTCGGCAGGAGACGTATCCGCAGTCGACTTCTCGGCGGGCGACGCTTGCGCGGGCGCGGCCTTCTTGGCGGCGTCGTTCGTCTCGTCGGCGGCAGGTGTGCGCGACGCGTCGTCGGACGGTGTTTCGCCGGAAGTCGGGTCTGTCATGTCGGGACGCCCCCTGGGGTCGGTCTGGATGGTCCTCATCGTAAGCGCGGCGTCGAAGCAGTTGGAGATGTTCGAGCCGTTGGTGATGTTCGACGCCGCGCGAGGGTTGCGTGCGGTGTTGCTACGTGCGGACGCCGAGTCGGGCCATGATGTCGGCGTCGATGGCGCTCAACTCGTTCTCGACCGCCCTGTGTGCGGTCTTGCGCTGCTGCGCCGGCATCGGCTCGGCGGCGTCGACGGCGATGGCGAGATTGTCGAGGCGAGCGGTCATGGCGTCGACGAACTGCTTGGTGTCCGACGACGTGTCCTGCGCGGATACCTTCTGCAGTGACGTGCGCAGGGCCTCGATGCGGGCCAGTAGGGGCGCGCCGCTGCCCGAGTACTTGACCAACTGTGCCGGCGACACGCCGATGCGCTTGGCTTGGAGTTCGGTGATTTTGCCGCGGCCGGCGACGGCGAGGCGGTAGATCACGGGCACTGCGATGGGCGCGACGAGGCGTGTGACGGTGAGGAACCGCTTGACGCTCGCGGGGCTGAACGGCTTGGCGTCGGCAGTGGCTTTCGCTTTCGCGGCAACGGTTTTCGCCTCGGCCTTGGCCACCTTCTGAGCCGCCTTTGCCTCGGCCTTCAAGGTCTTGCGCTGTGCCTTGAGTTCCTTCTCGACGATCTTCTTGCGTGACTTGCGCAGTTCCTTGGACGCCCTGCGCCTGTCCTTCGCGGCCAGCTTCGCGTCGAGCTTCGCCTTGGCCTTGAGTGCCTTGGTTTCTGCGCGTCGTTGAGCACGAGTCTTACCGTCGGACGAGAACAATCCCATGCGGGCACCTTTCCCTGCGCCAGTTTGCTACAAGCATTGCATAGGCTCGATACAGACCGATCACATCCGTCGCACCGGCGGTGTGATCGACAGCCCAGATGTCTGATGAGCCGGTGAGAATCGAGGTGGGGTGTGGCCGCGGCCGTGTTGCATCCGCGCGACCTGGCGGGATGCGAGCATCGGGTCGCCCTGGACTTCAGCCATCCCGACCTCGTCCGCGGCCGTGCAGACACCCCCGAGGCCGCCCGTCGCAAGGAGTCCGCGCAGCTACGGCGTGAGCGTATCCGCGACTTTCTCCTCGGACTCCACAGCGGCGAACCGTCGAACACGTTTGTTGTCGTCGGCGACGGGCCACACTCAGAGCGCGTTGCTGCCACCCGAGAGGCTTGCTCGTCGGGTGCGCGGTGGATCTGGAATGCGACGCTGCCGACAGACCGCGAACACGGCAGACGAGGGCATTCAGAGCTCCTGCTGCGCGTCGGCGAGGCCGACGACGCGGCGTCGGGCTACATCCCGATCATCGTGGTGAACCATCGCGTGACGTATCCGGCGAAGAACCCGCGTCTGCACACCGCCGAGGTACCGACCCTCGTCACCAGTCCGCTGTGGGGGTGGATTCCGGCGCCCGACCCGTTCCGATCACCCCGAAGCAACCGCCGCGACCAGCTACGACTGGCGCATTTGACGCAGATGCTCCTCGACGAGGGACTCTCGCCCGACGTCGAAGAAGACGAGTTGCGCGCGGGGGTCATCGGACTCGACGCCGACTGCATCGTCGTGCACAGGGTAGGGACGTCGCTGCCCGACTATCGCGAGGTATTCGACCGTAGGCAGCGCGTCGCGGCGGGGGAGATCGCGACCACGCCGCGTCGGATCGGTGAGTGCCGCGGGTGCCCGTGGTGGGGTCGGTGTGGCCCTGAGCTGGAGGAACGTCGGGATGTCAGCCTCGTCGCCAACGGCAACCAGGGCGACGCGTTGCGCGCAGTCGGGATCACGACCATCGATCAACTCGCCCGCTTCGACGGCGACCCGCCGGCAGACTGGCCCGCCAACCAGAGCTTCGACGACGCGGTGATCTGCGCGATTGCGTGGCTCGCCGACATTCCGCTCGTCCGTCGCGTCGAGGAGCCGACTGTCGCGCGGGCCGACGTCGAGGTCGACGTCGACATGGAGAGCTTCGGCGAGGACGGCGCGTATCTGTGGGGCACGCTGCTGACCGACAACACCGACCCTGGTCGGGACGTCGTCTATCGCGGATTCGCCACCTGGACACCGCTGCCGACGGCCGACGAGGGCCGGGCGTTCGCCGAGTTCTGGACGTGGTTGATGGCCGAGCGCGCCGACGCCCACGCGGCAGGCAAGACCTTCGCCGCGTACTGCTACTCGCAGCAGGCCGAGAACAGGTGGCTGCGCGCGTCTGCCGAGAGGTTCAGTGATCAGCCGGGTGTGCCGACGCCGAACGAGGTCGAGCAGTTCATCGCGTCCGACGAGTGGGTCGACATCTTCGAGGCGGTGGGACGCAACTTTGTCGCACCGAACGGCAAGGGGCTCAAACGTGTTGCGCCCGTTGCCGGTTTCGGGTGGCGCGATGCTGAGGCCGGGGGCGAGGCGTCGATGGACTGGTACCGACGGGCGGTCGGGATCGGGGGCGTCGACGTCGACCTGAGTCAGCGTTCCCGCCTGCTCGAATACAACGAGGACGACGTGCTCGCCACGAAGGTCCTACGCGAGTGGATGGACGGCTCGGCCGTCGACGAGCTCCCGTTCGCCGACGACCTACTCGCTTTCCGACGCTCAGGCGCGAGTCGAGCGGAGGGCGTCGAGGAACGAACCGCTTCCGAGTAGCGCGACAGCGCCGAGAAGCAGCAGTGCGCCCGGCGCGATATCGGCGATGAAGCCCGTGAAGCTGCTCAGGCTGATGCCACCCGACGTCGCCGGCGCCGGTGATGCCTGCGCGGCGGCCGGGCCGGAGCCGCTGCCGTTGGTCGACGCCGAACCACCACCCTGTGTGCTCGAGGTGCTGCCCGGCTGCGAGCTGTTCGCCGACGATCCGCCGCCGGTCGAGGGACTCTGGGGCTGCGCGGGCGCAGCGGCGGGCGGCGCGGCCATCGGGACCGCGAACGCGGCTGCGGGAGGTTGCGCGGCCGGTCCGGGTGCGCTGCGGCCGGGACCGGGATTCGACGGTCCGGAACCTCCGGGTGGGCTGGGCGGTGGGTTGCCGCCCGGGCCCGCACCCGAGCCGGCGTGGGTTGTCGCGGTGGTCGGCGAGGTCTTGGTGCTCGTTGTGGTGCCGGGCTTGGTTGGGGCGCCGGGGTCGGTTGAGGTGCTCGGGTCCGTGGTTGTGCTCGGGTCCGTGGTGGTGCTCGGGTCCGTGGTGGTGCCGGGGATGGACGGCGTTGTCGACGACCCGTCGGTCGTCGTCGGATTCGCGGTAGTCGAGTTCTCGCCGGTCGTGGGGTCGACTGTGGCCGTCGGTTTCGGCGTGTGGGTGTGATGGTGGCCGTGGCCGCCGCCTTGATTGCCGCCGCCGTGATTACCGCCGCCGTGCGAGCTGGAGTGGTCGGAGCCGCCGTGTCGGGAACCCGAGTCGGTGTCGGGTCCGTCGGCCCAGCCGATGCCGCTGCCGATGGCCAAGAGAAGTGCTGCGGACAGTGCGAGAATCAACGCAGGGGTGCGCGGCCGCCTCGGGCGGCGGTTGCTGCTGACGCGATGCGTCATACTGCGCTCCTGTCGGTTTCACGTCGTGATCGGCCGAGTAAACGGTACCGTGGTCCACATAACGGCGGATCCTGTGATCAGATCGAGATGAAATGTTCACCCGCGGGGAGGTGTTCGTGATCAAACTGTGAATAATGCCACAGGGCGTTAAGGTAATGGTGTTGTGGCTGGTTGCCAGCTCGCACACGGGGGGACGTTGTGCGTCTAGCATGCCCATCGTTGCATTGGGGATGCGTGTCGGGCTTTAATGTTTGCAAGTTCAAATGTCGGCTTTCGGGGAGTTGAATGACTTCACAAGGGACGGATAACCCCATGGGTGACGCCGGTAGGGGTGGGTCCGACGAACGCTCCACGTCCGTCGATCCGGGTTTATTTGCTCGACGGCTCGAAGAGCTGTTTCGTACGGTGCCAGGACCCAACGGACGCGCGTACAGCGCCAAGGCGATCGCAGCCAGGAGTACGGAGCGCGGATTCAGGCTGGGCGAGTCGTACCTCAGTCAGCTTCGTTCGGGTAAGGCCAAGTCGCCGTCGTTCAGGACGGTCGAGGGAATTGCTGCAGCTTTCGGGGTGGATGTCCACTACTTCCTCGAAGATCGCGCAGCGCAACGTACTCGCGACGAGATCGATTTGATGCGGCTTCAGGCCGACACCGACGTCCAGCTCGCGGCGTTCCGACTGGCCGGACTGTCGAGTGATTCGGTGACAGTGGTCAACGAGCTGATCAAGGTTCTGCGCGAGCAGCAGGGGCTGCCGAAGGATCCGCCAGACGTCGTCGCTGCCGGTTTGACCGACGACGAGGTAGACGCCATCGAGGCGCGCCTTCGCGTCGTCGGCTTGTCCAACGACGACTAGTACTGACGTCCCCGCGGCATCGTGACGTCGAACAAGTCGGTCGATGAGGGTTCCCGCCGCAGTCAGCGGGCGCTGTGGGCACTGGTTCGCCGGTCGCTCGACGGCCTCGACCTCGACCTTCCGCTCGACGTCGGCCAGCTCTGCGAGCGGTACGGCGAGCGGCGGGGACGTCCGATCCGGCCACTCCCGTACGCGCTACCCGCGGGAATGCCAAACGGTGTCTGGTTGGCGGCCAAAGACGCCGACTACTTCTTCTATCAGGAGAACACGTCGTCGTTGCACCGAGATCAGATCATCGTGCACGAGTTCGGTCATCTCATCGCAGGTCACCAGATGCTCGGCGAGGCGTCACTGACCGGGCCATTGGCGGCTTCCGGCGACGAATCCGACGCCGCGCTGCGTCGAACGTGCTATTCCGACGACCGCGAGTGGGAAGCCGAGACGTTGGCTTCTATGATTCTGACGTGGGCACAGTCGGCGGGTAACAGCGTCGGGACGACGGCCGACAACAAGGAAGTGCGGGGCCTACAGCGGCTCCTCGGGGGTCATAAAGGCTGGCTGTGAGGTGACTTCAGATGACCGACGTGATCAATCTCGTCGCGCTCGTCGCCTTCGTGCTTGCGCTGTGTTGGCGTCTGGACAAGATCAGGCGGGGTAGCGGCGGCCTGCAGGCCATCGCGATGACGGTGGCGATTGCTGCGCTGACGCTGGCGTTCGTGGTCAGCACCAGGACGAGCGCGCACTTCCTCGACGAACACGTCTATGCGGGTAGTTCGCGCTGGTTGTACTACGCCCTGCTCGCACTCGGTGTGGCGGCATTGGTCATCGTGTTCTTCTTCCCCACCGCTCGCGCCAGTCGCGAGCGGCGTGCCGGTCACGAAGCCTTCCCACTTGTCGTCGCACTGATCGGCCTGCAGGTTGCGTTGGTGTTCACCCCGGACTCGTTGCGCACGTCGTCGGTCAGCGAGTGGAGCTTCAAGAACTGGGGATTTGCGCTCTTCTACATCATTGCCAGCGCGTATCTCGCGTACGGATTCGGTGCGTGCGTGCGCAATGTGTTCAAGTTCTATCGAGTGTCGCAGGGGTACCTCCGGTTCTCGCTCGCGCTGCTCCTCACGGGTTTCGGTTTGCTCGCTTTTGCGTCCGTCCTGCAGGTACTCGCGGTCGTCGGAAGTGCGAGCGGTCTCGTCGGAGCGGTCAATTCGCTGATCGCGGTGCGGACGCTCGACATCGTCGGGATCGTCGCATTCCTGCTGGGCATCAGCTTTCCGATGCTGCATTCGCGGTGGACCGAGTTGGCCGCACGGCGTCGTCATCGGCGTGCCGTCGCAGCTCTCGAACCGTTGTGGAGCCTTGTGACGAGCGCGATCCCCGAGGTCGTGCTGCCTGAGGCGGGCAAATCGCCGACGCGACGCCTGCACCGTCAGGTCATCGAGATTCGCGACTCGCTCACGCAGTTGAGCCCGCTGGTTCCCGAGGAATTCGACGACGTCGACGACGAGGTGAAGGTCGCGATGCTGCGCGACGCCGTCGAGGCCTACCGCGACGAAGGCGGAGCGTCGGGGCCGGTGCGCCCCATGGTGCCCGCTGACGGAACCGGACTCGACGCCGAGGCCGCACCCCTCATCCGACTGTCACGGTTCGTCGTCGAGGATTCCGGGCGCGACGATCCCGCCGACGACGATCCTGCCGACTACTTCGAAGGGTCCGGCGATCCTGGCCATGGGCCGCGGCCGCCAGCCGTGCGCGGGGTCGAGGCTCGCGACTGACCCCGCACAAGACGGTCGGTGCAGCTCAGCGAGGCGCCATCCGGAGTGCGCCGTCCATTCGGATGGTCTCGCCGTTGAGGTAGTTGTGCTCGACGATGAACTCCGCGAGCTGGGCGTACTCTGCCGGCTCGCCGAGGCGGTGCGGGAACGGAATGGCCTCGGCCAGCGTCTTCTGGAACTCCGGGGTGATGCCCGCGAGCATCGGCGTGCTGATCGTTCCCGGCGCGATGGTGCAGACGCGAATGCCGACGCGTGCGAGGTCGCGCGCCGCCGAGATCGTCATTGCGTGAACGCCGCCCTTCGACGCCGCGTACGCGATCTGACCGATCTGGCCCTCGAATGCCGCCACCGATGCGGTGTTGACGATGACGCCGCGTGCGCCGTCGTCATCCACGGTCGATTCGTCCTTCATCTGGTTGGCAGCGAGCCGCATGACGTTGAACGTGCCGACGAGGTTGATATCGATGATCTTGCGAAACAGGTCCAGATCGTGCGGACCATCCTTGGTCAGGATGCGCGACGCCCAGCCGACCCCCGCGCAGTTGACCGCAACACGAAGTGGAGCACCGGCCGCGGCGATGGTGTCGATGGCCGACTGCACCTGCGCCTCGTCGGTGACGTCGGTGGGGATCAGGGTGATGCCATCGGTCGGCTCGGCCTTGTCGATCGACGGCTGCAGATCAAGGCCGAAGACCTGTGCGCCCGCGGCAGCGAACCGGGCGGCCGTCGCGGCTCCGAGTCCGGATGCGGCGCCGGTGACGAGTACAGAAGAGCCGGAGATATCCATCGGGGTTTCCCTTCGTTCGGTAGCTGATCTGCCTCACCATAAATGGTGGGCTCAGCACAGTTAGTAGGAACCCCTACTAAAACCGACCGATCGCTCGGGAAACTACAGGCTTTGCGGTATCACTCCTGGTCAGATGCATGCCCGCTATGTGCGGGTTCTGCTGCGGGTGCCGTTGCGGCCAGCGCCGCCGCGCGGTGGACCCGGTGGATGTAGTACGAACCGATTCCAACGATGGCAACCACAGCCGACAGCGTTGCGATGACCGTGACAGACGACGAATCGCGCAGACCCTCGAAGAGAAGCCATGCGGCAAACCCGAAGAAGAGCACGGACGCGCCGATCGCAATGGTTCGCTCGGGCAGGTGCTTGCCGAGGAGTGCGCCAACAGCGATGGCCAGCGCGTCGGCGGCGACCATGCCGATCGTCGAACCGATCCACACGCCGAGCCAGTCGCTGTGGGCTGAGAGTGTGATGGTGGCGAGCATCGTCTTGTCGCCGAGTTCGGCGAGGAAGAACGACGACATCACCGCGAAGAACACCGACTTGCCGACGCGATCGGCTTTGCCTTGCTCGGAGTCGTCGAGGCTGTCGCCGCGAAGCGTCCAGAGGCCGAAGATCAACATTGCGATACCCGCGACGATCGACATGACGTTCGTCGGGATCGACAGGCCGAGGAAATGGCCGAAGAACACGGAGACCGCGTGGACGGCGGTCGTGGCAACGGTGATCGCGAGCAGGACGATCCACCACTTGTAACGCAGGGCGTACGTCATGGCCATCAGCTGCGACTTGTCGCCCAGCTCGGCGACAAAGATCACGCCGAAGCTCAACAGGAGGGCAGCAATCATGAAGTCGAGGTTAGCCAGACCTCAACTGCGATTGCAACAGATCGCAAACCCGCATTTGTGCAGGTAGGGGGCACAAAATCCGAAGTTCGGGTACCCGTCAAACGGCCGTTCGGACTCTCTCAGGCGACGAGCAGCATCGCCAGGACAGCGGTGTCGGGGTCGGCGTTGGGGTCGATCCCGACTTTGTTGCGCAGGTTGACCACCGTGCCGTCGGCTTCGGCTTCGGCCCACCCGGCACGGTGTTCGAGTCCGAGTTCCGGCAGTCCGGGAAGCAACACACAACCCGACGCGACGTCGGCGCATTCGGGAAGCGAGGGACGGGTGCGCGACGGCGGATGCAGCATCACCAACGCGGGTGGATTGCTGTCGAGCCGGCCTGCTTCGACAAAGCTGTCGTCGACGACGTTTCCGATCGCGACCATCATGCCCACGGCGGGTTCGTCGAGGTCGTCGGGGTGTTCTTCGACGACTCGAAAGATCGTCGTGGTGGGTAGGAAGCCGGGGCGGCACGCGATCCGCACCGAGGCGACGAGCGTCTGGGTCCACTCGAGGGTCGATTCCGGCCAGCGTCCGGAGATGAGGATTCCGTTGAGATGCCCGTGTTGTTGAACCGGTGTGAGTCCGATCGGGACAGAGGACTGCATGTTCTGACCTCCCTGTTCGTGAGATGAGAATCCACCCACTGCGCGGCGTCGTCCAGTCGAAGCGCCGTGTTGTGACGCTTCGTTTACACGAAGTAACGGCAGACGCGGCCCAGGCGTGGTCGGGGTCACCAGGCACTATGGATACGTGCACTCACCGTCCGAAATGCCCGACGCAAAGACTCGCGGCGCGTTGCGTCCGCTCGAGATCGCCTGGATCGCGATCTTCGGTGGCCTTGCTGTCGCGGCGGTCGTCATCGGATCGGTCATCCCGCTGGCCAGCGCTGTTCGTGTGCTCGCGCCTGTTCCGCTCGCGTTGATCGGGGCCCGTACTCGGCCCCGCGCGATGGTCGCGGCGACCGTATCCACCGCGGCCGTGAGTTTCGCGATGGCCGGAACCAGGGCGGCGACCGCACTGCTCGCCGCTGCAGTCGTCGGAGGCATCGTCGGCGAGATCAAACGACGCGGACACGGTTGGCCGACGCTTTTGGGGGTGTCGGCGCTAGCGGCTCCTCTGATCGGCGGTGTGTCGGTCGTCGTCTTGCTGGTGCTGGTGCCGCTGCGCGAGTTGGTGATCAAAGCGACGACGAACACCATCGGCGGACTCGCCAAGTGGGTCGAGAAGGTGCCGTCGGCGCAGCCGTTGGCCGACGGCATCAACGGGCTACGCCACAGCATCGAGCAGTACTGGTGGGTCTGGATCTGGGTAATGGGCGGCGTGGGAACCTTCATCACGATGGTGGTGGCCTGGTGGATTCTGGGTGCGGTGATCGATCGGCTCGCCGACATCCCCAGCGAAGACACCCTCGACGACGCCGTTGACGACGATCGGCCGGTGGTACCCCTGCCACTCGAGCTCGACCGCGTCGGGTTCTCCTACCAGCCGGGTGGACCCGAAGTCCTCGCCGACATCGAGCTCCGGATCGAACCGGGCGAGTTCATCGCTGTCGTGGGAGCAAACGGGTCGGGCAAGTCGACGCTCTCGAAGATCCTGGCGGGTCGGCGCCCGACGAGCGGAGCGGTGCACAGGCCCGGCGCCGCGGGGCTCGGTATGCACCGCGGAACGGCGATGGTGCTGCAGCGTCCCGAGACGCAGATGCTCGGCGCGCGCGCTGCCGACGACGTCGTATGGGGACTGCCGGAGGGAACCGAGGTCGACGTCGACGGTCTGCTGGCCGAGGTGGGACTGGCGGGGCTCGGCGACCGCGAGACGTCCGCCCTCTCCGGCGGTCAGCAGCAGCGGCTGTCCATCGCGGCTGCTCTCGCTCGCGATCCTGCGCTGCTCATCGCCGACGAGGTGACGTCAATGGTCGACCCTGCCGGTCGCGCCGAACTCCTCGAGGTACTCAGCGATCTTCCGCGCACTCGCGGTATCGCCGTCGTCATGATCACCCACAGGGCGATCGAGGCGGTCGCCGCCGACCGGGTCGTGCATCTCGTGGCGGGTCGCATCGTGCCGTATCGCCCGAATTGGTTGTCGGAGTTGCACGAGGTCGAGGCGGGAGCCGCCAAGAGGTTCGAACTCGACGCGTCGTGGCACGAGGCGTCGAGCGGGGACGTGGTCTCGGGGCCGGAGCCGACGAGCGAACCTGTGCTGTCGTTGAGCGGCGTCGGACACACGTATCTGCGCGGATCGCCGTGGGAAGTGAACGCACTCCACGATGTGAACCTCACGGTGCATCGGGGCGAGGGACTGTTGATTGTCGGCGGAAACGGTTCCGGCAAAACAACTCTCGCGTGGATCATGGCAGGACTCATCGAGCCGACCGAGGGCAGTTGCCTGCTCTACCTCCCGGAACGACCTGGGCAGGGTGAGCCGGTGAGCAAGCACGTCGGCGAGGTCGGGCTGGCGTTCCAACACGCGCGGCTGCAGTTGCAGAAGCAGAACGTCGGCGACGACATCATGGCGGTGGGCGGTCTCAAGATCGGCACGACCGAGGTGGCGCACACGCTCGAATCCGTCGGCCTCCCACGGACCATGGCGATCCGTCGGGTCGACGCGCTCAGCGGCGGGCAGATGCGACGTGTCGTGCTCGCCGGACTGATCGCGCGAGCGCCCCAGGTGATGATCCTCGACGAACCGCTCGCAGGTCTCGACCCCGTGGCGCGCGACGACGTCGTGGCACTGCTGGCGAGACTTCGCGCCGGCGGGATGACCATTGTGATCATCTCGCACGACTTCGCCTCACTGGGCCAACTGTGTACCCGACGCGTGCGCCTGGCCGACGGAACACTGGTGCCCGACCCGGCGCCCGGATACGACCCGGCGGGCCCAGATCACTACACAGGGCCAGAGAACCCGGCAGGCCCAGGAAGCCCCGCTGGCGCAGATAGCCCGACGCAATGGAGGATGCCATGAGCATGCGGACCATCCCGCTGCGGCAGGTGCCCGGCGACTCTCCGATTCACCGACTTTGGGCGGGCACCAAGCTGATCGGCGTGTTCGTGCTGGGGCTGATGACCGTGGTGCTGCCGACCTGGCCGTCGTTGGGGCTCGTCGCCGGGGTCATGCTGGTCACCGCCATCATCGCCGGAATCCCCGTCGGTGCGCTTCCCCGACCGCCCTGGTGGTTCTGGGGACTGATCGCCGTCGGCGCCGGGGTCAATGCGTCGTTCGGTCTCGAGGCGATCATCCTCTTCCTCCGTGCCACCGCATTGGGGCTGGTGCTGGTCGCGAGTTCGATCCTGGTCATCTGGACGACCCCGATGGCCGAGGTCGCCCCTGCTCTCTCACGGCTGATGTGGCCGCTGCGAAAGCTGAAGATGCCGGTCGACGAATGGGCCGTGTGCATTGCCCTCTGTCTACGTGGCCTGCCGCTGCTGATCGATGAGATCCGACTACTCGTCGCGGTCCACCGCCTTCGCCCGACATCGGGGCGGTCGGATCACCCGTCGGCCGAGATGGGGATCATGGACATGGTGACCGCGGCGATGTCGTCGGCGCTGCGTCGGAGTTCGGAGATGTCGGAGGCGATCACCGCCCGCGGCGGCACCGGCCGACTCACCGCGACGACGGCCGGCCCGCACCGGCGCGACGTGATCGCGCTCGTGCTGCTGGCGCTCGTCTGCGCCGTGGCGATCACGCTCTCCGTCGTGCTGTAGGTGGCCTCGACTGTCGAGATCACTCCCGCTGGTTGAGCGGACGGGAACTCGACCAGCCCCACGCCCGATCCGTATGACATTGGGCCGCGGTTTTCGGGCTGCGCGTCATACTGATCGGCGGCGTCGACCCGGGTTCAGCGGCCTGGCCTGTCGAGGTCACTTCCGCGGGGTGGGCCCTGTTTCCGCTGGTTGAGCGGGCGCGAGCGCAGCGAGCACCCGAGTCGAAACCACCTTCGCGGGCACAGTCGACTGCGGGGCGGTGGTCTCGACAAGCTCGACCAGCGGGGACGTGCTCGACGAGTGGGTGGTCTCGACAGGCTCGACCAGCGGTGGGAGCTCGACCAGCGGTGGGAGCTCGACGAGTGGGTGGTCTCGACAAGCTCGACCGGCGGAGCCGCTTGACCAGCGAGAGATCAGCTCGGCCGCCAAACGCCCGCAACGCAACGCGGCGGCCACCCGAAGGTGGCCGCCGCGTGTGGTTCGCGTGTGTTTACCTGCTAAATCAGGCCGGGACGACCAGGCCGGGGCCCTGCTTCGTCGCGGTGGCGAAACGCTCAGCGGCGTCGGCCCAGTTCACGACGTTCCACCATGCCTTGACGTAGTCGGGCTTGACGTTCTGGTAGTCGAGGTAGAAGGCGTGCTCCCACATGTCGAGCAGAACGATCGGGATGATCGCGGCGGGGATGTTGCCGCTCTGATCGGTGAGCTGCAGGATCACCAGGTTGCCTGCGATGGTGTCGTAGCCCAGGATCGCCCAGCCCGAACCCTGCAGCGTGGTGGCAGCGGCGGTGAAGTGCGCCTGGAACTTGTCGAAGCTGCCGAACTGCTGATCGATCGCGGCGGCGAGGTCGCCTTCCGGCTTGTCGCCACCGTTGGGCGACAGGTTCTTCCAGAAGATGGAGTGGTTGGTGTGACCGCCGAGGTGGAAGGCGAGGGTCGCCGAGAGTCCGTAGACCTTTCCGGCGATGCTGCCGTCCTCACGAGCCTCGGCCAGCTTGGCGAGGGTGTCGTTGGCGCCCTTCACATAGGTCGCGTGGTGCTTGTCGTGGTGGAGCTCCATGATCCTGCCGGAGATGTGCGGCTCGAGTGCCGCGTAGTCGTATGGAAGATCCGGCAAGGTGTATTCAGCCACGGGTTTCCTCTCTCTGCTCAAACCTTCGAGTCTGTGCTCAACCTGCGAGCGTTCATACCGTCGGGCACTGCTTCGGCTACTGCTCTTGGGCTCGCGCGGGGCCTTCACTGAGTGTTGTGGACGCTCGCGCGGGTAGTTCCAGCCTTCCGCAGACAGTGGGGGAATGCAACAAACACGACCCAACTAACTTCAAGTCGGGTTGAAGTATCAGAAGGCCTATGTGAGCCGGACGCCAACGAGAAGGGCTGCGCCCCAATGGGATTGATGTCAGTAGAGAATCAGCGCGAAGAGGAGCACCAGTAACGCGACGACGCTGAGTCCAATGGTGATGCACGACTGTCGGACGTTGTAGGCCGCGCTCGGAACACCGCGACGCGATCGCGTCACCCGTGATTGTCCCGAAGCGTTAACGGCCATGGAGAACCTCGTCCCGAGTTGTCGATCGTGTGCGGCTGCGCGTTGCCGGTGCGACGCCAGAACCAAGAATAGTGACTGGCATCACAGCGATGTGCGATTAGCCAGAATAGTAGACACACTTCACGCTATGACTCAAATCACGCCGAGGCAGGCCAACCGGACCCTGCTCTCGCGGCAGCATCTGTTGACCAGAGTCGACGACGACGCCATCGAGGTCATCGACCGCATCGTCGGTATCCAATCGCAGGATCCGTCGAGCGCTTTCTATGCGCTCGCGTCGCGGATCGACGAATTTCAGCCCGACGAGCTCGACGCTCTGCTCACCGACCGCGAAGTGGTCAGGATCGCGCTACTGCGAAGCACCGTCTTCTTGCTCGACGGTCTCGACGCACGATGGATTCGTGCGCTGGCACAAGACACGATCGACGCCGGAGTGCGCTCCAACCGAAGCCACGCGCTCGTCTCGTCGACGCCCGAGGCGGTTCACGCCGACGCCGCGGAGCTACTCCGCGGTCGAGCACTCGGCGGTGCCGAGTTGAAAAGCCTATTGGCGCAACGGCATCCGGACGAAGATCCGGCTGCGCTCTCCGCCCATGCGCGGTGTGGACTGCCGCTCGTCCAAGTGCCTCCGCGGGGATTGTGGAAGGGCAGCGGCGCGCCCACCTATCAACTCCTCGACGACTGGATCGGTCCCGGTGAGCCGGCCCTCGTCGGCGACGACGCTCGAAAAGAGTTGATACGCCTGTATCTTCGCGGCTTCGGTCCTGCCTCGGCCAAGGCGATCGCGACGTGGTCGGGGCTCACGCGCCTGCGCCCACTGCTCGACGAGATGGCCGCCGATTGGGAACTCGTGGAACTGGAGGGACCCGCGGGTGAGGTCCTCTTCGACCTCGACGGCCTCGCACTCGCCGACCCGGACGAACCGGCGCCGGTGCGGTTGATCGCACCCTTCGACCACATCCTCGTCGCACAGGCCGACCGCTACCGGATCGCCGACGACGCCGCCTACCGACGCACCGTCACACCCAACGGCCGCTCGCCGGGGTTCGTGCTTGTCGACGGCCGGCTCGCCGGGACGTGGCGCCCGGGCGACGGACCCGACGTCGACGTAGAGCTGTTCTCCGAACTGACCCGGGCGCAGCGCGCAGAACTCGACGCCGAGGTCGAGCGCCTGCGTGAGTTCAGAGCGAGCCGCTGACACCGCTCGGCCGGCTCGAGTCGTGCTAGTCGCCGGTACGCGGATTGCGGGACGTGATGCAGTACGGCCGCCCGACTGGATCGGCCATGACCGTCCAATTGTCGAAACGTTCGACGACCCGCGCACCCCAGTCCTCGTGGCGAGCCACCTCCTGCTGCACCGAGTTCGTTGCAAGATCGACGTGCCCGGTGGCCGACATCTGGCCGTCGGGGTTGACTCGCTGAAGCAGGATTCCGACGGCCAGGTGCGGATCGCGTTGTAGCCGAACGAATTCGGGCCGTGAGACGGGCTGCGTCGGCCTGCCGGTGAGCCGCGCCCAGAAGGTGAGTTCACGGTCGAACAGACTCGCGGGCACGTCGATGCACACCTGGTCGATGATGCTGATCGTGTCGTCGGGCCATCGGATGGGTCGTGACCTCGACGACTCGCCGGCCCAGTCGACGAGGCAGAAGATGAACCCCGCGGGCGATTCGAGCACGAGGAGCTCGCCGAGGTCGTCGCGAATGTGAGCGCCGAGTTCGACGGCCTCGAGCGCAGATGTCCTCGGGTCGTCGACATGGAGGTCGAGGTGCACGCCGCCCGGGCCGGACCCGACCCGCTGCACACGCAGGTGCGGGTCACCGTTGAACGGTTCGAGGGTTGCGAATTCGCGGTGGTCGCCGCGTGGCGGTGACACCGTACTGCCGGCGATCGCACGCCAGAACGTGACCTCGTCGCCGAACTGGTCGGCAGGAAAATCCAGAAACGCCGTGAGCCACCGGATGTCCACGGCTCCAGAGTCTACGGTCGGCTCGAGCGTCGCGTCGGGGGGTGTCGGACTCGCGCACTAGACTCGATCCAATGAATGGGCCACTCGGCGAGATCGTCAAGAAGTTCCAGAAGTCCCGCGCAGACAAGGTTGCGGTGGTGCGCCTCGATGGCGTCATCGGACATGTCGGGGCGGGTCGCGGGATGACCATCGACTCGGTCGAGCCGATGTTCAAACGCGCCTTCGAGACCGAGCGCGTCAAGGCCGTCGTGATCGTCATCAACTCGCCGGGGGGTTCGCCCGCGCAGTCGGAGTACATCGCCGAGCGAATCCGACAGCTCTCATCCGAGAAGGGCGTGCCGGTTCTGGCGTTCTGTGAAGACATCGCGGCGTCCGGTGGCTACTGGATCGCGTGCGCGGCCGATGAGATCTTCGCCGCGCACACCTCACTCGTCGGGTCGATCGGCGTTGTCTCGTCCGGCTTCGGCTTCAACGAGGTGATCGACCGGCTCGGGGTGCAGCGTCGGCTCTACACCGCGGGCGACAACAAGGCCAGGCTCGATGCCTTCTCTCCCGAGAACGCCGACGACGTCGAATGGCTCAAGGGAATGCAGTCCGAGCTGCACCAAGCGTTCATCGCGTGGGTCAAGCAGCGGCGTGGAAAGAAGCTCGCCGGTACCGACGAGGAGTTGTTCAACGGCGACATCTGGATCGGCGCGAAGGCCCGCGACGTCGGGCTCGTCGACGGCATCGGAGTGATGCGGTCGGTGGTGGCAGAACGCTACCCCGACGTCGAGATCACGGTGATTTCCGCCCCGAAGCCGATCCTCGCTCGGCTGCTCAGCGGCCCGTCGGGTGCAGCTGCGCTGACCGATGCTGTCGTCTCGGGAGTTCTATCCGCTGTGGAGAAAACTCAGCGGATCGAGTTTCGCTGAGCAAACCATCCACAGTTGTCCCCACGTTATCCACAGGGCTTGTGATCTTGACCAGATCGTTTACGACGGCGCCGACAATTTCACTGATGTGAAGAGAATATGCTGGCTGACCTGCTGATTAGTGACCGGCATCACACGTTGTGGACACCCGAGCTCGAGTTGTCCACAAATCCACAGCCTCATTCACAGGTTGACACTCGTCCGAGTTGTCTAAAGCGACGCTTGTCAAACCGGCATGTGGATAGCATTATGCAGACATACATAGCGGGATGTGGATGGCGTTCGCGCGTCCGCACGCTGTCAAATTGCGCGTCCCGCGCACGACGGACACGCTCGAAGCATCAGCGAGCCTCGACGAGACCGTGACCGTCGGGTTCAGGCGAGGTGGCAGTTCCGCCCCTGCGCGATGTGCCAACATGGAAACGTGAGCATGGGCGACATTCCACAGGTACCGGTGACCGAGTTGCCGGACGACTTCACCGACGAGCCCGGCCGCGTTCTCCTCGACGTGCGCGAGGACGACGAATGGAACGCGGGGCACGTCCGAGGCGCAGTGCATATACCCCTCGGCGAGATTCCCGGCCGACTGGACGAGATCGACCTGGACTCAGAACTCCTCGTCATTTGCCATTCCAGCGGACGCTCGATGCGTGTCCTGCAGTACCTCGAGCAGGCGGGAATCGACGGTTCGTGTGTGCGCGGCGGCATGATCGCGTGGATCGAGAACAACAAGCCGGTGCAGACGGGACCGGGAGACACGGGTTCCGGCAACTCTCCGGACGCGAACTAGCGGCGGCACGATGTACGACATGTGTCCGCGGTGCCGCATCCAGGCACCGCACCGGGACGGGCGCGAGCACTGTCCGCGCTGCGGCGGCAACCTCGTGGTGGTCGAGTCCGCTCAGGCGGCCGCGCGGGTCCCGCGCCAGTCGGGGCCGCCCACCGCCGGGCCTCCCACACGTCCCGCCGGGCCCCCCGCACCTCCCGCCGGGCCGCCGGTCAACCGCCGCGCCGCGCCGCGGCCCGCGCCCCAGCAGCGTCCACAACAGACCCAAGCGCCTCGCATGTACCGCAGCCGCAACGTGCGCTGGGTGGCCAGGCGACCACCCGAATCGTTTCCGCAGCGTCGACCCCAGGTGTATCGCGGTCCACGACTGATCCCTCGCTACACCTACCTGCCGCGCTGGGGACTGCGCGACGATCCCATCGACGAACATCGGCTCGACGCTCCCGCTGAGCGCGCGTCCGAGACGCTGCGAAGCGCGCTCGTGATCAGCGCAGGAGCCCTCGCCGCGTCGGCCGTGGTGCATCTCCTCCGCTACATCCTGCTGGTGATCAATCGGGGCACCCCGCTGCCGGCGTGGCTGATCGTCGTGAGCGGCGCCCTGGTCATCCTCGCTGGACTCGTCGCCCTGGTCGCCGTCATCAGTACCCTCGTCGCCACTGTGCGCTGGTTGATCGCGGTGCGCGAACACGCTTATCGACACCGCGGACGCCGCGATCCGCGCCCGCGGTGGCAGATCATCGTCCTGGCCGGTATCCCGGTGGTCAACGTGATCGGGGCTCCGCTGCTGCTGCATGAGGCAGCCAACGCGGCGGCCGACGACTGGCGCGAACGAGGCGTCGACGGCATGACGCGCGCGGCACTCGACCGACTCTGGGTCGCGTGGGCGCTCGTCAACGCACTGGCCATCTGGGCGGCAATCACCTGGGCGGTCTCGCTGGCCTCGGGCTCGATCCAGACCGGCGCCGACGCCCTCGCCTTGATCACCATCAGCGCAGCGGTGTCCGCAGCGTTCGCATTCTGGGCGTCGCGCCACCTGCCGAACGTCCTCGTCGCCGATGACCCCGTCGTCAAGAAGCGGTGGGTGGCGGTCGCGTGAGCACCGTCGAGAAGGTGTCGCGGTCGGGAAAACCCGCCGTCGTGGCGCATCGGGGCGCGTCGTCGCAGGCGCCGGAACACACCCTCGCCGCATACGAACTTGCGCTCGACCAGGGTGCCGACGGCCTCGAATGCGACGTCAGGCTCACCGCCGACCACGAACTCGTCTGCATCCACGACCGAACCGTCGACCGCACGTCGAATGGCTCCGGTGTGGTCAGCGAGATGACTCTCGCGGAGCTCCGTGAGCTCGACTTCGGCAGTTGGCACGACGCAGACGCGCCCGCTTCGGTGCTCACGCTGCGCGACCTGCTCACGCTGACTCTCGACTGGCGACGCCCCGTGCGGCTGTTCATCGAGACCAAGCACCCCGTCCGTTTCGGAAGTCTCGTCGAGCAGAAACTGCTCGAGGCGCTGCACGAATTCGGCGTTGCCACACCGCCGTCGGCCGATCACAGCCGCGCCGTGGTCATCTCGTTCTCGTCGGCGGGCGTGTGGCGGATTCGACGTCACGCGCCGATGTTGCCGACGATCCTGCTCGGCGACACGGCCCGGGTCCTTGGCGGTTCGGCGGCGACCGCGGTCGGTGCGACCGGAATCGGACCCTCGGTCGAGACGCTCCGCATGCACCCCGAGATCGTCGACAAGGCCGCGGCAGCCGGACGCGTCACGTACTGCTGGACGGTCGACGAGCAGGCCGACGTCCAACTCTGCGCAGACCTCGGTGTGCGTTGGGTTGCCACCAATCGACCGGCCAAGGTCCGTGACTGGCTGGTGACCGTCGACTGATCCCCAACGTGAGAGGGTGGACCCATGGCCAAGAAGAGCAAACGAGGATCCGGTCCGCGTCCCGGGAGTAACCGAGCCGAGCGCGTCGCCGCGCGAAAGGCCCGCGCTGCAGCGACACTCGAGCCCTCACCCCGTCCGTTCGCGGGCCTTGCGGCCGAGTGCGACCTGGTGGCACTGCGGTCGTTCGTCAGTTCCGCGACAGCGGTACTCGACCTCATCGAGCCGGGGCCCACGCTGCCCGAACCTACGTCGGTGATGCCCGACAACGCGCCCCGTCCCGCCCCCAAACCGGGCGAGCGCAACAAGGTGCTGCTGGCAACCATCCTGCCCGGTGCCGTCCCCGCCGTCGTGCGCGAATTCCGCACCGCGCCACAGGGCGTCGCGGCAACGCAAACCGATCCCGATCCGGATGACGTCAACTCTGCTCTCGCCCAGTCGATTTCATGGGCTGCGCACGCGAAGATCGGCGACGAGTACGCGGGTCCGGCGGCGGAGTACGACGGTACGCTCGCCGACGTTCTGAAAGCCGATGCGCCACTGGACATCATCGTCCACGACGACTTCTCGTGGTGGTTCCCCGACGGTGCCGAGGTGCCCGCCGAGATCGCTCCGATGGTCGAGCGCGCGAGCGACACCGTGCTGCCGACAGCGAGGCTGCACCCCAAGAGCGGCGTCGGCGCTCCGTGGTGGGTCGACGCAGGCGATCGCGCACACCTTCGGTGGGTACGACCAGAAGCCGAGGACGTACTGATGAACGCGCTGGCGCGGTTACACGCGGCCGGGCACCTCACGCTCGGTGAGGGCTCGCGGTTCGCCGGTTCGTTCCGCACGCATGGTCTCTTGGTGCCCGTCTTCGATCTCGACAACGAGATGCACCACGAAGAGTGGTATCCCGGCCTCGATCAATTCGACGCCTGGCTCGCCGAAGCGCTCACCGCCACAAGCGATCTGACCATCGACGAGCGCAGCTCACGAGATGGGCTGCGTACCCGCCAGGTGACGATTCGCTGACCGCTCAGTTTGCCTTCTGGTCGGCTTTGGTGAAGATGACGTACTGGGCAGAGGTCTGCTGGTACACGTCCTTGGGGTCGGTGCCGACCAGCTCGGCCACGTACCGGCCATAGCTGACCTCGCACCAATAGCCCGTGACATTCTGGGTGACCTCGGAGAGGCAGCGCGCCGCAGGAAGATTGGGGGGTGCGGGCACGGGCTTCATTCCGCGCGCACGGTTGGAATTCTCGAAGGTGTCCATGATCTTCTTCGCGCCCTCGGGGGTCTTCGCCCGGTAGACGGTTGCCCTGTCCATCGCGTTGGCGGTCGATCCGACCTCGTTCAGCAGGCGGAAGTCTGCCGGCGGATCCGACGAGAAGAACGACATCGATCGCGGCCCGTATACGGCTCGGACGTTACCCGGATTGGGCGTCTTGACCTTCGCGTCCTTGATCTCCTGGTCGGTGTAGGGCAACGCATAGATCAGGATGTGGTTCTGGTCCATGATCAGCTGCTTCTTGGGCTGATTGCGTGCCTCCCGTTCGGCCTTGGTCGGCGTGGCCGGGAACTGATCGATCAGTGCGGTCTGCAGGTCGACGGCCTTCTTGATGGCAGGCTGTAGCTGGTCCTTCTGCGCGTCTGTCGTCTGGTAGTAGGTGAAGAGCACGTAGGTGTTGTGCGCGGTGATGGAGACGAGGGCGGTGGTTCCGTTGGTGTTCCCGGGGACCGAGATCACCCGGCTCCCCGACATCCCGTCGACGCGAACCGTGGTGGCCTTGGGGCGCTTGAGATAGGCGTCGGCCATCTGATTCGCCGCGGCGGTGGCGTCGGCAGGGGTGATGTAGCGGGTCACGAAGTTGTTCAGTTCCCGCTTGGTGCCCGCCCGAATCGTCTCGTCAGGCGTAGAGGCCGAAACGACGTAGCCGTAGAGGATCGCGTCGTTGGCCTTCACATTTGCGACGTCGTCGCCGACGACCGCTCGGACATTGGTCGTGCTGTAGAGAACCTGCATCGGCAAACCCATGTTGGTCAGGTCGGCGTCGATCTCGAACGGCGCGACGATGTACTGCGCCATCCGCTGCGCGTCGTAGGTGACGACCTCGTCTCCGGTTGCCTCACCGAATGGTTTCCGAGGTTCGGTCGGGTACTTGCCGGTGTCGAGGGACTTGACGTCGACGACCGCGTTCGCTGCCGGGTCGGAGTCGTTGACAGCGTTGCCGTCGACGGTGCACCCCGCGAGTGCGGCGGCAACGGCGAACAGTGAAACTGTCTGCGCGACAACGTGTTTACGACGCATCGGTGCTCTCTTCATGTTGTTAGTTCGCATTCTGATCGGCCTTGGTGAGAATCACGTACTGAGCGGAGGCCTGCTGCTGTACGTCCTTGAGGTCTTCGCCGAAGACCTCGCCGACGTAGCGGCCTACCCGAACCTCGCACCAGTATTGGGTGAGATTGCGCGCGATCTCTTGAGCGCATCGCGCGCCGGGGAGGTTGGGTGGTGCCGGCTGCGACTTGCGCCCGCGGGTTTTGTTGCCTGTGGCGAGGGTGTCCATGATCTTCTTGGCGCCATCGGCGGTCTTGGCCCGGTACACGGTCGACCGCTCGACCGCGTTGGCCGTCGAGCCGGTTTCGTTCAAGAGCGCGAAGGTGCCGGGCGGATCGTCACTTCTGAACGACATCGCCCGAGGGCCGTAAACGGCTCGCACGTTGCCCATATTCGTGTCGGCGATATCGCCTTCTTCGAGTTCCTTGTCGCTGTAGGGCAGCGCATAGATCAGAACGCGGCTCTGGTCCATGAGGAGCTTCTGGGAAGGCCGCGTGTGTGCGGCCGCTTCCTCCTTGGTCGGCGCCGCCGGGAACTGATCGATCAGTGCACTCTGCAGATTGACCGCTTTGCTGATCGCGGGCTCGAGCATGTCCTTCTGAGCGTCGTCGACCGTGTATGAGGTGACGAGCACGTAGGTGTTGTGGGCGGTGAACGACGCCATCGAGGTGTTGCCCGGCTCGCCGCCGGGGGATGTCAGGACACGGCTTCCCGACAATCCGGCCGGGCGAACCGGCGTGGTCTTCGGTCGCTTGCCGTACACATCTGCCATCTGGTTCGCGGCCGCGGTGGCGTCGGCCGCGGTCAGGTATCGCGCCACCATATTGTTCAGTGAGCGCTTGGTCCCGGTGCGCAACATGCTGTCAGGAGTCGACGCCGAGGCGACATAGCCGTAGAAGACGTTCTCGTTGGCGGGAACTCCGCCGACGTCCTCGCCGACAACAGCCTTGACGTTGCTCGACCGACTGAAGAGCATCTGTGTCGGCAAGCCCATCTGAGTGAGATCCCGGTCGATTTCGAAGGGCGCGACGATGAACTGCGCCATCCGCTGCCCCTCGTATTGGAGGACATTCTCGACGGTCGGCTTGCCGAACGGCTTGCGTGGCTCGGTGGGGTACTTACCGGTGTCGAGCGACTTGACGTCGATTGCTGCGCTCGCGGCAGGGTCGGAGTCGTTCACGGCATGCCCGTCGACAGAACAGGCGCTGAGCAAGATCAGCGCAGCAAGTGCGCTGGTCATCGCCGCACGCGTTCCAGGGCGCATGCCAGCCATCACGTTGTTCACCCCCTCCGGTGCTGCGCAATCGGTCGGTTCCGGCCACTGACCGAATTGTTCACTTCGCTCAGCAGGCTAGTACACGACGCCCCGATGACCGCTGCCCGTGTCATTCACGTCATCTAGATGGCACAGTGCCAACGGCAGGACGTTAGACTCACGCCCTGTCGGGCCGCGGATGGGGTTTCGGTCGGAAGCGGTGTACCGGCAACGCGGCGCCGCGGCGAATCCGTCGGGGCATGAATGACGTCCGGGCATCAGCGACGTCGAGGCATAAACGATCGGGTACGGGGCGAGAGAATGGCTGCACAGGCGCAGGGTGCGACGGAGCGGAAATCCGCTGCCGGCGACGCGTCGGCCATTGTCGATGCCGCTTCGACGGTGCTCCGCGCCTACAAGATGGACACCCTTGCCGACGTTGCCGCCGCCAAACTCGCCCGCGACCGGCAAGCCCGCACGGTTGTGGTCGTCGGAGAGGTGCAGCGGGGCAAGAGTTCGCTGGTCAACGCCCTCGTCGGGCAACGGGATCTGTGCCCCGTCGGTGTCGAGGTGACCTCGTCGACCGCGGTGTCGGTCACCGTCGACTCCGCCCTCGACGTCGACGAGACGGCCGAGCTGTTCTTTCCGTCCGGGACGTCGCGGACCACGCCCGTCGACGAACTCGCGCAGTGGGTGACCACCGACGGTGCACATGTCCGCGATCCACAGGCCGAGGAGCTTCCGACGTCGGCCGCGGTCGCGGTGCGGACTGCACGCGTCTCCGACATGACGATGGTCGACACCCCGGGGGTTGGCGGGCTCGACGTCGGGTTGGCCAAACTGGCTACGCAGTCGGCCCAGCAGGCGTGTGTGCTGGTTCTGGTGTGCGACGCGTCGTCGCCGTTGACTGCCCCGGAGATGGAGTTCGTCCGCGAGGCGTCGTCGACAGTCGATTCGGTCATCGTGGTGGTGACGAAAACCGACAAGAATCTTCGACGCTGGCGAGAGATCGTCGGTGAGAACGAGCGCCTGCTGACCCGCGAGATCGGACGTCCATTCCCGGTTTTCGGGGTGTCGAGCCTTCTCGCGTCGCTCTCGACCGAACTCGCCGACCCCGCAGAGCAGGAGCGGCTGGAGCACGAGAGCGGCATCGCGACGTTGCGTTCCGAACTCACCCGACGACTCGACGCCGCGGCCGAGCTCCCGGAGGCCGACGCGGTGCGCACCTGCCTCGAAGGTCTGAAGGTGTTGCGCTCCAAGATCTCTCGTGAACTCGACGCCGTGCAGGCCGGCGCGAAGGCGCTGCCCGACCTCACTGCTGAGCGGGACAGGCTCACCGAATTGCAGGAGCAGGCACGCGAGTGGGAGCAGTACCTCGCCCGTGACCTCACGTTGCTGCGGCAGCAGGCGGTCGATGGTCTCGAACGACGCCTCGACGACGTGCGCGACAAGTGGACGCTGTACGTCAACAAGCACGGCATGCAGGTGCTGCGCCGCAGCGAACAGAAGTTCACCGCCGACATGCACGCCGACCTCCAGTTGGCGATGGCGCAGACTCTCGCCGAGTTCCTGCAGCGACTTCACGACACCGTGGTCGCGCCACGATTCACCGACGACCCCACCGTGTGGGAAGAGTTGCGCTCGCAGATCGTCGAATCCATGCAGGACAAGCGAATCGAGACACATCAGGTCGCGAGCAAGCGGCACGGTCTGCTCGATCCGACGCTGCTGACGATGGGTGTCGTCGGATCATCGACGCTCGGCGGAATACTCGGACTGAGCGCTCTGATGGGTGTCGGCGTCGTGGTCGGCACGGTGTGGGTCGGCGTGAATCTGGGTTTCCGCGCGATCCGAGCAGGCAAAGCGAACCTGCTGACCTGGCTGCGGGAGACCATCGGAGCGACGAAGGCAGCAACCGGTCGCCTCCTCGAGAGTGCCGTCGCGCAGGCGCGGCCCGAGATCGTCATCCGCTATCGAAACTATCTGCGTGAGAACATCGAGACCCTGCAGAACACGATCAACGAGGTTCAGAAGGCGGCGCAGTCCGACTCCGCGTCGCGCGACAAGACCGTCACTCGTCTGACGTCGAACCTCGAGGTTGTCGACAAGCGGATCGCCTCGGCCGAGAAGTACCTGGCTCAGGTGAAACGATGACCACGTCCTCCGGCAACGATCCGGTGCACGCCGCTCTCGATCGCGGTCTGCGACAACTCGCCGGTCTCGGTGGCGACCTCGTCGAGCACGCCAACTCGATCGGCACCATCCTGTGGTCGCCGCCCCGCGTGGTCATCGTCGGACGGCTGAAGGCCGGTAAGTCGACGCTGGTCAACGCGCTGATCGGGGCGCCGGTCGCCGAAACCGCTGCGCTCGAGGCCACCAACGTCGTCACCGTCTACTCCGATGGCAGCCCGTCGCGTGCCGAGATCGTCGGAATCGACGGCCGACGCCATCGCGTCGCCGTCGCGGCTCATCAGCCGGTCGACCTACCGCTGCCGTCGTCGGAGATCCAGTTTGTCGAGCGGTGGATGCCGTCGGCGTCGTTGCGCCAGCTCACGCTGATCGACACGCCCGGATTGTCGACGCTGACAACCGAAAACGACTCGGCGACGAGGCGCGCCGTGATCGACGGGTTCGAGCAGACGCGCACGGCGTCCATCGACGCCGACGCCGCGGTCTTTCTGTTCGACGCCGCGCCGCGCACCGACGAGATCGAGTTCCTCTCCCAGCTCCCATTCACTCCGCTCAACATGCTCGGAGTGTTGTCGCGAGCCGATTCGTTCGGCGAGGGCGCACTCGGACGACGCGACCCGATTCCGTACGCCGCCGACCACGCGCGCGTTCTGGCCAAGCAGTTGTCGGAGACGGTCAGCGACGTCGTGGCGATTTCCGGACTCATGGCCCAAACCAGCCACACCGGCATGCTGACCGAGGATCTAGCGGCGGCGTTGGCGCGGCTCGCGCCGTTGTCCAGGCTCGACGTGGTGCGCACATTCGACAACGACGACGTCCGCAGTGAACTGTCGCCGCAGGTACGCGCGCGCTTGCTCGGCCTACTCGGGGAATACGGCGTGCTCAACGGTCGCCAGATCGCCGCGCGCGGAGCGTCGGAGCTCAATGCCTGGCTGATGTCGCTGTCGGGTATCGGTCAGTTGCGTGGCGAATTGACCACGTCGATAGCCCGGTATGCCGTTCTGCATCGGGCACACCGTATTCTTGCCCGACTCGATCAGTTGGCTTTCACCCATCCGGCGCGCGATCACATTCGGACGCTCACGATGGAACTTCGCAACAAGCCGGAGTTGCATCTGGTCACCGTCCTCGAGGACTACCAGCGCATGCTCCGTACCGACCCCAACGCGGCGGTCACCGAGGAACTGCACACCATCCTCCGTGCAACTTCAGCGGCCGGGCGCGTCGGGCTACCCCCATCCGCACCGTCGCATGCCGTCGCCGCAGAGGCACAGCGTCGTCTGGCGATCGCGCACCAGCGTTCACTCGCCACGAGCTCAGCGGCAGAGGATGCCGCCATCGTCACCCTGATCCGCAGCTACACCCCGTTGACCACACCGACCGCCACCAGATGAGCAACCGCTCACCGAGCAACACACAGGACACCCACACGCATATGTCACCGACCTGGATTCTCGCCATCGACTTCGGTACGTCGAATTCCGCTGCCGCGCATTCGGGTGCGACAAGCGGAAGTATCGAGACGCTGTCGCTCTCGCATACGAGCAATCTGATGCCGTCGAGCGTGTATGTCGCGTCCCCCGAACGGATTTCCGTCGGTGAGCCCGCGCGCAACCTCGCGCAGCAGAATCCGGTCGGTTTCGTCGCCTCTCCCAAGCGACTGATCACGGGTGCCCCCACGACGGTGATCGCCGGCTACACGATGCCGTCGGCGCTGCCGGTGGCCGCGGTGATGTCGGCGATCATCTCCCGCGGCAAAGCAGCGCACGCGGGGCAATTGCCGGCGCAGGTCGTCCTGACCCATCCCGAGGCGTGGGCGCCACAGCAGGTCGGCGTACTCGCCGAGGCGGCGATGCGTGCGGGCATCGACGGCTCGCGCATCACGACCATCTCCGAACCACGCGCTGCCGCAGCGCATTACAGCCGATCACACGCCATGCAGCCCGGAGCGCGGATCGCCGTCTTCGACTTCGGCGGCGGCACCCTCGACATCGCGGTACTCACAGTGACCGGGCCGAACGCGTTCCAGGTGATCGCTGCGCGCGGTGACAACGGCCTTGGTGGCAAGAACATCGATGCGCTGATCCAGCGATGGGTGGAGCAACGGCTCGCCGACCGCGACCCTGAACTGGTCGAGTGGCTGCGTCGACGTGCGCCGGTCGACGTCATGCAGAGCCTGCAGGAGTCCATCCGCAGCGCCAAAGAGCTGCTGTCCGAAGCGCCCTCGGCGACCATCACGATCAACAACACACCGCAGGGTCGGCAAACCCTACAGATCACCCGCGACGAATTCGACGAACTGATCGCGCCGGCAGCCGAGCAGGCGTTGCGTCTGACCAGGGCAACGCTGCTCGACGCCGGGATCACGCATCCGGAACAGTTGACAGCCCTGTACCTGACGGGCGGGTCGTCGAGGATTCCGCTCATCCAGCAGCGGCTCGGTGAAATCGGTCCCGTCGCCACGCTCGACGACCCGAAAACCGTTGTTGCACAGGGCGCTTTGGTGACAGCGGTCGGCGATCGTGCTGCCGACACCCGTGAGCGTCCGGCCGCCCCGGCCGCAGCCGACCTGATGGCGCCGACCGCGCAGCAGGCTGCAGACGGCCGATATCCCGCCGGTGCATCGCAGGCGCCCGCCGGGCAGCGCGCTGCGGCGACGCCGTCGCCGACACCGCCGTCGTCGGGCGGACGAAAGTGGGGTCGGGTCGCGCTCGTCGGTGTCGCGGTCGTCGCGGTGGCCGGCATCGTGGTCGGTGGTATTGCGCTCGCGAATCGTGGTGGCGGAGATGACAATCCGAACCAAGCGGCGCAAAGCTCGACGGCCGCCACGCAGACGGCGGCGAATGGTAGTGCGATCGTCACAGATGAGAAGCAGCTCTACAGCCTCCTGCCCTCGGCGTTGCAGGACGGCGTCGAAGATTGCCGCAAGAGCGACTTCACCACCAATGGCGCGCTCTCCATGATGTGCAACATCAAGGAGGACGGACCGTTGGGGTCGTTCTTCGAGAAGAAGTCCTACGGGGGAATCGACGGGTTCGTCAGCTTTTCGTCTGACTCCACGGGAGCGCAGAGCTCGATCACCTCGCTCCGCAACGGAACCCAGAGCGACGGGAAGGGCACGCTGGTCGAGGATTCCGCTCGCGTGTCGGCAGCGGAGATCAAGCCGGACGGCGGCACCAAGTCGTACATCGCGACCTACGCGAACACGTCGACCAACCTCCAGGTGACCACGTTCGGACTCGAATCGGTCGCCGACGGCAAGACGTATCTGAGTCGCGCCGGATTGATTTCCTGATCCGCGGAACATTCCACGCATCCGGTCGCATCCAATCCCTGAAAGCGTCCAAACCCTGCACGCATCAGTAAGCCCGCTCGAGATGACGGGCTCGAGAGAAAGAAGTCGGACATGAGCGAGACCCGAGATCCCGGCAACATCGCCGACAACATCGAGGTCGAAGGCAACTTGACCGTCGTCTCCGTCGAAGACGCCGACAAGGACGGGACTCCCGAGAAGGTCGAGATGCAAGACGACGCCGGAAACAAGATCGTCGCAACCTTCGAGGACAACGGCGACATCAGCTACACGCGGAACGGCGAGCCCGCGGGAACGCTATCCGCCAACGGGGAGTACTCGAACGCTGACAATTCGAGCACTGAGGCTCCGAGCGAGGATTCGAGCACCGAGCCTCCGAGCACGGAGGCCCCGACTGCCGAGGATTCGAGCACCGAGGCCCCGAGCGCCGAGGATTCGAGCACTGAGGATTCCAGCACTGAGCCCACTGAGGCCACTGCCTCGACGTCCGAGCAGGACGCAAAGCCGAGTATCAGTCCGGACGAGCCCTACGACGAGAAGTCCGCCCCGGACGCCCAGGCAAGCCCTGCCGACGCCCAGTCCGAGAACTCATCGCCCTCGGACCCGGCACCGGCCGAGGACGCGGAGGCGCCGGCCGAGGACGCCGCGCCGGCCGAGGATGCCGCGCCGGCTGATGACGCTGCACCGACTGATGACGCTGCTGCACCGGCCGAGGATGCTGCTGCACCGGCCGAGGACGCTGCACCGGCTGAGGATGCTGCACCGGCTGAGGATGCTGCACCGGCTGAGGATGCTGCACCGGCCGAGGATGCTGCACCGGCTGAGGACGCTGCTGCACCGAGCGAGCCTGCTGCACCGGCTGAGGATGCGGAGGCACCGGCCGATGATGCTGCTGCACCGACAGAGTCCGCTGCCCCGACTGACGCTGCAGCCCCGACTGACGCTGCTGCACCGACCGAAGCTGAGGCACCGGCCGAGGATGCCGCACCGACCGACGCTGCCGCGCCGACCGAAGCCGAGGCGCCGACGAAGGATGCTGCGCCGCAGGAGTCCGAGAAGTCCGCGGTGGAGTCGCAGACCGGGCTGCACGCTGATTCGACTGTTGACGTCGATGGCGACGGCAACGTCGACGTCGTGCACCTCAGCGACGACGACGGCAATCAGGTGAACGCCTACCTCGACAGCGAGGGCAACGTCACTCTCCTCGAGGGAGATACCGATGGCGACGGCAAGATGGACACGGTTGCGTATGCGGGCGAGAACGGCACAACCGTCTTCGAATCGGATACCGATGGCGACGGGGTCGCGGACCTTCGCACGATCACCGACGAGCACGGCCAGGTCCGCGAGGTCGATACGTTCGACGAGCAGGGCAAAGTCGACAGCGCGACCATTGACGTCGACGGGGATGGCACCGCCGACGTGAAGCTCATCGACAGTGATCACGACGGCAAGTTCGACACCACCGTTCTCGACGTCGACAACGACGGCGTTGCCGACACCGTGCTCACCGACGCCGATGGTGACGGCAACGCCGACACCGTGAGCTACGTCTACGGTGGCCCCGACGGCGCGTCCGATCCGTCGGCACACGACGACTCGCACGAGACGTACGGCACCGATTCGGATACCTACGACGACCACGGTGCGCACGACGATCACCACGGAGACGTTTCCGTCTGATCGGCAGGTCGTCTGGTCGAGGCGGAGTTCGACCTGTCGTCCAGTCGCCGGACACCACACATTCGGGCCGCACCGGGCGGCAGCCCCATCGCAGATCGCGGGGCTGCCGCCCGGTGTCGGTCGCGGCGCCTGAGCGTCGTTCACCCATCGAGAAGGCGGACCTTCCATGACAACCACTGTTCCCATGCCCGGAAGCGTGAGTGTCGAATCGTGTGTGTACGCGCTCGGTGACACGACGCGGTTGACAGTGGGAGCGGCGCTCGACAACGACATCGTCGTCGATCACCGGGATGTACGCGAACACCACCTCGCGATCGAATGGCGTGATGACACATGGCATCTCGTGAGTGTCGACGGGGCGACGCTGGTCGTGTCGGGTGCATTGGTCGTCGACTTTCCGATCACCTCGACGACGTCGGTGCACCTCGGACCGCCGGCATCGGCGCCGATTCTCGTCGTCGCGCTCGCGACCGAAGAGGTCGAGCACGGTTCACCCTCCGACAACCCGTCGGTGACGCTCATCGGACGTGGCCCGACCAACGATCTCGCCGTCGACGACGTGCTCGTGTCTCGACGACATGCTCGCCTGGTCGTCGGACCCGGCGAACGGCATCTCGAGGATCTCGGCAGTGTCAACGGCACTTTCGTCAACGGACACAGGATATTTGGGCGAGCCGCGGTCACCGACGGCGACCTGGTCACCGTCGGCAACACCGACCTCATCGTTCGAGGCGGCGATCTCCTCGCAGCGGGGATCAGTGCAGTCGGGTCCAACACTGCCTGGGGAGGGTTGCAGGTCGAGGGCATCGGGCTCGTCGTCGACCGCACCAAAGAACTCCTCCACGACGTCGATCTGGTCGCCGGGCCGGGAACGCTGACAGCACTCGTCGGCCCATCCGGTGCAGGCAAGTCGACCCTGTCGAAGATTGTCGCCGGCCTGACCGCTCCCACGTCGGGGCGGGTGTTGTTCGACGGTCACGACGTCCACGCGGAGTACGAGTCGCTGCGCACGCGCATCGGCATGGTGCCCCAGCACGACGTGCTGCACCGCAAACTGACTCTGCGGCAGGCACTTCGGTTCGCAGCCGAGCTTCGGCTCCCGGAGGACCTGCCCGAATCCGAGCGCGACCGCGTGATCGCGGGGGTGCTCGATGAGCTCCAACTGTCCGAGCACCTCGACACCCGAGTCGACGCGCTATCCGGCGGTCAACGCAAACGAGCCTCGGTGGCGATGGAATTGCTCACCGGCCCTTCACTTCTCATCCTCGATGAGCCGACGTCCGGCCTCGATCCGGCACTCGACAGGCAGGTCATGACGACGCTGCGTCGACTCGCCGACGCGGGGCGCACGGTCATCGTTGTCACGCATTCGCTGACGCACCTCGCCATGTGCGATCAGGTGCTGTTGCTCGCACCCGGCGGCAAGACGGCCTTCCGCGGCCGCCCCGACGAGGTGGCTCCCGCGATGGGAAACAGCGATTGGGCCGAGATATTCTCCTACGTGGCAAGCCATCCCGACGATGCCTATCGCAGGCATCTCGCGCGAACCAACGGGCACGCCTCGCATCGGCACCAATCGACGCCGAGCACACGGGTTGTGCGGACGTCTCCCCAGACCAGTGCTCAGCGCCAGGCGAGCACCATTGCCCGCCGCCAGCTGCGACTGATTCTCGCCGATCCCGGATACCTTGCCTTTCTCGTGGTGATGCCGCTCGTCTTGGGGCTGCTGACGTTGGTGATCCCCGGCAGTGCCGGTTTCGGCGTCAACACGGCTCAGAACACCGCGGGAGAATCGCTTCAGGTTCTCGTCATCATGGTGATCGGAGCCTGTTTCATGGGCACGGCGCTGACGGTCCGCGACCTCGTCGGTGAACGCGACATCTTCGAACGCGAACGCGCAGTAGGACTTCGCCCCGGCTCGTACCTGACCGCCAAGGTCGGGGTCTACTTCGGCGTGGCGATCGCGCAGTCGACGACGATGGTGGTGATCTGCTATCTGGGCAAGGGACTGCCGTCCGGAGGTGTCGTGGGGGCGGCGCCTGTCGAGTTGCTCGGTGCGGTCGCGGCCATCGCATGCGTGAGTACGGTTGTCGGACTTGCTATCTCGGCCACCGTGAAGTCCAACGAACAAACAATGCCGCCCCTGGTCATCCTCGTCATCTCACAATTGGTGTTCTGCGGCGGGCTCTTTCGACTCAGCGCACCGGGACTGTCGCAGCTCGCGTGGCTCTTCCCGTCGTACTGGGGGTACGCCGCGTCGGCGATGGCGGTGGACCTGCCATCGATCGCGCCGCTGGCCCCACAGACGCGCGGGGCGCACCTCTGGGAGCCCGCATTCGGCAACGCGCTTCTGACCGCAAGTGCGCTCACGCTACTCGGCGTACTCCTGATCGCGTACACGGCGTCCAAGCTCCAGTTGAAACGATGAACACCAGAGTGACCCATGTCACAGAGATTCTTCGACGCCGCGCGGCACATTCGGAGGGTCTCGGCGCATCCAATCTCTGACGGTGCGAGAAGCGCACCGAACGAGCCGAGGAGATCCGATGTACCCCAACCAGAACCAGCCGATGCCCGCTTACCGTGCCGCTGCCCAGGTCGGACTCGATGACCGCACCACCGTGATGAGGCCGTCGGGTCGTGACATGAATGCCTCCGGTGTGCAGCGTCCGCCGGTGCAGGAGAGCCCTTCGACGGCGTGCCCGTCGTCGAACATGGGTTGGGCCGCCGCGGCGCTGATCTTCTTCTGGCCGCTGGCCTTCGCGGCCTTCGGGCACGCGGGCAGGGTCTCGACGCTGTGGATCTCGGGCGACCGCGTCGGTGCGCAGCACGCGTCCGACCAGGCAAAGAAGCTCGGAAAGTACGCCCTGATCATGTTCGGGGTGGGGTTCGTACTCACGATCGTGCTCTACGTCGTGGTGATCGCATCGGCGGTGTCATCGATGTCGGCGTACCAAGGCTGACACACACCTGGCAGCATCTAACCGAGAAAGCCGGCGCGCAGTGGAACCGACAGCCGCCTGCTACGAACGAAGGAGATACGGATGAGCGCTGATGACGACTCCATCCTGACTGCGCTGGGCATCTCGCCCGACGACGTGCAGGCCCCTCCGCCCGGGGTGTTCGAGCACGCGCTGTCCGCTGCATTCGAGTCGGATGCTCCCGCAGACGACAGCACCGTCCCCGACATGGACGACGAGCCCAACGTGCCCGCTGACGACGACGTCGTCGTCGAAGACGGCGTGTATCACGAAAACGGTCAAGACGGTGACGACCAACATCAGGGCGGCCACGACGACGGTGGTGCTGTGTCGGCAGACCCCGCGGTCCTGCATGGCGACGACGATCCGACGTTGCAGCACGACGATTCAACCGGGCACGACGTCGACCTCGCCGAGGGCGATTACGGCGATCACGACGGTGGTAGTGGACATCACGACGGGGGCGACTACCACCTGTGAGCGCCGCATGAGCACAATGCTCGATGAGCTGAATTTCGAAGACCGCACACGTCTTCGCACCGGTGGCATATCTGTCACCGGTGCGGAGGCGTTTGATTGATCGGGAGCATCTGTGGACGAAGCGGTACTCGTGATGCAGGCACGCGACGGCGACCAACGCGCCTTCGCGGATCTGGTCAATGGCCATCGCAACCAGATCTGGGCCGTCTGCCTACAGATCTGCGGCAATCAGCACGACGCCGAGGACGCGCTCCAGGCAACGTTGCTCGCCGCGTGGCGCAACCTCGACAAGTTCCGCGGCGAGGCGAGATTCTCCACCTGGATGCACCGGATCGCCGCCAACAATGCGCTCGCACTGATCCGCAAGCGCAAGGCGAACACCACCCTCACCGACTTCAGCGACCCCGAGGCGCCGGTGACCCTCGACGCCGACGATTCGGCACCCCGATTCGATGAGCAGATAGCGCTGCGCGATCAATTACGCGAAGCACTGCAACAACTCTCGGACGACATCCGCGAAGCGGTTGTGCTGCGTGAGTTCGGCGACTTCAGCTACGCCGACATCGCCGAGCATCAGGGCGTCGGCGTGCAGACGGTGAAATCGAGACTCAACCGCGGGCGCACACAGCTCGCACAATATCTTCGCGCGCACACGACGGTCGAGTCATAGCGCGCGTACGGATTTCGTCACGGCTGCCAGGTTTGTGCCGACCGCGGATCGACGTTGTCACGACGGCGGTGATCGCCGACAAGGGCGAAATCCTCAGCGACAGTTGCGGCCAATTCGACGAACGCGCGCCGCGTCGACTTGGCGAGGAGATCGAGGTCGACTTCTGCTCCCTCGGAGAGGTGTTCGTCGAACGGGATCACCTGTACGGCACGGGTCCGTGCCAGGAAGTGTTGCGCCAGTTGGGTGAGATCGATGCTGGCGCTGCCACGTCGGGGTCCGCTCAGGACGACAACAGCCCGTGACACCAGGTGGCCGTAGCCATGCGCTTCGAGCCAGTCGAGGGTCGCGCTGGCACTGCGTGCGCCGTCGAGGGCGGCCGTCGACACGATGATCAACGAGTGCGCGAGATCGAGGACACCGTCCATCGCCGAATGCGACAGTCCCGTACCGCAGTCGGTGAGGATGATGTTGTAGAAGCGCTCGAGAACCTGGATCACCGTGCGGTAGTCCTGCTCGTCGAAAGTCTCTGCCGTAGCCGGATCACGTTCGGAGGCAAGGACTTCGAGTCGACTGACAGACTGTGAGGTGTGTCGTCGGACATCTGAGTAGCGGTGGATCTGATCGTCGAGGAGGACGTCCTGCACCGTCGACGAGGTCTGCTGGGGAACCCGCTGCGACAACGTCCCGAGGTCGGGGTTGGCGTCGACGGCGATCACGCGATCGCCGCGCAGACTGGCGAAGGTCGAGCCGAGACCCACTGTGGTGGTTGTCTTTCCGACGCCACCCTTCAGTGACAGCACCGCGATGCGGAAGTCGCCGTGGACCGGCGCATTGAGCTGCCTGACCAGTTCGTCGTGGTACACGGTCGCTCGCGACTCACTGGGGCTGATGGTGCCTCCGGAGATGCGGTGCACCGTGCGACGCCAGCCCGACCGTGGTGGTCGACGCGCCTTTCGGAGGAGCATTCCGGAGTCGAGGCCGGGTGCGTTGTACTCCTGCGGCGCAACGGGTGCACCGAACTGTGGCGGCGCCCCGAATCCTGCGGGGGCACCGAATCCTTTGGGCGCACTGAATCCTGTGGGCGCACTGAACTGTTGGGGTGCGCCACCTTGCGGCGGGACTTGCTGGGGTGGGACTTGTTGCGGTGGGCCTTGCTGGGGTGCCCCGAAAGGGGGTCCGGCGTGCGGTGGCAGTGATTGAGGCGGCACTCCGTGGTTTGGTGCGGCGTGCGGTGGCACGGTGCCGCGAGGCGGCGGCGCGAAGTGGGGCGCGTCGGGGTGTTGCGGTGCCGCTACGGGGTCGCCGGCCCACTCATTCTCGGCGGCAGGAACCCAGCTCGGCAGTGGCGCCGGCGGTCCAGCTTCCGACTGTGGCGCTGCAGATTGTGCAGCTTCGGAGTGGGCACCTTGAGACTGTGGGTGCTCTTGCGGGGCGACATCCGGCCGGGCAGTGCCGCTTTCAGCAGAAGCATGGCCTTCAGGCGATGCAGCGACCCCAGAGGGCCCAGCGACCTCAGACGACCCAGTGGCCTCAGAAGATCCACGAACCTCCGGAGCGGCGGTGGTTTCCCGAGGAGCGGCGGGTGCGCGCAGCGAATCGCCGCCGGCTGGGGCAGGCGGGCCCGCCAGCCACGGCGGAACGTGTGGTGCTCGGTGGTTGTCGGCCGTCACGGTACATCCTCGCAATGTCGAAGTTCGGCCATGACGTTACAACGGGGCGGGTGGCGGTGCGGAATCGCAAGTCTGAAATCGCGGTAGTCGTCATTCACCCGATTGCGCCGCCCTGATCGGACAGCAGATCCTTCGGTATCTGCTTGCCAGACCGGATTGCGTCGAAGAACTGTTTGGTGTTGTCTCCCACGGCAAGTGAGTCGCCGTCGTCGGTCAGCTCAGACCCACCGGTCGGTGTGGTCGTGGTGATCGGGTCGTCGCTCAGCCACCACCCGAGCATGCCGAGGTTCCACAGATGTGTGCTGTTGTCGACGGTCAAGCCGTCGACCGCACCGCTGATGAACGGGAACAGACGGAACGGGTTGAGAAGCACGCCGGGGCTGGTGGCCTTCGACATCAGGGCCGACAAGAACTTTCGTTGATTGACCACGCGCTCGAGGTCGGCGTTGGGGAATGCTCGGGTGCGGACCAGGCCGAGTGCCTGTTGACCGTTGAGATCGTGACAACCCTTCGTCAGGTTGAGTCCTGCCTTGGGGTCGCGGAGCGATTGGTCGATGCAGATGTTCACACCGCCGACAGCGTCGACGAGGGTGTCGAAACCGCCGAAGCCGATCTCGGCGTAGTGGTCGATGCGGATGCCGGTGAGTTGCTCGATGGTTTTGGCCAGCAGTTGCGGACCGCCGAAGTTGTACGCCGCGTTGATCTTGTAGCTGCCCTGACCGGGGATCGCGACGTAGAGGTCGCGCGGGATGCTGATCAGCGTGGCCTTACCGCTGGGGGGCTTGTACGCGAGCATGATGGTGTCGGTCCGCGACCCGTCGCTGTCTCCGGTCGCGAGATCGTCCTTCTGCTGTTGGGTCAAGCCCTCGCGGGAGTCGCTGCCGACGATCAGCCAGGTGGTGCCGGGGGTGTCGGAGGGACGCCCGGCGTAACCGGGCAGAGCGTCGACGCGGTGCAGTTTGCTGTCGTAGTAGAAGAACAGTCCCAGCGACCCGAGGACGATCACGAGCAGGATGATCAGGATGATCCTGCCGATGCGTCTGGGTCGGCCGAGCTGTGGTCGACGAAAGCGTGGCTTTCCACGTCGAGGTGGCGACGCAGGGGGTGCGGTCTGACCCCGATCCGGGCGTCGAGGGGGAGCAGACGACCCGCCGCGCGACCGGCGGTCGTCGGGAGACACCGGCTCGGGCTTCTGCGTCGGCGCGTACGCGCGAGCGGCCCCGGCACCCGCGGCTGCACCCGCTGCCGCGTGCGAGGGTGTTGCGTCGGCGGGTTTGGCGTGGTCAGCGCCGCGTGGAGCGGGCTGTCGTGAGGGTGCGGGAGGCGCGGGGCGTCGAGGACCCGGCTGCGGGGGTTGGGCATGGTCGGGTGCTGCCGACCATGCCAGCGGAGGTTGGTACTCCGCGACACGACGACCTCGATCGTTTCCGCCTGCACCCGGCACCTGTCGGGTGGGGTCGTAGGCGTTTTTGGGCGCGGCGTTCGGGGGTGCGGCGTTCGGTGGTGCGGCGCGTCGAGGGGCGTGGTGCTGCGGGTCGGCCTGACGAACCGGATGCGGCACGGGATTGCGCGGTCGGCGGTCAGCGGGTGGCTGAGGTGCTGGATTTCGGCGCTGACCTGCGGGAGCGCGGTCTCTTCCAGGTGGCGTGGGCGCCGGATTCCGCGGCTGCTGCTCGTGCGGCGACGGACCACCGCGGCGCCGCATGTAGCGCGGATCTGGCTCATTCATCAGATCAAATGTACGCGGGCGCTCAGGCCTCAAGCGTCATTCACGCAGCGCACGGGCCGATGGCGTCGAGTGCTCACCCGACCCAACCGAGGTGATCGTGGAGCAGTGCGTAGCCGATGAACGCGACGACGTCGATGACCGCGTGCGCTATGACCAGCGGCCACACCCGGTTGGTGAGCTGGTAGTAGCGCCCGAAGACGAGACCCATCACGACGTTCCCGACGCCCGCGCCCACACCCTGGTACAGGTGATAACCCCCACGCAGGAGAGCGCTCGCGGCCAACGACATGTTCTCCGACGCTCCGAGCTGTCGTAGGCGGGTGATGAAGTAGGCGACGACGATGATCTCCTCCGCGGCCGCGTTGCCGATTGCGATGGCAATCAGCACCGGCCAGCGCCACCACGGACCGTCGACTTCGCTGGGGACGAGATGAGCGTTCATGCCGAGAGCTCGCGCTGCGGCGACGAGTGCCAACCCGGGCAGTCCGATCGCGGCAGCGAGGACAAGTCCCGGTGGAACGTCGCGGCCGCTCAGGCGGGCGAGTCCCACGCCGCGCAGGCGCAGGCCGGATCGCCACAGGAGATAGACGCCCAGGCCGGCGATCGCGAACAGTCGGAGCACGCTCATGAGTTGTCGCAGGAAATCGATCAGTCCGACGGACGAGCGGCTCGGATTGAGCGCGACCGTAGCGTTGCCGACTCCGCTGGTCAGCTGCAGCTCGATCAGCGAGAGGATGGCCGAGATCGCAGAGAAACCGAAGGTCAACACACCGACGATGACGAGTTCGACGATCAGCGCCCGTCGCTCGCGGGGGTCGTCGACCACGTCAACGACTCGCTGCGGGGCCGGTCGGACGATCGCTGCGATCCCACGCGTCACGTCGACCATGGCCGACAGCCTACGGCGCCGGCTGGGGCGAGGCGGCGCGGGAGCAGAGGCCAGCGCGGTCGGGCTGAGCACCGCGGTGGGTGTGGGCCGTCGTGCAGAAACTAGGGGAAGGATTCTTTCCTCGACTTGTGTGCCTTTGCTCGCGTTGTTTCTCGAGGAAGGGAACGGGACCCGGGGAAGAGTCGCGCCGACGCGCTGGAACCCGGGGAAGAGTCGCGCGGCCGGTCCGGAACCAGGGGAAGAGTCGGGCGCGCGGTCGGGCAGCCCTCCCGACCGCGCGCCCTGGCAGTCCAGTCGATGTCAGACGAGGGGTCTTCCGATTCGACTGGGCGGGGGTGGTCTTCGATTAATCCGGCAGGCTGTTCATAAACGGACAGCCAGCCAGGTTGCGTAGCGCCCGCGATAGCTCGGTGACGTCGTTCACCGGATGGGGGAAGGGAAGTCGGACGTCGGAGTCGCCTGCCGAACCCTCGACGCGGAAGCGCAGTCCGAAGCGGTCGAGTCCGAGTGGGCGCACCCGGCCCTGTCGGAGGTGGCGCGGAAGTCGACGTGCGAGTTGTCCGACGATGTCGGCGTGCGCGGCGTCGAGGTGGCTGATCCAGTCGTTCTCGTACTCCCAGAACGGGTCCGGCTCTGCGCGAGCGAGTTCGTGCGCGGGAACCGACGCGGCGCCGGCACCGCTCGCGACGACGGCGGTCTCGATCTGCAGCCGCATCATCGACCGTCCGTGGCCGATGTCGAGGAGTCCTTCGTCGGGGTGTTCCGTGGCGATCTCGACGGCGAGGTCGCGTTCGAGATTGGCCGGGATGTGATGCAGCCGTCCATTGAGCCAGATCAGGGAGCGAACCCGTTCGCGCAGGTCGATGGGTGCGCAGTCGGTGACCTCGACCATCGCGGGTAGGCCGTCGGGACTCTCGGCGGCCGCACGCATCGCCGGTCCCGCAGTGGGGACCAGGACGAATGCCTGTGTGTCGAAGAGGTGGACCAGGTCGACCTGGGTCGGGGTGGCGAGGTCGGCTTCGTGGCTGTGCAGTGCACTCTGCGAAGGCTCGACGGGCGATTCGACGGCCAGCATCGCGCTTCCCGCCCTTCGACATGCGGTGGCGATGACCTCGGCGTCCGTCGGTCTGTCGGTGACGGCTCGTGTCATGCGGTGCTCACTCCCGGTCGGCTGATGTGCTGTCCAGCTCATAGTAGGTAACCCTAACCTAAAGTCGTTTCGGGTGATCCGTCAATGGTTGTGATCGCGCGGAATCTGACGAGCGCGCGGCCGACGGGCTTCTCTGCGCTCGGCGTCGGACGACCGTTTCTTCGTGGCCGACGGATTGTCTGCGCAGGTCAGGGAGATGTTCACCTTGTGTCGACTAAGCTCGGGTCGTGTCAGTGTTCGCGTACTTCGGTCCGGCAGGGACCTTCACCGAGATGGCGTTGGACAAGATCCTCGCGACCGAAACGGGTGCCGCAGGGGTCCCGCGCCGCGACGATCACGACGAGGTGACCAAGGTTGCGGCGGCCAGTCCGGCCGCTGCGATCGCGTTGGTCCGCTCCGGCGACGCCGACTTCGCGTGCGTGCCCATCGAGAGTTCACTCGAGGGATCGGTACCGGCGACGATGGACGCGCTCGTCCCCGACGGCTCCAAGCGCGTGCAGGTCGTCGCCGAAACCGTGCTCGACGTCGCATTCGCCATCGCCGCCCCAACGGCCATCGATGCGTCGCAGGTGAGGCGGATCGCCGCATACCCCGTTGCATCGGCACAGGTTCGATCCTCCGTCGAAAAGCTGTATCCGGGAGCTGAATTCGTCGTGGCGTCGTCGAATGCCGGTGCGGCACAAGATGTCGCGGCCGGTAAGGCCGACGCCGCGGTGACCACGCGTCTGGCAGCGGAACTGTCGGAGCTGACCGTGATCGCCGACGAAGTTTCGGATGCTGTCGACGCCACGACGCGATTCCTTCTCGTCGGCAGACCGGTGTCGCCTCCGCCGCCGACCGGCGCCGACCGCACCGCCGTGATCCTCGAACTGCCGAACGAGCCCGGTAGCCTCATGTCGGCGATGAATCAATTCGCTTCGCGCGGAATCGATCTCACCAGAATCGAATCTCGACCGCGGCGCGACCCGGAAACCGGCGAATCCAATCCCGGGCAGTACCGATTCTTCCTCGACGCCGTCGGGCATATCGACGACGACGCGGTTGCCGAAGCGCTCCAAGCGCTCTACCGCGAAGCCGAACACATTGTGTATCTGGGGTCGTGGACGGCGCGCGGGGTGATCGGCTCGCCGCCACCGGACCATCGGCCGGGCAAGGAGTGGGTCTCGGCGATGCGTCGAGGACTGGGAGATGGCGACGACGTCAAGGATGGTGATGACTGATGGCCCGTCTGTATCTGGTCCGCCACGGCGAGACGACGTCGAATGTGATGCGTCGACTCGACACCGCACTACCGGGCGCCTCGCTCACCGATTTCGGTGTGCGACAAGCGGTTCGGTACGGCTTGGAGAATCCGATCACGCGCACCGATGACGCCGACGCCCCGGTGCTCCTGAGTTCGCAGGCGACCCGCGCCCAGCAGACCGCGGAGGTCATCGCGTCGGTCTGGGGCGCCGATGCCGATATCGTGCCGGGGGTGCACGAGGTGCAGGCCGGCGAGCTCGAAGACCGCACCGACGACGAGGCTCACGGTGTCTTCCGCGAAATCATCGACCGCTGGTACTCCGGCGACCCCGACGCCCCGATCCCCGGCGGCGAATCGCTCACGATGGTGTTCGAGCGGTATCTGCCGGCCGTCACCGATCTCGCGCAGCGCTATCTCAGCGGACCCGACGCCCGCGACGTCTACCTTGTCAGCCACGGCGCGGCGATCAGGCTCGTCGCCGCGCACCTCGCGGGTATCGACGGAAGGTTCGCGGCCGCAACACATTTGCCCAACACCGGCTCCGTCGAATTGGAGTACACCGACGGCCTGTGGGTCCCGCACCGCTGGGGCGCCACCCGCGCCCCGTTCGAACTCGTCGACGAGCCACTCGTCGCCGACCCGATGGGGTAGGGGGCCGGGGGCGCGGGGTGTGCGCGACGTCCCGGCCCGCGCCCCGAAGCCCCGCCCCTCAGCCCCAGCCGTGCGCGTGGAGCCAGGCGTCGTCGATGCCGAAGTGGTGGGCGATCTCGTGGATGACCGTGACGGCGACCTCGTGGACGACCTGCTCGCGGGTGTGGCACATCCAGAGGATCGGCTCGCGGTAGATGGTGATGGTGTCGGGTAAGAAGCCGCCGTAGTCGTGGTCGCGGCTGGTGAGTGCGACGCCCGAGTACAGCCCGAGGATGTGCGGCGACTCGGGGTTGTTCGGCTCGACGAGGATCACCACGTTGTCGATGGCGTCGGTCAGTTCCTTCGGGATGGTGTCGAGTGCATCGGACACCAGGCCCTCGAACTCGTCGTCGGACATGGCGACGGGCATGGGTGTACTCCTGATCAGCCCGCCGGAGCGGGGACCTCTTCGGGGTTCGGTTGGATGCCGGGCGGTAGTGGGACGGGCGTGGGCAGCACGCGGCCGGGTGGCGCCTGCGGGGGCGGTGCCGGGAGCTTGCCGTTGATCAGGAGTGTCTGTCGCGCGTCGCCGACGAGCGTCGCGAATCCACCGCGATCGGGTAGCCCGATGTAGCAGACCACCTTGCGGCTGCCCGCGAGCCAGCTCGGCTCGCTGATGACGGACCACTGAGTGTTGAGTGTGGTGGCGTCGAGCTTCTCCTTGCCGCCGAGGAATCGCTGCGCCTGCGCCGGGCAGATCCCGGCCAAGAACTTGTTCTGGTCATCGATCTGCGGCCACGGCTTACCCGACGTCCGATTTCCGAAGCGCGCAGAAAGGTCGACGATGCCGGTCGTCTGGAACGCGTGCGGTTCACTGCAGCCGACGACGGTGGCGGGCACCGTGGGGCGTCGAGTCTGCTGATCGATACCGATGCATGTGCCGGGTGGCCACGAGAACGATTGGTCGTTGTCGATGACGCGTCCCGCCACCTGGTCTGGCTGGCCGCCCTTGCCCGTCTGTTGCAATCCGCAGCGCAGTTCGCGAGCACCCTTGTCCCACTGCGCCTGTGAGGGATACATCATCCCGACGGAGAAGCGCCCCTGCGGGTCGAGCTTGCCCTGCAAATAGTCGTCGACGATGACCGGGCACTGCTCGTCGCGAATCGCGGCGAATCGCTCGGCCCCAGGCCACGCCGCGGAGTCGCCGAATTCCGATCCGGGAAGAAGCGCGGTGTTGAGCGGACCCGCCACCTCGAAGCGATGCAACTGATCGCACGCGACCTTCGACGGCTGGCCGGGCTGCCCGTCGGGCCAGTCGAGGCAGTCGCCGGCGACCGATCGCGTGAACGCGTTCTGTGTCAAACGTTCGTTCTCGCCGATGTCGGTGCTTCCGACGTTCCCGTTGTCGGTGAACGAGCCGAGAGCAAACGCGATGCCACCCGCGACGATCGCACCGATCACGATCGCCGCCAGCACCACCCGCATCGGATTCGCGGCGAGTACTCCACTCACCCCGCGTCGACGCGCCGGTTCTGCGGTGGCTGCTTCGTCATCGACGACGGGTCGCTCGGTCTCCGGCTCGTCGCTCTCTTCCGCCCCAGCCTCAACGCCCTCTTCTGCACCGATGGGCTCGAACTCTTCGGTGACCGGCTCGAACTGCTCGGTGACCGGTTCGACGTGGTCGGTCGCCGAGGGGTCGGGCGTCTCGTCGTCGGACACCTTGTCGGGATCGTCGTTCATCGGCATCCATCATGCACTTTCCGAGCGTCCGGGTGCGCCGATACCTGTGCTTAGACTCGGACGGGTGAGCGCAGAAGACCCCGAACCGAGTGCCGACGTCCAGGAATTGGCCGGACGACTCTTCGACATGGCCCGCTCGGGCGACGCCCCATCCCTCGCCGCCTACCTCGACGCCGGCGTGCCCGTTGACCTGCGCAATCAGTCGGGCGACTCGTTGCTGATGCTCGCCGCGTACCACGGCAACGTCGAGGCGGTGACGGCTCTCACCGAGCGCGGCGCCGACGTCGACCTCGCCAACGACAAGGGCCAGACACCGCTCGCTGGTGCCGTGTTCAAGGGATTCGACGACGTCGTCGCGGCATTGGTGAAGGCCGGAGCCGACCCTTTCGCGGGAACCCCGAGCGCCGACGACGCGGCGTCGATGTTCGGCCGAGCCGACTACCGCGAGCACTGGCAGTAACCGCGGCAACGTCCGCCGATCCGCCCGCCGGGCGCTCCAGTATCGTTGACAGGCGTGATCGACCTCAAAATCGTCCGCGACGACCCCAACCTCGTCCGCGCCTCGCAGCGCGTGCGCGGAGAAGACCCCGGCCTCGTCGACGTTCTACTCGACGCCGACTCGACGCGTCGATCAGCCATCGTCGAAGCCGACTCGCTGCGCTCCGAGCAGAAGGCTCTCGGTAAGCAGGTCGGCAAAGCATCCGGCGACGAGAAGGCAGCGCTGCTGGCCAAGGGCAAAGAGCTCGCCGATCAGGTCAAGGCTGCTGTCGCGCGGCAGAACGAGGCCGACGAGGCCGCGTCGAACGCGCAGCGCGCGATCTCCAACATCGTCGAGGGTGCGCCCCCCGGAGGCGAGGACGACTACGTCGTTCTCGAGCACGTCGGTCAGCCGCGCGAGATCGAGAATCCCAAGGACCACCTCGAACTCGGTGAGTCACTCGGCCTCATCGACATGGAGCGCGGCGCGAAGGTCTCCGGCTCGCGGTTCTACTTCCTGACCGGTCAGGGCGCGATGCTGCAGCTCGGACTGCTCACGATGGCTGCGCAGAAGGCCACGGCCAACGGGTTCACGCTGATGATCCCGCCGGTGCTGGTCCGGCCGGAAGTGATGGGCGGAACCGGCTTCCTCGGCGCACACGCCGACGAGGTCTACCACCTCGACAAGGACGACGATCTCTACCTCGTCGGAACGTCGGAGGTGCCGCTCGCCGGCTACCACATGGACGAGATCATCGACCTCTCCAACGGCCCGAAGCGCTACGCCGGATGGTCGACGTGCTTCCGACGCGAAGCGGGTAGCTACGGCAAGGACACACGCGGCATCATCCGCGTGCACCAGTTCGACAAGGTCGAGGGCTTCGTCTACTGCAAGCCGGAGGACGCCGCGGCCGAACACCAGAAGCTCCTCGGCTGGGAGAAGGAGATGCTCGCCGCGATCGACGTCCCGTATCGGGTCATCGACGTCGCCGGAGGCGACCTCGGGTCGTCGGCCGCGCGCAAATTCGACTGTGAGGCATGGGTTCCCACGCAGCAGACGTATCGTGAGCTGACCTCGACGTCGAATTGCACGACGTTCCAGGCGCGTCGCCTTTCTATTCGGTACCGCGACGAGTCGGGTAAGCCGCAGGTCGCCGCGACGCTGAACGGAACGCTTGCCACCACGCGGTGGCTCGTCGCGATCCTGGAGAACCATCAGCAGGCCGACGGTTCGGTCGTGTTGCCCGAAGAACTTGCACGGTTCGTCGGTACCGACGTGCTCAAGCCCAACGCCAAGACTCAGTAGCGCCGCATGACGCGTGGTGTGACGGCGACCTGTTCGCGGTGTGTGCTGGTGTCGCAATGACATTCGGAATCATCGTCGCGGTGATCGGTGCGCTCTCGTTCGCGGCGGCATCTGTCTTACAGGCGCTCGGCGCGGAGCGGGTGGCGCAGCGTGCTCAGCACAGGACCGAATTGCGTTCGAACACACCACATCCGACGCTGCGCTCCACTGCGGCGACCATGCTGACGGTGCCGTTCCTTATCGGATTCGCGTTTGACATCGTCGGTTTCGTCGCGACCATCGTGTCCGCGCGCCTGATCCCGCTGTTCCTCTCGCAGACCATCATCTCTGCGCGGATGGTCGCGACCGCGGTACTCGCCGCGATCGTGCTGAAGGTGAGTCTCACCTGGAGAGAATGGGTTTCGGGGGCGGTGGTCATCCTCTCGCTGATCCTGCTCGCGATATCTGCCGGGCGCGAGGGCTCCGACTACGACGCCTGGATGGGCTGGGCGACGCTCGTCGCCGGACCGTTGCTGATCGTGATCGGCATCGTGGGAGCTCGAGTGCTCAAGCGCCGAATCGCGGCATTCGCGGGACTGATCGCGGGCGCGATCTTCGGGGTCATGGCCGTGGCTTCCCGTGTGCTGACAGGTGTTTCACCGTTGCAGCCGGGAGTGCTGTTCACCGATCCCGCGCTCTATGCGCTCCTCATCAGTGGCATCGGTGGCTTCTATCTGTTCACGGTTGCGCTGCAGACGGGGTCGGTCAACGGCGCGGCCGCGGCGCTCGTCGTCGGACAAACGGTGCTTCCGGGTGCCGTTGGCATCATCTTTCTCGGCGATGTCACGCGCTCCGGTTGGGGGCCTGCCGCGATCGTCGCGTTCGTGGCCGCTGTCGTCGGCGGCGTGATCCTGGCGTCGTCGGGCGCCGTGACCGCCGTCGAGAAAGCGGAATCGGTCAACCTTCCGGCTGGCTACGGGCACGGCAGCTGATACGTCGGGCCGTCGCGTTGCCGTGACGTCCCGTTCTCTCCACGCGGATGATGAATACTGAACCGCATGGTCATCGGCATCGTTGCTGCGATCCTCGCGGCGTTGGCGTACGGCACTGCGTCGGTGCTGCAGGCGCGCGGTGCGCAGAGCGTCGAGGATGGCACGGTCGGGGCCGCACCGTCGTTGCGTTCGACGGTCACCGCCATGCTCACGGTGTCATTCCTGCTCGGGCTGGCGCTCGACGGGATCGGCTTCGCGGGAAACCTGGTTGCGGACAGGCTCATTCCGCTCTTCCTCGCGCAACCCATCGTGAGTGCGAACCTGGTTGTCACCGCGGTGTTGGCGACGTTGGTCCTCGACGCTCGGCTCAGCCGTCGAGAGTGGACCGCGGTGGCCGTCGTGGTGATCGCGCTCGTCGTGCTCGGCATCGGTGCCGGCGAGGAAGGCCACCGCGACCACAATTGGCTGCACTGGGCACTGCTCGGTGTGGGTGTCGCTCTTTTCTTGGCCATCACCGCTGTGACCAGAGTGATTCCGCGGGGAGTCGCCGTTGTCGCGGGACTCGGCGGCGGTGCGCTGTTCGGTCTGATGGCCGTGGCGATCAGGATTCTCGACGGCGTCGACCCGTTCGACGTCGGCGCGATACTCACCGACCCGGCGGCGTACGCGGTGGTGATCTGCGGGGTGGGCGGGTTCTATCTGTTCACCGTCGCGCTGCAGACCGGGGCGGTCAGCGCCGCGGCGGCGTCGATCGTGGTCGGCGAGACTGTGGTCCCCAGCGCGCTGGGAATTGCGCTGCTCGGCGACAGCACCCGTCCCGGCTGGGCGGTGCCGACGCTGATCGCGTTCGCCGCCGCGGTGAGCGGAGCGATCGTCGTCGCGACGTCGTCTGCCGTCGAGGCGACAGAGTCCGCGGCCTGACTCGGGGGTGGTTTCGACTCGGGTGTTCGCTGCGCTCACGCCCGCTCAACCAGCGGAGGCCAGCACCGATGATCGAGCTTGTCGAGATCACCAGCGGGGGCCACCACCGCGGATCGGGCTGACCACCGCTGATCGGGCTGACTACCGCTGATCGAGCTTGTCGAGATCACCTGCCGCGGTGGGTGTGGTTTCGACTCGGGTGTTCGCTGCGCTCACGCCCGCTCAACCAGCGGAGGGGCACGCCCGCTCAACCAGCGGGGGGACGCTCAACCAGCGGGGGCCAACCACCGCTGATCGAGCCAATCCGATGATCGAGCTTGTCGAGATCACCCGGCGCTCAGACGCTGGCCGTGCTGGCCGTCACCTGCACGCGGTGGGCGTCGTTGAGATTCTCGACGGCGGCCTCGATCTCGGCGGCGCGCTGCTGGCCGTCCCAGCCGAGGATCTCGGCCATGGCGTCGCCGAGCTCGGTGAGCACGGCTGCGGTCACTCCGCCGACGAAGGCCAGATCGGTTCTGCGCAGCAGGATGTCGCTGATGTGCACGGCCTGCTCGGTCTCGATCATGTAGCGCAGCTCGGCGGTCGAGAGTCCGCTGGCGGGCAGCGGGGCGTCGGGGCCGGTGGTGATCGCTGCGATGACCTCGCTGGCGCGGGTGCCGTAGCGGGTGAGCAGCTCATCGGCGCGGTCGGCGGGTACGTCGCCGCGTCGGCTAGCGACCCATGCTCGACGCTGCGCGTCGGTGGTCGGGTAGTCGCGGCCGCCGCCGATGGGCAGTCCGACGGTCGAGACCTGTCGGGCAGCGCCGAGCAGCTCCATGATGCGATCCGACAACTGCTCGCCGAGGGCGCGGAACGTGGTCCACTTACCGCCGACCAAGCTGAGCACCGGAACCGAAACCCCGGGCAGCTCAGTACGTTCGACGTTGTAGTCGCGCGAGACGAAGCCCGGCGTCGTGTCGTCGTGGCGGGGCAGCGGGCGGATGCCGGAGAACGAGTACACGATGTCATCGCGGGAGACGGCGATATCCGGGAACACATGCTTGATGAGATCGAAGAAGTAGTCGATCTCGTCGTCGGTGCACCGCGTCGGCGTGCTCGGGTCTGCGTCGATGTCGGTGGTGCCCACCAGGACTCGGTCCTTGAGCGGGTAGATCAGCACGATGCGACCGTCGGAGTGCTCGAAGAAGATCTCGCGCCCACGAGTGGCCTCGACGAGGTCGGGGTGATCGAGAACGATGTGAGATCCCTTGGTGCCGCCCATGTACCGGGTGTCGCCGCCGAGCGCGTCGTTGGTGAGGTCGGTCCACGGACCACTCGCGTTCACGATGACCTCGGCAGACACGGTGAACTGTTCACCGCTGACACGATCGGCGAGCACCACCTCGCCGTCGCGAATCGCGATGGCTTCGACGTGGTTGGTCGCACGGGCGTGCGGGCCGGTGGCCAGGCCATCCTTGAGGACGTCGAGTGCTAGACGCTCGGGATCGTGCACTGAGGCGTCGAAATAGGTTGCGGTATAACGAATGCCGGAGTTAAGTCGGGGCATGTCGGCGCGAGCCTTGTCGCCTGCGCGGAACTTGTGACGTGGCACCCGGCGCTTACCGGCGCCGGAGAAGGCGTCGTACATGACCAGTCCGGCCTTGATCAACGCCGCGCCGCGCTCGTTGGGCTTGCCGGTGTTGTGCGTGAGAAAACGCCTCGGCGCGTTCAGGATTCCGCTGAACGTCGAGAAGATGGGGACGGTGGTCTCGAGGGGCTTCACGTAGTGGGGTGCGATCTCGAGCAGGCCGTTGCGCTCGTGCACCGACTCACGGACGAGCCGGAACTCGCCGTTCTCCAGATAGCGGATACCGCCGTGGATCATGTGGCTCGACGCCGACGACGCGCCACTGACCCAGTCGTCGCGCTCGACGAGCACGACGTCGATGCCCTGCAGTGCGAGGTCGCGGAAGGTGGAGATGCCGTTGATGCCGCCACCGATGATGAGGACCTGTGCCGACGGGCGCTCGGTGAGCGTCGCGACGCTTGGCCGGAGCGGTGCGGTCGAGGTGGTGTTTTCGGTCATGATTCCATCCTGATGGTCTCTGCACATAAGAGCAATACTTCTGCACATATGTGCACGGGTGGGTTTTGCTGGTAGAACGTGTGGGGTGGAAAGAGTCGCGGCCGACGATCCGAAGCGCAGTGCGCTCGCAGTGCGTGCGGCGCATCTGTACTACATGCAAGACCTCGACATGGCAGCCATCGGTCGCGAGCTGGGGATGAGCCGGTCGTCGGTGTCGCGACTGCTGAGCTTCGCCCGCGCGACCGGCCTCGTCGACATCACGATCCACGCGCCGGCGGGTAGAACCGGCGAGGTTGCCGACGAGTTCGGCCGACGCTTTGGTGTGAACGCCTCGGTCGTGCCGACGACCGCGCAGATGTCCGACGCCGACCGACTCGAGCGCGTCGGGCAGGAAGCCGCGCGATCGCTGGGCAGGATGTTGGAGGCCAATACGACGCTCGGTATCGCCTGGGGCGCCACGATCAGCGTCGTCAGCAGACATGTTGTGCCAAAGGAACTGTGGAACACGCAGATCGTGCAGCTCAACGGTGCGGGTAACCCGACGAGTTCGGGAATCGACTACGCCAGCGAGATCCTCCGCAGATTTGCCACGGCGTATTCGGCTCGCGTGGAACAGTTCCCGGTGCCCGCGTTCTTCGACGACCCGAACACCAAAGTCGCGCTGTGGCACGAGCGCAGTACCAAGCGAGTCCTCGACGTCCAGCAGACGATGAACGTCGCGCTCTTCGGGCTCGGTGCCCCCGACGCCGACGTCCCCAGCCACGTCTACACCGGCGGCTACCTCGAGCCCGCCGACTTTGCGTCGCTGCGCTCCGAGCGAGTCGTCGGCGACGTCGCGACGGTGTTCTACCGACACGACGGCAGCGACGCGGGGATCGAGTTGAACAAGCGGTCGTCCGGCCCGGACCTGGACGTGATCCGGGCCGTCCCCCGTCGTATCTGTGTGGTGTCGGGAGAGTCGAAAGCCGCTGCGACAGAAGGTGCTTTCGCAGCGGGACTGATCACGGACATCGTGCTCGACGAAAACCTCGCCCGACTGCTCATCCACCGCGACACGACGCACCATGTGCGACGTGGCGGGTGAATGGCAGCCGGGCAACGGTGACATCGTCAGTCCACATCGACCCAGTCGAGGGTGCGCTCAACGGCCTTGCGCCACTGCTTGTAACCGGCTTCGCGCTGGTTCTCGTCCCACTCCGGCTCCCACCGTCGGGCTTCATTCCAGTTCTCGCGTAGTTCGTCCGTGTTCTTCCAGACCCCGACGGCCAGCCCGGCAGCGTACGCCGCGCCGAGTGCCGTTGTCTCGGCCACGACCGGTCGGCTGACCGGAACGCCGAGCACATCGGCCTGGATCTGCATACACAGTTCGTTGGCGGTGACGCCGCCGTCGACCTTCAGAACATCAAGCGTCACACCGGAATCGGCGGTCATCGCCTCGGTGACGTCGCGCGTCTGGTAGCAGATCGACTCCAGGGTGGCACGCGCGAGGTGCGCGTTGGTGTTGAACCGCGAGAGTCCAACGATCGCGCCGCGCGCATCCGACCGCCAGTACGGAGCGAACAAGCCGGAGAAGGCAGGCACGAAGTAGACGCCGCCGTTGTCGTCGACCTGGCGGGCAAGTGCCTCGGATTGTGATGCGCCACTGATGATTCCGAGCTGATCGCGCAGCCACTGGACGGCGGAGCCGGTCACCGCGATCGAGCCCTCGAGTGCGTAGACGGGCTTCTCCTCGCCGAGCTGATAGGCGACGGTGGTCAACAATCCCGACTTGCTCCGCACGATGTCGGTGCCGGTGTTGAGCAACATGAAATTGCCTGTGCCGTAGGTGTTCTTGGCCTCACCGGGGGCGAAGCAGACCTGGCCGACGGTCGCCGCCTGCTGGTCGCCGAGCACGCCGGTGATGGGAACCTCGCCTGCGAGCGGTCCGGTCGACTCGGTGACACCGAAGGCCTTGGGGCTCGACGACGGCAGGATGTCGGGAAGCATCGCGCGCGGAATGTTGAACAGGGACAGCAGTTCGTCGTCCCAGTCGAGGGTCTCGAGGTTCATCAGCATGGTGCGGCTCGCGTTGGTCACGTCGGTGACGTGTTCGCCGCCGCGATAGCCGCCGGTGAGATGCCAGGTGAGCCAGGTGTCGGTGGTGCCGAAGATGGCGTCGCCACTTTCTGCTGCCTCACGGACGCCCGGCACGTTCTCGAGGATCCACTGGATCTTGCCGCCTGCGAAGTAGGTGGCGGGCGGAAGTCCCGCCTTGTGGCGGATGGTGTCGCCGTGTCCGTTTCGTTCCAGTGCGCTGGCGATCTTGTCGGTGCGGGTGTCCTGCCACACGATCGCGTTGTAGTACGGGCGTCCCGTTCGACGGTCCCAGACGACGGTGGTCTCGCGCTGGTTGGTGATGCCGAGGGCGGCAAGGTCGCTCGAGGTCAGTCCGGCTTTGCCGAGTGCAGTCTGGATGACGGCCGATGTCCGCTCCCAGATCTCGACCGGGTTGTGCTCGACCCAGCCGGCGCGGGGGAGGATCTGCTCGTGTTCGAGTTGGTGGCGGGCGACCTCGTTACCGGCGTGGTCGAAGATCATGAATCGGGTGCTGGTGGTTCCCTGGTCGACGGAACCGACGAAATCTGGCATGGGTGTATCTCTCGTTCTCGATGAAGTCAGGTGTCAGGTGATGAGTGTGTTCAGTGTCGCGCGCTGATGTGCTCGGGTTCGGTGGGTTCGGAAACACCGATCTCCTGGCTGTCGTCGCCCTCTGTCGGGAGGAAGCGTTCGATGCCGAAGACGAAGATCGCCCCGCCGAGTAGTCCACCGATGATAGGCGCGACGATCGGTATCCAGAAGTAGAGTTCCGGACCGTTCGCGGAGTACATCGCGTCGCCGTATCCGGTGATCAGCGACGCAAGTCGTGGACCGAAGTCACGGGCAGGGTTGATGGCGTAGCCGGCGTTGGTGCCCCATGCCATACCGATCGCGACGACGAGGATGCCGATGATCAGCGGCGCCATGTTGCCGAGCGGAGGATTGTTGACCACGCAGGTCAGGGCAAAGATGACGGCGACGAGGATCGCGGTGCCGACGATCTGATCGATGAATGCGGTGGTCAGCGAGACGCCGCTGCCCGGGGACGTCGAGAAGATTCCCTGAGTCGCCTTGGTGTGGTCGGGGTCGATCGCCCTGATCTGGTCGGCGTAGGTGTAGCGGACGATCAGGGCTCCGATGAACGCGCCGACCATCTGCGCAGCGATGAACGGTGCGACCTTGCGGCGGTCGAAGCCCTTGAACGCGGCCAGGGCGATGGTGACGGCGGGGTTGAGGTGCGCGCCGCTGAGGCGACCCGCGACATAGACGGCAAGCGCGACGCCGAAGCCCCACGCGAATGCGATCGAGTTGTGGTCGCCCGCACCGAGCGTCTTGGGGAAGCCTCCGCAGACGACCTGGGCTACCACACCGCAGCCGAACAAGATGAGGATCATCGTGCCGATGCATTCTGCGGAGAGTTCACCCACCAGCGGGGTTTTCTTCGTCATGGTTTCACTCCTTTGTGACCGGCTCGATGTCCTGATGGTGTTGTCGGTACCAGCCGGATGGAGGAAAAAGTAAGCCGAGACTGTGACCCAGATCAATGATTGTCGTTCGACAATGTCGAACGAAGGTCGGCCATTCTTGATCGCGAGGAGTGTAAGCGGCCGTAAAGTCGAGCAAACGGAGCACGTTCACAAGGCTCACGGGACCAGTTGTAGGACCAGTGGGACTCCAGGGAGGAGGCAAGGTGCCGGGACCAATCCAGTCGATCCAGCGCGCCGCTGCCGCGCTCGACCTGCTCGAGCGCAGTCCGCGGTCGTTGTCGCTCCGTGAGATCGCGGCCGAGTTGGGCCTACCGAAGGCGACGGTGCACGGCATCCTCGGCACCCTTCTCGATATCGGCTATGTCGATCAGGACGAGGACGGCTCCTACCTCACGGGCGTGCACCACAACGGCTCGCCGTCGAATCTCGACGGCAACGTGTTGCGGTCGGCGGCGATGGGGTGGTGCGACACCCTGGCGGCGATGCTCGACATGCAGGTCTGGCTCGAGGTGCTCGACACCGACGCCGCTGTCGTCGTGCATCACGTCTTCAGGCCCGACGACTCGCCCCAGCGGATGCGCGTCGGCGAGCGCGTGCCGCTGCACGCATCGGCTGGCGGCAAGTTACTTCTTGCGTACTCGCAGAATCGGGATCGGTTGTTGCGCAACATGATTCTGGACAGGTTCACCTCGGACACGGTCGTCTCCCGCACCGAGCTCGCAACCGAAATCGCCACCGTGCGTCAAACCGGACTGGCCACCGAACACGGCGAATACGAACGCGGCAGCGCGGCGACGGCCGTCCCCGTACACGGTCGCAGGCCCGGTGAGATCGGCGCGCTCGTCGTCGTCGGACCGCCGTCGACGATCTTCCGGTCGGGCACGCTGCCGCGCAACGTCGTGATCGATCAGATGCGACAGGCCGCGACGTCGATCGACCGGGAGTTGGGTGCTGCGCGGTGAGCGTGAAGGCCAACGACGGCTCGGTCGTCGCCGCGATCGATGTCGGCACGACGTCGTCGCGCTGCATGCTCTTCGATAGGCACGGCCGCATGGTCTCGATCGCCCAACTCGAGCAGAAGCAGTCGTTCCCGCGGCCCGGTTGGGTGGAGCAGAACGCGCACGAGCTGTGGGTCAACGTGCAGAAGGTCGTACCCAAGGCGCTGGCCCTCGCCGGCCGGACCCCGTCGGACGTCGTGGCGCTCGGCGTTGCCAACCAACGCGAGACGACGGTCATCTGGGATCGCCGTACCGGCCGCCCGCTCGCCCCCGCGATCACCTGGCAGGACACGCGTACCGGGCCGATGGTCGACCAACTCGGCGAACATGCCAGCGAGATCCGCGACGTGACAGGACTCGACCCGGCGACCTACTTTGCCGCGCCACGTCTGCGCTGGCTGCTCGACAACATCGGCGGCGCGGAAGCGTCGGCCCAGCACGGCGAGGTCTTGTTCGGGACGCTGGAGACCTGGCTCATCTGGAACCTGACCGGTGGCCCCAAGGGCGGCATCCACATCACCGACGTCACCAACGCCAGTCGCACCCTGTTGCTCGATCTTCGACGACGCGACTGGAGTTCACGAATGCTTCGTCTCCTCGACATCCCCGAGGCGATGATGCCGCGGGTCGTCGGCAGTAGCGAGGTGTATGCCAAATGTGCCCGCGTCCTGCCCGGCGTGCCGATTGCCAGTGCCCTCGGAGATCAGCAGTCGGCATTGTTCGGCCAGACGTGCTTCGCTCCCGGTGACGTCAAATGTACCTATGGCACAGGCGCTTTCGTGCTGATGAACGTGGGAACGTCGATTGTCCCGTCGGCGCGTGGCCTCGTGCCCACCATCGCCTACAGCCTGCCGGGCGAGGCTCCGGTGTACGCACTCGAGGGTCCGATCGCGATGACGGGCTCGTTGGTGAACTGGTGCCGAGACCAACTCGGTCTGATCGATACCGCGCCGGAGATCGAGACGCTCGCGCGCACCGTCGACGACAACGGCGGCTGCTACGTGGTACCCGCCTTCTCCGGACTGTATGCGCCGCACTGGAATTCGGAAGCGCGAGGGATCGTGACCGGGCTGACGTCGTATGTGACGAAGGGTCATCTCGCCCGCGCGGTGCTCGAGGCCACCGCGTGGCAGACGGCCGACGTCGTCGAAGCGATGCGCGACGTCGCTGGGATACAACTGCAGCGGCTGGCCGTCGACGGTGGGATGACGGCGAACAACCTGCTCATGCAGCACGTCGCCGACGTCCTCGACGTTCCTGTCATCAGGCCATTCGTCTCCGAGACGGTGTCGCTGGGGGCGGCATACGCCGCGGGACTGGCCGTCGGGTACTGGGACGATCTCGATTCGCTGCGGGAGAACCGCCACGTCGCGGCGTCGTGGACGCCGTCGATGGACCCGCAGCGCAGGCGTCGGGAAGCCGCGGGCTGGCAGTCGGCGGTGCGTCGAGCGCTCGCCGACGTCTGAGCGCCGAGACGCGATCGAGATGCGGCGGTGTCGGGTGCATTGCAGATCTCGTGGCAAAGCTTCGACATAGCGGCTAACGTCGAAACAGAGGTTCCTCTTCGCGTGACCGGGACGGGCGATCGACGTCCCGGGAGTTCCGTTGTGTCGGCTCCGGCCACGTCGCTGCTGCCGAGACATCCGCATGGCTACACGAAAACTGCGCGTGCCCTCCTGAATTCGTGCTCAGTGAAGTCGCGCCCGAGTGAAGTGAGGAAGCTTTGTCCGAATCATGGTTTGGTAGCGACCCTTTCAGCAGCAACGACGCCTTCGGCGACATCTTCAACAGGTTCTTCGGCAGCAGCGGAACCCGTCCGCAGGTACAGCGCGTCGACGTCAACCGATTGTTCAGCGACGACACCAAGCGACTGGTCTCGGTGGCCGCGCAGGCAGCCGTCGAATGGGGCAACGCCGAGATCACCCCCGAGCACCTCCTGTACGGCGCCACGCAGGTCGAGCCGTCGCGTTCGATCATCGAGCAAACCGGCCTCGACCCGGAAACCGTCGCCTCACAGATGCAGGCGATCTCGTCGGTCGACGGCGGCGGCACCAGCGACGAGAGTCCCGGTCTGAGTCCCGCGGCGCGGCAGGCGCTGCGCAATGCGCAGCAGCAGGCGGCTCGTGCGAACGTCGGCTACGTGGGGCCGGAGCACGTGCTCCTCGGTATCGCGATGTTGCCGTCGGACATCCCGGCTGCGCGAGTGTTGAAGGGCGGGGCGGGAATCGAGGAGGGACGCAAGGCCGAGGCCAAGCCTGCAGCACAGTCGGACACCCCGACACTCGACGAGTACGGGCGCGATCTCACTGAACAGGCCAGGGAGGGCAACGTCGACCCCGTGGTTGGCCGCAACGACGAGATCGAGGAGACCATCGAGATCCTCTCGCGGCGTCGGAAGAACAACCCGGTGCTGATCGGCGATCCCGGCGTCGGAAAAACGGCGATCGTCGAAGGTCTCGCGCAACGCATCGTCAACGGCGACGTCCCGTCGACGCTCGCGGGGCGACGCGTGATCGCGCTCGACATGAGTTCGATGGTCGCGGGCGCCAAGTATCGCGGCGAGTTCGAGGAGCGGCTGACCAAGGTGCTCGACGAGGTGCGGGAGCACTCCGACGAACTCGTCCTGTTCATCGACGAACTGCACACCATTGTCGGCGCCGGATCCGGCGGCGAGGGTTCGATGGATGCGGGCAACATGCTCAAGCCTGCCCTCGCCCGGGGCGAGTTGCACACCATCGGCGCGACCACGATCGACGAGTACCGCAAGTACATCGAGAAGGATGCGGCGCTCGAACGTCGCTTCCAGCCGGTGATGATCTCCGAACCGTCCGTGGACGACACGATCCAGATCCTCGAGGGCCTCGCCGACGTCTACGAAGAACACCATCAGGTGCGGTACACGAAGGAATCCCTCGTCGCCGCAGCCGAATTGACCGACCGCTACGTCACCGACAGGTTCATGCCCGACAAAGCGATCGACGTGATCGACCAGGCGGGTGCGCGAGTCCGGTTGCGTACCAAGACTCCCGACCCCGAGACGCGAGAGTTCGAGGAGGAGGTCGCTCGCCTCGAACGCGAGAAGGAATCGGCCGTCGCCAACGAAGACTACGAGCGCGCGAACCAACTCAAGACCGAGATCGACGAGAAGCGCGCGAATGCCGGTGCCGCGGGTCAGTCGCCGACGCCGGAGGTGACCGTCATGGACATCGCCGAGGTGGTGTCGAGGCAGACCGGAATCCCGGTGTCGGAGTTGACCACCGAGGAGCGCGAGAAGTTGCTCGGCCTCGAGAACACACTGCACGACAGGGTGATCGGCCAGGACAAGGCGGTGACCGCGGTGGCCGAGGCGGTGCGCCGGGCGCGGGCTGGACTCTCCGATCCCAACCGGCCGATCGGATCGTTCCTCTTCCTCGGCCCGACCGGCGTCGGCAAGACGGAACTCGCGAAAGCCCTTGCCGCAGCGGTCTTCGGCGACGAGGACCGGATGATCCGCTTCGACATGAGCGAGTTCCAGGAGAAGCACAACGTCGCACGACTCGTCGGTGCGCCTCCCGGATATGTCGGATACGACGACGCCGGTCAGCTCACCGACAAGGTTCGCCGCCAGCCGTATTCGGTGATCCTGTTCGACGAGATCGAGAAGGCGCACCCGGACGTGTTCAACGTGTTGCTGCAGTTGCTCGACGACGGCCGGGTGACCGACGGTCAGGGTCGCACAGTCGATTTCAAGAACACTCTGGTGATCATGACGAGCAACATCGGTTCGGATCTCATCCTCAACGCACCCGACGGTGACGTGGAGAAGGTGGTCCCCGACGTGATGGATCTGCTGCGGCAACGATTCCGTCCCGAGTTCCTCAACCGGATCGACGAGACCGTCGTGTTCGATCGACTCGACAAGACGCAACTACGCCAGATCGTCGACCTGACTCTCGACGGGACACGACGCATGCTCAAGTCGCAGAGCATCGGGCTCGACGTGACCGACGCCGCGAAAGATCAACTCGCCGAAGAGGGTTACCAACCGGAGTTCGGTGCGCGCCCTCTGCGCAGGTTGATTCAGAAGCAGCTCGACAACGAGCTGTCGAACCTCGTGCTCAAGGGTGCGGTCGAACCCGGCGACACCGTCGTCGTCGACGCGGGAGAGCCGAGGCTCACCCTGTCGGTGAAGAAGGATGCGGCGGCTCAGACGCCTGCCGACGAGCTCGCTGAGGCGCCCGCGCCGTCCGCAGAACCGGCGACGACTGATACGTCCGCTACCAAGGAATCCCAACAACCAGCCGCATCCGGTGCGGCACAGGAGAACTGACACACGTGAACGCTCACAACCGCAAGACACGCGACGCGATCCTCGGACATCCCGCTCCGCGCGACATCGAGTGGACGCAGTTCATCAACATGTGGGAGGACGTCGCGGACGAGGTCGAGCAGGAGCACGGCGACCGTCTGTCGGTATCGCTCAACGGGCATCGCGAAGTCTTTCACCGCCCGCACGACGGGCGCGTGTCGATCGAGGACATCGAGCTCGCTCGCCACCTGCTGGCTGCCAAGCCGGAGGACCAGGGTGAGGGAGATCTGGCCGTGGTCACCGTCGACGCCAAGGGAGCGCGGATTCTGTCCTACGACCTCGACGAGGTGAAGGTCACCGACGCCGCGGAACAGGTGCGCGACAAGCAGTCCGTCGCGCGTCACCTGCGGACCGTCGAACGCGCAACCGGCCGCGACGACGAGAAGGAGCTCGACGCCTTCTTCAAGGAATTGTCCGGATCGATCAAGCTCGATCTGAAAGACCGTTCGTTCGTTCTCCTCGGGCACGGGAAGGGCAAGGCCGACGTCGCGGAGCAGTTCTCGAAGTGGTTGGCAGAACACGACAAGTCTGTCTATGACCGCATTCTGGGCGTAGCTGCGATCGACCTGTCCGCTGCGACCGACGCCGATATCGAGCAACGCGCAATCGAAGTGACCCGCGGGGGCGTCGTCTGATCGGCGTCTTGGTGGATCGTGCTGCGCGGATGGTGGCGCTGTTCTAGTTTGAGCGGGTGCGCAGAGTAGATGTGAGTCGACGGTCGGTGTTGGTACGAGCGGTCGTCGTCGCGCTTTTGTTGTCATTGTCGCTGCTGGGGTACTCGGGGTATTCGGCGGGTTCGGCGTCGGCGGCACCCCCGTCGACCGGGCAGGCCGCGAGTCCCGCTCCGGCGCCAACGGTTACGCCTGCGAACGACCCGTTCTACACCCCGAGCGAGCCGATCGGTGGGCTGCGGCCCGGCGCGGTGATCTCGTCGCGTGTGGTGACGCTCGGCACGAACGGCACGAGCCTGCCCGCGACGGGCACACAACTGCTGTACCGGACCAACGATGCCTTCGGGGCGCCGTCGTCGACGGTCACCACGATCATCTCGCCGCCGGGCAGCAGGCCGGGAACGCCGCGACGCATGATCTCGTATCACGAGTTCTACGACGCGCTCGGCAGCCAGTGCGATCCGTCGTACACGCTGCGCGGTGGCAAGTCATCGTCGAGTGCGGTCGATGTCACGATGATCGCGTCGATGGTCTCGGCAGGCTACACGGTGGTGGTTCCCGACTACGAGGGTCCCAACATGCGGTGGACCATCGGAAAGGAGTCGGCGCACGCCGCGCTCGACGGAATCCGTGCGGCACAACGGTTTCTGCGCGCCCCGGCCTCGACGCCGGTCGGCCTCTACGGCTACTCGGGTGGTTCGATCCCCACAGGATTCGGTGCTGAGATCGCACCGTCGTATGCACCTGAGTTGAACCTGGTCGGTGCGACGGCCGGCGGCGTGCTGGTCAACCCGGCACACAACCTCGCCTATGTGAACGGGACCACGCGGTGGTCGGCGGTGATCCCCGCACTCATGAGCGTCTACGACGAGACGTACGGCATCGGTATCGATAAGTACCTGTCGCCGAAGGGTGTTCAGGTTCTCGGCGACATTCGTGGTGAGTGCATCAACAACTTCCTCGGCAAGTACCCGAATCTGACCGATTCGTCGTTGCTGCTCCCGCAGTATCCTTCGCTCCTCGACGTTCCGGGTATCCCCGCAGCGATCAAGGCGAACGTGATGGGTTCCCTCGGCACACCTCGAACACCGATGATGCTCGGCGTCGGAGACAAGGACGGTCGAGGTGACGGGGTGATGCTCACCGCCGATGTGGTCGGGCTGAGCAGAAGCTACTGTGCGCGTGGACTTTCCACGTCGATCCATGTGTACCAGGGACTCGACCACGCCGAGGCGCTCGCGCCGTGGACCGGCGACGCGTTGGCCTACCTCAACGACAGGTTCGCCGGTCGGCCGGCGCCGCGCTGCTGACGGTCAGGGGTGCACCGGGTTTCGGCCGAGTTGCTGCCCCACGAGCGCCGCGAGGTTGTTGCCGACGAGGTTGACGAAAGCGGGCCAGGTGTCGGGGTTGAGTGCCATCGTTCCCTGGTCGCTCGTAGAACATCCGCGTCGAACGGGCTTGCCGTCCAGGCGATCTGCCATCCAGACGACTGCAGGAGCGAAGCCCTCGACGGCCAGCGTGATGTGCTCGCTGAAGTGGTCGCGCGTGTACTGTATGTCGGCTCCCGGCGTTGCGCAGTAGGTCTTCACGAGGGTGTTGACCGGACCGACCGGGGCTATCCAGTCGGGATTCGATTGGTAGATGAACATCGGGAAGGTCGGAGTGTTGCGCCCCATCTTCAACTCGTTCAGCACTTTTCGTGGTGCCGGGTAGTCCAGTGGGTCGCCGGGGACATCGATCAATCCCTTGATGTTGAGGAACGGGGCGAGCGCCGCCTGGTAGGAGAGGCACAGCGGATTCTTGCCCTCGATGAGCGCCTTGCCCAGCGGGTTGGTATGTGCGCGTAGGAAAGCCGCGAGCTCTGGGTACTCGCGACTGACACCGATCACGCCGGCGAGGATGAGGCCGGACGCCGCGTTGTTGTTGGCGAGGTCGACGAGCGCGCGGATGTTCGCGGGCACACCACCTTCGGCTGCCCCGACGATCGGCAGCTCGGGAGCATAGGACTCGTGAAGCTCCGACGCCCAGCCGGTCGCGATCGCACCACCGGAGTAGCCCATCAAACCAACTCGCAGGTCGCGCTTTAGTCCCAACGGCGTGAAGTTCCGTGCACCCCGAATCGCATCAAGGGTGATACGCCCGGCGAGAGGGCCTGCGGCGAAAGCGGAATCGGGTCCCTGATGGTCGGGGATCACCACCGAGTAGCCGGCCGCGACAAGCGACGTGATCTGGAGTAGTTCAAATGTGGAATCGACCGAGCCGGTCAGGGTTCCCGGAATCGAGGCCTGCTGCAATGCATACGACGGCGCGCAGTACTGCGCCGTCGAGTCCTCGGCCGACTGCCACGAGATCAGCTTGGACGGACCGGGTTTCGCCTTGCCGCGGGGTTTGAGCACGGTGGCGACGGAGGCGATGGGCTCGCCGCGAGTGTTGGTCGAGCGGAAGGAGTACTGCCAACTGTCGACGTTCAACGGAAAGATCGAGAGCGCGGCCAGGTTGACCCGTCGAGCTGCGATGAGTTCGCCGGGCTGCTTGGTGGCCACGGTCTGCGCGGGTGGCGAGTAGAAACTCTTGTCGAACTCGGGGATCGCCGGCGGTACGGGGAAGGGGAGCGCCGGCGCGACCGGCACCGCCGACGCCTGCCCTGCGCCGGATATCAACGCTCCCGCAATCAATCCGAGCGCCATCAGTGCCGCAACCTCGACCGTCCACACACGTCTGACTGCGTGACCTGTTCCCCGACTCACCTGGATGACTCCTCGCTGCCAATGAGTGAGACACCGACGTCTCACTGTGGGGAGAAGCTACTCCAGTGTGGTGTGGCACACAAGATCGGCGCGGAGTTGGTCAGATCTCGACAGCGTCGGTCAGGTCTCGACAGGCTGGTCGGATCCTCAGAGGAGTCAGATTTCGGCGAACGCCAGGAGGACGTCGGCGAGAAGTTCAACGACGTCGTCGATCGACTCGGGATCGGGGGAGAGGCTCCAGCGGTGCACGATCGCGGTGAGTGCGCCGACGAAGGCGATTCCGAGCTGATCGGTGCGTGAGTCGGTGGGCCTCCCCGCGAAGGTCGACATCGCGGCCACGAAGTACGACACCCACTCGTCGCGGCCGTCGAGTCTGTGCTGTTCGACGCGCGGACTGACTCCGACGATCTGTGCGAACGACACCTCGGCACGCCGGGGGTCGGTGCCCACAGAGCGCATGTAGGCGCGCATCGCAGCGGTTGCCAAGACGTGCGTGTCACGAGAAGTGCTCTCCGACAACGCGGTTGCGACGGCATCTCGGGCGGCACCCTGGATTTCGTCGTAGAGCGCGACGAGGAGTTCTTCGCGGTCGGAGAACAGCTCGTAGAACTGTCGACGCGACAGACCTGCTTCTCGGCAGATCGACGTCACCGACGACTTGGCGTAGCCGACGGAGGCGAATTCGCCCAGTGCCGCGTCGAAAAAGCGTCGACGCCTCTCTGCCAGCCGGTCGGCGACAGGACGCCCGGCGTACGTGCGCTGGCCCGGTTCGGTTGTCACAGTTCTGTTGTCACGGTTCGTATGTCACGGTTGAGTTGTCACGCTCAGGACTGTCACATTGCGTCAATGTGCTTGGAGCGCAACTCATGTCCCTTCGACGTCAGGCAGCGCCCCGACGGAAGGTCCCACTGCCAGCCGTGCAGATTGCACGTGAGCTTCTCGCCCTCGATCACACCGAACTTGGAGAGGTCGGCCTTGAGGTGCGGGCAGCGGCGTTGAATTTCCCAGCCGTCCTTGACGATCGACGCCGAGTCGTCGTGCGCTTCGGAGAACCAGCCGTCGGCGTATGCGATTCGCTCGTCGGTGAGGCATTTGAAGAAGGTGTAGAGGTACTCGTTGTAGCCGCCGATGCGCCACGTGGTGAACCGCGTCGACAAGAAGATGGTGTTGACCCAGTCGGGCTCTTGATCGCGCAGCACCGTGCGCACCAGTTCGGGGGCGATGCGGAAACCGTAGCGGTACTTGCCTTCTCCCTCTTTCGGCTCGCGCACGATGCGGTTGGGGAAGTCGAGGACGACGGTTTGTGCCTGCGGGTGGTCGGCGCCGTCCTTGCTACGGAAATCCGGGGTGATGACCAGGCCGACCGGGTACCCGATGCCGTCGCAGATCAGGTCCGACTGCACCATGATCGGCTCGAACAACTCGCGGAGAGGTTCGAGGAGCGACTCGCCGTCGTCGACTGCCCAGGTTTCCTTCTGTGCGGCGATGACCGGTGCGAACTTCTCCTTCATCTGCTCGAGGTACGCCTGCTTGTTCTCGCCGAACACGTCGTGCGGGGCGTACGGGTGGCTGACCTCGTCGAGCGTCGAACCGGTGAAGCGGGCCGTCGATCCCGACACCATCATCAGGCCGCGGTGATGCTCGCCGTCGTCGGTGCCGTGGATGACCATCTGCTCGAGAAAGGTCTCCTGGTCGGGGAAGATCGACGTCACGTCGCCCGGCCGTGCGTTCTGGGAGGGATCGTCGATCCCGGAGCCGAAGTCGTTCAGCTCGAACAGGTCGTCGTCGAGGAACATCGGTGGGCCTGCTGTCGGGATGACCCACGTCGCCCCGACCTGCTCGATGTAGGAGCGGGCGCGGTCCATGCCGCGCTGACGCTTTTGCGCGGCGAAGTTGGCCTTGGAGCGCTTCGGGATGTCGTAGACCATCGGGTACCAGATGGCGCCCGAGTACTGCAGCATGTGGACGTCGACGTGGCCGAACTGCTCGGCGATGACGTCGAGGTCGATCGGTCGGGCGTCGTTCATGTTGAACGCGGTGGTCTCGCCGTCGGAGACGACGAGGCCGGAGTCGCCGATCGGGCCGTCGGCGGGTGCGCGCAACGCGATGATCATGATGTCGAGGTCGCCCTTGGGGCCGCTGACCGTGGTCTTGACCGAGTCGGTCGTCTCGACGAACTTGGTGAACCCGAGCTTCTCGAGCTCGCGCTTGAGGTCGGGGACCGGGTAGTCGGGGAGCAGGACCGTCGCGTCCTTGCTGACGTTCTCACGCAGGTTGCGCTCGTCGAAATGGTCGAGGTGCAGGTGCGAGACGTAGAGGTAGTCGCACTGGCCGAGCGCTTTCCAGTCGAGTTCGGAGTTGTCGGGGAACGGCACCCACGACGCGAAGTACGTCGGGTTGGTCCAGGGATCGCAGAGGATCGAGCCTGCGTTGGTCTGGAGGTGGAAACCGGCGTGTCCGATACTGGTGATCTGCACGTGGGGCCTTTCGTGTTCGCGCGGGGGCTGAAGTTCTACGGGTCGCGCGGTGGAGCTCTCGACCATCCAATCTATCGACTGCGTGCAACTCGCGTCATGGGGCTTCGGTACCGTTCTCGATCGCTGTGACAGGGCGCACTTCCTCGTATGTGCCTGCGGGTGTAGATGAGTCACGCTCAGGTGTTGCGGCACTGGCTAAGCTCGACACATGGAACCCGTGTACGCCTCTGTGATCACAACCGCGCGACTGTTGTGGCTGGCCGAAGGCCTGAAGTTCGAGATCTCCGGCGTCGAGAACGTCCCGAAGAGCGGGCCGGGCGTGGTTGCGCTCAATCACACGGGCTACATGGACTTCACCTACGCGGGCATCCCGGCGTATCTCCAGGGCAAGCGGTACGTGCGGTTCATGGCGAAGAAAGAGGTCTTCGACAACAAGGTCTCGGGGCCGATCATGCGGGCGCTCAAGCACATCCCGGTCGACCGGGCCAATGGCGCCGACAGCTATCACCAGGCAGTCGAGTACCTCAAGCAGGGCGAGCTGGTCGGGGTATATCCGGAGGCGACGATCAGCCGGAGTTTCGAGCTCAAGGACTTCAAGAACGGTGCCGCGCGCATGGCACTCGAGTCCGGGGCGCCGCTGCTCCCGACGGTGATCTGGGGGGCGCAGCGCGTCTGGACCAAGGGATACCCCAAGCAACTGGGCCGCACGGGCTACAAGATCATGGTCGGCGTGGCCGAGCCGATCGAGCCCGTCGGCGACCCTGACACCTTGACCGCGCAGTTGCACAAGTCGATGGGCGAGAAGCTGCTCGAACTACAGGACGCCTACGGTGAGCACCCCAAGGGCGAGTTCTGGGTGCCCGCGCGACTGGGAGGTTCGGCGCCGACGCTGGAGGAAGCCAACCGCCTGGACGCCGAGGAGAAGGCTGCCCGGGACGCGCGCAGGGCGGCGCGTGACGAGTCGTCGCCGGAGTAGGCACCCCGAGTGGTTGCCCTCAGGTGGGCGGCGGCCTGCCCGATAGGCTGGACGGGTGAGTTCTGAGTCGAGAGGTGACAACGGCGACTCGTCGCGTCGGGAGCCGGTCTTCCGTGTTCTCGAACTGATCGCCACCGGAATCGTCCGCGGCCAGAAGATGGACCTCCGATTCGACGGTCTCGACAACATCCCCGCCGACGGCGGTGCGGTCCTGGTGATCAACCACACGAGCTACGTCGACTTCCTGCCCGCGGCGTACGGCGTGTACCAGGCGGGGCGTCGAACGCGGTTCATGATCAAGTCCGAGATGATGGATATCGCCATCATGCGGTTCTTGATCACCCTCACCCGCTCCGTGCCCGTTGATCGATCGCAAGGTGTCGAAGCCTTTCGGGGCGCGGTCTCGTCGCTGCGAGAGGGTCGGATCGTCGCGGTGTATCCGGAGGCGACGATCAGTCGCAGCTTTGAGCTCAAGGACTTCAAGACCGGTGCGGTGCGCATGGCCGCAGAGGCAGGAGTGCCGTTGATTCCGACCATCGTCTGGGGAGCGCAGCGACAGTGGACCAAGGGTGGCACACGTGACATGGGGCGCAGTCGGATTCCGGTGCGCGTGCGCTACGGCAGTCCGATAACGGTTGCGGCCGCGAGTAATCCGGAGCAGGAGACATCGCGATTACGAGACGTGATGCGCGAGCAACTCCTGCGTGTTCAGCACGATTACGGATCGCACCCGGAGGGTGAGTTCTGGGTGCCCCACCGACTCGGTGGTTCGGCACCCACACCCGAGGAGGCTGCGGTCATCGAGAAGGACGAAGCCGAGCGCAAGGCTGCTGCCCGCGAGCGAAAGGCCAATGGTGAGTGACGCATCCGCAGCGTCGACCGGCGAGAGCACAGTCGGATTCGACGGCCCGCCGACACTGATTGCCAGCGACGTCGACGGCACCCTGATCGACGACCAGAACACGGTGTCGCCCTTCACGATCGGCGTACTCGGGGCAGCGTGTGATGCCGGCACCGAGTTCGTCCTGGCGACGGGCAGGCCACCTCGTTGGATCGCCGAGATCACCGACCAATTCCCGGGTTCCGCGGTCAACGTGCGATATGCGGTATGCGCCAACGGTGCGATCATCTACGACATCGCGAACGACAAGATCGTGTATTCGGCTCTGCTGCAAACCGATCGGCTCGCGGTGCTCCGCGAGGTGATCGCGCGGTGTCTTCCCGACGCCGGGGTTGCCGGAGAACGGGTCGGCTCGTCGGAATTCGACGCTGCGACACCGCCCTTCGTGGCGACCGCGGGTTATCGACACGCGTGGCTCAACCCCGACCACATCGAGGTAGGCGACGACGAGGTCTACTCGGAGCCGGTGGTGAAACTGCTTGTGCGACAGCCCGATCTGGCCAGTGGTGAGATGGCGCGGCGACTTCTGCCGGAGGTCGACGGCATCGCGCAGGTCACCTTCTCCACCGACAACGGACTGATCGAGCTCTCGGTGCCCGACACGCACAAGGCGTCGGGTCTCGACAAACTGATCGACCTCGCAGGGCTTTCGGGCGAGCGCACCGTGGCGTTCGGTGACATGCCGAACGACGTCGAGATGCTCACCTGGGCCGGGCACGGGGTTGCGATGGGACACGCGCATCCGGCTGCGATCGCCGCCGCCGACGAAGTCACGGTCGGCAACAACGAGGACGGCGTCGCGCGGGTGCTCGCGCGGTGGTTCGGGTAGAACCACCGTGCGAGCTGAGGAGTTTTAGGCGAGTCCGAGCGCGAACGCCCCGACGAAAGCGCGCACCGCGTCGGAGTTCGGTGGGTGGAAGCTGCCCGCGCGTACGTCGCGGTAGAGCCGCTCCAACTCGTTACGACGATGCAGCGCACCGGCTCCCGCGATCTCGAGCGCAAGGTCGGTGACTTGTCGGCCGACCCGGGTGCTGTTCTCCTTTGCGGCGAACAGCCGTAGGAGGGCACGGTCGCCGAGATCCTCACCGGCGGTGAGCGACTTGGTGAGGTCGTCCAGTGCGCCGGTCACGGCTTCGAGTGCCAGTTCGGCCTCCGCGACGTGATACTGCGTGAACGGCTTGTGGGCGACGGTTTCACCGTCGAGGCTGAGCGCGCTGCGCGACGTCGCCGAGGCGATCGCGAGATCGAGTGCGCGGCGGGCGATTCCGACGTAGATGTTGCCGAGTGCCGGAAGTACCCACGGGAAGATGCCCGCGACGTATCCGGTGGGTTGCTCGCCGAGTTCGACGACGCCGACGGTGCGTTCGTGCGGAACGAAGACGTTGTCGAGCAGAGTGTCGTGGCTTGCTGTTGCCCGCACACTCAGGGTGTCCCAGGTCTCGACGGTGGTGACGCCTTCTCCGCGAGGAATGAAGGTGTGCACGATCTTTGGGTGTTCGGGGTCGGAGTTGTCGCGGGCGTGCACGCCGAGCCAATCCCACGCCGGTGACAGCGAGGTGAAGATCTTTCGGCCGGTGATGCGGTAACCACCCTCGACCGGAGTCGCGATGGTCGTCGAATCGTCGATGACGAGGTCGTTGCCGGGTTCGCCGTGTCCGGCGGCGATGACCTTGCCCGCCGCGACCTCGTCGGCAAGCCAGGAGACATCCGAATTGCCCTGTGCCAGTTGATCGGTGATCGGGCCGACCCAGTACAGGTGCATGTTGATCCCGAGCGCGGTGGCAGGTGCGAACGTGGCCAGGCGGCGCTGCTCGGCGTTGAGCTGGTGCAGCGTCAGGCCGAGGCCGCCGCGTTCGACCGGCAGCGTTGCGCGCAGGTAGCCGAGTTCGGAGAGGTCGGCGAGGTCGTCGGCGAAGAAGGTGTTGTCGCGATCATGGGCGACGGCGCGCTCGCGGAAGCGTTCGAGGGTGTCCTCGGGGATCACCCATTCGGTGGTGGTCGGTTGAATTGTTGTCTCTGTCATGGCGTTTCCCTTATGGAGTTGCGGCTGTTGTGTTTTCGGCGGTGGAGTTTCCGCTGTGGCGGTGTTGGGCGGTGGGTGTCAGTCGAAGAACTGGTCGTCGGGGCGTACCTGCAGCGCGATGCTGAACCGGTTCGCCGCGGCGAAGGCTGCGACGACCTGGATCGCCTCGTAGATTGCGGCGTCGTCGAGTCCGAGGTCGCGCAGCGCGTCGAGGTCGTCGTCGGAGACTTCCCCCGGGCGGACCGAGAGCGTGGCCGCGAAGTCGGCGAGTGTGCGCTGGCGGGCGGTGAGTTCACGGACCTCGCGGTAGTCGACGGCGATTCGGGTGCCGAGCTTCTTGTCGCCGAGTGCATCGCCGAGGCTCACGGCGTGATTGAGACGGCAATAGGAGCAACCGTTTTCGGCAGAACTGACTGTGGCGATCAGTTCACGGTCGGCGTAGGGGAGCAGGCCGGCGTTGGGGTCGAGCAGTCCGAGGATGTATTCGTTGAACCGCGCGGCGTGTGCGCCACCGAGCGCGAACGCGCGCACCCAGTTGGGGATGTAGCCCAATTGACGCTCGATGGAACGGATCTGGCGTTGAAGATCGTCGGGCAGGTCGTCGATCTCGGGCACCGTGAGGCGCGAGATCTGGGTCTCGGGAGCGACGTCGAGCGTGTTTGTCATGAGGTGTCCCCTGAAGGTGGAAGTCGGTGCGGTTCTGATGCCGGTGAATCGTCGATCTGCGTGATGCCGTGCGGCAGACGGGCCCGCGGTGGTGCGTCGAACGATAGGAAGCGTCGCGAGCGACCGACAGGTTAAGAACTGCGGCGATCCGAAAGTTGGGCACGCCCAGTGGGCTTTACGGAGCGCCCAGTCGGCCGTACGGAACGCCCAGTCGGCCGTACGGAGCGCCCAGGCGGCGTGGATGCGCGCGTGGTCGGGGCGAGGAGGCCGTCCAACTCGTGACGCGGTTGTTATGCCCTGAGGTTGGTATTTGGAAGAAGAATCACTATGGTCACATACGTCCCATTAGTCACATCTGTAACAGGCCTCGATGGGGAGAGTCTGACCAACTGCGCGCTGGAGGTGCGGACAGCCGTGAAACTCCGACTGTCGAATCCGTTCGTCTCCCGGGCGCGTCCGGGGAGTCGACGTCGTCGAACATCGTCTGCGGTCGTCTGTGCCGTTGCCCCTGCGCTGCTGGTGGGAGGGGTCATCGCGGGCGACGGCTTCTCTGCGCGATCCGACATCGGTCTCGTGGCCGACCCCGGCGTGGTCCTGATCGGACACGGGCACGGTCACGGCCGTGGCATGGGCCAGTGGGGTGCATACGGGTACGCCAAGAAGGGCTGGTCGTCGTCGAAGATCCTGCAGCACTTCTACGGCGGGACGACGCTGAGCAAGGCCGACCGCCCCGACATCACCGTCGGGCTGAGCAAACAGTCCGCGGTCAACGTCCGCGCTGACGCAGGTGCGCGTGTGGGCAGTGTGCAGGTGCAGCCGGGGCAGGCTGTCAGCATCTCGGGTGGAACCGCGACCATCACCAACGGCTGTGGCGGCGGCGCGGTGCAATCGGTGCCCGCGACCTTCGTCGATCCGATCAACCCGGCGACCAATCGCCCCGGTGGCGAGTTGCTGAAGTTCTGCGGATCGAACGCGGCGTATCGCGGTTCGCTCGGGCTCGACGGCGGACGCGTGGTCAACAAACTGAACCTCGACGACTACGTCAAGGGTGTGATCGCCAAGGAGAGCATTCCGAGCTGGGGCGACTCGGGCGGCATGGAAGCGCTCAAGGCGCAGGCCGTCGTCGCGCGGAGCTACGCGCTCTCGGCCATCGCGGGCGGCAAGAAGATCGACGACACGCAGAACTCCCAGATGTACGGCGGAGTCGCGGGTGAGGACCCGCGCACCAATCGTGCGGCCGACGCGACCGCGGGACAGATCCTGCGGCAGAACGGCCAGCCGGCGTTCACGGAATTCTCCGCGTCGACCGGTGGTTACACCGCGGGTGGACGTTTCCCGGCCGTCGTCGACGAGGGCGATTCGATTGCGCCGGAACACAATTGGACTGCCAACGTGAGTGGGTCGAGCATCGCGTCCGCTTTCGGGGTCGGTGCGCTGCGTAGTTTCGAGGTGATCGAGGCCAACGGGCTCGGGCCGGAGAACGGTCGCGCCTTGCGGGTCCGCGTCTCCGGCTCGGGCGGCACCGTCGAGGCGACCGGCGAGGACGTTCGGACCAAGCTTCAGCTCAAGTCGTCGTGGTTCTCGGTGAAGGGCCAGACGAGTAAGCCGAAGATCGTGACCCCGCCGACGGGGCCGGGTGCTGGCGCCGGGTTGGGTTCTGCTGATCTCGGCTCGCTGATCCCCGACTCGCTGACCGGACTGGCCGACAACCTCGTGCCCGGGTCGTCGAAGCTCCTGGGCATCGCGACCGACGCGCTCAACGGCAAGCTCGGCGATCTCGGTGGCGTCACCGGGCCGCTCGGCCAGGCGGTCGGCGTCCCGACGCTGACGCCCGACGGCGCCGGGGTCACGCAGCTCTTCCAGAAGGGCATGATGTTCTTCAGCCAGCCGACCGGCGCCCACGCGCTCGCGGGCAAAGGGCTGGCCGACTTCCAGCAGCGCGGCGGCGTCCCCGTGCTCGGCTTCCCGCGCGCCGACCGGCTGCGCTGAGCGGTCGGGTCGGGCCGGCCGCGGTCAATCAGTGCGGCGGCCCGATCGCTGTGGCGTCGAGCCAACCGCCCGAGCCGACGACCCCCGAGCCGACGACCCGGCCCGACTACTCCGGGCCGGCGTCGACGACCTGGGCGGCGATGTCGACGAGTTTGGTGTTCGAGTCCTGGGAGAGCCGCGCGAGGAGGCTGAACGCCTGGTCGGGGCTGAGTCGGTACCGTTCCATCAGCATGCCCTTGGCCTGGCCGATCAGGTCGCGTGAACTGAGCGCCGTGCGGAGCTGCTCCTTCTCGCGCACCGCCGAGAACGCAGTCGCGGTGTGGGCGGCGAACAACTGGCCGAGGGCCCGCGCCTCGTCGTCGAAGGCGTTCGGAACAGTGCTGTGCAGGTTGAGTGCGCCGCGTTCTTCGCCCGCGATGTAGAGGCAGAAGCACGCCATCGACCCGATGCCGAGGTCGGCGGCCGCTGCGCAGAACGTCGGCCAACGCGTTTCTCGACGCATGTCGTCGATCCAGATCGTGGTGTCGTCGGTGGCCGAGCGGATGCACGGTCCCTCGCCGAGTTCCTGTTGAAGCGCGTCCGATTGTGCCGCGATCTCGCCGATCATCACCGGCGTCTCGATCCGGCCTTCGGTGACGATGGTGATGCTGGCGTAGTCCGAGCCGATCGCCTCGGCGGCGGCCTTGGTGAACAGGCGCAGCAGCATGTCGCTGTCGGTGCTCTCCGACTGCAGTTGCGCGACAATGCGAGCGATCTCCGAACTCTTCTGTGCGATCTCAGTGCCCGTCCACGTGGTCGGTGCGTCTGTCCGCGAGGTGAGGTCAGTCAACGGTTACTCCTTCGGCAAGGCATCCACACAGCACTTCGTCACAGGCGCACATTTGGTGCTGTGCGGAGACGTTTGGCCGCGACCTTTCAGCCGAAAACATACTCCGTACCCCGGAGGAGATGCGACGTGATCGAGCTGCCGAGAATGGGCTGTGGGTTGTCGTCCGCGTTGCGGGGACGCTTCTGCTCCGCGAAGGATCGCGCAGCGGCATTCTTCACGGCCATCACGATCGGCGAGACGCCGATGGTTTGCACACGGTGCCACGGCACATTCGCGTCGCCGGGATGTGCCCAGTACCAGAGCCAGATCGGGTACATCCACAGTTGGATACCGCGTGGTTTTGCGACACGCATGGCGGCCTGGCCGACGGCTTCGTGATCGGCCTCGCCGTCGTGATCCCAGACGGCCAAGAGGCCGTTTCGGGCGCCCGGCCGGTCGTCGAGGGCGTCGGTGATCATCGCGTCGAGCCGGTCGGGGTACTGCTCGAGGGTTCCCGAGTGGAGGCCGCCCCACCGCGGGAGGTCAAGGCCGAGCAGCATCGACGCGGCATCGAGTTCGAGGTGTCGACGGTTTGCCAGTTGCTCCGGCGATCCGGGGTGGGTCGCATGGCCGTCGGAGGCGCAGATCGTGACCACCTCGATGCCGTTCGCCGCCGCGGCATGCACGAGGCCACCGGCCCCCAGGATCTCGTCGTCGGGATGAGCTGCGACGACGACGAGGCGATCGATGTCGAAGGCAACCTGTGGCCAGCTCTGCGAAGCCAGCCAGGTCAGCCACTCCGGTTCCGGGGTGCCGAACGACTGCGGTGGCTGACTGTGCGTCGGCGCGGGAAAGAACCGGGTCATCGGCGTGCGGGGCGGAATCGGGACGTCAGACGTCGAAGAACTACGCAGAGAGACTGGTGGGGTGATGTGCTGGGAGGTCATTGGCGGACTCCTCGGGGAGTTGCGCAATCCGCGGTACTCGAACAGCGGTACACAAACTGCGTCGCACAGTCTTCGGTGAGCCGTTTTCTACAGCCCGATGTATTGATTATACCGGCCCTGGCCAGCCTTAATTGTGTGCTCGGGGCACATCACGTCCGAATAGGGGACTCGCGACGTCGTCTCAGGGTGTTCGCGCGTGTCGACCACCTCGACCCTGCGTGCGTCGACGACGCTGCCCCCGCGTGTGTGGACGACTCCCCTGCGTGTGTGGATAGCACCGTTGTCGGGTCCGTTACCCTGAACACCCGTGGCCACCAATAGCACCGTCGTGTCGAACTCCGCCTTCGATCTGATCATCGTCGGATCCGGGTTCTTCGGTCTCACCATCGCCGAGCGCGCGGCGACCCAGCTCGACAAGCGGGTTCTGGTGGTCGAGCGCAGGTCGCACATCGGCGGGAACGCTTATTCGGAGGCCGAGCCCGAAACCGGTATCGAGGTGCACAAATACGGCGCCCACCTGTTCCACACGTCGAACAAGAAGGTGTGGGACTACGTCAATCAGTTCACCGACTTCACGGGCTACCAGCACCGGGTGTTCGCGCTGCACGACGGCCAGGCGTACCAGTTCCCGATGGGACTGGGCCTGGTGTCGCAGTTCTTCGGCCGGTACTACAGCCCCGATGAGGCGCGCGCGCTGATCGCCGAGCAGTCCAGCGAGATCGACACGAAGGACGCCAAGAACCTCGAGGAGAAGGCGATCAGCCTGATCGGGCGCCCGCTCTACGAGGCGTTCATCAAGGCGTACACGGCCAAGCAGTGGCAGACCGACCCCAAGAACCTGCCCGCGTCGAACATCACGCGGCTGCCCGTGCGCTACACCTTCGACAACCGCTACTTCAACGACACCTACGAAGGGTTGCCGGTCGACGGGTACACCGCGTGGCTGGAGAACATGGCGGCCGACGAGCGCATCGAGGTGCGCACCGACACCGACTGGTTCGCCATCCGCGACGAGATCCGCGCCGCCAACCCCGACGCACCGGTCGTCTACACCGGCCCGCTCGACCGGTACTTCGACTACTCGGCGGGACGCCTGGGATGGCGCACCCTCGACTTCGAGACCGAGGTGCTGGCAACCGGCGACTTCCAGGGCACCCCGGTGATGAACTACAACGACGCCGACGTCCCGTTCACGCGTATCCACGAGTTCCGCCACTTCCACCCCGAGCGCAAGAACTATCCGACGGACAAGACCGTCATCATGCGCGAGTTCAGCCGATTCGCCAACGACGACGACGAGCCGTACTACCCCATCAACACCCCGGAGGACCGCGACAAGCTCGCCGCCTACCGGGAGCTTGCCAAGACCGAGACCGCAGACGCCAAGGTGTTGTTCGGCGGCCGGTTGGGCACCTACCAATACCTGGACATGCACATGGCGATCGCGAGTGCGCTCACCATGTTCGAGAACACGCTGGCGCCGCACCTGAGTGACGGTGCGCCGCTGGCGGAGGCGGAGTAGATGAGTGTGACTGTTTCCAACGAAACGACGTCTGTCGAGACGATCGAGACCACCGGGGCGCAGCCGGCGACGGCGCCGAGCGTTCCCGAGTCGAAGGCCGTCGAACTACTGCAGCGGGTCATCTTCCCGCGGCCGGGTGAGCCCATCGACGTGCGCTCGCTCTATCAGGTGGAGTCCGACAACAACACTCGTCGTGCCCACGCGCCGACCAGGACGTCTGTGCTTCTCGCAGGCGAGTCGGAGGTCAGCTTCGAGACCTACTTCAACGCGTTCGCGGCGTCGTATTGGCGACGCTGGTCGGTCCTGAAGTCGGTTGTGCTGCGCGTCGAGGTCCGCGGCACGTGCCGCGTGGACCTCTACCGCTCCAAGGTCGACGGTTCGCGCATTGGAATCGGCGGCGACCTGGTGCCCACCGACGAACATGGTTACGGCGTCATCGAATTCGAGCTCGACCTCGGGCCATTCGAGGACGGCGGATGGATCTGGTTCGACGTCACCACCGACACCGACACCGAAATCGTCTCGGCGGGTTGGTATTCGGCGGTTGCAGCGGCTACAGGCCCGGAGACCAAGCGCGTCACCGTCGGCATCCCGACCTTCAACCGGCCGACGGACGCGGTCAATGCACTGGCCGCGCTCACGTCGGATCCGTTGGTGGACGCGGTGATCGACGCCGTGCTCATGCCCGACCAGGGCACGCGCAACGTCGTCGACGAGCCCGGCTACGAGGAAGCTTCCGCAGCGCTCGGCGATCGGTTGCACATCTTCGACCAGGGCAACCTCGGCGGCTCGGGCGGCTACGCGCGCATCATGTACGAGGCGCTGCGGCTCACCGACAGCCCGTACATCCTCTACATGGACGACGACATCGCGATCGAGCCGGATTCCATCCTGCGCGCGCTCGCGATGTCGCGATTTGCCAAGTCGCCCATGCTCGTTGGCGGTCAGATGCTCAACCTGCAGGACCGCAGTCACCTGCACTCGATGGGTGAGGTGATCAATCACCACAACTTCATGTGGACGGCCGCGCCCTTCGTCGAGTACGACCACGACTTCGCGCAGTACCCGTTGCGCGACAGGGAGAATTCCAAGAACCTGCATCGTCGGATCGACGTCGAGGGCAACGGCTGGTGGATGTGCATGATCCCGCGTGAATGCGCGGAGCAGATCGGCCTACCGATGCCGTTGTTCATCAAGTGGGACGACTGGGAGTACGCCCTGCGTGCCGCGAAAGCGGGCTACCCGACGGCGACGATCCCGGGAATCGCCATCTGGCACATGGCCTGGAGTGACAAGGACGACGCCATCGACTGGCAGGCGTACTTCCACCTTCGCAACCGGCTCGTCGTCGCCTCGATCCACCACGACGGTCCGATCAAGGGGATTCTGCAGTCGATGGTCAAGGCGACTGCCAAACATCTTCTGAGCCTTGAATATTCGACGGTGGCGATTCAGAACGAAGCGATCCGCGACTTCCTCGCGGGACCGGATCACATCCGCGACCTGTTGCCGACAGCGCTTCCCAAGATCGCGGAGATGCGTAAGCAGTACCCCGACGCGGTCGTGTTGCCCTCGGCGACCGAACTGCCTCGAACCAGCGGGGAGGCAACGCATCTCGGTGTCAATGTGCCGACCAATCCGGTGAGCAAGATCAAGGCGCTCGCGGCGTCGGTGGTCAACAACCTGCGCCCGGCAGACCCTCGTCATCACGAGGTGCCGCAAGCCAACTACCCGCCCATCGAGGCGCGGTGGTTCTCGCTCGGGCGGGTCGACGGTGTCACGGTCACCACGGCGGATGGTCGGGGAGTGGTGTATCGCCAGCGAGACCGCGACAAGATGATCGCGCTCGCACGCGAATCCGCTGCCCTGGTGCGTGAACTCAACGAGAGGTTTCCTGAGATGGCGCAGCGCTACCGCGCCGCTCATCAGGACTTGACCAGTAAGGAGAGCTGGGCGGGTGTCTTCGGAATCGAATGATCGGGACGTCGCGGAACGCGACGAGTCGTCGAACGATGCAGTCAGTCGCGGCGAGAGCCGCGAGGTCGACGCGCTGATCGCCATCCAGGATGCGCTCTACGACCGACCCGGTGTGCTCCCGACAGCGCGGGCTCTCTCGCATTTCGGAGAGCATTCGCTCGGTTGGCTGGCCATCTCGGGACTCGGGTACGCCGCCGCTCGTCGTCGGGGCGACGCCACGGCGCAACGTCGATGGGTCGAGGCCGGAGTCGGAGCATTCGGGACGCACGCGGCGTCGGTGATCATCAAACGCATCGTCCGACGCCCCCGGCCGCACGACCCCAGAATCCGGATCGGGGTGTCGACGCCGAGCAAGTTGAGCTTCCCGTCGTCGCACGCGACGTCGACAACTGCGGCGTCGATTCTGATCGGTCGGGCCGCCGGTTTGCCGCCCTACCTGCTACCGGCACTTCTGGTGCCACCTATGCTCACCTCGCGGCTTGTGCTCGGGGTTCACTATCCGAGCGACGTCGCCGCGGGAGCCGCACTCGGCGCGCTGGGTGCTGGAGCCGTCATCGGTGCTGACACGCTGTTCGAGCAGGCATCACGCACGGCTGCAGGGCATCCGCGTGCCACGCGCACCGCGCGTGTGGCGGCCCGAGCGGGTGCACTTGCACTGGTGCCCGGGCAGACCGCACGGACCGCTGCCGCGTGGGCGATCAGGAACCGAGGAGAGGCATGAGCGAGGAGCCCATCGAGCACGGCAAGAAGGTCGGCCCGCCGAAGAACCGGGTCGACGGCCTGATCAAGGCGCTCCGCCCACGCCAGTGGGTGAAGAACGTCCTGGTGCTGGCAGCTCCGCTCGCCGCGGGCAGCATCACCGATGCACACGTGCTCGGCCGCGCGGGTATCGCCTTCGTGGCGTTCTGTCTCGCGGCGTCGTGCATCTACCTGATCAACGACGCGATCGACGTCGAATCCGATCGCAACCACCCGACCAAGCGTTATCGGCCGATCGCCGCCGGCGTGGTGCCGGTCAAGCTCGCGTACGTACTCGCGGTGGTGCTCGGTGTGGCGTCGCTGCTGATCGCCTATTCGGCGAACTGGCAGACCGCGGTGGTCATCGCGATCTACCTGGTGATCCAGCTCGGTTACTGTTTCGGGCTCAAGAACCAGCCGGTCATCGACATCTGCATCGTCTCGTCCGGCTTCCTGCTGCGCGCGATCGCCGGTGGTACCGCGACCGACATCAAACTGTCGCAGTGGTTCCTGCTGGTCATGGCCTTCGGATCGCTGTTCATGGCAGCGGGCAAGCGTTACGCCGAGCTGGTTCTCGCCGAGCGAACCGGCGCAAAGATCCGCAAATCGCTGCAGTACTACACCACGAGTTACCTGCGTTTCGTGTGGACGCTGTCGGCGACGCTCGTCGTCGCGTTCTACGGCCTGTGGGCGTTCGACAAGAACTCCGGGCACGACACCAACGTGTGGTACGCCATCTCGATGGTGCCGTTCACCATCGCGATTCTGCGCTATGCCGTCGTCGTCGACGGCGGTACCGCGGGCGAACCCGAAGAGATCGCCTTCGGCGACCGCATTCTGCAGATCCTGGCGCTGGCATGGATCGTCTGTGTTGGTGTCGCGGTCTATGTCGTCTGACGTTCGTGACGAGCCCGCTCGCGCGGGGCGACACAGACTTCGAGAGATCCCCGGCACCGCGGACTCCTATGACGACGCCGACCGAGCCGTGGGCACCGACGTCACGATGGTGATCCCCGTCATCGGTGAGCGGTCTGGTGCCGCCGATCCGGAAACCGGTCCCGTCGGCGAGGACACCGGAGCTGATGTCGGCTCTGATGACGTCGGCCCCGATGACGTCCGCACTGACGACAAGGTCGACGACGAGAGTGACAAGGCCGTCGACGGTGCGGCCGCCGGCCCCCCGCCGGGAGCGGGGCGTCGGCGATTTCTGTCGTCGTGGGGGCCGCGTGAGTGGACGGCGACGGTCAGTTTCCTGATCGGGGCCATCGGGGTCGCAACCTTCTTCGCGATCGGTGCGTGGCAGCGTCGCTGGATCGCCGACGACGGTCTGATCGTGCTGCGCACGCTGCGAAACCTCTTCGCAGGCAACGGACCGGTGTTCAATGCGGGCGAGCGAGTCGAGGCGAACACGTCGACGGCGTGGACCTACCTGCTGTGGTTCTGGGCATGGGTGACCGACGGTCAGCTCGAGTACGTCGCCCTGTGGGTCGCACTGGTGCTCTCGGTATCTGCGATCCCGATCGCGATGTACGGCACGGCGCGACTGCTCGGACCGCGCATCACCGGTCCCGCTGCAACCGGGATCACGCTGCTGCTGCCGCTGGGAGCGATCATCTATATCGCGATCCCACCCGCGCGTGACTTTGCCACGAGCGGCCTGGAAAACGGGCTGTGCATCTTCTGGGTCGCGGTGCTCTGGTGTCTGCTGATCGCCTGGTCCCGAAGACGGTCCGGTGGTGCCGCTCCGGAGGGCGCGCAGAGAAACGCGGGATACCGAGGAGCAGCGGCGACGCTGTTCCTCGCGTTCTGGGCGGGTCTCGCGCCGCTGATCCGGCCAGAACTCGCCGTGGTCGGCGGAATCGCCTTGCTGTTGGTCTTCCTGGCGCCGCTGACGTGGAAGATGCGTGTCGGCGTTGTGCTGTGTGCCGCGGTGTTGCCGGTTGGCTATCAGATCTTCCGGATGGGCTACTACGCACTGCTCATTCCCAACCCTGCCGTCGCGAAGGATGCGAGCGGGTCCAAGTGGCATCAGGGTTTCGTCTATCTCGGCAACCTCTTCGGGCCGTACACGCTTGTCCTTCCGGTCGTCCTCGCGATCGTTGCGGGAGTCCTGATCGTCGTGGGCATCCGGATGAACCGCACGGCCACACGAGACGACTCGAGCGCCGCGGCGTCGTCAAAGGACACGTCGAAGGACACAGAACGCCCGACGGTCCGCGAGCGACTGTCACGATGGTCGCGCAATCTGCAGACTCCGACGACCGTCACGGTGGCCATCGTGGTCGCGGGATTCGTGGTCGGCGTCTACTGGCTGCGCCAGGGTGGCGACTTCATGCACGGCCGTGTGTTGCTGACGCCGATGTTCACGATCCTGCTCCCGGTCATGGTCATACCGCTCTCGCTGCCCGCTGTTGCCGATGTCCGCGCGGCCTTCGGACGCGGCGTCGACGCGGTGAAGGACCGGGGTCGGCGCCGACGCGTGATGGTGCAACTCGGCGGTGCGACCGTGATGGCTGCGCTGTGGATCACGACGCTCGTCTGGGCGATCGTCTGCCATGAGAAGGTGCTGCCCAACGCCGGCATCGACATCGGACGCAGCGGCATCGTCGACGAGCGTCGGTTCTACGTCACCAACATGGGCAACGAAAACCCGGTCACCGCAGCCGACTACCTCGACTACCCACGCATGCGTGCCATGGTCGAGCGGATCGACGAGTACCGGACGCAGGGTGGAGTGATCCTGCCGTCGAACAACTACGACGAGTGGTACGTGGCCAAGCTGCCGGACAACACCCCGCAGTCAGAGCGCAAGGCGACCGTCTACTTCCTCAATCTCGGGATGACGAGCATGAACGCTCCGCTCGACGTCCGCGTGATCGATCAGATGGGACTCGCGTACCCGATCGCCGCACACACCGAACGCCTCGAGGACGGTCGCATCGGGCACGACAAGAACCTGCCCGCCGAGTGGGTCATCGCGGAGTCCGGCGCCTATCCCAAATGGCCGGTGCTGCCGGGCTTCCTCGACGAGGACATGGTTGCGCAGGCGAAGGAAGCGCTGACGTGTTCGCAGACCGTCGATCGGATCGAGTCGTATAAGGACACGTGGTCCTTCGAGCGTTTCAAGAAGAATTTGCCGCAGTCGTTCGGCTTCTCCGACTACCGCATTCAGCGCAACCCGGAGTACGAACTCCAGCGCTGCGGACTGCCCGTTCCGCCCCGCATGCACCCGAGATGAGCGTCACAATCTGGACAAATCACCCAACGATCTGTGCAGGTCAGACACCTTAAGGGTGGCTAAGTGCATGACAGATTTGTCCTGTTATGTATCGGATAGGTAACGTCGGAGCCTGATAAAGCGATGAGAGATAAGACCGAGCGGTATTGGTCGATCGGCACCACGTCGACGTCGTAAGACGGTCCATGTGGCGACGGTCACACTGATTGTCAGTGTGTTGGACTATGCAATAGGCTCCCGAGTCGTTGTGCATTGCACCGGATTCGGTGTGTATTGCACTCGCAGAGTGTGTCTCGCACAGGTCGTGCGGAGGCCGCATGTGACGGGTGGGAACGTAGTCCAGGGGTAGCCAAGCCGGTCGGGTTGATATCGCGCACGTAACGATCTGGTGCCTGGTGTGTCCTGTGGGGCGCATGGGGACTGGTAACAGAGGAGAGTTTGGTCGATGGGAGTAGCGGTGAGGTCGGGAGCGATGACGCCCGGGAAACGCGGTGGATTCCGGATGCGTAGCCGGTTGGTTGCGGTGACAGTCGCGCTGATGACGATCGCGGGTCTCGCGTCGGTCATCACGGGCGCAGGTACCGCAGATGCACGTGTCAACGGAACCCCCGCAGGCAAGAGCGAGTGGTGGATCGACGCCTGCGGCATGCCGACCAACGGTGCCTTCGGCAACAAGTCGATGGCTCCCGGCAAGGTCAAGGTGCGCTCCTGGTTCAAGCCGGGCAACACCCGCACCGTGATCCTTCTCGACGGGATGCGCGCCCAGTACGACTTCTCGGGCTGGGAAATCAACACCAACGTCCAGGAGCTGGTCAACCGCGGCGTCAACGTCGTCGAGCCGATCGGCGGACCTGCCAGCTTCTACACCAACTGGAACGCGCCGAGTAACTTCAACGGCCAGCAGCGTCGTTACATGTGGGAGTGCGTGATCCAGAACCGCCTCGCGCCGGCTCTGCGCCAGAAGGGCTTCAAGGGCAAGGGCGGCAAGTACGCCATCATGGGCATCTCGTCCGGTGGTAACGCGGCTCTGGTTCTCGCTGCCAAGCGCCCCGATCTCTACTACGCGGCAGGCTCGCTCTCGGGCTACGACTTCCTGAGCGCGCCGGGCATGCACACCATGCTTCGACTGGCCATGCTCGACGTCGATCCCAAGCCGTGGAACGTCGACGCCATGTGGGGTCCCCCGTGGGATCAGCGTTGGTACGACAACGACCCGTTCATGCTGATCAACCGCATGCATCACCTCAAGGTCTTCACCGGATCGGGCAACGGACTCTTCGGCCGCTACAACGCGCTGCCGAACGTCTTCGACGACCTGTTCAAGGGTTCGACGCTCGAGGTGCTGGCGCTGGCACAGCGCAAGGCATTCGAGGTCGCAGCCTTCACGCAGGGCATCAACCTGATGACCTACGACGCCAATGGCACCCACGCGTGGGGCTACTGGCAGGACATGGTGTGGAGCGCCTACCAGCGAGGCTTCTTCCGCTGATCTGATCAGTAACGCTCTACTCGTACGCGACCCCGACCGGGACTCCCGGTCGGGGTCGCGTCGTTTGTGGCCGACCTCGAATTTGTGGCCGACCTCGATAGCGCCACGTCGACTGACCCCATCTGCATCACAAGTCACAGAAATCTCATCCGCCTCAGCGCGTCGCGCGTGGATTCATCGTCGGGACAGGGTAAGAAACACCTGAGGCAAAATGTGGCTAGTGGGATGTGTGTGATTTCTGAGGTGTGCGTAGACGCGTACACAGCGGAGTTCCGCCCCACCGGTGCGAAGGAGTGGGAATCGAATGCGTCGAGCGGTACGCGCTGATCGCGCGAAGGGGGATCGGGTGACGAACGAGCAGGGGTGGCGACGAGGACGTCGGATCACGCGTTTCGCAGCCACGGTGTCGGCGACGATCGCCGTGGCAGTCGGTGTGACGATGGCGGGCCAGGCGTCGGCGCCTGCTGATCCGCCCGCCGCGCCCCCTGCCAACCCGGCAGCGCCGGCTCAACCCGCAGCGCCAGCCCAACCCGCAGCGCCGGCGCCCGCTCAGCCTGCGCCGCCCGCGGCAGCACCCGCGCAGCCTGCAGCGGCGCCCGCTCAGCCCGCACGCGTCACGAAAGTGTTCTGGTACACCGACCGCCGCGTCGCGCTGTGGGTGCACTCGCCCGCGATGAACACCGACATCCAGGTGCAGATCCTGCTGGCGCGTGACTGGTGGGCGCGCCCGGACGCCAAGTTCCCGCAACTGACGATGCTCGACGGCCTGCGTGCGCAGGACGACCAGAGTGGGTGGGTCCTGAACACCAACATCGTCGACTTCTACAAGGACAAGAACGTCAACGTCGTTCTCCCCATCGGCGGTGAGTCGAGCTTCTACACCGACTGGAAGCAGCCCGACCGCGGCAAGACCTACAAGTGGGAGACATTCCTCATCCACGAGCTGCCCCCGATCATCGAAGGCGACTGGCGTTCGACGGACGTCCGCGGCATCGAGGGCCTCTCCATGGGTGGCACCGGCGCGATGATGCTGGCCGCGCGCAATCCGGGCTTCTACAAGTTCGCGGCGTCGTTCTCGGGCATTCTGCAGTTGACGTCGACGGGTATGCCGCAGGCAATCCAGTTCGCTCAGCGCGATGGCGGTGGCTACAACTCGATGAACATGTTCGGACCGCCGAGCGATCCGGCATGGAAGGAGCACGACCCGTTCCTGATCGCCGACAAGCTTCGCGGAACGAGCCTCTACGTCTCGTCGGGCAACGGACTCGTCGGACCACACGACAAGCCGTCGGATATCCCGCTGCTCGCCACGAACTACTCGGGCGTCGGTCTGGAACTGCTCAGCCGCGTCACGTCGCAACAGTTCGCGATCAAGCTCAACCAGCTCGGCATCCCGGGGCAGGCGGTGTACCGACCGTCCGGAACCCACACCTGGGCCTACTGGGAGTTCGAGATGGCGCAGGCGTGGCCGCAGGCTGCGGCGGCGCTCGGACTCGGCGGCGACAAGGTCGCGTGCCGTGCGTCGGCGGCGTTCAAGAAGGTCGCAGACGCCAACAAACTGGGCGGCTGCCTCACCCCCGAGTACGCGGTACCGGGTGGACGCGCACAGGACTTCTACAAGGGTCGCGTGATCACGGGTCCCAAGGGGCCCAAGGAGGTCGCGGGCGCGATCGGTGGGGCATACGCCTCGATCGGCGGTCCCGGCGGCAAACTGGGTCTGCCGACCAGCGACGAACTGCCAACCAGGGACGGCAAGGGACGCTTCAACACGTTCGAGCGCGGCAAGATTTCCTGGACCGCCAATGGCGGGACGGTCATCGGTAAATGACCGCGCGCAGCCTCACCCGGTGCCGAGTGTGTTCGATTGATCGGCACAGCCTCGGCGCCGGGTGTGGGTGCGCTGAGATCTCGCTGAGGAATCGCGGCGTTTTCGCAGGTGACGTCGTTGTGGTGGTCTGTGACGTCTTGCGTTCGGAGTAGCCTGGCACGGTGCCGACAACGACCGGTCGGGTTGTGATGAGGAAGTGATGATGAGGAAGTTCTTCGGGTTGGGTGTGATGGTGGCGGGACTCGCTCTGGCAGGCGGATTGACCGCGTGCTCGGACGACTCGACAGCAAGTGCTCCGATCACGAGTGACCCCGTCACGACGACGTCGATGTACTCGTCTCCGTCGTCGTCGGCCGCGAAGTCGTCGGAATCAGAGATCGAGTCGTCGAAAGCCGCGTCGGACGGCACCAAGGTGTCGGGTTCGACGACGCTGCCCGCGACCGCACCGAACAGCGGCACCAAGGTGCCGGAGAACTTTCCCGGCCCCGGCGGCGAGCCGGTGAGCAACAAGGGCAAGAAGTACCTGCAGGCGCTCAAGGACCAGAACATCAGCTTCGCAGGCGACTCCGACAACTCCGTCGCGCTCAACAGCGCCGAGTACGTCTGTGCGCAGCAGTCCAAGGGAGCCGATCCGACGACCGTGAAGGCTTTCGTGACCGCGATGATCGGCCCGAGTTCGAAGAACGTCGCAGAGGCGAACTCGAAGGCGGACAAGGTCATCAAAGCCGCACGTGACAATTACTGCTAGGTGACGGCCAAGCGAGGTGCCACCGGTCGACGTAAGGGTCGTCGACTCGGTCGTATTGCACTGCTCCTAGCCCTTCTCGCCGTCATCGCGATCGTGTTGATCGTGATCTTGGTGATCACTCTGCTCAAACCCGGACCGCCGAGTATTCCCGGCGGCGAGGGGCCGTCGACCAGCGCTCCACCGTCGCCCGGACGTCCGGAGGCGCAGTCCGCCGACTGTCCGGACGTGTTGACGCTGGTCATACCGGGTACGTGGGAATCGTCGGCCGACGACGACCCGATGAATCCGACGGCCAACAAGGCGTCGCTGATGCGACGGGTGTCCACGGCGCTGCAGAACGAGTACCCGACCTCGCGCACCGAGGTCTACACCGTTCCCTACATCGCGCAATTCCGTAACCCGACCAATCTCAACGACCGCCAGGTCGACTACAACGTGTCCCGACAGCAGGGCTACAACCGCGCTGCGGCAAAACTGCGTGACACCAACAAGAAGTGTCCGCTGACGCGCTACGTGATCATGGGCTTCTCGCAAGGTGCGGTCATCGGAGGCGACCTCGCGAGCAACATCGGCAACGGTCGCGGCCCGATCGCCGCGTCGGATCAGGACCTGGTGCTCGGCGTCGGGCTCATCGCCGACGGCCGACGCGAGAAGGGGCAGCAGAACGACATCGGCCCCGCACCCGACGGTGTAGGTGCCGAGGTCGCGCTCAGCGGGATAGGCAAGCTCGTGCCGGGGATCACGATGACCGGACCGCGAAGCGGTGGGTTCGGCGATCTCCGAGACCGCGTCCAATCTATCTGTGCGCCAGGCGATCTCATCTGCGATTCGCCGACCGTCGCCAATCCGGTCGCTGCGGTCGGTCAGCTCGCGGGCGCGATCAACAATCCCGTTCACGCCATGTACGCGACCAAGCGCTACTGGCAGCTCGACGGCGTCAGCGCCACGCAGTGGATGTACGGCTGGTCGAACAAAGTGATCGCCGACGCCCCGCGTCCCGCACACAACTGACGTAGATCCGACGTCGCGCCCGTCACGCGGCGTCGGATCGTCGCGTTCGCAGTCATGCCCGCGCTCGACTAGGTCGTATGTCCCGTCGAGCCGTGTTTGGGCAGCGCCGTCGACCTGCATTACCGTTGGACGGTCGGGCATATACGCCCACCAGACCAACCGGCAACGCGACCGGTAACCGCAGTGATGCGTGAGGAGAAGCAGGCGACGATGAGTGACCCCGGTGAACTGCGCAAGTTCCGGTTCGGAGCCGGCGGCGAGGGCAACAAGGACGAGGGCGGAGCCCGCAAGTTCGTGAAGCTGGCGCAGACCGCGGAAGAGTACGGCTACGACACGTTCGCGGTACCCGACCACCTGGGCAACCAGGTCGGACCGCTCGCAGCCCTCGGAGCGCTCAGCCAGGCGACGAGCACCATCCGTCTCGGAACCTCCGTGCTCGCCAACGGCTTCCGTCATCCGGCGATCCTGGCCAAGGAGGCCAACACGATCGACGTCCTGAGCAAGGGCCGACTCGAGCTCGGCATCGGCGCGGGATGGATGAAGGAAGAGTTCGACAAGGCGGGGATCGAGTTCGAGTCGCCGGGTGTGCGCATCAGGAAGCTCGACGAATCGCTGACCATCCTGGACAAGCTGATGCGCGGCGAGACCGTCGACTTCGACGGCGAGTTCTATCAGATCCACGGCCTCGAGGGCAGTCCTCGGCCTCGTCAGGGACCGCGACCGCCGATCGCAGTCGGCGGCGGCGGACCGAAGATGCTCGCCCTGGCCGCCAAGCACGCCGACATCATCTCCGTCGCCCCGGGCACCACGCCCGACGGCAAGATGAAGCTGTCGGACATGACGATCGAGAGGACGGCGGCGCGCGTCGACCGCATCCGCGAGGTCGCGGGCGACCGGTTCGCCGACATCGAGCTCAACTGGACCATCGCGGTCATCGTCATCACCGACGACCGCGAGGCCACTGCGGAAATGGCACTCAAGGCGCTTGCGCAGGGGTACCCGCCTAACATTGCCCACGACACCGAGTTCACCGTCGACGACGTGTTGACGTCGCCCTATATCGCGATCGGATCGTTCGAGGAGATCGCCGACCAGATCCGCGAGGTGCGTCGACGCACGACGATGTCGTACGTGGGCGTCTTCCCCACTCAGATGGATGCGTTTGCGCCTGTGCTTGCACAATTGAAGGGGGAGTAACATCATCGACGGCCCATTTCGCATTCGTCGGAATGGGCTGACGTGAATTCGCCTGCGAATGACTCTCGGGATGTGTCGGAATTCCGACGTCGTAAAGGTGCAATCCACCAAAAGCCAAGAATTCGGGTGAGTAGCCGAGTGTGGGCTACCGTGTCACGCGTTATAGATGCGGACGCGACGCCCAAAAGACGTGGTACCTGCGGGGAGTGCCACGACACCGCGCCGACGAGGCGCACGGACGTGGCGTCCCACAAGGGGGCCACAGGAGTAATGGATGCTGAACACAGAATTTGAGCAGTTCCTCGATGAGAGCGGCAACCTGCATTTCAACGAGGACGCGACGCTGGTCGACTATGTCGAACGGAACGTGCGCGATCAGGCTGACACGCTGGCGTACCGCTTCATCGACTACAGCCGCGAACGCGACGGCGAGGCGCAAGACCTCACCTGGGCGCAGTTCGGTAAGCGACTGCGCGCGGTCGCCGCACGGCTGCAGCAGGTCACCAAGCCCGGTGATCGAGTCGCGATTCTTGCTCCGCAATCGCTGGAGTACGTGATCGGTTTCTTCGCGGCGCTCTACGCGAGCAATATCGCCGTTCCGCTCTTCAGCCCCGACGAGCCGGGCCACACCGATCGCCTGACCGCGGTGCTCGCCGACTGCAAGCCGACGGCAATCCTCACCTCGACCAAGTCGGCCGAGGCCGTACGCGACTTCTTCGCCGGCGTGCCCGCCAAGGAACGTCCCCGCGTGATCGCCGTCGACGCAGTCCCCGACTCCGTCGGATCGAGCTGGGTCGCACCGGTCGCGGGTAAGGACCACAACCGCGACACCGTCGCGTACCTCCAGTACACGTCAGGCTCCACCCGCGTGCCCGCAGGCGTCGAGATCACCTACGAGGCTGTCGCGGCCAACTGCCTGCAGATCTACGACTGCATCGAGATCGACCGCAACGCGCGCGGCGTCACCTGGCTGCCGATGTTCCACGACATGGGTCTGCTCACGGTGATCCTTCCTGCGCTCGGCGGCCGCTACATCACGATCATGAGCCCGCAGGCATTCGTCCGCAGGCCGGGCCGCTGGATCAAGGAACTCGCAGCGGCAAGCGACGGCGCCGAGACATACGCGGCAGCCCCGAACTTCGCCTACGAGCACGCCGCAGCACGCGGTCTGCCCAAGGACGGCGAGCACCTCGACCTGTCGAACGTGATCGGCCTGATCAACGGCTCCGAGCCCGTCACCGTCAGCTCGATGAAGAAGTTCAACGACGCATTCGGTCCGTACGGCCTGCCCAAGACCGCGATCAAGCCCTGCTACGGCATGGCCGAGGCAACGCTGTTCGTCTCCGCGACGCAGCGCAACAACGAGGCCAAGATCGTCTACGTCGACCGCGACGAACTCAACGCCGGACACATGAAGGTCGTCGACCAGCACGCACCCAACGCGGTCGCACAGGTCTCGTGTGGACAGGTCGCGCTGAGCCAGTGGGCCACGATCGTCGACGCCGCTGAATACGACGAGACCGGAAAGGCCGTCGAGAAAGCCGACGGCGAGGTCGGCGAGATCTGGCTGCACGGCCTCAACATCGGAGCCGGCTACTGGAACAAGGCCGACGAGAGCGAGGCGACGTTCCACAACACCGTCGACACGCCGCTCGAACAGGGCAGCCACACCGACGGCGCGCCCGCAGACGCACAGTGGATGCGCACAGGCGACTACGGCGTCTGGCTCGACGGCGAGCTCTACATCACCGGTCGCGTCAAAGACCTCGTGATCGTCGACGGCCGCAATCACTACCCGCAAGACCTCGAGTTCAGCGCACAGGAGGCCAGCACCGCGCTGCGCCCCGGCTTTGTCGCCGCCTTCGCCGTCCCCGCCAACCAGCTGCCGAGCGTCGTCTTCGAGAACGCCGCCAGCGGACTGAAATTCGACGCCGACGACGCGTCGGAGCAGCTGGTCATCGTGGCCGAGCGTGGACCGGGCAAGAAGACCGATCCGCAGGAGATCGCCGACACCGTCCGCGCCGCGGTGGCCCGGCGCCACGGCGTGATGGCCCGCGACGTACTGCTCGTGCCCGCAGGCTCGATTCCCCGCACCAGCAGCGGCAAGATCGCACGCCGCGCCACCAAGACCGCATATGTCGACGGCCGACTCCGCGGCGGATACAAGCAGGATGCGTTTCCCGATTCGGTGTGATTGGGGCCCGCGGCGCAGCTCTTCGTCGGAGGCGGCGTCGTCGGGGTGGTCGAGCGGCCACCGCTGGTCGAGCTTGTCGAGACCACCCGCTGGTCGAGTGCCCGCCGCTGGTCGAGCCCCCGCCCCGCTGGTCGAGCTTGTCGAGACCACTTCTGCCCACAACCCGCGCAGCCCTGGCTGCGCCGCCAAGTAGTCTGGTGACCGATGTCTGAACTGAACAACGAGCCGAACATCGAGCCTGCGGCCGACGCCGACAGCCCCGACACCGACAGCGTCAACAGCGAGAGCACCGACGGCGAGACCGCCGGTGGGCTGACGGTTTCCGAACTGCGCGACTGGCTGCGGGAGTGGGTCGCGACGTCGACCGGAATCTCCGCGGAGCAGATCTCCGACGACCGTCCGATGGAGGAGTTCGGCCTGTCGTCGCGCGATGCGGTGGCGCTTGCCGCCGACATCGAGGACAAGACCGGCGTCGTACTGACCGCGACGGTCGCCTACAACCACCCCACCATCGCGATGCTGGCCAAGCGCATCATCGAAGGCGACCCCGACGAGGGCCTCGACCTCGACGCCGAGACCTTCTGGATTCGCGAGCGCAACGCCGACGACGACATCGCGATCGTCGGCCTCTCGACACGCTTCCCCAAGGCCGGGCAGACCCCTGACTCCACCTGGGAAGCCCTGATCTCCGGCCGCGACGGCATCTCCGACCTTCCCGACGACCGCTGGGCCGAGTTCAAATCCGACCCGCGCCTCGCGAAGGTGATCGACGAGTCCAACGTCAAGGGCGGCTACCTCGACGACGTCAAGAGCTTCGACGCCGACTTCTTCCAGATGAGTCCGCGCGAGGTCGAGATGGTCGACCCGCAGCAGCGCCTCGCACTCGAACTGGCATGGGAGGCACTCGAAGACGCCCACATTCCGGCCAGCGACCTCAAGGGCGCGCCGGTCGGTGTCTTCATCGGCACGTCGACCAACGACTACCAGCTTCTCGCGGCCATGGGCCTCGACGACGGCGCTCACGACACCGCCGCCTACGCGCTGACCGGAACGTCGACGTCGATCGTCGCCAACCGCGTCTCCTACTTCTTCGACTTCCACGGTCCGTCGGTCGCGATGGACACCGCGTGCTCGTCGTCGTTGGTCGCCGTGCATCAGGCCGTACGCAGCCTGCGCTCGGGTGAATCCGACGTCGCGCTCGCCGGTGGCGTCAACATGATCATCACGCCCGCGGCGACGCTCGGCTTCGACAGCATCGGCGCGCAGGCCAAGGACGGCCACATCAAGGCGTTCTCGGCCGACGCCGACGGCATGATCCGCGCCGAGGGTGGCGGACTGTTCGTACTCAAGCGCATCGCCGACGCCCGACGCGACGGCGACACCGTGCTCGCAGTTGTCGCGGGTTCGGCGGTCAACTCCGACGGCCGCTCCAACGGCCTGCCCGCTCCGAATCCCGAGGCCCAGGTCGAGGTGCTGCGCTCGGCGTACACCGACGCCGCTGTCGATCCGCGCGGCGTCGACTACATCGAAGCGCACGGAACCGGCACGGTGCTCGGCGATCCCATCGAAGCCGACGCCCTCGGGCGCGTCGTCGGGCGCGGTCGACAGGCCGACGCGCCTGCACTCCTCGGTTCCGCCAAGACGAACTTCGGGCATATGGAGTCCGCCGCGGGCGCAGGTGCGCTCGCCAAGGTGGTTCTCGCTATGCAGCACAACAAGCTGCCTGCATCGCTCAACTACTCCGGCCCCAACCCCTACATTCAGTTCGACGCCGGACACCTCAAGGTGGTCGAGGAGCCGACGGACTGGCCGCGCTACTCGGGCCATGCTGTCGCGGGTGTGTCGGGCTTCGGCTTCGGTGGCACCAACGCGCACGTCGTCGTGCGTGAGGCGCTGCCGAGTGATCTGTCGGGCGTGGTCTCGACAAGCTCGACCAGCGGAGACACCCCGACCACCGGAGACGCTGAGTCCTCCTCGTTGGTTGAGCCGTCCCCGCTGGTTGAGCCGTCCTCGCTGGTTGAGCTTGTCGAAACCACCGACGATGACGACGAGGACTTCCTCACCGACGCCGAGCGCGCCGTCCTGGCCGCGCAGGCGAAGAAGGACGACGCGCCCGCCGAGGTCGTCGAAGCCGACCCCGCCGACGGCTTTGCCCCGTGCGCCGTCGAGGGATCGGTTGTGCCGCTGGTGCTTTCGGGATTCCTGCCGTCGCGGCGTCGTAAGGCTGCCGCCGACCTGCTCGAGTGGCTCGAGTCCGACGAGGGTGCGTCGACGCCCCTCGCCGACATCGGACGCGCGCTCGCGCACCGCAACCACGGTCGTTCGCGGTCGGTCGTCATGGCCCGCACCCACGAAGACGCAGTCAAGGGTGTGCGCGCCGTCGCGGAGGGCAAAGCCAATCCTCTTGTGTACTCGGCTGATTCGCCCGACGCCGCAACGGCGGTCTGGCTGCTCTCGGGCTTCGGCTCGCAGCATCGCAAGATGGCCAAGCAGCTCTACCTCGAGAATCCGATCTTCAAGAAGTACGTCGACCGCGTCGACGAGTACGTGCAGAACGAACTCGGATACTCCATCGCGGAGATGTTCGTCGACGACGAGCAGACCTACGGCATCGAGACCGCCCAGGTCGGTATCTACACGATCCAGGTTGCCCTTGCCGACCTCCTGCGTCACCACGGCGCCGAACCCGGTGTGCTGGTGCCGCATTCGATGGGCGAGGCGTCGGCCGCGTACATCAGTGGGGGGCTCTCGCTCGAAGACGCCACACGTGTCATCTGCCAGCGCTCGCGGCTCATGGGCGAGGGCGAGGCGACGCTCTCCGGCGACGACATCCGCCTGATGGCGCTCGTCGAGTACAGCGCGGACGACATCAATGACGTCCTCGTCGACTTCCCCGACCTCGAGATCTGCGTCTACGCGGCACCGACGCACACCGTCATCGGTGGACCCGAGCCTCAGGTCGACGCGATCGTCGCGCGCGCCGAGGCCGAGGGCAAGTTGGGTCGCAAACTGCAGACCAAGGGTGCGAGCCACACGTCGCAGATGGACCCGTTGCTCGGCGAATTGTCTTACGAGCTCACCGGAATCGAGCCGAAGCGCCTCGAAACCGGCTTCTACAGTTCGGTCGATCGCGAGGCCTTCTACCGCGCTGGACACGAGCCCGTGCACACCATCGACTACTTCCTCAAGGGCCTGCGCCACAGCGTGTGGTTCAGCCAGGCGATCTCGAAGTCGGTCGAGAACGGCCACCGGACCTTCCTCGAGCTCTCGCCGAACCCGGCGGTGCTGATCTCCGTTGCCGCAGTGACCTTTTCGGCAGGCTTGCACGACGCCGAGCTGATCGAGACGCTGCGCCGCAAGGAGGACGAGAGCTTCGGTGTCGTCAACGCGCTGATGAAGCTGTACGTCCACGGACATCCCGTCGACGTCGGATCACTGTTCGGCACAGGCGATTACGCCGACATCCCGCGAACCCGTTTCGACCGCAAGCCATTCTGGCTCACCGCGCAGATCTCCAGTGGTGGTACGGCAGGGCGGATTCCCGGTTCGCACGTCGCGCTTCCCGATGGCCGCCACGCGTGGGAGGTCAATGCTGCTGCGGTGACCGATCCGCGTGAGTTGGTTCGTGCCGCGGCCGCAGAGGTATTCGACGACGCGCGCGTCGGCGCTGCAGCTACGCACGGCGAGTTCCCGAAGACCGGCTCGTTGACCACCACACTGAGTCCGCATCCTGGCGGTGCGTCGGTGACGGTGCACACCAAGCGGGACAAGAACTTCCACCTCCTGTTCGAGGCGGTCGTCACGGGCACCACAGAAGCTGGCGGCGGCAGCGCGGAACCTGCCGACGGCGCTGCCGAGCGCGCAGACGGTGCCATAGACCCGGCGAAGGTCGGCTACACCGACACGTCGCTGACGGTCGAGGACGAGGTCGTCGACGACATCGGCAACAAGTGGGACCCGGAATCGGGTGAGTCCGTTGGTGATCGACTCGCGATCATCGTCGGTGAGTCGATGGGCTACGACCCCGAGGATCTACCGCGCGAGATCCCGCTGATCGAACTCGGACTCGACTCACTCATGGCGGTGCGCATCAAGAACCGTGTCGAGTACGAATTCGACATTCCGCAACTGCAACTGCAGGCGATGCGTCAGGCAAACCTGTCCGACGTCGAGAAGTTCGTCGCGTTCGCGGTCACCCACCGCGACCAACTCGACGACCTCGCAGGCAAGGCCGCCGGCGAAGGTGAACTCGACACCGCAGCGCTCAACTCATACATCGACGAGCAACTCGCGAAGGATGATCTCGACAAGCTCGATCAGCGGGAGACCGCCGATCAGCGGGGTGATCTCGACAAGCTCGATCAGCGAGAAGAGCTCGATCAGCGGTCGGAGGTCGATCAGCGAGAAGAGCTCGATCAGCGGGTGGAGACCGCCGCGCCGGCCAAGGCCGCTGAGGTCGCGGCCCCTGCGCCGGACCTCACCAGCCAGCAGGCCGTCGCAGAGGCGGCGGGTTCCGACGTTCCGCCGCGAGATGCCGCAGAGCGCTTGACGTTCGGCGTGTACGCGGTCATCACGGGCAAGTCGGCCGGGGGCATCTTCAACAAGCTGCCCGTGCTCGAAGAGGACGTCGCACAGAAGCTGACCGACAAGCTCAACGAGCGCACCGGTGGCGACATCGATGTCGAGGACATTCTCGATTCGGAGACGATCGAGGAGATGTCGGACTACGTCCGCAAGTTCCTCGACGCCGCGGCCGACACCGACGGCTTCATCCGCTACCTGCGCCTGGTGCCGAGCGGTAAGAAGTCGTACGACCCCACCGCGGGAGATCCGGTGCCCGCCTTGCTGTTCCACCCCGCGGGCGGTAACACGTCGGCGTACGAGGCACTGCTCAAGCGGCTTCCCGACGATCAGCCGGTGATCGGTTTCGACCGCGTCGAGGGCACCATCGAGGAACGGGTCGCGCAGTACCTGCCTCGGTTGCGTGAGGTCCAACCGCACGGCCCGTATGTGCTGATCGGGTGGTCGCTCGGCGGCGCGCTCGCGTACGGCTGCGCCAAGGTCTTGCGTGACGAGGGCGAAGAAGTCGCGTTCGTCGGACTGATCGACGTGGTCCGACCGCGCCACGATGTGCCCGACACCCCCGAGAACAAGCGGGCACGGCTCGAACGCTGGAAAGACTTCGCGATCCGCAACTACGATCTCGACCCCGACGTCCCGATCCCGATGGACCGACTCGTCGACGCCGACGACGAGGGCCAGTTCGCGATCATCATGGAGATGGTCTCGATGTCTGGCACCAAGATCCCCGGCGGCATCATCGAGCATCAGCGGACGTCGTTTGTCGACAACCGCGCGCTGACCAACATCGCGCCGCAGCCCTATAGCGGCAAGGTGATCCTCTACCGCGCCGACAAGATGCACGACGGCGCAATCGAACTCGAGCCCCAGTGGGCGGAGATCGACGAGGATGGTCGGTGGGGCGAGGTCGTCGACGACCTGGAGATCATCCATATCGGCGGCGATCACCTGTCGATCGTCGACGAGCCGTACATCGCCAAGATCGGCGCCGACCTGACGAAGCGTCTGGCCGCCGTGGAGGCGAAGGCGACCAACTAGCACCGACATCGCGACGGAACGCGAAGCGGGCCGGCGCAGCACTGACATCGAGGAAGAAGAATCACGTGACCGACACGACCGCAGCCAAACTCGCCGATCTACGCGTCCGGTTGGAGCAGGCGCGTGAACCCGGTGGCGAGAAGGCGATCGAGAAGCGCGAGCGTAAGGGAATCTGTTCTCCGCGTGAGCGTCTCGATATGCTGTTCGATCCCGGGACCTTCGTCGAGATCGGTGCGCTCGCCAAGATGCCCGGGGCAGCACACACGGGCTACGGCGACGGCGTCGTGACGGGACACGGACTGGTGCACGGCCGTCCTGTCGCTGCCTTCAGCCACGACCAGACCGTCTTCGGCGGCACCGTCGGAGAGATGTTCGGCCGCAAGGTTTCTGCGCTCATGGAGTGGGCAGGCAAGATCGGCTGCCCGATGGTCGGCATCAACGATTCGGCCGGTGCGCGCATCCAGGACGCGGTGACCTCACTGGCTTGGTACGCCGAGATGGGGCGACGAAACGATCTGCTCTCCGGTCTGTCGCCGCAGGTGTCGGTGATCCTCGGAAAGTGTGCGGGCGGCGCGGTGTACACGCCCGCGAACACCGACATCCTCGTCGCGGTCGAGGACAAGTCGTACATGTTCGTCACCGGCCCCGACGTCATCAAACAGACCACGGGCGAGGAGATTTCGGCAGAAGACCTCGGTAGCGCTCACAACCAGGCGCGGTGGGGCAACATCCATCACATCGCGCCGGACGAGAAGCAGGCATTCGAGTGGGTACGCGAGTACCTGCAGTACATGCCGTCGACCAGCTTCGAAGAGCCGCCGGTCATCAATCCGGGCCTCGAGCCCGAGATCACCGAGTCCGACTTGGCGCTCAACGATTTCATGCCCGACAGCGACAACGCCGCGTACGACATGCGCGACATCATCGTGAAGCTCTTCGACGACGGCGCGTTCCACGAGGTCGGCGAATTGTTCGCGCCCAACATCCTCACCGGTTACGCGCGCGTCGACGGGCACAGCGTCGGCGTCGTCGCCAACCAGCCGAGCGTGATGGCGGGGACGCTCGACACCGACTCATCCGAGAAGGCAACGCGATTCGTGCGCATCTGCAACGCCTTCCGCATCCCGCTCGTATTCCTCGTCGACACCCCGGGAATCCTGCCGGGACTCGTCGAGGAGCAGAAGGGCACCATTCGACGCTCGGGCAAGTTCTTGTTCGCCTACGTCGAAGCCGACGTTCCGAAGGTCACCGTCGTCCTGCGCAAGGCGTACGGCGGCGCGTACGCGGTGATGGGTTCCAAGCAGCTCGGTGCCGACCTCAACTTCGCGTGGCCGACGGCGAAAATCGCTGTGATGGGCGCAGAGTCGGCGGCGGCGGTGCTGACTCGTAGGCAGACCGAGGGCATGTCGGCGCACGACGCCGACAAGGTGCGACGCGACTTCATCGACTTCTACAACACGATGATGGCCACGCCGTATCTCGCCGCAGAGCGTGGCTACATCGACGCCGTCATCGAGCCCGCCCAGACGAGACTGCAGCTTCGAAAAGCGTTGGCGCAGTTGCGTGACAAGCAGACGATGCGCACTCCGCGTAAGCATCTGCTGATGCCGATCTGAGTTCGCTCGCAGAGAGGTAGGGCGTCAGGTGAAGCGGGACAAGATCACTCGCACCGCCTGCGTCACGATCGTCCGATCGTAGCTCTGGACAAACATGAACTCGCGACGACCGCTGGGGCGTCGCCCATGGATTTCGCGTGCGGAAAGCAGTGCGGCGAAGTGCATTCCGAGGACGGCGACGTTCCATTCCTCCACGAGAGCGTCGTCGGAACTCAGTGGTGCGTAATGGATGTTGCCCTCGCTCATGGGCCGGATTCCCTCGCCGTACACGCCGACGAGGCCCACCTTTTCCGAGAGTGCACGCCACCGTTGCGACGTCGACGGTGCGAAGCGGTGTTGATCCTGGAAGGTGCCGAGCACCACCGCGACGCTCGCCTCGGTCGCGGTCCGCTCGAGGTCCTTGCTCATCTCGAGCAGCAGTCGTTCGTCGGCGAGACGTGGCGCACCCGACTTCGATGCGATGGCGAACGGTGTCTTCTCGTCGGTGGACGGCGTTGTGCGTGCAGGCAGCGGAGGGAGTTCGGAGATCGAGCCGAGCACACGGTCGTCGGCATCCGACACCGGCGGGTGCAGGGCGCCCAACCCGTATCGGGCGCCGAGGGTCTGAGCGGTCCGCCGATCGGCCTCGGTGTCGACTCCCGTTGCGATGACGATCGCGCCGGTGCGTTCGGTGTGTGCGGCGAGTGTGTGTGCGAGGTGCGCGGTTTCGGGTGTCGGAATCGGCGCGAGGATGTCGGGGTGCAGTAGCACGACGTCGGGTTCGACGAGCGTGAGTAATGTCGCCGTCCTACGATCCGCGCTGACCCCTTCGACGGCGATCAGTCGTCCGTCTCGCCGTGCCCGTGCGACCTGGGCGAGCCGCGACTGCGGACGCCGCAAGACGCTACGCGGTTCGATCAGCAACGCAAGGGTCTCACCATCTGAGTAGGTGCGCTCCGGATCGTAGAGGTCGATGTCGACGGCGAGGAAGAGCGGAAGAGCCGCGGAGACGCGTCTGGCCGCCGCGGAGTCGGCGAATGCGAACTTCCGCGAATCGAGGACCGTGCGCTGTTCCATGAGCGTCGCGGTTCGACGCAGAGCGCGCGGGGAGTCGAAATTGGTGCCCTTCGGGCCGCTGAGCTCGAGACTTGCCCCGACCAGGCTCCCGCCCGACAGTTCGAAGACCGGGCTGAACTGAAGCCTCAACTCCATACCCTGGAAGATCGACGCTGCGTCCCCGCCCCTGGTACTCGTCAGACCTTGGCTCATCCCTCACGCTCTCTGACGGAGCGTCGATGTCGCCCCGACATCTACGGCGCGGTCGGACCGCGCTATTCGCTGTCGTGAAGTGCTGATGCGACGAGCACTCCGAGCGTGAGAGTAGCAAACACTGCGACGATGGAGGCGGTGAGCGCAACGGAATCAAAGAGGCTGTCGACGGTGATGCCGATCCACAGACAGCCGATGGGGAGGAGTCCGGCGATGAGGAGGGTGCTGTGTTCCTCGTGGTTGTCGGGGGCGGGCACGGTTCCAGTGGTGGACTCGCGACCCACCTTTGGGTCGGTACCAGAGGTCGAAACCGGAGAGGCGTCGGCACGTAGCGAGGGGAAGTCGCCGGTGTCTGCTTGCTCGACGAACGGATCGAAATAGTGCTCAGGAGCGGTCTTTTCGAGCTCCGCGTGCTCGAACCCGACGATCTCGCCGAAGTCGTTTGTCTCGTAGCCGTGCTCGCGCGGGGAGAGGTCGTGTGAGGTGTGATCCAGGATGCTCATCGTCGCTCCAATGGGAGGGTGAACCCTTGTCGGAGGTCCACTGCGGAAGCGGTTCAGCAGAATTCGGTTCGCTGGACGTACAAGCCTTTTCTGTTGCGGTTTCTCGCGGTTTCTTTACATACTCAACGGTAGGCCACGAGAATCCTTGCGGTATGCGAACCAAATCCTTGTTAATTGAAATGTGACCACTTCGGAATCGGATCGCGTGCGTGTCTCGGGGTGCGTCATCGGCAAGCAAGGTAAGCCTGAACTTGCTGGTAGAAGTCCATTTTCGTATCACTCACAAGCGCCGCACAGGTAGTCGTAGGTGACTGTCAAGTAACGGTATGGCCTACCAAGTGACCAATGCCGAATGTCACGGCCATCGCGATTGCGCCACCGATCACGACCCGAATCATTGGTCTCCACGGTTTCGAGCCGCCGAGGATCGCGCCGAGGGCTCCGGTTATCGCCAGTGCGATCAGGACAACGACAAATGTGACCGGAATCCGAATCGATGCGGGCGGCGCGAGGATTGCGATCAGGGGTAGGACTGCTCCCGTCGTGAACGACACCGCCGACGAGACTGCCGCCTGCCAGGGGTTGGTGAGCTCGTGCGGATCGATGCCCAGTTCGGCTTCGACGTGCGCGTCGAAGGCATCATGCTCGGTCAACTCGCGCGCGACCTGACACGCCGTCGAATGTGTCAGTCCCTTCGCTTCGTAAAGGCCCACCAGCTCGTCGAACTCGGCTTCGGGTTGCTCGGCCAGTTCCCGGGCCTCTTTGTCGAGCAGTGCGCGTTCGGTGTCGCGCTGGGTGCTGACCGAGACATACTCGCCGAGCGCCATCGACACCGCTCCTGCGGCCAACCCCGCGATTCCCGCGGTGAAGATCGGGGCACGATCAGTGGTCGCGGCGGCAACGCCGACGACGATGCCCGCCGTCGAGACGATGCCGTCGTTGGCCCCGAGCACGCCAGCCCGCAACCAGTTCAGCCGATTCGCGAGCGACCCCGCGTGCGGCTCGTCGCCGTGACCGTGGCTGTGTCCTGGCTCCTCCGCGTGCTCTGCGCGCCGTGGGGGTTCTGCGGGTTCCGCGGGCGAAGAATCGTCGACGCTCATGAGCACCAATGATGCGCGCCCACGCCGTTGGCGCAAGCAAGGTGATCATGTCCTCACCACGCTGGACGGCTCGACCCGAGCCGCAAATACACGTGTTTCTGACACATGCACGCGAAGCTTTGCTCGCGTCTGTCAGAAACACGTGTTTCTACGACGCCGCGCCGGCGCCCGGTCAGTACCCGCTCGAGCGAATGGGACCCGGGTCCCAGAGTCCCGATCGGCGCGCGGTGCCGAGTTCGAGCTGTGCCGGTGGCGCGGGGTCGACCTCGGTGAACCGCTGCAGTCCGCCCCAGTCGCGGCCCCAGTTGTTGCGCAGGTATGTGGGGAGCAAGGTGGGGATGAGCATGGCCTCGGTGATACCGAGCGGCCCGCCCGCGGTCCCCGACATCCAGGTCTGGCTGTTCTTCTGGGTGGCCTCGGCGTCGGGCATGATGCGCCAACGCGGTACCTGCATCACACCGTTGCGCACCTTCATCGGCTGCTGGCACGGGAAGACGAGTCCCGACACCCAGTCGATGAAGACCGGATCTGTGGTTCCGACGACCTCGTTGAGCGTCCGCAGGGCCGGAACCCGTGGCGGGGTGACTGCGACCCATTCCGACGGTGCTCCGGATGTGTCACGCACGACGACCCGCGCGAGCGTCGCCTGTGCCGGTGCATCGGCGAGGGGGAATCGGAGGTTGCGCCACGTCGGAGCCGTTCCGACGTCGAGCGGCGACATCGTGCCCAGACGCTGCACGGTGCCGCCGGCGCCGACGCGTCCGAATTCGACGGTCACGTCCTGACCGTCGCTGCGCAGTCCGTCACCGTCGACGGCGTCGACCGAGCCCGCGACGGCGATCGTGAGCAGCGGCTTGTCGGCGCTGCGTTGGGGTACCTGGTACCAGTCGGTTGTCACCGAACCGGTTCCCGACGGCGCGCCGTAGGAGCCGAGTACCGGGGTGGTCGCGGGGTCGAGTCCGAAGGGCAGTCGCACAGTGGAGCCGTTGACGCCGCGCGCGCCCTGCCCACCCTCGGTGCCGCCCTGCGAGGCGTCGGTTGTCTGGTCGCGATCGTCGGAACCCGCGCCCGTCGGTGCAGAGTTGGTGGGCGCCGAACTCACGGCGCCCGACGATCCCGACGAGTCCGTGTCCTCGGTCGCGTCGACCGACAGCTTGTTGGCCACACCGTTCGGGGTGAATCCGACAGCCGAAGAGCCCTGCCCAGCGCCTGCGAGAGCGTCGGAGATGCTCGGCGCGGGGCGGCCGTCGACGGCAGCGGGTGCGAGCATGCCCGTGTTGACGTCGGCCTCGACGAGGACGTCATTGGCGAGGCCGCACTCGTTGCCGGTGAGAGCGCGGGCGTTGGAGTTCAGCCACGACCACGAATCACGTTGCACGTAGGCGGCTTTTGCGAACGAGGCCACCATGAACAGCACCATGAAGATCGAGATGACCGGCAGCGGAGAGAATTTCAGCTTGCTGTACCAGTGATCGGAGTGGCCGGTTCGCGTCTGTTCGTCGGTGTAGTCGTCGCGCAGGTGGAACCACAGACCTGCCGCCGCAGTGAGAACCGCTGCGATCAGGAATACCCACCAGAGGCTCACACCGCCGATCGACGGCTGCCTGTCCCACCAGGGGATGCCGTAGCTGCCGACGAACCACCAACCGTTGGTGCCCGCGAACGAGATTCCGGTGACCGCGAGTACCGCCGCTGCGAAGAACGCGCGGTTGCGGCGTGAACGCAGAATGGTCGGCGCCATCATTGCGCCCGCGGCGGCGGCGAGTCCGCCTGCGATTCCGGCGTAGACGCCGAAGTGATGAGTCCACTTGGTGGGTGTGAAAGCGATGAAGAACATCGTGCCGAGCGTGACCGCGATCAGCCGCCAGATCGGTGCGCGCGCAATGCCGTTGGGATGCTGCTTACGCAGCAGTCGCAGGAGTACGACGACGAGGCACAGGATCATGATCAGCACGCCGTAGCGGCGTGCGAGCGTGCCGTCGGCGGTGGGCAGGATGAGGTAGTAGTAGCGAATCGGCTCCTGCCACCACTCGAGCGTCGGACCGACGTCGGTGGCAACCTTGTTGCCCGCGATCAGCGGCGCGAGTGGCTGGTCGGCGAAGATCTCGTACAGCACAAGGGTTCCGGCCGCGAAGATCGGCGCGAGCATGGGGAGCAGTCCGTCGCGCCGACGTCGGGTCACGATGGTGCGCACGATGGGACGGACACCCGCGAGCAGGGCGGCCACGGCCATGAGACCACCGGGAGCGAGTGCAAGGGTGAACGCGGCGACGGCGACGGCGACCGCGTACGGCAGCAATCTGCGTGTGGCGATGGCACGTTCGACGCAGCACCACGTCAGGAGTGCGCCGACCGCTTCCGCTGGTTCGGGCCGCAGACCGTTGTTGTAGGGCAACCAGAGTGCGAGATAGACGAATGCCGCCGACCACACGGCCGGAGTGCTCGTGCGCACCGCTCGTCCCAGCCGCGGGATCACCTCGCGGGAGATGAGCCACCATCCGAGAAGTCCGAGTAGGAAGGCGGGCAGGCGCATCCACGGTGTGGCGAGACTGACGTGCGTCATCGCGGAGATCACCTGGAAGTGCCAGCCGAAGGGGTCCTGCGGCACACCGAAATAGCGGAAGTAGTTGTCGGCGTAGCCGGCATCGCCGGTGATGCGTCCGACGATGAAGTTGTAGCCGTCGTCGGATGTGTTGGCCCCCGCCAACCACCAGAACGCCAGTATGGCGAGTACCGCGAGGTCGGGGCCGCGGATGGTGAACCAGCCGGCGGGCAGGAATCGTCTGTGGCCCCTGCCATCTCGCGAGTCGAGCACGCCGAGTGCGACCAGGGACAGCAACGTCATGATGATGCCGACGATGATCGCGGCCAGTTTGAGCGGCGTCGGCGAACTCACGTATCTGGTGTCGATCGTGGCGTGCATCGACAGGCCGTCGCGCGACGCAGACCCGGGAAGGTCGGTGTAGACCCCGACGATCTGCGGGCGCATCTCGTGGTCGGGAGTCGAGTACGTCAACGGGCTGCCCGCACCTGCCGACGTGCCGTCGATCTTCGCGTTCACCCCGCGCTCGTCGGCGTGGAACACCACCGCACACGACGAATTGTCCTGAGCGGCTGCGCGTTCGGTCGAGAGAATCACGACGTCGCGGTCGGTGACGGTGATCGTCGACGCGTCGGCGCGGACGAACAATCCGCGCGCGCTGGCGTCCTGACCGCCCGCGGGCGTCGTCGACATCAGGACTCCACCCGACGCGGGCAGGTCACGGGCGAGTGAGCACGGAACCCGCAGATCCATGTCGACGGGAACGAACGAGACGAGCGGTGCGGCGACGTTGCCGACGCCCTCACCCTGCGGCCACGACAGGGCCGCTGTCGACTGTGTGACCGGCAGCAGCGGAGTGGCAACCGCGAGAAGGACACCGAGCACTCCCGCGACGGCAGCGATGATCTGCGCTCGGCGGTAGTTGCGTGGCGCCCCGGTGGTTGGTTCGTCGCGTTCCGTGCTCTGGGTCGGCGGCTGCGGTGTCGGATCAGTTGTCATCGGACTGCGGCTCCACCCTGATCGAACCATCGTGTGACCAACCCCAGCGGGTGGTCTGTGACGTCTGTAGCTGTGCTGACGGCGCGTCCGGGGTCAGTGGTGAAAGTCGTTCCAGCGCACCCCATTCCCGTGTCCAATCGTCCTTGAGATAGGTCGGGACGGCCTGGGCGGCCGTCGTTGTCTCCGAGATGCCGAGCAGGCCACCGTCGACCCCCGCCTGCCAGGTCTTCGACTGGGAGTTGGCGAAGGGATAGTCGGGCAGGATGCGCCAGCGCGGGATCTCCGCGACCCCGTTGGTCACCCGCATCGGCTGCTGGCACGGGAAGTGGGCGGCAACCATGAAGTCGATCAGTGTGGGAGTCTGTGATCCCACGACCTGCTGGAGTGTCTGCAGTTGCGGCGCTCGTGGCGGGGTGATGCCGATGAACTGGTACTGCCCGAGGTTGTTGTCCAACAGCGACATTCGCATCGCCGATGCTCTCGGTGGCGCCGCACTCATGGGTACGCGCAGGTTGCGCCACGGCCGGTTGGAGATGACCGGTCCGGGGTCGATCGGGAGGATGTCTGGCCCGATCTGGGTGAACGACCCGTCGGGTCCCCTGGTGCCGAACTGCACGACCAGTTTCTGTCCGAAGTTGGTCACCCCGAAGGTGTCGACCGTCGAGATCGCACCCGCGGCCGAGACCACGAGCAGCGGGGTCTTCGCGCGATCGGCGGGTAGGTCGTACCAGTCGGTGGTCAGGCGGGCTTCGCCCGCGTAGCCGTAGCTGCCGAGGACGGGCGTCGTCGCGGGGTCGAGTCCGTACGGAAGTGCGACGGTCGAACCGTTGACGGTTTCGGGTCCGCGGCCGCCCGTGGTGCCCGCGCCCAATCCGCCCGTGATCGAGAACGGTCGTGCGGGACTTGCCGCCACGTTCATCTGGCCGGGCCGTTGACTGCCGGGCTCGGGGGAGAGATCATCGGGAATTCCGTTGGGGGAGAATCCGACTGCCGCGTCCGGTCCACTTGTCGCTCCCGAGAGTGCCTGCGTCGCCGTGCGTCCGTCGGCGGGTCGCAGCATGCCGGTGTTGGGATCGGATTCGACGAGCACGTCGTCGGCCATGCCACAGTTGTTGCCGCGCAGCGTGTTCACGTTCTCGGCGAACACGGTGGTCGCCGGATAGCGCGATACCGCCCCTTTGGCGAACACCAGCAGCTCCGCGATCACCATGAGTCCGGCGATGAGCGCGATGGGCGACGACGCGAGGAAGAGTCGTCGACGATCAGCCCGCGTCTCGCCGGGGCCGTCCGTCGTATGCGAAAGTCCTTTGTTCTCAACGTAGTCGAGTCGCAGGTGCTGCCACACCGCGATTCCGGCGGCGATCACGGCCAGGATCAGGAACAGGGTCGACACCGGTCTGCCCGCGATGATCGGGGCGCGGTCGAACCACGAGATGCCGTATTCGTAGGCGAATGGCCAGGCGTTGTAGCCGGCCATTGCGGCGGCGAGGGCGAAGAACAGTCCCGAGACGAAGACCGTCAGATTCCGTGCCGAGCGTGCGGCCGATTGCGCGACAGCCAGAGTCGCGATCGCTGCGATCGCGGCGGCGAGTCCGGCGAACACCCCGAACTGAATCGTCCACTTCGTCGGGATGAAGGCGAACAGCACGAGGGTCACGCCGACGGCGCCGATCAGTCGCCATGTCGGGCCGGCGTGGACACCGGCAATTCGTCCGCGCCGCAACATCACTGCGACGGTGACGACCATTCCCGCCAACAGCAGCAGTACGGGGACGCGGCGGGTGAGCGCTCCGTCGTCGGTCACGACTGAGATGAAGTAGTAGCGCAGATACTCCTGATACCAACCGATGACGGGTCCGACGACGTAGCGGACGCGGATCGCCTCGATCACCGCGGCAATCGTCTGGTCGCGGAACACGACGACCAACACGAGAAGTCCGGCGGCGATGGTTGGTGCGACCAGGGGGAGCAGACCGTCGGAGCGTCTGCGCACGAGCAGCACGTGCAGCAGTGCGCGGGAGGAGGCGATGAGGATCGCGACGCCGATGATGCCCTGTGGCGCAAGGGCAAGAGTGAATGCCGCGAGACCCGCTGCGATGGCTCCGGGGAACAGTTTGCGGGTCGCCAGTGTGTGCTCGGCCGCCCACCACGTGAGCAGTGAGCCCAACACGATGATTCCCTCGGGACGCAGACCGGAGCAGAACGGCAGCCAGAACGCGGTGAAGACCAGTGCCGCCGACCATTGCGCCCAGCCGCTGCCTCGAATAGCAGAACCCAGTCGGGGCAACAGGATTCGACTCAGCACGAACCACGAGGCGAGTCCGGCGATCAGCGCGGGGATGTGCATCCACAGAATCGACGGCGAGATCGACGACCAGTGGGCGAGGAACGAGTAGTACCAGTCGAACGGAGCCTCGGGGATTCCGTACCAGCGGTAGTAGTTGGCGAGATAGCCGAACGACGACGCTGTGCGTCCCATGTTGAGGATGTACCCGTCGTCGGGACTGCCCGCCCCGAGGAACAACCAGATCACCAGTACCGCGGTGACCGTCAGATCGGTGGCGCGGGGACGCAGGATGCGCAGCCACCCGGCGCGGCGTCGGGCTCGGTGCCGCACGTCGTCGCTCATTCGGTCGAGCAGGAAGAGTGCGACGAGCGAGACGATCACCGCGAGCACTGCCAGAACCATGAGGACGGTCTTGAGTGTCGTCGGCGAGCTCTCGTAGCGATTGTCGATGCGGATGTCGACCCGCATCCCCGCGTCGGCGGCTGCTCGAGCCTGGTCGGGCGTCAGGTCGCTGAACACGCCGTCGATCTGCGGGCGCTTGTCGGGGTCGAGGGTTGTGGCGGCACCGAGGCCGACGAACTGCGCGCCGGGTCCGTCCGGCGACGACCAGACGTGCAACTCGCTACAGCGACCCAGATCGGCTCTCGGCGCCGACGCCGCGACGGAGTTGCGGAAGGTCGCGGTGACGGTGTCGCCCGCGGTCACGTAGAGGGCCGAGGCCTTGGAGTCCTGTGCGGAGACGGCCATCGTCGACATGATGAGCGTCGACTTGCCCGCCGGTACGTCGGCGAGGACGCGGCACGGGATGCGGACGTCCAGCGATTGCGAGGTCTGCGCGATCAGCGGGGCGGTCACCGACGACGTCGTCGACGCGAGTTGTTGACCCTGCGGCCAGGAGAACGACGCGTCGGTGCTGTGTACGGGTAGGAATCCGATCAGCACGCACAGCACGGCACCGAGTAGTCCGGAGACGGTGGCGACCAGCCCGACGGTGCGACGTGAGCCGATCGTCGAATTGTCGGCCGGTGGCGAAGCATCGGACTCGGCTGGCGGGGCTGTCGCAGGCACGGTCACTGATGTTAGGCGATTACGTCGCGCCGCCCGCCCGGTGCCGCGATCAGCGGTTGCGGGTCAGTGCCTGATCGGGGCCGGGCTCCACAACCCGCTGCGCGTTGCGGTGCCCGTGGTGATGGGAGCGAGGGTCGTCACGTCTCCGTAGGGCTCGTAGCGCTCGAGAGCTCCCCAATCCCGGCCGATGTCGCCCTGCAGGTAGGTCGCGACGGTCTCGGGCTGCTGCGACACCTCGAGCCACCCCAGCGGACCGCCACCATAGGAGTCCTGCCACGCCGAGACGGCCGCGGCGAGGTCGGCGCCGGGCCTGATGCGCCACTTCGGGATCTCCGCGACGCCGTAGTGATGGGTGAACGGCCGCTGGCAGGGGAAGACCAGACCCGACGTCCAGTCGACGTGTACCGGGTCTTCGCTTCCGACGACCTCTTGCAGCGTCTCCATGTGGGGCAGTCGCGGTGGGGTCACCACGATGAACCGATCCGCCGAGAGATTGTCGTCGTTGGCGACGATCCGCACCGCGGTGAGGTCGTCGGGGAGTGACGACGTGGTGATGCGGACGTTGCGCCACGACGGTTGCGGCCCCGGGTCGATCATCTCGGTCTCGCCGGTCGGCTTGAGGTCGGCGTCGCGGGTCGACGACCCGACGGGGTCGGTTGTGTACTCCAGCAAGAGGTTCGGATTGTCGTAGCGTCCGGCGACCGAGAAGGTCAGCAACGGCTGCTTCTTGTAGTCGCGAGGCAGTGCGTACCAGCCGGAGGTCAGACGCGCGGGAACCTGATCGGTCGTCGAGTAGCTGCCCTCGACAGGTGTGCGGGCCGGGTCGAGCATGAACGGCAGACGTGCGCGGCTGCCGTTGACCCCGGCCGTCGAGAGTTCTCCACCGCCGGTTCCGCCGCTGTTGGCGGTGAGGACGTCGTTGGTCGACGTCGCGTTGCCTGCGAGCACGCCGAGCGAACCCGCGCTCGCCTGCGTGGTGAGGTCTTCGGGAACGCTGTTCGACGTGAATCCGGTTGTCGGCGGCCGGGATGCGTTCGGGTCCACGGTCGACGGACCCGCGAGGGGGTCGGTCAGGGTCGGGTCGACGGGCGAGAGCATGTGGTCGTTGGGGTTGCGTTCCACCCACACCTTGTCGGCCATGCCGCACTGTTTGCCCGCGAGAGCCTCGATGTTCGACCGCGGAACCGAGAACGACGACGACTGGTTGACCGCTGCGAATCCCGCGGTGACGAGTTCGAAGATCACCACGGCGGCGGCCACATATGCGAGCGGTGCACCCGCGACGGAGTCGATCGCCCTGCGATACCAGCGCTGTCCGGTGTCGGTCTCTTCGAGCGTCGTGTCCTGGGGGTCGGTTCCGGTGAACGGTTCGCGGAAGTGGAACCACAGCGCGACCAACAACAGCAGCAGCGAGACGTAGAGCAGCGCATTGCTCACCGAGAATCCGAAGCTGACCTGGCCGACGCCCCACGGCATGCCCCACGCCGACGCGTAGTAATACGAGTTGGGTGCCGTGAACGCCAGACCCGCGATGAAGAGCACGAGTGCGGCGAAGAGTGTGCGGTTGCGCCGTGAATGCATGGCCTTGTTGCTCGCGGCGATGGCGGCGATGGCAGCCAATGCCGCGGCGAGTCCGGCGAACACGCCGAAGTGGTGCGTCCACTTGGTCGGCGTGAACATCAGGAAGACCAGCGATGCGAATGTGATGCCTACGATGCGTCGAGCAGGGCCGACGGCCGTGCCGGGGATGCGCGACTTGCGGATCAGTACCGCTGCCGAGACCACCATGCCCAGGATCATCGCGAGGACGGCGAAGCGTCGTGCGATCGAACCGTCGGCAGAGAACGCGAACAGCGACGAGTACCGATCGATCTCGTTGTACCAGTGCGCCGACGGCCCCAGTGCGGTCTTCATCTTCGACGAGTCGGAGAACGCGCGCAGGGTCAGGTTCGAGAAGACGACGAAGATGACGAACGTACCGGAGGCGAGAACCGGTGCGAGCAGTGCTGCGTACGACCAGAATCCGCCGCCGATCGCCCGAGCACGTTTGATCAGGGCCAAGATGATCGGTCTCGCTCCCGCGATGAGCGCGGCGACGGCGAGTAGGCCCGTTGGGCCGGCGGCGAGACTGAACGCGCCGATGAGACACGCGATCGCGGCGGGCAGGATCCGTCCGGTCGCGATTGCGCGTTCGACCGAACACCAGGTCAGTAGCGCGCCCAGCGCGATGATCGGCTCCGGTCGCAGGCCGTTGTCGAAAGGGAACCACGACGCGAGGAAGACGAAGGCTGCCGTCCAGCCGACGACCGGTCGGCTGATCGCGGCACGGCCGAGCCGTGGCAGCACCTCGTGGCTGACGATCAACCACGACGCGATACCGCACAGCAGAGCCGGTATACGCACCCACGGGCTGGCGAGCGAGATGTGGCTCATCAGGCCGAAGACCTCGTAGTACCAGCCGAAGGGCGCCTCGGGTGCACCGAACCAACGGAAGTAGTTGGCCGTGTACTCACTGTTCTGTGCCACCCGCGACATCGTCAGCAGGTAGCCGTCGTCGGACGTGTTGGGTCCGATGAAATGCCAGACGATCAGGGCGCCGATCACCACATAGTCGCGTGCGTTGAGTCGCCACCACTTCGCAGGGAAGATTCGACGGTGCTTGCGGCCGTCCGTCGAATCGAGAACGGCAAGTGCCGACAGCGACAGCAGCGTGCACACGATGCCGACGATCAGGACGAGCCATTTCAGGATTGTCGGGGCCGTCGAATAGCGCGAGTCGATGGTCACGTGTGCGCGTAGACCGGGCAGTTCCGACGCCGCTCCGGACAGGTCGGTGAACAGTCCTGTCACCTGTGGGCGCTGGTCGGAGCTGTAACTCTGCGACTCGCGTCCCTTGGTGGTCCCCATCAGCGTGGTGTTGCCGGATTCGGAAGAGTCGGCGGGTGCGGTCATGCCGACGAACTCGGCGGTCACGGCTTCGGAATCGGCGTGGACGACGATGTCGCGGCACCCCTGCGAGCGCATGTCGGCAAGCGTGGCCGAGACGAGTGGCACGTTACGGACGACGACTTCGATGCTCTGCTTGTCCGGAGAGTCGGCAGGGTTGCCGGTGCGGCGGATGAACAGGCCGCGCTCGGCCGACTTGGCAGCCTGCTTGGGGGTCGTCGACAGCAAGACCGAATCGTCGGTGCCGAGCCGCTCGGCTGCCGAACACGGAACCGAGACGTCGAGGTCGATCGGGACATAGGAAATGAGGGGTGCCGAGACCGACCCGATCTCGCTGGATCCGACGCTGCCGGTGGAGGGCCAGTTGATCTCCGCCGTGGTCTGCTTGACCGGCATCAATGGCGTGGCCAGCGCGAGGACTACTCCGAGCAGGCCGGTGACGATGGCGATGAGTTTCGCTCGTCTCACGGTCTGCGATTGCACAAGCAGTGATCCTAACGGCCGGATGCGACGTCGCGAACTCTCGGTCGCTCGTGGGTCTGACGGGCTCGTGGGTGTGGACGCCGGAGAGTATGGACGCGGGCCCGGTGCCGGTGGATAGGCTTGCAACCATGTCGACCGACGCCACGGATACCGAACCGCTGCCGATCCTGCTGCTGAACGGGCCCAACCTGAACACGCTCGGGATTCGACAGCCCGAGGTGTACGGCTCGGCGACGCTTGCCGACGTCGTCGAACTCGCCGAACGCACCGCTGGTGAACTCGGCTACGGCCTGCGTGCGGCGCAGACCAACCACGAGGGCGAGATGATCGACTGGCTGCACGAGGCGCGCGGCAACATCAGCGGGATCGTCATCAACCCGGCCGCGTGGACGCACACCTCAGTCGCGCTCGCGGATGCGCTTGTGATCCCCGACGTTCCGATCATGGAGGTGCACATCAGCAATGTGCACAAGCGGGAGGAGTTCCGACACCACTCGTTCGTGTCGCCGCTGGCCTCGGGTGTGATCATCGGTTACGGCATCCGCGGCTACGAGTTCGCGATTCGACGCCTCGTGGAGGTCCTGGGCTGATGGCCGATCTCGACGATCTCGGACTGACGGCGCTGGGTGTCGCGTGGGCGCGAGCCGCCGAATCGTCGAGGGACGACGCATTGTTCGACGACCCGCTGGCCGAGGCGATTGCGCGAATCCGGCCCCGCGGCTCCGAGTTCGGCGGAGATGATGGCACCGATGAACGTGGTTCGGCCAAGATCCGAGCGATGTACGACTGGATCGTCGCGCGCACGGTGTTTCTCGACGAGGTGTTCGCGGCCGCAGTCGCCGCCGGCATCACGCAGTTCGTGATTCTCGGGTCGGGGCTGGACGGTCGGGGATTTCGACTCGATTTCGGTTCGGGAGCAAAGCTTTTCGAGGTCGACAGGCCGTCGGTGGTCGAGGTCAAGGAGGATCTCGTCGCGCAGTCGGGTCTTGCTCCGACCGTCGAACGTCGTGTGGTGGCTTCCGATCTGGCCGACGACTGGCTGCGCGCCCTGCAGGGCAAGGGTTTTCGGGCCGACCTGCCGTCGGCGTGGCTCGCCGAGGGGCTGTTCGTGTACCTACCCGACGGGCTCGGTCTGCGCGTGATCGAGGGCATCACCGCGGCATCCGAGTCCGGCTCACGGATCGGGGTGACCGTGCGCCGCGCCGCGTCGTCGGTTGTCGACGATTCTGCTGCTGACCCGTTCGCTGATGTGCGGAAGTTGTGGCGCAGCGATGTTGACGTCGCTCAGCACGTCGACGCCGCCGGGTGGGACTGTGAGCTTTCGGATACGCGCGAAGTGCTTGCCGCTCATGGGCGTTCGCTGTCCGAGGCCGCCGGCGCGCAAGAGTCCGCGACGCTGCTGTCGGGTGTTCGACGCCAACGCGGCCACGGGACTATCGACCGCTCCTGACGGATTCTTCAGCGCGGCGGCAGTTTTCGCGCTGGGTTCATCGTGCCGAGGCTTGTCGTGTCGGGTGTTATCGAGCCAGGGCTTCTCGGGCCAGCTCGGCGACTGGGCCGTCGAGGCGACGTCCGTGTCCCGGGAAGAGCACTGTCGCGTCGAGGTCGGTGAACGATTCGACGCTGCGTCGGGTCGCGGCAGCGTCGTGGTTGAAGAAGCGCGGGAGTAGCTGCGGCCCTTCGTGTCCGGAGAGCGGGTGGCCACTGATCAGAGCGTCGCCCGAGACGAGTACCGCGCCGTCGGCGACGAGGAAGGCGCTGTGCCCATCCGTGTGGCCGTGAGCAATGACCGGCCGTGGTCGCCCGGGAAGGTCAAGGGTGCCGTCGGTCGAAAAGGGTTGCGCGGTGGCGATTCCGGCCCGGTTGAGCACGCCGAGAGGTGTGACCAGCGCCAGCCACCGCCACGCGCGTGGCTGCCACGCGACCGCAGCGATGTCGAGTGGGCCCGCCTGCTGCAGGAGGTCGCGGTGTGCGTGTGCCACTTCGGCGGGGTCGACGAAGACCGGGAAGCCGAAGCGGTCCACCAGCTTCGCGAGTCCTCCGATGTGGTCGACGTGAGCGTGGGTGAGCAGTGCTGCTCTGATGTCGGTGGGGTGTGCGCCGATCGATTCGATCGAGGCCACCACGTCGTCGGCGTTGCCCGGATATCCACCGTCGATCAGCGTGATGCGCGAATCATCGCGCAGCAGAACCCAATTCACCGCGGCCGTGTGCACCAGATACGCCGTCGACGACGCGGCGCCGACCTCGGTGATCTCGAAGGAGCTCACTTGCGCACCACAAGGACGAATGGTCCGACGTCGGTGACCTCGAAACGTGGGTCGTTGAAGAGGTTCGGGTCGAAGGTCACCGTGTAGCGCTTGACGTTTGGATCGTTCGGGTAGACGTCTGCGGCGAGGCGCAGTGCGTAGCCGTCCGCAGAGTAGCGGAACAAGAAGACGTTCGGCGGTGTCCATGGCGCGGCGTCGAGTTGGCGGACGAAGTCGTCGGCCGATGTCGCCTTGGACCAGGTCTCGATCGTGGCTGCTCGTTTGTCGAACTCCGCCAACGGGTTTGCGTAGTGCGAGGTGAGCCCTTGGAAGCCCCAGTACGGATAGACGGAGAGGAATCCGTAGTCCGCGGTGAGTACGACGTTGTCGGTGGCCGGGCGTCCGGTCTTCTCGCCGATGAGCTTGTCGATCTGCGGGTAGTACGACTCGGCGCCGGGTGGTCGCTTGTCGGCGCGGTCTCCATAGCCGTCGGTGTCGGTGTAGGCGGTCGTGATCTCGTTGGAGAGATAGGCCGGAATGCTCTGTGCCACAGCGATTGCCGCGAGCGCTGCGAGTACGCCGACCACGACGCGCACGTCACCGAACCTGCCGACTGCCCAGTGGGCGAGCTCGACGACTCCGAACACTCCGGCCGCCGCGAGCACCGCGACGAGGATGGGTTCGAGTCGGAAACCGAGCAGCGTCGTACCCGCGGCGGTGACCAGCATCGAGAGCAGACTCATCAGGTAGATGCCGACGACCGTGATGCCCAGGGCTGCGGCGATGGTGCGTTGACGGAACCGGAGCAGAATCCAGATGAGTCCGATGAATGTGATCGCACCGACGAGGCTGAGGTGGAACATCGGCCACGGCAAGAACGAACCACGTTCTGGCAGATAGTGTTCGGCGGTGCCGCCACTCGTGGGCTCACTGCGCGCTCGAGCCAGGAGATAGGGCGCCCACACGGTCAATGCGATGAGGCCGGAGATGACGCCCATCACCACCAGCCGCCCGACTACCGCCAGCACGACGCCGCGTCGAATTTTCGATACTTCGTCGCTGGGTAGCGCTTTGTTGGAGGCGTTGACCCAGCCGTGAACGATGAGCGCCAATGCCATCAGGATCGCGACGCCCGCGAACAGTCCCGTGTAGAGCGTGTAGAAGGTTGCGCTCAGACCGAGGAAGAGGCCGGTCGCCACTACCGCCGCCCAGCTCGTGCCGGAGCGGAGCGAGGCGGTCGGGCCGTCGGCGTGGCGTGAGCGACCGCGCAGGCCGTAGAGCATCGGGATCAGCATCGGGACGCCGACCATGATCAGTACCGCCGCATACGGCTCGGGACCCGCGTACATCAGCGTCACCACGGTGACCGCGAGCGCTGTCGCGATGCCGCGGTCGGCGCGTACCATGCGAGCCCAGAGCACTACTCCGATCGCTGCGGCGACCGCCATCGAGAGGATCGCCCACGGTTTGAACGCCTCCCACCCGGGCAGACCCATCAACGACGCATAGCGGCCTCCGCCCCAGAACCATCCAGCCGGATAGTAGGGAGCGAGGTGCAGATAGGTCATGTCCGCCAGGTGCGGACTGCTGGTGAGCCGGGTCAGGTACTCGGTGCGGAACTGCTGGTCGGCGGAGAGGCCGAAGAGGTAAAGGCGCGTCGCCCCGAGTGGCATACCGAGCGTGACGGTGACCAGCCCGGAAATGCCCGCCGCCGACAGCAGAGTGACCAGCCATCGCGCTTTGCCGTAGCGGTACAGCAGTGCCGCGATCACCAGGATCGCCACGGCCACCACCTGGCCCGCCGTGGTCAGCGAGCGGGTGACATTCGACGAGTTGAACGCGGGCCATTGCACCGAGTCGATGGCCTTGAGGCCGACGAATGCCACGATCGCCCCGACAACCACCGCGATGACCAGGTCGATCAGGGTGCGGACATGGCGATTGGCTCGACGCTGAGGGGTCGCAGCAACCTGAGGACTGGAGTCGTCGGTGGTCGGGCTCTGCGTTGACGTCACGCGTCTATTTCTAGCAGGGGGCCGTACTGACCCACGCCGGACGCCGCAGCTCGACGGCGCGCGGCCCCCGAGACCGTGTCTGGGGGCTGGCGCTCGCGCGGGCGTGGGTCAGAAGGGCGGGTCGCCGGTGTTGGGGTCGTTGGCGAGCCGCCAGGCGCGGGTGTCGGCGCGGTGTTGTCCGATGCGCGCGCTATGAGCGGAGGCGAGCCGTCCGGGGATGCGTCGGTCTGGGCGATCGGGTTCGTCGAGGTCGGGGAAGAGGTCGCGACCGTTGTACGCGTTGCCGACGAAGTGGTAGCCGCCCGGGGACCGGAAGATGGCGCGGCCCATGGGTGTCTGATGGTCGCGCCAGCCGACGGCGAAGGTTTTGTGGCGGTGGTGGAAGCGGCACAAGGGGCGCAGGTTGGTGCGCTCGGTGAGTCCGCCGGCTTTCGGATTGCCGTGGTTGAACGGCTTGGCATGGTCGACGTCGGCGGTGGCAACTTTGTTGGTGCAGCCGGGGAAAGTGCAGCAGAGTTCGCCTGCCTTGACCAGGACTCGCAGTTTCTCGGGGATGGGATAGCGGTAGGCGGCTTTGTTGTTGGGGGTGACGCGGTTGGGATGGATGTAGTTCCGGGTGGCGTCGGCGAGTAGTCGGCGGGCGGTGTCGGCGTCGATGAGCCCATGGCCGTCGAGGAACGCGGGGTTGTTGTCGTGGCCGAGCAGAGTCGAGAGGTTGACCACGATGTGGAACATCGGCCGGGGTGCGAGGGCGGTGGAGCTCTGAGTTGCTGCGACCGGGTTCGTGACGGTTGTGGTTGCGGGGTTCTGCTTGTCGTCGACGTTGTCGCTGCGCGGAGTATCGGACACGGTGGCGCAGTCGGGGCAGGTGCAGGGGAGGGTCTGGTGGCCCTGCGCGAGGGCGGTGAGTGCGTCGGCGCGTTGTTGGGTGTGCGTGCGGGGGTCGTCGGGGTGGATGTCGGCGATCATCGCTTCGAGCCGGGTATCGAGGATCGCTGCCGCGGTGGCAGGGATTTGGCCGTCGATTCTGGACTGACCGGGCTCGTCGCGGTGGGGGCGGATGCGGAGGTAGCGGCGGCTGGTGGCGGTATCGCGGCGGCGGGCGGCGCCGTCGGGATCGACGCGTTCGACGGTGGCGTCGATCATGGTGCGAAACCTGGTCATGGACATGGGTTCTCGTGCGCTGATTGCTGCGGCGAGTGCGGTATCGACCGCGGTGAGATGCGCGTCGTCGACGTTGTCGGTGCGGGCAACGACTTCGTGGAAGCGGGGTAGGTCGATACGGCCGGTTGCCAACAGTTCTGCGGTTCGGGGTATGCGGTAGCGCAGGGCTGCGCCGGTCTCGATCATCTTCTTGGCTTGGCCGGGTGTGAGGCAGAGGGTGGCGCCGAGCTCGGCGATGGCTGTGGTCAGGCCATCGGGGCCGAAGCGGGCCAGCGGGTTCTGGTTGTTCTGCGTCAGGAGCGCGGCGAGTTGTTCGGGGTCGGTACAGCCGTCGGGGACGGCGTGTTCGCCGGTTCCGATTTCAGCGTCGATGCGCTGGAGGTATTCGGCCTCGCGTTCTTCGTACAGCAGGATTGCGGCTTGCAGCATGCGATAGTCGGCGCACGCCTTGATCGCGTTGGTGTGGAAAAGCACCTCGACGAGTTCACGTGAGTAGAGGCGTTCGTCGTCGGCGAGCTGTGTCAGCTGTGTCTCGACGTCGGAGGTCGGTGCGTCAACTGCTGGCGTATGCGCATGACTGTTGGCCGCGGGCACGACGGGTGATTCGTCGGGTGTCAGCGGGCCGGTGCCGTCGGGGTTCTCCGATGCCATAGTCAGAACATACATTCGAGGTCTGACAATTCTGTCCGACCAGGTGAAAGCGTTAGCAGCCGGTGTTTCGGACGGTGTGACGAATCATCTCGACGACGTTCGATCCCGGTATGGTCAGTTCGAGGGCGCCCGTTGACGACAGGACCGCTATCCCGTGTAGCGCGACCCACAGTGAGGCTGCGACTCTTTCGGGATCTGTTGTCCGACCGCTCTCCCGAATGACGGACACCAGCCACTCGTACAGCGGGCGCGACGCGTTTCGAAGCTCAGCGCCCGACCCCTCGAGTAGGTCGTGACGGAAGATGAGCGTGAACATCGCAGGTCTGCGTTGCGCGAAGTCGACGTAGGCGAGTCCGATCTCCACGAGGTCGTGGTCGGATGCCAGGTCTGCAGTTTTGAGTGCTTCAGCTAGATCGTGCAGGCCCACTTCGGCGATTCCTGCAAGCAGGCTCCGGTGCGTCGGAAACCAGCGTCGGGGCGCTCCGTGAGACACGCCGGCGCGCCTCGCGATCGCCCGCAATCCGACGTCGGCAGAGCCTGTCTCCTCCAACAATTCGATGCCCGCATGTACGAGTGCGGATCTGGTGTCTTCGACGGTCACGTAGACAGTGTCTCCTATCTCGTGTAGGCACTGTCTATGCGCTTGTGGACTGCACTTGTTTATCGCGTGTGCCGACATCTTGTGATCGGGCCAATGCTGTACGTCTTCGGGCGGCCGAAGGTCATGGGCCGCGAGCACATCCCACGATGCGGGCCGGTGATCTTGGCGGCCAACCACCTCGCCGTGCTGGACTCGTTCTATCTGACACTCGCTGCGAGGCGACATGTGACGTTTCTGGCGAAGCGCGAATACTTCGATAAGCCAGGGCTTTTCGGCCGGACGCAACGATGGTTCTTTGCGGCAATGGGGCAGATCGGCGTCGACCGGCGAGGGGGTAGCGCGTCGTCGGCGTCGCTGCGAGCCGCGACGACGATCCTCGCGCACGGAGGGGCGTGGGGCATTCATCCCGAGGGCACACGCTCGCCGGACGGTCGGCTCTATAGAGGCCGAACCGGTGCTGTTCGAGTCGCAATGGACACGGGCGCACCACTGATACCAGTCGCGATCACGGGAACGAGACCGGGATCTGCGGTGCGCTGGTGGCAGCAGCGGGTCTCTATTCACATTCTCGAGCCACTGGAACTCGATCCGTATCGCGTCGAAGGAGCGGCTGGCATCAGGGCGGCGACTGACGAGTTGATGCGCAGGATCTCGACGCAGACCGGGCAGTCATGCGTCAATAGGTATGCGCGAGAGTGGAAGTCGCATGTGGAAGAGTCTGACGCAGCGTGATGGTTGTCCGCGTGCGCGGCTCGCGCGGTCGAGTTGTCGGCCCCGGGTTCTGCAGTCTGCAGCGCTGCGTCAGGTTGGCGTGGTGCTAGACGGCTTGGCGATCTGTATGACGTAGACGCCGGAAATGGGTGCCTATTGTCATACGGATCTGCAGCGCTGCGGCGGGTCGGCGTGGTGCTCGACCGCCCAGCGATCCGTATGACGTTTACCCCCAAAATCGGGGCCGACTGTCATACGGATCAGCCGCGGCGCGGTCGTCGGTACCGTGGACAGCAAAGCGCAAGGAGGCGTCTACCTGTATGCAGTCACCCGTCCGCGATTATCTGACCGAGGTCCTCGATTCGCTCGATGCCGAGCGCGGCGGAGCCGTCGCCGACTACATCCCGGACCTGGCCGAGGCCAACCCCGATCTGTTCGCGATCGCAGTCACCACCGTCGACGGCCGAACGTACTGCGTCGGCGACGACGAGGTCGAGTTCTCCATCCAGTCGATCTCCAAGCCGCTCGCCTACGCGGCAGCTCTGGCCGACCGCGGATTCGACACTGTGCTGGAGAAGGTGGGCGTCGAACCGTCGGGCGAGGCGTTCAACGAGCTCTCACTCGAGAGCGGTACCTGCCGGCCGCGCAACCCGATGATCAACGCCGGCGCGATCACCACCCACGGGCTGCTCGTCGACGACGATGCCGACGTCGAGTCGCGCGTCGAGCGGGCGCGCAGCTTCTTCTCCACGCTGGCCGGACGCGAACTGACCGTCGATCAAGCGCTACACAAGTCCGAGATGGACTCGGCCGACCGCAATCTTGCGATCGCGCACATGCTGCGCAACTACGGAATCGTCGACGACGCGCCGCACGACATCGTCGACGGATACATCCAACAATGCTCAATCATGGTGACCGCCAAGGATCTTGCTGTGATCGGAGCGTGCTTTGCCAACGGCGGCGTGCACCCCGTCACCGGCGAGCGGGTGATGAGTCGACGGATCGCGCGTCAGGTGATGTCGGTGATGGCAGGCTGCGGCATGTACGACGGCGCGGGCGAGTGGTTGACCACCGTCGGTATTCCGGCGAAAAGCGGTGTGGCGGGCGGACTTCTGGGAACGCTGCCCGGCCAATGCGGCATCGCGGTCTTCTCGCCGCGGCTTGACGAACACGGCAACAGCACGCGCGGCGTGTTGACGTTCCGCCGGCTGTCGACCGACATGAACATGCACATGGTCGACGCCGAGCCCTACGGAACCACCGTGCTGCGCGACGTCCGAACCTCCGACGATTCGACGACCTTCGAACTACAGGGAGTCATCCAGTTCAGCGGCGCGGAGTACGTCCTCGACAATCTGGCTGCCGACGAAACAGGCACCCCGACTGTGGTTTTCGACGTCAGTCAGGTCAGCCACTTCGCCGACGTCGGGCGTCGGATGATCTTGGAGGGCATGCGTCGTGTCCGCGAGGACGGGCGCCGCGTCGTATTGATTGATCCCGACGACACTCTGCCCGATCCCGATCTGGGCGACGGAAGCTATCCGGACAGATCATGACTGGTGATGCGCGGCAGGCACGCGCGCGGACGAACCACACCGAGGACACGAATCGGCGAATGCTGCGCGCGCGTGATGCGATGGATTGCCGGTTCGCTGAACCCCTGGACCTTGCTGCGCTGGCGGCGATTGCGCACGTGTCGGAGTCGCACTTCAGCCGCGTGTTCAAGGCGACCTTCGGCGAAACGCCGCACCGCTACCTCCAACGACGACGGATTGAGCGAGCGTCGTCAATGCTGCGCGAGACGCAGCTGTCGATCAGCGACATCAGCACCGCAGTCGGGTTCAGCAGTTTCGCGACCTTCACCAGGACCTTCGGGCAGATCATGGGCGAGACACCCACCGCGCATCGCCGTCACGCCGGGGACCACGGTGCGCCGATCTGCGCGGTCAAGGCGCTACGTCGGCCGGCGTGAGCATCTGTCACGAACAGAGCAGTTTTGGACAAGTGAGACCGGGGCAGCGTCGGTAGCGTTCCCGCCATGCCCAACACGATCATCCTGTCCCAGATCTACGTACTCGACCACGATGAAGCCCTCGACTTCTACGTCGGCAACCTCGGCTTCGAGGTGCACTCCGATGTCGACATGGGTTTCATGCGATGGCTCACCATCAATCTGCCGTCCGACCCCGACCGCCAACTCATGTTGGAGATCCCCGGGCCGCCGTCTTTGAGCCCGGAGACCGCAGCCCAGGTCCGCGACCTATTGACGAAAGGTGCTGGCGGTGGCTGGTTTTCGATGTCAACCGATGATGCCTATGCGACCGCAGACGCACTTCTGGCCAAGGGTGTCGACTTCACCGATGAACCGACCGATCGTGACTACGGCATCGATTTCGGTATCCGCGATCCGTTCGGCAACCGAATCCGCATCGGACAGATGAAGTCTCGCCCCTGAGTGTCGCGAGCGTGACTTCGGGTGCGTCTAGACCGGCAGCTTGCGGAAGACCTTGCGCGGGATGTGGCGCAGCACGGTCATGATGAACCGGAAAGTGCCAGGCACCCAGACGATTTCCTTGTTGTCGTCGACGGCCTTGATGACGGCCTTGGCGACGACGTCCTTGTTGACGGTGAGCGGCGCTTCCTTGACGTTTGCCGACAGTCGGGTCCGCACCTGGCCGGGACGCACGACGAGAACGTGCACGCCGTCGTCGGCCAGCGCCTCGCCGAGGCCGAGGTAGAAGCCGTCGAGACCTGCCTTCGACGACCCGTACACAAAGTTGCTGCGTCGAACACGCTCGCCCGCAACCGAACTCATCGCGACGATCTGCGCACGACCCTGATGCTTCATCTTGTCGCCGAGCAGCACGCCAACGCTGACCGCGGCGGTGTAGTTGATGGTCACCTCGGTGACGGCCTTGCGCTGGTCCTGCCAGACCTCTTCGTCGTCGAACTGCACACCGGCCGCGACGATCGCGAGGTCGACATCGCCTCCGGCAAAAGCCTTCTCGATGGTCTCGGGGTGCGTCTCGGGCTTCGTCGCGTCGTAGTCGATGAGCTCGACCGACGTCGCACCCGCCTTGCGCATGGTGTCGGCCGCGGCGTCGGCCGTCGGATCACCGGGCACGACGGCGAGAATGACGCGGGCGGGTCCACGAACGAGGAACTCGCTGGCAATGGCGAGTCCGATCTCGGAACTGCCACCGAGGATCAGGATCGACTGCGGCGAATCGACGGCGTTGAACATTGGTTGGTGTCTCCTCGGGTGTTGGGAAGTAGATGGTGGTCTGAACGGGCAACCGAATTCGGCCGCAACGCAATTCAGTACAGGCGAGCCGAGTTCACGTCAGTTGAGCTCAAGTCGTCGGCCCATGTCGGACAGGAACACGCCGGTCGGATCGATCTCGCGACGCTTGGCGATCCACTTGTCGATCTCCGGGTACATCTTGTGGAAGTGCTCGGCAGACGTGCGCGAATCCTTTGCGGTGTACAGCCTTCCGCCGATCTCCATGACCCGACGGTCCATGTCGTTTAGAAACTCTGCGAGCCCTGCGCGCAGCGGGAAGTCGAGGCAGACGTTCCACCCCTCGAACGGGAACGACAGCGGCGCTTTGGGATTGCCCTTGCCGAACAGCTTGATCACGTTGAGGAAGCTGATGTGACCCGACGCCTGGATGTCGGTGATGATCTTCTTGAACTCGTCCTCGTTGCCCTTGGGAACGATGAACTGGTACTGCGTGAATCCGCCGCCCTTGCCGTACGCGACGGGGCGCCCGTAGGCGTTGTTCCAGTTCCCGATCAGATCGAGCGGGTGATAGAACTGCGGCAGACTCTCGATGACGTCGCGCTTGTTCGATCCGGCCCGGTAGTAGAGCTCGCCGATGAGTCCGAAGTCGAATTTGTTGTCGAGTCCACGCGGGAAGATGTTCGGCAGCGTGATCAGCGGCTTCGGGTTGAACTTGAGCGGATCCTTCTTGAGCTTGTCCGGCAGTTCGTCAAACGTTGCCAGGTTGCCGCGGCTGAACGAACCGCGACCGAGCTTCGGGGCGGCGCTCATCGTGTCGAACCAGCCGGACGCGTACTCGTAGCCGTCCTCGTAGTTGTCCTCGAGGTGCAGCGCGATGGTCTCGTCGAGGTTGTTGGTGGTGAAGGTGTCTGCCTTGAAGTAGGCCGTCTCGGTGCGCTTGAGCTTGATCTTCACCCGCAGCACGATGCCCGTGAGGCCGATACCCGCCACCGTGCACCAGAACAGCGAGCCGTCGGGGTCGTCGGGCGAGCCGTCGGGAGTCAGGGTGAGAATCCGACCGTCTGCAACAAGCAGTTGCATCTCGGTGACGTGATCGCCGAACGCGCCGGTCGCGTGGTGGTTCTTGCCGTGGATGTCGTGCGCGATTGCGCCACCGATCGTGACCTGTCGCGTACCGGGCATCACCGGCACCCAGAAGCCGCGGGGCACGACGACCTTCATCAGGTGGTCGATCGAGAGGCCTGCGTCGACGTCGACGATGCCGGTCTCTTCGTCGAGCGAATAGATCCTGGTCAGCGGCGTCATGTCGACGGTCAGGCCACCGGAATTCTGCGCCGACTCGTTGTACGAGCGGCCAAGTCCACGGGCGATGACCCCACGCTTGAGGTAGTCCGGTTTGTCCGCGTTGTCGTCGGCGACCCGAGCCACCGCATCGGCGATGACCTCGGGGTATGGCGTCGACAGGACATGCCCGGTGATCGGGGTGGTACGTGACCATCCGGCCAGCGTGCGCGTGGTGATCGGCAGGAGCTCTTCAGTAGACATCGTTAGGGATCTTACCGCGACGGCAGATACGCCCGACGCAGCTTGTCAGCCTTCGAGCACCAACGCCGCCGCGTTGTGTCCGGGTATGCCACTGACACCACCGCCACGACGCGCCGCCGCACCAGCAAGCAACATGCGGGGGTGCCGCGTCTCGACACCCCATTGCCCGACGGCGTCCCGGTCTGGCGCCCACGGCCACTGCAGGCTCCGATGGAAGATGTTGCCGCCGGGCAGCCCGAGTGCGGCCTCGAGATCCTGCGGCGTCTTGGCCTCGAGACATGGATTGCCGTGGGCGTCGGTGCAGATCACAGACTGAATGGGTTCTGCAAGAACAGAATTCAACGAGTCCAGAGTGGCTTCGACGGCCCTGCTGGTTGCCGACGGCGCGTCGAAAACCGCCGGAGGCATCTGGAGTCCGAAGAGCGTCAGCGTGTGGCATCCGGCGAGCTCTGGTCCGAGAATTGACCTGTCGGACAGTGTGTGACAGTAGATTTCACACGGCGGGACGCTCGGGACCTTGTCGATGCTCGCCTGCTGCCACGCCGCATGCAGTTGGCCGTATGACTCGTTGATGTGGAACGTCCCGGAGAACGCCGCGTCGGGGAGCACTGATCCATCACGTAGCGCCGGCAACCGATTGAGCAGCATGTTGATCTTCAATTGTGCTCCGGCGGTGTCGGATTCGACGTCGAGCGGAACATCGAGGCAGTCGTTGATCGACTGCGGCGCACACGCGACGTAGAGCATCGAGGCGCGGAGGGTGGTCTCGACTCGGCTGCTCGCTGCGCTCGCGGCCGGCTCGACCAGCGGGGAGGAGCGGCTCGCGGCCGGATCGGCCGGCTCGACCAGCGGGGACGGGCTGCTCGCGGCCTGCGCGGAGCGCGCGTACTCGACAGTGCCATCGGCCGGGTCGATGCCCGTGATCCGCGCGCCGGTCACGATGCGTGCGCCCGCGGCGACGGCGGCCTCGTAGAGTGCGCCCGACACGGCGCCCATCCCGCCGACCGGGACGTCCCAGTCGCCGGTGCCGCCACCGATCAGGTGGTAGAGGAAGCAGATGTTCTGGCGCAGTCGGGCGTCGTGGAGGTCGGCAAAGGTGCCGATCAGCGCGTCGGTGGCGACGACACCGCGCACCACGTCGTCGGCAAAGTAGCGCTCGATGAGTTCGCCGAGTGGACGTTCGGTGAGCATCTCCCAGAGTTCGGCGAGTGAGGTGTCGAGGCCGGCAGGACGCGTCGCGCCTGCTACCAGGTCTCGCAGTTCCTCGCGGCTGCGCAGCGGTTCGATCAGCGTCGGGAAGACGCGACGTGCGATTTCACCCATCCGGCCGTAAAACCATTGCCACGACGCGAACTCCGTGTCGTCGCCGGTGATGCGTCGAAACGATTCGGCGGTCGCAGACTCGTCTGCGTTGTCGACGAGCAGGCCACGAGTGGGGTCGGTGGGCATGGGCGTGTACGACGAGTAGCGGCGTCGAATCAGCGAAATGTCCAGGTCCAGGTCGGTGATGATCTCGCGCGGCAGCAACGACACCAGATACGAGTAACGCGAAAGATGTGCGGGCACACCGGGAAACGGCGTCGCGGAGACGGTGGCACCGCCGACGTGGTCTGCACGCTCGAGCACCAGCACTCGACGTCCCGCACGCGCGAGGTACGCGGCAGCCGTCAGTCCGTTGTGACCCGCGCCGATGATGATGTCGTCGAAGCGTTCCATGCATCGAGCATGACCACCGTCGTGACGTGTTGTCGAGGGTCGAGGTACCCGACCGGTCGCTACGCGGTGTCGGGTCGGGCACTTCGGATACGTCATGGTCACGATGCGTCAACGACGGGGGTTGTTCACCGGGCACGATCGGTCGTCGCGACCATATCCTTGTGGACGTGGACATCCCCTCGGTCGAACTCTCGTCTGGATTCCGGTTACCTCTCGTCGGCCTCGGAACCTACGACATGCTCGGCATGCCCTGCGTCGATGCCGTGTCCGACGCACTCCGGTCCGGATATCGCCTGCTCGACACCGCGTCGAGGTACTCCAACGAACTCAGCGTCGGGATGGGGTTGCGTGAATCGGGCGTCGCGCGCGACGAGGTCGCCGTGCAGACCAAACTCGGCGGTGGCGACCAGGGATTCGACGAGGCGATCAACGCGGCCAAGGAGAGCGCTCGACGGCTCGGTGTCGCGCACATCGACATCTACCTGATTCATTGGCCTTGCCCGAGCCTCGGTCGAACCGTCGACTCCTGGAAGGCGCTGCTGACCCTCGCGGACGAGGGGTTCATCACCGTGCCAGGTGTGTCGAACTTCAAGGCGCATCAACTGCAGATGCTCTACGACGAAACGGGCGTCTGGCCGCAGGTCAACCAGATCCAGTGCTCACCTGCACTCGCACGAGATGAGTTGCGCGAGTTCATGTCCGAGCGTGGAATCGTCGCGCAGGCGTGGCACCCGACGGGCCGCAAGGAAGGCATGCTCGGCGACGCCGTGATCATCAGACTCGCACGCAAGTACGGCAAGTCGCCGACGCAGATCGCGCTGCGCTGGTCGGTGCAGCAGGGCATCTCGGTGGTACCCAAGTCGTCGCATCGCGGTCGGCAACTCGAGAACGCCGACCTCTTCGACTTCTCCTTCGACGCCGCCGACCTGGCAGAACTGGCAACGCTCGACCGTGGCGAGAAGGCGGCCCGCGACTCAGACGTCGAAGAGGAGTTCTGAAACAGAGCCTGCCGGGCACCGTCTAGGGTGGCAGGGTGCAAGACGCAACCTCCGACGACGGGCACGACCACAAGTCGCGGCACGAAGACTTCAAGACGCGCCACGCGCCGACGCCGATCGAACTACCCGTCGACGATGCGGAGGCCTCGACCGACGTTTCGCTGAAGACCCAGATACTTCGGTTCGTCATCAGCGGCGTGATCTCCGGCATCCTCGACTTCGGGCTGACCACGATCCTGCAGTTCGGTTTCGGGTTGCCGCCCGTGGTGTCGAAGGCCGTCGGCTTCATCTGCGGCACCACCTGTGCGTACATCATCAACCGTCGCTGGACATTCCGCGCATCGCCGAGTGCGGCTCGGTTCATCGCGGTCGCACTGCTCTACTGCTGCACGTTCTTCGTCAACGTCGGCATCTACACCTGGCTGGCGCACGTCTGGGAGCACACGTTCCTCAACAGCCTCATTGCCTATGTGATCGCGCAGGGCACGGCGACGGTCATCAACTTCGTGGTGCAGCGCACCGTCATCTTCCGAGTCACATAGTCATGCCGACCGCGGTTGTCGTCGGCGCAGGCCCGAACGGGTTGTCGGCAGCGGTCCGACTCGCGCAGGCGGGGCTCGACGTCACGGTCCTCGAGGGTGCAGACACGATAGGCGGCGGCACGCGGTCGGGTCCGTTCGACGACGAGTTTCCCGAGGTCATCGTCGACCATTGCTCTGCGTTCCATCCGCTGGGGACGTCGTCGCCCTATCTGCGCACCCTGCCCCTCGCCGAGCACGGACTGCGCTGGTCCTGGCCCGACATCGACTGTGCGCACCCGCGCGACGACGGCAGCGCTGCACTTCTGTTCCGCGACATCGAGCGCACCGCCGCCGGTTTCGCCGCCGCGGGATTCCCCGGGGCGGGCGACCGATGGATCGGGCTGCTCGGCAAGGTCTCGACGCACTTCCCCGAGGTCGCCGACGACGTGCTATCGCCGATGCTGGCGCTGCCGCAGCACCCGCTGCTGCTGGCGCGTTTCGGGTTGCCCGCGCTGATGCCTGCGACGGCCCTTGCCCGCTTCCTCGGTCCGCATGCGGGCGCTCTGTTCACCGGCATGGCCGCGCACGGTTTCACCCGCCTCGACCTTCCGGGAAGCTCTGCTGCCGGACTTATGCTGACCGCAGCGGGCCACCACGGTGGCTGGCCGGTCGCGGTCGGCGGGTCGTCGGCGATCACGACCGCGCTCGCCGGACTGCTGCGCTCGCTCGGCGGCACTATTGAGACCGGACACACCGTCTCCGACGTTGCGCAGATCCCCGCCGACATCGTGATCCTCGACGTCATGCCGGGCTCAGCCGCCGACATCCTCGGTGCGCGCCAGCCCGCACGCGTCGCTCGGTCGTATCGGCGATGGCGGCGCGGCCCGGCGGCGTTCAAGGTCGACTACGTGATCGACGACGAGGTCGGCTGGACGGCGCGTGACTGCGCTCGCGCGGGCACCGTGCACCTCGGCGGCGAGGCGTCGGACATCGCGAAGGCCGAAGTCGACGTCGTCGCGGGACGGATGCCTCGTCGTCCGTTCACCCTCGTCGGGCAGCAGTGGGTCGCCGACGAGAGTCGAGCGTCGGGGAGTCTCAAGCCGCTGTGGGCCTATGCCCATGTGCCGCAGGGATATTCGGGCGACGCGACCGAGTATGTGACCTCACAGATCGAGCGCTTCGCTCCGGGCTTCCGCAACAGGATCGTCGCGGTCCGTGCGACGACGCCTGCCGAACTGGAACGGTCGAATCCGAACTATCCCGGCGGCGACATCGGCGGCGGACGCAACGACCTCGTGCACCTCGTCGCCCGACCACGCCTCACGCCGTCGCCGTACTCGACGGGAGCCGACGGCGTGTACCTGTGCTCGGCCGCGACGCCACCCGGTGGTGGAGCGCATGGAATGTGCGGCTTCGGTGCCGCCCAGGCCGCGCTGGCCGGGCTCCGCTGAGGACGTGACGGTAGCTGTCGGTCGCACGAACGACATGTAACGCGTGTGTCCGAGGGCCCGACAGAACTGATACGCGAGTTCGGTCGCGATGGTCAGCCCGATTCGACCGAATGCGTTGCGACGGCGCCGACTTGTGCAGCAGTGGTGTTCAGGTGTCAGTGACAGGGTGTTCACAGGCCTTGGGTTACTGTGGCCGTCGGGGCCGACACGTGTGGCGCGAGAGCCCCCGAAGAGATGAATGGGATGCAATGTCGACAGCAGCACAGCCGACCACGACCGATACCCCGCACACGGACCCGTCTGATTTGCGCGAGATGACCAATTCTCCTTCGGGCCGCCTGCTCGTCCAGCGCACGCTGTTCACCGGTCCGGATACCCGGATCGAGCCGGGGATGTACGCCGACACCGACCTCTCCAGGGTGCGACTCGATCGCCGCAGAGCTCATCTCGGACCCGGGGCGCGACTGTCGGCGAACACCTACTTCGGACGTTTTCCCGCAGCCTTCTGGCAGAGCTACACCCGCGTGCGGTCCGTCCGCCTCGAGTTCGACCACGACTGCGCACCCGGCACGACGCTGCGGATCGACATCCGTGCCTCCGACATCAGCGGTCGCGAACGTCCGGTGCAGACCGCGGAGGTCTCCGGACAGGGCCATGTGAGCTTCGACCTCGACGTCAAGCGATTCATCGACGGTGGAGCCCTCTGGTTCGAGTTGACCGCCATCGACGGGCCGGCAAGCATCTCCGGTGTCGAGTGGAGCGTGGACTCTCGGGTCCGTGACCGGCCCGTGTCTGTCGTCATGTGCACGCACAACCGTCCGGCCGACGCGGTGGCGACAGTGTTGGCGCTCGCATCCGATCCCGTCGTGCTCGAGAGGGTCGCCGCCGTGTACGTCGTCGACCAGGGCACCGACCGTGTCGCCGACCAGGCGCGGTTCAGCGAGGTCACCGCGGTACTCGGCGACCGTCTGCACTACATCACTCAGCCCAACCTCGGCGGCGCGGGAGGATTCAACCGCGGTATCCACGAGGTCACCAAGGGCGGCAGCCACGACACCGACATCGTCGTGATGGACGACGACATCACGTGCGAACCCGAGTCCATCCTCCGGCTGACCTCCTTTGCCAACAGCACGGCGCGACCGATGCTCGTCGGTTCGCAGATGTTGCTGGCGTCGGAGACCTACCGGGTGCACATGACCGGCGAGTGGGAAGCGCTCGACGAGCTCAAGGCCGGACGTCCCGGTGCGTACGGCAAGCAGGGACTGAACGCGCTCGAGAAGCAACAGGACGCGCGCACCGACGCCGGATGGAACGGTTGGTGGTCGTGCCTGCTCCCGGTCGAGGCTGTCTATGCGGCTGGACTCTCGCTGCCGCTGTTCTTCCAGTGGGACGACATCGAGTTCGGTATTCGCGCGCGCCGCAACGGTTTTCCGACGGTCACGCTGCCCAACGCGGGCGTCTGGCACGCCGACTTCCACCTCAAGGACTACGACGACTGGTCGCGCTACTTCAGTTGGCGTAACGCGCTCATCGTCGCGGCGATCCACGGGCCGTACGACCCGAAGCACCTCGCGACCGTCATCGCCAAGGAGGTCGGCGCGCACATCGTCTCCATGCGCTACGGCCTCGCCGCGACTTTCCTTCTGGCCGTTCGTGATTTCCTGCGCGGACCGTCGATCCTCGACGACGGCGGAATGTCGAAGCTGTCCGAGTTGAAGGAACTGCGTGCGCAGTATCCGGACACGGTCATCCGCGACAGCGCCGACGTGTTCGTCGACGCCGATCCCAACACGAGGATCTCACGCCGCGGACCGCTGCCGGACGAAGACAAAGAGACTCGCGTGCTGGTCAAACGTGCTGTGCAGCAATGGCTCGGCCGGGTATCGCCAGCACCCGTCTCCATTTCTGCCGACGACGGACGGTGGTGGCACGTAGGGCTCTTCTCGTCGGCCATCGTCACCGATTCGTCGCAGACGGGTGTACGAGTCAGGCGGCGCGACAAGCAGATCGCGGTCCGGCTCGGACGAGAACTCGCACAGTTGTGCCTCGAACTGCGTCGTGACGGACTCGACGTCGCCGACGGGTGGCGACAGGCAATGCCCGAACTGACGAGTCGCGAGAACTGGACGAGATTGTTTGACGGCGACTGAACGACTCCGCTCCGCCCGACCCGCACTGGTGGTCGGGATCTTTGGAGTGGTGTTGTGCGCGTACGGTTCCTGGCGTCCGTCGCTCTGGTACGACGAGGCCGCGACGGTGTCTGCGGTGCACCGTCCACTGTCGGCGATGTGGGATCTGCTCGCTCAGATCGATGCCGTGCACGCGCTCTACTACCTGTGCATGCATGTGTGGACCAAGGTGTTCGGGCTGTCGGAGTTCTCGCTGAGGTTCCCGTCCGCATTGGCGGTCGGTGTCGCAGCAGGCCTGCTCGTCGTTCTCGGTACCCGACTGTGGGACACACGTTTTGGCGTGATCGCCGGCCTGGTGCTCCTGTGTCTGCCGCGCACGACCTGGGCGGGCTCTGAGGCCCGATCCTATGCCGGCACAATCGCTTTCGGGATCGCCATGACGCTGGTCCTGCTTATCGCGCTCGACGTCGACGACGGTGCCTCTCGGCGACGACGCTGGGGGTGGTGGGCGGCATACGTCGCGGTCTCTGTCGTCGGTGTGGTGTGGTTCTTCTTCACCATCATGCTGCTCTCCGTGCACCTGCTGATCGTGCTGATGAAGGGTCGGGGGCGAGATAGGTCGCGATTACGCTGGACGGTAGGCGCTTTCGTCATCTCCGCGATTATCGTGTGCGCACTTGTCGCGCCATTCGCGCGCGTCTTCGTCTCGCAACGGGCGCAGATCTCGTGGGTCGAGCAGATGTCGCCACGGACGCTCGGCAACTATGCACGATTCGAGTTCTTCGACGGCGCAACCATTTTCCTCATCGTCGGCGCTGTCGTCGTGGTGGCAGGACTCGCCGCCGCTGCTGTCCTCGGTGCCCGCGGGCGATGGTCGACCCTGGTCATCGGACTGCTGTGGGTCTTCGTGCCCGCGGCACTGGTGTTCGTGTTCTCGTGGTTGGTCGACGCCGTCTACACACCCCGCTACCTGATCTTCACAGCCGGTGGGCTGGCGCTGATCCTGGCGTGGGCGGTGTGTCAGATCGCTCGCGACCGTGTGTGGGTGGCAGCGCTTCTCGTCGTGGTTCTGGCCGCGGCCGCAACGCCGACGTACCTCGCCGACCGCAGCGCGTACGGCCGACTCGGCGGCACCGACTTCTCCGAGGCCGCCGACTTCATCGGCTCGAACGCACATTCCGGCGACTGCGTCGCGTTCTCCACCGCGCCGACGTGGAGCCCGGTCTCGCAGCGAGTCGTCCTGCGCGCCAAGCCCGACGACTTCGTGGGACTGCGCGACGTCGGCCCCTCGGTCGACGCGATCCACGGGGACGTGCTCTGGGACGGCGACAAACCCGTCGCCGTCTATCGACGGTTCGCCGAGCAGTGCCAGGTGATGTGGGTGATCACCGACAAGGACCGCGACCACGGCTACGTCGCCTACCCCGGCGCCATCGGCTACTGGGTGTTCTCACCCAGCCACTTCACCTCGACGCCGCTCTACCAACAACTTTCGGCCGCCGGACTGCACGTCGTGCGCCAGGTTCCCTTCAACAACACGCAGGTCGTCGAGATGCGCCGCTGACGTCGAGCGTGTCGACTGGGCGCTTGAGCGCGTCGACTGGGCGCCTCATCCCGTCGAGTGGGCGCTCCAGCGCGTCGACCGTGCGTCACGTCGTGCCGACTGGGCGCTCCAGCGTGCCGACTGTGCGTCAGCCGTTCACCTTCGCGATCACGTTCTCGGCGTAGGCGTTCAGATGGTCGATCTTGGTCGCGAGCGGCTCGGTGTCGTCGCCCATCACGTACGGAAGGCGGAAGCCGACGATCACATCGGTGATTCCCTTGTCCTCCAACCTCTTACATCCGTCGACCGTATAGGCGTCGAGTGAGATGACGTGGATCTCGAAGGGGTCGTTGAGTTTTCCCTCCGCTTTGCGGATGTCGGTGATCTTGTCGAGCAGGGCGTCGAGTTCCTCCGCGGGGCCGCCTCCGTGCATCCATCCGTCGCCTCGGATCACGGCTCGACGCAGCGCGGCGTCGGCGTGCCCTCCGACGAGGAGTGGGATCGGCTCTGTGGGTGCGGGGGTCATCTTGATGCGTGGAATGTCGTAGAACTCGCCGTGGAATTCGAAGTATTCACCCGACGTCAGGCCACGGAAGATGTCCATGCATTCGTCCATGCGCTTGCCACGTCGCGCGAAGTCGACGCCCATGAACTCATAGTCCTCCGGCCACGGGCTGGTGCCGACGCCTAGTGCGAGTCGGTTGTTTGTCAGGTACGCAACAGAACTCGCCTGCTTGGCCACCAGCGCCGGCGGTCGCACGGGGAGTTTGAGAACGAACGGCGTGAAGCGGATCGTCGACGTGACGGCACCGAGCGCCGCGGCCTCGATGAACGTCTCGATGAACGCCTTGCCGTCGAGGAACTCACGATTGCCGTCCGGCGTGTACGGATAGGTGGCGTCGGACTCCTCTGGGTACGCGAGCGAGTCGGGAATCGTGAACCCCGCGTACCCGGCCTCCTCGGCCGCCTGGGCGAGTGGTGCGTAGAAGCTGGGATCTGTCATCGCCTCGGCGAAGGTGAACCGCATGTGTCTCCCCTGTGGATCGGTGTCTGATCACAGAGTAGAACACGTTCTAGTTTCGGCGAGGGTGGTCGGCGAATTGCGCCCATTCGGCACGACGAAGCGCCCAGTCGATGAGACGAAGCGCACTGTCGGCAGGCTAGAGCGCCCACTCGGCACGACGAAGCGCCCACTCGACGCGACGAAGCGCCCAATCGACGTCAGTCGGGCCGCACGAACCGTTCGCGGCGGCCGAGTTGCTGCAGCCGGAACCACTCGCGGAAGCCCGCGACGTCGCGCTGCTGCACCAGGAAGTACCAGCCGAATCGTGCGTACTCCTGTGGGAGCAATTTGCGCATGCCGGGCTGGTTCATGAGGAAGCCGCGGTTGCGGTAGGTGAAGAAGCGCTTCACCGAGTTGTCGGGATACTGCGTGTGCATGCGGCCGCCGAGGATCGGGCGGAACTCGTCGGAGCCGTACGGGTGTAGATATGCCGTGGTCAGGCACGTGCCGAAACGTAAACCGGAGCGCACGAGGCGGCGGTGCACCTCGACCTCGTCGCCGCGGAAGAACAGCCGGAGGTCGGGGACGCCGACGACGTCGAGCGCGTGCGCAGAGAACAGTGCGCCGTTGAACAGCGACGCGATGCCCGGCAGCAGGTCGTCGTCGCCGTCGGGCTCGCCGTCGCCCTCGAACAACTCCGACCGCTTGCGCCGCCACGCCACGCCGCGGCGCAACGGGAAGGCGAGGGTGTCGGGGTCGTCGATGTTGACGACGACGGGTGAGACCTCGTCGAGCCGATGACGTGCGGCGCACTCGAGCAGCGTCGACAAAACTTCGCTGTCCTCAGGGCGTCCGTCATCGTCGGCGCACCACACCCAGTCGGCGCCGAGTGACAGCGCGGTCAACATGCCGAGCGCAAACCCGCCCGCGCCCCCGAGGTTGCGCTGCGAACCCACGTAGGTCGTCGGAATGGGTTGTGCGGCAACGAGGTCGGCGACCTGTTGTTCGTTGCCGTTGTCGACGACGACGAGGTGGTCGACAGGTCGGGACTGTGCGGAGACCACGGCAAGCGACTCGGCGAGCAACTCCGCTCGACGATGGGTCACCACAACGGCAATGACACGCGAGGCAATGACGCGCGAGGTCGAGCCCGTGGAGTCGCTCATGCGGGCTTGCCGTCGGTCCGATGCATCTCGTCGAGCACTTCGCGCACGTGCGCTGCGGCGGTCGGACCCTCGTAGGCGCCGACCACCTCCTCGATCCCGCCGTCCATCCGGATCTCGCCGTGGTCGATCCAGAGCGCGCGGTCGCACAGTTGGGCCAAGAACTCGTTGGAGTGACTGGCGAAAACCAGGATTCCCGAGCGCTCGACCAGCGACTGCAGCCGCGTACGCGCCTTCTTCATGAACTCCGCGTCGACGGCTCCGATGCCCTCGTCGAGGATCAGGATCTCGGGATCGATGCTGGTCACCACACCCAGGGCGAGGCGCACGCGCATACCGGTCGAGTAGGTGCGCAGCGGCATGTTGAGGTAGTCGCCGAGCTCGGAGAACTCCGCGATCTCGTCGGTCTTGCGCAGCATCTCCTTACGGCTCACGCCCAGGAACATGCCGCGGATGAGGATGTTCTCGTAGCCGGAGATCTCCGGGTCCATGCCGACGCCGAGGTCGAAGACCGGGGCCACGCGACCCTTCACCCGACATGAGCCGCGCGTCGGTTCGTAGATGCCCGACAGCAAGCGCAGCAGCGTCGACTTACCGGCACCGTTGTGACCGACGAGCCCCACGCGATCGCCGTGTTCGAGGTGCAGGTTGATGTTCTTGAGTGCTTCGACAACCACCACGTTCGACGCATTGGCGCCGATCACGCCGCCCGCGGCACCGAGCACCGACTTTTTCAGCGACCGCGTCTTGGCGTCGAAGATGGGGAAGTCGACGCAGGCGTCCCAGGTGTCGACGCGGACGGCGTCGTTCTTGATCTCAGGTTCTCTGGAGCTGGTCACGACTCACACCCAATACGGAACTCGGGCGCGGTAATTGCGCATGATGAACAGGGCGAGAAGGCATCCCGCGACGGTGCAGCCGATGACGATCGCCCAGTGATAGAAGGCGACCGATTCGCCGAGCAGCGGACCGCGCGTGATCTCGAGATAGTGGAACATCGGGTTGATCTCGAAGATCCGTGCCCGCGACGAGCCCTCTCCGGTGACCTTGTGCAGCGACGACGCGCTCCAGATGATCGGCGTCATGAAGAACACCAGGCGCACGGCGGTGCTGAGTAGCTGTCCGATGTCGCGGAATCGGGTGGTCAGGATGCCGAAGACCATCGCGACCCACACGCTGTTGATGACGAACAGGATCATCGCCGGGATGATCAGCACGACGGTCCAGCTCAGGTGGATGTGCTTCCAGAAGATCGCCAGCAGCACCAGGTAGATGACGATGTTGTGCGCGAAGATGATGAGCTGCCGCCACGCGAGTCGGTAGACATGCACCGACAGCGGTGACGGGATCTGCTTGATCAACCCCTCGTTCTTGGCGAACACCTCCGAGCCGTCGAGAATCGATCCCTCGATGAAGCCCCAGAAGATGAAGCCGAGCGTCACGTACGGCAGGAACGTTGTGATGTCCTCGTCGAACAGCTGCGAATACAGCAGACCCATCGCCACGGCCGTGATGCCGGTCGCGATCGTGATCCACAACGGTCCGAGCACCGAACGCCGATACCGCTGTTTGATGTCCTGCCATCCGAGAAGCGCCCAGAGCTCCCTCGCGCGGAGTCCGTCCGAGAGGTCCTTGAACGCCCGCCGAAACGACCTCGAATCCGACGTCGTGGGTGGTGGCGGAACTTCCCGCTCGTTGACTACCGCTGACACGGGGATTCAGCATACAAGCGAGCAGTTCGACGATCCGGAACGGGCGGTGTCGAGCGAGGAGTCCGCGGCCCGATACTCAGAGGTACTGACCGGTGCTCGGTCCGCCGCCGGGACCACCTGGACCCACGATTCCGGGAGGCAGAGCGCCCTGTCGCATCTGCTCGAGCTGCGCACGCGCTGCCATCTGCTGGGCGAACAGCGCTGTCTGGATCCCGTGGAAGAGTCCTTCGAGCCACCCGACGAGCTGTGCCTGCGCGATACGCAGTTCGGCATCGGAAGGCGTCGAGTCGTCGGAGAAGGGGAGTGCGAGGCGTTCGAGCTCTTCACGCAGCTCGGGGGCGAGGCCGTCTTCCAGTTCGCTGATCGACGTCTGGTGGATCTCGCGGAGCCGGTTGCGCGACGCCTCGTCGAGCGGAGCTGCCCGCACTTCCTCGAGCAACTGCTTGATCATCGTGCCGATCCGCATGACCTTGGCGGGTTGCTCGACCATGTCGGCCACACTGTCTTTGGATTCGGCGTCTTTCCCGGTCTCGTGGTCGTCGGGCCCGACAACCACGATGTTCTCGTCGGCGGTTGCCGGAGAACCGAAACCGCGGGGATCAAACGCTCCGGACGATGTGCCTTCGCTAGCCATGTCCCCATTGTGCCGAAAGCCGCCGACACCCGTCAGCAGTAGTCGGTATTGCTCCCGACGCCAGGGGACGCCGTCGCCGCGCGGCGTTCGGCGACAACCCGTCCGTTCGTCGAGGGCGGGCCGTCTATCGTGGCTGGCATGAGTCTCGACGTCGCCGCCGTGCGAGGACTGTTCCCCTCGCTCGGCGACGGCTGGATTCATTTCGACGCGCAGGCCGGGATGCTCATCCCCGACTCTGTTGCCAGCGCGGTCTCGTCGGGATTCCGCCAGCTCGGCGCGGCGCCGGGCGGGGTCTATCCGGGTGCGGTCCGCACCACCGAAGCCATCGACGGCGCACGTCGAGCGGTCGCCGATCTCGTCGGCGCGCAGGCCGCGGGAGTGGTCCTGGGACCCTCCCGATCGGCGCTCGTGTGGACCCTGGCGGAGTCGATCGCCCCCAACACCTGGCTCGGCGGCGACGTCGTCGTGAGTCATGCCGACGACGAGCCGAACATCGTGCCGTGGCTGCGGGTCGTCGGACGCTATGGCGGTTCTGTGCGGTGGGCCGAACTCGACATCGAGACGGGTGAGCTGCCCGCGTGGCAGTACAAGAATCTCGTCGGTGCGCGAACGGCAGTCGTCGCCGTCACCTTGGCGTCGTCGACTCTCGGTGCCATCACCGATATCCCCGCGATCGCCCGCTTCGCACACGCACGTGGTGCGATGCTCGTCGTCGACGCGACGAATGCTGCTCCCTACATGCCGCTCGACATCGCCGAACTCGGTGCGGATGTGCTCGTGGTGTCCGCCGAGCGGTGGGGCGGTCCGCGGGTCGCGGCAATGGTGTTCCGGGATCCGAAGGTCATCGATCGGCTCGTCCCGATGTCGGTCGACCCGCGTGCGGTCGGCCCCGCACGTCTCGAACTCGAACCGCTACAGGGCGGACTGCTGACCGGGCTGGTCGCGTCGATCGAACATCTCGCCTCGCTCGACGCCGACGCGATCGGCAAGCGGCGCCGACGACTTGTCGCCTCCCTCGACGCGGTCAACGAGTATCTCGACCGGCTGATGGTCTACCTCACGACGACTCTGGAGCAGCTCAGTCAGGTCTCGGTGGTCGGGACGCCTGGTAACCGCGTCCCGACGCTCAGCTTCACCTTCGATCAGGTCTCGGCGGACAAGGTGGTTCGACGCCTCTCCGACAACGGGATCTGTGCGCTCGCCGACCTCCCGTGCCGAGCGCTGACACGCATGGGTGCAAGCGACTTCGGCGGCGCGGTGACCGTCGGTCTCGGACCCTATTCGACGCCGTACGAAGTTGACCATCTGGTCAGAACTCTCGGGTCGCTCGGTTAGGCAACGTCGCAGCGTATTGCGTGTGGGTCGACCGATCCACACGGTTTCGCATTTAGCTACAACGCATACTAAGTTGACCAATGTGAACGACCCCGAACCCCGCCCTCCCGCGCCTGATACACCGGAGCTGACCGCCGATCAGGTCGCGCTCTGGAACTCGTTCGTGGATGGCGGATGGGCGCTGATGGCTCAGGTCAACAGCACGTTCGGCGCAAACGGCTGGACTACAACCGACCTGCGCATCCTCGAAGTTCTCGCGACGCGTGAGCAGTTCGGCATCAGTGAACTCGCGGCGACCGTGCACATGGGCGTCAGCACCATGTCCCGTCAGATCGGCAGACTGATCGACACCGGCGACGTCGTCCGCGTACGTTCGGACCTCGACGGCAGACACCGACTCGTCCGCATCACCGACACCGGCCGCAGCACGTTGGCCCGGATCTCGCGGGTGCGCAACGGCGTGATCCGCGAGTACGTCTTCGACGTCCTGGGCGAGGAAGGCTTCACCACCATCTGCCTCGCCATGCGGAAGGTCCGGGGCTCCTGGTCCTGACGGTTACGCCCGTTCGACGCCACTTTCGGGCAGCATCGATGGCATGCGTGCAATCACCGTCGAGTCCGATACCGCCACATTGTCTGTCGCCGAAGTACCCGATCCGACGCCGGGACCCGGCGAGGTGCTCATCGAGGTCGCGGCAGCCGGCGTGAACCGTGCCGACCTACTCCAGAAACAGGGCCTGTATCCACCGCCGCCTGGGGCGTCGGAGATTCTCGGTCTCGAGGTGTCGGGCCGGATCGTCGAACTTGGTCCAGAGGTGACGGAGTGGTCCGTCGGCGACGAGGTGTGTGCCCTGCTCGCGGGCGGCGGGTACGCCGAGCTGGTGGTGGTTCCGGCCGTGCAGGTGCTGCCGAAGCCGTCGAATGTGGACCTGATCGAGGCAGCGGGACTGCCGGAGGTTGCGTGCACGGTTGTCTCGAACCTGCTGCTCACGGCGCACCTGCAGCTTGACGAGCTGGTGCTCATTCATGGAGGCTCCAGCGGGATCGGCACCCATGCGACGCAGCTGTGTCGCGCGCTGGGAGCCAGGGTCGCGGTGACGGCGCGGACGAAGGAGAAGCTGGCGCGCTCGGCGGAGTACGGGGCCGAGATCCTCATCGACTACTCGTCGGAGGACTTCGTCGAGGTGATCTCCGGGCACGGTGGCGCCAACGTGATCCTCGACATCATCGGCGCGGCCTATCTGCCGCGCAACGTCAAGGCTCTCGCCACGGGAGGGCGCCTGGTCATCATCGGCATGCAGGGCGGCGTCAAGGGTGAGTTACCCATCGGCGCAATGATTTCCAAGCGGCTCTCGGTGTACGGCACCGCGCTGCGCTCGAGGCCGGTGACCGGGGCCGACGGCAAGGCGTCGATCGTCGAGAAGACCTACACGCGAACCTGGCCGTTGATCGAGGCCGGCTCTGTGGTGCCGGTGACCGACTCGGTCTTCGAGCTCGCCGACGCCCAGGCCGCCCACGAGCGACTCAACAGCGGCGACGCGATCGGCAAGGTGCTGCTGCGCGTTGGTTGATGAGGGAACGGGCTGATGGTGGTCTCGCGCTGCGGGTCACGTACCCTTTTCGGCAGGGAAGCGTGGCAGAGCGGCCGAATGCACTCGCCTTGAAAGCGAGCGTGGGTAAAACCACCGGGGGTTCAAATCCCTCCGCTTCCGCAGAAGAGGCCGAGTTGCGTGGGATCCAGAGGGGCATTTTTGTACCCCTGCGTCCCACGCAACTGAACCTCATTTCGGCGAACGACGGGTCCAAGTAATCGCTGAGACCTTATGGCACAATTCCGGCCTGTGAAGAAGCTGATAGCAAGTGTAATGATCGGCGGCGCCGCTGCCGCAGGAGTTCTCGTGGGTGGCGGAGCGGCGCACGCCGACGTCTCGCCTGGCAACTATCGATACTGCAACACCGAGTTCCAGGGTTTCCACGTTCCGGTGCCGTGGTGTTCGGACATGACGGTTCGCAATCACCGGTTAGGGGTCACCCCAAGCTTCCGTGGCTACCCCATCACAACCGTTGGCAAGTACGAGTACGTCAACATGGGCCAGGGCAACGGACTCAAGATGTACAAGACGCGCAACGGATATGCGGGCTCGCAGTATCAGGGCAACAAGGTCATCGCCAAGTTCGTTCTGACGCGCAAGCGCTGAGCGCGCGGTCAACCTGCCAGGAACTGATCGATCTGGTTGAGCGACTGCGTCGCGCCCTCGGCCATGCCCATGTCGAGGACCTTCTGCAGTCCCTCAACCGTTTCGTACGTACTCACGTAGGTGGCGATGGTTCGGCCATCGTTGTCGGCGAACGAGTATGTGCTGTGCGACAACGGAAGTGAATCGATCGGCGTGAAGTTTTCGTCGGCGAAGCCGTCGCGGAAGCTGAAGTTCGACGGCTTGTCGACGGAGTCGACGAGCCAGTAGCCCGCGTACTTTTCGCCGTCGGGTCCGGTCATGTAGTACGTGACACGCCCGCCCGGCGCCAGGTTGTGGTCGACGAACGTTGCGGGGTATTCCGGTGGGCCCCAGACCTTCTCGAGCTGACGCGGATCGGCGTAGATCTGCCAGACGCGTTCAACCGGAGCTGCGAACTCGGCTGTGATGGTGAGGGATCGGTCGTCGAGATTCTTGGTGACGTCGATGACGGGCATTGTCTTACTCCTCTTTGTCGGCAGCTGTCGACGGAGTGTCGTCGACAGCAAGTAGTGCGTCGATTCGGTCGATCCGGCCGCGCCAGACCTGCTCGAGCTCGTCGAGTAGGTCCGACACGGCGCGCACGGCCTCGACGTCGCCGGAGGCAAGTTGTTCACGCCCTCGGCGACGTTTTGTCAGCAGTCCGGAGCGTTCGAGCACGGCGACGTGTTTCTGTACCGCGGCGAAGCTCATGTCGTAGTCGGCGGCGAGTGTCGACACCGACTGCTCCTGCGCGAGCACGCGCCGCATGATGTCGCGGCGGGTTCGATCGGCAAGTGCGTGGAACAGTGCGTCTGCCTGGTCCTCTGCCGTTGTGCTCACGATGCAAACGTACAACTGATTGGTTGTACGTGTCTACCCTTTCGTGAAATTGGCCTGTATTGCGCACCCCGGGTCCTGCGCCCCGAGCGCTAGCGGAGGACACTGGTGGGATGCGCGACGACGGGAGAGGTGTAGACCGCGACGAACTGGACCCTCGGCTCGCGGACTCCCTTCGTGGAATCGAACGCAGGGTCATGGCAGAGGTCCCGCTCCGCGGGCGTGCGGTCGCCGCCATCTGGGTGGCCGTCGTGGTACTCGCGGGCATGAGCGTCGTGACTGCCCTGACCGGAACGTCGACGCCGCTCTCGGAACTCGCCGTCATCTTCGGCGCCGCCGCCGTGGTGCTGTCCATGGTCGCGGTGATTGTTCGACGTTTCGCACCCTGCTGGATCGCAGCAGCGGTCAGCGCCGTCGCGGTGCCGATCTCGATTCTGGGCTACTGGGCGGATCAGACTGCGCGCCAACAGACTTCGCTTGGGCTGTTGGTGGCCGCGCTGTGCCACATCGCGCTCGTGGTCAACTGGGTGCAGTGCGTGCGCCCGCCGGCGGGGCACAACGGAGGTCACGCCTCGTAGCTGTGGCCGTGGGTGATCTCGACAGGCTCGATCAGCGGGGTGGGCTCGGTCGGCGAGGCGGGTTGATCTCGACAAGCTCGATCAGCGAAGGGGCGCTCGATCAGCGAAGGGGCGCTCGATCAGCGGGGTGATCTCGACAGGCTCGATCAGCGAACGGGCGCTCGATCAGCGGGATGGGCTCGATCAGCAAAGAGGGGCGCTCGATCGGCGAAAAGGGCGCTCGTTCAGCGAAGAGGCTCTCGGTCAGCGCGAGGCGCCTACACAACTCGGTCGTGAGCGCGGCGCCATCACAATAATCTCCTCGGCGGTCCGCTCAGGTACGAGTTGTGTACGTACCGGCGGTCGTCAGGACGGGGCCATGGCGCGCTGAGCCTTCTCGAGCGCGGCGAGGGTGCGTAGTACGTATTCGCGACGCGAGGTCAGGTCGGCGATGCGGGCCTTGGCGGAGAGTCCCGATTCCTGCTCGGCGGCGGCCAGGCGCCCGTCGATGTCGGTGAGTTCGTTCAGCAGACCCTCGGCGCGGCTGAGAAGCTCCGCGCGGTCGGGCCGCGAAACGTCGTTGCGTCGTGTCGGGCTCGTGGTTGCCGTGCTCGCCTTGTCGCCCGCGCTCTTCACGGCGCCCGACTTCACAGCGCTCGACTTCACCGCGGCCGCAGACGTTCGCGACGCGGATCGCTTGGGTCGAGGAGCAGGGGTGCTCGTGCGGATCCGGTTCAACTCGGTGTACGCGTCGCGAGCGCCGACACGGTGCTCGCGCTCCTCCTCGTCGTCGCATTCCACGGAGCCGCCGAGCGGGCGCAGACCGTAGAAACCCAAGAACTTGCGCGCCTCGGTGATCGTCACCTCGAGCTCGCGGCACTTGCCGCAGCGCACTTCGTCACGGAAGTCCGCGACGTCATCGGTGGAGGAGCACCACTCACACGGGGTGGCAGTGTTTTCGGTCACGACAGCTTCGGCAGTTCTGGAGAGCACGTTCGAAAACAATACGGGACAAGAGGTTTCAGATTCCAATTCGAGCGTGTCGCACACCGACACCCCGCGTGACTACAGCCAATCCCGCTTGCGGAAGTTGATGTAGAGCACGATGACAGACCCGACGATCAGGATCGCACTGACCCAGACACCCCACGACGTGCTGTATCCGGGGAACAGCACGTTCTGTCCGTAGTAGCCGGTGATGAGGGTCGGCACAGCGATGATCGCGGCCCACGCGGTCAACTTCTTCATCACGGTGTTGAGCCGCGCGTCCATCAACGAGAGGTTCGTCTCGAAGACGCTGCTGAGCATGTCGCGCAGTGACTCGGTCCACTCGGCGGCGCGCAGCACGTGGTCGTAGAGGTCGGAGTAGTTGGGGTCGAGCTCGGCCGCGTGTTCTCCGCGATCCTGGTAGCGGTGTCGCTGGATGGTGCCGACCACCTCGCGCATCGGGAGCACCACCCGCCGCAGCACCACGAGATCCTTGCGCAGGTCATACGTCCGACGTTGCAGACTCACGTTGGGAACGGACTCGTCGAACAAATAGTCCTCGAGCTCCTCGATCTGGTCGTCGAGTACCTGGACCGCGTCGAAGTGGCCGTCGACCACGACGTCGAGCACCACGTAGAGCAACCCGCCGACCCCGAGCGACGCGGCGTTCGTGTCCTCGCAGCGTTCCACCACGGTCTTGATCCCGTCGCCCGGATGCATACGCACCGTGATGACGGCGTTGTCCTTGATGAAGATCGAGATGCGGTGCAATGTAAAGGATTTGGCGCGCTGATTCTGCCCGTTGTTGGCGACCACCCCCGACCTCGGAGGTGGTGGATCGTCGGAGTCGTCGTCAGCGTCGTCGTCGGAATCGCTGTCGGAGCGTCGAACATTCTGTGTCGCAGACGTTTTCATCTCGATGCCGTACACCATGATGAAGGTGTGGTCGCTGTAGGTGACGGTCTTGACGCGCTCGGCGGCCGAGATCGTGTCTTCGATGGCGAACTTGTTCAACCCGAGTTCGTCTGCGAGCGAAGAGAGCGTCTCATGGGTCGGGCACTGCAGGTCGGCCCACACGACGGTGTCGGACTCGCCGATGAGGTCGGAGACCGATTCGAGGGAGAATCCGTCGACCTTCTTGCCATCGCGCCAGATCTGGCCCTGGATGCGCTCGTCTCCCATGACGTCATCCTGCCACGCGACGAGAGGTCCTCGACGCTGCCGCGCTCGCTCGACCTGGCAGGATCGGCCCATGGCCCACCGCATCCCGTCTCTCACCGGAGTGCGTGCGCTGGCTGCGGCCGCGGTCTGCCTGACACATGCGGCCTTCTGGACCGGCAACTACACCGACGACTACGTCGGACGCCTCTTCTCTCGGTTCGAGGTCGGCGTCGCCATCTTCTTCGTGCTCTCGGGGTTTCTGCTGTTCTCGGAGTGGATTCGGCCGCTGCAGAAGGGCTCGGCCCCACCGTCGACTCGACGCTACTTCTGGCATCGCGCACGGCGAATCCTGCCCGCGTACTGGATCACGGTGATCGCGGTCTACCTCATCTACGGCTGGTATTCGCCGGGTGGCGAGGCCGCGGTGACAGGCGTTGGCTGGTCGGGTTTCTGGCGAAACATGACCCTGACGCAGGTCTACGGCATCGGCCACCTGCATGCCGGCCTGACCCAGATGTGGAGTCTCGCAGCAGAAGTCGTGTTCTACCTGCTCCTGCCGGTGATCGCCTGGCTGCTGATCGTCGTCGTGTGCCGACGTCGCTGGCGACCCGATCTGCTCATCGGTGGGCTGCTCGTGATCGGGCTGGTCAGTCCGGTGTGGTCGGTGCTCGTCGACGGCAATCCCGACGCCGATCCGACAGCCCGACTCTGGGCGCCTGCTTTCCTCGGATGGTTCGTCGCCGGCATGGTCCTGGCGGTCTGTGCGCCGCTCGTCGCCAAGTGGAACACCTGGTTCTGGCTCACGGCCGCGGGTGTCGCGTTCCTCGTGTCGGGTCTGCCGCTGGCAGGAGAGCCGACGATCACGCCGAGCACGGCGTCGGCCACCATCGTCAAGCATCTGCTCTACCTCGTCATCGCCGTCGGAATGGTTGGTCCGCTCACCGCCACCGACCAGTCGTCGCCGTGGGCTCGGCTGTGCGGCAGCCGTCCCGTCGTGTGGCTCGGCGAGATCTCCTACGAGTTCTTCCTCGTGCACGTACTCGTACTCGAAGTGGTCATGGACCTGCTGAACTATCGCGTGTTCAGCGGCAACGTCGTGGTGGCGTTCGTGGTGACAACCGCGATCAGCATCCCCGTCGCGTGGGCGCTGCACCGCGCGACCCGACCGCTGTGGCGTGCGCCGACGCCTCGGGCACCCGAATTGCGCAGGTAGAATCTGGGAACGCGGCGGGGTGAACTGACTACTCTCGCCCGCAAGACGGTCCCGAACCAAAGGCGTTACGACGATGATCGACAAGAGCGCGGCCCAGCGGGGTGGCGACAGCAGTGCTCAGATCCGCAGCTGGTGTGAGCGATCGGCCGTCGCCGGTGAACGCCCCGAACTCTCCGATGCCGCCGCACTGCTCGTGGCGTCGGGGTATCTCACCCCGGCAGGCCGGGCGATCCTGGTCCGCCGAATCTCTTCCGGATTGCCTGTACCGACGCTGCCCACGGGTTTCGGTGAGTTGCGTCGACTCCAGCGGGCGATCGTCCAGCTCGAAAGCCAACTCGACGCCCCGATGGTGCCCGGAATGGTCGTGACGCTGATGCGCGGGCGTCTCAACGGGCTGCTGCGTCGGCGCGACGACTCGCGCAAGCTGATCGTGACCGCGAAGGGTGTTTTCGCAGGTAGTACGCGCGCCATCCGTAGGGAACGTCGAGAGAACGTGTACCTCGAGATCGAAGAGCGGGAGCGCCTGTTCGCCGGACTGCTCTGCACACCGACCCCGAACGTGAACACGTCGAACCCGATGCGTCGTGCGGGAACGGCGGCTGTCGAACGGATCGCGGGCGTCGTCGGACAGGTCGCCGCCCGCTCGGGATATCCGCAGGCCGGGGAGTGGGCTAACCGCGTCGCCGCCGTCGACGGAACTCCCGCTTCGCCGAGAAACCCCGCCTCACCGCTGTCCGGTGTGGCGAACTTCGTCGACGGCTACGAGACGCTGATGTTCCTCGCCGCCCACTACTACGACCGCATCATGCGCAATCCGGCGTGGCGGTCCGACCACTTCGCCGTGCAGCGCACGCAGGTCAATCTGCACGCCGAACTCGCCGAGATCGTCGCCGACGTCATCGCGCTGCGCTCGGTGCGGATCGACCTCGACCGCGCCAAGCGAAACGGCGGATTCGACGCCTCGTTCGCCGCCCAGATCGATCGTCGTGAAACGGTATTGCGGCCGGTCTGGACCGAGCTCATCGACCGTGTGCAGGCGCTCGGCGACGTCGCGTACGTCGTCGAGTCGGCCGCCGTCGAACTGCAGATCCTGTCCGAATACAACAGGGCCGCAACCATCGACGACCGGATCGACGCGCTCATCGCCAGGTCGGGCGACCGGGAGATCTCCGTCGACAACGCCAAACGTCTGACCGAGCAGGTGCGCAGCGGCGAGGAGCAGTTGCGTATCTACCGCGACGTCCTCGAGGGCAACATCGCACGCATTTCGCCTGCCGTGCCGCGGGAGCTACCCGCCCGCTACGAGCCGTCCTGACCCGCGTCGCTTCAGGCGCGTGACCAGGACCGCAGGTGATCTTTTTCGACGCCGGTGAGTCGTCGAAGCGAGTGTGCCTCAACGTCGACGACGGCCATCTGGGTGCTCGCGACACAGGCGGGTTTGGAATCGTCCTCGGCGTGCGCGCCGCGGATCTCATAGCCGATGGTGAAGTCGACCGATCGAAAACCCTTGATCCACATGCCAATCCGCAACGGCGAATCGTCGTGCCGTAGTTGGCTCTGGTATCTGATCTCGACGTGGACGATCATCGCGCTCTTGATCAGTTCCGCCTGGGACCCGGTCGGTGTGTCGGCTTCAGCAGCCAGAGTGGTTGCCATGACCAACCATTGGATGCGGGCCTCCTCCATGAGGGTGACCATCCGCGCGTGGTTGATGTGACCAAAGGCATCCATGTCCGACCATCGCACGGGGACCTCGGCGACGAATGCGAAATCTCCGACACCCATACCGCGCTCACCTGCGGACTTCGTCGAACTATCCAGATCCTTTGGTGTCGTCACAATAACAACCTTATGTCGACGTTGCGCGAAGACGGTTCGGGGATGTTGGTTGCCAGGAACGACACGTACCCTGTGGACGACACCGGCCGCAGTGGGAGGGGAACCCACTGATGCGGGCCGTCCTGACATTTCAAGATGTGCGCACGACGATGAGATGCGCACGATCGCGAGTGCCCGACCTGGATGGTCGGTGCACTCCGAAGAGTTCGAGGAGACACTTGCATGGGTGGGCGTTGGAGGATCACGGCTGCGCGTCGGCGCACGGGAGGTAGTGGGTCGGTGATTCGACGATCTGCCGTGCTCGCGACCGCGCTTGTCGGATTCTCCGCGCTACTCACCGGCGTTCCCGCCGTGGCGGACGCAGCACCCGTGCCCGTCGCGAAGATCGCGAAGGTTGAGAAGCTGGGACCGCTCAGGACCGACGTCTGGGTCACGTCGCCGTCGATGAAGACGAAGATCAAGCTGTCGGTGCTGACCCCCGCAAATGCGTCGGGTCCGCGACCAACCGTCTACATGCTCGACGGCGCCGGAGCCGAGGGCGACGTGAGCGACTGGATCACCAAGGGCCACGCGGGCCGCTTCTTCGCGGGCAAGAATGTCAACGTGGTGCTGCCGACCGGCGGTAAGGGCAGCTTCTACACCGACTGGCAAAAGCGCGATCCCAAAGTGGGACAACCCATGTGGGAGACCTTCCTGGCGAAGGAGCTCCCTCCGCTGGTCGACAAGAAATTCGACGGCAATGGGCGCAACGCGATCATCGGCCTGTCGATGGGCGGCCAGGCGGCTTTCGCACTCACCATCCGTCATCCGTCGACCTACAGCGGACTCGCCTCGCTGTCGGGCTGTCCGCCGGTCTCCGGCGCTGCCAATGAGGCATACGTACGCACGACGGTCGGCCGCGACGGCGGCGACGCGACGAACATGTGGGGCCCGTTCGGCTCCGCAGGCTGGGACGCTCACGATCCGGCCAAGCACCTCGACGCACTGCGCGGCAAGGACATATTCTTGGCCGCCGGATCAGGCGCCATCGGCCCGCTCGACCTGCAGCGTCGGATCGAACCCGACGAGGGCCCACCCGAGGCCGTGACGGCGTCGTCGTCGGCGCTCGAGCTGGGGGCCTACCGCTGCTCGCTGGAGTTCGCCGCGACGATGCGCGCCAACAACGTGCGCTACACCGACGGCTTCCGCCTGATCGGCACGCACACCTGGGCCTACTGGGAGCAAGACCTCCCCGCCGCCTGGCGCACCGTCTCGCGCGGCCTGTACTGAGCCGCGCGGCGCCCACTCGGCCGTTTTAGGCGCCCACTCGGCCGTATGGGGCGCCCACTCGACGGTGACCGCACGGTCGACTGGGCGCTCGGGACCGTCGACTGGGCGTCTTATCCCGTCGACTGTGCGCTCGGGACTGTCGACGGTGCGCTCGGGACCGTCGACTGGGCGCTCCAGACCGTCGAATGGGCGTCTTATCCCGTCGACTGTGCGCCTTATCCCGCCGAGTGGTCCTCGGCCCAGCGGGTGGCGAAGGTTAGGAAGGCGTCGTTATCCTCGGCCTCGGTGACGGTCACGCGCACGCCGTCGCCGGCGAAGGGTCGGATGATCACGCCTGCGTCGCGCGCGGCGGCAGCGAAATCGGTTGTCGCGTCGCCGAGTTCGATCCAGACGAAGTTCGCCTGCGTCGCCGGGACGCGATATCCCATGTCGCGCAATTGCTCTGCGACTCTGGTGCGCTCCTCGACGATCGCCTCGGTGCGCGCGAGCAGCTCGTCGTCGGCGTCGAGGCTTGCGATGGCCGCGGCCTGGGCCACCGAGTTCACGGAGAACGGTACGTGAGCCTTGCCGAGCGCGGTGATGACCTCGGGATGCGCGATCGCATATCCGACGCGCAGCCCCGCGAGTCCGTACGCCTTCGAGAATGTCCGCAGCACAACCAGATTGGGATACTCGCGGTGCAGTTCGATGGCGTCGTACGCCTGCGTCTGCGACGGTCGCATGTACTCGAAGTACGCCTCGTCGAGAGCAACGACGACGTCGCTGGGAACCTTCGCCAGGAACGTCCGCAGGCTGTCGGCGTCGACGATGGTCCCCGTCGGGTTGTTCGGGTTGCAGACGAAGATCAGGCGTGTGCGGTCGGTGATCGCGTCGGCCATCGCGGGGAGGTCGTAGCTGAGCTCGTCGGTCAGTGGGATCTGCACGGGCACAGCTCCGACGAGACGGGTCGCCAGGGGATAGGTCTCGAACGACCGCCACCCGAACAAGACCTCGTCGCCCGGCTCGCACGTGATTGTCACGAGGTTCTGGCACAGGCTGACCGAGCCGCAGCCGACCTGGATCTCGTCCTCGGTCACGCCCAGACGCTTGGCGAGCGAGGCCGTCAACTCCACCATGCCGTTGTCGGGGTAGCGGTTGATGGTCTGCAGCGAGTCGGTGATGGCCTGCTCGACGCTGGGCAGCGGCCCGAACGTCACCTCGTTGCTCGCGAGTTTGATCGCGCCGGGAAAAGTGGCACCGGGCACGTAGACGGGCAGTTCTTCGAGGTGAAGGCGAAGGCGGAAACTCACACGTCAAATGTAGGACGCGAGCGTGCCCATGCCGAAACCGGCTCATGCGAGACGCCGTCTGCCCGTGCTCCACGACGCCTTTGCGAGGGTCTGTCCATGCAGGTCGTCGCGCCCCGTAGCTCGCGGTTTGCTTCGGACTGATGACCGTGTGTAATCTTTCCACTCGGCAGTTCGAAAGGACTCCGCCAAGGAGGCGTGCCAGAGCGGCCGAATGGGACTCACTGCTAATGAGTTGTCTCGCTAAAACGGGACCGGAGGTTCAAATCCTCTCGCCTCCGCCACCGCAGTCAGCCTCGACCGCGGAGAACTGAATAACGCTACGCGCCCGTAGCTCAACGGATAGAGCATCTGACTACGGATCAGAAGGTTTGGGGTTCGAATCCCTACGGGCGCACCACACACTCCCCGTCACCGGTACTCGGTGGCGGGGAGTTTGTCGTCGACGGATCGCGTCCGGCGTCGACCGGAGCGCAGGTCTGCACATGGTCTCGCCGAGGTCACTGTTGTGAATCGGACACTGAGAATCTGCAATCATCGGTGATGTACTGAAGTGGCAGAAGTGCTTGATGTGACATCCGGTCCCGAGTCGTACGACGAGAGGAACTCTATGCCTTCGCCCATTGCAAAAATCACTGCCGAGTTGTTCGGCACGTTCTGGCTGGTCTTCGGCGGTTGCGGTACCGCGATCTTTGCCGCGAAAGAGGTGGCCGTCGGTGACGACACCGGCACCCGAATCCAGGTGGGTGTCGGCTACCTCGGCGTCGCCCTCGCCTTCGGTCTCACCGTGGTCACAATGGCGTACGCCCTCGGTCACATCTCCGGAGGCCACTTCAATCCCGCCATCACGCTCGGTGCATGCGTCGGCGGACGTACTCCGTGGCGCGACCTGCCGGGCTACTGGGTCGCGCAGATCGTCGGCGGTCTGCTTGCGGGCCTCGCCCTCTGGGGTATCGCCTCGGGCAAACCGGGGTGGTCGCGTGAGGGGAATATGGCTGCCAATGGCTACGCCGAGCACAGCCCCGGCAACTACACGCTTGTCGCGGTCATCGTGGCCGAGATCCTGCTGACCGCGTTCTTCCTGATCGTCGTGCTCGGCGCGACGGACGTCCGTGCACCAAAGGGTATGGGCGCCTTGGCAATCGGCTTGGCGCTGACCCTCATCCACCTCATCTCGATCCCGATCTCCAACACGTCGGTCAACCCCGCACGCTCGACGGGCGTCGCCTTCTTCAACGGCAACGGCGCACCGGGACAGTTGTGGGTGTTCTGGGTTGCCCCGCTCGTCGGTGGCATCATCGGCGGCTTGCTCTACCCGCTCCTGTTCGAGGACGGACGCTTCAAGTTCGCGCCCGTGCAGAACACCGTCTAACCGAACACACACGACGGCCGGCCCGGGCGCGATGCCCGTGGCCGGCCGTCGCGTCGTCGTGGCGGTCCGTATCGTCGGGATCAGGGATTGCGGCGTCAGGGATGTCGGCAGGCAGTGGAGACGGGAGCGTCAGCATGGGACAGCAGGAGGCGGGGCCGCGGCCCGAGGACCTCTATCGCGCGCCGCTGATGCCTGGCCTCTACCCGCCGCTCGGATTCGCCCCCGACGGCACGCCGCGGTTCGTGCCCGGCCAGCAGCCCTCGCAGACTGCCGCCGGACCCCAGACCTCCGCGCCCGGAGGCGCGACACCCCCACACGGTGGACCCCCACCCGACGAAACAGGACCCGACCCAACGGACTTCGACGACGAGCGGCGTCAGCCGAAGTCGCCGGGAAAGTTCGGCACGGGAGTGGTGTTCGCGCTGGTCGCAGCCGTCGTTCTCGGTTTGGTCTTCTACGGATTCTCGCTGATACGGCAATCCGGCGCACAGTCGCAGGACGCGCCCGCGACCCTGACGATCGTCGACCCCACCGTTCCCGACGTCCCGACCCAGCAACAGCAGCCGGGCAACCCGATGCTCCCGCCCGGCGCGACGCCTGCACCGCGCGACAGCGACACCGCGGGCCGATCCGTCACCTACGACGCGACCATCGAGGGCAGCGGGACCATCCTCTACGTCGACGACGTCGGCCTGCGCAGCGAGTTCACCCCACCGCCCACGTGGCACCTCGAGTTCACCGCGGGATCGGCGCCGCTACGACTGCTGGTCCTCGCCGGACAGAACAGCTCGGCGTCGTGTGAGATCAAGGTCGACGGCCAGAGCGTCTCGATTGATCGGGTCGACGCAGGGTCTGCCCGACGGACCGCTTCGTGCCGCGCGTGACCGTAACGAAGTGATGGAGACCGGCATCCGATGTGTGTAGCGGCCTCTCGCTCGCTACCGTAGACGCGTGAGTACAACCCCAGCCCCTGATCACGACACCGCAGCGAGCGGCGGATCGGTCGACACCGCTCCGGTTCGGGAGTACAAGACGATGATCACCTGGCGTGGTGTCGGAGTCGACAGACTCGAGCAGGTACGCCTGCACGTGTCCGGGCTGCGCATCAAGGCATACGGTCGGATCATCTCGGCGGCTACCGCCGACTCGGAGGCGTTTTCCGCCTCGTACGAGCTGATCACCAACGACGCGGGCGTGACGAAGCGACTCTCCATCCACCTCCTCCGGGAGAGCGGCGAGAGCCAACTCGGACTCTCCCACGACGACGAGAACCTCTGGCTCGTGCGCACCAACGGAGACACCATCCGCAGTGACTTCGACGGCGCGCAGGACGTCGACCTGGCCATGTCGCCGATGTTCAACGCGCTGCCCATCCGTCGATTCGGCCTGAACACAGCACCGACCGACGTCGAGATCCCGGTGGCGTACGTCTACCTGCCGACCGGCGAGGTCAAGCCGGCGCAGATGCACTACACCTCGGGACCCGACGGCATCGACGTCGTCTCGCCGATCGCGACGGCCAAGATCACCGTCGACGACAACGGCTTCGTCGTGAACTACTCGGGACTGGCCGAGCGCGTCTGAGGGGTCACCCCAGCCAGACTCGCCCCTCGTGGGCCTGTTTACGCATGTCCGACGCCCAGCCGGGCGCGCCGACGCTGACCCCGACAATCGGCTCCCGACCCCGCGCCGCCATCTCCTCGTAAGCCATGCGCGCGCGATGTCCGTCGTCGATCAGAGCGGCAACGCTGCCGGAGTCGCGCAGTTCGTCGCGTGCCTGGACGAGACGGTCGATCGCCTCGCTGAGTGCGTTGAGTACGGCGATGTCGTTGGCCTCGATCATGGCGCGCTGCAGCGTGGGTTCGGTCGCGGCAACGCGCGTCCCGTCCCGGAAACTGCCTGCTGCCAGGCGTAACGCAAGGTTGCTCTCGCCCGCGCCGACGGCGGCGGTGTCCGCGGCAAGCAGGTGTGGAACGTGCGAGATCGCCGCGACGGCCCGGTCGTGTGCGTCCGGCGCCGCGGGGACGACAACCGCTGACACCTCCAACGCGAGCTCTGCCACCGCGGTCCAATCGTCGGCGTCCGTGTCGTCGGACGTGGTGACCATCCACATCGCATCGGTGAACAGCGTCGGATCGCATGCGTCCCATCCGGACCGGCTCGTCCCGGCCATCGGGTGCCCTCCGACGTAGCGCGCGTGTGGATGAAGCCTCGAAACCTTTTCCGCCACAGCCTGTTTGACGCTGATGACGTCGGTGAGCAGGCATCGCGGTGCCGTTTCGGCGATTGCACTCAGCAGCGGCTCGATCGTCGTGACCGGGGTGGCCAGCACGATGATCGCGTCGTCGGCTGCCGCGCGTTGCAGCGTCGCAACCAGATCCGACGAGGCGTCGTATCCAGAATTCGACGCCGCGTCGACGGTTGCCTCGGAGCGGTTGTAGCCGAACACGTCACGACCGGCCGCCGCCAGGGCCTGCATGAACGACCCGCCGATCAGTCCGAGGCCGAGGATGCAGACCGGTCGTCGAGTCGTCGCCGTCGTCTGTGATTCCTGCGCGGTCTGCGGTTGGCTGCCCTGCTTGTCTTCGGTCACAAGGTCCAGATTCGCACATCGGTCTCGGGTCTCGGAGCGCGTGGCGACGGAGTGTAGGCGACCTGAGTCGGAAGGGGATTGGGGCGGGCGTCGATTCTCGACTACCGTGAGCGTCATGGCAGGTGCCGGCGCTGGGGTTTCGGACTCCAACAAGCAGCAAGCGATCGACGATATCGAGGGTTTCGCGGTAGCCGTGGTCCGCGAGGATGCCGCTTGGAAGGTCAAGGCGCTCGACGAGTCTGCCCTGACCGACCTGTCCGCCGCCGAGACGCAATTGCGTGAACTGCGGGCAGCGGGTGCCGTGTTCGGGCTCCTCGACATCGACGACGAATTCTTCATCGTCGTCCGCCCGGCCCCCGGCGGTGCGCGACTGCTGATCTCCGACGCGACCGCCGCGATCGACTACGACATCGCCGCCGACGTCCTCGACGCCATCAACGTCGACGTCCCCGATCTCGACGACGACGAGCTCGACGACATCGACCCGTGGGAGGAAGGCGACCTCGGCGTGCTCTCCGACCTCGGACTTCCCGACGCGGTGATGGGCGTGATCGTCGGCGATACCGACCTCTACGCCGACGAGCAGATCGGCATGATCGCCGCGCGACTCGGATTCGCCGACGAACTGTCGAAGGTGCTCGACTCGCTCGGACACTGAAGGCTCCGCAGGTGAACGGCGGGCGTGACGCGTCGCGCGTTCGGGATCAGATGAGCCTGTGGGATCAGATGATCGGTGAGGCGCTGTCTGCTGCCGTCGACTCCTCCGGACCCGACGACGTCCCCATCGGAGCCGTGGTCTTCGACCCGGCGGGCGTCGAACTCGCGCGTGCCGGGAATCGCCGTGAACTCGACGCCGACCCGACCGCCCACGCCGAGATCCTCGTGCTACGTGCCGCCGCGCGCGCCTTCGGTGACGGGTGGCGGCTGCCCGGATGCACAATCGCGGTCACCGTCGAGCCATGCACCATGTGCGCCGGAGCGATCACGCTCTCACGCGTCGACTCACTGGTCTTCGGCGCTTGGGAACCCAAGACCGGCGCCGTCGGGTCGCTGTGGGACGTCGTCCGCGACCCTCGCCTCGCCCACCGCCCGCAGGTCCGCGGCGGGGTGCGGGAGGCGGAGTGTCGAGAGCTGATGGTCGGCTTCTTCGACACGCGTCGCGAGGGCTGAGCCGTCGACTGGGCGCTCGAGACCGCCGACTGGGCGCTCGAGACCGTCGAGTGGGCGCTCGAGACCGTCGACTGGGCGCTCGAGACCGTCGACTGGGCGCTCGAGACCGCCGACGGTGCGCCCCTGGCCGCTCCCGTCCCGGCGTGACGACGGCGCGCTCCGGTCCGTCGTAGCTCCACGCCTTCTCGACGTCGTCGATCCCGAACGCTGCGTAGGGCACCTGCAGGGCGCCGGACGCGATCGCATCGATGACCGCTGGTATCGAGCGCATCTGCTGCTCGGCCGACACCGAACCCGCCCCGCTGCCCGAGATGGTGATGTTCCGCGATCGCAGGAGCGTCGACGGTACGGCTGCATGCGCCCCGGCGAGCGACCCGATCTGGACGTACGAGATGTGAGCGTCGTCTTCGTGCAATCCCTGCCGTCCGAGTGCCGCGAACGTGGCCTCGGCGATCGGGCCCCAGACGTAGTCGAGGACGAGGTCGGGCGTCGACGCGGCAACGGCCTCAGCTAGCGCGCCTGCCGGATCGTCGACATCGAGTTCGACGACGTCGACGTCGGGCGCGCGCAGGCTGCGCAGCACCGCCTGGTTCCGGCCGGCGGCGATGATGTGCTCGGCACCCAGGGCCCGAGCGCTCTGAACCGCCAGGCGACCCGACATCCCCGTCGCGCCCAGGATCAGCACGGTCCCTAAACTGCCGCGCGCGTCGCGGTGGGCGTGCAGCGGAAGCCATCCGGAGCCCGCAGGATTGACCCCTGCGGCCACTGCGAGCGGGTCGGCGTCGTCGGGAACAGGAAATCCGTCCTGTGCCGCCATGCGCTCGGCCATCGTGCCCCACGGAGGTGCGATGCGTCCGGTGTAGCGCAGAGAACCGTCCGCTGCGCGCACCACGGCGTCGATGCCGGGTACCTGGGGATATATGCCGGAACTTCCGTAGTGGCGGCCCGCCGCCAATGACCTGACGATCTGGTGCAGGCCTGCGCCCACGAGCTCGAAGAGCTCGGTTCCCGCGACGACCTGCGGTTCGTCGAATGTTCCGGGCACCGGGGTCCGTCCGGCGTCGGTGATGATTGCTGCCTTCATGACGAGTCTCCTTAACTTTGTTAAATCGGGTCTGCATCCAGACTCCCTTAACTTTGTTAAGCTGTCAACCGTGCCAACAGGAAGACCCAAGGGGCTGAACCGCGCCGACATCGTGCAAGCGGCGTTGGACCTCCTCGACGAGAAGGGCATCGACGCCGTCACGGTCCGCGCCGTGGCGACCCGACTCGGAGTCAAGGCGCCCGCGCTCTACTGGCACGTCGAGAACAAGCAGGCGCTGCTCGACGAGATGGGCACCGAGATTCAACGTCGGGTGATCGCCGAACTCCGTGCGCAACCGATGGGGGTTTGGCCCGAATCGGTGGCGACCTACGCGCGCGTACTTCGTCGCGAGTACCTCGCGCATCGCGACGGAGCGCGCACGTTCAGCGGAACGCGATTGACCGACCCGGAGGTGCTGCGCGCGCAGGAACCGTGGCTCGAGCAACTCGTCGCGTCGGGCGTCGATCTGGAAAGGGCTGTGAGCGCGGTCGAATTCGTGACAGCTTTTGTCGTCGGATTCGTCATCGAAGAGCAGGAGCGCGCTCAATCGGGGGAGCCGCGCTATTCACTGTCGGATCGGACCGAGATGCTCGGGGACGACGTCCCGCTGGTCGTGGAGGCCGGTCGAGTTCTCTTTGGCGATCGTGAGCAGCGATTCGAGCGCAACCTCGATGGCATCGTCGACGCGCTGCGGCGGGCTACCACCTGATCGCTGGGGGTGTCGAGACGTGCACAAACCAGGGTTCTCACCGAAAGACACAGTCGCCGCGGTGTGGCAGGTTGGTAACCGAGCGTGGAGCATCGGGCTCTGCATGGCGAGGAGTCGACATCATGAGTGAATCAAGCGACAAGATCAACGAGGCCGTGGAGTCGGTCAAGGGCAAGATCACCGAGTTCACGGAGAACGAGAAGGTTCAGGATGCGGTGGGCACAGCGAAGGAGAAGTTGACCGAGTTCACCGAGAACGAGAAGGTTCAGGATGCGGTGGGCACAGCGAAGGAGAAGTTGACCGAGTTCACCGAGAACGAAAAAGTTCAGGGCGCTGTGGGCACGGCGAAGGAGAAGTTCGGCGAGATCAAGGACAAGCTCCTCGGCAAGTGAGACCTGCCCTCGATCGAGAACGTCATCGGAGTTCAGGTGTGTGCGAGGGTGATTCGGACAGGCTTCGACGCGGACAGATTTCGATCTAACAGGCGTACTTCGACGGTGTGTACGGTGGGTTTCAGGAGACGCGAAAACCGCGCTCTGGTTCGCACACGCGAAGGAGAGTTCTATGGCAACCACTGATGATGCACAGAACAAGGCAGAAGAGCTCAAGGGTCGGGGCAAGGAAGCTGTCGGAAGCCTGACAAACAACGACGACCTCAAGAATGAGGGCAAGGGCGACCAGGCTGTAGCCGAAGGCAAGCAGAAGGTGTCTGAGGTTGCCGACAAGGTCAAAGAAGGCGTCGACGGCCTGAAGAACAAGCTCACCGGCCACTGAGCCGTTTGGCGCGGTGAGTGACATGCGCTTCGCTGACCTGCTGATTTAGTGTCAGACGCCAGCTGCGGTACAGTCTTCCGCGGTGGCGTGTCCGAGCGGCCGAAGGTGCAGCACTCGAAATGCTGTGTGCGGTAACCCCGTACCGAGGGTTCAAATCCCTCCGCCACCGCCAGAAATGGCCTCCTATCTTCCCAGGTAGGGGGCCATTTTGGTGTCTACGGGGAGGTGTCGGTGGTTCCCTCTGCCCACACTTTGCCCACACTCTGCGGCGAGTAGCGCTGATTCAGGGTGACCGCGACAGCATCAAGATCGTCGTCAAACAGGTCTGCGTAGACGTCGAGCGTCACCTTCGCGGAGGTGTGCCCGAGCATCCGTGCGAGCGCCAGGACGTTGACGCCGGCCGACACCGCGAGGCTCGCTGTCGTGTGTCGCAGATCGTGCGGCGTGATCGTCTGAACTCCTGCCCGCTGCACCGCTCCGGCGAACCACCCTCGAGTGGACTTCGGCCGCGGCAGGTACCGACCGTTCGGACCCGGGAACACCAGCTCGTCGAGATCCTTCCCCTGACATTGCACCGAGAGCTCATCAAGGATGAACTGGGGGACAGGTACCGATCGAGTCTTGCGTGACTTCGTGCGCCCAACCGCGTGCTCTACACCAAGCTGCACCGCATTGTCATGCACAGTGAGCCGCTTCCGCAGGAACTCGACATCGCGGACCCGCAGGGCAACCAGCTCGCCCCAGCGCAGACCGCAGTAGGCCAGGGTGAGCACTAGGGCGCGGTGCTCACCCGACTCGACGGCGAGACGTTCGACGTCGGATGCTGACAGGTAGACGTGCCGCTTGCGGCCCTTCTTCGGCAAGTTCTCGACCCCACGGGCTGGGTTCACTGCGAGTCGCCGAGACTTCACCGCGTCGTCGAGGATGCCGGCGAGTACGCCGTAGGCGCGGATGATCGTCGTCGCGCCGGCGCCCTTCTTCACCACTTCGCCCTTGGCGTCGGTGATGGTGCGCCCAAGATCCGCGATCCACCGCTCGACCTCGCCCAGTTCGATGTCGGCGATGCGACGCCGACCCCACTTCGGTTCAACGTGTGTGCGCCACGCACTCTCGAGTGTCCGGTAGTTCGACGGCGCAACGTCAGATTCCTTGCGCGACAACCAGTCGGGTGCGAGCTCGCTCACGGTGATGCGCCCCAGGGTCGGAGCGACGTAGGAGCCGGTCAGCTTCTCGAGCTCGACGGTGGCAGCGAACGCCTCGGCGTCACGCTTGGTTCGGAAGCCACGCTTGTCTGTCTGGCGATGGTCCGGCGTGCGGTAGCGGACGCGATATCGCTTGCCGCTCTTGGTCGTATAGCTCTCAATCGTCGCCATCTCAGCCCCTGATCGCTTGCCTCAACTCGGACTTCAACGCCCGCATGATATGGCCGCGCCTCTGTGGAGTGGCGTGTTCGCCGGCACGTGAATTGCGCTCGTCCTCGACTGACCAGCCCCAGAGACTTGCGCTGGCTGCGTTGATCATTTGGACGGAGGTCTCTAGGTCGGCAGCAAGTCGTGAGGTCGCCAGTCCAGAGTGTTCTTCCACACTCTTGAGTGTGCGCACGTCGACATCGGGAAATCTAGCGGCAGCCTCCCGAAAAGCGTTGACTGAGCCCGCGAAAACCTCACGGATCTCATCAGGGCTCTTCGTGTCGCCGGCCAATGGCGTCGGGTTGCCGCCAGACAGAATCTCCTTTAGCCGATCGGCAGTGAGTCTGAGCTCTGAGGTGAGGTCAAGACGGTGCTCTGTAGTGAGGACGGCAGAGACGGTCAACGGGTCGCCGGTCGCTTCGCTGTACGCCATGCATGCGGCAACTACGGTGCCGATCGTTGAACTGACTCGGCCGGACTCAAAGTCTCCGGTACGCGAACTAGTCCACCGCAACCCGTAGGACCGAGCCACCTTTGCAACCTCGTCGAGCGTCACGCCGTGACGTTTGCGATGCGCTCGTGCGTTCGCCCCGATCGCCTCCGATAGCTCCATAGCTCGCAACGATACGTGATTACCAGTTACTTGACATCAGTCCTGTTCTTTGTGTATCTGTTGAAGTGACGCAAAAACGCGTTCCTTCAACCAAGAGGAGAAGACCGAATGTCGAATACGAAGTCAGTGGCAACTCCACCGTTACTTGGAACACCGGGCGAGGTAGCGGAGGTCTTGCACACCACAGTCGAGGCACTCAGCCAGGATCGCTATCTCGGTCAAGGGATTCCGTACGTGAAGCACGGTCGCCGGGTTCTCTACCGATGGGCAGACGTTCACGCGTACATCGAGAGCAACACAGTGAATCCGGGCGCCGCCTGATGGGCATCACCCAACACGACCGAGACCGCATCGAGGATCTCGGCCTGGACCCGGAGGCCGATCACACGGAAGACCTCCGACAGAACAATGCCGCCGACACCGCAGATCTTGGCGGAACGGGTGTCGACGGCCGGATCAACTCTCACTAAGGAGAACCGATGACAACCATAGTACCCACCGTCGCTGACGTGCTGGAAGAGCGACGTCGCCACGTATATGACTTGCTGTTGGCAATCTGCACTGTCTGCGCGCAGCCTCGCCAGGCCAAGCGGCCCCGCAACCGCGACTACCGCACCGAGACAGGCGACCTCAAGTGCGAAGGCTGCGGCAAAGTCACGCGGCACGCACTGATCAAAGGACTTAGCCACGATGAGCGTACGTGGGCGTTTGCCTACGGAATGCCGGACGACTACGGCAACGTCCACACCGACGAGTTCATGGATCGTATGCGCGCCGGGATGCAGCGAAACCCGCGGCTGAGCCACATCTGGTACTCGTCCGTCGAAGCGAAGGCCATTGCCGCGGGGGCGCCAATGATGCGCACATTGTGCGGGGAACTGGTACCCACCCCTGCGAGTGCAGACGACACGAACCATGTCCCGAAGGCTTCGCTGGACCCGATCGCGTATGGCGAGTCTCGGCACCACCGAGAGTTCGATTCGAGCGGGTGGCGAATCATGGATTGCGTCAACTGCCTTCGCGTGCACAACCACGGCGAGGCTGTACGTCGTCGCAAGCACCTGGCGGAGTTGATGACGACTGCGCTCACTGAACTCCTCGATCCGCCGCGTGCCGGAATCTACGACGACCACTCGGAGGCGCTGATCGCTGCGTTGAGGGCCGTTCACGGGGAGGTGTCCCGATGACCGTCATCGTCGCATTCGCCTTCATCGTCGGGTTCGTCCTCGCTTACCTGATCGGTCGGGAAGACGGCGCAGAAGCAGAGCTCGAATTGTGGGCGAGCGACAGCAATTCGCCCGTATGTTGCACGTCTCGGAGTATTCGAGATACGCGCCGGACGATAGGGCCGGATTGTGATGCCTGATTCCACACAACCACCGCAACAAATCCTGGTCACTGGAAGTGACGGCAACGTCGACTCATTCATCGACGCGGACCAACTGCAATCGGACGCTACCCGGTTGATGTACCAACTCGCAGCCACCGCAGGTGATGACGAGGCCACCGACAAAGTTTCCAAGCGATGGGTGACGGAACACGATCCCGACTATTTCGGGTTCCTCGCCGCCGCAGCCCTCTCGTTAATGACGCGCTGCATTCTTGGTCCCATTCTTGAAGTCACTGACGAAATGGGTGTGAACCTGCGCGACGGTCTCAATAATGCGGCCAACAATGCCGAAAGCACTCTCGGCGACAACTGAATACAAGAAACCCCGGCATGGGGTGGGCGGAAGTCTCGCACTTCAACCGCACTCGTTCACCCCAGCCGGGGAATCCCAACCAGAAAAGGAGCACCACCACTGATGTCCACCACCAGTATCCCAAAGGTCGGGGCTGATCCCGGTCGAATTTCGGCGAGGTGCGGCGCCGACCCCATGGGCAACCGCATCGTTGCGCTGACGCCCAGCAGCCGCGAAGTCTCTTGGTCACTGACGCACGAAGCGCTGTGGCCCGTCGTCGAGCGCGCTCTACGAGTTGGGCCGCTCCCATTGATCGGCACCCACGACTGGATCGACCTCGGCGCTAGTGATCCGCGACGCGTCGGCGCGATCTACCTCGCCGCCGACCAATGGGCACTGCACTTGGAAAACCACGCCACAGCAATGATCGACGCAGCCGCCGAAGTTTCAGCCGCTCTCGACTGGTCCGCGCAAGCGCAACGCCAACTCGAGCACGAACGCTGGATCGAAGCGAATCCGTGGGCTGTTAGGAGGTCGGCATGAGCGACAGCGAAGTGTCGATGCCGAAGGTGTGGAAGGCGACCGATCTGAAACCAGCGGAACAGCCGAGGCATCTAGCCAGAGGTCATCTGATTCGCGCGGCGATCAATCTCCTGGTCGGTGACGAAGGAATCGGGAAGAGCCTTTTTTGGGTGCTGATCATCGCGGCAATCACCAAAGGCCGTGCTGTTCCGGAACTCGGTATACCCGCCCGCGCCCCGCAGCACGTCCTACTGGTGATCACCGAGGATGCGTGGACCGACACTGTGCTGCCACGCTGCGAGGTTGCGGGGGTGGACCTGGACTACGTGTCGGTGATCTGCGCCGAGGACGACGGTAGCGGTGCGCCAGTGTTCCCCCGAGACATGGACCTTGTGCGCAACGCCGACCCCCAGCCGGTGCTGATCGTCGTCGATGCCTGGCTGGATACCGTCGCAGCGAACCTGTCGGTCAAAGACCCGCAGCAGGCACGTCGTGCACTGCACCCGTGGAAAGAGGTGGCGACTCACACCAGCGCCGCGGTGCTGCTGTTGACCCACACCAATCGCCTCGACACAGGCAATGCTCGCGACAAGTACGGCTCTACCGGCGAGCTGCGCAAGAAGGCGCGCCTAACACTGTTCGCTCAGCAGGATGACGACGGCAACCTTGTTGTTGGTGTGGAGAAGGCCAACACCACCAAGGCATTGCCGGCCTCTATGTTCACCATTGACCCGATCCAGCATTTCGATGCGACCGACGAACACGACGGCTCGGTGCCTCGACTGCGCTACATCGGCCAGTCGGATCGGACCGCACGCGACCATATCGCCGATCAATTCGACGGCGAACACGGTGACGACCGCCAAGAGCGTCAGGACGCCGCGACGTGGCTTCGCGGGTATCTGGAAGTTGAAGGCCCCGATGCGCACTCAGCAGAGGCGAAGAGAGAGGCCAAGAAGGCGGGGATCTCTGAGCGCACCCTTCAGCGGGCCCGGAAGAAGTTGGGCGTGGTGATCGGATACACGGGGCAACCGCCGGTGTCGACGTGGTCGTTACCCGACCAAAGTGACCGTGTCGTCGATGGGGAAGTGGTCGACTCGACCGTTGTGCCACCCGAGGCCACTACCTCTACGGGTGGCACAGCTGGCACAACTGGCATATCCACTGGTCACAACGCTATGCCAAAGGGCGAAAACCCTAGTTGTGCCACACCCACCGACACGGGGCACGAGGTGGCACAACGGGGTACCGCGCGCCCGACGATCTGCTCGGTGTGCGGTTTCGCCATGACGTTCCCCGCCGATGTCGACGCAGGCCACCACGACGCGTGCGTTCCGCAACCCGCCGTGATGAACATCTGCTCGGTGTGTGGACGCCCCTGCAAACCCACCATTGCGGCTCACGTCGAGTGCCTGACGGGGAAGGCGTCGTGATGCGAACCGATTACAACTCGGGTGCCCTTGGTCTCCTCGCCGCGATCCTCGCCGACAGCCCTGATCTGAGTGGAGCAAACTGTATCGGCTCGCCAGAGCTATTCGATCCGCGTGACCCCCGCGAGAGCGCCGACGAGGTGCGCTACCGCCACGATGCGGCCGAAGCGCTATGTCACCAGTGCCCTGCGCTCGAACGGTGTCGGTCATGGACGTCGAGCCGCCGCGATGACGGATCAGTGGTTGCTGCGCAGGCGCCTCGACTTCCCGGTCGACCACGGAGCGGTGCCGCGTGAGGCGCTACGGCAGAGGCGGTTCGGCGTCGGTCTACGTCACCCGCGACTATGCGCGGCCAGTCGTCGTGACGCTGGTCGGTGACCGCTACGGCCTCGACATCGACGAAGCAACTCAACTCGCAATCGATCTCGCCGCAGCCATTGAGGAGGTACGCCATGTCTCGGCGCCGTGAACAAGCCTGGCCCACACATCGACGGAAAGCCCGAGCGCGCCGCAAAAGCCAACACATCTACCCGACGAGGAAACCGAGACCATGAATCCGAGTGATGACATTCGTGCCCGCCGTCTGTTCATTGCCGCAGCAGATGGAGACAACGCCGCACTCAACGAAGTTCTTACCGATGCACTCGAGGCGGGTCGATGTACTGAACTGCTGGTCGGCATCGCAACATTGGCCGCTGAACATGCCCGACCGGGCACGGTTGGCATTGTGCGACAGGAAGTCCTGAATTTGACGATGGAGCAGCTGCCGTGAGCGAGATTATCGTCGTTGACGGGGTGGTGATCTCCGCCGATGACGCCCTCTACATTGAGGCCGCGCTACGACTTCTGGACAAGGTGATGAGGCAACGTGGTCTTGGAGTCAAACGCCGTGTCCTCATCCTCGCTGAACAACTCGCCGCTGCTGGCGAACGTTCCGATACCCCAACAGCGGCACACGACACGGAACTCGTTGGGGCACAGTCGAACGTAGATGACCTGATCGGCACAGAACAAGCCGCACAGCGACTCGGATGCTCACCGGAGAATGTTCGAGCCTTGTGTCGACGAGGATCACTACCCGCAGTGCGCCACGCAGGACGGTGGATGATTCCCGACACGGTTGTCGCAGAACGGATTACGGAAAGGACATCACAACAATGCCGAACCTCAGTATCGACGTCTACGGCCCGGGCCACGACGTCACTGGCCGTGCCTCAGCGACCGTCGCTGCGTCTCAGTTCGTGAAGATCAGCGGCAACGCCGACGAGGGAGTCATCGCGGTAGCACCTGCAGACGCCGGTGGTCGCGTCGCTGGTGTCGCCAAATACGCTGCCGCACAAGGTGAACTAGTCGGACTCGCCCGAGGTGCCTCACGCGTCGTGCGGGTCACCGCTGACGGCGCTGTCGCCGCATTCTCCGAGATCGAAGTCGGAGCCAACGGCAAGGCCAAAACCAAAACCTCCGGCGTCGCAGTCGGATACGCCGTCACCGCAGCAGCCGCAGGCTCGCTGGCCCTCGTCTCCCTCTACCACTGAACGGAACACACCATGTCCATCCTGATCCCCAGCATCGACGGCCCCAACGTCACAGTCGCAGCAGTCATGGCCCAGCCCACCTGGCTGCGCGCGAAAATCGCCGACCTCACCGAAGGCAACGAACTACTGTCGACCTTCTTTAGTCCTGCCGGCGCAACCGTCACAGGTGGCGGCATCCTGCACCCACGACTGACTGGCGCCGATCGCTACACGGCCGACGACGTCGTCGAGCGCGGTCCCGGCGACGAATACCAGCGAGTCCGCGCCATCGACCCCGACTACCGTCTCGCGCTCGTCAAAGACTACGGCGCGACCGTCGAGATCACCGACGAGGAAATCGACCGCGGCGACATCTCAGCACTCAACAACAAGGTGAGCCAACTCAGCAACACCCTCACCCGCAAACTCAACGTCAAGGCTCTCGAAGCGATCGACGATGCCCAACCTGACGAGATCCCCGCATCAGCCGCGTGGACCTCGTTCATCACAGTCGGACCCGCCGACCAGATCACGCCGCACGTGCTGCGCCCCCTCTCCGACCTGCTGCGAGCTCGCAACGCATTCGTCGAGGACCGCTTGGGCTTCCTGCCCGATACGTTGCTCCTCTCAAGCGACGACGCCCTCGCACTGTCCATCGGGTACGCAGAAGACCTATCCAACGTGCTCACCGCTGCAGGGCTGACAATGGTCACCAACCCGTACGTGCCGGCCGGACGCGCCTACGTCGTGCAGAAGGGCAAACCCGGCATCGTCGGATACGAACGACCGCTGACCGTCGACGTCATCGACCAACGCGAAAAACGGCAGAAGCTCATCCAGGTCTACGCCGTACCCGGATTCGCAATCGACCGACCACAGGCCACCAAGGTTGTGACCGCAACGGTGCAGCCATGACATTCATCGACTCCGACTTCGCCCAACGGCACGGCCTGACCGGCGCCCTCGCAGTAGCAGCCGCACACGAGACCGCACGCACCCACGCGCAACTCGTCGACGCCGCAATCGCAGACGGACGCGTATCAAGCAACCGCCGCGCGTTCTGGCTCGACCACCTGCGCAAAGCACCCGAGGACGTCGACATCCTGGCAGCGATGGCAGCACCCACACAACTGTCACAAGGAGCCTGGCCAGACCACTAAAGTCTTCGGCGCGTCAAACTCACCCAAGGCCGTAACGCTCCAGTTCCAGCCGACCGGGAATGCATGGCCGCGAGAGCCCCGTCCCGCCAGTGGACTTTCCAACTCGAAGACCGACCAGCGCGCCGACACCAGACCCCCGCAAACCCACCACGGGCGAGCGGGGGTCTACCCATCCCGGCACCCCCACCAAAAATCCAGACACCCCCCACACCATGACTGCCGAGGTAAGTCAGGCTTTTATTTTTTCGCAGGTCGTGGGGTGTTTTCGCCGAAGGACGTCCGCGAGCTTCGAGCCACCGCCCTGGCTCCGTTCCACCACTTTCGTGGCGTCACGAAAGTGGTGGGAGCGTAGGCATAAGGTCGCACGAGTTCAGGGCCGTCGCGCTTGAGTCGGGCGGTGATGGTGGCACCAGACCCACTGTGCCGATTTTTCGCTCCAACCCCGTTCGCCGCTGGGATTTCCGCCCGCCGCACCCGCGCAATCTGCTCCGGCAACCGTGGTCACGATGACCATGCATGGATCAATCCCCACGAACGGGGCGCATCGAAAACTTCCGAAGATTCCGATCTCCTACCGACGTTCAGTCCCTCACGTACGGGGCGCATGATGGTCTGCTTGTCAAGCAGGCCATCGCGGCTCGTTCAGTCCCTCACTCGCGGACTTCGAAGAGTTCGGAAGGGTCGCGTTTGAAATGCGACCCTGGGCGCATTTTTCGGTGACGCCACCGAAAAGTCGGTCAGGGGTTCAGTCCCTCACGTACGGGGCGCATGGTGGGGCAAATGCCACACCTGCACCTGCCCCCTGTGTGTGAAAATGGCGACTCACCGCGGAGTCGCAGACACGGGCATGTTTTGTGGCACTGACCCCCTTCCCCGGTATGGGCGTTTCAGCCGTGAGTCCCGCCCGATTCTGCGTGCGCCGTTTCCTCTGTTTTGCCGGTGAGTGGACGCCACTCCGGGCCATTCGACAGCTTGTCTGAAGTCGCTGCGTGTATGCTTCGCGGCATGGCTGTAACATCGCGCAAAACCCCCGCTACGAGCGATGTAACGCGGGTCCGTCGTGGACAGATCCAGCAGATGCGCACGACTCAGGCGAAGCCCGCCCAGTCGCTGCGAAGCGCCGTCGAGCGCAGGAAGAACGCGGGCAAGTAGGCCAAGAGTGGCCGAAGGTTTCGCTGCCACTCCCCTGCATTCGGAACACAGGACCGGTTACCTGGACTGTGGAGTCGGATCGTTGGATCGTTGGCTTGATAAGCAGGCGCTAAAGGATCAAGAACTCGGACGCTCTCGGACGCACGTATGGGCTGACGAGGAAGACATTGTCGTCGCATACTTCACGCTTCTCCAAACAGTGGTGTCCGAGACCGACGACGATCAGCCGTTCTTCAAAAAACTCCGTCCGCGTCACTATCCGGATATGTCTGCTCCTGGTGTGTTGCTGGGCAAACTGGCGCTGAATCAACAGCTGCGGGGCTCGGGCGTGGACCTCCTTGCGGACGCATACATGACGGCATATGAGGCGGTGAGATTGATCGGAGGCGTGTTCTTCGTCGTCGATCCTGCCGACCACCCTAAGGTCCATGACTTCTATGTGAGGTCGGGGTTCAAGCAGATTCCCGGTACTAAACGCATGTTTCTGAACTTCGACGAGTTCAACGAGGGCGCGCCACTATGAGCCCACTACTTCTGCCCACATTCTGCCCACACTTGCCCACGAAACCGGGTGATCTGGGGTGACGTCGAGAGACCTCAAACCGCAGGTGAGGGCGCATATCCGACCCTGACCACGAGGGTCAATTAGGGTTCAAATCCCTCCGCCACCGCCAGAAATACCCCCTCACCTACACAGGTGAGGGGGTATTTCGCTGTCTGGAACCGAGCGGCGCCGCCTCGGCTCTCCCGTTTTCAGTCATTTCTGAACGGTCCCGACGAGCCGACCTGGGCTTTTGTCGCCGGGCGCCTCTCAAAATGACTGAAAACGGGAGAGGTCCGGAACGTCTTCGGATAGAACAGGTCCACACGCCCTGTCAGGCGGGAAACGACGGCCTCAGTGCTCCGTCGAGAACCCCGCGCGCCGACGGTGTGCTTCCAGCGCGAGCGTGACGAGGCGGTCGATGAGGTCGGGGTAGGCGATCCCGGTGGCCTGCCACAGCTTCGGGTACATCGAGCCCGGGGTGAATCCGGGAATCGTATTGACCTCGTTGAGCAGCCAACCGCGGCCGTCCTCCTCGTAGAAGAAGTCGACCCGCGCCATGCCCGCGCACCGCATGGCGAGGAACGTCTTCGCTGCGAGCTCACGGACCTCGCGCACCGCCTCGTCGCTCAGCGGCGCCGGGATCACCAGCTTGGCCGCGCCGGTGATGTATTTGTCCTCGTAGTCGTAGAACTCGCTGCCGGAGATGATCTCGCCCGGCACCGACGTCTCGGGGCTCTCGTTGCCGAGCACAGCAACCTCGACCTCACGCCCGGACACGAACTCCTCGATCACCACGACGTCGTCGTAGCGCAGCGCCAGGTTGATCGCGTCGTCGAGTTCTGTTGCGTTGTGCGCCTTGGTGATTCCCACGGACGATCCGAGGTTGGCAGGCTTGACGAACAGCGGCAGGCCCAGCTCCTCGATGGCGCGGAACGCCACGGTGCGCGGGTCGTCGACGCCGTCGCGGTATTCGATCCACCGGCACTGCGGGATTCCCGCCTGCGCGGCAACGACCTTGGCCATGCCCTTGTCCATGCACGCCGCCGAGCTGAGCACACCGGCGCCGACGTAGGGGAGTTTGAACAGCTCGAGCATCCCCTGGATGGTGCCGTCCTCGCCGTGTGGCCCGTGCAGTAGCGGCAGCACGACGGTGATCGCGCCCTCGGCGTCGGCCTGCAGTTCGCGTAGCGGGTCGATGACGGTGCCCGCGATGTCGAGTGCATCGGGCAGCGGCGTGTTGTCGGCCAGCGAGGCGATCACCTTGTCGTTGCGTACCCAGGTGCCGTTCTTCGCGATACCGATCGGGACGACGCTGTACTTGGCCGGGTCGGCTGCTGCCAGCACGTGCGCCGCGGTCACGCGGGACACATCGTGCTCGGCGGAGACACCGCCGTAGAGAACAACCAGGCGAAGCAGGGGAGTCGACATGGGTCACACGATACGTCGACGCTCCCCCGCGCTCTCCCCGGCGTGCGGGGTGTTTCGCGCGTTCCTCTAGCGTTGAGGCGTGCACATGCAGGCAACTGAGCTGGCGGACGCGGTTGGCGGTCAACTCGTCGGAAACGACGTGACGGTCGACGGCGCGACGATCGACTCGCGCGCGGTGCGGTCCGGGCAACTGTTTGTCCCGATCGTCGCTGCTCGCGACGGACACGACTTCATCAAGGGCGCGGTGTCGGCGGGCGCGGGCGCCTACCTCACCGCGACCGGTCCTGTCGATGGCGTCGACGCTCCGGCCATCACCGTCGACGACACCGCGCTCGCACTCGCCGACCTCGGCCGCGCAGCTCGGCGTCGACTTCCCGAGCGAGTGGTCGGGATCACGGGGTCGGTGGGCAAGACGTCGACCAAGGATCTGCTGGCCGGACTGCTCTCCACCACGTTCCGCACAGCCGCGAGCGAGAAGTCGTTCAACAACGAACTCGGCCTCCCGCTGACGCTCTTCAACGCCCCAGACGACACCGAGGCAGCAGTCGTCGAGATGGGTGCGCGCGGGGTCGGGCACATCGAGCTGCTGTGCTCGATCGCGCGCCCGACCGTCGGCATCATCACCCGGGTCGAGGGTGTACACCTCGAACTCTTCGGCAGCATCGAGGCCGTCGCACGTGCGAAAGGCGAACTGGTCGAAGCACTTCCGGCCGACGGCATCGCCGTGCTCAACGCCGACCACGAGCGCGTCGCGGCAATGGCATCCCGCACGTCCGCCCAGGTGCTGACCTACGGACTCACTCCCTCGGCCGACGTCGTGGCCACCGACATCGTCGTCGACGATCAGCTCCGTGCATCGTTCCGCCTGCACACGCCGTGGGGCAGCACGCAGGTGTCGCTCGCGGCGCGCGGCGAGCATCAGGTGTCCAACGCGCTCGCCGCCGCGGCGGCCGCGGGCGGACTCGGCGTACCCGTCGAGTCGATGCCCGCCGGGTTCCTCGGGGCCGCGCTGTCGGGCCTGCGCATGGAACTCTCCACCACGGCAGACGGCGTCGTCGTGCTCAACGACGCCTACAACGCCAACCCGACGTCGATGTCGGCCGCGCTGCGCTCCCTGGCGGCCCTTGATGCTCGACGACGCTTCGCCGTGCTGGGAACGATGGCAGAACTCGGACACGACTCAGCTGCCGAGCACGAGGCGATCGCGCTCCAGGCAGAGTCGCTCGGCATCGCGGTGATAGCCGTCGACGAGCCCTTCTACGGCTCGACAGCCACCCATGTCGCCGACATCGACGCCGCCGTCGCGGCACTCGCCGGACTCGGCAACGGCGACGCGGTGCTGGTCAAGGGCAGCCGCGTCGCCGCGCTCGAGCGGGTAGCCGAGAAACTGGGCTGAGCTACTTACCGTCGGCGTTCGCGCGGATCACGTCGCGCAAAAACACCGCGAGACCAGGCGCGACGTCGTCGTAGTGCTTGGCGAACCGCGGATCGGCGACGTACATGTCGCCGAGACAGACCTGCATCTCATAGCTGCAGTCGTAGAACTTCTCGATACTCGCCCGATGTTGCTCGGCGAGGTCGTCGGCCTCGGCAGAACCGGGTTCGACGCCGCGCCCCAACGCGTCGGCGAGGCGTGCCTCGAAGGCGTCGGCGTCGGCTTTGATCTGGCGCCAGTCGTCCTTGCTGAACTGCGCCGTTCGCTGCTGGCTCTGCGTCCACTGCTCGGTCTCACCCCAGCGCTGCTGCGCCTCGGCTGAGTACTCCTCGGGTAGCCAATCGTCGCCGAAGATCTCGCTCTGTTCGGCGGCTGACAATTGAATCCCTGACTTCTTCGCGTCCATCATGTCCTCCACTGCTGCAACCATCCGGTGCAAGCGAGCGATCCGCTCATTGAGCAGATCGCGCTGGGTGGTCAAGTGGCCCAGCGCATCTGCGTGCGGATCGTCGAGCAGGGTCGCGATCTGCTCGAGTGGAAAGCCCAACTCCCGGTAGGTCAGCACCTGGTGCAGGCGCTCGACGTCACCGTCGTCGTACACGCGATATCCCGCGGGCGTGCGGCCCGTCGGGGTGACCAGACCGATCTGGTCGTAATGGTGCAACGTCCGCACACTGACACCGACGAGACCGGCGACCACACCGACGGTGAGGTCGCCCGACGACGGGGCATTTCCTTCGCTCACGCCGATGACTCTGCTGCCTGACGTCGCGTGAGGGTCAAGTCGGCGGGGGCCCTACGGCGCGAAGCCAACTCTGTCCGAGCCCTTCTCGCACGCGGCGAGCAGGCCGTTTCCGGTAGCCGGGGCACACGACCAGCCGTCGACGTCCTGCGGCTCACCACTGGAAATCTTGGGTCCGTACGACTTGGCGAGCGTCATGGCGTCGGCACAACTCACGTCGCCGGCGAGAATCTGTACGGTCAGCGCGCCGTCGGGTCCGGAGATCTTGTCGCACTCCTTGGTGCCTGCGGCGGTCTCGGGGGGTAGGGAGGTGGTCGGTGTTCCGGGGCGGGGGCCGCCGACCACGACGGGGCTCGTCGAACTGCTCGCCTGCGTCGCCGCTGTGCTCGACGTGTCGGCTTGTTGTTCGGTGCCACAGCCGGTCAGCACCAGAGACGCAGCTCCGAGGGCGCCGCAGCAGGCCAGCACGATACGGGTGGGTACCTTGAGGTTCGTTCCGCGCGTCATGGACTCACCGTAGCGAATCCGCGCTTCGCGTCAGCACGCCTCGTCGGAAGCTGGTTTGAGCTCAGGCCGCTCGACCTGCGAAGATCGGTCGGTGACCCCGCCCGACATCGACGCTCCCGACACCAACCCGACCGGTCTGCACCTGCGTCCCGACCATTCCTACGCGGTGGGCACGCGACTCGACGGTTCGCTCGGCCGCACCGGAGTCATCACGACGCCGCACGGCGAGATCCACACACCCGCATTCGTGCCGGTCGGAACCAAGGCGACGGTCAAGACGGTCCTACCCGAGGCGGTCGCCGCGCTCGGCGCGCAGGCCGTGCTCGCAAACGCCTATCACCTCTATCTGCAGCCGGGACCCGAGATCGTCGACGCCGCGGGCGGCCTCGGCGCCTTCATGAACTGGTCGGGTCCCACCTATACCGACAGCGGCGGGTTCCAGGTCATGTCGCTCGGCACAGGTTTCAAGAAGGTCATCTCGATGGACGTGACCGGCGAGCAGGACGACGAGAAGATCGCCGAAGGGCGCGAACGACTTTCCCGCGTCGACGACGACGGCGTCACCTTCAAATCGCATCTCGACGGGTCGTCGCATCGGTTCACGCCCGAACTGTCGATGCAGATCCAGCACCAACTCGGTGCCGACATCATCTTCGCGTTCGACGAGCTGACCACGCTGATGAACACCCGTGGCTACCAGGAAAATTCGCTGGAACGCACTCGGCAGTGGGCGATTCGCTGTCTGGCAGAACACAATCGGCTTTCCGTCGAGCGTGGCCATCGACCTCAGCAGTCGCTGTGGGGTGTGCTGCAGGGCGCTCAGTACGAGGACCTGCGACGTAAGGCGGCCCGCGACCTGACCGAACTCTCGCGGCGCGACCAGGATTCCGGCGGAAAGGGCTTCGGCGGCTTCGGAATCGGTGGCGCTTTGGAGAAGGCCAATCTCGGCACGATCGTCGGCTGGGTGAATTCCGAACTGCCAGAAGACAAGCCGAAGCATCTACTGGGCATCAGTGAACCCGACGACATCTTCACCGCGATCGAGAACGGCGCCGATACGTTCGATTGCGTCTCGCCGACGCGGGTCGCGCGCAACGGCGCCATCTACTCGCTCGACGGCCGCTACAACATCACCAACGCGCGATACCGCAGCGACTTCCGATCGCTCGATCCCGAGGTCACCAACTACACCTCGCAGTACTCGCGCGCCTACCTGCACCACCTGTTCAAGGCGAAGGAGGGGCTCGGCGCGACGCTGGCGACACTGCACAACGTCGCCTTCGTCGTGCAGATGGTCGACGGCGCGCGCAGAGCCATCGAGTCCGGCGACTACTACGCCTACCGCGACGAATTCCTCGGCCGGTACTACGCGGGGAATCGCAACGACTGAGCTGCGCGATGGCTAGGTGATCAGGCCGTTTGCGACTCGAGGACCGTGTGTTCCGGCGTGATGCGTTCCCAGAAGACTGCACCGACGCATGCGATGACCACCCATCCGACACCGATCACCCCGCACCACAGGATCAGCGTCATGGCGACCCCGATCGGGCCGAATCCGTTCCAGCCGGAAAGCAGTGCCGGAAACGCTACTCGCGAGGCGAGTGGCAGGACGACACCATCGACGGCAACCCCGGCTAACCCGGCCAGGAGAAGATAGCGCAGACCTCGACCCCCGTCGCGGACCAAGAGCGGTGGGGTCAGCGACCAGAAGATCCACACCGGTAGCAGCCCGACGACGAACATCAGCGCGTGCGTGGTCGTGCCGGTGCCGACGGTGTAGGTCAGCCATTCGCGCGTAGCGAGCATCACGAGGTACAGCAGGAACCAGATGGCGCCGCGGAGGAGACGTTGGCCGATTCCGAATTGTTCCCGACGCCACGCCTTTCCGAAGATGGCGGCGATGGTGATCGACATGGGGATTCCCCAGACCAGGAAACCCGCGACGCCGAATATGGTCCAACTCGATCGCAATCCTGCGGAGTTACCGAAGGCCTCGCGCACCTGGTCGTCGAGCGGGTGATGTAGCCCGGTTTCCCGGATGAACACCGTTCCCGGGCTGGCGTTGGAGGCGAACCCGGAAAAGTATCCGAATCCGAGGATGATCAACGGGATCACCGTGGTGAACAGCTCGACCGACACGAGGGTGCCCGCGGTACCGCCGTCGATCTCGGTGAATCGATCAGCGATCGCGGTCGTGATCCGACCCGACCGGGCCTCATGAAGTCGACGACGGCGCTCCGCGAATCGACTCTGTGGATCGATCCGCTCGCGATCCGTCCGCTCGCGCTGCTCACTCACTGGTGCATATCGATATCACTCCGTACGCAGTCGGTGCTTCCCGTCGGTCGCTACTTCTCGTCCAGCTGTGTCTCTTCGTCCAGTTTTGTCTTGTCGTCCCACTGTGCTTTTTTGTCAGCGGCCAATCGGGCGATCACTGCCGCCCGCGACACCGGGTCGAGTCCGCTCATCGCGTCCTGGATCTCCATGGTGGTCGCATCGACCGTGCGCCGCTTGCTGTTGAAGATCACCGCGCCGACCACGAGTGCGATACCCACGGCAGCGATGACAATTCTATTCATACTCATGATGTCCTTCCAGGAATCCTCAGGCGTCCTTGCCCACCGGGGTGGCTGATGGGTCCGTGAGATCTTTGGCATAGAGCGCGGCGTCGATGGCGTCGAGTACGGCCACCCATGCGTTCTGAATCGCGATCCGTGCAACGCTCACCGAGTCGTCGGCAATGCGTTCGGCTTTATCCGCAGCCTCCTGCGCACGGCGGACGTCACGCTCCTGAGCGCGCTCGGTGATCTGCGCGTCAACCTCAGCCTTCTTGGCCGACAATGCATCTGTGAATGACTGCCAATGCGAGGTCACCGCGGCGGTGGCCGCATCACTCTTCACCTTCAGGTCCCCGGCTACCCTCTCGGTTGCTTCGGCGGCCTCGGCAATGCGGGCTTGCACCTGCTCATGATTCTCCCTCTCGGCTGAGGCCACGGAGTCGAGAAATCTGTTGATGAAATTTCGCAGGTCGTCCAGGCGTACATCAACCAACGTGTCACTGTTGACCTCGCTGGCAGTTGTAGATTCTGAATTCGTTGACATGTCTTACCTTTCGACTTCGCAGGTTGGTCAAAACTCGATCGAACCCCGATCCGGGTTCTCGATCGTCGGTTGCTGTCGTCGGTGAGTGCGTAACTCCCATGCACTAGTGAAACTACGCTCGTCGGACTTTGTCGCGGTAGGTCAAAGGTCCTAAAGATCATCAGATTCCCTTGTCCGCCAATACAAATCACATGCCGACGATCGGCTCATATCACCCATTGCCGACCAAGCGGGTATCTTGCTTGGGGCCGAGTCGGCCGACAAGTATCTGCTCCTACTGCGGTGACTTCGCGGGCCGGTCGTCGACAGGGAAGTGGTACGCCGCCTGAAGCCGGTTTATCTGAGCGCGCACGTTGAACAGCTCGGTGAGCAGTGCCCGCCTCTCGCTCGCCGGCACATCGACGGCGTCGAGTTGCTTGATCAACGCTGCGGCAAGCATTTCGAACTCGCCCAGGAACACTCTCGCTTGCAGGGTGGACGGATTCTCCGACTGTGCATCCATGATCGACAGCCTTTCCGTAGTGCAGATCGCACTTCTTGAATCGATCGTGTCGAGGGTTTCCCCTACGACGGTTCGGTGGTACCAGTCAAGAGCGAATGGCAAGATCATCACCGCCAGCGGAGCCAATACCACTGCAGCAGCAGTCACTTTCAATCGTGCCTTCCGCGGGTCGTGAAAATGTTCGTAGCGCAAGACCGAAACAGAGTTCTCGATTTGTCAGCGCGGCGGCTTTGTCTCAGCAGCCAAGTGCACGCACGCGGAGCGTCGGCTGCCACAGAATGCTAACGACCGCCATCCAGCGTCGTATACGTCCGCGAATCCGAAATCCCTGGATCTATATTGTCTTCAGCCACAACGGAAGATGCAGCTGTCCGCGCCGCGTGGGCACGCCTCGATCGTGCCCGCGACTTCTCGACACGACCGCTCGTATCAGAGTCGGTCCGCAATTTCGAATGCCAGACACAACTCCGTCAATTCCTTTGGCACGCGAAGAGATCTCTGCGTCACCTGCTCGATCCGGCGCAGACGATAACGGACCGTGTTCGGATGACACGAGAGCGCTTCCGCCGCGTCATCAACAGAGCCGTTGGCGAGCATCCATGCGCGGAACGTGGCTGCCAACAACTCCTTGTCGGCGTCCTGAAGCGAGTCGTACTTGCCCAGGACCACCTCGGCGATCTTGCGCGTCACATCCGGTGCGCTGACCGCAGCAACACCGAGCACCGAGTCGTCGAACTCCTTGACCAGCATTCCCGAGGGAACTGACTGCATGGCCAGCCGTGCGTAGCGCATGCTGACGGCGGTGTCGGTGAGATCGTCGAACTGTGGGCTCACCCCCACCGGGGTGTTCGCCACCCGACCGAGTAGTTCGACAACCTTGCGATATGCGTTCCGCGAGCCGACGTGCACCAGCCCGATGTGTACGTCCGGCAGCAGCCTCCACGCCGAGTAGACGTCGACCGTTCGCAGACGTCCGGCAATATCGGGTAGCGGCATCCGGCCCGGCATCGGCGGTTGCGCCGCGACGACGACATACGGTCCCTGCGCCGGGATCGCCAGCATGCGCGCGATGTCCCAGCGTGTGTAATCCGCGAGGTGGTGTCCCTCGAGCAGCGCCTCGACCAGCGCAGCGCGTTCTGCTTCGTCGTCGATCGCACGGGCTGTTGCGTGATCGCGATATGCCCCCGACATCGCTTCCGTGTAGGAGTCCTGGGCAGACCAGATCTTCTCGGTCGCAGCAAGTGCCAAGGCTGCGTCGGCTGACATACCTGCGATCGCTCCACTCAGGGATTGCCAAATCTGGTGAGCGGCAATTCGGAAACTGTCCATCACGGACGCCAACGGCACCCCCTGCTCCGCCCGGAGCCGACCGATCTCGACGGCCGACGACAGATCGGGCCCCGTGGTGCCTTCCAGCGAGCGGAAAACGTGACTCAAATTGTCGCGGGCGGAAGCAAACAGCGAGTCGCCGGAAACGGCGTTGTCTGCGTGATAGAACTCGACCTCAGCGTGGATCGCGGCAACGATGAGTAGGGCAAGGTCATCCACCTGAGCCTGTAGAAGTCCACCGAGTTCGGCGATCTGGTTGTCGATTTCACGCGACGCCACGACACAAACGTTAACGCTGCAGCGCCGCGACTGTAGGAGACCGAAGTGGGATTGGGGCTCGGCCTCGAGGACGGTCCTGCAGACCGGGAACCATCGCGATGTCCGTTTCGTTGACATTGACGTATCCTGAACTCTGACGTTCCAGCTTCGAATCCTCCCGACAGAAAGACACGATGAACCGCGCTCGGCGCAAAAAACGGAAACCTCGACGATCCAGCCCCCACTCGGGGGCATTCACAACTCCTGACACGTCGGTTCATGTTCCGACGGTCCGCGACGAGGTGATCGCATGATGATCCTCCTCGGAATCGTGATCGGAATTCTCGTCGTCTTCGCCATCACCGCGTTGACCGGCTACTTCGTGGCGCAGGAGTTCGCGTACATGGCCGTCGACCGGTCGCGACTCAAGGCCCGCGCCGCAGACGGCGACGCCGCGGCAGCCCGCGCACTCTCGGTGACACGCAGAACCTCGTTCATGCTCTCGGGTGCACAGCTCGGCATCACCGTGACCGGACTACTCGTCGGCTACGTCGCCGAGCCGCTGATCGGCAGTGGCGTCGGCGAACTGTTGGGCGACGTCGGCATCCCGGTAGCCGTTGGCGTGGCCATCGGCACCGTGCTCGCCGTGCTGTTCTCGACGGTCGTGCAGATGGTGTTCGGCGAACTGTTCCCCAAGAACCTCTCGATCGCGCGCCCCGAGCCGGTTGCGCGTCGACTCGCACTCTCGACGTCGATCTACCTGAAGGTGTTCGGTCCGGTCATCTCGCTGTTCGACGCCGCGTCGAACCTTCTGCTCAAAGCGCTGCGCATCGAGCCGGTGCACGACGTCGAGCACTCCGCGTCGCCGCGCGACCTCGAGCACATCGTCGCCGAGTCGCGCGAGGTCGGGGAGTTGCCTGCCGAACTGTCGACGCTCCTCGATCGTGTCCTCGACTTTCCCACTCGCACAGCGGAGCACGCGATGGTGCCCCGGCCCCTCGTCGACTTCGTCGCAGCAGATACCTCGCTGTCGGAGGTTCGCGACCTGATGGCGGTGGGGCACACGCGATATCCCGTCGTGGGAACGAACCCCGACGACGTCGTCGGGATCGTGCACCTGCACGATCTGCTCGAACGACTCGACGAAACGAGCCTTACCGCAGCCGATCTCGCGCGTCCCGCCGCGATCGTGCCCACCACGCTGCCGCTTCCGGCGGTGCTCGAACGCCTCGACACCAGCTCAGATGACGAGATGGCTGTCGTGATCGACGAATACGGCGGAATCGCGGGCATCATCACCGTCGAAGACATCGCCGAGGAGATCACCGGCGAGATCGACGACGAGCACGATACGACGTCGTCGGAACCGATCGAGCTGACGGACGACGGCTGGCTCGCACGTGGCGACACGCACCTCGACGAGGTGTCGCGAGTGATCGGACACGAGGTGGCCGAAGGCGACTACGAGACCCTGAGCGGACTCGTGATCTCGACGTCGGGCGGACTGCCGCAGGTCGGTGACAGCGTCGAATTGCCGCTTGCCGACGCCACTTTCGCTGTCGCTGCTCCGACGGTGACCGCAACGGTGACGCAGGTCAGGCGCCGCGTGCCCGCGACCGTCCACCTCGTCATCACCGAGTCCGGAGACGCCGATGAGTAACCCCTGGGTCGTACTCGCGGTCACGGTCGCGTTGATCGCGGCGAGCGCGTTCTTCGTCGCTGTCGAGTTCGCGCTGATCGCCGCTCGTCGGCACCGTATCGAAGATGCCGCGCAGACCAGTCGTGCCGCGCGAGCCGCGCTACGCAGCTCGTCGGAACTGTCTGTGCTGCTGGCCGGTTCGCAGTTGGGTATCACCGTCTGCACGCTTGCGCTCGGCGCGGTGACCAAACCCGCTGTGCATCACTGGATCACGCCGGGGATCGAAGCACTCGGCGCGCCGCTGTGGATCGCCGACGTCGCGGGATTCATACTCGCGCTGATCATCGTGACCTTCCTTCACCTGGTCGTCGGCGAGATGGCACCCAAGTCGTGGGCCATCGCACACCCGGAGAAATCGGCTGTGCTGCTGGCGATTCCGATGCGCGCCTTCATGTGGGTGGTGCGCCCGGTGCTCGTCGTGCTCAACCAACTCGCCAACTGGTGCCTGCGTCGCGTTGGCGTGCAGCCAGTCGACCAGGTGTCGTCCGGACAGGATTCGGCCACGTTGCGACAGCTGGTCGACCACTCCGCCGAGACCGGGATGCTCGACGACGAGTATCACAACAGGCTCAGTGCGGCGTTGGCCACGGAGGCGCTCGCGGTGGGCGACGTCGTAGGCGACGGCGCACTCGACGGTGTTCCCGCGGATGCTTCTCCTGCTGGGATTCAAGAGGTTTCGCGTCAGACGGGGCACTCTCGACTGCTCGTCGTGCGCGCAGGGGCAGAAGAGAACCTGACCCGCGACTCGGTGATCGGTGTGGTGCACGTCCGAGACAGTCTCAATGCGGCTGCCGATGTCACGGCAGCCAACCTTGCCCGAGACGTGTTGATCCTGCCTGCCGAGCTGCCGGCCTACGAGGGTATGGCGCGCATGCGCGACAAGCGCGCACATATCGCGCTGGTATCTGCGGGCGACGAGGTTCTCGGCGTGCTGACTCTCGACGATCTGCTCGACAGGCTGTTGACGACCGCGTCCTGAGCGCGGATGTGAGTGCCTCTCAGGTCCATTCGTCTTCGGTGAGGATCCACGGCTGCGTCGGGAGCTTCGTCGGATCGAAGCGTTGAGCGAGGTCGTCGAGGGTGACATGTTCGCCGGGCTCGGCCAGCTGTAGCGATGCCGCAATGTGGTCGAGAACCGTTGCGGTGCCGACGCCGCGCGCGGCGAGGTCGGCTAGCGTGACAGCCCCGTCGCGCTTCGACAAGCGAATCTGCTTGTCGTTGAGCACCATCGGGACATGCGCGTAGACGGGAGGGGTATGCCCGAGCAGCGTCGTGAGGTACGACTGGCGTGGGGCGGACGACAGGAGGTCGTCGCCGCGGACCACCTGGTCGACACCCTGCTCGGCGTCGTCGACGACCACCGCGAGGTTGTATGCGGGCGTGCCGTCGCCACGTTGGATGACGAAATCGTCGACGGCGCCGGTGTATTCGCCGTGCAGGATGTCGACGACGCTGAACTCGTCGACGTCGGAGACGATCCGGATAGCGGGCGGACGCCCGGCCGCGCGCTTGCTCTCGCGCTGCTCTGCGGTGAGGTGTCGGCAGGTTCCGGGATAAGCGCCCGGTGGGGAGTGCGGCGCCGACGGGGCTTCGAGGATCTCACGTCTGGTGCAGAAGCATTCGAAGGTGCGGCCACGCATGGTCAGGTCGTCGATCACCGCGCGGTACCGATCGAGCCGGTCGGTCTGGTACACGACCGGCGGCTCCCAGTCGATCCCGAGGGCGTGCAGGTCGTCGATCTGTCGCTGATCGGATCCCACCGCGGTGCGGTCGAGGTTCTCCATCCGCAGCAGAAACCGGCGGCCCGAGGTGTGGGCGAAGAGCCACGCCAGCACGGCCGTGCGCAGGTTGCCGACGTGCAGGTCGCCCGACGGCGACGGCGCGTACCGCCCGGCAGCAAGCGCCGGCTGCGCAGCGGGTTCGTGTGCGGACATCGGAGACGACACTACCGCCGCGGGTGGGTGGTCCTCTCCGCTGATTGAGCGGCCGCGAGCGCAGCGAGCAGCCGAGTCGAAATCACCAGCGGCGACGCTCGGCCGGCGGTGGTCTCGACAAGCTCGACCAGCGGGAGGACGCTCGACCAGCGGGAGGACGCTCGACCAGCGGGGGACGCTCGACCAGCGGGTGGGACTCGCGGAGGGGTGGGCCCTTTCCGCTGATTGAGCGGCCGCGAGCGCAGCGAGCTGCCGAGTCGAAATCACGAGCGGCGACGCTCGACCGGCGGTGGTCTCGACAAGCTCGACCAGCGGGGGACGCTCGGACAGCGGGACCAGCGCGGCACGCGCGGCTCATTGCGGGATCGTCGTGCAATGGGGAGTATGGGGTGGTGGACCTACCGGTCATGCCTCCCGTCGCGCCGATGCTCGCCAAGGCTGTCTCAGCGGTGCCGGAACAACCCGACGGTGAGCCGTCGTGGTCCTACGAACCCAAGTGGGATGGCTTTCGTGCGTTGGTCTTTCGCGACGGCGACGAGGTCTACATCGGTTCCCGCGGAGGCAAAGACCTCGCGCGCTACTTCCCCGAGATCGTCGACGCCGCGCGCGCCGAACTTCCCGACAAGGTGGTCCTCGACGGCGAGATCGGCGTCCCGTCCGTCATCGATGGCGTGCACCGCCTCGATTGGGACTCGCTCGCGCAGCGTATTCATCCCGCCGACTCACGCGTACGGATGCTCGCCGAGAAGACACCCGCGATCTTCATCGGATTCGACGCGCTCGCACTCGGCGACCGCAGCGTCGTCGACGAGCCCTTCGCCGTACGCCGCGACACGCTCGTGGAGGCGGTGGGTGCGCACAAGCCGGGCAGGCGGTTCAACGTCAGCCGCGTCACCGCCGACGCCGACACCGCGCGCACCTGGTTCTCGGCATTCGAGGGCGCGGGCCTCGACGGCGTGGTCGCCAAGCGGCTCGGCTCGCCATACGTCGAGGGCAAGCGCGAGATGCTGAAGGTCAAACACAAGCGCACGGCCGACTGTGTGGTCATCGGCTACCGGGTGCACAAGAGCGGAACCGGCCTGGGCTCGATGTTGTTGGGCCTCTTCACCGATTCGGGAGACCTTCACATGGTCGGCGGCGCTGGTGCGTTCACCGACAAGAAGCGAATCGAACTCGAAGAGATGTTTGCGCCGATGCGTACCGATCCCGACAAGCCCGCACCGGGCGAGCCGACGCGCTGGCGATCAGAGAAGTCGGGGGAGTGGATACCCATCAGGCCCGAGCTCGTCGCCGAGGTCGCCTACGACCAGATGGAGAACCACCGATTCCGGCACACCGTGAAGTTCCTGCGGTGGCGTCCCGACCGTGATCCCGAGAGCTGCGGCTACGACCAACTCGACGTCCCGCTGACCTACGACCTTCACGATGTGCTCGAAGGAGACGGCTGATATGGCATCCCGCTCGCCCGCCGAGGAACTCGACGTGGACGGTGTTGCCGTCCGGATGAGCAACCCCGACAAGATCTACTTTCCCGAGCTCGGCGAAAACGGTGGCCGCAAAAGAGATCTCGTCGGCTACTACCAGCGCATGGCGCAGGCGCGCGACGACGGTGCCGACGGCCCGTTCCTGGTCGCCCTACGCGATCGCCCGACATTCCTGCAGCGCTTCCCCGACGGCATCGACGGCGACGAGATCTACCAGAAGCACCTACCGAAGAAGCGGCCCGACTTCATCGACTCGACGCGAATCACGTTCCCCTCTGGCCGAACCGGGGATGCACTCCGTCCGACGAGCCCGGCGTCGATCGTCTGGGCGGCCAACCTCGGGACCGTCACCTTCCATACCTGGCCGACGGTCGCGGCCGACAACGACCATCCCGACCAACTGCGCATCGATCTGGACCCGCAGCCCGGCACCGACTTCGACGACGTTCGACGCGTCGCCGTCGACCTCCTTGCTCCGCTACTCGACGAGCTCGGCTACGTCGGATACCCAAAGACGTCTGGTGGCAGGGGAATTCACGTGTTCATCCCCATCGAGCCGCGCTGGGACTTCATCGCGACCCGACGCTGTGGCATCGCGCTCGCACGCGAACTGGAGCGTCGAGACCCTGACGCCGTGACCACCTCGTGGTGGAAAGAGGATCGCGGCGAGCGGATCTTCGTCGACTTCAACCAGAATGCGCGTGACCGGTCCATGGCCGCGCCGTATTCGGTGCGACGCAACGCAATCGCGCGGGTATCGACCCCCGTGACCTGGGCCGAGCTCGCCGACGTCGATCCCGACGACTGCACCATGCGCAGCGTCCCGGAACTCGTTGCCCGACGGGGTGATCCGATGGCCGACATCTCCGCGCATCGTCGTGGTCTCGAGCCACTGCTGGAGATGGTCGAACGCGACGACGCTCAGGGTCTCGGCGACATGCCCTACCCGCCGAGCTACCCGAAGATGCCGGGTGAGCCTCCGCGCGTGCAGCCAAGCAAGAAGGTGGGTGCCCACTGGGACGAGGAAGGAAACAGGATCGGTCCGAACTGAGCGTCGAATCCGGCGTCGTGCAGTCGAAACGCGGCGTCGCACAAGGGAATGAGTAGCGAATGACCACAACCGCAACGTTCGAATCATGGCCGGAGCTTCGTGTGTCCGACTGGGAGCAGACCCGCGACACAGTGCACATGTGGAGTCAGATCGTCGGAAAGACCCGAATGGCGCTGGCCCCGAATGAGAATCATTGGTGGCAGGTCGCGCTGTATGTGAACTCGGTGGGTCTCACGACGTCGTTGATGCCCTACGACGGCTACGGCCTCGAGATCGTCTTCGACTTCGTCGACCACGTCCTGGATATCACCACGACGAAAGGCGAACGGCGACAAGTACGTCTCGAGCCGCGCACCACCGCCGACTTCTACGCTGACTATCTGGCACAACTGGAGTCGCTCGGCATCAGCGTTCCCATCTACGACCACCCCGTCGAAGTGGCCGAGTCGATCCCGTTTCCGCAAGATACGACGCACGCCTCGTACGACGCCGACGCCGTGAAGCTCTTCTGGCACCAATTGGTCAGCGCGCAGCGCGTTTTCGCGGAGTTCCGTGGGAAGTGGCGCGGTAAGTGCAGCCCGGTCCACTTCTTCTGGGGCTCATTCGATCTCGCGGTCACCCGATTCTCCGGCCGTCCCGCTCCGCTGTTCTCCGGCGTCGTGCCCAACTGTCCGGAGCGAGTGATGGTCGAATCGTATTGCGAGGAGGTCTCCAGCGCCGGGTTCTGGCCCGGTGGGGCCGACGAGGGGGCCTTCTACTCCTACTCGTATCCCGTGTACGAGGGCTACCCGGACGCGAAGGTGCACCCCGCCGCGGCGTCGTACGACACGACACTCGGCGAATTCCTGTTGCCGTACACCGCCGTTCGGACCGCCGACGACTCCGATGCAAGCCTCCGGGAGTTCCTGCAGTCGACGTTCGACGTCGAATCCAGCCTGGGGGAGTGGCCCTAGCAGGTGAATGTGTGTCGTATCGAAGGATGTGTGTGCTGCAGCGCCCACATCCTTCGATACGACACACATTCTCCGGTCAGCCGAGGGTGTGCTGCGCCCAGTCAGCGAACGACTCCCACCCGATCTGCGGATAGGCCGCGTGCAGTGCTGCGACGTCGACGCTGTACCCCTTGGTTGCCAAGAACGTGAACATCGCCCGCATGTCCGGCGACGAAATACGTTCGGGGTCATACGATTCCGCGTGAACCTGCTGGCCGGTCGCGGCAGTCACGGCGGCGGCCATCGCATTCGGAGTGATTTCGTCGGAGGCCAGGTCGATGCGTCGGCCTGCGAAACCGGACGGGGCGTCGAACAGCATCGCGACGAATCGGCCGAAGTCCTGGCGCGAGAGTTGTTGCAGTGGTTTCTCCGCGGGGAGGGCGAGCGGCATCACGCCGGCTTTGAGTGCGTCGAGGCTGCCGAGCAGGTTGTCGTAGAAGTACGTCGGGCCGACGATCGTGTGCGGGATGCTCGACGCAGCGAGCTTCGTCTCCACCTCGTACTTCGAGTCGAAGTGCGGAATACCGGTGTTGTGATCGGCATCGGCGACCGACGAGAACACCAGGTACGGCACGGCTGCGGCTTCAGCTGCCGCGATGATGTTCTCGCCCTGACCGACCTCGGCGTCGGCTCCCGCCTCGAACGGCGTCGTCAGGGCGAAGACCCCGGCGGCGCCGGCGAAGGCGTCGTCGAGCCCCCTTCCGGTCGCGATGTCGGCGACGGCGAGCGGGATGCCGCGGTCCGCGAGCTCCAGCGACCTGTCCGAATCCAGAAACCGTACGACGCCGCGCACGGATTTGCCTGCGTCGCGCAGCGCGTGCAACACCGCGCCGCCCTGATTGCCGGTCGCGCCGAGAACGACGTAAGGATATTCGGATGTGGGCATGGCGTCGACCTTTCCGTGGCGAGGAGCACCTCCGACGCTACCGATCGACGCCCGGTGACGACCGCACGAATTTGGGTCTGGGGTGGATTGGCCGTTATTATCGCCAAGCCTGGAGGATTCGCCTAGTGGCCTATGGCGCTCGCCTGGAACGCGGGTTGGGTTAATAGCCCTCAGGAGTTCGAATCTCCTATCCTCCGCAGCAGAAGCGAGCCCGGCGCGTACGTGAGCGTCGGGCTCGTTTCGTTTCCGCAGGTCACTGCTCCGAATCCGGTTGTCGTTCACTCCGCGGACACCTGCGCCTGGGATGGTTACGCGCGTTCAGCCGGAACGCTGCTCGCGGCGGCGGTCGAACGTACCCACCCCGTCCATGGCAGGAGCGACACGATGGCAGCGTTCAGAGCGACCAACCGCCCGCATCCGCATCGCCCGCGGCCGGCACGTCCACTGCAACCGAGTCGTCGGTTGGCTCTGGCGGCGTCGACGATCGCCCTGGCCGTGATGGCGTCGTTGGTCGCTTTCGCCCCGGCGCACGCATCGCCACAGCGTGGGGTTGACCCCGTGCACACCCCGACGCGCGCAGCGGGCGACTTCAGCCTGCTCATCGCGTACAGCTTCGGCAACCGCATCGCGCCGGGCGTCGACCCGACGCGCACGGTCGGCGAACCCGGCCCCGTCAACGAAGCGTTAGCCGAAACCGCGATCCGCACGCGCGGCAACCGCGCCATCCCGATCTACGCGCAGACCGAGATCGCCCGCGTACTGCATGCGAAGTTCCATGCCGCAGGCGTCGTCGAGATCCCGCCGAATCGCAAGCCCGACGGCACGCTCGTCTACCTCTCCACCGACGGTGTCGCCGCCAAGGTCGCACAACTCCGCGGACCGTCGGCGCGCGTCGACGTCGCCGGGATCGTCGCGTTCTCCGACCATCTGTGGCGCGCCGTCTACACGACGCGAGCCAACGGACTCGACGCCTATGCGCCCGCAGGCATCGCGATGCCCTCGACCTATGACGGACTGTCCGGGCAGGACTGGACCCGCAGCCGCACCGCCTACCTGCCGCGCGACTACGCGGCCCGCCTCGCTCTGCTCCCGCGACTCCTGCGCTGATCGGCTTCCGGGCGACAGCCTCGCCGACCCCCTGACACATCACGGCGAAGGCTCGCTACAATTGACGACGGATCCCGCGCGGCGTGCATCCTGTGAACTCCCCCAGGGCCGGAAGGCAGCAAGGGTCAACGGGCTCTCTCGGGTGCGCGGGGTCCTCTAACTTTGTTCAGATCCGCAAGCGTGCCGAAAGCCGCCATCGAGCCTGGCGCCGGTTCGGCGAGAGGTCTCCGTTGAACTACCACTCGATGAGTGCAGACGAACTTCGCGCCACCCAGGACGACCTGCAAAAACTGTACGAGGGTTTACTCTCCGCAGGGCTGAAGCTGGATCTCACCCGTGGTAAGCCTGCGCCGGAACAACTCGACCTCTCCAACGAGCTGCTGTCGTTGCCCGGCCTCGGCGACTACCGCGACGCCTCCGGCACGGACTGCCGCAACTACGGCGGCGTCAGCGGACTGCCGGAACTCCGCGCGATCTTCGCCGAACTGCTCGCCGTCGACGCCGACAACCTGATCGCCTTCGGTAACGCGAGCCTCGACCTGATGCACCAGGTAGTGGTGTCCTCGCTGCTCAAGGGCACTCCCGACTCACCGGCGTCCTGGTCGTCGACCGGCGAGACCGTCAAGTTCCTGTGCCCGTCGCCCGGCTACGACCGCCACTTCGCGATCACCGAGCACTACGGCATCGAGATGATCCCGGTGCCTATGCTCCCCAACGGCCCCGACGTCGACGTCTGCGCGCAGCTGGTTGCGGACGATCCGTCGATCAAGGGTCTGTGGGCCGTGCCCACCTACTCCAACCCCACCGGCGCCACCTACAGCGAAGACGTCGCACGCGCCCTGATGGCGATGCCCGCGGCGCCGGACTTCCGTGTCTTCTGGGACAACGCCTACGCCGTCCACACGCTCGTCGACGCCCCGCCCACCCCGCTGCCGATCGTCGACATCGCCGCGCAGGAGGGCCACCCCAACCGGGTCTACGTGTTCGGCTCGACGTCGAAGATCACCTTCGCGGGAGCGGGCGTTGCGTTCTTCGGGTCGTCGGCGGCCAACGTGAAGTGGCTGACCGACAATCTCGCGTTCACGACGATCGGCCCGGACAAGATCAACCAGCTTCGCCACCTGAGGTTCTTCGGTGATGCCGACGGCGTGCGCGCGCACATGGCCAAGCACCGAGAGATCCTCGCCCCCAAGTTCCGTCTGGTGCTCGAGATTCTCCAAGACCGGCTCTCCGACTCCAAGGTCGCGGCATGGTCGGAGCCCGAGGGCGGCTACTTCATCAGCCTCGACGTCCTCGACGGCGCCGCCATGCGCACCATCGAGCTTGCGAAGGAAGCCGGGATCGCTCTGACGGCCGCCGGCTCGACCTACCCGTACAAGCACGATCCGTACGACCGCAACATCCGGCTCGCACCGACCTTCCCCAGCACCGACGACCTGCGCGTCGCGATGGACGGCGTTGCGACCTGTGCACTTCTTGCCGCGACGGAGAAGCTCCTCGCCGACGTCGAATCCTGACGAGACGGCGCGCGTGTGACAGTCCGGCAATGGTGAGGGCCTCACGACGTTGGGTCGTGGCTGTCGGCTTCCTGCTCGTCGCCGCCGTGGCCGTGTGGTTGCAAGATGTGATCGTTCCCTTCACGACGCCGTTCTGGGGACTCTT
>NZ_LDTZ01000019.1 GCF_001186365.1 Gordonia jacobaea | reverse complement strand
CCTAGAAACCGCCCCCGGACGCAGCCGTGCACCTTTTGACCGGAGCTGGCAGCGGAGTCATGCGGCTGCGTCCGGAGGTTGTCATCGGGTGCCGAGATACTGTGCAGCGCAGCAACATCAGCGAGCAGGGCGAGCCCGCTTCTCGCGGAGTGCGTCGCTCACCCTCTCGATGCCGATGACGGCCTTTCAGTCATTGTCCCAGCCTGTGCCCGCGAATGAACTCAGGATCGGTGCATAACGGGTCCGTAACTGCCAAGAGTATATGTCTGATAGGAGCGGACAGGCGTCTCCGCGGCCCTCCCGAGAGTCCGGATAACCGCTAGTCAGAAGCCCTATTTCACGCGGATATGTGCCAACACTGGCCGGATCTCACACGAACTGATGATCGTCGTCGTCGTCGCCTGCGCCCTTCTGCACCGACTCGACGAGGAAAGCGCTGCCCTGGAGCAGTCCGCTGCCATTTCGGAGTTCTATGCTTCAGTCGTCGGTTCGGAAACCTCGTTCAGTGCCATCGTCTTGACTGCCGCGATCTCTGATGCGTTGGCGCGCGTGCCCTTCTCTGCGCTCTTCACCCACTGCCGCAGTTCGGCGGCGACAAAACCCTTGACCGTCTGATCCTTCCCACCCGCGTCGCGGCGCTCGATACCGTAGTCCCCCACAAGCGACAGTGCTTCTTTCGCTCGCTGCCATGCTCCGTCTAGGCGCACAGCGGGCGTATGGCGCGACTTACCTGCCTCTCCGTCGCTCGTTGTCTCGCACGTGACGCTGACGAACCACATAACCCACGCGATGTGAATCCCGACGTGCCATCCCAGCAGCTGCCGGTACCGCTGCGACTGGCCGCACCAGTAGTTGCGCTTCGAGTACTGGTTGAGTACCAGGGTCAGTTGGGCGAGCGAGGCGTCTACCACGTAGAAGTTCTTGAACAGCTCTGGATCGATCTTCACGGTCTCCTGCTCCTCCCGGTCGGAGCCTTGGGTATCGGCAGTTCCCCCGAGCCTGCATCCCGCTCGTCTTAGGTGACCGATCGCGCCTTTCGGCTTCTTGCGTGACGGTGAGCGCCCGTACTTCCACCAGTCGAACTCTGCGTCCGAGAACCCCGATCGCGCATCCGCGCCCGCGCCGGACGTGACTGCACGATGAACCTCTCGCGCGTCCTTGTTTCGGGCACTCCAGCGACTGGAAAGGAACAACGTCAACGTGAGAACTGCGGGCGTCACCAGTGCCACGAGGGGCCAGAAGTACAAGTCCGCAAGGTTTCCATCGGCAGCGAGGAGCATGCCCCTATTTCATCAACCTCACGATCGCGCGTCTGTCGTTCCGCGAAGGACAGCGCCCCGTGGGGTGGTGGACATTCAACCGCTCGCCCGTGCCCGTGACTCCGATGCTCCGCGTTGGTGCTCGGTCCCGTACAACCAGACTCGGGCACGCGGGTCGTCGCAAATTCGTAGCGAAGCGGGCCCGTTACCGCTGGGAGGAAATCTTCGAATAGTCGCGAACAAACGTCGTGCGCGGCCCCTAGGGCGCCCGAATAGCTACTGGCCCAGGGAGCAATTCCGCGGACTGAATCCGATCCTGATCCGAATCTCACAGGCGTAGAGAGTCCTCACTAGTGAGAGTTGAGATCCAGATCCAAACCCGATTCGTTCAAGGTTTCCGTGACGCAAATCAGACGATCCACACGCATCAGACCCGCTGTCCACCAGCCGCCAGTTCACGGCCTCGTTTGTGGGGTCGGCCGGTATCGAACGCCGACACCATCGCGGTCACGGCCATGCCGCCAGCACGGCGAGCGACTGCGTTGATCGTCGCGTCTCAGGCGGTGGACAAACCAGACCGAGCACGTGCGCGCTTCAGTCCATGCTGCTGCGCTCGTGTACAGGGTTCCCTCCACGACGCGCTGCAGGGCCGACTAGCGTCTTGTCCGGAGGCGCGGGCTGCGGCAACGACCCTCTGGCTTGGCGTGAGGAAAGGGACATGGATTGAGCAAGCTCGGCAACTTCGTATGGGGGATTGCAGACCAACTGCGTGGCGTTTACAAACCGCACCAGTACGGCGGCGTCATTCTGCCGTTCACCATCCTCCGCCGCCTGGACTGCATCCTTGAACCCACCCGCGACGAAGTACGCAGCCTCGCAGCGAAATACTCCGACGGTGCGCTCGACGTTCAGGTAAAACGCAAGACCGGGTTGAGCTTCTACAACACCAGCCCCTTCGACTTCCGGACGCTGCTCGAAGATCCCGAGGGTCTGCGCGCGAACCTGATGGACTACATCGCGAGCTTTTCCGCGAACATCGACGTGTTCGAGCGCTTCAAGTTCGAGAACGAACTCGCCACCCTCGATGAGAAGAACCGCCTCTACCTCGTGACGTCACAGTTCGCCGAGGTGGACCTGCACCCAACCGTGGTCTCCAACGCTGCGATGGGCGACCTGTTCGAGCACCTGATCTACAAATTCGCCGAGGCCTCCAACGAGGAAGCCGGCGAGCACTACACGCCACGCGACGCCATCCGCCTCATGGTCGATCTTCTCTTCGCCGAGGAGAACGAGTCACTGCTCGAGCCGGGCACCATCCGAAGCATCTACGACCCCACCGCCGGCACCGGCGGCATGCTGTCAGTCGCCGAAGAACGACTCCTCGAACGTAACCCAGACGCACGTCTGCGCCTCTACGGCCAGGAGATCAACGACCAGTCGTATGCGATCTGCAAATCCGACATGATCGCCAAAGGCCAGGATGCCAGCAACATCCAACTCGGCGACACCCTCGACGACGACAAGTTCTTCGACCGCACCTTCGACTTCTGCATGTCCAACCCGCCCTACGGCGTGGACTGGAAGGCATCGCAGGAATCGGTCAAGAAGGAAGCACTCGCGCAGGGGTCGCGCTTCTCGCACGGACTCCCCTCCATCGGTGACGGCCAAATGCTCTTCCTGTGCCACCTGGCATCCAAGATGCGTCCCGAGCATGACGGCGGTGGGCGCGCCGGAATCGTCCTCAACGGCTCACCACTGTTCAACGGTGCAGCTGAATCCGGACCATCGAAAATCCGCCAATGGCTGCTGGAATCCGATCTGGTCGAGTCGATCATCGCGCTGCCCACCAACATGTTCTTCAACACCGGCATCGCCACCTACATCTGGCTACTCGACAACTCCAAGCAACCCGAACGCGAGGGCAAGATCCAACTGATCGACGCCACCTCGTTCTGGACCAAGATGCGCAAGAGCCTGGGCTCCAAGAATCGCGAACTCGACGAGAAGGCCCGCGACCGTATCCTCGCCCTTTACGACGCTTTCGACGAGGCTGACCCCGACTATTCCAAAGTCTTCACCGCCAACGACTTCGGCTACTGGACCATCACCGTCGAGCAACCGCTACTCACCGACACCGGCAAAGTCTCGAAAGACCGCAAGGGCAATCCAAAGCCCGACCCCAAGAAGCGCGACACCGAGAACATCCCTTTCACCTACAACGGCAACACCGGCGGCGACGACGGCCGAGATGCGACAGTCAAGGCGTACTTCGAGGCCGAGGTACTGGCGCACGTTCCCGAAGCCTGGATCGACGAGTCGAAAACCAAAGTGGGTTACGAGATCCCGTTCACCCGCCACTTCTATAAATACGTCCCACCCCGACCACTGGCCGAGATCGACGCCGACTTGGAGAAGCAAGTCGCCAAGATCATGGAGCTGATGCGGGAGGTAGAAGGGTGACAGAACCGCTCCCGACCGGATGGACGCGCGCCAATATCCGCCACTTCGCCTCAATGAGAACGGGGCACACACCGAGTCGGTCCAACTCCGAGTACTGGGCGAACACGACTATCCCATGGTTCACATTGGCCGACGTATGGCAGCTGCGCGATGGTCGCCGCACTTACCTCGGCGAGACTACGAACCAGATCTCAGAGCTCGGCCTCGCGAACTCTGCCGCCGAACTCCTGCCCGCTGGAACAGTCGTGCTCTCGCGAACCGCATCGGTCGGGTTTACAGGGATCATGCCTAGGCCAATGGCCACGAGTCAGGACTTTTGGAACTGGGTGTGTGGCCCAAACCTGTTGCCGGAGTATCTCAATTACCAGCTGCGTTCGATGGCTCAAGACCTTCGTGGACTCAACTTGGGGTCCACCCACCAGACCATCTACAAGGCTGACGCCTCGGCGATCGAGATACTGGTCCCTCCCCTCGATGAGCAGCGCGCCATCGCCGACTTTCTGGACCGGGAGACGGCCCGGATCGACACGCTTATCGAAGAACAGCAGCGGCTCACTAACCTGCTGCGTGAGCGCAAGTTAGCAGTGATCGAATCGTCTCTTGCCATCGATGGGACGACTGCCCAAGGAATGCGACTAAAACACTTTGTCACTGAGGTCAAGCAGGGTTGGAGTCCACAATGCTATCCATGGCCAGGTGACGGAACTACCACGTGGGCTGTGTTAAAAGCCGGTGCAGCAAATGGTGGCGCCTTCCGACCGAACGAAACAAGGAACTGCCCGATAGTGAAGTGCCGCGGCCAGAAGCGGTCGTGAAGAATGGGCAGCTCATTGTCTCAAGAGCGAACACTCGAGAGCTCGTAGGCAGCGCTGCAGTTGTACTCGGCGATTACCCCCGCCTGATGCTCTCCGACAAACTTTATGGATTGACGATTGACCCGGACCGTGCGATTGCTCGCTATGTAGCGCTGATGCTGGGGACTAGGCGAGTGCGAGGGCTTATTGAGCTTGAAGCCAGCGGGTCGTCCCCCTCCATGCAGAACATAAGCCAGGCCGACATTCTCAACCTGCCTTTAGATGTCCCGAGCGTCCCAGAGCAGAACCGGATAGTCGCTCATCTCGACGGGCAAACATCACAGATCGACACCCTGATCGCCGAGACCGAAAAGTTCATCGAACTCTCCCGCGAACGTCGCACAGCCCTGATCACCGCGGCGGTCACCGGTCAAATCGATGTGCGGCAGAAGGTGTCCTGAATCATGGCTGTCCACAATGAGATTGAGCTAGAGCGCACGATCGCCGAGCACCTCGCGGCGCACGGTTGGCTCTACTCGACAAATGACAAGGGCTACGACAAAGAACGCGCGTTGTTCCCCGAGGACGTTCTCGGCTGGTTGCGGGAAACGCAGCCTGAGCAAGTCGACAAGGTCATCAAGCCGGGCTCAAAGGACGTTGCCAAGCAGGAGGCGCAGCTTCTCGACCGCATTGTGAAGGTGCTCGATACGCCATTAAGCAATGGCGGCGGCGCACTGAACCTATTGCGCAACGGCTTCTCTCACCTGTCGGGCAAGTTCGCGATGTGCGTGTTCAAGCCGGAGACCACGCTCAACGCCAAACGCAACACCGACTACGCGGCGGTGCGGTTGCGGGTGATGCGGCAGGTCCACTTCTCGACCGCCGACAACCGATCGGTGGATCTGGTGTTCTTCGTCAACGGGCTACCGGTGGCGACCGCGGAGTTGAAGACCGAGTTCACACAGACCGTGACCGACGCCATTCGTCAATACCGCACGACGCGGCTGCCAAAAGATCCCGCAACAGGCCTAATCCAGCCGCTATTCGTATCGGGTGCCCGGGCGTTGGTGCATTTCGCGGCCACCAACGACGAGGTGTGGATGACCACCAACCTCGTCGGGGACAAGACCCACTTCCTGCCGTTCAACCGAGGCTCCGAGGACGGTGGTGCGGGAAACCCGCTGAATCCCAATGGTTCTCGATCGTCGTATCTGTGGGAGCGGGTGCTGCAACGCGATGCGTGGCTGAACATCCTCGGCCGGCTGATGTACATCAAGCACGAGTCACGAACCGATCCGATCAGCGGCAAGACCACGAAGACCTCGACGCTGCGGTTCCCGCGCTTTCATCAGTGGGAGGCGGTCACCAACCTCACCACTGCGGTTACCACTGAAGGTGCCGGAAACCGGTATCTGATTCAGCATTCGGCCGGGTCGGGTAAGACCGACTCGATCGCCTGGACAGCACACCGGATGGCGCGGCTGCAGGTGGACAATAAGAAGGTGTTCGACTCGGTCATCGTGGTGACCGACCGCAACGTCCTCGACGCACAGCTGCAGGACGCGATCAAGCAGATCGACAACGATCAGGGCATCGTGGTCGCGATCGACCGTGAGGAGGCATCCAAGTCGGGTGCATCAAAGTCGGGGTTGCTTGCCAAGGCACTGACCGACGGCAAACTCATCATCGTCGTCACCATCCAGACCTTCCCTTTCGCGATGCAGGCGATCCGAGAAAACAAGGGACTCAAGGGAAAAACCTTTGCCGTGATCGCCGACGAAGCACACTCTTCGCAGTCCGGGCAGATCGCAGGGAAGCTCAAGGCGGTGCTGACCGCCGAGGAGATCAAGGAGATCGAAGACGGCGGCGAGATCGACGTCGAAGCAATCCTGTCGGCAGAGGCCACCGATCGTGCCGACTCGTCGAACATCTCTTACTTCGCATTCACCGCCACACCCAAGGGCAAGACCCTCGAGTTGTTCGGCCGCCGACCCTCACCCGACGAGAAGCCCGTCCCGTTTCACGTCTACACGATGAAGCAAGCTATCGAGGAGGGCTACATCCTCGACGTTCTCACCGGTTACCACAGCTTCAAACTCGCCTTCCAGATCGGGCAGAACGTCGCACACGGCGCTGGGACGGACGGAGGCGATGGCGAAGTCGACCAGGCCGAAGCAACGAAGGCGGTGATGAAGTGGGTCAAACTCAACCCGCAGACCATCGCCCAAAAGTCGGCGATCATCGTCGAACACTTCCGCGAGAACGTCGCGAACCTGCTCGATGGGCATGCCAAGGCGATGGTGGTCGCAGACTCCCGCAAAGCGGCGGTCCGGTACAAACTGGCCATCGACGAGTACATAGCCAAGAAGGGGTACGGATACGGCACCCTGGTCGCGTTCTCGGGAACCGTGCATGACCCCGACTCCGGCCCCGACGACTTCACCGAAGCCAGCATGAACCCTGGTGTCCGTGACCTGCGGACCGCGTTCACCGGCGACCAGTACAAGGTGATGATCGTCGCCAACAAATTCCAGACCGGCTTCGACCAGCCGCTGCTGTGCGCGATGTACGTGGACCGCAAGCTCTCCGGAGTCACTGCGGTGCAGACCCTCTCGCGGCTCAACCGCACCTACCGCACACCGTCGGGAACGCCGAAGACCGCAGCGATGACCCAGGTGGTGGATTTCGTCAACGAACCCGCGACCATCCGAGAAGCATTCGAGCCGTACTACACCGACGCCTACCTCGAAACCGAGACCGATCCCAACCTGGTACATGATCTCGCCACCAAACTCGACACCGCCGCCATCTACACGCACGACGAAATCGACGACTGCGCGCAAGCATTCGTCAAGGGTGACCACCACGCACTTAAAGCGGCTGTCGACCCGGGCCAGAAACGCTTCGCGGACCGCTACACCGCCGCCCTGATTCACAACGGCGGCGAAGGTGACAAGGCCGAACTTGCGGTGCTCGACATGTTCCGGCGCGACGTCGGTTCGTTCGTCCGGCTCTACGACTTCATGTCACAGATCATCGACTACGGCGACGCCGAGCTGGAGAAGAAGCAGATCTACCTGCGTCACCTCGAACGAGTGATTCAGCCCGACAACTACACCACGCCCATCGACCTGTCGACGATCGTGCTCAGACAGGTCAAGCAGATCGACCAGGGCAAGACTGACATCAGTCTCGGCGCCAAAGCAGGACTGTCGGGATTGACCGCAACCGGCTCCGGAGAGAAACGCGACCCGACTATGGTCGCGCTCCGGCAGGTGCTCGACCGACTCAACGACCTGTTCGGCTCCGAGGACTTCTCGGAGAGCCAAAAGGTCTCGTTCATCGAGTCGCTGCTGCAGACTCTGCTCGCCGATAACGACCTCATTCAGCAAGCCAAGGTCAACTCCGCCAAGCAGTTCATCGAGTCGCCCGATTTCGCGTACGCGGTCACCGGAGCAGTCGCCGATAACCAAGGCGCACATCAGAAAATGAGTGACTACTTCTTCACCAACACACCAGGACGAACACACCTGATGTCCGACATCGCCAAATGGTTCTATCAGGTGGTGGCTGCATCGAATTCAGCACCGTAGAGACTTACAGGACCCTGCCTCGCCGATCTCAGCAGACCGCGGCCACTCGCTTGTGCGGCCACGTGGTCTTTGCACAGCAGGACGTTCCATAGCTCACGCCAACGCCACCTCCCGATGCCCCGCGACGCTGAATGCGGCGTCGCCGAAGGGGTTCGGCCCGCCCGTCGCAAGCGCGGCCAGGCATTCACCCCACACCGGCGCGAACTTGAATCCGTTGCCGCTGAACGCTGTTCCCACGATCACGCCGTCGCCGACGCTGTCGATGATCGGCATCTTGGTCGGCGTCCACGAATCCGAATGCAACGACCACCGCACGACGTCGGGAATCAGATCGGGGATCATGCGTGCCGCCTGGTCACCGATCCACCGAAGCTGTTCGCGGCTCAGCGTCGTCGGTCGGTCGGCCCAGTCGTCGAATGCGTCGAGATCGATGTGCGGGCAGATCTTGATGCTGTAGCCGTCGAGTGTCGGTACTCCGAAGGCGTGCACATCGTCGAGGTCGCGCATGAACCCGGGGAAGACGTCGGGCGTGAACCGCTCCACGTGGCGCGGCATGAGCCACGTCAGCGCAAAGGTCTTGGTCTGCACCACGTCTCGCAGTTCGGGGAGTAGTCGAGCCGTCCACGGACCAGCGGTCACGACGACGCGGTCGGCGGTGAACTCACCGCGACTTGTGCGCACGAGAACGCCGTTCGATGTCTCCACGATGTCGAGCACTTCGGTGTCGTAGATTGCCGACGCCCCGTGTGAGAACGCCTGGTCGGTGGCGGCCGCAACGGCCATCTCCGGACGCATGGCGCCGCCGAGGAGGTCGAGTACGCCGATGTCGTCGTCCTCAATGTGGAACTGCGGGAAGCGAAGTCGCATCTGCGCAGCGTCGAAAATCTTGTGCGGCAGGTCGAAGTGCTCGATCGATGCCAGTGTCGGCTGCAAATCGGGATGATCCGACGGTGCAACGCTGAGTGCGCCTGCGGGAAGCAGGATGTCGCGTCCGTATCCGGCCCCGAGTTCCTGCCACAGCTCGCGTGACCGCAGCAGGGCGGGAGTGAACAGCTCACCCTCTTTCGCTGCGACGCGGAACAATCGCGACTCACCCGCGTACGCGCCCTCGGTGTGAACCCTCCCGAATTGCTCGATACCGAGAACGTCGACACCTTTCTTTGCCAACTGCCACAACGTCATCGATCCGATGGAGCCGAGCCCGACGACGATGACCGAATGGTGTGCGGCCACTGAACTATCGCTCATGACAGGGCCGGGCTTTCCCACAGGTTCAGCGGGGTTCCGATGCCGCGCTCCACCGCGTTGCGATACACAACCGTGCCCCACGCGACGTCTTCGACGGGCATGCCGCCCACGGACAGGATCACGATCTCGTCATCGTTGCGTCGTCCCTCGACGGCGCCTGCTGCAACCGCGCCGAGATCGACGAGCTCCTCGCGCGGCATCGAGCCGTCGTGAATCATGTCCATGAACTTGCAGCCGATGATGGGAATCGAGTTGTGCGAGGGGTATTCGGTCTCGTCGAACCATGCGTCGTAGAGGCCGATGTTGTCGACGACCTTGCGGACGTCGGATGCCTTGAGCCCCTCGTCGATCTCGCAACTGGCGGGCATGCTCAAGAATGCTCCCGGCTTCAGCCAGTCGCGGCGGACGAGGGGATAGGTCGACGGATCGCCGATCTCGCCCGAGGTGCAGTAGGTGACGATGTCGCTGTCGCGCACGGCATCCTCGACGTCGTCGACTTCGATGACCGTCAATTGCGGGTACTCCTGCGCAACCCAACCGGCGAAGTTGTCGAGGCTGCCGCGGCTGCGGCCCTTCACCTTGACGGTGTCGATCTTGGGGCAGGTCGCCATGAACGCGGCCAGCGAGGTCCGGGCCATGACGCCAGGGCCGACGATGCCGACGACCTGTGCGTCCTCGCGTGCCAGGAACCGTGCCCCGACACCTGGGACAGCTCCGGTTCGGTACGCCGACAACAGATTTGCCGACATCAATGCCAGTGGAGCGCCCGTGTCGGTGTCGTTGAGCATGAACATCAGAATCGACCTCGGCAGGCCCTTCTCGCGGTTGGCGATGTTGGAGCCGTACCACTTCATACCGCTCGTTCCGAAGCTGCCGCCGAGGTAGGCCGGCATGGCCATGAAGCGACGATCCGCCGTGTTCTTGGGCATGGTCTCGAACGGAGACTCGTCCGGGAAGGTGACCATTGCGCCGTGGGAGTCGCTGTTGGTGCCCGCCATCCGGTAGTCGCCGGAATGCAACAGCACGAATGTCTCCTGCATGGCGTCGACGCACGCGGCCATGTCGGTGACGCCTGCGGCGATCATGTCGGGTTCGGAGAGATAGCGAAAGTCGATGGAGGTCATGGGTTTTCCTGTTCTGTGCTGAAGAGAAGGGGGTCAGACCGCGATGGCCGAGGTCAGGGAGTCGTACGCAACGACGTTGCGGCGTCGCATGATCAGTGCCTGGACTACTCCCAGTACGAGTGCCGCGACAACAAGAGCGATGAAGAAGTCGGCAAGCGACTGCGAACCGCCGATCAGCGTCGGGAAGTTCCAGATGACCGCCACGAGGATGGTGATGAGTCCGATGAACCCGAGCGTCGGCGCGATCACCGCTCGCCAGAGGCCGGCCTGAATGTTGTTGCGGCGGAAGTACACCAGCACCGCGAGGCAGGTCAGTGCCATCAGCACGACGATTCCCAGAGTTGCGACGCCGGAGAACCAGGCGAAGACCTCGAGTTCGGGGTCGAGGGACAAGGCGGCGAAGACGACGATGAGCAGTGCGGCGGTGATGGTCTGCACGAACGAACTGACATGGGGTGACAGGTGATTCGGGTGCACCGTGCCCAGCTTCGACGGCATGGCCGTCGCCGAGGCCATCGAGTGCTGGTAGCGCGAGATCACGTTGTGGAAGCTGAGGATGCACGCAAAGAGGCTCGTGATCAGCAGGACATTGACCGTCGTCGACGCCCAGGTGCCCAGGTAGGTCTGCGCCGTCGCCATGATCATGCCTGACGGGTCCTTGGCGGCAGCGGCGACCACGTTGTCCGGTCCCCACGCCATGACGAGTGCCCAGGACGAGAAGGCGTAGAAGACGCCGATGAGCAGGACGGAGACGTAGGTTGCGCGCGGGATGGTGCGGTCGGGGTCACGAGCCTCGTTGCGGAAGATCGCGGTTGCCTCGAAGCCGATGAATCCGGCGACCGCGAACATCAGGCCGATGCCGGGTGCACCCGACATCACCTCGGACGGCTTGAACGAAGCCATCGAGAGTCCCTGGTTGCCGCCCTTGGCCATGATGGCGATATCGAGGATCAGCACGATCCCGATCTCTGCGATGAGCAGCAGACCGAGGACCTTGGAACTCAACTCGATGTGCCGGTAGCCGAGGATGCCGGTGAACGCCGCGATCACCAGTGCCCACACCCACCAGGCGATCGACGGTCCGCCGAGGTCGGAGACGCCGGAGGAGATCAGCACGCCGATCAGGCCGTACACCGCTGCCTGGATCATCGTGTAGGTCAGCAGCGCCAGATGCGCGGTGCCGAGTCCGAGGGGCCTGCCGAGTCCGTAGCCGACGTAGGTGAAGAAGGCGCCCGGCCGGGGGATGTAGCGGGCCATCGTGCTCAGCCCCACCGAGAAGAGCAGCAGGACTACGGCGGCGATGACGAACATCGACGGCACGCCTGCGCCATTGCCGAGCAGGAACGCGACGGGTACACCACCGCCGACGACGGTGAGGGGAGCGGCCGCGGCGACCACCATGAAGACGATGGCTCCGACGCCGAGCGACCCCTGCAGGGATCGAGACGAGCCGGGTGAACTGGCGGTGGCAGCGCCGCTATCGATAGATGTCATGTGATTCTCTTCTGCGATCAGACGGGCGACATCGTGCAAGGAATCGTGCAAGGAGATGTCGTGAGGACTGGGCGTCGATGCCCGTGCATATATGTTCTGACCGCCCCGTCGCGGCGTCGTTGCCCCGCGGTAACACGTCTGGACACCTTCGTGGGACGACGCTCGACGCCGAGACCCGTTGCGTGTCACGCCCACAACACCATCGAGTAACACGGCGGAAACACGCTGTGGTTAGCGTCCGCGCTATGCCGGGACCAGCCAGAGATCGCGTTCGTGCGCGACTACGTCTGGGCGCTCGCACCCAGTTGGTCGGGCTTGATCGTCGAAGTCTCGGATTCACCGATGTGGTCGCGCAGTCGGTGGCCGTCATGGCGCCATGCGCTGCAGCCGCAACAATACCGATGCTGCTCGGCCAGGCGAATGCTCCGCTGGTGTGGTGCGTCGTCACGGCTACCGTGCTGTGTGCGTTGGTCGCATCGACCCTCGGCGTCTTCGCGTCGCGCGTGGTTGCTCCGGGCGCTCTCTACACCTACGCGGCCAAGGGCCTCGGCCCCTCCGCAGGCGCTGCCACCGCGGCCGCGATGACGCTTGGCTACGGGTCGCTGGCGATGTTCACGCTGTCGCAGACCGCAGCCTATGGGTTGCGGATATTCGGGGTCACTGCACCGTCGACGCTGACGATGTGTCTTGCCGTCGCGGGGATCGCGGCGGCCATGGCTGTTCTCTTGATTCGCGGGGTCCGAGTCTCGGCGCGGGTCGGGCTGATCATCGAGGCCGTTGCGGTCGCAGGATTGTTGACCCTTGTCGGAGTGTTGGTCGCACGCAACTGGGACCACATGTCGGTGCGTTCAGCGGTTGCGGTGCCGACCGGATGGTCGCACTACCTCGCGGGCGTAGCCGTCGCGACGTGCGGAATCATCGGATTCGAAAGCGCCGCAACACTGTCGGTCGAAGCGAAGCGTCCGCTGCGCACCATCCCACGGGCGATCAACGCCTCGCTGCTCTTGGGCGCCGTCGTGGTTCTCATCGCGACACTGGCCCAGGCGGGCGGAGCGACAGTGCTCGACGGCATCTCCGCGCTCGGCGAGGGAAACGTCGACGTGCTCACCGAGAGCATCGGGGCGTCGTGGGTTGCCCCGCTGGTGAATCTCGGTGTGTGCGCATCGTTTCTTGCGTGTGCGCTTGCAAGTACCACGGCGCTGACCCGAACTCTGCTGTCGCTGGCCCGAGAGAGCGTGCTCCCCAGCCGACTCGGTTACACACATCCGCGTTTCAAAACGCCGGTCGTCGGCGTGGTTGTGAGCCTGCTCGTGATGGTCGCGGTGATTGTCATATCCCTGGCTGCGGGTGCGTCGGAGAATTCCATGCGCGGCTCGATGGCGGCAGCACCAGCCATTGGATTCATGGTCGCCTACGTTCTTGTCTGCGTTGCGGCGCCTGCATTTCTGCGCAAAACCGGTGAACTACAACGACGGACGACGGTGATAGCCGGGCTCGCCGCGATCGGATTCGGCGGCATCCTGGTTGTCTTCGTCGCGACGAACATCGGCGGCACCTGGGCACCGGGAATCATCGGTGCATTGGTCTGGCTGGCGCTGGCGGCACTCGGCTACGTGACGCTGCGTCGCATTCGGCCACTGGTCACAGCTCGTATAGGAATTCACGAAACACCAATGCGCTCAGAGGTGTTCAGTGGACACCTCGAGGCCGACGCCGCAGTCAGTGGCGGACCGTCGCGATGAGTCCTGCCTTTGGGAGCGACTCGTCGTCGAAATCGGTGATCAACGCACTGCAGATCCTTGAAGAGGTCGCGACGATGGGGCCGGGTGTGACCGCAGTCGAGTTGTCCAGGCATCTCGGATTGTCGAAGTCGGCGACGTACCGTCTCGTGAATCTGCTTGCGCAGGAGGAGTATTTGGTCCGCACGCCCGACCTGGGCGGCTTCGCGCTCGGCGCCAGAATTGATCGCATGATCGGCGCCGCTGCCGGGCCGCCGGTCTCCGACCAACTCCGTACCGTTCTCGACGAGGTGCGCGCCGGCCTGCGATTCGGCGTGCACCTGTTCGGCTGCCACCGCGCGGGGACTTCGCGGGCCAGGCTGAGCCTGATGGACATCGATCCGGACTACCCGCTCAGTGACCCCGGCCGGCTTCTCCACGATCTGACCGCGTCCGCGGCGGGCAGGCTGATGACCGCCATCGGATCCGGGCATCCGGCCGCGGCACCGACGCACGCGAGCCAAATCGGCTCGTTCATACCCAACTTCGGCTGTGTCTCTGTGCCGGTGTGGGGAGCAGATTCGACGCTGGTCGCCGCGCTCACCATCGCCGCGCCCGCTAAGCACATCGAGAACCCCGAGACGCTAGTCCGACTGCTCGCCGACCCCGCGCGTCGGGTCGCCGAGATCATGGCCCCCGGCGAGGAGTGAGCTGAAGGACGGGGAATAGCTCGGGGAATAGCTCATATCCGCTACGTCGCCACCGACCACCCCGGCAGATGCCCGGTCAGTGTCCAGGCAGCCTGTCGGGCCGCACCGAGCGCGACCCATTCACTTTCGGCGGGAAGAATGACGGTGCCTTCGAAGACTGATGGTGCGATGGCACGTATCGCCGGCGATTTCGCTCCACCTCCGATGAGAAGGACCCTCTCGACGTCGACGCCCTGCGCCTCAATCTGCTCCCGGCACCACACCAGCGAGCCGAGTAGTCCTTCGACGGCGGCACGTGCGACCGATGGCGCCGTGAAGTTCTCGGTCGTGATCCCCGTCAGCGATCCAGTCGCATCGGGCAGGTTCGGCGAGCGCTCTCCGGCGAAGTAGGGCACGAGACGCAGCCCGTGTGCGCCTGCAGGGGCCGAGACTGCCAGTCGTGCAAACTCATCGAGGTCGACGCCGAGCATTCTCGCGGTTGCGGCGAGAACCGGTGCACCGTTCAGCGTGCACACCAACGGCAGATGGCGGCCGGTGCCATCGGCGAACCCCGCGACAATGCCGGATGGATCGCACGGCGCGACATCGGTGACAGCACTGATGACTCCGGAGGTACCCAGCGAGACAATGGCGTCGCCCGGACCGGCCTGTAGTCCGAGTGCCGCGGCGGCGTTGTCGCCGAGTCCTGCGCCGAGTAGCGCGCCGTCGGGGATTCGTGCGGCAGCCTGTTCGGCCTCGATCACCCTGGGCAACAACGGACTTCGCCCATGTAGTGCAAGTTCAAGCAGGTCGGGGCGATATTCGTCTCGGGCAGCGCTGAAGTATCCTGTTCCCGAAGCATCGCTGCGGTCGGTGGTCAGTGTGGCGATGTCGGTCGATCCGGACAGCCGCCACGTCAGCCAATCGTGGGGAAGACATACAGCGGCAGTTATGTCGGCGTTCTGAGGTTCGTTGTCGGCGAGCCAACGCAGTTTTGCCGCAGTGATCGCGGCAACCGGGACGACGCCGACTGTCTCCGCCCATTTCTCGGGTCCGCCGAGCTCGTCGATCAGATCGGCGGCGCTCGTCGCCGATCGGGTGTCGTTCCACAACAAGGCATCTCGAATCACCCTGCCCGACTCGTCCAGGCAGATCATGCCGTGTTGCTGTCCGGCAACGGACACGGCCGCGACGTCGTCGAGCCCGCCTGCGGCGGAGATGGCCGCGCACAACGCAGTCCACCAGTGCTCGGGATCTACTTCGGTACCCGGCGGGTGTGGCGCGCTCGCCGAGCGAACGACGGCGCCGGTCTCGGCATCACAGATCACGATCTTGCAGGATTGCGTTGACGAGTCGATCCCCGCCACGAGTGTCATGCGAGCAACTCCTTCAGGGTCTCGCGGGAACCCCTGGTACGCAACGTTTCCAGCGCCCATAGGTAGGGCTTGGTGAAGCCGTCGCTGTCGACGAGGTCACCGAAGAGCCCTCGTTCCGAGACGAAGGCGAGCGGTTCGGTCCGCGACTTCTGTGCCAGTGGCACGAGTTCGTCGGCCTTCGGGTCGACGACGTCGATCGCGTCGCCGTTCTCGTCGATGCCCTCGGCATATCGAGTCCAACTCGCCACGACGGCAGCGGCAAGATCGACGTTGCCACCAGCGTGGAGTCGCTCGCGAATCACGGGCACGAGCCATTTGGGAATGCGGTCGGAGGAATCCTGGCACAGGCGTGCGATCGTGTCGGCAATGGCGGGATTGGCGAAGCGCTCGAGAAGTGTGTCTATATATGCGTTGACGTCGACACCGGGCAATGGTGCAAGTGTCGGTTCTGCTTCGTCGAGCATGTAGCGGCGCAACAGTTCACGGATGTCGAAATCGCTTGCGGCGTCGTGAACATAGCGGTAGCCGAGTAGGTAACCGAAGTAGCACAACGCTTGGTGGCTCGCGTTGAGCAGACGCAACTTCATGAGCTCGTACGGCGTGACGTCATCGACGATCTGTACACCGACGTTTTCCAGCGCGGGTCGTCCGTTGCTGAACGAGTCCTCGAGGACCCATTGGGTGAATGGCTCGGCGACGACTGGCCAGTTGTCGCCGATGCCGGTTCGTGCCTCGACCTCCGCCGCCAATTCAGGTGGGGTGACCGGCGTTATCCTGTCGACCATCGAATTGGGAAACGACGTGTGGGTGTCGATCCACCGGGCGAGCTCAGGATCACGCAGATGCGCGTAGGCGAGGAACGTCGAGCGGGCGATGTGCCCGTTGCCCTGGATGTTGTCGCACGACATCACGGTGAACGACGGAAGTCCGCGTGCACGTCGGCGTGCAAGGGCTTCCGTCGCCAATCCGAAAACCGTTGCCAGAGGATGATTTCCGCTCAGATCTGCGACGATGGCTGGATTCTCGGCGTCGAACTCACCTGTCGCAGGGGAGAAATTGTAGCCGCCCTCGGTGACCGTGAGCGACACGATCCGGGTTTCGGGATCGGCGAGCCGATCAAGGACGGTCTCGGGATCGTCTGGGGCGTAGAGATACTCGACGATCGAACCGATCACCGAGGTCTCGACAGCGCCATCAGGACTCTTGAGGGTCAATGTGTAGAGCCCGTCCTGGGGCACGAGGGCGTCGCGCATCGCCTGATCGGCAGGCCGGACACCGACACCGCAGATACCCCACGATCGTGCCTTGGGTTCGGCGAGAAGGCGATCGACATACATTGCTTGGTGCGCACGGTGAAAGCCGCCGACACCGAAATGGACGATTCCGACGGTGACGTGTGTGCGGTCGTAGCCGGGCGTCGAGGTGTCGGTGATTGCTGGAAGAGCGTCGTTGCTGAGCCGGGTACTCACGGGTGCGCCTTTCGGGTGTCTGGTCGGGGTTCGGTGTAGCGCGAGAGTGCCGGATACACAACAGCTTTGATGTGTCCTGTGATGCGATCGGCGTTGAGCGCCGCGGGCAGCTCGTCGAGTCCGAAACGGGCGGTGACCATGGAGTCGAGGTCGACGGCGCCGGTGGTGGCAAGTCGGGTCGCCGTTGGCCAGGTGTTTGCATAGCGGAAGACGCCCGTCAGGACAATCTCGCGGTTCTGTATCAACGATATGGGCAGTTCCATGGTGTCGGCGCCCATGCCGACGAGCACAGCACGGCCTCCGGGTCGAAGAGCGGAGATGCCCGCGGTGACCGCTGCCGGCGCGCCGCTCGCGTCGACGAATGCGTCCACGGGTGCGATGGCCGTGCCGGGAACGGCGACATCGGTTGCCCCGAATCGGAGTGCCTGCGACCGGCGCTTTTCGTCGGGCTCGCTCACGACGATCCGCGAGAGCCCGGCCGCACGGGCTACCTGCGCGCACATCAGCCCGATCGGCCCCGCTCCGCTGATCAGAAGTGAATCACCAAGTCGAACCGATGCTTTCGCGATCGACGCGAGACCGACCGACAGGGGTTCGAAAAGTGCGGCAGCCTCGTCGCTCACGTCGTCGGGTACGGCATGCGCGAATGGGGAACCGATCGTCACGAACTCGGTCAGCGCGCCGTCGACCGGGGGCGTTCCGTAGAAGCGCATGGCCGGGCACAGGTGGTAGTCACCACGCATCGTCTCCGTGCTCGTCGGGTCGGGTCGCTGCGGCTCTATCGACACGCGCTGGCCGATGCGTGAGGATTGGACACCCGCTCCGACGTCGACGATCACCCCGGCGGCCTCGTGTCCGAGGATCAGCGGCTCGCGCACCACGTGCTCACCAATGCGTCCGTGGCGCAGGTAGTGCGTGTCCGAACCGCATATTCCGACCGCGCTGACCTGCACAAGGACATCTCCGGGGCCGGGCCGGGGTACGGGTCTGGTCTCCACGGTCAGCTGTCGGCCAGGCGAGAGAACCGAAGCCCGCATCGCGTGGAGTCCCTGATCACTCGTCGTCGAGGATGTTGCGTGGCTCACATCACAGATGTTAGCGTATTGAGCATATTCACCGCTAGTGAGCAAATGCTCACCGGTCGACATCACGCGAACATCAAGGGCGATGCTCATGGCGACACGCAACAAGACACCGGCACAGACCCGAGCCGAGGCCACGCACTCCGATGCCGGTACCTCTTCACGTTCGACGTCCCGCGCGACGTCGGATAGTGGATCGGATCTGAGGTTGCTGGTCCGGGCGGCAACGATGTACCACCTCGAGGGCCTGACCCAAGCCGAGATCGCCGCGCGTCTCGGCGTCTCACGCCCGACCGCCGGGCGACTCGTGGCACGTGCTCGGGCGCAGGGCCTCGTTCAGGTGACGGTCTCGGCTCCGTCGCACCTCTCGGCGTCGATTCATACCGATCTCGAGCGGAGCGTCGAGAAGGCATTCGGACTAGACGAGGCGCTGGTCATCGATGAAGTCGCCGACGGGACCACATCCGGTAACGCGGCACTCGGTCGGGCCGGGGCTTCGGTCCTCGCACGCCGCATCCAGTCCACGGACACATTCGGATTCACCTGGGGCCCTGAACAAGTCGCGGTCGCCGACGCGATGAGCGCCTCGGCGTCGTGTCAACGGGTGGTCCAGATGGATGGTTCGATGACATCCGTCGACTACCACACCGGCGTCGATCATGCGCTCGCAAGATTCTCCGAACGACTGCATGCGCAACCACTGCGGCTGGTCGCCCCGCTCTACGTCGACGCAGAGACCGTCACCGCCCTCAACCGCGATTCGATTCTGTCCCAATCGCTTTCCGCAGCGCGAGGTGCTCACATCATGCTCTTCGGAGTGGGCTCCGTGTCCACCTCGACGACGCTGTTCGAGGGTGCGTACATCGACGCCATCGTGCTCGACGAGCTCATCGAGCTGGGCGCGGTGGGAGAGATCGGCGGACGCTTCTACGACGCCGCGGGCGAGCCCGTTTCGTCGAGCCTCGTGGAACGGACGGTGTCTGTGCCGCTCGATGCCGTGCGCGCCTGTCCCACATCCATTCTCGTATCCGGTGGAGTTCACCGCCGTGAATCGATACTCGGAGCCCTGCGCGGCGGTTTCGCCACCATTCTGGTGACCGACACCGAAACCGCCGAATGGCTTGTCATGCAAGAGAAAGGCCGACAGTGAGGTCACTGAGACAACGAAGTCTTCGCGCCGCGCGACGACGGACGACATACATGGTGGCCGCGGTGTGTGCCGCTGCATCACTCGCATTCGTCACCGGGTGTTCGGGCGCGGGTTCGCTTGGCGGAGGCAGCCGAGAGGTCACCGTCGCCATGGTGTCGAACTCGCAGATGCAAGACGCCGTCAAGCTCTCCGAGCAGTTCGAACAACAGAATCCGGGAGTGCACGTCAAGTTCGTGACGCTGTCGGAGAACGAGGCACGAGCGAAGATCACCGCGTCGGTCTCGACCGGCGGTGGCGAATTCGACGTGGTGATGATCAGCAACTACGAGACACCCATGTGGGCCAAATATGGCTGGCTGGTCAACCTGACGCCCTACATGAATGCCGACTCGTCTTACGACGCAGACGATTTCATACCGACGCTCAAATCAGCACTTTCCTACAACGGGCAGATGTACTCGGCGCCCTTCTACGGTGAGTCGTCGTTTCTAATGTACAACAAGAAGCTCTTCGCACAGGCGGGTGTGAATCTACCTGCCACCCCGACGTGGCCACAGGTCGCCGACGCAGCACGCCGTCTCACCAACGACCAGACAGCGGGAATCTGCCTACGTGGCAAGCCCGGATGGGGCGAGGTGCTTGCACCGCTCAACACCGTGATCAACGCGTACGGCGGACGTTGGTTCGACGAGGACTGGAACGCTCAACTGACCAGCCCGGAGGTCGAGGCGGCGGTGCAGATGTATGTCGACACCGTTCGCAGGTACGGCGAGGCCGGCGCATCGTCTTCCGGTTTCCAAGAATGCGGAAACCTGATGTCGCAGGGGCAGGTTGCGATGTGGTACGACGCCACGTCAGCGGTCTCGGTTCTCGAGAGTCCAGACGACTCCACGATCGCCGGCGACGTCGGCTACCTACCCGCGCCGACCATGGCCAAGAATGACAACGGGTGGCTCTACACCTGGTCACTCGGTATCCCGTCGAGCAGCGACAACAAGGACGACGCCTGGAAGTTCATCGACTGGATGACCAACAAGAGCTACATCCAGCACGTCGCAACAACACTCGGTGCGACGCACGTGCCGCCGGGCAGCAGAATGTCGACCTACCAGTTGCCCGCCTATCAGAAGATCTCGCAGCCGTTCGCCGAGCAGACGCTGTCGGCGATGCAGGCGGCAGATCAGCTCAAGCCGACGCTCAAGCCGGTGCCCTACACCGGAATCCAGTTCCTCGCGATCCCAGAGTTCCAGGACCTCGGTACCCGTGTCAGCCAACAGATCTCGGCCGCTATCGCAGGTCAGATCAGTGTTCATGACGCACTGGAGCAGGCGCAGCAGTACGCGCAGGTCGTCGGTAAGTCCTATCAGAGGGAGAGGTAGACCATGGCGACTGCAGTCATGACACCGCCGGCGCAACCCGACGCCGGTTCGGGTAAGGCGGTAACGTCCAAGCGCGACCAAATCACACGCGCCGAGGGTTGGCGCAGGCGGGGACCGCTGCTACCCGCGCTGATCTTCATGATCGTGGTGACACAGATTCCGTTCGTGTTCACCCTCTACTACTCGACACAGTCCTGGAACCTTGTGCGCCCCGGTTCGCGTCGATTCGTCGGACTCGACAACTACGGCGCCGTCTTCTCCGATAGTCAGTTCTGGAAGGTCACGCTCAACACCATCGTGCTGATTGCGGGAACGGTGCTGATCTCGGTCGCATTGGGTCTGCTCTTCGCGCTGCTGCTCGACCGAAAGTTCTTGGGGCGAGGGATCGTACGCACCCTGCTCATCACCCCATTCCTGGTGACACCCGTTGCGGCGGCACTTCTGTGGAAGACGAGCCTTCTCTCGCCGACCAATGGTCTGGTGAACTGGGCGTTGAGTCCCTTGGGAATTCACGTCGACTGGCTGTCGCAGTTCCCACTCATGAGCGTGATGGCCGAATTGATCTGGCAGTGGACGCCGTTCATGATGCTTCTCATTCTCGCTGGGCTGCAGTCGATGCCGCGCGACATCCAGGAGGCAGCGCGAGTCGACGGTGCGACCAGCTTCCGGCTGTTCCGCGAGTTGACGCTCCCGCACCTGCGTCGCTTCATCGAACTGGGCACAGTACTCGGTGCGATCTATCTGGTGAACACCTTCGATGCGGTCTACATGATGACGGCGGGCGGGCCGGGTGTGGCCAGTTCCAACCTGTCGTTCTACATCTACCAGCGGGCGTTCCTCGGATTCGACATCGGCCAGGCCGCCGCGATGGGTGTTGTCACCGTCATCGGGACGATAGTCGTTGCGTCGCTGGCACTTCGACTGATCTTCAAATCATTCACCGGAACCGAGGAGGCAGCCTGATGACCGCCACCGCCACCCCGACAACGTCGACGTCTCCCTCGACGGAGACCCCGACCATCCGACGTCGACGCGATCCGCGCGGCGGAGTGCTGACAGCGATCACCTGGATACTCGCCATCGGGTTCTTCTTCCCGGTGTTGTGGATGGTGTTGACGGCGTTCAAGCAGGAGAGTGACGCGGCAACCAACCCGCCCACCTTCTTCTTCACGCCCACCCTGCAGCAGTTCCGCAATGTGTTCGACGCCGGGATCGGCACCCCGCTGCTGAATTCGTTGTGCGCCACCGTGGTCTCGACGATCCTGGTGTTGCTTCTCGGTGTACCAGCAGCTTTCGCGCTGTCGCTGCGCCCGGTGCGTAAGACCAAGGACGCTCTGTTCTTCTTCATCAGTACGAAGATGCTACCCATCGTCGCGGCGATCATCCCGCTGTACGTGATCGTCGGAAAACTGGGGATGCTCGACAACGTCTGGACGTTGATCATTCTGTACACGGCGATGAACCTGCCGATCGCCGTGTGGATGATGCGGTCGTTCTTCCTCGAAGTGCCCGGAGAACTGTTGGAGGCGGCCAGTATCGACGGCGCGAGTATGTGGACCGCCGTGCGCGAGGTGATCTTGCCGCTCATCTCACCCGGTATCGCTGCCACTGCACTGATATGCGTCATCTTCTCGTGGAACGAGTTCTTTTTCGCCGTCAACATGACCGCGGTCAACGCGCAAACCATGCCGGTGTTCCTCACCGGGTTCATGTCGGGGCAGGGACTGTACTGGGCGCAACTGTCAGCGGCGTCGGTGTTGACTGCACTTCCCGTCGTCGTTTGCGGGTGGATCGCGCAGAACAAGCTCGTCCGTGGCCTGTCCTTCGGCGCCATCAAGTAGTCAACAGACAATCCAACATTCAGCACACACAGGAGTTCACAATGGCTTCCATCACCTACGACAAGGCCTGCTGCGTTTACCCCGGGGCCGAGAAACTGGCTGTCGACTCACTCGACCTCGACATCGAGGACGGCGAATTCATTGTTCTGGTCGGGCCGTCGGGATCCGGCAAGTCGACGGCCCTTCGAATGCTTGCAGGGCTCGAGGAGATCGACTCTGGCGCAATCCATATCGGCGGTAACAGCATGGTGGGTGTTGCGCCCAAGGATCGGGATATCGCGATGGTGTTCCAGAATTACGCGCTCTACCCCAACAAGACGGTCGGGGAGAACATGGGATTTGCGCTCAAGATGCGGGGAGTGCCCGCAGACGAGCGTAAAGCCAAGGTTGCCGAGGCAGCAAAGCTGCTCGACCTCACCGACTTCCTCGATCGCAAACCCGCGAAGCTCTCGGGTGGGCAACGGCAACGTGTGGCGATGGGCCGTGCGATCGTGCGTGAACCGCAGGTGTTCTGCATGGATGAGCCGTTGTCGAACCTCGACGCCAAGCTGCGGGTGCAAACCAGAACCCAGATCGCCGCATTGCAGCGTCGGCTTGGTACCACGACGGTGTATGTCACCCACGACCAGGTCGAGGCCATGACGATGGGTGATCGGGTTGCGGTACTGAAGAACGGAGTGCTGCAACAGTTCTCCACTCCGACCGAACTCTATGACCGACCTCGCAACGCATTCGTGGCAGGCTTCATCGGGTCGCCGTCGATGAACCTGTTCACCGCTCCGGTCACCGACGGCGCTGTGGGGATCGGTAACGCAAGTGTGGATCTTGACGCGGAATCTCAAGCGGCGCTGCGTAAGTCTGGCGTGTCATCAGTGACTGTTGGTATTCGGCCGGAGCACCTCGCCCTGGCAGACGACGGAGATTCGGGTATCGACGCCGACGTCGCTCTTCTCGAGGAACTCGGTAGTGAGACCTACGTGTACGCGTCCCTGGTGGACGACTCGATCAGGAATCTCGACGGCGATCCGATGACCGTGGTGATCCGCTCGGCCGATCGCGCGCCGGCCAAGCGGGGCGACGGTATCCGACTGCGCCAAGCCGATCGCGCGGTACACCTCTTTCATCCCGAGACGGGGGAGCGGCTGAACTGATTCCTCTTGCCATCTGTGCAGGTGGCACTGCCCTTTCGGTGGTCTGAGAACCACTTCGATGGTTTACGCGCCTGGTTTGGGTACGTAGACTCCGCGAGTGCATGGGCCGCGGCGTGGTTTCGTGCCAACCCGCCATCTGCAGGCCGGTACGAGTTTCCCTGCGGCCACGCTGCATGAGCACTCGAACCATGGCGAAATGCAGACTGAGGGAAGGATCAGCGTTGATCACAGAAACTCGAACGGCCAGCCGCCCGGTGGACGTGTACCGAACACGTCTTGCCGATCACGGAGAGATAGAACCCCGCCCACACCCTGTTGTCTGGGAGCACGACGCGCGAGGGCCGCTGTCGGTTGCCGAGGTTGACGGCTACCGCGACCGTGGCTACCACGTCGCCGAAAATGTGTTGTCCGACAGTGACATCGACACGTGCCTGACAGAGGTCGCGGCCATCACCGACAGGCTGGGCGTCGATGAACGCGTGGTTCGCGAGTCGTCGAGCGGCGACGTGCGTTCACTTTTCGCGGTCCACCAGCTCAGCGACGCGATCGCCGACATGTGTGATCGCACCGAAATCGCTGGTGTCGCAAGGCAAATACTTGGCGACGACGTTTACATTCACCAGAGTCGCATCAACCTCAAACCAGGATTTGCGGGTGGCCCGTTCTACTGGCACTCCGATTTCGAGACGTGGCACGCCGAGGACGGCATGCCGACACCGCGTGCACTCAGCGTTTCGCTTGCTCTGACCCCGAATCTCGTCACCAACGGCGCGTTGATGATCATCCCGGGTTCCCACGAGCAGTTCGTCGGGTGCGTCGGACAGACTCCCGACGGCTACCACAATCAGTCACTGGTGTCGTACCGCCCGCCGTTCGGGACGCCCGAGGAATCCGACGTGACGGCGTTGGCGGACGAGCATGGCATCGACATGATCACCGGCCCTGCGGGTACGGCGCTGTATTTCGATTCGAACTGCATGCACGCGTCGTCGGGCAACATCACGCCCTATCCGCGCAGCAATCTCTTCGTCGTGTTCAATGCGAAATCAAATGCGCTGCAAGCACCTTTCGCGTCCGGCGCGCCACGCCCGGACTATCTGGCGCATCGCTGAGTGAACGCGAAAAGTGGGGGACGAGAACTCGTCCCCCACTTTCGGTGAGATGCTCGTGCGCGTATCTGCCGACCGTCAGTTGGCGGCGGGCACCGCCGGAGCGTCGTCCGACGACACCGCAGTCGGTACCGGCTGCGGGCCGCGCTTGGGAATTGTGAGCGTGATCGCGGCGCCGACGAACGCTGCAATCGCTCCGACGAGGAAGCACAGACGGAACGACGTGTGCGACGGCATGTCCTGGCCGCCGAGCGACACCGTCGCCGTGGTGAGCAGGACCGCCATCACGGCCGATGACACCGTGGTGCCGATCGATCGCATCAAGCCATTGAGGCCAACTGCCGCACCGGCTTTGGTCATCGGCACTGAACCCATGATCAGTGTCGGCATGGCCGCGTACCCGATTCCGACGCCGGAGGCCGCGATGATCGACGCGACCATCAGCTGCCACGGCGAGTTCATCAGGAACAGGGCGATCAGGTAGCCGACGCCGAGAACGGTTGCGCCGATCACCAGGGTGTACTTGGCGCCGATCTTGTTGATCAGGATGCCCGACACCGGCGAGAAGACCAGCATCATCAAGCCGCCCGGAGCCATCCAGAGTCCGGCCGCCAGCATCGTTTGGCCGAGTCCGATCCCGGTTTCCTTCGGCATCTCGAGCAGAGCTGGGATGACGACCGACTGCGCCATCATGCCGAAACCGATCGCGATCGCGGCGATGTTGGTCAGCAGCACCGCAGGCTGCGCGGTGGTGCGCAGGTCGACGAGTGGGTCGGACGCGCGCAACTGATAGAAGCCCCAGGCGATCAATACGACGATGCCTGCCGCGAGAAGGCCGAGCGTCGTACCCGATGCCCAACCCCAGTCATTGCCCTTCGAGACTGCGATCAACGCAGCACACAGACCGATGGCCAGGCCGATGGCGCCGATGATGTCGAGCCGACCGCCCGCGGCGTCGGGAACATGTGGCACGACGAAGATGACCAGCAGCAGCACGACTGCGCCGAGTGCCGCAGCAACCCAGAACAGGGCGTGCCAGTTCCATGTCTGCGCGATCCATGCCGAGAGCGGCAGACCGATTGCGCCGCCAACGCCGAGGGTGGCACTCATCGCGGCGATGGCCATCGAGGTGATCTTCGGCGGTGTGACCTCACGCATCAGGCTGATGCCGACGGGGATGAAGCCCATCGCGAGACCCTGGATGGCGCGACCCACGATCATCGGGATGACCGAGTCGCTGAGCGCACACACAACCGAGCCGACGACGAGTAGGACGCCCGAGCCGACCAGTACGCGTTGCTTGCCGAACATGTCACCGAGTCGGCCCGCGATGGGCATGGCCACGGCCGCGGCGAGCAGCGTTGCGGTGATGACCCACGAGGCGTTCGAGCGCGACGTGCCGAGCAACTGTGGCAGTTCAGGTTGGATCGGGATCACGAGCGTCTGCATCAACGCGGCGACGAGTCCGCCGAGGCAGAGGACGATCACGGTGGCGACCGCGCTGGTCGCGGTCTTGTTCTCCACGTGCGGCAGCGAATTCTCCCCAGCAGGGGATGATTGAGTGTCGGACATGAACACCTCCTTGGGATATGCACACTACATATGTGAACTACATATGCCTAATCCCTTAGGATATTTCGGACATAGTGGACAGCGTTGAGGGCGAAGGGAATTCGTGTGACGAGGGAACGCGTAAGCGGCGCCGACGACTCGAGCGATGATTACGCACCCTGGCCGTCGCCGCTCTATCGCGATCTCGCCGAGGAATTCCTCCGCATGACCCGTCGTCGCTCGCACGTCGATCCCGACTCGATCCTCGAGGTCTCCGCTTTCAACCTGCTGTGGATACTGTCCGACGGCAAACCTCGCACGCTCCGACAGTTGACCGACGCGATGCAACTGGAGCAGTCGACCGTCAACCGACAGGTGAACGCGGCGATCAAGCACGGCTATCTCGAGCGCTTCGACGTCGCGGGATCGATCAGCAAGCAGGTCAGGCCGACCAGAGCGGGTCTCGACGCTTTCGAGCACGACGGCCTGCTGCGCGCGCGACGCCTCGAGCGTGTGCTCTCCGACATGGGGCCAGGATCTCCGGAGGCGTTGTTTCGCCAACTCCACGCGTTCAACAACGCGTATGACCGTACGCTGGCCGACGACGACCGCAACCGGCGGCGACACGGATAGGAGGCACGATGGCCGACGCTCCGCGTCGCTACGTGGTCACCGGAGCCGCCTCCGGAATGGGTTCAGCAGTGGCGGAATCCCTTCGGACACAAGGTCACACCGTCATCGGCGTCGACCAACGAGATGCCGACATCATCGCCGATCTCGCGACGCCCGACGGTCGACGCGACGCGATCGCAGCCATTCTCGCGCTTTGTGACGGTGTACTCGACGGCGCCGTGCTGGCCGCGGGAGTCGGGCCCAAGGCGGGTGCAGAACGCGCGATTGTCGAGGTCAACACCTTCGGTGTCACAGAACTGCTCGCCGGACTGCGCGACGCGCTCGCAGCGTCGAACAAGGCGAAAGTGGTTGTCTTCGGCTCCAATTCGACGACGTCGACGCCGTTCGTGCCGAAGTCCGCGGTGCGGAAACTGATGAAGGGCGATGCGGCTTCGGCGGCCACGATCATTCGACGCCGCGGTAAGGTGCTGTCGGGGCCGGTCGCCTACGCGGCGTCGAAACTCGCTGTGACCCAATGGTGTCGCGTGCACGGTACCGATCTCGACTGGGCAGGTGCGGGTATCCGGCTGAACGTGATCGCTCCTGGGCCGGTGATGACCCCGCTGCTGCAGGCGCAGCTCGAAGGGGCGTCGGGTAAGAACGTCCGGGCCTTCCCGGTTCCGTTGCGCGAGTACGGCACGCCGGAGCAGCTCGCTGCATGGGTCATGCTCATGCTGTCGTCGGATGCCGACTTCATGTCGGGATCGGTGGTCACGGTCGACGGCGGCACGGAGGCGTATCTTCGGTCGCGCGATTGGCCGGTCCGGCTGCCGTTGCACGAGGTCCCTCGCACGTTGTGGCGTATGTACCGAGCTCCCAAGGAGGGTCGCGTTGTCAATTACTGAAAGCTCATCACCCGAGAACGATTGGGCGCCAGGAGCTCTCGACGGTCTCGTTGTCGCCGACTTCACCCGCGTGCTTGCCGGGCCATACGCGACGATGATGCTCGCAGATCTCGGCGCCGACGTCGTCAAGATCGAACGTCCGGGGGCGGGCGACGACACGAGAACGTGGGGTCCGCCATTCACCGCTGACGGCATCGCAACCTATTTCGCGTCCGTCAACCGCAACAAGAAGTCGGTGACGCTCGACCTACGCGATCCGGACGATCTGGCCCGTGCGCGCGAGATCGCGCTGCAGGCCGACGTCGTGATCGAGAACTTCCGGGCCGGGACGATGGAACGCCTCGGTCTCGGATACGACCAATTACGTTCGGAAAAACCAGATCTTGTGTACTGCTCGATCACCGGATTCGGTCGTGACGGAGGCGCGGCACTGCCCGGATACGACCTGCTCGTTCAGGCGGTCGGCGGATTGATGAGTGTCACCGGATCGGGACCCGACGAGCCGGTGAAGGTAGGAGTCGCCGTCGTCGACGTACTCGCGGGTCTGCACGCGGGCCTGGGAATCCTTGCCGCACTCCGCCATCGCGACCGGACCGGCCAGGGGCAACGTGTCGACGTCGACCTGTTCTCGGCGTCGTTGTCGTCGTTGGTCAACCAGGCGTCGGGGTTTCTCAACGCAGGTGTGGTCCCTGCGCCAATGGGCAACCGCCATCCGAGTATCACTCCCTACCAGGTGTTCTCGACGGCAACCCGTCCAATCGCGTTGGCGGTCGGCAACAACGGCCAGTTCGAGAAAGCTGTCGCGGTGCTGGGTCGCCCGGAACTGGCTGCAGACGAACGCTTTACGTCGAACTCGGCGCGGGTCGCCCATCGCGACGAGTTGATCGACGAGATCACCACCGTGCTCGTCACCAAGGACGCCGATCACTGGTATGCCGACTTCACGGCGGCGGGAGTGCCTGCGGGACCGATCAACTCGGTAGCCGAGGCCTTTGACTTCGCCGACGAACTCGGCATCGACGTGCGCGCCTCCACCCCGGACAGCGCGATCGTGACGACCGCGAACCCGATACGAATGTCGGGTACGCCGGTCACCTATCGCAGCGGACCTCCGGAACTAGGCGCCGACAACAACTAGGCGCCGACAACGAGGGCCGAGGTCACTCGTTGTGATCCTTGGGCCAGTCGCCCTCGGTGATCAGCTCTTCGAAGTTCTTGAGGAGATGCGGATTGAGCTCGTCCTCGACGGCCTTCTCGTAATTGCCGTCCCACTTGGCGAACCACTTCTCGTCGCGATCCATCAGATAGATCGGCCAGCCGTGCGTGATGATCAATTCGTCGGAGTACAGGTCCGTCGACCCGTCGTCACGCATGTACCAGTACTTCTGGCCTGAGTCGTAGAACGCGGCCAGTTCTTCGGCCGTCACGAAGTATGTGCCGTCTGCCTGCCTCATGGCGACGATCCTACGGAGTCGGGCGGGCCTGCGGGCCGTACTCGACACACGGGTGGTGGGCGGTGGTGGCGAGTACGGGCGTCGACAGGGCACGATTGGTATGCGCGGGTCGCCATGAGTCCACCTCCGCCATGACAGTCCCTGTTGTTGTGTGCCCTGATCGTTGTTCCCAGAGAGGTGCCGTGTGTCATCCGTGCTGATCGACGTCGCGCAGCTTGCCGACGCCATGCTCTCCGACACCCCGCCGGTCGTGCTCGACGTCCGGTGGCAACTCGGCGACGACGACGGTCATGCGCGCTACCGCACCGGACACATTCCGGGCGCGGTGTATGTGGACCTCGACTCTCAACTAGCCGGACCGCCTTCGCCCGAGGCCGGGCGGCATCCGCTACCCGAGATCGATGCGCTGACCGAGGCCGCGCGGTTGTGGGGCATCGACGACACCTCACCCGTCGTGGTCTACGACGACAACGGCAACCTCGCCGCCGCCCGCGCGTGGTGGCTCCTCCGGTGGGGCGGCCACCGCGACGTTCGCCTTCTCGACGGCGGTCTCACGGCATGGCGCGATTCCGGCATGCGTTTGTCGACCGGCGACACCCCCGTCCGGCCAGGAAGCGTCACACTACGGGCGGGATCACTGCCGACCGCCACCATCGACGACGTCGCGGCGCTCGGTTCCGATCACTCAAAGACAGTCCTCGTCGACGCGCGGGCGGCCGAACGCTATCGCGGTGAAGTCGAACCTATCGACCCAAGAGCGGGGCACATTCCAGGCGCGATCAGCGTCCCCACCAGCGAGAACGTCGACGAGTCCGGACGCTTCCGCGCCGCGTCGGAACTGCGTGAGCGGTTTGCGCAGGCCGGCGTCACGGACGGGACACCGGTCGTCGCCTACTGCGGTTCGGGCGTGAATGCCGCACACGAGATCGCAGCGCTGGAGATCGCCGGATTGTCGGGGACTCTGTTTCCCGGCTCGTGGTCGCAATGGTCGGCCGACCCTGCGCGTCCAGCGGAGATATGACCGAACTGGAACCTGAACACCATCGAATTCGACGAATGTACTGCGAGAACAGGGTGACACTGGTCACGAACGCGTGCAGAAGGCTGCGCGGCTCCGACCTCCATCACGATGCACAGCTCTGAGACGTAAACGGCTCAGAGTTCACCACCGGGTTACGTCCGGACTGACGAACGAAAAGAGTGAGTAGATGCGCGATTTCCATTGTTCCAACTGTGGACAGCAGTTGTCCTTCGAGAACACTGTCTGTCTCAATTGTGGGCGCAACCTGGGGTTCCACCTGCCCAGCCACACGATCCAGGTACTCGACGACGACGAGAAGGGCTCCGTCGAGGGCGCGACCATCGTGCGCTGTGCCGACAACTTGACCGCCGCGTGCAACTGGATGGTCGAGGAGGGTCCGGAGCTGCCGGCGCTCTGTGAATCGTGCCGCTTGACGCGCACCAGGCCGTCGGATTCCGACGAGCAGGCGATGGCCGCCTTCGCCGAGTCCGAAGGCGCGAAACGTCGGGTCATCTACGAACTCGACGAGCTCAAGCTCCCGATCTTCGGCAAAGACACCGACCCGGAGACCGGGCTCGCATTCGACCTGCTGTCGAGCCGCGATCAGCCGGTCACCACCGGCCACGCTGACGGCGTGATCACGCTCGACCTCGCCGAGGGCGATGACGTGCACCGCGAGCGCCTGCGCGTCTCGATGGACGAGCCGTACCGCACGTTGATCGGTCACTTCCGTCACGAGATCGGGCATTTCTATCAGATGGTTCTGGTTGGCGATGGCCCGAACCTCGCGCGCTACACCGAGCTTTTCGGTGACCCCAATACGAGCTACCAGGACGCGATCGATCGTCACTACAACGACGGCCCGCCGGAGAACTGGGAACAGGACTACGTCTCGTCGTACGCGACGATGCATCCGTTCGAGGACTGGGCGGAGACGTTCGCTCACTACCTGCACATCCGCGACACCCTCGACACCGCAGCCGCTTTCGCGCTGGCACCCGCGGGTGCGACGTTGGAGGCAGACCTGCCGGGCAAGGTCGGGTTCGAGCGGATCATCGACTGGTGGTTGCCGTTGACCTGGGCGCTCAACCAGATCAATCGGTCGATGGGGCATCAGGACCTGTACCCGTTCGTGCTGCCGCCGAAGGTGCTCGAAAAGATGGAGTTCATCCACGAACTCATCACCTCCGACGACCGTGCGGTGGTCGCGCAGTAGTCATGCCCGGGCCGGTGCTCTACGAGGTCGACGGGCCGGTCGTCACCATCACGCTCAACCGGCCCGAAGTACGCAACAGCGTCGACGGGCCGACTGCGCGCGCCCTGCGAGCGGCCTTTCACCGATTCGACGACGATCCGGACGTCAAGGTTGCGGTCCTCGCCGGGGCGGGCGGAACATTTTGCGCCGGAGCCGATCTCACGTCGGTCGGCGATCCTTCGCGCCGCAACGACCTCGACACCGACGGCGGGGGAGACGGTCCGATGGGGCCGACCCGCATCCCCTTGTCCAAACCGGTGATCGCGGCGGTCAGCGGATACGCGGTGGCCGGCGGGTTGGAGTTGGCGCTGCTCGCCGATCTCCGTGTGGTCGAAGAGGACGCGACGCTCGGCGTGTTCTGCAGACGGTGGGGCGTGCCGCTGATCGATGGCGGCACGGTCCGCCTACCGCGCATCGTTGGCCTCGGCAGGGCGCTCGACCTCATCCTCACCGGGAGGCCGGTCGACGCCGAAGAAGCCTTGGCGATCGGGTTGGCCAATCGAGTTGTGCCGCATGGCGAGTCGCTGGACGCTGCGCGGGAACTCGCGCATCAGATCGCGCAGTTCCCGTTCGAATGCGTGCTCACCGACCGTGCATCGGTCTACGCGGGACTCGACCTCCCCCTCGGCGACGCGCTCCGCGCCGAGGGGGCGGCCGGCGTCCCCATCGTCGAACGCGAGGGCGTCGCCGGTGCTGCACGCTTCGCGGGCGGCGCGGGACGTCACGGCAGCTTCTCGAGCGGACCACGATCCAAGCGCGGCGACGGGACCTGTTGATCGTTGCCGAACCAAGGACGGCGAGACCTCGTCGGGCCGGACTCACCGGCCGTCGTCAGTAGGTGGCAAATCTAGTAATCAGTGAGAACGCAACCCTTGGAAATCGGTCCGACCTCGACTGAACTGGTGTAGTTGCGCCTACGGCGCGCCACCTGATGGCGCTCGATGCCTGGATGTGTCGAGCGACGAGATGCGTCGATCGAGGAGAGAGGCTTTACGTGAGCTCCCTGAAGTTCCACTGGTTCCTGCCCACCAACGGTGGTGACAGCCGCAACGTCGTCGGAGGTGGTCACGGCGTCGCTGCCGAAGCCGCGGGTCGACCGGCGTCGGTGCAGTATCTGGGACAGATCGCGCGCAGCGCGGAGCAGCTCGGCTTCGAGGCCGCGCTCACTCCGACGGGTGCCTGGTGCGAGGACGCGTGGGTCAGCACGGCCATGATCAGCAGCCTCTCGGAGCGTCTGAAGTTCCTCGTGGCGTTCCGCCCGGGGATGACCGCGCCGTTCCTGGCCGCGCAGATGGCCGGGACGTTCCAGAATCTCTCCGGTGGTCGACTCCTGCTCAACGTGGTCACCGGTGGCGAGGACGCCGAGCAGCGGATGTTCGGCGACTTCCTCGACAAGAAGCAGCGCTACGCCAGGGCCGACGAGTTCCTGGAGATCGTGCGACGGCTCTGGACCGGCGACACGGTGAACTTCGACGGCCAATACCTCTCCGTCGAAAACGCGGTGTTGCACCAGATCCCGGATCCGTTGCCGCAGATCTACTTCGGCGGCTCGTCGCCCGAAGGAATCGCGGTGTCGGCGAAGCATGCCGACGTCTATCTCACCTGGGGCGAGCCGCCAGAGGCAGTGGCGGAGAAGATTTCTCGCGTCCGTGCAGCCGCGGAGGAGCAGGGTCGCGAACTGAAGTACGGAATCCGGTTGCACACCATTGCGCGCGACACCTCCGAAGCCGCGTGGGCCGAAGCGGATCGCCTGCTGGCCAACATCTCCGAAGACGACATCGCGCGCATCCAGGCGGGGCTGAGGCGCTCGGCGTCGGAAGGGCAGCAGCGCATGCTCGCGCTGAACAAGGGGTCCAAAGACGGGCTGGAGATCTACCCGAACCTCTGGGCTGGCGTCGGCCTGGTGCGCGGCGGTGCCGGAACCGCGATGGTCGGCTCCTTCACCGAGATCGCCGATCTGATCGAGGCGTATCACGAGGTCGGGATCGACGAGTTCGTGCTGTCGGGCTACCCGCATCTCGAGGAGTCGTACTGGTTCGGCGAGGGTGTACTTCCCGAACTCACCCGTCGAGGACTATGGGAGCACCCCGCTCCTGTCGCGGTCAGTGCCTCGGTTCCGTTCGGAGCGCAGGCACCGCTCAAGCGGGTGTCGGCATCGTGACGACTGCTGTCGTCGTCGGCAACCCGAAACCAGGCAGCAGAACACTCGGTGCCGCAACATATTTGGCTGCGGAGCTGTCGGGCTCTGAACCCGATCTGATCGTCGACCTTGCAACACTCGGCTCGACGATCCTTGACTGGAGCGACGAGCACGTCAACGATCTCGTGACACAGGTCGGCCAGGCTGATCTCGTCGTATTCGCCAGTCCCACATACAAAGCCGCATATACCGGCCTGCTGAAACTGTTTCTCGACCGCTTCGCGGGCGGGACAGGGCTCTCCGGGATCGCGATTCCGTTGATGCTCGGCGGTAGCCCCGCACATTCGCTCGCGCCGGAACTCACCTTGCGTCCCGTGCTCACCGAGATCGGTGGCACGGTGCCGGGACGTGGTCTCTACGTCATCGATTCCGCATACGACGACCCTGCCGCATACGCCGAATGGCTCACTGCGACAAAGCCGATCGTCACCACATTGCTGAAGGCAGGCTCATGAGCGAACCGCGCACCAACCAGCTACAGACCAATCAGGATCTCGATCCCGCGCGTCTACGCAAGGCGTTCGGCATTTTTCCGACCGGCGTCGTCGCGGTTGCCGCAGAGGTCGACGGCCAGTTGACCGGCCTTGCCGCCAGCTCGTTCACCAGCGTCAGTCTCGACCCGCCGCTCGTGTCGGTCTCGGTGGCTTCGGGGTCCAAGACCTGGCCGGATCTTCGACGCGCAGTACACCTCGGCGTCACAATCCTCGCCGACCACCAGGGTGCCGCTTGTCGACAACTCGCCGGAGCGGTCGAGCACCGATTCGACGGCATCGCGGTGAAGGCATCCGACGAGGGCGCGGTGACTCTCGATGAGGGACTCGCGCATTTCGATTGCACCGTCTACCGCGAGGTGGAAGCGGGCGATCACATCATCGTGCTGCTCGAGTTGCACGGCGTCGACCATCCGGAGACCGGAAACCCGTTGATCTTCCACCGCAGTGGATTCGGCAAACTCGCGCAGGCGGTCTAGTCCAGAGTCGCGATGAACGCCTCGGCGATTGCTTCGAGGCCCGCCTGATCGTCGGCTCCGAAGCGGTCGGGTACGGGGCTGTCGAGGTCGAACACCCCGATGAGCTCGCCGCGGTGCACCAGTGGCACAACGATTTCCGAGCGACTGTCGGCGTCACAGGCGATGTGGTCGGGGACGGCATGCACGTCGGCGACGCGTTGCGTGGTGCGGGTTCTTGCCGCCGCCCCGCAGACGCCACGGTCCAACGGGATGCGTACGCAGGCAGGTTTTCCCTGGAACGGGCCGACCACCAGCTCGCGGCCGTCGAAGAAGTAGAAGCCAACCCAATTGACCTGTGACAGCGCCTGATAGACGAGTGCTGACAGGTTGGCCGCATTGGCGACGCGATCCGATTCGCCCTCGATGAGTGCGCGCGCCGCGCCGGCGAGCTCGGCGTAGTCGATCGCGGGGTGGTCGGTGGGCGGGAGGGACTCGGTGCTCATGTCACCACTGTGCCCGCATCGGTGGTTGTTGCGCCAGCGTGGGTCTTCACGTGTTGACCTGTGCCTTGCGTGCGAAACGTTCTTGGAGAGGGCCGAATACCGCAGGTTCGCCGAACCAGACGACGACGTCGTCGGCCCCGGCGCGACGCCACGTGTCGAGTTCGTCGACCAATGCGTCGACCTGGTCGGCGGTGCGGACGAAGCGTTTGATCGCCGTCGTGACGCGACCCTCGGTACGACGTTTGAGATCGGCTGCTATCGCACGGAACGTCGCCGGGTCGGTGCCCGAGTTGTTGAAGTAGATCGACTGCCAACGATCACCAAGGCGTGCAGCACGATTCACCGCAGCAGTGGAGTGCCCGCCGATCGTGATCGGAATGCCCTGTGGGCGTACCGGAGTGGGATACCCGCCGCCGAAGCTGTAGTGCTCGCCCAACAGTCCGTCGGTGTTGCCTGCCCACAGGTGGCGCAGCACGCCGATCGCCTCGTCGGTGCGGTGCCCACGATCGTGGAATTGCGCTCCCACGGCAGTGAATTCGTCTGCGTCCCACCCGACGCCGACCCCGAGTTCCAGCCGCCCGTCGCTCAGCGCGTCGACGGTCGCGGCCTGCTTCGCGACAACGAACGGATTCCGCAGGGGGAGAACGAGTATGGAGGTGCCCACACGCACGGTGGTCGTGTGTGCGGCGATGAACCCGAGCAGCACCAGTGGGTCGTACTCGGCGGCATACGCCGGATCGGGATGCTTGATCGGTGGCAGGACGTGCTCGGCCAGCCATACTCCGTCGAAGCCGAGGTTCTCAGCCGCGGTCGCGAGTTCGGTGAGCTGCTCGATGCTGCCGTCGTTGGGCAGTGCGACGTGAAAACCCATGCACACCATAGTGTGACGTACTCGTCCCACAGACGATCATTGTGCCCACGGCGATCACAAGTGGATTCGTTCGCAAGTGGCTGTCGCGGCGGTGATTACGGCGGGCGAATACAACTGTGGCCGGGAAGCCCCCGTGCTTCCCGGCCACAGTCGTGACGGTGCTACTGGCGTACGGTGCGCCCTCGGAGCGAGAGGTATGCGGCGATCAACACGATCGCCACGACGATGCCGACGATGAACGGGATGACCTCCCAGCCGCCGTTGGCGTTGCTGTACCCGAACTGGTAGGTCAGCCACGATCCGATGAGCGACCCCAGGACGCCGAGAACGATGGTCATGATGATGCCGATGTTCTGCTGGCCCGGCATGACAAGTCGTGCGAGTGCGCCGATGATCAGGCCGACGATGATGGCGCTGATGATTGTTCCGATCACGTGAAACTCCTCCGATAGCGGGCCCTGATCCCCCTTGGATGTTCCACGACTGCTTCATGGAAGGAAGGTCGATTCTTCGACGCATCCGCAAGGCCCCGAGTCAACGTACGACCGGGGACCAGCGGCAAAGCTCATCGCCGACCGCGTCGTGATCCAATCGCAATGTCGGACAAATGACCCATCTCGGCTGGGCACCGGTTGGTGCGCCGCGGGTGGGGACGCGTCGGCTCAATGCCGGTGTCGTCGGAGGTGCACCAGATGGGTGTCGCGCTCGTCGTTGACCCACGCGTAGTAGAAGCCGATGAGAATTCCGCCTCCGACGAAGTTTCCCAGCAGCACCGTGCCGAGATTGCCGAACACCAAACCTATTGGCATGTCGTGTTGGAAGCCGACGATCATGAAGAGCACTGTGTTGGCCACGGAGTGCTCGAAATCAAGAAACGCGAAGACGAAGACGGCGGTGATCATCGCCATGCATTTCGCGATGTCCTCGGTCAGGTAACCGTTGTAGACGAGCAACATCGCGAGGTTGATCATGAAATTGCACAGCACGGCTCGGATGAACAGGTCGAGCCATCCGCTGAATCCGTTACTGAGGTAGCCGGTCTTGACGTCGACCGCGTGCACCATCGCGTTGAGTACAGGGCCGTCGAGAAGCGTTGTGCCGCGCAGCATCACGGCGATCAGCAGGCCGCCGAGGATGTTGCCGAGATAGCAGAACAGCAGGATGCGCATGATCAGGACCGGCGTCACCCGTCGGTAGTAGGCGCCGACCGAGACGATCATCATGTTCGAGGTGAGTAGCTCGGACTTGGTGTAGTAGATGAACACCAGCGCCCAGCCGAAGGCCAGCGCTCCGATGAGTTTGCCGACCGCGTGCAGTTGCCCGGGCGGATCGGTCATCGTGTCGAACGCGGCGACGATCGTGTAGTTGATGACGTAGAAGATCGCGATGATGATGCCGGCCATCGCGGCGCGTTGGATGAAACGGCGCCGCAGATGGCCGGTCATTTTCTTCTTGGACTCGAGCACGTCGAGCGTTGTGCTGATGAAGAACTTGCCCGGGAAGAGCTTGTTCACATCGAACTCGGGGTCGCTCATGTGTCAACGGTTCCACAGCACATGCCATGGCGCCCGCTATACGTACACAACTGCGACCTCAGCGCGAGGCCATCGAAATTATTGTCGTGGCCTCGCGCTGACGACCGAGTTGTGTACGTACCCGGTCGATGCTCGGGGTCAGTCGGCGAGAGTCGCGGTGTCGATCACGAATCGATACCGCACGTCGCTTCCGACGACGCGGTCATAGGCGGCGTTGATCTCGTCGGCGCTGATCTTCTCGATCTCTGCTCCGATGCCGTGTTCCGCGCAGAAGTCGAGCATCTCCTGGGTGGCGGGAATGCCTCCGACCATCGATCCGGCGATCGAACGTCGGTTAGCCAGTAGCGAGAATGCCTTGATCTCGAGCGGATGCTCCGGAACCCCCAGCTCGACAAGGGTGCCGTCGATGGCCAGCAGTCCGAGGTAGTCGTCGAGGTCGAGGTTGACCGACACGGTGTTGATGATGAGATCGAACTCCCCGCGCAGGGTCCGGAAGGTCTCACGATCCTTCGTCGCGTAGTAGTGATCGGCGCCGAAGCGTTCGCCGTCCTCCTTCTTGGACAGCGTCTGACTCAAGACGGTCACCTCTGCGCCCAACGCGTGCGCGATCTTGACGCCGATGTGTCCGAGGCCGCCCAGACCGATGATGGCGACCTTCTTGCCCGGGCCCGCTCCCCAGTGCTTCAACGGTGCATACAGCGTGATGCCCGCGCACAGCAGCGGTGCAGCGACGTCGAGGTCGACGCCCTCGGGGATCTTCAGCACGAAGTCCTCGGTCACCACGACCTGTTGTGAGTACCCGCCGTGGGTGAACTCGCCCTCGTAGGTCTTGGAGTTGTAGGTCTGCACGACACCCGTGGTGCAGTACTGCTCGTCGCCGTTCTTGCACGCGGCACATTCACCGCACGAGTCGACGAAGCAGCCGACGCCGACGCGATCGCCGACCTTGTGCCTGGTCACCTCATCGCCGACAGCGGCGACCGTTCCGGCGATCTCGTGTCCTGGCACGACGGGGTAGGTGGTGCCGCCCCATTCGTTGCGGGCGGTATGGATGTCGGAGTGGCAGATCCCGGCGAAGGCGATGTCGATCAGGACATCCTTCGGGCCGAGGTCCCTGCGCTCGATGGTGGTCTTCGATAGTGGCGCATCAGGAGCTGTTGCCCAGAAAGCATTGACGGTCGTCGTCACTGTGTTCCCTATCCGGCGTCCGCGGAATCCACGACGATCTGCCGGTGCCGCGGGCACCTCACTACATCCAGCGTGCCGACGTATTGCCGGATGCGCATGCGACTGTGTCGCGTGACACGCCAGGCCGAAAGGGGACCGACTTGGTTTTGTCACAGGCAACCTGACTAGCATTCGCGTGTGACCGAATCGCCGGAGAAGACGACAGCAACGCTGCCCAACCGTCGATCCGACGACCCCAATGGCCGCGCACGACGCCTCTCACCTGGGTCGACGTCAATCGTTGCCGTCGTGGCGGGTGTGATCGCGATTGTTGCGGCTGTGCTCACGCCTTTCCTCCCGGTGACCACGACGACGGCAACCATCACGTGGCCGCAGGGTCAGCAGCTCGGTGCGGCAAACGCCGACATCACCTCTCCGCTCGTCGCCCAGATGGCGCAGGATCTCGACGTCACCATTCCGTGTTCGCTCCTGCGGTCTGCGCCGGCCGATGCGTCGTCGACGATCCTCACGACGATGCCGCCCGCTGCGAAGAACCAGCGGACATCGGCGCTGAACGTGACGGCAGACGCGAACACGGTGACGGTGACGATGCGTGGCGACACGGTCGCGTCTGCCCCGCGCGCCGACGTCGCGTCGGATCGGTGCACGCAGCTCCACATCTTCTCGTCGGCGGCGGGTTCGGGCGCACGCTTTGTGGGACTCGGACCGGTACAGATGGCGCCGGAAGCCGACCGTCCGCAGGTGGCAGGCCTGTTCACCGACATCCCGACGTCGACGATCACCTCGACGCCCGGTTTGTCGGCGCGCATCGTCGTCGACGATCGGTTCGATTCGAGTCCGTCGATCATCAAATGGCTCGTGATGATCGTCGGCGTCCTGGCGGCGATCGTCGCACTCGGTGCGCTTGCTCAACTCGACCGCATCTACGGCTACCACCGGCGAGTCGGTCGGGTGCGGTGGTTGGAGCTGATTCGTCCGCGCGCCACCGATATCGCGGTGACCGCGATCCTGCTCATCTGGCATTTCCTCGGAGCAGGCTCGTCCGACGACGGCTACATCCTCAACATGGGCCGGAACGCGGAGCACGCGGGCTACCTGGCCAACTACTACCGCTTCTACGGCATCCCCGAGGCGCCGTTCGACTGGTATTACGACTTCCTCGCACACTGGTCGGCGGTGTCGGCGACGGGTGTGTGGATGCGCATCCCGTCGTTGGTGATCGGGCTGGTGAGCTGGTTCATCCTCAGTCGGGTGCTGCTCCCGCGTCTGGGACGTGCCATCCGCACGTCGCAGTGGGCGATGGTGACCGGCGCCGCGGTCTTTCTCGCATTCTGGCTGCCGATGGCCTCGGGCCTGCGCAGCGAGGGCGTCGTGGTGCTCGGCAGTCTGCTGACCTGGTGGGGCGTCGAGCAGGCCATCGCGACCCGGCGCATGTTGCCTGCCGCGGGAGCGGCCTTCGCAGCCGCTCTGACCCTTGCGACCGCGCCGACGGGTGTCATCGCGGTGGCACTCCTGATCACCGGTGCGCGGCCGATGCTCAAGCTCCTTGTTCGACGACGCCGCGAGTCGGGCCTTGCCTCTCTTCTGCTTCCGCTGTTGGCGGCTCCGGCCATCGTGGTGATCATCGTGTTCCGCGACCAGACGCTCGCGTCGGTGTTCGAGGCGATACGGGTGCGCTACACCGTCGGGCCGACGCTGGCCTGGTACCAGGAACTGTTGCGGTACTACTTCCTCGCGGTCAACACGCGCGACGGCTCGCTGGTGCGAAGGGTGCCGGTGCTCTTGCTGCTGGTCTCGCTGTTCGTGGTTCTCGCGATCATGCTGCGGCGCAAGCAGATCCGTGGGGTCGACAGCGGACCGGTCTGGCGCATCACAGGGGCGGTACTGATCACGATCGGACTGCTCTCGCTCACCCCGACCAAGTGGACCATCCAGTTCGGTATCTTCGCGGGCCTCGCAGCGGCACTCGCTGCGGTCGCCTGTGTTGCGATCGGCCAGGTGGCGCAACGTAATACGCGTAACCTGTCGATCCTGATCGCAGGCCTGCTCGTCGCCTGCGCGGCCGCGGCGGCCGGATACAACGCATGGCCGTGGTCGTACGACTTCGGCATCTCGTGGTTCGACAAGGCGCCAGTGGTTGCGGGACTTCAGGTCTCGTCGATGTTCCTGGTGCTGGCGGTGATTGCACTCGTCGTCGCGGTGTGGCAGCACCTGCGCCTCGACTACGTCGCCGACACCGGACTGCACCACGACGCAGGCAAACCGCCGAACCGGTGGCGAACCGGCATCGCGTCGTCGCCCATTGCCGTCATCGCGGTGATCATCCTACTCGCAGAGCTGGCCGTGTTCGCCAAGGCGGCCGTGGCTCGCGCCGACACCTACTCGGTGCTGAAGGGCAACGTGCACGCGGTCACCGGAGGCTGCGGTATGGCCGATTACGTTCTCGTCGAACCCGATTCGAACAAGGGGAGCCTCGCTCCGGTCGACAACGCGTCGCCGTCACAGGCGTTGGAGGGCACCGCACGGGGCTTCTCGGCCCAGGGTGTCGCCGACGACCTCACGCCGGAGGCGGATTCGATCAAGCCGGGTACGCAGAACACCTCGGCCGATCTCTCGAAGACCTTCGTCGTCGCCGGTGGTGCACCGGGGACGACGGGCGGGCGTGGACCGGAAGGGGTCAACGGCAGCACCGCGGCGTTGCCGTTCGGACTCGACCCCGCGACGACCCCGGTGATGGGCAGTTACGGAGCCGACGGCCAGGCATCGCTGACGACCGACTGGTATCGACTGCCCGCGCGCGACTCGTCGCCGCTGATCGTCATCACGGCGGCAGGCGCGCTCGCCTCGACCGATCCCGACGGGGTCACGACATACGGGCAGTCGCTGCAGGTGGAGTTCGGTGTCGAGCAGGACGGAAAGTTCCAGCAGGTCGGTACCTCCGTGCAGCCGATCGACGCCGACCGCAAGGCGAATCGGCCGTGGCGCAACCTGCGCATCCCGATGTCGTCGGTACCCGCCGGTGCGACCGCGATGCGGATCGTCGCGACCGACAACAACCTCGACCCCGACCAGTGGCTCGCGGTGACGCCGCCGCGCGCGCCCGAGTTGAAGACGCTGCAGGATGTCGTCGGATCGTCGGACCCGGTGCTCGTCGACTTCGCGGTCGGCGCGGCATTCCCCTGCCAGCACCCGATGGATGCGTCCAACGGCGTCAACCAGATTCCGCAGTGGCGAATCCTGCCGGAGCTGTCGGTGGCGAACTCGCAGTCGAAGACGTGGATGGCCACCGTCAACGGCGGACTGCTCACCACGGCGGAAGCGCTGACGACGCCGTCGACGATGGCGACGTATCTGAAGAACGACTGGTACCGCGATTGGGGCAGCCTGCAACGGTTGTCGCCGTTGGTGCCGGATGCGGTGCCCGCAGCGGTGAGTACCGGAACGTCGACCAGGTGGGGCTGGAGCCGTCCCGGAGCAATGCAGGTGGTGCCAGAAGATGATGAGTGAGACGTCGGTGAACGCAACGGGGAACGGCGACGAGAAGCCGAGCGACAAGGGCACGGGCGGACCGGTGTCGTCGAAATCGGCCGATCGGATCAGGATCGCGAAGATCGTCGCGGTGGTCGCCGGGCTCATCGGCATCGTCATCGCGTTGCTGACCCCGTTCCTGCCGGTCAATTACACCAAGACGGAACTGACCTGGCCGCAACAGAATTCGGTCGGCAGCGTGGCAGCGCCGAGCGTCTCGTTCTCGCCGGTCTCGATGGACGTGTCCGTCCCGTGCTCGCTCGCCAAGAGTCTGCCCGCCTCGGGTGGCGTGATCGTCTCGACGGTGCCGTGGAACGGAGCCGATGCCAACAAGGTCGGCTTCTTCATCCGCGCCACCCGCGACTCGTTGCAGTTGACGCAGCGAAACATCGTGTTGCTCAGTGCGCCTCGAAGCGCGGCAGAGAACTCTCCCGGGTGTCGCGTCGTCTTCCACGCCGACACCGACGGCGCTGCAGGCAAATTCGAGAACCTCTCGACAACGGACACCGGTCTGGGGTCATTCGACCTACGAGACGCGACGGCACGCCCGCAGATCATCGGTGTGTACTCGCAGTTGCCGCAGGATGCGCCGACGGAGGGCCTGTCGTTCCGCGCGACACTGGACACGCGTTTCGTGTCGACCCCGACAACGCTGAAGTTCTGGCTCCTGGTCATCGGCGTCGTCATGACGATTGCCTCGATGCTCGCGCTGGCCGTGCTCGACGCCCGTGACGGACGCGGCGTCCACAAGCTCTTCCCGCAGGGCTGGTGGCGACCGCGCTGGGTCGACGCCTTCGTCACGCTCGTCCTGCTGATCTGGTTGTTCGTCGGTGGCAACACGGCAGACGACGGGTATCAGGTCACCGTCGCACGAGTCGCCCGCAACGCCGGATACCTCGACAACTACTACCGGTACTTCGGTGTGCCGCAAGACCCGTTCGGTTGGCACTACCAGTACCTCTCGCTGTGGATGGAGGTGAGCACGGCGACGCCGTGGCTGCGGCTGTTGCCCTTCCTCTACGCGGTGGTCGGCTGGTGGCTGATCAGCCGCGCAGCCATCCCACGACTGGGCTACGCGGTCCGGACGTCGCAGTCCGCGATCTGGGCGGCCGCCCTCGTGTTCCTCGCGGTGTGGATGCCGTTCAACAACGGGCTTCGCGTGGAACCGATCATCGCCGTCGGCACGCTGCTGGCATGGGTGCTCGTGGAGCGGGCGATAGCGACCGGAAGATTCTTCCCGCTCACGCTCGCGATCGTGGTCGCGGCGTTCACCCTCACGATCCACCCGACAGGCGTGATCGCTGCCATCCCGCTCATCGCGGGAATCCGACCCCTGCTGAAGCGTCTGATGATCAGACGACGACGAGACGGGTTGTGGCCCATCCTCATACCGATTCTGGCGTCGGGACTCGTCGTGCTCTACGAGATCTTCGCCGACCAGACACTCGCTGCGATTCGCGAGGCCATCAGGGTCAACTCTGCCGTCGGTCCGACCAACAAGTGGTGGGAAGAGGGCATGCGCTACTACATGCTCATGAATCCCACCGCCGACGGCGGCATCGCGCGCCGATTCGGTGTGCTCATCACGTTCGTGTGTCTGATCGTCGTGGTGGTCATGCTGCTCAACCGTCGACGGCTGGCGGGCATTGCGTCGGCTCCCACCTGGCGGTTGGTTGCCACGGTCGCGGGTACCGCAGTGATGATGGCGTTCCTGCCGACCAAATGGACACACCAGATGGGTGTGTATGCCTGCATCGCAGGCTCGTTGGCCGCTGTCGCAACCGTGTGCGTCGACCGCGCGGTGATGCGTCGACGACGCAACCGCACACTCTTCGCTGCGGCGTGTGCGTACGTGCTGGCGCTGGCCTTCTCGGGACGCAACCAGTGGTGGTACGTCGGTAGCTACGGAATTCCTTGGCGCGACGCCGTTCCCGACGTGAAGGGCATCCCTGTCTGGGCGGTCATCCTCACTGTCGCGGTGCTGCTCACCATTCTCGGTCTCTGGCAACACTTCCGCGACGACTACGTCTCCGACGACGTTCGACGCGGCGAGGAGCGGGTGTCGAAGAACCGGTGGACAGCCTGGTTGCGCTCGCCGTCGATCATCGTCGTGTCGGTGATCATGCTGCTGTTCACGCTGGTCTCCTTCGCGAAGGCGGATTGGACACAACGTAATTCGTGGTCGTGGCTGAGTTCGAATGTTGCCGCGGTACGCGGTGAGCCGTGCGCGCTCGCCGACGCGGTGCTCGTCGAGAAGGACGTCAATTCCGGTCTGCTCGCGCCGGCACGTGTTGCGGGACAGAATAACCCGTCGCCGGGGGCTGCGCTTGCGGGTGCCGACGCGACCGGCTTCGACCCGAACGGCGTCGGATCTGATCTATCCGACGACGGCACCGAATCGGACTCGTCAACGGGGACATCGTCGGCCGAGGTCGACCGAACGCAATCGGACGCGACCGAACAGACCGGAACCGACGGTAGTAGTCCGTCGAGCGACACCGCAGGCGGAACGACGTCGACCACCGGCGTCAACGGCTCCCAGGTGAAACTGCCATTCGGGCTTTCGCCGCAGCGCACACCGGTGCTCGGTACGTACGGATCGCCGTCGGGCACAGGCAGTCTGACTTCGGATTGGTATCAGCTACCCGCGCGCGGTTCCGATACTCCGCTCATCACGATGTCGGTTGCCGGACAGATCGAATACGTCGACGATCTCGCCGTCACGCGTTCGGGACAGCAGGTTCGCCTCCAGTTCGGCCGTGTGGGTCCTGACGGTTCGGTGACACCTGCGGGGATCATGACCCCGATGGATATCGGCGGTGCACCTGCGTGGCGCAACCTGCGGTTCCCGCTCGACGGTGCTCCGCAGGGTGCGACGGTGGTGCGCGTGCTCGCGCAGGACACGTCGACCAACTCCGATCAGTGGCTTGCCGTCACTCCACCTCGTGTCTCAAAGATGATCACGCTCAACGACCTCGTGGGTAGCGAGGCTCCCGTGATGATCGACTGGGAGGCTGCACTGGCATTCCCGTGTCAGCGTCCCGCACAGGTGCACAACGGCGTCCTGGAAACACCGGAGTGGCGGATCTCGCCCGACCGTGAAGGCGAGCGGGTCAATTCGCAGCGCTGGATGGCGGGGACCGCGGGCGGTCCGCTCGGCATCGTCGAGAACCAAATGCGCCCAACGGTGTTGCCGTCGTATCTACGCAACGACTGGGCCAAGGACTGGGGCATGCTGCAGCGGCTCACACCGCTCGTGCCGCAGAAGCCCGCAGAGCTCACGGTGACGACCGATGTCCACAACGGGCTCTGGTCGCCGGGACAGATTCGCGCAGTTGGGTTCTGAGTCCTGCCGGGCTCTGTAGCCTTGCCTGTTTCTGCGATCTCAGGCGGCGCCGATGTCGGAGGTGGGTGCGTTCGGGGTCTTGTGGCCCCGAACGCGCCGCTCGAACAGGTAGACGGCGACACTCACCGCGGACCACGTGGTGAGCACCAGGAACGGCCAGACATGTTGATGCCCGCGGAAATACACTGCGGTGTGCAGCGCGTTGACCGACGCGCCGGGTGGCAGCCAGCCGCCGATGGTCGCGATCACCCGGGGTAGCAGCGGCCACGCGACGGAGCCGCCCGACGATGGATTACCCAGCAGCACCATGACCGCCCATGTCGGCAGGATTGCCCAGCGGCCGAACATCGCGCTGAACATCGTGAAGATCATGCCGCAGGTGAACATCGTCAGGGCAAGAATGAGCCACACCTCGAACACCGGCAGCGTCAGCGCACCGATGATCCAGTCGATCATGGCGCAGATGGTGAACCCGCCCAGTAGCGAGTACAACGCGGTGAATCCGATTCTCTCCCAGGGCCGCAACTTGTTGGCATGCACGCCGAGCTGGATCGCGCCGACGAATCCGATGATGACCGCCGCAAGCATCATGTAGAAGATGGTGAGCCCGTGCGGATCTCGGGGTTGTAGTGGATTGACGTCGCGGACGCTCACCCGGTAGCCGGTCCCGGCGGCCGCACGCGGCATGCTCTGCTCGAGGAGTTGCGCGACCGTCGCACCGGACGCGCTCGACAGTTCGACGTCGATGGTGCGCGCCGTGGTGTCGATGTCGACAACCGCGAAGACCTGCTGGTTCTGCAACTGTTCGACGCCTTCGGCATGGGTTGGTAGATGACGCACATCGACCGAACTGCCGAGTTCGCGCGCGAGCCGTGCCTCGACATCGGCTGACTGCGGCGGTGGCAGGTCACCGACGACGGCGATCGGCACACGTTCGGGTTTCGGGTTGGCCGTCGAGTACGTGTAGGAGCCGACGAATAACGCCGCCGCGATGCCGAGGATCACCACGATCACCAGCGCGGGCGCGAACCGAGAGGTGCGGATGGCGTGCCAGGCCCTGCGGAAGTCATCTGTGGTGCGCACGCCTCGAGGCTATTCGTTCGTCGGATAGGCTGCGGAGAAGCTGATCGGAACGACCCGGAGGTAAGTCCATGACCAGTGCCTACGACTTCACGGCGACGGACATCGACGGCAACACCGTCGACCTCGACGACTACCGGGGGCAACCGTTGCTGATCGTCAACACCGCGTCGAAGTGCGGTTTCACCCCGCAGTACAAGGGACTCGAAGAGCTCAGCAAGACTTACGCCGAGAGCGGGCTGGTCGTACTCGGGTTCCCCTGTGATCAGTTCGCTCATCAGGAACCGGGCGACGAGGCGGAGATCAAGAACTTCTGCTCGCTCACCTACGACGTCAGCTTCCCGATGTTCGCGAAAGTCGACGTCAACGGGTCCGACGCGCATCCGCTTTTCGCGTGGCTACGCGAGCAGAAGTCGGGCGTGCTCGGCAATCGCATCAAGTGGAACTTCACCAAGTTCCTCGTCGACCGCGACGGTCAGGTCGTCGACCGCTTCGCGCCGACCGTGAAGCCCGAGAAGCTGACCGGAGACATCGACAAGGTGATCTGAGAACGGGTGTGCGCTTTGTGGCCGCTGTGTGCCGTGTGACCGTCGTCAGCCCAGCCACACAGACCGCGCACCGGAATCGCCGACGCGGACGACCATCACCAGAGCGCCAAGCGCCACAACGATAGTCGCAACCGCGAGCACGACCCGCAGCCAACCGTGCGCGCGTACCGAAGCCACCGCAGGTATCCGGCGCGCGATGGTGTCGTCGTACATCGCCCAGGAGAGTACGACCAGTACGAAAAGCGCTGCGACCCAATAGAGCATCTGGCCGCCGAGCTCGGTATGGCTGTGCAGGGCTTCTGATCGCGGTACCTGCTTCTCCAATGTCTCACCCGCGGAAGTGGTGAGCGGTGTGATGGTCATCGCGACAACCGCGACCGCCGGTGTGAACCAGCCGAGCCGTCGGCGTGCTGCCGGCCATACGCTCGCCAGGATCGCCAGGACGGCCGTGAGGGGAATCGCCACCACCGCAAGGTGAACAAACAGGGGGTGCGCGGGCAGTCCGGCGATCGTGTCCATCGCACGAGTGTGACGGTCAGTCGCTGAAGGAGCGCTGAGAATGCTTCGCCAACCCCTCGTGTGGAGCGACTCAGTCCGAGAAGCGATGATCGCCAACGCCGAACCAGGCCTGCGCGGCCGATCGCATCCGCTCGGGAAGGTACGTGTACTCGTGTGGCTGGGCGCCCGCCGCGCGGGCCGCGGATTCGAGGTGATCGCGCAGGCGCCACACCAGTGCCGGATCGGTCGCGGGTCCGATGTCGAGTGCATCCTCGACGGCCGCGGTCGACAATCCGAGTTGCGCTGCGAGAGTTGCGGTATCGAGACCGGCGAGGTCGAGATTCGCGCGCAGTTCCGCGCTGGTGACGCGGCGTTGGTGTGCGTTCAGAGACATGATCGTCGTCTCCCTTTTACAAGTTGGTCTGCGCAGTCATTAGTTGGTCTGTGCACCAGTCTATGAAATTCACGCCATACAGTGACAAGGCAAGCGTATGGTCGCCCGAGACGGAGCCTGGAAGGGGAGACGATGAGCGAGCGGCTGGCAGGCAAGGTTGCGCTGGTGAGTGGCGGTGCGCGGGGCATGGGTGCAGCGCACGTGCGCGAGATGATCGCGGAGGGCGCGCGCGTCGTCGCCGGCGACATCCTCGACGACGAGGGCAAGGCGCTGGCCGACGAAGTCGGCGATGCGGTGCGCTACGTCCATCTCGACGTCACCGAACCCGACGACTGGCAAGCCGCTGTCGCGTCCACGGTCGACACTTTCGGGCGCCTGGACGTCTTGGTGAACAACGCGGGAATCGTGAACTTCGGCCTGTTCGAGGACTATACACTCGACGACTGGCGCAAGATCCTCGATGTGAACCTGACCGGAGTGTTCCTCGGCATCAAATCTGTTGTGCCGCAGATGAAGGAGGCCGGCAGCGGCTCGATCATCAACATCTCGTCGATCGAGGGGCTGGCGGGAACGATTGCCACTCACGGTTACACAGCGTCCAAGTTCGGTGTGCGTGGACTCACCAAGTCGGCTGCGCTGGAGTTGGGGCCGAGCGGCATTCGGGTCAACTCGGTGCACCCCGGCCTGATCAAGACGCCGATGACGGAATGGGTGCCCGACGACATCTTCCAGACCGCACTCGGTAGGGCTGCGGACCCGTCCGAGGTGTCGAAACTCGTTGTCTACCTGGCTTCCGACGAGTCGAGCTACTCCACGGGGGCGGAGTTCGTCGTCGACGGTGGTGTCGTTGCGGGCTTGGCGCACAAGGACTTCGGAGTCGTCGACGCGTCGGAGGTTGACGGCTGACCTCACACGGAGGCGAGCTCTCTACGCAGGAACGAGCGCAGTGACTCGTTGAAACGTTGCGTGGTAGGTGCTTTCGGCGCAATCTGATCGAACGCGTGGAAGGCGCCGTCGGCGATCTCGACATCGCAGTCGACCCCTGCCTCGCGGAGTCGTCGTGCGTAGTCCAGTGTCTCGTCGTGGAACAGGTCGCAGGTTCCGACGCCGAGCCAGGTAGGCGGTAAGCCGTCGAGATCTGCGCGGCGTGCGGGTACGGCCCGCTGCCTGTCCGCAGCGCCGAGGTAGAGATCCCACCCCCGCTGATTATCACGCTCAGACCAGAGCACGTATCGACGTCCCGTGGGCGTCGCCGCGGTCCGGTCGTCGAGCATCGGATACACGAGAGCCTGTGCAGCGAGGGGGATGTCGCCGCGATCGCGTGTCAGCAGTGCGAGTGCGGCGGTGAGGCCGCCTCCCGCGCTGGCGCCGGCGATTGCGATGCGATCGCGGTCGACCCACGGTTGCTCGGCCAGCCATGCGAGCGCGGTATAGCAGTCCTCGAGCGGTGTCGGATACGGGTATTGCGGCGCGAGTCTGTAGTTGACGGCAGCCACCGTGATGCCGGTGGCGTCGGCGAGGTCGCGGCAGTAGATGTCATCTTGTCCGGCAGAACCGAGCACGTACCCGCCGCCGTGGATCCACAGCATCGCGGTGCCGGTGTTCTGTGCTCCGGTTGGCCGGTGCAGGCGAATCGATACCCCTGGCCCGATCGCGACCGTCGGGACGCCGCGCACGCGGGCCAGGGGCATACCGCCGAGTCGTAGGACGCCTCGCGGCATGTGCCGCAGTCCGATTCCGCGAGGAATCCAGCGTGCGGTGCGTCGAAGGTCGGGAGCGATGTCGGCGGTCGTCACCAACTGGACTATACATTTCCGAGAAAGTGTCTACATCGAGTGTGATCTGTGCCACGATGAGCCCGGCGAAGGGAGTGGCCATGTCCACATTTGACACAGTCGTTCGAGGTGGCCGGTGGTTCGACGGCTCGGGGGCGCCGTCGGCGATCCGCGACATCGGTATTCGCGACGGTCGGGTGGCCGCGATCAGTACGGAACCCCTCGACACCGAGGGTGCACGGGTCATCGACGCCGAGGGTGCATGGGTGACGCCGGGTCTGATCGACATCCACACGCACTACGACGTCGAGGTTCTCGACACCCCGGAGCTGACCGAGTCGCTTCGCCACGGCGTGACCACAGTGTTCATCGGGTCGTGCTCGCTGTCGACGATCTACGTCAACGGGGAGGAGGCGGGCGACCTCTTCGGGCGCGTCGAAGCGATCCCGCGCGACCACGTCATCTCCGCGGTGGACGAACACAAGGACTGGTCGTCGCCGAGGGAGTATGTCGAACGGTTGGAGGGTCTGCCGCTCGGGGCGAATCTCGCTGCATTCATCGGACATTCGGACATGCGGACGTCTGTGATGGGTCTCGATCGTGCGACACGATCGGATGTACGACCCACACGCGCGGAGCAGGCACGGATGGAGGAGATGCTCGGCGACGCGCTCGTCGAGGGATTCGTCGGACTCTCGTCGCAGCAGCTCAAGTTCGACAAGCTCGACGGCGTGACATGTCGGTCACGCACCCTGCCGTCGACGTACGCCAAACCCAAAGAGCTGCGCCGACTCAAGAGCATGCTGCGCCACAGCGGCCGAGTGCTGCAGTCGGGACCCGACATCCAGAACCCGCTCAATCTGCTGTCGCAGATGGTGCAGTCGATCGGCTTCGGGCGCCCTGTGCTGAAGACGTCGCTGCTGTCTGCGGCCGACGTGAAGTCGAACGAGAAAGCGCTGATCCTGATGGACCGCCCTACCGCGCTCATCAATCGCTTGGGCGGCGACTTCCGCTGGCAGCACCTGCCGGTGCCGTTCGAGGTGTATGCGGACGGTATCGATCTGGTGATCTTCGAGGAATTCGGTTCCGGCGCAGCGGCATTGCACCTGCGTGACGACATTGAACGAGATGCGCTCATCCAAGACGAGGAGTACCGGCGCAGGTTCCGCAAGGACTACGAGCAGAAGTTCGGCATCAGGGTGTGGCACCGCGACTTCTTCGACGCCGACATCGTCGCGTGTCCCGACGAGTCGGTGATCGGAAAGTCGTTCGGTCAGGTCGGGCTCGATCGTGGCGGACTCCACCCGGTGGACGCCTTCCTCGACCTCGTCGTCGAACACGGCCGTGAGATCCGTTGGCGCACAACCATCTCGAATCATCGTCCGGAAATGCTCAAGAAGATCGCCACCTGGCCAACGGTCCAGATGGGCTTCTCCGACGCCGGAGCTCACCTGCGCAACATGGCCTTCTACAACAGCGGGCTGCGGTTGCTGCGCCATGTTCGTGACGCCGAGCAGGCCGGAAAGCCGTTCATGAGTACCGAATACGCGATCCATCGCCTCACCGGTGAAGTCGCCGACTTCTACGACATCGACGCGGGACACCTGCGGGTCGGCGACCGAGCCGACCTCGTCGTGATCGATCCCGAACACCTCGACGAGCAACTCGAAGCGTACGGCGAGGCGCCGATCGAACAGTTCGGCCAGATGTCGCGCATGGTGAATCGAAACGACGCCGCAATCAGAGCCGTCATGGTGAGCGGACAGACCGTGTTCGCCGACGGTGAGTTCGCGCCGTCCGTGGGGACGGTGCGCACGGGTAGCTTCCTGCGGGCCGGGCACACCACTCCGCCGACAATTGTGCCGCCGGCGACAGCTGAGCGTGAACTCATCCGGACGAGCTGAGTGCAGTCGGGGAGTCATTCAGGACTTCCCGACAGGCACTACGCCTCGAAAGTCACTGTTACGTATAGGTGCGACAGCGGTTTGCGTCGCATCTCCACTGGCAGACGTCAGTACGCAGAAGTCGCCGGGCTTTCAGTGCGGTGACCCCCTTTTGCGTGCAACGATCGGAGTATGGCCGACACAAGCACCGCACCAGACAGCATCCTTGAGGCCGGTACCACCGCGCCCGATTTCACCCTCAAGGCGACGCCCGATCAATCGCTGAGCCTCTCTGAACTCAAGGGCAATCCCGTTGTCCTCGTGTTCTATCCCGCCGACTGGAGTCAGGTATGCGGCGACGAACTCGCCGTCTTCAACCAGTCGCTGCCGCTGCTACAGGAGTACGGCGCGGTTCTCCTCGGCATCTCGGTCGACAGCGCGTGGAGTCACCAGGCGTTCAAGGAGTCGCGCAAGCTCGGCTACGACCTCCTTGCTGACTACAACCCCAAGGGCGCGGTCTCCAAGGAGTACGGCGCATACGACGAACAGGCCGGCTGCTCCAAGCGCGCTCTGTTCGTCGTCGACGCGGACGGCGTCATCTCGTGGAGCTACCTGTCGCCGATGGCCATCAACCCGGGTGTGAACGGGGTGCTCGACGCCCTCGAAGCCCTCAAGAACAAGAACGCGTGAGGAGTCGACCATGCCGCTGACCCAACCCGTGGGATCCGACGACTACGTTCAAGGACCGTCCGACGCTGCTCTCACACTCGTCGAGTACGGCGACTATCAGTGTTCCTATTGCGGGCAGGCCTATCCGATCGTGAAGCAACTCCAGCGCAGCTATCCCGACTCGCTGCGATTCGTCTTTCGCAACTTCCCGATCCCCGAGATCCACCCGCAGGCACTCGCAGCGGCGGAGTTCGCCGAATACGCGGGCGACCAGGGCAAGTTCTGGGAGGCGCACGACGCGTTGTATGAGAATCAGGATCAGCTCGGCGAGAGCTTCTATCGCGAGTTGGCGACGAGTCTCGGACTAGACCCTGCCGCAGCTGAGGCCGCAGTGAGTGCGCAGCAGTTCGGTGATCGCATCCAGGGTCAGATCAACAGTGGGCTCCGCAGCGGCGTCAACGGCACGCCCGCCTTCTTCATCAACGAGCAGTTCTTTCCGGGACCCTTCACCGAACTCCCCGAAGTGCTCGAGCAGATCTTCGCGTCGGGACGCTGACACCGCCCAGGCAGTTGCTCGCTCAGGCAGTTGCTGCCGTCGCGCGCAACGCGGCGAGTACACGCGCGTTGCTGAAGGTGTCGCCGACGGTGATCCGGACGCCGTGACCGGGAACTGTCTTCACCGCAACGCCGCATGTGCCGAGCAGCGAGCCGAGCGCCACTCCGTCCGCGCCGGGCAGATAGACGAAGTTGCCCTCACCCGCGATGGTCGACGCGCCTATCGCGTGCAGTTGCGCGGACAGCCGATCACGCGCGGCGCGCATGGCCTCGACGCGGTGCGCGAGCGCTGTCGTCGCGGCCAACGCCACCGGCACCGCCGCTTGGGCAGGCGCACTCACCGCAAACGGAATCTCGAATCGACGGATGCCAGACATCAGCCGCTCGTCACCGACGCCGTAACCAACCCGCAGAGCCGCGAGACCGTGTGCCTTGCTGAAGGTTCGGACGACCACCAATCGGGGATGCCGTGCGATCAGCCGGTGCAGATCTGGTGCGGCAGTACTGAACTCGATGTAGGCCTGATCGAGGATGGCCGTCACGTGGTCGGGTAGTGAAGTCAGAAACGCATGTAGTTCGCGTTCGTCGACGATCGTGCCTGTCGGGTTGTGTGGGGAGCAGACGATCACGGCGACGGTCGACGCGGTGACGGAGGTGCGCAGCGCGTCGAGGTCGACCCCTCCGCCGCGATCAAGCGGCACACCGCGAAAGTCCATGCGCAGCAACTGTGCGAGGATCGGAAACCCGTCGAATGTCGGGGTCGCGGTCACCAGTTCGGGCGCGACGCCGTGGTATTGGTCGAGAGCTGCCTGCAGTGCCTGGAGGATGACCCCGGTTGCTCCAGCGCCGACGGTGACCATGTCGTCGGACACTCCCAGATGATGTGCGATGACGCGACGGGAACCGTGCGGAGTGAACTCCGGGTAGCGGTGTGCCGACAGCACCTGTTGATGGAGAACTTCGGCGACCGCGGGCAGTGGCGGATAGGCCGACTCGTTCAGGTTGAGTCGAATCATGTTGTCGGTAACCACTAGTGACGATCCGACCAACGAATCGCCGCCGCTCCCGCGAAGTCTCCGGCGTGGGCGAACGCCGACATCATGACAACGTCACCGGGCTGGATGCGCCCGTCGGACACCGCCGTGTCCAGAGTGATCGGAAGCCCGACGCCGAACAGGTTTCCGCACTCGTCGAAGGTGTCCGGGTGTCGTTGCTCGGGCAACTCGAGCGCATCGCGCCAGTTGCGTAGAAAGATGCGATTCGGCTGGTTGGTGATGAACCAGTCGAGTTCGGACGGCCGGATGTCGATCGAGTCGGCCACCTCGATGGCAGCAGCAGGAACCATGCGATTGCCGCGCGCGAGAACCTTGGTGATCTTCGCTTCGGTGAAGCCGATGTGGATTTCTCCCGTGCCCGCTTCCCAGTATCGACGGTCGGGTTCTGCCACCGATGTCATGTCGGCCGAGTACTCGCCGTAAGAATGGGTGACCAGTCCGAGGACCGGGGAACCTGCCGGACCGTCGAGGCTTACCACGGCCGCTGCCGCGCCGTCGCCGGGGATCGCAGCCTGTGCCTTGCCGCGAACCTGCTCCTGGGTGAAGATCTGGGATGCGCTGTTCTGCGCCAGTCCCAACAACGCCTTGCCGCCACCCGCCGCTACGAGCAGCGCAGCCGCTAGATCAAGCATGTGGATGAACGCGGCGCAGCCGCCGTTGTGGACGTCGAGAACCGTGGTGGGCCGCAGACCGAGACGATCGGCGAGCTCGCCACCACATCCGCGGACCGGTACCTCGGGAAGTTGGCTGTGCGTCAGGACAACCGTGACGTCATCGAGGTAGTCGTCGCCATGCCGCTCCGTGAGAGTTCTTGCGGCAGAAACCATCATGTCGGCCGACGTCTCGCCTTCGGCTGCGTGATGTCGGAATGCGGGCGCCGAGAACATGATGTTGTCGGCGAGGTCGTCGTTCTCGGCGAACTGGCTGAAATAGGAAGCGGGAACGCGATTCTCGGGCAGATACCCCGCAACGTCTGCGAGGACGACGGCGGGCGCAGTCGGGTTGTTCATGAGCGCATCCAATCGGGCGTAAGGGGCAAATTGTTGGCGTGGCGATACTCGGCGATCGCGGTGAGATTGTTCAGTTCGAGCTGGTGACCTGCGGCGAACATGTCCCAGAAGTCGCCGACCCAGACCGGACGGTCGGCCGGTGCTGTCTCTGGGTACGGATTTCGCTCATAGAAGGGATGTCGACAATTGGTCCACAACACCACCGACCCCGGCTTGTCGAGCACGACCTGCGCGTCGACGACGCGCATCAGGTAGATCATCCACAGGTGTTTGCCCTGATCCCACGCGCAGTGATAGTCGACGGTCATCGCGTCGGGATTGGCGACCGTACGTGTGTAGATGTCGGTGGCGTCGCCCAATCTGTCCGACGCCAACCACAGTCCCGGCTCGTCGGTCGGCGTGAATCCGCGGAGGCTGTAGGTCCACTCCTCGAGAGACCGTGTGTCGGAAAGCCATTCGTACAGTTCGCGGGGCGGCGCGTTGACGTAACCCTGCACCGGACAGAAGTCGCCGAAGATCTGGTCGTGCGGATAGACCGATCGCAGCATGTCGAGAATGATCGGTGTGGCGGTCTGTCGCGGGTGGGTCTCGATGCGGGTCAACCCGTCGAGCTCGTCGGCCTGCCGGCCGAGGTCGGCCAGCGGTGTGGTCTCGATGGTCATGACTATGGTCCCTTCGGCAGAAACGGTTGGAATGGTGGCACTTCGTCCGGATCGCAGTCGACGACGATGACGTTCGGTCCGGTATCCGCGAACAAGTCGGCACACGCGGAGTCGAGATCGCTGAGAGAAGCAGGATGACGCACCTCGGTGCGAGTGCCGAACATGGCGGCCAAGCCGCCCGCGATGTCCGTCGGCCGGAAGCGATTGACGCTGGCGGCCTCCGGGAAGAAGAGGTGTTCTCGGGTGACGCACATGCCGTGTGCGTCGTTGTTGAGGATGACGAGGGTGACAGGAGCGTCGTATTCGAGGGCGGTGTGAAATTCCATGCCGTGCATGAAGAATGCTCCATCTCCCGCGACGATCACCACCCTCCCTTGATCGGCGGAGCCGATCGCTGCTCCGATTCCTGCCGCGATCGCGTATCCCATGCCACCCATACCGAGGGCCACGGTGAATCTCCCGTCGCTGATCGGAGTGAGATAGTGGATCGCTGCGGCGCCGACGTTGCCTGCGTCGGCGAAAACTCTTGTGCCACTGCGAAGGTGTGGTGAGACGGTGTTCATGATCTGGCGTAAGCTCGGAAACGCAGAGTGCGGGAGCGCCGGTGTGTCGAGGTAATCGATGTCGATGGTCGGCACCGCGCCCTGTGGCAGTCCAAGTGCGGCGAGTGACTCATCGAGAAGTCGGAGCGCACTGGGCAGCGAGTCGACAAGGATCGACGGTCCGCGTTGCGGTCTGGCGTCGTTGATGCCGATGTGAATGATCTCGGTGTCCGCAAGATCTGCGTCGAACCCGCCCCGATCGGTCGCTGTCATCCGGCATCCGATGCTGACGCAGATCGACGCGGCCACCAGTTCGGCGTGTGCCGACGGGTGCCCCATAACGCCGGTGATGCCGGCATGACCGTCGATGTTCTCGAGTGCGTCGGCACCTCCCGGTGCGGCCACGACACTCGCACCAAGGCGAGACGCGATGCGGCGTAACGCCGTTCCGGCGCGGGTTCGGGAGGCCTCGTCTCCGATCCAAAGGCAGATCCGCTCGCCACGCCCGACGGCGTCGGCGAGTCGGCCGGCAGTCTCCGTGATCGCGGTGGGACTCCTGGCCGTCGAGTGTGTTGCCGGTTCGTGGTTCTCGTCTACTCCTGTGTCCCAGATCGTCTGTGATTGAACATCTTTGGGGATCACAAGTGCAGCAGGTAGTCCGCGATCGAGAGTGGCGAACACGGACTTCAACGCGGGTTCGAGCTCGCTCGCGTCTGCGACCAACTCGACGTGGCCGGTCACTGACTTGAGGAGGCCGACGACGTCGATCGTATCGGGCGGGTCGAGCATGTCTTGGAATGCGCCCCGCGTGGTCAGCGACAAGGGCGCAGCGCCGATGACGGCGAGTACCGGAACCCTGCTGTCGTACGATTCGGCAAGCGCAGGAACGACATTCATCGCTCCGCCGCCCGAGGTTGTGAGTACCAATGCCGGCCCGTTCGTCATCCGAGCAAGACCGTCTGCCATTGCGCCTGCTGCGAATTCGTGTTTAGCCACCACAGCAGGCATTCCGAGCCGGGACGCGGCGTCGTAGATGTCTTCGATGTTGGCCCCGTGTACGCCGAACGCGTGGGAGATACCACGTCGACGCGCACTTTCGAGGAGATGCAGAGCGACGCTCCGTCGGCTGGACATGTCGCAAGAGTGCCCGCAGGCACCTGAAGGTTGGCTGAAACCGGGTACCTGTTGCTCCCGCCGCGAACGGCATACACTCGACGACCACAGCTCATTGGTCACTTTCCGGTGGGCGACCGTGGTATCGATACAGCTTTGGCCATTGGATGAGCTCGTGAACGTACGCACCCGTATTCGTAGACGAGTAGGCGGCTACGGCGTGCGAAGGCAACTCACGATCGTGTCGGCTTTTGTACTTGTCGTCGCATTGGCCATCAGTGGCGCGGTGATGCTCCTTATGCTGCATCGGGAGAACACAGCGCAGATGTATCGAGCGACGGGGCGTCAGGCGTATCAGATCGCTACCGCGGTCAACCGTGGTGGCGTGTCGGCGGTCGATCCCGACGACCTGACTCCCGGAGCGGGAATCGACATCACGCAGGTCGTCGACGATCGGGGAGTTGTGGTGGCCGCGTCGCCTGGCGCACCACGTACGGCGATCCGGGTCGCGGATGACTCGAATGCTGACGAATCGAAGGTGCGCTACGCCGACCACGTGAACGTCCCCGGGTATGGAGACGAGTTCTGCGCATCGGTGAACACCGCGTACCACGCCGACCGTGAGTACACGATCCTCGCGCTCGACAAGGCGACGGGCATAAGGAGCAGTGAATGGACCACCGCGACGCTCATGGCGATCGAACTGCCGATCATCGTGGCACTCGGGGCAGGTGCGGTCTACCTGCTCGTCGGTCGGTCGCTTCGGCCCGTCTCGCGTATCACCAAGCAGGCCAATGAGATCACCTCGACCGAGCTCGAACAGCGGGTTCCCGTGCCGACCGCAGACGACGAGATCCGCACACTCGCGGTCACCGTCAACAGCATGCTCGGGCGACTCCAACGCGGGCGGGAATCGCAACTGCGGTTCATCGGCGACGCGTCGCACGAGTTACGAAGCCCGCTCACCACCCTTGTCGGGTTGCTCGACCTTGCCGACGACACATCGACGCCGATCGATGTGGAGACCGTCCGCACCATCCTCCTGCCCGAGGCGCGTCGAATGCAGGCCATGGCAGAAGATCTGCTCTTGCTGGCACGCGCCGATGAACAGGGGTTGACCGTCGTGGCGGGCGATGTGGACCTCGACGACGTCGTCGTCGAGGAGGTCGCACGGTTACGCGCGATGGAGGCGGCCAAGGTGACCGCACACGTTGTGCCCGTTCGGGTTTCCGGTGACCGCGAGATGATTCGACGCGCGGTGCGCAACCTCGTCGACAACGCCACCAGGCACTGTGACTCGGCGGTCTGGGTCTCACTGCGAGCTGATCGATCGAACGCCGTCATCGCGGTGAGCGATGACGGGCCCGGCATTCCCGACGACAGGCGGTCGGTGATATTCGACAGATTCTCGCGACTCGACGTCGATCGTCAGCGCGACTCGTCGGGAGCCGGTCTCGGCCTGGCGATCGCTTACGAGATCGCGCAGGCGCACGGTGGGTCGGTCTCAGTTGTCGACGGCAGTCACGGCGGCGCTACGTTCGAACTTGTCCTGCCACTCGGGAACTCGTCCGATGGTTCCGAGGAATCCAGGAGCCGTTCAGAGCGCGATCAAACGGTACCCGGCGCCCCGGATCGTCTGGATGGAGGCGATCCCGAACGGGGCGTCGATGCGCTTACGTAGATAGGCGATGTAGACCTCGACGATGTTCGGGTCGCCGTCGTAGTTCTCGTCCCACACCGATTGGAGAATGGCATGTTTCGACATCACCTGCCCCTGGTTGCGCAACAGCAGTTCGAGTACCGCGTACTCGCGGGGAGTCAGGGCAATGGGCGCCCCGTGACGCGTGACGACGTGTTGGGCGGGATCGAGACACAGCGATCCCGCCGAGAGTATCGCGGGCCGCTCGCGCTGACCGCGTCTGGCGACTGCCCGTAGATGAGCCTTCAGTACGACCACGGAGAACGGCTTGACGAGGTAGTCGTCAGCGCCGAAGTCGAGTGCTTCGGCCTGGTCGTACTCGCCGTCCTTCGCGGACAGCATCACGATCGGCACCCACTGCGATCGTCTGCGCAACTCACGCACGACCTCATAGCCGTTGAGACCGGGCAGCATGATGTCGAGCACTACTGCGTCGAATTCCTCGTCAACGGCACGCTGTAGCGCCTGCGCGCCGTTGTGCAGGACTGACACGTTCCACCCGTCGCTGACCAACACTCGACGAATGGTTTCGGCCGCCCGCACGTCGTCGTCCACCACCAACACACGCACGTCGGACATCGCCCTTCTCCCCGATGCTCAGGCACCGCGGCTCCCGGCGTCGCCATCAGAAAGGACCCCGATGCGTCACCGCACACTGACCCGACCACGTAACAATTCGACCCTACTCCCGGTGCGTGGACCACGAACCCTTCCGCTGCAGTCCGCGCTGCGGCTGCGGGCCGACCCGGCACAGTTCGCAGAGAATCTTCGCGCCGACTACGGCGACATCGCCTTCATCACGGTGCTCGGACGCAACATCGTGATCGTGCAGGGCCCCGAGGCACTCGGCGAGTTGGTTCGCGACGCCGACCGCGCGTTTCGCAACGAGCCGGTATACGGATTCGCCCTCGGGACCCTCTTCGAACGCGGAATCCTGCTGATGGACACCGACGAACATCGCAAGCATCGTCGAATAATGCAGGCGGCCTTCACCGCCGACCGCCTGGCCGGCTACCAGGATCAGCTCAATTCCCTTGCCGCTGAGGCCGCGACGCGATTCACTCGCGGACCGGACGTCGACATGCGTACCGAACTCAAAGCGATGGCACTCGACGTCGCGTTGGAACTGTTTGTCGGAGAGAAGCTTTCGCGCGACGACGCCGATCGGATGAACGCGGCGTTCGTCGATCTCATCGAGGCGGGCAGTGCGCTGGTTCGGTTTCGAATCCCGGGCACCATGTGGGCGCGTGGACATCGGGCGCGCGGCGTCGTCGACGAGTTCTTCAGCGATCTTCTGCCCGCGCGGCGCGGCGCCGACGGCCCGGACCTGATGTCGGCACTGTGCCATGCACGCGGCGACGACGGCTCGCAGCTCTCCGACCAACAGGTCGTCGACCACATGCGATTCATGCTGTTCGCCGCTCACGACACCGCCACCATAGCGATGACGTCAATGGCCTATCGGCTGGGACGTGACGCACGGTGGCGTGCGCGCGTCGTCGACGAGGCGCAACGTCTGGGTGAAGCGCCGTCAGCAGCGGAGTTGAAGGAGTCCGACGTCTATCAGGCGGTGTTCAAGGAGTCGCTGCGGTTGCGCCCGCCGGTACCGGTGATCCCCCGTGCGGCGATTGCGGACACTTCGATTGGCGGCCACTTCATCCCGAAGGGCGCATTTGTCATCGCGGTCAGCGCGAGCAATCACCGGATACCCGAAATATGGCCGCGCCCAGATGATTTCGATCCCGAGCGGTTCATGCCGGAGAACGCGGAGCGACGGCATCGGTTGGCATGGGCGCCGTTCGGCGGTGGTGCGCACCAGTGCATCGGCATGAACTTCTCGTACCTGGAGGCGGCGACGATGATTCACCATATGATTCGACGGCTCGACTGGACGGTCGGCTCCGACGACTACGAGCGTCGTGACGTCGCTCTAACAGCCAATGTGGGTTTCAGTGCCGCGGTCACCGACGCGCGAGAGCGATGCGACACGCGTAGATAGCGATACCGATGACGATGACCACGACGCCCGAGATCACCGAGGCGCGGGGGAGTGTGCACGCGAGGACTACGCAGCCGACGAGGCCGACGGCGCAGACGATGAACGGTGGGCGCCGCTCCACGCGAGAAAGTGTCATGGCCGACGCGTTCGCGATCGCGTAGTACAGCAGGACTCCGAACGACGAGAATCCGATGGCGCCACGGACATCTGCGGTCGCGGCGACGACAGCGACAACCGCACCGACGGCGAGTTCGGCGTGATGCGGCACGCCGAAGCGGGGGTGAACCTCCGCCAACGTTCGTGGCAGGTGTCCGTCGCGCGACATGGCCAACGTCGTCCTGGAGACGCCGAGGATCAGCGCGAGCAGTGAACCGAGCGCTGCGACAGCGGCGCCGATCCGAACGACAGGAGTCAGCCAGCCCGCGCCTGCGGCCTGCGTCATTGCGGCCAGTGGCGCCGTCGCCGTGGCAAGTCCCGATGCGCCGAGCGCCCAGAGAGCGGTGGCTGCGACGGTCGCGTAGACGACCAGTGCGATCCCCAACGCGACGAGGATCGCGCGAGGAATGATGCGTGTCGGCTCCCGCACCTCCTCGCCGAGGGTCGCGATGCGCGCGTAGCCGGCGAAGGCGAAGAACAGGATGCCCGCGGACTGCAGTATTCCGGTGACTCGTGCATCCGAGCCGACCTCGAGTGAGTCGACGCTGCCCGCGTCGGACGCGAGCGTCGTCACGACGACCACGGTGAGCACCATCAGCACCACGGCGACGATCGCGCGTGTCAGCCACGCCGACTTCTGCACTCCGACGTAGTTCACCGCGGTGAGCGCGACAACAGCGGCGACTGCCACCACGTGTGCGTGCGCAGGCCAGGCATACAATCCGACGGTCAGCGCCATTGCGGCGCACGACGCTGTCTTGCCGACAACGAACGCCCACCCGGCGAGATAGCCCCAGAAGTCGCCGAGCCGCTCGCGGCCGTAGACGTACGTCCCACCGGAGACCGGGTAGATGGCCGCAAGTCGCGCCGACGACATCGCGTTGCAGTAGGCCACAACAGCGGCGATGACCAGCCCGATCAGCAGCGCCGATCCGGCTGCGGCGGCCGCGGGCGTCAGCGCAACGAAGATCCCGGCGCCGAGCATCGAGCCGAGGCCGATGATCACGGCGTCGGACATGCCGAGCCTGCGGTGCAGCGACGGTTCAGTCATGGGTCGATCGTGGTCTGAGCATGGTCGAGATTCTCACCGAAAGGTGAATGGCAGGTGGCGTGCTCTTCGACAGCCGCCGCCGCTGCAGCTCAGCTCTGAGCGCTGATAGGCACTACGGTTCGTCCCGTCGTTCGGCCCGCCCGTATCTCGGCGAGCGAGCCGTCGAGATCATCGACTCCGATCTCGGTGATGAGTCGATCGAGATGGGCTGGGCGCAAGTCGGTTTCGAGGCGTGCCCAGACCGACCGGCGAAGCTCGGGTCCGATGGACACCGAGTCGATTCCGAGGAGTGCCACGCCGCGCAGGATGAAGGGCATGACTGTTGTCGGGAGGTCGGCGCCACCGGTGAGACCGCTCGCAGCGACCGACCCGCTGTGGTTCATCGTCGACAACACGTAGGCGAGCGTCTTGCCGCCGACACAATCGACTGCGCCCGCCCACTGCGATTTCCCGAGCGGACGAACCTTGGTGTCGTCGTCGACGAGTCGGCCGACAACCGACGTCGCGCCGAGCTCGGTCAATAGCGCTGCGGCGTCGGACTTTCCACTCGACGCGGTGACGTCGAAACCGAGTGCGCTGAGGAGATCGACGCTCACCGAGCCGACTCCGCCACTGGCTCCGGTGACCACCACGGGGCCGTCGTCCGGGGTGAGCCCGCGGTCGAGAAGCGCGACGACACTCAGTGCCGCGGTGAAGCCCGCAGTGCCGATGGCGGCGGCTTCGCGCGTCGAGAGGGTGTCGAGTCGTACGACCTGCGCGGCAGGGACCCGTGCGTAGGCGGCATAACCGCCGTGTTGTGCGGTTCCGATCGGACCGCCATGTGCCACAACGCGATCGCCGGGGGCGAAGTCGAGTGTCGACGATGCGACTACCTCGCCGGCGAGGTCGATCCCCGGCACGATGGGGTAGTCGCGCACCACGCCGCCGCGCGGTGTGACAGCGAGTGCGTCCTTGTAATTCACGCCGGAGTAGTCGACCGCGATCGTCACCTCGCCGTCAGGCAGTTGGGTGGCGTCGAGTTGCTCGCTTGCCAAGGTGATTTCGCCGTCGGACTCGCGTGCCATCAGGACGGTGAACTGATCGGGCAGGGTGCGCGTCATTGTGCTCCTCGGATCGTCATGGGTCGTCGAAATCCAGCGTAGGTCAGAGCATTCCTCCGATGTCGCCTGCGGCGAGCAGACAGATCAGCACCGGGACCAGGTGCGTCGGGGCGATTCCGTAGTCGTTGCGACCGACTTTGGTGACGATCGACGCCGCGGTCAGGATCTTCAGGTGGTGGTAAAGCTGACCCGATGTTCCGAAGTCGCCTGACTCCTGCAGATGTGCGACCGAGGCGTTGCCGCGTGCCAGAAGGCGCACGATCTCGACGCGTGCGGGATGGCCGAGCGCGGCGAACACGTTCGCGGTCGTCTCCGGCGCGAGATCGAGCGTCGCGTCGGCCGAATAGGCGATATTCCAGGTGACAGGTCCGGTGAAATCGACGCTGCCCGAGTATTCGAGCATGCCCGACCGGCCCTCAGTGGCCGAGTCCGGTTCGCTGTCCACGCGGTCGCCCGCGGCGAAGACCGCCGCTTCGAGGCGTGCGACTCGGGCTGCGAGGTCGTCGGACGGATCACTGCTCACCCCAAGCACCGTAGCGCGTGTCCGACGTCGCGATCGGTGATGGCTGCGAGGAGCAGTTTCTGGTGGGTGAACTTGTCGGCCGCGGCGTCGCGCTGGGAGACGCCGCGGACCATCAGCGTGCCGGTCCCGATCCTGCCGTCGGGCGTGCGGTATTCGAAGACCTCGGTGATCACTCCGGGGAGGCTGCCGCCCTTGAATCCGAGCACCGAGCCGTCGGGCATCGGTCCCTGGTATTCGAGATGGCGGCGCGCAAGCTCTGCACCGGGCCCGAACGAGCCGTCGGCAAGGCTCGTCATCAGCGCGTTGAGCGCATTCGATGTCGCCTCGAGATACGAATCAGTCTGTGGTCGAAGAGGATTGGCGATAGCGAGGTACGTGTCGAAGAGGCCCGGTACCTGTCCGGTGAATCCGTAGCGCACCATGACGTCACGTAAAGCGTTGTCGCCCAGCGTGTTACGAAGCAGGTCGGGGGCTGCGGAGTCGGAGAAGCGGATCATCACGTCGGCGAGTTGGCGGTAGGTCACCGTGGCCGAGAGGTCGAGCGGGATGCCCTTGCGTGCGGGAATACCTAGGTACTCGAGCGCTCGAACGTGCGCTCCGCCGTCGAGCGGGATGTACCAGCGCTGCCAATCCGTGACGGGGACACGCGCTTCCGGGTCGAGCCGGCCGTCGGCAACCGCCCGCGAATACGCCGCGAGATGGATGAGTTTGATCGACGACGCCGCGGGGAACGGAACGTCGGCGTTGTGCGTGATCGGGTCGCCGTCGAGCGGTCGCACACTCAGCGCGTAGTTGCTGCGATGGGCGGCGAGGTACCCGATCCAGCCGGGCACGGTGGTGACGTTCGGCTGTGCGGGTTGAGCACACATCGAGGCTGCGGAAGGGGGTGCGGCGGGGGCGTACGCGGGGGTGAAGAGACCCACGGCTACGGCCAGCACGAATGCGAGGTAGCAAGCGTGGCGCATCGGAACTCCTCAAGTTCGTAAGTACGTAATTACGAAACTATCGAACAGTTTGTGCCGCCGCAACCATCGTTATCGACTGTCAGGCCGACGACAGGCGACGGCAGGGCCGCGTAAGCGCAGCTCCCTAACGTCAGTGTCAACAAATCCTGACTACTGATAGGAGGTGCTGTCATGGCAACCACCACTGATGCCGCGACGCAGAGTTCGTCGCGCACTTACACGTCTCTCGCCGCAGCAGCCATACCGCTTGCTGCGCTCTGTCTGGCCTTCTTCGTCGAGATGGTCGACAACACACTGCTCTCGATCGCGCTGCCGACTATCGGTCGCGACCTCGGCAGCAGCACCACTGCGCTGCAGTGGATCACCGGTGCGTACTCGCTCACCTTCGGCGGGCTGCTGCTCACCGCGGGCTCGATCGCGGACAGATTCGGTCGACGACGCGTCCTGATGATCGGTCTGGCCGCGTTCGGGCTGCTCAGCCTGCTGGTCGTGCTCGTGAACTCGACGACCGAACTGATCGCGTTGCGAGCCGCTCTCGGCGTCGCCGCCGCGATGATGGCCCCGATCACCAACTCGCTGGTCTTCCGTCTCTTCGACGACCAGAAGCTGCGCATGCGCGCGATGACCGTGATGATCGTCGTCGGCATGGCCGGATTCGTGCTCGGTCCGATACTGGGTGGCTCGGCGCTTGCTCATGTGCGGTGGGAATGGCTGCTCGTCGTCAATGCGCCGATCGCGCTCATCGCAGGCATCGGCATCTGGTTCGGCGTCGCGTCGGATCGTCGTGAAGACCTCACCGACTACAAGCTCGACATCCCGGGAGCGCTGCTGAGTATCGCGACGATCGGCCTTGCCTGCTGGTCGTTGACCAGTGGCGTCGACCACGGCTGGGCGTCGGCGATGACGCTGGCATCGATCATCGGCGCGGTGGTCGCAGGTGCGGCATTCGTCTGGCATGAACGGCGAAGCGCAGCACCGATGTTGAACCTCTCCCTGTTCCGCAACGGCACCGTGCGCGGTGCGACGATCGCCCAGGTCGGTAGCGCAATCGCGATGGCCAGCGTGATGTTCGGTCTCATCCTGCACTTCCAGTACGCCTACGGCTGGAGTCCGATGAAGGCCGGTCTGGCCAACCTGCCGATGATCGCGACGATGCTCCTCGCAACACCGCTGTCGGAGGCACTGATCACCCGCTTCGGTCACCGGATGACCTGCTTCATCGGCGCGATGGCGCTCGCAGCGGGCACCGCGGGTCTCGGCTGGGGTGTCACGCATGGATACCTCGCGATCGCGATCTTCATGGTCGTGATGACCTTCGGATTGCGGACGGTCATGACGATCTGTGCGATCGCACTGGTCGACGCGATGCCCGAGAACCAGACGTCGATCGGTACCGCGCTCAACGACACAGCGCAGGAGGTCGGCAGCAGCGTCGGCACGGCGATCGTCGGCACGATGCTCGCGACGCTCGTTGCGGCGCACCTACCGGAGGGGAAGTGGACTGCGGCCTTCACCGACACGTTCTTCCACGGGGAGAGCATCACGTATGTCGTGCTGGGGATCGTCGTCGGCGTGATCGCGGGCATCGGCGCCCTCACGCTGACCAACTCCCGCAACGCCGAGGAAGCTCACTAGCGGACGCGACGACGTTAGCCAGCGCCAACAGTCAGAGGGTTGGCGAGCGACTGAAAGCCGAAGGACTATCCAGAAGCTCTGGTTAGCCACCAGATTGTCAAGGCGATGACGACGATAGAGCAACACCCCACCTCGCCGCCGCCAGAAACACCCCCTCATCTACGCAGATGAGGGGGTGTTTCGCTGTCTGGGGGTAGCCGGCTGTCTCGGCTCTCCCGTTTTCAGTCATTTCTGAACGATCCCGGTGAGCCGACCTGGGCTTTTGCCGCCGGGCAGCGCTGAAATTGACTGAAAACGGGAGCGGTCCGGAACGTATTCGGACGGATCACGTGCTGGCGAAAATGCCTGGGACGAAGGGGAATCTGTGAGCTCCCACGGGCCGCATCGGTTATCTCTGGAGGACTCCCGGTCGCTGTGGCGTGTTCAGAGGACCGAAACCACCTTCTGCGCAGTCTCTTTCGCCGATCCGGGGTTTTGGCCGGTGACCAGGCGGCCGTCGACGACGGTGTAGGAGACGAACGGCAGTTTCGCCTTGTGGTAGTTGGCGCCGCGGCTGCGCATCTCTTCTTCGGCGTTGTACGGCACCAGCTTGTTGACTCGCGCGAGAACCTCTTCCTGCCAGGCGAATCCGGTGACATCACGGCCGGCAACGAGCAGCGAGCCGTCGGACAACGTGGTGTTCAGTAGTCCGCAGTAGCCGTGGCAGACCGATGCGACCACTCCGCCTCGCTCGAAGATCTCGCGGGTGATGCGTTGCAGCCCAACACTGTCGGGGAAGTCGTACATCACCGCGTGGCCGCCGGTGAAGAAGATGGCGTCGAAGTCGGCGGAGTCGATGTCGTCGGGAGCTGCGGTGGTGTCGAGCAGCGACATGCGGTCGGGGTCGGCGCGCCATGCCTTCGCGGTCTTGTCGTAGTTCGGAAACTTCAGCGACCGCGGTTCGAGCGGTGAGTGTCCACCCGCTGGGCTGACCAGAGTCTGTGTATAACCGGCGTCGTCGAAAATCTCCCACGCGTGGGTCAACTCCGACAACCACAGACCGGTGGCGTGCGATGGATCGTCGTAGTGGCTCACGTTGGTGACGACGTTGAGGATGCGAGTGACCATCGTGTGCAGCTTTCCGTCGGTGGTGTGTTGGTCCGACGGTAAGGGCAGATGTAAGCAGTGTCAACCGGCGGTGGCCTGCGCGCGGGCCCGTTGTTGGATGAGCTCGAGAGTCCTGGCGGTGGCGTCGATGTCGGATGCGTCGATGTCGGCGGTGAGTTGGGCCGTTGCTGTGGTGACGGATTCGCGTGCGGCGGTGATTTGGTCATTGCCTGCGCTGGTGAGTTTGTGCGCGTCGTCGAGGATTCCGTTGTCGCGGAGCGCGATTCGTATGTGCTCGACGGATTCGACGGACCGCTGCAGGGTTGCCGCGATCACGGGAAGGGGTGCGCCGGCGAGGCTCATGTTCAGGTAGATCCACTCGGCTCGGCCGAGGGCTGGGAAGGGCGCCAGCGCGTGGTCGAGGAGTGCGCCGAGCGCGCTCTCGGTAGAGCCGATGATCTGGGGCAGTGAGCGTGTCATGGTGACCTCCCGCGTGTACCGTTGGTGTGACCAACAGTAGCAGACCATTGGTGGTACCAACAGTGAGTGATTCTTCGACGCCGCATCGACTAACCGACTTGCCGACGTGGCAGCTCTCGCGGGCCGCTGCGCGTTCGCATCAGGTGCTACACGAACGACTGCGCATCGCGGGTGTCACGGGCTACGAATTTCGCGTGCTGGCGGTCGTGGCCGACCTCGGCCCGGTGAGTCAGACGGAACTCGGCCGCGCGGCAGAACTCGACCGACGCGACGTCGCGGTTACAGTCCGCGACCTCGAGGCTCGGGGGATGGTCCAGCGAACGGCCGATCCGGCTCACCGGCAACGAAAGCTGGTGTCGCTGACCACTTCAGGCGAACGCACGCTGGACGATCTGGAACGAGTGGTTGCGGCGGTCCAGCGCGAGGTGTTCGGCACCTTGGACGACGCCGAGATGTCGACGCTGCTGGGGTACCTGTCCCGACTCGGCGGCTAAGGCCCGTGTGGTCACCACGCCAGTGGGGATGTGCCGAGGGGGTGCGCGGGTAGCGGTCGCGGCGTGGGCTTGCCGTCGAACATGATGGGGATCACCGGTTCGTCGATACGGCCGAACGGGCCGTCGACTGTCGCCAGCTCGATTGACCTTGTGCCCCAGTCGATGTCGGAGTCGGCGCCCGACGGACCGAGAGATTGCACCCAGGTGCACACGCGCGCGAGTCGCACGCGCACCCTCCAAGAACCGCCCTCAGATTGTCGACGACGAAGCGCGGCAACGATTCCCGTCGCGCCGAGGTAAGCGGCCAGATAGTCGTTGAGGAGGTGTGTCGGGGGTAGCGTCGGAGGCCCGCCGCGCCCCTCTTCGAGGCTGAAACCGGTTGCTGAACAAGCAAGTTGATCAAATCCACCGCGATCTCCCCACGGTCCGTCGGAGCCCCAGCAGTGATATTCGACGACGATGATGCCCGGTCGCCGTCGTGCGAGGTGCTCGGCATCGAGGCCGTGGCGCTGCAGGCCGCGGTAGGCGTTCACCAAGACGTCGCCGTCGGCGATCAGATCGGTGAGTTCGGCCAACTGGTCTGGGTCGCGAACATCGCAGTAGGCGTTGTGTTTTCCGCCACCGGTGAGTGCTGGCATGGGGTGCGGGTCGACGAGGTCGGGCCGGGTGACGTGCACGACGTCGGCTCCGAAAGCGGCCAGCAGTTCGGTGCTCACCGGGCCGGCAATCACGTGAGTCATATCCACAACTCGAACGCCATTCAGCGGCGGCCATTCTCGTGGTGCGGTGAGGGATTCGGGGTCGGAGTCGTCGATGCGTTCCAGGTCGATGACCGGTCGTCGCGCGACGTCGATGCCCACCGGCGACGCGGCCCACTGTTCGGCGGTTCGTGCTGCGGCCGCAACGCCGCCCGCCGCAACCACGGCTTCTTCGAGGGCAACGGAATTCCATGTGAGAGCGGCCTGTGCAATGTGCTCCTTTGTCGGCGGGCAGTCCAGGACGGAGCAGACGGCGTCGCGTTGGTGCGGAAAGGTGGTGATCAAGAACGTCCAGCCGTCGGCAGTGCGATAGAAGTCGTTGCTGCGCAGTGCTGTCGGGTCTTCTGCGACCGATCCGGCTGATTGCCCGTTGATCGCGGTCAGGTATGCGGCACGCAATTGGTCGACGGCGTCGGAGACAGTCACGGACACTCCCGAGCTGTCACCCAGCGCTGAGATCTGAGCGCCGAACGCCGCGATCGCCGCTGCCGATGCGTCGCCGATTCGGTGGGGTGACGGCGTGATCGGGTCAGCGCCGGAGATGCGCGTCGGACCGACGTCGGTTCCGGTGAGCGCGGTCAGGCCGTCGACGATGTCGGAGACGCGCGGCGTGCTGGTTGGCATGTCTCCAATCTTCGCGTCGCGCTTGCACCGCCGGTGAGTTTCCGAATATACGTAAGATGTAGGCGGTGGGTGGACAACGCGCCGTCGTGCGAGCCGACCGGCTACTGGAAGAGGTCGCTCGTGCGTCGAAACCGTTGTCGCTGAGCGAGATTGCGCGTTCTGTTGACGCACCGGTGTCGTCGACGTCGGATCTGCTTGATGACCTGGTGTCGTGTGGATACCTGGTTCGATCCGACAGCAGGTACCGGCTGGGTCCGCGGCTGATGACGTTGCGGCTGATCGCGGCCCATGCCGATGCACCGCCGATCGACTCCGATGGGCTTGCGGCGCTGGCGGAGTACACAGGTCTACCGGTGGCGCTTGCGGTGCTCGTCGGCTCCGACGTCGTGTATCTCGGGAGCGTCGGCGAGGTGTCGGAGTATGCAGAAGCGGTGGTCGGGGAGTACCGTCCGCGACCACTTCTTCGTACGGCGGCCGGGCGTGCGTTCCTGGCTTTCGCCGACGACGGTGAGCGCGACCGGTTGTTGGCGATTCACGCCGGACCGGCCGACGCCGTTGGTTTCCGTCGTGAGGTCGCCGGGATTCGACGTCGCGGCCATGCGATCAGCGACGGGCTCGCCGATCCCGAGATCCGCGCCGCGGGTGTTCCGGTGTTCGAGCGCGGGCTGTTGGTCGGCGTCGTCGTGGTGGTCGGTCGTCGAACCCGCACCGGGCGGGCCGTGGACAAGGCCGCGCGGCGGGCGCGGGAATGGCTTGATGGAGGCGTTGCCGGCTAATGGGGCTCGCTAGATGTGTGTCTTACGTAAGGATGTGGGTGCTGCAGCACCCAACTCATTCGATTCGACACATATTTAGCTGCCCGTTGGCCGAGTTATCGGATGGTGAACACGTCTGAGCACTGCGAGGTGGCCGGTGTGGTCAGCAGTGCGCCCCGATTGGTCGGACGGAACTCGATGCGGACCCGGCCCGGGCCGGTGTTCACGCCCTCGAAGGTCTTCATCGTGCCACCGTCGGAGAGGCGCACACCGAGTTGGCCGCGCAACTGCCCGGTCTTGCCGGTGCCGAGGTTTCGCCAGCGGACGTCGATCAGGTTGGTATAGCCCCAGACCGACATGTTGGCGTCGATCCGGATGTCGGCGTAGCCGCTTCGGAGCGGATTTGATTGGGAGACAAAGATTCTCCCGGAGTAGGGCAGGTCGATCACGTTGGGACTGATGCCCGTACAGGGGGTGGTGGAGGTTTGGAATCCGCCGCCCGGACCGTTGTGAAAGATCGACGCCGAGGCGGTGCCTGCGGTGATCCCTGAGCCGATGATCGCGGTTGTCGCAGCCGCCGCGCCGAGCCTTCTGAGGTGTCCCATACTGGTCTGTCGGTATCGGGGCGGGGTGTGTTAGCCGATTGCGCGGATCCCTGGCATTTCGTTACCGACGAGCGCGACCATTGGCGCGGCTGGTGCCGAGTGGGTGCGGTAAATGTGTGTCTTACGTAAGGATGTGGGCGCTGCAGCACACACATCCTTCGATACGACACACATCTGGCTGCGTCGTCGGATGGTGAACAGGTCTGAGCACCAGTGAGCCCCGATTGTTCGGGCGGAATTCGACGCGGACGCGGGCGCGACCTTGACGCGGCTGCCCGCGTGAGCGCGGGGGAGGGCAAACTGAGGTGGTGACGGAATCGGTTTCGACGAGTAAACGGCGCTCGACAGCGAATGCGCGTCCGAGCAGTCGCGACGAAATTCGAGACGCATTCACTCGCCACGTGGCGGAGTCGGGATACGACGGCACCAATTTCGGATCCATCGCCGACGAATTGGGCATCAGCAAGGGCACCATCGTCCACCACTTCGGCACCAAGGAACGGCTGTTTGCCGACGCCCACGAGCGCTACATGGAGAAGCGGCTCGTCGAAGCGCAAGACATTGTCGGGCGCCTCGACGCCGTCGAGGAACGTCTGGCGGGTCTGGTCTGGGCGTTCACCATGTACCAGACCTACGGGCGAACGGAAACGGTCGCGTTCCAGCGTGAGATCGTGCGCTTCAACGACGCCCCGTCGATGCGACGATCCCGCGACCTACGCCACGAATACCGTGATCTCGTCAAGGCCATCCTCGACGAGGGGATGAGTACGGGGGTCTTCCACGACGGCAACTCGTCGATCCTGGCGCTGCAGATCTTTGGCGGTACGCAATGGATGTGGACGTGGTTCAACCCCGCCGGTTCGCAGTCCAACGACGACGTCGCCACCACGTATGTGCTGCTGATCCTCCGAGGCCTGATGTTGTCCAGCGAAGGCATCGATGCCTTGATCGATCCGGCCGGCCGAGTCCGTGCGGCGGTGTACGAGGTCCTCGACGGGGGCGCTACGCCCAGCTGAGAGCGGTTTTCCCATACCCGGAAAGCGGGGCGTCGAAGTCTCATTGCGACTATTGACTGTACGTACGGTCAGTGAGATAGTCGTCACACATCGGGCGGCCGATCGCCGGTGAGAGAGGGATCTACGATGAGCTACTTCGCTGACGCATCCGAGGTGTACGAGTATCTCGGTGGCGTGTTCAAGCAGGCTGATGGTGTCGACGGCGTCGGGTCAACACTGCGGGCGGCCAATATTGTTCTCCGACTGGACTATTCGGCGCCCGATGCGTCGATCACCGTTGTCCTGAAGGAGCCGGCCATCGCTGTCATCGAAGGCGACAGCGAGCTGACCCCGGATGTGCGCATGTCGATGTCCGCGGACAACGGCAACAAGTTCTGGCGCGGGGAGTACAACGTCGCAGTGGGACTCGCCAAGGGGCAGGTGAAGGCGAAGGGGCCGGTGTCGAAGATCCTCAAGCTCATCCCAGCGGCCAAGCCGGTGTTTCCGATCTATCGAGATCTGGTGTCGGTGAAGGACGCCGAGAACGCCTGACGGTTCTCGCGCGAGAGAGGAGCATTCGTGACCACATCGTTGCACTATCAGATGTACATCGACGGCGACTGGGTCGACTCGGCCGTCAGCACCGACGTGATCAACCCGGCGTCGGATGAGTTGGTGGCGACCGTCGCATTCGGCAACGCCGACGACGCTGACCGGGCAGTTGCTTCGGCATTGCGGGCACACCGTAATGGCGAATGGCGGAACACGCCTCCGGAGGAACGTGCGAAGGTGATGTCGCGGTGGGTCGAGATTCTCAACGAGCGCATGGACGATCTCGTCGATCTGCATATTGCCGAGAACGGGGTGACTCGACGACAGGCAATGGCATTCCATGTCGGCTACGCGATTTCTCATCTGCAGTACTTTGCCGATCTTGCGGCGAGTTACGAATTCACCCGCAGCGGGCCGATGCTCGGCTATCCGACCACCGCAGCAGGGATCGTTCGTCGGGAGCCGTTCGGGGTTGTCGCGGGCATCGTCCCGTGGAACTTCCCGATGCTGCTGGCGGTGTGGAAGTTCGGCCCCGCATTGGCGGCAGGCAACACGATCGTTCTGAAGCCGGATGAGAAGACGCCGTTGACTCTCCTCGAGATGGCTCGCGCGGCAGACGACGCGGGCATCCCCGCGGGCGTCTTCAACGTCGTGACCGGGCCGGGTGAGGTGGTCGGTGCGCGGTTGGCCGCTCATCCTGACGTCCGCAAGGTTGCCTTCACAGGCTCAACTGCGGTGGGCCGCACCATCACCGAGCTCTCGGCCGTGAACATCAAGAAGGTGACCCTCGAACTCGGCGGCAAGGGCGCAAACATCATTCTGCCCGACGCCGATCTGTCGCAAGCGGTTGACGCGGCTCTCTTCGCCTTCTGCCTCTACCAGGGACAGGCATGTGAATCAGGTACACGCCTGCTGCTGCCGGAATCGTTGCACGACGAATTCGTCGCACGGCTCGTCGAACGCGCGGCCGCCATTCGTGTAGGTGATCCAGACGACTTCGATACCGATATGGGACCGATCATCTCGGCCGAACAACGTCAGCGCATCGAGCACTACGTCGAACTGGGTACGAAGGAGGGCGCAACACTGGCTTTCGGTGGCGCGCGCCTGACCGGAGGCGAGTTCGATTCCGGAAACTGGTTCGGACCAACGATTTTCACCGACGTCGACAATTGGATGACGATCGCACAGGAGGAGATCTTCGGTCCCGTTCTCGTCGTCATCAAGTATCGAAGCGTGGCCGAAGCGGTCGCGATCGCCAACGACAGCGAGTACGGACTGTCTGCCGGGGTCTGGAGCGAGGATATCGACGCGGCTCTCGACGTCGCGGCACAGATCGAATCGGGCACGGTGTGGATCAACGACTGGCACATGGTCAATGCGTTGTATCCGTTCGGCGGTTACAAGCAGAGCGGCAACGGACGCGAGCTCGGACCGCATGCGCTCGACGAGTACACCGAGGAGAAGTTCGTCCACGTCGATCTCGCTCGTCGTATCGAGAACAAGGTGTACGACCTTGTCGTACCGAGGGAGGACTGAGGTGTCGACGACACGGAGCTCCGGTCGGATGCGTGCAGCAGTCTTCGCAGAAGTCGGTGATGAACCGTCCATCGAAGAGGTCTACCCGACCGATCTGGAGTCCGACGAGGTTCTCGTCTCCATTGCGGGCGTTGGCATCTGCCACACCGACCTCACGGCGATCAACGGAACTGTCCCGCTGCCAACCCCTTACGTTGTGGGACATGAAGGTGCGGGCGTGGTCGAGGCCGTCGGAAGCGCAGTGACCGAATTAGTGGTCGGCGATCACGTGGTACTCACTTTCGACCACTGCCGCGAGTGCGCCAGTTGTCGATCCGGACACCCGGCGTACTGCGAGCTGTTTGCCGCGCTCAACTACTTCGGTACCCGTCTCGACGGGACGCCGACACTGCATAGTGGCGAACGGGAAGTCCATGGAAGTTGGTTCGGACAATCCTCTTTCGCCACTCACGCTGTCGCCAGTACACGGAATGCGGTAAAGGTCGACGACCGACTGCCCATCGACATCCTTGGGCCACTGGGGTGTGGTTTGCTCACCGGTGCGGGCGCGGTGCTCAACGTGCACCGGCCCAGTGAAGGGCAGAGCATCGGCGTGTGGGGGATCGGGACGGTTGGTCTGTCGGCAGTCATGGCTGCCAAGGCTTCTGGATGTGATCCGATCATCGCCGTCGACCCGAATGCCGAACGCCTGGCGGTCGCACGGAAGCTCGGGGCAACGCATACGTTCGACCCGACGGTGGTCAGCGATCTCGTGTGGGAGATCCTGCAATTGGCGGGCGGGCTCGACTACACGATCGATGCGGTTGGGTCGGGAGTCGTTGTGCGCCAAGCTCTCGAGTCGCTGCGGTCGCCCGGCGCGTGTGCCACGCTCGGTCTGCAGAAGCTCGAGAACGAGATCACCGTCGATCAAGGACATCTGTTACTCGGACGCACGCTGACCGGTGTGATCGAGGGCGATGCGGACCCGCACCGATTCATCCCCGAGCTCATCGCGCTGTGGCAAGAGGGAAAGTTCCCATTCGACGAACTGATCACCACCTACGACTTCACCGACATCGCGAGCGCTTTGGCGGATTTTCGCACTGGAACTGCCATCAAACCTGTTCTGATTCCGGAGAATTCACGCTTGGAGGACACACCCGTATGACCTTTCAGAGCCCCACCCTGCGGCACGACGTCACCTCAAAGTCGACGTACGCGGCGTCGTCGAATGACGAAGTCACGCCGATAATCGGTGTCGTCGATCGCTGGGTTGCCGAAAAGCCCGATGATCTGGCGGTGATCGATGGCGATCGGCACTTCACTTGGAGTCGGTTCCGTGAGCGTATTGAGCGCAACGCCGCTGCTCAGGTAGCGTCCGGTGTTCGGCCGGGAGATCGAATTGCATTCTTGGACAAGAACTCTGTGGCGTGCGTCGAGACCACTCTCGCAGCGTCGTTGACCGGTGCCGCGAATGCGGTCATCAACTTTCGCCTGTCACCTGCGGAGGTGGCCTACATCATCAACGATGCGCAGGCCGCTATCGTCATCACGGGGCCGGAGTTCGTCGACACCATTGCGGCGATCCGGGACGAGCTCACCACGGTTGAGCGTGTCATCGTCAGCGGTGGCCCCGACGACGAGTACGAGCGCTGGTTGGATTGTGGGAGTGAATCTTTCGCGGCGGTACCTTTCGACCCCGATGTCGCTTTCCTGCAGCTATACACCTCTGGGACGACGGGGCACCCCAAGGGGGCGATGCTCACGCACCGCAGTCTGTCGGCGCACAGTCGTGCCGCGGTCACCGGATTTCGCTTCACGGAGGACTCGGTGAGCATGGTGGCCATGCCTCTGTTTCACGTCGGAGGGTCGTCGTGGGTGCTTGCGGGTATGTCGGTGGGCGCCCAGACGGTGATCGTGCGCGAGATGGTTCCCGGTGCCGTTCTCGACGAAATGGTCGAGCGCGCAGTGACTCACGCCTTTTTTGTGCCGGCGGTCTATGGGTTCTTTCTCGCGGATCGGCGTCTGCACAAGCGGGACTATTCGGCGGTGCGATGTCTGGGCTACGGCGGTTCGCCGATGCCACTGCCCACGATTCGTGCCTGTCTGGAAGCCTGGCCGGACGTCGATTTCTATCAGGTGTACGGGATGACAGAGATGTCGGGAGTGTTCAGTGTTCTCACTCCGGCTGATCATCGCGATGTGACGCATCCCGAGCGACTGGTCTCGGCGGGTCGGGTACTGCCTGGGAACATCATCAAAGTGGTTGATCCCGATGGTAATACGCTTCCGCCGAACACCGTGGGTGAACTCTGGACGAAGTCGCAGCAACACATGCTCGGATACTGGCGTAATCCGCAGGCGACCGCAGACACTCTGGTGGGCGAGTGGTTGCGTACAGGCGATGCCGGGCATATGGATCCCGACGGTTATCTCTTCATCTCTGACCGCGTCAAAGACATGATCATCACGGGCGGTGAGAACGTCTACCCCGTCGAGGTGGAGCGCGTCGTGATCGAACACGAGGCGGTCGCCGACGTTGCGGTGATCGGTGTTCCGGACGACAAGTGGGGCGAATCGGTGAAGGCAGTGGTTGTGCTGAACGCCGACGGCGCCGTCACCGAGGATGAGCTCATCGACTACTGCCGCGGTCGGCTGGCGGGCTACAAGATACCGAAGACCGTCGACTTCGTGAGCGCGTTGCCGCGAAACTCCACCGGCAAGATCCTGAAGCGGGAGATCCGCAAGGAGTACTGGGCGGGCCGCACACTGCATACGTGAGCCTCTGTGGCTCGACGGCGCGCAGTAAATGTGTGTCTTACGTGAGGATGTGGGCGCTGCAGCACACACATCCTTCGATTCGACACACGTTTGTGGATCGGGAGACGGTCGCGCGACCGCGGCGATCAGTGGGTGTATGCATCCGCGTCCGCGGCGCCGAGCAGCGTCACACGAATCGAGGCCGCCAATTGTGTTGGAAGATCGACTGATTCGTCGCCGGACACGGACACGGCAGCGCCCTGCTTTCTGGCGACGATGGTTGCGCCCGGTTCGATGCCCGCTTCAAGCAGACGTGTGATGGCGGATTCGTCGTTGAGCACATGCTCGGAGAACGCTTGCACCGATAGCCTGGCGGAGCCTGTGTCACGTACGGCCTCGGACAGTGGGAGGCCGGGTAGCAGGATCGGGCTATCGTGAAAGCCTAGTTGCCAGAGAGCGGGTATCGGATTTCCCCAGGCATCGGTGGTTGGGTACCGCAACAGGTGCATGAGTTGAGTTTCGGTGGCTTTGTCCATGGACAGCTCCCAGCCCGACGCAACTCGGTGAGCCTGTAAGCGAGGTAGGCCGACGACGTCGACGAGCATCCTCTCGGCAAGTCGGTGCCGCCTGGTCAACGCGACGCCGAGATCGCGCCCCGCCTTGGTGGGAACCACGAGCCGCTCGTCGGTAAAGTCGAGCAACCCCTGATCTCTCATTCTCCGAAGCATTTGGGCGACAGATGCTTTGCTGTTTCCTGTGCGTTCGGCGATGCGTGCGCGACGAACCTCCACGCGATCTTCCTCAAGGTCGAAGATGGTACGAAGGTAGTTTGCGACGGTCGCCGTAACCTGTGTTGTCATCAGCGAGCATGATGCCGGTGATGAGCTTAGGAGACCCTGAGTGCGCGCTGGAGAGTCCGGGCACGAGGTGCGGAATTGTTGGGGTCGTCGGACCCGGTGAGCCAAAGGAATGCGACAAGGATGGTCGCAAGGACGAGCGATCCGATGGCGACGACACCGTCGCCGAAACCCAGTCCGATCGGCTGCGGCTTGCCGAGCCAATCAGCCACCGACGCACCAAGCGGGCGGGTGAGCACGTACGCGGTCCAGAATGCGGCGACGGCGTTGAGGTGGAGGTACTTCCAGCCCACGCCTGGCACCACCATGAGACATGCGTAGAGCACGATCGAGCCGGCGAATCCCAATCCGAGGAAGAATGCGCTCCAGTCTCCCAACGCCGTCCCGAGCGCGAAGGTCAACAGGACTGTGCCCCAGTAGAAGATCTCTCTTCGTCGCGTGGTGATCTCATGGATGTTGAGCGTGTGTTCGGTTCGGTACCACAGTGTCATCCACAGCCCGAGAGCGATCGCGTAGCCAAGACTTGTTTCCGTTGTGGACAGTCCGACGACGTGCAGCCCGTCGGCAACGACCGTGCCGAACACTGCCACTCCCGCTACCGCGAACCAATAGGTGGGTGCGTGGTAGGCACGCGACCGGAGCTGCAGCCACAAGCTCATACCCATCCAGACGACGCCCACGACCACCGGAACCGCAAGACCGAATGTCGCCAGATAGTCCGACATCGCCTCTCCCATACCGGTTGTCACGATCTTGACAACCCAGAACATGACGCCGATCGCGGGCACCTTGATGGCCAGCTGCTCGTTCAGGCCGACACGAATTCGGCTCGGCGACTTCGCTTCGGTAGGCGCCACTGACGCCGAAGCGTCGTGAGAGGACTCCGACATAGAGATTCCTATCGTAGGTTTCCGGAAGTGGGGGTTTCCGGAAGGGAGACGCGCTTGCGCGTCGTCGCGAAAGCCGCTTGTACGAAGGGTGATTGAAGGACTCCACGTCCGCGTCAAATCACCGACGCCGCCAACAGTATTGAGGCCGCGGCACGGCTGCGAATCGGACTCAGCACCGGTTAAGAAACTCAGCGCCCGTTGAGATGGCCCGCGGCTTCGTCGAACGGCGACGGCAGATGAGCCGTGTACTAAATAGCCCTTGCGCTCAGCGTGACTCAGCATCTCCACAGGGCTGCTGATCAATAGTGACATCATGTCGAGCTACATTCGCGTGTCGGGCGGATTGGCGTTAGTTCTTGTCCTTGTGGTTGCGGGTGTTGCCCTGCGCATATCTGGCGGCGGCCCACTGCCCATTGACACAATGATTATGTCGGCGACGACAAGACTTCATACGCCTCACCGGACCTCGGTCGTCGACGTCGCGATGCAGGTTTTCAGCCCGTTTGCGGTTGCCGTCTGGACTGCTCTGGCGGCGATCATTCTGCTGGTGCGCGATGCGAGTGTCCTGCGCGCCGTCATGTTGGTTGCCACAGTCGCAAGCGCCGGGGCGCTGTGTGCGACGTTGAAAGTGCTGGTGGCGCGCCCGCGTCCGCCGGTCACAGACCAGGTGGGCGTATTGGAAACCACCTATTCGTTTCCCTCTGGCCACGTGGCTGGGACTGCTGCACTGGTGGTCGCCGCGGCGTCCCTCGTAGCACGGTCGGCGGGCGGTGGTGCTCGCACTGCGTTGTGGGTGTGCGCCGTCGTCGCGGTTGTGTTCGTCTGCGCAACGCGCCTGTATCTCGGTGTTCAGTGGATGTCAGATGTGGTCGCTGCTGTTGTTGTCGCCTGCGCTGCAACGCTACTCGTGCTCCCTATCGTTGAATTGGCAGTGGCGAAGTGGTCGTCCCGAAGACGCAGCGTCCTCGTCGTGGCGATCCTGTTGGTTCTCAGTGCCGTCGCGGTGATTTTGGCAGTCGACGGTGACGGCATGTCCGATGGAGCGTCCGCGGCGCGACAGGCAGGACACCTGGCTGGTGTATGGGCCACCGAGTATGCGGAGTGGTTTTCTGCCCACCACTGATCGGGGAGGCCGGTGGCACCCCACTTCTCCTCTGTCAGACAAGATCTCGGGAAACCATTTCGACAGTGACCAACGCGGCCACTGCACTCACGGCCAGCAACGAGATCAGGACGAAGAGTTGCATGATCGCCGCCGCAGTGGTTGAGGCTCCACCCAGAACCATCCCGACGAATGCGCCCGGGATGGTGACGAGGCCAACGGAGCGGGTCTGATCCAGTCCGGGAATCAATGCTGTTGCGGCGGTGGGTCTGATGATCTCCAGTCGGGCATCGCGAGACGAGAAGCCCAGTGACAGCGCGGCTTCGACCTCGCCGCGCCGAGTGCGGAGTTCATCGTGCGCACGTTTGCCGGCGATCGACGTCGTATTCATCGCACCTCCGAACATGATTCCGGCGGTCGGGATGATCGCGATGCCAGTGGCGGGTAGTACGCCCACAGCAACCAGTGTCACGACGATCAGGATGGTGCTGGCTGCTACCGGGACGAGGCACCGGATTGTCTTCCGCACGCTCGCACGGTGTGCTGCTGACACGCGACCTGCCGAGGTCGCCGCGGCGGTGATCGCCATGACGACCACGAACACTGCCGATGCCCACAGGGCGTGGATGACTAGCGCCAATACTGCTGCCAGAGCAGCTAACTGGCAGACTGCGCGGATCGCGGCCCGTGCGGTCGCAGCGGCGAGTGCGCGATCGTTGTATCGGTTGACGGCGATCGCGATCACGGCGAGCACTGCGATGGAGACTGCCAGGGCTGGACCGAGATGGACGACGGTGTGGTCAGCTTTCACGAGCGGCTCCGTCTGCCGACTCGGGACGACCGACACACATGTGGGGCATCCTTGCTGGTAGAAGCTTAGGGGACGCTGAGTAGCGCCACTATGGATACATACGGCCGACTAGGCTTCGGAAGGTGTATCAGCGTGCAAGGACGATTCTTGGCCGACTTGTCGCCTGGACTCGTCCCGTACGCATGCGGCTCACGCTTCTCGCGACCGGTCTCGTCGCATGCGCGTTGGCAATCGCCGCGGTGATCATGGTCGAAGCACTACATCACGTGTTGCTGCGGAGTGCTGATGCCGCCACATTCGCGCGCGCAGAGCAGATAGCGAGCTCGTTGTCGGCTGAAGGTGTCGGGGGTATCGACCAGGCGCTGCTCGCGAGCGGTCAGAACATTGCGGTCGTACAGATCACCGACGAGTCGGGTGCTCTGAGGTTGGTCAACAAACCCGTCTACTCGCGACCGATGTCGCCTCCGTTGGCCGCCGGGCAGCGGTTGACGATTCACGGCGCGCACGCCACCGACACCGAGCAGGAATTCCAGGCGAGCGCCTACGGGGTCAAGACGCCGGAAGGCGTCTTCACCATCCAGGTCGGCGCGGAAGAGGCGCCCATCAATGCCACCGTTGTCGCGCTCGGGATACTGTGCTCCATCGTCTTTCCATTCGTCGTTGTCGGAATGGCCTTCCTCACTTACGTTTTCGTGGGGCGCGCACTTCGTCCCGTCGACGATATCCGCGCACGCGTCGAGGAGATCTCGGGTGGTGACCTCACCCAACGGGTCCCGGTACCCGCTACGGGCGACGAGGTGTCTGCGCTGGCCGTGACCATGAATGAGATGCTCGCCCGTATCGAGGTGTCACGAACGCAGCAACTGCAGTTCGTCAACGATGCGTCGCATGAGCTGAACAGTCCACTGACCACACTTGTTGGGCTGCTGGATCTTTCGAGTGTCAAACGCCAGCCCATCGATCCGGACACGGTCGATTCCGTGATGCTCCCCGATGCTCTGCGCCTTCAACAGATGGTTGCCGATCTCCTGCTTCTTGCCCGCGCCGATGAAAGTGGAGTGCCACTACTTCTCGATGACGTCGATCTCGACGAGATCGTCAGTGCAGAAGTCACCCGACTCGACGCGGTGACCGATCACGTCGTCGACGCTCGAATCGTTGCCGCTCGGGTTCGCGGCGACGCAGACAAGCTCGCACGCGCGCTACGCAACATCGCCGACAATGCTGCGCGTCATGCCGCGAGTCGTCTGTCGGTGACGATGTCGAGAGACGTCGCGGATCACACAGTCACGATCACGGTTGCCGACGACGGTGACGGTATCCCTGACGACGACAAAGCCCGTGTCACAGAGCGGTTCGTGCGCCTCGACGCCTCGCGGCAGCGCGGATCGGGCGGTTCGGGTCTCGGACTGGCTATTGTCTCGGAGATCGTCCGCGCCCACGGTGGGACCGTGGTGATCACCGACGCCGATGGTGGGGGAGCAGCCGTCGGCTTTCGGCTGAGCGTCGAGCAGGCCTTGGACTAGCCCGTACGCGCCTAGCCGCCTCCGTCGGCCGCCAGGCGATATCCGACGCCGCGCACAGTCTGAATTGCCTTGCACCCGAACGGGGTATCGATTCTCTTGCGGAGATAGCTTACGTAGACCTCGACGACATTCTCGTCGCCGCGATAGTTCACGTCCCAGACGGAGTCGAGGATCTCTGCTCGGGTGACCACCTCACCTTTGTGGCGCATCAGGAACTCCAGCATGCTGAATTCCCTTGGCGTCAGGGTGAGTTCGGTCTCGCCACGGGACGCGACGTGGGCTGCCGGGTCGAGCGACAGGGTGCCTGCGGTGAGCACTGCTGGTCGCTCGGGTGCGCCACGGCGGGCAAGTGCGCGCATGCGCGCGATCAACACGATGAACGAGAACGGCTTGGTCAGATAGTCGTCGGCGCCGAAATCGAAGGCGTCGGCCTGGTCGTACTCGCCGTCCTTGGCCGTCAGCATCAACACCGGTGTCCACACCTGAGAACGCCGTAGCGAGCGCACGACCTCATATCCATTGAGGCCCGGCATCATGATGTCGAGCACGATCACATCGAAGCGCTCGGAGGCGGCCTTCTCCAGGCCGAGCGCACCGTCGTGCACGACGTCGACCACCCAGCCCTCGGCCACCATCATCCTGCGGACCGTCTCGGCGACGTTACGGTCGTCGTCGACTACAAGGATGCGCACGCCACATTCACCGCCCTCTTCTTCGAACACAGTGTGCGCGATCGCCGCTGTGGAGACGCTGAGTGGCCCCGTGTGGGCCGAGGGGGCGGTAGATGTGTGTCTTACATAAAGATGTGGGCGCTGCAGCACCCACATCCTTCGATTCGACACACATTTGTCGGCCGGGGGCGCCGCCGCGAGCCATCGACAGTGACTTAAGTCACAAAACTACCAAACCTGAGCGGAATGGACTCAACTCTACTCGCGTTGAACAACTCGAGTGGCCATAATTGAGCCACAGAGACTTAAGAACGCACACGTAGAGAAAGAGGTACCACGAAGTGGACAGCTTCACCCCGACCACCAAGACACAGCAGGCGTTGAGCGCTGCCGTGCAGGCGGCGGCCGCTGCTGGTAACCCCGACGTACGTCCCGCCCACATCCTGGTGGCTTTGCTCGACCAGTCCGATGGGATCGCATCGCCGCTGCTCAAGGCGGTCGGAGTGAATCCGTCGACTATTCGCGCACAGGCGCAGGCGATGGTCGATCGGGCGCCGACGGTGTCGAGTGCCAGCGCTCAGCCGCAACTCTCCCGCGAGTCGATCGCGGCGGTCACGGCCGCCCAGCAGCTCGCGACCGAACTGAACGACGAATATGTCTCCACCGAGCACCTCGTCGTCGGATTGGCGACCGGTGATTCCGACGTCGCCAAGCTGTTGCATGACAACGGCGCAACCCCGCAGGCGCTGCAGGAGGCGTTCGTCGCTGTCCGTGGCACGGCGCGCGTGACATCCGAAGACCCCGAATCCACCTATCAGGCGCTGGAGAAGTACTCGACCGACCTGACCGCGGCTGCCCGTGAGGGCAAGCTCGACCCGGTCATCGGGCGCGACTCCGAGATCCGTCGTGTGGTGCAGGTGCTCAGTCGTCGTACCAAGAACAACCCGGTGTTGATCGGTGAGCCAGGTGTCGGCAAGACCGCCATCGTCGAGGGGCTCGCTCAGCGCATCGTCGAAGGCGACGTGCCGGAGTCGTTGCGCAACAAGACCGTTGTCTCGTTGGACCTCGGATCGATGGTCGCGGGCGCCAAGTACCGCGGCGAGTTCGAGGAGCGGTTGAAGGCCGTGCTCGACGAGATCAAGGGATCGGCCGGACAGGTCATCACCTTCATCGACGAGCTGCACACCATCGTAGGTGCCGGTGCCACAGGCGATTCCGCCATGGATGCGGGCAACATGATCAAGCCGATGCTTGCTCGTGGTGAGCTGCGACTCGTCGGTGCCACGACCTTGGAGGAGTACCGCAAGTACATCGAGAAGGACGCCGCACTGGAACGTCGTTTCCAGCAGGTGTACGTCGGCGAGCCGAGCGTCGAAGACGCAATCGGTATCCTGCGTGGCCTGAAGGAACGGTACGAGGTGCACCACGGTGTGCGCATCACCGACTCCGCATTGGTCGCTGCCGCAACACTTTCCGATCGCTACATCACCTCGCGCTTCCTGCCCGACAAGGCCATCGACCTCGTCGACGAGGCGGCGTCGCGCCTGCGAATGGAGATCGACTCGCGCCCCGTCGAGATCGACGAGGTCGAGCGTGTAGTCCGACGCCTCGAGGTCGAAGAGGTCGCGCTCGAAAAGGAGCACGACGAAGCGTCGAAGCAACGTCTGGAAAAGCTGCGTCAGGAACTGGCCGATCAAAAGGAGAAGCTCAACGAGCTCTCCGCGCGCTGGCAGTCGGAGAAGACCGCCATCGACGCCGTTCGCGACACCAAAGAAGAGCTGGAACGCCTTCGCGGAGAAGCGGATCGCGCTGAGCGTGACGGTGATCTCGGCCGCGCCGCCGAGCTGCGCTACGGCAAGATTCCGGGCTTGGAGAAGGAGTTGGAGGCCGCGATCGAGAAGACCGGCACCGACCCTGACGAAGACGTGATGCTGCAGGAGGAGGTCGGCCCCGACGACGTCGCACAGGTCGTGTCGGCGTGGACGGGCATCCCCGCGGGCAAGATGCTCGAGGGTGAGACCGCCAAGCTGCTGCGCATGGAAGACGAACTGGGACAACGCGTCATCGGTCAGAAAGACGCTGTCGTCGCGGTCTCCGACGCCGTGCGGCGTGCACGCGCAGGCGTCGCCGATCCGAACCGGCCGCTGGGATCGTTCCTGTTCCTCGGACCGACGGGTGTCGGCAAGACCGAGCTGGCCAAGGCGCTGGCGGAGTTCTTGTTCGACGACGAGCGCGCGATGGTGCGCATCGACATGAGTGAGTACGGCGAAAAGCACGCCGTCGCAAGGCTTGTCGGTGCACCTCCCGGCTACGTCGGCTACGAGCAGGGCGGTCAGTTGACCGAGGCTGTGCGGCGTCGTCCGTACACGGTGGTCCTCTTCGACGAGGTCGAGAAGGCTCATCCCGACGTCTTCGACATCCTGCTGCAGGTTCTCGACGAAGGACGCCTGACCGACGGTCAGGGCCGCACCGTGGACTTCCGCAACACCATCCTCATCCTGACGTCGAACCTCGGTTCCGGCGGCGACAAGGACCAGGTGATGGCGGCAGTGCGCGCGGCCTTCAAGCCGGAGTTCATCAACCGACTCGACGACGTCGTGATCTTCGACGCGCTGAGCCCGGAGGAACTGGTGTCGATCGTCGACATCCAACTCGGCCAACTGCAGAAGCGGCTCGCACAGCGTCGCCTCGAGTTGCAGGTCACGCCCAAGGCCAAGGAATGGCTCGCCGAGCGGGGATTCGATCCGCTCTACGGTGCGCGTCCGCTGCGTCGCCTGGTGCAACAGGCCATCGGCGACAAGCTCGCCAAGGCGTTGCTCGCCGGTGACGTCCGCGACGGCGACGTCGTGCCGGTCAACGTGAGCGCCGACGGCGACGGGTTGGTTCTGGACTGACCGCCACAGGATTGACACGCCAGCAGCACTGACACGCCCACACGGCTGACACGCCGACAGGCCAGAAAGGTCCCGACCCATTCTTGGGTCGGGACCTTTCTTTTGTGAGGGGGCCTTGCGGTTTGGGGACTCTGTGCGCGTGCAGGTGCTCAGGCGGCAGGAACCGCCGCGATGTGCGGCTCGAGACGCTTGAGGGCCTGCCGGATGCGTGACTTCGCGGTGGGTAGCGCGACGCCGAGTTCGTCGGCCACCTCGCGGTAGGTCATACCGCGGAAGTAGGCGAGCTCGATGGCTTCGCGCTGCAGTTCGGTCAGCCGTGAGAGCAGGGATCGCACCTCGCGAACGGTTTCGCGACGCTCAGCCGATTCGCTGACGACGTCGTGTTCGATCCGTGTGGACTGTTCGGCTGTGCTGTAGACGTGAAGTCGACGCTTTGCCGCGGTCTCCGAGCGAACCCGGTCGACGGCTCGTCGGTGCGCGAGCGTCATCAGCCACCCGAGCGGCGAACCCGACTCCGGGTCGAAAGTGTGCGCCGACCGCCACACCGTGAGGAAGACCTCCTGCGTGGTTTCCTCGCTGAGGCCGCGATCGCGCACGATCCGCAGAACCATGCCGTAGACACGGTGACTGGTTTCGTCGTAGAAGGCGGCGAAGGCGTGCGCGTCTCCCTCGGCGATGCGGGAGAGCAGTGCAGACAGGCGTCCCGTTGAATCACTCATGTCGAGCTCCTGTTGTCGTAGTGCGCAGCGCCGACTTCTCGACGTGGGCTAAACGCTAGGTCTTCGGAGGCGAAGACCGTCAGGGGCAACGGCGGATTGCGACGAACTCGAAACCGAGGGCACTCGCGGTCACGAAGTAATAACGCGACGGGACGTTATAGGTTAACGATTTTCATGGATGAACGCGTCAGTCGTCAGTCAGAGCTTGATAGAGCCAGGAAACGACGAGTGCACCCGGGTCGACGACGCCGCGCGCATTCTCGCCGACGTAGCTTGCTCGACCCTTCGTTGCGGTTGTGTCACGCGTGGATTCGGCGCCATCAGCAGCCTTCTGGGCGACGTCGGCGAGAGAGTCGCCATTCTCCAACGCGTCGACGGCCGGGCTGAGAGCGTCGACCATCGTGTTGTCACCGACCTGGGCGCCGCCGAGATCCTGGATCTCTGCGAGCGCATGCGAGGAACCCTCGCGGATCGCGGCCTCGACGTCGTCAGTCTCGGTGAAGGCGTTGGCCAACTCGCGGAATAGCACGCCGAAGATGACGCCGGACGTCCCGCCGGACCGGACGAGATACGACGTGCTGATGGCGTTCAATACCTGGCTGTCGGTACCGCGCACCGGAAGGCTGAAGTGCGACAGCGCGGCTTCCATGTTGGTTCCGAAATCGCCGTCACCTGCCTTTTGGTCGAGCTCGGTCAGGTCGTCGATCGACTCCTGGACGTGTCGGACGAAACGTGTCAGCCACTCGTTCTCGGCTCCGTCGTCTGCGGAGTCCGACGGTTCGGCGAACGTGGTGTCGCTCAGCGGGGCAGTACCACGCGCCGGATTGGCCGCCCATCCCGGCGCGGTGGTCGGGGCGTCGAAGAGCGACACGATCTCGTCGTCGGCTCGCAGCAGGGTGATCGAGACGCCACGCATGTCGAGGGCCGTGACGAATGTTCCGACCATCGGCCTGGCGATGGAGATCCCGCGACGATCAAGATCTGCGACGACCTCTCCGAACACGAGGTCGAGTTCGAGTGGGTGGGCGGCGCCCAAGCCGTTCACCAGGCAGATCACTTCCTCGCCGTGGGTGAGTGAGAGTGCGTCGACCAGCGGGTCGACCATGCGATTGACGAGTTCACGGGCACCGACGCGGGCGGTGCGTTCACGGCCTGCTTCGCCGTGGATGCCCACGCCGAACTCCATCTCGTCGGCGTCGAGCTCGAAGGTCGGCGCCGACTTCGACGGCATGGTGCACGCGTGATAGGCCACCGAGATGCTGCGGGCGTTGTCCGCTACGCGCCGGCCGATGTCGGCGACGGTGCCGAGATCGTCGCCGCGAGCTGCTGCGGCTCCACAGATCTTCTCGACCAGGATGGTCGCTCCGGTTCCTCGACGACCGGGGCCGGTTGCGGAGTCGGATGCCACGTCGTCGGCGACGATCACATGATCGGTCTCGATGTCATCGCGCACCAGGTGCCGCGCGATGCGGAAGTTCATGACGTCGCCGGTGTAGTTCTTCACGATGTGCAGCACGCCCGCGCCGCGGTCCGCCCACCGTGTGGCACCGACGATCTGCAGGGCATTGGGCGAGGTGAAGACCAGTCCGGGGCACGCGGCGTCGAGCATGCCGGTGCCGATCATTCCGGAGTGCATGGGTTCGTGGCCTGACCCGCCGCCGGAGACGAGGGCGACGTTGCTTTCGCCGTCGCGCTCGCGCAGGTGGAGGAAACCGGGGTCGGACTGCCAGACGATGTCAGGGTGAGCGGCAACAAAACCGCGGAGCGAGTCGGTGATGAAGGTGCCCGGTGAATTCAGGATGTAGTCGCTCACGCAATCCACCGTATCGGTAAAGCGGATGGAGGTGCCGATAGTGTCGGAGTCCCGCGATACGCTCGGCGGCGGCGGACTGGGAGGCAGGACACATGGTGGACGTGATCGTTGGCGACGACGGCTTGTCGCGCTGCACCTGGGCAGCTGTCGAGCCCGAGACGACCTATCACGACACGGAGTGGGGATTTCCGCTCACCGGCGACACCGCGCTGTTCGAGCGGGTCTGCCTCGAGGGCTTCCAATCCGGCCTGAGCTGGCGAACGATCCTCACCAAGCGCGAGAACTTCCGAGCCGCATTCGCGGGTTTCGACGTCGAGAAAGTCGCGCGCTTCACCGAGCGTGACGTCGAACGTCTTCTCGGCGACGCCGGGATCATTCGTCATCGAGGCAAGATCGAAGCGTCGATCAACAATGCGCGTCGGGCTAGCGAACTCATCGATGCCGAGGGGTCGTTGGAATCCTTCTTCTGGCGGTACGCGCCTGCGGCAGAACATATTCCGGGTTCGATGACGTTGTCGGAGGATTCGACGAGGCTCTCGAAAGACCTCAAGAAGCGCGGGTGGAAGTTTGTCGGTCCGACCACGATGTTCGCGCTGATGCAGGCGTCGGGGATGGTCAACGACCACGCCTACGACTGCGTGACCCGACCGACAGTTGCCGCGGCCATCGAGGACTATCTGGCGTTGCAGTGACCCTTGACTTCGAGTGAGGTTGAACTTTTAGCCTCGTCAGCATGACCGCCGATGCCAGATGTTCATCGCACCACCCACGCGCCATGCGTCGCGCCCAGGTGCCGTCACTGACCACTCCCGGCGTGCTGCGGACCTGCGGCGGCCTGCACTGTGTCAGTGCGGCACCGAGCGCATCGGCCCTTCCGTGTCAGGAAGCCGACGCCGACCTGTGGTTCGCCGACGACCCTCGTGACCTCGAGCGCGCCAAGGCGATGTGCGCCGATTGCCCGCTGCGGGCGCAGTGCCTGCAGGCTGCGCTTGATCGTGCCGAGCCCTGGGGTGTCTGGGGCGGCGAGATCTTCGAGCGTGGTGCGGTGATCGCGCGCAAGCGTCCTCCCGGCCGCCCGCGCAAGTCCGCGGCCTGACCATGGACGGGCACGACCCTCGGCTGTAGCCCCCGAGACGGTGTCTGGGGCTGGCGATCTGTATGACGTTGACCCAGGAAATCCGCCCAGATTGTCATACGGATCTGCGGCGCTGCGCCGGGTCGGGGTGCTGCTCGACCGCCCAGCGATCCGTAGGACGTCGACCCCGGAATCCGGCCGAACTGTCATACGGATCGGGCTCATGCGACAAGACGATGTCACCCCGGCCAGGTGGTCACCGTGGGTAGGTGGTGATGGTTTCGCCTGTGCGGGTGCTGGTCCAGGTGATGGAGAGGTCGGTGTGGTCAGCCCGGGGTGTTGCGACCCAATCCAGCCATATCCGTTAGTTCCGCAACCCAACGTAGTCGCAACGGTTAACGTATGACGCGGCGCACATTTGAGACGAAGGAGCTTGAGCGGTCAAGGCGACTAAGACGATATGAGAAAGAGTGGGACACCGCTGGCTCGAGGGCAACTGCTCGTACGGTATCAAATCCCTATTTGATGAGACTCATGCTAAATGACCCGAGCCACTACTTGCAGGTCGATCGGATCGAAGGAATGGCTCCGTGGTTACTGGATCAATTTGCCTCTAGAGCGAAGAGGGGTATGCGCGACAGAGCTGGCCGCGCGCAGTATGAGGGAACCTTCGACTGTTTCTCACTATCCGATATCTCTGAATAAATGGACGGGATGACTTCCATACGTTGCTGGGCAACGTTTCCCGTGATGGCCTAGCTGGGGTCCGACTCTACAGAAATTAGGGCGTGATGAAGTCTGACAAGTCAGTATCAATCTACGCGGTAGTCGCCGGATTTGTCATTTGGTTGGCTGCTAACACATTCTTTATACTGTTTGGCGAAGCGGTGGTGCCGGAGAGCAGGGCTGCGGCGGCCATTTTCCTGATAGCGTTCGCTCTGCTTGCTGCGCTGGCTGGAGTCGGTGCAACTGCAATACCCGCACTCTTAGGAAAAACTTCTGCGTATATCCCTGAAATGTCGCAACGTATCGCGCTTGGTTTGGTGCTTGTGGGAGTAACAGGGGACGGGATAATCATGATGATTTGGGACGGAGGGTATCCCAGACTTTCAGATAGACAGTTCGATGTGTTCGTCACGTCGTTGTTCGTCGCATACGGATTGATGGGCGTCGGCGCGCTTGCAGGCCGCTACTTTGTGCCAGCGAGTGCGCAGCGCAGCATCCCGGACAGGACATAACGTCTGGGTGCACGTCGACCGGGACGTTGTCGGGCGGCGAAGCGGGCGAGGATTGACTCCTGCGATTCGATGTTTCCGCCGGCTACCCACACGGCTCAGCAGCAGGTCGGGAAACTTGTGCGCTCAAACTGTCAACAATCCGACAATGTGTCATCATGCCTGCATGGAGTACGAATTCGGGTGGGGTGATGGCCCCGGCGAGCAGGTTGGCATCGGGATCGTCTGCCCGTTCGATATGGCTCTCGACCGCGAGCTGTGGCGCTGGATGCCCGACGGCGTCTCGCTGTATTTCACCCGAACCGGATTCATCGACGCTCCGGTCGACGTCGACATGTGCAAGGACCTGAACAACCACGCCGAGATCGCGGCGGCGGTGCGCGCGATATCGGCCGTTCGGCCCAGTGCATACGCGTACGCGTGTGCGTCGGGCAGCTTTGTCTACGGCATCTCCGGGGCGGTCGAACTCTCCAACTGCATGTTGGGTGCCGGTGCGCAGCGTGCGGTCACGACGTCGGAAGCGCTGTTACGCGCGTTGGATGCGTTGGGAATCAGTCGGATAGCCGTGGCGACGCCCTATACGAATGCGCTCACCGGGTTGCTGTGCGACTTTCTCGCGCAGGCCGGACGCAGCGTGGTGGCGCAGGCCGGACTCGGTCGTGACCACGACATCTGGACCATTCCGTATTCGGTCACGGCCGATCTGATCCGTGGCGCCGACCATCCGGACGCCGACGCGATCTTCGTGTCCTGCACCAACCTCTGGACCTACGACGTCCTCGGCGCACTCGAAGCCGAACTCGGCAAGCCGGTGCTCTCGGCCAACCAGGTGACCGCGTGGGCGACGCTCGTCGACGCCGGCGTGCTGTCGCCAGGGATCACTCACTCCTACGCGGTACCTGCTGCCGACCAGTCGCTGTTCGCACGCGCCGCGTGAGCGACTCCGATATCGGGTTGAGCGAAGTAGGGTTGGGTATGGCCACCGATAAGCCCTTCGACGCTGCGACCGATGCAAAGTACGTGCAGCTGACCACTTTTCGCAAAGACGGGACGCCGGTGTCGTCGCCTCTGTGGGCGGCCTACGACGGCGAGTCGCTGCTGATGTGGACAGAGACCGACTCGTGGAAGGTCAAGCGGATTCGACGCGACTCGCACGTCGTCGTCCAGGCGTGTGATGCCCGCGGAAAGAAGCTCCAGGGTCAACCGGTGGACGGAACCGCGACGATCCTCGACGCCGCCGGTACCGATCGCGCGCGCAGCGCCATCTCGAAGAAGTACGGCATCGTCGGCTGGGGTCTCGTCAAGGCAAGCCTGATCCGTCGTGGCAAGGATGGGACGATCGGCATCGCGATCACACCGCGCTGAGTCGACGCCGCCGGGCAGCGGGAATCTCGTGATAGCAACGGGCCCATACCATTTCGTGTTCGACGGGGCTGATCGCACCTGAAGCGAGACGGCCATCGGCGTCGCGCAGGGCAGCGGCGAGTTCGCAGATACTCCGCTGGGTAGCTCGGGCAGTGGCGTCGGTTCCGTAACCCGTCCACGCCTCCATTGTGCGTGTCTGCGTGCGCACCAGGTGGGTCCGCTGCCCCACGACCACAACCGTCGCGAACGCGACAACCATTCCACTCAGCATTCCGGCAAGCCCGGAGCGACCCATCCACGACGCGATCAACGCTGCGGTCAACACCGTCGCGATCGCGACGAAGGGTAGTGCCCGCCACACGCGCAGCCAGCGCGCGTCGTCCGCGCTGGCACCCGGCGGATACACGACGATGCGATGGCAGACCCAATGGCGCGCGTAGCCGACCTGGACGTATCCCCAGCGCGACGATCCTGACTCGTTCATGTGATCGGTTCTAACTCCTACACACGCGGGAGAGCGTATTCCTCACGACTTCTCGACGCCGTGAGCGCAGATCTTGACGCGCCTTTGACGGGCCTTTGACGAGGCCCGCTGCACGGCTGAGTCGCTCGGCGCGAAGGTTGCGTCAACAAACCCCGGCGCCGCGTATGGAACGCGTTAAGAGGTCTTCCAACACAGACGAATTAGACAGAAGCTGTGGTGCGCCGTTCGCCAGCTCGACGTTCGGCATGCCCAGCCAAGGAGTGTGACAAGTGGCCGATGTGCTTTATGTACTCGCCGCGTTGATCGGCTTCGCGATATGCGTCCTGGTGGTCCGGGGCGTCGACGCGAGGATCGGCCGATGACTGCAGACGGAGTGTTGAACGTGGTTCTGCTGGTCCTGTCGGCGGCGACAGCGATCTACCTCATGATCGCGCTGATCAAGCCGGAAAGGTTCTGAACGTGAATTCATCCCTTGCGGGGGCGCTCCAGGTGGCGTTCGTCGTCCTGGTTCTCGCAGTCGTCTACGTGCCGCTGGGCGACTACATGGCCCGCGTGTACCGCAGCACTCGCGATCTGCTGCCCGAGCGCGCGATCTACTCGTTGGCTCGCGTCGACGCCCGACGCGAACAGACGTGGGTCGGCTACGTGCTTGCGGTACTGGCCTTTTCGCTGATCTCGTTTCTCTTTCTCTATCTGCTGCAGCGGCTACAGGGCGTGCTGCCCTGGTCGGACGGCAAGGCAGGTGTCAATCCCGCGACGGCGTTCAACACCGCGATCTCGTTTGTCACCAACACCAACTGGCAGTCGTATTCGCCAGAAGTGGTTATGAGCAACCTTTCCCAGATGCTCGGACTCGCTGTGCAGAACTTCGTGTCTGCCGCCGTCGGTATGGCTGTGGCCGTCGCGCTCATCAGGGGATTGGTGAACCGACGCGGCGACGGACTGATCGGCAACTTCTGGGTCGACCTCACGCGTACGTGCGTCCGTATTCTCCTGCCGCTCAGCGTGATCGTCGCGATCGTGCTGCTGACTCAGGGTGTGGTGCAGTCGTGGCACAGCGGCTTCGGCTTCACGACGATGTCGGGTGATCCTTCCCGAAGCATGGTGGGGCCGTTCGCTTCTCAGGAGGCGATCAAGGAACTCGGAACCAACGGCGGCGGCACGCTGTCGGCGAACTCGGCGCATCCGTTCGAGAATCCGACGCCGTTCAGCAACGTCGTGGAAATCCTTGCGATCCTGATCATTCCGATCTGCCTGACACGTACCTATGGCACGCTGGTGCGCGATCGACGCCAGGGCCTCACGCTGCTCGGCGTGATGGCGGCGATCTGGGGCGTGATGCTCGCGATCGTGTGGAGTTTCGAATCGCACACCAACGGTCTCGCCGCTCAGGCTGCCGGCGCGATGATGGAGGGCAAGGAACAGCGTTTCGGTATTCCCGGAAGTGCGTTGTTCGCGGTCTCGACAACCGGAACATCTACGGGCGCAGTCAATGCCGCCCACGACAGCCTGTCTGCCGGCGGTGGTGGAGCGGTGATCTGGAACATGCTTCTCGGCGAGGTCGCGCCCGGCGGCGTCGGCACCGGTCTGTACGGAATCCTGATGATGGCTGTGGTCACGGTGTTCGTCGGCGGTCTCCTCGTCGGACGCTCGCCGGAGTTCCTCGGAAAGAAGATCGGCCAGAACGAGATCACCATGGCGGCGCTGTACGTGTTGGTCATGCCCGCTCTGGTGCTGGTCGGCGTCGGTGTCAGCGTTGCGATGGGTTCGACGCTCGACGCCCAGGGCAACAGCGGCGACCCGGGGACTCCGGGATCGATCCACGGGTTCTCCGAGGTGATCTACGCGTATGCGTCGGCAGCGAACAACAACGGCAGCGCGTTCGGTGGGCTGACGGTCACCAGTGACTGGTTCCAGACGTCGCTCGGAATGGCGATGCTACTCGGCCGGTTCTTGCCGATCGTGTTCGTGCTCGCGCTCGCGGGGCTGCTCAGCCGCCAACGCCCGCGCGGGGTGGTCTCGACAAGCTCGACCAGCGGCGGGAGCTCGGCCAGCGGCGGGAGCTCGGCCAGCGGTGGGAGCCCGGCCGGCGAGGTGGTCTCGACAAGCTCGACCAGCGGGCAGGGCTCGACCAGCGGTGGGAGCTCGATCGGCGGTGGGGTGGTCTCGACAAGCTCGACCAGCGAAGGCAGCTCGACCAGCGCTGCGGAGGTCTCGACAAGCTCGACCAGCGGTAGCGGCGGGGTGGTTGCCGTCCTCGAGCGGCAGGAGGCCGTCCGGGCCGAGGCCAATCTCCCCACGCACGGAGTTCTGTTCGGCGTATTGCTACTCGGCACGATCCTTCTCGTCGCCGGTCTCACCTTCTTCCCGGCCATGGCGCTGGGACCCATCGCGGAGGCACTTCTGTGAGCGTCAACACCATCGAATCCGATGTGACACCCGAGGAGGCGACGGTCGAACAGCGTGAGGAGACACAACTGGTCTCGCGCGGCTCGTTCGATCCTCGTCAGCTCATCACGTCGGTTCCGCAGGCACTGCGGAAACTCAACCCGCGCGACCAGGCGCGCAATCCGGTCATGTTCGTCGTGTACATCGGTTCGATCGTGACCACCGTGCTCGCGATCTGGCGGCCATCGTGGTTCGCCTGGCTGATCGCGGCGTGGCTGTGGTTCACCGTGCTCTTCGCGAATCTGGCCGAGGCTGTCGCTGAGGGCCGAGGTAGGGCACAGGCCGATTCACTGCGAAAGGTGAAGCGCGACAGCTTGGCTCGTCGACTCGACGAGAGCGGTTCGATCTCTCAGGTCTCGGGAACGGCACTGCGGGTCGGCGACCTCATCGTCGTCGAGGCCGGTGAGGTGATCGCGGGCGACGGCGACGTCGTCGACGGCATCGCCACGGTCGACGAGTCGGCCATCACCGGCGAGTCCGCTCCGGTGGTGCGTGAGTCCGGCGGCGACCGCTGCGCGGTGACGGGCGGCACGGTGGTTCTCAGCGACCGGATCGTCGTCAAGATCACCGCCGCGCCCGGAGAGAGCTTCGTCGATCGGATGATCGCGCTCGTCGAGGGTGCGTCGCGCAAGAAGACGCCCAACGAGATCGCACTCGACATCCTGCTCGCGAGCCTGACGTTGATCTTCCTGCTCGCGGTGGTCGCGGTCGGGCCGATGCAGCAGTACGCGGGCCAGAGCCCCGATGCGATCAAGCTGATCGCGCTGCTCGTCTGCCTGATCCCGACGACGATCGGTGCGCTGCTCAGCTCGATCGGTATCGCGGGAATGGACCGGCTCGTGCAGCGCAACGTGCTCGCCATGTCGGGCCGCGCGGTGGAAGCCGCGGGCGACATCGACACCCTGCTGCTCGACAAGACCGGCACCATCACCTTCGGTAATCGCCGGGCCACCGAGATCTTCCCCGGCCCGGGTACCTCGACGGCCGAGCTCGCCGAGGTGTCCTACCGCTGCAGTCTCGCCGACGACACTCCCGAGGGGCGCAGCATCGTCGAATTGTGTTTGGACGAGCATGATGTGGTGCCCGCCGACGCGGAAGCACTTGCCGCGACGCGTGGTCACGAGCACCCTGAGTTCGAGGTCGTGCCCTTCACCGCGGAGACGCGTATGAGCGGTATCGATGTACGCACCGGTCCCGGACCCGTCGTCGAGTACCGCAAGGGTGCCGCCGACGCGGTCGCGCGGTGGGTGATGAAGCTCGGTGGCGACATGCCGGTCGAGGTGACCGAACGAGTCGCCGAGATCTCGAACGGCGGAGGTACGCCGCTGGTCGTCGCCGTCAACGACGAGACGCCGCGTGTGCTGGGTGTGATCCAGCTGTCGGACGTCGTGAAACCCGGTATGACAGAACGCTTTGCGCAGCTGCGTGAGATGGGTATCCGCACCGTCATGGTTACCGGCGACAACCCGCTCACCGCGAAGGCGATCGCCGCCGAAGCTGGCGTCGACCACTTCGTCGCCGAGGCGACACCGGAGGACAAGCTGGCACTGATCCGTGCCGAGCAGTCAGGTGGACGACTGGTCGCGATGACCGGTGACGGCACCAACGACGCCCCCGCGCTCGCGCAGGCCGACGTCGGTGTGGCGATGAACTCGGGAACGTCGGCGGCGAAGGAAGCCGGCAACATGGTCGACCTCGACTCCGACCCGACCAAGCTCATCGACATCGTGGCCATCGGCAAGCAACTGTTGATCACTCGCGGCGCACTGACCACGTTCTCGCTGGCCAACGACCTCGCGAAGTACTTCGCGATCCTGCCTGCGATGTTCGTGAGCATCTATCCGCAGCTCGACACGCTCAACATCATGCGGCTGCACTCGGCACAGTCGGCGATCGTGTCGGCGGTGGTGTTCAACGCGCTCATCATCGTCGCGTTGATCCCGCTCTCACTGCGTGGTGTGCGGTACCGACCCAGCTCGGCGTCGAAGTTGTTGGGGCGCAACCTACTCGTCTACGGCGTCGGCGGTGTGATCACCCCCTTCGTGGGGATCTGGCTCATCGATCTCGTCGTCCGCTTCCTCCCGGGAATGGGGTAATCGCAGCATGAACACCATCACGTCCGGATTCCTCCGGCAGTGTGCCGTCGCGTTCGCGATGCTCGTGGCGCTGACAGTGATCCTCGGCGTCGCCTATCCGACGGTTGTCTGGGCGGCATCGCGCATCGGGTCGAACTCAGCAGAGGGGTCGCAGGTGACCGACGCCAAGGGCTGTAACGCCGGGTCGTCGCTGATCGGGGTCGATCCGAAGGCACCTGCTGGGACTCCCGACAGCTATCTGCACGCACGGGTGCTCGGCTCGGCCGACGATCCGATGGCCACCGGCGATCCGTCGGCCTCGGCCGCGAGCAATCAGGGCCCCAACAGCGAGACGCTCGCGCACAATATCACCGCGCGCCGCGCGTTGATCGGCGAGCGTGAGGGCGTCGCGCCGTCGGCAGTGCCCGCGGACGCCGTGACCGGCTCCGGCTCGGGTCTCGACCCGCAGATCAGCCCGGAGTACGCGGCGATCCAGATTCCACGGATCGCACGCAACAGCGGGAAGTCGCAGGCTGCGGTCCGAGAGATCGTCGAGGCTCACACGTCAGGACGGCAGTTCGGATTCCTGGGGCAGCAGCGCGTCAATGTGCTCGAGGTGAACCTCGCGCTGGGTCACACGGTGTGCAAGTGATCGCCGGTCGCGCTGATTAGACTCGGTCCCATGGGTTCAGGTGCTGACACCCGAGGTCGACTCGAAGTCTTCCTCGGGTGTGCGCCCGGAGTCGGCAAGACCTACGAAATGCTTTCGCATGCACGAGGTCTCGCCGACGAGGGTGTTGATGTGGTGATCGCGGTTGTCGAGTCGCACGGGCGCTCGGCAACCGCGGCTCTCACCGATGGTCTCGAGGAGATTCCGCGTCGCGAGGAGGTGTATCGCGGGGCCGTCCTCGACGAGATGGATATCGACGCCGTGCTGGCGCGTGCCCCACGCGTCGCACTCGTCGACGAACTGGCGCACACGAATGCTCCCGGATCGCGAAATGCCAAGCGCTGGCAAGACATCGAGGAGTTGCGCGACGCGGGCATCGACGTGCTGACAACGGTCAACGTGCAGCATCTGGAGAGTCTGAACGACGTCGTCGCCCAGATTACCGGTGTCATCCAGCGCGAGACCGTTCCCGACGCTGTCGTGCGTGCCGCTGACGAGATCGAGTTGGTCGACATCGCCCCGCAGGCGCTACGTCAACGACTCAGTGCGGGCAAGGTGTACCCGGCCGGACGCATCGACGGGGCGCTCTCGAACTACTTCCGCCAGGGAAACCTGACGGCACTGCGCGAATTGGCACTACTGTGGCTCGCCGACCGCGTCGACGACAATCTCGCCGACTACCGCGCGGCGCACGCGATCACCGACACGTGGGAAGCACGCGAGCGCGTAGTGGTCGCGATCACCGGTGGACCCGAATCCGCGACCCTGATGCGTCGAGCGAGTCGCATCGCGTCACGGTCGAGTGCGGAACTGGTTGTGGTGCATGTGGTCCGCGGAGACGGACTAGTCGGGACACCCGCTGCCGAGCTGTCCCGGCTGCACGAGTTGGCCGAGGGATTCGGCACGCGAATCCACACCGTTGTGGGCGACGACATTCCGTCGACGCTCCTCGACTTCGCACGTGGCGTCAACGCGACCCAGTTGGTGCTGGGTACGTCGCGCCGTCCGCGCTGGCAACGACTCTTCGACGAGGGCGTCGGTGCGAATGTCGTTGCGCACAGCGGGAAGATCGACGTCCACATGGTCACCCACGACGAGACGCGTCGTCGAAATCGACTCGACATTCGCGACACGCGCTTCCATCGTCCGTTGAGCTGGGTCGCGGCGGTCGTGGTACCGGTGATCATGACGGTCATACTCGCCGTCCTGGACCGTTGGTTGGGGTTCGCCAGCGAGTCGGCGTTGTTCTTCGTGACGGTGCTCGCGGTCTCGCTGCTGGGCGGCATCGGGCCTGCGGCATTGTCGGCGGTGGTGGCCGGCCTGCTGCTCAACTACTTCTTCACCAACCCACGGTTCACGTTCACCATCAACGAGCCGGACAATCTCATCACCATCCTTGTCATGCTGGTGATCGCGATAGCGGTTGCCGCACTGGTCGATTCGGCTGCGAACAGGCGTCGGCAAGCCAGCCTGGCAAGCCGTGACGCCGAGTTGTTGGCGTTGTTCTCCGACGCCGTGCTCGGTGGAGCTGACGTCTCGGCACTGCTGCAGCGCGTGCGTGAGACCTACGACCAGACCGCGGTATCGGTGGTGCACAAAGAAGATGGTCGACGCGTCGTCGACGCCGCTGTCGGCGACGACCCGCCGCAGCGCGCCGAAGACGCCGACACGGTCTGCCCGGTCCCCGGCGGTGAATACGAATTGCTGTTGCGCGGGCCGAAACTCGGCGGTCGGGATCGACGGGTACTCACCTCGGTGGCGATCCAGGCCGCCGGCGCGGTGCAGCGTCGTCGACTCGAACGCGAGGCGTCCGAGGCACGTGCACTCGCCCAGACCGACGAGATGCGTCGCGCACTGCTGTCCGCGGTGAGCCACGATCTGCGCACACCGTTGGCCGGCGCGAAAGCCGCGGTCTCGAGCCTGCGTGCGGGCGACGTGACATTCAGCCCGGAGGACACCTCAGAACTCCTCGAGACAATCGACGAGTCGGTCGACCACCTGTCGGCGCTTGTCGGAAATCTGCTCGACTCGTCGAGGCTCGCGGCAGGTGCCGTGCGGCCAAGACTCGCGCGCACCTACCTCGTCGAGGTGGTGCACCGTGCAGCGACCGCGGTGAGCTGGGTCGGTGGGCCCATCCCGGAGATCGCCTTCACCTTCCACGCTATGTGGGCATACACCGACGGTGGACTGCTCGAACGCGTCCTGGCCAACCTGATCGACAACGCGGTGCGCCACGGTGGGGGAGGTGGCGCCGGTGTCGAGGTCACGGCAGAGTCCGAGACCGACGACGACGGTGTGCCGCGTACCGTCATTCGTGTGATCGACCACGGCTCCGGGATTCCCGCCGACAGACGCGGGCAGATCTTCGACGCCTTCGTTCAGGGTGGCGACCGCAACGGTGCCGACGGCGGCGTCGGGCTGGGTCTGTCTGTCGCGCAGGGGTTTACCGCCGCGATCGGTGGCACGCTCGGTGTCGAGGAGACACCGGGCGGCGGCACCACGATGGTCGTCTCACTTCCGGCGGAGGACGACGAGTCATGACCGACGGAATCCGAGTCCTCGTTGTCGACGACGAACCACAGTTGTTGCGGGCCTTGCGAATCAATCTGAGCGCCCGTGGTTTCGCTGTCACGACGGCGTCGACGGGAACCGCGGCGCTCACCGCGGCAGCCAAGGTCAACCCGCAGGTGGTTGTCCTCGACCTCGGGCTTCCCGACATCGACGGCTTCACGGTTCTGGAGGGATTGCGCGGGTGGACCAACGTGCCGGTCATCGTGTTGTCGGCGCGCGGCGAATCGGTCGACAAGGTGGCTGCGCTCGATGCGGGTGCCGACGACTACGTCACGAAACCCTTTGGGATGGACGAGTTCTTGGCGAGGCTGCGTGCAGCGGTGCGTCGTGGAGTCGCTGCGCCGGATGCGTCGGAGGTGCCGGTTGTCGACGCGGGAGACTTCGTGGTCGACCTCAGCGCTAAGCAGGTGTCGCGTCACGGTGAGCAGGTCCACCTGACGCCGACCGAGTGGGGGATTCTGGAACTACTGGTGCGCAACGAGGGAAAACTGGTGGGGCAGAAGGACATCCTGAGTACCGTGTGGGGTCCCAAGTACCTCAACCAGACCAACTATCTGCGCGTGTACCTGGCCAGTCTGCGCCGCAAACTCGAAGACGACCCGGCGCATCCGGTGCATCTGCTCACCGAGGCCGGGATGGGGTATCGCTTCGTACGGGGACACTCGGCACCTGAGCAGGCTGGGTCTGGAGGCGCGGAGCCTGAACAAGCGGCGTCTGACTGAACAACGCGCCCAGCTTGTCGGAGTGCGGGGTTGCGCCCGCGAGCCGCGCACCCTCCCAGGCAGTCACCTGGTTCGCGGTGAGGACCGGTTTGCCGACCTGCGCCTCGAGGTCGTTGATCCAGGTTGCCGTGTGTAGTGCGGTGTCGGGAATCAGGATGGCCTGCGCCGCAGGCTGATCGGCGGTGACGACCATGTCGAACAGGGTGTCGCCGTCGATGAACCCGGCGTCGGTCGCGGTCAGAATGTCGTTGGCGCGCATGCCGACCACCTCGATATCCGCGCCGGCGAGGAACGTCGTGAATCCCGCGGCGACGTCGCCCGGATAGCTCGCCGCGACCGCGACCGCGTCGATCCCGAGCGCTCTGCACGCCTCGGCAAACGCGAGCGACGTCGACGATGCGGGTAGTCCCGCAACCTCGGACAACTGCGCGGCCTGCCGTTGTGCGCCCTCCCACCCGTAGAGGAAGCTGCCCGAGGTGCACGCCCACATCAACGCTGCGGGGTCGTGTGTGCGTGCGCGCTGTGCGCCGTCGAGTAGTCGGTCGGACTCGCCGACAGCGCGCATGGCGCCGACGGTGTGGTCGTCGGAGTCGATCTCGGTGATCACCACGGGCAGGCGAATCGACGGGCTGAGTGCGTCCTCGATGAGCTGGTAGTCGTCCTCGGCCGCGTGTCCCGGGTAGAGGACCGCGGTGATAGCGGTTGTCACGGGTTGACCTCCCGACTAGATTGTCAACAATCAAACAATTGTTGTTCTCACCGTATCGGAACCGGAGGTGACCATGCAGGACTCAGTGCGCACGATGTCGGCGTCGGAGCTCGGTGACGCCTACCGCAGTGGGTTGCTGAGCCCTGTCGACGTCGCTGCCGAGCTACTGGACACCATCCCGCAGGTGAACGCCGAGATCAATGCCTTCTGTGTCGTTGACCCGGACACGACGATGGCTGCCGCACGCCAATCGGCGGCTCGCTACGCCGCGTCGACTCCCATCGGTCCGCTCGACGGCGTGCCGGTGTCGATCAAGGATCTCCTGGTCACCGAGGGGTGGCCGACGCTGCGCGGCTCGTTGACGCTGAGCCCTGACATACAACGATCCGACGTCGACGCTCCAGCGGTGGCACGACTGCGCGAGGCGGGAGCCGTGCCGCTCGGCAAGGTCACGACGCCTGAGTTCGGCTGGAAAGGCGTGACCGACAGTCCCCGGACCGGCATCACGCGCAATCCGTGGTCGACCGATCGGACGTCGGGAGGTTCGAGCGGAGGTAGCGCCGCTGCCCTCGCGGCGGGACTCGGGCCACTGTCGGTCGGCACCGACGGTGGCGGCTCGATTCGTATTCCGGCTGCGTTCTGCGGAGTCGTCGGGCTCAAGCCGACGCTCGGCCGGGTGCCGATGTATCCGCCGAGTCCGTTCGCGCCGGTGGCACATGTCGGACCGATGACGCGCAGCGTCGTCGACTGCGCGTTGTTGCTTGACGTCATCAGTGGTTTCGACTCGCGCGACTGGTCGGCGGGGCCGACGCCGCAACCTGTCGCCCCGGAGATCATCGCAGGCGCGCGGGGTTTGGACGGCATCCGCGTCGCTTACAGTCCCGATCTCGGCTATGGCGTCAATGATGCTGCGGTGCAGTCGAATACCGAGGCTGCGGTCGGCGTTCTACGCGACCTCGGAGCCACGGTCGACGAGGTCGACATCGGGTGGGACGATCCGGTCTGGGCGTACCACACGGCGTGGTTCGCGGGAGCGGCCGCGGTGGTCGGGGCTCTGGACCCTGCCCTCCGGGATCGCGTCGACCCGAAACTGCTTGCGGCACTGGAACGTCACCGCGACTTCAGTGCGGCCGACTATGTGGATGCCACTGCGCTGCGAATGGCAATGGGCACACAGATGGGTGCACTGCACGAGGAGTACGACGTTCTGGTGACACCGTCGATGCCGTCGGTCGCATTCGAGGCGGGCGTCGACGTGCCTGCAGGTTCGTCGTCGCAGGACTGGACGTCGTGGACGCCGTACAGCTATCCGTTCAATCTCACCGGTCAACCTGCGATCACGGTGCCGAGCGGCTTTGCGCAGGACCCGTTGCTGCCCACTGGCATTCAGATCGTGGGAGCACGCCACGACGACGCGACAGTGCTGCGTGTGGCCGCGGCATACGAGTCGGTCGCGAACGTCGGCACGCTCGCAGATGCAGACTTTCGACGAAAGTCTGCTCACCTCAACGAAAGTCGAGACGGCTCGTGACCGATCGCTTCATCATCGTCAGCCTCACATCGCGCGATGTCAGCGCAAGGGCGAGACTGCTCGACGCCGAGGCGCCGCGCACCGCCGCCGCGGTGTGGGACGCTTTGCCGTTGGGGGGTCAGGTCTTTCACGGCAAGTTTGCGCGCAACGAGATCTATACGTTGGCACCCGCGTTCGCGGCGCATGAACCGGGACCGGAGAACACGACGGTCACACCGATACCGGGCGACCTTTGCTATTTCACCTTCGACGGTGTATTGGACAATCCCGCTTACGGTTACGAATCCGACGCCGCGCCGTCGGAACACTCACTGCTCATCGACCTTGCAGTCTTCTATGGTCGAAACAACTTGCTGGTCAACGGGGATGTCGGATGGGTTCCCGGAAATGTGTTCGCCACCATCACCGATGGTCTCGTCGAGTTCGCCGCAGCATGCAACGACATCTGGATGGGCGGCGCTCGCGGCGAAACCCTGACATTTGCGCGTGCATAGAGTACGAAGAAGAGGATGGTCACGATGACAATGGAGCGAACTCGATCGGAAGGTCGCCGTAGGGTTCTCGAACCGATCGAGCAGGAGTCGACACCTGCGATCATCGCCAGAAAGTTGCACGATGCGATTGCGAACGGTAACTTTCCGTCCGGTTCACAATTGACCGAAGCAGGTCTCGCAGCAGACCTGGGAGTGAGTCGGGGGCCGCTGCGAGAGGCGATGCAACGCCTGACTGCAGAAGGGTTGCTGGTGAGTCACCGCAACCGAGGCTTGTTCGTCGTCTCGATGGATGACGACGACATCCGGGACATGTACATCGCCCGGACGGCCGTTGAACGTGCGGCAATAGAGCAGGTGATCGAACACGGCGACCCTGCGGCGGTGCAAGCTCTCACCGACGTGGTTGCGTTGATGCGTCGTCATATCGACGATCCGAACGGCGAAGACATGGCCGAAGCGGATATGCGGTTCCATCAGACTTTGGTGGAGTACGCGCGGAGTCAACGATTGTCGCGCTTGCACAGCACGATCCTCGTGGAAACGAAGATGTGTCTACGCGCGATGCGGGGAACGTATTCCTCGGGAAAGGAACGTACCGACGAACACCAGGCATTGGTGGACGCCATCGCGGCTGGAGATGCGAAGGCGGCCGACGAGCTGATGATCGAACACATGAGAGACGGTCTCCGCCGACTGCTCTAGACGACATGTACTGATCACCGCCCACCGATGTGAGTCAGCGCGAAGACACACTGGCCCCGAGTCCACCCAGGAAGGCACAGATGGCTACGGCAAACTCCTCGGCAACCTATGAGGATCTCGCACCCGACCCCGAGTCGCGAGAAGGAAAAGCTCTACTCCGCAAAGCAATTGGCGCGTCGGCGATCGGCAACGCAACAGAGTGGTACGACTACGGCGTCTACGCCGCGACCGCTACTTACCTCACGCAAGCATTCTTCCCGGGGTCGCTCGGCTCGATAGGCACCATGCTCGGGTTCGCGATCTCATTCGTCCTACGCCCGTTGGGCGGCATGATCTGGGGTCCCATCGGTGACCGGATCGGACGAAAGTCCGTGCTGGCCATGACGATTCTGTTGATCGCCGGTGCCACTGCGCTGATCGGTGTCCTTCCGACACACGCCGTCGCCGGGATCTGGGCGCCGATTCTGTTGATAGCGCTGCGCGTGATTCAGGGCTTCTCGACCGGCGGCGAATACGGCGGTGCTGCGACGTTCATGGCCGAGTATGCGCCGGACAACAAGCGCGGCAAGTACGGATCGCTGCTGGAGTTCGGCACACTCGCCGGGTTCAGCGCGGGCACCGCGATCGTTCTGTTCCTCGAGCTGTTGCTCTCCGACGAGCAGATGCAGACGTGGGGCTGGCGAATTCCGTTCCTGATTGCGCTGCCGCTCGGGTTGATCGGTCTGTATCTGCGCTCGCAGCTGGAAGACACCCCGGTGTTCCAGGAGCTGGACAAGCGCGACGAGATCACCGGAAGCGCCTACACCCGTTTCAAGGATCTGCTGAGCAACTACTGGAAGCCGATCCTGATCATGTTCGGCATGGTGATCGCACTCAACGTCGCGAATTACACGCTGCTGGCGTATCAGCCGACGTACCTGAAGGAGACGATCGGGCTGTCGGAGTCGTCGGGTTCGACGGTGGTGCTCATCGGGCAGCTCGCGATGATGGTGGTGATCCCGTTCTTCGGAGCGGCGTCGGACAAGACCGGGCGTAAACCGATGTGGTGGTTCTCGCTCATCGGACTCTTCGTATTCGCGATACCGCTCTACTGGTTGATGGGTAAGGGATTCGCTTGGGCAATAGTGGGATTCGTGATCCTGGGACTGTTCTATGTGCCCCAGCTCTCGACCATCTCCGCGACGTTCCCGGCGATGTTCCCCACTCAGGTGCGCTACGCGGGCTTCGCGATCTCCTACAACGTGGCGACCGCCGCGTTCGGCGGTACCGCACCGCTCGTCAACGAAGCGGTGGTCAATGACACGGGCTGGAACCTGTTTCCCGCCGTCTACATGATGGGCGCGTGTGCGATCGGCATGGTGGCGCTGATCTTCTTGAAGGAGACGGCTGGAGCGTCGTTGCGCGGCACCGAGATTCCCGAGCGGACCGAGGACATCACGGTTCCGGAGAGCTCCACGGCGGTGACTTCGCGCTGACACGCGCGGACACCGGCTCGGTCGTCACGCGCTGATCCCGGCTCCGGCGTGCAGTGCTGACGGTCTGCGGCGGCTCGACCAGCGATAGAATCTGGCATATGTCGAGGCCCGAGTCGTATCACCACGGTGATCTCGCCGCAGCGCTGGTGCAGTCGGCGATCGAGTTGCTCAACGAGGACCGCTCTGCCGAGTTGTCGTTGCGCGCTGTCGCACGGCGCGCGGGCGTCTCACCCGCGGCGCCCTACCGGCACTTCGCCGACCGTGAGGCATTGGTCTCGAGCGTTGCTGCGGTGGGCTATCGCGAGCTGACTGCGCGGCTGAGAGCGGCGAGCGAGTCGCCGTCGAGCGTCGACGATGTAGCCGACATCGCCGTCGCCTACGTGCGGTTCGCGTTGGAGCGGTCGGGGTTGTTCCGCGCGATGTTCGCCGAGCGGTGCGACCCGACGAGCCCGGATCGGGTCGAGGCCGTCGAGGCGATCCATGGGTATCTGAATACCGTTGTCGCCGCTACGGTTTCGACGGCAGAGCCGGAAGAGGTTGCGACCGCGATGTGGGCGCTGGTGCACGGGCTGGCGTTCTTGTACCTCGGCGGAAAGTTCCCCGAAAGCTCTCCGGCTGAGGTCGACGCGCGGGTGCGTTCGACGGTGCGCGCTGTGCTCGGGGCGGTCGGCGTCAGCCGAGCAGTTCCAGCGCCACCAACGCGTAAGCCCGTGCGGCAGTGACCAGATCGTCGACCGCGACGGATTCGTCCGGCTGATGGGCCTGGGTGTTGATGTTGCCCGGACCGCAGACGATCGCCGGGATGCCGAGGTCGCGACTGACGAAACCGCCGTCGCACGCCGCGGTCCAGCCGCCGACGGACGTCTGGGCGTCGAGTGAGTTCAGCGCGTCGACGGTTGCGGTGACCAGTGTGTGGTCGGCAGGCGTCTCGAAGCCCGGCATCTCCATGGTGACCGCGACGTCGACCTCGATGCCGTCGGACTCGATGCCTGCGGCGGCGATGCGGCCGCGCAGCCATTCGGCGATGGCCTCCGCACTCTCGTCTGGCATCAGTCTGCGGTCGACTCCGAGTGCCGCCATCGGGGCGACAACGGAAATGCCTTGCCCGCCGCTCATCGTCCCGACGTTCCAGGTACCCGAGCCGAGAAGACCTGCGGCGCTCGCGGTCATCGCCTCGTGGTCGGCCCGGATGATGTCGATGATCGACGCCGCCGCGTAGATTGCGCTGCGGCCGTCGTCGGGGCGACCGGAGTGGGCGGCCTTGCCCCGGATGTCGATTTCCAGATACGACGCCCCGCGACACCCGCGGACGACGACCAGATCGGTGGGTTCGGCGACGACGCATCCGACGAAGTTGCGGGAGGTGTCGGCGCGGGCCACCAGGTCGCGGACGCCCGCTCCGTGTTCCTCCTCGTCGACGGTGCAGACCAACTGCACCGGACCGGAGAGTCGGCCCTGCGCGGCCAGCGGCGCCAGCGCCGACATCGCCTCGACGACCGAGGCCAATCCGCCCTTCATGTCGACGGTGCCGCGCCCGGTCAGCACGCCTTCGGACAACCGGGTGCGGTAGGGATCACCGGTCCAGCCAGGTCCGGCCGGGACGACGTCGGAGTGGCCGAGGAACATCAGTCCTGGCCCGTCGCCGCCGGGTAGCGTCGCGATGAGGTTGGGTCGGCCGGGCGTCACCTCATGGGTGGTGACGGTGAAACCGGCATCGCGGCAGGCATTTTCGAGAATGGCGACGGCCAGGGCCTCGGTGCCGCCCGGGTTCTCACTCGGGGCGTCGACCAGAGCTCTGGTGAGCGCGACGATCTCGTCCGGACGGATCCGGGCCACCACCGCGTCGGACTCGCTCACCGTCACTGGAATCCCCTTCGTGATTGTCGGCTGGCTATACCGACCTCATCTGTTCTGTGTCATCCTCTCGCAGCTTCCGGCGAGACGTCGAATTCCCTCGTCGATGCGCTCGGGCGTGCTCGATGCGAAGCACAGACGCAGGGCGTTACGGAACCGGCCGGTCGGCGACAGCGCGGGGCCGGGGATGAACGCGACGCCGTCGGCGAGAGCAGTCTCGAACAGTTCGCGGGTGTCGATCTCGGCGAACTCGCCGCGCAGGGTCAGCCAGAGGAAGAATCCGCCTTCGGGGTGCGTCGTCGACACGCGGTCACCGAAATGGCGCTCGACCGAATCGAGCATCGCGTCCCTGCGTTCGCGGTAGAGAACCCGCAGGCCGGCGAGGTGATCCTCGAGTCCGCCGCGCGCGATGTACTCGGCGACGATGTGCTGGTTGGGCACGTTGGTGCAGGTGTCCATCGCCTGTTTGCCGTTGATGAGCAGTTGGCGCAGCGACGGATCGGCGTCGACCCATCCGACCCGCCAGCCCGGCGCGAGGATCTTGGAGAACGTCCGCACCGAGAAGATCAGCGGATCGTGCGGCGACAGGGTCTGGAACGTCGGGACGTCGTCGCCGGAGAAGCGCAGCAGGCCGTACGGGTCGTCGTCGATGATGACGGCGCCCCACTCGTGCGCCAGCCGCAACAGCTCGCGTCGACGCTCCTCGGAGAGGGTGACGCCCGACGGGTTCTGGAACGTCGGGATCGTGTAGATCGCCTTGGGGGTGCGTCGGGTGCGGGAGACGAGGTCTTCGAGGGTGTCGACCTGCATGCCGTCGTCGTCGACGGGCACTTCGAGAAGCTGCGCGCCGTACGACAGCGCGGTGGCACTGCCGTTGGTGTACGTGGGTGATTCGACGACGACGAGGTCGCCGGGGTCGACGAACAGTTTGGACGCGAGGTCGAGGCCCTGCATGCCGCCGGTGGTGATGACGAGGCGATCGAGGCTCGACGGGTCGGGTGTGGTCGCGAGGTAGTCGACGAGGAGCTGCAGCAGCCGTGGTTCGCCCTCGGTGGCGCCGTAGGTGAACGACGAGTTGTCGAGGATCTCACCGGCGATCTGCCGGAACTCCGCGGCGGGGACGGCCTCATCCGCTGGCGAGCCCATCGCGAAGCGCACGATGTCGTGCGTCTGAGAGGCCAGCAGGGATGTCGATGAATCGATCATCGAGCCGACGAGATCCTTCGCGCGTCCGGCAAGGGGGAGCGTGTAGTTCATGGTGGTCACTGCTGACACCTCATTTCCTGATCAGTTCCCGTGGGAACGCGGTGAAGGTTTCGACGCCCGTCGGGCTGACTCGTACCGACTCGGAGAGCTCGAAACCGTAGTCGTCCATCCACATTCCGCAGACGATGTGGAAGGTCATGTTGGTTTCGAGGATGGTTTCGTCCTCGGTGCGGATGCTGATGGTGCGCTCACCCCAATCCGGTGGGTAACCGATCCCGATGGAATAGCCGAGGCGAGAGGGCTTTTCGAGACCGTACTTGGCGAGGGTCCAGTTCCAGGTCGATGCGAGCTCACGCGTGGCGACACCGGGTTTGATCGCGTCGAGGACGTTGTTGAGGCCCTCTGCCGTCGCGCCCGCGACATAGTCGAGATCCTTCGACGGTGCGCTCAGCGCCACGGTGCGGGCGAGGGGACAGTGATACCGGTTGTGCGCACCGGACAATTCGACGACGACGGCCTCGTCAGGCGTGAAAGTGCCCTGGTGCCAAGTCAAATGGGGAGTGTCGGCGGCGGCACCGGTCGGCATCATCGGCACGATCGCGGGATAGTCGCCGCCGAACTGGTCGGTGCCGGTGATCTGTGCCTGTGAGATCGCTGCTGCCGCATCACATTGCCGTACACCGACATCGATGGTCTCGATGGCGGCGCGCATCGCCTCTGAACACACCATGCCGGCCTGTCGCATGAGCTGCACCTCGGCGTCGGATTTCACCGAACGTACCCAGTTGACGAGTTCGAAGTTGTCGACGAGCTTCCACTCGGGGATGGCGTTGTGTAGCGCGCGGTAAGCCTTGGGAGAGAAGAAGTGTGAGTCCATCTCGAGTCCGACGGAGCCGCCCTTCGACGCCGGTGCGACCTGATGACGTTGCCGCAGCGCCCACGCGACCCAGTCGAACGGGTGCACGTGCGGGCGGTGCACGTAGCTCTCGGGATAGCCGACGATCTGCTCGTCGGGTAGCCAGGTGGTGCGGTGGGCGCCATGTGCGTCCATCTCGCGAGCGAAGAACAGCATCTCGCCGTCGATGGGGACGAACAGCATCTGCGGGGTGTAGAACGACCACGCGTTGTACCCGATGAGGTAGAAGATGTTCGCGGGGTCGGTGACGATGATCGCCGAAAGTCCTTGCAGATCCATCAGTTCGCGCACGCGGGTCAACCGCTGTCGGTACTCGCTGTCGGTGAAGAGTTGGGCGCCGAGATACACCTATCGCCTCCGTCGGATCGGGGTGGACGTGTAGGTGACGTCGAGGAACTCCTCGATGCCGAGACGTCCGCCCTCGCGGCCGAGGCCCGACTCCTTGATCCCCCCGAACGGGGCCGCGGGGTTGGAGACCAGACCCGTGTTGACCCCGACCATACCCACCGCGAGGCTCGACGAGATGGCGTCGAGACGCTCGGCGTCGCGACTGCAGACGTATCCGACCAGGCCCGCGGGCGTACTGTTCGCGGCTGCGACGACGGTGTCGTCGGCCTCGATTCCGGAGCCGTCGAACGGGATCAGAGCGGCGACCGGCCCGAAGATCTCGGTGCTCATGAGAGCGGACTCGGGGTGAACGTCGGTGAGGACCGTCGGCGGGTAGAAGTGGCCGGGGCCGTCGGGACGGGTGCCGCCGCACTGAAGCGATGCTCCGCGTCGAACGGCGTCGTCGACGAGCTCTTCGACCTTGTCGACGGCTTTGCGTTCGACGAGGGGGCCGACCTGGGTGCCCTCGGACATTCCGTTTCCGACGGTGAGTGTTGACATGCGTTGCGTGAGACCGCGTGCGAACTCGTCCATGACGTCACGATGCACGAAGATGCGATTGGCCGCAGTGCATGCCTGTCCCATGTTTCGCATCTTCGCGACCATCACGGCGTCGAGCGCGGTGTCGAGATCGGCGTCGTCGCAGACGATGAAGGGTGCGTTGCCGCCGAGCTCCATAGAGGTGCGCATCACCGTGTCGGCGGCCTGGCGCAGCAACAGCTTTCCCACCGCGGTGGAGCCGGTGAAGCTGACCTTGCGGGCGAGGCCCGACGACATCCACGCACCGACGACGTCACCGGGATCGCTTGTGGTGACCACGTTCAGGACGCCATCGGGCAGACCTGCCTCGCGGAGCACGTCGGCGAGGAGTAGCGAGGTCAACGGTGTCAGCTCTGCGGGCTTGAAGACCATCGTGCAGCCCGCGGCGATCGCCGGGCCGATCTTGCGTGTTCCCATCGCCAATGGGAAGTTCCACGGCGTGATCAGGATGCACGGGCCGACGGGGCGATGCCGGACGACGACTCGGTTGTTGCCGTCCGGGGTGAGGAAGTGGTCGCCGCCGATGCGTACGGCTTCCTCGGCGAACCAGCGGAAGAACTCTGCGCCGTAGGCAACCTCGCCACGCGCTTCGGGGTACGGTTTGCCCATCTCGGTGGTCATCAGGGTCGCGAACTCGTCGGCCCGCGCGGTGATGAGTTCGTATGCGCGGTAGAGGATCTCGCTACGCGAGCGGGGACTGGTTGCCGCCCAGTCGGATTGGGCGGCGGCGGCACGACGGAGGGCTTCGAGCGCGTCGTCGGCGTTGCCGTCCGGGACCGACGTGATGACCTCGCCCGTCGCCGGGTTCTCGACATCGAAGCGACGTTTCGAGGATGCGGGTGCCCAGGTTGTGTCGACGAGAAGTGTCATCGGAGTCCTTCCTCTGGTGATGGCTGTGCGCGGGGTAGTTCTTGTGCAAGGGGCAGCGCCTGTGCGAGCAGTTCGGCGAGGTGCTGCCCGTGGGCGTTGATGAGGGGGTCGGTGGCCGTCAGGTGGTCGACGCTCATCGCGCAACTGAACCCGTCGGTGATGACCGGAGTTTCCGGCGCGGCACGGAGCGCGGGCGCCAGGGCGTTCTCGGCCACCGCGACGCTGACCTCGTAGTGGCCCTTCTCGAAGCCGAAGTTGCCTGCGACGCCGCAGCATCCGTCGGCCGTGGTGACCTCGACGCCGAGCGACGCCAGTGCGGCCGTCGAGGCGTGCGCAGAGGGGTGAGAAGCCCGCGGAGAATCGGGTGCCCGCGGTGGTGAGACTCGCGGCCGCGACGGTTCGCCCGTGAAATCCGCCCTGGAACACGATGATGTTGGGGTTCGCGGTTGCCATGCGGGCCAGGCGCACCGCTGCCTCGGCGGCCTCCGACCCGGAGTTCGCATAGAAGACGGAATCGAGTCCGAGTGGGAGGACTGCGCCGAGCTTCTCGGTGAGTTCGAGCAGCGGCTGATGCATCACCGTCGTGTACTGCGCGTGGATGATCTTGGTGCACTGCTCCTGAGCTGCGGCGACGACCCTCGGGTGGCAGTGGCCGGTGCTGGTGACCCCGATGCCGGTGGTGAAATCGAGGTAGCTGTTTCCGTCGGTTCCGTGAATCCACGAGCCGAGCGCGTGATCGACGACGACGGGCGTCGCCTGCTTGAGGATCGGCGACAGCGACGCGGTCTGAGGCGTTGCGGCGAGGGTCATGGGTACACGGTGTACTCAGATCGTCGGATTGTCAACAATTAGACAGGGTGCTGTTTCCGGTGGGTGCGTACACGGATACGGTGGCGGGTGTGACGTCCACCAAGCCGCAACTCGTCCTCCTCGGCGCCGACGACGCGCCGGGTCCCTACAACCTCGCCGAACTCGAGGCGCTGGCCGACGTGCGGCAGTGCACCGTCGAGACATTGCCGCAGGTGCTGCCGGGTGCCGATGTTCTCGTCGTGTGGGACTTCTTCTCTCGCGCTCTGCGCGACAACTGGGGCGGCGCAACACAATCGCTGCGCTGGGTGCACGTCTGCGCCGCGGGCGTCGATTCGTTGCTGTTCGACGAGCTCGCCGACTCCGACATCGTGGTGACCAACGCACACGGCGTCTTCGACCAACCGATCGCGGAGTTCGTGCTGGCGTCGATCCTGGCGCGGGACAAGCGCTTACACGAATCGGCGCGCCTGCAGTCGTCGCACGACTGGGTGTGGCGCGAGACGACACGGACCGCTGGGTCGTCGGTGTTGGTCATCGGGACCGGTGGGATCGGACGGGCGATCGCGCGGCTGCTGCGCGCCGTCGGGATGCGCGTGACCGGCGCCGGGCGCACGGCACGTCACGACGATCCCGACTTCGGCGAGGTGCGCGCAACCGACGAATTGAGCACGTACGTCGGCGAATTCGACAACGTGGTCGTCGTGGCGCCGCTCACCGCGCAGACCGAGGGCATGATCGACGCGTCGGTGCTCTCGGCGATGCGTTCCGACGCGCACCTTGTCAACGTCGGCAGGGGCAGGCTCGTCGACGAGGCGGCGTTGGCCGACGCGCTGCGCAGCGGCGGGATCGGCGCGGCGTCGCTCGATGTGTTCGTCACCGAACCGCTGCCCGACGACAGCCCCCTGTGGGACTTCGACAACGTCGCGATCTCGGCGCATATGAGCGGCGACGTCGTGGGGTGGCGCGACGAGCTCGCCGATCAGGTGCTCGACAATTTGCGGCGGTACGTCGAGGCTGGGCGCCAGGCCGGCGGCGAGGAGTTGTCGACGGCTCTGCGGAACGTCGTCGACAAGCGGCGGGGGTACGTGGCGTCGGGGAGGTGATCTCGACAAGCTCGATCAGCGGGGGGCGCTCGATCAGCGGGGGTCTTCTGCTGGTTGAGCAGGCCGCGAGCGTAGCGAGCTGCCGTGTCGAAACCACGGTGCGCCTCTGTTGGTGGGCTCGGTCGGTGATCTCGACAAGCTCGATCAGCGGGGGTGGGCTCGATCAGCGGTTGGGTGGGGCGCGCTCGATCAGCAGCGAGGCATTCTCGATCAGCGGCGTGCCCCTGAAGTAGGCTGTAGCGCGATGACCATCGTCTATTTCGTGATCGCAGCCGTGGCGCTGGCCGGTGCGGCGGCCCTGCTGTGGCTCGACCGCAAGCGTTCCAGCGGCACCCGCCACCGGCGTGCCGTGTGGGGTGATGCCCACGACTTCTCCTACCGTGCCTCAGATACCAAGCTGCGCAAGGTGTTCCACCGCGCGACGATGAATGTTCCCGACGGCGTCGGGGTTCAAGATGTCGCATACGGAGTTTATGGCGGTGCCGAGGCTGTCGTCTTCGACCTCGCTGATACCGCAACCGTCATCGCGGTACGCCGCAATGCGCCGTCGAACGTGATCGTCGACCTTCGCCACGAGGACGTGCTCGCGCCCGCCGAGGACGACGTCGAACTGCTCGGTGCGATGGGACCGCGTGTCATGTTCTCCAACGACCTCGACGTCGCACGACGGGTGTGTGACCGGAGGATGGTCGCGCTGGCCAACAACGCGCCGTCGTACGTCGAGGTGCTGTGGGACGAAGGTAATTGGGCGCTCGGTTCGATGCCGTTGACCGATGACGCGACCAAGCTCGACACGGGACTCGAAGTGGTTCGACGCTTCGCTGACCTGCTGCGTGTACTCCCGCCGGTGCAGGACCCCCAGGATCCGCCGGACCCGCGCGATCCGCACGGGCCGACGCGCGAAGAGTTCGCCGACGAGAAGACCGAGTCGATGCGCGACAAGGAACGTCGGGCGCGCATTCAGGCGCAGGAGGCAGCAGCTCCCGCGACACGCCGCCAACCGCCACCCCAGAACCAGCAACCACAGGGCCAGCCACCACAGGCCGAGCAACCGCAGAGTGAGACCGGAGCCAGGCGTGCGTCGACGCCGTCGACCGGCCGCGGCATGACCCCGATGCCGGTGCGGCGATCACGCAGTGCGCAGCCGCCCGAGACGGGTGAGCGCTCCAATCGGCATCATCGTCGTGACTGAGCGTTTCACGCAGCTTTCGAGACACAATCAGCCATCGAGATATCCCGACCGCGACGCACGAGCAGGAAGAGTGAGCCGACTGTGACCTCCTCAACGCCCTCCGCATCCGCGACCCCCGAGGTCGACGGCGACGCCCGCGCGGCGCTCGCGCGACTCGTCGCCGAACTGTCTGTGGTGCACGGCAAGGTGACGTTGTCGTCAGGACGTGAAGCCGACTACTACGTCGACCTGCGACGCGCCACGCTGCATCACGAGGCGTCGCCGCTGATCGGCAAGCTCATGCGTCAACTCACCGCCGACTGGGGATACCAGTCGGTCGGCGGACTGACGTTGGGTGCCGACCCGGTTGCGACCGCGATCATGCACGCGCCCGGACGCCCCATCGACGCATTCGTGGTGCGCAAGGCGGCCAAGGCGCACGGAATGCAGCGTCAGGTAGAGGGCCCGGACATCGCAGACAAAGCGGTGCTGATCGTCGAGGACACCAGCACCACGGGCAATTCGCCGGCAACCGCTGTGGCGGCTGCGCGCGAGGCCGGAGCCGTTGTGGTGGGTGTTGCGACCGTCGTCGACCGCGCAACCGGCGCCGACGACGTGATCACGAAACTCGGTGTGCCGTACCGATCTCTCCTCGGTCTCGCCGACATCGGGCTTGCCTGAGGCGATGTCGACCGGCGGCATGTCGCCTGAGGGATCTGACTCGCCCGAGGGTTCGGACGTACCCGGGCCCACCGAATGGCAGGCACGGCCCGCCGTCGGAGTGGGGCCGTGGGACGTCGAACGGGATGGTCGAATCCCCGACGATCCGCGCTACGACCCGGAACTGCTCGCCGAGGGTGATACCCGGAATGTCGTTGATGCATACCGGTATTGGCGCCGCGAGGCGATCGTCGATGACATCGACGCGCGTCGACACCCGTTTCATGTGGCCATCGAGAACTTCGCGCACGACGCCAACATCGGGACCGTGGTGCGGACCGCGAATGCGTTTGCCGCGTTGGCGGTGCACATCGTCGGACGACGCCGCTGGAATCGACGCGGAGCAATGGTGACCGATCGCTATCAGCATCTGCTGCACCACGATTCGGTGTCGGAGCTGATGACGTGGGCGCGCGATAACGGTCTCGCCGTGGTCGCCGTCGACAACACTCCGGGGTCGGTACCGCTGGAAACTGCTGATCTCCCACGCGAATGCGTACTGCTCTTCGGTCAGGAGGGGCCAGGCGTCAGTGACGACGCCCAAGCGCAGGCGGACCTGACGGTGTCGATCGCGCAGTTCGGATCAACACGGAGCATCAACGCCGGGGTGGCCGCGGGAATCGCCATGCACGCGTGGATTCGGCAACACGCCGACCTCGACGACGCGTGGTGACGCCAGGCGTCAGACGTTGTCGGAGGAGTGCGGATCGGCCGTCGCCGTCGCCTCCGAGGTCGCGACAGCGTCGGTCGCGACCTTCTTCGCGGCGCGTCGTCGGCGATACCACTCGATGAGCATAGGGGCGATCGACAGGATGACGATCAGGATGAAGATCGGCTCGATGAGCTTCTGCACCACCTCGAACCGGCCGAGCCAGTAGCCGAGCAGAACGATGCCGGCACCCCAGACGATGGCGCCGATCACGTTGTAGAGCGCGAACACCGACCACTTCATGCGTGCGGCGCCTGCGACGATCGGAGCGATGGTGCGCACGATGGGCACGAAGCGGGCCAGGAAAATGGTGATCGGGCCGTGCTTGTCGAAGAACTCCTGCGCCTCGATCAGATAGCGCTCCTTGAGGAACCGGGCATCGGGTTTGAACATCTCGGTCCCGATGAATCGGCCGATCCAATAACCCACCTGACCGCCGAGGATCGCGGCGATCGGCACGAAGACCAACAGCTGCCATAGCGACGCGAACTGGTCGATGCCGTCCTTACCGCCTGCCGCGACCACCATGCCCGCGACGAACAGCAGCGAGTCACCGGGGAGGACCGGGAACAGCACACCCGACTCGATGAAGACGACCAGGAGCAGCCCCCAGAACGCCCAGGCGCCGAACCAGCTCAGCACGTTGATGGGGTCGAGAATGCCGGGGAGAGCGACCACGGTGGTCGTATGGGCAAGTGCGGTGTCGATCACGGGTCACCAGGCTACTTGGCGAAGCTGTCCGAGAGCTAATGAGTGGCTGTCAGAAGCGGCCGTGCCCGGCGTGCAGTGCCGAATGTGGCGCAGCCCCATCGAAGGAGCGCTACACCGCGGCGTCCACTATGTCCGCTACGCGGCGGTGTCTTATGCCGGGGCGGTGTCCTATGCGCGCTCCGCGGCGTCGACCTTCTCTTCGACGACGGGTTGGCGGGAGCGCCGCCAGCGCTTGACCACCTCGGAGATGATCGGGAGCACCGAGATGAAGACGATCAGCAGGAAGATCACGTCGACGTTGTCGCGAATGAATGCGATCTGGCCGAGGAAGTAGCCCAGGAGCGTGACGCCTGCACCCCAGACGACTGCGCCGATCGCGTTGTAGGCGAGGAACGTCGAGTAGCGCATCTTTGCAGCTCCGGCGACCAGCGGTGCATAGGTGCGCACGATCGGCACGAAGCGCGCCAGGAAGATCGTGATGGGGCCGTGCTTCTCGAAGAACTCGTGGGCCTCGACGATGTAGGACTGCTTCAAGATGCGGGCGTCCGGCTTGAACAGGGAGTACCCGAGTCTGTTGCCGATGAGGTACCCGACCTGGTCGCCGAGGAACGCCGCGATCGGAATGGTCACCAGCAACACCCACAGTGGGGCGAACGGCTCGATGTCGGCCGACTTCGCAGCCACGATCAGGCCCGCGGTGAAGAGCAGTGAGTCGCCTGGGAGTAGCGGGAAGAGCAGTCCTGACTCGATGAAGACCACCAACAGCAGTCCGGCGAGAATCCAGGTGCCGAAGGAGTTCAGCAGGTTGACGGGGTCGAGGAAGCCGGGGAGGAGGGCGAGGTCGGTCGTCGTTGCTGCGAGAACGGGGGCTGTGGCGTCGAGAACAGAGGCGGTCACGGCTCCGAGGGTAGCGGAAACGGACAAAGCGTCCTATTCGCGCGCGGGCGCAGGCGTCGACGCGGAGGTTTAGACGCAGGTGAGAGCGTCCTGCACGCGCTGGAGTGGCACTTGCCATACTGAGGGGGACTCAACAGAGCTCGAAGTGTGAGATCCCACCCGGTTGGAGGACGTGACATGCCCATTGCAACCCCAGAGCAGTACGCCGAGATGTACGCGAAGGCGAAGGAGGGTGGCTACGCATTTCCCGCGATCAACTGCACCTCGTCGTCGACGATCAATGCGGCCATCAAGGGCTTCGCCGATGCCGGGAGCGACGGCATCATCCAGTTCTCCACCGGTGGGGCCGAGTTCGGCTCGGGCCTCGGCGTCAAGGACATGGTGACGGGCGCGGTTGCGCTCGCCGAGTTCGCGCACGTGGTTGCCGCCAAGTACGACGTGACGATCGCGCTGCACACCGACCACTGTCCCAAGGACAAGCTCGACACCTACGTGCGTCCGCTGCTCGCGATCTCCCAGGAGCGCGTCGACGCCGGCAAGAATCCGCTGTTCCAGTCGCATATGTGGGACGGCAGCGCTGTGCCGATCGACGAGAACCTCGAGATCGCGCAGGAACTGCTCGCCAAGGCCGCTGCGGCGAAGATCATCCTCGAGGTCGAGATCGGCGTCGTCGGTGGTGAAGAAGACGGTGTCGAGGCGGAGATCAACGACAAGCTCTACACCTCTGCTGAGGACTTCGAGAAGACCGTCGACGCGCTCGGCGCGGGTGAGAAGGGCAAGTACCTGCTCGCGGCCACCTTCGGTAACGTCCACGGCGTCTACAAGCCTGGCAACGTGAAGCTGCGTCCCGATGTGCTCAAGCTGGGCCAGGACGTCGCCAGCAAGAAGCTCGGCCTGCCCGAGGGCTCCAAGCCGTTCGACTTCGTGTTCCACGGCGGATCGGGCTCGCTCAAGAGCGAGATCGAGGAAGCGCTCACCTACGGCGTCGTCAAGATGAACGTCGACACCGACACCCAGTACGCCTACACGCGACCGATCGCCGGGCACATGTTCAGCAACTACGACGGCGTGCTGAAGGTCGACGGCGAGGTCGGCAACAAGAAGGCCTACGACCCGCGCGTCTGGTCGAAGAAGGCCGAGACCAGCATGTCCGAGCGCGTCGTCGAGGCGTGCGACGACCTGAAGTCGAACGGCAAGTCGATCAGCGCCTGACTTTTCTCTCACACAACGCGCGCCCTCTCTCGGTTCGGGAGGGGGCGCGCGTTGTTTGTGTCGGGGTGGCGGAAGAGGATGCGATCGGCCGCGAGTTGCGGTTGCCCAGAAGCGCGGTTTCCGAGCCTCTGGGCAACCGCAACAACGGGCCTACGCGCTGAGTGCGGTCAGGACCAGATCAATCCGACGGCGACGGTCAGTGCCAACACGGCCATGGCGATGGCCGCGCAGATCACCGAGGGGTCGGCTCGACGCTGCACCCTGACCCGCTGAGAATGAACGCTCCGAGGATCGGGGCGCCGCGCAGGAGCGTCGTGGTGAGCCGGATGGACGGACGGTATGGCGCCCGGCGCGTCGGCGGACGGGACGTAGGAGCGTCGCGCTGGTCGAGGCGTAACCCGTAACGGCTGGGTCGTCGGACGGTGGACCGGCGCGTGGCCACCCGGCACCCACCCTGTGCCGGGTATGTCGTCGCGTACGGGACCTGGCGCCCTGCGACCGGTCACCGCGGCGTGCAGACCTTCCAGTCGCTGCCGTCCTTCTGGAGATTGATGGTGACGGTCTGAGGCTCGTTGGGCTTGCTGGTTTGGTAGGCAGTCACCTCGACGACCGCCTTGGCCCCGTCGTCGGTCACCTTCGACGCCTTGATGTCTCCGGTGCGGACCAACTCGTTGCGCGCCTTCTGCGCCGAGTAGATCTTCTGGAAATCTGCGTCGGAGATGTTGGTATAGAACTGATTCTCCTGGCCGCACGTCACTGACCGCAGGGTCGAGAGGTCGCCGTTGTAGAGGGCGGTGGAGAACTTCGACGCTGTGTCGGCAGCCTGGTCGGCTGCAGGCTTGGCGCGCGATGCGATAACGCCCCACACAACTCCCACGACGATCAGCGCCAGGACGACGAGCGCTCCGACTGTCAGCAGCACACGACGACTGGAGCCTCCCTTGCTCTTCGCAGGAGTCGGCGTCGACGTTCCGGCAGGCGGAATCACCTGGGGCTGGTGCGGGGTGGTCGACCAACCGGAAGACGTCGAGGGACGAGCCGCCGACGTTTGTGCGGTCTTCGCTGTGGACCCTGCTGCTGCGCCCGCTCCGACTGCGGCGGCTCCCGCGGCAGCCGCGCCACCGACAACCGCGGCGCCCTTGCCGATGTTCACCTTGTCGGTGGTGGCGCTGTCGCTGGTGGTGCTGTCTGTCGGGGCGTCGGGCTTCTGTGCCTTCAGCGCGACGGTCTCCGCCTCGCCGTCGATGGTGTCTTCGTCGTCAGCGGGCTGCTCGTCGGTGAGCTCTTCGCCTGTGGGTTCCTCGTCGGTGAGCTCTTCCTCGACGGGCTCTTCGTCGGTGAGCTCTTCATCGACAGAAGTGCTGTCATCTTCTGCGGTTTCCGCGTCGGCCGCCCCGTCGGTGTCGGCTTGTTCGGCGTCGGCTTGTTCGGCGTCGGTTTCGGGCTCGGCCTCAGCCGATGCGTCGTCGACGTCGTCAACCTCGGCGGGTGCGTCGCCGTGCTCGGTCTCGTCTTCGGCAACTGTCTCGTCGTCGACGCCAGTCTCGGTGCCGGCCTCGGTGTCGGCGGTGTCGTCGGACTCGGATGAGACGGCGGCCGCGGAAGTGGCAGCGGCCGCGGAGGTGGCAGCAGCCGCCGAAGCCGCTGCGGCCGTTGGTGTTTCGTCGCCTGGCTCGTCGGCCTGGTCGATCTCGTCGATGGGCTCGAAGTCGCCGATGTCTCCGTCGGTTGCGGCTTCTTCGACGCTCAGGTCACCCGCGTCCGTGGTCGCTTCGAAGGCTTCGAGGCGAGCTTCGGCGTCTTCCTTCTCGTGCTCGGCATCGGTGGCGTCGACGGTTTCGGGATCGGCGTCGTCGAGCTTCGCTTCGGACTCCGCCTCGGCGCGGTCGGCAGCGACGGCGTCCGCGGTGTCGTCGGCGTCTTCGATTTCGGCGGCAGACGACTCGTCAGCCGCAGGGAACTCGGCGGCGTCGTCGGCTGTCTCGTCGACTACCTTCTCGTCGGTGTCGCTCTCTTCGACTGCCTTCTCGTCTGTGTCGGTCTCGTCGGTCTCGGCGTCGTCGGTGTCGTGCGCCTCTACAGCGGCCGCGCCTGCGACTCCCGCTGCGACCGCGCCCGCGGCCGCGATCTTCCCCGCGTTGCCCTGATCGGCCTCTTCTGCGCTGTCGGTTTCTTCTGCGCCGTCTGGCTTCTCTGCGCTGTCGATTGTCTCGGCGCTGTCGGTGTCCTCGCTGCCAGCGGTCTCTTCAGCGTTGGACTCTTCCGGAGAGTCGGTGCCTGTGATGTCGACGTCGTCGAGGTCGGGCATGTCGCTGGTGTCCGGCAGGTCGTCGCGATTGATCACCGTGGTGTCGGTGGCGCTCGGCGAGGCCGTCCCGGCGACCTTCACTACTGGGCGCTTGTCGTCCGAGCTCTCGCTGTCCGAACTCTTCGCCTCTGAACTCTCTGTGGCAGTTGCTGCGGAGTCGGCGTCGTCGGCCTCGGTGCCGCCCGCGAGGGGGTCGATGTCGTCGAGGTCGTCAAGCGTGCTGGGGTCGGGAAGCTGATCTCGCGAGATCACTTTGGTCGCGGAGTCGATGCCTCGACCTCCACGGGGCTTCGGGCCGCTCGGCCGTGAATCTGTCCCCTGCGCGCCGCCGGCGCCCGCTTCATCGACCTGAGACTTGTCCACAGATGTTCCCGATTCCCCCGATTGTGTATCCGTGCCAGTTGTCGCCTCGGCGCCCGCCGGTTTTTCCTTGTCCGCCGACTGCTTAGTGCCCGCAGTCTCGCTGGGCGTCGATGGTCGGGCGGTGGGCGCAGCCGCGGCCGAGTTCTTGGTCGGCGACGAGTAGGTCCGGCTCGACGCCCCCTCCAGGCGTTCGGCGGCCTTCTTGCGTATCACCGAGAAGGCCTTGGTGACAGCCGATTTCCGATCACCGGATTGAGGCATCGTCGATCACCATTCCTTCCTCGAGCAAGTGGATTCTGCGGCGCACCGCGGCATCGGGGCCGTTCAGCGACCAAGTGCGCCATTCACCCTAGCGAATCGCCGTTGTCGCGGGCACCCGGGCAGGGGATGGGCATCAGCGAAGACTACTACCGGCGCACAGATGCCGCGGAGGGCGTCGCGCGGCGCGCCACGCCGCCGACCGGTCGGTGTGTGTTGACCGGAGCGGACACCGTGTCGCGGCTCGATGCTTGAATAGAGGAGTGACTTCCTTCGGAGACTTGATGGGCCCCCAACCGACGCTCCTCCCGGGAGACGACGAGGCCGAATCGGACCTGCTCAACGGTGCTTCGCCGGCTGCGGTAGCTGCGGAACATCCCACAGCGTCGATCGCCTGGGCATATCTGGCAGAAGCGGCATTGACAGCGGGCGGCGTCGGAGCTGACGGCGAACCCGCGGGTGAGCAGACACCAAACGTCGACGACGTGATCGCCGCATACGCCTACGCCCGCACCGGGTACCACCGCGGGCTCGACCAGCTGCGCCGCAACGGGTGGAAGGGATTCGGACCCGTCCCGTGGGCGCACGAGGGCAATCAGGGCTTCCTGCGCTGTGTCGGTGCGCTGGCCAGAGCTGCTCGAGTCATCGGCGAGCGCGACGAGTACCTGCGCTGCCTCGACCTCCTGAACGAAAGCGACCCGACCGCGGCAGAACAACTCGGCCTGGTGTGATCGCAACGCTGCGTTCGCGGGTCAGCGCCAGGGTCAACGCGCTGCCGCGCCCCCTGCGTACCCGCATTCGGCGGCTATATCTCTCGCTGCAGCCGATCCTGCAGTGCTCGATCGCGGCAGGTCTGGCGTGGTGGATCGCGCTCGACCTGCTCCATCACTCACGCCCGTTCTTCGCGCCGATCGCGGCCGTCATCTCGCTGGGGCTGTCGCTCGGTCAGCGTTGGCGCCGCGCCGTCGAACTCGTCGTCGGCGTCTCCATCGGCATTCTCATCGGTGATCTGCTCATCTCTCGGATCGGCTCGGGGACCTGGCAGATCATGGTCGTCGTCGCACTCGCGATGGCGACAGCCGTGTTTCTCGACGACGGTCCGCTGATCCCGATGCAGGCGGCGTCGTCTGCGGTCCTCGTCGCAACGCTTCTGCCGCCCGGCGAGGCCGGTGGGTACTACCGCGCTTTCGACGCGTTGATCGGCGGACTCGTCGGCATCGCCGTGGGTGCGCTTCTCCCTGCGAACCCGGCGTCGCGTGGGCGGCGTGATGCCGCCGGGATTCTGGCGACGATGCGCGACGCCGCGAAGACTCTCGCGGCAGGGCTGCGGGTCGGAGATGCCGACGTGGTGTTCTCGGCGCTCGAGAGTGCGCGCGGAACCCAGGCCGCGATCAACACCATGCGCTCGGACATGCGTGGCGGCAAAGAGATCAGCACCATCTCGCCGCTGCATTGGCGGCAACGAATACGACTGCAGAGAATCGCCGCGACGGCCGACCCCATCGACAACGGGGTACGAAACTTCCGGATCGTCGCTCGTCGCGCGCTCGGGATGACGCAGCGCGGCGAGAAGCTCCGCCCCGAACTGATCGAGATCATCGACGACCTCGGCGACGCCTTCGAGACGCTGCGTCGAATGATGCTGGCAGACCCCGGCGAATCGCCCGACCCTGCCGACGCCGCGCGGGTACTGCGCACGATCGCGCGTAAGGCTCGCGCCGAACTGGTCGCCGAGAGTGGCATGAGTGAGACCGCGCTGCTGGCGGAGATACGTTCGCTGCTGATCGACCTGCTGATGGTGTGCGGACTTCGACGCTCCTCCGCACAGGCGACGCTGCGCTGAACTCAGGCTTTGCCGTCGATCGCGCGTTGTCCCATCGCGAAGGTCGGCACCGCCACCGCGGCGCAACCGATTGCGCCGGCGACACCGATCAGTGCGCTCGACGCGGCTGCCGCGAGGACGATGAGACAAATACCGAGCGCGATACGCGGGACCAGAGCGAGGCGGCGTCGCGCTTTGGGCGACATCCAACGCCCCCACACACCGCCGATCACCGCGAGCGCGACCACACCGAGCAGTACGCCTGCGGCGGGACCCGCGAATGCCGCGCCCCAGTGATAGCCGACCGCCACCGCGGCTGTCCAGAGCATGACCTCGACAGCGAATACCAGCGCACCCCAGGTGTAATCACGCAGGCCAGACAGTTGACTGGGCTCGGTGGCGTGCCGCCCAGCAGTTTCGAGAGCGGTGCTCTTGTTCATGATTCGAGTCTGCGCCCATGCGGCTTGAAAAACAAGAGCAGTGATCTCGTTTCAACTGAATCGGCCTCGATGTAGAGATTTAGGCGACCCTAACCCTTGTCATATATGCGAAAAGATGCATATATTGACGAGACCATGGGTCACTCGCATACACACACGCACTCGCACGGCACCGGGGCCGCGACGTCGAATCGGCGCATCTGGCCGATGGTCGTCGCCGTGGCGATGATCGGGACGTATTTCTTCGTCGAGCTCGGCGTCGGAATCGCCGTCAACTCGCTGGCATTGATCGCCGACGCCGGGCACATGTTGACCGACGTCGTCGCGCTCCTGATGGGTCTCGTCGCACTTTTGCTCGCACGCCACGGATCGACGACCGCCGAGCGGAGTTTCGGGTGGCATCGCGCTGAGGTCTTCACCGCTGTTGCCAATGCGGTCCTGCTGATCGGTGTCGCGGTCTTCGTCCTGTACGAGGCGATCCGACGCATCGGCTCCGACCCGGAAGTGCCCGGGCTGACGCTCGTCGTGGTGGCGCTGATCGGCCTGGCTGTCAATGTCGCGATGATGCTGCTGCTACGTGCGGACTCCAAGGAGTCGATCGCCGTGCGCGGGGCATACATGGAGGTGCTGGCCGACGCCGTCGGCAGTGTCGGCGTGCTGGTCGCGGGCATCGTGACGATGACGACGGGTTGGGGTTACGCCGACATCGTCGTCGCGGTCCTGATCGCGATCTGGGTGGTACCCCGAGCGGTGCGTCTGGCCCGCGATGCCCTGCGCATTCTCAACCAGCAGGCGCCCGATCACGTCGACGTCGACGCCCTCGAGCACGAGCTCGCAGCGATCCCCGAGGTCATCGACGTCCACGATTTGCACGTCTGGTCGCTGACCACCGGAATGGACGTCGCGACAGTGCATCTGGCGAGCAACTGTCCCAACGACGAGGTGCTCCCGCAGGCGCGCGCCGTGCTGGCCCGCCACGGCCTCACCCACGCGACGATTCAGGTCGATCCGGACCAAGCGGGCAAGCGCTGTCGCGACGATATGGGCTGGTAACGCGACACACTCGATCTCGTTGCCCTCACGCCACCTTGGTGGGCTATCTTCACAGCCGTGAGACGTAGGGGGTTCATGACCGTCTTGGCTGCAGGGTTGGTCACTGCGCTCGGGGGATGTGCGACAGCGCGCGTCGACGCGTCGGCGCCGACGGCCTTGCCGTCGACCAATCCGATGTCGCCGACTCCGAAATCGGTTGCGCAGACGCCGGTTCCGCAGGTACCACCACCCGACGTTGCACGAAGGGTTCCGGTTCCCGCGGGCACACTGACCGGATTGCCGGGTACGGGAAGGCATCTCGCGCTGACCGTCGACGACGGCGCGAGCTCCGAGGTGGTCGGTGCGTACATCCGATTCGCGCGGGACACGGGCGCGCGGTTCACCTTCTTCGTCACCGGCGGCTTTGATTCCTGGACAGACCACAAGGCCGAGCTACGGCCGCTCGTCGAATCCGGTCAGATCCAGCTCGGCAATCACACGTGGACCCACGCCGATCTGACATCACTCTCGACCGAGGGTGTCGCGGACGAGCTGTCGCGGTGTAAGCGGTTCCTACGCAACACGTTCGGCGTCGACGGCACTCCGTTCTTTCGTCCGCCGTACGGCTACCACAACGACACGGTCGACGCCGTGGCCGCAGAACTCGGATACACGACTCCCGTGCTGTGGTTCGGGTCGCTCTCGGACTCGGGATTGATCACCGAGCGCTATCTGGTGCAGTGCGCGCGGCAGTACTTCCATCCGCAGACCGTGATCATCGGCCATGCCAATCATCCGCCGGTGACCCACGTGTATCCGACGCTGGTGGAGATCATTCGCGAGCGTCGACTCAACATGGTCACGCTCGACGACTACTTCGTCACGCGCAGGGCGTGAGTTGCGATACGGCCCCGCTGGTACATCACGTCCGCCAGAACATGAAGACGTTCCAGCCCTGGTTCGCGAGATTCGATGGCACGCCCGACAATTCGAACAGCCAGCGGATGAGGTCGAAGAAGGCGGCGTTCAGTTGAGGAATGAACAGTAGCGCGAACACGATCAGGAACCCGTAGGGCGCGATCTTGGCGGCGTTCGCGCGTGTCTGCTGCGACAGGTACGGCTCGATGGCGTTGTAGCCGTCGAAACCCGGCATCGGGATCAGGTTGAGCACGGCCGCGGTGATCTGCAAGAAGGCGAGCATCGCCAGTGCCGCCCACAGATTGATGCCGTCGACGGCGAGAATCATCCCCGACATCAGACCCGAGTGGAGGGGGATGTAGGCGTCGGGTGCCGCGATGCGGATGACGAGCAACAGGATCGCCGCGAGCATGATGTTCATCGCGGGCCCGGCGAGTGAGACCAGCGTCTTCTGGCGATTGGTCATGCCGCGTTCGTCGAGATATACAGCGCCGCCGGGGAATCCGATACCGCCCAGCAGAATGATCAGCAGCGGCAGGCCGAGTGACAACCCCGGATGCGTATAGCGCATCGGGTTGAGCGTGAGGTAGCCGCGCAGTTCGGCATTGCGATCGCCGAACCGGAACGCGGTGACGGCGTGGCCGAATTCGTGCAGACACAGTGAGATGACCCAGCCGGCGAGTACGAGCAGCAGGGTTCCGCCGATCGACATCGCGTTGCGACCGGGTGCCGAGACCGCGCACATCCAGCCGCCGACGGCCGCGACGGCGATGAACGCGAAGAACAGCCATCCCGGCCGTATCGCGCGGGCAATCTCGCCGCGCGTCGGATGCCCCGACCGACCGCTCGCCCACGCATTGCCCGTCATGAGTGGCAGACCAGCTTCCAGTCGATGTGGTGGCGGTAGAACGTCGAGCGTTTGACCGTCCGCTCGGTCAGGACGCCTTCACGCTCGACGACGAGGTTGCTCCCGCCGGTCTGTGCCGCGCGCCCGACGTGCCAGCTGCCCGGCCGGAGTGTGCGTTCGACGCGGGCGCGTACGCCTGGTGCCTCGCGGGTCGGTTCGATCCGCACACCGCGTACCGAACCGGTGAACAGGCGGGCGTCGTCGACATAGCTCTCGCCGTGCAACTTTGCGCCCTCGGCGCCGAGGTGTCGTGCGAAGCCGACGAGGACGGTGGCGGCGTCGTCGCGGATCAGCGGCAGGTCGTGAGCGTCGCCGTCACGTGCGAGGTCGACGGCCGCTTGTCCGTGCGGTAGACCGTAGCGGCGAGTCGCCGGGGTGGCGACACTCGGCGTGTACGCGACCTCGACGTCGAGTCGTTCGGTGATCATCAGGATCGCGACCACCTCGGCGAGCAGGACGTCGGGGTGCGCGCAGTCGCCGGGCTCGACGATCAACCGGCTCGGGGCGTCGGAAAGCGCGCTCTCGACGACTCGTCGTACCGCCTTGCGGGGCGGTGGAGTCTGCCGGGCGTCGTCGACGATCACCGTCGACGACGAGATAACTGCATGGGACACGCCGACGAGCGTAGTCGGGCCGCAACGTCGATGTCGGGGCGTCGCCCAAGGGTTCTGCCCGGTCAGCAAGTAGGGTAGGTCCGTTACGGCGCGTTCCGCATGCGCGCGACTAAGGAGTAGGGGACATGGCAGCGATCGTGCTTATCGGCGCCCAGTGGGGCGACGAGGGCAAGGGCAAGGCGACCGATCTACTCGGCGAGAAGCTGCAGTGGGTTGTTCGCTACCAGGGCGGCAACAACGCGGGTCACACCGTCGTTCTCCCGAATGGTGAGACGTTCGCCCTGCACCTGATCCCCTCGGGCATCCTCACGCCGGGCGTCAACAACGTCATCGGCAACGGCGTCGTCGTCGACCCCGGGGTGCTGCTCACCGAACTGAGCGGTCTCGAGGACCGCGATGTCGACACCACCGGCCTGATGATCTCGGCCGACGCCCACCTGCTGATGCCCTATCACGTGGCGATCGACAAGGTCACCGAACGATTCCTGGGCAACAAGAAGATCGGCACGACCGGACGCGGCATCGGACCCTGCTACCAGGACAAGATCGCGCGCGTCGGCGTGCGCGCAGCCGACGTCCTCGACGAGAAGATCTTCGCGCAGAAGGTCGAGGCCGCACTCGAACTCAAGAACCAGATCCTGGTCAAGATCTACAACCGCCGCGCACTCGAACCCGCGCAGGTCGTCGACGAGGTCCTCACCCAGGCCGAGGGCTTCAAGCATCGCATCGCCAATACGCAGCCCCTGCTCAACGAGGCGCTCGAACGCGGCGAGACGGTGCTGCTCGAGGGTTCGCAGGGCACGCTGCTCGACGTCGACCACGGCACGTACCCGTATGTGACGTCGTCGAATCCGACGGCCGGCGGCGCTGCGGTCGGGTCGGGTATCGGACCGAACAAGATCACCACGGTGCTCGGCATCCTGAAGGCCTACACCACGCGCGTCGGCTCGGGGCCGTTCCCGACCGAGTTGTTCGACGAGTGGGGCGAGTACCTAGCGAAGACCGGCGGCGAGGTCGGCGTGACCACCGGTCGCGCCCGTCGCTGCGGTTGGTTCGACGCCGTGATCGCCCGCTATGCGACGCGCATCAACGGCATCACCGACTACTTCCTGACCAAGCTCGACGTGCTCTCCAGCCTCGACCGCGTCCCGATCTGTGTCGCCTACGAGGTCGACGGCGAGCGCGTCGACGAGATGCCGATGACCCAGACCGGCTTCCATCACGCCAAGCCGGTCTACGAGTACATGCCCGGCTGGTGGGAAGACATCTCACAGTGCAAGACATTCGACGACCTGCCGAAGACCGCCCAGGATTACGTGCTGCGACTCGAAGAGCTCTCGGGCGCGCACATCTCGTGCATCGGCGTCGGCCCCGGCCGTGACCAGACGATCGTCCGCCGGGCCATCATCTGAGAGATCGGACTCCTCACCGGGAGATTCACACCCCAGCGACAGGACTGTACGGAATCCGTCAAGAAGTGGCCGGTTGTCACCGAAAACCGTGACATAGCGCTGGCATGAGTTGCGGATTCCGCAACAATCGGGTCGTAAAATTGTCGATTCACTCAGCGCGCGGCCTCGTCGACTACTACATTCGTAGGTGAAGTCGGCCGAGCGGCCGTGCGTGCAGACGAGGAGAATCGCAATGAGCTTGTACCAAGTCGTCGACCCCGCGACCGGCGACGTCGTCAAGGAGTATCCGACCGCCACCGATGAGCAGGTCGAAGCGGCGATCACCGCGGCGTCGGATGCGTTCGCGACGTGGTCGAAGAACTCGACGGTCGCCGAGCGGGCTGCGCTGATCCGTCGCGTCGGCGAACTGCACACCGAGCGCAAAGACGAGCTCGCCAAGATCATCGTCCGCGAGATGGGCAAGCCGTACGACCAGTCCGTCGGCGAGGTCGAGTTCAGCGCCGCGATCTACGAGTACTACGCCGACAATGCCGAGAAGTTCCTCGCAGACGAGCCGATCGCGCTGCTCGAGGGTGAGGGGTCGGCGTTCATCCGACGCAGCGCAGTCGGCGTGCTGCTCGGCATCATGCCGTGGAACTACCCCTACTATCAGGTCGCGCGATTCGCCGGTCCAAACCTGGTGCTGGGCAACACAATTGTGCTCAAGCACGCCCCGCAATGCCCCGAATCCGCTGCCGCCCTGCAGCAGATCTTCCTCGACGCCGGGTACCCGGTCGGCGCGTACGTGAACGTCTACGCCACCAACGAGCAGATCGCCGAGGCGATCGCCGACCCGCGCGTGCAGGGTGTCTCGCTGACCGGATCGGAGCGCGCGGGCGCCGCCGTCGCGGAGGTTGCCGGCCGGAACCTGAAGAAGGTCGTCCTCGAACTCGGCGGGTCGGACCCGTTCATCCTGCTGTCGACCGACGACCTCGACGCAACGGTGTCGGCAGCGGTCGACGGACGATTCGAGAACACCGGTCAGGCGTGCAACGCCGCGAAGCGCTTCATCGTCGACGAGAGTGTCTACGACGATTTCATCGTCAAGTTCACCGAGAAGGTCAAGGCCGCCGGAGAGGGACTGGGGCCGCTCTCATCGGTTGCTGCTGCCGAGCGCCTTGAGGAGCAGGTGAATTCAGTGCTGGCCACCGGCGCGAGCCTCGAGTCGTCAGGCGAACGCAAGGGCGCCTACTTCCCGCCCGGCGTGCTGACCGGCGTCGACCCCGACTCGATCGTCGCCAAGCAGGAGCTGTTCGGCCCGATCGCGACCGTCTACAAGGTGTCGGGTGAAGACGCCGCCGTCGAACTTGCCAATGACACGCCCTTCGGTCTGGGGTCGTATGTCTTCACCACCGACGCCGACCAGGCGCTACGCGTCGCCGACAAGATCGAGGCCGGAATGGTCTTCGTCAACGCCGTCGGCGCCGAAGGTGCGGAGTTGCCGTTCGGCGGCGTGAAGCGTTCGGGCTTCGGTCGAGAGCTCGGACGTTTCGGCATCGACGAGTTCGTCAACAAGAAGATGATCCGGATCAGCTGACTCGCTGCCTGTGACACAGTAGGTGGATGATCCGCGGCAGGGGGGAACGCGACTACGGCTCGGTCCTGCTCGGGTCGGCGAGTGACGGTCCAACCAAACGGCGCGTTCGTATCCAGACGATCCTCACCGGGTCGATCGTCCTCTCCAATTTCGTCGGTGCTGTCGTCACCATCTCGCTGTCGTCCGTCGGCATCCCCGAACCGTCGACGTTCGCGCCGGAGATGTGGTGGATCAACTACATCGCGGTGCCGATCTACGTGGCGCTCGCCTTCGTCATCGGAATCGGCTGGGGTACCTACACCATCACCCGCGACCTGCGCTGGGCGATTCGACGACAGCCGCCGACCGCGGCCGACGCACGCCGGACGAGGCGCGTCGCGGGCAGGCTGCTGCGACTGCAGGCCGCGCTCTGGCTCGGAGCGGTCGTGATGTTCACCATCATGTACGGGATCCAGAGTCCGATGCTCATCCCGAAGATGTTCTTCGTCATCGGGTTGTCGGGTGCCGTGGTCGTCGGTGTCACGTACCTGTTGATCGAGCTCGCGCTCCGGCCGGTGTCCGCGGATCTGATCAGTGCGGGTTACCGACGTCGCAAGCGTTCCGGCGTGCTGTCTCGCGCGGTGGTCGCGTGGATCGTCGGGTCGGCAACGCCGATCGTCGGCATCCTGCTTCTGGTGTCCTTCGGGGCGTTCCGCCAGGACACCAGCAAGCTCGACCTCTTCGTCGGTGTGTTCGTGCTCGCGGTGATCTCACTCGGTACCGGGCTACTCCTGACGTGGCTGACCACGACGAGTGTCACCGGTCCGCTGCGGAGTGTCCGCAACGGGATGAACAAGGTGCAGGCGGGCAATGTCGACGTCGACCTCGTCGTCTACGACGGCACCGAACTCGGCGACCTGCAGGTGGGCTTCAACTCGATGGTCAGTGGCCTGCGTGAGCGCGAGCGGATGCGAGATCTGTTCGGCCGCCACGTCGGTCGTGAGGTTGCCGAAGCGGCGTTGAGCTCCGACCCCGCACTCGGCGGAACCGAACGCACGGTCGCGGCACTGTTCGTCGACGTGATCGGTTCGACGACGCTGGCCGCCGAACGATCTCCGACAGAGGTCGTGGAGATCCTGAACCGCTTCTTCGCGGTGATCGTGCGGGCCGTCGAGCAACAGCGCGGACTGGTCAACAAGTTCGAGGGCGACGCCGTGCTCGCCATCTTCGGTGCACCGATCGACCTCGACGACGCCGCGGGTGCCGCGCTGTGCACAGCCCGCGAGATCGCTCGGGAACTCGAGCGTCGGGTGCCAGAACTGTCCGCGGGGATCGGGGTCGGCTTCGGGCCCGCGGTCGCAGGCAACGTCGGGGCGATCGAACGGTTCGAGTACACGATCATCGGCGACCCGGTCAACGAGAGCGCGCGGTTGTCCGAACTCGCCAAGCGCGATCCCCGTCGACCGCTGGCGTCCGGACGAACCGTCGACGTCGCGAACGCGCGGGAAGCCGCCCACTGGGAGGAACAGGAGACGACCTCGCTGCGTGGGCGTACCGAGGAGACGCGCGTCTACGCCGCGGTGGTCGACGACTGACCGTTACGCCTCGCGGTCGTTGACGCCCTCGGCGAAGTCGAGGCGACGCAGCGCGGTACGCAGCACCTCGTCGTCGATGTGCCCGGCGTCGCGCTCGTCGATGAAGACTCTTCGTTGGATCGCAAGCATCTTGCTGCGCATGCGGTTTCCGGCTGCCGTCGGACTCTCGCCGATGTCCTCTGGGCCGCGCCCGAGCTCCTCCCAGGCCGTATTGCGTTGAGTGGTAATCCATTTGCGAAGCATCGCCACCTGGAGATGTCGCGGGTCGTGTTCGCCGATGTCTGCTGCCATCGTGTCGAGGTAGGCCTCGGCCTCGCGTGATGCCCGATCCTGGGCTGCCGCGTATGCGAGCCGGTCGGAGGCGGCGTCGTCGTCGTAGACGCCGAGTCGGCGGATCACCCACGGCAGGCTGACACCCTGGATCAGCAGGGTGCCGACGACCACCACGAAGGTCAGGAACAGGATCTCCGCGCGGGCGGGGAACGGTTCGCCCGACTCGGTAGTCAGGGGGATGGAGAACGCCGCGGCAAGCGAGACGACGCCGCGCATGCCCGACCACCCGACGACGAACAACCACGACGGTTTGGGTGGAGGTTCTCGTCGTCGAACTCCCGGCAGCAAGCGGGAGGCGTAGGTGAACAGATACACCCACGCGAATCGCACCAGGATCGTGGCGATCAGGACCATCGCGGCGTCGAATGCGATGTGGAGCCAGGATTGTCCGGCGAGGCCTCGGATGAGATCGGGCAACTGCAGGCCGATCAGCAAGAAGACGAACGCTTCGAGAAGTGCGTCGATCGATTTGCGCACGGCTTCGTCCTGAAGTCGTGTCGCGTAGCCGACACGGACCGACCGCTGCCCGATGAACAGTCCCGCGACGACGACGGCGATCACGCCGGAGGTGTGCAGTTCCTCGGCGACGAAGTAGGTCGCGAACGGCACCATGAGCCCGATGGCCGTCTCGATCGTCGGGTCGGTCAGCCAGTCGCGGACGCGGAACACCAGGTAGCCGATCAGCAGGCCGATGACGACACCTCCGATCGCCGCGAGCAGGAACGTCTCGATGCCGTCCCACACCGACGTCGTCGCACCGACCGCGGCTGCGAGCGCCACCCGGAGTGCGGTGAGCGCGGTCGCGTCGTTGAGCAGGCTCTCGCCGCCGAGCAGGGTCATGATCCGACGCGGAAGCCCGACCCTGCGCCCGATCGCCTGGGCAGACACCGCATCGGGCGGCGCGACGATGGCACCGAGGACCAGCGCGGCGGCCAGCGGCAGGTGCGGCACCGACGCGTAAGCCACTAGGCCGACGACTACCGCGGTGGCGAGCGGAAGACCGATGGCAAGCATGCCGATGGCACGACGATTCGCGCGGATCTCCTGGTACGAGCTGTCTTGCGCCGCGGAGTAGAGCAGTGGCGGCAGAATGACGAACAGCACGAACTCGGGGTCGAGTTCGGCCGCGGAGAGGCCGGGTATCCACCCGATCGCCAGCCCGGCGAGAACCAGAACCAGGGGCGCCGACAGGTTGTAGTGCCGTGACAGCGCTGCGATCACCACCGACAGCACTCCGACGAGCAGAAGAGAAGCGCTCACTGCGCAAACCTAGCCCTAGTTGGCGAGTTTGACGCGACGCCATCGGGGATAGCGGGCCGTTGGGGATAATGGAGGGTATGCGTTTGTTCGGTCGATCCCGTACCCGCGCCGGTGACCCCCGTGGTGAATCCGGTGGTGTCGAGGCCAGATGTCCAGAACTCGCGGAGATCGGGGTCGACCCGGCGGCCGACCCGGGTCCGTCCCGCGGCGACATCAGTGTGTGCGAGGACTGCATGCAACTCGGTGAGCAGCACTGGGCGCATTTGCGTATCTGCCTCGAGTGCGGCCACGTCGGCTGCTGTGATTCGAGTCCGCGCAAGCACGCGACAGCCCACTTCCACGACGTCGGCCATCCCGTCATGCGTTCGGCCGAGCCGGGCGAGGTCTGGCGCTGGTGCTACATCCACGAGGTCATGGGTTGACCACGGTCTGATGGGTTGAGGCGGCGGTCGGGTGCGCGGGGATGAGTTCGAGTGAATGAGTACCGGGGAGATGGGGCGCGTCGGCGCAAATCCGGCACGTAGGATTGCTCCTATGACCTCGATCAACGGGAGTAGCGCGGACGACCACGCCACCGGCGCGGCGACACCTGATGTGTCGCCCGCGCAGCCGACCGTGGGGCCGCCCGACATCATCGGCACGCCACTGTCGCCGAACGCCACCAGGGTGATGGTGCTCGGCGCCGGAGAACTCGGCAAAGAGCTGATCATCGCCTTCCAGCGATTGGGCGTCGAGGTAATCGCTGTCGACCGTTACGCGGGTGCGCCCGGGCAGCAGGTCGCGCATCACGCCGAGGTGATCGACATGACCGACGGCGATGCGCTGATCGGCCTCGTCGAGAAGTACTCGCCCGCGTATGTCGTTCCCGAGATCGAGGCCATCGCCACCGACGCCTTGGCGACCATCGAGCGTCGCGGCCTCGCGGAGGTCATCCCCACCGCTTCCGCGGTGATGGCGACGATGAACCGCGAGGGAATTCGACGCCTCGCCGACGAGGAGCTCGGCCTGCCGACGTCGCCGTACCTGTTCGCGGGCTCGCACGACGAGCTGACTGTCGCCGCCGAACAGGTCGGGTATCCGTGCGTGGTGAAGCCGGTGATGTCGTCGTCTGGCAAAGGCCAGACCGTGGTGCGCGGTCCGGAGGACGTCGACAAGGCATGGGAGACCGCGACGACCGGCGGACGGGTTGTCGGCGAGCGTGTCATCGTCGAGGGCTTCATCGAGTTCGACTACGAGATCACCCTGCTCACGGTGCGAGCAATCGACCCGGCGACCGGCCGGCTGGTGACGCACTTCTGCGCGCCGATCGGGCATCGGCAGGTCAACGGCGACTACGTCGAGAGCTGGCAACCCCACGAGATGAGTGCCTTCGCGCTGGGCGCCGCGACCTCGATCGCCGCACGCATCGCGACAGCGATGGGCGACGGAAACCTGGGTGGCCGTGGCATTTTCGGCGTCGAACTGTTCGTCAAGGGCGACGACGTGTACTTCTCCGAGGTCTCACCGCGCCCGCACGACACCGGACTCGTGACCATGGCGACGCAGCGTCTCTCGGAGTTCGAGATGCACGCCAGGGCGATTCTGGGCCTGCCGGTCGACGTGACGCTCGCTTCGCCGGGTGCGTCGGCCGTCATCTACGGGCAGCTCGACGAGAAGGGAATCGGTTTCGAGTACGTCGCGCAGGCACTTGCCTTGCCCGAGACCGACATTCGACTTTTCGGCAAGCCCGAGAGTTTCCGCCGTCGCAGGATGGGCGTGGTCACCGCAACCGCGGACGACGTCACCACCGCGCGTGAACGCGCCGTTCGTGCCGCGTCGATCGTCACGCCCGTTCCCGGCAGGCCTGCTCGACGCGGCGTCGTCGTGCCGCTTCGTGCTCCCGGTCCGCCCGTGCCGCCGAAACCGCCTGTGGGGCAACGTCCTCAGCCGGCCGCGCAACGCCCGCCGGCTGCGCAGCAGCGCCCGCAGGCAGCAGGGCAACGCCCACCGGCTGCACAGCAACGTCCTGCGGCAGAACAACGTCCGCCAGCGCCGGAGCAGCGTCCCGCGGCGGGGGCGCAGCGTCCGCCGGTGGCCGGACAGCGACCGCAGCAGCCAGCACCTCGCCCGGTGCGCCAACCCGCGCCTCACCCTGCTGCGCCGAATGGTCGCCCGGTGACGCCCGGTCGGTCGTCGAGCTAGCCCGAACCTTCAGCTGGAGGTCAGCTCGAACGGTCGCCTGCGGACGAGCCGACTTCGGTTCGCGCACTGCGGGTTCCGATCGGAATGATCAGCGGATCGCCGTACACGGGGTCGGTGATGACCCGCGCGTTAAGTCCGAACGCGTCGTCGAGGAGTTCTTCGGTGATGACCTCATTGGGAGTGCCCTGCGCAACGATCTTTCCGGCGGTCATCACGAACAGCGAATCGCTGTAGCGGGCAGCGAGATTCAGATCGTGTAGCACCATGACGACGGTTTTGTCGTGTTCGGTGCGCAGCGAGTACACGAGGTCGAGTACCTCGACGGAGTGCGCGAGGTCGAGGTAGGTTGTCGGCTCGTCGAGCAGGAGAAGGTCGGTGCCCTGCGCGAGCGTCATCGCGATCCACACGCGCTGGCGCTGACCGCCGGACAACGCGTCGATGTGCCGATCGGCCAGGTCCGTCGTCCCCGTCATTTCCAACGCCGACGCCACTGCGGCCTCGTCGTCGGGAGATGCCTGCTGGTACCACTTCTGGTGGGGGAACCGGCCACGGCCGACGAGGTCGGCGACGGTGAGTCCCTCTGGCGCGACGGGATTCTGGGGGAGTATCCCGAGCTTGCGTGCGACCTCTTTCGGCTTGGTGTGGTTGATGTCGGAACCGTCGAGAAGCACGACGCCTTCGCGCGGGTGCAGCAGACGCGACATGGCACGCAGCAGCGTCGACTTGCCACATCCGTTGGGGCCGATGATCGTCGTGACCGCGGCGTCGGGGATCTCGACGTCGAGACCCTCGATGACGACGCGGTCGTCGTAGCCGACGCTGAGTCCTTGGCCGACGAGTCTGCTCATACTGTCGCCTTCCGTGACATCGAGATCATGAGATAGATGAGGAACGGTCCGCCCACTGCTGCGGTGACGATGCCGACCGGAAGTCCATTGGGAAGTATCGTGCGGCACAACAGATCACCGGCGAGGACGAGGATCGCTCCGATCACACCCGCCAGCAGCGGCGTCGGGACCGGTGTCCTGGCCAACCGCATCCCGATCTGCGGTGCGAGCAGGGCGATGAACGCGATGGGGCCGGCCGCCGATACTGCCATCGCGGTCAATCCGACCGCGACGAGCAGCACCGTGGTCGACACCGCGGTGGTGCGCACTCCGAGCCCACGCGCCATGTCCTGGCCGAGCGACAGCGCGTCGATCTGGCGGGACATCATCGTGATCACGACGATGCCGAGTACGACTGCGATCGCGACGGGCCATACGCTCGACCAGGTCGATTGGGACACCGACCCGACGAGCCAGACCTGTGCGCGGGCAACGTCTTTGATGTCGGCGCGGGTGAGGAGGAAGGACGTCAGGGCCTGCAGCAACCAGGTCACGCCGACGCCGATCAGCACGAGTCGGAGCGGGTTGATGCCGTGGTTGGCCTTACGTCCGGGCCAGGCGAGCACGTACATGACGATCGCTGTCACGAGACCGCCGATGAGCGCAGCGGCGGGGACACCGACGCCGGCGAGCCATGCGCCCCAACTGTTTGCGAAGGCGATGGCGGCGACAGCGGCAGCACTCGACCCGGCCGTGATGCCCAGAATGTCTGGCGTGGCAAGGGGATTGCGCGCAATCAACTGGCTCAGTGCGCCTGCCGTACCCAACGCGAAACCGACCAACACCGAGACCAGTGCGCGGGGAAGTGAATCCGAGAGCACGACGACGTTCTCGATGCGGGTGCCGCCACCGAGGAGAATGCGCGCGACGTCGAGCGGTGTCAGTGGATAGTCGCTGACACCGACACTCAACAGGAACAGCAGCAGCATCAGTGCGAGTCCGGTGAGTGTCACCGCGACCATGCGGGGACGCACCACCCACGACGACGGACCGATGCGGACGACGAGGTGTCGGCGTTCGAGAGTCGGTGCGGCCGTGGTCTCGGGCTTGGTCTCGGTCGTCATACGTTTGTCAGCTTCTGTCGGCGGACCATGGCAATCAGGAACGGCGCCCCGACCATCGCGAGGACGACGCCGACCTGGACCTCGCCGGGGCGGGCGATGACTCGTCCGATGACGTCGCAGACCAGCATGAGTGTCGCGCCGATGAGTGCCGAGTAGGGGATGATCCAGCGGTAGTCGGGTCCGGTGAACGCGCGGGCGATATGCGGTACGACCAGTCCGAGGAACACGATGGGGCCACAGGCTGCGGTCGCCGCCCCGACGAGCAGGGTGATCGCAGCGATACCGACAGCACGGATCACCAGCACGCGTGAGCCGAGCGCCGTCGTCATCTCGTCGCCGAGACTCAGGATGTTGAGAAAGAACCCGCTCGCCAGCGCGAGGACCAGTCCGGCGACGATGAACGGCAGCGCCGCCCAGAAGATGTCGATGCCGCGCCCGGACGTCGAGCCGACACTCCAGAACCGCCAGGCGTCGAGCGAAGCCGTATCGGAGAGAACCACGGCCGACGTGATCGCCGTGAGCATCGCCGAGAGTCCGGTTCCCGCGAGGATCAGCGTGACCGGGCCGGTACCGGTGAGTGCCGAGACGCCGAAGACCGCGCACGACGCGACGATGGCGCCGAGCAGGCCGAATCCCATGAACGCCATCGGCGAGGAGATCCCGAGTACGTAGACCCCGCACACCACAGCGCACGCGGCGCCCGCGTTGACGCCGAGCATGCCGGGATCGGCGATGGGGTTGCGGGTGTGTCCCTGCGTGATCGCACCCGCTGCGCCGATCGCCAGACCGCAGAGCAGTCCGAGCACGGTTCGCGGGATTCGCAGATCCCAGACGATGCCCGCGACGTCGTCGGGCTTGCTGACCGATGGTGCGCGCAGGTGGATGATCGAGTTCCAGATCTGGCTGACACCTGAGGTGAACGCATCCCAGGTTTGCGCAGGTGGGACGTTGCGTGTGCCGATGATCACCGACGCGACGACCGCCGCGGCGAGGACCGCAACGATCACCAACAAACCGGATATTCGACGCACGAAGGGCAACCTTACCTGAGTCGCGATGTCCGTTATTCGGTCCAGGTCGGAGTCGCACAGTGAAGCCCTGGAGCGATGTCACAGAGTGATTGCTGAACGGGCAAGATGTTCAGCGCCGGTAACAAGTTCCTGTGAGTTTCCGATAAGCATGTTCAGACGGGACGAACCGTCGGGGTGAACGTCCACAGTCGCATCCCGGTGCGTCGACAGCTCGCAGGTCGGTACACGCACGACGAAACACGTGAATCAGGAAGGTCATACGACATGAAGAAGTCTGTGAAGCGCACCATCGCCGCGCTTGCCGCCGCCAGCGGTATCGCCGCCGGCTCTGTTGCTGCCGCTACACCCGCCCACGCCGCCGATCCCGGCGATCTCGCGCTCTTCGGCGGAGTCAATTGCTACTTCAAGGGCTGGGGACCCACCTGGGACAACCTACCGGGCTGGCGCATGCACCGCTGGATGGGCGTGAAGAACGTCGGCGGATCGACCATGACGAACGTGAACGTCACCGAGTTCGGTGGCCCGACGAAGAAGACCGCGATCAAGGGTCAGCCCGCGGGTGTTCTGAAGCCGAACCAGTTCTACATGGCATCGGAGACCACCTGGCGTAGCTGCTTCCCGTCGTCGATCTCCGGGTACACCATCGGAGCCCAGACCGAGAACATTCTCAACAACGCGGGCTTCTGGTGGAACATCGACCAGCAGAAGGGCGAGAACGGAACCGCCCCGAACACGCAGAAGGTTGCGCCGTCGAACAACAACGCGGGTAACCAGGCTCCTCCGGCCGCCGCAGTCACGGCCGCTCAGAACTGATACACCCCGATCGCCCGGCGATCGGTCCCTCTCACACAAAGAACGCCGACCGGAAATCCGGTCGCGTTCTTTATTGCTGTCTGTCAGGCCTTCTGAACCTTGTGCGGTTCCGATGCGGCGATCATGTCCTCGCGCTCGACGACCTTCACGCGCTCGCGGCCCTCAGCGGCGCCGAGGGCGCGCTCGTGCTCGTCGAGGCGGTACCAGCCGTCCCACGTGGTGAACGGGATGTTCTTGGACTCCAGCAGCTCGATGATCGCGTCTTCCGACGGGTTGGCGGGGTCGAGCAGTGCGCCGTTACCCATGTCTTCGATGATGCACTCGACGGTCTCGTTGGCGTCGCCCTTGGTGTGACCGATGAGGCCGACCGGGCCACGCTTGATCCACCCGGTTGCGTAGAGGCCGGTGAGGTGGGAGCCGTCATCGAAGATGCGGCCTGCCTCGTTGGGAATGACGCCCGCCTGCGAGTCGAACGGGATGTGGGGCAGGTTGTCCGAGAGGTAGCCGACGGCGCGGTACACCGCGGTGACGTCCCAGTCGGTGTGCTTGCCGGTCGGCTTGACGTTGCCGGTGCCGTCGAGCTGGGTGCGCTCGGTGCGCAGTCCGACGACCTCGCCGTTCTCGCCGAGGATCTCGATCGGACTCTCGAAGAAGTGCAGGAAGAGCTTGTGGATCGCGCCTTCCTTGGGCTCACGCATCGCGTAGTTCTCGATGATCGTCGCGACCTGGTCGGTGATCTTGGAACCGCGACGGGCGACGGCCGAGCCCTCGTCGTAGTCGATGTCCTCGGGGCTCACGACGACCTCGATGTTGGGCGAGTGGTCGAGCTCCTTGAGCTCGAGCGGCGTGAACTTCGCCTGTGCGGGGCCGCGGCGTCCGAACACGTGGACCTCGACGGCCTTGTTGGACTTGAGGCCCTCGTAGACGTTGGCGGGGATCTCGGTGGGGAGCAGTTCGTCGCCGGTCTTGGCCAGCACGCGCGCGACGTCGAGTGCGACGTTGCCGACGCCGATGACCGCGACCTTCTCCTGCTCGAGCGGCCACTCGCGCGGGAAGTCGGGATGTCCGTCGTACCAGGCGACGAACTGTGCCGCGCCGTAGCTGCGGTCGAGGTCGATGCCGGGGATGTCGAGTGCGCGGTCGTCGGTGGCGCCGGTCGAGAAGACCACGGCGTCGTAGTGCGACTTGAGCTCGTCAAGCGTGATGTCGGTGCCGTAGTCGATGTTGCCGAGCAGACGGACCTGCGGCTTGTCGAGGACCTTGTGCAGCGCGGTGATGATGCCCTTGATGCGCGGGTGGTCGGGCGCGACGCCGTAGCGAATCAGGCCGAACGGCGCGGGCATGCGCTCGTACAGATCGATGCTGACGCCGCGATCCTTGGCGGTGTCGGACTTCATCAAGGCATCGGCGGCGTAGATGCCGGCGGGGCCGGCTCCGACGATGGCAACCCGCAGCGGGCGGCTCTGATCAGTCATAGAGTGTCGTCTACCTCGTGCTCAGGGGTTTCTCGACGCGCCAGGTATGTCGCTGGAGTGCGGCGGAGCGTCGACGCTTATCCCCTCTACGGTAGGCGCTGGGCACCGCTAACCAAAATCATCTGTGAGGGTTACCTCAGTAGCTTCGCTAACTCGTCGGGCGCTTACCCGCTGCTTCGGCGATCGGTGCGACCGCCTGGTCGGCGACCCATGGGACCGTGAGGACCGTCGGCACCGACATCGCGCTTCCGACCTGCTGGTCGAGATAGACGGTTCGGCCCTGCGTCACGTACGCCTGACGGTTCCACGTCGGATCGGCCTTGAGCTTGGCGTTCGCGCCTGACCAGTCCACGGTGACCACCACGTCCGCTGCGTTGAGCATGTCGAGCCTCTCGGCCGAGATCGAACCGTAGAAGCCGCTGGTGATCGTCGGTTTGAGCGAGTCGGGGAAGCTGAGTCCGTAGTCGGCGAGCATCTGCGCACGCCCGTCCCCCGGCCCGTAGATGGAGACACCTCCGTCCGTCGACCCGGTGACCACGACACCCGTCTTGCCCTTCAGCTCCGGATGTTGGGCAACCAGATCGGCGACGTGCTTCTTCGACTCGGCGATCTTCTTCGACGCCGCGTCGGGAAGTCCGACGGCCTTGCCGATCTCGGTGGTCTGTACATCCCACGGCACCTGCCAGTCCTGGTACTGGGCGGGTCGCACGATGGTCGGCACGGCCCTACTCAGGGTGTCGTACTGCTCGCGGGTGGGCGCCGCGCCGACCGCGGTGACCAGCTGCGGGTTGGTCGAGAGTGCCTTGGAGATCTGCGCACCGAACTCCGCCGACACGTTGGGCAGAATCTCGGGCTTGGCGTCGCCGAGGAGTTCGGCATTCCACGGGGCGCTGCGCTGTGTGGGATCGGCGAACGGAGCGATCGTCGTCGGAGTGATCCCGAGGGCGAGCAGCGTGTCCCCGTCGCCAACCCCCATTGCGGCGACGCGAGAAGGCTGGGTGGAGATGGTCGTCGAGCCGTACTTGTGCTCGATGGTGACCGGCAGTGCGCCGGGTTCGGCTGCGGGTGCCGACGAACCGGCAGAGTCTTCTTGTTCGTCGGGGGCTGAGCATCCAACGAGAACCAGAGTCGACGCCGCGATGGTCGCGAACACGGCGAGCAGTGGGCGGACGTGTCGTGAGTGGGGCACGGGGTGGTCCTCTCGTAGATGGCGCTCTTAGGGTCACCTTACGAGATGTGTTGCCGCAGATGTCCGGATCGGGGGTAGTGAAGGTCGGATTCGACGATGACTACACTGCCCGGCATGGCCAGCGGTGCACGTGACAGCAAAAACCCCGGTAGCGATCTCGATGCCGACGACGAGCGCCCACGCACCTGGAAAGACGCCTGGCCGTTCTGGGTTGCGTTGGTGATCGTGGTGCTGGCGATTCTCGGCGTCGTGTTGTCCAACGTGCTGCGTCCGGCGGAGGAGCGCGCAAGCGATTCCGGACAGGTCCAGTTCGCGATCAACGACAACTACACAGCCCGCAACAACGTCGACTACGGCAAGTACAAGCAGACGACGTGCGCTGCCGACACGTCGTCGTCGTCGTTCATCTCCGAGCAGGAATTCGTCAGGCAGAACCGGACGTTGGTGGAGTCCAAGGGGCGCATCGTGATTCCGGAGATCACCGACGTGGCGGTCAACGGCGACCGCGCGACGGCAAAGGTGAACTGGCACTACGACAAGACGCCCGACGACAAGCAGACCACCAGCGTCGTCGTGGTCAAGGACGACGGTACGTGGAAGCTCTGCACAAGCTGACGGTTGACTCGTGGATCGAAGTCACTCGTAGGTGTAGAAGCCCTCGCCGGTCTTGCGGCCGAGCTTGCCGTCGTCGACGTAGCGCTTGAGCAATTCACGCGGACCGGTCGGCAGGTTCGGATTCTCTGCGGCGTAGTGGTTTTCGATGTCGAGCACTACGTCGAGGCCCACGCTGTCCATCATCGCGAACGGGCCGGTTGGCATGTGCCAGTTGATCTTGAACATCTCATCGACGTCGTGCGGCGTCGACACGCCCTCTGCGACGACTTCGAGCGACTCCCGCTTGATGGCTGCCCAGATGCGGTTGAAGATGAATCCCGTGCTCTCCCTGCGTGCTTCGAACGGGTGGATACCGAACTCGGGTAGCACGGTGAGCAGTGAGTCGAGGACGTCGCGGGCCGTGTCGCCGTCGGACATGAGGTCGACGGCATTCGCCGTCGGCGGCATGTAGAAGTGCATGTTGCACAGACGTTCCGGGTTTCGCACGTTCTCGGTCATCGTCGACGACGCATACGACGACGAGTTGGTCGCGAAGATCGCGTCGCCGTCTGCGGCTGCGTCGATCTCGCCCCACAGTGGGATCTTGATGTCGAGGCGCTCGGGTACGGCCTCGACGACCAGCCACGCACCGGCAACCGCATCTGAGAGGGTTGATGCCGGGATCACCTTTCCCGCAACGCCTTTGCCGATGATCTTCAGCGTCTCGTCGATGGTGTCCTCGACGTACTGAACGGCTGCTTCGCGTTGGTCGGCGCTCTGGTCGAAGATCCGCACCTCGCCGCCCCGGGTGGAGAACATGAGAGCGATTCGACGTCCGAGGGTGCCTGCCCCGACGACGGCAACCGGCCGTGCGTCGATGTCGTCGAGGGACTTCGCGTAATTGCTCATCGCGTGTACTTCTTTCGAGAGATGTTGTGGTGGTGGATGTTCGGTGTCCCCAGGGCCCGGCGTCTCAGAGGCCGGCGATGCCCGTGAACGACGAGTCGGGCAGATGGATGATGTCGCGTACGGTGTGGTCGCCACCGATCTCGACAGACCGGATCGAGCCGCCGAGGTCGCTGACGTAGACCAATCCGGCGTCGGAGTCGACGGCCAGGCCGATCGCCTCGTCGAAGCCGCGTGCGAGGATCTCCGGGGTAGCGCCTGCGTGACCCTTGTCTGGAATCGCCGCCTGGTTGAGCGTGTTGCCCGAGGGTGCTGCTCCACGATCGGTCCAGAAGACGGTGTTCGTGTTGAGGTCCAGATGGAGGTCGATCGGCTCCGGTAGGTCGTGCCACAGCACTTCGATATCCGTTCGGGTGGAAGCGGTTTCGCCCTCCGGGAGGTCGAGGCCTGCGCGCAAGATCTTTCCGCGTCCGCCCTTGCTCGGGCCCTTCTGCGTCCAGTACAGGAACCCGCCGACAGGGTCGCTCGCGACACCGACGCATTCCTGTGTCCAGGTGTCGTCGCGGGTGTTGTGCACCAGCGGGGTGAGGCCGGTGCCGTCGGTGGCCACGCGATAGACCGTCGTGCCCTCACGGTCGCAGAAGTAGAGCAGGCCGGCGTCGAAGTCGGCGGTGAGCTGCTTGCCGGTGGTGATGGCGCCGTCGGGAACCAGGTGGGCCTGTCCGGAACCGTCAAGGGCGCAGGTGCGCACCGAGCCGTTCGGAGCGCTGAAATCCCAGGCCTCGTCTGACGAGGTGTCGGCTGTCACCGCGGCACGGGTGGGCTTGCCCATCGTCGTCCAGTAGATGCGGTCGGGCGTGGTGACGATCCCGTCCGGCATGTAGCCCGTCTCGTCGGTCACGGTCTCGACGGAGCCGTCACCGGGATCGACCCGCAGGATGGAGTGGTTGCGGCCATCCAGAACGTACAGATGCTCGAACATGGTGCCTCCCGGTGTGCTCGCGAACAGAGCTCATTTACCTCAACGCTAGGAGCGTCGTGAACGGAAGGGAACGATCGGTTCGGACGCTCCTGTGTTGCCCAAACGGAAATACCGAGTTCGATGTGGAGCGTTGGATATTTCTATGGATGTCATGCACCTGCGGTACTTCCTCGCTGTGGCACGTGAGCTGAACTTCACCAGGGCTGCGGAATCACTCCACATGTCCGCGCCTCCGCTGAGTAAGCGGATCAAGGCGCTGGAGTCCGAGCTCGGCGTCCGCCTCTTCGACAGGTCGACACATCACACCGCACTCACCGATGCGGGTCGAGCATTGATTCCGCTCGCCGAGCGGGTCGTCGCAGATCTCGACGCACTACCGTCCGCGGTGCGTGCGAGCCAGCACACGGACCTGCGGGTTGCCGTTCCGGACGAGCTCACACACGCACAGCGTCGACGCATCTCGGCGGTTGCCGACCAGGTTGACGAGACACATCGGGTGATCTTCTCCCAGATGCCGTCGCTGGAGATGCCGGAGCAGCTCCTCGGCGGCGAGATCGATCTCGCGATTTCGCATCTTCCCGAACACCATCCCGACCTTGTGGGCACGTTGCTCGCGTCGTCGAGAGTCGTGGCCGTCGTCGACGCGTCGCGATTCGCGGGGGCGGCCGCAATCACGACCGCTGACCTGCGGGGCATGACGTTGGTGTCCGGCCCCAGGCACTGGGACCTGCGGTACGGGCCGTACACGCGGCTCCTGCGCGATCTCGGTGTGCTCGTCGACGCCTCGCACCGCTACTCCACCATCTCGGGAATGGCATTGATGCTCCGCGGCGGCGACCGATTCACCCTGGTTCCGGAGGAGACGGAGTCGATGCGCGCCATCGATCGCAGTGAGTTCACGCTTCTTCCCATCTCCGATCTCGCCATGCCCATGGACACGTGGGCGATCAGGCGCGCCGACAGCGACGATCTCGACGCCGTCGTCGCAGCACTTGCGGTGGACGCGTGACTGTCGGGGTCCGGGTGGGACTGCCGGCGTCGTGGCGGGCTCGGGTCGTGGTGGGCTCGGGTTGTGGTGGGCTCGGGTCGAAATCACGCCACGACCGGCGCGCGAGTACATTGCTAGGCGACGAAACTCCCGGCCAGCAGTGCGTTCGGGATAGGCGACAACAGAGAGCGGAAGGTGTGCAGGGCATGACCTATGCAGGCGATCTGACTCCCCAGCAGGCCTGGGAGATGCTGGAGACCGACCCCAACACGGTTCTGGTCGACTGTCGCACGACGGCGGAATGGGCATTCGTCGGCGTTCCGGATCTGGAAGTCATCGAGAAGAACGCTGTCTTCGTCGAGTGGAACACCTTTCCCGACGGGTCGCCCAACCAGGCATTCATTGCGGAACTGCGCGATGCGGGTATTCGTGACGACAACGAAGTGATCTTCTTGTGCCGCTCCGGACATCGTTCGATCGGAGCTGCCGAGGCGGCGACCGCGGCCGGAATCACCAAGGCGTACAACGTTCTCGACGGATTCGAGGGCGCACTCGACGAGAACGACCACCGCGGCGCCGTCGGGTGGCGTGCCTCCAATCTTCCGTGGAGGCAGTCGTGAGTCACGAACTGCCAGAAGGCGTTTCCTTCGACACCCTCGCCGTGCGCGGCGGCCTGGCTCGCTCCGGCTTCTTCGAGACCTCCGAGGCGCTCTACCTCACCAGCGGTTACGTGTACGACTCCGCAGAAGCGGCCGAGCGCGCATTCACCGGTGAGGACGAGCGATTCGTCTACTCCCGCTACGGAAATCCGACGACCGCCATGTTCGAGGAGCGACTGCGCTTACTCGACGGTGCCGAGGCATGCTTCGCGACGGCGAGCGGCATGGCCGCGGTGTTCGTGGCGCTCGGCGCACTGCTGAAGGCGGGCGATCGGCTCGTCGCGGCGCGCAGCCTGTTCGGTTCGTGCTTCGTGGTGTGCAACGAGATCCTGCCGCGCTGGGGCGTCGAAACGGTTTTCGTCGACGGCGAGGACCTCGACCAATGGGAGCAGGCGCTGTCGACGCCGACCGACGCAGTGTTCTTCGAGACGCCGTCGAATCCGATGCAGACTCTCGTCGACGTCGCGAAGGTGTCTGAGCTTGCTCACGCCGCGGGCGCAAAGGTGGTGTTGGACAACGTCTTCGCCACACCACTACTGCAACGCGGATTCGATCTCGGTGCCGACGTGATCGTCTACTCGGGTACCAAGCACATCGACGGCCAGGGCCGTGTGATGGGCGGTGCGGTGTTGGGAACCAAGGAGTACATCGACGGTCCGGTGCAGACTCTGATGCGTCATACCGGTCCCGCATTGAGTCCGTTCAACGCGTGGACTCTGCTCAAGGGGCTCGAGACCATGCGCCTGCGCGTCGACGCGTCTGTGGCGTCGGCGTTGCGCATCGCCGAATTCCTCGAGGCCGATCCACGCGTGCGGTGGACCAAGTACCCGTTCATCACATCGCATCCGCAGTACGACCTCGCGACCAAGCAGATGTCGGGCGGCGGCACCGTCGTGACGTTCGAACTCAATGACCACGACGGCGTCGACGGCAAGAAGCGGGCGTTCGAGGTGCTCAACGCGTTGCAGGTCATCGACATCTCGAACAACCTCGGCGACTCCAAGTCGCTCATCACCCACCCCGCCACGACGACGCACCGCGCGATGGGTCCGGATGGTCGGGCGGCGATCGGGCTCAGCGACTCGGTGGTGCGGCTCTCGGTCGGACTCGAGGGCGTCGACGACCTGCTCGGCGATCTGGATCAGGCGCTCGGCTGACTCGCCGCCCGTAGGTCGCGCAACACTTCTCGAACCATGCGCACCGACGCGTCGTCGAGGACGTTGCCGAACTCGATGACGCGTACCCGCTGCGAGAGCCGGTCGGCGACTTCTGCTGTCTCGCTGGGGATCACGACGACGTCGAGTCCGGCGAGTTCGTCGTCGGAAGTGTCATTGAGCGTCTTCACGTCTGTGATGCCCGCGGCTGATAGCGAATCCCGCACGCTCGCAGCCTGTTCGACGGTGTTGTACCAGAGTCCGACCTTCTGCTCGGGCGGAACGTCGGCGATCTGCATGAGCGTGCGGACGTGCGGCGCGACGACAATGGCCACCACCTCGGCGCGATCACTCATCAACCCGCGGACCTGCGCGAGGTGGAAGAACGTGGTGAGTACCAGGTCTGCAGGGACGGCGTCTGGGTCGAAGTGGTCGAGTACGAGTGGAGTGACCCGAACGCCGAGCTTCTCGGTGAGTTCGTCTGCGAAGTAGTCGGCGCGGTCGTCGTTGCACTCGACGAAGTACACCCGAGGTGAATCAGCTTTTGTGGCAGCGAGATTCAGTGCGAGGTCGCCGATCTCGGTGGGGGAGAGCCCGAGCTGGAGGCACTCGTCGACCGCGAGTTGCAGTGTCTCGCGGGCGTTGTCGCGTGCTTCGGACCGCGGCTGCGTCGACGTTGCGGCGAGCACGACCATCCCGCCGCGGCCCCGCGATTCGACAAGCCCGGCCGCGCGTAGGTCGCCATAGGCTCTGGCGACGGTGTTCCGGTTGATGCCGAGATTGTCGGCGAGCATGCGGGAACCGGGTAGGCGGTCGCCGGCGCCGAGTTGTCCCATCTCGATCATGAAGGTCAACTGGGTGACGATCTGCCGGTAAATGGGCATGTCAGAGTGCTCGCTGACGCTGATCGGCGGCTGAGGTCCCATCGGGGTCGTGTGCTCCTGAAAGATGAATGTCCTAACCGACTATGCCATAGTTGGATGATCCGCACGACCGATTTGAGGACGACCATGACAGACGACGCCTTCTGGGATGCCGCCCAGCGACACCTGATCCGCTACATCCCTGCGTTCACTCCGCGCATCATCGAACGTGCCTCGGGGTCGTACGTCTACGACTCCGACGGCAACGCGATCCTCGACTTCACGTCGGGTCAGATGAGCGCCGTGCTGGGCCATTCGCACCCCGCGATCGTCGAAGCGGTATCGAATTCGGTTGCCACGCTTGACCATTTGTTCAGCGGCATGCTCAGCAGGCCCGTCGTCGACTTTGCTTCGCGGCTGTCGACGACGCTGCCCGACAACCTCACGCGCACAGTGCTGTTGACCACGGGGGCCGAGTCCAACGAGGCGGCGATCAAGATGGCCAAGCTCGCCACGGGCCGCTACGAGATCGTCTCGTTCGACCGGTCGTGGCACGGAATGACCTCTGGCGCAGCGGCTGCCACGTTCTCGGCGGGGCGGCGCGGCTACGGTCCCACGCTGCCGGGCAACTTCACGCTTCCCACCCCGAACGCCTACCGCTCGCCGTTCCGCAACGCCGACGGGTCCTACGACTGGGAAGCCGAACTGGAGTACGGGTTCGCGGCCGTCGACACGCAATCGAACGGCTCGCTCGCCGCGTGCATCGTCGAACCGATCTTGTCGTCGGGTGGCATCATCGAGCTGCCCGAGGGCTACCTCGCGCGGTTGCGGCAGATGTGCGACGACCGGGGCATGCTGTTGATCCTCGACGAGGCGCAGACCGGACTCGGCCGCACCGGCACCATGTACGCGTTCGAGCGCGACGGAGTTGCGCCGGACATTCTCACGCTCTCGAAGACTCTCGGCGCGGGCCTACCCGTCGCAGCCGTCGTGACGAGCGCGGAGATCGAAGACCGTTGCGCGGAGCGAGGATTCCTCTTCTACACGACCCATGCGTCGGATCCGCTTGCCGCGACCGTCGCCCTCACGGTGCTCGACGTGATCGAACGAGAGGGACTCGTCGAGCGTGCCGCCAAGCTCGGAGATGTTCTGCGCGAGAGGCTGATCGGGCTGCGCGACGACGTCGAGGTCGTCGGCGACGTCCGCGGCCGCGGGCTGCTGCAGGGCGTCGAACTCGTGACCGACAAGGCGTCGCGCACACCTGCGGATGCGTTGGGCGCCAAGGTGACTGCCGCCTGCCTCGAGCGCGGACTTCACATGAACATCGTCCAGCTCCCCGGCATGGGCGGCATCTTCCGCATCGCCCCGCCGCTCACGATCAGCGACGACGAACTGCACCAGGGCCTCGACATCCTGACCGACTCCCTCGCCGCGTCGCTCTGAGTGCGGGTGGTTCGGCGCGGGGGTGTGGGCTCCACGACGCGGGCGTGGACCCACGACCCCGGCGTCAACCGAGCTCGTCGACGCCGAGCGCGCGCAGGACGGTCGCGAGCTTCGCCGACGTCTCGTCGAGCTCTGCCTGCGGCTCCGACCCGGTGACGATGCCGCCGCCTGCCCAGGTGTGGACATGGCGACGGTCGTCGGACAGCTCGAGCGAACGGATCGTCACCATCCACTCGCCGTCGCCCGCGGAGCCCGACCATCCGACGGCGCCCGCGTAGAATCCACGACGCTCCTCGTGAGCTGAGATGAACTGTGCTGCAACATCTCCCGGTGTTCCGCACACTGCGGGGGTCGGGCTCAGTAGCAGCGCCAGGTCGAGGGCGGTGATCGTCGGATCGCTCAGCACGCCGCGAATCGGTGTCGCGAGGTGCCACATCTCGCCGGTCGAGACGAGCGACGGCTGATCAGGCACGTCGAGTTCACGACAGATCGGCTCGAGCGCGTTACGGAGATGGTCGACGACGAACGCGTGCTCGGCGCGGTCCTTCGTCGAGGCGAGCAGTGCTCGGCCGGCAGCGTGGTCGACGTCGGGGTCTGCTGAGCGCGCCGCCGATCCCGCGTAGGGACGGCACGTAACCTCGAGACCTTGTTTGCGCAGCAACACTTCTGGGCTCGCTCCGATGAGCCATCGAGCTCGCGGGTCGGTGTGCTCGTCGACGCTGAGGTCGACGAGAAACGCAGAGTGATCGGCGTTTCCGTACGCCAGTGCGTCGAGAAGTCGATCCGGGTCGACGGGAGGTTCGACGTCGAATTCGACGGCGCGCGCGAGCACGACCTTCGACAACGCCCCCGCGTCGATCTCGTCGATGGCACGTGCGACCCGGTCCCGATGCGTCGCGGCGTCGGGAATCAATGTGACGCGCTCGGCGTGAGCAGGCTCCGGCGCTTGCCCCACGATCGCCGAACCGCTGTGCGTGATGGTTTCGGGAACCAGCAGCGCGGCGTCGTCGGCGGTCGTGAACCCGATCGCCCCGGTGACGGCGCCGATGCGCCCGGAACGTAGCTCCTCTGCAGCCTCGGTAGCGTCGGTGAATCCCGCGGACGCGCCACGTGCTCGAACGGTGCCGTGCGGCCTGGACAGGACGAAGACCTCCGAAGCTGGCATGGATTCACGCTACCGGTTGCGTGGAAGCGCGACCGCGCACAGACCGACCGGGCTGGCGCACAGAATCGGGGTCATTAACACGCTCGGTGATCGCACCCTCGGCGGCCTTTCGTGCACGCTGAGCGAAAGTTGACAGCTCAGCGTCGCGTCGGTGATCCTTGGAACAGGTCATGAGTGCCAGCGACAAGCCCCGGCTAGCTGGTCGGCAACCCTCCTCCGCGGTGGGGTGCTCCGGGTGACGACCTGGCCGTGCCCAGGGTGGGTACGGCAAGCGTGGATTCCAAGGAGACTATTCGATGACTGCTGTCGTCACCCGTTCGCACACCGAGTTCTCGCAGGCCAAGGCTGTTTCGCCTGTGCAGACCCCAACTATCGCCCCACTCGCCGACGTTGTCGGAGCCGCCGAATGCGCGCCGCTTTCCGACGGTACGACGGTGCGCTACGCCAACTTCGACTACGCCGCCAGCGCCCCCGCACTCACAGCGGTGGCTGATGCCGTCGCCGACTCGCTGAGCACCTACGCCAGCGTGCACCGCGGCGCGGGACATCTGTCGCAGGTCACGACGCGTCGCTACGAGGAGTGCCGCGAGACCGTTCGACGCTTCGTCCGTGGTCGCGCCGACGACGCCGTCGTGTTCACTCGCAACACCACCGACGCGATCAACCTCGCGGCGCATGTGACGCCCGGTGACGTTGTCGTTCTCGACATCGAGCACCACGCGAACCTGCTTCCGTGGGTCGAACGCAAAGACAAGTGGACGCGCATCGTCGAAGTTGCTTCGACCATCGACGAGACTCTCGCCGCCGTCGAGCGCGAACTCGCAGCCAAGCCCGCCGCGCTACTTGCGGTGACCGCGGCGTCGAACGTGACCGGCGAGGTCCTCCCGATCTCGCGACTCGCATCGATTGCGCACCGGCACGGCGCCCGAATCCTCGTCGACGCCGCACAACTCGTCGCGCATCGCCCGGTGTCGATCGTCAGCCACGGCATCGACTACCTCGTCTTCTCGGGCCATAAGCTCTACGCGCCGTTCGGCGCGGGTGTGCTGATCGGACGCACCGACTGGCTCGACGCCGCGCAGCCGTACCTGGCGGGCGGCGGTGCAACGGCAGACGTCGACGTCGAGGCCGGTTGCGCGTCGGTGTCGTGGCACACGGGTGCGGCGCGCCACGAAGCCGGTTCTCCTAATGTGTTGGGCGTCATTGCGATTGCTGCCGCATGCGACGCGATCACCGACCTCGGACACGAGTGGATCGGCGCGCACGAGGCGTACCTGTGCGCACAACTCGACGCCGGACTCGCCGAGATCGACGGAGTCACCCCCTTGCGTGTCTTCGACGACGGCCTCGAGCGCGTCGGCATCGCAGGCTTCACCGTCGACGGCCATAGCCCGCGCGAGGTGGCGGAGTACCTGAGTTCGGAACACGGCATCGGTGTACGCGACGGAAAGTTCTGCGCGCACCCGCTTCTCGACCGACTCGGTTATCCCGACGGCGCTGTACGCGCGAGCTTCGGACTCGGCAGCTCGTCCGACGACGTCGACCGCCTGCTCCACGCGCTGCGTTGCCTGAGCGATCGCAGCGCCGACGCCCCCGACATCCACCACCGAAAGGCACACTCGTGACGATCCAATCGAGTTCTCCGACAGACGTTCTCGCCGACCAGCTCCTTGCTGCCGACACCGGCGTCATCACCATCGGCCGCCCGGCGCTGCGGGTTGCGATCGTCGGCGACGCCGGTGCCGCCGAACTGCCGATCGTCGTGCGACGTTCGACGCTGCGCGACGCCCAGCGCACTCGCTCGCTACTGCGGGCCGGCACCCGTGACACCGCGAACTTCTCGGTAGCACTGGCTGTCGAGGTTGCGATCGCACCGCATCCGGGGTCGGCGCGCGCGTCTGTCGCCTCGGTGTCGGCTGCCGGCTCGTCGGTGACGTCCGCCGGCGATCCCGCAGAGACCGTGCGCTACGTCGGTACCCCGCACGGCCTGGCCACACTGATCCGCGACATCTACGCGGCAGAGGTCGCCGACGCCGTGCTCATCGTTCCGATCGACGGCTCGGCCACCGAGCACCGCGTGCGCGCAGAGGTGCTGCCGCAGTTCGAGTCTCGCCGCGCTGCGTGATCTCGACAAGCTCGATCAGCGGGTGGGGCTCGATCAGCGGGTAACAAGCTGATCAGCGGGTGGGGCTCGATCAGCGGGCGGCGTAGGCGCGGGCGAGGTCGAGGCGCTGCCACGACTGTGCGCCGGGGCGTTGGTCGTCGAGCGGGTATCCGGCCGGGTAGGCGGTGCGCCGTAGTAGATCGGTTGCTTGTGCGCGGGTGAGTTGGGGGTGTGCGCGCAGCACGAGGTCGACGGCCGTCGGCGGTACGACGAACGCTGCACTCGGCGAGCCGATGCGCGAGAGTCCGTAGGACATGCGCTTGTTGTAGTCGGCCAGTGCGTCGGGTGTGCTGCGGTATGGTGTGTCGCGCGCGATGCACGTTGATAGTACTGCGCGGCAACGCCATTCGAGTTCTGCACGGAGTTCCTGCCCGGCAGCAACGATCAACGGTCGGAACCTGGGGTCGGCGTATCTGTCGGCGACGGCGGCGTCGGCGACCATGCGTCCGGCGATCACGTCGAGCGGGTAGTGCACGCCGAGGACGACGCGGTTGTAGCCGGCTTCGCTGCCGCGCGCGAGGAATTGTGGTGCGAGTTCGGGAATCATCAGTGCGAGCAGCCCGGTGCGGATCATTGCCGACGCGGTGTGCCCGGACGGGTACGACGAGCCGCTGGACTGCACGTCGCTCTTGGACCTGCCGGGCCGGTTGTACACCGTGATGCGGTCGGGTTCGGCCACATACGGACGGTCGTTGTCAGACAGGGCCTTCTCGACCGCCGTGGACGCAGCGATGCCTTGGCCCCGGGCGAATAGTGTGTCGAGCAGAGCCGAGACCTTGGGCAGTCGTTTGTCAGCAAGGGCCTGACGGAAATCTCTACCGAGGTTGGTGCCGAACGCATCCGACATTGTGTAGAGCTGCGTCTGCGACAAGCCGTCAATCGCGTAGCCGTCGTCGAGTGCCCGCTTCTGACGTGCCGGATCGTTCTTCGCCGACTGATTGATCGCCGCGGCCCTGTCCGAGTTCTCGGCGATCGTGTCGGGGTGGTTTTTGCGAATGTCGGTGAAGCTCGAGATCACTGGCCAATAGATGACGTCAGAGCCGTGGACGTCGGACTGGTACACCGTCGCGATCGCACCCGCGGGGAACGGCGTCGGGTTGGGTCGAGGCGGCGCCGCGACGGCCGTGGGTACCTGGGCGCCGAGGAGTGCGCAGGCGGTCAGAGCGGTGGCCGCGACGACGCGCCTGAGCGATCTGACGGGAATGTGGATCGATGACATCGAGTGTTTCCTCACTTGCCCAGGTAGACGGTCTTGTCGGCGCCCGGGTAGGGCTTACCTTCATCGGTGGTGCGGCACAACGCTTTTGTAGCACCCTGTGCGCTCGCGAGCGCCCATTCGGGTGTTGCTTTGAAAGTTCGGAGATCGTTGACGGCACGGCCCCCGTTGAACACGGCGTTGACCGAGACATCCGACAATGGGATGTAGTGGCTGAGTTCGCCGCCGGCACTGAGGTTCTGCAGCACTCCGGCAGCATAGGTCAGGCCAGGGCCGCCGATGATCGGCAGACCCGCCACCTTTTCGAATACGCCGATCAGCTCGTCCTTGTCCTTCGGGACGAATGCGTTGCTGAGGTACACCTTGCGTAGGTTGGCTCGGACGCTCTTGACGCTCGCCGCAAACGACGCCTGTTGCGATTTCGGCAGCGTCGATCCATGCGTCGCGCCGACGTAGACGACGGCCTCGTCCAGGCTCAAGCCTGCCAGCGGGCGACAGTCGTCACTCGACGGACTCAACGACTTCGCGAAGGTGGTCAGCTCAGGGCTGACGTTCACGGCGAAGGCGTTCTTGACCCTTTCCCGTTGAACCGGTTTGGTGCCGTCCCCGGCCGCCAGACACGTGCTGTCTGCCTTGTCTCCGAGGGCGTTTCCGCCCTTCTCGGCCACGGTCCCCGGCAGCTCGACGACCGTTTTCACGATCTTTCCCGCGATGGAGCCGATGATGCTGCTGACGATCGGCACACCGACGGCACCCGAGACGGCCTTCGATGCGACCTCGTCGAGGATGGTCGCGATGTTGCCGAGGACGATCGCGTCGTTTGCCTCGATCCCTACGAGAACGGTCTCGATCGCGTCGTTGAGCGTGATCGAGGAGAGCCGGTAACCGTCACGGTAGGTGCCGTTCTTGATCGACAACACCTGCTGGACCAGCGCATTGGCGCCGTGGGTGGCCTGCACGCCTTGACCTGGACTCACTTCCGACCCGCGCTGAGTGACCACGAGCGTGCTGACGGTGCTGTTGTGCAGTTGCGTGGAGAAGCGGCCGGCGGCGCTGTCGATCGTCGTTGCGGCTCCGGGCGCTCGGGCGTCGAGCGACTTGGCAACGATCGGCACGAGTTCACCGAGTGTCAGTGTGCTACCCGACCTGCATTCGGTGGGGAACGGCGCGGACGGTTGGCCGAGGGGTGCGGCATGCGCGGACGTCGCGCCGACGGCTACCGTCGCGGCCACGGCAACCGCCGTCAGCCCCGCAGCGAGGGCCAGTGTGCGCCGTGGAGTCACGGCGGAGTGCTCGGAATGCATGAGAGTCCAATCGTTGCGGGAAGTCGGCCGTCGTGAGTGTCGGTCGGGTTGTCAGAGATGGCGAATAGTTCAGGCGCGCCGTAGTTTTGGCTGTCCGACGCGTGTGTACCAACTGAAGGCGGGGTACACCGACGACGCTGGGTTCGTCACGTCCTTCACGTAGAACCAGTTCATCTGCGCGCGTGACCTGTCGATCTCCATGACTCCGAAACCGTGTGTGGTGAGCTCGACGTCCTTGATCCAGGGGTTCGCGGTCTTGATGGTCTCCTGGGCGACGTCCATGGTCGTCGTGACGGGCGCCGCGAGTGCCCTGTTGATGGCGATGGTGTCGTAGCCGCTGGCCACGGTGATGCTCGGCGGGGTGAATTCGCACGCGACCACGCGCCCGCTCGCATCCTTGCCGTAGTGGAGCACGTTGAGGGGAATCTCGCTGGCCCACGAGCTGTGGATGTCGCCGGTGACGAGCACGACACTCTTCTTGCCCGCCTTGTCGATCGCGTGCAGCAGCGCACGGCGTTCCGCTTGATATCCGTCCCACTGGTCGTTGTTGACCGTGATCCCGTCGGCGGGCAGGCCGATCTGCTTGTGCAGCCAGTCAGCGACGCGCGGGTCGGTGGTCTCGGGAATCACCAGCGGAGCCATCATCACCTCGTTGCCGATCACCTGCCAGCGCGCTGACGACGTCGTGATCGAGGTCTCGAGCCACTTGTATTGCGTCTTACCGGTGATGCTCTGGTTGGGATCGTCGACCTTGAGGTAGGACTGCTTGTCGCGGTAGGAGCGTAGATCGGGGATGATCAGCTCGGCGAGCTGACCGAAGCGGAACCGGCGGTAGGGGTGTTCGCCGTTGTCGATTGAATTGGGGCGCACCGGCATCCACTCGAAGTACGCCTTGTCCGACGCGCGTTTGCGGGCGCTCCAGCTGCCCTGGGTGAGAGTCTTGTGGTTCTCGGCGCCGTCTCGGTAGGAGTTGTTGGCGGATTCGTGGTCATCCCACATGCAGATGAAGGTGTGAGCGGCATGTGCGCGGGCGAGATCGGGATCCTGGTGGTACTTGCCCTGCCGGATCCGGTAGTCGTCGACGGTGACGGTCGCGTGGACCGGAGCGGTGGTGCGGACGGTCTCGTTGTAAGCGCCGGGATATCCGCCGGTCTCGTATTCGTAGGTGTAGTCGCCGAGGTGAAGCACGAAGTCGAGGTCATCCCGCTGAGCCATGCCGCGGTAGGAGATGAAATGGCCCGCTTCGTAATTCGCGCACGAACAGACCGCGAATCGGAGCTTGTCGATGTCGGCCGACAGCGCTGGTGCGGTCTTGGTGCGCCCGGTCGGTGAAACAGCGCCTGCCAGTGGGCCGTCGGCCACGACGAAACGATAGAAGTACCGCGTCGACGGCGACAGGCCGGCCGCGTCGACCTTGACGGTGTGGTCGCGATCGACAGAGGTGGTGAAGACGCCCGACGACACGACGCGCGCGAAGCCCGGGTCTTGGGACACCTGCCACCGGACGTTCGTCGGCTCGCCGAATCCCGACCCGGGTGTTGCCCGCGGCTCGGGAGTGACCCGGGTCCACAGGATGACGCGGTCAGACAGCGGATCTCCGGATGCCACCGAGTGCAGGAAGGCCTGATGGTGCGGCGCGGCAACCGCTTCGGATACACCGGATGCGAGCGCGGCCGCTGTGCCGGCTGCGGCGGCAGCGGTCTGCATGAGCCGCCGACGCGACATCGACGGAACAGCAGAGGTCTTCGAATCGGGCAGGCTGTGAGGTTCGCGGGTCACGAGAAGTTAGCGAAGCGGTCTTTGTTGTCCAATAGGCGAACAGCAGGCAAAGAAGACCTCATGAGACGCGTATGTGAATCCCCACTCAGTTTGTGCCGCAGCGAGTTGCCGGACGGGCGCGCGACTATGTGGTTGCGACCACACGATCCACGTGGCCGTGCCGACGAGCACCGCGTGGGCGCAGAGGCGTTGCCCCAGTTCGAGTCTCGGCGGGACGGGTGATCTCGACAAGCTCGATCGGCGGGTGGTGATCTCGACAAGCTCGATCAGCGGGGTGGGCTCGGTCGGCGGGTGGGCTCGATCAGCCGGTAGCAAGCTCGATGAGCGGGTAGCAAGCTCGATCAGCGGCCCGGGTCTCAGCGGGCGGCGTAGGCGCGGGCTAGGTCGAGCCGCTGCCACGACTGTGCGCCGGGGCGTTGGTCGTCGAGCGGGTATCCGGCCGGGTAGGCGGTGCGTCGCAGCAGATCGGTTGCTTGTGCGCGGGTGAGGCGAGGATGTGCGCGCAGCACCAGATCGACGGCTGCGCCCGGTACGACGAACGCTGCACTCGGCGAGCCGATGCGGGAGAGTCCGTAGGACATGCGCTCGTTGTACTCTGCGACGGCGTCGGGTGTGCTGCGGTATGGTGTGTCGCGCGCAATGCACGTCGAAAGTGCTGCGCGGCAACGCCATTCGAGTTCGGCGCGGAGTTCTTGGCCTGCTGCCACGATCAGTGGGCGGAAGCGTGGGTCGGCGTATCGGTCGGCGACGGCGGCGTCGGCGACCATGCGTCCGGCGATCACGTCGAGCGGGTAGTGCACCCCGAGGACGACGCGGTGATAGCCGGCCTCGCTGCCGCGTGCGAGGAGTTGCGGAGCGAACTCCGGCACCATAACGGCGAGTAGTCCGGTGCGGATCATCGCCGACGCGGTGTGCCCCGACGGGTACGACGAGCCGACGGAGAGCACGTCCTCGTCGGTCTTGCCCGGCAGGTTGTAGACCTTGATCCGGTTCGGCGCCACCTTGTACGGCCTGGGATTGTCGGAGATCTCCTTCTCGACGAGCGTCGACGACGCGATGCCTTGCCCGCGTGCGGCGAGTGTGTCGATGAGTGCGGTCACCTTCGGCAGTCGCTTCTCGGTGAGCGCTTGGCGCACATCAGCGCCGAGCTCGGTCCCGAACGCATCGGTCATGGCGTGCAATTGCTTCTGCGACAACCCGTCAATCGCGTACGCGTCGTCGAGTGCGCGCTTGCGCAATGCCGGATCATCCTGTGCCGCATTGTTGATCGCGACAGCCTTCTCCAGGTTCTCCGACATCGTCGCGGGGTGATGCGCACGAATGTCGGTGAAGCTCGAGATCACCGGCCAGTAGATGACGTCACTGCCGTGGACATCCGACTGATAGAGGGTGGCCAACGCTCCGACCGGGAATGCGGTGGGTGTCGGTTTCGGCGGCGCTGCCTGCGCGGTGGCGGGGGCGCCGAACACCGCACACATCACCGCTGTTGTTGCGACGAGTCCGCTGGCGAGTTGTCGCGGGAGTCTCATGTCGTGGTTCCTGTCGATAGAAGGGCGGGGTCGGGTTCCGGCGAAACGAGTTATGTGCGAAACAGTTTCGGGGTACCCGCCCGCGTCGACCAACCGAATGCTCGCCGAGTCGTCGAACGCGGGTCGAATACATCCTCGACGTAGAACCATTCCATTGTGGCCCGCGCGGGCGTCACGGTCATCACCCCGAATCCGTGTGTCGTCAGTTCGACATCCTTGATCCACGGGTTGGCCAATTTGATGGCCTCCTGACCGGCGGACAGCACCGCGACCGTCGGGGCGTCGAGTGTGCGGCTGACCGCGATGCTGTCGTGCGCACTCGCGGCTGTGATGCTGGGGACGGTGAACTCGCACGCGACGGCGCGTCCCGAGCGGTCCTTGCCATAGTGGGAAACGTTGAGCGGCAACTCGCTTGCCCACGAGCTGTGGATGTCTCCCGCGACCAGAACCACGTTTCGCTTGCCCGCCTTGTCGATCGCGGACAACAGTTGTCGACGCTGCGCCGCGTACCCGTCCCACTGATCGTTGTTGACCGGGAAGCCGTCTTGGGGGACTCCGACCGTGTCGTGTAACCACTCGGCGAGTCTTGGATCGGTCGACGCGGGAATCGTCAGCGGCACCATCATCACTTCGCTGCCGATCACCTGCCAGCGGGTCGACGACGTCGTGATCGAGGTCTCCAACCAGGTGTACTGCTGTGCACCGGTGATCGACTGCTTCGGATCATCAACGCGCGCAGTCGATTGCTTGTCGCGATACGAGCGGAGATCGGGAATGATGAGCTCGGTCAGTGTGCCGAAACGGAGGCGTCGATACAGGTGCTCGCCGTTCTCGAGCGAGTTCGGGCGTACCGGCATCCACTCGAAGTACGCCTGTGTTGCTGCACGTTTGCGAGCAGTCCAACTGCCCTGCGTCCGCGGGTCGTGGTTCGCCGCGCCGTCGCGGTAGGAGTTGTCGGCCGATTCGTGGTCGTCCCATATGCAGACAAACGGATGCGCGGCATGGGCGCGGGCAAGGTCGGGGTCCTGGTGGTACTTTCCCTGCCGGATGCGGTAGTCGGTCAGGCTCACCGTCGCGTGTCTCGGTTCGACCTTGCGAACAATCTCGCCGAATGCTCCTGTGTAGCCGCCGGATTCGTACTCGTAGGTGTAGTCGCCGAGGTGCAGGATGAAGTCGATGTCGGTGCGCTCGGCCATGGCCCGGTACGAGATGAAGTGTCCTGCTTCGTAATTCGAGCACGAGCAGACTCCGAACCGCAGACGGTCGATATCCGCGGAGGCCGTGGGGGCTGTCTTCGTTCTGCCCACTGGCGACACGGTGCCCGCCGCGGGACCGTCGAGCACGGTGAAGCGGTAGAAGTATCGCGTCGCGGGAGCAAGTCCCGCGGCGTCGACCTTGACCGTGTGGTCGCGCTGCGCCGTCGTCGTCACGCTTCCGGACGCGACGACACTGCCGAATGCGTTGTCGTGCGCGACTTCCCAGCGCACCGCGGTCGGGTCGCCAAGGCCGGAGCCGGGTGTCGCGCGTGCGTGGGGTGTGACGCGCGTCCACAGGATCACGCGGTCGGGGAGCGGATCACCCGAAGCCACCGAATGCGCAAAGACGCCGGAGCCTCCCGGGGCCGCCGCTGCCGACGGAATCACAGCCGACGCGACGGCGGCGGTGCCCGCAGCCACCGTCGCCGACTTCAGGAACGTCCTGCGCGTCACATGTGACATCTGCGAAGACTGTGCCAACTGCGGAGTCTGTGTCAACTGCGAAGGCAGCGGATTGCTGACCGATTTCGGAAGTCTGTGAGCCACGAGGAGTCAGTCAAAACCCGCCATGTGACCGGATTGGGTGTTTCAGGTGAACGACGGGTGTCGACGCTCAGGCCTCGCCGCGCTCCCACTGCTCGATCAGGCCCGCCTGCGACTCCTCGGTCAGCAGTCCGTAGAGCTTGAACCGTGCCATGCCGCCGTCGGGGAAGATGTCCATCCGCGCTTCGGTCATCGGCCGGTCAAGATCGATGACGAAGCGGTGGCGAGTGTCGGGTTGCAGCTCGGTGCGCGGCAACACATCGAACCATTCGCCGTCCTCGCCGTCTCGGCCACGCACCGTCGCTGCTCCCGGCGCGTTGCCGATGAAGTAGCTGGTGTCGAGTTCGACGAGACTGACCCTGCCCTGGCCCGCGAGGCGCACCTGTACCCAGTCGTTGCCGGAGTCGCGACGGCGGCTGGTCTCCCATCCCTCGCCCATGTGGCGTGCGCGGCCGGGCATCAGCAGGTTGTTCGGTGAGCTGTAAAACATGTTCGAGCATGCCGTGATCAGTCCGCCGTTCTCGAGGGCGGCGAGATCGAAGTGGCCGTAGCGGAAGAAGTGCGGATTAGGCACACCGCGGCCGTGAACACGGAAGCGTGCGACACCGCCGTCGGGATGCATGGTGAGTCGGACGTGGGTGAAGCGGCCCTTTGCGTCGACCTTGAACGGATTGCGGGTGTCGCCGTCGACCTGGGTCTTCTCGACGATCGTTGTCCAGTCCGCGTCGTCGACGAGTTGTTGCGCCGACACGACGCCTTCGACCGCGGTGGCCTCCACCGAGATCTCGGGCGGATAGTTGCCCTTGAACCACGACGTGTCGACGACGACGCCGTAGATCACACCGGGTGCGCCGAGGCGGATGATCGCCTGGTCGACGCCGTCGCGGCGTCGGCGTCGTGTCTCCCAGCCGTCGTAGACCTGGCCCTTGTGCCCGAAGGTTGCGGGCCGGTACTCGGCCGGGCCGGTCTTGATCAGGTTCTGTACCTCAGCGAACAGATCGTCGTTGGTCCACACGACCGCGCCGCCGAGATCGCGAAGCGCGAGGTCGGGCATGGAGGTGAAGTGGGGGCGGCTACCTGACGGTGGTGGAGGCTGAGGAGTCACGAATGTCGATGGTAGTTGGCTGTTTGCGTGGCGCAGAACTCGAGCGCATACTTGCGCTCGGCATTTGCTTGCAACATGCAACTACTTGCAATAGGTAACATCCGTCGGCTTTGTCCGTTAGGTAGTAAAAGGCGGTAACAGTGCTCGACCCGGAGTCGATCGACCAGCTCTTCGATTCGCTCAGCCGATACCTGCGTGTTCGGGATCGTGCGGTCCACACCACGTTCCGCACCAAGGACGGGGAGTTCGAGACCGCGGCGTTCCGCGGGCTGTTCCACCTCGACCGTGCGCCCATGCGATCGAGCGAACTCGCCGCCGCACTCAACGCTGATCCGTCGACCGTGTCGCGACACGTCGCACAACTCGTCGACCTCGACCTGGTGCGTCGCGAGGCCGATCCGGCCGACGGACGCGCAACGCTCCTGGTGATCACCGAAGCGGGACGTCGACGCGTCGAGGGCATGCGAGCGATGCGTCGTGAAGCGTTCGAGTCCGCGATGACGGACTGGAGCCAAGACGAACTGTCGACGCTGGTGGTGTTGTTCGACCGCTTCGTCGACGCCGCGGAGCAGCTGATTGCGCCCGCAGGCGAACATTCCGGGAAAGGAACGAGATGACAGACGAGACGCAGGTGTCCACGCCTTCTGACGAGGTGGCGGGCGCCGGTCTGACCCACCGGCAGATCCTCACGATCCTGGCCGGCTTGATGCTGGGAATGTTCCTCGCGGCGCTCGACCAGACCATCGTGTCGACCGCGATCCGCACCATCGCCGACGACCTGCACGGCTACGACATGCAGGCATGGGTGACCACCGCCTACCTCGTCACGTCGACCATCGTCACTCCGCTCTACGGCAAGCTCTCCGACCTCTACGGTCGCAAACCCTTTTTCCTGCTTGCCATTTCGATCTTCATCGTCGGATCGCTGCTGTGCTCGCTCGCGACGTCGATGTACGAGCTCGCGGCATTCCGCGCTCTGCAGGGGCTCGGCGCGGGCGGTCTGTTCACCCTGGCGCTGACGACGATCGGCGACATCGTCCCACCGCGTGAGCGCGCGAAATACCAGGGCTACTTCCTCGCGGTGTTCGGCACGTCGAGTGTGCTCGGTCCGGTACTAGGTGGCTTCTTCGCCGGTCAGTCGACGATCCTCTGGGTGTCGGGGTGGCGCTGGGTCTTCCTGGTGAACGTGCCGATCGGCATCCTCGCGCTGATCGTCGTCGCCAAGGTGCTCAACTACGACCAACAGAAGGGTCGGGGCGGCCGTACCGACTACTGGGGTGCGTTCGCGCTCGCCGTCGGCATCGCGCCGCTGCTGATTGTGGCCGAGCAGGGCCGCGAATGGGGCTGGTTCTCGGGTTGGGCATGGCTCTGTTACGGCGTCGGAGCCTTCGGCATCGCGCTGTTCGTCTGGATCGAACACAAGATGGGCGACGACGCGCTGATCCCGTTGCGCGTCTTCAAGAATCGGGTGTTCGCGCAGGGCATCGTGATCTCGATGGTCGTCGGTGCGGTGATGTTCGGCGGGATCTCGATGCTGCCCCAGTACTTCCAGGTGCTGCGCGGCTCGAGCCCGATGGTCGCGGGCCTGCAGATGCTGCCGATGGTTCTCGGTCTGATGATGGGTTCGATCGCGTCGGGTCAGATGATCTCGCGCACAGGCAGATACAAGGTGTTCACGATCGTGGGCGCGGTGCTCATCACCGTCGCCACGTTCCTGCTGCACCTGGTGAGCACGTCGACACCGGTCTGGATCGTCATGCTCATGGCGTTCCTGCTCGGCTTCGGACTCGGCAACCTGATGCAGCCGATCACGCTCGCGATGCAGAACATCCTGCCGCCCAAGGACATGGGCCTGTCGACCGGCACCGCGACCTTCTTCCGCCAGATCGGCGCGACTCTCGGTGTGGCCGTGTTCTTCTCACTGCTGTTCAGCATGATGGGACCGAACATCAAGGACGAGATGGTGTCTGCAGCGCAGACTCCCGAGTACCGCGCCGCAGTCGTGCGGGCAGCGGGCAGTGATGATCCGCAGGTCAGCGAGTTCGCCAAGGGTCTGATCGCGGCGTCGCAGAATCCCGGGGGAGCGTCGGGGTCGTCGGACGCGGTGATGAGCGATACGTCGATCATCGAGAAGTTGCCCGCCGAATTGGGCGATCCGATCAAGGAGGGCTTCGCGAACTCGATGGACACGGTGTTCCTGACGGTGTCGATCGTCTCGCTGCTCGCGATCATCGGCACGGTCACGTGGAAGGAACTCCCACTGCGTCGCGGGAAGCCTGCCGCCGAGACTGTGGCTGCCGAGTAGGGCCAGCGAGTAGTACCAAAGAAAATCCACCTCATCTGTGCCAGTTCACCTTCGGCAGTGCCGAAGGTGACGTGCAACAGATGAGGTGGATTTTTCAGTATGTAGCGGCAGAGGCGTCGATCAGTGTCCCGGGAAGCGCTCGACGGCGGCCTGTGCCACCTTCTCCGCCTCGTCCTTGCCGACCCAACCGCCCGGTGTGACCGACTTGCCGGGCTCGAGATCCTTGTAGTGCTCGAAGAAGTGCGAGATCGCGTTCAGCTCGAACTCCGACACGTCGCCGACGTCCTGAATGTGGTCCCAGCGCACGTCCTTGGCGGGCACGCACAGCAGCTTGTCGTCGCCGCCTGCCTCGTCGGTCATCGTGTACATCGCGACCACACGTGCCTTGACCACGACGCCCGGGTACACCGACTCGGGCAGCAGGACCAGCGCGTCGAGCGGGTCGCCGTCTTCGCCGAGTGTGTTGTCGATGTAGCCGTAGTCGGCGGGGTAGCCGAATGCGGTGTAGAGATAGCGGTCGAGGAAGACCTTTCCGCTCTCGTGATCGACCTCGTACTTGTTGCGACTTCCCTTGGGGATCTCGATGGTCACATCGAATTCCACGGTTCCTCCTTGATCGTGGCGCCTCGGGCGGGATCGGTGCGCCGTCGGCGGGTGTCGACAGCCGCGGTCCGGCTGTGCGAATCGCCTCAACGATACTGTGGGGCGTCGGAAGAGATGGGTCGAGACCGGAGGTCGAGTGGGCGCGAGGAATCAGGACGGTCGGTTGCGCGGTCGACGTCGCGCGGTTGTGTGGACCCTGGTGTCGGTGATCGTGCTGGCATTGGTCGCATCGAGCGTGCTGTTCGTGGCGTTGCGCATGAACAAGTCCGACGACCTCCCGGCAGGTGTGCCGCCGAGGCCTGCGCCGATCGCCGCGACGCCTGAGATCAACGCGGTGTCGGCGACGGCACCACAGCCGACGGCGTCCGGCGTGACCAGGCAGATCGCCGCGGCGGCCCGCGCGCCGCAGCTCGGCGAGTTCACCGGCCAGGTCAGCGACTCGTTGACCGGCGCAATCCTGTGGTCGAAGAGCCCGAGCACCCCACGGTTGCCCGCATCGAACACCAAGATCCTGACTGCGGCTGCCGCGCTGCTCGGACTCCCGCACGATGCGCGCCTGACGACGACTGTCGTGGTCGGAACCGACGGCCAGGTGATCGTCAAGGGCGCAGGCGACCCGACGCTATCGGCCCAGTCGAAACGGTCGCAGACGTTCTACACCGACCCCGGTCGGATCAGCGACCTTGCCGACCAGGTCCGTAGGTCGGGGGTTCCGGTCACCTCCGTCGCCGTCGACACCAGTGCGTACACCGGTCCGACGATGGACAGCAGTTGGAGCCGCGACGACATCAAGGGCGGCGACATCGCTCCGATCGAGGCATTGATGACCGACGGCGCGCGCATAGATCCGCTCAACGAATACTCCCCGCGCGTCGACAACCCTGCGATAACCGCCGGAGAACAACTCGCCAAGGCGCTCGGCGTCGACGTCCCGGTCACGAACGTCACCGCTCCCGCTGGTGCGCGGACCGTGGCGACGGTCCGTTCGGCACCACTGGTCACCAGGGTCAACGACATGCTCCGCTACTCCGACAATGTGCTCGCCGAGGCGCTCGGCGTCGAACTGTCAGTCGCTCGTGGTGGACCCGCAACGCTCGCTGGCGGTACGTCGGCGGTGAAGCAGACGCTCGCCGACAACAAGTTCGACGTCTCGAACGTGACGCTGCGCGATACGTCGGGGCTGTCGTACCGCAACCTCGTGCCCGCAGCACTGCTCGACAAGCTGATGGCCGCTGCCAGCGGACCGACCGGGAGCGATCAGCCGATCGATTCCAAGATCCGCCCGATGCTCGACGGGCTGCCGGTCGCAGGCGGCACCGGCACACTCGCCGACCGTTTCGCCGTCGGCGAGAATCCCGGCGCGGGGTGGGTGCGCGCGAAGACCGGAACACTGACCGGCGTCAGTTCGTTGACCGGCATAGTTCAGACGGTCGACGGTCGGGTGCTGTCGTTCGCGTTGATCTCGGGAGGCACATCTCCCGCGGACGCGCGGCCGGCCCTCGACAACGTCGCGGGCAAGTTGAGGGAGTGCGGGTGCCGATGACCGAGCCGACCGACGTGGGAAGTGGTCTCGACAAGCTCGACCAGCGGGGTGGAGCTGACCAGCGGGGTGAGCTCGACCAGCGGGGTGGTCTCGACAAGCTCGACCAGCGAGACGAGCGAGACGAGCGGGAGGAGAGCGGCGAGTCGATCGGTGCGCGCATCGACTGGTCGCTTGCCGCGACGGTCGGGAAACGGCTGGTGCGTCCGGGACCGAAGGTCACCGAGTACACGCTCGACGCCGCGCAGGCCGAACTGGCCGACGCCGCAGTGCGGGCCGAGGGACCGGTGCGCGAGGTCACCGGACTCGCGGACGGTCTGCGCGTACCGAGTGCGCTCGTGGTCGATCGGCGCGGCTGGGTCGACGCCGCGTCTCAGTCGATGCGATCGATGCTCGACGGCGACGACGACGGCGAGTCCGGTGGCGGACTGTCGGGGAAGGTCGGCGGCCTACAGGCAGGCGGTCTCCTCGCGTTCCTCGCGGGCGCCATCCTCGGGCAGTACGACCCGTTCACGCCGAGTGGTTCGGACGCGAGCGAGCCAAGTAATCCGGGCGTGCTCATGCTGGTGACGCCGAACATCATCGCGGTGGAGCGCAGTCTGCGCGTCGTGCCGTCGGATTTCCGTCTGTGGGTGTGTCTGCACGAGGTGACCCATCGCGTGCAGTTCTCCGCCAACCCCTGGCTGCGTCAGTACATGCTCGACAACATCGCAGTGCTGACGTCCGATGCGGGAGAGTCGGTGACAGACGTTGTCGCACGGATCAATTCGGCTGTGCGCGGTGGCGCCAAGCGGGAGAAGGGTGTCATCGGTGTGATGCAGATGCTGCAGACGCCCGAGCAGTACGAGGCGTTCACCCGCATGATGATGCTCGGCACCCTCCTGGAGGGGCATGCCGACCACGTCATGGATGCCGTTGGCCCGGCACAGGTTCCGACAGTCGAGCAGATCCGCGCGTCGTTCGACAAACGACGCACCGCACCGCGAAATCCCGTGCAGCGCATCATCAGGGCGTTGATCGGTATGGATGCCAAACTCGCGCAATACATTCGGGGTAAGGCTTTCGTCGACGAGGTCGTCGGGACCGTCGGAATGGAGCGTTTCAACACCATCTGGACCGATGCGGAGACGCTGCCCCGGCCAGACGAGATCGACGAGCCGTCGCGATGGATTGCACGCGTGTTGTGACACGCGCGGTCGCAGATTTTGCGACTGCTCACCTGGCCGGACTCACCGAGGTGTGCGTCGGGTTGTCCGGAGGCCCGGACTCGTTGGCGCTCACCGCAGGAGCGCTCCGTGCGGGTCTGACGGTCCGCGCGCTGATCGTCGACCATGCGCTGCAGCCAGGCTCTGATGCTGTTGCGGCCGATGCGGCGCGGACCGCCATAGGCCTCGGTGCGTCGGCGCAGGTGCTGCGCGTGAGCGTCGGTACCGCCGGAGGCATGGAAGCGGCGGCACGAGACGCCCGGTACGCGGCACTCGACGCCGCTCGCGACGGACTGCCGGTCCTGCTGGCCCACACCATGGACGATCAGGCCGAGACAGTCCTCCTCGGCCTCGGAAGGGGTTCGGGGTCGCGTTCGCTCGCTGGTATGCGTGCGTGGCGTGAGCCGTGGGGTCGGCCGCTGCTGGGTGTACGTCGTTCGCAGACGGTCGGAACGTGTACAGAGCTGGCACTGCCAGCGCACGCCGATCCGCACAACCGCGACCCGAGATTCACTCGCGTGCGGCTACGAGCAGAGGTGATCCCGTTGCTCGACGATGTCCTGCACGGTGGGGTCGTCGAGGCGCTGGCGCGCACCGCGACCTCCCTGCAGGCTGACGTCGACGCTCTCGACGACGTCGCGGACGAGATCTACTCGACGTCGTCGAGGATCGGCGAGCACGCCGAACTCGACGTCGCTTCGGTCGCCGACCTTCCCGCCGCGGTGCGAACCAGGGTCGTGCGGCGCTGGCTGCGGGAGGTCGGAGCGACAGAACCCACGACGCGGGTGATCGAGGCCGTCGACGAGCTGCTTCGGGGTGTTCGGCCGGGCCAGGTGGCGATCGGCGGAGCGCCTGATCACCGGCTGGCGGTCGAACGGACAGCCGATGGGATGAGGGTGACGCGCCTTCCGCGATGACCCGGTCACCAAAGCGTGGCCGGGTCACCGCGGAGGGATCGCTTTTAGCCGTCCTAAACGGGTGAGTTGATGGTCTGGAAGTACTGGATCGCGGAGAGGATCAGCGTCCCACCTCCGCCGAGGATGATTCCGACGATCGACCCGAGCGCCGCACCGATCTGAATGCCAGGAAAGAGGCAGCCGATTCCCGCGCCCAGCGCCGCACCGAATCCACATCCGACCACAGCCCCGACAACAGCGCCGAGACCGAGTCCGACCAGAGAAGAAATGGTCATTCCGGCCGACAGCTGACCGTTGAAGCGGGTGAGCGCCTCGTTGTCGCGTTGTTGCTTCGTCTGCTTCGTCTGGGCTTCCTTCGCGGCGACCGCACGCATCGCGTTCACCTGAACCGGGTCGGCGAGATGTGCACGTAGTTTGTCGCGGGACGGGACCAAAGTCGCGGATGTCGGGGTCACTTGCGCGTCGATGGGCAATTCGAGAAATTCATCCCGATACCACAAAGCCATGCGGAAAAGGGGCTTTCCCGCGCCGTTCTTGATGACCAGGTCAGAGCCCTCACGAGCTATCGTGCCGTCGGTGACGGAGAGGCTCACTGACGACGGTCCAGCGGAAAGGCGGTAGTGAACCGATTCCGACGACGGCGCAGCGTGGGCAGTTGCCTGCAGCAGGGGGATCGCGAGCACAGCGGCGGCGAAGATTGCAATCGCACGTATCAAATACTTTGTCGGCAAATATGTTTCGCCAGGCAAATGTGCTAGTTGAGAGGGTGGCTTGGGGTTGTATCGCCGCTGTTGGTTCATTGTCGTCCTCGTCCTTGATCCGACGTTGAGTTTGCTTGTCATCGGCGATTACGCCGCTCCGTGATCCTCAAATAAAATCCGAGAATCGTTAGTGAGTGATACCGATCACTACGATGCCCGAAAATAGATAGTGGCTGCTTTTCTTGGGGCGTGGGCACAACCGCGCCCGCGGGTGACGCATGTTTCGATCCGTTATTCTCTTGTGATGGATTCGTCCTGTTTTCAGACGACATTTCCTTGGGTGGGTAATGGTGTTCAGACACAGCGGACGGCACCGCGGGCATCGGCCGGTTCGGTGGACGTGTCAAGCTGGTATCCGTGCATTCCGAGATCGAGATCGAGCACCACTACGGCGACGACATCGAAGCTGTCCTCATAACGGAGGAACAGATCAAGGCGCGGACCGCGGAGCTGGCCCAGTCGGTGGCGCAGCGCTACACGGATCTGCAGGACGATCTGGTCCTGATCGGCGTCCTCAAGGGCGCAATCATGTTCATGACCGATTTCGCCCGCGCGCTGCCCATTCCCTCGCAGATGGAGTTCATGGCGGTGTCGAGCTACGGGTCGGCGACGTCGTCGTCGGGCGTGGTGCGCATCCTCAAGGACCTCGACCGCGACATCGCAGGTCGTGACGTCTTGATCGTCGAGGACATCATCGACTCGGGGCTGACGCTGTCGTGGCTGATGAAGAACCTCGCCACCCGTCAGCCGCGGTCGTTGGCGGTGTGCACCCTGCTCCGTAAGCCGGAGGCGGTCCGCTCGCCCGTCGACGTCGCCGATGTCGGCTTCGACATCCCCAACGAGTTCGTCGTGGGCTATGGCCTCGACTATGCGGAGCGCTACCGCGACCTCCCCTTCATCGGCCGCCTGCGCGCGTCGGTCTACGAGAACTAGCCCGCACAGCGCGCGAGCGGAGCTCGCGCAGATAAACAGGGAACGGTTTCACCTGCGTGATCGTTGACCGGTAGCCTCAATGTGTACGACCGAACCCTTGGGTGGCGTTCACATCGTTCACGAACCGATGGGAAGGACAGTGGTAACGGCGCCGGGCGGCCCCACGTAGCCTGGACCTCCACCAATGCGCATGAACCGAAAGACAGTCTTCCGTAACCTCGCGATCCTCGCGGTGCTGGTGCTCGCCCTGTGGGGCTGGAGCGCGATGCGCGATGGTGATCGCGGCTATACCGGGGTCGACACCTCTGTCGCGTTGACGCAGCTCAACACAAAGAACACCAAGTTCATCCAGATCGACGATCGCGAACAGCAGTTGCGGATCGAGACCAAGGATGCAATCAAGGTCGACGGTCAGGACGTCACGAAGATCTCGACCAAATACCCGGCTTCGGCGGGCGAGCAGGTCTTCGACTCGGTCAAGTCGACCGGGGCCGGCTACCAGACCAACGTGACGCAGCAGTCGGTGTTCTGGCAGATCATGATCTTCCTGCTGCCGATGCTGCTGCTGTTCGGACTGTTCTTCTTCGTCATGAACCGCATGCAGGGTGGCGGCAAGGGCGGCGTGATGGGCTTCGGCAAGTCCAAGGCCAAGCAGTTGTCCAAGGACATGCCCAAGACCACCTTCGCCGACGTCGCGGGTGCCGACGAGGCCGTCGAAGAGCTCTACGAGATCAAGGACTTCCTGCAGAACCCCGCGCGCTACCAGGCTCTCGGCGCCAAGATCCCGAAGGGCGTGCTGCTCTACGGTCCGCCCGGAACGGGCAAGACGTTGCTCGCGCGGGCAGTCGCGGGGGAGGCGGGCGTGCCGTTCTTCACCATCTCGGGTTCCGATTTCGTCGAGATGTTCGTCGGTGTCGGTGCATCGCGTGTGCGTGATCTGTTCGAGCAGGCCAAGAACAACAGTCCGTGCATCATCTTCGTCGACGAGATCGACGCCGTCGGCCGTCAGCGTGGTGCTGGTCTCGGCGGTGGTCACGACGAGCGTGAGCAGACGCTGAACCAGTTGCTCGTGGAAATGGACGGCTTCGGCGACCGCTCGGGTGTGATCCTGATCGCGGCGACCAACCGTCCCGACATCCTCGACCCGGCGCTCCTGCGTCCCGGACGTTTCGACCGGCAGATTCCCGTCGGCAACCCCGACATCGCGGGTCGTCGGGCAATCCTCAAGGTGCACGCCAAGGGCAAGCCCATCGCCGAGGATGCCGATCTCGACGGTTTGGCCAAGCGCACGCCAGGAATGTCGGGCGCCGACCTCGCCAACGTCGTCAACGAAGCCGCACTGCTCGCCGCGCGCGAGAACAAGACGCAGATCACGGCGGAAATGCTCGAGGAGGCGGTCGACCGCGTCATCGGCGGACCGCGTCGCAAGAGCCGGATCATCAGCGAACACGAGAAGAAGGTCGTCGCGTACCACGAGAGTGGACACACGCTCGCCGCGTGGGCGATGCCCGATCTCGACCCGATCTACAAGGTGACGATCCTCGCGCGTGGACGAACGGGTGGTCACGCGCTCGCCGTGCCCGAGCAGGACAAAGACCTGATGACGCGTTCGGAGATGATCGCTCGTCTGGTGATGGCCATGGGCGGTCGTGCATCGGAGGAGTTGGTCTTCCACGAGCCGACGACCGGCGCGTCGTCGGACATCGACCAGGCGACCAAGATCGCACGCGCGATGGTCACCGAATACGGCATGAGCGCTAAGCTCGGCGCCGTGCGCTACGGGCAGGAGCAGGGCGATCCGTTCCTCGGCCGCAGCATGGGCGCGCAGAGTGACTACTCCGCCGAGGTCGCGAGTGAGATCGACGACGAGGTGCGCCGACTGATCGAGGCCGCGCACACCGAGGCGTGGGCGATCCTGTCCGAGTACCGCGACACCCTCGACGTGCTTGCCAGCGAACTCTTGGAGAAGGAGACGCTGACCCGCAAGGATCTCGAGAACATCCTGTCCGACGTCGAGAAGCGTCCGCGGATCACGACGTTCAACGAGTTCGGCGAGCGCACCCCGAGCGACAAGCCCCCGGTGAAGACCCCGGGCGAGTTGGCCATCGAGCGCGGCGAGCCGTGGCCTCCGCCTCCGCCGGAGCCGGTGCGCGAGCCGGTCGGTGCAGGCAGTGCGCCCGCCGCCCCGGGTTACCCCGGTGGGCAGCAGCCCTACTACGGAACCCCTCATCAGGGTCAGGGTTCCTATCCGGGCCAGGGTTCGTACTCGGGTCAGGGTTACGGACAGCCCTATCCTCAGCAGGGCTACCCGCAGGGTTCGCAGGGTGGCGGCACTCGCCCCGACTACGGTGCTCCGCGTGACTGGTCGGCGCCGGGTTGGCCGCCCCAATCGCAGGGGAATCCACCGTCGCAGGGATATCCCCAGTCGCAGGGATATCCGCAGTCGCAGGGGTACCCGCAGAACGGAAACCCGAACGGCGCCAACGGAAATCAACCAAACGGAAACCAGCCCAACGGGTATGGCTATGGCAACGGTTCGTACGGCGGCCAGCACGGCGCGGGCAGCAACGGCGGGCAGCATCGCGATGATGCCGGCGACGGGTCGCAGCGCAACAGTGCGCATGGGGAGACCGGTTCGCACGGAGACAACCGTTCACCCGGAGACGGAGCCTGAGGGCCGGATCGATGACAATCAGCGAGGGTCACGACATCGCGACTCACGACGACGCGTCGCGTGAATTGTCGACCGGTGATGGGCGCTTCTTCGACCAAGAGCGCGCAGAGGCGGCTGTGCGGGAGTTGCTGATCGCGGTCGGTGAGGATCCCGACCGCGAGGGGTTGCGGCGCACACCGACCCGCGTGGCGAATGCGTACCGCGAGATGTTCGCCGGTCTCTACACCGACCCGTCGGAGGTCCTCGCCACCATCTTCGACGAAGATCACGACGAGTTGGTGCTGGTCAAAGACATCCCGATGTACTCCACGTGCGAGCACCATCTCGTCTCGTTCCACGGTGTCGCCCACGTCGGCTACATTCCCGGCCCGACCGGCCAGGTGACAGGGCTGTCGAAGCTGGCGCGCGTCGTCGACCTCTATGCCAAGCGTCCGCAGGTGCAGGAGCGGTTGACCAGCCAGATCGCCGATGCCCTTGTTGAGCGGCTCAATCCGCGCGGCGTGATCGTCGTGATCGAAGCAGAGCACCTGTGCATGGCTATGCGTGGTATTCGCAAGCCGGGCGCTCGCACGACGACGTCCGCGGTGCGCGGCATCTTCAAGACAAGCGCCGTTTCGCGCGGCGAGGCACTCGACCTCATCACCCGGTGACCGCTCACCCGGTCGCCGCCGACACGGTCGATGCCGCACGCACGAAGGTGATGGGCGTCGTCAATGTCACCGCCGACTCGTTCTCCGACGGTGGTCGCTACCTCGACCCCGACCGCGCCGTCGAACACGGTGTGCGTCTCCTCGCCGACGGCGCCGACATCATCGATGTCGGTGGTGAATCGACGCGCCCGGGTGCGGTGCGCGTCGATGAGTCCGTCGAGATCAAGCGCGTGGTTCCGGTGATCTCGGCACTCGCTGCCGAAGGTGTGCAGGTCTCGGTCGACACGATGCGCGCAGGCGTGGCGGCGGCCGCCATCGAGGCCGGGGCGACGATCGTCAACGACGTCTCGGGCGGTCGCGCCGACCCGGGCATGGCAGCGCTCCTCGCCGACGCCGGGCTGCCCTGGATTCTGATGCATTGGCGTCCCGCGGCAGCCGAATCGGATGCCGGTCGACGATTCACCCACCGGGTCGACGACACGGGTGGATACCGCGACGTTGTCGCAGAGGTCAGTCGTGAACTGCTCGGCCAAGTCGACGCCGCCGTCGACGTCGGCGTCGATCCCGACAACATCATCCTCGATCCCGGTCTCGGATTCGCCAAGACCGCACAACACAATTGGGCGCTACTGAACGCGTTGCCGACCCTGGTCGATCTCGGTTTCCCGGTGCTCGTCGGGGCGTCGCGCAAGCGCTTCCTCGGCACGCTGCTCGCCGCGGACGGCCATGATCGTGCGCCGGAGGGCCGCGAAATCGCCACGGCGTCGATCAGCGCGCTCGCCGCGGTGCACGGTGCGTGGGGGGTTCGGGTACACGACGTCGCAGCCAACCGTGATGCGGTGACTGTTGCTGCGGCGTGGCGTACAGGTGGGCGCGACCGGCACGCCGTCCGGCGGGAGCATGGAGATGGCTGACCGCATCGAACTGCGTGGTCTGCGCGTGCGTGGCAACCACGGCGTCTTCGACCACGAGCGCCGTGACGGGCAGGACTTCATCATCGACGTGACGCTGTGGGCCGATTTGCGTGCTGCTGCGGCGTCGGACGATCTGGCCGACACCATCGACTACGGATCTCTCGCACAGCAGGTCCACGACGTCGTCGCTGGTGACCCGCGCAATCTGATCGAGGCCGTCGGCGGGGAGATCGCGGAGAAGATCATGCTCGACGACCGCATCCACGCCTGCGAGGTGGTGGTGCACAAGCCGTCCGCGCCGATCCCGCTGGATTTCGCCGACGTCGCCGTCGTGACCCGACGCTCTCGCAAGTCGGCCGGTGGTGTCCGGTGACTCGCGCCGTGCTGTCCGCAGGTACCAATCTCGGCGACCGCGAGGCCCGGCTTCGCGAGGTCGTCGATGCCTTCGCCGACAACCTGGTCGCGGCGTCGAGCATCTATTCGACGGCCCCGTGGGGCGGCGTCGAACAACCCGACTTCTACAACATCACGCTGATCGTCGACGCCCCGATTTCGGCGCGCGACTGGTTGGAGCAGGGCTTCGAACTCGAACGTGCTGCCGATAGGACCCGTGACATTCGTTGGGGGCCAAGGACACTCGACGTCGACGTGATCTGCGCGACCGACGCAGGCGGACAGTCGATCATCAGCGACGACGAGGTGCTGACGCTGCCACATCCGCGTGCCGCGGACAGGGCCTTCGTACTCGTTCCGTGGCTGGAGATCGAACCCGACGCGACGCTGTGGACGCCCGACGGTGTCCGGTCGGTCGTCGACCTGGTTGCGGCGATACCCGCGAGTGAACGCGCGGGCGTGCGCCGACTGTCCGCGCGACCCGGGAACTCGCAGCCGGGCCGACCTGGGAGTGAGGTGTCGAGGTGACCGTCCCGCAGCCGTCGACGCCACCGGAGTCCGACGAACCCGGCCTGGGTCCGACGCGACCACGCGATCTGTTGATCATTGCGGTCTTCGTCGCCGTGGTCTCGTGGATTCTGGTGCGCTACAACTACTCGGCGCTGCCCCCGCTGCCGCTGCTTGCTGGAATCGTTCTCTACGTGCTCGCCGCGATCGAGACGGCGATGGCTTTCGTGGTGCGCGCACGTGTCGCCGACCGTCAGGTGGGTCGGGCTCGCGGACAGTTGCACCCGCTGACGGCCGCGCGTGTGCTCGCCCTGGCGAAGGCGTCCGCGATCCTCGGCGCTGTTGCCGTCGGCGTGTGGGTGGGAATGCTGGTGTTCCTGTGGAGTCAGCACGGCGTGAATGCCGCCGAGCACGACAGACCCGGCGCGATCGTGGGCGCCTTCGGCGGACTCGCGCTCGTCGGTGCGGCGCTGTGGCTCGAGTACTGCTGCCGGGCACCCGATGACCCGACCGACCAGCCGACGCAGCCGCGGGCAGACGGTCATCCCGGACCCGCGTGACTTGCATGTGTGACGCGATCGGACGACTTCTTATGGGTCCAATCGTGACTCTCCGCACCAGCCTGGCGGTCGTGGCGGCTGTCAGAGGGTAAGTTCACGATCATGACGACCTCGACTGGCCGTGCCGCCGACACACGCCGTTCCGGTCGCGTCGGGCAGTGGTTGGTGGGTCTCCTGATCGTGCTGGCCGTTGTGGCCAGCGTGCTGATGCTTTTCACTGATCAAATCTCGGTGCTCGGATCGCTGGCGGTGATCGCGGCGCTGTGGGCGGCGGTGATCGCGGCGATTCTTGTCACGCGCTACCGCAGGCAGGCCGAAAGCGCCGAGAGCAAGAGCCGCGACCTGCGCCTGGTGTACGAACTGCAACTCGAGCGCGAGATCGCCGCGCGCAGGCAGTACGAGCTCGACGTCGAGTCGACGATCCGCAAGGAGATCAGCGACGAAGCGGGCGTCGAACTGGCCGAACTCAAGGCGCAGGTGCTCGCACTGCGATCGAGCCTCGAGATGCTGCTGGGTGAGTCGCTGCCCGATCAGCGCGCGGCTCTCCCCAACGAGAAGCTACGTGAGCTGGCTTCGGGCCTCGGTGGTCTCGGCGCCGAGTCGGGTCAATCCCATACCGGGTACGGCAACGGGGGTTACGGCGACTCGGGCTATTCCGGCGGGTACGGCACGACCGACTACACCGCTCACGACGACGGCGCCGTTGCCGCGCGCGACTTCGAGCAGACCGCTCCCGGTGCTGAGCATCGTCGACGCGACTCCCGTCCGTTCGACGCTCCGCGACGCTTCGGGACCGACGTCGACCCCAACGAACTGACCGAAGTGCTCCCGGTGGTTCCGGGTGACGCACCCATCTCCGGGCGCATCGCCGCCGAGGTCCCGCTCGACGACATCCACGCCGAAGACACAGCCGTCGAGTACGGGGCGGTTGAGTATGGCGCGGTCGAGTATGCGGCCGTCGAGGACGTAAGCGCCGACGAGGTCGAGACGGTCGCTGTCGACGAGGGGCCCGCGGCGCAAGCTGAGGCCGACGAGCAGAACGTTGGCCCAGAAGGCTCGGGCTCAGAGGGTTCGGGCGCAGCGGGATCGGGCCCGGAATTCGGCCCGGAGGATTTCGGTGCAGAAGAGGTGAGGGCTGACGAGGTCGTCGTCGATGTGGTCGACGAACAGCCACGGGCGCCCTACACCTCGGGATACGACGAGGAACCCCGTGCAGGATCGACCTCGGCGTCACCGTTTTCCGGCGGGTTCTATGTCCCCACTGCGGAGACGACCCCTTCAGCCGCCGACACCGTCGCGGCGCCGGAGCAGGAGGCCCAGGCTGAGACGGCAACGTCGGCGCCCGAGTCCGGTGATTCCGAAACGGTCGACACCCCTGACTCCTCGGCGGGTCGTCACGAGACCGGCGACGGTGCGCCCGCGAGTACCTACAGCGGTGGCCGACGACGTCGTGAGGACGATGAGGACCACGACGCCGCGCACACCGCTGGGCTGCCCGTCGCAGAGCTGCTCAATCAGCTTCGCCAGTCGCCCGGTGGCAGTGGCGGCGGACGTCGTCGTCGCGAGGACTGACTTTCCCCTTCCGCCCACCTGTCAGAGCCGTCGAGCGTCTCACCCGTGTCGTCGACGATCCGCTTGGGTGACCCGTCTCACAGGCATTGGCCCGACGATGCGTCGAGCGCCTAGCATTGCGGTGCACGTCCGGTACCCACGCTGCAGTTGGGACTGGAACGATCTGGGAGGACACCGGTGACCTCACCGAACGGCGATCCCGCCGTGTCGAATCAGCCACCCCGCGACGCGGGGCGAGCAGGCCATTCCGGATCCTTCTCCGCCGAATTCGCAGGGGTCAGCAATCTGCCGACGCCCGCGCGCCTGACCATCGGCATCATTTCGGCGGGACGTGTCGGAACCGCACTCGGCGAGGCACTCGAACGCGCAGGCCACGTGGTCGGAGCGGTCGTGGCCAGGTCGCCGCAGTCTCGACGCCGCGCCGCCCAACGCCTTCCCGAATCGCAGATTCTCGATCTCCCCGACGTGGTCGCCCGCTCGGAGCTCCTGATCATCGCCGTACCCGACGACCGCATCTCCGACGTCGTCGCCGAGATCGTGGACAGCGGACGGCTCCGTCCTCGGACGCTCGTCGTACACACGGCGGGCGCGCACGGCGTCGACATCTTGGCGCCCCTCACCGCGCTCGGGGCGCTTCCGCTCGCCATTCATCCCGCGATGACGTTCGTCGGAACCGACGACGACACCGCCCGACTGCCGCAGGCTTGCTTTGGCGTCACCGCTTCCGACGAGGTGGGTCTCGCGATAGCGTCGGCCCTCGTGCTCGAGATGGGCGGTGAGCCTGTCCGGATCGCCGAGGCCGACCGCACGCTCTATCACGCCGCACTCGCGCACGGTGCCAATCATCTCGTCGCACTTGTCAGCGATGCGGTCGTGGCGATGAACGCGGCCATCGAGGGCGGCGCGGGGGAGTCCGGTCGGGACGCGGCAACAGTCGACGGATCTTCGGAACGGTTGGCCGAACGCATTCTCGCGCCGCTTCTGACCGCAGCTCTGCACAATGTGCTCGACCTCGGTCCCTCCGCGCTGACCGGCCCCGTGGCGAGGGGCGACGCGCAGGCCGTCGCAGACCACCTCGACGCTCTCCGAGCACTACCCGGCGGCCATCGACCGGACGCGATCGCCGAGGCGTATCGCATCCTTGCGCGCCGGGCAGCCGCATACACCGACGCACCCGCACCGCTCCTCGACGTATTGGAGCAGTGAGTGGACACCGAACAGATGTCGACAGATGTTGTGACGCACGGCCTTTCGCGCCGTGTAGGAGGAGAACGATGACCGCGCCGCTGAGTCCAGACGCCTACGCCCGAGGTGAACTGACGGTGCATCGCGACCCTGCGACGTTGCACCGGGTCAGTCAGGCGTTGCGTCGCGCGGGTAAGCGCGTGGCGTTGGTACCGACGATGGGTGCGCTCCACGCGGGCCACTTGCAGTTGATCGACGCCGCCAAGAGCGTCGGCAACGTGGTGGTCATCGTGTCGATCTTCGTCAACCCGCTGCAGTTCGGCGAGAGCGAAGACCTCGACGCATACCCGCGGACCTTCGACGACGACATCGAGCTGTTGCGTTCCGCCGGTGTGGAATTGGTGTTCGCGCCGACCGTCGACGACATGTATCCACTTGGGCCGCGCACCACGATCGTGCCGGGACCGGCGGGCGACATCCTCGACGGCGCAGTGCGCCCGGGGCATTTCGCGGGGATGCTGACCGTTGTGTGCAAACTCCTCAACATCGCGGCACCGCACGCCGCGTTCTTCGGGGAGAAGGACTACCAGCAGTTGGTGTTGATCGCGCAGATGGTCGCCGACCTCAACCTCGACGTCGACATCGTCGGGGTGCCGACGGTGCGCGAGGCAGACGGCCTGGCGCTGTCGTCGCGCAACCGCTACCTGACACCGGAGCAGCGGGAGATCGCCACCACGCTGTCTGCGGCGCTCACCGCAGGAGCGCACGCCGCCCCCGGCGGCAAGGACGCGATTCTCGCTGCCGCACAAGCGGTTCTGGCGACGTCGCCTGACATCGAACTCGACTACCTCGCGCTACGCGACCGCGCCCTCGGCGAAGCGCCCGACAAGGGCGACGGACGCCTGCTCGTCGCCGCCCGCCTCGGCGCCGCGCGGCTGATCGACAACGTCGGCGTATCGATCGGCATCGAGCCCGAGGACATCGGGAATCCCGATGCGTACTGACCCGCACCGGCTCTCGCTGGTCGGGTTCGCGGCGGCGGAGAGTGGTCTCGACTCGGGTGCTCGCTCCGCTCGCGCCCGCTCGACCAGCGGGCCAAGGATTCGCCGCCCCTCGCTGATCGAGCGCCGTTCCCCGTTGATCGAGCTTGTCGAGATCACGCCCTCGCTGATCGAGCGCCGTTCCCCGCTGATCGAGCTTGTCGAGATCACTCCCTCGCTGATCGAGCGCCGCTCCCCGCTGATCGAGCTTGTCGAGATCACCCCCTCGCTGATCGAGCGCCGTTCCCCGTTGATCGAGCTTGTCGAGATCACGCCCCCACAGACTCTGCAGCCCGCCCGCAATGCACGCCAACACAGAGGAATGACAGCATGTTTCGCACCATGATGACGTCGAAGATCCACCGGGCGACCGTCACTCAGGCCGATCTGCACTACGTCGGGTCGGTGACCATCGACGCCGACCTGCTCGACGCCGCGGACCTTCTCGAAGGCGAACAGGTCACCATCGTCGACATCACCAACGGCGCCCGTCTCGAGACCTATGCGATCGCGGGCGACCGCGGTACCGGCGTCATCGGGATCAACGGCGCGGCAGCACATCTCGTTCATCCCGGTGATCTGGTGATCATCATCGCCTACGGGATCCTCGACGAAGCGGAGGTGCGTGCCTACAGCCCGCACGTGGTCTTCGTCGACGAGGCCAACCGCGTCGTCGAGAACGGCACAGATCCCGCGCACGCACCAGAAGGATCAGGACTGCTGGACCCCCGCCACCCCGAAACTGACTCGGCGCGAACCGACTTCGCAGATTCAACGGTGTAGGTCGTCGATGCTGCTCGCCGTCGAGGTCGGGAACACGAACATCCATCTCGGGGTGTTCGCGGGGTCGGGTGAGCACGCCACCCTGGTGCGGGACTGGCGGATTCACACCGACCCACACCTGACCGCCGACGAACTCGCGATGGCGATCCGCGGGCTACTCGGCGGCGACATCGAGCAGATCACCGGCGTGGCCGCGTTGTCGACGGTGCCGGCGTTGTTGCGCGAGCTCCGTGTCATGGTCTCGCGCTACTACGACGGCGTCCATCACGTGCTCCTCGAACCGGGTGTGCGCACCGGGGTTCCGCTGCTCGTCGACAACCCCAAAGAGGTCGGCACTGATCGTGTTGCCAATTGTCTTGCCGCGCACCATATCTACGGTGGGCCGTGCATCGTTGTCGCATTCGGCACGGCCACAGTTGTCGACGCGGTCTCTGCGAAGGGCGAGTTCCTCGGCGGTGCCATCGCGCCCGGAGTGAACCTCGGCGTCGAGGCCCTCGCCGAGCACACGGTGACAGTTCGCCGCGTCGAGCTCATGCCTCCGCGCAGCGTATTGGGCAAGAACACCGTCGAAGCGTTGCAGTCGGGAATCCTGTACGGATTCGCCGGGCAGGTCGACGGACTCGTCGACCGGGTGCGCGGCACCGTCGACGGCTTCGACGGCCGGGATCTGACGGTCGTGGCGACCGGGTCGCTGGCACCGCTGATCTTCCCGGAGAGCCGCACGCTCACCACGCACCACTCGTATCTGACTCTCGAGGGGCTCCGGTTGGTGTCCGAGCGGGCCAAACAGCAGGGCCGTGGGCGCGGGAGCCGCTGACCTGGCACGCCCAGCGCGGCGTCGAACTTCTTCTTTTTGCGCGCCGCGAGCACAAAACTCCCGCAGGCATGGCCCGCGGCGGTGCACTGTGGCAAACTTGTCGCCGTGATCAAGAGCTGTCAGGAGTGTTGTCAGGGCTGAGTCCGCATCATGCGGCCGCCCTTCGTCGACGCCCCCCGCTCGTTTCGATCACTCTCGAGGTTTCTCTCATGACCGCATCACCGCTGGTTAACGCACTGGTCCAGGTTCACTCTTTCGCACAGGCGCCGGTCACACAGCCCGTCCCCGACGTTCCGCTCTCGCTTCAGCCCACGGCCTACCGCGCCGCGATCGCTGCAGGAGCAGTGCCGGTCGACATCCGCAGTCACCGCAAGCGCAGGCTCGACGGCGCGCTGCTCGGTGCGCTGGCGGTCGACGCCGCGGAAGCGCTCGACCTGCTGACCCCCGGCTCACCGACCTCGCTGCGCACGGCAACCGCCGATCGGCGCTGGGTCGTCGTGAGCGACGACGGCCACGAGGCCGAGTGGCTGGCCTGGCACCTGCAGGCACGCGGTGTCAGTGGTGCTGTGTTCGTCGTCGGCGGGTTCCGCGGCCTGCGTCGCGACGGCATCAACGGCCAGATCAGCGCGGGCGAACTGGCGGTCTTCTCCGCGCACTGAGGGTCCGTCTCCTGTGGGAATCGGCCATCCGGCGTCATTTCGGTCATGCTTTCACGCCACTTGCCGAACCATCGTGTGACCTGGATAACATGGCCAGGTGCGGCGTGGCAGTGCGGTTTCATCGCGTCTTTCGCCGCGAGCACTGGAGGACGTGGGAGTAGACATGGCACGTGGGGCGTCGGGGCGGCCGTCGGCTCCTGATCCGATCGCCTTCACCACCGATGGGCTCGGTGTCGAATCCGCGGCCCGGTGGGAGGAGTTCACCAGCAGTACCTTTCTGCCGCTGCACGCCAAAGTCCTCGGTGACGAGCGACTCGATGCAACGGGAACGGTGGCCGAGGTCGGTTCGCTGCGTGTCATGTCGTTGCGAATGGGGTCCCACATCGTCGAGATGTCGGGCAGATTTGTATCCGACGATGGTGTGCCCGCCACGCTGATCACGATCACCCTCAAAGGCCATACTTTCCTGTTCACCGACGGCCAAACCCACTTCGCCACGGTCGATCGGTTGTTGGTCACGAGCCTCGAGCGCCCGTTCGTCAGTGGCTTCGGCGAGGACACCGAAGCTCTGGCCGTCGTCGTTCCGACGCCACTTCTGCAACGATCGACGGGTGTGCCAATCGGATTCACTCCGCGGGTCATCGACATCGGCAACAATTTCGCCGGTGCCGCTTTGAGAACGCGATTGATTGCCGCGACGAGCGATCAGGCGGCCGAGTCGCTCGCGGAGGACGACCTGGTGGAGCTCATCTCCGCTGTCCTCTCTCCGCGACCGGAGCCAGCCGTCCACAATCATTTTGACCGAGCACGTGACTACATCGCGGCCAATCTGTCCGATCCAGGTCTGACCGCACCACATGTGGCACGTGCTGTCGGGATCAGCGAACGGCACCTGTCCCGGATCTTCGCCGAGGCGCACACCAGTGTGCCCAAATATGTTCGTGAGCAACGTCTTCTGCGCTCCAGGGGGATGTTGCTCCAAGCCGACGACGGTTTGACCGTGGCACAGATCGCGGTTCGCTGCGGTTTCGGCTCGGTCGGAAACTTCTCGCGCACGTACCACGCCAGGTTCGGGAACAGGCCCGACGACATATTGCGCGACAACGCACTTCGCCGTGCACTTCGGGGCGATGGGTGAACGAGCAAGTCGTGGAACGGCTTTGGAATTCGGTCAACGCCCTCCGGTGATCAGACATCGCGGCTGATTTCGGCCAACCTCGCCGCATCTCCTTTCATTACCGATGTGCGCCGCATCACACTCGAGAACAGAAGCGAGCCGCCACCGTCACTGGTGTCGGCCGTGGGTCTCAATCAGAGGAGTGTCGATGACCGTCATTGATTCCACCAAAACGTCTGTGCGGAAGCAGATCCCGGTCCCCGAGCCAGGACTGACCGTTGACGACTTCTTGGCTCGTGCGCGTGGGTTGAGGGACAGGCTGCGCGAGGAGCAAGCCGAAACCGAGCGACGCACCCGCTACTCGCCGGAGCTGCACGAGGAGTTCAGGCGGCTCGGCTTTTACCGGATGCTGCAGCCGGCTGCTCTGGGCGGCTACGAACTGTCGATTCAAGACTTCCTGCGCGTCGTCGTCGAAATCGGTCGCGGATGTCCTTCGACAGCATGGTGTTTGTGCCTGGGCTCGGCCCACGTGGTCAACCTTGCCGGGCTGTTCGATGCCGACGTTCAAGCCGAGGCCATGGGCGCCGACGGACATTTCATCGCGCCCTCCCGCGTGGTGCCCTCGGTGACCGCGACGCCGGTGGACGGTGGTTGGGAACTCAACGGGCTCTGGGACTACTGCTCAGGCGTGCCCTACTCGACACACGTTTTCAATGCGGTGATGATCATGCCCGCCGACGGCGGTCGTCCCCATCCGGGGCTGGCGCTGGTACCGCGCGACAAGTACGAGATCCTCGACGACTGGGGCACGTTGATCGGCCTCAAGGGCAGCGGTTCCAACTCGGTCAAGGTCGACCACTGCGTCGTCGACCATGGATACGTCCTCGACATCGATATCAACGCCATTCGTCCGGATCAGACCTATGGGCTTGAGCTGTATGGCAATCCGATGTACATCGGGCCGATCCAGCCGTTCTTCTTCGCCGAATTGCTCGCCGTCGCATTGGGAATGACCAAGGCGATGTTCGACGAGTTCGCGGCGACGATGCCGGTGAAGAAGACGATGTGGCCACCGATGGCTGTCCGCGCAGAGGACTCGTTCTATCGGCAGTGGTACGGCGAGGCAACCACCCTGATCGATCAGGCTGAAGCCTGCCTGCTCAGCGTCACCGCCTCCTACACCCAACTGTGCGCCGAGTCGGCGGCGACCGGCAGGCCGGTCACCATTGCCGAGAATCAGCGCTTGGTCTCGCTGGCCATCCAGGCTGGCAAGGTGCTCACCGAAGCGATGGATCTGATGGCTCGTGTGACCGGGTCCAGCGCGATGAAGGATGGCACACGCACACAACGTTATTGGCGAGACTTCACCATGTACCGCAGCCACGTCGCGCAGACCATTCGCGAAGCCACCGCCAGCGGATACGCCGTTGCCGCACTCGCAGAGGCGAACGCCTGATGCGCGCGGCACTCTGGCACGGAAACGGCCGCCACGTCGAGGTCGACGATGTGAACCTGCCCGCTCCCGGCCCGCACGAAGTGGTTGTCGACACCACCGCGGTGGTCGCCTGCATCACCGACGTCATCGCCTTCGACAATCCCCCGTTCCCGCCCGGCGCACACATCCCGCAGATCCCCGGTCACGGGGGTGTGGGCATCGTGTCTGCCGTGGGCTCCGACGTCAGTCGGGTACGCGTGGGCGACACCGTGCTCGCATCGGCCAATCCGTGGTGCGGTGTCTGCTACGCATGTCTACGCGATCGGCCGGACATGTGCGGCGAGCTGACCTTCCTCGGGCCCGAGATCGAGCTCGCCAGAACGGGTTCCACGGTCGCGCACTCCTACCTCGGGTCCTACGCCGAACAGATGCTGACCAGGGAAATCCAGGTGGTGCCGCTGACCACAGGTCTATCCCATCAGGCGCTGGCCGTCCTGGCCGACGGCGGTGCAGGTGGCGTAGGTGGAGCGTTCAACGTCGCGCCGGTCACCGCGGGAGCCAGCGTCGCGGTCGTCGGGTGTGGCATGACGGGGCTCGCATACCTGCAGAGCGCGCGTGTTCTCGGAGCAGAAACGATCATCGCCATCGATCCGCTGGCGCATCGTCGGGAAATTGCCGAAAAGTTCGGCGCCACACACACCTTCGACGCCAATGATCCCGACCTCGTCGAGAAGGTCAAAGAGGTGGCCGGCAGCTATCCGGCTCTCTTCGGCGACAAGCGCGGCGTCGAGTTCGCTTTCGAGGCCTCGGGTGAGGCGACCGCGATGGGTACCGCCATGGCGATCACGCGCCCGACGGGTCACGTCGTCCTCGCCAGCGTCACCAAGGACTTCCTCACTGCGACACTGCCGATCAGCGCGTTCGACGCAGCGATGAACGGCAAACAGATTCACGGCTGCCAGTGGGGACAGACCAACCTGTTGCGTGACATCCCGGTGTGGACGGGGCTTCTCGAACGCGGTGAATTGGACTTCGATTCAATGGTTTCGACCACTGTGGGCCTCGACGCCATCGACGGCGTCCTCAATCAGGTGGCCGACTGCGAGGTCGTCGCAGCTGTTGTGGAGCCGCGACGATGACCGCGCTCGACATCAGGGCAGGTGCCGCTCGCCCAACTCGCGACCCGTTCGATTCGGATCTGTTCCGCGACGTTCTCGGGCGATTCTGTTCCGGCGTCGTGGTGATCACCGCTTCCAGGAGCGGGGAGAACGTCGGCATGACCTGCCAGTCATTCATGAGCATGTCGCTGGACCCACCGCTGGTGGCTTTCGCGCCTGCGGCCACGTCGTCGACCTATCCTGCGATCCGGGATAGCGGGTCGTTCGCGGTGAACGTGCTGTCCAGCACGCAATCGGCGACCGCGCTGGGTTTCGCACGCCGCGGCATCGACCGATTCGCGCTTGCGCCATGGCATCTCGGTGAAACCGGCGCACCGCTGCTCGACGACGCGGTCGCCCACATCGAGTGCGAGCTGTACGCCGAGCACATCGTCGGTGACCACTTCCTATCCGTCGGACGAGTAGTTGCCCTTGACGGCCATCCCGACGCCGAGCCGTTGCTGTTCTTCCGCAGCGCTTTCGGCGCCTGGAGCGCCGCATCACACAGCGCCACACCAAAACAGGAGTCGTCATGAGTGTTTCCGTCACCGACCCCGCCGCCGACGAATCGGCAGGCCCATCACGCACGGTGCGCGCCGCGGTCGCCGCCACCATCGGCGCGCCATTGAAAGTCGAGGAGGTGGAGATCGGCGCACCGGCCGCAGGCGAACTCCGGATCGACCTGGCCGCGAGCGGTATCTGCCACACCGATCTCAGCGCGCGCGACGGACAGTTTCCGGCACAGTTCCCGATCGTCCTCGGCCATGAGGGAACCGGATCCGTCACAGCGGTGGGTGAGGGAGTCGACGATGTGCGTATCGGTGATCGGGTGGTGCTGACCATTGATCACTGCGGACATTGCCGAAGCTGCGATCGCGGTCGGTACTGGGCGTGCGCCAACGCCTTCGGGATGAACATCGCAGGCGGTCGACCCGACGGCACAACGGCGTTCTCTCTGGACGGCAGCCCGATCCACTCGCACTGGTTCGGTCAATCCTCCTTTGCTGCAACGATTCTTGCGCCCCGCTCGACTGCGATCGTCGTCGCCGATGACGTGCCGGCAGAGGTCGCGGCGCCGCTGGGATGCGGCATCATCACCGGCGCCGGGCCGGTCCTTCATCCCCAGACCACCCGCCCGATGGACAGCCTGGCGGTATTCGGCTTGGGCACCGTCGGTCTCGGAGCCGTGATGGCGGCCCGGATTCGTGGCATCGACCGGGTGATCGGTGTGGACCCGGTCGCCTCGCGGCGCGAGCTGGCCCTCGAGCTCGGTGCCACCGACGTCATCGATCCGTCGGCATCGGATTCCGTCGAAGAGATTCAGCGCATCACCGGTGGCGGCGCCGACCAGACGCTCGAAACCAGCGGTGCGGCAGGAGTTCTCGACGTCGCGATGGCGGCGACGATCACCGGCGGACACTGCGGTGTGATCGGCGCGCCGCCACCGGGCACCGCGTTCACGACCGATGTCACCATGTTCATCGCCCGCAATATCTCCATCTCCGGTGTGGCGATCGGCGACTGCGACGCGAACCAGGTGATACCCGAACTCGTCGACCATTGGCGCAACGGTGATCTGCCGGTGGAACGGCTGGTCACCACCTTCGATATGGACGCGATCAACGATGCGATCGCCGCGGCCAAGAGCGGCCGAGTCATCAAGCCGGTCATCGTGTTCTGACGGATTTCGTCTTAGCTCACCACAACTCATCTCTCGCCAGTGCCTCTCGGGACACGAGCGACAAACAACGTAGACGACCGGCCGGACCGGTCGTGGAAAGGTGGCCACCAATGCCTGCATTCGACGACGGCATGGCCCAGACCGAGATACCCACCGGCCAGGTGGTCGAAACCGATGTGCTCGTCGTCGGATCCGGACCGTCCGGGGCGGCCGCGTCGCTGATGCTCAGCGAACTCGGCATCGACAACATCATGATCACCAAGTACCGCTGGACGGCCAACACGCCGCGTGCGCACATCACCAATCAGCGTGCGATGGAGGTCTTTCGAGACCTGGGCATCGAGGACCAGGTATTGGTCGACGCCACCGCGCACGACCTCGTCGGCGACACGGTGTTTTGCACATCAATCGCCGGCGAGGAGATCGGCAGAATCCGCACCTGGGGCACCCGTCCCGACCGGGAGGCCGACTACCAGCTCGCTTCGCCATGCCTGACGGTGGATATCCCGCAGACCTACCTCGAGCCGATTCTGGTGCGCAACGCCACGATTCGCGGTACGCAGGCCAGGTTCTCCACCGAGTACCTCTCGCACACCCAGGACGACGACGGGGTGACCGTCGAAGTCCTCGACCGACTCACCGCCCACCGTTACCGCATCCGCGCCAAGTACTTGATCGGGGCCGACGGCGCCCGCTCGCAGATCGCCGCCGACATCGACCTGCCGTTCGAGGGGGCGATGGACATCGCCGGGTCGATGAACATCACCTTCACCGCCGACATCGCCGCCCTCGTCGACCACCGCCCGAGTGTCCTCTACTGGGTCATCCAGCCCGGCTCCAACGTCGGTGGCATCGGCACCGGACTGGTCCGGATGGTCCGGCCGTGGAACGAGTGGCTGATCGTGTGGGGCTACGACATCAACCAGCCGCCACCGGTTCTCGACGATGCCGCCGCCACCCAGATCGTCCGCGATCTACTCGGCATGCCGGATCTGGAACCGGAGATCACCGGCTACAGCCTCTGGGGCGTCAACGAAATGTATGCGACGAATTTGCAGCGCGGACGGGTGTTCTGCGTGGGCGACGCCGTGCACCGCCATCCGCCCAGCAACGGACTGGGGTCCAACACCAGCATCCAGGACTCCTACAACCTGGTGTGGAAGATCGCCGCCGTGCTGTCCGGTCAGGCCGGGCAGGGACTGCTCGACACCTACACCGCTGAACGGGCGCCGGTCGCCAAACGCATTGTCACACGGGCGAATCGGTCGGCGCGAGAGTTCGCAGACATCTTCACTGCACTCGATATCGAGGGACTGACCGACCCGGCAGAGATGGCTGCGGCCATGAACCGTCGCAAGGAGAACACCCCAGAAGGTGCCGCGATGCGCGCCGCACTGGTCGACGCCATGGAGACCAAGAACTACGAGTTCAACGCTCACGGAGTGGAACTCGGTCAGTTCTATCAGTCCGACGCGGTCATCTCCGATGGAACGTCGCCACCACCGAGCCTCGATCCGGATCTTTATCACGTCATGTCGACCAGCCCTGGTGCCCACCTGCCGCACGCTTGGGTCGGAGATCAGAACACCAAGCTCGCCACGATGGATCTTGCACCCTACCGTCGCTGGACCCTGATCACCGGCGTGGCAGGCGAGCAGTGGGAGGAGGCTGCCGCGAAGGTGTCGGCGACCATGGGAATCCCGTTGGAGGCCATCGTGATCGGGCCCGGACGCGAGGTGACCGACCTCTACTTCGACTGGGCCAGGCTGCGCGAAGTCGGCGAGGCCGGTGCGCTGCTGATCCGGCCGGACAAACATGTGGCCTGGCGGTCACAAGACCTGCCGACCGATCCGGAGGCCGCGCTGCGTGCTGCCATGACCCAATTGCTGTGCCGCACATGACGATGAGTTTCGTGCACGTCAGCAATCCTCAGCGAGTGGTGTTCGCTCCCGACGATGCAGCCCGTGCGGTGTCAGACGAAGTGGAACGGCTCGGGGTCCGACGGTTGATGCTGATCGGCTCATCCGGCGGGCACGCTGACAGGCTCGCCGAGGGCCTGCCGGTCGCGATTCGGCAGCATGAGGTCACCATGCACGTGCCCGTCGAACTCGCCGACACCGCACGAGAGCGCGCCAAGATCGCCGATGTCGATGCGGTGATGAGTGTCGGCGGCGGGTCGGCAATCGGGCTGGCCAAAGCGGTGGCGCTGACCACCGGGCTGCCGATCATCGCGGTGCCTACCTCCTTCGCCGGATCGGAGGCCACCGATATGTGGGGGATGACGCAGAACGCTACGAAGAGCACCGGCGTCGACCCGAGGGTGCTGCCGCGCGCGGTGATCTACGACGCGACGTTGACCGCGTCGATGCCGTCAAACATGGCGGTGGCCAGCGGGCTGAATGCACTGGCCCACGGGGTGGATTCGATGTGGGCACCGCGGTCGGATCCGATCGATCAGGCGCTGGCCGAGGAGGCCATCCGGTCACTGGCGTATGGACTGGGGGAGATCGTCGACGATCCCGGCGCAATCTCCGGACGGGAGCGCACCCTGTACGGCGCATATCTGGCCGCGGTCGCGTTCGCATCGGCGGGTTCCGGGCTGCACCACAAGGTCTGCCACGTCTTGGGCGGCATGTTCAACCTGCCCCACGCGCAGACCCATGCCGTCGTGCTGCCGCACGTCGTGGCGCTCAACGCACCCGCCGACGATGCCGCGAATACCCGCATCTCCAGAGCGCTGGGTTCGTCCACAGCCAATGACGGACTTGCCGACCTCTACCAGCGCTTGGATGCGCCGCGCTCACTGGCCGAACTCGGTATGCCCGAAGCCGGAATCGAACGTGCTGCGCTCGCCATCATCGGCGTCATGCCCGCCGGCAACCCGGTCGAGCTGACCGAAGTCAACCTCGCAGCGCTGCTTCGCCGCGCATGGAAAGGAACACCGATCACATGAGCACCACCGACTCCACTGTGGACCGTGCCGTCGACTCGGTCGACGAGCAGCAGCGACGCGAAGCGCAACTCATCGCCGACGTCGTGGCCTCCTTCGAACACTGTGCCGATCCGAGGCTGCGGGAGTTGATGATCGGCATTGTCGAACACGTGCACGCTTTCATCCGGGAAACCCGCCTCACCGAGGCCGAATGGAGCACCGCCATCGACTTCCTCACCCGCGCCGGACACATCACCGATGACCGTCGTCAGGAGTTCATCCTGCTCTCCGACGTATTGGGCGCGTCGATGCAAACGATCGCCGTGAACAACGCCGCCTACGGCGACGCGACCGAGGCGACGGTGTTCGGGCCGTTCTTCGTCGACGACTCGCCGCGGATACCCGACGGCGGCGACATCGCGGCCGGTGCGTCGGGTCAGCCGTGCTGGGTCGAGGGAACCGTTCGCGATCACCTCGGGAACGCGCTCGACGGCGCGCGGGTGGAGGTATGGGAGGCCGACGAGGACGGCTTCTACGACGTGCAGTACGACGATGATCGGGTCGCCGGTCGCGCGCATCTCTTCACCGGCGCGGATGGGTCGTACCGGTTCTGGGGCGTGACACCCACTCCGTATCCGATCCCGGCCGACGGTCCGGTCGGTGAGATGCTCGCCGCGGTCGGTCGGTCCCCGATGCGGGCATCTCACCTGCACTTCATGGTGTCGCACGAGGGATGCCGCACGCTCGTGACGCACATCTTTGTTCGCGGCGATCGGCTGCTGGGCTCTGATTCGGTGTTCGGAGTGAAAGACTCCCTCGTGCACGACTTCGTCGAACAGCCCGCTGGGACGCCGACACCCGACGGCAGGGTGGTGACCGGTAGCTGGTCGCGCACTAGATTCGACATCGTGTTGGCGCCGACCGGTGTGTGACCGCAGCGCCGGGCGGCGTCGGTCCCGCACCGGCGGGAAAAGCCGATCCGATAGGGTTCGGGAGTGAGTGATCACCCCTCGACCACCGAAAACGACGACCAGACGCCCGAGCAACTGCGTATCCGTCGGGAGAAGCGCGACCGCATCCTCGACGAGGGACGCGAGGCCTATCCGGTGTCGATCGGCCGTACGCACAGCCTCGCCGAGATCCGCGAGGCACACCCCGACCTCGAAGCGGGCACCGAGACGGGCACGAACGTCGGCGTCGCCGGACGTGTGATCTTCCTGCGCAACAAGGGCAAGCTGTGCTTCGCCACGCTGCAGGAGGGCGACGGTACCCAGCTCCAGGCGATGATCAGCTTCAACGGGGTCGGCGAGGAGTCGCTCGCGCGATGGAAGTCCGACGTCGACCTCGGCGACATCGTCTACGTCCACGGTGAGGTCATCAGCTCGCGTACCGGCGAACTGTCGGTGATGGCCGACGACTGGGCGATGGCGTCGAAGTCGTTGCGCCCGTTGCCGGTTGCGCACAAGGAGATGAACGAGGAGACGCGCGTCCGTCAGCGCTACGTCGACCTCATCATGCGTCCGGAAGCACGTGAGACTGCGCGGACCCGTATCTCGGTGATCGCCGAGCTGCGCAAGGCACTCGTCACCCGAGGATTCCTCGAGGTCGAGACCCCGATGCTGCAGACGCTGCACGGCGGCGCGGCGGCACGGCCGTTCGTGACCCATTCCAACGCCTTCGACATCGACCTCTACCTGCGTATCGCGCCGGAACTGTTCCTCAAGCGGGCCGTGGTCGGCGGAATCGAGCGCGTCTTCGAGATCAACCGCAACTTCCGCAACGAGGGCGCCGACTCCACCCATTCGCCCGAATTCGCGATGCTCGAGACCTACCAGGCCTACGGCACCTACGACGACGCCGCGACGATGACCCGCGAGATCATCCAGGAGGTGGCACTCGGCGCGATCGGCACGCTCACGCCGGAAATGCCGGACGGCACCACCTACGACCTCTCCGGCGAGTGGACCTCGTTGGAGATGTACCCGTCGCTCTCGGAGGCGCTCGGCCAGGAGATCGTTCCCGACGGCGGCCCGGAGCATCCCGGGACCAGCGTCGACGAGCTGCTCGCCATCGCCGCCCGCGTCGGCCTCGAGGTGCCCAAGGACAAGGGTTACGGTCACGGGAAGCTCGTCGAGGAACTGTGGGAGCACATGGTCGGCGAGAAACTCTCGCAACCCGTGTTCGTGCGCGATTTCCCCGTCGAGACGTCGCCGCTGGTGCGCGCGCACCGCAGCGTGCCGGGCGTCGTCGAGAAGTGGGACCTTTACGTCCGCGGCTTCGAGCTGGCCACCGGCTACTCCGAGCTCGTCGACCCGGTCATCCAGCGTGAGCGCTTCGTCGACCAGGCACGCCTCGCTGCCGCCGGCGACGACGAGGCCATGCGACTCGACGAGGAGTTCCTCGCCGCGATGGAGTACGGCATGCCCCCGACGGCGGGCACCGGCATGGGCATCGACCGTCTGCTGATGGCGCTCACCGGCCTGGGCATCCGCGAAACAATCCTGTTCCCGCTGGTCAAGCCGCTGCGCGACTGAGCTGCCAGACGCCGTCCTCAGCCGCGATCAGCACCCAGCCCGCTCGCGGCGACCACGGATTCGACGCCGCCCGACGCCTCGACGCGCCGCCAGCGCTCGTCGGGCAGTTCGAGCGTCTCACTCTGCCTGCGTGCGACAGTCGCGTCGGCGTCCGAGGCGTCGAGTCCGCGATGTTCGATACGTGAAATGCGCTCGGCCTCAGGTAGTTCCAGCCAGATTCCGGTGAAGTCGACGCCCGCGCGCTCGGCTGCGTCGGCTATTGCCGAGGACTGACTTCTTCGGCCGAACACGGCGTCGGCGATGACGCTCATTCCGCCGCGCAGGTCTGCTTCGGCGAGCCGGAACAGCTCGGTGTACACCGCTGCCCGCGCGGCGTCGGTGTAGGCCGACCGCGGGAGCCTGTCCGCGATACCTACTCCCGCAAGACGTTTGCGCAGTACGTCGGTGCGGAGGATGCGGGCGCCCGGAGCGGGGTCGAGACTGCCTCCGACCGCCCGCGCTATCGTCGACTTCCCGGTACCGGAACCGCCGCCAATCGCGACAAGTTGCGGGAGCGAGAAGTCGGTGAAACCCAGTGCAAGCGCGAGGTATTCGTGTGCGCGTTCGACGTCGTGCTCGGCTGCCGCGACGTGTGCGCGCACGGTGGCACGTACCGCGAGCAGTACCGGCAGCAGGCGGAATGCCTCCTCGTCGTCGATAGAACCATCGAATGTCGCATGATCGAAGTAGGTGTTGGCGACGACGTTGGCTTCGTGTCGTAGCCCGCGCGCCCACAGGTCCATCACGAGGAACGCGAGATCGTAGAGGACGTCGGTCGTGGCAAGCTCCGCGTCGAACTCCAAGCAGTCGAACGGAATCGGCTCGCCGTCGATGATCGCGACGTTCCCGAGATGCAGGTCGCCGTGACAGTGGCGAACGCGTCCGCCGCGTGCTCGAGCGTCGAGGAGGTCACGACTTTCTGTGATGAGTGCCGTGATTCGGTCGGTGAGGTTTTGTGCCACAACGGGTTCGATGATCTCCGGGAACACCGCCATGCTCGCGAGGTTTCCGTCGACGACCTCCTGCAATCGTTGCGCACCATGGGAATCCGCACTGATCTCAGATCCCTGATGTAGTTCGACGACGCGCATCGCGAGTCGCTGCAGCAGGTCGTCGTCGAGGCCACCCGGATGTGCGTAGTTGACCATCAGTGCGTCGTCGTCGAAGCGCGTCATCTCCAGGACGTGGTCGACGATCTCTCCCGCGCCGTCGAACGAGAGCGAACCGTCTGGGGCGCGTCGGATCGCGTGGACCGCGATATAGAGACCGGGAGCGAAGCGTCGATTGAGCCGGAGTTCGGCGTCAAGCGCTGCTCGACGCCGCTCCGGCGTACTGAAGTCGAAGTAGCGCAACCGAACCGGTCGTTTGAGCTTCCACGCGCGATGACCGTTGAGCACGATCACCGCGCCGTGCGTGACGATGCTTCTGGTCGGGGAGTCAGGGTCGAGGGCGCCGACCTGGGCCAGCAGGTCCTCGGCTCGTGCCGTGTCGTTCATGAGTCCGTACCGGATTCGGCCACGGCGCGGCGGTATTCGCCTGGAGGCATGCCGAGGGTCTGCCGGAAGTCGGCGGAGAAGTGCGCCTGATCGGTGTATGCGAGGTCGGCGGCGACGTCGGCGAGGGTGATCGTCGGGTCGTCGCGCAGCCGTTCCGCGGCCTCCTGCAATCGGTATCGGCGGATGACTGCCAATGGGGAGAGACCGATGTGGCGATCGGCGATGCGCTGCAGTGTGCGCACCGACATCGACATCTCGCGTGCGAGGTCGTCGACGCGGACGATGCTGCGATCCGCTGCGATCAGGTCTTGCATCTCGTTCGCGAGCAGTGCCGACTCCTGGGGCGGCGTCGCGTGTTCACGCAGCCACGACGCGAAGTGTGACGCGGCATCGGACACGTCGGGTTGATCGACAGTCATTGTTGCAGAGATAGATTGGAACAGATCGGGCGCGCAGAAGGGTTGCGCGGTGTCGCGCAGAGATCGTGGCGAAACGTCGAGCGCGGCAGCGCCCGCGGGTCGCAGCAATGCCCCGACGGCCCAGCCGGAGCCGGTCAGATCGCGGTGTGTGCGCTGAGTCGACGGCCCGACAATTAGCACCGCATCAGGTTCGACGACGAGGTTGCACGCGGGAAACGGCAGAATGTTCTGCCGCGACGTCCGTCCGGGCGCAAGGCTCCACTGGGGTATCCAGAACCACGAGACCATCGACGAGAGGTCGTCGGGCGCGCCGACGCGGTCGAAGGTGGGCAGGCGAGCGGGGTAGAGCACCCCGCGGGTGTCTGCGGTGTCCGTGACTGGGGTGTCTGGGGCGCGGGTGTCTGGGGCGCCGGAGTGGTCGGCTCCGCTGACGGGCATGCGTCCACGATAGTCGTCGCAAATCTACAAGCCGCGCACCGCACACGATCCCTAGCGTGAAACGCATGACAACACAGCAGAACACCACCACCGAGCCGACGACCGGCGTCACCGGCGACCACACCACCGACGGCATCCCGCACGGCCTGACGAGTCTCACCCCGTTCATCGCCGTACCGAATGCGAAGCAGGCAATCGAGTTCTACACCAGCGTCTTCGGGGCGAGACTGGTCGATGCCACGGAGTTCAGCGGCGTGGTCGTGCACGCCGACCTCGACTTCGGCACCGGCCACCTGCAACTCGGCGAGCCCAACGAGGAGTACGGCCTGATCGCCGCGCCCGACGGGCCTGCCGCGTGCTACTCGTTGGGCTTCTACTGCCCCAGCGCCGACGAGGTGGTGGCCAAGGCCGAAGCCGCTGGCGCGACGGTCCGCGAGCCCCTCTCGACCTTCGTCTCGGGCGACCGGTTCGCGTCGATCCTCGATCCGTTCGGGGTGCGATGGTCGGTGATGACTCGCGTCGAGGATCTCTCCGAAGAGCAGAGCGCCCAGCGCGTCGCCGAATGGGCTGCATCGCAGTCCGATTCGTGAACGAGTTGGAGTTCAGCGCAGTTCGCGTTTGAGTATCTTGCCCGACGCGTTGCGGGGAAACGCGTCGACGAACACCACCGATCGGGGAACCTTGAAGTTCGCGAGATGTGTTCGCGCATAGGAGAGTACGTCGTTCTCGGTGAGGTGGGCAGCGTCGTGGATCGTCACGTAGGCCCGCCCCACCTCGCCGAGTCGGTCGTCGGGAACTCCGATCACAGCGGTTTCGGTGACTCCGTCGAGGCGTGCGAGCGTCTGTTCGACCTCGGCGGGGTACACGTTGAACCCTCCACAGATGAACATGTCCTTGAGCCGGTCGGTGATCCGGAGATTCCCCCGCTCGTCGATCACACCCACGTCGCCGGTGTGTAACCACCCGTCGGCGTCGATGGTCGCTTCGGTCGCCGCGGGATCGTCGAGGTAGCCACGCATGACCATCGCGCCACGAGTGAGCACCTCGCCCTGGTCCGACAGCGCGATCTCCATGCCGTCGAAGGCTCTGCCGCACGTTGTCGCGACCGTGACGTCGTCGTCATCGGGGGTGCACGTGGTGATGAAGCCGCTGGATTCGGTTTGGCCGTAGGCGGTGATCACCGTGTCGACGCCGAGGTCGCGCTGGATACGCTCGATCAGCACCACCGGCACGATGGCCGCGCCGGTCACCACCAGGCGAAGCGACGACAGGTCGTGGGCTGCGCGCGCGGGGTCGTCGAGGATGGTTTGGAAGATGGTCGGCGCACCCGGAAAGACTGTCGCACGCTCTGATTCGACGACCCGCATGGCTTCGGTGGGGGAGTAGACCGCGAGCGGAATCATCGTCGTCCCGAAGAGAATCGACGGCAGAATGCCCGCCTTGTATCCGAACGTGTGGAAGTACGGGTTCACCATCAAGTAGCGATCGGTTGGACTCAGGAGTCCGTTGGCTCCCCACGCCCGCGCGCCCGCGATGGTCTGCTGGTGCTCGGCCAGAACGCCTTTCGACTTCCCGGTGGTCCCTGAGGTGAACAGAATGTCGGAGATATCTTCTGGCGCAACAGTATCTGCTCGACGATCCGCTTCGGCACGCGTCTCGTCGGTGGCACGCGTGACGAAGTCCGACCAGTCGACGCTGCCCTCGGGTGCTGGCGCCGACCCGTCGAGCGGTACCCGCACCACGAGGTCAGGCAGCGAGCCGCGATGCTCGGCAAGCAGTTCCGCCGCGTGGTCGACGCCGAGGAACTCGCCCGACACCACCACCGCCGACACCTGAGCTCTCTCGATCACGTCGACGGCCTCGGTCGCCGTGTAGCGGGTGTTGAGGGGGACCAGCACCCCGCCCGCGTACTGGATGCCCAATGCGGCGATCGGCCAGTGATAGCTGTTGGGCGACCAGATGGCCACCCTGTCGCCAGCCTCGAAACCCGATGCGACAAGCGCCGCGGCGAACTCACGGACGCACTCGAGCAGCTCCGAATACGTGAGCTCGACGCCTGCACCCCTTGTACTCCACTGGCGGTCGACGATCGCCTGCTGCGCCGGCCAGGTCCGCGCCGCCCGGATCAGCGCCGCGGGCGTCGACTGGGCGCTCTCTCCCGTCGACCGGGCACTCTGTCCCGCCGACAGGGCGCTCTGTCCCGCCGACTGGGCGCTCTGTCCCGTCGACTGGGCGCTCTGTCGCGCCGACTGTGCGTCGCCGTTGGTGACTATCGACTCCATGGCCATAACCTAACAAATGCTTGGTAGGTTATGCTAGCGATCATGACGTCGATCAACCTTGCCGATCGTGCCGTCGACCTGGGCGAATGGGTGCGAAGCACGCCCGACGCGACCGAAGAGTTCACGCGAGCGGTGCGCGAGTGGCTGGCGCAGAATCTCGTCGGCGACTTCGCCTCGCTCAAGGGTCGGGGTGGGCCGGGGAGCGAGCACGAGTTCTTCGCCGAGCGGCTGGCGTGGGATCGCCACCTCGCGGCGTCCGGCTGGACATGCCTCGGTTGGCCCACGCGGTATGGGGGCCGTGGCGCGACACTCGAGCAGCGAATCATCTTCCATCAGGAGTATGCGCGCGCGAACGCGCCTGCGAGGGTGAATCACCTCGGTGAGGAGCTGCTCGGCCCGACGCTGATCGAGTTCGGTACGGAAGAGCAGAAGCAGCGCTTCCTTCCTGGAATCGTCGACGTCACCGAGCTGTGGGCCCAGGGCTATTCCGAACCCGGGGCGGGCTCCGATCTCGCGGGCGTCTCCACGACGGCCCGACTTTCCGACGACGGCGCGCGTTGGCATGTCAACGGACAGAAGATCTGGACGTCGCTCGCGCATGTGGCGCAATGGGTGTTCGTGCTGGCGCGTACCGAAGCTGGTTCGTCGCGTCATAAGGGGCTCGGTTTCCTGTTGGTTCCGATCGACCAGTCCGGCGTCACGGTGCGGCCGATCCAGCAACTGACTGGAACATCGGAATTCAACGAGGTCTTCTTCGACGACGCGACCACCGACGCCGACCTCATCGTCGGCGAGTCCGGCGACGGTTGGCGGGTCGCGATGGGGCTGCTGCAGTTTGAGCGTGGCGTCTCGACGCTGGGACAGCAGGTGGGCTTCGCGCGTGAACTCGACGCGATCACCGAGATGGCAAGAGCCAACGGAGCTCTCGAGAATCCGGAGATAGCCGCACGCCTCGTGCGCGCCCGCATCAGGCTGAGCGCGATGCGCGCCAATGCGCAACGGACACTCGACGACGACGCGACAGTTTCCGGGGGGACCTGGGGTGCGGCCGCCGCTGCGGGGACAGCCTCGGTGGCAAAGCTGTTGTGGGCCAACTGGCATCGAGACCTCGGCGAGCTCGCGATGGCGGTGGCGGGTCCGGCGTCGTTGATCGGGCCCAGCGAGACCGTCGAGGGCCACCTCAACGACATTCACGATCCGGAGAACGTCGAACTCGACGAGTGGCAACGCCTGTTCCTCTTCACCCGTGCCGACACCATCTACGGCGGCTCGAACGAGGTGCAGCGCAACATCATTGCCGAGCGCGTACTCGGCCTACCCCGCGAGGCACGAGCGTGAAGAGGGCACAGCGAGGCGCGAGCATGAATGAAGCACGACGAGGTACGAGTGTGGAATCACTACGGGAGGTTGGGACACGATGACGCAAACGACGTCGAGTCAGGTCGATGGTGCGAGGTCGCCGTTGGCAACACCTCCGGAGGAGACGCCGGGCCACGGATTGTTGTTGGGACGCAAGGTGGTCGTGACCGCGGCGGCAGGTACGGGTATCGGATTCGCGACGGCGCGGCGTGCGCTACTCGAGGGCGCCGACGTCGTGCTCAGTGACTGGCATGAGCGACGACTGGGCGAGGCCGCCGACCAACTCGCTGCCGAGTTCGACGGTCAGACTGTCGGCAAGGTGGTGTGCAATGTGCAGTCCACTGCCGATGTGGATGCGCTGATCGCAAGTGCCGCAGACTCACTCGGCCGCATCGACGTGTTGGTGAACAACGCCGGCCTCGGTGGTGAGACACCCGTCGCCGACATGTCGGACGAGGAGTGGGACCGCGTCGTCGACATAACGCTCGCCGGGACGTTCCGGGCCACGCGGGCCGCGCTCCGCTACTTCCGTGCCGTCGAGCATGGTGGCGTGATCGTCAACAACGCATCGGTCCTCGGGTGGAGAGCCCAACGCGGACAGGCACATTACGCCGCCGCCAAGGCGGGAGTGATGGCACTGACGCGCTGTTCAGCCGTCGAGGCTGCCGATTTCGGGGTGCGTATCAACGCTGTTGCTCCGTCGATTGCCAAGCATCCCTTCCTTGCGAAGGTGACCAGCGACGAACTGCTCGACGACCTTGCGCAGCGCGAGGCCTACGGCCGCGCGGCCGAGGTATGGGAGGTCGCGGCCACCATCGCGATGCTCGCCAGCGACTACACCACCTATCTCACGGGCGAAGTGGTGTCCATCTCCAGTCAGCGCGCCTGAGCGCGAAGACCGTTATCTATCAGGAGTTCTCATGAGCACACCACAGGCGTACATCGTGGACGCCATTCGCACGCCCGTCGGCAAACGCAACGGCTCGCTGGCCAAGACGCATCCGGCCGACATGGGTGCGCATGTCATCTCCGCACTCGTCAGTCGGACAGGAATCGATCCCGCAGTCGTCGACGACGTCGTTTTCGGGTGTGTCGACGCAATCGGTCCGCAGGCGGGCAATATCGCCCGAACCGCATGGCTGGCTGCAGGAATGCCGCTGGAGGTACCCGGGACCACCGTCGACCGTCAATGTGGTTCGAGCCAACAGGCCATCCACTTTGCAGCGCAGGGTGTGATGAGTGGGACGCAGGACGTCGTCGTGGTCGGTGGTGTGCAGAACATGAGCGCAATCCCCATCTCGCAAGCCATGATTGCCGGCCAGGAGTTCGGATTCACCACGCCGACAGCCGAATCCGTCGGCTGGCGCGAACGATTCGGCGACGCCGAGATCTCGCAGTTCGTCGGCGCCGACCTGATGGCGCAAAAGTGGGACATCAGCCGCGAGGATATGGAGGCCTGGGCGCTGCAGTCACATCAGCGGGCCAAAGCCGCTATCGCACAGGGACGGTTCGACGGCGAGACCGTCCCACTGGCCGACTGCGTCGTCGACGAATGCCCACGTGAGACGTCGTTGGAGAAGATGGCCGGGCTAGCTCCGCTCGCCGACGGTTCGCGGCTGACCGCGGCAGTGGCGTCGCAGATCTCCGACGGGGCGTCGGCCGCGTTGGTGGTCAGCGAGCAGGCGCTCGCCGAGTACGGCCTGACCCCGCGTGCCCGCATCCATCACATCTCGGTCCGCGGCGACGACCCCGTGATGATGCTGTCCGCGCCCATCCCCGCGACGAAGTACGCGCTGGCCAAGTCGGGGCTGAGCATCGACGACATCGACGTCGTCGAGATCAACGAGGCGTTCGCCTCGGTAGTCCTCGCCTGGTTGAAGGAGACCGGCGCCGACCCGGCGCGCGTCAACCCGAACGGCGGGGCAATCGCGCTCGGGCATCCTCTCGGAGCCACGGGGGCCAAGCTCTTCGCGACGATGTTGGCCGAACTTGAGCGCACCGGCGGCCGCTACGGCCTACAGACCATGTGCGAGGGCGGCGGCACGGCCAACGTCACGATCATCGAGCGCCTCGGCTGACCCAGTCGATCATCTAGAGCGCCCAGTCGACACTCTCGGGCGCCCAGTCGACACTCTCGGGCGCCCAGTCGACACTCTCGAGCGCACAGTCAGGGTTCTCGTGCGCCCAGTCGGCAGTTTTAAGCGCACAGTCGACGGTCTCGGGCGCACAGTCGGCACGCTCGAGCGCCCAGTCGACGGCTCGCCCGGGTCGACTGTGCGTAGGCGGGGTGTGCGCCGTCGACCCGCGCTCGCATTCGTGTGATCTACGGCATAGCATGTGATACACAATCGGGGCGGTGTCTCATTCGACTATGCCCCCGAGTACCCGTAGATCCTCAAGGAGCCACCATGACCAAGCCTGCGGACGTGACGACCGGAGCGGGTCGACGCATCGAGAAGGGGGTCTCGTCGGAGGCTCACTCGATGGCCGAACTGCTCGAGATCCAGCAGGCCGCGTTCCTGCGTGACGGCATCCCGGATGCCAACACGCGCATCGACCGCATCACGCGGCTCGGGTCACTCCTGCTCGACAACTCCGACGAGATCTGCGCGGCGCTGACCGCCGACTTCGGCACGCGCCCAGCCGAATTGAGCATCACGGCCGACGTCGCCGGCTGCCTCATCGACATCACCCACCAGCGCCGTGGTGTCAAGGAATGGATGAAGGAGACCCCGTCGGCGCGGGTGCAGGGGTTGATCGGGTTCAAGCAGCGGGTGCGGCACGATCCGCTCGGCGTGGTCGGGATCATGGGGCCGTGGAACTTCCCGCTGCAGTTGACGTTCGTACCCGCGGCCTCGGCGTTCGCGGCAGGCAACCGCGTGCTGATGCGGCCGTCGTCGATCACCGCCCGCACCACCGAGGTCATCGCGCGGCACGCACCCGACTACTTCTCGATCGAAGAACTCGCGGTGATCACGCCCAAGCATGGTTCGGGCTCCGACTTCGCGAAGCTCGCCGTCGACCATCTGTTCTTCACCGGTTCGCCCGAGGTGGGGTCGTCGGTGGCGCAGGAGGCGGCCAAGAACCTCGTGCCGGTGACGCTCGAGTTGGGTGGCAAGAACCCGGCCGTCGTCGACGTCTCGGCAGACATCGGCAAGGCCGCGAAAATGCTGGCCGAGGCCCGCATGGCCAACGGCGGACAGGTGTGTCTGTGCCCCGACTACGTGTTCGTTCCCGAGGCAAAGCTCGGTGAGTTCACCGACAAGGTCATCGCCCACTGGACCAAGAGCTTCCCGACGATCTACGACAACTCCGACTACACGTCGACGATCAACCAGAAGAACTACGACCGCATCGTCGGACTGATCGACGACGCCGTCGAGCTCGGTGCGACCAAGCGGCAGGTGATCCCGGGAGGCGAGCAGCTTCCGTCAGCCGAGCGCCGCAAGATCCCGCCGACGCTGCTCACCGGCGTCAAGGCAGGCATGAAGATCGCCGACGACGAGGTGTTCGGCCCGGTCCTGAGTGTCTACCCGTACCGCGATCTGACCGAGGCGATCACCCACATCGCAGCGAATCCCCATCCGCTGACCATGTACTGGTGCGGCGACGACAACGCCAACTTCAAGCGGCTTGCCGACAACACACGCAGTGGATCGATCAACGGCAACGACTTCGCACTGCACATGTTCGGTGCGGAACTGCCCTTCGGCGGCATCGGCCGCAGCGGTATGGGCGCCTACCACGGCAAGACCGGCTTCGAGACGTTCAGCCATGCACGCGCAGTGGCATTTTCGACGATGCCGTTCACCGTCGCCGAGATGATCGCGCCGCCGTTCACCAAGCGCGACACGCGAATGGCCAACGGGCAGATCAAGTTCTGGAGCAAGCTCAACAAGCGCGCCGCGAAGAAGGCGCGTAAGCGCTGAGCCATTCAGGCTCAGCGACGTCACACCCCGTCATGGGTGGGTAGATCCTTCAGGGGCTTTACCCACCCATGAATCATCTGTGCCCCTCTTGTGACTGGTGTGGCCAGTGGCTCTGCTGTTAAGTGGACGGCGTGGACCGTCGCCATTTCCTCGCAGCACTGGCGGCAGGCACCGTCGTTGCGATATCCGGTTTGTCTGAATCGAAAGCCGCTGCGGCGCCGGGGCTTCCACCGAACCTCCGGTTGCCGGGCTTGCCTGAGCAGTTGCTCACGCCGCCCCTCGTTGCACCCCCACCCGTTGTGCCCAGCAAGGCGCCGCTCCCCAAGGGGCCGATTACCGCGCTACCCGGGCACGGCAACTATCTCGCGCTGACCATCGACGACGGGGTGCGGTCGGACGTCGTCGGCGCGTACATCAAGTTCGCGCAGGACACCGGTGCGCGCTTCACGTTCTTTGTGACCGGCGTCTACAAGAGTTGGACCGACCATCGGAGTTCGCTTGTTCCGCTGGTGGAATCGGGTCAGATCCAGTTGGGCAACCACACCTGGACGCATCCCTCGTTGACCTCATTGTCGGAGAGTGCGATCGCCGACCAGCTCAACCGCAACAAGCGCTTCTTGCAGAACACCTTTGGAGTCGACGGCACCCCGTTCTATCGTCCGCCCTACGGACACCGCAATGCGGCGGTCGATCGCGTCGCCGCCGACCAGGGCTACACGGCGTCGACCATGTGGTACGGGACGTTGGGCGACGAGCGGGTACTGCGCGAGCAAGACATCATCGCCAACGCGCGCACCTATTTCCGCCAGCAGGCCGTGGTGATCGGGCACGCCAATCACCCTGCGGTAACGCACATTTATCCACAACTGGCGGAGATCATCAGAGAACGCAAGCTGACCATGGTCACCCTCGACGACTACTTCGTCACCGGATGAGTCCGCGCTCGAACGCAACTCGCACGGCCGCGGCACGGTCGGCGACACCGAGCTTCGGGTAGAGCCGCAGCAGGTGCGTCTTCACCGTCGCCTCGCTGATCATCAGTTCGGCGGCGACCTGACGGTTGGTGCCGCCTCCGGCGATGGCGTGCAACACTTCTCGCTCTCGTTCGGTGAGGGTGTCGGCACGGTTGCGGCTCATCAGGCTTCCCGCCACGCTCGGGTCGAGAACGCTGTGGCCGGCTGCTGCACGACGCACCGCTGAGATCAGATCCTCGCGCGGGGTTGCCTTGAGAAGGTAGCCGTCGGCTCCCGCGTCGACGGCCGCGTGAATGTCGGTGTCGGTGTCGTACGTCGTCAGCACCAGGATGCGCGGCCAGTCGCGGTCGGCTGCGCGCAGAGCGCGAATCGCCCCGACACCATCGGATCCCGGCATGCGCAGATCCATCAACACGACGTCGGGTGTCAGCGCGGCCACCTGGGTGAGCGCCTCGTCGCCACTGGTCGCCTCGCCGACGACGGTGAGGTCTGCTTCGCGCTCGAGCATCCCGCGAATCCCGTCGCGCACCACCGGATGATCGTCGACGACGAGGATGCTGATCTGGTCCGACCGCGAGCTCATTGCGGTACTCCTTTCGGCACATCGCTTCGCTCGGTGGGAATCGACCGCTCGGTGGGAATCGACACGGAGACAACGCAACCCGCACCGGGATCGGATTCGACGACGACGGTGCCGCTGAGCAACTGCGCGCGCTCGGCCATGCCGGTCAGCCCGAAGCCGCTGTGAGCGGATCGTCGTACCGCGTCGACGTCGAAACCGTCTCCGTCATCACGGATGTCGAGCAGCAGTTCGTCGTCGAGGTAGGTCAGCGTCACCACGACCTGCTGCGCACCCGCGTGTTTGGCGATGTTCGCCAGTGATTCCTGCAGGATGCGCAGTACGGTGTCGTCGCTGCCGCCGAGGTCGTGGGCGTCGCCGTCGACCCGCAGTACCGCGGTGATGTGATTGCGCTTGGAAAAGGCGGTGAGCTGATCCTGTACAGCGGTGGGTAGCGGTTGTGCGTCCAGTGTGAGCGGTCGGAGTGCGTTCACCGCGCGTCGCGCTTCGCCGAGTCCTTCGCGCGCAAGCATTTTCGCGTTGTCCACACGGTCGCGGGTGGCGTCGGACAGTTCAGCCTCGTCGACGGATTCCAACTGCGTGACCACCGCGACGAATCCCTGTGCGACGGTGTCGTGCAATTCGCGGGCGAGGCGGGAACGCTCGTCGCGGATGCCTACGAGTCGTGCTTGCTCGAGGAGTTCGGACTGCAGTCGGGCGGTGCGAGAACGTTCTGCGAGGAGGTCTTCGGTGAGCTGGTTGCGCCGTATCACGGATGTCTCGCGTGCGTCGGTCACGACTACGACGGCGACGCCGATCACGAAGTTCAGAATCCACGCGAGTACCGACGCCCACCAGGGATTGGCGAGGTTCTCCCAGCCATAGCGTTGCGTCGCCGTCATCAGCACGCACGACACACTGATGGTCAGCACCATCGGGAGCCCGGTGAACAATGACGCGTAGAGCATGTAACCCGCCCACGACGCGATGCCTGCGATCGGTGTCGCGGCGATCGCGACGGCGATCAGCGTGGTGGTGACAGCGAAGATCCCCACACGCCGCCACATGGGCCCGATGTTGACGCGAGTCCAGATCTCGGTGAAGACCATCAGCGCGATCAACGCCGAGGCACTCACCAGATGCTGTGTCGACGACGCGGGCACGAGTTGGGCGACGACAAGCGCGACGAGATAGAGAACCCGAAGCGTCCACACCTCGGCACTGGGGGGCACGATGATGTCCGGCCAGGTCAGCTCGTGCCGACAGTCGCGCCAGCGTCCCTGCGGTTCACGCTCGAGGTTGCGTCGGAACAGGCCGTGCGCCAGCGCAGTGGTGGTGAATGGGCTGTTCACTCCCACTTGAAGGTCCGGACCGCGATCGCGGTGGTCACTGCGCCCCACACCAGTAGTGTGCCGAAGTACCCGATCGCTGGCCAGCCCGTCGTCGCGGTATCTACGAGCGCTTGTGTTCCCGCTCCCGACGGAGTGAGGTTCGACGTGACGTGCAACCACCCGGGCATCGTCGCCCGGGGTACCCACAATCCGGCGAAGAACATCAACACGAAGAACACCAGTGAGCCGAATCCCGCAGCGACCTTCGCGTTCCGGAACAGCGACGCGATCACCATGCCCAGGCCGAGAAAAGCCCAACCCGTCAGCACATAACTGACGATGAACCCGACGGGATGTTGCGGCCACTGCCCCGAGATGATCCCCGGTACGACGACGATCAGCGCGAGACACATGATCGAGACGGCGGAGGTCAACACGAACTGCGCGATCAGCAGGAGACTCGGAGATGCCGGAGTAGTGCGTAATCGCTTGAGAATGCCCATCTCTCGGTATCTCGTGAGTACGTCCGGTAGCGCCTGGACGGCGAGCAACGCCACGACGAACAGCACCAGAATCGGCTGGTACACCTGAAACACGCTCAGGCCGCCGAATTCGTCGAGCGGTTGTCGCGCGGCGGGGATCGACGCGATGATGATCGACGCCGCGACGGGCAGGATCACCGTCCAGATCACAACCCCCGGGTTACGGGCCAACAGCTTCGCTTCGGAACCGATCATCACGGTGGTGGCGCTCATCGTCGTACTCCTTCGGAATCGTTTTCGGTTGTGGCGGCAACATGAAGGTTCGGCGCGTGCGTCAGCGCGAGGAACGCGTCGTCGAGGCTCGGTTGGTCGACGCGGAGCTTGCCGCACGCGATGCCGTGTTCGTGCAGCGCGATGATGACGGCGGACGCCACGTTGTCGGTTCCGGTGACGAGAACCCGCTCACCTGTGCGCTCGACGCGGTGAACGTCGGGAAGCGCTGCGAGCGCGTGGAGGTCGACGGCGGCCGTCGGGATGAACGACATCCGTTGGTCGGCCTGGACCGCGGTCGCGAGATCTGCCGGTGTGTCGAGGGCGACGACGCGCCCGTCGTCGATGACGGCGACGCGGTCGCACAGCCGTTCAGCTTCCTCCATGAAGTGGCTGACCAGCAGGAGCGTGACGCCGGTGTCCTTGAGGTCTTCGAGCAGACCCCACACCTCACGGCGCGCGCTCGGATCGAGTCCGGTGGTCAACTCATCGAGAATGGCCACCTTCGGATTGCCGATGAGTGCCAATGCCACCGACAGACGCTGCTTCTGCCCGCCCGAGAGCTTGCCGAAGTAGGTCCCCTCGTGGCCGCTCATACCGAGTCGGTCGAGTAGTTCACGCCAGTCACGCGGTGCCGAGTAGAAGCTGGAGTACAGCCGCATCGCCTCGCCGACGGTCTGCTTCTCGGGCAGGCGCGACTCCTGCAGTTGGATGCCGAGGGCCTCGCGGAGTCCGCGTCCCTCGTCGGCCGGATCGAACCCGGCGACACGCACATGGCCGCCGTCGCGTCGGCGAAGTCCACCGATGCACTCGACGGTCGTCGTCTTACCTGCCCCGTTGGGGCCGAGGATGCCGAAGATCTCGCCTTCGGCGATCTCGAGGTCGACGCCACGGACCACCTGCTTGTCGCCGTAGCTCTTGGTCAGTCCTGCCACTTCGATCATTGCCATACGTACAACGATCCGCCGCGCACGCCGCATGCGGATCCACCGCTCGACTACATTCGACTCAGCCGATCGGTGGACCCACGTCGACGCCCAAGCAGTTGCTAGGGTTGGCGAGTGGCGACGCGCAACGGGTCAACCAGGCGAGACGAACTACTGGCGACGGCAGGTCGGATGTTCGCTGAGCAGGGACTACGGTCGACGACGGTGCGCGACATCGCCGATTCCGCCGGCATCCTGTCGGGAAGCCTGTACCACCATTTCGATTCCAAGGAGTCGATGGTCGACGAGATCCTGCGGAGCTTCCTCGACTCCCTCTTCGCGCGATACCAGGAGATCGCCGCCGCAGACCTCTCCGCGACGGAGACGCTGCGCGAGTTGGTTGTCGCCTCGTTCGAATCGATAGGCGCACAACGCCATGCGGTCGCCATCTACCAGGACGAAGCCAAACGCCTTGCAGGACAAGAGCGTTTCGCGTACATCAAGAAGCGCAACGTCGAGTTCCGTGAACTGTGGCACTCGGTACTCGCGCGTGGCGTCGCCGACGGTGAGTTCCGTGCCGACCTCGACATCGAGTTGGCGTACCGCTTCCTACGCGACACCGTCTGGGTCGCGGTCCGCTGGTACCGGCCGGGCGGCTCGCTGTCGGTCGACGACATCGCCAAGCAGTACCTGTCCATCGTGCTCGACGGAATACTGCCGCGCTAAATCCCTACCCACCCAGTCCTCGAGCTGACTTCAAGCTGCCGATTCGCGTCCACATACTTGGATGACCTAGTAATTTGGGTGTCGTTCGGTAGGGACGAAGGAGCACGCGGTGAGCACACGTTACGAGTCGACAGTGAAGAAGTCGACCGGGAGGGAATCGGCCGGGAGGGAATCGTCCTTCACTGAATCAACGCAGGCGGCGGTGGCGACGGCACGCGGCAACACGATCAGCGACATGTTGCACCGCACGGCTGCACGCACGCCCGACAAGGTGGCGGTCATCGACGGCGATGTGCGCCTCACCTACGCCGAGTTCGACGCCGCGGTCAACCGCTGCGCCAACGCGCTCACCGCGCGCGGACTCGCTCGTGGCGACCGGTTGGCGCTGATCAGTCACAACTCGTGGCAATTCGCCGTGCTGAACTTCGCGTGCGCGCGGATCGGCGCAATCCTCGTACCGATCAACTTCGGACTCGGCGTCTCCGAGATCGCCTTCATCCTCGACCACAGCCAGGCGTCGGGCGTCGTCGTCGAGGATGCGCTCGGGCCGACGGTCATCGAGGCGGTCGCGACCGCGGGTACGCCCATCGACATCCGCGGGTGGATTCCTCTGGCGGGGACGCAGGCACCGCAGGGATACGAGCCGGTCGCCGAATGGATGACGACGGGTGACGCGTCTGCCCCTGGCATTGTCATCGACGACGACGAGCCGGTCCGCATGATGTATACATCGGGCACCGAGTCGCGGCCGAAAGGCGTTCTGCTGTCGAGCAAATCGCTGATGACGCAGTACGTCTCCTGCATCGTCGACGGTGGGATGGAGGGCTCCGACGTCGAGATCCACGCGCTCCCGATGTACCACTGCGCCCAGTTGGACTGCTTCTTCTCGGTCGACGTCTACCTGGGTGCGACCAGCATCATCCTGCACGCGCCGGACGCCGCGACGATGTTGGCCACCATCGAGGCCGAGCGCGTCACCAAGCTGTTCTGCCCACCCACCGTGTGGATTTCGCTGCTGCGCCACCCCGACTTCGACACCCGCGACCTCTCGTCGTTGCGCAAGGGCTACTACGGTGCCGCGGCGATGCCCGTCGAGGTCCTACGTGAGCTGGCACGTCGGCTTCCCGACGTTCGCCTCTGGAACTTCTACGGACAGACCGAGATGTCGCCGCTGGCAACCATTCTGCAGCCGCACGAGCAACTCGACCGGGCGGGATCGGCGGGGCGCGCGGCACTCAACGTCGAGACCCGCGTCGTCGACGACGAGGACAATCCGGTGCCCGTCGGCGAGGTCGGGGAGATCGTGCACCGCAGTCCGCATGCGGCACTGGGCTATTACGCCGACGAGGACAAGACCGCCGAAGCTTTCCGCAACGGCTGGTTCCACTCCGGCGACCTGGGCGTGATCGACAAGGACGGGTACCTGTCGGTCGTCGACCGCAAGAAGGACATGATCAAGACCGGCGGTGAGAACGTCGCGTCCCGCGAGGTCGAGGAGGCGATCTACCTTCACGACGGCGTCGCGGAGGTGGCCGTCTTCGGTGTGCCGCATCCGAAGTGGATCGAGGCCGTCACGGCTGTCGTCGTTCCCAAGGACGGTGTGGTCCTGTCAGAAGACGAAGTGATGGAACATCTTTCGTCGATCCTCGCACCGTACAAGCGGCCCAAGTTCGTCGTGTTCGCCGAGGCGTTGCCGAAGAACCCGTCGGGCAAGATCCTGAAGAAGAACCTGCGCGTCGAGCATGCCGAGATCGCGGGGTCGAGCTAGTTCACTTCAGCACGAACGGATTCCCGGAGGGTGCGCCGGTGTTGATCCACACGCTCTTGGTCTCCAGGTAGTCGTCCACTGCCGAGATGCCGTTCTCGCGACCGAGGCCGGACTCCTTGACGCCGCCGAACGGCATCATGTAGCTCACGGCACGATAGGTGTTGACCCATACCGTGCCCGACTCGATCGCCGCAGTCATCCGAAATGCTCGCGCCATGTCGGAGGTCCAGACGCCTGCGCCGAGACCATATCGGGAGTCGTTGGCGATGGCGATCGCCTCGGCCTCGTCGTCGAATCGGATCACCGAGAGCACAGGACCGAATACCTCCTCCTGCGCGATGCGCGAGGAGTTGTCGACACCGGTGAAGATCGTGGGTTCGACGAACCAGCCGTCGCCGCACTCGGGTCGGGTTGCTGCTGCTCCACCTAGACTCAGTTGTGCGCCTTCGGATCTCGCGATCTCGATGTAGGAGAGAACCTTCTCGTACTGGTCGCGGGTCGTCACCGGCCCCACCTGTGTGTCCGGATCGGCCGGATCTCCCATGCGCGCGGTCTTCGACAGTTCGACGACGCGCCTGACCACCTCGTCGTGGACAGACGACTGCACCAGCAGTCGTGATCCGGCGATACAGGTCTGACCGGTTGCGGCGAAGATCCCCGACACCGCCCCGTTGACCGCGGCATCGAGGTCGGCGTCGTCGAAGATGATGTTGGGCGACTTGCCACCCAGTTCGAGGCCGACATGTTTGATGCCGCCCGCGGCCTGCGCGCCGATCCTGCTGCCGGTCGCGTCCGAGCCGGTGAAACTGACCCTGCGCACCAGCGGGTGATCGACCAGGGGGCTGCCGACTTCCTGTCCGAACCCCGTGACCACATTGACCACTCCGGCCGGTAGGCCCGCTTCCTCGAGCAGCGCAACGAATTCCAGCGTCGAGGCGCTCGTATGCTCGGAAGGTTTGATGACGACGGTGCAGCCCGCAGCGAGAGCTGCCGCCAGCTTCCAGGTGAGCAGCAGCAGCGGTGAGTTCCACGGTGTGATGATGCCGACGACCCCGACCGGAGCCGACGTCGTGTAGGCGAAGTATCCCTTCTTGTCCAGTGGCACAACCGATCCCTCGATCTTGTCTGCCAGACCGCCGTAGTAGTAGAACCACTCCGGAATGTAGGCGGTCTGTGCAGACATCTCGGCGAACAGTTTTCCGTTGTCGCGCACCTCGGTTCGGGCGAGCTCGGCACTGTTGGCGGCGATTGCGTCGCCGAGTCGATGCAAGAGCTTGCCCCGTGCGCTCGCCGTCATCTGCGACCACGCACTGTTGGTGAGAGCGTCGTGCGCCGCGTGGACGGCATCGTCGACGTCGGCGGCACTGCCGCGGGCAACGCTGGCCCACGGTTTCCCGGTGAAAGGGTCGTACGAGTCGAAGAACTCACCGGTGCTGCTGTCGCGCCAGCGGCCGTTGATCCGGAGCTGATAGGTCTGCATGGTGCCGTCTTTCCTCAGAATGTGGTCAGGCCGAGTGCTGTGCGAAACTTGTTCTTCACCGCGACTCCGTCGCGTGGCGGAAGAGCGCGCGGCGGCTCGCCGGTGTCGATGTGCACCTGCACGAACGAGAGTCCGTTGCGTGCGTTGATGTTCGACGCGACGTCGGCTACCTGGCCGAGCGAATCGACCTCGCGGCAGTGACGGATCCCGAAACCGTGCGCGACGTCGAGAAGGCGTGTGCAGAGCCCGGAGTGGCTGCGCTGCATCCCCGTTTCGCCGAAGTGTCCGTTGTCGAGCACGACGACCGTCAGGTTGTCGGGCGCGCGCACCGCGGCCGAGCCGAGCGATCCGATGCCCATCAGCATCTCACCGTCGCCGGTCACCACCACGACGGGTTTGTCCGGCTGAGCCAGTGCCAGTCCGAGGCCGACAGGAACAGCACCGCCCATCGCGCCCCAGAGGTAGAAGTTCCCGTCGCGCTCGCCGTGGGCGAAGACGTCGTACGACGCCGAGCCGAGCCCGGTGACTATGAGAGCGTCGGGAACGCGATCGATCAGTGCCGACACGAACTCGCGGCGGTCGATCGGAGTGTTCTCTCGTACGGCGGTGAAATCAGTTGCGGTCATGTCAGTTTCGCTCCCACTTCTTACGGCCGATCAGGCTTTGTCCGAGCAGTACCGCGGTGCGCTCGCCCGCGAGGAAGGTCGATTCCAGGGCTGCCTGCGCGACCTCACGAACCTCATCGGGTTTGTCGGCACGCAGCACGGTGATGCCGCCGAGTTCGAGTGCGCGCTGGGTGGTCGAACCCATCGGGATCTGCCATGGATTGAATTCCGCGTACTCGCCGCGCATTGTCACGAGGGTCAGGAACGGAAATCGGCACATCTCGAGCAACGAAAACATGTTCAGGCAGTTGCCGACGCCGCTGCTCTGCATCAGCAACGCTGAGCGCACACCACCGAGCCAGGCTCCGGCCGTGACTCCGACGCCCTCCTCCTCCGTCGTCAGCACGACGTCGGTGATGTCGGGGTCGGCGATCGCTGCACGGATCGCGTAGGAGTGACCGGCGTCGGGGACGTAGGCGATCTGCGACACCCCGCCTTGCTTGAGCACCTCGAAGACATCGCGTTGCCAGCCGGGGCCGACAATCTCGACCGGTGACCCGTCGGTTGTTGCCCCGTGGTTGGTTAATTCACCGTCGTTGGTTAATTCACCGTCGGTAAGCGCGCTGGTCATGGGCAGAACCTTTCGTTGTTGAGCTGCCAACGATTCTCTATCGTTATGGGAATGAGTGGGTAATAGAATTTCGGCATGGCTCCGCATTCCGTGCCGGAATGCTGGCGGACAGCGCTGACCGACAACCGACGACCTCGTGCGACGGCGGGGCGAGTGGAGATGACGTGGAGATCAGACAGCTACGGGCGTTGCTGGCAGTGGCCGATACCGGAAGCGTGACCGCGGCCGCGAAGACACTGCACGTGGTGCAGCCGGCTGTCACGAAGCAGATCCACGCATTGGAATCGGAACTGGGCGTCGAGTTGTTCGAACGAAGCCGGTCGGGGATGTCGTTGAGCGCCAGCGGCAAACTGGTGCTCGAACGTGCTCGACGGGCGCTCGAGGAACTCGACCGGGCACGGGCGGAAGTGCTCTCGGGTACCGGTGAGGATGTCCGCGGGCGGGTCAGCATCGGGTTGTTGCCCTCGACCGTCGGGCTGCTCGCTGCCGGACTCATCTCGGTTGTGTCGCAACGCTATCCAGGCATCGCGTTGCGCGTCGACGTCGGATACGCGGGGCACCTGGCACAGTGGCTCGAACTCGGCGACGTAGACGTCGCATTGCTCTTCGAGCAGCCGAGTACCTCGGCGTTTCGCATCCGTCCGCTGCTGCGCGAAGACCTGTGGGCGGTGGCGCCGAGTTCGGCTGGTCTACACGCCGACGAACCTGTCGCGCTTGAGGAGTTGCTGCAGCATCCCCTCGTGCTGCCTGCCCCTCCGCACGGGTTGCGCAGCATCGTCGACGCCGCGTCCGCGGGCGTCGACATCTCCGTCGCGGTGGAGACCAACGATGCTGGCGTACAACGTCGGCTCGTCGCCGATGGTCACGGGTGGACGGTGCTTCCGGCCGCGATGGCGATCGACGCGGCGGAAGCGGTGAGCTGTGCGCCGATCGTCGGCGCGGCTCTGTCACGGACGATCGGCACCGCCGTAGCGCGCAACCGGGCGCAATCGACGGCTTGTGACCTCGTCGTCGAGTTGCTCGAAGAGGTCGTCGCCACCTCTGTCGCGAGTGGACGGTGGCCGTCGGCCCGGCTGGTCTGAGGATGGTCTGACCGCGCTTTCGTAGGGGGCATCGGCAAACGGCACGAGCTTTCCAAAGGGACTGTTAGGAAACGCCGCTAGGCATTGGCTGCGCTTGTGACCGCTGCCACAGTGATGGGGAAAGCAAGTCCCACCTCACAAAAGTCCCATTTCACAAAGGAGCGTGTGATGACTCAACAGTCCTCCACATCCAACCGGCGCGTCGTCGCCAACGTCTTCCGAGGGTGCATCGGCAACCTGATCGAGTGGTACGACTGGTTCGTCTACGCAGCGTTCAGCGTGTTCTTCGCCCCGGTGTTCTTCCCCAGCGAAAGCCAAACGGCCCAATTGCTCTCCGCGGCAGTGGTGTTCGCCGTCGGCTTCCTGATGCGACCGCTCGGCGGCTACGTCCTCGGTCGATTCGCCGACCGATATGGACGGCGTAACGCACTGACCCTATCGGTGTTGCTGATGGCGGCCGGATCGCTACTCATCGCGGTCACACCGGGTTTCGCCACCATCGGCATTCTCGCTCCGGTGATCCTGGTGCTCGCCCGGCTCCTGCAGGGGCTTTCGGTTGGAGGTGAATTCGGTTCGAGCGCAACCTATCTCTCGGAGGTCGCGACGCCGGGTCGACGTGGCTTCTTCTCGAGCTTCCAGTATGTCTCGATCGTGCTCGGCCAACTCTGCGCACTCGGCATCCAGATCATCCTGCTGCAGATCCTCACACCGGCCCAGATGGATTCGTGGGGCTGGCGTGTGCCGTTCGTGATCGGTGCGGTCGCAGCGGTGACAGTGATGATCATCCGACGCGGAATGGATGAGTCGCCGCAGTACCTCGCGGAGAAGCAGCGGGTCGCCGCACTGGGTGCGGGTGCCGCCAAGCAGGAGGGAACACTCCGCACCCTCATGCAGTACCGCAAGTCGTTCGCGCTGGTCTTCGCACTGGCCATCGGTGGAACCGTTTGCTACTACACGTACACCACCTACCTGCAGAAATACATGATCAACACCGCGGGAATGGATAAGGAGACCGTCGCCTGGATCAGCTTCTGCGCGCTGTTCGTCTACATGTGCATGCAGCCGTTGGCCGGCGCTTTGTCGGACAAGATCGGACGCCGCAAGGTGATGCTCTTCTTCGGTGCGGGCGCCACGCTGCTCACGGTCCCGATCATGACAACCCTCGGTCACGTGTCCAACGCGTTCGTCGCCTTCTGCCTGATGATGGCGGGGCTGACGATCGTCACCGCATACTCGGCATTGAGCCCCATCGTGAAAGCGGAGCTCTTCCCGACCAAGGTGCGCGCGCTCGGTGTCGGACTGCCTCACGCCCTGGTCACCGCCGTGTTCGGTGGCACGGCTGAGCCGATCGCGTTGGGACTCAAGCAGGCCGGTCACGAGGGAGCCTTCTTCTACTACGTCTCCGCCTGCGCCCTGCTGACCTGGATCGCCGCGTACTTCATGAAGGAAACGCGGGGCGACTCGATGCTCGACCCCGCCGACGCCGGCGCGAAGGAGTCGACTTCCGCGCAGGCTGTCTCGCAGGACTCGCTGGTCGATTCGTCGAACCCATCGACCGTCGACTTTCCCTCGGCGACAGTGCAGTACGCCGAAACGGGAACGAAGTCGCTCATCGATGAGGGTCCCTCTTCATCTCGATGAATTGGACTGAATGCCATCATTATCCGCATTCCGCGACCGCGGGATGCGGATAATGGGCGTCGTGCGTATTGCGGTAGTGGAGGATGACGACGGCGTCGCAGGCGCGATCGTCTCGGGCCTGCGACGCTTCGGGCACGAACCGACCAGATACGCCGTCGGGGCCGATCTGTTGCTCCATCACGCAGGGTTCGATTTCGTGCTGCTCGATCTCGGCCTGCCCGATCAGGATGGCCTCGAGGTACTTCGGCAACTGAGACAGGTGAGTTCGGTACCGGTCATTGTGCTCACCGCGCGAGGTGACGAGCGGTCGGTCGTACGCGGCCTGCGCCTCGGAGCCGACGACTACCTGGTGAAGCCGGCCCGATTCGTCGAGTTGGTTGCGCGCATCGACAGCGTGAGTCGACGAGCCGCCCGCCCGGAACCCGCTGGGGCGCAACACCTCGTGGTCTCCGGCGACCTGGCCATCGACCTCGACGCCCGTACAGCTACCGTCGACGGACGCGATATCGAGCTCACCGCAAAGGAATTCGACATCTTGGCGGTTCTGGTCAGGAACGCGGGGTTGGCGGTCAGTCGTGCTGCGCTGATGGATCAGGTGTGGGGCGATGCCTTTGTGGCCGTATCGCGCTCGCTCGATGTCCATATGACCGGATTGCGCGCCAAGCTCGGTCGTCGGGGGCTCATCGCAACGATCCGCGGATTCGGCTACCGCTGGGACGGGGCCGTCGACGATGCGTAGGCGACTGCTGATTGTGCTCGCGATCATCGGGGCTGTCAGTATTGCCGGCTTTGCAGTGCCACTGATCGAGGTGTCGTCGCAGGCGCGCACGCGGCAGTTCGTGCAGCAGCGCGAGAGCGACGTGAATCGATTCGCTGCGATGTCGAATGAGTATGTGACGACGGGTAACTCGGCCCGTATCGCCGATGAGATCCGCGCCTACCACGACGTGTACGGCGACTCGGTGCTGATCGTCTCCACCCGTGGCGTCCCTGATCTGTCGGTGGGACCGACGGATCAGGAGATGCGGGTCGCTGTGACACGCGGGCTACGCAATGAGAAGTCGTCGGAGCTTCGACATGTGGCGCCGTGGGGTCCCGACTCGGCGGTGTTCGTCGCCCCGGTCGGCAGCGGCGCCCAGGTGAACGGCACTGTGGTCATGCGATCCTCGACAGCGGCGACGAGGTCCGACGTCACCCGCTGGTGGCTGCTCATTGTCGGTGGCGCCGCTGCGGTGATCCTCGCATTCGCCGCGCTCGCAGTGGTGTTGAGCCGCTGGGTGCTACGTCCGCTCGCGGACCTGTCCGACGCGATGACCGATCTCGCAGCAGAACTGCCGTCCATTCCGACATCGGCGGCCGACGATCCGATACACGCGTCGTCGGACGCCAAAACCGGTGGGCCGCCTGAGGTGCGTCAACTCACCGACACTTTCGACGGCCTGGTGACGACCGTGTTGAGGTCGGTCGAAATGCAGCGCCGCCTGGTGGCAGATGCCTCACACCAACTGCGTAACCCGTTGGCGGCGCTGCAGTTCCGGATCGACATCGTGGAGACGGAGGTTCCCGATGCGTTGTCAGAAGACTTCGCGATGATCGGTGCCGAGGCGCAACGCCTGCAGCTGATCCTGGACAAGCTCCTGACCCTCGCCAGCGCGGAGACGCCGAGGCTCGAGAGTGGGCGACGTGACGAATGGAGCACGGCCGCAACGGTCCTCGCCGACCGTGTCGAGTTCTGGTCGGTGCCGGTGCGTGAACGAGGCGCGCGGCTGACCTTCCGCGACGAACTCGACGACCCGGCGACGCAGGCACGGATCAGCGAGGATGCGCTCGCGCAGGTGATCGACGTCCTCGTCGACAACGCGTCACGGCACGCCGGGCCACATCCGAAGATCGCGCTGTCGATCGGGATACCCGAGGACTCGCCCGACTCGGTGGTGATCGAGGTCGCCGACGATGGGCCCGGCGTGGCAGACGAGGACGTGCCGAGGCTGACGGAGCGATTCTTCACGCGCGACAAGGCGCACGGAACGGGGCTCGGACTCGCGATCGTCGACATCCTCGTCCGCGCCGTCGGGGGAGACGTGCACTTCGGCAGATCGACGGAAGGTGGACTGAGCGTTCGTGTGCTGTTGGTGAGACGCACAGACACTAAGACAGGCTTCGACACCGCAGCAGATGCCAGCGCCGGGGGAGATGCCGTATGAGGCGCCGGACACTGCTCAAGGGACTGGCGGTGATTCCGCTGCTTGCCGCCGGCTGCGCGAGTGGTGACGTGCGCGGGTATCGGATCGCTACCGGTGAGCCGGGAGGGTTCCAGTCAGAGTTCGCCAAGCTGCTGTCGTCGGCGATGGCCGACGGTTCCACCCGCCTCGTACCGATGAACACCACCGGCTCGGTGCGCAATATCGAACTTCTCGAACAGGGGCGCGTCGACTTCGGCCTCTCACTCGGCGATGTTGCCGCGGCGCGGGGCGGGCCGCTGCGCGCCGTGGGACGTGTCTATGAGAACTACGTCCAATTCGCGGTACCCGCGACGAGCGACGTCCAGACCTTTGCCGATCTGCGCGGGAAGCGCATCAGTCTCGGTGCGCGTGGCTCGGGTACCGAATGGACGGGACGTCGCGTCCTCGCCGCGGCCTCGATGACGCCCGACGATGTCGAGATCACACCGGTATCGCTGACCAACGTGCTCGAATCACTGGCTTCGGGCACGGTTGCCGCGGCGATGTGGGCGGGTGGCGTACCCACCCCGTCGGCCATCCCCCGACCGGGCTACGGTCCGGCGGGCGGGATCAGGTTGCTCGACCTGTCAGCCGAACTCGCCGTACTGCGCGAGAGGTACGGACCGCTCTACGAGCCGGTTGCGGTGCCCGCGGGGATGTACGGCACGCGCACCGAGACGGCGACGATCGGCGTGCCAAGCGTGCTGCTCACCACTGCGAGCACACCGGACTCGGTGGTCACAGCGGTTGTCGACGCGTTGGTCGACAAGGCGTCGGAGCTGATTCCCAAAGGTACTGTCGGAGTGCAGTTCTTGGATACTCAGACCCTCATTCAGGTCTACGGACTGCAACTTCATCCGGCCGCGATCGCGGCGTACCGTCGCCACCACGGGTGACGGTCTCGCCGCACCGGCCGCAGCGTCACCCCAGCGCGCTCAGTGCTTTCAGCCGCTCGTGTGCCTGATCCATGATCGATTGGATGAGTGCATCGCAGCTGGGAAGGTCGGCGATCATCCCGACCACCTGGCCGGACGCGAGAACTCCTGCGCGCGTATCACCTTCGACGAGACCCGCGCGCAACAGCATCGGGGTGTTGCCCGCCATGATGACCTGCTGCCAACTGCGCTCGCCCGACTTGCGCATCGCACGCCCGTCGCGCAGCATCGTCGTCCACTTCATGCCGGTCAACTGCTTGAACTCGTTGGCATTTCGTGCCGCCGCGAACAACGCGCGGATCGGGCTGCCACTTTCGAGCGCATCGACGAGTGGGGTGCGCAGCACCCGATGCGGCATACCGTCGACCTTCACCGAGACGACGGTGTCGTTGAGAGTGCGCGTCAGATACTCCTGCTTCACCGCGTCGGGAACTGCGGAGTCGGCGGTGAGCAGGAACCTGGTACCCATCGCGACACCCTCTGCCCCGTATGCCAGCGCCGCAGCGAGCCCCCGACCGTCGAAGAAGCCTCCCGCCGCGACCACTGGCATGTCGGAACCGCTGTCGCGCAATGCATCCAGCACGGAGGGAAGCAGTAGCGTCGTCGCGACCGGTCCGGTGTGGCCGCCGCCCTCACCGCCCTGCACGATCACCGCATCCGCGCCCCACGACGCGACCTTCACCGCGTGTTTGGCCGCACCGATCGACGGGATCACCACGACGCCGCTGCCCTTGAGCTTCGCGATCAGGTCCTTCTTGGGTGCCAGCGCGAACGACGCGACGCGCACCCCCTCGCGAATCAGCAGGTCGATCCGTTCGGTGGCATCGGTGGCGTCGGCGCGGATATTGACCCCAAAGGGCTTGTCGGTCAACGACTTCGTCTTCGCAATTGCCGATTCCAGCTCGGCATAGGTCATCGTCGCCGACGCCAGGATGCCGAGACCGCCCGCATTCGATGTCGCAGAGGTCAACGACGGGCCTGACACCCACCCCATCCCGGTCTGCACGATCGGATATTCGACGCCGACCAACTCGGTGAACCGGGTCGGTAGCGCGGCCGCGCGTGCCGTCGAACTCATTTCACCTCCCGGTCGCGAACACCCCTGGGGTCCAGAATGTCTCGGATGATGGCGAGCTCGTTCTCCGATGGCAACCTGGTTGCCGGAGCCTCCTCGAGACCCGCGATCTCGAACGAGGTGTTCTCGACGACCTCGCCCGCCTCGACGCCGGGGTGTAGCGACAGCGCCCGCATCGTGTGCCCGGGTCCGCTGAAGTCGAAGACGCCGAGATTGGTGACGACCCGATGAATGTCGAGGTCGTCGAATGCGGGATTGTCGGGATCGACCTTGTCGTAACCGATTCCGCTGACTACGTCGACCTTATCGCCGAAGACACGCGCGGAATGTCGGGGGACCCAGTAGCTCGTCGGATGGTTGATGGTGTTGCCCGGCGCTCCGCGCACACCGAACATCTGACGCGTGGGGTGTTGGAGTGGGCCGAACGCCGACAGGTTCTGGTTACCGTGTCGGTCGATCTGGTTGGCGCCCATGACCACGTGTCGCCTACCGGACGCCACGACGTCGAAGACTTTTGAGAACGGCATCCATCCTTCGATGGGACCCGACTTCCCGATCGGCGGTGTGTCGGCGAGGATCAACGCCTCGCCGTCGGTGATGAGCAGGTCGGGTGAGAAGGTCAGGCGCGCCAACCGGGCACCGAGCAGCGGCACCGGCGCCATGGGCGACGCCATGATCTCGCCGGCATCGCGGAAGATCTCGGCGCACGCGACGACGCACACCTCTGCACGAGTGACATCGGTTTCTGTTGCTGCAGCTTCTGTTTCCGCAGTTGTCACTTCGACTCCTCCTGCTCACGGCGCCAGGCGTCGACCTCGCGCTGATATGTCGCCTCGTCGACGTCGAGAAAGCGACGACGGAACGTCGACCATTTATCCGGTTCCTTGGCGGATTCGACGTAGAACCGTTGAAACGCCTCGTCGCGGCCGTACTCGCCCGCAAACGTGAAGTGGGCGCCGTTGGGTGCGTGGACAACCTTGTCGACGTGCATCCGGTTGAGTAGAAGCCGTTGCGTCGGAACGGACTTGGCGAGTACCTCGGTCGAGACGAGTTGGTCGGTCTCGAGGTAGCGACGCTGTGCCGCGGCGCAGAACAGATCGTCCATGTACGGGTCGACGCCGGTGTAGGCGGCGTTGCCGCGGGAGTCGGCGATGTCGAGGTGGACGAATGCGGCGTCGAGTTGCAGTGCAGGCATGGCGATCAGGGTCTGGGTTCTGCCGTCGGGATCGGGATACGGCGACGCGACGGTCTTCAGTTCGCCCTCCCAGAAATCGGGCACCGACGATCCGAGACCGGCGCGTGTCGGCAGGAACGGCAGGCGAGCGGCAGCGGCCTGCAGCCCGCTCTTGACCATGCCCTCGTCCATCTCGCGGGATTCGATGGTGCCACTCGTGCGCGCCGCCGAGAACCACGGATCGTAGAAGGGTGCCGAGTCGAGCGAGACGAAACCGTAGTACGCTCGGCGGACTTTGCCTGCGGCGCAGAGCAATCCGAGGTCGGGTCCACCGTAGGTGACGACGGTCAGATCCTTGACGTCGGAGCGGGCGAGAGCCCGGACCAGTGCCATCGGCTTGCGGCGCGAACCCCACCCACCGATTCCGATGGTCATGCCGTCGCGGAGTTCTCCGATGACGTCGTCGAGCGTGCTGGTCTTGTCGGCCGGTGTCGAGGTCTGGGGTGTCGAGGCCTGCAGCGTCGCGGTCTGCGTTGTTGAGGTGTCGGCCATGTCAGCGGCTCCCCTGTGTGGTCTTCGGCTTTCCGGTCGCGACGAATGCGTCGCGGTGCTCGTCGGCAACGCCTGCCAGATTGAGTTCGAACGTGTACCCCTGCTCCAGGCGATAGCTGGCCTTCACGTCGACGGGGTCGATGTGGTTGATGGCCGACTTCGCCGCGCGGATGACCCGCGTGTCCTTGGCGGCGATCTGCTCGGCGACGTCGAGTGCCGTCGCGTCGAGCTCGTCGGCCGGCACCACCTTGTAGACGGACCCGAAGTGCAGGAGCTGTTCTGCGGTGACGTTGCTCGCCGTGTAGTACAGCGTGCGCATCATGTGCTGCGGGACGAGCCGGGCGAGGTGCGTTGCCGCGCCGAGCGCGCCGCGATCGACCTCCGGCAACCCGAAGACCGCGCCCTCCGACGCGACGATCACGTCGGCGTTGCCGACAAGACCGATTCCGCCCCCGACGCAGAACCCGTTGACCGCGACGATGACCGGCACCTTGCAGTCGTAGACCGCGGAAAACGCGGCGGCACAGCCGTGGTTGGCGGCGATCAGTGCGTCGAACCCCTCGGTTGCCTGCATCTCCTTGATGTCGACGCCCGCGTTGAATCCCCGACCTTCCGCCCGCAACACCACCGCGTGGGTGTCGAGATCGTCGCCCGCCGCGAGAATCGCGTCGGCCAACTCGAACCACGCTGCGGACGGCAGCGCGTTGACCGGCGGATAGTCGACGGTGATGGTCGTGACACCACTCGCCGAGCGCGTACTGGTGATCGGCACGCCATGCCCTCCTCCCGGGACGCATCCCGTGTGTGAACCCCGTGACCAAGGCAGTGAACTCGGATGACCACTGACTCTGGAAAACACATACCAAGCAAATGCTTGGTTGTTTGGTAGGGTAGCACCCATGGGTCCGCGGTCACAGGTCACACGTCTCGACCCGCCACGGGAGACGAATCTCGGTGTGGAGAAGAAGGTCGTCCTCGTCACCGGTGGTGCGCGCGGCGTCGGCCTGGGTATCGCCAACGTGTTGGCCGATCTCGGTGCGGTTCCGGTGATCTGCGCGCGCAACCCGACCGACGACGCGTTGGCGCTCGGTGAGTTCATCGCGTGCGACGTGCGCGACGAAGCTGCGGTGGCCGGGATGGTTGCGCAGATCGTCGAGACCTACGGCTCGCTCGATGGCGTGGTGAACAATGCCGGCGGATCGCCGTTCGCGCTTGCGGCCGACGCGTCGTCGTCGTTTGCGGGCAAGATCGTCGAGTTGAATCTTCTCGCACCGCTACTGGTCGCTCGCGCCGCGAATGCGGTGATGCAGCAACAGGAATCGGGTGGAGCGATCGTCAACGTGTCGAGTGTCAGCGGTCACCGACCGTCGCCGGGCACGTCCGCGTATGGCGCGGCAAAAGCCGGTCTCGACAATGCGGCGACGTCGCTGGCCGTCGAGTGGGCGCCGCGCGTTCGGGTCAACTCGGTGGTGGCCGGTCCGGTGGAAACCGAACTGGCACAGATGCATTACGGTGACGCAGACGGCATCGCGGCGGTGGGGCGCACCATCCCGATGGGGCGGATGGCAACGCCGCGCGACGTCGGCAATGCCGTCGCCTTCCTGCTCTCACCGCTGGCCGGCTACATCACCGGCTCGACACTCACCGTCCACGGCGGTGGCGAGAAGCCTGCATTCCTCGACGCCGCCAACGCGGGCAACGCCGTGTGAGTGACTCGGAATCAAGGACATTGCATGGGTCGATGCTAGTGAAGGGATTGTGTTGAGCGACAACGGACATGGGTCGAACGCGGATCGCGTGGCCATCGTAACGGGCGCGGGTCAGGGGATCGGACGTGCCCACGCGCTGGCGTTCGCGGCAGACGGTGCGTCCGTCGTGGTGAACGACTACGCCGAAGATGCCGCAGTAGCGGTCGTCGAGGAGATCACCGCGAGCGGCGGTCGGGCCGTCGCTTCGGTCGGCGACGTCGCCGACTGGGACGCCGGCGCTGCGATGGTGGCGACCGCACTCGAGGAGTTCGGGGGCCTCGACATCTTGGTCAACAACGCGGGATTCGTGCGCGACAGGATGCTCGTCGCGATGTCGGAGGACGAGTGGGATGCCGTCGTCCGCGTCCACTTGAAGGGGCACTTCGTCGGGCTACGCCACGCTGCAGCGTATTGGCGGGCGGAATCCAAAGCGGGGTCGACGCGGCAGGCCCGGGTGATCAACACCTCGTCGGGCGCAGGGTTGTTCGGATCGGTTGGCCAGGGCAACTATTCGGCGGCGAAAGCAGGCATAGCCGAACTCACTATCCAGGCGGCGGCCGAGCTGGGTGCCTACGGCGTGACGGTCAACGCGATCGCACCGTCGGCACGCACGCAGATGACGCTTGGCGCCGGTGAGGCGATGGCGGCGCAGATGGCTGCTCCCGATGACGGTTCGTTCGACGCGATGGACCCCGCGAACATCTCCGCGCTGGTCGTGTGGCTCGGATCGGTCGAGTCGGCAAACGTCACCGGGAGGGTCTTCGAGGTCGAGGGCGGCAAGATCACCGTCGTCGACGGCTGGCAGCGCACAGCGTCGATCGACAAGGGCGCCCGCTGGGAACCGGGTGAACTCACGCCCGTCGTCGACGATCTGTTGGCCAAGACGCCCGCCCCGGTGCCCGTGTACGGAGCACGATGACCGACATTGCTCCTGCCGACGACGACGGCGATTCCGTTGGCGGACAACGGATCGCTGCCGCGCGGGCATATGTCGACGCGCTGGTGAGTCACGATCCCTCTGGCGTTCGCCTTCATCCGGATTGCACGAGGGTGGAGATGGGGATCAAGACCGGACGAAGCGGCGACCACATCGCCCGCAGCTTGGCACGCGGCCCGCAATTCCGTCTGATTCATCGGGTCAGCGGGTTCGAGGCGGTGGTCGAAGGCCACACGGTGTCGACCAAGTATCGAGTTCACGTGGCCCCCAAGGCATTCGGCCTGTGGGCGCCGGTGAGCGAATCGTTTCTGATCGACGACGAGGTCCGGATTCGCACCATCGTCGCGCGTTTCGGGTTTCCGCGTCGACGCTGAGTGGGCCACTCAGCGCCGACGCGGTGATATCAGATCCGGGGACGCCAGACCCGGTGATGTCAGACGAGCTGTCCGTCAGACGCCCGGTGCGCGCACCACCATGGGAACCCCGGGGAAGTAGCCGGCCATCTCCGACCGTGCCTTACGCATCGCGGCGGTGGCGTAACCCTGCTTGCGGAAGTCGGGGTGGACCCACACGCGGACGTCGACCTCGCCATCGGTGAGTTCGCCGAATACGAAACCCACCTTGTCGGCGCCGTCGGTGACGACCAGCCAGGCCGCCTCTTCTTCGTCGACGCGCCCGGCAGCCTGTGCGATCTCCTGGTCGATTTCGCGCGCGGGCTGTCCCGAGCCGTCGCCGGCGACCCCGAGTTCGCGGGTGCGTTCGGCGAACAGTTCGGCGTCGTCACTGGGGGAGAAGGCGCGCAGCACGACGGTGTCTCCACTGCTCGCGGGACGCTCGGCGAGTGTGAAGGTCAGTTGGTGGTTCAGGTCGTCGAGTTCGCTCTGATTTCGTCGGCGTTCGTCCTTGGTCAACTGGTCGAGCTTCATGTCGAGGATTGCCGATGCGCCGAGCTGTGATTTGCCGAGGAGTTCTGCGATCGCGGAGACGGCTTGGGTGTGATCGTCGGCGTCGACGATGGCGTCGAGCACCTCATGTCGTCGGTCGAGAGCGGTGAGGAGAGCGTCGGCGATGTCGCGACGTTCGGTTGCCAGATCCACATCAGTCATGCTGTCGATCCTAGTGAGCTACTGGCCGGTACGACATGGAACAGGTTCTAGTTCTCCATCGCGGCCGCGGAATCTTGATTGTCGCACCTAGAGGCAGCAATCGGCTGGTTGACCTTTCGTGAATCTAGAACACGTCCTACTCTGAGATGCATGGCATCTGAGATCTCTGAGTCCGAAATCGACCACTTGCGCGGATCGACCCATATGGGCGACCTCCTTGTCGCGGCACTGGCCAAGAACGCGTCGGGCAACGTGCTGGAACTCGGCGACACCACGCTCACGGGCGCGCAGATGGCCGACGAGATCAGCCGCTACGTGCAGGCTTTTGAGGGGCTTGGTTCGGGCACGGGATCGTCGGTAGGTCTGCTCGCACTCAATCGCCCCGAGGTGCTGTTCGTCATCGGCGCAGGACAGACGCAGGGTTGGCGACGCACCGCACTGCATCCGTTGGGCTCGCTCGACGATCACGCGTACGTGTTGTCCGACGCCGGAGTGACGACGCTCGTCATCGATCCGGTGCCGATGTTCGTCGAGCGCGCAGTCGCACTCATGGAACGAGTCGACGGACTCAAGCAGATCTTCACGCTCGGCCCCGTGCCCGAGGAGTTGTCGGAGGTGGGTCGCGACGTCGTCGCCGAGGCGGCGGGTTACGACGCTACGACGCTCACCGCGGCAGAGCTCTCGCCGGACCACATCATGTCGATCACCTACACCGGTGGCACCACGGGCAAACCCAAGGGCGTCATCGGCACGGTTCGCGCGATGACGACGATGACGCAGATCCAGTTGTCGGAGTGGGAATGGCCAACGCGGCCGCGCTTTCTGATGTGCACGCCGCTGTCGCACGCAGGCGCGGCGTTCTTCCTCCCGACGCTGATGAAGAACGGGTCGATGGTGGTGCTGAGCAAGTTCGATCCCGCGGAGGTGCTGCGGACCATCGAGGAGGAGAAAATCAGCGCGACCATGCTCGTGCCGTCGATGCTCTACGCCCTGATGGATCATCCGGACTCACACACCCGCGATCTCTCGTCACTGGAAACCGTGTATTACGGTGCCTCGCCGATCAATCCGGTGCGGCTGGCCGAGGCCATCGAGCGATTCGGGCCGATCTTCGCGCAGTACTACGGGCAGTCGGAGGCGCCGATGGTCATCAGCTACCTCGCCAAGGATGAGCACCCCGAGCCGGGCGAAGACACGCGCAGGCTGTCGAGTTGTGGGCGACCGTCGTCGTTTCTGCGTACCGCGCTCCTCGGGCCGGACGACAAGCCAGTGGCGCCGGGCGAGCCGGGCGAAATCTGTGTTGCCGGACCACTTCTCGCCGCTGGGTACTGGGGGTTGCCGGAGCAGACAGCGGAGACGTTCCGCGACGGATGGCTGCGCACCGGCGACGTCGCGCGTGAAGACACCGACGGATACTGGTACATCGTCGATCGCACAAAGGACATGATCGTCACCGGTGGCTTCAATGTGTTTCCGCGAGAGGTGGAAGACGTTGTCGCAGAACATCCGTCGGTCGGTCAGGTGGGTGTGATCGGTGTGCCGCACGAGAAGTGGGGTGAGGCGGTGACCGCCGTCGTCGTATTACGTGGCGACGTCGAGGCCGATGACGATGACCGGCAGCGGATCACGGCAGAGATCCAGGACGCGGTGAAGCAGCGGAAGGGGGCCGTGCAATCACCGAAGGACGTGATCTTCGTCGAGTCGCTGCCACTCACCGGTCTCGGTAAGCCCGACAAGAAGGCGTTGCGCGCTAAGTTCTGGGCGTCGTCGGAGCGTGGCGTCGGCTAGAGCCGTCAGGCGGCACGCCTGCGTATAGAGTCGGGCCTGCCGCTGCCTGCAGGATTACGTCACATGCGGCGTCGACTGCCTGTCCCGGATCGACGATGCGACTCGCCAACGCCTGCGCCGCGCGATAGGGCTCGCTGGCAGTAAGCAATTCGAGGTCGGTGTCCGAGAGCCGCGACAGCGGCGCGCCGATCCCGGCTCCTCGATCGCGAAGAGCGGCCGCCCAGAGTGGTTGGTCTGCGCTGAGCCAACCGATCACTGATGGGATTCCAGCTCGCAGAGCGGCGGCAGTGGTGCCGGCTCCACCGTGGTGGACGGCTGCTCGGCAAGCAGGGAAGAGGACCTCGTGGTCGACAGGGTCGGTGATGTGCAGCAGGCCATCGCGTTCTGGCAGTGCGTGAGGCGTATGGGCGATCACACGAAGGCGTAGCGACAGGATCGCATCGACGATCGACGAGATGCGCTCGGGTGGGATGTGCATACTCCCGAAGCCGACGTAGACGGGGGATGGCCCGGATCGAATCCAGTCGAGAATGCTGGTGGTCTGGCTATCGTCGTTGTGTCCGTTGAGTTTTGCTCGGGTCTGACTGTCAGGGAGCAGGAAGCCCGTGAACGGGCGCTGTTTTCCCCACTCGTCCTCGAGGAGTGGGAACAGCTCGGCGTCGTACGCCTGGATCTCCGGTGACCCCCGCCGCCGAAGCCTCGCGCCTATGGTTCCCGATACCGACGGGAGACCCAGACGACGGCGCAGGGCGCGGTCGCCTGGGCGCTGGGTGAGTGAGAAGAGGAAGTCGGCTGTGCGCCATACGGCGGCGCTGATTGCAGTGGGCAATGGCCGGTACAGCGGCGACAGCTGGTGGTTGGGACGTATCGGGCAGTAATGCAGTGGCACGAAAGCGATGCCTCGGCTCTCTGCGACTGTCGCAGCCCGCTCTTGCGCCAGTGGTCCGCCGACGAGGACATCCGCTGTATCGGCGAGTTCGCCCATGACTCTCTCCGACATCGCCGATCCGTGCGATCCGACCTTGCGGAGCGCGGTCAACCGCTTATACGGATTCCACGACTTGAGGTCTCGCTTCACGAGCGGACTCGAGAGCAATTCCGAAGTCGACGGACACAGGCTGCGCGTCGGCAATCCAGAACGTGACACCGCAGCGACCAGGTCGTCGGGAACAGCCAACTCGACGCTGTGTCCGCGTCGGCTGAGTTCGGCTCCGAGCGCGACCGCAGGTTGAACGTCACCTCGACTGCCGTGCATGACGAATGCTATTCGCATATGCCCCAATCTGTTTCGGTCAATTTCCACGAGGCGAACTCGGCGGCGATCAGTGCGCGGAGCGAATCCCGATCGTTGATCCGGGACGGGTTCAGCGAGCTCACCGCCAGCGTCAGCACCTCATCTCCGGTACACAACCAGCCGCTGATACCGCCGGCGTGTCCGGCCAATCCGGCGGTATCCGTGGTGACGGCACGCATCGCGGTGACTCCGGGGCGGTCGGTACCGAATGACGCAAACAAAGGGTTCACCCGCCCGACGTTCGACGCCACACATAAGGGCGTCGACATCCCACCAGCGAGTCGACGCACGGCCCTGTCGCCCAAAGCCTGTGCAACAGTGGACATCGCGGCCATCGAGCCGGGCCGCGCATCGAGCGTGCGGTATGCCGCCTTGCACGCGTCGCGAATCTCGCTGAGGTCGGTGTAGCGGTTGGAGTCGAGACGTATGTGGGCGGTGACGCCTGTCGTGGCGTTGGCGCGCCGATCGTCCTCACGATGCTGTGACACCGGAATCGACACCGGGACGACGTCTCCGGACGATGCCAGTCCGGCTTTGTCGACGATTCCGACCATCAGCCCGACGAACAGTGAGTTCAGCGTGCCGTTGCGTTCTGCGGCAACCCGAAGTGCTTCCTCGCGATCAACGGTCACGATCACCGAGGGGGGTATGCCTGCTTCGGTTCCGGCAGCCCGCCCTGCGCTTGTCGTCGCTATCGCACCAGTAGGCGCCGGGCTCGGGGAAGGTGCGCGTGACGGTTGGGGGCGCGCAGATCCTCGTGGTGATGCGTCACGAAGTGTCGCGACGACACTGGAAGCCGCCGCGCGAGCTGCCCGCGCCGCAGTGCCTGCTCCATCGGAAAGGTCGGATACGAGGTCGGGCATGGCTACGTCTGTGTTGTAGGCGGTCCCCGACAATGCTTCGACGATCGCCGTTATCAGCGTGGCGCCGTCGCCGATCGCGTGGGCCGCCGTGAATGAGACGTACGTACCAATGCCGTCGGAGTGGGCGGCGCTCAGTCGCCAGGAGGGGCCCGACACGCTGTTCAGAGCGAACTGTGCCTGGGCGTCGACCCATGCGGCAATATTCTCGGCACGCACCGTCTCAGTGAAGAATTCGACCGACCCGGCGGTCGGCGTGTACCGCCACGCATCGCGAGCCGGTGGTGGCCGTCGCGCGACGAGTCTCGATGCGCGACCCGCGCAGAGTCGCTCTCCGAGTCGGGAGAATGCGTCCTCGTCGAGGCGAGTGGGTAGCTGCCATACGCATTGATTCACAACCCCGAGCCCCAGCGCGTGTTCCATCCGTACGAACAGATCGTCGTCGGTGGTCAGACGCTCAACCGGCAGGGCCGAGTGTATCGACCCGGTCGTGCGCGTCGAAGTGGTCGTCATGACCGCGAGAGGTAGGCGCGCAACGTAAGTGGGACAAAGACAATCAAGATCGCGGTGGTTCCCACCAGCGTCCATCCGACGTCGCTTGTGATCTGTCCCTCGTTTGCCAGCCCGCGAAACGCGGAGATGAGGTGTGAGACCGGATTGACGTCAGCGATCGCCTGCATCCAACCGGGCATTGTCGTGGTCGGCACAAACGCATTGGACGTGAACGTCATCGGCATCAGCACGAGCATCGAGATGCCTTGTATCGCTGATACTTTGCGGAGCAGGACACCCAGCAACGCGAAGATCCAGCTCAGCGAGAACGCTGCGTAGACGACAAGTGTGACGCCTGCGATGACCCCGATCACGCTTGCCGGCCGGTAGCCCATGCAGAGGCCGACGACGAGAGACATCACGCTCGCGATGACGTATCGCAGGGTATCCGCAGTCAGCAAGCCTGCGAGTGGCGCGATGCGCGCTATGGGCATGGAGATCAGCCGGTCGAACACACCGCTGTCGATGTCTTCACGTAACTGCGTTCCGGTGACCACCGACGTGGTCACCGCCACCGAGACCAGGACGCCGGGGACAAGCAGGACGAGGTAGTTGTCGACGCCTCCCGCGACGGCTCCGCCGAAGATGTTGGCAAACATCACTGTGAAGACGATGGGCACGATGATCACGTCGAACAGTTGCTGTGGGGAGTGCTTCATCCGGAGAAGCCCGCGACGAGCTAGTGCGAACGTCTGGCGCAGCCCCTGGCTGAAGGGAATCCTGTCGACAGGAGTGATCGGCCATTCGATTCCGCTACTGGTGGCGTCGGCCGTCGCCGCTGCTCCCGAATCGGCGACGCCGGACTTCGTCTGATCGATGGTGCTGCTCATGTCCGGGCCGACTCTCGGGTTGTCATGGCGAAGAAGACATCGTCCAGCGTGGGGCGCTGGAACGAGAAGTCGGCGACCTCGATGCCCGCGGACTCCAGTTGGGACACCGCGTATGCGGCCCGCCCCGGCTCCGAGGTGATCGCCGAGAGCGCGCCCTCGGCAGGAATCTGAACGACATCCGCGGACAACGTTGCCCCCATGATCTCTGCGGCCTCCCGCATTCTGGATCTGTCTTCGAGTTGAACGTGCAGTGTGCGCGTTCCGATGCGCTCCTTGAGCGACCTGGCCGTACCTTCGGCCACCACCCGCCCGCCGTCGATCAAGACGATTGAGTCGGAGAGTTTGTCTGCCTCGTCGAGGTATTGGGTGGTGAGTAGCACCGTCGTACCGTTATCGACGAGGTCGCGGACGACGGCCCACATCTGAGTCCGTGTGGTGGGATCGAGACCTGTCGTCGGTTCGTCGAGGAAGAGCAGCGGCGGAGCGGAGATCAGTGAGGTGGCGATGTCGAGTCGTCGTCGCATGCCGCCGGAGAAACCCGACACGGGGCGCGAGGCGGCGTGACTGAGTCCGAACTGTTCGATCAACTCGTGCGCACGAGAACGAGCCGCACGTCGGCCGAATCCGCGCAGGGTGGCGAACAGCTCGAGGTTTTGTTCTGCCGTCAGATCCTCGTCGAGTGAGGCGTACTGACCGGTCACCGCGATCATCGAACGCACGGCGGTCGCCTGTCTCACGACGTCACGGCCGAAGATCCGTGCCGAGCCGGAGTCCGGCCGGATGAGCGTCGCGAGCATACGTACCGTCGTGGTCTTGCCTGCGCCGTTCGCGCCCAACAACCCACACACCGATCCCGTCGGTATCGATAAGGAAATGTCTGAAACTGCATTGACATTTCCGAATTTCTTACCGAGCGAGTCGGCCTCGATTGCAATCGTCGGCAACATCACCATCGAGTGCCCTCCGTCCTCGTCGGATCATCCGTCAGATCTTCAACAGGCTATTTGCTCGTCGAGAAAGTGTCGAGGCGAGTTGAACCCTGCGAGATTCCTGACAATCCGCATCGAGTGGTATATGTCTCTATCCCCTTAAATTGCCGATCAGCGCACGCTACGGTCACACGGTCCGTGTGCGAGGGTATCGCTTAGTCGCTATTCTTTGGCGACTCCCCGTCGCGATCTGGAGGTAATCGTCATAGCTCAAAACCGCAGACCGCGCTTTGCGTGGCAATGTGCCGTATCAGTTCTGATCACTGTGATTGCAGCGGCGTCGCTGGGAGTTGGGGTTGCACGAGCAGAACCCCTACGTCCGACGATACAGCGAACAGTCGCAGAGGGGCAGGGTGTAACGGCGGTCTACGTCTACTCGGTTGCCATGCGCAAGACGATCAAGGTGCAGGTGATCACGCCCCGTAACCCTTCGGGAACCAGGCCATCGCTGTACCTGCTGAGTGGTCTCGGTGAAGAGGACCCGACCAACAGCATGTGGCTACGCAAGACCGACGCCCGAAACTTCTACGCGAACAAGAATGTGAACGTTGTCATGCCGTTGGCGGGCAACGGAAGCTTCTACACCGATTGGCAGCGCGACGACCCGAAACTAGGCCGCTACCAGTGGGAAACCTTCCTTGTGAAGGAGCTGCCGCCCCTTATCGACGCCGCGTTCGACGGCAACGGACGACGAGGGATCGCGGGGATCTCGATGGGCGCGGGAGCGGGGTTGGTGCTCGCGGCGAGGAACCCGGGTTTCTACAGGGCGGTTGGTGCCTACAGCGGTTGCTACAGCACCACAGGCGTCGCAGGCGAGGCTTATCCACGGGCGATCGTCGCAGCCTTCGGGGGTGACGCAAATAACATGTGGGGGCCTCCCGGTAGTCCGGGCTGGGCGGCCCACGACGTACTGTCGCTCTCGCACAACCTCCGTGGCACCACGCTCTATATATCCACTGGAACAGGGCGGGCGGGCACGTATGACCAACCCGGATATCCGGACAATTCCGACCCCATTGATCGGCAGGTCATTGGCGGAGCAATCGAAACGGGTTCCCTCTGGTGCACCCAACAATTGGAGTCCCGATTGACGGCGCAGCATATTGGGGCGACAATTCGTTACGTTGATCCTGGAACTCACGCATGGCCTTACTGGCGAGACCAGCAGCGTGAGAGCTGGCCCATTCTTGAGCATGGGATGAACAGCTGAATTCCATTCTGTTAACAATGGCTGCAAACCCTCCTCGATACCCGGGGTATTCACGTGTACCCGTGCACGGGTGACTGAAAAGGATGCCGATGGAATACACAGAGCTCGCTGACTATCAGGTTCCCACTGGCGCGATCACCGCGTGGGAAGCTACTGCCGACCCGGATTCATGGTGTGCCGATTCTCGTCGGCTCTCATACATGCACCTCGAGCACGCTCGACGCGCTGCCGAACTCGGTGACGAATGGCACGGACACTGGATCGGAACGGCCTTCACCATCGAGGAGCGGTTCGACCGCGATGCGTTCGCCGCGACTATCAGGCAGTGGTTCGCCCGCCACGAGGCGCTCCGTTCCGCAGTCCAGCTCGGCGGGACTCCTGAGGACGATCTGGTGCGGATGACCATCGAGCCGGAGGCCGTCGGAGTTTCCGGGCTTTCGATGGGTGTGGCGGCGTCGCCCGACGCGGCCCGCCAGAGGATTCAGGACTTCTTCGATACCACGGTCAACCCGTTGACCTGGCCGCACTGCGTCGTCGTGACTCTGGAACCCGATGACCGTGACGACAGATTCCTCGTCGTCTTCGGTGCTGACCACACCGTGATGGACGCCTACACACAGGTTTTCGCGATCAATGAGCTCAGCGCCCTCTATCGCGCGGAGATCAACGATGAGCACCATGGGCTCGCCGAGTACGGCAGCTACCTGGACTTCAGCGATGCGGAGCGGCATCTGGGTGAACAGATCGATGCGAACAACTCTGCCGTCGTCGCCTGGCGGCAGTTCTTCAACGAGTCACCCACGTCCGTCCAGCCACATGCGATGCCCCGCTTCCCTCGTTGTGTCGCCGGTGGCGTCGACGCGGTAGTGCCTCCCCGCGAGCCGGATTCCGGTATGCAAGTGAGTCTTTCGCAGGACCTTCTCGACAGCGCGGAGGCCGCTCGATTCAACGACATCTGCAAGGCAGCAGGTGGCTCGGTGACCACGGGTATCTACACTGCGATGTCGATCGCGAGTGCGGCGCTCGCCGGAACTGGCGAAATGCGATTTGTCAGCCCTGTACACACGCGCACGGGACCCGAGTGGGGCGAGGCAGTCGGGTGGTTCGTCGGTCTCGTTCCCGTGCACCTCGATCCATCTGATGCGCAGACCTTCTCTCAGGCTCTGCCGCGTGTCGCCGAGTCGGTGTCGCGGTACAAGAACGTGGGTACCGCACCGTTCGCCCCGATCGCTGATCTGATCGGAGGCGACGTGACGCCTCCGGGATTCGTCGTGTCCTATATCGATCTGCGGCGGGCGCAGGGAGCTGCGGAATGGGATCGTCGAAACGCGCGAGTGTTGCGCAGTGCCACCCGGGAAGTCGACGAGGTGTACCTGTGGATCAACCGGATTCCCGACGGGATCAACATCTCGACGCGCTATCCGTCGGGGGAGCGTAGGCGCGAGGTCGAAGCTTTCCTCTCGGTGTTCGCGGAGGTTCTGCGCACGATCGTCGACGCTGGTGACCATGACTACATGTTTGCGCGCGAGATGACGTCGCAAGCGTCGGCGGACATCACGGCATGACGGTGGTATTCGGCGCGGCTGCGACGCCAGAACCGCTGCTGCGTAGGCAGTTTCCTGGTGGCACGCCCATCGAGTGGTCGCTGTGTTCACCTGATGCGGCGTTGCAGGCCGCACGTGTGACCGGTGGTGCAACGTTTCTGCAGACCGAGCACGTGGTCACTTCGACCGCGGCGCGAGCCCGCGGCGACGAGCACCGTTCCGTCGTGGGCGCTGTTGCCAGATTCGATACCCCGCTGGACCCGGCTGCGATGGCCGCAGCGCTGACGGCCTTCGTACGACGGCACGACGAACTGCGGAGCTACTACACGCTGGGCGAGGTGGGCGTCGAACGGTACGTCATACCGCAGACCCACATCGAGATGGTGGCGCAGTGGCCGCTGGGCCGGAGTCGGAGAGTCGACGCGGCGGATGCGGGTGACTACCTCGCGAATCGCATCTCCGTTGCGACCGCGTTCGATTCCCCGCAGTCGATGCACTTCGGAGCGTTCGACGGCGATGGTGGATTCACGTTCTACCTCGGCGCCGATCACGTGCACGGGGACGGCTATTCGTTATGGCTGGCGATGGACGAGATCAACGCACTGTATCGGGCGGAGACCTCGGGAACGTCGGTCAAGCTGACCGATGTGGCATCATTCGACAGCTACGTCGCCGATGAGCATCGTCGCGCTGCGCGTGTGCGTGCCGATGACATCGGCGTCAAGGCGTGGCGAGAAGCGCTGGCCATCAAGGGATCTCTTCCCGATTCGCCGGTTCCACTCGGACTCGACGACGACGCTCCCGCGCCTGCTGTGCGCTGCCGTCGGGATCTGCTCACAGCAGACGAAGCCGATGCGCTCGACATCGTCAGTGCTTCGTCGAGCTGGGTCACCATTGCTGGATGCCTGTTCTCCGCGTTGGCATCTGCGCAGTACCTGTGCACAGGGGAGAAGCGCTTCTTCACGACGACTGCGCTGGCAACTCGCGGGCCTGAGTTCGAGTTCACTCAGGGCTGGGCATGCAACTTCGCACCGGTGTACTTCGACGTTGAACCCGGAGCTGACCCGATTGAGTTGGCGCGCACGGCATCCGTCGCGGTGAAGCGGGCCAAGAACGCTGCGGCCGCCCCCATCGGAGCGGTTCTGCAGGTCCTTGCGCGGTCCGGCGAGCTTCCACAGATGGCCGGTTCTCCTCAGATGGTGACCTACATCGATCACCGTCGGCTGCCGGGAATCGACGACCCCACTGTCGGAACCACTGTGGGGTTCCCTGGTATCGGCAAAACCAAGAACTCCAACTTGTGGCTGAGTCGGATGGTTGACGGATTGGTCGTCGAATCTCAAATTCCCGACAACGATGTCGCTCGCGCGAACATCAATCGCTATCTCGACACAGTTGCGGCACAGCTCAGAGCGCTCCTGGAATCTGCAGACTCCGCGGTCACCGCGATCGCGGGTACCCGGGTGAGGCAATGAAACTAACTGGTACACAGGATTATTCACTGAGCTCGGGTCAACTCTCCGTCTTTCATGCCGATCTCATCGGAGACGATCTGCCTTCTGATACCGGACTGTCGGAGAACGAACGATTTCACGTTGATTCTCATCGAGCGGGGCATCCGGGTTCGCTGACACTGGTTCTCGACTTTCCCTATCCGGTTGAGCGCGGGCTGCTGGCACGGCTTCCCGAGGTGTTGCTGTCGCGGCATGATGTCCTGCGAACCTATGTTGTAGCGGATGGCCATGACCTCAGTCGGCGCGAAGTCCCCTTGTCGTCGATCGGCGTCAGTGTTGACTCCCAGGCTCCGACCGACGCCTCAGACGCGGGCATGACGAAGCTGGTGCTCGAGCGAATCGCTCTGGCATGCAACCCAACCGAGCCGCTTTCGCACTTTTTCGGGGCGGTGCTCCGTCCTGATACCACCACTGTGATCTGCGCGTTCGATCACTTCTACGTCGACGCGCGATCATTGACGGTGCTCGCAGCCGACATCTCTGACGTGGTTGCCGGCCGTGCATTGTCGAGTGCCGGCTCGGGGTTGGCCGCCGTGCGCGCGCATACGTTCAGCGGCGACGTGGCCCCCGACGATCCACGACTCGCCGGTTGGTTCCGATTCCTCGACGAATCGGACTGGGAGATACCAGCTTTTCCCCTCGACCTGGGGCTGGAACCCGGACGGCGAGCGCCGATGAGAACACGGGTGAGCACCCTCCTCGGTAGGTCTGAGGCGCAGCACTTCAGCTCGGCTGTACACACGCGTGGCGCGAGAACGTTCTCGGCGCTGTTGACGTGCATCGGGCGCGCAATCCGTCTGGCTGGTGGTCCGGCCGATACCGCGCTGATCGTCCCGTCGGGGCTCCAGACATCCGAGTCGATCGTTGCCTGGGTGGTTGCCAACATCCCGCTGCGTGTCCGCGGCGAGGGGGACCTCGTCGAACTGTTGCCGCTCAACGCAGATCGACTCGCCGAAGCTCTACCTCTCGCGAGCGTCGGACTGACGGCGGTCTATCAGACATTCGGCAGCAGACTGCGCAGCACACGCGGCGATGTCTTCATGGTTTCGTACGTCGATTACACCCGTCAACGTCGACCGTCGAAAGATGTTGCAGTGCAGCAGTTATCGGGCGACCACGCGACCGACAACGTGCAGTGGTGGCTGTGGCGCGACGACGATGGCATCCATGTCAGGGTTCGGTACCCCGCTACAGCGGCGGCGGAGTCCGTGGTCGGCGATGTACTGGAGCTCACCGGTGCTGCGGTCAGGGAGATCAGCGAGCGCCTTGTTGATCAGCGAACATCTGTGGGCACGTCGCCGTCGCCGGCGTTCTTGGATTGATACCAATCGAGGTAACCCCGAGTGCCGTAGGCCTGCAGTCGGCGAAGAGATGTGTAGACAACGGCATGCGGTGCGAGCGCTACGGAATCGGCTCCCGCCTGTGCGGTGACGCGCTGCTGTAGGACCGCGTCCTCATCGACATCGTCGATCTTCGTTCGCGGGAATCCACCTGCCGCACAGTAGGTATTAGCGGTGACCGCCAGATTGTTTCCGACAACCAGGAAACTCTTTCGTAGGTGCGCCGGCTGAGATCGTGTGCGCAACCAGGTGATGAGGTGTCCGAGGCGCCACGTCGTGCCGATCAGGTTGAACGCGATCGCACGCGCTCCGTCGGAACTGCGGGCCCGCACTCGACCTCCCGCGAGGCTCTTGCCATCGAGCAGTGGGGCGACGATCTGTGTCAGCCAGTCCGGCGCGGGGAGCGTGTCGGCGTCGGTGCGAGCGATGAACTCGGCTCCGGCGTCGATTGCGTAACGAAAGCCCGAGTCTGCGGCACTACCCGTGCCCTTCTCGACTTCGGTGAGCACATCGATGGGGACAGCCGAGTGGGACGCGAGCTCGCGAACGAGATCACCGGTCCCGTCGGTACTGTTGTTGTCCACCACGATGATGCGGAATGGCGCGCGCGCATCGTGGGCGGCAGTATCGCGAAAAGTTTGCTGTTGCAGCGCGCGGATCGTGTCTCCGATGTAGTCGACCTCGTTGTAGGCGGGGACCACGACAGCGACTCGCGGGGCCGCCAACTCAGTGCTTTCGTTCGCCATGCTGCCATTCAACCGGGATGGTGACTGTCTTGCACGTGAATGTGATGTGAGTAAAGCGACGTCGGGGTAGTGGGCAATCCAGAGACGCGGAGACTGCTCAGTGCGCGACCGGGCAGCCCCCGGTTGCGCCGTAGCGAACGGGCAGGTCTTTGACGCCGTTGAGCCAGCCTGATCGCACACGACGCAGCTCTCCGATCCGCTCGATGTCGGGGAGTACGTCGGCGACAGCGTTGAGGATCAGGGAGAGTTCGAGGCGCGCGAGGTTGGCGCCGATGCAGAAGTGGGCGCCGCTACCGCCGAAAGCGAGATGTGGGTTGGGATCTCGGAGGATGTTGAACGTGAACGGGTCGTCGAAGACGTCCTCATCGTAGTTTGCCGAACCGTAGAAGATTCCGACCCGTTGTCCCGCGGCGATGTCGACGCCCTCGATGCTGGTGTCCACCTTGGCCGTCCGCTGGAAGGCGTTGACCGGGGTCGACCAGCGCAGCACCTCGTCGATCGCGGTCTTCGGGCGCTGCGACTTGAACAGCTCCCACTGCTCGGGGTGAGACATGAAGGCGTTCATACCGTGGCTGGTCGCATTGCGGGTCGTCTCATTTCCTGCGGTGATCAGCAGGATGACGAAGAACCCGAACTCGATGTCGGACAACGACTCTCCGTCGATGTCGGCCTCTATCAGAGTGGTGACGATGTCGTCGGTGGGGTTACGCCGACGCTCCTCGGCCATCGAATAGGCGTAGCCGAGGAGCTCGGCATTGGCCATCGCAGGGTCGATCGTGTGGTCGGGATCGTCGCTGTTGATGATCGCGTCGACGAGCTCGTGAATACGCGGACGGTCGGCTGTCGGGACACCGATGAGATCCAGAATCGCCTGCAGGGGAAGGTGGATGGCCACGTCGTCGACGAAGTTTCCCGACTCCTTGGCTGCGGCCGATTCGACGATCTGGCGCGCCGACGTTGCGAGATTCTCCTCCAGTGACCCAACAGCCTTCGGTGTGAACAGTCGCGACACGATCTTGCGCAGACGAGTGTGCTCCGGTGGATCGTGGTTGACGAGGAGCGCCTTGGTGAACTCGATCTGGTCGGGGGTGACGTAGTCGGGGAGTCGGATGATGGCGCCGTTGGCATTCGTCGACCACACCTGGTTGTTCTTCGAGATCTCGCGCACGTCTCTGTGTCGTGAGATCACCCAGTAGCCGCCGTCCGTGAAACCCGAGGTGCCGAGTGGCTGTTCGTTCCACCAGACGGGCGCGGTCTGGCGCAGGTGAGCGAATTCGGTTTTCGGTAGCCCGGATTCGAGCACATCGGGATCGGTGAAGTCGAAACCCTTGCCGAATGGGCAAGCCGCATCGGTGGTGATGGCTGTCATGGCTTCACCATACAGTTTGATTCCATGTGTATGGTCGTTTTCCCGTGATACGGTCTGCGCTGGTAGAGGTCGGTACTGGGAAGTGGGTGCCGGGACATAGGTACTGGGAAATCGGTGCCGGGAGGTGGTCGCGAAGGATGCGTACGCACGGCTGGGCCGGAAGTGTCCCGGTCGACGACGCGGAGGCCACGGCGCGCATTCTTGCGGCCGCGCGGTCGGCGATCGACGAACACGGTGTTGCGACGACAATCAGCGACGTCGCGCGCACTCTCGGGGTCACTCGCCAGACGGTGTATCGATACTTCCCCAGCGCTGAGGCGCTGCTCCGGGCAACCGCTCTCGACGCCGTCGGTGCATTTCTCGAGCGAATCGCGCTACGAATCAGCGGTATTCGTGAGCCCGACGCCGCGGTCGTCGAGGGGATCGACGTCGTACTTCAAGAGCTGCCCGACGACCGCTACGTCGGCCTTCTGTTCGCGGCAGACAATGTGAGTCTGTTCGCGGTGGAGGGGGTGACGTCGGAGGCCGGTCAGACATTCGCACGTTCGATGGTCGAGCGCATGGATGTCGACTGGGCTGCACGCGGATACGGGCCGGCCGAGATGGATATCATCGTCGAAATCGTCTTGCGCACACTGCAGTCCATGATGATCGACCACAGTACGGCACGTTCGGGTGCGCAGCGTCGTGCATTCCTCGATGCGTGGGCGGGTGCGGCGATCCGCGCGTTGCCGACGGGCGCAGCCGTGCCGGGTGATCGCATCTGACTCAGCGTGGTGTGCAGATCACCGCCGGGATGGTGCGCTCGGTCCACGCCTTATAGGTGTCGAAGTCGGCGTACAGCTCCACCAGGCGAGGCCAGAGTCGTTCGCGCTCCCGTTCGTTCGCCGTATGTGCCGTGTATTCGCCTGTCTGCGAACCGATCTGGATCGACACGTCGGGGTTGCTGCGCAGGTTGAGGTACCATGCCGGGTTCGACGGTAATCCGCCCTGCGAGGCGACGACGACGATCGTGTCGCCGTCGCTCAGATAGAGGAGCGGCACGGTGCGCGGTTGGCCGGACTTGCGGCCGATCGTGGTCAGCAGACATACGTCGACGGGGTTGCGCATCGCCGCGCCGACCCGCCATGTGCGGCCGAGCCGACCTCCGCTGCGTTTGTACAGTGCGGTGTTGAGGCGTGAGCCGAGCTTGATCGCTTTCGACACGATCGGTGAATCGAGTTGTGTGGGACGGTTTTCGGCCTTCATGCGCTCTCCCGTGACTCTCAGATGCGCTCGAGGATGGTGCCGGTTGCCAGTGCGCCGCCCGCGCACATGGTGACCAGAGCAGTCTGTGCGTCACGCCGTTCGAGTTCGTGGAGTGCGGTGGTGAGCAACCGCGAACCCGTGCTGCCGACCGGATGTCCGAGGGCGATAGCGCCGCCGTTGACGTTCACCTTGTCCATGTCGGCGCCGTGCACGCGAGCCCAACTGAGTACCACCGACGCGAATGCCTCGTTGATCTCGACGATGTCGATGTCGGACAACGACATTCCCGCCTTGGCCAACACCCGTTCGGTGGCTTGGACCGGGCCGTCGAGGTGGTAGTACGGTTCGGACCCGACGAGGGCGGCGGCCCGCAGTCGTGCTCGTGGGCGGAGTCCGAGCTCGCGCGCTCTGGTCTCGTCCATCAGCAGGACGGCCGCAGCGCCGTCGGAGATCTGCGACGACGTGCCCGCGGTGTGGATGCCGCCGTCGATGACCGGCTTGAGTGCCGCGAGCGATTCGGGTGTGGTGTCGCGAAGGCCCTGATCGCGTGTGACGTCGATGATGTTGCCGGTCACCACGCCCTCTTTGGTGCGCTCAGGGGCCTTGAGGCTCAACACTTCACGGTCGAACCGGTGCTCGTCCCACGCCTGATGTGCGCGTTGCTGGCTGCGCACCCCGAGTTCGTCGACGTCGGCGCGGGTGATCCCGCGGCGTGCTGCGATTCGCTCTGCGGCTTCGAATTGATTGGGCATCTCGACGTTCCAGGAGTCCGCGTGGTACGGGCCGGCGTCGACGCCAACGTTGGCTCCCAGCGGGGTGTGCGTCATCAGCTCGACGCCGCACGCGATGCCGACGTCGATCACGTCCGAGGCGATCAGCCCGGCGATCAGGTTGTTTGCCTGCTGCGCCGAGCCGCACTGGCAGTCGATGGTCGTCGCACCGGTCTGCTCGGGAAGCCCGGCCGACAGCCACGCCTTGCGCGTGATGTTGCCGGCCTGCGCCCCTGCCTGGGTGACACATCCGCCGATGGCCTGCTCGACCAGCGATGCGTCGATACCCGCCTTCTCGATCAAGCCGCGCTGAGTGAGGCCGAGTAGCTCCTCAGCGTGTAGACCGGAGAGCCAGCCCGCCCGCTTGCCGATGGGGGTTCGCACTGCTTCGACGATTACCGGCACACCCATGTCCGTCACCTTTCGGGCTTCTACTTTTCTGCTACTTCTCGGCGCAGCCCTGTTGCGCGCGGACTGCACTGGTACAGATCTACTGCTCTGGCACGAAAGTAGAACATGTTCCTGTTCCTGTCCATTGCGCCGGCAGAAAAGTAGAACGAGTTCCTGTTTTGGTGCGATACTGTGTGTACAGTGAGCGTCAGTGAGACGTGAACACGTTCGCGTCTCGGTTGCAAACATTGAGAACAGGGTGGTATTTCACGTGATCCAGACCGACGGCGTGGGGGCCGACCAGACGTCATCCTCACCAGCAGCATCATGCCCGTTCATGCATCAGGAGGGGTGGGATTTCACCAGTCCGGACCTGCTCGAGAAGGGCATCCCGGTCGCCGAGTTCGCGGCCCTGCGCAAGACCGCTCCCGTCTGGTGGAATGCCCAGCTCCCGGGTAAGGGTGGCGGTTTCCACGACGGCGGCTACTGGGTCGTCTCCAAGCACGCACACGTTCGCGAGATCTCGAAGAACAACGAGGATTGGGCAACGTCGACCAACGGCGTCATCATGCGGTTCGACGACGAGATGCCTCAAGATCAGCTCGACGTCACCAAGGCGCTGCTGATCAATCACGACCCGCCCGAGCACACCCGCCTGCGCAAGGTGATCTCGAAGGCGTTTACGCCGCGGGCCGTGCAGGCGCTCGAGGAGAAGCTCGACGACGCGGCGCGCACCATCGTGCGCCAGGCGGCCGACCGGGGAACCGGCGACTTCGTCCACGACGTGGCCGTCGACCTCCCGCTGCTGGCGATCGCCGATCTGCTCGGTGTCCCGGAGTCGGATCGCAAGAAGCTGTTCGACTGGTCGAACGGCATGATGAACTACGACGATCCCGAGTTCGCAGGCGTCGATCCGCAGATGGCGTCGGCAGAGATCCTCGGCTATGGCTACAACATGGCGGAGGAGCGTCGAAAGTGTCCCGTCGACGACATCGTCAGCACGCTGGTCAACGCCGATATCGACGGACAGCACCTCGATGAGGCCGAGTTCGGATTCTTCTTCATCCTGCTCACCGTCGCGGGCAACGAGACCACGCGCAACGCGATCAGCCACGGCATGAATGCCTTTCTGGAGCACCCTGACCAGTGGGAGTTGTTCAAGAAGGAACGCCCCGCAACGGCGGTCGACGAGATCGTGCGTTGGGCGACGCCGGTCAACTGCTTCCAGCGCACCGCCAAACGCGACACGCAGGTCGGCGGCGTCGACATCAAGCAGGGGCAGCGCGTCGGATTGTTCTACGGCTCAGCCAATTACGACGAAGACGTGTTCGACGATCCGTTCTCCTTCAACATCCTGCGCGACCCCAACCCGCACGTCGGATTCGGCGGCAATGGAGCGCACTTCTGTGTGGGCGCGAATCTCGCACGCATGGAGATCAACCTGATGTTCAACGCGATCGCCGACCTCGTGCCCGACATCTCGCGGCTGGACGAGCCGCGTCGACTCCGGCACGGCTGGATCAACGGCGTGAAGGAACTCCAGGTCGACTACGGGACTCGGTGACCGATGACCAGTGCAGCCCAACAGGATTCGAGTCAACCCGCATATCTGGGCATCGATAGGGAGAACAATCCCGCAGTGGTGGCGGGCCGTCGATCGCGGGAGGCGGTCGCGGCTCGTGACAAGGAGGCCTGGCTCGACAATTTCGCGGCCGACGCGAAGGTCGAGGACCCGGTCGGGCCGTCGATGTTCGATGAACGAGGGGTCGGATTCCAAGGGCGAGAGCGTATCTCGCAGTTCTGGGATCTGTCGATCGCGACAACCGAGAGTATCGACTTCGTCTTCGACGACGAGATCATCTGCGGCAACGAGGTCGCGTACGTCGGGAAGATCGTGACCCACATCGCGGGCCACGTGTCGGAGGCGCACGGCGTGTTCACCTATCGGGCCGACGACGAGGGCAAGCTGTCGGCGCTGCGCGCGTTCTGGGAGGTCGAGAAGACGATCAACTCGGTCCGGCCGGCCTGACGTCTGGGACTTGGGTCGAAATCCGCACCTCGTCTGTGGCACTTCACCTTCGGCACTGCCGAAGGTGAAGCGTGACAGATGAGGTGCGGATTTTTCATGGAACCGATTCGACGCTGCGTGCGTCACAACTTGCATGGTCCACTTCCATGGCGTCACGGGCGCGGTCAATCGCGCCGAGCTCCTCGCGGCGGGTTACGTCGACCGTGAGATACGGCTGGCGCTCGACGTCGGAACCCTCGTGTCGCTGGCGCCGGGAGTGGTGATTCCGCGCGATCTGCTGGCAGAAGACACTCCCGAGGAGCGGCACCGCCAGCGAGCGCTTGCCGTGATACGACGCGACGCCCGCACGCCGGAGGTGCGGGCTGCCAAACACACTCGCGCGCTGGCACTTTCGTCGGCCGCTGCGGTGCTTGGCCTACCGGTCTGGGGGTTGGATACCTCGCGGGTGTCGATCGCAGACAGTGGACGCACGCCGGGCACGCGCACCACATCGCGTACGAGGTTGATCACCGACACCCGACCACCAGCCCTCGTCGAGGTCGACGGTGTGCTGGTGGTGTCGCCTGCTCGCACCGTCGTCGACATCGCGCGCACCGGAGCGCGGATACCCGCCATCGCGGTGGGCGACGCCGCGCTGCACGCCGGACTCTGCACCGTCGACGATCTGCAGAATGAGCTGGACCTGCTCGCCGGGATGCGGGGGCGTGCCGCGGCGATCCGCGCGGTCGGCCGGTGCGACGGTAGGACGGAGTCGGTGCTCGAGACGCGCAGCCGCGTCGAACTGGTCGACGCGGGCGTCCCGGAGCCGGAGCTGCAGGTGAACATCTATGACGCGCACGGGAACTTCCTCGCGCGCGTCGATCTGTACTGGCGGGATGCGCGGCTGTGCGGCGAGGCCGACGGCAACAAGAAGTACGGCGACGATGCCGACGAGACCCGACGTGCACTACTCGCCGAGAAGTCGCGCGGTGACGGGATCGTCGAGACCGGACACGCCTTGTTGCGGTGGGGCTGGCGCGACATCGACGAGCCTGCTGTCCTGGCGCGCCGGGTGCTGGGCATGCTCGGGCGGCGCGCGGCGTAAGGGTGACTCTCGATGCAGCTCTCGGCACAGCTACCTGATCTGTGTGCAGCCACCTTGGGCGGTGCAGAAGGTAGCTGTGCACAGATGAGGTAGCTGCACGCCCGTTGGTGTGCGGCCCAGCTAGTTCGACGGCTTGTCGGCGCCGACGAGCCACATCGAGTAGTACTGCGCCCCGCCGCCGTAGGCGTGCCCGAGGGCTTTGCGGGCGTCGGCCACCTGGTGGTCGCCTGCCTTGCCCATCACCTGGATCGCGGCCTCGGCGAAGCGGATCATGCCCGACGCTCCGATCGGGTTCGACGACAGCACGCCGCCCGACGGGTTGAACGGGATGCGGCCGCCGATCTCGGTCTCGCCGGCCTCGGTGAGCTTCCAGCCCTCGCCCTCGGGGGCGAAGCCGAGGCTCTCGAGCCACATGGGCTCGAACCACGAGAACGGGACGTAGACCTCGGCGACGTCGACCTCGTCGATCGGATTGTCTATGCCCGCGGACTTCCACAGTGCTGCTGCGGCGTCGCGGCTGGCCTGCGGGTTGACGGTGTTGCGGTGCGCGAAGAACAGCGGTTCGGTGCGCATCGCGGTGGCGTGGACCCAGGCGACGGGGCGGCCGTCGGCGACCGCGGTGTCGGAGACCTGCTCGTCGCCGATGACGACCGCGCACGCGCCGTCGGAGGACGGGCATGTCTCGTCGTAGCGGATCGGGTCCCAGAGCATCTGCGACGCCATCACGCTTTCGACGGTGATGTCGGGTTGATGTAGATGGGCCAACGGATTTCGCGCGCCGTTGCGTCGATCCTTGGTGGCGACCATCGCGCCGATGTGCTCGGGCGCGCCCGACTGCCGGATGTACGAGCGCACGTGCGGGGCGAAGAATCCGCCCGCTCCCGCGCCGACCGGCTTGGTGAACGGAACCGGAAGCGACAACGCCCACATGGCATTTGACTCCGACTGCTTCTCCCACGCGATCGCGAGCACACGTTTGTGGACGCCCGCGAACACCAACGAGGCCGCGACGTTGGCCGTCGAGCCGCCGACGGAGCCTGCGGTGTGCACGCGGATCAGTCGTTTGCCAACGGCTCCAAGGGCATCGGCCATGGCCAGCTCGGGCATCATCGAACCCTCGAAGAGATCCGGTGCCTTACCGATGACGATCGCGTCGATCTCGTCGATGCTCACCCCGGCGTCGGCGAGGGCCGCGTCCATTGCCTCACGGCACATACCTGCCATCGTGACGTCGTGCCGCTTGGCGACGTACTTGGTCTGTCCGGTGCCCAGGACCGCCGCACGGTTGTTGTGTGCCATCAGTTGTCGTCTCCCACAATCGAGTCGCCGCTCTTCGAATCACCGCTGTTCGAGTCACCCTGCAGCGTGACCACCATGTTCTGTTGCAGCAGAGGGCCGCTCGTCGCGTGCGCCACCGCGGTCTGCGCATCGCCGGTGAGGATGGAGTGCGCCGCGTAGCCGATACGCTGCAGGCCGCCGCTGAACAACGAATTGCCCGTGAGCAGGCCGCCGGACGGATTGATCCGCACCGAGGCGGGCAGTCCGAGCGCGTTGCGGACGATGATCTCCTGGTGTGTGTACGGGGCGGCGATCTCGGCGACGTCGACGGCGCGGGTGCGATCGCCGAACGCGGTGTCGGCGGCCAGTGTCGTCGACGGCGAGACCGTGAGATCTCGTGCTCCGAAGTTGGCGCTGTCGATCCGGTGGTCCCAGCCGGTGACGAATGCTGGATTGGCGACGAGCTCGCGGGCGCGGCGCTCACTGGCGATGATCACGGCCGCGGCGGCATCGGTGAACGGTGCGATGTCATGTGCACGGAGGGGATTGGCGACGTAATCGGTCGCGAGCAGGTCGTCGGTCGACGCCCCGGTCGTGCGTGCTGCCACTGCGGCCATGTCGGTTTCGGTCCACGTACCGGCGTCGAGGCCTGCGCGGGCCTGCAATCCGGCGAGAGCGCGGTCGCCCGGCCAGAGTGGAGCGACGGTGTAGGGGTCGGTCTGCATCGACAGCGTGCGATTGCTATCTCCCGCAGACGCTTTGCCGAAGCCGTAGGCAAGGGCGAGGTCGACCTCGCCGCTCGCGATCTTCACCCACGCCTCGTACAGCGCCCACGCGCCGTCCATCTCGACATGGGATTCGTTGATCGGCGGCATCGCGCCGATCGAGTCGATCGCCGAGATGAACGAGAAGGCCCGTCCGGCAAGATAATCCGACGATCCGCTGCACCAGAACTCGATGTCGGTGCGGGAGATGCCGAGTTCGGCGTAGAGCTTGTCAAAGCAGGGGATCAGCATTTCGACACCGTTGGTGGTGCCGTGTGTGCCGATGACGTTGGGACTGTGGGCGAACCCGACGATCGCGATGCGGGGGAGTGTCACGTGCTTCTCCTAGAGATGGGGATCGCGGGTCAGAGGAACTCGCGGTAGGTGTCGTACTCGGCGTCGGGTTCGCCGGTGGGGCGGAAATGGCTGATCGATCCCATCGACAGCTCGCGCTCGTCGTCGGGAACCCAGACCGCCTGCACCCGCATGCCCATGCGAACCTCGTCGGCGGGAGCGTCGAGGATGAGGTGCAGGAACGGGATGTCGGAGCCGTCGAGCAGCACGTACGCCGCGACGTAGGGGGGCTTGATCCGCTGCCCCTGGAAGGGCACGTTGACGATGCAGAACGTCGTGACGGTTCCGGTGTCGGGGAGTTCGACGTGTTCGACGGCCGGCGCACCGTCGGCGGGACTCACCGAGCGTGGCGGGAAGTAGACGCGTCCGGCGTCGACTCCTGAGCCGATACGCGTCCCGATCAGCTTGCCCGCCTTGAGGCCTTCGAGATAGCGCGATTCCTCTTCGGTCGCGGAGTGAATGATGCTTGTCGTGATCGGTGTGGTGATGATGACGTTTTCGTCGTCGGGGTTCTCGGCGGTGTTCGGCTCGGCCTGCTCAGCGGAGTCGCCGGGTGCGAAGTAGGCGATGTCGTCGATGCGGCCGCTTCGCGCCGCACGCCAGACCGCGTGTACCCGCATTCCTGTTTCGATGTCTGCCGGCCCGCCGACCTTGACCGCGTGCAGCAACGCGGTATCGGCGCCGTCGAGTCGGATCAGCGCCCATGCGAACGGTGCGTCGAACGGCTGGCCGTCGATGTGGTCGGGATTCCACGACCACGTGACGACCGTGCCGACGGAGGCGACGTCGACGATGTCGGTAATCGGTGCGCCCGACGCGGCGTCGTATTCGATCGGCGGTACCGACACGGTTCCGTCGGCCGACCGCGATCCGACGATGTGGCCGTCGCGTAGCCCGAATGCGAACCGGCTCAACACCGGTCCGAGCGAACGCGTGTAGCTGAACGTGTTGCTCAGCTCAGCGGTCAGGATGGCGGTCTCGGGATCGGGCACCACGGCGACGGGGCTGGCGGTCGTCACGGCGGGAGATGTGTCGATGCTGCTCACACTTCGAGTAGAACACGTTCTAGTATTGGGGCACAAGGCCGTGATGACGGTTGTCTTCGTGGTGCCGACGTGGAGAGGTCGAGGTCGTGAAACTTGCGCTGCAACTGGGATATTGGGGAGCGGATCCCATCGTCGACGCCCCGGAGCTCATCGCCGCGGCCGAGGGGTCGGGATTCGACGCCGTGTTCACCGCGGAGTCGTGGGGGTCGGACGCCTACACCCCGCTGGCCTGGTGGGGCGCGGCTACGTCGCGGATACGGCTCGGCACCGCAGTTGCGCAGTTGTCGGCGCGACCGCCCACATCGCTCGCGATGCATGCGCTGACCCTCGACCACCTCTCGGGCGGCAGACACATCATCGGGCTGGGGGTATCGGGACCTCAGGTCGTCGAAGGGTGGTACGGGCAGCCGTTCGGCAAACCACTCGCTCGCACAAGGGAATACGTGCAGATCGTGCGTGACGTTCTGTCGCGCGCCGACCGAGTCCGCAGCGCGGGACCGCATTACCCGCTGCCGTATCCGGCCGACGCGCCAGGCGCGACCGGACTGGGGAAATCGCTCAAGCCGATCACGCATCCGCTACGCGCCGACATACCGATCTGGTTGGGCGCGGAGGGGCCGAAGAACGTCGCCCAGACCGCGGAGATCGCCGACGGCTGGCTCGCGATCTTCTACAGCCTCTCGCTCGCCGATCAGTACGAGTCGTGGCTCGCGGAGGGATTCGCGCGTCCGGGTGCGCGTCGGACGCGCGACGACTTCGAGGTCGCGGCAACCGTGCAGGTGGTGATCACCGACGACGTCGCCGCCGCTGTCGACGCGTATCGACCCGCCACCGCGCTGTACGTGGGCGGGATGGGCGCCAAGGAGAAGAACTTTCACGCCGAGCTGTACCGCAGGATGGGCTATGGCGAGGTGGTCGATGAGATCGGCAGGTTGTTCCTCGCGGGTCGTAAGGAGGAGGCACTCGCAGCGGTGCCCGACGAGATGGTGCGCGAGACGATGATCGTCGGTACCGCCGACGAGGTGCGCGAGCAGATCAAGCAGTGGGAGTCGGCGGGTGTCTCGATGCTGATGGTGACCACGCGCGACGCCGCCACGATCCGCGAGCTCGCGACGCTGGTGTGAGCGGCCGTCAGCCGACCGGCTGTTCCGACAACCGGGCGGGCACTCTGCGTGGTGTCAGCGAGACGTAGAAGTCTTTGGGCACCATGGTGAGTCGCTCGTCGACGCGAAGTTCATAGTCGGGATCGGGTGCGACGTCGTATCGATGGAGCAGGCTCGCGAGGACGAGTACCGACTCGTGGAGCGCGAATTGTCTTCCGATGCAAGCGCGTACGCCGTTGCCGAACGGTTTGTAGGTGTGCGCCGGACGCTTCTTGATGTTCTCGGGGAGGAAGCGGTCCGGGTCATAGGAATCGGGATCGTCCCAGACCGCGGGATCGCGGTGGACCTGGGCGAGGATGATGACCGCCCAGTCTTCCGGTGCCATGCGGTACCGCCCGCCGAGCATCGTCGTCGATCGTGGGCTGCGTGCGAATGCGGGCACCGTCGGCCAGATACGTAATGCCTCGTCGAGTGCGCGCCTGATGTAGCGCAGGCGTGGCACCTGCTCGAAGGTCGGCATCGCCGTCGGATCGTCGCCGAGCGCGTCGTCGGCCTCGCGTTGCGCCTGTTCCAGACATTCTGGGTGCTGCGACAGGTAGTACAGCGCGAACGACAAAGCGCCCGAAGTTGTTTCGTGTCCCGCGACGAGGAAAGTGAGGATCTGGTGTCGGATGTTCAACGGTGACAGGCGTTCTCCGGTCTCGGGATGTGCGACGTTGAGCATGATCCCGAGCAGGTCGTGCTGGTCGGTGGTGTGTTCGCGTTCGGCGATGAGATCGTCGAGCAGGTCGTCGACGTAGTTCTGTGCCTGCGCGTTGCGGCGGTCGAGCAGGGCGGTGAGGTAGCGTCCGCCGGGCGCGGTGCGCAGCGCTCCCTTGCGTCGACCGGTCTCGAGCGCGCGGATCATGGCACTGACGAACGGGTGCTGCTCTGCGGAGGTGAAGGACCCGAAGTCGTGGCTGAATGCGGTGCGGCTCAACGTTTCCATGGTCAGCTTCGTCATGTCACGCGTGACGTCGACGGTGGTGGTGCCGGCGGGGTCGGTCGGTAGTGCGTCCCAGTAGTCGAACAATTCGTTGGCCGTTTGCAGCATGATCGGGTGATAGGACCGCATGGCCGACTTGGTGAACGCGGGCATCAGAAGGTCATGTGCGAGTTGCCAATTGGACTCGTCGTTGCGGGCGGTGAACAAGCCGTCGCCCGCGTAGTCGCGTAGCGCCTCGATCGCGGGCGGAAGCGCCTTGCAGAACTGCGATTCGTCGCAGAGTTCCGCGGTGAGTTCGGCCGAGGCGATGAAGACGAACTTCTGGCGGAAGACCTGCATCTCGTAGATCGGGCCGAGGTTGGCGCCGAGGGTCAGCATGCTCAGCAACGGATGGCGGGGATCGGCAACGCCGAGATCGCCGATCAGTGGCTTTCGACGCCCGGGACTCGGAAATCGTTGACCTGACCAGTCGTTGTTGATGTGCAGCCGCGCCATGCTCCGACCCTGCCGCCTTCCGGTTGGCCTGTCAACGAGTGGTCACTCCGCGGAGTTAGCGAGTGGTCACTCGCCGGTGAAGACGGGCTTTTCCTTATTGGCGAATGCCCGTGGGCCGACTTTGGCGTCTTTGCTCATGAAGACGCGCACCCCGAGGTCGGCGTCGATCTTGAACGCGTCCTCCTCGTGCATTCCCTCGGTGTCGCGGATGGTCTTGAGGATCGCCTGGACGGCGAGCGGGCCGTTGGCGGCGATGACGTCGGCGATGTCGAGGGCTTTGTCGAGTGCCGAGCCGTCGGGCACGACGTGGCCGATCAGGCCGTACTCCTTGGCTTCGGTTGCGGTGATGTGGCGTCCGGTGAGCAGGATGTCGGCGGCGATCGTGTAGGGGATCTGACGAACGAGCCGGACGGCGCTGCCGCCGAGGGGGAACAGGCCCCATTTGGCTTCGGACACACCGAACTTTGCGCTCTCGCCCGCGACGCGGATGTCGGTGCCCTGCAGGATCTCGGTGCCCCCGGCGATCGCGGGTCCCTCTACGGCTGCGATGAGCGGTTTGGTGAGTCGACGACCCTTGAGGAGTGCGGGCATCCGGGTGAGGTCCCACCCGCCGTCGGCGAATTTGTCGCCCGCGGGCTTGGCGTTCATCGACTTGAGGTCGGCGCCGGCGCAGAAGTATCCGCCTGCACCGGTCAGGATGGCGACACGAATGTCGGGATCGGCGTCGACCTGATCCCAGGCCTCCTCCATGATCGCCATCATCTCCGTCGACAACGCGTTGCGCGCTTCCGGTCGGTTCATGGTGACGATGAGAACGTGTCCGCGCTTCTCGACGAGGCACTCCGGCATCGGTACTCCTTGGTGGCTGGTGATCGGTAGCCGAACAGGCCTTGCCGAAAACAGTAACACGTTCTAATTTTGTCGTCATGGCCTTCCATATCGCTGACCTGATCGAGCACGCCGTGGACCTGATGCCCGACCGGACCGCGCTGGAAACAGACGACCGGTCGATGACGTATGCCGAGCTGGAGCGAGAGGCAAACGCGCTCGCGCACGAACTGATCGCGCTCGGCGTCCGGCCGACCGATTCGGTCGGTCTATACAGCAGGAACACACTCGAGTGCGTCGTCGCGATGCTGGCGATCTTCAAGGTCCGCGCGGTGATGATCAACGTCAACTACCGGTACGTCGCGGCAGAGCTCGAGCACATCGTCACCGACTCCGACATGAAGGTGTTGATCTACGAGCGGCAATACGGTGACCGCGTGCGGAACGTGTTACCGAAAGCGCCTGAACTGGCGCACGTGATCGTCGTCGAAGACGGCAGCGACGAGCCTGCGCCCGACGGCGCGATTCCTTACAAGGATGCCATCGCGAGGGGGAGCGTCGACCGTGACTTCGAGCCGCGGAGCGACGACGACCTGTACATGCTCTACACCGGCGGCACGACGGGGTTCCCGAAGGGCGTCGTCTGGCGCCAGGAGGATATCTGGCGTGTTCTCGGCGGGGGAATCAGCTTCTACACCGGTGAGCGGGTGTCCGACGAGTGGCAGCAGGCTCGCGACGGTGCAGCGGGCGGTCAACTGGTGCGCTTTCCGATCCCGCCGTTCATCCACGGCGGGTCGCAGTGGGCTGTGTTCCAGGAGCTCTTCGTCGGCGGCAAGGCCGTGATCTACCCGGAGTTCGGCGCGCACCGCACTTGGCAGATCATCGAGCGGCACAGGGTCAACGTCGTGATGATCACCGGAGATGCGATGGCGCGTCCGATGGTCGACGCGTTGCGGGCGGGACATCCAGATGGGCGTGTGTACGACACCAGTTCGGTTGTGTCACTTGCTTCGTCGGCGGCGCTCTTCTCCGCGAGTGTCAAAGATGAGTACCTCGAGCTGTTGCCGAACCTGCTCGTGATCGACGCGATCGGGTCGTCGGAAACGGGCTTCAGCGGAATGTCGGCGGCGCAGAAGGGGCAGTCGCACACCGGTGCTCCGCGGGTGACCGCGGACAAGGCCGCCGTGGTGCTGCGTGAGGACGGAACGCCCGTCGAGCCCGGCTCGGGCGAGGTGGGAATCCTGGCTCGGTCCGGCAATATTCCGCTGCGCTACTACAACGACCCGGCCAAGACCGAACGAACCTTCAAGGAGCTCAACGGGATTCGCTACTCGATTCCTGGTGATCTGGCTACCGTCGAAGCCGACGGATCGATCACGATGATGGGTCGTGGATCGCAGTCGATCAACACCGGTGGCGAGAAGGTCTTTCCCGAAGAGGTCGAAGCGGCGCTCAAGGCGCATCCGGATGTGTTCGACACCGTCGTCGTCGGCGTTCCCGACCAACGGTACGGCGAGCGCGTCGCGGCAGTCATCGCTACACGTGACGGTGCGAGGCCGACGCTGGACGACCTGAACACCGTTGTGCGCGAACAGGTTGCGGGATACAAGTGTCCTCGCAGTGTGTGGTATGTCGACGAGATCAAGCGGTCGCCTGCGGGTAAGCCGAATTACCGATGGGGCAGGGAAATCACCGAGACACGACCGGCCGACGCGTCGGTGCAGGCCGTCAGTGGAAGGGCATAAAGATATGGGCGAGAGAGTGATTCGCACGGAACTGACCGAGAGGTTTGGTATCGACTATCCGATCTTCGGCTTCACGCCGAGTCAGGAGGTCGCGGCCGCGATCAGTCGCGCCGGCGGAATGGGTGTTCTCGGATGCGTTCGCTTCAACGAGGCGTCGGAGCTCGACGAGGTGTTGGAGTGGATGCACGAGAACACCGACGGCAAGCCGTTCGGCGTCGACGTCGTGATGCCTGCCAAGATCCCCACGGAGGGAAGCAAGGTCGACCTGGAGTCGATGATTCCGCCCGAGCATCGGGCATTCGTGGAACGTACCCTCGACGACCTCGGTGTGCCGCCGCTGCCGGACGGCAACCGGGTGGATGCCGGGGTGCTCGGCTGGCTGCACTCAGTGGCGCGTTCGCACGTCGACGTCGCGATGGCGCACGCTCGAAAGTACGGACAGATCAAGCTGATCGCGAACGCGCTGGGTTCACCGCCGCCGGATGTGATCGGCGTTGCGCACGATAATGGTGTGCAGGTCGCAGCGCTTGCGGGCGCGAAAGACCATGCGCTGCATCATGTTGAGGCGCGCGTCGACATCGTGATCGCGCAGGGCTATGAGGGTGGCGGGCACACCGGCGAGGTGACGTCGATGGTGCTCTGGCCCGAACTCGTCGACGCCGTCGGCGATCGCGCACCTGTGTTGGCAGCGGGCGGCGTCGGCAGTGGTCGGCAGATGGCGGCGGCGATAGCCCTTGGCGCACAGGGTGTGTGGATGGGCACGTATTGGCTGACCGCTGCCGAGTACCGACTCGGCGCCACCGGCGACGGGCCGTCGACGGTGCAGAAGGCGCTGCTCGCGGCGTCGTCGAGAGACACGGTGCGTCGTCGGATCTACTCGGGCAAGCCGGCCCGGCTGTTGAAGACGAAGTGGACCGACGCCTGGGATGCGCCCGGCGCTCCGGAGCCGCTACCGATGCCGCTGCAGAATCTGCTTGTGGGAGAAGCCCATGCGCGGATTTCGCAGGCGGACGACGCCGGCGTCGTCGCCATGCCCGCGGGCCAGATCGTCGGCCGGCTGAACTCGATCACGCCCGTCGCGGAACTGATCGCCGACCTGGTCAGCGAGTACCAGGAGTCCGCCGCTCGGCTCGGGAAGACGCTGGACTAGTTGGGTCGGGGTTGGGCGCGGGCCGTCGGGGGTGCGGGGCGGCCCTGGGTGCGGGCTGGCGGCCGGGCAGAAAGTAGGGGAAGGATTCTTTCCGTGGGCTTTTGAGGTTTCCCCGCGATGTTTGGCGAGGAGGGGTCGGAGAGTGGGGTAAGGACCTTTCCCCTACTCTCTGCGCGCCCGATGAGCAACGCACTCGATGATGCCGCTCAGCTGACGACGGTCTCACTCGACGATGCCGCTGCGTTGCAGCGCCTCGTAGATTCGGCCGACGAGGCGTCGAGGTGCGGCGAGATCGTTCCAGTTCCACCGCACGACAGCGACGTCGCGGGCGCGGATGGCGTCCTCGCGCAGCTTCTCGTTGTAGATCACTTCTTCGGGAAGTGCACCGCCGCTGGCTGCGGACTGGCGGTGGTACTTGATCCGTCCGTCGAACTCGCCGACGACGCGCAGCCGGCCGGTCGAATCGCGCCAGCCGAAGTCGCATCGGAACGTGGTGCCGTCGGGAAGTGTGATGACGACCTGCAGTTCGGGGTCCGGGAGATGTTCGGCGTCGCAGAAAACGCAGCGGCTGATCGTCTCGCCGATCGATTCTGACTGGTCGGTCGCGAGGGGGAGTGCGGTTCGCAGGACGTTGATTCCGTGGCAGGGGCCGAGCGCGTCGACGATGGGCTGAAGGTCGACGGGTTGCTCGCGTATGCGCCCCTGGTGGAGCCCGCTGTCGAGGGCGCAGACAGCTTGTCGGAAAGTGCCGAGACGCGCGACGTCGCAGACGGTTCGCCCGATCGATGTGACCTGGAATCCGTCGACGGTCACCAGATGGTGGTCGGGGATCGGTGTCTGGTGGATGACGAGTCCTGGCGACGTGCGCCCGGAACGCTGGGACACGAAGTGCACGGCTGAGCGGTCGGGGTCAAGCAGCGGCACGTCGAGCATGACCGCCGCGGACTGATGGCTGAGGAATCGGCGGGAGGTGCCGCTGCGTGCCGCGGCCACGACGGTGTCGCGGTATCTGGTCTCGGTGCGTTCGTGGTCTTCGAGGTCGGCGTACGCGGAAGACGACACGTACGAGCCGTGGCGTAATCGGTCGATCTGTCGATCCTTGAGGGCGCGTCGGATGTCGCGGTCGGTGCCGCCCCCGCCGATTACGCTGCGTCGGTAAATGATTCGGCTGTCTGAGGTTGACCCTTCGGGGTCGGATACGGGGAACGTGGTCACGGACTGATCGTGGCTGAAAGTCGCGGAAGGGAGTGGTCGTCGACGGCGGGCTGTGGATAACTGGGCAGATTCGCAGCGGTGTGGATAAGTCGTCGCGTCGGCGATGGCTTGGGCTGGCGGCCCGGGGGCCACTCGATGGGGGTTTGGGCGCGATCTTTCCCCGGGCTACTGCGCGGTGGGGCGGGCGGTCAGGGGCGGGGCGTGTTGGCCGCGCGGGCACGGGGCGCGATCTTTCCTCGGGGTTCTGGGGTTTCCGCGCGAAGTTTGGCGGGGAGGGGTCGGAGACTAGGGGAAGGAATCCTTCCCCTAGTTTCTGCGCGGTGGGGCGGGCGGCGATCGGGCTTGGTCGGCAGCGGGGTGGGTGGTCAGGCGTACGTGCGGCCGTGGCGGGTCCAGGTTGCAGGTGAGTCGGATTCGCGGAGAGTGCGTTTGAGCGTCTTGAATGTGGCCGTCTCAGGTAGTTCGTCGACGATGCGCACGCGGTGGGGCCACTGTTTGGGGCCGAGGTCGCTCTGGGCGGCGAGGAAGTCGCTGAACTCTGATGGTTCGAGGGTCGGAGCAACCAGGACTGCTTCGATCTCGTCGCCGATCTCGACGGGCACTCCGTACACGGCGGCCTGTTCGATTCGGCGGTGGCGCAGTAGGATTCGCTCGATCGGGCCGGTGCCGAGGTTCTCGCCGTCGACGCGCATCCACTCGCCGAGGCGACCGGCGAAGTGTATGTAGCCCGCATCGTCGACCCAGCCGAGGTCGCCGGTGTGATAGATCCCGCCACGCATGCGCTCCGCAGTCGCTGCGGGGTCGCCGTAGTAGCCGCTGAAAAGTCCTGGGCCAGAGGTGTTCACGATCTCGCCGATTTCACCGGGCGGTGCTGGCTCCCCGGTTTCCGGATCGACTATGGCTGTCGGTGAGCGCAGAGGTCCGAGTGCGTCGTCGGGAGTATCGGGTGTTCGGGTGATGGCGACACCTCCCTCTGTGGAACCGAAACCGTCGACGACGCTGCAGCCGAATCGGGTGGCGAAGCGTCGTCGATCGCGTGCCGACGCCTCGTTGCCGTAGACGATCCGCAGTGGGTTGTCGGCGTCGTCGGGGTCCTGGGGCGTCGCCAGAATGTAGTTGAGTGGCTTGCCGACGTAGTTGGCGTAGGTGATGCCGCAGCGACGAACGTCGGGCAGGAAGGCGCTCGCAGAGAACCTGCGCCGCAACGTGATCGACGCTGCGCCCCCCACCGCGACCGACCAGCCGGCGATGGTGGCGTTGGAGTGGAACATCGGCATCGAGAGGTAGACGTTGTCGGTTGGGCCGATGTCGAAACGTTCGGCGAGCATCGTGCCGCTTGCAGCGAAGGTTCGATGGGTGCAGCGAACCGCCTTCGGCTCGCCGGTGGTACCGGAGGTGAAGATGAGCATCAGTAGATCGTCGTCGGCGCAATCGGGGAACTCGACGAGTGTATCGACATGGGGTGTAAGTAGTTTGGGCCACTCGTCTGAGTCGACGTCGATTGTTCGCGCGCCGACTTCGACGTCGGCGAGGAGGTGGCGGGTGTCGGAGTTGGTGAGTACCAGATCGCAGTCGGCGGTGGCGATGTCGGCGGCGAGGGCGGCGCCGCGTCGAGTGGTGTTGAGTCCGACGACGACGAACTCGCCGAGCGCCGCCGCAGCGATCAGGTAGCTGAACTCCGCGACGTTGCTCATCAGCACGCCGACGTGGGGCGGTCGGCCGTCGGTCAACAGGTCGGTGACAGCGGCTGCGCGCTGCGCGGAGCGTCGCAGATGCTCACTCCACGTGACGAATTCGTCGTCGACGCAGAGTCCGCGGTCGGTGACGTCTGCCAGTTTCGACAGGAGGTCGGTGACGGTCACGACGGTGTGATCGTCATGCAGGCTCGGCCGCGAGCGCGTCGCCGAGCCGTCGGAGCGCCGTGTTGGCAGATCCGAGGGTGAACTCGTTCTGCTTGGCGCGTAGGAAGTATCGATGCGTGGGATGGCTCGTGTCCAAGCCGACGCCGCCGTGGACGTGGACGGCCGTGTGCGCGACTCGATGCCCCGACTCCGCCGCCCAGAACTTTGCGGTGGCGATGGCAGCGGAAACGTCTGCGCTGCCGGTGGTGTCGGGGTCGCTGGACGAACCGGCGTCGGACTGCGCGAGGAGCCACGAGGCCTGAGTGGTCGTCAGCGACAGCGCCGAGACGTCGATGTAGCCATCTGCGAGGCGCTGCGCGACGGCCTGGAAGGAGCCGATCGGCCGCCCGAATTGCTCACGCTCGCGGGCGTAGCGTGCGGTGGCGTCCAGCGCGGCGGCGAGCACACCGGACTGCTCGGCACAGACCGCAAGGGTGAGGCGATCGACGAGGTCGGATACGACCTCGACGCCGTGCAGGACATGGGCGTCGTCGAGTGCGACGTCGGAGAAGTCGACGTGATAGGTCGGGGTGAGTCCGGTTGTGCGGGTTTCGGTGATCGTGATGCCGGTGGCGGAGGCGTCGACGACCGCGACGGCGAGCGAGTCGGCATCGCTGGCCGTGACGAGCAGCAGCCCTGCCGCAGCGGCGTAGCCGACGTTGACCTTGCTGCCGCGCAACACATATCCGTTGTCGGTTTTGGTCAGAGTGGTTGTGGGCGAGAGTGTGTCGTCGCCGAGATCCTCTTCGACGGCGGCGGTCGCGATGAGTGTGCCGTCGGCGAGGCGGGGCAGTAGGTCTTTTGCGAGGGTCGTGGTGGCGTGTCGGGCGAGGATCGGTCCGGCCGCGATGGCGTGCTGCCCGAAGGGGACACGGGCAAGGTGCGTGCCGAGTTGCTCTGCGACGGCGGTGTTCTCGACGGTCGAGAGTTCGCCTGCGGCGTCGCCCGCGAGGGTTTCGGGGAGTTCGAGGGCGAGCAGGCCTGCGGCCGCGAGCTCACGCCAAAGCTGGTCGTCGAGCGGCGCCGAGGAGGTTTCGAGCGCAGCGACGCGTTCGTCGGTGCTGAGCTTGGTCGCGATGTCGGCGGCGAGATCGCGCACCGCCGTTGCGGTCTCGGGGAGAGTGAAGTCCATGGCGGGTGCTCCTCGGTGGGTAGGTGATCTCGACAAGCTCGATCAGCGGGGTTGGGCTCGATCAGCGGGCGGTGATCTCGACAAGCTCGATCAGCGGGGTTGAAGTTCGATCAGCGGGGTGGTGATCTCGACAGGCTCGATCAGCGGGGTTGGGGCTCGGTCGGCGGGTGGTGGGCTCGGTCAGCGGGTGATCTCGACAAGCTCGATCAGCGGGTGGGGCTCGATCAGCGGGATTGAAGCTCGATCATCGGGTGCGGGCTCGATCATCGGACGGAAGCTCGGTCGGCGGGTCGATTAGCGGCGGGCGGGCGGCAGGCCGAGGGCCAGCATGCCGATGATGTCGCGCTGGATTTCGTTGGTGCCGCCGCCGAAGGTGAGGATCAGCGACGTCCGCTGGTAGCGCTCGAGGCGGCCGTGGAGTAGGGCGCCGGGTGAGTCCTGCCTCAGCGTCGCGGCAGGGCCGACGACCTCCATCAGCAAACGGTAAGCCTCAGTGGCGAATTCGGTGCCGAAGACCTTGGTGGCAGAGGCGTCGGCAGGACTCGGTGATCCGCCGGAGGCCGCCGCGGAGGCGATCTTCCAGTTGATCAGCTTCAGGTACTCGACCTTCGCGTGTACCCGCGCGAGGTTGGTGCGCACCCACGGTGCGTCGATGACCCGCTGGCCGTCGCCGGTCTTGTGTTGCTGTGCCCAGGCGACGGTTTCGCGAAGCGCGGTCTGTACGGGGGCGGCGCTGCACAGCGCGACCCGCTCGTGGTTGAGCTGATTGGTCACCAGCGGCCAGCCGCCACCCTCTTCGCCGACTCGCGCGCTCACCGGCACCCGGACGTCGGAGTAGTAGGTGGCCGATGTGTCGACGCCGGACATCGTGTGGACCGGGGTGTAGTCGAAGCCGGCGCTGTCGGTCGGGACGATGAGCATCGAGATGCCCTTGTGTTTCTTCCCGCCGGGCTCGAGGGTCGACGGGTCGGTGCGGCACGCGAGCCAGATGTAGTCGGCGTATGCGACCAGCGACGTCCACATCTTCTGCCCGTTGATCACGTACTCGTCGCCGTCGCGCACGGCGGTCGTGCGTAGAGCCGCGAGATCGGTGCCTGCCTCAGGCTCGGAGTATCCGATCGAGAAGTGCAGTTCGCCCGCCGCGATCTTGGGCAGGAAGAAGGCCTTCTGCTCGTCGGTGCCGTAGTTCATGATCGTCGGCGCAACGGAGTTGATGGTCAGGAACGGGACGGGCGCGCCCGCGATCGCGGCCTCGTCGGTGAAGATCAACTGGTCCATCATCGAACGGTTCTGGCCGCCGAACTCGGTCGGCCAGCCGAGCGCGAGCCAGCCGTCAGAGCCCATCTGCGCCACGACGTCGCGGTACGCGTCGCCCTCGCCGAGTTCGCCGTCACCGCCCGTGAGTGCGGCGCGTCGTTCGTCTGTCATCAGTCCTGCGAAATACGACCGCAGCTCGCGACGAAGATCGGCCTGTTGCTCTGTGTACGCGATGCGCATGTTCGACCCCTGTGCTTTCGGTGGGTACTCGCCAACTTCTGAAACACGTTCTAACCTGTATCCACCCAGCCGTCAACCAGCGGACCTGACAACGAAGAGGGGTACTGATGCGAATCAAGGCGGATTTCGACCTATGTGAGGCCAACGGTGTGTGCGTCGGATTCGCACCCGAGTTCTTCGACCTCGATGACGACGACTACCTGGTGATTCTGTCCGACGAGGTGCCCGACGAGAAGGTCGACGAGGTGCGTCGGGCAGTGGCCGGATGTCCGAAGTCGGCACTGCGGCTCGAGTGAATTCGACGAGTGGTTTCGGGGGTTCTGTTCCGGCGCGCAGGGAGCGCATGTTAGAACAGGTTCTAGTAATCGAAAGGGGTTCGTGATGGTGCAGTCACTTGACGATCGGGTCGCCGTGGTCACCGGCGCCGGTGCGGGTCTCGGCAGGGCCGAGGCGATCGGGCTCGCCACGGCGGGTGCGACGGTGATCGTCAACGACCTCGCGAACGCGCTCGACGCCAGCGACACGATCGAGACCATCACCGGCGCGGGCGGCCGAGCGGTGCCCGTCGCAGGCGACATCTCCGACTCCGGCGTCGCGGCCGAGATCATGCGCGTTGCCACCGAAGACCTCGGCCGACTCGACGTCGTGGTCAGCAACGCGGGCGTCGTCCGCGACAAGATGCTGTTCAACATGACCGACGACGAGTGGGATCTGGTGATCCGGGTCCATCTCCGGGGACACTTCCTGCTCAACCGCAATGCGGGCGCCTACTGGCGCAACGAGTCGAAGAAGGCGGGCGGACCCGTCTACGGGCGCCTGATCAACACCTCGTCGGAAGCCGGTCTGCTGGGCCCCGAGGGGCAGGCGAACTACGCCGCGGCCAAGGCCGGGATCACCGCGCTCACCCTCTCCTCGTCGCGCGCGCTCAAGCGCTACGGCGTGCGTGCGAACGCGATCTGCCCACGCGCGCGGACTGCGATGACCGCCGCGGTATTCGGTGATGCACCCGCCGATGGCGTCGACCCGCTGTCGCCCGAGCACGTCGTGCGGCTCGTGAATTTTCTGGCGTCGCCCGACTCCGACGACGTGACCGGACAGGTCTTCGTCGTCTATGGTCCGCGCGTTACCCTGATGGCCGCGCCGACCGTCGACGAGGTCTTCGAGGCAGAGAGTGGCACCTGGGATTCCGACGATCTCGCGAAGACGCTCACGTCGTATTTTGCCGAGCGCGATCCGTCGAAAACCTTCACGGCGCGTGGGCTGGTCAACTGACCCACTTCTGTGTGTTTTGCGTGCTAGGTTGCTTGGAAACCGGGGAAGAGGAGCAGACGTTTGTCGCGCAGGCTTGACGCGCCGCTGGAACAGGTCGGCGACTTCGTTGCCCTAGGTGTCGATTCATTCCGCGAGCTGTTTCATCGTCCTTTTCAGTGGCGGGAGACGGTCGAGCAATCGTGGGCTATCGCGCGTGTTTCGATGATGCCGACGCTGCTCGTGGCGATCCCCTTCACCGTGCTCGTCAGCTTCACGCTCAACATCCTGCTGCGCGAGATCGGTGCGCAAGACCTGTCGGGAGCAGGCGCAGCGCTCGGCACGATCACGCAGATCGGTCCCATCGTCACGGTGCTCATCGTCGCCGGAGCGGGCGCCACGGCAATCTGCGCCGACCTCGGCGCACGGACGATCCGTGAGGAAATCGACGCGATGGAGGTGCTCGGGATCAACCCGGTGCACCGACTGGTGGTTCCCCGCGTGATCGCCTCGACCGGCGTGGCGCTGTTGCTCAACAGCCTTGTGTGCACGATCGGTATCGGCGGCGGATTCTTGTTCTCGGTCTATCTGCAGGACGTCAATCCGGGTGCGTTCCTCGCCAGCCTCACGCTGCTCACCGGCTTCGGTGAGCTGATGATCTCAATGGTCAAAGCGGCGCTGTTCGGGCTGTTCGCGGGATTGGTCGGCTGCTATCAGGGACTCAACGTCAAGGGTGGGGCCAAGGGCGTCGGCGACGCGGTGAACGAGACCGTCGTCTACTCCTTCATGGCGCTGTTCGTCGTCAACGTCGTGGTGACCGCGGTCGGCGTGAAGGCGACGGCGGGCTGAGAAATGGTCCTTCCTTTCACGACGCGGCTCCAGACCGCCAGAGTCGCGATCAAACGCGCGGGCGACGACTGGAACCAGATCGGCGATCAGGCGCTCTTCTATTGGGACAGCCTGATTGCGATCCCGCGAGCGGTACGCCAGTACAAGAAGGAGACGCTCCGGCTGATCGCGGAGATCTCCATGGGTTCTGGTGCGCTGGCGATGATCGGCGGGACCGTCGTCGTGGTCGGATTCCTGACGTTGTTCACGGGCGGCACCATCGCGGTTCAGGGCTATAGCTCGCTGGCCAACATCGGTGTCGAGGCACTGACGGGATTCTTCTCGGCGTTCATCAACGTCCGCATCGCGGTTCCGGTGATCGCGGGTATCGCGCTTGCCGCGACGATCGGCGCGGGAGCGACAGCACAGTTGGGTGCCATGCGCGTCAGCGAGGAGATCGACGCACTGGAGACCATGGCGATCTCGTCGATTCCGTACCTGGTCAGCACGCGCATCGTGGCGGGCATGATCGCGATCATCCCGCTCTACTCGCTGGCCTCCCTCGCCGCCTTCGTCGCCAGCCGATTCGCAACGGTCGTGCTCTACGGGCAGTCGTCGGGTGTGTACGACCACTACTTCAATACGTTCCTGATCCCGTCGGACATCCTCTGGTCGTTCGTGCAAGCCATCTGTATGGCCATCGCGGTGATGCTGATCCACACCTACTACGGCTACAACGCCGACGGCGGTCCGGTCGGCGTGGGCGTCGCGGTCGGCAACGCGGTGCGCGCGTCGCTGGTGGTTGTCGTCGTCATCACTCTGCTCACCTCGCTCGCCATCTACGGCGCCGACGGCAAGTTCAACCTGGCGGGCTGATCAGATGGCGCGCAGACAAGAGCGGAGCCCGCTGGTCCGCAAAACGGCAGCGGTGATCATGGTGGGTGGTCTCGTCGCGGTTGTCGTCGGTGCCGGCGCACAATTCCTCGGCTGGTTCGCCGACACCCAGCCGGTCACGCTCAACACGCCGCGAGCCGGTCTGGTGATGAGTCCCGACGCCAAGGTGAAACTGCGCGGTGTGCAGGTCGGCAGGGTCGCGACGATCAGGCAGGCCGACGGTCACGCGGTGCTCGACCTCGACATCGACAGCGACAAAATGTCGCAGATCCCCGCGAACGTGACCGCAGACATCAAATCCAACACGGTTTTCGGGGCCAAAGCCGTCAACCTGGTGATCCCGGAGACCGGACCGCAGGGCCACCTCTACGCCGGGCAGGTCATCGCGGCCGACCGCGTCGTCGTCGAACTCAACACCGTTTTCCAACAGTTGGTCAACGTGCTCGCCGACCTCCAGCCCGACAAGCTCAACGCCGTGATGGGCGCCGTCGACACCGCACTGTCGGGACAGGGCAAGCAGATCGGTGCGTCGCTCGACCAATTGTCGGGGTTGCTCGCGAAGACCAACCCTCATCTGCCGGAGCTCAACGAGGCGATCGAACAGGCCGCGGGAGCGACCAATGTGTACGCCGACGCCATGCCGGATCTGATGCGGACCATCGACAACGCGACGTTCCTCGGCAACACGTTGCTCGACAACTCGGCCAACCTCGACGCGCTGCTGATCAACGCGACCGGGATGGCCAATACGATCAACGGCGTGCTCTCGCCGCCCAAGCAGACACTGATCAACACACTGTCGAACCTGAACCCCGTCGCGCGGCTTCTCGGCTACCAGTCGCCGGGACTGACGTGCTTCTTGACGGCGAGCGCGCAGGCAGCTGATCTCGCCAAGCCGATGCTCGGCGGAAAGAACAACAATCTGCTCCTATACGCGGGATTGCAGCCGGGCACCGACCCGTACACGTATCCACAGAGCCTCCCGATTGTCGGCGCCGACGGCCCGCCGACCTGCGATGGAGCCCTGAGTGATCCCACAACCGACGTCAACTCGGGTTTCTACGTGACCGATAACGCTCCGGTGCCCTACCAGCCACGCACCACTGCCAAGGCCTCACGCGAGAAGCTCTTCCAGGTGCTCTTCGGGGAGCCCGCCCGTGGTTGACAATCGCACCCGCGCATTCCGCGCCACCGTCATCAAGCTGGGCGCCTTCGCGACGGTCATGATCTTGGTTTTCGTCGGCCTCGTCGCGGTGTTCAGCAACTATCGACCGGGGTCGTCGTCGGACTACTCCGCCATCTTCGTGAGTGCGTCGGAGATGAAGTCGGGGTCGAAGGTGAAGATCGCCGGTGTGCAGGTCGGGACCGTGGACAAGGTCGCGTTGACGCGGAACAACGACGCCGAGGTGTCGTTCAGCGTCGATGAGAAGTACCGGCTGCCGAAGTCGGTGCGCGCGTTGATCCGCTACGAGAACCTGACCGGCGACCGCTATCTCGACATCGAGCAGGGCGGTGGCGATCCCGACGACACACTGCCCTCGGGTGCGACGATCCCGATCGGGCAGACCGAGCCCGCGATGGACCTCGACAAGTTGCTCGGCGGGTTCAAGCCGCTGTTCCGCACGCTCAATCCCGACGAGGTGAACCAGCTGTCGGCGTCGTTGATCGAGGTCTTCCAGGGCCGAGCCCAGCGGGAGGCGCTCACCAACCTGCTCGCGCAGACGTCGTCGTTCACCGGCGCGCTCGCCGATCGAGACCAGTTGATCGGCGACGTCATCGACAACCTCAACCAGACGCTCGGCATTCTCGACGGGGACAAGAAGGGTCTCGACACGAGCCTCGATCAGATGCAGCAGTTGATCACCGGACTGTCGGCGCAGCGCGGAACCATCGGCAATGCGCTGACGCAGACGGCCGCGGTGACCAACGGACTGTCGGGGTTGCTCGGAGCGACCCGCCCCGACCTCAAGCAGATCGTCGCCGAGACGGGCACGGTGTCGGGCAACCTGCTGAAGTCGGAACCATACCTGCGACAACTCGCGGGACGACTGCCGAACGACTTCAAGAAGCTCTCCAATCTCGGCAGCTACGGCGCATGGCTGCAGATCTACTTCTGTCGAATCCGTTTGCTGCTCAGCGGACCTGACGGCAAGCAGTACTTCTTCACCTCCAACGACGTGATGGGCGATACCACGAAGGCCGGCGGGAGGTGCGCGGCGACATGAGCGAGAAGCGGGCGCTCCTCAACGGGCGCAGCCGAGTTCAGATCGGCCTCATCGGCGTCGTCGTCACCGCGATGGTCGTGATCGTCGCGATGCAGATGGACAAGCTGCCGTATCTGTCGCCGATCAGCAGATACACCGCGTATTTCGACGACGCTGGCGGGCTGGTGAACGGCGACATCGTGACGGTCTCCGGCGTGAAGGTCGGTACGGTCGAGAACATCGCGCTCGCACCGACCGACCAGGGCACGAAGGCCGCGGTCACCTTCCGCATGAACGACACCGTGGTGATGGGTACGGATACGCAGGCAGCGATCAAGACCGAAACAGTGCTCGGCAGAAGGAATCTGACGATCCTGCCACACGGTGGTGGACGTATCCGGCCGGGCGAGTCGATCGCCAACCGGAACACCATCGCACCGTATTCACTCTCCGACGCTCTCGACGAGTCGACCAATTCGCTCGCACAGACCGACACCGATCAGCTCAACAAGGCCCTCGACACCCTGTCGGTGACGTTCTCGTCGACCCCCGACGAAGTACAGGGCGCGGTCGACGGCGTGTCACGGCTGTCCAAGGCGATTGCCGACCGCGACAACAACCTTCGTGCACTGCTGGCCAAGGCCAACGGTGTCACCGACGTCATCGGCGACCGGAGCAAGCAGATCAATCAGCTTCTCGTGGATGCCAATTCGCTCGTCGGCGAACTGCAGTTCCGACGCACCGCCATCGCGCAGCTCATCAGTGGTACCCGTGATGTCGCCGACCAGATATCCGGATTCATCAAGGAGAACAACGAACAACTGCGGCCGGCACTGACGAAACTCGACGGTGTACTCGACATCCTCAACGACAACGAGGAGAACCTCAAACAGACCCTCGACCGGCTGGGGCCGTACGCCAACGCGCTCGGCGAGGCCGTCGCGTCCGGGCCACGGTTCGAATCGCTGGTCGGTGTCAGTACTTTCGGCGATTACACCGCGACGTTCATGAAGATCCTTCAGCAGAAGTATCCCGAGGCATGGAAGGCGTTCGGCTACAGCGGGTTCCCGCTGCTGCCGCAGGCATGGAGCCAAGCGCCGCCCTTCCCGCAGAAGGACACCGCACCGGCTCCGCCGCCGACTTACCCGACCCCGACGGCAGGTGGCTGACATGGCATTCCGTCGTTCCCTCCCGGGGAGCCGAAAGGCATGGGGCGCAGCGGGTCTGGTGGCGCTGCTGGTTCTCGCGGGCATCATCGGATACGCCGTCTACGACAGGGCGACCACCAAGACGATCACCGCCTATTTCCCGTCGGTCAACGGTCTCTACACCGGCGACACCGTGCGTGTGCTCGGTGTCCGCGTCGGAAAGGTCAGCTCCATCACGCCTCGCGCGGGCGATGTGAAGGTGACGCTCGACGTCGACCGTTCGACGCCGATCCCGGCCGACGCGCGGGCGGTCGTGGTGGCTCAGAGCCTGGTTTCCGGCCGGTTCGTGCAACTGACCCCGGTCTACGCGGGCGGAAAGCAGCTCGACGACGGCAGCGCGATTCCCATGGAGCGCACCGCCGTTCCGATGGAGTGGGACGACGTCAAGAAGCAACTCTCGAGCCTGACCAAGGCGATCGGACCCGATGGTGCCGACAAGGGATCGGCCGCCAAGCTGATGGACGTCGCCGACAAGAACCTGCAGGGCAACGGTGAGGCGATCAATTCGTCCATCACGAACCTCTCCGACGTGATGTCGACGCTGTCGTCGGGTCGAGACGACCTGTTCTCGACGATCCGCAACCTGCAGAAGCTGACCGACGCGCTCTCAACGAGTCACGAGGAGCTGGTGCAGTTCAACGGCCGGATCGCCTCTGTGACGGATGTTCTCGCCGACAACACGACGCAACTCGACGGCGCGATGCACAATCTGGATTCGGCGATGAGCGATATCAACACGTTCATCGACCAGAACAAGCAATCGTTGACCACCTCGGTGGCGAAGCTGTCGGACACGACACGCATCCTCGCGGAGAAGGACAGCCAGATCCGCGGGTTGCTGCACTCTGCGCCCAATCAGCTCGCCAACTTCTACAACATCTACAACCCGCTGACCGGTTCGCTGTCCGGAGTTTTCGGCCTCGGCATGGGCAACAACCTCATCACGCTGCTCTGCGGAACGATGGAGGCCAACAACAGGCCGGGTCAGAGCAAGGCAGACGTCGAAAAGTGTGTCGATGTGCTTGCGCCCGTTCTCGGTTCGCTCTCTGTGGCATATCCGCCGTTCATGTCCGACCCCGTCGTCGGCAAGAGTGCGCTCCCCAGCCAGGTCACCTACCAGAACGCCGACGTCAAAGCCCGCGCCCAGCAGGGCATTCGCGATCAGGACGCTGCGACGCGTCGCGGCAACGGCGGCGGGCTCGGCGACCTGCTGGTGCCGTGGGGAGGTGAGGGCTGATGCTGCGCCCCAACCGAACTCGCGGGCCGCGCAGGAGCCTGCGCGCCGCACTCATGATCGCGGTGGTCACGGCCATCGCGACGGCCTGTGGATTCGACGGCGCCGACAGCCTGCCCGTGCCGGGCGCGCAGGGCACCGGCAACGGATCGTACGAGATCTCGGCGGTGATCCCGACCGCGGCGGGCCTCACCAACAACTCCCCGGTGATGTTGAACGACGTGACGGTCGGAAGCGTCGGGGATATCGATGTCGACGCGAATTGGCATGCGGCGGTTCCGATCAAACTCAATCCGGGAGTGCAGGTTCCACGCGGTTCGTATGTGAAGGTCGGGATGACCAGCGTGCTCGGGTCGACACATCTGGCGATCGTGCCGCCGGAGAAGACGACGGCCGGCTATCTGCACGCAGGCGATGAGATTCCGCTGCCCGCGTGTCCCGAGCAGAAGAACATCGCGCAGCCATCGGGTCAGCGGGTCGCAGACATCAATTCCGCGCAGCAAGTGCCCCAGTGCGCATTCCCGACCACCGAACAGGTGCTCAGTGCACTATCGGTGGTGCTCAACGGCGGTGGACTCTCGCAGCTCGGCGACATCACCCACGAGCTCAGCCAGGTCCTCGGCGGCAACGCCGAATCGATCCGCGCGCTCGTGCCGCGCCTGAACACGCTCATCTCCGACCTCTCGAGCCAGTCGGGCGACATCATCGACGCGATGGAGGGCCTCGACCGGTTGAGTACGACGATCAACCAGCAGAAGCCGACCGTCGAAAAGGCTCTCGCCGACGGGCCGGCCATCTTGGCGATGCTCAACGACGAACGCGACAAGTTCACCGGCGCATTGTCGGCGCTCAGTGGCCTCTCGAAGACCGTCAACGATGTGCTGCGCGCCAACACCGACGACATCAAGACCATCGTCGCGAACCTGAATCCGACGCTCGGCGCACTCGCTGCGGCGGGTCCGGCGCTGCCGGGGGCGACCAGAATCCTGTTCACGTTCCCCTTCTTGGAGGAGACGATTCCGCAGATCGTCAAGGGCGACTACGTGAACTCCGACCTCGTGCTCGACCTGACGGTCGACAGGCTCAAGCAGACGATTCTGATGACCTCGGGTCTCGTCGGACCGGAAGGGGTGACCGGCCAACCTGCCGGAGCGGCCAAGCGCGGGCTGGATCCGTTCACGTCGCCGCTTGTACCCGGCGGTGAGAAGCGGCCCGACAGTGCGGACCCTGTCCCCGCCGGAACGCAGGAGTCGACCGCGACGGGAACGTCCACCGCTCCCCGGACACCCGTTCCCGCGAACGGTGGTGGCCGATGAAGATCACCAGGTTCGTCCGGATGCAGCTCACGATCTTCGCGATCGTCACCGTCGTCGCACTTGTTGCGATGGCCGTGTACTACGTGCGCTTGCCCGCGATGGCTGGTGTCGGTCGCTACGACGTGACACTCGAACTGCCGAGCACGGGCGGCATCTATACCAATGCGAACGTCAGCTACCGCGGAGTGAACGTCGGCAAGGTCAAGGAGGTCCGCCTCACGTCGAACGGTGTCGCGGCGACGCTGTCGATCGACAGCTCGGCGAAGATCCCCGCTGACTCCACTGCGTCGATCCGCAGCGTGTCGGCGGTCGGCGAGCAGTTCGTCGAGTTCACACCCAAGTCCGGATCGGGTGGCGACTACCTCGGCGACGGTGCGGTCGTGCACAGCACCGACTTGCCGGTCGAGATCTCGTCGGTGCTCGAGCAGGCCAATGCCCTGCTCACCAAGGTGGGCGACACCCGATTGCGCAACGTGATGGACGAGGCGTTCACCGCATTCAACGGAACCGGTGAGGATCTTCGGCGCCTGCTCGACTCGATGACGCTCCTCGTCGCCGACGCCGACAAGAACGTCGACGTGACGATCGATCTGATCAAGCAGACCGGCCCGCTGCTGGAGACGCAGAACAGGACAGCGGACTCGGTCCGTGCGTGGACGGCGAACGCCGTCAAGGTGACCGATCAGTTGCGTGCCAACAAGCCGGAGATCACCGACATCCTGACCAAGGGGCCGTCGACGGCGTCGAAGTCGCAGCAGTTGTTCGCGGACATGGATCAGACGCTGCCGATGCTGATCAACAACCTCGGCGTCGCGTCGAAGACACTGGCGCTCTACCTGCCGAATCTCCAGCAGGCGGTGGTGATCTATCCGCGGTTGATCAGCTCGCTGCTGACCGCGGTTCATCAGGGCTCGGCTGAGTACGGGCCGAGCGTCCTGTTCTCGCTGGGCTTCCAGGATCCCGCGCCGTGCACCGTCGGATTCATGCCGTCCAACGAGTGGCGCAGTCCCGCGGTGCAAACCGCCCGCGACCTGCCTCCCGGTCTGCTGTGCCGGTTACCGCAGGATGCGCAGATCGCGGTTCGCGGTGCCAGGAACTTCCCGTGCGCCGAGTTCCCCGGCCGACGCGCCCCGACGCCTGAGGAATGCCGGACGGGCTTCAAGGCGAGCACGGAGAAGAACGTCGCTCTGCCCAACGGGATCCCGGGCCTCGTGCCCGCCCCCGCCGGCTATACGACGCCTGGTACCCCCGGGTCGTATGAGGCTGGTCCGGCCGTTTACGGCACCACGTACGATCCGGATACGGGTGACTTCATCGGCCCGGACGGCAAGACGTACAACGCCGGAACCGGCAGGGACGCTCCTGCAAGCAGCGACAGTCAAGGACAAAGCAGCACGTGGCAGGGATTGATCACCAGCGGGATGGCAGGGTGAATCGGCAGGTGGGCGCTCAACCGGTCCGCTCGGCGCCGTTGCGGCGGGGCCGCAAGGACAAACGCGAACCGATCAAGCCCTCCGAGAGCGCGCCGGCACCGGAGCAACTCGACGAGAACACCGCCGAAGCCGAAGCCGTTGAGAGCGCTGTGGAGCCCCCTGAGGCCGCCGAGGAAATTGCCGAGAGCACCGCCGAACCCGCCGGGGGCACCGCCGAACCCGCCGGGGAATCCGCGGTCAGCTACCGCGAACGCCGCGCCAAAAGGCAGGGTTCGACGCCGAGCCGGCCGGTGGAGCGTCGAGCAAGGGTCGGTCGCGGAAGAGGTGGCAAGTGGGTCGTCGCCGGTGCGGTGTGCGCTCTTTTCATCGTCGCGTGCGTGGTCGCGTCGACATTCTTCGCCGTCGGCACCAGTCGGCTCGATCACCGAAACGAACTCCGGGCGTCGTATTCGACCTTTGCGCGACAGATGACCATCGACCTGACATCGCTCAACCCGGGCAACGTCGACAAGGCATTGCAGACCGTGCAGGACAAGACGAGTGGCCCTGCGCAGCAACGGATCAAGCAGTCGATGGCGCAGGTGACCGACCTGATCCGTACCCAGAATCAGACCGTCACGTCATCGGTGATCACCGACGCGGTCACCAAGGCGACAGACGACGAGGGGTCGGTGATCGTCGTGTACGGCTGGGAGATGAAGTCGCAGGATCCCAAGCAGGAGACCGTTATTCAGACGTTCCGCTGGCGGGTGGACATCACACGGATCAACGGTGATCTCAAGATGACCAACTTCGAGTGGGTGGTCTGATGTCGACTGCAATCACCACACGACGGCTCGTGGTAGTGGGTCTCGCCGTCATCGCTGTGGCGTGTGCCGTGGCGACCGGATTTCTCGGGTTCCGATACTTCGACGCTCGTGCGACGGAGGACTCGCGTGAGTCATCGCTTTCTGCGGCAAGGGATTACGCGACGACGATGTTCGGCTACGACCCGGTGAACGTCGCCGACCACGTGCAGCGGTCCAAGAATGTTGTCATCGGATCGGCGAAGACCGAGTACGACAGGCTGATCGCGCAGCCGCTGCCCGACGACAAGGACGACTTTGTCGAGGGAGTGCGCAAGCAGCGCGTCGTGTCTCAGGCGGTCATCCAGGATGCGGGTGTCGTGACCAACACGCGCGACACCTCGACGGTGCTGCTCTTCATGAATCAGTCGGTCAGCCGCAATGGCAAGGACCTCGTGCGGGTGGACCCGAGCCGACTGACGTTCTCGATGGTCCGCCACGACGACACCTGGATGATCGAAAAGATCGAGATCATCACCGACGACTCCTTCCGGAGCCGTATCGAGCAGACATCGACTCCGCCGGCAGGTGCGGTCCCGCTCCCCGGCCCGTCATCGGAAAGCCCGTCACCTGCAAGCCCGTCACCTGCAAGTCCGTCGCCGGTGAGTCCGTCGGCCGTCCCCACCGAGTCCTCGGCTCCTCCTGCCGGTTAGCGGCGCCGGCGCGTTTGTGCGCACGAACCAAATCCGCCGACGGACTTCATGTCCGGAGGACATGGCCTAGGTCACTATTGCTGGATAGTGTCGTGTGGCACACAGCGCAGGCGACGTCTCGGTACTTTGCGCGAGTTAGTCTCCGCCGCAATGACTTTCGTGATGGTTCACGCCGTGGTCTTCGGGTTCGGTGTCTTCCGGTCCGATCGATGACGGTCGTCTCGTCTGTTGTGCAGTGCCAACAGATTCGAGAGAGGTCCGTGTAAATGTCGGAAGTATCCAATTCGGAATTGCAGGGTAAGCGCGTCTTCATCACCGGTTCTGCGCGCGGTGTCGGGCGGGGAATCGCCGAGCTGGCAATCAGCCGCGGCGCTCAGGTGGTGATCAGTGACTTCGACGAGGATGCTGCGCACAAGACGGCAGCGGACCTCGGCGCCGCGGGCGTGGCCAATTGCGATGTGACCGACGAGGCGAGCGTCGTCGACGCGATCGCGCGGGTGCAGGAACTGCTCGGTGGGCTGGATGTGCTGGTCAACAACGCAGGCATCGAGATCGCGGCCCCGCTCGCAATGCAGTCGACGGACAGCTTCGACAAGATCTTCGCGGTGAATGTCCGTGGACCGTTCGTCGTCACCAAGGCCGCCGTGCCCGCGCTCGCCGAAAGCAAGGGCAACGTCGTCAACATCGCATCGGTCGCCGGAGTCGGCGGAAGTCCGTTGCTCGGCTCGTACTGCGCCACCAAGGCGGCGCTCATCCAGCTCACCCGGGTGTTCGCGATCGAACTTCGCCAGACCGGAATCCGCGTGAACGCGGTCTGCCCCGGATTTGCGGATACCTCCATGGTCGACCGGCTCGCCCCCGAGTTCGAAGCGGCGACCGACGCCCCCTTCGGTGACCTTGTCGCGGCAAAGCAGGGACGGCTCGGAACCGTGGAAGACATCGCGGAGGTCGCGTGCTTCCTCGCATCCGACCGCGCCAGTTGGGTAACCGGAAGCCACTACGTGCTCGACGGCGGACTGACCGCATCCCTTGTCTGACTTCGTATTTCGATCCACTCCAATCCACTTGTAGAGAAGAGGACCAACTCATGGCACAGAAACTCGACGGTCGCGTTGCCGTCGTCACCGGTGCGGGCGCAGGACTGGGCGCCGCGATCGCAAGGCGGCTCGGACAGGAGGGTGCGCGCGTCGTGGTCTCCGACATCAACGCCGACGCCGCCAAGTCGGTCGCGTACTCGATCGACGGCGCTATCGCGTGCACAACGGATGTCACCGACGAAGAGCATGTGCAGCAACTGATCGCCGACACGCAGGAGCACTTCGGCGCGCTGCACATCATGGTTCCCAACGCGGGAGTCGGCTCCGTGCAGCCCATCGCGGAGATGTCCTACGCGGACTGGCGCAAGACCACCTCGGTCAACCTCGACGGCGTGTTCCTCTCGATCCGCTACGCCGCACCGGCGATCATCGCCTCCGGTGGAGGGTCGATCGTGACGATCAGCTCGATCACCGCGACCGCCGGCTCCGCGCTGATCGCTCCGTATGCCGCGGCCAAGGCCGCCGTACGCAACCTCACGGAGACCGCCGCCGCGGAGTTCCGCGCGCACGGCATCCGCGTCAACGCCGTGCTGCCGGGCTTCATCGATACGGAACTGGTCACCACCGCGGCGCCGCTGTTCGAAGCCGCCCTCGGACTGCCGGAAGGCGGCTTCGACGCCGTCATGGCGCAGAAGCAGGGACGCTACGGAACGCCGGAAGAAGTTGCTGCAGCGGTGACCTTCTTCGCCTCGGATGAGTCGTCGTGGTGCAACGGCAGCAGCCTGGTGCTCGACGGCGGATTCGTGAGTTCGCTGCTCTGAGGCCGGTCAGGGGACTCGAGTCAGGAGACCTGATAGCCCATCGGCATCATCGTCGACTTGTGTTCGACGAACGACTCGAGTCCCTCGGGGCCGCATTCGCGGCCGATGCCCGAGCTCTTGAAACCGCCGAACGGTGAGCCGGGGTCGATGGCGTAGAAGTTGATCCCGAAGGTGCCGGTGCGGATCTTCTCGGAGATCTCGATGCCGCGCTCGACGTCGGCGGTCCACACGGTGCCCGCGAGTCCGTAGTCGGAGTCGTTGGCAATGGCGATCGCGTCGTCGATGTCGTCGTAGGTGATGACCGACAGCACCGGGCCGAAGATCTCTTCCTGGGCGATCGTCATGTCGTTGGTGACGTCGGTGAAGATCGTCGGGGTGAGGAAGAAGCCGGCGTCGAGGCCTTCGGGGCGGCCGCCTTCGAGGGTCGCGGTGGCTCCCTCTTGCTTGCCCTTGGCGATGTAGCCCTCGATCTTCTCCAGCTGCCGCTTGTTGATGACGGGTCCGAGCTGGCTGTCGGGTTCGCTCGGCAGGCCCACCTTCATGGCGTTGGCCGCCTCGACCATTGCCGCGACGATCTCGTCCTTGCGGCTCGCGGGTACCAACACCCTGGTCTGGGCGACGCACGCCTGGCCGGTGTTGAACAGGCCGAGGAAGACCATCATGCCGATGTTGTTGATGTCGACATCGTCGAGGACGATCGCGGCGGACTTGCCACCGAGCTCCAGCGAGCAGCGCTTGAGCGTTTCGGCGCACGCGGCACCGATCTGCCGACCGGCGGCCGTCGATCCGGTGAACGTGATCTTGTCGACGTCGGGGTGTGCGACGAGTGCTTTGCCGGTGTCCGGCCCGCCGGGGAGTATCGAGATGACGCCCTCGGGAACGCCTGCCTCGGTGAAGATCTCGGCGACGGCGTTGGCCGTGCGCGGTGTCTCCGGTGCAGGTTTGAGCACCACCGAGCAGCCGGCGGCGAGTGCAGCGCCGAGCTTGTTGCAGACCAGGAACAGCGGGACGTTCCATGCGGTGATCGCGCCGACGACCCCGACCGGTTCGCGCGTGATGCGCGTGGTGCCGAACAGGCCGTTGCGGTACTCGATCCAGTCGTAGTTGCGTGCGGCCTCGGCGTACGAGCGCAGCACGCCGGTACCGGGCAGCTTCTGCAGCATGTCGACGGCACTCGGCGGGGCGCCCATCTCCGACGACACCAGAGCCGAGATCGCTTCTGCGCGTTCATCGATGATGTCAGCGACGCGGTCGAGCACGGCTGCACGTTCTTCCGGCGACTTCTGCGACCACACGCCCGAATCGAAGGCGGCGCGGGCGGTACGGACTGCCGTGTCGACGTCGACCTCGTCGGCGAGCGGAACGGACGCGACTCGCTCGCCGGTCGCGGGCGAGAACACCTCGAGAGTCTCGGTCGAATGGGGCTTCACCCACGCGCCGCCGATGTAGAGCTCGGTCCGGTCATCGGATGTGCCTGCCTCGTTCGAGGAACGAGGTTCGACGGTCTGGGTCATGCGTGCTCCTGAAGTTGGTACTCGATGTTTCCCTCGACCCGTTGTGCTCTGAAGACTGCTGAACACTTCTCGGGGAGGGGCGCGGACAGGTGTGAACCACCGCACATCCAATACTAGAACACGTTCTAACTCTGGGTGTCGAGATCAGGAGTCAAAAGGCGATGCGGGCGGCGAATCCCTCGACGGCGTCGTCGAGTATCGCGACCCGCGCGGGCATGTCCTGTGCTTCGAGGAGCGACTGTCGGTCGGCGGCGCCGATCGGTAGGCGGGCTGCCCAGCCGAAGAGCCCGGCGTCGTCGAAGTCGGCGTCGTCGAACGAAGGCAGGTCGTCGGGCAGGGGTGTGCCTCTGCGGGCGTAGGCGTCGACGACGATCTCGCGGATGCGGGTTCCGAGCGCGATCGAGTCGGCACGGGCCGCCGCGCTGGTCTTCGGTTCGTTGAGGACGGTCACCTCGGCGCGCGGGTACGGATCGTCGGGCAGCCATTCGGTTACCCGGAAGCGTCTGGTGCCGACGCAATGGACAAACGAAAGTCCGCTGGGGTCGCGGCTCACGCGGTCGATTGCCGCGAAGGTCCCGACGTCGTGGCGAACATCGCCGCCGCCGACCTCCGAACCGCGCGCGATGAGGACGACGCCGAAGCCGGGCGGTCCGTCGGCGGCGGCGAGACAGTCGTCGAGCATCGTTCGATAGCGCGGTTCGAAGATCCGCAGCGGAAGCACCTCACCCGGCAGCAGTGCTGTGCCGAGCGGGAACATGGGTTGTGCGCTCATGTTCACACACTCCGGTGGGCTGGTCGGCCCACGTTGAATTGGGTTGTCAGGCAGACGGTTTGGCGTCGAGCACGACCTCGAACTCGAGAAGGTCCGCGCCGCTGGCGACAGGTTTTGCGCGCTCACCCGAATGAGCCTCGCGTGCGGGGCCGGCAGCCCATGCCTGGAAATCCTCTTCGGTCTCCCACTGCGTGACGACGAAGTACCGGTCGTCGCCCTTGACCGGACGCAGCAACTGGAATCCGAGGAAACCCTTCGAGCCGTCGACCGAGTGTGCGCGGTGTGCGAAGCGCTTCTCGAGTTCGGGCCCAGCGCCCTCGGGGACATGGATCGCGTTGATCTTCACAACAGTCATGTCCTCAGCCTAGTTCGGAATGTCTGTGCGTCGGATTAATCTCATTCACTGTGAGTGCGTACGCGATGTCTGAGGCGGGGTATGTGACGGCCGAGACGGGCCTGCTCGACCACGGTGGTCCAGACCGGGGCCCCGACGCGCAGCAGTCGACGGAGGCGCTCGGCGTGGGGCCGATCGTGCTACTCCACGGGCTCATGGGGCGTGGCCGCACCTGGCGGCGACAGATCCCCTGGCTGCGGAGGTATGGCCGGGTCTTCACGTTCGACGCCGCGTTCCACACCGGAGCCGACGCCGCGCTCATCTCCGACCCCGCGGAGGTCTCGACCGAGCGGTTCGTCGCCGACCTCGCCGAGATCCTCACCTGGATCGACCTCGGACCCGCTGTGCTGGTTGGACATTCGATGGGCGCGCTGCATGCGTGGTGCGCCGCCGCGGAGTATCCGGAACTCGTCAGTGCGCTCGTCGTCGAAGACATGGCGCCCGACTTCCGTGGCCGCACCACCGCCGAGTGGACGCCCTGGTTCGACTCGTGGCCGGACCGGTTCAGCTCACTCGGACATGCCAGGCAGATGTTCGGCGACGTCGCGGGACGGTACTTCTACGAGGCATTCGACGACGGCGCATTGCACGGTCGACTCGCGACCTGGGCGGCGATCGCACAGGAGTGGGGCGAGCGCGACTTCTGGGATCAGTGGCGCAGAGTGCCGGTGCCGAGTCTGCTGATCGAGGCCGGACACACCGTGACGCCCGAGGGGCAGATGCGGAAGATGGCGTCTGTCAACGACCACGCCGCACACCTGAAGGTCAGCGGAGCAGGCCACCTGATACACGACGACGCCCCGGAGGTCTTCCGGGGCGCCGTCGAAGCGTTTCTCTCTGGTTTGCCGTACCGCTGAGTACTCAGGCGGCGGGCGGTGCCACCGGCTCGCCGACGATGCGGCGGAACGCGTGCACCTGGAACAGCGCCGCGAGCGGTGCCGAAATGATCAGTCCGATGCCGCACAGCAGTGCGCCGACGACGTTGGTGAACCACACGATGATCAGTGTGAGGATCGAGTCGCCGATGTTGTCGCTGGTGACGCGGAACGATCGACCGATGGCATCGCCGGGTGAACGGGATTCGCTGATCGTCGAGAGCACGGCGAACTGTAGGAAGAACGCCGCGATGATTCCGCCGATGACACAGAAGCTGAGCACGAAGGCGATCAGCGCAACGAGGATTGCCGTGCCGACGACCGGCCAGAAGCGGAGCGGGACCAGGAACGACTTCGCGTCGATCGGTTCGCCGTTCGCGACGCGGACCGCGCCGGACAGGATGGAGACCTGGAAATACAGCAGGAGCAGAAGCCCGACGATGTAGACGGCGATCAGACCTGCGAGAGCTCCGCCGTTAACCGTCGTCGTCTCGTAGCTGTAGGTCGTGTCGCCGTAACTGCCGACGGTATTGGTAGTGGTGGTCTCGACCCACGACGATCCCCAGAAGATGAGCGCCCAGAACAGCAGTCCAACGGCGGCCATGATCACGCCGGGCAGGACCATCGGGCCGGGGTTGGCCTTGAACTGGCTCCACGCCCAACTGAAGCTCTCGCCGACACTGAACGGGGTGCCCGGAGCGCCGGGGGCCGGTGCGGCGGGATAACCGGGTGCGGCACCGAACTGGCCGGGAGGCGGCGTGCCGCCGGGGGGAACCGAACCCGGCTGTGGTTGCCCGTACTGGGGCGTGCCGTATTGGGGTTGCCCGTACTCGGGTTGCCCGTACTGGGGCTGGCCGTACTCGGGTTGCCCGTACTGGGGCTGGCCGGGAGCAGGTTGCCCGTACTGGGGCTCACCAGGAGATGGTTGGCCGTACTGGGGCTGACCAGGAGCGGGCTGCCCGTATTGCGGTTGGCCGGGAGATGGTTGGCCGTACTGGGGTTGGCCGGGAGATGGTTGGCCGTACTGGGGTTGGCCCGGGGTGGGATTCGTCCCATGCGGCTCGTTCGGGTTGGGTCCGGAAGAAGGCGTCGATTCGTTCGGCGGCTCGGTCATCAGGCAAAGCTAGCAACCCGCGCGGCTCAGATGAAGAGTTCGAACGACATACCGTTCAACGTGTCGCGAAGTCGGCTCACCTGACGAGGGTCGCGCGGGCCGTCAACCCGCCTCACCTGCCAGGCAGAAGCGGCCGTCGGAGGTGATCTCGACGAGGCCGTCGACAAGTAGTGAGTCGAGCGCACGGTCACGTTGGGCCGTGTCGGTCGGCCAAACGATGTCGAGTCGGTCGCGGACGACCGGCCCCTCGGTGCCGCGCAGAACGTCGAGTAACAGTCCACGAACCTGGCGATCGGTGCCCGCGAACTTCTGCACCCGCTTGGGCGGGCCCGTGTGGGCGGGTTTGCCCGCGTTGACCCACGCGCATGAGAGCGGGCATCGCGCACAGTCGGGGTTTCGTGCCGTGCACACCAGGGCGCCGAGCTCCATCAGTGCTGCGCTGAAACGAGGAGTCGACGACGCGTAGGTGCCGTCTGGGTCACGGGGCAGCACGACCTCGGCGTCGGCGAGATCTTTCTTCGACGGATTGCCGGGCTCGGCACGACCGTGGACGGCACGCGCGAGAACGCGTCGGACGTTGGTGTCGACGACGGGAACCGACTGGCCGTAGGCGAAGCAGGCGACCGCTCGCGCTGTGTAGTCGCCGATGCCCGGCAGAGTGAGCATCGTCGCGACGTCGTCCGGGACCTTGTCGTCGTGATCGGCGGCGAGCACCCGTGCGCATTCGTGGAGGCGCAGCGCACGACGCGGATAGCCGAGTTTCCCCCAGGCCCGCAGGACGTCGCCGGGCGACGCGGCGGCCATCGCGGATGGCACCGGCCAGCGTCGGACCCATTCCCGCCACGGTTCGACGACCCGGGCGACGGGTGTCTGCTGGAGCATGATCTCGCTGATGAGGATCTGCCAGCCCGAAAGCCCTGGCTCGCGCCATGGCAGGTCGCGCTCGTTGGCGTCGAACCAGCCCAATAGCACCTGAGGTGGCAGACTAAACGACATGATCGGATTGACCCCGAAACAGGCATGGGACGTTCTGCGCGAAGGTAACAAGCGCTTCATCAACGGAGAGTCTGAGCATCCCAGCCAGGGTATCGAGGACCGTGCACGTCTCGTCGCAGGCCAGCACCCCCACGTGGTGCTGTTCGGCTGCGCCGACTCGCGACTGGCGGCAGAGATCATCTTCGACCAGGGTCTCGGCGACATGTTCGTGGTCCGCACCGCGGGCCACGTCGTCGACTCGGCGGTGATGGGCTCGCTCGAGTACGCGGCGGAGGTGCTCGAGGTGCCGCTCGTCGTCATCCTCGGCCACGACAGCTGTGGAGCGGTCAAGGCGACCCTCGACGCACTCGACGACCTGCAGATCCCCGGTGGCTACATCCGCGACGTCGTCGAACGTGTCACGCCGAGCATCCTCGCCGGCCGCAGCGAGGGGCTGACCAGGGTCGACGAGTTCGAGGCGCGGCACGTCGTCGAAACCGGCCGCTTGCTGATGCAGCGCAGTCGGATCATCGCCGATCGGGTGGCCAACGGAAAGCTGGCCATCGTCGGACTGACGTATGCGCTCAACGAGGGTGCCGTCCAGTTGCAGGGTGCCTACGGAGATATCGGCCAGAGTTACGTCGAGATCGATACCGCTGGAAATGGCCACAAGGGCGCACACGAAGCGTCCGCCGCGGTCGACGAAGCCCAGTCGGCGTGAGGCTCACGCGGCTGAGGGATTGCGCAGCTTAAGTCAACCTTTAGACTTTGCGCCGGTCAGGCGCGGTTTTCTCAGCGACACGCCGTTGCGGGTCAGCCGTCGCATAGAAGGTGGCCGTTAGCGTGGATGCGTGATCGAACCGCAGGGCCCGTTGCCATCCGAGATCTATTGGCGTCGTCGTATTGTCGCCGGTGGCGTCGGGGTGGCTGTGCTTGCTCTGGTCATCGGTTTGATCGTGTGGACGACTTCCGGAGGCGACAAGTCGCCGTCGAACGCCGCATCGTCGTCGTCGATCTCGACCACGACCTCGCCCGCGTACGGATCGTCGGCATCGTCGGAGGCCCCGTCCGGTCAAGCCGGTACCGGTGGCGGCGGCAATGGCGGAAACAACCCCGCCGGTGTGTCCGGTCAGCCGGGCGCGTCGCAGGCTTCCGGGGACGCCCCCGCTCCCGCGGCCGGAGTGAACGGGACCCCGCTGTGCCCCGACCAGAACATCGCCGTGGTGCTCTACACCGACAAGCCGACCTACACGGTCGGGGATCAGCCGGTGTTCACGATCGTCACCACCAACGCCGGTTTGACCGCGTGCACCCGCGACGTCGGGAAGGCCGCGCAGAACGTCGTCGTGCGGACACTCGACGGCACGCGCACGCTGTGGTCGGCGCAGGATTGCTCGCCGCTGAAGGACGTGAACAACGTCGTACTGCAGCCGAAGCAGCAGGCCACCGACACCATCACCTGGTCGGGTACGACCAGCAACCCCGGCTGCGACAAGCCGCGCGTCCAGGTGCCCGTCGGTTCATATCAGGCCATCGGCAAGATGGGCGAGAAAGAGTCGGCGCCAATCACATTCAACGTCGTGGCGCCCGCACAGCAGTAGCCCGTCCACCCTGTCCATGCCCTCCTTCGGTTCGGGGTCAGCTGGGCCGACATGGCATGACAAGAGTCGTGAGGTCGCCGTCGTCAGCTGAGCGCACGGTGGCCGGCTGATCGGTGGAGCGAAGGTCGAGGATCACGTCGCTGCCGAGTGCGTTGCTCAGTGCCGGGTACAGAGTGGTCAGCTCGAACCAGACCGTCATGTCACCGCCCGTCGACGTGCCGTCGAGTTCCACGGATTCCTCGGGTAGGAGGAGACTCACCCCGCCTTCGGCGACATGCAGACCGACCTTTGCCGGTGCTTGCTCCAGGGCTTTCAGGAAGTGTCGGGTCCCGACGGTGACGCGATGCGTCGGCGCGGCGAGAGAGTCGAGCAGAAGCGATCGGTCGGGGTAATCCGCAGTGAGCAGACGGCAATGCGTCACGGCGCCGTCGGCCGTGCGTAGGTCGAGGGTCGTGGAGGACGCCTCCAGCCCCACCGACGGACTGCGGCGCAGCAGCGAGGTCGACGCCGCGAGGTCTCTTCCGGAGACAGTCGCCGCCCAGGGTTGGTTCGCTTCCGGCAGTCGGCTCGCGACCAACGTCCTGGTGGCCAGGCGATAGCGATCGGTTGCGGTCAGGGTGATGCCGTCGCCGTCGACCTCGACGCGTACGCCACCCAGCACCGGGAAGTCGGGGTCGTCAGCGGTGGAAGCCAGGACCTGATGGACTGCCGCGGCGAGGACCGGACCTGCGACGGCGCAGAGTGGGCGGCAGGACGCATCGTCGAGTGATGCTTTGAGAGTCGCTGCGGCACGGGCGATCTCGTCGGCCTCGGCGCTAACCTTGGCAACCTGCTCGTCGATGAGCGCCGCAGCCTCGTCGGCGTTCGCGTCGAAGAACCGATTGATTGTCGGCAGGGGCATCCCGATAGCGCGGAGCCGGCGCAACTGCGTGGCGCGCGTCAACTGTGACCTGCTGTAGAACCGGTACCCCGACGCCGGGTCGACGTGGTGGGGACGAAGCACGCCGGCGTCGTCGTAGAACCGCAGCGCGCTTGCCGTGAGTCCGGCGAGCTCGGCGAACGCACTGATCGACATCAGTTCCGAGTCGGTCACAAGTTCGGTGTCAGTCACTCGAACATCATCGGGTCTCGACCCACTCGAAGGTCAAGGTGGTTCGAGGGTGGAGGCAGGTGGGCTAGTCGAACCGTTCGATGCTGGTCTCGGCGAGCCGCGAGAGACCCTCACGGATATGGCGGGCCCAGATGCCGCCGATGCCCTCGATGGCTTGCAGGTCGGCGGCCGACGACGCGAGAAGCGCTTGTAGCGTGCCGAAGCTGCGCACGAGGCGGTCGATGTGCGCGAACTGCAGCCGCGAGATGCCCGCGAGAAGGCGGTATCCCCGCGGACTCATCGCGGTGTCCTGGGCCTCGATCGTCGTCGGGTAACCGAATGCGCCCGCGAGGAGAGAGAGGTCGAGGAGGTCGGCGTCGGAGAGCGCTTCGATCGCCTCGAGCGATCCCCGCACCTCCTCGGTGGTCGCGGGCTCCGGGCTGGCGTAGTAGTCGCGGACCAGCAGTTCACGCATGGTGTCGTTCTCGGCGATGAGCTCTTCGAGCTGCAGGCTGACCTGTCGGCCGTTGACGCCGAGTTCCAATACGTAGTCGTCGATTTCGGCCGAGACCCGACGCACCATCTCCATGCGTTGGGCTGTCGACATCGCGTCGCGGAGTAGTACGTAGTCTTCGATCTCCGCGCGCGACAGCGCGGCGCTGACGTCGTCGAGACGCGCCTTGTAGCGTTCGAGCGTCGAGAGCGCCACGTTCGCTCGCGAGAGGATCGGGTCGGGACTCTCGACCACCTTGCGGAGTCCGTCGACGTAGACGCTGACGATCGACATCGACGCACTCACCGAGATCACCGGATGCCCGGTCTGGATCGCTGTGCGCTCGGCCGACCGGTGCCGCGTGCCCGACTCCTCGGTCGGGATCGACGGGTCGGGCACGAGTTGGACGTTGGCGCGCACGATGCGCTTGCCGTCGGTGGACAGCACCACGGCGCCATCCATCTTGGCCAGTTCGCGTAGACGCGTCGGCGCGAATTCGACGTCGAGGTGGAAGCCGCCGTCGCAGATCTTCTCGACGTCGGAGTCGTGTCCGATGACGATCAGCGCGCCGGTGCCGCCGCGCAGGATGCGCTCGAGCCCGTCGCGAAGTCCTGTTCCCGGCGCGACGCGTGCAAGCGTCTCGCGCATCAGTTCCGAGCGTGTTCCAGGCTCGGTTCGCGCGATGTCGCTCATGGCTTGCGTTCCCTTCTCGCGGCCGCGAGAAGCTCACGGTCCGTCGCAGACTAGGGTAACGGCACGTGAAACGTGACTTCGTGGTGCCCACCGACCTCGACCCGCTGCAACGCCACCCCAAAGCGGCTGCGCCGGGGGAGGCGATCCGCATGCATAATCCGCTGTGCTTCGGCTGTGGCGCCGAGTCGGCACAGGGACTGCACCTGGAGGTACGCGCGGCAGACGGGTTCGCCGTCGAGACGTCGATGCTGGTGGAGTCCCGATTCGAGGGCGGCCCCGGCGTCATTCACGGAGGCATCCTGTCGACCGCGATGGACGAGGTGATGGGGACCGTTCCGCTGCTGGTCGGACCGTCGGCCGTCACGGTGCACCTCGAGGTCGACTTCGTCGCCCCGGTGCCGATCGGCTCGACGCTGCACCTGCGGGCCGACATCCTCGGCAGGCAGCGGCGCAAGGTCTATGTCGAGGCCGTCGGCCATCTCGGCGACCCCTCGCAGCCGGTCGTCGTCGGCCACAGCATCTTTGTCACCATCGATGCGCGGCAGCACTTCGCCGAGCACGTCGAGAACAGCGCGATGGCCGACGAGTACAAGCAGCGCATGTCGCGTCCGTGAGCGTCAGAACGGTGCGCGCGACACGTCTCTGATCGTGACCGCGCGGATGGCGTCGGAAATCCCCGACACACGAGTGACCCGGATGCCTTTGGGTAGCGGATCGTCGGAGCCCGCGGGGATGATCGCGTGCGTGAAGCCCAACCGCTTGGCTTCGGCGACCCGACGTCCGACAGCCGAGACCCGACGCACCTCTCCGGCCAGGCCGACCTCGCCGATCGCGACGGTGGTGCGCGGCGTCGGCTTGTTCGTGACGAAGGAGTTCACCGCGAGCGCGATGCCGAGATCGGCGGCTGGCTCGGTGACCTTCATCCCGCCGACCGTCGACAGATAGATCTCCTTCTCGCCGAGCGGCAACCCTGCCCGACCCTGCAGCACGGCGAGGACCATCGCGGAGCGTGCCGAGTCCAGGCCGGACACCGCACGACGCGGATTGGCCATCTTGGACTCGGCGAGCAGAGCCTGGATCTCGCCGACAAGCGCGCGCTTGCCGTCCATCGCGACGATCGACGACGATCCGCTCACGTCCGAATCGTGTTGGTGCACAAAGATTCCCGACGGGTCGGTGACCTGATGGATGCCGTCGGAGCGCTGCTCGAAGCAGCCGACCTCGTCTGCGGAGCCGAACCGGTTCTTGATGCCGCGCACCATGCGCAACGACGTGTGGCGGTCGCCCTCGAACGACAGCACGACGTCGACGAGATGCTCGAGTGAGCGCGGTCCGGCGACGTTGCCGTCCTTGGTGACGTGCCCGACGAGAATGACCGCGATCCCGCGGTTCTTGGCGAGCGAGACGAGCGCTGTGGTGACAGCCCTGATCTGGGTGACGCCACCCGTCACGCCGTCGGTTCCGGTGGCGACCATGGTCTGCACCGAGTCGATCACGAGGAGTGTCGGGCGCACGGCGTCGACGTGGCCGAGGACCGTGGCGAGGTCGGTTTCGGCTGCGAGATAGACGTTTTCGTGGACGGCGTCGGTACGTTCGGCGCGCAACCGGACCTGCCCTGCCGACTCCTCGCCGGTGAGGTACAGCGCGATGCGCCCGCCGCGTGCCCAATGTTTGACCGTCTCGAGGAGCAGCGTCGACTTTCCGACGCCCGGCTCGCCAGCCAGCAGGATGACCGATCCCGGTACGACGCCGCGTCCGAGGACACGGTCGAATTCGGCTATGCCCGTTGGGATTGCGTTCGACGACGCGGCGTCGACCTGGGTGATCGGAACGGCTGGACTCGACGGCGCGACCGCGCTGTGTGCGGCGGTCGCTGCGGGGAGCGAGGCCACCTCGTCGACGGTGCCCCACTCGCCGCACTCGGGACAGCGCCCCACCCACTTCGCGACGGTATGGCCGCACGCGGAACAGCGGAACGTCGACTTGGGTTTTGCCACGAATCCGAGCCTAGGTCAGGCCACCGACACTTCTCGGCATGGCTACCGGGACGTGTCGGGAGGGGCCATGAGGCTCACCCATTTCCTTCCGGCTCATTGAATTCAATAAGCCGGAAGGAAGCGGGTGAGCGTAAACCGGGGTCACACCGCGAGAGGCTGCGCGAGAAGTCAGTTGGGCAGGACGTTCGGCGCTTCTTCGCCGTGCTCGTCGGCAGGTGCCTCGCCCTCGCGGACCTTGTCCTGGCGGGTGAGCAGCGTGCCGGAGTCGACGGGGGTGTCGACGGTGACCGAGCCGACCGGAGAGGTGGCGCCGTTGGGGCCGACCTTCTCGAAGGTGAAGGTCAGCTTGGTGGTCAGCCCGACAGCGACGGACTTCCCAGTGCCGTCGAGGGTCGCCGACATGCGCTTCTCGTCGGTGATGCTCGAATCCTTGATGAGGGCCGCGGGCTCGCCTGCGCGCAGGGCCTTGCCGGGTTCGAGGTCGTAACGGTCCTTGAGGGTGACCGTGCCCTTCTCGGCTGTCACGCCCGTGAGGCGGTAGGTGTCGATCTCGCTCTGGTTGGCGATCACCCAGGACAGCTGGAACGGGCCGCCGTTGTCGAAGACCGACGCCGCGTTCTGCGTGGGGTAGATGATCTGCACGTCGCGCAGCTCGATGCTGCCGAGGTTGGCATTGTTGCCGTTGACGGCGGGCAGCTGGTTCGCGGTCTGCGAGATCTGTCCGGCACCGCAGCCGGTCGTCCCGAACGCGATCGCGATTCCGACTGCTGCGATGGCTGTGGCTTCGGCGAACCGACGCACACGACGAGTCGGATGGCTCGACCCACTCCGAGTTGTCCCACTCCGAGTTGCCTCATTCTGCGATGACACAGACACCCGTTCCTCCCAGGTAATCGAAAGGCCGAAATCGCTTGGCGCGAACCCTGCACTACGCAGCGTAGTGGGCGGGCGTGCCAAAAGCCCGACGGGGTACCGGATTGGTATCTGCGAGCCGGATCTCGCGCTTCTCGAACGCGGGTGGGCGGGCCGTCGAAATCGGTCTCGCAGAGGCCTGTGGAGCGAGCTCTTGCGCGTTGTCGCCGAGGCTGTTACGGCCTTACCCGCTCACCTGCTGCAACGGTGAAACTCGAGGGTCTGCGACCACGCAGTAGTGCCTTGACCTGCACCGTTGGATGTGACCCAAATGACCCCCGTGCTAGACTGGGCCTACTCGAAAGGGGCACGGAACATTGAATTTCAAAGTTGGCGACACCGTTGTCTACCCCCATCACGGTGCTGCCCGGGTCGAAGACATCGTTACCCGGACCATCAAAGGTGAGCAGATCGAATACCTCGTTCTGAAGGTTGCCGATGGTGATATGACAGTCCAGATTCCCTCGACAAAGCTCGAGTATGTCGGCGTCCGAGACGTCGTCGGTCAAGAGGGACTCGACCAGGTGTTCCAGGTGCTGCGGGCACCCCACACCGAGGAGCCCACCAACTGGGCCCGACGTTTCAAGGCCAACCAGGAGAAGCTGATCTCCGGCGACATCATCAAGGTCGCCGAGATTGTGCGCGACCTGTGGCGCCGCGAGCAGGATCGTGGCTTGTCCGCAGGCGAGAAGCGCATGCTGACCCGCGCTCGTCGCGTACTGGTCGACGAGCTCTCGCTCGCACAGAACACCAACGACGAGAGGGCCACCAGCATCCTCGACGAGGTGCTGGCCGCGGCGTCTTGACGCTGACCGGCTACTGATAGACGTGGCCCAAGGGACCAAGCCGACACCCGGCGGACCGTTGACCAGCGTCATCATCCCTGCAGCTGGATCGGGTACCCGACTCGGACTCGACCAGCCCAAGGCATTCGTCGACCTCGGCGGATCGACGATTCTCGAGCGTTGTGTCCATGGTGTCCTCGACGCTGACATCAACGCCGAGGTCGTCGTCGTCGTTCCCGCTGATCTCGTCGAGCACGCTGCTGCACTCGTTCCGTCGGCCGTCGTTGTGGCCGGTGGTGCTCACCGTTCCGAATCGGTGCGTGCCGGTATCGCGGTGAGTGGCAACGCCGACATCGTGCTCGTGCACGACGCCGCGCGCCCGTTCACACCTCCCCGCGTCTTCCGCGCAGTCGTCGACGCCGTGCTTGCCGGACATCGCGCTGTGGTGCCCGGCCTGCCGGTGGCCGACACACTCAAACGCGTCGACGGTTCTGGCCGGGTGCTCGACACCGTCGATCGCGAACCACTCCGCGCCATCCAGACGCCGCAGGGTTTCACCCGCGACGCGCTGATCGCGGCGCATGCAGACGACTCCGGCCTTGCCACAGACGACGCCGGACTCGCCGAGCGCATCGGTATCGACGTCCACGTCGTCGCGGGCGACCCGCTGGCCTTCAAGATCACCACGCCGTGGGACCTCCGCATCGCCCGTGATCTGGTGCAAGAGGTCGCACGATGACGCAGCGCACGGTGACAAGACGGTGCCTGATGAAACGACGCCCGATGACTTCAGGAGCAACTCGATGAGAGTCGGCATCGGTACCGACGCACATGCACTCGACCCGGCCGCTCCGTGTTGGATGGTCGGGCTCTTCTTTCCCGACACGCCCGGATGTGCGGGGCATTCCGACGGCGACGTCGGCGCGCACGCACTGTGCGACGCCGTGCTGTCGGCTGCAGGTCTCGGCGACCTCGGCTCGGTGTTCGGGACCGGAAGGCCCGAATGGGACGGGGTATCGGGCGTGACGATGCTCGCGCACGTGTCGCAACTCCTTGCCGACGACGGGTTGGTCGTGGTCAACGCCGCGGTTCAGGTGATCGGGAACACACCCAAGATCGGTCCGCGCCGTGTGGAGGCGCAGCAGGTTCTCGGTGACGCGCTCGGTGCTCCGGTCTCGGTCTCGGCGACGACAACCGACGGCCTCGGTATGACCGGCCGCGGCGAGGGTGTGGCCGCAGTGGCGACGGCGCTGGTGACCGAGGCGGGTCCGACGCCGGGCGACCGGTAGAATCGCACGTCGTGACCTTGCGCCTACATGACACCGCTGCTCGAGAGGTGCGCGACTTCGTGCCGCTGCACCCCGGCCGAGTGACGATCTATCTGTGTGGCGCAACCGTGCAGGGCGTTCCCCACATCGGTCATGTGCGCAGCGGCATCGCGTTCGACGTACTGCGCCGCTGGCTGGAGTACAAGGGCGACGACGTCCTGTTCGTCCGCAACGTCACCGACATCGACGACAAGATCCTGCGCAAGGCCGCCGAAGCGGAGCGGCCCTGGTGGGAGTGGGCCGCGACGCACGAGCGCGAGTTCTCGAAGGCGTATGACGCGCTCGGCGTGCAACCGCCGTCGGCCGAACCGCGTGCGACCGGTTTCGTGACGCAGATGGTCGAGTACATGGAGCGACTCATCGCGCGCGGACATGCCTACGCCTCGGACGGCAACGTCTACTTCGACGTCCGCAGCCTCCCCGATTACGGTGCGCTGTCGGGGCAGAAGCTCGACGACATGCATCAGGGCGAGAGTGCGGGCACCGGCAAACGCAACCCGCAGGACTTCACCCTATGGAAGGCCGCGAAACCGGGCGAGCCGTCGTGGCCGACGCCGTGGGGTCCTGGCCGGCCCGGCTGGCATCTCGAATGCTCGGCGATGGCGACGTCGTTGCTCGGACCTGAGTTCGACATCCATTGCGGTGGAATGGATTTGATCTTCCCTCACCACGAGAACGAGATCGCGCAGGCGCATGGCGCAGGCGACCCGTTCGCTCGGTACTGGCTGCACAACGGCTGGGTCACCATGGGTGGCGAGAAGATGAGCAAGTCGCTCGGCAACGTCGTGGCGATCCCGGCGATGCTGCAGCGGGTGCGGGCCGTCGAACTGCGCTATTACCTCGGTAGTGCGCACTACCGGTCGATGCTCGAGTACTCCGACGGCGCGCTCACCGAGGCTGCTGCGGGATATCGGCGTATCGAATCCTTTGTGGGACGGGTTGTTTCGCGCGTGGGCCAGGTCGCCGTGGGGCAGGTGCATCCCGACTTCGCCGCGGCGCTCGACGACGATCTCGGCGTGCCCGCCGCGTTGGCGACGATCCACAACGTCGTGCGCGAGGGCAACACCGCTCTCGAGGCGGGCGACGGTGCCGCGGCTGTTGCCGCCGCCGAATCCGTCCGCGCGATGATGGATGTGCTCGGCGTCGACCCTCTCGACGAGCATTGGTTGGAAGGTTCCGACGAGACCGATGCGATGTCGGCGCTCGATGTACTGGTGCATGCGGAACTCGGTCGGCGCGCACAGGCGCGTGCCGACAAGGACTGGGCGACGGCCGACGCTGTGCGAGATCGCATGTCGGAGGCCGGTATCGAGGTCACCGACACTCCCGACGGCCCCACCTGGGCGCTCAAGGGCAAGTAAGCAATTCAAGCGGACGGGACGACAACGATGGCCGGAAACTCCAAACGCCGTGGCGCAGTGCGCAAATCGGGCAGTAAGAAGGGGCAGACCGTCGGCTCCGGTGGGCAGCGTCGACGCGGACTCGAAGGCCGTGGCGCGACACCCAAGGCCGTCGACCGTCCCTACCATGCCGCGCACAAGAAGGCGAAGGCTACCGGGAAAAGCGTTGCGGGACGGCCGAATCCGCGTCGCAAAGACGACGGTCCGGAGTACGTGCTCGGCCGCAACCCGGTGCTGGAGTGTCTGCGCGCGGGCGTTCCCGCGACGGCCCTCTACATCGCGGTCAACAGCGAACCGGACGACCGCGTCGCCGAATCGGTGAAACTCGCGGCGGACAAGGGCATCGCGATCCTCGAGGTCGGCAAGCCGGAACTCGACCGCATGTCGGCGAACGGACTGCATCAGGGTGTCGCACTGCAGGTGCCCGAGTACCAGTACGCACATCCAGACGACCTGATGCGCGACGCCATGGAGTCGGGCACCCCGCCGCTGCTGGTGGCGCTCGACAACATCACCGACCCGCGCAATCTCGGCGCGGTGATCCGCTCGGTCGCCGCCTTCGGTGGGCACGGCGTGGTGATCCCGGCGCGCCGCAGCGCGAGTGTCACCGCGGTGGCGTGGCGGACCAGTGCCGGCGCAGCCGCGCGCCTACCGGTCGCGCAGGCACCGAACCTGACCCGCACGCTCAAGGAGTGGGCGGAGACCGGCGCGCAGATCGTCGGCCTCGACACCGAGGGCGACGTGACGCTCGACGACTACGACGGCACCGGGCCGACCGTGATCGTCGTCGGATCGGAGGGCAAAGGGTTGTCGCGGCTCGTGCGCGAGACGTGCGATTCGATCCTCTCGATCCCGATGGCAGGTGACGTCGAAAGCCTCAACGCGTCGGTCGCCGCGGGCGTGGTGCTCGCCGAGTTCGCGCGCCAGCGTCGTCAGCAGTAGCTCTGCCGACAGGCGTCCCATCGGACCTGTGTGACCGTGGTCGCCCGACGTTCGTTAGGTTGAGGCAATGACGCTGATCGACACCATCGTGACCACGACCGACGGGCTTGTCGGGGGTCTCAGGGGAAGACGCGCCCGACGCGGCACCATAAGTTGGAAGGGCATTCCGTTCGCGGCTCCGCCCGTCGGTGAGGGCCGTTTTCGCGACGCACAGCCGGTGGCGCCGTGGCCGGGTGTTCGCGACTGCACGGCATTCGGCAACGCCGCCATCCAGGAGCGTCGATTCACGGCGACGGGTCCGGGGCGCTACGTACCGACCAGCGAAGACTGCCTGACGCTCAACGTCTTCTCTCCCGAGGAGCAGTCGTCGACGCCGCGCCCGGTGATGGTCTTCATCCACGGCGGCGCATACATCCTCGGTACCGCGGCGACGCCGCTGTACGACGGCGCGGCGCTCGCACGCGCGCAGGACGTCGTCGTCGTGACTGTGCAGTACCGCTTCGGGGCATTCGGAATGCTCGATTTCAGTGACTATTCGACGCCGGAACGCACCTTCGACGAGAACCCGGGACTGTCGGACATGCTCGCCGCGCTTCGCTGGGTACAGCGCAACATCGCGGCATTCGGCGGCGACCCGGACAACACGACGGTGTTCGGCGAGAGTGCGGGCGGATCGGCGGTCTTGACGCTGCTCGCGACGCCGGAAGCCAAGGGTTTGTTCGCGCGCGCGATCGCCGAGAGTCCCGCGCCCGAACTCGTCGTGAGCAAGCCGAGCGCGACAACGTTCGCCGACGAGTTCCTGCGCCTGCTGCGTGACCCGGAGCGTCGCACCGGAGACCCCGACGATCGCGAAGAGCCGATCGACCCCGTCACCGCGCGTGAACTCCTCGACGGAGCGAGCCCCGAGCAGATCTTCCGGGCGAGCAATCGGCTGATGCGCTTCGCCGCCAGGGCGCAGACCCCGGAACCGGTACCGTTCGCGCCCGTCGCGGGCAGCGCGCTGCTGCCGAAACTACCGGTCGACGCGGCGCGAGCAGGCGAAACACACCCGGTTCCGCTGATCGTCGGCGGTAACCGGGACGAGGGCAAACTCTTCGAGAAGCTGTGGAACATGCTTCCCGACGCCGAGCGCATGCTCCTGCGCGTCGAGGACGAGGGTGCCCGCGAGCAGATCTCCGCGCTCTACGCGGGTCCGGGCGAACGGCTGCGACTGTCGGCCGACGCGACCTTCTGGGCGCCAGCGGTGGCCTTTGCCGACGGGCACAGTCGCGTCGCGCCTACCTATACCTATCGCTACGACTTCTTCACCAAGGTGCTCGGCAAGCTCGGCGTCGGAGCGACGCACGCGACCGAACTGTTCGCGGTGTTCGGTGCCTACCGCTCGGCTCTCGGAGCGCCGCTGAGCGTCGGGGATTGGCGTGCCGTGGCGCGTGTGACCGCCGACGTGCAGTCGAGGTGGGGAACCTTCGCGCGCACCGGCGTCCCCGGCGACGACTGGCCGCGCTACTTCGAGGACGACCGCGAGATCCTGGTCATCGACCGGACCGATCGCGTCGAAGCCGATCCCGACGGCGAACGCAGACTCGCATGGCATCGGGGGACCGGCCTGATCGTCGACGATGGCCCGATCGAGTCAGAGTTCGACGCTGCTCGGGGGATCTGACGCCAGGTAGGTCAGCACCAGTGGGTTGAACAGGTGCGGTGACTCCAACGGGAGGATATGGGTGCCGGGGAGAACGGCGAGCCGACCGTTGGGCAGGGTCGCCGCGAGGTCGACGGAGTGCTCGATACGAACGATGCCGCAGTCGGCCGCGATGACGAGGGTCGGGGCAGCCACCGCCGCGAAGTCGGTGCTCTCGAATTCCGGCTCGAAGCGCAGCATGGTGACCGTCTTGTCGAAGACGACGTCGGATTCCCCGCCGTCGTGTTCTCCGTCGTCGTGCAGAAAGCAGTCCCGAAGGCACGCGACGACCTTCTCGTCGCTCTCGTCGAGGCGGTCGGTCAGTGCGGAGACCGTGAGTCCGTGCCGGTTGACATAGCTACCCGTTGTCACGATCCGGGCCACGAGTTCGGGACGGCGTTGCGCGATCATCAGGGCGATGACGCCACCGTCGCTCCAGCCGACGATGTTCGCGGGGCCGCGCACGACATTTTCGAGATAGGCGATGACCTGGTCGGCCATCGACGCGAAACTGTAGGGACCGGGGCAGTCGGGGCTGTGGCCGTGACCGCTGCGCTCGGGTACGAACAGGCGAAGGCCCGCGTCGGTGAAGTCGCCGAACTGCGCACCCCAACTCGACGCCGACGAAAACGAGCCGTGCAGGAGCACGGTGGGCGGACCCATCGGGTCGCCACCTTGAAAATGCCACAGCAGATCCCCGTTGATGTCGATGTAGCTTCCACCGTCGGCGCGGTCGCCGACACTCGGTGATGCACTGCGGATATACGCGTCGATCATCCGCTCGATTCTCCGGCCAACCCTCCCAGGCGGCGACAACTGCCGTTGGACATGCGGCCCATGCTTCCAGAAGCCGTGGAGCCTGTGGACACGGAATGGACTCGAAACTGCAACGGCAGCACACATGCGGCAGGTCACCGTCCCAACGCTGACACGCTGATGTGTGTTCGCTGACAGTCGCATCTGCACAGCATTAACCTCAAACGTGCAAGTGCTTCCGGCCAGATGCATTGAGGCGATCGGTGGAGTTCCCGTCACGGGGGATTGGGTGTGCAGAGTGGGCATGTGCCGTCGGATTGTTGTGATCGCCGCGGCACTGTGTGCCGTGCTGGCGTTATCCGGAGTCGGCGACGCGTTGGCAGCGCAGGGCGACACACCACCTCCGCTGGGACTGCGATCGATCGGGGCGGCTCCCGACATCACCTTTGCGGGCCAGCAGGCCCAGGTCAGCGTCTCGATTCCAGTGCCACAGAACCTGACGCCGGACAAACTGCGCGGGTTCACCGACGTCCCGCCGTTCGTCACCGGCGGGACGGTCGACGTTCTGCAAGGTGACCGGGTGATCTCGCGGACGCCGATCAATCCGGCGCCGAACTCGCCGATCGAGTTGCCGCTGGCGGGTGTTCGTGTGACCCGCAACGCCGCCGATATCACGTTGCGGGCCTACCTGACCGTGAGCGGAATCTGCCAGTTCGACCCGGACAACGCGTTCCACATCCGCGACACGACGCTCTCCTTCACCGGGCGCGAGGCGATCCCGCGTAACGTCGCCGAATTCCTTCCCCCGATCCTGCGCAAGCTCACGATCTTCGTCCCGCAGAACCCGACGAGTGCAGAGGCGTCGGCGGCCGTCGGTCTGGCGACGTCCGTCGCGTCGAACTACGGCACCGCCGACTTCGACATCGACGTCGCATCACTGGGTGCGGGCTCGCTCGTGCCGAGCGGTCAACCGGATTCGCTCGAACGTCAGATCGTGATCAGCAGCGCGGCGCCCGCCGGGCTGAGCGTCGAGAATCAGAATGGCGCGGCCTATCTGGTGATCGGCGGTCAGGCCAACGAGCTGACCAACCAGGCGCGGGCTCTGACGTCGAGTCTGTCGCCGATCGCGCAGAGTTCCTCCGCGGTCGCCGGTCCGCTGCACGACGCGCCGCAGCTGACTCCCGAGGTGCAGACGCTGGCCGATCTGGGCATCAACGATCAGATCGTCACGTCGTCGGCATGGCCGTCGATCACGCTCGGGATCGACCAGACGCGCCTTGGCAGGCCGTCGCAGGACATCCGTGTGCAACTCATCGGATCGGCGACACCGGCGGCGAACGGGTCGTCGCCGGTGGTATCGGTACGGCTGGGCGATCGCGTCATCGCGACGATCAAGACCGATGACTCGGGTGCGTTCAACCAGTGGGTCGACCTGCCAAACGATGCGTTGAGCAGGTACAACGGGCTGGTCGTCACGCTCGAACGTGGCGACGTCAAAGAGGGCTGCGGCAACGGGGCCCGTGGGTCGCTGAGCGTCTCTGCGGCAGGCGAGATACGTAGCTCGCCCGCAGATCCGCCGATCCCCGCGGGGCTCGGATCGATGCCACAGTCACTGATGCCGCGCACGCAACTGGCATGGACCAAGGGCGACGTCCCCGACGTCGCGCGTGCGGTCTCGATCATGACGACGATGCAGCGGTTGTCCGCGGTGCCGCTCGGCGTCGACGTGGTCTCGATGTCCGACGCCGCGTCGTCGACACAGCCTGCGGTGCTGATCGCCGCTGACGGAGAGGGACTACCCGACGGCGTCGCGCTGCCGGTGACGCAGAAGTCGGGGACGGTCACCGTGCGCTCGTCCTCCGGCGCCGAATCGAAGGTGACGCTGAATCCGCAGGTGCAGTTCGGGTCGCTGCAGGTGACGCGGTCCGACGACCGCAGCATGCTGGTCGCGACCTCGACCAACGACGCCGGTGACCTCGACGATCTACTGCGCTGGTTCTCCGACAACGCCTCGAACGCGACTGGCGACGCCGCGCTGAAGATCTCGGGCCGCGATCCGATCACGGTCGACGCCGACGCCGGCGCCCACGACGAGACGTCGAACAGTCATCCGCTGGGGTGGCTCGTCGTCGTGGCGGTGATCCTGGGAGCGGTGATCCTGTTCCTGATCGTCGCCGCAGGACTCAAGCTGCTGCGGCGACGACACACCGGTGACGACAGCGCGCGATGACCGTCACCGAGGCACCCGCTGACTCCTCCGGCGCGTCGTCGGAGGAATCGCGGAGTGCGGGTAGGTCGATCGTCTCGCGGCTGCTCCTCAGATGGCTGCTGCTGGTCGCGGCGACGGTTGTCGCCTACTGGCACAACATCGGGCAGTGGTACCGCGAGATCTTCGTATACGAGTCGGATCTCAGTTACATCCTGGTGGTGCTGGTCCTTGTCGCCATGGCCGCGTACGGGGTCACGTTGCGCCGCCACGAGGAGCGGGCGATCCGCGATCGTCAGACCGACATCATCGTCGGTGTCATCGTGATGTTGCTGTCGTTCTGCTTCGACGGCGCGCTGACCAACCGGTTCACCGGTTCGCTGTATCTGCTGACGCACCTCGACATCCTCGGCCTGCTGACGTTCTTCTTCGGCGGTTCGATCCTGATGTTCGGGCTGCGGCCGACGATGCGCTACCACTGGGTGTGGTTGTTCGGGCTGGTGACGTTTCCGATTGTGTACCGGGTCGCGTTGCTGAGTATCGGTGGCAACGAGGTGTCCGCGGGTCTGGTGATGACGGTGTTCGGGGCGATGGCCGCGGCGATCGCGATCGGTCGTGATCGACGGTCGGCCCTGATCGGCTTCGTCGCGGCGGTCGTGCTCGGGGTCGTGATCGTCGCGGTTGTCTACGTACTGCATCCCGACGCCCCGCTGTTCGCGTTTCAGGCACTCCCCGCGGTTGGCAGCGTCTTCGTCGTCGGGTTGATCGCGTACCTGCATCGCCGGCGGCACACGACGTCGCGTCCGTTCGACCGCCCGCTGTACGAGCCGGGCGTCGAGACGGTCAAGGCCGGCGCGATCGCCGTGCTCGTGGTCAGTGCTGTGATCACGCTGCTGCTGCCGTTTCAGCGAGTGGTTGCTTCGCCGGTGACGACGATCGCGGGATTGTCGACCCAGGCACCGTTGGCGGTGCCACCCGAGTGGCGCCAGGATGGGCCGACGCTGCGCTACGACTTCGCCCACAACCTCTACGGGCGCGGTGCGCAGTTGGCGCGACAGAACCTGATCCAGCGATCCGGGGATATCGCATTCGACAAGGAGGCCCGCCCGCGCAAGGTGGTCGTCGATACGATCGAAACGCTTTACCCGCTGCAGTTCGACCTCTATCCGCAGATCTTCACCTACGACCTGTTCGGTGACCGCTTCTCGGACTCTGTCAATGTGATTCTGCCGCACGGTATCCCAGCAGTTCTCGAGGTGATCCTCGACGACAAGAGGTACCTCACCTACACCCTGCTCACCTGGCTATGGGGCAACGGTACGCACGCGCAGCAGGTGTCGGTGTGGTCGGTCGACAACCACGAGCCGAACGCCTACTTTCCCCAACCCGACCTGACGATCGCGTCTAATCTGCGTGCGCTGGTCGACATCACGCTGCGGGGCAATGCGGTGACCCGCGACGACCGCCCTGATTTCAAGGACCGGCAGCTGGTACTCGACGCCGGGCGCGACATCGTCAACGAACAACTGTCCGGCGTACGGCGGGAGGATCAGCCATGACCGAATCCGCGTCGGAGCAACCGACATTCGCCTCGCCTACCACCAAAGAAGAAGTCGACGAACTGCTTTCGGACGAGAAGTACCGCACTGCAGCTCTCGACGACGCGATCAACCGGCTGCGTCGCGAAGACCCGATGATGACCGCGTCTGTCGCGTTCAGTCGGACGCAGAAGATCATCGGTGCCGTCGTGGTCGCCGTCATCGTCGTCGGATTCGTGTTCTGGCCGGTCGGTACCGCGGCGACGCTGGTGTCGATCGCGACGGTGATCTACATCGTCTCGCTCATCGAGCGGCTCAACACATTTCGGCTGGGCCTGGTCAACGGTGCGATTCGGATCTCCGACGAGGCGGCGCGTGCGATCGCCGACGACGACCTGCCGAAGTACACCGTGCTGGTTCCCGCATACGGTGAGCCGGAGGTCGTCGGACAGTTGATCGAGGCGATGGAGTCGTTCGAATACCCGCAGGAGAAGCTGCAGGTATTGCTGCTGCTCGAGGAGGACGACGCCCCGACGATCGAGGCCGCTCACGCGGTCGACTCGTCGCCCATCATCACCTCGGTGCTCACACCGCCCGGCGATCCGCGGACCAAACCGAAAGCCTGCAACTACGGATTGCATTTCGCCACAGGCGATATCGTCACAATCTTCGACGCAGAGGATCATCCCGACCCGCTCCAGTTGCGCAGGGTGGTCGCGACGTTTCGTGAACTCGACGACGATTCCGTCATCTGCGTGCAGGGCAAGCTGAGCTTCTACAACGTCACCGACAACGTTCTCACGCAATGGTTCACCGCCGACTACGGCATCTGGTTCGGCTACCTGTTGCCGGGACTGATGGTCAGCAAGGCGACGATTCCGTTGGGCGGGACGTCGAATCACTTCCGCAAGGACATGCTCATCGAGCTCGGTGCGTGGGATCCGTTCAACGTCACCGAGGACGCCGATCTCGGGGTCCGCATCGCAGGCGAGGGTTACCGCACCGCTGTGCTCGACTCGGTCACGCTCGAAGAAGCAAATGTGGACGGCATCAACTGGATTCGTCAGCGGTCGCGTTGGTACAAGGGCTACATGCAGACGTGGCTCGTGCACATGCGCAGGCCGCGGCGCCTCTTCCACTTCATGGGTCTGCTCGGGATGATTCGGTTCACCCTGCTGATCGCAGGCACTCCCTTCATCGCGTGTATGAACATGATCTTCTGGCTCATCCTGATCGTGTGGATCGCCGGGCAGCCGGCGTTCGTCGCGCAGCTCTTCCCCGGGCCGATCTACTACCTGTCGCTGATCTCGTTCGTCATCGGTAACAGCGCGGCGATCTATATGACGCTCGTCGCGAATCGGGAGGACGACCGCGGCGAACTGCTCTGGTCGGGGCTCATCGTCCCGTTCTACTGGGTGATGATGAGCATCGCGGCGATCAAGGGCATGTGGCAGTTGCTGTTTCGGCCGTCGTACTGGGAGAAGACCGCCCACGGACTCACGTCCGACGCCAGTCCGTCTGACACGACCGACGCTTCCGGTGCTTCTGACACGTCGGCTTCGTCGGGTACGGGTTCGTCGGGTACGGCTCCGTCGACGCAGGCGGCTCAATGACCCGTCGATCCGTCGCGCTGTGGCTCGTCGTGTGGCTGGCCTACCTGTCTTTCGGCGTATACCTGGCCGTCGGCGTGCACGCCTACTTCGGCGACTCGTTGGCGCGCGTGCAAGCAGCGCAGAGCGTGCTGTTCAGTCGGGATCCGCACTTGGCCGCAATAGGATTCATCTTCACGCCGCTGACCGCGCTGGTGCAGCTACCGCTGACCGCGCTGTCGGTGTGGTGGCCGCAGATGACGACCGACGCGTTGTCGGCCGCGATCATGTCGTCGGCGTTCATGGCAGGCGCCGTGGTGCAGGTGTCGGGGGTGGCGCGCGATCGCGCACTGCCCCCGGCGATGACCGTCATCGTGACGCTCGTGTTCGCGCTCAACCCCATGATCGTCCTGTACGGGGCCAACGGAATGAGCGAAGCGCCGTACATCTTCTTTCTCGCGTGGGCAGTCCGACGGTTGATCCGGTGGGTCGACACCGACGACGTACACGAATTGATTGTCGCCGGAATCGCTCTCGGCCTCGCCTACCTCACGAGATACGACGGCGCGGTCGCAGCATTCGTCGCAGGGTGTTTTGTGGCATTCGTGACGTATCGACGTTCCGACAAAGCAGTCGGGCGCAGGCTGCGCGCGCAGCGGGCGCTGCTCGACGTCGTGCTCGTCGCGTCGCCGAGCCTGCTGGCGTTCATCGTCTGGGCAATCACGAGTTGGCTGATCACAGGCCAGGCGTTCGCGCAGTTCACCTCGCAGTACGGAAACACCGCGATCATCGATCAGTCGGGTGGCACGGGCAGCGCGACCGGCATTGAGGCACTGCGTTTCTCGATTACCGAACTACTCATCCTCGCGCCGCTGTACATCGTGCTGTTCGTTCTCGTCGCGTGGGTGCGTATTCGCCGACACCGGCTGTACCCGCTCGCGGTACCGGTCCTGATCATCGGTGCCGTTGTTGCGTTTCAGGTACTGAGCTACGTCCGCGGAACCACTTTCGGGTTCTTGCGCTTCTACATGACGATCATCTTGTTGGCCGCGGTGACCGCGCTGCTCGCCACCCCGGCGCGTCGCGTCGAACCGTATCGTCGACTCGGACCGCGAGCGTCACTGCCGCAAGCGAATCCACGCGCGGGACGAGGGTGGCGCTACGGTGTGATCGGCACCGTCGCGGTCCTCGCATTCGTGGTGGGACTCCCCGTCACCGCCGCCGGCATGACGTCGCCGACGTATGCGCCACAGGAGTTCGCATACCGCTCTGTCGTTGCGCCCAAACCCGATTCGACGGAAAAGCGCTACCTCGACGAAGCGCGAGTGCTGCGGTCGTTCTCCACGGAGCGGGCGCTCGCAGAGTACCTCGACTCGCTGCATCTGCCGGACGGCAGCGTGCTCACCGACACCGTCTACGGATTCGCCGTCGTCGTGCAGTCCCGACATCCGAAGCAGTTCGTGATTCCGTCGGATCAGGACTTCGACCAGATCTTGAACGAACCCGCTCGGTTCGGAGTGCGGTTCCTGCTCGCGGTGCCGCGAGCCGGCCGCGGGTCGTCGGACGCATTGAACATTCGATACCCCACGCTGTACGACAACGGCGATCAGATCTCAACACTCGTCCTCGAGGCCCGCAACCAGGGTGCCAACATGCCGAATTGGCGTGTGTACGAGGTGAATCCGCGGACGTCGTGAGGCCCGTGTCAGGAGATCTCGTGTGCAACGACCTGCCAGGCGGGGTCGTCGTAGCCGATGTCGAACGTGCAGTCGTCGAGCCGCGGGTCGGGGACGAATGCCCACAGCAGGGCACCCGCTACCCCGACCGAGCGTAGCGACTCGTACTTGCTGGTGAACTGGCGTGCGCGAGTGTCGAGCGGCAGACACGACCCGGCCTCGATCCCGATCTCGTTGACCATCAACGGTTTACCGAGACTCCTTGCCTGGGTAAGGCGCGCAGGGAGATTGCTGCCACCTGGTGCGATCGCGCCGCCAGCGCTGTAGTCGTGGTAGTCGAGAACGTCGAGGCCGTGGGATGCGGCGACGCGCGCGTAATCGCCTCCCGTGAGCCCACATTGGTCGCCCCCGACGAAGCCTGCGAAGATCGGGTGCTTGGAGTCGATGGCCCTGATGCGTTGGCCGATTTCGTCGAAGAACGTACGCAGAACCGCCGCGCCGTTCGCTGGACAGGTACGTGTCTGCCAGGCGCATCCCGTGGCTCCGCAGTTGCTCGCCTCGGGCTCTCCGACCGGCTCCCAGCCCGCGAGCGTCGGTTCGTCGTGCCAGCGTTTGATCGCAGTGGACAGCCAGTCGTCGAAGGTCATTGCCGCAGCGATTTCAGTTGTGCGCCAACCGCTCTGGTACCAGGAACGCTCTTTGAACTTCTCGTTCTCGCACGCGCCGGAGCTCCCGGTCAGCACCGGCAGGATCATCTGGTTGTGCCGCTTGGCTGCGGCGAAGACGGCGTCGAGCCGTGAAAAGTTGTTTCTGCCGGTCTTCTTGTCGACGATGAACGCCGAGTAGAGGTTGAATCGCGTTAGCGCACGCGGAGGGAGCTTGCCGAAGTACTCGTCGAGATCGACCTGGGCGCCGCATCCCACATTGATCGCCCAATCGGTGCCGAGCTGGTAGCTGTTGAAACCTGCGGGAAACCAGGTGCGTCCGTCGAGTGTGAGCCCGGTTTCTGTCGTCGCCACCCTGCCCGCGAAGTCGTGGTGCGCCGAAGGTGCCGCCGACTCGTCGTCGAGCGTTCTGGGAGCAGGTTGGCCGCACGCGGCGGCGATGACCATGACCAGCGCAGCGATCACGCAGAATCGGAGCGCGTGCCGGAAGGTCACGCCTCGAACCCTACTCCGCCGACTACCGTCGAAGCGGTGAGAACATTCCGGACGATGCGCGCCGCCGCGGTGCTCTCGTTGATGGTGGCGCTCGCTTTTGCACTGACTGGCTGCGGCGCGGACTCGACGTCGAGCGCGCCGACGTCCGCGTCGGCATCGAGTGTGTCGGGGCCTGGGGCCGAGTCGAGTGTGTCGGGTGCTGCGTCTGGCTCCGGGGCGCCGTCGGGTGCTGCGTCTGGGGCACCGTCGGCGGCTCCAGTCTTCGATCCGGCGCACCCGCCACCATACGTCGACCACGTCACGTGGGTCAGCACGGCCGTCGGGCCGAGCCTGCAGATCTATCCAACGCCCAACGGCCGCGCGAGCATCGCCGACGACGGCGCGCAGGTCGCCTGGCGCGAGGTGCTCGCGCTGGCCCCCGACGCCGACACCCCCGGCATGAACGCGCAGTTCGTATGCCACTGGAACTTCGCCCGCGCCGTCGACCCGAACAAACCGAGCTGGAACATCGAACCGCAGCGACCCGTCGTCGACGACTCGACGATGATCGCCACCCGCTGCAACCCCGGCGCTCCGGAGGAGTGAGGCGCGGCGCGTTCTGGCTCGGGTGGGCGTCTCGGCGGTGCGCGGGAAGTGGGGGAAGAGTCGTCGAGCGGCGCAGGAAGTGGGGGAAGGGTCGTCGAGCGGCGCAGAAAGTAGGGGAAGGAATCCTTCCTTGGGTTGTGTACGTTTCCTCGTGTTGCTGCTAGGGGAAGGGTGAACATCCCGCGGAAAGAACCCTTCCCCTACTTTCTGCCAGCGCCGCGGGCCGCAAGACCCGCCGACCACAGCCCCGCCCCGACCCCTACCCCGCGGCGGCGATGGCGCGGCGGGTCGTGTGTTCGCGGCGCGCGCCGATCTGGCGGCAGATCACGTAGATCACGAACGAGATCGTCGTGACGAACACCGAGACCGGGAGCTTGGGGGCCAGCGAGAGGATCAGCCCGCCGACGGCGGCGACCTCGGCGAAGATCACCGACAGCACCATCATCAGCGTGGGGTTGGCGGTGAGGCGGGCCGCGGCGGCGCCGGGGGTGATCATCAGCGACATCACCAGCAGCGCGCCGATGATCTGCACGCCCTGCGCGCAGGCGAGTCCCATCAGGATCGCGAAGATCACCGAAAGCGTGCGCATCGGAACGCCGTTCGCCTCGGCGACGCGCGGGTCCATCGACGCGAAGAGCAGCGGCCGGTAGATCACCGCGAGCACTGCGAGCACGACGACGGTGGTGACCGCGATCGCGGTCAGGCCTTGCACGCCGACGCTGACCACCTGGCCGGTCAGCAGCGCGAAGCCCGTGCCGATCCGACCGTAGAGGGCGAGGAACAGCACGCCGAGGCCAAGCCCGAACGCCATCACCACGCCGATGACCGAATCACGTTCTCGCGCTTTGTTTCCCAGATAGCCGAACACTCCGGCGGCCACGACGGCGCCGATGATCCCGCCGATGTTCACGCTGATGCCGGCAAGCAGTGCGGCGGCGGCGCCGGTCACCGACAGTTCGCTTGCGCCGTGCACCGCGAACGACATCTGTCGCACGACGATCAGCGGCGCCAGTACGCCGCCGAGTAGTCCGAGCAGTGCCAGCGCGAGCATGGCCTGCAGCACGAAGTCGTAGTGCAGCAGATCCGCTGTCACCGAGAAGTCCCAGAAGTCGCTCCAGTGCACGTCGGCGGCAAGCACCGTCTGCCCGGCGGCGAGGTCGGTTGGGGTCGAGCTGATCGTCATGTCGCCGGAAGCCCCTCGGGAGCGGTGCAGTGGTGTGCGTCCTCTTCACCGCCGACGACGAGCAGCCGACCGTTGACCCGCAACACCTCGACGTCGCTGCCGTACAGCTCCGACAGCGTCGCGGTGTTCATCACTTCTTCGGTGGTGCCGATGCGGAATCGGCCGCCGACGAGGTACAGCACGCGATCGACGTAGGGCAGCACGGGGTTGATCTCGTGCGTGACGAACACGACGGCTGTGCCCGCGTCGCGGCGTCGTTTGTCGATGAGTTCGACGACCCGCTCCTGGTTGGCCGGATCGAGGCTGGCCAGAGGTTCGTCGCAGAGCAGCAGTTCGGGATTGGTGGTCAGGGCTTGGGCGACGCGCAGCCGTTGCTGCTCGCCGCCGGACAGCAGGCCGACGGGGGCGTCGGCGTACTCGGTCGCGTCGACCTCGGCGAGCGCGGCGTCGACCTTCGCTCTACGCGCGCGACGCCCGCGGATGCCGAGACCCCAGCGCGCGCCGTCGACTCCGAATCCGACGAGGTCGCGACCGCGGATCGCCATCGAGTCGGCGTCGTCCGCGTGTTGCTGCGGGATGTATCCGACCTGGTCGGTGACCGTCAGCTCACCCGCCGACAACGGGTACTGATGCAGCAGTGTGCGTAGAAACGACGTCTTGCCCGAGCCGTTGGGGCCGAGCACCGCGACGAACTCGCCGGGCATGATGTCGAGATCGAGATCATCCCAGAGCACCCGCTCACCGAAGGCGAGTCGGGCGTGCCGGAACGATGCGACGGGTTCGCGACCGTCGGGATCAGACCCGCTCACGCCGGCAGTGCCGAGGCGAGCGCAGCGATCTGCTTCTGCTGCCAGTCGATGTAGCTGGTCTGGCCCGCGGGCAGTGTCTCGGTGAACTCCACAACAGGAACGTTGGCAGACTTCGCGATCGACAGCAACGCTTCGGTGACCGCGTCGACGGCCTGGGTGTTGTAGATGAACACCTGCACCTCACGCTTGCGGAGCAGATCCTCCATCGCGGCGCGGTCGGCGGCCGACGGCGACTGTCCCTCTTCGACGGCCGCGGTGAAGCCTTCCGGGGCAACATCGCGCAGGCCCGCCTCGGTGAGCAGGTACGCCGCGAGCGGCTCGGTCTGCGCGACCTTCGTGCCGTCGTGGGCCTTCTTGATATCGGCGAGCGATCCGCGCAGACCGTCGATCTTCTCGTTGAACGCCTTGGCGTTGTCGCGGTACGTGGTGGCGTTGGCATCGTCCTTCTCGGCGAGGTCGTCGGCGAGTTCGGTGGCCACCTGGCCGACGACGGGCAGGTTGTAGAAGACGTGCTCGTTGGTCTCACCGTGCGCGGAGTGGTCGGTGTCCTCGTGGTGGCCGGTCATCGTGTCGAAGGCGTTGATCACGGAGCCCTTGGTGTTCTGCGACGCCTTCTCCATGTACTCGTCGTAGTGTCCGCCGTTCATCAGCACCACATCGGCGTCGACGACCTTGGCGGAATCGGCCGCGGACGGCTCGAACTCGTGCGGATCGCCGGTCGGATCGTTGAACAACACCGTCACCGACGCTTTGTCGCCCGCAACCGCCGACGCGACGGCACCCCACACGTTGGTCGAGGTCACGACGGTCGGTTTGCCGTCGGAGCTGCCGGAGTCGCCGCCAGAACAACCGGCAAGTGTCAGTGCCCCGCCGACAGCAAGGGCCGTGGTCAGTGCCAGGACTGCGCGTTTCATCGTTCGCCTACCCGTTTCGCTAATGACAATCGTTACCGAAAGAAGTGTAGGTGATGATCGACGACGCCGCGCTGCGGGGTCAGTTCGCCCGCGTGACCAGCGTCGGCATGACGAATCGGCGCAGCAGTTCGCGTTCGGCGGCGGCGTCGACCTCCGGTGTGCTCAGCAGCGACACGATCACGCGGACGAGCCAGCCGGCGCGAACCGCGAGGTCGGCGTTGGTGGTATCGGGAACGATGCGGCGCAGGAAACCTGCCGCCACCGCGTCGATGGCGGGGGACAGCTGCGCGAGGTGTCCAGACGTCGCGGCCATGTCGGCGGTAAACCATTGGGACAGAGCTGGATTGGCGCGCACTCCGGCGATCGCCGCCTGTGTGGCGGTCAGGAGCTGCTCATCGGGCGCGGCGCCGTCGGGGATGGCAGAGTCGACGTCGCGCGCCACTGTGCGCGCTGCCCGCTCGACGTAGGCGGCCATCAACTCCTGCTTGCCGGGGAAGTGCCGATACAGCGTGGCGCGCGAACATCCCGCCGCATCGGCGATGTCGCGCATGGTCACCTCGCCGACACCGCGCGCGGCGAACAGTTCGGCGGCGGTGTCGAGGATGCGGGTCGCCGCGATCTGCGCGCGGTCGTCCGCGAGCCAGTCGGTTCGAGTCTCAGTCGCTCGTGTCCCGGTCATCGGCATCTCGGTCATCGGCATCTCGGTCATCGGGAGCCGTCCGCGTAGAACGGCACGTACGTGGGGCGTCGAACGTAGTTGCCAGGCGCGTAGGTGATGCCGTCGGGGTCGACGTCGAAGTCGGGGTGGCGGGCGAGCAGTTCGGTCAACGCGACCCTGGCCTGCATCCGCGCTGCCGCCGCGCCGAGACAGTGGTGGTGACCGTGGCTGAATGACAGGATGCGGCGAGGTCTGCGTTCGACGTCGAGGTGCTCGGCGTCGGGACCGAACACCGACTCGTCGCGGTTGGCCGCGGCGTAGCAGAGCAATACCTTGCGGCCCTGCGGCACGGTGACCGGTCCGTCGGGAGTGTCGGTGTAGGTGACAGAGCGCGTGGTGGTACGCGCGAGTCCCTGCACGGGCGAGGTCAGCCGCAGCAGTTCGTCGACGGCGTCGGCGATCAGGGCTTGGTCGTCCACGAGGCGTCGGCGCTGCTCGGGGTATGCGGCGAGAAGGTCGACGCTGCCGCCGAGCAGGCCGGTCGTCGTGTCGTTGCCGCCGGTGATCATGGTGAACACGAAGGCGAGAATCGACACCAGGCCCGCCGGATCGTCGGCGACGCCCGCGTCGACGAGCGCCGAGACCGTGTCGTCGCCGGGGTGCGCGCGGCGATGCTCGACCAGTTCACCGAAGTACGTGAGCAGTTCACTCGTGGCCGCCGCAGCTCCGCTGCCGTTCGACGCCGCAGTTTCGCTGCCATTCGACGCCGCAGCTCCGCTGCCATTCGACGCCGCGGGTTCCGAACCGGCAAGGGCGCCGACGATTGCTGCGGTCCAGTCGTCGAAGCGAGTCCAGTCCTCGTCGGGAACTCCGAGGTAGTGGGCGACGACCATGCTCGGCAGTGGTTTGAACAGCTCGCCGACGATGTCGGTGGGGCCGTCGCGGTCGAGGCGCTCGAGTCGTTCGACGACGAACTCGCGGACGCGCGGTTCGATCGACGTCACCTGCCGGGGCGTGAACCCGCGCGCGACGAGCGAGCGGAAGGCTGTGTGCTGCGGCGGGTCCTGCATGACCAGGGGAGGGTTGTCGGCGAGGCCGATCGCCTCCAGTTCGCCGTAGACCACGGTCAATCCCGCCGCCGAGGAGAAGGCGGGTGGGTCCGACGCCGCGGCGAAGACGTCCGCGTGCCGCGTGAGTACCCAGTAGTCGTCGGGGTTCCGCACGTCTCCTGAGTCGTGCGGGCTCTGGGCGTCGCCGCTCACGTGGTGAACGGGCGACTCATGTCGAAGACGCGCGTACATGCCGAACGGGTCGCGCCACGTATCGGCGGAGCGCAGTTCGAACGACACATTGCTGCGAGACACTTGCACTGACATGTCTCGACAGTGAGGCATTTGGTCGCAACTGTCAATGGCGTGTTCGCGGGGCAACGCACGTCATGAGACGCGCGGCCGCAGCCGTCTACCTGCGTTGTTCGGGTGTGCTGAGGATCGTCGACCGTCGGACCTTCTCTACAGTGGAGTAATGAGTTTCAGGGGGCCGCGGCGAGTCGCGCTCGTCTCGGTACACACCTCTCCGCTGGCGCAACCCGGTACGGGCGACGCCGGCGGCATGAATGTGTACGTGTGGCAGACCGCGCAGCGCCTCGCCCGACGCGGCGTCGAGGTGGAGATCTTCACCAGAGCGACGTCGTCGTCGGATGCGCCCATCGTTGAGGCCGCGCCCGGCGTCACGGTGCGCAACGTGGTCGCCGGACCGTTTGAAGGACTCGACAAACGCGATCTGCCGACGCAGTTGTGCGCGTTCACCGCCAGCGTGCTGCGGGCCGAGGCGCAGCAGCGCCCCGGCTACTACGACCTGATCCACTCGCACTACTGGTTGTCGGGGCAGGTCGGCTGGCTCGCGCGGGACCGCTGGGGGGTTCCGCTGGTGCACACCGCGCACACCCTTGCCGCTGTCAAGAATGCGTCACTTGCCGCGGGCGACACCGCGGAACCGATGCTGCGCGTGATCGGTGAACAGCAGGTTGTCGACGAGGCTGATCGTCTCGTCGCGAACACCGCGACCGAGGCGCATGAACTGGTCTCGATGTATCACGCCGATCCGGCGCGAATCGACATCGTCACGCCGGGAGCCGATCTCGATTGCTACACCCCTGGCTCGATGGAGCAGGCGCGCGCCGAACTCGGATTACCCTCTGAGGCAACGCTGTTGACGTTCGTCGGGCGTATCCAGCCGCTGAAGGCTCCCGACGTCTTGCTGCGCGCCGCGGCTCCGCTGATCGAACGGTCGCGGGGTGGGGATCGGCCCGTGCGGGTGCTCATCGTCGGCGGTCCGTCGGGTTCTGGTCTCGAAACACCTTCTGCGCTGGTTGATCTCGCCACGCAACTGGGTATCTCCGACGAGGTGATCTTCCTGTCGCCGCAGCCGTCCGCGAAGCTCGCGCAGGTGTATCGGGCGTCGGATGTGGTTGCGGTGCCCAGCTATTCGGAGTCGTTCGGCCTCGTCGCGATCGAAGCGCAGGCCTGCGGTACACCCGTGATCGCGGCGGATGTCGGTGGGCTGTCGGTCGCGGTCTCATCGGGACGCAGCGGCGTCCTGGTCAACGGCCACGCCATCGGCGACTGGACCAACGCGCTGGAGAAGATGATCGGTTCTCCGGACGAACTGGCCGCGATGCGTCGACACGCACGTGCGCACGCCGAGAACTTCTCCTGGGAACACACCGCAGATGCGTTGCAGGAGAGCTACTCCCGCGCGATGGCCTCGTTTGCCGCGGCGCCTGGCGCACGGGTGAGCCCGACCGGCGCCGCGCGGCGCGCGTCGAGACGGTGGCGGCGTCGTCATCGTGCGAATGTCTGATCCGAACATCCAACCGACCCAGCGTCGTCAGGAGTGATAGCGATGAGCCACATCGAGAATCTCGAACTGTTGGAGAAGTCGCTGACCGAGCGCGACATCCCCTACAGCCGAAAGAGCTCCGGCGGAGCACAGTCCGAACACGTCATCCTCGATCTGCCCGGAGAGAAGAAGCTCAAGACGACGGTCCTGCTGACCGCGGGTCCATACGGGGTGCGCGTCGAGGCGTTCGTCTGTCGTCACGCCGACGAGAATCACGAGGCGGTCTACCGCTATCTGCTCAAGCGCAATCGTCGGCTCTACGGTGTCGCCTACACCATCGACAACATCGGCGACATCTATCTGGTGGGTCGGATCTCGGTGGACGCGTTGACATCTGACGAGATCGACCGCGTGCTCGGACAGGTTCTCGAAGCCGCGGACGGCGACTTCAACACGCTCCTCGAGCTCGGGTTCGCGACGTCGATCCGCCGCGAATGGGCATGGCGTGTCTCGCGTGGAGAGTCGCTCCGCAATCTGCTCGCCTTCGAGCACCTCATCGACAAGGAATCGCTACCCGAGCCGGGGGAGCCGCTCGAAGGTCGCTACGAGCCCTCCTCGGTGGTCGACGCCGCGCAGGACGGTCCCGCGGGAGGCGCGCAGCTCGACGAGTGACGGTGCGCGAGCAGGCGGGATGCAGAGAGGGCCGTCACATCGTGGCAACAGCCGTTGGTAAGATCCTATTTGACTGATTTACCAACGGAGGTGCCATGAGCGTCAAGAGTCCCTACCCCGACGTCGAGATCCCGAATGTCAGCGTCTACGACTACCTGTTCGGCAGTATCGCCGACGACGATCTAGACCGCGTCGCGCTCGTCGACCCCAAGACCGACACGAAGACCACGTACCGCCAACTGATCGGCCAGATCAACGCCGCCGCAGGCGCTCTCGCGGCGCGCGGCATCGGCGTCGGCGATGTCGTCGGAATTCTGTCGCCGAACATTCCCGCGTTCGCCACCGTCTTCCACGGAGTGCTGCGCGCGGGTGCGACGGCCACGACGATCAACGCGCTGTTCACAGCACGTGAGATCGCCAAGCAGCTCACCGACTCCGGTGCCAAGATGCTCGTCACCATCTCGCCGATGGCCGCGCAGGCTCTCGAGGCCGCCAAAGAGGTCGGGATCGCCGACGACGCCGTCGTCATCCTCGACGGTGAGGGTGTCGAGGCGTCGGGACATCCCAACGCCGCCGACCTGCTCGGCCCTAATCTGCCGGCACCGGATGTCTCATTCGACCCGGCGACGCACGTCGCCGTCCTGCCCTACAGCTCGGGTACCACCGGAAACCCCAAGGGCGTCAAGCTTTCTCACACCAACCTCGTCGCCAACGTCGCGCAGATCGCCCCACTGCAGGGGATGGCGCGCGACGACGTGATCGTCGCGGTGCTTCCGTTCTTCCACATCTACGGCATGACCGTTCTGCTCAACGCCGCACTGCGCGCCCGCGCGAGCCTCGTCGTGATGGCCAAGTTCGATCTCGTCGAATTCTTGGAGAACATCCAGAATTACAAGGTCACCTACGCGTTCATCGCGCCGCCGGTCGCGGTGGCTCTCGCGAAGCATCCGATCATCGACAACTACGACCTCTCGTCGCTGCACACGATGCTCTCCGGTGCGGCGCCGCTCGACGACGAGCTCGGCAAGGCAGTCGCCAAGCGACTGAATCTGCACATGCTGCAGGGCTACGGCATGAGTGAGCTTTCGCCCGTCAGCCACCTCATCCCAGTCGACTCGCAGGCCGTGCTGGGGCTCGACGAGCCGCCGCTCTCGTCCGTCGGCTGGCCAATTCCGAACTCGGAGAACAAGATCGTCGACCCGGCAACGGGTGAAGAGTTCACGGTGCCGAGCGAGGGCTTGTCCGAGCCCGGCGAACTGTGGGTCCGCGGACCCAACGTGATGCTCGGATACCTCGACAACGAGCAGGCCACCAACGACACCATCGACGCCGACGGCTTCCTCCACACCGGCGACATGGCCCAGCTCGACGCCGACGGATCGGTCTACATCGTCGACCGCCTCAAGGAGCTCATCAAGTACAAGGGCTACCAGGTGCCGCCGGCCGAGCTCGAGGCGCTGCTGCTCACGCACCCGAAGATCGCCGACACGGCAGTCATCGGTGTCATCGAGGAGGAGTCCGGCGAGGAGATCCCGAAGGCTTTCGTCGTCAAGCAGTCCGATGTGGAGCTGACCGAAGCCGAGGTGATCGACTTCGTCGCCGCGAAGGTCGCGCCGCACAAGAAGGTGCGCGCCGTCGAGTTCATCGAGGTCATCCCGAAGTCGGCTTCCGGCAAGATCCTGCGCAAGGATCTGCGCAAGTAGCCACCCAGATCGCAAGGCAGCGGGCCGCTTTCGGATACTTCCGAGGGCGGCCCGCTCTTGTCGGTGACCCGTCGACCCCGTGTGGAGGCTCGGGTGAAGCCCCCGTGCAAAGCCTCGGTATGGAAAACTGACCCCTATGAGCAACGGCACCCTGATTCTCATGCGGCACGGCGAGAGCGAATGGAACGCGTCCAACCAGTTCACCGGTTGGGTCGACGTCGCGCTGACCGACAAGGGTCGAGCGGAGGCGACGCGCGCGGGCGAGCTGCTCGTCGAGCACGATCTGTTGCCGGACGTCCTCTACACCTCGCTCCTGCGACGCGCGATCACCACCGCGAACATCGCGCTCGACGCCGCCGACCGGATCTGGATTCCGGTCGTCCGCGACTGGCGTCTCAATGAGCGTCACTACGGCGCCCTGCAGGGTCTCAACAAGGCCGACACCCTCGCGAAGTTCGGCGAGGAGCAGTTCATGCTGTGGCGCCGCTCCTACGACACCCCGCCGCCGCCGATCGAACCCGACTCGGAGTACAGCCAGACGAATGATCCCCGGTACGCCGACCTCCCCGAGGTTCCGCTGACCGAGTGCCTCAAGGATGTCGTCGAGCGACTCATCCCGTACTTCGAATCCGACATCGCCGCCGATCTCAAGGCGGGTAAGACGGTGCTCATCGCCGCGCACGGCAACTCGCTTCGCGCGCTGGTCAAGTACCTCGACGGTATCTCCGACGCCGACATCGCCGCGCTCAACATCCCTACGGGTAACCCGCTGCGCTACGACCTCGACGACAACCTCAAACCGCTCAACCCCGGTGGCACGTACCTCGATCCCGAGGCTGCTGCCGCAGGTGCTGCGGCCGTCGCGGCGCAGGGTAAGAAGTAGTCCGTAACCCAATTGTCACGGGCGGGTTGCTGTGACCGCGGTTACATTGGTTGCATGGCCGATTCTGGAACCCTGCGCATAGTCCACTCGGCACCGCAGGAGAGGTACGAGGCGATCCTCACCGATCCCGAGTCCGATCCGCGCGACGTCGAACCCACCGATCGGCTGGTCGGGTACCTGGACTACGTGTCGGAGCCCTACCAGGTGATTCTGACTCACACGGTGATCCTCGACGCCTACTCGGGACGCGGGTACGCAGGCCAGCTCGTTCGGACCGTCCTCGACGACATCCGGTCGCAGGGCAAGCAGGTTGTGCCGGTCTGCTCGTACGTTCGTCACTACATCGACCAGCACCCCGAGTACGCCGACCTGGTGGCGTCGGTCACCTCTTGAATGCAAGCGACGGCGGTGTCACGTAATGCGGGTGGAACGGTGCGTGAACAGCGGTCGAACTGTCCTGCACTGAGTGTTCCTGCAGTTTGGTGGGCCGTAAGCTGACGTTGTGACCGGTGTATTCGTGGGCGGCGTGACAGTTGCCGTCGTCCTCGTGGCAGCCGTCCTCGTCGGATTCGCGCTCGGTCGTTTCTGGCGTCGTGACGCGATGTCACGCAGCGGGCTCGACAGCACCCGCGACGATGCGAACCACGCGACCAACGTTGCCGCCCCCGTCGTTCCCGAGATCGCCGACGATCAGCCCAGCTACGCGTTGACTCTCGCCGAGCGCCCGCGGGTGGTGCCCGAGAGCGCGGAGCTGCGCGAGACCGACGTACACGGTGTCACCGAGGACGGTCGGATGACCACCGCGGGACTGCTCGGACTGATCGTGCGAAACTCCGACACCGCGGTCGCGGTCGTCGACCAGTTCCGCGACGTCGTCCTCTACAACCATCGCGCCGTCGAATTGGCTCTCGTGCGCGACAGGCTGCTCGACGATTCGGTCTGGGAGGCGGCGAAAGAAGTCCTCGACACCGAGGCCGAGCGTCGTTTCGATTTCGAACCCCCCGCGTCGGCGTTGGGATTTCTCTCGACGGGACGTGCACGCGGCAAGACCGTCGAGTCCGTGAGCTGTATCGCGCGGCTGGTCCGTGAGGGCGAGGAGCGCTACGCCGTTGTCTACGGCGCCGACGACACCGAGCACCTGCGCGTCGAGGCGACCCGCCGCGACTTCGTCGCCAATGTGTCGCACGAACTGAAGACGCCCGTCGGTGCCATCAGCCTGCTCGCGGAGGCGCTGCTGGAGTCGTCAGACGACTCGGATTCGGTGCAGCACTTCGGTAATCGTGTGGTCGCCGAGGCCACGCGCATGGGCAACATGGTCACCGAACTGCTCGCACTATCGCGACTGCAAGAGGGCGAGACCGCCGACTTCTCACTCGTCGACATCGACACGCTGATCGACGACGCGATCGAATCAGCCGGTGTGGCTGCCGAAGCGGCGTCGATCTCACTGCGCGCCGACGCCCCGGCAGGCCTGACGGTGCGCGGCGACCGAATGCTGTTGTTGACGGCACTGAACAATCTGATCGTCAATGCCATCTCCTACTCACCGCCGCACACAACCGTCTCGGTGAGCAGGCGGGTGACCCGCCACGACGGACGGCCGATGGTGGCGATCGCCGTGACCGATCGGGGCATCGGGATCGCGCCGGCCGATCAGCAACGAGTCTTCGAGCGCTTCTTCCGCGTCGACAAGGCGCGGTCACGCAGTACCGGCGGCACCGGCTTGGGGCTCGCAATCGTCAAACACGTCGCCGCCAATCATGGTGGAGTCATCTCGCTCTGGAGTAAGCCAGGCACCGGCTCGACGTTCACGCTGTGCATTCCGCAGGACATGAGCACCGAGATCGGTTGGGGCGACGACGACACCGATGTGGCCGGCACCGGAATAGCCGGTACCGAAATAATCGAACCTACGGCAGCTGTAGCCGTGGTCCAGGGCGAGACGGTTCCGTCTGCGCCACTCGCACGACCGAAGGAAACCGACAGGTGACTCACGTTCTGATCGTCGAGGACGAGGAATCGCTGGCCGATCCGCTGGCATTCCTGTTGCGCAAGGAGGGATTCGAGGCCACCGTCGTCAACGACGGCGCTGCGGCACTCGGCACCTTCGATCGCGTCAGCCCCGACATCGTTCTGCTCGATCTGATGCTGCCCGGCATGTCCGGCACGGAGATCTGCAAGTCGTTGCGCACGCGGTCGAGCGTGCCGGTGATCATGGTGACCGCGCGCGACAGCGAGATCGACAAGGTCGTCGGACTCGAACTCGGTGCCGACGACTACGTCACCAAGCCGTACTCGGCGCGCGAGCTCATCGCCCGTATCCGTGCCGTGCTGCGTCGCGGTGGCGACGGAATCGACGACGACCTGGCCATCGGCATTCTGGAGGCAGGTCCTGTCCGGATGGACGTCGAGCGCCACATTGTCGCCGTCAACGGACAGCAGATCACGTTGCCGCTCAAGGAGTTCGACCTCCTCGAGTACCTCCTGCGCAACTCCGGCCGAGTGCTGACCCGCGGTCAGCTCATCGACCGTGTGTGGGGTGCGGACTACGTCGGCGACACCAAGACTCTCGATGTCCACGTGAAGCGGCTTCGCTCGAAGATCGAGCCCGACCCGGCCAGCCCGAAGCACCTCGTGACGGTCCGCGGACTCGGCTACAAACTCGAGCCCTGACTGTTCGACTCCCGGCTGTCCGGGTCGTGACTGTTGGAGTTCGGACTGTTGGAGTTCTGACCCGGCCAGAGCGTGGCCTGAGCCACCTGGTCGCCGCCTGATCGTTTTGCCTTGTACATCGCCGTGTCCGCCGACGCGACCAGCTCGAACACGTCGCTGGTCGGGGTGCCGGTGGCGACGCCGAGACTCGCCGACACGCCGAGATCGGTTTCCTGGCTGATTGTCTGCAGGACGCGGGCGGCGAGGCGCTCCGCATCGGTCTTCGTTGCACGCAACACCATCGCGAATTCGTCGCCGCCCAGTCTGACGATCAGTGTCTGCGTACCCGGGACCTGGCAACGTCGGAGTACATCCGCTACTGCGACGAGGACGTCGTCGCCTCGCTGGTGCCCGTAGATGTCGTTGACGGCCTTGAAGTTGTCGAGATCGACCGCGACGACCGTCCACGGGGTCGAGTCGGGTGATTCGATCTCGGCCTTCGCGACCTCCTGTCGAAGGCCGCGCCTGTTCAGCAATCCGGTCAGCGAGTCGACCGCCGACGCGTCAGCACTGGACCGGAACATGCTGTAGGCGATGCGCAGGAACGGCAGGACAAGCGCTGTCAGCAACAGGGCGATCAAGCCTTTGCTCATCGCGACCGGAAGCCATTGCAGGCCTTGAACAAAACCGCTTGCGACGACGGCAGTGACCACCACGGTGACCGCGAAGACGATATGGCAGATATTGGCTGCGGTGCTGTGGAAGAAGGCGATGTAGGCCCCTGTTGCCGCGAACAGCGGTGTCGCGGCAACGCCGAGCACGAGGTTGTGATGAGCGAAACATGCTGTCGCGACACCGATGTCGGCTGCGGCGATCAAAACCAACGATTCGAGATGCGACGGCCAGCGCCCGAAAAGCCACCGTGCCGCCCAGCAGATGCCGGCGACGGCCAGACCCGCCATCACGAGGTTGCCATACGGCCACAGCACGCCTGGGGGAGCGAGGGCGGCGAGCATCGCAGTCACCCCGATGGTGGCGCCGTCGATCGCTACCAGCCACCTGCTCCAGCGGAGCAGGCCGCGCGCGACGAGATAGGACACCAGCCACTCGTACTCGTCGGCCTTCAGTAACTGCCGAGCTGTATTTGGTATCCCAAATCGCATGCTCGGTAGTGTGCCCGATGCGCGGCGCCTCCGCGGCGGTTAACCCAGTTCCTCGTACTTGATGTCGGTCGTCCGGCGCGTGGTCGCCGCGGCTGTCGCCGGATGGACCGCGACGATCCCGAGGCCGTTGCGGCGTCGGCACGCCCGAGCCAACTCGTCGTATGCGGGCTTGCCGAGGAGTTCGGTCAGTTCCGGGGCGTAGGACTCGAAGACCTGCGTCGCGCCGACGTGGGCGTCGGGCGAACCCGAGCAATACCACTTGAGGTCGTGTCCGCCCTCGCCCCAGCCGCGACGGTCGAACTCGGTGATCGTGGTCTTGAGGACCTGCGTCCCGTCGGGGCGCTCCACCCAGTCCTGCTCGCGCCGGATCGGAAGTTGCCAGCACACATCGGGTTTCACGCTCCACGGCTCGATGCCCTTGCGCAGCGCCATGGCGTGTAGTGCACATCCGGGTCCGCGGTCGAAACCGGGACGATTGAGAAAGATGCACGCGCCCTTGTGAGTTCGCGTCTTGAGTGCGGGCTCGTCGTCGAGGTCTCCCTCTTCGAGATACCCCTTCTTGCCGAGGGGATCCTTGCCAGATCCCTTCTCGTAGAACTGCCAGTCGTCAGGGGTGAGCATGGCGACGCTCTTCGCGAGATGTTTTCGGTCGTCCTTGTCGGTCAGGTAGGCGCCGTGGCTGCAGCAGCCGTCGTCGGGTCGGCCGTCGATGATCCCCTGGCACGCCGGTGTTCCGAAGACACATGTCCAGTGCGACAACAGCCAGGTCAGGTCGGCGTTGATGAGGTGTTCTGGGTCCGCGGGATCGAAGAACTCATACCATTCGCGCGCGAAGTCGAGTGGTACCTCGGGAGCCGGTGAGATCTGTGCGGACGGGGTGGGGCTTGGCACGCGTTCACGGTAGTCGTATCGGCAGCGTGGCGTCTGATCGCGCCCGTGTGTTTCGCCACCCACGCAACATGGCGAATCGTCGAAGCACTACCGTGTATGCGTGCGTTTAGGAGTGCTCGACGTGGGCAGCAATACTGTCCACCTGCTCGTCGTCGATGCCCATCGCGGCGGCCATCCGACACCGATGAGCTCAACCAAGTCGGTTCTGCGGCTCGCCGAACAGATCGACGAGAAGGGCAGGCTCACCGAGCGCGGTGCCCGATCGCTGATCGACTCGGTCGACGAGTTCACCCACATCGCCGCCACGTCGGGGTGCGAGCAGACGATGGCGTTCGCGACGTCTGCGGTGCGCGATGCGACCAATTCCGAAGAAGTGCTCGACCGCGTCGAAGCCAAGACCGGTGTCCGAGTGACCGTGTTGAGCGGTCGCGACGAGGCGCGACTGACCTCGCTGGCCGTGCGACGCTGGTACGGCTGGAGCGCCGGTCGCATCCTCGCGCTCGACATCGGAGGTGGATCGCTCGAGATCTCCAACGGCGTCGACGAGGAGCCCGACGTCGCGTTGAGCCTGCCGCTTGGCGCCGGCAGGTTGACCCGCGAGTGGCTGCCCGACGATCCGCCGGACCGTCGACGTATCGGCGTGCTGCGCGACTGGCTCGATGCCGAGCTCAGAGATCCCGCGCGCGAACTGCGTGCCGCGGGCAAACCCGACATCGCGGTTGCGACGTCGAAGACGTTCCGCTCGCTCGCGCGTCTGACCGGCGCGGCGCCGTCGGGAGCCGGGTTGCGGGTCAAGCGTCAACTCACCGCGAGCGGGCTGCGCCAGTTGATCGCCTTCATCTCGCGGATGACCCGCGACGACCGCGCAGAACTCGAGGGCGTCAGCGCCGATCGTGCTGGTCAACTCGTTGCGGGCGCGCTCGTCGCGGAGGCGGCGATGCGGGCGCTGTCGGTCGATACACTGGAGATCTGTCCGTGGGCCTTGCGCGAGGGCGTGATCCTGCGTCGTCTCGACACCGAGCTGGCGGACAACCAAGAACAGATCGGGACGACCCCCACTGAAGCGACCCGCACAGGGTCGGCGGGTTCGACACCGGCAACCCAGGGCCTGCGCTAGGCGGCCTGAGGAGGAGAGCGAGTTTCGATGGCCAAGCAACCGGGGTCACCCACGGGCGGATCGGACGACTCGGCGTCGGAGTCGAGGCCCATCTCCGTGTCGGAACTGCTCGCACGTCGCGACGCCGCCATCGCCGACGAGGAACGCACGAAGCGCCTCACCGAAACCCGTGGCAGGCGCCGTGCCGGGCGCGACGGAGCCGTCTCGGTGTCTGAGCTCACCGGCGAGATCCCGCGAATCACCGACGCGCCCAGGAGCGAAGCCCCGAAGACCAGCGCACCGAAGACCCAGGCTCCAAAGACTCAGGCACCGAAGACCGACACCCCGGCGGCCGGCGCCCCGAATGCCTGGGAGTCGCCTGACTCCGCGCCGCATTTCCCGCGGTCGAGCAGCCCGGTCCCGCGACGTGCGACCGACCGCCGACCGCTCCAGGATTCCGCCGACCCCGCCGGCGCGTCGACCGGATTCGACCGCGGCGTCTACGACGCTCCGCCGCAGACGCGCGACTTCAGTTCCGCCGCCATCGCCGAGCGGGCATCGCGCAGCACGTCCGACGCTGAACCTGTCAGCGACGAGCACGCGAACGCTGTCACCGGAATCATCCCGATCGTCGGCGACGACGACACCGCCGACGGCGTGCGGCTCGTCGAGGCCGACGACGTCGACGTCGTAGAACTCGATGCGCCGCCGCCCGCGCGAACCGGCAGGTTCGCAGACGTCATCGACGACGACTTCGACGCATACCGGTCGTTCGCCGAATACGACGATGACGACGAGAAGAGTGCGTCGTCGAAGAAGCGCGCGGCCCGACGCTCCGGCGACAAACCCAAGCGCAAGCGCGGGTGGTTCGGGCGCAAGGCCGCCGCGCGGGACGACCGCACCGACGTCGAGTCCGACTCACTCGTCGACGACGATCGCCACACCTCCGGCGCCGCGTTCGTGGAGGAGACCACGGCCATCGGGATCGTCGGGGAGCCACGCGGCGTGACCCCCGACGCCGAGCGATCCGGTGACGCCGAGACATTGAGTGACGTCGAACGACCCAGTGACGCAAATGCTTACGACGACTCAGGCAAGTTCGACGCAGGCAAGTTCGACGGCGACCGCGCGTACGGCTACTCGTCGTTCGACAGCGTCCGCGAGGATGACGACGAGCGTGACGCCCGTGAGCACGCCGATCGCGATGCGGCCGAGGCGCTCGAATCAGACTCACCCGAGGCTGCGACGACAGGCTTGACCGGAGTCGGCGCCGCCGCGGTCGCGGCCGCAGTCGGCACGAGCCCAGCGGACAAGAGCCCTGCGGACAGGAGTCCTGCGGACAAGAACCCAGCGGACGCGAGCGCAGCGGACAAGAGCGCGGTAGACGAGAAGGAAACGGACAGCGCGGCGGCGCCCCTAACCCCGACGTCCGAAGCCCCCAAATCCAAAACCCCCACGTCGAAAGCGGCAACGTCCAAGGACGCGCGGCCCGGCGACTCCGACGACGGGGACGGCCGTTCGCCGGCGAAGGCGTGGCTGTTGGTCATCGGCGAGGCGATCCTCGGGCTGGCGGTCGGTGTCGGATTGTTCTGGGGATTCACCGAGCTCTGGCGCTGGAACGTCTACTTCGCGCTGGTGTTGGCGGTGCTGGTGATCTTCGGCATCGTCTCGTTCACCCACGCCGTGCGGCACTCCCGCGACCTGTTCACCACGTTGCTGGCCCTGGGTGTCGGACTGATCGTGACCATCGGTCCGTTGGTGTTGCTCGCGACGTGAGGATCTGATGGTCACTCCTGTAGCCGACATCCCCATCGGGCTGTCGACGGCGTCGGTCTATCCGCAGAACACCGAGGCGGCCTTCGCGTACGCGGCTGAGCTGGGTTTCGACGGCGTCGAACTCATGGTGTGGGGTGAGGCTGTCAGCCAGGACATCTCTCACGTCGAGTACCTGTCCGAGCGATATCAGGTTCCGGTGCTGTCGATCCACGCGCCGTGCCTGCTCATCTCGCAGCGCGTATGGGGTCGCGATCCGCAGGCCAAGCTGGCGCGTGCGGTGTCGGCGGCGGAGGATCTCGGAGCGCCGACCGTCGTCGTACATCCGCCTTTCCGCTGGCAGCGGGCGTACACCGCAGCATTCGACGACCTCGTGACGGAACTCGAGGAGAACAGCGGCGTCGACGTCGCGGTGGAGAACATGTTCCCGATGCGCGCCGACCGGCTCTTCGGCGCGGGTAAGCGCTCGGCGCAGCGGTTGAACGCACGTGGGGGAGGGCCGGGTCGCGCGGCATCGGCGTTCGGGAAGTCCACCGACCCCACCGACGACGGGTACGCGCACTACACCCTCGACCTCTCGCATACCGCGACGGCCGGGGTTGACGCGGTCGATCTGTTCGAGCGTATGGGGCCGGCGCTGAGCCATCTCCACCTCGCCGACGGCAGCGGTGCGGCAACCGACGAGCATCTGATCCCGGGCGACGGATCGCAACCCTGCGTCGAGGTGTGCCGACGCCTTGCCGCGAGCGACTTCGCCGGGGCTGTTGTGCTCGAGGTCAGCACGGGATCGGCACGCACCAAACCCGAACGCGCAGCCCTCCTCGGGCGCGCCCTCGACTTCGCGCGAACCAACCTTCGACGCGATCCCGTCCGCACTGCACCGATCCAGGAGACCGAAACCGAATGAGCGACAAGATCGCTGGGCTGTTGACCCTGCGTCCCACCGAGGGCCCCGGCGATGTGAATTACCGCGCGAGTATCGACCCGACGTTCACGATCGGACCCAAGGTGCACGGCGGCACGATGCAGATGCTGGTCGCCCGAGCGGCGCGGCACGCATACGACGAGCTCGTCGGCTCAGACGAGTCGATGCCGTCGGCAGCCGACCTCGTGCCCGTCGCCATCGCCAGCGACTACCTCGCCGCGCCCGATCCCGCCGACGTCGATCTCGCGGTCACGCTGCGCAAACGCGGTCGCACCGTCACCCTGCTGACCGTCGACCTCGCGCAGAACGGACGACTGATGGTGTCGTCGTCGGTCACCCTCGCGCGACCCGACAGCGGCACGCCCCATCACTCGGCACCGTCGGTGCTCGACGACCTGCCCGTCGATCCGCAGCCCGGCGGCATCTCCATCGACGGCTCGCCGGTCGGTGAGGTCATGCACCTCGGGGCAGCACTCGACCTGGTGCTCGATCCGACGAGCTTCCCCGTCGCGCGCGGTGAGACCGGTGAGCCGGTCGTGCGCGGGTGGACGCGTCCGAAGAACGCCGAGCCCGACGTCGATTTCGCCGTGCTGGTCTGCGACATCTCGCCGCCGGTGGTGATGAACCTCGCGCTCTTCGGGTGGGCGCCGACCGTCCAGCTCACCACCTATGTCCGACGACATCCCGCGCCGGGTTGGCTGCGGTTCGCGGCGTCGAGTACCGAGGTAGGACCCGGAATGTTCGAGGAGGACCACCTCGTGGTGGACTCGACGGGCACCGTGGTCGCGCAGTCGCGTCAGCTCGCGCTGATCCCGCAGCGGCAGAGCTGATACGAACCCGGCTGACCCGAATTCCGCTGACCACAGATGTCACGGCTGAGAAGAAAGGCACCACGACGTGAGTGAACGGATCGCCGTCATCGGCGGCGGCAAGATCGGCGAGGCGCTCCTTGCCGGACTCATCGCAGCGGGTCACCAGCCCAAGAACCTGGCCGTGGCCGAGCCCAACGAGGGACGCGCCCGCGAGCTCTCCGAGGAGTACGGCGTACTGGTCACCGATATCCCCACCGCGGTCGAGGGCTCCCAATACGTCTTCATCGCGGTGAAACCCGACATCGTCGACGCCGTGCTGCGCCAACTCGCGCGGGTCGACGACGACGGCGAATCCGAGCGCGTCACCATCAGCCTCGCGGCGGGAGTGCCGATCGCCCGCTACGAGAACGCGCTGCCCGCAGGCGTGCCGGTCGTGCGGGTCATGCCGAATACGCCGATGCTCGTGAACGAAGCGATGTCGGCGGTCGCGCCGGGGCGCCACGTCGACCCAGAGCAGCTCACCGCGGTCGTCGGGCTGCTCGAGAGCGTCGGCAAGGTCATCGTCGTCCCGGAGAAGCAGATGGATGCGGTCACCGCGATCTCGGGCTCCGGACCCGCCTACGTGTTCCTCCTCGCCGAATCGATGATCGACGCAGGCGTTGCGCTCGGCCTCACCCGCGCGCAGGCGAGCGAATTGGCAGTGCAGACGATCCGCGGGTCGGGGATCCTGATGAGCGACTCCGGGGTCTCTCCGGTCGACCTGCGCGCAGCCGTGACATCGCCCGGTGGAACCACCGCGGCCGCGATCCGCGTGCTCGAGGAAAACGGTGCGCGAGCAGCGATGTATCGGGCCACGGAGGCGTGTGCGCAAGCCAGTGCGCGCGCGGGACGTCGACCCGACGTTGAGGGTTTGGGAGGCTGAACAGCCGACCACGTCGGGTGTCGGCTCCCAATATTTGGGGCTTCTACCGGCCAAAACCCCAGCATGTTGTGGTCGAGGGCCAGAAATGCCGCCGATCCAGGCCACTTACGTCGCTTTTTTCACATCTGCCACGCTAAGCTGCTTTAAGCACGTGCGTGTCTGGTGTCCGCCGGAGGGGAAGCCGGCGGCCGCGACGCGTGCTCCGGAGGTATGAGTAACTCATGGCAGCAGAGACTCCTGGTGACAGGTCAGGTGCGGTCAGCAACGCGGCTTCAGGGTCGCAGTTCTTGACCGTGGCCGAGGTCGCATCGTTGATGCGCGTCTCGAAGATGACCGTTTATCGCCTCGTCCACAGTGGGGAACTCCCCGCCGTGCGCGTGGGTCGTTCCTTCCGTGTGCACGCCAAGGCTGTGCATGACTACCTGGAGACGTCCTACTTCGACGCCGGTTAGTCCGACCGCGAACTACGAGGCAACTCCTGCCGAACGCGCGCAGCGCGCCGTCGGCAGGAGTTGTGGTGTTCACCAGAGGTCCCCTGATTTTTCTCTTTGCGACCTCGACCGGTAGTGTTGATGATCGCGTAGCTGATCTCGCCGCAAGGTTCCGGCGGGCAGGCCTCACCACCCAAGTGTGAGTGTCGACGACAGCGTGCCGTGAAACCGCGTGAGACCGTGTGAGTAAGGAAGTGCCCCGATGGGTTCAGTGATCAAGAAGCGCCGCAAGCGCATGTCGAAGAAGAAGCACCGCAAGCTTCTGCGTCGTACCCGCGTGCAGCGTCGCAAACTCGGTAAGTGAGCGCTCGCGCCGAGTAAGTCGGCGCGGATTCGCTCCACCGATACGTTCGCGGTCATCTCGACCGCGCGCCAAAAGAACCCGCCTGAGTGCGGGTTCTTTTTCGTCGGGCTAGCCTTGCGTTCATGCCCGATGGTTCTCAATCCGACGTCCAACAGGTTCCGCGCACGGTGCTGGTCACCGGGGCGTCGACCTTTCTCGGTGGATACCTCGTCGCCGCACTGGCGGCCAATCCCGACGTCGAGCGGGTCCTCGCAGTCGACTCACGGGTGCCGCGCAAGGACCTGATGCGGCGAATGGGGCGCGCAGAGTTCCTGCGCCTCGACATCCGCAGGCCCGCGATAGCGAAGGCGATCTCGCACTACGAGGTCGACACCGTTGTGCACGCCGCGACGTCGATCATGGAGACCGCTCCGCACTCCGCGGCCATCAAGGAGTTCAATCTCCTCGGCGCGATGCAGGTGTGCGGTGCGTGTCAGCGAAGCCCCTCGGTCAAACGGCTCATCCTGCGTTCGACGGCGATGGTCTACGGTGCGAGCCCCCGCGACCCCGCCTACTTCACCGAGGAGACGCCCGCTAAGCGTGAACCCCGTCGCGGCTACGGACGCGACATGCTCGACGTCGAGGGGTACGTGCGCGGACTCGCGCGACGACGCCAGGACATCGACGTGACGACGATGCGACTGCAGGCCATGCTCGGTCCTCGAATCAACACCAGGATGAGTTCCTATCTTTCGCTCCCGGTGGTTCCGACTGTCATCGGCTATCAACCACGTCTGCAATTTCTGCATGAAGAGGACGCACTCGCAGCAATGGAACACGTGACGCTGCGTGGGCGGCCGGGAACTTTCAACATCGCAGGCGACGGAGTGGTGACGTTGACGCAGGCCATTCGACGCGTCGGACACGTGGAACTGCCCGTGGTGAGCGGTCTGCTCGCGCCGATCACCGGGGTGATGCAGAATCTTCGCTCAGCTCGTCTGCGGTCGTCGCAGACCGAATTCCTTACGTACGGAAGGGTTCTCGACACAACGAGGATGCGCACCGAGCTCGGATTCGCGCCCCGGTACTCAACGTCGGAGACGCTCGACGACTTCGTCGACCGCAGTGGTGTGACTCCTGTGATCGCGCCGGATACGTGGCGAAAAGCGGAACGACAAGTCGTATCGGCGGCGCATCGGCTTGCCTGAACAATTCGCGCACAAATCGCACAGACTGTCTGTTTTTGGCGTCAATTTGAATCCCCAATTTGACGCATTCAATGACAATGCAAATACGGCGGCGGAACGTGCACTATCAGGGACGAACCCGTAAACTCGGGCGTCAGGCCCGGTGCGTCGACGCAGCGACACCAGGCACCCCCCTCCCGTTCTTCTGCGTCATACCCGTTGGGGGTGGAACGCCTTGTCGAATCACGTGACGTCTTCTGGTGATGCACGGACGGCAAAGGTGATCCAGTTGTACGCAAGCTCCGGTGTGGGCAACTCCAGGGCGGGCCTCGAAGCGTCTCGTCGCGATCAGCCGGGAGTCACGCGCGATGGCGGCCGCGGTCGCCACCCGAGCCAGCAGGCAACGGCGCCGTCGAGTATCGGCCACCCCAATACCGACGGCTTCGGCCGGCCGCCCGCTGCGGTCACCCCCATCAACGACGACGTCGCGCTCGAGACCGACGCCCTCGGCGTCGAGCAGCGTGGACCTGCGCGCAGCCCGTTGTTCAGTCTCGGTGGTATCCGTGGTGCAGTTGCTGATTCACTTACTGCCACAGCGGGTTTCATTCGTGAGCGGATGACCGGCGACTACGAGATCGACGACTTCGGCTTCGACCCGCACTTCACCGAGTCGGTCTGGTTCCCCGCGATCCGCCAGGTGTACGAGAAGTGGTTCCGTGTCGAGGTGACCGGTGTGGAGAACCTGCCGCTCACAGGTGGCGCTCTGCTCGTCGCCAACCATGCCGGTGCGTTGCCCATCGACGCGCTGATGACCAGCCTCGCCTTGCACGACAATCACCCAACCGGTCGGCATCTGCGAATCCTCGCCGCCGACATGGCTTTTGACACACCAGCGGTCAGCGAGGTGGCCCGCCGTATCGGCGCGACCCTCGCATGCACCAACGACGCCGACCGCCTGTTGCGAGCGGGCGAACTCACCGCGGTGTGGCCCGAGGGCTACAAGGGGATCGGAAAGCTCTACAAGGATCGGTACAAGCTCGCGCGATTCGGTCGCGGAGGCTTCGTGACGACGGCGCTGCGCAACGCCAGCCCGATCATCCCGGTGTCGATCGTCGGGTCGGAGGAGATCTACCCGATGCTCGCCGACCTCAAGCCGATCGCCCGCATCCTCGGGCTGCCGTACCTGCCCATCACGCCGACGTTCCCACTGCTCGGACCGCTGGGTCTGGTGCCGCTGCCGTCGAAGTGGCATATCCACTTCGGCCGTCCCATCGAGACGGGCGGCTACGACGAGTCGTCCGCCGACGACCCCATGGTTGTCTTCGACCTCACCGACCATGTCCGCGAAGAGATTCAGCAGACACTGTTCCGCATGCTCAGCCGTCGGGGGAGCGTGTACTTCGGCTGAGTGGCAGCGAGCGGTGGGCGATACTCTCAGGGCGTGAGTTTCGACGCCGACTTGGGCCCCATCAATTTCATTGTCGTGAGTTTTCCGTCGGCGCCCGTGCCGTCGGCCGGCTTCGCGGTGCTGACCGACCTGGTTGCTGCGGGTCGGGTCAACGTTCTCGACACGGAGTTCGTCAGCCGCGACGCCGACGGCAAGGTGCAGCGACTCGACGCCGCGAGCGTCGGCCTCGACGAATTCTCGGGTGCCGACTCGCACCTGATCGATGACGACGACGTCGCTGCTGCCGCGGAATCGCTCGCCGCAGGCGAGGTCGCCGCCATCGTGGTCTACGAGGAGCTATCGTTCCTCCCCGTCATCGGCGCGTGGGGTGCCGACGGCGGAACCGTGCTCACCGAGGGGCCGGTCCTCGTCGACGACCTGATCGACGCTCTCGACGCCACTGACGCTCTCGAAGGGAACTGATCATGAGCCTGATTCGCACAGCGGGCCGCGCGGCCGTCGCCAGCTCGGTGCACGGCCGGGTGCAGCGTCGGCAACAGGACAGGTGGGCCGCGCAGGCAGCATCGCAGCAGGCGCACGCCGCGCAGCAGCCGGTTGCGCAGCCTGTTGCCCCACAGCCGGTTGCCCAGCCTGTTGCTGCGCCGGCCGCTCAGCCGGTTGCCGCAGATCCGAAGTCGCAACTCATGAATGCGCTCACGTCGCTGCGGTCGGCGGGCGTCGTCACCGATACCGAGTTCGCCGAGATCTCGTCGCGCATCTTCTCCTGACGAGGCTCTGGCGGCTGCGACGGGCTTGTCCCGTCCGGACTTGTTCTCGCTTGGCCGGACCCAGGGCAGGGAGCCGCGTCACAGCGTCGGCGTATTGTGCGGTAGAACGTTACAACGAGTGTTGGAACATCGCACGAGAGGAAGCCGATGCGGGCAGTGGTGTGTCACGAGGGCAAGCTGAGTGTCGAGGAGATCGAGAAGCCGCAGCCAGGTCCAGGTCAGGTGTTGTTGAAGGTGCGGCGCACCGGGATCTGCGGCTCTGATCTGCACGCGCGCACGCACGGTGACGACACCGCCGATGTCACCGCCGAGGTCGGCTACGACCGCTTCATGCGCTCGACAGATCACGTCGTGATGGGCCACGAATTCATCGGCGAGATCGCCGAGTACGGCCCCAAGTGCCGCAAGAAGTGGGCGCCGGGAACCCTGGTCGCCGCACTACCGATCATCAAGCACGGCGAGACCGAGCACCTCGTCGGACTCAGCGCCGACGCCCCCGGTGCCTACGCCGAGTACGTCGTCGTCTCCGAGGACATGACGATGCCCGTGCCCGACGGCGTGCCACTCGACCACGCCGCCCTGACCGAACCGCTGTCGGTTGCCGTGCACGCGGTCAACCGCGGTGACGTGAGCAAGCGCGACGTCGCGGTCGTGGTGGGCTGCGGACCTATTGGGCTGTCGGTGATCCTGGTTCTCAAGGCCAAGGGCGTCAAGACCGTCATCGCCTCCGACCTGTCGGCGGGTCGTCGAGATCTTGCCCGACGCTGCGGCGCCGACATCGTCGTCGACCCGACTGTCGACTCCCCGTGGGACATCGCCGCCAAGAAGGGCGAATACCTCACGCGCACAGGGCAATTGCTCGGCACCGCGTTCGACGCCATGCACATCCTGCGCCGCATCTACGGCCTGCCGTGGTGGAAGGCAATCGAACTCGGCGACAAGGTCGGCGCCACCCCGAAGGGGCCGGTCGTGTTCGAGTGCGTCGGCGTGCCGGGAATGATCGAGAACATCGTGTCGGGCGTGCCGCTGCGGACGCGCATCGTCGTGGTCGGCGTGTGCATGGAGTCCGACCGCTTCCGACCCGCGATGGCGATCAACAAAGAACTCGACCTGCGCTTTGTGATCTACTACGACCCCGCCGAGTTCCGCACCGCGCTGCACCTCATCGCCGACGGCAAGGTCGACGTGACGCCACTGGTCACCGGCATCATCGGATTCGACGCAGTCGCAGACGTTTTCGAGATCCTCGGCGGCGCGGAGCACCACGCGAAGGTGCTCATCGACCCGTCGAGCCCCGTCGCGGGGCTCTGAGGCCGGCGGGGCCGGCAGGCCGGCGGGAGGTTT
>NZ_LDTZ01000018.1 GCF_001186365.1 Gordonia jacobaea | reverse complement strand
ATGCACTCGATATGGGATTGTGGGCGCGTGCATGCGCCGTCCAGAGCGTGGCCGGGTCGGTCCACCATTCCGATAGCGGCGTGCAGTACCGGGCCATCTGCCACACCGAGTGTGGGACGAGGCAGTGACTTCCGTTGGCTTCAAAAGGGATTCGTGCGGCAACGTGATGGCTGAGGCGTTCAACTCGTTGCTAAGACCGGATGCATTGCACGACCCGGTCACGCGCCCGACAGGCGGATGGACGGGAATCGTCGAGGTCGAGATGGTCGAGTACATAGATTGGTTCATCCGCCAGCGTGTGCACGGCGAGATCGGCTACGTCCCGCCGATCGAGCACGAGAACGTCTACTGGTCGAACCAGACAGTCACCGACTACCCGGAGAACCCGGCACCAGTAAAGCCGGTACCAACTAACCGAGCCCCTAACAAACCCGGGACGATTCATAGGAACTAAACCTGGGTACTTCACGTGAGCCAAACTCAAACCCGTAACCTGCTCCCTTTTCAACCGGACAAGGCACCGCACTTTTCGACCGGAGCTGACGCGATCCAGGTGCACAGACCAAGACCAGCAGGAGTTGTGTACACGGCGTATAGCAGCCAGCCCGTAGAGTCGGACATATGCCCCGCAAAGACGCTTCGTCTCAGCTGACCGCGCCGCTGGCGTGGACCGTGCTCATTCTGTCGGTCGCCCAGGCCGTGGCCGTGCTCATTCCGCTCGCGCTGTTCGGTGGAGAGCCCAACGACGACGGCGTCGACCTGTTGATCAGTCCCGCCGGCTATGCCTTCGCGATCTGGGCCGTCATCTACGTGTTGTCGGCCGTGACCGGCTACATCTTTGTCCGAGGGCTCGACTCGGGCACCCAATACGGCAAACGCCTCGCCGTCGATCTCGCCATTGCCTGTGGTGCGGCGGCGCTGTGGCTGATCGTGTCTGCAGCCTCGATCGACTGGCTGCCGTCGATCCTGCTCACCGTCATGGCGCTTGCATTGCTCGACGCTGCGCGCATCGCGGCACTTCCAGTCGAAAATCCCTCCTCGACAACCACTCTCGTCCGCATCACGATCGGGATCTACGCGGGGTGGGCAACCGCCGCGGTGTTCGTCAACTGGGCATCAGACATCGCACGCAGCGGTGCGGCCGACGAGTCGTCGGCCGGTTGGCAACTGGTCGTCCTGATCGTCGCCGCACTCGTCGCGGTCACCGTCACCTACCTCTACGGCAGCGCGCTTCCAGCGCTCCCCATCACCCTTGCGTGGGCACTGCTGGCTATCGCTGTGAACGCGTGGTCGGATTCGACGCCGATCGCGGTTACCGCCGTCGTGGGCATTGTCGCTGTGGCACTCGCCTATTGGGCGTCGACGCGGCGGACTTCCGTCTCAGAGGGTGCGCTGTCGCGAACCTGAGCCTCCCGCCACGACGGGACTCCCAGGGCATCTTCGACGGCTCTGCCCAACCGGAACGGCATGACTTCGTCGAGTGGCTTGCCTACCAACTGAACCCCGATCGGCACGCCGTCGGTTGCGATACCTGCGGGGACCGCGAGTATCGGGCAGCGGTTCGCGACGTTGAACGGACTTGTCAGATGCGCCTGCCAATAGTGTTGCAGGTGAACGGGAGTCGCGTCGGGGCCGACGACCTCGATGCCGTGGAGATAGTTGCCATCCGCGGCAAGGGACGTCACAGCAGAAACCGGGCACAACAGCGCGTCGACGTCGGCCATCGCGGAGGCGAGTTGCGCCTGCAGCCGTGCGTCGGCGGCTACCGAGTCGAGGTGTGAGAGTCGTTGCGCGGCAGCCTCGGCGTCGCGCATGAACTGCTCGGTGTAGGCGGCGACGGGCGGTCCGCCCGCCGTTTCGGCGCGCATCGCGGGAGCGAGTAAGTGGCCGAAGTGGGCGAAGATGGTCTCTCGAATCCCGTCGCTACGCCACGGGAGCGTCACGTCGACGACCTCTGCGCCTCGTTGCCGCAGCGCTTCTGCCGCGCGGAGGGTCGCGGAAGCGACGTCGGGGTGAACACCGAAGTCGCCCAACGTGATACTGATGCCGACACGTACCCCATCAAGAGAGGTATGCGCATCCAGTGTGCCTGCAAGCTGCCCGCTTCCGCCCCAACTGAAATGATCGCTGTGATGGTGGCCGGACATGACATCGGCCAGCAGGGCGGTGTCGTCGACGGTGCGCGCCATCGGGCCGTCGCCACGATAGGTGTCGGCGCTGAGGGGCGGCGCCCCAGGAATGCGCCCGTAAGGCGCCTTGTAGCCGACAGTGCCGGTGAAACCTGCTGGGATTCGCGTTGATCCGGCGATATCGCTTGCTGTGGCTAGAGTGGCCATGCCTGCCGCAAGTGCGGCACCGGCGCCACCCGACGAACCGCCGGGGGAAGCCGCAAGGTTGTAGGGGTTACGAGTGACGCCCCACATCGGAGAATGTGTGACGGTCGCGCAACTGAATTCGGGAGATGTAGTCCGCGCGTGGATGATTCCACCGGCTGCACGAATACGCGCGACGATCGGGTGATCGGCGTCGGCGATACGACCCCGGTGCGCTGCAAGACCTTGCTCGAGAGTGCGTCCGGCCAGCGCGTGCTTCTCCTTGGTGGCGACTGGAATCCCGAACAACGGTGGCAGTCGATCGCCACGACGACGCGCTGCATGGAGCCGCTCCGTCGCAGTAGCCGCTTGACTGGTTGCCTCGTCGTCGAGAACCTCGGTGAAAGCGTTGATGCCAGTTGCGCGGTCTCCGTTGACATCACGAATGCGCGCCAGCGTCGACGCCATCACCTCGCTCGGTGTGAAGTCGCCGCTGAGATAACCGACGCGCATCTGTGCTGCCGAGAGATCGCAGAGACTTGTCGTCGACACCGCGGTGCTCATGCGTGCGCTCCGGGCATTCCTGCTGCAACGCCGTCGAGTGCGCCCTCGGCGAGGCGGCGGACGACGCCCGTAAGTGCCTCGACACCAGCCAACATGTCTGCGTCAGTGGTGAATTCGCGCTCGCAGTGGGAGACGCCGTCGACCGACGGGACAAACATCATGACCGTGGGAACGATGCGGTTCATGGCCACCGAATCATGTCCCGCCATGGTCCGGAGGCGTCGAACGCTCAGTCCGGCGTCGGCAGCGACCTTCTCGGCGAGTTCGAGGCCGGCCTCGGGGTAGTACTGGATCTCACGGATATCGACGTCGTTGACCTCGATGCGAACGTCGTATCGCTCTGCTACTGCGGCGATGTCACGGAGCAGACTGTCGCGCGCGGCGAGTACGTCGGCTTTGCGTTCCGCACGCAGATCGGCTACCAACGTCACGAGTCGTGGCACGACGATAGGCGAGTTGGGCTCAAGGGTGAGTTGACCGACGGACGAGACGAGCGACTCGGGCTCGGCCACACTCGTCACCTTGTGGACGAGCAGAACCACCTCACTTGCGGCAACCAGAGCATCCCTGCGATCAGCCATCGCGGTGGCGCCGGTGTGCGACTGTTCTCCGACGACACGAATGTCGAGTTTCTGCGTGTGCCAACTGAAGTCGACGGCGCCGAGGCCGATCTGCTCACGTTCGAGAATGCGGCCCTGCTCGATGTGGATCTCGGCATAGGCGACGGCCTCCGGGCGGGGATCGTCGCCTAGCGCCCCGATGTTTCCCATCGCCTCGCGGACGGTGGTTCCGGCGAGGTCGGTGACCGCCAGCATCTCCTCCTGGTCCATCAGTCCGGCGAAGACCGAACTACCCATGATCGACGGGGCAAACCGGCCCCCCTCCTCGTTGAACCAGTCGACCACGGCGACGTTGTACCTGGGCTGCGCGCCGCCAGCCGTCACCTCCCGGTGCAGACGCTCGGCGGCATGCAGCGCAGCGATGACACCGTAGGCACCGTCGAAGCGCCCACCGAGTGGTTGAGAATCGAGGTGCGATCCGACGAGCACGTACGGAGCACCGGGCGCGAACTCGACGAGAGCGAAGAGATTTCCGATCCCGTCGCGACGCACGTCCCAACCGCGCTGCTCGGCGAATTCGGTGAACCAAGCGCGAACGTGCTTGTCCTCCAGAGTTCCTGCTTGACGTTCGACGCCGCCACCGTCAGTGGCCCCGATGGTCGCGACGTGATGAAAGTCGACGAGGAGGGACTCGTTGGTACTCGAATCATTGGTACTCATCTGTGAAAACTCCTGTAACTGCGTGGAAAGCGTTGCTGGCGCGGCGGTTCTACAGTGCCGCGTGCCGGGTCTCCGGGACGCGCGTTGCGACGATCACTGCCAGGACGACGGCGGCCGCGATGGCCATGTACACGCCGGGCGCGGCGTCGAATCCCGTCGACCCCACGAGCCATGTGCCGACGAACGGCGCGGTCCCGCCGAAGAGGGCATAGCCGGTGTTGTAACTGATTGCCGCGCTGGTGAATCGGGTGCGGGTGGTGAATGCCTCGACGAAGAAGGTGTAGCAACCTCCGCCGTAGATCGTGAGCGGGATGACGAACAGCATCTGTCCAGCGATCGCCATCGCCAGGGAGCCGCTGGTCACCATGGCGAAACACGGCACCGCCAGGATGGCGATCGAGATGGTGCCCGCGATGAGCATCGGCCGACGGCCGAACCTGTCGCCGAGCATTCCCGTGAGCGGGAGCATCAGTGTGTAGAGCGACATCGCGGCGGCGTTCGCGATCAACGATTGCTGCTGGGAAAGTCCTCCGGTCGTCTTCACATAGGTGACGAAGTAGCCGGACAGGAAGTAGAAGCCCATCGCGGTCAGACCCATCACGAACACAACCTGAACCATGCGAAGTCCGTTCTCGCGGAATGCTTCACGGATCGGCGACGACTCGTGGTGCTCAACGTTCGCCAGTGTCTCCTTGAACGCATCGGACTCTTCGGTGCGAAGACGAATCCACAACCCGAAGACTGCCAGCGGCGCGGCCAGCAGGAACGGGATGCGCCATCCCCAGGACTCGAATGCGTCGGAACCCATGGCGGCGGTGAGTCCGAGGATCAACGCGCCGCCGAAGACGGACGGCAGTGCTGTTGCAGCGATCGTCGTATTCAGCCACTTTCCGCGATGCGCGGTCGGGGCGTGCTCATAGGTGAAGGTCGGTGCGCCGACCGACTCGCCGCCGGCAGAGAACCCCTGGAGCAGTCGACACAGCACGAGCAGAATCGGTGCGGCGACACCTATCTGCTCGTACGTGGGCAGCAACCCGATGAGCGCCGTCGCGCCACCGATGGTGAGCAACGTGACGAACAGGACGTTCTTGCGCCCCACGCGGTCGCCGAGAGCGCCGAAGAACAGACCGCCGAGCGGCCGGATCACAAACGCCGCCGCGAACGTGGCGAACGTCGCGAGTAGACCGGTGAGATCGTTCGACGACGGGAAGAAGTGATGGGCGAGAACAACTGCCGACAACCCGTACAGGGTGAAGTCGTAGAACTCGATGAACTGACCGATCGCACCACCAGCAAGAACGCGTCGCTGTAGCGGGGTTGCGGGTTGAGACTTGCCGTTGACGTCCATCTCCGCTGTCGCGGCTGATGACTGTGCCGGAGCCTCGGTGTTCGTCGAGGGCGTCTGGGTGGAATTCATATCGGTCACGCTAGGGACGCACCATTGCCTAACGTTGGCACTCGTGTTGCAAGACGAGCACGTGGTGTGTTTCTGATGTGCGACGGACCTCGCGCACAGGTCCGAGCAGGTAACACAGTGGTCATCGGTATTGCCTTCCTCTGCGCCTCGATCGGCGATCTGCCAAGCGAATCGGGTTCGCTCGAGGGTGCTGCACCATAGAGTGCGTGACCCGGATCACGTAACTCAAGCGAATCTTTTCGTTTGCTGCCATCGACAAAATCGATGTCAAAGGTCGACGCCATAGAGCTGCCGGCACACAGCGGCAAACGCCTGGGCACGTCGTGTCGGGGTGCCGAGAGACGGGAACAGCAGAACGACCTTGATCGGCGGCAGGTCTTCGACGATCCGCAATGGAACCACTGAACCGCCGGAGTATGTGAGGTCGTGGTGCAGACGCTGGTTGAGAATCGAATAACCGTGTCCCCGTGACACAAACGACCGCACGGTCTCGTAACCGCTGGCTCGGTGCCTCACGCGTGGGGTGAGCCCGAGCTGCCGGAAGAGCGCGAGGAAGTAGTCGCGCGAGTGGGGAACGTCGTAGAGCACAAACGGGTCGGCTTCGAGGTCGCGCAGTGACACCTCGCCGAACGGGTTGGCAGCTGCTGGATGATCGGCAGCGACAATGACGTGTGGGGCAACGGTTTCCACCACCTGCGACTCGGCGTCGACTGCGACACCGAGGTCGTACATGAGGGCTACCTCGCAGCGTCCCTGCGCCAGTGCGAGCCTCAGGCCCTCCTGGTCGGCCTCGAAGAATCGCACATGGACTTTGGGGTAGGCGCGCTCGAACGCCTGCAGAATGACCGGTGCGCGAAAGGGTGCAAGCGGTGCGAATATCCCGACCGTCATCTCGCCCTCGAGTTCGGCGTCTTCGTCTCGAACGGCGGCGAGGAGCGTGCCTGCGTCTTCGAGGAATCCGAGCGCACGAGACCTGAGTCGACGCCCCGCAGGCGTCAGCTCCAGGCCGCGACGAGCGAGCCGGAGGAAAAGGGGTTGCCCCACTTCGTGTTCGAGTTGTGCGATCGCCGCGGACACCGTCGATTGCGTGACGGATAGCGACTGCGCGGCTGCCGTCATGCTGCCGGCCTCGGCGACGGCCATGAAGTAGCGCAACTGCGTCAGGGTGAAGTCATTCGACACCGCTGGCTCCTAATGTTGGGGCCCGCACCGGCTCGATAACGCGACACAACCCGGTGCCGACGGGATATGCCGGAACCGGGTGGTGTCACGCTCGTGCGAGCGCAGAGGGTGCCTGTCACAACGCCGCGTCGGCGACCTCCAGCGCGGCGTCGAGGATGGCAAGTCCTTCGCGGGCCTCGTCGTCGGAGATGGTGCATGGCGGGCAGACGTGGATGCGGTTGAAGTTCGCGAACGGCAGCATGCCGCGCGATTTGCATTCCGCGATCACCTTGTTCATGGCATCGCTGCTCGCGCCGTAGGGGGCGAGTGGCTCGCGAGTCTCTGAGTCCTTGACCAATTCGACGGCCCAGAAGACGCCTGCGCCGCGTACCTCGCCGACGCTGGGATGCCGCTGTGCGATCCGCTCGAGCTCGGGGCCGATCACCTCGGCGCCGATTCGTGCGGCATTCTCGACCATTCCCTCGTCGGCCATCGCGTTGATCGTCGCGACAGCGGCCGCGGTGGCGAGCGGATGACCCGAGTAGGTCAGGCCGCCGGGGTACGGGGTCTCGGCGAAAGTTGCTGCGATATGCGGACTTATCGCGACGCCACCGAGCGGGACGTAGCCCGAGTTGACGCCCTTGGCGAAGGTCAGCAGGTCGGGGACGATGGGGCCCTGCTCGTCGTCGCCGTGCTCGATTGCGAACCACTTGCCCGAGCGTCCGAACCCGGCCATCACCTCGTCGGCGATGAAGACGATGCCGTAGCGGTCGCAGATCTCACGCACGCCGCGCAGGTAGCCGGGCGGCGGGATCATGATGCCTGCGGTGCCGGGAATGGTCTCCAGGATGATTGCCGCGATCTGCGACGGACCTTCCATGCGGATGGTCTCTTCCAGGTGGTCGAGCGCGCGTTCACACTCCTGTTCCTGCGTGGTCGCGTGAAAGCGCGAGCGGTACAGGAATGGCCCGAAGAAATGCACGACGCCTGCGTCGCCGTAGTCGTTGGGCCAGCGTCGTGGATCGCCCGTCAGGTTCACCGCGGTGTCGGTGCCGCCGTGATAGGAGCGGTAGCGCGACAATACTTTTCGACGACCCGTGTGCAAACGGGCCATGCGAACCGCGTGCTCGTTCGCGTCGGCACCACCGTTGGTGAAGAAGACCTGATTCAACTCACCGGGAGTGCGCTCGGCGATAAGTCGTGCGGCCTCCGAGCGCGCATCGTTGACATGTGCCGGCGCGACGGTGCACAGCTTGGCGGCCTGCTCCGCGATCGCGGCGACGACCTTCGGGTGCTGGTGGCCGATGTTGGTGTTGACCATCTGTGACGAGAAGTCGAGAAGGCGATTGCCCTCGCCGTCCCACACGTAGCACCCGTCGGTGGCGGTGATCGTCATCGGGTTGAGCTTCGCCTGCGCCGACCACGAGTGGAAGACGTGCTTGCGATCAAGTTCGTAGGCACGCTTCGCCGCGTCGAGATCGATGGCGGGAGTAGTGCGTTCAGACTGAATGGTCATATGCGGCAATCCGTTTCGGTACTCGGTGAAGCTCAGGCGTTCTGGGGGAATCCGAGGTTGATTCCGCCGTGGCTGGGGTCGAGCCAGCGGGTGGTGATGGCTTTGGTGCGTGTGAAGAAGTGTATTCCTTCGGTGCCGTGGGCGTGGCTGTCGCCGAAGAGGGAGGCCTTCCAGCCGCCGAAGCTGTAGTAGGCCATGGGGACGGGAATGGGGACGTTGATGCCGACCATGCCGACCTCGACTTCGTTGCCGAAGCGTCGGGCTGCGCCGCCGTCGTTGGTGAAGATCGCGGTGCCGTTGCCGTAGGGGTTGTTGTTGATCAGGTCGAGCGCTTCGTCGTAGGTGTCGACGCGGACGACAGACAGGACGGGCCCGAAGATCTCGTCGGTGTAGATGCTCATGTCGGGGGTGACATTGTCGAAAAGTGTTGGGCCGAGCCAGAAGCCGTCGGCTCCGCCGTCAGCCTCGACCGTGCGGCCGTCGAGAACGACGGTGGCACCGGCCTTTTCGCCAGCGTCGACGTAGCCGGCGACCTTGTCGCGGTGAGCCTTGGTGACCAGGGGTCCCATGTCGGCGTTGGTGGTGCCGTCGCCGGTGACGATGGTGGTGGCGCGTTCGGTGATCTTGGCGACGAGGTCGTCGGCGATGTCTCCGACGGCGACGGCGACGCTGATGGCCATGCAGCGTTCGCCTGCGGAGCCGAAGCCTGCGTTGACCATGGCGTCAGCGGCGAGGTCGAGATCGGCGTCGGGCAGGATGATGGCGTGGTTCTTGGCGCCGCCGAGAGCTTGGACGCGTTTACCGTTGGCGGTTCCGGTGGCGTAGACGTACTGCGCGATGGGGGTGGAGCCGACGAAGCTGACGGCCTTGATGCTCTTGTTGGTGAGCAGTTCGTCGACGGCGGTCTTGTCGCCCTGTAGGACGTTGAATACGCCGTCGGGCAGGCCTGCTTCTTTCCAGAGTTCGGCGAGCCAGATCGATGCGCTGGGGTCTTTTTCCGACGGCTTGACGACGACGGTGTTGCCTGCGGCGATGGCGATGGGGAAGAACCACATGGGGACCATGGCGGGGAAGTTGAAGGGGCTGATGATGGCGACGGGTCCGAGTGGCTGGTGCACGGAGTGGATGTCGACGTTGGTGGAGGCGTTCTCGGTGTAGCCGCCCTTGAGCAGATGCGAGATGCCGCAGGCGAATTCGACGACTTCCTGGCCGCGGCTGATCTCACCGAGCGCGTCGGAGAGCACCTTGCCGTGTTCAGCGGTGATGATCGCTGCCAGCTCTTCCTTGCGCTCGTTGAGAAGTTCGCGGAAGCGGAACAGCACCGCGGTGCGCTTGGCCAGTGACGTGTCGCGCCATTCGGGGAACGCGTCGGCGGCCGCGGCGATGACCGTGCGCGCATCCTCGACCGACGCCAAGGCCACATTCGCGGTCACGACGCCGGTTGCCGGATTGGTCACCGGCGCCGTCGCCGACGAGTCGCCGGCGAACGCCTTGCCGTCACACCAGTGCTGCACGATGGCTGTCATCAGAACTCCTCCACAAGAACGGAATTTGGCACGCGACTCCACAGTGGGCAGAGTCGTCGCGCGAGTACCTCCCAGTCTGGTGCAGAACGGAGAGTTTGGCGCGCTACACTCTGTCAGTGAAATTCGATCGGAATTTACACCTCGTAAAGCTCTGCGGATGAGATTCGGATGACTCTGACTGTCGGCGACGTCATCGATCTGCCGGTGATCCGCGCTGGGCTCCCCGACGTGCTGAGCACGGCGGGCGTCGACCGCACAGTGAGGTGGGTTCACGTCAGCGACGTCGGCGATCTCGGGCACCTGCTCGAGGGCGGCGAACTCGTCCTGACCACGGGCGATGCCCTGCGGCGTGATCCGCGACGTTACCTCGAGAATCTCGCTCGGGCGGGTGCGCTCGGTGTGATCGCCGAGTTCGACGATTCGTCGGCCATACCGTCGGAGATCGGGCCGGTGGCCGTCGAGCTGGGTTTGACGGCAGTGGTGTTGCGCCGGGAGATCAAGTTCGTCGAGGTGACCGAACAGGTTCACCGCAGCCTGGTTGCCGAACAGTATGCCGCCGTGGAGTTCGCGCACCGCACTCACGAGACTTTCACGCAACTCACCATACGACGGGCGTCGCCAGCGGAGATCACGAACAGTGTTGCGGCGCTGCTTGATTCACCAGTGGTGTTGGAGAATCTGCAGCATCACGCGGTGGCGTCGGCCGGAGCTCCGGCGGCGTCACTGCTTCACGACTGGGAACGCCGTTCGCGGCTACACGCATCGGACGTCGCGACGACTGAGGTTTCCGATCACGCACCGTGGAGAATCGTCGACGTCGGTCGCGGCGACGACCACTGGGCCAGGCTGATCGTCCCCGAACCACACGCTGACGAACAGCGAACAGCGATGGTGCTCGAGCGAGCGGCGCAGGCGCTCGTGATGCATCGGATGGCCGAGCGTGGCCGCCTCGACATCGAGCGGCAGGCACAGGCAGGGCTCGTCGACGACGTTCTGCAAGAACGCATTCGAGACGAGGGCGAGGTGGCGGCGCGAGCGTTCGCGCTCGGCCTGCGCGAAGCCAACGAGTACGTGCCGATCTCGGTGCGAGTGCCCGGCTGGCCGGCGAGTGACGATCCGATCTCCACACGACGTCGCACCGCCCAGTTGCTCGACGTCGTGGTGCGGGTTGTCGGCGCGCAAGGGCACAGCGCGCTCTTCTCCGTGCGAGGCGACGGGGAGATCCTTGTAGTGCTCGCGTTGACGACGGCACGTGGCAGGTCGCGTCAACACGCACTCGACACACTCGCCGCCGCCACACGGCGCGACATAGAGCGAACCGTCGGCCATGCAGGTGCCGTTCTTGGTCTGGGCGCGCCCGGACGACAGGTGATGTCGACGATTCACACGCTGCTACAGGCGTCGCAGGTTGCCGAGGTCGCTGCCGGAATGCCGACGTCGGAGCGTGCCGTATTCGGAGTGCAGGACATCGGAATTCGAGGATTGATCTCGTTGCTACGCGACGATCCGCGATTACAGCGGTTCGCCGAATCCGAACTACGCGACCTCGTGCTCGACGACATCAACACCGGCGGTGACCTGCTCGACGTCTTGCGCGGTTACGTGCAGCACGTCGGCAACAAGTCGGCACTCGCTTCCCGTCTACACATGAGTAGACCGTCGTTGTATGCGAAGCTTGCGCGCATCGAGCGGATACTCGGCGTCGATCTCTCCGACGGCGAGTCCGTCACCTCGCTGCACGTCGCTCTTCTTATTCTCGACGGGCGATCACAGGGAGCCGCAACTCCTTAGCTGCGAGAAGCTTTCCGGACTGCGGTCCGTTTTGCAATGTAGTTTTGTACGAATTTTCAGGCGATCGTAAGAAATCGGTGGTGAGGTAAGCCTTATGAAACCTCCAGAGACGATCACCGACCCGAACCACTCCTCCACGATCGGGGAGGTTGCACGATGAAGCGACGCTACCTGTGGTGGGGGCTCGGAACGCTTGTCGTTCTCATTGTTGTCGTCGTCGCGGCAGGCCCGTGGGCGTACTCCAAGTGGATTGCGGGCGACGCCGACGAGGAACTCAAGCTCCCGACGTCGACGCAGGCGGCATCGGAAAGCGTCGACGGCGCATGGACGATCGTGCCCGGCCCGTCTGCCGACGCGACCCGAACGCAGGCGGGATATCGAGTCGACGAGACGCTGCGTGGGCAACCCGTCACGGTGAACGGCCGCACGACATCCGTGACCGGCACGGCGACCGTGGCGTCGTCGAAGTTGGAGAACGCAGAGATCACGGTCGACGTCGCGTCCATCACCAGTCCGGAATCGATGCGCGACAACCGGTTCCGCGGTGAGTCGATCATGGACACCGACAGGTATCCGACCGCAACGTGGAAACTGACTCAGCCGGTTGATATTTCGTCCGTCCCCGAATCTGGCCAGCCGCAGGCTGTGCAGGCAACCGGCGACATCACCATCAAGGGAGTGACCAAGTCGGTCACGACGACCCTCAACATCCAGCGATCCGGAGCGTCGGTGATCGTGCAGGGATCGATACCCGTCACCTGGACCGACTTCGGCGTCACCCCACCGTCACTGGGCTTCGTCGAGGTGGAGAAGACTGGCAGCATCGAGTTCCTGGTGAACCTCGAGAAGAAGTGAGCGGTGGTCTCGACAGGCTCGACCAGCGGGGGCGCTCGACCCTTTCCGCTGGTTGAGTCGGCCGCGAGCGTAGCGAGCTGCCGAGTCGAAACCACTTGTCGGCGTGGGAGTGGTCTCGACAGGCTCGACCAGCGGGAAACGCTCGGCCCCTCCGCTGGTTGAGCTGGCCGCGAGCGTAGCGAGCTGCCGAGTCGAAACCACTTGACTGCGGGTGAGTGGTCTCGACAGGCTCGACCAGCGGGTGTTGCTCGGCTGGCGGTGGTCTCGACAAGCTCGACCAGCGGTGGCGGCTCGACCAGCGGGTGTAGCTCGGCCTCTTTCCGCTGGTTGAGCCGGCCGCGAGCGTAGCGAGCAGCCGAGTCGAAACCACTTGTCGGCATGGGGTGGTCTCGACAAGCTCGACCAGCGGGAAACGCTCGACCGGCGGTGGTCTCGACAAGCTCGACCATCGGTGGGGCGGCGCTCGACCAGCGGTGTGTAGCTCGACCAGCGTAGGGGCGCTCGGCCAGCGGCGAGTGGCAGCGCCTGACACGCGGGGCGCCCCTTACGCTTGCGAACTTTCGGTAAGCGCGGCAGACTCCAACACGGACCACAGCGTCGCCGCGGCGCGGGAGGGATCGCGATCGGATGACCGACGAGCGCCAGCAGAGCAGGTCATCGCCGTCGGTCTCGTCGATTCCGCTGAATCGTCGTCGGTTCTTCACTCTGAGCGCCGCTGCAGGCGTGGGTGTGTTCGGAGCGTCTGCGCTGAGCGCCTGCTCGCCTGGGTCGGGTTCGGGATTAGCTGGTTCTGCCAACACAATTCGGGCAGCGATCGCCGGTGAGCCCGATCAACTCGACCCACACAAGACCTCCGCCTACTTCTCCTTCGAGGTACTCGAGAACGTCTTCGACACTCTCGTCGAACCCAACGAAAAGCTCGAGATGGTCCCTGCGCTCGCACAAAGCTGGCAGGTCAATCCCGAAGAGACGCAATACGTTTTCACGCTGCGCCCGAACGTCCGGTGGCACAACGGTGAGCCGCTGACCGCATCCGACGTTGTCTACTCCTATCGGCGGATCATCGACGGTGAGCTCTCGGCGTCGTGGCGGTTCGACAACGTCGCCACCATCACGGCACTCGACGATGCACACGTCGTGATCACCACCCGCACGCCGAGTCCCAACCTGCTCAGCAGTATTGGCGGTTTCAGAGGGCTCGCCATCGTCAACAAGCGCAACGTCGAGTCGGGCCAGATCCTGACACGTCCCATCGGTACCGGACCGTTCTCATTCGAATCACGTTCGCCCGCAACGTCGATTGTGCTCAAGGCCAACCCCGGCCACTGGTCGGGCGGACCACACGTCGACGGTGTTGCCTTCAGCTTCATCTCCCAGGGGACGACCGCCGTCTCGTCGCTGCGGTCGGGCGAGGTCGACTGGACTGACGCCATCCCCGCGCAGCAACTGCGCATCCTCGACAGCGACGACGAAATCAACGTCGGGACCGTGACCGCCAACGATTACTGGTACGTCGCAATGAACTTCGCACGCAAGCCGTTCGACGACCGACGCGTGCGGCAGGCGGTGGCCTACGCGATCGACCGCAAATCCATCGCGCAGGTCGTCGGATACGGCACGGCGACACCGAATCAACTGGCGATTCCCAAGACCAGTCCGTGGTTCACACCCTATGACCGATTCACCGTCGGTCTGGATAGGGCTGCCGCGGTGGACAAGTCGCGGTCACTCCTTCGCGATGCCGGTCATTCGTCATTGTCGATGGGTCTGATGGTCTCCACCGAGTACCCCGAAACCGTCACGGCCGCACAGGTCATCGCGTCGAATCTCGCCGACGCGGGAATCAAGGTCACCATCGAGCAACTCGACTTCGGCGTCTGGCTCGATCGCCAATCCGCCGGTCAATTCGACTCGTTGCTGATGGGCTGGCTCGGAAACATCGACCCGGACGACTACTACTACGCGCAGCATCATTCGGCTGGAACGTCGAACTCGCAGAAGTACTCCAATCCGGAGGTCGATCGCCTCCTCGACGCCGGACGTACCGAACTCGACGTCGGTCGTCGTAAACAGATCTACGCCGACGTCTCGTCGCGGATCGCCGACGACGTCAGCTACCTCTATCTCTACAACCCGTCCGCCACGCAGGCGTTCTCGAAGTCGGTGCGCGACTACACCGTGCGAGCCGACAAGGCCGTCCGATTCCGCAACGCCCGACTCGACAGGGGAGGTGCGTCATGAGCGACTTCGGTTGGCCGCTCATCAGGTTCATCCTGATCCGACTGCTCTACACCGTCCTCGTCTTGATCGGTGTGACGATCGCGGTGTTCTTCCTGATGCAGATCGTTCCCGGTGACCCGGTCAAGATCGCGCTGGGCACCCGCTACACGCCCGAATCCTATGCGGCACTGCGTAGTGCGTCTGGGCTCGATCAGCCGTTGTTCACCCAGCTCATCCACTACATCGGGAATGCTGCGACCGGAGACCTGGGCGTCAGTTTCCGCAACAATGAACCGGTCACTCAGATGTTGATGGATCGACTGCCCGCGACGATCGCCCTCGCTGTGGCAGCTATCCTCGTGGCGCTGGTGATCGCGATTCCGTTCGGTACGTGGGCAGCGTTGCGCGAGGGTCGCGCTGCGGACAACACAATTCGCGTCGTCTCGCAGTTCGGTATCTCGGTGCCTGACTTCTGGATGGGCATTCTGCTCATCGCACTGTTCTCGACGTCCCTCGGCTGGCTGCCGTCATCGGGATATCGTTCGCTCGCAGACGGATTCGTGCCGTGGATATCTCACCTGGTGCTGCCGGCGATCACCGTCGGCGTCGTCACCGGCGCCATCATGACCCGATACGTTCGCGCCGCCGTCCTCGAGGTGGCGAACGCGCCGTACGTCACCACCGCGGAGTCCAAGGGGCTGAGCCGTAGACGAATCATGGTGTCGCACATCGGCCGCAACGCGTTGGTCCCGGTACTCACCATCTCGGGTATCCAGCTCGCAGGACTGCTCGGCGGCGTGATCGTCGTCGAAGTGGTCTTCGCCTGGCCTGGCCTGGGGCGACTCGTCTACGACTCCGTTGCCGCACGCGACTATCCGATGCTGCAGGGAGCGATTCTGCTCATCGCAGCGATCTTCCTCATCATCAATCTGATCGTGGACATCCTCTACGCCGTCATCGATCCGAGGATTCGGTTGTCATGAGCGAGCTACCCGAGCCAGAACGCACCGCACAGACCGCACTCGACGACGCGGGCGAACCGACCTCCGCAGGTACCGGCAGCACCGACTCGGCGTGGCGACTGCTGCTGCGCAACAAGGCGTCGGTGGTCGGCATCGTCGTCATCTTGGTGATGGTCATCCTGGCGATCTTCGGTTCGTTCATCGCCCCGTACGGCGCCAACGACATCGACGTCCCGAATGCGCTGCAGGCACCCGATTTCTCGCATCTGTTCGGCACCGACGACCTTGGCCGCGACGTGTTCTCGCGGGTGGTCCTCGCGGCGGCGGTGAGTATGCGTGTCGCCGTGATCGCCGTGGCGATCTCGTTGATCGCGGGCGTGATCATCGGCATGGTGTCGGGTTTCGCGGGCGGAATCACCGACACCGTGCTCATGCGGGTGATCGACGTCGTCTTCTCGTTCCCGGTGATGTTGCTGGCGTTGGCGATCGTCGCGATCCTCGGCCCGGGCGTCACGTCGGCGACCATCGCCATCGGCATCGTCTACATCCCGATCTTCGCCCGTGTCGCGCGAGCCGACACCCTGCGTGTTCGCGAAACACAGTTCGTGCAGGCCGCCCGCACGATGGGGGTGTCGACGCCCCGCATCCTGTTCGGCCATGTGCTGCCGAACATCTCGGGTCCCGTCGTGGTGCAGACGTCGATCTCGTTGGCCTTCGCCATCTTGTCGGAGGCCGCCCTGTCGTTCCTCGGACTCGGAGTTCAACCACCCGAGCCCTCCTGGGGCCGCATGCTTTACGACGCCCAGGGCTTCCTCACCACCGCGTGGTGGATGGGTGTGTTCCCCGGCCTGGCGATCCTCGTGACCGTCTTCGCCTTCAACCTGCTCGGCGACGGAGTGCGCGACGTCCTCGACCCTCGGCAACGAACTCTGTTGCGAAATCGGGGCAAAGCGGGTCGACGCCCCGCCACCCGCAGCGCGAAGGCGGCGACTACCGAAGCGGCACAGGCAACGTCGGACGCCGCGGCGCACGACGACGACCAGGGGCGAACCGACCCGGTCTTCTCCGTCTCACAGCTCGTCGTCGGCGTCGGTCCACGGGAGATTGTGCACGGCATCGACTTTGCCGTGGCCAAGGGCGAAACGCTGGGCATCGTCGGCGAGAGCGGTTCGGGCAAATCGCTGTCGGTGCTGTCGGCGACGGGGTTGTTCCACGCACCGAGCTCGTACGTCGACGGATCGTCGACTCTCGCTGGCACACAGGTGATCGGCGCCTCCCGCGCGGTTCTGCAGTCGCTGCACGGGGCGCGCGTGGGATTCGTGTTCCAGGACCCGTCGTCGAGCCTGAATCCGTTGCTCACCATCGAACAACAACTGACCGAGGGTCCGCGCCGGCACCTCGGATTGAGCCACACGCAAGCCCGCGAGCGTGCGGTGCAGTTGCTGACCGACGTCAACCTCCCCGACCCCGAGAGTCGTCTGCGTGCCTACCCGCATCAACTGTCCGGCGGTCAACGGCAACGCGTGATGATCGCGATCGCGCTCTCCTGCGATCCCGATGTGCTCGTCGCCGACGAGGCGACCACCGCGCTCGACGTCACGACGCAGGCCCAGATCATCGACCTCGTCGCGCGGTTGCAGCGCGAGCGAGGCATGGCGGTGGTGTGGATCAGCCACGACCTGGGGGTGATCGGACGGATCGCCGACCGCGTCGTCGTTCTCCGGCAGGGCGAGGTCGTCGAAACCGGTGACGTCGCAGAGATATTCGCCGATCCGCAGCACGAGTACACCCGCGAGCTGTTGGCGTCGCGTCCGCTGTTGTCGAAGGTTGACGATCGTGACGACACCGACCTCGAGTCCGGAAAAGACACCGCCGCAACACCTCTCGTCACCATCTCTGACCTGGACGTGAGGTTCGCGGTACGTACCTCGACCGGTCGCGACGTGGTGCACGCGGTCAGCGATGTCACCCTCGACGTCGCACGCGGGACGACGCTGGGCATCGTCGGCGAATCGGGATCGGGCAAGTCGACGATCGCGGGCGTCCTCACCGGATTGACCACCACTGGCCACGGCACGGTGGTTCGCGGCAGCGCACGAATCAATGTGGAGGACAAGGAGATCGACGCTGTCGGCGTGCACGGTGCCGAGCAGAAGGCGCTGCGTCGACGGGTTGCCATGGTGTTCCAGGACCCGGGCGCCTCACTCGACCCGCGGATGACCGTCGTCTCGTCGATCGGCGAGGCGCTACGCGCGCACAATCTGGTATCGGGTAAGGACGCATTGCGGAGTCGCGCAACGCAATTGCTCGACGACGTCAGTCTGGACAGTTCGTACCTCGACCGCTATCCACACGAGCTCTCCGGCGGTCAGCGGCAACGTGTCTGCCTCGCCCGCGCACTCGCGTCCGACCCCGAGTTACTGATCCTCGACGAGTCGACGGCCTCGCTCGACGTGACGGTGCAGGCGTCGGTTCTCGATCTGCTCGCCGAACTTCAGCGCGAGCGCGGGCTGACGTACCTGTTCATCGCACACGACCTCGCCGTCGTCGAGCAGATCAGCGACACGGTGGCTGTGATGGAGAAGGGGCGGGTCGTCGAGACCGGCCCGGCGTCGAAGATCCTGCATCACCCCGAGAGCGACTACACCCGCAAACTGCTGGCCGCCATCCCGCCGGAGACGCCTGCCCGGGCCTGAACTCCGAGGGACGAGCGACCATTAACCGTGCAGCAGTTGCTGCCAGTTCGACGGCACGCGGTCGACCGGACCGGGTGCGGTCTGGTCGTCGGGGTGGCTTGTCGGCGGAGCCAGCTCCGGGCCGCTGGCCATGGCCGAGTCCGGGAAGCTCCAGAACCAGTCCTCGCCGGGTTCGAAGCTCTGGATGTACGGGTGCCCCGTGTCGTCGGCGTGATGCGAAGCGTGTTGGCCGGGGGAGGAGTCGCAACATCCGACGTGTCCGCAGGCGGCGCAGCGTCGAAGATGAAACCACCAGCCGTCGGCGGTGTCGAGGCATTCGACGCAGCCGGTGCCCGACGGCGGGACTGTGGGATCGATGAGGTTCTCAGCCATAATCCGACGCTACGCTCGGGTGGAGACGAGTTCGACCCTCACGCGACTCGACTCTCACATGACTCTCAGAAGGGTCGGGACCAAATCCGACGTGGCTGCTGTTGGAGTAGATGACATCGCAGCCAGCGGTGATCAGAAGGAGGATCAATGTCCCACGACTACCGCAAGAACCCGCAGGCCCTCGAGGCCCTCACCGCGGACCAGTACCGAGTAACCCAGGAAGACGGGACCGAGCCCGCGTTCCACAATGCCTACTGGGACAACCACGAGCCAGGCATCTACGTCGACGTGGTCTCCGGAGCGCCCCTGTTCAGCTCGCTCGACAAGTACGACAGTGGCACCGGATGGCCGAGTTTCACCCGCCCGATCAGCGACGACGCGATCTCGACGCGCACCGACCGATCGCTGTGGATGAAGCGAACCGAGGTCCGCTCGGCGTACGCCGACAGCCATCTCGGCCACCTCTTCGACGACGGACCGCGAGCCGAAGGCGGCAAGAGGTACTGCATGAACTCGGCGTCGCTGCGGTTCATCCCCGTGGCCGAGCTCGACGAGCAGGGTTATGGCGAGTACCGCCGCCTGTTCGAGAACACCGATAGTCCCGACACCACGCAGGAGAACGCATCATGACCAGTGGAAGCAACGACGACGGCCGCATCACCGAGCAGCCCGGCACCGAGACCGCGGTGCTCGCAGGAGGCTGCTTCTGGGGCGTCGAGGATCTGATTCGCCGCCAGCCCGGCGTGCTCGCGACGCGCGTCGGCTACACCGGCGGCAGCAACGACCACCCGACCTACCGAAATCATCCCGGGCACGCCGAGGGGGTGGAGATCGTCTTCGATCCGACGCAGACGAGCTACCGCGACATCCTCGCGTTCTTCTTCCAGATCCACGATCCGACGACGAAGAACCGGCAGGGTAACGACGTCGGTAGCAGCTACCGGTCGGCGATCTTCCCGGTGACGCCCGAGCAGGAGCGCGTCGCGCGTGACACCATCGCCGACGTCGACGCCTCGGGCCTCTGGCCGGGTAAGGCGGTCACCACGATCGAGCCTGCGGGCCCGTTCTGGGAGGCCGAGCCCGAGCACCAGGACTACCTGGTGCGCTACCCCAACGGGTACACCTGCCACTGGCCACGGCCGGACTGGGTGCTCCCACACCGCGACGAGGCGCACGCCTGATCTGATCTGACGGGGAACGGCCCGGTCACCGAGTTACTCGGCGACCGGGCCGTTGTCGTGGGCGGGGCCGCAGAATGTCGCGGAAGGGTGGTCCGGCCGCGCAGGAAGTAGGGGAAGTGTGGTCCGGGGCCGCAGAATCTCGCGGAAGGGCCATCGGGCGGCGCAGAAAGTAGGGGAAGGATTCTTTCCGTGGGTTGTGTACGTTTCCCCGGGTTGTGTCTGGGGAAAAGGTAAAAACCCCGAGGAAAGAACTCTTCCCCGAGTTTCTGCGAGCGGGGTGTGGTGGACCGGGCGCGCCTCGGCGTCGAGAGTCGTGCGGCGTCGACCGATGTTCTGATTCGACGGCGATGCCGACGTCCGGGTCAGCAGAGTCCTGCGGAAGGAACGTCGGGCGCCGCGGAAAGTCGGGGAAATGTGGACCGGCCCTGCAGAATCTCGCGGAAGGGCCGTCGGGCGCTGCAGAATCTCGCGGAAGGGCCGTCGGGCGCTGCAGAATCTCGCGGAAGGGCCTTCGGGCGCTGCAGAATCTCGCGGAAGGGCCTTCGGGCGCTGCAGAATCTCGCGGAAGGACCGTCGGGCGCTGTAGGAAGTGGGGGAAGGGTGGTCGGGCGGCGCAGAGAGTGGGGGAAGGATTCTTTCCGTGGGTTGTGTACGTTTCCCCGGGTTGTGTCTGGGGGAAAGGTAAAAACCCCGAGGAAAGAACTCTTCCCCTAGTTTCTGCCGGTGGGGTGGGGCGGTGGGTCTGGACCGGGCGCGGCGAGGAGCGCGGCGTCGACCGATGACCTGATTCGACAGCGAACTCGACGGCCAGCCCGCAGAATCCCGCGGAAGGTCCGCCCGGCGGCGCAAAATTCCGCGGAACCTTCGCCCCGGCGGCGCAGAGAGTAAGGAATCGAACCCTTCCCCGACTTTCTGCCGGCGGGGGTGGGGGTGGACCGGGCGCGGCAACGGGCACGGCCCGGCCGCCGAGAAACTCGGTGGCCGGGCCGCGTTCGTTCACAGCCGCAGTGGCAATACGACGACTCAGTGCGCCATCGCGGGAGCCTCGTCGCCCTCGGTGACGGGGAGTTTGCCGTTCGGGACGAGCAGCGCGGAGATCACGGCGCCCGCGGCGAACACTGCGGCCGCGACCCAGAAGGCGGTCGTGTACGAGTGCACCGCCGCAAGCTGTTGCAGCGCAGCGGGATTCGCCACCTGGCCAGCGTGCGACGTCGCATACGACGCCGCGGCGCTCGCCGCGATCGTGCTGAGCAGCGCGGTACCCACCGAGCCGCCCACCTGCTGCATGGTGTTGACGGTTGCCGACGCGACGCCCGCGTCTTCGGGCAGCACGCCCGACACCGCGCCCTGCATGGCCGGGGCCATCGACGCGCCGAGTCCGACGCCCATGATCAACAGCGCGGGCAGGACATGAGCCGCGTACGTGCTGGTGTCGGTCAGTTGTGTCAGCAGCACCATGCCCACGGCGGCGATCAGCATGCCGCCCGCCATCAGCCAGCGCGGTCCGAATCGGGGCAGCAGAACACCCGTCGACGTCGTTGCGGTGACGATCAGCATGCCGATCATCGGCAGGAACGCCAAGCCGGTCTGGATCGGGCTGAAGTGCAGATTCACCTGCAGGTAGTAGGTGAGGAACAGGAAGATGCCGAACATTCCGATGCCGACGATGAACACCGCGAGGTACGAGCCGCCACGAGTGCGATCAAGAATCACGCGCAGGGGGAGCAGTGCGTGCGGGGTCCGCGACTGCCACCAGACGAATCCGGCGAGCAACACGGCTCCGACGACCAGCCAGGTGATGGTGGCCCAGTCGGCCCAACCGTTGGTCTCGGCGTTCGAGAAGCCGTAGACGATCGAAAACAGTGCGATCGACACCGTGATCACACCGGGAAGGTCGAGCTTCGGGCGGTGTTCGGTCTTGTGCGCGCCGATGAACAGCACCGCGCCGACGAGCGCGATCGCGGCGATCACGAGATTCACGTAGAGGCACCAGCGCCAGTCGGCCCACTCTGTGAGCATGCCGCCGAGGAGGAGTCCGAGTGCACCGCCACCGCCGGCGATGGCACCGAAGATGCCGAACGCCTTACCGCGCTCGGCCGGGTCGGTGAACGTGGTGGTGAGCAGCGACAGTGCTGCGGGCGCGAGGAGTGCACCAAAGACGCCCTGGCCTGCGCGGGCGACGACGAGCATGTCGAAATTGACTGCGGCGCCACCGATCGCGGACATCACGGCGAATCCGACGAGGCCGACGATGAAGGTGGTCTTACGGCCGAGGAGATCCGACAGTCGCCCGCCGAGGAGCAGCAGGCTGCCGAATGCCAGCGAGTATGCGGTGACGATCCATTGCCGATCGGCGTCGCCGAATCCGAGTGACTCCTGCGCGTGCGGGAGTGCGATGTTCACGATGGTCGCGTCGAGCACCACCATCAACTGTGCGAGGCCGAGTACGCCGAGCACGACCCACCGAAGGCGATGGTGTCGTTCCTCCCGAGACTCCCCGTTCGCCGACAATCCGTCGGCAGTGTCGTAGGTTGTGGTCATCAGTCCTCCAAGTGGCGGAATAGTGGAGAAGACTCCTCCGTTTACGAGGGTGGCAACGAAGCGAATACGGAGATGATTCCTCCGGTTGAGAGAATGTGACGATGACCACACAACAGAGCCCGGTCGCACCGACCGGACGACCCCTGCGCGCCGACGCCGAGCGCAATCGGCGTCGGATCATCGCCGCTGCTCACAAGCTGTTCGCCGAGCGTGGCCTCGACGTCTCACTCGACGACGTCGCGGCAGCGGCCGGTGTGGGTGTGGGGACGGTTTATCGACGATTCGCCAACCGGGACGAGCTGATCGTCGGAGTGTTCGCGGCGCACCTGGAGGAGGTGGCAGAGCAGACCGAGGGAGTCCTCGCGGCGGACAGCGACCCGTGGGCGTCGGTGGTGACGATGGTGTCGACGGTCTGCACGGCAATGGCCGAGGATCGTGGGCTGGCCGCGATCATCATGCAGATCGACCACACGGATCCGACGATCGCGACGGTGAAGGCGCGGATGACGAAGCGGATGGGCGAGGTCTTCGATCGGGCCCACGCCGCCGGTGTGCTGCGCGAAGACATCGTCGAGACGGACATCTTCTCCATCTTCTCGATGGTGTCGTCGTACGCGGATATCACCGAGGCGACGGTCCCCGGAGCGTGGAAGCGCTACCTCCAGCTTCTACTCGACGCCATCCACGCCGCCCCGCCGTCGGAGCCGCTGCGGACCCCGGCGCTGACCGAAGAGCAGATCCACGAGGTGCAGGCGTGCCGCATCGCGTTCCGGCGCGGCGGCGCGTCGAGCTGACGTCGGTCAGAGCATGTGCACCTTGCGGTAGACCGATGCCGCCGCGGGTGTCAGCAGCCCGACCTCGTCGAGAAAGCTCATCAGGTGCGAGCAACTCGTTCGGACCATCGCCTGGAAGTGATGATTTCGTCGCATCTCCGAGACGGCGCGGTACTTGTCGAGCCCCGCGTCGGCGTAGGCCTGCGGTCGGACGAGGCTGGTGAAGATGAACGACGCCGCCACTGCCGTGTAGTACGCGCTGGCGTGGCGACGCACCGGGCCGACGTCGGCCATCGACTCCCGGATCTGCTCCCGCGCGAAGCGCATGTGGCGTGATTCCTCGAGCACGTGGATCTCGTTGACGGTGCGGACCAACGGCAGTACGCGTTCGTCGCTGGTGCAGCCGCGTTGGAATACGTCGAGGATCTCCTCGGCGGCGAGGATGCCGCCATACGCGATCTCGCCCCCGGTGGTGGCCGCAAAGAACTTGCCTCCCTTGCCGATTCGAGGGTGCGGCACATACGACGTCCCGGCGAGTTTTTGCGACGCCTTCGCGAACATCAGCGAGTGCCTGCATTCGTCGGCGATCTCGGTCATGGCGAACCAGTACTCCGGGCGGTGTCGGTCGGCGAGGTACTGATCGCGGAGTACCAACTGCTGCAACAGCATTTCGAACCAGATTCCGATCGACATCACCGACGCCGTCTCGTGTCTGGTGAGCCGCACGCGCTGCTCCTCCGTCATCTCCGCCCAGTAGGAGGTGCCGTACAGCGTCGACCACTCGGGGCTGCAGCCGTAGAGCGTCGGGTCCATCGGAGCGTCCCAGTCGATCTCGACCAGAGCGTTGCGCGACAAGCGTGCCGACGAATCGACGAGTCTCGCCGACACCTCATCGGTGCCGCGGTCGAGCGTGCTGACGTGCGGTGCTGAATCGTCGACGACCTGAACCGACACGTGCGCCTCCTGGTCTCAATGCCATTGGATGATGTAACCGTAACATCCATAAATGGCAAAGTGGAGAGCCGGCGCTGAACGCGCAGTGGTAACTAATTCTTGGGGACGATCAATTTCTCGCTGAGTAACCAGTCGTATGCTACGTCGGCAGGGTCTTCGCCGTCGATGTCGACGCGGCCGTTGAGGTCCTGCATGACGTTGTCGGTGAGACGCTCCGAGATGGTTCCGAGTAGTTCGTTGAGTTGTGGGTAGCGCTTCATGACGTCCTCGCGAACGACGGCGGTTCCGCTGTAGGGCAGGAAGAACTTCTTGTCGTCCTCGAGGACGGCGAGGTCGAGGTTCTTGATCCGGCCGTCGGTGGTGTAGACCATGCCGAAGTTGCACGGCGAGCTCTTGGCCGTCGATGTGTAGACGACGCCGGCGTCCATGCGTGTCACGTTGCCGAGCGGGACCCCGTTCGGGCCGTCGAGCGGCATACCGTACTTCGCCAGCATCGGCTTGAAACCATCTGGGCGGGAGAAGAATTCGTCGTCGACGCAGAAGGTGCGATCAGCGACCGGCAGTTTGGCGACGTCCGAAAGAGACTTCACGTTGAGGCGTTTCGCTGTGGGTGTCGACGCCGCGAACGCGTAGGTGTCGTTGAAGTTGGCGGGAGGCAGCCAGACGAGCTGGTTCTCCTTGAGTTCGATGTCGTGGACCTTCTGCCAGAGTTCCTTCGGGTCGGCGATGGTCTCCGTCTCGTTGTGGTAGTTCACCCATCCGGTTCCGGTGTACTCCCAGAGGATGTCGGCGTCGCCGTTGAGTTGCGCCTGGCGAGACGACGCCGAGCCGGGTGCGCCCGTGAGGTCGGTGACGTCGGCGCCCGCGGCGGCGAGATAGGTTGCGGTGATCTTGCCGAGGATGACGCCCTCGGTGAAGCTCTTCGACGTGACGGTGAGCTTGGCTCCGTCGAGCGGTCGGGAACCGTCGGGGAGCGACGCCTGCTTGAAGGTGCCCGACGAACTGACCAGACCACATCCCGCAAGGCCGATGACGGCGACGACGAGAAGTGTTGCGACGGTGGCGAGTCGTGCTCGCGTGGCGCTCATGCGACGCCCTTCGGTGTAGCGACCAGTTCGAAGACCCGGCCGAGCCAGTCGATGATCATGGCGAGCAGAGCGACGAGTATCGCGCCCGAGATCAACAGCTTGGGCAAGAAGAGCGTGACGCCGGTGGTGATCAGCGTGCCGAGGCTCGTCGCGCCGATGAAGGTACTCAGAGTGGCCGTGCCGACCAGGATCACCAGGGCGGTGCGGACACCGTTGAGGATGACGGGCACGGCCAGCGGGAGTTCGACCTGCACGAGCGTGCGCGCCGCCGAGTATCCGATACCGCGCGACGCCTCGATGGTGCGTTGGTCGACCTGGCGCAACCCGACGATCGTGTTCTGCAGGATCGGCAGGACCGCGTACACGACCAAACCGATGACGGCAGTACGGAATCCGGTGCCGAGCCAGAATGTGAACAACACCAGCAGTCCGACGGCGGGCGCAGCTTGACCGATGTTCGCGATGTTCACCGCGATCGGCGAGAGCCATCGCATCGACGGCCGGGTCAACAGGATTCCCAAGGGAATCGCGATGACGATGACGACGATTGCCGCGACGAGAGTGAGCTCGATGTGGTCGATGATGGTGGACTGCAGAGTGGACCAGCCCAGCGACGCCTGCTCGGTCTCGGTGAATGTCGTCGTCGCATACCAACTGAAATATCCGACGGCCAGCACGATGAAGACGAGTGGCTCGAACCACACGTCGATCGGGAGGTTGCGGAATCGTTGTTTCATGCGCCCGCGTTCTGCTCGGGGTCGTCGGCAGCGATCACCGGCGTCTCGGTGGGGGCGGTTCCCTCGGTGTGACTTTCGTACGAGCCGTCGTCCTCGTCGGGGCGGGCTTCGGAAAGTTGCGTACGGATGATGTCCATGACCGAGGCGATGGTGAGCATGCCGACGACGGCGCCGTGACGATCTGTCACCAGCGTGCCGCCCTGGCTGGCCGCGAGCATGGTGTCGAGGGCGTCGTTGAGCGTCGACGATTCGGCTACGACGGGTAGCCGCGGATCGAGGTAGTCGGAGACCTCCGGCTTGGAGGCGACCTCATCCAGCGACGGCCATGCACGCGGGCGGTCGTGCTTGTCGACGACGACCACCCAACTCTGCCCCGCGGCCCGTGCGCGCGTGATCACCTCTCCGGAACCCTCGCCGACGCGCGCGGTGATCACCGAGTCTTGTTCGACGTCGCGCACGCGCGACAGCGTGAGCTGCGCAAGCGTCGCCCCCGACCCGATGAACTCTTCGACGAAGGGTGAGGCGGGGTTGGCCAGAATCTCCTCGGGCGCCGCGTACTGCTCGACGTGAGCGCCCTGCGACAGGATCAGCACTTTGTCGCCGAGTTTGGTGGCCTCCTCGAAGTCGTGCGTCACGATCACGATGGTCTTGCCGAGTTCGTGTTGGATGGCGATCAGGCTGTCCTGCAACCGGACTCGCGTGATCGGGTCGACCGCGCCGAACGGCTCGTCCATGAGGAGGACCGGCGGATCGGCGGCGAGGGCCCGGGCCACGCCGACACGCTGCTGCTGACCGCCCGACATGTCCTTGGGGAGCCGAGTGGCGAACTGCGCGGGATCGAGTCCGACGAGATCGAGTAGGTACTCGGTGCGTTCGGCGATCCGCTTCTTGTCCCAGCCGAGTACACGGGGGATGGCTCCGATGTTCTTCTCGACGGTCCAGTGTGGGAAGAGGCCGCCCGATTGGATCACGTAGCCGATGGACTGTCGGAGTTTGTCGGGATTCTCCTTGGTGACGTCGCGCTCGTCGATGAAGATCCTGCCGTCGGACGGTTCGATCAGCCGGTTGATCATCTTGAGGGTCGTCGTCTTACCGCAACCCGATGGGCCGACGAAGGCGACGATATGGCCCGCCTCGATGTCGAGGTCGAGGTGTCCCACGGCGGGCTGGTCTTGCCCCCGGAATCGTTTCTCGACGCCGTCGAGTCGGATGGGGGCACCGGTCACCGTTGCCCCGGATGCGCTACCGGCCCCGGGGGCCGGCGTGTTGGCTACGTCGGTCATGACAGTCCTTTGGAGATGGTGAAGCGGCCGAGGAGAACGAGCAGGGCGTCGAAGACCAGAGCGATCAAGACGATGAGAATGGTTCCGGTGAGCGCCATTTGGAGCGCATTCGCGCCACCGAGGCGAGACAACCCGTTGAAGATCAACGATCCGAGGCCGGGTCCGAGGACGTAGGCGACGATCGCGGCGACTCCGACGATCATCTGGGTCGAGACGCGAATCCCGGTCAGGATCACCGGCCACGCGATCGGCAACTCGACGCTCAGCAGAATTCGCCAGCGGGACAATCCGATTCCCTGTGCTGACTCGATCACGCTTGCCGGCACCGAACGCAGCCCGACGATCGCGTTGCCGATCACGGGGAGCGCGGCGAAGAACGCCAGCATGATGAACGACGGCACGACGCCGAGACCGAACGGGACGATCAGCAGGGCGAGAAGCGCGAGTGAGGGGATCGTCAGCGCCACGCGACTCGACGTCAGCGTGAGCGCCGAACCCAACGGGCGTCGGTACACGAGCACCGCGACGATGATCGCGACCACGGTGCCGACGAGAACCGTCTGAAATGCCAGAGATGCGTGCTGATAGGTGAGGAACGTCAGGTTCGCGGCGTGTGCGTGGATATAGTTCCACAAACTGCCCACAGCTATCCCCTCGTCGTGGTGAGCGTTCAGAGAGAATTCAGCCTACAAAGCAACCGCGACTCTTGGGTGATTCCCGCAATTCCGTGTCGGCGTGTACACCTGACAAGCGAGCATGCTGGCCCGCTGACCGGCGCCGACGTCCCTGAGGGCAATCGCCGGACCTCAGTGTCACGTTTTGATCACGGTGAGTAAAAGGGTCGAAATGTGCGCGCACCATCCGAATGCAGCGCGAGGTGATCAGGTCAGGTGTTGGTGCAGGAAAGCGAGTGTCCGGGTCCAACAGTCCCGCTGTGCCGCTGCGATATGGCGCGGATCGCCGCCCCCGATCAGCGAGGCCGACCGGGTGACCGTCGTGGGAATCGCGGGCGGACGGATGAAGTGGCCCACCCGGGGATAGATCAGCAGTTCGTCGTCGGCTGCGTGGATGGCGTGCTCGTCGCTGCGGCGTCGAACTATCTCTTGTGCCATGTCCGCAGCGGGATAGCACTGGTCGTCGGTGCCCGCGGCGACCAACATCGGGCACCCGATCTTCTCCACGGCGATGGTCGCCGCCCGCACAGCCGAATGATCCCGCAGACCTGCGGCGTACGCCACGTGGGTCGACATCGCCATCGACGAGCGTCCGTGAGAGATTTTGCGGCGCAAGAGATTCATGGCGAGTTGTCCGAGTAGACGCTCACTGCGTACGGGGACATACGGCAGGTCGACGCCGCCGTGGGTGAGGGCAGAGACCTTCTCGGGCGGGCCATCGCGGCGGAGTGCCTGGAACACGACGTGGCTGGGAGCCACCGCGACGACCGCGCGTGCCGGGGTCCCCATTGTCACCATCGTCGACAGTGCTGTCTGCACACCTACCGACGATGCGTGTAGCGCGATCCTGTCCTCGTCGACGCAGGGCAGAGCGGCGAAGTATTCGATGCCCGCGGCGATGTTCTCCGTGGCAATTCTGCTGAACGAATCGGGCAACCCCGGGCGCTGAGTGTAGAAGAGGACCGCCGCGACATAGCCGTGAGCGGCGAGCAGCGCGGCCATCGCTGTCACCGACCTGGTGACCATCGTCCCGGGGAACACGATGATTCCCGGCAGAGGGTAGTCAGCTGACTCCGGACGGTAGATCTGTAGCTGCCATCCGTCGCCTCGTCGCTGTTCCACCGTGTGCTCGCGTCCCCACGTACGAGGGACCGTGACCTTGGCGCTGGACGTACCGTCGGATACCGAGACAGTGAAATCCAATGTGCCGTCGCAGGATTCGAAAATATCCGGGGAGCTCGGGTTGTCGACGAGCCGCATGTCCCACCACGGTAGGTCTGGATCGGCGAGTTCTATCCGCCCGTCGTCGCCAAGCCGATGAGTGCCGCGGGACCGCCAGTGCGATCCCGCGGCGTCTACACCATCGACGACGAGTTCGACCTTCTCCGCTGGTGTGTCGAACACGTTGAACCCGATGAGCGAGTCGACGAGTCCGTCCGCCGTGTCAACACTGATTCGCATGAGGATCAGACTCGGTTGCGATTCACGACAACACGTAGGTGGCGAACATTCTCGGAGCGGGACGGATCAGGGTGGCCCTCACGGATTCACCGGGGGAGGCTTTACTGCCGGAGATATCGGTGAATCCGAGAGTGTGGCGCAGGGAGGCTGTGTAATTCACCACGGCGGAGCGGTAGGTGTAGGTGTAGGTGACAGTGACGCCCATGGCCAGAGGGTTCGACGTCCAGGCGCGTACGACAGCCGTTCTGCCCATGCCGAGCGAGGCGGGTGGCGCATCGATCCATCGGAAGTCCATCGAACTACCCGCACCGACGCTGGTATCGGGGAATTGCTTCAGGGTCAACGGCATACCGGTGTTGTTGGTGATCACCAGGACGGCACTTGAACCGCCCTGCGGGATAGGCGTGGCCTCGCTCTTCGCGGCGGTGGCCGTTGTCAGGCCGAGGATCATCGCGGTCACGGCGATCGACATGCCGAGTACCTGGAGCAAGCTTCTGTGAGGTCTCATGGTCCATCCTTCGTCTCTCGTCGTCCGTTGCCACGCGCTGGATACGTGACTCTCTACGGGCGATGTATCTGACCGTAGGAAATCCAGACTCTCGGCATAAGTCCGAAATATGGGGGGTTTACAACCGCGGAAGAGGTGAGTACGTCTAAACCGACGAGAATAGGTGGATTGCGCATCTTTATAAGGTGAATGTGTGTCGAATCGAAGGATGTGTGTGCTGCAGCGCCCACTTCCTTCGATACGACACACATCCTCCGGTGAGCTGGGTGCGTCTTCTCGGATCCTGCCGCGTGGGACGGCGGGCGGCCGGAGCGTCAGGTCGATTGGGCGTGGGAGATCTCGTAGGGTGGCCTCATGGCTGTCAGCCGTCCGGCGAACTCGAGCACAGGTGAGGTCAAACGCGCGCCACGGGCCCGCATGACCGGCGCCCAACGACGCCTGCAACTGATCGAGGTCGCGCGCGGTCTGTTTGCCGAGCGGGGCTTCGAGGGCACATCCATCGAAGAGATCGCCCAGCGTGCCGGGGTGTCGAAACCGATTGTGTACGAGCACTTCGGAGGTAAGGAAGGTCTCTACGCGGTCGTCGTCGACCGTGAGATGGAGACGCTGCTCGAGATGATCACGTCGTCGCTCTCCAAGAACCGCTCGCTGTACCGCATCCAGCAGGTGGCCTTGGCGCTGTTGACCTATATGGAGGAGCGCACCGACGGATTCCGCATCCTCGTGCGCGGCGACAGCGCGTCGTCGAGGGACAACGCGACGTACGGAAGTCTTCTGAACGACGCCATCAGCCAGGTCGAGCACATCCTCGCCGGCGACTTCGAACGACGGGGATTCGACCCAAAGCTGGCCCCGATGTACGCGCAGGCGCTCGTCGGGATGGTGTCGGTGACGGCGCAGTGGTGGCTCGACGTCCGCGAACCGTCGAAAGAGGTTGTCGCGGCCCATCTGGTCAATCTCTGCTGGAACGGACTCACCCGCCTCGACCCCGACCCCGAACTCGTCGGGCCGGATTACGTCGAGCACAAAGCGCGAACGGTTGGCGACGCGACACCTGTCCCGGCGTCGGCTGAGGGGTCGGGGACTCCCGAGGCTTTGGAGTCCTCTGACGCGTCGGTGCCATCTGATTCGGTGGAGTCCCCCTGATCGGCTGAGGTCTGCTGCGGGCGAGGCCTGAACACGCCGAACTGATCTATCACGTGCGAATGACGCTGCGCGTGGCGCAAGTTGGCGCCGACGGTCTGGCGTGCTGGAATCAGCCGGTGTTCGGACTTCTCACACCGTGTCGCCACACGATGCCCGACGACCTCTTCACACAGTGGCAGGCGCACCTGTGTGGCTTATGTCTGTCGTTGCGTGACGGACACGGCCATCCCAGTCGGCTGACGACCAATACCGATGCGGCTACGGTGTCAATTCTTGTTGCGGCACAGCGCAATACGATGCCGTCGACGACGCGTGCCGGCCGCTGTCCGCTGCGTGGAATGAAGTCGGCCGAGGTCGTCGCGATCGGTGATCCGGGACTGCGACTGGCCACCGGGGTCTCGTTGACGCTTGCCGCAGGCAAGGCTGCCGACATCGTCGAAGAACAGCGGTCCGGGCTGGCGCCGCCGTCGCGGGTGCGTCGCGTTGTCGCAGGAGGGGTTTCCGCGGCATTGCGACGTCACGCCGTCGATGACGGCCATGTGGCCCGCCTGCTCGACGTCGACTCCATGCTCGCTCGGCTGTCGGGGCAGGCCCAGGTTGAATCGAGGTCGACGGACCTCGACGATCTGCTTCGCGCGTCCTCGGAGTCGGCGGCCCGTGTGTTCGCGGCTACGGCCGACATCGCGGGTGCTCCCGACAATCGCGAGCATCTCGAGGCCATAGGTGCCGATTTCGGTCGGCTCGCGCACCTGATCGATGCGATCGACGATCTCCCACAGGATCGCGAACAGGGGGAATTCAATCCGCTCGACGCATCGGGGACCACCATCGACGATGCCCGTGCGGAATGTCGGCTCCTCGTTCGGGCGATTGTGCGTCGCTACGCCAAGCTCGAACTGGTCGACGACAAATTGCTGCGTGCCGTCCTGGTCGACGGGCTGCGTCATGCGGTGCGTCAGCGCATGCCGCGCCGTAGCTCATGTGCCGTACACCGACCTTCGGCTACCGAGCCGTCACTTCCCGAACCACTACTTCCGGAACAGCCGTCAGTTCCCGAACAGATGCCGCCGCCCGGATACCCGGAAGGGTGGCCGTTCCCGCCGCCGTTCAGTCCGGATCGGTCTTTCTACGAGCGTCTACTGCCGTTTCTGGGCAACTCGTGTTGCGGGCCCGCATGCTGTACCGACCACTGGAATCATTGCTCGGACACGTGGAAACCCGCGTTGTGCGACTGTGGCGATTGCTGTGACTGCGACGACTGCTGCGATTGCGGAGATTGTTGCGATTGCGGCGACTGCTGTAGCTGTAACTGACCACCGCGCTGGTGAGGGGTCCCCCTCAGGCAAGCACCAGCGACCGCTTGGCCAGGCCCATCCAGAACCCGTCGATGACCTGGTCGGCCTGTTGCTCGGGATCGTCGCTGGCGCCCAGTGCGACGAAGAGCGGCGCGAAATGCTCAATAGTGGGGTGGGCGTAGGGCATTCCCGGGGCGGTCCGTCGAAAATCGATCAGGGACTCGACGTCGCCGGCGGCGAAACGTTCGTGCGCCCAGGCGTCGAACTCCGACGACCAGCTCGGCGGCGCGGCGTCGGGGGAGGGGTCGGTCAGATACGGCAGCCCGTGCGTGGTGAAACCCGATCCGATGATGAGCACTCCCTCGTCGCGCAGCGGTGCGAGTCGACGGCCGAGGTTCAGCAATTGTGCGGGGTCGAGTGTGGGAAGCGAGATCTGGAGCACCGGAATGTCGGCGTCGGGGTACATGACCGTCAACGGCACGTATGCGCCGTGGTCGAGGCGACGGTGCTGGTCACGCGCGATTGCGGTGCCGTCGGGCATCATCGCCGCGACTCTCGCCGCGAGATCGGGAGCACCGGGCGACCAGTAGGTGGTGCGATAGAAGCGCTCGGGGAATCCCCAGAAGTCGTAGGTCAGGGGCGTGGCTGGGTCGGTCGAACCGATCGTCAGCGGCGCGGCCTCCCAGTGCGCCGACACCACCAGGATCGCCGAGGGACGGTCGAGTGTGGTGGACAGCTCAGTGAGCTGGGAGACCCAGCGTTCGCTGTCGACGAGTGGTGGGGCGCCATGACTCAGGAACAGCGTCGGCTGGCGGGTGGGTTCGGGGGCTGACATGCGAACATCGTATCAAGCGGACCGCAGTCCGGTTAAGCTTCGGGTGCAGACGTTGCGGCATCGTTGTCGGGAGCAATGCTGTCGGCAGCATCGTTCTCGGGGCCTTCTGGCACGTGGCCAAGCGCCAACGGCTCGCCGACGGGCGACGTCGACGTGCCCGGTTCACCGATCTTGGCCGCGATGACCCCGACGACAATCAAGACGCCGCCGACGATCTGGAGCGCCGCCGGGACCTGATCGAGCAGGATCGCGGCCCATACGACCGCGGCCAAGACCTCGACAAGCGCGAACATCGAGGCGAGCCGCGCTCCGAGTCTGCGCGCGGCACCGATTCCGGTGAGGTATGCGGTCGCTGCGGTGACGAGCGCGAGAGCAGCCGGCACCGTCCATGCCGGTGCGTCGAATCCGGCGAAGTGGACCGTCGGGTCGCCGATCGTCATCGGTAGTGCATGCACGAGGCCGAGTACTCCGAGAAGTGTTGCCGCAAAGACCATTCCGCTCGCCGCGAGCACGGACGGCGGCAGTGAATCGTTCTCCTTGGCCGAAATGATGAAGTAGCCGGCGGCGCCGAGCATTGCGCCAGACGCCCACAGCGCACCGATGGGGCTCACCGAGGTGCCGCCGACGAGGTCGAGGACTCCGACCAATCCGACGCCGCTCACCGCAATACCTGCGAGCGCCCACCGCGACGGCCGCTGGCGGTGGATCGCCCACATCCACGCGACCACCACTACGGGGGCGGTGTACTCGATGAGTAGGGCCGGTCCGACGTCCATGTGCTCGATGGCGGAGAAGTAGCAGAACTGCGCGACGGCCATGCCGAGGAATCCGTAGAGCGCGATCGTCCTGCCGTGGTCGCGAATCAGTGTCCACGCAGTCGACCATCGCAGCGCCGAGACACCGCCGAGGTCGCGAATGGCGAACGGCAGCAACGCGAGACCGCCGATGCCGATGCGGATCGCGACGACAGCGCCCGCGCTCCACCCCGCGGCCATCAGCGGCGTGCCGAGCGCGCCCGACAGCCCGAAGCTCGTTGCCGACACCAGGGCCAGGATCAGGCCCGCGCGTCTGCGAGCGGCCACCTCCGCCGGCGTGCGGTCATGGGTCACCGACGTCATGGGTAATGACGCTAGCGGCGGCCTTGGTAAGGTGTCAACATGGTTTTCGGTGATGACGTCGATCTGGCGCTGCAGGCGGCGGTTGCACTCGCCAACTCAGCAGAGTCGCCCGAGACCCTGCGTTCCATCGACGACCTCGACGCCTTCTGGGACCACTACGGCTATACCGGCCGCCATGACGGTGACCAGCAAGAACTCGACGCGGTGTCGGCGATCCGGCCCGCGCTGCGAGCGCTGCTCATCGCCGACCGCGACCGTGCCGTCGATCAAGTCAACGAGATCCTGAGTCGGCACCGGGCCGTGCCGCGGTTGGTGCGACACGGCGACACGGACTGGCATCTGCACGCCATCGACGACGACGCCCCCCTCGCCGACCGGATCATGGTCGAGACCGCGATGGCCATGATCGACGTGATCAGGGCCGACGACATGTCGAGGTTGTCCGTCTGCGCCGACGCGGGCTGCGAGGGCGTCGTCGTCGACCTTTCTCGCAACCGGTCTCGGCGGTATTGCTCGACGGCCTGCGGTAATCGCAACGCCGTCGCGGCGTATCGCGCGCGGCAGGCCGCGGCAATGGACTAGTGGCTGTGAGCGGCAACGGACCAGTGCTGCCCGCTGCGCCTGTCTGACCAGCGGCGCGCTGCGGCATCTGCCTGGCAGAATTGCCGTGCCCTAGAATTGCCGAAGTGTCGTCTACTCCCGCCCTTCACGGACTCGCATCCCTCGCCTGCGCGGACACGAGCATCGCGGCACTGCGTGACCATCGCGACGATCCGCAACTCGCGATCACTGCCCCCGACGCCGCCCGGCCGTTCGTGGTCAGTTGTCTCTCCGAGGTCGCTGACGCGCCGATCCTCGCCGTTTCGGCAAACGGACGCGAAGCCGACGACCTGACGGCCGAACTACGCGAGCTTCTCGACGACGAGTCCGCGGTGGCGCAGTTCCCGTCGTGGGAGACGCTTCCGCACGAACGGCTCTCGCCGAGCGCCGAGGTCGTCGGGCAGCGTCTCGAGGTGTTGCATCGGCTGGCGCACCCGGGAGACGCGCCGCTGCGCGTGGTGGTCACCACTGTCCGTTCGCTGGTGCAGCCGATGGCACCCGGGCTCGGGGAGATACGCACCATCACGTTGCGTGAGGGCATCGAACTCGACTTCGACGGCCTACTCACCGATCTCGTCGAGATGGCGTACGAGCGCGTCGACATGGTCGGTCGGCGCGGCGAATTCGCCGTGCGCGGCGGCATTCTCGACGTGTTCCCGACCACCGCCGATTTCCCTGTGCGAGTCGAGTTCTGGGGCGATGAGATCTCCGAGATGCGAGCATTCTCGGTGGCGGATCAGCGTAGTCAACCCGAGGTCGACGCGTCGGTGGTCCTCATCCATCCCTGTCGCGAGCTGCTGCTCACCCCGCCCGTGCGTGAACGTGCGGCCGCACTCGCCGTCGAGAACGCCGACGACCCGTCGCTCGTCGAAATGCTCACCTCGCTCGCCGAGGGTATTCCGGTGGCGGGAATGGAAGCGCTGACACCCGCCCTCGTCGACGGCGAGATGCAGTTGCTGACCGAGGTACTTCCCGCCGGGACCCGCGTGCTCGTGCTCGACCCCGAGAAAGTCCGAACGCGCGCAGCCGATCTCGCGCAAACCGGAGCCGAGTTCCTCGAGGCGTCGTGGAACGCCGCCGCGATGGGAGCCACGGCGCCCGTCGACACCCGCGAGATGTCCGGTCCGACGGGAATTGATCTGCAGGCCAGTGCTTATCGGCCGCTCGATGACGTCGAGAAGGCCACGCTCGCGGCGGGTCGGTCGTGGTGGACGATGAGTCCGCTTTCTGCGGGCTTCGGCGAAGAATACGAACTCGACATCACCCCGGGGCCGACGCCGCATGGTGACGACGAGGAGATCCGGATCGTGTTCGCCGGACTGCGCGCCCACGTCAGCGCGGGCAACACCGCTGCGATCGTGGTCGCGGGCAAGGGCACCGCACAGCGCGTCTGTGAGCGACTTGCCGACGCAGAGGTTCCGCACGCGCTCGTCGACGGGGGCGCGCGACCCGAACCGGGAACCGTGTCGGTGTTCAATGGCGCGCTGCGTCACGGAATCGTCAGTCCCAGTGCCGGATTGGTGGTCGTGACGGAGACGGACCTCACCGGCAACCGCGTCGCCAGTGTGCGCGACGGAAAGCGATTGCCCGCCAAGCGTCGTAATCAGGTCGACCCACTTGCGCTCACCGCGGGTGATCTCGTCGTGCACGATCAGCACGGCATCGGCAAGTTCGTCGAGATGATCGAACGCACGGTGTCGGGCGCGCGACGTGAGTACCTCGTGCTCGAGTACGCGGCCTCCAAGCGTGGGCAACCCGGCGACCGGCTTTATGTGCCGATGGATTCGCTCGACCAGTTATCGCGCTACGTCGGAGGCGAGCAGCCGTCGTTGTCGAAGCTCGGCGGCTCCGACTGGCAGAACACGAAACGCAAGGCGCGCAAGGCTGTTCGTGAGATCGCCGGCGAGCTGGTCCAGCTCTACGCGGCCAGGCACGCCGCGCCCGGCTACGCGTTCAGTCCGGACACGCCCTGGCAACGTGAGATGGAGGACGCGTTCGACTTCACCGAGACCGTCGATCAGATGACGGTGATCGGCGAGGTCAAGGACGACATGGAGAAGTCGGCTCCGATGGACCGCGTGATCGTCGGCGATGTCGGTTACGGCAAGACCGAGATCGCGGTGCGCGCGGCCTTCAAGGCCGTGCAGGATGGTAAGCAGGTCGCGGTCTTGGTCCCGACAACCATTCTCGCGCAACAACATCTGCAGACATTCACCGAGCGTATGTCGGGGTTCCCGGTGCGCATCCGAGGTCTCTCGCGGTTCACCGATCCCAAGGAGTCACGCGAGATCATCAAGGAGATGGCGAAGGGCGAGGTCGACATCGTGATCGGTACGCACCGATTGCTGCAGACCGGCGTCACGTGGAAAGACCTCGGGCTGGTGATCGTCGACGAGGAGCAGCGTTTCGGCGTCGAACACAAGGAACACATCAAGTCGTTGCGCACGCACGTCGACGTGCTGACGATGTCGGCAACGCCGATTCCGCGAACGCTGGAGATGTCGATGGCGGGCATTCGCGAGATGTCGACCATCCTCACCCCGCCGCAGGAACGGCATCCGGTGCTCACCTATGTCGGCGCCTACTCACCCAAGCAGGTGGCGGCAGCGATTCGCCGAGAACTGTTGCGCGACGGCCAGGTTTTCTACGTTCACAATCGGGTGTCGACCATCGACAAGACTGCCCGCGATATCGCAGCGATGGTCCCCGAGGCGAGAGTTGCTGTGGCACACGGTCAGATGAACGAGGATCAACTCGAACGCACCGTCGCCGGTTTCTGGAACCGTGAGTTCGACGTGCTGGTGTGTACCACCATCATCGAGACCGGTCTCGACATCTCGAACGCGAACACACTCATCGTCGATCGCGCCGAGAATCTCGGTCTGTCGCAGTTGCATCAGTTGCGTGGTCGTGTCGGTCGAAGTCGTGAGCGCGGTTACGCCTACCTGCTCTACAGTCCCGAAAAGCCGCTCACCGAAACGGCTTACGACAGGTTGGCGACGATCGCGCAGAACAACGAACTCGGCGCGGGCATGGCCGTGGCGCTCAAGGACCTCGAATTGCGTGGTGCCGGAAACGTTCTCGGCGCCGAGCAGTCAGGGCACGTCGCGGGTGTCGGATTCGATCTGTACGTGCGCCTCGTCGGCGAGGCGGTCGAGGCATACCGTGCGGCGGCAGACGGTCTGCCCGTCACGTCGTCGGAACCCAGCGAAGTCCGCATCGACCTGCCCGTCGACGCACACATCCCGGTCGAGTACGTCGACTCCGATCGGTTGCGCCTCGAGGCGTACCGCAAGCTCGCGTCGGCGACGTCGGACGACGAGGTCGACGGCGTGATGTCGGAACTCACCGACCGCTATGGCGAACCGCCCGAGGAAACACGACGCCTGGCGTCGATCGCGAAACTCCGTCTGCGAGCACGTGAGCGGGGCGTCACCGAGATCGGCACCACCGGTACGAGTGTGAAGGTCGCGCCGCTCCCGCTGGCCGACAGCGAGCAGGTGCGCCTCAAACGGTTGTACCCCGCGGCGTCGTATCGGGCGACCACATCGGTTGTCACGCTACCGATTCCGCGCACCGGGGGCGTCGGATCGGCCCGCCTGCGCGACGACGAGGTCATCGAGTACCTCGCGACGTTCCTGCGCAACCTCAAGCCGCTCGAGCAGGCGGGCGTCGAGTGAGGACAGTCGAGGACGCCTCATGACAGTCGTTTTGCTCGATCCGCAGCAACCAGGGGTGATCCCGCTCGCGGCGCGCGCAGTGCTGACCGGCACCGTGCTGGTGACCGAAGACGTCCCCGCGTCGGTGCTGTGGGAACTCGACCACATCGTCACTGCGGCAGCCGACTCCGACTCGTCGCTCACACTGGTCACGACCGACGCGCAGCATCCACTCGTGCGTATGCGGATCGCCGACGGCGACGACGTCGTCGAAGTCGAACGCCGATCGGGTGCGAGTCTGCTCGACGCTGTCGCGCTGATGGACACGTTGCGTCGGAACGGACCGTGGGAGTCGACGCAGACGCATGCGTCGCTGCGGCGGTACCTGCTCGAAGAGGTCTACGAGTTGCTCGATGCCCTCGACGGTGACGACCAGGAGAACCTCCGCGAGGAACTCGGCGACCTGCTGCTGCAGGTGCTGTTCCACGCGCGGATCGCCGCCGACGACCCGGTGGCCCCCTTCGATATCGACGACGTCGCGCGGAGCTTCGTCGACAAGGTGCGTGGCCGGACCCCGGGCGTTCTGTCCGGCGAACACAGCGACCTCGAGACTCAGATCCGTGAATGGGAGGAGCGCAAGGCCGCCGAGAAGCAGCGTGGCTCGGTGCTCGACGGCATCGCGACGACGGCCCCTGCGCTCGCACTGACGCAGAAGGTCCTCGAGCGCCTGACCGCCGCGAACTACCCCGTCGACACCATCGACCCCGCGGTGCTCACCGTGACGATCGGGATCGGCGACGACAGCGTCGAAGCCGCCGCCAGGGCCAGGACGCTTGCGCTGATGGAACGGGTCCGTGACGCGGAGGCCAATGCTGCAACTGCAGGCGCGACGCTCGGCTCGCGCGAGGCGTGGGAGTCGTTTCTCGCGCGGTGAGGTCGACGCTGCGGGGGTTCCGAGCTGCGCCGCCCCGCGGCCTAAATGTGTGTCGAATTGAAGGATGTGTGTGCTGCAGCACCCACATCCTTCGATACGACACACATTCACCCGTGACGACGCCGCCCGGCACCGCGGCAGCCATGCTGAACCCGGATCTGCCGAACCGCCCGGCGACGACGCCCAAGCGACCCGCCGGGCACTCGCGAGCATTGCACTCACGCTGATTTCATCCCGTCGTGCTGGCGCGGTGAGCCCAGGTGGACAGCCTGGGCGTGCCACCCGCCACCACGTGCGGAAACGGCGGGTGCATCATGGGTAAATGCCTTTCGACAACACCGGCAGCGCCTCAGGCCCCACGCAGGAGAACGTCATCTTCGTGCACTGGCACGACCTCGGGCGTCATCTCGCGTGCTACGGGGCCGACGGTGTCGAGAGTCCGAACATGGACGCCTTGGCGTCGGAGGGGATCCTGTTCACCGACGCCCACGCCACCGCGCCGCTGTGCTCACCGGCTCGTGGGTCGCTCTTCACCGGCCAGTACCCGCATCACAACGGACTCGTCGGCCTCGCGCATCACGGGTTCGAGTACCGCGACGGCGTGCAGACACTGCCAGCCTTGCTGGGCGACGCCGGGTATCGGACCGTGCTGTTCGGCATGCAGCACGAGAGCTCCGATCCGCAACGACTCGGCTTCGACACCGTCGACGTCTCCGACTCCCGATGTGATCACGTGGTCGCCGAGTCGCAGCGCTGGCTGCGCAGGTATGTCGAGCGAACGGCGAATGAGCAAGCGGCCCAACCATTTCTGCTCACCGCAGGCTTCTTCGAGACGCATCGTCCCTATCCCGTCGACGAGTACAAGCATCCCGACACCTCGGGCATCGAGGTACCCGGGTTCCTTCCCGACACCGACGACGTACGCGAAGATCTCGCCGGCCTGCACGGCAGCATCTCGAAGGCCGACGACGCGGTGGGGCGCCTCCTCGACACCGTCGCCGATCTCGGACTCGACCACAACACCTGGATCGTCTTCATCACAGACCACGGTCTGGCGTTCCCGCGAGCAAAATCGACGCTCTATGCGGAGGGGACCGGCGTCGCGCTGATCGTGCGGCCTCCGACGGGGCGCGCGATCGAACCGCGCGTGTACGACGACCTGTTCTCGGGTGTCGACCTCACTCCGACGATTCTCGACCTTCTCGGCCTCGACGCGCCCGCCGACGTCGACGGTGTCTCGCACGCCCCCGAGATCGTGCGCAATGCGCAGGAGCCGATACGCGGGGCGGTGTTCACGGAGAAGACGTATCACGACGCCTACGACCCGATCCGGGCGATTCGGACGAAGAAGTACAGCTATATCGAAAACTACGCGCATCGCCCGGCATTGCTGCTCCCGCTCGACATCGCCGACAGTCCGTCCGCGCGGTCGATCGACGCGTCGGTCATCACAGCGGAGCGGCCGGCCGTCGAACTCTACGATCTCGAGCACGATCCGTGGGAGCGCACCAATCTCGCCGACGATCCGGATTTCGCGCACGTCCGCGCAGAACTCGCGGCGCGGTTGGCCCAGTGGCGTGCCGACACGCACGACGCGCTCCCGGACGAGAGCGCGGGGACTGCCATCGCGGATGAGTTCATGACCCGCTACTTCGAACAAGCCGTCGAGACCCCACCCGACGAGCAGGCACTTCCGTCGCGGCGCCCGCTCGGACGTGAGCGCGATCTCACCGGCGAGATCCAGCAGGGCGAGGTCGACGACGAGGCTCGCCGATCTGCTGATGCACCCGGCGCGCAGGGCTGACACACAGACGTCGAGTTTTGTAAATAGTTTGGACCGTCGAGCGCCTAATTGCCCAGGTTGCGGGCGGTTTCGGGCTGGTTAAACTGAGCGGGTGCCGCCAGTCGACAACTACCTCGTGTGCGCCAGTCAGCGCAGCGGGAGCACCCTCCTCGTCGAGTCTCTCGCCGAGACGGGGGTCGCCGGGACTCCCGAGGAGTTCTTCCAATACTTCCCCGCGACATCACAAGCGCCGCAACCACGTGAATGGTTCGCGGACGTCCACGACCCTGAGATCATCGACGTTCTCGACGAACTCGACGACGGGGTCGTCGACACCAGAACCTACGCACAGTGGCGCGACGACATCTTTGCCGCGGGCCGTTCCTCGAACGGCGTGTGGGGTGGCAAACTCATGTGGAATCAGACGCCCCTGCTGATCTCGCGAACACGGACCGGGTCGGGTTCGCTGCGCACCGCCATCCGCACACTGTTGGGCGACGATCCGCTGTACGTGCATGTCTACCGCGAAGACGTTGTGCCACAAGCAGTGTCGATGTGGCGTGCGGTGCAGACGCGAGTATGGCGACACGACGGCGATGCCTCCGAAGACGCGGCCGTCTACAACGCCGAAGGTATTGCCCATCTCGCGGAAATACTGCTGGCGCAAGAGAAGTCGTGGCGCGAGTGGTTTGCTGCGGAGCGCATCGAGCCCCTCGACATCGAGTTCGGTGAACTCACCAAGGACCCATCGGGCACCACAGCTCGCGTTCTCTCCGCGTTGGGTCAAGACCCTGCGCTGGCGCCCCCACCGCCGTTGAAGCCTCAGTCCAATGCCCGCTCCAAGGAGTGGGTCGAGCGGTACCGCGACGACGCGGTGCGGAACGGATACCCGCAATGACCACGCAGATCGACGCCGCAGCCGACCTCGACCACGTATCCGCATTGCGGGTGCTCGAGTCCGAGGCCGTGCACATCATTCGCGAAGTGGCGGCAGAACTCGAACGTCCGGTGCTGCTGTTCTCCGGCGGCAAGGACTCGATTGTGCTCCTCCGTTTGGCGGAGAAGGCATTTCGTCCGCATCCGCTGCCGTTTCCGATCCTGCACGTCGACACCGGACACAACTTCGACGAGGTGATCGAGTTCCGCGACCGTCGCGTCGCGCCGACCGCCGACAACCCCGACGGAATCAAACTCATCGTCGCATCGGTTCCCGACGCCATCGCGGCGGGACGCGTGGCGGAGTCGACCGATCCGTCGGGCTCGCGCAACCGACTCCAGACTCGCGTGCTCCTCGACGCGTTGGAGGAAGGACGATTCGACGCCGCGTTCGGCGGTGCCCGACGCGACGAAGACCGCGCGCGTGCCAAAGAGCGGGTGTTCAGCTTCCGTGACGAGTTCGGCCAGTGGGATCCCCGCGCTCAACGCCCCGAACCGTGGTCGCTCTACAACGGACGTATCCGACGCGGCGAATCGGTTCGCGTGTTCCCCCTGTCGAATTGGACCGAAACCGACATCTGGCGTTACATCGAACTCGAGGGCCTCGACCTTCCGCCGATCTACTATGCGGCGGAGCGAGAGGTGTTCGACCGCGCCGGCATACTGCTCACCGTGTCGCCCTACTCGCAGCCGGATTCGCCCGACGATGTGAGCACCGAGTGGGTGCGCTACCGCACGGTCGGTGATCTGACGATCACCGGCGCGGTGCGCTCGCGTGCGACGACGATCCCCGAGATCATCGAAGAGATCAGTGCCGCAACGGTATCCGAACGTGGTGAGACCCGCGCCGACGACCGCACGTCGTCGGCCGCCATGGAGGACCGCAAACGAGAGGGTTACTTCTGATGACCGAGACCATGACCCGCGATCCTTCCGAGGATTCGCAGCAAAGCGAAACCCTCTTGGGGGCAAGCGTTCCCACACCACGACGACAGATTCTGCGTCTGGCGACCGCCGGCAGCGTCGACGACGGTAAGTCGACGCTCATCGGCCGTATCCTGCACGACACCGGCTCGCTGCCGACAGATCACCTCGAGGGAGTGACGTCCGACGACGGCGACGTCGATCTGGCCGCGCTCTCCGACGGTCTGCGTGCCGAGCGCGAGCAGGGCATCACCATCGACGTCGCCTACCGGTTCTTCTCCAGCCCCACGCGCAGCTACGTGCTCGCCGATACTCCCGGGCACGAGCGCTACACCCGCAACACGTTCACCGGAGCGTCGAACGCTCATGTCGCGGTGCTGCTCGTCGACGCCCGAAAAGGCTTGCTGCGCCAGACCCGTCGGCATGCGCGTATCGCGACGCTGGTCGGCGTCCCGCACATCGTCGCCGCGGTCAACAAGATCGACCTCGTCGACTTCTCGGCCGATCGATTCGCAGAACTGGTCGCAGACCTCAACGAACTGGCTACGAATGTCGGTGCAGCGGAAATCACCGCGATCCCGGTCGCGGCGAAGCTCGGCGACAACGTGGTGAACAAGTCGGAGAACACGCCCTGGTACACCGGCCCGACGCTGCTCGAATACCTGGAAGGTATTGAGCTGCACGCACCCAATCCCATTGCGCGCGAACTGCGTCTGCCCATCCAGTGGGTGTCTCGCCCGGGGCCCGACGGCAAGCGCAGTTACACCGGACGTGTGGCCGCGGGAACACTCGACGTCGGCGATCCCGTTCTGGTGCTGCCGTCGGGGTCACGTACCACGGTGACCGCACTCGACACTCTCGACCCGACTCGGCCGACGGCCGTTGCGCCGCTGTCGGTTTCGGTGCAGTTGGCAGACGACATCGACGTCGGCCGCGGCGACGTGATCGTCAGCGGCGCCGACGACGCCCACCTGCCCGTGGCAGCACGTGAACTGTCCGCGACGGTCTGCTGGCTGTCGGAGACGCCGCTGCACGCGGGCGATCGCGTGGCGCTCAAGCAGGGTGCGTCGACGGTACGCGCGACGGTTCAAGCCCTTGAGCGCAAACTCGACCCGGAGACGCTGCTCGAGCAGGTCGGGCCGTCGGAGTTGGCGCTCAACGACATCGGCACACTCACGCTGCGGACGTCGTCGGTTGTGGTTGCCGATCCGTATGCGAGCAACCGCGACACGGGCGCGTTCATCCTGATCGACGAGGCGTCGAACGACACGGTCGGTGCGGGAACGATCCTCGAACCGCGCGAGGTGATTCCGGGCAAGGCGACCCGCAACGACATCAAGTGGCACCCGAGCGCGTTGAGCCGCAACGAGCGCTGGACCAAGATTGGCCAGCGCGGAGCGACGGTGTGGCTCACCGGCCTACCCGCTTCCGGTAAGTCGACGGTTGCCGTCGCACTCGAACGCGAACTGGTCAATCGCGCCCGCGTCGCCTACCTCGTCGACGGCGACAACATCAGGCACGGGATCTCTGACGATCTCGGATTCTCGCCCGGGGATCGCGCCGAGAACATCAGGCGGGTAGGCCATCTCGCGCGTCTGTTCGCCGACGCCGGGGTGATCGCCATCGCGTCGATGGTCTCGCCGCTGCGGTCCGACCGCGAAATCGCCCGCGAACTCCACGACGCCGCCGACCTCGACTTCATCGAGGTGCACGTGTCGACGCCGGTCGGGGAGTGCGAACGCCGCGACCCGAAAGGTCTCTACGAACGCGCGCGGCGCGGAGAACTCAAGGGACTCACCGGGGTCGACGCCCCGTACGAGAAGCCCGAGAACCCCGACCTGCGCTTCGACACCACCGGCGCCGACATTGCCGAACTCGCCGGCCGCGTCGTCGACGAGCTGGTCCGCCGGGGCGTCTTGGCTGAGTGATCTCGACAGGCTCGATCAGCGGGGTGGGCTCGGTGCGGTGCATGGCTGCCGGGTGAGCCATCCGCGCAGGAAGTAGGGGAAGCGATTCTTCCGCGACTTTCTGCGCTGGGCCGCCGGGCCGCCCCTTCGCGCAGGAACCAGGGGAAAGGGTTCTTCCGCGGGTTGTGCGCGTTTCCTCGAGACGTGTCGCGGGGAAGCCTCAGGAACTAGGGGAAAGAATCCTTCCCTTACTTTCCGCGCGCCCACGACGCCGCGCCCACGACGCCGCGCTAGTCCGTGTACCCGAAGAGCGTCTTGCCGTACCAGTCGCCGATCTTCGACAGGCCCGGTGGGACGGCGAAGAGTGAGCTCGAAATCGGTGCGATGTACTCGTTGAGCCCGTCCTGGGCGAGGTTGTTCTGGATGCGCACGAACTGCTCGTGCGCGTTCTTCTGGTACGCGATGAAGAACAGTCCTGCGGCCAGAGTCCCTGTGCGCGTGTCGATTCCGTCGGTGTAGTTGTAACCGCGACGCAGGATCTGGGCGCCGCCGTTGTTGTCGGGGTGTGCGAGTCGCACGTGCGAGAACCGGTCGACTGCATACTTGCCGGTGTCGAGTCGTTTGTGGAAGTCGATCGTGGTGAACTCGCTGCCGCCCGACAGGGGAGCTCCGTTGTCCTTGGTGCGGCCGAAGATCAACTCCTGGTTGCCGATGTCGTCGGAGTCCCACGCCTCGATGTGCATGCGGATTTTGCGCGACACCAGATACGAGCCGCCCTTCATCCACGGCTGATCCGTCTCGTCGCCGACCCACACCCATTCTTTGGCGACGCTCGGGTCCTCGGCCTTGATGTTCGCCGTTCCGTCCTTGAATCCGAACAGGTTCCGCGGTGTCACCTGCGAAGTCGACGTGGCAGATGCGCGCCCGAAACCCTCTTGGAGCCAGCGCAGCGTGACAACGGTGCGGCCGATACGGGCAAGGTTGCGGACGGCGTGAAAAGCGACCTGTGGGTCTTCGGAGCACGCTTGCACGCAGATGTCGCCGCCGCTGATCGACGGATCGATCGTCGTGTCGACTGCCAACTGCCCCAACGGTTTCAGGGCGGCGGGCATCTTGTCGCGCAGGCCGAATCGATCGTCGAACAGAGTTGGGCCGAAGCCCACTGTGATCGTGAGTTTGTTCGGCCCGAGGTCGAAGGCCTCGCCGGTGTCCGCGGGGGGTGAACCCGGGCGGGTCTCCACCGGTCCGACCGGCTTGCCCTGCGTGAGCAGGCTTGCCGCGGCGGCCCATCGTGCGAGCATCACCTCGAGCTGCTGCGTTGTCACCGAGTCGGCGACGTCGAACGCAGCGAACACGAGCGAATTCTGTTGGGGCGTAGTGATTCCCGCTTGGTGCTCGCCGTAGAAATCGACGATTTCGGACGCGGTATCCGTCGGTTTCGGTGCGGCGGCGTAACCGATGGCGCCACCCGCGGCGCCGCCGACGACAACTCCCGCGAGGCCGGCGGCACCAAGAAATCCCCTGCGTCCCAAGCGCGGTCCACGTCCACTGCTGGACGTGTCGGCGGTCTGGTCGGATGGGGTGGCGTCATCCGGTTGCTGCGTCGGAATGTTGTCGTCGGCGGACATCACATCAGCTCGCTGCGGCGATCTTTCCGCCGGCCTGCGCCAGCGGATCCTTGACGGCGACGATGGCGGCTGCCATCTCGCGCTTCTGCTCGGCGGTCACCTGCGTGAAGTTCTTGAAGCCGCCGGGCTCGTTGGGGTCGCGGAAGGTGTCGATCAGAGAATCGACCCTGGCAAACGCGTCGGTGATGGTCTGCGTGAGCTGCGGATCGATCTCCTTCAGCGCAGGCTTGACCATGGCGAAGGCCTGCTCGGAGCCCTCGATGTTCGCCTGCATGTCGAGGATGTCGATGTGCGAGTACGCCTCTTCTTCACCGGTGAGTTTGGTCGTCGAGACCTCGTCGAGCAGATCGCCTGCGCCGTTGACGATTTCAGCGGGAGCGAAGGTGAATTCTGGCTTGTTGACGACGGTCTGGAGCAGTTCGACGTTTTTCTGCAGTTCCGCTGCGACAGGACCCATGTTCGCGAGGTTCTTGTCCTGGTAGATCGCCTTCTCCAGGACGTGGAAGCCCTCCCACTTGTCGCCGGGACCAACCGCATCCGGGCGGGCGTCGATCGCGAAATCGAGGCTGACAGAAGCGTTGTCGGAGCAGTCCGTCGAACCGTCGGTGCAGAATGCGCCGGCGATCGGCTCGATGCGCTCGTAGTACGGGCGGGCCTTGGGATACGCCTCCCGCGCGGCCTCGAGGTTGTTGGCCTTCACGGCGTCGGTCAGCGTCCTGGTGTTCTCGACGAGGCTGTTGACCTGAGTGATCACGTAGGCCTTGTAGTCGGCGGACGCGGTCTTCAGCTTGTCCGCGACGGTTCCGGTTGCCTCCGTGGCCTTGCCGGTGACCGTGAACTGAGTCTTTTCGTTGGTGGCGCCGGGGCAGTACAGCTCGTACGTGCCGCCGTCGAGCTTGTGAGAGAACGAGACCGACGCCATGCCGGGCACGATGTTCTCGCGCTCGGCGAGAATGCGGTTGTCCTTGATCAGCTCGACCTCGTTGACCGCTGCCGCGTTCGTGTTGGTGATCTCGAAGGTGATCGGCCCGGCGTCGACCTTGTCCGGGGTGGCCTTGCAGCCCTGATCGGTGATCTCGACCTTGACGGTCTTCACATCCGACGACGAGTTCGACGAGTCGGAGCTGTCCGAACAGCCCGCGATCCCGACGACGGCGACGGCTGCCGCGCCGACGGCCACCAGTGGTCGCACCCTCATGTGGTTTTCTCCTTTGTGTGAACGGGGCCGGTCAGGGTCCCTGTCTGCAAATCCTCGTGTTCGGGCGGCGGCGTCGGACGCCTGCGTCGCACCAGTAGCAGTCCGGCCAGAATCGCGGCGACGACGGCGCATCCGGCAAGCCACAGCGGTACTACGACCGAGCGGACGTGATGCGCCGATCGTTGGTCGAGGGCGTTTTGGAGTGCACCGAGTTCTGCGGCATCGGCGGTGTGCTCGGCGTCGAACGTCGCGACCTTCCCGAGCACCACGGCCGCGCCGGAATCAGGGGTGGCGGTGGCAGTCACGACGTAGTGGACATCCGCGGCCACCGGCGTATTGAACGCCGGGTCGACGCTGGTAGTCACCGTCGCGGTCATCGTGTAGATCACCGGTGCGTCGACTCCGAACGTTTGCGTGTTCAGTCCGACGGGCAGGCGCCCGTTGTTGCCTGCGGCGACCTGTGCAGGCGTGACGCGGGTGGGGGCGTCGGGAACGAGCGTGGCGATATCGAGGTTCGGTGAGGCGAGCTGTTGATAGGTCGGGTAGCTCGCCGAGCCGATCTGCGCGTTGTCTGTGGCAGCGAGCTTGGGCAGCGGCGTCGACACCGACCCGGACGTGAGCGTGCCCGTTGCCTGCGAGGCATCGGCGGACTCGACGCGTACTGCGACGGGATCGGGCACCCGAATGGTCTTGCCGGTCAGCACACCGGAGGTCGACGGCGTGCCGGAGACACTGCCACGCATCGTGTCCGACGGAGGCGCCGGTTCAGCCGGTGCAGTGGAGAAGACGACGACGGCCGCGATCGCGAGCACTCCGGCGAGAGCGCCACACGCCAGCCCGGCGGCTCGTCGGGGGAACGCCTTGCCCGCCGGCCAGAGCACGATGGTGCCGACGATGAGCAGGTAGACCGCCCAGCCGACGACCTCGATGAGCACGGGCTTCGGTTGGATTCCGAGAACGCCGGTCAGCAGCGAGGATTGGATGGAGCCGGGTTGGACGAGCCAGGTCAGGTCGACGACCTGCTGTTGCCCGACGTTGAGCCAGCCCGCCTCGTGCGCGGTACGGAACGCGGTCATCACGAGTCCCGCCGCGACCAGGGCGAGCAGCAAACCGGTGACCTTGAAGAACCGCGCGAGGTTGATGTGGACGCCACCGCGATAGATGCCGTAGCCCAGCAGTACCGCTATGCCGATTCCGATGATCGCGCCCAGCGCCGAGGGCACGGCGTTGTTACTGGCATTGAATGCTGCGACCAGGAACACCGACGTCTCGAGCCCCTCGCGGAGTACCGCGAGGAAGGCCATCATGACGAACGCGATAGCCGAGCCCTCGTTCACCGCATCGGTGGCCGCGGCCTCGAGATCTCCCTTGAGGTCGCGTGCGTGCTGACGCATCCACACGATCATGTACGTGACCATCGCGACGGCGATGACGCCGATGACGGTTTCGAGGCCCTCTTGCTGGCGCTGTGGCAGGTCGCGCGACAGCACCTCGAGACCGATCGCGACGGCGACGCAGATCGCGACGGCGACGCCGACCCCGACCCACATCCAGCGCAGGGCGTCGGTGCGGCCCTGGCGTCGCAGGAAGGCCGCGATGATGCCCACGATGAGTGCCGCCTCGAGCCCCTCGCGAAGGCCGATGATGAGGGTCGCGAACACGTATTTCTCCGGTTTGTCCGATTTGCTGCGTTTTGGCTGGTCAGCCAAGCTTTACCTACCGTAAGCGAGCTAAGGCTACGCTCTACGATGCGGGATCACCAAGGGACCAATGGCACCATGGTGAATCGATGACCACCGTTCGACGGGCACTCGCCTCGATATCCGCTCTCACCTGCGTCGCAATTCTGACGTCGGCGTGCCTCGACCTCCCCTCCCTGAACCGTCCCGACATTCCCGACGGCATCCCGCCGGGTCTTGGAACGCCGGTACCGTTTGTCGACATCAACGCGCCTGGACGCACTGCTGAGCAGCTACGCGACTGGGCTCGGCCGATCTCCGACGCCACGGGTATCCCGTTCGTCGCGCTGGAGTCCTACGGCAACGCCGCCGAGATCCAACGACAGCAACATCCCGAGTGCGGAATCGGGTGGACGACCCTCGCTGGTATCGGCGGTGTCGAGAGCAAACACGGTCAGTACCGCGGCTCGAAGATCGCGCCGAACGGCGACGTCAGCCCGCCGATCAGGGGTGTGCCGCTCGACGGGACGCGGGGAAACATGGAGATCCCCGACACCGACGGCGGGAAACTCGACGGCGACGCCACTCACGACCGTGCGATGGGTCCGTTCCAGTTCATCCCGGAGACGTGGCGACGCTACGGCGTCGACGCCAACGGTGACGGTAGGGCCGATCCGGACAACATCGACGACGCCGCGCTGTCTGCGGCCCGCTACCTGTGCGTGTCCGCGGGCGGCGACATGACAACACCGCAGGGCTGGGAGAAAGCGGTCAAGGTCTACAACAATTCGATGGCCTACGTCATCGACGTGCGCGACCACGCCAACGCGTATTCGATCAACGTCCGCTACTGAACGCCGCATGAGCCTCGACGCTCCCGCCTTGCGCGCTCGATGCGTGACTGTTGACTTCACCGACTAGGCTTTGATCCCGTACCCGTCGGCTGCGCGAGGCGCCGACATGTTCACCGATAGGGGCAACACCGTGGCAATCATCGAACAGGTTGGTGCACGCGAAATCCTGGACTCGCGAGGCAACCCGACTGTCGAGGTCGAGGTCGTCCTCGACGACGGCACGTTCACTCGTGCCGCTGTGCCATCCGGCGCGTCGACGGGTGAGCACGAAGCCGTCGAACTTCGTGACGGCGGCAAGCGTTACGGCGGAAAGGGCGTCACCAAGGCTGTCGAGGGCGTGTTGAGCGAACTCGCACCCGCGGTCATCGGTATCGAGGCCGAAGAGCAGCGCCTCGTCGACCAGGCCCTGATCGACGCCGACGGCACTCCCGACAAGAGCAGGCTCGGCGCCAACGCCATTCTCGGCGTCTCACTCGCGGTGGCCAAGGGTGCTGCAGAGTCGGCGGGACTGCCGCTGTTCCGCTACATCGGCGGCCCCAACGCCCACATCCTCCCGGTCCCGATGATGAACATCATCAACGGCGGCGAGCACGCCGACAACGGCATCGACTTCCAGGAGTTCATGATCGCTCCGATCGGCGCGCCGACCTTCAAGGAGGCGTTGCGCTGGGGTGCTGAGGTCTACCACTCGCTCAAGTCGGTGCTGCACAAGCGCGGCCTGAACACGGCACTCGGCGACGAGGGCGGCTTCGCTCCCGACCTTCCCGACACCGCGTCGGCCATCGCGGTCATTGGTGAAGCCGTCGAGGCCGCCGGCTACAACTTCGGTCGCGACATCGCGATCGCACTCGACGCCGCGGCGACCGAGTTCTACAGCGACGGCGCCTACAACCTCGAGGGCAAGAAGCTCTCCAGCGACGAGATGATCAGCTACTACGAGAAGCTCGTCGACGAGTTCCCGATCGTGTCGATCGAGGACGGCCTGTCCGAGGACGACTGGGACGGCTGGGTCAAGCTGACCGACGCGCTCGGCGACAAGGTGCAGCTCGTCGGCGACGACCTGTTCGTCACCAACCCGGAGCGTCTCGAAGAGGGCATCTCCAAGGGTGCGGCAAATGCGTTGTTGGTCAAGGTCAATCAGATCGGAACGCTCACCGAGACCCTCGACGCCGTCACGCTTGCCCACAACAACGGCTACAAGACCATGATGAGCCACCGTTCGGGCGAGACCGAGGACACCACGATCGCCGACCTCGCCGTCGCATGCGGCTGCGGTCAGATCAAGTCCGGCGCGCCCGCGCGCAGCGAGCGTGTCGCCAAGTACAACCAGCTGCTGCGCATCGAGGAGGGCCTCGGCGACGCGGCACGCTACGCGGGAGACCTCGCCTTCCCCCGATATACGTACGGTTCGTGATTAGCTAGAGCCCATGGCACAGGGCTCAGGGCGTCGGCGCACGCGTGCGTCGACGAGCGATCCCCGCTCTCGGGAGCGTGCCCGTAAGGCGCCCCGGCGCGAGCGGTCGACTTCTCGCCGTTCGCCGGTCTCGGTCATCGAGACCGGCGAACAGGAGATCTACGACGACTCGATCATCGACTTCGACGCCGAGGTTTCCGACGCACACACCGACGACGTCCCCGACAGCGAAAGCGATTCCGGTGACGAGATCTCCGACGTGCGTCGCGAACGTGAGCGGCTGCGAGCGCAACGTCGACGACGGGCGGGATTCACCGAACGAATGGCGCAGCGACTTCACAACGTCGACGCAAAACGCGCAGTGGTGCTGTCGTTGGTCATCGGCGTCGTCGCGCTCACCCTGGCTATGCCGCTGCGTACGTACTTCTCGCAGCACACCGAGTTCTCGCAGCTCGAAGAGTCGAATGCACAGTTGCGCGACCAGGTCGCCGACTACCAGCAGAAGGTCAACGAGCAGAACGATCCCGCCTACATCGAGGCCAAGGCACGAGAACGACTCAAGTTGGTCAAGCCCGGCGAGACGCCGTTCGTCATGCTCTATCCCGATGAGGCCGCTCGAAGTGCTGAGCGTCAGCGCGAAGCGGCACATGAGGCCAACTCCTGGTACGGCAACCTGTGGCAGTCCGTATCGACCCCACCCGGAGCCGACGCGCCGGGGTCGCACTGAGTTCGCCGCACTGAACTGGTAGCAAAGAAGCGTGAGTACATCCGACGGCAACCAATCTGCCGGCCAGCAGGTGAGCGACGACGACCTCGCCACAATCGCCACACAACTCGGCCGTGAACCGCGCGGCGTCATCGAGGTCAGTTATCGCACTCCGGACGGCGTACCCGCCGTCGTCAAGACCACCCCGCGTCTACCCGACGGCACCCCGTTTCCGACGCTCTACTACCTCACCGATCCCCGCTTGACCGCCGAGGCGAGTCGACTCGAATCGGCAGGTGTGATGAAGGAGATGACCGCACGCCTGGCCGTCGACGACGATCTCGCCGCCGCCTACCGTCGTGCGCACGAGTCGTTCCTCGCCGAACGTGACGCCATCGAATCGCTCGGAACCGACTTCTCCGGCGGCGGCATGCCGGATCGGGTCAAGTGCCTCCATGTCCTGATCGCGCACTCGCTCGCGAAGGGCCCGGGCGTCAATCCCCTCGGCGACGAGGCCGTGGCGCTCGCAGCCGCAAATGGCATGCGCGGCACGGCGATTCCCTCCGACTGGCCCGACGTCCCCGCAACCACCGACGTCCCCGCAACCACAGACGACGCGGAGTCCGACCGGTGACCGTGGTCGCCGCCGTCGACTGCGGCACCAACTCCATCCGACTGCTGGTCGCGGAAGAGGCCGCGCCTCCCGCCGGCGGCCTGCGCGATCTGCACCGCGAGATGCGGGTCGTGCGCCTAGGGCAGGGTGTCGACGCCGCGGGGCAGTTCGCCGACGAGGCGATCGAGAGAACTCGCGTCGCGCTCGCCGACTACGTCGACGTGATGCGCGCGCTCGGCGTCGAACGCGTCCGTATGGTTGCTACCTCGGCCACCCGCGACGCGCGCAACCGCGACGTCTTCTTCGCGATGACTGCGGAACTGCTCGGATGCGTCGTCGACGGGGCGCAGGCCGAGGTGATCACCGGCGATGAGGAGGCACGGCTGTCGTTCCGCGGTGCCGTCGGCGAACTCGATCCTGCCGAAGGACCGTTTGTGGTGACTGATCTCGGTGGCGGCTCGACCGAGGTCGTGCTCGGCGATGCTGAGGGTGTGTCGGCCGCGTACTCCGCTGACGTCGGATGCGTGCGCACCACCGAGCGCGCTCTGCATTCCGACCCGCCCACCGCCGACGAGATCCGCGACGCCACGCAGTTCATCCACGACAGGCTCGCCGTCGCATTCGACGCCGTGCCGGTCGAGCGGGCACACACCTGGGTCGGTGTCGCCGGAACACTCACCACCATCGCGGCCGTGAACGCGGGGATGGACGTCTACGACTCCGACGCAATTCACCTGTCGCGCATCGGAATCGACGACCTCGACCGCGTCTGCCACGACCTCGTCGCGATGACTCGCGACGCTCGCGCAGCGCTGGGACCGATGCATCCCGGCCGCGTCGATGTGATCGGCGGTGGCGCGCTGGTGACGCTGGAACTCGCTCGGGTCCTGTCCGAGCGCGCAGGCATCTCCGAGCTCGTCGTCAGCGAGCACGACATCCTCGACGGCATCGCCCTGGGCTTGCTGGACTAGGCCCTCGCTGCTCGAGCCGCGAAAAGCCTTGTCAGAACACGACCCTCATCGACGCCGCGCCATCAGGTGGAGTTCGGGGAACCGATGTGTGTCGTCGGCCTGCGCGATCAACCGCCACGTTTCGTCGAAGCCTGCGTCGAACAGTATGCGCGCGAGTGCATCCGGATGCCAGCGCCAGGCAGGCGCGACGCGGTGATCGAATGCGATGGTGTCGGCGTTCAGCGATGCCTGAGTGCCGATCAACACCGGTGCTCCGCTCGTCAATCGGGAGGCCCAGGCGGCAAGCACGTCGGGCAGTTCATCGGGTGGCACGTGAATCAGACTGAAGCGAGCCAGGATTGCGCCGCACTCGATGTCAGCCGCAGCTCGCGTGAGTAGCGCGTCGTCGTCGATGAAGTGACACTCAGGGTATGTACGCATCGCGATGGTGCGCATCCCGTTGCTGGGTTCGAGACCGACCGTTCGTACGCCCCACCGGACGAGATCGGCTGTGACGTGGCCGATTCCGCAGCCGACGTCGAAGACCGTCGCGGATCGATCATGGTCGCGGACCTCGTCGGCAAATGCCTCGACGGCGTGACGTTCGACGGCACACTGATACGGCGTCGGAAAGGAGTCGGCGTATAGCTGCGCCAGCGCGTCGTATCCGGGCTGTTCCACTGTGTCAGTCTCGCACTGTGGCAGCGCCCTCTGACTGATGCCTCAGTGGGTCTCGGCCGGTGCCTGCTCGGGGTTGCGTAGCCAGATGTTGTTGCAGGCCTCGCACACGTCCTCGGGGATCACGCCGCGCTGCTGCAGGAACCCGAAGATCACGCAGCCGAGGCAGAATCCGAACACCGATTCCAACAACGCCGCGACGATCAGCAGCCCGACGACGATCTGCGCGGCCAGTCCGTAGCCGAGCAGGCTCAGGACCAGCGCCGTGGTGGAGAAGGCGAGTCCGATGGCTTGTGCGAAGCGCTTGGGTGGTCCTGGGACGAGTTTGCTCTTGCGCCAGATCTTGGGGGCGATGACCCGCACGGAGAGTTGCCCGAACGGCGACAGCTTGGGGCCTGCCATCACGCGCAGCAGGAATCCGAGGGCAAGCAACGCGTAGACGATGGGGTGATTCACCACGATGGCGACGATCGCCAGGATGACGACCAGCCCTGCCGTCGACCGCGCGGCATACTCGTTGACCGGGTTGGGGAAGGTGAGGATGGCTGGTGCGGACACGGGACTCCCAGGCAGATGCGGCTAGCGAAACACCACAACTTTACGGTGCACCCGATCTCGGCTGCCAACGTTGCCGTCACGGTGATCGGAATCCCGCTGACCTGCGCGGATTGATCTGCAGACACAACAGCGGGGCCTGATCGGATCAGGCCCCGCTGTGACAGTGCGACGAACTAGGCGCGGTGATGCTCTTCGGATGCGTCCTTGCGGTCGGTCTCGATGGCTCGGATCGCCGTCTCGGTGGCGTCGGCATCGTCGATTGCGTCGACCAACTCCGCGTCGACCACCTCGCGATGGTCGTCGGCTTTGGCCTTTCGAGCCGCATCACGCATCTCGAAACCGTCGGTGACGATGTCGCCGACTTCGCGCGCGACGTCGGCGACCGCCGTCGTGATGATCGTCGCGATCCGTCCGACGTGCGTTGCGGTGGATTCGACGATCTCCTGGACGAAGTCCTTGTTTCGTTCGTAGCGATCGATCATGGGCGTCAGGCTACTCCGGCCGACTTCTCTCGCTCGACGATGACGGTGAGATCGTTGTCATCGGAGGTCATGAAGTTGGGGAGCGAGAGCTTCGCGATCTTCGACCACGTCGACGTCAACTGCTGGTGCAGCGGGCCGGTGTTGTACGGCAGGCCGTACTTCTCGCAGATCGCCTGGACATCCTCGGAGATCGTGGGGTAGCGGCTCGCGGGAATGTCGGGGAAGAGGTGGTGCTCGATCTGGTGCGAGAGGTTGCCGCTCATGATGTGGAACAGGCTGCTCCCGGTGATGTTCGCCGAGCCGAGCATCTGTCGCAGGTACCACTGGCCGCGCGTCTCGTCCTTGCATTCTTCGGCGGTGAATGTCTGTGCGCCGGTGGGGAAGTGGCCGCAGAAGATGATCGAGTACGCCCACAGATTGCGCACCAGGTTGGCACTGGCATTGCCCAGCAGCGTGGGCAGGAAGAACGGACCCGACAGCGCGGGGAACACGATGTAGTCCTTGAGGACCTGCCTGCTCGCCTTGCGCCACATGCCCTTGACCAGGCCCTTGACGTCGGTCCACTTGCGCTTGCCCGCCACGATGTTCTCGGCCTCGAGGTCGTGGAGCATCACGCCCCACTCGAACAGCAACATCAGCGCCGTCGCGTACCCGAGATTGCCCAGGTAGTAGGGGTTCCACTTCTGGTCGCGCGCCATTCGGAGGATGCCGTAGCCGATGTCACGGTCCTCGCCGATGATGTTGGTGAACGTGTGGTGCACGTAGTTGTGGCTGTGGCGCCACTGCTCGGCGGGGCACACGGTGTCCCACTCGAATTCGCGCGAGTTGTAGGTGTCTTCACGCATCCAGTCGTACTGGCCGTGCATGACGTTGTGCCCGATCTCCATGTTGTCGAGGATCTTGGACACGCTCAGCGCGCCGACGCCCGCGATCCACGCGGGCGGGAACCAGCCGAAGAACAGCAGTCCGCGGCCGGCGATCTCGAAACCACGCTGCGCGCGGATGATCGAGTACAGGTATTCGCGGTCCTTCGTGCCGAGGTCGGCGACGACCCGCGCGCGCACCTCGTCGAGGTCGCGACCGAGCGCTTCGACCTGCTCGTAGCTCAGGTGAAGGGTGTTGGGGTCCGACGACCCGCGCAGTGCGGGCGGGACGTTGGTGTGTTCGGACGGGGTGATGGTGGTGACAGTCATTGTTAAACCTCGATTTCCACGTCGCCGACAGGTGCGTTGATGCACAGCTGGATCTGCTTGTCGGCTTCGCTGTCGATGTCGCCGGTCAGCACGTTGCGGGTGCAGCCGGATTTCTTTACTGCGGTGCAGGAGAAGCAGATTCCCATTCGGCAGCCCGACTTGGGAGACAGTCCTGCGGATTCCGCCTGATCGAGAATGGTGCGGCCGTCGTTGGCTGCGACCTTGCCGGACGTCGTGAATGCGACGTCGCCGGAGATCGGTTCGTCGGGATCGATGATCGCCGCCGGAGCCGGGCGGAAGGATTCACTGTGCACTCGCGCGGTGGGGTGGGCGTCGGCGAGATGGTCGATGACAGCATCCATCAGCGTCGACGGCCCGCAGACGAAGACGTCGGCGTCGTCGAGAGCGATGTCGTCGAGATGCCCCGTCGTGAAGTGTCCTGCCTCGAGGTCTCCGTGGGCTCCGCGGGTGTACCGCAGGCGCACGTCGACGTTCGAGTGCGCGGCCGCGAGCGCATTGAGCTCGGTGGCGTATGCGACGTCGTCGGGCGTCCGTGCATAGTGAATGAACGTGACGGGACCGCTGTGCGCTGAGGCTACAAGTGTTCTCAACATCGACAGGGTCGGCGTGACGCCGCTGCCGCCGCTGATGAACACGACCGGGCCCGCCGGGCTCCGGGGTAGCACGAAGTCGCCGTCGGCCTGTTCGAGGCCGTAGACGTCGCCGACTCTCGCATTGTCGCGAAGGTAGGTCGAGACGAACCCGTCGTCGTGGGCGGTGATGGTCAACTCGATGACATCGGAGTGTCCCTGTGCGTTGGCAGGGGAGAAGCAGCGGACGTGTCTGACGCCGTCGATAACCACCTTGAGCTGGATGAACTGCCCCGCGCGGTGGCCGCGCCACTGCCTGGTCGGTGCCAAGGTGATGCGGACGGTTCGCGAGGTCGGACGTGTCACGTCGACGACCTTTGCGCGCAGATCGCGCCAGGTGATCATGGGGTCGAGCAGTTCGAGGTACCGGTCGACCGGATGCGGCGAGAGCCCTGCTTCGACGACCGATCCGATCATCTCGGGAAGACGGATACTCATGGTGTGCTCCGTTCGGAAGCGGTGATTCGTGTGGCTGTCACAGCCATTCAGTGAACGACTGTGCTCTGAATAGTGTTGCACGAGTTCTCTCGGTTGTGCACCCCTCGATGGATCTGAAAGCCAGCTCTCTTTCGGGGCTGGCTGATGAGCCGTATCACTCCGATTTGTCGCAAGTGATTGACATCACTAGCTTCGTCTCTGAATATGAACTCAGATTCAGTTCAATCTGCTGAAGCCGAATGAGGAGTGATCGATGACATCAGAAGTAGTTGCCCAGGGCGACGAGGTCGCGCAGGGAAGGAGGCGAGCGCATCGGAAGTTGCTCGCCGCAGGGCTCGTCGGTAGCTCGATCGAGTGGTACGACTTCTTCCTATACGGGACTGCTGCGGCACTGGTGTTCCCGCATATCTTCTTCCCGGACTCGTCGCCGCTGATGGGGACATTGCTGTCGTTCAGCACCTTCTGGGCTGGCTTCGTCGCGCGCCCGATCGGCGGCATCGTGGCGGGCCACTACGGCGACAAGTTCGGCCGAAAGCCCGTTGTGGTGGTCTGCCTGTTCGTGATGGGCTTGGCGACATTCCTGATCGGGTGCCTGCCGACCGCTGGAACGATCGGAGTCGCGGCGCCGATCCTGTTGGTCTCGTTGCGATTCCTGCAGGGGCTGGCATGTGGTGGGCAATGGGGCGGAATCGTGCTGTTGCTGACGGAATCTGCAAGCCCCAAGCGGCGCGGTTTCGCGGGCACCTTCGGTCAAATGGGTGTGGCGTGCGGTGTCCTGCTGGGCAACTTGATCTTCCTGGGATCGAGCTCTGCGGTGTCGAATTCGGCGTTCCTCGAATGGGGTTGGCGTATTCCGTTCCTGCTCAGCGTCGTGCTGTTCCCGGTGGTCTACTTCATCCAGACGCGTGTCGAGGACAGTGACGAGTTCAAGGAGCTGGAACAGGAAGTCGCTGAGGGTAGGCAGGAAATCGTGCAGGCGCCGCTGGTCGAGGCCGTCAAGAAGCACTGGCGGACGATCTTGCTGGGATGTGGGCTGCTCGCGGCTACCAACTCCATCTTCTACATCTCGATTGCGGGCGTATTGAGCTATGCGACGGCCGAACTCGGCATGGATCGCGACCAATTGCTGATCGGGTCCATGCTCAGTTGCCTCGTCTCGCTCCCGGTCACGATCTGGGCGGGTTCGTTGTCGGACAGGATCGGACGCCGACCGCTCATCATCATCGGTGGCCTCGGCATTCTGCTGTGGGCGTTCCCGTACTTCATGCTCGTCAACACGGCGTCGTTGCCGATGTTCATGATCGCGGTCTCGGTGGCCGCTGTGTTCCAGTCGATGACCTACGGGCCTGTCGCCGCGTACATGGGTGAACTGTTCGAACCGCACGTCCGGTACTCCGGCGCCTCGCTGGCCTACCAGCTCGCCGCCATCCTGATCAGCGGATCGACGCCGTTCATCATGACCTGGCTGATCTCGGCTACCGGAACTACGACGTTGGTCGCCGCTTTCGTCGCGGTGATGGGGCTGATCACCTGTGCGTCGGCATGGCGTTTGCGGGAGACGAATCCCGCGTCGGTTCGAGAGGATCCGAACGCGGTGCCCGGTCTCGCCGCCACGAACTGACTCACGACGACAGAGCTGCCCACCTTTGTGAGGTGGGCAGCTCTGTTGTTGGGGACGTGTCGTGTGTTACAAATTGAATATGACCTCAAGTTCAACTGTGCGATCGAGTTCAACTACGCGATCAGCCGTACTCGTCGACTTCGGGGGAGTGGTGACCACCAGCGTGCTCGACGCGTTCCGCGGCTTCGGCACCGAGATCGGTGACCGCGACCTGCCGCTGCATCTGCTCGGACACGACGAGCAATCGCGCACGTTGCTCGCCGATCATGAAGCAGGTCGGATCGACGCCGAGACCTTCGATGTGGGTTTCGCCGCCCGGCTCGGGGCGCATGGCGTGACTGTCTCCTCCGAAGGACTCTCCGCGAGAATGCAGCATCGACTCGAGCGTGACGACGAGACGGTCGCGATGCTGAGCAGGCTGCGCGCTGCATCGGTTCCGGTTGCCCTGGTGTCCAACGCATTCGGACGAGATACCTATGCGGGTTTCGACTTGAGTGAGCTCGCGGATGTCGTCGTCATCTCCTCAGAGGTCGGGATACGCAAGCCATCGCGTCGGATCTTCGAGATCGCGTGCGAAAGGCTCGGAGTGGCCCCGCACGAATCGGTGATGATCGACGACCTCCAACAGAACCTCGACGGTGCAGCGAAGCTCGGGATCGCGGGGGTCCTCCATACCGACGGCGCTGACACCGCGAGGCAACTGAGCGAGACGTTCGGGCTGCCCGCAACCGCATGAGTTCTTTGTAGGCAGCCAACTGTGTCGAGGTCGGACCGTGATGTCGGCACCGCAGATGTCCACCGCGTGGACGCATGATCGAAATCCGAGGAGATGCACTGTGAACACCTCAACGACGACCACCTCGCCGACACCAGCAGTCGACGACCCGCTCGAGAGCGCGTTGGCCGAGGTCGGCCGCGTCCAGCAGGCGCACTGGCCGGTCGACGTCCCGCGGACCGTGGAATCCTCGGTCGACGCGCAGGGCATCGTCGGTTACCTGCGGCACTGGGCACGCGAGACTCCCGCTGCGGTCGCGATCGCCTTCTATGGACGCGAGATCACCTATGCCGAATACGACGCACTATCCGACAGCGTCGCCGGCTGGCTACGCGCTCAGGGGATTGGCGTCGGCGACAGCGTTGGCCTGTACCTGGGCAACTGTCCGCAGTTCCACATCACGATGCTCGCGATCCTCAAACTGGGTGCCGTCCATGTGCCCGTGAATCCGATGCTGCGCGAGCACGAACTCGCTCATGAACTCGCCGACGCCGAGGTGAGTGTGGTGCTGACCCAACCCGCGCTCGCCGGCCTCGTCGACGCGGTTCGCGATCGCACTCAGGTGCGCGTCGTCGCGACGACGGATCCCTCCGACATGCTGCTCGCGGACAGTCCCGACGCGCCGTTCGAGCGCACCGGGCAGGAGACGGACTGGGCTCGGATCGTCGCAACGCCTGCGCCTGCCGACTTCCCGGAGGTCGACCCCGATCGTCTTGCCGCGCTGAACTATACGGGCGGGACGACCGGAATGCCCAAGGGCTGTCAGCACACTCAGGCGCACATGCTCTACACCGCCGTGACGGCGACTGCGGCCCATGGTCGTCGGGTCGGGGCCGTGCATGGCGCGTCGCTGGTTTTCATGCCGGTGTTCTGGATCGCAGGGGAGGACACCGGCATCCTGGTCCCGCTGGTGAACGGCGACACCGTCGTCTTGCTGACGAGATGGGACGCGCGTGTCGTACTCGACAGCATCGAGAACTATCGCGTGGATTCGATGATCGGCACCGTCGACAACTACATCGAATTGATGGAGCGCGAAGACTTTTCGACGCACGACCTCACATCGTTGACCAACCCGCTCGCGGTGTCGTTTGTGTCCAAACTCGACCCGACGGTCCGGGCTCGCTGGCGTGAGGCGACCGGGAACACGTTGCGCGAAGGCAGCTACGGGATGACCGAAACGCACACCGCGGACACCATCACGCTTGGCTATTCCGCCGACGACTACGATCTGTTGGGCGACCCGGTGTTCTGCGGCGTGCCCGTTCCCGGAACCGACATCCTGATCGTCGACGCCGATGGCAATCCGGTTCCGCTCGGTAGCGAGGGTCAGATCATCGTGCGTAGTCCGTCGGTGATGCTCGGCTACCACCGCAATCCCGAGGCTACTGCCGACGCATTGCGCGACGGTTGGCTCCAGACAGGCGATTTCGGCAAGTTCAGTGACCGCGGAGCGCTGCACTACCTGGCGCGCAACAAAGAGATGATCAAGACCAACGGCATGAGCGTCTTCCCCTCCGAGGTCGAGTCGCTGCTGATGCTTCATCCGGCCGTCGACAAGGCTGCGGTGGTACCCAAACCGGATCGACGACGAGGTCAGATCGCCTTCGCATTTGTGCAACTACGCGGCGGAGAGAAGCTCACGGCCGACGAGATCGTCGCATGGGCTCGACAGAACATGGCAGGCTACAAGGTGCCCGAGGTCGAGATCATCGAACAACTTCCGATGACCGCGACGGGCAAGGTCCGCAAGGGCGATCTCTTCGCGAAGGTTGGCAAAGCATGAGTTCAGCAACCGTCCTCGTGGCGAACCGCGGGGAGATCGCACTCCGCATCATCCGCACCGCGCGGGAAACCGGGCATCGCGTCGTCGCGGTGTATGCCGCCGACGACGCGCAGTCACCACACGTCAGTGCCGCCGACGAGGCCGTCGCGCTCGAGGGCGTCGGGGCGCAGGCGTACCTCGACGTCGACGCGATCATCGACGCCGCACAGCGCACCGGGGCCACGTTTATTCATCCCGGATACGGATTCCTCAGCGAGGAGCCACGTTTGGCGCGTGCCTGCGCTGCCGCAGGGCTACGGTTCGTCGGTCCGTCGGCGGAGGCTCTCGAGACGTTCGGCGACAAGGCGTCGGCCAGACGAGCAGCGATCGCCGCAGATGTACCCGTACTCGACGCCACCGAGAGCGGTGTCGACGAGGCGCAGGTCGCCCAACTGCTTGCCGCACACCCGTCGGGCGTGATGATCAAAGCGGTTGCAGGCGGTGGCGGTCGAGGCATGCGCGAGGTCACCTCTGCCGACCAGATCGCCGACGCGATGAAGGCATGTGCCGCAGAGGCGCAGGCAGGATTCGGCAACGCGGACCTGTTCGCCGAGGAACTCTGCGGTTCGGCGCGGCACATCGAGGTGCAGATCATCTCGGCGGAGTCCGCCTCGGGGACAGGAGCTTCAGGAACTGGGGCGTCAGGAACAACAGCACTCGCGCTCGGTGATCGCGACTGCAGTGTGCAGCGCAGACATCAGAAGCTCATCGAGATCGCACCGGCACAACATCTCTCCGACGAGATGCGTGCCGGACTGCACGCGTGCGCGGCACGGCTGTGTGCCGCCAATGGATATCGCGGGCTGGCGACGGTCGAGTTCCTCGTCGCGGGCGATCGGTTCGTTTTCCTCGAGGTCAATCCGCGAATTCAGGTGGAGCACACCATCACCGAAGAGGTGACCGGTTGCGACCTCGTCGAGATCGGGTTGGCCATCGCCGCAGACCGGCGCTTCGGAGAGCTGGGGCTACCCGCGGGCATCACCTCCGACGGTGAAGCCGTGACCGGAACACCCGTGGATACGGCCGGTGTCGCGATCCAGGCTCGCGTGAACATGGAGACCACAACCCCGGATGGCACAACAGTGCCGCAATCGGGCACGTTGCGATCGTTCTCTGCGCCAACGGGACCCGGGGTACGGGTGGACACGTTCGGGCGGCCGGGTCTCACGACGAGCCCGCGCTACGATTCGTTGCTCGCCAAGGTGATCGGCCACACCGCGCGGGGTGACTTCACCATCGCGACGCGCAAGACCGCCGATGCGTTGGGCGAATTCGTCATCGACGGCGTCGCGACCAACGTCGGCCTGCTACGCGCGATACTCGGCGACAAGACATTCGGCGCAGGCTCGGTCACGACGAGATACCTCGGCGAACAAATCGACGAACTCGTCGCGCGCGCAACCGATTTCGACACCGCAGGCGCGGCCGCGCCGATCGCCGACGACGCCGCGGCACCGGTCCTCGACGTCGAACTCGCCGACGGCGAGGACGTGCTGGTGGCCCCGATGTCGGGCGTGGTCGTCGAGGTGGCGGAGGCGGGCGTCGCCGCAGCGCCCGGTACGGCACTCGTCGTGCTGGAAGCGATGAAGATGCAGCACACCGTGTCGATGCCCACCGCGGCAACACTGATCCGGGCGCTGGTCGAACCGGGTCAGGCCGTCGCAACCGGTCAACCGTTGGCGGTCATCGGAGCCGCCGGCGGTGATGCAGATGTCGAGACTCGCGCTGAGATCGACCCGGACCACATCCGGCCCGATCTCGCCGAGATCAACGCGCGGCACGAGGTGACGCTGGACGCCGCGCGTCCCGACGCGGTTGCCAAGCGCCACCGAATCGGTCGACGTACCGCTCGCGAGAACATCACCGACCTCGTCGACGAGGACAGCTTTGTCGAGTACGGGGCCTTGGCTCTTGCAGCCCAGCGCACGCGCCGCACCGAAGAAGATCTCGTCGCGAACACTCCCGCGGACGGACTGGTCGGCGGCGTCGCGACGATCGGCGCCGACCGGTTTGGTGCCAAAGCTGCTGAAGCTGTGGTGATCTCGTACGACTACACGGTGCTTGCGGGCACGCAGGGATTGCGTAACCACGCCAAGACCGATCGGCTGATCGAGTTGGCCAAGCGCAAGAACGTTCCGCTGGTGCTTTTCGCCGAGGGCGGTGGAGGCCGGCCGGGCGATACCGATGCCAACGGCGCGGCGGGCTTGGAGCTCAACACGTTCCGCGAGATGGCCTCGTTGCGCGGTCGGGTCCCGACGATCGCTGTTGTCTCGGGACGGTGCTTCGCGGGCAACGCCGCACTCGCCGGAGCGTGCGACGTCCTCATCGCCACACCCGAGGCCAACATCGGCATGGGCGGTCCGGCGATGGTCGAGGGCGGCGGTCTTGGTGTCTTCCGCCCCGAGGACATCGGTCCGGTCGAGCTTCAGCGTCGCAACGGCGTCGTACACATCGCGGCGCGCGACGAAGCCGACGCCGTCGATCTGGCTCGTCGATACCTGGCGTACTTCCAGGGCGACGTCGTCTACTGGGACGCGCCGGACACCAGGCTCTCCCGACACGTGGTCCCCGAGAATCGACTGCGCGCCTACGACGTTCGCGAGGCGATCGACTCCATTGCGGATCCCGCCTCGACGCTCGAGGTGCGGGCTGACTACGGCATGGGAGTCGTCACCGCGCTGATCCGAGTCGAAGGCGTGGCATACGGGGTGGTCGCGAACTCGAGTGCGCACCTCGGTGGCGCGATCGACGCGGAGGCCGCCGACAAGGCTGCCGACTTCCTGGAAATGTGCGAAGCGCACAGGCTCCCGGTGGTGACCCTGTGCGACACACCGGGATTCATGGTGGGGCCTGAGTCCGAGGAGCACGCGACCGTGCGGCGGTTCTCGCGGTTGTTCGTCGCGGGTGCGCGGCTGACGGTGCCGTTGGGAACGATCATCCTACGCAAGGGCTACGGGCTCGGGGCGATGGCGATGGCGGGCGGTTCATTCCACGCACCGCAGTTCACCGTCGCGTGGCCGACCGGCGAGATCGGTCCGATGGGACTGGAGGGCTCGGTACGACTGGGATTCCGAAAGGAACTCGAGGCGATCGACGATCCTGCCGAGCGGGACGCGTTGTTCGCCGAGTTGGTGGCGAAGGCGTACGAACACGGCAAGGCGCTGCACTCGGCCACGACCTTCGAACTCGACGACGTGATCGACCCCGCCGACTCACGGGCCTGGATTCGTCAGCTCGGTCGTCAGCGACACCAGTAAGAGCGACACAACTACAACAGCACCACAAAACCCAGAGCGGGGGAGGAAATTTCCTCCCCCGCTCTGGGTTTCGTTCCAGCGGGTACTAGCGGATCTGCAACACCAGCTTGCCCGTGTTGGCGCCCGAGAACAGCATGGCGAGCGTGTCGCCGAACGCGGTGATGTCGCCCTTTTCGACCTGCTCGGCCGCGGTGATCTGACCCGACCGAATCCAGGCCTGCAATGCGGCCTGGGCCTCCGGGTAGCGACGCCGGTAGTCGAAGATGATGAATCCCGCCATCGATGCGCGGTTGATCAACAGCGACAGGTAGCGCGACGGTCCGGGCGGTGGTGTCGTGGCGTTGTAGCCCGAGATGGCTCCGCAGATCGCCACGCGCGCGTGCGTACGCAACTGTGCCAGAGCCGAATTGAGGATATCGCCGCCGACATTGTCGAAGTACACATCGACGCCCTCAGGAGCGGCCGCACGCAGCGGCCTGCCGATGGAACCCTGCTTGTAGTCGATGGCAGCGTCGAATCCGAGTTCGTCGGTCAGCCATGAGCACTTGCGCTCGCCACCGGCCACCCCGATCACCCTGCAGCCCATCAGCTTTGCGATCTGCCCGGCGACGCTGCCGACGGCGCCCGCCGCGCCCGAAATCAGCACGGTGTCGCCAGGCTTCGTCTGTGCGACGTCGAGCAGCCCGAAATACGCTGTCATCCCGGGGAATCCGAGCGCGCCGAGCCAGGTCGGTGCGGGCGCGAGATCGGTATCGACCACCATGATGTCGTGGCCGTCGGACACGGCGTACTCCTGCGCACCGAACGGTCCGGACACCACGGTGTCCACGGGGTACTTGTCATTCTCCGACGCCACGACGGTGCCGACGGCGTGTGCGCGCATCACCTCGCCGATGCCCACCGGAGGGATGTACGACGGCACGTCGTCGAGCCAACCGCGCATGGCGGGATCGACCGAGACATAGTCGACGGCGACAACGAACTCGCCCGCCGACGGTTGTGGGATCGGTTCCTCGGTGACGGTGAATGTGTTCTCGTCGATCTCACCCGTGGGTCGTGCTGCGAGTCTGATCTGGCGGTTGACTGCACTCATGCGGTGGTCCTCCTCAGGGCCGTGCGATCGATGTTGCGTTTGAGGATCTTTCCGGTCGATCCCTTGGGGAGCTCGTCGACGAACAAGACCATGCGGGGAATCTTGTAGGCGGACAGACGCTCTCGGCACCACGACTCGATGTCGTCGTGAGTGGTCGTTGCTCCCGCCGTCAGTACGACGACCGCCGCGACTTCTTCGCCGTAGTGGCTGTCGGGTACGCCGACGACTGCGGCTTCGACCACATCGGGATGCTGATAGAGGATTTCCTCCACCTCGCCGGGATAGACGTTGTAACCACCACGGATGATCAGATCCTTGACGCGGTCGACGATCCGCAGATCGCCGTCGACATCGATCTCGCCGAGATCGCCTGTGCGGAACCAACCGTCGTGCGACAGTGCCGCGGCGGTCGCCTCCTCATTGCGCCAGTAACCCTTGAACACCATGTCGCCCGCGATGAACACCTCACCGACGACGCCCGGTGCGCACACGGCCCCGTCGGCGTCGCGTACCTCGACGCGCATCCGCGGAACCACGGCGCCGGTGCTGCCTATCTTTCCGCCGCGGTCGATGTCGTTGAACGTCGCCATCGCGGTGGTCTCGGTCAGCCCGTAACCCTCGAGCAGGGTGCACCCGAAGCGCTCCTCGAAGGCGCGTGCGATCTCCCCGGGAAGCGACGCTCCGCCGGAGACGGCAACGCGCAGATGTGCAAACCCTTCGGCGTCCGCTTCCGTTGCCTCGTGCAGCATCGCGTTCCACATGGTCGGGACGCCGCACAGCACTGTCAGCCGATCGCGGGCGAGCATGTCGATCATTCCGCGCGGTGTGAAACGACTCAGCAGCGACATCGATGCGCCCGTGGTGAAGGCCGCCATCATCACCGACGCCTGACCGAAGACGTGGAACAGCGGCAGTCCGGTGCCCAGCCTGTCGTCTGCGGTACCCCGGCTGACCTCGCCTGCCACCTCTCCGGCCGACAGGAGGTTCTTGACGGTCAGTTCGGCGCCTTTGGGCTTCCCGGTGGTGCCAGAGGTGTAGAGCAGGGCGGCGGTCTCGTCGGGTGCACGGTCGACGGGGGCCTCGAGCGGTGTCGCGGTCACGTTGCCGGGACTCAGCGCCGAGGCATCGAGTTGCCACGAGGGAACACCGGCCCCGGCTGCCGCGTCGGCGACTGCTGGGCCGAGCGTGACGTGCCCGATGGCCAGTGACGCCTCGGAGTTGCTCAGGAAGTAGCCGACCTCTGCGCTTGTGGACATCGTGTTGACGGTGATCACGGTGGCGCCGAGTGCCTGAATGCCCATGTACGCAATCGCGAACTCGGGGACCGACGGTGCCGCGAGCAGCACGCGGTCTCCGCGTCGGATGCCCGCATCACGCAGCGCACCGGCATAGGCCAACGCCGCGTCGTAGAACTCGCCGTAGTTCAGTGACGTCGAGTCACCGAGAAGAGCGGTCGCATCGGGCCGTGTCGTCGCGTGACGCACGACGGGGTCGATGAGATTGACCATGGGAGTTGCCTTTCAGATCAAAGTGGGTGGACACGTCGTTGTGCACGTCAGGACGCGGCGACGACCCGGGCGATCGATTCGGCGACCATCACCGGCTTGTCGGAGCCCTCGCGCTCCATGACCTGCGACGTCACCACCTGGATGCCGCCGGAGACCTCGTCGGCGGACACGACGGTGACGCGCATACGCACGCGCGAACCGACCGGCACGGGAGCGGGGAAGCGGACCTTGTTGTAGCCGTAGTTGAGGCTGTGTGCGAAACCGTCGAACCTAATCAGCTGGCTCGACAGGTGGGGCCCGAGGGACAGGGTGAGCAGGCCGTGCGCGATCGTCCCGCCGAGATCGCTGGCGGCAGCACGCTCGGTGTCGAGATGGATCCACTGGTGGTCGTCGGTGGCGTCGGCGAAGGCATTCACCCGGTCCTGCTCGACGGCGTACCACGGCGTCGGCCCGAGTTCGGTTCCGACCAGCTCGGCGAGATCGGCGGCCGTGGTCGGGCGGACGGGCTGTGTTGCTGTGGTCAAGGTTCCTCCTGTGATCAGATCGCCACGGGGCGATGTTGAATCTGAAATCACCTTCAACTATAGATGGTTGTCGAGACTGCGATCACGTTATGGGTCGGTTTGTGAGGGGGCGCTCTGCCTCGCGAGCGGATTCTCAACGACGCCGTCGACGACGCCCCGCGGGTGCGTCGACCTGATCACCATCGAAAGGATCTCTGCGCCATGACATCTCACGACCTCACCGGACGGACGGCACTGGTGTCGGGTGCCTCGCGCGGTATCGGCCTCGCCGCCGCGGCTGCGTTGGCCGACGCGGGCGCCAACGTGGTCGTCACCTCGCGCAAGCAGGAGTCGGCCGACGCCGCGGCGGCTCAGATCGGACCTCGCGCACTCGGCGTCGCGGCCCACGCTGTCGACGAGGACGCCGCGCAACGCTGCGTCGAACTCACGCTGGAACGGTTCGGCAGCATCGACATCCTGGTGAACAACGCCGGGACCAACCCTGCCGCGGGCCCGCTCATCGCCCAGGACCACGCACGATTTGCCAAGACCGTCGACGTGAACCTCTGGGCGCCCCTGCTGTGGACGAAGCTCGCCGTACAGGCGTGGATGGGTGAGCACGGGGGATCGGTCATCAACACCGCGTCGATCGGCGGGATGGTCCACGAGGCGAACATCGGCGTGTACAACACCACGAAATCGGCGCTGATCTACCTCACCGAGCAACTGTCGCTCGAGTTGTCTCCGCGCATCCGGGTGAACGGCGTCGCGCCCGGCGTCGTCCGCACCAAGCTCGCCGAGGCGCTGTGGCGAGAGCACGAGCCGCAGGTTGCCGCTGCCACGCCGCTCGGCCGCATCGGCGAGCCCGAGGACATCGCGTCGGCCATCGTCTTTCTCGCCTCCGACGCGTCGTCGTGGATGACCGGCGAGGTGATGGTGATCGACGGCGGTCAGCGACTCGGCGACGCCTCGCAGTATCGCTAATCCGCCCGCGGCACGACCACACATCGACGCTCACAACCACATTCACATCCAGCACAGTCGAATACCCCAATACCGAACAACGGAGGAAACACCATGGCCCAGAAGGTAGCGATCGTCACCGGAGCAGCGCGCGGAATCGGCGCCGCAATCGCGAAAAGGCTTGCCGACGACGGACTTGCCGTCGCAGTGCTCGATCTCGACGCCGCGGCATGCGCCGACACCGTAGCCGCAATCACCGCGGGCGGCGGCAAAGCGATCGCCGTGGGCGCCGACGTCTCCGACGAGGCATCGGTCAACGCTGCCGTCGAGAAGGTTGTCGCTGAGCTCGGTGCTCCGACGGTCGTCGTCAACAATGCGGGCGTGCTGCGCGACAACCTCCTGTTCAAGATGAGCGTCGACGACTGGGACACGGTCATGGCGGTGCATCTGCGTGGCGCCTTCAACGTCAGCAAGGCCGCGCAGAAGCACATGGTCGACGCCGGATGGGGTCGGATCGTGAATCTGTCGAGCACATCGGCGCTCGGTAATCGTGGTCAGGCCAACTACTCCGCGGCCAAGGCGGGCATGCAGGGCTTCACCAAGACACTCGCGATCGAGTTGGGCAAGTTCGGTGTCACGGCCAACGCCATCGCGCCAGGGTTCATCGAGACGGACATGACCGCGGCGACCGCCGCGCGGATGGGCGTCGACTTCGACGAGCTCAAGAAGGCCAGTGCCGCAGCGATTCCCGTTGCACGAACCGGAAAGCCGGAGGACATCGCCCACACTGCCTCGTTCTTCGTGTCCGAGGGCGCGGGATTCGTCTCCGGCCAGGTCGTCTACGTGGCCGGGGGACCGAAGGACTGACGGCACGCGCCTCTCCGCTGAATCCCACCCCTACCCGAAAGGATCGATGCCCAGTGCTCACGGATGCTCCAGCGTCGGTATCCGACGACATCACCGCCGACCTCGACGCGCGCGTGACCCGGCTGCTCGCCACCCACCCGCCGACCGAGACGTCCGAAAGCGATTTCCTCGGTGCCCGTTTCGATGCCGGACTGGCCTGGGTGCACTTCCCGGTCGGGCACGGTGGACTCGGAATTGCGCAGACCTATCAGGCGGGCGTCGACGCCGCGCTCGACGCGGCCGGTGCTCCGGGGCCCGCGCGCGGTCGCAACGGAATCGGACTGGGAATGGCGGCACCGACGATCGCTGCACTCGGCACCGAGGAACAACGCGCCCGTTTCCTGCGTCCGCTCTACACCGGTGAACACATCTACTGCCAGTTGTTCAGCGAACCGGGAGCGGGGTCGGACCTCGCAGGCGTGGCAACGCGTGCGGTTCGCGACGGCGACTCGTGGGTGGTCAACGGTCAAAAGGTGTGGACATCGGGCGCGCACAACGCCCAACGCGCAATCCTGGTGGCGCGCACCGATCCCGGCGCCGTCAAACACTCCGGGCTCACGTACTTCATCGTCGACATGAGTACACCGGGTATCGAGATCCGGCCACTGCGGCAGATCACCGGTGAAGCGGAGTTCAACGAGGTTTTCCTCACCGACGTCCGTGTGTCCGACGCCGACCGCATCAGCGACGTCGGCAACGGATGGCGTGTTGCCACAACGACTCTCAACAACGAGCGGGTTGCCATCGGCTCCGGTGCTCCTCGCGAGGGTGGGATGATCGGCAAGCTCGCGCAGTGGTGGCGCCAGAATCCGGACGACCGTGAGCCCGCGGCGTTGGATCGGGTGATGCAACTGTGGATCGACGCAGAGGTCACCCGTCTCGCCGGAGAACGCCTTCGCCAACAACTCGCGGCGGGCCAACCGGGCCCCGAGGGCTCCGCGATGAAGCTGGCTTTTGCCCGTCAGGCACAAGCGATCTCGGGACTCGAACTCGAGTTGGCCGGCGACGAAGGACTGCGCTACGACGACTGGACGCTGCGCCGCCCGGAGACCGTCGACTTCACCGGACGCGGACCCGGATACCGGTATCTGCGGGCAAAGGGCAACTCGATCGAGGGCGGAACGTCGGAGATCCTGCGCAACGTCGTGGCCGAACGCGTGCTCGGCCTGCCGCCGGAACACCGCGTCGACAAGGGAATCGCATGGAAGGACCTACCACGGTGACCACAACCGCACCCATGACCGCAACCGCACCCGCCGCCGCGCCGACGACTGCACCGCAGTCCGGGCAGCCGGACCTTGCCTATGGCGATACCGAGGAGGCGCTGCGTGCCGCAGTGCGCAGGCTCTTCGACGACCGCATCGATCCCGCTGCGCTGTCGGCGAGCTACGACGAGCCGACGGTCGACACCGCTGCGCTCTGGAAGTCGCTCGCCAACGAGATCGGTGTCGCGGGATTGCTTGTGCCCGAACACCTCGGCGGTGCGGGGGCGACCGAGCGGGAGGCCGCCGTGGTCTTCGAGGAGATCGGTCGTGCCGTGGCACCCACCCCGTTCCTGACGAGCGCGGTACTCGCCACCGAGGCGCTCCTACACGCCGGCGACGTCGACACGGTCAGTGCTCTGGCCGCCGGCGAGCAGACGGGAGCACTGCTGATTCCGTTCTCGACGACGCCCGGTGCCATTGCTGCGTCGGTCGACGTCGTCGACGGGGTCCTGAACGGCAGGGTCGAGACGGTCGCCGGTGCGTCGCAGGCGGATCTGCTCGTCATCCCGGTCAACGGTTCGGACGGGTTGGAGCTGCATGTGGTGGCTGCGGATGCTGCCGGAGTCGTCGTCGAACCCGTTGTGTCGCTGGATATGACGCGTCCGCTCGCCGACGTCGAGCTGGTCGGGGTCTGCGCCAATCGGGTCGACACCGCCGACGCCGCAACCGCGCTGAGCGCGGCCATCACCACCGCGGTGGCACTGTTGGCCTCCGAACAGTACGGCGTGGCGCAGTGGTGCCTCGACACGACGCTGGCGTACGTGAAGGAGCGTCGACAGTTCGGCAGGGTGATCGGCTCGTACCAGGCAATCAAACACCGACTGGCCGACCTGTGGCTCGAAGTCAGTTCGGCACGGGCGGCCGCCCGCTATGCCGCGGACACCGCGGCGCACGGCGACCTCGATGCGGCCATCGCGGCGCACATGGCGGCGTCGTACTGCGGAGACGTCGCCGTACGCGCTGCCGAAGAATGTGTGCAGCTCCACGGCGGTATCGGGATGACCTGGGAGTACCCGGCGCATCTCTACCTGAAACGGGCCAAGGCCGATCAACTCGCGTTAGGAACCGGCTACTGGCATCGCCGACGCCTCGCCGAATTGATCGGTCTCGCAGGCTGACTCCTACTTGCCGCAGGCACAGCCTTCAGCACCGCTTACCCCACAACGACATTCGTAGTCCACAGAAGGAGACACATTCATGAAAGCCTGGCGCGTCAACGAACTCGGTGACCCCCGCGACGTTCTGACCCTCGAAGAGGTCGACACACCCACGGCCGGTCCCGGCGAGGTCCTGGTGAAAGTGCTTGCCACGCCTGCCAACTTCCCCGACGTCCTGCTCTGCCAGGGCAAGTACCAGATCAAGCCGCCGCTGCCCTTCACGCCGGGCGTCGAACTGTGCGGTGAGGTTGTCGCCGTCGGTGAGGGAGTCGATCGTGCCGTTGTCGGCGAGCGGGTCGTCGGAAACCCGATTCTTCCCGGCGGGGCTTTCGCCGAGTACGCGCTGATGAATCAGGCCAACGTCTTTCACGCTCCCGATGCCCTCGACGACGCCGAGGCCGCCGCGTTGAGCATCGGCTACCAGACCGCATGGTTCGCGCTGCACCGTCGGACGCAGATCGCCGAGGGCGACTACCTGCTCGTGCACGCGGCCGCAGGAGGCGTCGGCAGTGCGGCAGTGCAATTGGGTAAGGCTGCGGGTGCGCAGGTCATCGGTGTCGTGGGTGGACCCGAAAAGGCGTTGTACGCCAAGGAACTCGGTGCAGATCTGGTCGTCGATCGACGCTCCGAGGACTTCGTGTCTGCGGTCAAGGAGTTCACCGGAGGCCACGGCGCCGACATCGTCTTCGACCCGGTGGGCGGCGACGCGTACGCCGGATCGACCAAGTGCATCGCATTTGAGGGGCGCATCGTGGTGATCGGCTTCGCGGGTGGCACCATTCCGCAACCGGCACTCAACCATGCGTTGATCAAGAACTACTCGATCGTCGGGCTGCACTGGGGTCTCTATCAGACCAAGAACCCGGCGGTCATCGATGAGTGCCACGCCGAACTGACCCGGTTGGCCGACAAGGGTCTTGTCAAACCTCTTGTGGGCGAACGACTTGCGCTGTCCGACGTTGCCGGCGGTGTCGGTCGTCTCGGCGAGGGCACGACCGTCGGTCGCCTCGTGTTCATTCCCTGAGCCCGCCGTCCACCTCAAAGCGATAACACCAGCACCAGAAAGAACAGACACTCATGCGCGAAGCAGTCATCGTCTCCACCGCACGGACCCCGATCGGGAAGGCGTACCGAGGAGCGTTCAACAACACCCAGGCACAAGAGCTCGCCGGGCACGCCATCGCCCATGCGGTGTCGCGGGCAGGTATTGAGGGAGGCGAGGTCGAGGACGTCGTGCTCGGTGCCGCCATGCAGCAGGGCTCGACCGGGTTCAACATCGCCCGCCAGGCGCTGCTGCGTGCGGGACTGCCCAACTCGGTGTCGGGCATGAGCGTCGACCGGCAGTGCGCGTCCGGCCTGATGGCCATCGCGACGGCCGCCAAGCAGATCGTCGACGACGGCATGGAGATCGCGATCGGTGGCGGCGTCGAGTCGATCTCGTTGGTGCAGAACGACCACGCGAACAACTACCGGGCTCAGGACCCGTGGCTCGTTGCCAACGTCGGTGATATCTACATGCCGATGCTGCAGACCGCGGAGATCGTCGCCGAACGGTACGGCGTCAGTCGGGAGCGGCAGGACGAGCTTGCGCTGATCTCCCAACAGCGGACGGCGGCAGCGCAGGAGGCAGGTCGGTTCGCAGAAGAGATCGTGCCGCTACGGACCACCAAGCTGGTCGTCGACAAGGAAACGGGTGAGACGTCGGAGCAGGAGGTCATGCTCGATCGCGATGAAGGCAACCGTCCCTCGACGACGAGCGAGTCACTCGCCGGTCTGCGCGCGGTGCTTCCCGACGGAGCCGTCACCGCGACGTCGACCGTCACGGCCGGTAATGCGTCGCAGTTGTCCGACGGCGCGTCGGCGTCGGTACTGATGGAAGCCGCCGAAGCGTCGCGACGTGGATTGCAGCCGCTCGGCGTCTACCGCGGCATGGCCGTTGCGGGATGCGCCCCCGACGAGATGGGGATCGGGCCGGTATTCGCGGTGCCGAAACTGCTCAAGCAGCACGGGCTGACCGTCGACGACATCGGTCTGTGGGAGCTCAATGAGGCTTTCGCGTCTCAGGCCCTCTACTGCCGCGACGAACTCGGAATCGATCCGGAGAGGTTCAACGTCGACGGCGGCGGCATCTCGGTGGGTCATCCCTACGGCATGACGGGCGCGCGCTGCGTCGGGCATGCGTTGATCGAGGGTCGACGACGCGGCGTCCGCTATTGCGTGGTGACGATGTGTATCGGCGGAGGTATGGGCGCCGCGGGACTGTTCGAGTTGGCCGGCTGAGGGGTCGCCGACCGGGTGGCGGAGCGTCGGCGTGAGCGACTGCGGTTGGTCGGCCTGACCTGCGGCAAGATAAGCTCGGGCAGGTGACCAGGACTCGACGCTCCGGCTCCGCCCATGGCGGTCGGGAGGCTGACGCCGAGACTCGCGCCGACCGCAAGAACCGCACCCGGCAGGCGTTGATCGGCACGACGCTTGATCTCGTCGCCGAACGCAGCTTCGGAAGTATCAGCCTGCGGGAGGTCGCGCGGGGTGCCGGCATCGTCCCGACCGCCTTCTACCGGCACTTCGCGTCGATGGAAGACCTCGGCGTCACGCTCGTCGAGGACTCGATGCGAGTGCTGCGACGCACGCTGCGCGAAGGGCGCCGCGACCTCGCCGCCCGGCAGGCACTGCCGACCGCGAAGAACTCACTCGACATCCTGCTGCAGCACGTGCACGACAACGAACCGGCGTTTCGCTTCCTGATCCGCGAACAGCATGGCGGCCTGGCGGAGATCAGGCGGGCCATCGACACCGAGTTGCGGTTGTTCTCGAAAGAACTGGCCATCGACCTGTCGCGGATACCCGACCTCGCCGACTGGAGCGCCGACGACCTCGAACTCGCCGCCGAACTCATCGTGAGCATCATGCTGACCGCCGTCGCCGACATTCTCGACGGCGAGCACCGCGGCAGAGGCGCGGAGTCGGCGATCATCGAACGCACTCAGCGCCAGTTGGTCATCGTGTTCCTCGGGATGGCGCAGTGGGAGCCGTCCGACGACCGTTGACCGGCGTCGTCGAACAGGTAACAGGTCGGCGCGCGCCGTCGACTTGAATCCATGCCGATTTCAACTGTGGGCGCCTGCGGCGGCGTCGATGACACTGAACTCCGATTGTGTCCGAGAGCGGACGTCCGCCGAGCAACAGGAGTGTCATGTCCACCGAGAAGATCGCCGACGAGATCAAGTTCGCGTATTGGGTCCCGAACGTATCCGGTGGACTCGTGACGAGCGACATCGAGCAGCGAACCGGGTGGGACTTCGAGTACAACAAGCGCCTCGCGCAGACGGCCGAGAACAACGGATTCGAGTACGCGCTCAGCCAGGTGCGGTACGAAGCGAGTTACGGGGCCGAGTTCCAGCACGAGTCGACGTCGTTCAGCCTCGCTCTCCTCGGTGCGACCGAACGTCTGAAGCTGATCGCGGCCATTCACCCCGGACTGTGGCATCCCGCAGTGCTCGCCAAGTTCGGCGCGACCGCAGACATCTTGTCGGGCGGGCGATTTGCGATCAACGTGGTGAGTGGTTGGTTCAAGGACGAGTTCACCCACCTCGGCGAGCCCTGGCTCGAGCACGACGAGCGCTACCGACGTAGCGGCGAGTTCCTCGAGGTGATCCGCAAGATCTGGACCGAGGACAACGTCGACTACCGCGGAGACTTCTACCGCATCCACGACTTCACCCTCAAGCCCAAGCCGCTCAACACTCCGGAACGGCCCAATCCCGAACTGTTCCAGGGTGGTAACTCCACGGCCGCACGCAACAACGGTGGCCGCTACTCCGACTGGTACTTCTCCAACGGCAAAGACTTCGACGGCGTCACCGAGCAACTCGACGACCTGCGTGCCGTGGCCCGCGCACACAACCGCGAAGTGCGCTTCGGACTCAACGGATTCATCATCGCGCGAGACACCGAAGCGGAGGCGCGTGACACCCTGCGCGAGATCGTCGAGAAGGCGAACAAGCCTGCGGTGGAGGGTTTTCGGAGTGCGGTACAGCAGGCGGGCAGCTCGACCGGCGACAAGAAGGGCATGTGGGCCGACTCGTCGTTCGAGGATCTGGTGCAGTACAACGACGGCTTCCGTACGCAACTGATCGGTACCCCGGAGCAGGTCGCCGAGCGGATCGTCGCGTACAAGAAGCTCGGCGTCGACCTGGTTCTCGGTGGATTCCTGCACTTCCAGGAGGAGATCGAGTACTTCGGCGAGCGTGTGCTGCCGCTGGTGCGCGAACTCGAACTAGCCGACCGCAGCGCGACGGTCTGACGGTGTCGACAGACCCCCACACATCAACGGCGACAGAAGGTTTCACTGCTCGGCCGGCAGAGACCGTACCGACCGCTGATCCAGTGGTCGTGCCGACCAGCGCCGCGGAGGCGTTGGCGAAGGCTCGTGAGGTCGCGGCGCGGATCGAGGTCGACGCCGCGTTGCGCGACCGTGATCGCCGACTCCCGTACGCGGAGATCAACGACCTGTCGGCGTCGGGGCTTCTGGCGATCACCGTCCCGCAGCGATTCGGCGGTCCCGACCTCGCGCCGAGCGTCGTCGCGGATGTCACCCGACTACTCGCAGCCGCAGACCCCAACGTCGCGCAGATCCCGCACAGCCACTTCGTCTATCTGAATCTGCTCCGCCTCGCCGGTCCGGATGCGTTGGCGCAGCGCATCTTCGGTCATGTCCTGCAGGGTGGTCGGGTCGCGAATGCGCAGTCGGAGCGGGGTGGCAAGACCGTCGCAGACATCAACACCACGCTGCGTCGGCAAGACGACCGGTTCGTGCTCGACGGTGAGAAGTTCTATGCGACAGGGTCGTTGTTCGCCCACACTCTCGCCGTACTGGCGCGCTTGCCCGAAGAGCCCGAAACCGGTGACGCCGCAGACGAGTTCGAGCCGGGCGAATACATCGCATTCGTGGCGGCCGACGCTCCGGGGGTCGAGATCGTCGACGACTGGAACGGTCTCGGTCAGCGCACCACCGGGTCGGGGACCGTCAGGTTCAGTGGCGTCGACGTGGACCCGGGCGACCTCGTGGCCCGCGCACCGGCCGTCGCTCGACCGACCGGCTACGGCGCATTCGCCCAGCTACTGCACGTCGCGATCGACGTCGGTATCGCGCGCGGCGCACTCGACGCAGCCGCCGACTTCGTGCGCACGAAGTCGCGGCCGTGGTTCGAGGCAGGAGTCGAGCGCGCCGACGCCGACCTGTTGACGGTGCAACGCTTCGGCGAGCTCGGCGTCGAGGTCGCGGCGGCAGAAGCGACGCTCGACGCGGCGAGTAGAGCCGCCGACGCGGCGACGGCCGACGACGTCGACGATCCAGCGCTTACCGCCCAGGCGTCTATTGCCGTCGCTGTCGCCAAGACAGTCGCCGACCGTGCGTCCAATTCGGTGAGCTCAGCGTTGTTCGAGGTGGCGGGCACACGCAGCGCGTCGGCCGAGCTCTCGCTCGATCGGTTCTGGCGAAACGCGAGAACACACACCCTGCACGACCCGGTGCGCTGGAAGTACCAGCACATCGGTCGCTGGGTGTTGCGTGGGGAGAGTCCCCCGATTCACGGGGTCATCTGAAGCGGGGGCTATCCGGGGTAGGGTCATCCGAGCTTGTCATCTGAACGGCGGGATTGTGCTGGTGTACCCACGCCAATCCGGCGTGCATCATCTGGCATTCCGGATATCCTCACTCCTATGTTCGCGAATCGGGCGTGTTCACTGTGACTCCGGCGCCGTACGATCGGTCGGGTCCCGCCGATGACAATCCGGGCGACGACCAGGCACGAAACGACCCCACCGGCAGTGACCCGGGTGAGTACCGGAACTCCACGCACGCGTACACGGATCCGTCGATCTACCCTGGCACGCCCGAGGGCGCTGGGCCGGGTGCCTACGAGCCGCCGGCGTACTCCGACTACGCCTATCCGGAATCGCCCCGTTCCGAAGCGCCCCATTCCGAACCGTCGCAGCCTGGTTCCGCGTATCCGTCGGCCCCTGGGCCGTACCAGCAGTCCGGCTATCCCCAGTCCGCGTACCCCCAGTCCGGATATCCCCAGCCCGGCTACCCGCAGTCCGCGTACCCGCAGTCGTACCCACCGCCTGGTCGTCGGCAGGGGCGCGACAAATCAGTGATGATCGTGCTGATCTGCATTGCCGTCCTGGTGATCATCGGCCTGCTCATCGTCGGCGCGTACTTCCTGCTCAATCGGAGCTCGGATTCGACAACCGACACGGAGGCGACGCCAACGGTCACGCAGACGGTCAATCCGCCGCAGACCTCCACCGTGACGGTCGGGCCCGCGACCCCGCCGCCGGGCGCGGTCTCCTGTGGCGCAGGGGTTTCCGCGGGTACGTCGGTGACCAGTTGCTCGTTCGCGCAAGCGGTCCGCGAGGGTACCTGCGCACGGGTGTGCAGGGGCAGGCGCGGGTTATCAGCGCCTACAGCCCGGTCACCGGACTGAGCTACGTGATGTCGTGCGGACCGGAGGGCGGCGTCGTCGCCTGCCGCGGCGGCAACGACGCGGTGGTCTATGTCTACTGACCGCCGCGGTCTTCTCGGCGTCATCGGCGTGGTTGCCGTATGCGCTCTTGGCTTTTCAGGCTGTTCGACGGCGGGTCGTGGTGACGGCCAGGTCACTCCTGTCACAGTGACGGTGACCGGGTCGACCACATCGCAAGCGTCTGCGCCTGCGTCGTCGAGCGCTCCCGTCGCGAATCCGCTGGCACGCGGATTCGGGGCGGTGGCTGCACAGGTCGGGGTTCCCGTCGGAGTTGCTCTGGCACCGGTCGGCCGCGGTGACAGCCGCCCGATCATGCTGGGCGACAACACACCTCAGGTGGCGTGGTCGACGATCAAGGTGCCGCTTGCCGTCGCGGCCGAGCGGCAGAACGGTCCGTCGACCGCTGAATCGAACGCGATCATCAACTCCGACAACGCTTCTGCCGAGGCGCTGTGGTCGTCGCTGGGGAGCGATGCTGTCGCCGCCCGTAAGGTGACCGCGGTGCTGCGCGAGGGTGGCGACACTCAGTCGACCGTACCTGCGCAGAGGTTGCGCGCCGGATTCACCGTCTTCGGGCAGACCGTGTGGACGTTGCCTGCCGCTGCCACGTTCACCGCCCATCTGCCATGCATGCCGGGAACAGCGCACGTCGTGTCGCTGATGGGGCAGGTCGCAGGCAACCAGCAGTGGGGCATCGAAGTGATGTCGACGCCGAGATCGACTGCAGTGAAAGGTGGTTGGGGTCCTGGCGTCGATGGCTCATACCTGGTCAGGCAGATCGGACTCATCACATTCTCCGACGGACGACAGACCGCCGTCGCCATGAGCGCCGCGGGTGGCTCGATGTCGGGCGGTATCGCCGCGCTCAACGCGATCGGAAATTGGCTCAACCGCAACGCCGCTCGACTTCCCCGCGGTGCCTGCTGATCCCCAGCGCACACCCTTCGCAACCCGCCTCCGACGGAACGACAACGAGCGGAGCGCCGGACCCTGTACCGGATCCGGCGCTCCGCCGTGTATGCGCTCAGTGACAGGTCAGTCGGTACTGGCAGACGACGTCGAATCGCTCGAACTCGATGCCGCGCCACTCGATTCGCTCGATTTGCTCGACGTGTCCGAGGACGAACTGGTCCCGGCGCCCGCTGAGCCCTTGGTGTCCGCAGAGCTCGTGGTGTCCGCGTCGGTGCCCGCGTTCGACGTCGACGATCCGCTCGACGCGGAGCCCTGCGTCGAATCCGAAGAGTCAGAGGGCGCATCGGTAGACGACGATGCCGGGGCGGTCGCCGAACTCGAGGGTTGACTGCTCGAGGGCTGGGCGGTCGGGCTCGCCGAGGTGGATTCCTCCGCCGCGGAGGAGGTCCTGGTTTCGGTGGACGAACCCGCCGGCGTCGAGCTCGACTCCGTCTGTGCGACTTCGGTCTTCGCCGACTCAGCCTTCGCAGACTCAGACTCCACAGAGTTCAGCGCGACGCTGGTTGTCGCGACGGCGGCTGCGGTCTTGGCGGTAACCGGCGAGGGGGTTGTCTCGGAATCCTTCTTGCCCAGCAAGGTGTCGGCCAGCTTCTGGATGGCCGCAGCCCAATTGTCTGCGGCCTTGTCGCTGATCGTCGGGAACTCCACACCGGCAAGGGGCGGAACCGGCTTGCCGTTCTTGCCATCCCAGCCGTCGCCGAGGAGCACTCCCACGGTCTGTGACAGACCCTCCATTGCGCCGATGGGGCCGACAGCTTGGCCAGGAATGTCGAGGGTGAGGGGGAAACCCAACGCATCTGTAGTGACATTCATGCCGATGCTGTTCAGGATCGACCCGCCTGGCGCGGTGATCGACGTGCCGTTGGGGCCGTCGTAGGACCCGCGTCCGACCGAACCAGGGGTGAACAGGCCGCCGAAGGCGATGTCGAGTGAGTTCAGTGTCGTGCTACCGAGTAGGCCGGTCTCGTTGATAATCGGAGTCAGAGCGGTGAGATCGAGTGTTGCACCGTTGAAAACCGCTCCAACGACGTTGGCCGGAGCGGAGAACACATCGGAAAAGACCGCATCGGGATCGCCCGCTTGGATCGCGGCCGCGATGGCGATTCCGCTGTTGAGTACGGCGACGGCCGGGCTGATCACGGGGCCGACAAGACCGATGAGCACGCCACTCATCGGCGACGCCAACACGTTCATGATCGCGGTGATCGTCGCCGGATCGATCGGTCCGCCCTCAGGAAGAAACTGCGGTAGCAGCTGCAGCACCAGCCCGTGCAGGCCGTCGACCGTGTGATCTTTCGTCTGCGCGAGCGTCTCGTCGCTCGCGCCGATACCGGTGACACCGGTGATCACGGCTTCGAGGTTGGCCCGCATCTTCTTCAAGACATCGTCGGCCTGTGACGGATCGTTCAGAACGTCGTTGAGATACTTCGACTGATTGGAAATGATCTGCTGCAGGGGCAGCCCTGGAGCCAGGAAGTAGTTATGGGCAAGAGTCGCAGCATTTTTCGACGCCTCGTTGAAGGCATCGATGTACGGCTCGAGTGGCTTCCAGTCGGCGGCGAGACGGACGGTCGCCTCGGTGGTTGCCTTGTAGGCGGTGGGTACCTCGGAATGAACGCCGGGCGCGACGGCCATGACGCTCGCACCGGCGATGGCGACACCAGCGGCAACCCACGCACGGGGGGATTTTTTGGGAACTTCGATATCGCCTTGCAGGGCGATTGGAGCTGAACGCTGCACGGACTCTCCTCGGGGCATGTGCAAGAACTTGAGTGCGGTCTGAACGTAGAGCCAGAAGGAGCTGAGAGAGGGGCTTTTCGAAAAGTTTGTTTTGGTACACGAAGCATTAACTAAGGGTCTTTCGCGGTGTTGGATCATTAAAGAGCCAGGTCAGGACGGCGGCGAACCTAGTAATAGTTAGTCGAAGATTCGCGATATTTGAGTACCGACGGGTAGGTTCCGGTGGCGTAGTGAGCTGTGGAACCTGAGAAAAGTGGCATCCGGCGACCGTGGCTCGGGTATCGTCCCTCGCGCCCGACGACCTGAACAGAACGCGAAAGACGGGTCGTCGTTTACGGCGCCGCGGACTCGACGCGGCACCGAGATCACGACCGACGAAGGTGGCCGATGTCCAAGCATGCAAAACTCACCGACGACACTCTGCTCGAACTGCTCCGGCAGCGGGCGGATCGGTACGCCGACAAGGTCGCGTTTGCCTTCTCGTACAACGGCGACGGTGAGAACACGAGTGTGTTGACCTATCGGGATCTGGATACCAGGGCTCGTGCGATCGCCGCCGAGTTGCAGAGCAAGGGTGCGGCGGGCGAGCGCGTGCTGGTGCTCTGTCGACCCGGATTAGACCACATCGCAGGCTTTTTCGGATGTGTCTACGCCGGTGCGGTCGCGGTACCCGTGCATGAGCGACTTGCCCCTCGACTGTCGTCGGTAGTGCCCGATGCACGTGCTCGTTTCGCGCTGGGAGTGTCGGAGACTCAGCCGGGGATCAAGACAATGCTCGACACGCTCGGTGAGGGCGGCGATCTCAACTGGGGCCTGATGGATGCGGTTACCGCGGACGCCGACGACTGGGTGGCGCCGGACATCGACGCGACGACGGTCGCGATGATCCAGTACACATCAGGATCGACCACGACGCCGAAAGGCGTTGTCCTCAAACATGACAACCTGATGCGGAATATGGAGGCCATCCGTTCGTCGTGGAACGGTACCGACTCTGACGTCGGAGCATTCTGGCTTCCTTCTCACCATGACATGGGACTGATCGGCGGTGTGCTGTCGATGATCTATCTCGGCTGCACAGCACATTTCATGTCGCCGACGGCGTTCATCAAACGACCAATGGCGTGGATGGAACTACTCTCCACGTCGGCCGCGACCTACACCGTCGCGCCAAACTTCGCCTACGAGTTGTGCATTGAGCACAGCACTGCCGAAGAACGTGCAGCACTTGATCTTTCGGCGTTGCGCACCGCCATGAATGGCGCCGAGCCCGTACAGGAGACAACACTGCGACGATTCGCAGAGGGATTCGCTCCAGCCGGATTCGCGCGAGAGGCGTTCTCCGCGGTCTACGGCCTGGCTGAAGCGACACTTCTCGTCACGGGCCGGCCCGATCCGGCGTCGCCTCGCGTGGTGCATCTCGATCGTGAGGCGCTCGCAGAAGACAGGGTCGTCGAGTGTGAGTTTCCCGCCGAGTCAATGACATTGGGAGCGGCGACTGCTGAGGCGGTGTCGGGGGAGTCGACGACATCAGGTGCCATGACCGTCGTCGGGTGTGGAGAGCCGCGCGCCGGCGAGGTGGCGATCGTCGATCCGGTGACGCGGGTGCGGTGCGGAGAAGGACGGGTCGGTGAGATCTGGTGTGCGGGTAGCAGTGTCGGGGCAGGGTACTGGCGTCGACCCGAGGAAACCGAGCACACCTTTGGTGCGTCGATCGCCGACACCAACGTCGGGCCGTTCCTGCGCACCGGCGACCTCGGGTTTCTTCGTGACGGCGAGTTGTTTGTCACCGGACGGTGCAAAGATCTCGTCGTGATTCGCGGCGGGCACCACTATCCCAACGACATCGAGTTCTCCGTGCAGGGTTGCCACGCGTCTCTCCTGTCTGGTCGTGGAGCGGCATTCGCGTTCACGCCGGGATTGCGTGCGGCCGAACGACTGGTCATCATCCAGGAAGTCGATGTCGATCACGAGGGTGCGGGCGATGCGGATGCGCTCGCCGAGATCATCGAAAGTGTGCGGGTGGCTGTGGCCGACCGGTACGGCGTCGATCCTCATTCGGTGTTTCTGGTCGATCCACAGTCGATCCCGACGACATCGAGCGGCAAGATCCAGCGCAGCCGATGTCGAGAGCTGTTTCTCGATGGTTCCCTGTCGCCAGTCGCTCGGTGGCAGACCCCCTCGGCCGCCGACGACGTGGCGCGAGCGAAAGAACTCGAGAGGGCGGTTGCGGGTGCCGAACTGGTGCGGCTCGTTGTCGCGTCGGGCAGGAACGTCGGGCAGCCGGGCTGAGGACGCCCATCTGTGCGCGCCTCCCGCCTGGGCGCCGGCGATACCGAGTTGTGACGCCCTCGGGGTCGCTTGGGGCGCGGCAGGGCCGTAACGTCTGTTACTCAAGTGACTAGAGGGACAGATGTGACTTTGTACAAACGACTTTGTGTGGTGGTCGTCGTTGCTGTGACTGCGGTCGTCCTCGGCGCCGGCAGCGCACATGCGGCCCCGGCGCCGTTTCGACTGCCGCCGCTCCCTGAGCCGATCGCGACGTGGTTGCGCCCACCGGTGCCCCCGGCCAAGCGGCTCGCGGATAGCTGGGCGGTCGCGCAGAAGTCGATACGCAAAGCGACTCCCGGCCAGCTCGGCGTGTCCTTGGTTCCCGTCGGGTCCGACGCCGCACAGTCCTTCGGGACGCTCAAAACGGGGCGGGCGTGGTCGACCTTCAAGGTCCCTGTCGCACTCGCGGCCGAGCGTAAGAACGGTGCGTCGATCCTCGTCAAGGAGGACAAGGCGATCACGTTCTCCGACAATGACGCAGCAGGCGACCTATGGGGATCACTCGGCGGTGGCAAGGCATCGGTCGACGCGGTGACCGCTGTCCTGCGCGAAGGTCATGACATGGCGACTCGGGTCAGTTCCGAGATCGACACTCCGCGTTCGTATCCGGGCTACACACAGTGGGCGCTGGCCGACCAGGCCCGATTCGGCGCGCATCTACCGTGCATGCCGAACAGTAAGAACATCCTCGACCACATGGGCTCGGTGGCACCGAACCAGCGGTGGGGCATCGCCGACCTCGGTCCCAAGCGGCACGCGGTCACCGCGGTGAAGGGGGGATGGGGGCCTGCCACTCACGCGGCGCCCGGCTACCTGGTGCGCCAGCTCGGCCTCATCTCAACCGACCAGGGCGAGGTCGCGGTTGCGATGGCTGCCCGCCCGGCCAGCGGCAAATTCGAGGACGGCACAAAGATGCTGACCAAGGTCGGCGATTGGCTCGGCCAGAACTTCACGTCGATTCCGGCGGGGAAGTGCTCTGTGCTCTGAACTGCGCACACTCGACGGTATGAGGCGCCCAGTCGGCCGTATGAAGCGCCCAGTCGGCGGTGTGGGGCGCCCAGTCGGCAGTGTCACTCCGGCATGGAGTGGCGGCCCGAGCGGGGCGGCGAAGGTGGGACGCTCCTCCCGCGCACAGGCGTCTGAGGCTCGCGCGCCTGGCGCTCTTCCTGCTCTTCCGCGCGGCGCGACGTCCGGACTTCCGGTTCGGCGGCACGGGGAGTCGCGTGGGCCTCCGGCTCGGCGGCACGGGGAGTCGTGCGGACTTTCGAGTCGGCGGCGCGGGGCGTCGTGTGGACTTCCGGTTCGGCGGCGCGGGGCGTCGGATAGGTGAGGGCGGCGGCGATCGCAGTGGTCAGGGGCACGGATAGGGCGATGGCGATGCCGCCGACGAAAGATCGCGCCAGTTCGACGGCGACGGCGTCGGTGGTCAGCAGAGACGAGAAGGGTTGCCGCGCAACCGAGAACAACAGGAGTAGCGGTAGAGCGCTGCCCGCGTATGCGAAGACGAGGGTGTAGACGGTGCTCGCGATGTGGTCTCGGCCGACGCGCATCGCTGCCCGGAAAGTTGCGAGGCGGGTCGGTTCTCCCGCGCCCGCGAGTTCGAATGCCGCCGACGCCTGGGTGATCGTGACGTCGTTGAGAACGCCGAGGGTGCCGATGATGAATCCGGCGAGCAGCAGGCCGCTGATCGAGATGCTGCCCTGGTAGACCTGCAGGTTGGTGGTCTGATCGCCCGACAACCCGGTGAGATGCATGGTCCTGATCGCGAGCCAGCTCAGCACGCCTGCGAGCACGAGCGAACTCAATGTGCCCAGCAGCGCCGAGCTCGTCCTAAGGCTGATGCCGTGCGCCAGATACAGAACGACGAAGAGAATCGCGGCCGATGACACCACGGCCACCGCGACGGGCGACTCACCGTCGAGAATCGCGGGCAGGGTGAACACGCCGAGCACGGCGAAGGCGAAGACGAGACCGATGATGGACCGCAGGCCACGCCAGGCCGCCACCAGGACCACGGCGCCCACGAACAGCACTGCCCAGATCAGCGTCGGTATCCCACGCGAGAAGTCGAAGAACGTGTAGCGCGGAGCGCCGTCGGGCCCAGGTACCGTGCTCAGCCGGATGGCGTCGCCGGGGGAGAGAGACGGTTGGCCCGCCTGCGGTTCGTCGAGGGTCGACGGGTCGGGTGCGACGCTGTCCGGTCCGCTGCCGGCCTGCGCCCGATTCGTCGGGATCTCGAGCAATGTGTATTTGCCTGAGTCACTTCCCGATTCGAGCTTGACGGTGTTCTCGATGCACGGGCCGTTCGGAGTCGGCGTAGTGCCGAAGTCAGGCGAATCCTGCGCGGTTCCGACGAGTTGGTTGAGGCAGGGGCCACGTGATTGTCCGACCACCTTGCCCGAAACGGTCGTGATCGCTCCGCCGTCAGCGCCTCTGAACTGCGGCGGAATCGGATGGCTCCCACCTGACGGCCACAGCAGCACCATCCCGACGATGACGGCGATTCCGGCAATCGTCAGGGTGACGACGACGAATCGTTTCGCGAACGGAGACAACGCCGCCGGGATCTCCGACAGCGAATGACTGTGCGAGTGTCCGACGTGCGTGCGGTGGGGTCCGGAATCGCGACTCACCCCGCCACCTTAGGCGGCGAGTCAGCGCGTCGCGGCACCGACCGTATCGTTACCGACTCGTGCTGCCGCATCGGTACCGACTCGTGCTGCCGCATCGGTGTCGACTCGCGCTGCCGCGTCGCGGACCGAGTCGTCGATGGTCGACCCTGCGCCCCCGACTCGGTACGACGCTCCGCGGTGGTTGTCCGGAAGCAGATCACCTCGTCCGAACAGCTTGTTGCGCAACGTCCCCGGCACGTACTCCCGCTCGTAGGCACCTCGCCGCTCCAGCGCGGGCACCACATGGGTGATGACGTCGGAGAAGGTGCCGGGCGTCACGGCGTACGCGAGGTTGAAGCCGTCGACGTCGGTTTCGGCGGCCCATTCGAGCAGGGCTGAAGCCACCTCGTCGCCGGACCCGATCAGCACGGGCCCCATACCGCCGATGCCACCCCACGCCGCGATGTCGCGCACCCGCCACTGCTCGCCGGTGTCGGATGCCTGCTGGAAGGCGGCCACCGCGGACTGGATTGCGTTGCTCGCCACGTTGCCGATCGGTTCGTCGAGGTCATACGACGCGAGGTCGATACCCATCCAGCCCGACATGAACACCAGTGAGCCCTCGTCGCTGGCCAGTCGCTGGTATTCGGTGGCCTTGGCGCGTGCGGCCTCCGGCGTGGCGTCGGTGATGATCGTCAGGAGCGTGTAGATCCGTGCGTCGTAGGGATCGCGACCCGCGATAACGAGTTCCTCGCGGATCTTGGCGACGGTCTCGCGCAGGATCTGCTTGGTGGGAGCCGCGACGAAGATGGCTTCGGCATTCTGCGCAGCGAAGCGTCGTCCGCGAGGTGAGGCTCCGGCCTGGTAGATGACGGGTGAGCCCTGCGGCGACGGCTCCGACAAATGGATGCCCGGCACGGTGAAGTGCTTACCGCGGTGTCCGACGTGGTGGACTTTCGACGGGTCGGCGAACACACCGGAGCTGCGGTCGCGGAGTACCGCGTCGCGCTCCCACGAGCCCTCCCAGAGTTTGTAGAGCACGGTCAAGTACTCGTCGGCGTGGTCGTAGCGGTCGTTGTGCGCGAGCTGATCGTCGTCGCCCATGTTGCGCGCGGCCGACGGCAGGTAGCCGGTCACCACGTTCCAGCCGATCCTGCCCTTGGTGAGATGGTCCAGCGTCGACAATCGGCGCGCGAACGGATACGGATGCTCGAATCCGGTGCCCGTCGTGATCCCGAAGCCGAGGTGCTGCGTCGCATGCGCCATGGCCGACACCAGCAGCAGCGGGTCGTTGACGGGGATCTGCGCGCCCTGCCTGATCGCGGCTTCGTCGGTGCCCGCGTAGACGTCGTAGGTGCCGAGTACGTCGGCGATGAACAGGCCGTCGAATCCGCCTGTTTCCAGCAGTCGGGAAAGCTCGACCCAGTAGTCGAGGGTGTTGTAGTCCCACGATCGGTCAGCGGGGTGACGCCAGAGGCCGGGGGATTGGTGCGCGACGCAGTTCATGTCGAATGCGTTGAACCGGATGGGTCGCGCTGCGGTCGATCGCGAACTCGGGGCGGAAGGGTGATGGCTGTCAGACACTCGGCCGATCGTCCGGCGTGACGCCGGGTTACGCCAGGTTTGTGCGCACCGCGGGCCAAAGGGGTACGAATGAGTGGCATGAATGCCTCGGAAGTTCTCCTCGACGGATTGAGCCGCATCAAGGACGGGGTCCACGGTGTCCTCGACGGAATCGACGAAGAGCGGCTGGGCCTCACGGTGGCGCCGGGGGCCAACACCATAGCCTGGCTGATCTGGCACCTCACGCGAGTCCAGGACGCGCAGATCGCCGACGTCGCAGGCTTCGATCAGGTCTGGACCAGAGATGGGTGGTACGAGAGTTTTGCTCTGCCGTTCGGCAAGGAGGCCACCGGCTATGGGCAGTCGCCCGAGGAGACGCGACGCGTAGTAGCCGAACCCGACCAGCTGCTCGGCTACTACGACGCCACACACGACGCATCGGTCGCCTACCTCGCGACGCTCGACGATGCCGACCTCGACCGTATCGTGGACGATCGCTGGGACCCTCCCGTTACGCTCGGTGTGCGCCTGGTCAGCATCGTCGACGACGACGCGAAGCACCTCGGGCAGGCTGCCTACCTTCGAGGGCTACACCTGTAGCACCGCCCGGCGCTGGCGGTCATAGGTGAGTGAAAGACGTTCTGGCTCAGGGCTTCCAGCAGCCCTTGAGGGTTTGGAAGTCGCCCGCGAACGAGGTTCCACCGGTGCAGGTGGGTCCGTTCTTACCGTCGACCACCACGGTGGCGCCCGGCCCGGCGATGCCGATCGCGAGTCCCGGCTTGATACCGGTCATCGTCACGGAAGCCTTGGGGCCCAACGCAATTGCCGCAGGACCGGCATAGTGGTCTGCCTTCGACGACGCCGTACCGCCGTTGTCGACGACCGCCAAGCTCAGTCCTGTTGGGCCGGAATCCGCTGTGCAGCCAGGCATTGTCGAACTCTGTCCCGGCAGGGCCGGACAGATCGTCGGTGCGGCAGCGGCGTCGGGTGCCGCGGCGAATGCGATTGCTCCCGCGCCTGCTGTTGCGACCAGTGCACCCAATGCGATTCGGGCTGTGTTCCGCATGTGAAGCTCCTTGTATCGGTAGATGAAGTATGTCGGTGGACGAGCATCAGCGATTCGGAGCAGGTGCGGGCCGCGGATGGGAACCGACGCGCAGAAAACTGCGCCCCCTGTGGCCTCCGTATGTACCGGTACATGCGAGAGGCGCGGGAGCTGCAACTTTCTGCGGGAAAGAAGTGTCAGATCCAGCCGCGATCGCGCGCGATGTGCGCGGCCTCGCCGCGCGTGCTCGCGCCGGTCTTCCCGATGGCCGACGACAGGTGGTTGCGCACGGTGCCTGCGGAGAGATGAACCTGCGCCGCGATCGTTGCGACCGTCGCGCCCGACATCGCTGCGCGCAGCACATCGGTTTCGCGCGCAGTCAACGGATTCTCGCCGCTGGCAAGACTTTCCGTCGCGAGCGTCGGGTCGACGACGCGCAGTCCCGCGTGCACACGTCTGACGGCATCGGCGAGTTGGGCAGCGGGGGTGTCCTTCACGACGAATCCCGATGCTCCCGCGTCGATCGCGCGACGGAGGTAACCCGGACGGCCGAACGTGGTCACGATCAGCGAACGCACCTGCGGAAGTTGTGTGCGTATCGCCGCAGCGGCCTCGATGCCGTCGGCTCCGGGCATCTCGATGTCGAGTAGGCAGACCTGCGCGTCGGATGCGCGGGCGGCCTCGACCACCTCGTCGCCTCGGCCGACCTGGGCGACCACGTCGAGGTCGGGTTCGAGGTCGAGCAGTGCGGCCAGCGCGCCCCGGACGAGCGCCTGGTCGTCGGCGAGGAGTAGTCGGATCGAGTCGGTCATGAGATCTGCACCCGCACTGTCGTTCCCGTCGAATCAGAGTCGAAGTGCACTGTGCCGCCTGCGGATTCGACGCGCTCACGAAGACCGCGCAATCCGTTACCGTGCTCGGCGTCGCCGAGACCGCGTCCGTCGTCGTGAACCGACATCGACGATCCGTCGATCAGCACCTCGCAGTGCTGTGCTCCGCTGTGTCTGACGACGTTGGTGACGGCCTCGCGCAATACCCAGGCGAAGAGTTCGGCGTGGAGAGTTTCGACGGTCGGCTCAGGCAACGTTGCCACGATGTCCGCCGCGTGCAACGCGCTGTCGACGCCTGCGATGGTGTCGGGCAGATCCGGTGTGCGTATGCGTCCGACGGTCGTGCGCACCTGCGCGAGCGCGTCGCGGGTCAACTGATTGACCTCACCCAGTTCTCGCTGCGCACGTTCTGGGTCGAGCTCGATGAGCCGCTGTGCGAGTTCGGTTTTCACACTGATGACCGTCAACGAGTGGCCGAGGATGTCGTGGACGTCGCGGGCGACGCGCTCGCGTTCCGCGACGACGGCCAGTCGTGCGTTGAGTTCTCGTCGACGCTCCTCCTCGCGTTCGCGCTCGCCCTCGCGCACCGCGACGAATCGAAATCCGAGCATGGTCAGTCCGACGGCAAGCAGGACGAGCACGATGCTGGCATCGGTGTGCCACCCGAACAGGCGGGGGAGGGCAACCGAGGCGACAACGACGGCGGCGACGCAGATCAGTGCCCATCGCGTCGGAAAGCAGAACGCGGCGACGACCATCAGGAATGGCGCTGCGCCGAAGGCGTTCTCGTCGATGATCGGGAACAGCCCGACCATGAGGAGCACGAGAAGTACGAACAAGGGGACGCCGCGCAGATCGGTCTCTGCCGTGCCGGTGAGCAGGTACACGCTCGCCAACAGGTAGGACAGCGCGAACAGGGTCAGGAGGGTGAATCCGATCGCCTTCGTCGCGGTGGAATGGTCGGAGGTCGCGACGGCGCCGATGGGGTATGCGAGAAAAATGAGCCAGACAGCGGTGAACACCCAGCGCAGATTGCGCCAGGGTGTCACCGCGCCGGCCGAGCCGAACCACCGTGCCATCACGCACTCCCGATCGTCATGGGCGGTGTTCTCCTGCTGGTCCGTCGTTGGTCTCGCGCACTCACTGGCGCTGTGTACTGCGACTGTAGAAGACCGCGGCAGCGACCGAGAACACTGCGGCCCAGATGACCAGATTGGCGACCGCGACCCAGAGTCCGATATGCGTCCCGTACACCGTCACGCCGTGGTCGAGGGGGTAGCGCGCCAGGGTCACCACTCCGAACATCGGGGTGAACTGGGAGATGGTCAGCATGGTTCCCTTGAGCGGAACGAAGACGTTGCCTGCGAAGGCGAGGAGCGCCAGTACGCCACCCATCACCTGCATCGCCCCGTCGGACCGCATGAGGCTGCCCACTGCGAGGCCGAACGCCGCGAACACCGACGCCCCGATCCATCCGAGCAGGAGGCATGCGATCCAGATGCCGAAGGGTGCGTGCGCACCGGTGGCGATTCCGGCGATGCAGAGCACCGCGATCGGCAGTGCCCCCATCGCGAGGGCCACACCGATTTTCGTTGCCACGTAACCCGCGGGTTGCAGCGGCGTCATCATGAGCGTTCGCGTCCACCCTGCTTGTTGCTCGATCGCCACCGACGCGGCATTCGTGGCTGCAGCGAGGATCGCCCCGTAGACGGCCATACCGATGAGAACGTAGAAGGCGACGTTGCCGGATCCCACTGCATCGCTTGTCGTCTGGGTTGCTCCGAAGACGAGGTAGAGCAGGGCGGGCATCACGACTGTGAAGATCATCGCGCGACGATTGCGCATGACACGACGGATGTCGAGGCGGAGATAGGTGGGTGAGGCGAAGAACCCCCGAAGGGAGTCCGACGCCGTCGTGGTCGGTGCGTCGGCGGTATTCACGTTCATGGTGGTCGAGCCTTTCGGTGTGCGGGGGTGTGCTGGTCAGTCGGTGGTGAGCGCGATGAAGGCGTCTTCGAGGTTGTGGGTCGCCACCTCGAGCTCGCGTGCGTCGGTCGTGGTCAGAAGACACCGCGCGAGGGCATCGGAATCGTTGGCGGACAGATACGTTCGTCCACCCCGGCGCTCGACCACCTCGAGATCGGGAATCGCCGCACCGACGGCGGCAATGGCGGTGTCGTCGATGATCGCCGACACCACACGTCGACTTGCGACGTTGCGGATCTCGGCCGTCGAACCGTCGGCGACGACGCGTCCGTGCGAGACCATCACGATGCGGTCAGCGAAGTCGTCGGCCTCTTCGAGATAGTGGGTGGCGAAGACGACGGTGCGGCCTGCGCCGGCATCGGCACGAATCGCCGACCAGAAGGCACGTCGTGACTCCACGTCCATTCCGGCCGTCGGCTCGTCGAGCACGATGAGGTCGGGATCGGGCAGCGTCGCCAACGCGAACTTGAGACGTTGCTGCTCGCCACCCGAGCATCGGGAAACCTTGCGCCCGGCGATCTCCGCGATGCCTGCACGTGCCATCGCCGATTCGACGTCGCGCGTGCGCCCGTGCAGATCCGCGATGATTCGCATGGTCTCTTCGACTGTGAAGTCGGGGAGCAGACCGCCGCTCTGCAGAACCGCGGCGACGCGGCCGGTCCGCGCGGCCTTCCTGGCCGACAGGCCATACACCTCGACGGTGCCCGAATCCGGTTGTGTCAGACCGAGAACCATGTCGAGTGTCGTGGTCTTACCTGCTCCGTTCGGCCCGAGAAAGGCCACGACCTCGCCGGGGCGGATCGTCAGGCTGAGGTCGTCGACGGCGGTGAGCCGCGAACCGTTGCCGCTGCGAAAGGTCTTCGTGACGCCGTCGATGACGAGTGCCGGCGCGGTCTGCGGCGAGCTGGCTGCGCGAATCGCGGTGGAATCGGTGTTGTTCATGACATCAAGACTCGCGCCGCGGGCGCGCCCACACACAGAGCAGATGTCATGTTTCGCCCATGACAAGCGTCATGGGTCGGGTCCGGATGCCCGGGTCAGGAGTCAGCCGACGTGCACGATCGGCCGTCGGCTGATCTCCGGCTCGGCTCGGCGGACGACTTCTCGCGTGACCGCCGCGACTTCGCCTTCGCCGATGAACAAGAACCGGAGGAGGTTGAGCAGCGGGTTGGTCTCGCTCCACTCGAAGTACACGTTGGGAACGATTCCGGTCTGTTCGCGGATGGCCAATAACGTGGCCGCGATCGTATTGGGCACCGCAGCCGAATCAACCCAGAGGATCCGGTATCCACCTTCGCGGTAGCGTCCGTGAATCAGGAGGTCGGTGGCGAACTCCGACGAGTCGGTCACGTTCACTTCGAGAAACACGATCTGATCGGCGTCGGGAATGTGGCTTTCGGCGCGTTGCTGCAGTTCTTTGTCGTGGTATTCGTGCAGCGACCGTTCGTCGGGGTCGTGGGTGACGATTTGTATCTCCCCGGAAGCCGCAGCCTCGTCGATGATGCGTTGTGCTGTCTCGTCGAAAGTGATGATGCCACTTCGCAATTCAAACGATCGGTTGATTCGGGAAGCAAACGACACGATCAGGATCGCCGCGATGAAGAATGCGGCCACCTGCACACCTTCGGGGCGTTCGATGATATTCGCGACGGTGGTGTAGATGAAGATCACCGAAATCGTGGTGAACATCAGCGTCAGTCGTCGGATCCTGCGTTTGCGCACTGAGAGCGTGACGGCGATGGCCGCGGACGTCATCAGAACCAGCACGCCGGTGGCGTATGCGCCGCCCTGTTTGTCGACGTTGGCGTCGAAATAGATGGTGACGCCGAAGGCGATGAGTGCGAAGACGACGACCAGCGGGCGGGTGGCGCGCGCCCAGTCCGGAGCCATGCCGTAGCGCGGCAGGTAGCGCGGCACCAGGTTGAGCAGACCGGCCATGGCCGACGCCCCGGCGAACCAGAGGATAAGGATGGTGCTGATGTCGTAGACGGTGCCGAAACCGCTGCCGAGGTAGTCGTGTCCGAGGTAGGCGAGCGCACGACCGTTGGCTTTGCCGCCGGGCTGGAACTCGTTCTCGGGTATCAGGATGGTGCACACCAGACTGCTCGAGATGAGAAAGACACTCATGATCAGTGCCGATGTGGTGAGGAGGCGTCGAGTGCCACGAATGCGGGTGATCGGATGATCGGGTGGATCGGCCGGTGAGCCGTCGACCTGCGGCATGACCGCGACGCCCGTCTCGAAGCCCGACAATCCCAGCGCCAGCTTGGGAAACACGAGGACGGCGATCGCTGCCACCATCCACGGATTGCCGTGCTCGGTGAACATCGCCGACTGCCAGTCGATGACGAGATGTGGAGCTTCGACGATGTGCCACAGCGCGGTCGCGATCACGACAACGTTGAGACTCAAATACACGACGACCAGGACGACCGCGATGGTGATCGCCTCGGTGAAGCCGCGCAGGAACACCGCGGCGAGCAGCGCGAGCAGGATCAGTGTGATCAGGACCGTGTGGTTGGAGAAGCCGCGTGGGACAAGGGGATTCTCGACGAAGTGGGCGGTCGCGTCCGCGGCCGACAACGTCATCGTGATCAGGAAGTCGGTTGCCGCGAAGCCGAGGAGGACGAGAACGAAGATCTTTCCGCCCCACTTGGGGAGAAGCCGTTCGAGCATCGCGATCGAGCCCTCGCCCTTGGGCGATTTTGCCGCGACGTACCGGTAGACGGGGAGCGCCCCGAACAGTGTCAGTGCGACCAACACCAGCGTCGCCACCGGGGCAACGGTTCCGGCTGCGAGTGCGGCGATACCCGGCTGATAACCAAGCGTCGAGAAATAGTCGACGCCGGTCAGGCACATGACCTGCCACCACCGGTGCGTATGCGATTCTTCGCTCGGAATGCGGTGCGGCCCCATGAGGCCGGCGGGCTCCGGTGAGATATCGGAGAGCAGCCACTGCCGCATTCGGTGGTCGGAAACGTCGGAACTCACTCGGAAACACTAACCGGACGAACCGTGATTTGGTGTAGCGAAGCTTGTCCGGATTCGTGTCGATCGCGTGACGCCGCATTTGTCCGATATTCGATAGTGCAAACGGTACAAAACGAAAGATCCTGTCGCACAACGGATTCAAAGATTACAAATTGGTCAACACGCCGCCCTGTGGCCGTTTTTCGTTCACGTTTTGTTCTCCGTCATCTCAGTACAGTTCGCGCGGAGTTGCCGCTGGGGCGACGACCGGCGCAGCGCGCGGATCGAGCGAGCGAGCCGAGCAATGAATTCATCTTGAGGGGACTACATGACCACCAACGAGTCACGGATGCGACGGGGTGCCGTTGGCGCACTGGCCATCGGTGCCGTCGCGACCGCCGTCGGCATGGCCGCGGCTCCCGCACACGGCGACGCCTTCGTTCGTTTGCCGGGAGGAACGGCTACCGGAGACGGACTGACGCTCACCCGCACCACTGAATCTGCGCAGATTTCGCCCTCTCTCGCGGCAAATGGCCTCGGCCGCACCGCGTGGGTGAGCGGAAGCGTCGTCCTCAAGGCGCCGGGACTGAAAGACGCCAAGGCGGGACCGAACAACGGTGTCGGTTCGAACGGCGAGGCCACCTACCCGGGCACGGGCGGCGTGTCGACGGATGGCGCCGCGGCGACGCTCTCGGTGGGCTACATCGTCGGTTGCCAGGTGAACGTCGGATCGATGACGGTCGGCGCCACCGGGACACTGAACCTGCTGAGCGCCGGCGCGGTATCGGGTTCGGGCAGCCTCAGCATTCCGCTGACGCCCGGTCAGGTGGTGTTTGCCCAGCTCGATTACAAGGACATCGAGAAGAAGGGCACGTACTACTTCAATTGGGACCGCACGCAGTTGAACATCAACAATTGCGCCGGTTACGCGCAGGCCCGCTCGTACGCGGTCGTGGAGACCACCGGCAGCGATCACCAGAAGGTCAACCTCTACGGCAAGCCCTTCTCGATCGGCTGACCGCTCTCATCACGACCACAACCATTTGAGGGAAAAAATGAACATCAGTTTGAAGCGGCTCGTCACCATCGGCGCGCCCGCGGCATTCACCACCGTCGCCGCCCTGATGGCACCGGCCATCGCACACGCCGACGTCCACGTCGCACTTCCGTCACAGACCGACCAGCAGACCCTCGGCGACGGCACCGTTGTGTCGGTGACCCGTACCAACGAGACGGCCAACATCAACCCGTCGCTCGGCGGAACGCCGCTGCACCGCAACGCATGGGTGTCGGCTACCTACGCAGTCAAGACCAGCAAGGACGCCAAGAACATCAAGATCAGGGCGGGTTACATCGTTGGCTGCCAGGTCAACATCTCCGGTGTCAGCGGTAGCGGCAACGGTGCTGCATCCGGCAAGCCGGGTCCGAATATCGACAGCCCGCCCGCAATCAGTTCGGCAACGACGGGCGCCGGAACTTCGCTGTCGGTCGGTCCGGGCCAGGCTGTCGCCTATTACGTGAACACTGTCGAGTCCGCCGACGACTTCGGCAACCAGAAGCTGAGCAACAAGGTCGGGTACAAGGCCACCAACCATGCGAAGCTCAGCTATACCAACGAGCAGATCGGGATCAACGGCTGCGCGGGTTACGCGCAGGCTCGTTCGTTTGCCGACGTGTACGTCAACACACCCAACGCAGAACAGATCGTGACGTTCTACGGAAAGCCCTTCAGCCTCGGATAACCTCTCACCCGAGTCTGGATTCGACGACCGCGCGGTGCACCTTCGGCTGGGTGCGCCGCGCGGTCCTTTCTGTCGGCGCGGTCGTAACCGGATCGAATGTCGGTGCTCGCATGCCGTGAGACGATCAGGGTATGGCTGACACGGATGCGCCGCTGACCGATGAGCAACTCGTCACCCCCATCGACGATCAGGATTCGATGACCACCGTCGTCATCGCGTTCGTCGCGAATGTCGCAGTCGCCATTGCCAAGACGATTGCCGCGATCGTCACGGGATCGGCGTCGATGACGGCAGAGGCCATGCACTCCTGGGCGGACTCGGGGAATGAGATCTTTCTGCTCATCGCCGAGCGTCGTGGAAACCGTGGCAGGACAAGAAGTCACCCGTTCGGGCACGGCAGGGAAACCTACATCTGGTCGATGTTCGCGGCGTTCGGATTGTTTGCTGTCGGCGCTGCCGTGTCGGTGGTCAACGGCATCACAGCGCTCGTCCACCCGGAAGAAGACACCAACTATCTCGTCGGCTACATCGTGCTCGCGATCTCCGCAGTGCTGGAAGGTATTTCGTTCATACAGTCGGTGCGCCAGGCCAAGGCGGGCGGGCGTCGGATGTCGATGCACCCGCTGCGCTTCGTCAGCCGGACGTCGAACACCACGCTGCGAGCTGTGTTCGCCGAAGACTTCGCGGCACTCGTCGGACTCGCGATCGCTGCTGCGGGCATGGCGTTGCATCAGATCACCGGCAACGCCGTCTGGGACGCGCTCGGATCGATCCTCGTCGGTCTGCTGTTGGGCTTCATCGCCATCTTCCTCATCCGACGCAACAGCGAGTTCCTGCTCGGCCAGGAGGCCATGGCGCCGATTCGCGACGCCATCCTCCTGCGTTTGCTCGCCATGCCCGATATCGATCGGGTCACCTATCTCCACGCGGAGTACGTCGGTCCGATGGAGTTCTACATGGTCGCCGCCGTCGATATCACCGGAGACCTCGCCGAGCACGACGTCGCCTTCCGGCTGCGCAGGCTCGAAGCGCAGATCGAGACACAGGAGGCCATCGTCGAGGCCGTCCTCACGTTGTCGACCATCGACGAGCCGTCGCTGGTGCCCGCGGGCCAGATCACGCCGTCGGCGTGATGCCTCCCCAGAGCGGACGGCACGCCGGACGGACCCGAGTTTGCGACGCGTAGGTTGAGTTCCATGGACTTGCGAATCTTCACCGAACCTCAGCAGGGCGCCACTTACGAGACGCTGCTGCGCGTCGCGCGGGCGAGCGAAGACCTCGGCTACGACGCATTCTTCCGATCCGACCACTACCTGGCGATGAACACCGAGGGACTCCCGGGGCCGACTGATGCGTGGCTCACGCTGGCTGCGCTCGGTCGGGAGACCTCGACGATCCGCCTCGGCACGCTGGTGACGTCGGCGACGTTCCGCCACCCCGGTCAGCTCGCGATCCAGGTTGCGCAGGCGGACGAAATGAGCGGCGGCCGAATCGAATTCGGACTCGGTGCGGGATGGTTCGCCGAGGAGCACGAGGCGTACGCGATCCCGTTCCCGCCGCTCGGGGAACGCTTCGAGAAGCTGACAGAGAACCTCGAGATCATCACCGGACTGTGGTCGACGCCGGTCGGCGATCTTTTCGACTACCGCGGCAAGCACTTTCAGATCAGCAACTCGCCCGCGCTGCCCAAGCCGTCGCAGTCACCGCGACCCCCGATCATCATCGGCGGCATGGGCAGGAAGCGCACCCCCGCGTTGGCCGCGCAGTTTGCCGACGAGTTCAACGTGCCGTTCGCGAAGACCGACGTCGTCGCAGCGCAATTCGACGTCGTGCGCGATGCGTGCACGGCGGCGGGTCGCGGACCCGACGAACTCACGTATTCGGCGGCGTTGACGATCTGCGTGGGCACAAGCGATGCAGACGTCACACGACGGGCCGACGCAATCGGGCGCGAGGTCGGCGAACTCCGGGAAAACGGTCTCGCGGGTACGCCCGATCAGGTGGTCGAGAAGATCGAGTCGTACCGGGCCATCGGGGTCACCAGGTTGTACCTGCAAATGCTCGACCTCGACGATCTCGATCATCTCGAGCTGGTCTCCTCGGCGGTTGCGCCGCAACTCTGATCGCGTGCTGTGACCGCTGGTTGAGCGGTCAGGCGTGCGCGGCGTCGAACGACGTGTGCATCTCCCAGAAGAGGATCTCGGCCGGCGCGTCTGCGGTGACGGTCAGTGCGGCGGTGCCTGTGGTGCGTAGCGCGTCGCCCTCGTCGAGGGTGAGGTGATCGTCGGGTGTCTCGTGGTCGGGTAGGCCGGACACCGTGACGGTGCCGGAGACCACGAACAGGTGCCCGAACGGTGCGGGCGGCAGGGTGACCTGGCGGTCGGGGAGTAGGCGCGCGGCGTGCAGTGCGACGTAACCGTTGCCGATCTCCAGCGCCTGCCCACTCGCGTCGCGGTCGAGTCCCGACACGATGGTGACCAGCTCGCCGTCGGCCAGCGCTTCGTTGACGTCTGCTTCCGCGTAACTCGGTGTGCCGCCCGAATACTCGGGTGCGATCCACATCTGCACGACGCGCAACCGCTGGTTCTCGGCACGCGTCGACGCGTTGCGCTCGGAATGCCTGATTCCCGATCCCGCCGACATCCGCTGCACGACGCCGGGTGTGAGAACACCTTCGCTTCCTTGCGAGTCCCTGTGGTGCAGAGCGCCTTCGACGACCCACGTCACGATCTCTGCGTCGCGATGCTGGTGGGTGTCGAAACCCGCGCCCGCGTCGACGATGTCGTCGTTGTGGACCAGCAGCATTCCGTGCGCGTTGGCTGCCAGGTCGAAACTGCCGGTGGCAGGAAACGATTGCCGTGAGTCGATGGCCTCGTCGTTCCACATATGGCGGTCGGCCGCGCGGATGAGGCGCCAGCTCGTGGCGTCGGTGATCTGTGTCTGCGTGTCGGTCATGATCTCGTCATTTCGCTCGGTCAGCGGGTGTACTTGCGATGGTGGACGTTTCGGTGTCGAGATGTTCGGTGAGCGTCGCCATGAGGTCGGCGAGTTCGCTTGCCTGCACGTCGGAGAGTCCGGACGTGAACAGCCTGTCGACGGCCGCGCCGTGATCGCGTGCGGCGGCAGCGAACGCCGAGCGTCCGTCGTCTGTCAGCACCGCGTAGCTACCGCGCTTGTCCTCGGGCGCGGCCTCGCGACGAAGCCACCCGCGCCGGACCATCGCGTCGACCTGGTAGGAGAGGCGCGACGTCGAGAACACCATGCGGTGGGAGAGGTCGCGCATCCGTGCGCGGCCGCCGGGGGATTCGTGGAGGATCAACAGAACGTGGTAGTCCGCCAACGACATTCGGCAGTGTGCACGCAGCTCGTCGTCGAGTGTGGTCTGGAGACGGGCGCTCGTCTCGATGAAGAGTCGCCACGCCTGTGCTTTGGACGCGGCGACCTTCTGGATCGAGTGGTTGACGGTCATCGAATGCTGGTGTGCGGCATGATCGCATCCGGCGGAATGACGCCGAGACGACCGGCCTGGAAGTCTTCGATGGCCTCGATCAGTTGCTCGCGGGTGTTCATCACGAACGGACCGTAGTGCGCGACGGGTTCGCGAATGGGTGCTCCGCCGAGCAGGAGAACCTCGAGGGCGGGACGGTTGCCGTCCTGCCCGGCGTCGGCGGCGACCGTCAGACGGTCACCCTTGCCGAAGACCGCGAGCTGGCCCTGCTCGATCGGACGCGCGTCCGGGCCGACGGTGCCACGCCCGGAGAGGACGTAGGCGAGTGCGTTGAAGTCCTCACGCCACGGCACGGACACCGACGCACCGGGCGCGACGGTCGCGTGCGCCACCGTGATCGGGGTATGCGTGGAACCCGGGCCTGCATGACCGTCGAGCTCGCCCGCGATGATGCGGACGAGTGCGCCGCCGTCGGGGGAGGCGACGAGCGCGACATTCCCGGCTTCGAGGTTCTGGTAGCGCGGAGTGAGGAACTTGTCCTTGGCGGGCAGGTTGACCCATAGCTGGATGCCGTGGAACAAACCGCCGGATTCGACCAGCTCAGCTGGTGGTGTCTCGATGTGCAGAATGCCGGCACCGGCGGTCATCCACTGGGTGGCGCCGTTTTCGATCAAGCCGCCACCACCGGTGGAGTCCTGGTGCTGGAAGCGACCGTCGATGATGTAGGTGACAGTCTCGAAGCCCCGGTGCGGGTGCCAGTCGGTGCCCTTCGGTTCGCCTGGTTCGTAGTCGACCTCGCCCATCTGATCCATGTGGATGAACGGGTCGAGGACTGCGGCTGGAACGCCCGCGAAGGCCCTGACCACGGGGAATCCCTCGCCCTCGTATCCGCGGGGACCACGGGTCAGTGACTTTACGGGCCGTTCGGAGGCCTCGAGCGTCGCCGCGGTGAGGCGGGGCAGAGTTGTGGTGTCGGCGGTGATGGCGGGCATCGGAACCTCCTGGTCGGCTATTTGCTCAAATCTGAGCAACTGGTTCAGTCAACCTGCCGGGGCGCGGCGTTATTCCGACAGTGCTGTCGGGTCTACTTCGCTGTCGGGTCTACTTCGCTGTCGGGTCTACTTCGCCGCGGCGCGGACCAGGTTGCCGCCGATGATGAGACGTTGAATCTCGCTGGTGCCCTCGTACAGCCGGAGCAGGCGCACGTCGCGGTAGATACGTTCGACCGGCACCTCGCGCATGTAGCCGGTTCCGCCGTGGATCTGCACGGCGAGATCGGCGACCTTGCCCACCATCTCGGTGCAGAACAGCTTTGCCGCCGACGGTCCGATGCGTCGGTCCTCGCCGGAGACGTACTTGGCGGCGGCCTCGCGAACCAGCGCGCGGCCGGCCATCACTCCGGTCTGCTGGTCTGCGAGCATCGCCTGCACCAATTGGAAAGAGCCGATGGCCTTTCCGCCCTGCGTGGCGTTGGCGGCATAGGCCACCGACTCGTCGAGCGCACGCTGCGCCTGCCCCACCGACAGGGCGGCGATGTGTACGCGCCCGCGGGCCAGCGAGGTCATCGCAGCCTTGTAGCCCTTCTCCGCATCGCCACCGACGAGCGCGGACGAGGGCACGCGCACCCCGTCGAAGGTGACGTCGGCTGTCCACGCGCCCTCCTGGCCCATCTTGGCGTCTTTACTACCCACCTCGACGCCGGGAGTGTCTGCGGGAACGAGGAATACCGCTATCCCTGTGCCCGACTCATCGGCGGGACGGGTGCGCGCGAAGACGACGAAGAGGTCGGCGATCGGCGCATTGGTGATGAAGCGCTTCTGGCCGTCGATCACCCAGTCCTGCCCGTCGCGGGTTGCCCTGGTGCGCAACCCCGCCGGATTCGAGCCCGCTCCCGGCTCGGTGAGAGCGAACGACGCGACCATCTCGCCCGACGCGATGCGTTCGAGCCACTGCTTCTTCTGCTCGTCGGTGCCGAAGTTGACGAGAACCTGACCGGCGATGCCGTTGTTGGTGCCGAACATCGACCGCAACGCCAAGCTTGTGTACCCGAACTCCATTGCCAGCTCGACGTCTTGCGTCAGGTCCAGTCCGAGTCCGCCCCATTCCTGCGGGATGGCGTATCCGAATAATCCCATCTCCGCGGCCTGTGCACGCAGATCGGCCGGTACCTCGTTGGTCTGCATGATCTCGGTTTCGCGAGGCACGACCTTGGTGCGGATGAAGTCGTGGACTAGTTGGCGGATCTGCTCGAAATCTTCGGCGTCGACCTCGGATGACGGGTTTTCGCTTGCGGTCATGTCTGGAAATTATCAAACGCGGAGACCGCGCCTCCCGCGATCAATGGCGTCGCCTTGGCGAGGGGTCGTCGAGTTCTTGGAAGGAGCGGGGTTCCGGCGCGCGTGAGGCATGTGCTCATGCCACACGCCCGACGGGACACCGTGTAGACCTGATGGAAAGCACTCGGGCACGAGGCCCGACGACACAAGCGGGGGAACCTCAGTGGCAGACACACGGACGATCGTGATCACCGGCGCCAGCGACGGCATAGGAGCTGTCGCCGCACGCGAGCTCGCCGGACCCGACGTCGACCTGATCATTGTCGGACGGTCGGAGGAGAAGACGAAGGCTGTGGCGGCAGAGGTGGGTGCGACGGCGTTCACCGCCGACTATGCGCGCCTCGACGAGGTGCGCGCTCTTGCCGGCGACATCGCCGCACGGGTCGATTCCATCGATGTGCTGCTCAACAACGCGGGCGGCACGTTCTCGCCGGCACAGAAGACCGCGGACGGCCACGAGCCGAACTTCCAGATCAATCACCTCAGCGGGTTTCTCCTGACGAACCTCCTCAGGGAGCAGTTGGCTGCCGACGGCGGCGCGCTGGTGGTCAACACCTCGAGCTTCGGCAACCTGGCCGGCAGCGTGGATCTCACCGACCTGGACTTCGAGCGACGACGCACCATCGAGTTACGGTGCTACGGGACAAGCAAATTGGAGAACATCATGTTCACCAGGGGTATCGCCGATCGATGGCGCGACGACGGGATCGTCTCGGCTGCCGTACACCCCGGTGTGGTCGCCAGCAGCTTCGGTCGGGACTCTGCCTTCGTCGGACTGTTCTACCGCACACCCTTGAAGCGGTTCGGAACGATCACCCCCGAGCAGGGTGCGCAGCCGCTCATCGCACTGGCGCGTCGTGGTGCCGACCCCGAGATCAACGGCGTCTACTTCGACCGTCTCAAGCCCAATGGTCGGGAAAACAAGCAGGCAAGCCGCCGCGACCTCATCGACGGGCTCTGGACGGCATCGGAGAAGTTCGTCGGGGTCGGCGTCTGACGCCGATCGGTGGCTGATGTGCACGGGTAGTGCTTGGCCCGAACTTGCTGATCGGGCCGCGCGGTAAGCAATAATGGCCGAATGGCTGACAGCGCAGACGGCACACCTGGCGTCACGAGCGAAGAGCGCACCTTCTCCGGCAAGCACGGTGAGCAGATCTTCTACACAACCCTCACGCCCGCGAGTCCGCGCGGACTCGTCGTCGTCGCACACGGCCTCGGCGAGCACGGCGGACGCTATGCGCATGTCGCGAAGGTGTTCACCGACGCCGGTTTCTCCGTCGCCATACCTGATCACCTCGGGCACGGCCGGTCCGGTGGAAAACGGTTGCGTATCAAGTCATTCAAGCAATTCAGTGATGATCTCGACACCGTCGTCACGCAGACCGCGATCGACGGACTGCCCACCTATCTGCTCGGACACAGCATGGGCGGCTGCATCGCGCTCGACTACGCACTCGACCATCAGGACAAACTCGACGGACTGATCCTTTCGGGTGCCGCCGTGATGCCCGGCGACGACATGCCGGGCCCGGTCATCGCCGTCTCGCAGGTTCTCGGCAAGGTCGCGCCCTGGCTGCCGACCATCGCGTTGGATTCGACGGCCGTCTCTCGCGATCCCGACGTCGTCGCCGCGTACCAAGCCGACCCGCTGGTGACGCGCGCACGTATTCCGGCGCGGTTGGGCGCGGAGATGCTGTCGACGATGCAGAGCTTCCCCGACCGCGTGGGATCGCTGACGATCCCACTCCTCGTGATGCACGGTTCGGCCGACCGGCTGACCAACCCGGCAGGCAGCGAGATGGTTGAACGCCTCGCAGGCTCCGACGACAAGACACTCGTCATCTTCGATGATCTCTACCACGAGATCTTCAACGAGCCGGAGCAGGACAAGGTGCTCTCAACGACGCTCGGGTGGCTCGAGGGGCACGTCACGCAAGCACAGGGCTAACGCGGCCTCGTCGCCGTGATCTGCTCGACGCCCATGCGACCGTCGCGGAAGGCCATGCGTCCGCCGACGAGGTAGAGCCGCCACACACGGGCCATTTCGTCGCCGACCAGGTCGACGGCGCGTGCCCAGTTCTTCTCGAAGGTGTCGTACCAGACGTCGACGGTCCGAACGTATTGCTCGGCCATCTCCTCGACGTCGTCGACGCGGAGTCCGGCATCGGTCAGGTACTGCACGGTTCGGTCGACGGGGCGCATGTACATGTCGGGTGCGATGAACGACTCGATGAACGGGCCGCCGCCGGGATGCTTACCCTCGGGGCGTGACATCTGCTGGATGCACACACGTCCACCGGGAATGACCTTGTCGCGCAACACCTGTGCGTATGTTGCATAGTTCTGCTCGCCGACGTGCTCGCCCATCTCCAGCGACGCCACGGCGTCGAAAGGAGGGTCGGGGATCTCGCGATAGTCCTGCACGCGGATCTCGACGCGGTCGGCCAGACCGCGCTGCGCGATGCGCTCGTCGATGAATGCCTTCTGTTCGCGCGAGATGGTCACGCCGACCACTCGTGCGTCGAAATGCTCTGCCGCATAGAGCGATAGCGAGCCCCACCCGCACCCGATGTCCAGGAATCGCTGTCCGGCAGCCGAATCCAGGCCCACCTTGCGGCAGACGCGATCGAGTTTGTCCGCCTGTGCGTCGGCGAGCGTGTACTCGGGATTGTCCGACGTCCAGTAGGCGCTCGAGTACGCCATGTGCTCGTCGAGGATCAGCTCGTAGAAGTCGTTCGACAGGTCGTAGTGGTGGCTGATCGCGGCGCGGTCGCGAGCGCGGGAGTGCAGACGGCCCCGCACCCGTGCCTGGCTGGCGGGTGGAGCTTTGGGGAGGCCGAGAAGTCGGTAGCGGAGAGCCAGTCGCGCGACGTCGAAAAGGACACGCGGCGAGGGTCGGATACCGGAGAGTCCGCGAGCAGCGGCGACCTCCCACACGTGGGTGAGGGCGTCGTCGAGATCGTCGACAACGTCGAGTTCGCCGGTGACGTACGCCTGGGCTGCACCGAGTTCGCCTGGATGCCAGATGATTCGACGGAGCGCATCGGCACTGTAGATGGCAACGTGGGGAGCGTTGTCCGGGCCGACGACGCTGCCGTCCCACGCGGTGAGATGTACTGGGATCTCACCGCCGATGTGGTGTTCGATCACGTCGGCGATGTCACGGGCAACGGTCATCTGGGCTCCTCGCGGGGTCGACCTAATGTGCGACTGTCACCGAGTCTTCGTTACCCACAGCGTATCCGGATGGGCATGTGTGACCCATCCGGATACGCAGGCTCAGGCGTCGTAGCCCAAGAGCGACTTCACCTCGAGGAACTCGTCGAATGCGTAGTCGCTCCACTCGCGGCCGTTGCCGCTCTGCTTGTAGCCGCCGAACGGTGCCGACGGATCGAGTTGCGCTCCGTTGAGGGAGATCGATCCGGCGCGGATACGTTCGCCGATCCGACGTACCTCGTCGAGATCCTTGCCCGAGACGTATCCCGCGAGGCCGTACTCGGTGTCGTTGGCGATCTCGAGGGCCTCGTCGATGTCGTCGTAGCCGATGACGACCAGCACGGGCCCGAACACCTCGGTCTGCGCGATCTCCATGTCGTTGGTCACGCCGGAGAAGACGGTCGGACGCACGTAGTAGCCGGTCGGCAGATCGTCCGGCCTACCGGCACCACCGATGACCGGGGTCGCGCCGTCGTCGATTGCGCGCTCGATGAGCCCCTGGATCTTCTCGAACTGCGGCTCCGAGACGACCGGGCCGAGACGCACCTTGCTCGTCGGATCTCCCACTGTCAGTGAGGGTTCGACCGACTTCACGGCCTCGACGACGTCGTCGAGGCGTGAGTTGGGGACCAGCATGCGGGTGGGTGCGTTGCAGGACTGTCCGGAGTTGAGCATGACCGACGCGACGCCGCCTGCGACGTTCTGTGCGAGGTCGTCGTCGTCGAGGATGATGTTGGGGCTCTTGCCGCCCAGTTCCTGCGCGACGCGTTTGACGGTCGGCGCCGCGGTGCGCGCGACCTCGATACCCGCACGGGTGCTGCCGGTGAAGGAGATCATGTCGATGCCGGGGTGGGCCGCCAACGCCGACCCGACGCCGGGTCCGTCACCGTTGACCAGATTGAAGACGCCCGCGGGAACGCCTGCGGCGTCGAAGATCTCGGCGACGATCGCGGCCGAGAAGGGCGCGACCTCGGAAGGCTTCAGCACCATCGTGCAGCCGGTGGCCAACGCGGGTGCCACCTTGCACATGACCTGATTGAGCGGCCAGTTCCACGGCGTGATGAATCCGCAGACACCGATGGGCTCTTTGACGATTCGAGAGGTTCGACGATCCTCCGCGAAGCGGTACTCGGGCAGCGCCGCCGCGGCGGTCATGAGGTGTCCGAGACCGATCGGTACCTGTGCGGCCTGCGCCAATCCCGCGGGAGCACCCATCTCCTCGGTGACGGCGTCGGCGAGGTCGTCTGCGCGCTTCTGATACTCGGCGATGATGGCGTTGAGTACGGCGAGCCTGTCGTCGACGGAGCTGCGCCCCCACGTAGCGAAGGCGCGTCGCGCTGCGCTCACGGCGGCGTCGACGTCTGCGGCCGTGCCCAGAGCCACGTGGCCCGCGGCTTTCTCGGTCGCCGGGTTGATCACGTCGATGAGGTTCAACTCGGTGGGCTCCACCCACTGACCGTCGACGTAGAACTTGGTGATCTCGCGCATCGCTTCTCCTCCTGTGGTGCTGTGTGACCCAAGTTACGCTCGCCGTCGTTGAGTGACGCAAGGCGTCTCTCCGTCGGTCTCCCGCGATCGCTGTTCTCACAATGAGACATAGCAACCGTTCCACGGTGTTGCGAGGCCGACCTAGGCTGGATGCATGATCCACATCGTCGCCAAATGGCAGATCAAGCCCGAGTACGCAGATCAGTGGCCCGACCTGGTTGCCGAGTTCACCGAGGCAACACGATCGGAGCCCGGCAACAAATGGTTCACGTGGTCACGCAGCCTCGACGACCCCAACGAGTACGTCCTGATCGAGGCCTTTGACGACGACGCCGCCGTCGCTCACGTCTCGAGCGATCACTTCAAGAAGGCGACCGCCGACCTCCCGCAGTTCCTCGTCGCGACCCCGGCAATCATCAACACCACCGTCGACGCCGACGGCTGGTCGGAACTCGGCGAGATGGCCGTCGACTGACCTGCCCAGTCGGCTGAACGCAGCGCCCACTCGGCTGAACGAGGCGCCCACTCGGCGGGGAAGTGCGGTCGAGTGGGCGCCCCGTGGCGTCGAGTGGGCGCTGTATTTCGTCGAGCGGGCGCCCGTCGCGTCGAGTGTGCGTGCAGGGCCACAAGCACTGCTTGTGACCCCACAATGCTGAGCCGTCTTCCGGCACGTCGGCCGCACGCCGATGCTGGGAATCATGACCGAGATCCTCGACCGTCCGCTGGCCCCCGACGTTCCGTTGAGCCGGTCGTCGGCGAAGCGTCGCGCAGAAGCGTTTGCTCACATCACGCCCAACTGGTTCGCGGCGGTGATGGGTACGGGGATCGTGGCGACGTCGGCGATCAGCGTTGCCGGAGATCTCTCGGCGGTCCGCGGCTTCGCGACGGCGATCTGGTTGCTCGCGGCGGTGCTGCTTGTGGTGATCACCGCGGCTTTCGGTGTGCATTGGGCAAGGCATCCGAAGCAGGCACGACGCTACGCCGCCGACCCCGTGATGGTTCAGTTCTACGGCGCGATCCCGATGGCGCTGCTGACCGTCGGAGCGGGCACCATCACTGTCGGGTCGTCGATCCTCGGGACTGACGCGGCGGTCGTCGTCGACGCGGCGCTGTGGTCGGTCGGGACTCTCCTGGGGCTCGGGACGGCGATCGCCGTGCCGTTTCTCATGATGACGCGCCATCGACGACGCTCCGATCTCGTCGCGCTACCCGCATGGCTGATGCCGGTCGTCCCGCCGATGGTGTCGGCGACGACGGGCGCGCTGCTGGTCGACCACGTTCCGGCCGGGCAGTGGCGAGTGGGCTTTCTGCTGTTGTGCTACTTGCTGTTCGGACTCAGCTTGTTTCTGGGGCTGATCACGCTCTCGATGATCTATGGTCGCCTGGTTCACGGGACCGTGCCCACCGGGTGTGCGACGCCGACGATCTGGATCACGCTCGGCGTCATAGGTCAATCCGTCACGGCCGCGAATTCACTTGCCGCTCATGCCGACTCCGCACTCGCCTGGCATTCGTCCGATTCCCACACCATCGCAACGGGTCTGCGGGTCTTCGGTATCGGTTACGGGGTCGCGGCGACGGGCTTGGGCGTGGTGATGTTCGCGCTCGCCACTGCTGTCACCGTGCACAACATTCGTCGTTCGATGCCGTTCGCGTTGACGTGGTGGAGCTTCACCTTTCCGATCGGCACCTGCGTGACCGGCCTGGCAGCACTGGGAACAGCGTTGGACTCCACCATGTTTCGCATTGCCGCGGCGTTGCTTCTCGGCGTTCTCGTCACCGCATGGACGACCGTGTTCACGCGGACCGTCGCGGCGGTTCTCGACGGACGTCTACCGGCAGCAGCGTGAGCGTGTCAGACGATGCCGCTCGGCGACCTACGAGTGCCGGGCTGCTGACGCGGCATGCTGTTGGGCGGCACCGGGTATGGCTTGCCGTACCCGGCCGTACCCGCAGCGATGTTGGGGCCGCATTTCAGCAGGGCGTTCTGCGCCTTGGGATTCGGGTCGCCGAGGCGGGGTCGCGCGGAGTTCGGTCGATGGGCGAAATCGAACGCCGTCGTCATGTCGCCGACGGTTTGCCTGCGCCACGCGGTCAGGTTCGGGACGTCGACGCCGAAGCGCTTCTCGATGAGTCGCAATTGCGAAGTGTGGTCGAAGGTTTCGCGCGCGACGAGTCCACCACGACTGTAGGGGGAGATCACGAAGCACGGCACGCGGTAGCCGAGTCCGATCGGCCCGCGGATGCCTTTCGACGACGAGACTTTGCCGATGTTGGGCACGCTGACGTACTCGCCTTTGGTGCCGGGGGGAGCTGTCGGCGGGACGACGTGGTCGAAGAAGCCGCCGTTCTCGTCGTAGCTGATGATCAGCGCGGTCTTCTCCCAGACAGCGGGATTCGACGTCAGGATGTCGAGCAGTTGCACAATGCCCACAGCGCCCAAAGCCGCGGGTAGCGCGGGATGTTCGCATTCCATCGCCGGCGGGACGACCCACGACACCTTGGGTAGCCGGTTGGCTGCGACGTCGGCGCGGAAGTCGTTCGGGTAGGTCGGGTCGATACCGCGTCGAGCCAGCTCCGAGTTGGGATTCTGCGCCTGCTTGAAACAGCCCATCATGCCGTCGAGGACAACCGACGAGACCGGTCCGAGGTCTTTGTTGTTGTAGATCTTCCAGCTCACGCCCGCGTCTCTGAGGTTCTCCGGCATGGTGCGCCAGCTATAGGCGAATTTGGGTATGAGCGTTGGTGTTTCGAGAAGTGGGCCACCGTGCGTGCCCTCGGGGTCGAGCGTTGCGCTCATCCAGTACAGTCGATTGGGGTCGGTGGGTCCGAGTACCGAACAGTGGTAGGCATCGCAGATGGTGAACGCCTCGGCGAGCGTGCGGTGGACGGGGATGTCCTCACGCTCGTAGTAGCCCATGAGGGCAGGCGCGTTGGCCGGGCCGACCGAATCGATCGACATCGGGAGCCAACCGTCGTTGCGGCCGCCGTTCCAGGCGTGGTGGAGCCCCGCCCATGAATGATCGGGGTCGTTGATGCACTCGCCGTCGAGGTTGGCGTCGTTCTCGGTGTCGAGGCGGAACGGCATCGTGTATCCCGACTTGGTCGGTCCGACGCCGGGTGCCCAGCCGCGTTGACGCCACAGCGGCGTCGACTCGCCGAATCCACGAACACCCGAGTAGGTGCCGAAGTAGTGATCGAAACTCCGGTTCTCCTGCATGAACAGCACGATGTGCTCGATGTCGTCGAGCGACCCGGTGCCCGCAGGGTCGGCCTGGGCGTAGGCCTTGTCGATGATCGGTGCTGCCCATGACGTGAGCAGTGCGCCGCCGCCGACCGCGGCAACTCTCGACAAGAACTCGCGACGACTCAAACCACCGAACGGCGTCTCTGACATACACACCCCTGACCAGGTCGATTCCACCGTCGGGTCAACGGGCTGCGTCCCCCGGCGGCAGAGCGTAACCGCCGAAGTCTAAACCCGCTCGGTGACAACCGTTGAGTGTTCGTGCATACGCAGGGCGTCGACCAGGTGGACAGTGGGTTGGCCGTCAGTGGATGCTGCTCATGACCGCGACGACGACGCCGGCCACCACCAGGACCCCGACGAATATCGCCATCGCGATGGCGAGGCGTCGACGCTTGCGGTTGACCGCATTGATGCCCACGCCGATCCCGATGAGAATGGCCGCCGAGTAAAGCGCGATGGCGAGCGTGAGCACTGCCACCTCGCTCTGATCTGCTGCCAGGATCAGGGCACTCGGCGAAGGCGTCATGCCTTCGAGTACATCATTCGAGTGGAATCCCTCAGCGGACAGGCACCACGGTGGTGTTCCCGAGTTGTGTGAAGCCCGCCCGGTTGTACCCGCGATCGACGACCGGTTTCCACGTGGCGTTGCCCTGCTCGGCGAGCTTGCTGAGACCTCTGTTGCGCATCCGTTCGTAGCGCGGGAGGTAGCTGGTCGGCACGAGAACAAACGTGTAGTTGCCCGTCCGCTTCACGAGATTCGACGACGCGTTCGGGTCGACGCCGGTGTAGTACGGGTGAATCGACGTGTAGCCGTCTTGCGAGGTCGCCACGGCGAGTGTGTTGCCGACGTCGTTCGGGTAGTCGGACATGCCGTCGTACTCACGGCTGATGTCGACGGTCGTGTACTTCGTGTACGGCGTCGGGGTCCCGGTCTTCTGCAGCGTGTTACGCCCATTGAGTGGGTGCTGCGGATTGCCGAGCAACACGAAGTACATGTCCGACGCCGCCGGCGAAGTCGCGCTTCCCGCATAGCGTTTGAGCCATTCTGACGCGACGAGAGCGCCCTGCGAGAATCCCATCACGGCCTTCTTGCCCGGTGTCGCGGCGATCGCGGCAGACAACGCCGAGACCCCGCTGTTGATGACCGAACTCAACCATCCCGACGTCTGATACGACACCGATTTGCACGTGTTGGGCGCCTTGCACATGACCCCCTGCAGCTCGGTGGACATCGGCGCCGACACCACATTCGGATTCGGTCCGACGGTGAGAACCGTGACCCCCGTGTCAGCTTTCGCTGTGGCGGTGCCGAACCAGATGCCCGGCACCACGACGCATAGAGCGCAAAAGAACACGACAAACTTCGAGCGCATAGCGATTTCCCCCCTGGAAATGTCAGATCGCGCGTGGGACGTTCGAGATGTTATGTCGTCGGAGGGGCCGGCAGCGTTACCCCGACGGTGTGGTCACCGTCGTAGTTGTTGTCGTCGTTGCCGACTCGGGAGTCGTCGACTGTGCCGGCGTGGAGGTGTTCGGGCTCGATTCGGTGGACCCTGACGGGGCCGGGGTAGTGGTCGTCGTGGTCTCCTCGGAGGGAGTGCCCGTCGTCGATTCGGTTGTGGACGCAGAAGATTCGGCGGACTCCGATGCCGAGGCCGGCGTCGAGGTAGACGGAGAGCTGCTTGCACTCGACGACTCACTTGCCGCCAGCGCCGCGAGCACAGCCGGGGTTTGTACCGGCTTCGCCGCCGCGACACGCGCGGCTGCGGTTGCCTTAGCCACGCCGTCGGGTTCCGGCGATCCGGCAGCACTGACGAGCTGAGTCTTCGCGGTCACCGCAGGTGTCTTGTTGAGTGCGGTCAAGACGTCGTTCTTGCCCGCTCCGAGACCGCGATCCCAGTTGGCCCAGTTGTGGACTCCGTAGTTCGGAAGCGAGATCACCGACACTCCGGCCTGTGCGAGCTGCAACTGCATGAGCACCGTCGACACGGCCGACAGGATTTCCAACGCGATGGCGTTGATCAGATCCGACTGCGAGAGCTTCGCCATGTCGGCGGGACTCGGAAAGCCGCTCCCGGACGAGATGATCAGGGTCTGACCGTTTTGCTTGAGCTTGTCGATGTTCTTCGACGGATCGTTCGCGGTCCACCGTGCGCTTCCCGGCGCGCCCCACATGTTGACGATCCCGTTGGTGTAGTTGGAGACGAGTGTCTGCGTCGCCAGCACTCCGAGCGCGCCGATCGGATTGTCGGTTTGGTAGTAGCCCGACATCGCCTGCACGACCTTGAACTGCTCGGGATGCCGCTCGGCGAGCGTGACTGCGGGCCCAGCGGACATCGACAGCCCGACAATCGCGTTGTTCGACCGGCTCACGCCGAAGTTGGTGGCGAGGTATGCGGGCAGTTCGTCGGTGAGGAAGGTCTCCTGCTTGATGGTGACGTTCTTGTCGCCTGCTCCGGCGTCCCAGTCGGTGTAGAACGATGACGCCCCGCCGGCGGGCATGACCAACGTCGTGTCGCTCTTACCGTCGTACACCTTGGCGGCCTGGACATCGGTGGTCCACGCGGAGCGGTCGTCGCGGGCACGCATGCCGTCGAGCAGGTACACGCCCTTGTTGCTGCCGTTCGACGCTCGGATCTGCACGACGATCCACTTGTTTTGTGACTTCGACCAAACTTTGCAGTTCTGGACGTAGTTTCCCGACGAGTCCCACTTGCAGCCGTCACGCAGGACCTCGGGGTGTCCGACGAGCGCCGACGCGCGGTCGTCCTTGCCGATCACCGCACTCAGACCCAGGAGGGCTGCCGTCAGCGTGAGCACCGTGGCGAGGCCGACGAGCCTGCGTCGGATTCGGCGTGGACCAGGGGTTTGGTGCCCCGGAGGCGTCGGCTCGTCGGCAAGTGAGGCGTCGTAGCTGATCCACTGATCGCGAGGATCGCCGGCAGCGGATTCGGGTGAAATGGGCATGAGTCTCCTGCGGTGTACGGACCCCGATGTGTTAGTGGTCGTTCTGCGGGCAGCGACTGTTACATCCGCCCGGGGCTACCGTGGATTTCATGGCAGATACCGACACCTACGACGTCATCGTGATCGGCGCTGGGCCTGCGGGTGAGAACGCCGCCGACTACGCAATCCGTGGAAGCGCTCGACGTGCGGTGCTCATCGAGGGTCAGCTCGTCGGCGGCGAATGCTCGTACTGGGCGTGCATGCCGAGCAAGGCGTTGTTGGGGGCCGGCGCAGCGCTCGAGGCCGCGACGGGGCTGCCCGGTTCGCGGACTCGGGTCGTCGACGATCAGCCCGAACCCGGCCGTCTGCTGGCGTGGCGCGACTCGATCACCCATAAGCGCGACGACTCGTCGCAGGTCGACTGGGCGCGTGGCGCGGGCATCGACGTGGTGCGCGGCGTCGGCAAGCTGGTGGGTGAGCGGGAGGTCGAGGTCGATGGTCGACGCCTGCACGCCACCGAGGCGGTGGTCTTGGCGACGGGAAGCGATGCCTCGATTCCACCGATCCCCGGGCTTGTCGACGCTGCGCCGTGGACGTCGCGTGATGCGACGAATCTCGTCGAGATTCCTGCGCGCATCGCGGTGCTCGGTGGGGGAGTTGTTGCCTGCGAGGCGGCGACCTGGCTCGCCGAGCTCGGGAGTGTGGTCACGATGGTCGTGCGCGGCCATTCGCTGCTTCCATCGATGGAACCCTTTGTCGGGGAACGAGTGTCATCGGGTCTGCGTGAGCGGGGAGTCGACATCCGCTTCGGCACGACGTTCGGATCGGTGGCGCGGCCGGAGGTTGACGACACGGGTTACGGGCGAGTGCACGGTGGGCCCGCTGTCGTCGAACTCGCTGACCACGCCGGCAATGTCACCGACCGACTCGAGGTCGACGAGATTCTCGTCGCGGCAGGTCGACGCCCGCGCACCGTCGGCGTCGGACTGGACGCGCTCGGCATCGACCCCAAGGCCGAGCTCGACGTCGACGATCACCTCAATGTCGCCGGGCACGATTGGCTGTACGCGGTCGGCGACGTCAACGGTCGCGCGCCACTGACGCACATGGGTAAGTACCAGGCGAGGGTCGCGGGTGACGTGATCGCCGCGCGCGCAGAAGGGCGTTCGCTCGACGGTGAGCGATATCTGGCCACCGCCGACCATGCCGCTGTGCCCCAGGTGGTGTTCACCGAGCCGCAGGTAGGGTCGGTCGGACTGACCGAGCGTGGCGCCCGCGACGCTGGCATCGATGTCGTCACCTCCGAACTCGATATCGAGGTCGCGGGGTCGGCCCTCGCCCGTGAGAACTACAGGGGCCATGCGGTCCTCGTCATCGACCGCGCGCGAAATGTGTTGGTGGGAGCCACGTTTGTCGGACCCGACATCGCGGAGCTCGTACATTCGGCCACCGTTGCCGTCGTCGGCGAGGTGCCCGTGGAAAGGCTGTGGCACGCGGTCCCGTCGTATCCCACGATCAGCGAGATCTGGCTCAGGCTCCTCGAGAACCTGCGCGGAAAGCAGAGTTGATCGGCGGAGATGTGCGCGGCCGCCGGTAGTGTCGGGGTATGGGCACGCCACATCTCATCACTGCTTCTGACCTGCGCGATCTGGGCGATGATCCCAAGCTGCGCGTCGTCGACGCGACCGTTCATCTCCGGTTCGGCGACGGAGCACCGCAGATCGAGTCTGGGCAGGCTTCATATCTGGCCGGGCACATTCCCGGCGCGGTGTTCGTCGATCAACTCACCGCGCTCACCGATCCCGACGGGGATGCGCCGTTCGCCGTCGCGTCGTCGGAACAGTTCGCGGCGGCCGTGGGTGCGGCCGGTGTCGGCGACGACTCGCGCGTCGTGGTCTACGACTCGGAGAACGGGATCTGGGCGACCAGACTGTGGTGGCAGTTCGGTTTCGAGGGCTTCGACAACGTGGCCGTGCTCGACGGCGGCCTGCAGGCGTGGGTTGACGCGGGCTTCTCCGTCGACCGTGGCGAATCAACTTATCCGCCAGCTGAATTCACAGCGCAGCGGCGCGAGGAGCGCATCGAGACCACCGACGAGGTGGTCACCGACGTCGACGACTCGACCGTGCTACTGATCAACGCCCTCGACCGCGACACCTTCGCGGCAGGCCACATTCCCGGAAGCGTCAATGTGCCCTTCGGCGAGCTGGTCGACGAGCGGGGCAAGCTGAAAGACGTGCCCGCGCTGCGGGCGATCTTCGACGCCGTGGGCGCCCTCGACGATTCGGTGCGACCCGTCACCTACTGCGGAGGTGGAATCGCTGCCACCGCAGCAGCTTTCGCGCTCACCGCAGTCGGACGCGACGACGCTGCGGTCTACGACGGCTCGATGAACGCGTGGACATCCGACCCGACGCGGCCGCTGACGACCAGCTGACGTCGAGTTGCGTGGGATCTGTTGCGTGGGATCTAGGGGTGCAAAAATGCCCCCGAGGATCCCACGCAACTTTCGACGGGTGCCCCCAGTCGGACTCGAACCGACACTGTGCGGATTTTAAGTCCGCTGCCTCTGCCAATTGGGCTATAGGGGCGCGTCGACAAGCATGCCATGCGGCCTCTGCCCGATCGAACCAAACCCGTGCGGGAAGGGGGGCCGTGGATCGAGGTGTCGCGACTATCGGTGGAGGCCGGCCTGGCGCACCGTCAGCCGCGCCGCGCGCTGAACGCACCACACCGTCCACACTGCTGAGATCAGTGCGATCACCAGCAGTTCGCTGGTCATCCACACAAGTCTGTTTCCGTTGACGGTGCTCGACGGGTCTTGGACCATGAACACCACAGCCATCACTGACAGCAGTCCGATCACGGCCGACGGCCAGCCCGCGCGCGCCTCGAGGTGATGCTTTTCGTCGATGACTTCTGCCGCGTGCCGTTGATGGTCCGACCTCGAGTCGTTGAGCTCGGAGAGTGCGATGAACAGGTCGGGGCTGCGGCGCGCCTGTGACGATCGGTGGTACGACAGCACCCACGCTCCGACCGCGACGGCGGCGAGAGCAAGTGAGAGGTAAACCACACCTCATGGTAGCCGAACAGGCTGCCTTCTCACCGTGGCCGATGAGAGCTGGATCAGCGGCTCCCCCAATCAGCCGACACACTCTTGACTCGCTGACTTACTGCCGATAACTTAACGCGGGTAAGTGACCGCGACGCGCTAGGGGACTCGCATGTTGGCAAGACTTACCCGTGTGGCCATATCTGCGCCCAAACGTGTTCTCGCACTGGCGTTCCTGTTCCTCGTGCTCTGCGGAATCTACGGAGCGTCGGCATCCCAGCACCTGCTGGCAGGCGGGTATTCCGATCCGAACAGCGAGTCGGCGCAGGCGTCGCAGCAAATCGACGACACGTTCAAGCGCGGGGGCCTGCAGGTCGTCATCAAACTCGACGCGCCCGCCGGCACCGACATGGAGAAGGACCAGCGGGCCGCCGCGGTCGGCAAGTCGATCGTCTCCGAACTCGACGCCCTTCCCTATGTGCAGCAACCGATTCTGTCGGTGTGGCAGGACCCGATGCTCGCGTCCGGCTTGGTCAGCAAGGATCGTAGTTCGGCGCTGATCATCGCCACGCTCGACGGCGGGGAAGCCGAGGCGCCTGCGCATGCCAAGGAGGTCGCCTCCCGATTCGAGGGCACCCGCGACGGCATCACGGTCCGCGTCGGTGGCCAGGGCATGGTCTTCCAGCAGGTCAACGAGCAGACGACGCGCGACCTCGCCGTCGCCGAGGCGATAGCGATCCCCATCAGCTTCCTCGTGCTCATCGTCGTATTCGGGGGCGTCATCGCGGCGATGCTGCCGATCGGCGTCGGCATCATCGCGATCGTGCTGACGTTCGCGTTACTGCGTCTGATAGGCACCGCCACCGACGTGTCGATCTTCGCGTTGAACCTCACCACCGCAATGGGTTTGGCGCTCGCGATCGACTACACGCTGTTGCTGGTGACGCGGTATCGCGAAGAAGTCGCCGGCGGCCGTGACAGAGCGTCGGCGATCCTGCGCACGATGCAGACGGCGGGACGCACCGTCGCGTTCTCGGCGGTGACCGTTGCTCTCGCGCTTGCCGCACTGGCGATCTTCCCGATGTATTTCCTGCGTTCCTTCGCGTACGCAGGAGTCGGCGTCGTGGTGATCGCCGCCGTGACGTCGCTGGTGATCACGCCCGCGGTGCTGATGCTCCTCGGCGACCGGATCGACTCCCTCGACGTGCGCCGCGGTGTGCGCAAGCTGCTGGGCCGTCCTGAGCCGACTCCACGCCCGGTCGAAGAGGGTTGGTGGTACCGCGCGGCGTCGTGGGTGCTGAAACGGGCCGCGCCGGTCGGCGCGACGGTCGTCGTCTTCCTGCTGGTTCTCGGTGCTCCGTTCCTGTCCATCAAGTTCGGCTTCCCCGACGATCGCGTGCTGCCCACCAGCGCCAGCGCGCATCAGATCCAGCAGGAGATCCGCGACGACTTCGACCAGAACCTCTCGTCGTCGGTCACCGTTGTCGCGACCGGAGACGTCTCCGCACAGACGAGGGCGGCGTATTCGCAGGAGTTGTCGCGGGTTGCCGACGTCAACTCGGTGTCGGGGGCAGGCGGAACCTTCGTCGACGGAAGAGCTGTTGCCCCGGCGAATCCCGCGGACCAACGCGGCGACGTCGGAGTGATCACGGTCGCCACCAACCTTGAACCGATGCGGCCCGCGGGCGAGCATCAACTGGCTCAGCTCCGAGACGTGCCGGTGCCCGCGGGCCTGACAGTGAAGTTCACCGGTTCCGCGGCGACCAACGTCGACACCGTCGACTCCATTTATGCGCACTTGCCGTGGGTGCTCGGGGTGATCGCGATCGCGACGTTCGTGCTGCTGTTCCTCTTCACCGGAAGCGTTGTTCTCCCGCTGAAGGCGTTGGTGCTGAATGTGTTGTCGCTGTCGGCGACGTTCGGCGCGATGGTGTGGTTCTTCCAGGAGGGTCACCTCGGCGGATTGGGCACCACGTCAACCGGGTATCTCGCGGCGACGATGCCGGTGCTGATGTTCTGCATCGCGTTCGGGTTGTCCATGGACTACGAGGTGTTCCTGCTCGGCCGGATTCGCGAATCGTGGCTCGCGTCGGACAGGTCGCGCGCGGCCAACGACCGGGCAGTCGCGCTCGGCATTGCCAGGACCGGTCGCGTCATCACTGCCGCAGCGCTACTGATGAGCATCGTGTTCGCGGGAATCGCAGCGTCGGAGGTGTCGTTCATGCGTATGTTCGGTGTCGGACTCACGCTTGCGGTGCTGATGGATGCCACCCTCATCCGGATGCTGCTCGTTCCGTCGTTCATGCGCCTCGCCGGGCGGGTGAACTGGTGGGCACCCGCACCGCTACGTCGCCTGCATGACCGCTTCGGACTGTCCGAGGAGATCGACGACGAGCCGCCGGGCACGCGAGAGACCAACAAGAACGAGACGACTACGCAGGAGAACAGTGACACGGACCAGCCGCAGGAGCCGCTCGCCCCGCGGGTCGGGTGAACTGCTGGCCGACGAGATCATCGACGCCGCCACGTCACTTCTGCTCGACTCCGAAGCCGCATCGGCGGTATCGATCCGGGCGGTCGCCGACCGGGTTGGAGTCACCCCGCCGTCGATCTATCTGCACTTCGACGACAAGGACGCACTCCTCGAAGCCGTCTGCGCCCGATACTTCGAGAGTCTCGACAAGGAACTGGCCGCGGCGTCGGAGGGAGTCGACGATCCGCTGGAACGAGCCCTGCAGATGGGCATCGCCTACGTGCGGTTCGCGGTCGACACGCCGGTCCTCTACCGGGAGGCCTTCCATCACGTCTCGCCCGTTGCCGAGCGCAGCAAGGTCGACGAGGTGCTCGCGGCGTCGGCGTTCGTGCGATTCACCGGAACTGTCAGCGAACTCGCAGAAGCGGGCATTTTCGCCCCCGACGAGGTCGGCGACGTCGTCCTCGAACTATGGACCGCTGCGCATGGCGTGGCGTCGCTGATGATCGCAAAGCCTGGCCTGGGCTGGGGCGATGACTTCGCCGTTGCCGCGCAGACCCTTCGCTCGATCTGTCTGGGGCGAGCGGTGCTGTCCATCCGTGAGTACGAGTCACCCGACGAGGTTCGAGTGTTCCTCGACTCACTGAGTACGCCGTCGAATCCCTCAATTGGTCAAGAGAAGGTAAAGTCGGAACTCGAACGGGTCGATCCCCGTTGATGAGACGTACACGTCCATAATAAGGAGCACCTGTGCGAGACAGCAGTAACCCGGTGATGCGCGGCGTCGTCCGCGATAACCAGAATCCCGGCGGCTACGCCGGCTTCGGGTCGAACATGGCCGGGGCCGGGCAAGCCGCGATGTACAACCAGTACGGTCAGCAGGTCCCGCCGCAGTACGCGCCCCCGCAGGCCGCCGGACGCCAACTGACCATCGACGACGTCGTGACCAAGACGGCGATCACGCTCGGCGTGCTGACGGTCACGGCAATCCTCAGCTACGTCCTCAGCAGCTACAACAACGCGTTGGCCGGGCCCCTCATGGGTATCGGCGCGATCGTGGGCCTCGTGCTCGTCTTGGTCGCCTCGTTCGGTCGTAAGCAGGACAATCCTGCGATCGTCCTCGCCTACGCGGCCTTCGAGGGACTGTTCGTCGGTTCGATCTCGTTCGTGTTCGCGAACTGGATGGTCAGTGGAGACACCAGTGCGGGCGCGCTGATCGGCCAGGCGGTTCTCGGCACGTTCGGCGTGTTCTTCGGAATGCTGCTGGTCTACAAGATCGGCGCCATCCGAGTGACTCCGCGCTTCACGCGCATGCTGTTCGCCGGACTCATCGGTGTGATGGTGCTGATGATCGGCAACCTGATCATCGGTCTGTTCACCGGCAGTGCCGGAGTGCTGCGCGACGGCGGTCCGATCGCGATCATCTTCTCGTTGGTCTGCATCGCGTTGGCGGCGTTCAGCTTCCTCCTCGACTTCGACGCCGCGGATCGCCTGATCCGTGCCGGCGCACCTGCCCGTGCGGGCTGGGGCGTCGCGCTGGGCCTGACGGTCACCCTTGTCTGGCTCTACGTCGAGATCCTGCGTCTGCTGAGCTACTTCAACTCCAACAACTAGTTTCGGCCCCCTCATACACCGAGGCCCTGCACTCTCCGTGAGTGCAGGGCCTCGGTGCTGTGTTGGGGGTCTGGTCAGCTCAGGCGCTCGAGCACCATCGCCATGCCCTGGCCGCCGCCGACGCACATCGTCTCGATGCCGAACGTCTTGTCGTAGGTCTGCAGGTTGTTGAGCAGCGTGGTGGTGATACGTGCACCGGTCATTCCGAACGGGTGGCCGAGCGCGATGGCACCGCCGGACACGTTCAGCTTGTCGTGGTCGATGCCCAGCTCGTTTGCCGAACCGATGACCTGGACGGCGAATGCCTCATTGATCTCGAACAGGTCGATGTCGGAGATCGACTTGCCTGCGACGCGAAGCACCTTGCGCACGGCCTCGATGGGGCCGAGGCCCATGATCTCCGGCGAGAGTCCGGTCGCGGCCGTGGCGACGACGCGTGCGAGCGGGGTCAGGCCGAGTTCCTTGGCCTTGGTGTCGCTCATGATGACCAACGCGGCCGCGCCGTCGTTCAGCGGGCAGGCGTTGCCGGCCGTGATGGTGCCGTCGGGGCGGAAGACGGGCTTGAGCTGCGAGATCTTCTCGTAGGTCGTGCCCGGCCGGGGGCCATCGTCGGTGCTGACGACGGTGCCGTCGGCCAGCGTGATCGGGTCGATCTCGCGCTCGAAGAATCCGGCCTTGATGGCCTCTTCTGCGCGGTTCTGGCTGCGCACGCCCCAGTGATCCTGGTCTTCACGCGAGATGCCGGTAAAGCTCGCGACGTTCTCGGCGGTCTGACCCATGGCGATGTAGACATCGGGGATCAGGCCGTCCTCGCGCGGATCGTGCCACGCGGGAGCGCCGCCCTCCGCGCTGCGCTCGGTGCGGGCCAGCGCCTCGTCGAACAGCGGGTTCTTGGAATCGGGCGCACCGTCGGCACCGCCGGAGATGCCGAAGCTCGACACGCTCTCGACGCCACCGGAGATGAACACGTCACCCTCGCCGGCCTTGATGGCGTGCAGGGCCATACGGGTGGTCTGCAACGACGACGAGCAGTAGCGGTTCACGGTGACGCCGGGAATGTGGTCGAAGCCGAGTTCGACGCCGAGCACGCGGGCGATGTTGTAGCCGCCCTGGCCGCCGGGCTGGCCGATTCCCCAGTGGATGTCTTCGATCTCCTTGGGGTCGAGCTCGGGGACCTTGGCGAGAAGTGCGGTGACGATCTGGCGAGAGAGTTCGTCGGGACGAACGTCTTTGAGGGATCCCTTTCCGGCACGGCCGATCGGGGAGCGGGCATGGGCAACGATGACAGCTTCAGGCATGTGAAACACGTTACTGGACAGCCCGGGTGTCAGATGAGCCGGATTTGTCACTCGTCGGAGCGCGGAGCCTTCGATGCGGTATCCGGTTGGACGAGCGGCAAGAAGACGTCGTCGACGATGGCGCGTAGGACGTCGTCCGGTACGGGTTTCAGGGACATGAGTACCTCGTATCGATAGAGGTCGGCCGGCAGTGTCATGGCTCGCTCGGTCACATGCGCGGGGTCCACCTCGCCACGAGCGATCGCGCGTTCGACGATGGTGGCCATGGTCGACGCACGATCGCCGACGAACAGCGCGCGAACCTCGCGGGGATTGGTGCCGCCCTCGGCGAAGTACTCGCCCAGACTCGACGCCATCATCACCACGAAATCTGCGCGACTGTTGTTCATGTCGCGCAGCGCTTCGAGGACGTCGTCGCGCAGGTTCCCGGTGTCGGGTACGACTACCTCGACCTGTCGCCCGCGATGGGAGATCGCAGCGCGCAGCAGGTCACCGCGCGTCGCCCACCGACGGTAGAGCACGGGCCTGCTGGTCCCCGCTCGTTCGGCGACAGCCTCGAAGGTCAGCCCCGAGTAGCCGCGGTCGAGCAACTGCTCCCACGCGGCGTCGAGGATGGCGGCCTCGAGTTCGGCGCCGCGGCGTCGCGTGGGGTTGGTGTCCCGGTGGTCAAGATCCACTTGCGTATCTTATCGCGTCGGCCTATCGTCGCAATAAGATACACAACTGATTCTTAAGGGGGTTCCCATGACGGCAACAGCGTCCCCGGCGCAGACCATCGATCCCGCGACGCGCCGTGTCGCGTGGGCCGTGATCATCGGTCTGATCGCACCGATCCTCGACACCACGATCACCACCATCGCGCTCGAGACGCTCGGCCGAGACCTCGACGTTCCGGTGTCGACGATCCAGTGGGTCAGTACCGGATACCTCCTGGCGCTCGCCGTCGCGGTGCCGTTGGCGGGTTGGGCGGCAACGCGATTCGGGTCACGCGTCGCCTGGATCGCGGGGCTGCTGATCTTCCTGCTCGGCTCGGTCCTGTGCGCGATGGCATGGGATGCGCCGTCGCTCATCGCATTTCGCGTTCTGCAGGGCCTCGGCGCCGGCCTGATCATGCCGCTGATGATGTCGATCCTGGTGTCGGCGAGTCGCGGAGTGGCGCTCGGGCAGGTCATCGCTCTGGTGTCGATGCCGACCGCGCTGGGCCCGATCCTGGGTCCCGTGCTCGGCGGCGTGATCCTGAACTGGCTCAACTGGCGTTGGCTCTTTCTGATCAACGTCCCGATCGTGGCCGTCGCGCTCTATCTCGCGCGGCGTATCCCCGACGACGACCGCACCCGCGGCGCCGACGACCACCACGCTCACCTCGATGTCGTCGGATTGCTGCTTCTCGCACCGGGTTTGGCGCTGATCCTGCTCGGACTCTCCAACGCCCATGCAGGCTTCGTCAGTCGGAGCGTGATGATTCCGCTGATCGTCGGCGTGATCACGCTGGGAGTCTTCGTGGTGCGCAGCCTGGTGTCTGCGCGCCAGGGGATCGTCGACATCCGGATTCTTGCTCATCGCGCAGTTGCCGCGTCGTCGGCCGGACTGTTCGCGTTCGGCATCGCATCGTTTGGAGCAATGTTCTTGCTGCCCTTGTTCTTTCAGCAGGTGTTCGGCGATTCGGTGCTCCGGGCAGCGCTCTATCTGATCCCGCAGGGCGTCGGAGCGTTCGTGACCCGCGGAGTCGCGGGAAAGTTGACCGACCGGTTCGGCGGGCGTTGGGTGGCGGCGTGCGGGTTCGTGATCGTCGCGGCCGCCACCGTGCCGTTCGCGTTCGCCGATGCGGGAACCTCGGTGATCTGGTTGATGATCGCCCTGCTGTTCCGCGGACTCGGACTCGGTTTGTTGTTGTCGCCGATCATGGCTGCAGGCTTCATCGGCGTCCCCGACTCCGCGCGTCAGGACACCAGCATGCTCACCCGGATCACCCAGCAACTCGGCGGCTCCTTCGGAACCGCGATCCTCGCCGTCGTGGTCATGTCGGCGGCCTCGGTGGCAGCGGGCTTCTCGGAAGCCTTCTGGTGGTCGGTGGTGTTCGCACTGGTGGGCGCGGTGCTCGCGCTCATGCTGCCGTCGCGGCCTACGCTCACGAGAACGGCGTGATCTCGATGCCCTCGGCGGTCAGCAGTTCGCGGGTTGCCACCGCCATCGCGACAGCGGCGGGACTGTCGCCGTGCAGACACACCGAGTCGACGTCGATCCGTATCGTGTCGCCTTCGACGGAGTCGACGACGCCGTCGGAGACCATGCGCAGCACCCGCCCGGCGACCACCGTCGGATCGTCGAGCACTGCGCCCGGTTCGCGCCGGGAGACCAAGGTGCCGTCGGAGTGGTAGGCGCGATCCGCGAAAGCTTCTCGGACAACGCCGATTCCGCGATCCGAGGCGATCTCGAGCAGCAGCGACCCCGGCAAGCCGAGTACGGGAAGAGCTGGATCGACCGCGGCGATGGCGTCGACGACGGCGCGCGCGTGCACTTCGTGATGGACGGCCGTGTTGTACAGCGCCCCATGCGGTTTGACGTAGCTGACCGTGGCTCCGGCGGCGCGAGCAATGGCCTGTAGCCCGCCGATCTGATAGACGACGTCGTCGGTCAACTCCGTGAGCGTGGCGTCGACGAACCGCCGCCCGAAGCCCGCGAGGTCTCGATAGCTGACCTGTGCGCCGATGCGGACACCGTTCGCGAGCGCGCTTCGACATGTTCGTGCCAGCGTGCTCGGATCGCCCGCATGGAAACCGCAGGCGACGTTGGCGCTGCTGACGACCTCGAGTACGGCGTCGTCGTCGCCGAGTTCCCAGCGGCCGAACGACTCGCCGACGTCGCTGTTGAGATCGATGCGCGTCATTCGACGGTCCGTGCGCGCCGCAGCAGGCGGGACATGAATTTGCTGGCGGGCACGGTCTCGGACAACTCGGGCGGCTCGGGTAGCGGTGCAGGCCCCCACTCGCCGATCTCTTCGAGGACCGGGGGAGTGAGGATTGCCGCGGCGAGTTCGTATCCGGCGGCGGACGGGTGGAACTGGTCGGGAGAGAACATGTGGTCGGGCTTGGCCTTGAACTCCTCGGAGAGCAGGTCGGCCAGCGGAACGGCGACGCCTCCTGCACTACGTACCGCTGCCGCCTGGCGGGCGGCGAGCCGCAAGCCCCAGACACGCAACACCGACCGCAGCGGCTGCGGGATCGCGGTGATCACGCCGAAGTCCGGGCAGGTGCCGACAACGACCACGGCACCGGTCTCGCGCAGTCGCCGAACCGCGGCGCCCAAGCGATTCGCCGAGGCCCGGATGCCGTTGGTCGCGGTCACGTCGTTGGCGCCGACCAGGACGACCGCGACGTCGGGTCGAAGTCCCGCGATCAGCATCGCGTCGATCTGCGCGGCCAGGCCCTTCGACGTCGCCCCGACGATGGCCTTGTTGCTGTAGCGGATCGCCCGACCGGTATCCGCTGCGACGCGACGGGCGACACGCACGCCGGGGGTGTCGTCTGCCGACTCGACGCCGAGTCCGGCGGCCGTCGAATCGCCGAACACGGTCAGGTGCAGGTCGGCGGTGGAGTCGCGGGTGACGCGCAGTGGGCCGCCGCCGTCCGGCAGGTAGATGCCGTCGCCGTTGGGGGCGTTGTCGGTGCGGTGGGGGATGGTGGTCCTGGCTTGTTGTGCCTGCCAGACCAGCACGTTGTATGCCGCCCAGGTGGCGCCGGCCCCCGCGGCCGTCGCGGTCGCTGCGGCACCGACATCGCGGAGGACGTGACGCGAATCGGACACGCGTCCCAGCTTAGCGGCAAGTCGAATGTGGACGGCTTGCGACGCTCTGGGACCATAGAGGTATGCGCATCGCCAATCACGTCGTCGACCTGGTGGGCAACACACCACTGGTCAAGCTCAACTCGGTGACCTCGCCCGGATCGGGGCTGGTCGCGGCCAAGGTTGAATACCTCAACCCGGGCGGCAGCAGCAAAGACCGTATCGCCGTGCGGATGGTCGACGCCGCGGAGAAGTCGGGGGAGTTGAAGCCCGGCGGCACGATCGTCGAGCCGACGTCGGGCAACACCGGTGTCGGGCTGGCGCTCGTCGCGCAGCAGCGCGGATACAAGTGCATCTTCGTGTGCCCCGACAAGGTCGGCGAGGACAAGCGCAACGTCCTGCGTGCCTACGGCGCCGAGGTCGTCGTGTGCCCGACAGCCGTCCCGCCCGAGCACCCCGACAGCTACTACAGCGTCTCCGATCGTCTGGTGCGTGAGGTCGACGGTGCGTGGAAGCCCAACCAGTACTCCAACCCCGCGGGTCCGCAGAGTCACTACGAGACCACGGGCCCGGAGATCTGGCGCGACACCGACGGCACGATCACCCACTTCGTCGCGGGCGTCGGCACCGGTGGCACCATCACCGGCACCGGCCGGTATCTCAAGGAGGTATCCGGCGGCAAGGTCAAGGTCGTCGGCGTCGACCCCGAGGGATCGGTGTACTCCGGCGGCACCGGGCGGCCATACCTCGTCGAGGGCGTCGGTGAGGATTTCTGGCCCACCGCGTACGACCCGAGCATCCCCGACGAGATCATCGCGGTCTCCGACGCCGACTCGTTCGACATGACCCGACGCCTCGCCCGTGAGGAGGGTCTGCTCGTCGGCGGTTCCTGCGGCATGGCGGTCGTCGCGGCACTGCAGGTGGCGCAACGGGAGGGACCCGACTCCGTCGTCGTGGTTCTGCTTCCCGACGGCGGGCGCGGCTACATGGCCAAGATCTTCAACGACGAGTGGATGAGCAGCTACGGATTCCTTCGTACCCCGCTCGACGGGGGCAAGCCGGAGCCTCTCGTGGGAGATGTGTTGCGCGGCAAGACCGGTACGCTGCCCGACCTCGTGCACACCCACCCGCAGGAGACCCTGCGCGACGCGATCGAGATCCTCCGTGAGTACGGGGTGTCGCAGATGCCGGTCGTCGGCGCCGAGCCGCCGGTGATGGCGGGCGAGGTCGCAGGCGCGGTCACCGAACGTGATCTGCTCTCCGCGGTGTTCGAGGGTCGTGCGAACCTCGCCGATCCCGTGTCTGCGCACATGGGAGATCCGTTCCCGCTCATCGGTTCCGGTGAGCCCGTGTCCGCGGCGACCAAGGCGCTCGGCGAGTCCGACGCACTCATGGTCGTCGAGGACGGAAAGCCGATCGGTGTCATCACCCGACACGATCTGCTGGCGTTCGTCAGCACTCATCCGACGATCACCGCCGGTTAGCGTCCAGATACCCACTCAGCGAGGAGTTCTCACGTGAAGAAGTACCAGCGTCCACGCGGCTTTTCCACCGAAGCCATCCACGCAGGCTACGACCCCGACCCGCAGACCGGCGCGGTGAACGTCCCGATCTACGCGAGTTCGACGTTCGCCCAGGACGGCGTCGGCGGTCTGCGTGACGGATTCGAGTACGCGCGTACCGGAAATCCGACGCGTCGAGCGCTCGAGGCGAACATCGCCGCGATCGAGGGCGGAACGTACGGGCGCGGATTCTCCTCCGGCATGGCAGCCACCGACGCGATGCTGCGCGCGTCGTTGCGTCCCGGCGACCACCTCGTCATCCCGAACGACGCCTACGGCGGCACCTTCCGCCTGATCGACAAGGTCTTCACCCAGTGGGGCATCGACTACTCGGTGGCACCGGTCAGCGACATCGACGCGGTACGAGCGGCGATCACCCCGAAGACCAAGCTCGTGTGGGTCGAGACACCGACCAATCCGCTGCTGAACGTCGGCGACATCGCCCGTCTCGGTGAGATCGCGCACGAGGCGAAGGCAAAACTGGTGGTGGACAACACCTTTGCGACGCCGTACCTGCAGCGTCCGCTGGAACTCGGTGCCGACGTCGTACTGCACTCCACGACCAAGTACCTCGGCGGCCACTCCGATGTCGTCGGTGGCGCCCTGGTCACCGACGACGAGCAACTCGACTCCGACATCGCGTTCCTGCAGAACGGTGCGGGCGCTGTGCCGGGTCCGTTCGATGCCTACCTGACGATGCGTGGCATCAAGACGCTCGCGGTCCGGATGGAGCGGCACTGCGACAATGCCGAGAAGGTCGCCGAGTACCTCAACCGCCACGACAAGATCGAGCGCGTGCTGTACCCGGGCGATCCCTCGCATCCCGGTTACGAGGTCGCCGCCAAGCAGATGAAGCGCTTCGGCGGGATGGTCTCGGTGTTGGTGTCCGGCGGCATCGAGGACGCCAAGAAATTCTGCGCCCGCACCGAGGTGTTCACGCTCGCCGAATCGTTGGGCGGCATCGAATCGCTGATCGAGCATCCCGGTGCGATGACCCACGCCTCGACCGCCGGGTCGTTGCTCGAGGTGCCCGAGAACCTGGTGCGCCTGTCCGTCGGCATCGAGGACATCGACGACATCCTCGCCGACCTGGAGCAGGCGCTGCAGTAGGTCGGACCGCTGGTATTCGGGACCGCCGCAGGTTGCGCTGCGTGAGGCATTGCAACCGCGTACGTTGACGCTCATTATGCTGATCACACAAGCCGAGATCGACGACGCCGCGATGGTGTTGGCGCCCGTGATGCGCCGCACTCCGATGGTGGCGTCGCGGGTGTTGTCCGAGCGCAGCGGCTCCGACGTCTGGCTCAAGTGCGAGAACCTGCAGCGCACAGGATCGTTCAAGCCTCGCGGCGCGTTCTACCGGATCTCGCGGCTCACGCCCGAGGAGCGTGCCGCGGGCGTCGTTGCGGCCAGTGCCGGCAATCATGCACAGGGAGTGGCATGGTCGGCGGCCCACCTCGGCATCACCTCGCGCGTCTATATGCCGGTGGGCGCCGCCTTACCGAAGTTGGCCGCCACCAAGGCATATGGGGCAGAGGTCGTGCTCGTCGGTGAGACGATCGACGAATCACTGGTCGCCGCACGAGCTTTCGCCGAAGAGACCGGTGCGACGCTGATCCACCCGTTCGATCATCGCGACATCGTGGCGGGGCAGGCGACCGTCGGCGTCGAGATCTGTGAGCAGATGCCCGACGTCGGTTCGATCGTCGTCCCGCTCGGCGGAGGTGGGCTGCTCGCCGGGATCGCTGCCGCGGTGAAGGCACGGCGACCCGACGTCCGGATCATCGGTGTCCAAGCAGCGCAGGCAGCGGCATGGCCGACCTCGCTGCAGGAGGACATGCCCGTTGCGGCGACCCACATGTCGACGATGGCCGACGGGATCGCCGTCGCGCTGCCCGGCGACGTTCCGTTCGCCCATGTCCGTGAGTTGGTCGACGACGTGGTCACGGTCGACGAGGGGCAGTTGGCCACCGCGCTGCTCCTGCTGCTCGAGCGCGCGAAGCTGCTCGTCGAACCCGCGGGCGCCGCGGGAGTAGCCGCGCTGATGAGTCTCGACCTCGATCTGCCGGGACCGATTTGCGTCGTCACCTCCGGCGGGAACATCGACCCCCTCGTGCTCAGCCACGTGACCACCGCGGGACTGACCGCGTCCGGTCGTTTCCTGACGGTCACCGCCACGATTCCCGACCGCCCGGGTGGCCTCATCTCGCTGCTCGAACTATTGCGTGAGCAGGGGGCGAGCGTCGTCGACGTCGTGCATTCGCGTGTTGCCGACGACCTACAGCTCGGCGAGGTGCAGGTGACGGTCAGCGCCGAGACCAGGGGCGCAGAGCACCAGGAGGCTGTGCGTGCCGCTCTCGCCGATGCAGGCTTCCTGCGCTGACGGGGTTTTCGGCGACCGGCGTCGGATCAGGTCTGCGGACGCAGTGTCGAGAAGTGGCGCAGGGTGTCGGTTTCGACCGTCTTGAACACCGACGCCGCTGTCGGCCCGCTGAACAGCCTGACCGGCTTGGCTCCGGTCGCGAGTTCGAGAGCAAAGCGCCACACGAGGCGGCAGCCGACGTCGGCGCTGCTGACCTCGGTCAGTTCTCCGAACCGCGACAGGCCGGGTACGGTCACCGATTCTCCGCGAAATGCGTTGCGGTAGTGGTGTTCTGCCGGCTCCTCGACCCAGTCGAAGAAGTACTCGGAGAGTGCCACGCCTGGGCCGAGTTTGGCCTGACGGGTCGTGCCGACACCGTATGGCGGCGGCGAGGTGAACTCGATACCCCTGATCGCCCGGCACCAGTCGAGGGTGTGTTGGCGCGTCAGCTCTGCCCACGCGCGTTCGGGTGTGACCGGCAGGTTGACGTCGATGCGATAGCTCACCGGTGCCGTGTCGAAGAAGTCGAGGTCGAACGAGTCGAGTGCGTAGCTGCGAGCCATCGTGCCATTCAAGCACGGCGCCGCACCGTCTTTCGGCGATACGTCCAGCGCGGACGCTCTCGATATGCACCGCGGGGCTAATCTGGCACAGTGTCCGTCCCCGCAACCACCGTGATCGGTCTGCTCGGTCCCGTCGCCACCGGCGTGTCCGCGGCGCCGGATTCGCCGGTGACGCCGGATGATCTGGTGACGGTTCCGGGCATCCGCGCAAAGCGGCTGTTGGCGTCGCTGGCGCTGGCCGGAGGGCGCACTCGCTCGGCAGAGCGGCTCATCGACGATGTGTGGGGCGACGATCCGCCACGGTCACCCGGGGCGGCACTGCACACCCAGATCTCCCGGCTGCGGACCGTCCTCGGGGCCGGGCGCCTCGAGGCGTCGGGCAGCGGGTATCGCTTGATCGGCGGACGCACCGACATCGAGATCGTCGAAGAACTCATCGCGCAGGGAACCGTGACCGCGCTCGACGACGCCGCGTCGTGGTGGCGTGGCGAGCCAGGAGATGACCTCGGCGTCGAGGCGGCATCGCTGATCGGCGAGATCCGCGCACGGGCGGGACACGCGGAGGACGCGTTCAACCGTGCTCGCAGCGCGGCCGCGATGAATTCCGGCGACTACTCCACGGCGCGCGAGATCGCTGAACGACGTTGTGCTCGTGACCCATTGGATGAGACGGCTGCGCTGGATCTGATGCGCGCGCTCGCCGGTGAGGGACGCGTCGCCGATGCGCTCGCCGTGTACGCCGCACTGCGCCGTCGACTATCGACGGAGTTGGGCGTCGATCCCGGTCCGACGATCACCGAGTTCCACAACGCGCTGCTCGCCGAGGGAGACCTCGATGTTCGACGCCCCGCTCCGAGCGCCCGACGCTCGAGTATGCAGACGGGTCTGCTGGTGGAGACGAGCGACCTCATCGGGCGTGAGGGCGACGTCGCGTCGATTCTCGAGCAACTGAAGGCGAATCGCGTCGTCACCATTCAGGGGCCGGGCGGAGTGGGTAAGACGCGGGTGGCCAACCGCGTCGGGCACCGGCTCGTCGACGAGGGATCATCTGTCTACTACGTTCCGCTCGCACCGATCCGCAACGACGACGACGTGGTGCCTGCCATCGCTGCGACGCTCGGCGTCGGTGAGTCGGACCTCGGTACCAACGCGCGACCGCGCATCGCGCCGACAGGTGATCTGCAGGACCGATTGATCGACGCGCTGCGCGGGCGGGGCGCGCTGTTGATCCTGGACAACTGCGAGCAGGTGATCGAGCGGTGCGCGCGCCTGGTGGCCGATCTGCTCGCTGCCGACTCGTCGTTGAAGATCCTGGTCACCAGTCGATCCCCGCTGATGCTGCCCGCCGAGCAGATCTTCGGATTGCCGACACTCGATGTCACCGACGACGGTGCCGCCGTCGAACTGTTCGTCACCCGAGCCCGCGCGGTGCGGCCCGACGCCGATCTGCCACACGAATCCGTCGCGCGACTGTGCCGACATCTCGACGGCCTACCGTTGGCAATCGAGTTGGCGGCAGCCCGAATTCGCACCATGACGGTCGAGGAGATCACCGATCGGTTGGCGGAGCGATTCGCACTGCTTCGCGGGACGGACCGCAGCGCTCCGGACCGGCACCGCACGTTGCGGGCCGTGATCGATTGGAGTTGGGACCTTCTCGACGACGATGCGCGTGAGGCGTTGCGTCGGCTGTGTAGATTCCCGGCCGGGTTCACGGCCGACGCGGCGGGAATCGTGCTGGGCTATCGCGGTTTTCGGCTCGACGACACTCTCGCCTCGCTGGTCAATCAGTCGTTGCTGACCGTGATCGAGGCCGACGGTCGGGTGCGCTACCGGATGCTGGAGATGGTGCGCGAGTTCGGCGAGGAGAAGCTCGCCGCGGAGCCGGGGCTGTCGTCGGAGGTCAACTCCGCAATGCGCAAGTGGGCCAGATCCGTTGCGTCGGAGATGGTTACCGGGTATGAGTCGGGCGTGGACGCAGGGTTGATGACCCGTGTTGCCGCCGACGTCGACAACCTCGTCTGGGTGCTCCGCCACTGCACGGAGCTGATCGCGCACGGCGAGAAGGACGACTCAGAGGTGGCCGACGCCGTCGACTGCGCGGTGCGGATCTTTCCCATCCTCGCCGGGTTCTGGATGGCGCGGGGCCTGCACGCGGAGATCATGAACTGGGGGTCGCGGCTGATCGACGTGTTGCCGACGCCACCGCGCGATCTTTCAGACGAGCGTCGACGTGATTGGCAGGCAACGGTTCTCGCGTCGATGACGCATCAGATGCTGCGCCAAGACCTTCGAGAGCTCGCACGTGCGCGGTATTACCTGCGACGACTGCACAATCCCGATCGGATCTATCTCGAGCCGACCGAACTGATGACGGCGTGTGTGCTGAGCCGGAGTACGACCGAGGCCATTCGCTACGTCGTGCGTGGCACCACGAGCCCCGACGAACGGGTGGCGACGACAGCGCTGGGCGGACGGATGAACCTCGCCGAGAACCTCGGCCGTCTGGATAAGGCGGAACGCGACGGTGAGACGCTGCGCAAGCGGTCGCGGCTCGGGAGTGACCACTGGATGTCGGCGATGGCTCAGGTGAGTCTCGGCGGAATCCACAGTCAGCAGGCGAATTGGTCTACCGCCGTTGACTTTTATCGGGGCGGAATCGCCGACCTTGTGCGACTCGGTTCCTTCGAGGACGAGATGCAGACCCGCTGTTACCTTGCGGTGACGCTGATCAACCTCGACCAACTCGACGCCGCAGAAGAACAACTGGTGCACGTTGCCGACGGCTGGACGCCCGATGACCCCGACCCGCGCGGGTTCCCGGAAGTGTTTGCCGGAATGATGTTGGCCTTCGGCGAACTCCGTTACGCGCGTGGCGATCTGGCCGACGCCGCTGAGCTGTTCGCCCGAGCGGGAGACCTGCTGTTGCGTGAGCATCCGATGGCTGCACGGGACCCAGGGGCCGCGATGCTGATCGGTGTTGCCGCCATCGGTCTGGTGCGCACCGGGCAGCTTGATCGTGCACGCGCGTTGCTGCCGGTACTGGCGTCGGGCGTCGTCGAGACGCTGTCGCCGAGTGGGTGGAACGATATCCCGCAGTCCGCGAATTTGGCGGTCGCAACGGGATACGTGTTGTGCGATAGGAGTGAGACCAGACGCGACGGTGCTCGGCTCCTGATGCTCGGAAAACGATTGAAGGCGCGCGTCGATTATCCGGGCTATTACGCAGTGTTGACCGACCTGGTCGGTGCGTCGAAGCTGACGCAGGAGGAGTGGGACGACGTCACCGCCGACATCCCGGGCATGTCCCGGCGGCGCGCGACCGAAGAACTCGTCGAACTGCTTGCGTCGAAGACGCCCCGCCTCGCCTGAGATCACACAGAGCGACGGGCCTGCCGCGTGGCAGGCCCGTCGCTGTGCGTGTTGGTCAGGCGTTGCGCATGTAGGCGCGCACGGCGAGCGGAGCGAACACAGCGGTGATGACCGCTGCGCCTGCCAGCGCCCACACCACGTGGATACCCGCGTGTCCGGTCGCGGTGAGCTCACGCACCGCGGTGACGAGGTGGCTCACCGGATTCACGTTCACGAATGCCTGCAACCAGCCCGGCATTGTGTCGACGGGAACGAACGCATTCGACATGAAGGTCAGCGGGAACACGACGAGCATCGAGATTCCCTGTACGGCAGAGGCTTTGCTCATTATGCAACCCATGAGTGCGAAGATCCAGGAGACGGCGAAGCTGCACACCATGACCAGGACAACCGACGCGATGACACCGAGGGCGTCGGGGCGCCAGCCCATGATCAGGCCCATCACGACGGTGATGATGCTCGCGATGAGGTAGCGGATCACGTCGGCGAGAAGGGCTCCCGCAAGCGGACTGATGCGTGCGATCGGCAGCGAGCGGAATCTGTCGAAGACACCTTTGTCCATGTCTTCACGCAACTGTGTTCCGGTCACGATGGAGCTCATCACCACGGTCTGCACGAGGATTCCCGGGATGATGACGGGAAGATAGGACGAGACGTTGCCACTGATGGCACCGCCGAAGATGTAGGTGAACATCACCGTGAAGATGATCGGCATGATGGTCACGTCGAATAGTTGCTCGGGGTTGTGCCGGAGTTTGAGCACACCGCGGTAGGCCATGGTCAGCGACTGGCGTGCGGTCTCCGCGAGAGAGACGGACTGTTTCGCTCGTGCTCGGATGGCGCCGGTGGTGATGGCATTGGGTGTGACGGCTCGGGGAAGTGTTGTGGTCATCAGAGGTTCTCCTCTTGCGTGGCGTCTTCGTCTGCGGGGGCGTCGTGGGAATCGGCGGGTTTGCCGGTGAGGGTGAGGAACACCTCGTCGAGGCTCGGTTTCTGGACGTTGATCTCGTCGACGGTGATGCCGTCGGAGCGCATGGCGATCAGGACGTCGGGCACGAGGTCAGGGCGGTGCAGTGGAGCGGAAATTCTGCTTGCTTCTGCCGATAGGGTTGCGGGCTCGCCCAGGACGCGTTCGACGATCTCGGCGACGCGCGGGGCGTCGGACCGTTCGAGTGGGGCGAGTTGCAATGTCGCCGCGCCCACCGAGTTCTTCAGGGCGTCGGCGGTGTCGTCGGCGATGACACGACCGTGGTCGATCACCGCGATGCGATCGGCGAGTTGGTCCGCCTCGTCGAGGTACTGGGTTGTCAGCAGCACGGTGGCGCCGTCGGCGACGAGTCGGCGGATGGTGTCCCACATCTGGGCGCGGGTGCGGGGGTCGAGTCCGGTGGTCGGCTCGTCGAGGAACAGCAGTGGTGGGGTGTCGATGAGGCTGGCCGCGAGGTCGAGGCGTCGACGCATTCCACCGGAGAAGTCCTTGAGTGGGCGGTCTGCTGCTTCTGTGAGTGAGAACTCGTCGAGCAGTTCGTCGGCTCGGACCTTGGCTGCTTTCCGCGAGAAGCCGAGCAGAAGGGCGAAGACGACGAGGTTCTGTCTCGCCGTCAGGTCTTCGTCGACCGAGGCGTACTGGCCGGTGACGCCGACCAGCGACCGGACGGCCGTCGAGTCGCGCACGACGTCGTAGCCGAAGATTGTGGCTGAGCCCGCGTCTGGTCGCAGGAGTGTGGCCAGCATGCTGACGGTGGTGGTCTTGCCTGCTCCGTTGGGGCCGAGGACGCCGTACACAGAGCCGGTTGGAACTGCCAAGTCGACGCCGTCGACGGCGCGGTTCGAGCCGAATTGCTTGACCAGTCCGCGTGCATCGATGGCAAGTTCGGAACCCAGTGGGTTCGACGCGCTCGTCGTCGCAGTGGTGGTGGTTGTCGTAGTCATGGCGTCAGCCTGCACTACGCGACTGTCGTGGGCCTTACGTCAACTGTCATGCAGCGGCGTCGAAGCGTCCGCGGTGTCAGGGCGCCGTGAGATCTGTGGTGGGGCGGGCGAGGTCACGCCGCCGATGCGGAGTGCACCGAGTTGCGGTGAGGTGCGGTCGCGAGATCGGTCTCGTAGCGGATCACCGCTGCGACGTGCCCGAGACGCTGCTCGACGATCAAGATCGCCTCTGCCAGTTGCGTGGTGTCGTCGACGTCGGCGACCAGCGCGACGGTGTGTCCGTTGTTGCGCAACATGAACGGCACGACGTCGTAGTAGTTGCTGCTGACGACGGCAACCGGCGTGCCCTCGTCGAACAGGGTCTTGGCGTAGTGGGCAACGAGTGCGTCGTCGTCGAGGACGACGAGCGGAACGTCGGGGGTTGGCTGCTTGTGCATCTTCATGGTCCGTCCTCCTTTGGATGGTTGAATGCTCTGACTACACGATGAACCCGCAGGTTAGCGATGGTCTGGGGCCAAGCTGTGGATAACCTGTGGTCCGAAGCCATGTGTGGATTTCCTGTGGACGGGCGCGGTGACTCCGGTCGTGATCGCGCCTAGCGTGCAGCGCATGGGGAGACGAAATCACAAGTCACGCAAGCCAACTGTCGGTCGCACGCGCAACGGCACCACCGGCAGCGATCGGCAGTATCACGCCGCCACCGGGCGACGGCTCAATCAGATTCCGTGGGCGGCGACGGGCATGCCCGACGTTCAGGCCGCGCTCGTCGACGCCTTCCGCGGACTCGCCGAGGAGTGGGCCGCATACATACGTCCGGTCGGCGTGCGGATGCTCCACGCGATGAAGCGATTCGATCAGTACCGAGACGGACATCTCGCACTCACCGAGGACGAATGCGCCGATCTTGCCGAGGACTACATCGAGAGCGTCGACCTCTATAAGCTGCTGCGCGGACTCCTCGGCCGCGCCGATACGTCCGCCGAGGTTCTTTCGAGGGTCTCGCCGATCTGGGTGCCCGAGTCGGTCACCAGCGAGGCGAGGTCTGCGGACGGCGGTGCGAGCATTCGCGTACTGCCCGAACTGGGCAGCGCGGGGCTCCTCGTCTTCGAGAAGCCTCTGACACGTATGACGGAGGGACCGCTACCCAACGGTGTCATCACGCCGACCGTCGACGTCGATGGCGTGCTGTGGTGGTCGCACGCCGAGTTCGCCGACATCGGGCTCGGTGGAGCGTGCACGAAGGAGGATACGACGACATGCGGGTCGTTCGAGGTGCAGCCGCTGACCCGCAGCCGCGACCTGCAGCCGCTGCGCGGCGAGGCATGGCGACTGTCGCTGCTGACCGAGGTGGCCAACTACAGCGTCGAACCGTGCGACGACATGTCGGACGCGCCGTCGGGCACACCGCTCTTCCAGATGTTCGACCGCTTGGGAGTTATGTTGGGGCGCAGTGACATTCACGTGAGTGACGAGTCGGGAGCGCTCACCATCCGCCGCGACGACGCGGCGTGAGTCAGCTGCGGTGTGGAGTCGGACCTAGATGTGGACCTAATCGAAGGAGTTGGGTGCGGCAGCACCCAACTCCTTCGATACGACACACATGTTCGTGGTGGATGCCCGGCTGGTTACCGCGCCAGACCGAGCGTCCGGCTGACGATGCCCGCCATCTCGCGCTCGCCAAGCGCGTTGGGATGCACGGGGATCGGCTGGACGGTGCCGAAGATCGGTTCAACCCAGCGCACGCCCACCGGCTTGCAACCATCGTGGCCGATCGACGGTGTGGTGGCGTCGACGAAGGTCACCCCGGTTGTCGTGGCCGCGCGCTTCACGGCGTCGTTGAGTGCGGTCTGGATTCCGTGCGCATACGGCAGATCGCCGGCGGCGACAGGCAGATTGGGGCACGCCTGTGCGGTCGCGGGCATGATGAGCGGGTAGCTGACGATTGCGACGCGAGCCCTGGGCGACTTCGCGCGAATTGCCTTGAGCGCGTTCACGATCTTCGGGTAGGTCGCGCTCTGGATCTCGCGTGTCACCGACGAGCCGTACTGGTCTTTGCACGGCGTGCCGCGGAAACCTGCGGCGACTCCTGCTGCGACACACTTCGCGACGGTGCCGGCGAAGACGTTGCCGTCGTTGCCTCCGATCATCAGGGTGACCAGTTGTGTGGTGGGCCGTAGGGCGCGCAATTGTGGTGCGACGTCAGGGTATTGGCGAGTGAAGAAGTCTTTGGTCTGTGCGCCACCGCAACTGACGTCCTTGAGTGAGAAGCCATTGCGGCGTGCGATCACGTGCGAGAAGTTGTTGCTCGACTGCGTGCAACTGCCGGGTTTGTCTGGCGCGGTGGGGGATACCCCGGAACCCGCGGAGTAGCTGTCTCCGAGGTTGACGTACGCGAGCGGCGCGGGGGCGGCGTCGGCGAGTGTGGGTGTCGAAACCGAGGTCAGCAGTCCGACGGCCACGGCAGCGGCGACGACCCCGACTCGGCGCAGAGTGATGCGCGTTTTCATTCCTGAGTCTTAGCATCGCGAAACACCCGCGCGAGACGTTTTGGTCAAACACGTCTCAGGCAGGGTACGAGTTTGCGGCTGCTCCGCGGAGCACTCGGATTCACCCGTTCAGACGACGCACTACGCGGCCGTTTTTGTCGGAGTCGATCCATAGAGTCCCCTTCGTCGCCGAACGTACGGCGTCGCGAACGAAGGAAGACCAATGACGAACCCTCCGAATGCGCCCCAGTCGGGCGCGCCCCAGCCCGGTGTCCCCCAGTCGGGCGCGCCCCAGTCCGGTGTGCCCCAGTCCGGTGTGCCCCAGTACGCGTACCCGCAGACCGGTGCCGGGCAGTTTGCCGGAGCGCCGAACACGGTGCCGCAGTACGGCTTTCCGCCTCAGGGTCCCGGCGGCCAGCCGGTCAATCAGCCGCCCAAGAAGCGGCGCAAGTGGCCGTGGATTCTCGGTGCGCTGGTGGTGTTGATCGTGATCATCGTTGCGGTGTCGGGAGGCGGGTCGGACTCGGATTCGTCGTCGAACTCGACGTCGGCGGGGTCGTCGCAGCAGGGTGCCGAACAGAAGAACGCTGGTGCGGAAAAGGACAGCGGCGCAGCGGGACTCAATACTCCTGTGCGCGACGGCAAGTTCGAGTTTGTCGTCACGGGAGTGGAGAAGGGGCTGTCGAGTGTCGGCGACAATCCCTATCTGACCGAGCAGGCGCAGGGGCAGTTCGTGGTTGTCTCGATGACGGTGCAGAACACGAGCAAGGAGCCGCAGAGCTTCTCGCCGTCGGATCAGAAGCTCGTCGACGACCAGGGTCGCAGTTTTGAACCGAGCACCTCCGCGCAGATCGCCCTCGGCGGCTCCGACATTCCGGTGTGGGACAACATCAATCCGGGCAACACCGTCGATGCCAAGGTCGTCTTCGACATGCCGAAGGATGCGACTCCGGCGACCATCGAGCTGCACGACTCGATGTTCTCGGGTGGCGTGAAGGTGCGTCTGAACTGATCATCTCGCGGTGAGATACGACGAAAGGTTGCTGTGGGCTGCGGAATCCGCAACCCGCAGCAACCTTTCAGCCTGCTGTAGTCCCGTAGGGGGTCAGCTGTGGTACGGCTCGGCCTTGACGAGCGTCACCTTCACCACCGAGCCGTTGGGCACGGTGTATTCGCGGGTGTCGCCGACCTTGGCGTCGATCAGTGCGGAGCCGAGCGGCGAGCTCGGCGAGTAGGTCTCGAGCTTGCCGGCCTGTGCCTCTTCGCGGGTGGCGATGAGGAAGGTCTCTTCGTCGCTCTTGTCGCCGTCGTAGTACACGGTGACGACGGAACCGGGCAGTGCGACGCCGGACTGTGTCGGGGCCTCGCCGACCTTCGCGTTGTTGAGCAACTCCTGGAGCTGGCGGATACGGGCTTCCTGCTGGCCCTGCTCCTCGCGGGCGGCGTGGTAGCCGCCGTTCTCCTTGAGGTCGCCCTCTTCGCGACGCTCGTTGATCTCGGCAGCAATGACCGGACGGTTGGCGATCAGAGAGTCGAGCTCGCTCTTGAGGCGGTCGTGCGACTCCTGGGTCAGCCAGGTCACCTGGGTGTCGGTCATCGGTCACTCCTTTGTGTTGTCCGCTCCCCGGCAATGTCTGAACCGGGGCACTGTCCCGAATCGGGACACATGGACTGCTGTAAATGCTTGGTTTGCCCACATGCTTCATGCGCGCACGTGCTTGGTTATGTCACACGCGGTAGCACGTGTGGGCCTGCTCTAAATGCAGCAACACGACCCCTCTCGGAGCCGTGTATTCAGTCAGGATACCAAATCCAGACGGATGTGGCACATCACACGTCGGTCGTGTTGACCTCGGCGAGGGCCTGCTGGTAGCTGGGTTCAGATCGTTTCAGCCATGCGACGACGCCGTAGGTGATCGGCATGACGAGGATTTCGACGAGCGTTTTCCAAATGAATCCGACGGCGGTGTAATTGATGAAGTCGCCCCACGTCGAAATTCCCAGGGCGGATGCGGCAATCGAACAGAACACGAGTGTGTCGGCGAATTCTCCGACGACGGTTGAGCCGAGTAGCCGTGCCCACAGTCGCTTTTCGCCCGCGCGTTGCTTCATCTTGACGAGCACGAACGAGTTGAGGAACTCGCCTGCGAGGTCGCGCCGTCGGTGACCAGGCCGTTCATGTGGATTGGGCCGACGTCGAGGTGGAGCCAACTGTCGAACAACACGACACCCTTGGTGCCGGTGATGTTGCTGATGAGCATGACACCGATGAACAGCGCCACCAACGCGGGGAAGTACGGGCTGCTCAGGTGGGCGAAGACCGCCTTGTCCGGTCTTCCCCTTTTGTCGTGTTTACCCGGCGCGTCGCGTACGCCGCGGTCACCGTCTGGAGTGGCCGACGTCGGCACGGGACGCTCTTCTGTCACGACGCGGAGGAGGTCAGGTAAGCGGGGACGTCGGTGCTGCAGCCGAAGACCTCACCGATGACCGGCGGCCCGGACGTCTTGATGACGGTGCGCAGTCCCTGCTGCTGGGTGCCCGGCGGTACGAGAACCTCACGACGCCCCGCCTCCGAGCCGTCCTTGACCCTGGCGCGGACAACGCATGCCACCGGCTGGGTCGGGTCCTTGCGGGTCACCGTGTACAGCACGGCGACCGATGAGTCGTCGAGGATCTCGTAGCCGGTCGCCTGTCCGCTGACATCGGGATCGGCGAACTTGTTGTAGCCGATTGCGGCCAGGATCACACCGAGGACCACAACCGTGACTGCCGATGCGATGAACCACAGGCGCCGACTCCGGGCCGACTGTGCGACGGGATAGGTGGCACGCGGTCCGCTATGCGGTTGTTTGTGCAGGTCGGGTTCCTGCGGCGTGCCCCCGTCTGAACTGTTCACGGGTCAATACCTACCATGAGAGGAGTACGTATCCGAAGGCGAGGAACCGTGACCGAATCGCGCACGCAGGGCGGCTACCGTCTGATGGCAGTGCATGCCCATCCCGACGACGAGTCGAGCAAGGGCGCGGCCACATCGGCCAAATACGCCGCGGAGGGCAACGAGGTCCTCATCGTGACCCTCACCGGTGGCGAACGCGGCGACATCTTGAACCCGGCGATGGATCGTCCCGGGATCAAGGAGCGGATGACCGAGGTCCGCAAAGAGGAGATGGCGAAGGCTGCCGCTGCGCTCGGCGTCGAGCAGACGTGGCTCGGCTATGTCGACTCAGGCCTGCCGGAAGGCGACCCGTTGCCTCCGCTGCCGGAGGGCTCATTTGCGACGTTGCCGGTCGAGGTGCCGACGGAGAAGCTGGTTGAGCTGGTCCGCGAGTTCCGCCCGCACGTGATGATCACCTACGACGAGCACGGTGGATATCCCCATCCCGACCACATCATGTGCCACAAGGTGTCGGTGGCGGCGTTCGAGGCCGCGGGCGACCCGGCGGCATTTCCCGCCGCGGGCGAGCCGTGGACGGTGTCGAAGCTGTATTACACGCACGGATTCATCCGGGACCGCATGGTGCTGTTCTCCGAGGAGTTCGAGAAGAGCGGTCAGGAGAGTCCATTTGCCGAGTGGCTCTCCAAGTGGGACCCCAGTCGCGGCGATCTCATGGGACGCGTGACCACCCAGGTCGAATGCGCGGAGTATTTCCCGCAGCGCGACGACGCACTGCGTGCGCACGCGACACAGATCGATCCCAACGGCATGTTCTTCGCGGTCCCGCTCGAGTGGCAGCAGCGACTCTGGCCCACCGAGGAGTACGAGTTGGCACAGACGCGGGTGACCACCGCGATTCCGGAAACAGACCTGTTCACAGGTGTATCGCTCGACGACGAAGCCGTCGGGGTTGGGGAGCAGGCGACGTCATGACGTTCTCGACAATCGCGGTGTTGGCCGCACAGCAACCTCAGGGACCCGAGTTCGGCAAGGCCTCGCCGATCGGTCTGCTGGTGATCGTGGTCCTGCTCATTGGCACCGCCTTGCTGATCCGCTCGATGAACAAGCAACTCCGCAAGCTGCCGAAGTCGTTCGACGCCAACCATCCCGAAGCCGACCAGGCCTTCGACGAGGGCACCGACGCGGCCGGTGCTGGTGTTGCGGATAGCGACTCCGAGCGAGCCGCACAGGCAGAAGGTCGCGCCACGGCGACGGGAACCGGAAACGGGGTCTCGGTCAGCGCCGACACCACCGCCGACCCCGCGGTGCGACGGGACTCCGGCGGCACCTGACCTTGTAGTCGACCGGGTAGTTCGGCCGGTAGCAGGGACCCCAACGACTCTCGCGACGGAGCGGATCGGATATGCCGAATCAACTGAGCGAATCGTCGAGCCCCTACCTCCGGCAGCACGCTGACAATCCCGTCGACTGGCGCGAGTGGTCCGACGCCGCGCTCGAGGAGTCGGTTCGGCGCGACGTCCCGGTATTGCTCTCGGTGGGCTATGCGGCATGCCACTGGTGTCACGTGATGGCGCACGAGTCCTTCGAGGACGCAGCCACCGCCGCGCAGATGAACCGAGACTTCGTCTGCATCAAGGTCGACCGCGAGGAACGCCCGGACATCGACGCGATCTACATGAACGCGACGGTCGCGATGACTCGCCAGGGCGGCTGGCCGATGACGTGCTTTCTCACCCCTTCTGGTGAGCCCTTCTATTGCGGCACGTACTTTCCCGACACCCCTCGCGGCGGAATGCCGTCGTTCCGCCAGATCCTCTCAGCGGTGACGCAGGCGTGGACGACGCGGCGCAGCGAGATCGAGTCGATGGGTTCACGTGTCCGAGAAGCCTTGTCCGACGCCGCGTCCGCACTTCCGGCGGGTGGTGTCGACGTCGATGAACGGCTCCTCGACTACGCGGTCACCACCGTGCTCGGCGACGAGGACCGGGTCTCGGGTGGATTCGGTGGGGCGCCGAAGTTTCCACCGTCCGCGTTGCTCGAAGGTCTGCTGCGGCACTACGAGCGGTCAGCCGACGCCGCGCCTCTGCAAGCCGTGATGCGCACAACCGATGCGATGGCCCGTGGTGGAATCTACGACCAACTCGGCGGTGGCTTCTCGCGATATGCGGTCGACAACGACTGGGTGGTACCGCATTTCGAGAAGATGCTCTACGACAACGCCCAGTTGCTCCGCGTGTACGGACATCTCGCGAGAATCGTCGACGACCCGCTGCCCGGCCGGATCGCCGAGGAGATCGTCGACTTTCTGCGTCGGGATCTGCGTGTCGTCGGTGGGTTCGCCTCGTCGCTCGACGCCGATGCCGCAGGCGTCGAGGGCTCGACCTACGTGTGGACTCCCGCCGAGTTGCGCGAGGTTCTCGGTGACGAGGACGGCGAGTGGGCCGCAGCGCTTTTCGGCGTCACCGAGGCGGGAACCTTCGAGCACGGTGCGTCGACGCTGCAGCTGCGCACCGACCCCGAAGACGCCGACAGGTACGCGGACCTCAGGCGTCGACTCCTCACTGCGCGGGCGTCGCGCCCGCAACCCCCGCGCGACGACAAGGTGGTGACGGGGTGGAATGCCATGGCGGTCACCGCACTCGCCGAGGCCGGCGCGGCTCTGGATCATCCCGACTGGGTGGAACTGGCCGTCGAGGTGCTGACCGAGCTCGTCGACACTCATCTCGTCGACGGACAACTGCGGCGCTCATCTCTCGGCGGAATTGTCGGTGTGCCGGTGGCTGCACTCGACGACCACGCTGCACTGGTCACCGCGATGCTGACCGTCTGCCAGGTCACGGGCGAAAAGAGTTGGTGCGACAAGGGTTTGGCGTTGCTCGACTCGACGATCGAGACGTTCGCCGACCCCGACGAGGCGGGAGCCTGGTTCGACGCCGCGCAGGGAACACTCATCGCGCGGCCCCGGGATCCGGCAGACGGTGCGACACCGTCGGGTGCCTCGCTCGTGGCCGAGGCCGCGCTCATCGCGTCGGCCCTCGCACGGATGGGTCCCGCGACCCGCTACGCGAGCATCGTCGACGAGACGTTGACGCGTGGCAGCGTGCTCTTGGCCAAAGTGCCGCGTTCAGCGGGGCATTGGCTGGCCGTTGCCGAGGCGCGCCAGGATGGGCCGATCCAGGTCGCGATCGCCGAGGACTCCCGCAGCGCAGGCGAATTGGCGACGGCGGCACGACGACTCGCGCCCGGTGGAGCGATCGTCGTATCGGGTGCGCGCGACTCGCAGCCGCTGCTCGACGGCCGCGGGCCGGTCAAGGGACACGACGCCGCTTACGTCTGTCGCGGCACGGTGTGCGACCTCCCGGTGGTCGACGCGCACGATCTGGCCGCTTCGCTGGCGAGATCAGCGGCGACCTGACGACGCGTGTGCGCGGCGACTGTCCGAGCGAACGGGCACATTCAGCGCAGCAGTGAGAGTGCCTCGAGCCCGTCGTCGTAGCCGAGAACCGCTGCCAGGCCGCGGATGTCGGGATCGAAGGGGTTGTCGCCGGAGCGGCTCAGCGTGGTGGGCGACGGCGAAATGACTGTCGCCCTGTCCAGAACCGCTGCGATATCGGGCCGAGCCGTCGCCGGATCGTCGACCATCGGCGCGAGAACGACGACGCGCTCGGCGTCCTCGGCGAGGTGTGCGTTGGTGGGACTCAGCGAGCCACCGTCGACGTAGGTCGCCCCGTCGATGGTGACCGTCGGCCAGATACCGGGTACCGCGCAGCTCGGGGTCACCGCATCGACGAGACCGACGCCCGAGTCCGACCCGAAGACCACGAGTCTGCCGTCGGATCGTAGTGCCGTGACCCGCAAGGCGATTGGCCACGTCCTTCCGGACAATCTCGACTCGACGGCGTCACGGCGTGCGTGCGGATCGGCCGTCGACAGCGCATCCGACAACGCGACAAAACGTTGCGCGCGTTCGGGATCGGGCGCGGTTGATGCGGCGATAGACGCGAAGGCCTGCATCGGTGCGGCGAGATCGCCCGTCGGCGTCAGCTCCGCGTTGCGGCGCGACTTACGCGTCATGGACTCGAAAAGAGTGGATGCCGAGCCGGATTGGAGCACGGCAGCCCCAGTCGCCGAACCCGCGGACGTCCCGATGACGACGTCGGCGTCGGCCGCGACCAGAGCGCCGCATTCCTCGAGCGCGGTTAGAACACCTGTCATCCAACCGATGCCGAGCAGGCCACCACCACCGAGTACCAGCGCCGTCGATGGGGTCACAGGGAGCCGGTGCGCGGGCGAGCGCCTTCGGGGCCGCGCAACTCGACGAGCCGTCGATCACCCGCGTGATCGCTCAACAGAGCGCTGCCCGCCGGGCGCAGGTCGATGTTGGCGCCCTGGCTGATCGGCCATCCGAGAAATCGGCAGATGAACGACCGCGAGAAGTGTCCGTGCGAGACCACGATGACGTCGGACTTCTCGAAACGCTCCTCGACGTGGTCGACGGCGGCGTCGACACGCGTTGTCATGTCGGAGACGGACTCGCCGTTGCGGCCGCCGCCGGTCCAGATCGTCCAGTCGGGGTCGTAGCGCTCGTGGATCTGAGCGCGGGTCAGGCCCTCGTAGTCGCCGTAGTCCCACTCGGCGAACAGCTCGCTGGTCTCGTCGACGTGCAGTCCGGCGAGCTGTGCGGTGCGCTGGGCGCGCTTCCGGGGCGACGCCATGACCCACGGATCGGTGAGTCCCGAGCGGTTCTCGATCCCTTTCAGCGCTCGCGCGTCCTCCTCGCCCTTCGGGGTCAGATCGATGTCGGTGCGGCCGGTGTGCCGGTCTGTCAGCGACCATTCGGTCTGTCCGTGGCGGATGAGGAGCACGTGGTGGGTGGCGTCGTGCCGAGGGTCGGTCATGTTTCCGATGCTAGTGGCGTCCGCGAAGTGGCCGCAGTAATTCTGTGTGCATGTCGCTGCGATCGGTGCGTGACACGCAGTGCTCAGCTGCTCAGCGCCTCCGCGAATCGCTCGACGAGCCAGTCGATCTCGTCGTGCGTGACGACGATCGGTGGTGCGAGGCGGATCGTCGAACCGTGGGTGTCCTTGGCGAGTACGCCGCGTGCGGCGAGACGCAGGCAGAGTTCTTTGCCTGTGCCGAGCTCGGGGTCGATGTCGATGCCTGCCCACAGTCCTTTGCCGCGGACGGCGATGACGCCGTGTCCGACGAATTCGCGCAGGCGGGCGTGGAGGTGTTCGCCGAGTTCGGCTGCGCGTGCCTGCCAGGTGCCCTCGGCGAGCATGCGGACAACGGTGTGCCCAACGGCGGCCGCGAGAGGGTTTCCACCGAACGTCGAACCGTGCTGTCCGGGGTGGAACACTCCGAGTACATCGCGGTCGGCAACCACGGCCGACACCGGTAGTACACCTCCGCCGAGTGCCTTGCCGAGCGTGTAGACGTCGGGCACCACGCCCCAGTGCTCACATGCGAACGTCGTGCCGGTCCGACCGAGACCCGACTGGATTTCGTCGGCAATCATCAGCACGTTGTTCTCGGTGCAGAGTCGACGGACCTCGGGCAGGTAGTCGTCGGGCGGGACGATGATGCCGGCCTCGCCCTGGATGGGTTCGATCAGCACGGCGACCGTGGTGTCGTCGATGGCGTCTGCAAGCGCGGCGGCGTCACCGAACGGCACACGCGTGAAACCCGGTGTGAATGGCCCGAATCCGCCGCGCGCGTCCTCGTCGTCGCTGAAACTCACGATGCTGATCGTGCGGCCGTGGAAGTTGCCGCCCGCCACGATGACCGTCGCATGTCCCGGTGCAACGCCTTTCACGTCGTATCCCCACTTGCGGGCCACCTTGAGTGCAGATTCGACGGCCTCGGCGCCGGTGTTCATCGGAAGCACCATCTCCTTGCCGCACAGTTCGGCGAGCGCCGCGCAGAACGGTTCGAGTGCGTCGGAGCCGAACGCGCGACTGGTGAGCGTGACGCGATCGAGTTGTGCCTTTGCGGCCGCGACGATCTCGGGGTTGCGGTGGCCGAAGTTGACCGCGGAGTAGCCGCCGAGCGCGTCGAGGTAACGCCTGCCGTCGACGTCGGTGATCCACGCTCCCTCAGCGGTCGCCGCAGTGACCGGCAGCGGTGAATAGTTGTGTGCCACATGGGGTTCGACAAGCGTGTGCATGGTGTTCTCGTCCGACGTCGCTGGTAGCCGCAATTCTAGCGTGCAGCATTTGACGCCGCCGCCGCCTTTGAGGAGTTCGGAGAGGTCGACGGTGATCGGTAGGTAGCCTGCGTCGCGTAGGCGTGACTCCAATCCCGGTGCGGCATCGGTCATCACCACGTGGCGACCGTCGGAAACGAGGTTCAGACCGAGGACGACGGCGTCGGATTCGGTGGCGATGATCGCGTCGGGATAGAGGTCGGCGAGTACGGCGCGCGACGCGGGTGAGAAGGCGTCGGGGAAGTAGGCGATTGTGTCGTCGTCGAGCACGCCGAGTGCTGTGTCGAGGTGGTAGAAGCGCGGATCGATCAGTTCGAGACCGACAACCGGAAGTCCCGTGATCGAAGCGACTTCGGCGTGAGTGTCGGGGTGTGTGCGAAACCCGGTTCCCGCCAGGATGCGTCGACCGACGAGGAGGAAGTCGCCTTCGCCCTCCTGCACGCCGACGGTCTCATGCACAGCGTCGGCGCCGCAGGTGTGTAACCATGCCGTGTAGTGCTCGCCTTCCGGCGCGCGCTCGGGGTGCAGGAACCGTGCTGCCACGGCCTTTCCGTCGACGACGAGTCCGCCGTTGGCGGCATAGACCATGTCGGGCAGACCTGGTTGGGCGTCGACGAGTGCGACGGAGTGGCCGAGGGATCGGTAGATGTCACGCAGCGACTCCCATTGCGCCATGGCTAGTTCTGCGTCGACGGGGACGGACGGGTCCATCCACGGGTTGATCGAGTAGGTGACCGTGTAGTGGGAAGGAGGGGTCATCGCATAGGTGCGGGTGCGTGGGGTGCGTTCGGTGGGCGCAGTCAACCGTGGACTCGTCAGCGTCATAATTCGACGGTATCGTCAGCGTGCAGCGCAAACAATCGACGAGAATTGCGCATTTGATTAATTAATCTCGATTCACGGGTGGCAGAGGGTGGAAAAGTTGCGTCAGATCGACGAACTCGACGAGAAGGTGCTCGAATGTCTGGCTCGCGATGCGCGGGCGACGTACGCACAGATCGGCGACGAGGTAGGTCTGTCGGCACCCGCGGTCAAGCGGCGGGTCGATCGGCTTGTCGACGAGGGCGTGATCAAAGGTTTCACCACCGTGATCGATTCGACGGCGATGCAGTGGACCACCGAGGCTTACGTCCAGGTCTTCTGCCGTGGCAACATCTCGCCGGAGGAGCTGGCCGCCGCGTGGGAGCCGATACACGAGGTGGTCAGCGCCGCGACGATCACCGGTCAGGCCGATGCGATCCTGCGTGTCATGGCCCGCGACGTGCACCATCTCGAGCACGCACTCGAGCGCATCCGGCAGGCGGGTCCGGTCGACCGGAGCGAGTCGATCATCGTGTTGAGCCAACTGATCGACAGGGGGCATCCGTGAGTCGGGGAGGGTTCTTGAGCAGGGACTCTTCGACCATCCTGAGTAGCCGTGCTAACCTCACGAACGTGACCAGCAACGTACGCGCCTATTGGCGATTCTTTATCGAGGCTCCGGGTGAGCCTGCGATGAAGCGCTGAATCTGCGTCGCACGTCAACAAACCCGGAGCCCGAGCAGTGACCGAAAAGGTCGCTGCTTTTCTCATGTCAGGGGCCTCCGATGACAAAGCAAGCGGGTGTCCCAGTCGCAGAAGACAGGCCACCACCCGCGAAAGGCAACACAGAAGTGACCACCCTCCCGGATCTCGCCACCACGGCCGCTCACGAGGCCGAATCGACCTCCACCTCCGATCGGCGCGTCAGATCCTTCCGGTCCATCCCGTCGCCGGACACCATCCGCGCCGAATTGCCGCTGACCTCCCGTCGAGCGCTTCGGGTCCAGGCCGACCGCGACGAGATCGCCGCGATCCTTGCCGGCCAGGACGACCGTCTGCTCGTGGTCGTCGGGCCATGCTCGGTGCACGACCCGATCGCCGCGCTCGACTACGCGCGACGCCTCGCACCACTTGCCGACGACTACTCCGACCGCCTGAAGATCGTCATGCGCGTCTACTTCGAGAAGCCGCGCACCACGGTCGGCTGGAAGGGACTCATCAACGATCCCGGCATGGACGGCACCTTCGACGTCGAGCGCGGTCTGCGTACGGCACGGTCGCTGCTGCTCGACATCATCGACCTCGGCCTCCCGGTCGGATGTGAGTTCCTCGAGCCGACGAGCCCGCAGTACATCGCCGACGCCGTCGCGTGGGGTGCCATCGGAGCACGGACAACCGAATCGCAGGTGCACCGCCAGCTCGCATCCGGTCTGTCGATGCCGATCGGATTCAAGAACGGCACCGACGGCAACGTCCAGGTCGCCATCGACGGAGTGAATGCCGCCGCCGCGCAACACGTGTTCTTCGGTGTCGACGACTTCGGTCACGGCGCGCTTGTCGAGTCGGCGGGCAACGAGGACTGCCACATCATCCTGCGTGGAGGGACCACCGGCCCCAACTTCGACGACGAGTCCGTGGCATCCGCGGTCGCCGCACTCGACAAGGCAGGCCTGCCCGCACGGGTCATGATCGACTGCAGCCACGCCAACTCCGGCAAGGACCACATCCGTCAGGCGCAGGTCGCCGCCGAGATCGCGGCGTCGATCCGGACACGCCGTGCCGCGGGACACGCTCCGTTGATCAGCGGCGTGATGCTGGAGAGCTTCCTCGAAGCCGGTGCGCAGTCGCCCGACGCCCAGCCGCTCGTGTACGGCAAGTCGGTCACCGACAAGTGCATGGACTGGGAGTCGAGCGCGCGCGTGCTCGCCGACCTCGCGCGTAGCTGAGGGCGGTTCGCGTTCTGCTGTTGCTGCCGTTCTGCCCAGAGCAGAAGGGACGGCTGCCCGCAGCAGAGGTGACCTACGCTCGACTGCATGGCATCGAGGTACGACTCGCACACCCAGCCGTCACCGGAACCGCTCTGGCGTGAGGTCACCGGGCGCGTGCTGCGTCGACACCGCCACGAGCGCGGCGAGCGACTCGTCGAGACCGCGCGCCGAGCGGGCGTCTCGAGCCAGTATCTGTCCGAGATCGAGCGTGGCCGCAAGGACGCCTCCTCGGAGTTGCTTGCGGCAGTAGCCGGGGCTGTCGACCTCAGCCTGCTCGATCTCGCCCGCGAGGTCGCCGCCGAACTCTCCCGCGCCGAGAGTGTCGTCGGCGCGGCACGCGGGGCAGGCGCAGCGGCCCGCCCCGTCACGCTGCGTTCGATCCCCGCCGCAGCGCAACCGATCGTGCCGCTCTCGCGCATGCGTGGCCCGGTCGCGCTGGCCGCGTGACCGGCGTCGGCCGACCGGGCGTTAATACCGTCGACCGGGCGCGGTATCCGGTCGACTGGGCGCTCCGTTCAGCCGACTGGGCGCTAAATTCCGTCGACTGGGCGCTCCGTCGCGTCGAGAGTGCACCCCCTCGCGTCGAGAGTGCACCCCCTCGCGTCGAGAGTGCGCCCGACGATCACCGAACCGTTCTGGCCCTGGCATCGATGACCTGATCGGCGAGCCCGTACTCGACGATCTCCTCGGCCCGCAGCACACGGTCTCGGTCGGTGTCGTGACGCAGCGTCTCGATGTCGCGCCCGGTGTGCCGACTCAGTGCCTGTTCTATTTCCTCACGGATCCGCAGGATCTCCTCGGCGGCGAGGATCAGATCTGGGATCGTGCCACGGCCCTGACCCGACGGCTGGTGGAGCAGGACCCTGGCATGGGGGAGTACCGACCTCTGGCCAGGTGTGCCGGCGGCCAGCAGTAGTGCCGTCGACGAGAGTGCCTGTCCGACACAGGTCGTGGCGATCGGCGCGTGGCAGTACTGCATGGTGTCGTAGAGCGCGAAGGTAGCGGTCACCGACGCGCCCGGAGAGTTGATGTACAGCTCGATCGGGATGTCGGGATTCTCGGAGTCGAGGTGCAGGATCTGCGCGATGAGCGCATTGGCGACGCCGTCGTCGAGCTCGGTTCCGAGGTAGAGGATGCGGTCGTCGAGCAGCCGACTGTAGACATCCATGACCCGTTCGCCCTGCGGAGTGCGGGTGATGACGTTGGGAATGGTGTACGTGCTCATGCGCGGCTCACCTCGAAACCTGTTGCGGCAGGTGATAACGGCCGGATCTGTGCGATGTCGGTGACGATGTGGTCGACGAATCCGTAGTCGACCGATTCGGAGGCGGTGAAAACGTGATCGCGCAGCGAATCGTCGAAGATCGTCTCGCGGGTCTGTCCGGTCTGCTCGGCGATGATCGTCAGCACGGTATCGCGGACGTGGCGCAGGTCGTCGGCCTGCAGTTCGATGTCGGGTGCGTAGCCGCCGATGCCCGCAGATCCTTGGTGCAGCAGGACTTTGGCATGCGGCGTGATGAACCGCTTGCCCCGGGTGCCGTTGCACAGCAGGAATTGTCCTGCACTGTAGGCCATTCCGAGGTTGACGGTGATCACATCGTTGGGAATCAGACGCATGATGTCGGTGATCGCGAGCATCGCGGGCACCGACCCGCCGGGCGAGTTGATCCAGAGAGCGATGTCGGCGACAGGATCGTCGTCGGAGAGCATGACGAGTTGCGAGCACAGTTGCGTGCCGATCTCGTCGTCGAGCGCGGAGTCGAGTGTCAGGATGCGTTGCCCGAAGAGGCTTTCCGCGGTGCGCTTGCGTAGTGGCAGTGGTCGTTGTTCATCGGTCATGCACCGATCGTCGGTGGTGGACCGACATCGGTCACGTCGGTTCCGCTCAGAGCGGCACGATTCCGCACAGAGCAGAGCAGTCGGGTCAGACCACGTCGATGTCCGGCCGGCCTGACGGAATCGTGATCTGTGCCCGACGGTGCAGCGAATCGTTCGGCGCGGCAATCGAATCGCTCACCCGATAGTCCGCTTCCCAGCGGTCGGACGACAATCTGTTGAGGACGTAGCCCCGCTGAGCGTTGCCGAAGCGGATGTGGGGTGAGGCGGCCTTGAGTTGTTTGTCGCTGGCATCGCTGTCCTCGCCGTCTGCGCCAGATGCAATGGAGGTGCCCGCGAGTTCGACGCCGACGGTCGGGGACGGTCGCGAATACGTGGAGCGCAACTCGGAGACCACATTGCGGTGGATATCGCCGACGATCGAGACCAGGTTGCGCACACCGCGATCACGGGCGCCGTCGAGAACCCTTGCGCGCGAAGCCTCGTAGCCGCTCCACCCGTCCATGCTGACCGCGCGCTCACCGTTCTTCCGGCGGGCGAGGTCGGCGATGGTGGTCTGATGCGCGAGGACGTTCCAGCGGGCACGGCTCGCGGCCAGCCCGTCGAGCAGCCACTTCTCCTGTGCGGCACCGGTGATAGTGCGTCGGGGGTCGGCGGTCGCGGCATTCTGCGCGGTGTCGTTGTCGCCGTTGGCCTGATCGCTGCGGAAGGTCCTGGTGTCGAGAACGTTGAACTCGACGAGATCGCCATAACTGAACCTGCGGTAGGCACGCAGATCGTAGAGATCGGCCGTCGGTGTGGGGTGGGGTCGCTGCGCGACACGCACCGGTGTGTTCTCCCACCACGCGCGCATCGCCTGCGCTCGCCGGGAAAGGAATTCGGGGATGGGTTGATCGTCCTCGGGAACCCCTGCGGCCCAGTTGTTGTCGACCTCGTGGTCGTCGAAGATCGTGATGAACGGGCTCACTCGGTGCGCGGCCTGCAGGTTGGGGTCGAGTTTGTAGAGCGCATACCGATCGCGGTAGTCGTCGAGCGTCGCGCATTCCCGGTGTGCCGACGCAGGTGTTGCCGCGGTCCTGCGTCGGCCGCCATCGACGGGGATGGGCTTTTCGTAGATGTAGTCGCCGAGATGGAAGACGACATCCGGTGCGTGTGCCGCCATGTCGGCGTATGCGGGATAGTGGCCGTCGGCCCACGATTGGCACGAGGCGAATGCAAAAGTCAACGCGCTCAGACGACTTCCGTACGATGGAGCGGTACGAGTGCGCCCGATTGCCGAGACGGAGCCGCTCGCGCGGAATCGGTAGAAGTAGTCTGCGGCGGGTCGTAGACCGCGCACGTCGGCGTGCACGCTGTGTCCGTTCTCCGGCGTCGCCAGTTCGACGCCGCGCGCGACGACGTTCCTCATGCTGGCGTCGCTGGCGATCTCCCATTCGACCGGCACCGGAAGCAGACCCATCGCTCCGCCGCGGGCGAGCGGATCGGCGGCCAGCCGTGTCCACAGGACTATGCCGTCGGGAAGCGGATCGCCTGATGCCACACCGAGCGTGAACAGGTCACTGCCACGGCGTGGCGGGGGAGCCGACGCCGCGTCGGTGGTGAAAAGTGCGGGGACGGTTGCGATACCGGCCGCGACGCCCGCCCAGGTGAGAAAGCGTCGGCGGGTGGTGCCGGCGTGCAGGGTCTTGTCCCGATCGATCCGGAGGTCGGCCAGTGACGGTCGAGGTGAGATGTTCGGCATGCCGCCACCCGACCAAGAGAGGATGGACGTCGTCCAACCCGCCGTCGGCCTCGCGGTGATGGGATGGTGAAGTTCGTGAAACCGCATGCGCCATATGCCCGATTTGAGACCGTTGCTAGACTTCAGCGGCGTCGGTTCTCCAGCCGAGATTGTCGGTGGGAGCCAAGAGGGAATCTGGTGGGAATCCAGAGCTGCCCCGCAGCGGTAACGGAAACGAAGGCGTTCAACAGCACTGGGCCAGCGGCCCGGGAAGCGATCGTCGATAGGTGGCACATCACGTGCCGTGTCCGAAGTCCGAAGACCTGCCGACGTGACCGCCTGGCTCAGGCGGTCCCATCGACTTCGCGGGACATGGTCGGTGTTGAACTCGCAGCGGTCGTCGTCGACCGCGCGTGGCGACATCTGCTGTACCCGCTCCGGGCTGATCAGGAGGGCGGGCCATGTCGACGCGCAGTGCGAACCCGCGGGCAACCTGGACGCGACCCGTGTCCGTGGCCATCGGCTGCGGTGTGGCGCTCGTCGTGGCAGCAGCGTGCGGCGTCGCATACGGAACCGTGGGGATCGGCTGGTCTGTGTCGCTGCGGATGGTGTGGGCGGCGATCACCGGGGGATCGGTCTCGTTGGTCGACGCCGCGTCGTACTGGATCGTCGTCGACTCGCGTGTGCCACGGGTATTGACGGGGGCGCTCGTGGGGGCAGGCTTGGCGGTCGTCGGCGTGATCGTGCAGGCGATGGTGCGCAATCCGCTGGCGGATCCCTACGTGCTGGGGATCTCGTCGGGTGCGTCGGTCGGAGCCACCGCGGTAGTGCTGTTCGGTGTTTTCTCGGGACTCGGTCTCTATGCGTTGCCGACCGCGGCATTCCTCGGCGCACTGCTGGCGACGTTGCTCGTCTTCGGAATCGCCCAGCGTGGGGGAGGTCTCACACCGCTGCGGCTCGTGTTGACGGGAACCGCTCTCGGATATGGATTTTCGGCTCTGACCACCGTGCTCATCTTCTTGCGCCCGGTGGGTGATGCTGCGCGGAGTGTCATGTTTTGGCTGCTCGGGAGTCTTGCCGCGGCAACATGGCATTCGGTCGTGTTGGTCGCGGTGGTAGTGGTCATCGGGATTGGTGTTGTCGCGGCGAGAGCACGACAACTCAATGCGCTGGCGATGGGCGACGAGGTCGCCGCGTCGCTCGGCATACGCGCGTCGCGGTTTCGGCTCGAGCTTTTCGTCATCGCCGCGCTGATGACCGGGTTCATCGTCTCTGTCTGCGGCGCAATCGGATTCGTCGGTCTCATCGTGCCGCACGTGACCCGCATGGTGGTCGGTGCGGATCACCGTAAGATCATTCTCGTCGCGCCGGTGCTCGGGGCGCTGTTCCTTGTCGTCGCCGATCTGATGGCGCGCATTGTCGTTCCGCCGCAGGAGATTCCGCTCGGTGCGATCACGGCGGCCGTGGGTGTGCCGGTGTTCCTCGGGCTGATGCAACGTCGACGTACCCGGATCGACTCATGAGTGCTGTCGAGTACGACGGAGTCACGGTCGAGATCGATGGCACCAGCATCATCCGCGACGCATCGTTGATGGTCGACTCCGGAGAGTTCCTCGGGGTGATCGGCCCCAACGGCAGCGGGAAGTCGACCCTGCTTCGATGCGTGTACCGCGCGCTGGCACCGTCGAGCGGCGGCGTACGAATCGACGGCCACGACGTGCGTGCGGTGAGTATGCGGGAGAATGCCCGACGAGTCGCCGCGCTCACCCAATCAGCCTCGCTCGACTTCGATTTCACCGCGGCAGAGGTTGTCGCGACGGGACGGCTACCGCACCGCGAACTGGGTGCGGCGGCCCGTGCCCGCGATCGTGAGGTGTGCGCGGCGGCCATGGCGACAGCAGGCGTCGAGATGTTCGCCGACCGTGTGTTCACCACGCTCTCCGGCGGAGAGGCGCAACGCGTACTCATTGCGCGCGCATTCGCGCAGGAGCCCAACGTGCTGATCCTCGACGAGCCGACCAATCACCTCGACATTCGCCATCAGTTCGACATCCTCGGTGCGGCGCGCGGACGCGGGGTCACCGTCGTCGCGGCGCTGCACGACCTCAACATGGCCGCACAGTACTGCACCACCCTCGCCGTTGTGCTCGACGGGACGATCGCGTGCATCGGGCCACCCGACGAACTACTCACCGCGGCGAACATCGCCGAGTGGTACGGCGTTGGTGCGTACGTCGTCACCCACCCCCGCACAGGCGTTCCGCAGATAATCTTCGACGACCAAGTCCCACAAGCCATCTCCGAGGAAGAGCACTCATGACAGCACCTATGACCAGGACAGCACTTCGCAGACCGCGCGCACTCGTCGTGTCTGCGCTTGCCGCGATGACAGTGGTCTCCGGTTGCGGCGCCGACGTCGAGTCGTCGACTCCCAAGTCAGCAGGGGAACAGGTCACGGTCACCAATTGTGGTGCGCCGCTGTCGGTGAGCGGTGTGCCCGATCGTGCGGTGAGCAACGACACCGGGATCACCGAGCTGATGTTCGCGCTCGGGTTGGGCGACCGGATGGCCGGCTACACCACGTACGAGGGCAAAGAGCGCGATATCGAATCATCGCCGTGGCGAGCGGATTTCGAGAAGACACCATCATTGGGCACGGCGTTCTCGCGGGAGATCATCGCCGCCGCGCGGCCCGACTTCGTCTTTGCCGGTTGGAACTACGGGTTCAAGGAATCGACCGGAGTCACCCCCGACTGGGTGCGTTCGACCGGTGCCGTGCCGTACCAGCTGACCGAAGCCTGTCGCCAGGCCGGGACCACCAAGCGCGGCGTCGTGCGACCCCTCGACGCGTTGTACGCGGATCTGTCGAATCTCGGGCAGATCTTCGGCGTGAGTGGTCGGGCCGAGACGCTGACCGCCGAGTATCGCGCGCAGGTCGAGGCAGCGCGTGCCGGGGCGCCTGCCGCCTCCGCAGCGGCGCGGGTCTTCCTCTTCGACAGCGCCGATCCGACGCCGTTCACCTCGGGTCGGAACGCCGCACCGGATCAGATCATCGCCGAAGCCGGCGGACGCAACATCTTCGGCGATATCGATGACTCCTGGACGTCGGCATCGTGGGAGGCAGCGGCGCAGCGCGATCCGCAGGTCATCGTCATCGTCGATTACGGTGCAGGGCCGCAGAACACAGTCGAGGCCAAGATCAAGCAACTCGAGTCGCAACCGTTGATGGCGCAGACGACCGCAGTGCGAGAGCGCCGCTACATCTCGTTCCCGTATGCGGCGCTCGTCGAGGGTCCGCGCAATCCGCAGACCATCACGGCGCTTGCCGAGTACCTGCGATCGCAGGGGCTCTGAGTCGGCCTTCGGCAGGCGGCGACTCGGAGGTGAGGTGCGCTCAGGCTGCGACGACCAGCCAGACCGCGATGTAGTGCAGTAGCGCCGCGATGGCTGTGCAGACGTGGAACACCTCGTGGTGGCCGAACGTCGTCGGCCAGGGATTGGGCCAGCGCACTGCGTAGAGCACTCCACCGACGCTGTAGAAGACGCCGCCCACTGCGAGCAGGATCAGTACGAGCCAACCGACGTGTGAGACCAGAGTCGGGGCGACGGCGATGATGACCCACCCGAGCAGTATGTAGAGCGTGACCCCGAGCCAGCGGGGTGCGCCGGGCCACGCGATCTTCAGTGCGACTCCGGCGACCGCGCCGACCCAGACGATGCCGAGCACCCACCAGCGCATCGGACTCGGCAGACCCATCACGCAGAACGGGGTGTACGTACCCGCGATGAACACGAAGATCATCGAGTGGTCGGCACGTTTCATGTGTATCTGTGCGCGCAGCGATTTCCACGCGATCCGGTGATACGACGCCGAGGTGGCGAACAGACCCACGACGGTTGCCGCGTAGACGGCACAGGCGACCGCCGCTCCCGGTCCACGCAGCGAGCCTGCGCCGATGACCAGCGCGATGCCCGCGACCACTGCGACGTAGGCCGACCACTGATGAATGACGCCGCGGAGGCGAGGACGGTCGGCGACAGCGGTCACCAGGGCTGAGTTCACGTAAGCTACGGTACCGTAACTTCGTGTGAGAATGCTGTTAGCCGAGGGCGGCGATGACCGCCGCGAGCTGGTCGACGTCGATAGGTGTCGGCTGATAGATACACACTTCGTCGACGCGGACGTCCAGATCGCGCAACGCGTCGAACGCGCCGACACGGGCGCGGATCTGCTGGGCGACGTCTGCGGGACTACCGACAGCGGCAATCGTGTGCAGCAGCTCGTCGTCGACGAGGTCGGCCATCTCAGCCCACCGCCCCTGCTTCGACAACGCATTGAGTTCGGGCTGCAGATGCTCGGCACCGTGCGCGGCGAGGACGGGCCGGTAGGCGGGCGTCGAGCCGTAGAAGGCGAGGAGTCGTCGAGCGGCGGTGTGGTCGGTGCCCACCGACACGATCACCTCGGGGATCACGGTGAAGCCGCGGCCGTGATCGCGTGCGGCGAGACCGCGTCGAATGTTCGGGACGGTTGTCGACGCCAGAAAGTCGGCGGTGGAAAACGGCATCACCAACAATCCGTCGGCGTGCTTTGCCGCGGCGCGGGTCATCAACGGCCCGAGTGCGCCGACGAACACCGGCGGCCGACCGAACGGGTTGGGGCCGGGATTGAAGGTGGGCGTCATCAAGGTGTGACGGTGATAGGCCCCCTCGTAGCGCAGCGGGGCTCCGGTCTCCCACGCATCGAAGATGGCGTTGATGGCGCCGACCTTGTCGGCCATGCGGCCAACCGGGTCGTCGAAGTCAGCGCCGAACCGCTTCTCGATCTGCGGGCGTATCTGCGTTCCCAGGCCGAGTCGAAATCTGCCGCCGGAGAGCAACTGAAGATCGTTGGCCGCGTGTGCGAGGTGAATCGGGTTGCGCGGGAAGGCAATTGCGACGTTGGTCAGCAGGGTCAATTCCGGCACCGACGCCGCAACGACGAGCGGCGTGAACACATCGTGCGGACCCTCGAAGGTGAACACCCCCGCTGCGCCCGCGCGGGCGAGGTCGGTGGCACGCTGCGCTGCGCCCGTCGGCTCGAACAGGGCGGTCGTCACGGCTATCGGGGTCATGTCGCGTCGGCGTCGTTGTAGCGGCGCAACAGCGTCGCGAACAGTTCGAGATCGTCCTGCGTCCACGCGTCGAGCCTGCGCGCGATGGCGTCGCCACTGCGTCGTCGGATCTCGCCCAGGGTGTCGAGAGCCTCCTGGGTCACCTCCAACGATTGCGACCTCGACGACGTCGCGTCCTGCGTGCGGCGCAGCAGACCGCGGCGACGGAGTTCGCCGAGCTGGCGGCTGGCCGTCGACTTGTCGATGTTGGCCGCCCGAGCCAGCGACGCCGCGTTGATGCCCGGGTTGTCCGAGATCAATGCGAGGAGGGAGAACTCGACAAAGGTCAGGCCGCCCTCGGCGTAGATGTCGCGGGCACCGTTGCGCAGGCGCCGCGACAGCGTGACCAATTCCTGCCCGACGACTTCGGCGGCATCGGGTTGCTCGGGTGAAGCCATAGTTGTATATTACAACCTATCCAAGTTGCATTCTGCAACCGTTCCTGGTGAACGATCTATGTTCTCGACTAGCCCAGAAGGTAATCGATGTCCGCTGCTCCCACCCATGCGTTGTCGATCAAGACCATCGCGTCGCATGTCGCCGTTCCGCTCGTGATCGGTGCCGTCATGGCACTCGCCTATCTCGGGGGATTCCACAAGCCCGATCCGCACGATCTGCGTATCGATGTGGTCGGTGCCAGTACCTCGACTCAGGTGGCCGCACAGACTCTGCAGCAACAACTCGGCGACCACGTTTCGATCCGGACCGTCGCCACTGCCGATGAGGCGCGCGAGGCCATCGAGCACCGAGAGATCGCGGCGGCCTTCGAACCGAAGGCCGACACGCCTGTCCTCTATGTGTCGACGGCGGCGTCGGATCCCACAGCGGTGACGGTCGAACGGATCTTCAACGGCATCACGATCGCCAAGGACCAACCATTGAAGATCGTCGACGTCGTGCAGGCCGATCCGCAGCGCGATCCGTCCGGGCAGAGCATCTTCTTCTTCCTTGTGGCGCTCACCGTCGGCTCGTACGGATGCGGAATCGCGATCGCCGTCGCCGCGGGCGGGCGCAGGATTCGCGTGCGCCTCGGGTTTGCTGCGGTGTGCTCGGTGATCTCTGCCGCGGTGACCACGGCGATTGCCGTGTGGGTATTCGACGCCCTGCCGGGTGCGCAGTGGCAGATCTTCGGGCTGTCGATCCTCTACGCGCTGGCGACCATGCTGTTCGCGATCGGACTGCACCCGTTCATCGGTCGATTCACGACGCTGGCGATGGTCACGATCTTCGTCGGGTTGAACTTCACGACCAGCGGCGGCGTGTTCGCGCCTGCTCTGCAACCGAAGTTCTTCGCCGTCCTGCACGACTTCTGGATCGGCGCAGGCCTGAACGAGGCGTCGCGCAATCTTGCCTACTTCCCCGAGGTGTCCAGTGCGGGTGACATCGGCAAGATCATCGGCTGGCTGGTCGTCGGCGCTGCGCTGGTCGGGATCGTTGCCCTGCGGGACCATCGGAACCTCGCTCAAGGTGCGGCAGAGGCGAGTCCTGCCGCTGGCGGGCGTCACGAGCGTGACCAGCTCACCGACGAGGAGACCGAAGAACTCGCCGAGGATGTCGTGGCCTGATTCAGTGTGCCCTTACAGGTGAGGTCTAATCTGGTTCGCGATGAAACTCCTACCCGATCGTCTGCGTCGGCCGATGCTCTCCGTGTACGAGCGGCGGCTGATCCAGTTGACGGACGAGAACCGATTGCCCCAGCACGTGGCGATCATCTGCGACGGCAATCGACGATGGGCTCGCGAGGCGGGCTTCGAAGACGTCAGTCACGGGCATCGGGTGGGCGCACAGCGCATCGCCGAGATGCTCGAGTGGTGCGCCGAGCTGGGCATCGAGACGGTCACCATCTATCTGCTCTCCACCGAGAATCTGCAGCGCGCCTCTGACGAACTCGACGCGCTGATGGAGATCGTGCCCGACATCGTCGACGAGATCGCCACCCCGGACGGGCACTGGCGGGTGCGCATCGTCGGAACCCTCGATCAGCTCCCCGAGGCCGCGGCGCAGCGTCTGCGCGCCGCCGCCGAACGGACCCTCGACAGGTCGGGCATGAACGTCAACGTGGCCGTCGGGTACGGGGGCCGACAGGAGATCGCCGACGCCGTGCGTGCGGTGCTCGTGGAGAAGGCCGACGCCGGCGCGACCGTCGACGAACTCGTCGACGCCGTCACCGTCGAAGCGATCGACCGCAACCTGTACACCAAGGGACAGCCCGACCCCGATCTGGTCATCAGGACGTCGGGGGAGCAGCGGTTGTCCGGGTTCCTGCTGTGGCAGAGCGCCTATTCGGAGATCTGGTTCACCGACGCCTACTGGCCAGAATTCCGTCGCGTCGACTTCCTGCGTGCGCTGCGCGACTACTCCGCGCGCAGTCGACGATTCGGCAAATGATCTTCGAGTAGATCGATGAGCGCCGTGACGTCGGCGTCGAATGTCGAGACCGGCGGCGTGCCGAAGCCGACGAGGATTCCTCCTGTGGGCTCACCACGCGCGTCGTGAAGCCGCGGGGCGTCCGGATGCCGTAGGGCGTCGAGCCCGCCGAGCGAGAAACCCCGCTCGTGGGTTGCCGCGAGCACAGACGCCTCGACGTCGACGGGAACGGGTAACACCGCGTGCAGGCCGGCGGAGATACCCATGGTCGCGATCCTGTGCGCGTGCAGTCGCTCGATCAGCGCCTGCCTGCGGTGTCGATAGAACTGCCGACTGCTTCGGATGTGCTTGTCGTACGAGCCGGTTTCGATCATGTCGGCCAATGCGAGCTGATCGACGATGCTCGCATCTGTTTCCCGCATTCCCTTGGCCCACATCACAGTTGAGACCAACTCCGGTGGCAGGACCAGCCAACCGATGCGTATCGATGGGGACAAACTCTTGCTGACCGATCCCGTGTAGATGATGTGATCGGGAGCGAGTGCCTGCATCGCGCCTACGGGCTCGCGGTCGTAGCGCAGTTCGCCGTCGTAGTCGTCTTCGATCAGGAATGCGTCTGTCGCCCTTGCCCATTCGATGGCCGCCGCTCGACGCTGTGGAGCAAGTGGCACCCCGATCGGGGACTGGTGGCTTGGGGTGAGCAGGACGGCCTGGGGTGTGACGGCAAGGTCGGCCAGCGCTGTCACGTCAGCGCCGTCGTGATCGACCGGAATCGGTGACACGAGTGCACCGCGCCGGGTGAACGGGTCTCGAAAGAAGGGTAGGCCGTACGCCTCCGCCGCGACGGATTCACGAAAGAGAGTGCGTGCCAGAAGATTCAACGCCGACAGAACCGACGTGGTCAGTACGATCTGGTCGGGATGAGCACGAACGCCACGTGCGCGGGCGAGGTAGCCGGCGAGCGCGAGGCGTAGGCGTTCACTGCCGTTGGGCGGCGTCGGACCGAACGCGGAGTCGTCGGCTGTCGAGATCGCCCGCCGCATCGACCTGGTCCATGCGGTACGCGGGAACTGCGACGTGTTGGGCTGGCCGAGGGAGAAGTCATGTGCGACGCGCGGTGCGGACACGACGGTTGCGGGTGGGAGGCCGGCAGAACCCGGCGACCCGAAACCCGTTGCGACGGTGGTGCCGGTGCGACCGTGGTGCGCGCGCCCTGCCGCGCGGTCAGCCAACCTTCTGCGATCAGTTCGGAATACACCGAGGAGACTGTCCCGCGAGCGAGGCCGAGGTCGGCCGCGAGCGATCGGTAGGGAGGCAGGCGCATGCCGGGTGTGAGGCGACCATCTGCGATTGCGCTGCGCAATTCGTCGGCGAGCCGCGAGCGTAGTTGCGCGCTACGGCCTCGAGTGGGTGCGTTCGGATCGGGCTGCAGATCGAGATAGAGGTCGGTCCCGAGTCGCTCGGCGAGCGCAGACCATCGATCACCTGTCATCACGCCTCCTGGATTGACGCACAAGAATATGTCTCGATTGAACCTCATTTCTGGATCAATCTGCCACTAGCGTTGACGGTGTTGCGTTCCGAGAAGGCAGACGATCCGAGAGGAAGTGGAGCCGATGACGACGGTGGTGTTCGGAGCGAGCGGTGAGATCGGTGCGCTTCTCGCCGACGATCTCGAACGGCGAGGCGAGAAAGTGGTTCGCGCGCAACGGTCGTCGGGAGTAGACGCGTATGCGGGAACCGGCGTGCGGGAGGCGTGCGCGGGTGCCGACACGGTGATCGACTGCACCAACGTGATGACGACGCGCGGTTCGAAAGCCGTCGACTTCTTCTCGACGGTTGCGCGCACCATCGCCGAAGCCGCCGCAGCGGCGGGTGTGCAACGAGTCGTGTGCGTGTCGATCATCAATGCCGCAGATCCGGCGGTGAATGCGAAATTCGGCTATTACCAAGGGAAGGCTGCGCAGGAGCAGACCTACGCCGACAACGTCGACGCCGGGCATCTGCAGATCATCCGATCGGCCCAGTGGTACGAACTAGCCGGTCAGATGCTCACCCGCGCACGACTCGGTCCGATCGCCATGGCTCCGCGCATGGTGTGCCGCCCACTGGCCGCCGTCGACGCCGCAGGACTGATCGCAGACGCTGTTCTGTCCGACGACCCATCGGACCGGCAGATCGCAGGACCCGGGCAGCACGATCTCGTCGATCTTGCACGCGCGGTTGCTCGGCGCGACGGATCACCACGATGGGTTGTGGCAGTCCCGTTCGGCGGGAAAGCGTTTCGCGACGGCGGACTCATGCCGCGCGGGGCATTCGACAAGACCTCGACCACATTCGACGAGTGGCTCGAAACAACTCCACCCACTACAGAAAGGGTCAATCGATGACCACCACAGCACAAGAAACCGCCACCACGCGCAGGCTCTCGATGCTCGAGCAGAATCCGAACGTCTACAAGGCGCTCATCGCATTGCAGCTTGCGTCGTCGGAGGGTCTCGAGCCCGAGCTGATCGAGCTCATCAAGATCCGCGCATCACAGCTCAACGGGTGTGCCTACTGCCTGCGCATGCATATCGCCGATGCGCTCGCGATGGGAATCGACCCCATGGTCATCGGTCTGATCCCGGTCTGGCACGAGGCCTTCAACCATTTCGACGAGCGGCAGCGATCAGCCCTCGAACTGACCGAATACGTGACCAGAATCGGCGAAGAGGGAGTTCCCGACGACGCGTTCGAGCGTGCACGGGCGGTGTTCGACGAGGTGGAGCTCGGCCAGGTCGTCGCGTCGATCGTGATGATCAACGCGTGGAACCGCGTCGCCATCACGTCGAAATACCCGTACGAGGCCGACGAGCGTAAATAGCGCCGCCGACCCGAGGCTGAATGTGTGTCGAACTTAAAGAAGTGGGTGCTGCAGCACCCACTTCTTTCGATTCGACACACATCCTCGCGCAGGCACTTACAACTCGCGCAACCGCGAACTCACAACTTGCGCAGCCGGACCCGGTTGATCGAGTGGTCGGAGTCCTTGCGCAGCACCAGAGTTGCGCGCGGGCGGGTGGGGAGGATGTTCTCCCGCAGATTGGGCAGATTGATCGACGTCCAGATGTCGCGGGCGGCGGCGCGCGCCTGGTCGTCGGTCAGTGACGAGTAGTGGTGGAAGTGCGAGTTGGGGTCGGCGAACGACGTCGACCGCATCTGCAGGAATCGTGAGATGTACCAGTTCTCGATGTCGGCGGTCTTGGCGTCGACGTAGATGGAGAAGTCGAACAGGTCCGACACCATCAGCGTCGGACCTGTCTGCAGCACGTTGAGGCCTTCGAGAATGAGGATGTCGGGCTGGTGCACGTAGTGCATGACGTCGGGGACGATGTCGTAGGTGAGGTGCGAATAGACCGGGGCTGTCACCTCGCGGGCCCCCGACTTGACCTCGGTGACGAAGCGGAGCAGTCCCCTGCGATCGTAGGATTCGGGAAATCCCTTGCGGTGCATGATGCCTCGACGTTCGAGCTCACGCGTGGGTAGCAGGAAACCGTCGGTGGTGACGAGGTCGACCTTCGGGTGCGACTCCCAGCGGGCCAGGAGCGCTGCCATGATGCGGGCGGTCGTCGACTTTCCGACGGCGACGCTGCCCGCGATCCCGATGACGAACGGCACCTGCTTGGTGGTCTGCCGATCGCCGAGGAAGGTCGACGTCGCTGCGAACAGACGCTGCCTCGCGGCGACCTGTAGGTGGATGAGTCGCGACAGCGGGAGATACACCTCGGCGACTTCTTGGAGGTCGACGTTCTCGCCCATACCGACGAGCTGGTCGAGCTCGTTCTCATTGAGCACCATCGGCATGGATTCACGCAGGTCACGCCATTGCTTGCGATCGAGTTCCAGATAAAGACTGGGATCGCGGCCGGTGGTGTCGCGCGCCATCAGAGGGCTCGTCCCATCGGCGATCGCGGGTCGCACCTCGTCGTCATGGCCTACAGCTTAGAAGGACGCGTCGACGCCGCTGTCGGTAGCCTTCCACCATGGCAACGGCGTACAGCGGTTCGGCAACCCCCGATACGGATCTGGTCACCGACTATTTACGGCTCGGCCTCGCCTTCGACCGTCTCGAAGAGGGCTTCGTCGACGCCTACACCGGCGACCCCGCACTGCGCGCAGAGGTCGCGGGCGGTCCGGCCCCCGAACCCGCCGCGCTGGCCGACCGTGCGCGCGGTCTGCGATCCGAACTCCCCGCCGGTCTCACCCCCGATCGGGCAGCGTTCGTCGACGCGCACCTGCGCGCACTGGAATGTTCTGCACGCAAATTCGCCGGCGAGTCCATCGGATTCGTCGACGAGGTGCGTGCCTACTTCGACGTCGACATCGCGCCCGCCGACACCGACGACTATCGAAAGGCGCACGGCGAGTTGGCTTCTGCGCTCGGAGTGCCCGACGCTACCGGGCCCGCGCTCAGCGACGCCTATGCGACGTATCGTCGCGCCGACGAGATTCCACCCGAGCGCGTCGACGAATGCGTGCGTGCCTTCAGCGGTGCACTGCGGGAAAGGGTTCGCGACGTTTTCCCGTTGGCGGACAACGAGATCGTCGAATTCGAGGTGGTGACCGACAAGCCCTGGTCGGGCTTCAACTACTACCTCGGCAACTATCGGTCGCGGGTGGCCATCAATGCCGACCTCACGCAGTACATGTCGTCGCTGCCGCATCTCATCGCACACGAGGCGTACCCCGGTCACCACACCGAGCACTGCAGAAAGGAGCAGATCCTCGTCGGCGGTGGGCAGACCGAGCAGACCATCTTCCTGGTCAACACGCCGCAGTGCCTGATGGCCGAGGGGCTTGCCGACCACGCGCTGCACGCGGCCATCGGCGACAACTGGGGACTGTGGGCGCAGGAGATCTACGCCGACCTCGGACTGCGATTCGACGGCGAGCGCGCACAGCGGGTGGGCGCGGCGTCGTCGGGTCTGCTGACCGTGCGCCAGGACGCCGCGCTCATGCTGCACGATGCGCACCTCGACGCCGACGTCGTCGCGGGCTTTCTGCAACGGTGGCTGCTCGCGCCGTCGGAGCGGGCGCGACAGATGCTGCGATTCCTGACGTCGCCGCTGTGGCGCGCGTACATCTCCACCTATGTCGAGGGGTATCGGCTCCTGGGGGAGTGGCTCGAGCAGGTGCCGCAGGATGCGCGTCTCGCGCGATTCGGACGCCTTCTCGACGAACCCCTGACCCCAGCTCTGCTGCGTGCCGAACTGGGCCAATAGACTGGTCGCCATGAGCGAGAATCCCATCTCCGCGAACACCGCGAGCCTGAACTCGATGTCCCTGGCAGAGGTCGATCCCGACGTGGCGGCCGCGATGAACGGCGAACTGAGCCGCCAGCGCGACACACTCGAGATGATCGCCTCGGAAAACTTCGTTCCGCGTGCCGTGCTGCAGGCACAGGGCAGCGTCCTGACCAACAAGTACGCCGAGGGATATCCGGGCCGCCGCTACTACGGTGGCTGCGAATACGTCGACGTCGTCGAGGACATCGCACGCAACCGCGCGAAGGAGCTCTTCGGAGCCGACTTCGCCAACGTTCAGCCGCATTCGGGTGCGCAGGCCAACGCCGCGGTCCTCATGGCGCTGATGAACCCGGGGGAGCGGCTACTGGGCCTCGACCTCGCGCACGGCGGCCACCTCACCCACGGCATGCGTCTGAACTTCTCGGGCAAGCTCTATGAGAACCACTTCTACGGCGTCAGCAAAGAAGATTTCCGCATCGACATGGACGAGGTGCGCAAGATCGCCCTCGACGTGCAGCCCAAGGTGATCGTGGCCGGATGGTCGGCATACCCGCGAACCCTGGACTTCGACGCCTTCCGGTCGATCGCTGACGAGGTCGGCGCGTATCTGTGGACCGACATGGCTCACTTCGCCGGACTCGTCGCGGCCGGCCTGCACCCCAACCCGGTGCCTGCGTCGGACGTCGTCTCGTCGACGGTGCACAAGACCCTCGGCGGACCGCGCTCGGGCATCATCCTGGCCAAGCAGGAGTGGGCCAAGAAGCTCAACTCGGCGGTGTTCCCCGGGCAGCAGGGCGGACCGCTCATGCACGCCATCGCGGGCAAGGCCGTCGCACTCAAGATCGCCGGCACCGAAGAGTTCGCCGATCGGCAGCGTCGGACGCTCTCGGGCGCCAAGATCCTCGCCGAGCGGCTGACCGGCTCCGACGTCGAGAAGTCGGGTGTCTCGGTGCTCACCGGCGGCACCGACGTCCACCTGGTCCTGGTCGACCTGCGCAACAGCACGCTCGACGGTCAGCAGGCAGAAGACCTCCTCCACGAGGTGGGCATCACGGTCAACCGCAATGCGGTGCCGTTCGATCCTCGCCCGCCGATGGTCACCTCCGGCCTGCGGATCGGTACCCCCGCACTCGCGACCCGCGGCTTCGGCGACGAGCAGTTCAGCGAGGTCGCCGACATCATCGCCACCGCGCTCGCAGCAGGGCCTGATGCTGATGTGTCTGCGCTGCGTGGCCGGGTCTCGCGCCTCGCACTCGACTTCCCGCTGTACGACGGCCTCGAGCAGTGGGGACTGATGAGCCGGGTCTGACCTGGACATCTGGCCAGCATCGAGATGGTCGGGGCGGTTTGAAATCGCCACCTACGCATCCGTATCCTTGGCGCGGTGAACGTACTGAGCGAAGACGAACTGATCATCGCGCTGGAGAAGGCCCTCCCCGAGGTGGCCGAGGATCACCAGCTCGCTTCTGCTGCGTGGAATCCGCACGAGTACGTGCCGTGGGATGACGGTCGCAATTTCGCCTTCATGGGCGGAGACGACTGGGACCCGTCGCAGCAGACGCTGTCCGACGAGACCGCGGCCGCGCTGCTGGCGTTGCTCCTCACCAAGGACAACCTGCCGTCGTACCACCGCATCCTCGCCAAGTACTTCCCGGCGTTCTCCGACTGGCGTCAGCTCGTCGGCGTGTGGACGGCCGAGGACAACCGCCACGCGGTGGTCCTGCGCGACTACCTGGTGGTCCGGCGAGCGATCGACCCGGTCGACGCCGAGGAGCGTCGTCGAGTCCACGTCACCGCCGGTTACCGCCAGAACGAGGCGCAGGTCGACGAACTCAAGCCACTCGACGTCCTGGCACTCATGGCGGTGCACGAGGCGCAGAGCGTGAAGTTCATCGGCAAGATGCAGGCGTCGGTCACCGACGACATCCTCGGGCAGATCCTGCACAAGGTCGCAGGTGACGACGAGGTGTCGTCGCGCACCTTCGTCAACCTCCTCGGCGCGGGACTCGTCGCCGACCAGGACACGGCCGTGATCGCGCTCGACAAGGCGCTCGCACGCGGACTCGACGAACCGATCGGATTCGACGTCGTCGACTTCGACGAGCAGCGCGCCTTGATCGCCGACTACCAGGACGAGAGCACGATCGACGCGATCGCGGCGTCGATCGTCGATCAGTTGAAGCTCGAAAGTGTCGACGGTCTGAACGACGAGGCCGCAGCGGCCAAGGCCAGAATCCTCGCTCGCGCCGGTCGCTGACCGACGCATTTTCCCTGCTGACGGGCGTATCGTCACCACGGCATCGCTTCTGCGCGTCGTGGTTCGACGATACGTCCGTTTACGCATATTTCACGTAGACACACCCGGTTACGGCGCGCCGGAACGGCGCCATCCGCGTACGTTGACCAGTGACGGGCCGCGGGGAAGCGGTTCGTCCGGGAGGTTCACATCGTGGGTTGCACCAGCAGCACGAGGGGGCCGGCCCCGGTCCTCGTCCATCTCGGCTGACGCCGAGAAAAGGACAAGAACCAGCCGGTCATCGAAGAACTGGTTTGTGCGGGTGCCGCACAAACGTAGGAGCCCACGTGACCACACGCACCTACGTCCTCGACACCTCCGTGCTGCTCTCAGATCCCTGGGCAGTCACACGATTCGCTGAACACCACGTCATCTTGCCGTTGGTCGTCATCAGCGAACTCGAGGGCAAACGTCACCACCACGAGCTTGGATGGTTTGCACGTGAGGCATTGAGATTGCTCGACGACCTGCGACTCGAGCACGGTCGACTCGACGTCCCGCTGCCGATCGGCGACGAGGGCGGCACCCTGCAGGTCGAGCTCAACCACACCGATCCCGCGGTGTTGCCCGCCGGATTCCGCACCGACAGCAACGACTCCCGCATCCTCGCGTGCGCGCTCAACCTGCGCGCCGAGGGCAAAGACGTCACGCTGGTGTCCAAGGACACGCCGCTGCGCGTCAAGGCGGGCGCCGTCGGACTCGACGCCGACGAGTACCACGCACAGGACGTCGTGGTCTCCGGATGGTCGGGCATGGCGGAGCTCAACGTCGACCAGCTCGTCATCGACACGCTGTTCTCCGACGGAGTCGTCGACCTCGACGCTGCACGAGAACTGCCGTGCCACACGGGAGTTCGGCTGTTGGGCCACGGCTCGTCGAGTGCACTGGGCCGGGTCAACGAGGCCAAGCAGGTCCAGCTGGTCCGGGGCGACCGTGAGGCATTCGGGCTGCACGGGCGTTCGGCTGAGCAGCGGGTTGCCCTCGACCTGCTCCTCGACGACAGCGTCGGCATCGTGTCCCTCGGCGGCAAGGCGGGTACCGGAAAGTCGGCGCTCGCGCTGTGCGCGGGCCTCGAAGCCGTGCTCGAACGTCGGACGCAGCGCAAGGTCGTCGTGTTCCGTCCGCTGTACGCGGTCGGCGGCCAGCAGCTCGGCTATCTGCCCGGCGGCGAGGCCGAGAAGATGGGGCCGTGGGCGCAGGCGGTCTTCGACACGCTCGAAGGCCTCGCTTCGCCGGAGGTCATCGAAGAGGTGCTGAGCCGCGGAATGCTGGAAGTGTTGCCGCTCACGCACATTCGCGGTCGGTCACTGCACGACTCGTTCGTGATCGTCGACGAGGCGCAGTCCTTGGAGCGCAACGTACTGCTGACGGTGCTGTCCCGACTCGGCACAGGCTCGCGGGTGGTGCTCACCCACGACGTCGCGCAGCGCGACAACCTGCGCGTCGGACGGCACGACGGTGTGGCCGCGGTCATCGAGAAGCTGAAGGGGCATCCGCTGTTCGCGCACGTGACCCTGACGCGCAGCGAGCGCTCGCCGATCGCCGCTCTCGTCACCGACATGCTCGAGGAGTTCGCCCCGGGCGCCACGTACTGATCGCGGGAGGTGGTCTCGACAAGCTCGACCAGCGGTATCCGCTGGTCGAGCAGCCGCGAGGAACGAGCGGCGTGGAGAGACCACCTCCGCGCATCATCCGCTGGTCGAACGGCCGCCCGCCTTCCGCTCTGCGAACGGCCGCGCGCCTTCCGCTGGTCGAGCAGCCGCGAGGGACGAGCGGCGTGTCGAGACCACTTGCGCGCGCCCGGGATTCGAGCGGTGTGAGGTGGTCTCGACAAGCTCGACCAGCGGTTAGGGCTCGACCAGCGGGGAAAGCTCGCCCAGCGGGGAAAGCCCGATTAGCAGCGAGGTGGTCTCGACAAGCTCGACCAGCGGGAAAAGCTCGACCAGCGGTTAGGGCTCGACTAGCGGTGGGGTGGTCTCGACAAGCTCGACCAGCGGGGAAAGCTCGACCAGCGGTTAGGGCTCGACCAGTGGTGACGACTCACCAGCGGGGAAGGCTCGACCACCTACGCCCGCCCGGAGATCCGATCAGCCACGCGGGCAATGACATTCGACTTCGGCGACGTCGAGGCCAGCTCTCGGCGGTCCGCGGCGCGGTAGGCGCCGTACATCGACGCGACGCCCAGCCAGCGCAGGGGTTCGGGCTCCCACTTCTTCGCGTGGTGCGCGACCCACGGCAGGTCGGTGAGTTCTGTCCGCTCTCCGACGACCAGGTCGCGTAGCGTGCGGGCGGCGACGTTGGTCGTCGTGAGTCCGGACCCGACGTAGCCGGATGCCGAGCCGATCCCCGTTGTCGGGTCGAAGTCGATCGACGCCGACCAGTCGCGGCTCACCCCGAGCACGCCGCACCACGCGTGCGCGATCTCGACGTCGACGGTCGCGGGGAAGAGCTCGTGCAGGGCGTCGACCAGTGACTGCGCGGTGCGCTCCTGGGTTTCGCCGTCATGGTCGATACCGGAGCCGTATCGGTAGGGCACGCCGCGTCCGCCGAGCGCGATTCGACCGTCGGCGGTGCGTTGCGAATAGGTGTAGGCGTGTGCCGTCTCGCCGAGCAGTTCTGCTCCCTCCCAACCGATCTCGTCCCACATCGCCTCCGGGAGCACCTCGGTCACGATCATCGACGAGTTGAGGGGGAGTAGTGCGCGGTGTCGCCCGGGCATGGTCGCGGTGAAGCCTTCGAGGCAGACCAGGATGGTCTCGGCACGAACGGTCCCGCGGTCGGTGCGGACCGATCGCGGGCTGATCTCGACGACGGCGGTGTCCTCGTGAATCGCCACCCCGCGGCGCTCGACGGCGTCGGCCACGCCACGGGTGAGTTTCATCGGATTCACCCGTGCGCACTGCGGCGAGAACATCGCCGCTTGCGCGCCGCGGATCGAGAGTCGATCCGCGACGGCGTCGGCGTCGAGGTACTCCCAGTCGCTCGCGCCGAAATGATGTTCGGCGTCGAGCTCGTCACGCAGTCGCGACTCCTGCGCCGGACAGCGCGCGATGTGGAGCACGCCCGACTTCACCGCGTCGCAGTCGATGTGTTCGGCGGCGACGCGAGCGAGTACCTCGTCGACACCTGAGCGCATGGTGGCGGTGAGTCGACGATTCGCTTCGAGGCCGTCACGGCCGCGTGACGTGGCGATGTCGGCATAGTGCGACCGGTTACCCGGCACCTCTGCCGACAACCAGCCGCCATTGCGCCCGGATGCGCCGAAGCCGCAGAACTCCTTCTCGAGCACCACGATGCGAGCGTCCGGAAGCGCCTCACGGAGGTAGTACGCCGACCACAGACCGGTGAGCCCGCCGCCGACGATGGCGATGTCGACGTCGAGGTCTCCACCCAGGGGCGAACGACGCCGGACGGGATCGATTGTCGAATACCAGAACGAGACTTCTCCATTGCGCATGCCACAGACCGTAAGCCACCGAATGTTGCGAGCAGATTAAGAAGCGTCCGTTCAGATGGAGAAAACCTGCGGAATCAGTGACGATTCTCGGCAAGTACATCGGATTTCGGCAGTCTAGCAACCGCTTGGGGGAGCTTGCCGCAGTCGGCGGTCGCGAGGCCGTCGACCCAGGCTGTCGGCACGGAAGGATCGCAACGCTCGTGGCAGTACCGCTTCCGGACACCGTTTTCCACTCGGGTCCGGTCTTCGACGGGCATCGCCTTCACGACGACATGGCGGTCGGCGTACGGTCCGGGCGAGTGGTCGCGGTCGGCGCCGTCGATCGCGTCGTGGCGCAGATTCCGTCGGCCGAGCGCGTCGACCTGGCCGGACGGCTCCTGCACCCGGGATTCACCGATGCGCACATCCATGCGTTGTCAGCGGGCGTGGATCGCAACGCGTGCGACCTGACCGACGCCGACGATGCCGCGCAGACGCTCGACGCGATCGCCGTGAATGCGCGCGCCACCGACCGGGAGTGGATCGTCGGCTCGGGCTGGACGATGAGTCACTTCGATCGAGGCTGCCCCACGGCGAGCGCCCTCGACGCCGTCGTCGACGACCGTCCGGCGTTCCTCCTCAACCGCGATCACCACGACGCCTGGGTCAACTCGCGAGCCCTCGAACTGGCAGGAATCGATGCCACGACGCCCGACCCGTCGGACGGCCGCATCGAGCGCGCGGCGGACGGATCACCCACCGGGACGTTGCACGAGGGAGCAATGGACCTCGTCTCCCGGTTCGTGCCGCAGCCCGACGTCGACGAGCAGTACGCCGGCCTGCTCACCGCCCAGAAATACCTCCATTCGCTCGGCGTCACGGGGTGGCAGGAGGCCATCGTCGGCGAGTACCCCGGCATGGCCGACCTCGACACGGTCTACACCGCTGCGGAGGACTCCGGTGACCTCACCGCGGACGTCGTCGGTGCGTCGTGGCTACCGCGAGACCTCGACCGCTGGGCGATCGACGACGTCGTCGCGGGCTTCGCCGCACGTCTGGCGAGCACGGCCGGTCGCCGCTGGAGCATGCACTCGGTGAAGATCATGGTCGACGGCGTCGTGGAGAACCGCACCGCAGCGATGTCGGAACCGTACTGTCGCGACTGCGCGTGCGCACCCGCGGACACCGGGCTGGCCTACTTCGACCAGAAGGTGCTGACCGAGGCGGTCATCGCATGCGACGCCGCGGGACTCGACATCCACTTTCATGCGATCGGCGACGCCGCCGTCACCGCGGCGCTCGACGCGGTCGAGGCCGCGCGAGTCGCGAACGGCCTCACGGCGGGTCGACACCACATCGCCCATCTGCAGCTGGTTCGCCCCGCAGACCTCGGCCGCTTCGTCCAACTCGGCGTGACCGTCAACATGCAGGCGCTCTGGGCGTGCAACGACACTCCATGGTGACGCTCGTACGCTCGGCGATCGGCGACGAGCGTTACCAGTGGCACTACCCGTTCGGGTCGCTCGCGCGGTCGGGGGCATCGCTGGCCATGGGCAGTGACTGGGCCGTGAGCACTCCCGACCCCTGGGCTGCGATGTCGGTTGCGGTCAACCGCATTCCACCCGGCGAGAGCGTCGAACCGCTTCTTCCCGCACAGTCGCTCGACCTCACAACAGCCCTTGCCGCGTACACCAGCGGGTCGGCGCACCTGAACAGGCGTGGCCAGGTCGGGGTCATCCGGCCGGGAGCACGCGCAGACCTGGTCATCGCCGACCGTAATCCCTTTGCAGAGCAACCAGATTCGCTTTGGAATACCAGATCCGACCTGACCGTCGCCGACGGTGAGATCGTTTACGAGAGGACCAAACCATGACCGCAGTCGAAGCCACCAAGCCGACGGAGGTGAGCACCGCGCAGCGCGGCGCCATCTCGATGCACGGCGTGACGAAGGTGTACGACAACGGTCACGTCGCGGTGACCGACATCGATCTCGACGTAGCCGCAGGCGAATTCGTCTCGCTGCTCGGCCCCTCCGGCTGCGGCAAGACCACGTTGCTGCGCATGCTCGCAGGCTTCGAGAGGCCGACGAAGGGCGAGATCACGCTCGACGGCGCGTCGATCATCGACGTTCCGCCGGAGCGTCGACCCGTGAATACGGTGTTCCAGTCCTACGCGTTGTTCCCGCACATGTCCGTCGCGCAGAACGTCGGATTCGGTCTGCGGCAACGCAAAGTACCGAAGAAGGAGATCGGGCAGCGCGTGGCCGAAGCCCTTGAGCTGGTGCAGATGACGCGGTTCGCCGACCGCAAGCCCGCCATGTTGTCGGGTGGACAGCAACAGCGTGTCGCGCTCGCGCGGGCGCTGGCCAACCGGCCGGACGTCCTGCTGCTCGACGAGCCGATGAGTGCCCTCGACCGCAAGCTTCGTGAGGAAATGCAGATCGAACTGAAACTGCTGCAAAAGGATCTGGGCACCACCTTCGTGTTCGTGACGCACGACCAGGAGGAGGCGCTGTCGATGAGCGATCGCATCGTCGTCATGAGCGAGGGACGCGTTGCCCAGGTCGGTGACGGCAAAGACATCTACGCCAAGCCGGTCAACCGATTCGTCGCCGATTTCGTCGGCAAGCAGACGTTCTTCGACGTCACCGGCACGCTGAAAGACGGACGACTGCCCACCACCGACGGCCCCTTCGCCGTCGCGGACGATATCGACGGTCTCAGCGGCGATCTCGTCGTCGCGATCCGTCCGGAGGCGATCTGGTTCGCCGAGGGACAGGCCGACATCGACGCCGCCGACAACGTCGTCTCGGGGACGGCGGCAGGCGTCTCGTTCCTCGGCGACCTCACCCAGGTTGTCGTCACCACCGACGCGGATACCGAGGTGCTGGTGCGTGGCGCAACACGCAACTTCCCCGATCTCCACGAGGGCCAGCGCGTGACATGCACGTTCTCGCAGGCGGATACGCGGGTGTTCACGAAATGAGACCACAGCACGACATGGACACCGAGTCGACGACGGTGCGCGCGCTCGTTCCCAGGGCCGCGGTCTCGCGCATCACCCGTCGCAGCTTTCTCGCCGGAATCGGCGTCACGGTAGCAGGTCTCGCGGTGACGGCGTGTGGTGGCGACAAGACCATCGCGCCGTCGAAACCTCTCTCGAATGACATCGAGGGTCAGCTCAATTACTACAGTTGGGGCGACTACGAGGACCCGGCCGATCTCGACGCCTACCGCGACAAGTTCGGGGTGCGCCTGCAGGTCGACGCCTTCGGCTCCAACGAAGAGATGATCGCGAAACTCGCTGCGGCACGCGGAACCTCGGGTTACGACGTCATCGTGCCGACCGGGGTCTACATCCCGCAGATGGTTGCGCACGGACTTCTCGACGAACTCGACCACTCGCGCATCCCCAATCTCGCGAACCTCGAAGAGCGGTTCTTCAACCCGCCGTGGAACCCACAGTCGCGGCACGCCGCGTGTAAGAACTGGGGCACAACGGGATTCATGTATCAGAAGTCGCTGACCGACAAGACACCGACGTCGTGGGCCGACTTCATCAGTCTCGCTCGGGGGCCTGCCAAGGGCAAGGTCAGCGTGGTCGAAGATCCGTGGGAAGTCGTCTCGATCGCGATGGGCGCGATGAATATCGACCCGAACACCACCGATGCCAAGAGCCTGTCGGCCGCGCGCAACATCTTGGTCAACCAACTCGCCCCGACCATCCAGGGCTACAACTCGTCGATCACCTCCATCGTCTCCGGCGGTTCGTACAGTCTGCTGCAGGCATGGAATGGTGACGCCCGGCTGACCCTGATGAACGAAAGCGACCCGGACAAATGGGGATTCGTCTATCCGCTGCCGACCGCGAATCTGTTCACCGACAACTTCGCGATCGTGCGGGGCACCCAGCATCCGGGCGCCGCGTACGCGTTCATCAACCACATGCTCGACCCGGAGGTGTCGTTCCGCGAACTCCAGTACATCGGTTATCAGACAGGCGTGAAGGGCATGTCGGAGAAGGGTAAGGCCGCAGACCTGCCCTTCCCGGAACTGCTGTTCCCCTCGGACGAGATCGTCAACCGGCTGGTCGTCGCGACCGTCGACTCCGCCACCCAGGAACGCACCGAGATCCTCAATCAGATGCAGGCGAGGAGCGCCCGATGACCACAGACATCCTGACGCCTTCACAGACCGGGCACGAACAACCCGAACCCGCTGCCGACACCCCCAAACCGCCACTGCGACAACGACTCTTCGGGGCCGGCGGGCTGACCTTCCCCGCGTGGGCGTACCTCGTCTTCTTCTTCGTCATTCCTCTCGCGCTCGTCATCTGGTACAGCTTCGGTTACAAGCCCGACCAGTTCACCACGTACGCGACCGACCGGTTGTCGCTCGACAACTACGGCGAGGCGTTCGGTGCGGACTATCGCTCGACCTTCACCAATACGTTGCAGATCGCCATCGTCGGCGTGTTGCTCACTCTGCTGATCGGCGTCCCGTTCGCGTATTGGCTTGCGGTGAAGAGCAATCCGCGACGTCGACCGTTGTATCTCGCGTTGATCATCGTTCCGTTCTTCACCAACTTCCTCGTTCGCACGATCGGCTGGCAGATCACCCTTGCACCGACGGGATGGTTGTCCAGCGCGATGCAGAGCGCGGGATTGGGCGAGCTCGGCATCCTCTACACACGTGCCGCGGTCCAGATCGGCGTCGTCTACAACTACCTGCCGCTGATGATCTTCCCGCTCTACGTCGCGATGGACCGGGCAGGACTCTCGCTGCGGGAGGCCAGTCGCGATCTCGGAGCCAACCGGTGGACCACGTTCTTCCGGATCACGCTGCCGCTCGCGGCACCCGGCATCGCCTCGGGCGTGCTCCTGGTGTTCATCCCGCTGATGGGCGACTACGTGACGCCGTCGGTGCTCGGTGGCGCCAAGGGAACCATGGCAGGCCAGATGATCGCCGCACAGTTCGAGACCGCGCAGAACTGGGCCCTGGGTTCGGCCATGACGGTCTCACTGATGCTCGTGGTGCTCATCTGCGTCGTACTCGCGGGCCTTGTCGTGCGAGCCGTCATCACCGTGCTCGACAGGCGCGTCTTCAACGTTCCAGCTGTGGATGCGACGGGAGAGAAGTCGGGTCCGCTGGCCCCGTTGACGATGAAGCCGCTTCGAACACAACGCGATTGGTACACCTTCGCGATCAAGGCGTGGGCGGTCATCGTCTTCCTGTTCTTGTTCCTGCCGATCACGGTGATCGTGGTGTATTCGTTCAACACCGGTCGGCTGCTGCAACAGTTCGACTCATTCGGCTTCACCGCGTACTCCGACGCCCTCACCAACGACACCATCGTGCGTTCGGTGCAGGTGTCGCTGGAGGTCGGTGTGCTCTCCGCGCTGCTGGCAACGGTGCTCGGCGGATTCGCCGGTATCGGAATCGGCATCTCCCGTCGACCGCGATGGTGGTCGATCGGCCTGTTGGGATTGCTTACCGTCACGCTCGTCACCCCCGACATCGCCGACGCCGTCGCCTTCCTTCCGTGGTACGTCACCCTCGGCGTCGACGGTGGTCTGAGCCCGTTCAACAACGGCCTGTTCCGGCTCGTGATCTCACATGCCGTGGTGTCGATGGTCGTGGTGACTTTCATAGTCCGAGCACGAGTCGCGTCGCTGGATCCCGCGCTCGAGGAGGCCGCCGCGGATCTGTATGCGTCGCCGCTGGCTCGACTGCGTCACGTGATCCTGCCCGCCGCCATGCCGGGCATCATCGCGGGCATGCTCTTGGCGTTCACCTTCAGCCTCGACGACGTGGTGATCTCCACCTTCGTGCAGCAGCCGGGGTACACGCCGTGGCCGGTGTACGTGTTCTCCAACGTGCGTGTCGCGCTACGGCCGGAGGTCGCTGCGATGTCGACGCTGATGTTGGCACTCACGCTGGCGGTACTTGCCATCTCCGCCCTGATCCTTCGCCGTAGCGGTGAGGACTCGAGTTCGATGGCGAAGATGCTGGGCTGACCCGGTCGACCAGATCGGAAAAAGATCGAAACCGTACTTGAACCTGAAATTGGGTTCAAGTACGGTTTCGTCTATGAACATCGACGGAAATGTTGCCATCGTCACAGGCGCGGCGGGCGGAATCGGGTCCGCGATCGCGCGTGCGCTCGTCGCGGGTGGGGCACGGGTCGTTGCCACCGACCTCGACGACGAGGCGCTCGAGCGTGCCGCCACCGAGATTGATCCGAGTGGCGAGAACGTGGCGACGCTGGCAGGGGATGCGGGCTCGTCGACACACATCGATGCAACCGTCGCGCTCGCGGAGAGCCGGTTCGGTGCCGTGGACATCTACGTCGCGAACGCGGGGATCGGAGGCCGACCGGGACTGGCGGCGTCGGACGCCGACTGGGATCTGGCGCTCAACGTCAACCTGCTCGCGCACGTTCGTGCTGCTCGTCGCCTCGTTCCCGAATGGGTTGAACGCGGCAACGGTTACTTCATCTCGACAGCGTCGGCGGCAGGTCTGCTGACTCAGCTCGGGTCGCCGATCTACTCCACCACGAAACACGCCGCCGTCGCCTTCTCCGAATGGCTCAACGTCACCTACGGCGATGACGGCGTCAAGGTGAGCTGTCTGTGCCCGATGGGTGTCGACACCGCACTGCTCCGTCCGCCCACGTCGCCGGACAACGGTGACGAGATGCTGATGCAGGCCGCAGTCGAGACCGCCGGCCGGGTGCTCACGCCGTCCGAGGTGGCCGAGGTCGTGCTCGCCGCCATCGCCGACGAGCACTTCCTGATTCTGCCGCACCCCGAAGTACTCGACATGTACCGCAACAAGGGCGCCGACTACGACCGCTGGTTGCGCGGGATGCGTCGGTACCAGAACACGCTCCGCGAGCAACTCACCAACGCGTGACAACCCTGTTCCTCCGAAAGCCTTACACCACAAGGAGAATTTCATGAGTCTGTACGAGATGTCGCCGCGCGCAGCGGAATACCGCCAGCGCCTGCTCGACTTCATGGACCAGTACATCTATCCCAACGAGGCCGTGTACGAGCAGCAGATGCGTGAGCTCGACAATCCGCACGCCAACCCGCAGATCCTCGACCAGCTCAAGGAGAAGGCCAGGGCAGAGGGGCTGTGGAACCTCTTCCATCCGCACAAGGAGTGGGGCCCGGGGCTGAGCAACCTCGAGTACGCGCCGCTCGCCGAGATCATGGGTCGCGTGGTCTGGGCGTCGGAGGTGTTCAACTGCAACGCACCCGACACGGGCAACATGGAGGTGCTCACGCTCTTCGGCACCGACGAGCACAAGGAGCGCTACCTCAAGCCGCTGCTCAACGGTGAGATCTCGTCGGCCTTCGCCATGACGGAGCCCGCGGTCGCGAGTTCGGACGCCACCAATATCGAGCTCTCGATGGTCCGCGACGGCGACGAGTACGTGCTCAACGGGCGTAAGTGGTTCGCGTCCAACGCGGTTCGTCCCGACTGCAAGGTGCTCATCGTGATGGGCAAGACCGATCCGACAGCGCCGACACACAAGCAGCAGTCGATGATGGTCGTGCCCACCGACGCGCCGGGCCTCACCATCGTGCGCAACCTCCCCGTCTTCGGATACGTCGATCGTGAAAGCCACGGCGAACTGGTCTTCGACAACGTCCGCGTGCCCACAGCCGACGTTCTCAAGGGTGAGGGCGAGGGCTTCGCCATCGCGCAGGCACGCCTCGGACCCGGACGCATCCACCACTGCATGCGGACCATCGGAATGGCAGAGCGCGCACTGGAATTGATGTGTGAGCGTGCCGTTGCGCGTGTGACCTACGGTGAGCCGCTGGCCGATCGCGCGAACATCCAGGACTGGATCGCGGAGTCGCGTATCGACATCGAGATGGTGCGTCTGCTCACCCTGAAGGCCGCCGACATGATGGACACCGTCGGCAACAAGGCTGCCGCCACCGAGATCGCGGCGATCAAGGTTGCCGCGCCCAACGTCGCGCTCAAGATCATCGACCGTGCGATCCAGGTGTACGGCGGCGCGGGCGTCACCGACGACTTCCCCCTCGCCATGGCCTACGCACACATCCGGACTCTGCGACTCGCCGACGGTCCCGACGAGGTGCACAAGCGGTCGATCGCGCGTCGTGAACTGCGCCCGTACCGCACCGGTCCGGTTCCGGAAACCGTTGCCGGCGTGACGGATCAGGCTCTGGCCGCGCGGTGGTGAGTGCATCGGTGACAGACCTCGGCATCCCCGACGTCGGCTCCGATGCCCTGCGGGCGTGGTTGTCGGACAACGGCATCAGCCTCGACGACCAGGTCACGGCGACGAGAATCGGTGGCGGACAGTCGAATCTGACATATCTGCTCGCTGACGGGTCGGGTCGGCGCTACGTGCTGCGCCGACCTCCTGTCGGGCACCTGCTCGCGTCGGCCCACGACGTTGCCCGTGAGGCGCGGATTCTGTCGGCGCTCGCACCGACGGACGTGCCCGTACCCAAGGTGTACGGCGTGTGCAGCGACGAAGCGGTGGCTCCGGTGCCGCTCGTCGTCATGGACTTCGTCGACGGCATCTCGCTGGAGAAGAGGGAGAACGCGGAGCTTCTTCCGCTGCCCGCACGCCGCAATGTCGGGACGTCGATGATGGAGACGCTTGCGCATATTCACGCGGTTGACCTCGACGCGACCGGACTGACCGATCTCGCCAGCCACAAGCCGTATGCGCAACGCCAACTCAAGCGGTGGGCCGCGCAGTGGGAGCACTCGAAGACGCGGGAGATCCCCGAGTTGGACTCGTTGACTCGCAGGCTCGCCGAGAACGTGCCGGAGCAGCACGAGACGTCGCTGGTGCACGGAGACTTCCACATCCGCAACGTGATGGTCGACCCGCAGACCGGTGACGTGCAGGCGGCTCTCGACTGGGAACTGTCGACGCTCGGCGATCCGCTCGCCGACATCGGCAGCACTCTGGCGTACTGGCCTGAGGTGGGGGAGGAGATCCCCGGACGATTCAGCGCCGAGACCATGGAGGGTTTCCCGACCCCGGCCGACGTGGCAGCCGACTACCTGCGAATCACAGGACGTGATCCGGAGGCGCTCAAGTACTGGCGGACGCTGGGGTTGTGGAAGGTCGCCATCATCGTCGAGGGCGTGGTGCGTCGAGTCCAGGACGACCCGACCAACCGCGCCGTCGTCGGCGCCCCAACCCCAGAGTTGGTCGACCGCTTCGTGGACAAGGCGAGTGAGATGGCCGACGAGGCAGGATTGGCGTGACCCGATACCGTTGATCGATCAGACTGTCCGGTCGTGAAGTGAGGCCCGAGATCGCCGAGGAGACTCAGATGAGCACCGAAACCGACGACACCGCCGCGCACGACACCGCGCTCGAGGTGCCGTCGGTTTCGGGTGCTCCGAGCGCTGTGCGCAAACCCCTGACCGCTCGCGGAGAGAGAACGCGGGCGGCTCTGGTGTCTGCGGCGCGCACGGTCTTCGAGCGCGACGGATTCGCCGATTCACGGCTCACCGACATCACCACCGAGGCGCAGTGCTCGATCGGGTCGTTCTACACCTACTTCGACAGCAAGGAAGAGATCCTCGACGCTGTGCTCGCCGAAGCGCACCAGGACATGCTGCATCCCGGCTACCCGCACGTCGAGCCGGGTTCCGACGACGACCCGACCGAGATCCTCGCCGCGGCCAACCGAGCCTATTTCGAGGCGTATCGGCGCAATGCCGGCCTGCGTCTGGTGCTCGAACAGGTGTCGTCGACGATGGCGGAGTTCCGTGAGAGGCGGCGCCAGCGCAGCCTCGTGTTCGTCGAACGCAATGCTCGTCATATTCGGGAGTTGCAGGAGCGAGGCATCGCCGATCCAGAACTCGACCCGACGGCCGCGGCCGCGGCGTTGTCGGGCATGGTGTCGCGGATGGCCTACCAGGCGTTCATCGTCGGCGGCGAGCCGTCGGACATCGACGCGATGGTCGACACCGCCACCCACCTGTGGGTCAACGCGATCGGCCTTCGACGTCCCGGTGCGGCCCCGCGCGACTGAGTGCCCCGAGGGGCACGTTCTCGCGGGTCCGCAACATCGGGCAATGAGGGTCTCGACGTGAACCTCATCGAGGTTGCTGTGTACCAGAGCCCGTCGAGCTGAGTTCGCGGAGCGAATCACGGTCGATCGCGCGCTTGAGGATCTTTCCGGTCGCGCCCTTCGGTAGTGCATCGACGACGTGGACGATCCGCGGGACCTTGTAGGCGCTGAGTCGTTCCTTCGCCCAGCCGCGCAGGGCATCGGTGTTGAGCACGGCGTCCGGCCGTAACGCGATGACCGCGGCGATCTCCTCGCCATAGTGGTCGTCAGGCACGCCGATGACGGCGACCTCGACGATGTCGGGGTGGGTGTAGAGCACCTCTTCGACTTCTCTCGGGTACACGTTGTAGCCGCCGCGGATGATGAGATCCTTTGCGCGGTCGATGATCCGGAGGTCGCCGTCGGCGTCCATCGCGCCGATGTCGCCCGTGCGCAGCCATCCGTCGACGAGTTCGGACGCGGTGGCCTCGGGGCGGTTCCAGTAGCCGGTCATCACCGTCGGCCCCTTGAGGAAGATCTCACCGACCTCGTCGGCGCCGAGAGGTGTGCCGTCGGGATCGCGAACCTCGATGGTGAAGCCTGGCAACGCCGGTCCGACGGTTCCGACCTTCGGTTCGCCGTCGAGGTCGCGGAAGGTCGCGGTGCCCGCGGTCTCGGTGAGGCCGTAACCTTCGAGGATCACGCAGCCGAACTTGTCGGCGAACGCACGAATGACCTCACCCGGCATCGACGCTCCGCCCGAGCACGCCAGTCGCAGGTCGACGAAATCATCGGATGAGTATCCGGATGCGTTCTGCAACATCGCATTCCACATCGTCGGAACGCCGCACGCGATGGTGACATGCTCGTCGCGGATTCGGTTCATGAACTCCACGGGCGCGAAGGGGGATAGCAGCGACAGGCTGCCGCCCCAGGTCAGCGCGCTGTGCATCACGACGACCTGCCCGAAGCAATGGAACAGGGGAAGTGCTGTGGCCCAACGCTCTTCATCGCCGATTCGTAGCGCCGGGCGGAACGCGATCGGAGCCGCGTTGACGTTGGCGATGCTCAACTGAGCACCCTTGGGCTTTCCGGTCGTCCCGGAGGTGTACAGGATGACCGCGGTGTCGTGCTCGTCGCGCTCGACATAGGCATCGACCGACGGCGTGTCCGTAACCGGATCATCCTCGAACGGCTTCAGTTCCACGAACGGAAGGCCACGGTTCGTCGCGACCAGATCGGCCGCCGCTGCCGACTCGTGCCACGCGACGATCAACGAGGTCCCGGAATCGTCGACAACGTAGTCGATCTCGTGGGTGGTCGACATCGTGTTGACCGTGATGATGGTGGCGCCGATCGTATGGAGACCGTAGTGGGCGATGGCGAACTCGGGAATCGACGGCGCAACAAGCAGTACGCGGTCACCGGGAGAGACTCCCAAGGCCGCGAAACGCGCTGCGCTGCGGGCGATTCGAGCACGCAGGTCGCCGTAACGCAGGATGCGCTCGCCGCTGCGTACCGCGATGCGATCGGGATAGGTGTCGGCACCCTTCCACAGGGCGGCTACGGGATTGGCCATGAGATTCCTTATGACAGAAGGGGTGTGGAGCTGTGTGCACCCGGGGCGGGTACTCGCCCCGGGTGCATGGCGGTCACTCGAAGTAGCGGCGCGGGACGTCGACGAGCATGGTGGTGATATCGGCGTCGCTCACACCCCGTTCGCGCAGAGCGGGGAGCACGTCCTCGCTGATGTGGCGGTAGTTCCAATTCGGGACCGCCTGCTTCTTGGCTTCTGGATCGAACCAGTCGATGAAGCACGACGCGTCGTGGGCAAGTCCCATCCGATCGGCGTAGCCACGTTTGGCGAGTTCGACGATGGTGTTGATGCGGTCGTCGAAGGGCAGCAGGACGTCGAGCCCGAAGCGGTCCATGCCAAGGATCGATCCCTCGTCGGCGACCTTCATGAGGTAGTCGAGGTCGGTCGAGTCCCCGGAATGTCCGATGACGACCTTGGTCAGATCGACGCCCTCCTCGCGCAGCACGCGCTGCGCGACGAGGCCAGAGCCGGTGTGCGGGTTGGTGTGCACGGTGATCGGAGCGCCGGTCTGAACGTGTGCCTGGCCGACGGCCCGCATCACGCGTTCGACGCCGGGCGTCAGTCCCTGCTCCTCGATGGCGCACTTGAGGAACGAGGCCTGCACGTCGGTGTCGGCGATTCCCTTGGTGAGGTCACGGACAAAGAAGTTCACCAGCGGCTCGTCGACGTCGAAGAGCAACCCGGGGCCGGTGTAGTGGAACTGGAAGGGAATGTCGTTGTAGGTGTAGAGGCCGGTTGCCACCACGATGTTCAGGTCGACCTGGTCGGCGATCTTCTTGATGCGGGGGATGTAGCGGCCGAGACCGAGCACCGTCGGGTCGAAGATGGTGTCGATACCGAGACCCTTGAGCTCGCGCAGATCGCGCACCGCGTCGGCGATCTTGCGATCCTCGTCCCAGTCGTCCTGATAGTTCTCTCGGTACTCCTCGCCGAGGACGAAGATGTGCTCGTGGATGAGTGTTGAACCCAGGTCGCCCGAGTCCACGGGGCCTGTGACGGTGTTGACAGTGCTCATCTGTTGTCCCTTCGACGTGTGTGAGTAGTCGCTGACTTCGGCCAGTGTGTGCTACGTCACCAAGAGACAATAGATGAGGCTGAGTTCATGTTCAAGTAGCAGTTCTGCCGCTCTGTCACCCGATCAGTGCAGCACTGTGATGCCCCTGAGACTCACGCCGTCTTGCCATTTGCCACACTTATGTGGTGCAGAAGTTACTGATGAGGCGAATGAGACTGTTGGGACTTGTAGTGATTGCGGTGATGGCTGCAATCGTTGCCGGTGCCGGCCAGGCATTGGCCGCGCCGGGAACCTCGACGACTCCCACATCACCCGCCCCGACATCACCCACGACACCCCACACTCCGACACCGACGTCGCCTTCTCTCGGTATCCCGCAGGTCGATGGAATCTTGGACACCCTCGCGGGTAACGGATCGTCGAAGCCGGGGCCGCAAGCGTCGGATACGGGCCAGATGATCGTGGTCACGGCACCGAAGGCGTCCGACCCGACCGCGACGCTCACCGCATTCGAGAAGGGCGCAGACAAGTCGTGGAAGCCCGTGTTCGGGCCGACCAAGGCGTTCCTGGGCTCGCTGGGAATGGGGGAGCCGAAGGACAACGTGTATCGCACGCCGGAAGGCACCTTCGCGCTGGACCAGGCATTCGGTAGGCAGGCCAATCCCGGCACCAAGATGCCGTACTTCCAGGCGACGCGTCAGGACTGGTGGGACTCCAACATGAAGTCCCCGACGTACAACACCCATGTGCGCCAGGCGAACAGCCCCGGCGGCGACAGCGAGAACCTCTACGACGCGGGTCCGGTGTACGACTACGCGGTCAACATCGCGCACAACCCGCAGCGCACCCCCGGCAAGGCGTCGGCGATGTTCCTCCACGTCACCAACGGCGAGCCGACCATGGGCTGCGTCGCAATCGATCGCGACGTGATGCGCAAGATCCTCGCGTGGCTCGACCCCGCCAAGCACCCCAAGATCACCATCGGCGTCAACGCCGCCGCCCCCACGGGCGACGGGCCGTCAACCACCGCGCCGTCGGGAACGACGCCGAAGACTCCCACAACGCCGAGCGTGCCGGGAGTGTCAGACATCCTGGGCGACAAGGGGTTGAGCGATCTGTTGACGCAACTGGTCAACCTCATCCCGACTCTGCTCGGGACCAAATAGCACCCCGGGGCCAGTAGCAACGCGCTGACTGTGGGTCGAATCGAAGGACGTGGGTGCTGCAGCACCCACGTCCTTCGATATGGCACACATGTAGCGGCGCGGGTGTCGGCTCAGAATCCGAATGGTTCAAAGGCTGTCGTGAAATGTGGTGGTGCGCGATGCTTCTCGGGCGCATCACAGCCCACAACAGGAGTGAACCATGCCCTTCTTCGACGGCGCGCAGGGTCGGATCTTCTACCGGCACTGGCCAACCAACACCACGCCGACAGCCGCGCTGATACTTCTGCACGGATTCGGTGAGCACTCGGGGCTCTACCACCGCTACGCAGCGGAGTTGGCAGCGCACGGCGTCGAACTCTGGGCACTCGACCAGCAGGGCCACGGATTGTCCGACGGTGAGCGCGGCGACGTCGGATCGTACGACGCCGTGGTGCACAACGCGCGAGCCCTGACCGACCTTGCCGCAGCACGCTCGCCGGAGCTGCCACTCGCGATCAGTGGACATTCGCTCGGCAGTCTCGGTGCGCTGTTCGCGGCGCTCGATCAGCCGTCGAGGTACTCCAGTGTCGTGATCTCGGGTGCCCCGCTGTCGCCGCTACCGTGGCTGAGTTCGGTGACCGAGGCTGGCGGCAGTTTCGAACTCGACCTCGACGCGCTGTCGGCCGACCCGTTCTATCGCGACGAGTTGGCCAACGATCCGTTGGCGTTCACCGGAGCCGATGTCGTCGAGGTCTTGAAGGCACTCTTCGAACCGGCGTGGGCGCGGCTCGACGAGGAACTGCCGACGTTGTCGACACCCGTTCTGGCAGTGCACGGTTCGGACGACCAGATCGCACCGGTGACCGGCGTGCTCGCCTGGCAGGACCGACTGCCCGGACTTCGCGTCGAGATCATCGACGACGCCGCGCACGACGTGCTCAACGAGACGGCCCACCGCGCGGTGGCCGACCACGTCGGCCGCCACGTCGTCGATCACGCCCTGACCGGAGCGAACGCATGACCTCAACTGCCGCAGCCACTTTCGTGCTCGACGAGCACGAACGGCGCGCGCTTGCCGACCTCACGAGCTTCCCACTGCTCGGGGCTATCACCGGCCGCCGATCACGCCGCTTTCCGGTTGGCGGTGAAATCCCCTCGGGAGAACTGGCTTTCGCCAGCAACAAACCGGTTCAGCCGCTCAGCGACACCGAGCGTGCAATCGTGCTCGCCGCTGTCACCGGAGTGACCGGCTGGAACTTCGGGATCAGCCACCACCCCGGATACGCGCCCGCGCTGCCGAACTACTCGGGCACCGCAACGGGCCGAACCTTCCCGTCCGCGGCCGGGTTTCACACCACAGAGTTCTTCTTCACCGACGACTCGGGTACCTACTTCTTGTCGAGCCGCGACGCACAACCTCAAAGTGAACTGCCAGACGACGGGTCGGCGTCCGACACGGACATCGAGGCCTGGCTCGCGGAGACGGTTGGTCGGTACCGCAAGATCTCCGACGACCGCATCTACCTCCCGCGCGAAGAGCCCTACCTCGAGGGCCACAACACCTGGATCGCCAACCATCCGGGTTCGCTGCTCGTCATACCGATCGCCGACCTGGCGCAGCACTTCATCGCCAACGTGGCATTCTTCCTCCAGAACGGCTATGGCCTGTACGACGACATCAACGGACGTGAGATCCCCGGTGGCACAGACTCTTCGCTGCGCCACGCCGGTGACCCGTTCCCGCTGTCGTTCGTCGAGCAGTACACACTCGCCGAGGCGAGCGCGGAACTGATCACCGCCGCCTACAACGGCCACCTCATTCTGGGCGCGCTGGGACTCGGCGGGTGGACCTTCGACGGGATCGACCGGCTCTCGATCCTCGGGGCGTCGGGCGATCCCGGGGTACCAGGACTCGGCTTGGAGGTGCAAACCGACGACCGTTGGGCCCTACCGAATCCGACAGGACTGCCCGGCGTGTTCGAAACGCTGTCGCGTCCGCACGTCGCAGACGCTGCCGAGGCGGTAGCACGATTTACGGAGCGAAAGTTCGGTCCCGGTGGGCCATTTCATCCGGACACCCCTGGACCGTGGAGTGACAACCCGCGCGTTCGCGGTTCGGCGGCGCGCTACGACGACGACTTCGTTCGACTGCTCACCGAGCAGATCGCGTACGTCGACGACACCTTCGGGAAGATCCCGGGTACCGTGCCGACGGTGCACATCCTCAATTACCTTCAGGCACAACACATCGACACCGACTTCTACGACCACCACTTCGGGCCGGGCGCATATCTGGATACCCACCGTGATCATGACCGGACGTGGCATCGATGAGCGTCGCGATCCGACCGCTGTCCGGCCCCGCCGAGGTCAATGCCGCCTTCCGGGTGTTCCTCCGGTCGATGGTCGGGCTGCGGTTCGGACAACTCGACGCCGCGACCATCACCGAGGAAGGCCGGTATCTGGGCGCATTCGACTGCGAGGTCATCGTCGGGGGCGCGGACTCGTACTCGAGCCAGCTTGTCGTTCCGGGCGGTGCACGCGTTCCCCACGCGGCCGTCACACACGTCGGCGTGCTGCCGACCCACCGTCGCCGGGGAATCGTCACCGGACTCATCGAGCGTCAACTGCATGACATCGCCGACCGGGGAGAGGTGGTGGCGACGCTGCGTGCCTCCGAGGCCGTGATCTACGAACGCTTCGGCTACGGGATCGCGAGTTCGAGTCGGGCCGTGACCATCGACGCGCGCCGAGCGAGGCTGCGCGACACCGTGCCCGACGGTGATACGAACGACGTGCGGCTCGTCGATGACGCGGTCACGACCGAACTCCTGGAAGACATCTACAGACGTGCCGCAACCTGGGTCGGTGCAATCGACCGTCCGGCAGGCTGGTGGCGACTGCAGCAACTACGACGCGACGCCGCACCCGTGCAGCATTACGTCGCCGTGCACAGCTCCGATGGAGTCGACGACGGCTACGTCGTCTACAAGCCGGAGGACCCCGACCATTGGTTCAGCAGTGACGCCAAGACGATCACCGTCGTCGACTTCGTGGCGTCGGGGCCGACCGCGCGGGCAGCGTTGTGGCGCCACCTACTGACACTCGACCTTGTCGACCTGATCGAGTGGCCCGCTGTCGCACTGGATGATTCGCTGCCGCTGGCCGTCACCGACCCGCGAGCGGTCCGGCAGGGCGCGGCGCACGACGAAACATGGCTGCGGTTCGTCGACGTCGAATCGGCGCTTCGCGCAAGGACGTACCGGATCGACGACCCGGTCCGGCTCGAGGTCGTCGACCCGCTCATCGATCGCAACAACGCGGTATTCGAGATCGGGCCCAAGGGGACCGAACGCGTGACGGGCAAGTCCGACGCAACGACCGATGTGGCGACGCTCGCCGCCGCTTATCTCGGCGGCACGCGGTGGAGGTCGCTGGCAGAAGTCGGACGCGTCGACGTGTCTGCCGCGTCGGCTGTCGACCGACTCGACGGTCTGTTCGCCGCGGGTGCGCTGTTCGCGGGCACTGTTTTCTGACGAGACTGTTTTCGGCCTCGCCGCACGCAACCCGTATGTCATGTGTCGGCCCTCGCCGACAGGAAGGATCTCCCGATGACCGAGACCACCACACACCCGGCTTCCGCGCACGAGGTCGAGGGTTGGACCACCTATCTGCGCGAGCCGACCGCCGACTACGATCAGCTCGTCGAGCGTTTCGCGCCGGCATTCGAGCGCATCGCGGCCTCCAACGTCGCGCGCGAACACGACCGCTCGTTCGGCTACGACGAGGTTGCCGAACTGGTCCGAGAAGGACTGGGGCGCATCAGGATTCCCGTGGAGTTCGACGGTCTGGGCGCATCACTGGAACAGACATTTCTGCTGCTGTCGCGACTGGCCGCCGCGGACGCGAACATCGCGCACGTGTTCCGCAACCATCTGGCGTTCGTCGAAGATCGACTCAACGCGCCGCAGTCGGCGGGCAACGATCGGTGGATCGAGCGTTTCCTCGCGGGCGATTTCGTCGGTGGGGGTTGGACCGAGGCCAACAACGGTACGTACGCAACAATCGCGACAACAGTGCGACGTGACGACGAGCGCTACCTCGTCAGCGGAGCCAAGTTCTACGCCACCGGAAGCCTTTTCGCCGATTGGCTCGACGTGATCGGCAAATCCGACGACGGCGGCCTGCTCACCGCGCTCGTGCGCCGTGACGATCCCGGTGTCGAACTCGTCGACGACTGGACGGGATTCGGGCAACAGACAACCGCCAGCGGGAGTGCGCGCTACGTCGACGTGCCCGCCGAGCCCGACAACGTCTTCGACATCACCGAACGCTTTGTCTACCAGGGTCACTTCTACCAGGTGGCGATCCTCGCGGTACTCACCGGAATCATTCACGCATCCCTGCGAGACGGGATCGAGGCGCTCCGAGCGCGCAAGCGCAACTATCCGCAGGGGCTGGATCCGGTGCCCGCCAACGACCCTCAGCTACTGGCAGTGATCGGCGGAGTGTCAGCGCGCGCCTACGCCGCAGACGCCGCGCTGCGTGAGGTGGGTCGGGCGCTCGATCGTATCGCCGAGGCGCACGCATCTGGAGACCTCGACCTCCGCAGGGCTCGCGTCACGGATGCCCAACTCGCCACAGACCAGGCGCAACTCACCATTATCGACGCCGCACTCGCGGCAACCACCGAGATCTTCGACGCGCTCGGCGCATCCGGAGTCTCCACCGACAAGGCACTCGACCGCCACTGGCGCAACGCGCGCACCCTCGCATCGCACAATCCGCGGGTCTACAAGGCGCGCATCGTGGGCAACTGGCTGGTCAACGGTGTCGACCCCGTACCCGACTTCTCGGCATTCGGCCGTGGCGGACAGGGCAACTGAGGAGACGGGCAACTGAAGGGACAAGGCAACTGAGGGGAGAGGGCAGATGAGTGCACCGTACGTCGCGGTCGGATTGACCGGTGAGCAGGTGGGCGCGCTGTTGGCGGATCGTGCGCTCGCCGCGCGCTGGGATTCGCTGCCGTTGGCGTTCACCGTCGTCGGCATCGATCGGGTCAATGGTGCCGACGACGTTGGCGGGGCCGCCGGGCCGGATGGTCGCACGACGCTGGAATCCTCCGTTGCGACAACATTTCTCGCAAGGCAGGCTCCACGGTCCCGGTTCCTGTTCGCGGCGTCGTCGCGTCGCGATCATCCCTACAACCTCGCTCGACGAGTCGCATCCGCCGGGCATCTCTCGCGGGGGAGGACCGGCGTGCTCCTCGGCGTGAGGGACCCGTACGTGCCTGCGGGTGACCCGTGGACCCACGACGCCGTGTCCGTCGACGACATCGCGCACGCGGTACGCGTCCTGGAACAGACCTGGCCGTTCGCGTCGGTCGTCGCCGACCGTGCGTCGGGGATCTTCGTAGAGTCGGACCAGATTCAGTTCGCCGACCTCGAGGACCCCTACCGGATCTCTGGTCCGTTGACGGTGCCGGAGCCCGCGACCGGTCCGTCGGTGATCGCGACGTACCACTCCGGCGTGCGTGAGGCCGGCACCCGCAGCGATGTCGACCTCGTCGTCGGGCCGACCAGCGCTGTCCGTGAGGTTTCGTCGACGGCAGAGTTGCCGACCGACGTCGAGGGAATTCTGTTGCGCGACGACGAGTTGTCGCCCGCAGCGCTGGCCGATGCGGCGGAGAAGCTGCTGGCGATCTCCCGACCGATCGCGCCGGGCCTGTCGCTGCGGACTGCGCTCGGACTACCTGTCGCACCGCGGGATCTGCGTCGGGTGGCATTCGCACGGCCGGAACCGCTCGACGCACCCTGACCTCCACTCCGAGAGGAACTCCCATGACCCGACGCGACGGCCACGTCATACTCGGCATCAACGCACTCGTCCTCGGCTACGTGCCCGCCTCATGGCAGACACCAGGCCTGAGCGCGGAATCGTTTGTCTCGCCCGACTATTGGGAAGAGATCGGTCGGATCGCCGAGAGAGGGACACTCGACGCAGTCTTTCTCGCCGACGCCCCCGCACTCGGTGACCCTGCATACGACGCCAATCCGGCGCATCTGGAGCCGACGGTCAACTGGGCACATGTCGCGGCGGCGACGGAGCGGGTCGGGTTGGTGTCCACGGCGTCGACGACGTTCAACGATCCGGTCGAGCTCGCCGAGCGATTGCTGACGCTCGACTACCTGTCACAGGGTCGGGCGGCCTGGAACATCGTGACCACCCGGGGACCCGCGGCGGCGCGAAACTTCGGGCAACCCGACGTCCCGCCACGCGACGATCGCTACGAGCGCGCAGGCGAGTTCGTCGATGTGGTCCGTGCACTGTGGGGATCCGCGGACACGGGACGCGAGGTTCGGCACAGGGGAGCCCACTTCTCCGTCGAGGGGCGCCTGCGCACGCCGTCGAGTGGCGAGCATCCGGTGTTGTTCCAGGCGGGTGGGTCGGCTGCGGGCCGCGACCTGGCGGGGCGGGTCGCCGAGGGCGTCTTCGCCGCGGAACTGACACGCGACAAAGCGGTCGAACACTATCGTCTGGTGAAGCGAAAAGCGTTGGCATACGGTCGATCACCCGACAACGTCAAGATCCTTCCCGGTCTGCTCGTCTCCCTCGGCAGCACGGAGGAGGAAGCCAGAAGGCGGAACGACGAACTCCACGACCGAAGTCCGGCGTGGTACTCGGTCGGCTGGCTGTCGCACGCGATCGGCGTCGACGCGACGAAACTCGACCTCGACGCTCCGTTCCCCGAGGAGGTGCTCGCAGGACCTGCCGACCTCCAGACCTTCAGTGGCAGCATCGGTTTCCGCGAGTCGATCGTCGCGCAGATCCGACGCACCAATCCCACGGTCCGCGAGTACCTGCGGCAGACCCGCTACACGGGTTCGGGCCACGCCGGATTCGTGGGCACCCCGGAGCAATTGGTCGATCGAATCGACGACTGGTTCTCCGCGGGTGCGATCGATGGCTTCAATCTGCAGCCGGATGCGCTGATCGACGGTCTCGCTGTGATCGCCGACGAGGTGGTACCCCTGCTGCGTCGACGGGGGCTCTACCGCCACGACTACGAGACCGACACTCTGCGTGGACATCTGCGTGCCGCGGCGTCGTCGGCACCGCTCGGATGACAGGGATAGAACCGCGCAGAGAATAAGGGCTGGCAACAGCGTCGTCGGCCAGCATACTTCTCTCGATCAATCCCATTCGCGCACAGCGCAATACATAAGATACCCAGATCCGACGGCCGGGTAGTAACCGTCTTCGGCGATGGGTGTCCGAGAGGAATCGAGATGACCACCGACTCGACGTCGACGCGCCCGCCCGAGGCGGCGCACACACCACCAGCGCCACCGCACGTGCCAGAAGGCGCAGCCGCCGGATCGACGGTCACAGAGCAACCGGGTGGTCTGCGCTCGAACACGCTGGGCTCCTGGGAGGTCTTCGCGCAGGGCCTTGCCGCTGCGGCACCGAGCGTCGCTGTCGCGTCCGTTCCGTTCGCGCTGTACACCGCGGCGGGCAAGGGTGCCGCGTGGGCGGCGATCATCGGGTTGGTGATCGCCGTGCTGCTGGCAACCACCATCAGCTTCCAGGCGCGGCGGACGGTGTCGTCCGGCTCGTTGGGAACCTACACCGGTAACGGGCTCGGACCCGCGTTCGCGTTCGTCGGAGGCTTCAGCCTGCTGATCGGCTACGTCGGATTCTCGGTGACCGGGACACTCGGTGGTGTGCTCTACGTCGACTCCTTCCTTCTCGAACTCGGAATCGGTTCGGAGGCTTCGTGGTTCCGACTCTTGCTGGTCTTCCTGGTCGTCGGGCTCGCGGTGTACCTACCCATTCGCGGTGCGTCGCTCGCCGCGAAGTACGAGTTGGTGTTCGAGGTCATCGCGCTGATCTCCATCGCAGTGATCATCGTGGCCGCCTACGTCTCCTACGGGTGGCACTTCGACACCGAGCAGTGGAGCCTCTCGAACCTCGGCCACAGCTCGACATTCGTGGCGGCAGTGACGGCGGTCGGTGCCTACGCGGGCTTCGAAAGCGTTGCCTCGCTTGGTGCCGAAGCGCGGGACGCGCACCGGTCGATCTCGAAAGCGCTGCTGCGCGTCGTGTTGATCATCGGTGTGCTGTACATCATCGCGACGTATCCGCAGGTGTTGCACTTCGACGGGATCAACGGAGACAAGGCGATTCTGCCGCAGCTCGCCGACTCGTCCGGTGTGGGATGGGTGAAGCCGGTGACGAGCGCTGCCGTCGCTGTCGCCTTCATCGTCTTCGTCACTGCGGTCACGAGTTCGGCTGCGCGGTCGCTGTTCACGTTCGCGCATGAGGGCGCACTGCCGCGCGTGTTCGCCAAGGTCCACTCCAAGTACCACACACCGTGGGTCGGCGTCGCGTTCGTCGGTGCTGCGGCACTTGTCTTTTCGATTGTGGCCACCTTCAGTTCGGCCGGCCGCACCGTCTTCGACGTGTACGGCGCGTACGTCACCAACTGGGGCTTCTTGGTGAGCTATCTGCTCGTGGTGATCGCGACACCGATCTGGCTGTACAAGATCAAGGCGCTCACGCCGTTCCGTGCGATCGTGTCGGGCCTCGCGGTGGTGGCTCTCGGTTACGTGATCGTCAACAACCTGTACCCGGTTCCGGAGTTCCCGTTCAACATCCTGCCGTTCGTATATCTCGCGATACTCGCGGCGGGCGTGGCGTGGTACGTCTACCTCCGGGTGACGCGACCGGAGATCGCGGCGCGCATCGGCACCATTCAGACTCTGTCCGCAGAGGAGCAGGAGCGACTTGCCGACGCCGACATCGCCGAAGAACTGCAGGCGGACGATTTCAAGTCCGACGAACGGCAGGCCGATGAATTTCCGGCCGACGAACCCGAGACCAGCTCGTCCGTCACGCCGAAGTAGCGCGTGGCCGCTTGAGTTCGAAGCACGCCGCGCGACGACCACCGAAGTCGTCGCGCGGCGTTGTCACGGCTTCGATCTGAGCTCGGGCCTGCTCGATGACCGGTGTACCGGGATCGAGCACGCCGAGGTACACCTCGTGTGCCGCAAGGGAACTCACTGCGACGTCGACCTGCTCGGTGACGTCGACGGCATGCGTGGCGTGTGGGCCGTTTTCGAACAGCCACTGCGGAGCGTCGTCGCCGAGTGAATCGTATGCGTCGAGAACCGCCGCGGAGAACTCCATGTGGTCGGACTGGTTGGGAGTTCCGGGCGCCCACTCGGCCCCACCAAACAGCGACAGCACCACCTGCGGGCCGACGCGTCGGATCGTCTCGGCGATCACCGCGCGTAGCTCGGGAGTGTTGCGGATGTTGCTGTCCGGAAAGCCCCAGAACTCCACGTCGTCAACACCGACGATGGCGGCAGACGCGCGTTGTTCGCCCTCGCGGAGAGGACCTGCTTCGGCCGCCGCCATGCCCTCGATGCCGACCTCGCCGCTCGACGCCAGGGCGTACACGACGTGTTTGCCCTCGCCCGTCCACTTCGCGACCGCTGCCGCCATGCCGTACTCCGGATCATCCGGGTGCGCCACGAGCACCAGCGCCGTCTGCCAGTCGGTGGGGAAGGGCGCGAGATCGGCCACGACTCAGCGCTTGTGATCGAGGTTGGCCATCTTCAACACGTCGAGGCGCTTGTCGAGCTCTTCTTCGCTGAGCTTGTCGGGGACGAGACCACGATCGAGAACGGTCTGCCGAATCGTCTTCTTCTCCTTGAGAGCCTGCTTCGCGACGGCCGCGGCCTCCTCATAACCGATGGCCGAGTTGAGCGGCGTGACGATCGACGGTGAGCTCTCGGCGAGAGTCCGCAGACGGTCTTCGTCGGCCTTCAGGCCGGAGATACAGCGATCGGCGAACAATCGCGAGACGTTGGCGAGGAGCTTCAGTGATTCGAGGACGTTGCGCGCCATCATCGGGATGTAGACGTTCAGCTCGAACGCGCCGTTGCCGCCGCCCCAGGTCACCGCGGCGTCGTTGCCGATGACCTGCGCCGCCACCTGCGTAACTGCCTCGGGGAGAACAGGATTGACCTTGCCCGGCATGATCGAACTGCCCGGCTGGAGGTCGGGGAGGTGGATCTCGGCCAGCCCGGTGAGCGGACCGGAACCCATCCACCGGACGTCGTTGGCGATCTTGGTCAACGAGACCGCGATGGTCTTGAGCTGACCGGAGAGCTCGACGAGTCCGTCGCGGGCCGCCTGAGCCTCGAAGTTGTTCTTGGCCAACGTGATCGAGTCGACGTCGGTGAGCCTGACCAGTTCTTCGACAACCTTGGTGCCGAAGTGGTCGGGCGCATTGAGACCCGTTCCGACGGCGGTCCCGCCGATGGGTACCTCGCCGACCCGCGGCAGCGTCGCGACAAGACGCTCGATGCCTGCTTCCACAGCCCTGGTGTAGCCGCTGAACTCCTGGCCGAGCGTGACCGGTACCGCGTCCATCAGGTGGGTACGACCGCTCTTGACCACCTCACGCCATTCCTCTGCCTTGGCGAGCAGTGCCAACCGCAGGTGATCGAGCGCGGGGATCAGGTCGGTGACGACGGCTTCGGTTGCTGCGACGTGTGTCGCGGTGGGGAAGGTGTCGTTCGACGACTGCGACATGTTCACGTCGTCATTCGGGTGAACCTCGACGCCGTTCGCCTTCGCGATCGACGCGATGACCTCGTTGGCGTTCATGTTCGAGCTGGTGCCCGACCCGGTCTGGAACACGTCGATGGGGAACTGGTCGTCGTGCTTGCCGTCGGCGATCTCCTTGGCCGCGGCGATGATGGCGTCGGCCTTGGTCGCGTCGAGCAGCCCGAGGTCTTTGTTGACCTGCGCACATGCGGCCTTGAGTAGTCCCATCGCACGGATCTGCGTGCGCTCGAGCGGGCGGTGGCTGATCGGGAAGTTCTCGACGGCGCGTTGCGTCTGTGCGCGCCAGAGTGCGTCGACGGGGACCTTGACCTCGCCCATGGTGTCGTGCTCGATGCGGTACTGCTGCTCGCTCATCTGATGCGTCCTCCGAGTGTCTGCGGTGGGTTAGGACTACCTCAATCCACGCTACTCGCCGCGACCTGCCGCCAATTCTCGGCCCGGTCAGGACCTGACACGCACCCCCAGCGGGACCGTCACCGTGCCCGACGGATCGGTGAAGAAGTCGTTGCCCTTGTCGTCGACGACGATGAACGCAGGGAAGTTCTCGACCTCGATCTTCCAGACCGCCTCCATGCCGAGCTCCGGGTACTCGATGACCTCCTGGCTCTTGATGCAATCGAGGGCGAGGCGTGCGGCGGGGCCACCGATCGAACCGAGGTAGAAGCCGCCGTGGGCGTCGCACGCCTGGGTGACCTGCTTCGAGCGATTTCCCTTGGCCAACATGACCATTGATCCGCCCGCGGCCTGGAACTGCTCGACGTAGGAGTCCATGCGACCCGCCGTCGTCGGCCCGAACGAGCCCGACGCCATGCCCGCGGGAGTCTTGGCCGGACCCGCGTAGTAGACGGGATGATCGCGCAGATACTGCGGCATCGGCTCGCCGGCGTCGAGGCGTTCCTTGATCTTGGCGTGTGCGATATCGCGAGCCACGACGAGGGGTCCGGTCAGCGACAGTCGGGTCTTGACCGGGTACTTCGACAGTTCGGCGAGGATCTCGGGCATCGGCCGGTTGAGATCGATGTCGACGACCTGGCCGCCCTCGATGTCCTCGGCGACGCCGGCGTCCGGCATGTACTGCGCCGGATCGGTTTCGAGTTGCTCGAGGAAGACGCCCTCGGAGGTGATCTTGCCCAGCGCCTGGCGGTCGGCCGAGCACGAGACGGCGATCGCCACCGGGCACGATGCCCCGTGGCGAGGCAGACGCACGACGCGGACGTCGTGGCAGAAGTACTTACCGCCGAACTGAGCGCCGATTCCGAAGGACTGTGTCAGCTTGAAGACCTCTTCCTCCAACTCGACGTCTCGGAAGCCGTGCGCCGACATCGAGCCCTCTGTCGGCAGCGTGTCGAGATAGTGCGCCGACGCGTATTTCGCTGTCTTCAAAGCGAATTCGGCCGACGTCCCGCCGATGACGACGGCGAGGTGGTACGGCGGACAGGCGGCGGTACCCAATGACCGGATCTTCTCGTCGAGGAAGGTCAGCAGGCGGTCGGGGTTGAGAATCGCCTTGGTCTCCTGGAACAGGAAGGACTTGTTGGCGCTGCCGCCGCCCTTGGCCATGAAGAGGAACTTGTACTCAGGTCCCTTCGGCCCCTGCTGCGTGGAGTAGATCTCCACCTGCGCAGGCAGATTGGTGCCCGTGTTCTTCTCGTCGTACGTCGTCAACGGTGCGAGCTGTGAGTAGCGCAGGTTGAGTTTGGTGTACGCGTCGAAGACACCGCGCGAGATCCACTCGCCGTCGTCGACGCCGGTCAGCACCCCCTCGGACTTCTTGCCCATGACGATCGCGGTGCCGGTGTCCTGACACATCGGCAGTACACCGCCTGCGGAGATGTTGACGTTCTTGAGCAGGTCGAGCGCGACGAAACGGTCGTTGCCCGACGCCTCGGGGTCGTCGATGATCTTGCGCAACTGCCGCAGGTGTGCGGGGCGCAGGTAGTGGCTGATGTCGTGCATCGCCTCTGACGTCAGGCGCTCGAGAGCTTCCGGCGCGACCTTGAGGAAGGTCTGGCCGTCGACTTCGACCGTCGAGACCCCCTCTGTGGTGATCAGGCGATAGGGCGTGTCATCGGCGCCGGAGGGTAGCAATTCGGCATAGCGAAACTCCGGAGCAAGGGCTGGTTTGCTCACGCGAGAATCCTATCGCGGCCGGTCAGTGACCCTCCGGTGTCCCGGTACCTGATGTGGGCCACGCCACGGGGATTCGTCACGCTACTAGTCCGATGTGCGTGACGAACGGAAGGGGTATTACTGTGTGGTGGATCACAGTTCACTGAACTGTGTCCGATTCACTGATGTCAACACGGGAGGGGAACCCATTGGCTGCAATCGTGCTCGCCGAGGTTCGGACGAACTGTGAACGCGAGGCAGTCGCCGAATGGGCGGCGAGCAAGCATCCCGACGCCCCGGTGCGCACACTCGACGAAGTCGATCCCGAAGCCCTCGACCCGGCCACGACGCTGATTCCCGCCCGCGTCGTCTGGCTTCCGCCGATGCGCAAGGGCGAGCGCCGCGTGTCGATGGCCGACGTTCTGGTGTTGTCCAACCCGCGTCGACCCCCTGCGTTTCGGCAGGGGGCGATCAAGAAGCGTGCGCCCGATCGCGTTCGTGTGGTCGCCGGGGAACCGGCGACCGTGGAGGAATTGCGTCGCAGGCATGAGCAGTCGTCAGCCGAGGGAGAGGATTTCGGCCAGTTCGTCGAAGTGGCGGCGGCCCTGTCGGCGGAGCGCGCCGAACGGCAACTGATCGGTGACCGCTACAAGGTGCCGAAACTCGTCGCGCAGCAGATCGGTTCGTCGGCTCGCTTTCAGGCAAATGCCGCCAAGCTCGCCGCCGATCTCGGACGTCCGGCAGCGGCGATCATTCAGGATGCGATCGACAAGATGTCGACGTTCGTGGCCACACAGAGCCCGCTGATGGACGACGTGTTCTCGACGACCTTCGGCAAGCTGTACGAACGTACCTGGACGGTCTCTGTCGACCTCGACACGTTGAGTGAACTGCGCAGTCTCAACAAGACGCACGGCTTGGTGTTCTTGCCGTCGCACCGGTCGTACGTCGACACATTGGTTCTCTCGGATGCGCTACGGCGCCACGACTTTCCGCCCAATCTGGTACTCGGCGGCAACAACCTCGCGCTCTGGCCGCTCGCGGCGATCGCCCGACGCGCCGGAGTGATCTTCATTCGCCGCAAGTTCGGCGACGATCCGATCTACAAGTTCGCGATGCGCGCGTACCTGTCGTTCATCGTCGAGAAGCGTTTCAACCTCGAGTGGTACATCGAGGGTGGCCGCAGTCGCACGGGCAAGCTACGCCCGCCGATGATGGGGCTGCTCGCCTACGTCGTCGACGCCGTCGAGCAACTCGACACCGCGGACATGATGGTCGTGCCCACGTCCATCGTCTACGACCAGCTTCACGAGATCGCGGCTATCGCGCGCGAATCCGCCGGTGGCGCAAAGAAACCCGAAGATGTGACGTGGCTGCTGAAGTACGCCAAGGCTCAGCGGTCCTACCTCGGTGAGGCGCGAGTGCGGTTCGGCGAACCGTTCTCGCTGCGGGAGTCGATCCTGGAGTTGAGCGAGGACGATCCCGCACGCCTGGAGAAGATCGCATTCAAGGTGATGGACGAGATCAACGCGGCGACACCGATCTCGGCGACGTCGCTCGCAGGCTTCGCACTGCTCGGGGCGGGCGACCGGGCGTATACCGCCAAGGAGATCGAGGACATCCTGCGACCGCTGCTCGCCTATATCGAGCGGCGCGAGCTACCGGGGCCTGATCCGGCGATGTGCCGGGGACTCGGTCTGAAATCGACGTTGAAGGAACTGACCGACGCGGGCGTGCTGACCCATTTCGCGGGCGGCGTCGACGATGTGTGGTCGATCGCCGGGGAGAACCACGCGGTGGCTGCGTACTACCGCAATGGAGCGATCCATCATTTCGTCGACCGCGCGATCGTCGAGGTCGCGTTGTTCGCTGCGGACCGTCGCACCATCGACGACGATCGCGAAACACGTCTGGCAGCAGCACAAGCCGAGGCGCTGCGGATTCGGGATCTGCTGAAATTCGAGTTCTTCTTCCCGACCAAGCAGGAGTTTCTGCACCGTCTCGGCGCCGAGATGGATCTCATCGCGCCCGAGTGGCGGACCGTCAGGCCGACGCCCGCATGGTTGCACGACACCTTCGTCGCGATGTCGGGCGAGTTGTTTGCCCGCAGAACCCTTCAGCCGTTCTTCGACGCACAGTTGGTCATGTCCCGGCGGCTGGTGGAACTCGGCGAGGAGTCCCGCGAGAAGCAGGAGATCATCGCCGATTGCCTCGGGTTGGGTAAGCAGCTTGCGCTGCAGGGCGTCGTGAAGAGCAGGGATTCGGTGTCGACCGAGCTCTACACCGCCGCGTACAAGCTGGCCGACAATCGTGGATTGATCGATCCCCACGACGGACGCGATCTGGTTGCGGCACGGCAGGAGTGGCTCGATGAGGTCAAAGACATGCGGGATCGTCTAGCCAGAATTGCCGAGATCGAGGCGAAGCAGACGGGAGTGACGGCGGTATGAGCGCACTGGGCGACCGCCTGGCCGAGATCCGCTCTGCACCTCGCGGCAAGCACATCGGTGCGTTCTTCGACTACGACGGGACTCTGATCGAAGGATTCTCTGCGACAGCGCTTTTCGGAGCCCGGATTCGAAGTATGGAGTTCGGAATCGGAGAGGTCGCCGACTTCGCACTCATCGGCCTGCGCGGAGTGGAATCCGAACAGGACTACGCCGAGGTGCTCCAGGCGACCAAACCGACGTTCGCCGGGAAGACGTACGCGGAACTGTTGGACCTGGGGGACAGGCTTTTTCGGCAGGAGACGGCCGCCAAACTACGTCCTCAGATGTGGCAGATCCTCAACGCGCACCGCGAGATGGGGCACCGTATCGTGATCGCGTCGTCGGCAACGCGATTCCAGATCGAGCCCATCGCACGCGAGATCGAGGCCGATCACGCCTTGGCCACCGACGTCGAGGTGGTCGACGGCATCGTCACCGGGGAGGTGCTCGGCCGTCCGCTCTGGGGGCCGGGCAAAGCGGCGGCGGTGCGCTCACTGGCGCGCGAACACGACATGGATCTCGACGCGTCGTTCGCCTACAGCGACGGCAACGAGGACATCCCGTATCTCGAAAGCGTCGGACATCCCGCGGCGGTCTCGCCTCGGAGGACGCTGCGGGCCGAGGCGGAGTCCAGAGGGTGGCTGATCCTCGAACTACGCAATCCATCACACAATCGCTTCGGGATGGCTCTGCGTACCGGTGCGATGTACGGGTCGTTTCTCGCCGGTGCCGCCGCCGGAATCGCAGGCGGTGTCGTGGCGCGCAGTCGATTCGAGAGCGCCGTCCAGACGGGCATCGCCACCGGAAACGACGTCGGGCTGGCGTTGGCCGGTGTGCATGTCGACGTGCTCGACGGCAACGAGTACCTGACGTCGGACCGCCCGTGCGTGTTCGCGTTCAACCATCAGTCCAAACTCGATCTCCCCGTCATGATCCACCTGATACAGCGCGACGCGACGGGTGTGGCGAAGAAGGAGATCCAGCGGCTTCCGGTGTTCGGTCAGATTCTCGACGCGGCCGGGCTGGTGTTCATCGATCGGGCCGACGCCGGGAAGGCCATCAATCAGCTCGAGCCTGCGGTCCGCAAACTGCGCGACGAGGGTGCGTCGTTGGTCGTGGCGCCGGAAGGCACGCGGTCGCCGACGCCTCGGATCGGACGGTTCAAGAAGGGGCCCTTCCACATCGCCATGCAGGCAGGGGTGCCCGTCGTTCCGGTCGTGCTGCGCAACGTCGGCGAATTGATGTGGCGCGGTTCGCAACTCGTGGCACCGGGCACGATCGAGGTGCGCGTGTTGCCGCCCGTCGACACATCGGAGTGGCAGGCGGAGACGATCGACGACCACACCGAGGAGGTGCGCCAGATGTTCATCACCGCGCTGGCGGAGTGGCCGGAGCCGAACGGAACTGCAGAACACGATGATTCGCAACAGGACGAGAGCCGCAGTGACGACGCAGGGGAGGCTGTCGAATGAGTGAGGATCAACCCCTCGAGTGGGGCACCGAGCAGCACATGAGTCCGGTCGACGCGCTGATGTGGCGCGGCGACACCGACCGTCGACTGCGCGGGACGATCTCGATGATCGAGATCTACGATTGCGAACCCGACTGGGACAGACTGATCGCGGCACACGACTGGGGTAGCCGCATGGCGCCCAGATTCCGTTCGCGCGTGGTGGATTCGCCGCTGCACACCGGCACCCCGAGTTGGGCCGTCGACCCGGAGTTCGATCTGCACTATCACGTTCGACGCATCAGGCTGCCCGGCGACGGCTCGATGGGCGAACTGCTGTCGACGTGTGAGCAACTGGCGATGACCGCGCTCGACCCGGCGCGACCGCCGTGGGAGGGCTACCTGATCACCGGTCTCGCCGACGGCAAGACCGCCTACTTCCTCAAGGCACATCACGCGCTGACCGATGGGCTCGGCGCGATTCTCGCTCTCGCTCAACTGCATTCGCCGTCGCGCGAGCCGATCCCGAACAAGCCTCAACCGCCCGCGCCGCCGCCGACCGAACTGTCGGCGCTCGAGGTACTCGCTCGACAGGTGGGGGAGGAGATTCGACGTACCCCGTACCGGGCGGGTGTGGTGTTGCGCGGGGCGTTGGCGCTGACCGATCCCAAGCATGCGTTGAGCAAGGTGCTGCGATACGGGCGCTCGGTGCCGCGCGTTGCCGGCCTCGTCAGTCCGCCCGGTTCGCCACTGCTCGCGGAGCGCAGTCTCTCGTGGCGCTTTCTCGCGTTCGAGGTGCCGTTCGTCGAGTTGAAAGCCGTGGCGAAGTCGATGAAGGCGTCGATCAACGACGTTTACCTCGGCGGGCTGATCGGTGGCTTCCGCATTTATCACGAGAAGATGGGCGAGCAGGTCGACGCGATTCCCGTCGCGATCCCGATCTCGGTGCGTCGACCAGAGGATCCCGAGGGCGGTAACCGTATCGCGGTCGGCAGGCTCGCCGGCCCGATGGGCATCGACGACCCGTTCGAGCGGGTGTTGACGATCCGCGAACAGGTGCGTGCCGCACGCACTGAGCCCGCCGTCGACATCTTCAACACACTCGGATCGGTGCTGGCGTGGATGCCCGGTGAGCTGCTCGGTCAGTTCAGTGGCGCGACGAGCATGAACGATCTGCAGGCCAGCAACGTACCGGGTATCCCGTGGGAGACGTTCGTCGCGGGAGCAAAGGTCGAGCGGTTGTTCCCGTTCGGTCCGCTCCCGGGATGCGCGGTGATGGCGACGATGATCACGCACAATGCCACGGCATGCCTCGGGATGAACTGCGACGCCGCGTCGATCTCGGATCCGGAGCTGTTCGCCGAGTGCATAGTCGCCGGGTTCGACGAGGTGCTCGCCGTCGCCGAACCGACCGGTGATGTCACCGACCGGGTCGGGATGCGGCGCGTCGTATAAGGGTTTCGCTAGATGTCGAGGCGGGCGTATTCGCGCAGCTTGGTGGTGCGGTGCACCGCCTCGATACGGCGGATGGTTCCCGACTTCGAGCGCATGACCAGCGAACGAGTGGTCGCACCGCCTCGGCGGTAGGTGACGCCGCGAAGCATGTCGCCATTGGTGACGCCGGTCGCCGCGAAGAAGCAGTTCTCGCCGCGGACCAGGTCGTCGGTGCCCAGCACACGGTCGAGGTCGTGTCCGGCGTCGATCGCCTTCTGGCGCTCTTCGTCGTTGCGCGGCCACAGCTTGCCCTGGATCTCGCCGCCCATGCACTTCATCGCGACTGCGGTGATGATGCCCTCCGGCGTACCGCCGACACCCATGAGCATGTCCACCGTCGAGTAGTCACCGGCAGCGGCGATCGCGCCCGCGACGTCGCCGTCGGAGATCAGGCGGATCTTGGCGCCTGCCCTGCGGATCTCGCCGATGAGGTCGGCGTGGCGCGGACGGTCGAGGACGACGACGGTCAGATCGCCGACGTCGATGCCCTTGGCCTTGGCGACCGAGTTGACGTTCCATTCGACCGACTCGTCGATGTTGATGGCGCCCTTGGCTTCCGGGCCGACGGCGATCTTGTCCATGTAGAAGACGGCAGACGGGTCGTACATGGTGCCGCGCTCGCTGACCGCGATGACGGCGATCGAGTTGGGGCGACCCTCGGCCATCAGTGTGGTGCCGTCGATGGGGTCGACCGCGACGTCGCAGTCAGGGCCGAATCCGTTGCCGACCTCTTCGCCGTTGAACAGCATCGGGGCCTCGTCTTTTTCGCCCTCACCGATCACCACGACGCCGCGCATGGAGACTGTCGAGAGAAGCTCGCGCATCGCGTCGACGGCTGCGCCGTCGCCCTTCTTCTTCTCGCCGCGTCCCACCCAGCGCCCTGCGGCGAGTGCCGCGGCCTCGGTGACCCGCACCAGCTCCATGGCAAGGTTGCGGTCGGGTGCCTGGTGGTTCTCGGCTGTCATGTCTGATCGACTCCTTGGCGTTGGCAGTGACGCGGCCGCAGTGGCGTACGCGGCAGTGGGCGAACGACGCCCGTCAATCATCCTTTCATGGCGAGTGCGAGTTCACTCACCCGCCTCGGGCGTGATCTGAGGCGTCGATGCAGCGCACGCGGGTCGTGGAGGGCTCAGAGGGGGTCGAGGATGCGACGGAGGAACTGACGCGTGCGTTCCTGCGCGGGATGTGCGATCACCTCGTCGGGACCTCCGCGCTCGACGATCACACCACCGTCGACGAACAGCACCTGGTCGGCGACCTCCTGCGCGAATCGGATCTCGTGGGTCACGACGACCATGGTCCAACTCTCCTCGGCGAGCCCCTTGAGTACTTTCAGCACGTCGCCGACGAGTTCGGGATCGAGCGCCGACGTCGGTTCGTCGAACAACAGGACCTGCGGGTGTAGCGCGACGGCGCGGACGATCCCGACTCGCTGCTGCTGGCCACCCGACAACTGGTGGGGGTACTGGTCGCGCTTCTCGGCGAGCCCGACGCTCGAGAGCAGTCGATCTGCCTCGGCGATGGCGTCGGCCTTGGTGCGGCGCTGCACAGTGACGGGCCCTTCGATGACGTTCTCGAGGACGGTTTTGTGGGGAAAGAGGTTGTAGTTCTGGAACACCATCGCGCTCTGCGCGCGGTACTTGGTGACGTCGGACTTCGAGTACGTGCCGCCGAAGTCGATCGTCTGCTCGCCGACGCGGATGACGCCGGCGTCGGGGATGTCGAGGGCGTTGAGGGATCGCAGGATGGTCGTCTTGCCCGAGCCGGACGGACCGAGGATGACGGTCACCGTGCCGCGGTCGACGGTGAAGTCGATCCCGCGCAGAACGTGGTTGTCGCCGAAGGACTTCTGCAGTCCCGCGACGTCGACGACACTCTCCGGCTGATTGACTCTCTCCGGCTGATCACTGATGGGTTCACTCATGGCGTCACGAACCTTCCCAAGCGGGACTCGAGCCTGTTCTGCAGGGCTGACAGGACCATGCACACGATCCAGTAGTAGATGGCTGCGGTGGTGTAGAGCGCGAAGAACTCGAACGTCGGCGCCGCGGCGAGTTGGGCGACGCGCAGCAGCTCTGTCACCAGGATCGTCGACGCGAGGGAGGTGTCTTTGACCAGCGAGATCAGCGTGTTGGACAGACCCGGCACCGCATTGCGCGCCGCCTGCGGCAGGATGATCCGACGCATCGTCGTGCGGTAGTTCATGCCGATCGTCTGGGCGGCTTCTGTCTGCCCCTTCGGAACCGAGAGGATCGCGCTGCGGATGATCTCGGCGGCGTATCCGCCGACGTTCAGCGAGAACGCGACGACGGCGGCGGGGAACGGTGGCACCTTGATGCCCAGTTCGGGTAGCGCGTAGAAGATGATGAACAACTGCACCAACAGTGGGGTGCCGCGGACGATCGAGATGTAGACGCGCGCCAGCCAGTTGATCACTCGTGTCTGTGAGAGCCGTGCCAGTGCGACGACCAGGGCGATCACCAGCCCGATCACGAAGCTGATCGCGGCGAGCGGAATGGTGACGGTGATCGTGGCCTTGGCCATCGGCCACAGATTGTCGCCGATGATCTTCCACGTGCTGCGCGGTACGGCCTGCTGCTGTTGCGCGGCAGCGCTTCCGCTGGCGTCTGCCTTGAGGTACTTCTGCGAGATGGTCGACAGGGTTCCGTCGGCGCTCAGCTCGTCGAGTGCCTTGTTGATGTCGCCGGTGATTCCGCTGTTCTTCCTGGCGGCGAAGGCCTGCTCGCTGGTGTCTCCGGTCTTGGCGGCGATCTTGACGCTCTTGTCGCCGGTCTCGGCGAAGTAGGCGTAGACCGCGACGCTGTCGTTCACGGTTGCCTGGACGCGACCCTGGTTGAGCAGCTTGATCGCCTGGGTGAAGCCCTCGACGGATTCGACGTTCGCGCCTGCGTCGCGGGCCACCTGTGCCCAGTTGCTCGTGGCCGACTGTGCGGTGGTCTTGCCCTTGAGGTCGTCGAGCGAGCGGATGGAGTTGTCGTCGGTGCGGGTGACGATCACCCCCTCGCTGACGGCGTATGGCTTGGAGAGGTCGTATTTGGCCTTGCGTTCCGGCGTGATCGACACCTGGTTTGCGACGACGTCGAATCGGCCCGACTCGAGTCCCGCGAAAATGGAATCCCAAGGGGTGGTGACGAATTCGGCTCGTACGCCCATCTTCTTGGCGACCGCATTCGCGACGTCGACATCGTAGCCCGCGAGCTCACCCGTCGTGGGATCGCGGTAGCTGAACGGCGCGTAGGTGCCCTCGGTGCCGACGCGCAGCACGCCGGACGAACGGATCTCGTCCATGCCGTTGCGTTGATCCTCGGAACCGGCGCACGCAGCGAGTGTCGCCGCGGCGATGAGTGCGGACAACACGACGACGGCGATGCGTCCCCTGCCGCCGAGTCGGACGACGGACCCGACACGGGACACGACGAGCTGTAGCGCGCGCATACGGCACCGTACCGCGTGGCGGTGACAGTCGATTGTGGCGGCGGGCACGCTGGTCGAGGGGCGCGACGAGGGGTGCGGCGTGCGGCTGGGATACTCGTCAGCCATGGCGAGCAAACCCCGCATCCTGACCAGCGGCAAGGACATGATCTGGACGCTGATCCCGTTGCTGGCGGTGTGCGCGCTGGTGGCGATCGCATCCGGCAACTGCTCGGTGGGACTGACCGGCACCGCGTCCGACGACAAAACCCCCGCGTACGACGTCTACAACGGACTGGCCGCGGACGCGCGGACCATGCCGTTTCCGATTCGACGCCCCCCGACGCCGGAGGACTGGAAGCCGAACTCGGGCAGCACTGGGGAGATGGCAGGCGGCGCGACGTCGAGCAACGTCGGTTGGGTCACCGGCACCGGCGCCTATCTGCAGCTCACGCAGACCAATGCGTCCGAGGACGATCTCGTCGACAAGCTCGGCGGCGACGACGTCTCGTCGGGAACGGGCACCAAGCACATCGGCGGGCACACCTGGGTGACCTATTCGACGCACGACGACAACAAGTTCTGGATCACCGATCTCTCCGACGTGCGGATTGCCGTGATGTCGCGCGGTCCCGACTCCGAGATGGAGCAGATGGCGCAGTCGGTGCTCGCCCAGCAGCCGCTGCCGAAGTAGGGCTCTCGAGCGCTTTTGTCGGAATTCCGGTCCGGGTGAGCCCAGTCCGGACGAGCTCAGTCCTCGTCGGAATCTGAGTCGTCGAACTCCTCATCCTCGTCGTCCTCGCCGGGTGAGAGGGCAGCCTCGATGCGGTCACGCGCGCCGGTGAGGTGTTCCTCGCAGCGCGTCGCCAATGCTTCGCCGCGTTCCCAGAGTGCGAGCGATGCGTCGAGGTCGAGGCCACCGTGTTCGAGTGTCGTGACGACCTCGATGAGCTCGTCGCGTGCCTGCTCGTAACCGAGCTGCGCCACCGGAATCGGCTTGGCGGACTTGCCTTTCGCGGGGCCGGTCACTTCGTGCTCCTCTTCGTGCTGGGGGTGTCGGTGCTCTTCGCTGTGTGCTTCTCGGCGTCGGGGGCGGGTTGTGGTGACGTGACCTCAGCCGCCGCGGCGCCGTCGCCGACGCGGATGCGCAGTCGTGCGCCCGCGGGCATCTGGTCGGTCGAGGTCACCACGTGGGGTTCGCCGTCGTCGACGCGTTGGACGACGGCGTATCCGCGGGCGAGCGTCTGCGCCGGACCGAGTGTCGACAGGCGGGCGGAGAGATGTTCGACGCGGCGCTGCTCGGCGTCGACCATCCTGCTGACGTCGCGCCGGATATCGCGGCGCATGCGTTCGACGTCGTCGGAGCGCCGGTCGATCATGGTGAACGGGTTGGCCAGGACTGGCCGTGCACGCAGGCCCGCGATCACCCGTTCTTCGCGGTGGACCCAGTTGCGCAGTGCGTGCGCGCTGCGTCGGCGCATCTCGGCGATGCCCGCGAGTTCGGCGGTGACGTCGGGGACGACGCGCTTGGCCGCGTCCGTCGGGGTGGCGGCGCGGATGTCGGCGACGAGGTCGAGGAGCGGATTGTCGGGTTCGTGTCCGATCGCGCTGATGACCGGCGTGGTGCATGCTGCGACGGCCCGCAGCAGGGCCTCGTCGGAGAAGGGGAGCAGATCCTCGACGCTGCCACCGCCGCGTGCGATCACGATGACGTCGATTTCGGGGTCGGCGTCGAGATCGGCGAGGTGCGCCAGGATGCGTGGCACCGCTGTCGGTCCCTGGACGGGAGCGTCGCGGACCGCGAAGCGCACCTGCGTCCATCGTGCTTGCGCCACCGACATCACGTCACGCTGCGCGGCGCTCGCGCGTCCGGAGATCAGCCCGACGGTGCGGGGCAGGAACGGCAGTGACCGCTTGAGGCGCGGATCGAAGAGTCCCTCCGCCGCCAGGAGTTGTTTGAGGCGCTCGATGCGCAGGAGTAGCTGGCCGACGCCGATGGGCCGAATGTCTGTGACGCGCAACGAGATCGTGCCGCGGCCGGCGTAGAAGTCGGGTCGGCCGAGCATCACGACGTGGCTGCCCTCGGTCACGGGCACCTCGGTGCGCATCAACAGGTCGGGGCTGCAGGTGACGGTGATCGAGATGTCGGCGGCCGGATCACGCAGCGTGAGGAACGAGGTTCGGGTACCTGGTCGGCGCGAGACCTGGGTGACCTGACCCTCCACCCAGATCTGCCCGAGCCGGTTGATCCACTCCGCGATCTTGCGGTTGACGGTGCGTACCGGCCACGGGTTGTCGGCGTTGTTTCCCGTGTCCTGGGAGTTCCCGCTGTCTCTGGAGTTCCCGGGCGGCGTTGCGTTCGCCGAGGTCACGACCGCTTGTTCTGGGCGGTGATCCGGTTGTCGAGCATCGTGATGAACGGCGCCCGGTTCTTTGTCGCCGTCTCGTACGTGACCAACGCGGTGAGGTCGTCGAGGTCGACGGCCCGCAATTTGGCGCGCAGTTGGGCCAGCGTCAGGGTGTCGTACTCGATGAACTCGACGATCTCCGGCTTGTCGACGTCGGAGAGGTTGTCGTCCGTGGGGGCTGTCTCACCTGCGATGAGGTCGGCGGGTGCGGAGCTGTAGAGCGCGAACCGCCCTGCGTCGGCACGGGGCGCCGCGGCCTCGGTGGTCTTCGACGACGCCGGTGTCGCGGTCTTAGCGGGTTCCGCCTTGGGGGTGGCCTTCGCGGGCGTCGAGTTCTTGGTCGCCGTGCTCGTCTCGGCCGTGGCCTTCGGGGCTTTTGTCGCTGTGTCCTTATGGGCCGACTTCTTCTGCGCCGAACTCTTGTCGGCCGAACTCTTGTGCGCCGCGGCGGGCTCAGTGGACGACTTCGCAGTCATCTTCGGTGCCGCGTGCAGCGTCGTGACCTGGGCGGTCCGGGTCACGGTTGGTTCGGTGTCCGGACTCTCGATGGGCGTCCCGGGGTCGATCTCGGTCAGCTCGTCTTCGTCGAAGCGTGCCCACTCGGGCTGTTCGTCGGGTTTGTCGAAGAGAAGGTCGAGCGCCTCGTCGCCCTTGATGGCCAGCTCGGCGATCTGCTGCTGTGCCCGCATACCGGCTTGCAGCGTCTGACTAACCGCTGTCATGGGCAGCGTGAACAGGCGAGTCGGCAGTCGGCGGGTCTCTTCGATTGCCACGACGATGAGACCTGCGGCGATACGTGCAGGATAGGGTGCGCGAACCATGACAACACTCTGCCATCTGGTCTGCGTCACACCAACCCGAAGTGCGGCGGTTCGCGGGCATGACACCACGTACCCTGGAGACCATGTCTGAACCCAAGCGTGTCCTGCTGGCCGAGCCGCGTGGTTACTGCGCGGGCGTCGACCGTGCGGTCGAGACCGTCGAACGCGCCCTGGACAAGCACGGAGCACCGGTCTACGTGCGTAAAGAGATCGTTCACAACAGGCACGTCGTGGACACGCTCACCGAGCGTGGCGCCGTGTTCGTCGGCGAGACCGACGAGGTACCGGAGGGTGCGATCGTCGTCTTCTCCGCGCACGGGGTGTCGCCGGAGGTGCATCGCACGGCTGCGGCCCGCAGTCTCAAGACCATCGACGCCACCTGTCCGCTGGTCACCAAGGTGCACCAGGAGGCCAAGCGCTTCGCCCGCGACGATTACGACATCCTGCTGATCGGTCACGAGGGCCACGAAGAGGTCGAGGGAACCTCCGGCGAGGCTCCTGAGCACATCCAGATCGTCGACGGCCCCGACAGCGTCGACAAGGTGACCGTGCGCGACGAGTCCAAGGTGATCTGGCTCTCGCAGACCACACTGTCGGTCGACGAGACGATGGAAACCGTGCGGCGGCTGCGGGAGAAGTTCCCCCTTCTGAACGACCCGCCGAGCGACGACATCTGCTACGCCACGCAGAACCGCCAGGTCGCGGTGAAGGCGATGGCTCCGCAGTGCGATCTGGTGATCGTGGTGGGGTCCAAGAACTCGTCGAACTCGGTGCGGCTTGTCGAGGTCGCGGTGCAGAACGGCGCCAAGGACGGCCACCTTGTCGACTACGCCCGCGAGATCGACGACTCGTGGCTCGATGGCGTCTCGACTGTCGGCGTCACCTCCGGTGCGTCGGTGCCCGAGGTCTTGGTGCGCGGAGTGCTCGACTACCTCGCCGAGCGCGGCTACAACACGGTCGAGAAGGTCAACACCGCCGAGGAGACGCTGACGTTCGCACTGCCGCGCGAGTTGCGGCCCGCGCGGACGTCGTCGAAGTAGCCGACGCCTGTTGTACTCCCGGCGAGTCAGTACTCGTCCGGACTGAGCGTGCGGGTGCGTCGATGTGGCAGCGCGAGTGCGAGAACCACGATGATGAGCACCGCGGCCGCTCCCGTGCCGAGCAGGGCGACGTTGCGAGCGGTGTGATCGGGCGGCGGTGGTGACGGTGGCGCTGCGATCGGATGTGCGACGGCGTCGGCGCGCGGGGTGTCGTCGAGTTCTGCGGTGAGCGCCGCGACGGGGTCAACGACTCCGAATCCGATACGGGTATCGCGACCGTTACCCGGCGCGTGGGCCGTTCTGGTGACACGATCGATGACCGCGGCGGCGGTCAGTCGCGGGTATCGAGCACGGACAAGCGCGACGAGGCCGCTCACGTAGGCGGTCGAAAAGCTGGTGCCGCGCAAGGGGATTGGACCCGACTGATCCTGCTGCGCATACACGACCCGACCCGAACCGTCGATGCTGACGACGTCGGTTCCCGGTGCCGCTACAGACACCCACGGTCCGTTGATGCTGAAATCGCTGGGAGCGCCGGTGCCCGCGTCCACGGAGCCGACCGTGAGCACATACGGCGAGAACCATGCGGGGCTCGCGATCATCGAGACCGAACGCCAGCCCGTCGGGTCGTCTCCGCTGGGGATCGGATTCTGACTCGAACATGCCGAATCACGCGTCAGATTGCCCGCGGCGACGACGACAACGACGTCGCGCGTGTGCGCGTATCTCACTGCGGCGCCGAGCGATCGGTCGTTGAGCTTGGACCCTACGGCGGCACACGCCACCTCCGAGATGTTGATGACCGTTGCGCCGAGGTCGACGGCGCGGACCACCGCGTTGGCGAGCGTGCGGACCGAGCCGTATCCACTTCCCACGTTCGGATCGTCGGAACCGCGAGAACGCTTGGCGCCGAACGCTGTACTCGACTGACGAATCGAGATGATCGACGCGTCGGGTGCCACGCCGGTAAAGGCGTCGGTGCTGCTCGGCGCGCCCGCGATGATGCCCGCGACGAGTGTGCCGTGTGCGTCGCAGTCGGACAAACCGTCGCCGGTCGACACGTAGTCGCCACCCGCGGTCAGCCGGGGGAGTCGTCGACTCGGGCTCACGCCGGTGTCGATCACCGCGACGCGCTGTCCGGTGCCCCTGCTGAATCGCCAGGCGTCCGGCAGCCGCATCATCGCCTGCGCACCCGTCGCAGACGAATACGCTTCTGCGGCAATCGGTGTGGCACACAGCGTGCGTTGCTCTGTGGCTTCGGGCGGTGCCACGGGTGCAGATCTGACCAGCGCGGCGGCGTCGATGATCGGTGGTGTCACCGCAAGCGCCGGAGCCTCACTCGAGCATACGAGCACCGCGACGCACGAGACCATCGCCGCCACAACAGACCATGCGCGTGCGCGCGCCAACGTCAGAACTCCCGCACGATGCGGTAAAGGTCGAGTATCCACAGCAGCAACGGGATGACCGCGAGCAGCAACGCATACTCGAACAGTTCTGCGCTGCGCCGCAGCATCGGTGAGAAGTCATGAGCCGCAGCGAGTCTGCCGACGATCACGGCAACGACAGCCAGTGCCGTTGCGACGCCGAACCCGACGAGTGCCCACGGCGACGGATCGCCCACCGCGAGTCCGACGAAGACCGCGATCACCGTCAACGCGCCACCGGCGATCTGTGTTGCCGCCTGCGCGAGGTCGCTGTACGAGCGACCACGCAGGCACAGGACCAGACCGATGACGATCGCGTATGTGACCGCGATCACGTGGAATCCCGAGAGGGGAGCGGCTGTACCACATGCTGCTATTGCGGTGACAGTGGTTGCGCCGCCGATGATCCCGGTCAGATACGCGTTGGCGAGATGTGAGCGTCGTTCGAGCGCATCGACTTTGGGTAGCGCAATCGCACCGATAGCGCCGATCCCCTCGATCGCAGGCGTCGGTTCGAACACGTCGAGGTCGATCGGTGCGCCCGCCGTCGGTACCGGTGGCACAGGCAGTTTGGTGAGTAGGATCGTCGCGCGCGATGCGGTGCACACGGTCAACAGGCCGACTGCCGCCACGACCGCCGACACCTTCTCGACACCCACGCCGTCTGCGACGAGCGCCAGGACTGCTCCACCGCCTGCCAGCGCGGCGGCAGTGGTCAGCGCGCTGTGGGTGACCGGCCCGACCGCGGTCACGCGATACGAGACGACAGCGGCGAGCAAGACCAGCGCGCACCCCAGCGCCAGGTGGGCGGCGCCGAAGGTGCCGGGAGGCGTCAACAGGCCCGTGACGAATGCGAATGGCATGGCCGACGCCGACAGCACGGTTGCCGACGGCGCGTCGTCGTAGTGTCGCGCGACAACCGCGGCGGCGACAAGAAATGCCAGCGCCGCGATCGCACCGAATATTGCTGTCGTGCTTCCCATTCCGCCGAGTCGAGTGAGGCCGAGCGATGTGGCTGCACCCAGTGTGGCCACCAAGGTCGCGACGTATCCGCTGTAGCGCGCGGCGGTCGGCGACCACGTCGCGAACACCGAATCGTTGAGTCGTGCGACGGCGTCGACGACGTCGTCGAACAGCACAGGCGATTCGCCGGTGTCGACCGACTGCAGCATCAGGAGGTCGCCGTCGCGAACACCTGACTCCGACAACGTTCGGTTCGGCGCGAGCGGTTGCTGTCCGACGAGTGCGAGCGTCCAACGGTGATGGCGGTCGGGTGGCTGCGTCGAGGGGCCGACGTCGGGGTCGTCCTGGTCGCGCTGGACCGGGATGCGTGAGGTGATCTGGGCGACGAGTTCGCCGATCAGCACTGCCACCGGCACGGCAGCGGGGAGCCCGACGTCGAGTTGGGTGTTGCCGCCGAGGACCGACACTCGCACGAGTGCCGGCTCGATCGACGTCGTACGGCCGGCGCTGCGCTCGGTGGCTGAGCTGCCCCCGACCAGCCCGCCCCCGACCGGGCTGCCCCCGCCCGTCCTCGACGTGTCCACAGATGTCATGTTTGTCCGTTCTCCCCGCGGTTGGGAGTTAACATAGCGAACTACGACATCGACGACCAGCCAAGTCTCAACAGGGCTAGAAGCCATGAGGCGCAGCGTGTGTCCGGGTTCTGTGGGGGAGATGAGTTGGCTTCGACGACCGAGGGGTTCGTGCGGCGTGCGCGGATCGCCATGCCGCGTACCCCCGGCGGTGAGTTGACGATCGCGCCCCCGCCCGACGTTCCCCGTGTGGTCCCCGGGAACCTGTTGATGAAGCTGCTTCCGGTCGTCATGGTCGTCGCGGTCATCGGAATGCTGGCGTTGATGTTCGCGACCGGCGGTCGCAACATTCTCAGCAACCCGCTGTTCATGATGTTTCCGCTGATGATGCTCATGTCGATGTTCGGCATGTTCGCCGCGGGTGGTCGGGGAGGGGGTAAGCGCGCCGCGGAGCTCAACGAGGAGCGCAAGGACTACTTCAGGTACCTCGGACAACTGCGGGAACAGGTCCGCGACACCGTCGACGCGCAGCGCGCAGCGCTGACCTGGAGTCATCCCGACCCGCGCGCACTCCCGACGCTCATCGGTACGCGCCGGATGTGGGAACGACGGCCATCCGATGCCGACTTCGCACACGTCCGGATCGGTGTGGGCGCGCACGGGCTCGCGACACGCCTGATGCCGCCAGAGACCGGGCCACCCGAAGACCTCGAGCCCGTTTCGATGGTGGCGTTACGCCGTTTCGTCCGAACACATTCCGTCGTTCACCGATTGCCGACGTCGATCTCCCTGCGCGGGTTTCCGGCAGTCAACATCGGCGGCGTGCGCGGGGAGACACGCGACGTGGTGCGCGCCCTCGTCGCAGAGCTGTGTGTGTTCCACGGGCCCGACCACCTGCGGATTGCGATCGTCACCTCCGACCCCGTCGGCGAGGCGTGGGACTGGACGAAATGGCTTCCTCACGTGGGACATCCGAGCCTCCGTGACGGACTGGGGCCGATGCGCATGATTTTCGAGTCGCTGGCTGATCTGGAGACGTCGCTTGCCGCGGAACTACTCGACCGCGGTCGATTCAGCAGATCCGCGCCGCCCGTCGCCGGTCGAGCGCACCTCGTCGTGATCATCGACGACGGCCACGTCGCCGGTGACGAGCGGCTGATCAACGATGCCGGTACCGAACAGGTGACCGTTCTCGATCTGTCCGCCCCGCCCGACGGCCTCGCGGCGAGACGCGGACTCGAGCTGACGATTCGCGGCGGAAAGGTTTGTGCGCGAAGCGCTGTCGGCATCGAGGAGTTCGCCGACATGGATGGGTTGACGATCGCCGAAGCGGAGGCCATTGCACGCAGACTGGCTCGCTATCATGTGGCAACCGCGGCGAGCCTGGCCAACCTGGACTCCGAAGCCACGGCGGGAGACCCGGGACTGCCCGCTCTCCTCGGCATCGACGATGTTGCCCGATTCGATCCAGCTGTCGAATGGCGCGGACGGACGGGTAAGGATCGTCTGCGTGTTCCGATCGGTTTCCAACCGAATGGAACCCCCGTCGAACTCGACATCAAAGAGAGCGCACACGGCGGAACCGGGCCGCACGGATTGTGCATCGGCGCAACGGGTTCGGGGAAGTCCGAGTTTCTGCGCACGCTTGTCGTGTCGATGTTGGCGACCCATTCGCCCGCCGAACTCAACCTGGTGCTCGTCGACTTCAAAGGCGGGGCGACGTTCCTGGGGCTCGAATGGGCGCCACACGTCGCGGCGATCATCACCAACCTCGAACAAGAGCTGGCGATGGTCGATCGGATGAAGGACGCGCTCTCCGGTGAGATGACTCGTCGCCAGGAGGTGCTTCGTGCCTCGGGAAACTTCGCCAACGTCGCCGAGTACGAGCGTGCGCGCGCGTCGGGTGTGCGTCTCGAGCCGATGCCAGCGCTGTTCATCATCGTCGACGAGTTCTCCGAATTGCTTTCCCAGAAGCCCGATTTCGCGGAGCTGTTCGTAGCGATCGGGAGGCTCGGGCGTTCTCTGCACATCCATCTGCTGCTGGCCTCGCAGCGGTTGGAGGAGGGCAAGCTGCGCGGTCTCGACAGTCACCTGTCGTATCGCATCGGGCTGAAGACCTTCTCGGCCAACGAGTCGAGGTCGGTGCTCGGCGTTCCCGACGCCTACCATCTGCCGAGCGTCCCGGGCTCTGCATACCTCAAATGTGACAGCGCCGAACCGATCAGGTTCAACACCTCGTACGTGTCAGGGGCCTATCACTCGCCGTCTGCCTACCTCGACGAGATCGACGAGGACCCCGACCGTCCGCGCGCCACGATGAAATTGTTCTCGGCGTTGCCGGTGCCACTCGACGGCGCGGACCACGACGGTGCAGATTACGGCGGGGCAGGTTACGGCGGGGCAGATTACTCAGTGGCGCAGCAAGGTTCGGTACTCGATGCCGCGCTGGCGCTGCTCGACGAGGAGCCGCCGGCCGTCGACGCGAGCACTGCAGGCATGAACGCGGTCGACGGAAGCGCGTCGGGCGATTCCGGTGACAACGGCAACGTCGGTGCCGACGTCGTCGGAGTCGGGGTTCCGACGTTGCTGCAGACACTTGTCGGGAGGATTGCCGGACACGGACCCGCGGCGCACGGTGTCTGGTTGCCGCCGCTCGACGAGTCGCCGACAGTCGATGCACTTACCGGTTGGGACGTGAACCGGGCTACCGCACCAGGCAATCTCGTCGCTGCCGTCGGCATCGTCGACCGCCCGTATGACCAGCGTCGCGACCTGCTCCTGCTCGACCTGTCCGGCGGCGCAGGCAATGTCGCGGTTGTCGGTGGCCCGCAATCGGGCAAGTCGACGACGCTGCGGACTCTGGTCATGTCGATGGCGGCAACGCACACGCCCGAGCAGGTTCAGTTCTACTGCCTCGATTTCGGTGGAGGCAGCCTCGCGGGTCTGACCGGTGTCCCGCACGTCGGGTCGGTGGCTTCGCGCGGCGACCTCGACGCGGTGCGTCGCACGGTCGCCGAGGTGTCGGCGATCCTGCGCCGTCGCGAATTGTTATTCGCGCGCTTGGGAATCGAGTCGATGCAGGATTTCCGCGCGCGTCGGTCGCAGTGGTTCGCCACCGGAATCCTCGCCGACGACGACCCTCTCGGCGACGACCGGCACGGCGATGTGTTCCTCGTCTTCGACGGCATCGCGGTGCTCCGCGGCGAATTCGACTTCCTCGACGAACAGATCAGCACGCTTGTCTCACAGGGACTCTCGTATGGAGTCCACGTCGTCATCGCGGCGTCGAGATGGGCAGAGGTCAAGCCGGCGATGCGCGACCTGATGGGCAGTCGGATCGAACTGCGGCTCGGCGACCCCAGCGATTCGACGATGGGCAGGCGCGTGGCGGCATCGGTGCCGCAAAATCGACCAGGACGCGGACTCACCGCACAGGAGCTGCACATGCTCATCGCGCTGCCGAGGCTCGACGGGGTCTCCTCGTCGGAATCGCTACGCGCAGGCGTCGCTCACGCCGCCGAGAAGCTGCAGACCATCTACGGGGCCGACCGGCAAGCAATGCCGGTTCGCAAACTCGGCACCGAGATCACGCGTGAGCGCGTCGACGAGTTGTTGGCGGCGTCGTCGATCACGTTGGCGCCCAACCAGGTAGCGATCGGCGTCGGCGAACTCGAGCTCGCTCCCGTCATCCTCGACTTCGGCGTGCAGCCGCACTTCATGGTGTTCTCCGACGTCGAACACGGCAAGACCAACGTGCTCAGGACGATCGTGAACGGGCTCGTGCGCAATTCGACGCCCGACGAGGTCAAGATCGTCCTCGTCGATTTCCGTCGGACCATGCTGGGCATCATCGAGGGCGATCATCTCGCGGGCTATGCGAGCTCGACCGAGAACGCGGGATCGATGATGACCCAGCTCGCGGGCTACTTCCGTGATCGGCTGCCACCGGAAGACCTCACGGTGCAGCAGCTGAAGGAACGTAGCTGGTGGTCGGGCCCCGACATCTACGTCATCATCGACGACTACGACATGGTGGCCACCGGCGCGCGACATCCGATCGAACCGCTGGTCGAGATGGCGTCGCACGCCCGCGATATCGGACTGCACATCGTGCTCGCACGTCGGTCTGGTGGTGTCGGTCGGGCGATGTTCGATCCGGTGATCGCCCGCCTGAAGGACCTGTCGAGCGACGTGCTGCTGATGAGCGGCGACCGCGACGAGGGCTACATCGTCGGTCGATCCAGAATGCAGCAGCTCGTGCCCGGCCGCGGAGAACTCGTGTCGCGGGTCAGGCCGCAGGAGATGATCCAGGTGTCCCTCGAGGCGGATCAGTGAGCGTCGCGATCCCGCGGGAACTGCTCGCACCGGCCGCACCGACGGCCCCGCCGGTCGTCGTCGATCTTGCGTACGGCGAGGCGGTCGTCGACACCATGACCTGGCCGGAGCTCTCCGATGTCACCTTCCTGCTCGACCACATCGACGCGGCCGTGGTGACCGTGGCCGGCGCGTCGCGTGATGTCGCGGAGCTGTGGCGTGAGGTGTTGTGGAACATCGCTCGCAGCGTGAGCGGCAGACCCATCCTGATCGGCCACCCCAGCACCTGGGGGTCGGTGCGGTGCGGAGTTCTCTCCCGGGCGGCGGCAGGTATGCACCCGCCCGTGAGCCTGATACCGCGCGCTGTTCTCGTGGCCCGCAGTCACAGCGACACCGTGATGGGCAACTGCGTGGTCGTCGAGACGACACACCGGCCGAGCTATCCGGCCGACACGGTGCCACCGACCTGGGATGTTGCGCGGATGGTTCGCACCTCCGCGGGATGGGCGATCGAGCGCAGCGGGGTCATTACTGTCGACGGCGATGCGCAGGCGGGGGAAAAGATCGTCGAGCTCATCGACGACTCGATCGAGGCGGTATTCGTCGACGGCGCAGACCGGAATCAGGTACGCGCCGCGATCGAGGAGATCTGCGCGCACACCGTCGCCGGACGAGTCGTGCCGGTCGATCGGGGACTTGTCCGTCGGCACGGAGCACGGACGACGGTTATTGCCCCGCTACCCGAGGCGGTGGGTGCTCAACCGGAGGACACACGTGCACGCCAGTCGTTCGCGCGGCGGTACCGACTGCCGATCGCATGCTGTGCCGCGCTGGTCGTCGGTCTGGTGGTGCTCGGCGTCGTCGGATGGGGACACCACGCGCCACAGGGCCCGGCATACCGCGACGCCGTGGTCGGGCGCACGACGCTCTCGGTGCCCGCCGCCTGGCATCACAGTGCACCGCCGATGCCCGGCGATCCGACCGATCGTGGCGAGGGCCAGACCCGCAGTGTCTTCACCGATCCGGGGTCCGGTGGCCGGATACTCCTCGTGCAGAGCGACGTCCGGTCGGCGTCGACGCTCGACTCGGTGGCGAACAGTCTGCGCAACCGGATCAGTCAGCGTGGAGACGACGTGGTGAGTGAGTTCTCGGCGTCGACGAGGTTCGGAGATCGCGAGGTGATCGCCTACCGCGAGGCGCCGGCGTCGGGGTCGGCGATCCGCTGGTACGTGCTGGTCGACGACGACCTTCAGGTGAGTATCGGGTGCCAGGCCGGTTCTGCGGGAGAATCGGTCGACGCCCACTGTGCACGGGCTGTGTCGACGGTGCGGATCGTCCCGTGATGCCACCGGCCGCGTTTTGACCCTGACCTGCGGCGTCGCGTACTCTGAATCGCTGGTGCGTGACACCTTCGCTCCTGCACGGAGCAAGGTAGCAGAGCCCCGGGTCCCCACTGGTCGCCGGGAATCGTCTCCGTCTGCGCTCCTGACCAGCACCATCGACATAAGAGTTGAGGACCACCTGTGCCTACTTACACCCCGAAGGCCGGTGACATCACGCGTACGTGGCATGTCATCGACGCCAACGACGTGGTGCTCGGCCGGCTGGCCGTGCAGAGCGCGAACCTGCTCCGCGGCAAGCACAAGCCGACCTACGCACCCCACATGGATGGCGGCGACTTCGTCATCATCATCAACGCCGAGAAGGTTGCGCTGACCAGCAACAAGGCTGACCGCAAGCTGAACTACCGGCACTCCGGACATCCGGGTGGCCTCAAGGTGCAGACCACCGCAGAGCTGCTCGACTCGCACCCCGAGCGGGTCGTCGAGAAGGCGATCAAGGGAATGCTGCCCCACACCAAGCTCGGCCGCGCAATGGCCTCGAAGCTCAAGGTGTACGCAGGCCCGAACCATCCCCACGCGGCCCAGCGCCCCGTTCCCTTCGAAATCAAGCAGGTGGCCCAGTGAGCAACGAGAACATCAGCGACGAGGCTGTGGAAAACGCAGTCGAGAACGCCGCCGAGGCGCAGGCCGCTGCCGGTGAGAACACCGCTGCCGCAGAGGGCGCTGTCGAAGCTGCCGTCGAGGCCGCTGTCGAGCTCGAGCAGGCCGCAGACGATTACGACACCGAGGCACCCGCTGCCGCCGAGGTCACCATCGATCGTGGTCCCGTGGTCATCGACCGTCCGATCCAGACCGTCGGTCGCCGCAAGGAGGCCGTGGTCCGCGTCCGCATGCTGCCCGGTTCGGGTGGATTCACCCTCAACGGCCGCAGCCTCGAGGACTACTTCCCCAACAAGGTTCACCAGCAGCTCATCAAGGCTCCGCTGGTGACCGTCGAGCGCACCGAGTCGTTCGACATCTACGCCAAGCTCGTCGGCGGCGGCCCCTCGGGCCAGGCCGGTGCGCTGCGTCTCGCGATCGCCCGTGCCCTCATCGAGGTCACCCCTGAGGATCGTCCGGCACTGAAGAAGGCCGGCTTCCTGACTCGCGACCCGCGTGCGGTCGAGCGCAAGAAGTACGGCCTGAAGAAGGCCCGCAAGGCGTCGCAGTACTCCAAGCGCTGACTTGGCACGCCTTTTCGGTACCGACGGCGTCCGAGGCCTGGCCAACGACCAACTCACCGCAGAGTTGGCGTTGCGCCTGGCCTCGGCCGCCGCGGTCGTTCTCGGAGACCTTTCCACAACCGGCGACACCGCATCAGCCGGCGACAGCACCACGGGCTTTCGGCCCCAGGTGGTCGTCGGTCGTGATCCGCGCGCGTCGAGCGAGATGCTCGAAGCCGCGGTCTGTGCCGGACTCGCCTCGGTCGGCGCCGACGCCATCCGCGTCGGCGTGCTGCCGACGCCCGCCGTCGCCTTCCTGACCGGCGACTACGACGCGACGTTCGGTGTGATGATCTCGGCGTCGCACAATCCGATGCCCGACAACGGCATCAAATTCTTCGGCGCGGGCGGGCACAAGCTCGACGACGACGTCGAGGACCGGATCGAAGCCGTGATGACCTCCGGCGACGTTCCCCATCCCACCGGTGCGGGCGTTGGCCGTCTGCGCGAGGCGCCCGACGCCGGTGCTCGCTACGCAGCGCATCTCGCCGCAGCCATCGACGCGCGACTCGACGGACTCAACGTCGTCGTCGATTGCGCGAATGGTGCTGCGGCACAAGTGGGTCCGCAAGTGTTCGCCAGCGCTGGTGCCACCGTCACCACCATCCACGCCGAACCCGACGGCATCAACATCAACGCCGACTGCGGCTCGACGCACATGGAGAAGTTGCAGGCGGCAGTGCTGGAGCACGGCGCAGACCTCGGCATCGCGTTCGACGGCGACGCCGACCGCTGCCTCGCAGTCGACTCGACCGGACAACTGGTCGACGGCGACGCGATCATGGCCATTCTGGCCACCGCACTGCATGCCCGCGGCCGACTCGTCGACGACGTGCTGGTCGCTACCGTCATGAGCAACCTCGGTCTGCACATCGCCATGCGCGAAGCGGGAATCGAGGTGCGTACCACCGCTGTTGGCGATCGATACGTGCTCGAGGAACTGCGACGCGGAGGCTATTCGCTCGGTGGTGAGCAGTCCGGTCACATCGTCTACCCGCAGGCGGGAACGACCGGCGACGGCATCCTCACCGGGTTGCTGCTGATGGGGCAGATCGTCAGGTCGGGCAAGCGTCTGGCCGAACTCGCGTCGATCGTCACCGTGCTGCCGCAGGAACTCATCAACGTTCGAGTCACCGACAAGCACGCGGTCGCGATCGCCGACTCGGTGCGCGACGCCGTCGAGGCGGCCGAGCAGGAGTTGGGATCGACAGGACGAGTTCTGTTGCGCCCCTCGGGAACCGAGCAACTCGTCCGCGTCATGGTCGAGGCACCGACTCCCGAGCTCGCACACGGCATCGCCGAGCGGATTGCGTCGGTCGTCGCCGAAGCAGGCGCGTCGGCGCGGTTGGCGTCGGGACGTCGGTGACACGTTGAGCGGCACTCCCAAAGCAGTCCTTTTCGACTTCTCCGGGACGCTGTTCCGCTTCACCGACCAGCCCGAATGGTTTGCCGACCTCCACGACGAGAACGGTCAACCGCTGCACCTCGACCACCAGATGGAACTCATCCGACGGATGACCCAGCCCGTCGGACTTCCCGCCGCCGTCGAAGACGACGATCGGATCTCCTGGGAGAGAAGAGATCTCGATCCGGCCGAGCATCGTCGTGCATATCTGGCGATTCTGCGGGCATCGGGACTGTCGGTTCCCGGCCAGGCGGAGTCGCTCTATGAACGGGTGCTCGACCCCGCGTCGTGGGAGCCGTTCGACGACACCGCGACGGTACTGCGGGGCCTGAAGGCGGCGGGTGTTCCGGTCGGCATCGTCAGCAACATCGCCTTCGACGTGCGCAAAGTGCTCGAGCGCGTGGGTCTGCGCGATCTGGTCGACGCGTACGCACTGTCCTACGAGGTCGGCGCGATCAAGCCGAATCCGAGGATCTTCGAGGCCGCCCTCGACGAGCTCGGTGTCGCCGGCTACGACGCCCTGATGATCGGGGACAGCTCCGAAGCCGACGGCGGGGCGACGCGCATCGGCAGCGCCTTCGAGCTCGTACACGACGTGCCGCCGCAGCAACGCCCGACAGCCCTGGTCGACGCCGTGGAGCGGCACGGAATCGCTTTGTCGTAGCGTTCTGCGAGCTCGTCGACTGCGACTGCTGCCGAGCAGTCTTCGGCTGCGCTCAGAAATCTCGGCGAACATGGAACCCGCGGCGCATTCTCACCGTCTAGACTTCAACGCCACACGTAGATAGCCGCATATCGGGCAGCCCGACGAGGTGCCCGGCGCTATCTCGACAGCGCGGGCGGCAGACGGGGTGGGACTGTGTCGGAAGTGAGTTCGCAGGCGGCGGGAGAGCGTCTCCGCGTCGACCTCGATCAGGTGCACGGGGTGGTCTCGTTCTATCGGCGTGCGTCGCTGGTCGTCGGCGCCGCCGCATCCGACATGGAGTCGGCCGCCTTCGGTACGTGGTGTTCCGGCGAGGCGTACGCGACCCTCGCAGAACGCTACATCGCGATGGGAAACCATCTCGCACAACGACTCCGGGCCCAATCCGTCGCTGCGGCCGATCTCGCGGACACACTCGAACGCGGCATCACCAGCCTCGACGACGCCGATGCCGAGCTCACGCATGTCATCCGCCGAACCGTTGACGGCGATTCGGCGACCGTGAACCGGGCTGGAGCGGGCGAGTGACGCGGGCGATGGGGGAGGTGCTGGACAGCCTGCCGGTCCTACGCGAGCAGGCGATCGCGAGCGTCGACGACCTGATCTCGCTGATGGGTGTCGGCCGATCACTCGGGGTCGACGTTCCCGCCGACGACGAGCTGCGAGAACCGTTGGCGCGCATCGGACAATTCGACGTCGCCGCACTCGCCGACGATGCGCATCGGCTCGCGGCAGCACATCGCGCGGTGGCCGATCAACTGCACTGGCTGCCCGAGCAGCAGATCAGGCTCGACGACGGGTGGTCGGGCGCATCGGGCGACGCCACGACCGCGCTGCTCGTCGCACATCAGCGTCGCGCAGAGTCGGATCTCGGTGTGCTGCGCACCGTGTCGGAGTCGACGAACAGTGCGGCGTCGGGCATCGATCGACTATTGCGGACCTGGTACGTCACGGTCGCGCGTTGCTCCTGTCCCATCATCGCGGGCGTCCCGATCGCCGAGTTGCCCGCAGCGGTCCTCACCGGGGCGGTGCCGCTCTCGCTCGTGGCGGCAGACATCGCCTCGCGCGTGCGCCTGTTTCTCGACACCGCCGACACGACGGTCCGCACGCTCGACGAGATCCTCCACACGCTCAACCGGGCGACCGAGGGACTGGATGTCGAGACGTATCCCGATCGCGGACACGGCCGATCGGACGTGAATCACCCTGCACCGCACCAGATGTCGGTTGACCTCTCAGGCCACCCGCCGGTGCTACGCGATCGTGACGAAGGTGGCAGTGGCAGTGGCAATGGGAGTGACAGTGGTGCTGAGCGGGAAGTCCAGCCGTCCGATCGCACCGTCGAGCACGAGAACGTCGACGTTCCGCTCACCCTGCCGCAACCCGACGGTGCTCACCCCGACAGCGACGGTGCAAAACCCGACAGCCCCGCCCCGACCGACACGGCGCCCGCTGCCCAACCGCCCGCGACGTCGCACCACGACGTCGACTCGGGCGCAGACCTGGCACTGGCAGGAGACCAATGAGCCTCGCGGATCAGATCGACGCCATCGCTCGCGGCGCTACCGAATCGATCGTCGGCGCGTCGCGTGAGTTCACCGCAACGCAGGCCGAGTTGGCGAGGACTCTGGCCGAGCATCGACGACGGTCGGGAACGCAGACGGCCAGGATGCGCGACCAACTCGTCGACGACGCCGACGAGGCCGATGCGGTGCCTCGGCTGCTGCTGCCCGCAGATCTGGCCGACGCAAGTCCGCATTCTCCCCCTGAGGCGCTTTCGGGCGGTGTGACCACATAGGCTGAGCAACGTGGCCCGGAAAAAGCGCGTCTCCACGAAGTCTCCCGACAAGTTGTCCAAGCAGCTTGCTCGACGAGGTCCGCACAAGGTGTTGCGCGGCGACCTCGGCATCGTCGGAATGCCCGGTCTCGTCTTCACGCCGGCTGACGCCGGTCGGTATCCGGCTATCGCATTCGGTCACGGGTGGCTCACCGGTGCCGACCGCTACCGCTCGCTGCTCTATCACTTGGCGTCGTGGGGGATCGTCGTCGCGGCTCCCGACGATCAGAAGCGTGTGATGGCCTCCGACATCGCGCTGGCGGCACAGATGCGCGCGGCGGCGTCGATCGTCAGCAATTACTCGCTCGGCACCGGAGAGATCACCGTCGACCGAGACCGCATCGGGTTCGTCGGGCACGGTTTCGGTGCGTCCGCGGCCGTCATCGCCGCGGGTGATCAGCAACTACTCGGGCAGGAAGCACGGGACGTGCGCGGCGTCGTCGCACTGTTTCCGGCTCCGACCACGCAAGCGCTGCCGCAGGCCGCGAAGACCGCAACTGCTCCGTGTCTGCTGCTGACCGGGGCCGGAGATCTCGACAACGTCGACGCCAACGGGCTCGCGCTGGCTCGTGATTATGCGGGCGATGTGTCATTGCGCACCATCCCCAAGGCGACTCGGGCGGGCATCGTCGAGCGGCCCTCGGTCAAGTCGCTACTCGGATTCGCTGCGGTCGACCGCAAGTCTCATTCGACCGTACGTGCGATGACCACGGGATTTCTGCTGTACACCCTCACCGGCGACCCCCAGTACGCGGGCTTCGCCGACGCCGAGGCGCAGATTGGCAAGACCATGGTCGTCGACGTCGACGAACCGCCGCAGGAGCGCCTCGATTCGGTATCGCGATTGCTGGGTGCCAAGTCGGGCGGCGGGGCTCGTCAATTGCTCGCAAAAACCCCGGTACGCTGAACATCTATGTGTGGAATTGTCGGATACGTGGGCAGGCGAGACGCCCTCGACATCGTTGTCGAGGCGCTGCGTCGAATGGAGTACCGCGGATATGACTCGGCGGGTGTCGCCATTCTCGACGGGCACGGTCACACGACCGTCGAGAAGAAGGCAGGCCGTCTCGAGAACCTGGACAAACAGATCGCCGCGGTCGGTCGAGAAGCCCTGACGGGCACGACCGGAATGGGGCACACGCGGTGGGCGACGCACGGTCAGCCGACCGATCGCAACGCGCACCCGCATGTGAGCACCGACGGCAAGATCGCCGTCGTACACAACGGGATCATCGAGAACTACGCTCCGCTGCGCGACGAACTCGAGGCCGCGGGCATCGAGTTCACCTCCGACACCGACACCGAGACCGCGGTGCATCTCGTCGAGCGTGAGTACAACTCCGGCCCGACCGCAGGCGACTTCGTCGCGAGTGCGTTCTCCGCCCTGCGTCGACTCGACGGTGCGTTCACGCTGGTCTTCACGCATTCCGATCACCCCGACACGATCGTCGCGGCGCGTCGGTCGACGCCGCTGGTCGTCGGTGTCGGAAAGGACGAGATGTTCGTCGCGTCCGACGTCACCGCATTCATCGAGCACACGCGCGACGCCGTCGAACTCGGCCAGGACGAGGTCGTCGTGATCACCGCCGAGAGCTACACGATCACCGACTTCGACCAGAACCCTCGCCCCGGCAAGCCGTTCCACATCGACTGGGATCTCGCGGCCGCTGAGAAGGGTGGCTACGACTACTTCATGCTCAAGGAGATCGCCGAGCAGCCCCGCGCGCTCGCCGACACCCTGCTCGGGCATCTGGAGAACGGCCGGATCGTGCTCGACGAGCAGCGCCTGTCCGACGGCGACCTGCGCGACGTCGACAAGGTCTTCGTCGTGGCGTGCGGTACCGCGTATCACGCGGGCATGCTCGCCAAGTACGCGATCGAGCACTGGACCCGCCTACCCGTCGAGGTCGAGTTGGCCAGCGAGTTCCGGTACCGCGATCCGGTCCTCGACCGCCAGACGCTCGTCGTCGCCATCTCCCAGTCGGGCGAGACGGCCGACACGCTCGAGGCGGTGCGGCACGCCAAGGACCAAAAGGCCAGGGTCTTGGCGATCTGCAACACCAACGGTGCGCAGATCCCGCGCGAGTCCGACGCCGTGCTCTACACGCACGCCGGACCGGAGATCGGCGTCGCGTCGACAAAGTGCTTCCTCGCGCAGATCGCCGCGGCATATCTCGTGGGACTCGCGTTGGCGCAGGCCAGGGGCACAAAGTACGCCGACGAGGTCGCGCGTGAGTTCGGTGCGATGGAAGCAATGGTCGATGCGGTTCGCGAGGTGCTCGACACCATGGAGCCCGTCCGCGATCTCGCCCGTTCACTCGCCGATCGCGGCACTGTGCTGTTCATCGGTCGCCACGTCGGCTATCCGGTGGCGCTCGAGGGCGCGCTCAAGCTCAAGGAACTCGCCTACATGCACGCGGAGGGATTCGCTGCCGGCGAGCTCAAGCACGGCCCGATCGCACTCATCGAAGACGGACTGCCGGTCATCGTCGTGATGCCTCAGGCCGACGGTCGCGCGGTGCTGCACTCCAAGATGGTCAGCAACATCCGCGAGATCCAGGCGCGAGGCGCGCGGACGATCGTGATCGCCGAAGCCGACGACGACTCCGCGCGTGCCGTCGCCGATCACTTCATCCCGATCCCGAAAACGCCGACGCTGCTGCAGCCGCTGGTCTCGACCATCCCGTTGCAGGTCTTCGCGGCGAGCGTCGCGCAGGCTCGCGGCTACGACGTCGACAAGCCGCGCAACCTCGCCAAGTCGGTCACCGTCGAGTAGGTCCTGATGCCGGTCAGCTACCTCACCGCCGACGCCGTCCGCGCCGAGGAACGCGCGACAGGGGAACTGCTGACCAACGGCACACTGATGCGCCGCGCCTCGCACGGCGTGGCTCAGGCAGTGGCCGCGCTTCTGGCCGAACGCACGAACGGTGTGGTGGGACGGGCCGTCGGGATCGTGGTCGGGGCAGGCGACAATGGCGGCGACGCCCTCTACGCCGGCGCTGAACTTGCCAGACGCGGCGCCGCGGTCAGCGCGACGCTGCTCGCCCCCGACAAGGCACATGCCGGTGGGTTGGCGGCACTTCGACGTGCACGTGGTCGGGTCGTCGAAACGCTCCCGAGTTCGCTCGACGTCGTCATCGACGGTGTCGTGGGGATAGGCGGTCACGGGCCGCTACGGCCCGCCGCTGCAACGGTTTTCGCGTCCGTCGATCCGCTGACACCGATCGTGGCCGTCGACCTTCCATCCGGTGTCGACGCCGATACAGGGCAGATCAACCAGCCCGCCGTCCGCGCCGACGTCACGGTCACGTTCGGCGTACGACGACACGCGCATCTGCTCGCCGCACCGCAATGTGGGCGAGTAGAGCTTGTCGACATCGGTCTTGCCGAGGACCCGGAGGGTGCACCGCTGGTGTCGACGCCCCCGACGCGGCCAAGGCTGTACGCACTCACCGATACCGAGATCGCCGACGCCTGGCCGGTCCCCGGACCGCACGACGACAAGTACACGCAGGGTGTCGTCGGAGTGATCGCGGGATCGCATCGGTATCCGGGCGCGGGCATCCTGTGCACGGGAGCCGCGGTGACCGCGACGTCGGGGATGACTCGGTATGTCGGGTCGGCGCACGCCGAGGTGGTCGAGCACTTTCCGGAGGTCGTAGCGGTACCGGACTTCGCCGACGCCGGTCGTGTGCAGGCGTGGATCGTCGGACCGGGAGCAGGAACAGACGACGCTGCCGTCGATCTGCTGGGAAAGATCCTCGCCACCGAGCTGCCGGTTCTCGTCGATGCGGATGGATTGACCGTCCTGTCCCAGCACCCAGAACTGGTACGTGGACGCGAGGCGCCGACACTGCTGACGCCGCATGCGGGTGAATTCGCACGCCTCACCGGCGAGGAGGTGGGTGCTGACCGCCTCGGGACGGTGGCCGGGCTCGCTCAGCGCTGGGGTGTGACGGTGCTGCTGAAGGGGCGCATCACGCTGGTCGCCGAGCCCGACGGCACGGTGTTCGGCAACGACGCGGAATCGTCGTGGGCGGCGACAGCAGGAGCGGGAGACGTGTTGTCGGGCATCGCAGGTGCACTGCTGGCGGCGGGCCTGCCACCCATCTGGGCGGGTGCGGCTGCAGCGAGGGTGCACGCCCGGGCAGCGGCGTTGGCCAGCGGTGGAGCGCCGATCGGTGCGTCGAATCTGCTGGCTGGGCTCCGGCCAGCTCTGCGCACACTGCTTGTCTGAAGGGGTACGTAGCCCTGGCTGGTCAGGGAGCTTGCTGAAGACGGCCCTTGCTAGAAATTCAGGTAGAAGGCAAGGACTGCATGCCCGATCAGATTCAGGCCTGTGACCACCCATGCCGTGACGATCACCCAGGGCGCGCCGAGATGGCGTGTCTGCGAGATGACGTGAGCGCGAGTGCCGCGAGCGTCATGATGCCCGAAGCGACGATGAGGCCCACTGTGACCGCAAGCAGAGTGACTCCGACATACGCGGCGTCGCTGCCGGCATCGGCGCCGCCGATGGCGGCGAGAAGTCCGAAGAATCCCGTGAGCCCGGCTAACGGCAAGACGCCGATCGACACCGCGTTGAGCACGAATGACCAGGCGAGCGCAGCCTTGCTCGGCTGAGCGGCTCCGACATTCGGCATCGGGTACGAACTGGGGTGGTAGGGCACGAATGTCATCGGGAACCTCCGGTGAGCAGGGAGTTGGGGGATTGGCGTGAGCGCCACGGTCCAGTTCACTCGCCGGTCGCCGCGTGCGGATGCGGGAGACTACTCACCTGCGTGGTGGGAATCGCTCGAGTGTGCCGCCGACCACTCCGTCGGATCTGGGACAATGGTCGCGATGACCTCACATGATTCGACGCCCGATGCGCCGGTGGCTGCCGAGACCGGCCTTCCCGCAGCGCTGACGGCGTTCATCGACCTCGACGCGATCGCCCACAACGTGGGTGTCGTCCGCGCGGCGGCCGGTACGGACGTGATCGCCGTGGTCAAAGCGAATGGCTACGGTCACGGCGCCGAGCCTGTTGCGCGTGCCGCGCTGGCAGCGGGCGCCACAGAACTCGGGGTCGCCCACATCGCAGAGGCGCTCGCGCTGCGCGAGGCAGGTATCGACGCGCACATCACGGCGTGGCTGCACACCAACCACGCACCGTTCGACGCCGCGATCGGCGCCGACATAGACGTCGCGCTGTCGTCGCGGCGCCAACTCGCCCTGGTCGCCGACGCCGCGCGCCGTCTGGGACGAACCGCCACCGTGACCGCCAAGGTCGACACGGGCCTCAACCGCAGCGGCGTCGCCGTGGACGAATGGGCCGACTTCGCCGACGACCTGGCCAAAGCGAATGCCGACGGGGCCGTGCGGGTCCGAGCGATCATGTGTCATCTCGTGCGCGGCGACGAACCCGAGCATCCGCTGAACTCGCAGCAGGCCGAACGCCTCGATGCCGCTGCCGCTGACCTCGTGCGGCTCGGAAGTCCCGCCGAGGTGATGCACATCGCCAATTCGCCTGCGGCACTGACACGTCCGGACCTGGCTCGCGATCTGGTCAGGCCAGGTATCGCGCTCTACGGATGCACTCCGATTCCGCAGCGCGGCGACTTCGGGTTGGTGCCGGCGATGACGTTGCGGGCCGAGGTTGCTCTCGTCAAGAATCTTGCTGCGGGGCAGGGTGTTTCGTACAACCATCACTGGACGTCGGATCGCGACACCGTGATTGCTGTCGTCCCCGCAGGCTATGCCGACGGTGTGCCGAGATTGCTGTCCAACCAGATGCGGGTACAGGTCAACGGTCGGGGATTTCCGCAGGTCGGTCGAGTATGTATGGACCAGTTCGTCATTGATCTCGGACCAGACGGAGGCGGGGTCGCCGAGGGCGACGTCGTCGAATTGTTCGGCGCCGGAACACGTGGCGCTCCCATCGCGCGTGACTGGGCCGATCAGATCGGCACCATCGACTACGAGATCATCACCGGCATCGGCGCTCGCGCGCATCGGCAGTACGTCGGTGGGGGAGCCGTGGCCGGCAACGTGGGGCACCAGTGAAGCCGTACGAACGGGTTGGCCTCGTGGCGGGTCTCGGAGGTCTCGGAGCGCTGGGCGGGTTGGCCGTCGCGGGTGCCGGACGTGCGCTGGCTCGGCGTCGTGTCGACGCACTCGACGATCCCTATGCGGGAATCGATTTCACCGCCATCTACTCCGACGAGCCGTCGACTGTCACCACCGACGACGGGCTGGCGCTCGCAGTGCGCACCGTCGACCTCGGGGGCATCGCGCCTGGCGAGAAGCCGGAGCTGACAGTGCTGTTCGTGCACGGCTTCAGTCTTCGTATGGCGTCGTGGCACTTTCAACGATTCGACCTCGCCGAACACTGGGCGCAACGGCGAATCCGACTGGTGTTCTTCGACCATCGCGGACATGGGAAGTCCGACGCGGCGCCCCCCGACACCTGCACGATCGCACAACTCTCCGACGACGTCGCCGCCGTGATGCGGACCGTCGCACCGTCGGGACCTGTTGTGCTGTGCGGACATTCGATGGGTGGCATGTCGATCATGGCGCTCGCGCGACGCCACCCGGAGCTCTTCGGTCCTGACGGGCCCGTGGCAGGCGTCGCGCTCGTCGCCACCGCCGCACGTGGACTGACCGAGGCAGGTCTCGCGCGCGGGCTGCGCAACCCCCTCGTCGACGCGTTCCGCGCGACTGTTCGACACAGCCCGCGCGTGATCCAAGCCGGGCGCGACCTCACCAGGCTGGTCCTCGAGCCGGTCCTCGTGTCGGCAAGCTTCGGGCCCGACTTTCACAGCCCCGCACTCGGTCGGGCCGTGGAGAAGATGATTCAGAACACGCCGATCTCCACTGTCGTGAGTTTCCTGAATGCGTTGGAACACCACGACGAATCGATGGGCCTGCCGGTCATCGCCGCCGTCCCGACAGCCGTCGTGTGTGGAACCGCCGACCAGATGACACCGCTGCCCAACTCGCTGCACATGTTCGGCGACCTCGGCGACGACTCCCGACTCGACATCGTCGACGGCGCAGGCCACATGGTCTTGATGGAGCAGCCCGACCGGGTGACCGACGCCATCGCCGACCTCGTCGAACGGTCGCGGGCAGCGCGCCCGCAGCCGCGGCGTCGTCGAATCCCGTTGTTGGGCAGGCGACGATGAGCGGCACCGATGATGTCCAGACTCGTGAGCTGCCCGATGTCGCCGATACCGAGGCATTGGGAGCCGAACTCGCACAAGGCCTCTCGGCCGGCGACGTCGTCATCCTCGACGGGCTGCTCGGGGCGGGTAAGACGGCACTGGCACGCGGTATCGCCGCCGGTCTCGATGTGGTTGGCCGGGTGTCGTCGCCGACCTTCATCATCGCTCGTGAACACAAACCCGGTTCACCCGACCGTCCCGGGATGGTGCACGTCGACGCGTACCGCCTCGGTGGACTCGACGAACTCGACGCGCTCGACCTCGACACCGATCTCGCGGACGCGGTCGTCGTCGTCGAATGGGGCGAAGGCGTCGCGGAGCGTCTCGCAGACCGGCACCTGCTGGTGCGCTTGCAGCGCGATCCCGATACCGATGTCCGCCACGCACAATGGAGTTGGATAGATGGATGAGATGACGGTGCTCGTCATCGACACCGCGACCGATGTCGTGGTGACCGGCGTCGGGACGGTCGACGGTAGTGGTGTGCGTGTGTTGGCCGACCGTGCGACGGCCGACCACCGGCGTCACGCGGAAGTGCTGACGACGCTGATGTCCGAGACACTCGACGAGGCCGGTGTGCGCCGAGACGGGCTCGACGCTGTCGTGGTCGGTTGTGGCCCAGGACCTTTCACTGGTCTACGGGTCGGTATGGCGACCGGCGCCGGATTCGGCGACGCGCTCGGTCTTCCGGTGTACGGGGTCTGCTCGCTCGACGCGATCGCCGCCGACGCCGCGCAACACTTTCCGGCCGGATCGTCGATGGCTGTGGTCACCGACGCGCGACGCCGCGAGGTGTACTGGGCGCGTTACCGCGATGGAGCGCGGTTCAGTGGTCCCGACGTGTCGGCACCCGCGGTGGTAGCCGAATCGCTTGCGGCGCAGCCGGTCGACGTCGCGGCAGGCTCGCCGAGTCATCTCGAACTGTGCGGGTGGCAGGGAGAGCCGTCGCTGGTGACAACGCCGACGGTGCGCGGCCTGCTCCTGGCAAGCGCGGACGACGTCGTGACAGGCGCGGCGCCGGGACCGCTCGTCCCGCTCTATCTCCGACGCCCGGATGCCGTCGAACGAAAAGACCAGCGCGCCAAGGCGGTGACTCCGAAATGACCACCCACGAATTGCTGATCGACCGGCTCGATTATTCGGACATCCCTCGGTGCGCAATGCTCGAGCGCGAGATGTTCGTCGGCGATTCGCCATGGCCCGCAACCGCATTCCGTGCCGAGCTCAACGCGCCGTACAACCGGTACTTCGCGGCGCGCGAGACGCCCGGTGGCGAAGTCGTCGGATACGCGGGCATTTCGACACTGGGCGGCGAGGGCAACTTCGAGTGCGAGATCCATACCATCGCCGTCGCACCGAGTCATCGTGGTCTCGGCTACGGACGCGCACTGCTCGACGTGATGCTCGACGTCGCCGATGCCGCGGACGCCCCGGTCTACCTAGAGGTCAGGACCGACAACGACACCGCGATCGCGCTGTACGAACGCAACGGCTTCGTCCGACGTGGTGTGCGCCGCAACTACTATCAGCCCTCCGGCGCCGACGCCTACACGATGGCGCGGCCCTCGGTGTCGGGGCGTGGAGGTGATCCCACATGATCGTGATGGGCGTGGAGAGTTCGTGCGACGAAACCGGAGTCGGGATCGTCGAGTGGACGCCGGGTGAAGGTGACGGGCCCGGCGAGGTCACGCTGCTGGCCGACGAGGTGGCATCGAGTGTCGACGAGCACGCACGCTTCGGGGGAGTGGTGCCCGAAATCGCCTCGCGTGCGCACCTCGAAGCGATCGTGCCTGCCATGCAGCGGGCGCGCGAAGCTGCGGGGATCGACAAGCCGGATGCCATCGCCGTCACCATCGGGCCTGGCCTCGCAGGCGCGCTGCTCGTCGGAGTTGCTGCCGCCAAGGCGTATTCGCTGGCGTGGGATGTACCGCTGTACGCGATGAATCATCTCGGCGGGCACGTCGCCGTCGACACACTCGAACACGGGCCGATGCCCGAATGCGTCGCGCTCCTCGTCTCGGGTGGCCACACCCATCTCCTGCACGTCACCGATCTCGCCGACCCCATCGTCGAACTCGGCACCACGGTCGACGATGCCGCCGGGGAAGCCTTCGACAAGGTGGCGCGCCTGCTCGACCTCGGCTTCCCGGGCGGTCCCGAACTGGATAAGGCTGCGGCACAGGGTGACCCGCACGCGATCGAGTTCCCGAGAGGCATGACGGGGCCGCGTGACGCCCGCTACGACTTCTCGTTCTCGGGGGTGAAGACGGCGGTGGCACGCTACGTCGAGAAGTGCCGCCGCGATGGCGTCGACGTCCCGGTCGCCGATATCGCGGCGTCGTTTCAGGAAGCCGTGGCAGATGTGTTGACACTAAAGGCGGTTCGCGCGTGCACGGACCTCGGCGTCGACACCCTGGTGCTCGGCGGCGGTGCGACGGCCAACTCCCGGATTCGGTCGCTGGCGCAAGAACGTTGTGCCGCAGCCGGAATCACGCTGCGCGTGCCGAAGCCGCGCCTGTGTACCGACAACGGCGTCATGATCGCCACGCTGGGCGCGCACGTCATTGCGGGCGGCGCGCAACCGTCACCGCTGACCGTGGCCACCGACCCGGGGCTGAGTGTGCAGGTGTCGCAAGAACGCTGATCAGCCCTCGCGCAACAGTTGCGGGCACCCATCCGTGAGCGACGCGAGGGTCTCGCGCTGCGTCGGGCGTGCCTGCGCATACCGCTGCTCGCCCGAGGCGGTCAGGGTGGCGAAAACCGAGCGTCGGTCCGAGGAACACATCGTGCGGACAACCAGCCCGTCCTTCTCCAGTCGGCCGACAACTCGGGAGAGTGCGCTCTGGCTCAGATGCACTCGGCTTGCCAGCTCGCTCATCCGGGCTTGATGGTCGTCGGCCTCCGCGAGCAGCTCGAGTACCTCGAACTCGCTCGATGAGAGTCCGTGCTTGGCCTGCAGCTCACGGTCGAGACTGCACAGGACCTTGTTGTAGCGGATCGACAGATCTCGCCACGCGGCAGCCAACTGGTCCTCAGAAGTCACCGCCTTAGTCATGCACCGCATCCTACCCTGCAACTGCAATATATGCTTCAGCAAAAGATGTGATAACAATTAATGTAGACGCATTGAATGCACATGCATATAGTTCCTCGCATGGCACACAACACACGAGACGTGGTCATCGCGCATCGGTCCGAGTCGTCGAGCGTCGACGATCGGGCACACGACATCAATCAGGCGGCTCCCGAACCGTCATCGGACCTTCACATCACCTCCCCCCACATCACCTCCGCGACAGGGTGGACCGGGAAGGTGTGGCTGCTGCTGGTGGTTCTGGCGGGAGCGCTCTTCCTCGACGGCCTGGACATCTCGATGGTCGGCGTCGCACTGCCGTCGATCGGCGAGGACCTCCACATGGGTCAGTCGCAATTGCAGTGGATCGTGAGCGGATATGTCCTGGGCTACGGCGGCCTGCTGTTGCTGGGCGGGCGTGCAAGCGACTTGTTCGGTCGCCGCAGGGTGTTCCTGGTGGCACTGGGCGTGTTCGGCGTCGCGTCTGTCGCAAGCGCCGTCGTCGACATCAATGCGGTCATCATCGCTCTGCGTTTCATCAAGGGGATCGCCGCGGCGTTCACCGTGCCCGCAGGCTTGTCGATCATCACGACGACGTTCGCCGAGGGGCCCGCCCGCAACAAGGCATTCAGTATCTACACCGTGTGCGGAGCGAGTGGCTTCTCGCTCGGCCTGGTCTTCGGTGGTCTGCTGACCGAACTCTCCTGGCGCGCAACGCTTCTGTTCCCGGGTCCCGTCGCGCTTGCGTTGCTCTTCGCGGGGCTGCGCGTGATCCCGACCGCGCCGCGCACACCCATGCACTGGCGACAGTTCGACGCGTTGGGCGCTCTGACCAGCACCGGTGCACTGCTGCTGCTCGTCTTCGCGGTCGTGCGCGCTCCCGAGGTCGGGTGGACCGCACCCGTCACGATCGCGAGTTTCGCCGCGTCGGCAATCCTGGGCGTCGCGTTCGTCGCTGTTGAACTTCGTCACCGACACCCGCTGGTGCGTCCGGGAATTCTGAGGTCGGCGTTGCTGGTCCACGCGAACCTCTCCGGTGCGCTGATGTTCGGCGGCTACGTCGCGTTCCAGTTCGTCGTGACGCTGTATCTGCAGGACTCGTTGGGTTGGTCGCCGCTGGGAATGGCGCTCGCCTTTCTGCCGGCAGGCGTGATCGTTGTCGCGAGTGCGACACGGATGGATCGTGTCCTCGACAGGGTTCCGACGCCGCTTCTGCTCGTGGCCGGCTTCGCGTCATTCCTCGGCGGTTACCTGTGGTTCTCCCGTGTCCAGCCGGGCATGTCGTACGCCGAGTTCCTGCTGCCGACCATCATTCTGTTGGGCGTCGGGTTTGCGCTGACGTTCCCGTCGATCAACTCACAGGGCACCGCTGGCGTCGCCGACCACGAGCAGGGTTTGGCGTCCGGTCTGGTCAACACCAGCGTCCAGGTTGGCGGCGCAGTGATGCTGGCGATCATCACCGCCATTCTGGCCAGTTCGGGCGTCACGCAGCAGCCCGGTCAGTTGTTGGGCGGTATGTCGATGGCGATCTGGGTGGTCAGTGCGCTCGCGGTGGTCGGATTGTTCGGAGCACTCGTGGCATCGTGGTGGTCGCGACGCCTCCCGGTCGGTGCCTGAGCCGCGTAGGGGAGACGTTTGCACCCGTGCCCCTTGAGTGCTGGCACTCTCACGTATAGAGTGCCAGTAGGCACTGAAAGTGAACCTCGGCCACCCGCGACGACGAGGTTTCGTGCAGGGCCCGCAAACACATACATCGTTTCTCGGATGAGAAAGTTGAGGACTCACATCGTGGCGAGCGTGAACATCAAGCCGCTTGAGGACAAGATCCTGGTGCAGGCTGTGGAGGCCGAGACGACCACCGCATCCGGTCTGGTCATCCCGGATACCGCCAAGGAGAAGCCCCAGGAGGGCACCGTCATCGCCGTCGGCGAAGGGCGTGTCACCGAGCAGGGCAACCGCGTCCCTGTCGACGTCAAAGAAGGCGACACCGTCATCTACAGCAAGTACGGCGGCACCGAAATCAAGTATGCCGGCGAGGAGTACCTGATCCTCTCGTCCCGCGACGTGCTCGCGGTGATCGGCAAGTAAGACCCCACGGACCAACGTGTGGTCGTTCCGCCCCGGGGTCTGTACGCAGACCCCGGGGCGGACTACGTTGTGCCCCCATTCATTTCCCCAGTAGAAGGCACTCAAGAAGGAAGTCATGGCCAAACAGATCGAATTCGACGAGAAGGCCCGTCGCTCACTCGAGCGCGGTATCGATCAGCTCGCTGACACGGTCAAGGTGACACTCGGCCCACGTGGGCGACATGTGGTGCTGTCCAAGGCGTTCGGCGGACCGTCGGTCACCAATGACGGCGTGACGATCGCACGCGACATCGAACTCGAGGACCCGTTCGAGAACATGGGCGCTCAGTTGGTGAAGTCGGTCGCCACGAAGACGAACGACGTCGCAGGCGACGGCACGACCACCGCAACCGTTCTCGCGCAGGCGATCGTCAGCGAAGGTCTGCGCAACGTCGCAGCGGGCGCGAGCCCCGTCTCGCTCGGTGCGGGTATCTCGAAGGCCGCCGACGCGATCAACGACGAACTGGTCCGCGTCGCAACGCCCGTCGAGGGCGAGAAGGCGATCGCCCAGGTCGCCACCGTCAGCTCGCGTGACCCCGAGGTCGGCGAGATGGTCGGCAAGGCGATGGCGACGGTCGGCACCGACGGCGTCGTCACCGTCGAAGAGGGATCGGGACTGCACACCGAACTGGTCGTCACCGAGGGCGTGCAGTTCGACAAGGGCTACCTCTCGCCCTACTTCATGACCGATCCCGACAGCCAGGAAGCGGTCCTCGAGGACGCCTACGTGCTCCTCTACCGCGAGAAGATCAGCTCGCTGCCCGATTTCCTCCCGTTGCTGGAGAAGGTCGCGCAGTCTGGCAAATCGCTGCTGATCATTGCCGAAGACGTCGAGGGCGAGCCGCTCTCGACGCTGGTGGTCAACTCGATCCGCAAGACCATCAAGGCCGTCGCGGTCAAGGCGCCGTTCTTCGGTGATCGTCGCAAGGCGTTCCTCGACGACCTCGCTGTCGTCACCGGTGGCACCGTGATCTCGACCGACATCGGACTCTCGCTGTCGACGACCGAGCTCGATCAGCTCGGCACGGTGCGTCGCGCTGTCGTCACCAAGGACACCACCACCCTCGTCGAGGGTGGCGGTTCGAAGGAGGCCGTCGCCGCACGTGCCGACCAGATCCGACGCGAGATCGACAACAGCGACTCCGACTGGGACCGCGAGAAGCTCGCCGAGCGGTTGGCGAAGCTCTCCGGCGGCATCGCGGTGATTCGCGTCGGCGCGCCGACCGAGACAGCACTCAAGGAGCGCAAGCACCGCGTCGAGGATGCGGTCGCCGCAGCCAAGGCTGCTGTCGAGGAGGGCATCATCCCCGGTGGTGGGTCTGCGCTCGTGCAGGCGTCGAAGGTGCTTGATTCTCTCGCCGAGGGACTCGGCCAGGACGAGGCGCTCGGCGTCCGGGTCGTTCGCGACGCCGTGCGTTCGCCGCTGTACTGGATCGCCAGCAACGCGGGCGTCGACGGTGCCGTGGTTGTCGACAAGGTCGCACGCCAGGAGACCGGTCACGGCTTCAACGCCGCGACACTCTCGTACGGTGACCTGCTGGCAGACGGCATCATCGACCCGGTCAAGGTGACGAGGTCGGCCGTCGTGAACGCGGCGTCGGCATCGCGGATGGTGCTGACCACCGAGGCCGCGGTTGCCGACGAGCCCGCCGGTGCGGCCGCAGATCACGGTCACGGGCACGCACACTGACCGAGCGGTGCTCGCGGTCTGATCTCTGACCGCATGTGACACAACTGCAAGAGGCAAAAAGGAGCCCGGGCCGACCAGATGGTCGGCCCGGGCTTCTTTGTGGTCTTGTCGTCTGCTGTGTGTGAGTGCTCGGTCAGCTCGCGATGCGACGTCCGACGCCGCGCTTCATCAGCATGCTGCGTTCGGACTCCGAGAGTCCGCCCCAGATCCCGTACGGCTCAGCGACTGCGAGAGCGTGCTCACGGCAATGCGCGATCACCGGGCACTGGTGGCACATTTCTTTTGCGCGACGCTCTCTCTGAGCTCGTGCCCGGCCGCGCTCGCCATCGGGATGAAAGAACATAGAGGAGTCGACGCCGCGACATAGGCCTTGCATTTGCCAATCCCAGATATCGGCATTAGGTCCGGGGAGGTGATTTGGCTGAGGCATGGCACGAACTCCTTTGATTCTCGAGGTACCGCTGCACTGCTCCGTCGGCCGCGAGACCGGCGGAACCACACTGGCGCATCGCCGCTATCGGCTGTGCATCGCAAACACTAGGCGGACGACGGAAACAGCGTCAATAGTGCCTCTTGAGGACAAGATCGTTCAAAAAATTCCATCGTTGTTAACGAAATGTTGTGTGGTTGGCCTGGGCTAGCACAGGCCGACCCTGCCACCTGCGGAGACCCTCGTCAGGGTCCGATGACATGCCGTGACCTGCATGGATGCGGATTGATTTCGCTCTCTTCGAGCGAAAGTGCGATCGTAGGCGCGTGCGGGGCCGAGAACGCCGAGTAACACGAAGGAAATGTTCTCATCATGCGTACGTGACGTTGGCGTCGAATTAAAGAATTGTGACAACAGGTTAAATTCAGGAAAACGGAGACGATGGAAGTGATGTGGACCACGAGATTGTGTTGAATTCGCTGCGACAGCAATGGTGGGCGGCCGTCGTACGAGGAGGGCTTGGCGACGGGGCCGCAGCGCTGACCATGCTCGACCGGCTTCGTGCGCACGCCAGAGCGGTCGACGCCAGAGAGGTGATCTCCTTGGCGTTCAGTACCACGGCCTCACTACACCGACAGTCGGGTCGACACGACCTCGCCGTCGGGTTCGACGCCGCGGCGCTGGCTGAACTCGATGATCCCTTCGGCTCCACAGATCCGTGGGTTCGCGTTGCCGCGCACGACGCCGTCGTAGGCCTCGCGGCCGACAATCTGGGTCTGTTCCGATTCTCGGCCTCGGCTCGGCTGCTCATCCGGGCGCGAGAGCTGCACGATGGCCGCGACGTCGAGGAAGCGGGCTCCGACGCGTGGACGACTTTCGTCACCGAGGTCCGCCCGCGCGTGCGGGAGCGATGGGTCGGTGCTGAGCTGGCCATCTACACCGGCGACGCAGACCGGGCGCGTCGACTTATCGGTGAGGCCCAAAAAATGATGGCCTCGGTCTCGGCGAATCATGAGCGTCATCACATCAAGACAGATCTCATCGCCGCGGCGTCCGCGATCGATACATCCGACGCGCTCACCGTCGCGAGGGCATGTCTTCGGCGCGCGCAGGCAGGTGGATTTTTACCTCTGACCTGGGCGTCGTTGTCTTTGCTGCAAGGCCTCGGCGACACGTCGGATACAACGATTGCAAGCATCAACGCGTCGCATGACATGCTTGTGGATCGGGGGATGCCGTTCGCCGGCCGCTCGTAGATCCATCACGACCCGATTGATCAGGCAACACAAACGTGTAACACGGGAATCTCAACTGACGATGAAACTGACAGGTGTTGAGTTAGACGAAGCCGTCCGCGCAGCCGCGTCGGGCGACCGGGTCGCACTCACGTCAGTCCTCGAAAGTGTGCAGGAACCGATCGTGCGCTACTGCCGAGGGCGAATCGGTGTCGGAGAACGCCATTTGTTCTCCGCTGACGACGTGGCGCAGGAGGCCCTTATGGCTGTCATGACCGCGCTGCCCCGGTATCAAGACCAGGGGCGACCGTTCATGGCCTTTGTGTACGGCATTGCCTCGCACAAGGTAGCTGACGCCATGCGCGTCGCCGGTCGTGTGAAGGCTGACCCCGTCGAGCAGCTCCCCGAGGTCGTCCAGGTCACTGGAGGACCAGAGCAGAGCGCACTCGACGCCGACGCCAGCCGTGAGATGAAAGCACTTCTCGCGTTGATTCCGGAGAAGCAACGCGAAGTGCTCATCCTGCGTCTGGTCGTCGGACTGTCCGCTGAGGAGACCGCGGAAGCCGTGGGAAGCACCCCCGGTGCGGTTCGCGTCGCGCAACACCGAGCTTTGGCCAAGTTGAAGGAACAGCTGAGAAAGGCGGGAGGACATGATGAACGACGAGCATGAGTCGCATCGTGGTCGCTCCGTGCCGGGTCGGCGGCAGTCGGGGGGCATGCATGACACCGGAACTGGTGCGTACAGAAATCCCACAGGGGAGTGGTCGACTCCCGACGACACGCCCGTGGACATCTCCGCGGTCCAATTCGACGACGCGTTCATCGACGCACTGTCGCACGACGTTCCGACGCCGACGCGCGATGACGCCGAGTACGAGCTCGCGGGTCTGCTCTCCGCGTGGCGCCACGAGTCGCTAGCCGATCCGCTGCCGCTCGGCCCGACTGTCGCCGACGTCGAGAACGCGATCGCTGCGGAACGTCCGAGGGCTCGGACCCGTACCGTGGTGCGCACCCTGCGTATCGTCGCCGGGGCCGCAGCAGTTGCCATCGTCGCGGCAGCAGGGCTCACCGTGATGTCGCAGGGTTCCGAACCGGGCGACCCGCTGTGGAACGTCAAGAAGGTCGTGTTCGCGCAGGCTGCATCGGAAACGCAAGCCGCATACGACGTGCGTTCGAACCTCGAGAAGGCCGAAGCCGAACTCGCCGCAGGCAACACGCCTGCCGCCGAATCGTTGATCTCGCAGGCAGAGAATTCGATGGGGCCGGTTCGCGACTCAGACACCCGCTCACACATGGACGAGTGGATCGGACGCCTGCGAGCCGACACCGGGACAACCGTGCGCAGCGGTACCTCGGCAACGTCGCCGAACGGCGGAAACGTCGATACCTCCCAGGCGCGAACGTCGGAGCCGCAACAGCCGACCGACCCGCTCACGAGTCAGACAAAGCCCGAGACGACGTCGCCTCAGACGACTCCGCCTGAGACCAGCCAGACCCCGACGACCACAACCAAGCCGCCGACGACGACCACGACCACCACTACGGCGGCAAACGACGGTCCGTCGAGCAGCTGGCCACCGTCGAGCTGATCTGCGTCAGTCAGACGGATTAAGACCTTCGGTGTAGGACAGGTCAATCGGGCGAGACAATCGAACAAGCCACGAGCTCCGCGATTGCGGCGCTCGTGGCTTGTTTCGTGATGTCAGCTGTGTGCGACGCCCGAGACGCTGTGCTCGGTATCTCAGCGGTCGTCGTCGATGTGATGGTGCGCGTCGGCATAGCCGCGGCAGTAGTCCCAGGTGACGTAGGCGTCGGGACGCGGATCGACAGCGGGCTCATGCGGCCGCACGGTTCCGTCGATCAATAGTTGAAGTAGGTTGGCGCGCAGCATGTCCCAGTCGTGGTAATGGTCTTCCTGGCAGTCGTCGCAGACGACGACGAGCCCACGAATCCCACGATGTGCCAGCAATGCCTCATAGACGGCGAGGTCGGCCAGATCCTCTTCGACCGCGAGCCGCTCACTCTCGTCCAAGGGGATGCCAGGCTCCATCGAATCCAGCATGGAAGCCGGATCGCTGGGGTCGTCGGCGAACGGGTCTGGTGGAAGGCCCGGTGGGAGATGATCACGCACGACTCCACCGTAACCGATTGCAGCGCACGGCTGCCGCAACGCTCCACAGTTTGTCTGCTGTCTGCGCCGACGCCGGGCGCCCTTCGCTGCGGGCGAAATCAGCAGCCACCCTTTACCAGATAGAATGGACTAATGACGCAGGTTCGCACCGGAGGAGACGACCCCGGCAAGGTCGCAATGCTCGGACTGACGTTTGACGACGTCCTGTTGTTGCCGTCGGCGTCGGATGTGATTCCCAGTGAGGTCGACACATCCACGCGGGTGACCAAGGAGATCACGCTTCGCGTGCCTCTCGTAAGTTCGGCGATGGACACCGTCACCGAGTCGCGCATGGCCATCGCCATGGCGCGTGCCGGCGGCATGGGTGTCCTCCACCGCAACTTGTCGATCGAGGCCCAGGCCGGCCAGGTGGAGACGGTCAAGCGCTCCGAGGCGGGCATGGTGACCGATCCCGTGACCTGCTCGCCGAGCAACACGCTCGCCGAGGTCGACGCCATGTGTGCCCGGTACCGCATCTCCGGCCTGCCGGTCGTCGACGATCGCGGCGAACTCGTCGGCATCATCACCAACCGCGACATGCGCTTCGAGGTCGACCAGGACCGCCCGGTCTCCGAGGTGATGACCAAGGCGCCGCTCATCACCGCACAGGAAGGCGTGTCCGCTGAGGCCGCGCTCGGACTCCTGCGTCGCAACAAGGTCGAGAAGCTGCCGATCGTCGACGGCAACGGCAAGCTCACCGGCCTCATCACGGTCAAGGACTTCGTCAAGACCGAGCAGCACCCGCTTGCCACCAAGGATTCCGACGGCCGATTGCTCGTCGGCGCGGCCGTGGGAACCGGCGATCCGCAGTGGGAACGTGCGATGGCGCTCTCCGACGCGGGCGCCGACGTGATCATCGTCGACACCGCCCATGCGCACAACCGACTGGTGCTCGAGATGGTCGCCAAGCTCAAGGCCGAAATCGGCGATCGTGTGCAGATCGTCGGCGGCAACGTCGCAACCCGTGAGGCCGCGCAGGCGCTCGTCGACGCGGGCGCCGACGCCGTGAAGGTCGGTGTCGGCCCCGGCTCGATCTGCACGACCCGCGTCGTCGCAGGTGTCGGTGCCCCGCAGATCACCGCGATCCTCGAAGCCGTCGCCGTGTGCAACAAGGCAGGCGTTCCGGTCATCGCCGACGGTGGCGTGCAGTACTCCGGCGACATCGCCAAGGCACTCGCGGCAGGCGCGTCGACCGTTATGCTCGGTTCGCTCCTCGCGGGCACCGCAGAGGCTCCCGGCGACCTGATCCTGGTCAACGGCAAGCAGTTCAAGAGCTACCGAGGCATGGGATCGCTCGGTGCCATGCAGGGCCGCGGACAGGCCAAGTCGTACTCCAAGGACCGCTACTTCCAAGACGACGTGCTCGCCGAGGAGAAGCTGGTGCCCGAGGGCATCGAAGGACGGGTGCCCTACCGCGGGCCCCTCGGCCAGGTGGTGCACCAGCTCGTCGGCGGACTTCGTGCGTCGATGGGTTACACCGGGTCGTCGACCATCGATCACCTGCAGGGTGCACGCTTCGTGCAGATCACCGCGGCGGGCCTCAAGGAGTCGCATCCGCACGACATCACACTGACCGCCGAGGCGCCGAACTACTATTCCCGCTGAACGTCGTCGTGATCGTTGCGATCACGACGCCGCACAGTCGAATAGCAGTCCATCAACCCCCTAGAGAGGCGCAACGGTGCGTGACCTGACCGACATCGGCATGGGCAGAACCGCCCGTCGAACATATGAACTCGACGACATCAGCATCGTCCCGTCACGACGGACGCGCTCATCGAAGGAAGTGTCGACGGCCTGGCAGATCGACGCCTACCGGTTCAACTCGCCGATACTGAGCCATCCCACCGACGCCCTCGTCTCGCCGCAGATGGCGGTGGCGCTGGGAAGGCTCGGTTCGCTCGGCGCAATCAACGGTGAGGGACTCTGGGCGCGCCACCGCGACGTCGAGGGCAAGATCGCGCAACTCGTCGACATCGCGCTCAACGATCCGGACCCATCCGCGCCCGTGCGCTTCCTGCAGGAACTGCATCGCGCCCCGATCGACACCGATCTTCTCGGCGAAGCCGTGAGCTTTGTGCGTGACGCGGGTGTGACGACCGCCGTTCGGGTGAGTCCGCAACACGCACCGGAACTGACGCCCGCACTCCTCGCCGCCGGCGTCGAGATCCTGGTCGTGCACGGCACGATCATCTCCGCCGAGCATGTTGTCCGCGGTGAAGAAGAACCACTCAACCTCAAGACGTTCATCGCCGAACTCGACATCCCGGTGATCGCGGGCGGCGTACACGACCACCGGACCGCCCTCCACCTGATGCGGACCGGCGCTGCCGGCGTGATCGTCGGATACGGCTCGGCCGAAGGAGCGACGACGACATCGGAGGTGCTCGGTATCGGCGTTCCGATGGCCACCGCCATCGCCGACGCCGCAGCTGCGCGTCGGGAGTACCTCGACGAGACCGGCGGCCGCTATGTGCACGTCATCGCCGACGGCGACATCCACACCTCTGGCGACCTCGCCAAGGCGATCGCCTGTGGTGCCGATGCCGCGGTGCTCGGTACGCCGCTGGCCGCAGCAGCCGAAGCCCCAGGTCAAGGATGGTATTGGCCGTCGGCCGCAGCGCATCCTGACACTCCGCGCGGCGCGCTGCTGCGCGTCGCGACCGACGTGGGACGCCCGAGCCTCGAGACGGTACTCAACGGACCGTCCGACGACCCGTTCGGAGAACTGAATCTGGTTGGCGCACTGCGTCGTTCGATGGCGAAGGCCGGCTATTCCGATCTCAAGGAGTTCCAGAAGGTCGGGTTGTCTGTTCGCGCCTAACCGCGTTTTCTGCCCACCAGGTGAGACCGCCGTCACGTCATGTGACAACGGGCGTTAGAATGGTTGGCTATGGCAGCCCACCATGGTTTCGACAAGCTCAACCAGCGCAAGAACAAGCTCAACCAGCGCAAGAACGCGCTCAACCAGCGCAACAACGCGCTCAACCAGCGCGAGAATGAGCCTGACTTCGACGTGCTCATCGTCGGTTCCGGTTTCGGCGGCAGCGTCAGTGCGTTGCGCCTCGTCGAGAAGGGGTACCGCGTCGGGGTGATCGAAGCCGGACGTCGGTTCGAAGACCACGAGTTCGCGAAGACGAGCTGGCGTCTGCACAAGTGGCTGTGGGCGCCGAAGCTCGGGCTGTACGGGATTCAGCGGATCCACGCCCTCAAGGACGTGATGATCATGGCGGGAGCGGGCGTCGGCGGTGGCTCGCTCAACTACGCCAACACCCTGTACAAGCCTCCGACTCCGTTCTTCACCGATCCCCAGTGGAACCACATCACCGACTGGGAGGCCGAGCTCACACCGCATTACGAGCAGGCGCGACGGATGCTGGGCGTCGTCACCAATCCCACTGTCACAGAATCGGATCGGGTGATGCGTACCGTCGCCGAACAGATGGGCGCGGCCAACACCTTCACCTCGACGCCGGTCGGAGTGTTCTTCGGTGCCAAGACCGGCCTGGCGGGAGTGCCGGGCGAGACCGTGCCGGACCCGTATTTCGGTGGAGCCGGACCCGAGCGGACCGCCTGCACCGAGTGCGGGGCGTGCATGACCGGCTGCCGGGTGGGCGCGAAGAACACCCTGATGAAGAACTACCTCGGTCTCGCCGAGCGCAACGGAGCAACGATCATCGACCGCACCACCGTCGACGGACTCGCGCAGCGTGCCGACGGGACGTGGGAGGTCGACACCAGGGGCTCGTCGTCGTGGGGTCCGTTCGGCGCGGGTAAGCGCACCTTCACCGCAGATCAGGTGATCGTCGCGGCCGGGACGTTCAACACGCAGAAGCTGCTTCACCGTGCCAAGGGGACGTCGCTTCCGAAGATCTCCGACGCGATGGGCGCGTTGACGCGTACCAACTCCGAGTCGATCCTCGGCGCGATGGCTGCGAAATACGATCCGCAACACGACTATTCGCACGGGGTGGCGATCACGTCGTCGTTCCATCCGGAGCCCAACACGCATATCGAGCCAGTTCGATATGGCAAGGGCAGCAACGCGATTGCGTATCTGCAGACGGTGCTCACCGACGGTGGCAGTAGGCGCAACCGGTTCGGTCAGTTCTTGAAGGAGATCGCGCGGAACCCCTTCCTGCTCGTGCGACTTCTCTTCGTGCGCAAGTGGAGTCAGCGCACCGTGATCGCTCTGGTCATGCAGAGCAGTGACAACTCACTGACCACGTTCGTGCGTAAGCGCGGACCGTTCCGTTACGTCACGAGCAAGCAGGGGCACGGTGAGCCGAATCCGACGTGGATTCCCAAGGGTAACGAGGCAACTCGACGCATCGCCGACATCCTGCCGGGAGGGCTCGCGGGCGGCACCTGGGGCGACGTGATGAACATGCCGCTCACCGCCCACTACCTCGGCGGGTGTGCCATCTCCGACGATCCTGCGAACGGCGTCGTCGACGCATACCACCGTGTGTGGGGTTATCCGACGCTGCATGTCACCGATGGTGCCGCGGTCTCGGCGAATCTCGGCGTCAACCCGTCGTTGACCATCTCGGCGCAGGCCGAGCGCGCGATCTCGTTGTGGCCCAACAAGGGTGAAGATGACCAGCGCCCCGAGCAGGGCAGCAGTTACAGGCGGCTCGCGCCGATCGCACCCGCACACCCTGTGGTGCCCGCCGACGCTCCTGGTGCGCTGCGGCTGCCGATCACGCCGGTGTTCTCGACGGCTGTGGTTCCCTGACCGCACGCCCGGCAGCAGGGGTGGCGCGCGCAGAAAACCACACCCCTCGGGTCCTCCGCCTGTACCGGTACATGCGAGCGACCCACGAGGCGTAGCTTTCTGCGCGGCTCGGGACCCGAGCACTGCTGTGTGATCAGTCCAGCCCGCGGGCGCTGAGGCTCTCGGCGAACCCGTCGGCGGTCCGCAGCGCGGCGATCACGATGGGCGCAACCAGGATTCGTGCGCCTGGCCGTAGTCCGCGTGCGCGGCGCGCCTCGTCGACCTGGCCAGCGATCTCGACGATCAGCGGAATCGTCCGGATGGTCAGGGCGAGCGAGATCGCGATGAGGTCGGTGCGCACGCCGAGCTTGCTCAGCGGCGACATGGCGCGCGTCAGGGAGTCCAGCATGTCGGTGGTGCGGGTGGTCAGGCTGACGACGGCGGCCAGAAGCACCGAGAGCGCGAGGATGCCGCACAACAGAACCGCTCGACGCCAGTCGGTGAAGACGAGCTGAAACACGAAGACGAACAACAGAATCCACAGCGTCGGCCGGAACTGGCGCCACGCCGTGGCCGGACCGATGCCGGCAAGTGCGTAGACCGCGACGACCGCGGCGGCGGCAATGCCGAGGGCCGGAAGGGTTCTCACACACAGGGTGATGACGAGAATGCCTGCAGCGAGGCCGAGCAACTTCACGCCGGGGGAGGCCCTGTGCAGCAGCGAGTGTCCGGGCAGGTAGGTGCCGAGCGGATTCATGCCATCGCCTCGCGATAGGCGGGCAGTGCGACGCCGGGCACATCGTCGACGGTGATGACCCCGTCGTCGATGACGAGTACGCGCTCGAAGTCGTCGACAAGGTCGAGGTCGTGGGTGACCACGACGAGTTGGACGTCGAGGTCGGCGAACACGCGACGCAGCATACGGCTGTTGCGCAGGTCGAGGAGCGTCGTCGGTTCGTCGGCGACGATGATCGCCGGTTCGGTGACGAATACCGCTGCGAGAGCGAGGAGTTGTTTCTGCCCGCCGGACAGTCTGCTCGCGGGTTGGTCGGCGTGGTCGGCGAGGCCGAAACGCTCGAGCACGCTCATCGCGCGGTCCCGACGTTCGGCCTTGTTCAGATCTGTTCTGGTCAGCGACAGTTCGATGTCCTCACGCACCGTCGGCATGATGATCTGTCGGTCGGGGTCGGAGAAGATGAATCCGACGCGGCGTCGAACACGACGCTTCTCCTTCGCGGCGTCGAGACCATCGACGACGACGGTCCCGGTGTCGGGGACGACGAGCGCGTTGATCATCCGCGCCAGCGTCGACTTTCCGCTGCCGTTGGCGCCCACGATGCCGATGCGTCGTTCGGGAAGGTCGACCGAGACATCACTCAACACTCGACGACCGTCGAATGAGTGTGAGACATCGCGGAATTCGATCACGCGGGGTCCATGCGGTGAGGTGTCATGCGGTGAGTGCGACGACGCGTCCACGTCGTATGCGCAGTGGGGTGATGAGGCCTGGCCACCCTCGGTGCACCTGGCTCGCGACCAGCGCCGCGATCACCGCCTTGACTGCGTCGCCCGCGATGAACCAGCCGTTGGCCGCGATCGCCGCCCACAGGGTGAGGTCGGCGCGGATCATCAGGCCGATGGTGCCGCAGATGTAGATCACCAGCACTCCGCCGATCAGATTCGCCACGATGCCCAGCAGGATTCGGTACCGCGGCATCATGAAGGCGGTCAGCAACCCGATCACGAACACGCCGGGCAGGAAGCCGACGAAGAATCCGGCCGTCGGCGACGACAGTGCGGTCAGACCGTTGCGACCACCCGAGAGGATCGGCAGTCCCGCGATCGCGAGGGCCATGAAGATGACCACCGCCAACGTGCCCTTCTTGGGGCCGAGGATGGCGCCGGTCAGCATCACGCCGAGGGTTTGGAAGGTGATCGGTACGCCCGCGCTGCCGACGCTGATCTGTCCCGGCAAGCCGAGTGCCGCGATCAGTGCGGCGAACACAGCAGCCTGGGTGATGTCGGAGATCGACAGGGACAGCCATCGCCGACCCGGCTTCTCGACAGATGACCTGGCCTTTTCTCGCTCGTCTGAGGTGCTCATATCGACATGGAGTATCCCACGGTGCTGCCTGAGCTCCATCGTCGCCGCCTGCACGGCGGTGGCGGGTGCCGCCTGCGCGGCGGTCGCGTCGGTACGCACGCATAGAATGGGGTGGTGACAGACTCTTCCGCCGACACCTCGTCTGCCGACCGATCCTCCGCCGAGAGCGCGCTCGTCGAGGGCCCGCGACCGGTCCTCGTCGTCGACTTCGGTGCGCAGTACGCGCAATTGATCGCTCGACGTGTCCGTGAGGCGCGTATCTACTCCGAGGTCATCGCCCACGACGCCACGATCGATGAGTTCAAGGCCAAGGATCCTGCCGCGATCATCCTGTCCGGCGGGCCGGCGTCGGTGTACGCCGACGACGCGCCGAGCCTCGATCCGGCCATTCTTGAGCTGGGCATCCCGGTGTTCGGGATCTGCTACGGCTTCCAGACAATGGCTGCCGCGCTCGGCGGCGAGGTGGCCAACACAGGTGGGCGCGAGTTCGGACGCACGACGTTCACCGCCACCGACGACGGCGTGCTACATCGCGGTCTCGACCGCAACCAGCCCGTGTGGATGAGCCACAACGACGCCGTGCAGGTGGCGCCCGAGGGCTTCGTCGTCACAGGGTCGACGCCCGGTGCGCCCGTCGCGGCGTTCGAGTCCGTCGAGGCGAAGATGGCAGGCGTGCAGTACCACCCCGAGGTGCTGCATACGCCGCACGGCCAGCAGGTGCTCACCCGGTTCCTCTACGAGATCGCGGGCCTCGAGGCCGACTGGACGCCCGCGAACATCGCCGACGCACTGATCGACCAGGTCTCCGACCAGATCGGCGACGGCCTCGCGATCTGCGGTCTGTCGGGCGGCGTCGATTCGGCGGTTGCGGCAGCGCTGGTTCAGCGGGCCATCGGCGATCGGCTGACGTGTGTCTTCGTCGACCACGGACTGCTACGTGCCGGTGAGCGTGAGCAGGTCGAGCACGACTTCGTCGCCGCCACCGGTGCGCGACTGGTGACGGTCGACGCCGCCGACAAGTTCCTCGCCGAACTGTCCGGTGTCAGCGACCCCGAGACCAAGCGCAAGATCATCGGACGCGAGTTCATTCGGTCGTTCGAGGGCGCTGTCAGCGACGTGCTGGGCGACCGAGCGGCCGACGGAGACAAGGTCGACTTCCTGGTCCAGGGCACGCTGTACCCCGACGTGGTCGAATCCGGCGGGGGTAGCGGCACCGCGAACATCAAGAGCCACCACAACGTCGGCGGGTTGCCAGACGATCTCGAGTTCAGCCTCGTCGAGCCTCTGCGGTTGTTGTTCAAGGACGAGGTGCGGGCGGTCGGACGTGAACTCGGTCTGCCCGAGGAGATTGTCGGTCGTCAGCCGTTCCCCGGACCCGGTCTCGCCATCCGCATCGTCGGCGACGTGACCGCCGACCGTCTCTCGATGCTGCGCAAGGCCGACCTCATCGCCCGAGAGGAGCTGACGGCCGCGGGTCTCGATCACCAGATCTGGCAGTGCCCGGTGGTGTTGCTCGCCGACGTGCGCAGCGTCGGCGTGCAGGGCGACGGCCGCACCTACGGGCATCCGATCGTCCTGCGGCCGGTGTCGAGCGAGGACGCTATGACGGCCGACTGGACGCGCGTGCCGTACGAGGTACTCGAGACGATCTCCACACGCATCACCAACGAGGTGCCCGACGTGAACCGCGTCGTCCTCGACGTCACGAGCAAGCCGCCGGGCACCATCGAGTGGGAGTAGCAGCCGAGCGGGAGTAGGTGGCGAGCGCTAACTGCGTCGCGCGCCGCTGACCAGAAGCACCAGGCCGACGATCAGCCCTATCCCGACGACGCCCCAGCCGAGGACCGACGCCGACGGGAGATCGGGGGTGTCGGCCAGGCCCCAGATCGCCACCGCGATCGCGGCGATACCGAGGAGCGCGAGCCCTGGGGCGCGGTGCCCCACGGCATTGCCCACCTGCTCGCTGCTGCCTGACTCGTTGCCCTCTGCGGTTCCGTTGGCCGTTTCTGGACGCCAGTCGTTCATCGGGTCACCTCCACGCTGCCCACGTTGGCGTGCGCATTGATCGTCAACACTGGCTTGTCGGCGCCGGCAGTGCCGACGGATAGCCCTTCAGGGCACTGCGGATCACCGACATTCAACGTGCAGTTCGCCCGCACATTCATGTCCTTCGGGACCCGCACGGTCACTTCGCCGAGGCCGGCACGAAGGTCGACGGTGCGGTCGGAAGTGAGCGTGAGGTCGCGGACGTCGAGTTCGAGCGAGCCCATGGTGACCGAGTACCTGTCGCGAATGTCGTTCTCGGACAGTGGCTTATACATGCGCTGACCCACACCTCCGGACGGTACGACGCTCTCGTCGGACTGTCCGACCCATGTCGTCGTTGCGCCGGTGACGATGACCGCCGCGCCCAACGCGACCGCCAGCGGGACGAGTCCGACCTGCCGTCGCCCAGCGGATCGCTTCAACGCTGCGAGCGTGAGCAGACCAACGCCGACGACCGCGAGGGCCATGGAGAGAATGCGCGTCGGGGTGAACCACTCGACACCCGCCTGGTGTGCGGCCACCCCGCTCATCGCCACGAGAAGGGCCGCTCCGACGACGATGAGCGATGCTCGGGTGGAGGAGTGTCGGTTCTCCGGTACCGCGGGCGGCGTCGGGGTCGCGGGTTCAGGTAGATCCCAGGCGAATCGTGCGGCACCGAGCGGGTCCCACGACGGTGGCTGGCGGTCGGCGAGGGTGAACACCGACGTCGCGGCGTCGGAGCTGTCGCCGCGAGGCGTGGTCGGAACGTCGAAAGCTGGGGGGCTCGGGACGGTGACCGGCACTCCCGTCGCGCCCTCGAAGCTCGGCGCTGCCCCGGTGCGCAGCGCGCGCGGAGTCCAGCGCTGGAACTGATCCGCAGTGGCCGAGGGCGCCGCGGTGAGCGTGTCGGCGCTCGTTCCGGGCAGCGGTGTCGGTGTTCGACGGAACAGAAGCCACCAGCCGAGCAACATGAGTACGGTGCCGAGACCGGCACTCGAACTCCACGTGCCGTGCGGACCGAACGACATCACCAGGACGACCGCGACGGCCGCGACGATCACGAACTTCGGGTTGTGGTGGCGGCCGTGGCCGTGCCCACTGCGATCGTTGGCGGGGTCGGCGGCCGAGAGTCTGCTCGAGGGGAAGGCGATCCATCCGATGACGTAGAGGAGCAGGCCGCCGCCACCGAACAGCGTCGAGACGACGAAAGCGACCTTCACCAGCGTCGGATCGACGCGGTAGCGGAACGCGATGCCGCTGCAGACACCTGCGACCGTGCGCGGACTCGCCGGACGAACGGGACGCGTGTGCCAGAGATGCTCGAGCTGTGCGCGGACTTGTGTGGCATCCATGAGTCCTATCCTCGCGGCCCTGCTTGGCGTGGGCATCGGGGACATACCCTGACGTTCCCCCGGAAATCGGGGAACGACCCTGATGTGGCGACCGGGGTGTGTGGGGCAGTATCGAAGTGTGAGTACCCCCGCTGCCCCCGATGTGCCACCGATCCCTCGGCTGGTGCGACGTGACGCCGGCCGGGTCATCGGTGGCGTCGCGGGCGGCGTCGCCGATCATCTCGGCGTCGACGCGTTCCGCGTCCGCGTGGTGTTCGTGGTGTTGGCAGCGTTGGCCGGTGCAGGTGTGCTGGCCTACGGACTGCTGTGGTTCTTCTGCCCGCAGGGCAACGACACCGAATCGCCCGCGCCGGGGGAGCGTCGACAAGCGTTGGGTCTCGCGGTGCTCGCGCTGGTCGCGATGACCGTCGTCGGGTTCGCGGCGTCGGGAACGCCCGCCGCCTATCTCGTGCCGTTCGTGTTCGTGATGGTCGGTGCGGGCCTGGTGTGGCGCGAGTTCGACACGTCGAAAACCGCGCCCCACAGCACCGCGCTCACCTGGACGCGGTTGGCGGGCGGCGCTGTCCTCGTCGTCGGTGGCCTTGCGGTGATCGTCGTGGCGGGCCGGCGCAATTACGGCGGCCTGAGCACCACGTTGCTTGCCGTCGCAGCCACCTTGATCGGTGTCGTGCTGCTGACCGTGCCGCTGTGGATGCGACTGTGGCGCGCGCTGAACGAGGAGCGAGCGGCCCGAATCCGAAACGCCGAGCGCGAGGAGATCGCATCCCACCTCCACGACTCGGTGCTCCAGACACTTGCGCTCATCCAGAAGCAGGCGGGTAAACCCGAGGAGGTCGCCCGGTTGGCCCGCAGCCAGGAGCGCGAGTTGCGCGGCTGGCTCTTCGGCGACGTCGCTCAGCGCGGTACCTCGTTGAGTGCGTCGATCCGTGAGGTCGGCGCAGAGGTGGAGGACACGTACGGGATCGAGGTCGAGGTGATCACCGTCGGCGACCTGCGTCCCGACGAGGGAGCCCGCCACGGACCAGGGAGCGAGATACGACGGTGGCCCGCCCTGATCGGAGCGACGCGCGAGGCGCTCGTCAACGCGGCCAAGCACTCCGGCGAGCGTAGCGTCGATGTCTACATGGAGGTGGGCGACGAGGAGGTCGAGGTGTTCGTGCGCGACCGGGGCGTCGGATTCGATCGTGATGGTGTCGACCCGGACAGGCAGGGGCTTGCCCGCTCCATCAAGTCTCGGGTGGAACGTGCTGGGGGACAGGCTCGTATCGATTCGACGCCGGGACGCGGAACGAACATCCGACTGATCATGCCGCGCCCCACGACGCACTCCGACGCGGATACCGATGGCCACGACGACCCGCACGATGTCACGGACGAAGCCACACACACCGACGAGGCGATCGACCACGGGAAGGCACGATGAACGAGAACGCGACCGCCGGGCCGGATGCACAGAGCGCGTTGTGCCGTGTGTTTCTCGTCGACGACCACGCGGTGTTCCGCTCCGGGGTACGCGCCGAACTCGCCAACGAACCGGGACTGCACGTGGTTGGCGAGGCGGGCACCGTCGCCGATTCGATCACTGCCATCACGCGACTCCGGCCAGACGTCGTGCTCCTCGACGTCCACATGCCCGCCGGTGGCGGCGTTTCCGTATTGCGTGGTGTCACAGAGACTTTGGGCGACGATGCGCCGGTTTTCCTCGCACTCAGCGTGTCCGACGCCGCCGAGGATGTGATCGCCACGATCAGGGCGGGAGCCCGCGGATACGTGACCAAGACGATCGACGGTCGCGAACTGGCCGACGCGGTTCGACGCGTGGCAGACGGTGACGCGGTATTCAGTCCGCGCCTCGCTGGATTCGTGCTCGATTCGTTCACGGGGAAATCGTCGGTGCCCGAGCCCGCCCTCGATCCCGAACTCGACTCTCTCACACGACGAGAGCTCGAGGTGTTGCGTCTGTTGGCGCGCGGATACACCTACCGCGAGATCGCCGAAGAACTGTTCATCTCGATCAAAACCGTCGAGACCCACGCGTCGAACGTGTTGCGGAAGACCCAGCAGTCCAACCGAAATGCGTTGACCCGGTGGGCCGCCACCCGCCACATCGGTTGAGGTCGGGCGCAGTTCTCGTTGTGGCCCAGTACAGCTCCCGTGTGACTCAGCGCATCAAGACGATCGCGAGGACGATCACGACGGCCAGCACCACGAAGAAGCCGAGTACGGCGAGCGCGAGCGTCGTCGGAGATGTGCCCGAAGCCCGTTGGGAGGGTGGAAGACTCGCATAGGGGTCGATCGGATAATGCTCGCCCTGATACTGACCACTCGGGTATTGACCACTGGGGTATTGCCCGCTCTGGAACGGTGGTGTCGACGAGACCAGAGTGTGGTGTCGATGCGGCGACGCCGGGGTCTGCCATCCGGCGGCAACCGACGTGCCCGGGGTTCGTCGATCCGACGCGGGGCGGGCCGAGGGAAAACCGCCGGGGCGGGCCGAATCCGGTTGCGACGACTGGCCGGGTCCCGCGCCATGCGGCGTCTGCGGGGGAAGGGTCGTCACGCCTGATGCGCGGGGAATCAGGCTCGTGAGTATCTGATCGGCGGAGGCGCGGCCGCCGGACGCGACTGCGATGAGTTCGTCACGGGCCTGTGCCATCGTGATCCGCTTCGTCGGACTGGGTTCGAGCATGTGCAGAAGCACTGGTTCGAGGGCGCCCGCCCGCTTCATCGGATTGATCTGCGCACGAGCCACCTTGTGCAACATGACAAGTGAGTTATCGTCGACTCCGAATGGTGGCTCGCCCTCGACCATCGTGTAGACCGTCGCACCGAGTGAGTACACATCGGATGCCTCGGACGGTTCAGCACCGCGAGCGACTTCGGGAGCGAAATACGCTGGGGTGCCGGTGATCACGCCGGTCTGCGTCAACGTGATGTCGTCCTTGGCTCGCGAGATGCCGAAGTCGGTGAGTTTGACCAGTCCCACGTTGCGTCCGGATTCGGAGATGAGGATGTTGCCCGGCTTGATGTCGCGATGCACGATGCCCGCTGCGTGGGCCTCGGTCATGGCGTCGGCGACCTGCGCACCGATCTTGGCCGATTCGGTGACGTCGAGTGTGCCTGCCGAGTAAAGGATCTGGGCGATGCTCCGTGACGGAAGGTACTCCATCACCAGCCACGGTTCACCGCGGTCGAGTGCAACGTCGTGCATCGCAATCGCGTTGCGGTGGGCGAGTTTCGCGGCAATTCTGCCCTCACGCATCGCGCGCTTACGGGCATTGTCGGCGGAATCGTCGGAGAGGCCCTCGGTGGAGAGGACCTGTTTGACCGCGACATCACGATCAAGAAGTTGGTCGCGGGCCAGCCAGACGGTGCCCATGCCGCCGCCACCGATTCGGGATTTCAGCCGATAACGGCCGGCGACCAGGTACTGGGGACCCGGTGTGCGGTAGCTCTCGGCGAGTGACATACGGAAATGATAGCCGCGTGGGCCGCCCGGGGACGTGGCCGTGGAGAGCTCGTTGCGGTTCTGTGGTCGGTGGATGGTGCTCGTGGGCTGGTGGGTTGACAGTGCCTAGTACGTATGTTCGACTCATCACCATGAGGTGGTCCGAACAGGTGGTCGAAGTCGACGACGGCGCGCTGCCCGGCTTCGCGCGTGCCGGACTCGTGCGGTCGGTGCAGACTCCGGAGTTCGAGGGCATCACCTTTCACGAGGTGCTCGCCAAGAGTGCACTCAACGCCATGCCGGAGGGGTCGGGGTTGCCGTTCCGGTTCACGGTCAACACATTTCGTGGATGTTCGCATGCGTGCCGCTACTGTTTCGCGCGGCCGACACACGAGTACCTCGACCTCGACGCCGGGCGCGACTTCGACTCGCAGGTAGTGGTCAAGCTCAACGTCGCCGCGGTGCTGCGTAAAGAACTCCGACGACGCTCGTGGCAGCGGGAGACCGTTGCGTTGGGCACCAACACCGATCCGTATCAGCGTGCTGAGGGTCGGTACCGGTTGATGCCCGGTGTGATCACCGCGCTCGCCGAATCGGGGACGCCGTTGTCGATCCTCACCAAGGGCACACTGCTACGTCGAGATCTACCGCTGTTGCGTCAGGCGTCGGCCCGGATTCCGGTGAGTATCGGAGTGTCGCTGGCCATCTTCGACGACGACCTGCAGAAGCAGATCGAACCGGGAACGCCGTCGCCGCGGGCGCGGTTGGAGCTGATTCGCGCGATCGCCGAGGCAGGGTTTGTGCCACACGTCATGGTCGCGCCGGTCATCCCGTATCTGAGCGATTCCACCGCGCACCTCGACGCCCTGCTCGGCGCGCTCGCCGACGCAGGGGCGGCCGGGGTCACCGCGTTCCCGATGCATCTACGCAGTTCCACCAAACCGTGGTTCATGAATTGGCTTGCCGCGAATCATCCCGCGCTGGTGCGCAAGTACAACGGGTTGTACGGCCGGGGTGCGTATGTCACCGCGGAGTATTCGTCGTGGCTGCGAGATCGATTGCAGCCGTTGGTGGCCCGGCACGGATTGGCCGGCCGCGATCACGGCAGGGCAGAATCGGCGGATTCGGACGAGCGCGACCTGGTCGCGCCGCCGGAGATGGCCGAGGCGTTGACGTTGTTCTGAGCAGCCGCGTCTGCGATGTCGATGGCTTGTCGAAGGTTTTGTGCGGCCGGAAAGAGCAGGTCAGCCTGCATTTTCGCGTCGTGATCGTCGTTCGTGGGCGGCGGCTCGGCCGTTCGTCACCTGGGCTGTTGCGGAGTGTCAGAGGGGCGTCGTACGATCTGAATATCGAAAAAACGTTCGATCAAACTCGGTGATCCGAGCGACCGACGGCGCAGCAACTTCCCGGCTCGCCATGCATCACAACGCTGGCCAGGAGGTCTTCATGAGTGTTTTGCCGTTGGCTCATCCGAACGCATCGCAGTCGGATGCGCATGCTCTCGACGGTGGCCTGCCGGACGGTGGTGATCTGCCCGATGTGGGTGATGTGCCGGATGGGGCGCGGGCCGACACGCTGGCGCAACTCCGCAAGCGGATGGCGGTGCTGTCCGGCATGCCAGACAGGTTGTCCGTCGACCGTGTTGACGAGATCGGCGACCGGCTACCGCTGCCGGACGTTCTCGCAGATCTGTTGCCACACAGCAACTCTCAACACCATGATGCTCGTCGCGGGGGGATCGCCCGAGGGAGTGTGATCGACTGTTCCGGGGCGCGGTCGTTGGTGGTCGCGATGATCGCCGCGGTGAGTCGCAGTGGTGGTCAGGTGGGAATCGTCGGCTTGCCGTGGCTGAGCTTGTTGTCGGTCGCGGAGATGGGTGCCGATCTCGCCCGTATCGCCATCGTGCCGGATCCGGGAGTCGATCCGATCGAGATCGCCTCGGTGCTGCTCGACGGCATGGATCTGGTGGTGCTCGGCCTCCGTGGAGTCGACGTCGCGCCCGCGCGGTGCCGGGTGGTCAGCGGCCGGGTGCGGCAGCAGTCGTCGGCGCTGTTGGTCGTCGACGGTCATTGGCCGGGCGCGCAGGTGCGTATGGAGGCGAGCGTGCTCACCTACCGGCACGTCCCGGGAACGTCGGGAACAGATCTCTCTGCAGCACGACGTGGGCACGGTCGGATCGGGGGACTGCGGCTGCAGGTCACCGCAACCGGGCGTGACCGTAGACGACGCAGCGCCGACGTCGATCTGAGCTCGTTGAGTGCGCACGGTCAAGCCGGGCTCGTGGGGCTGACACGCCCCGAAGATCCGGTAGTGGGCAGATCGGATGATCAGCTCAGCGCAGACGACCAGATGCTCACCGCGGTGGCGAACTGATGGGTCGGGTCATGGCCGTGTGGTGCCCGGACTGGCCCGCGATGGCGGCAGCAGCCGACGAGGATCTGCCTCCGGCACAACCGATTGCGGTGTTGTCGGCCAATCGGGTGACCGCGACGTCGGCGACCGCCCGAGCGGCTGGGGTCCGACGGGGCATGAGAAAAAGACAGGCGCAGGCGGTGTGTCCGGAGATGCGGGTGTTCACCGCCGACGTCGATCGTGACGCACGTTTCTTCGAGCCGGTGGTGGCGGCGGTGGCCGAGGTGGTCGCCGTGGTCGAGGTGCTGCGGCCGGGACTGGTGGTGATGCCTGCCGACGGCGCCGCTCGACATCACGGCGGAGAGGAGTCGCTGGCCGAACAACTCGTCGACCAGATTTCGGTGTGCGGCGTCGAATCGCAGGTCGGGGTTGCTGATGAGTTGTTCACCGCGGTGATCGCCGCACGTCGGGGACATCACGTCGAACCGGGAGCAAGCCGTGCCTATCTGGCCGATCTCCCTGTGGCGGAACTGAACGTCGAGCAGAGTTTGTCTGTGCCCGAACGGGCAGAGCTGGTCGATCTGTTGCGTCGACTCGGGCTCGTCACCATCGGCGATTTCGCCGCGATGTCTGCGCGCGACGTCGCAACCAGGTTCTCAGCCGACGCCGCCGTCGCCCACCGGTTGGCCAACGCACTGGCCGATCGTCGACCGTCGGGCAGTGCGGTCGCACCGGAGTTGGTGATCGAGTACGTTTGCGAGCCATCGATCGACCGGATCGACGCCGCAGCGTTCGCGGGCCGACGCCTCGCCGACATGCTGCATCGTCGACTCGCCGACGTACCCGCGGCATGTACCAAGCTCAAGGTCGAGGCTGTTACCGAACGCGGACAACGACATTCACGGATCTGGCGGTGTGCACAACCGCTCACACCGGACGCGACAGCCGACCGCATCCGGTGGCAGTTGGAGGGCTGGCTGACCGGCGCGGGCAGGGGGAGGAGTCGCGGCGACACCCGGCCCGACTCGCCGATCGCGATGCTTCGACTCGAGCCGGTGGAGACTGTCGACGCCGGCGAGTTGCGCTACGCACTGACCGGTGCGGGACTGCCGGGCGAGTCGGAGGTCTCCGAGCGCGCACGCCGGTCATTGGAGCGTGTGCAGGGTCTACTCGGCGGCGACGCCGTGCAGGTGCCGGTGCGCAGCGGTGGTCGCGGGCCGTCGGAGCAGATCACGATGATCCCACTCGGCGACGAGAAGATCCCCGAGCGCGACCCGCAGGCGCCGTGGCCGGGTCGCGTGCCCCAGCCCGCACCCGCGGTCATGTCCCGCGCCCCGGTGTCGTTGACCGACGCGTCGGGGCAACCGGTGACCGTCACCGGTCGGGGAGCGTTCTCCGACGAGCCCGCCGTCGTACGCATGGCACGTCCCGGCCGCGACGCCGCCCGCGACACCTGGGCGTTGAGCTGGTGGGCCGGACCGTGGCCTGCGGGCATGGACGACACCGGCATCGTCGCCAGAGCCCAAGTGCTCCTAGAGGATTCACGCGCGCTGCTGCTCTACTACCGGGCGGGCGACTGGATGGTCGAGGGCGTGTACGAGTAGCGGCGTTCCGGTGTGCGCGCCGGTGCGGAAAGTAGGGGAAGGGTTCTTTCCCGGGTTCTGTACGTTTCCTCGTGTTGTTTCTCGAGAAAGGGTGCGAAACCCACGGAAAGAATCTTTCCCCTAGTTCCTGCGCGGGGCCGGGGTGGTTCTGCGCCGACCAGGCGGTTGAGGCGGCCCGGCCGCGCACGCGCGCGGAGTCTGCGGTCAGCTGTTCGCGCCGCGGGCGATCACGCGCCACGTCGGAACCGCGCCACCATCGTCACCACCACCGACGACCAGCTCGTCGACGAGGTTCACCGCGGTGCAGACGTGGTTGGGCACGACGCGCACCGTCGAGCCGAGCTCGGGGGTGTTCTCGTCCGGGTACTCGACAACCGCGTGGTGTTCGGAGAGTGCGACGATGCGTGCGTCTGGCTCGTCGAGTATCCGACCGTGCCCGCTGGCCCACGCGGGCCGGTCGGCCCCGATGATCTTGCTGCCCGCGTCGAGAACCACACGACGTCCGTCGCGATGAACGACGGTGCTGACGGCGGTCAGTGACACATCGTCGAATCCGCAGACGCCGAGCTCCACCTGCTGGGCGTCGTAGAACGGGTAGACGCCCGGTCGGATCTCGGTCAGCACGCCCGAATCCGCGAACTCGATCGTCGGCGTCGAGCCGCCACTCCGCACACGTGGCTCGATTCCTTTGTCGCGCAACCGCTCTGCCGCCGTTGCGAGTGCAGTTATCTCCTGTGCAGCTGCGTCACTGCGTGCATGTCCTGGGCCGTATCCGTGGCCGGGAAACGTGAAGACCCCGACCACGTCGAGCCCAGCCGACTGCGCGGCTACTGCGACCTCGCCGGCGGACTCAGGTGCCACGCCTGTCCGGTGTTGTCCGGAGTCGACCTCGACGAGAACTTCGGCGCCGGGTAGTTCGGCGGCAAGGCGCGTGGCCCCTTCGACGGCGTCGACGGCCAGACGGAGTGCAACCCGATCGGCGAGCGCGCGCAGTCGAGAACCCTTGTGCGCGCTCACCCACAGCGGATACGCGAGGAACAGGTCGGAGACGCCCGCATCGGCGAACGCCTCTGCTTCACCGATCGTCGCCACCGTGAGTCCCACAGCGCCGCTGTCGATCTGGCGTCGAGCGAGCTCTACGGTCTTGTGCGTCTTGGCGTGTGGCCGCAGATCGACGTGAGCGTTCCGCGCGAGCTCGGCGACCGCCTGCAGGTTGCGATCGAGGCGGGCGAGGTCTACGGCGAGATACGGGGTGTCGGTCACCGATCCACGGTACCGAGGGAGGTCGACGGAAGGTTGTTGGGACGCTGAGGGCTTTCGGGCACCAGGATGCTGGGGGCGCGGGGGTGGGGGCGCCAATGGAGTGTCGGGAGAAGTTGTCGGCAATGTCTTTTCAATCAGTCAACTTATCAGTTAGCTGATTATTTGCTAGACTCACAATATGTCCGAAAGTGCCGCCGAGATCGCCGCGACCCTGCGCCCCGTGCTTGCGGCGCTCAATCGTCGACTTCGGGCGCAGGGCCCGATCGGGGATCTCACGCGGTCGCAGACCAACGTGCTCGGCAGGCTCGAACGTGGGGGACCGGCGACGGCAAACGACCTCGCCCGAGCCGAAGGTGTTCGCCCACAGTCGATGTCGACGACAGTTGCGGCGCTGCTCGAGCAGGGGCTCATTGTCCGGACGCCTCATCCGAAAGATCGTCGAAAGACACTCCTCGATCTCTCGGACAAGGCTCGTGAGACCTACGCGCGTGGACGATTGGCTCGCGAGGACTGGCTCGCCGACCGGCTCGGGCAGGTTCTCACCGACGAGGAACGGGCGCAGATCGCCACCGCAACAGAGCTTCTCCGCCGTGTGGCGGAGTCCTGACAGTCGCTTCGATCAAGGAGGAATCCATGGCCATGACAGCGCTCGACCCGCGGGTCGCGTTGATCGTCATCGACATGCAACGTGGAATCGCGTTGCGCGACAATCTCGCACCGTATCCGGCGTCGGAAATCGTCGACCGCGCGGGACAATTGGTCGACAGGTTCCGCAAGTACGGGCAGCTCGTGGTGATGGTCAACGTCGACGCCGTGCCTCCCGGACGGACGGACCGCAACTCTGGATCGGCGAGGCCGCAACTGCCGACGGAGTGGACCGAGCTCATCGACGAATTCGCCCCCGAGCCTGACGATCTGGTGGTGACCAAACATTCGCGTAGCGCATTCGCGGGTACCGCACTCCTCGAGGAGTTGCGTTCCAGGGGCGTCACCCAGGTCGCCGTCGTCGGGATCGCCAGCGGCGCAGGCGTCGAATCGACGGCCCGCGACGCACACGAAGCGGGGTTCAACGTGACGTTGCCGACCGACGCGATGACCGATTCCGACGGGGAGCGTCACGCGCACAGCGTGCGCGAGGTGTTCCCCCAGATCGCCGAGACAGGTTCGACCGCAGAGCTTCTCGAACTCCTCGACGCCACAGCTCAGTGAGCGCCGTGGCCACCGGCGACGCCGGTGTGGCACAGCGCAATCCGTTCGGCTGGCGGTTCACCGGGCCACTGTTGATGGGGTCGACACTCAACCCGATCAACAGTTCCATGATCGCCACCGCGCTCGTCGGGATCGGCGTCGACTTCCATCGAGGTCCGGCACAGACGACGATCCTGATTTCAGTGCTCTACCTGTGCAGCGCAGTGGCACAACGACAATGGGCAAACTCGCGACGGTCTTCGGTCCTCGTCGCGTCTTCGCCTCCGGGCTGGTCGTCCTGCTGATCGCCGGTGTCATCGGTGCCGCCGCGCCGGCGTTCTGGTGCCTGATGCTCTCGCGTGCCCTGATCGGCATCGGCACCTCTGCGGCGTATCCGACGGCGATGGCGCTCGTGCGGTCTCGTGCCGACTCATTCGGGATGGGAGTGCCGAGTCGCGTGCTCGGTGGGTTCTCGATCGCCGCCCAGGTGATCGCGGTGATCGGACTGCCGCTCGGTGGTGTGCTGACCGGCGTGTTCGGCTGGCGGGCAGTGTTTTTCGTCAATATTCCGATCGCGCTGATCACCCTCGTGTGGGCGCTGCGCAGCATCCCTCGTGACGGTCCGATGCATGTGGGCGGCTTCGGTGGCCTCGTCCGCGTGGTCGACGTCGTCGGGGTGGCACTCTTCGCGGTTACCGTGATCGCGACGCTCGAGTTCCTCGCCGGGCTCGGTGCACCGAAGTGGTGGCTGCTGGCGGTGATCGTCGCAGCGGGGTTCCTCCTGGTGTTCTGGGAACTGCGCGCGGCACAACCTCTCATTGATGTGCGGATGCTCGCGGCCAACTCCCCGTTGGTGCGCACCTACCTGCGTCAGATGCTGGCAGGTCTCGGCTCGTACACGGCGATGTACGGGATCAGCCAGTGGATGGAGCAGTCCGCGGGATACTCCGCGGCGCAGGTCGGGCTCATCCTCATCCCGTACTCCGCGCTGAGCGTGGTGTGCGCACGGGTGAACTCGACGCACGGGTGGGTGCGAATCCCGTTGATTCTCACGGGTTTCTGCTTCGTCGGTGCCGGAGTGACCGCGGTGGCGATCCATCACTCGTCCGGGCTGTGGGTCCTGCTCGCGATGACGTTCTTGTTCGGCGTTGCCAACGGACTGAGCGGTTATGCGAATCAGGCGACGCTCTACACGCAGAGTCCGCCGGAGTCGATCGGTGTGGCATCCGGGCTGTACCGGACGTTCATGTACTTCGGGGCGATCTTCTCGTCGAGCCTCATCGGGATCGCCTTCGGGGCCCGCGCAACCGATGGTGGACTCCACATCGCGGGCTGGGCCGTCGTGGTGATCGGAGCGGCGTTGATCGCCATGACCGTGGCGGATCGTCGAATCCCGCGGGCGGTGTCAGTCGACTGACGGTGCTGCGGCGCCGGAACGATCGCGGGTGCCGTACGTCGTCGAGTCGCGCGAGGATGTGGGTCCAATCGAAGGATGTGGGTGCTGCAGCGCCCACATCCTTCAGTTCGACCCACATCTAGCGTCGACCGGTGTCGAACACGTGTTCTATACTGGCTGAGTGGGCTGGAACCAGGGCCCGCCGACGTGGCGGGAGATGGAGCGGGTGCTGTCGGGGCGCTCGCCCGATGGCGGTCGTCCCGGGGAGTTCTTCGGTCCCGAGCTGGCGGGCGACGGCAACGACAGCCCCGCGTGGTCGCGCAAGCGAGGCGCCTACACGGCGCCGGAGGTGTCTCGTGAGCGATCGTCTGTGCGCTACGCGGAACTGCACGCGCACAGTTCCTACAGTTTTCTCGACGGGGCGTCGATGCCCGAGGAGATGGTGGAGGAGGCGGCCCGACTCGACCTGACCGGTCTGTCGATCACCGACCACGACGGCTTCTACGGTGTGGTCCGATTTGCCGAGGCCGCAAAGGAATTCGCGATGCCGACGGTGTTCGGTGCCGAACTCTCCCTGGAGCCGGACGTGACCCGCACCGGGGTGACCGATCCGGCCGGCGAGCATCTGCTGGTCCTCGCGCGTGACAGTGAGGGGTATCGGAGGTTGTCACGGGCTATTGCCGACGCCCACATGTCCGGCGGTGAGAAGGGGTTGCTGCGCTACGACGTCGACCGGCTGACCCGCGACGCCGGGCACTGGATGATCCTGACGGGCTGTCGCAAGGGCGCGGTTCGGCGAGCGTTGGATCGTGCGGGTATCGGTGCTGCCGAGGCCGCTCTCGGTGGAATGGTCGAGCGGTTCGGACGCGACGACGTCGTCGTTGAACTCACCGCGCAGGGTCTGCCCGACGACGACGAGCGCAATGCGGTGCTCGCCGACCTCGCGCGGCGATTCGGCCTGCCGACCGTCGCGACGTCGGGGGCGCACTTCGCGGGGCCACGTCGTCGACGCCTCGCACTGGCGATGGCGGCGGTCCGTGCTCGCACCGACATCGAGACCATCGCAGGCTGGATGCCGGGGGTCGGCGGTGCGCATCTGCGCAGTGGCGACGAGATGATGCGCCTGCTGCCCGCGCACCCCGACGCCATCGCCACCGCGGCAGACCTCGCCGACGACTGCGCCTTCTCGCTCGGATTGATCGCGCCGCAGTTGCCGCCGTTCGACGTGCCTGCCGGGCACACGGAGTCCAGTTGGCTACGGCATCTCACCATGACCCGCGCACGACGCCGCTATGGGACACCGGCCGAACATCCGGCGGCGTACCGGCAGATCGAGCACGAGCTGGCGATCGTCGAGACGCTCACCTTTCCCGGCTATTTTCTCGTCGTCGCCGACATCGTCGACTTCTGTAAACGCAACGACATCCTGTGCCAAGGTCGGGGGAGTGCTGCCAACTCCGCGGTGTGTTACGCGTTGGGTATCACCAACGTCGACCCGGTGGCCAACGAGTTGCTGTTCGAGAGGTTCCTCTCGCCCGAGCGTGACGGGCCACCGGACATCGACGTCGACATCGAATCGGACCGTCGTGAGGAGGCGATCCAGTACGTGTACCGACGGTATGGCCGCGAGTACAGCGCACAGGTCGCCAACGTGATCACCTATCGGGGTCGATCGTCGGTGCGCGACATGGCGCGGGCACTCGGCTATGCCAGCGGTCAGCAAGACGCCTGGAGCAAGATGCCCGACACCGCGCCCGACGACGTACTCGACCTCGCTGGCGAAATCGCCAACATGCCAAGGCATCTCGGCATCCACTCCGGCGGAATGGTGATCTGTGATCGTCCCATCGCCGATGTCTGTCCGACGGAGTGGGCGCGGATGGAGAACCGTAGTGTGTTGCAGTGGGACAAAGACGACTGTGCCGCAATCGGTTTGGTCAAGTTCGACCTACTCGGCCTCGGGATGCTCTCGGCGTTGCACTACGCGATCGATCTGGTCGCCGAACACAAGAACATCCATGTCGACCTCGCCAAACTCGACCTCACCGAGCAGGCCGTGTACGAGATGCTCTGTCGCGCAGACTCTGTCGGGGTTTTCCAGGTGGAATCGCGAGCGCAGATGGCGACCCTCCCGCGATTGAAGCCGCGCTGCTTCTACGATCTGGTCGTCGAGGTCGCACTGATCCGTCCGGGACCGATCCAGGGCGGATCGGTTCACCCGTTCATCCGGCGACGCAACGGCCAGGAGGAGCCGACCGTCGAGCATCCGTCGATGTGGCCCGCGCTCAAGCGCACACTCGGTGTACCGCTGTTCCAGGAGCAGCTCATGCAGTTGGCCGTCGACGTTGCCGGATTCGACGCCGCCGAGGCGGATCAGCTCCGTCGGGCCATGGGGTCGAAGCGATCACCGGAGCGTATGCACCAGCTCCGTCGACGCTTCTACGAGGGCATGCAGCGCTCGCATGGCATCACCGGCGACATCGCCGACCGGATCTACGAGAAGATGGCAGCCTTCGCCAATTTCGGCTTCCCCGAAAGTCATTCGCAGAGTTTCGCATCGTTGGTCTTCTACTCGTCGTGGTTCAAGCTGCACCATCCGGCCGCCTTCTGCGCCGCGTTGCTGCGTGCACAACCCATGGGCTTCTACTCGCCGCAGTCGTTGGTCGCCGACGCCCGCCGACACGGCGTCGACGTGCACCGACCGCATATCAACGCGTCGCTGGCCGAGGCGACGTTGGAGAATGACGGACTCGACGTGCGGCTCGGATTGGCGTCGATACGCGGGGTCGGAGACGACGTCGCGGCGCGCATCGTCGAATCCAGGGGAGTCGACGGTCCGTATGCGAGCATCACCGACCTGTCGCGGCGAGCCGATCTCAACCTCGCGCACCTGGAGGGGCTGGCGGGCGCGGGGGCGTTCGAGTGTTTCGGCATGAGTCGACGACAAGCGTTGTGGGAGGCGGGCGCCGCGGCCACCGCGAGCGTCGAACATCTCGAGTTGGAGTCATCTGCGCAGGTACCGACGCTGCCGGGATTGTCGGATGTCGAGCTGGCCGCCACCGATGCCTGGGCGACGGGGATCACGCCGTCGAACTATCCGACACAGTTCCTGCGTCCACGGTTGACTGCGATAGGTGTCCTGCCCGCAGAGGCGCTATTGTCTGTGCCGGATGGGTCACGTGTCATCGTCGGAGGGGCTGTCACCCACCGGCAGCGTCCGGCGACAGCATCCGGCGTGACGTTCATCAACCTCGAAGACGAGACCGGAATGGTCAACGTGGTGTGTTCGGTCGGGCTGTGGTCGCGGTATCGCGAGCTGGCACACTCGGCATCGGCGCTGCTGGTACGCGGCAGAGTGCAGAATGCAGAGGGCGCGGTGACGGTGGTTGCAGATCGGTTGCAGCGGATGGATCTTCGAGTGGGTACCCGCTCACGGGATTGGCACTGACGTGACATGTGCACTGATCTGACATGTGCACTGATGTGAGATTTGCACTGATGTGAGATTTGCACTGACAACTGCGCGGAAGCATTCGCGCACAACGACAGCGGGGAGAGGAACAGATGGCGAAACAGGTGATCGTCACGGCAAAACCGAGTAGTCGCAAGGGGCCGCTCGTCGAGACCGGGCCGGACGGTTCCATCACCATCTACGTGCGCGAGCCCGCCACAGAGGGTAAGGCGAACAAGGCGGTCGCCGAACTGCTCGCCAAGCACCTTGGCGTGCCGAAGTCCAAGGTGGCGCTCATCGGGGGAGCGACAGCGCGCACCAAGCGTTTCCGCGTCGGCTAGGCGGGCGGTCCATCCGTCTGCCGAGCGGACGCGATTCCATCGAGTGGGTCCCGCATAGCGCCGACTGTGCGTCACGTAAGGCCGACTGTGCGCTCCGTGGCGCCGACTGTGCGCCAGTCCCGTTAGTGCGCAGGAAATTTCGTCACACCGCGCCGTCGAATCCGTTCTGTCGCCACGCCTCGTAGACGACGATGCTCGCGGCATTCGCCAGGTTGTGTGAGCGGCGCCCGGCGAGCATCGGGATACGAAGCCGGTCGGTGATCTCGGGTTCGGCGAGCACGTCGTCGGGGAGTCCGGTGGGTTCCGGACCGAACAGCAGTACGTCGCCGGGGCGATAGTCGACGTCGGTGTGATAGCGCGATGCATGCGCGGTAAATGCGAAGACGCGTTGCGGTTTCAGCTCGGTGAACGCTGTGACGAGGTTCGGGTGGACGGTCACGTTCGCCATCTCGTGGTAGTCGAGGCCAGCTCGTTTCACCTGAGCGTCGGACATCGAGAAACCGAGCGGCTCGATCAGATGGAGTTCGCAGCCGGTGTTGGCAGCCAGCCGGATCGCGTTACCCGTGTTGGGCGGGATGCACGGCTGATAGAACATGATGCGGAACATGGGGTCCATTGTGCAGAGCGTGATCCGACGCCCCGCCGGGGGCGGTCGACGCACAGTCGACGCGAGGGAGCGCCCAGTCGACATGAGGGGACGCCCAGTCGACGCGAGGGAGCGCCCAGTCGGCGCGAGGGGACGCCCAGTCGACGCGAGGGAGCGCCCAGTCGGCTCAGAGGTCGTCGAGTCGGGTGTTGGCTCCGCACAGCAGCACGCACAGCGTCGAGTCGGGGGCCGGCGTCACCAGCCCCGCGACGACCGCCGCGACTGCGGTGGCGGTGCCGTGCTCGACGACAATCCGGAACTGCTCCCACAGCATTCGACGCGCGGCGATGATCTCGTCGTCGGAGACGACGACGCTCTCGACTGTCTTGTCGGCGATGGTCGACCAGCAGATGTCGCCGATCCTGGTGGCGCCCAAGGAGTCCGCGGCGATGCTGTCGAGCTCGACGGATACCGGCCCGCCCGCCTCTATCGCCTGATGCAGACTCGACGCTCCGGTGGGCTCCGCGCCGACGAGACGATCGCCGGGACGCTGGGCCGCTGCGAGACCCCCGAGCAGTCCGCCGCCTCCCACGCACGCGACGACGGTCTGTGGTCCGGGGACCTCGGCGGCCAACTCGAGGGCGATGGTTCCGGCGCCCGCGACGACGTCGGGGAGGTCGTATGCGTGCAGCAGCAGCGCACCGGTCTCCGTGGCGAGAGCATCCGCGAACTCGGCGGCGTCATGATATTTCGAGCCGTGCAGCCGAACCTCGGCTCCCAGATCCCGTAGCGCCGTCACTTTCACCGGTGGGGCGTTCTCGGGTACGACGACGGTGCACCGTGTGCCGACGATGCGTGCCGCGTGCGCTGCGCCGATCGCGGCGTTTCCGCCGGACGCCACGACGACGCCGCTCTCCGAGAGGTTTCCCGCCTCGCGTGCGGCCATTACGGCATTCACGCTCCCGCGGGCTTTGAACGAACCGCCGAGTTGCAGGTACTCGAGCTTGAAAGCCACCGGCACGCGCCCGTTGACCGTGTCGAGTTCGGCGCGCAGCACCGGAGTGCGTCGAACGTGCGCGGCGATGCGGCCCCGCGCCCTTCTGACGTCGGCGACGGTGACCGGGCGGGCAGCATTCGTGGACATGGCAGCACGGTACTCGGGCGTCGCAGCGCATCCTCGACCCCGACTTCCCAAACTATTGACACCCGACACCTGACACCGCACGTCGCGCAGGATGGAACAATGGACGGGTGAGCGCGATACGACTCGACGGCAAGCTGACCCGCGACGAGATCTTCGCCGATCTCCGTGAACGCGTCGACAAGCTGCGGATGGCCGGCGTGATGCCGGGTCTCGGCACGATCCTCGTCGGCGACGACCCGGGTTCGCAGTCCTACGTCAAGGGCAAGCATTCCGACTGCGCCAAGATCGGTATCGCGTCGATCCGCAAGGATCTCCCCGCGGACGCCACCACAGAAGACCTCAACGCAGCCATCGACGAACTCAACGCCGACCCCGGCTGCACCGGCTACATCGTGCAACTCCCGCTGCCGCGACACCTCGACGAGAACGCCGCGCTCGAGCGGATCGATCCCGCCAAGGACGCCGACGGTTTGCACCCGATCAACCTCGGACGACTCGTCCTCGGCAAGGAGTCGACGCTCCCGTGCACGCCGCGCGGAGTGATCCACCTGCTGCGTCGGTACGACATCCCGATCAACGGCGCGCGCGTCACCGTTGTCGGCCGTGGCGTGACGATCGGTCGCCCGATCGGCCTGCTGCTCACTCGGCGCAGCGAGAACGCGACGGTGACGCTGTGTCACACCGGAACCCGCGACCTCGCCGCAGAGATCAAGCGTGCCGACATTGTCATCGCAGCGGCAGGTGTGCCACATCTGGTCACCGGAGACATGGTCAAGGCGGGCGCCGCTGTCATCGATGTCGGCGTCAGCCGCACCGAGGACGGGCTGGTCGGCGACGTCGCCCCTGACGTGTGGGACGTCGCGGGATATGTGTCGCCGAATCCGGGCGGCGTCGGACCACTGACGCGCGCGTTCCTGCTCGTCAACGTGGTTGAGCGCGCGGAGGCAGATCTCGCGGCCGGAGTGAGCGTCGCCGGGGGTTCCGGCCGGTGAACTCCGCGACGGATGCGCGGGTGCGGCAGCTTCGCCACGCCCGTCGGGTCCGCGCCTACATCGCGCAGATTCCCTATCTCCTGGTGATGCTGGGCGTGATCGCCGGAGCGGCGCTGGTGTTGTTCGACCGGTGGCGACGCGGTTCGTTCGTCTTCGGAACGGCTTTGCTATTGGGCGCGCTCATGCGTGCGGTGTTGCCAACGTCACGAGTTGGATTGCTGCAGGTCAGAGGAAGATTCTTCGACGTTATATCCCTTGCCAGTGTCGGAAGCCTCATGTTATGGCTAGCTGCGTCAATAGATCCTTTGGGCACGGATTGATTACAATATGGCGCACGCTTCGGTAAAGTGTCCCGTGACGTGAGCTGATCCGGCACCTGTCTGATCAGTCTCTGCGACCCTTCGGATCCTCAGGTTCCGGACGCGCGCACTGACCGAGTAGTGGCGCGCTGCGAAGGTGCGTGAGCACGTCGCAACGACCGACGAACGGCGACAAACGGGCAGGCAACCAATCTCTTCGACGCTGGATAGACCACAGGATCGCTCCACCCACGACGAGACGACGTCGATGGGTGTTTCGTTGGGTCAGGGCATGATCCACTTTGTCCTGCTGACCCGTGACGGATCGGGACGCGAACTCGTGGAGTCGCGAGTGATCGACGTCGATCCCAGCGATGGCCACGACACCGCGGGCAGGGTCAACGCAGGCATCGACCTCATGCTCGACGCCGCGCGAGGTGCCGACCGGCGTGTCGGACCGATCGGCGTCGCGGCAGGCGGCGACCTCGGGCGTGAACTCGTCGGTTCGACAGGATCGGGTCCGCGCCGACAGATCCACCTTGTCTCCGTCGAGGAGGCCGTTACGGCCTGCCTGACCGAAACGGGTCAGATCGGGCGGTATCGATCAGTGGTCGTCGTCGACTGCGGCGACACCGGCATGACCCTCTACACCGTCGATCCCTCGACCGGAGCGATCGGCGACATCACACACTCGCGCGCGCTGTCGGGTCGCGCCCTCGACGACGCGATCGTCCGCGAAGTGATCGACGCGGGCGCCGTGAGTGGTTCGTTCTCGAGCAAACTCAGTCGCAACGCGTTGCGTAGCGCCGTCCGAACTGCCAAGGAGGAGTCGGGCGAGCACGGCACAGCCGACGCCGCAGGCCGGTTCCGGATCGGCGATGCAACGCTCGCCGCAGCGGTTCGTCCGTTCCTGCTCGACGCTCGCGAAGAGCTGAGCCGTTACCTCGCAACGCATTCGGCGTGCGCCATTGTCCTTGTCGGTGGCCTGGCGAACCTGCCGACCATCGCCGACATGGTGCCCGAAGAGGATGCCGATGGCGGCCTCATCGAGGTCATCGTCCCGACGAACCCGGAACAGACCGCCGCTGTGGGTGCCGCGATGCTCTCGTCCGAGCAGGCGGCGGCACCGAGTCGCCTGACCTTTATGGGAGGCGGGAGGCGCAGGGGAGTGCTTTCGCCGCTGCCGATTGCTGTCGCCGCCGTGGTCATCGCGGCAGCGATGTTCACGGTGTACGCGGTGGGGTCGACCCTCACCGGGAATACCACCGACATCCCATCGCCTTCGAGTGCTCGAGTGGCGTCGATGTCGACCGCATCCGACGAAGCCGACGTCGTCCCCTCGGAGACGAGACAGGAACCGACGCAACTCACGTCGACGCCGGCCGAAGCTCCGCGCACAGCCCGGGAGGACGACGGACCCGGGTGGGCGACAACGCAACTGCCGCCGACCACGCCGTCGCCGTCGACGCTCACACTCTCCGCGCGTCCGAGTACGCCGTCGACGACTACGCGGCCACCCAGCGCCGAGACCAGTCGTCCCACCTTGCCGCTGCCGCCGGGGATCACGATTCCGCCGAATCTGCTGCCGCCGGAGTTTGCCCCGCCGTCGAGGGAGCCCGCTCCCGGCGAGCAGACACCCACTCCAGACAATCAGCAACCCTCCGGGGAAGCTGGTCCGAATGGCAATGCGTCCCAGTCGAATAACCAGCGCGGTACCGGCACGGGCAGGCAGGCGCCTGCCACCACGACCACGACGACACCGGTTCCCGGCGGACTGCTGCCCCCGCCCTGAGGTACCTGAACGCCCTGAGGTACCTGAACGCCCTGAGGTACCCGAACGTTCAGCGACGCGCGAGATCGACTGTGCGCTTGAGTAGATCGCCGATGGCGTCGAATTCGGTGAGGAATCCGTCGTGTCCGTTGTCGGACTGCACCACCTGTAGGCCTCCGACGCAATTGCCGAGTTCTTCGGCGAGCTCGACCTGTAACCGCAAGGGGTACAGGCGATCCGAGTCGATACCGCCGACGATCACCGGAACGTCGCAGGCGTTGAGTGCTGCCGTCACGCCACCGCGATCGCGCCCGACGTCGTGGTGGTTGAGTACTTCGCTGAGAATGACGTAGCTGCCCGGATCGAATCGCTCGACGAGTTTGCCCGCCTGGTGCTCGAGGTAGCTCTGCACGGCGTAACGTCCGCCGGTGAGCGGATTCTCTTGTCCCTGAGCGTCGTTCGCGAAGCGCTCGTCGAGTTCCGGTTCGCTGCGGTAGGTCAGGTGTGCGATCCGGCGAGCGATTCCCATTCCGGTCGTCGGCGACTCGCCGGTGCCGTGATAGTCGCCGCCGTGCCACGCCGGATCGGACGTGATGGCTGCGATTTGCGTTGTCTGCGTGCCGATCTGGTCGGCTGTCGCACGAGCGCCGACGGCGAGCACGAGTGCGCTTCGAACCCGTTCGGGATACTCGATGATCCACTCGAGTGCCCGTGCGCCGCCCATCGAGCCGCCCACGACCGCACCGATACTCTCGATGCCCAGATGATCCATCAGCGCGACTTCGGCGCGGACCTGATCGAGCACGGTGAGTTGCGGGAAGCTCGAACCCCACGGTCGGCCCGTGGAGTCCAGCGATGCAGGCCCGGTCGACCCGCGGCATCCGCCGAGCACGTTTGCCGAGATGACGCACCATTCGTCGGTGTCGACTGCCGCGCCGGGACCGATCAGACCGTCCCACCAGCCCGGGGAGGGGTGAGCGGCATCTGCGGGTCCGGTGACGTGTGAGTCGCCGGTCAGGGCGTGCAGCGTGAGGATGACGTTGTCGCGGGTAGGTGACAATTTTCCCCACCGCTGAAAAGCGAGGGTCACGTCGTCGATCTGCTCACCGTTGTCGAGTGAGATCGACCCGAGACGGGCGCTGAGCATCTGGCCGTCCGGGGCGTTCTCCCAGTCTGGCCGTTGCTCTGTATCCGTCTGCGGGTCGATGCTCACCGACACAGGTGTCCTCGCTCCTTGCTCTGCGTTGTTTACTTGGCTGCTTCGAAACCCCGGTCGAGGTCGGCGAGAATGTCGTCGATTCCCTCGATGCCCACCGCGAGGCGGACGAGGCCGGGGGTGACACCCGCGGCGAGTTGCTCCTCGGGGGTCAGCTGGCTGTGGGTGGTCGATGCGGGGTGGATCACCAGCGAGCGCACGTCACCGATGTTGGCGACGTGGCTGTGCAGCGTGAGCGCCTCGACGAACCGCTTGCCCGCGTCGACGCCGCCTGCGATCTCGAAGCCGATGACCGCACCTTGGCCCTTCGGCGCGAGCTCCTGGCCACGCTTGTACCAGGGCGACGACGAAAGGCCGGCGTAGTAGACCTCTTCGACCTGCGGGTTGTCGTTGAGGTACTCGGCGACGCGCTGCGCGTTGGCGACGTGGCGCTCGACCCGCAGGCTCAGGGTCTCGAGGCCCTGGGCGAGCAGGAATGCGTTGAACGGCGAGATGGCTGCACCGGTGTCGCGGAGCAACTGCACGCGGGCCTTGAGCGCGTACGCGGGAGCGCCGAGATCGGCGAAGACCGCACCGTGGTAGCTCGGATCGGGCGTGGTGAAACCGGGGAAGAGGTCTTTCCCGTCGCGCTGGACACGCCAGTCGAAGGTGCCGCCGTCGATGATCACGCCGCCGATCGCGGTTCCGTGCCCGCCGATGTACTTGGTGGCCGAGTGCACGACGATGTCGGCGCCATGCGCGAGCGGATTGAGCAGGTACGGGGTGGCGACGGTGTTGTCGACGATGAGCGGCACGCCGTTGCGGTGTGCAACCTCCGAGATGCCCTTGATGTCGAGGATCTCGTTGTTCGGGTTGGAGATCGACTCGCCGTAGAACGCGCGGGTGTTGTCGCGCACGGCAGCCTGCCAGGAGTCGAGATCCTCGGGATCCTCGACGAAGGTGACCTCGATGCCGAGCTTGGGCAGCGTGTAGTGGAAGAGGTTGTACGTTCCGCCGTAGAGTCGCGGACTCGACACGACGTGCCCGCCGTTCTCGACGATGTTGAGGATCGAGTACGTCTCCGCGGCCTGACCCGATGCGACGAGCAGCGCGGCGACGCCGCCCTCGAGAGCGGCAAGACGCTGTTCGACGACATCCTGCGTCGGATTCATCAGCCGCGTGTAGATGTTGCCCGGCTCGGCAAGGCCGAACAGGTTCGCGGCATGGGTGGTGTCGTTGAAGGTGTACGACGTGGTCTGGTAAATCGGTAGCGCGCGGGCGTTGGTTGCCGCGTCGGCTGACTGGCCCGCGTGGATCTGCTTGGTCTCGAAACTCCAGTTGTCGGCTGGGTTCTGGTCGACGTCGACGTCAGACATTGAATATGCGTCACTTTCTACGGTCGGCAGGGCACGACGACCCTGTTGGGGTCCGACCTTCGGACCCGCGCTTGCCGGGGACCCGAAACCATCTTCGATGGAGATCATCGAGGAGCGGGGTCCCACAACCCGGTCATCACCCGGAGCACCCCACCGCGGTTGGAGGGTTGCCGATCAGCGAGCCGGGGCTTTGCGCTGATACTCATGACCTGGCGTCAAGGATATAACACGGTCGAAATGAAGTGAGAACCCTCCGACGCAGGCTGGTTCTTGGGCTGGACAAGGCGTCGTTGCGGCCGCGGTGCTCCTCGGCGGCGAATGGCCCCGAAGAATGCCTTCTCGTGTAGTCCGAACAGTCGAATTTGACGTTCTTTATCGACGGTTCGCCGCGCGATCGTCGGTTTCTGCCGTGGCGTGGGTCACAGACTTCTACGATCCGATCATTCGCGAGGGGTCGGCAAACCCGGACGCCGACCATGTCGCGATGACACGGCAGAACCGGCCGGATTGGTGGAGAACGCATGGGTGGTCACTTCGGTTTCAGGCGATCGATCAGGGCGGCGAGCACACTCGGACTCGCCGCAGTCGCAGCGGTTCTCCTCGCGATAGGCCAGACTTCCGGCGCGGGTGTCGCGCGAGCCGAGGCCAGCGCCGATTGCGGCAACGGCGCACTCGTCTTCGTCGGCGGTACGTGGGATCCCCAGGCACATTTGCTCGACGGCGTCACGCGTCAGCCGCAGTACGCCGGCTACACCGTCGAGCGCGTCGAGTATCCGGCGTCGATTTGGCCGTTGGGTGCCTTCGGCTTCGACGACAGTCAGTCGCAGGGCGTCGCGGCAACGATGTCGACAGTGGCGAGCTATCAGGCGCAGTGTCAGGGTTATCCGGTCGTGATCGTCGGGTACTCGCAGGGCGCGGGAATCGCCGGCGACGTGCTCACCGGCATCGGCACCGGCAATACTTCTGGCCACGAGATCTCACCGAGCAAAGTTTCCGGACTGCTCTACTCCGATCCTCGGCAGGCAGGAACTCTCTACGGACAGGGCATCGAACGCGTTCTGATCGGCGTGATCCCCGGACTGACCATGGCGGGCGGACGCGGCGTCGACGACTTCGGCGGAATTCCGGTGACCTCCGTGTGCTTCACGGGCGATCCGATCTGCGACCTGCCCGATCCGCTCCACGATCCGCTCGGTGCCCTCGATGGCTTCGCGGGTTACTGGGTCAAGCATGGTCTGTACCCGCTCTACATGTATTTGGCAGCGACCAACGGGGCCCTGTGGGACGCATGGGGAGTCAAGCCGTTGCACTGCGACAACACCACTGGCCAGGTCAGTACGTGTCAGCTCGTCGTGCCGTCGTCGGCGTGGGTCCTCACCCAGCAGTTCGTCGACAAACTCGGTCTCGGTTGGACCGTGCCCGACCTCGTGAGCAAACGGTGGAGGTTCCCGGACATCCTCGGCATCACACTGGCCGACTTCCAGCCGCCGATCCGGTGGGCCATGGGTTGGTTCCCGCAGTTGCCCCAACTCGGCTACGGCGGTGTACTCACCGACGTCTACACGTTCCAGGACATGGCACGAGGATTGTTCACATGGGATCCGGTGCTCTGGGGGCAGGGCGTCGACGCGTTGAGGACCAGCGTCAGGAGCATCGCGGCGATGCCGCTGAACTTCGGAAAGTTCTGGGCCTACACACTGACCGGCCGCGATGTCACGGGCATTCCCGGACCCGCGTACCGACCTTCGCTTGTCGCGTTCGAAGAGTGGCTCGCGTCGCTGCGCTCTCCGTCGACGACGACCAGCCACACCGAGTCGCTGGTGGCGCTGTCGGCATCGGAGAAGATCGCCGAAGCCTCGGGGACCGTGGTCACGGAGAAGAACGTCGGTGACCACGAAGGGCTCGGCACCACCGGAGCTGGGGTCAGCACCGGGGATGAGGGCGCCACCGGCACTGAGGGTCCCTCTGGCGGAAAAGTCGTCGACGATTCGGCCAGCGTTGGTGGCGACGGCGCAGCTGACGGGACGGGCACCGGAGCCGGGTCGACGCCTCCGACTGTCAGCGACTCGCCGCAACCCCAACCGCACCCGGGCGGGGAGTCGTCACAGCCGAGCGAGAATCCCGGCGGCGCGCAGGCGCCTGCACCAGAGTCGTCGGCGCCCCAGCCAACACCCGACACGTCAACACCCGACAAGCCAACAGCCGACACGTCGACATCTGACGAGTCGACACCCGGTGCCTCGACGCCGCATGCAACGTCGCCGGAGAGTGCGACACCGAAACCAGCGGCGGAGGGCGCACCAGCTGCCTGACTCCGGCCCCGCGAGGGGTCGGGTGTGAACGAATTCACCGTCGACGACGGAATCACGCCGACCGGGGTGCTCGTTGCAGCGGGAATGTCCTCAACCACCACGACTGAGACGAACTGGCCCGGGACGACTGGGCCCGGGACGAACAGGAATGTCGTCCACTCCAATGCCACTCGTCGGTTCGCCATGCTGGCGATGGCGCTGGGCGGTTTCGGGATCGGCACCACGGAGTTCGTCGCGATGGGCCTGTTGCCGAACATCGCGTCGTCGGTGCATGTCTCCGAGCCGACGGCGGGCTATGTTGTCTCGGCCTACGCACTCGGGGTGGTTGTCGGGGCGCCGCTCATCGCAGCGCTGACCGCGCGGATGTCTCGTCGCACGCTGTTGATCGCACTGATGGTGGCATTCACGGTCGGCAATGCCGCGACCGTGCTGGCGCCGAACTTCGGAACGCTCATGGTCGCGAGATTCGTGGCGGGACTCCCGCATGGCGCGTACTTCGGTGTCGCGGCTCTCGTCGCTGCGCACCTGGCCGGACCTCGCAACCGTGCCAAGGCGGTCGGTCTCGTTCTCCTCGGGTTGTCTGTTGCCAATGTCCTCGGTGTGCCGTTGGCGACCTGGCTCGGCGAAAGCCTTGGCTGGAGAGCAGCTTTCGTGGTCGTGGTGATCATCGGCATCGTGACGATCGGTGCGCTGTTCGTCACGTTGCCCGCACTCGACGACATGGCCGTCACCAATCCGATGACCGAACTCGGCGCCCTCACCAGGCCTCAGGTGTGGTTGACGCTGGCGATCGGCGTCGTCGGGTTCGGCGGCATGTTCGCGTTCTACACGTATCTCAACACGGCGCTGACAAGCCTCACGGGTATCTCGGTCGGATGGGTTCCGGTGGTGTTGATGGTCTTCGGCGTCGGCATGGTGGTCGGCAACCTGGTCGGCGGTGCCGCCGCCGATTCGAGCGTGCCACGCGCGATTTTCGTGGGACTCGTCGCGACAGCGGTGGTGCTCGGATTGTTCGCCGCATTCGTCGCGTCGCCGTGGGCGGCCGTTCCGCTGACCTTCCTCGTCGGTGTCAGTGCGACGGCGATGGTGCCCGCACTGCAAACGCGTCTCATGGACGTGGCCGAAAACGCTCAGACGCTGGCCGCGGCGCTCAACCATTCAGCGCTCAACATTGCGAACGCACTCGGTGCGTGGCTCGGTGGCGTGGTGATCGCCGCGGGGTTCGGGTACCGAGCGCCGTCGGTCCTCGGGGCAGGACTCGCGGTTGCCGGCATCGTCGTACTGGGTCTGGCGTTGGCTGTTGCCCGACGCACGGCTGCCCGGCACACAGCCACATCAACAACAGCGACAACAGCGACCCCGACACCTGCTGGTGCCGGGGCCGAGTCGGAGTGAGTGGCTGGTTCAGCCCACGTCGGGGGGCGTAGCGATCGTCTTCGACAGGTAGAGCGGCTCACCGAGCTTCTCGATCAGCTCGAGCTGCGTCTCCAGATAGTCGATGTGGTGCTCCTCGTCCTTGAGGATCTCCTCGAAGATCTTGGCTGTCGTGATGTCCTGCTTTTCGCGGCACAGCACGATGCCCGGCTTGAGGCGGTTGACCACCTCGATCTCGATCGCGAGGTCGGACTCGAACTGCTCGCGCAGAGTCTGGCCGATGCGGAGCGGCAGCAGCTTCTGATAGTTCGGCAGACCTTCCAGGAAGAGGATGCGATCGGTGAGGATCTCCGCGTGGGTCATCTCCTCGATCGATTCGGCCCTCGTCTTCGAGGCGAGCTCGGTCAAGCCCCAGTTGTCCTGCATCTTGGAGTGCAGGAAGTACTGGTTGATAGCGGTGAGTTCACTGGTCAACTGCTCGTTGAGTAGAGCGATGACCTCATCGTCTCCACGCATGGCATACCTCCGGTTCGGACTGATTGTGTCAGTGAACCTAGCACGCCAAAAGGCCCCGTGGGGAATATCCACACGGGGTGTTTCTGCAGGTCAGGCTAGGCTGCGCTAGTTGTGGCGACCCTTCCTGCGGTGCGAGAGGCGACGATCTGGGTGAGTCGTTCGATGCAGGTTCCGCAGCCTTCGCCTGCGCCGCAGCGCTCGCTGACGGCGTCGGGAGTTCTGGCTCCGGCGTCGCAATGCTCGTGGACCTCGTCCACTGTGACGGCCCGGCAAATACACACGAACATCTCGCACCTCGCATTCTGTTAGGCAAGGTTTACATAAAAGCTGGATGATCGCAAGGTTTGCCTTACCTTTTGGACTCGGTCCGGATTGGGCTGCGACGGGGTGCGCGGCGTCGATGTCGGTGGCTCGCCGTAGTGTGGCGAACCGTGCCAACTGCGATCACCACCGTGAATGTGAACGGCGTCCGAGCGGCCACCAAGGTGCGGTCGGAGAACAACCCGGGATTCGTTCCGTGGCTGCGCTCATCCGGAACCGACGTCGTGCTCCTGCAGGAGATCCGTGCCAGCGAAGATCAGGCCAGGGAGGTTCTCACACCTCTTCTCGACGACGGATGGCACCTGTCGATGACTGAGTCGGTCGTCAAGGGACATGCGGGCGTCGGGGTGCTCAGCACAACCGAGCCGACGGCGGTGCGCGTCGGTTTCTCCAGCGACGAATTCGATTCCACGGGAAGGTATCTCGAGGTAGACCTCGACACCGAGGGTGGAGCCGTCACCGTCGCAAGCCTCTACCTACCCAAAGGCGCTGCGGCCCCGACGGCCACCTCGTCGGACAAGGACGTGGAGAAGTTCGCCGAGAAGAAGCGATTCCTCGACGCGTTCGGCGCGCACCTGGGCTCGTTGGCACGTAAACGACGTCCGGTGGTGGTCGGCGGTGATTGGAACATCGCGCACTCCGAGCACGACATCAAGAACTGGAAGGGCAACCTGCGCAGCCCGGGGTTCCTCCCGCACGAGCGGGAGTGGGTCGGCGGATTGTTGGAGTCCGGCTGGTCTGACGTGATGCGTGAACTCCACCCCGGCACAGACGGGCCGTACTCATGGTGGTCGTGGCGCGGAAAGGCGTTCGACAACGACTCGGGCTGGCGGATCGACTATCACCTCGCCAACAAGGCCATGGCGGAGCGCACGGTGAAAGCCTTCGTCGACCGCGCCGACGCCTACGACCGCCGGTGGTCTGATCACGCGCCGGTCACCGTCGTCTTCGAGTGACCGCCGAGTAGCGCCCTGCGGGTAGCACCTCCGAATAATGAGGGGCTGCCGTCTGAGAGACTGGAAACCATGAGCGACGTCGAGAAATCACCTGCGTCGGGTACGCGGCGGCGGGTGTTGTCGGGTATCCAACCGACCAGCGATTCCTTCCACCTCGGAAACTATCTGGGTGCGGTGCGTCAGTGGGTCGAGCTGCAGGACGAGTTCGACGCCTTCTACTTCATCCCGGACATGCACGCGCTGACAGTGCAGTTCGATCCGTCGGTGCTCGCCGACCGCACACGCATGTCGGTGGCACAGTTGCTCGCCGTCGGCGTCGATCCCGCCCGCTCGACCGTGTACGTCCAGTCGCACGTTCCCGAGATCGCGCAGCTCACCTGGGTTCTCAACTGCATCACCGGATTCGGCGAGGCAAGCCGGATGACGCAGTTCAAAGACAAGGCCGCCAAGCAGGGCGTCGAGTCGTCGAGCGTCGGGTTGTTCACCTATCCGATCCTGATGGCCGCCGACATCCTCGCGTTCCAGGTCGACCAGGTACCCGTCGGCGAAGACCAACGGCAGCACCTCGAGCTCACCCGAGATCTGGCGCAGCGATTCAACAAGCGTTTCGGCAAGGCGTTCACCGTGCCGCAGGCGTACATCGTCAAGGAGTTCGCGAAGATCTACGACCTCCAGAACCCGACGGCCAAGATGAGCAAGTCGGCCGAGACCGACAAGGGGTTGATCAATCTTCTCGACGACCCGAAACGGTCTGCCAAGAAGATCCGGTCGGCGGTGACTGATACGGGTAGTGAGGTGGCGTTCGATCCCGAGAACAAGCCGGGGGTCTCGAATCTGCTCACCATCCAGTCGGCGTTGTCTGGCGTGGAGGTCGCAGATCTCGTCGCCAAGTACGAGGGCAAGGGATACGGCGACCTGAAGGTCGAGACCGCCGACGTCCTCAGCGACTTCGTGACCCCACTGCGTGGACGCGTCGACGAATATCTCGCCGATCCGGCCTACCTCGATGGCATCCTCGCCGACGGTGCAGCGCGGGCGCGCTCGGTGGCGTCTGCGACGCTGCGCGATGTCTACGACAAGGTGGGTTTCCTGGCGCCGAGCGTGTCAGCAAACAAATCCTGACCCGCAGCACTCGTTTCCGGTAGACACGGTGAGGAGAGACAGCACCGACCGATGGGGAAACGAGGGTCTATGGCTTCGGTGATCGATTCGGGCAAAGCGCTTGTCGTGCGCGGCAAGGACGAGTTCGAGTCGGCCCGCGAGCGGTGGGGCTGGCTCGACCACATCATGCGCACGGTGCAGCGGTACAACGATCGTCGCGGCAACCTCTACGCCGCGAGCATCACCTTCACCGGAATCCTCTCGATCGTGCCGATCATCATGGTCGCCTTCTCGATCGGCGGTTTTGTCCTCGCGGCCCACCCGGAGTGGCTCGACACCATCAAGGACGAGATCGTCAAAGCCATGCCCGGCGAGCTCGGCACGACGCTCGAGAGCGCAATCGACTCGGCCATCGACTCACGCGCGACCGTCGGCATCATCGGTCTGATCGGTGCGGGACTGACCGGTATCGGGTGGATCTCCGGTGTGCGCGTCGGAATGACCGAGATGTTCGGCGGCAGGGTCAACCGCAATGCGGTCAAGTCGAAGATCAGCGACCTCGTGATCTTCGTGTTGCTGGGTCTCGCCTTCCTGTTCACGCTCGGCCTCACCGCCCTGGGCAACAGCGGGTTGATCAACAAGATCCTCGAGTGGGCGCATGTCGACGGCTTCAGTGGCTCGACTGTCGTGGTGCGGGTTCTGGCCATCGTGGTGTCGCTGGTGGCGACCTGGCTGCTCTTCGTCTTCGTCTTTGCCCGACTTCCCTTGAATCCGTTGCCGTTTCGCAACGTGCTCAAGGCGGCGCTCCTCACCGCGACCATCTTCGAGATCCTCAAGTCCGTCGCGGGTATCTACTTGAAATCGGTTCTCGGCAGTCCGGCGGGCGCCGCCTTCGGACCACTGCTCGGCGTCATGGTCTTCGGCTACCTGGCCTCGCGAATCGTCCTGTACGCCACGGCGTGGTGTGCCACGGATCGTGCCAATGAGCCCTACCAGGTCGTCGACCCCACCGAACAGCCCGAACCGCCCTCCGTCGTCGTGCGCCCGGTCTATGAGGCGGATCCCGTGCCGAAGGCCGGGCCGTTGGCCGCGGCGGCGGCGATCGGCGCCGCGGTGGCTCTCGTGACGCGGCACAAGCGCGGCGACTGACCCGACGAGTGGGCCCTATTGCGTGGCTACACGCTCACCCGTTTCCTTCCGGCTTATTGAATTCAATAAGCCGGAAGGAAATGGGTGAGCGGGACTCCGTCTTCTCGACCTTGGAGGTGCGCCCGCGTGACCCGCGAGCCGGTCAGCGGCGTCGGATCAAGCGAAGCGCAAGCAGCAGTAGGAGCAGCGCCACAAGCAGCCCCACGAGTCCGACGAGGATGCGCACCGACCAGCCAGACGTCGAATCCTGGTAGGCCACTCCCTGGCTCGTCCGCGCTTCGGTCGTTGCGACCCCGGCGCGGGCGCCGTCGGAGGTACTCGCGCGTTCGCCGTCTGAGGTGGTCGCGCGTTCGTCTGAGGTCGATGCGAGTTCGCCCACTTTCGCCTCACGTGGGGCGTGCGCGCCGTAGGCGACGAGCGAGCGGGCCTGGTCCCAGTAGTTGTCGTCGGCGGTCGACAGGCCGTACATCTGAACCACCAGAACGGTACGACCGTCCTGCTTGACCGCCCCGACGAATGTCTTCTGCGCGTCGTCGGTGTATCCGGTCTTACCGCCGAGGACGCCCGGATCGCCTTCGAGCAGAAGATGATTCGACGTCTGCATCAGGTAGCCGGGATGGTCGACGTCGCCGGGAACGTCGGGTCGTTTCGGGTACCCGGGGAACGGGTGGTTCGGCATGGCGATGATGTCGCGGAACGTCGAGTTCTGCATGGCGGCGCGGAAGATCACCGCGAGGTCGTAGGGGGACGTCGACATTCCGGCGGCGTCGAGACCAGACGGAGTCGACGCCCTGGTGTCATACGCCTGCAGTGAGCGGGCCAGTTCGTTCATCTTGGTCAGCGTGGCGTCGACGCCGCCGAGGTCTCGCGCGATGACGTGGGCGCAATCGTTCCCGGACACCATGAGGAGCCCGATCATCATGTCGCGCATGGTGTATTTGCCGCCCGGTCCCATCCCGCAGGAGTCGCCCTCGGCACTCCAATCGTCGGCCGTCGCCGTGACCGGTTTGTCGAGCGCGATTCCCGAACGCAGCGCGGTGAGAGCGAGCAGGACCTTGATGGTCGACGCCGGGCGGTACCGACCGTGCGGGTCTTTGGCCGCGATCACGGCGCCGCTGTCGAGATCGGCGACCAGCCAGGCCGCCGACGTCAGCCGCTCCGGCACACGACCCGCCGACGAGTCTGCGACGACGCCGCACCCGCCCAACGCTTCGCCACCGACCGGTGGGGAATGCACCGGCAGTGGGGATGGTGTTGTCGAGCCGGGAGCCACGACTTCCGACTCGTCGACAGCGGGAGGCGGCGAGACCCGATGCGGGCAGTGGTCGGTGTCAGGTGATGCGTCGTGCGGCTGTGCCTGTGTGGGGGCCGCCCACGCCGGGAATGCGGTCGGGCCGATCCCGACAACAGCGACGATCCCGGCCACAGCGACGATCAGCACGACCACGCAGCGGGTGACGAAGTCTGTGGCGGGTGCAACGGCACGAGGAGGACGCATATCGCACAGGAGGCTACAGCGCCTCACGTCACATCGGTAGCGCGCCGGCGGAACTGCTCGTCCGCCGACGCGTCGCCGACCTGGAAAACCGTCAGTCCCGGATAACCGTCGTTGCTCTGGTGAACCTCAGAGGAGCGTGTACGCCTCGGCCAGAACGCCACGCAGGATCTGCTCGATCTCGTCGAACTCCGCCTGGCCGCAGATGAGCGGCGGCGCGAGCTGGATGACCGGATCGCCGCGATCGTCGGCGCGACAATAGAGACCGGCGTCGAACAGTGCGGTCGACAGGAATCCACGCAGTATGCGCTCGGATTCGGCCTCGGTGAACGTCTCCTTGGTGGCTTTGTCCTTGACCAGCTCGATGCCGTAGAAGAATCCTTCGCCGCGCACGTCGCCGACAATCGGGACGTCGTGGAGCTTCTCGAGTGTCGATCGGAACGCGGGCGCGGTGGTCTTCACATGATCGTTGAGCCCCTCGCGCTCAAAAATGTCGAGGTTGGCCAACGCGACCGCCGCCGACACAGGGTGACCGCCGAAGGTGTAGCCGTGCGCGAAGGTCGTCGTGTTGTCGTTGAACGGCTCGAAGAGTCGCTCACTGGCGATCATCGCGCCGATCGGGGAGTAGCCCGAGGTCATGCCCTTGGCACAGGTGATGATGTCGGGCTGATAGCCGAAGTCCTCGCAGGCGAACATCGAACCGATGCGGCCGAAGGCGCAGATCACCTCATCGGACACCAGCAGGACGTCGTACTCGTCGCAGATCTCGCGGACCCGCTCGAAGTATCCGGGCGGCGGCGGGAAACAGCCGCCCGCGTTCTGGACCGGTTCGAGGAACACGGCTGCGACGGTGTCGGGACCCTCGAACTCGATGGCCTCGGCAATGCGATCGGCGGCCCAGCGGCCGAACTTCTTGGGGTCGGCAGCCAGTTCCTCGTCGGGAGCGCGGTAGATGTTGGTGTTCGGCGCGCGGAACCCTCCGGGAGTCAACGGCTCGAACATCTTCTTGAGGTCGGGGATACCGGTGATGGCCAGCGCGCCCTGCGGGGTGCCGTGGTAGGCGATCGAACGCGAGATAACCTTGTGCTTCATCGGTTTTCCGGTCAGCTTGAAGTACTGCTTGGCCAGCTTCCACGCGCTTTCGACGGCCTCGCCGCCACCGCTGGTGAAGAAGACGCGGTTGAGGTCGCCGGGCGCGTTGGCCGCGAGTCGCTCGGCGAGCTCGATGGCGGGCGGAGTGGCGTAGGACCACAGCGGAAAGAACGCCAGTTCCTTGGCCTGCTTTGCCGCTGCCTCGGCGAGCTCGTCACGTCCGTGCCCGACCTGGACGACGAAGAGCCCCGCGAGTCCGTCGAGGTAGCTGCGTCCGCGATCATCGAAGATGCGTGCCCCCTCGCCTCGCGTGATCACCGGTGGCGTGATCTCGTCGCCGTGACGGGAGAAGTGTCCCCACAAGTGCGCAGCGCTTCGCTGCCCGAGGGATTCGGTTACGGATGCGGTCATCGTGTACCCCAATTGTATTGCTGTTTCACTAGTTTCAGATAAACGAGGGTCTCGGTCGAGTTCACCTCGGGGTGTGTTCGAACCCTGCGATTGATGATGTCGAGGAGATGATCGTCGTCCTCGCAGACAACCTCGATCATGATGTCGTAGGTACCCGCAGTCAGTACCACGTAGTCGATTTCGGGATGCTCGGCCAGTTGCCGGGCCAATCGCTCCGTGTCGCCGGTGCAGCGGATACCGACCATCGCCTGGCGAGAGAAGCCGAGCTTGAGTGGATCGGTCACCGCGACGATCTGCAGCAGGCCGCTCTCGCTGAGCTTCTGGACGCGGTTGCGCACAGCAGCTTCGGACAGGCCAACGGATTTGCCGATCGCCGCGTATGAACTCCGGCCGTCGGCCTGGAGTTCTTCGATGATCTTCTTCGCGATGGCGTCGAGGTGTGTCGACATTGGTTCGCCCACACGTCGATGGTGGCGGATTCAGCAGATATTGGCAACCGAAACCACGGTTTCGGTTGGGAATTGTTGCTCCAAGTCGTGAATCCGTTGTTTTGCCGGTATCGTGATCTGTCGTGTCAACCATCACGACAGTTCCCAGTGGTTGGGTCGACGGTGCTCCCAGCAGCGGATCGGGCCTCGACCACACTGTGATCGATCCCGCCACCGATGCCCCGGTAGCGAACCTCGTACTCGCCTCCGGCTCCGACGTTACCTCCGCGGTCGCACATGCCGCGCGCGCACAACACGATTGGGGTGGAGCCACCCCCGCTGAGCGGTCGGCGGTACTGCATGCCTTCGCGCGTCTGCTCGACGCCAACGCCGATCTGTTGGCGAGCGAGGAGGTCTCCCACACCGGCAAGGCGATCCGTCTCGCAACGGAATTCGACGTGCCGGGCAGCATCGACAACGTCGACTTCTTCGCCGGCGTCGCACGCAATCTCGACGGCAAGGCGAGCGCGGAGTACTCGGGCGAGCACACGTCGTCGATCCGACGTGAACCCGTCGGGGTCGTCGGGTCGATCACTCCGTGGAACTACCCCCTGCAGATGGCCGTGTGGAAAGTGTTGCCCGCGTTGGCCGCCGGGTGCTCCGTGGTACTCAAACCCGCGGAGATCACTCCGTTGACGACGCTGACACTCGCTCGTCTTGCGACGGAAGCGGGTCTGCCAGACGGCGTCTTCAACGTCCTGGTCGGCACCGGCGCAGATGTCGGCGCCGCCATCGCGGGACATCCCGACATCGACATCGTGACCTTCACGGGTTCGACGGCGGTCGGGCGCATGGTGATGTCGCAGGCCGCGGCGAATGGCACGCGCGTACAACTCGAACTCGGTGGCAAGGCGCCGTTCGTCGTCTTCGACGACGCCGACCTCGACGCCGCGATCCAGGGTGCCGTCGCCGGAGCGCTCATCAACGCCGGACAGGACTGCACTGCCGCGACACGAGCGATTGTCGCGCCGTCGCTCTACGACGACTTCGTGGCCGGTGTCGCCGATGTCATGTCGTCGGTGCGGGTCGGCGATCCGCGCGACCCCGACACCGACATGGGCTCACTCATCTCCCACGCACACCGCGACAAGGTTGCGGCAATGGTCGAACGTGCCCGTGCCGCCGGCGCGCGTGTGGTGACCGGCGGGGTGCTGCCCGACGGTCCCGGCAGCTTCTACCCGCCCACGTTGATCGCCGACGTCGCGGAGGACTCCGAAATCTACCGCGACGAGGTATTCGGCCCGGTGCTGACGGTCTCGACCTTCACCGACGACGACGACGCGCTGCGCCGCGCGAACGACACCGTCTACGGACTCGCCGCATCGGCGTGGACGCGCGACGTCTACCGCGCGCAGCGGGCGAGCCGCGAGATCAAGGCCGGCTGCGTCTGGATCAACGATCACATCCCGATCATCAGCGAGATGCCGCACGGCGGTGTCGGCGCGTCGGGCTTCGGCAAGGACATGTCGGCCTACTCGCTCGACGAGTACCTGACCGTCAAACACGTGATGAGCGACATCACCGGTGTTGCCCGAAAGCCTTGGCATCGAACGGTGTTCACGAATCCGGGAGAGGTCCGCTGATGAGCGAGGCATGGGCAACAGAGCCCACAGCACGCGGGGCGGCACTGGTCTCCACCGCGCACGCGTCGTCGTATTGGCTCGATCGCGCGGATCGGCCTGCGCCGCGTCCGCGCGTGCTCGGTGAAGTGACCGCCGATCTCGTCATCGTCGGTGGGGGATTCACCGGACTATGGACCGCGGTACAAGCGGCAGAACGCGATCCGGGACGTCGGATCGTGCTCGTCGAGCGCGATCGGATCGCCGAGCACGCCAGCGGACGCAACGGCGGCTTCTGCTCGGCGAGCCTCACCCATGGCCTCGGCAACGGCATGGACCGCTTCGCCGACGAGCTGCCGACACTCCTGCGCCTCGGTCACGAGACGCTCGACGCCATCGATGAGGCGATCCGCCGCCACGGCATCGCCGCCGACGCCGAGCGCACCGGCGAACTCGACTTTGCCAATTTCGATTGGCAGGCAGACGAATTGGCCGAGTACGCGGAGTCGGCGAAGGAACTCGGCGAAGACCTTCCGCTGCTGTCGGAGGAGCAGGCGCGCGAACGGGTCGACTCACCGATGGTGGCGGGAGCGGTGTTCGATCCCGACGTCATCATGCTCGACCCCGCGCGATTGGCGTGGGGTCTTGCCGACGCCGCGGAGCGCCTCGGCGTGCGGATCTTCGAGCAGTCGGAAGTGACGGGTATCAGCAGCGAGGGTGACGGGCTGCGGCTCAGTACCGGCTTCGGCGAGATCGTCGCCGACCGCGCCGTGCTCGCGACGTCGGCGAGCCCGTCGCTGGTGCGTCGACTGCGGCTGTACACGGTGCCGGTGTGGGATTACGCGATCATGACCGAACCGCTGTCGGAGGCGCAGCTCGCGTCGATCGGCTGGAAGGGCAGGGAGGGACTTGCCGACGCGGGGCCACGGTTCCACTACTTTCGTCTGACGGCCGACAACCGGATTCTATTCGGCGGCTGGGATGCGTTGTACCACTACCGATCCGACGATTCGCCGCGCCACCAGCAGGAGCCGCGTGAGTTCGCACTACTGGGCGAGCACCTGCTCCAGATGTTCCCGCAACTCGAGGGCATCCGCGCCAGTCATGCGTGGGGTGGGGCCATCGACACGTGCTCGCGGTTCTGCGCGTTCTGGGACCGCTCGTATGGTGGACGCGTCGTCACCGCGGTGGGATTCACCGGTCTCGGTGTCGGTGCGTCGCATTTTGCTGCCGCAACCGCACTCGACCTCGTCGACGGTGCCGACACCGAGCGCACGCGTCTGAACATGGTGCGCTCCAAGCCGATTCCGTTTCCGCCAGAACCCTTGCGTGCGTTCGGCATCAACATGACCCGACGCGAACTGGCTCGCAGCGAGCGCCGCCAGGGCAAGCGCGGCCTGTGGTTGACCGTGATGGACAAGGTGGGGCTGGGCTTCGACAGCTGATGCGGCCGCGCGCGTCGACTAGTGGGTGACGAGCTGGGCGACGCCGGCGTCGTAGGTGGTGACGGCGAAGTCGGGGAAGGCTCGGGTGAACTTGTCGGAGACGAAGACGGTGTCGACGCCGTAGCGGGGCAACAACTCCCACAGTTCGCGGACGTTCTTGCTGAACAGACGTCCGAGGGCGAAGACGGGTGTGCCGAGCACCGTGTACTTGTTCTGGTGCCCACTCGCCTGGGAGGTCAGCTCCATCAGCTGTGCATAGGTGCGTCGGTTGCTGTCGATCGGCAGGTGCCAGGTCTGGCCGTACGCCGACTCGGTGTTGCCGATCAGCGCCATCGCGCGGCTGGCGTCGGGAGTCCAGATCAGTGAGCGCAGGGTGTCGTCACGGATCGGGACGAACGCTCTTTTGTGTTGCGCGATTCGGTCGAAAACCATTGCGTTGGTGAAGCTTTGGGTCTGGTTCGGACCGTAGAACTCTGGGGCACGACAGATCACGGCGTCGACCGTTCCCGCGGTCATCGCGTCGAGCAACATGGTTGCGGTCTGTGCGCGTGTGCGGCCCTTGCTGCCTGCGGGGCGGAACGGGGTGTCCTCGGTTTGTGGCTCACTCGTCATCGGATACATGTAGGTGTTGTCGAAGAACACGAGCTTCGTGCCGTGGTGAGCGCATGCGTCGATCGCGTTGCGCATCATCACCGGAAAACGCTGCGCCCACATCTGAGAATCGGCGGGCAGTCCGACGGTCAGGTATGCGATGTCGCTTCCCGCTACAGCCGCGTCGGTTTGTGCGGCATCCATGAGGTCGGCGGCGACGAGTTCGTCGGTCTCGTTGACCCGCCGGGGTTGTCTGCTGACGAGTCGGATGTCGCGGGTGTGGTTGCGGTGGAGATCACGAGCGAGCTCTGTGCCTATCTGCCCGTTCGCGCCCAGGATCGTCTGCATGGTTCGACGCTAGGCGCCAATGTAAGCAGTGTCAACAAGGGCTGGTGCCCGGCGGGAGCGCGGCCATCGGTCAGCCGATTTGATAGGTGCCCGTCGCGCGGGCGACAAGTTGGCCGGCGCTTGCTGAGGTCAGGTCAACGGTGCAGTGGCACAGTCGTTTTCCGTTGTGGAGACGATCAGCGACGATGCGTAGATCGTCGGCGATCAGTGGGTTGATGAAGCTCACCGACATCGAGGTGGTGACCCCGCGGAGCCGATCAGGGATCGGTCGGCCTGCCCAGGCGGCCGCCATGATTCCGATGTCTGCGCATGCGCTGATCGCGCCGCCGTGGACCATTTCGCCGACGGTCGTCAGCTCTGGCCGGTAGGGCATGACCAGTTCGGCGTGGCCGTCGGAGATATCGGTGAGTCGAAGCCCGAGTTCTGCCACGAAGGGCGAGCGGGGGATGAGCAGTGAGATCGCCTCGGAGCCGTCGGCGGGTGTTGGCAGGTCGGAGGTGGTCACAGTGGGAGACATGTCGATCCTTCTGTAGTTGGACTATGAAAACGTAGTCAGACTACAATTAGCACATGTCCTCACTGCTTGACGAGCCCCGCGATCGACGACGGCGGCGTACGCGTGCCGCAGTCCTCGATGCCGCTGCTGAGTTGTTCTCACGCAACGGATTTCGCGCCACGTCGGTCGATGCGATCGCCTCGCACGCCGACGTCGCGCTGACGTCGCTGTATGGGAATTTCCCCGACGGCAAGGCGGAGGTCTACGCAGTGGTCGCATGTCGACTGGCGCGCGAGCACGCCGAACGGATGGGACGCAGCGTCGAGCGAACCGGTGGCGGTGCACCGACGGCTCGAGCGGCGTTCGAGGAGTACGTGCGCTTTCATCGGGACGAACCGCTCGCGTTCCGGATGCTGGGTCTCGCCGACGTGTCCGAGGTGCACGGGGACGTCGTCGACCAGGCGCGGTCGGAGATCGGGCGGGTACTCGCGGGCGTAGCCGACGACGTGATCGATGCGATCGACTCCGCCGACCCCGCCGCACGATCGTCGGTACTGCTCGCGTGGGCGGCCATCAACGGCGTTCTCGCGCTCGAACAACGTGGGCACATCGACGCCGCCACCAGCGACAGCCTGCTCGGCGACGCCGTGGAACTACACGTAGCCCGCGTGGCGCAGGTGTGTGAGGTGTGAACGGGCTAGCGTTCTTGCCGCGCGACGACGATGTCGAGCCACCGCGACATCGCTGCCGCGGCCATCGCGCGGGTCGTCGACTCTACGTCGGTGAGGTCGGCGCTGACCTGGTCGGGACCGCCCGGACCCAGCGCTTCGACGAGTTCGGTGCGGTAAGCGGGGTCGTCGAGCCAGGTAGCGAACAGCGGGGAGTCGACTTCGAGATGAAACTGCAGGCCGTAACTCGCGCCGAGACGGAACGCCTGGTTGGCGTACGACTCCGACGACGCCAGCAGCGTCGCACCGGCGGGTAGATCGAACGTGTCGTAATGCCACTGCATGCTGTCGAATGTCTTGTCCGACAGACCTTTCCACACAGGGTCGACGACGCCGTCCGAGGTCCAGGTGACCTTCGAGATCCCGATCTCGGGGGCAGGTCCCGTGCTGACCTTCGCATCGGCCGCGCTCGCCAGCAACTGCGATCCGAGGCAGACGCCCCAGATCGGTACGTCCTTGGACAGCGCTCGTCGCAGGAAGTCGATCTCGTCGTCGATCCACGGATAGGTCGGGCCGTCGTTGGCTCCCATTCCGCCGCCCATCACCGCGATGGCGTCGAACGACGCAGGGTCGTCGGGAAACGTGTCGCGCTCGGCTCGCAACGTGGTGACCTCGGCGTCGTGTGGAAGACCGCCCGCGTACGTGCCGAGTGATTCGCACTCGGCGTGCCTGATCTCGAGCAGTCGCAGCGTCGTCACTCGCCCTGTGCCTTGGTTGTCGTCGATTCCGTGTCTGTCGTTTCCGTGTCAGGTGTTGATTCCTTGGGTACGACGATCACCGGGGCAGTGGTCCAACGCAGAATGCGCGCGGCGGTCGAGCCGAGGAAGACGCGGTTGTCGGCGCCGAGATGCCCCGAGCCGACAGCGACGATGTCATTCGCGTCCCACGGCAGATTGTCGAGCGCTTCGTCGAGGGTGTCGCCGTCGGCGACGAGAACGTCGACCTCGAGGTCGACGTCGAGTTGGTCACGGGTGTGCTCGAGAAGCTCTCGCGCCACGTCGACCTGTTGTTTGCGTACCGCGAGGCTGGTGTCGTCGGCCGCCGGATTCTCCAGCGACACCAGCGAGAGCAGACGCACGTCGATCGACGCGGCTTCGGCAAAGCGGATGCCGAACGAGAGGGGATCGCTGGCCGACTTCTTGACCGGCACGGCGATGGTGATCATGTCGATCACGACGTCGGAGCGACGCGCATATCCACGCGGCGCCAGCGCAACGGGCAGCGGTGAGGAATGCAGCAACTCGGTACTCACCGTGCCGAGGGCGTGGCGCGAGATGATGCCGTCGCCCGTGCCTCCGACGACGATCATCGCCGCTCCGGATTGCTCGGCGACGTCGATGAGGCCCTCGGTGAACGACTCGTGCACCGTGACGACGGTGCGCACCTCGATGCCCTCCGGGATGCGTGATGCGCCGTCGGCAAGCCATTCCGCCGCCTGGTTCTCGAGGCGTTCCATGTACTGGTCGATGCCCGGTTGACCGTCGTAGGGCACAGGATGGACCACGCAGATCAGGTCGATGGCAGCGCCCGTCTTGGTGGCGATGGCCGCGCCGAGGGCCACGCCGTCGTCACCCGACTGTGTGGCGAGGTAGCCGACTGCGACACGTTTCGGGTTCGCAGCGGAGGTGTTGTCAGTAGACATCGGGGACCTTCACTTCGGTATTCGCGTTGAGGGTCTTGCCCTTGAAGAAGTCGCTGTCGGCGGCGCAGCACGCGAGCATCAACGGCACGCCGAGGACCAGCATGCCGACGCCGAGGATGAACACGCCACCGATTCCGCCGACCGACGTCGAACCGTAGTCGGGGTTGATCATGTCGATGGCGCTCTTGATGAATGCCCAGGCCATCGCGATGCCGCCGAGAAGCGGGAAGAGTCCGCGCATGAAGAAATTGCGAGCGGAGTCGAACAGCGTCCGACGGAAGTACCAGACACACGAGAACGCGGTGATGCCGTAGTAGAACGCGACGGCGAGACCGAGTGACGCGATCGAGTCGGCAAGCGTGTTCTGACTCGCGAACGACAGAACGAGGTAGAAGACCAACGCCGACGCGCCCATCACGGCCGTGCCGAACGCAGGCGTCATGTAGCGCGGGTGGATGTAGGCGAACCGTTGGGGGAGAGCCTTGTACACGGCCATCGACAGCGTGCCGCGTGCCGTCGGCAGGATGGTCGACTGCGTCGACGACAGTGCCGAGATGCTGACGACGAGCAGCAACGCCGACGCCATCACCGCGCCCGCGACCGGTTCGCCGAGGATGGTGAGCACGTCGTCGGTGTTGTCGGGGTTGTTCAAGCCGATGCCGGTGGTGCCGAAACCTGCGAACGACTCGACGGCGTAGGCGACCAGGACGTAGGTGGCAACGAGGATCAGGCAGCAGATCACCGCCGCCCGGCCGGGTGTCTTCTCGGGATCCTTGGTTTCCTCACCGACGGCCAGACACGCATCCCATCCCCAGTAGATGAAGATGCACAAGATGACCGCCGCAGCGATCGACGACTGGTCGAGACCCGTCGGCGACAACCAACTCCACTGGGGTGTGACGGCCTGGGGACCGGCGTGGTCGGTCGCGACCTTCACGAGCGCGATGACGCTCGCCAGGATCAGGATGCCGAACTGGATGAACATGAGCACCGACTGGATGCGTTCACTGATGACGATGCCGCGGATGCTGATCCACGTCATCACGATGATGAAGAAGCACCCGAGTGCGACCTTGGCCCACAGGCTGTCGGCGAGTGAATCGAGGTGCAGAAAGCGAAGCAGGTACACGGCCGCGATCTCGGCGACGTTGGCGAGCACGATGATCGCCGACACCGCGAGACCCCATCCACCGATCCACCCGATCCACGGCCCGAACGCCTTGGTGCCCCAGGTGAAGGTGGTGCCGCAGTCGGGGGTGTCGCGCGAGAGTTCTCGGTAGGCGAATGCCACCAGCAGCATCGGAATGAACGCGATCACGAACATCGCCGGCGCTTTGCTGTGCACCGCAGCGACCACGTAGCCGAGCGTCGCGGCGAGACTGTAGGCGGGTGCCACGGCCGAGAGACCGATGATCACGTTGCCCAGCAGTCCGATCGACCCGGCCCGCAGCCCTTTGTCGCCCGATTGGATCTCGGCGTGAAGCTTCTCCGCCATGCCGCGATCACCCCCTATGACGTCGCTCAGTAGTTCGTCAAGACTATGGTTCCCGCAGAGTGTGCGCGCGGTGACTGAGCAAATCGACGTCGAATCGGCGGAATTGATTCGGAATGCGCTATTTGTGTCCGATTTGACGAGGCTAAAGAGTTTAGGCGCGCTCAGGGGTTGGGGTGTGCGCTGGGCGGCTCGGGCGCGCGCGTCCGGACCGGTTTCGGCCGGCGCAGAAAGTGGGGGAGGGTTCTTTCCTCGGGTTGTGTGCGCTTTCGTGAGTAGCTTCGCGGGGAAACGTCGAGGAGTGGGGGAAGAGTTCTTTCCGCGACATTTTTCCGTGTGTTTTGGGAGCTGTCCGCGGCGCGCGCGTGAACCGGCGTCGCGCGGCGTCGGGAACTAGGGGAAGGGCGTGCGGGGGCGTCGGGGAGTCGGGGGAAGGGTGCGCAGCGGTGTCGGGACGTCGGGGCGGGGTGCGCGGGGGGCGTCGGGAACTAGGGGAAGGTCGGCCGCGGCCGTTGTTGGGACGGTCCCACGGCCGCCGGCGGACTGATCGGCGCGCTACCTGCGCAGAAACTAGGGGAAACGATCCTTCCTCGGGTTTTGAGCCGTTCCGTGGGTAGCTTCGCGGGGAAACGTCGACACCCCGGGGAAAGAACCCTTCCCCTACTTTCTGCCCCGGTCGGGAGCCAGAGCCCGACCCCCGACCCCGCCCCGGCCGACAACCGCGCGGCGCCTCAGCCCCTTCGACGCGGCGTCGGGCGGTCGCAGGTCGCGAGGGCGTGGGCGCCGCGGGCGGTGTGGTCGCGCACCTTGACCTTGCCGACCCAGATCTCGCAGCGCGCGAAGCGGCCCGTCGAGCCGAACGAGACGTCGACGTTCTGATTGCGGGACCGGCTGACAATCGTGAGCGACCCCGACCAGAGGCCGCTGGCGTCGTCGTGCGTCGGAAGCCGCACGTCGGATTGGCGGCGGAGTGTGTTGTGGGCGTCGAACCACACGATCTGCTCGTTCCACTCGCGGTCCGAGCTGACCGAGATGGTCACCACGTCGCCGCTGCTCGGGAATCGGGTCGACGCCGCGGCGGGCGTTGTGGTGCTCAGTAGTGCACCGCACACGAGGATCAGCAGGCTGGCGAGGATTGATCGGGTGTTCACGGGTAGCTCCGTTCGTCGTGTCGAGTCCACGGCTGTGGCCTCGAAAGACTTGGACGCACGCGAGCACCGATCGGTTTCATCGGGCGCGAAAAAACAACGAACCGAGAAAAACAGCGAACCCACCATCCGTGGAGGATGGTGGGTTCGCCGGGGCTGCAGAGAGGGTCTGCGTCGGTGATTCCGAGATCAGCGCGAGAACATGAGCGCGCGCTTGACCTCCTGGATCGCCTGGGTCACCTGGATGCCACGCGGGCATGCGTCGGTGCAGTTGAACGTGGTGCGGCAGCGCCACACACCGTCGGAATCGTTGAGGATGTCCATGCGCTCGACGGCGCCCTCGTCGCGGCTGTCGAAGATGAAGCGGTGCGCGTTGACGATCGCGGCGGGGCCGAAGTAGCTGCCCTCGTTCCAGAACACCGGGCAGCTCGTGGTGCAGCACGCACAGAGGATGCACTTGGTGGTGTCGTCGAAACGTGCGCGATCCTTCTGGCTCTGGATGCGCTCACGGGTCGGCTCGTTGCCGGTGGTGATGAGGAACGGCTTGATCGCGCGGTACGCGTCGAAGAAGGGCTCCATGTTGACCACGAGGTCCTTCTCCACCGGAAGACCCTTGATGGGCTCGATGGTGATGGTGATGTCCTTGGACTTGTCCTTGGGCAGGAAGTCCTTCATCAGCATCTTGCAGGCCAGGCGGTTGACGCCGTTGACGCGCATCGCGTCGGAGCCGCACACGCCGTGGGCGCAGCTGCGTCGGAACGTCAGCGTGCCGTCGAGGTAGCCCTTCACATAGAGCAGGAGGTTGAGCAGACGGTCGGTCGGCAGCGCGGGAACACGGAAGCTCTCCCAGCCCTGGGCGTCGGGCTCCTCCGGATTGAAACGCATGATCTTCAGCGTGACCATGGTCGCTTCGTCCGGAACTTCTGGCAACGGCGGCTCGTCGGTGTGCGGCGCCTCAATGGTGGCGGTCATCAGTACTTACGCTCCATCGGCTCGTAACGGGTCTGGATGACAGGCTTCCAGTCGAGCTCGATGTCGGAAAGGAGCTTGTCACCCTTCTTGTAGGCGATCGTGTGGCGCATGAAGTTCACGTCATCGCGATTCGGGTAATCCTCGCGGGCGTGCCCGCCGCGCGATTCCTTGCGGTTGAGCGCGCCGACAACGGTGACCTCGGCGAGTTCGAGCAAGAAGCCCAGCTCGATTGCCTCGAGCAGATCGGAGTTGAAGCGCTTGCCCTTGTCGTGCACGCGGATGTGGTCGTAGCGCTCCTTGAGAGCGTGGACGTCGGTCAACGCCTGCTTGAGCGTCTCCTCGGTGCGGAACACCGACGCGTTGTCGTCCATCGTCTGCTGCAGCGCGGTGCGGATGTCGGCGACGCGCTCGTGTCCGTGCTCGGACAGGATGGTCTCGAGCCAGCCGGTGACCATGTCGGTCGGCTTCTCCGGAAGGTCGGTGAACCCGTGGCTGTTGGCGTAGTCGGCGGCTGCGATGCCGGCGCGACGACCGAAGACGTTGATGTCGAGCAGCGAGTTGGTTCCGAGACGGTTTGCACCGTGCACCGACACGCACGCGCACTCGCCTGCGGCGTACAGGCCGTGGACGACGTCGTCGTTGTTGTTGCTGCGCAGCACCTGACCCTCGATGTTGGTCGGGATGCCGCCCATCAGGTAGTGGCAGGTCGGGTAGACCGGCACCCACTCCTTCACCGGGTCGACGCCGAGGTAGGTGCGGGCGAACTCGGTGATGTCGGGGAGCTTCTCGTTCAGGACGTCCTCGCCGAGGTGGGTCACGTCGATGTAGACGTAGTCCTTGTTCGGTCCGGCGCCGCGTCCCTCGAGAACCTCGAGCACCATCGAGCGCGCGACGATGTCGCGGGGTGCGAGGTCTTTGATGGTGGGGGCGTAGCGCTCCATGAAGCGCTCGCCGTCGGCGTTGCGCAGGATGCCGCCCTCACCGCGAACGGCTTCGGAGATCAGGATGCCGAGACCCGCGAGGCCTGTCGGATGGAACTGGTGGAACTCCATGTCCTCGACGGGCAGGCCCTTGCGGAACACGATGCCGACGCCGTCGCCGGTCAGCGTGTGCGCATTCGACGTCGTCTTGTACATGCGGCCCGAACCACCGGTCGCGAAGATGATCGACTTCGCGTGGAAGACGTGCAGTTCGCCGGTCGCGAGCTCGTAGGCCACGATGCCGGTTGCGACAGGCTCGCCCTTCTCGTTCTCGCTCAGGCACAGGTCGAGCGCGTAGAACTCGTTGAAGAACTCGACGTCGTGCTTGACGCAGTTCTGGTACAGCGTCTGCAGGATCATGTGGCCCGTACGGTCGGCCGCGTAGCAGGCACGACGCACCGGCGACTTGCCGTGGTCACGCGTGTGACCACCGAAACGACGCTGGTCGATCTTGCCCTCGGGCGTGCGGTTGAACGGCAGGCCCATCTTCTCGAGGTCGAGCACGGCGTCGATGGCCTCCTTGGCCATGATCTCCACCGCGTCCTGGTCGGCGAGGTAGTCGCCGCCCTTGACCGTGTCGAAGGTGTGCCACTCCCAGTTGTCCTCTTCGACGTTGGCCAGTGCGGCGCACATGCCGCCCTGCGCCGCGCCGGTGTGGCTACGCGTGGGGTAGAGCTTGGTCAACACTGCGGTGCGGGCGCGGGGCGCTGCTTCGATCGCTGCGCGCATACCGGCGCCGCCTGCACCGACGATGATGACGTCGTAACGGTGTTCCTGCATCTTCAGTGGTCTCCTTAGTTTGCGCTGTTCACGTCGAAGGTGAGCAGCGCGTAGGTGCCCAACACCAGCACGAGGATCATCGAGACCCCGAGCAGCACGTTCAGCCAGAAGCGGGTCGAGTCCTTGCGCGAGTAGTCGGCGATCACCGTGCGCACACCGTTGCCGCCGTGCAACTGGGCCAGCCACAGCATGGTGAGGTCCCAGATCTGCCAGAAGGGCTCACGCCAGCGGGCCGCGACGAACGATGCGTCGATGCGGTGCACGCCGTTGTCCCACGCCAGCATGATGAACATGTGGCCGATGGTCAGGATGATCAGCGCCAGACCGGAGAAGCGCATGAACAGCCATGCCCACTTCTCGAAGTTGCCGCCTCGGGGCTTACGCGGCGAGCGCGGATTGTCGAGGCTGGCGGGCCGGTCGTACTGGGTGCCCAGCGACTTGGCGACGTTCTGTGAGGTAGGAGATGTGGTCATTGTCGTATCTCCTTAGAACGCGTGCTCGATGAGGATCTGCAGGAGTCGGATAGCCGCGGCGCCGAAGACCACCACGAACAGTCCGAGAATCACCCACAGCATCTGACGCTGGTACTTGGGGCCCTTCGACCAGAAGTCGATCAGGATGATGCGCAGGCCGTTGAGCGCGTGATAGAGCACGCACGCCACGAGCGCGATCTCCATGAGACCGATGATCGGGGTCTTATAGGTGTTGATGATCTCCGAGTACTTGTTCGGGTCGATACGGATCACCGCCGTATCGAGCACATGCACGAACAGGAAGAAGAAGATCGTCACGCCTGTGATGCGGTGTAGCACCCAGGACCACATGCCTGGATCGCCGCGGTACAGCGAACGTTTGCGCACCGGCTCCGGTGCGACCTCTGTCTCGGAACTCATCGGGGAATTGGCCTCCAACATCGTCGATGGACGCGGTGGCACCGGCTGGGTGTCACCTTGGACCCATGCAAGAGACTTTAAACCTATGCTGAGTGAGTCGTTAAATTGCCCGAACCGATCTGCGGGACAAGGCATTACGAATTAGGTTTGCCTTACCAAGCTTGATTGGGTATCTCCCATCGCATCGACTCCGATACCGACCGACTGGCAGGAGGCTGTCTTGACTCCCGATATTGATTGGAATCTATTGCGGGACAACGCAACTGGCATGATCGAGCGTGCTTATGCCCCGTATTCCTCGTTTCCGGTCGGGGCGTCGGGACTCACAGACGACGGCCGAATCGTGGTTGGTTGCAATGTGGAGAATGTCTCATACGGGCTCGGTATCTGCGCCGAGGTCGGACTCGTCGCATCGTTGATCGCGTCGGGCGGCGGGCGACTCGTTTCGGTCAGTGTGTGCGACGCCACCGGGTCGATTCTGATGCCGTGTGGGCGTTGCCGACAGGTCCTCTACGAACACGGTGGCGGCGATCTGCTCGTCGATCATCGCGATGGACCGACGACGCTGGCGCGACTGTTGCCCGACGCATTCGGACCCGACGACCTTGACGCGGTGCGGTGAGATGAGCGACCACATTCACGCGACGTCGGTCATCGCAACCAAACGCGACGGCGCAGAGCTCACCACGCCGCAGATCGACTGGGTGGTCGACGCCTACACGCGCGGCGACGTCGCGCCTGAGCAGATGTCGTCGCTGCTCATGGCGATCGTGCTGCGGGGTATGACGCGTCGCGAGATCGACGACTGGACCGGCGCCATGATCGACAGCGGCACCCGAATGGACTTCTCCGGACTCCGTCGTGGCGGCGCGGTGCTGCCGACCGTCGACAAGCACTCGACCGGCGGCGTCGGCGACAAGATCACCCTGCCGTTGGCTCCGGTGGTCGCCTCCTTCGGTGTCGCGGTGCCCCAACTGTCGGGGCGCGGCCTCGGCCACACCGGAGGCACGCTCGACAAGCTCGAATCGATCCCGGGCTGGCGGGCCGACCTCACGACCGCCGAGATGCACGCGCAGCTCGAAAGCGTCGGAGCGGTCATCTGCGCCGCGGGCGCCGACCTCGCGCCCGCCGACCGCAAGCTCTACGCGCTGCGCGATGTGACGGGGACTGTCGAATCCGTCCCATTGATCGCCAGCTCGATCATGAGCAAGAAGATTGCCGAGGGCACCGGAGCACTCGTCCTCGACGTGAAGGTGGGGTCGGGGGCATTTCTGCCCGACGAGGCCCTCGCGCGGCAACTCGCCGAGACGATGGTGTCGCTCGGCGTCGACGCCGGCGTGCGGACCACGGCGTTACTCACCGACATGGACGCCCCGCTCGGGTTGACCGCGGGCAATGCGGTCGAGGTCGCCGAGTCGCTCGAGGTGCTCGCCGGGGGAGGACCGTCGGACGTCGTCGAACTGACGATTGCGCTCGCGCGTGAAATGCTCGACGCCGCAGGCGTTTCCGACGCCGACCCGGCAGCCGCACTGGCCGACGGCAGCGCGATGGACACTTGGCGCGCCATGATCGCCGCGCAGGGCGGCGATCCGGATGCCCCACTACCGCGTGCGCCGCACACCGACGACGTGCCCGCACCGGTGTCCGGATACGTCCACCGGATCGACGCGCGGGCGGTCGGCGACGCCGCGTGGCTGCTCGGCGCCGGACGGTCGCGACCCGGCGAAGCCGTCCAGGCGAGCGCCGGAGTCGTGTTGCGCGCGAAGCCAGGCGACCGCATCAGCGCAGGCTCACCGCTGTTCACGCTCCACACGGAGACGCCCGAACGATTCGACGCCGCGCGGGCGAGGCTCACCGACGCGACCGTGATCTCACCGGATCCACCGCCGCATCCCCGACCAATCGTGCTCGATCGCGTTAGGTTCGACTGATGACGCCAGCGACGGAGAGTGCAGTGACCGACAGTGCAGTGACCGACAGTGTGACGACAGCAGCGGACGGCGCGACATCGGAAACGGGTCTGACTGCCGCCGGTGGGCAGCCGCTCGACCTGAGCACCCTCGCGCTCGCGCCGAAAGTCTTGCTCCATGATCATCTCGACGGTGGGCTCCGGCCGTCGACCGTGCTCGAACTCGCCACCGAGGTCGGCTACGACGACCTCCCCTCCACCGACGCCGACTCGCTTGCGCACTGGTTCCGGGAGGCCGCGGACAGCGGGTCACTGGAGCGATACCTGGAGACCTTCGCGCACACCGTTGCCGTGATGCAGACGGCATCTGCGCTCGAGCGCGTGGCCCGGGAATGCGTCGAAGACCTTGCGGCCGACGGTGTCGTATATGCCGAGATCCGTTATGCCCCCGAGCAGCACCTCGAGCGAGGGCTGACGCTCGACGAGGTCGTCGAGGCGGTGTTGCGCGGCTTCGCCGAGGGTGAGGCGGTCGCCGCTGCGGGCGGACGACCGATCACGGTTCGCTGCCTGGTGACCGCGATGCGTCACGCCGCGCGTGCACGCGAGATCGCCGAACTCGCGGTGCGCTATCGCGACGAGGGCGTCGTCGGATTCGACATCGCAGGTGCGGAGGCGGGCAATCCGCCGACTCGCCATCTCGACGCCTTCGAGTACATGCGCGCCAACAGTGCACCCTTCACCATCCACGCCGGCGAGGCATTCGGACTGCCGTCCATCCACGAGGCGATCGCGTTCTGCGGCACGGACAGACTGGGCCACGGGGTGCGGGTGATCGACGACATCACCCTGCCCGACGGCGTCGACCTCGCAGCGTCGTCGTTCGCCGGTGCAGAACTCGGAGAGATCGCTAATGTGGTGCGTGACAAGCGGATTCCGCTCGAACTCTGCCCGAGCTCGAACGTGCAGACCGGCGCGGTCGCCTCGATGGCCGATCACCCGTTCAATGCGCTCGCGCGGCTGCGATTCCGGGTCACCGTCAACACCGACAACCGGCTGATGAGCGACACCACGATGAGCAAGGAGTTCTACCGGCTCGCGCAGCAATTCGGTTACGGCTGGGCCGATTTCGAACGTTTCACCGTGAATGCGATGAAGTCGGCGTTCATCCACTTCGACGAACGCCTCGCGTTCATCGACGAGGTGATCAAGCCCGGCTATGCGGTCCTGATTGGCTGACTCGGCTCACTCGTGCGGCACGACGTCGAGCTTGACTCAGACGTCGGGCCGCATCCGGGATGGACTCGTCAGCGCTTGATCTCCAGGCGGTCCTCGAAATCGTGCTCGAGTGCGCGCCACGCCTCGGCCTCGTTGTCGAACGGTGCCGAGGGTGCCAACCGCTTCGGGTCCGGATTGATCGCGTAGTCGACGAACCAGCCGAGTGGGGTCGTGCTCGCCAATGCCTCCGAGACTGCGTCGTCGTCGGCGTAATCGGCTGCGTCGGAGAACAATTCGACGGCGAGGTCGAGCTGGTTGCGGTCGATGCGGCGCGGTCCGTCGAGGATGTCCTCTGCGAGGCCGGGCAGCACGTAGACGTTGTCGTCGATGACGTCGAACTCGAGCGCCCCATCGGTTGCCTCGGTGCGGACGTCGGTGAACGTGGAGACGTCGGTGAGATCGTGGTCGTTGTTCTCGGCGAGGAATTTCGACAACGTGCGCGGCGAGGTGAACACGAAGATTCTTCCCCGTGCACCGAGGAACACGGGGTCGTCTCCGAGGTAGCAGCGCAGCGAGAGGTATTCGCCGGTCCCGGTGACGATCTTGATCGGGTCGATGCCGACGCCCGCCCAGAAATCGTCGTCGTCGATGTCATCGAGGTCGTCTTCGTCGTCGTCCGCGGAATCGTCGGCGCCCGTCGCGGCCGTGACAACCGCAGCAGCCTCGGCGTCTTCGGAGTCGTCGTCGAGCAGGTCGATGTCGTCGTCGGGCTCGTCCTCGTCCTCGGCCGACGCCGCGGCTTCGAGTTCATCGGCGGCGACCGTGACGGCCGCGGCGTCGACGTCGGGGGTCTTGATGACGTCATCGATGGCGTCGAGGACGTCGTCCCAGTGCTTGGCGATGAGACGTCCGATGCGGACCCACAGGTCGACGCCGTCGCGGCCCTCGAAGTTGCGGGTACCGGTCGTCACCGCTCCGAGGATCGGGTTGCCGTTGAAGAACTTGGTGACGGTGATCAGTTCGCAGACCTCGCCGAGGATGCGCACGATCTCGAGTGCGTCCTCGAGTTCGGCGATCACCTCGGGTGTCGGGTCTTCTGCCGCGAGCTCCGGCACACCGACGAGATCATAGGTGTGGCGGTCGTCGGGGATCAGTTCGTCGGCCGAGAGCTGCTTGACGGTGTCCCACGCCGGGTGCTCGATGAGATCGTTGTCCGTGTCGGTGCGGACGAAGCCGACGAGTTCGGCGACGCCGGGGAATACGTACAGGTCATCGTCGAGTCCGAGGAATGCCTCCCACTCGTCGTCGCCCTCACGCCAGCGTGGCGCCCACAGGGTGAAACCGTTTCCGTTGGTGAGTCCGAGTTCGATGGGAACGATGTCTCCGGCCATGAGGCAACAGCGTAGCGATGATCACTGTGAACTCGATACCTGCCCCGTCCGCCTCGATCACTTCGGCCGGAAGAAGCCCTGGAATCCCTGCCCCGCGTTGGTGGTCCGCAACGGGGAAACGCCCACCGGATCGCCGGCCTCCACGAGCTGGTCGTTGCCGATGTACATCGCGACATGCCCGTCCCACACGGCGAGGTCGCCGGGCATCAACTGATCCTGCGTGACCGCCATACCTGCGGTGTCTTGCTCCTGCGCCAGTCGAGGAAGTTCGACGCCCGCCTGTCGGTATGCCCACTGGGTGAATCCGCTGCAATCGAAGCCGTCGGGTGTGGTGCCACCCCAGACGTACGGCACACCCTGCTGGCTCAGCGCTGCACGGACCGCGGCGGCCGCGCGTTCGTTCGGTGCGTACGCGACCGAGCCGTCGGGGAGCGTGACCGCGACGCCCTTGCCCGTTGGCGACGACGCTGTGTTCGCCACGGGTTGCGAGCCGGCCTCCGCCGGTGCTTCGTGACGGCCGAGTTCGGACATCGTCCTGGTGTCGTCGGCGAGGTCGGTCTGCGCACGCGACACGATCGACAGCCCGCGCTGCACATGGTCGACGGCGACCGGCACGATGGCCGCCAGGCCCGCCGGCGTCGACAGCGCGGGACCCATCGCGGTGGCCGCGCGCTCGAACGAATCGACCAGCTCGCGGAGTTGTCGGGCGGCGAGTTCGATTCGAGCACTTGCGGTTTCCACCAGTGTGGCGATCTGTTGTCCGTCGTCGTCGACGGTGGTCGAGGTGCGTGCAGTTCGGTCGGCTGCCGCTGCCGCGCCACCTGACCCGATTCCGCGCCACTCGTTCTGCACGGCAGACGTTGCCGCCGCCGATGTTCGACGCACCTCGTCGAGGTCGGTGCTCGCCGATCGGATCATCGTGGCGGGATTCTCGGCGGGCAGCACACCGGTGCCGAGTGCGGTGACCAGGATTCGCAGGGGTGCGATGAGGATGTCGACGGTGATCATGGCAGGCGCAGCCCCATGTCGGAGGCGCTCGCGGTGTCGGCGTCGGAGTAGGCGACGGCGGCGGTCGTCGTGTTGGTGCCGATCCGATCGTGGGCGACGGCGATGGCGTCGAGTCGCTCGGCGCGGGCCCGCATCGTCGCTGATAGTGCCGCGAGGAAGTCGGCTCCGATCACCCCGAACGTCGGTGTCAGCGCCGTGAGGTCGGCCCGGCCGGCGGTCGCGTGTGCGGCGACACGGTTCCCCGCGGTGCGCTGGGTGCCCGCGTAGGCATCGAGTGCGGCGGTCTCGAGTGCTGCGGTGTCGAGGGAGGTGCGATAGGAGGTGAGGTCCGTCATGCGAATTGAGACGGCGAGAAGCCACGATCGGTTCCATCGAATTTGCGTTCTCGTGGCTGCCGGACAAGTGCGCACCGACGGTGGACGCGCCCTAGAGTGATCCGCATGCAGGTACAGATCGTCGAACATCCGCTCGCCGCGGCCCGGCTCACCACGTTGCGCGACAAGACGACCGGTAACGCGGGATTCCGTGCGGCACTGTCGAGTCTGACGCAGATGCTGGTATACGAGGCGTTGAGCTCTGCGAAATCTGCGGTCGTCGAGATAGAGACGCCGTTGCAGCCCTACACCGGTTCGAGGCTGGAATGTGCGCCGCTGCTCGTACCCGTCCTGCGTGCGGGAGTCGGCATGGTCGATCAGGCCCTCGCGATGGTGCCCGAGGCGCACGTCGGATTCGTGGGCATCGCTCGCGACGAGGAGACCGCTCAGCCGGTGCCGTACCTCGAATCGCTGCCCGACGATCTGTCCGGATTCCCGGTGTTCGTCCTCGATCCCATGCTGGCCACCGGCGGATCAATGCTGCACACGATCGAACTCCTCGTCGCACGCAACGCGACCGACATCACCGCGGTCTGCGTCGTCGCGGCACCGGAAGGTGTTGCTGCACTGGCTGATTCAGGACATCCGGTGCGTCTTGTGGTTGCATCGGTCGACGACGGACTCAACGAGGCCGCCTACATCGTGCCCGGTCTCGGCGATGCGGGTGACCGCCAGTTCGGGCCGCGCTGAGGGCAGGGTTCGGAGTCGGGAGATTCGAAGCCGAGTTCACGCCAAGCCGCGCTACGCGGCGGTCGCCGACCAGCGGCCGTCGTGGCGTCGGACCGAGACCGGATGGTCGAAGCAGGCGCTGATCTGCTCCGAGGTCAGTGTCTGGGCAACCGGTCCCGACGCCGTCACCTCGCCGTCGCGGAGCAGCATCGCGTGCGTCGTCGAACTCGGCAGATCCTCGAGGTGATGGGTGACCAGCACGCTCGCAAGGCGGTCGACGTCTGAGCGCAGGCGGTCGATCGCCGACAACAGACGCTCGCGGGCGGCGAGGTCGAGGCCGGTTGCGGGCTCGTCGAGCAGCAACAGGGCGGGACGCGGCATGAGGGCACGCGCGATGAGCGTGCGACCGCGCTCGCCCTGGCTCATCACCGGCCATTCGGAGTCGCGTCGGGCACTCATGCCGAGCATGTCGAGCAGATCGTCGGCGTGGCGATGCTCGTCGTCGGTGTAGGCGTGGCGGCGGTCGAGTTCCGGGGTGTTGGTCAGACCGGTCAGCACGACGTCGTGCGCGGTGATCGGCACGTCGATGCGCCAGCGCGGATCGACGTGACCGATGTGAGTTCGCAGTTCGCGCATGTCGACCCGGCCGAGGCGACGACCGAGCACATCGACAGTTCCGGTGGTGGGGTGGCTGCGCGCGCCCAGGATTGCCATCAGCGTCGACTTGCCCGCCCCGTTCGGGCCCAACAGCGCCCAGTGCTCGCCCGGCGAGACCGACAGGCTCACGTCATGCAGTAGCTTTCGTCCGCCGCGGACGACGTCGACCGATGAGGCGTTCAGGACTGGCGCGTCGGTGGATGAGCTCACCCGTCAGTTGTAATCCAGCGACGCCGACGCCCCGTCACGGGGTACGGGCGAGAGCGCAGTTCAGGATGCGGTCCAGTACGCATTCATCGGCTCGGTGGCGATGGTCTCGCCGTTCTTCTCGATATCGAGTTGGCTCGGCCCCACGACGTAGGTCACGTTGCCGTTGGTGGCTCGGTAGGTGTCGCCGCTGCGAGTCGGGTAGCCGACTTCGACGGAGTTCCCCTCGGCGTATCCCTTGTAGTACCAGCGTCCGGCCTGCGAACCCACCTGGCAGATCACGATCTGCGAGCGATTGGTCGCAGCGATCACCATCGCCGGGTCGTCGGCCGCGTTGCACCGTGGACCCGCGGTGAATCCCTGCCAGTCGGTTCCAGAGATGTCGGGGGTGGCATGCGGGGTCGTAGGGCTGTCTGTGTCCTGAGTGCCGTTGTTCTGGGGATTCTTGTTCTGGATTTCGGGAGGGCGAGTGCCGTTCTGGGCGCCACCTGAGCCTGCCGTGGTGGTCGCGGGTCCGACGTTGCCCGGTGCCCCGGACGTCGGTGCAGGTGAACTCGACGCCGCCGCCGAGTTCGAGTCGTCGCCTTCGAGACGGGGGAGCAGGATCAACGCGGCCAGAACAACTCCGACGACGAGAAGGATTCCCGTCGCGATCGCGATGATCACCGCCGGAGACGACCACGGCGACCGCTGCGGGGGCTGCTGGGGGTAGGTCATGCGGAGCATTCCTTCCGTCGGTGACCCGTCACGGACCTCTGGTGTCGATCAGGTGCGGCCGTACTCGGCGAGTTCGGCCGCGACACGCAGCGTCAGGTCGTCGAGCAGATGAACAAGTGCGCGGGTATCTGCACCGTATGTCGTCGGCGCCGCCGATTGTGTTGCCGACACCACGAAATCGGGAGGTGTCGTCATTTCGATGTAGTACTTGAGTTTCGGCTCGGTGCCGGACGGGCGTGCCATCACCCGTACCGACATTCCGTCGCCCGCAACGCCGCGCAACGCGATCAGATTCGTGCGCAGACTGTCGCTGCGTCGGGCGTAGTCTTCCGCCGTCACCGCGATGTCGGCCAGTGTGCTCGGCGGCGCGGTGCGTAGCCGCTCCATCAGTGAAGCGATCACCGTGGTGTCGTCGACGCGCACCGAGTGTTGGCGCGTCACATGCACGCCGTGTGTCTCGTACAGCTCGAGGAGCAGGTGCGCCACACCGCGGCCGTCGCGGCGACAGCGGTCGGCCAATACGGCCAATGCCACCGCCGCGCTGATGCCGTCTTTGTCGCGCACCGCGTCGGGGTCGACACAGTGCCCTATCGCCTCCTCATAGGCGTATCGCAGTGGTTCTCCGGCGCGCACAAGCCATTTGAAGCCGGTCAGCGTCGTCACATGGTGGGCGCCCGCCCGCGTGGCGATCTTCTCCAGCAGACTGCTCGACACCAGCGTGCTCGCAACGACCGGGGGTTCTCCGTCGTGGCCTGCCGCACCGTCGGAGAGGATGAACGAGCCGAGCAGCGCGCCGGTCTCGTCGCCGGTGAGCATCCGCCAGGTGCCCTCGACGCGCGTGCCCACGGCGCACCGGTCGGCGTCGGGATCGAGCGCGATCGCAATGTCGGCGTCGACCTCTTCGGCGAGCGCGAGCAGCAGGTCACTCGCGCCTGCCTCCTCGGGGTTGGGGAAGTCGACGGTGGGGAAGTCGGGGTCGGGTTGGAACTGTTCGTCGACGACGTGGACGTCGGTGAATCCTGCACGCGCGAGGGCGTCGACGGCGATCGCACCGCCGACGCCGTGCATCGGAGTCAGTGCGATCCGCAACGAGGTGTCGGCGACGGTCGGGAAACGTTTGCCGATGCGCTCGAGGTAGCGGCCGACGATCTCGTCGGCACGCGGGTCGTGCACGACGGGTTGGCGGGGAATGTCGACGGCGTCGGGTGATGCCGCGATGAGCTCCTCGATCTCACCGTCGGCGGGCGGAACGATTTGTGCGCCCCCGGCGAGGTAGACCTTGTAGCCGTTGTCGCCGGGTGGATTGTGGGATGCCGTGATCTGGACCCCCGCGACGGCGTCGAGATGGCGGCACGCGAACGCCACCAGCGGCGTCGGGCCCGGCGCCGGAACGACGACGACGCGGAAGCCTGCCGCCGCGAGGACCTGTGCCGACGCCGCGGCGAACGGCTCGGAACCATGGCGGGCGTCACGACCGACCACGACTGAACCGCCACTGTGCCCGTGCTCGATCAGCCACGCGGCAAGGCCCGCCGTCGCTCGGGTGACGACCGCGACGTTCATGCCGTTGGGGCCCGCGCGCACCGGGCCGCGCAGTCCCGCGGTACCGAACCGCAAGGGTGCGGCGAAACGCTCGGCGAGATCGGTGCCGGCGACGGCGGTCAGTTCGGCCCGGGTTGCGGGATCCGGATCGGCGGCGATCCATGCGGCGACCCGCTCGTCCGCGACGCCGTCGCTCACTTCCTCGGGTCCGCCACTCACGTTGTGCCGAGTTCTTCGATGATCGCGGCGAGCAGCGTGCCCATTCGTGCCGCAGACGCCCGCCCCACCTCGAGTACCTCGGTGTGGCTGAGCGGTTCTCCGGTGATCCCGGCCGCGAGATTGGTGACCAGCGAGATCCCGAGAACCTCCATCGCCGCGGCCCGTGCGGCGATCGTCTCGTGGACCGTCGACATACCGACCAGGTCGGCGCCGATGGTGCGAAGCATGCGGATCTCCGCCGGGGTCTCGTAGTGGGGCCCGGGTAGACCGGCGTACACGCCCTCGGCAAGCGACGGCTCGATACCGCGGGCGACGCCGCGCAGCCGCGGCGAGTAGGCGTCGACCAGATCGACGAACTGCGCACCGACAAGCGGCGAGCGCGCGGTGAGGTTGAGGTGGTCGCTGATGAGGACCGGTTGGCCGACGGACATGTCGTCGCGCAGGCCGCCCGCCGCGTTGGTCAGCACGATCGTGCGCGCACCGGCCGCCGCTGCGGTGCGCACCGGGTGTACGACGCGGGCGAGGTCGTGACCCTCGTAGGCGTGAATCCTGCCCAGCATCAACAAGACTCGACAGTTCCCGATCCGCACCGAATGAATGACGCCGCCGTGTCCCGCTGCCGTCGGCGGCAGGAAGCCGGGAATGTGCGCCATCGGCACCGACGCGATCGGTGCGCCGAATGCCTCCGCCGCCGGAGCCCAGCCGGAGCCGAGGACGACCGCGACGTCGTGCGTTGAGGCATCGGTTTCGGCTGCGATGGTCGCGGCCGCGGAGATGGCCGCGGCGTCGGCGTCGACGGTGGGATCCATGGGCATCACACTAGGGGCATCCTGCGTGCCGCGTGTGACCAGGCGATAAGGTCAACCCATGCCGTATCTGTCTGACGCAGCGCAGTCCGAGAATCCCGATATCGCCTACCTGTACCTCGGGTCGCCGGGTGTCGAACTCGACGAGAACAATCCCGAGAACCGGTTCAGCCCTGCGTGGCTCGACGCGATCGAAGGTCTGCTCGACGAGATCGCGGCGGGTCCGGCCAAGGCACTGGTGATCACGTCAACAGGCAAGTTCTTCACCAACGGACTCGACACCGACTTCGTCTTCGCCAACGCGTCGGAGCTGCCCGCCTACCTCGACCGGGTGCATGCGCTCTACGCGAAGGTTCTGACGCTTCCGCAGTCGACGGTCGCAGCGATCAACGGTCACGCCTTCGGCGCCGGCGCGATGCTCGCGCTATGCGCCGACTACGCGGTCATGCGGACCGAACGTGGCTTCTGGTCGCTCCCCGAGGCCGCACTGAACATGCCGTTCCCGCGCGGGATGGCCGGCCTGCTCACCACACGACTGCCCGATCGCACTGCCACAGAGGCCATGCTGACCAGCCGCCGCTACGGTGCGGCCGACGCCGTGGCAGCGGGCATCGTCGACGACGCCGTGTCGGCGGACGACCTGCTGACGCGGGCAGGTGAGGTGGCCGCTGAGCGCACGGCGGTCGCCGGGCCCAATCTTGCCAACGTCAAGCGAGCACTGCGGCAGCACCTTCTCGCCGATCTCGTCGCCCCGACGCCTGCCGCGCTGCTATGAGCGACGGCGCGTCGATCATCGACGACTGGTGGGCGGCTCACCGCGCCGACGTCGTCGGTTGGCGGCGTGCCATCCACCAGCAGCCCGAGTTGTCGCGGCAAGAGGTCAAGACCACCGAGATGGTCATGGCCCTTCTCGGAGAAGTGGGCCTGAACCCCACGCGTCTTCCGCTGGGAACCGGGGTGGTCTGCGATCTCGGCCCCACGACGGGTCAGCGCATCGCGCTCCGTGCCGACATGGACGCGCTGCCCATCACCGAGCACACCGGATTGCCGTTCTCCTCCACAGTTGAGGGTGTCTCGCACTCGTGCGGCCACGATGCGCACACCGCGATCCTGATCGGGGTGGCCCGGCTGCTCGCGGCCGTCCCGTCGCTACCGGTCGGTGTGCGACTGATCTTCCAGCCCGCCGAGGAGGTCATGCCCGGCGGTGCGCTCGACGCCGTCGCCGCCGGAGTGACCGAGGGCGTGAGTCGGATCTTCGCGCTGCACTGCGATCCCCGACTTCCCGTCGGCTCCGTCGGCCTCCGTGCAGGCGCACTGACATCTGCAGCGGATCACATTGAGCTGCAGATACATTCGCCCGGTGGGCACACGTCGCGCCCGCACCTCACCGGCGACATCGTGTACGCGATGGGCACGGTGATCACCGGACTTCCCGGTGTGCTGTCGCGCAGGGTCGACCCACGCTCGGGCACGGTGATGGCGTGGGGTGCGGCGCATGCGGGCAACGCGCCCAACGCGATTCCGCAGGAGGGCATGCTTCGAGGCACCGTCCGCACCGGAGACCACGGCACGTGGGGTGAGTTGGAACCGTTGGTGCGCAGCGTCGTCGGGCAACTACTCGGCCCGCTCGGAGTGTCGTACGACCTGTCCTACTTTCGCGGAGTGCCGCCGGTTGTCAACGACGAGACCGCGATCGCGATGTTGGCGACCTCGGTATCGGCACTCGGGCCCCAGGCCATCGCGGATACCCCGCAATCGCCTGGCGGAGAAGACTTTTCGTGGTATCTCGAGCACGTGCCGGGCGCGATGGGCAGGCTCGGCGTGTGGGATGGGATGGGGCCGCAGATGGACCTGCACCAACCCAACTTCGACCTCGACGAGCGCGCGCTCGAGGTCGGCGTGCGCACCCTCGCGGGCGTCGTGCTCGACATCGCCTGAGTCGACGCCTACCGAAGTGATGCCCCGCCGGGGCCTCTCAGGAATCGATCGGGCCGGGTCCCGGTCCGACGTTGCGCGCCTCGCGCAACCTGATGTCCTGTACGTAATCGGCTGGGGCCCCTGCGCTTTCGGCCGCGTCGGCCATCACGCCGAGGTAGCGTGCCGACGGGAGTCCGCCTTCGAAGGCGTCCATCACGTAGAGCCACGCGAGCACGGGTCCGTCGGCGGTGTCGACACGGGCGCGGATCTTGCGGTGGATGCCGAGTTCTGAGCCCTCCCAACGGTCGAGGGTTGCCTCGTCCTCGTCGGGGACGTCGTAGAGGACGACGAAGACCTGGGCCTCGGGGTCGTCGCGGTCCTCGGTGACTGTCGCGAGCGAACCCTCCCAGCCGATGTCGGCGCCGGCAAAGGTGAGTCGCCAACCGCGCAGCCAGCCGGTCCCCGACATCGGGGAGTGCGGTGCGCGCTCGGTCATCTGGTCCGGACTCATGTTGGACCCGTACGCGGCATATATCGGCACGTCGGGAAACTCTAGATGGTCGCGGCCCGTCACGAAAGCGGACGGTGAGCGACGCGACTCGCCCCGTGACGGCGTGGACGCCCGGGTGGGACTAGGTTGGAGGTGTTGAGCGGCGCCTGTATGTGCCGTGCCCGATGGCCCCTCTCGCCGAACAGGAGTGTGCTCTGTGACCAGGATCGTGATCATCGGCGGTGGCCCCGCCGGATACGAGGCCGCGCTGGTCGCGGCAGCGTACGGCGCCGACGTGACCGTGATCGACTCCGACGGCATCGGCGGCGCGTGTGTGCTGTGGGACTGCGTGCCGTCGAAGACCTTCATTGCCTCGACCGGCATCCGAACCGAGGTTCGACGGGCCATCGACCTGGGCATCAACCTGCGTACCGACGACGCGCTGGTCACCTTGCCGCAGATTCACCAGCGCGTCCGCGACCTCGCGTTCGCGCAGTCAGCCGATATCCGCGACCGGCTGCTCAGCGAGGGCGTGACGCTCGTGTCCGGCTACGCCTCACTGGAGGAGACGCACCCGGGGATCGCGTCGCATCGTGTCGTCGCGACGCTGCAGGATGGCACCACGGAGCACTACGACGGTGACGTCGTGCTGATCGCGACGGGCGCGTCGCCGCGGGTACTTCCCGACGCCAAACCGGATGGCGACCGCATCCTGACGTGGCGCCAGCTCTACGACCTCGAGAAGCTGCCGGAGCATCTCGTCGTCGTCGGCTCGGGTGTGACCGGTGCCGAGTTCGTGCACGCCTACACCGAACTCGGCGTGAAGGTGACGCTCGTCTCCAGCCGCGATCGCGTGCTGCCGGGCGAGGACGAAGACGCAGCGCTGGTCCTCGAGGATGCGCTGGCCGAGCGCGGCGTCGAATTGGTCAAACATGCGCGTGCCGACAAGGTGGAACGCACCGGCGATTCCGTGACCGTGTACCTCGCCGACGGCCGCACGGTGACCGGCTCGCACGTGCTGATGACCGTCGGTTCGGTCCCCAACACGAAGGACATCGGCCTCGATCGGGCGGGAGTCGCGACCGACAAGGGCGGCTACATCACCGTCGACCGGGTGTCGCGCACCTCTGTGCCGGGTATCTACGCGGCGGGCGACTGCACCGGATTGTTCCCGCTCGCCTCCGTCGCCGCCATGCAGGGGCGCATCGCGATGTACCACTCGCTCGGCGAGGGCGTGAGCCCGATCAAGCTGAAAACCGTTGCCTCCGCGATCTTCACGCGTCCGGAGATCGCCACCGTCGGCGTCTCGCAGCAGGCGATCGACGTCGGCGAGTACCCCGCGCGCACCGTGATGCTGCCGCTCTCCACCAACCCGCGCGCCAAGATGAGTGGTCTGCGGAGAGGTTTCGTCAAGATCTTCTGCCGCCCCGCGACCGGTGTCGTGATCGGCGGTGTGGTGGTCGCACCGACGGCGTCGGAGTTGATCCTTCCCATCGCGTTGGCCGTGCAGAACAAGCTGACCGTCGGCGATCTCGCCCAGACCCTGTCGGTCTATCCCTCGCTGTCGGGTTCGATCACCGAGGCCGCTCGGCAGCTCGTGCGGCACGACGACCTCGACTGAGTCGCTCGCCGCGGTCCGGAGTTAGTGCACAGGCGCGAGGATCCCCGGTCGGACGCGTCGATGTCGCGGTACTCTTCGACTTCGGCGAGATCGAGCGACTACTGACGGGGGAGGTCCGCGTGCCGGGTCAGTCTTTCTCGCATTCCCCTGATGCGTCGGCGGAGGTCAGTGCCACCGGCTCTCGGAACGCGTACCTGCTCACGCCCGGGGGTTCTCACGCGACGAGCGACGGGCGTACCCCGTGGGCGTCGATGAGTGTTTCCGAGATCCTCGCGAAGATCGAGAGCATCACCGACAGCTCAGCCAGTGGTGATGCGAAAGCGATTCAAGCCGCGCTCGACGCCGTGAGCAAGGTTGTGGAGAGTCTGACGAGCGCCTTCGGAGACGACACGATGCTCGGGCGTGCCGCCGAGGGCAGTAGCGCGGCGGGTGCGGGCGTCGGCAACGTCATCACCACGGCAGCCGAGTCCGTGCGGCCGGCGATCGACGCGCTCGCGCAAGCCCGCAGCGTTCTCGCCAACACCTCGCAGCAGGCCGGTGCCGTCAGGCATGCGGCCGCGCAGATCCGCGCGCATCCCGAGGACGCGTCGACGTTGCGCGCGCAGGTCGTATCGCTGATGGAGAGCGTGTACACAAACCCGATGATCAGCGTCCAGACGTGGCTCCCGGAACTTCCCGCCGCATCGTCGGATCAGATCACCGGCAGCGACTCGGGTCAGGGTGTGGCCGCGGGTACGGGCGTGGATTCGGGGCGCGGGCAGTCGGGCAACATCGCTGATTCCGACCTGAATGGCTCTGCCGGACCGGGGGCGGGTGGCGGCGCGACGACCTCGTCACCGACACCGTCGACTGCGTCACCCGGTGCTGGTCGTGCCGGCGCCGGCGGACCCTCGAGCGCCGCGGGCACGTCGGCCGCAGGCGCGGGCGACGCCGATGCCGACCGGCTGACTCGGGGCGGCCTCGGCAACGCCGACTCCTCGGCGAACACCACGGCGTCCTCACCGGCGAACGGGGTCGGCGCACGCGGTGCGGCAGACTCCGGACGATCGGACTCCCTCGGCGCAGGTCGTGGCGGATCGTCGGGTCTCGGCGCGGGTCAGGGCATTGGCGCCGGTTCGGGAAGTGCGCTTGCACCCTCCCTCGGCGCGTCGCGACCGCCGGGGTTGGGCGCCGCGCCGTCGACGCCCGCAACTTCGGCGACTCCGAGCGCGGGACCCGCGATGCGGACCGGTCCCACCTCCGCGATGCCGCCGGGGTCGGCCGGCGGTGCGCGTGACCGCGGCGACAACAAACACCAGTCGGCCCGCTACCTCAACACGCGTGAGCACGGCGAGGAGATCGTCGGAGACCTCCCGCTCGTCGGTCCTGCGGTGATCGGCGACTGGACGCCACAGTCGATGCCGCCGCTCGATCCCGCTGCCGATACCACTGCTGCCGAACCGAAGGTCGATGCACAGCGATCCGACGCGCGCTCGGGCGCCGAGTCCTCTCGTGAGCGGGGCGGGGGCCGATGACCCCGAACTCCGCGCCCGGTCGGATCGACAGGCTGTCGGCGGACGTCCGAGGTCTCGCCGACCGCATTGCCGACGACGTCGTCGACGATGCCCTTGCCCGGCTGGCTGTCGTCGTTGTCGATGTCACCGACATCGGTGGGGTCGAATCGGTACTCGACGCGATGACCCAGTGGCAGGCCACTCGTCGGGTGTCGATGGACACCCGCAAGCGACTCGACGCCGCGTTGATGCAGCGCGATATCGACGGTCTCGCCGCACACCGTGTCGGTGACGTGTTCACGCAACGTGTTCATTTTCGTGCCGCCCGCGGATTGACCTGTCTGGCAATAGTTTTCGACCCGGACATTGCCGCTCGACGTCGAATACGTGAAGCGGTGTACGAGGCGTCGGTGGCACTGGGCGGCAGCGCGGGTGTCGTCGGCGTGCTGGTCGAGTTCACCTGATCGGGTGCCCACGCGCCGGATCAATGACGGGTGAACCCTCGGGGTGTCGATTAGTCTCGGCTCATGGAGACGGAGTTCAATCCGGACCGACCTGCCGACCTCGGGCCGCTCTACCGCGAGCAGGCGTGGCGTCGGTTGGGTACCGAACAGTTCGACATCGTCGTCATCGGCGGTGGTGTCGTCGGAGTCGGAGCCGCTCTCGACGCCGCGACGCGGGGCCTGCGGGTCGCGCTCGTCGAGGCGCGTGACATTGCCTCGGGTACGTCGAGTCGGTCGTCGAAGATGTTTCACGGCGGACTGCGCTATCTCGAACAACTCGAGTTCGGATTGGTGCGCGAGGCGCTCCACGAGCGTGAACTCTCACTCAGCCTCTTGGCCCCACACCTGGTCAAGCCGTTGCCGTTCCTCTACCCGCTCACGCATCGCGTCTGGGAACGCCCGTACGTCGCCGCGGGAATCTTCCTCTACGACACGATGGGCGGTGCCAAATCGGTACCGGGCCAAAAGCACGTCACCCGGTCGGGCGCGCTCCGCGTGGCTCCCGCGTTGAAGCGCGATTCGTTGATCGGCGGCATTCGCTACTACGACACCGTCGTCGACGACGCCCGGCACAGTCTCACCGTCGCGCGCACGGCCGCCAACTACGGTGCGGTGATCCGCACCTCGACTCAGGTGGTCGGATTTCTGCGCGACGCCGACCGCATCATGGGCGTGCGCGTCCGCGATACCGAGAACGGTGAGACAGCAGAGGTCAAAGCGCACTGCGTGATCAACGCGGCAGGCGTGTGGACCGACGAGGTGCGCGCACTGTCCAAGCAACGTGGGCGGTTCAAGGTGCGGGCGTCCAAGGGCGTACACATCGTGGTGCCGCGCGATCGGATCGTGAGCGAGACGGCGATCATCCTGCGCACCGCGTCGTCGGTGCTGTTTGTGATCCCGTGGGAGACGCACTGGATCATCGGGACGACCGACACCGACTGGCACCTCGACCTCGCACACCCCGCTGCGACCCGCGCCGATATCGACTACCTGCTCGAACGCGTCAACGAGGTGCTGGTGACGCCACTGCGTCACGACGACATCGAAGGCGTCTACGCCGGCCTGCGTCCACTTCTCGCGGGCGAGGACGAGGCGACGTCGAAGCTCTCCCGCGAGCACGCGGTGGCCGAGGTCGCACCGGGACTCATCTCGATCGCCGGGGGCAAGTACACGACGTATCGCGTGATGGCCGCCGACGCCGTCGATGCCTGCGTCGACTTCATCCCGACACGCGTTGCGCCGTCGATCACCGAGCGTGTCCCGCTCATCGGTGCGGACGGCTACTTCGCGCTGATCAACCAGTGCGAGTCGCTCGGCGAGAAGTACGGGCTGCATCCCTACCGCGTCCGCCGACTGCTCAACCGGTACGGATCGCTGATCGACGACGTGCTGTTCTACGCGGCGGATGATCCGTCGCTGTTGCGTCCACTCGAGGCCGCGCCGCAGTATCTGCGCGTCGAGATCGTGTACGCGGCCGTCGACGAGGCGGCGTTGCACCTCGAGGACATCCTGGCGCGCAGAACCAGGATCTCCATCGAGTACGCACATCGCGGTGTGGACTGCGCCCAGGAGGTCGCCGAGCTCGTCGCGCCGGTTCTCGGCTGGAGTCCCGAGAAGGTCGCTTTCGAGGTCGAGACCTACCAGGCGCGGGTCGCCGCGGAGATCGCCTCACAACAGCAACCCGACGACGAGTCGGCCGACGCACTACGCGCCGCCGCACCGGAGTCGCGGGTGGACATCCTCGAACCCGTGCCGGTTCCGGACTGACCGCGCATTTTCCTTTCAGGACCAAATGCCCTTCGCTCGGTAACCTCGGCGGCGTGACAATGAAAATATGAGCAGAGGAGACGCCATGGTGCACAATCCCATTCACGAGCTTCCCGTCGACGAGGCATGGGCGCTGCTCGCCAGCTCCGACGTCGGAAGGATCGCGTTGAGCGTCGGGGGACAGCCCGACATCTTTCCCATCAACTACTTCGCCGGAGACGGCCGCGTGTTGATGCGAACAGCGGAGGGCACCAAGCTCGCCGAACTCGCCGTCAACGGCAAGGTGGCCTTCGAGGCCGATGCCTACAACGACGACGGTGGGTGGAGCGTCGTGGTCAAGGGGTCGGCGCGGATCCTGACCACCCTCGCCGAGATCGCCAAGGCCGACGAGGCCCCGCTGCGGCCATTGATCCCGACGCTGAAGTACAACTACATCGAGATCGTCCCGGACGAGGTCAGCGCCCGCCGCTTCGAGTTCGGCCCGGAGCCGGAGCGGTATCCGGTCTGAGCGTCGTCGCCACATCGGCTCGGACGTCGTAGTCGCCTGTCCGACGCTCAGGTCTGGCAGCGAGGGCAGTAGTACACGACCCGATCCTCCCTGGTCGAGTCCGGCCGATCACGCCAGAACTCGCGGGCGATGAGCGTTCCGCATCGTCGGCACGGTTGGCCGATTCGTCCGTACACCCAGGTGCGCGCATTGTGTCCGGTGCGGCCGGTTGTGGTGCGCGCCGTGCGAAGCCTGTTGGCCCACAACATTCTTCGACACAGGTCGACGAGCGGCGGCACGTCGACGTCGGCGACGAGTCGGTCGGGTCGGATGCCCCGAAGAAAGCATGCCTCACACCGGTACACGTTGCCGACGCCTGCCATGAGTCGTTGGTCGAGGAGCGCCTCGCCGATCTTCGCGTCCGGATGTGCCCCGATGTTGGCGACGGCGCGCGCGGCGTCGAAGTCGTCGGAGAGAAGGTCGGGTCCGAGGTAGTCGAGGTCGGCGGCCGCACGGGGGAGCAGCTCGAGAATCCCGAGTTCGAATCCGACGGCCTCGTAGCCGTTGGCCTGCAATACGATTCGCGCCTGGAAGGCAGGTTTGCGCCATCTGGTGCCGACGCGATGGACGTGCCACACGCCCTCCATCTTCAGATGGCTGTGGATGCTGACGCCATCGGGCGCCGACGTCGCGGTCCCCAGTGCCGGCACCACGTCGATGAGAAGGTGTTTGCCTCGGGAGCGCACCGCGGCGACGTGTCCGCCCCGCAGGTCGGTGGTGGCCAGCGACGGGATGCGAAAGTCGGTGCGCTCCAACGTGGTCTGGTCGAATGCACGACGGAGACGGTCGGCTGCCTGGTAGACGGTATCGCCCTCAGGCATGTTGTCCGTATCGCATTCGGAGGCCACGGGGCGTGGTCGCGAAACCTGCGCCGACGAAGACCTGCTGCAGTTCGGAGCGCAGCGCGGTGACGCCGTCGATCGAGTCGATGGTCAGGCGTGCCACGCGACCGGCCCTCACGACGTCGGCGAGCGCCGTCGCCATGGTCTCCAGCGCGGGGACGTCGTCGCTGAAGGTCAACACGGTCTTCCCGCCGCGCTCGACGAACGCCACGAGTTCGCCCTCCACCAGACATACGAGGGCGCCCGGTTTGCGTCCCGGTCGGTGCCCGCCTGCGCCTGGCGCCGTCTCGGGCCAGGGGAGTGCTGCCCCATAGGGATTGGCCGGGTCGGTGGCGGCGAGGACCGTCGCGGTGTTCGGAGCTCGATGACTGCCCGGTGCGCTGTCGGTCAGTGCGTGGCGGCGTAATTGGTCGACGGTGGAGGTGCCCGCGAACTGTGCGCCGCCGAGGCCGTCGACATAGTAGCCCCGTCGCACCTGGCCGCTGTCTTCGAAGATGTTGAGTGCCTTGTAGATTCGTGCGAAACCTCCGACGACGTCCTCCGCCGTCACGCTGCCCTTGGTGACAACCCCGTAGCGGGCGAGAAGCTGGTCGCACAGGGCTTGCGTCGCGACTGTTGTCTCGAGCAGCGCACCCGGCGTTGCGAACCAGCGGCCGGTTGCCGTTGAGGGCGTCGCGGCGCCGCCTGTCTGGGAGAGGAGATGCCGCGTGCTCAGCCGTCCGGGCCGCAGGCGCGGGGCCTGGCCGCGCGATCGGTGTGACGGCATTGCCCGACTCGACGACGAGGTACGACGAGGAGTCTGCAACGCACGGACCGGTGCAAACGTGTCGTTGCTGACGTGGCCGGCCCAGACGAGGTCCCACAGGGCGTCCTCGACCTGCTGGCGCGTCGTGGTGGCGCCCGGCGATGATGCGCTCTGAGTCGACGCGTCGTCGAGTAGCTGGGCAAAACGCAATCCGCCGCCGGTGCCGAAGGTCTCGAGGAGGCGGGCGTGGATCTCGGTGGTGTCGATCTCGACCTCGGTCGGTACGAACAGCGGCGCGAGGTCGGCGGGGAAGAAGCTGATCCAGCCGTCGGTCGAGCCGATCCGGCCGTGCCCCGCCCACATGAAGTCGCCGCTGGAGAGGAGCTCATCGAGCATGGCGGGCCGGTAGTCGCTGATCCTGCTCGGCAAGATCAGCGACTCCCACGCCGACGCCGGAAGCTGATGGCCCGCCAGTTGGTCGAGAACTGCCGCGAGTCCGTCGACGCCGGTGAGTCTTTCGTCGTCGGCGACGTGCTGCCAGGCTCCGAGGAATCGGGCGAAGGTCGGTCCGTCGACAGGCGCGACCTCGGCGCGGCTTGCCGCGAGCGAGCCACGTCGGATCTGCCCGAGGACGTCGCTATGACACCATTGCGTGGTCCATGCGGGGCTGCCGTCGGGATTGTCGTCGGTGGCGGGTAGGAAGTCGCCTTCGACGACCTTGCGTTCGGCTGCCAGCCGAATCAGCGTGTCGCGCACCACCGCCGGTGCCATTCCGATCGACTCGGCGGCCTCGTCGACGGTGAATGGGCCATGGGTTCGTGCGTACCGATGGACGAGATCGCCGACGGGATCGGGGACCGATTCGGTGAACGCTGCCGGAACGCCCAGTGGCGCAGGAACTCCCAAAGCGTCGCGCAGGCGTGCGGTGTCTTCGACCGCCGCCCACAACGGCACGCCGCGGATGCTCACCGAGACGATCGCGCCGCGTCGATGCAACTCGGTCAGCACGTCGAGCGCCGCGGGGCTGTCGTCGTCGCGTCGATACCGCAAGGCCACCTCTTCGGTGGTCAGAGGACCGAGCCACCGCAGTAGGTCGGCGATATCCTCGGCGTCGCGTGCCTTGCGGTGCTCATCGAGGCGTTGCAGCCGTGCGACCACGGCGGCGATGACCGCGGGATCGAGCAGTTCGCGCAGATCGACGCGCCCGAGTAGTTGCGCGAGGAGCGCGGTGTCGAGGGAGAGTGCCGCGGCACGACGCTCGGCAAGCGGGGCGTCGTCGTTGTACATGAACGCTCCGACATAGCCGAACAGCAGCGATGCCGCGAACGGCGACGGTTCGGGCGTCTCGACCTCGATCAGCCGGATACGTCGCGAGCGGATGCGGGTGAGGAGGTCGGTGAGCGACGGAAGGTCGTACACGTCCTGCAGGCACTCGCGAACCGTCTCGAGGATGATCGGGAAGTCGGGGAATTGCGATGCGACGGAAAGCAATTGGGCGCTGCGCTGACGCTGCTGCCACAGCGGGGCCCGCCGGCCGGGGTCGCGGCGGGGGAGCAGCAGTGCTCTGGCCGCGCACTCCCGGAAGCGGGAGGCGAACATCGCCGAGTCGGCGAGTGCGTCGGTGACCATCTGTTCGATCTCGTCGGGATCGATGACGAAGACCGCGGAGCCCGGCGGTTCGTCGTCGGTGTCGGGGAGGCGCACGATGATGCCGTCGTCGGATGCGGTGACGGCGCCGTCGAGTCCGAGGGTGGCCTGTAGGCGGGCGGAGATCGCAGATGCCCACGGCGCGTGGACGCGTAAACCATAGGGGGAGTGCAGGATCAGGCGCCAGTCGCCGAGCTCGTCGCGGAACCGTTCGATGATCAGGGTGCGGTCGGTCGGTAGTTGTCCTGTCGCGTCGCGCTGCTCGGAGATGATCGACGCTAGGTTGTCGCGTGCGTATTCACTGAGTCCGAGTTCGGTTGCCTGGCGGTCGAGTTCGGACTCGTCGGCGACGGAGCCGACGAATTTCCCGATGGCCGCGCCCAGTTCGGCCGGGCGGCCCTGTGCGTCGCCGATCCAGAATGGGAGGCGCCCGGGCTGACCGAACGCGGGTGAGACCAGCACGCGGTCGTGGGTGATGTCCTCGATCCGCCAACTCGTCGCGCCGAGCGCGAAGACGTCGCCGACGCGCGACTCGTAGACCATCTCCTCGTCGAGTTCGCCCACGCGACTGGACTTTTCGCCGACCATGAACACGCCGAAGAGTCCACGGTCGGGGATGGTGCCGCCGGAGGTGACCGCCAGTCGTTGCGCACCACGGCGGCCGGTCAGCGTGCCCGCGTCACGGTCCCACGTGACACGAGGACGCAGCTCGGCGAACTCGTCGGAGGGGAAGCGACCCGAGATGAGGTCGAGCGTCGCCTCGTAGATCGACCGGCTCAACTCACGGTACGGCGCTGCGCGGCGGACGACGCCGTACCACTCGTCGACGTCGAGCACATCGAGAGCGGCCGCGGCGATCGTCTGTTGCGCAAGCACATCCAGTGGATTCCGCGGCACCTGCAGCTCTTCGATCGCGCCCGCACGCATCCGCGAGACGGCGACCGTGCAGCCGATCAGATCGGTGCGATGCTTGGGATACAGAACACCCTGACTGATCTCGCCGACCTGGTGGCCCGCGCGACCGATCCGCTGCAGACCGCTGGCCACCGACGGCGGTGTCTCGACCTGGATCACCAGATCGACGGCACCCATGTCGATGCCGAGCTCGAGTGAACTCGTCGCGACCACACAGCGTAGGCGGCCGCTCTTGAGGTCGTCTTCGATCTCGGCGCGCTGCTCCTTGGAAACAGAGCCGTGGTGCGCGCGGGCCAGGACGGTCGCGGCGCCGGTGGTGGCTCCCGACGCCATGACCATTGCCGGCGCGCCGCCGCCGACGCGGTCGTTGCGTGGCGGTTCGCGGCCGGGCTCGGTGCGTTGCTCGTGGATCTCGTTGAGCCGTGCGGTGAGGCGCTCGGCGAGACGTCGGGAATTGGCGAACACGATGGTCGTGCGGTTGGTCTCGATGAGGTCGACGATCGACGCCTCGACGTAGGGCCAGAGCGAACCCGCCGTCGGGGAGAACGCGTCGTCGAGCTCGTCCGAGTCCGGTGCGTCGGGTGGCGGTGGGATGTTCGCCATGTCGGGTACCGGGACGTCGACGCGGAGGTCGAAGGTCTTCGACGCCTTCGGGCGCACGACGGTGCACGGGCGGGCGCCGGAAAGGAACTCGGCGACCAGCTCGGGCGGGCGCACCGTCGCCGAGAGTCCGATGCGCTGCGCCGGGGAGTCGAGGAGTTCGTCGAGGCGCTCGAGCGACAGCGCCAGGTGAGTGCCACGTTTGGTGCCGGCGACGGCGTGTACCTCGTCGACGATCACGGTCTCGACCGTGGTGAGCGCTTCCCGTGCCGACGAGGTCAGCATCAGGTAGAGCGATTCGGGCGTCGTGATGAGGATGTCGGGTGGGGTCTTGGCGAGGAGTCGACGCTGGGCGGCGGGGGTGTCGCCCGAACGCACGCCGACGGTGATCGACGGTTCGGTGACCCCGAGTTCCTGCGAGGCGCGCGTGATGCCCGCCAGCGGCGCGCGCAGGTTGCGCTCGACGTCGACCGCCAGCGCTTTGAGTGGCGAGATGTAGAGGACGCGCGTGCCCTTGGACCGCTCGGGGCGGGCGGCGAGCGAATCGAGTGCCCAGAGGAACGCCGAGAGGGTCTTGCCCGAGCCGGTGGGCGCGATGACCAGCGTGTTCTCGCCGTCGGCGATGGCCTTCCACGCGCCCTGCTGAGCGGGGGTCGGCGCGGGAAAAGCGCCGCTGAACCACCGACGCGTGGGGTCGGTGAAGCGGTTCAGGATGGAGGACGGGCCGGGCACACATCCATTGTTCCGCACGGGTCTGACAGGACGGCACAACGTGCTGGTCGGGCGGCGAGAACCTGGTATAGAGTCGATCCACGCTGGTTGCCAGGAACCCGGTGAGAATCCGGGACGGTCGCGCCACTGTAAGTCCGACGGGAAGCGACCTGTCGCGACGAGTCAGGACGTGGCAACCAGGCCACATTGCTCCACGTCAGGGACGCGTCATCCCGGAAGGAACCCACCTCAATGGTTGCCACCTCATCACAGGCCGAACGTCGGCCCGCCGCGCTCGCCGTGCCGAACCTCTCGGTCGCCTCGGCTGCGCTCTGGCTCACCGCCACCGTGCTCATCGCCGCGCTGGCCTACTACTTCATCGGCTACGACCAGGGCGCCTGGTCGGTGTTCGGCAGCGACACCCACATCCACGAGTTCGTGCACGACTCCCGCCACTTCCTCGGCTTCCCCTGCCACTGATCTGACCCGGGAGACAACAGAACAATGGAGAAGAAGTTCATCGGCGCGGGCCTGCTATCAGGCCTGATTGCCGGAATTTTTGCGTATGTGTTCGCTCGCATCTTCATCGAGCCGGTGGTCGCGAAGGCCATCGATTACGAAGACGGCCGTAGCCACGCCGAGGAGATGCTGACCGGCGAGCACGGCCACGAGCACGAGGTGTTCACCAGGTCGGTGCAGGAAAACATCGGTGCCGGGGTCGGCACGATCGTCTTCGCACTCGCGATGGGTGCCTTCTTCGCGGTCGGGTTCACTGTCTTGTGGACCTACCTCGGACGGCGATACCCCGCCACCGATCCGCGCTGGGCGGCTGCCGCACTCGGTGCGCTCGGATTCGTGGCGTTCTTCGGCGTCCCGTACTTCGCGTATCCCGCCAACCCGCCGGCAGTCGGCAACGACGAGACCATCGCCGACAGGTCGAGTGCCTACCTCACCATCACCGTGGTGTCGGTGATCGCGGTCATCGCTGCCGTCGTCTTCGCGCTGTGGCTGCGTCCGCGCATCGGCGGCCTGCTCGGTGCGATCGCAGGCGGCGTCGGCTACCTGGTTGTGGTCACCATCGCCATCGCGATGCTGCCGAGCTTCGACGAGGTGCCGACGCCGGTCACCAACGATGGAGGCCAGATCGTGTTCCCGGGCTTCCCGGGCGACGTCATCGGCGACTTCCGCGTCTACTCGATCGCCAACCAGGTCATCCTGTGGACCGTGCTCACCACGGTGTTCGCGCTCGTCCTGGGATGGATGTCGCGCTCGCGGTCGTCGAAGCAGGTCGACGACTCCGCGACGCAGACCGTCGCCTGACCCCACCCCCGACGTTCCACACGCGGCTCGAGTTGGCAGACGCGGCTGGCACACCAGCCGCGTTCACCAGTTCGGGCCGCGTTTGGCTTATCCGGAGGTCAGTACGCAGTCGCCACACACGGCTGTCCGGTCGCCGGAGACCTGGTAGATCAGGCAGCAGCTGCGTCGTCGAAAATTCGGTCCCGCCCGCAGGTGTCCACCCTCGACGTAGGGGTGGGCGAGGAAGAGGTCGGCGTGGCGTCGGGCCGAGTCGGCGAGTTCTGGCCGGGCGGTACCGATCATCCGTGCCGCGGAGTTGATCGCCGACGCGACGTTGCCGCCGAGGACGCGCGGCCCGACCGAGTACGACGTGTCGAAGAGTGCGGTGAGTGCGTCGACAGCACTTGGGAGTTCGCCGTCGTCGGCGGGCTCGGGCTCCACCGTCGCGACGGACAGCGGGAAGGGCCCGCCGAGGTGGTCCTGCCACCAGATGTCAGCGGGGTCGGGGGACAGGTGGGTGTTGGTCACCGCTGCGGCAAGCGCCGGCGCCAGCAGCCTGGCGACGAGACCCAGATGGGTCACCGACGCCGCGACGCGCAAGGAGACGTTCGACGCCGCGCCTGCGCCCAGTGCCGTCTGGACCCGTTCGACTCGGCCCTTGATTCGTTGTGGATTCGCCAGTGCCGCATCCAGAGTCGACCATGGGCCGTCGACTGGTGCACCGGCCGCATGGGTCTCGCTCGCAAAGAATGGCCCGAACTCGGCGAACACGTGATCGTTCACGCTCTCTGCCTATCTCATCGACCGCTCGCGCGTCCAGCGAGCCCACGACGGCCGCGGCTGGACAAGCCGGGATCGCGGCTGACACAGTAGTGGAACGTGTTCTAGTTCCGGCGTTGAACGGTGGGTGGCAATGTTCGAGTGGTCCGAGGAAGACCTCATGGTTCGCGACGCGGTGCGGTCATTCGTCGACAAGGAGATCCGCCCGCATTCCGACGAACTCGAAAGCGGTCAGATGCCGCCGTACGACATCCTGCGGAAGCTGATGACATCGTTCGGCGTCGACGCGATGGCACGCGAGGGCCTGGAGAAGGAGCTCGACGCCGAGGCCGCGGGCGAGTCGAAGCCCAAGGGTTCCGGCGGCGGCATGATGAACTCGATGGCGCTGATCCTCAACATGGAACTCGCGGCCGCGAGCCTCGGCATGGTGGTGTCGATGGGCGTCAGCGTCGGGTTGACGGTGTCGACGATCCGGTCGAAAGGCACACTCGCACAGAAGAAGCGGTGGCTGCCCGAACTGGTCACGCTCGAGAAGGTCGGCGCGTGGGCGATCACCGAACCGGACTCTGGCTCGGATGCTCTCGGCGGGATGAAGACGACGGTCCGCCGTGACGGCGACGGCTACATCCTCAACGGGCAGAAGACCTTCATCACCAACGGCCCGTACGCCGACACGATCGTCGTGTTCGCGAAGCTCGACGAGGGCGACGGCACCCCGATCCGCGAACGCAAGGTGCTGACCTTCGTGCTCGACAAGGGCATGGAGGGCCTGACCCAGGGCAAGCCGTTCAAGAAGATGGGCATCATGAGTTCGCCAACAGGTGAGCTGTTCTTCGACAACGTTCACCTCGGTCGCGACAGGTTGCTCGGAGAGACCGAGGACGCGGGGTCGGGTAGTCGAGGTGACGACGGAGTCAAGGCGGGCTTCACCGCTGAGAGGATCGGCATCGCAGCACTGTCGATGGGCATCATCAATGAGGCGCAACGCCTGTCGATCGAGTATGCGAAGTCGCGCACGCTCTGGGGGCAGGAGATCGGGAAGTTCCAGCTCATCCAGCTCAAGCTCGCCGAAATGGAGATCGCACGAATCAACGTGCAGAACATGCTGTTCAACGCGCTCGAACGTGCGAAGGCGGGTAAGCCGCTCTCGCTGGCCGAGGCGTCGGCGATGAAGCTCTACTCGTCACGCGCCGCGACCGAGGTCGCGATGGAAGCAGTGCAATTGTTCGGCGGCAACGGCTACATGACCGAGTATCGCGTGGAACAGCTTGCGCGCGACGCGAAGTCGTTGATGATCTACGCCGGCAGCAACGAGATCCAGGTGACCCACGTGGCCAAGGGCCTATTGGCGCAGTAGCCGCTTGCTAGGCCAGGGCGACTTGCAAGGCCAGGGCGGACTTGCTAGGCCAGGGCGGAGCCGAGTTCGTCGACCTTGTCGATGAGCTCCGCTCCGTCGCGCGCACTCACGACACCGGAGCAATGGTCCGCGTAATCATCGAGCGCACAACCTGTTTGGTGCCAGTAGCGGGACGGCTCCGGCGTCACCCAGGCGAGGCGATGCGCGCGACGGGACAGTTCGGCGACGAGATCGGTGCGGGGGTCGAAGCCGTTGCTGCGCGCATCCCCAACCATAAGGATCGACGTGCGTCGGGTAACGAGATCGCCATGGCCGTCGAGTAGTTCGGCGAACATCCTGCCGTAGTCGCTGGTTGCCGAGAGATCGAGTCCATCGGTCGCCAGGACGGATGCGAGTGCCCCGTCGGCGACAGCGGTACGTAGCGCGGTGGTGACCACTACCGGTCGGTCGACGAATGCGACCACGTCACAGCGGTCGCCGAACCGATGCAGCGTCTGGGCAAGGCGCAGAATGAATCCGACGACCGGTCGTACCGACAACGAGACGTCGACCACCACGAGTAGCCGCACCGGGGCTGATCGGTGATTCCTGCGCCAGAGTGCGAGGGGGACACCGTCGGTACTCGTTGCCGAACGCATGGTGCGCCGCATGTCCAGGACGCCGCGGTCGGCCCGGCTGGTCACGGCTCGGGGAGCGCCACGTATGCGCGCAATGAGTCTGTGGCACGCTTGGTCGATCTGAGGTTGATCGCTGCCGATTCGACAGGGGGCGGTGTCGACGTCTGCGGGGTCACTCGCCAAGCGTTCCGACAGCGCGGTGATGAATGTCAGGAGGGCGCGTTCGAGTTCGGAACGCTGGTGGCTTGTGAGGTCGTCAGCGCCATCCTCGCCGTAGGTGTGCCGGGCGTCAACGGAGTCGAGCGCACGCAGGATCGCGGAGGCGTCGGCGAGCGTCAACGACGTGCCGTGGACGCGAGTCGTCGACCCGATCAACTCGCCGACGTCGGCGGCCGCGGCTGCGTCGAGCTCGACTGTGTAGGTGATTCCGCCTGCGACGGAGTTGCTTTCGGAGTCGACGGTGAGTTGCTCCGTCCCCGACGACACCGAGAAGTCGTTCTCTTCGCGGTGTGCGCTCTCGCCGTGTCGTTCGCGTGCTCCGGGATCGTCGGCCGTGAGGTCGCCGATTTCGTCGGTGTGTTCGTCGGCGCCGATTCGGCGAGCTGCACCTTCGAAGTCGTCGTCTGCTGCCACGTCGTCCGGCAGTTGCGCGGCAGTCCCACGAGGCCGTGGGAGGTTGGCGGAGTCGTCCTGTGGCGCCCCGCCGCAGAAGACCATGTCGAAGCCGGCGTCGAACCCGGCGGCTTCGTACGCGTATTTCGCGCTGACCGCCCGTAGCGCAGAACGCAGTCGGTCGAGATCGTGTGCTCCCACGAGCGCGATGACACGTCGAATCTCGATGGTCTCGGCCGGTGATACGGCGACACCGTTGCGCCGCAACACATGTGCGAACAGTACGGAGACGGCGTCAAGTATGCGGTCGCGTGTGTGGCCGGTGGGATCGAGGTAGGTGGGATCCATGGTCGTGGCGAATTCAGCGCCGGGCCGCGGTGCGGGCACGACCCGAGCCGAACGCTGTCGCCGTGACCGATCCGCGCGGACTCGAGCCGTCGGCGGATATCGGTGTGCCGCTACCGGATCTGTCGGAGTCCTCAGATCGTCTGTCGGAGTTCAGCATTGTTCGCGCGGTATCGAGGTCGGTGCCGAACTTCACCAGCAGCGACAGCAACGTGTGGTCCACGGCGGGGCTGTCGTGGTCGCGAGCGGATACACGTTGGCTCGCGCCCAGATACGAGGCGGCCCTTGCCGCGTCGATGACTTCGGCGATCGACGGACTCTTGCGCAGCGGCAGCTCGCGCAGTCGGCGTGCGAGATCGACGACATCGGCGATGACGCCGGACTCGACCTCAGGCGCTCGAACGGAAACGATTCGACGCTCTCGATCGGTGTCGGGGTAGTCGACCTGGAAGTGCAGGCAGCGACGTTTGAGTGCGGGGGATAGTTCCCGAGTGTCATTGGACGTCAAGATCACCCAGGGCGCCGAACGCGCAGTGAATGTGCCGAGTTCTGGCACGGTCACCTGACGTTCGGCCAACACCTCGAGCATGACCGCCTCCATGGCCTCGTCGGCGCGATCGATCTCGTCGACGAGCAGTACAGCCGGGGTAGACGTTGTGATCGCCGCGAGGAGTGGACGCGCCACGAGAAAGCTCTCGGTGTAGACGCCAACGTCCGCGCGGGCCAGCGCCGCGGATGCCTCCGCCAGCGTCGGCGCTTCGGCGAGTTCGGATCCGATTCTGTCCCTGAGCATCTGGACGTGCAGCAATTGCCTGGCATAGTCCCACTCATAAAGCGCCCTGGATTCGTCGAGCCCCTCATAGCATTGCAGGCGAATGAGTTCGCGACCTGCCGCCGCGGCGAGCGACTTGGCCAGCTCTGTCTTTCCGACACCTGCCGGTCCCTCCAAGAGCAGAGGCCGGTCGAGCAGCGTCGCGAGGTGTACGACCACCGCAAGGTCGTCGTCGACCAAATAGCCTTGGCCGTCGAGGCCTTCGATCAGATCGTCGACGGTGTCGAAACTCGTTGATTCTGTGGATAACTGGGCTGCGGTCAGGTCAGAGGCTTGCGACATGGCTCCTCGCGGCAATCGTCGTGATGAGTGGGAAGCGGGAACGGATCGGCCCGGGTGAAGGGTCAGGTCGTGACCTCACCCGGGTCGATCCGTGACTCGGGAGGTGCTCAGTCTCCCGAGGGTCTCGATTGGCGCTACGCCGATCAGTAGCTTCCGGTCATCGCATGTGTGACCATCGGGATGAGGGAATCGACGCTGCATTCACGCGGGTTGGCAGGCGTGCACCAGTCGTCCATCATGTGCTCGGCAATGGCGCGGACCTGCTTGTCCGAGGTGTCCATCGTCTCGCCGCGACCCTCGTACTTGCCGGTGTTCATTCGATTCTTCTCGTAGCTGTCCACACTGATCTGGCCGAAGTTGTCGGGAATGCCGAGGTCCTTGGACAGTCGAATCGCTTCCTCGACCGCGGCGTCGGCGGCCTGAACGGTCGTCATCTTGGAGGTGTCGACACCCAGGAGCGCCGCGATGTCGGCGTAGCGCTCGTAGCGGCTGGGCAGGTTGTACTCCCACACGCGAGGCAGTGCGATCGCGTTGTTGAGGCCGTGGTGGCTGTCGTAGAACGCGCTGACGGCGTGTGAGAGCGAGTGGATGAGACCGAGCCCGCCAGAGTTGAATGCCTGTGCGGCAATGTATTGCGCGTGCATCATTCCGGTGCGGGCCTCGAGATTGCGAGGCTCGTACACGGCGGTGCGCAGGTGATCGCGGATGAGTTCGATGGAGTACTTCGCATTGCCCAGTGACGGTGCGAAGTCGAGCCGAGAGACGTAGGGCTCCGAAGCGTGGGCAAGAACGTCGAAGCCGCAGAACGCCGTGAAGTGTTCGGGGCAGCTGTAGTACAGCAGCGGATCGTCCATCGCGAGGTCGACGAGACAGCTGTCGTCGAAAGCGACCCACTTGTGCGGTTTGTTCATATCCGAGGTGTCGGTGATGACGTACGCCCACGAGGTCTCCGACCCGGTGCCCGCCGTGGTCGACACCGCGATGTGCTTCGGGTTCTCCTTGTTGGTGGCCTTGGAGAAGCCCTCGAACTCGTTGATGTTGCGGCCATCATGCGCGATCACCATGCGGGCGCCCTTCGCGGCGTCGTGGCTCGATCCGCCGCCGACGGAGATGATGCCGTCGCATTTCTCCGACTGGTAGAGGGCGGCCGCGTCCATGCAGTTGTAGTCCTTGGGATTGGACTCGACCTTGTCGTACAGCACTACGTCGACACCCTGGTATTCGATCTTGCCGACGAGTTCTTCGATGATGCCCGAACCGCGCAAACCCGTGGTCATGAGCAGTACACGCGTCATCCCCAGGTTCTTGGCCTCGACCCCGAGCATGTCATGGGCGCCGACGCCGAGTTTGCCGTTGGGGAACGGGTGGAAGTCCTTGATCGGGAAGTCCCAGATCTGATTGAGCTCGATGGCCATGTGGCGATCTCCTTGTGACGTAACCGGTGATTCACGATCCACTCTGTGCGCCACATCACGTCCAAACAAGTCCACCTGCTCAGATGAAAAGGTGATCAGACCAGAAGGGCAGAGACGATCCTGGCCAATCGGACAGGGAGTCCAGGCGTCCTCGTCAGTCGGCGCTCGGCTCGGCGGTCGCCGACCACCGCACCGAGGTCACCGGTTCGGCGCGCACGACTGTTGCGAGGGCGTCTTCGATGTCGCGGTCATTGCGCTCGGCGCTGAACACATGTGCGGTGATCGTCACGATGCCGTTTTCGTCGTCGGTCGCGGCGATGGAGCGTACGGTCAGCTCCGGGCGGTGGACGGCGTCGAACACCATTGCGCGCACGGTGGTTTCGGCTGACTGTGGACAGGTGACCTCGAAAATGTAATTCGCGGAGGGTGATTCACGGCCGGTGTCGCCGGGGTGGCGGTCGATGAGCCTGCCGAGCGGTCGGAGCAGCGTATTCGCGAGCATCACGGTTGCGGTTCCCGCGATCGCGACGAGGAGCAGTCCGCCGCCGGCGAGAGCGCCGACAGCAGCCGAGGCCCACAGTGTCGCCGCGGTGTTGAGACCGGAGATCGACGCGCCCTGCTTCATGATCACGCCCGCACCGAGAAAGCCGATACCGGAAACGATCTGGGCGGCAACACGAGTCGGGTCGGCGTCTGGGCCGTGGAAGCTGAACGCTCCCATCACGACGAACAGGGCCGCGCCGAGTGCGACGAGTGCGTTCGTTCGCAGACCCGCTGTGCGAGAGCGCCACTGGCGTTCGAAGCCGATCGCGGCTCCGCACAGGAGTGCTACGGAGATGCGGGCAAAGATGTCGAGTGCGGTGATGGACATGGGGACCGCCTTGGGGTCAGGGTTCCCCAACCCGCACGCGGCCGCGGTGCCGCACGTGATACGCGCGGCGTCGGCTCACCTGTGACGGGCGAGGGGAGGACACGATTCGAACGATGGTCTGTCAGAAGAACTGTCACCAGATGGCATTCGGATCTCACCTCCCTGCAAGCGCATTCGCGCCCGGTCGGTCGAGCGCCATATCAGTGATAGCCGTGCTGGCCGGTGATGTCAAAGTGAAGGAAGGCATGTGGGGCCGAGATGTCGGAATAGAGAAGTCCCAAGTGGCGCAGATGACAACACGCGAAGCTGCTGATGCTCACGCGCCGATGATCAGCAGCACGATGAGGGCAAGATTCAGCACGACGATGAGCACCGACGACACCGCGGCTCCGATGCGCAGCGGCCACCCGTCGGCATACTCGCCCATGAGTCCGCGGTCGGCGGTGAGTCGGCCGAGCGGGATGATCGCGAAGGGGATTCCGAAGCTGAGTACCACCTGACTGATCACCAGAGCCCAGGTCGGGTCCACGCCGACAGCGAGCACGATGAGCGCGGGAATCAGTGTGATGAGTCTGCGCAGGACGAGAGGCACCCGAACGTGCAGTAGTCCATCCATGATCGCCGAACCCGCCGACGAACCGACCGAGGTCGCTGCCAGACCGCTGGCCAGCAGACCGATCGCGAAGATGGTCGCCACCGAGGGGCCGAGCGAGTCGCGGACGGCGTCGTACGCTCCCTCGATGGTGTCGGTGCCCTCCTTGCCGCGGAGATTGGTGGCCGCGAGCAACAGCAGTGCGATGTTCACCGCACCGGCCACGATCAGAGCGATCACGACGTCCCAGCGCGTCACCCTGATCAGGCGTCGCTTCCGCGACCGCGTCGAGCTGATGCCGTGTCGGTCGACGACCAGCGAGGAGTGGACGTAGATCGCGTGCGGCATCACGGTCGCGCCGAGCATGGACGCGGCGAGCAGCACCGTCTCGGGACCCTGTAGTCGGGGCACGAGCCCGCCGAGGACCTCTCCCGCGGGCGGTGGTTCGACGACGAGGCCGGCGAGGAATCCCACGACGATGATCGCGAGCATGCCGAAGATGACCCGTTCGAAAACGTGTTGTTGGCGCGGATTCTGCAGCAGCAGCATCAGGAGTGACACCACGCCGACGATCACGCCGCCAAGAACGAGTGGCAGTCCGAACAGCAGGTTCAGCGCGATGGCACCGCCGAGCACCTCCGCGAGGTCGGTGGCCACTGCGACAGCTTCGGCCTGAACCCAGAACGCGAGCCGAGAACGACGACCCATCCGCGCGCCGATCAAAGCGGGCAGTCCCTTGCCGGTGACGATTCCGAGCTTCGCCGACTGGTACTGGATCAGCATGGCGATGACGTTGGCCAGCACCAGCACCCAGACCAGCAGGAACCCGTACCGGGAGCCCGCGGTGATGTTGGCTGCGACGTTGCCGGGGTCGACGTAGGCGATGGCCGCGACGAACGCGGGGCCGAGCAGTGCGACGTTCCGCAGTAGTGCACGTGGCCGACGTATGCGACGGCGGACCGCGGTCGGGTCCGGCTGCTCGCGCTCTTCGACCGTGCTCACCTGACCAATCTCGCACAGCTCGACGTCGAGTTCAACCTGGGCGAATCAAAAAGTTCGGGTCACCGAAACCGTGCGTCGCCCGAGTTGTCCCAGACGCGGCTCGAATCGGCAGACGCGGCTGGTGCACCAGCCGCGTCCACACGCTCGGGCCGCGTCTGGGATGCCGATCACCCCTGGAGGAGGCGCCAGACCCGATCACGCGACATCGGCAGCTCGTAGGGCCGCTGGCCGATCGCCCGCCTGATGGCGTTGGCAAGAGCGGGGGCCACCGGGTTGTAGGGCGACTCGCTCATAGACTTCGCGCCATACGGGCCGAGTTCGTCGGCGGTGTCGGCGAAGTAGACCTCGGTCTCGGGGACATCCGCCATCTGGGGCACCCGGTAGGTACGGAACACGGGGGTCAGCGCTACCCCCTTCCCGTCGAGCATGATCTCCTCGTACAGCGACGATCCGATCGCCTGCGCCACACCGCCTTCCACCTGACCGCGACACTGCTGCGGGTTCATCACCGTGCCGGCGTCGGCCGACTGGACGGACTGCAGGATGCGCACGCTGCCGGTCACGGTGTCGACGGCGACACGAAAAGCGTGCACGTTGAACGCAATCGAGCGCAGCGCGCCACTCTCGGAACCGGTGGCGACCACGCGGTCGCCCACGCGGTGCGCAGGGTCGACGGTGTCGATGAGCTCGGCGAAGCTCACCAGTCGTTCACCGACGAGTGCGCCGTCGGGGACCAACCGGATGGCATCGGGTGCCGTTGCGGTGATCGACGACGCCGCGTCGAGCAGCACCGTACGCAGCGCGAGTGCTGCGCCGTAGGTCGCCTTTCCCGCGACCGTGATGCCTGCCGACGCGAAGGCGCCGGTGTCGTAGACCGCTGCGTCGGTGTCGCCGTGCGCCAACACGATTCGTGACGGAACGGTGCCCATCGCCTCGGTGACGATCTGGGTGAGCACCGTCGTCGTGCCGTTGCCGAACTCTGCCGTGCCCACACCGACGTGGTAGCGACCGTCGGTGTCGACACCGACGGTCACGGTAGAGAAGTGGCCACGGGGCGCCATTGTGGCGATGGCGGCAATGGCCATGCCTTCGCCGACGCGCCACGAATCACCTTCTGGCGCAGCGACATCGTTGCCGCGGCGTAGCGCCGTCTGGGCGAGGTCGAGGCACTGGTCGAGCCCGTAGCTCCCGTAGATCAGGTCGTCCTCGGGTTCGGGGTGTGCGATGAGAAGCGGATCGCCGTCGCGGACCGCGTTGAGTCGACGTAGCTCGAACGGATCGATGTCGAGCGCAATCGCGAGTTCATCCATGGCGGATTCGACGGCCAGGATCACCTGCCCCAAACCGTAGCCACGGAATGCACCCGACGGCGGGTTGTTGGTGTAGACCACCTCGGCGTCGATCCGTTTGACCGGGCAGTTGTACACCGAGACCGATTCGGCGCACGCGTGGAACATGACGCCCATGGAGTGATTGCCGTATGCGCCGGTGTCGGAGAGGACGTCGACCTTCATCGCACGCAGGCGACCGTCGGCGTCGGCGCCGAGATCGACTGCGACACGGAAGGGATGGCGATAGGTGGTGCGGGTCATCTCGTCGGTCCGCGACATCTCGTAGGCAACGGGCATTCCGGTGCGTAACACCGCGATTGCCACCAGATCCTCGGTGAGCAGTTCCTGCTTGCCGCCGAATCCACCGCCGACGCGGGCGCTGAACACGCGGATGCGATCTGCGGGGAGGTCGAGCAACAGAGCGAGCTCGTCACGGACCAGGAAGGGCACCTGCGTGCTGGTGCGGATCACCAGTCGACCGTCGTCGTCGAGCCAGCCGATGGAGCCGTGGGTCTCCAACTGCGCGTGGGAAATTCGTGCGGTATGCCAGGTTCCGCCGACGGTGATGGTCGACGCTGCGAGCGTCGCGTCGACGTCGCCACCGAATCCCTCGTGGAACGAGGAGATGACGTTGCGCTCGGCCTCGAACACGCGGTCCTCGGGAGTGCGTTCGGGATGAACCAGCGGAGCTCCGGGGCGTCGTGCTTCCTCGGGATCGAAGACGCCCGGGAGGGGCTCGTATTCGACAACGATCAGTCGGCACGCTTCCTCGGCGATTCCGGCGGTGTCGGCGACCACCGCCGCCACCCGCTGCCCGACGAACCGCACCACGGAGTCGAGGACGAGCGTGTCGTCGGGATCGTCGGCGCGCGACTCGTGCCTCGCGGTGGAAAACCTTCGCGTACTGACGTTCTCGTGGGTGAGGACGAGCGCGACGCCGGGCAGTGACTGCGCCGCGGACGTGTCGATCGAGACGATCCGGGCGTGCGGGTGTGGCGAAGTGAGGACCCGGAGATAGCGGGTCCCGGGCACTGTGACGTCGAAGGTGTACGGCTCGGTTCCGGTGACAACCCGGCGGCCGGCGGGCGGCGTGAGCGACGTGCCGATCGCGGGGGAGGTGGTCTCGACACGACGCTCGTTCCTCGCGTCTGCTCGACCAGCGGGGGACGCGGTTCTCGCGTCTGCTCGACCAGCGGGGGACGCGGTTCTCGCGTCTGCTCGACCGGCGGAGGAGTCTGCTCGTCCAGCGGGTTGCTCGGCCGGCGACGCGGTGTCGACGCCTCGACGGATCGCCTGGCGGATCGCGCGATATCCCGTGCAGCGGCAGAGGTTTCCCTTCATCTTGCGCTGTAGCTCGTCGGTGTCGTGGACGGTGTCGGCGTCGAGCGTTGACGCCGTGACGATCATTCCGGCGGTGCAGAAACCGCACTGGAAGCCGAAGTTGTCGACGAAGGCCTGCTGCATGGGGTGGAGGTCGTCGGGGGTACCGAGGCCCGAGACCGTTGTGACCGAACGCCCTTCGATGCGCTGGGCCGGAAAGATGCACGAGTGCACCGGCGTGTCGTCGACCAACACCGAGCACGCGCCGCAGTCGCCCGCATCGCAGCCCTTCTTGACTTCGAAGTGGGCTTGGTCGCGCAGGAACGTGCGCAGGCACTGGCCGGCGGCGGGAGTCGCGTCGACCGATTCGCCGTTGATCTCGAACTTCACGGTGCACCAACTCCTTCGGCGTCCCGTTCTAGTTCGCCACGGATCTGTTCGGCCAGGACCGCGCTGACTCCGCGCCGCCAATCGGCGGCACCGAGCGGGTCGGTGTAGTAGCCGTCTGCCGACCAGATATCGGCGCGCAGACGCTCGGCGTCGGGTAATCCGTTGTAGCGCAGCACGGTAGGCCACAGCGTCGCCGCGGTGATCCCGACGACGACGGTGTCGTCCTCGTCGCGGCGTCCGGTCACCACCACCCCGGAGCGCCCGAGCTCTGCCAGGGCGATCTTTCTGAAACCGGTTCGGCCGCGCAGTGCGTATCCGGGGATGTCGATGGCGCGCAACACTTCTCCCTCGCCCAGGGTGTTGGTTCCGTTGCCGGTGACGAAATCGGCGACGTCGACGCTGTAATCGGTGCCATCGGGGCGCCAGATCAATACGCGACCGTCGAGTCCCGCTGCCAGTGACACCATCGATGCGGCCGCGAACGAACGGCAGATGTTGCCGCCGACGGTGGCGACGTTCCAGATCTTGAAGGAGGCCAGAAGTGCTGTCGCGCACTGGAAGAGCAGCGGGTGTGCCCGCCAACCCGGCTTGGCGGGCAGTTCGGCGAGTTGCGCGATGGTGGCTGTCGCCGCGATCCGCAGGCCACCGTCGGGTAGTTCCTCGAAGGGCTCCCAGTCGATGCGGCTGATGTCGACCACCCCGCTCGAGGTCACCTGCGGTTCGGAGAAGAACCACGTGCCGCCCGCGACGATGCGTTCGCCTTCCGCCAGGGTGAGGTCGTCGCGGCTGTAGGCGTAGCGGTAGGTCGAGATCGTGTGCAGATCCATCACAGTCCCCTGCGTGCCATAGCGGGTGTCATGTGAGGGCCCCGCGTGCTTTGTCCAGCAGTCGGCGATGCTCGTGTGCGCAGTCGGCCGCGACGGTCGTCGTGTCGACGGTGAGCAGCTCGGCGTCGGCGACGATCTGTGTGCCGTTGACCCACGATGCCTTGATCGGCGGGATGGCACCGAGAACCAGTGCTGCCACCGGGTCGTCGATGTCGGCGTGCGCGAGCGTGGTGAGGTCCCAGAGGACGAGATCGGCGAGCTTCCCGACCTCGATGGAGCCGATCTCGTTGGCACGGCCCAATACTTGAGCACCACCGATGGTCGCGAGCTCGATCGCCGTCCGTGTGGTGAGTGCGGTGGGGCCTCCCCGTGTGCGGGCCATCAGCACGGCCTGGTGTGCCTCTTCAAGGAGGCGCGCCGATTCGTTCGACGCCGCGCCGTCGACGCCCAATCCCACGGGAACCCCGGCGTCGACGAGGTCGCGAGTGCGGCAGATGTGGTTGCCGAGGCGGGCGTTGGAGGTGGGGCAGTGGGCGACGCCGGTCGACGTCGCCGCGAGCCGGGCGATCTCGTCGTCGGCGAACTCGATGCCGTGGGCGAACCACACGTCGTCGCCGGTCCAACCGACGGATTCCATGTATTCCAGTGGTGTGCAACCGAAATGCTCGTCGCAGTAGGTGTTCTCGTCGACCGATTCGGCGAGGTGGGTATGCAGTCGGACGCCGAGTTCTCGTGCCAGCACGGCGGATTCGCGGAGCAGGTCGGTGGTCACCGAGAACGGTGAGCACGGTGCGAGCGCGATGCGCAGCATCGAGGCGGGTGCCGGATCATGCCAGCGCGCAACGGCATCGGAGCTGGCGGTGAGGATTTCGTCGATGCTCTGCACCACGGTGTCCGGCGGCAGGCCGCCGTCCTTCTCGGACAGGTCCATCGAACCGCGCGTCGGGTGGAAGCGCACGCCGACGGCCTGGGCTGCACCGATTTCGGCGCCGAGCAGGTCGCCGCCCTCACGCGGGAAGACGTAGTGGTGGTCGGTCGTCGTCGTGCAGCCGGACAACGCGAGTGTCGACAGGCCGCCGAGCGCCGCCGTGTGCACCGCCTGCTCGTCGATACCCGCCCAGATCGGGTACAGCGTCGTCAGCCATTGGAAGAGCGTGTGATCGGCGGCGAGGCCACGGGTGATCCACTGATAGAGGTGGTGATGGGTGTTCACGAGCCCGGGCGTGAGCACGCAGCCGGTGCCGTCGATGCGGAGAACGTCGTCAGGCAACGGCACCGCCGGGGCGTCCGTCTCGATGATCGCTGTGATCGTGGTGCCCTCGATGAGTACCGATGCGCGCGTCAATTCCCGACGATCCGGGTCGACTGTCACCACGGAGGCATTCTCGATGAGGGTTGCTGAGGGCACAGCGACACGCTACGACGATCAAGCCGGTGCGGCATGTCGGGGTGTGCGCAATCGTTGCGGGTATACCCGCCCACCCGGCACGTTAACGCTGTTGTTACGCGACGTGAATCGGCCGTAACACGATCCCGTTTTACTTGTACTCGCAAGATGGATTGCACGTAGTAGGGGTCCCGACCTGTACTGCGTCGCGGGAACCGGAGTCCGGTTCCTTCGCTTTCGAAAAGCGCGTGCGATCTCACGGATTTCCACCGTGATCGATCGGGTACAGCGCAGTTCCTCCGATGAATCGGTCGCGACCGGAGCCGTGTAAGAGCCGAACACTCGGCGCCGGTTGAAACAGGAACAGGCCATGAGCAACCCCACCGCAGTCTCCCGCGTCCGCGAGAGGATCGTCCGCAAGAACTTCGACCCCACCGCGACGACCGATCAGATCATCGTCGACCAGTCCGCACAGCGTGTCGAGCCGCACGACTCGACCCACCCCGACGCTGCGTCGGACAACGCTACCGACCCGGTGAACAAGGTTCCCTCACCTGGTCCGCTCGTCGTGTTCGCGCTCTAGCATCTGCTCGTGATGTATGCGAGCACGGTGACGGTGCCCGTCGTGGTGTCGGCAGCGCTCGATCTCTCGCGGGCAGATCTCGTCTACCTCGTCACCGCAGACCTGCTGTTGTGCGGTTTCGGCACGCTACTGCAGTCGCTGGGCATCTGGAAGGTCGGCGTGAAGCTGCCGATGGTGATCGGTGCGTCGTATACCGGCATCGCGCCGATGCTGATCATCGGCCAGGGTGAGGGACTGCAGACGATGTACGGTTCGGTGCTCGTCGTCGGCCTTGCGACGATCGCCATTGCGCCGCTGGTCAGCAAGCTCATGCGGTTCTTTCCGCCGGTCGTCATCGGGACGACCATCCTGCTTATCGGTATCCAGTTGATACCAGCGGGCGGAAAGATGATCGTCGGTTCCGATCCCGACGAACCCGGGTTCGCTTCTCCGGCCAAGATCGGCGTGGCCGCTGCAACAGCGCTGGCCATCGTGCTCTGCTACTGCCTGTTGCCGCGCGCGCTTCGACCGATCTCGGTGTTGATCGGCATGATCGTCGGCGTCGTTGTCGCCGCGCTCACGGGGATGTTCGACGGTTCGGGCATCGGTGAGGGTGCCGCGTTCTCGTTCCCCGACCTCTTGCATTTCGGTGTGCCGCGTTTCGACCTGCTGGCGATCTGCTCGCTGGCCCTGATTCAGATCGTGCTCATCGTCGAACTTGCCGGACAGGTCAATGCCGTCGGGGAAGTGGTGGGACAGAAGGTCTCGCGCGATCGCCTGGCAGCGGCCGTGCGTGCCGACGGCGTGGTCACCGCGCTGGGCGGTGGCGTGTTCCAGTCGTTCATGTACGTCACCTTCGCGCAGAATGTCGGCATTCTGACCATCACGAGGATGTTCAGCCGCTACGTGACAGCGCTGACCGGCGCGATGCTGATGTGCCTCGCGTTCTTTCCCGTCGTCGGTGAGGTCGTGGCGGCGATCCCGCGGCCCGTCCTCGGGGCCGCAGCAGTGGTGATGTTCGGAACCATCGCGGTGGTCGGTATCCGCATCCTCGGGCGTGTCGACTACAGCCAGAACTCCAACGTGATCATCACGGCTGCGGCGATCGGCGTGGCCCTGCTGCCGATCACGATCAACGGCTTCTACAGTCAATTCCCGACGGCGGCCAAACAACTGCTTTCCAGTGGCGCTGCGGTGGGCATCTTCGTGGCCATCGCGTTGAATCTGCTGTTCACGATGCGGCGTCACGACGGCGCAGAGAAGGTCAACAGCGACGACGTCGCCTGAGCGGCCGGGTCACGATCACTGCCTGAGTCGGTATGAGACTCAGGCGGTGATCGTGACAGGCGTGCCGTCGCCCGCCCAGTCGTAGAGGTGCTTGATCTCGTTGCCGGGCACGTGAATACAGCCTTCGGAGCCCCGGGTCTTGTAGGCCGTCGTGTCGCCGTAGGGAAACTTCTGCCAGGGTGAGTCGTGGAATCCGATGTCGCCGAACAGGTGCAACCAGTAGTGCACGAACACCGTGTACCCGGGACCGCTCAGCGTGCGATCGACGTCATGGCTTTCGATACGCCAGGTTCCCAGCGGTGTGCCTACACCGCGGTCGACGCTGCCGGTGGTCACCGCGATGTCGGAAACCGGTTGCCCGTCAAGGCATAGGACCATGTGTTGCGACGCGAGTCCGACGACGATGGCCTTTCCTTCGGACTTCTCGGGGCAGGAGGGCTTGGGGATGATCGGGGCAGCGACCGGACGTGCGGCAGTCGTCGCGGCCGCGGAGTCGGCGGCCGGGGACGACTGCAGTGTGAGACCTACGACCACCGCTATGGTGACAGCCAAGACGGCGAGGGCAGCAAGAGCCGGCCACGCGTACCCGAGTACGAGTGACCGAGCCGTGAGAGCACGGCTGCGCTTCTTGGTAACCGATATCATTTCGCCCGACGTTACCGCAGACCGGATACGCGCCGACGCATGCGTGACGGACAGAACGACGACGCCCTGTCGCTCACGAGCTCACCTACCCTGTGCGGGCCGGGCGATACGGGACGGAGTCACTGACAGTGACGTCGACGTCGATGGGCCTGCCGACCTGCGGGAACGCCCGCTGCGGGCAGGCAGGTCGCGGGCACACCTTGCATCCGGCGCCGATCGGTACGGTACGACGGTCGTCGGCGAGGTCGATGCCGGTGGAGTAGACGAGACGGTCGGCGTGTGCGAGATCGCAACCCAATCCGATGGCGAAGGATTTGTGCTGTGTGAGGTAGCCCAACCCCTCGTCGGTGCTCCGAGCGAGCCAGAAATACGACCGGCCGTCGGGCATCTGCGAGACTTGGGTGACAACTCGCCCCGGCGAGGCGAATGCGTCGTGTACGACCCAGAGCGGGCAACTCCCTCCCGCCCGCGAAAAGTGAAATGCGGTGGCGGATTGTCGCTTGGAGATGTTTCCCGCGCGATCGGTCCGGACGAAGATGAACGGGACACCGCGATGTCCGGGGCGCTGGAGCGTCGACAGCCGATGACACACGGTCTCGAAGCCGACGTCGAAGCCGACGCAGAGCAGTTCGATGTCGTAGCGTGCTTCCTCCGCAGCATCGCGAAAGTGTTTGTACGGCAACAACAATGCTCCCGCGAAGTAGTTCGCGAGTCCGATTCGGGCTACAGACCTGGACTCATCGCTCAGTTCGACGGCGTCGGCGATCACCGCGTCGATCACATCGCTCTGCGTGATCAACGCCAACTGGGTGGCCAGTTGGAACGCGCGCTGCCCGGAGGTGAGTCGACCCGCGAGCTGGACGACGCGCCGAGTGGGATCGAAGACGCGTTTGGGGCGGCGCGCGGCGGCGACGGGGTCGGTGTCACGGCTGATCGACACGGAGACGCCGTGTTCGCGTGACAGCAGCGTCGCCAATTGCAGGTCGAGTCCTCCGACGCGCAGGCCATGCTGATCGAACATGTCCTCGGCTGCCCGGTCGAGGACGTCGATGTAGTTCTTGCGGTCGTAGAAGAAGTCGCGGACCTCCTCGAACGGCATCGGAGTCGACGACGCTCCGCCGTTGGCTGCCTGGCCCCGGTATGTGTCGAGCTCGGATTCGGCGGCTACGAGACGCCTGTGGAGAGCGGCGATCGTGCGGCCGACGTCGGGCATTCGGGAGACGAGCTCGGTGATCTGCGCGCGCGTGACATCGCCGCCGTCGGGTGCGGTGGCAAGTGCGTCGGCCAGGTCGGCGACCAGGCGCGCGTCGGTGTCGGCCGCGAAGTAGTCGGCGTTGAGGTCGAACTCGCGGGTGAGTGCGAGAAGTACGCCGACGGTGATCGGGCGCTGGTCGTTCTCGAGCTGATTGACGTAGCTGGTCGATTTGTCGATTCGACGTGCGAGTGCGGCCTGGGAGAGTCCCTGCTCGTCGCGGAGCCTGCGTAGGCGAGCTCCAACGAGAAGTCTCCCGGGCGTCGCGGCAGAGGGGTGTGCCATGTGCAGAGCCTAGCTCGTCATGTGTTCACAACATTCGCAAATTTGCGGGTAGTCATCCACAAAAATACGCATTCGCCAGGACTTATGTGGAGCGGAACGAGATGCGTACGGTGCGAACATGATCATTCACAACGTGCGGACCCACCGCAGTGCCTCCGACTTCGAGCAGTCGGAGCATCTCGCTCAGAAGATCGCCGAGGTCGCCGTCGACCCTGTCGAGGTGCCGATCGAGACAGCCGAGATGGTGATCAATCGGATCATCGACAACGCGGCGGTCAGCGCCGCATCGGTGATTCGTCGGCCGGTGACGACTGCGCGATCACAGGCGCTCGCGCACCCGCGCGGGCAGGGCGGTCGCGGCGCAGCGGTGTTCGGTGTCGCCGGCGCGTACTCCCCGGAGTGGGCGGCGTGGGCCAACGGGGTTGCCGTGCGTGAACTCGACTTCCACGACACCTTCCTCGCTGCCGAGTACTCGCACCCGGGAGACAACATCCCGCCACTGGTCGCGGTGGCGCAGCACGTCGGCGCCGGGGGTGCAGATCTGATCCGAGGCATCGCCACCGCCTACGAGATCCAGATCGATCTGACGCGCGGAATGTGTTTGCACGAGCACAAGATCGACCACGTTGCGCACCTCGGTCCCTCCGTCGCCGCGGGGCTGGGAACCATGTTGCGCCTCGACGTCGAGACGATCTACCAGGCCGTCGGCCAAGCCCTGCACCTGACAACCGCGACGCGGCAGTCGCGGAAGGGGCTCATCTCCAGTTGGAAGGCATACGCGCCGGCTCACGCGGGCAAGATCGCGATCGAAGCGGTCGACCGTGCGATGCGAGGTGAGGGGGCGCCCGCTCCGATCTGGGAGGGCGAGGACGGCGTGATCGCGTGGCTACTCGGAGGCCCCGAGAAGGTCTACGAGATACCGCTTCCCGGTCCGGGCGAGGCCAAGCGGGCGATCCTCGACAGCTACACCAAGGAGCACTCGGCCGAGTATCAGAGTCAGGCGCCGATCGACCTCGCGCGTCGGATGCGTGAGCGGATCACCGATCTCGCCGAGATCGAATCGATCGTGCTGCACACCAGCCACCACACCCACGTCGTGATCGGCACGGGCTCCGGTGATCCCCAGAAGTTCGATCCGTCGGCCAGTCGCGAGACGCTCGACCACTCGGTGCCCTACATCTTCGCCGTCGCACTGCAGGACGGTTTCTGGCACCACGAGGCGTCGTATGCGCCCGAACGTGCGAATCGTCCCGACACCGTCGAGCTGTGGCGCAAGATCTCGACGGTCGAGGATCCCGAGTGGACCCGCCGCTACCACTCCACCGATCCGGGGGAGAAGGCGTTCGGCGCGAAAGCGGTTGTGACGCTGCGCAACGGTGAGGTCATCACAGACGAACTGGCTGTTGCGGACGCACATCCGCTCGGTGCCCGCCCATTCGCTCGGGAGCAATACGAGGCCAAGTTCTCCACCATGGCAGACGGCGTGATCGATGCGGCCGAACAGCGTCGATTCCTTGATGCGGCAGCCGGTCTCGCGTCGCTCGAGGAGGGAAGCCTCGGTGCTCTCAATCCGACGGTGCTGTCCGTCGTGCTCGACAAGGCGCCGACCATCGGGACGGGGATCTTCTGATGACCTCATCGGAAAGCGCTGTGGCGGGGCTGTTCTCGTCATCCGTACCTGCCGCCGACAAGCGGATCGCGCTGCGGGCGGGCCTGGCGTCGGGAAGTCTGCAGCGTTGGCCCGGCGCATTCTCGCCGCTGGTGGCCAAGCTCATAGCCGACGTCGGGTTCGAGGGCGTGTACGTATCCGGCGCTGTGCTCTCGGCCGATATCGGGCTCCCCGACATCGGGCTCACGACGCTGAGTGAGGTCGCCGCTCGCGGCGGGCAGATCGCCCACGCAACCAACCTGCCGTCACTTGTCGACGCCGACACCGGATTCGGTGAACCCATGAGTGCGGCGCGGACCGTTGCCACCCTCGAAGACGCGGGGTTGTCCGGCTGTCATTTCGAGGATCAGGTCAATCCCAAGCGGTGCGGTCATCTCGACGGCAAGGACGTCGTTCCCGTCGGTGAGATGCTCGCAAGGCTTGCGGCAGCGGTCACGGCACGACGCGACGACAACTTCGTGATCTGCGCGCGGACGGACGCGCGTGCCGTCGAGGGTCTCGACGCCGCGATCGACCGCGCCAAGGCGTATGCCGATGCCGGCGCCGACCTCATCTTCACGGAGGCATTGCGTGACGCCTCGGAGTTCGAGAGATTCCGTGCGGCCGTTGACGTTCCGCTCCTGGCCAATATGACGGAGTTCGGCAAATCCGACCTGCTCACTGCGAAACAGCTGGGGGACGTCGGCTACAACGCGGTCATCTATCCGGTGACGACGCTACGCATCGCGATGGGTGCCGTCGAGTCCGGACTTCGGGAGATCGCCTCTACCGGAACACAATCGGGGCTCCTCGACGGCATGCAGCACCGGAGCAGGCTCTACGAGTTGCTGCGCTACGCGGACTACAACGACTTCGATTCCGAACTGTTCAACTTCACCCTGAATTCCACGCCGGAGGTACATCCATGAGCGCGCCGCCAGTTGGCCAACCTGCTATTCACAAGGGTCTTGCAGGGGTCGTCGTCGACACCACTGCGATCTCGAAGGTTGTGCCCGAGACGAATTCGTTGACCTACCGGGGCTATCCCGTACAGGATCTCGCCGCGCGCTGCAGCTTCGAACAGGTCGCGTACCTGCTGTGGCACGGCGAGTTGCCCACCGACGCCCAACTCGCCGCGTTTACGCAGCGGGAGCGGGCGAGTCGTCGACTCGACCGGTCGACGCAGGCCGTCCTCGCCCGTATTCCGGAGAACTGCCACCCGATGGATGTCGTTCGCACGGTCATCAGCTACCTCGGCACCGAGGACCCGGACGAGGACAATGCGGCGCCCACCGCGAACTACGACAAGGCGCTGCGGATGTTCTCGATCCTGCCGACCATCGTCGCGGCGGACATGCGTCGACGACGCGGACTCGACCCGATCGCCCCGCACCATGGACTCGGCTACGCGGAGAACTTTCTGGCCATGTGTTTCGGCGAGGTTCCCGATCCGGTGGTCGTCTCGGCGTTCGAGAAGTCGATGGTGCTCTACGCCGAGCACAGTTTCAACGCATCGACCTTCGCGGCCCGGGTGGTGACGTCGACTCAGTCGGACATCTACAGCGCGGTGACGGCGGCGATCGGAGCGCTGAAGGGATCGCTGCACGGCGGCGCCAACGAGGCGGTCATGTACGACATGATCGAAATCGACCGCCCAGAACGGGCGGTCGCCTGGCTCGAGCACAAGCTCGAGAACAAGGACAAGGTGATGGGGTTCGGCCATCGCGTCTACAAGAACGGTGATTCGCGGGTGCCGACGATGCGTGCGGCTCTCGTCGAGGTCTCCGAGCAGCTCGGCGAGGACCGGTGGCTGCGCATCTACACCGAACTCGAGCGGCTGATGGACGAGCGCACGGGCATCAAACCGAATCTCGACTTCCCGACCGGACCCGCGTATCACCTGATGGGCTTCGACATCGGATCGTTCACGCCGATTTTCGTGATGAGCCGCATCACGGGGTGGACTGCGCACATCATGGAACAGGCAGCGTCGAACTCGCTGATCCGTCCGTTGAGCAGCTACACGGGGCCCTCGCAGCGCTCTCTCACACTTTGAGACAAAAGTGAGGTATCACCCTCACTTGCAGATAAGGTCGACGACGACGGCGGTGCCTGTCCTGTGGGTGCCTGCCCGGGCAACGTGTATTCGACGAACGAAAGTTGTGTCCCGAGATGTTTGAGAAAGTCCTGGTCGCAAATCGTGGAGAGATCGCGATCCGTGCCTTTCGTGCGGCATACGAGCTCGGGGCAGGAACCGTCGCGGTGTTCCCGTACGAGGACCGCAATTCGCTGCACCGACTGAAGGCCGACGAGTCGTACCAGATCGGCGTACCGGGACATCCGGTCCGTGCGTATCTGTCCGTCGACGAGATCATTGGCGCCGCACTGCATTCGGGTGCAGATGCGGTGTATCCCGGCTACGGCTTCCTGTCGGAGAACGCGGGCTTGGCGGCGGCGTGTGCCGAGCACGGCATCACGTTCGTCGGACCGCCCGCGCACGTACTCGAGTTGACCGGCAACAAGGCTGAGGCTGTCGCTGCGGCGAAGGCTGCCGGTCTGCCGGTCCTGGCGTCCTCGGAGCCGTCGGCCGACGTCGACGAGTTGGTCGCGGCATCCGCCGACATGCAGTTCCCATTGTTCGTCAAGGCGGTCGCCGGTGGCGGTGGCCGCGGTATGCGTCGCGTCGCAAAGCGCGAGGATCTCGCCGAAGCCATTTCGGCGGCGTCGCGCGAGGCCGATACCGCGTTCGGCGACCCGACGGTGTTTCTCGAGCAGGCCGTGATCAATCCGCGCCACATCGAGGTGCAGATCCTGGCCGACACGCAGGGCAACGTCATTCACCTCTTCGAGCGTGACTGCAGCGTGCAGCGTCGGCACCAGAAGGTCGTCGAATTGGCACCGGCGCCGAATCTCGATCCGCAACTGCGTGAGCGGATTTGCGCCGACGCCGTCGCGTTCGCCAAGCAGATCGGCTACTCGTGCGCCGGGACCGTTGAATTCCTGGTCGACGAACAGGGACGGCACGTCTTCATCGAAATGAATCCGCGCATTCAGGTGGAGCACACGGTGACCGAGGAGATCACCGACGTCGACCTTGTCGGTGCGCAGTTGCGGGTGGCGTCGGGGCAGTCGCTCGACGACCTGGGGTTGAGTCAGGACTCGATCGCCATCCGTGGAGCAGCACTACAGTGCCGTATCACCACCGAGGATCCGTCGGATGGTTTCCGTCCGGACGTCGGGCGTATCACCGCCTACCGCACGCCGGGGGGTGCCGGCATCCGACTCGACGGCGGTGCGGTCCTCGGCGGAGAGATCAGCGGCCATTTCGACTCGATGCTGGTCAAGCTGACCTGCCGGGGTCGCGACTTCGACACCGCGGTGCGGCGCGCACGACGTGCCTTGGCGGAGTTCCGCATTCGCGGTGTGGCCACCAATATTCCGTTCCTGCAGGCGGTGCTCGACGACGCCGACTTCGCTGCGGGACACGTGACGACGTCGTTCATCGAAGACCGCCCGTGGTTGTTGAATTCGCGTGGATCGGCAGACCGCGGCACGCGCATCCTCTCGTATCTCGCGGACGTGACGGTCAACAAGCCGCATGGGGAACGTCCGAGCACGGTGTACCCGCGCGACAAGCTTCCTGCCCTCGACCGTGCGCAACTACTCGCACCACCCGACGGCTCGCGGCAGCGACTGTTGACCTTGGGGCCCAGCGGTTTTGCGCGTGACCTTCGTGAGCGCGCGGCGGTCGGTGTCACCGACACGACGTTCCGCGACGCCCATCAGTCGCTGCTCGCGACGCGCGTACGGACGAGCGGAATGCTCGCCGTCGCACCGTATGTCGCGGCGACGACCCCGCAGTTGCTGTCCGTCGAGTGTTGGGGCGGTGCCACCTACGACGTCGCGCTGCGGTTCCTGAAGGAAGATCCGTGGGATCGGTTGGCGCAGTTGCGTGAAGAGATACCCAACATCTGCCTGCAGATGCTGCTTCGCGGTGCCAACACCGTCGGCTACACGCCGTACCCGCAGAAGGTGACGACGGCATTCGTCGCCGAGGCGACGGACGTGGGCATCGACATCTTCCGAATCTTCGACGCGCTCAACAACATCGAACAGATGCGACCTGCCATCGACGCGGTACTGGAGACCGATCGCGCGGTCGCCGAGGTCGCGATGAGCTACACGGGCGACCTCGCGAACCCCGACGAGAAGCTCTACACGCTCGACTACTACCTGCGCCTGGCGGAGGAGATCGTCGACGCAGGCGCGCATGTGCTGGCCATCAAGGACATGGCGGGTCTGCTGCGTGCACCTGCGGCCGACAAGCTGGTCCGTGCGTTGCGAAGCGAGTTCGATCTGCCGATCCACGTCCACACCCACGACACCCCTGGTGGGCAGTTGGCGACGTACCTCGCGGCCGTCAACGCGGGGGCAGACGCAGTCGACGGCGCGTCGGCACCCTTGGCCGGCACGACGAGTCAGCCGCCACTGTCGGCGATCGTCGCGGCGTTTGCGCACACCGAACGCGACACCGGGCTGGACCTCAAGGCGGTCTGCGACCTGGAACCGTACTGGGAAGCGGTGCGAAAGGTCTACGCCCCCTTCGAGTCCGGTGTTCCCGCACCGACCGGGCGCGTCTACTCGCACGAGATCCCGGGCGGCCAGTTGTCGAATCTGCGTCAGCAGGCCATCGCGTTGGGGCTCGGTAACCGCTTCGAGGCCGTCGAAGAGGCCTACGCTGCCGCCGATGCGATGCTGGGGCGTCTGATCAAGGTGACGCCGTCGTCGAAGGTCGTCGGCGACCTTGCTCTCGCCCTCGTCGGGCAGGGCATCGCGCCCGCTGACTTTGCCGCCAACCCCGGTTCCTACGACATCCCCGACTCCGTCATAGGTTTTCTCCGTGGCGAACTGGGCGAGCCCGCGGGTGGGTGGCCGGAACCGTTGCGTACCCGTGCACTCGCCGGTCGTACGGCGCCGCGCCCCGTCGAAGAACTCAGTGCGGCCGACGACACCGCACTCGACACAGCGGGCAGACCGCGGCAGGAAACCCTCAACAGGCTGTTGTTCCCCGGTCCGACAAGGGAATTCGAGGAGCATCAGGAAACCTACGGGGATACGTCGAGGCTGTCGGCCAATCAGTTCTTCTACGGACTGCGCTACGGCGACGAGCACCGAGTGGAACTCGAGCCGGGCGTCGAATTGCTGATCGGCCTCGAGGCGATCAGCGAACCCGACGAGAAGGGCATGCGCACGGTGATGTGTGTGCTCAACGGACAGTTGCGGCCGGTAGCAGTGCGAGATAGGTCCGTCGACTCCAAGGTCGCCGCCGCCGAGCGTGCCGATCGGGCGAACCCGAACCACGTGGGCGCACCGTTCGCGGGCGTCGTGTCGCTGTCGGTGAACGTCGGCGACGAGATCGCAGCGGGCGCGGCGATCGGCACGATCGAGGCCATGAAGATGGAGGCGACCATCACCGCGCCGGTCGGCGGCAAGGTCGCCCGGGTCGCGGTGACGTCCGTGCAGCAAGTCGCGCCCGGCGACCTGCTGATCGAAATCGGCTGAGGCCGCGCGGGTTCGGCAGCGCCCCACGCGGCCGTGCAGCTCGAGCCCCGGCGGTCAGTCGATCGTGGTGGCGTCGAGCTCGGCGTCGGAGTGTGCCCGGGTCGCCCTGATCTGCGCGGCGTTCGGGTCGTCGACGCGCCTGATCCACTCGAGAGCATCGTCGACGGTCCGCCCGGTGGCCACGTGCCGGGCCAGGAGGCGTTCATGTCGGATGGCGTCGGGTAGGTCGACGAACCACATGCGGTCGATGAGTCGACGGACAGGGGCCCACGCGCCGTCGAATCCGAGGTAGTTGCCCTCGACCACAACGATTCTCGCCGGTGCGGGGATCAGGGCGGCTGCTGCGATCGGTTCGCCGAGGTTGTGGTCGAAATCTGGTGCGTAGACCTCGGTGTCCGGCGTGGCGGCCCTGCGGAGTGTCGAAACGAATCCGTCGACGTCGAAGGTGTCCTGGGCCCCGCGCCGTTCGGTTCGGTGGAGTAGGTGCAACATCGGCGTCGCGAGATGGAAGCCATCCATGGGGAGGTACCCGATGTGAGCGTCGCCGAGGCGGTCGGCGAGTTCGAGTGTCGCCCGACGCGCGACCGTCGTCTTACCCGCTCCCGGTGGGCCGGTGAATCCGACGACCACGCGGGAGCGGGTGTTCGCGAGGTCGATGATCTCTCCGACCAGCGCGTCGATGATCATGACTGAAACGATACGAGACGATCGACAGGGAATCGACGAGATGGACTCATCCCGTCGACTCCCGGCCAGTATCAGACCTCGACGTCAGCCCGCACAGTCGTCGCGGCGGTGACCAGGTTGGTCAGCGACGCGATCACCTCGCCGGGTGTGCGGGTCTTGAGTCCGCAGTCGGGGTTGACCCAGAGTCGTTGCGGGCCAACCGCCTTCAACGCTGCGCGCAGTGACCGTTCGATCTCCGCCGTGCCCGGTACCCGTGGCGAGTGGATGTCGTAGACGCCGGGGCCGACGCCGTTCGAGAATCCGACGGCGTTGAGATCGTCGAGGATCTCCATCGCAGAGCGGGCCGCCTCGATCGACGTGACGTCGGCGTCGAGGTCGGCGATCGCGCCGATGACCTCACCGAACTCCGAGTAGCAGAGGTGGGTGTGGATCTGCGACGAGTCGGCGACACCCGAGGTGGATAAGCGGAACGCGCGCACCGCCCAGTCGAGGTAGCGCTGCTTGTCCGCATCTCGCAACGGAAGGAGCTCACGCAGTGCGGGCTCGTCGACCTGGATGATGGTGATTCCGGCCTTCTCGAGGTCGACGGTCTCGTCGCGGATAGCCAACGCGATCTGATCGGCCGACTCCGAGAGCGGCTGGTCGTCACGGACGAACGACCAGGCGAGGATCGTGACCGGACCGGTCAGCATTCCCTTGACCGGCTTGTTGGTCAGCGACTGCGCGAAGGTGATCCAGTCGACGGTCATCGGCTGCGTGCGGACGACGTCGCCGTAGAGGATCGGCGGCCGGACGCACCGGGTTCCGTACGACTGGACCCACCCGTTGGCGGTGGCGAAGAAGCCGTCGAGTTGTTCGGCGAAGTACTGGACCATGTCGTTGCGCTCGGGCTCGCCGTGAACCAGTACGTCGAGTCCGAGTTTCTCCTGCAGCGCAACCACATCGGCGATCTCGGCGCGCATCCGTCGCTCGTACTCCGACTCGTCGATCTCGCCCGAACGCAGCGCGGCACGAGCAAGTCGGATCGCCGAGGTCTGCGGGTAGGAGCCGATCGTGGTGGTCGGCAGCGGAGGAAGTCCGAGCTGTGAATTCTGTGCCGCGATGCGCTCTGCAGCAGGCATCCGCGTGATGTCGGTGTCTGTGACGGCCGCCAGGCGAGCACGCACCGCCGGGACATGCGGCCGCGGATCGCTTGTGCGGGTGGCCAGCGCCGCGGCGGACGCCTCGAAGGCCTCCCGCTCCGACTCCCGACCGTTGCGCAGTGCGCGGGCGAGAACCCCGACCTCGTCATACTTCTGCGCGGCGAATGCCAGCCAGCCTCGCAGGTTGTCGTCGAGTTCGTCCTCGGCGTCGAGCGTGTAGGGCACGTGCAGCGTCGAGCATGACGTCGAAACAGCAAGCGCGCGTGCCGATCCCAACAAGGTGCCGAGGGTGGCGAGCGCCTTGTCGAGGTCGGTGCGCCAGATGTTGCGACCGTCGACGACGCCTGCGACCAGCAGCTTGTCGGCGAGTTCTGGGACCACGACGACCGAGTCGACCGAGCCCTCGACAAGGTCGACGCCGATGGCTTCGACCGGTGTACGCGCCAGGGCGGCGAGAGACGCACCGGGGTCACCGAAGTAGGTGTTGACGAAGAGCGCAGGACGCTCGGTGACGGCACCGAGCCTCAAGTACACCGAATTGGCCAGTGCGGGAAGGTCTTCGGCATAGTCGGTGACGAGAACCGGCTCGTCGATCTGGACCCACGCGACTCCGGCCTGCGCGAGCTGTGCGAATAGCTGCTCATACACACCGAGCAGATCGTCAATCCTCGTCAGTGGCGCGGGCGCGCCGTCGACGGCCTTGGCGAGTGCCAGGAAGGTGATCGGCCCGATGATGACGGGTCGGGCGTCGACGCCGCGCGCCCGGGCTTCGGCGATCTCGCCGAGAACCTTGTCGGGGTGCAGTCCGAACGTGGTGTCGCCGCCGATTTCGGGGACCAGATAGTGGTAGTTGGTGTCGAACCACTTGGTCATCTCCAGTGGAGCGATGTCCGCGGTGCCACGTGCCGCGGCGAAGTATCGGTCGAGTGGATCGGCGATGCCGTCGAACCGGCGGGGGAGTGCACCGAGGAGGACCGCGGTGTCGAGTACCTGGTCGTAGTACGAGAAGGTGTTGACCGGGATCGAGTCGAAACCGGCTGCGGCCAACTGTTCTACGGTGTCGCGGCGCAGTCCGGCTGCGGTCTGCTCGAGCTCGGCGGCGCTGACGCGGCCCGCCCAGTAGCCTTCGATGGCCCGCTTGAGTTCGCGGCGCGGGCCGATCCGCGGAGTGCCGGGCACGGTGGCGGTGAACGGCCTGCCAACCTGATCGGACGCCGTCGTGGAGACAGTGGTGTCTGCTGAATTGATGGACATGAGTTCGTGAACTCCTGCATTCGACGTGGACGGTTCACCGCCATGCAGGGAGAGTCGACAAGCCCCGGGTGGTGTGCAGAAGACACCACGACACGCTGATCGACCTGCGCCCGGTCCACGAGGCGGCGAGCCACCGGTCGCGGCGCGACCGGTACAGGAGGCAGGTCTTCGGACTCGTCGGCGGGCTCACACGAGGTGAGATTCCTAGTGGCCGTCGCTTCCCGGGCTCGTGCCCAGTGCTTGGTGACGGCGGTCGTTCCGACATACCGCTGCGGGACAGTTCCGGATTCTCACCGGATTCCCTCTCACCCGACCGCCGATTACGGTGGCCGGATTCGACGCCGCGCGCGGGACGGAGGGGCTCCATCACAATTCCCGGCGGGCGAACCAGCTGCCGTTGCAGCATAGCGCAGCCTTTTTGTCGTCAGCCTCACCGTTGTGACCTAGTAGACGACCATCGCCATGAATCCGCGAACCCAACGGTTCCGAACCAGATAGGTGACTGATCAAACGAACACCACGTATCTCATCACCGGTGCAGGCAGCGGCTTCGGCAAGGAGGTCGCACTGCGCCTCGCGGAGCAGGGCCACGACGTCATCGCAGGCGTCGAGATCATCGCGCAGGTCAATGTCCTGCGCGCCGAGGCGAAGGAACGCGGCGTCGACCTGCGCGTGGAGAAGCTCGATGTCACCGACGAAGGAGATCGCGACAAAGCGGCCCAGTGGGACGTCGACGTACTGCTGAACAACGCGGGAATCTCCGAGGGCGGGTCGTCGGTGGACATTCCCGCCGCGAATATCCGGAGGCAGTTCGAGGTCAACGTCTTCGGACCGATTCTGCTGACCCAGCCGATCGCGAAGGCCATGGTCGCCAAGGGCGGGGGCAAGATCGTGTTCATGTCGTCGGTGGCCGGCCTCACCGTCGACCCGTTCACCGGTGCCTACGCCGGGTCGAAGCACGCGGTCGAAGCGTTTGCCGACGCGCTCGATCAAGAGCTCAGCGAGTACGGGATCACGGTGGCGACGATCAACCCCGGCCCATTCCTGACCGGCTTCAACGACACGATGTTCGAGGCGTGGAAGTCGTGGGAAGACGATCCGTCAACCCGGCTCTTCGATTACGAGAAGCTCTCGTTCCCGCATGAGCAGTTCGACCCGGAGGAAGTCATCGAGGTCACCCTCGACGTGCTCACCGGTGCCGACACCGACTACCGACACGTGCTGCCCGCCCACACCGTTGACGACATCAAGTCACAGGTCTCGGCGCAGTGGGACCGGACGCTCAACGACGGCAAGCGTGCCGAGCTGGTTCAGACCGCATACGACATCTCGCCCTACACTCCGGTCACCCGGGACGCGTGAGCGTCAGCTCCCGCGGTACGTCGAATACGAGTAGGGACTCAGCAGCACCGGTACGTGATAGTGCCGGTTGGGGTCGTCGACGGTGAAGCAGATGTCGATCTGCGGGTAGAAGCCGACAATTCCGTTGGCGCCGAACCAATCCGCCGTCGCGAACACGAGGTGGTAGGTGCCCGGGGCGAGCGGGTCGACGTTGACCTGTGAGATGCGGCCGTCGCTGTCGGTGGTTCCCGACGCGAGGCGCTCGCCGTCGACATCTCGCAGTGTGATCGACATTCCGACGGCGGGCGCACCACTGGTGGCGTCGAGTACGTGGGTGGACAGACCGGTCATAGGGGTCAGCCTAGTCGTCGACGAACTCGATGGCGGGAGTCAACATCCGTTGCAGCCGACTGCGATTGATCTTCGCGAGCTCCATGCGCATGACACGTCGTTCGGTCGGCGCGTCGTTGCGGATGCGCTCCTTGAGGATCGCGAGCAGTTCTTCTGCGGGACGTCCGTTGGCGAACACGAGGTAGACGTGTCCGAACTTCTCGTCGTACTCCTTGTTGAGCTGTTTGAGCTCTGCGAGTACCTCGGGGTCGGCGCCGGTGACCCCGGACTGCTCTCTGCTCGACGAGGCGTTGTCGGGGCGGTCTCCGATGCGGGGATGCCCGGACAGCGCCTCGTCGAGGTCGGACTCGGTCAGTTCGGCGAGAATCAGATCGGCGTACTCGAGGAGCGCTTCGTCGTCGACGAAGGGCCGCGCCTTGGCCACACGTAACGCCCAGATCGACGAGCTACAGCATTCGTACAGTGTGCTGATCGCACGCAGTTCGGACAGCTCGTTGAAGCTCGGGAGGCCACGCCAATCGACTCGTCGCACGCGGTCAGCCTACGAGAGTTCCGGTTGACGGCTGAACCGAGCCGACGTCAGCGGGTTGGCGTCGGCCACCAGATCGTCGAAGCGGTGGTTGGCGATCTTCGCGATCTCGATGAGCGCGAACGACTTCTCCGACGTCTCGGAGTTGTCCATGCGTGCCCAGCCGTTGCGCAGCACGCGGTCGTAACGCTCGGCCTCCTGCGCGTCGATGACGAGCGGGAACCCGAAGTGTTCCTTGTAGGCTTTCGCGAGGTCGACGACGTTCTCGTGCTCGGTCTCCTCCAGGTGTGACAACCCCTTGTGATCGACCGCGGTCAACTCTCCGGTTTCGTCTTCGGCTCCGAGGTCGGGGAAGGCCTGAATGAGCTGGAGTTGTTCCTCGTCGCTACCGGTCAACATGGCTTCTTGGAAGGCGCTGCGCAGATCGTGCACGTCCTCGAACGGACGCTGCTCGTAAGCGCGTTCGACCACCCAGTCGACGTTCTGCACGAGGCCGCCGAACGTCTCGTTGAACTCGACGAAGCTCATCTTGTTGACCGCGTCGAGCGTGATCGCACCGCGGCCTGCGACCGCCGGGCCGCGTCGTCCGATGTGGAAGAACAAGAGGTTCAACAGGATTGCGGTGATAGCGCCCATGGTGATACCCGTCGAGAACGGTATCTGCAGGATCATGTTGGGCATCGATTGGTCGACGCCGGGGAGGGCGGGTACATCGACGTGAGCGCCGCCCTTCTCGATCACGGTGGTCGGGCTCGACGACTGCGAGAACTGCACGTAGAGCGCAACTGCCAACGAGGTCGCCGCGATGATGAGGTTGCGGTGATCGGTGAAGTCGACCGAGGTGAGCGTCTGAATACCCACGATGGCCACCGTCGCGAACATGATGAGCGCGGCGCCACCGAGCACCGGGGCGGGAATCGACTCGACGATCTTCGCGAGCTTGGGTAGGCAGCCCAGGATGATCATGATGACGCCTGCACATGCGACAACCCAGCGGCTCTTGACTCCGGTCAGGCGCACCAGACCGACATTCTCGGAGAATGCCGTGTACGGGAACGAGTTGAAGATGCCGCCGAAGATGGTGGCGACGCCGTCGGCGCGCACGCCCGCCGCGACGTCCTCCTTCTTGATGCGCTTGCCGACGATCTCGCCCGTGGCGAAGATCGATCCGGTCGATTCCACGGCGACCACCAGCAGGACGACGATCATCGACACGATGGCGACGAGATCCCACCTCGGTGCGCCGAAGGCGAACGGCGGTGTGAAGCCGAGCCATGCTGCCTCGCCGACCGAACTGAACGTGGCGTCGCCGCACAGCCAGGCGACGAAGGTGCCGACGACCAAACCGAGGAGCACAGCGATCGTGGCCATGAAACCGCGGAAGAAGCGCTGCATCAGCACGATCAGCAGAATGGTGCCGAGCGTGTAGCAGACCCACTTCCAGTTGGCGTTGTCGTGCAGATGCTCCGCCGGGTTGGTCACGGCGTCACCCGCACCGACCGGGATCAGGCACACGCCGATGATCGTGATCAGTGTGCCGGTCACCACCGGTGGCAGGAAGCGGATCAGTTTCGCGAAGAACGGTGCGATGAGGAAGGTGAACACACCGGCGGCGATCACCGCGCCGTAGACGGTCTGTAGTCCGACACGACCGCCGCCGTGTTGATTGGCGATCTGGATGACCGGGGCGAGGGTTGCGAACGTGATGCCCTGAAGTAGCGGCAGACGCACGCCGATCTTCCAGATACCGACTGACTGCAGCAGCGATGCGATTCCGCAGGTGAAGAGGTCGGCCGTGATGAGCATCGTCAGTGCGTCGGAGTCGAGTTTGATCGCGCGGGCGATCAGCAGCGGCACGAGCACCGCGCCCGCATAGAACGCGACGACATGCTGTGCACCGAGCGCGACGAGTTTGCCGGGTGGCGGCACCTGATCGACGGGGTGCACGCGCTTGCGCTTCTTCGCCGGCGGGGACGCGGGCGTCGCCTCGGTTGTCATGATCGCCTCCAACGGATGGTGGTGTTCCGCGCACACGAATGTGGCGCCGACGGCGAAGGGATGCGCGTCAGCAGATAGATAGTGGACCCGCGCGCGACTTCTCGCGCATCGGAAAGCGCACGTTTCCGCGACGTTAAAACGGAGATCTCCGACACGCGACTACGATCGGCTCCCGTGAACATCGCACGTCCCGACGCGGCGGACCGTCCCGAGTTTTTCGGCGGCGATCCGGTGGTCGGTGTTGTGCTCGCCGCGGGCGCGGGGCGTCGTTACGGCAAACCGAAAATACTTGCAGCGCAAGGGGAGTGGCTGGCGAACGCGGTATCGGCGCTGACCGTTGGCGGGTGCGACGACGTGGCCGTGACGATGGGCGCAGCGGTCGTGGAGGCCCCCGACGGTGCCGCGACGATCCGCGTCGGCGACTGGGCCGATGGGCTGTCGGCGAGTGTGCGCGCAGCACTCACGTGGGCGACTGAGAAGAACAATGTCGCCGGCGTGGTTTTACATGTTGTTGACACGCCGGATGTCGGCGGCGAGGTGGTTGCGCGCGTCATCGGGCAGTCGGGGCGTCGACGCGATGCCGTGGTGCGCGCGACGTATCGGGGCGCCCCGGGGCATCCGGTCTATCTCGGAGCCGACCACCTTGTGGCCGTCATGGATTCGATGAACGGCGATGTCGGCGCCGCGGCATATCTGCGCGCGCACGTCGAAACCGTCGATTGTGCGGACCTGGCGTCGGGTCGTGACATCGACGAGCCGTAGCGCCGGGCCGTCATCGATCTCAGGCGGGTTGCTCCTGCTTGGGATAGGTGTAGAACCCCTCGCCGCTGGCCATCCCGAGCTTGCCCTTGTCGATGTAGTTCTGTTTGAGCCACGCGCCGAGGTGTCGGTTGCCCTGATCGCCATTCATCAAGATGTTGTACGGCGTCATCAGTCCGACGACGTCGTAGATCTGGAACGGTCCCAGCGGCGATCCGGTGGCGATGCGCCAGGTGTTGTCGACATCCTTGGGATCGGCGTAGCCGCCCGCGGCGAGTTCGAGTGCCGCGTTGAGGAACGGGATCAGCAGCGAATTGAGAACGTACCCGGCCTTCTCCTTGTGGATCTGAATGGGCACCATGCCGATCTCGTCGGCGAACTTCACCACCTTGGCGTAGACCGCCGGGTCGGTGTCCTTGGTGCCCATGATCTCGGCGGTGTTGAACTGCCAGACCCGGTTGGCGAAGTGCAGCGCGAGGAACTTGTCGGGCCGACCCGTCGACGACTCGAGATCGCTCGGTAGCAGCGACGACGAGTTGGTCGCGAAGATCGTGTCCTTCGGCGCCAGTTCGTTGAGCTTGCGGTAGGTGTCCTGCTTGAGCTCGAGGACTTCGGGCACCGCTTCGATGATCAGTTGGGCCTGAGCGGCTTTCGCGAGGTCGTCGGTAAGGGTGATGCGCTTGCGCGCTTCCTCCGCCGCGCCGTCGGCGGCGCCGGGAACCTCACGCTTGTAGGTCTCGACGAGTTCGTCGTATCGCTTCGACGCGGCGTCGAGCGCCTGCTGATTGATGTCGTAGGACGTGACGTCGAATCCCTTGTACGCGGTCTGGAATGCGATCTGGGAACCGAGGACGCCCGCACCGAGCACTGCAACTGTGGAGAACTCTGCCATCGTGAACCATCTCCTGTAGGTCGTTACTTCCCTACAACTCAACGTACTCGCGCGTGCATCGACGAGGAGTTGATGCTCGTCACGTCTGCGGGTCGGACACCTTGACGCCGAGTGCTCCCGTGGCGAAGCGGGCCACGACCGGATACGCGGAAGCGAGCGCGTCGTCGTAGCCGTCGCGGGTATCTCCGACGAGCCTCGCGCGATCGTCGTCGAGAATGACCGACACGGTCGCCACGAGCTCGCCCGTCGTCGGCTCGCAGACCGCCCAGGTGAACGACGACTCGTCGGACCACTCCGAATCTACTTGCCGCACATAGGCTTCGGGATCGTCGACGCCCAGGTCGCGTAAAGCTGCCGCGTCGGAGATCCGCTCGTCGTCGCGGACTCCGCGTAGGTACCAGGCGCCCGCGTTGATCTCGATCGGTTCCATCGGAATTCCTCGGAAAATGAGTCGGGCCCGATCGGGTAGGTGTGGGCGGCTACTTGATCTCGAGCAGCACGGTGCCCTGGGTGACGGCCGCGCCCGCCTCGATGGCGAGGCCGGTCACGACACCGTCCTTGTGCGCGGTCACCGGGTTCTCCATCTTCATCGCCTCGAGCACCACGACGAGGTCACCTGCGGAGACCTCCTGGCCTTCCTCGACGGCGATCTTGACGACGGTGCCCTGCATGGGCGCGGCAACCGAGTCGCCCGAAGCGGCTGCACCGGCACCCTTGGTGCGTGTGCGCGGCTTGGGCTTCTTGCGGACGACGCCGTTGCTCGACGACCCTCCGCCGAGCGCGAGATCGCCGGGCAGCGAGACCTCGACGCGACGGCCACCGACCTCGACGACCACGTTCTGACGCGGCGCCGAATCGTCCTCTTCGATGGCTGCGCCACCGGTGTAGGGCTCGATCGGGTTGTCCCAGTCGGTCTCGATCCACTTGGTGTAGACGTCGAATGTCTCGACGCCGTTCTCATCGGTATGGCCGACGAACGCGGGGTTGGTGACGATGTGACGGTCGAAGGGGAGGACCGTTGCGAGTCCCTCGACCTCGAACTCGTCGAGGGCGCGGCGGGCGCGCTCGAGTGCCTGCTCGCGGTTCTCGCCGGTGACGATGAGCTTGGCGAGCATCGAATCGAACTGTCCGCCGATGACGTCGCCCTGCTCGACGCCCGAGTCGACGCGCACACCCGGGCCGGACGGCTCCTTGTAGACGGTGATCGGTCCGGGAGCGGGGAGGAAGTTGCGCCCCGGATCCTCGCCGTTGATCCGGAACTCGATGGAGTGTCCGCGCGGTGCGGGATCTTCGGAGAACTCGAGCTTCTCGCCGTTGGCGATGCGGAACTGCTGGCGGACGAGGTCGATACCCGACGTCTCCTCGGTGACCGGGTGCTCGACCTGTAGGCGGGTGTTGACCTCGAGGAACGAGACCAGGCCGTCGTTGCCGACGAGGAACTCGACGGTGCCCGCACCGTAGTAACCCGCCTCGCGGCAGATGGCCTTCGCCGACGAGTGGATGCGATTGCGCTGTTCGTCGGTGAGGAACGGCGCGGGTGCTTCCTCGACAAGCTTCTGGAAGCGACGCTGCAGCGAGCAGTCGCGGGTGCCGGCGACGATCACGTTGCCGTGCTGATCGGCGATGACCTGCGCCTCGACGTGGCGCGCCTTGTCGAGGTAGCGCTCGACGAAGCACTCACCGCGGCCGAATGCGGAGATGGCCTCACGGGTGGCCGACTCGAACAGCTCGGGGATCTCCTCGATGGTGTAGGCCACCTTCATGCCGCGGCCGCCACCGCCGAACGCCGCCTTGATCGCGACCGGTACGCCGTACTCCTTGGCGAACTCGACGACCTCGTCGGCGTTCTTGACCGGGTCCTTGGTGCCCGGAGCCATCGGGGCGTCGGCCTTCAGCGCGATGTGGCGTGCGGTGACCTTGTCGCCGAGGTCGCGGATCGACTGCGGCGACGGTCCGATCCAGATGAGGCCGGCGTCGAGAACTGCCTGGGCGAAGTCGGCGTTCTCGGACAGGAATCCGTAGCCGGGGTGGATGGCGTTGGCGCCCGACTTCGCCGCGGCGTCGAGGATCTTGTCGAAGACCAGGTACGACTCTGCGGAGGTCTGGCCGCCGAGGGCGAAGGCCTCGTCGGCGAGCTTCACGAACTTGGCGTTGGCATCAGGTTCCGCGTAGACCGCGACGCTGGGGATTCCGGCGTCGCGCGCGGCGCGGATGACGCGGACCGCGATCTCTCCTCGATTGGCGATCAGGACCTTGTTGATCGTCGAGCTGGAGCTGATCGTGGAGTTGGGCGCTTGTTCACTGGGCACTTGCTTGATCTCCTGGGCCTGGCTCTGTGCTGAGCTGTCTTCACGGGGTACTGCCGCCGGTATGCGACGTCCCCCTCGTCTCGCCACTCGTTTGTTGTTCGTGCGGCTTCGTCGTACCGGTGTCACGCCTGTGCGGTGTTGTCACGTGGACTGTGCACTCACCTGGAGGGTGTCACCTGGGCGACGTCAACCACTCGAGTCTATCGGGTGGGTTCCGCGGTTTACCCTAGCCCACCGAGCAATCGTTCGGTTGCGCTCGGGGTCACACTGTGGGACTGAATGTGCTTGCGTCACCGACGGACCGGACGAATGCGGCGAAATCGTGCAGGTAGGCGTGCACCGGTCCCTCGTTGGGGATGATCTCACCGGGTGGCGTTCCGGCGCGTGCTTCTGGGTCGGCGACCAGAGTGGGGCCGACGACGTCGCCGGCAGGGCTCTCCTGGGGAAATCGTGCCGAGAAACGCATGCCCGACGGTGTGCGGTTGATCCAGATGAAGACCTCGTTGCGGGCGTAACTGTGGCTTCTGATCACCGTGGCGCGACCGCTGTCCGCCTCGGCGGCCCCCGGAGCGTAGCGAGTGTCGATGAACGAGATGACGAACTGCGGTTCACCTCGGTAGCCGATGAGGTCGGCGACGCGCAGGAAGGGTAGCGATGCTCCCTGACGTGCGCGTTTGAGTTCGTCGGTTGCGCGGGCCACCGCTTGGTCGAAGGTGGGCGAATCCGACATGTCGAGGCAGAACGGGGCGACGGCGACGAACCACCCGAGTGCGGTGAGCCATCGCTGCTCGTTTCGTGTGTGCCGCGGCAGGACGCAGCGGAACTCTCGATCGTCGGTGCGGCGGTGATGGACGATCGCGAACGCGGCGAGGATCCCTGCGGTGAGAGTGCCGCCCGCCTCGGAACACACCGCGGTGAAGCGGTTGGCGGCCTCGTCGTCGACGATGACACCCGACAGCGACTCCTGCGGGACATCGACAGCGGGATCGGGCGGCTCGGCGACGGCGGTGTTCGCTCCCGGGACCTGGAACGGCGGCATGTCGCCCGCGCCCGCCTTCAGAAACGACGTCCAGGTGGACACGCTGGGGTGATCGGCTCCGGCCTGGTCGGCGAGTCGTCGCTCCTGAGCGCTGAAGTCGACGTAGCTGCCGACCTCCGGCAGCGCCGCGTCGGTGCGGTCGCGCGCGGCTCGGTAGAGGGTGATCAGCTCGTGCTGGGCCATGATCAGCGAGTAGCCGTCGACCAACGAGTGGTCGGCGGCGAACAGCAGCGTGAACGACGATTCGCGGCCAACCGTCGCGAACATGTAGGCGGGCCACTGCATCGGTGCGGTCGCGCGGTCGAAGGCGCCCGCGATCTGTTCGAGTAGCGGACCGGACTCGGTGTACCAGCCGATCCGGCCCATCTTCAGCTGAACGGTTCCCTCCGGCGTGCTCAACCGGTGTAGACCGTCGGCCTTGATGATGACGTGGCTGCGCAGCACCTCGTGGCGATCGATCCACTGCGACAACGCTGCACGGATTGCCGGAATCGACAGCGGCTCGTCGAAGTTGATCGACAGGCCGAGCCACGACTCGCGACCGCCCTCCTTGCGGGTGCGCACGCGATAGTCGAATGCGTCGCGCAGATGCTGCTCGTGGTTGTGGGAGGTCAGCCGTGTGTCGTCGAGCCAACCCCCGAGGCCGCCGGGAACCGACGGAACCCACTCGACGAGGCCACCCGGTTCGATCGGCTCCTCGAGGATCTGGATGAACTTCACTGACGACCGGTCTGACTGCGCACCTGGTTCTTCACCCGGCCGAGCATCCCGGCCATACCGCGAAGGCGCAGCGGACTGACCGCGGCGTCGAGTCCGAGGTCGTGGTAGAAGTCGGCAGGCACTGCGAGGATCGCGTCGGCGGATTCGCCGTCGAGGCCCTGGGCGAGGATCGACGCGAAACCGCGCGTCGTCGGGGCCTCGGGTGGGGCGCTGAAATAGAGCCTCACGGCGTCGGCGTCGGCCGCGTCGACCGACAGGAACACCGGAGATTGGCACTCCGGTACCGGTTCCATCGCCTCGGTCGCGAGGTCGTCGGGGAGCGCGGGGAGTTCGCCCGCGAACTCGAGGAGGAGTGTCACCTTGTCCGAATCGCCAAGCGCGGCAAAGTCGTCGACGATCTCGGCGAGGGATGCGGGGAGTGTGCCCATCGGGGTGTCCTATGCGGGTGCGTCGCCGGGCTCTTCGCCGACCGCGATGGGGACGCGCACAGCGTTGCCCCACTCGGTCCACGACCCGTCATAGTTGCGCACGTGTGTGAACCCGAGTAGATGGGTCAGCACGAACCAGGTGTGGCTCGACCGTTCGCCGATGCGGCAGTACGCGATGGTCGGGGTTTCGGGGTCGAGGTCGCCATAGATCTCGTCGAGTTCGGCGCGTGAGCGGAAGCGACTGTCGGCGCGTGCCGCCTTTGCCCACGGGATCGAGATCGCCGTCGGGATGTGGCCACCGCGCAGCGCGCCCTCTTCGGGGTAGTCGGGCATGTGGGTGCGCTCACCGGTGTACTCCTGCGGCGAACGCACGTCGACCAGCGGCTCGGTACCGAGCGAGGCGCGTACGTCCGACTCGAAGGCGCGGATCAACGAATCGTCGCGCTCGACGACGGGGTAGTCGGAGCGCGGGTACTCGGGTACGTCGAAGGAGGTGTCGCGATCCTCCGACATCCATGCGTCGCGGCCGCCGTCGAGCAGGCGAACGTCCTCGTGCCCGAACAACGTGAAGACCCACAGTGCGTATGCGGCCCACCAGTTGCTCTTGTCGCCGTAGATGACGATGGTGTCGTCGCGCTCGATTCCCTTGCTGCGCATCAACTCTGCGAACTGCTCGCCGTCGATGTAGTCGCGCACCACGTGATCGTTCAGGTGCAGGTGCCAGTCGACCTTCTGTGCGGTCGGGATGTGACCGATGTCGTAGAGCAGGACGTCTTCGTCGGACTCGATGATCTTGAGACCCTTGGCCCCCAGGTGCGCGGATAGCCACTGCGTGGTGACCAGACGCTCTGGGTGCGCGTAACCGGCGAATGCCGGGTTCGGATCGGTTTCCACAGTCACGGTGAGATTCTCCAGCTCGGATCGGGCCACGGCGCAGGCGGCGCAGGACGGCGAAATTCAGCCTAGTCGACATCGATGCGCCCGCACGGTTGGGCGGGCGCGGTTCACCGGTTGTTCTGTGACCACCTAGACACGTCGGGGTGGTCGTGTCGGGTATTACCTTTGCCGCGGGTCTTACGCAGTCGAGGTGGGGGACCACAGGGACGTGACGGGGATGTCCAAGCGGCGCAAGAGGTGTCGAACGGTCGGGAGTCCGATGCCGATCACCGACGACGGATCGCCCTCGATGCCCGCGATGAACCACCCACCACGACCGTCGAGCGTGAACGCACCAGCGACCTCGAGCGGTTCGCCCGTCGACACATAAGCCTCGATCTCGTCGTCGTCGACGGAGGCGAACCGGACCACCGTCGACGCGGACTCCGCCGAACGCCCCACCACGTCGAGTCCGCGGATGTGTGCCACGCAGTGGCCCGTCAGGAGCTGGGCTTCGTCGCCGCGCACTCGCTTCCACTGCTCGATCGCCACCTGCGCCGAGTGTGGTTTACCCGTCAGCGTGCCTCGATACAGGAGCATCGAATCGCAGGTGAGCACGACGAGGTCGGGGAGGGTCTGCGCGTCGGAGGATGCGGCGTGGTCGACGCGTTCGTTCAACAGGGTTGCGATCACCGAGTCGGCCTTCGCCTGCGCGAGGCGCGTCACGGCGTCGCCCGGATTCTCGGCCGCCATGGTTCCGAGGAGGTGGTCCTCGTCGACGTCGGCTACGACGACTCTCGGGTCGAGACCCGCATTACGCAGCACCGTCAGGCGCGCGGGCGACGCCGAGCCGAGGATCACCTCGTAGCGTCGATCGGCCCCTGTCACGTCGGACTCCCCGCTGGACACGTCGGCCTACCCGTCAGAAACGCAGGAACGACGACGCCGAACCCCACACGGGACGGAGGCGGTCGATCGGGCGGCCCCAGTCGTTGCGCGGCTCCGTGCTTTCCGGTTCCGGAGCGCCACCGCCACCGGTGGCGAGCAATGCCACCAGAACCGCGACGTCCTCGTCGGTCGGATTGCCCTTCACCACACGCAACACGGGGCGGGCCGACTGCTGTCCGGCGTCCGCGTCGGCGGGCGTGTTGTCGTCAGGTGAGCTCACAGCGGAATGTTCCCATGCTTCTTGGGCGGTACGTTGACGACCTTGCGCTCGAGGAGCTTGAGCGCGGTCGCGATCTGGCCGCGCGTGTGGCTCGGCGGGATGACCGCGTCGACGTAGCCGCGCTCTGCGGCGACGTAGGGGTTGACCAGCGTGTCCTCGTACTCTTCCTGCAGTTGGAGGCGCAGTGCGTCGACATCCTCGCCGTTGGCCGCGGCCTCCTTGAGTCGCGCGCGATAAACGAATCCGACGGCTCCGGACGCGCCCATCACGGCGATCTGGGCGGTCGGCCACGCGAGGTTGACGTCGGCGCCCATGTGCTTGGAACCCATGACGTCATACGCGCCGCCATAGGCCTTGCGGGTGATGACGGTGATCTTGCCGACGGTCGCCTCGCCGTAGGCGTACAGCAGCTTGGCCCCGCGGCGGATGATGCCGTTGTATTCCTGGTCGGTGCCGGGCAGGAATCCCGGAACGTCGACGAGGGTCACGATCGGGACGTTGAACGCGTCGCAGGTGCGCACGAAACGCGCTGCCTTCTCCGATGCGTTGATGTCGAGGCAGCCGGCGAACTGGGTCGGCTGGTTGGCGACGATGCCGACGCTGCGTCCGTCGACCCGGCCGAATCCGACGAGGATGTTGGTCGCGTAATCGGCCTGAACCTCGAGGAACTCGTCGTCGTCGAGGATGCGTCGGATGACCTCGTGCATGTCGTAGGGCTGGTTCGGTGAGTCGGGGATGAGCGTGTCGAGCTCGAGGTCCTCGTCGGTGAGGGTGTCCTCGATCGAACCGGCGGCGGGCTCGTCGACGGGCAGCCGCGGCGGATCGGCACGGTTATTGCTCGGCAGGTACGCGAGCAGGTCGCGGACGTAGTCGAGTGCGTCCTCCTCGTCGGAGCCCACGTAGTGGGCGACACCCGACTTGGTCATGTGGGTGTTGGCGCCGCCGAGCGCCTCCATCGTCACGTCCTCGCCGGTGACGGTCTTGATGACGTCGGGACCGGTGATGAACATCTGGCTCTGCTGGTCGACCATCACGACGAAGTCGGTGAGGGCCGGGGAGTAGACATGGCCACCCGCGGCAGGGCCCATGATCAGCGAGATCTGGGGGATCACGCCGGAAGCGCGCACATTGCGGTAGAAGATGTCGGCGTAGAGACCGAGGGAGACCACGCCCTCCTGGATTCGGGCGCCCGCGCCCTCGTTGATGCCGATGAGTGGGCGGCCGGTCTTGATCGCGAGGTCCATGACCTTGACGATCTTCTCGCCGTAGACCTCGCCGAGGCTGCCGCCGAAGACGGTCACGTCCTGGCTGAACACACAGACCTCGCGGCCGTCGACCGTGCCGTAGCCGGTCACGACACCGTCGCCGACAGGTCGACGCTCTGCGAGGCCGAAATTGGTGCTGCGGTGACGTGCGAGTGCGTCGAGTTCGACGAACGACCCCTCGTCGAGGAGGTGGGTGATGCGCTCGCGAGCCGTGAGTCTGCCCTTGGCGTGGATCTTCTCGATCGCGGCCTCGCCGACGGGATGCAACGTTTCGTCGAGGCGCTCGCGCAGGTCGGCGAGTTTGCCCGCGGTGGTGTGGATGTCTGGAGCAGCGTCGGGCTGCTGCGGCGCAGAGGTCATAACAGCCGATGCTATCGAGCGCTCGGTAGCCCGCGTCAACCACCCCAATATGAGAACGCCTCACCTTTCTCGTGATCGGTGACACGTCGAGGTGGCCGAGTGAGCCACGACGACGCAGGCCGGGTGACTAATGTCGGTAGTCGTGAGCGACGAGCAGACATCACCGAATCCCCGATCACCTCTCGACGCCGACGCGCTGCGAGCGGCCATCGTCGAGCGCTTCGGTTCGCCCGGCAGCGGTGTGGGATCGACGATCGAGGTCGTCGAGTCGACCGGGTCGACCAACGCAGACCTCGCTGCGCGTGCGGTAGAGCCGGGGATCGTCGGAACGGTGCGCATCACCACCGACCAGACATCGGGACGCGGCAGGCACGCACGGGTGTGGTCGGCTCCCGCGGGAGGACAGGTGGCCATCTCGGTGGCGCTCGACGCGGGCGATCAGACCGAGCAACTGGGCTGGTTGTCGTTGGCGACCGGGGTGGCCGCGGCGTCGGCCATCGAGGCGGCGACCGGCGTACGTCCCACACTCAAATGGCCGAACGACGTCCTCGTCGACGGAAAGAAGGTGGCGGGCATCCTCGCCGAGTACATCCCCGCGCCGACGGGCGGCGTGGTGATCGTCGGGATCGGCATCAACACCGGTATGACCGCCGACGAGCTTCCGGTGCCGACGGCCACCAGCTTGCAGGTGGAAAGCGGAGCCCCGGTCGACGTCGCCGCACTGGTCGCGGAGTACTTGCGGGCACTGGCCGACGCGCCGTGGCCCGACGACGTCGCCGAGGTGGCGCGACGCTATCGGGATCGCTGCGACACACTCGGGCGTCGCGTCCGGCTCTCGTTGCCGGGGGAGCGCACCGTCGAAGGGGTCGCCGACGATGTCGACGAGCAGGGCCGGATCGTGGTGCGCACGGACGACGGCCAGAGTTTCACCGCCGCGGCGGGAGACGTGCTGCACCTGCGTCCCGCGCAGGACTGACCTCGACGCGCTTGGCGCCTGTCCGGGGTTCAGCGTTGAATGCTCTTCTCGCCCATGGCGGGGATCAGCGACAGAACCGGCAGGCCGATGACGAGATGGACCACCGCCGTACCGATCCCGGTGGATATCTGCGCTGACAGCACAAGCGGGATGATCACCGCGGCGGCAATCAGCAGGCCGACGATCCAGCGGTAGAACTGGTTGGGCGAAGGTGTCGTCAGGTAGAGGACGTACCAGAGGGCGCCACCCGCGAGTGCGCACAAGAATCCGGTGATCGCGAACCAGTATTCGTCCTGGGCGAGTGGATTCCAGACGCCCAGGTTGCCTGCCTCGTTGACGCGTTGGGCGATGGCCCGGATGATCCACGCCACCAGCCAGGCGGCGAGACCCGTCACGACGCCCGTCATCACGACGCCGCCTGCGTAGAGACCCGCGTTGATGCTCGGCCGTTGACGCTGCTTGCGCTGCTTGCCGTACGACGCCGAGCCGGCGTATCTCGGGTCGGACTGGGCTGCGTTGTACTGGGCGGGGTTGTCGCGGGGGTCCCGATACTGCTGGTCCCCGTACTGTCCGTCGCCGTACTGCTGCTGGTATCGATCGGTCGGCTGGCTGTAGGCACGCGACTGCGGCGAGTAGCCGGCCTCGTAGCGCGCCGTTCCCTGGTCCCTCGGGTCTTGATCCCTGGGGTCGCGGGGGTCGCGGTAGCTCATGATTCTCCTGACCTGTTGCGCGTCGTGTGCACGCAGTCTACCGAGCGGGGGACAGGCGCCGGGTCGGGTTGACCGACCGCCCGTTCATCTGCGGATATGCTGAGATTCATGTCGTTTCCCAGGGACAACCTCGCGAGTGGTGAGCGCGTCGTGGTGCATCACCACCCGCATTGGAAGTGCCTGATCGGCCCGTTTTCGGTCTTCGTCGTGTGCACCGGGCTCGCAGGCCTCGCGGCGGGCGCGATCGCGGCGTCGACCATCAATTCGACGCTCGCGCTGATTCTCAACATCGTTGTCGCCGTGGGCTGGGGCGCTGCGGCCGCCTGGTTCTTCGTCCGTCCGCTCATCGCATGGAAATCGACTCACTTCGTGCTCACCGACCGTCGCGTGATCTTCCGCAGGGGAGTGCTCACCCGTTCGGGCATCGACATTCCGATCCGACGAATCAACACCGTCGAATTCCGCCACGGCCTCCTCGACCGCATGATGCGTACCGGCACCCTGATCATCGAGTCCGCGTCCGACGAACCGCTGCTGTTCGACGACGTGCCGCAGGTCGAGCGGGTGCATTCGCTGCTCTACCACGAGGTGCTCGACGAACGCGACGACGGCTTCGACGACCGCTATGACTCGGCCGACCGAGACGAGGGCCGGGGACACGACGGCGACTCCGCGTACTCTCGCCGCGTGGAGGTCGACAGGCGATGACAGACGTATTGCTGGCAGAAGACGACGCGGCGATTGCCGAACCCCTGGCGCGTGCGCTCGCCCGTGAGGGCTACGGATGCGACGTCGTCGGGACGGGATCGGCAGCACTCGAGCAGGCTCGCGATCAACGCTACGAGTTGCTCATCCTCGACCTCGGGCTTCCCGAGATCGACGGACTGGAGGTGTGTCGGCGCGTGCGCGTCGAACGTCCGGAACTCGCGGTGCTGATGCTGACCGCGCGCACCGACGAGGTCGACTTCGTCGTCGGACTCGACGCCGGCGCCGACGACTACGTGGGCAAACCCTTCCGGTTGGCCGAACTGCTCGCGCGGGTGCGCGCACTACTGAGGCGACGGCAGACGGTCGACGTCGTCCTCACCGGCGGCGACATCCAACTCGACGCGCGGGGGCGGCGGGTCCTCGTCAACGGCGACGATCTCGTGCTGGCGAACCGCGAGTTCGACCTGCTGCGCTTCCTCATGGAGCGGGCCGGCGAGGTGGTGTCGCGCGACGAGATCCTGACCGAGGTGTGGGGGTCTGCGGACCTGCGCTCGTCGAAGACACTCGACATGCACATCTCGTGGTTGCGTCGAAAGATCGGCGACGACCGCCACGATCGACCGCGGCACATCGTCACGGTGCGCGGCGTCGGCTTTCGGTTCGACGCCTAGGGAGAGACTTTCCAGTGCGCCGTCGAATTCTCTACACGATGATCGCCATGCTCATGGCGGTCGGCGGACTATTGGGAATCCCACTCAGCGTCATCGCATGGTGGTGGGTCGCCGACAGTGCGCACCAGTTGATGGATTCGCGGCTGAAGACGATCTCCGATCAGATCATCCGTCAGGCGGAGATGGGCGAGCATCTCAACAATGCGGTCATCGATTCCGAGTCGATCCGACTCATGCTTCCCGAGGACGGCAGGCTCACCCTGCGCTATCAGGACGTCAACGGCAAACCGGCCTCCACGTCGATCGGTGCCGACATCACCGATGCGACGATGTCTGATTCGATCGGCCTTGGTGCCGCGGGCACGTTGATCCTCGAGATCCCGATGGACACCGTCCGTAACGACCAACTCGCCGCCGTCGGCATCGTCTGCCTCGTGGTCGCGGGATCGATGGCTGCGGGCACCGTCACAGCCGCGGTGACGGCCGGGCGCATCGCCGACCCTCTCATCGATCTCGCCGACCGTTCGGAGGCGATGGCTCGCGGCGACTTCCGGTCGCGATGGAAGACCTATGGCATCGACGAACTCGACCGCGTCTCGCGTGCGCTGGGCGACGCGAACGCCGAGATCGCGTTGCGGCTCGAGCGTGAGGGCGAGATCGTCGGCGACGTCTCGCATCAGATTCGATCGCGCCTCACCGCCATCCAACTGCGACTCGACGAACTCTCGCTCCACGACGATCCGGCGGTCGTGAGTGAGGCCGAAGCCGCACTCGGACAGGTCGATCGGCTCGCCGCGGAACTCGACGAACTCGTAGCGGCATCACGGGACGAGCCCGCGCAGCCGGGCAGTGTCGACGTGTCGTCGCTGATCATGACGCTTGTCAGTGACTTCGACTCGGCCTTCACCGCTGAAGGGCGCACCTTGAGTGTGTCGTTCTCCGGTGACGCTGTCGCGCGTAGCGCCGGTCCGGGTCGGCTGCGTGAGGCGGTCAGCGTGCTCGTCGACAACGCGCTGCAGCACGGCAGCGGCGAGTGTCGGATCTCCGTCAGCGACCTCAAGGGCGACATGCTGCGTATCACCGTGGCCGACGAGGGAACCGGCGTCGCCGACGACGTGGCCACCGACATCTTCCGTCGGGGATTCTCTGGTGGCGCGGGCAACGGTGTCGGGCTCTCCCTCGCCCGTGCACTCGTCGAGGCCGACGGCGGACGCCTCGAACTCACGTCGCGGAGGCCGCCGGTGTTCGCGATTGTCGTGCCCGCGGCGACCGACCGTGACGACGACGCTCCGAAGGACGCGAATGCGGCGACGCGGGTGGGATCGCGACGTGACCGTGTTCCTCATCGGTGACGTGGGCAGGTTTCGCTGACCACGCATCGACGACCATGCCACTAAGCGGCGGCAACGCCGACCGTGCCACGATGTATCGCGTGACTGCCCGAGATTCAGATACCGGCGCAAACGCCGCGGCGCCGCCTGACGCGGCCGCCCGCGCGATTCCCGAACGCGACGTCTTGCCGACCGTGACGATGATCGGTGGTGGTCAGCTCGCCAGGATGACCCACCAGGCCTCGATCGCCCTCGGCGAGTGTCTACGCGTGCTCGCCGCGAGTGCGACTGATCCCGCTGCCCAGGTCAGCGCCGACGTCGTGATCGGTTCGCACGATGACCTCGACGACCTACGACGCGCCGCCGCCGGTGCGGTGGCGCTCACGTTCGATCACGAGGGTGTGCCCCTCGAGCACCTGCGTGCACTGGAGGCCGAGGGCGTCGCCGTGCGGCCACCGTCGGCCGCGCTGGTGTTCGCGCAGGACAAGCGAGCAATGCGGGTGAAGCTGAGCGAACTCGGCCTGCCGGTACCGGATTTCGCCGATCTCGCGGGCGACCTCGGGCTGGCTCGCGGTCGGCTCGTCGAATTCGGTGAACGGCACGGATGGAACATCGTGTTGAAGGCGGTTCGCGGCGGGTACGACGGACGTGGCGTGTGGATCGTCGACAACGGACCCGACGCTCTCGCGGTGTTCGATGAGCAGTTCAATGCCGGCGTCGACCTCATCGCCGAGGAAAAGGTGCAGATGCGCCGCGAACTGTCGGCGATGATCGCTCGTTCGCCGTTCGGCCAGGGGGGCGCGTGGCCGGTGGTCGAGACCGTGCAGCGTCGGGGACAGTGCGCTGTGGTCATCGCGCCCGCACCGGAACTGAGTGCCGAGACCGCCGAACGTGCACAGGAGATGTCTCTGCGGCTGGCGTCGGAGCTCGGCGTCGTCGGCGTGATGGCGATGGAACTGTTCGAGACCACCGACGGCGAGCTACTGGTCAACGAGCTCGCGATGAGACCGCACAACAGCGGTCACTGGACGATGGACGGTGCGGTGACCTCGCAGTTCGAACAGCACCTCCGGGCTGTTCTCGACTACCCGCTCGGCGACACCGCCCCGCGCGCCGAGGTGACCGTGATGGCCAACATCCTCGGTGCTGCGCAGGCGCCGGAGATGTCGATGGACGAGCGCACGCACCATTTGATGGCGCGCATGCCCGACGCGCGAATTCATCTGTACGGAAAGGGAGAACGCCCCGATCGGAAGATCGGGCATGTCAACATCGTGGGGAAGCCGGGAGAAGACGTCGCAGCCGTCCGCGAGCGTGCAGAACGCGCGGCGCACTGGATGTCCGACGCCGAGTGGACGGACGGTTGGGACCCGCATTCATGAACGACGAGACGACAGGCGACCTGGTGGACGACGAGACAGACACGACCGAGGCTGCAACAACCGAGGCCGGGACAACCGAGCCCGGGACAACCGAGACCGATACGACGGAGGTCGGGACTACCGAGGCGGGCACCGCTTTTGAAGCCGGCACCGCTTTTGAAGCCGGCACCGGTAGTGAAGCCGGCACCGCTTTTGAACCCGAGGTGGCGTCGCCGCCGATCCGTAGCCGGGCCCGCGTCGGACTGATCATGGGCAGCGACTCCGACTGGCCGACGATGGAGGCCGCGGCCGAAGCGCTCGCGGAGTTCGACGTCCCGTTCGAGGTCGGTGTCGTGTCGGCGCATCGCACCCCGCAGCGCATGCTCGACTACGCGAAGTCGGCTGCGGGCGAGGGCATCGAGGTCATCATCGCGGGCGCGGGAGGCGCGGCACATCTCCCGGGCATGGTCGCCGCCGCCACCCCGCTGCCGGTTATCGGTGTGCCGGTACCGCTGCGCTACCTCGACGGCATGGACTCCCTGCTGTCCATCGTGCAGATGCCCGCCGGAGTGCCGGTGGCAACCGTGTCGGTGGGTGGCGCGCGCAACGCAGGGCTGCTCGCCGTACGCATCCTCGGTTCATCCGACCCGGTGTTGCGGGCCCGGATGGAGTCCTTCCAGCGCGGACTCGAACAACTCGTGCTCGACAAGGACGCAGCCCTGCGTCAGCGGTTGCTCGGCGGCGACTGAGCAGCTGGGCTGACGAACTACTGATCAGCGGCCACTGATCGTCCGCTACTGATCGCCCGTGACCGGCTTGGTGATCCCGAGTCGCTGGGCGAAGAAGTCGAGCACGGCTACCAGGGCGTCGTGTGTCGGTTCGCCCGGCACGACGATGAGATCGTTGGTGAGCGCGGAATGCGGTGTCGGCAACGGTGATTCGGGATTGGCCGCCGAATCGGGCAGCTCGATCGCGAGGAACGCGTCGCCGAGGACTTCGCGCAAGAACTGGAAGCGCGACGGTGGCGACATCCGATCACCCTCGAATCGCACGCCCATGACGTCGAGTCCGCGCGCGCACCGCCCGACGACCGTTGCGAGGTCGTCGTCGGAGATGTCGAGGGATCGTGCACGACGAGGGCTGACCGCGAACGGCAGCGACGGTTGAGCCAGGACCGGTGCGAGGATGCGATCGTCGGTGGCCATCGCCAGGGCGAAGCCACCGGTGAAGCACATGCCGATCGCGCCGACACCCGGACCGCCGCAGCGCTGGTGTTCCTCGGCGGCCAGTGCCCGCATCCATTCGACGGCAGGTGAGGTCCTGCCCGTCGCCAAAATCGTGAAATCCCTGCTGATACAGGCGCGCCCCATCGTGCCGAGCATGTTCGTCGCGGCCCCGACAACCCCGAGACTCGACGGCGACGGGTCCTGGCCGTCGACGCCGTAGATCGACGGCATGACCGCGGTTGCTCCGATAGCCGCGACGCGTCTGGCGAAGTCGGCGACGGCGGGACTGATGCCTGGCATCTCGGCGATGACGATCACGGCGGGCCCCTCGCCGATGCTGTAGACGCGGCGAGGGGTGCCGTGGTGGGTTGCGATCCGTACGTCGAAGTCGGAGAGCGGGTCGTCGGCGGCGTGTCGGGTCACCGCGACGTGCCTGACGGTTTCGCCTCGCGGCCATCAGGAGCGACGAGGGTGCCCTGGAGTGCCCACTCGAACGCGCGGCCTGCGAGACCGGCGACGAGCGGAAGGTCGGGTGAGTCGGCGGGAATGATGGTGGGCCGGATCAGCTTGTACTGCTTGCCTTTTCGAGTGATTCCGGCCGAGCCCGCGGCGAGTGTGTTGCGTACCCAGTCGGTGTCGCGCCCGTAGGTCAGGATGATGTAGATCTTCTTCTCGTCACCCGTCTCGTTGACCCACGCGAGCACCGGGATCGAGTAGATCCGCCCACTCTTGCGTCCGACGTGATGGACCATCGCCCACGGCGCCAGATAGGGCGCCCAGCGTCGTTGCAGCGGATTGGTGATCTTCTTGTTGGCGCGGGCCAACCAGGCGGGTAACTGCATACGGCCCACTCTGCCGTATGAGGCGCCCGCCGTGAACCACTCCGGAACAAGTGTTCACCTCGACGGGTGGCGTCGTCAGTCGAGAACGACGTCGGCGCGCTCGGACGCCGCACGCGCCGCGAGGTCGGTATCGGGGGTCGGGGAGACCCACACGAGACTGGCGCCGACGCTCAACGGCGCGATGAGACTACTCAGAATGCCTGCACCCGTGCGCCATTCACGTGTCGACAGCACCCGGCTGGGTGCGGAGACCCCCTCGGCGGACGCTTGAGTCGATGCGGTGTCGAGGACGTCGCTCGCGGGGGTGCCGTCGAGCGCAGGACCCGAATATCGAGGCGGCGAGTACTGATCGCCGTGCACGCGGACCGCCGACGCATAGTCGGTGACCCCCGGTGGAAGGTCGGCGACGCCGAGTGCGAACGGATCGAGCGAGGCGACGACGAGTTCTTCGGCGTCGGGGTGCTCGTCGATTCCTCCAGCGCTGGTGAACGCGACCCGCGGGGCGTCGACCTCGGTGGTGACATGCACATGCGCCCCGGCCCACCACGCGCCCAACAGGATCGCGGCGCTCTGCCAGTGTTCGGGCAGGTCGACGACGACGTCGTCGCCGGGTGCGAGACCGAGTTCGACGACGAGATAGTTGGCAGTCTTCGCCGCCCAGTTGCCCAGCGTCGCCCCCGACAGCTCGGTGCGTTCGCCGGTGTGATCGTCGTAGTAGGTGAGCAGAGGTCGAGCCCAGTCGTCGATGCGTGCGAGCAGGGAGGTGGTCAGCGTGTCGTCGGCCATCAGTTCACACACACCGGTCCGTCGGTGCCCGCCGTGATCGGTGGGGCATTGTTGCCCACCCGTTGGCTGGCAGGCGTGTTGTCGGTCTGTGCTCCGACGTCGTTGATCGATCCCGGACCGGCAAAGGTGTTGGTGAGCACCAACTTCAGGTGATGCTCGTCGAGGTCCGGCTGCGCCTCGACACGTACCGCACGCAAATCCTTCGCGAGCAACTGCGCCCCCGGGTTGTCGGCGCTGTGTGCGTAGATCACCGAGTCCTTGATGTCGGCTGGGGTGCTGCTGGTCTTGCCTGCCTGGAATCCCTTGTTGGTCAGGATGTTCGAGACATTGCTCGCCAGTCCGTCGATGGTGCCCGCGTTGTCGACGTCGACGGTGTAGTCGCCGCGTCGTGACTGCGACTTGGACGCGCCGTCGTTGAGCAGATTACTGGTGAAGGTGTGCACGGCGTTGGGGTCGACCGTCACGACGCTCTGCTGTCCGTCTTCGCTCCACCCCTGTTCGTCGAGCACGGGAATCGTCGCGAACTTGACGCGCCCGCCGCTGAGATCCTTGAGTTGCTCGGCGAATTGCACGACGTTCCAGTCGTCGTCGATCACTACCGAACGCGATACGGCGTCCTCGAGTTCGTTCAGCTTCGACGGATCGGTGAGGGTGTGCGCCGACAGGATCTTCTGCGTCAGCGACGCCATGTAGACCTGCTGGCGCGTGATGCGGTCGAGATCGCCGCGGGGCAGCTCGTGGCGTTGCCGGACGAAGCTCAATGCCTGTGGGCCGTTGAGGGTTTGGCGTCCGGCTTTGAATCGTGCTCCCGAAAGTGGTTCGTTCACAGCGTCTTTGAGGCATACCTCGACGCCGCCGACCGCCTTGGTCAACAGGGCGAACCCGAGCAGGCCGACCTCGGCGTAGTGGTCGACCTTGACGCCGGTGAGGTCGGCAACCGTGTCGATGAGTGCCTTGCGGCCGGCGAGTGTGCCCTCGCGCTCGGCATCCTCTTCCGGCTTGCCCGCTTCGACCGCGCGCTTGCGCGCGCCTTCGCGGGTGGTGCCGTACGCGGCGTTGATCTTCGACAACCCGATACCGGGAACCGACACGTACGAGTCGCGTGGAATCGAGATAGCCGTGGCCGACGATCCGTCGTTGGGAATGCGAATGAGCAGGATGGTGTCGGTGTTGGTGGAGATGTCGTCACCTGCGCGAAGCCACTTGAGCTCCTCGGACGAGAGCGGGTTGCCCTTGGCGTCGGTGCGCGAATCAGTGCCGACCAGCAGGATGTCGGTGGCGCCGTCGTCGCCCCCGCCGAGGTCGAGGCCGCCGAGCTGAGTGATCTTCGACGTCAGTCCGTTGACGCTGCTCCACGCGTATCCGGTGCAGACGAGCACAGCGACCGAGACCAGCGCGATCAGTCCGCGGCCCCAGGCTTTGCGTCCGAATCCGCCGACCGCCGCGAGCGCGCCGCGGGCAGGCGGGGGTGGATTCTGGCCCTGGTCGTCGTGGCCCTGCGGCTTCTGCTCCCGTGTGCTCGCGCTCGTGGTGGCCGCAGCACCCTTGGTGTGGATCTCTCCGGAGCGACGCTGGCGCGGACGACGAGTGACGCCGGGCTTCGCGGGCGCGCCGGTGTCGTCGGGCGACTGGGAGGCCGGGCGTTGGCGGGCGTCGGGCCGATTTCGTCGAGGCGGTTGCGGTGTGCGTGGGCGTTGACCGTCGGGACCCGGGCGGCGAGGCGCGTCGGGGTTCACCCGCCGCTCTGTTCGCTGACGTTCTTGCTGGCCGGTGCGTCCCTGCTTGCCTGGGTGTCGTCGTCGCGGATTTCCGGTGCCCTCTCGCCGGTCCGGTGTCGCCCCTTCGGGGCGGGGCCGTGTGGGCCGGGGGGCGCGTTGCTCGTCGTGCGCGTCCTGGGCTGGGCGTCGGGGATGGGCCGCCCGGGACTCGTCGTGCGCGTCCGAGGTTGGGCGTCGAGGGCCGCTTGGCCGCCGACGCGCGCCTTCGGGTCGTGACTCCACGAGTGGTCAGGTCCTTTGCGATCGTCGAATCCGGCGTTCGGCTCCTCGGGGGATCGCGTCCCGTTCCCCGCGGGACGCATGTGAATGCCGTTATTCAAGAGGTTGACGTTGCTGAAGTTGTTGTACTGACGTCAGGCTACTGAAGTGGCGCGCAATATCGCGGTTGCAACGCCGACGCGATCTCGTCGCCCGTCACCCTGCCGACGTGACGATCAACACCTCGTGTGTCGGGTCACGTGCGCGTGACCACGATTCGTGCGGCACGATGAGGCCATGCACAGGGGCGACGACGTCGATACGGAACCATCGAACAGCGATATCGCAGCGAAGGAATGCACGGTGTGGATCGTGGGGGCAGGCGGCCAGCTCGGCACAGCGCTGCTCGATTCCGAGCACAAGCCCAGCCACGTTCGCGCCCTGACTTCGCGCGACGTCGACATCTCCGACGCCGAGTCGGTCGCCCGGGCATTCGCCGACCTCGCAGCGGGAGACGTCGTGGTCAACTGCGCGGCCTACACCAACGTCGACGCCGCGGAGTCCGATCGCGAGCGGGCCGCGGCGGTCAATGCGAGCGGGCCGGCGAATCTGGCGACGCAGACAGCCCGAGGCGGCGCGTGGTTGATCCACATCTCCACCGACTACGTCTTCGGCGGAGCTGCCGCGGGCAGCCCACGCGAAGGTGAGGCCCGGCCCGCGCCGCGGACCACGCCATATGAAGCGACGATGGTCGAGGACGACCTCGCTCCCGAAACCGTCTACGGCGCAACGAAACTCGAGGGCGAGCGTGCCGCGCGGGCCGCCGATCCGACCGCCACCATCGTCCGAACCGCCTGGGTGTACACGGGAGGTCGCGAAAGCCCCGACTTCGTCGGCACGATGCGCCGCCTCGAGGCGTCCCGCGACACGATCACCGTCGTCGACGACCAGACCGGCTCACCGACCTATGCGCGAGACCTGGCCGACGGAGTGTGGGAGTTGGCATCACGTGTCGGCGACGACGCCGTGACCGGGGCCGTCCTGCACGCCACCAACTCGGGCGCAGCGACGTGGTTCGACGTCGCGCAGGCCGTCTTCGAGGGGGTGGGTGCCGATCCGTCCCGGGTATCGCCCGTGACGACGGACGAGTTCCCCCGACCCGCGCCGCGGCCCGCCTATTCGGTCCTCGACGCGTCGGCGTGGGCCGACGCAGGGCTGACCCCGCTGCGGGGCTGGCGGGATGCGCTGGGTGCGGCGATCGCGGAACCCGACGTTCGGAACGAATGAGGTATCGCCGATCCCCACGGACGCGTGACATACGCGGGAGGGACGTCGGGGATCCGGTCGGTGGTTGGTTACCCTGACCGGGTGACTTCTGCCATCGGTGTCGTGACGGTGACCTATTGGTCCGGCGGCCACGTGGAGACCTTCTTGAAGAGTCTCGACCACGCGACCTCAGCTGTACCGCGCGTCATCATTGCCGACAACGGCTCCGGCGACGGCGCACCCGAGGCCGCGGCACGCGACCACGACAACGTCACGCTGGTGCACACCGGCGGCAACATCGGCTACGGCGGAGGCATCAACAGGGCGGTCGCCGAGCTCGGCACCGACGTCGATTTCATCGTGATCGCCAACCCGGACGTCGAGTGGTCGCCCGGTGCGATCGACGAATTGGTCGCGGCCGCCGCGCGCTGGCCGCGGGCAGGGGCTTTGGGGCCCCTGATCTACGAACCGGACGGTTCGGTCTACCCGTCGGCACGCAGTGTCCCGAGCCTGGTGTCGGGAACGGGGCACGCACTGCTGGGGACCGTGTGGAAGTCGAACCCGTGGACTGCGGCCTACCGCGCCGACGACGTCGCCCCCAGCGAGCGACCCGTCGGCTGGCTGTCGGGATCATGCCTGCTGGTGCGCCGCGAGGCCTTCGAGGCGATCGGCGGCTTCGACGAGCGGTACTTCATGTACATGGAGGACGTCGACCTCGGAGACCGACTCGGCAAAGCCGGATGGCTCAACCTCTACGTGCCGGGCGCCGAGGTCACTCACACGAAGGGCCACAGCGCAGGTCGTGACCCCGGCGCGATGCTGCCGGCGCACCACCGCAGCGCGTACATGTTCCAGGCTGACCGCAATCCGGGACTGCTGCGCGCACCGCTGCGCCTCGCGCTGAGGCTCGGCCTCGCGCTTCGTTCGCGCCTGGCGGTCCGCGCTGCGGGGCGCGACATGATCGTTGATGATGATGGTTCGACCCACTCGAGAGGACACGACCAGTGACCGGATTTACCGTTCCGAGCACGGCCACCTCGACGTCGGCGCCCAGCGCTGACGTCGACATGTCGAAGACCCAGGCGGTGATCCTCGTCGGTGGTAAGGGCACACGGTTGCGCCCGCTGACGTTGTCGGCGCCCAAGCCGATGCTGCCCGTTGCCGGGTTGCCCTTCCTCACACATATGTTGTCGCGAATCCGCGCAGCAGGGATCACCGACGTCGTGCTCAGCACGTCCTTCAAGGCGAGTGTGTTCTCGGAGTACTACGGCGATGGCTCGAAGCTCGATCTGAACCTTCGCTACGTGACCGAGGACGAGCCGCTGGGCACCGGCGGCGGTATCCGCAACGTGCTCGATCTGCTCACCGCCGAGGACATCGTGGTGTTCAACGGCGATGTGCTCAGCGGAACCGACATCAGCCAGGTCGTCGCGACACATCAGCGCACCGAGGCCGACGTCACGCTGCATCTCGTGCGCGTCGGTGATCCGCGTGCGTACGGCTCCGTGCCCACCGATGACAACGGCAGGGTCACGGCGTTCCTGGAGAAGACCCAGGACCCGCCAACCGATCAGATCAACGCGGGCACCTACGTGTTCCGTCGCGGGGTCATCGAGCAGATCCCGGCGGGCCGTGAGGTGTCGGTGGAGCGCGAGGTGTTCCCGAGCCTGCTCGCCGACGGCAAGCGCGTCCAGGCCTACGTCGACAACACCTACTGGCGTGACATGGGCACGCCGGAGGATTTCGTGCGTGGCTCGGCCGACCTCGTGCGCGGTATCGCGCCCTCGCCTGCCCTCGGTGACCGTCACGGCGAATCGCTGGTCCACGAGGGTGCGGGCGTTGCTCCCGGTGCCGTCCTCGTCGGCGGAACCGTCGTGGGTCGCGGCTGTGAGGTCGGCCCACGTGCTCGACTCGACGGCGCGGTGTTGTTCGACGGCTCGGTCGTCGAAGCGGGTGCCGTCGTGGAGCGCAGCATCGTCGGAAAGGGTGCGCGTATCGGCCCGCGTGCGCTCATCCGCGACACCGTCATCGGCGACGGCGCAGAGGTCGGCGCACGGTGTGAACTGCTGCGCGGCGCGCGCGTATGGCCGGGTGTTCAACTACCCGACGGCGGCGTGCGCTTCTCCACCGACGTCTGAGCGCGCTCAGCGGGCTTTCGCCGCTGCGAGTACTCCACCCCCGAGGGGAACCACCACGGGCAGCAACTGATCGTCGTCGGCGATGCGCAGCGCGGCGGACCGTGCCGCGCTCGTCACCGGGTCCGTGCGTGTCGGGTCGCCGACCGCCCCCGACGCTGTGGCGTTGTGCACCACGACCACGCCGCCCGGGCGCAGCATCCGGACGGCCTCGTCGACGAACGTCGGGAGGTCTATCAGCGGACCGTCGATGAACACGAGGTCGTAGGAGCCGTCGGACAGTCGCGGCAATACCTCTCGCGGCGTGCCGTTGATCAGCCGGGTCCTGCCGGGCGGGATGTCGGCGCCTGCGAACGACGCGCGTGCGGCGCGGTGGTGTTCGGGTTCGGGGTCGATGGTGGTGAGGACCCCGTCGCCCGACATTCCGTTGAGAAGCCAGAGGCCACTCACCCCGGTGCCGGTGCCGATCTCGGCAATGGCGTGTGCGTCGCACGAGCGGGCGAGCAACGCCAGCAGTGCACCCACTGCCGGGCTGACTGGTTCGGTCCCCAATTCGTCTGCGCGTGCCCTCGCGGCGGCCAGCGCATCGTCTTCGACGATCGCCGATTCGGCGTAGTCGATCAGGGCCGCGGCCGCGGCATCGGTACCGGTGGGTGCATCGGTCATTCCATGAGATTAGGCCGGACACGGCCCGCCATGTCAGTGGCACGCCCGATTCGGGTGTTGACGGAGGTCGACGAGTCGTAAACCCGACCCATCCGAATCGTCGCGGGCTCCGACGTACTTCAGTGAAGACGTGCTCTGCAGTGCAGACATGCTCGGCAAAGCGTCCTCAGCGAAGACTTACTCAGTGAAACCTCAGCCGCCTCACACTGCGACCACACCGCGATGGGAGAGGGTGAGACAACAGCACGGGCGCGGTGGTCGGAATAGCCGTCGATGCGCAGGTGTTCAAGATAGCGAATTCGTGTCGAATCGGACTCGAGCCGCTCGACAGCAAAAGAAGGGAACCGGCCACCCGCGATGACTGATCCCCAGGCATCCACCACCGCAGAGTTGAACACGGCGGTCGAGACGATCGACGTCATCCCCTCGGGGACGGCGGGCTTCGACGCAACCGGCGATGAGTTCTTGATGCCGACGTGGGACGAGCTGGTCCGTGAGCACGCTGACCGCGTCTACCGGCTCGCCTACCGTCTCTCCGGCAATCAGCACGACGCCGAGGATCTGACGCAGGAGACCTTCATCAGGGTGTTCCGCTCGCTGTCGAATTATCGGCCGGGAACGTTCGAGGGGTGGCTGCACCGCATCACCACCAATCTGTTCCTCGACATGGTCCGTCGTCGCAACAAGATCCGCATGGAGGCCCTGCCAGAGGAGTACGACCGTGTTCCCGGCGACACTCCCGATCCTCAGCAGATCTACGCCGACGCCAATCTCGACCCCGACCTCCAGGCTGCGCTCGACTCGCTGACCCCCGATTTCCGCGCCGCAGTCGTCCTCTGCGACATCGAGGGACTTTCCTACGAGGAGATCGCCGCGACGCTGGGCGTCAAGCTCGGCACGGTGCGTAGTCGTATCCACCGCGGACGGCAGACGATCCGGGATTACCTCGCAGCTCGCGGCCACGACAATCGGCGTTCGGTAGCCGTCGGAAACTGACGTTTTCACCCGATTCGGGAACCCCGGGCACCGTCGTGCCGTTTGGGATTCGGATAGGCTGTGTTGCCGGCACGGGCACGCAGCGCCCTCCGCGTCACGGACCCGACCGGTTCGCTCGCGGAGACCGACCTGTGAAGAGGGGTGAACCACACATGATGGACGGCCGACGGGATCGACGAGATTCCGCAGCGGACGCCGACAAACGAGCTCACGTCGACAACAGCCCGCCCGGTAGTGGCGCGCTCGCCGACGGTCCGCCCGCTGAGGGAGCATCGCATGTCGACACCGCAGGGCACGCCGATGGTGTGGCTGCATCGCCCGATCTACGGGGCCGTAGGCGTTCTCCGTGGAACCCCGCCACGTGGTCACCCGCGACGTCCTCGTTCGCGCCCAACCCCGCTTTCCGACGTCCCCGCCCGCGTCGATTCGCTTCGACCGAGCATCTCGCGTCCGAGGCCGTCGCAGCATTCGTCGACGGTGAGCTCGGCATGACCGCACATGTGCGGGCCACGCACCACCTCGCGCTGTGCCGTGAATGTATGGATGCCGTCGACGCTCAACTCGACGCCCGCACGCGGCTGCGCGACTCCGGGACGGTGGCGATGCCCGCTGACCTGCTCGGTCAGTTGAGCCAGATTCCCACGCGCGAGATCGACATGACCGGTGTGCGCGACCGTCGCGAACAGGGTCGTTCTGACGGCCCGGTTGGTCCGAATCCCTCTCGTCGCGACGCCTTTCACTCCAGTCCGTTTCCGGACGGACGGTTCCACGGACCTTTTGCCACGCCCGGACCGCTCGCTGCGTCGGGCTTGCCGCCGGTGAACACACAGACCGACTACGGGCACACCGACTTCGGGCACGAGGCATCGCGTCCCGCCACTGCGCCAACCGACGCGGTCCGCGGTGAGCCCGACCGTGGGCGCCGCAACCGCTGGCGCGGACGCTGAGCACCGGAAACGAACGCGTGGGAGCAGACGACATCGACGAGACCGACGCCGGCGGATCTGACGGCGGTCAGTGCCGTTCGCAGCCGGACGATTCACCCTTCAGCCGTGAGAACGCCGCTGCAACGGGAGGTGCGACACCTCCTGCCGAGACGCCACCCGGCGACGGCGCTTCCCGCGGCCAGCAGCGACACGTCCCGGTGTCGCCGGCTACCGCTCAGGTGTTCGGCCGCCCCGCAGGCGTGCGTGGTTCGTTCGCGAGCACTCCGTCGTCGTCGAGGCCCGCTCCGCAGATCGCGCCACCCGACGCGGTGCTCGCCGAGGCATTCGGCAGGCCGGAGGGTTCCGACGAGACACTCCAGCGCGATCCACTCGCCGCGTACGGCGTCCCGACCGACGAGCCCGCGCCCCCGGACCCGTGGCGCGACCCGGAGAGCATCGCCTCCCTCGACGCGCCTGCGCTCGTCGACGAGTCTGCGATAGACCCGACGGTCGCCGGTCCGAAGCTGGGCGTCAAGGATCTGCTCTTCGGTAAGAGGGTGACGTGGTATGCCCTGGCCACCCTCGCCGTCCTGGCATTGCTGATCGGGTTGGTCGGCGGATTGATCGGCCGCTACACCGCAGAGGTCGCGTCACCGCTGAACAGCAACACGGTGAAACTCTCGACGGGCGACGGCGGAGATGGCGGGGGAGAACCGAAATCGGCCGTCGCGCGCGTCGCCAAGGCCGTCGAGAAATCGGTGGTGTCGGTCGATGTGCGGACAGCGAGCGCCTACGGCACCGGTTCGGGTTTCGTGATCGACGCAGACGGTTACATCCTCACCAACAACCACGTGATCTCGATGGCGGCGAACGACCGCAGCGCCAAGCTCGAGGTCGTCTTCTCCGATCGCAACCGAGTGCCCGCCCGCATCGTCGGCCGCGACATCCACACCGACCTCGCTGTGCTCAAGGTCGACAACGTGGCGAACCTGACGGTTGCGAAGATCGGCAACTCCGACGATCTGCAGATCGGTGAAGAGGTCATCGCATTCGGTTCGCCGCTGGGCCTCGACCGCACTGTCACCAGCGGGATCGTCAGCGCGACGCACCGCGCGGTCCCGCTGCCACCCGACGCCGAGTCGGACACCGATGCCGTGATCGACGCGATCCAGACCGATGCGGCGATCAACCCCGGCAACTCGGGTGGTCCGCTCGTCGACGAGTCGGCGGCGGTGGTCGGGATCAACACGGCAATCGCCTCCGGTGCCGGCGGCTCGATAGGTCTCGGCTTCGCCATTCCCATCAGCCAGGCCATCCCCATCGCCCAGTCACTGATCCGCGACGGCAAAGTCAACCATCCGCAGATCGGCGTGAGCGCAAGCTCTGTCCGCAATGACCGAGTACTCGGCGCGGGCGTGCGCAACGTCGTCGCCGACGGGCCGGCGGCACAGGCGGGCGTCAGGGAGAACGACGTCATCACCTCCTTCAACGGCCGCAGCATCGAAAGCGCCGACGAATTGACGGTTGCGGTGCGCACGACGAAGATCGGTGAGCGGGTGCCGTTCACCTACTGGCGGGACGGTCGAACATTCAACGGTTCGATCACCACAGCCAGCGACTAGCGCGGGTTCGGCCACCCAGCGACTGGCGTAGATCGGTTGGCCAGCGATTAGCGTCGTAGATCGGTTTCAGAGTAGGGAAGTGTCATGTTCAGCAGCATCGGTTGGGGTGAGATCCTCGTGCTGCTCGTCGCTGCGCTGGTCATTCTCGGCCCGGAGCGGCTCCCCGGGGCCGTGTCGTGGAGCATGCAGTCGCTGCGCAAGGCGCGCGAGTACGCGACGGGTGCCACCGATCAGTTGAAAAACGACTTCGGCCCCGAATTCGACGAGCTGCGTAAGCCGCTCTCGCAACTGAACGAGCTACGCGGACTCACCCCACAGTCGATGATCACCAAGCATCTCTTCGACGGCGACTCGTCGATCTTCACCAGCGGACCGTCGTCGAACACCGTCGAGCGTGACTCACAGACCCCGCCGATCAAGCCGGTCTCCGCGCCCGTGCCGATGACCAAGGAGGGTCAGCGCGCGAGTTCGAATACGAGTGCGTCGACATCAGAGCAGAGGACATCAGAGCAGAGGACATCAGAGCAGAGTTCGCGTCGGCACGATGTGGCCGACTGGGACGCCACCTGACTGTCCACCCCGGCTGACCGTCGGGCCTGGAGGACAGACGTGTCAGCCGTGACGCGTTGTGTCGATGCCGAGGCTCATGCCCGCGAGGCCACGTCGACGAACCGCGAGCTTGTCGGCGATCGCGCGTAGCGCACGCCCAGATGCTGAGTCGGGAGCCGAGAGCACAACGGGCTCACCGGAATCGCCGCCCTCGCGCAGCGCGGTCTCCAGCGGCACCTGGCCGAGCAAGTCGACGCTCGACCCGACGGCCCGGGTCAACCGCTCGGCGACCTTCTCGCCGCCTCCGGAGCCGAACGGCTCCATGCGCGTACCGTCGGGCAGTTCGAGCCACGACATGTTCTCGACGACGCCGAGGATCTTCTGCCTTGTCTGCAGCGCGATCGCACCCGCGCGTTCGGCGACCTCGGCAGCGGCCTGCTGCGGGGTGGTCACCACGAGGATCTCCGCGCCCGGGATGAGCTGTGCGATCGAGATGGCGACGTCGCCGGTCCCCGGTGGCAGGTCGAGGAGGAGCACGTCGAGATCTCCCCAGTAGACGTCGGCGAGGAACTGCTGAAGCGCGCGGTGCAGCATCGGTCCGCGCCAGGTGACCGGGGTATTGCCGTCGGTGAATTGCCCGATCGAGATGAACCTCACGTCGTGGCTGATCGGCGGCATGATCATCTTCTCGACCTGCGTCGGCTTGGCGTCGCTGCCGAGCATGCGCGGCACAGAATGGCCGTAGATGTCTGCGTCGAGTACGCCAACGGACAGTCCGCGTTGCGCGAGGGCCGTCGCCAGATTCACCGTCACCGACGACTTTCCGACGCCGCCCTTGCCGGACGCGACGGCATACACCCTGGTCAGCGAACCGGGTTGCGCGAACGGAATGACCGGCTCTGCCTTGTCGCCGCGGAGCTTCTTGCGTAGCTCGGTGCGCTGTTCGTCGTCCATCACGTCGAGATCGACGCGGATCGTGCCGACGCCGGGGACGTCGGCTACGGCCTTCTCCACCCGGCCCGAGATCTCGGTGCGCATCGGACAACCCGACGTCGTGAGGTAGATGGTGACATCGACGCTCGAGTCGTCGTTGATCTGCACCGACTTGAGCATTCCCAGGTCGGTGATCGGCTTGCCGATCTCGGGATCGTTGACCTTGCTCAGCGCGGAGCGGATCGCGGATTCGGTTGGCTGGACTCCGGTAGTCATCTCCGCTAGCTTAGCGCCGCGATCAGCGCAGGTAGAGAACGGGTGGGGTGCCCCACGGCATGACGATCACACGGTCTCTCCGACGACGCGACTGCGACCGCGAGCCTATTGCGGCACGACCTTGAGCGCCGGCGTGCTCGTCGTCGCTGGTCCGGGATTGCGCGGCGCGTTCTGCTTCGGTGCGGGCTTGGGTGCGGGCTGGCCGGGGATCGTGATGCCCGGGGGCAGGCAGATCGCACCCAGGCACTGCTGCGTGGGGGTCGTCGGTGTCGATGGCGTCGACGAATCCGACGATGAGCCGGGCGCACTCGGCGCGCCGGGCTTGGGTGGCTTCGACGGCTTGGAACTCGACGACGAAGACGACGAAGACGGCCGCTTCGGTTCGGGAATGGGGTTGGTCGGCATCACGCCGGTCGCATACGCCCCGGCCCAGGCGAGGACGTTGGTCACGTAATCCATCGAGTGGTTGTACCGGTACACCGCTGCGACCTTGTTCTTGTCGGTCATGATGTCGGTGAATCCCGAGCACAGGTAGCGGCCGGCAGAGTAGGTGGAGTCGAAGATGTTGTTCGGGTCGGCCTTGCCGTCGCCGTTACCGTCGGCTCCCCACGCGGCCCACGTGCCGGGAATGAACTGCATTGGTCCCATCGCGCGTGCATAACCGCCCTGGTGGCGAATCACCTCGTTACCGGCGAGGGAGCCGTCGAGCACAGGCCCCTCGATGGGATTGATGGTGTTTCCGTACTGGTCGACGGACCCGTTGCTCGCGTGATTCGACTCGATCCTGCCGATGCCGGCAAGCAGGAACCACGGGAGCTTGCACTGTGGTTCCTCGGTACCGATGCGGTTCGCGGCCAGTTTGTACGCCTGCAGGACGACGCCGGGAATTCCCAGCGGGCCCGATGGCAGATCAGCGGCGAGACGATACTGCGGGGCGGTTGCGGTCGCCGCAGCGGCTGCTGCGCTGGCCGAGACGGTCGGCGGGGGTGCGAATCCCAGCAGCGCAACCGGTTCGGCGGGTGCGACCGCCGCGAGGACCGTCGGCTTCGCGGGCTCGGCGCGCACCGCGACCCGAACCCCGCCCTGGGCACTCGACGTGGCGGCTCCGAGCACCATCACACCGACGAGGACACCGCCCGCGCCGACGGCGAGAGCTCTCCCCGGGAGTCGGGTGCGCTTGGGCCCGCGACGACGTCGAAAAGGGTGTGGCGCTCTCAATCTCGGACCTTCCCGAGATCGCTCACACCCAACAGTCGAGTCTGACCCGTCATCGACACTCCATTGCCTCCACACAGTCCGTTGGCGCCCGTCTCACCGTGCCGGTGCACATGCAGGAGGGTCCACCCCGGAAACAAACGCCGGGCGTCACCATCGGTTGATGTCCGACGGCACTCCGGCTGTGACCCACCATACATATGGGTCGAGTGTCCGAGTGCGGAACCTTCACAAAAGTTCACCATGTGAAAGTCATCGCGTGATCTGTCCGTGAAGTTACGTGCGTTGACGTTATGTGCGCCGAAGTTGTGTGCGCCGAAGTCACGTGCGTCGCGGTGCTAACGCTCGGGGTGGTGGCGCCGCGACTTCTCGGTGTCTGCCGAACCGTCGAGTCCCTCGAGCCGGGCGACGAGTCGGTCGGTGAGGTCGTCGAGCATGTCGTCGAGTTCTTTTCGCAGGTAGTCGCGGGTGACGGTATCGCCGACGGCGAGGCGGACCGCGGCGAGCTCTCGCGCGAGGAACTCCGTGTCGGCCTTGGTCTGCGCGGCACGGGCACGATCCTCATCGAGCGCGACGCGGTCGCGGTTCTCCTGCCGGTTCTGGGCCAGGAGGATCAGGGGAGCGGCGTAGGCGGCCTGCGTCGAGAACGCCAGGTTGAGCAGGATGAACGGGTACGGGTCGAAGCGCAGCGCGACCCAGCTCAGATTGATGATGATCCACACGATGACGATCACCGTCTGAATCGCCAGGTAGCGGCCGGTACCGAGGAACCGCGCGATCCGCTCGGCGTATATGCCGATCAGGTCGCTGTCGACGTGGAACGACGGCCGTCGGTTCACGCGCGGGGTGTCGAGGCGGCGCGTGCTCTGCTCGCTCGTCATTCACTCGCTCCTGCTGTGCCGTTGCCGCTTGCGGCACCTGCCGTCTCCGACTCTGGTTCGTTGTCCTCGGGTTCATTCTCACGCCAGTCACGCGGGAGCATCTCGTCGAGGAGGTCGTCGACGCTGACCGCACCGAGGAGGTGGTTCTCGTCGTCGACCACCGGGCCACACACGAGGTTGTAGGTCGCGAAGTAGCGCGTGACCGTCTCGAGTGAATCGTCGGGATGCAACGATTGCAGATCCGTGTCGAGGATGCCACCGACGATGTTCGCAGGTGGCTCGCGCAGCAGCGCCTGCAGGTGGACACATCCGAGATAGCGTCCGGTTGGCGTCGCAGTCGGCGGACGCACGACGAAGATCATGCTGGCGGCTGCTGGGGTGACATCGGGGTCGCGCACGCGTGCGAGCGCCTCGGCGATAGTCGTCGAGGCGGTGACGATCAGCGGCTCCGAGGTCATGAGACCGCCCGCGGTGTCCGGGGAGTGGGTCAGCAGTCGTCGCACAGGCGCCGATTCCTCGGGGTCCATTCGTTCGAGCAGTGACTCCGCCTCGGTGTCCGACAGTTCGCCGAGGAGGTCGGCCGCGTCGTCGGGGTCCATGGCCTCGAGCACATCGGCGGCACGTTCGACGCCGAGGTGTGTGAGCACTTCGGTTTGATCGTCCGGCGGTAGTTCCTGCAGCACGTCGGCGAGCCGCTCGTCGTCGAGGGCCTCGGCGATCTCGTCTCGACGTTTCGGCGGCAGCTCGCGCAGAGCATTCGCGACGTCGGCGGCTCGCATCCCCTCGAACTGGGAAAGTGCCTGTGCCACACCCTGTCCGGGTAGTTCTAGTGCGCTTGCGGTGAGCCCCTGGACCCGATTCCACTCCACGACAATGGTTTCGCCGCGCCGAAGTCCGCGCCGTGCCGGACGTGCCGCGACACGGGAGACCACCCAGTCGCGAGTACGTGTCCGCTCGATCCCGAGGTCGACGACGATCATGTCGATGCCCTTGAGGTCCTCGTGATCGGGATCGTCGATCCGCACCCGTGAGTCCAGGATCTGTCCGATCGCGAGGGCTTCGCCCGGACGCAGGTGCAGTCGTCGCAGGCTCACGGTTCCGGTGTTGAGGGTCACCGCGGTGGGATCGATGGACGTGACCCGCAGCATGGGAACGAAGATCCGTCGGCGCGTGGCCAATTCGACGGCGAGGCCGAGCACGCGAGGCTGCTGTCCTGGGAGTCGAACGGCGATCACGGCGTCGCGGACACGGCCGATCGATTCACCGTCGGGACCAAGGACCGCCAATCCGACTAATCTGGCCACGAAGACCTTGCTCACCGACGCCATGTGGGTAAGGGTAGTGGCCGAGTGGAGGACATGACATGACCAACCCGATGAGTTCCGGTCGGCAGACGCCGGGTCTCCCGACGCCGCCCAAAGGATGGCCGATCGGCTCGTACTCGACTTACGCTGAGGCACAACGTGCTGTCGACTATCTCTCCGACGAGAACTTCACCGTTCAGGACGTGACGATCGTCGGCGTCGACCTCATGCAGGTCGAGCGTGTCATCGGCCGACTCACCTGGGGCAAGGTGATCGGCGGCGGTGTGGTCTCGGGAGCGTGGCTCGGACTCTTCTTCGGACTGCTGGTCTCGCTCGTCGTCAGCGGCAACGCATTGGTGCCCATTCTGTTCGGTCTCGTCGGCGGCATTGTCTTCGGCGTCATCTCGACGACGATCCCGTACGCGGCCACTCGCGGTCAGCGTGACTTCGCGTCGACGATGCAACTCGTCGCGGGACGCTACGACGTGCTCTGCGACCCCAAGAGCGCCGAGAAGGCCCGCGACATGCTCGCCCGCCTCAATCCCTGAGCCGTACACCGATGCCATTGGCGCGTGCGTAGAACCGGCGCGCGCGAAGAACATTGGCACGGTCGCGCCGAATGTGTTGCTTGTCACTACCGCGCCGGACTAGCGTAGCCACCAACGCCATGGCGCGCGGTGACGCGCGTTGTGCTGCGTGCGACATCGAGGAGGCTGCGTGCGGAGCGACGGTGACCAAGCCGGTAGCGGCGATCGCGACAGGGATTCGGGCAACACCGATTCGGGCAACACGGATTCGAGCACTACGGATTCGAGCACTACGGATTCGAGCAACAGGGATACAGGCGTTGTAGTCCGGCGTCGCAGGGCCGCAGACGTGGCCGGCAGGGCATCGGGGCGGGGTCGATCACGACGAATGTCGGTGAAGGCGGCCGTCGCAGCGGCGGCACTGATCACGGTGCTCCCGATCGTGTCGGCATGCGGTTCCGGGCATGAGCCGGGAGTCCTGAATCTGTATCCGCCCGCCGACGGCGCCGGTTCGATCAAATCCATGGGCGACAAGTGTTCTCAGGAATCCGGTGGCAAATACCGGATCGTGACGACGGCCTTGCCCAAGGCGGCCGACGACCAGCGTCTGCAGTTGGCGCGACGACTTTCGGGCAACGACAAGAGTCTCGACCTGATGGGTATGGACGTCGTGTGGACCGCGGAGTTCGCCGACGCCGGATGGCTCACACCGGTGCCCGAGAGCATCGCGGGTGAGGTGGAGGGTCGAACACTGGGTGGTCCGCTCGAGACCGCCAAGTGGAAGACGAAGAGCGATGACGCGGAACGGCTTTACGCGATCCCGATCTGGACCAACACCCAATTGCTCTGGTACCGCAAGGATGTTCTGCGCGACACCCTCGACAAGGGGCAGCCTGCCAAGACGTGGGACGGCATGGTGGCCGACGCGACCCGCAGCCTCGCCAAGGGCGGGCCGAGCTACATCATGGTGCAGGGCAAGCAGTACGAGGGCCTGATGGTGTGGTTCAACTCGGTCCTCGCGAGCGCAGGCGGCGAGGTGGTCGACCCCAACGATCCGAACAAGGTGACGCTCAACGACACCCCGGAACACCGCGCCGCCACGGTGAAGGCGCTCAGCGTGCTCAAGGCCGTCGCGACCGCGCCGGGACACGATCCCTCGTTGACCAACGGCGACGAGACCAGTTCGCGTCTGGGCATGGAGACGGGAAAGGCGATCTACCAGGTCAACTGGCCGTTCGTGCTCTCCTCGATGCGAGAGAACGCCGCCTCGGGCAGCGTGCCGTTCCTGACCGACATGCAGCAGTATGCCGGTCTGTTCGCCGACAAGGACAACACCCCGACAGACGAACAACTGGCGCCGGTGACTCGCGCGGTACGGCAGAAGTTCGATTTCGCTCCCTATCCCGGTGTGACGGAGGGAATTCCGGCCAAGAGCACGGTCGGCGGGTTGAATATCGCGGTGGCGAACACCTCGCAGCAGAAGGACCTGGCGTTCGAGGCGGCGATGTGTCTGACGAACGCGCGGGCGCAGAAGTTCTATTCGATCGACGCGGGCACCCCGCCGGTCATCTCGTCGCTCTACAGCGATCCCGATTTCCGTGCGGCGTATCCGATGGCTGACGACATCAAACTCCAGCTCGAACCCGAGCATGCGGCACTACGTCCGAAATCACCTGACTACCAAGCGATCTCGACGCTGCTGCAGGCCAAGCTCTCTCCGGTTGGCTCGTGGGACCCCGAGACTCTGGTCGACCAGCTTGCCGAGCAGGTACAAAAGGCGATCGACGGGGAGGGACTCATCCCATGACATCCGGTAACGACGGCACGGGCAACGACCCGGCCGAGGAGCGCAGGGGCAGGCACGCGATGCCCGGCGACGGCGACGACACCGGGGGATCGTCGGCGGCGCAGGGGTCCGGATCGGGGCACGGGCCCGGATCGTACGGTCGCACAGTGCATTCGGACGCGTGGACGCCGCCGGAACGTCTCGGTCAACCCACCGGAAGCGCACCCGAGCACGCCGCGCCGACGTCGAGCACCCCGTCCTCCGAGACTCCGTCTTCCGAGACCCCGTCCTTGGAGAAGTCGGCGCCGCTGACGCCCACCGCCGCGCAAGCGACCGTGGTCGGGGCGGCCGCGCGCTCGGATGCCACACGGTCGGGAGGCGGGACGTCAACGGCGACTCTGGAGCGGCCGGCGACGTCGTCGAAGCGCACGAAGCGATCCGGCGAGGTGAGCGAGGGCAAGAAGCAGGAACGTCGGCTGGCGTATTGGTTGATCGCTCCGGCCGTGATCCTCATGCTGGTGGTCACGGCGTATCCGATCGTCTACGCATTCTGGTTGTCGCTCAACAAGTCCAGCCTGTCTGCGCCGGGCGAGCGCGAGTTCACGTGGTTCAGCAACTACGGCACGGTGCTCAGTTCCAACTACTGGTGGACGGCCTTCTTCGTCACGCTCGGCATCACGGTGGTCTCGGTCGTCATCGAGTTGGTGCTCGGCATGGCGATCGCGATCGTGATGCACCGCACCATCTTCGGGCGCGGTGTGATCCGAACCGTCGTGCTGATCCCGTACGGCATCGTGACGGTTGCGGCCGCGTTCTCGTGGTACTACGCGTGGACACCCGGAACCGGTTACCTCGCCAACCTCCTGCCAGACGGTAGTGCGCCGCTGACGCAGCAGTGGCCGTCACTGGCAATCATCGTGCTCGCCGAGGTCTGGAAGACCACTCCGTTCATGGCGCTGCTGCTGCTCGCCGGTCTCGCGTTGGTGCCCGACGAACTACTCAAGGCCGCTGAGGTCGACGGCGCGGGCGCATGGACCCGCCTGCGGCGCATCATCATTCCGATGATGAAGCCCGCGATCCTGGTCGCGCTGCTGTTCCGTACGCTCGATGCGTTCCGCATCTTCGACAACATCTATGTGTTGACGGCAGGCAACAACAACACGTACTCGGTCTCGATGCTCGGCTACGACAACCTGTTCAAGGCGTTCAATCTGGGTGTGGGATCAGCGATTTCGATACTCATCTTCATCTGTGTCGCGATCATCGCCTTCATCTTCATCAAGGGTTTCGGCACAGCCGCGCCCGGTTCCGACAACGAGGGGAGGTAGGACGCCATGAATCGCACCGCCAAATCTCGGGTCGGCTGGCTGATCGCCGACATCCTGGTCGTGCTCTACGCGATCATTCCGCTGCTGTGGATCATCAGCCTGTCGTTCAAGCCGGCGAGCAGCGTGACCGACGGCAAATTCATCCCGACGCAGTGGACCCTGGAGAACTACTCGGGGATCTTCCAGACGAGTGCGTTCACCTCTGCGCTGCGTAACTCGCTCGGTATCGGTCTCATCACCACTCTGATCGCCGTCGCGATCGGCACGATGGCCGCCTATGCGGTTGCGCGCCTGGACTTTCCCGGCAAGAAGCTACTCGTCGGCGCTGCGCTGTTGATTGCGATGTTCCCCCAGATCTCGCTGGTCACACCGCTGTTCAACATCGAGCGCAGCATCGGACTCTTCGACACCTGGCTCGGCCTGATCCTTCCGTACATCACGTTTGCTCTGCCGCTGGCCATCTACACGCTGTCGGCCTTCTTCCGGGAGATCCCGTGGGAGTTGGAGAAAGCGGCAAAGATGGACGGCGCCACGCCATTTCAGGCGTTCCGTAAGGTCATCGCGCCGCTCGCTGCGCCCGGTGTTGTGACCGCGGCGATCCTGGTGTTCATCTTCGCCTGGAACGACCTGCTCCTCGCACTGTCGTTGACCTCGACCGAGCGGGCGATCACCGCTCCCGTCGCGATCGCGAACTTCACGGGCAGTTCGCAATTCGAGGAGCCGACCGGCTCCATCGCAGCTGCGGCGGTCGTCATCACCATCCCCATCATCATCTTTGTGCTCTTCTTCCAACGTCGAATCGTCGCCGGCTTGACCTCCGGCGCGGTGAAGGGATAGTCCCCATGGCAGAGATCGTGCTCGACAACGTCAGCAAGAAATACGCGGACGGCACTGTCGCCGTTCACGACTTCACTCTCACGATCGCCGACGGCGAGTTCATCATCCTCGTGGGGCCGTCGGGCTGCGGAAAGTCGACGACCCTCAACATGATCGCGGGTCTCGAGGACATCAGCAGCGGCGACCTGTACATCGGTGGAGAGCGGGTCAACGACAAGTCGCCCAAGGACCGCGACATCGCCATGGTCTTTCAGAGCTACGCGCTCTACCCGCACATGACGGTCCGACAGAACATCGCATTCCCGCTCACCCTGGCGAAGCTGCCCAAGGACGAGGTCAACAAGAAGGTCGACGAGGCCGCCAAGATCCTCGATCTGACTCAGTACCTCGACCGCAAGCCGTCGAATCTGTCCGGCGGCCAGCGCCAACGCGTCGCCATGGGGCGCGCGATCGTGCGGTCGCCCAAGGCATTTCTCATGGACGAGCCGCTGTCGAATCTCGACGCCAAACTTCGCGTTCAGATGCGCACCGAGATCTCACGCCTGCAGACGCGGCTGAGTACGACGACCGTCTACGTCACGCACGATCAGACCGAGGCGATGACCCTCGGTGATCGCGTGGTGGTGATGCGCAACGGATACGTCCAGCAGGTCGGAGCCCCCAACGAGCTCTACAACAACCCGGTCAACGTGTTCGTCGCAGGATTCATCGGGTCGCCGTCGATGAACTTCTTGCCGGGCACCCTGAGTGCCGACGCGATCGATACTCCGCTGGGACGATTGGTTCTCGACGACCACGATGCGATTGCGGCCGAGGCGAAGAAGGAAGGCAGCAACGGCGAGGTGCTGATCGGTATCCGGCCCGAGCAGATCGAAGACGCTTCGCTCATCGACCCGGCCGTGAAGGCGCGTGGCACGACGTTCACCGCCGACATCGATGTTCTCGAATCGATGGGTTCGGACAAGTACGCCTACTTCACCATCGATTCCGGCCGCGCGGCCAACGACGCCCTGGCCGAACTGGCAGCGGATTCGGGCTCAGACCTCGGCACCGGTGAGATGGTCGCCAGGCTCTCGCCGGAGTCTGCGGTGACCAAGAACTCGCGCGCCGAGTTGGTGTTCGACACCGACAAGATCGCCGTGTTCGACCAGCAGTCGGGAGTGAGCCTGCGCCGCAGGTGATCGCCCCCGCTGGTCGAGCCTGTCGAGACCACTACCGCCGGCGGCGCTGCGACTGCTCGCGGAGCTCCTCGATGATCTCGTCGTCCCAGATGTGCCTGCGCACAAGGCGATAGCGTTCGCCCGCGACCCACATGTAGAGCTCGGCGTCGTCGGTGATGTCGGGCCGAACCTCGGCGCGGCGTGCCATGCGGACCACCGGTAGAAACTCTTCGCCGAACCACCGGCGCGCGACCTCGGGCCTGCTCAGGAACTCTCCGACTTCCTGGCTGAGCCGAAAACCCCACGCCTCGACGGCTTCTGCCAGTTCTGCGTAAGAGAACGGGTCGGACAGGCGCACGGCATCCGCCTGCGCGCCCGCGAGGGGAACGCGTGCGAGAAAGAGTCGACGGTGGTCTTTGAGCACGAGGTCGGACGGCGCGTTGATTCCGTCTGGTGTGATGCGCGTGTGGATCTCGGTGACGTAGGCGTCGATCGTCTCGAGATGGCGGGCGATCGCGATCGAGACACGATGATGGCCGTCGATCACGAAGTACATCGATCCGATCTTGTACAGCAAGACCGGTGGCACCGACTCGCCCCGACGTTGCGCGGCGGCAAGACGTTGCCAACGTTGCCGGATGCGTGATGACGTCGGGCGAAAGTACTTGTCGAAATCCTTTGTGCGGTCGACACTTCCGACGATGTCGCGCACGTTGACCTGCTGCAGGCCCAGGTTGGTCTCGCCGGTTCTGCCCAGTGCGCGCACCACTTCGTCGAACGGCAGGATCGTGTTGACGTCGGCGGGTTGGCGGGTGAACCAGTGCGTGAGACGGGCTAGTTCGGCCTGGCGCCGCATGCGCGCGAAGTCGTTCTCGGCGTCGGCGTCGGGAAATCCGGTGTCACGCGCCATATCGTCGCCTCACGATCGTGAAGTCGCGGTGCCCGGGATCGATGTCGAACTGGCAGTATCCGACGACGTTGACCGATGTGGTGTGCGTGCCGATCGCCTTGTCTGTCGGGTGTCCGCCGTAGGGATGTACGTGTCCGTGAACCAGTAGCGTCGGCTCGAGATCGTCGACGAGCGGGTGAAAGCAGGCGAAACCCCTGTGCGCCGGATCGTCTCCGTCGCCGACGCCCTGCGCCGGGCTATGCGTCAAGAAGATGTCGGGCCGACGCCGCGTCAGGTGTGCACCGACGCGAACTCTCCAGCTGCGCCACCGCTGTTGAGGCTCGGTGTACTGGTTGGGGCCGTCGTTGTAGCGAATTGAGCCGCCGAGGCCGCTGATGCGCAGCCCGGCAGCCTCGACGGTCCGTCCGTCGGCGTTGAGGGCGCCGAGCGGTCCGGGGTCTGCTGCGGGCAGTCCGGCGCGCAGCCATCCGGTGCGCGATTGCCGATAGCCGCGCAGGTCCGGGTCGTGATTTCCCGGCACATATACGGCGGGAACGTCATAGGTCGCCATGAGTCCGTCGACATACTCGAACGGGAGGTCGCCCGCTGCGACGATCAGGTCGGGACGACCCTGAACGCCGATGCCGAGAACGAGAGAGTCGACCACTTCGTCGGCGACAGCAAGAACACTCACCATGTGAGTCAGCGTAAGCCCGGAGCGCGGCGCACGGTGCCGAGCTCCTAGAAGCTGGCGTGCGGGGCGCCGATCCCCGGGTCGATCCGGACCGGCCCGTCTTTGGAAGGCGCGACCGGAAAGTCGAAAATCGCAGTCGGAATGTACACGGTCGCACAGGAATTGGGAATGTCGACGACCCCGGACAGTCGCCCCTCGATCGGCGCGGAACCGAGAAGTAGATACGCCTGCTCGGGGCTGTATCCGAACTTCGTCAGGTACTCGATCGCGTGCAGACATGCCCGTTGGTAGGCGAGGTCGGAGTCGAGGTAGCGCTGCTCGCCGTCGAGCGTCACCGACGTACCCGAGAAGGCGATCCACTCCGAGTACTGCGGATCGGTGTTGCCGGGCATGAAGATTGCGTTCTCGGTGACGCCGTAGGTCTCCATGCCGCCCTTGATCAGGTCGACGTGCAGATCGATGAAGCCGCCCATTTCGATGGCCCCGCAGAAGGTGATCTCGCCGTCGCCCTGCGAGAAGTGGAGATCGCCGAACGACAGGTTGGCGCCCGGCACGAAGACGGGATAGAAGACGCGACTGCCCTTGGTGAGATTCTTGATGTCCTGATTGCCGCCGTTCTCGCGGGGCGGTGCCGTCCGTGCAGCCTCTGCGGCGACTCGATCGAACTCCGCGCCGCTCAGTGATCCGAGGATGGCGCCGCTTGGTTCGGGTGGAAGTGCCAGTGGCGGAACACGTTCGGGGTCGGTGGCGATCAGCGCGCCCTCTCGCGCGTTCCAGGTTGCCAACAACTGCGGGCTCGGGGCCGTGCCCATCAATCCCGGGTGCACGATTCCGGTGTACTTCACATGCGGCACATGGCGACTCGTCGCACTCTGCCCGGCGAAATCCCAGATCGCTTTGTATGCGTCGGGGAACTGCTCGGTGAGAAACCCTCCGCCGTTGAGCTTGGCGAAGATGCCGGTGTAGCCCCAGCCCTGGCCTGCGAGCGGACCCGAATCCTCCTGGGGGATGGGACCGACGTCGAGAATGTCGACGATCAGCAGGTCGCCGGGTTGTGCGCCCTCAATCGCGAACGGTCCGGAGAGTGTGTGCACGTTGTTCAGCGGCGCGTTGAGGATGTCGTTGGCCGAATCGTCGTTGTGGATCGCGCCGTCGAACCACTCGCGGCAGTGCGCCCGAAAGGTGTCGCCCGGTTTCACCGTCACCGCAGGCGGAATGTCGGGATGCCACCGGTTGTGGCCGACGATCTGCTGCGCGGTGAACGGCTTCGATGAGTCCAACGAGAAGAGCAACTCCGGCATGACAGCCTCCTGGTGGCGCGACGGTGCAGTGCCTTTCGAGATTCCGCGACGCACAGGTCGCGCTATGGTCTGCACATGCCAACCTACGTCTTCCGGTGCCGGCAGGCATGCGATGACGTCGAACAGGTGCACTCGATGCTCACTGTCCCCGACGACGTGGAGTGTCCGGTCTGTTCGGAGCGCGCTCGACGAATCGTCACCGCAGCGAGGCTCGGCGTCGGCGACAGTGCTGCCATGCGGGCACACGACGCGACGCGCGCGACCGCCGACGCGCCGACGGTGGTGTCATCGGTGCCCGGTTCGCCTCGACGGTCGACGCCGGTGACCACCAACCCGCTGCACCGGCGGCTACCGCGTCCCTGAACCGCCCGGCTACCGTTGAGTGTCGTGAGTCCTTCCGTCACCGACACCGTGCACGAATACGTCGTCTCCGAACTCGGCGTCGAGCCGCAGCGGGCGTCTGTGACCTTCCTGGGTGTCGAGCCCATCGACGTCGAACGATTCGCACTCGACGACGACGTGGTGTTCGTGACCGTCGGGTGCGCTCGTCATCCGATGACCGACCCCAGTGACATTCATGCCGACCCGCTGCGCGGTCCGCGCGTCGAGCTCGTGGTGCGGATGCACACGGGGGTTGCGATGCCGGGGCTGCACCGACGATTGGCAACCGTCGCCGCAGCGCCGGCGGTCGAGGGGCTCATCCTCGCACCGGACGCACTCGTCGATCTCGGCGAGCCCCTCTGGGATGGTGCGCCGTTCACCGCACTATTGACCGCTGCCGACGAACTCGGCGAGGTGGTGCTTCCCGACCCGATGGAACCGGTGCGGTTCCTGCGCGCTATCCCGATCACGGCGAACGAAGCCGCGTGGGTGCGCCTCAAGGGAGCCGACGCCCTTCGCGAGGCGTGGGCAGAGGCGAGCATCGACATCGCCGACGCGAGGCGTTCGCCTGCCAGCATGTGACCCGGTGAATCGAGGCGGCCCTTCCGTCTAGGCAGCCGGGGGCGGCGCTTACAGCCAGTGACTTCGCCGGAACGTCGCCCACAGGGCGCCGCAGATGAGGAACATCGTCAGGCAGAGAATGCCGAAGCCCTGCCGGTCGTGCATGCCGGGCAGGATGTCGAAGTTCATTCCGTACAGTCCAGCGACCATCGTCGGTACCGCGGCGATCGCCACCCATGCCGAGATCTTGCGCATGTCGCTGTTCTGCTGGATGCTCACCTTCGTCGCGGCGGCGTCGAGTAGCGAACTGAGGACCTCGTCGTATTCGACGACATGCTCGATCACGGTGCTGAGGTGGTCGGACACATCGCGGAACTGGCGTCGAATCTCTTTGGGCACCAACGTGTTGTCCGACGCCAGCCGTGACAGCGGGCCTGCCAGCGGTGTGACCGCTCGGCGCAGTTCGAGAACCTCGCGACGGAGCAGATATACCGGTTCGATGTTGAGCCAGCGCTGCTGTCGGGAGAAGACCGTGCTCTCGATCGACACCACGTCGTCTTCCATCCGCTCGGAGACGGCGAGGTAGGAGTCGACGACCTTGTCGGCGATGGCGTGCAGCACGGCGGTCGGTCCGAGCACGAGGCGTTCTGGTCGGGCTTCGAGTCGTCGACGCAGATTGTGTAGATGGGTGTGGTCGCCGTGGCGAACGGTGATGACGAAGTCGCGGCCGGCGAAGACCATGATCTCGCCGGTTTCGACGACCTCGCTGGCCTTCTCCATCGACTCGTGCTCGACGTACTTGACCGTGCGGAGCACGAGGAACTGCGTGTCGTCGTAGACCTCGAGCTTGGGACGTTGGTGGGCGTGCACCGCGTCCTCGACGACCAGCTCGTGCAGGCCGAACACCTCGCCGACGCCGGTCATCTGTTCGTCGTCGGGCGCGGCGAGTCCGAGCCACACGAACCCCTTGCCGGTCTCGCGTACCTGCGCGAATGCGTCAGCGTAGGTGATGCGCCCCGGCTGTCTGATTCCGTCGACATAGACCGCGCAGTCGACGACCGCCCGTGCGACGGGGACCGGAATCCGGGGGAGCGGACGCGCCCCACGCGCGTTCCGTGCACCTGGGCGGAGGTTGGGCATTGGCACGAGGTGGATGCTACTCGTGCAGGGGCATCGTTATACCGTGAGAGCCGTGCGGAATCGTGTGTGGGCCACCGCTGTCGTCATTGCGGTCGCGATGGTTGTCACCGGGGTGCTCGCGGGATGTTCGGATTCGTCGCGTGACTCCGCGTCGTCGAGTCGGCTGTTGCATCTCGGCTCGGCCGACGACCCCGCGCTGCGGGTGATGGCCGAGATCTACGCGGGAGCATTGCGCGACGTCGGCGCACCTGTTGCAGATGACTTGATCCGCGGCGACGACACCGCATTGCTCGACGAGATGGATCGCGCGCGGGTCGACCTGTTTCCCGCGTTCAGTGGCGAACTACTCACCTCGCTGGCGCCGAAGGCGACCGTCACGTCGTCGGACGACGTCTACGACGAGCTCAATCGCTCTCTGCCCCAAGGTGTTTCGGTGGGTGATGCGACACCCGTGAGTGCGACGCCGCAGGTCTTTGTCGCGACGTCGCTGGCGCAGTCGAGCAATGTCACCGATCTATCGGAGTGTGGGCGACTGCCCGAGGGGCTACCCGTCGTTGTCGTCGGACGTCCGGAACCCGCGGATATGGCTGCGTTCGCAGCGCAGGGTTGCCGCTTCGGTGCGGTGGAGTCGGTCGGATCGGCCCGCGAGGTGATCGCACGAGTGGGGACGGCGCAGGCTGTCGGCGTGGTGACGGCACTCGACGCCGCGGTCGCTCTCGACCCCGCGGCGCCACAGATCCAGGCGCTCAGAGTCCCCGCGCCGACGCAGGACGACGCGGGACAGCCGTCGACCCCCTCCAACCCGGCGACTTCACCTCAGTCTCAGTCTCAGTCCCCGTCTCCGCAGAGCGGTCCGCGCGCGCAGAATCTCGTTCCGGTGTACCGGACCGCCGCGCTGACCCGCAGCGAGGTCAAGCAGATCAATCGTGTCGCGGGGGAGATCACCACCGCCGACCTGGCCGAACTGGCACGACGCGCAGACGCGGGCGCCGAACCACGCGACCTCGCGATCGGGTGGCTCGGCGAGCACGGCCTCTAGTTGGAGCGGGGCAGGAGGCTTCGTCGCCCCAACCACGTCGCCCCAACCACGTTGCCCAACCACGTCTGCCCCGCCACCGGGGTGTAGACGGGTTGCAGCACAACCTGATTCGACGGTTCACCAAGGCTAGGGGTTGGCGCGTCGGTCAGGTGACCGTTGGTCAGGCGGCGTCGGACAACGGTGGGTCGACGCCTCCGGGTGGGTCGACGCCGCCGATGCGGTTGGGGCCGCCTGGTGGGGCGGGACCTGTTGGCGCGTCTGGGTCGTTGGGTGGCTCGGGGTCAAGTTCGAGTGGCGGTAGGTTCCACCCGATGTCGACCCGCGAGCTGAGGCGCAGAGTATCGCCGGAGGGCATCGCACCCACCAGAGTGAGCTCGACCCGCCCGGCGGGCGGGTTGGACACTAAGGGCGGAGGCACAATCGCGGTGACGGCTGTGTCTGTGGCGATTCCGGTACCGGTCGTGCGTGCCGCGGCGGCGGCCTCGTTGTTGGTGTGTTCTGCGGCGAGGTAGTCGCGGAAGTCGGCTTTGACGTCGGCGATCCGGTTGATGCGTTCGGGATTCTCCGGCATACCTGGCTTGGCGTTCAATCGCCACGCGACCCGCCCGGTATCGGGGCCTTCGGTGATCATCCGGGTGGTGAACTGGCCGGGCTTCGTGCCGACCCGCCGGTTGTGCACATCACAGGCGGGCACCAACTGGTCGATATCAGTCAAGCCGCCGTCTGCCCAGTCTTTCGCGGCGTGATGCATCTGCACCCTGCTCGCAGGTTGGTTGCAGCCGGGGGCGGAACACATTTTCCCGCCGGGTGAGGCGAATGAGGCGAGTCGTTGTCCGAGTGACGCGATCCGCTTCGACCGCCCCAGGTAGAGCGGGATGCTGGTGTGGTCACCGAACACCGCCAAATACTGGCTCGCTCCGGTCGAGGCGGCCATCTCGATCACATCACCGATCGGCAGGAGTGTTCCGGACGTGGTCTGTGCGATCCCTGCCTGCTCTTCGAGTTCTCGCAGGCTGGTGGTGACGATGACCTGGATCGGCAATCCACGATGGGTGTTGCCGAGCATGCCGGATTCCAACACCTGGCCGAGTAGGGCGGAGAAGGCGTCGTGGTTGCGTTGCGCGGGTGAGCGTTCATCACGCAGCGCAGCCGCCGCGACCTGTTCGGCGTTCGCGGTGGTGATCGGACCGACAGGCGACTCCGGGTCGTCCGGGTTGTTCATGCCGGGTTTGGCCCACGCATCCAACACCGTGTCGAGCCGTGCGCGGGCGATCGGATCGAGATCGGCGGTCAACCGCGACATCAACTGTGCGTTCTGCCGGTTCACCCACAGGCGGCGTCGGCGTTTGCGGTCCTTCGGGTTGGTGAGTGTCCCGTCAGGATCCAGATGGGCGAGTAGCCGTGACCCGAGGTTGGTGATCTCGGCGGGGGTGAATTGGACCGCGTAGCCGGCCATCTGTGCTTCGGCGGCGGCTTTTGTCTCGGCCGACACTTCACCGGGGATCGCTTCGAGCACCTCGAGCACCGCACGGACGTGTGTGCCGGCGACGCGACCCTCGGCCACGTAGCCGGCCAACGTGGGGCATGCAGGTGGTAGTCGGTCACCGCAGATCGTGGTGAACGAGCCGGTCGCGGCGATCACCCGAG
>NZ_LDTZ01000017.1 GCF_001186365.1 Gordonia jacobaea | reverse complement strand
AAGGGTCGCGTCATCGCCGAGGGCACACCGCTGCAACTCAAGGAACGCGCAGGCGCGGCAAGTGTGGTCATCACCGTGTCCAACGCCGCGTCACTGCCTGCGGCGCAAGATCTGTTGCGTCGCAACGGCGGCGAGGTATTCATCGACGAGACCGCACGCACCCTGACGTCGTCGGCCTCCGGCCTCGCCGACCTCACCCGCATCGCGGGCTGGTTCGACGAGTCGGGAATCACCGTCGACGACATCGGTCTCGCCCGACCGAGCCTCGACGACGTCTTCCTCTCCCTCACCGGCCACCGCGCCGAGACCACCGACGACGACCCCGACGCCGACAACGCCACCGACAACGCCACCCCCACCTCGAGCGGAGACATCCGATGAGCACCACATCGCTGACATCCCAACTGGTCGAACGCCCGCCGATCCACCCGACGAACGTCTGGCAACAGGCGTGGATCATGGTGAAGCGCAACATGATCCATACTCGACGCATGCCGGAGATGCTCTCCGACGTGACGATTCAGCCGATCATGTTCGTCGTGCTGTTCGCCTATGTCTTCGGACCGGCGATCAGCGCGGGCAACCCGGCGATCAATTACAAGCAGTACCTGCTGCCCGGCATCATGGGTCAGACGATCGTGTTCACCGCGTTCATCGTCGCCACCGGCATCACCGCCGACATCGAGAAGGGCATCATCGACCGTTTCCGGTCGCTGCCCATCCGACGATCGGCCGTGCTGATCGGACGCAGCATCGCGAGCCTGCTGCACTCGTCGATCGGCATCGTCGTGATGGCGCTGACAGGCGTGATCATCGGCTGGCGGATCACCACATCGGTGTGGGAGGGAACCCTCGGCTTCCTGCTGGTGCTGGTGTTCGGATTCGCGATGATCTGGTTCGGCGTCATGATCGGCTCGTGGCTGCGCTCGGTCGAAGCGGTCAACGGGTTCATGTTCTCCGTGCTGTTCCCGCTGACGTTCGTCTCCAACGCGTTCGTGCCCACCGAGGCGATGCAGCCGTGGCTGCGGACCATCGCCGAGTGGAACCCCATCTCGTCACTCATCCAGGCGATGCGCGTGCTCTGGGGCAACGGACCCGCAGCGGGAGCCGACGCCGCACTCCCATTGCGCTACCCGGAGTTGTCGACGCTGATCTGGGCCGTCGTGCTCACGCTGCTGTTCATGCCGTTCGCGCTGCGCAACTACGCGCGCCGCACCACCGACTGAGCATCAACGCAAGGCTCGCCGGCGCACGCCGCGCCGGCGAGCCCCCTTATGCTGTCGCGGCGAGCGCCTCGAGCGGATCGCCGTAGACGGCGTCGAGCGAGACGGCTCCCGCCGCCTGCTGCTGCACCGTCACACCCGAATGAGACACACGGACATCGCGTTTGGGCGATACCGAGGTCTCGCGGATCGCTGTGGCAACCAGCGGCAGCGTCGACGGATTGTCCGTGAACGCCTGCCCGCCGAGGATGATGTGGTCGGGGTTGAAGATGTCGGCCATCAGCGCCACCGCACGGCCGAGGACCGTCGCGCGCTCTTCGAGAAGCGCGCGGGCGGTTGCGTCACCGCCGCGGGCGAGCGCGTGCACACCCTCGATGTCGGTCACGTCGAGTCCGAGTGCGAGCGCGGCCTCGACAACGCCGGTGTCACTGGCGGTCGGCTCGAGTCGACCGGTGTGCCGCGGGTCGAGCAGGGTGGTCGCCCCGGTCGGGAAGTGCCCGATCACCGGCGGGCCCGCGGTCGGTGTGTGCACAGCGCCGTCGACGCTGAACGCGATGCCGACCATCTCACGCGCGTAGAAGTAGAGGAAGCTCGAGCGCTTGTCGCTGGGGTTCACCACGAGTTCGGCAGCTGCCATCGCTTCGACGTGCGACGCGACCGAGACGGGCAGCCCGACGGCTTCGGCGATGATGTTGCCCACCGGGGCATCCGACCACCCGAGACGCGGATGGTCGACAAAGCCGCCCTCGGCAACACGGCCACCGATCGCGACACCGGCCCACAACACTCGACGATTCGACCAGCGGCCGACGAAGCGACGTGCGCTGTCGCCGATGGCGGTCAGCGTCTGCTCGGGGGTCTCGGCGATCGGCGTCGGGATCTGGATGGCACCGACGACGCGGTGTAGCAGATCGTGGGTGGTGATCGAGGTGACCTTGTATCCGATGTGGATACCGAGAGTCAGGAAGTCGGTCACGTTGATCTCGAACGGCAGGCGCGGACGTCCGATGGCCCCGGCGGGCGCAAGGTCGGCGCGTTCGCGTAGGAGACCCGCCTTCAGCAGCGCGCCGACCTGGCGATTCACGGTCGAGATCGACAATCCTGTTGCCTCTGCGGCGTCGTCGCGGAAAATCGGGCCGGAGAGTCGAGCGGTGCGCAATACGAGCGCTGCGGGTTTGTCGGAGAGCTCAAGGCGCGGTGTCGCGATCTGAATCGGCCGCCCCCCTCTCCGGACGCTACGTGGTTCGAGTCCTGGCACAGGCGTCGGCCGTGGCGTCGACCTGCGTGGGATCGGACGTGCGGCCGGCCGTCGGACCGGTGAGGAAAGCGTAGCGGTGCGGATGGGCTGATCAACGGTTGCGGTCATGAGTTGGTGTCCCTAGGTGTCGGTGCAGCGGTGTCGGTGCAGCGAATCCGTGGCGCGCAACATCGTGGCGCCGCGAGCTATTTGTCTACGCGTCCGGCAACGATGTGCACGGCAGGCGGTCGACGATGATCGCGGAGGATTCGCGTGGAATGCGGAAGGTTGGTGAAGAGTGAAGAACTCGGATCAACGCATTCGGCGACAACACAGCACACGGGCGAACGGCAGACGACAACCCAGAGCGGTGATCACGTAGGTCACCTCTGAGATCTGCGCCAAGGCGCGGTCGTGCTCGCTCGTCATGAGCACGAAGCTAGCAACTGATCGCAGCGGGCCGCAACTCCCTTGCACAAGCCTTGCCGCAGGTCACAGACCACTTCGCGCGCTCGGCAGAGGCGTTTACCGGCGAGAATAGGCCGCCGAGAGCGCGGCGTCGCGGGTTAGACGCACCGCGCGCAAAAGTCGCGTTCCACTTCGATCGGGATAGGAACCCGACCTGCGCGTCTATCGAACGTTTTCAACCGTAGAGCTTGTCGGTGCCCTGTCGTAACCTTGATCACATGCCCCCGCAGACCGCCACCACTGCGCATCTTTCCAGCGAGTCGTCCACCACGGGCGACGCCGAATTCCACGCCGCGACCGAGCCGTTGCGCCGCGAGATCCTGGCCCACTGCTATCGAATGATGGGGTCGCACCACGACGCAGAAGACCTCACCCAGGACACCTACCTCCGGGCTTGGCGCGCGTACGACAAGTTCGACGGCCGCGCATCGGTACGGACGTGGCTGCACAAGATCGCGACCAACACGTGCCTGACCGCACTGCAGAGCAAACAACGCAGGCCGCTGCCCTCGGGGCTCGGCGGCGACGCCTTCGACCCCACCGACACACTCGAGACCGACGGCGAGGTCCCGTGGCTCGAGCCGTACGCGGGCGCCGTCGACGAGATCTCTCCCGGCGACGACGCCGACCCCGCCTACGTCGTCGGTGCACGCGAGTCGATCCGCCTCGCATTCATCGCGGCGCTACAGCACCTGCCCGAGCGGCAGCGAGCCGTCTTGATCCTGCGCGACGTCCTGCAGTGGCGAGCCGCCGAGGTGGCCGACACCATCGGCGTCACAACCGCAACCGTGAACAGCCTTCTGCAGCGCGCCCGCGAGCAACTCAAGAATGCTGCGCCACAGCACGATTCGACAGAAGAGATCACCGACGACGCCAAACGTGAACTGCTTGCACGGTATGTCTCGGCGTTCGAGCGGTACGACGTCGACGCCATCGCCGACATGTTCACCGACAAGGCGATCTGGGAAATGCCGCCCTTCACCGGTTGGTACCAGGGTCCGGCTGCGATCGGCACGCTCATCCGACACAACTGCCCCGCAGAGAAGGCGGGCGACCAGATCCTCATACCGACCATCGCGAACGGGCAACCCGCATTCGGCCTTTACATGCGCGAACCCGACGGCGTGCACCGCCCGTTCCAACTCCAGGTTCTCGAACTCGGCACGGCGGGCCCCGACTCAGCACCCGGCGTCACGCACGTCGTCGCTTTCTTCGGCGACGACCTCGCCACCGACTTCGCCCGCTTCGGCCTGCCCGCAACCCCGTACGACGCGCCGCCCCGCACCCAGCCGAGCCCCTGGCACTGATCGAGCGCCCCACCCGCTGATGGAGCTGCACCTGCTGGTCGAGCCTGTCGAGACCACCTCAGGTGATTTCGACTCGGCAGCTCGCTCCGCTCGCGGCCGGCTCAATCAGCGGGAAAGGGCCGCCCAACCGCTGATCGAGCGCCCCACCGCTGATCGAGCTTGTCGAGATCACCCCGCCTCGGTGATCGCGCCCGGGTTCATCCACACGATCTCCCAGGCGTGGCCGTCGGGATCGCAGAAGCTGCGGCTGTAGGTGAAGCCGTGGTCGTCGGGCTCACGCAGCGCGGTCGCGCCGTTCGCCAGCGCGGTGTCGGCCATGTCGTCGACTTCGTGCCGAGACGACGCAGAGAACGCGAGGACCACCTCGCGCGACGTGCCGGCACAGAACCGCGCGCCCCGACCCGCCGCGGAGTACCCCGCGAAACGCTGGGCGGCAAGCAGCACCAGCATCGTGCGCTCGTTGATCGGGAGACAGACTGTTCCGGCGTCGCAGAACCATTCGTCGGTGCGGAAACCGATGCTCTCGAAGAACCTGCGCGAGCGCGCAGTGTCGTCGACGGGCAGCGTGATGAACAACGTTGACGCCATACACAGACCGACCTCTACGCCACCCGGAAGTCATCGTTCCTCGACCGCATAGGCTCTACGACCATGGGAGTGATCTACCTCGTACGACATGGCCAGGCCAACCCGTCCGCGTACGGGGTCGCCGACAGTGCGCCCACCGGAGACGCGCCCGCCGACGACTCAGCCTCAGCCGTGAGCAACCCCGGCCCCGGCCTCACCGACACGGGTCGGGTCCAGGCGGGCCTCACCGGAACCCTGCTGTCCGCGCAGATCAGCGGTGTCACCGCCGCGATCAGCGGCGACCTGGCCCGACAGACCGAGACACTTGCCGGCGTTCTCGCCCGACTCGACTCCGCACCGGAACCGATCGTCGACCCGGCGTGGAACGAGTACGAACTGCCCGCGCTCGTCGGCGCAGCGACCCCGGACGAGTTCGCCGATCAGAAGTCGTATCAGCAGCGCCTCGACGCAGGCCTCGCGCACTGGATCGACCAGACGAGCATGGCGGAGGCCGAGGGCGCGACCACGCCACCCGGCTCCGGCGAAACCTATCCCGAGTTCCGCTCGCGGGTCACCGGTGCCGGCGAGCGTGCAGCGGAGTTGGCAGGCAGCGGGCAGACCGTCCTCGTCGTGTCGTCGGCGGGCACCATCACTCAGGTGATCGCCGAACTGTGGGGAGTGCCGCCGCACCGCTGGCCTGCGATGGCTCGCACGATGGTCAACGCATCGGTGACCAAACTCCTCGTTGGCCGAAGCGGGACCTCGGTGATGTCACTCAACGAACACGCCCACCTCGTCGACCGCGACGGCGGCATCGCGACGTTCCGCTGAACGCCGACGTTCCGCTGAACGGTTCGGCCCGACGCTAACCCAGCGCGGCCAGCCCCGCGGCGATGAATTCGCCCGTCGCCTCGGCTGCGTGCTCTGCGCCCTCCGACGCCGCGCCCGCACGTGCGCGATGGCTGATGCCCTCCGCGATCACACCCAGCTTCAGGTTGGCCAGCCCGAGGTAGAACGGCCAGTCGCCGAGGTCGTTCCCGGTCAGTGTCGCGTACCGCTGGGCCATCTCATCGGCCGACGGGTAGCGGTCACTGGTCCAGGCGCCGTCGAAGCCGAGAACCCGATCGAAGATCGGCGTGCGGTAGACGCACATCAGGGCGACGTCGGTGATCGGATCGCCGAGCGTCGACATCTCCCAATCGACCACTGCGGCAACAGTTCCCGGGTCGTCGGTCGAGAGGATCGTGTTGTCGACGCGGTAGTCGCCATGCACAACGGTCGCACGCGCCTGCTCGGGCACTCGCTCACCGAGTGCATCGACGAGCCGATCGACGTCGGGCAGATCCCTGCCGCGGACGTGCGACCACTGCCTGGCCCACAGCTTCACCTGCCTACCCGCGAAACCCGTTGGCCTACCGAACTCCCCGAGTCCTACCGCCTCGAAGTCGACGGCGTGCAGCGCGGCGAGGGTCGAGATCAGCCCCTCCGCATTGCGTGCCACCTCGTCGTCGGAAAGTGCCGAGAGGTCGTCGCCGGTCCGGATCACCGTTCCGTCGACGAATTCGACGATGGTGCACGGCGCACCGAGCACCGAGCCGTCGGCGTCGAAGGCGACCGGCGTGGCAACCGGGACGTCGGTGCGCGAAAGTGCCGATGTGACAGCCCATTCCCGGCCCATGTCGTGCGCCGAGGGCGTGAGGCCACCTGTCGGAGGCCTACGCGCAACCCAGCGGTGCACGCCGTCGGAGACCATGAAGGTGAGATTCGACTTTCCGCCGCTGATCAACTCGACGTCGAGCGGCCCCGCGACGTCGACTCCGTTTTCGACCAGAAAGCGTTGCAGGACTTGCGGTTCGAGTACGAGCTCCGCGGTGCTCATGCGTTCTCTCCAGGCTGCGTCGACGTGCGATTCTTGCGCGCACGCCCGACGGCTCTGCGCGCAAGTGCCCAGCGGTGCACCTCGGACGGACCGTCGTAGATGCGGAACGGACGCAATTCGCGTTGCAGCCGTGCGAGCGGCAGGTCGTCGGAAACGCCGAGCCCACCGCACATCTGGATCGATCGGTCGACGACTCGCAGATAGGCCTCTGCGGCGAAGGTCTTGGCGATCGAGGTCTCCGACGACGCGTGACGCCCCTGATCGAGTTCGTAGCAAGCCTTGACCAACAGCGCACGCGACGCCGCGAGGTCGATCTCGTTGTCGGCCACCATCTGTTGGATCATGCCGAGATCGCCGAGGGTTCCGCCGAATCCGTTGCGGTGTGCGACGTAGTCGACGCCAACCTCGTGACAGCGCACCGCCACTCCGAGCCAGCGCATGACGTGGGTCATGCGCGCCGGACCCAGCCGCACCTGGGCGTAGCGATAACCCTGGTCGACCTCTCCGAGCACATCGGCATCGGGAACGAAGACATCGGTGAATCGCACCTCGCAGTGGCCGCCGATCATCGCGCGATCGGTGGTGTGGATGTGGCGCGTGACCTCGATGCCTGGCGTGTCTCCGGGCGCCAGGAACATCGTTGCCCCGCCACGGTCGCCGGGTGCCCCGGCGGTGCGCGCCATGATGATGTAGAAGCCTGCGCCCTCGGCTCCGGTGATGAATCGCTTCTCGCCGTTGATCTTCCACCCGCCGTCGACCTTGGTCGCCTCTGTGCGCAGTTGGTTGGGATCCGAACCGGCTCCCGGCGCGGGCTCGGTCATCGCGAATGCCGAACGCACGTCGCCATTAGCAAGTGGCGCAAGGTATTTGAGCTTCTGCTCGTCGTCGGCGATGTGGGCGAGCATGTGCACATTACCCTCGTCGGGGGCTCCGATGTGCAGCGCGGCAGGCCCGAAAGTCGAGTATCCGCCCGCCTCGAAGACCGGCACCCGATCCGACATCGAGAGTCCGTGACCACCCAACTCGACGGGGGCGTGCGGCGCGAAGATACCCAACTCCTTGGCCTGGCTATTGAGATCACGCCGCAGATCGTCGCCGCCTGCCGCGGTGATGTCGCCGTCGTTCGCATTCTCGATCGGCAGCACGACCTCGTGGATGAATGCGGTCGTCCTCTTCACCAGATCGTCAACCTCGGGCGAATAGCCCAGTTCCACTGCCATCAGGGTCTCCATCCTCGGGGTGCCACGCAGGTTCAACTCGAACCCCACGCCCAATCTCTCCGACCGAGCGTTCGTTCGGTGGCCCAAGACTGCCAGAGACCGTCGACTCAGGTCAACCCATCGAGGCGCGAAGCGCTTCAGCGCTCAACGTATCCGACGGTCGCCCTCGACAAGTCCAGATTGCGCGCGATCAGCTCGTCCGGTCCCAGTTCGCCGTCCAGCTTGAACCAGGTCGAGACGCCGACACACATCGTGGTGACCGCACGCGCGGCATCCTTGGGATAGCTCGTGCGGAAGTCGCCGGCCTCGACCCCGGCGAACACGATCCCGTCGACCATCCGCTGCTGACGGTCACGAAGACCGATGTAGGTCTGCTTGTACGAGCTGTCGAGACTACGAATCTCGGTCGATCCGACGAACGCCTGCTCACGCCGGTACATATGGAAGCGCAACAACGACTCGACGACCGCGTCGAATTGGTCGACCGGTTCTGGCCCAGCCTCGGCAACGGCCTGCTCCGACCGCGCGAGCAGGTCGGTCATCGTCCTGTCGAGCAGGCCCTGCAGTAGTGACTGCTTCGACGGATAGTGGTGATAGAGCCCCGGAACGGACAGGTTTGCCCGCGCGGCGATCTCGCGCACGGACGTGCCGTGGTAGCCGTGCTCAGCGAAAGCCGCGAGTGCAGCCGCGAGCGGAACGGGCAACTCGGGCTCGCCGAAATCGCGCCAACGCCCGGTCTGCTCCTCCACTTCCGCATCGTCGACGCCGCTACTCATGGCATCCAACATATCCCTATCCCCTCCGCGTCACCGCAGGCACCAGCGACATCATCAATGCGACGCTGAGGTCGACGACCTCGTCTCGACCCAGCGGCACCTCGTCGTCGAGCCACGAAGACAGCAGGCGTGCGAGTCCTCCGACCTGGAATTGCGCAGCCCCCACCGCCTGTGGACTGGGAGGGGTGTGCAGTGCCGCAGAGGCGGTGTCGAGCGTGATGGCCGCGAACACGGCCGTCGAATCGCGTCGCTTGTCGGCGAGGACGGGACTCGTCAGCATCGGGGAGAAGAGCAGTCGTCCTTTGCGACGGTCGGAGTCGATGATCGAAACGATGGTCGCGACGGCGGCACGAACCTTGTCGCCGACATCGTCGCCGGTGGCGAAAGCCGCGAGCGCATCGTGCGAGATCTCGTCGATCACGCGGTCGTAGGTGGCTGCGACCAGCGCGTCTACCGTCTCGAAGCTCTCGTAGAAGTAGCGAGGATTGAGCGACGCCGCGCCACACACCCCACGAACCGTGACCGACTGCGGCGGCTGCCCGCCGAGCACCTCGAGCGCGGCATCCATGAGGGCGGTGCGTCGACGCGCAACACGCTCATCGCCCTTCACCCCGCTGTAGGTCCGCAGTTCTTCGCTCACGCAGACCATCTTGACATCTGCCGCGATACCGGCGTTGAATCAGGCAACGGCCGTTACCAGATAGGAGCCGCTGCGATGACGGTGCCCGACACGCAGTCCGACCACCCGGCAACCACGCGCGACGAGATCGACAGCTCTGATCTCACGATGCTCGGCGCCGCAGCGCTCGCCGGGCCGGCGAACGTGATCATGCAACTAGCGATGCCGGCCGTCGGCTACGGCGTCTACGAGAGTCGCGTCGACTCGGGAAACCTCTTCAAGCATCCGGTCAAACGCACGAGGACCACCCTGAGCTATCTCGCCGTCGCCGCCATGGGTTCGCCGTCGGACCGTAGGGCGTACCGGCGGGCGGTCGGTCGGGCACACGCCAGGGTCCACTCCACTCCCGACAGTCCGGTCGCCTACAACGCGTTCGATCCGGCACTGCAACTCTGGGTCGCCGCGTGTTTGTACAAGGGTTGGGAAGACGTCCAACACATCTACGGCGATCCGTCGATCATCTCGGAGGAGACCTACCGTGCGGGCGCGGTCATGGGCACCACCTTGCAGGTGCCGCAGCACATGTGGCCGGCAACTCGCGCGGACTTCGAAACCTATTGGCAGAACACTGTTTCCACGCTCGAGATCGATCCGCCGATACGGGAACATCTGCTGGCGATCGCACGCATGGAGTTCGCAGGCCCGGTCGTGTCACGGCTCGGCGGTTGGTGGTCGTACATCATGACGATCGGATTCTTGCCCGAAGACTTCCGCGACAAGATGGACGTCGAGTTCACCCCGCGGCAGCAGACGGTCTTCGACGTGCACAACGCGATTGTTCGACGCGTCGTGCGCCACCTTCCGAAACCGTTGCAGCAGTTCCCATTCAACGTTCTGCTCGCCGACGTGCGGCGTCGTATCCGCACCGGCCGACCACTGGTCTGAGGGCGACGCTGCCGGCGAGTACACCGTCGAGCCAGTCGTAGACCACGCCGTCCCAGACGCGCTGGCCGAGACCACCGCAATGGCCGGAGATGCCGGTACGTGCATCGGGGGCGAAGAGTTGTTTGGACTCGACGTCGAGTGCGTCGAACAGCAGCTTGCCCTGCCCGCCGACCGGGTCGCCGTGAGATTCGACGATCATTGTGGGACAACTGATCTCGCTCACCCGGTCGAGCATGGTGAAGGTCTTCAGCTCGCGGAAGTACTGGGCGATGGTTCGCACCCCGTGGCAAGCCATGCGGGAGCCGAAGAAGTCGGCGCGTTCGCGACTGACCCGGCTCAGCACGGTCATCAGCGGTGCCGCCATACGACCCTTCCACCCGGCGGGAATCTTGGCACCCATGTCGGGCTGCGCGGGATCGCAGATCATCGCAGCAATGCGGTTCTCCCCCGCGACGCCGCGGGGTACCAGGTAGCCGGCGAATGAGCGTCCTTCGGCGACGAGTCGGCGGTCGTCGACGCCGGGCACTGTGACGAGCCAATCGAGGATCTGCGAAAGCACTGTCTCGTAGTCGGGTCGGAAGTACACGCGGTCGACGATGAGCGTCGACCCCTGTCCGGGTCCCTCGACGGAGAGCACGTTGTAGCCGCGGGCCAAGGCGCCCTGCGCGAAGCCCCACCCCGATTCGGCGGTGGAATCGTAGCCACAGGGCATGACGATGGTCGGCCGCCGACGATCGTCTACGACCGGCCGAAACAGCCAGCCGTGGATGTCGATCCGATCGCCCGACGAGACGAAGGGGATGGCCACTTCGGCTGCGGTGACAGGGCTGGCGGTATGTGGCAACAGCGCCATTGCCTGCGCAAAGGTCTTGCAGTGAGCCTGGTAGGCCTCGCGGAGCCGCTCATCGTCGAGGTCGGTGCGCAGGTAGAAATAGGCCTGGCGGTAATACTCCGAGGCCCTGAGGTAGCACTGGTGGGCTGTCACGAGATGCCCACCGGCATGTGCCTGTTCTGCGGCGTCGCGCACCGACTCAGCGCGAGCCAACCACCGCTCGTACCACCGCTGCGGGTGGTACTTACCGCCGATCTCGCCGGCAGTCGTGTACGCCTCACCCAGATCGGCTGCGCCGACGGCCGCCGCCATCAGGGTGCGGCCGAACTGACCGTCGAACTCCTCGTTGGCGAATGCCAGTCGTTGCCTCATCTGAACCTCCGGGATCTGGTGTCGTGTGGTGCCACCTACGAGACCCCGAGGTCCTCACAAAACGCTCACATCCCGGAAAAGGCCTGGTGATCGTTGGTGCTCAGTGCGTCGCCTGCATCGCCCCACCCGGCGTGCCACCCGTTCTCGAACTCCGTCGGATCGATCTCTCGGCAGGTGCGCAACGAATCGCGCGTGAACGGACTCCGTGGCCACTCGAGTCCGGCATCGACGGCGTAGCGACGCGAAACCGCGAATGCCCGACCCGCCCGCCCGATCTCGCCTGCGGCCGACAGATGGTTGCCACGCTGCTCCATCGAATCGCAGATCTGGACGCCCCCGCATTCGAGGTACGAACGAAAGGCCTGGTCATTCCATCGCAGGCCCATACGGGTGTCGCCGGAGACGAGTGCCGCGATGCCCAGCATCACGGCGGCGAGATAGGTGGCAAGCGGATCGCCGCGTTCGGTGCCGAGAGCGAGCGCTGTGTGCGCCATGTCGAGAGCCTGCGCGATCTCACCGGCGATCACCGCGCACAGCGCCTGAGCAGCGATGACCGTTGGTGCGGTGTCGACGTCTCGTCCCTCGATGGTGGCCGCGGCCCACTCTGCGTAGTCGGCCGCGACGGCGTGGTCGTCGCCGGTCCATGCCGCCAACGACGCCAGAGCAAGGCGGACCGTATGCGTGTCCGGGTCACGGTCGCCGGGCACGATGAGGGACTCGAGTTCGTCGGGTGTGTACGCCGTGAGGTGCTGGTGCGCCTCGTCGGTGTTCTGACTGAAGGCGAGTGCCGAACCCAGCGCCAGAGCGACCATGGCCGAAGTCCGCGGACTGCATGCACCGTCGGCGACAGTGGCCGACGCCAGACGCAGAACTCGGATCCCGTCAGCCAACCGACGGCGAAAGAACCAGTAGGCGCCGAGTCGTTCGAGGAGGTCGATGTGCGAATCGAGCAGGACCGGGTCGATCACGACCGATTCCAGGAATGCCATCACACTGCTGTGATCGTCGTCGACGCGGGCGAGGTCACGTGCCGAATGCGCCGTGATACGCATCGGAGTGGCTGCCAAGAGTTCGACGATCGCCGCGTCACGCGCCTGTGACGCGGCTGCTGACTTGTCAGGGCGCTTCGCGCGAGCGTGGTCGGCAACGCTGTCCGGGATCGTGAAACGCGTTGGACGGTACCGGGTCCCGCGTATACGCCACAACAGTGAGCGCCGCGCCAACTCGCTCAGGTCATCGGCGATCGATGGACTGTCGCAGACCGCTTCCGCGAGCGCTGCGGTGAATGGATTGCGCAGTGCAGTGAGCCGGGTGAAGCGATCGAACAGATCGTCGTCCATCGCGTCGAAGGCGAGTGCGAACGCCCGCGTCACGGGTTCGGGCACCGCGGTGTCGAGTTGATCGGCCACCTCGCCGATCGAGAAGGTCACGGTGCGGGCAGCGGCGAGCTCCAGGCCGAGTGGGAGGCCGCCCATCGCGCGGCAGATCCGGTCGAGGTCGCCCAGATCGTCCGCCCCGACGTCGAATTGGCCAGTGGCGCTTCGAATCCGGTCCACGAGCAGACGATGTGCCGGCGGCATCGTATCGCCGGGTGCCTCTGTCGGTAGCGGGTGGACGGTCACCACGTGTTCACCGTCGACCCCGCTCGGTACGCCGACCGCGAGCACGGTCACGGCGGCGCAGCGTCGTAAAATCGTGTCAATGTCTTTGTCTACCAATCCGTCTCGAACCAGTTCCGACTCCGACACACGGTCGAGGACGAGAAGTACAGACATGGCCGACAGGTGGTTGCACACCTGATCGAGGGCGGTGCCCGCGTCAGCCGATGGCTGAATCCGCATGGTCTCGGTTATCGTCGTCGCGACGTCGGCATCGCCGCGCAGACCGATGTACCAGACGCCGTCGTCGAAGGAATCCGCCGCGCGCCTTGCCGCCTCGATCGCGAGGCGTGTCGCGCCGACGCCGGGGATGCCGGTGATGGCGACGGCACGCTCGGCGTCGAGGAGGCCGACCACCATGGAGAGTTCGGTCTCTCGCCCGACGAAGGACGTGTGCTGCGACGGCAGCCGTACGCGTCGTACCGCGCGACTGTGGTCGTCGAGCACGTGCAGTTGCGCGGCCCGCACCTGCGCGCCCGGTTCCACGCCCAGTTCGGTGGCGAGCAGTTCCCGGATGTCGCGATAGGCGGTGAGCGCCTCGGCCCGTTGACCACCCGCCGCCAACGCCGCGATCTTGACCGACCATGCGTGCTCATCGAGCGGGTCCAGGGTGATCAATGCCTGCGCTTCTCCGAGAGCACGGTCGGCGTCGCCTGCGGCGAGAAAGAGATCGGCACGGCGGCCCAAGACCGCCGCGCGGACGGAGATCAATCGTCGCCGTGCCTGATCGACGGTCGGTGTGGAGATCGCAGTGGTGAATGGCTCGCCACGCCAGCGCCGCAGCACATCGTCGAGGTCGTCGATGGTCGCGGTGCCGGACTCGTCGAGTGCCGCGCTCGCAGCGGAGTCGAAGTCGACGGAATCAACGGTGGCCGCGGAGAGGTCGAGGCGATATCCAGCCCGGTCGGTGACGATCACCGATGCCTCGCCCCGCGGTGAGAGTGCCTTGCGGAGCCGCCAGATCTGCGACTCCAACGCGCGCTGAGTCCGTTCCGGCGCATCCGGACCCCAGACTTCCGCGATGAGCGTCGCGGCAGACACCGGATGCCCGGCATGCGCACACAGCACAGCAAGGATCGTCCGTGGTTTGGCGCCACCGATGTCGCAGCGATCGGTTCCTCGTTCGGCGACGAGCTCACCGAGGTCGCGGATCACCAACATCGACACGGCTCATCGCGTCGGTGGTGCCTCATAGAGAGATCCTATCCGCGGCCGCCAGCCCTCACACGAGCGTCGCCAACGCCTCCGGCGTGAGTTCGTCGACGTTCGTGTGACCGGCGAGACCAAATGTCAGGTCGAGTTCGGCGATGATGTTCGCAACGGCATCGCGAGCACCGTCTGCACCTGCGAGGGCGAGCCCGTACATGTGCGGACGCCCGATACATACCGCGTCGGCGCCGAGCGCGAGCACCTTGAAAACGTCTGCGCCGGAATAGATCCCCGAGTCGGCGAGCACCTTGATCCGCCCATCGACGACAGGCGCTATCGCGGCGAGAGCGTCGACAGAACTGATGGCGCCGTCGATCTGACGGCCACCATGGTTGGAGACGATGATGCCGTCGACACCCGAGTCGACGGCACGCCGCGCGTCGTCGGGGTGCAGTACGCCCTTGAGAACGACCGGCAGCGCCGTGCGCTCGCGCAGACTCTCGATCTCCGTCCAACTCAACGACGGTCGCGAGTAGATGTCGAGGAAGGTCTGCACCCCCACGCGCGGCTCGGGACGAATGATGTTGCGCAGCAGCGATCCCGGGGTGTTCTTCGCAATGCTGAACAGGGTGCGCAACGCACCGAGCGAGATCTCGGGACGTTCCGAACTCCCCTGGGCCGCACGCTCGGAGACGATCTCGGTGAACCGCGGGTCCGAGGTGTACTGCGCGATGCCTTCCCCGCGCGCGAACGGTAACGACCCGATGTTGAGGTCACGTGGTCGCCAACCGAGCATCGTCGTATCAAGAGTTACGGCGACTGCCGACGCTCCGACGCCTTCGGCACGCTGCAGCAGACTGTCGACGAGGTCGTCGTCGGTCGACCAGTAGAGCTGAAACCATCGCGGCGCGCCGGGCCGTACGAGGTCCATCTCCGCGGCGACGTCCTCCATCCGAACCCCGCCCTGGTTGGAGAATATGTACGGAAGTCCCAGTTCTGCTGCGGCGTGACCGATCATCCTGTCGGCCCCGCGCGCGACGAGATCTCCTGCTCCGACAGGTGCGAACAGGATCGGTGCGGGTAGCCGGTCGCCGAACAGCTCGATTTCCAGCGTCCGCTCGGAGACGTCGCGCAACACCCGCGGCACGATGGCGCGTCGATCAAGTGCCCTGCGGTTTGCGGCCATCGTTCGACCCCCGCCTGCCCCGCCGGCGATGTACGCCCAGGCCCGATCGGACATCTCCGCTCGCGCTCGGCGTTCGAGTTCATCGAAATCGGTCGGTACGACGGGTGTACGACCGTGTACTCCCGCTTGGTAGATGTCGTTCTGGCGGGCACGCCCGAAGAGTGGTGACGGCATACTCCACAGCGTATGACCCGCCTCACACCGCGTTATCGGCGGCCATGACCGTAGTCACAGACAGCATCCGGGGTCGACTCTCGTTACTCTGGCGTGCGACCAGTCGGGGATATCAAAGGGTTCAGATGGCTATCTGGTTGTACAACCTCGGGCGTTCGGCATTCCGCCACAAGTGGATCGTGATCAGCGCGTGGATCGTCGTATTGATCGTTCTCGGTGCTCTCGTCGGCGTACTCAAACCGACCTTCGCCACCAATTTCGAGCTGCCCGGCACCGACTCCGATCGCGCGATGTCGGTGATGAAGCAGGACTTCCCAGCGGCAAACGATCAGCAGTTGAATTCGTCGACCAGCATTCTCGTCGAAGCCGACGACGGTCTCGAGAACCACATGGGCCAGATCGACGCACTCGTCGCCAAGGCTCGAACGCTACCCAAGGTCATCGAGCCACAGACCGTCGTCAATCCGGTGACGGCTGCCAAGGCCAATCCCGCCATCGCCCCGAAGGTTCTCGGCGACAACGGCAAGGTCGGGCTGATCCAGATCAGGCAGGACATCCGGGCCAACGAACTGACCCACGACGACATGGCGCAGTTCGAGGATCTGCTCGCCGAGTTCCGCGGCAACGGGTTACAGGTCGAGGGCACCGGCTCGCTGATGCAGGTCTTTCAGCAGGGCGGAGTGTCTGAGCTGCTGGGCTTCGTGATCGCGTTCATCGTCATGATCATCGCGTTCGCGTCCATCGTGGCCGCCTTCATCCCGATCGTCACCGGCATCTTCGGTGTCGGCATCACCATGCTGCTCGTCACGTTGAGCGCCAAGATCTTCGACGTCCAGCAGAGTGCCACCACGATCATCACGATGCTCGGGATCGCGGTCTCCATCGACTACGCGCTGTTCATCGTGTCGAGGTATCGATCCGAGCTGAATCTCGGCGGGTCGCGTGAGGCCGCTGCGGGCAGAGCGGTGGGAACCGCCGGCTCCGCAGTGGTGTTCGCTGGTCTGACCGTCGTGATCGCCGTGTGTGCGCTGAGCGTCGTCGGCATCCCCTTCATCACGCAGATGGGTATCTCGGCGGGCCTGGCCGTCGTGGTCGCGGTGCTCGGCGCCATCACGTTGATCCCCGCACTGCTCGGCGCGTTCGGCAGGTTTGCCTTCAGCCCCCGCATTCCCGGCCTGCGTCACGGCGACGAACCGGATTCGAAACCGTCCAACGGTCTACGCGTCGCCCGCTTCATCACCCGGTTCCCGCTGCCCGTCGCACTCGTCGGTCTCGTGCTGCTCGGCATCGCCGCGATCCCGATGTCGAGCATGCAACTCGGCATGGACTCGACCGGCGACAAGGAGTACGCGGCAACCAAGCTCCTCGAACGCGGCTTCGGCGAAGGCGTGAACGGGCCGCTACTCGTCGTCGTCAGTGACGCGTCGAACGGAGACATCGCTCCCGCAGCCAATGCGGTTGTCGCTCAGGTGAAGACACTGCCGAACGTCGCCAACCCCGAGCAGATCGTCTGGGTCGGCAACGGCCAGAACCAGCAGAACCCCCAGCAGGGTGCGACGGCCGCGCTGATCTCGGTCACTCCGGCGAAGTCTCCCTCGGGCCCGGAGACGCACACGCTGATGGATCAGATACGTGACTACGGGTCGTCGAACCCCGGTGGCGCGACAGTCAATGTCGGCGGCCAGACGGCCATCATGTCGGATATCTCGAGCAAGCTCAGCAGCGCGCTGCTGCCGTTCCTCATCGTGGTGGTCGGGCTTGCCTTCATCATCCTGACCATCGTGTTCCGGTCGCTGCTCGTGCCGCTGACGGCAACCATCGGTTTCTTGTTCTCGGTATGCGCGACGTTCGGTGCGACGGTGTGGATCTTCCAGGAGGGCCACCTCGGACTGATCGAACACACCAAGCCGATCATCTCGTTCCTGCCGATCTTCCTGATCGGCGTGGTGTTTGGACTCGCGATGGACTACCAGGTCTTCCTCGTGACACGAATGCGCGAGGAGTACGTGCACGGGTTGTCGGCGAAGGATTCGGTGATCGTAGGCTACCAGCACGGAGCGCGTGTGGTCGCCTCTGCTGCGGTCATCATGATCTCCGTGTTCTCGGCCTTCATGCTCGCGCCCGACACGATCGCGAAGATGATGGGCTTCGCACTGGCCGCCGCGGTCTTCTTCGACGCCTTCATCATCCGCATGGCCGTCGTGCCCGCCGTGATCACGATGATGGGCGACTGGGCGTGGAAGATTCCCCGCTGGCTCAACCGCATCCTGCCCAACGTCGACATCGAGGGCACCGAGATCCGCAAGATCCCGATCGACGACGAACCCGCCGAGACGCGCGAAGCCGTCTCGGCGGGCCAGAGCTGACGTCCGCTGGTCGAGCGTCCCCCGCTGGTCGAGCGTCCCCCGCTGGTCGAGCTGCACCCGCTGGTCGAGCTTGTCGAGACCACCCCAGGTCGAGCTGCACCCGCTCACCGCGTCATCGCGCTGTGTGTCCGGTGATGCTCGGCGACCTTGCCGCTGGTGACCGCGGCCTGCGCGCCGAGGCTGATCGCGAGGTAGATCATGATGCTCGCACCGTCGAGTCCGCCCATCCCGTGCTGTATGCCGTCGCCGAAGAAGGCGGGCACCACCAGGCTGATGGCGACATGTGCCGCGATCGCGACGACCCACAGCACGATGGTCAGCGCACCTCCCTTGCGGACCATCACGCCTGCCGGATTGCGGTAGACCTGCATGCTGTGCGCTCGCGGCACCGCCAGAATCGCCGCGACGACGAAGCCGACGAGGACCGCGACCGTCGCGCCGACAGTGACATGGTGTCCGCCGCCGAGATACTGCGCAGTTTCGAAGACGCCGATGATCCCGATGATCAACGGCAGCTTGAACAAGTTGTCCTTGAGTGGTTGTTCCCGCGTCTGGCGGTACAGGATGAAGACGACGACCAGGGCGGTGATGACTGCTGTGCTTGCAATGTTCATGCTTTGAGCATCGGCTCGCGGAGCAGGCGAAACATCAACCCGAGGGTGGAACCCGGGTGGAGATCGGGTGGATCGTGCTACTCCTACACCCCTGATCTCCGACGTCGACATTACGGTTGCCATGTGACAACGAGTCAAGATCCGGTGGCGACGGACCGTCTGCTGATCCGCGGGATCGTCGCGGTCTCGGTGCTGGTCTCAGCGTTCGCCGACACCGGCAAGCAGCCGATCTGGGCGACCGCCATCGGCTGGATAGCCACCTGTGTCCTGGTGGTGTTGCTATTGCGTTCGGTGCTGCGCGACAAGAATGCGCGGAGCTGGAGCACTCAGGCCTCGGCCCTTCACGCCATCGCCACGGTGGCGGCGTCGGTTGTCGCAGCGTTCGCATTTCACGGTGGCGCGACGGTCTGGCTTCCCTATATCGGCGTTGCCGCGGCGGCGATGTCGCAAACGACGGTCCTCGTGTCGGCGCTCATCGCATCGCCATCGCTGACCGCGCTGGGAATACTGATGTGGTGGCAGACCCACAACGCCTGGGCTGTCTGTATCAATGTCGCCAGTGCGGCAGCGGTTTTCGCCTTCATGCAGTTGCGGCGCCGTCAACGCGAAGCCGCAGAGCTTGCCGCAACCCAACGCGAGATCATTGCCGCCGAACGCTCCCGGGCGGCCTTGGCCGAGCAGCAACGCCAGATCTCCGCACAACTCCACGACGTTCTCGCGCATACACTCTCGGGCCTCATCATCACACTGCAGGGCGCCACTCTGCAGGCTGAGCGCGAGTCCGTGTCTGCGGAACTGACCGAAAAGCTGCGCACCGCAACCGCGTTGGCGCGTGATGGCCTCAGTGAGGCAAAGACTGCCGTCGAATCACTGCGCGACAGCGCAACGCGAGAGTCGGTGCCACTCGACCACTGGCTACCGAAGGCCTTGGCGCAGTTGAGGACCGGCGCGGGACTCGACGTCGAAGTGTCCGGCGATGTCGAGGTTGTGCCAGCGATCTGGCACGACGACGTGCGCGCGGTGCTCATGGAGGGGCTCACCAACTCGATGCGTCATGCCGCCGGCGCACCCATACGTATCGAGTTCACACCGCAACTCGTTCGGGTGCGCTCGGTCGGCGACCCGTCGACCTTCGTCGACCGCGGTCACACCAGCGGCGGCAACGGTCTGACCGGATTGACCGAACGCATCTCTGCGGCAGGCGGATCGCTGGAATACGGTACGACCGCACAGGGTTTCGATCTGACGGTCCGGTTTGGTTCATGACGGTACAGGTGGGTTCGTGACAGTACGGGTGGGTTCATGACGGTACGGGTGGTGATCGCCGACGATCAGACGGTCGTGCGCGAAGGGTTGCGCTCGATGCTCGGATTGTTCGACTCTCTCGACGTGGTCGGCGTCGCGTCGTCGGCCGAAGATGCTCTCGTGTTGGTGGCCGAGCAGACTCCCGACGTGCTTCTCACGGACCTTCGAATGCCGGGAATCGGTGGGATCGAAGGGATTCGACGACTCGCCGCGTCCGGGGCCCCGACCCGCGCGGTGGCATTGACCACCTACGACGACGACGCGACGATCGTCGAGGCACTCGACGCCGGTGCCGTCGGCTTCTTGAACAAGGACGCCGACCCCACGGCGATCGAGTCAGCGCTCCTCTCGGCGGCCGCCGGCCGCTCACTGCTCGACGAAAAGGCCATGCGCGCCTTGCTGTCTCGGACATCGGCGACGCCAGACCAGAGCAATCCACGCGCGCTCAACCCCGACGGCCTCACCGAACGCGAGTCGGAGGTCATCACGCTGATCGCGCAGGGGCTGTCGAATCAACAGATCGCCCGAACACTCGTCCTGGGGGTGAGCACCGTCAAGACGCACATCAACCACATACTCGCCAAGACGGGATGCCGCGACCGCGCGGCCGTCGTGGCCTACGCCTACCGCCTCGGGCTGGCCTGAGCCCGGCCGACATCCCCTGGTCCAGCTGCACTCTCCGATCGAGCTGCACCCGCTGGTCGAGCTGAACCCGCTGGTCGAGCTTGTCGAGACCACCCGCCGGTCGAGCTGCACCCGCTGGTCGAGCCTGTCGAGACCACCACAAGTGATTTCGACTCGGCAGCTCGCTCCGCTCGCGGCCAGCTCAATCAGCGGAAAGGGCGTCCCCCGCCAATCGAGCTGCACCCGCTGGTCGAGCTATACCCGCTGGTCGAGCCTGTCGAGACCACCACAAGTGATTTCGACTCGGCAGCTCGCTCCGCTCACGGCCAGCTCAATCAGCGGAAACGGCCCACCCGCCGGCCGAGCTATACCCGCTGGTCGAGCCTGTCGAGACCACCCCAAGTGATTTCGACTCGGCAGCTCGCTCCGCTCGCGGCCGGCTCAATCAGCGGGAAGGGGCCACGCTCGCTCGCGGCCGGCTCAATCAGCGGAAAGAGACCACATCACGCCGAGAACAGCAGCGCAGCGCCCATGCCAACCATGATCACGGCCACGATGCCGTCGAGGATCTTCCACGCCCGGGGTTTGGCAAACAGCGGGGCGAGCCTGCTCCCGCCGCGGCCGATCAACGTGAACCACAGCACGCTCGCCGCGCACGCGCCGATCGCGAACGCCCACTTCGCATTTCCGTGACTGTTGGCGATCGCCCCCATCGTGAGCACCGTATCGAGATACACGTGCGGATTGAGCCACGTCAGCGCGAGCGCCGACCCGATCGCCACCCAGCGCGACGCGGTGCGCACCTCGTCGGCGTTGGCCGTGATGGCCTCGCTCGACCGAAGACACCGCCGCGCAGCCAGCAGACCCAAGACAACGACGTACGCCCCACCCGCGACCTTCGCGACGGTGACCACGGAAGGATGCGCCGACACCAACGCGCCGAGTCCCGCGACCCCCGCGACGATCAGGACCACGTCGGAGAGCGCACACACCGCGATCACCGGATTCACATGCACTCGGCGCACACCCTGCTGCAGCACGAAGATGTTCTGCGGCCCGATGGCCACGATCAAGCCCGCTCCGGTAAGCAGACCCATCATGGCTGCGAGGAGATATGTCGTCATGACACGAACGTAAGAGCACGTCACCGACAAGTACAGCGAATGTTTCTGTCGAAACATTAGACTCTCTTATGTGGATCTCGGATCGGACGCACTACGCACGCTGTCAGCGGTACTCGACGCAGGCACGTTCGACGCCGCGGCCGAGCAACTGCACATCACACCGTCGGCGGTGAGTCAACGCATCAAGGCGCTCGAGGTCTCCGTCGGACGCATCCTGGTCCGTCGCACCAAGCCGATCACCGCGACGCGCGACGGCGAGGTGCTCGCACGGATGGCCAAACAGTGGAATCTGCTCGCCCTCGAGGCTCAGCTCGAACTGACCGGCGACCTCGACGACGCCGTGACCGCCCCACTCACCGACCGCCCGCGCGTCCATCTCCCGATTGCCGCCAACGCCGACTCGCTCGCGACCTGGCTCCTCCCCACACTCGCGCGCTTCCACCGCGAGAACCCAGTTGCCGTCGAAGTGATCCGCGACGACGAAGCAGTCAACAGCTCGCGCTTGGTGACCGGCGAGGTGATGGGCGCCATCACCTCCGATCCCCTGCCCATCCGGGGGACCACACTGCGACCGCTGGGCATCATGCGCTATCTACCCGTCGCCACTGGGCAGTTCCTCGACACCTGGATGCCCAACGGCGTCGACGACGAATCCCTCGCCAAGGCCCCGATGGTGCAGTTCGATCGCAACGACGAGCTGCAACGCAGAGTGCTCCGAATGATGTCGGGACAGCGACTCGATCCGCCCGCCGTCTACATCCCTGCCTCCACCGAGTACCACCGTGCCATCGAAGCCGGAATGGGTTGGGGCGCAGTCCCTCTGGCGCAGATCGCCGATGCTCTCGACAGCGGCCGGGTGGTCACCTTCACCGACCTCCACGTCGACGTGCCGCTCTACTGGCAGTACTGGAAGCTCGGGTCGTCGTTGCTGCGCACTCTCACCGACCTCGTCGTCGACGGCGCTCGTCGCCATCTCATCGCGCCGCCGGACACCGACTCCTCAACCGCGTGAGCTCTGGCGGTCACTCCACCACTCGGGCGCGTCGACGAAATGGTTGTCGTACGGTTCCTGCGCAGCCACCAACTCCTCGAATGTGGCCTCGCCCGCCTGGATTCGCGAAAGCAGTCGGAAGTACTCGAATCGTTCGACGCCGGGCGTGAGGACGATCAGGACGCGTGCCGCAGCGTCGGGCACCGCACCGAAGGCATGCGGCATGAGTCGCGGAATCGACACTGCCGCACCAGCTTCGACTGTCACGATCTCATTACCGGCCATCAGGCGCAGGCCACCCTCGATGACGTAGAACATCTCGGACGACTGTCGGTGAAAGTGAGGCGCGGCGCCGTCGACACCCGCGTCGAGGCGAACTTCGAGTGAGCTCAGCGCGCCTGCGGTGTCGGATGCGTCGAACAGCAGGTGCATCGACGCGCGCTCGTTGCCGACGACATCGTCACTGGCGCTGCGGAATACGGGTGCAGTAGTGGTCATCGTGGTCTCCATTGCTTTGTTGATTGATTGTCGGATCAGAGAAAGAGCAGAACTGCGGCGACGATCAGTGCAAGTGCGGTCGCGCCGTGGATGCCGTAGGCGGCTGCTTTGCTGCCCCGATTGGTCAGCACGATCACCATGTCCCCCAACGGGATCAGGGCAAGCACTAGGACCAGAACACCGAGGTAGTCGAGTGCGACGAAGGTGAAGACGATGACGAGTAGTCCGGTCACGACGTCGCGAATGCCCTTCACCTGCCACCAGCCCCGTGCGTCCGGAGCCGGAGGCGTCGGTAGTCCGAAACCGGCCGCATTCTTCTCGTTCCTCGCCAGGTAAGCGCAGCCGACTGCAATGATCATCAGCGCGCCGGCCCAACTGAGGATGAGTCCGATCGAGGTCGCGAGCATCGCGATTCCTTCCAAGAGGATTTCTTCTATCGTTGTTAACTTCCAACGAACCAAACTCTATCAGTGATAGATCGAAGGTGCGGGGGATTCGCTCAAAAAGAAGCGACGCTGCCTGTCGGTCAGCGACGCGCCGGAGAATCTCCATCAGTAGTGCTCAACGCGGCGTCGATCTGCTCGGCGTAGATCGCGTGGAACGCTGCGGAGGGATGGAATCCGTCGGCGGCGAACAATCCGTCGCCGGACGGCTCGAAGCGCATGATTCTGCGGACTCGCCCGGATCCGGCGACCACGTCGTCTGCGATCGCGTCGAACTGCGCGGCACGCATGCCCAGCGTCTGGGCCAGCGCACCCGGCAGCGCCGGGCACATCTGCAGCATCGGCACCGGCAGCAGCACGATCTCGGCCCGCTCCGCCGCCGCGCACACGGCGTTGAGCAAAGCAGTAAGCTCGTCACGCCACCGACGGGCCGTGTGCATGTTCTTCGCGTCGTTGGCCCCGACGGACACGACCACGACGTCGGCCTGTGCAAGCACGGCGTCGTCGATCAGTGTCATCACCTGCGCAGCGGTGAAACCAGTTCGTGCGGCAACAACCCACTGCACCGAGCGGCACTCTCTGGTGGCGAGCCGTGTCGCGACTCCGCCGGCGAGGGTGTCGAGGTGGTTGTCGACCCCGACGCCGCCCGCGAGGCTGTCGCCGAGGACCACGAGGCGCAGACAATTCGGATCCGACGCGTCGCCGACGGTCCCGAAGTCGCCCTCGGCCTGCGGTAATCGCACGACGCTCCGCTTGGCGCGCAGCCCCTGCCACGCGATCACCGGGGTACGCCAGGTGGCGGCGGCAGCCAGGGTCACAATCTCGCGCATGGCATCCATTGTCGCAATCCCACTCAGGACTCGCTCGGGGCCGTCACCACCACGGCGTCGTCCAACGGATGCTCGATCTCGTCGCGCCAGAGTCGCGCCGCGACGTAGAAGGCGATCGCCGCTGGAACAGGCAGGATGCCGCCGATCACGAACACCGCGGTGAGCCCGATGGCGTTGCTCAACGGTGCGGCGATCGCCATCGACACCGGCATCAGAATGACGGAGACGAAGAAGTCGAGACTCGCGATCCGACCCAACAGCTCAGGCGGCACCCGCCGCTGCAGCAATGTTCCCCACAGCACCGACGGGGCGTCGAATCCGAATCCCAGCAATGCACCGGCGACGATGAACAGCCAGGTGTGCTCGGCGACGCCCATGACAACAAGCGACAGGCTCGACAGACCCCAGATGACGAACATGACGGTGAGGTATCGCCGAGGCATCCTGATCGACGCGAAGTACGCCGAACCGATCGCCGCTCCCGCCCCGTAAGCGGCGAGGACGAGCGCATGGTCTCCCGCGCCACCGTCTACGCGTTCGCGCAGCGCGAAGGGAACGAGCACCTCGATCGGACCCATCGTTGCCAACACAAGCAGCGTCGCGAAGAACAACGTGGCCCATAACCACGGAGTCCGCAGGACGTATCCGAAGCCCTCGACCAGATCGGTGACCGCCGATCGTGCCGGGTTGCCCCGCAACGCTTCTCGACGCTGAGGTAGCGGCTTCATCGTGAGATAGCACGCGCCCGAACAGATACTCGCGACCGCGGCAACCACGACCGCCGGTCCCGGCGCGGCAACCGACACGATCAATCCAGCAACCATCGGGCCGATCGCCTGAAAGACGACGGGCCGGGAGAACCCTTCGATTCCGTTGGCGGCCTGCAACTCCGATGCCGAGACGATCCGCGGGAGCAGCGCCGAGTAGGCCGGGTAGTACATACCGGTGGTGACTCCACCGAGCAACGCGGCGATCACCACCATCGGCAGGGTGAGCACCCCGAAGATCGACAGCACTCCGACGAGTCCGAACACACCCATCTTGACCACTTCGAGCGCCACGATGATCGATCGTTGCGAGACCCGGTCGGCGAGCACTCCGCCCGCGAGCGTCGAGACGATCATGCCCACCGCCGACACACCAGACGCCCACGCGACCTGCGTCGGGCCACCCCCGAGCTCGATGATCTGCCATACCAGTGCGATGGCCCAGACGCCGTCGGAGAACAACGCCAAGATGAGGCCGGCCACGAGCCGACGGAACTGCGCGCCGGCCAATGGCCGTAGAGCGCGCGGCAGCCGGGACTCGCTGGCGGTGATGGTCACCTCCCGAGGATGCCCGTCAGCGCACCCGTTCAGCCAGCGCTTTTTGCCGCCGACTCGCCGACGGTGTGGAACTCCATCGCTTCGGTGACCTCGTAGCGACGCGAATCGATGGCATCGAGTACCAGGTTGTGCCGGACCTGCCACGGCGCTTGATCCGACGACTTGGGGAGAGCGACGGCACCGCGTCGGACATAGCCCGCATCCAGTGCGAACAGCATGTGCTCCGGCAGCGTCGCCGACCCGACGGTCGGCGCCGCAGACGTGTATCCGTGCGCCCGCATGTACGCGATCAGATCACCGACCGCCTTACTGGTCAGATCGACGCGCAATGTCCATGACGCGTTGGTGTAGCCAATGGACCACGCCAGATTCGGTACGTCGTTGAGCATGTACCCGCGATAGGCGAACTTCTCGTGCGGTTTGAATTCGACGCCGTCGATCGACAGCTGCGCTCCGCCGAAGGCGAGCAGCTCGAGTCCGGTCGCGGTCACGATGATGTCGGCGGGCAACTCCTCGCCCGACACCAGCTTGATCCCGCCGGGCGTGAACCGGTCGATCTGGTCGGTGACCACATCGGCATGGTCGGAGCCGAGAGCCTTGTAGAAGTCGGCGTCGGGGATGATGCACAATCGCTCATCCCACGGGTTGTACCGCGGGCGGAAGTGCGTGTCGACGTCGTATCCCTTGGGGAGGTTGCGGATCGCGATCTGACGCAGCAGCTTTCGCGACGTACGCGGAAACCGCCGCGCGAACAGGTAGATCGACAACGTGACAAGTGCGTTGCGGTACCGGATCACGTCGTGTGCCCACTGCCTCGGCAACAGTCGCTGAATCCACGGCGTCGTCGGCTCCTGCCAGCCGACGGGGAACAGGTACGTCGGCGAACGCTGCAGCATCGTCACATGACCGGCGCGGTCGGCCATACTCGGGATGAGGGTGACAGCCGTTGCGCCACTGCCGATCACGACGACGTTCTTGCCCGCGTAGTCGAGATCCTCGGGCCAGAACTGCGGATGCACGATGGTTCCGGAGAAGTCCTCGGCGCCCGCGAAATCGGGGGTGTAGGCCTCGTCGTATCGGTAGTAGCCGGTACACAGATAGAGGAATCGTGTTGTGTACGTGCGGGTTTCGCCGCTCGCGTTGGTCGTGACAGTCCAGGTGTCGGACGCGGTGTCGAAGTCGGCCGCGGTGACCGTGACGCCGAAGTCGATCTGGTCGTAGATCCCGGTGTCGCGGGCGGTGTCTTCGAGATAGTCACGAATCTCGGCACCCGACGCCATGGTCTTGGTTCCGCGCCACGGCCGGAACGGAAAACTGAGTGTGAAGATGTCGGAGTCCGACCGCACTCCCGGGTAGCGGAACAGATCCCACGTGCCACCGATACGTTCACGCTGTTCGACGATCCGATACCGCAAGCCCGGATTTCGCTCCGTCACACGGTAGGCGGCGTCGATCCCCGCCAACCCTGCTCCCACGATGAGCAAATCCAGTACGTCGCTCAACTTGCCGCTCGCTTTCGGGTCGTCTTCTTGGCTGCTGTGGACTTCTCGGCCGTTGCCTTGTCGGCTGTTGCCTTCTTGGCTGCAGTTTTCTTGGCGGCAGCCTTCTTTGCCGGCGCCTTCTTCGCCGCGGCCTTCTTTGCGGGCGGCTTGTCGGCAGCATCGGATGAACCGCCGCTCGCGTCTCCCTTGTCCTTCACCGAAGCACGCAGTGCGGCAAGAAGATCCGCGACGTCGGAGTCCTCGTCGGCGGCTTCTTCCTTCTCATCGCTCTCCGGAAATGCCTCGCCGCCTTCGGCTTTCGCCTCGATCAGCTTCGACAGTTCGTCCTGGTAGGTGTCGGAGAACTCGTCCGGGTCGTAGTCGGTGGCCATCGAGTCGATCAACGACGACGCCATCTTCAATTCCTGGTCGCGGATCTGCACGTCGTCGCCGAGGAAGTCGAAGTCGGGCTTGCGCACCTCGTCGGGCCACAGCAGCGTCTGCAGGGTCATCACGCCAGGTTCGATGACCCTCAGCGCCGCCATGCGCGTGCGGTTGCGCAGGGTGAACGACGCGATCGCCAACCGGTCGGTCTCCTGCAACGCCTTCGCCAGCAGCACGTAAGCCTTCGGAGACTTCGACGACGGCTCGAGATAGTAAGGCTTGTCGAAGTAGATCGGGTCGACCTGGTCGACGGGTACGAACTCGACGATCGAAATCTCCGGACTCTTCTGCACCGGCAGACTCGCAAGGTCGTCCTTCGTCAGGATCACCGACTCGCCACTGTCGGTTTCGTACGCGTTGGCGATGTCGGAGTAGTCGACCTCGGTATCGGTTCCCTCCCGCACCCTGCGATAACGGATGCGGGCGCCGTCGGACGAATCGACCTGATACGACTTGCGGTCGTGACTCTCCGTCGCCGAATACACCTTGACGGGCACGTTGACCAGGCCAAAGCTCAGATCGCCCTTCCAGATCGAGCGCATGGGCACCATTGTGCCATCGGTCACGTCGCAAAGTGGCCGCGTACCGACACCGGATATGGGCACGCGACCAGATTCTGGGCACAATGAACTCATGGCGCCCTCCCAGAGCCTGGAGATCGACGGTCACACGATCGCTCTCACCAACTTGGGCAAGGTGCTGTATCCCGCGACCGGCACGCGCAAGGTCGACGTCGTCGACTACTACACCCGCATCGCCGACGTCATGCTTCCGCATCTGCGCGGCAGGCTGATCACCCGCAAACGCTGGCCCAATGGCGTCGAGTCGACGCCCTTCTTCGAGAAAGATCTACCTAGCGGGGTTCCGGAGTGGATTCCCCGCCACGCCGTCGCACACAGCGGGCGCACCATCACCTACGCGATGGCAGATTCTGCAGCCGTTCTCGTATGGCTGGCACAGATGGCCGCGCTCGAACTCCACACGCCCCAGTGGCTCGTCCCGCCGCCCGGCGTGCAGGCCGATCCGGAGAAGTCCGGTCCCAAGGGACTCGGCGAGATCCGCGCGAATCGACTCGTCCTCGACCTCGACCCGGGCCCCGACGTGTCACTCGACGAATGCGCGCAGGTGGCCCTCATGATGCACGAGATGCTCGACGGCGCGGGCCTTGCGTCGTATCCGGTGACCAGCGGCGGCAAGGGAATTCACGTCTACGCGCGTTTCGACCGACCCGTTGCGCCGGATTCCGCACGCACTGTTGCACGTGAGATCGCCTCGACGCTCGCGGCGGCACATCCGAAGACGATCACCGCCACGATGTCGAAATCCGAACGCGCCGGCCGTGTCTTCATCGATTGGAGCCAGAACAGCGCGTCGAAGACGACGCTGGCGCCGTACTCCATGCGCGGACGCGAAGAACCCTGGGTCGCCGCACCGCGGACGTGGGACGAACTCGCCGGTCCGGGACTGACACAGTTGCACTTCGGCGAGGTGCTCGAGCGCGCCGCCGACGGCGATCTGCTCGACGGCCTCGACGACCCCTACTCACCAGACACCGACGACGCGACGACAACCACCAGCGGCTCCGCGGACTCCGCAGACGACTCCGAGGAGCAAGTCGAGGACGCCGGCGCGCGCCCGGTCGTCGACCTGAGCACCTACCGTGCCAAGCGCGATGCGTCGAAAACCCCGGAACCCTTCGGCGACGAAGCGCATCGTCGACGCCGCGCCCAGTCGTCCGACAGCGACGACGAGAGCGACCCCGAGGACTCCGACGACACGGTGAGCGCGGCGTCGGCGGGACCGATCTTCGTGATCCAGGAACATCACGCTCGCCGCCTGCACTACGACTTCCGGCTCGAGCGCGACGGAGTGCTCGTCTCCTGGGCCGTGCCGAAGAACCTGCCGACCGATTCGGGTCAGAACCGGCTGGCCGTACACACCGAGGATCACCCTCTCGACTACGCCGACTTCTCCGGCGACATCCCCGGCGGGGAGTACGGCGCCGGGCACGTGGAGATCTGGGATCGCGGCACATACGAGACCGAGAAGTGGCGCGACTCGGAGGTCATCGTCCGCCTTCACGGCGAGCGAATCCAGGGCCGCTACGCGCTCATCAAGACCGGCGACAAGAACTGGCTCGCGCACCTGATGAGCGACGAGCCGCGGCCCATCCTCCCCGACAGCCTCACACACCCGCGCCCGATGCTGGCCACCGACGAACCTGTCGAACGTCTCGACGGCAGGGACTGGGCGTTCGAGGGCAAGTGGGATGGGTATCGAATTCTGTTGCGCTCCATCGATGGAGACTTCCGCCTCACCTCGCGATCGGGAATCGACATGACCGACGACTTTCCCGAATTGCGCTCGGCGGCAGACGAACTCGGCCTCATCGACGTCGTCCTCGACGGTGAGGTCGTTGCCGTGGACTCCGCCGGGCATACCAACTTCACCCTGCTTGCCTCACGCAGCAATACCGCGGAGGCGTACTCGCTCAAGCTGTACCTCTTCGACATCCTCTATCTCAACGGCACATCGCTCTTGCGTAAGCCGTGGTCGGAGCGTCGACAACTCCTGGAGGCTCTCGCGCCGGCATTCAAAGAGTCTGCGTACGTGGAGATTCCGCCGCTTCTACCCGCTCCCGGCTCGGCTGCTGTGCGTCATAGTCGCGACCACGGACTCGAGGGCGTCATCGCCAAACGCAGGACGTCGACATATCAACAGGGACGACGAAGTAGCCAGTGGCGCAAGCAGAAGAACTGGAGCGACATCGAGGTCGTCATCGGCGGTTACCGACTCGGTCGCGGCAATCGCGAGGGTGCCATCGGGTCACTGCTGGTCGGGCTACCAGAAGAGACCGGGCTGCGCTACGTCGGCAGAGTGGGCACCGGATTCACCGAGGCGTCGTTGAAAAGCCTTGCAGAAGAACTCAAGCCACTGGAGATCTCACGAAGTCCGTTCCTGGAGAAGCTCGACCGCCCCGTCGCGTCCACCGCGACCTGGGTGCTACCGAAGATCGTCGGCGAGGTCAGGTTCATGGATTGGACCAGCACCGGCCACCTCCGCCACCCGAGCTGGCGCGGAATCCGCCGCGACAAGCTTCCGGGCGACCTCTGACAAAACCTTCTGACAAACACCCTCTGACAAACACCGGATAACAGGCCCACCCGCACCAGCGACAGGACACCGAAGATGAGCATCACCCACGACACCGTCGGGAAGTACATCACCGTCGCGGCCGCCGACGGCGACGCGGAGGCATACCTCGTCCGACCCGCCGGTGAAAACCCGGAAAGCGATTACCCCGGCGTGCTTTTCATCATCGACGCCATCGGGTTGCGCCCACAGACCCGCCGCATGGCCGACCGCATCGCGTCGTGGGGCTACGTCGTGCTGGTTCCGAATGTCTTCTACCGCTGGGGCACCGCGGAGGAAACATCGCCGGAGGACGAGCTCCTCGACGCCGACGCACGCAAAGAGTTCTTCAGCGTGGCCATGCCGCGCGTGCATGCTCTGACCGACGATCTCGCCGAACCCGACCTCTCCGCATATATCGACGCCTTGAATGCCACACCCGGCGTCTCGAAAGGCCCGATCGGCGTGACGGGGTACTGCGCGGGCGGCAGACTTGCCCTGCTGGCCGCGGCGACCCGGCCCGACGACGTCGCAGCTCTCGGCATGTTCCACACGGGCGGGTTGGTCACACAGTCGTCAGGCAGTCCGCATCTGCGCCTCGCCGACGTCGACGCCCAGGTGCTCGCCGTGCACGCCGACCGCGACCGTTCGCTTCCCTCCGAAGCGATCGCCCAGTTCGAGCACGCTCTCATAACCGCGGGCGTCACTCACTCCGCGACCGTGTATCCGGGCGCAGAACACGGCTACACGATGGCCGACACCGCGTCGTACAACCACGACGCCTCCGAGTACCACTTCGCCGAGCTTCGGAAGTTGTTCGCACATACGCTGCACTGAATGGCAACGCTGCCCTGAATGCGAACTTTGCACCGAATGCCACGTTGCACACGATCGCCGTCATCGGTCATAGGGGCGCCATAAGTGAGTCTCTCGCCACGCCCACCGACCTCGCTTCGCGATCGGGAACTCCGTTGGCTATGTTCAGTGGTGTCCAACCCCGGGAGAGCCTGTGTTCGTTGTCGCGCACATCAGCGACCTGCATTTCAACGGCACCCGATTCAATCGCGCCCGAATCGAATCGACGTTGAGCTATATCAACGCGCGCGCGGACGGCATCAATGTCCTCCTGATCACCGGTGACGTAGCCGACGAAGGCAGCCCGAGCGAGTACCGCGAGGCATCGCTCGTCATCGACAGCCCGCTGCCCATCCTCATCACCGAGGGCAACCACGACGAGCGCGTTGCGTTCAACGCAGGCATTCTGCGGGCCGAATCATCTGCGCCGATCAACTCGTCGAGCCTCGTCGACGGCGTCTTGTTCGTCGTGGTCGACAGTTCCATCCCGGGCCGCAACGACGGCTACATCGACGACGACACGCTCGCGTGGATGTCTGCGGAGATCGCCGCGCACGGACCCGACACCCCGGTGTTCGTCGCATTCCACCATCCGCCGGTCACGCTGGAGATGCCGTTCATGGACAGCATCCGCCAGACCGGCGAGGAGCGCATCGCAGCCCTCGTCGACACGCATCCCAACATCGTCGCGTTCCTGTGCGGACACGCGCACACGCCCGCGGTCACCCGATTCGCCGACCGCCCGCTTTGCGTCGCACCCGGCGTCTCGTCGACGCTGAACCTGCCCTTCGAGGGCCACGACATCGTGAACCGCGGCCAGCCGCCCGGCATCGCCTTTCATGTCCTCGACGACGCCGGACGGCTGATCACACACTTTCGCTCGGTGATGTTCTAGCGCCTTCGCGGTCCAGCAAGCCACTCACGTGATGGCCGACGCCTGCGAGGTGGATACCGGTCTGGGTGACCTCGTAGACCTGTGCGGTACGAATATCGAAGTAGAGTCCGATGATTCGCAGGCGCGCCTCGGCCGCTGCCCGCCCGACGAGGTGATGGCGACTCAGAATCTCCACCTGCTTGGCGACATTCACCACCGCGAGTTGGTCCACATCGTTGAAACCCATTCTGGCGGCCGACCTTCCAGCGGGATGCCCGAGTTGCAGTGCTGTCCTACTCGGTTCGGCCTGGGCCAGCCACGAGCGGATCGGCGAACTCGACGCCGCATCCGAGGACGATTCGCGGCCACGACTCTGGTCGAGCACCGCTCGCATCGCACCACACGATGAGTGTCCGCAGACCACCACGGCGGTTACGCCGACCTCGTTGATCGCGAAATCCAGTGCGGCCTCGATGGATTCGGCGCCGCCGTTGGGCCCTCCGACGATATTGCCGACGTTGCGCACCGTGAACAGGTCGCCAGGACCGCTCGAGGTGATGATATTCGGCATGATGCGCGAGTCGGCACAGGTGAGGAAGAAGGCGTCCGGCTGCTGGTAGTCGACAACATCCTGCAGGTGGCCACGCAGCACGTCAGCGTGTTCGCGGTGATAGTCGGTGACGCCCGCCATGATCGACCGCAGCGATGCCGGGACGTCGGCAACAGCCTTGTCGTCGACCGGGATCCGTTGGCTGCGCCAGGGGGTAAGACCGACGATGCCGCCGGTGTGTCGACGGGGCGGAGCGAGCGGTGCATGCTCGATTCGAGCCCGACCGCGCTCGACGATCGTGACCTCGTTGCCCGTGGCCTCGCGCGCACGCACCCAGTCGGAGATCATCTCCGACGCCGCGTGGTCGAGGAAGTCGACGTCGAATTCCAATGTGACCGGGACGTCGTCGGGAACCTTGCTCAGAGTGCTGTTGAATCGCGGCATTGACAGGAAGCTCAGCGATCCCCGTACCGCGATCAGCCACTCGTCCGATTCGCCGGTCGCCACCGGTCCCGAGTTGATCTCGACTCGGATGACCCGCCAGAGGACCAGTGCCACAGCGAGGGCAAGGCCGATTGCCACACCCTCGAGAAGATTCAGGAAGACGACGCTGACAACGGTCACGCCGTACACCCACAGGTCACCGGTGCGCAGAGCGGTTTTCATGTGCGCCAACTTCACCAGTTGCATGCCGATCACCACGAGGAGCCCGGCGAGCGCCGCCAGCGGGATCTGCTCGACCAGTGCCGTCAGGAACACCGCGAAGACGAAGACCCACACACCGTGCAGAACCGCCGACCACCGAGTACGCGCTCCGGCAGCAACATTCGCGGTGCTCCGCACGATCACGCCGGTGACCGGAAGCCCGCCCAGGAGTCCGGACGTCATGTTCGCGCTGCCCTGCCCGATGAGTTCGCGATTGAATCTGCTGCGCGGACCGTCGTGCATCTTGTCGACGGCAACGGCAGAAAGCAGGGATTCGACACTGGCGATCAGTGCGACGGTGAGCACGCCTAGAACGAATCCACCCCAATTGCCATGGGGCAGTTCAGGCAGCGAGATTGCGTCGAAGAAGTTGCCGTCGAGACGTACCCGCTCGACGTCGAGGTTGAGCACAGCTGCCAACACGGTCGCTAGCGCGATCGCCGCGAGCGGTCCCGGAATCTTGCGTGCACGTGCGGGAAGATACTTCCAGCCAACCATCACCACGATGACGATCACTCCGATCGTGGCGTCTGCCCAGCTTATGTCGCCGATCCGCTCGGGCAGCTCGCTGATGTTGGCAAGTGCAGAACTCTGCGATTTACCGCCGAGCAGTACGTGGATCTGTTGCAGCGCAATGGTGATTCCGATTCCGGCGAGCATCGCGTGCACCACCACCGGCGCAATGCCGAGCGCGGCGGTCGCGATCCGGCTGACACCGAACAGAATCTGCAGGATTCCCGCACCAACGGTGATCGCACACGTCACCTTCCAACCGAAGTTGGCGACGAGTTCTGCCACCACCACTGTCAGTCCCGCCGCAGGCCCCGACACCTGAAGCGGGCTACCTCCGATCGCTCCCGCCACCACACCACCGACCACCGCCGCGATCAGCCCCGCCATGACGGGCGCACCGGAGGCTACTGCGATGCCGAGCGAAAGTGGCAGTGCCACAAGGAAAACAACCAGCGATGCCGGTACGTCATATTTCAGAACACCACGCCATCGGTCGCGCGATTGTTGGGCCGTGCCTATCCGTCGAGAATCTGTCGGGGTAGTTGCCATGAAACGAACGTACAGATGCAGAGTTAATTAGAGATGCCCTGAGGCATAAAATTCTTGTGAGACTTACACAGCCCGATTTTGATTGTGATTCAGTTCACGCCATCATCGAAAGTCGTTGCGCTGTTCAACTTTTCGATCCGGTCTGCAATAGCTGATCGAGAATCTTGCCGCCGATTTCGGGAATCAGGCCTGGTCCGGTGTCCGGAAGATCATTCGGCAGACCAGGCATATTCGGGATCGATAATTCTGAATTCTTAGTGGTGGGAATTCTTGCGGCGCGGGTCGCTTCGAGGCGAATGCCTTTCTGCTGATCTTTCGTCAAAGGTTTGAGATACTTCGCCATATCGGTCGGCGTAGTGACAGATCCGCTCACCTTCAGTCCCACTGCAGCGAAGTCGGCCGCGGCTCGCCGAATGTGATTCGGTGAGGTGACCAGCACGATGTCGGCAATCCCCCGCGCACCGAGAATTGCGGCCGTGTTCTGTGCGTTCGACACCGTGGACACCGACTTGTCCTCCGTCGTCACCCGCGACGCGTCGACGCCATTGGCGACGAGCCACTTCTTCATCGCCGACGCCTCGGTGATGCCCTTCTTCGGCACGCCACCGGTGACGACGATCGGGAGCGACGGCGCGGCGTCGGCTTGGGCTTTGCCCGCCGTCAGCCGCTTCACCAGTTCGGGTGCCATCGTGCCGTCGGCGCCGAGCCCGTAGCCGAGTATCACAATCGCCGGCTGCCCCGACGCGGGCGCGGGCGAGGTGGACGGGACGATCGCGGCGGCAGCAGAGACGCCGGCAGTGATGTTGCGGACGCTCGTCGCGAGCGTCGGATTGATCATCGAGAGTCGGCTCAGTGCCGCCTTCCCGGTGGCGGCATCGTCGACCTGATCGGACCATACCGACTGCAGCGCAAGTGATTCGGCGTCTGCGGGTGCGACGATCAGCGACTGTTTGAGCGACTCGAGTCCGCCAGCCACGTCACCGGCCGCGAACTTCTGCTGGGCGGAGTTGTAGAGCGACGCCGGATCGATGGCGGTCACGGTCGGTTGCACCTGCGCGTGGTGCACCACCGGCAACGAACCCACCACACCGCCGACCGCTGCCGCAGCGACGACCGCGACGACGCCGCGTCGAATCCGTTTCACTCTGGCCACATGAGTCACTCGTGTAACTCTAGGTTGACTTGTCCAGTACTGGGTCTCCCTGCGATCCCAAGTCGATAACAGCGAGGCTCAGCAGTAGTAAGAGCTAGCTCACCCCGTTGAGCCGGTTCACCGACGCGAACAGGTCTCCGACCCGATAGTTGTTCACCGCGACGAAATTCGGAATCATGTTCCGCTCTGCGCGGCACTGCTCGAGCCGGTTGAACAAGAACTCCTCGCGATTGACCACACCGGCGTCGCGGATCCTGCTGGTGAAGTTGCTCATCCAGTGATTCACCAGAAACAGTGGCGCTGTGGTCGACCCTCTGTTCCGATCGCAGTTGAACTCGGCTGTCGTCCGGAATTCGTACGGTGTGTCCTGGGTCCACTCCTTGCCGTCGAGCAGCCAGGGGCGCTCGGCGCCGCCACCGACGTTCTCGTGCAGCCAGACCAGGGTGTGACGGCTGTCGATCATCTGCCGCAGCGTCGGCCACGGCTGGCCCATGGTCGGGGTGTAGAGCCGGTCGTAGAGTCCCGCCTGCCGCAGCAAGGTCTCCACGTCGGCGGGTGCGACCATGTCCTGCACAAAGAATGTGACCACCTCATTGGGGTGGGCGTCCATCCACTCGCGCACCTTGATCATCAGCGGCAGCCACTCCGTCGAACCGAGTTCGCACAGCTCGTGACACAGGTAGGGCTTGACCGGTCCGACGGGAGTCAGATCGAGGGCGTCGCGCACCCTCAAAGCACTCTGCACGGTCTGCGCGCCATACAGCTGCTCTGCCGCTGCCAATGCCTGTGCGCGGCTGTCCTGAGTGTTGGCGATGATCGGCGGCTTGTTCGACATCTGACCGTTCCAACTGTCGATGAGGAACACGCGTACGCCGTCGTCGAGTTGCCCCATGACGCCGGTCTCCTGTTCCGCGAGAAACCATCGATTGCCGTCGGCCGCCGACATCGAATTGTGCGTCGCGGGAAACGCCACGTCGTTGTATGGCCGGTCGCACAACTCGACGTGACCGTTGCACGCATTCGGATCATTCTCGGCGACAGCGGAACTCAACGCCGGGGTCGGCTGCGGCCAAGACAGTACGCCGACAGTCGCAAGCAGGACCGCTACGCCGACTATCGCCACCGCCGGAATCGCCAACCGGCCGACGATCTGGCGCCGATCGCTGTGCTGCAGTTGCCGATTCGCTGCCCGCAGCAACTCCCCCGCACCTGCGAAGAGCGCGAATGCTCCGAGCAGCACAGCGACGACCGTGACGAAGGTCAGCGGGCGCACCACCGCCAGCACGCCCAGCAACACCAGCACTCCGCCACGCGCGGCGATGGCCGCGGGGGTCGAAGGTCGTCGTATCACCCACTCGCGCAGACGCTCTGCGAGTCTGTCGAGATCGTCGACCGGCGCGAGACTCGACGCCGCGCGCACGGCCAGCCCGATGAGCGCCGCAACCGCAGCGATGATCCACAGCCTGCCGTCGACCTCGCGCCAGACCGCTACCGTGAGAGCGCCGTCGAGGGTGTCGGTCGGGAGGAAGGCGGCAATGATGGTGCAGGCGAGCAGGATTGCGGCGACGAGTGCCGCGAGCCAGATGATCGCCGCGCCAAGGGAGTCGGTGACCGCGGCGATGCGCGAGGCCCGACCCGTAGCCGCGGGCGGAGGTCGGATGAACGCCGCACCCACAATCAGCAGTAGGCCCAGCAGCGGCAACAACCACGCGAGGACTCGTACCCATCTGACGTAATCGAGGATGCCCGAATCCCATTCACTCGCACCGATCGCCGAGAGCGTGACATCCATGTTGTCGGGTAGTCGAGCAGCGACGTCGGGTGCCACCGTCCGCAGCGCGGCGACGGTAACCGCCCCGAGATCGGCCAGACGCAACACGAACAGATTGCTGTCGCCCTGGGTTATCGACCTATGGATCGACGCGGTGAGTCCTCGCACCGCGGGCCCCGCCGCGGGACTCGACACCGCCGAGATCGACACCGATTCCACCAGCGGACGCAGCGCGATGAGTTCCGGCGACGCCGAGATGATCTTGCCGGACACGAGCAGCCCGAGTTGCCGCGCGACCGCGGGATCCTGCCGGATCGAGTCGACATGCGCGGCGAACCGGGCGCTGTTGACGGCCTCGCGGTTGACCACACCCGCGAACAACCCGCCGAGCAGACACAGCACTCCGAGCGCGAAAACAACGTGCGAAATCACCGTGCGAACTCGGGAAGCGTCGACTGCCATCACATACACATAGCAGCGGGCGGCACATTGTGCCGCCCGCTGCTACCAAATCGTAAAGCACTTCATGAGGCTGCTACAGCGCCTTGAGCTCCTCGATGACCTCGGCGACCGACTTCTTCGCGTCGCCGAACAGCATCGACGTCTGCTCCGCGGTGAACAGCGGATTGTCGATACCGGCGTAGCCCGAACTCATCGAACGCTTGAGAACGATGACCGATCGGGACTGGTCGACGTTGAGGATCGGCATTCCGTGAATCGGCGACGACGGGTCGTTGCGCGCCGCCGGATTGGTCACGTCGTTGGCGCCGATCACGATGGTGACGTCGGTGCGAGTGAACTCGCCGTTGATGTCGTCCATCTCCTTCATCGAGTCGTACGGCACGTCGGCCTCGGCCAGCAGCACGTTCATGTGGCCCGGCATACGACCGGCGACCGGGTGGATCGCGTACTTGACCTCGACGCCCTTGTCCTCCAACAGGTCTGCCATTTCCTTGACCGTGTGCTGCGCCTGGGCGACGGCGAGACCGTAGCCCGGAACGACGACGACCTGGTTGGCGTATGCCATCTGGATCGCGGCGTCGGCAGCCGACGTGGCCTTGACCGTGTCGCCCGCACCACCGGCAACACCCGCGGCACCGGCGTCGCCGCCACCGAAAGACCCGAAGATGATGGCGGGAATGGAGCGGTTCATGGCCTTGGCCATCAGCATCGTCAGGATCGAACCCGACGCTCCGACGATCATGCCTGCCACGATCATCGCCTGGTTATTCAGCGCGAGACCCGCAGCGGCAGCGGACAATCCGGTGAGTGCGTTGAGCAACGAGATGACGACGGGCATGTCGGCGCCGCCGATGGGGAACACCACGAACAGACCCATCAGACCCGCGACCACCAGCAGGATGACGATCCAGTACCACGGAGTCGCGTTGGTCGAGCTCGCCTTCACACCGATGACCACGGCCACCGCGACGGCCACGATCGCCAGCACGACGTTGGCGACCTGGAACAGCTTGGCGGCTGCGACGAGCTTCTTCTCGAGGTTCTTGTTGAGCAGTTCCTGCAGCTTCGCGAAGGCGACCAGCGAGCCCCAGAAGGAGATCGAACCGATGATGGCCGCGAAGAGCGATCCGACGATCACGGCCACGTTCGGCTCGTGCGGCACCTGGGTGAAGCCGTCGTACTCGATGTACTCGGCCCACGCGATGAGCGCGACGGTGCCGCCGCCGACGCCGTTGAAGAGCGCGACCAACTGCGGCATCGCCGTCATCTTGGTCTTGAGGGCCGGCGGGATGCCAAGTGCGACACCGATCGCGAGACCGATGGCGATCAACACCCAGTTGACCGTCGGGACACCGACGTCGCCTGCGTCGTTGTAGACGCTGAGCAGGGTCGCGACGATCGCGATGCCCATACCCGTTGCCGCGATCCAGTTTCCGCGCACAGCGGTCTTGGGGCCGGTCAGCCCCATCAGGCCGTAGATGAACAGCGAGAAGGAGACGATGTAGAGAGCCGTGACGCCGTAGCCCAGGCCTTCGGAGACCTGTCCCGTCGACTCGCTCGCCAGCACCGTCGAGGCGAGGATGGCGCTCACTTGGCAGACTCCTTCTTACCCTTGAACATTCCGAGCATGCGGTCGGTGACGAGGAATCCGCCGACCACGTTGAGCGTGCCGAAGATCAGCGCGACGAACGCGATGATCCGGGTACCCCAATTGGCATCTGCCGGAAGCGAACCCAGCACGACCAGCGCGCCGAGCACAACGATGCCGTGAATAGCGTTGGTACCGGACATAAGTGGGGTGTGCAGCGTGTTGGGCACCTTCGAGATGACCGCGAAGCCGACGAATCCCGCTAGAACGAGAATGGCGATGTTCGCCATGAGACCGGTGTACATCAGGCCTTCACCTCCGAACTGGTCGACGTCGACCCGGTCACGCATGCGGATGCGATGACCTCATCGTCGAAATCGGGTGTGATGGCGCCGTTCTCGTCGAGCATGAGCTCGATCAGCGCCTGCAGGTTCTTCGAGTACAGCTCGCTGGCATGCTCGGGCATCGTCGCCGGCAGGTTCAGCGGAGACGTGATGGTGACGTCGTGTTTGACGACGGTCTGACCCGGTTCGGTCAACTCGCAGTTGCCACCGGTTTCACCTGCAAGATCGACGACGACGCTGCCGGGCTTCATGCCCTCTACTGCAGCGGCGGTGACCAGGCGAGGCGCCGGGCGACCCGGAACCAGCGCGGTGGTGATGACGATGTCGAAACCCTTGATCGCGTCTTCGAGCGCCTGCTGCTGCTTGGCGCGCTCGTCGTCGGTGAGTTCACGGGCGTATCCGCCTTCACCGGCGGCGTCGATTCCCAGATCGAGCCACTGCGCGCCGACCGAACGGACCTGCTCGGCCACCTCGGGTCGCACGTCGTAGCCGGTGGTGCGGCCACCGAGGCGCTTGGCCGTTGCCAGCGCCTGCAGGCCGGCGACACCCACGCCGAGCACCAGCACGGTTGCAGGCTTGACCGTGCCCGCCGCGGTGGTGAGCATCGGGAAGAATCGCGTCGACTTGTCGGCTGCCACGACGACCGACTTGTAGCCGCTCACGTTGGCCTGCGAGCTCAGCGCGTCCATGACCTGCGCGCGCGAGATGCGCGGAATCGCCTCGACGGCGTACGCCTCGACGCCCGCTTCTTTCAGCGCTCCGACCTTGGTGTCGGCATTGCGCGGTGCCAAGAAGCCGATCAGCTTCTGGCCGCGCCGCAGCTTGGCGATCTCGGCGTCGCTCGGCGGTGACACACGAAGCACCACATCCGCCGCGTACGGATCGCCGATCGTCGCTCCTGCCTCGACGTATGCGTCGTCGGGGATCAACGCCTCCACACCGGCGCCCGATTCGACGGTTACCGGCACTCCCTTACCTACCAGCGTCGCAACGACCTTCGGGACGAGCGCCACGCGACGCTCACCCTCGGCCGTTTCGCGCACGACTCCCACGCTCATGTTGTCAGTTTCTTCTCTGTCTTCTTCGGCACTGGTCTTCGTCAGTGCTCGATCTGTTTGGGTACGAGCGCACGGTGATCCGCGGGTTTACTCCTCCGGCCACTGCGTTTGGCGCCTCGTCGGGGCGCGTTCGTCAATGAGGTGGTCATCCGCACGCCGCGCCCGCTCGAAATTCGGTGCGACGAACATAGCATGACCTCAGCAGACGCAGATCACGCCGTTGAATTGCTCACTTTTGCTTGACGTTGCCGGCTGCCCACCGAACTAGATGGGCAACCAAGTCGCCGACGGGGTCCTCGGGGACCGCTGCGGGCGCGGTGTCGGCGGCTGCGGGGAGCTGGCCAGGGTTTGTGGGAGCAGGGGTCGGCGTCGCGCTGGTGTTCTGCGGCGGCTGCCACGTCTTGCCCTGTGCCGCGAGGGCGTCCGGGTCGGTGACCGGTACCTGCAGCCCCAACGCGTCGTACAGAGCAACCTGAATCTCGCGCGGTGTCGGCAGCTTCTCGCCTGCATTCGTCGACGCCTCACCCGGCTCCGGTACGGGGACAAGAGTGTCGAGCGCGTCGTCGAATTCTGGTGGAACGGGTATGCCCAAGCTGCGCAGAAAGATCCCCTGCGGATTGCCACCGTCGAGGACCACGTAGGTGGTGGCGCCGACTTCTTTGGTCGAGACCACCCGGTACTGGTTCACCAGGTTGCCCTTTTGGCCGTGGATCGTAGCGCCGGGCAAGAAGTAGAAGGCGGAGGTCAACGGGTGCGCGAGCGGATTTCCCAAGCCGCACACCGAGTCTCCGCGCACGCAGTAGGAAATGACCCGAATGTCGCCGGTACTCGATTCGTCGCGCGGACCGTTCGTGTAGGCACCGGGGATGACGCTGGGTATGACCGTTTCGATGCCGGTGTTGGGAAATCGCGAGTCGGCGCCGACCACCACGACGACGTCGGCGTCCGGGATCGCATCCGCGTCTCCCGCCAAGTACTTCTGGTGGAGTTTGTAGGCGACGTTCATCGCGATGGGCCCGCTCTGCGAGTAGCCATTGAGAACGATGGTGCCCGATTTACCGCGATCAACCCATGCCCGCTCGGCGTCAGCGACCCCGTCGGCGGTACCGATGTCGACCGAATCGTTGTAGGTGCCGTTGCCGGTGAGATCGAACTTCTTATTGCCGACTACGACTCCGAATGCCGCAGGGTATTGCACGACAGGGATTTTCGGATTGTAGGAGCCCGCGCCATGCGGTGCGTCGTAGAACCCGACGTCGACCGTGCGGCCGTACTGGTCGCCTCCCATCGGGGAGCCTGCGCCGCCGATCGCCGTCGAGCTGATCGGTGTGAAGTCGCTGGTGCCGGGGATGAGGAGCACCGTCGAGTCTTCTCCGAGACCCTGCGGGAGCCAGCTGGGTTTGTCCCGGATCGGCGTCGGCTCGTACCAGGACCTGGGCAATTGAACCGTGGGGAGCCGGACGGGACCCTGCGCGCCCTGCGAAGCCGCACCGGCGGTGCCGGGGGTCAGCAGTAGGGCCGCGGCGCACACCGCGAGTCCGGAAGTGACAACCCCGCGCATGTGACCCACCCCTCGATGTGTGCTGCGTCGAAGGGTAACCCCGGCAATAGCCTCACGCCCACGGCGGCACCACTCCGTGCTCTCATCAGCCGACGGTGTAGTCGCGGGAATCGAGTCCGGTCGCGCCGTCGGGAACCGGGTCGGCCTCGGTCTCGGTCTGCGCTTTCCCGTTCTTGTCGATGGCACGGCATTCGACGGTGTGCTGGCCGCTCGTCGCCTGCCAGGTGAACTTCCACTGGCGCCAGGTGTCGATGCTGTACTCGGTTGCCAATTGCGCGTCCTGCCAGGGCCCGCGGTCGATGCGGACCTGCACAGCGGAGATACCCGTGTGCTGCGCCCACGCCGTCCCGGCGATGATCACCTCTCCGGGCTTGACCGAGCCGCCCGCTGGACGGTCGATGCGCGACGCGAGTTTGATCGGACCAAGCGCCGACCAACCGCGCGTCGTCCAGTACGCCTGAGCGTCGGCGAACCGAGTGAGTTCCCAGTCGGTCACCCACTTCGTCGCCGACACATACCCGTAGAGCCCCGGAATCACTTGTCGCACAGGGAATCCGTGTTCGATGGGAAGCGGCTCGCCGTTCATAGCGACTGCCAGCAGCGCGTCACGCTTGTCGGTGATCGCAGACACCGGGGTGCCCGCGGTCCATCCGTCTGAGCTCGTCGAGAGCAACATGTCGGCGCCAGGGCGCACTCCGGCCCTGTCGAGGATGGCCTTCATCGGCACGCCGAGCCAGCGGGCATTGCCGATCAGATCACCGCCGACCTCGTTCGACACGCACGTCAACGTCACGACGCGTTCGGTCATGGGCATGGCGAGTAGTTCGTCCCAGGTGAGGGTGAACTCCTCGTCGACGAGGCCGTGCACCCGTAGCTTCCAGTCCGTGGTGGTCAGTTGAGGCACTTGCAGGGCGGTGTCGATGCGGTAGAACGACGCGTTGTCGGTGACGTACGACGTCGCTCCCTGCACACCGATGTCGACGCCCGCGGGGATCGGCGGCGCGGGTGAGGCGGGCGCGGGGAGCTTGATGCCCGCGCGATCGGCGACGGTGCGCGCGGCGTCGGCAAGTAATTTACGGCCGATGGCGCCCACCGCGATGGCGGCGACCGCGATGCCCGCAGCCGTCAGGACGAAGCGCCGCGGGACCCCGGACTGTCGCTCGTCGTCCTGTTGCTCGTCGCCGTTGCTGGATTGCGGGGCGTCGAGTTGTCGCAGGAGCAGTCGCAGCACCCCGATACCGACGACTCCGGCGAGCAGCGAGGGAATGACGTAGGCGCCGCTCGAACCCGCTCGGTTGAGTGCCGCGACCACCCCGAGCACCGCGAACACTCCGATCACAACGCTCCCGAGCGGAGGTCGACGCCGCTCCAGCACGCCCGTCGCCGCTGCGAGGACGACGATGATCAGTGCCATCCCGGTGAACAACGCCGTCTTGTCCGAGGTGCCGAACACCCCGATCGCCCACTCACGGACCGCCTGCGGCGTGTGGTCGACGACCGTCGACCCGACGCCGAAGAACGGTGAGGAGTTCTCCGAGATCGGAACCGCACACAACTCGCCAATGGCGAGGCCTGCGCCGACGGCGATCAGCCCTGCGACCGCTGCCGGGCCGTCATGAGTCGACGGTCGACGATTGTCGTCGACGTCGGGTCTGGTGAGGGTTCGTCCAGAGGACACACCCCTTGATACCTCCAAAGCCTGAGGAGAAGGCAAACGTACGCGACCCTCAATCACTAGAACACGTTCTAGTTTGTGGTCTACGCTAAGCCGCATGGCTGACGGCACACGGATTCCCGACACCCTCCCCCTCGGCGCGGTGACGCAGTTCAGCGACGAGGTCGACGTCGTGGTGATCGGACTGGGCATCGCGGGCGGTTGCGCCGCGGTGGAGGCGGCGTCGAATGGAGCACGCGTTCTGGTTCTCGAGCGTGCGGCGGCGGCCGGCGGCACGACGGCACTGGCGGGCGGACACTTCTACCTCGGCGGCGGTACGGCGGTCCAGAAAGCCACCGGACACGACGATTCCGCCGAGGAGATGGAGCGGTACATCACCGCGGTCTCCAGCGACCCCGAGCCGGACAAGATCCATGCGTACTGCGTCGACAGCGTCGAGCATTTCGACTGGCTCGAAGCTCTCGGCTTTCAGTTCGAGCGCAGTTACTACCCGGAGAAGGCCGTCGTCCAGCCCGAGACGCAGGGTCTGATGTACACCGGCAACGAGAAGGTGTGGCCGTTCAACACCATGGCCGTTCCCGCCCCGCGTGGGCACAAGGTTCCGGTCCCCGGCGACACGGGTGGTGCCGCGATGATCGTCGAGTTGCTGGTCAAACGTCTCGCCGACCTCGGAGTGGAGGTGCGATACGAGACCGGCGCTCGGCAACTCGTCGTCGACGACGGCGCTGTCGCCGGAGTCGCGTGGCACAGCCCCGGCAGTGGCGACGGGGTGATCAGGGCACAGGGAGTCGTCATCGCCGCGGGCGGGTTCGTGATGAACTCCGACATGGTCGCGGAGAACGTGCCGTGGCTCACCGAGAAGCCGTACGTACTCGGCAACACCTACGACGACGGCCTCGGACTCCGCATGGGTGTCTCGGTGGGCGCCGAACTCAAGCACATGGATCAGGCATTCTGCACCGCACCCGTCTACCCGCCGGCGATTCTGCTGACCGGGATCGCGGTGAACAAGAATGGCGATCGATTCGTCGCGGAGGACTCCTACCACTCGCGGACGTCGAGTTTTGTTCTCGAACAACCGGATTCGACGGCCTATCTGATCGTCGACGAAGCACACATGAAGCGACCACGCATGCCGCTGGTGCCGTTTGTCGACGGCTACGAGACGATTGCCGAAGCCGAACAGGCGCTTGGCATTCCGACCGGGAAGCTCCAGGCGAGCCTCGATCGGTACAACGAGAACGCCGCACGCGGCGAGGACCCTGACTTCCACAAGGCACCGGAATACCTTGCGCCGCAGGACAAGGGACCGTGGGCCGTCTTCGACATGAGTCTGGGAAAGGCGATGTACGCGGGGTTCACCCTCGGCGGCATGGCAACCTCGGTCGACGGCGAGGTGCTCGACGCCTCCGGGACCGCGATTCCCGGGCTCTACGCAGCCGGCGCGTGCGCAGCGAACATCGCACAGGACAGCAAGGGCTACGCCAGCGGAACACAGCTGGGCGAGGGCTCGTACTTCGGACGCCGCGCCGGACGCCACGCCGCCGCGCGCCGCTGATCGAGCGCCCCACTGCAGATCGAGCTGTTCCCGCTGATCGAGCCGCTCCCCGCCGATCGAGCTGGTCCCCGCCGATCGAGCTGCTCCCCGCTGATCGAGCTTGTCGAGATCACCGTCGCGGCGTAAACCGCCGCAGGCGAAGGCTGTTCAGCACGACGAACACCGACGAGAGCGCCATCGCGGCGCCCGCGATCATCGGATTGAGCAGCGCGGCAGCGGCAAGCGGGATCGCGGCGACGTTGTAGCCGAACGCCCAGAAGAGGTTCTGCTTGATCGTCCGTAATGTCGCGCGCGACAACGCGATCGCGTCGAGCACCTTGTTCAGGTCACCGTCGACGACGGTCACGTCGCTGGCGGCGATCGCGACATCGGTACCGGTGCCCATCGCGATGCCGAGGTCGGCCTGCGCGAGGGCCGGCGCGTCGTTGATGCCGTCGCCTACCATCGCCACGGTCGCGCCGGCCTGCTGTAGGCGGACGACCTCTGCGACCTTGTCCTCGGGCCGCACATCGGAGATCACGGTGTCGATCCCGACGATGTCGGCGACGTGCCGGGCGGCTCCTGCGTTGTCTCCGGTCAACAGAACCGGTCGCAGCCCCGCCTTCTTCATGCGCGAAATCGCTTCGGCGGCACCCGGTTTCACCGTGTCAGACACCACGATGACACCGATGGGCGTACCGTCGCGCAGCACGACGACGGGAGTCGCTCCCGCGGCCTGCGCATCGCCGATGGCATTGCGAAGTCCTTCGTCGAGTTCGACGTCGAGATGCGCGGGCCCACTGACGGCCACGCTGCTGGGTCCAACCCTGCCCGACACCCCGACACCGTGAGCGGCGTCGAATTCATCGACCTCGGGCACCGGAAGATCCTGTGCGGCAACGACGATCGCGTGACCGATGGGATGTTCAGAACCCTTCTCCACCGCTGCGGCGAGAGTGGTGACCTCTTCCGGGGTGACCCCAGCTGCAGGGTGTACGGCGTCGACGCGCATCTCGCCGGTGGTCACGGTGCCGGTCTTGTCCAGCACGACGGTGTCGATGCGTCGAGTCTTCTCGAGCACTTCGGGGCCCGACAGCAGGATTCCGAGCTGCGCACCACGTCCGGTGCCGACCATCAACGCAGTCGGTGTCGCCAGTCCGAGCGCACAGGGGCACGCGATGATCAGAACCGAGACGGCTGCGGTGAACGCGGTCAGCACCGAACCGTCGACCCACCAGAAGATCAGTGCGCCAAGGGCGATCAGCATGACTGCGGGAACAAAGACGCCGGAGATCCGGTCGGCGAGTCGCTGGACCTGGGCCTTACCCGCCTGCGCGGCCTCGACCATCCTGGCCATCTGTGCCAGCGCGGTGTCGGAACCGACGTGGGTCGCACGAACCACGAGTCGACCGCTCGTATTGATCGTCGCGCCGACGACGTCGTCGTCGACGGTCACCTCGACGGGCACGGATTCGCCTGTGAGCATGGACATATCGACAGCTGAGGCACCCTCGACGACCACTCCGTCGGTGGCGATCTTCTCGCCGGGACGAACGACGAACTCGTCTCCTACGGAGAGTTCTGCGATCGGGACCCTGACCTCACCGCCCGAACGTCGGATCACGACATCCTTCGCGCCGAGGTTCATCAGAGCACGAAGCGCATCCCCCGCACGGATTTTGGCACGCTTCTCCGCGTAGCGACCGGCGAGGATGAACGTTGTGACGCCCGCTGCGGCCTCCAGGTAGATGAACGACGCTCCCGCTCCGCGATCGGGGAGTAGCTCGAATCCGTGTGTCATGCCCGGCATTCCGGCCATACCGAAGAACAAGGCGTACAAAGACCACCCGAAGGCGGCAAGAGTGCCCATCGACACCAACGTGTCCATGGTTGCAGTGCCATGCCGCAGATTGCGCCACGCGGCGAGATGGAACGGATAGCCGCCCCAGATGATCACGGGTGCAGCAAGAGTCAGCGACAGCCACTGCCAGTTGGTGAACTGCCACGCCGGCACCATCGCGAGGACGATGACCGGTATCGACAACAGCGCCGAGATGATGAGTCGTTGACGCAACCCCCGCAGCTCGACGGCAGCAGGACTCGAATCGACCCCATCGGGCTCGATCCCGTCACCCGGCCCCGAATCAGGGGACTCACCAAGAGTTTTCGGGCGCACGGGTGTGGCCGTATATCCGGCGTCCTTAACCGTGGCGACGAGGGTGTCGACGTCGGCTGTGCCGTCGACCGTCGCCCTTTCCGTCGCGAAGTTCACCGTGGCGTGGACGCCGTCGAGTTTGTTGAGCTTGCGCTCGATGCGATTCGCACACGACGCACACGTCATGCCGGTGATGTCGAGGTCGACGACGGTGGCCGGCCCCTCACCGTGCGTCGTGTACGTCGTCGACATGTCAGACCAGCTCGTATCCGGCTTCGGACACGGCGTCGGAAACCTCGTCGCGAGCGAGTTCGCGATCGCTGGAGATCTCGACGACGCCCGTCTCCAAAGTCACGTCGACATTGTTCACGCCGGGGATCTCGCCGATCTCTTCGCGAACCGATGCGACGCAGTGCCCGCAGGTCATGCCGGTGACGGTGTAGGTGCTCGTAGTCATTGTGTTCGGTTACCTTTCGTAATGGTTGATCGTCGTAGTGGTCGGCTGCATCAGGACTTGACGAGCCGGGCGATCGCGGCCATTGCCTCGTCGACCTTGGCTCGGCCGGCCTCGTCGCTCTCCTGCGCGGCGTGCACCACGCAATGGTTCATATGGTCTTCGAGCAGACCGAGCCCAACGGCCTGCAGCGCTTTGGTCATTGCCGACAACTGGGTGAGGATGTCGATGCAGTACTCCTCGTCGTCGACCATGCGTTGAAGCCCACGCGCCTGACCCTCGATGCGTCGAAGACGCTTGAGGTAGTCGTCTTTGCGCGTGATGTACCCGTGTGCGTTGTGCTCGGCGTCTGTATTGGCCCCGGCGTCCGGTGTCGCGTCTACGGTCATGGTCACTCTCCTCGTATACCCCTCACCGGTATACCAGGAAATGACAATAAACGGTACCCCCCTAGGGTATCTGGATAGCCAACAGCTGAGAGCGGAAGACGAGAGACATCTCAGGAGCGCGCGTGATGGAGCGCGTCGGCGAGCTTCGACAACGCCGCGGCAACCTCGTGTAGCGCGTCACTCACCGGATCGGGCTGCGCCCCGGATGTCGGGTGACCACCCTGCAACGGATCGACGCGCTGCGGCGTCGGGGGTCGAGGTGACGGTGGTTGGGTTGACGGGGGTTGAGGTGACAGCGGTTGAGGCTGCTCGACGGACCGCTGACCAGCGACGTCGAGAGCCTGGTGCCTGTTGGCTTGGTAGACAGGCGTCGAGGGTGGTTCAGCGTTGGTCGACCGGCGTCCACCGCGGTAGGCGTGTGCCGCAGCCGACTGGCCTGACCCCGACTGGCCTGACCCCGAATGTGACGAGACCGGATGCTGTGCGGGTGGGGCCTCACGGAGCGACGACCCGCGCGGATCGTCGAGCCGATGCGACCCGGCGTTACCCGCGGCGATCGGGAGATCGCCGGTCGACGGGCCGCTGCGCTGCGGCTGATCGGGTGCACCGACGGGCTCCCGGGCATCGCCACCGGGCGCGCGCCGGGGACCACCACTGCCGGGACGAGGGCTCGGGGCATGCCCGTTCGATCGGGCATAGAAGTGCGGGCCGCCGTGTCCGTTGAAGAAGACGCAGCGCGCTCCCTCGGGCGACGGGACCGGGCACGGGTTGCGCTCGATGAGCGATTGCGCGCGGTCGTCGAAGTCGTTCCACTCGAGCCAGAGACGTCTGTCGCTTCGCGGTCGAGCACTCGCATCCGTGGCGTGGTTACCCGCGTGTCCGGCCGCCAGCCGACACTGCAGCAACCATTCCGACGACCCGCTCAAACCGAGCGCACGACGTTCCTCCGCGGAGCACACAACCGTTGACCAGCAACCCTGGCCGTCCATACGGTCCTCCCATCGGCCCGAATACGCGCTGCTTACGTGTGGCGACGACGCTACTCGCGATTACCCGGCACGTCACAGTCGAATCGACTGTCATCACGGCCGTGCGGTGCGTCGACCGACCCTCTCCCCGGCGTCAGTCTACGGAAGTCAGCGCCGGCACTTCTACCCCGACGGCGCAGATGTTGCCGTCGACCAATCGGAAGGGTCGCGAGCGCTGTTCGCCGGTCCCGTGATGATCCGTACCCGGGTACTGCTCGTCGGTACGCACATGGCACCCGCGTGAGCTGGTCCGCGCCAGGGCGGCCGTCACGACGGCCCGCGCGGCAAGTGTCAACGCCGCATCTTCGACGTCGCGCCGCGTCGCGAGGACGCGTGGACTCGCATCGTCGAGCATCGCCGCGACTCGCCCGAGTCCCTCCGCGTCGCGGCGCAACCCGACGAAACGCGACATCGCATCCTGCAGCACCTCTCGGTCCACCACCTGCTCGACACCGGGCTCGTCGCCGAGTGACCCGATCGCCTCGGCGACGACGTCGGTGCCGGCCATCGCTGCGACATCGGCAGCACGGACACCCATCACCAGCCCTTCGAGCAGCGAATTGGATGCGAGCCGGTTGGCGCCGTGCAGCCCGGTGCGGGCTACCTCGCCTGCCGCGAGTAGACCTGCGACCGTCGTGCGCCCGTGCGCGTCGGTGAAGACGCCACCGCACTGATAGTGGGCGCCCGGCACCACCGGGATGCGCCCGTCCGCTGGGTCGAGGCCGGCCGTGCGCAGTCCGGCGGTGACCGTCGGGAACCGTGTGACGAAGTCGTCGATCGCCGAGATGTCGAGGTACACGCACGGATGTCCGGTGCGTTCCATCGCCGCCGTCACGGCGTTGGCGACGACGTCGCGCGGTGCCAGGTCGCCGAGCGGATGGACGCCCTCGGTCACCGATTTTCCGTCGGCGTCGACGAGACGTCCGCCCTCGCCTCGGATGGCCTCTGTGACCAGCGTGCGCCGACCTCGCGCTCCCGGCGTGTAGAGCATCGTCGGGTGGAACTGAACGAACTCGAGGTCGGCAACGTCGGCACCCGCGCGTAGTGCGAGCGCGAGGCCGTCTGCCGTGGCGCCCGCCGGGTTGGTGGTCGCGGCAAAAAGGTGTCCGCTGCCGCCCGTCGCGAGCAACACCGTCGGGGCATGCACCACTCCCGGTCCGTCCGCGCCGAGGTACGCGACGCCGACGGCGCGCCCGTTCACGGTGAGGACGCGGGTGACAGTGCAGTCGTCGAGAACGCGCACATCGCCGCGTCGAATCACGGTGGCGACGGCCTCCGACAGTGCCAGCTGAATCTGCGCGCCCGTGGCGTCGCCGCCGGAATGGATGATCCGACGCACGCTGTGCCCGCCCTCGCGCGTACGGGTGAATCTCCCCGAGGCATCGCAATCGAACTGCGCACCCCATCCGAGCAGGCGCGACACCGCAGACCATCCGTCAGCGAGGATCTCCCGCGAGATCTCGGCATCGCCGAGTCCCGCACCGGCGGCCAGCGTGTCGTGCAGGTGCAATTCGACGCTGTCGTCGACATCGTCGGGTGCGACCACTGCGACGCCGCCCTGCGCGTAGTACGTCGACGTGCTGTGTTCGACCGGCCGCCCTGAATGTTCAAGCGATCCGGCACCTTGAAGCGATTCAGGGCTGTACGCAGCACCTTTGTTGCAGATCACCACGCGTAGCCCGAGCTCTGCTGCGTGCAGTGCAGCGGTGAGTCCCGCGACCCCCGCCCCGACCACGACGAGATCGGCACGTGCCAGATCGAGCCCCATGTGCGTGCTCCTTCGCCGAATCGATGTTGTCGACCCCGAGTGTTTTCGACCCACAGTCGAAAACCCTCCACGAAGACTACGCCGAGATTCGCGGTTCGTGTAGATCGGCTCGACGCAGGAGTTGAGCGTTGAGCGCGACGATGATCGTCGACAACGACATCAGCAGGGCCCCGACCGCCATCGGGAGCACGAACCCGATCGGCGCGAGGATGCCCGCCGCCAGCGGCACAGAGATGAGGTTGTACCCGGCGGCCCACCAGAGGTTCTGCTTCATCTTGCGGTACGCCTTGCGCGAGAGCTCGATCGCCGACACGACGGTCCGCGGGTCGTCTCCCGCGAGCACGACGCCGGCCGACCCGATCGCCACATCGGTACCCGCGCCGATTGCGATACCGACGTCGGCGCGCGCGAGCGCAGGCGCGTCGTTGACACCGTCACCGACGAAGGCAACGGTGTGGCCCTGCTTCTGCAGCTCGGAGACGATCTGCTCCTTGTCTTCCGGCCGCACCTGCGCGTGTACCTCGGTGATGCCCACCGCCTTGGCCACCCGGTCGGCGACGTCTCGGGCATCGCCGGTGATCATCACCGACTCGATGCCGCGGTCACGGAGCTCGGCGACCGCCTGTGCCGATTCGGGACGCGGTTCGTCGGCGAGTGCGATCACGCCGACTACCTTGCCGTCGATCATGATGTACAGCACCGTGTTTCCCCGAAGATCCTGTGCAGCAGAGGCGAGATCATTTGGAACCGTCACGTTTTCGACGAGCCTTGGACCGCCCACGGACACCTGCCGACCGTCGACGACAGCGCGCACACCCGTTGCGGCGTGCGTACTGAAATCCTTCGACGGAGCGGTGCTCACTCCCCTGTCCTGCGCGGCGCGCACGATGGCGCGGGCGAGCGGGTGCTCGCTCTGCAATTCGGCCGACGCTGCGAGACCGAGAAGCTCGTCCTTCGAATACCCCTCGCGCGCAACGATATCGGTCACCTCGGGCCGTCCACGAGTAAGCGTTCCGGTCTTGTCGAAGCAGACGACGTCGATTTGCCGAAGGGTTTCGAGCGCGATCCGATTGGTGACGAGCACACCCATCCGGGCGGCACGTTCGGTGGCGATCGAGACCACCAGCGGTATCGCGAGTCCGAGTGCGTGCGGGCACGCGATGACCAGCACCGTGATCGTGCGGATGACTGCGTCCTCGGGTTGTCCGATCGCCGTCCAGATGATGGCGGTCAGCGCCGCGGCGCCAAGCGCGAACCAAAAGAGCCAGCCCGCAGCACGATCGGCGAGTCGTTGCGCACGCGACGTCGAATTCTGCGCCTGCGCGACAAGGCGCTGGATGCCCGCGAGCGTCGTGTCGTCGCCGACAGCTCTGACCCTCACCGTGATCGCCGAGTCGGCGGTGACCGTTCCTGCGACCACCTTGTCGCCGACCTTGCGGGTGACGAGATCAGACTCTCCGGTGATCATCGACTCGTCGAGTTCTGCTGTGCCGTCGATGATTACACCGTCCGCGGGCACCCTGCCCCCTGGACGCGCGATCACCACGTCGCCCTCGACGAGGTCGGCCGGGGCGACCATCTCGGTCTGCCCACTACCCGGATCGCCGACGACGCGCTCGGCTTCGTCCGGCATCAGTGATGCGAGCGAATCGAGTGCCGACGTGGTCTGCGCGATCGAGCGCATCTCTATCCAGTGCCCGAGCAGCATGATGACGATGAGAAGTGCCAGCTCCCACCAGAAGTCGAGATCGTGCGGGAGCAGGTGAAGCGACGCACCCCACGACGCAACGAATGCGACCGTGATCGCCAGCGCGATGAGGGTCATCATTCCGGGTGTGCGCGAGCGAAGTTCGCTTACGGCACCGGTCAGGAACGGCCGTCCGCCCCAGAGGTACATGACCGTGCCGAGCACCGGCGAGATCAGGCGCACCGCGTTGTCGGGGACGGTGTAGCCGACGATCGACCCGAACATGGGCGAAGCCACAACGACCGGGATCGCGATCACGCACATGATCCAGAACAACCGTCGGAACATCGCGACGTGGTCCATGTGCCCGTGCGCCATATCCCCGTGGTTCATGTTGCCGTGGTCCATGTGCTCGTGGCCCATGTGTTCGTCGCTACCTGGTTCTGCGCCCTTGGGCGCGTGCCCGTGCGTTTCCATATCCCCTTTATACCCCCCTAGGGTATGTATCGCACGCGTATATGTGCGCAGATGCGCACATATAGCTTAATATCGCCCTGTGCGGGCATTCACCTATCCGACTTTCCGTCGGCTCTACGGCGCGCAGGTGGTGTCTCTGCTGGGCACTGGCCTGCTCACCGTTGCGTTGGGTCTGCTCGCCTACGACCTCGCGGGCCCCGACGCCGGACGGGTTCTTGGCACGGCACTCGCGGTGAAGATGGTCGCGTACGTCGTGATGGCCCCCGTGATGCGCGCGCTCGTCACCGCCCTACCGGCCTCGCGAGTGCTCGTCGGCGCAGACGTCGTACGTGTCGCAATGGCCTGCTGTCTGCCCTGGGTCGGCCACGTCTGGCAGATCTATCTCCTGGTGTTCGCCTTGCAGACCGCGTCGGCGACCTTCACTCCGACCTTCTCCGCAACCATCGCGCGTGTGGTCGACGACGGTGACGACTACTCATCGGCCGTCGCGGCATCGCGGATCGCCTACGACCTCGAATCCGTCGGCAGCCCGCTGATCGCAGCGGCACTGCTGACCGTCGTGTCGTACTCGACGCTGTTCGTCGGCACCGCGCTCGGCTTTGCCGCGTCCGCCACCCTCGTCATCTCGTGCCGCAGGGGCATCAACGGCCGCCGCATCAACGAAACGCGCGCCCCCAATTCCGCCGAAAGCTTCGCCCGCCGAACCTTCGCGGGTTGTCGAATCATGCTGGCGCGCAGCGCATTTCGCGGCGTGTTGTGGGTCAACGTCGTCGTCGCCGCGGCAACCGCACTGGTCATGGTCGGCACCGTGGTCTTCGTTCGAGCCGACCTCGGAGGTTCCGCGACGGCGGTCGCGGTGGCCTTCGCCGCGTTCGGCGCGGGGTCGATCGCCGCGGCGATCCTCGGGCCGCTGATCTTCCGACGCGCGGGAACTTCACGACCGATGTTGGCCTGTGCCCTCGCCTGCGTGATCGGCGTTGCCGGGATGGCGGCGTGGTTGGGCGCGCCGTCGTACATCTCTTTGCTCGCACTCTGGGCGGTTCTCGGTGCCGCGACGTCGATCATCTCGACCGGTACCGCGCGTCTGCTGCGCGATCACAGCACCGACGCCGACCGCGACGACGTGTTCACCGCACAGTTCTCGCTCTCACACGCCGCGTTTCTGGTGGCCTATCCCCTCGCGGGTCTCGGCACGTCGACCAGCGGGCAAGCGGCGTGTGCGCTCGTGCTGTCGGCGCTCGCGCTGCTCGGACTCGTCGGTGCCGCGTACAGCTGGCGACCAGCGACTACCACCCGAACAGCGAACACACGACCGGCGAACCTACGAATCCACCCGCGGATCTCACTTACGATGAACCGAGCAACCGCAACCGCCGACGAACGGTGATCACCGCCGATGAAACAGGCAGCCACCCCTGCCCCGAGCCTCGAGCACCGGGTCAGTCCCGACCCCGAGCTCCTCGGTACCGCAACAGCGCTCTTCACCATGCTGTCCGACCCCACGCGGCTGCACATCCTGTGGCTGTTGCGCGACGAGGAGCGTGACGTCACCGCTCTGACCGAGGCCGTCGGAGCGTCGCGGACCGCGGTCAGTCAGCATCTGGCAAAACTGCGCTTCACCGGGCTCGTCGACACCAGACGCGAGGGGCGTCGAATCATCTACCGCCTACGCGACGGGCACGTCGGCAGGGTCATCGCCGAGGCTCTCAACCACGCCGACCACCGCGTTTCAGGGGAGCCCGAGCACGGCTGAGGCGCGACCCGATACCTGGGCCGTTCGTACGCCTTGTCCGATTCCCGACACCGACCTCCTACACTGGGCGCGACGCGGGAACCCGCAAGCACGACGAGCAGGGGGGAATATGGACAGCACAGTTGACGACGGTCGCCACGCGCGTCTACGCCCGGCGTCGCCGATCGCCGAGGTCACGCGCCTCGGTGTGACCACCGCCCACGCAACGCTCGGCGTCGGCAGATTCCTCCTTGACACCGCATTCGACGCAGCGCATCTGCGCGCACCGAGTGGCAAGCGCGCGGCGGCGCAGGTGCGCGCGACCTTCGAGCATCTCGGCCCCACCTACGTAAAGCTCGGACAACTCATCACGTCGAGTCCCGGTGTCTTCACCGAGACGTTGGCATCGGAGTTCGAGTCGCTCCTCGACAGCGTGCCACCCGCCGACCCCGATGAGATCCGACAGGTTTTCATCGACGAGATCGGCCGCGCACCCGATGACGTCTTCGCCGAGTTCGACCCCGAGCCGATCGCATCGGCATCCATCGCCCAGGTCCACACCGCGAGGCTGCACAACGGCGACGAGGTCGTCGTCAAAATCCAACGCCCTGGAATCGCCGAGCGACTCGCACCCGACGTCGCGATCCTCGAACGACTCGCCAGCCTTGCCGAGATCTCGGAGTACGGCCGGATGTTGTCGGCGCGACACGTCGTCGAGGATTTTGCCGACGGTCTCGACGCCGAGCTCGATTTCCGCAATGAGGCCGACGCCATGCGCGAATGGTACGAATGTCTCAAACCGGGACAGTTCGGAGATCGCGTCCGCGTTCCCCACGTCTACGACGACCTGACCACCGCGCGCGTCATGACGATGGAACGCATCTACGCCACCCGCATCGACGACGCCGCCGCTGTGCGCGCCGCCGGACACGATGGGGTCGCGCTGTGCCGAAACCTGTTGCTGTCGCTGCTCGAGTCGGCGTTTCACGGCGGCTTGTTCCACGGCGACCTCCACGCCGGCAACGTCCTCGTCGACGCAGACGGTCGCCTGGTGCTGCTCGACTTCGGCATCGTCGGACGCTTCACACCACGCACCCGACGCATCCTGCGTCAGCTCGTCGTCGACCTGATCGTCCGCAACGACTACGAATCGGCGGGTCGCGCCATCTTCTTGCTGGGCGCTGTGCGTAACCCCGGTTCGACGACACAGGGTGGGGCTGACATCCGCAAGATCACCACACCGCTGTCGACCACGGATCTCGGCGACATGAGCTACACCGACCTCGGGCGACAACTCGCGGCGGTCGCACGGGCACACGACGCCCGGTTGCCGCGCGAGTTGGTGCTCGTCGGAAAGCAACTGCTCTACGTCGAGAAGTACATGAAGCTGCTGGCACCGCGCTGGAAGGCGATGTCGGACGCGGAGATCTACGGCTACATGGCCGGAATCATGAAAGAAGCCGAACGGGACAGGCGTGCCGATCGCACCGGCATGGGCTGATTCCCGTTGGCCGACCATTAGGGTGAGAGCGTTGACCGTGGCCTGCTCGTCGACACGACGGGCCAGGCCGAACCGCACAGGAGTCGAGAATGAGACGAGTTTGGCTGGCGCTGCTGGCATTCCTCGGGGTTGCTTGCATTACCGCGGCGATCGCCATCCCGGCGTTCCTGGTGCCTCAGTTGCGGGTGGTGCCACTCGATCTCGACATCACTTCCGTTGCCTCGACGGTTCCTGCCGACGGATCGGCCGGCGAACGGTTCCCGGCGGTCATCTTCGATCGCTGCTCGGTCTCACAGCCCAAGGCCCGCACGCTTGACGCACACCTGACGCAGCAGCGTCGAAGCGTGATCATCGAGCCTTCGGACAAGCGACAGGCCACTCTGCAGTCGGCGCAAACCGTCCAGATCGACCGCATCCGCGACGCCGACGGCAAGGAGACAGACCCACCGGCCCCGCGCGCCGACGGCGACCTGAAATGCGACGACGGCCTGCTCACCGCAACCATCGACAGGGTTTCGGTCAACCGCAAGACGTCGGTGCCCAACGGCACCGTCAGCGCACTGCAGCTCGAGGCCGCACCGGAGGGCGTGAACGTCAAGGACGTGTCGGTCCAGTTGCCCGACCGTAAGGGGTTCCAGTACAAGTTCGGCTTCAACGTCAAGAAGCGGTCGTACCTGTACTACGACCTCAACACCCGCCAGGATCAGCCTGCCAAGTACGTCGGTGAGAAGACCTTCAACGGGGTCAAGACCTACGAATTCGTCTCCGAGGTTCCCGAGACCGACCTCTCGTCGCTGCCCAACGCACAGGGTGAGGCCGCGCTGGGCACGATGCTCACGATGCCCGCGAAGTGGTGGGGAATCACCGGGCGCGGCGTGAAGCCCGACGACAAGATCACGATGCATCGCTACGCATCGGCGACGCGGCACGTCTTCGTCGAGCCCGAGACCGGCACCATCGTCAACGGCCGCGAGGACCAGCGCCAGTACTTCAAGTCGCCCGACCAGAGCGACGGAACGCCCGCACCGGTCCGCGATTTCAAGCTCGACGCCCTGAAGGCCACGTTCCAGTGGGCAGACGGCACCGTCAACGCGCAGGCTGATCGCGCTGGCCACTACATGAATCTGCTCAAGCTCGGCGGATTCTGGTTGCCGCTCATCCTCGGCATCGTCGGAGCACTACTCCTCCTCGCATGGATTCTCATCATCTGGCGGACACGTAACAGCGCCGACAAGAACCTCGAGAACCCCGACGTCTACGACGACGAACCGGGCTTCTTCGACAAACGCGAGTCCGATCGCAGCAGCGCCGCGACAACGACCGCCCTCGCCGGAACAGCCGCGGGTGCAGGCCTTGCTGGCCGCAACCGCCACGCCGCGGCCGACGACACGGACGACGCCGCGACGACCTCGATCGGTGCGGCTGGGACGGAAGCGAACGCCGACGAGGACGACGACGCGTACATGTGGGACCGCCCGACTCAGCGCATCCCGCGCGTCGAAGGTCCCACGGCCTCCGACGCCCCGGAGGGCGACGACCAGCCGACCCGCCAGGTGCCCGCAGTCGATGACGACTCATCCGACACCCCGCGCTCCGCGCTCGACGAGGCCCGCGCCTTCCGCCGCCGCGGCACGCAGGACTCGGGCGAGTAGGCCGCGGCTAGCTCGCCGCTGGTCGGGCCGGCTCACCCCTCGCTGGTTGAGCGGCCGCGAGCGGAGCGAGCAGCCGAGTCGAAACCACTATCCCGCTGTTTGAGCCGCCCTATCCGCTGGTTGAGCCGCCTTTCCCGCTGGTTGAGCGGCCGCGAGCGGAGCGAGCAGCCAAGTCGAAACCACTTACCCGCACACAACACAACGACGAGGGCCGGCGATCGATCCGATCGCCGGCCCTCGTCGTGTTCAGTTGTGCAGTCGTTCAGCTACCTAGCCTCAGGCTCAGAAGAACGCGGGGCGGAAGGTGGTGTTCCACGACTGGCGGAAGTTCTCCTGCCAGTAGTCCCACCAGTGGTCGCCGTCCGGGGTCACATGCGTGGTGAGCTTGACGCCCGGGACCGCTGCGACGCGCGGGATGTAGAGCCGCGTGCTGACCGATGCGGCCACCTCGAGCGGAACCATCTGCGAGAACTTGACCGGGTTGAAGTTCGCGCTCGTCGGGTTGATCGAGCTGTCGAACTTGCTGCCGAGTCCGGTGCCCGACGACAGGTACACGTAGTCGCCGGCCAGGTTGTTGGCACTCAGGAACGGGTCGTTCTGGAACCACTGGCCTGCCGGGTAGAAGCCCCACATGTTGTTGGGGTCGCCGCCCATGGTCGCGACCGACGCCTGGATGCCCTGCGTGAAGCCGGGGAAGGTGACGGTCGGGTAGCCGCTGTAGGACGCGACCGCCTTGTAGAAGCCCGGGTGCCGCGACGCAAGGTTCAGCGCCGACGTTCCCGACATCGACAGACCCGCGATGCCGTTACGACGGTTGTCGGAGTTGTGGTTCTTCTTCATGTACGCGGGCAGTTCGCGTGTCAGGAACGTTTCCCACTTGTTCACGCCCAGCTTGGGGTCGGGACGCTCCCAGTCTGTGTAGAAGCTGCCGCCACCGCCGAAGGGGATGACCAGGTTGGTGCCCTTGCCGGCCATGAAGCGGTCGGCGCCGGTGTTGTTCTGCAGCCAACCGCTGGTGTTGTTGGGAGCCCGCAGACCGTCGAGCAGGTAGAGGGTGGGCTTGGGGCCGCCGCCACCACCGTCGACGATGCGAACCGGGATGTTCTTGTGCATCGATGCGGAATACACGTATTCGGTCTGGCCGGCCGCGTGGGCTTCAGGGGCCACGGCCATGGTCAGGCCGCCGAGCGCCGCCATGGCGCCCACAGCGGCAACGAGGCGCTTGCGCGCACGAGTCAACATATGAGAAGAGTCCTTACGATCTTGACCCGGACGGGCCTCGTTCATACGGGCAGGAAATGGGGGTCAGCGGCCATACCGACTGAGTTGGTCCCCAACGCGACAGAGTGTAACGGCTGCATAACGCAGCAGCAAAAGGTACATCGACCCTTGACCGTCGGTTGAGACACGCAGATGATCATTACCCACGTCACACGCGCGGTCCATACCTGCGCTGCGTCAACTAGGTCACAGGGCGCCCAATTGTCACATGTCGGTCGTCACATCTCGATACCCGTCGGCGCTACCTCACCAAGGGCCCCGGGGATAGGGTCGATCCCACAAGCAGGACATATCGAGGAAGGCTCTCGTGAACACAGCGCACGTGGATGCAGGACAAGCCGACGCCATCGTTGTCGGGTCCGGCCTTGCCGGACTCGTCGCGACCTACGAACTCACCAAGGCGGGTCGTCGGGTGATCGTCGTCGACCAGGAGAACCGCAACAACCTCGGTGGGCAGGCGTTCTGGTCGCTGGGCGGACTCTTCCTCGTCGACACTCCCGAGCAGCGTCGTCTCGGCATCCACGATTCAGCGGAACTCGCCCTTCAGGACTGGATGGGCTCTGCGGGTTTCGACCGCGACGACGAGGACTACTGGCCTCGACAGTGGGCTCGCGCCTACGTCGACTTCGCAGCCACCGAGAAGCGTCAGTACCTGCATGACCTCGGCCTGCGCATCACGCCGGTCGTCGGCTGGGCTGAACGCGGCGGCGGTTTCGCCGACGGCCACGGCAACTCCGTACCCCGCTTCCATCTGACCTGGGGCACCGGCCCCGAGGTGGTCCGGATCTTCGCCGAACCCGTGCTCGACGCCGAGCGTCGCGGACTCGTCGAGTTCCGCTTCCGACATCGCGTCGACGAGATCGTCGTCGAAGACGGCACCGCTGTCGGTGTGCGCGGGTCAAAGCTCGCCCCGACCGCCGCCGGGCGCGGCGAGGCGTCGAACCGCGACGAGATCAGCGACTTCGAGATCCGAGCGGGTGCGGTCATCGTGACGACCGGCGGCATCGGCCACAACCACGAACTCATCCGCAAGAACTGGCCGACGGAACGTCTCGGGCCCGCACCGAAGACGATGATCTCCGGCGTCCCCGCCTACGTCGACGGTCGCATGCTCGGCATCGCCGAGGAAGCGGGCGCAAGCCTGGTCAATCGCGACCGCATGTGGCACTACACCGAGGGCATCCACAACTGGGATCCCATTTGGCCCGACCATGCCATTCGCATCATCCCCGGGCCGTCGTCGCTCTGGCTCGACGCCAACGGCAATCGCCTCAAGCCGCCGAACTTCCCTGGCTTCGATACCAATTCGACGATGCGCGAGATCCTCGCGACCGGCCACGACTACTCGTGGTTCATCCTGACGCAGTCGATCGTCGAAAAGGAGTTCGCGCTGTCGGGTTCGGAGCAGAACCCCGACATCACGGACAAAGACCTGAAGTTCGCCGCGAAGAGTCGTTTCGCCAAGGGCGCGCCCGGTCCTGTCGAGGCTTTTCTGAAGAACGGCAGCGACTTCGTCGTCGCCGACAATCTCGCAGAACTCATCGCAGGCATGAACGAGATCACCCGCGGCCCCAAGCTCGATCTGCAGCATGTCGAGCGCGTGATCTCCGCCCGCGACAACGAGATCGACAACAAATTCTCCAAGGACGCGCAGTTGATGGCGATCACCAACGCGCGCCAGTTCCTCGGCGACAAGATCGTGCGCGTGGCCAAGCCCCACAAGATCCTTGACCCTGAACACGGGCCGCTGATCGGGGTGCGACTGAACATCCTGACGCGAAAGACGTTGGGCGGTCTCGAGACCAACCTCGAGTCGGCTGTGATGCGACCAGACGGTTCGGTATTCGACGGCCTGTACGCCGCGGGTGAGGTCGCCGGATTCGGCGGCGGCGGCGTGCACGGATACAACGCGCTCGAGGGAACGTTCCTCGGCGGTTGCATCTTCTCCGGCCGCGCCGCCGGACGAGCGGTCGCGCGCGGCTGAACCGAAAAGTGTCGTACACGACCAGGCGTGCCTGACCTGAGTTTTGTGAGGACACACTTTCACCGGCGCGCATTGCGCGCTGCATTAGAGTGAAAACCGTGCCCGTACCGCAGACGATTCTGACACGCAAGACAAAGCACGCGTTGTTCCTCGTCCTGACGATCAACGCGGGTGGCGAGGACGCTGTCCGGGGAATGTTCGACGTCCTCGGGTCACGCATCAACTCCGTATCGTCCCGAGCGCCCGAGCAGGCACTTGCGGGCATCGTGTCGATCGGCTCGGACGCGTGGGACCGCTTGTTTGCGGGCAACCGCCCCAAGTCGCTTCGACCCTTCGTCGAGTACGCGGGCGATGTCCACACCGCCCCAGCGACTCCCGCAGACCTCCTGCTCCACCTCAAGGCCGACGCGATGGACCTCTGCTACGAGCTCGGCCGCATGCTGATGAGCGAACTCGGCGACGCGGTCACCGTCGTCGACGAGGTGCACGGCTTCCGCTACTTCGACCTTCGCGACCTCATCGGCTTCGTCGACGGCACTGAGAATCCCGTCGGCCAGGCCGCGATCGACGCGATCACGGTCGGCGACGAAGACCCCGCGTACGCGGGCGGTAGTTACGTCGCCATCCAGCGCTACGTCACCGACTTCAAGGAATGGGATTCGATCTCCGTCGAAGACCAGGAGGCGGCGATCGGGCGAACCAAACTCGACAACATCGAGATGTCCGACGACGTGAAACCGACCAACTCGCACATCGCACTCAATGTGGTCAACGACGTCAACGGTGAGCAGATCGACGTCGTCCGCGACAACATGCCCTACGGTGAGGCCTCGGGCATCGGCGACTCCGGCACCTTCTACATCGCGTATTCCTCGGCGCCCGACGTCACCGAGGAGATGCTGCGCAAGATGTTCATCGGCGATCCCGCCGGAAACTACGACAGGCTGCTCGACTTCACCACCGCCGTCACCGGGGCACAGTTCTTCACCCCGACCGTCGACTTCTTCGACGACCTCCCCGATGCCCCACCCGCGGCCGAGTCGGATTCCGACGACGACGCTCCCCACGACGCACCCGCGCCGGTCACGCTCGACGCCGCATCGCCGGTTCCGCCACCCGAGCCGACGGACCCCGGCGACGGCTCGCTGGGAATCGGATCGCTGCGCCCCTCGTGACTCCTCTGCACCTTCTGCCTGACAACACAACTCGCCGCCAACACCGACTACCAGGAGACGCACCATGAACAACCTGCATCGCGAACTCGCCCCCATCTCCGCGTCCGCCTGGGAGGCCATCGAAGAAGAGGCGGCTCGGTCGTTCAAGCGCAACATCGCGGGCCGTCGACTCGTCGACGTCAAGGGACCGCTCGGACTCGAGGCGTCGTCGGTCACGCGCGGACACCGCACCAAGATCGACGCCCCCGCTGACGGCATCCAGGCGTTCAAGCGCAGCGTTCAGCCGCTGATCGAACTCAAGGTGCCGTTCACCGTCACGCGCGAGGCCATCGACGACGTCGACCGCGGCGCGGAGGATTCGGACTGGGATCCGGTGGTCGACGCCGCGCGCGAACTCGCGCTGGCCGAAGACCGCGCGATCTTCGAGGGCTACGCCGCCGCAGGCATCTCGGGCATCCGCGCCGAGGCCACCGCAACCCCCATCCCGCTGCCCGAGGACGTGCGTGACTACCCCGAGGCGTTCAGCGCGGCGCTCTCGACGCTCAAGCTCGCGTCGATCGACGGGCCCTACTCCATCGCACTCGCAGCGGATGTGTACAACCTCGTCAACGAGACGTCGAATCACGGCTACCCGGTCCGCCAGCACATCCAGCGTCTGATCGACGGCGAGATCGTGTGGGCGCCCGCGATCACCGGAGCGTTCGTATTGTCCACGCGTGGAGGCGATTTCGAGCTGACGATCGGTCAGGATGTGTCGATCGGCTACGACTCGCACGACGCCGACGTAGTGAACCTGTACTTCCAGGAGTCCTTCACCTACCTCACCTACACCGGTGAAGCGGCAGTCGCATTGACGTCCGCCTGACGCGAGCCCCCGGGGTATTTCCCTCGCACCGTGTCGGCACACCTTGCTAGCGTCGTGTGAGTGAGCGCCACATGCTGACCCGCCTGATCAGGACATACCTCTCGCGGTATCCCTGGCACATGCTCGCCGTCGTGATACTGCAGCTCGTCGCGACGGTGGCCATGTTGTACCTGCCGACGCTGAATGCCGACATCATCGACAACGGCGTCGCGAAGGGCGATACGTCGTACATCCTGCGCATCGGTGCGGTCATGCTCGTCATCACGATCGCCCAGATCGTGTGCACCATCATCGCCCAGTACTTCGGCTCGCGGGCAGCGCTCGCGACCGGACGCGACATCCGGCACGACCTACTGCACCGGATCAACACCTACTCCGCCAGGGAAATGGGAACGTTCGGTGCGCCGTCGTTGATCACCCGCACCACCAACGACGTCCAGCAGGTGCAGTTGTTGATCGTCATGAGCACCACCATCCTGGTGATGGCGCCCATCATGTGCATCGGCGGCATCATCATGGGCATCAAGGTGGGGTCGCAGTTGTCGTGGGTGCTCGTCGTCGCCGTACCCGTCCTTGCGGTCGCGATGGGGGTCATCATCGCGCGTATGATCCCCGGCTTCCGCGCGATGCAGGAGCGTATCGACGCGGTCAATCGTGTTCTGCGTGAACAGATCACGGGCATCCGAGTGGTCCGCGCGTTTGTGCGCGAACGCTACGAGATCGACCGCTTCGCCACCGCGAACGACAGCCTCGCCCAGGCGACACTGCGCGTCGGCCGCATGCAGGCGTTGATGTTCCCCGCCGTCATGCTGATCACGAACGTCACGATCGTCGCGATCATCTGGTTCGGTGGCCACCTGGTGTCCGACGGCAGCATCGAGATCGGTGCCCTGACCGCGATGATCACCTACGTCATGCAGATCCTGATGTCGGTGATGATGGCGTCGTTCCTCGCAATGATGGCGCCGCGCGCGACGGTCTGCGCCGAGCGCATCTGCGAGGTCCTCGACACCGAGACCTCCGTTGGCGCACCGCAGGATCCGGTGCCGTTCGCAGCGCAACCGTCGACCGTCGAGTTCCGCGGGGCTCAGTTCCGCTATCCGGGCGCCGACGATCCCGTGTTGTCCGACATCAGCTTTCGCGTCGAACCCGGCACCACGACCGCCATCGTCGGCTCGACCGGCTCCGGCAAGACCACACTCGTCGGTCTGGTGCCCCGACTCATCGACGTCACCGCCGGTGAGGTTCGTGTCGGCGACACCGATGTCCGACGCCTCGACCCCAACACCCTGCGCGACGCCATCGGCCTCGTCCCGCAGCGCCCGTACCTTTTCTCGGGCACCGTCGCGTCGAACATTCGCAACGGCAAACCCGACGCCACCGACGACGAGATCTGGGAGGCGTTGCGCATCGCGCAGGCCGCCGACTTCGTCGAGCGCATGCCCGACGGCCTCGACACCCCGATCTCCCAGGGCGGCACCACGGTGTCGGGTGGTCAACGTCAGCGCCTCGCAATAGCCCGCGCGTTGGTGCGCAAACCGTCGGTCTACCTCTTCGACGACGCGTTCTCGGCCCTCGACGTCGCCACGGACGCCCGCCTCCGCGCCGCACTCGCACCCGCGACGTCGGAGTCCGCCGTCATCATCGTCGCCCAGCGCATCTCGACCATCGTCGACGCCGAGCAGATCGTCGTGCTCGATCGCGGTCGGATCGTCGGGATCGGCACACACGACGAGCTTCTCGCGACCTCCGAGACGTACCGCGAGATCGCGGAGTCGCAGCTCGCGATCGGAGAGTCGGCATGACCCGCGCAGGCGGCGGCGCCCCCGCATCCCCGGGGCCCGGCCGCGGCCCGATGGCTGCGGGACCTGTGGTGGCGAAGGCGCGATCGTTCGGTCCGTCGATCAAGCGGCTCATCGGATTGCTGTTCTCCTACCGGACGTCGATGAGCGTCGTCGTGTTGTCGATCATCGGATCGGTGATCCTCACGGCGTTCGCACCGCGAGTGCTCGGCGACGCCACCAACATCATCTTCGACGGCGTCGTCGGCAAGATGCTCCCCGCGGGGACGACCAAGGCGCAGGCCGTCGAAGGGCTGCGCGAGCGCGGCAACGGCACCCTCGCCGACATGGTGAACTCGATGAACGTCACCCCGGGCGTGGGCATCGACTTCGGCGACGTCGGCCGCGTGTTGCTGATCGTGCTGGCGCTCTACATCGGCTCGTCGCTGTTGTCGTGGCTCGGCGCGTATCTGCTCAACATCGTCGTCGTCGGTACCGTCAAGCATCTGCGCGCAGAGGTCGAGTCCAAGATCCACCGCCTCCCGCTGAGCTATTACGACACCACCGCACGCGGCGATCTGCTCAGTCGCGTCACCAACGACCTCGACAATCTGTCACAGACGTTGCAGCAGACCATCTCCCAGTTGCTGAACTCCATCCTGATGGTGATCGCGATCCTGGTGATGATGCTCTGGATCTCGCCACTGCTGGCGCTCATCGCGCTCGTCACCGTGCCGCTCGCCGCGGGTGCGACCGCGCTGATCGCCAAGCGCTCCAAGCCGCACTTCCTCGCGCAGTGGTCGTCGACCGGCAAGCTCAACGCCCAGGTCGAAGAGGCGTTCACCGGGCACGAACTGGTGACCGCGTTCAATCGTCAGGCCGACGTCGAATCCGAATTCGACGAGCGCAACGAGAAGCTCTACCAGTCGAGTTGGCGTGCACAATTCATCTCGAGCACCGTCATGCCGACGATCATGTTCCTCGGCAACCTCAACTACGTGGCGGTCGCCGTCGTCGGCGGACTGCGCGTGGCGTCGGGCGCGTTGAGCCTCGGCGAGGTGCAGGCGTTCATCCAGTACTCGCGTCAGTTCACGCAGCCGCTCACCCAGATCGGGTCGATGGTCAACCTGCTGCAGAGCGGAGTGGCGTCTGCCGAGCGCATCTTCGACATCCTCGACGCCGACGAGCAGACCCCCGACCCGAAGAACCCGAGAACGCCAGAGCACGACCGTGGCCTCATCGAATTCGACGACGTCTCGTTCCGCTACGTCGCCGACAAGCCGCTCATCGACGACCTCTCACTCGTCGCGCGTCCCGGCCACATGGTCGCCATCGTCGGACCGACCGGCGCGGGCAAGACCACCCTGGTCAACCTCATCATGCGCTTCTACGACGTCGACTCCGGAACCATCACCGTCGACGGCGTCGAATCCCGTGAGATGACCCGCGACGACCTACGCGAACGCACCGGAATGGTGCTGCAGGATTCGTGGTTGTTCGGCGGAACCATCTACGACAACATCGCCTACGGCGACCCCACCGCGTCGCGCGAGGAGGTCCTCGAGGCCGCGCGCATGAGCCACGTCGACCACTTCGTCCGCATCCTGCCCGACGGCTACGAGACGATGCTCGACGACGAGGGCGGCGGCGTGAGTGCCGGTGAGCGACAACTCATCACGATCGCGCGCGCCTTCCTCGCCCGCCCGACCATCCTGATTCTCGACGAGGCCACCAGCTCCGTCGACACCCGCACCGAGCTGCTCATCCAGAAGGCGATGGCAGCGCTGCGCACCGACCGCACAAGTTTCGTTATCGCGCACCGCCTTTCGACCATCCGCGACGCCGACGTCATCGTGGTGATGGAGGACGGGCACATCGTCGAGCAGGGCAATCACGACGAACTCCTCGCCGCACAGGGCGCGTACTGCCGGCTGTACCGCAGCCAGTTCGCCGGGGCCGTCGACTCGGAGGCTTGAGCACTACCCATTCCGCCAATCTCCAAGCGCTCCAGCCACTCTCGGACCATCGGCACCATGCGGTTCTGTCGCAGATCGGCCCAGACCCATCGGATCACCATCGGTCCGAGGCGCCTGACGCCGTCCTCGCGCGCCTTCTCGCGCTTCATCACGTCGAGCGCGGTCTCGTCGTCGCCCAGGTCCTTGGTGTACTTGCGCATACCGTCGAACTCGCCGACGAGCTTGCCCTCCCAGTCGTAGTCGACCTTGGCGACGAATTGGCCGTCGGCGTCGAAGTATTCTCGCTGCAGTCGTGGGACCGGCAGTTCGGCGACGATCATCTGACCTCTGCCCCACGACTCGCCCGCGTTGTCGGCCAGTGGGCTCGCGAACGCAAGCGCCCTTCGTGCGACGGCGACACCGCGGCGTCGAGAGTCGAGTAGCGCCGACATCTTCTCGCGATCGGCACCGAGTCGCAGCGCGGAGTCGAAGACGGCGAGTGCCTGGAAGAAGTTGCCGCTGCACGCGATGTCGACGGCGGTGACCTCCAGTGACGTCACCGTGATGCCGTCGATCACCGTGACGTCGTCGGGCCCCAGACGACCGGAGTGCAGATGCCGCTGGGTTTCGATGCGTCCGCCGGTCTTGTGCCCTGTCGTCAGGTGGACCCGCGAAAGGTCGGGGAACAGCAGCGACATCCCGTGGAGCACGCCCGCCGACTGATGACTCAGCGGTACGTCGGATTCGGACAGCAGCGTTGCCGCGACCGCCTTCAGCCGATGCTTGACCTCCGGCGTGCGGCTCTTGTCGGGCAGCACGTAGGCGCCGGGCCACACCCGCACCAGGGTGCCCGCGTCGACGGCGCGCGTGAGTTGCCGATCGGAGGCGCCCGCGTCGAGCGCCGTGCGTCGCAGTATCAATCCGTGTTCGTTGACCGGGAAAGTGTCCATGTATATCCGACGTCGAGAACGTCGATCTGGATCCACCCGATTCCGACTTGCGCACAGCTCGCCCCGCTCAGCGCTCCAGCTCGCCCGCGATTCGCTGCTCGATCTGGGCGGCGGCGACGTCCGGGACGTCGATGAGTCCGTCGAGCTCCTGGCGGGCCTTGCGGTAGGCGGCCTGGCGTTCCGCGGGTGTGGCGGCGGCGTCTGCGGCGACGGAGATCAGCTTGCGCGCGCGGTCGAGCGACTCGCGCTCGATGGGCGAGAAGTCGGACTGTTTGCGACGCCGCGCCTCGCGTTCGGCCGCGTCGAACGCCGCTGCGTAGTCGCCGACGGCGTCGCGGTAGCGCTCGAACTCGAGCGGGTCGAGCTTCTGGTCGGCCGACGTCGGGCGCAGATCGTCGGCCCGGATCTTCGCGCGATGAAATGCGAGCGTCAGCGGCTCGCGCATGTCGGTCATCATGGGGAACTCGATCAGTGTCGCCAGGTCGAGTTCAAAATCGAACCATCGCTGATCTATCGCGTCGTGCTTCTCGAGCACCTTGGTGATGGCTGACTTGTCGGCCTGGGTGAGTCGTAGTTGCTCGGTCTGCGCGCTCGCCTTGACCCGGGCGAGTTCGATCTTGTCGCGTCGACGCTTCTCGTTGTAGCGGGCGACCGACCCGGCCCAACCGCCGATAACTCCGCCAATCGGGAAAATCAGCCACCAGTTATTGCCCATGAAGTGCAAGAACTGATCCATGAGACAACAGTACCCACGTCAGCGGCCGCGACTACTGTGTCGACATGGCCAAAGCGGACGCCCCTACGCACGTCTTCGACACCATCGACGACTGGCGGAACTGGCTCGCAGACAACCACGATTCGTCGTCGGGAATCTGGTTGGTGTTCTGGCGCAAGGACTCCGGCCGCGTCGCCCTCGACTACGACGAAACCGTCCGCGAGGCGCTGTGCTGGGGGTGGATCGACGGACACACCCGCACACTCGACGAGCAGCGTCGCGGAATGTGGTTCACTCGCCGCGGCCGCACCAGCGCGTGGTCGGCGTCAAACAAGAAGCGCGTCACCGAACTCCTCGCCGCCGGCCGCATGCAACCGGCCGGCCAGGCCGTGATCGACGACGCCAAGGCGCGCGGTCTCTGGAATCTCCTCGACGACGCAGAGGCGGGTGTTGAGCACCCCGAGCTGACCGCGGCACTCGACGCGACGCCGCAGGCGCGCGAGCACTGGGACGCGTTTCCGCCGAGTGCGCGGAAGCTCGCGCTCACCCAGATCGCGATGGCCCGCAAACCCGAGACCAAGTCCACGCGCATCGCGACCATCGTCGAGCGCGCGTCCCGCAACGAACGGCCGTCGTAAGGAGAACCCGTCCTACATATCGGGGATCGGGAGATCGAGGTTCGGAGCGATGATACCGCCGTCGACCTCAAGCACCTTTCCGGTCACGTAGGCACCGGCGGGCGACGCGAGGTAGACGGCCGCAGCAGCGATGTCCTCGGGCTCGCCGAGACGGTGCATCGGAGTCGAGTTCTCGATTGCCGTCCGCATCGTGTCGTCGGCCGCCACGATATCGAGGGCCGACGTCAGGATCGCCCCAGGCGCGATGGCGTTGACCCGGATACGCGGGTTGAGATCCATCGCCGCGAGCCGCGTGTAGTGCGCGAGCGCGGCCTTGGCCGTCCCGTACGCCGCGTATGCACGGCCGGGTAGCCGCCCCATCGCAGAAGTGATGTTGATGATCGAGCCCGAGCCGGCCGTCTCCAACACCAGCGGAACCGCGGCCGTTACCAGCGCATGAGCATTCGCGACGTTGAAACCGAAGGCGTCGCTCAGATTCTTCGGCGAGGTGTCGAGCAGCGGACGTGGCATCGCGCCGCCGACGTTGTTCACGACGGTGTCGAGCCGTCCGAACGCGTCGACGGCGGTCTGCGCGAGGGCTGCCGCAGCGTCGGGATCGGAGAGGTCGGCGACGACGACGCGCGCACGCCTGCCCCGGTCGGCGACCTCGGCGGCCACCTTCTCCAGTTCACTTTCGCTGCGCGCTGAGATCACCGCGTCGGCGCCCGCCTCGGCGTAAGCGACAGCGATCGCCGCTCCGAGTCCGCGCCCCGCGCCCGTGATGACCGCGACGGTGTCGTCGAGTCGGAATCTGTCCAGGATCACGACTCCCGACAATGCCACAGAACTGCAACACGTTCTAGATTTTCACACACAGGAGTGCTGCGCGGACTACGACGACCTGCCCGCCACCCAGTCCATGTCGGGGTAGCGGTCGCCCGCGGGGCGCAGCGTCGACAATCGCTCGAGCTGATCTGAACTCAATTCCACCGACAGCGCGCCGAGGTTCTCGTCGAGGTAGCGAGTGCGCTTGGTGCCGGGGATCGGCACGACGTCGGCACCCTGAGCCAGCAGCCACGCCAACGCGACCTGACCCGGCGTGGCGTCGACCTCGGTTGCCACGGTGCGGATCTCATCGACCAGGGCCAGGTTGTGGTCGAGGTTCTCGGCCTGCCACCGCGGGAGTGTAGAACGGAAGTCGTCGTCGGAAACCTGCACTGCCGCAGCAGATCCCGTCAACATGCCACGGCCGAGCGGACTGTAGGGCACCATCGTGACGCCGAGTTCGCGTGCGGCGACAACATCCGACGATTCGACGTCGCGGCTGAACAGCGACCACTCCGATTGCAGCGCGGCGATGGGATGCACAGCTGCTGCGCGGCGCAGGGTGTCGGCGTTGGCCTCGCTGATGCCGAGCTCGCGCACCTTGCCCGCGGTCACCAACTCTGCCATCGCCCCGACAGTCTCCTCGATAGGCAGCTTCGGGTCGACACGATGCAGGTAGTAGAGGTCGATGGTGTCGACGCCGAGACGTCGCAGCGAGGCGTCGACCGCCGACCGCACATACTCCGGCGAACCGTCGACTTCGCCGTTGGGATAACCGGTTTCGGGATCGAGCACAATGCCGAACTTGGTCGCGAGCACCACGTCGTCTCTGCGGTCGGCCAGAACTGCCGCGAGAAGTTCTTCGTTGGCTCCCGCACCGTATACGTCTGCGGTGTCGAGCAGGTTGACCCCGACGTCGAGAGCGTGATGCAGCGTCGACCTCGCTTCGTCCTGGTCGGCCTCGCCGTACGCGAAACTCATTCCCATACAACCCAATCCGAGCGGTGAGACCTCGAGGGAGCCGATGCGCCTGCGGTTCGCGGTTGTCGGGTCTGTTGATGCGGTCATGGCTGTGTCCTTCCGCCGTAGGTGGCGATCTTGTATTCGGTTGCTGCCAACGAGAGCGTGAGTTCTGAGATCTGCCGTCGAATCGTGTCGCGGTGCTCCAGCAACATCTCGAGCCGCTCCGGGACGGTGTCTTCGCCCTCGTCGACCAGTTCGACGTAGTGCTGGAGGTCACGAATGGCCATGCCCGACAGCCTCATTCGTGTCAGGAAGACCAGTCTCCGCACGGCGTCGGCGTCGTAGCGCCGGTTTCCCGACGCATCGCGGGGCACGGAGACAAGTCCGATCCGCTCGTAGTACCGCAGTGTGTGCGCCGAGACGTCGAGCATCTCCGCCGTCTGGGCAATGGTCAGCGGCTCGTCGATCTCGTCGGCTTCGACCAGGCGGTGGATGACCTCGACCGACAGCGGACCGTCGAGTTCGTTCAACGTGGCCAACGCCCTGCTCATGAGGTGATCTGTGCTCATGACAACAACGCTAGGCCTTTGAGCGCGCTCTAACGCAAGACCTGATCGATGATCACGTCGAGCGGCAGCGTGGCGTCGACGGTCATTCCCCGCTCGTCGGGTCCGAGTGGTTCGAGTGCGGCGAACTGCGAGTCGACGAGCGCGGCAGGCATGAAGTGATCACGCCGCCCGCGCACGCGTGCCAGTGCGGCGTCATGGTCGAGGGCGAGCATCACGAAGAACACCCCGGGAGCCTTGCCGCGCAGTCGATCCCGATAGGCGCGACGCAACGCCGAACAGGCGGCCACGCCGTCGTCGTGCTCGGAGAGCCAGGTACCGACCACATCGAGCCAGGGCAGCCGATCGGCGTCGGTGAGTGGATGTCCCGCAGCCATCTTCGCGATGTTGGCGGCGGGGTGCAGATCGTCGGCATCGACAAACGGCACGGCACCGCCAGACGCGAAGCGAGCGCCAGACCGACAGTGCTCTTCCCGCACCCCGACACACCACAGACGACGATGGGGGACTCAGTAATCGCGACCAGCCGCCACGGTCGACACGAGATCGTCTCCTGCGCGGAACCGACGGATGTTCTCCGCGATCCACGGCGCGAGCTCGCGGGTGAGACCCGACGATGGGTTGGCGATGTGCGGTGTGATGATCACGTTCGATAGCGACCACAGCGGATCGTTTCGCGCGGGCGGTTCGGGATCGGTCACGTCGAGTGCAGCGCCCGCGATCTCATGCCCCTTGAGCGCCCAGTACAGCGCCTGTTGGTCGACGAGAGGTCCGCGTGCGATGTTGACCACCCACGCATGGGAAGGCAACTGCGCCAACACCTTTCCGTTGATCAGGTGATGGGTTTCGGGAGTCGACGGGGCGGCCAGGACCACGTGATCGCACGACGACCACACCTCGTCCATCCGCGACGACGGCAACGTGCGCTCGGCGCCGTCGACCTCGCGTCCCGAATGATTGACCGCGAGAACCGAAGCGCCACAGGCCTTCAGACGTGGGATCAGCGATCTCGCGATGCCGCCCGCACCGATGATCGCCACGGTCGCCCCGCGCAGTGTGCGCACCGCGGGGTCAATATGGTCTTTGTCCCAGCCCCACCGCACCGACGTGTTGATCTGCCGAAGACCGGCCAGCAAGAGCGCGAGTGCGTGCTCGGCGACATTCTCTGCATAGAAGCCGGACGCATTCGTCCACACGCGCTTGTCGTCGAGAACACCCGCGGCGACGAACTCTTCGATCCCCGCCGTCTTCAGCGCCACCCATTCGACGGTGTCGGGGAGATCGGGGAATCCCGCCGCGCCTCCCAACCAGATCAGGACCCGGGCGGCGTCGAGGTCGGTCTGCGTCGCGTCGGCGTCGTCGAGGGCCGCGGTGATGTATTGATCGCGCTCGGGGAGGACGGCGACCGAGATCGTCGAATCAGTATGCGAGGCGGCCGAACTCATCACTCACGCCCAGCGAGTTTCTTTGCGGCTGATGTTGCGAGCGTGTCGGCGATCTCGTTGTAGTGGTCTCCCGCATGACCTTTCACCCATTTCCAGGTCACCTCGTGCACCTTCTCCTCCTCGATGAGGCGGCGCCACAGGTCCGCATTCTTCACGGGCTTCTTGTCTGCTGTTTTCCAGCCGTTGCGCTGCCAGCCACTCACCCACTTGGTGATGCCGTTTCGCACGTAACTCGAGTCGGTGTAGAGGATCACCTTCGACGGCTTGGTCAGTGCCGCGAGTCCCTCGATCGCTGCCGTCAATTCCATCTTGTTGTTGGTGGTATCGGGTTCAGCGCCGGAGATTTCCTTCTCATGACCGCGGTATCGCAGAACCGCACCCCATCCGCCCGGCCCGGGATTCCCCAGGCAGGCGCCATCGGTAGAAATTTCGACGACGTCCGCGGCAGCCGATGCGGCCGTCACCAGTGCGTTGTCACCATCGTTCACGAGAGTCTCTGACACTCCTCCCAGGTTACCCACTGCCATGATCGCTGTGAATTGCATAGAGTTGGTTGCATGCCGGTCTGGGATCCGAGTCGATACCTACAATTCTCCGACGCTCGTGCCCGCCCCTTCCTCGATCTGATCGCCGAGGTGCCGACCAATCCGTCGACCATCGTCGACCTCGGATGCGGGCCTGGGCAGCACACCAAGCACCTACGCGAACGCTGGCCCGAAGCCCTGGTCCTCGGAATCGACGCCTCGACAGAGATGATCGCCGAGGCCATCCGCGAGAACATGGACGGGCTGGCCAACTACGACGTCGCCGACCTCACCGAGTGGACACCTCCCGAACCCGTCGACCTGTTCTTGTCGAACGCGGTGTTCCAGTGGGTCCCCGATCAGGAAGTCGCAATCGAGCGGCTACTGCCCCACCTCAACGACGGTGGCGCCTTCGCAATCCAGGTTCCCAACAACACCGGTGCCGCCACCTATCGCAGCCTCAACGAGCTCGCCGAAGAGGAGCCGTACGCGCAGTACCTCGGCGACGTCCGCAGACTCCCCTGGCTCGAGCCCGATTTTTACCTGAACTTCTTCGCCGAGCGCGGCTACGAGGTCAACGCGTGGGAGTCGACGTATCTGCACATACTCAAGGACAAGGGCGACGACCCGGTCTTCGACTGGATCTCCGGCACCGGTGCGCGCCCCTTCCTCGAAGCGCTTCCCGACGAACTGCGTGACGAGTTCAGCGAACAACTCAAGCACCGACTCCGCGCGGCCTACCCCGCCCGCGACTGGGGCACGGTGCTCCCCTACCGCCGCACCTTCGCCGTGGCCTACCTGCCCCGCTGATCACCCCACCGAACGAGCCTCCTCCGCTGATCGAGCCCCGCCCCGCTGATCGAGCCCCGCCCCGCTGATCGAGCCCCGCCCCGCTGATCGAGCCTGTCGAGATCACACCCCCACCGGCCGCACGCCCGTGTACACCCCCTCGGGCCGGAACCGCAGCCGCTTCTCGCCGTACTCCTCGAGCGCGTGCGCGGTCCACCCGACGATCCGAGCAACGGCGAAGATCGTCTCCGCGGCATCGGGGCGCATCCGATAGCTCAGCGCGAGCGCGGCCAACGCGAAATCGGAGTTGACGAACGTCGACGACCCGAGCGCCCTGGTCACACTCGACATCGCGCTCGACACGCGCGGGTCCCCGTCGCCTGCGTCCCGCAGTAACTCCGTCAACGTCTCCGCGCGCGGATCACTGTGCCGATAAACCACATGCCCAGTACCCGGAATCCGCTCGCCCAGGCGCAGGCGTTCACCGACAACCGATTCCGGATCGTCGAGCGTCTCTGCGAGAAATCGGTACGCGAAAGTCGTTGCGCCGCCGTGCATCGGGCCGTCGAATGCACCAAGACCCGCGCTGACCACGGCGTACACACTTCCCCGCGCGCTCGCCGCGACACGGGCTGCGATCGTTCCGGCGGACAGGTCGTGATCGGCGAGCAGCACAAGTGCCGCGTTGAGTATCCGCACCCGCTCCGGCGTCGAGGGGTCGTCTGTCAGAAGGGGCCAGAGCCGCTCCGCGAACCCACGACCCTCGACGTCGGAACCGTCCACAACGTCAACGCCGACGATCGTCTCCAGAATCGTCGCCGCCTTGACGGTCACGGCTGCGGGATCGAGTTGATGCCTGCGCGCATCGTCGGCTCCGAGAAGGTCGACGATCAGTCGTATCCGATCAAGACCTCGCGCAGCCGGCCCGAGCGCGGCGTCGACCCGACCCGGCACATCGCCGACCGCACCCGGCGGGATAGTCGGCCACGGTTGCTCCCACAGCAGTGCCGCTACCTCCTCGAATGACATGTCCCGCGCGAGGTCGCCGACGGCGTGTCCCCGGTAGTACAGCCGGTCGTCGTGCAGATAGGTCAGTTGCGTCCGAATACGTTCGACGACGCCTGCCGGTGGCCGTGGTCGGCCTGCGGTCAACAGCTTCTCGACCTCGTCTACCGGAAACACGCTCCCCGACACACCGTCGATCCGCTGACTCTGCAACCGCCCGCGACTGACGTAGGCGTAAACCGTTGATGCCTTGACGCCCAACGCCTTTGCGACCTGTTCTGTGGTCAGGTAGTCGCGCCCGTCATGGTGCACCGGTGTTGGCCAGCGGCGTCGATGAATGCGTTGCACATATTGATTGAATCAACATTGACGACGATGCACCAAGGGGTGATCGTTGCACCCATGACTGATGTGCTGATCGCGCCCGCGGGCCTCGCGAATGTCGTTGTCGCCGACACCGAAATCGGTGACGTCCGTGGCGACGAGGGCTTCTACCATTACCGAGAGTTCTCGGCCGTCGACCTCGCACGCACCAAGACCTTCGACGAGGTGTGGTTCCTGTTCGTGCACGGACACCTACCCGACGAAGCCGGACTCGACTCCTTCGTCTCAGCGACCAGAGCGTTGCGGACACTCCCCGACGAGATCTCCGGCATCCTCGCGACGTCGGCGATGCTCGGTGGCGAGCGTGAACTCCTGACCGGCCTGCGCACGGTGATGTCGGCACTCGGGCCCACCTTCGGCGTCCGGCCCCTCTGGGATTCCGACGCACAGACGCGGCACTTCGACGCACTGCGGGCAACCGCGCTCACGCCGACGATCCTCGCAGCGCTGCACCGCATTCGCACAGGTCAGGAGCCGCTCACGCCCCGAGATGACCTGGGCGTCGCGGCCAACTGGCTCTACCTGATCACCGGCACCGAGCCATCACGGGAGCACGCCCGCGCCGTCGAGCAGTACCTCATCCTGACCATGGATCACGGATTCAACGCCTCGACCTTCACCGCGCGTGTCATCGCGTCAACGGGGGCCGACGTCCACGCAGCTCTGTGCGGCGCGCTCGGCGCATTCTCGGGTCCGCTGCACGGAGGCGCCCCGGATCGCGCGCTCGACTCCCTCGACGAGATCGTCGCACACGGCGACGCCCTGACGTGGGCGCGCGAGCAGGTGGCGCAGCGTCGTCGAATCATGGGTTTCGGGCACGCCGTCTACCGCACCGAGGACCCCCGATCGGTGCTGTTGCGCGAGGTCGCGCAAGGTCTAGGCGGACCGACGGTCGACGCCGCGATCGCCGCCGAGCAGGCCATCGTCCAGGCACTCGCGCAAGCCCACCCCGACCACCCGCGCTACGCCAACGTCGAGTTCTACGCCGGGGTGGTGATGGACGCCTGCGGCATTCCGCGATCGATGTTCACGCCGACCTTTGCGGTGAGCCGCACGGTCGGCTGGTCGGCCAACATCCTCGAACAAGCCAACAGCCGCAAGATCATTCGACCCGCCGCGCGGTACGTGGGGCCCGCTCCGATGGTGGGGTGACCTACGAGCCCGACGGCGCGTCGAAGCGCCTGGTGCCTGCCAGTCACACCACCACCACCACGGTTGCGAGACGACCCCTATTCAAGGACGTTCACCGATACGCCTCCTCGCCGACCGCACCCTCGACGAGCAACACCACATCCCCACGACCCAGCTAGGCGGTGCGCTCCCATTTTGCTTGCAGTGTCCCACGTCCACTCTCCGGCAATCCTGGACGCAACAACGTCCAGCTCGGCGCGCGAAGCAACACCACCGGCAGCAACGGAAATATCAATTGACCATACGTCATATTCCAATATCGTCAATATGCAACACAGACGACGAACACTTCTTAAGTGTCTCCGTTAGCGCCCATACGTACGACCCTGCGGGAAGAAGAATGCCAGGCGAGAATGTAACGAGTGGTTTAATCAAGCCCTTTACTGCCGCGACACCACCTAGTCGAAGAGCAATGATTATTGGAACCGCGAGTAGCGCGCCGAATCCACCCAGACAAATCGCGAAGTTGACCGAGTCGGCAATCCAGTCTCTCTTGGGATTATTGGGCTGACTACGCACAGGGCCGGAGCCATCGATGCTAATCCCAATCTTAGGCGGATCGGTTAGAGCACCCCATCCGTTTTCGCCCGGCAAGCCGTTACAGATGACTGAAACTTGGTAGTCGCCATTCGCGATCGGTGTCGTTTGATTCGGCCCCCACGCCCTTGTCGACCAGGTACCGTCCTCCTTCACGGGTACCCAACCGCTGAGGAAAGAGTAGCCTTTACCGCCGTCCGCGTTCGCGGACTGGCCTGTGAAGTAGCACTCGCGGATCACGACCCGCCCAGGAGTGAGCTCGAACCTTGTCCGCAGGCCCGAAGCAGAAGCAGTCAACAGACCGCCACTCTGCGAACCGAATCCGACAACGCCCTCAACCGCTCGATAGTTCGGGGTGGTGACCTTGTCAGCCGAGGCGACTGGGGTGGAAACTACATACGCAGACGCAATGCTCGCGGCTACCACTGCGATCGCGGTTAGTCGAGCCGAGCGGTTCATGAGATGCCTTTCAAGTTCATAGCCTTTGCCGCAACAAACGCTACTTCCAACGTCTGGCCATAACCAGCTCCGGGCCGCAGATTCCCCCGTTCAGACCAACGACTCTCGGTACCGCTAAGAGACCGCGGAAATGCATCACTAGGACGATACGTCGATATCTCAGAAGAGTGACCGATGCCGGTCATCCCGAAACATCAAACTCTTGTTGACGATGCCAAGGAAGTACGCAACGCATGCAACGCCGATGCGACCTTCGTAGCTTTGTCCGGTACTTACTGCAGCGCCTCAATACCGACTCCAACGAGATTCCGCGCCTCTCTGACGACCGCTCCCGCTGAGGGGGCGTCGAGGTCAATGTTCACCGGGTCACCGGCGCCGGCGTTGTGATCGGGGCCACCAGACCTGCTGCCCGCTGCACGGTACGTGGGGCCCGCTCGACGGTGGGCTGACCCACGAGCCTGACGGTGAGTTGACGTTCTGGGGACCAACGACGCTTACAGAGCGCCAAAGTCGGTGAGACACTGTAAACATGCCACGTCGAGCAGTACTGATCAGAGCGATCAACGTCGGTGGTGCGAAGGTTCCGATGAAGGAATTGCGCAGCATCGCAGGCGATCTCGGAGCAACCGACATCTCGACGTACATCGCTTCCGGCAACCTGATCTGCACGCCACCGGCGGCGCCGAACCATTTCGACAGAGCACTCGAGGCGGCAATCGAGCAGCGCTACGGATTCTTCCGCGAAGTGATCAGCCGTTCGCGCGACGAACTCGTGACCGCTCTCGACACCCACCCGTTCGATGTCGTCGACGAGAAGTTCTCGTACGTCTACTTTTTGGTGGATACGCCACCGGAGGATCGACTGAAAGCGTTTTCGGACAAGGTCTTCGGCAACGATCTCTCCCAGGTCATCGGCTCCGACCTCCACATCCGCTACGCGGAGGGCGCAGGCACCTCGAAGCTGACGGCACCCGTGATCGCACGGGGACTCGGCGTGCAGGGCACAGGGCGCAACCTACGGACCGTCCGCAAGCTGATCGAGCTGACCGCCTAGTGGCAGGCCCGCCCGATCGTGCTGATCGCGGCGTCGATATCGCTGCGCTGCTGCTCCGCGGGCGTCTCCCACAGCTTCTTCGGTAGTTCCTCGAGTTCGACGATGGCGGCGTCGATCGCTTCGAGTTCCGAGTCCCGCTCCTCCTCGGGGAGGGTCGAGACGTGAATGAGCTTGTCGTCCAAGTCGAACACTGCCGCGTCCAGACGATCGCGCTCGGCCACCAGGCCGGCGTCGTTGGCGATCCACGGGTTCTGGTGGACGTCGGCGATGGCATAGCGGATTCGACGGTGCATCCGCGCCTCCCGTGACGTCGACGTCGTCCAGTCGTCGGGGGCGCGGCTCGGCTGGCCGGGGATGAGGTCGTTGGAGCGCGCGAAGCGTCGAACCCGCTTGTCGGAATCGACGGCGAACCACGCCGCTCCTGCCAGAATGATCAACGCGACCGCAATGGTCACGATGATGACTATCCACGCGACCGCGCTCATGACTGGACTCCCTGCACCGACATCTCACCCGACACGGACATAGTCCGACCTTAGCCGTGGTGCCGCGCCGCGACGTCGGGATGCGCGCGTGTCCTCGACTTCCACGCGTTCTCCCCGTACGTCGAGTAGAGCGGGTTGGCCGGATCCTCTTCGACGCCGCGCGAGAGTTGTGCGAGGTCGGGCGGTAGGGCGAGCGTCGGGACCCGGGCGTCGAGCGCCGGGTTGAGGAAGTAGGGAATCGAGATTCGGTCGGTTCCCGGCGCCGGAGCGAGTACCCGGTGCCGCGTCGCCCGCAGGAAGCCGCCCGTCGCGACCTCGAGCAGTTCTCCGATGTTCACGATGAACGCACCCTTGAGCGGCGGTGCGTCGATCCACTCGTCGGCACCCGCCTCCACCTGTAGGCCGGTTGAATCCGGTTCGACGAGCAGCAGCGTGAGCACACCCGAATCCTTGTGTGCGCCAACGCCTTGCGATGTCTGCGTGGTGCCCGGATAGCGCACCACCTTGATCAGAGTGGCCGGTGCCGTCGCGAAGGCGTCGTCGAAGACGGTCGCATCGCCGGTGAGTGCGTGCGCCCAGTGACGCAACAGCTCCAACCCGACCCCCGACAGCGCGGCGTCCCACTTCTCGAACGCCGGACGCAGCTCCGGAAGGGCGGACGGCCACAGGTTCGGCCCCTGCAGATTCCAATACCCCTGGGCGTCCTCGATCACGTCGCGCTCGGGTCCGATATCGATCTGCTCGCGCCAGTCGACCTCCGAGTTGGTCAGTTCGCCACCGAGGCGCGAGTAACCACGGAAATGCGGACTCTCGAGCTGGCTGATCTCGTCCTTGGCATCAGCGGGAAGCGCGAAGAAACGCCTGGCCAGCGCCAGGATCTCGTCGATCTGCTGTTGCGGGACGCCGTGTCCGACGAGGTAGAAGAAGCCGACTCGGTGCGTCGCGTCGAGGAGCGCGGATTCGAACCCCGCGGGATCGGAGGCGGCCGTCGAGAGGTCGATGATCGGTAGACCCATCAGTCCATTATCTACCCGAGCTAAAACGGGTCCCTACGCGCTCGGCGCCTTCGCCGCCGCAACCGCGGCAGTGTTGACGCGCGTCAGGGCTCGGTGCAACTCTTCGAGATCAGACAGCTCGACGCCCAGTGCATCGACGACGGCCCCCGGAATCGACAACGCCTGCTCACGCAGTGCACGACCCGACGACGTGAGCTCGACGTCGACGTTGCGTTCGTCGTCGCCGCGACGCCTGCGCACGATGAGTTGCTGTTGTTCGAGTCGCTTGAGCAGCGGAGAAAGGGTCGCGGAGTCGAGTTGCAGCACCGCACCGATGTCTTTGACCGCCCTCGGTTCCGACTCCCAGAGCGCGAGCATGACCAGATACTGCGGATGCGTCAGGCCGAGCGGATCGAGCAATCGGCGATAGATGCGCAGTACCGAACGATTCGCCACGGCCAACGCGAAACAGACCTGCCGCTCCAGGAGTAGCGGGTTGGTGTCCATGTCGTGCGGATCGGCCGTGTCCTGCGAACTCACCTATTCAGTGTGTCATATTCAATCGTTCGCTATCGATTGGCGAGCTGCTCAGGCGGCAGTGCTCGGTGCTTCGGGGTCGGGCTGCGAAGGCCTACCCGCGACGAGGTCGGCAAGCTTCAGTCCATAGGAACCGAATTGCGCGTCGAAATGCTCCGCGCGATACGTGGCACGGTCCTGTTTGGCCTTCGAATAGTGCTTGCGTGCCCAACGAGAACCCGGGCGCGCCAACCGAACTGCGCCGATCCACGCGACCGGCGGGAGGTACGCCCCGATGACGGCCGTCGAATACTTGCCCTTGGCCACGCAGACGAGCAGCACACCGATGTGCACGACGAGGACCACGAGAATCACCACGTGGCCTGCGCCGAACCGTGCCGACTCGTCGTCGTCGGTGGTGACGGGATTGAGACCGAGCAGCAGTAGCCCGAGTGCCGCCACGGTGAGGGCAACGACCTGCACCGAGAGCTGGCCCTCCCGCGACCAGTACACGTCCTGCATGTGGAGGATCATCGCGAACTCGTCGAGCACCAGCGACGCCCCGATGCCGATCAGCACTGCCGCGATCTCGCCGGCGGGCGCAGTGCCGTCAGCCGCCACGGACGTGATGGCGCCGATGATCAACAGGATGATCCCGGGTACCGCGTGATGGATGTGCACGCCACCGGAGACGTTGTTGCGGAACGGCCCCTTGCCTGCGCGGATCAGGCGGGTGATGACGCGGGTGATGACGAACGTCAGCAGGAACGCCACGAACAGCAGCGCCAGTGGTAGTCCCGCCGGACCGTGGTTCATCGCTTCGGCGTGATCCCGGTGCGCTGCTGCTCGATCTTGAGGCAGCGATCCTCGACGTACAGCAGGCCTGCCTCCTCGGCGATCGCGCGCGCCTCCGGCGACGTGATCCCCAACTGCAACCAGAGCGCCTTGGCGCCCGCGGCGACGGCTTCACGAGCGATCTGCGGGCAGTCGGCCGACGGGCGGAAGACGTCGACGAAATCGACCTGCTCCGGAACGTCGGCGAGGGCCGGGTAGACGGCCTCCCCGACAATCGTCTCGGCAGTGGGATTGACCGGAATGATGCGCCAGCCCAGCGACTTCATCAGCGCGGGAACCCCGTTCGACGGCTTGGCGGGGTTGGCGCTGGCCCCGACGACCGTGATCGTGTCGAAGGTGCGCAGGATCTGTTCGGCGACATCATCGGTGCTCATGGTGCCCAAGTCTAGGTGTGCACTCCCTGCGTGGCGGGCTGCTCGCCTTCCTCACTCGTCAACCACGCAACCAACGACGCACCGATGATCGCGCACACGAAGCCGACGACCGCGAGCCACTCCAGTCCGTCGACGGCCTTGTCTCCGAGGAACACCACACCGACGATGGCGGGAAGACCGGTCTCTCCGACGACGAGGACCGCGGTGACGGCGTTGACCGGTCCGATCTGCAGCGCAAGGGTCTGGATGTAGAACGCCATGGCACCCGCGATCGCGATGGTCCATGCTGCCGGATCTTTCAGCACCGTGAGGGGGTCGAACGGGGAGACGCCGTCGAGCACACGCACCGCGACTGCCAGCGCGCCGTACATGAGACCCGCGATCGCGCCTCCGAAGATGGCTCCGCGACTTCCGAGTGCCCGCATGACCGCGACGCCGAGTACCGCAACCGCCGTGGTGATCACGAACAGCGCACAGTGGAATTTCATGTCAGCGTGTGTCGACGCCTCTTTGGACGCCGATGCGCCGAGTACACACAGCGCGAACACGACGAGCAGGATCGCCGCCCAGTCTTTTGCGCGCAGCGCGGTATGGAGCATCACCGTGCCCAACAGTGCGGTCACGATGAGATTGCCCGCCACGATCGACTGCGCGAGGAACAGCGGCAGGAATCGCGCCGCGATCGCGCCTCCGATGAAACCGAGCATCACGGTCAGCGTGCCGAGGAGAAACGTCGGATTGGTGAACGCGGCTAGCGCACCGCTCGCCGATCCGCTGTTGCCGGAACCCTGTGCCGCCTCTTGTGCCCCTTTGGCACGCAGGACCGTCGAGAGTCCGTATGCCAGTGCAGCCAGACACGCCGCGACGATACCGATGACGTACATGTCACTCGTCGGGGTAGGGCTGATGCGCTCTGCGAGGGTCGCCGTAGGTGATCGCTCGTTCGCTTCGAGTTCCGGTGATCAGCGTTGCCGACCAGGTCACCAGCGCGCCCATGCGGTTCCGAACGCCCGCGAGGAAGGCCACGTGGATCACTCCCCACGCGAGCCAGCCCAAGGTTCCCGACATTTCCAGAGGACCACTCTGCACGATGGCATTTCGTCGCGCGATGTAGGCGGCATTTCCGAGGTCGTGATACTTGAAAGGCTTACGTTCTGATTGTCCCGCAACGAGATCCGCGATCACGCCACCCACGTGACGTCCACCCTGCATGGCCACCTCTGCCACGCCCGGCAGTTTGTTCAACGACGACGTGTCGCCCGCGACGAATACCTCGGGGTGTCCTTCGACGGAGAGGTCGTCGCGCACCGGAATCCGACCGGAGCGGTCGGCCTCGACGCCGAGCGCCTTGGCGAGAGTCCGCGCGAACGGGACAGCCTCGACGCCCGCTGTCCACAACGTCGTCCTGGCTTTGTATGTCGTGGTCTCGTCGGTCTTCTTGTCCTTGGTCGTGACCGTGTCCTCGCCGACGTCGACGACATGGACCCCGAGATGGGTTTCCACGCCGATCCTGTCGAGGGTGCGCTGCGCCTTCTTGGACAGCGACTCGGTGAACGACGGCAGGATGCGATCGGCTCCGTGGAAGAGGAGAACCCGGGCTTCGGTCGGGTCTATCGAATCGAACTCTCGACCGAGTGCGAGCGTCGCCAATTCGCGTATCTGTCCGGCGATTTCGACGCCGGTAGGGCCCGCGCCTGCGACAGCGAAGGTGAGCCACTTCCTACGCTCCTCGGGATCGGTGAGTGTCTCGGCAATCTCGAAGGCGCCCAACACTTGTCGTCGAATCGCAAGCGCGTCGTCGAGCGTCTTCATGCCGATCGAGTTCTCGATCGCGTCGTCGCAGCCGTGATACGCGGTCCGCATGCCGGTCCCGACGACGAGGTAGTCGTAGCTGATCTGTGCGGGACTGCCGTCGGCACCGAGAACGGTGAGAACCTTTGCCGCGACGTCGATGTCGTCGGCCTCGCCGAGCACCACGTTGACGTTGCGCTGACGTCGAAGCAGATGCCTGATCGGGCTGGTGATGGCACCTTCCGAGAGCACGCCGGTTGCGCACTGGTAGAGAAGCGGCTGGAAGAGGTGGCTGGTGCCGCGATCGACGACGGTGATCGAGACCGGCACCTTCTTGAGTCGCCGAGCTGCGTGTACTCCGGCGAACCCGGCTCCGATGATCACTACGTGTGGCTTGGAGGCCATGCTTCAGGCTCCCGTGTGAGAGGTGGTGGCGGTGCGGGAGGTGACCGCGTACGTCGCGGCGCCGAAAGCACCGGTCACCGCGAAGACCGCTGGCCATGCGCCGATCTTCTTCGCGAGTGGGTGCGACAGCCCGAACGCTGCGAGGTAGCCCGTGAGAAGTCCGGCCGCCGGTCCCGGCCCCCTGCTCAGCCACTGGCGCGTGCACCAGGCGCCCGCAATTCCGAGGACCACGCCCCCGAGTGGACGTTTGCCGGTGTACCGTGCGGTCGCATATCCGCCGATCAAGCCAGCACTGGCAACACCGACAGTGGGATCCACATGCATGCCGGTCAGCCTAGCAATGGTTGAGGCTGCGCCGCGTGGTTGCGCGTTGAGCTGAGCGCCCACTCGACCGACGCCGATTCCTGCCACACTGGAGCCATGGGTGACCAACCCGCAATCGTGCTCGTGTCGTCCGGCCACGCAGAGCAACTTCGCGGCGAGTTCGGCCGGTACCTCCGTGACTATCGCATCGAGTGTGCGGAGTCGGCCGTCGGAGCGGTCGTGCTCCTCGGCAGCCTTGTGGGCGAGGGGGTTCCGGTGGCGCAGATCGTCGTCGAGTCCGAGTTGCCCGACATGTCGGTGTTCGAGGCGCTGAGCACTTTCCGAAGCATCGTGCCGACGGCCAAGCGTGTCGTCGTCATCTCGTGGGAGAACTTCGGCGCCCACATCGAGTTGCTGCGACCCGCCCTTGCGAAGGGCAAATTCGACACATTTTTACTCATGCCGCGCGGCGCTCGCGACGAAGAATTCCACTACGCGATCACCGAGATGCTCTCGGATTGGGGAGCGACTGTCGCGACCCCGGTCGTCGATTCCGTTCGTGTCATCAGCGACTCGTCGTCGGCGCTCACGCTCGGCATCAGGGACATCCTCGACCGCATGGGGATGCCCAATCGGGTGTACCCCAGCGACAGCGTCGAGGGGCAGGCAGCCATCGCGCTGTACGACTCGGGTGGCGCGCCCGTTCCGTTTCCGCTCGTCCACTCCATGGCCCCGAAGTTGCGTAACCGCGTGATCGCTCCGGGCACAGCCCGCGACGTGTCGGCGCTCATCTACGGACGGCCGTCGGATGTGGATGAGGACGAGATCGTCGACCTGGCGGTCGTCGGCGCGGGACCTGCGGGACTTGCTGCCGCCGTGTACGGCGCTTCGGAAGGCTTGTCGACGGTGGTTCTGGAATCCGATGTCGTTGGGGGACAAGCGGGTACGAGTTCGATGATCCGTAACTACCTCGGCTTCCCGCGCGGCATCTCCGGCATGCGTCTCGCGCAACGCGCCCGCACACAGGCAACACGTTTCGGTGCGCGCTTCTACTCCGGCTGGCCGGTCGACGAACTGCGACTCGGCGTCGACGACGCTCCGCATCGCCTCTGCACCGAGGGTGGCGACGTGTTGGCGAGAAGTGTGCTCATCGCGAGCGGTGTCGCGTATCGACGACTCGGTGTCGAATCGCTGGAATCGCTTGTCGGGTCTGGTGTGAACTACGGCGCAGGGATGTCCGCGGCTCGCGAGATGGACGGCCGTGACGTGTTCGTCGTCGGCGGTGGCAACTCTGCCGGACAGGCCGCGATTCATCTCGCCCGCTTCGCGCGCTCGGTGACGATTCTGGTTCGACGAGCAGACCTCACCGAGACGATGTCGCAGTATTTGATCGGCGAGATCGCCTATCACCCGCGGATCAGCGTGCGTGGTACCACCGAGGTCATCGACGGCGGTGGTGATGGTCAACTGGAATGGCTCGAGTTGTGCGACACCGTCACTCGCGCCAGCGAACGGGTGAACGCAGGCGGACTGTTCTTGCTGATCGGCGCCGAACCGCACTGCGACTGGCTGCCCGACAGTATTGCGCTCGACGACCGCGGATTCGTGCTGACCGGACGCGACGTTCCGAAGGATCAGTGGCCCGGCGAACTGCCGCCGCCGAATCTTGCCACAAGTGCCGCAGGGGTTTTCGCCGCCGGCGACATCAGGGCTCAGTCGATGAAGCGTGTCGCTGCAGCGAGCGGCGAGGGTGCAAGCGCCGTCCCGATGGTGCACGCGTGGTTGGCGGCAAGAAGGACGGCATCAGCCGAGAGCTGACGTCACTTGCGTTGCAGCACTTCTCGCGTGTCGAGGTCGTCGAGGAACTCTTCGACGCGCGGCCACGTCTGTTCCGCGGCGGCGTCGCCCGCGATCAAACCGAGATGACTGGTCTCGACCGTCTGGAAGTGCACTTCGGTTGAGCTGCCGAGAAGTTCGACGCCGTGGTGGGCCGCTTCCCAGCTCGCGATGGCGTCGCGGTGGCTGCCGAAGAGTTGGATGGGCTTGCGGATCGTCGTGAGATCGACGACGCGTCCGTCGAAATCGACTACACCCGACGCCAATTCGTCCCGGAAGACGAAGTTCTCCCACATCTGGAGCGATACCTTGCCCGCGTAGCCGGGCATGGCGTTCTGGAATCGGTCGATGACCTGCATACGGGCGAGTGCCTCATGGTCGTCGGCGTTGCGCATGATGTAGAGCGGCTTCTTGAGTTCACGGTCGGCGGCCAGGGCGCGGTAGGCGATACGCACCAGTGGCGCGGGAATGCCACCCATCACCTTGAGCGCGCCCGTGATCGGCGCGCCTCCGACCGGTCGCATGACCCGCTTGACGAGCGGGTACGGGGTCACTGCGTCGTAGTCGAGCGGCGTACCGATAGCGGTGAGGGAACGCACCGGCAGGTCGGGGTGCGCTGCGAGCATCAGGAGCGACACGGTCCCGCCCAGGCTCCAGGCGGCGGCGTCGAGCTCGTCGGCCGTGTAATCGGTGAGCACTCGGTCGATCGCCTGCGGCACGATGTCGTCGAAGTAGGTCTCGAAGCCGACCTGACGGTGCGCCTGCCCGACGTCACCGAAGTCGACGACGTACGGGATGCGTCCCGCGGCGAGGAGATGTTCGACGGCCGACTGTCCCGGCCCGAGGTCGTAGCAGCGAGCGGGCACCGCGAGTGGCGGGACCAGCAGGATCGGCGGCTTTCCGGACGCGCGGGCAGCCGCAACTTGTTCGGCGGTGCCGTAGCGACGCAGCGTGCGCTGCGGATCGTCGAAGAGCGTGACGTGAGGTGTCTCGGTGTCTGGCGCTACCTGATGTCCGCCGAGGATGCGTGCCAGTGTCTGCACTCGTTTCCAGCGTGACGCGGCCATCTGCACTCCTCTATCGCGGTGATCGAACAGCAATCTACGCGACGGGCCGACCGGCATACTCGGGGTATGGAGGCAACAGGTTCAGGATTGGTGGCTGTCGTCGGAACGTTGAATCTCGACCTGGTGGTCACACTCGCTCGCAGACCCGCCGTCGGCGAGACCGTCCTCGGTCGGTCGTTGACCGAGCGTCCCGGCGGCAAGGGAGCCAATCAGGCACGGGCCGCCGCCGCGGTCGCGTCAACCGCGCTGGTGGGGGCGACGGGTACCGACGCCGCCGGAGACCGGATGGTTTCCGATCTCGTCGACGTGGGCGTCGACGTCACGTACGTGCGTCGGGTATCGGGCACCAGCGGCCATGCGGTCATCGAGGTCGACGACGATGGCGACAACAGCATCATCGTGATCTCCGGCGCCAACAGCGAACTGACCCCCGACGATGTCGGCGCGGCACTCGACGCACTGCACCCGGCCGTCGTGATCACACAATTGGAATCACCCACCGAGGTCACCGCTGCAACCGCGAAGTGGTGCCACGACAACGGGATTCGTTTCGTCCTCAATCCCAGCCCGACGGCACCCGTTGACTCGTCGATACTCAGCGAGGCCGACCCGCTGATCGTCAATCAGATCGAGGCGGCGTACTACGCCGATTTGTCGGACGATGCCGAGCCGGCTGATCTCGCGCGAAAGTTGTTGACGATCAGCAGATCCGTGATCATCACGCGAGGTGGCGACGACGTGGTGGTCGCCGGAAGCGAATCTCTGGACATTCTCGACGTTCCGCAGGTCGACGTCGTGGACACCACGGGCGCGGGCGACGTCTTCGCGGGCACGCTTGTTGCGCATCTGGCCGACGGCGCAACACTTCTCGACGCCGCACGCGCCGCGAACAGGGCGTCGGCCGATCACGTTTCCGCGTCGAGATGAGGCGTGTTGGCTGTGGGCCGCAGACGACTCCCGCCCCCAACATGATTAGCGCGGGGCTCGGCTTGCCCGGCCACTGATACAGAAGGAGAAGCGCGTGCAGCGACCGTCGCGTGCAGTCGTGTTGTCGGGATGCTCGGGCGGCGGCAAGTCAACTGTGCTGGAGGACTTGGCTTCTCGCGGATTCGCCACGGTTGACGAACCGGGCAGACGGATCGTTCGCGACGAGCTCGCAACTGGTGGTCTAGCGTTGCCATGGGTGGACGCCACTGGCTTCGCTCACCGCTGCATAGATACTGCACGAGCCGACCTTGCCCACCACGAGCGCGATCAGTGGGTGTTCTTCGACCGCGGCCTCGTCGACGCCGACACCGCTCTGCGTCACTACGAGGGCGGTCATTGCACGGGTTCATCGGCATGCTCGATCGAGGAACTGCAGAGCTACCACAAGCGGGTCTTCTTCACGCCGCCGTGGCCGGAGCTGTACGCCAATGACGAAGAACGCCAACTGAATTTCACTGACGCTGTCGACGAGTACTCACGTTTGCTCGACGCCTATGAACGGCTCGGCTACAGCATCACCGTTCTGCCGAAAGTAGGCGTCACCGAGCGCTCAGACCTGATACTCGCCGAGCTGGACCTCCTGTGACTCGCTCTGATCCATAGAGCCTGGCCGACTTCGGAATCCGTTGCGCGACTTCGCCGCAAGACGGATTCCACAGGCCGCCGCGCAGGGAACGAGAATTGTCAGACCCCGTCTGTATGTTCGATGTATGTCCTTGGAAACCTTCCCCGACCCGGCCGACGCGGCCGGCGCCACAGGCGTGCCCGCGTCGCAGCCGCCGGTGCTCGCGCGTGTCGCGGAGGACAAATCCCTGTCGAAAACCGATCTGGTGGAGGTGATCGCGCACTGCGCGTCGACCATCGCGTCGGCACAGTTCCGTCTGTTGACGGCGATCAGTCTCATCCACGAGGAACACGAAGAAGACTACGGCGCCGAAATCGGCGAACTCACCGACGGCCGAGCCGACTCACCAGAAGCTGTGCGCGAGTTCGCTGCTCGCGGACAGACCGGCGACGACCCCCGCGCACAATACGGCCCAAATGGTTTGGAACGCACCATCTCCGACGTCGGCGCAGTCTTGTCGCTACCGCCGGGTCGGGCACGCGAACTGATCATCGACGCCCACGCCCTGCGCTACCGACTCCCCTACACCTCCTCACTCCTGGCCTGCGGGCGCATCGATCTGCAGCGGTTCCACATCGCTGTCGCCCGCACCAGCCTGTGCGGCCCCGACACCATCGACGAGGTCGACGCCCGCCTCACCGCAGCACTCTCAGCACGTGACCATTTGTCGACAACACGCTTTGCTGCGCTCGTCGATTCGGTTGTCGCCCACGTCGATGCCGACGCCGTCACACGACGTCGTGCCCGCATCGACGCCGACCGCAACATCCAGGTCCGGCCCGATCGGTGGACTCCCGGCCAATCCCGACTGACCGGCACCGTGCCCGCCGCCTCCGGCGCATTGATCGACCAACGCCTCACCCAACTCGCCACCAGCGTCCACGACGCCGACCCCCGCACCCACGCGCAACGTCGCGCCGACGCCCTGACCGCCTTCGCCAACGGCGACACCACCCTCGCCTGCCGATGCGACACCTGCACCACCCCCAACACCGAACCTGCTGACTCAGACTCCGACCCGACGCCAGCACCAATGCCGGTAGGTCCGCGCGCAATGATCCACGTGGTGGCGAATCAGTCCACCCTTGATGGTGAGGACGATCAGCCTGGCTACCTCGACGGTGTCGGGGTCATCGACGCCGACACCGTCCGCGAACTCGCCGCTAACGCAGCATTCGACTACCTCGACACGGGCGTCGGCGTCGGCGCTCTGGATCCGCGCCACCCCGACCACGCTGCGGCCGCCCGCGCCGCCTTGCGCTACGTGCCCAGCAAGAAGCTCCTCTCGCTGGTCCGCTCGGGGGAACTGTGCTGCACCTTCCCCGGGTGCACCAACCCGGTGTGGCACGCCGACGTCGATCACAGCACCCCATACGCCCACCACAACCCGTCCAGCGGTGGGTTGACCGTGCGCGCGAATCTCAAACCGCTGTGCCGGTTTCATCACCGCACCAAAACATTCGGCCGCTGGCGTGACTATCAACTCGACCTGCAGACAGCGATTTTCGTGTCCCCCACCGGGCACTGCTTTGTCGGCAACGCCTTCGGCGGACTCGACCTGTTCCCCAAACTCATCCCCACCAAACCACCAGATCATCCCGCGCGCCGAACCATCGACACCATCCACACCCAACGACGTGCCAAAGTCACACGCGCCGAAGAGAAGTGGAATGAAGATAACCCGCCTCCCTACTGATCACAATGCAGTGCATGTGAGCAGTCGCCAACCCGAGCAAGACGGCTGCTTCATTGCGCGCGGACCGTGGCAGCGCGACTACTTCGTCGACATGAACAACACCGGCGGGCCAGTCGACGTGTGGCGAGTCTCGAACATCGATCCCGAAGAGTTCGTGACCTCACCCGAGGGATACAGCTACGTGCCCGGCGCCATTGCGGCATCACAACTTGTCCTCACCGACACGGACATCCACCCGCGGGCGTGAGCCGCGCGAATATCGCGACGTCGACCATGGCCTTTCGCGGTTCAGCCCTGGTCGGCACCCAGCTCGTCGGCAGGGGTGAACGGGGTGGGAACCGAGCCCACGTCGACGGCAAGCGCGAGGGTCTCGCCGATCGTCGGTGCGTGCTTGAACAGGTTGTGCCCAGCTAGGGCGAAAACCGGTCCGTTCTGCCAGATCCCGACGCCGTCGTCGCCCCACGGCAGGGCGGTGACCCAACAGTGCACGATGCCGATCGGCGTCGGATCGAATCCTGGGAGTGCGCGCGACATATAGGCGCGGGCGTCGTGGGCATGGCGCGCGAGGGCGTCGCCGTCGACGATCGCGCCGTCGACGTCGGCATCGACCGAATCGGCGAGACCGAGGCCGTACGCCGACCTGTCCGGATAGGCGGCCGCGTAAATGCCACTGAAACCGAAGGCGTCACTACCGTCCTGCAACGTCGGAAGCCGACCGGCGCCATCGCGCACTGCGAACGACACCCGCACGTGCGCACCGAGTTTCACCGGGATCTCGATCCCGACGCCGCGCGCCAGCGCCGCAGTTCCACGCCCGGCACACACGACGGCCGCGGCGTGCTCACCCACCACCGTGGGGCAACGAACCTGCACGCCGTCGTCGACACTCCTCAGCGAGATAACCTGTTCGCGCACAACGTGATCGCCCAGACTCTGGGTGAGCAGTTCGATGGCCGATCGTGTGTGGATGGAGCCCGCAGAGGGATCGAACACCGCCGGGCCGTCGTAGTCGGCCAACTGCGGCAGTAGCGAATGCAACTCGTCCGACCCGATCTCACGCGCACCGATCTCCGAATACTGTTGCATCGCAGGCAATCTCCGTAGCACGGTGTCGCCGAGAGCGAGACCACCGTCGCCGGACACCAACGGCGCGCCGAGTTCGTCTTCCCATCGGCGCCAGTGCGCACGGGCGCGCACCGCGAGTTCGACGAGGCGCGGGTCGTCGTGCGCGTGCCGGAAGATCCGTGACTGCCCGGCCGACTGGCCGAATCCCGGCGTTCCGGTCTCGTACACCGTGACGGTCGATCCCTGTTGGGCCAGTTGATATGCGGTCGAGAGTCCGATGATCCCAGCGCCGATCACTGCCACGTCTGACGTCAGTGCCATGCCCTCACCGTACGTCCGCCCTGCGCATCCGCGTGCGGACCGGCGCGCCCATCTCGACGCGTACGGTCGAAGTAGGGGAGAACAAACGAGAGGAATCGTGTCACATGGCAGACGAACTCAATGGGATCACCGTCGCCTTTCTGGTCGCACCGGAGGGCATCGAGCAGGTCGAGTTGACCGAACCGTGGCGCGCCGTCGAAGAAACCGGCGGTACACCGAAACTCATATCCACCAGCGACGGCGAGGTGCAAGCGTTCAACCACCTCGACGCCGCCGACAAGTTCACCGTCGACGCGACAACCGATTCGGTCACAGCGGCCGACTTCGACGCGCTGGTCCTACCGGGCGGCGTCTCGAATCCGGATTTCCTGCGGACAGACGCATCTGCGGTCGCATTCGCCAAGGGCTTCTTCGATGCCGGCAAACCCGTCGCGGCGATCTGCCATGCACCATGGACGCTCGTCGAAGCCGACGTCGTGCGCGGACGCACACTCACCTCGTGGCCGAGCCTGCAGACCGACCTTCGCAATGCGGGCGCCACCTGGGTCGACGAGGAGTTGGTTGTCGACCGCGACGGCCCGAACACCCTGATCACCAGCCGCAAGCCCGACGACCTACCAGTGTTCGACGCTGCACTGGTCGCCGAGTTCGGACGGAGCAAGGTCGCTCACTGACCCGACCTACCCGTCCCGCGCGTCGAGCTCGGCGGCGATGTCGGCGGGAAAGCCGCCCGTGGCGACCGGACCCCAGGACGTCGGGGTGATGCGGATCAGCGACTTGTTCTGCACCCGCATCGCCGCGCGGTATTCGTCCCAGTCGGGATGCTCACCGGAGATCGATCTGAAGTAGTCGACGAGCCCGTCCTCGGCGTCGGGCATGTCCAACACCTCCGCGGTGCCGTTCACCTGGACCCAGGGTCCGTTCCATTCGTCGGACACGACGCACACGCTGACATTCGAATCACGTTTGGCATTAGAAGTTTTCGCTCGGCCCGGGTAGGTCGCGATGACGATGCGGCCGTCTTCGTCGACTCCGCCCGTCACCGGCGAGAGCTGCGGCGAGCCGTCGCGCCTGCGGGTGAGCAGCAGTAGATGATGACGCGGGCGAACGAAATCGAGAAGAGCATCACGGTCGACGGCGTCGGCGGTCGCAATTGTTCTGGCCATGCCTCGACCATACGTTCTGTGCCCCGACCCAACCTCTGCCCCGACACAGAAGGCCGCGCGCGTGCAACAACACACATCGCTGTGCCCTCGGCCTTAGAGTTGACGAACCAGTCTCGGCAGGCGACGGACACCGAGTGTCCGGGATGCGAGAGGAACTCAGATGTCCGTCACGGCTCCAGAACGTCCGACAGGTCTTCGCGAACTCACGCTGCGCGGGGTGATCCTCGGCGGCGTCATCACCCTGGTCTTCACGGCGGCCAACGTCTACCTCGGCCTCAAGGTCGGACTCACGTTCGCCACGGCGATCCCCGCAGCAGTCATCTCGATGGCTGTGCTGCGCAACTTCGCACATCACTCCATCGTCGAGAACAACATCGTCCAGACCATCGCGTCGGCCGCGGGAACGCTCTCGGCGATCATCTTCGTGATCCCCGGCCTCGTCATGGTCGGCTACTGGACGGGCTTTCCCTACTGGATCACCGTCGCGGTCTGCCTCGTCGGCGGCATTCTCGGCGTCATGTACTCCATCCCGCTACGCCGCGCACTCGTCACCGGATCGGACCTCCCCTACCCCGAAGGGGTTGCAGCCGCAGAGGTCCTCAAGGTCGGTGACACCGCAGAGGGAGGTCGACGCAACCGAATCGGACTGCGCGCCATCACGATCAGTGGCATCACGTCTGCGGTCTTCGCACTACTCGGCAACCTCAAACTGATCAGCACCGACGTCTCGACAGCGTTCCGGGTGGGTTCGGGCGGCACGATGGTCGGTGCGGGACTTCAACTCTCACTCATCGGCATCGGACATCTCGTCGGACTCACCGTCGGCCTCGCCATGTTCCTCGGTGTCATCATCTCGTACGGCGTCATCCTCCCGATCAAATCCGCCGGAGAGTTCGCCGCCAACTCCGACGTCGCAGACGTCGTCAGCACAGTGTTCAAGAACGACGTCCGATTCGTCGGTGCGGGTGCCATCGCGATCGCCGCGATCTGGACCCTGCTCAAGCTCATCGCCCCCATCGTCAAGGGCATCGTCGACGCTCTGGCATCAGCTCGCGCACGCCGCGAGGGTGTCACCGTCGACATCACCGAGCGCGACATCCCCTTCCCCATCGTCGGCGGAACCATCGTCTTCATGCTGCTCCCGATCGGACTCCTCCTCTGGGACTTCGTACACGGCACAGCACTCTCCGGAACTGCGGGCGGAATCATCGCCGCCACAGTTCTTTTCATCTTCATCATCGGCATGGTGATCGCTGCGGTATGCGGCTACATGGCAGGCCTCATCGGATCGTCGAACTCCCCGATCTCAGGCGTCGGCATCCTCGCCGTGATCATCGCCGCACTGCTCATCAAGTTCGTCTACGGCGCCGCCGATCCCGCGCAGTCGTCGACGCTCGTCGCGTTCACACTCTTCGCAACGGCGATCGTGTTCGGCGTCGCGACCATCTCCAACGACAACCTGCAAGACCTCAAGACCGGCCAGCTGGTGGGCGCGACACCGTGGAAACAGCAGGTGGCGTTGATCATCGGCGTGTGCTTCGGTTCGCTGGTCATCCCACCGATCCTCGGGGTGATGAACACCGCCTTCGGATTCGACGGCGCACCGGGCGCCGGAGCCGACGCCCTGCCCGCCCCCCAGGCGAGTCTGATCTCCGAGCTCGCCAAGGGTGTCTTCGGCAACGATCTGAACTGGTCCATGCTCGGCCTGGGAGTCGCCATCGGAGCGGTCGTGATCGTCATCGACGAGGTCGGCCATCGCGTGAACAAGAAGGTCGCCCTCCCGCCGCTCGCTGTCGGCATGGGGATGTACCTGCCGATGTCCGTGACGCTGATGATCACGGTCGGCGCGATTCTCGGTCACTTCTACAACAAGTGGTGCGAGCGCGTCGGCGGCGACGTCGCACAGAAGAAGCGGATCGGCGTGCTCGTCGCGACGGGACTCATCGTCGGCGAGGCGTTGTGGAGCGTGGTCTATGCGGGCATCGTCGCGGCGACAGGCGACGATGGCGTGCTTTCGATCGTCGGCGACGGCTGGGCCAACGGCTCGCAGATCGTCGGCGTGATCGCCTTCGTCGTCGTCGTCCTCGGCATGTACAAGGTGACCGAGATCCTCGCCAAGCGCAGCGAAGACGACGACCCCGCACCGGATCTCACAAAGAAGTGAGCATGCTTCGACGACCCGCCAGCCGCTCAGTCCACGAGAACACCGTGTTCGAGGATGGCGAGAATTCCTGCGCCCCAATCGTTATCCAGCTCGACGTCCGGTAACAGCAACGCCCGCAACATCGCCGCACCGCCCATCATCTCGACGACGCGGTCAGGATCTGTGCCCGCACGCACCTCACCCTTGTCGACCGCGGCCACGAGCCGCTCCCGAAACGCGGCGAACACACTCGCGAACCCCTCGAGCACACGACGATGGAGTTCGGGATCGGCCGCCATATCGGTGACCAACCCCGGCAACGCGGCACGGGTCACCGGCGAGTTGAACACCTCGCGCGCACGGTTGACCATCACCTCGAGATCATCGGCGACGTGGCCCGTCGACGCCGACAAGACCGTCATGCCGGAGAAGGTCGCGTCGTGCACCAGATCCTGCTTGCCCGACCACCGTCGGTAGATCGCCGTCTTGGTGGTGCCCGCCCGCTCGGCGACGGCCGATACGGTCAGCCGCGCATATCCCAGTTCCACCAACAGTTCTCGCGCCGCTGCGAGCACCGCCACGTCGATCGCGCCGTCGCGGGGACGACCTTTTCCGAAAACCTTGCCATCCGTCGTCGTATCTGGTGTCATAACGCTACTCAGCGTAGCGTAATCCGGCGAAAGGACTCGCCATGAGCACCCGACCCACTCTCGAGGAACTCGACCACCTGCAGCGATCGGAACGCGACACCGCGACGATCCCGACGTTGCTGGCGGAATGGCTCAGCGAACTGCTACCGCCGGGTGCCAACCCGAGCGTGACCGTCGACGCGGGCATCGAAGCCAACGGCATGTCGTCGGAAACCGTCATGCTCACCGGCCACTGGACCGAGAATGGCGTTGCGCAAGAACAACAGTGGGTGATGCGGATGCAGCCACGCCCCGCCGATATTCCGGTGTTCGCGGAATACCACCTCGACTACCAATTCGAGGCGATGCGCCTCGCCGCACAACTGACCGACCTGCCCATCCCCACCACGCGTTGGCTCGAACCGACCGGCGACGTACTCGGCTCACCCTTCTTCCTGATGGACCGCGTCGACGGCCTCGTCCCTCCCGACGTGATGCCCTACACCTTCGGCGACAACTGGTTCTTCGACGCCCCCGCCGACAAGCGCAGATCCCTTCAGGACGCGACAATCGGCGTCGTCGCGACACTGCATTCAATTCCCGACGCGCAGAACACCTTTGGGTTCCTCGACCAGCGCGACGACGCGTCGTCGACTCCCTTAGGTCGACGCCTCGACGAGCTACAGCGCTTCTACGACTTCGCCGCAGACGATCTCGGCCGCTCACCGCTCCTCGACCGCGCAATGGTCTGGCTCGACACCCACTTCCCCACCGAGATCGCGGCCGGCGAGACGGTCTTCAACTGGGGCGACGCGCGCATCGGCAACGTGATCTATCAGGACTTCTCACCCGCCGCCGTCCTCGATTGGGAGATGGCAACTCTGGGTCCACGCGAACTCGACATCGCGTGGTTGATATTCGCCCACAACGTCTTTCAAGAACTGGTCGGCCTCGCGAGCATGCCAGGTCTACCCGACGTGCTCCGCGAGGACGACGTCCGTGCCACCTACCGCAAGCTCACCGGCGTCGAACTCGGCGACCTGCACTGGTTCTACCTGTACTCGGCGGTGATCTGGGGAGTGATCTTCATGCGCACCGCGTCACGACGCATCCACTTCGGCGAGATGGCGCCCCCAACCGACATCGACGCCGAGCTGTTCTACCACCGCCCACTATTGCAGCGACTACTCGACGAGGAGATCTGATGCTGGGACCACTCGACGAGTATCCGGTTCACCAACTGCCCCAACCGATTGCGTGGCCGGGCAGCTCCGACCGCAACTTCTACGACCGCTGCTACTTCAACGCCCACGACCGCACCGGCGACATCTTCCTCGTGACCGGCCTCGGTTACTACCCCAACCTCGGGGTCAAGGATGCGTTCGTCGTGATCCGCCGCGGCGACGAACAGACCGCGGTGCACCTGTCCGACGCGATCGATCAGAATCGGCTCGACCAGCACGTCGGCGGCTACCGCATCGAGGTGATCGACCCACTCCACACGATCCGCCTCACCCTCGAAACCACCGACGGGATCTCCTTCGACCTGACGTGGAACGGACTATTCGACGTCGTGCAGGAGTTGCCGCATGTGATGCGCAGCGGCAACCGGATCACGTTGGACGCGCAGCGTTTTGCCCAACTCGGGTCGTGGTCGGGGTGGATCCGCGTCGACGAGACCGAGATCGCCGTCGAACCGTCGACGTGGATCGGGAGCCGGGATCGCTCCTGGGGCATCCGGCCCGTCGGAGAAGCCGAACCCACCGGACGTCCCGCCGACCCGCCGTTCGACGGTATGTGGTGGACCTACGTCCCCATCGCATTCGACGACTTCGAGCTCGTGCTGATCGTCCAGGAGTCGCCCGACGGCATCCGCACGCTCAACGACTGCTCCCGGGTCTGGAAGGACGGCCGCGTCGAACAGCTCGGCTGGCCGCGATTCGACATCCATTACCGTTCCGGAACCCGCGAGGTCACGGGCGCGACCATCGCGGCAACCGCCGCAGACGGTGCACCGATCACCTTCGAGGTCGACTCGCTGCTCGCGGCACCGCTGCACGTCGGCGGCGGATACGGCGGCGATTCCGACTGGCAACACGGCATGTGGCGCGGCGAGGGTTTCACCGAACGCGTCACCTACGACATGACCGATCCCGCAGTCGTCGGACGAATCGCATTCGGTGCCACCGACCACGTGGCACGTGTGCGGTGCCGCGAAGCCGACGGCACAACGCGCGAGGGCTGGGGCATGTTCGAGCACTTCTGCCTCGGCAGACACGACCCGACCGGGTTCACCGATTGGCTCGACGTCGCCCCGTAGCGATCCCGCCGCGTCGATGGTGCGCGAGCACATGACGGGCGTGTTCAGCGTGCGTACCGTGGACTCATGAGCACACAAGAGATCACGCTTGGCAATTTCGAGGACACCATTTCGGCCGGCGGTACCGTGCTGGTCGATTTCTGGGCGGAATGGTGCGGCCCGTGCCGACAGTTCGCCCCGACCTTCGAGAAGGCGTCGGAGACTCACCCCGACATCGTGTTCGGCAAGGTCGACACCGAGGCCGAACAGCAGCTCGCAGCGGGCTTCGGCATCCAGTCGATCCCGACGCTGATGGCTTTCCGCGACGGTGTGCTGGTCTTCAATCAGCCGGGTGCACTCCCGCCGGCTCAGCTCGAGCAGCTCATCACCGCGGTGAACGATCTCGACATGGATCAGGTGCGCGCCGAGATCGCCGCCGCCGACGCCGCACAGGGCGGCAACCAGCAGGAGTCCTGAACTCCTAGAACCGCCCGGCGACGAAACCGGCGAACAGCACGAGAAAGCCGCCGATCTCGCCGACCATCAGCGCGATCATCGACACCCGCAGCACCGGGTCTTCGCGGGCGAACTGGTTGGTGGTGTCGCGCAGCATGCCGTGCATGATGTAGCTGCCGATAGCTCCGACGAAGAACACCACCATCACCATCGCGGCGGCGAGGTTCAACCACGTCGGCCATGCGCTGAGGTAGACGAAGACAGCGACGAGAGCGGTCGCGAACGCGTAGAGCAGCGCCGACCGGTGAGCGATGTCGACGTACGGATGCGCCAGGTGGTCGGGCGAGTTGCGCATCTGCTCGTACTTCCAGACCCCGAGAATCAGGGCAAGAAGGAACACCAGGCCCGATGCCCCGAGAGTGATCGCGGTCGCGTAATCGAGGTCGACGGTTGTGCGCATCGCCTAACGATATCTGTCCCGCAAATTGGGATCCGACTCCCACCACAATCCGCTCGTGGCGTCATCGGCGTCGGGGACGGCCGCCTCGTCACTCGACTCCAGCGCGGCGTCGACCTGCTTTTCGGCCTCGCGTTCGTCGGTACGGAAGCGTCGGAACAGCACCATGAGAAAAGGCAGTCCGACGACGTCGCCGAGAATCCAGAGAATGCCCGCACCGATCGTCTGATCCATGCGCAGACTCGGACCCCAGGTTCTGTGCAGTGCCGTGTAGTAGTCGACCGCCACCAGCGACCCCTGCCACAGCACGATCCCGAGCAGTCCGTCTGCGATGCTCTCGACCGTGGTGATGCCGAGCGACAACGCCTGCGGGTATCTGCGCGGAACCGGATCGACCTGCAGGCGTGCATAGAAGTACCCGACGCCGATCGCCACCAGTAGTAGACGCGTCGCGACGTCGACCGACTCGTCGCGCAGCACCAGCTCGTACCACCCGGTGAAGTAGATCAGCCAGGGCACGCTGAGCATCAGCGCCGACGTCGGGATCGGCCCGAGCAGCACGCGTGCAGCCCGGCTGTTCATCGCGGCGTCGAGTCGTGCACGGCCGCGCGAGCCGAGTGCTTCGCGCAGCACCGTCACGGGTCGGCCCAGGGCCAGGCCGAATGGCGCAACCAGCAGTAGCAGCACGAACTGCAGCGCACGGACCCAGAACAGGGTGTCGGCGTAGACGCCGACCACGCTGACCCCCGCGAGCAGCCAGACTCCGACGCCGAGGACGGTGAACACACACGCGGACCCGCGCGAGACCGTCGAGCTTCGCCGCCAACCCGCCCAGTAGACGGCCAGGACCGCTGCCACGATCACCGTGGTGACCGTGTCGAGGCGCCAGGAGATGAGCGCGACGTCGAAGGTCAGCGGAGTTGTCGACGCGTGCACGACTTACAAGTCTGCAAGTGCCACAGACGAATCGGCAAGAGCGTCCGGGTCGACGGGGTCTCCGCCGAGGATCAGTTGCTTGATGCCGTCGAGCTGATCCCAGATGTTGACCTGCATGCCCGCAAGGACGGTGTTGTCGCCGTCGAGCCAGAAGACGACGAACTCACGACCCGGCACGTCACCGCGGAAGACGACCTTCTCGTAGCCGTCGGCCAGTCCGCTGTACTCCATGCCGAGGTCGTACTGGTCGGTGAAAAAATACGGCAGGTTCTCGTACTCGGCGCTGCCACCGAGCATGTTGGTGACGGCGACGGCCGGTTGGTTCAGGGCATTCGCCCAGTGTTCGACGCGCACCCGACGTTCGAGGATCGGATGCTCGGCATTCGCGATATCGCCGACGACGTAGATGTCGGGGTCGCTGCTACGCAAGCCCGCGTTGACCAGCACGCCACCACCGTCGATGTCGAGTCCCGCAGACTCCGCGACGTCGAGGTTGGGAACAGCGCCCGCGGCGATCAGTACCGTGTCGGCAGCAATGGTGTCGCCGTCGGCGAGACGCAATCCCGTCGCCGCGCCGTTCTCGGTGGTGATCTCGGCGACCTTGACCTCGGTCCGAAGGTCGACGCCGTGCTCGCGGTGCAGGTCGGCGAAGACCTGGGCCACCTCCGGCCCCAGCGCACGCAGCAGCGGGAGCTTCGATGCCTCTGCGATCGCCACCTCGACCCCGCGCTCACGCGCGGACGCCGCGACCTCCATGCCGATCCAGCCCGCTCCGACGATCGCCAGGCGCGACCCCTCGGTGAGCGTCTCGCGGATCGCGCGGGCATCGTCGACGGTCCGCAGGTAGTGGACGCCCGAGGCGTCGGCACCCGGCAGGTCGATAACCCGCGACGACGAGCCCGTGGCCAGCAGCAACTTGTCGTAGGACACCGTCGAACCGTCGGGGAGCGACACTGTCTTGCCAGCGGCGTCGACCTTCTCGATACGGGTTCCCGGACGGAACTCGACGCGCTGGTCGAGGTACCAATCGGTGTCGTGGACCGTGAACTCCGACAGGTCCTGCTTGCCCTGCATGAATTCCTTCGACAACGGCGGACGTTCGTACGGAAGCTCGTTCTCGACGCCGAAGATCACGACGTCGCCGTCGAAATCTTGTTCACGTAGCGCCTCGGCGGCCTTTGCCCCCGCCAGCCCTCCTCCGACTATCGCAATCGTTGTCACAGCGCAGACCTTCCGCCTCGGTAAAAGAATTCCTTCGTGGTGCAGTTACTCGGACTCGACTCCAACGCTACGCGTCGACCCAGCACACGCTGGGCAAACGGCGCATGATGATCACGAAACAATCACGGCGGATTTGTCGGATTGGCGAAGTACACAGGCGTTGGTGCGTCAATATTTGCCGACTTCGTATTACCAAATGATAACGACGCGCTGTAGGCTCAATCGCGATTCCTGAATCGACTGTCACCGATCGGACGATCGGACAACTCTCGAATTCATGTTCTCCTAATGGAAGTGGTCGCTCGTGTCCCACACGCGTCGTCGGGTCCTGCCCGTCTCAGTCCTGATTGTGGCGCTGGCCCTCGTGGTCGGCTTGATCTCCGGTGCCGGTGGCGCGCATGCGTGGGGTCCGCCCGCCAAGCAGATCAAGGGCTTCATCAACGAGCAGATCTACAACTACGGCATGGACCACCCGGTCTCTGTCCGCGCATGGCCGTCGCAAACCACCAACCCGCGCAATGCGCCGACGGTGATCTTCCTCGACGGCCTGCGCGCCACCAATGATTTCAACGGCTGGGAGCGGGAGACCAACGTCGCCTACCTGGCACTGCGTGGTTACAACGTCGTCATGCCGATCGGTGGCCAGTCGTCGTTCTATGCCGATTGGCAGCGAGCATCGGCCAGCGCGGGCCAGCGCAATCCGTACCGCTGGGAGAGCGTGCTCAAGGGCAGCCTTCCGCGGTTCCTCGACAACCACGGCTTCCGTAACCGCACACTCGTCGGCCTCTCGATGTCGGCGAGCCAGGCCGTGATCATCGGCAACGAACGGCGCGATCTCTACCAGCGCGTGGTCTCGATGTCGGGCTTCATGAACCTCGTCGCGACCGGCATGCAGACCATGCTGCGCGCAGCGGCCTGGGATGCCGGCCACTACAACCTCAACGACATGTGGGGCTGGTTCCCCAACGGGCAAGCCTTCCAGCATTCGCCGACGGAAAACCTTCCGGCGATGAACGGCCTGCACCTGTGGATGTACGCGGGCACCGGCGTGTGGGGCGATCACCAGCCTCCCGGCGCCAACAACACCGACTTCTACATCACCGGATTCAACTCGACGGCGATCGAGGCGGTCTCCGGTGAGCAGAGCCGCACCTTCGCGCTCGCAGCACCGCTATTCGGCGTGAACCTGCGCACCGACTTCCCGATCACCGGAACCCACGCGTGGGGTTACTGGCAGCAGGCGATCTGGAACATCTACAACAACGGTTGGTTCCGCAACGGATAAGCGGTGCGCTACCGGCGCCCGGATCGGTCAGGACGGATCGATACCGGTGCGCCAGTACGCCTGGGCTTTGACCGCTTTCTTGTCGAGCTTGTAGTCGGTCTTGAACACGCCCGCGATCGCGCGGGTCGCGGTCATGTCCAGCGCCACCCACGCGAAGTGGTCCGACGCGTCGAACGCCGCTGCCCGCACCTGCTCGACGATCGCGCTGCCGTCTGACCCGCGGTCGACGTAGCTCAGCGTGTCGTGCTCACGCACCGCGATCGGCAGTTCCTTGTCGTCGCCGTGGGAGACCTCGAACCAGATCGTCGCGGGAACGGTCGGCGTCGACGCAGTCAGGGCTTCCAGGAGCGAGTTGATCGCCGGTAGCGCTGCGGGATCACCCGCGATGAGCCACCCCTTCGGCGCGGGTTCGGGAAGCGCGAACTTCGATCCCATGAACGTCGCGCTGATCACGTCTCCCGGCTGTGCCGAGAGCGCCCAGCGTGGCGCAGCGCCGTCGTGGATCGCGAACTCGATCGAGAAGGTGTCGGAGGCGGGGTCGGGATCGACGAGGGTGTATCCGCGCTGGTGGATCTTGCCGTGCTTGTTCACGAACCACATACGAATCCACATGGTCGGATGCACCGGGCGATCCTTGAGCAGTCCCCCGCCGACGAAATCGACGCGGACATAGTGATCGGTGATTTGCCGCATACCGGTCACGGTGAGTTCGTAGTCGTCGGCCCCCATGAGCTTGAGGACCGCGCCCTGCCAGCCACGCGACTTATTCTTCGTGGGTGATTCGACCATTTCTCGACCTTCCGTCCGCGCATCGCCGCCTGTTTGTGAGGGTAGCCTACCTTTTCTCGGTGTCGTGACCGCTCTCCGTCTCACCCATCCCGACCGATGGCCACTCCGAAGAACGTGTGTGAGTTTCCGGCCAGGCGAGGGTGCGCGATGAGCGGACAGGTCGTTGAGCTGCGAATTTGGGAGACCCCGCGGGTGAGCCGAGCAGTGAGCCGCGTGGCGATCAGCCGGCTGCAACTGCGGCGCATATCCGGTCTACGGTTCGCCAAGCTTCTCGGGACCGGTTCGGGAGAGACTTTCACCATGCGCGACGCCGACCCACATCACTGGGCACTGCTCACGGTCTGGGATGACGGTCATGCGGCAGATGCGGGGGCGGCGTCGACGGCGATCGGTGGCTGGTCGGAGGTGAGCACGACTGAGTTGAGGGTCCGCATGACACCGCTCGCGACCAAGGGACGCTGGTCGCGTCGAGAACCGTTCCTCATCGACGATCCGTCGCGCAAACGCGAGTGGGACGGTCCGGTCGCCGCGATCACCCGCGCACGACTTCGACCAACCCGTGCACTCTCGTTCTGGCGCGCGGTTCCGCCCGTCGTCGCCGACCTCACCGGTAGCGATGGACTGCGCCTCGCCGTCGGAATCGGAGAGTCGCCCATTGGATTGCAGGGCACGTTCTCGCTGTGGGAGAACGCCGCCGCCCTCACCCACTTCGCCTATCGGTCCCCCGCCCACGCGAATGCGATCCGCGAGACCCGGCCGCAACGCTGGTACGCGGAAGATCTGTTCGCACGCTTGGCCGTGCTCGATGTCGAGGGCACTTACACAGGAGTCCGCCCGTGACATCGCGACTGGCGTGGCTGCTCCTGGGGGCGACGATCCTTGTGCAGATCTGCTTTCCGCTGACGTCCGGCGGTACCCCTGCCCTGACCACTGCGGCGGTGCTCCTGTTCGCCTCGGCAATGCTTGTCGACGCCGCGACGACTCGGGGCCTGGGTGCCGCGGCGGTATTGCTCGTCGTCGCGGGCGGTGGCGGACTGCTCGCGGAAGCGATCGGTGTGCACACAGGATTTCCGTTCGGCGAGTACGACTACACCGGAACACTCGGGCTGGAGATCGCGGGCGTACCGATCCTGGTTCCGCTGGCCTGGATCATGATGGCGTGGCCCGCGTGGAACGTCGCCCGACGACTCGTCGGCAGACACGGACACGTCGCGACGGTTGCCGTGGGCGCGTGGGCACTGACCGCATGGGACGTCTTCCTCGACCCACAGATGGTCGACGCCGGGCACTGGTACTGGCTGCACACGACTCCGAATCTGCCTGGTGTCGAGGGCATTCCGCTGACCAACTTCGGTGGATGGCTCCTCGTGTCGGTGTTGATGATGACCGTGCTCGAAGCCACCGTCGGGCGCTCCGATAGCGTGCCCACGCTGCACACCGACGCCGTGCCCGTCGCCGCATACCTGTGGACCTATTTCTCGTCGGTGCTCGCCCACGCGGTGTTCTTCGGTCGTGCGCCGGTGGCGTTGACCGGGGCGCTGGTGATGGGGGCGATCGCGATACCGCTTGCGGTCTCGGTGGTCCGGGAGATCCGCACAGCCCGACGGTCGGGAGGTCACCGTGTCCCGACGGCCTGACGATCGGTTCGCGCATCGGCTGTGGCGCAATCTGATCCGCGTCGGTGCGGTCGGTGCACTTGGCGGCCTGGCCCTGACCGTCGACAACGCGCGCCGCATTCGCGTTCCCGACGCCACTCTGCCGTGCGAGCCCGAGCCGCTGTGGGTGTTACTTCCTGTCCGCGACGAGGCCACTGACGTGACGGACTGCGTTCGTTCCCTGCAGGGTGCCACCGCGCGCTGGCCCGGCCCGTCGCGGATCGTCGTACTCGACGACGAATCGACCGATGCGACACCGGAACTGCTCGCCCAATTGAGCGCAGACGACGACGGCCTGGTCGTGCTGCGAGGCGAACCGCGCCCCGACGGATGGCTCGGAAAACCTTGGGCCTGTGCCCAATTGGCCGCGTTCGCCGCCGCCGATACGGATCCGGACCGAGCTCCCGGTGGAGTCCTCGTCTTCGTCGACGCAGACGTCCGCCTGGCCGCCGACGCGCTCGTCGCGACAGCTGCCACGATGCGCGCCGCCCATCTCGATCTCTTCTGCCCCTATCCCCTGCAGGAAACAAGCGGTGCCGCAGAGCGATTGGTGCAGCCGCTGCTGCAGTGGTCGTGGATGAGCACCCTGCCGCTCGGGCTCGCGGAACGGTCGCCGCGACCGAGCCTGTCGGCGGCGAACGGACAGTTCCTTGCCGTCGACAAGAACGTATATGAACGTGCGGGCGGTCATCGGGCCGTCCGTGCCGACGTTCTCGAAGACATCGGACTCCTCCGTGCCGTCAAGAACTCGGGCCGGTGCGGCGTGGTCGGCGAGGGCAGTGCTGTGGCGAGTTGCCGGATGTACGACGGCTGGGAGCAGGTACGTGCCGGCTATCGAAAGTCGTTGTGGGCGGCCTTCGGTTCACCCTCGGGCGCCGTCGCGGTGATGACGTTCTTGATCGTCTCCTACGTCGCGCCGGCTGCAGCGGCCCTCGGAGGCTCGCGAATAGGCCTCGTCGGCTACCTCGCGGGCGTCGCATCGAGAGTCGTGACGGCTCGACGCACCGGCGGCCACTCGTGGCCCGACGCCCTGCTCCATCCGGTGTCGGTTCTGGCGCTGGCGACTCTCACCGCAGATTCGATCGTCGGACATCGACGGGGCGCGCTGCGGTGGAAGGGCCGTCCGGTGCACGCATGAGCGCGATCATCGTCGTCGGAGCAGGTGTCGGAGGACTCGCCGCTGCCGTCCGACTTTCCACGCTCGGACATGAGGTTACCGTTCTCGAACAGGCGCGCGAGATCGGCGGCAAGCTCGGCGTGATCTCGCACGACGGGTTCGTCTTCGACACCGGTCCGTCGTTGGTGACGTTGCCGCACATTCTGGAAGAGCTGTTCGCAGATACCGGTGCACCACTGTCGGATTCGCTGACCCTGCAACGACTCGAGACAGCCGCACGCTACCGCTTTCCCGACGGGACAACCTTCGACATGCCGGGCGAGATGTCGGAGATTCCGGCCGCACTCGACGCCGCCCTCGGCGCAGGTACCGGCCACCAGTGGGCATCGTTCCTTGCGCGGGCAGAACGCATCTGGGACGCGACGCACCGCCCGTTCCTGGAATCACCGATCACCCTGCGCGACATGGCCTCCGGCGCTCTCGACATGCGCGATCTCGCCACCGTGGCACCGTGGCGTACGTTGCGCGGGTTGGGCAATCAGTATCTGCGCGATCCCCGACTGCGGATGCTCCTCGACCGCTACGCCACCTACACCGGGTCCGATCCTCGGCGCGCACCCGCGGCGCTCGCGAGTGTCCCCTACGCCGAACAGCGTTGGGGATCGTGGTACGTGCGTGGTGGGCTCGGCTCGATCGCGACGGCGCTGGCCGATAGGTTGACCGCGCTTGGCGGGAGCATCGAGCTCGGCGTCGAGGTGTCGGCACTGACCACCGATGCCCGTGGACGCGTCGACGGTGTGCGCACCGCCGATGGCAGTGTGCGTGGTGCCGATCTCGTCGTCGCCAATGCCGATGCCGCACAGGTGTATCCGACACTCGTCGCAACTCGTCAGGCACGGCGCGCCGCACGACGACTGAGCAAGACCACGGCGTCGTTCTCCGGTTTCGTACTCTTGCTCGCGCTCGACGATCCGCCGACCGATCAGCCCCATCATCACGTCCTGTTCACCGACGATTACGACGACGAGTTCGACTCGGTCTTCGGACGCGGCGGTCGCGCTCGTCCGGTCGCGAATCCGACGATCTACATCGCTGCGGCCGACGATCCGACGGTCAGTCCCGGACCCGGCACGGCCTCCTGGTTCGTGCTGGTCAACGCTCCGCGCCACGATCCCGCTCGCGGAACCGACTGGGACAGCAGCGGATTGGCCGACTCACACGCCGACCACATCCTCGATCTGATGGCGCACCGCGGGGTCGATGTTCGAGACCGAGTGCGCCACCGCATCGTCGTCAGTCCCGCCGACCTCGAACGTCGGACGCTCACGCCCGGCGGATCGATCTACGGATCGTCGTCCAACGGTGCGCGCGCGGCATTCCTGCGGCCCGCCAACGCATCTGGTGTACCGGGCCTCTACCTGGTCGGAGGGTCGGCCCACCCGGGCGGGGGCCTTCCGCTGGTGATGCTCTCGGCGAACATCGTCGCGGGACTGATCGGACCGGCGTGAATCCCAGGGCGAGGACGGCTGCGTCAGCCCTGCGACGGCCCGGGTGAATGATCGCCACGCAGGCGCTTGCGGATCAGTTCTGCGCTGATCAGACACATCGGCAGCCCGATACCTGGGCGCGTCGTGCCGCCCGCGTAGTACAGCCCGCCCACCTTCGCCGATCGGTTGTTGGCGCGCAGAAATGCGCTCTGCCACAACGTGTGTGCCGGTCCGAGCGCGCCGCCCGACCACGAGTTGAGATCAGCCTCGAAGTCGCCTGGCCCAGTCGTACGTCGGACGACGATTCGCTCGGCGAGATCGTCCACCCCGGTCCACGAGGCGACGAGATCGATGGCACGATCGGCGATCTGCTCGATGACCGGGTCGCCCGCGCCGTCCACACCGCCACGTCCCAGGCCGGGGTCGGCAGGTACCGGGATCAGTATGAACAGATTCTCGTAACCATCGGGAGCAACGGAGTCATCGGTCGCCGACGGTCGGCACACGTACAGCGATGCGGGATCGGGTACAGCCGTTGGTGTTTCGAAGATGTCGTCGAAGTTGGCCGTCCAGTCGGCGGTGAAGAACAGCGAATGATGTTGTAGCTGTGGCAGTTCGCCACGCACACCGAGGAAGACGAGCACCGCACCGGGACCGGAGGTGCGGCGGTTCCACCACCGTTGCGGAAAGGTCTGCAGCGCGTGAGGCAGCAGCCGAGTCTCGATGTGGTGGAGGTCGGCGGCACCGATGACCACGTCGGCGTCGACGATCCGCTCGTCGCCGTCGGCGTCGCTTATGCGCAGACCCGACACGTCGGCCCGGCGTCGGGATACTGAGCGTAGCTTTCCCGCGTGTTCGGTTGGGCGCGTGAGTATCTCCGACACCGTGGTGCCCGTGTGCAGCCGCACGCCCTTCTGTTTTGCCAGCGCGGCGAGCGACTCGACGAGTCGGGTGAAACCACCGTCGGGGTAACGCACCCCCTCGTCGAGGTCGAGCCAGCTCATCAGGTGGTACATGGCGGGCGCGCGCTCGGGAGACGACGCGAGGAAGACCGCGGGATAGCCGAGGATCTGTCGCAGTCTGCGGTCGGTGAAGCGTTTCGCGATGAGCGTGTCCAGGCTCGTGCCCAGCAGCTGCACGAGCGTCTTCGCGTGGCGCAACACCTCCGGGTCGACGAACGCCCGGGGTGTGTCGAAGTTGGTGTAGAGGAAGCGACGGACCGCGATGTCGTAGGCGTGCCGCGCCGATGCAAGGTACTCCGACAGCTGTTGTCCTGCACCATCTTCGAGCTTCTCGAACAGTTCGACGGAGCGTCGTTCATCGCTGTGGACGTCCACCGGATCGGTGTGGCCCTCGAAGAACACCCGGTAGCCGGGGTCGAGTCTGATCAGATCGAGTTGCTCTGCGGTCGACGTGCCGAGCAACTCGTAGAAGTGGTCGAAAACCTCCGGCATCAGCCACCACGACGGTCCGGTGTCGAACCGGAAGCCGTCGGATTCCCACGACCCCGCGCGCCCACCGAGATCGGCGCGCTGTTCGTAGAGATCGACCTCGTATCCGTCGTCGGCGAGCAGCGCTGCCGTCGCGAGTCCCGCGACGCCGCCGCCGATGATCGCCACCCGCTTCCCCTGGGGTTTAACACGCACTGCTTTCACGCGCCCACCACCACGGTCGTCGTCGTGCGGGGGTGGCCCCGCCGCAGCAAAGCGGTCGCCGCGATACGCGTCTTCGTGGCGGTGGGAACCCGAACACGCTGGCGCGCAGCCATACTCGCCGGTGTTGCACGCAGCCTGGCGTTGAGTTCCGCGAAGAGATCATGGGCGACACACACCGCTACCCGACTTCCGCGGGGGAGTCGGGGAATGGTGTCCGCGGCGATGGTGAGGTCGGCGTCGATCTCGTCGAGCCAGCGCGTCCACGCGGCGTCGGTGGGGTCGGCAGGGTCGAGACCGATCAGGTATCGACGCCCCAGGTCGCCACTGTCAGTGCCGAAGTCGCGCAAGAAGTTCACCTTCTGGAAGGCTGCACCCAGATGCTTTGCACCGGTGTACAACTCGTCATAACGCTGGTCCGGCGCGGCTTCGTCGGCGACGAATGCGCGCAGGCACATCAACCCGACGACCTCCGCCGAACCGTAGATGTACTCGGTGAGGCTGGCTTCGTCGTGGACGGTGCGGGTCAGGTCGGTCCGCATGGATGCGAAGAACGGTGCGGTGAGAGAGGTGTCGATGCCGACGTGTCGCGCCGAACGCGCAAACGCATGGACGACGAGATTCGTGCTCGATCCCCGCTCCATCGCCGCGTTCGTCTCGGCTTCCAGCTCGTCGAGCGCCACCTGCCGTTCGTCGACGCCCTGTCCCGGTCGCGGAGCGTCGACGATCTCGTCTGCCACGCGGACCAGCGCGTAGATGTTGCGGACGTGCGATCGCGCCGGTTCGGCGAGCAGTCTCGACGCGAGGCCGAACGACGATGAGTACGAGCTGATGACCAACGCCGCGCTGGCGTCGGCGACCTCGTCGTATCTGGCGTGCGGTCGCACCAGATCGACACGCGTGCGTCTGCTCATCGGGCATCCCGAAGGTCTGACGCTGTGCGTCCGTAGGCACCGACCGCTGGACCCAGTTCGGCGATCTGGTCGACGAACCACGGGCTGAGCATCCACGGCGTGCGTCGCGCGATCTCCCAGATGTCGTCGATCGACGCCCAGGTGTACTGCATGACCTCGTCGGGGTTGGGCGCCACGTCGCCGACCGGTCGCGCCGCGTAGACCGGGCAGACCTCGTTTTCGACGACGCCGCTGGCGTCGACCGCCCGATATCGGAAGTCGGGGATGACCGGCCGCAGATCAGCGACGTCCATTCCGAGTTCGCGCTGCGAATAGCGCGCTATCGCGTCCTCGACGCTCTCACCCGGGCGGGGATGTCCACAGAATGAGTTGGTCCACACGCCTGGCCAGGTCTTCTTCTCCAGAGCACGCCGTGTCATGAGAATGCGCCCGTCCGCGTCGACGAGGTGACACGAGAATGCGAAGTGCAACGGGGTGTCGGTGCCGTGCACGGTGAGTCGATTCGCGGTGCCACGCGGGTGGCCGTTGTCGTCGACGAGCACCACCAAGTCGTCGTTCATCGATGCTCGCAGTTCATCGATCCTCGCAGTTCATCGATCCCCACACCTCTCAATTGTCCGTTGCGGAAGCGATTCGCGCTTCGCGGGGGCTTACGGGCGTGCTCAACAGCGTCTGAACTCACGTCGGGCGAGCTCGGAAGTGTTTCGACGCCGCGCCATTTCTGGATGGGAGCTCGCGTCCGGACGGGAATTGCTGTCGGGGTCGAGCACTAGGCTGACTGCGTGCGCTTTGGAATCTGCATTCTCCCTGATCTGGACTGGCGGCACTCCCGCCCGCTGTGGCAACGGGCCGAGCAGATGGGCTTCGACCACGCCTGGACCTACGACCACCTCGTCTGGGGTGGTCTGCGCGATTCCCGCTGGTTCTCCTGCATGCCGATACTGACCGCGGCGTCGACCGTCACCAGCACCATCGGCCTCGGGGCATTCGTCGTCTCCCCCAACTTCCGACATCCGGTCGCCTTCTCCCGCGAGGTACAGACCCTCGTCGACATCTCCGACGGCCGATTCCTACTCGGACTCGGCGCCGGCGGAACCCCCGACGACCGACTACTCGGTCAGCCGGAGCTCACCGCACGTCAGAAGGTGGATCGCCTGCAGGAATTCTCCCGATTGCTCGACCGCACACTGCGAGACGATCACGTCGACGCCGACGGCGAGTACTACACCGCGCGCGACATGCGGCTCGTCGGCGGATCGGTGCGAGACCGGGTCCCGCTGCTGATGTCGGGCAACGGACCGCGGTCAGTTCGGTTCGCCGCGAGCTTCGGCGACGGTTGGATCACCACCGGCAACACCACAGCCGCCACAACCGACGAGTGGTTCGCGGGCATCGCTCGCAACTGCGAGATCGTCGACGCCGAGCTCGCGAATCGACCGAATGGCTCCGACTTCGCCCGGTACCTCAGCATCGATTCCGGACCCGCGCAGTCGATGGAGAGTATCGGGATGTTCGACGAGCTGACCGGCCGCGCGGCCGAGCTGGGTTTCACCGACGTCATCATGCATTGGCCACGAAGCACCCCACCGCACGTCGCCAGCGAGGCGGTGCTCGACGAGGTCGCCGCATCGAGACTCTCCTGACCTGCATGGATGCTTCGGCCGTCGCGTCAGCGATAGGCTTTTTCCCGTGACGGTACGCGCGGGCATCGTGGTGACTGGGACCGAAGTCCTGACCGGACGAATCACCGACAAGAACGGCCCGTGGGTCGCCGAGCGGCTGTTCGCGATGGGCGTCGACGTCGCTCACATCACCATCTGCGGCGATCGACCGGAAGACCTCACCGCCCAGCTACGGTTCCTTGCCGACGAAGGCGTGTCCTTGATCGTGACAACGGGCGGACTCGGACCCACCGCCGACGACCTCACCGTGGCCACCGTCGCCGAGTTCACCGGCCGACCACTGCAACTCGACGAACCGCTCCGCGACCATATTGCCGACATCATCCGACGCTGGCAGGGCCGTGGCGGCAGCGAGTCCGCCAGCGCGGCAACCCTGGCCGGCATCGACAAACAGGCCATGATTCCGCAAGGCGCACAACCTATTCCACCGACAGGTACCGCACCTGGAGTTGCCGTGCCCGCCGGTGAGGACCCGCGCGCCCGCGGTCGGCTACCCGCTGTCCTGGTGCTCCCAGGGCCGCCACCCGAGTTGCAGGCCATGTGGCCCGACGCCATCACGGCACCGCCGATCGTCGACGCCGTCGCCGGTCACCCCGACATGCGTCAGGACACGATCCGCATGTTCGGGCTGCCCGAGGCCGACCTGGCCGAGGGGCTGCGCGCAGCACCCGACCGCGTACCGGGTTTCGATCAGCTCGAGATCACCACATGCCTACGACGCGGCGAACTCGAAATCGTCACGCGCTACCCGACTTCCGCCGCCGAGGATTACACCGAACTGGCCGACTTTCTGACCGAGGTCTACCCAACCCAGACCTTCTCCACCGACGGCTCGACCATCGACGACCAGGTCGCCGCACTGCTGGCCGGGCGACTGATCGCCACGGCGGAATCGTGTACGGGCGGGATGGTTGCCGCACGACTCACCGATCGAGCGGGATCGTCGGCCTACGTGCAGGGCGGCGTCGTCTCGTACTCGAACGACGTGAAGATCAACAGCCTCGGCGTACCGGCGTCGATGCTCGACGAGTTCGGTGCTGTGAGCGAACCGGTTGCGGCAGCGATGGCCGAGGGCGTCATGGCTCGCCTGGGCGTCGACACCGCGATCTCCACCACCGGCATCGCTGGCCCCGGCGGCGAGACTCCCGGAAAGCCCGTCGGCACAGTCTGTTTCGGCATCGGCATCGCGGGCAGGCCCACACTCACCCGGACACTGCACCTCCCGGGCAACCGGGCAGCCGTGCGCGAACGCTCGACGACGATCGCGTTCCATCTTCTCGCCGGCGCGCTGCGCGCTGACGGAGCGTCGTCTTAAAAGCGGTTCGGACTCAGAGCCTGCCGAGCAGTTCCGCCTTCTTCACGGAGAACTCGTCGTCGGAGAGGATTCCGCGCTGGTGCAGACCTGCGAGCTGCTCGATCGCCGCGATGATCGCGTCCGATCCTGCGGGCGCTGGCGGGGCGTTGTCTGGCACCGGGGCGAACTGCTGCGGTGCGTCGAACTGCTGCGGTGCGGCGTCGAACTGTTCGGGTGCCGCGTGGCGTGGTTCCGGGGCGGCAGTTGGTGTCGCGGCGACGTCGTTGACGCCGAGTTCTCGCAGGCTCGTGGTGTCGAAGGTGCCGAACTGGCTTGTGAAGCTGACCGTCCCGGGCGGTCCACTCTGCTGCTGTTGCACGCCGCCGATCTGGTGCTCGCCGGTGTCGAAGACGCGGACCACACCGTTCACCTGCGTCGCGAGGCGTCGAGTCGCAGGGAACACCGCATACCGCGAGTCGTTCTGACCTCCTGACGAGCTGGGTACTCCCAGGTCAGCGGGCCACCAGGTGTTGGGGGCGGCGTATCCGAACGGCGTGCTGGTCGTCGCGGCCGGCGGGAACACCTGGGTGGTGTTGAGCAGTTGGGAAAGCTCGTTGCAGAGTCCGTCGACGCGGGCTTTGAGGCCGTTGTTGAACATGTCGCCGACCATCGTCATGCCGCCGCGCATCCACTGCCCTGAGCCGCCGAGCTCGGGGATGTTGAACTGGGCCATCGTGCCCCCGCCCGAGTTGACCGCGTAGAGCATGGCCACGACGGCGTCCTGCGAGAGACCGTAGCGCGCGGAGATATCGGAGATGACCTGCTGTGCCTCAGCAGTGACGCCTGGCTCCATTGTGTGCTCTTTCGTCAGCGGAATGTCGCCTACAGCGTAGTGGCCCACGCCCGCCGGGGTCGGGGCGAAGTGGCCCGCCACCGCAGAAACTAGGGGAAACACACTTTCCTCGGGTTTCACACCCTTCCCCGCGAAGCAACTCGAGGAAACGTACAGAACCCGCGGAAAGAACCTTCCCTACTTTCTGCCAGGCCGCGCACCCGCGCAGAGACCCGAGCCGGTCAGCTCCCCGACCCGCGCGCGGCGGCGGTTTGCGACCAGATGTGCGCGATGATCTCGGCGGCGGGGCCGAAGTCGCTCTCGCGGAACGATGTCCCGGCCCACAGGTTGAGGAACTCCGGATCGCCGGCGAGAGCCGCGGCAGAGCGGAGTGGACTCGTCAGATGGTGCAGCTGCGGGTACTCGGCGGGGGCGAGTGGCGAGTAGCGATCGGTGAACTCGTTGCGCAGCGCACGCGCCGGTCGCCCGGAGAACGCTCGGGTCACCACGGTTTCGGTGAACCGCGAGTTGCGCAGTGCTGCACGATGCGTCGGCTTGGTGCCGGCCTCCGCACTGTCGAGGAACGCTGTACCCAACTGCACTGCGACGGCGCCGGCGGCCAGCGCGGCGTCGACGTGCGCGCCGGTTGCGATCCCACCTGCGGCGATGATCGGGATGTCGACGAGTTGGGCGACCTCACGCACCAACTCGACCGTGGACGTCTGCGAAGGTTCCGCCGTCGCCGACAGTGTCGCACGGTGCCCACCGGCTTCGACGCCCTGCACGCAGAGCGCATCAACCCCTTGCGCGGCAGCAGCTTTCGCGTCGATCGGATCGGCCACGGTGGCAACGGCAGCGATTCCGGCGCCGTGAAGCCGGTCGACGACGCTCTCGCCCGGCAGCCCAAACGTGAACGACACCATGGGAACTCGTCGATCGATCACCAGATCGACCTTGTCCGCATACTCATCGTCATCGGATTCGACGACCCGCCCGACGTCGACGTTGTACCTTCGCCCGACGGGCTCCAACTCCTCTCGGTAGCGGAGCACCGCACCCAGATCGCGAGCCGGTCCGCCCGGGACGAAGAGGTTCACGCCGTACGAACCCACACCCGACGCGGCAACCTCGTCGATCTCGCCGGCAAGGGCGTTGACCGACTTGTAACCACCAGCCAGAAAACCGATGGCCTCCGCTTGTGCAGCCGCGATCACCAGCGCAGGCGTCGACGGACCGCCTGCCATAGGTGCGACGACGATCGGCACACGCAGGCTCATCAGGTCGAATACCTCTGCGCTGTGAGGCATCTGCAGCTCCCGTCGTACGAGTTGTGGCGGTTGATCCGACCACTGCCACCGTCGAGGCTACTCACCGCAGCCTTGTCTGGGGGCTACTCGCTGAACATGAACTGCGCCCCTGGGTCACGAGGACGCGGACTCACCAGCCTCACGGCGATGCTCGTGATCACCATCATGATGGTGGTGCTCGTGCGTGATCGGGTACAGGACGTCGACGTCGACGGCGGATGTGCGAGAGCTTCTGTTACCCAAGATGTTCCAGACCAGGACCGTCACCGTGCCCAGACCGGCGTAGAGCCCGAGGCAGATCAGCGCAGTCCCCGACCCCGCTTCAGGGAAGTAGAGCGAGTTGCGAATCAGTTGCGCACCGCCGCCGGTGGGAAGCCACTCGCCGAGCCACGCCCAGAAGGCCGGCATGAAGTTCCACGGGATCGACGCACCCGAAAGCGTCGCGCCGATAAGGAAGTAGAAGCCACCTGCCAACGATCCGATCGGCCCGAACAGCGTCACCAGGCCGGCGGTCGATCCCGCGATGGCCAGCGAGATCAGGGTGTACGTGCCGAAGAGCCGCCACTGGTCCGCAGAGCTGCCGACACCGTAGAACCAGGAGAACAGGAGCACGATCCCCGCCGACACCGCGGCATAGGCGATCAGCGCCGCCACGTGGCCGAACCCGCGTCGTAGCGACTGCGGCACTCGCGGCATCAGCCGCCCGAGGCCCAGCGACGCGATACTGCCGCCGAGCGAGATCACCTGCAGGATATAGCCGATCGACGCACCGTTGATGTCGTCTTCAGAGAGCTTGACGACGTCGACCGCCAGCGTTTGCGGGAGATTGTTGCTCACATTGGCTTCTGAGGCAACGGTTTTCAATGCAGTTGCGGGTAACGCGCCGCCGGCACTCGCCACCACCGGAACGATGCCCTGCTGCGTCACCTCTAGGCCGCCATCGACCTCCCTATCGACGATCGCCGCCCGCAACGAGTCCATGGAGTCATAGGATCGAGCATCGAACTTGCCGTCGGCTTCGACTGCGGCAGTGAGCTTTTGCACCTGCTGCTCCGGGCCGACGATCCCGATGGGTGCGTTTCGCGGCGACGGAGAATGTCCGACGCCGAGATAGAAGGCACCCAGCCCGAGCTGGGTGAGCGCACCGAGGACAACGACGGCGAGCAGCAAGCGCCGGTACTTTGCGCCGAATGACAACGGCTCGGCTTCAGTTTGGAGCATGGTCAACTACCTCAAGGTTTCGTGGACTGGATTCTCGCGAAGAACGGGAAATGAACGAGAAGTACTGGGGAAGATCTGATTACGCGCGGAAGCCGTCGACGGCGATGCTCACCTGGGTGCGCACGTCGTCGAACGGATCGCGATCCGAATGCGCACCTGTCGACGCACGGGCGATTGCCAGTGCGGCGACAGCGAAGATCATGTTGGCCGTGAGCGTTGCCCTGTCTGACACCGCGTCGTCACCGGAATCGGCAACGAGTCTCTGTGCGATCCGGTCCTGCAGTTCGGCGACCAACGCGAGTCCCGCTGCGCGGTAACGATCACCGGAGCCACCGAAGAGCAGCTCCCGGTGATAGGCGTTGCCGTTCTCGGGGTTGGCGCGTGCGTATGCGAGCAGTGGACAAACCATCTCGTAGATCGCCTCGGCTGTATCCGTTGTCGACGCCGCCGAGGCCGCGCCGACGTCGAGTGCTCGACGCAGCTCTTCGTTGAGCACCATCAGGAGCAGTTCACCCTTGGTCGACGCGTAGCGAAAGACCGTGCCCGCCGCGACGTCGGCGCGGTCGGAGACCTGGCCCGTCGACACCGACTCGAAGCCGCGTTCGGCAAACAGGTCGGCTGCCGCGCGGAAGATGCGGTCCTGCTTGTCGCGCATATTGCGGGCGCGCCTACCGTCGGCGGTCGCTGCGTCGGGTGTCATGTCACCTCCAATAATGAGTGGACTCAGGAATGAGTCTACTCATTGCTACGCGCATGACAACGGCGTTAGGCTCGATTTCATGTCACCTCGCACCCTTGTCCGAATCGTCCTCGGCGCATTTATGACCTTTGCCGGAATCTCCCACCTGACCTTCGCGCGCGACGAGTTCCAGGCCCAGGTTCCCGATTGGTTTCCCATCAACACCGACGTCACCGTCCTCGCGTCCGGCGTCGCTGAAATCGGCCTCGGAGCGTCGTTTCTGGCGCTGCCCAAGCACAAGCGTGTGATCGGCATCCTGCTCGCGCTGTTCTACGTCGCGATCTTCCCCGGCAACATCGCGCAGTACGTCGAGCACAAAGACGCGTTCGGACTCGACACCGACCGCAAGCGGCTCATCCGGCTGTTCTTCCAGCCGGCACTGATCGCAGCAGCGCTCTACGGGGGCGGCGTCGGTGCGAGTGGCAAGGGCGCAAGCAAGTCATGACCGACTGCGTCTTCTGCGGCATCGTCTCAGGCGACGTACCCAGCGTGAAGGTCGCCGAAACGGCGTCGACCTACGCATTCATGGACATCAACCCTGCCAACGACGGCCATCTGCTGGTGATCCCCAAGCAGCACAGCACCGATCTGCTCGACATCGGCGCCGACGATCTGAGCGCAGTCACGCTCGAGGCTCAGCGGATCGCGCGAGCGATGGTCGACGACGCAGGCGCCGACGGCGTGAACCTACTCAACTGCTGCAAGGCTCCCGCGTGGCAGACGGTGTTCCATTTCCACCTCCACGTGATCCCGCGCTATGCGGACCGCAGCGTCGACCGCCTGTCGCTGCCGTGGCAACCGGGTGTCGCGGGTGATCGGGTCGTCATGTCGAAGTACGCCGAGACGTTGGCAACAGCGCTTCACTGAGCAAAGGCGCAATGCCATTGCGCCGTGGAGCTATTGCGAGTTTCGGGCGATCTCGCGACCAATGATCTCCTTCATGATCTCAGTCGTTCCGCCGTAGATCGTCTGGATGCGACTGTCGACGTACGCCCTCGCGATGGGGTATTCCATCATGTAGCCATAGCCACCGTGCAGCTGCACGCATCGGTCGACGACCCGCTTCTGCAGCTCGCTCGCCCACCACTTTGCCTGTGCAGCCTCGACCGCGGTGAGGTCGCCGGCGTTGAGCGCCAACACAGCCTGGTCGATATAGGTTTGAGTGACGTCGAGCTCGGTCAGTATCTCAGCCAGCACGAACCGGGTGTTCTGGAAATCACCGACGGACTGCCCGAATGCCTTGCGCTCGAACACATACGTTTTCGTCCACTCGTATGCAGCGCGGGCACTCGCGATGGCACCAACCGCGATGGAAAGCCGCTCCCGAGGCAGTCGCTCCATCAGGTGCATCAGTCCACGACCTTCGGTGCCGAGCAAGTTCGCGGCAGGAACACGCACGTCAACGAATGACAGTTCGGCGGTGTCCTGACCAGCGAGCCCGACCTTCTTCAGTTTGCGACCACGAGTGAAGCCGTCCATATCGCGTTCGACGACGAAGAGACTGTATCCGCGGGAACCTGCGCCGGGATCGGTCCTGGCCGCGACAATCACAAGATCCGCGTGAATCCCGTTGGTGATGAAGGTCTTTTGTCCGTTGAGAACCCAATGGTCTCCGTCACGGACTGCCGTGGTCTTGATTCCCTGGAGGTCGCTGCCCGTACCCGGCTCGGTCATTGCGATGGCGCAGATCAGTTCACCACCGGCCATACCGGGGAGCCATCGTTGCTTCTGCTCTTCCGTCCCCAGGTCGCAGATGTAGGGGATGATGATGTCGTCCTGGGTGCCGAGTCCAGCACCGAACGAGGTGGTGCCGGTTCGCGCGATCTCCTCCGCCACCACATACCGGTACCGATAATCGGACTCCCCCGGACCACCGAACTCCTCAGGGACAGCCAATCCCGTGATGCCGACCTTTCCGGCCGCCAACCATGCCGCCCGGTCGATCAGCCGAGCATCTTCCCACTCCTCGTAATAGGGAATGACTTCCCGCGCGAGGAATTCACGGACAGTCTCCCGATATGCCTCGTGATCCTGGTTGAAAATTGTGCGACGCATTACTTCTCCTCAGTTGTGGACCCGGACGTGCAAGATTTTTGTCAAGGCTGTGGGCAGCTGGTGCGCGGTCAAGCGGAAAGGCTGGCGATACTCGCAGAGAGCTTGCGCTTGATCAGCTTGCCGGTGGGCGTGCGCGGCAGGTCGCCGCTGAACACGATGCGACGCGGCACCTTGTATTTCGCAATCCGCTCCCGCAGATAGGCGTTCAGCTCGGCGGCAAGCGCTTCGTCCCCGACGACGCCCGCGGTCGGTTCGACGACGGCGGTCACCGTCTCGCCCATTTCCAGATCAGGAACCCCGATTACCCCGGCATCGATGACCTTCGGGTGTTCGACCAGAAGATTTTCGATTTCCTGAGGGTAGATGTTCACTCCGCCGGAGATGATCATGAATGAGTCACGATCGGTGAGGAACAGGTAGCCATCGTCGTCGAGATATCCGACGTCACCGGTGGTGGTCCAGGTCGGGTGAGTGGGATGCTGCGCCTCGCGTGTCTTATCTGGCGCATTGTGGTATTCGAAAGGCAAGCTTTCGCGTTCGAAATAGACGGTGCCGATATCTCCAGCGCCCAATTCGTTGCCGTCCTCGGCGCAGATGCGCGCGACACCGAGAACGGCCTTGCCGACGGTGCCGGGCTTGCGGAGCCATTCGTCGGTGTTGACAAGGGTAAGGCCGTTGAGCTCGGTGGACGAGTAGTACTCCGACAGTATCGGTCCCCACCACTCGATCATCTGCCGTTTGACCTCGACCGGGCAGGGGGCAGCTGCGTGAACCGCCACCCGCAGACTCGACACGTCGTAGCTGTCGCGGACGGTCCGCGAGAGTTTCAGCATCCGAACGAACATCGTGGGAACCCACTGGCTGTAGGTGATCCGATACCGCTGGATGTACTCGAGCGCCTTTTCCGCATCGAATCGGTCCATGACGACGACCGTGCCGCCGAGCGCTTGAACCGCTGCGCACGTGCGTAGCGGGGCAGCGTGATACAGCGGCGCGGGCGACAGATACACCGTTTCCGGTCCAACGCCCCACACCGTTGCGTTCATCGCTGTCATCGTGTCGCCGGGGTCACCGATCTGGCGGTCGGGCAGTGCAGGCTTGATTCCCTTGGGCCGACCGGTGGTTCCCGAGGAATAGAGCATGTCGGCGCCCCGGGGCTGATCCGGTAGCGGCTCAGTCGATTCCGCCGCCGCTGCTCGGTCGAGGTCGGCGAAGCCGGGGAGAGCGCCTCCGAAGGAGAGGAGATGTTCGACGTCGGGCACCAAGGAACGGAATTCGTCGGCGAACGAATCGAGCGCGGCGTCGACGATCACGGCCCTGGCGCCGCAGTCGTTGACGATGTAGGCAGCCTCGGCGGCGGTGAGGTGCCAATTCACCATCGTCAGATACAGCCCCGATCGCATTGCCGCCCAGTACAAGTCGAAGACTCGTGGGGTGTTGGTGGCGAGGACGGCCAGGTGATCGCCCCGCCCGAGACCTAAACGTCGGAAGTGGCGGGCGAGTTGGATCGAGTTCGACTCGAGTTCGGCGAACGTGACGGATCTACCGGTAGCGGCCATGATCACCGCCGGCTTGTCCGGCGTGGTGTCGAGATGGGCGCCGGGATACATGCTGAATGTCTACCTCTCGGAAAAGCTTCGGATACCTTGGCAGCGGCGTTGTCAGTCGGTGAGGAAGATGGACTTGGTGTTGAAGTAGGCAAAGAGCCCTTCCGGACCCAGTTCTCGTCCGAGGCCGCTGGCCTTGATCCCACCGAAAGGCGCACCGAAATCCAGGGTGTAGCCGTTGACGCCGAACGACCCTGTCTCCACCCTTCGTGCAACATCGAGCCCGTGGTCGGCGTCGGAGGTCCACACCGTTCCACCGAGCCCGTATTCGGAATCGTTGGCAATCGCGATCGCCTGCTCTTCGTCAGCGTAAGGAATCACCGACAGCACCGGCCCGAAGATTTCCTCACGGGCGATGGTGTGGTCCAGCCCGACCTCGCCGAAGACCGTCGGTTCGACGAACCATCCACGGTCGCGGTCGGCCGGTCGCCCGCCGCCGGTGGTCAACTTCGCACCTTCGCTGCGACCGGCTTCGATATAGGACTCGACTCTGGCCCGCTGACCAGCACTGACGAGCGGCCCGATGAACGTGCTCGGGTCGAGTGGATCACCCACCGGAAGGGAGGCCACCATGGCGGTCACCGCATCGAGCACCTCCGCGTAACGGCTCTGCGGGGCAAGAACTCTCGTCGACGCATAGCACGTCTGACCGGTGTTGATCAGTGACGCGGTCGCCAGTCCCTGCACGGTAGCCGCCAGGTCGGCGTCGTCGAGGATCAGTGCCGCCGACTTGCCGCCGAGTTCGAGTGAGACGGGGCGCAGCAGCCGACCGCATGTCTCGGCAATCTGGCGTCCGGCTGGTGTGGATCCGGTGAAGGCGACCTTCTGCACTCCGGGGTGAGCGACGAGATGCTTTCCGATCTCCGGTCCGCCGGTAACGATATTGAGGACACCGGCAGGCAGACCCGCTGCGGCTGCGGCCTCGGCCAGCACGAAGGAATCAAGGACGGTCTCCGGAGAGGGCTTGAGGACGACGGTGCACCCCGCCGCGAGCGCCGGGGCGATCTTCATCATTGCCAGCAGCGCGGGGAAGTTCCACGGCGCGATCGCGGCGACGACACCGATCGGTTCCTTTCGCACCACCGTGGTTCCGTTGCCTGCCAACGCCGGCCGATGCTCTTCCAGCGCAGTGCCGCGGATCAGCGCAGCGTAATAGTGCAGCAGACCCGCCGGCCCCTGCCCCTCAGCGACCGTGGAGATCGCGATCGGCATTCCGTTCTGCTCACTGACGAGGCGTGCGGAAAGCTCTGCGCGACTTGCCAACTCGATAGCGAACCCGTCGAGGACATCGGCGCGTTGTGCCGGGGTGAGCGCTGACCAGGTCCGGAACGCACGACCAGCGGCAGCCACGGCGGCGTCGACGTCGGCGGTGGTGCTGGCAGGGACCTGCCCGATCTGTTCCTCCGTAGCCGCCGAGTGCACCTCGATGACATCAGCCGAGGTGGGCGCCTGCCAGTCTCCGTCGATGTACAGAGCAGCGTGATTGTGAACCATGGGGCCTCCTCGGGCCTGTGGGTGCCACGTCGAACTCCGATGCCTCGGCGGCGCCCCAAGTGATCTAGCTCATATAGCGAACGTTAAGTAACTTAGGCATGCGGCGCGCGGCTGTCAACGCATCGGGGATGTCGGAGACCAGCCGTGGCCTAGACACGCGTAGTTATCGATCGCTAAGCTAGCGTGTGTTGCCGGTCACACATCCGGCGTCGTGCCGTCGTCCAATGGAGAACACCAGATGAAGCGCTACGAACTGCGTCACCGCACCGATCACCTCGATCCCGACACGCAATACGAGGAGATCTATCGCATTCTCGCGACACAGGAATTTCCCTGGGACATCAACCAGGCGCTCAGCTTCGCGCTGTTTCGCACCTACGCCGTGCCGTCCGTCGGCAGCTTGTTGTTCGGAACCGACGAGTTCACCAGCAGAACGCAAAAACGCTACGACGACACCGGCCTGATCCTCGACGCCGTCCTCGAACACGGCATCACAAGCACCGAGGGACGCTCCGGCATTCGCCGGATGAACCAAAAGCACGGCGCCTACGACATCAGCAACGACGACATGCTCTACGTCCTGGCCACCTTCATAGTCACCCCCGTCCGCTGGATAGACCAGTACGGCTGGCGCAAACTCACTGCCAACGAAATCGCAGGTTCGACCAACTACTACCGCGAACTCGGCCGGTACATGGGAATCAAGCAGATCCCCGTCACCTGGGACGACTTCGCCCTGTTCATGGATGCCTACGAGCGCGCGCACTTCAGGTACGACGCCGGCGCTCGAGCTGTCGCCGACTCCACACTGAACCTGCTATGCACGTTCCCCCCAAACAATTTCGCCCCCGCCGTCGCGGTCAAGCACTTCGCCTGGGCTCTGATGGACGACCCCCTCCTGGACGCGTTCCATTACCGCCGTCCCGCCCGCATCGAACGGATCCTGTCAATCGGCGCACTCAAGGTTCGCGCCCGCATCCTCCGCTTCTTCCCGCCTCGCAGCACCCCCAAGTTCGCCCGCGACCTTCCCAACATCCGCAGTTACCCCGACGGATACCAAGTCGACCAACTCGGAACCTTCCCCAAAACCTGTCCCGTGCAGCACAAGACCGTGCAACACAAGACCACGAGTGACGAGAAGCAAGGACACACCATCCGATGACCTACCGCCTCGCTGACGAACCCCGTCGCCATGCACTCGAACGCCCCGACGCTCCTGCCCTGACCGGTCGCGGGAGTTCACTGACCTACGGCGAACTCGATCAGCGCACCAACCGTCTCGCCAACGTGCTTGCGCAGCGCGGGATCGGCCCTCAATCTCGAGTGGCTGTCCTGGACCGCAGTTCAGTGCAGGTGGTCGAAGTACTGTTCGCGAGCGCCAAGGTTGGCGCGGTCACCGTTCCCGTCAACTGCGGCTCACGGCGGGCGAACTCGCCGAAGTCCTCGACGACTGCGAAGCTCAAATCTTGTTCTACGACAGCACTTTCGGCGATACGGTAGCTCAGCTGCGAACCCAGGTACCCTCGCTCACCCAGTTCGTGGTCATCGACGGTGAGGAAGACAGCGACTACGAGGCCCTCATCGCCGCCGCTGACGACACCGATCCCGGGTGGGTGGGCGACGACGACGACATCGTGCTCCAGCTCTATACCTCAGGCACCACCGCCAAACCGAAGGGTGTGCTCAGCTCCAACAGGAATCTCGGTGCCTGTACTCGTTCCGGCGGCCCGTGGGGATTCGACTCCTCCTCGGTGAGTTTGTGTGCGATGCCACTGTTCCACATCGGCGGCCTTGGATTTGCGCTCGTCGGCATTGCTTACGGCGCCCACAACATCATCGTGCGCGATTTCACCCCGGAGTCGCTACTCGACACCTTCGAGCAATACCGCATTACCAACACCTTCCTGGTTCCATCGGTAATCGGAATGATGGTGGAGGTTCCCGGCGCAGCGACACGAGACTTCACGGCGTTGCGCTCGATCGCCTACGGCTCCTCACCGATCACCCCGGCGTTACTCAAGCGCGCGCTGGCCACTTTCGGACGGCCACTGTTCCAGGTGTACGGACTCACCGAGACCCACGGCGCCATTACCCAGCTCGACGCCGATGACCACACCACCGCGGGTGACCGAGTGCACCTTCTGCGCTCCGTCGGAAAACCGTACCCGTGGGTGGAGCTACGAATAGTGCGTCCATATTCGACGGAGCCTGCGGATATCGACGAATCCGGAGAGATTTGTGTGCGGTCCCCGCAGAACACTGTCGGCTACTTTCACCGACCCGAGGAAACCGCGAAGGCGATCGACAACGACGGTTGGTTTCACACCGGTGATGTAGGACGATTCGATCAGGACGGCTATCTCTTCATCACCGACCGGATCAAGGACATGATCATCACCGGCGGGGAGAACGTCTATCCGATCGAAGTCGAGTCGGTCATCGCCGATTACCCAGGTGTCTCCCAAGTAGCCGTCATCGGTGTTCCTGATCCGGTGTGGGGAGAAGCAGTCAAAGCCGTGGTCATCGCCGCACCCGGACAGATGATCGAGCCTCTCGACCTGATGGCGTTCGCTCGCGATCGTCTCGCCGGCTACAAATGTCCCAAGTCGATCGACATCGCGAATGCCCTTCCGCTGGGAGCAACGGGCAAGATCCTGAAGCGTGAACTGCGCAACCAGTACGCCCAACAAGTCTCGACGAGTTAGTCTCCACGTTTCGACGAGTGACGGTGAATGCGAACTGCCGCGCTTGGGTTCAGTGACGGCTACGTAGGCGTCGAGGGTGCTCGCTTACGTGGTTTGGCTGCCGCAGAAACATAGCCAACAGCTGTCAGGGCAATTTCTGAGTACTTGGCGGCAACGACCTCCGGCGCCATGTTCCCCTCAGCGTGGTACCACCGTGGGATCGACTGGCACATAGCCAGGACGGCGCGGGCGGATTCAGCGGGGTCTGCCGTGTAGAAAATTCCTCGCTCGTTCCCATCCTCGATAATGCCGAGTACGAGCTCTTCGATTCCTTTGCGGACGACTCGATACCGGAGGAGGTTCTCCGGACTGAGGTATCGAACCTCACCTTCGAGTGCCGCCAGCCGGGAACGCGTGGTCATGCGGAGGACAATTGCCTCGATGACATTGGATAATTGTTGCGCCGGATCATCGCGCCCATCCGCTTTCGCGGAGTGAGCGCGAGCCAGAACATCGCTCGTGGAGTACTCCAGGAGGGCGAGCAAAATACCCTCCTTACTACCGTGGTGGTAGTACAGAGCCGGGATCGTCACGCCTACCCGCTGAGCAATTTCTCGCACCGAGGTTCCATGGAAGCCGTTCTCATAGAACGCATCCAAAGCGTGCACCAGGATCGGTGACAGCTTCGGCGGATCAACACTCCGCCAGTGTGGATTCCCGACGACAGACGAGCTCACCGTCGCCACCCTCGTACAATGCCCACCAGCCAGAGCCTAACCGTCGATAGTCGATGTCTTTTCAGCATCTAGTCTAGCTAGGTTCACAATCCACGAGGATCACCCGGCACAGCCACGTAACCGACCGCTCCCCCGCCGATTGCGAGTTCAGACAGAACCCGACATGACCCGCTCGGCGAGCGGGACGAGCGTCTCGACGAGAATCGTGCGAGCCTGCTTGCGGGAGAGCGTCTTTCGATCGACCCATTCACGGGCGGTGGCCTTCATCATGCCGCCCCAGCTCCGGAACACGGCGAGCGCCACCTGGTGCTCGCTGCCCGACCCGTCGAAACCGATAGCGTCGAGCACGCGTTGGGCCGCGCGATCGTCGGCCTCGTTGAGGATCGCCGCGATCTGCGGGTCGTCGCCGATCCCCTCCACGCCGACGGCCAGCCACGTCTTTCCGTGGGTGTCGAGGACGGTCATCAGCCAGTCGACCGAGGCCTCGACCCGCTCGCGCAGGGTGCCGCCCGGCAGATTCACCGTGTCGATCTCGGGCACGATCATCATGGCACGCACGACTTCGACGTAGAGGTCGCGCTTGGTGCCGAAATAGTGGTTCAGCAGCCCGCGCGCCACTCCGGCCTCACGGGCGAGCTCGGCCATCTGCACCGTCGCGTAGGGCTGCTCACCGAACATCCGGATGGCGACAGCCAGGATTTCATTGCGCCTGGCGTCGGGGCCGAGTCTGCGCCAACGCGGTTCATCTGCGGTGGTCACAGTGTGTGATGTTGTCACACAAGCTCGCTGCCGTCTGCCGCACGGGCGCGCAGAGCCTCACTGACGACGAATCTGTCGCCGTAGCGCGCACGGAGCTCGTCTGCGCGCGCAACGAATCCGCCCATCCCGCCCGGATACTGATTGATGTACTGCAGCGCACCGCCGGTCCACGCCGGATACCCGATACCCATGATCGAGCCGACGTTGGCCTCGGCCACCGACCCGATGGTGCCCTCGTCGTAGCAGGCGAACGCCTCCAGTGCCGCGGCGACGAGCATCCGTTCTTTCGCATCCTCGAACGGGATCTCGACGTCGGACCTCGTGTAGAGCTCCGCGAGGTGTGGCCACAGTCCCAGTCGCTTTCCACCGGGACCGTCGTAGTCGTAGAACCCGCGGCCTTCCAGGCGACCCGGGCGATCGAACTCCTCGAGCATCCTGTCCACCAACGGATACGACGCACTGGGTACGAATTCGACGCCCCGCGCAGCGGCGTCGGCGATGAATCCCGCACGGATCTTCGCGATGGTCTTCATGTTGATCTCGTCGAACAAAGTCAACGCGCCGGCCGGGAAACCCGCCTGCAGCGCAGCTTGTTCGGCGCTGGCGGGATGCATGCCCTCGGCCACGAGCGAGAGCGCCTCGTCGACGAACTTCGCGATGACCCGATTGGCGTAGAAGCCGTACGTGTCCTGCACGACGATGGGCGTCTTGCGGATCTGCTTCGTGAAATCCAGTGCACGAGCGAGTGATTCGTCTGAGGTCTGCGGTCCGACGACGATCTCGACGAGCGGCATCTTGTCGACCGGTGAGAAGAAGTGCAGGCCGATCACGTCGGAAGGTCGGGTCACCGCACCTGCCATCTCGGCGATGGGCAGTGCCGAGGTGTTCGACGCGAGCAGGGCATCGTCGGCGACGTAGCCTTCGACCTCGGCGAGAACCTTCTTCTTGAGTTCGACATCTTCGAACACGGCCTCGACGACGAGGTCGGCACCCTTGACGTCGGAGATGTTGTCGGTGGCCAGGATTCGGTTGAGGACTCGATCGCGACTCTCCTCGTCGAGGCGGCCCTTGGCGACCTTGGCGTCGAGGATTCGCCGGGAGTAGTCCTTGCCGCGTTTCGCGCCTTCGATCGTGACGTCGCGCAGCACGACGTCGACTCCTGCCTGCGCGGTGACATACGCGATAGCCGCGCCCATCATGCCCGCGCCGAGGACGGCGACCTTGGTGGCCTTGCGTACCGGAACGTCGGCGGGGCGGGCGGTTCCCTTGTTGACCTTGCCCAGGTCGAAGAAGAGGGCCTTGATCATATTGGCCGAGATCTGACCACAGATCAGTCGCGCGCAGTAGCGCGTCTCGGTGGTGAAGGCGGTGTCGATGTCGACCGACGCGCCCTCGACTGCGGCGGCCAGCACCGAGATCGGGGCGTTCATCGGCGAGCCCTTGAGTTGCTTGCGCAGTGTCGCGGGGAATGCGGGCAGGTTGGCCGCAAGTGCGGGCGACGACGGCGTGCCACCCGGAATGCGAAATCCCTTGCGGTCCCACGGTTGCGCGGCGTCGGGGTTGGCTTTGATCCAGGTGCGTGCGGCGTCGAACATCTCTTCTCGGGTTGAGACGACCTCGTCAATCACCCCGACCTGTAATGCCTTGCGCGGCTTCATCCGCTGCCCCTGGCCCACCACGTTGAGCATCGCGTCGACCACCCCGAGCATGCGCACGACGCGTGTCACACCACCGGCGCCGGGCAGCACCCCGAACGTGACCTCGGGGAGGCCGAGCAGGCTTCCTCTGGCGTCCAATGCAATTCGACGATGCGCCGCCAACGCGACCTCGAATCCGCCTCCGAGTGCTGTGCCGTTGATCGCCGCGACCACAGGCCTACCCAGGGTTTCGAGTCTGCGGAACGTCTCCTTGTAATGGTCGAGCCCTGCCGAGATGGCTTCGATGTCATCGGGGCCCGCGGTCATCAGCAGGTTGAGGTCGCCGCCCGCGAAGAACGTGTCCTTGCCCGACGCGATGATCACGCCGGTGATCGAATCCTTCTCATGCTCAAGGCGTTCGACGGAGCTGCGCAGAGCCGCGGCCATGTCGTCGGTCATCGTGTTGGTCGACTGGGTCTTGTCGTCGATGGTGACCGTGACGATGCCGTCCGCGTCGACGTCCCAGCCGATGATGCCGGACATGTGAGTGGTCAAGTCGGTCAAGGGTTTCGCCTTTGTGAGTGTGTGAATCAGATCGCGGCCGAGCTAGAGACTGCAGAGTCAGAGACTGCGCGCGATGAGGTCTTTCATGACCTCGTTGGCTCCCGCGTAGATCTTCGCGATGCGACCGTCGACAAAGAGCCGCGCGATCGGGTACTCCTCCATGTAGCCGTAGCCGCCGTGCAACTGCAGGCACCGGTCGACGACCTGCGTCTGCTGCTCCGAGCACCACAGTTTGATCATGGCGGCGCCCTTGACGTCGAGTTCGCCACGCACGTGCTTGTCGATGGCATCGTTGACGAAGGCGCGCATCACCTCGACGGTGGTGGCGATGTCGGCGAGCTCGAACCGCGTATTCTGCAGTGCGAACAGCGGTTTGCCGAAGGCGTGGCGCTCACGCACGTACTCGAGCGTCAGCTCGTACGCTGCTTCGACGACGCCGAGCGCAGCGACGCCGACGATCAGTCGCTCCTGCGGGAGTTGCTGCATCAGTTGGACGAAGCCGGTCCCCTCCGTGCCGCCGAGCAGATGCGTCGCGGGCACGCGCAGGCCGTTGAAGAAGAGCTCCGTGGTGTCCTGTCCCTTCTGGCCGATCTTCTTGAGCTTGCGTCCACGCTCGAAACCCGCTGGGTTGTCGCCTACTTCGGCAACGAGCAGTGACAAGCCCTTGGCGCCGAGCTCCGGGTCGGTCTTGGCCGCGATGATCAGCAGGTCGCAGGTTGCGCCGTTGGAGATGAAAGTCTTTGCGCCCGTGATGGCATACTCGTCACCGTCGCGCACCGCGCGTGTGCTGATGGCCTGCAGATCCGACCCGGTTCCCGGCTCGGTCATGGCGATGGCACCGATCCACTCACCCGAGACGAGCTTGGGAATCCACCGCTTCTTCTGTTCCTCGTTCGCGTACGAGAGCAGGTAGTGGGGAACGATCCCGGAGTGCACACCGAGTTGCATGGAAAGGTCGGCGCCGCGGGCCTGCTCGCGGAAGAGTACGGCCTCGTGCGCGAATGTCGCTCCGCCACCGCCGTATTCCTCGGGGATCGACATGCCGAGCAGACCGAGTTCGCCCGCGCGACGGTAGAGCGCACGGTCGGGTTGACCGGCCGCCGCGAACTCCTCGTGGCGTGGCGCAACCTCTTTGGTGAAGAACTCGCGGGCGAGCGCAGTGAGGTCGGCGAGTTCGGTTGTCAGATCGTTTGTCATCGTGGTCTGCCTTCGTGGTGCTGGTCGGGAGCGCGTTCAGCGCTGATAGAGCGCGTCGATCTCGTCGGCATACTTTTTGGCGATCGGTGAACGCTTGAGCTTCATCGTCGGCGTGAGCTCGTCGCCACCCGGGGCCCAGTACGTCGGCAACACCTGCCACGCGCGGATGTGTTCGACGCGGCTCAGGCGCGAGTTGGCCTGCGCCACTGCAGTTTCAATCATGCCCAGGATCGTCGGGTGCAGTGCGAGCACTTCTGGTCGGACGTCGACGATGCCGGCCTTCTGACCGAAAGCTGCCACCGCATCGGGGTCGAGGGTGATCAAGGCCGACACGTACGGGCGATTGTCGCCGATGGCGACGACGCTGCCGATCAGTGGACTGGCCGCGGTGAGCGCGCCCTCGATATTCGACGGTGACATGTTCTTTCCGCCGGAGTTGATGATCAACTCCTTCTTGCGGTCAACGATCGTCAGGAAGCCGTCGGCGTCGAGCGTCCCTATGTCACCGGTGTGCACCCAGCCGTCGGCGTCGAGTGTCTGGCCGGTTCGCTCTGGATCGTTGCGGTAGCCGCGCATCACGCCTCCGCCGCGCACCATCACCTCACCGTCGGACGCGAGTGTCACCTCGGTGCCCGGAATTGCCGTACCGACGCTTCCGTAGCGCGGTCGGGCGACCGGGTTGACCGTGGTGACCGCGGACGTCTCCGACATGCCCCACGCCTCCATCACCGGGATGCCCAGTGCGAGCATGAATTCGAGCGCCGCCACGTCGACCGGTGCGGCGCCGGAGACGGCGGCGACGAGCGAATCCATGCCGAGCTTTGCACGTAGCTTCGACAGCACCAGCTTGTCGGCGATCGCCGCGGCGATGGTGTCGCGCAGGCCGAGTCGCCGTCCGCCGACCGTCGCCGCAGCCTTCTTCTTGCCTGCCGCGAGAGCCCACGTGGCCAGTGCGCCTTTGATTCCCGGCTCGGCGTCGAGCGTCGTCTCGATGCTGCCCTTGATCTTGTACCAGAGCATGGGAACGGCGACGAAGAACGTCGGGTGGACCTGACCAAGCGTCCCGACGAGTTGCTTCGTGTCGGGGAGGTCGGTGACCGTGATGCCGAAGTACATGGGTGCGTACTGGCAGATCCACCGGTTGATGAGGTGAGCGTCGGGCAGGTACGAGATGACGCGGCCGTCAGACAGGTCGCCGATCACATCGGTGATCACCTCGAGTTGGTAGAGCAGGTTGGCGTGCGTGAGTTCGACGCCCTTGGGGTTGCCGGTGGTGCCGCTCGTGTAAATCAGCGTGAGCACGTCTGAGCGTTCGACCCGCTGGTACGCGGCGTCGAAGTCGAAGTCGGCCGGTGCGGGCGCGGCGATCAGTTCGGCGAGGGTCGTGACGCCCGCGGTTCCATTCGGCGCGTCGACGACCACGACGGCGGCGGAGCCGTCCCCCGCCTCGACGACCCTCTCGAGGAACTGCGTCTCGGTGATGACGACCGACGGCTCGGCGTTGTGGAAGAGGTAGGCGATCTGCGGGGCGGCGTTGGTGTTGTAGACCGAGAAGGTCACAGCGCCGAGGTGCATCGCCGCGGCGTCGACAATGTGGAACTCGGGTCGGTTGGTGAGCATGATGCCGACGGTGTCGCCGCGTGTGACCCCGAGTGCGGCGAGACCTGCAGCCACCTCGCGCACGCGCCGCCCGTACTGCGCCCAGGTCAACGACGTCGTGCCGTCAGCGGTGCGGATGGCCACCCGATCCGCATGGTCGACCACACGGCGCTGAAAGTGCGTGCACAGGGTGTCTGGTTTCGGGGTACCGGTCATCGTCGTCCTCACTCTATTTGGCGTCGCGCCAACAATCATCGAGGCTCGTTGGCGGGATGTCAATAACTCGGTCGACGCTGCGGTGGCCCCACCTCGCGTCGCGGTGTAGACCGATCTCATGGAGACCTCACGGGCCGGATCGCCACTCGACTACGACACCGTCGTCGTCGGGGCGGGGATCGCGGGCTTGACCGCAGCCCGACTACTCACCCGCGCCGGTCGGCGGGTCACTGTTCTCGAAGCGCGTGACCGGATCGGCGGACGCGTGCACAGCGACCGATCGGGTGGCACGGTGACCGATCGTGGCGCCTCGTGGATTCACGGAATCAACGACGCCCCGCTGCACGCCGTCACCGAGGCCTTCGGCATGCGCACCGTCGAATTCACGGTTGGCAGTTACCAACCCGACAGTCGGCCGATCGCCTACTACGACCCTGACGGCAGACGACTCGACGACGACGCCGTTGCCGCCTTCGCTGCCGACGTGCATGCCTTCGACGACGCACTGTCGAAGTTCGTCGCAACGATCGGCGCCGGGGTGTCGTACGGCGAGGCGACGGAAACGACGCTCACCGCTCTCGGTTGGGATGACGCACGAGCACAACGTGTTCGAGAGTTCGCGCGTCACCGCACCGAAGAACAGTACGGCGTGTGGATCGACGAGCTCGATGCCCACGGACTCGACGACGACGAGACGGATGGCGACGAAGTCGTGTTTCCCGACGGCTACGACCAGCTGGCCACCCACCTGGCAGACGGGCTCTCGGTGACACTCAATCGTTCTGTCGCTCAGATCCATTGGGACGAGAACGGTGTCACCGTGATCGATGCCGCGTGCAAGGAGACGTCGGCCGCACGCGTCGTCGTGACGGTACCCGTCGGTGTTCTCAAGTCCGGCACGCTGACCTTTGATCCGCCACTATCGGAACCTGTTGCGGGAGCGTTGGATCGGCTGGAGATGAATGCGTTCGAGAAGGTGTTCCTGCGGTTCGAATCGAAGTTCTGGGATGACGGGGTGTATGCGATTCGCCGACAGGGACCGGCCGCCAAGTGGTGGCACTCCTGGTACGACCTCTCCGCACTTCACGGCGAGCCGACGCTGCTCACCTTCGCCGCCGGCCCCTGCGCTCGCGCGGTTCGCGAGTGGAGCGACGAGGACATCGCGGCATCGGTCCTCGAATCGCTGCGCGAAATCTACGGCGACGCTGTCCCCGAGCCGACTCGCATCGACGTAACCCGTTGGCAGGATGACCCTTTCGCGCATGGTTCCTACGCATACATGACCGTCGGCTCGACGACAGCCGACCACGACGTGCTGGCGACACCGCTGGGCGGGGGCGTCGTGCATCTGGCGGGCGAGGCCACGTGGACCGACGACCCGGCAACGGTCACCGCTGCGCTCGAGTCGGGACGCAGAGCGGCGTCGAACATTCTCGGGCGCGACGTGCAGGTCGCCGAACTGTGGTCGCGCTGAATAACTCTCAGTGATCTGCCGGTAGCTCGACGTTGATGGTCACGCGCACCTCGTCGTCGACCTTGAGCGCCCCCATCATCATCGAGTACGGCTTCAGCCCGAAGTCGCGGTGGGAAACTGTGGTTTCGATTGTGGCGGTGCGCTTCCCGTCCGCGTCGGCAACCTCGACGTCGAGCGGATGCTGACGTTGCTTGCCGTTGATCGAGAGCGTCCCGTCTATGCGATAGCCCGCCTCGATGGTCGTGATCGACGCGGCGTCGTAGGTGATCGTCGGCGACTTCGACGCGTTGAGCGACTTGAGCGCATTACTTCTGGCGAGAGACTTCTCCGGCCCGGTCAGCGGCGTGACCCCGCCCTCACCGGAGACGACGGTCAGCGAGTCGACGTCGATCGAGGCGGACACGTCGGACGGCACGCCGTCGCTGAGACCGACTGACGCCGACCACTGCTGCATCTCGATGGTCAATCGGTGACCTGTTCGCGATGCCGGACCGGTCACACCGGTGTGAAGGATCAGCGTCCCGTTGGCCGGGCCGAATTGCCATGACTCCTGCGCCATTGCGCCTCCTCGAGTGTCGACGACCACCCTAGGCGCTTCTGCTGTGCCAAGGTTGTCGATGTGACTGCATCGGAAAGTCAGGGAGTCGTGCTCGGGACAGCATTCGGATTCGACGCGTGGCTCGTGACGACGCCGCACGCCACCGCGGCGATCTCGATCTTCGGTGGGCAGGTGCTCTCCTACCGTCCGACCGGAGCCGACGACGTGCTGTGGGTATCGCCGCTGGCCGCGAGGCCGCCGACTCCCATCCGTGGTGGCATTCCCGTGTGCTGGCCGTATTTCGGGAAGGAGAACCAGACCGGTGACGTGCCCTCGCACGGTTACGCGCGCACCGCGACGTGGCAGGTCGTCGACACCGAGGTTCTTGCTGACGACGTGACGCAGGTGCGGTTGGCACCGCAGGGACTCGAGCAGCTCACGCTGCGCCTGGAGCTGATCGTGCGCGTGGGCACGACGCTGGAGATCGGTGTGCGCACCACGAACCTCGCCGACGAGCCCGCGGTGCTCACCGAGGCGCTGCACAACTACCTGCGTGTCTCGGATGCCACCGACGTCCACGTGGAGGGACTCTCGGGTAAGTCGTACGAGGACAAGTTCGACGACCTGAAGGTCAAGACCCAGGAGGGCGACTGGCGCCTCCCTGACGACGTGCCGCGCAGCGACCGGCTCTACCCCGATGCGGGTGGAACCTACCGGCTGGTCGACCCGGGTCTTGGCCGGACCATCCGCGTGACCGGCGATAGCGCGCGCACCGCCGTCGTGTGGAACCCGGGGCCCGACGTCGCCTCCGGGATGGCCGACGTCGGGCCGCACTGGCGCGAGTTCGTGTGCGTCGAGACGGCGAACGCCGGTCCGGATCTCCTCACCGTCGCTGCAGGCGCGACCGTCGAGATGTGGCAGACGATCGCTCTGGAGTGAGGCTTAGGCTTTACGGAACGACGACCGCTCGTCCGCGCAGGTCGTTGGCAGCGAGCTTGCGGTACGCCGCCACGCCGTCGTCGAGGCTGAACCGCTCCACCGCGACGTCGAGGACGCCGTCGCGCGCGAGGTCGAGGACCTCGATCAGCTCCGCACGGGCGCCCCAGTAGGGCGTGCGGACCGACACCTCGTAGGGCTGTGACCAGAAGCCAACACTCGCGGCTGCTTTTCCGTCGCCGAGTCCCACGATCGTGACGTCACCCATCGTGCCGACGACACCCATCGCCGTGTTGATCGTCGGCTGATATCCGACGAAGTCGAAAACGGCTGTCGCTCCGTCCTTCCCGGTGATCTTGCGGACGTTCTCGACGGCGTCGGCGTCGCTGAGTACTGCCTCGTGCGCACCGACCTGCTTGGCGAAATCGAGCTTCTCCTGCGTGACGTCGAGCGCGATGACCCGCGCCGGGGTGAGATGCCGCAACATCTGGATGGCGACGTGCCCCAGGCCGCCTGAGCCGATCACGACGGCGGTTGTGCCGCCGAGAAGCTTGCTCAACGACGCCTTGATCGCGTGATAGGGCGTGAGGCCGGCGTCGGTGAGCGGAACCGTGGTGGCGGGATCGAGGTCACCGATGGGGACGAGGTGCCGCGGGTCGTCGACGACGACGTACTCGGCCATCGCGCCGTCGTGTCCGAGTCCGGGCGGCGTGATCTGCAGGTCGGCGGCCCGCGAGCAGTAGTTCTCGAGGCCCTGCGAACAGAAGTGGCAGACTCCGCATCCCCACGGGCCGTAGATGGCGACCGCCGTGCCCTCGCTGACCGTCGAAACGCCCTGTCCCAGTTCGGCGATCACGCCGACGCCCTCGTGGCCGAGCGTCATCGGGAGCGGATACGGGAATGCGCCTTCCGGCGCGTTCAACACGAAGTCGTCGGAGTGGCACGCGCCCGCCGCGGTGACCTTGACGAGCACCTGCCCCGGACCCGGCGTGGGCTTCGGAACGTCGCGGAGCTCGGGTTCGGCTCCGGCTTTGACCATCTGTACGGCCTTCATCGGTGAACTGCCTTTCGGATCGGCGTACTCCCCTCCCTGATCTCAGGTTTACTCTCCCATCAAGAACTGTGCTTATGAGGGGTGCCGACCCGGCTCGTGGGGTCCGCGGCGGGTGCGAGCACTCCCAGCAGACCCGCTGCCAGCCGAGCCCGATCGCGGGCAGTCGAGCTCATCGACCACCGACTGCGCAACCACGTTGTCACTGCCACGGCCGTGGCTCCGCACGATGCTCGGCGTGGCCACACCACGACGTCACCGCATTGGCGATGTAGTCGCATGATGCCCTGTTCGAGAACAACTTCGACGTGATCGACGGCGCAGGGAGTCCGCCGTTCATCGTCAGGTGATACCAGCTGTCGGCACACACCTGGCCGAACCAGTGCTTGAAGATGACCGGTTCCGTCGGCTCGATTCCCGGGGTGCAGACGACCAGGACGCGGTCGACGTCGGTGTCGAGCACGAGGTCGGTCAGCGAGGAGACAACGACGTTGCGCAGCGCTCGCGTCGGGCGTGCCAGCGTGTCCAGTCCGAAGCGCGATGTCGATCTCTTGATCGAACCTCCGTCGACGAGGATCAGTCCGATCCGTGCTTCGGGCGACGGCTCGGCGTCGACGCGCACTCCCATGTCGCCCAACGCCGCGGCGATATCGGGATTGATCGGCCCGAACGTGCGGACGGCGACATGGTGACGCGAGACCCGCGCGGCACGTTCCATCGCGATGGTCATGAGATCTCCTCCTGGTCTGCGGTACAGCGTGATGTGGGATGAGTTTCGGATCGCCCGGGTCATCGGCGTGCCATTCGCGGGAGTCGACGGCGCCGCTGCGGAATGGAGTCGTAGACGTGCTGCCAGATGAGCTCGTGCTCAACAGGATCGATCACGCCTCGCTCCAATCGACGGTCAGCGGACCGCAATTCGGCGAGGGTGTCGGCGATCGACTTGGGAGTCGGCATCCCTGCGGGGAGGTCGTATCCCGGAATGGTGGTGAGGTCGACGGTGCGTACGGCACCCGGCAGAGTTCCCGCGGTCCGCCGCGCGGCCACACCCGAAACGACGAGCACGGCGGTGGCCGTCGCGAGAACCGTCGTACCCGACGCGCCGATGGAACTGAGACCGACGGCCACGGCCAACCACGCGACCAGGCCCCAGACCGGCCACCCGCGCCACAGTCGCAGACGTCGACGCTGCATCGAGCTGATACCGGGTGGGAAGACAACCAGGCGGTAGCGGCACACTCCGTAACGGCCCGCGCCTGCACTGAACGATCCCCACACCGCAGGCCCCTCGGCGAGCCGGTCGATGATCGCGGAACCCGTTGTTTCCGTACCCAATCGCCCCGAACCCAATCGCTCCGTACCCAATCCCTCGGAGCCGTGTGAACTCATCGTCGTCATTCCGATAGTGCTACGCCGCGCGCTCGACGTCGGGAAGTGTCTTGACTGGTCTTTGACGAGACTTTGACGCGGCGTCGAACAGCCTTGACGGGATGCTGACAGTCGAGTTGCTGACAGTCGAATTGCAGGCGGCACGCATGAGACCGCCCCGGAGTCGAGTGACGCCGGGGCGGTCGGGGGGATTGTTGACGGGTGGAGTGCGGATTATCCGGCGACCCGGTTGAAGGGGTCGTGTTCGGCGATGAGCTTGTCGACGCGGGCTTCGTCGATGCGGGCACGGACCGTTGTGAGTTCTTGGCGGTCACGGACGACCTTGGCGAGCGTGAAGGTGCTGGAGGTGAGGAACAACAGCGTGATGGCGAGGAATCCGCGCTGCCAGGGGTCGATCGGGAGGTAGAGGATGCCGACACACGCGGTGGCGAGGCTGACAGCGAAGGCGATGGCTGCTTGGAGAAAGAAGGCTGCGGTGGTTGCGGTCTGGGGAACTTCGTTGGGGGACGACATGCGTCAACGGTGTCAGCGACGGCAGGCGCGGCGGATGCGTAGGACTACGCGGTTCCCCTGAGTGTTCTGGGCGACTGAGTTTTCCGGGCGGTCAGGAGCCGGCCGCGTCGAGTGCGGCGCGGATCGTCCGCACCACCCCGTTGTCGGTGTTCGACGGCGCGACGTACCGCGCGGCGTCGAGGATACTTCGGTGCGCATTGGCGACCGCGTACGACCAGTCGGCGGTGCCGAGCATCCCGAGGTCGTTGAGGTAGTCACCGAAGACCATCGTCTGCGCCGGACTGATTCCGAGCCGACGCTGCACCGCTCGAACGGCTTGCGACTTGTCGACGCCGCGCGTCATCACATCGAGCCAATGTTGCCCGGACACAACGGCTTCGGCGTCGATCGGCAGTCCTGAGATCGCCGGGGCGGTGGTGTCCTCGATTCCGTCGAAGTCGTAGACCGCCACCTTGACCAGTTCCGCGTCGATGGCGGCGAGGTCGTCGACGATTCTGTTCGCGTAGTAGTAGGGGCGGATCTGTTCGAGGAACCGCTCATCGGACCGCTCGACGTAGGCGACCTCCGGGCTGCACAGCACGACACCGATGTCGGCGCCGTCGGACTGCAGCGACCGTGCGCGGGCGAGGACCGCGGCGGCGCTGCTCGCGGCAAGCGGTTGTGTCCGCAGGATCTCGTTCTGCCGCGCCACCACCGCACCGTTCTCGGCGATCACGACGAGCCCGGGCACTGCCTCACCGAACTGGTGCAGCAGGGTCGCTGCCTGGCGTCCGCTCGCGGGACTGAACACGATGTCGCGGCTGGTCAGCTCGTCGAGCAGCGGCCAGAGGTCGTCGGGGATGTGCTTGGCGTCGTCGAGCAGAGTGCCGTCGAGGTCGGTGACGACGAGGCGCAGGTCAGCGGGCACGGGCGGAATCGTGGTGGACATCGTGGTCCATTGTGGCAGTTCGGTGTCCCAGTCAGGTGTCGCAAACCCGGCCGGAACATTCTCCGTGTCCGGCCGCATCCAATCGGTACTTGCTTACGAGAAGCCACCCGAGAGGACCCCCGACGTGAAGACCACACCGCTCCACACAACAGCCATCCGACGCACCATTCTTGCCCTGCTCGCAGGTATCGCGGCACTCCTCGCCACCGCCGGGGTCGCGGCGACCGCCCACGCCGATACCGGTGGGCGTTACCCGTCAGCGCCGATGCGCGGCGTCGACGGCGATGCGGGGCCGGTCAAGGGCAGCAACTTCAGCCCGTCGGATCGTCCGTACGTCATCTCCAACGACTTCGCAGGCATCGAGTACACGTTCGGCATTCCCGGCGACTGGTCGTGCGGCGCAGGATCGTCAGTTGTCTCGGCCAACGGCGAAGCAACGTGTTTCGAGGAGGACACCACGAAGACGACCGCGGCCGGAGGCTTGGTGGCCTACCAGAAGTGTGCGGAGTCCCGGTGCACCACAACCGACGTCAAGCGCGCCACCTCGCAGCTACGTGTCGATCGTGAAGCGTGGCGAGCTGTCGACGAAACCACCTGGTACGCAGAGCAATCCGGCACCCTCAATGGCGTCCGCAAGGTCCGCGTCGCAGTCGCCCACGTGTTCCGCACCGCAGACGGCGAGCACGGCGTCGCCTTCGCCCAGTTCGACGGTCCGCCGTCCAAGCGCGGCGAACTCCTCAAGATCATCAACAGCATTCGCGCCAACACTCCGCGATAGCACCGCCGACGCCCAGCCCCGGCCTCCCCTGAGGAGGTCGGGGCTTGGGCATTACATGCGCGCGTACCGCGCCATGACGAAGCAGTAGATGCCATACGCCGCAAGGCCTATCGCCGCCAGCACGAGGAAGAACTGCCCGGCAGGCCATCCCGCAACGGTTTTCACCGCACCATCGACGCCGGTGGCTTTCGACGGGTCGGCCGTGATCGCCGCAACGATCACCAGAACTCCCGCTCCGACAAGGACAAGGCCTTTCGCCGTATAACCCACGATGCCAGTGGCATTCACGACAGGATTGCTGTCGATGGTCAGATCGTCGAAGAACGACCTCGTGACGCCCTTGTAGATGTGGTACGCCCCAACAGCAATGATGACGATGCCTGCTACGACGAGCACGAACTTCCCGAAGCCCGAGCCCATCAATTTCGCGCTCATGCCGGCGTTCTGCTGGCCACTCGACTGCCCGTGCCCCATCGCGAATTGTGCTGCCGTCCAGGCGAATGCGAAATAGACGACAGCGAGCGCACCCGCCTTGGCCCGATCGAGCCAACCGTCACCGTCGTCGGCCTTCGGATTGGCCGGGTGCGGACCGATGATGACTTCGGCGATACGCCACAGAGCCATCGCCACGAAGGCGATCACCGCGAGCCACAAGGCAATTCGACCGCCGGTTGACGACGCAAAGATTCCGAGCGCCCCCGATTGGTCTGCATTGCCCGCATCGCCGAACGCCAGCCTCAGCACGATGTACGCGATCAGCAGGTGCAGCAAACCGCTCACCACATGCCCGCCGCGCGCAAGCGCCTCAAACCAACCTGAATCCGTCGCTTCTTGGACGGCCTGCTTACCCGTATGTGTAGGGATGGTGATCGCCGCCCGTCAGTAGTTCAGTCGATACGCGAGTCAGCCGACCCGCATCCACGAGGAATCCTAACGTGTCGACCGAGGCGGTTTGCACCGCACGGCAAAACCGGCAAAACACCCGGCTGGACCGGATGGAGTCATCACGCTGAGAGATGCTCATGCACGACGAGCGGATGCGGTGAGGTCGCGAGGTCGAAGACCACCGTCTCGCGCTCGCTCAGCTCGGTTCCGTCGCCAAGCGTCGTCGACACCCGGTGGGTCACGATGGCGGTGTCACCCACGATCAACACATCGCGCTCGGTGCTGACACACTTGTCGACGCGCCATCCTTCCGAACGCCAACCACGCCAGAGAGTTCCGTACTGTTCGACGCCGAGCGCAACCTCCGGAGTGTCTGGAAACACGAATCGTGCTGTCGGGGCACAGCATCCGAAGTAGGTGGACTCCTCGTTGGAGGCAAACGCGGCGACGAGGCGATCGAGCGCCGCCAAGGCGCGGGTGGACGTGTTGTCAGTGGGCGACATTCGAGCTCCTGTTGGTGAACGGTCGATGATGAAACTGGCGCACGTTCACGGAATGAGAACTGTGCGAAGGCCGGTGGCGGCACGCAGATCTTCGAGTGCCGTGTTGACCTCACCGAGTGGTCGCGTGCGGCCGATGAGGGCGTCGAGCGGGAGTCGACCCGACAGGTAGAGCCGCGCAATTCGGGGGAAGTCCACCGCGGGCACGCTCGAACCGTAGTTGCAGCCCAAGATGCTCTTGCCTTGGTCGGCGAGGTCGAAGGGATCGATCGACGCGCGAGCGCCGATTGCTGTCATACCCGCCAAGACCGCCACCCCTCCCGCCCGCAGCATGGGCGGACACTGCTCGATGGTCGACGTCCGGCCGATCGCCTCGAAGACGTAGTCGGCACCACCTTCGGTCATTTCCTGCACCGTCGCAACGAGATTCGGATCGGATCCGTCGAGCGTCGCGGTGGCTCCCAGATTCTCAGCCTGCGCGCGGCGTCGGGGATCGAGGTCGATGGCAATGATCGGATCGGCCCCGGCAAGCTGCAGTCCGAGGATGATCGACTGACCGATACCACCACAGCCGAACACCACCGCGGACGCTCCGTACGGAACCTTTGCCGTCGACGTCACCGCTCCGATACCCGTGGTGACAGAACAGCCGATCAAGGCGCCTATCTCGAAGGGGAGCTCGTCGGGAACGACCACCGCCGCGGCAGCCGGGACGACGACGCGCTCGGCGAACGCGCCGAGTCCGAGGAACGGCCACACCGGTTCGTCGTCGAGTGTCGTTGTCGCCGTTGACCCGTCAGGTAGCCGGTTTGCCACCGCATTGGTGTTTGTGCACAACCACGCCTTGCCGGACAGACAGTTTCGGCACCGACGGCATGCCACGAACCAGGAAAGTACGACATGGTCGCCGACCTGCACGTCGTCGACACCATCTCCCACTTCCGTCACGATTCCGGATGCCTCATGACCGCCGACGAGGGGTTCGTCCACGGGCCAGTCGCCCGCCACGAGATGCAGATCGGAATGGCACACTCCGACGGCCTTGATATCAACCGCGACCTCGCCTCGGGCAACGCCACGCAGCGCCAATGGTTCGACGGTGAGCGGCTCACCGGCTCCGCGCAACACTGCGGCATGTGTGTGCATATCCGTACCTTCGATCGTCGTGTTGTTCACCAGTTCTGCGGTCATCGATTGGCCGCCAGAACCGAAAGCAGTTCGTAGGCAACGTGTGCGGCAGCGATGCCGGTGATCTCGGCGTGGTCGTACGAGGGTGACACCTCGACGATGTCGGCACCGACCACCTGTAGGCCTGCTAGTGCGCGCAACGTGTGGAGCAGTTCTCGCGACGTCAGTCCGCCGGCTTCCGGTGTTCCCGTCCCCGGCGCGTGCGCAGGGTCGAGGACATCGATGTCGACGGAGACATACACTGGCCCGCCCGCCAGCCGACGACGCATTCGTTCGATGATGCTCCGGGTTCCGTCGACCTCGTAGTCGTCGGTGCGGATGATCGAAAAGCCAAGCCGTGAGTCATCTTCGAGATCGTGACGACTGTAGAGCGGTCCGCGGATTCCGATGTGCAGAGACCGCTCGAGGTCGATCAGCCCTTCTTCGGATGCGCGACGGAACGGAGTGCCGTGAGTGTAGGGCGCACCGAAGTAGGTGTCCCAGGTGTCGAGGTGGGCGTCGAAGTGCAGCACGGCGATCGGCTGTCCATGCAACTTCCGCATTGCGCGGAGCATGGGCAGCGCGATGGTGTGATCCCCACCGAGGATGAGTGGAGACGCTCCGTCCTCGCCCAGCGCGGTGACGGAGGTGTCGATCGTGCTGATCGCCTCTTCGATGTCGAACGGGTTGACTGCGAGGTCTCCCCTGTCGACCACCTGCTGCGTCGCGAACGGCGATACGTCCATCGCGGGATTGTAGGGTCGCAACAACTTTGACGACGCTCGGATGTGAGCGGGTCCGAAGCGTGCCCCCGGCCGATAGCTCACGCCGGTGTCGAAGGGGATGCCCAGGATGTTGACGTCAGCGGCGTCGACCTGATCGAACCGCGGAAGGCGGGCGAATGTGCCCGGCTCGGTGTACCGCGGCACCCGCGCGGCGTCGACCTGTCCGACGACTCCGCCGTCAGTGGTGATGAAACCCGCTGTCGCGGAGTAACTCTGATCCATCAGTGTTGTTCTTTCTCTTCGACGGCGAGTTCGGCGCGAATCTCGCCGGTGTCGCGGGGATCTGTGACCTCCGGGTGCGCTGCCATCAGGCTGAGCTCCTTACTTCGATCCTGGCCACGAGAGAACAGCACGTACGCCAGGCCGGAGACCGCGAGCCCGACGACGAACGCGATGTCGACCCCGCCCAGAGCCGTGGCGACCGGTCCGACGAAGAAGGGCAGATCCATGAACGGGATCTCCGCGGCGATGCCGATGAGGAAAGCGAGGATGCCGCGCCACGGCCACGTCCCGTACACGCCGTGCGGTGTGAAGAGATCGGCGATCACGTAGTGGCCGCGCCGGATGAAGAAGTAGTCGGTGAGGTTGACCGCCGTCCACGGAACCAGCAGGTACAGCATGATCAGAAGCGCGGTGTTCAACGATTCAGTGGCGTCGGTGAGCGCGAGACCCAGCACGAGCCAGATCACCGTCAGTCCGACGATCGTCACCACGCGCAGCCGTCGCGTCGGGGTGATCGGGCGGATGGAGTCGATGGCCGTGACAACGGTCAGCATTCCGCTGTAGGCGTTGAGTCCCATCGTGGCGACAAGCACTGCAGCTGCGACAAGCGCGAGTACTCCACCAAGTCCATTGACAACCTGGTTGCCGCCCGCGTAGATACCCGAAAGTGCATCGGTAGCACCCAAATAGGTTGCAAGATACGCGCCGAGCGGGATCAACCAAGCCGGCGATGCCGAGGCACCGATGAACACCGACGCAATGATCGACGATGGCTTGGTGTCGCGCGGGAGGTACCGACTGTAGTCGGAAACGTAAGGCGCATAAGTGATGTTGTACGACGCCGCGACCGAGAACTGCACGAGGAAAGCCACGAGGGTGAAGCCGCCCGCCCCGGACGGACCGATCGAGCCATGCACACCGCCTGCGAAGATACCGATGGTCAGGATGGTCCACAGCGGCAGCGATACCCAGAACAGAATGCGAAATGACTTGTGCAGCAGGTCATGTCCGAAGATGGCCACGGCCGCCGCGACGAGCGAGATCACCACGGCGACGAGCACGGAGTTCCATCCGAAGATCGACTCGAGTCCAGCCTTGATGATCACGGTGTCGACGACATTGAACCCGACGAACGTGAACAACGTGCCGATCAGAGGCAGCAGCACGCCGCGGTACCCGAACTGCGCGCGTGACTGAATCATCTGTGGCAGTCCGAGAACCGGGCCCTGCGTCGCGTGGAACGCCATGAACAGTGTGCCGAAGGCGATGCCGGAAAGTCCCGCGACGATCGTCCACCACAGTGACAAACCCATTGCGGGACCGACGAATCCCAGCGCCAGTGTGAAGGGCTGGAAGTTCCCGACGAACCAGAAGGGCCCCTGCTGGGAGACCTTTCCATGGCGCTCGCTGTCTGGGACGTAGTCGATCGAGCGCGTTTCTATGGCGGTAGCGCGACCGGCGGAGTCGCTCGCCGCGGTCGGGTTTGAAGATGCCGTCATCTCGGATGTCCTTGCTGTGGGTGTGACCTGGGTTACGCACCGTTGCGGTTTGTCCAGACTGCGCCACCGATGACCTGCATGAACATCGTCAAAGTGTCCAAAGCGTCTATTACCATTGGATGATATGTACAACAGCGGTCTGGACGACCGCTGCCGACAGGAGCGCCATGATCACCGTTGCCGACGCCGTGGCAGCCCCTGAGCTGGGCTTACGCGTCGTGAGCGGGCACGACCGACTCGACGTACCGATCACCTCGGCGCACGTTTCCGAGCTGGTGACGCCGCACGAGTGGTTGCGTGGTGGTGAGCTGCTGATGACCGTCGGACTGCTGCTGGAGATGGACGAACCCAGCTGTATCGCATATTTGGAGAACTGCCAGGCGGGAGGCGTCGCCGCCGTCGCACTCGGCCTCGGGGCTCAGCTGCCGTACCAGGATTGTCCCCCGCCGTTACGCAGCGCCGCGGATCTCGTCGGGGTTCCCCTCCTGGAGGTACCTGGGAACGTGCCATTCATCGCTGTCACCAAGTGGGTGTTCGCGACCATGGCCGAACAGGAACGTCGAGACCTCGAGGCCGCGATGAGCGCGAATCGTCGACTCACACAGGTCGCCACGGCGTCGACTCCACTGGCTGCACTGCTCGACGTGTGGGCCGATATCAGCGAGGCCGACTGTGTGGTGACCGACGGCGTCGGTCGCGTGCTGGCACGCACTCCCGGTACCTCGGAGGAGGTCACGCGCGAGGCGACAGACATCCTGCACACAGCAATCGAGAAATCGTCCGGCTCGTTGACGGGGTGGTCGCTGCACGGACGGTTCGAGATACACACTGTCGGAGACCACGTTCCGTTGGCCTACGTGATACTCGGCGCACAGTTGAATCCCGTTGCGCGGCACTCGTCGACGGTGCTCGTCTCGCTGCTCGCACTGGAAGTGGAACGTCGGCACGTCGCGACGCAACCCGAACGACAGCGTCGTGCATCGGTTTTCGGACAACTCATGCGCTCGGCCATCAAGCCCGCACATGCGCAGCAACTCGCCGAGAGTGTGGGTTGGAAGTCGACATTCGTACAGGTAGCCGTGATCAAACCCGACCCGGCCAACACCGACGCGTTGGTGTATCGACTACGAACATCGTTGTCGCCCGGCCTGGTTCGTGTGCACGGCGGAATGGTCGAGATCGCCCACCCGGAGTCTGATCAGCTGATCGGCACGATCAGTGCGCTCGCACCGGGGCTCGCAGTCGGGGTCGGCACCGCAGTGCGGGTCGATGCTCTGGCAGTATCCGCGACGCAGGCCCGCTCACTGGTACTCGTCAGCGAACAGGTCGGCCGAGTCGTCAGCGCCGCGGAGGGCGACACGGTGCAGCTCCTGCTCGGTCTGGCCGCGCCGCGCGTTCTGCGCGGTTTCGCCGACTCCGTACTCGCACCGCTCGACCAACTCGACGGACACGAGCGCATCGACCTGCTGCGCACGCTCGAAGAATGGCTGCGCGTCAACGGCGCCTGGGACCCTGCCGCCGCGCGGCTTTCGTTGCACCGCAATACCGTTCGCAATCGCATCGCCCGGATCTCCACGCTCACCGGACGTCACATGGACAACGGCGACGACCGCATGGAGCTCTGGCTAGCCCTCAAGGCTCGGGCCGCCGCACCGCGCGGGTGACCCGGACCGTCATAGCTCCGACAGCGAACCGACCGTCGAACCCAACTGATCACGAAGAGCGTCGACGACGAGTCCAATCTCGTCCCCGCTGCGCGCGACTCCGAAGAGGTAGTGGTCGGGTCGGACGAGCGCTGCGACGTGACCGGTCTCCGTCATGTGCGGTAGGTAGATCCCGTCCAGATCGACTGCGTCGTCATCGGATTCGACGTCGGCTTCCGTCGCGACGAACCGCACGAACTTCGCGCCGAGCCTGTCGAGAAGCGCGCGCTGGTCGTCGGTGAGGAGTTCACGCGCATTGATCGTCGACGCGAGGACGAAACCGGTTCCGACGACGTCGTCGAGCAGTCCGGTGGTGCCGCGGTAGATCAGGCGGCCCTGCGGTGAGAGGTTGCCTGCTCCAGGTCCAGGGGTCCCGTCCGGAAGGCGGTACAGCAGGCCGTCGGTCAGCGTCGCCGGTGGTAGCGGCGGCAGGATCTTGTCGGGGTCGCCGCCCTGGCTCAGCATGAAGGTGTCGCGTTCGGCAACCGCGGCCGGGTCGGTGACGCAGATGACCTTGCCCAACTCGATGGAGAGGTCGATCGCGTGGCGGACGTGTCGCGAACGCTCGGCGCCGTAGGTGTCGAGCAGCGCGTCGTCGGCGAGTCCGCGCAGGACGAGGTCGAGTTTGAAGCTGAGGTTTGCGGCGTCGCGGATGCCAGAGCACATGCCCTGCCCTGCGAAGGGAGGCATCTGATGGGCCGCATCGCCGGCGAGAAGCATTCGCCCGGAGCGCCATTCGTCTGCCCAGCGCGCCTGGAAGGTGTAGACGGCGTGTCGCTCGAGGGTGGAGTTGCCGGGGTTCAGACCCCACGGCGTGAGCAACTCCCACGCCGTTTCCTCGGTGCTGAGATCGTCGATAGTCTCACCCGGCATGCGCATGAACTCCCAACGACGACGACCGGGACCGCCCGATACCGCGGTTGTCGGTCGCGCTGGATCGCAGATCTGGAGATTGATCGGATTCCACTCGCGCTCGTCGTGGGGTAGGACGTCGACGATCAGCCAGTCGAAGAAGAAGCCGAGATCGGTCATCTGCGTCGGCATGTGCGCGCGCACAAAGCTGTTCGCGCCATCACAGCCGATCACGTACGAGGCAGTGAACTTGGCCAGTTTGAGGGTCGGTCCGTGAGCGGTGACGACGACCGAGTCGTCGGATTGCGTCAGCTCGACGGCCTCGTGCCCGCGTCGAATGGTGATGTTCTCCGACGCCTCTGCCGCTGCGACGAGTTCGGCCTCGAGCGACGGCTGGTTGAACATCGAGGCGCGTGGCCATCCCGACTCACCCGTGCCGCTCCAGTCGAAGCACAGCAGGGTGTTGCGGTCGGCGTTCTGCCACTCGTACGTATCGGCCGCCTCGGAGAACTCCCCGAGGCGGTCTCGGAGTCCTGCGCGTGCAAGCAGGCGCGCGATCTCGTCGTCGTAGTGGACAGCACGCGGCTGTGCGTACGGGGCGGGCCAACGCTCCAGAACGGTTACCTGCCAACCATATTGGGCAAGATATAGCGCCGTGGTGAGTCCCACCGGACCTGCTCCGACGATGAGAACGTCGCTTGTTCGTCCGACCTGGTTCCGCTCTGAACTGTTGTCTGACATGTCATTTCCTTGCTACTGAAACTGCCGTGGTCATGTGGGCTTGCTGAGGTGGCCTTGGATCACCAGGCGTGTTGATCGCCGACTCGCTGATACCAGGCCAGAAGGTCGGGGTTGTCGACGGACTTGGCGTCGATGCTGACCTGCCGTCCGGCGAGCATCGCGGTCACCGGAACCTCGAGCTTCTTTCCTGTGCGGGTGTGTGGGATGCCGGGAGCTTCGATCACCTCGTCGGGAACATGCCGTGGCGACAACCGAACTCGCACCGAGTCGCGGATGGTTCTCACCAACTCGTCGGTCAGGCTTACACCCGGGATCAGTGTGAGGAACATGGGCATCCAGTACGTCGCGTTCGGGCCGTCGACGCCGACGACCACCGCCTCGGCGACGTCGGGGATGGCTTCGACCACCTCGTAGATGTCGGCCGACCCCATACGAATACCGTTGCGGTTCAACGTCGCGTCGCTGCGTCCGTGGATGATGACCGAGCCTCGGTCAGTGACCTCGAGCCAGTCTCCGTGCCGCCACGCGTTTGGGGCGACGCCATCCGCCCACTCGTGGTCGAAGTAGGCGGCTCGATACTTTGCGTCGTCGGGGTCGTTCCAGAAGGAGATCGGCATCGACGGCATGGGCTCGGTGATGACCATCTCGCCGACCTCGCCGATCAGGGGCGTGCGGTCGGGCGCCCACGATTCGAGAGCGCACCCGAGGTAGCGCACCGTCAACTCGCCGGGTACGTACGGGACCGACGGCGTGCCACCACAGAACGCGCTACACACGTCGGTGCCACCCGAGGTCGAGCTCACCGGGAGCCCAGCGGCCACGTGCTCGTCGACCCAGGTGAACAGGTCGGGGGCCAGCGGCGATCCGGTGCTGCCGATCGCGCGGAGCGACAAGTCGTGATCGCGGCCAGGCTCGAGTCCGGCCTTGCGTGACGCCTGAAGCTGTCCGGGACTGGTGCCGAAGAACGTGACCTCGTTGTCGTCGCAGATCTGCCAGAGCCTATCGGCGTCGGGCGCCAACGGGTGTCCGGAGAACGTGACGATCGTGGCTCCCATCAGAAGGCCTGCGACCTGGAAGTTCCACATCATCCACGAGAGCGCGGTGTGCCAGAAGAACACGTCGCCCGGACCTATCTCGTTGTGCAGTCCCAGTACCTTGACGTGTTCGACGACGATGCCGCCGTGTCCGTGCACGATCCCCTTGGGCTTTCCCGTTGTGCCCGAACTGAACAGCACCCACAGTGGGTGACCGAACGGCACCTGTACCGGTGCCAGCGCGGGAGTGTCATTGGTGGGTTCGGGTAGCTCCGTGATCACGTGGCTAGACGGAATATCAAGCAGCCCAGCCAGTTCGGCAGTGTCGGCGCGCTTATCCACCTGCTTGTCACCGAAGTGGTATCCGTCGCTCGCGAACAGAACCTTGGGTTTCAACTGCGCCAGACGACTCGCGGCGCCCTCGGGTGCGTAGTCCTGACCGCAGCCCGACCAGATCGCTCCCAGGGATGCAGTTGCCAGAAACGCGATCACCGCGAACGGTTCGTCGGGAAGGTAGGCGGCAACGGTATCGCCGATGCCAACACCTCTCTCCCGCAGCAGTTCTGCCGTCGCGGAGACCCGCGCCGGAAGCTCCGACCAGGGGATCGATACCCGCTTGCCGTCGTCGGACACTCCGACGATGGCGTCTCCGGGCAACGACGACCACCGCATCACCCGATCGACGTAGTTCAGGTGCACCTCCGGAAACCATTGCGCACCAGGCATTGTGCGTGACGCCAGCACGGGGCCGGTGCGCTCACCGAGGTCGAAGAAGTCCCACACCGCACCCCAGAAACGGTCTGGCTCGTCGACGGAGAATTGGTGCAGGGCGTCGTAGTCGCCGGGAGCGACACCAACGGTCTTGGCGAACCGGTCGATGGTGAACATGTGCGGATTTCCTTCTCGGATCGGTCTTCTCGGCCGGCGCTTCTTCTTTCGGCTTGGCGCCGTGAACTCGTTGGTAGAGCGCCTATTCGGAGCTGTGGGAGCCGGTCATCAGGGCGGCGAGGTCTTCTGGCATGAGGAACGACGGCGGTGGCGGCGGACCCCAGTTGAACAGGCTCCTTGCGCCCTCCCACACGCCTGGCTTCCAGAGCGCGTCGTCGACGATGCAGTCGATGTCGGAGTAGTACTCGGAGAAGTTCCCGGCCGGGTCTTTCAGATACCAGAAGAAGTTCGACCCGATGTGGTGGCGGCCGAGTCCCCAGACGTGGCGTTCCGGATTGCCTTCGAGCATTGCCATTGCGCCACGGCCGATTTCGTCGATGTCGTCGACCTGCCACGAGGTGTGGTGCAAGAAGTTCAGCGGCGCCTGCTGTACGAGAACGTTGTGGTGGTCTGTCGAGCACCGCATGAATGCGGCCATCGACGGCACGGTGTCGCTGATCTTGAAGCCGAGGCCGTCGGTGAAGAATTTCTGGGTGGCGGCCTGATCTGTGGAGCCGATCACGACGTGTCCGAGCTTGTGCGGGACCACCTGACCCTGACGCTCGATTCCCGGTGCGCGACTGTCGGGTCGGTCGACGCGGCCGGGACCGTTGTAGGGCGTCGGGTCGACGATCTTCTGCTCGATGCGCGGCGCGATGGACACGACGGCCTTGAAGCCTGCGATGGGTTCGGTCGCGGTGAGCGAGTCGTCGGACCGCTCGGTGTCCAGACTCAGCGCGTCGAGTTGCCGTTGAACGCGGTCGAGGTCGTCGGGATCGTCGACGCCGACGCCGATTTCGACGAGTCGACGCTGCGTCGAGTGTGTGAGACGGAACTGTTCGCCGCCGTCCGAGGTGGCAAAGGCGTTGTCGCCCAACGGGGTGAGGCCGAACTCGGTGTAGTACGCCGCGGCGGCGTCGACGTCGGGGACGCCGATCGTAATGGTGGTCAGTCTGTGCAGAGGCATGTGCTTTCCTTTCTCCGCCGGCTACGCGAACGCCGTCGTGTGGCGCTTGCCGGGGACGCATTTCTGGCGCAGCTCCCCGATTCCCTCTATGCGCGTGACGATTTCCTCGCCCACGCGAAGGAACCGCTTCGGGCTGCGTCCACCACCGACGCCGCTGGGCGTTCCGGTGAAGATCAGGTCGCCGGGCAAGAGGGGCAGAACAGCCGAGAGTCGTTCGATCAGAACGGGAATCGAGAAGATCAGTTCACTCGTCCGTCCGTGCTGCATCGTCTCTCCGTCGACGGTGCAACTGATCTCGAGGTCGGCGGGATCGGCGAACTCGTCGAGTGTGACCACCGCCGGGCCGATCGGCGAGAAACCGGGGAACGACTTGCCGAGGCTGAACTGGGGTGCCGGAGGGACCAATTGGCGGGTCCGCTCGGAGAAGTCCTGCCCGACGGTGAGTCCGGCGACGTGGTCCCACGCGTTCTCTGCCGATACATCGCGTGCGGCGCGACCGATGACGACGACCAGTTCGGCTTCCCAGTCGACGGTGTCGGTGGGCAACTCCAGGTCGCCGACCGGGCCGGCCAGCGAGGTGCGGAACTTGGTGAAGACGGGCGGTTCGGCGGGGAAGTCCAGTCCGGATTCGACGGCGTGGTCTCGATAGTTGAGGCCGATCGCGAAGATCTGCGCGGGCTCGGGCACCGGCGCACCCAGGTCGGCGTCGTCGTATGACGTGCCTGCCGGCAGGTCGGCGCTCCGTGCCCACGCGACGAACTCGTCCCACTTCGCGTAGACGGCCGTCGGGTCGGCGCCGAACTGTCCTGCGCTGGCCTTCTCGACGTCGACCGCACCCGTATCGGTGAGCAGCGCCAACCGCCCGCCGAGATTGCTGATTCTCATTCGCTTCGTCCTTGTCAGGTCTCGTGTACTGCAGCCCACGCCATTCTTGGTGTCGAACGTGAGATGGCTCACTAGCTTGATGCCAGTATGCAGGCATCTCCGTCGGCAAAGCAAATAAAAAAAGATATTCGGGCCGAACATCGGCTGAGCGCCGGTTTGTCGGATACCCTCGGTTCATGACCCTGAGCCCCGAGAAGGCGACGCTCGCCGCGACAGTCCACGACAGACTTCGCGACGAGTTGCTGCGCGGCGACCTGCCGCCGGGATCGAAGGTGCACATCAGCGAGACCGCCACGCGCTACGGCGTGAGTCCGAGCGTGCTGCGCGAGGCGTTGACTCGACTTGCCGAGCGGGGGCTCGTCGTCGCGATGCCGCAGCGCGGGTTCACCGTCGCCGACCTTTCTGTCGACGCACTACTCGATCTGACTCGTGCGCGCACCCTCATCGAGGCGATGGCGTTGCGGGAATCTATCGCCGACGGCGACCTGAACTGGGAAACCGACGTGCTGGGCGGGCATCACAGACTTCAGCGCACGCCGTTGACCGATGCGGACGGAATCATCAACCCACAGTGGTCAGTTGCCCATCGACAGTTCCATCACGCGTTGCTCGCCGGAGGAACCAGTACACGGCTCACCGCAATCGCCGACGGATTGCGGGACTGCTCGGATCTTTACATCCATTGGTCGAGGGCGCTCGCCCACGACGATCATCGCGACGCCGCCGCCGAGCACCAGCAGATCGCCGATCTGGCCCTCGCCCGCGACGCGGATGGCGCCGCCGCCGCGCTCGTCGCACATATCGAGCGCACCACCGAAGCGCTTGTGGGCTACGCGAACTCGGCGTCGAAGCTGGGCGAGGGGTCGGATCGGGAGTGAATAGCTCCAGCCATCAGGGGTGAGCTCGGCCTCCACACGCATCAGTCAGGCAGCGGCCCGAGGGTAGGGATGTCGCTCGTAGAACCGAAGGTGGGCGCGCGCCGCGGCGTCCCACGTCAATCCGCGTGCGAGACGCCGACCAGCGTCGACGTCGGGGTGATGTCCGTTGAGCGCGGCGCCAAGGTGCATGGCCAATGACGTCGGATCGGTCGCATAGGTGACGACATCTCCGAAAACCTCACGCAGGATGGGTAGTTCGCGCACGGTGACCGGTCGGCCAGCCGCCAAGGCCTCCATCGCTGCGAGGCCAAAGCCCTCCTTCACGGACGGGAATGCGAAAGCGTCACATGCCGCGACGAGTGAGGGGAGCACGTGCTCGTCGACGGCCCCGAGGACGATCGGTGTCACGCCGATCTCGGCTTGGCGGCGGTCGAACTCGGCACGATAGCCGCGATAGTCGAAAAGCGTTTCGCCACCGGCGAATACCAGCGATAGGTCGGGGTGGTCGTGACGGAGCAGCGCGTAGGCCTCGAGAAGATCGATACTCCCCTTGCGCGGTTCGATGCCCCCGACCGCCAGGATGTAGCGACCCAATTTCGCTTGCCACTGCTCTCGTGCGACAACGGCCGAACGGCTGTGCTCGGCGGCCGCTGCGAAACGTTCGTAATCGACACCGTTGGGAATGACGGTTGGAGTGAAACCCCATCCGTCGTTGACCTCCTTGGCGACGGCCTGCGACACGCAGATGCGGGCGTAGGGGTTGACCACAGCCTTCTCGTGGCATTCGACGAGCACCGGCGTGGTGAATTGGTCGAGGTGGTGAATCGTGCGGATGCATGTTCCGACCGCGTTCGCGCTGATGCAGTCCTGAGCATGCACGATGTCATAGTCGCTGGGGTCGAACGCATTTCGGATCGCATCGATTGATCGCAGAATGCGATCGGTGACCGTCTCGTCGGGAATGTCGTCGAACGGGACCAGGTGTTGGGTGACTGCGGCGTCGACGCTGCGGAAGAACCCCGAGTCGCCCCCTCGCGCAAGACTCCACACGTCGACTTCGACACCTTGCTTGACCAGAGATTCCGCGAGGTTGAGGGTGTGCACGACTCCCCCGCGCGGTTTGGTCGAGTAGGTCAACAGTGCGATGCGCATTCAGTGAGACTCCGCACTCGACGCGGAATAGATGTCCGGCCGGAGTTCGGACAGATGGTTGAGGACTCTGCGGGCACGAGCGATGTCGGCCTCCACGTCGACCTCGACCTTGGCCAGTCCACCCTTGGATCGCGTGGTCGCCAATATGTCGCCACCGGGTCCGACGACCTTGGCCTGTCCGAGGAATTGCAGCGATCCGGTCACCCCGGTGAGGTTGGAGGACACCATGAATACCTGGTTCTCCGCGGCGCGAGCGCAGTCGTAGAGATCGAACAGCCGAGACTGCCGGTCAGCGGGCAGCCGAGCTGCGCGGTCGGTGACGCTGGCCGGCCACGCCGAGAGAGACGCGATGATCCCGGCGCCGTCGAGCGCGAGCTTTCGGGCCGACTCGGGGAATGTCTTGTCGTAGTCGATCAACATGCCGATGCGTCCGACCGGTGTGGAGAAAGTGGAGAACCTGTCACCAGCCGCATACGCCTTCGATTCACCGGCGGGCTGATGCACTTTGCGATGCCAGCCCAGCACGCCGTCACCGGTCAAGCACGCCGCCGCGTTGTAGTGGACGTCGCCATCGCGCTCGGTGTATCCGATACACACGGTCATGTCGCGGGCGGCCTCTGCGATGGCAGCCAGTTCCGGTCCGTCTGGGTCCAGTGCCGGCGGTAGGTCGTCGAGATCCGGGGATCGCAGATCGCCGATATAGCCGCCGAGTGCAGCGTCGGGAAAGACGAGCAGATCGACTCCGTCACGCGCGGCCGCCTCGATGATGCCGACTGCCTTGGACACACCTCGATCAACGTCGCGGCCGAAGTGGCCCGCGAGCGCGCCGATCGTGACGGTTCCCATGTCAGCGCACTTTACTCACGTCACACGAGGCGCGCCGGTGCACATTCGACAGCTTTCTCATGCTCGGCCCAGTCCCGTCACAGCAGAGGCGATCGCTTCGGTACGACGACCGTCGGGCCATTTCAGCCGGATTCCTGTCGTTTCGGTGAGGCGACCGCAGCCGGCCGCGACGGCAGGGCCGTGCGCCCGAGTGATCGGACTGCGGTCGGCCATCAGCATGGCGTAACCCGGGAAGCAGGTGAGCCAGGCACCCATTGCGGCGTCGGCCGGTCGCGGGATCGCGGCCACGTCGAGTTCGGCCCCGGTGCCCGACGCCTCGGCCAGCATTCCCAACGTTCCGACCAGTCCGGCCATGCTGACGTCCTTGGCGGCGGCGGGTCGCAGCTGCGCCACAGCGGATGCCATCTCACCGAGCTCATGTGCTGTTCGCGAGCTCGTCGAATCCCACTGTTGCCCGAAATAGCCTGGGCGCCAAGAGCCTCCGAGATCGGCGAGCAGCGACACGTGGTCGCCGACCCGTCCACCGCCAGCGGCGACCGGGGATTCTGTGCGACCCATCGCAGTCAGCGAGAGCGCCGCGGGTACACCGACCTGAGTGTGGCCGCCCAGAATCGGGGTTCGCCAGGCGTGTGCCGCTGCCGAGATGCCTCGCACGATCCGATTCAGATGCGCAACGGTTGGCGCGCCAACCGCGTCGAGCATGCCGACAGCATGAGCTCCCATGGCCGAAAGGTCGTTGATGTTGACCAGGACCGAGCACCACCCCGCCCATTCGGGGTCACGCTCGACCATCGACGGGACGATCGCGTCGCAGGCGGCAAGTAGGTCACTGTCCGGTACGGGGACGGCGTCGTCGCCACGGAATCCTGCGGGGCCGAGACCGCCTTCTTGCTCAACGAAGGGACGAAGTGATTGGGCGAGAACCGCTTTGGTGGAATCGACCTGGCCTTGGATTCGGCCGATCGGCCACGACTTGTGGCGGTGTGCCCGGCCGTTGATGGTGGGACCGGCACCGTGGTCCTCCCAACCCAGCGAGGCAAACAGCCGGCTGTAGCGGTCCTGGACGGTGGCATCGAAACGCAGAACGTCGCGGCTCTCGACCAAGGCACAGGCGGCCGTGATCAGTGCGGCACCGATGCCGGCCGCGTGTGCGCTGTCCGCGACAACCAGCCGACTCCCCGACCACCAGCCGATGTCGATCGAGGTACACGGCGACACCCGGACACCGCCCAGGACAGCGTTGTCTGCGGCGACCGCGATCAGGATCGTGGTGCGCGGATCGTCGTCGCAGTCATCGTGATCGGAGTGTGTGAACAGCCCCTGCCGCTCGACGAACTCGCAGTGGCGCAATCGTCGATAGTCACCGATCTCGGAGTTCGTCTCGGCGACCCGGATGAGAAAGGGCGGTGCTGAGACTCGGGGAGAGCCGGCAAGAATCGACAATTCTGTTGCGGCGGGGCGTACGGACTGGGTGGGCGTGGTGCGGCCGTCGAGCATCTCATGCCCCTACGCTCTGCAGAATGCTGCAGGCACCGCATGCCGCGCAGCCCGCTCGTTGGTCAGCCCCTGCCATCCCGATCAGTTGCAGGTGCGCAGCGACTTCTCGGCTGACCTGCTCGACGATGCGGGGCTCGGGGGCGGTTGCCCCGTCGATGTCGACGGCAAGTGTCCCCTGATGGGGGCGGAACGGGACGATGAAAGGGTAGATTCCGGCGTCGGCGAGTTCTTTTGCCCCCGAGATCATCTCGTCCACATCTTCGCCGAGCCCGACGAGCAGGTACGTCGAGACCTGGTTGCGTCCAAAGACGCGTACGGCCTCACGCCAGGCATCCCAGTACTCGCTGAGCGGCACGGTTGACTTGCCTGGCATCCAGCGCCGTCGGACGTCGTCGTCGAGTGACTCGACGTGGAGGCCGACGGCGTCGGCCCCGGCCGCGCGCAGATCACCGATGGTCGACAGATCGGCCGGCGGCTCGCATTGCACTTGAATTGGTAGCTCGGGGACCGCTGCTTTGACCGCTCGGACGCAGCGCGCCAGGTGGCGTGCGCCGCGATCCCGGCCGGCCGATGTTCCGGTGGTCATCACCATGTTCGTCACACCATCGAGGTCGACTGCTGCTCGCGCCACCCGGGCGAGGTCCTCTGGCTTCTTGACGGCGACGGTGTCGCCGGATCGCAGCGACTCCTCGATCGAGCAGAAGCGGCACCGCTGGTCTTCGCCGTAACGAATGCAGGTCTGCAGCACGGTGGTCGCCAAGACGTTACGTCCGTGCAGTTTGGCGATCTTGTCGTAGGCGACGCCGTCCTCGGTCTGCAGGTCGTAGAAGCGTGGTCGGCCGATGACTGCGACGTCGAGCCCGGAATCGACTCCGTCGTAGAGGATCTGATCGCCGTCGAAGACGAACGGGCTGTTGGGATTTCGGGGTATTGCCGCATGCAGTCCGTCGATGACGAGGTGACCATCGTCAGTCGGTCCGGCTCCGCCTGAGCGGTTCACCGGTGGGGTGCCCCGGATGCCGAGGAGCGCCAGGTCGACGCGGGTGGATGTAGTGGTGGATGCGGTCATCGTGGGTTCCGTTCGTGTCGAGGGGGTCAGGCCGACGCGCACAGGACGCAGCCGGCCAGCGCGCGTCGTCGAATCTTGCCCGCGTCGTTGCGGAGTGGCGATGTGGTGAGGATGACGCGCACAGGACGCCAGTCGGAGCCGAAGTGGTGTTGGACATGATCTGCGATGAGTGCTGCGGACACATCGTTGTCTGCGATGTCGACGCTGACCGAGAGATGTTGCCTTCCAGCCGAATCAAGATCGGCGAACGCAACAGCGCCGCGCACGAAAGGCAGTTGTTCGACGACTTGCTCGATATCTGCCGGGTATACCGCGGCGTCTCCACTACGAATGACGTCGGCTGCTCGGTCCAGCACGTAGAGATAGCCGTCGGCGTCGAGAAAGCCGATGTCGCCGAGGGTATCCCAACCATCTGCGCGGCGGCGCGACTGCGCCCCCAGGTAGCTGTAGGACGGTCCGTCTCCGCGGCGCATCCAGATCAATCCCGTTTCGCTGGTGTTCGCACGGGTGCCGTCGTCGCGTCGAATAGCGATCTCGGTGCCCCCGATCGGCCGACCGACAGTGCCGGGGTGCGCAAGCCACTCGCGACCTGTCGCCATTGTGACGCCGTTGGATTCGCTCCCCGCGTACACCTCGACAACGCGGTGCGCGCCCAGCCACTTGATCAGTGCGCGCTTGTCGGGCACAGGACACCGTCCGCCGATGTGCAGAATCGATGCCAACGAACTGGTGTCGTGTTCGGCACGTATCTCCTCCGGTAGGCGGACCAGCCGCCGGATCGACGGAGGCGAGAGGACTGTCCAGGTCACCGAATGTCTGTCGACCAGTTCGAGAAATCGGCGCTCGTCGAAGTCCGGTTCGATGATCAGGCGATGGCCAGCGGTCAAGCCCCGGAACGCGTAGGTGAAGGCGGTCGAATGCCACAGCGGAGATGTGACCAACTGTGTTGCCGCGCAGGGGAAGAACGTCGCCACTCGAGCACCGGGGTCAACCAGTGCGGGAGTCAAGGAACGAACGATCTTCGGGAGTCCTGTGCTCCCGGAGGATGCAGGCGCCTTCCACGAACTTGCCCAGACATCGGGAGGCGCGTCTGCAGGCAGCTCACGGGCATCGTTCTCGTCGACCGTGACTGTATGCGGAGATACGTTGTCGCCGATGGTAACTCGAGGCTGGGCGATCCGTTCGAGCATCTCCCGCTCGTCTGCGGGCATCGCCGGGTCGAGCGGCATCGGCGTGGCGCCCGCACGCCACACCGCGACGCAAGCAACCACGAAGGCGGCACCGTTGGGTAAGGCCACTTCAACGAGATCGTCGTGGGCGACGTGATGGCGCTGCAAGAGGTGAGCCAGCCGGTTGGCCCGCACGTCAATCTCACCGGCGGTCACAGGCCCGTGGGCGTCGATGACCATGACTTCGCCCGGCGAGGTACGGGCGCGATCAGCGAATACCGAGGAGATCGACTGCACAGTCATGTCGGTTACCTGTGGTCCCGGTTAGCCGACGGCGAGTCTGAGCCCGGGCAGACCGAGTGCGCCGGTGACGGATTCAGCGATGTGGCGTGCGTCGCGGTCGATCCCGAGGAACCGTCCCGAGCCCCAGGTATGCATCCACGGGAGGCCGATGAAGCTCAGTCCCGGTACCTGGGTGATGCCGCGGGTCTGCATCGGCCGGCCCGCACCGTCGAATGCGCTTGCCTCGATCCAGCGGTAGTCCGGTCGGTACCCGATCGCCCACACGATGCTGGTGATGCCCTCGGCAACCAGGTCGACCGCGGAGGGGTCGGTTTCGGGTTCCCAGACGGGCTCGTAGCGCGAGGCGGGAGGCGCGTCGATTCCGGCTTTCTCGATGTAGCGGTCGATGTCGGCGCAGATCGAGTTGTACACCGCGTCGGCCTGATCGAGTGATTCGCGCAGCGTCGGCGCGAACCGCAGGACCGTGTCCTTGCCGTCGGTCAAATGCCCGTAGAGCTTCATCCCTTCGACGGCGAACTGTCGCAGATCGACGTCTCGTCCGCCGTCGCGGCCGGTGACGTAGTGATTTGTCTTCTCCTGTGCCGCTTTACCTCCGGGGAACTGTTCGGTCGGTGTGTCATAGATGCCCATGTCCGCCAACCAGGTCATGCAGTCACGGCCGCGGTAAGTGCGCGCAACCCTCGGCGCGTTGCCGATGGCTAGATGCACCTGCCGACCTGCGAGGTGGAGGTCCTCGGCGATTTGTGCGCCGGATTGTCCGGACCCGACGACGAGAACGGCGCCGGCTGGCAGCTGATCAGGTGTGAAGTACTGCTCTGAGTGGATCTGCTTTACAGAAGCGTCCAACGACGGCGCGAACGACGGCACCACCGGCAGCGGGTAGCCGCCAGTCGCGACGACGACCTGGTCACACGTCAGCAGTTCGACAGATTCGTCGGTGGTGAGGGTGAGCTCGAAGCCTGTATCCCCGATGGTTCGCAGGCGAGTTACCGTGGTGTGTTCTCGCAGTGGGGCAGTGAAGGTTTCACGCCATCCGGCGAGCCATTCGACAACTTCGTCGCGGGTCATGAAGCCGTCGGGGTCCGGGCCGTCGTAGGCGTAGCCGGGAAGCCGGCAATGCCAGTTCGGAGTGACGAGGGTGAAGTTGTCCCACCGCTTGGACTGCCATGCATGGACGGCGGTCCGAGATTCGATCACGGTGTGCTCGATACCCGCGCGGCCGAGATACCAGCTGACCGATAGGCCTGCTTGTCCGCCGCCGATGATCGCCACCGGGATGTGGGTGGTGTGGGGTGTGGAATGAGCTCGTGCGCTCATGATGTCTCCAGAATGTGGTCAGGAAGTGGGTAGTGCCGGATGCATGTCGAGAACCTCGACGGTCGACTCGTCGTCGTATCGGCGGGCTGTGTTGTTGATGTCCTCAGCGGTTGCAGCGGCAGACGTACAAGCGAATCCATACTTGGCGCGGACGCGCTCAGCGGCTTCGCCGAGGGCGGCGTCGGTACGGGTTCGGAATTCAGCCACCGTGTAACTACTGCCGACATTGAGGTGGTCGTGCATGACGAGACTCGGCGAATAGCACTGCTGCACAGCGCCATCGGGCCACCTCACGGTGAACGTCATCTCAGGCATGAGCGAGGTCCCGCCATCCCGCGGTTCCGGTGGGGTCGACCTCGACGAGTTCACCGTAGACGTCCGGACGACGATCTCGCAGGTGGAACATCCCGCCTCGCATCGCTCTGAAGGTCCCGGCGATGTCGACGTCGGCTACGGCGAGTCCGCTTTCGAGCAGCGTGGTGTCGAGGATGTTGCCGCCGGGATCGACGATCTTGGCGTTGCCGACGTACCGCAACGAACCGAACGTTCCCGATTGGTTTGCGGCAACCCAGAACACCTGGTTATCGAGGGCACGGGCTGTATCGAAGAGATTGAACCGGTAAGTCCAGCGATCGTCCTGCAGATTCTCCGCGGTCGCGGTACGCGCCGCCGGCCACGCCGAAAGACTTGCGATGATCTCGGCACCGTTGAGTGCCATGATACGCGCGGCTTCGGGAAATGCTTTGTCATAACAGATTTGGAGTCCGACGCGCCCCACAGGAGTGTCGAAGACTCCGTACTCCGAACCCGACGAGTAGGACATGTTTTCGCCAAGCGGTTGGTGCACTTTGCGATAGTTTCCGTAGATCTGGTCGCCGTCGAGGACTGCGGCCGCGTTGTAGCGCGTCACGCCGTCCTCAGCGAGTTCGCAAAAGCCTATGGCGATCACCATGTCGCCGACAATCTCCTGCACGCGTGCGATTTCGGGACCGTCGAGGCGGATTGCCGGCGGCAACGATCGCTTGGTGTTCTTGACGGTGTCGCCGTGGTTACCGAGCGATGAGAGGTATCCCCCGATCGCAGCCTCGGGAAACACCAGGAACTCGACACCTCGTGCGCGGGCCTGCGCCACATAGTCGGCGATTGTCTGATAGTTCTGTTCAAGGTCGCGCGTGAAGTTCGCGGCGACTGTACCAATAGTGGTCATGTGAATGTCTCTCGGGGAGTGGGGATCTCGACGATCAGACCATGTAGGTGGAGTTGATGATCGCACCCTTGCGGGCGTAGTGAATCAGCGCGTCCTGCACGTCGAGCGGATGTGCCGGAATGACGCCCTCGATCAGATCTTCTTCCCGACCACCATGCAGCGCGAGACCGAAGCGACACGCAAAGACGGTTCCACCCTCCTTGATGAAGGTCTCCAACGCGTCGTTGATGTTCTGCTCGCCGGGGAAACCGGAGTCACCGGTCTTTGGAAACCCGCGTGTGGCAAGGCAATTGATTGCTCCGGGACCGTAGAAGTAGATAGCCGACTCGAAGCCCTTGCGTAGCGCGCGGGTGGCCTGCAGCACTGCGACGAACGATACCGAGGACTCGTGCGCGATGCCGTGGACGAGCGTGAAGTAGGTTTCGCCCTCCTCCGCCTGGTAGTCGGGGAAGATCTTGGTGCCGCCGTAGATATTCGAACCCTTGGGCAGGGAGGGATGCGGAATCTCGGCAAGAGACTTCGCAATGTTCTCGGTGATGGTGTCGTCGAACATGGCCATGGGGTTACTCCTCGATGAGACGGGCGAGACCGCCGTCGTGTGATGGGGGTGTGCGGGCGACACTGCCCACTGGCGAAGAATTGATGGTCGGATGGCTTGGGATACTTGACGTTCCGACTGATAACAGTTCACGCCCGATTTATTACGTGATGGTTACTGATGGAAAAATTGGCGCCCGGATCGAGTTAACGTGAGCGTGCGGGTTCCACCCCTCACGATTCGGGGAACTTCTGAATACTGAAACGGTGCGGTCGGCCCTGCGCTGAAGGCAAGAGGTACCTAGCTTCGTCTCATGAGTATCGGCGGCTATTCCTGCGCGCGGTTGCATCTGCGGGAGAACCACCAGGTGGATATGTCGGCCGGACCGGCGGAGGCTCACTCCTCGCTGGTGGGCGCCTCACGCTCGCGCCGACGGTCGGCTTGCAAGGATTTGATCCGACGCTCCTCGCGTAGGGCCTCGACGTGCTTGGTGCGCTCGGCGGCAAGCCAGTCGGGCATCTCTTCGAGCAACGCGTTGATCTGATCGGTCGTCAACGCCTCGGTCACCTCGCCCCGGACCAGCCCGGAGTTGGAGATCCCGAGTTTGGCGGCTACCAGATTCTTCGGGTGCGGTCCGTTGGCACGCAGATCGCGCAACCACTGCGGCGGATCGGCCTGCCAGGCCGCCACCTGTTCCCGGGTAATCGTTCCGGAGCGAAACTCGTCAGGTGTCGCGGGAAGGTAGATGTCGAGCTTCTTGGCGGCGGTGGCCGGCTTCATGGACTGCGAGCTCATACTCGCAGCGTATCCCCGGTAGCCTCGGGGCGTGAATTCGCCCGTCGATCCCGATGAGTCCAGCGCTGTGGTCTTCCGGCTCGCATTTGTGCCGGGTACCACACCGGGGAAGTGGGTCCGCATTTTCGGGGAGCGTCACCCGAACGTCCGACTCGACCTTGTGCCGACTGCGGTCGCCGACACCGCCGCAGCGCTTATCAACCGCAGCGTCGACATTGCGATCACCAGGCTGCCCGACGCACTCTCCCATGCCGATCTGGGTCCGCACCACATCATCGCCCTGTACGAAGAAACGACGGTGGCGGTGATGGGTAAGGACAGTGTGCTCACCGCAGGTGACGAGTTGTCACGGGCCGACCTTGCCGACGAGAACCTGCTCTGGCCCCTCGATGAACCGCTCGTCGTCACCGAACGTCCCGGTAACGCCGTGGACCATCGGCCGGAGACGACCGCCGACGCGATCGAACTCGTGGCCAGCGGGATGGGGGTGGTGCTGGTGCCGCAATCGCTGGCGCGTTTGCACCACCGCCGCGACCTCGACTATCGCCCGGTCACCGACGTCCCGACAAGCACCGTCGGACTGCTGTGGCCGCAACCCACTTCGGATCTGGCGGCGGAGTTCATCGGGATTGTGCGTGGACGCAAGGCCACATCGTCGCGTGGCACGTCCGAACCGCCACCGAAGCGGTCGGCGAAAGAGAAGGCGGCCGCCAAGCGGGCATCTCGCGAAGCGGCCGGAACGATACCGACACGCGGAAAAGCAAAGGCGCGCAAAACTCGACGGTCGCGGTGAAACCTACTGTTGGGCTGCGCATCTCGAATCCGAACTTCTGCACGGCTGTCCACCTCGACCCCCGCTCAGGCGAACCCCACAACGGACTCGCCGATCGGTTACCGCCGCGCGTCCCTATTGCGCGAGAAGGATTCTCAGCGAACGGTGGCGTCGAAGTTCTGGGTGAACACGCCATCGGGATCCCACTCGTGCTTGATCGTGCGCAGTCGCGCGAGGGTCGGCGCGGGAAACGCCGCGGCGATGTCTTCTGGCCGGTGGTTTGACTCGAAACTGAGGTAGATGCCGTCTCGGCGAGCGCGGATCGGTTCCCACGCGTCGTCGAACGCCTGGGAGGAGTGGTCGGCGACAGCGGTGACCGAGAAGTTCTGGTGGCGGTGGGCATACGCGGTGGCATCTGCCGGCACGTCGTTGATCGCCCCTCCCGCAGAACGGATCTGGATCATCTGCGCACCGTAGGATGCGAGTAATTCGCCGATGTCGGCGGCGAGATCGTCGTCCAGATGCTCGACGAGTGCCGTGTGCATGACAGCGGGTTGCTGGCCGACGTGGAGCGCATCGGACGTGAGCGGGACGGCCGGGTAGGGAACCAATTCGGCTCGTGCGCCGACGATGTCGGGCAACTCCGTAAACGGTGTGAGCGCGCGGGTCGCCGCCGCCGCGTCGTCGCCGGCGTAGACTACCGTCGCTTGCGCGAATGGTCGCGCACCGGCGCCGATGTACAGGAACGCCGAGATCTCGCGAGGAGCGGCCTCGACCCGGGGTCCCCATTCGGTGAGAAACGTTGCCACGTCGGAGATGTCGAACGCCAGCGCCGCCCGCGCCACCGTGGGCGTGGTGGCGGCCTCGAACTCGAATCGGGTAACGATTCCGACGTTGGCGCCCGCGCCGCGGATCGCCCAGAACAGGTCGGGATGCTCATCGTGCGACACCCGCATGATGCGCCCGTCGGCGGTGACGATCTCGGCCGCGCGTATGCGGTCGATCGTCAACCCTTGTGCTCGTCCGAGCAGTCCGATTCCGCCGGTGGTCGCCAGGCCACCAACACCGACATCGCCTGAGTCTCCAGAAGTCAGGGCCAGTCCCCAGCCGTAGAGGTTGCGAGCGACCGCGCCCCACCGCCCGCCGGCTCCGACGGCCACCGTCGCGTCGCCCACATGCTCCACGTGATTGAGGTGTCGCAGATCGATGACGGTCCCTCCGTCATTGGTGGCGATGCTGCTGATCCCGTGCCCACCGCTGCGGATCGCGAACGGATCACCCTGCCCTACAGCGATTTCCAATGCGCGAGCCGTTTGGTCTGCGTCGACCGGCAGAAGCACACGGCCCGGACTGCCCGTGGCCGAGTAGACGTGCCGAACATCTTCGTAGCCGGGGTCGCCGGGAGTAATGATGTGAAGCTCATCGGTCGTGCCCATCAGTGCGCCTCCGGTCCGACACGCTTGTCCGTGAGGTAGTGCACCGTGGTGTCGGAGAGGGGGCTGGTCCCGACGACCAACGCCGCGACATGTGCGCCGACCTCCTCGCCCTCGAGCCACGTCGGATCGTCGACGCCTGCACGCTGCCGCGCACGCGTCCGTACGACGCCCAAGATGACCTGATAGAACCGCGGGCCACGACCATCCTGTTCAGCGGCGATCGTCCGCGTCAGCGACTTCGACGCCGCCGCACTCAATGCGACACCGGCTGCGCCCGGGAACGGGATGTCGGCACTCATTCCGTTGAGCTGCAGGATCATTCCGGTGCGCGCTGTGTGCGGCAGGAAGCCGCGAAAGAGCCGGAAGACGGTCGTCAGATTGGCATCGAGCAAGTGTTGCCACTCGTCGTCGTTGAGTGACAGCGCGGGTCTGCGCCCCTGATTCCCCCACGACGCGACCGCGACGACGACTCCGTCGAACGTTCCATAGGTTGTGGCGAGTGCCTCGATCTGCGCGTCGAGATCGGGCGCCGATGCGTCCAGAACCTCGGTGTGCAGCCGCTGATCGGTCTCCGCGTCGACGACGTTCGCCCGCAGCTCATCGAGTCGGGCGCGATCACGGCCGGTCGCGATGACCGTCGCGCCGTCGTCGAGCAGTGTCCGAACGACGCCTTCGCCCACGCCCCCGGAGCCGCCGACGACAACGACTGTCTTTCCCTGAAGGTCCGGTGTGGTCAATTCCCAGGCCGGGTGTACTGCAGTGGTCATGCTTGCGCTCCTTGCGTGTTGGCGGCGACTCGCGCCGCGTTGGTTTCCAGTGCGGTCAGGGCGTCTCCGAGCGCGGTCAACTGCGCGTCGGTGAGTGCATCACCGAACCACTGTTTCGCCGCCCGCAGATGTGGTCCGACGGCCCTTCGGTGGGCGCGGCGACCGTCATCGGTCAGCGAGATCGTCGACGCGCGACCATCACCGTCGATCTCCGGTCCGCGCTCGAGCAGGCCCCGTTTCTCCATCCGACCGAGTTGGTGTGCAAGTCGGCTGGAGTCCCAACCCATCTCCCGTGCGCAATCCGACGGCCGCGCAGATCCGCCGGCCTCGACGAGATGAGCCAACACGGTGAATTCCTGCTCGGAGAGGCCGGCGTCTTTCAGTCCCCGACCAACCTCGCGTCGCAGGGTCTCGGTCACGGTCTGTAAGCGCTGCCAGACGTCGAGCTGGCGGGCCGATAGGTGATTAGCTGACATGTCAGGTAAAACCCAGTAGGCGTCGATCTATTCCCGTTTGTTCGGAGCGGTGTGCCGCACGCCTCGTTGACGCGGAACCAGGGAGTCCGACTTACTGCCCCTTGCGCACCAGAGCCACACCTGCGGGGTCGGCAATTTCTCCGCCCCGACGACGCAAGCTGGCCAGCACCGGTTCCTGCGTTGCCGAGTCGACAAAGCGGTATCCGTTGTCTGCGGCCTGAGGTAGATAGCTGTATCCCCACTGCGCGAGCGAGGCCAAGACGGTACTCAGCGCGTGGCCGGCCTCGGTCAGCTCGTAGGCCTGCCGACGACGGTCACCGACTTCCTGATACTCGACCTGCTCGAATACGCCTGCAGCAACCAACGACGCCAACCGCGCACTGAGGACGTCGGGCGCGATCCCGAGTTCTGATCGGAACTCCGAGAACCGCGTTCTACCCCGCAAGGCCTCTCGGATGATGAGCACCGACCACCGTTCGCCCAACACCCCCATGGCGCGAGCTATCGGGCACGCATCGTCCGTCCACGCTGTTCTTGGCACACGTCGATTGTCACACACCCTAACTTGGCTTATACAACCCAGGAGTTCTCTTGTGCCGCTGCACATGGCGGCCCGGGGTTGATCAGGAATCGTCCTCGACCACGGTGAGGACTGTCTTGCCGGGTCCGGCCTTACTGCTCTGCGCCTGCCCTGCGTCCGCCAACGGGAAAGTGGCTGCCACCACAGGCTGCAACCGCCCATCCGATACCAGTTTCGCCAACTCGGTCATACCGAGCCGGTCGGCCTCCACGAACAGGCCGGCCAATCGAATTCCCTTGCCGGTAGCCGATTCCGCGACGTCGGGCAATGACTGGGGAAGAGTCGATACGAGGATGCCACCAGGCTTGAGTGCCTGCACAGCCTTGCTCGGATAGTCGTGTCCGATGACGTCGAAAACCACATCCAGATCGGTGACGGCATCAACGAAATCTGTTGTCGTGTAATCGATCACCTCGTCGACGCCCAACCCGGTAAGAAAGTCGGCGCTTGCCGCGCCTGCCACGGCGTAGACGTAGGCGCCGCGGGCCTTGGCGATCTGGACTGCCAAGTGCCCGACTCCACCTGCGGCGCCGGTGATCAGGACTCTGCTCCCCTGCCCCACGTGTGCCGTCTCGACCAGAGCCTGCCACGCGGTGAGTCCCGCCAGTGGCAATGCCGCTGCGTGCACGTGGTCGAGAGCAGCGGGCTTCGGCACGAAGACACGGGTGGGCGCGACGACGTACTCGGCGTACGCGCCGTGCCCCTGCGGAAATGGCAATAGCCCGACCACTTCGTCTCCCGGCGCAAACAGCGTCGACCCGAGTCCGACCTTTTCGACCGTCCCCGACACATCCCAGCCGAGGACGAATGGCGGGTTTCCGACGAACATGCCCGTTTCGCGGTTCATCGCATCGACAGGGTTCACGCCCGCAGCGTGCACCCGAACGAGGATCTGGCCGAGCCCTGGAGTAGGGGTGTCGATATCGACCTCGGTAAGCACTTCTGGTCCGCCGAGCCTGTCCTGGCTGATAGCGCGCATGAGAATCGAAGTCCTTTCATCGAGGTGTCTCTGTGCCCATCCTTGCTCAGGCTGACGGCGGCGGGTATCCGTCAGATGACTGTGGCGTATCGATACACAGTCATCTGACGGATACCTGTCCAGACGTACTTTGGATCAAGCTCGTCCGTGGAGACCCCGAGCGATAGCGAGACTGATGTGGCGACAACAACAACGGTAAGCGGAGCAACTGCCGTAGTGACCGGTGGACGACGCGGCTTGGGTAAGGCCATCGTCGACGAACTGCTCGCCCGCGGAGCGACCAAGGTGTATGCGACCAGCCGGACACCTGAAGCCAGCAACGACGCACGGATCGCCAACGTCGCACTCGACGTCACAGTTGAATCGTCGGTACTGGCCCTGGCGGACGCGGCCGCCGATGCCACGATCATCGTCAACAATGCAGGTCTACTCGCCGGGCAGTCGCTGTCGACGTCACCGATCGACGACATCGAAGCAGCAATGGAGACCAACTTCTTCGGCCCGCTGCGTGTGACCCGTGGGTTTCTGCCGAAATTCGTAGCGACCGATGCCGCCACCATCGTCAACGTCGCTTCGGTGCTGGCGTGGATACCCGGTTCCGGGGCGTACGGCTGCTCCAAAGCCGCGCTGTGGTCGGCGACGAATTCACTGCGTATGGAGCTCGAACCGCAGAACATCAACGTCGTGGGGGTGTATCTCGGCTACACCGACACAGACATGGTGTCGGGCCTCGACGTCCCGAAGAACGATCCTGCAGATGTCGCCCGTCAGATCGTCGACGCCATCGAATCCGGCGCACCCGAAGTGATTGCCGACGACGTCACCCGCGCCGCCCGCAGTTCCGTCTTTCGCTGACGTCTGCGCGACGAGGTGCAATACATACCGGTAAAACGACACACGGACGGATTCCCAATGCCAACGTTGTTTCTTGAAGACCTCACACCTGGGCAGAGCTTTTCCGGCACAACGACGATCCAGATAACCGCGGAGGACATCCAGCGGTTCGCTGCCGAGTTCGATCCTCAACCGTTCCATCTCAGTAGCGCGGGTGCGGCCGATTCCGTCTTCGGGACGCTGGCCGCCAGCGGCTGGCACACTGCCGCAGTCACCATGCGGTTGCTGGTCGACAGCGAGTTCCGGCCCTCCGGAGGAGTCGTCGGAGCGGGATTCGATGATCTGCAGTGGCCGCTACCGGTGCGCCCGGGCGACGAACTGCGAGTCACGAGTGAAGTCCTCGAGGTCCGCCGATCGAGATCGAATCCACTCATCGGCATCGCCAAGGTTCGTACCGTCACGCTGAATCAGAATGATCAGCCGGTGCAGGTATCAGTGGGTAATCTCGTGATCCCGGCGCGCGATACTCCGAAAGAGCCTGGCACGCAGTCGGACTGACCGACTGCACAGTTCCTAATACCGGCGAATGCAGTACAGAAGGAGTATTAGCGATGCCAGAGCTGACATACGACGTTTTGGTTCTCGACGGCACGCCGCGTTCCGGGGACATGCGCCTCCCGAGCGGGGAGTCCATCGTCTCCTCGCCACTCTCAGTCACACTCGTGCAAGGCAGTTCGGATGCAGTTCTCGTCGACGCGCCGTACACCTATGGTCAAGTTGAGCGAGTCCGCAACTGGATCCGTGATTCGGGACGAAACCTCATCGCCGTCTATATCACCCACGCGCACGGCGACCACTGGCTCGGAGTTCACGAACTTCTCCGGGAGTTCGGCGACGTGCCGGTGTACACCACTGCCGGCCCTTTGTCGCGGATGCCCGGCGAAGCGACAGAGGGGCGAGATCGGTTGTGGGACCGCGTGTTCGGTGGTCTGATTCCGCCGTCTCCCGTCATCGCGCAGTTGTTCCCTCCTGACGGACTGCAACTCGAAGGTCACGACCTGGTTCCGATCGACCTCGGCCACACCGACACTGCAGACACGACCGCGCTCTGGGTGCCCGATCTGCGACTGTTACTCGCCGGAGACTCTGTCTACAACGGCGTCCACCAGTATGTCCTGGAGACACCTGACGGCGGCTTCGATTCCTGGCTCGCCGCACTTGACACCATCGCCGCTCTCGACCCGGCCTTCGTCGTCGCCGGCCACAAGGCCCCAGGGAGCGACGACGATCCGCGATGCATCGCCGAGACCCGCGACTACCTGGTCTTTGCCCGCGAACTGCTCGCAACTGTCGACCGTCCTGACGAGTATTACAAGCGGATGCTTCGGCGATACCCGAAGCGCGTCAACGCAGGACCCGTCTGGTACTGCGCGCTCGGTCTGCTCACCGGTCGATAGCACATTTTCGGTTAGGTAAATCAGCGCGATTACACCCTGTGCAGTCAACACACGTATACCGCAGGCAGGAAGGCCCGAACAGAATCGGTCTTGGGGCGTCACCAATCGTGTTCGCTCCCAATGCCGCCATCCGTGAGGGAGACTCAGATGCCATTCATAACCGCTGCCGACGGCGCCCAGATCTTCTACAAGAAATGGGGGTCGGGCCGCCCGGTGATCTTCAGCCACGGATGGCCATTGAGCGCTGACGCGTGGGACGTCGAGATGAAACTCCTTGCCGACCATGGCTATTGCGCAATCGCTCATGACCGTCGCGGACACGGCAGATCCGAGCAGACGTGGACCGGCAACGACATGGATACCTACGCCGCAGACCTCGCCGGTCTCGTCGATGCCCTTGACCTGACCGATATTTCACTCGTTGGGCATTCCACCGGAGGGGGCGAGGTCGTGCGTTATGCAGCCCGCCACGGTCAAGGTCGGGTCAGCAAGATTGTCACGGTCGGAGCGGTACCGCCGATCATGGTGCGTTCCGAACGGAACCCCGAGGGCACTCCGATCGAGGCCTTCGACGACATCCGCGCCAACGTTCTCGCCGACCGCTCAGCCTTCTGGCAAGACCTTGCTCTGCCGTTCTATGGTTTCAATCGCGAAGGGGCGGCCGTCTCCAAGGGCCTCATCGACGAATTCTGGCGTCTGGGCATGCAGGCAGGACTCTCCGCCGTCTACGACTGCGTTGCCCAGTTCTCCGAAACCGACTTCACCGAAGATCTCCAGAACCTTCAGGTACCAATCCTCATCGCTCACGGGGACGACGATCAGATCGTGCCCATCCACGATTCCGCGGCCAAGGCAATCGACCTGGTCAAACACGGCACTCTTCGCATCTACCCCGGTGCGTCGCACGGTATCCACGGGGCCTATCAGGCGGCGCTGGGGCGCGACATCGTGGAGTTCCTCGGCGAGTGACGACACCAGCCATCAGCGGCGCCCTCGCTAGGTGTAGGGCAAATCCCTCTGGGTTGGAATAGCCTATTCAGGGTGCTAGGGTCCAATTGTGACTCTCCTGCAGTCGGATATGCGGACAGGAAACAGCACCGACGCACGCCGGCGAACTGATAGCTCGAGCAGTCCGGCGGGAGTTAACCGAGCCGGATCAATGATCGGTCGCGTCGAAGAATTCGAGGCCATTGTCACTGCCGCTTCCTGCGCCCGAGAGCAGGGATGTGCGCTCGTCGTCGAGGGACATCCCGGAATCGGTAAGACGACGCTGCTCACCTCGGCCGCGCAATGGGGCAAGGACAACGGGTTCACGGTTCTGTCCTGCGCCGGAGTCCAGTGCCAGACCAAGGTGGGCTACGCCGCAGTACACGAGTTGGTACGCCCGATTCTCGGGAATGCCGATTCCCTTCCGCCACACCAGAAGCGCGCCCTCCTCGGTGCGCTCGGATTGGGCGAGCCTTTCGAGTCAGACCCACTTCTGATCGGTGTCGCGGTGCTCGGGCTGATCGAGGAGGCGTCGGCGCGGCGTCCGCTGATGCTCATCGTCGACGACGCGCACTGGCTCGACGGCTCGTCTCTGCATGTGTTGACGTTCGTCGGGCGCCGGATCTCCTCTGCGGCAGCGGTCTTGCTGTGCGCGGCTCGCCCGGGACTCGACGGTGAATCGGCCCGGCTCGTGTCTCTACCTCGTCTGACGTTGGGTCCTGTCGACGAATCGGCCTCACGAACTCTGCTCGCCGAGGCACTCGCGGCCGGACCGGAGTTGAGTGAACTGGCCCAGCGCCGGGTGCTTTACGAGGCGGCTGGTAACCCGTTGGCCATTGCCGAGCTCGCGAAAGCCGTCGCCGCGACGGACGACCACCATCTCTGGGGTGGAACGCCGCCACTGCCAACCACCCGACGCATCGAAAGGATCTTCCTCGAACAACTCGGCGTACTACCCGAACCCAGCAGGCAGATGCTCGCACTCGTCTCGGCGAGCGACGCGACGTCGTTGACGGAAGTGTTGGACGCCGCACGGCGCGTCGACCTACCCGAGACCTGCTTGGACCCGTTGGAACGCACGGGCTTGATCACTGTCGATGACGGCGTCATCAAGGTGCGACATCCTCTGATCCGATCGGTGGCGTACAGCGCAGCGACGTTATCGCAGCGTTCGACGTTTCATCGCGCGCTCGCTGAAGCCACCAGCGACCCAGCGCAGGCCACCTGGCAACGAGCCGCCGCCTCTTACGGGCGAGACGAGGTCATCGCTACAGAACTCGAGTACGTCGCGCGCGCCGCAGGACAGCGGGGCGCCAACGCCGAAGCCGCCGCGGCGTGGCGGCGCGCGGCGATACTGTCGACCACACCGGGTGAGCGCGTGCGCCGCCTGGTGCGCGCGATCGAACCGGCTTGTCGAGCGGGGTTGACCACGGAGGCGATCAACATTGTCGACGAGGCCGAACCGTTGGCCACCGGCCTGGATGATCTCGTCGAACTCGCCACCGCCCGTTTCACTCTCGGCGTCACCGCCGGTGTGGCGGTGCCCGCGATCGCCGACTTGCTGTCGTTGGCAGATCGACTCGCCGACGCCGACACACCGGAGCACCATCTTGCACGCGTCAACTTGGTGGCCGCTGCCGCGGCACAGTGTCGGATGCACGGCCTCGACGAGGGCGATCGCCACCTCGTGGCAGACAGCCTGCACCGTCTGGAAGTCCTTGACGAACCCGCGATTGAGGTCGCGTTGGCGACCGTCGAAGACACCAAATACGCGCACCAGTTCCGTTCGCACGCAACGACTCTTCACACCGCTGCCAACGACGACACCATGCTGCTGATGTCGATGGGCTTGGCCGCCGAATCAGTCTCTGATCTGTCGACGGCTCAGCAATGTTGGGACAGAGCTATTCGAGTTGCACGTACCAGCGGTGCGCCCAGCATCGAATGCGAGGCACTGCGCGGATCAGCTCGCGCACAGATCATCGCAGGCCAGCTCCCCGAGGCGGCAATGAGTGCGCAAACCGCTTTGCGTATCGCAACTGACTCCGACATGTCCCTCAGCATGGGGAGCGCCGCAGCACTACTTGCGCGGGCTCATGCGTGGCGCGGGAGCTTCGCCGATGCTCAGAGCGCACTGGCAATCGCTCGTCAGCACCTCCCTGTGGACACATCACTGCTCTGGATCGACGACCTGGCTTGGGCCAGTGGTCTTCTCGCTCTCATCCGGCACGATTACGACGAGGCGTTCACGGAATTGTCGAAGATGGTGCGGGACCGTAGCTCTCGTCGGTGGGCCATTGCAGATCTGACGGAGGCAGCGGTGGCGAGCCACAACGTCGACAATATTGGCACGCTGGTGGACGAAATCAACACTGAGGCAGCAACATTGGGCTCCCCATATCTGCTCGCCCTGGTGCATCGGAGCCGAGCATTGTTGGCCGGCAACGGTACCGACGCCGAAGAACACTTCCGGATAGCACTGCACGACGGTGCCCGTGCCGAAGCGTCGCTGGAATACGCGCGAACCCAACTGAACTACGGAGAGTGGCTGCGTCGGCAGCGTCGGATCGTCGATTCACGGGTTCAACTTTCGGCGGCCCTCAGGGCGTTCCAATCGCGCGACGCCGAGCCGTGGGTGCAACGGACCCGCACCGAACTTCGGGCAGCCGGGGTGCAATCGCCCGGAGACTTGACCCCCACGAACGACGTAGAAGCGGAATTGACCCCACAGGAAATGCAAATCGCACGCCTGGCAGCGTCGGGGCTCAGCAACCGTCAGATCGCTGATCAGATCTACGTGTCGCACCGAACCGTTGCGGCACACCTCTACAAGGTGTTTCCCAAACTCGGGATCAGTAGCCGGAACCAGATCCGAGACGTCCTCAACGAACGCGAGCGCCATTGAATTGGCACTTGCGTCTGCCCTTCAGCCAATGATGTTGTTCGCCAACCAGAGTGCCGCGTGCGCCGGAAAGGGGGCGGGCAGGATGAGAACTAGGTGCGTGAAGCCCGCGTCGACGACCTCAGCGATAGCCGCCCGCGTCTGAGCGGGATGCTCGTAGGACGTCGGCAACGCGACCGATCGTACGATCGACGCCGGGTCGCGACCGATCTCGTCGCACAGTCGATCGAGCAGCGCATTGCGCTCGACCATCTCGGCGATGTCGCCGCCCGGCATGTTCCAGATGTCCGCATGCTGTGCGACCACCCGCAGTGTTGCCCGCGATCGGCCACCGATCAGCAGGGGTGGGTGCGGACGCTGCAGCGGCTTGGGATTACCCACCGCCCCGGTCAACACGACGTGCTCGCCGGTGAAGTCGAACGGATCGTCCTCTGTCCAGAGCCGTTTGATCACTTCACACGCCTCGGCAAGCGCTTCCACTGATTGCCCGAAACTGTTGTACGGCAACCCATTTGCCTCGTACTCACGGCGAGCTATCGGAATGCGCGGGTTGGAGCCCGCGCCGATGCCGAAGTCCAGCCGACCGTCGGACACGACGTCGACGGTGGTCGCGATCTTCGCCAGCATCGCCGGCGGACGAAAGCGGTTGCTCGTCACCAGCATTCCGACCCGCACCCTCTCGGTGACCGCGGCCAGCGCAGAGAGCAACGTCCACCCTTCGAAGATGGGTCCCTCCAGCGGTCCACCGATCGGCAGGAGGTGGTCGAACAACCACATGTGTTCGATCGCCGGTATGCCGTCGGCGTCTTGCCACACTTGGAGTAGGTCGGAGTAGTTAACCTGTTGCGGCGCAGTGAGAATCCCGAACGAAGGCATCACGCTTCTCCCTCGGTGCGGGCGCCTACCATGCCACCGGACCGTTGACGTCGGTGAACGTACCGGTGGGTCCGTCCGCAGTTATCGACGCCATACGCACGGCGGAGACGGCGCCTTCAGCGGGAGTCAGGACTCCCCGGTGTCCGTTGAGGTCGGTGGCGACGAAGCCGGGGCACACCGCGTTGACGAGGATGTTGTCGGCGGCGAGATCCCTCGCGTACTGCAGGGTGATCGCGGTCAGCGCCGTCTTAGACGGGACGTAACCCAGCGCGACCGGGGCCGACTCAAAGGTCTGCGGATCCGTCATCATCGTGAACGACCCCGCGCTGCTGGACACATTGACGATGCGCCCGGCCTTCGACTTCCGCAGCAGTGGCAGGAAGGCACTCGTCACATTGATGACGCCGAATACGTTGGTCTCGAACACGAATCGGATGTCGTCGACGTTGGCCGAGCGAGGTAGCTGACCGGAGAAGTCCGAACCCGGCCGGTGGCTGATCCCGGCATTGTTGACCAGTGCGTCGACCCGCCCGAACAGACTCTCCACCGTCTCGGCAGCAGCCGCAGCCGACCCGGGATCGGTGACGTCGAGAGCGACGGCGACCGCGTCGCCGCCAGTTGCGCGGATCTCCGCGACGACCTGCTCCCCGGCTTCCTTGTTGCGCGCGCCGACCACCACCACGTTGCCCAGGTCTGCGAGCTGCTTGGCGATCTCCCGGCCGATCCCCTTGTTTGCGCCGGTTACTACTGCGATCTGCTTGTCACTCATCGGTTCTCCCTGAGTTCGACGTTCACGGCGCCGCTTCCAGGCACTTGCTAACCGGAGCGGTACTCCACTTAAAGTATCGGATAGGCTATCCGGTTAGCAAGAGGCGGAGACGCACAGGAGCTACGTCGGGATACGAAGGCCGTCCAGGAAGGTCGCGAGAATCGGCCGACGGTAGCGCGCGTCTCCGGGAATGGCCGCGATGGCGACGACGGAGTCGAGAATCTGTTCCAGTGACAGGTCGCCGCGGACTTCCTGCGCGTGCTGCGCCGCGATGAGCAGTGGTCGGCCGGACGCGATCACTCGCGCCCGGCTGGTGTCGAACATCGTCTCGTCGCCGTCGACATGGGCCAGCAGGTCCGCGGCGAATGGGCGCTTATTCAGCGCGAACGTCATGAAACTCCGCAGCCAGTACTCGAGCCTTGCGGCAGGCGTGTCGCCCTGGGCGTCCTCGCCTGCGTCGCAGATGACCTGGACCTCGCCCTGGTAGAGCGCTTCGAGCAGAGCGCGGCGGTCGGCGAAGTTGCGGTAGACGGTCGCCATGCCCACGCCTGCGCGCCGGGAGATCTCGGCCATGGACACGTCGCTGCCGGATTCCTCGAACGCAGAGCGGGCAGCGGCGAGGATCTTGTCGCGGTTGCGCTCGGCGTCGGCGCGGCGAGAAGAGGCCTGCGCGGCCGACAGGGGCCTCGCTGCGTTCATTCGTGGTTAGCCTATCCGGTTAGTGATGCGGATCGCGCGTCCGCTACGGGTAGAGCATAGCGTTTCGGCACAGGGTCGAGCGCCGGTCCGTGGGTCGTCGTGGCCCGTGACCCACGCCGAGGTCCGACAGAGAACGCGTAGCTGGTCCGCCCGATTCGTCGACACCCGAGGCGCGGACCGCTTCCCAGCTGAAGTCAGCCTCGGTCGCGCGCAACTCGGCAGCCGCTGGTCTGACCAGTCTCAACCCGTTTTGAGGAGCCAGTAGAGCGGTTCGGCAATGCTGCTGATCCGAGCGTGCCCTGACCCTGTCGGTCTCGTCGGACACCGATTGTCGACGTCCGTGAACACCTTTGGCACCGCCGTCGGATCGCCCGTCGACGAGGTCTGACGCCATAGCGCCAGGCGGACCTCTCCACTTGTGGCGAAGTGACCTTCTCGGACACTATTCTAGTACTAGAATATGCGGGTGCTGACTCCTGCCGAACTAACGGTGCTGGGCCTGATCGTTGAGCAGCCCCGGCACGGCTACGACCTGCAGCAGGTGATCGAGCAGCGCGGTATCCGACAGTGGACGGACATCGGCTTCTCATCCATCTATTACGTGCTCGCGAAGCTGGAGAAGCGTGGCCTCGTCGAGGCCGCTGAGGGCAGTCCTGCCGCGAAGTCTCGGCGGGTGTTCCATGCCACCGCGGAGGGGCGGCAAATGGCAGTCGATGAAGCCGTTGCGTTCATCGCAGATCTTCGAGCGGTCGCGCATCCGGTCCTCGTCGGCCTGGCCAACTTGCCGCTGGTCTCGAAGCGTGCCTATGACGAGGCGCTGCGTAGCAGACTGACTCAGCTTGAGGCCAGGATCGCATCAGTTATGGAAGCCCAGCGGATCCAAGCTCCCCTACCGCACCCAGCGCGTGAAGTCTTCTCCTACTCCCTCAGCCTCCTGGAGGCGGAAAGGTCGTGGCTCGCCAAACGAGTCCAGGTACCCGATGAGTGAACAGACCACGCCCAAGCCACCCGACACGACGATCATCGACGGAGTCACCACGGTCGGCGGCGCGCATTGCGAGACAACAGCACTCGGCGTGCTTCTGAGCCGCGCCGGGATCGATCTCTCCGAACCGATGCTCTTCGGGCTGGGCAGCGGGCTGTCTTTCATCTACTGGGACTCGAAGCAGCAAGGGCTGCCCTTCCTGGGCGGCAGGGTGAAGCCCTTCGTGCTCACCCAGAACCTGACGCAACGACTGGGGCTCGAACTGCACGTACACGAGACCACCTCCGCGCGAAGGGCTTGGGAACAGGTCCGCTCCTCGATCGACCAGGGGAGCCCCGTAGGCCTTCAGCTCGACAGCCATGACCTGGAGTACTTCGGATCCCGTGTGCACTTCGCCGGTCACGTCGTCGCCATGTACGGCTACGACACCGAGCGGGCACATCTGGTCGACACCGCGCAGCAGGGCGGAGCCGTGACAACCAGCCTGGAAAGTCTGGCCAGGGCGCGAGCTGCACGCGGGCCGATGTCGGCCCGCCACCGGTCCTTCACCGTGAAGGCGGCGGCGAACACGGATGCCGGGCACCTCATCCCCGCGATCATCCCCGCGATTACTGCATGCGCTGAGGACTTCCTGGCGCCGCCGATCGCCAACATCGGCAACCGAGGAATCCGCACAGCTGCCAAGCGCGTGAAGTCGTGGTTCGATCGAGTCGAAGATCCCAGCCGCGACCTCGCCGTCATCGCCACCCTGATGGAACGCGCGGGCACCGGAGGCGCACTGTTCCGCAACCTGTACCGCGACTTCTTGACCGAGTGCCAGCGGCTACTCGAAGGTGAGCCGGTCGCGGACGTCATAGAGCAAGGAAGGAACCTCTTCGCCGAGTCTGCGCTGCTCTGGACGAGCGTCGCGGAACTCATCGAGAAGGCCGGTGCTATGGGTAGCCCGGACCATCTCGCAAGAGCGAGTCAGCTGCTCGATGACATCGCAACGATTGAGACCTCCGCGATGACTGCACTCAGCGCCCTGACGGAGTCCAAACCCGACCCACTCCCCACAGCGCTCCCAAGCGGGTCGAGCTGAGTGCGCGGCTTCACATCAACGACCACCGGTCCATCGTCTGTCAACAACAGATAGTCCGGCACGTGCCTGCGCGGACGCTTCGCGATGGAGGTACGAATCAGGAACGGCTGCGCAATGATTCGACTCACCGCAGGATCGAAGTCCGCGAACAAAAGTCGGGTGAGTTCTAATCGAGATTCGTAGACTACGTGCGCTTGGTCGGTCGCCGACCAGTAGGTACCCGAGTGCTTCTGGCCGTGGCGCCAACGGAACATCCGCCACGGCACCGCATTGCCGATCAGCTCAAGGGAGGCGTGGTCCCATTCAATGCAGGATTCCTTCAAGGAGTCCTCTGAGCGCAGCGAAATATTCGGGAGTGGCATTGCCCCCACCTCTGGCATGCCGCCACCATCGCACCTCCGAAATGCCGCTATGCGGATTCCAGACGGCGTGTCTCAGTCCGTCTGCACAAATGCCGCCGAGGTGCAGTCAGTCGTGAGAAAGTGCAGTCAAACTTGAGAACCTACAAACACCAACTACCCCCGCGCCATATCCACGAAGCGGCTCAAATGTAGTTGGTGCGCAACGGTTATCGTCGCCGTCGGACCGTTGCGGTGTTTGCCGACGATGATGTCGGCCTCACCCGCGCGCGGGTCGTCGCGTTCAAACGCGTCGGGACGGTGGAGCAGGATGACCATGTCGGCGTCCTGCTCGAGCGATCCCGATTCACGAAGGTCCGACACCTGCGGCTTCTTGTCGGTGCGCTGTTCTGGACCACGGTTCAGCTGGCTGATCGCGACCACGGGAACCTCGAGTTCCTTTGCGAGCAGCTTCAATTGGCGGCTGAACTCCGAGACTTCCTGCTGACGCGACTCGACCTTCTTGCCCGACGTCATCAGCTGCATGTAGTCCACCACAACGAGTTTCAGGTCGTGGCGCTGCTTGAGGCGTCGAGCTTTGGCGCGAATCTCCATCATGGTGAGGTTCGGCGAGTCGTCGATGAACAGCGGCGCCTCGGAGATCTCACCCATTCGGCGTGCGAGGCGCGTCCAGTCGTCGTCAGACATCGAACCGCCACGCATGTCGCCGAGCTTGATCTTGGCTTCTGCCGAGAGGAGTCGCATCACGATCTCGACCTTGCTCATTTCCAGGGAGAACATCGCGGCCGTCATCTGATGGCCGATCGAGCACGACCGGATGAAGTCCATGGCGAGCGTCGAATTGTGCGTCGGCACCATCGCCTCACCAGCGAGGTACATGTGCTCGTCGTTGTCGACCTGCACGCACCGCACCGGGACGCTACGGACCGGACGAACGGCGACGACGCGTCGAACTCCCGACTGCATGCGAAGCTCCTTGTGGCGCAACGCTTTATGGTAAACGGTGAAGACATCGTCGTCGCCGGTGTCGACGCGGAGCCAGCCGGTGGCCGACCTCTTGTATGTGTAGCCGAGTCCGGCGACGAGGTCGGCGATGACGGCGGTCATGTGTCGGGTAGCGGCGGGAACGATGATCCATCCGTCCTCGTCGACGCTCGCGCGGGCATCGAGGAGTCCGGCGAGCAGTGCTCGACGCTGGGCGATCGACCCGCGCAGATACTCATACGGAATACGACCACCGAGGTCTGACATCAGCGCCATGACGTCGACGTCGCCCTCGGCGTCGATGCGGATGCCGATCTCGGGGTCGTCGAATGCCATTCCGGCAAGTGCGGCAACGGTATACGGACCGTAGGCAAAGTTCTTGCGCGGCAACTCGAGTGGCTCGGTGTTGCGCACCATGGCGCACCCGACGTGCACCCGCAGATCGGCGGTGGTGAGGGTGCGGCGCTCGTCGTCGATCTCTGCGACCCACTGGTGCTGTTCGTCGGCGACGAGCACGCTGCCGTCGCTGAACTCCACCTCGAAGCACGGCCGCTCGGTCATGACCTCGGTCGCGGCAACAACGCGCGTCGGCCTACCGTGCGGATCGATGAGCTCGTCGCCGACGCTCACCGTGCCCATCGTGGTCCAGCCGGTCGGGGTCGGTAGCGGAGTGTCGAGCGAGAGCGCTTTGCCGACACCCGGGCGGGCCGCCACGATGATCATCTGCCCGGGGTGCAGTCCGTTGGTGAGCTTGTCCAGGTCGGCGAAACCCGTTGGCACACCGAGCGAAATGCCACCACGGGAGGCGATGGAGTCGATCTCGTCCATCGTCGGCTGCAGCAGCTCTTCGAGCGGCACATAGTCTTCGGCGGTACGCCGCTCGGTGACCTCGTAGACCTCGGCCTGTGCGCGGTCGACCACCTCGGCGACATCCTGACCGTCGGCACCGGAGTAGCCGAACTGCACGATGCGCGTGCCAGCCTCGACGAGGCGTCGAAGAATGGCCTTCTCGGCGACGATCTCGGCGTAGTAGCCGGCGTTGGCCGCGGTGGGCACGGTGGAGATGAGGGTGTGCAGGTAGGGTGCGCCTCCGATGCGGCGCAGCTCGCCCGCGCGCTCGAGTTCTGCGGCGACCGTGACGGCGTCGGCGGGTTCGCCCTTGCCGTACAGCTCAAGGATCGCCTCGTAGACGGCCTGGTGCGCCGGGCGGTAGAAGTCGTTGGTGCGGATCTTTTCGATGACGTCGGCGATCGCGTCTTTCGAGAGCATCATGCCGCCGAGAACGGACTGCTCCGCCGCCATGTCTTGCGGCGGTTGACGGCCATATTCCTCGACCGGCATGTCTGGCTCGTCTGGTCGTCCGGAATCCCGAGCCGCACCGTGGCCGCGATCATCGACAACTGCCACGTGTGCCAACCTTTCGAAATCGAACCCTGACGATGGACGGCCCCCCAACCGTCAACTCGTCGACACGGCGGTGTGCTGACGACTCTGCCGTCCCCCGGAAGCCTGACTGGCTGAGTCGTCTTTGTTCATACCCGAGGGGTCTGACAGGTCGGACCGCACATCGCGACGCGCAACACCATCGGGCACTGATGGAAGACAGTAGGAGTTCGTCTCGTCGCACTCAAACGCGCTTGTGGACGAACTTGTGGATGGCCTGTGGACGGCGCGCGCGCAACCGCGTGTCAGTTGTGCAGCCGCTGTGGAGAACGCTGGGGAGTAGATGTGTGTGTAACTCAATCTTCGCAGGTCAGATGCTGTGTGCGATTTCCACAACGAAGAACTTTTCTTGGCTCGGCGTGTCTTGGGAAACTCACAGCCGGGCGTGTTGTGGGCGGGTGACAACCACCATTGCGCTACAACGCAGTGAACAGTGGGTGTGACCTGCGCAACAACAAGATTGATGCGCGGCGATTCGCCTTCGCCGCGCCGCGTAACCCGCCACTGTCTGAGTTTTGCCCTCGCCCGACGCTGCGATGTGGTGCACTGGCCCCGTGCCGACGACCCGCAGACGCCACCGGATGTCTCGCTCCCGTCTGGCGTCGTGTTTTCTGGCGGCCGCAGCACTTCTCGTGCCGCTACTGAACGCATCCCCGGCATCCGCGGCACCCCTACCGCTGCCCGCCGCGTTCGACCTGTCGCGGTACACACCAGTCGATCCGACGCCGTTCCGCTCACTGGCCTACGACGACAACGGACGGTCGTTCTTCACCACCGGACGGTGGAACTGCCAGATCGGCCCGACGTTCCGCTCGGTGGGCTGCCAGGGCCGCCCCGCGACCGCACCTCCCGTCATCCAGGGCGCAGCCATCACCGCCGACGCCCAGGGGCCGTGGTGGGTACCTGAACCCGATCTGCTGACCGGCACCTCATACCGCTTCGGCTCGACGTCGGGCTTCCGTCCGCCGCGTCTGAGTGTCGGCACACAGGTGACGATCGCGGGTGTCACCTGCACGGTGCCCTCAGCCACGCAGGTTGCCTGCCGCACCGGCAATCGGGCGCTGATCTTCTCGCCCGGATTCCACAAGTTCTACTACCCCGCGGGAGACACCGCGCACAACGGCAATCCCGCTCCGCGCTACCTGCCGGCGTCACTGCAGGCGTCGAGTCAGCTACCGCTCGTGCCGGCGCCGCCGAGCTGATAGGCCCCCTACCGTCACTCCGCAGTCGCGGGGGTGCCTGCTCGACGCCGCTCACGCAGGTTGCGCACGCCACGTGGCGTAGCGGTGAGTAGGTACCCCGCATCGACACCCTTGTTGACCATCAGGATCGGAATATCTGTTGTGGCGCAGAGCCTTCGGGCCAATCGACCCGGCCCGGACGCATACCCGAGAACCATTGCGGCCGCGTCGAGGTCGCGGGATTCACGAGCCAACACGACGTGGGGACTACCGCTGCGCACCAGCGCTCGAACATCGGAAGCTCCTGCGGCAGAAGCGACTTCTCGTGCGCGTCGCTGAACTTCATGGATCACCGAGAGTTCCTCGAGTTGATAGGCGTCGACACCCAGCTCATCCCGCCAGCGTCGTTCCTCGTGACTGCGGTGGGGATTCGCGCGCTGCCGCGCGACGGCACTGACGAGGTAGAGCGGCGCCTCGGCGCGGACCGCACGCGCGCAATACTCGACCGCCCAATATGATTCGTCCGTTCCGCACACTCCGACGACGACGGGCGGTACAGACGTTTGGGTCTGGTTCTGGGATGACCTGCGCAAGGGAATTGTTGCGACGGGATTGTGCTGGATCTGGTGACCGAAGAGAGTGTGCATGGCGGTGACTTCCGAGATGGGACTGCATAGCTGTGAACGCGAATCCCTTACACCGGCACACCACGTCGGGCACCATTACCGAGCTGGACCCGGGGAACTCGCTGCACATGACGCTAAGAGCGCGAGCCCCCGCGGTATCGGGTAGCCGTCTACCCCACTTTCGCGGCTGCGCGTGCGCGTCGCGGCGTACGAGTACGCAGTTCACGCGATATGCCAACTACATCGTCCACACGATCTCGCGCCACCCGGGACGCTCACGAAACGAGTGCGCGTGCCCGCCTTCACAAATAGGACGCACGCCCCAGGTAGTCACGCGGCAGACGGGCGCTTCCGGGCACGAGATACTCGTCGGCGCTGATCATCCGCGACCACTCCGACGCCACCCCGGGCCACAAGTTCTCAACTCGGTCCCACTCCGACACGGCGACGCCATTGACGACGAGCCCTGTCAGAAGTCCTGTCAAACCGAGAATCGGTGTGGTTGTGGTCCATTCGATCGACCTCAGTGGCTGCGGCGATACCTCGATGCGGTCACTGTGGGCCCCAATGTCAGCTCCCGCCCGTCGCAGATTGTTGATGGCCGCGAGGTCGGCGGGCGATGGGGTTCCCAAGAAGACGCTGGGTCCGGTGGCCAAACACGCAGTTACGAGCAGAAGCGGGGTGAATGGCTCCGTCGCGCCCGAGGCCACCGTGATCGGTGCCAGAGCACCACTCGTGGAGCGCCCGGTGACCGTGAGGCCATCGGCTGATGACACTACGTAGCCCCCCATATCCGAGAAAGCCATCAGCATCGACTCCGCGGCAGGGAGGTCTGTCGGCCAATTACGCACCAGCACAGTGCCGCCCGTTATCAGACCTGCAGCAGCGAAGGCTACCGCGACGGCACCGTCCGTGCTCGGCGACTGCGTTACCGATGCCGGAACCGTCACTCGTGCACGCACAGGTGATGTCGTACTCGGTACCTGCCATCGTTGCGCACTCACGATAGAACCTCCAGCGGATAGGTATAGCTCTCTTTCACTGTGCTCAGATGGACCCAACTATCCAGATGCAGAACCGGTTTGAGCCCGCGCAGCCGATCCAGAACACTAACGACCTCAGCCAGCGAATCGGCATCGACGGTGGCTAGCAAGTCGTAGCGACCGATCGTCTCGGCCAGAAACCGCACCTGGGGCATTTCAGACAACAGGTCAGTACAACTCGATGCCGGCCCCAGTACCGAAAGTCCTACTCCTACATCGACTCTGGTGTCTCGCCGACCCGCGCGAGAGATGGCTCCGATCCGGACGACGCCGGTGTCGATCATCCGTAACACTCGTGTCCGTGCGGTCCCGGTGGACACACCCACCTTATCCCCCAGTGTGGTGAAAGCCATGCGCCCGTTCTCCTGCAGAAGCGTCAACAGCCGACCGTCGACCGCATCGATTTCGACGTTTTCGGCATGACTCGGGCGTAGCACATCCGCCACGAGCTTCGTGTAGAAGAGCGTTTCGGTTGCACGAACGCCGTCAATCGATCGCACGCGATCTAGCGCGCGTGCGAGGTCGTCGTCACTTCTGCTGCGTACCTCAGCAATCAGCGGACAGGACCCCGAAGTAAGCGAGACAAATGGCACGTCAGGCAATCGGGACAACTCGTCGGCTACGCGGCGCACCGGCCGGTCGACGCTCAGCGAGACATGGGCAAGGGAACGGATGCCTAGCGTCAGCGGGTGCACAATGCCCACCACCCGGATCACCTCGTCGTCGAGGAGTTGGGACAGCCGACGGGCGACGACCGACCGCGATAATCCCACACGGTCGGCAAGCTCTTGAGTGGTGATGCGGCCGTTGAAACGCAGTGCCTCCAGAATCTGCAGGTCCGCGCCCGACATTCCTACCGAGGTCGCAGCGCGACCGACCTCACGAGAAGTTAACAATGCCAATGCCCCTTGTCACGACGATCAGATCTTCAGCGTCTCCGGCTCGAAGCAGCTTCAGCGCGGACAATATGCGCCGATTCTAGTCACTATTGCAGTGAGACCACCATCTGGCTGACAACTTGCATTGCGGCCGAAGTGCCACGTCCTTAGTGTGGTCCCCGATCCACTGGCGCGTCCACCCATCAGCCCCACTGAACAATTGAGGAACCCTCATGTCACGAAAAGTCCTGGCAACTGTCGTCGCATTCGCAGCCACAGCTGCACTGGCCGCATGTGGCGGGGGCGGCGAAGGCACCCAGGCGTCCGGCGACGCACCCGCTGGCCTACTGAGCAACGGAAAGCTTTCTGTGTGCACCGATCCCGAGTACCCGCCGATGGAGTACTTTCAGGGCGGCGACACGTCTAACCCCGTGGGTTTCGATCCGGACGCCGCTCGTGCCCTAGCCGACAAGTGGGGCCTTGAGATCAGTTGGCAGAACACCGCATTCGACGGTCTGATGCCAGCGCTTCAGGCGAAGCGGTGCGACATACTCTGGGCGGCACTGTATTTGAGCCCGGAACGCCTTCAGGTGGCGGACGGTACACCATTCATGAACACCGGCCCGGGGCTGATCGTGCCATCAGGCACCACCGACATCACAACCTCCGATGACCTCGCAGGCAAGACGGTTGCCGTGCAGGGAGGCGGAAGCAACGAGCTGACTCTCAAGGAACTCTCAAAGAAGTTCACGAGCGAAGGCAAGGAGCCGATCACCATCCAGCCATACCCCAAAACCGCGGAGACCGTCGCGGCCGTCACGAATGGGAAGGCCCAGGCTCTGATCGAGACCGACGTCGCAGTCGTCGAGATGGTGAACAAGTCCGACGGGAAACTCAAGAGTGTTCCCGGCGTGTTTCCCACTGATACCAAGTTCGGGGTCTTCACCCGCAAGGGCTCCCCGTTGAGTAGCGCTGTGGCCGAGGCACTTCCACAGTTGCAGGAAAACGGCACTCTTGAGAAGATCGCCACGAAATACGGACTCGATCCCAAGCAGATCGTGACGAAGTAGTCATGACCTTCGATTGGGGAGTCTTCGTCAGCGCACTGACGTCGGAAGCCTTCTTTCGTGGTGCGCTGCTCTCGCTCGCGCTGGCCGTAACGGCGATGATCGCGGCCAGCATCGTCGGATTCGTGGTGGCTCTGCTGCGTATCGCGAGGAACCCTGCTGCCCGATTGGTCGGCTGGACCTATGTGTGGTTCTTCCGGGCCATTCCGACGCTGCTGGTGCTACTACTGATCTGGAACGCCGGACCGCAGCTGTTTCCCGCCTTGCGTGAGAACTGGTTTACCCCATTCCTGGCTGCCTTTATTGGCTTTACAGTCGTCGAGGCCGCGTACATGGCCGAAATCTTGCGCTCAGCACTGCTCAGCGTCGACGAGGGGCAGCACATCGCGGCCAGGGCAGTCGGCCTGCCACCCCACAAGGTGCTGTTCAAAGTGGTTCTGCCACAGGCAATCAAGGTGGCCATTCCACCAAGCGGGAACGAATTCATCGCAATGCTGAAGTACACGTCGCTCGCGTCTGTCATCTCACTGCGCGAGCTTCTGACCACCGCGCAATCCGAGGTGTCAAACACGTTCCGGTACGCGGAGTACTACTCGGCCGCGCTGGTCTACTACCTGGTGATCGTCAGCGTCGCCATGGCCTGTCAATACTTCGTCGAGGCACGCTATCGCTGGATCTCGAAAGGCCAGCACACCGAATCCACCCCGGTGCCCGCTGCCGGTCAGGAGGTCCCAGCATGAATCGACCGGTCCTGGAAGCGCTCAACCTTCACCGCACGTACGGCGATACCGAAGTGCTCAAAGGTGTTGACCTGTCGCTTGATCGAGGTGAGGTCAAGGCCCTGCTCGGGCCGTCGGGATCGGGCAAGTCGACGATCCTGCGACTCATCGCCCTGCTCGAGCCTGCCGACGAAGGAGAGATCCTGCTCAACGGAAAGCAGGTGGGCGTCACGACCAACACCAATGGGACCACGCGCCCGCTGCGCGAAGCGCAGTTGGCAAAGCAGCGACGCGACATCGGAATGGTATTCCAGCGCTTCAACCTATTTGCGCATCTCGATGTGCTGCACAACGTGACACTTGCACTTACCGAGGTCGCAGGCATGTCCAAGAAGGAGGCCGCGGAGACCGCCGCCGTGATGCTGGAGCGCGTGGGCATGGGTCATCGGCTCAAGCACTATCCGAGCGAGTTGTCCGGCGGACAGCAGCAGCGGGTGGCAATCGCACGCGCTCTGGTACTGAACCCCACAGTCATGCTGTTCGACGAACCTACCTCTGCCCTCGACCCAGAACTCGTCGGGGAGGTTCTCGCCGTGATGGAGAAGCTCGCCGATGAGGGAATGACCATGGTGGTGGTGACCCACGAGACGCGTTTCGCGCGTCGGGTCGCCGATGAGGTCGCCTTGTTCGACCACGGACGCATCATCGAATCCGGCGAACCCAGCGCCTTTTTCGATGATCCCCAGCATCCCCGTACTCGACAGTTTCTTTCCCACCTGCACTGAACACCGTGTCGCTGAGAACCGAACGTTTCTCATTTACTCGGAGATGGAGCACCAAAGATGAAGACCACACCGCTCGCGGTGTACACCGACGTCGGCGATCTCGATGCAGCGTCGGGCGTCGCGATGCTGGAGCACAACGGTTTTCGCGTTGATCAACTCGAGACCGAGGATGCCGACGTCATCGCCGGAGCGGCAGCCGAGGCAACCGCCCTGTTGGTGGGATACGCACCGATCGATGCCGAACTGATGGACCGGCTACCGAATCTACGGGTCATCGCCTTGTTGTCACGCGGATTCGACAACGTGGACGTCGGCGCCGCGAGCGCGCGCGGTATCTGGGTCAGCACTGTCGCCGACCTGGCCACCGAAGAGGTGGCCACCCACGCGTGGACTTTGACCCTCGCACTGGTTCGGCGACTGGTCTACTTCAGCGGCTCCGGCCTCCGCACATCGTGGTTGGATCGACCAGATACGCTGCCGCGCAGACTGTCCGAATTGACCATCGGTGTGGTGGGTCTCGGCCGCACCGGTCGGACCTACGCCCGGTATGCCGCCGCGATGGGTGCGCAGGTCATCGCATGTGACTCCGGTAGCAGCCAGAGTTCGGGTCCCGCCGGCGTGACGATCACCGATTTGGACACCGTCATCGAGAACTCCGATGTGCTTTCACTGCACCTCCCACTCACCGACGAAACCCGGCGAATCGTCGGTGCAGACCTGATCGCTCGCATGCGAGACGGCGCCTATCTGGTCAATGTCGCGCGCGGCGGCCTCATCGATAACGCGGCGCTGCTGGCCGCGTTGCAGTCCGGGCATATCGCCGGCGCGGCGCTTGACGTCATTGACCCCGAACCACCTGCCGCCGACGACCCACTGTTCAACCATCCCGAAGTGCTCACCACCCCTCACATCGCCTATCTCTCGCAGACGACATCGACCGGCTACATCGACGCGCAGGCAGGTAATGCAGTGGCGTGGCTACGCGACGGGCGGCCACTCAATCCGATCAATGATCCGGCGGTCTCGACATGCTGAATACCTCCAACCTGTTTGTGTACCAGTCCCTCTGGGCGATGGAAGACCTCCCCACGGTCCGAAATAGTTGGACGCTCGCAGAACAGATCGAACGCATCGCAGGATCGGGATTTGCGGGCCTTGCCGTAGATCTGGGTGCACGTCAGGCACCTTCCGCCGAGCAACTCGTGCCGCTTCTCGCCGGAAGCGGCTTGCGCACAGCAGTATTCGCTTTCGTCTCCGACGACGACGCAGTACGTTCGGCCGTAGCCTATGCACAACGAGTCGGGGCAGATCGGATGGTGTTGTGCGCCCAGATCTACGGGTTTGATCCGAAACCATTGGCCGCCACCCTCTTGCGTTGGTACGAGATCGGCTCCGACGCAGGCATCCACATCGAGATCGAGACACACCGAAACACGGTGACCAACGACCTCCGCTTCACCGCATGGCTGCTGGACTATCTCGACGAACGAGTCGAACTCGCCGGCGATTTCTCCCATTTCGTCTGCGCCAATGAACTTCCCGAAGAACCGACCGCCGAGCACGACACTCTCTTTGCGAAAGTTCTCAGCCGGTGTGGATCGCTTCAGGGACGCATCGCGACGAGGGGCCAGGTGCAGGTTCCGGTCGAATCGCCCGCAGCCAGACCGTGGGAGAAGCGATTCCGAGACTGGTGGCGTACCGGCTTCGAGCAGATTCTCGCCCGCCGAGGTGCCGAAGCGGAAATCATGTTCTGCACCGAACTCGGCACACGCCCCTACGCCATCACCGATATGGGCGGCAATGAGATCTCGGACCGGTGGGCCGACGCACTGATCCTCAAGGGTTGGGCCACAGAGGAATTCGACGCTGCGCTCGCCTTGCACTCGTCAACCCACGACTACACGGGAGTCATCCGATGACTGTAGACAATCCGGCACCCGCCACAGTGGTCAACGGTAGCGGCAACCGCATCATCGCAGGGCCATTGACTTCTGACTCGAGCCAACACTCGATCATCCCGACACGGGCTTATACGGGAACCGCTGAGTACGCACTCGAGCAGGAGCGGGTGTTCTCGTCGGGTTGGGTGTGGGCAGGCTTCGCCCACTGGGTGGACGAACCGGGCAAAGTGCATCCGGTGTCCATCGGCGGCAAGCCGCTGTTGATCGTGCGCGACGAGGAGCAGCGCATTCGGGTGTTCCACAACTCATGTCGACATCGCGGCATGGTGATGATGGAGGAACCCGCAAAGGTGCGACGTCGAATCCAATGCGCCTATCACTGCTGGTCGTACAAGCTCGACGGCAGCCTCAATGCCACGCCGTATCTCAAGCGTGAACGTGGCCGGGAAGTGCCCCAAGGCGCGGAGCACCTTGGACTACTTGGCGTCTCGTCGCACGTCTGGGCCGGGATGGTCTTCGTCAACCTCGGCGTCGAGTTCAATTCAACCGAGGCAGCTGCAGCCGACTTCGAAGGGATGCTTTCGCCAATCTTGCAGCGCTGGAATCACATCGACTTCTCGCGCCTCCACCTCGCGCAAGAACGCGAGTTCGACATCGGCGCCAATTGGAAGCTCATCGTCGAGAACTTTCTCGACTTCTACCACCTGCCCTTCATACATCCGCAGGTCGGGCCGGTGAGTGCGTCACTTGACGTCGACGATGTGTGGCTCGCAGACCATATTCTCGGCGGGACCTACCCACGAGGCGCAGCGGGCAAGGCAGCCAAAACCGACGATGCACTGCCATTTTTGGGTGATGTGCCACCGGAGCGAACCGAAAGTCAGGACATCTTCTGCGTCTTTCCCAATGCGCTGCTGTTCTTGGAGGCCGACTGGTTCCAAGTGATCGGTTTCGACCCGACGGCGCCGGACCGCACAATGGAGCACATGGCAATCTTCGTCGACGCCGAGGCCGGTGGGGAGCGATACAGCGCGGCTCGAAAGAGCCTCACCGACATTCTCTTCGAGGTAAACGAGCAGGATGTGCCCATCCTGTACCGCATGCAGGCCGGACGACACTCTCCCGCATCGAACTTCACCAACCTGGTGACTCATTGGGATCAAATCACCGCCGCATTCCAACAGCTGGTGGCACAGCGGGCGGGGTACTGATGAGGACGGTCGACGCGGTCGAGCCGACCGAAGCGCAACTGCGGCGAGAACTGGCCGCGGTGTATCGGCTGGTAGCGCACTTCAAGATGACCGACCTGATCTTCACCCACATCTCGGTGCGGCTGCCCGGTCCCGACGATCACTTCCTCATCAACCCCTATGGCCTGCTGTTCGAGGAGATCACCGCGTCGAATCTGGTGCGGATCGACCTGAACGGCCGAGTCGTCGGCGACTCTGACCACACCGTGAACCCGGCTGGCTTTGTCATCCACAGCGCCATTCACCGCGAACGCGAGGATGCACACTGTGTGCTGCACACCCATACGCTGGCCGGGTGTGCGGTGGCCGCTTCGTCGTCGGGTCTGCTTCCGCTGAACCAGATCTCGATGGAGTTCTACAACAGAGTTGGCTATCACGACTACGAGGGCGTGGCGCTGAACCTCGACGAACAGAAGCGGCTGATTGCCGACATCGGCGATCATCCCGCGCTGATCCTGCGCAATCACGGTCTGCTGACGGTGGGTCGTACTCCGGGACAGGCGTTCCTGCGGATGCACTATCTCAACAAGGCATGCGAGATCCAAGTAGCGGCAACGCGCGCCGGAGAGGTGATACTGCCGGATCCCGCGATCGCCGAGCACACCGCACAGCAGCTGAGTGGCCAAGATGCCGGCGACGACTACACCGACGACGTAGGCCTCGAACTCGCCTGGCAGGCGATGTTGCGATTGGTCGAGCGCGTCGCACCCGACTACAGGGAGTGAAACACGATGTCGGACAACACTATTAACGATACGACCATCCTGGGCCCGCCGGACGCAAGCCGTGCACCCCGCTACACCGAGCCCGGCACGTTTGCGCGTCTACCTCGACTGTCCGAGGTGGGCAATGCCGCGGTCACGATTGTCGGTATCCCGTTCGACACGGGTGTCAGCTATCGGCCGGGCGCACGATTCGGACCCGGACACATCCGAGCGTCGTCGAAGTTGTTGCGGCCCTACAATCCTGGCCTGGACATCGCGCCGTTCGGCGTTCATCAGGTGGCCGATGCAGGCGACATCGCGGTCAATCCGTTCGACATCGTGGAGGCTCTGGACACCGTCGACCACGCGGCCACGGCTCTGAGCGAGAACGGCTCGCGACTACTCACGCTGGGCGGTGATCACACACTGGCACTGCCGCTGCTGCGCGCGATGCACAAGTTGCACGGGAAAATAGCGGTGCTGCACTTCGACGCCCACCTCGACACCTGGGATACATATTTCGGGGCGCCGTTCACACACGGCACCCCGTTTCGCCGGGCCAGCGAAGAGGGCCTGATCGACATGGAACGGTCCATGCACGTCGGGACCCGCGGCCCTTTGTACGGCAAACAGGACCTCGAGGACGATGCGGTTCTCGGCTTCCAGGTAGTCCGAAGCGACGACTACCAGTTCGACGGTGTGCGTTCAATCATCGATCGAATTGTCCGGCGCGTTTCCGGTGGACCGGTGTACGTGTCGATTGACATCGACGTCCTCGATCCGGCGCACGCCCCCGGGACCGGCACCCCGGAGGCCGGAGGTATGACCTCACGTGAGTTGCTCAACACGTTGCGTGGCTTGGTGGGGCTGAACATCGTCGGAGCTGACATCGTCGAAGTGGCGCCAGCTTATGACCACGCGGAGGTCACAGGTATCGCCGCAGCCCATGTGGGATACGAGCTCTTGTCGGTGCTGGCGTGTAACGAGGTGCGGTAGCCATCTTCCGCGTCTCGTACCCGTGCCCCACAGACGACGAGAGCCGGGCGGAACGGCGTCCGCCCGGCTTTCGCCCGGTGTAAAGCTACTGCGTATCAGGCAGCGGGTAAATCAAGCAGCGACGACGTCGACCTGAACGGTCGCGGTGACGTCAGGGTGCAGGTTCACGACGACCGGGAAGGTGCCGGTCGACTTGATGTGCCCCTTGGGCAGTTCGACGGTGCGCTTGTCGACTGCGGGGCCACCTGCGGACTTGATCGCGCCGGCGACATCGCCAGCGGTGACCGAGCCGAACAGCTTGCCCGAATCGTGCGTCTTGACCGACAGGCTGATGCCCGACAGGTTCTCGAGTGCCTGCTTGAGCTCGTTGGCGTGCTCGACGCCACGGACCTCGCGGGCCTCCTGCGAGCGTCGGATGGTCTCGACCTGCTTCTCGGCACCACGGGTGGCCTTGATGGCCAGGCCGCGGGGCAGCAGGAAGTTGCGGCCGTAGCCGTCCTTGACCTCGACGGTGTCGCCTGCTTCGCCGAGGTTCTCCACGGCAGCGGTGAGGATGAGTTTCATGTCGTTATCCCCTCCGGCTTATCGGGCGGTCGAGGTGAAGGGCAGCAGTGCCACCTCACGCGAGTTCTTGACGGCCACAGCGACGTCGCGCTGATGCTGGACGCAGTTGCCGGTCACGCGACGCGACCGGATCTTGCCACGATCGGACAGGAAACGACGCAGCAGCGCGGTGTCCTTGTAGTCGATGTCGGCCTTCTTGTCCTTGCAGAAGGAGCACGCCTTGGTCTTGGTGACCTTCTCGACGCGCACCTTCCGGGTGCTCTTAGCTTTTGCCATGTGTACTTACTCCAAAGTTGTTGCGAGAACGCTTCTTTCACATGAAGGGCGTCGTCGCGGTTCAGAAGGGGGGTTCGTCGTCCCCGCCGCCGAAGTTTCCGCCGCTGCTCGCGGGTGCACTGCCCCACGGGTCGTCGGCGACCTGCTGGCCCGAGCCCGACCCGCCGCTGCGGCTTCCGCCGCCGGACGAGCCGAAGCCTCCGCCGCCGCCCCCACCGCGCGAGGCCTTGTTGACCTTCGCGGTGGCGTACCGCAGCGATGGGCCGATCTCGTCGACCTCCAGCTCAACAACAGTGCGCTTCTCACCCTCGCGGGTTTCGTACGACCGCTGCTTGAGACGGCCCTGCACGATGACCCGGGATCCCTTGGTCAGACTCTCGGTCACGTTCTCCGCGGCCTCGCGCCAGATGTTGCAGCGCAGGAACAGCGCTTCGCCGTCCTTCCACTCGTTCGTCTGACGATCGAATGTGCGCGGCGTCGACGCCACCGTGAAATTGGCCACCGCCGCGCCCGACGGAGTGAACCGGAGTTCCGGATCAGCCGTGAGGTTGCCGATGACCGTGATGACCGTGTCGCCTGCCATGTGTTTCCCCTTAGGTCTACGTGTGGGCACTCGTCGAAATCGATGTGCACCGCGAGTTGAGTTCAACCCTAGGTGTCGACACCGACGAGATCGATGGATTCGTTCGGTCGATCAGGGATCTGTGGGTTACTTGCGCAGAACCTTCGTGCGCAGAACCGACTCGTTGAGCTTCAGCTGACGATCGAGCTCGCTGACCGTCTTGGGCTCGGCGTTGAGATCGATGACGGCGTAAATGCCTTCGCTGTGCTTCAAGATCTCGTACGCGAGTCGGCGCTTGCCCCAGATGTCGACGTTATCCACCTTGCCGCCGTCGTTACGGACAACGTTGAGGAAAGTATCGAGTGAAGGGGCGACGGTGCGCTCGTCCAGATTAGGATCGAGAATGACCATCAATTCGTAGTGACGCATAAGACCACATCACCTCCTATGGGCTCATCGGCCACGGACTGTCCGTGGCAGGAGGGTCGCCTGCGTCGGCAACCGCTCCACCATACACGGGGCACCCCTGACCAGCGAAATCGCGCTGCAACGCACAACCCCGCCCCGCCGAGACGACGCCGGCCGACGGGTAGGTGACGCAGACCACCGGCCCGCCATCTCTTACCCTGTAGGCCATGCCCGCGCTCCGCTTCTCTCCGACCATGGGCTTCGGGCAGTACACACTGTCTCGCCGAGGCGAGACGGCGTTGATCCTTCTGGTCTCGCTCCTTCTCACGTCGGTGGCTCTGTACTGGTCCTATGTCATCAAGGTGAAGTGCGGCGGCGAGCCGTTCTTTCCCGACGGTCGGTCGCATCGCTTCCCCGTCGGCGACGTCGACGCCGTGGTCCCCTGCTACTCCGACCTGATGTACCTGTGGGTCGGGCGCGACATCAACAACCACATCTTCCCGTACATCCACGGCGGGATCGGCCCGAACGGTCACCTGTTCGGCGGCGTTGTCGAGTACCCGGTGCTGTCGGGGATGTTGATGTACCTCGGCGCGATCGGCGCCAACACCGACACCGAGTTCTTCCAGCATTCCGCACTGCTGCTCGCCCCGTTCGCCTTCGCGATCACCATCATGCTGGCGTTGATGACCCGCTGGTGGGTTCTTCTGTGGGCAGCCACGCCGCCGCTCGTGCTCTACGCCTTTCACAACTGGGAGCTGCCCGTCGTCGCGACAGCGGTCGGTGCCGTCGCGGTGATGGCGTGGGGTGCGTCGACCAATCCACGAACCGGCGAGCGTCGACTCTCACTACGAACGTCGGCGATGCTCGCGGCCGTGCTGTTGGGAATCGGCTTCTGCCTCAAGCTCTATCCGGGCTTCTTCGCGCTGCCGCTAGCGCTGTACGTACTGACGCGCGGCGCGGGCGGCATGATCAACGCGCGTCGTCGAACCGAAGATCTCGATTGGACCGGCGCGATCATGACGGCCGCGGCGGCTGCCGTGACGGTGATCGCGATTCAGTTGCCGTTCATGATCGTCGGCTTCGAGGGCTGGAAGGCCGCACTCTCGTTCCAGGGCAAGCGGAAGTCCGACGTCGACACCAACTCCATCTGGTACTGGGGACTTCGACATTTCACCGGCGGACAGACCGACACGTACAACTCGCTCGTCGGCATGCTGTCACCACTGCTGATCCTGTGCGCCTTCGCGCTCGCGGTCTATCTGGGGTGGCGGGTGTACCTGCAGTCGGGCACCTATCCGTGGATCGGCGTCTCGGGTGCGATGCTCGCCGGATTCATGTTGTTCCACAAGGTCCACTCGCCGCAGTACGCGCTGTGGATCCTCCCGTTCTTCGTGCTCCTGAAGACGCGGTGGCCGATCATTGTCGCCTACCTCATCGCCGACTTCCTGTTGGACACCACCATCTTCCGGTTGTTCGGCATCTACACGGCGCACGCGCCGATGCAGTGGTGGGTGATGGCGGGCGTGAACATCGGCGTCTGGGTGACCGCCGCGATCCACCTCTACCTGATCTTCGCGTTCGTGCGTGCCCCGCTGCGGGAACCGTTGGCCACCATGGTCGCTCGACGCCCACGGCCCTCCGACGACCCCGAACCCGTGCTCGCGACGTCGTCGTAGAGGAGTCGACATGAACGAATGGCTTGGCGACGCCCCGCTCGTCGGCGAGCGGGTCACCTTGCGACCCTTGACCTTCGACGACGCTCCCGCACTCGCGCAAGTTGTCGACGATCCGCAGCGCTTCGCCTGGACATCGGTGCCACACGACGAGGAGTCGGCGCGCGAATACATTGCCGCCGCACACGCCGACGATGCGCGCATCGCCTACGCGGTCGTCGACAACAGCAACGGACGGCTGGTTGGCTCGACGAGCTACTACGACATCGACCACGCCAACCTCTCCGTCGCGATCGGGTACACCTTCTACGCCGAGAAGGCGCAGGGCACGGCGGTCAATCCGACCGCGAAATACCTTCTGCTACATCACGCCTTCGACGACTGCGGCGCCGTACGCGTCGTGTGGCACACGCACGAGAACAACGCGCAGTCGAGGGCGGCGATCGCGAAACTCGGCGCCGAGTTCGAGGGACTCCTCCGCAAACATCGACGCTGGGCCGACGGATGGCGCACCACCGCGCAGTACGCCATGACCGACGACGACTGGCCCGCTGCGAGAGACGCACTGCTGCAGCGCATCTCACATCACGGGTAAGACATCCCGATTCGGCCGTCGCGGTATCGTCCGAACTCGTCGTGACGCAGGTAGCCCGGCTCGCCCACGTCTCCGATAGCCCGCATGATCTTCGCTCCAATCTTGGAAAAGTGTTCTGCCGCAGGCGAGCTGGGGTTCATCTCCGACAGCATGCCCATCCAGTGGTAGACGAGCTTCAGGTCGTTGGCATTCAGCGGCCCCGGAACCCACCTGTCGTATGGCTCCTCCTGCCACGTGTCGCGGTGCCACGACTGCCATCCGTAATCCCACCCGCTCGGTGGTGCTATCGCGACGAGACCGTTGACGACGACGTCGAGTCGTTCGACGCCGATCTCGGTGCGCCAGCGTCGTAGCAGGCCCAGATAGGCGACGTACTCGTCGGCCGACCAGTTGGTGGTGCTCAGGCTGTCCCATCCGGCCCACCGCAGCGCGCGTGCCACCGCGGGCTCGATCACCTGGCAGGGATGGTCGGCGGCGCCTGCTCCCGCGAAGTAGAGGTACCAGGTGAAGCCGCTCGGCCCGAGTCGGTCGATGCGGTTGGTGCGTCCGGGACGCAGCATGTCGTAGGCCTTGTCCGGATCGGTTGACGCGATGGCTGCCGCCTCCTGCAGCACGCGGGCGACTCGGCTGCGATTAGCGCTCACCGCGATGATGCGTTTGCGGTTGTCGGAGACGGCGCGCCCGGTGCAGAACGCGACGGAGTTCCAGAGGAGGGTGAGCGCCGCGTCGGGGCTCGTGGACGCGAGTGTGCCGAGGTCGAACAACTCGGCGCGCGAACGGGATGTGCCGATCCCGGCGTCGGGGAGGCCTGCGGCGACGAGCTCGTCGCGCCACCAGTTGCCGTCGATCTGCACGGTGTCGGTCATGAGGGCTGCGGTGCGGTCGGCATGCGCGGCCCATTCGATGAGTTCGGTGGGAGCTGGGAGGTCGGGTGTTGTCATGCACCCTAGGACGTCGAGAACCGCCGCTCGGTTCCACCTGATTTTCCTGCCGTGACGTCTCCCGCCATGACATTTCCTGCCGCGACATTTCCAGCGACGCCGTCGAGGCGCGCGGCATCACGCGGCGGATACGCGCCGACGGCGCCGTCGAGTGGTCCGCCCGCCGGATCGTCGAGCGGTCTGCCGCGTCGATCTCGACGCACCAGGTCGTCCTCGGGGTGGTAGATCTGCCAGATCACGACGATGCACAGCACGATCACCATCAGAGCGCGAACGACAACGGCCAGGGTGAACCAACCCTCGGGGAGCCAGCGGCGCGATGGGTCGAGGAACAGTGACATCCGCGGAATCCACACCAGGGCGTCGATCACCATCCACGTCATCAGCAGTCGCGTATGCGGAATGGCCAGTACAGCGAGCGGCACGAGCCACAGCGAGTACTGCGGACTCCACACCTTGTTCACCAGCAGAAAGCCCGCGACCATGAGGAACGCCAACTGCACGAGACGCGGTCGGGTCGGCGCGCGCAGAGCCAGGTAGCCGATCCCGCACGCGATCAGGGCCAGCAAACCTAGTGTGATCGCGTTCAGCAGCGTGATGTTCCATGTGAAACCAAACGCTTTGGCGAGGATGCGGAAGAGGGTGTCGGAGTCGGCGCCGCGCTCGCTGTTGTAGCGGAAGAACTCGTACCAGCCGCGCGGATACAGCACCAGGATCGGCAGATTCACCACGACCCACGTCAGCACCGCCACCGCCGCTGCGGTCAAGAAATCGGTGACCCGCCTTGCCCTCAGGCATAGCACGAGAAGAACGAACAGCAGCAGGATCGGATACCACTTCGACGCGACACCGAGTCCGATGAACAACCCCGCGAGCCAGGGTTTATTGCGCGCCCACGCCAGGATCGCGACGGCGACCATCGCCACCGCGATTGCGTCGAAGTTGGTGAACGCGTGGACGATCACCAGTGGTGAGAGCGCAGCCAACCACGCCGCCCAGATGCGCGTACGAGCGGTCAGCGCCGTCGCCCAGACGACGACGAGCCAGAACAGCGCGAGGCCGAGCGCCACGAGGTTGAAGAACAAGACGACGCTCAGCGCCCCGGGGATGCCGAACTCGTCATGCAACCACTGCCAACCGTGCGCAGCCTGCGCGGCGGCGTACATGTAGAGGCCGGTCAGCACCGGGTACTCCATGTACCGCTTGATGGTGTTGCCGTTCTGGTCTTGTTGAAACCAGTACGTCTTGTAGGGGAACGCACCCTTGTCCAGTTGTTCGGCGCCGTAGAGCGCGATCACGTCGGAGTAGCAGAGATTGGTGAACTGACGCTGGTTGTCCCAGTCGAGTCGCATCGAGTGCCCGGCGTCGTTGGCCTCCGACGTCGCCGGAGCCTGCTGCAGACAGCCGGCCTTGCCGTACCAACTGAGGGCCAACGCACACAGTGACAGCAGGAACAGCACACGGATCGGTGTCCAACGCCGACTGCGTCCGACGGCCCCGTGCGTACCCAGCGGGCCGCCGATCACACGACTCGCGTCGCGCGCGACGACGTCGGTCCTGCTCGGGATCACGCGCGCGTCGTCGACCCGAAGGTCATCAGACAGCGCAACCGGGCTCGCTACCCCGTCGGAAATCACCCCGCCAGGAATCGATCGCTGCTGTGACTGCGCCGACGCGGCGTCGTCGAAGTGCTTTCCCGACGACGAGCGACGGTCAGCCGACCGGCGGCTCAGGGGTGACTCCGCCCTCGTTGCCGGTGCCGGTATTGCCCTCGCCGTTACCGCCGTTGCCCGCACCACCGTTACCGGTGGTGCCGTTGCCGTTTCCCGGCTCCGGATTACCTGGGAGCGGGATCGTCACGCCGGGAGCGAGGGTGATGCCGCCACCTCCGCCACCGCCGTTTCCGTTGCCCGGAATCTGCGGAATCTGCGGGGTGTTCTCCCGCGGCGCGCGTGTCCGCGGCGTGTTGTAGTCGGGGTTGTACGTCTGCGTCGGCGCCTCGGTCGGCGCACCTGCCTGACCACCCACAGCCGCGGGTTCTGGGAACTGCTCGATCTGGTCGCCCTCGAGCGCATTGTTCATCGACTTGCGCCAGATCTGCGAGGGCAGTCCGCTGCCGTAGACCGGCGAACCCCCGTAATTGGTCAGCGCGGTGCCCTTGTCGGTACCGACCCAGACGGCCGTGGACAGCTGCGGCGTGTATCCGACCATCCACGCGTCCTTGTTCTGCCCGGTGTCGCCGAGCTGCGCGGTGCCGGTCTTGGCCGCCGACGGACGTGTGCCGTAGGTGCCGTCGGAGAGTCCGTTGCCGTTCGAGTACGCGGCAATCGGCTCGAGCGCGGAGGTCACGTTGTCGGCGACCTTGGCGGGGAAGACGCGCTTGCCGTCGTTCTGCTGATGCTCGTAGAGCACCTCGCCGGTCGAGGTCTCGACCTTCTGCACCATGTACGGCTCGCGATACACACCCGACGCTGCGAGGGTTGCGTACGCCGACGCCATGTCGATGACCCGAGACGGGTACTGACCGAGCACGACGCCGCCCTCGACCTGACCGTCGGGGTTCTGGAGCGTCTGCTTGATGTCGCCGAAGGACTCGGCGACACCCGCGGTGTGCGCGGCGTCGGCGACAGCGCGCGCCTGACCGTTGAGGTCCATCATCAGGCGGTAGTAGACGGTGTTGAGCGACATCTTCATCGCCGTGGCGAGGTTGCACGAGCCGCAGCTCTCACCGTCGGAGTTCTCGACGGTCAGACCCGACGACGTCTGATACGGCGCGGAGCTGTACACCTTCGACAGCGGGATTCCCTGCTGCAGTGCAGCGACGAGCGCGAACACCTTGAACGACGATCCGGTCTGCAGACCTGCCTGCGCGTAGTCCCAACCCTGGCCGTCGTCGCCGCCGTAGTAGCCGCGAACTCCACCGGTCTTGGGATCGATCGACACGACGGCGTCGCGGATCTTGTCGGGCTCGCCGTTGAGCACGCCGTTGTCGCACGAGTAGATCTTGTTCTCGCGGCACGCGGCCTGCACGGCGGCGTTCTGCGCCTTGGGATCGATGGTGGTGGTGATCTTGAGACCCTCGGTCCGCACCTGCTGCTCGGAGATGTTCAGCTTGTTCAGCTCGGCCATCACCTGGCGCTTGATCAGACCGTTGGGCCCGGGCGTCTCGACGGCCGCCGCGGGCTGCGGGTAGACCTTCGGGTACTGCATCGACGCACGCTCGGACTGCGTGAGCGAACCGGTCTGCACCATGCCGTCGAGCACGTAGTTCCAGCGACCCTCGGAGGCGACCTTGTCGACGGCCGGGTCGTAGTAGGAAGGCGAACGGATCGCAGCTGCCAGAACCGCGGACTCCTCGGGGGTCAGCTTGCTGACGTCCTTACGGAAGTAGGCCTGCGAGGCTGCGGACACACCATAGGCGCCGCGGCCGAAGTAAATGGTGTTGAGGTAGGCGGCCATGATGTCGTCCTTGGACCACTGTCCCGACATCTTGGTCGCGATCGCGAGCTCTTTGAACTTGCGCTCGTAGCTGTGCTCGTCACCGACGAGCGCGTTCTTGACGTACTGCTGCGTGATGGTCGAACCACCACCGGCGTCGGCGTTGTTGGTGAAACGACCGAGCACCGCACGGCCGATACCCGTCACCGAGAAGCCTTCATTGCTGCGGAACTGACGGTCTTCGGCCGCGATCACCGCGTCCTGCATCGACTTGGGGATGTCAGTGATCTTGACGTCGGTGCGGTTGCCCTCCGGCGGCACGACCTTGGCAAGCGTCTTGCCCGTCGAGTCGGTGATCAGCGCAACCTGGTTCTGCTTGATATCGCCAGGGCTCGGCACCGTCGCGGTCGCGTAGGCGATCGCGAAAGCAAGGATGCCGATCAGGATGACCGCGGGGACCAGCCCGCCGAGAATGCCAAGCGTCCAGGCGATCACGCGATGCCGTGACTGCGTTGTCTGCTCGGCATCTTTCTTGGCCGATCGAGTCGGCCGTTTTCCCGTGCCGCGCGACGACTCCGTCCCGCTCATCGATCACCTTTCCGCACCGCGATCCAGGTCCCGCTCACGCGCGCCTGTGCCGTGTTGTTCGAGGTCAGAACCGCCACCGTGGTCGGTTTACCGTTCCTCACAGTACTTCTCCATCGCATCGAGCCCACTCCACTGTGACGTATGCGGCGGTCGCGCGGCAAAAACCTGCGGCACACACCACACACGTCAGAACGTCGACGAGCGCCTTATCTCTCGTCGACGAACGTGGAAACAACAGTTATTCGGCCACCCGACGACGACGTCGTGTCGATCGTGGCGGCAGACCCGCAACGTACGACTGGACGAGATGGTTCCAGCTACATGTACGGCAGACCTCGACGACGTGCACGGTGAATTCTTCGGCGGTCGCGTCGAGTGAGGCGATCTCTTCTGCGGTACGCGCCGATCCCGACACCTGGCCGAGCCGGTCGCCGAACACCCACGACACCAGCGTGACCTGCTCTTTGCGGCAGATCGGGCACAGCGTCGATGACGGGCGCCCGTGAAACTTCGCGGCGCGCAGCAGGTAGGGATTCGCATCGCACACGTCGGCGACGGCTGTCCGGCCGGAGTGGACATCGGACAGTCGGGACCGACGCTGCAAGGCGTAGTCGACGATCTGGCGCACGTGTTTCAGGGTACGTCGTCGCGCTCGGGGACGTCCGCGCGGACGCGCGCCGCGTCGAGCCTCGCAAACGCGCGGGTCGCCCGCCGGACACCCGCGCGACATGTTGTGGACACTCCCCCGTCGACACAGTTATATCGGTGCGATACATTGGAAACCACATCGACGCGACATGCCGTGCCGTCCCATCGGACTTTCTCGGCGTGCGCGATCAGCCATGAGACTCCGAGGAGGTGCGCACCCATGCTGGAGCTCGCCATTCTCGGATTGCTGCTCGAATCGCCCATGCACGGCTACGAGCTGCGCAAACGCCTTACGGGGTTGCTGGGCGCATTCCGCGCGTTCTCGTACGGATCGCTGTATCCGACGCTGCGCAGGATGCAGGCCGACGGCCTGATCGACGAAGCGAGCACACCCGCGGGCATGAAGGTGCGTCGCGGCCGCCGCGTCTACCAGCTGACCGAGAAGGGTCGTATCCGCTTCAACGAGCTGGTCGCCGACACCGGACCGCAGAACTACACCGACGACGGATTCGGCGTCCACCTGGCCTTTTTCTCCCGCACCCCCGCGGTGGCCCGGATGCGGATTCTCGAGGGGCGTCGGCGTCAGGTCGAGGAACGGCGTGAGGGATTGCGCGAACTCGTCACGCGCGCGACACGCGCGTCGGATCGCTACACCCGCCAACTGCACGAGCTGAGTCTCGAATCGAGCGAGCGCGAGGTGCGCTGGCTCAACGAACTCATCGCCGCAGAACACACACTTCCGGACGCGAACCCACAGCCGGTTCGCGACGGGACACAGGAAACACCCGAGCCGCCGGAATCGGCTGCGCTCGACACCACCCCGGTGACGCAGAATTCGCCGGCGGTAACCCACGTTCCAGGGTCCAGCGACGTTCGCGGTCCCAGAGAAAAAGAAGGAGAACCCGACCATGGGTGAGCCCAATAAGGTGCGCGTGGCCATAGTGGGCGTAGGAAACTGCGCTTCATCCTTGGTCCAGGGCGTTCAGTACTACAAGGATGCCGACGAGAACTCGACCGTCCCCGGTCTGATGCACGTCAAGTTCGGTCAGTACCACGTGCGCGACGTCGAGTTCGTCGCCGCGTTCGACGTCGACGCCAAGAAGGTCGGCTTCGACCTCTCCGACGCGATCTTCGCGAGCGAGAACAACACCATCAAGATCGCCGACGTCCCGCCGACCGGTGTCACCGTGCAGCGCGGCCACACCCTCGACGGTCTCGGCAAGTACTACCTGCAGACCATCACCGAGGCCGACGGCGACGGCGTCGACGTCGTGAAGACTCTCAAGGACAACGACGTTGACGTCCTGGTCTCCTACCTCCCCGTCGGCTCCGAGCAGGCTGACAAGTTCTACGCACAGTGCGCGATCGACGCGGGTGTCGCCTTCGTCAACGCCCTGCCGGTGTTCATCGCCTCCGACCCCGAGTGGGCCGAGAAGTTCCGCGCCGCAGGCGTGCCGATCGTCGGCGACGACATCAAGAGCCAGGTCGGCGCGACCATCACCCACCGCGTGATGGCCAAGCTGTTCGAGGATCGCGGCGTCGCACTCGACCGCACCTACCAGCTCAACGTCGGCGGCAACATGGACTTCAAGAACATGCTCGAGCGCGAGCGTCTCGAGTCCAAGAAGGTCTCCAAGACCCAGGCCGTCACGTCGAACCTCACCGGCTCGCTCGCCGGCAAGGTCGAGGACAAGAACGTCCACATCGGACCGTCGGACCACGTCGCATGGCTCGACGACCGCAAGTGGGCCTACGTCCGCCTCGAGGGACGCGCCTTCGGCGACGTGCCGCTCAACCTGGAGTACAAGCTCGAGGTCTGGGACTCCCCCAACTCGGCAGGCATCATCATCGACGCCGTGCGCGCCGCGAAGATCGCCAAGGACCGCGGCATCGGCGGACCGATCCTGCCCGCCTCGGCCTACCTGATGAAGAGCCCGCCCGAGCAGCTCGCCGACGACGTCGCTCGCCAGCAGCTCGAGACGTTCATCGAGGGCTGATCCGACGGTCTGACCCCGTCACGCCACACGATGCCCCTTGGTCCGGACCCCCGGACCGAGGGGCATCGTCGTGTGTGGGGGGTTGTGTCAGCGACCCCGGGCAGCGACGCTCACGCCTGCGGCGCCAACACGTCCTCGTGTCCGTGTCGTCGGCACCAGCTCACGATGTAGCGCGCGTGCAGGCCGCACCATCGGTACACCGACGCCTGGGTGAGCGGCAGGCGGTCGTCGTGTTCGCGGCGCTCGAGCAGCAGCGGACCGAGGTAGTGGCTGGTCACCTTGTTCGCGGTGTTGTGCGACACCTTCGCAACCGACGCCAACGTCGCGTTGTCCGACGCATTTCCCGCGGCAATGGCGCCCGCCATGCGCGCCGCCGTGATCCCGCGCCTGCCGGAGAACAACTCGTACAGCGGCGGGTGAGTCGGCGAGGGCACCCGGTCGTCGAGCTTCGAGCCGTGAGCGACGGTGCGCAGCGCCGCGATCAGCGAGCCGAATCCGTCGGCCTTGGCGACCACGCCCCAGACATCCGGCCGCAGCCGTGCTTCTTCGAGATGATCGATCTCCATGGAGTGTCCCTGGGTCGCCAACAGCACCGGCGCGAGGCGGTCGGCATGATGGAGGCCGTCGAGGACGTCCAGACCGTCGAACGTCCACTCGATGTCGGGTCGATTCCAGATGAGGTCGGCGCAAACGACGTCGAACCGTACGCGCCCGGACACGCTGCGGACGAATTCCTCCTGGTCGCGGGCCACGACAACAGTGGCACCCTCGATAGCCGAACGCACCGGTTCGGCCACCACATGCCCAAGCGGTGATGCGATCAGGATGCGCATCCCTTCCATGGCCACTCCCCTCGAGCGCGGGTTCGCATGCGTGATTACGCATCCCATGCCACTTTTCATGCGCGATCTTGCACGCACATGTTTGCGTCAGGCGTTTTCGTGCGTGAACCCCGCACATATATGTCATCACAAGTGCTGACTTGCGCAGCCGCCGGGGGCAGGATTCTTTATGCTCGATTTGCTCGAGTACATCAAATGCACACTCGCGCGCTGCGCATTTTCCGGGGGGACCTCAATGACTGCCGACGTCGTCAGCGAACTCGACACCGCACCTTTGGAGGCCGTCAGGACCGCACCCACCGCGGTGATCATCGCAGAACACGACGTCATCGACTCGGCGCTGGCCGTGTTCGTCGAGGACGCCGGACATCGCGCAGTCATCATCGACCTCGACAACGCGACCGATTCACTCGGCGGACTCGACGCCCCTGGCATCACGATCGTGCGGTCCGCGCGCCGCGTCGCTCAGGTCCGGTCCATTCGCGCGCTGAACGGCACCGTGATCGGCGCGATCGGCGTGCCTGTGTCGGACGCGCGCAGCATCGACATCACCGACCCCGGACACGCGCTCGACGTCTTGGCCGCGCTGGCCGGAAGGTCGGAGTCGGCCCAACCCCGCGTCCCCCGCATCCACCTCACCGAACGCGAGCGCGAGATCCTCACCGCGTACGTCCTCGGCGCGACGCTGCGCGAGACGGCTCGCCGGTTCTTCATCGCCGAGAGCACGGCACGCGAGCACTATCGTCGGGTTCGGCAGCGGTATCTCAACGCCAGCAGGCCCGTCTCCAACAAGGCCGAGCTGCTGCTCGCACTCATCGCCGACGGTTGGGTGCGCCCCGAGCAACTGTGAACCCGCGAATGCAAGCCGACGCCTCCGCGCTGATCAGTAGTGTTGAACCATGCGCGTGCAACGGTGGGTGGCGACCGGTCCCGGCGGTCTCGACGACTTCGCATTCATCGATGATCAGCTCCATCCACCAGGGCCGGGCGAGGTCAGTATCGAAGTGCTCGCCGCAGGCGTCAATCCCGCGGACCTCAAGCACACGCTGACCGCATCGGAGTTTCCCGTCCCTGTCGGCTACGAGGTGTCCGGAGTGATCGCGGCACTCGGCCCGGGCACCGAGATTGCCTCTGGCGCAGCATCTCCCGGCGACGACGTCCTCGCATTCCGGGTATACGGCGGGTACGCGACAGCGTTGACTGTGCCCGCGGAGAAGGTGTTCGCAAAGCCTTCGACGCTCAATGAGGCCTCGGCTGCAAACCTGCTGCTCGCGGGCACGACCGCCGCCGACATGCTACGGGCGTCACGCGCGGCGACCGGCGACACGGTTCTCCTACACGGCGCGTCGGGCGCGGTCGGCATGGCGGTGTTGCAACTCGCGCTGCTGCGCGGCATCACCGTGATCGGGACGGCGAGTCCGCACAGTTTTGAGCGGGTCGTCGAATTCGGTGGTCTCCCAGTCGAATACGGCCCAGGGCTGGCCGATCGTGTTCGCGCGCTGGCTCCGAACGGCGTCGACGCCGCACTCGACGCGGCCGGTACCGACGAGGCCATCGATACATCCGAGGAGTTGGTCGCCGACCGCTCGCGCATCGTCACCATCGTGGCGCGCGACCGCGCCCAGCGAGACGGATTCGTAGCTCTTGGCGGTACACAGCCAGAGAGTGCCGCCTACCGCGATTCGGTTCGGGCGGAGTTGATCGCGCACGCCGCGGCAGGCGACCTGGTGGTTCCGGTCGCCCACACCTTCCACCTGTCACAAGCGCGCGCGGCTCTCGAACTCGTCTCGGGCGGACACGCGGGCGGCAAGGTCGCGCTGCTGGTATGAGTCTGATGATCGTGGCCGAGGAGGATAGTGCCACAAGGAAGGCCGTGGCACAGTGAGAGACGTGTTGTTGCCTTACCTCGTCCCCGCCGCGCCCGATGACCCCGACGCGGTGACCGTCGGCGACGACGCGCTCTCGCGCGAAGACCTCGTCGGTGCGGCAACCGCTGTCGCAGAACGGATTCGCGGAGCACGCACGCTGGCCGTGCTCGCCCATCCGACGATCGAGACAGTTCTCGCCGTCGTCGGCGGCCTCATTGCGGGAGTTGCGATCGTTCCCGTTCCGCCGGATTCCGGCCCGCGCGAACTCGAGCACATTCTGACCGACTCGGGTGCGCAGGCGTGGCTCGGCGCCGCACCCGATTCGACGACACTGCCGGTCATCCCGATCCGACGCTTCGCCCGCTCGTGGCATTCGCATCCCGAACCTCCCGGCGAGTCCACCGCGCTGATCCTGTACACCTCGGGCACGACCGGGCTTCCCAAGGGCGTGCCGATCACCCGCCGCGCGATCGCCGCGGGACTCGACGCGCTGGCCGATGCGTGGGCGTGGACCTCCGACGACACTCTCGCCCACGGCTTGCCGCTGTTCCATGTCCACGGGCTGATCCTCGGCGTTCTCGGCCCACTGCGCCGCGGCGGCAAGCTGATTCACACCGTCAAGCCCACCCCCGCGGGTTACGCCGCCGCGGCCGCTCGCGGTGCGTCGATGTTCTTCGGAGTACCGACGGTCTGGACCCGTATCGGCGCCGATCCTGCTGCAGCGCAGTCACTTTCCTCAGCACGACTGCTGGTGTCGGGAAGTGCCCCGCTACCCGTCCCGGTGTTCGACAGGATTCGTGAGCTGACCGGACACGAGATCGTCGAACGATATGGCATGACCGAGACCATGATCACCGTGTCGACCCGATTCGACGGCGAGCGCCGACCAGGCTGGGTGGGAATACCGCTGCGCGGCGTCGAAACACGGCTGCGCAGCAGCGAGATCGACTCCGGTGCAACGGATCTACCGCACGACGGCGAGTCGGTCGGCGACCTCCACGTGCGCGGACCGATGGTCGGGTCGGGATACCTGAACCGGCCGGAGGCCACGGCCGAGAGTTGGCTCGCCGACGGCTGGTTCGCGACGGGCGACGTCGCAGTGATCGGCGACGACGGCATGCACCGCATCGTCGGCCGTGCGTCGACCGATCTGATCAAGTCGGGCGGATTTCGTGTCGGCGCGGGCGAAATCGAGACCGTCCTACTCGGGCACCCCGCCGTCGACGAGGTCGCGGTGATCGGCGTTCCCGACGACGACCTCGGGCAGCGGATCGTCGCATATGTGGTCGGGACGGCAGTCCCCGACGACGAGCTCATCGGGCTCGTGGCCACCGAGCTGTCCCAGCACAAGCGGCCCCGGGAGATCAGGCGCGTCGACTCACTTCCACGCAACGCGATGGGCAAGGTGCAGAAGAAGCTGTTGACGCAGTGACCAGTCCGTTCGGCCGTCGCGGTTCGACCACCGGCGGCGTTCGACGCCCCGCCACCCGGATCGACATCATTCCCTCGGCCTACGGCCAACCAGCTTCTATGTTCCCGTCAGCCGTCCGTGGGTAGGGTGGCGGGCGCGTCGGCAATATGTCCGACTTGTCACTTACGATGTGACCGTCATTCGACAGTGGCTCCCGCCACACCGCGGCAGAAAGGCACGAAACATGGGCGTCAGCCTGAGCAAGGGTGGAAACGTATCGCTGACCAAGGAGGCTCCCGGCCTCACGGCTGTCGCAGTCGGCCTCGGCTGGGATGCGCGGACCACCACCGGTGTCGAGTTCGACCTCGACGCCAGCGCAATCGCGTGCGGTACCGACAAGCGGGTGCTCTCCGACCAGCACTTCGTGTTCTTCAACAACCTCCGCTCGCCGGAGGGCTCCATCGAACACGCCGGCGACAACACGACCGGTGAGGGTGACGGCGACGACGAGGTCATCAACGTCGACCTCGCGGGCACCCCTCCCAACATCGATTCCATCGTCTTCCCGGTCTCGATCTACGACGCCGACTCGCGCGGTCAGTCGTTCGGTCAGGTTCGCAACGCCTACATCCGCGTCGTCAATCGCGCCAACGGCTCCGAGATCGCCCGCTACGACCTGTCCGAGGACGCGTCGACCGAGACCGCGATGGTCTTCGGAGAGCTGTACCGCAGCGGTGCCGACTGGAAGTTCCGCGCCGTCGGCCAGGGCTACGCGTCCGGCCTCGCGGGTATCGCCCGCGACTTCGGCGTCAACGTCTGATCCACGTCGCTACGATGCCGCGCCTGACATTCGCAGGCGCGGCATCTGGCTTGTTTGACCGCGTGAGCCCGGCATCGGGACACGTGGTCTCCCTACTTCGGTGATGCAAGAAAGGCCGCTCCACCGTGATCTTCCGAATATTCGGGCTGTCCATCGCCATCACGATCGCCTCGCTGGTGGTCGCATTCATCTATGGCGGCCCCACCGCCCTGTTCCTCACACTCATCCTCGGCATCCTCGAGGTGTCGCTCTCCTTCGACAACGCGGTCATCAACGCGACCGTGCTGCGACGCATGAGCGCGTTCTGGCAGAAGATCTTCTTGACCATCGGTGTGCTGATCGCGGTCTTCGGCATGCGGCTGGTCTTTCCGCTCGTGATCGTCTGGTTGAGCGCCAAGCTGAATCCCGTCGAGGCGCTGCGTCTCGCGCTCAACCCGCCGACCGACGGCTCTCCGACCTACGAGCAGATCATCACCGACGCGCACCCGCAGATCGCGGCGTTCGGTGGCATGTTCCTGCTGATGCTGTTCCTCGGCTTCGTCTTCGAGGAGAAGGAGATCCACTGGCTGCGGTGGATCGAGCGACCGCTCGAGCGCATCGGCAGGCTCGACCAACTCTCCGTTGTCGTCGCTGTGGCCGTCCTCGTCATCACCGCTGAATGGATCGCACCCGACGACGAGCGCTCGACGGTGCTCTTCGCCGGCGTACTGGGTATGACCACCTACATCCTGGTCAACGGGCTCGGCGAACTGTTCAACACCCCAGAAGAGCTCGAAGAAGGCGCCGAATCGGAATCGCTGCCTCGCTCGGGCCCCAGCGAACTCGCCAAGGCGACAGGCAAAGCAGGCTTCTTCCTGTTCCTCTACCTCGAGGTGCTCGACGCGTCGTTCTCGTTCGACGGCGTCATCGGAGCATTCGCCATCACCGCCGACCCGATCATCATCGCGTTGGGCCTCGGCTTCATCGGCGCGATGTTCGTACGTTCGCTGACCGTCTTCCTTGTTCGCAAGGGCACGCTCAGCGAGTACGTCTACCTCGAGCACGGCGCTCACTGGGCGATCGGCGCACTGGCGCTGATCCTCATGTACTCGATCGGCACCCACGTCCCCGAAGTGGTCACTGGCCTTGTCGGCGTCGTACTCATCATCGCGGCTTTGGTCTCCAGCATCATTCGACGCCGCAACCACCCCGAAGACACCCCGGAAGGAAAATCCGATGGCGATCAACATGAACAAGGTGACACTGAGCAAATCGACCCCGACGATCTCGCTCGCCAAAAGGGGTGACGGCCAGGGAAACATGCGCGTCAACCTCAACTGGGACCAGGGGTCCGGTGGAGGTAGATTCTTCAAGCGCTCCTCGGGCATCGACCTCGACCTCGGGGCCATGTATGAGCTCGCCGATGGCAGTAGGGGCGTCGTGCAGGCGCTGGGCAATTCGTTCGGCTCGCTCGATCGCGCGCCCTATATCTTGCTCGACGGCGATGATCGCAGTGGAAGCAGCACCGGCGGCGAGAATCTGCACATCAACCTCTCCGACATCGGACGCTTCCGTCGGGTCCTGATCTTCGCCTACATCTACGAGGGCACCCCGAACTGGTCGTCGGCCAATGGCGTCGTGACACTGTTCCCGAGTTCGGGGCCGCAGGTCGAGGTTCGCCTGGATTCAGCAGACGACCGCGCGGTCTCCTGTGCCATCGCAATGCTCACCAGCAATGGCAACGAGCTCAGCGTCAGCCGCGAGGTTCGCTACATCCAAGGCGCGCAGCGGCACATCGACGAGGCCTACGGCTTCGGGATGAACTGGACAGCGGGCCGCAAGTAGCGCGTACGACGAAACCGCAGAACCCGGTTACGACGACATTCGTTGTCGTAACCGGGTTCTCGTGGTTCATGTGGCAGCTCTGACAGCGCCACGCCTCAGCCCTGCTGCTGCCCCAACTGCCGGGAAACCTCCTGGTTGATCTGCTGCAGACCCGGCACCGAGAGTCCGGACAACTGTCCTTGAATGGTGCGGACGATGGAGAAGTCGCTGCGAACCTTCTCGCTCGACTGCACGAGAACCGTTCCGCTGCCGGTGAAGTCGAACTGCTTTTCCTCACCCGACTGCACACCCATCCGGTGAGCGGTTGCCGCGATGAGGTCGGTGACCCACGACTGGTCGTAGTGGTGACTCGGTGACGGGCAATCCGCCCAGCCCACAAGCGCTTCCGGGTCGACCCGCACCGGGGGTTCGACGAACATGACCGGGCCGTTCGACGATGCGAGGAACTTTCCCGTGCCGAGCAGGGTGAGGAAGCCGGGCACGATCGACTGTTTCAACGAGAGTTGCGGTTGGAACGCAAGGAGATTCGCGGCTCTGATCGTCAGGTTGCCGTCTTCGAGGTCGTAGGAGTTGATGTTGTAGCCACGGTCTCCGATGATCAGCTTCCCGTGTCCCTCGGCCACCACGAAATCGCCGAGATACAAAGGCGCAGAGAACTGTTGGGCCACCATCTTGAGGAGCTGACCGTTCAACCCGTGCTGCAACGAGCTGAACTTCATCTGCCCGTAGAACGCGATCATCGCGCCCTTCGACATGAACCACGGGGAGTTGAGCTCGATGCAGAACGAGTAGTCGTTGCCCTCGATGTTGTCGTCGACCGGCAGCGACATCGGATTCCACACGGTGTTGAGTGCGCTCACAGCTTCTCCTCCGACGCCTGTACGTACACGGTTCCATGACCCGCACACTGCAACTGCATTGCTTCGCCACCGGTTCGGCCGACGTTGCGCCAACTCACGTTCGACGTCAGCGTGGTGGTCACCTGCCCCGCTGCCGCGACATACGCCTGGGGATCGACGGTGACGGGCGGTCGGTCGGGGGCGACACCGAGTTCGAAGACTCCGCCGTGGCCGAGAATCACCACCTGCCCCTGACCGGACAGCTGAGTGGTGAACATGCCCTGCCCAGTGACCGCGCCCGCAGCGGCGGACCGAAGCGATCCGAACAGTCCGCCACCACCGCCTCCACCGCCGCCGCCCTGCGCGGTCACCGACACCACAGACGCCTGCAGGCCGGACGTGTAGGCCAGCGTGCGCGACGCTTCGACCCGGATCAGGCCGCCGACCCTGCCGACGTCGACGATCTCTACCTCGATGCCCCGGAACCCGAAGTGCACGACCCCGTGTCCGGTGGCGAGCAGCGTCGACTCGTGTTCGCCTGCGAGTCGCTGCCCGATGGCACCTCCGATTCCCGACATCCCACCAGAGCCCGCTCCCATACCGGCGATCTGATGCGGCTGAAACCGGACGTCGCCCGTGTAGAACAACATCGCGCCCCTGCGAGCGACCACCGGTCCGGACTGCGCGACGTCGACCGACACGACCTTGCTGTTGACCTTGGTGAACACGTTTCGCCTACCGTTCCGCCGGCTGGATCGACACCACGCCGGTTCCGTCCCAACGCAGCGAGAATGCCTCGCCACTGCCCTGTCCGACGGCCGAACGCCACGACACATCGGTCACGAACGACTGCGAGAGTGCACCGCGCGCACAGACGAACGCGTCGGGGTCGACGATCAGCGGGTACTGCGGCGAGACCTCGAGGTGAATCAGCGGCCCACCGTGCGACACGATGCCCACCTGCCCGTGCCCGCTGACCGTCGTGGTGAACAGTCCTTGACCGGCTGTCGCGCCCTGCATGCCCGCGAACGTGACGTTGGTCTGAAGGTTGCCGTTGAGCACCATCAGTTGCTGCGACTCCACCTGAAGCGTTTCACCGTTGAGCTCGATGATCGTCGTCTCGGCGGCGTTGTGCGCGAAGTAGACGACGCCGGTACCGCCGGCCTCCATGAGTGACAGCGATTCGCCGGTTGCGCGACGCTTGATCCCGGCGACGAGTCCGTCGCCGCCACCGAACCCCGCGGACTTGAAACTGACCTGGCCCTCGAAGGCGACCATCGAACCGGAAAGCGCGCGAACCGAGGTGTTGTTCAGACGCGCCTCGATCACCCGCTTGGATCGCTGTACCAGTTGCACGTTCATCCTCTCGTCGTACCCTGACGAAACTAGTCGATAGCATCAGACGGTGGGCAGTAGGTTCTGGCGACGGGGAGAGCGTGGCAGCTCAGGTGTGCCCGCCGACACCGCTGCGTCCGTCCAACAGATGACCACGGCCTTCCTGGACTCCGAACAGACCTTGAGCAGCATAGACGGTGCGGTCGCAACGGCTCAGGAGCTCGACCCTCGGTCGCGGCTGCGGGGGGAGTGGAATGCGTTGCGAGAGCGCTACTCCCAAGCAACTGACGGCTATCTCAACCTCTCGAATGCACCACGACCGACGCCGAGCGAACTCGCGCGGTGCACAGAAGCGTTGCGGTCACTCCAAGGCGAGATGCAGCGTTTCGCCGACGCGAACGCCACCGAACTCGGCCGTGCGGCGCGCACCGTCGACGAAGTCGCATCGCTCGAACATCGGGCTCAGGTCGCGGCGACGCAGGTGCGCGGCACACTCGCGCAGGCACCAGCGAACCTGACGACGCTGCGGAGCGTCCGCGTCGCCGCCGAGAGGTTCGACGCCGCGCTGGCCGAACAGCGGGCGGCAACGGGTCTGCTCGACAGACGGGCGACCGCTCAACGCGTGCTCGCCGCGCGCCAATCGCTCGACGACGCGCTCGCCGATGCGCCGTCACTCACCGAGCGCGGCCAGCGGGTCATCCGCTCGGTCGACACACGCCGCAGCGGGATCATGACTCGTGCCGAGCGCATGCCGGGCGAACTCTCGACCCTCCGCAGAGAGTTCAGCCTCGAGTGTTCGCTCGATCTGCAAGACAATCAGGAGGTGTTCTCGCGGTTTCTCGCCGCCGCCGATGGCCGATTGGCGCAGGCCCGCTCCCACCTTTCCGACGCCCCTGACCTCGCCATCAGCGAGGCCGAAGCCGCCCGCGACGAACTCGATGGCGCAGAACAGGCCGTGGATGCGGTCGCCGAGAGGCTGCGCGGTCTGCGCGAGGTGCGCGCCGACCCCGGCGCTCTCGAACAGCGCGTGCGATTCCGCCTGCGAGACGCTCAACACTTCGCCGTCGACAACGCTCTGGTTGACGAATGGGGCTCAGTGCTCGATGCTCAGGCCGACCGAATTGTCCGTTCACGGAGTGCCCTCGATCGGGTACATCCGGACTACTGGACGTATTCAACAGAGCTGACAGCAATTGAGCGCCGCATCGTCGAGATCGTCGAGCGGATGAGGGGGCAGGTGGCCAGGCGATGACACTCACAACCGATGCGCCCAGTGCGAGTCGGGCAGGCAACGGCGCCAGGCACTTTCGTCACCTACCTGAGTCGACGCGGGAACGGTTGTTCGTCGCGCAGCCATCGCCGGTCTCTACGTCATGGTCGACCGACCGCCTCGCGATCGCGCTCGGGGCCACCCTCTACGTACCTGCGACGCGTCCCGACCTCGCCGAGGTGATCACCCGCCGGCACGCCGACGGTGTCGTGTCGATGGTCATCGACCTCGAAGACGCTGTCGCCGACGGTGACCAGGCCACCGCCATCGAGAGCGCCGTCGACGCACTACGCCGACTCGATTCGACCGCCGCGGCAGAGATGATGCTGTTCGTTCGCGTCCGTTCGGCCGATCAGATCGCGACCATCAGCGAGGCGATCGGCTCGTCCGACTCGCTCATGGGATTCGTGCTGCCGAAGTTCGACGCCGAGAACGCGCACGAGTTCTTGATTGCGGTGCGGGACGCCGGTATTCGTGCCGGTAGGCACTTCTGGGCCATGCCGGTACTCGAATCCGCGGGGATCGTTCACCGCGAGAGTCGCGAACACCACCTGTCGGTGATCGGCGAGGCTGTCGACGAGCACCGGTCCCGAGTGCTCGCCATTCGCATCGGCGCCACGGACATGTGCGGACTGTTCGGCATCCGCCGCGATCGCGACCTGACCATCTACGACGTCCGCGTTGCCGCAGACGCAATAGCGTCCATCATCAATCGGTTGGGGCGATGTGACTCCTCGGGGCACGTCATCACCGGACCGGTGTGGGAGTACTTCGCCGATCACGAGCGCCTGTTCAAACCGGCACTCCGGCAAACGCCGTTCCAGGAACAGGGCGCCGTGTGGTTCCGCAGCCAGTTGGTTCGCAGAGATCTCGACGGATTGCTGCGGGAGATCGCACTCGACCGCGCGAACGGGATGCAGGGCAAGACTGTCATCCATCCGAGCCATGCCGCCGCGGTGCACGCACTCAGCGCGGTGACCCACGAGGAGTACCACGACGCGCTCGACGTACTCGCCTCCGACACCGGCGGCGTGCAGGCATCGACGTATCGGAACAAGATGAACGAACGTAAGCCACACCGGAATTGGGCGTCGCGGGTGATCGACAGGGCAGCCGTGTTCGGGGTCACCCACCCCGGCGTCGGCTTCGTCGACCTCCTCACCGCGATGGATCTCTCGTGACAGCTACCGGTTCCCCCGCAGCACACGTCGTCGACTCCGCGGACACGTCGAGCTGGGTCGCCGACACCTTCGGGGTGAGGATCGCAGACACCACTGTCGACCCTCGATCCGACTGGAGCATGGACGAACTCGTCGTCCTCGGACTGCGCCGCAATCGCAGGCGCGCACACCTGCTCGTGTCGACTGTTCTCGGCAAGCACATCCCCACCCCTCCAGAACGCGTCCGACGGGCCGCAGACGACCTCGCAGCGCTCATCCGTGATCGCATCGGCGCCGACGCGGCTGACAAGTCGACGGTCCTCGGGTTCGCGGAGACGGCAACGGGCTTGGGCCACTCCGTCTTCCATGGGCTCACCGCTCACGCGTATCTGCACTCCACTCGTCGACGCCCACCGGGAGCGCTCACCGTCGGGTCGTTCGAAGAGGGCCACTCGCACGCGACAACTCATCTGTTGCAGCCGAGTTCGATCGAGTTGCTGTCCGCCAACCCCGACAGTCCGTTGATCCTCGTCGACGACGAGATCTCTACCGGGACAACCGCGTTGCGCGCCATCACCGCGATACACGAGATCACCGGCAGACGTGACTATGTGGTCGCTTCGCTCGTCGACCTGCGATCACCCGAACATCTTTCAGCTACAGCCGATTTCGCGTCCAACAATGGCGTCCGAATCGAGTACGTGTCGCTTGCGCAGGGCAGCATCAACCTTCCGGAAGGGCTCACCGACGCGGTGTGGGAGTCACCCTCGACGCAACTCAACCCGATCGGCGTCCGGGGTGAGGTCACCACGGTGGCACTACCGTGGCCCGCCGATGTGCCCGAGGGCGGACGCCATGGCTTCCTACATTCGGACACAACGGGATTCACCAACGCTGTCGACGAAGCGGTGGCGACACTGCTGCCAGAACTCGAGTCGTCGACAAGCACTGTGGTGGTTGGCCACGAGGAGCTGATGTATCTGCCGCTCTGCATCGCCGAGGGGCTTGCACATGCCGGCATCCCCACGACGTTCCAGACCACCACGCGCTCACCCGCATTCGTCCGCGACGTCGACGGCTACCCGCTGCGCCGCGGCCTGACCTTTACCGCGCCCGAACACGACCCCGGTACACCGCGATTCGTCTACAACCTGCTCGACCCAGACGGCTCGCCCGACCTTCCGCGGATCGTGTTGATCATCGACGACCCCGCCGACACCCCCGACCTGACGGCACCGGGTGGGGTCCTCGATGTGATGACCGCGGCAGGCCACGACGTCGTCGTCGCGAAAGTTACTGCCACCGGCCAATGCGCGCTGCGCGACGCACGGAGCGACTCGTGACAGCTCAGCGACTCACCCCACCGCAAGCGCGGAACTCCGAGCTACGCGGACCGGACTTCGGTTCGTACGCACCCGATGAGGTGACCTGGCTCCTGAAAGACCTCTCGCATATCGAACTCGAGGCCGACCTGGCGGTCCGAGAGCGCCGAATCCAGGCGGGCACAGCGCATTACGCGGAGTCGTTGCCCATCGAGTATCAGCCGGGAGCCGCATACCAGCAGTTGTTTGCCGACACCCTCGACGACTCGGCGCAGCGCCTCGCGCACGCTGTCGGCGTCGTCGGAGAGCTCATCGTTGCCGAGCGACATCGCGAGCCGACGCTGGTGTCGCTCGCGCGGGCAGGCACGCCCATCGGAATCCTGCTGAGACGCTGGTTGCGCCATGTTCATGGCTGGGCCGCACCGCATTACACGATCTCGATAGTTCGCGACCGCGGCATCGACACGGTCGCCCTCGACCACATCACCGACCGCCACGACCCCACATCCGTGGTGTTCATCGATGGGTGGACAGGCAAGGGCGCGATCCAGCGCGAGCTGACGGCCGCGCTCGACGCCTACGCTCGAGACGGTGGGCCACGCCTCGCCGACGAACTCGCCGTTCTCGCCGACCCCGGCTTCGCCACCACCACCTTCGGTACGCGCGACGACTTCCTCATCGCCTCGGCGTGCTTGAATTCGACCGTCTCCGGGCTGATTTCACGAACGGTCCTCAACGCCGACCACATCGGCCACGGCGAGTTCCACGGCGCCAAGTTCTATCGCCACCTCGCCGAACACGACATGTCGAACCACTTCCTCGACGTCGTGTCCGCGCAGTTCGACGTGGTGCGCGACGCCGTCGCCTCGCACGTCTCGGCTCTGGATGCCGCCGATCGCACGCCGACCTGGGCGGGCTGGGAATCCGTGGAGGCAATCCGCGCAGAGTACGGACTCTCGTCGGTGAACTTCGTCAAGCCCGGTGTCGGGGAGACCACACGGGTACTGCTGCGGCGCGTACCGTGGCGCGTTCTTGTGCGAGACAACGACCTACCCGAGCATCGACACATTCGAATCCTCGCCGCCGAGCGCGGAGTACCCGTCGAAGTGCGCGCCGACCTCGCGTACTCCTGCATGGGTTTGATCAAGGAGGACTCGTGACCGGATTGGTGGCGAGCGATCTGGACCGTACGCTGATCTATTCGCGTGACGCCATGGGAGAGAATCAGTTCCGCGATACGTCGCCGGTGTGCGTCGAGATCTACCGCGACGCTCCGCTCTCGTACATGACGAGTTCGGCGATCGCGCTTCTCACCGATCTTCGTGCGCACGCACCCTTCGTTCCGGTGACTACACGGACTCCCGAGCAGTTCGGCCGTGTCCAGCTCCCGGGAGGAACACCTCACTACAGTGTCGTCAGCAGCGGCGGCCGCATCCTCGTCGACGGTGTCGACGACCACAGGTGGCGAAGCGGCGTCGAACGTGCCGTTGCCGCTGGTTCTGCGCCGCTCGATGAAGTTGTTGCGCGATTGGCCGTTGTGGCAGAAGAGGATTGGGTGAGCACGCTGCGTACCGCCGACGACCTGTTCTGCTACCTGGTCGTCGACACCAAGCGCCAGCCTGAGCACTTTCTGCCCGAGTGGGAGCGGTGGTGTGCCCGGCACGGGTGGGTCGCCTCCCAGCAGGGTCGCAAGATCTACGCCGTGCCCGAGGCGGTCACCAAATCCGCTGCCGTCGAGGAGGTATGCCGACGCTGCGTCGACGATGGTCTGTTGTCAGCTGGCGACCCGGTCTTCGCCGCGGGCGACGGCAGGCTCGACGTCGACCTACTGGAGTTTGCCCATGCCGGTATCCGGCCCGCTCACGGCGAGTTGGCCGAGTTGGATTGGCAGCATCCGACGGTGACCGTCACGGCACAGTCGGGTGCGCTGGCAGGTGAAGAGATACTCGAATGGTTACTCGACGCAGTGACCCGACAAGCAAGGACGGCGATATGACGACAGTGTTGTCGAAAGGCCAGAACGCACCGCTACCTGCGGGCGAGATCGCGATCTCCGTGGATGTTGCTGCGCCGGTTGATCTCTCGGCGCTGTTGGTCACTCCCGATATGCGCGTGCGCTCCGACGCCGACTTCGTCTTCTACAACCAGCCAACCGGAGCAGGCGTCACGCTTGCGCCCGCCACCGGCCGGCAGACGCTACGGATCACACCCGCCGCGGTGCCCGCCGAGATCCACGCGGTGCGCGCGGTGATCACACTCGACGACGCGTCGTCGTCCTTCGGTAGGACGCCACCGCCCATCGCGCGTGTCTTCGACGCCGCGGGCACCGAGCTGTTCTCGTTCACCATCCCCGACCTGAGCAGCGAGACCGTCGTGGTGGCAGTTGAGGTCTATCGCCGGGACACGGGGTGGAAGGTGCGCTCCATCGGCCAGGGCTACGCGGGCGGTTTCGCCGATCTCGTTCGGGATCACGGGGTTTCGGTCGACGACGCCCCCGCCGCTGCCGCGCCCGCTGCGCCCGCGCCTGCTCCGCCGGTGCCGCCTGCTCCGTCCGTGCCGCCGGCTCAGTTCACTCCTCCGCCGGCCCCACCGCAGGCGCAGCCCGCCCCACCACAGCAGCCTGCCGAGATCAGCCTGTCCAAGAACAAGCGCGTCAACCTGGCCAAGGGTCAGAAGGTGACGTTGCGCAAGGATGGCGGCGTCGCGCTCACCCAGGTCCGCATGGGACTCGGATGGGACCCGGTCAAGCAGCGTGGCTTCTTCGGCGGCGGGTCGCAGAGCATCGACCTCGACGCATCGGTGTTGATGTATTCGCGCGGTTCGCTCGCCGAGACCGTCTTCTTCGGCCATCTTCGGAGTCGGGACAACTCGATCGTCCACTCCGGTGACAACCTGACCGGGGCGGGCGAGGGCGACGACGAGGTGATCCGCGTGAACCTGCAGGCGATCCCACCGCAGATCGACAATCTCGCGTTCATCGTGACGTCGTACCGCGGGCAGACCTTCGAGGCGATCGACAACGCCTTCTGCCGACTCGTCGACGACACGACCGGCGCCGAGTTGGCGCGCTTCACGCTGCAGGGCGGGATGCCGTTCACCGGCGTCCTCATGGCTGTGATGTCGCGCAGCGGCGGGGACTGGAAGATGCGCGCCGTCGGCGACGGCTTCAAGGCCAAGACCCCGCGGGCCGCGGAGAAGTACCTCGGCCGGTACCTGGAGTAGGGCTGCGAGTAGGGCGCAGCGGTCACATCGTTGCCGCCGATGAGCTGGCGGCGTCGGCGCGAACGCGGTCGATGGCGACGACGAGCGAGATGATCATCGCTTCGAGCGCGTCGTCGAAGATGTCGACCTCGTAGGTGTCGCCCCAGCTGAGCCACTTCTTGCGAATACTGGCGACCCGCTGACCACTGCGCGACACGTCGAAGTTCATGTCCCACCAGTCACCGGAGACTTCCAGCGCAGCACCCTCGATGAAGTACTTCGGCTTGAAGCTGAACTCCTTGCGGATCGTCGCGACCTCGACGCCCTGCATCTCGACCGTGAACCGTGGCAGCAGACTGAACGCGGTCTTCGTGATCTCCGCGATCGGAGCGCCTGATCCGTCGGTCACGGTGAAGCGCTTCGGCACCCGCATGAAGCTGCCCTGCACTTAGTAGCGCGGTTGCTCGGACTCGCCGAACACCGTGAACTTCTCGCCGACCGAGAAGACCTTCTGCTTGATGTACAGCCTCGACACGATGCACCCTCTTCCGCCGTACCGCCCACCATAGCGACGCCCGAGAATGCCGAGTGGGCGCTTCGGAGCGTCGACTGGGCGCTCGAGAGTGTCGACTGGGCGCTTCTGAGCGTCGACTGGGCGCTCGAGAGTGTCGACTGGGCGCTTCTGAGCGTCGACTGTGCATAGGCCGACGCGATCAGCCACAGTGGAAAGGTGCCCGACAACGCCACGAACGAGTCATCCGTCGCGCCACCGCGCGAGCCCGATTACCGCTTCACGCTCGCAAATGAGCGCACGTTCCTCGCGTGGCAACGCACGGCCCTCGGACTCCTCGCCGCCGCGATCGCTGCGTTGCAGTTCCTGCCCGATCCGACGCACCCCGCGTTTCGGTACGGACTCGGACTGGCTCTCGGACTCCTCGCAATCGTCGTGTCCGCGGGCGGCCTCATCCGGTGGAAGCAGAACGACGACGCGATCCGACACGAGCGGCCACTGCCGAGAAGCTCACTGATTGCAGTGCTGGGTGTCGCATTGACGGTGATCGCAGCGGCAGCGGTCATCACCGCATTGATCGTCGCGCGGCCATGAGCGATCGGTCCGACCCCGCGATGCGCGCCGGATTGCAACCACAGCGCACCGACCTCGCATGGAGCAGAACGTCATTCGCGATTCTCGTCAACGGTCTTCTCGTCGCCGGTCGCGAGGTGTTGCGACCGAGTTCGTCTCCGACGCCGCTGATTTACGCGCTCTGTGCCGTCGCGGCCGTCGCCTCCGTCGTGGTTGACGTCATCGGACGTCGACGTCGGCGAGTGCTCGGCGAGCACTCCGCCCCGCTCCACCGCTCGGACACAGCGGCCATCATGACGACGGCTGTCGCGGTGCTGACGACGATCGTCGTGCTTCTCACCGCTGCGCTCGTATAGGAAGGGTCGACGGAGAGTCGGCCGCGAACTTCCGGTTGCCCAGACGCTCGGATTCCGCGCCTGTGGGCAACCGCAACCGAGGCTCCGACCTAGATACGACGACGCCCGCCCGGGTTATCGCAGGTCGTCGAGCGTGCCCGTCGGAACGTGAATCCAGCCCTCGCGGTGGGCGATCGGCAGGTCGTCCGCCGACGGAAGTCCAGTGCCCCCGAGACTTGCCGCACGGGCGATCAGTGCGGTGACGACGGCGTCGAATGCGTTGTCGTTGACGGCCATGAGTGCAGAGTGTGACTCCAGGTCGAGCCACGGTGCCGCCGCTCGCAGGTCGTCGACGAGCCCGGCCAGCACGGCGCGATGCGTCGAACGCTTGTATCCCCGCGACGTCAGTCCCCAATGATTCAGTGCGCCAGCGGGATACGCTTCGATGGCCCAGCCGTCGACCCGGTCCGACACACCGAGGTCGGCAAGCAGACCCGCGCAGCGGAACGCTACGTGCGCGATCTGATCCGCGGATACGCTGAGCGGTCGCCCGAGCCCGTGCTCGACGAGGTAGCGATCAGTGCGTCGGTATGCGAGAGGGCGACGTGACGCGATGTCGTCGAGCCGCGAATCCTTCGGCGTATCGCCCCGGTGGTGAGCGCTGACGAACTCGACGAAGGCGTCGGGCCACCCGAACGGCGAGTCGATGCCGCAGCGATCAGCGGCGTCGACGAGCGCACGGATCGTCGAATCGTCTGCGGGAGTGACCAATTCGCGGAGCACAGCCGAATACCCACCGTGTTCACGCCATTCGACGACGGCGACTGCGGTCGACGCGGGCGAGGCAGAGAGGTCGACGCCCGCGGTGATCACGCTCAGATCTTTCCGTCGAGGAACTCCGCGTAGGCAGGAAGGTCGAGTTGACCATGACCCGACAGACCGATCACGACGACCTGCTCGGCAGGATTGTCGGCGACGTGTTGGGCGCACGCGGCGATGGCGTGCGTCGACTCGGGCGCGGGCACGATGCCCTGCGTGCGCGCGAACTGCACGCCCGCGGCGAACGCGTCGTGCTGATCGATCGCCACTCCCTGCACCAGGCCCTGCTCGACGGTGTGGCTCAACGCGGGCGCCATGCCGTGGTAGCGCAGACCACCTGCGTGGATGGGGTCGGGCACGAAATCCATTCCGAGAGTGTGCATCTTGAGAAGTGGAGTCAGTCCCGCGACGTCGCCGTGGTCGTAGCGGTATTCGCCCTGCGTGATCGACGGGCACGCGGAGGGTTCCGCGGCGATCACCCTCGGGTTCGACCGACCGTGGATCTTCTCGCGCAGGAACGGGAACGACAGACCAGCCAGATTGGAACCGCCACCCGCACAACCGAATACGACGTCGGCACCACCGGGTTCGACGGCGACGAGCTGTTCGACAGCCTCCTGACCGATCACACTCTGGTGCAGCACAACGTGATTGAGCACGCTGCCGAGCGCGTACCGGGCGTCGGGGTCGTTGGCAGCGACCTCGACGGCCTCACTGACGGCCATCCCGAGACTGCCCGTGGTGTCGGGGGTCTTCGCGAGAATCGCGCGGCCCGACTCGGTCAGCGTCGACGGGCTCGAGTGAATCGTGCCGCCGTACGTGCGGATCAGATAGCCGCGGTAGGGCTTCGATTCGTAAGAGGCGCGCACCTGCCAGACCTCGACGTCGATGCCGAACTGTGCACCAGCGAACGCGAGCGCACTGCCCCACTGGCCGGCCCCGGTCTCGGTGGTGAGCTTCCGGACACCGTCGACGCTGTTGTAATACGCCTGCGCGACAGCGGAATTGGTCTTGTGCGAGCCGACGGGGCTGACGCCCTCGTACTTCACGTAGATTCGCGCGCCCGTGTTGAGTGACTCCTCGAAGCGTCGCGCACGGATGAGCGGCGATGGCCTCCACATCTTGTAGATCTCGCGCACCGGTTCGGGGATCTCGATGTACGGCTCGGTCGAGACCTCCTGCGCGATCAGTCCGCTCGGGAAGAGCGCGACCAGGTCGTCGGGTCCGACGGGCTCTTTGGTGCCCGGATGCAGGTGCGGCGGGATCGGCTCGGAGAGCTCGGCCGCGAGGTTGTACCAGTGCGTCGGCACGTCCACGGTGATGAGGTCCGGGTTGCTTGCGTCCACGTGCATCGTCATGCGGACACTCTAGTCCGCGTGCGGGCCGCGCCGCGGGCGATGTCGGCGCTCGGCGTCGGGCCGGGTGGTTGGGCCCGCGCACGGCTGCTCGACGTCGGGTGGCGCGACTACCCGACGTCGGGCGCGCCTAGTCCCGCGAGCCGCTCGGGGATGACCACTTCCAGTCGCGCACCTCGGGGAGGTCCTCGAAGTGCTCGCGGACGTAGTCGTGGTGGCGGGCGAGCTGGTTGTTGCAGTACGCCACCAGCTCCTCGGCCTTCTCAGGGGCACGGCGAGCTCGACGCAGCGCCTCGATCACCAGGTGGTAGCGGCTCATCTTGTTGAGCACCACCATGTCGAACGGTGTTGTGGTCGTGCCCTGTTCGGAGAAGCCGCGCACGTGGAAGCGACCCGGATGGGTACGCCCGTGCACCAACTGGTGGATCGCGCGCGGGTAGCCGTGGAAGCCGAACACAACGTCGACGTCGCGCGTGAACAGCTCGTTGAACTTGTCGTCGGAGAGTCCGTGCGGGTGATCATTCTGCGGCAGCAGCACCATCAGGTCCATCACGTTCACGACACGCACACGCAGGTACGGCACCCACTCGCGAAGTAACTGCGCGGCGGCGAGGATCTCCTGGGTCGGGACGTCGCCCGCGCTCGCGAGCACGATGTCGGGCAACTCGCCCTCGACGTTCTCGGTGCCTGCCCAATCCCAGATCGACGCTCCGGCGGCGGCCTGCTTGTTGGCCTCCTCCAGCGACAGGTACTGCAGGTGGGGCTGCTTGTCGACGACGATCAGGTTGACGTGATCGCGGCTGCGGAAGCAGTGATCGGAGATCGACAGCAGCGAGTTCGAGTCCGGCGGCAGCCACACCCGAACCACCTCGGGCGAGAGTGGCAGCACGAGGTCGATCAGTCCGGGGCCCTGGTGGGAGAACCCGTTGTGGTCGTTTCGCCAGCACGTCGACGTCAGCAAGATGTTGAGCGACGCGACGGGCTCACGCCACGGGAGCGTCGCCGCGTGCTGCAACCACTTGGTGTGCTGCACCACCATCGACGCGCTCACCATCGCGAACGCCTCGTAGGTCGCGAACACTCCGTGCCGACCGGTCAACGTGTAGCCCTCGAGCCAGCCCTGGCACAGGTGCTCGCTGAGCACCTCCATCACACGACCCGACGGCGAGAGGTTGTCGTCGTATTCGGTGACCGGAAGCTGCCACGCGCGGTCGGTGACCTCGAAGACCGCTCCGAGTCGATTACTCGACGTCTCGTCCGGGCAGAAGAGTCGGAACGTGCCTCCGCCGTCGGCGTCGGAGTTCTGCGTGTAGATGTCGCGCATGAACTCGCCGAGAACACGGGTCGTTTCGAACGAGACGTCGCCGGGTTCGGGAATGTCGAGTGCGTACTGCTCGATCGGTGGCAGTCGCAGCGGCGAGAGCAACCGTCCGCCGTTGGCATACGGCGTCGCACCCATCCGGAGATCACCCACAGGTGCAAGCGAGGCAATCGATTCGACGATGGCGCCGTTGTCGTCGAAGATCTCCTCCGGCTTGTACGACTTCAGCCACTCCTCGAGGATCGCGAGGTGCTCGGGGTTCTCCCGCACACCCGACAGCGGCACCTGATGCGCCCAGTGCGTGCCCTCGATCTTCTTGCCGTCGACCTCTTTCGGTCCAGTCCAGCCCTTGGGTGTGCGCAATACGATTGCGGGCCAGTGGGTGTCGGGCAGCGTCGACCCGGCGCCGTCGGCGCGCGCCTCGGACTGGATCTCACCGATCCGACGACGGGCCTCCACGATCGCAGCACGCAGATCGGAGAACACCTGAGCCGGATCGTCGCCCTCGACGAACGTCGGGATCCAGCCCTGACCGCGCAGGTAGTCGGTCACCTCGGCATCGGTACTGCGGCCGAGGACCGTCGGACCTGCGATCTTCGCTCCATTGAGGTGCAGGATCGGCAGCACGGCGCCGTCGCGCGCGGCGTTGAGGAAGGCGGGAATCTTCCACGATCCCGACAGCGGTCCGGTCTCGGCCTCACCATCGCCGATGACACATGCGACGGTCAGGTCGGGATTGTCGTAGGCCGCGCCCGCTGCGTGTACCAGTGCATATCCGAGCTCGCCGCCCTCGTGGATACTTCCCGGGGTCTGCACGCTCACGTGACTCGGGATGCCGCCGGGCGTCGAGAACTGACGGCAGAGACGCTTCACGCCGTCGGCGTCGAGAGAGATCTTCGGGTAGACCTCGGTGTAGGTGCCTTCGAGGTAGGTGTTCGCGACAAGCGCCGGGCCGCCATGTCCGGGGCCGGTGATGTACAGCCACGAACTGTCGGACTCCTTGATGATCCGATTCAGCACCGTATAGATCGCCGAGAGTCCCGGGCTGGTTCCCCAGTGGCCGAGCAGCCGAGGCTTGATGTGGTCGCGCGAAAGTGGTTCGCGCAGCAAGACATTGTCTTGCAGATAAATCTGGGCGACGGTGAGGTAATTCGCCGCCGCCCACCATCGCAGGTCGGCGTCAAGATCCGCCTGCTCGTACGCGCGCTGTTGGGTGGAGACCTCGGTCATGCGGGTTCCCTTCGAACTCGTCGACTCCTGATGGTGCTCTTATCCATTCCCCCTTCCATCAGTTCTACGCGGACACCAAGCCGCGCGCGCGACTCTTCACCGTAAATTCGCCCAGAGTGTTACCCGGGAGTGGTATTTGCCGGAGATCTCACCCCGGCAGCCGGTACACCTGTCGTGGACGGCCCGTGCTGCCGTAGTGCAGAGACATGAGCAGCCTGCCACTGTCGACGAGCGCCGCGAGGTGACGCCGCGCAGTCGCGGGTGAGACCCCGATTCGTGCTGAGACCTCGTCGGCGAACATCGGCTCGCCAGCGGTGAACTGGTCGAGGATCGTGCGCTCGGTGTGCGAACCGCTGTCGCCGGCGTGAGTGACGGGTCGAGTACCCGTGCGCATGGCCGACAGCGCGGCGTCGACGGCCACCTGGTCGATGTGCTCAGCGCTGAGTGCACGCCGGTAGTGGGCGTAGCCGGCAAGACGTCGTGCGAGTTCGGTGTCGTCGAACGGTTTGATGAGGTAGGTGAGGGCACCGGCACGCAGCGCTCGACGCACAGCGGCTGCATCGGTCTCTGCACCGGCGATGAAGCAGTCACACTCCAACTCGGCGAGGAGGTCGATCCCGGAGCCGTCGGGCAGATGAACGTCGAGCAAGACCAGGTCGGTGTCGGGATGCGAAGCGAGGGCCTCGCGGGCCTGCGTGAGCGACCCTGCCGTCGCGGTGACCCGGAAGCCGCGCAGTGCGGTGACGATCGCCGCGTGGAGTCCGGCGACGCGAAAGTCGTCGTCGACGATCAACACCCCGAGTTGGCGCATTGGAGTACTCATCGGGCAACCACCGTCGAATCGAACACGCCGGGGATTCGTGCAACGATAACCGCACCGCCCCAACGGTTTTCAACGTCGTTCCGACGCTCTCCACCAGGATCGACGACGACGATGTCGCCTCCCAGTCGCCGGGCGAGTTGCCGCGACAACGCCAGACCCATTCCTCGTCCTCCCGGCACCGACGGGGCTTCCTTTGTCGTGACACCGTCGGAGAAGATGGTTGCGGGATCGTCGAATCCGATTCCCGGCCCCGAATCGGTGACGGTGACCAGCAATTCGTCGCCCTCCGTAATCGCGTCCACGTCGACGTGTGGTCGTGAATCGTTGTCGACATCGGACTCTCCGATGCGTTGCGCTGCGGCATCAATCGCGTTGTCGACGAGATTGCCGACGACGGTCGTGACGGTGATCGGATCGAGCAGCGTCCCGCGCACCCACGTCTGATCGCCGAGACCGAGTACGACGCCGCGTTCCCTGGCATGAGAGGCCTTGGCGTCGAGGAATGCGGCGAGATGGGGCTCTTCGATGTTCTCGATTCCTTCCAGACCGAAATGACCTGCACTGCCCGTCAATTCGGATAGGTATGCGCGCGCCTCGTCGACGTGGCCGCGACGCAGGAGGCCGGCGAGTACGTGCAGCCGATTCGCCGTCTCGTGACGTTGCGCGCGCAATGCCGTACTCATCGCGCCCATCGAATCGATCTCGCGGGTGAGCTCTTCGATGTCGGTGCGATCGATGATCGACGCGACGATACCGAGGTCACGCCCGTCGACATCGACGCGGTGCGACGACACCAGCACAATGCGGTCGCCGACGGTCGCGGCGACCGGGTCGGGGGTCGGGGTGCGCAGTACAGCCCTGATCCGGTCGCTGAGCTTGAGATCGTCGACGCTGGTACCGACATCATCAGCGATGTCGAGCAGCTGACGTGCCTTGTCGTTGATGACGCGCATGACACCGGTCGCGTCGACAGCCAGGACGCCGTCGGCCATGGCATGCAGCACGGCACCCTGATCGCGGACCAGTTCGGCCAGTTCGTCGGGCTCGAGACCCAAAGTGAGCCGACGCCAGCGACGCGCGAGCAGGATTGATCCCACCGCGCCGACGGCCAGCGCCGCCAGAGCGATCAGCACCGTGGTCCCGATTGCCCGACGCGTCGCTGCCGCAAGGTCGGCCGTCGAGACACCCACGCTCACCAGTCCGACAACGCGACCGTCGTCGACGATGGGCACCTTCGCGCGCACGGACTCGCCGAGCGTGCCGCGATCGGTGGTGATGTCGGCCTGCCCCGACAGCGCCTTGGTGGGATCGGTCGACACGTGCTTCCCGACCTCGCCCCGATCGGGGTGCGACAACCGGATGCCGTTGGCGTTCGCGATCACGACGAACAACGCTCCGGTCCGCTCACGCACGGCAGACGCCTGGGCTTGAATCGGACCGTTCGCCAGTTCGCTGACGTCGAGGTCGCTGCGGTCGCTTTCCGCGACCTCGCTGACCGTTTCGCGATCGGCCGCCACCGACTGCGCGATCGCGAGCGCGCGTTGCGCGTACTCGTCGCGGCTACGGTCGTCGGTACCCGCGAGCACGACGCCGAAACCGACGCCGAGGCTCACCGCGATGACGGACAGTTGCAGCAGAAGAACCTGCGTCCGTAATCGCATGTGTAGAGCCTAGGCGTCGGCAGTGGCGCGGCGGTTGGAGTTCGAACTCAGAACGGGATCGCGCCGACCGCGACGCCCACAGCGAGCATCGTCACCGATACCAGTGCTGCTCGCCACAGGACCTTCTTGTGATGGTCGGCCAGTGACACCCCCGCGAGCGCGACCAGCAGGAGTATCGCGGGCACTAGCGGGCTCTGCATGTGAACGGTCTGGCCGGTGATCGAGGCGCGTGCCATCTCTGCGGGATCGATGCCGTACCGCGAGGCGGTCTCCGAGAGGACCGGAAGGACACCGTAATAGAACGCATCGTTACTCATCAGGAATGTCAACGGCATCGAAACGATCCCGATGACGATTGCCATGTGCGGACCCATCGCGCTCGGAATCCCGTCGGCCATCCAATGTGCGATGGCGTCCACCATCCCGGTCCCACTGAACACTCCGGTCAACACCGCAGCGGCGAGCACCATCGCGACCACCGAGACGATGCTCGAACTGTGGCGTGTGATGGCCTCCTGTTGATCTTTGATGTGCGGGAAATTCACGGCAAGCGCGATGGCCGCGAAGATCATGAACAGAACAGGGATCGCGACGATATCGGCTCCGAGGATCGCCAGCAGGGCGACCGTCAGCGTCGCATTGACCCAGACCAGTTTGGGCCGCAACGTCTTTCGATTCGGATCGAGAACCCCGGTGAACGCCGACTCCCCGTCGCCATCCGACAGCGTGGCGACATCGCCTGTGCTGGAGTCGGTTCCGCCCGAACCAGTCGAGAGACCTGGTCGGTTGTTCGACGTCGTCCCTGAGCCGCCGACTCCAGCGGCAACCAGTTCACCGCGCGGCACCAGTACCGCGTCGTCGACTTCCAGACGCCCGATCCGACGACGCTCCAAGACGCCGAGGTGATAGGCGAAAGCCAGGACAACCAGCAGCGCGGCTCCGAGTGCGGGGAGCATGGGCAGGAAGATGTCATTGGTGTCGATCTTCAGCGCACTCGCGGCACGGGCCGTCGGGCCTCCCCACGGAAGTATGTTCATCGTGCCGTTCGCGAGACCTGCCACGACGGTGAGGACGACGGGGCTGACGCGCAGTTTCAGATAGAGCGGTAAGAGCGCGGCGGTGGTGATGATGAACGTCGTCGAGCCGTCGCCGTCGAGCGAGACGACCATCGCGAGCACCGCGGTGCCGACGACCAACCGTGCCGGATCATGCCCGACCATCCGAACCACCAGCCGAACGATGGGATCGAAGAGTCCGACATCGATCATGATCCCGAAGAAGATAATCGCAAAGAACAACATCGCCGCTGTGGGGGCGAGTTCTTTGATCCCGTCGGTGATCATGTCGCTGATGCTGAGGCCGGCACCGGCGAACAGCCCGAACGCGACAGGGACGAGGATCAGCGCGACCACAGGGGTCGCGCGTTTGGTGATGATGAGGAACATGAACGTGGCGACCATGCCCAACCCGAGTGCTACCAACATTTCCGTGCTCTTTCTCGTGTCGTACGCGAGCGGTGTGTTGCCCGTTACTGATCGAGTGTCGGGGTAGTCCAGATCACAGTGAAGCTTGTGCGCGTAAGACACGTTTTGCGCGTTCTGCGCACGGGAAACGGACTGCCACTCAGTCCGGAAGCATCGGGGCGTCGTCGCCGTGGTGGCGCCCCAGGAGTACGCCGCGGGTTACGGCGTCGCGGCCGAATCGCGTTCTCAGATCGTCCATCGCTGTGTCGAGGTGAGCGCCCCGACCGCTGAGTGGACTCGACGCCCCGACAGCGCGCACCCGGCGGTCGGCAGGGTCGGGTTGGTCGAACGGCAGGGTGAGCTGTATCGAGTCGCGCTCGTCGAGTCCGGTGAGCGACAACCCGATCAACGTGCACCCGCGGTCGCGGATCACGGGCAGGGCGTCGTCGAGCAATCCGCGCGCCGACGACATGATCACGTCGGTGCGGTCTGTGACGTCGGAGAGTGTCCGCGATCGGGTTGCACGCGAGAAGTCGTCGAATCGGAGACGCAATACGACTGTGCGACAGACTCGTTCGGCATTGCGGAGCCGACGTCCCAAGCGTTCGACGATAGCGACGACGGTCGCCTCGAGGTCGGCTTCACTCTTCGGTCGACGACCGAGCGCCCGCTGCGATCCGATCGACGAGCGTCGACGCCCGGTCTCGACGCGGCGCGGGTCGGTGGCCATCGACAGCGCGAAGAGGTGACGCGCAGAGCCCGGCCCGACGATGTGCTTGAGTGAGCGCTCCCCGAGCCGGGCGATCCCGCCGACCGTGGTGACGCCCGCGTCGTGGAGTTTGGCCTCGGTCACCGGCCCGACGCCCCACAGTCTCCGAACCGGCAGCGGGTGCAAGAACGCAATCTCGGTTCCCGGTGCCACCTCGAGCAGCCCGTCGGGTTTGCCGACGGCGCTGGCAACCTTCGCGAGGAATTTGGTGCGCGCAAGACCCACGGTGATCGGCAGTCCCACGTCGTCGCGGACGCGTGTGCGCAGGCGCTCCGCGATCTCGACCGGCGTTCCCGAGACTCGACGCAGGCCCGCGACGTCGAGGAACGCCTCGTCGACCGAGATGCCCTCGACGATGGGTGTGGTGTCGTGGAAGATCTCGAAGACCGCGCGGCTGGCCTCGACGTAGGCGTCGAAGCGTGGCGGCACCACGATTGCGCGCGGGCACAGCGCCCGCGCCTCGTGGCCCGGCATCGGCGACCGCACGCCGAACGCCTTGGCCTCGTAGCTTGCCGCGAGCACGACACCACCACCGACAAGCACCGGCCGGCCACGTAGCGCCGGGTTGTCGCGCTGCTCGACCGACGCATAGAACGAGTCGAGATCGGCGTGCAGTATCGACGCCTCGTGCCGCTCGCGTCGCTCGATCCGCATAGAACACATGTTCGCATGCGGGTCTGACATTCTCTACACCCGAACAGCCCGGCTCACCCCGTGCGAGACCTCCGCCGCCACGCGTCCTTGTCGGTGGCGCGGTCGTCCTGAACCGCGGGAGGCCAGGTGGCAGCGCCCAGCTCGCGCGAGGTGTTGCGGGCGACGTCACGCAGCATGGACGCGACCGACGACTCGAGAGGCCACTGCTCGACGTCGGCGACGACGCCGACAGCTCCGATCGGACCACCCATCCGGTCGGTCAACACGGCTGCGAGTTCACACTCTCCGAGCACAGCCTCTTCGACTGACTCGGCGAGACCGGTCGCGCGCACATCGGCAAGCGTCGCGCGCAGGACCGCGGGGTCGGTGAGCGTCGAGCCGGTCATGTCACGCAGGTCGGCGCCGAGAATGTCGTCGGTCAGCTTGGCGTCGAACGCCATGACGGCCTTGCCCAGCGCCGACGCATGCGCGGGGATGACGATTCCAACCTCGGGCATCTGCCGCGAACCGTCGAGCCTCGGCTGGTGATGGACCACCACGACGTCGTCGATCAGCATCACCGCGGTGCGGACCGCGAGTCCGCTGCGTCGTGCGAGATCCTCGGCCCACGGCGCGATCCGCGCGCGCAGTTCGAGACTGTCGAGGTAGACGTTGCCGAAGGTGAGAACCGCAGGTCCGAGGCGGTAGCGACCCGAGTCGCGCTCCTGCACGACCATTCGGTGGGCGAGCAGCGTGCGGACGATGCCGTGGACGGTCGACGGCGGCAGCTCGAGCCTCTCGGCGATCTGTCCGAGACTCATCCTGTGGTCGCCCGCAAGCACCGTGAGCACGCGGAGCGCGCGGTCTACGGACTGAATCATCCCGACATTCTCGCAGCAATCGCTTCAGCCATCTGCCCGAGGCGAGATCTCCTCGGTTCCATCTGTGAAAAGTATTGCCCGTCACATCTCGTGTGGCGTAGTGTGACGTTTCATTCGATAATGCCGAATGAATCAATCGGCGTCACCGCGCGCCCCCGGTAGGAGTTGTGGCTCATGAAGAAGTTCATCAACGAGCCGGCCGATGTGCTGGCCGACGCTCTGCGCGGGGTTGCGGCCGCGCATCCCCGACTGCGCGTCGACCACGAGAACAGGGTGATCTTCCGTGCCGAGGGACCGCGCAGAGGAAAGGTCGGGTTGGTCTCGGGCGGAGGCAGCGGCCATGAGCCGCTCCACGGCGGCTTTGTCGGCCCGGGGATGCTCGACGCCGCCGCCTGCGGCGAGGTCTTCACCTCGCCGGTTCCCGACCAGATCCTGGCCGCGACCAGCGGCGTCGACGGCGGCGTTGGCGTGCTGCACATCGTGAAGAACTACAGCGGCGACGTGATGAACTTCGAGATGGCCGCGGAGCTCGCCGACGTCGAGGTGGTGTCTGTCATCGTCGACGACGATGTGGCTGTCACCGACAGCAGCTTCACCGTCGGTCGACGCGGCGTCGCGGGCACGGTCTTCGTCGAGAAGATCGCCGGGGCGGTAGCCGAGCGCGGCGCCGACCTCGCCGAAGTCGCCCGACTGGCACGCAAAACAGATGACAACGCGCGCACCATGGGCCTCGCCCTCACCTCCTGCACGGTCCCCGCGGTCGGTCACCCCACGTTCGATCTGCCCGAGAATCAGATCGAACTCGGCGTCGGCATCCACGGCGAACCGGGCCGCAAACGCGTCGAACTGCCTTCGGCGAACGAGATGGCGCAGATGCTTATCGATCCGGTTCTCGCAGACCTCGACTTCACCGTCGGTGAGAACGGGGTAGTCCTGCTGGTCAACGGCCTCGGTGGGACACCCCTGATCGAGCTCTATCTGATGTGCGCCGAGTTCTCACGACTCCTCGACGCCGCAGGCATCACGGCAACGCGCACCCTCGTCGGCAACTACGTCACCAGCCTCGACATGGCGGGCTGTTCGGTCTCGCTGCTGCGACTCGACGACGAGCTCACCGAACTATGGGACGCTCCGGTCGACACACCGAACCTGCACTGGGCTTGATCGAAAGGGCACGTCATGACCACCCTCAGCACCGACACCATCGCGACCTGGCTCCGCCTGTTCACCAGCGACGTGGTGGCCAACGTCGACGAACTGACCCAACTCGACGCCGCGATCGGCGACGCCGACCACGGATCGAACATGGAACGCGGCATGACCGCCGTCGTCGACGGACTCGCCGACAGTCCGGACCTGCCGGGACCGCTATTGAAGAAGGCCGGCATGACACTCGTCAGCAAGGTAGGCGGAGCCAGCGGCCCGCTGTACGGCACCCTGCTGCTGCGGATGGCGGGCGCCATCGGCGACAGCACGGAGATCGACGACGCAACACTCGCCGCGGCACTGCGTGCGGGGCTCGCCGGTGTGGTCGACCGCGGGCACGCACAGGCCGGCGACAAGACCATGTTCGACGCGCTCAACCCCGCATGCGACGCCCTCGACGCCGCGCTCGCCGACGGCGCAGCGCTACCGAAAGCACTGCAGGTCGCCGCCGACGCTGCCGCTGCCGGGCGCGACTCGACAGTCGACATGGTGGCCCGCAAGGGTCGTGCGTCGTATCTCGGAGAGCGCAGCGTCGGACATCAGGATCCGGGAGCGACGAGCGCGGCGATGCTCGTCGACGCACTCGCCGAAGCCGTGAACGCGGCCGGCACACCATGACCGGGCTGGTGGTCGTCTCCCACAGCAGAGCGTTGGCCGACGCCGCGGTGGCACTGGCATCGGAGATGCTCCACGGATCGACGACGCGCATCGCCGTCGCAGCGGGACTCGACGCCGAGACCTTCGGCACCGACGCCACGGCCATCGTCGACGCGATCGAGAAAGCGGACGACGGCCAGGGCGTCGTGGTGTTGATGGATCTCGGAAGTGCTGTTCTGTCAGCCGAACTCGCGCTCGAACTGATCGATCCGGAGGTCCGCGAGCGCACCGTGCTGTCCGCGGCACCACTGGTGGAGGGACTCATGGCCGCGGCCGTGACCGCCGCCTCGGGGGCTTCTCCCTCCGACGTCGCGGCCGAGGCGGCCGGCGCGCTGATGCCGAAACGGTCGGCGTTGGGCGTCGAGGATGTGTCGGCTGGCCGAGAGAATGCACGGCCCGGGGGTGAGTCCGCCGTCGTCGAGGTCGAGAATCCGCATGGCCTCCACGCCCGACCAGCCGCCCGATTGGTCACGGAGGCAGGACAATTCGACGCTGAGGTCACGCTACGCAATCTCGACACCGGCGCCGGCCCGGCCTCGGCGATAAGCCTGTCGCAGGTCACCGGCCTCGCCGTGCGGTGCGGCCAGCACCTCGAGATCGACGCGAGCGGCCCAGACGCACAGGCCGCCGTCGAGCATCTGACCACGCTGGCGCGCAACCGCTTTGGCGAGGAGGATGCCCCCGCCTCTTCCACTGGTCGAGCGTCAACCCCCGCTGGTCGAGCTGCCCCCGATGCAGGTCGAGCTGCCCCCGATGCTGGTCGAGCCGCCTCCCCCGCTGGTCGAGCTGCCCCCGATGGTCGAGCTTGTCGAGACCACTCCACCGCCGATCGAGCTGCCCCCACCGCTGGTCGAGCTGCCCCCACCGCTGGTCGAGCTTGTCGAGACCACCCCGCCCTGCCGGCGTCGCCCGGGATCGCGATCGGTCCGGTGTTCACGCCCGCGGTCGTCGACATCGAGCCCCCGGACGAGCAGTTCGACTCCGCCGACGCCCAGTCCGCGAGACTGCGCAACGCCCTCGACGCTGTACGCGCCGACATCGAGAGCCTGCGCACCACGACGGCGCAGCACAGCCCCGCCGACGCCGCCATCTTCGACGCCCACCTGGTGATGCTCGACGATCCCGACCTCGTGGCCGCAGCCCTCAAACGCATCGAGTCCGGTGTGCCCGCGTCGCGCGCGTGGGCGGAGGCAGTGGCGGCCGTCGAAAACGAATGGCGCGCCGTCGACGACCCCTACCTGCGCGAACGCGCCGTCGACGTGCACGCGGTCGGACAGCAGGTACTCCGCAAGCTGGCAGGCATCCCCGATGCGACCATCGATGGCACCGGCATCCTCGTCGTCGACGATCTGCTGCCCGCACAGGCGGCCGTCCTCGACGCCGAGAAAGTCGCAGGCGTCATCCTCGCGGGCGGAAGCCCGACCAGTCACGCTGCAATCCTTGCCCGTGCGCGGGGTATCCCCGCAGTCGTTGCGGCAGGCGCCGACGTTTTGGCCATCGAACCCGGTGTCACCGTGGCGCTCGACGGATCGACCGGTGAGGTCGTCGTCGAACCTGATAGTCAGACCCTCGAACGGCTACGCAGCGAGGCATCACGTGCTGCAGAGCGCGGAGAGCTTGCCCGCGTGGCGGCGCACGAGTCCGCGAGCACCGCCGACGGCACGCGAATTCTGGTGGCAGCCAACCTCGGTTCTGTCGAAGACGCACGCGCCGCCGCCGAAAGCGGCGCGGACGGTTCAGGATTAGTTCGTACCGAGTTTCTCTACCTCGACCGTGCGGAGCCCCCCACCGTCGACGAGCAGATCGACACCTACCTCGCGATGGCCGATGCCCTTGGCGGCCAACGCATCACGCTACGCACGCTCGACGTCGGCGGGGACAAGCCGCTGCCGTTCGCGCCGCAACCTGCCGAGGAGAACCCCTTCCTCGGCCTCCGTGGACTCCGCCTCGCGCTGGCCGAGAAGACACTGTTCGACGACCAGCTCCGAGCCATCGTCACCGTCGCACACCAGACCCCGATCAGCATCATGTTCCCGATGGTGACCACCGTCGACGAATTACTTACTGCTCGAGAACATCTCGACGACGCCATCACTTCCGTTGGACGTGGTGATCCGGCGGGACTCGAGGTGGGAATCATGATCGAGGTCCCCGCAGCGGCTCTCAAGACCGCGGCCTTCGCGCCGCACGTCAACTTCTTCAGTATCGGTACCAACGACCTCACGCAGTACACGTTGGCCGCAGAACGCGGCAACACTTCCGTTGCAGCGCTTGCCGATCCACTCGATCCCGCAGTCGTCACACTGATCAACAGGGTCTGCCGCGGGGCGGGACCCGACCGTCTGGTGGCAGTCTGCGGAGAGTTGGCAGCCGACGAGACGGCAACGGATCTCCTTGTTGCGCTTGGGGTTCGCGAGTTGAGCGTCGCTCCTCGCGCCGTACCTCCGATCAAACAGGCGGTCCGTGGCATCAATGTCACGGCCAACCCCAGGCTCGTCGAGCGGTGCCTCGAAGCCGACACTGCTGCCTCGGTGCGCGCGGCGCTCACCTAGTGAGCAGCGTCGCTCGATAGACTCGAACGCATGCAGGTCATCACGCGAGCGAACACCGTCGACGGGGTTTACGAGGTCGAGAAGTGACAACACCAAGTGCCACAATCGGACTGGGCCTGGCAGCCGTCGGCCGTCCGGCATACATCACGACGGGCCGAGACTACGACCTCGGCGACGAACGCAGCATCGAGGACATGCGTGCGCGCACGTACGCAGTGCTCGACGCCGCCTACGCCGACGGGGTGCGCTACCTCGACTGTGCGCGGTCGTACGGATTGTCGGAGCAGTTCCTCGCGGACTGGTTGAGTGATCGACCCGACGTCGACGACGTGGTCGTCGCCTCGAAGTGGGGTTACCGCTACGTCGGCGAATGGGAACTCGACGCCGCGGTCCACGAGGTGAAGGACCACAGTCTCGGCGAATTCGTCGACCAGTGGACGGCGAGCCACTCGATACTCGGCGAAGCACTCTCCATCTACCAGATCCACTCACTGACACCCGACAGCCCGGCACTGAGCAACCCCGCACTGCTCGACGCTCTCGCCCGAGTGCGCGACGACGGCTACCGCATCGGCTTCTCGACGTCGGGCCCGTCGCAGGCCGACGTTGTGCGACAAGCGATCTCGATCGAGATCGGCGGAGCGCCGCTCTTCGGAGTCCTCCAGTCGACGTGGAATCTGCTGGAGACGTCGGTGGGCCCAGCGCTGGCGGAGGCCGCGGAGGCGGGCCTGTCGGTGGTCGTGAAGGAGGGTATGGCCAACGGTCGGTTGGCGCCCGGCGTCGACGACGATTCCGACGCCCGACGCGCCGTCGACCGTGTTGCGGCCGAACTGGATGTGCCCGCCGACCAGGTCGCGTTGGCGGCCGCGCTGGCCCAGCCGTGGGCCGCATACGTGTTGTCAGGTGCGGTGAGCGTCGAGCAGGTCGACAGCAACGTCGCCGCGAGCACCGTGACACTCGAACCCGCAGTTCTCGCGGAACTCGTCGCGCACCCCGAGCCGCCGGCCGACTACTGGTCGAAGCGGTCGCAGCGCGACTGGAGCTAGAGCGGGCTTATCTGGCGGGCAACCTGCGCGCGTGCAGCACCACGTCGTCGATGTGGTGCCCGCCGCCCGCGGGGATGCCGCGCGGACGAGTCTCGTGGGTGAGGATCTCCCAGCCACCTTCTTTGGATTCACCGTCCGTGGACCGGCCCTCGAGCAGTGTCGCGATGTCGTCCGGTTGCACGTAGTCGGCGGGGTCGAATCCGTGCGCGCGCACGCCCTCTGGCGCGTGTCCAACGACCAGCAGTGAGCCGCCCGGCCCGACAGCGTCGACGAGTTTCTTTGCCACCGCACGGTTTTCGGCGAGGATGGGGAAGTAGTGCGCCGCGACAAGCCCGAAGTCGCGACCCGGGACCTCGTCGACGACGAGATCTGCTTGCAGCCAGGTGATCTCGGGACCGGGGAAGCTCTCCCGAGCGCGGTCGACGGCGACCTGCGAGATGTCGATCGCCGTAACCTGCCAGCCGCGCTCGGCGAGCCAGCGAGCGTCAGCACCTTCACCACTTCCGACGTCGAGCGCGGTGCTCGGCGCGAGGTCGGAGGCCTCGGCGATCAAGGAGGGATTCACGTTCGACGTCCAGAGGCGCTCGGTGTCGGCGTACCTCGCGTCCCACTCGGCCGCCGTGTGCGGATTCTGGTCGCCGGTGTTCTGCTGACCGTGTGCAGTGCTCATGCGTCGAGCGTGGCACGGCCGCCGCGCGGCGTCGAGCAGGGTTGCGCCGGAGGCAAGAAGTGGTCTCGACGAGCTCGACCAGCGGGACACGGGCTCGACCAGCGGGGTGGTCTCGACAAGCTCGACCAGCGGGGTGGGCGCTCGAGCAGCGGGGTGGGCGCTCGAGCAGCGGAGGGTGGGCTCGACCGGCGAGCGGGGGTCTCGACAAGGTCGACCAGCGTGGGGGTGGGCTCGACCAGCGGTGGGTGGGCTCGACCAGCGTGGGGGTGGGCGCTCGACCAGCGAGCAGGGGTGCTCGACCAGCGGGCAGCGGGAGTGCGCTCGGGCACCGAAAGTCGGTCATCGACGCGGCGGCGGTGGAGGGGCAGACTGGGAGACATGGCATTTCCCATTCGCATCGGAGTCCAGATCCAGCCGCAGCACGCCCCCGACTACTCGCTGATCCGCGACGCGGTCTTGCGGGCAGAAGACCTCGGCGTCGACATCATCTTCAACTGGGACCACTTCTATCCGCTCTACGGCGACCCCGACGGGGCGCATTTCGAATGTTGGACCATGCTCGGCGCGTGGGCCGAGCAGACCGAACGCGTCGAGATCGGTGCGCTCGTCACGTGCAACTCGTACCGCAATCCCGACCTGCTGGCCGACATGGCGCGCACCGTCGACCACATCTCCGGTGGCCGACTCATCCTCGGTATCGGCGCGGGCTGGTTCGAGAAGGACTACGACGAGTACGGCTACGACTTCGGCACCAAGGGCAGCCGCATCGGCGAGCTGGGCGATGCACTCCCGCGGATCGCCTCACGGTTCGAGAAGCTCAATCCCCAACCCACCCGGCACATTCCGGTCCTCATCGGTGGCAGCGGTGAGAAGAAGACCCTCCCGCTCGTCGCGAAGTACGCCGACGCCTGGCACGGCTTCAACGACGTCGAGACATACCGGCACAAGACCAAGGTGCTCTCGGGGTACTGCGAGGAGATCGGCCGCGACCCCGAGACCATCGAGCGGTCGGCGGGCATCCCGTTCACCGGCGACGTCGAGGAACTGGTGCGCACCGCCGACGCCATCAGCGCCGAGGGCGTCTCACTGATCACCGTCGGCACCACCGGGCCCGACTACGACCTGACGGCCGTCGAAGCCCTGTGCCGCTGGCGCGGATGAACTGAGTCGATATGTCGAGCCTCGCCGTCGTCGCGATCATCGCGGGTGTCATCTCGCTTGGCTGCTGGGTCGCGTCGTTGATCACCGGCGACACGTCCTGGGTCGACCGCATCTGGTCGATCGCGCCTGTCATCTACCTCTGGGTGTTCGCGGCATACAGCCACTTCGACGCCCGCGTGACGGTGATGGCTGTGCTCGTGACGGTGTGGGGTATCCGTCTGACGTTCAACTTCGCCCGACGCGGCGGGTACACCGGCACCGAGGACTACCGCTGGGCCGTGCTGCGCTCCCGAATGAGTAAGTGGCAATTCTGGTTGTTCAACCTGTTCTTCATCGTGATCTACCAGAACCTGCTGCTCGTGTTGATCACGCTGCCCGGCTACACCGCGCAGCGAGATCCGGGCGGTTTCGGTGTGCTCGACGTCGTGCTCGCGGTGGCCTTCCTGGCGTTCCTCGCCGGGGAGGCCACGGCCGACCAGCAGCAGTGGGAGTTCCACGCGCGCAAGACCGCTGGCCAGACGTCGACGCGGTTCTGCACGACCGGGCTGTTCCACTACTCGCGGCACCCGAACTACTTCTTCGAGCAGGCCCAGTGGTGGGTGATCTACCTGTTCGGCGCCGTGGCCGCGGGGGCGATCCTGCAGCCGACGATCGTCGGCGCGGTGCTGCTGACGCTGCTGTTCGTCGGCTCTACCAAGTTCACCGAGTCGCTGACGCTGTCGAAATATCCCGAGTACGCCGACTACCAGCACACGACGTCGGCACAGATCCCGTTGCCGGCGAAGCGACGTCGTACAGCGGCGGCCTGAGCGGCGAGCCCCGGCGGGGCACTGCTGTTACGCGACGTTCGTCGGGCGATCGGGGCAATTGCCCCGAGACGGGCGTGGCTGCCTTCGGTCCGACGGCGTCAACGGCCTAGATTTGATGACATGCTCAGACCGCTTGCTGTCGGAAAGAACATCACGGACCCGCGCGTTCTCCTGCGTGTGCTGATTGTCGGAGCACTCCTCATGCTTGCGGTGGTGAGTACTTCACTGGCCGCGGACTCTGCGCACGCCGAGCCGCCGATGCGGCTACCCGACCAGGTCACCGACCCCGCCGACGCGCTCTCATCGTCGGATCGCACACGTGTGCAGCAAGCCGTCGAGACGCTTTACAGCGACCACGGCGTGCAGTTGTGGGTCGTCTACGTCAAGACGTTCAACGGGCTCGGCAGCGAGCAGTGGGGTTCGCAGACCGTGCAGATGAGCGACCTCGGCGAGCACGACGTGCTACTCGCCGTCGCCACCGACGACCGCGCGTACCGCTTCGACGCACCCGATTCGGTCGACGGTCTCGACCGTTCGACGCTGGATTCGATCGCCCAGGACAACATCGTGCCCGCGCTCAAGAAGTCGGACTGGCCGGGCGCGGCCGTCGGCGCCGCGAACGGTCTCGGCTCGGCACTCACGCCGTCGCATACCGCCGCGATCGTCACCGGAGCGGTCGGTGGTGTCGCGGTCGTCGGCGGCGGTGGCGCGTACCTCTATTCGCGGCGGCGTCGAAAGCAGAAGTTCGAGTCGCAGCTCGACTCCGTTCGCGAACAGGAACTCACCGGCGACGAACTGCTGTCACAGCCGATCGAAGTACTCGAACCCTGGTCGCGCGAGGTCTTGACCGACACCGACAACGCGATCCGCACCAGCGAGGAGGAGTTGCGGTTGGCCGTCGACGAGTTCGGTCCAGCCCAGACCGCACCCTTCACGCAGGCGCTCGACGCGGCGAAACGTGGTCTCGCGACATCGTTCTCGCTTCGACAACGACTCGACGACGACATCCCGGAGACACCCGACGAACGACGCTCGATGCTGGTGCAGATCATCACAACCTGCACCGACGTCGACGCCGCACTCGACGAGCAGGTCTCGGCCTTCGACGAGATGCGCAACCTGTTGATCAACGCCGACACCCGATTCGCTCAGATCACGCAGCAACTCGTCGCGCTGCGAGCGCGCCTCGAGGGTGCCTCCGGCCAACTCGCGACGCTGACGCAGAAGTACGGCGCGCCGACGTTGCACTCGATTGAGCACAACGTCGACCTTGCCGCGCAGGAGATCGGATTTGCCGAGAGCAGCGCGGATCAGGGTCGTGCGGCGATCGCGCGTCCCGTCGGCGAGCAGGGTGCAGCCGTTGCCGCGATCCGCTCGGCGGAGGGCGCCATCGGCCAGGCCGACAAGCTCCTCGACGCGATCGACAACGCCGACACCAATATCGCCGCCGCGCACACCCAGCTTCCCGCGCTGATCGCCGAGGTCGAGGGCGAGTTGCAGGAGGCGTCCGGGCTGTCATCGGATGGCGGGCCGGAGTTGGCGACAGCGGTCGCATCGGCCACCACGGCGCTCGAACGCGCCAAGTCCGGGACAGACCAGGACCTCTTGGGAGTGTTCACCGCACTGGTCGACGCCGACGCCGACCTCGACGACGCGCTCGATGCCGCCCGCGGCGCATTGGCACAGCGCAAGCAGCGAACCGAAGTACTCACCGCTGCGCTGACCAGCGCGCAGGCCAAGGTCACCGCGGCGTCGGACTTCATTTCAACTCGACGCGGCGCCATCGGGTCGACCGCACGCACCCGCCTCGCCGAAGCACAGCGCCTGCTGCAGTCGGCCAACACGACCGCGCAGAGCGACCCGACCGCGTCGACCGATGCGGCGCGTCGAGCCGGCTCGCTCGCCGACCAAGCACTCATGGCCGCACAGGGCGACGTGGTGAGTTGGCAGCAGAGTCAGCAGCCGCGATCGAGCACCGGATCAGCGGCCACGGGTGCGGTACTCGGCGGCATCCTGGTCGACAGCTTCCTGCGCGGATCGATGCGCGGCGGCGGCTACGGCGGAGGGTTCGGGGGCGGCTTCGGCGGTGGCGGCTACACCAGCGGCGGCGGCCGCAGCCCCGGCTCGTTCGGCGGGTCGTCGAGCTCGGGCCGCATCGGCGTCGGGGGCCGGTTCTAGGCTCTGGTCGGCCTGGCGCCCGGTCGTCGGGTCGGCGCTGCGCAGAAAGTGACGCCCTGTGGGCCGCTCGCATGTACCGGTACGTGCGGGTGAGCCGAGGGGTGTAGTTTTCTGCGGGCGCCCGTCAGTGCGCGCGCCCCGGTGGGTGACTGCGCACGCTACTGCGGCTCCGGCCGTCGCGCGCCACGCTTCTGCGGGCCGGTTGCCGCACCCCGCAGAAAGTTACGTCCGGTGGGCCGCTCGCGTGTACCGGTACGTGTGGGCGACCCGAGTGGTGCAGTTTTCTGCGCGCGCCCGTCGGTGCGCGCGCCCCGTTGCTGCAGTCTGCGCGACCGCCTGCTGCACGCGCTACGTTGCTGCACGCTCGGCCACTGCGCGCGGGCGCGCCGCACCCCGCAGAAAGTTACGTCCGGTGGGTCACTCGCATGTACCGGTACGTGTGGAAGGCCCGAGGGGTGCGGTTTTCTGCGGGCGCCCCGTTGCTGCAGGCCGCGCTGCGTTGCCGCGCGCGCCCTAGTGACTGCGCGCCACGCTTCTGCGGGCCGGTTGCCGCACCCCGCAGAAAGTTACGTCCCGTGGGTCGCTCGCACGTACCGGTACGTGCGGAGGGCCCGAGAGGTGCGGTTTTCTGCGCGCTCCCGGACGCCCCTACGCCGACTTGCGCCCGAAGCCCAGGTACGCGATCGGGCCGATGTAGTTGATGAAACTCGCTGCGGCCCAGGCCTTCTTGGGGCCGCGGACCTGCTCGGCGGGGCGCTTCTTGAGGTCGCGTAGGGCGTAGCCCTGCAGGGCGAACTGCGCGACGGCGGCGACGCTGATCAGTGCGCGCTTCGCCGGGGTGAGCTTCTTCTTCGTGTCACGAGTCACAGCGCCACACTACCGTTCGACTTTTATTTCATAAGCCTAAGTATTAGAGTTACTAAACGTGACCGAGAACAGTGCAGACATCGCCCGAGCGCTTCGCCCCTCCGTGACGCGGCTCTACCTGGCGTTGCGTCGGCACACCCCGATTCCCGAGTACACAGCTGCTCAGGCGTCGGCGCTGGCCACGATCGTCGACCACGAACCGATGCGCATGGGCGAACTCGCCGAGCGCGAGTCCATCCGCATGCCAACGGCAACAGCCCTGGTCGACGGCCTGTGCAAGAGCGGACTAGTGGTTCGTGCACCCGACCCCGATGACCGACGCGCCGTGCTAGTGCGGCTCACCGACCACGGGCACGAGGTTCTCGAGCGGGTTCGCGGGCAACGCGAGGACGCGCTCGCCGCGGCACTCGAACGGCTTTCCGACGACGACCGGGCGCGGCTCGCCGCTGCGGCACCCGCATTTCGGGCACTGCACGCCGAGCTCGAGGGGACGCCGTCCCCGACCCCGGCGAAGTAAAAGCAGCGGCGAAGTAGCAGTTCCCAAAGGCTGTAGTAGTCCCAAAGACTCTAGTAAGCAACAACTTTCGACAATGAACACGAGGTAGATGTGACAACCACGACGGAGAAGCCGACGCAGTCGGCGCCAGAGGAGAACCCCCATTCACTGATCGAGACCTTCAAGGGTCAGCCCCGAGCCGTGTGGGTGACCGCGTTCGCTGCGGTCATCGCCTTCATGGGCATCGGCCTCGTCGATCCGATCCTGAACACGATCCGCGAGGAACTGAACGCGCCGCCGTCGAAGCTGACGCAGCTCTTCGCCGTCTACCTCGGTGTGCAGGTGATCGCCATGCTGATCACCGGTTGGGCCGCGTTCCGCTACGGACCCAAGCGCACGCTGACGGTCGGCCTCGCACTGATCGTCATCGCAGCGGGCGTCTCGACGTTCGCGGGCAACATCGACCACCTCATCGCGATGCGCGTGCTCTGGGGACTCGGCAACGCGCTGTTCATGGCGACAGCACTGGCGTTCATCGTCGGCGCGGCCAAGGGCGGGCAGCACGGCGCGATCCTGCTGTACGAGGCCGCGCTCGGCGTCGGCCTGGCCGTTGGTCCGCTACTCGGAGCACTGCTCGGAGCGTGGACGTGGCGTGCACCGTTCGCGGGTACCGCAGTCCTCATGCTGGTCGGTGCTGTGCTGTGTGCGTTCATGCTGCCGTCCGACGGTCCGCGCTCCGAACGTGTCGAGGTCAGCATCGTCGACCCCCTCAAAGCGCTGCGTAACCGCACCCTGCTGCTGACGTCGATCGGCTCGGCGTTCTACACCGGCGCACTGTTCACCGTCATCGCGTATGCCCCACTTGCCATGGGACTCAAGCCGATTCCGGCAGGCATGGTGTTCTTCGGTTGGGGTCTGTTGACCGCACTCTCGGGTGTCTTCGTCGGACCGCGTCTCGCCGAGTGGATCGGACAGCGCGGTGGCGTGATGACCGCGATCGTCGGCTACGGCGTCGTCATGGCGCTCGCAGCGGTCGGTGTCGCCACCGACCAGGTGTGGCTGACCGGACTCGCGATCGTGCTCTCGGGTCTCCCGTCGGGCATCCTCAACACGCTGTTCACCGGCGTTGCGATGTCGTCGGCCGACCCCAACAAGCCGCGTTCGGTTGCCAGTGCGGGCTACAGCTTCCTGCGTTGGATGGGCGGCGCGGCGTCGGCCGTGTTGGTTGCCTACCTCGCGGAGTGGTTCGCTCCGGCGGCCCCGTTCTGGTTCGCCGTCGGCTATTGCGCCGTCGCCGTGATCGCGGTCGGGTTCGTGCAGTCGAAGACGGCGGAGTCGCACCACGTCGACGAGGACGCCGCGCTGGTCGGTGCGGAAGAGTTCTGAGTCTCGCCCAATACGAAAGAGGTTGCCCCGCGGTCCACTTCGGACCGCGGGGCAACCTTTGTCTTATGGAGCGCCGACCCGTACGGAGCCGCAGTCAGTCGAGCCAGTCGAGCACCGACGCCGCGGTCCAGCTCTGTTGCATGCTGCCGAGCGCTTCGCCGGTGAAGGGCTCGTAGTACTCGGCGAACGCGCCGTCGGTTGCCTGCCGTAGGCCCTCTTCACGTAGTCGGGCGGAGCGTTCGGTCCACCCGCGCCGCGCAAAGGCCCAGCTGAACAGCCACGTCATCACGGGCCAGACCGGGCCGCGCCAATACTCGCGTGGGCGGAAGTCGGCCGAGATCGGCGACGTCGACGGCGGGACGCTGAACCTCAGGTCGGGGTGTCCGCAGAAGCGCGGGCCGTCGAAAAGTCGTAGGAGTGCTCGTTCCCGATCACGGGACAGCCCGCCGCACAGCAGTGGCGCGAACACCGCGATGGTCTCGGAGTTGATCCACTGCCCCGCGCGCAGGTCGAAATCACGCGCGGCACCGTTGCGGTCGTTCGCGGCGGCCACCACGCCGGCCTTGAACCGATCCGACCACGCCCGCAGGTCTCGCACATCGGCGCGCGGCTTGGAGTAGTCCTCTCCGATCGTCGCGAGAACATCGCACGCGACGGCGAAGATCGCACTGACGAAGACGTCCTCGACCATGAAACTCATGACCTTGGGCAGGACCTCGTCGTCGTAGTGCGCACGTTTCATCTCTTCGACGAGCCAGATGTAGCGGTCGTATTCGAGATCGGTCGGGCGCATCGAGAGGTCGGTCACGTGCTCGAGGTCGGCGCGGGTGTAGGGCGGCAGATCCTCGCCGGGGACGACACGCGAGTACGGACCGTCCCAGCGCGGCGAGTTGTCCATTCCCGATTCCCAGCCGTGGTAGATCGTGACGCGACCGCGCCCGAGCGGATCGCGCGCGTGGGCGAGCCAACGATGCCAGCGCATCAGCGCGCCCCACCGGCGGTCGATGAACTCGTTCGCGACGGCCCGCGTCGAGCGGCCGTGTCGCCGTGAGTGATCCAAGATGCGCTGCACCGCGATCGCGTGCACCGGCGGCTGCGTGATACCTGACGTCTCCGGATAGTCGGGTGCGGCGTCGGCCAGGCGCGAGCACTCCCATCGACCAGGGCCGGGGAAATACCCGTCACGCCCGTTGGCGAAAACGATGTGCGGGATCATGCCGTTCGACCACTGCGCCGAGAGCAATGTGTCCATCTCGATGACGGCACGCTCGACGCTCAGCGGTGCGAGACCGACCGTCACGAACGCCGCGTCCCAGCTCCACATGTGCGGGTAGAGACGGGGTGCCGCGCTGGTCATCGTGCCCAGATCGTTTCCGCGGAGCAGATACGCGGCTCGTGCCGACAACTGCGTTGGGGTGAATCCATACCTGGCCACGCGTTGATTCTGCACTGCCTCGACTGTCCTCGCCGCTCGAGGTCGTCGGTCGTGACCGCCGGTACGGTTGGACGCGTGCCAACCGCATTGATCACCGGAGCAAGCCGCGGACTCGGCGAGCAGATCGCCCAACAACTCGCACCGACCCACACGTTGATTCTCGGCGGCAGACCGTCGACAGCACTCGACGCGCTCGCCGCGGAGCTGGGTGCCACGACATTCGCCGTCGAACTCACCGACCACGATTCGGTTGCCGCGGCCGCGGAGTCGATACCGTCGCTCGACGTACTGGTCCACAGTGCGGGCGTCGGTTCGACGCTGCGCACCGTCGCCGAGACACCCGCCGACGAATGGCGTCACGTGCTCGAGGTGAATCTCGTAGCCGCAGCCGAGGTGACGCGTCTGCTTCTTCCCGCGCTACGGGCGGCGCAGGGTCACGTCGTGTTCATAAACTCGGGCGCGGGGATTCGCGCCAACCCCGGTTGGGGCGCGTACGCCGCGAGCAAGTTCGGGCTGCGCGCGCTGGCCGACGCCCTGCGCGGCGAGGAGACCGCGCTGCGTGTGACGTCGGTGTTCCCCGGGCGAATCGACACCGACATGCAGCGCGAGCTGGTCGCGATCGAGGGCGACGACTACGACGCGTCGAAGTTCTTGAAGCCCTCGACGGTCGCGGGCGCGGTGGTCGCCGCGATCCACACCCCCGCCGACGCGCACCCCACGGAGATCGTGCTGCGGCCAACGGGGCGTGGGTGATCTCGACAAGCTCCTTCCCGCTGGTCGAGCGGGCGCGAGCGCAGCGAGCACCCTGGTCGAGACCACTCCCCCGGGCGGGTGATCTCGACAAGCTCGATCAGCGGGAACAGCGTTCGATCAGCGGGGAGAACGCTCGATCGGCGGGGTCCCCACCGCTGGTCGAGCGGGCGCGAGCGCAGCGAGCACCCTGGTCGAGACCACTCTCCGCCGCGAGTGATCTCGACAAGCTCGATCAGCGGAGAGGCCCCCTATAGCTGCTTGAGGTCGCTCGGCTCCCAGACGGCGCGCATCGAGGAGATCTTGCCGTCGGCGTCGAAGACCATGATGTCGATCGGAGTGATCTCGAACCGCATGTCGGACGTGCCGGTGACGAGCGTGAACTCGAAGACCGCGGTGTCGCCCGCGATCTTCTTCCAGTTCAGGGTGGCGACGTGCTCGTCCATGCCGGTGATGATCGAGTAGAACTCGACGAGCTGCTCGCGGGTGTTGCGGATGTCGGCGCCGATCGGGTCCTCGACGGTCGCGTCTGCGGCGAAGAGATCCGCGATCTGCTCGGCGGTGCCGTTGGTGAGCAGATCGATGTACGCACCTACAGCGGCGTCGATCTTGCTCGACAGCTCGGTCTGTTCTTGTTCGACGGTCATACTTTGTCTCCAAATCTAGAACGTGTTCTACTTTGGAGACAAAGTATCAGTCGAGGCGCTCGTAGATGGTGGCGTTCGCGATTCCGCCCGCCTCGCACATGGTCTGCAGCACGAAGCGCCCGCCTCGCTGTTCGAGCGCGTTGATGGCGGTCGCGGCGATACGTGCACCGCTCGCGCCGAGCGGATGCCCGATCGCGATCGCGCCACCGTTGACGTTCACGCGGTCCAGGTCGACGTCGAGTTCCTTTGCCCAGGCGAGCACCACGGACGCGAACGCTTCGTTGACCTCGAACAGGTCGATGTCGTCGAGGCTCAGTCCCGCGCGGGCCAGCACCTTGCGGGTCGCGGGGATGATCGCGGTGAGCATGAGTAGCGGGTCGTCGCCGACCACGGCGAACGAGTGCACGCGCGCCCGAGGTCGCAGTCCGAGCTGACGCGCCCGCTCCTCGTTCATCACCAGGACCGCTGCCGACCCGTCGTTGATCTGGCTCGCGTTGGCCGCTGTCACGTTCCAGCCGATCTGCGGGAATCGTTGCGCGATCGCCTCGTCGTAGTAGGCGGGACGAAGGCCTGCGAGTGTGTCGAGCGTCGAGCCGACGCGGATCCCCTCGTCTGTGGTCAGCCCCGCAAGCGGGACGATCTCGTTGTCGAAGAGTCCGTTCTTGGTCGCTGCTGCAGCCAATTCGTGTGAGCGCAGGGCGAACTCGTCCATCTCGGTGCGCGAGATACCCCACTTGGCCGCGATCAGCTCCGCCGAGATACCCTGCCCGACAAGTCCTTCGGGGTAGCGTTCGTCGAATGCCACGCCGTTGAGGTCGTTGGTGCCGAAGGCCGCCGACCCCATCGGTACCCTCGACATCGATTCGACGCCTGCACCGACCACGACGTCGTAGGCGCCCGCGATGACTCCCTGCGCCGCGAACGCGATCGCCTGTTGCCCACTGCCGCACTGTCTGTCGAGCGAGACGCCGGGCACCGATTCCGGGTAGCCGGCCGCCAATAGCCCGCGACGCGCGATGTTGAGGCTCTGTTCACCGACCTGCGTGACAACGCCGGTGATCACATCGTCGATGTCGGCAGGATCGATTGCATTGCGTGACAGTAGTTCCCGCAGCGGGTGAGCCAGGAGATCAACCGGGTGTACGTCGTGCAGAGCGCCCGTCGACTTGCCCTTGCCGACCGGAGTACGCACCGCGTCGACGATGACTGCTGTGTTCATGACCTTCATACCTTTCGTGGGGGTGAATCATGCTGTGCCCGAATATGTTCGAGCAGAGTGTTCCTGCGATCGCAAGACCGGATCAACCGATGTTCGACGCCGCGACCGCACGAGCCTGACCGGACGTACGGCGCACAAGCGGGCCGAGCGCGAGAATCGTTGCGCCTGCGGCGAATGCCGCGCAGACCCACCAGGTTCCCGTCGTCACTCCCGCTCCGAGCATGGCGACGAGCGCACTGGTGCCGATCGTCGTACCCAGTTGTCGCGACATCGTGATCACCGCGCTGCCGCGGCCGGCGATTGCGGCGTCGAGTCCGCTTGTGGCGGTGGCGATCAACGCCGGAATGACCAGCCCGACGCCGAATCCGCCGAGGAGCCAGCCGGGCAGGAAACCGGCGGCGTAGTTGGGATCGGACGCGTCGGTGCTGATTCCGATCAGCACCATTCCGATGGCCCACAGGCCCGCTCCCGCGGCGGCGAGCAACCACGGTGAGACCGTGCGCGCCATTCGGGAGACCAGCACCGCCGCCACAGGCACCATCAGCGGGCCGGGCGCGACTGCCAGGCCGCTGCGGATCACCGAATAGCCCCAGCCCTTCTGCAGCAACAGGATTCCGTCGAGCAGGCCGGCGGCGAAAGCGATGCTGAACAGGAGCATCGCTGCCGTTCCGAACGAGAACTCAGGGCGCGAGAACAACCTTGTGGGGATCAGCGGGTCGTCGGATCGCCGATCGATGAAGACGAAAGCCACACCCAGGATCACGGCAGCGACGAGCACGGCGATCGCGCGCGCTGAACCCCAACCCCACTCGTCGCCCTGCACCAGGTAGAGGACGCCGAGCGCGCTCGAGGCCGCGAGTAGCACGGCGCCGGTGAGCATTCCGACCGAGACAGCAGCGCCGAGGCGTTGTTGCTTCTGCACACCGGAGTCTCGTCCGAAGACCCGGACCGCCGCGATCACGAACGCGATGCCGATCGGCACGTTGATCAGAAATGCTGCACGCCAGGAGATTTCGACGAGAATACCGCCGACGACCGGTCCGAGCGCCGCCGCCATCCCCGACGTCGCGGCCCAGATGCGCACCGCACCCGCCCGACGCTCCGGTGGCACCGACGTCACCAGCAGCGCCCGGCTCGCGGGTGTGAGTGCTGCCGCGCCGACGGCCTGCAGCACTCGCGCGGCGATGAGAACACCGAGTGTCGGTGCGCATGCCGCGAGGGCGCTTGCCGCTGTGAACACGACGACTCCACCGATGAAGCCGCGGCGGTTGCCCAGCCTGTCGCTCGCGGCTCCCAGCGGGATGAGAAGTGCGGCGTAGACGATCGCGTAGGCCGAGAGCGTCCAACTGACCGCGGTGAGCTGTGCGCCACCGAAGTCCTTGGCGATGTCGTCGAATGCCACGTTGACGACGAAGAGGTCGAGTGCGACCAGGAACGGCGCGCCGCACGCGACCGCGAGAAGAGCGCCGGCGCTGTGCCGCCGTTCGCTCTGGCTTTTGTTTTCCATAGTCAGACTGTTTACCCTCTGACTATGACATCGTCAAGTCAGCTAGACTGTGGGTATGGAGTTACGTGGACCTCTGGCCGAAAGGGACAACTGGACGGCGAATCGATGCTCGATCGACAAGGCCATGGGCGTGATCGGCACCCGATCCGCGATGCTCATCCTGCGTGAAGCGTTCTACGGGGCAACACGATTCGACGAGTTCGCGCGCCGCGTCGGGATCACCGACGCCGTCGCGTCGGCTCGACTGCGGGAGCTCACCGAGGCAGGGCTGTTCGAGAAGGTCCCCTACCGCGAGCCCGGCCAGCGCGTCCGCAACGAGTACCGCCTCACCGAGCAGGGCCGCGGGCTACTGCCGGTGATCGTCGCGCTCATGCAGTGGGGCGACCGGTATCTGCAGCCCAGCGGGGCCCCGCTCGACCTGACCGACACCGATGGCGAGCCCATTCATGCCGCTGTCGTCGGACCCGACGGCACCGAACTCGGACCCGACGACATCGCACTCGCACTCCATCGCAAGTAGCGATCACCCACGACCTCGCCCTTCATCTGAGAAACCGACAATCTGGGCCGTGCCGTCGGCGGTTTGATAAGTTCGCCCTCGCAACGGACGGCTACGGATGGCCGCTGTTGAGAGCTCAGCGCGGGAACCGGCCGGGGGCCACGAACAGCACGGGATGAGGGGGTCGCGATGGACGCACGCTCCCTGAAACCGCCCGTGCGGGGATTCGCGCCGTGAGCGTGCTGCTGCTGGCCGACGGCCTGCATCCCGACAACGACACTGCCCGACGCTGGGCCGACGACGAACTGTCGAAGCCGGAGTATCACGAGCAGGCCACCACGCCCACGCAGCCGCCTGAGCACAGCCGAAACTTCTTCTCCAGCATCTACGACTTCTTGACCGGCGGACCAGCTCCGGACACGACGCTCATCGTGACCATCGTCGTCGTGGTGTTGGTGCTCATAGCACTCGTGGCTTTCGCGATCTTCTTCGTGCGACGCACCCCGCGGGCGCGGCGCACCGAAACGTCGGCTCCCCTCGACGACCTGACACTCAAGTCCGGCGAATACCGTTCGGCCGCAGAGGAACTCCTCGATAGGGGCGATCCTGACGGTTGCGTGCGCGAAGCGATGCGCGCACTCGCCCGACGGGGCATCGAACGCGGGTTCATCGTCGCGGCACCGTCGTTGACCGCTCGCGAGGCGTCGCGTCGACTCGGCATCGCCTTCGACGACAAGCGCGGCCAACTCCGTTGGGCCGCTGATCTTTTCGACGCCGTCGAGTACGGCTACCGACACGCCGACCACGCGCAGGCGCAGGCCATGCTCGAGCTGGAACGCGCGCTCCGCAGGGGCCGCGCGCGGTCTGACACGGACCACGATTACGTGGCTGGCGAGAACATGACCAGCGGTGGCATGACGAACGACGATGTGGCGGCCGGCCGGTGAGCGCACCCATGAGCGCGCCGCCCACGGCTCCCGAGGGTCGGTCCGGCCCAGCTCCGTCGCTTCCGCGAAATCGACGTCGAACGTGGTTGATTGTCCTCGGAGTCGTGGTTGCTGTACTGATCGTCGTGCTCGTCGCCGCCCTCGCGCTGGGCGGCGCGCCGTCGTCGAAGCCGAAGCCGCAGACACCGAGCAACTCGGTGGCGGGCGATCCCGACAACCTCGGGCCGACGGGTGCTCGTGCCGTCACGAAGGTGATCAGCGATCACGGTGTCGACGTCACCGTGGCGCGGGGGCTCGACGAACTCCGCGATCGCACGACGCCGGGCGCCGACGATACCGTCGTCTTGAGCGGCTCCGGCGCTCTCACCGCGGCCAACGCGTCGTACCTCCTCGACAAGTTCCGCGACGTCAAGCGCGTGGTGTTGGTCTCCCCGACCGACAACGCGCTGGCGGCGCTGGGGCTGCCGGTGACCGTTGCACTGGTCGCGCAAAACCGATCAACGGCAGCGTGCTCGCTCATCGGGATCGCCCCCGACGACGTCATCTCGTCACAGGGCATCGGCGTTGGTTCGTACTCGTCGGCCGCCAGGTACACGCCGACGCAGCCGGCGGCATCCTGCTTTCCCGACGACACCGACACCGGTTCAGATGTGGTCGATCGGCCGGGACAGATGGTCGTGGTACCCGCGACGACCTCGCACCCCGAGATCGTCGTGACGGACGGCGACTTCTGGCACAACGCAAACCTCGGCGAGGACGACAATGCGGGCGTTGCCCTCCGCGTGCTCGCCTCCTCCGGTCGCCTCATCTGGTTCATTCCGAGCTTTGGCGATCGACCACCTGAACCGGGTGAGCCCGACTCCGACCCGCGTTCTCAGATTCCGCGTTGGATCGGCCCCGGTTTCCTGCTGGCAGCGTTCGCTGTCTTCGCGCTGATGCTGTGGCGTGGACGACGATTCGGACCCATGGTCACCGAGCCGCTACCCGCCGTCGTCAAGGCGATCGAGACCACGCAGGCCCGTGGACGGCTCTACCATCGCGCCGGAGCCGATAGTCGTGCCGCGGCGATCCTGCGCATCCGCACCATCTCGCGCATCGCGGGGTACCTCGGACTCCACTACGACCCAGTGCACGCCCTCGACGCGCTCGACGCCTCCGACGAACGCGATGACTCGGGCGTGTGGGCACCGGACGGTTCCGACTCGTCTGTCGCCGCGATCATCAGCGTGGCGGCAGCGACGACGCACCGAGACGCCCGCGACGTCGCACGACTCCTGACCGGCCGGTTGCCCGAGGGCGACGATGCGCTGGTCGTCTTCACCACTGAATTGACCGCTCTAGAGAAGGAAGTCCGGGGCACACCATGACCGCACCCTCAACTCCACCACACTCGGCACCGTCCGCACCGCCGCGGCCCGCATCGTATCCGCCTGTGGCGGGCGGCAACACGGCTTCGCCAGGCGCAGATGAATTCTCGACGTCGGCGCGTGCCCGCCTGAATGCGGTACGTGCCGAGGTCGGCAAAGCCGTTGTGGGACAGGATACTGCGGTCTCCGGGATGCTGATCGCGCTGCTGTGTCGCGGTCACATCCTGCTCGAAGGCGTTCCGGGAGTGGCCAAGACGCTGTTGGTGCGGTCTGTCGCTGCTGCCCTCGACGTCGACACCACGCGCGTGCAGTTCACCCCCGACCTGATGCCAGGCGACGTTACCGGATCACTGATCTTCGACGCCGCGGCGTCGGAGTTCAGTTTCCGGGAGGGTCCGGTGTTCACCAATCTGCTTCTCGCGGACGAGATCAACCGAACGCCACCCAAGACGCAGGCGTCGCTGCTCGAAGCGATGGAAGAAGCGCAGGTATCCGTCGACGGGGTGCCGCGCGCCCTGCCCGAGCCGTTCCTCGTCGCGGCGACACAGAACCCCATCGAATATGAGGGCACCTATCCGCTTCCGGAGGCGCAGCTCGACCGATTCCTGCTGAAGGTCACCCTGCCGATCCCACCGCGCGACGATGAGATCACGGTGTTGGCAAGGCACACAGGGGATTCGATCCACACGATCTGGCTGCTGCCGGTCTGCGACCGGTCGCCTCGGGCTCCGATGTGATCGCGGGCGCCGCGGCGGTGCGACGGGTGGCTGTGGCACCGCAGATCGCCGCCTACATCGTAGATATCGCCCGCGCGACCAGGATGTCGCCGTCGCTCTCGCTCGGGGTCAGCCCGCGCGGTGCCACCGCACTCCTCGGCACGAGTCGCGCGTGGGCGTGGCTGAGCGGACGTGACTTCGTCACACCCGACGACGTGCAGATGATGGCGCAAGCGACTCTTGCGCACCGCCTTTCGCTGCGTCCGGAGGCCGAGCTCGAGGGAGTCTCGGTCGGCGCGGTGCTGGCTGCGGCGATCGGTTCCGTTCCCGTCCCACGCTGATGGTCATCACCGGCCGCTTCTTCGCGCTCGTCCTCGCGGGGGCCATTCCGACGGTGTTGTTCCCGCACTACTGGGTGGTGTTGGCCTGGGTCGCGGTATGCGTCGCGCTACTGCTGATCGACCTCGCCGTCGTCGGAAACCCCACGCGCACTCTCGAATTGCGTCGAGTGCCGTGCGGTCCGGTTCAGCTCGGCCAATCCACCCAGACGACGCTGCTGGTGCGCAACTTGTCCGGTAGTCGTTTCCGTGGTGTGATCCGCGACGCATGGCAGCCGTCCGCAGGTGCGGACCCGACGACACCACGGCCGGTATATCTTGGCCCACAGCAATCAGAGTCGATGACGACGACTCTCACCCCCACCCGCCGCGGTGACCGACTGGCCGTCGGCGTGACAGTTCGACGACTCAGTCCGCTCGGACTCTGCGCCCGGCAGCGCACCGTGGTCGTTCCGGGCTTCGTACGTGCGCTGCCCGTCTTCACCGCGCGCAAGCATTTGCCCTCGCGGCTGGCGTACCTGCGGCAGCTAGACGGCCGGTCAGCTGTGCGCACCCGGGGACAGGGCACCGAATTCGACTCCCTGCGTGACTATGTCGAAGGCGACGACGTACGCAGCATCGACTGGCGTGCCACCGCTCGACGTCGCTCCGTCGTCGTCCGCACCTGGCAACCGGAGAAGGACCGGCACATCGTGATCGTGCTCGACACGTCGCGGACGTCGGCCGGTCGTGTCGGTGACGCGCCGCGACTCGACGCCGCGATGGATGCCGCGCTGCTGCTGGCGTCGCTGGCTTCGCACGCGGGCGATCGGGTCGACTTCATCGCGGGCGATCGCATCGTGCACCGCCGGGTCATCGGAGCGCCACGCACAACGTTGCTGAGCGACCTCGTGACCGCGATGGCGCCGCTCGAACCCGCTCTGGTGGAGGCAGATTGGCCGATGCTGTGCACCGAGGTGAGCAAGGTGTCGCGTCAGCGAGCACTCGTGGTGTTGCTGACGCCGCTCGAACCAGCCGCGGTCGAGGAGTCGCTGCTGCCGCCGCTCGCCGCACTCGCACAGCACTACCAGGTCGTCATCGGATCGGTATCCGACCCGATGCTCGACGAGATGGCCGAACGTCGCGACGACGTCCGCGAGATCTACGACGCCGCTGCGGCGGTGCGCACGCTGACGTTGCGGGGCCGCACGGCGTCGGGGTTGCGCCGCCTCGGCGTTGACGTCATGGATGCAGCGCCCGACAAGCTTCCCGCAGCGCTCGCCGACCACTACCTACTGCTGAAGTCGCGCGGAATGCTTTGAGCAGCTTGACTCCCCGAGCATCTGTCAGGCGACGGGGAGGCTGTACCCGCGGTCGATCTCGTCGAGATCGCCTGTGGCACCGCGATCGTGGGCGCGACGTCCGAGCACCAGCGCGTACAAGAGGAACCCGACCCACACGGTGACGCCGATACCGATGCGCGCCCACGTCGGGAGACCCGATGGGGTCACGAACGCTTCGATGGCTCCGCAGATGAGCAGCAGCACAACCAATCCGATACCGATGGCGATGGCGGTACGTCCGGCCTCGGCAAGCGAATCCGAGCGCTTGCGGTCGCCGGGCGCGACCCAGGACCAGAAGATGCGCAGCCCGACCCCCGCCGCCACGAACAGACACGTGAGTTCGAGTAGCCCGTGCGGGGTGATGAGACCGAAGAAGAGGTCGGCCCGACCGTGGTTGATCATGATCGAACCCGTCACCGCGAGGTTGAGAATATTCTGGTAAAGCATCCAGATCACCGGGAATCCGAAGACCCCGAAGGCGATGCACAGCAACGCAAGTCGGAAGTTGTTTGTCCAGACCTCGAACGCGAACGACGACGCGGCGTTCTCGGAGTAGTAGTTCTCGAAGTCGTCGTTGACGAGGTGCTCGATCTGCTCCCGCGACCCGAACGTGTGCTCCATGGTCGGGTGGTCGAGGAGCCACCAGCCGATGCCGACGGCGAACGCGATCGAGACGACCAACACCGTCAGCCACCACCGCCGAGTGCTGTAGAGCGCAGCGGGCAGAGTCGTCGTGACGTACCGCACCAGTTGGTCCCACGTGGTCACGGTCGACCCGAGTGCGTGCCCACGCGCGCGTGCCAGCAGCGTCGACAAGTAAGCGATTACCGCACGGTCTGGCGCCGACGATCGGATCACCGAAAGGTGCGTGGCCGTGCGTTGATAGGCGTCGAGGATCTCGTCGGATTCGGCGCCGGTGAGGCGTCGTTTGCGTGAGAGTTCGTCGAGTCTCTGCCACGTCGGTGACTTCGCTCGTACGTAGGCGTCGAGATCCACATCGGTAGCCTAGCCAGACCACGGGCACGGCTGTACCCCTGTCGGGAGGGATCATTCGCGTAGCCCACGAGACGCTACGTTCGCGCCACCGCAGCCGCTACGGTAGTGCGTATGTACCCGGGGCCGAACATGCATGTAGGGCCGACCATGTACGCGGGACCAATCACGTACACGGGCGGGACGGTCGGGCTCGGCCGCAACGACCTCGTCTCGGGTGAGGCAGTCGCACTGGACCTTCCGCCGGCGTCGCTCGGTCGGCGGATCGTGTCGGGAGTGATCGACGTCGCGATCGCTCTCGTCGTACTCATCGCGTTGATCTGGGTGTCGGCGAAGGTCGGCGTGAGCCTGCGCGACGGCGCTGTGCTGGCGGGTGCGTTTGCACTCTCGTCGGTGCTGGCGTTGATCGTCCTGCCGACGGCGGTGGAGACGCTCAGTCGTGGAAAGTCGTTGGGGCATTGGGCGCTCGGCTTGCGCACGGTGCGCGACGACGCCGGGCCGATCGGTTTCCGACACGCGTTCACGCGGTCTCTCGTCGGCGTCGTCGAGATCTTCGTATTCTTCGGTGTGCCCGCGATTGTGTGTGCTGCCATCAGCCGCAAGGACAAGCGCGTCGGCGATCTCGTCGCAGGCACCTACGTGATCCGCGACCGGCGTTCGCTGGAGGTCGCAGGCACCGCGGTCATGCCGCCATACCTCGCAGAGTGGGCGCGCACCGCCGACATCGGGGTTCTGACCGACCACCAGGCCATGCTGATCCGCGGCTTCCTCCATCAAGCGCCGTCGATACGCGACGACGTCCTACGTGCCGCTCTCGCAAGGCAGTTGGTGCAGACGCTCGCGCCGTACATCTCACCAGCGCCACCTGCCGGGGCCGACGACGTGGACGTGCTCAATGCCGTTGCGGCCCAACGCCGACACCGCGAGTGGCTCCGCCTACAGCGCGACGAGGAACTTCGACGCCGCGTGCTCCGCTGAGCACCCGGCGTCGACTGGGTGCTGTATCCGGCCGACTGTGCGCCTTATCCCGTCGACTGTGCGCCTTATCCCGTCGAGTGGGTATCGCGACCGCTACTTCAGCTCGCTGCTCGACTTGCCGAGCACGCGTCGCGCGATGATCAGTTGCTGGATCTGCTGTGTGCCCTCGAAGATGTCGAGGATCTTCGAGTCGCGAGCCCACTTCTCGAGCAGCCCGACCTCGGAATAGCCTGCGGTGCCACCGATCTCGACTGCCTTGTTGGTCAGTTCGGTGACCATGCGGCCCGCCTTGGCCTTCGACATCGACGCCTCGGTCGAGTTCGGCTGCTTGTTATCGGCCATCCACGCGGCGCGGATCGCAAGCAACCACGAAGCTTCCCAATCGGATTCGAGGCGAATGAAGTCGTGGACAGCTGCTGCCTGATTGGCGGCGGGCTTGTCGTAGTCGATGACGTGTCCGGCGCCCTCGAGGGTTGCGCGCAGTTCCTCGAGTGCCGCACGACCGAGGCCGACGGCCATCGCCGCGACGAGCGGACGCGTGTTGTCGAAGGTCTGCATGACACCCGCGAACGCTTTCTTGGTGTCGACTTCCGTTGAGCCGAGCAGGTTTTCGGCGGGCACACGGGCGTTCTCGAAGCGCAGCACCGCGGTGTCGGACGCCTTGATGCCGAGCTTGTGCTCGAGGCGGACGACCGACACACCCTCGGTGTCCATCGGTACGACGAAGCTCTTGATCGCGGCACGGCCGGCACTCTTGTCGACGGTCGCCCACACGACGACGTGATCGGCGCGCGACCCCGCGGTCACAAAGATCTTCTCGCCGTTGATGACGTACTCGTCGCCGTCGAGTGTCGCGGTGGTGCTGACGGCGGCCGAGTCGGAGCCGAAGCTCGGCTCGGTGATCGCCATCGACGCCCAGACGTCCTTGAACTTCTCGAGCTGCTCAGGGTTGGCCACCGCGGCGATCGCGGCGTTACCCAGACCCTGATACGGAATCGACAGCATGAGCGCGACGTCGCCCCAACCCATTTCGACGCCGTGCAGCACCGCACGCATGTTGCCGCCGTTGACGACGTCCGACTTCTTCGCCGACGACTTGTCCGCGGCGTCGGACTCGCGTCCCTTGCGGGCGGCTTCGCGAGCGAGTTTGCCGAGCTCGTCGAGCTCCTGGGGGTAGGTGTGCTCGGCCTTGTCGTACGTGCGCGAGATGGGCCGGAAGATGTGCTCGGCGGCGAGATGCGCCTGCTCGGTCACCGGGGCGAGCTTCTGCGGGAGCTCGAGGTTGATTGCCATGCCGGTATCTTACTGCGCGGTAAGATAGATTTCCAGCCCTCCCCCCAGGTGCTTTCCGCTCCTGCGGGGCGTCGTCCGTCAGCCGTAACCGACCCGTGCAGCTCGGAGCCCGTTTACGCTGGCCACATGGCCTACGACGACGATCTCGCCTACCGCATCCGCGAGCTGCTGTCGGGTGAGAGTGGCGTCGCCGAGAAGTCGATGTTCGGCGGCCTCGCGTTCTTGGTCGACGGCAACATGGCCGTTGCGGCGAGCGGGCAAGGTGGACTGCTGGTGCGCGTGCCGCCCGACGAGACCGACGCCTACCTGGCCAAAGCGCACACCGCCCCGATGGTCATGTCGGGTCGGGAGACGCGTGGCTGGTTACGGGTCTCGACTGACGGCATCCGCACCAAGCGTCAGCTCGAGAAATGGGTCGGCGTGGGCGTCGGCTATGCGCGATCGTTGCCGCCGAAGTGAGTGACTCGACGTAGCTCGCGAAAGGCATGGCTCCCGAAATCCTGTCTCCCGAAATTCTGTTGGCTGTAGCGTCGTCGAATGCCATTGTGAAACCCCATGACTGTCCGACGATTCGACGACGCCTCGGTGGCCGACTGGCTGATGGCCGACGGGCGAGACTGGCCCCGAGCGGTGACCCGCGGGCCCCGCGGCTTTGATGCGTATGCACGTCTGTTGCACATACCCGACCCCGCATTTCCGGGGCAACGTGAGACCGACGTCGAATCAGTCTCGGGACCAGGCGATTTGTGGCAGATCGCCGTCGCAGTCGAGGATCTGCGTCCGCATACCACCACACCCGATGAGATCTATTACCTGATCTGGGCCGGGTGTGGTTATCCAGAACTGCTGAGTGATGGCGTGCCCATCGTCGAAATCCGCGACGAGCTGGGAGCATCCATGCGTGACTACCATCTGTTCGTCGGCGACACCGACATGCTGGGTTGGCTGCCGCCCGAACCCGAGCCAACGCCGCGACACGGACACTCGATTCTGCCCGCGCCCGCATTCGTCTGGCCTGCCGATAGAGCGTGGTGCTTCACCGAAGACATCGATCCGCACTTCGCGACGATCGGTGCATCGGCAGCGGCCATCGCGGATCTTCTCCGGGATACACGTATCGACACGGTCGCCGACGACCCGGACGTCTCGCCGCCGTTCTATCGCTGACGGCCTACTCACTCATCGAGAAGCGGCACGACAGCGAATACTTCGAGGTCGCGCGGTGTGCCCTTCGCCTTGAAACGTCTCTTGCGGCTGAGCAATTGGAGCCCGTCCGCGGACTGCAGCGCATCGCTGGTGGCCAGTACCTCGCCGGTTCCGGCGGCATCGGCGACGCGGGCCGCGATGTTCACGTCGACACCGAGGTAGTCGCCACCGACCTGCCGCGGAGTTCCGGTGTGCACTCCGGCGCGCAGCTGCGCGCGGTAGTCGTCGTGCGTGATCGCGCTGACGGCTCCGCACAGTTCGAACGCGGCGAGGATCGCGTCGGCCGCGTCGGGGAACACCGCCATCACGCCATCGCCGAGCGACTTCACGATTCGGCCGCGATGAGCGCCGACGATGTCGCTGCTCACCCGATTGACCTCACCGATCAGCGACAGCACGCTGTCGTCACCTGCGCGTAGGGCCCACGACGAGAATCCGACGAGGTCGGTGAACAGGACCGTCACGTCGCCGTTCGCGGTGGCGGTCGACGACCTGCGATCGACGAGCGCCTGCCACACCTTCACGACGCTGAGTGCGAGCTCGCGCGACGCGCTGGGCGACCGATCGCTCCCGGTCAGCAGCTTCTCCATGCGATCGGAGAGGCGCGTCGGACGTGAGAGGTCGAGTTCGGGGACCGTCTCGGGCGTCAGCTTTCGCGGAAGCTGCGCAGCACGGATCAGCGAGGGCGTCCGGTCGGCGCGCGTGAGGAACTCGCCAACACGCGCCGGACCCGACGGCACGGGCTTGTCGTCAGGCGGCGTCGAGCCGGGAGTGGTGTCATCGTCGGACGTCACGAGTCAGATCGTAGCGACAAGCTCGACCAGCGGAAACGGGCACGAGGGCGCGGCGGGTGGTCTCGACAAGCTCGACCAGCGGGGGCAGCGCTCGACCAGCGGGGGCAGCTCGACCAGCGCGGGGTGGCGCCCGACCAGCGCGGGGTGGTCTCGACAAGCTCGACCAGCGAGTGGGTAGCTCGACCAGCGGGCGGGGGTCTCGACCATTCGGCGGGTGGTCTCGACAGGCTCGACCAGCGAGTGGGCGCTCGACCAGCGGGCGTAGCGCTCGACGAGCGAACCCCGCGGCCCGCTACGGGACGATGTTCACCATTCGGCCGGGCACGACGATCACCTTGCGCGGCGGCTGGCCGTCGAGGATCGCGAGGATCTTCTCGTCGTCGAGTGCTGCGGCGCGGATCGTCTCCTCGTCGGCGTCGGCGGGCACCGTGATGCGGCTGCGGACCTTGCCCTTGACCTGGATCGGGATCTCGACGGTGTCGTCGACAAGGTAGCGCTCGTCGGCGACCGGGAACGGTCCGCGCACCAGCAGTTCGTCGTGGCCCAGCCGCGACCACAGCTCCTCGGAGATGTGCGGCGCGAGTGGCGCGAGCATCAGGACGAGCTGTTCGACGGTGCTGCGCGGCGCGCCGTCGGGGAACTGCTTGGTCAGATGACTGGTCAGTTTGATCAGCGCGGCGACGGCGATGTTGTCGCGCAGGCCGTTGTAATCCTCACGGACCTCCGCGATTGTCTTGTGCAGCAGGCGAAGTGTCTCGTCGTCGGGTTCGATGTCGGCGACGCGGACGGCACCGGACTCCTCGTCGACGACCAGGCGCCATGCGCGCTGCAGGAATCGCTGCAGTCCCACAACGTCTTTCGTTGCCCACGGACGCGACTGATCGAGTGGGCCCATGTACATCTCGTAGAGCCGCAACGTATCTGCGCCGTACTCGGCGGCGATGTCGTCGGGAGTCACCGAGTTCTTCAGCGACTTGCCCATCTTGCCGTACTCCTGCGTGACCTTCTCACCGTTGTAGACGAACTCGCCGTCGACCTCGGTGACCTCTTCGGCAGGCACGTAGATGCCGCGTGAATCGGTGTAGGCGTACGCCTGGATCATGCCCTGGTTGAACAACTTTCGATACGGCTCACTGCTGGTGACGTAGCCGAGGTCGAAGAGCACCTTGTGCCAGAAGCGCGAATACAGCAGGTGCAGAACGGCGTGCTCAACGCCGCCGATGTAGAGGTCGAGTCCGCCCGGATCACTGAGACCGTGCAGCTCCGGCCGCGGACCCATCCAGTACGCCTCGTTCTCCCTGGCGCAGAACTCTTCTTCGTTGGTCGGGTCGATGTAGCGCAGTTGATACCAGGAGCTTCCGGCCCACTGCGGCATGACATTTGCGTCACGCCGATACTTCTTCGGACCGTCGCCGAGATCGAGTTCGACGTGGATCCAGTCCGATGCCTTCTCCAGCGGCGGACTCGGCTCACTGTCGGCGTCGTCGGGGTCGAAGGCGACGGGCGCGTAGTCCTCGACCTCCGGAAGCTCAACGGGCAGCATCGATTCGGGCAGTGCGTGCGCGCGGCCCTCCTCGTCGTAGACGATCGGGAACGGCTCGCCCCAGTAGCGCTGACGGGCGAAGAGCCAATCGCGCAGTTTGTACTGCACGGTGCCCTGTCCGGTGCCCTGCTCTTCGAGCCATTCGATGATCGCGGTCTTCGCGTCATCGACGTTCTTGCCGTCGAGGAAGCCCGAGTTCACCAGCGGACCGTCGCCGACGTATGCCTCCTCAGAGATGCCTGCCTCGGAGCCGATGACCTCGACGATGGGCAGTCCGAAGACCGTCGCGAACTCGTAGTCGCGTGAGTCGTGTGCGGGGACCGCCATGATCGCGCCGGTGCCGTAGCCCATCAGCACGTAGTCGGCGACGAAGACCGGAACCTGTTGTCCGTTAACCGGATTCGTCGCGAACGACCCGGTGAAGACGCCGGTCTTCTCCTTGTTCTCCTGCCGCTCGAGATCAGACTTCGCCGCGATCGACGCGCGATAGTTCTTGATCGCCTCGGCGGGCGTCGACGCGCCGTTGGTCCACCGCTCATCGATCGCCGCGCCCTCGGCAACCGATGGCCATGCGGCGGCAGTGAGCGGGTCGACCAGCGGATGTTCGGGGGCAAGCACCACGTAGGTGGCGCCGAAGAGGGTGTCGGGTCGCGTGGTGAAGACGTCGACGGTCACCTCGCCATCGGCCTGTGCCGGCACACCCGGTACGGGGAACTGCACCTGGGCACCGCGCGATCGCCCAATCCAATTGCGCTGCATGGTCTTGACCTTCTCGGGCCAATCCAGCACCTCGAGGTCGTCGAGCAGGCGGTCGGAGTACGCAGTGATGCGCATCATCCACTGCCGCAGGTGCTTGCGGAACACCGGGAAGTTCCCGCGGTCGCTTCGGCCATCGGCGGTGACCTCTTCGTTTGCCAGCACGGTACCGAGGCCCGGTGCCCAGTTGACGAGTGAATCACTCAGGTAGACAAGACGATACGAGTCGACGACGTCGGACTTCTCGGAGGCCGACAGATCTGCCCACACCCGACCGTCGTCGAGAGTGCGTGCACCGCTGTCGAATTCGGCGATCAGCTCGTCGATGCGACGCGCCTTGCCGGCCTCGTCGTCGTACCAGGCGTTGTAGATCTGCAGGAAGATCCACTGTGTCCAGCGGTAGAACGAGACGTCGGTGGTGGCGACTCGACGTCGCTCGTCGTGCCCGAGGCCGAGGCGTCGGATCTGGCCGAGGTAGCGCTCGATGTTGGCCTCGGTCGTCGTGCGGGGGTGCGTACCGGTCTGCACGGCGTACTGCTCTGCCGGTAGACCGAAGGAGTCGAAGCCCATGGTGTGCAGCACGTTGGCGCCCGACATGCGCTGGAACCGCGCGAACACGTCGCTGGCGATGAAGCCGAGCGGATGTCCGACATGCAGGCCCGCGCCGGACGGGTACGGGAACATGTCCTGGACGAAGAGCTTGTCGGAGGCGTCGGGGCCGCTGCCGTCGAAGGCACTCATGTCGCCGGCCAGCGGTCCGACCGGGTTGGGTGCCTCAAAAGCGTGGCGCTGAGTCCACTCGCGCTGCCAGCGCTCCTCGATCTCGCCCGCGAGTCGGGCGGTGTAACGGTGCCCCGGAGTCGCGGAAGCTGGGTCGGTGCTCGCCTGATCGGCGGCGCCCTCAGAGGTGGAGATGTCGGCGGTGCTCACCTCACCAGGGTAAATCGTGGCTTCACCTGCCCTGAAATCGACGTCGGATGGGCGGGAAAAGTATGGTGGTCGGGTGAGTGTGGTGTCGATCGTCGTCTCGGTATGCGTCTTTGTGCTGGCCCTGGTGTGGCTGGTGGTCGGAGTGGCGGGCCTGATCGGCCGACTCCCGCGCAACCGATACTTCGGAGTCCGCACCGATTCGACGATGGCCTCGGCCGAGGTGTTCACGCTGGCCAACCGCATCGCGGCCCCCGGAACACTGGGCGCGGCGCTCATCTTGTTCGCCGGTGGCGCGCTGACGCTCGCCGTCGACAGCGGCTGGTCGGTGGTGTTCGGACTAGTCGCGCTTGTTGCTGGTGTTCTGATCGTCGGCGCTGTGAGCGGTTACGCGGTGCGCGCGGCCGACGCCGTCGCCCCGGCTGATGATGCGGGCTGCAGTTGCTGCTCGTCGGATCACGGCAGCGTCGACGACGCACATGCCGCGGAACCTGAGCAGACCAGCGCGGCCGCCGACTGCGGCACCGATAGTTGCGCGTCGTGCACGCTGCGCGGCATGTGCAGCACTGACGATTCGTCGAGCGGTACGGCACCGGCACAGCCCGACCGCGCACCCATTCAATAGGACGTGCGCCGACTCCTCGCCCGGTCTCCGATCGACGGCTTCGTTCTGGCGATTCTCGCTGCGGTCGTCGTGGCCGCGTTCTTCCCGGCGCGCGGGACCTTTGCCGAGGTTCTCGACTGGGCGGTCACGATCGCCATCGGATTCCTGTTCTTCCTCTACGGCGCGCGCCTGCATCCGCGTGAAGCGCTCAACGGGCTGGCACATTGGCGGCTGCACCTGACGATTCTGGCGTTCACGTTCCTGGTGTTCCCACTCGTCGGCCTGGCTATACGGCCCCTCGTCGAACCGCTGATCGGTCACGACCTCTACACCGGCCTGCTGTACCTGACGCTGGTGCCGTCGACGGTGCAGTCGTCGATCGCGTTCACCTCGATCGCCCGCGGCAACGTCCCAGGGGCGATCGTGAGCGCCTCGGCGTCGAACCTCATCGGTGTTGTGTTGACTCCACTGCTGGTGGTGGCCCTGATGAGCGGTACGAATGGGGTGCACATCTCGGCGTCGTCGGTCATCCAGATCCTGCTGCAGATCTTGGTTCCGTTCATCGCTGGCCAGCTCTGCAGACCACTGGTCGCGCCGTTCCTCAAGCGATACGCCGAGCCGACCAAGTTCGTCGACCGAGCGTCGATCGTGCTCGTCGTCTACGCGGCATTCAGCGAGGGCGTCCGCAACGGGATCTGGTCGATCGTGAGTGCGTGGCAGGTGGTGGCGGTCGCGGTGATCGCTGCGGTGTTGGTCATCGTGATGCTCGCACTCACCTGGTGGAGCGCGCGGCGACTGGGATTCAGCCGCGCCGACGCCATCGCGATTCAGTTCTGCGGTACCAAGAAGAGCCTCGCCACCGGCTTACCGATGGCCACGGTGCTGTTCGGCGGCTCAGTCGTCGGGCTGATCGTGTTGCCGCTCATGATCTTTCACCAGATCCAGCTCATTCTCTGCTCCTGGTTGGCCACCCGCTACAGCCGCAGTCACGACGCCGTAGACGCCCGCTGACGCCCGCGCGGCGAGTCGACGCCGGATGAACACGACGAGCACATAGACAGCCGCGCAGCACACCAACCCGATCACGACGTAGAGCAGGATCGTCGCACCTAGGACTGCGCCTGCGAAGTACCCGGCGAGCAGCACGGCGGTCACCCAACTGACGGCCCCGACGATGTCGGCGAGGCCGAACCGCACGAACTGCATCCCGGTCATCCCCGCGACCCTCGGCATGAGCGTGCGGACGTAACCGACCCAGCGACTCGCGGCGACCATCAACATTCCGGATTGATTGAGCCGCGCGCTCGTCCGTTCCCATCGCTGTTCGCCGAACCGTCGCCCGAGGGGCGATTCCATCAGGCGCGGGCCGCCCACTCTTCCGAACCAGAATCCGACCGCATCGCCCGCGATCGCGCACACACAGGCCACCGTGATCAGAACGCCGAGGTTGGTATTGCCCACGCCTGCAGCCACGCCCGCCGCAAGGAGGAGTGCCTCGCTGGGCATGATCAGACCCGCGAAGATGACCGCGGTTTCCAGAAACACGACGCCGCCGGCGATCAGGTAGACCGCCCACACCGGAACCGACCTGATCAGGTCGATCAGCCAGTCGGCGAGTGAGTGCACCTGCCCGACGTTAGCCGCAGCTCCGACTCGACGACGCGGCGGCTTGGAGAACTCGGGGGCTGACTCCACGGTCGTCGAGGGTGCTGCGCGACGGCGATCCCGGCGGCCTGGCTCTGAAAGGGTTCAGCTTGTCGTGAATACAGAAATGGATGTACCGTCTGTATTCATGGAGACTGTGGCGGCGAGTCAACGCGATGCGCTGACGAGGTTCGGATACGCGTTGTCAGACTCGACGCGTACGCAGGTGCTGCTGCGACTGCGGAATGGTGGCGCGTATCCCGCGGAGTTGGCCGAGGCGATCGGGGTGTCACGCCAGGTCTTGTCGAACCATCTTGCTTGCCTGCGGGGATGCGGGCTTGTTGTTGCGGTACCCGAAGGTCGCCGCACTCGGTACGAGCTGACCGACGGCCGGATTGCCCACGCCTTGGACGACTTGCTCGGATTGGTTCTCGCGGTCGATCCGACGTGTTGTCCAACCTCCGACGAGCATGGTTGCTGCTGATGGCCGAAGAGCTGGGTCTCCCGTCGGTGGGTCGGCCGTCGGTGGGTCTCCCCGATGCGAGTCGGCCGGCGCTGAGTGTTGCCCGTCGGGAGTTGCTACAGCGTCGGATTCGGTGGTTCGTCGCGGCGACCATCGCCTACAACGTCGTCGAAGCTGTGATCGCGATCGGCGAGGGCACGCGTGTGTCCTCGACGGCCTTGATCGGCTTCGGCCTGGATTCGGTCATCGAAGTGTCGTCGGCAGCCGCGGTTGCCTGGCAGTTTGCGGGTTCGGATCCGGAACGGCGCGAGAAGGTCGCGTTACGGATCATCGCGTTCTCGTTCTTCGCCCTGGCGGCCTACGTGAGCGTGGACTCGCTCCGTTCCCTCCTCGGTACTGGTGGCGAGGCGCGTCACTCGTCGATAGGGATTGTCTTGGCGGCAGTCAGTTTGCTGATCATGCCGCTTTTGTCGTGGGCGGAACGTCGCGCCGGCCGTGAACTCGGCTCGCTGAGCGCGGTGGCCGACTCCAAACAGACTTTGCTGTGCACGTACCTCTCGGCAGTACTGTTGCTCGGGTTACTTCTCAACAGCCTGCTCGGATGGTCGTGGGCTGACCCGATCGCCGCTCTTGTCATCGCCGCGATCGCGGTCCGCGAGGGCATCAACGCATGGAAGGGCGACACGTGCTGTGCGCCCAGCATCGGCCAGCGCGCCGGCGAGCCCGCTGGGTGCGACTGCTGCAGCACGGAGGTGACGGGCCAGGGCGCTACCCCGAGGGCCACACCCGACGCGTCGCAGTCGGCCTGATCAGACCGATGCCACTCCCCTACGACATCGCCTCGGAGTTGAACGCGTGAGCAAACCGATCAAGATCGCCTGGGCGGTACTCGCTGCCATCTTCGTCGGCATCGGTGTTGCCGTTTTTGCCATCGACGACGCCACGTCCCCGACTCCGGCTGATACTGCCGAAGTGTCTGATCTCGTTGTACGCCCCGACAGTCACCGCCTGTCCTCGCCCGAGCAGAGCCGGGCGCAGTTCGTGGAATTCCTCGACTTCGAGTGCGAAGCCTGCGGCGCCGTCTACCCGATCATCGAGGACCTGCGGCGAGCCTATGGCGACCGCGTCACCTTCGTCGTCCGCTACTTCCCGATGCCTGGACATTTCAACGCCGAACGCGCTGCTCGTGCAGTCGAAGCCGCAGCCCAGCAGGGTCGGTTCGAGCAGATGTACCAGCGCATGTTCGCCACCCAATCCCAGTGGGGTGAACAGCAAGTCCCCGCCGACGACCTGTTCCGTACCTTCGCCGTTGACCTCGGCCTCGACATGGCAGCCTTCGACACCGCCTACAACAGCCCCGCCACGCTCGAACGAATCCGCGCCGACGTCGCCGACGGCCTGTCCCTGGGCGTACAAGGCACTCCCACGTTCTTCCTCGACGGGAAGCGGCTCCAACCGTCCACAATCGACGAACTCACCGCCGCCGTGAATGAGGCAGCGTCTGCGTGATCGACGTCAACCGGGACTCCGCGAAACGCTTGTCCACAAGGTCGAAACATTGTTCGAGAATTCCTCGACGCTGTCGGTATTGTCGGGTAATGTAGAACACATATTCGACATGACGTGGGGCGGGGGTGGCGGCACGTGAACAGCAACAGCAATGACGTTGGGGCCGGTGGCGCGCCTTCGGCTTTGGCCACTGCTGCGGTGGGGTCGGCGGATGCGGTGGTGGCGGAGAAGCTGTCGCGGCTTGCTGGGGTGTTGGATGAGTTGGCTGCCGTCGATGTGTCGTTGGTATCGGACGCGGCGCTGGTGGAAGCCACTGCTGAGGCCGAACGGTTAGCGTTGCGGACTGCGGGTGCGGTGACGGATCGCTTGATTGTGGAAGCCTCCGACCGCGACCTGCCCCGCGCGTTGGGTTTCCGCGATATTCGTAACTTCATGGGGCATGGTCTGCATATCGGTGACCCCGCGGCGCGGCATCGGGTGATCGCCGCGACCGGCTCGTTCACCACGATCTGCGGCGACCGACTACCGCCGTCGTGTCCCACGTTGGCCGGCTATGTGGTCGAGGGTCGGGTCGCGGGCGCCCATGTCCGGGCGGTGTTGGAGGTGCTGGAGGCAATCCCCGGTGAAGTGTCGGCCGAGACGAAAGCTGCCGCCGAAGCACAGATGGCCAGCTACGCGGTCCAATTCACGCCCGCTGAAATCACCAATTTGGGTTCACGATTGTTGGCGCACCTCGATCCGGACGGGACGCTGACCACCGCGAAGGACCGTAAACGTCGACGCCGCCTGTGGGTGAACCGACAGAACGCGCAACTCATGTCGCGGTTGACCGCCGATCTCGATCCGACCGCCCGCGCACGGCTCGACACAGTGTTGGATGCGTGGGCCAAACCGGGCATGAACAACCCGGACGATCCGGAGTCGCCGGTCGGGCCGATCACCACCGCGAATGCTGACCAGGTCGCGGCCGCGGCGCTGCGTGATGAACGCTCGCCAGCGCAACGCAACCACGACGCCTTCTCTGCCCTACTTGGGCAGGTACTCGAGTCAGGGATGTTGGGTAACACTCATCGGGGGTTGCCGATTCAGGTGATCGTCACCACCAGCCTGCAGGAACTCGAAGAGCAGGCGGGAATCGCACAAACCACATCCGGAACACTCCTGCCCATCCACGACGTGATCGAGATGGCCGCAGCGAGTGGCGCGAGTCAGTATTTGGCGGTGTTCGGTGACCACACCAGCATCCCGCTCTATTTGGGTCGGTCGAAACGGATCGCGTCACTCGGACAACGACTCGCCTCGTTCGCCTCACCCGGCGGAAAGATGTGTTCGGCACCGGGCTGTAACCAGCCCGCGAGCAGAGTGCAGATGCATCACGCCGCCAAAGACTGGGCCGACGGCGGACTCACCGATATCGACCAGTTGGTTCCCGCCTGTGATGTGCACAACCGCAGGGTTGGCCCGAAGCCTGGGCAGTTCACGACCCGCATGATCACCGACGGCCCCTACGCCGGACGTGTTGCGTGGCGATTGAACGCCAAGCCGGGTATGCCGGAGAATCCGGAACGCATCAACCGGATCGCCGACGTTAAAGCCGATTTCCGCGACTACCTCGCCGCTGAACACGCCAGCAACCAAGCCGCAGCCGCGGCACGCGCCACCGGGTCAGGTACAGACGCGAAGGTCACCGAGATCGGCGCGCGAGCCTCCAGCAGAGTGGGCGCCGAGAACGTCACAGACACGGCCAGCGGCCGGATGGTGGTCGCTGACGCAGTGGGCGCCTGGATGGTGTCGCCGTCCTCGGTGCCGGACCCGCCGAGCAGGCAGGTGGCATGTCAGACGCTCACCGGCGTCGAACTCGCGCTGGCGGATGGGATGCCTTCCGCTGATACTCGGCCTCTCGGCAGGCGGGTCGACATCCGATGGAACCTCCCCAGGCCACTCGAACTCGACCCCGAGCCGCCCACAGACCCGGAAGCGCCAACAGGTCCAGCCCCACCAGACGGCCCCAACCGGCTCGGCGGCGTCGACCCGCCAGACAGCCTCGGCCCACCGCTGGCCGACGCAGCCTGACCACCGCGCCACCGCATCCAGGCCGCAACGTCGAATCTCGTTGTGCCGCAACCCGTCTACACCCCGCCACCACCACGGTGGCGGGGCAGACGTGGTTGGGTAGATGTGATTGGGCGCTGCTCAGAACGGTAGGCCGACATTGGATCTCGGCCGGGGATCTCGGCGGGGCGGCGGGATCGTCAGTTCTGGTCGACGTCGATCGGAAAGGTCGCGAGGAGCGGCATGGGCCAGGGCTGGCGTCGCAGGACATCGGCCCACACGTCGACGGTCGGCGGTGCGAGTAGGTCACGCGGAAGCGCCGAGGCGAGCAGCCAACTGTCCTGGGCGAGCTCCGCGTCGAGCTGGCCTATCCCCCAACCCGCGTATCCGGCAAAGATGCGGACGCCCTCGAAAAACTCGGCGAGAAGTTCTTGGTCGGCGTCGAGGTCGACGAGTACCACTCGGCCGTCGACCGGACGAAGCCCTTCGATTCCCTCGATGTCGACGCCGTGTTTCGTGACTCCCAGGCACAACGCTGCGTCTTGCTTCACCGGCCCTCCGATGAACAGCGCCTGCGGCGACGCGGCGAGATCAGTCCACTGCGGAAGGATGTTGTGGACTGCGGTCTGGCTCATCCGGTTGAGAATCACGCCGAGGCTGCCGCCGTCGTTGTGTTCGATGATGTAGATGACCGAACGCGCGAATGTGGGTTCGGTCAGGTCGGTCGAAGCGAGAAGCAAAGTACCCGCCCGCACGCTGTTGGCCGACTCCATGTCGCGGGCATCAGGCATACCGCCACCCTCGGCTTCGTCGGAGTTCTCGGGTGAGAAATCGTCCGCGTTGTCACCACCCACAGTGATTATCATCGCATGCCTTATGCGTGCAGGTCGGTACTCTTGATTGGTGAGCTCCACTGCGCGCGACGGCCGATCTGTGCGTGGCGCGTGGCGCGATTTTCTCGACTCGTTACGCAGTTCTCCTGGACTCGGACGGCTGCTCTCCGTGCGCCTCGCCAGCCAACTGACCGATGGCGTGTTTCAAGCAGCGCTGGTCGGTGGAGTGTTGTTCAATCCCGAACGTCACGCCGATCCGCTCGCCGTCGCAGGTGGCATGGCAGTGCTGCTGCTCCCGTACTCGGTCATCGGTCCTTTCGCCGGAGCGCTCCTCGACCACTGGGACCGTCGAGCTGTCTTGTTGTACGCCAACCTGATTCGCGGTCTGATGATCGCTTTCGTCGCAATCGCAATCGCCACGGGAACCCCCGACACGGTTGTGCTCGTCGGTGCACTCGCAGTGACCGGCGCCAGCCGCTTCGTGGCATCCGGTCTGTCCGCCGGACTCCCCCATGTCGCGTCGCAAGATGTCATCGTCGCGACCAACGCGCTGTTCACGACGCTCGGCGGGTTCATGCTCTCGGTGGGTGCTGTCCTCGCGATGGGGGTGCGCCTGCTCGCCGGATCGGACAACACGGGCAGCGCGATCACGATGATCGCGGCCGTGGTGATGGCCATCCTCGCGGCGTACCTCGCACGGGGATTTCCGCGACTGCAACTCGGTCCCGATCACCCCGACGATCCCGGCCGCTCGGCTGTGCACGCCGTTGCCGTTGGTCTGCAGCACGGCGCGATCGCCGTCGCACGCTGCAAACCGGTGGCCGCCGCACTCTCGGCGATCGGGGCACATCGCGTGGTGTTCGGTATCAACACGCTGATGCTGCTGGTTCTCGCGCGCCATTCGGGATCCGGGGATGGCCTCGACCGTGTCGGTGCCGTCGTCGGCTGCACCGCAGCGGGCGCATTGGCTGCGGCATTCATTACGCCTGTCGCTGTGGATCGATTCGGCCGCAAGGCGACGCTGATCACCGCACTGACAGTCGGGGCCGTCGCAGAACTTTCGCTGCTCTCCTTCTCGTTCGTGGTCTTCTGCATCTCCGCGGTGGTGTTGGGACTCATCGGTCAGGTCGCGAAACTGTGCGGAGACGTCTCGATGCAGGTCGATATCGACGACGCCGTGCGAGGCCAGGTGTTCTCGGTCCAGGACGCGGTGTTCAACATCGCCTACGTCGCTGCGATCGCAATCGCCGCCACCACGATTGCGCCCGACGGCCGGACGCCGGCACTCGTCGTGGTTGCCGTGGTGATCTACCTGGTCGGAATCGCCGCCGTGCGGTTCGTGCACCCGGGACGCGACGAGCTGGTCGGCGCGAGCCACCACGCAGCCGAGCACGCCCGCCACGAGCGTGAGCAGGAGAAGCACTCGGACTCTCATCTGCCGAACTCGGGCGCATCGGCACCGAAGGCCGCGTCGGCGATCCCGTCGCCGTCGGAGTCGACGAGCACGGTGTCGAAATCGCCGTCACCGTCGGAATCCACATAGAGCCGACGCTCGGCTCCCGAGCCTCCCGCCCCGGGATCAGCGACCTCGGTATCGACGACCTCGGCGTCGACTCTGCCGTCTCCGTCGAGGTCGAGCCGCTGAGTCGAGGGTTGACGCCCGGCGCGCGGCGTCGGCTCGGTTGCCTCGCCCTGACCTGCGGTGACGCCCTGCCCCACCGCGACATCCCACAAGCCGCGTCCTGAGTCGCGGTACTGGCGCTCGGGTCGGCCGTCGTCGTCGATGTCGAGTGCTGCGACGTCGGCGTGGCCGTCGCCGTCGACATCCCATAGGGCGTCGTCTGCACGTCCGTCACCGTCGAAGTCGATGCTGACCGCGTCGAGGGTGCCGTCGGCGTCGAGGTCGAGGTCGGCAGCGCTCGACCAACGGCTCAACGTGCCATCGCCGGGGCCGAACACGTACTCGATCAAGGGATCCACGCGTCATCAGACGTTCAGCGGGGCGGGTTGGTTCCGTTACGGACTCCCCAAGATTCCCCAGGACGCAGCACGGTGCGTTTTGTGAGCACGGTACGTTTTGTGCATGTATGTGAGCGAGCTGGGAGAGCAATTCCACCGCGCTCGTCTCGAGCCGGCGATCACACATCTGGATGCCGCGTCGGCGGGACGTTCGTCGAACGCCGTCATCGGGACAGTGTCAGCGCATCTGTGGCGTGAGGCCGAACGCGGTTCGTACGTCGCAGCAGACGACCGCGCGGAAGAGATCGCCAGGGACAAGCGCGACATCGCCCAACTCCTCGGTCACACCCCCGACGAGCTCACCTACCGCGAGAGCGCGCGTGCCGCACTACGCACGCTGCTGACCTCGTGGAGTCTGCCCATGGCGTCGACGGTCTGGGTTGCCAAGAACGAGTTCGGACCCAACCTCGTCGAGTTCGAGCGCCGCGGCTACGCCGTCCGGCCGCTTCCCGACGGTGACGTCTACGGCCACGTCGACACCGACGCGCTGGAGAACATGCTGCAATTCGAGCAGCCCGACTTCATCCACATCTGCCACGTCGGCTCGATGTCGGGTGCAGTGCAGCCTGTGGCGCGGATCGTCGAGGTCGCTCATCAGGTGGGCGTGCCCGTCGTCGCCGACATGGCGCAGGCCGTCGGACACGTACCGACAGTCACCGGCGCCGACGTCGTCTATGGCACCAGCCGCAAATGGCTGACCGGTCCGCGCGGCGTCGGATTCCTCGCTGTGCGCCGTGATTCGCTGCGACCTGTCGAGGTCGACCCGTCGCAGTCGTTCATCGCGGGCATGCTCGGCCTCGGCGTCGCAGTGTCCGAGGTGCTCCAGACCGGTCAGCAGCGGGTCTTCCGCGAACTCGCAACGATCGGCCGCACCACCCGCGAGCGGCTCGACGGGATCGGCAGTTGGCAGGTGCTCGAACCGGTCGACGAACCGTCGGCCATCGTCACCCTTGCCCCACCTCCCGGATTCCAGAACGCCGACGTCCACCAAGCGCGCGACAAACTCTTCGAACTCGGCCTGCTGGTGACCGCCGCCGACTCCTGGCGTGCCCCCCTCGCGGGCGACACGTCGGTCCTCCGGATCAGCCCACACCTCGACGTCACACGCGAGCAGCTCGACCGCCTCGCCGACGCCCTGCGCACGATGGGCTACTAGCGCGCTCCGCGCGGGGGCTACTAAAGCGCCAATTAGACCCGCTCACGCCGCCAGGCGCTTGCCTAAAACGTTCAACTTGGTCTGGCGACCCACCAGTGTGACCTGCCCCTTTGCCGAGAGCCAATGTGACAGACTGATCCTCGATGTCTGCGAGCCCAGAGAGTAAGAGCGCGGTCGGTCACCTCGCGATCGTCGCCAACCCGACGTCGGGTCACGGCGCCGGACAACGCGTCCTCGGTGCCGCAACAGCCGTGCTGCGCGGCCGGGGCGTCAGCCACGAAGTTCTGACCGCCGACACACGCGAACAGAGCGCACAGCTCGCCGCCAAGGCGGCCGAACGAGGAGCCGACGCCATCGTCGTCGTCGGTGGCGACGGAACCGTTCAGACAGTGCTCCGCGCAGTTCACAGCAATCGGTTGCCGCTCGGAATCATCCCCGCAGGCAGCGGAAACGACGCCGCGCGCATGCTCGACATTCCGCTCGACGACGTCGCACGTGCTGTCGCGATCGTCCTCGACGGCAACACGCGGCGCATCGACCTCGGTCGCGCTTCCTTCTCCGACGGCACCGTCGACCTGTTCTGCACCATCGCCGCGACGGGATTCGACGCGGCCGTCGCCGAACGCGCCCGGGATCTGTCCTGGCCGAGCGGGCGCGCGCTCTTCGCCCTGGCCGCGCTGCGACAACTTCCCAAGCTAAATCGACACCACTATCAAGTGCGTGTCGACGACGTCGAGGTCGAGACCGACGCCGCATTCACCGCCATCGCCAACGGTCCGACGTACGGCGCCGGGATGCGGATCGCACCCCACGCCAGCGCCGACGACGGTGTCTTCGACATCGTGATGGGTTCCCACCCCCGGCACCTGCCGCGACTGTCGCTGCTGCGCGGTCTCGCCCAGGTGCTCTACAGCCGCGTCGAAAAGAATCCGCTGTTCAAAGACATGCAGGGTCGCGAGGTGGACCTATACTGCGACCCACCTGCCGACGTGTCACTCGACGGCGACATCGTCGGCTCACTGCCGACCGTCTTCGACATCATCCCGGGCGCCATCGACGTGTACGCACCGCACTGAGTGGCAGGCCAGTCGGCTAACCCTCGCCGCGCTCGGCCCACCACTCGCGAAGCGCCGCGACGGCCTCCTCGTGCGACAGCGGGCCGCGGTCGAGGCGCAATTCCTTCAGATACCGCCACGCCTGTCCGACGACCGGTCCGGCAGGGATCTGCAGGATCTCCATGATCGCGTTGCCGTCGAGGTCGGGGCGCACCCGTTCGAGGTCCTCTGCGGCTGCCAGCGCGGTGATCCGCTCCTCGAGGCTGTCGTAGTTCTCCTGCAGCCGCCGAGCCCGACGCTTGTTACGGGTGGTGCAGTCGGCGCGCACAAGCTTGTTGAGTCGATCGAGCAGCGGACCGGCGTCGGTGACGTAGCGTCGGACAGCCGAATCGGTCCACCGACCCTCTCCGTAGCCGTGAAACCGCAGGTGCAAGAACACCAGGGTCGCCACGTCTTCGACGACGGCCTTCGGATACTTCAAGGCGCGCATACGCTTTCGCACCATCTTCGCGCCGACCACCTCGTGGTGGTGGAAGCTCACGCCGCCGTCGGGCTCGTGTCGTCGGGTGGCGGGTTTGCCGATGTCGTGCAGCAGCGCGGCCCAGCGCAGGATGAGGTCGGGGTCGCCCTGCTCGAGGTCGATCGCCTGCTTCAGGACGGTCAACGAGTGCTGATAGACGTCCTTGTGCTGGTGATGTTCGTCGATGGTGAGCTGCATGCCCGGTATCTCGGGGAGCACGCGGTCGGCGAGTCCGGTCTCGACCAGAACGTCGATCGCCTCGATCGGGTGCTCGCCGAGGATGAGTTTGTCGAGTTCGGCCCGCACCCGCTCAGCGGTGATGCGGTTGATCTCGTCGGCCATCGCGGTGATCGCGTCGAACACGCGCGGCGCGAGCCGGAACCCGAGCTGCGAGACGAACCGCACCGCGCGAAGCATGCGCAGCGGATCGTCGTTGAACGACTCCTGAGGCGTCGCAGGGGTATCGATGATTCCGGCGAGTAGGGCTGTCATTCCGTCGAGCGGGTCGTGGAACTCCGCTGGCCCGGTCGGGCCGATCGCGACGGCCATGGCGTTCATCGTGAAATCGCGGCGCACGAGGTCGGCTTCGAGTGAATCGCCGAAGGTGACCTCTGGATTTCGCCCGACGCGGTCGTACTGATCGGCGCGGAACGTCGTGATCTCGATCATCACGTCGCCCTTGCGTGCCGAGATCGTGCCGAACTCGATGCCGGTGTCCCAGATCGCGTCGACCCATCCGGTCAGCAGGCGGGTGATCTCGTCGGGGCGGGCGTCGGTGGTGAAATCGAGGTCGTTGCCGAGGCGCCCGAGCACCGCGTCTCGCACCGAACCGCCTACCAGGTACAACTCGTGATCGGCTGTCGCGAAGCGCTCACCGAGCGGCGCCAGAACGTCGGAAAGCCCCTGGAGGGTGACCGCGGCGGCCGCGAGAAGCCTGGTGCGGCGCTCGATGCGTGCGTTCGATGCGGTCGGGTCGGTCACGGCACGCCAGCCTACCGTCGTGGGCACCGCAGAAACATCCCGGCACCCGCGCCGAACCCCCTTCTGAGCGGTTCCGTTCGCGGCGCACCCACGGCACTGGGCAAACGGCAGGTGACCAGCGGCTAGCATCGAGTCTGTGTCCACCGAGTCCCCGACCAACCGCGCAGACGTCTCAGGCGACGTCTCGTCGGCTGGTCACGGCGGTATTTCGGGTGGAAATTCAGGAGCGACGACGGGCAACGCCGCGGGTACATCGACTGGTTCCGGCGGGAAACCGGTGGGCAACTCGGGCGTTGGTTCGGCTGGCAAACCAGGTCCGTCGCGCCGCTCGCGCAGGGGTCGTCGACGACGACGCGCACAGGACAACCGACGCGCCGATACCGCTGGGACCGACCATCGCCCCGGTGCCGACCCTGCCCTGAACAGCAAGAACAACCTGAATAGCAAGAACAACGACAAGCAGCGAGACAGACAGCGCAAACGCGCGCCGTCGCCGGCGGATGTCGCACGCGCGACTTCCCGCTCGCACCGCGTCGAAGCAGGCATGGCCGACGCCGAACCCGCCGACCGTGACGCCGAAACGTCGATCGAGGGCGCGCATGCGAAGGTGACGCCGCCCAAGCCGTCGGACATCGCGGTCGTCAGCGCGAAGATCACCAAGACCGGCCTGACCCACGCGTCGAACGGCCCCAAACCCGGCCAGAACCGCAATCGACGCCGCGCCACCCGCACGGGCGATCGCAGCGCCAACAGCCCCGACCGACTGCAGACCGTGCGCGAGACCTCTGCGGGTGGGCTGGTCATCTCCGACCTCGAGCTCCCCGTCGACGAACTGTCAGCGGCGCTCATCGGCCGCGTCGACAGGCGCGGCAGGTTGATGTGGTCGCTCCCGAAGGGGCACATCGAGACCGGCGAGACCGCGGAACAGACCGCGATCCGCGAGGTCGCGGAGGAGACCGGTATTCAGGGCACGGTGGTCGCACCCCTCGGCAAGATCGACTACTGGTTTGTCAGCGAGGGCAAACGCATCCACAAAACGGTGCATCACTATCTGCTGCGCAGCGTCGGTGGAGAGCTTTCCGACGCCGATTACGAGGTCAGCGAGGTCGCATGGGTGCCGTTGCACGAGTTGCCGCGCAAGCTCACGTACTCTGACGAGCGGCGATTGGCCCGGATGGCGCGCGGCGTGATCGCCGATCTGGCCGCCGACCCCGCACGGTTGGCCCAATCCGAGGCCGAGAGCAGCCGCACCGAACCGAACGCATATGAGAAAGCCGCAGCCGCACGTAATCAGCGACGCAACGACGTCGGGCATCGCTCGGAGGTCAAGCGCCGCACGGACAGTCAGCCCCAGGCGCGGCCGCGTCGACGGCGCAGGCGTCCTCGGCGACCTGCGTCCGGGGATGCGTGACGTCCTGCGCATCGGTAGTTCTCGGCGCCTGAGCGCCTCTTTCGTCACGCGTGCGCGCGTTCTTCTCGCTGTTGTCGGCGTGGTGATCGTCGCGGCATTGTGTGCTGCTCCGGCCGCAGCGGTACCCACCACCGGCACCTCGGGCGCAACGACGTCACCGTCCGACGACCAGCGGTTTGCCTCCGTGGTCATCGACACACTCACGCCGTCGATGGTGACCACGACGTCGGGACCGGACGTCACCGTCGAGGGCCACGTGCGGAACACCAGTTCGCGCACGATCAAAGATCTGAGCATCCGCCTCGAACGCGGCGACGCCGTCCGCGACGCAGCGGGTCTGCGCAGCAGTCTTGCCGTCGCGCATCCTCCGATCGCCGTCGCCGGAGCGTTCCGCAATCTCACCGACGAACTCGCTCCCGGCGCCGAGGTCTCGTTCCGAATCAACATGTCGCTCTCGGGTGAATCGGGCATGCAGATATCGCGGCCGGGCGTGTACCCGCTGCAGGTCAACGTCAACGGCGTCCCCGACTACGGGTCGATGGCCCAGGTCGCAGGCTCTCGGACGCTGCTCCCCGTTCTCTCGCTGCCGCCGGACAAAGGTCGGGCCGCACAATTCGACTCGTCGGAATTCGATTCGACGCCTGGCAGCACCGACAGCACGTCCACCAGCGGAAACGACGGCCTAGGCGCCGACGGCGCGGTGTCGGCCGACATCTCCGACCCCGCACGCATCACGATGCTCTGGCCGCTCGCGGCTCCCCCGCAGCTCGCGCCGGGGGGTCTCGGTGGCGGCACCCAACCGGTCCGCCTGATCAGCGACGACATGGCCCGCTCACTGCGAGACGGCGGTCGCCTGCACGAACTCCTCGAGTCCGCACGCAACGTCGTCGGCACCGCCGCGAACGATTCGGGCGCAGGGGCAGGCACCCCCGGCGACTCCGGCAGCGCCTCCAATCCACCAGCGAGTGGTTCCGGTTCGGCGACCTCCGGGTCTGACACGTCATCCGGTTCCGCGACGTCTGATTCCGGAACGTCGGGTTCTGGGACACCCGGTCCGGGCAATCCCGCCTCGGGAACATCGACGGCTCCGGCCCAGCAGACCGCCTCCGACCTGCAACGAAGCATGTGCCTGGCCGTCGACCCAGACCTTTTGGTGACCGTTCGCGCGATGTCGCTGGGCTATGAGGTGTCCAGCAACCCCGCCGACCCGACGTCGCGCACCACACCCGGCACCGGTAGCGACGCCGCCACGCAGTGGCTGGCAGACCTTCGTGGTGTGGCGGCACGGACGTGTGTGGTCGCGCTGCCGTTCAGCCAGACCGATCTGACCTCGCTGGCGCGTATCGAGCGCTCGGGGCTGACCGCCGCCGCGCTTGACGCACCCGCAGACGTCGTCGACGCAATTCTCGGGGTGCGCAGTGTGCGGGGCCTGACTATTCCCGCGCTCGGCGCGGTCGATCAGGCGGGCAGCAAGCTGCTGCGCGATACGGACCACGCGAAGGTGCTCGCTTCGGCGTCGTCGGTGGATCCGACCGGGAATCCGAACGCCGCGGGCCTCTACAACGTCGGCGGACTGCTCACCCAGACCTACGACTCGTCGGTCAGCGCCGCGATGGGTGCAGTGGGCACGGCCCCACTGGTGTCCGCACTCACTCCGCCGAGCCAACAGTTCGACCTCGCCGCCGAGTCTCCGGTCAGCAGACGCCAAGCCGCCGTGGCGGCACTGGCATTCCGCTCGATCGCGACTCCGGGCTCCAGCACGAGCGGGGAACCGGACACCAGCACTCCCGTCACGAATACCGCCGGACGCGCGGACGTCGTGATGCCCCCGACCTACTGGTCGGCCACCTCCGACGACGCGAACGCACTGTTCTCGACCGCCACCGTTCTCTTCGGCTCGCGCGCAGCTACGCCTGCCCCGCTCGACGACCTGGTCAACAGGATCGGCGGAGCAGCAGCACCCGCACGGCTCGTCGAACCCCCGGGCATCGGCCCTGTCTCACAGATCGGACCAGTGCTCACCGACCGCACCGTCGACTCGATCCGGTCGGCAGCCGACGAATCGTGGCGCCTGCAGGGTGCGCTGGTCGATTCGGCCGACGTCGACGCCAGTCCCGAGCGTTACGTCTCCCAGTTGCGTGAGGATCTGCTCCGCTCGATCCGATCGCCCGACGAGAACAACACCGCAACACGGACCCGCCTTGCGCGAGAACGTCAGCAGCGTGTCGATGCGGTGCACTCGACGCTCCGCCGAATGCACGGATCGGTCACCATCCTTGACCCCGGCGGCCGATACACCCTCGCCTCGGAGCGAAGTCCGTTGTTACTCGTCGTACGTAACGACCTCGCGCTTCCCATCAGGGTCCGCATCACCACGACCGCGCCGAAGGATCTCGAGATCGGCGACGTCGGGGTCGTCGAGATCCCGGCACGCGGCACCCGACAGATCCAGTTGCCGACGCACGCGCAGTCATCCGAGGCGATGACGGTGACCATCGGAATGTCGACGGTAACCGGTGTCACACTCGGCACCCCGATCAAACTGTCGGTGTACTCGAACGCGTACGGAAAACCGCTGTTCATCGTCACGATTTGCGCAGCGGTCGCGTTGATCTTGCTCACGGCACGCCGCCTGTGGCGCCGGTTCCGCGGCAGGCCCGACCCCGCCGACCAGGACCGTCCCGAGCCCGACGAGCTTGAACGGATGCTCGCGGCAAGCACGTACCAGCAGCGGCGCCGTACCCTCCAACAGGAGGAAGCACTCGTCGAGACCGATCAGTTCGACGGGATCGCGCGCGACGACGCCGAGCCACCTAAGGCGCAGGACAGCGGCACAGCGGTCGACGGCAGCACAGCGGTCGACGGCGGTAGAGCGGTCGACAGTGGCAGAGCGGTCGACAGCAGTAGAGCAAAGGACAGTGGCACGGACAGGACAGGCGCATGAGCGATCGAGGACAACGCGGCGATCAGCCACGACGATCCGCGCCAGAGTCACCGCGGCGAGCCGCGTCGGAGCCACAGAGGCGAGGCGAATCAGAGGCACAGCAGCCAGGTGCACAAGATTCACAGCGGCCTGCCCCGTCAGAACAACAGCGCCGTGCCGCGCCGCGTCGCGTACCGCCGACTGATGCGACGACGCAGCGCGGGCCGAGTGCAAATGCATCGGGCCCCCGCGACCCCGGTATGCGCGACCCCGGTGTCGGACCAGCACCGCTGAACGGGCCGGTCGGTGCTCGTCCCCCGCTGTCGGGGCGAGCAGCTCCCCGTGTGATCCCTCCGGCGCGCCCGGACGCCCCACGTTCGACGACTCGCGATCCGCGCCCGTCCCGTGATCTGCCTCCTCACCGCGACGGCCAGCACGAACGCCCCCGCACCGACCGTGCCCAGCAGCCGCCGAGTGCACGGCGGCCACCGCCCGATCAACCACCGACTGACCAACCACCGACTGACCGACCGCCGCGCGGTAACCAACCTCGACGCGGCGCTCAGCCCCCGCGTGCCGCCCAGCCTCCCCGCGCGGGACGTCCGCTGCGCGAGACCCGACCTTCGGCGAGCGCGGCACGGGCCGCTGCGCCGGCGTCCACCGCGACCCAGGCGCGCGAGGCCGATACGTCTAAACCCAGCACCCCAGACACCGACACCCCTAATACCGACGACTCGTCGTCGACCGGTCTTGCGCGCGACTCCGACGCGAGCATCGTCAAGACGTCCGGGTCGATCGCGCTCGCCACGCTGACCAGCCGCATCACCGGGTTCATCCGAACCGTGCTGGTGCTTGCCATGCTCGGTCCCGCGATCGCGTCCGCGTTCCAGGCGGCGTACGTGCTGCCGAACATGATCGCCGAGGTTGTCCTCGGTGCCGTGCTGACCGCGATCGTGATCCCGACGCTCGTCCGCGCAGAAGCCGAGGACCCCGACGGTGGTCGGGGCTTCATCAACCGCATCTTCACCCTTGCGCTGTGCATGCTCGGCGCTGCGACGGTCATCGCTCTCGTCGCTGCTCCCCTGCTCACCTACCTCAACGTCGGCGACGGCGACGTCAACAGGCCGCTGACCACAGCGCTCGCCTATCTGCTGCTGCCGGAGATCCTGTTCTACGGGTTGTCGGCGCTGTTCATCGCCATCCTGAACATGAAGGGCCTGTTCAAACCGGGTGCGTGGGCTCCGGTGCTGAACAACGTCGTCCAGATCGCGACGCTCGTCCTGTACGCACTGATGCCCGGCGAGATCACACTCAATCCGGTCAAGATGTCCGAGCCCAAGCTGCTGGTCCTGGGTATCGGCACCACGCTCGGCGTCGTTCTGCAGGCGTGCATTCTGATCCCGTGGCTGCGTCGCGCGGGGGTGCAGCTGAAGCTGCAGTGGGGCATCGACGCGCGGTTGCGTGCCTTCGGTCGCCAGGCGGTCGCGATCGTCGGCTACGTAGCGATCCTGCAGGTCGGACTCGTCATCACCTACCGCATCGCCTCGCATGCCGACTCGTCGGGCATCTCGGTGTATGCGACGCACTGGCAGCTTCTGCAGCTCCCGTACGGTGTGCTCGGCGTGACGATCCTGACCGCGATCATGCCGCGCCTGTCGCGCAACGCCGCCGCCGATAACCGCGACGCCGTCGTCGACGATCTCTCCCTCGCCTCCCGCCTGACGATGGTCGCTCTGGTTCCGACGGTCGCGTTCATGACGTTCTTCGGTCCGGCAATCGGTATCGCGATCTTCAACTTCGGCAAGTTCGACGCCTCGATCTCCTCGCAGCTTGGCTCCGTGCTCGCCTGGGGCGCATTCACGCTCATCCCCTACGCCATCACGCTCGTCCAGCTCCGCGTGTTCTACGCCGCGCAGGATGCGTGGACTCCGACCTGGATCGCGCTGGGCATCACCGTCGTCAAGATCGCGTCGTCGTATCTGGGTCCGGTGCTCTTCTCCGATCCGCACATGGTGATCCGTTGGCTGTCGCTGTCGAATGGTCTCGGCTATCTCGCGGGCGCGATCGTCGGACACTTCCTCCTTCGTAAGCGCCTCGCCTACCGACGCCTCGAAGGCGTTGCGCGCACGACGATCGTGACGCTGATCGTGTCGCTCGGCGTCGCCGCGATCGTGTGGGTCGTCGCCGAGTTGTCGGGTCTCCACTATCTGGGCACGGCAGAGGGCAAGCTCGGTTCGCTGGCATATCTGCTGATCACCGCGGTCGTGGTGCTCGGTGTGACCTACGCGGGGCTGTCGGCGGCAGGACTGCCCGACGTCGTGGCGATCGGTAATTCGGTGCGCCGCTTGCTCGGTCGGTTCATCCCCGCTCTCGCGCCGCCCGCCGGTCAGGTCACGGAATCGTCGCCGACCATCACGGTTCAGTTTCCGCGGGTCACTGCCGATGAATCGCTCCCGTACTCTGGTCAGGTACAAGTGGTCCGGCGATTCGACCGTGGTACCGCGACCTGGCAGTCGTATGCGGTGCTCAGCGGTGGTGCCGCCGGTGGTCGGGGTCTCGAAGTCGGCTCACCAACGCGTGAACCACGAGATATTCGGTATCGCAGGAAAGGAGTCCGACGCGTGACTGACAGCGGCTTGACTGATAGCGGCTTGAGTGGCAGCGAGGTCGAGACCACCCCCCAGTCCGAGACGTCCTCCGATACGACGAGTGAGCAGGCCAAGCCCAACGAGCCGCGCTCATCCTCAAAGACCGGCGGACCCACCCCCGATCCCGACCGTCCCGAGGCCATCGGCACGCCCGTGCGCCGCGGACCGCGTCTCATCCCCGGCGCGGCTGTCGCCGGCGGTCGTTACCGCCTCCTCGACACCCACGGCGGCACCCGTGGCCTCCAATTCTGGCGCGCACAGGACATCAACCTCGACCGCGAGGTCGGCCTGACCTTCGTCGACGCCGAGCAGCTCGCACCGCCGCCCGAGCGCGGAGATCAGCCGAGCGCAAGCGATTCCGGCCCCCAGGGTGTTCTCACCCGCACTCTGCGACTGGGCCAGATCAGTTCCGCTGGCGTCGCGCGTGTTCTCGACGTCGTGCGTGGATCGTCGGGTGGCATCGTCGTCACCGAATGGGTCCCCGGATCGTCGTTGGCCGACGTCGCACGCTCGGGTCCCTCCCCCATCGGCGCCGCCCGTGCCGTCCGCGCGCTTGCGGCCGCCGCCGAAGCCGCACACCGTTCCGGCGGTGCGCTCTCCATCGACCATCCCGACCGGATTCGGATCAGCACCGACGGCAATGCCGTACTCGCTTTCCCGGGAACCCTAGCGGGCGACGACAAGTCGTCGGATGTCCGCGGACTCGGCGCCGTGCTGTACGCGCTACTGCTCGCACGGTGGCCTCTCGACGGCGAGACCGGACACCACCTCGTCACCACCGCCGACACGACGACGCCCGTCGGCGGACTGCCCATCGCCTCCCCCGGACCCGACGGTGAACCAATCGATCCGCGAGAGGTCAAGTCCGACATACCTTTCGAGATCTCAGCGGTCGCCTCGCGCGCACTCGACGGCGCACGCGGTATCCGCACTGCGGGCACCGTCCAGCATGTCCTCGACCAGGCAACCGTCCTCGACCTCCCGACCGACATGCTGCCCGCCATCAACGACGACGAGGCGCCGGTACGGATCGGCACCCACGAACCGTCGGCGGCCGCGGCCGCTCGTAAGCGCAACGTCGGGTTGCTCGCGGGCGCGGCGCTCCTCGCGCTGTTTGTTGTCATCGCGCTGATCGTTTGGGCCACAGGCATTTTCGGTGGCGACGAGGGCGACACCAACATCAACTCGATCCTCCCGACGACCTCGGCACCTGCCACACCCGGCAACCCGGCGCCCCCGCCCGCTGCGGGCACGGCGATCCCGCTCAATGCCGTCTCGATCGTCGACTTCTCCGCTCAGCCGCCGGACAATTCCGTCAATCTGCAGAACGTGATCAGCGGTGTCGCTCCGCCGTGGCGCAGCGACAGTTACCGCGGCTCAGCGGCTTTCGGTGGACTCAAGAACGGCATGGGCCTCATGTTCGACCTCGGCAGTGAGCAGAACGTCAAGGCCGTGACCATCAAGACGCCGACGCCCGGCTTCAACGTCGAGATCCGCACCGCACCGTCGGCAACGCCGACCGCCGCGCAGACCTCGACGCTGGCAACCGGCACGGTCGATCAGCCGAGCACGACGCTGACGGTCGAGAATCCGCAGGGCAGTCGCTACGTGATGGTCTGGCTCACCTCGCTGCCGAGCACAGGCAACGGCAGCTACCAGGTACAGATCGGCCAGGTCACGATGGCGCGCTGACGCGCCCGTCACCGCTTTCGACTGCTTCGGTCCCAGTGGCGCCGGCTCCGGCGACGCTTGCGGGTGCCCACCCGGGTGGACCGAACACGTAACCCAGGCGGGCACGCCAGCTTGCCGCTCCGCGGACGTCGCGCGCGATGCTCGCGTACTCGTGTGTTTGAAGCTTCACGATGTTGTACGTGCCGACCGACTTGGTGAGTCCGTATGTGGGACGGTGTGTTTCGGGCGAGAACGAGCCAAACAGCCTGTCCCAGATGATCAGCGTGCCTGCGTAGTTGCGGTCGAGATACTCCGGATCACTCCCGTGATGCACCCGGTGATGCGACGGCGTGTTGAAGACGAATTCGAAAGGGCGCCACATCTTGTCGATGCGCTCGGTGTGAATCCAGAACTGGTACACCAGGTTCAGCGAGTACGCGGCGAACACCAACGCGGGCGGCACACCGAGGAGGGGGAGTGGCAGCCACATCACTAGCGCCGCACTGATATTCCACTTTTGCCGCAGCGCCGTCGCGAAGTTGAAATACTCGCTCGAATGGTGCGCTTGGTGCGTCGCCCACACGAGCCGCACCCGATGCGACACCCGGTGCGACCAGTAGAACAAGAAGTCGACGCCGAGGAACGCGATAAGCCACGTGTACCAGGCGGTGGCCGGAAGATGCCACGGCGCGAGGTAGGTGAAGATCGCCGTGTACACGAGCAGCCCAAGCAGTTTCCACGCCGCGCTCGTGGCAATCGACACCACACCCATCGACAGACTCGCACGGGCATCGCGCTTCTCGTAGGCACCCTTCGGCGCGCGGCCCTCGTCGTCGGATTCCTCGAGCTTGTAGGCCGCGAACCACTCGATGGCCAGCATCGTCACGAAGAACGGGATCGCGAGGACCGTCGGCTCCCGCATCGGGTCGGGGAGTAGTTCGAGCATCGTGAGCGTCACCTCCGGTCCGCTATCTGACACGGCTATGTGTCAGATTTATGTTGACACAGTATCGTCTCAGATGGGGCGTGTCCATGCCGCCAGGCCAACGAGACAGACAGGCCGACCAGACAGGAAAGGATTCCGTGACACTCGAGACCTCCCAGCCCGGACCTTCGGGGCGGTTGTACGCCGGAACGGGGCCCGAGCAACGTCAGGCGCGGCGTCGAGCAGCTTTTGTCGACGCCGGACTGAACCTGTTCGGCCGCGAAGGCTTTCGTCACGTGTCGGTCAAGCGGCTCTGCGACGAGGCCGGCCTCACCCAGCGCTATTTCTACGAGTCCTTCTCCGACCGAAATGCGTTGCTGGCAGCCGTGTACGAACACTGCGTCGACATCTGCCGCGCGGCCGTAGGGGAGAGCCTCCTGCAGGTCCCGGACGTCACCAGCGGCCCCGCGACCAGCGACGACGCACCGGCTGAGCAGCGCCTCGCACAACTCACCCGCGTCGCCCTCGACGCCCTGCTCGAACGCCTCACCGGCGACCGACGGATGGCGCGCGTGATCCTCGTCGAGGTGGTCGGAGTCGACGCCTCTCTCGAGCGACTGCGGATGGACGCGATTCACGGGTGGGCCGAACTGGCCATGCACATCGCATTCGACGACGAGCAGCCGCCGGAGCGGTTCCGGCTCGCCGCGGTCGGGTTGATCGGTGCTCTCACGCAGCTCCTCGTCGACTGGTACATCGCGACCGACGCCGGAACACCGGCCGCCGACGTCTCCGACATCCGGGACGTCTGTGTTGAGATGTTCATCGCGACGTATCAGCGCCTGGCCTGACACACGACCTACCCTGGAAATCGGTCTACCGCCGCACAACCGACATCACCGGACGAAAGGTACCCGAACCATGTCCACAGCCGAGCTGACCGACCAGGTCGTCGAATTCCTCTCCACCGGAACACGAACCGGCAAGATCGCCTGGGTGTCGAAGGACGGCCGAGCGTTGGTCACGCCGATCTGGTTCATCGTCGAAGATGGCGCGCTGGTGTTCAACACCGGTCTGGATACGTCGAAAGGTCGCGCGCTGCAACGTGATTCGAGGGCAACCATCGTCGTCGACGACGAGAAGCCGCCGTTCTCGTTCGTGCAGGTCCAGGGCACCGTCGCCTTCGACGACGACCCCACCGACCTACTGCGCACAGCCTCGGCAATCGCCGAACGGTACATGGGTCCCGACCTCGCCGAGCAGTACGGCAAACGCAATGCCGTACCCGGCGAAGCGCTCGTGCGACTGACGCCGACGAAGGTCATCGCCGCATTCGACATCGCCGACTGAGCTGCTCACCGAGTACTCCGCCGAAATGTCGCGACCCCGCACGCACTACCCGTCGCGGTGCAGTCGCGGCTCGAGTTGCTGCGTCTTCTCGTCCGTCCAGCCGGGCGGCTGCAGGATGCGTGCCCAGGCATAGGGGATAGCCGACTGATAGTTGTGGCCGTGGCCGTCGGGAACATTGACCGACACCGCCATGTCGGCCGAGACCTGGAGGAAGGTGACGAACGGAATCCAGTGCGTCGCGCTGATGACGTCCCTGCCGCGCTGTTCCTTGAGCCAATCCGGTTCGCGCAGAATGAGTTGCGGCGACCACCAGGCGATGGGGTCGGACGCGTGCTGCAGATAGACCATGCGCGAGTAGTCCCACGGTGCGTCGGGCCGGTCGAGATCTTTCTCGTCGGCGATGAAGCGCACCTGCCTGCCGTTGTTGTAGATCGGCAGCCACTGCGGTGATCCCTTGTCGCGGCCCGCGGTGGCATCGTTCCAGAGCGTGTTGCTGAACGTCGGCCCGGAGAGCAGCGCGCCGTCGGTCCGCGCGGTGACGGTCGGGACCGTACCGAAAGCCGCTTCGGCGCCGAAGGATCCGAGACTTTCGCCGAAGACGACGAGCTTCGGACGCTCCGCTTCGGGAAGCTCGCGCACCTTGGCGTCGACCGCCTCGAACAGTGACGCACCCGCCTGGCGGGCTCGCTCCTTGTCGACGATGAACGAAATCCAGCTCGGCAGATACGAATACTGCATCGCCACGGTGGCGACGTCGCCGTTGTACATGTATTCGAGCGAGTCGATGGTCGCCTTGTTGAGCCAACCGGATCCGGTCGTCGACCCGATCGCGATCACCTTGCGCTTCAAGCCACCCGCGCGCACGAGTTCGTCGGCAGCCAACTGCGCGTTGGCGCGCAGATTGTCGCCGGAACCCAGTCCGACGAACGCTCGGATCGGTTCCATCGCCGGTTGCTGGTTGAACTCCGACAGCTTCGCGATGTCCGGTCCGTTGGAGACGATCACACGACCCTCACGCCCGAGCGACTCCCACGTCACCAGCGACCCGGGGCCGCCCGATCGGAGCCCGGACGTCGGGGGAGCGGTGTTCGGCCGGACCTCGTCGTTGGCGGAGGCGAATGTGCTGTTGAGCGCCTTCATCGAGTACTTCGCGACAACACCGTTGAGGATGAATACGGTCACCAGCGCGACCACGAGGAGTCCCGCGACCGCGGCAACGCGTGGCGGAGCGATCTTTCTGAGCTGTCGCACAAGCCATGTCACGAGACTCGCCCATGCTTGCCCGATCACCATCAACAGCACGAAGACGAGCACGGCGAAGATCGCGATGATCGGATACGCCGTCCAGGTGAGGTTCTCGACACCCATCAGATTGCGAATCTCGGTCTGCCACCGCGAATACCAGTACAGCATCACGACCGTGCCGATGATCGCGATCAAACCCAACGCAATCCAATAGTTTCGCTTCGGCGACGGCCAGCGCTCCGAGCGAGACAGCATGTACCGCACCAGCCAGGCGATGAACACACCGACGCAATAGCCGACTGCCGCAGCGCCACCCGACACGACGCCCTGGAACAACGGGCCGCGCGGCAGCAATGAGGGCGTCGTCGACAACCAGAGGAAGACCGTCCCGAACATGAGCCCGGCGAAACTGATGCGATGCGCATAGGCCAGCGCCGCGTGCCGCAGCTTCGACGACCAGCTCGACGACGACCTGCCGTGCTCGTCTTCGGCGTCGGGCTTGCTGTCTTGGTCCGCCTTGCTGTCTTGGCCCGCCTTGTTCTCGACGGCGGGCTTGGTGTCGGCTGCCGCTTTGCTGTCGACAGTGCTGGGCTCGGCGAGTTGGCCGTCACCGTCGGGTGTAGGACCCGAGGTACTGGTCTTCGACGACGCATCGTGCTCGGAGCCGGTCGCTGGCTTGTCTGGCACCTGGGCACCCTTCGTGGTCATCGGACATCGATGTGACTCGTGAATCCTAAACCTGTGCGACGCTACCGTGGTGAGCCGCAACGACAATGTCTCATCCGCGAGCTCACGCTTGCCCGATTCTCGAAAGCGTCGTCGACTGTGGTTGGTGCCAATTGTTGGTGCCGCGTTAATGCTGACCGCGCAGATGTGCGCTCATTTTCTGCACTTTCCGGGCGTCGAATGGTTGGTGACGGTCGCCGCGGTGGTTGCAGTGTCCATCGCGCTCGCCGCGGGGCTCACTCACGAGGACCTGGGCCTCGGCGGTGCGGGCCTGCGCAGCGGCGGACGATACGCGTTGGTCATCGTCCTTGCGGTCGTTGTTGTGGTCGTTGTCGGCGTCGCCATTCCGCCGACACGCGAGCTGTTTCAGAACGACGCCTATCGCGACCTCGGACACGCGCTACTGGCTGCGTTCGTCGTGATTCCGTTCCAGACGGTGCTGCCCGAGGAGTTGTTCTTCCGTGGTGTGCTGTTCGGCTCGCTGCGTCGACTCACGACGCCCACCCGCGCCCTGCTGATCCAAGCCGTGCTCTTCGGCTGTTGGCATGTGGTCACGTCACTCGGACTCACCGCGGGCAACGCGGGCCTGTCAGACCTCTTCGGACAGACCGTGTTCGCACAGTTCATCGGTGTCGTGGTGGCTGTCGCCGTCACGGCAGCAGCAGGTGTGCTTCTCGGATGGCTCCGCGTGCGCAGCGACAGTCTGCTCGCTCCCATAGCCTTGCACTGGGCCGCCAATGGCATCGGTGCCGTCGGCGCCGCGCTGGCTTGGCGGTTCGGGGGATAGGCGGTCCGAATAGGCGCTCGAACCGGACAGTACACGCGACGATCCGACAACCCCGGTTCGCGCGGCACAGACGAGGTCCGGCCGAATTCGGCGCGATGGCTGGGGCCCGTGTCCGCCGGCGCGGAAAGCAGGGGAAGGGTCCGCGCGGCATCCAGCCGTGCAGAAACTAGGGGAAGTATTCTTTTCCCGGCTTGTGTACGTTTCCGTGAGTTGTTTCTTGGGGAACGGTCAGGGACTCGAGGAAGAGTTCGACAAGGCACCTTAGAGCCGCGTCGCTCGGCCGGGAAAGCAGTAATGAAAGCCACGATTGCGATCCCGATCTTCGATATCTAGGCCGACGCCGGAACTCCCAAGCGGTATAGAGCACATGCCGCCCGCACTCTCCCTTTACGCGACCTGTCGGTGAAACGAGGGTCAATCACGGTGCGCCAATTTCCACGACTTCGCCCATAACTCGAGTGGCCCCAGGCTGACCAGAAGCGCTGCGCCGTGCGTCGTCAACCGGTAGCCCGAGCGCCCTTTGGTGACGATCTTCGCGTCGACCAGCTCGTCGAGCCGCTGAGACATCGTTGTCGGAGACGCCTCGGGAATTCGGCGACGAAGGTCGGAGAATCGCACCGCTCCGAAGCGGAGTTCCCAGAGTATCCGCAACATCCATCGACGGCCCAAGAGGTCGAATGCGGCCATGATCGGCCGACCAGTCTCCGAGCCGCGGACAGCGTTCCCAGGGATGGGAGCTGACTCGTCGTCGGACATGGTTTCGAGAATACCGGGCGACTTCAGCCCCTGAGCGCTGCCACACCCTTGCATCTTTGGTCCAATTAGTGGACTATCGATCGGTATGTCAGTCGGCATAGTTTTATGGCTAGCCCGCGCGGGGAACGGCCCCGAAACCCGTCTGTACTGGCAAACTGTCGTTGACAGCAGTCGCCCGGCGGAGCGACAGCTAGATGATCGATGCATCCGAGCAACCCGAAGTGGTTCATAGATTGGATTACACCGTGTATCAACAGAGACTTCGCGAACCAGATCGTCGACCAGGGCAGCCCGCGTGAACGACCGCATATCGACCGCCGCGGCCGCAGCCATCGTGCAGGTCGCACTCCCATTGGCCGACCGGCGAATCGACGCATCGCAGAAGCCCTATGCGGGCAGCCCGGAACTGATCCCGCACGAGGCATCGCGGCGGTGGGGCTTCACGCATTTCGGAGTCTTCGTGCCACGGTTGCCGGACCCGCATCGATACCTGAATACGATGACCCTGATCGGTGCGACCGGAACCGAGTTGTTCGACAATGACGGGTTCGTCGTCGAGCCCGATGCCCGACGCACGACGACAGTCTTGTCGTCGACAGCACACGGAGATCAGTACCACTACCAGCGCTACGACGCGCGCCGCGATTGTGACTTGGCCGCAGACGGCTCGAAGCTGGCGTGGGGTCAGGACCTCGAGATCGAGGTCGCACTGCCGAAAGTGGCGGTGCGAGGGCGGTATTCGACGTTTTCTGTCGATCTGAATCTGGAGGTCACCGACAATGTCGCCTACTTCACCAAGTCCCCGGTCTATGACCATCTGAGTCTGCTGGCACCGTACACGGGCACGATCACAGACGATGCCGGCGCGACCTCCGTGGAGGGGCTGGGGACCTTTGAATACTGCCGCGCGATGACGCCGCAGAACTTCTCCGCGTCCCCGTTGCCACCACGACTCAAACTGCCGTCGGACTATTTCACCTACCAGATTCTCCAACTCGATGACGTCACCCAGGTGCTTCTCACTGAGGTGCAGGCACGCGGCCAATCGGCGTGCCTGATGGCGCATCTACGGACCGCCTACGGTGATCGACAGGTCTTCGACGACATCGAATTCGAGGTGATCGAGTGGGGTCGCGACCAGGTCGATCCGTGGGGACGCGGTATGCCTGTGCCGCAAAGACTTCGGTGGCTGGTTCGCGACAGCCAAGGTCACGAGGTCCTCGTAATCGACGGCGAGGTCGATGCGCCGTGGCGGTTCGGCCACGGCCGTGGCTACGTCGGCGCTTATCACTACACGGGCACCTTTCGCGCAGCGTCCATCGCCGACACCGGATACATCGAATGGATTGATCTGCGCCGCAAGCAGAGTCGGTCGTAAGCAGACCGGCGGACTGCACTCAGCACAGACGACACCCAGCACTGATCGACTATCAACCAAAGGAGCGCCCATGGCCATCTGGACCACCCTTGACCCCGTCGACCTCAGCTACTTCGACACCGCACAGCACAGCTTCAGCTACGACGTCGACGTTCCGGGCGCTGATCCCGACACCGTCTGGGCAGATATCGTTGCGCCGCAGCCGTTACCGTGGGTGCGCGCGCTGCGCGGGCACTACCTGAGTCCCGAGCCCCTCGGCGTCGGCAGTCGCCGCGAAGTAGCCGTGCTTCGGGGCGTGATGACCTTGCGTGAGCATTTCTTTCTGTGGGACAACACCATTCACCGGCACAGTTTCTATGCCACCGAGGCGAGTGTTCCGCTGTTCCGATCCTTCGCGGAGGACTACCACGTCACAGCGTTGGGATCGGGGAGTAGGTTCACATGGCGTTTCGCGTTCGACGCCCACCGCGGCTTCGGCCCCATCGTCGCCGCAGGTGTCCCTCTCAATCGCCGCCTGTTCGCATCGATCATCGGGGATACCCAGCGCCACTTCGATACCCAGTACCCGGCCCGAGGAGGAGTGCTATGAGTTCCGCGCAGTGTGCAAGGCCATCCGCACGTCCGGTTCACTACACCAGCACCGATCGGTCCGGCGGCCTCAAGCGTCTCGGGATCTCAGCGGTCGCTCGAGTGATGCGTACCTCGAACCACAACTCTGCCGTCCGTGACGACCTCCCCAAAGATCTGACGTTCCCCCCGAGTTCGACGCGCGTGCTGACCAAAGGTGCCGCGCACTACGGCATCATGATCCCCGACCTACCGGAGCCGCATCGATTCCTTGCCCACATGATCGTGATCGGCGGCACCGGATTCCGCGCCTGGGACGACAACGGCGCCATCCCCGGTCGGCCGCGCGGGGTCACGCAACTTGGCTGGGGCACAGCGCAATCCGATCCGACCCGCTCCTTCCACGTCTTCGGCGTCGACGGAACGGAACTGGCCGACGACGGGAGTGTTCTCCGCTTCGGACAGAATCACACTTTGAGCGTCGACTACCCCTCGGTGCACCTACGCAGCACCCTCGACGACCTGAATGTCGCACTCGATCTGCACTGCACAGACGACATCAGCTGGGTCGCCGATAGCGAAATCTACCGCCACTACAGTCTCCTGTGTCAGTACGAGGGCACGATCGCATCCAAAGACTCTGCCGCGCAACAGGTCAGCGGAACCTGCACCTTCGAGTACGGCATCGGCTACGCGCCGTTCATGGACCTGCCGCGGATGCTTCCCACGCCGCTGAAGATCCCCGCCGATTTCTTCACCTACCACGTCCTCGATCTCGGGCCCGGAGAGCAGATCGTTGCGTGCGCGCTTGGCGCCTTCGGCCGCCATACCGCCCTCATGGGCGCAGATATCAGGCAGGTGGGCACGGGCGTACGACGGATCGGAGTCGAGGCAGAGTTCACCGTGACCGAGTTCGCCTCCGTACCAACCAGTTACGACGGCCGCGCCGAGATGGTACTGCCGACCGCGTTCACCTGGCGTTTCACCCATGACGACGGCACGACCTCCTACATCGACGGAACTGTCGATACTCATTGGCTCTACGCGGGCATGGGCTATATCGCCGGATACCAGTGGCATGGCGAGATCGAAGGACGAACGCGTACGGGGCAGGGATACCTCGAATACTCGGACCGACGGGCAGGAGCACTGCGATGACCGCGACGAGAGCATTGACGGCTACGAGCCTGCTCCAGCGGATGGGCACCAACAAGGCTGTGTCGCAGGTCATGCGGCGCTCGGTTCCGCTTGATCGTTCGATCGCCCGACTCACCGGCGGACGGCTCCATCTCGTACCCCGCGCACTTCTGCCCCAGCTGATCCTCACCACGACGGGACGTCGAAGCGGCCAGCCACGAACGACGCCTCTCATCTACATAGAGGACGGCAACGACTACGTCGTCGTCGCATCAAATTTCGGCCAAAACCGCCGGCCCGCATGGTCATACAACCTCGAAGCAACACCAAGCGCCACCATCACCATAGGTCGCCAGACAAAGTCGGTACACGTCCAGCGCCTGACGGAATCGGAGCGAACCGCCATCTGGCCCAAGGCAATTGCGACGTGACCCGCCCACCGATCATCGACGTCGAGGGCCAAGCAGTGATCGTCACCTGCGCGGACGATACTTGTGCGTGTCTTCGAAGACCACTTCGAAGGTTCCCGCCTCCGCGGACTCGATGAAGTCGTCGATGCTATCGGCCTGAACGATGGTGTCCTCCCAATCACGATGGCCCGGGAACATCATGACGACAGGGCTTGCGTCGCCGACACGAGTGTCCAACTGCAGTCGGCTCGATCCACCGTCGTTGCCGATCATCGCAGCGCCGATGCGCGGTGACCACTCATAGAACGCGTTCGTCACGTCGGCAATATCGGCGGGTGTGAAGAGTTCGAAATACTCTGGGCCCTCGGCCTTATCGAGGACACTCGCGCCGGTGAGATATTCGACCCAACGCTGCGGAAGCCGAACACCAAGCGCTTCCTCGGCTGAGCGCACCTCGTCAAGCGAACTGCCCGGGCGGTAGGTGAACCGGCGAACCGCGTACACCGATGCCGCACCCACGCCTGTATCGCCGAGTGCGTCGGGCGCGACGAGCTCGTTCGGCGGTAGATGGTAGATGTCGCAACAGATTCCCGGCTCGACGCCTGCCCGTCCTCGTGTGACGACGTCGGTGAAATCATCCCCACTGACCGTCGACGTCGCGTGCGCCATCGCCTCTGCCAGCGTTCCGCGCTCGGGCATGTCCGCCGGTCGTAGCGCCGCCAGCCAGATCACGGCGGACCCTGCTGCAGGATGCGGTCCTCGCGCATCGCTGGCGTCGTGATCTCGTAGATCAGCCATTCGCCGTCGACCTTTTTCAGCGTGAACTCGATGTCGCTACCGAAGCTTGGTGAGGGCGTGCCCGTCGATGTCCCGTCGGTGCGCGTTTCGGCGTAGTCAGTGGTCAGCGTGGCAGTATCACCGGTGATCGTGAGATCCCGTCTGTTGGTGTACTGCGCATTGAAGTGCACTGCGTCGAGTTGCTTGCGCCGTCCGGCGAACGCCTCGTCCGATCCGCCGTAGTAGAAGCGCTCGGGGGCGTCCAGAGTAAGCGTCGCCAAGATGTCGCGACGCGAACCGTGAGACTTCGCGTGCTCGTAGCGATCCACCGCCGCGTATATCTGTGACTCTTGCGATGACATCGAGTTTCAAGAACCCTCTCTCTGTGATTCATTGGGCCGGTTGGGTTTTCACCCACAGTCGCGCGACAGACCGTGCGACACCCTGGTCGGGAAATCGACCTGAGACTCGCACTCGGTACGGCCCGGTGCGACTCCATACAACGATTTCGTGGATCTCATTGGTGTCGTCGAATCGAGTGACCAATTCGTACCCTTCGTCGCCGAGATTGTCGACCGGCCGAACCGTCGACGACGTCGTCCTGCCGTCGAACCGGGTACTGGGCGTTTGTGACTGCTCCTCGAGGATAGGGAGAACACTATCGCGGAGCTGACCGTTGTTCTTGAACGACAAGAGCGAGAATGCGTAGCTATGGGGAAACTCGACCAGGCACGACACCTCCGTGGCCCCTTGTTGACGTATGACGAGGGGCCACGACTCGGCGCCCACAAGGCTGCGTAGTTCGTCAGGTGAGGGACACTGGATGTCCTCGACGTCGTAGGCCATGTGTGCCTCCGTGATGGTTTCGGTGTGACCTTCTGGTTCATTACGTGAGACTCCGGGATCGGATCCAGACCGGTGTTCAATACAGGGATCCACGACGTTTGTGTCACCTATTGAGTTGGCTGCGTCCGCACCCAGAGCCGCGCGATTCTCAGCGCAGTGTCCTGGTCGGGGAAAGCGCCCGAAACCCGCACCCTGTATGGACCCGTGCGACTCCACACGGCGACTTCGAAGACCTCGTTGGTGTCGTCGAAGCGCGTGGTCATCTCGTACGCTTCATCCCCGAGATCGTTGATCGGCCGAATGGTCGACGACGTTGTCCTGCCGTCGGTCCGATCGCTAGGCTTCTGTGCCTGCTCCTCGAGCACCGGGAGGACGCTGTCACTCAATCGACCCTTGTTCTTCAACGACAGCATCGAAAACATGTAGCCGTGCGGAATCACAACCAGGCACGAGACCTGCGTCGCTCCTTGTTGGCGGGTGACGAGAGGTGGCGAGGTTATGTTGAGGGACTTACTCAGATCGTCGGGCGACGGGCACTGGATTTTTTCGATGGCGTAGGCCACGTGCGTCTCCGTGATCGAAGTGGTGTGCTCTTCTTCTGGTCTTCTGGTTCGGTGGTCGAACACGCTGAAACACCGCTGGCGACCGCGAACAGCGTCGCTACGAGTATCGCGCGCCGAACCCAACATTCTTTCATCTCCAGCGAGAGCTGCTAGATCGGCGACCGCTGATTGGAGAGACACCTCGATGCCTTGCTTCAACGTGATCTCGGGAATCGGATCGAGACCTGTATTCAATGCCGACCGCGCACGGCCGTCGTTCGACTCGCTGGGAAAGACATAGATGGTCTCCGGTGAGTACGGCACGACAATGATCGGAATGAGGACCTGGGGATCCACGACGCTGTCAGGCCACGAGTCTGGCGGGCACGACGCAAAGAAGATGTCGCGCAATTCGATCAGCTCGGCCCAGTCGGGACCGCCGATGTCCTCACACGACAACAGCGTGAAACGTCCGGCGAGCCCCACCCAACCGTTGGCCCTGCTGAGCAGCGCACGAGCGTCGGAATCCAGACGTGCCCCAATTCGAGCTTCAGCCGCGTCGATTTGCGCGGGCGTGGCCGGCGGTCGTGGCCCGGACGGCTCGGCGCCCGGCAACGGGACCTCAAGACCCTGCTCGACGAGTTGATGAGACACCTCGGCACACCGAATCACCAAGCTGTCCCAGCTATCTGAATCCGCCGCGTCGCCGATCGTCGTTTCTCCCACGGGTTGAGCATAGATACGGTGCCACCGCGCCTCGGCCGCTGCGAAGAACTCGCTGGGGTATCGAGTGGACTGTCTGCCAGAACCAGAGGAGCGTGAGTGGCCGTCCAGTGCCTACGTTTTGGCGGTCATGAGTTCGCAGAGCATGTCCTCGATCGCAAGCGCGAGGTCGCTGATCGGCTCCAGCGTGTCCGCACCGTCACCCCAACCAGTGTTATCGGCCTGGCGCTGATCCACTGCCCACGCCCGGTTCGATGTGCCTTCGGCGATCACCCGCAGCTGCGAAAAGTCGGGCCACTGATCCCGCGGCACAGCGGCTTGGTAGTCACCCTCGCGGTGCACGTAGATCATTTCCGCATCTGGGTCGACGTAGTCGATCCACAGCTCAGACATCGTGGGCATGTCCCGAACCGCCAGAAGTCCCTGGTCCCAGGAATCAAGCATCAAGCCATCGTGCAGCGTAGTCGCCAGGTCGCCCAGCACGGACCGAACCGACCCCCACCACGGAGGCAACTCCTGTCGGAACGGCTGTCGCCCGATCCAGGCGTTAAAGGGTGCGACGTGGTCGAGATCCCGCGTGATGTAGACCAGTGCGATCTCAGTGGTGTCATCATCGGCATGGTTTTCGCGTCGAAGATCGCGAACTGCGTGGTGCGGAGTCGTCATTCGTGACAGACCTACCTGAATCACGTTGTCCTCCAGGTAGTCCGCCACCCGGGGTAGTCGCGGGCATGCCTCGCGCCACAGCGCCGCAACACTTTCCGCAGCACACTCGCCCGCGGCGAGGAGGTCACGCCAGACTTGAGGCAGGCCACGCGACTCCTCCGGCGTCAAACCGTCCGCTTCCAGATATGTTGCGTGCCACGTGCCATAGAAGGACGCTCGAATCTCATCGGCGTTCACACGAACCCTCCCTCACCTGAGCATTTATGACGGTACTAGTTGCGCGATCGCACTTAACTTCTCTACCTCTTACCGTGGCAAAACGCAGTTAGCTAGATTGGCGATGAGTTCACCTGCCCATGAAAGGAAACACTGAGGGCACGGCCATTAACAAGCAGCCGGATGGATTCCGGTTCGTCGCAGACAAGCACCGGAATCTCGGTCAGATCAATTCGTGGACTCTGCCAGCGCGCGTCCGTCAGACGCTCATCGGAAATGATGACAAGCCCGGCTGCCCCCTCTCGTCGAGCAACGTCGTACTTCTGCTCAAAGCTACAGCCACCGCGGTAACCCACGACGAACTTGCCGCCAGTGTTTGCCCGGCCTGCCTGGCATCCGTCACCGGACACTGTTAGCGGCACTGAAACGCTATCGGTTCCGGTCGAGAACGGAAATGGCTTCAGGCTCACCGGCGTACCGTCAACGGACGCATCGACGGCAGACGCCACGTACGAAAACCTCGTCTTCAGCCCCGCTTCGGGCAGCGGAGAAAATGAGCCGTGCTCGGTCGAGTTCCGGCCGGGTTGAGCATCAGATCCAGTGAAGGAAGGTCCACTGAGAACGGTGGTACCGGCGATGCAGGCTGCGGCTAATCGTCTCAAGTGCTCTTCTGTGGATCCCTCAGTTGCCGCCTTAGTCAGCAGGCGCTCAAAGCGGGCCGGCATTTCAGAAGACCCGACGACACGCCAATGAATCGCGTCGTGCTCGGTTGAGAACGCGGTTGTATAGAGGTGAGGTTCCACCATCTCGTATTCATATATTTCGAAAGCGAGTTCTTCGACGTCGATAGGTTTTGCCAGACTGGCCGGATCGTAAACAATTCCTAATGCTCGGCGGGCATCCCACATCAGATTCGATCGGAAGACAATAAAGATCAGCCCTTGCTCGACCCAGCAAGCCAGCAACGAGATGTCGTCGGAGAACGCGGACCCGGCGACGGACGCTATACGCGTCAGATGTCCTGCCAGCCCATGGGTTTCGACTGTCACCACAACGTCCTTCTGTCTACATTCCCGTACCCAGCTTGGCCGCCAGCCTGATCACGGCGGACCCTGCTGCAGGATGCGGTTATTGCGCAATGCCGGCGTCGTGGTCTCGTAGATCAGCCATTCGCCGTAGACCCTATTCAGAGTGAACTCGATGTCTTGGCCGGTGAGTGTCCTCGGCGTGTCCGTCGGCGACCCGTCGCTGCGTGTTTCGACGTAGTCGGTGGTCAGCGTGGCGGAATCACCGGTGATCGTGAGATCCCTTCTGTTGGTGTACTTCTCGCTGTACTGGGCGGCGTCTAGTTGCTTTCGCCGTTCGGCGAACGCCTCGTCCGATCCGCTCAGGAATTCGCGCTCGGGGGAGTCCGCGGTGAGCGTCGCCAGGATGTCGCGCCGCGACCCGTGAGAGTTCGCGTGCTCGTAGCGATCCACTGCGGCGTGTACCTGCGACTCTTGCGCGGACGTAGGCATCGGCATCGAAGTCTCCTCATGTGTGCCGCAAGCTGCAATCAGAAGCAGGCTCATCGTCGTGGCAACAACGACGACAGCGCGCGCCCTCCTCAGAGGACTCGGCTGAGATCGAATGTGCATCGTCCACTGCTTTCGTTGCGGTATGGCAATAGACCCGGTGGCGCGATCGTACGGGGGATGCTCATCGCTCTTTCCCGCGGCGGGCGCTCTGCGCCACCCGATCCCCAGCCCGACCTCCCTCCACAGCCGACACGCCAACCCGACATACGCGACACCGCGCTGCACTAATCTCAACCCATGCCAGGGGGAACCAGCGACACACGCAGCGACGAGCACCTGCTCACCGCCCATATCAACGGCGACCTCCACGCCTTCTCCACCCTCATCCACCGCCACCAAGAACGCCTCTGGGCCGTCGCCTACCGCACCCTCAACAACCCCGACGATGCCGCCGACGCGCTCCAAGACGCACTCTTCAACGCACACCGAATGGCACACTCGTACCGGGCCGACGCTCGAGTTTCGACCTGGCTGCATCGCATCGTCGTCAATGCTTGCCTCGATCGGATACGACGAGATAAGTTGCGGCCCACAGTTTCTCTTCCTGAGTTCGAGATTCCAGCAATGGCTGCGCGCGAAGACCGCTATGCGGCGGTCGATCTGTCGATGACCATTGGCGACGCTCTCGCGCAACTCCCGGAAGAGCAGCGAGCCGTCGTCGTCGCGCTCGACGTCGAAGGCCTCAGCATCGCGGAAACGGCGCAGCGATTAGGAGTCGCTGAGGGAACCGTGAAGAGTCGTTCGTCGCGGGCGCGTCTCCGGTTGGCGAAGTTGCTCGGTCACCTCAAGGAAGACTCATGAAGACGAGATTCGAGGGAACCAATCCGCGTCGATCAACGTCGAATGTGGCAGTGGACGAGCCAGGCCGCGATCACGGCCACAACAGTCGGGGGAGCAGGACAGCGCAACGATGAACACGCCGTATCCCGAACCGCCCTATTCGGAGGATCTGCTCGCCGACCTCCACGCCGGCGCGCTACCCGACGATACCGCCGCCCACATGCGCGCGCGGATCGCCAACGACCCCGCAGCCCAGCGTGTACTGGCTGCCCTTGACCGCACCACCGACTCGCTGCGTTACCTCTCCGATGAATCGAAACCCGTTCCGCCAGAAGTCGATTCGCGGATCGCCGCGACACTGTCGGCCATTCAGAACGACTCCAGGGCGCGCCACGACGCGCAGCAGGCGTCGACGGCCCCCGTCGATCTCTCCGAACGTCGACGACGTTCGACGACCCGCGCCCCGCGTGCACGGTTCGCAGCCCTGCTGGTGGGTGCCGCGGCTGCGATCGCGATGCTCGTGGGAGTCGTCGCAGTCATCGCCACCAGGACCACGGACGAACCGGGCGCGGGAGTGCAAGCGCAACCATCAACCTCGGCCAACACGACGCAACCCGATACAACGCAGCTCGACGGCGTCGAGAAGGCTTCGGCGTTGTCCGTGCTCGGAAAGACCGCCCACGCGCCGTTCGAATCCGACGAAGCGCTGCGGCGGTGCACCGCGGCCAACGGTGTAGCGGCGTCAACTCCGGTCCTCGGTTCCGGCGAGATCACGGTGGGAGGGTCGGAGCGTGTGGTGATTTTGCTCGGGACCGGAGTCGCCGGGCGGTTCGACGCGCTCGTCGTCGAGCAGGGATGCGATACCGACAACCCGGCGACGGTGTCGCGCACCAGACTGGGTGGGTGAGCGCCACGGCATCAGCAGCGGGAACATCTGCCCTTAGGCTTGTGTTGAACGAGCCGACAACGCGCACCGGAGAACCAGCGGTACCGCGCGTCGCCACAAGCACGGAGGACGGATGAGCCAGACAGACAACCAGCAGATCCACGACCTGATCATCATCGGGTCCGGACCGGCCGGATACACCGCTGCCGTATACGCAGCCCGCGCCGAATTGGCACCGGTCGTCTTCGAGGGAACGCAGTTCGGCGGTGCGCTCATGACCACCACCGAGGTCGAGAACTACCCCGGATTCCAGAACGGCATCCAGGGTCCCGCGCTCATGGACGAGATGCGTGAGCAGGCCATCAGGTTCGGCGCCGATCTCCGCATGGAAGACGTCGAGGCAGTCCGCCTGACCGGCACGATCAAAGAGGTCGACGCCGGCGGCGAGACGCATCGCGCCTATGCGGTCATCCTCGCGATGGGTGCCGCTGCCCGCTACCTCGAGATCACCGGCGAGCAGGAACTCCTGGGCAGGGGAGTCTCGGCGTGTGCCACCTGCGACGGCTTCTTCTTCAAGGACCAAGACATCGCGGTCATCGGCGGCGGCGATTCGGCGATGGAGGAGGCCACCTTCCTCACCAAGTTCGCCCGCAGCGTGAAGCTGATCCACCGACGCGACGAGTTCCGGGCGTCGAAGATCATGCTCGAGCGCGCTCGCGCCAACGACAAGATCGAGTTCGTCACCAACTCCGCCGTCACAGGCGTGCTGGGCAGCAACTCGGTGACGGGCCTCGAACTGACCGACACGCGGACCGGCGACAAGCAGAACATCGACGTCACCGGCATGTTCGTGGCCATCGGTCACGACCCGCGCAGTCAGCTCGTCCGCGGTCAGATCGACCTCGACGACGAGGGCTACGTCAAGGTCTCCGGCCGCACCACCTACACGTCGGTGCCCGGCGTGTTCGCTGCGGGCGACCTCGTCGACCACACCTACCGGCAGGCCATCACCGCCGCAGGCAGTGGATGTGCGGCCGCGATCGACGCCGAGCGGTGGCTCGCCGACCAGGGCGACATCGAGCCGATGCCGATCGAGGGTGACGTCGTCGCAACGGTCGCACCGACCGTCTGACCAGCTGTTTCATCCCCAACCCGATACCTTGCACCACGTCCAGAGGAGGACACATCATGGGAGCAAACACCGTGGCCGTCACTGACGCCACCTTCAAAGATCAGGTACTCGAGTCCAGCGGACCGGTCCTCGTCGACTTCTGGGCGACCTGGTGCGGCCCGTGCCGCATGATCGCACCGGTCCTCGAAGAGATCGCCCGTGACTACGGCGACAAGCTGACCGTCGCCAAGGTCGACGTCGACGAGAACCCCGGCGTTGCCCGTGACTACAAGATCATGTCGATCCCGACCATGATCCTGTTTCAGGACGGCAAGCCGACCAAGACGATCGTCGGCGTCAAGGGCAAGGCCGCGCTCCTGCGCGACCTCGACTCCGTCGTCGGGTCCAACGCCTAACCGACACCTCAGCAGTGACGTCGCTCACGTACCTTCGTGAGCCGACCAGGCCATCGTCGAACACCTCACCTGGCGTTCGACGGTGGCCTGTACTGCTAGTTTGGCATCACGAACTATCTGCTGCGTGTCGTCGGCGGCGAACGGTAGCCTCGGGGACGCGGCACAGAGTGGATCGGTTCAGCCGCGTGGATGAGTTTTGCTCACATGCCACGACCTGAGACAATTCACTTTGGTTCAATGTCGTCCGTGTCCCCTCACGGCGACATGTCCAATTGAGGAGATGAGATGCCAACGTTCCGACTGGGAGATCGTGGGTCGGCCGTAGCCGAGATTCGATCTATCCTCTCCGGACAGGGACTGCTCAGCTCCACTCCGGGCCGTCACGCGGCACCCGAGAGCGCAGGAACACCTACGCCGAACGGCCCTTCCAACGGGGAAGCGGCCCAGAACGGTGCGGTCATCCACAGCACCGAGGACGCCCTCTTCGACATCGATGTCGACCATGCCGTGCGCGCGTTCCAGCAGCAGCGCGGCCTGATCGTCGACGGCATCGTCGGCCAGGCGACGTATCGGTCGCTGCGCGAGGCGTCGTATCAACTCGGCGCGCGCGTGCTCCTCTACCGTCTGTCGGCTCCCATGGTCGGCGACGACGTCGCCACGCTCCAGAGCCGACTGCAGAACCTTGGCTACTACACCGGACTCGTCGACGGCGTCTTCGGGGAGAGCACCCACAACGCGGTGTGCCTCTACCAGAGCGAGTACGGACTCTCCGCCGACGGCATTTGCGGTCCGTCGACGCTGCGCGCACTCGACCGGCTCGGTACCCGTGTGACCGGCGGGTCGCCGTATGCGATCCGTCAAGAAGAGCATGTTCGACGCTCCGGCCCGCAACTGTCCGGTAAGCGGATCGTCATCGATCCGGGAACCGCTGGGATGCACGCACTTTCGACAGGAGCCGTCGCCGAGTTGGAATCCCGCGTGCTGTGGGATCTCGCCGCTCGCCTTGAAGGCAGGATGGCTGCTGCAGGAATGGAGACCTTCCTGTCGCACGACGGTCGCGGCCACGCATCCGACGACGAGCGTGCTCGGGTGGCCAATCTCGTCGACGCCGACATGATGATTTCGCTGCGATGCGGACACCACGAGACACCCGCCGCGAATGGCGTCGCGTCGTTCTACTTCGGTAACAACCGCGGGTCGTATTCGACCATCGGGCGCAACCTCGCCGACTTCATCCAGCGTGAGATCGCCGCGCGCACACCGCTGACCGACTGCCGCGTCCACGAACGCACCTGGGACATCCTTCGGCTCACCAGGATGCCGGTTGTCCTCATCGACGTCGGCTACATCACCAACCCTGACGACGCCAAGGTGCTCGACGATCCGCACTATCGCAACGTGATTACCGAGGCCATCCTCGTCGCGGTGAAGCGCCTGTACCTGCTCGGCGAGAACGACCGTCCGACAGGCACCTACACGTTCGCAGATCTCCTTGCGGCCGAACGTATTTCCGGATTCTGACCGGTAGGTATCCAGCTCTTCCCGCGAGCTCGGTCGCGGTTAGCTTTCGCGTGCCCGCTTAAACCGGTTTCGCGCTCCGCTACGACTACCGGCCGGAACGGTGAGCCGCTCTCTGCCGACGAGATCGATCGCGGCCATCACGACGAGCTTCTCCAAGGCGCTCTCGACCCCGACCTTCCAGCCGAGTCCTTCGTCGAGCTCCAGTCGAAAGCGGGGGAACCGCACATGCGACGCGACGACGTCGAACGCCGAGTCCTTCAGGACCTCGGCGTCGATCATGCATTGCCCGCACAGATCCTGACCCGGACCGTCGAGGATTTCACGCGCAATCTCGACGACGGCCTCATCCGACCACGTACTCAGGTCGCCGAAATCTGTTGTGCCGGAGCTCTTTCCATCATCTGCTGATTCGTCGTCACCGAAATACGCTGCGGGAGAATCATACTCACGCTCGAGTGCGTCGCGCGACGAACCGTGTCGGGAGCCCCCGTAGCGAGACCCACCGTGTCGAACGAAACCGAACGCTTCGACTGCGCGGACACCGCGTCGAATCAGATCACTGACCACGGCATCGACGAGTAGGTCGGCTGCTTCCTCGAAACCTGGCTCGGTGCGCACCGATGTCAGCAGCACCGCGTCGGCGCTCACCGGCGACGTCGGAAAACTTCGCGAGCGGGGGACGCGTCCGGGTGGAGCGTAGAGGGCTGCGCCGACGACCACGCCGGTCGACGAGTCGATCGCGATCTGGCCGCAGGTGCCCCATTCGAGGAGGACCGACGAGATCCACGCCTCCTTGTCGAACTCGCTCTCGAAGTTGGTGAGGCTCGCCGGTCCCGCCGGCACCTCGGTGGACGACGCGGAGCCGCGCACGGGGGAGGGGTCGTCGTCGGGAGGGGTGGGCGCCGCGTTGGTGAACGTCGGATCGACTTCCCAGAACACGCAACGACGGGTGTGCGGGGGCAGTGACTCGAATGCTTCGAGATCGAGGCTGGAAATCGTGAAGTTCATTGTGAATCCTCGTCCCGACGCATCGGTCGACCGTCCACGAACGTGAAATCTGATGTCCTGCAGGGTGTTTCACTGTTCATGTGCTCGGTGTGCTGCTCGACTGTCACTGTGACGAAACTTTCGGATGCGGTGGGTCACGAATTTTCGCGGGTGTCGGCGCCTCCGGTCGCTGTTATCTCCCCGAGGCGCCGATCGCTGCTACGTCTTCGGTTGGATCAACCCCACAATACGTTCGAGGTCGTCGACCGAGCCGAACTCGACGACGATCTTGCCCTTGCGCTTGCCGAGACTGACGGTCACGCGGGTGTCGAGGCCGTCGGAGAGCCGCTCGGCGAGATCCTGCAGACCCGGCATCTGCATCTGCCGACGCTTCGGGGATGGGGTGGGGGTCGACGGTCCGTCGCCACGATTGGCGAGAGTCACCGCTTCCTCGGTGGCCCGGACCGACAGTCCCTCAGCAACTATCCGCGCGGCGAGCGCTTCTTGCTGATCGCTTCCGGTCTCCAGTGACAGCAGTGCGCGTGCGTGGCCGGCCGACAGCACGCCCGCGGCAACTCGACGCTGCACTGGGATCGGGAGCTTCAGCAAACGGATCATGTTGGTGATCACCGGGCGCGAGCGTCCGAGGCGGCTGGCCAGTTCCTCGTGGGTGACGTCGAACTCCTCGAGAAGCTGCTGATATGCGGCCGCCTCTTCCAGAGGGTTGAGCTGTGCGCGGTGGATGTTTTCCAGCAGGGCGTCGCGCAGCATGTCGCCGTCTGGTGTCTCGCGCACGATCGAGGGGATCGCCTCGAGGCCTGCTTCCTGGCTCGCTCGCCAGCGTCGCTCGCCCATGACGATCTGATAGAGCACGCCGTCGGGTGTCGGAGTCGCGAGCTTGCGCACGACGATCGGCTGCATGAGCCCGAACTCTTTGATCGAGTGCACGAGTTCGGCCATCGCCTCTTCGTCGAAGACGCTGCGTGGCTGGTGCGGGTTCGGCTGAATGAGTGTGGGAGTCAGCTCGCGATAGACCGCTCCGGCCTCGTCGACAGTGACCACGGCAGACGCGTTTCCGTTAGTGCCCGATTGCGTTGCATCGGTCGGCGCCGTCGTGGTGCTCTGCGGACTTCCGTTCGCAGGGGAGGTGGGAGCGTCACTACCGCCTGCACTGCCCCCGGAATTTCCCTTTCCGATCACGACATCGGCAGCAGCCGAGCCGAGTCGGGGAGCGCTCGACTCGTTCTCCGAGGGGCCGGTCGGGATGAGGGCTGCCAGACCGCGGCCGAGTCCTCCGCGTCGTTGGGCGTCTCGTTGACTCACTGCTGTCCTCTCGAGAGGTCCGTGGTGGAGGGGAATTCGTCCTTGGCACGCATGGCGATTTCACGCGCAGCGTCGAGGTAACTCATTGCTCCACGTGAACCCGGGTCGTACTCGATGATCGTCATGCCGTACCCCGGTGCCTCGGACACCTTCACGCTGCGGGGGATCACGGTGCCGAGCACCTTGTCGCTGAAGTGGCGTCGCACCTCGTCGGCGACCTGATCCGCGAGTTTGGTTCGGCCGTCGTACATCGTCAACAGAATCGTCGAGACGTGGAGATTCGGGTTCAGGTGCGCTTGGACCAGTTCGATGTTCCGTAGGAGCTGGCCGACACCTTCGAGGGCGTAGTACTCGCACTGGATGGGGATGAGCACCTCTCGAGCCGCGACCATCGCGTTGACGGTCAGCAGACCCAGCGACGGTGGGCAGTCGATGAAGATGTAGTCGAAGCCGAACTCCGCGACCGATGGATCGTTGAGCGCATTGCGGAGTCGGTTCTCCCGAGCGACCAGCGAGACCAGTTCGATCTCGGCGCCAGCCAGATCGAGGGTCGCGGGTACGCAGTAGAGGTTCTCGTGACTCGGGCTCTGCTTCACCGCCTCCTTGAGCGTGACCTCGCCGAGGAGCAGCTCGTAGACCGATGCGATATCGGGCGCGCGATGGTCGATGCCCAGAGCTGTACTCGCATTGCCCTGCGGGTCGAGGTCGACGACCAGGACGCGCAGCCCGTGCAGCGCGAGCCCCGAGGCCAGGTTCACGGCCGTGGTCGTCTTCCCGACGCCGCCCTTCTGGTTCGCCACCGTCATCACGCGCGTGTGCGGGGGGCGGGGTAACTGGCCCGCGCCTCCAGGGGTCAGTACTTGACTGGCTCGGGCTGCGGCGGCGGCGATGGGAGTGTCGTCGAATTGCTCGGGCGTCGGCGTGGCCGTCGGAATCGTTTCACGTGAAACATCCGGCTGTTGGTCGGTCACGCTGTGGCTCCTCTGCGATATTTCGTAAGCATCGTCGGCGTCCAAGATTGTTCCGCCCCTCTATCGTGCAGCACGCACGATCCCTCGCCCACACTCCGATGTCTTGTCCATTTTGCTCCCTCAAGCCGTCGCAAACCAACTGCAGACGTCAGCAACTCAGGTCCTCGCATTCTCACCTCGTTCGACGACGTTTCGGTGCACCGCGCTTGTCTCCGATCACCAGTGTCGTCGGCTGCTCGACAACAGACTTCCCGACTAGTTCGACGCGGAGCCCACCGATTCCGTTCCGTTCCGCGACCTTCCGATCCCGTTCGATCTCGTCGGGCGCCGACGATCCCTTCAGTGCAACGAGACGACCTCCGTCACGAATCAGGGGAGCGGACCATCTGCTGAGTCGGTCCAGGGGCGCGAGCGCGCGTGACGTGACTACATCCGCCGGCTCCACCTCCGCGCGGACCGCCTTCTCTTCTGCACGCCCGCGGACCACACGGACTGGAAGTCCGAGCGCGTCAACCGTCCGCTGCAGGAAATCGCTTCGCCGCAGCAGTGGTTCGATCAACGTGATCGTGAGGTCGGGGCGTGCGATCGCGAGCGGTATCCCCGGCAGGCCCGCGCCACTACCGATATCGATGATCGACTGCCCGTCATCGATGACTTCTTGAACCACCGCGCAATTGAGGATGTGTCGATCCCAGAGACGTGGAACCTCCCGTGGACCCATGAGGCCGTGGTCGATCCCGTCGGTCGCAAGGATCCTGCAGTACTGCTGCGCGAGTTCGAGACGGTCGCCGAAGATCGCTGTTGCGGCTGGGGGAGGGGAGTCCGCGACAGCGGCACGGTCCGCTAGGTCACCGTCGTCGGCCGTCGAGTGATCGCCATTGTCTCCGTCGGACCCGTCGTGTTTCACGTGAAACAGTGCCTTTCCTCTGGCGCGGCTCGCGTTCATGTTTCACGTGAAACACCGAACTACACGCATGTCATTCCTACCGGTGAAACAACGAAGTCCCGGCCGGAACCGGGACTTCGTAGCGCGATCTACCGCCGCATCGGCGGGCGATCCTGTTCAGTTCTTGATGACGACGACGCGACGCTTCGGTTCCGCGCCTTCACTCTCGCTCATGACCCCGTCGACCGCAGCGACAGCGTCGTGCACGATCTTCCGCTCGAACGGTGTCATCGGATCGAGCTGCTCCCGCTCGCCCGACTCGAGTACACGCTCCGCGACCTCGCGGCCCAGTCGTGCGAGCCGCTCGCGACGGTCCGCACGCCACCGCGCGATGTCGAGCATCAACCGGCTGCGATCACCCGTCGCCTGCTGCACGGCGAGCCGGGTGAGTTCCTGGAGTGCGTCCAGCACCTCGCCCTTACGACCAACCAACTTGGTCAGATCATCCCCGCCGTCGATGCTCACGATCGCGCGGTCACCGTCGACATCCAGATCGATGTCGCCGTCGAAGTCCAGCACGTCCAGAAGCTGTTCGAGGTAGTCGCCCGCGATCTCGCCTTCTTCGACGAGACGCTCCTCTTCGTCTTCCTCGTCAGCTTCGTCATCCGCGTCGGCGTCCTCGTTTTCGGCGTCGTCGGCGTCCGCCGTCGCGGCATCATCGTCGTTGGCCGTGTCTGTGGCGTCGCCGTCGTTGCCATCGGTCGTCGACTCGACGGTTGCCGTGTCGGCGGCCTCCTGGCTCGCGCCCGCCTCGAGGGTCTCGTCGCGTTCGGTCGACTCGGCGTCTGCGTGTGTTGCAGTCTCGGCTGTCATATCAGTTGCACCTCGCTGTGTGTTCATCGGTGATGTCTGTGTTGGGGGAGGGGAGAGTCTCTAGACGGACTCGTGCCGCACCGGCTCCTGGCTGTGTTTCCGCGCGACGTCATCTGCGCCTCGCAAACACCGCCACTCGGATCGGCGGCCGATCATCGTCGACCCTTCTTCCCGCCCCTCTTGTTGCGCTGATTGGAAGTTCCCTGCTTCTTCGGACCCGAGCCCGAGTTACCCGAGCTCTTCGACGACGCCGCGCCCGCGGGTTTCGCACCGGGCTTCGGCTTGCTTCCGACGACGTGCTGCGTCGAGGAGCTGTCGTCTGTGCCGTTGGTGTTGTCACCGTCTGAGGCAGCGTCAAGCGCCGCCTCTTCGGGAGAGTCGTCGGACTTGTCGAGCGAGAGGGGAGCCTGCCCCGAACCGGAGCTCTTGTTCTTCTTCGCTCGGTCGGGCCGCGCGCCGGGCTTGGGAGCATTCGCCTTGAGTTTTTCCTGCTTCGCTTGGCGCGCTTCCTCTTCTTCCTTCTCGATACGACCGAACACGATGTGCTGCTGCCCGTATGTCCAGATGTTGTTACTCATCCAGTACAGGAGGATCGCGACGGGGAAGAACGGACCGGTGACGAGGATGCCGAGCGGGAAGACGTACAGCGCCAGCATGTTCATCATGCGGGTCTGCGGGTTCTCGAGTGCCGCCTCGGGCTGCCGCGCGACCGATGCGCGCGAATTCATGTGCGTGGCAATCGACGCGATGATCATCATCGGGATGACGACGATCGCGATGTTCAGACGTGTGAAGTCGATCGGCTGACCGGGCTGCACGAAGGCCTGGAACTCGGAGACAGGCTCGGTGATGTACGACGACAGCGGGACTCCGAAGAGACGGGCGTCGAGAAAGTTCTGGACCTGTTCGGGGTTGAACGCATAGTTTCCGGTGTTACGCGTCTGCTCCGCGGTCATGTGCAACTGGCCCATGCCTGTGGCCATTCGGTTGAACGAACGCAGCACGTGGAACAGACCGATGAACACCGGGATCTGCAGCAACATGGGCAAACAGCCGAGCAGGGGATTGAACCCGTGCTCCTTCTGCAGCTTCTGCATCTCCTCGGTCATCTTGACCCGATCCTTGGCGTACTTCTTCCGGATCGCCTGAAGCTGCGGGTTGATCTCCTGCATCTTCTTCGTGGTGCGGATCTGCTTCACGAAGGGCTTGTAGAGGATCGCGCGCAGCGTGAAGACGAGGAAGATCACCGACAGCGCCCAAGCGATGCCATTGCCGCCCGGCGTGTTCGGTGTGATGTGGTCGAACACCCAGTGCCAGACCCACATGATCCAGGAGACCGGCCAATAGATGAAGTTCAGCACGGGACAGTTACCCCTCACTCTTCGCGGAGACACCCACGCTGATCGTGGTGTCCTCCGTGATTACACGTCCGCGCACCGCCGGCCCGCCATCAGCGGATCCGTCGTGCGTCGATGGAAACTCTTGGTCTTGCTCGGCCTGCTCATCGTCGAGAGCCTGCTGACTGTCGAGAGCCGGGTCGGGCTTCGGCATCCACGGCCACCGGAACGACTCCTCGGGCACCGGGTCGTAGCCGGGCTTGTGCCACGGGCCGCATTTGAGCAGTCGGATCACCGACAGCACGCCGCCGTAGAAGAAGCCGTGGCGTGTGAGCGCCTCGACCGCGTAACCCGAGCAGGTCGGTTCGAAACGACAGGTCGGCAGACGCAACGGCGACACCCAGGTGCGGTACAGCTCGATCAGGAAGATCACCACTCGACGTGGCAGCAGGTGGCAGAACCGGATGAATGCCTGGGTCGACGACGCTGACATCACAACGCACCGTCAGCAGATTCGGTCGAGAACGAGCGCGGAGCGTCGAGCACCTCGGCGGCGAGTCGTCGAACCTTGGCGTTTCGCAATGCTTTCCGAAGCTGCTCGGCCAACTCGACGCTCGACGCCTCGCCGGCGCTGGGAAGTGCACGCACGACGACCGAGATATCGGTCGTCGGAAATTCATCCATCACCTCTGCGAACGCCGCCCTGATTCGACGCGCCACGAGATGTCGGGTCACGGCATTGCCGACTGACTTGCTCACTATCAACCCGAGCCAGGGTCCGCCCGACGTCGCGACGTCGACTCGACGCCCCGTGTCGTCGGGCCAGCGCGTTGGCAGGATCGACAAGGTCAGAAGGAGATCACGCGACGATACCCGCACGCCCTTCTTGAGCGTGCGGGAGAAGTCGGATCGTGTGGAGATCCGATGGATTGACGCCATCACCGACCCAATCGCCACCGGAGTGTTCCGACGACGGACGATGCCGCCGCCGGGACTCGCGGTGTTGTGCAGATCAGGCCGAGAGCTTTGCGCGGCCCTTGCTGCGACGGGTGTTGACGATCGAACGACCCGCGCGGGTACGCATACGCAACCGGAAACCATGCACGCGTGCACGACGACGGTTGTTCGGCTGGAAAGTCCGCTTGCCCTTGGCCACGGCTGGTACTCCTTGTGTTCGTACGTAGGCACGCCAACTGCACGCGCACCCACGATCTCCTGAGTGGTCTTCTTATCCAGGCAGCGGTGCCGGACTCGTGCCGGTTGGATGACCCCGTTTTCGCCGAACGGACCGCACGCGGTCAACCCTTTGAATGACGGGAACGCCACCACGTAAATCCGCATACCTGGATGACCAGTCGAGACTACTGGACCCGGTGTACTCAAATCAAACGAGCGGATCCTCACCAACGCCGTGACCAGCGGTGACGAGTGCCATACCGCCCGCGCTACCTGCATGTGCGACACGCTCGACGACGTCCTTGCCGCACGACTTGTGATCTGGCCGAGCGAATTCATGCCTTGCGTTGTCGGCTCCGTGGTCGTTCTGTTAGCGTCATTCCCCAGTGACGGCGACCGATACGCCACTCACATCACCACGACGCAATCGCGGCGTCGAACCCATCCCGACTTGGTTGTACACAACTGTGGATAAGTGTGTGGACAAGTCGGCTCCCGCACCGGCATCGTGAGTCCCCGATGACTGATGCTGGTAATTTTCTCGGGGTGGGAAGGCCTGACCGTGACTTCTGATCGCGACTCGTTTGGCGAGGTCTGGCAACAGGTCGTCGCAGAGCTCAACGACGACTCCGCCGGCGGCGACCACGAACCTCTCACCCGGCAGCAAAAAGCCTGGCTCTCGCTCGTGCAGCCACTCACCCTTGCCGAGGGATTCGCGCTGCTCACCGTGCCGACGCCGCTGGTCCAGGAGCAGATCGAACGCACCCTCCGAGACACGATCCGAAGCGCGCTCTCACGTCACCTCGGACAACCCGTCGACCTCGGTGTCCGTATCGCGACGCCGAATCCGATCATCGACGCTCCCGCCGAGCAGCCGACCCACTCCTCTGCACCCGGAGCCGGTTTCGGCCCGGCAGAGGTCACCGCAGCAGAGATCAGCAGTGCCAACGGATCTGGCTTCGGCGCTGATCACAGCGCGCCCGGCCAGGCTGCGGCCAGCACACAGTCAGCCATCGACCAGCTCGGCACCGACTCCTTCGGCGCCCAGCAGCCTCCACGACCGTCGACGACTGCTGCCAATGGGACCGAGTCGCGGGGTGGACCGGCCAACTGGCCGTCGTACTTCGCCGAACGCCCAACCGCGGCGCCCACTCCGTCGGGCGCCAACCTCAACCCCAAGTACACCTTCGACACTTTCGTGATCGGAGCGTCGAATCGCTTCGCGCACGCGTCGGCCGTCGCTGTCGCCGAAGCCCCGGCGCGCGCGTACAACCCGCTGTTCATCTGGGGTGAGTCCGGTCTCGGCAAGACGCACCTGCTGCACGCAGCAGGGCACTACGCCCAGCGACTGTTCCCGGGTATGAGGGTCAAGTACGTCTCCACCGAGGAATTCACCAACGACTTCATCAACTCGCTGCGTGACGACCGTCGGGTCGCGTTCAAGCGCCGCTACCGCGACGTCGACGTGTTGCTCGTCGACGACATCCAATTCCTGATCGGCAAGGAAGGTATCCAGGAAGAGTTCTTCCACACCTTCAACACGCTGCACAATTCGAGCAAGCAGATCGTGATTTCCTCCGATCGTCCGCCGAAACAGCTTGCGACACTTGAAGATAGGCTTCGCACACGATTCGAGTGGGGCCTGATCACCGACGTTCAGCCACCCGACCTCGAGACCCGCATCGCCATTCTGCGCAAGAAGGCGCAGATGGACAGCATCGCTGTTCCTGACGACGTCCTCGAATTGATCGCGTCGAAGATCGAGCGCAACATCCGCGAGCTCGAGGGCGCCCTGATCCGCGTCACCGCGTTCGCCTCCCTGAACAACACCGACCTCGACAAATCACTCGCCGAGGTGGTTCTTCAAGCGCTGCTACCGAATTCAGGCACGCTCGAGGTCAGCGCGGCGTCGATCCTCGCGATCACCGCGGAGTACTTCGACATCTCGGTCGACGAATTGCGGGGGCCTGGCAAGACCAGGGCCATCGCGCAGGCGCGTCAGATCTCCATGTACCTGTGCCGAGAGCTCACCGACCTCTCACTGCCGAAGATCGGCGAAACCTTCGACCGTGACCACACAACCGTCATGTATGCCGAACGCAAGATCCGCAAGGAGATGGCCGAGCGCCGCAAGGTCTACGACCACGTCCAGGAACTCACCGCGCGCATCAAACAGCGCGCCGTCGGCTGACAGAACCGCCAGGATCCCCCTCTGAGACCCTTCGCTCCCGCCCGGGCGCGGAGGGTCTTGTCGTTCCGGGCCAAAACGACAAGTCTCAACCACAACCCAAGGGTCTCCGGCGATGGCTTCAGGCCGATTCACACCTCTTCCCGACGACGCTCTCGATGTCTTCGCGGTCGCCGGATGGCTGTGGATCGACTGTGAGTAACGAAGGTGTTGATGTGTACAGAACGTGGACGATGCTCGAACGGATTCCAACATGTGCACAACCCGACCGACCCGCCCAGGATCCGTCCACCCGCCATCCACACCTCGTCAGTGCTCTGACATGGGATCCGGCGCGTTGTCCACAGTTTGCACAGTGCCTATGACTGTTATGGATCCCTCTCTTAAAAGAACTTCTTTTAAGAAGCTGTTGTGCACACCTCGACCGACCGTCGTCGTCGACTCGTCCGTTCCCGAGACGGGCACGCGTTGGTCGCGGCGTGGCGACTTGACCCCAACGACTCCCCGTCACGCGATCGCGCTCTAGAGTGGGAACTCCTGGCGAATACCGAGAGAAGGGCAACCACCGAGCATGAAGTTCCGTGTCGCGCGTGACGAGTTCGCCGATGCCGTCGCCTGGGTAGCGCGCAGTTTGCCGTCTCGCCCGCCCGTCCCCGTGCTCGGTTGTGTGGTTCTCCTGGCCGACGACGCCGGGCTGACCGTCTCCGGCTTCGACTACGAGGTCTCGGCACAGCAGCAGATCGGCGCCGAAGTCGCAGAACCGGGGCAGGTGCTGGTATCCGGGCGTCTGCTGGCCGACATCACCAAAGCTCTTCCGAACAAGCCGGTCGACGTCTCGCTCGACGGATCCCGCGTCGCCATCACCTGCGGCAGCGCGAAGTTCTCGCTGCCGACCATGCCCGTCGAGGACTACCCACAGCTTCCCGACGTCCCGGCCGTCACCGGACTTATCCCGGCGCAGGTGTTTGCCGAGGCCATCTCCCAGGTCGCCGTCGCTGCCGGCCGTGATGACACACTTCCGATGCTCACCGGCGTGCGCGTCGAGATCGACGGCAAGACCGTCGTCCTGGCAGCCACCGACCGCTTCCGCCTCGCGGTACGCGAATTGGAGTGGGAGCCAGCCGATTCCGGCGCATCGGGTGCCGTTCTCGTGCCCGCGAAGACGTTGTCCGAGAGCGCGCGAACCGCGAGTTCCGACTCCGGCGACGTGAAGCTGGCGTTCGGCAGCGGTTCAGCACTCGGTGGCGAGGGGATCCTGGGCATCGTCGGCGAGACCAAGCAGACGACGACCCGTCTCCTCGACGCCGAGTTCCCGAAGTTCCGCCAGCTGTTGCCCGCGAGCCACACCGCCATTGCGACCATCGAGAGTGCACCCCTCATCGAGGCCATCAAGCGTGTGGCGCTGGTCGCCGAACGTGGCGCGCAGGTGCGCATGGAATTCCGCGACGGATCCGTTCTGCTCACGGCAGGCGGCGACGAAGCAGGCCGCGCCGAAGAAGAGCTGCCCGTGCAGTTCTACGGCGAGCCGCTGACCATCGCGTTCAACCCGACGTATCTGCAGGACGGACTCTCCGCGATCGGCGTCGCAACCGTCGACTTCGGATTCACGACGCCGAGTCGTCCCGCGGTGCTGCGCCCGTCGACCGGTGACGAACCCATCGCCGACGAATCCGGAGCGTTCGTCGCACCCGACAGCGTTTTCACCTACCTGCTGATGCCGGTTCGCCTGCCCGGATAGCGGCTCATGCACTGAGTCCGAGTAACGAAACATCAAGGCAGCACTGATCTTTCACGCACATGCGAAGGGGAAGCCATGCAGCTCGGACTGATCGGCCTCGGCAAGATGGGTGCCAACATGCGCACCCGTATCGAGCGCGGTGGCCATAAGGTCGTCGGATACGACCCCCGCCCGGAGGTCTCCGACGTCGCGTCGATGGCCGATATGGTGGCCGCGCTCGACGCACCTCGCGCGGTGTGGATCATGGTGCCTTCAGGTGAACCCACCCAGCAGTGCGTCGCAGAACTCGCAGGCCTGCTGGAGCCGGGCGACGTCGTCGTCGATGGTGGTAACTCGCGGTACACCGACGATGAGCCCCACGCAAAAACCTTGGGCGACAAGGGAATCGGCTACCTCGACTGCGGTGTCTCCGGCGGTGTGTGGGGCTTGGAGAACGGATACGGCCTGATGGTCGGTGGATCCGACGCCGACGTCGAGCGGCTCATGCCGATCTTCGACGCACTGCGCCCGCCCGGCGAGCGAGCCGACGGATTCGTTCACGCCGGACCCGTCGGAGCCGGGCACTACGCCAAGATGGTGCACAACGGCATCGAGTACGGCCTGATGCACGCCTACGGCGAGGGTTACGCACTGCTCAACGCCGAGCCGCTCATTGTCGATGTCGAAGGCACGATGCAAGCCTGGACACAGGGCACGGTGATCCGATCGTGGCTCCTCGACCTCTTGGTCCGAGCCCTGCAGGAAGATCCTGGCCTCACCGAAATCTCCGACTACACACCGGATTCCGGCGAAGGTCGATGGACAGTCGAGGAAGCGATTCGCCACGCGGTGCCCGCCAATGTGATCTCGGCTGCGCTGTTCGCACGCTTCGCGTCGCGGGAGAAGGGCGGTTCGCCCGCGCTCAAGGCAGTGTCGGCGCTGCGTAACCAGTTCGGCGGACACGCCATGCAGAACACTGCGGGCAAGAACGTCGGCGAGACCGGAACGCCGCTTCAGAATCCGTCGAATACCGCTCCGCCCAACTGATTTCGACGTCCCGTGTTTGTTCGTGAACTGCACCTGCGCGACTACCGATCGTGGCCGTCGGCCGACCTCACCCTTCGCCCCGAACCGACGATCTTCACCGGCCGCAACGGTTTTGGCAAAACCAATCTGCTCGAAGCGCTCTTCTACATCGCGACACTTCGTTCGCACCGGGTGAGCTCCGACGCGCCGCTGGTCCGGTCAGGGGCGACGTCGGCGTCGGTCGGAACCATCGTCGAGAACGCAGGTCGTGAACTCGCGGTCAGCCTGCAGATTGCTGCCGAGGGGTCAAACAAGGCCTGGCTCAACGGATCTCCATGTCGACGCCCGCGCGAGATCCTCGGTGTGCTGCGCGCGGTGCTGTTCGCCCCGGAAGACTTACTACTCATCCGGGGCGATCCGAGCGATCGTCGACGCTTCATCGACGAGCTCGTCGCCCAGCGCGGACCACGTTGGGCTGCAGCACGTTCGGACTACGACAGGGTGCTCCGGCAACGTTCCGCGCTGCTCAAGACGGCGGGCGCGGCGCTGCGTCGAGGAGGCTCCGACGCCGACTCGGTGATCAGCACCCTCGACGTGTGGGACGCTCAGCTCGCTGATCTCGGTGGCCAGGTGACTGCCGCGCGGATCGAGGTACTGCGTGATCTCGAGCCGCACTTCGTCGCGTCGTACTCGTCGATAGCTCCGCTTTCGCGTCCTGCCGCGTTGAGCTATCGCGCGTCGGCGGGGCCGGAGTTGGTACCACCGCGCGATGTCGAACCAGATTCGGAAACCATCGCGACACAACTACTCGAGCGCCTCGGGCAGACGCGCACCAAGGAAATCGAGCGCGGCGTCAGTCTTGTCGGTCCGCACCGCGACGACATCGACATCGTTCTCGGGTCCGAGGTGGCCAAGGGTTTCGCCTCGCACGGAGAATCGTGGTCGCTCGCGTTGGCGTTGCGCCTCGGGTCGGTCGAGCTCGTCCGCAGTGAGGGCATCGAACCCGTCATCATGCTCGACGACGTCTTCGCTGAGCTCGACGCCGCGCGACGTCGCAAACTGGTGGAGTTCACCGCCGGTGCCGAACAGCTGTTGATCACGGCTGCTGTCGCGGAGGACATCCCCGAGGGTGTCGGCGGCAGACGTATCGGAGTCGATGTCGTCGACGAGGCCGACGGCACACGGCATTCCGAACTGATGTCCGAGGCAACTGAGAGCATGGACTCGTGAGCGACACCCCCGAAGAGCAGCCAGGCACCGAGTCGCCTGGTGGCGACGCGTCGAGCGGGTACGAGCGGGCACGCCGCGCCTTGGAAGAGGCACGGGCGTCGGCGCGCGCTGCGGGCAAGTCGGTGGGTCATGGCCGGGCGTCGCCGATTCGACGTCCGCGCGGGTCGTCGAGTCGTCGACGCTGGTCGGGCGCCGGCCCGGATTCGCGGGATCCGCAGCCCTTCTCCAGGCTCGTCGGCGGACTCGCGCGTGACCGCGGGTGGGAGCCTCAGATCGCCGAAGGCACGTTGTTCGGGCAGTGGCTGCAGATCGTCGGACCAGACATCGCCGCGCACGCCAAGCCAGAAGCGTTGCAGGACAAGGTACTTCACGTACAGGCCGAGTCGACTGCGTGGGCTACGCAGCTGCGGTACGTGCAGCGCCAGATCCTGGCGAAGATCGCCGCGGCCATCGGCGACGACATAGTGACGTCGCTGCGGATCACGGGCCCCAAGGCGCCGTCGTGGCAAAAGGGCAAACGCAACGTGCCCGGTCGGGGTCCCCGCGACACCTACGGCTGAGCCAGATGAAGCCGGTCGAGGCGCGACATACACGCCGACACCGACAAACCTCGTCCGACGCCGCTCTGAGCCGTTTTTTATCCCCAGACCACCGCCGATCGCGCATCTTGTGCAGAAAATCGATCTGAGCGCGCGTTAGCGGCCCCGGATGGTGCTTCCTGAGCGAATGAGGCAGTACACTGGAGACAGTTGTCCCGGCAGGGGAGATAAGCAGCCGTGACCGGCGGTCACATACGCGAGCGGGCGAAGGCCCGGCACCTCGTCGTGTGCCCGTGGTCGGCGCTGGTCACGTCACCCTGTCCAGCATCACACGACTGGAGTCCAGCCGTGAACGAGGCAGCGCACACACACCAGCGCAGTCGAGAGCAGAAGAGGAGCGGACGCACCCCGTGGCCGACACGAATGACAAGAAGAGCCGGAAGAAGCCAGGTGAGTACGGTGCCGAGTCGATCAGCATCCTCGAAGGACTCGAAGCAGTCCGCAAAAGACCAGGTATGTACATCGGCTCGACCGGTGAACGGGGCCTGCACCACCTGATCTGGGAGGTCGTCGACAACTCCGTCGACGAGGCCATGGCCGGCTACGCCAGCAAGGTCGACGTGACGTTGCTCGAGGACGGCGGCGTCGAGGTCGTCGACGACGGTCGCGGTATCCCGACCAGCATGCACGCGACCGGCGTACCCACCGTCGAGGTCGTCATGACGCAGCTACACGCGGGCGGCAAGTTCGACTCCGACGCGTATGCCGTGTCCGGTGGTCTGCACGGCGTGGGTATCTCCGTCGTGAATGCGCTGTCGACCAAGGTCGAGTTGGAGATCAACTACGGCGGCTACCACTGGGAGCAGACGTACAACTACGCCAAGCCCGGGCCGCTGGTCCAGGGTGCGGCGACGCGCAAGACGGGCACGACCGTCCGGTTCTGGGCCGATCCGGAGATCTTCGAAACCACCACCTACAGCGCCGAGACCGTTGCGCGTCGTCTGCAGGAGATGGCGTTCCTCAACAAGGGCCTCACCATCACGCTGACCGACCGGCGACCGCAGACCGCCGCGGCCGACGCCGTCGTCGAAGGTGACGAAGACACTGCTGAGAAGCCCAAGACCGCCGAGGAAGAGGCGGTGGCTCCCACCGTCACGAAGCCGCGGACCCGCACGTATCACTACCCCGACGGCCTGATCGACTACATCAAGCACCTCAACCGCACCAAGACGCCGATCCACCAGTCGGTCATCGGTTTCACGGCGAAGGGCACCGGTCACGAGGTCGAGATCGCGATGCAGTGGAACTCGGGATACTCCGAGTCGGTGCACACCTTCGCGAACACGATCAACACCCACGAGGGCGGCACACACGAAGAGGGCTTCCGCGCGGCGCTGACCTCGACGGTCAACAAGTACGCGCTCGACAAGAAGCTCCTCAAGGAGAAGGACGGCAAGCTCAGCGGCGACGACATCCGCGAGGGTTTGGCAGCCGTTATCTCCGTCAAGGTCGCCGACCCGCAGTTCGAGGGTCAGACCAAGACCAAGCTCGGCAACACCGAGGTCAAGAGCTTTGTGCAGAAGACGTGCAACGAGCACCTCGGTCACTGGTTCGAGGCCAACCCCGCCGAAGCCAAGATCATCGTCAAGAAGGCTGTCGACTCCGCGCAGGCCCGCCTCGCTGCCCGCAAGGCGCGAGAGTTGGTGCGCCGCAAGACCGCAACGGATATCGGCGGTCTGCCCGGCAAGCTTGCCGATTGTCGCAGCAACGACCCCACCAAGTGTGAGGTCTATATCGTGGAGGGCGACTCCGCAGGTGGCTCGGCCAAGTCCGGCCGCGACTCGATGTACCAGGCGATCCTGCCGATCCGCGGCAAGATCATCAACGTCGAGAAGGCCCGCATCGACCGCGTCCTCAAGAACACCGAGGTCCAGTCGATCATCACCGCGTTCGGCACCGGCATCCACGACGAGTTCGACCTCGCCAAGCTGCGCTATCACAAGATCGTGCTGATGGCCGACGCTGACGTTGACGGCCAACACATTTCGACGCTGCTGCTGACGTTGCTGTTCCGCTTCATGAAGCCGCTGATCGAAAACGGTCACGTCTACCTGGCACAGCCACCGCTCTACAAGCTCAAGTGGCAGAAGCGCGAACCCGAATTCGCCTACTCAGACCGTGAACGCGACGGACTGCTCGAGGCCGGTAAGGCCGCGGGTTGGAAGATCAACACCGACGACGGCATCCAGCGCTACAAGGGCCTCGGCGAGATGAACGCGAAGGAACTCTGGGAAACCACAATGGATCCCGCCGTTCGCGTGCTCCGCCAGGTGACCCTCGACGACGCCGCCGCGGCTGACGAACTCTTCTCCGTGTTGATGGGCGAAGACGTGGCTGCGCGCCGCAGCTTCATCGCCCGCAACGCGAAAGACGTTCGCTTCCTTGACGTCTGATCTCTCACGAATCGAAAAGGATACTGATGACTGACACCACACTCCCGCCAAACGGGGGAGCGGGCGATCGCATCGAACCGGTCGATCTCGGCCAGGAGATGCAGAACAGCTACATCGACTACGCGATGAGCGTCATCGTCGGTCGCGCGCTACCCGAGGTGCGCGACGGACTGAAGCCCGTGCACCGTCGACTTCTCTACGCGTCCTACGACGCCGGGTTCCGCCCCGACCGCGGCTACGTGAAATCCGCGAAACCCGTTGCGGAGACGATGGGTAACTACCATCCCCACGGCGACAGCGCGATCTACGACGCGCTGGTGCGCCTCGCGCAGCCGTGGTCGATGCGGTACCCGCTGATCGACGGTCAGGGCAACTTCGGTTCGCGCGGCAACGACGGCGCGGCCGCCATGCGTTACACCGAGGCACGCCTCACGCCCCTCGCGATGGAGATGTTGCGCGACATCGACGAAGAGACAGTCGATTTCACGCCCAACTACGACGGCAAGACCAACGAGCCGACGGTTCTGCCCGCACGTATCCCCAACCTGTTGATCAACGGGTCGGGCGGTATCGCGGTCGGTATGGCCACCAACATCCCGCCGCACAACCTCAATGAGGTTGCCGACGCGGTCTTTTGGGCTCTGGAGAATCCCGAAGCCGACGAGGAAACCATGCTCGCGGCATGTATGGAGGCCATCAAGGGACCCGACTTCCCCACGGCCGCACTGATTGTCGGCAGTCAGGGCATCCGCGATGCCTACACGACGGGCCGCGGCAGCATCCGTATGCGAAGCGTCGTCGACATCGAGGAGAACAAGGGCACCACCACCCTCGTCGTCACCGAGCTGCCGTACCAGGTCAACCCCGACAACCTGATCGCGTCGATCGCTGAACAGGTCAACGAGGGAAAACTCAAGGGCATCAGTCGAATCGAGGATCAGTCCTCCGATCGCGACGGCATGCGCATCGTCGTGACCCTGCGTCGCGACGCCGTCGCCAAGGTCGTGCTGAACAACCTCTACAAGCACAGCCAGTTGCAGACCAGTTTTGGCGCCAACATGCTGTCGATCGTCGACGGCGTGCCGCGCACCCTGCGTCTCGACCAGATGATCCGCTACTACGTCGCGCACCAGATCGACGTCATCGTGCGTCGTACGCGGTACAGGTTGCGCAAGGCCGAAGAGCGCGCGCACATCCTGCGCGGTCTCGTGAAAGCCCTTGACGCACTTGACGAAGTGATCGCATTGATCCGTGCGTCGGCTAACACCGACGCGGCGCGACAGGGCCTCATCGGTCTCCTCGACATCGACGAGATCCAGGCCGACGCCATTCTTGCGATGCAGCTGCGTCGTCTGTCGGCACTCGAGCGCCAGAAGATCGTCGACGAGTTGGCCGAGATCGAGCTCGAGATCGCCGACCTCAAGGACATCCTCGAGAAGCCCGAGCGTCAGCGCGCCATCGTGCGCGACGAGCTCAAGGTGGTCGTCGAGAAGTTCGGCGATGAGCGTCGAACGAAGATCATCGCGGCAGACGGCGACGTCGCCGACGAGGATCTCATCGCGCGCGAGGACGTCGTCGTCACCATCACCGAGACCGGCTACGCCAAGCGCACGAAGACCGACCTGTACCGCAGTCAGCGACGTGGCGGCAAGGGTGTGCAGGGTGCAGGCCTCAAGCAGGACGACATCGTCAAGCACTTCTTCGTGAGCTCCACCCACGACTGGATCCTGTTCTTCACCACCAAGGGTCGGGTCTACCGGGCCAAGGCGTACGAGCTTCCCGAGGCCAACCGCACCGCGCGCGGCCAGCACGTCGCCAACCTGCTGGCCTTCCAGCCGGAGGAGCGGATCGCTCAGGTCATCCAGCTCAAGACCTATCAGGATGCGCCGTACCTGGTGCTCGCCACGCGCAACGGCCTGGTGAAGAAGTCCAAGCTCGAAGACTTCGACTCCAACCGCTCCGGCGGAATCGCGGCGATCAACCTTCGCGGCGAAGACGAACTGGTCGGCGCGCAGCTGTGCAGCTCCGACGACGACCTGCTGCTCGTCTCGCAGAAGGGCCAGTCGATCCGGTTCCACGCCGACGACGAGACGCTGCGCCCGATGGGACGTCAGACTTCCGGCGTCCAGGGCATGCGCTTCAACGGCGACGACGAGCTGCTGTCGCTCAACGTCGTGCGTGAGGGCACCTACCTCCTGGTCGCGACGTCGGGCGGCTACGCCAAGCGCACTCCGATGGACGACTACCCGGTTCAGGGTCGCGGCGGCAAGGGCGTGCTGACCATTCAGCACGACCGCAGGCGCGGCGAACTCATCGGCGCGATCATCGTCGACGACGATTCGGAGCTGTACGCGATCACCTCGGGCGGCGGAGTCATCCGCACGGCCGCCAAACAGGTCCGCAAGGCCGGGCGCCAGACCAAGGGTGTCCGTCTGATGAACCTCGACGAGGGAACCACCCTGATCGCCATCGCACGCAACGCCGACGAGCCCGACGTCGAGGCTGCCGAGTAGCCCCAAGGGCCTCGGCGCAACAGTCCCGACCCCACGGCGGTCGCTTCAGCCAGTGGGAGCGGTTCAACCGTTAGTGTGGTGTGCAACGCCAGCCCGCGTCGTTGTGGCTGGGAGTGCACGCGTTATGGAGTGAGGGAACACGAGTGAGCACACCGAACGACCCGGACGACAAGAAGTCGACGACCGGCCGGCCCTCGGGCCCAACCGACTCCGGTAACTCCGGGGGTCCGGCGCGGTCGTCCGGTCCGGGTCCTTCGGGTGCTCAAACTTCAGGGTCAGACCAGGTGACCCACCCGATGCAGCAGAAGAATCCGAACCCGGTCGGGGCTCCCAAGCAGGGTGGCCTCGTGCCGCCGTGGCAGCGCGGTGGCGTGCCGCCGCAGGCCCCTAACGGCCAGAACGGCCCGGCGCCTCAGGGCGGCCCGCAGCAGAACGGCAAAGCTGGTCCGCCGCCGAATGGGACCAGCGGCCCGCCGCCAAGCGGAAAGGGCGGCCCGCCTCCGCGGGGCATGGTGACGTCCGAACCGGCCGGTGGACAGGCGCCGGTCACCAAACTCGACAGTCCCGCCCGCACGGACGGTCCGTCTCGTCCAGCCCCGTCGTCGACGCCTGTGGGAGGCGGCTCGGGTGCGCGTACCGGATTCGTCGAGTCACCTACGCGGACGATCGTGCGTGACCCCTCCGAGGACGAGCAACTGCCCGACCTCGACCAGATCCACCACACCGCAGAGGTCCGCCAGTCCGCTGAGGTAGCTCCTGTGGCGGCTCCGCGCTCGGCACCGGCTCAGGTCGGTCCTGCGACCGCGCTGCGTGCCGCTGTGCAGATCCGCCGGATCGATCCGTGGGCGACGTTTAAGATCTCCGCTGTACTCGCCGTCGTCGGATTCTTCATCTGGATGATCGCCGTGGCCGTGCTGTACCTGGTCCTCGACGGCATGGGCGTCTGGGACCAGATCAACAGTTCGTTCGGCACGCTCGTCACCGCTGACGGGTCGTCGAGCGAGGGCGACGTGATCGGCGCAGGCACGATCTTCGGCTACGCCGTGCTGCTCGGCGCGATCAACGCGATCCTCCTGACCGCCATCGCCACCATCGGCGCGTACATCTACAACCTGTGCGCCGACCTCGTCGGCGGCGCCGAGGTCACGCTGGGGGATCTGGACTAGCTGGTCGAGCCGACCTCGCTGGTCGAGCCGAGCCGAACCCGCTGGTCGAGCCTCACCCGCTGGTCGAGTTGACCCCCGTTGGTCGAGCTTGTCGAGACCACCTCTGACCAGCCGTTTTGGTTGTTGACGACCTCGTCGGGTAACCTCAATCCTCGGTTCACGGGCCTATAGCTCAGGCGGTTAGAGCGCTTCGCTGATAACGAAGAGGTCGGAGGTTCAAGTCCTCCTAGGCCCACTGCGAGTGGTTGTTCGTCAGCCCGTTTCGCAACCCGTCGGTCGTTCTCGACGCCCGGCACGGGGCCTTAGCTCAGTTGGTAGAGCGCTGCCTTTGCAAGGCAGATGTCAGGAGTTCGAATCTCCTAGGCTCCACAAGCAAGTACTTCACGGCCGCTCTTGTCCGCCACTCGGACCGCGCATAGCGCGTCGGCCACATCCCCTCGTAAGGCTCCGACGTCGTGTCCGGCAGTATGCGGTCTCTCGGCGCAGTTTCTCGCGGAAGAGTCCACCCGCAGCGCAGAAACTAGGGGAAAGAATCTTTCCGCGGGTCCACGTACCTTTCCTCGAGTTTCCCCTAGTTTCGGCTTCTCGCGGACTGTCCGTAGGCCGCCGAAATGGCGATAAGCCGCCCCGCCCGCAGCGTCGCGCAGAAACAACCGGAAGACGCCGAAGCCACCACGACACAGGCGAACAACCGTAACGCGCACCCGCAGGCCCCAGGCCGACTCACGACCTACACCTCACAACACGCCTCGATGCGCCGTCGCGGCGACGCTGCGCTGCGTACTCTCTCCACATGCACATCGAGGAAGTCTTCTCCGGGGTCGCTGTGGCGTTCGAGGCGATCGGTGCGTTGACGATGGTCCTCGGGTTCATCATGTCGCTGGTGCTGGCCGGTCGAGCTCTCAAACGAGGCGAGGGCGGCCAAACCGCCTATTCGACGCTGCGCAACACCCTCGGTGCGGCGATCCTGCTTGGCCTCGAGGTGCTCGTGGCAGCGGACTTGATCCGCACGATCACGTCCAAGCCGTCGATCGAGGACGCGCTGATCCTCGGGATCATCGTCTTGATTCGAACTGTGCTGTCGATGTCGATTCAGATCGAGATCGAGGGCGTCGTCCCGTGGAAGCGTGCACTGCTGACGAGTGGCGCTTCCCTGGCCGGCAGAGAAATAGCGCGCGACGCGGCCGCACAGACCGCGTCACGCGCTACCAACGACTGACTACAGCCGCGTCGACTACAGCCGCGCTGCCGCGTACTGCGCGGCCTGGACGTTCATGCCGTTCACGGCGTACAGCACGTGCAGACCGTTCGGCTGACCCACTGGAGCGCCGTCGCACACGACGTCGCCCGGGATGCAGTAGGTGACGGTCTTGGGCTTGTACCGCGGTCCGACGTTCATCTCAGGTGCCCCGACGTCGCGGATCCAGCGGTCCGACGGGGGAGCGAAGAGCACGACGGCTTTGACGCGGGGTTCCACCTCGGCAGGCATGGCCTTGGGGGCCTGCGACGCGTACTCGGCATAGCGCGCCGGAACGGCGATTCCGCTGTTTGCTGCGTAGGCCGCAACCGCGCCGCCCTGGGAGTAGCCGCCGAGAACGATTCCTGTGTTCGGGCATCGCGCCGCGGTGGCCTTGATGTGATCCTGCGCATCTGTGATGCCTGCAACCACGTTGCGGACAAACGCCACGCGGTTGTTGAAGTTGTTGCTGGCGGGGTAGTCGACGCCGTAAACCGCCACCGACTTGCCTGGTAGCTGCGCCCTCAGTGCCTGCGCAAAGGACAATCCCGTGAGCCCGACCGGCGGCGCCGTTTCGGCCGTTCCACGAGCGAACACCACCTCGACGTCTGGGCACGACGCCGCAGATGCGTGTGGCGCTGCGGCGAGGACACCGCCGGCAGCGACGACGAGCGAACCCGCAAGGAGCGCCATCCGACGGGCGGCACTGTTCAGAGGCGAGATGCGACGGTCACGCCCGGAGCGTGGACGCGAAAAGGCGAGCTTCGGCATGGAGTTCCTTTGCGGAGTCGTGCGCCGGCAGACGTCGATCACAGCCGACTGTGGACGAGAGTACTCAGGGTATTCGTCCATTGTGGCCACTCGGATGGGCCTCAGTGCACACCTATTCACGAATCCGCGGAATCAATTTGCGCGCCGGTAGGAGACCGACTACGCCAACAGGCAGCCCGTCAGAAGACGAAGATGAACAAGTAGACGAGCAGCGCCACGATGGCCACTGCGACCCACACCCAGCCGAGGCGGATCGCTGCCGTCGCGAACGGCATGCCGTACTGGGGTCGGGAGCGGATCTCATCGCGTGCGCGGTAGCCGAGATAGATGCCGATCGGCGACGTGATACCTAGTAGCGACAACACGAATGCCCAGATCGCCGTGCGGTTCATCGTCGTCGTCGACGATGCCGGTGCTGCAGTCCGAGGCGGTGCCACGGGCTCCTCCTGGTCTTCGACGCGGGAACCGATGCCTTTTCGGTTCGACGGTTCTTTCACAGCCGAGTATGCCTGCGTCGCCGACGTCTCGGCCGGGCCCACCGGTGGAGCGTCACGCGAAGGCGTGTTGGCGGGGACGTCGCGACGGGGCGGGACGAACACCCGTTCTCCGCTCCGTGCGTATTCGCTTGCGCCGGACAGACTTTCTTTCGGTGGCGGCGTCGTGCCCGTTCTTCCGACCGGATCACCGGCGCGCGGGGGAGGACCTCCCGGCGCGCCGATCGGAGCCCTCCGTCCCGGCGGTGGCACCGGCGCCCCTGGGCGTTGCGGCGGCACGGGTCCCTGTCCCGACGGCCTTCCCGACGACTGTCCGGTTCCCGGGCCGGGCTGCGCGCCGGGTGCTGGCGGGCGTTGCGGCGGGGCGCCGACCTGCCATCCCGGTCGCGGACCGGTGTTTGGTGGAAGCGGCCTGTTGCCCTGTGAGGGTGCCGGGCCGTTCCCCGTGGCGGGACGCGGGGGCGGCGGCCTGTTCCCGGTAAACGTGGGGTTGGCGCCGGCCGGGCCGGGACCCGTTCCGTGCTGGTCGCGCGGGTTGCTGCGCAGGGCAGGGCCCCCGTCGCGAGGGCCAGGCCCGACGTTCCGCGACGCGGGTCCGACGTTCCGCGGGACTTGGCCGCCGTCGCGCGGTGCAGGGCCGTTCTCGCGCGGGGCAGGCCCGCTGTCGCGCTGGATAGGTCCGTTGTCGCGGCCCGACGGCGAGCCGCCGCGCGCGTCCGGACGCACCGACCAGCCCGATGACGGTCCGTTCGCGCGCTCCCACGGCGCGGAGGCCGGGGCCACGGTGTCACGCGCGGGTCGTGATTCCGAGTCTGTTGTCGGCTGCGATGGCCTGTTGGCAGCCGGTACGTCGTCCTTCGACAGGGGAGACCACCCCGATGCTCGGTTCACGCCCGACTCGCTGTCGGCGTCGTCGGCTCGGGTGTCGTCGGAGTTCACGGGTCCAAATTACCTGCACCGGTGTCCCGAGATCGCATGGACCGTCGACTACGTGACCTTCCCGACGGGCTATCCGGCCTCGGGGCCAGCGGTGATCGTCGTCGGCAATTCATCGATCCGAGGAACCGTTGCGGAGATCGGCGGCGGCTCCTGCCGACTCCGACGAAGTACGACGACGACGGCTGCCGCGACGGCCGATACCAGCGCGAGTCCCCCTGCGATGGCGAGCACCTGCTTCTTCTGCATGTGCACAGCGTGCCAGTTCGCTGCGGGCGGATGCCACTTCTGACACCTACTGGCGCTGAGGTGGTTGTATGGAGGGCGTGAGTATTGAAACGCAGACCGCGACCATCCACACCAACCGCGGTGACATCGTTGTCGACCTGTTCGGAAATCACGCACCCAAGACCGTTGCCAACTTCACCGGCCTCGCCGATGGCAGCAAGGAGTACAGCGAGCCCAACGCTTCCGGAGGCAACTCCGGACCGTTCTTCGACGGCTCGGTGTTCCACCGTGTCATCGAGGGCTTCATGATCCAGGGCGGCGATCCGACGGGCACCGGCCGCGGTGGCCCCGGATACCGCTTCGAGGACGAGTTCCACCCGGAGCTCTCCTTCGACCGTCCGTACCTCCTCGCGATGGCAAACGCCGGACCGGGAACCAACGGATCGCAGTTCTTCATCACCGTGGGCCCCACCCCGCACCTCAATCGTCGCCACACCATCTTCGGTGAGGTGACCGATCCCGCATCGCAGCAGGTTGTCGACGCTATTGCGACGACGTCCACCGACCGCGCCGACCGCCCGCTCGACCCGGTCGTCATCGAGAAGATCGAGATCAACTGAACACACCGCAGCAACCGACGCGCGCGTCGCAGGTCTGCTACCGGCACCCCGATCGCCCGACCCTGCTCTCTTGCAGCAGGTGCGGGCGTTCGGCGTGTCCGGAGTGCCTCACCCCGGCCGCCGTCGGGCAACACTGCGTCGAATGTCGCGGCGACGACGGATCACGGCGCGCGGCGTCGAGCGTCGGAACCGCACAGATCTCGACGCCGACGGCTACGCGCAATACCCCGATCGGCACCTATGCGCTGATCGCCGTCAACGTGGTGATCTTCGCGCTCTGCGTGATCCAGGCAAAGTCGTTCGACGCCGGGCTCGCGCCTCTCTTCCAGCACGGCGACCTCGTCAGAGCCGACGTCGCCAACGGCGAGTACTGGCGACTTCTCACCGCAGGTTTTCTCCACTTCACCGTGATGCACATCGCGCTGAACGTGATTTCGCTCTACATCCTCGGCCGTGACCTCGAGACCGCGCTCGGACACAGTCGCTTCCTGATGGTCTACTTCATCGCGCTTTTCGGCGGCAGCGCCGCGGTGATGCTGTTCGAGGCGGGCAACGTACGCAGTGCCGGCGCCTCCGGCGCGATCTACGGACTCATGGGCGCAATGCTCGTGATCGTCCTCAAGGCCCGAATTTCCCCGACCGGAGTCATCACGATCATCGTGATCAACCTGGTCTTCTCGGTGACGATGCCCGGGATCTCGCTGGCCGCCCACATGGGTGGTCTTGTCTTCGGTGCCGCCGCGACGGCCGCCGTCATCTACCTTCCAGCTCGGCTTCTGCCGGACGAGTCGCGTACCCAGCACAACGCTTCGCGAGTGGGGTGGATCGCGCTGATCGTGCTGCTCGTCGTTGCGATCGCGCTCGGCATCATCGCCGGAAGTTCGAGGTCGGGTCTGCTCTGAGCAGGCTTCCACGACACCTGCAATCGATAGCTCAGTTAGTTGTCCACAGGAGTTACCCACAGTGGGGATGAATTACACACATGTAATTCGGCCTCGCGCGACGTAGTTCGACGGTGTTCGAGATGGGTCAGCCGTCGACGTCGAACCCGGCCTGACGCAACTGCACCGCGACGTCGGAGGGTGCGGCGCCGAGATCCCAGCGGCCGAAGACGTAGAGCTTGGTGTCGAGTCGTAGACCGTCCGATTGATCTGTCGGGGCGGCGTCGTCGGGGATCACGTCGATCTCGAGTTGCCCACTACGACGTCCGATGCGGCGGATGTTGAGCACCTTGATCTGATCGATCTGCGCGGGCGTGCAGTCACGCGTGCCCGATAGCGTCCGGATGTGCAGGACTGGTCCGGGACTGACGGCGAGGCGCGGTCGAATCGCCCACGCGTACGCGCCGAACGCCAGCAGCAGCACGCCTGCGACGACCATCAGGACCATGCCGGCGGGATCCGACGCCGCGATCACGCCAAGGATCACAAGAAGTAGGCCGCCGACCAGCAGTGCGGCGGCAGCAGGTCGCGGCGTCGACCATTCGCCTGTGGACAAGTCGGAACGGTTATCCACAGCAGTTACTCACAGTGGGGATGAATTACACACATGTGATTAACGGCTGTGGATGATTGTCCGAGCCTGTTGTCGCAGGTCAGCGCCATCTCATGGTCATCAGAAGGCCGACGACCATCAGGGCGAAGCCGATCAGGAAGTTCCACGATCCGAGGTTGGCCATCCAGTGGAGAACCTGGCCCTCGCCGCCGTAGGTGGTTGAGCTCGCAGCGAGGTAGTAGACGATCAGCCATGCGAGGCCGAGGAGCATCAGACCGAGCATGACGCCCACGTAGATGCTGCTGGAGGGACCGGTCTTGACCTTGACCGGCGTGCGCGACGCCGGGTTGATCGTGTAATCGGTCTTCTTCCGGACTTTAGACTTCGGCATGACTTCCTCTGTTGGGTGCAGATCACTCGCCTTACACGGTATCTCACCTGGTCGCCGCGACCGACCCCGCTCGCTGGTCGAGCTGCCCCACTGGTCGGGCTTGTCGAGGCCCCGCTGGTGATTTCGACTCGGCTGCTCGCTTCGCTCGCGGCCGGCTCAATCAGCGGGATGGACCCACCCGCTGGTCGACGGCCCCCGCTGGTGATTTCGACTCGGCTGCTCGCTTCGCTCGCGGCCGGCTCAATCAGCGGGAAGGACCACCCGCTGGTCGAGCCGCCCCCGCTGGTCGAGCCTGTCGAGACCTCCCACCCGAGCTGCACCCGCTGGTCGAGCCACCCCCGCTGGTCGAGCTTGTCGAGACCACCCCGCGACGCCCCGAGTAACCTGAGCCTGTGAATACGCCCGCCGTCGACGAATCCGCGCAGCCCCTGGGCCGCGTGCTCGTCATCGACAACTACGACAGCTTCGTCTACAACCTGGTCCAATACCTCGGTCAATTGGGCGGCTCCGCCGCGGGTCAATTAGGCGGCCCCGCCGGCCTCGACGTCACCGTCTGGCGCAACGACGATCCGGTCCTCTCCGACGCCGACGGCGAGTTCACCACGGAATCACTGCGTCGAGCTGTCGAAGGATTCGACGCCGTACTGCTCAGCCCCGGCCCGGGCACTCCACAGCGCGCGGGCGCGACCATCCCGCTCGTGCGGCTCGCGGCGTCGGACGAAATCCCGCTGCTCGGGGTCTGCCTCGGACATCAGGCGATCGGCGCAGCCTTCGGCGCTACAGTCGACCGCGCACCGGAACTCCTGCACGGCAAGACGTCGCAGGTCATCCACGACGACGACGGCGTCCTGGCCGGACTACCGGATCCCTTCACCGCGACGCGCTATCACTCGCTCACTGTGCTCCCCGAGACCATCCCCGACGAACTCGTCGTGACCGGGCGCACCGACACCGGCATCGTCATGGCCATGCGTCACCGCGACCTGCCCATCCACGGGGTCCAGTTCCACCCGGAGAGCGTGCTGACCCAGGGCGGACATCGGATGCTGGCCAACTGGCTCGCCGTCGCGGGCATCAAGGTCGACGCCGGTCTGGTCGACGCGCTCGAACAGGAGATGGCCGCCGCGCTGGGCTGACGGGCGAGCCTGGGCCGACCCCTGCAGGAACCGACCGCTCGAGCCCTAGTTCGGCAACAGGCTGAGCTGCCCGACGGTCACGGTGACAGCGTCGTTGCGGCTCAGTTGTGAGCCCGCGGCAGGCTGCTGGTCGACGATCTTGCCGATGTCCGGACTGCCCAGCGGCACGCCCTTCGTCGACTGTGTGAGCGTCGAGTCCGACCATCCGCGCGACTGCAGCGTCGAGCGTGCCTGCTCGGGTGTCTGACCGCGCAGGTCGGGCATCGTGAACTGGTTGCCGCGCGAGACCGTCACCTGAACCGTGCTGCCCTCGTCCACCGATGTTCCGGCGGACGGGGACGAGCTGATGATCTCGCCGACAGGCCGATCAGAGTCGCCCTGCACGACCACCATCTTCAGATTCGACTGCTCGAGCAGCGTGCGGGCCTGGTCCTCACGCATACCGACGACGTCGCGCACGGTCACCTGACGAGGCCCTGACCCGACGTGCAGCACGACGGGGCTGTTGACCGCGGCGTTGGTTCCGGACGCGGGTGTCGTGCTCACGACCTTGCCGTCGAGTGCCGCCGTCGAATCGACCTCGTCGGTCCGGATGTTGGTGAATCCGAGCACCTTCAGCGCGTCGGTCGCCTCCTCCGGTGTCTTGCCCTGCATCGACGGCATCTGGTGCCGTGGAGGCCCGGAGGACACGTACAGCGTCACCTCGGAGCCGTCGGGTGCCAGCACGTTCGCGCCCGGCGCCGACCTGGTGGCCGTCCCGGCCTTGACGTCGAGGCTCGGTTCCTGGAGCTGTTTGACCTTGAATCCCGCACGCAGCAGGTTGCTCTCGGCGTCTTGCGACGACAGTCCACTCACCGATGGCACCGCGATCTGCCGCGCACTCTCCGACGCCCACGGGGCCCACCACAGCAATAGTCCTGCCAGCAGCAGCACCACGAGCGCGGCCGATCCCAGGACCAGTCCGCGGGACCGGCGTCGAATAGGGGTGTTGTCACTGGAGCGTCGAGGAGCGTTGCCGTCCGAACCGCCGGAGCCGTCGCCGCCACCACCCCCGGTGCCGCCACCGTCCGAGCCGCGCGCCGCGCGTCGAGGACCGGTGTCGAGGAACTCCGTACGATCCTCGTCGGTCAGCAGCAGCGGGGCCGACGGGCGGCCGCCCGCGAGCACGCGGATCAGGTCGGCGCGCAGTTCGGCGGCGGACTGATACCGGTTCTCCTTGTTCTTGCTCATCGCCTTGAGCACCACGGAGTCGAGCTCGCGTGGGATCTCCGGTCGGATCGACGACGGCCAGGGCGGGTCCTCGTGAACGTGCTGATGGGCGACGGCGACGGGCGAATCACCCGTGAACGGCGGTTCGCCGGTCATCAACTCGAACAGCACGCAGCCCATCGAGTAGATGTCACTGCGCGGATCGACCTTGATGCCGCGCGCCTGCTCCGGCGAGAGGTACTGGGCGGTGCCCATCACGGTCGACGTCTGCGTCATCGTCGACGTCGAGTCGCTGATTGCTCTGGCGATGCCGAAGTCCATCACCTTGACCGCGCCGGCCTTGTCGATCATGACGTTGGCGGGCTTCATGTCGCGGTGCACGATCCCGTTGCGGTGGCTGAAGTCCATGGCCGCGGCGACGTCGGCCATCCACGTCATGGCCTGCCGCGGAGACACCGGACCGTTGGCACGCAACACATCTCGCAGTGTCTCGCCGTCGACGTACTCCATCACGATGAACGGCAGCGGCCCGTCGGGTGTCTCGGATTCGCCGGTGTCGAACACCTGGACGATCGTCGGGTGATTGAGCTTCGCGGCGTTCTGCGCCTCGCGTCGGAAGCGGAGGTAGAACGACGGATCACGTGCGAGATCGGCGCGCAGCACCTTGATCGCGACGTCCCTGTTGAGCAGCAGGTCGCGAGCGAAGTGCACCTCCGACATCCCTCCGAAACCGAGCGTCTCGCCCAGTTCGTAGCGGTCGGAGAGATGGTGCGGGGTCGCTGTCATCGGCTCGGCAGACAGAAGGGCGGACAGAACTGTCCGGTCACGGTGGGTGCACCGGAGTCGCCATCGGTCGTGGTCGGCTCCTCGGTTTCCTGTTGGGTCGTCTCTTCTTCGGTCGTCGGTCGCTCGGTGGTGGTCGGACGACGCGTCGTCGTGGTCTGCTCGCGGGTCGTCGTCTCAGGTTCTTGCTGTTCGGCAGTGGTCGGGACAGCGGTCGTGGTCTGTGTGACCGTCGTCGACGGCGTCGGCGTCTCCGACGATCCCGAATCCAGGTTCGCCAGCCAGAAGCCGATCAGTCCGATGGCGCCGAGCAGCAGCACTCCCGCGATACCCGCGAGCACCTTCTGGCCGGTGGTCCACCCGTTGTTGTTGTTCGACGGAGGCGTCGAGCCGGTCTGCGGGTACGAGGTTTGGTGGTACGAGGTCTGCGGATATGAGGTCTGGCCGTATGCCGTCGGAGCCCGACCGGTTCCCTGCGTCGCGCTGCGTGCGGTTCCCGTGGGCGGCACACCGCTCGTCATCGCGCGGGTCGCGCCGGTTCCGCGTGCGAGCGCGGCTCCACCTGCGGCTCCCGCCGCAGCGGCTCCGGCAGCACCGATGGCTCCGGCGCCGCCAGGGGTAGGAGGTCGACGTCCCGCACGCACCGCGGCCACGGCGTCGGCGAACTCGCCACCGTTGGCATAACGCTGCTTGGGATCCTTCGACAACGTGATGTCGATCAGCTCGCGCACCGACGCAGGCACGTTCGCAGGCAGCGGCGGCGGGGTCTCGCGGATGTGCTTCATCGCGACGGTGATCGCGCCATCACCGAGGAATGGTCGACGCCCCGTCAGCGCCTCGTATCCGACGACGCCGAGCGAATAGACGTCCGACGCCGCCGTCGCCTCGTCACCGGTGGCCTGTTCGGGCGAGATGTACTGGGCCGTGCCCATGACCATGCCGGTCTGGGTGACCGGTGCGGCGTCGACCGCCTTCGCGATGCCGAAGTCGGTGATCTTCACCTGGCCCGCGGGTGTGATGAGGATGTTGCCGGGCTTGACGTCGCGGTGCACGAGGCCTGCGGTGTGCGCGGCCTGCAGCGCGCGGCCGGTCTGCTCGAGCATGTCGAGCGTGTTGGTCAGCGACAGCCGTCCGAGCCGTGAGATCACTGAGTTCAGCGGCTCGCCGTCGACGAGTTCCATCACCAGATAGGCGAGCGGACCGCCGCCTGCGCGGTCGGGCGTTTCGCCGTAGTCGAAGACGTTCGCGATGCCGGGGTTGTTCAGCTTGGCCGTCGTCTGCGCCTCGGTGCGGAAGCGAGCGGTGAACTCGGGATCGTCGGAATACTCGGCCTTGAGCACCTTGACCGCGACACGACGGTTCAGTCGCGTGTCGACGGCCTCCCAGACCTGTCCCATGCCGCCGGTCGCGATGAGCCGGATCAGGCGATAACGGTCGGCGATGATCGTGCCGTTCTGCAGGCTCATCGTCCACCTCCCACCAGTGAGTTGATCACAGCTCGTCCAATCGGTGCGGCGACGGTTCCGCCGACCGAGTTCACACCGTAGTCGCCGTTCTCCACGATCACGGCGACAGCGATCTGCGGATTCGACGACGGTCCGAACGCGATGTACCAGGAGTACGGGGTCTCCGAGTCGCCACCTGCGCTCGTGTCGGAGTGCTCGGCCGTGCCGGTCTTCGACGCGATCGACACCGGACCGCCCGCTCCCGCGGTTGCCCGTTCCGACTCGACCATCATGCTGGTCAGCGTGGCCGCCTGGTCGGAGGTGATCGGTTCGTTAATCGTTGTCGGCTGAGTTGTGCTCAGCGTGCGCAGATCTGCCGATTGCAGTTTATCCACCAGATAGGGCTGCATCCGCACCCCACCGTTGGCGACGGTCGCTGCGATCATCGCGTTCTCCAGCGGGGTCAGGCGCACGTCACGCTGTCCGATCGCCGACTGCGCCAGCGCGGCACGGTCGGGGATCTCGCCGACGGTCGATTGCGCGACCGGCATCGGAATCTCCGGTCCGGCTTCGTCGAGGCCGAAGCGTCGAGCGGTGTCTTTGAAGTTCGACGTCGCGTTGGGCATCTTGTTCGTCACGAGGTCGGCGAAAGCGGTATTGCACGAGTACTTCAACGCCGTGACCATCGAGACAGTGCCGCCGGACGATTCCGGGCATGTCTCGCCGCCGTAGTTGGGTAGCGAGATCGTGGTGTCGGGCAGCGGGAACTGCGACGCCGCGGTGAGGCGCACGTCGGGCGACACCCCTGCCCGCAGCGCCGCCGCCGAGGTGACCACCTTGAACGTGGACCCCGGCGGGTAGAGCTGGTTGATCGCGCGGTTGAGCATCGGCTCCGAACCGTTGGGGTCGTTCCACGACGACCAGGCCGTCTCGCGCACCGACTGGTCGTGGCTGGCGAGCTTGTTCGGGTCGTAGCTGGGCGTCGACACCATCGCGAGGATCTTGCCCGTGTTCGGCGCTATCGCGACGACCGCACCGCGACAACCGCCGCTGCAGCCGTTGCGCATCTGGTTGTAGGCCACACGCTGCAGACGGGGATTGATCGTCGTCACGACGTTGCCGCCGCGCGGATCCCGCCCGGAGAACATGTCGGTGAAGCGCTGCCCGAAGAGCCGGTCGTCGCTTCCGGAGAGAAACGAGTTCTCGTAGCGCTCGACCTCGGTGCTGCCGTACTGGTACGAGAAGTAGCCGGTCACCGGCGCGAACGCCTCGGCACCCTCGGGTGGGTAGCTGCGCAGGAACTTCAGCCTGCTGTCCGTGGGCACCGACACCGCAACGACCTCGCCGCCAGCGGTGATCGCACCGCGCTGGCGCGAGTACTCGTCGAGCAGCACGCGGTTGTTGCGCGGGTCGGATTTCAGGGCGTCGGCCTTGAAGACCTGAACGTAGGTGGCGTTGGCGAGCAACACGATGATCATCACGATGACCACCATCGACACCCGGCGGATCGGAGCGTTCATGGTTGCCGCACCGCCTGTGTCGGCAGCGACTCGATGGGCTTCGGCGTGGGCCGACGCTTCGTCGGGTCGGGTTCGCGCGCGGCGTTGGACACGCGGATCAGTAGCGCGAGAAGTATGTAGTTCGCCAGCAACGACGACCCGCCGTACGACACGAACGGCGTCGTGAGACCGGTCAGCGGGATGAGCTTTGTGACGCCACCGACGACGACGAAGATCTGCACGGCCATCGTGAACGAGAGGCCGGTTGCCAGCAGTTTGCCGAAGCTGTCGCGGACTGCGACGCCTGTGCGCAGACCGCGCATCACGAAGATCAGGTAGAGCATCATCACGGCAGTGAGCCCGACAAGGCCGAGCTCCTCACCGATGGTCGCGATGATGAAGTCGGTATTGGCGAACGGAACGATATTGGGCCGGCCGGAGCCGAGTCCGGTGCCGAACAGCCCGCCGGTCGCGAGCCCGAAGAGGCTCTGTCCCACTTGATAACCGGTGGTGTCGAAGGTGGCGAAGGGGTCTTGCCACACCTGAACGCGCACCTGCAGATGTGGGAACAACTGGTACGCGAGTACCGCTCCCGCGACGAAAAGCGTGACGCCGATCGCCACCCAGCCCGCTCTGCCGGTGGCGACGTAGAGCATCGCGAGGATCGTCGAGAAGATCAGCAGCGGGCCACCGAGGTCGTTCTCGAGGGCGAAGATGCCGATGGTCACCAGCCACGCGATCAGCAGTGGTCCGAGGTCGCGTGCGCGCGGCAGGTCCATGCCGAGGAAGTGCTTGCCCGCCGTCGTGAACAGGTCGCGCTTGGAGACCAGCAACGCCGCGGTGAAGATGATGATCAGGATCTTGGAGAACTCGCCGGGCTGAATGTTGAAGAGCGGGGTGCGAATCCAGTTCTTCGACCCGTTGATCTCCGACATCGACGACGGCAGGATCGCCGGGATCGCCAGGAAGATCACGCCGCCGAGGCCGAGTGTGTACGCGTAGCGCGAGAGCGTCCGGTGATCGCGGATGAAGATCAGGATCATTGCGAACGCGATGATGCCGAGCAGCGCCCATAACAGCTGCTGATCGGCGTTGTTGGTCTGCTCGGTCGGGCTGATCTCTTCGCCGCGCGGACCCGACCCGAGGTCGAGGCGGTGGATCAGCACGAGCCCGATTCCGTTGAGCGCGGCCACAATTGGCAGCAGCACCGGATCGGCGTGGGGCGCGTACCGCCGTACGACGAGGTGCGCGATCGCGAACAGCACCGTGTAGGCGGCGACGTACTTGAGAAGATCCCACGTCAACGATTGACCCTGCGCGGCCTGCACGATGATCAAGGCGATCGTCACCACACCGATCGCGAAGATCAACAGGATCATCTCGACGGTGCGCCCGGTCTGGCGGGCCGGTTCACGCGGCGGCGCGTGCTGCGCTTGCGGATTCGACGGCTGCGACATCTACGGTTCCCGACACGGTCCGTCGTCGAACTGAGGCTGCGCAGGCGTCGAGGCGGAGGGGGCGGGCGTCGACGACGGTGCCGGACTCGACGGCTCGGCGACCGGCGGCAGTGTGAACCGCGCGGGGAGTGCGGTGTTCGGAGCGGGGCTCGCGGGAGGCGGGGTGCCGGGTGTCGGGGCTCCGGGTGTCGCACCCGGCGCCGGGGCGGGCTCGGTGGTGCTCGGCGCGGGTTGGCATAGGGGCAGGAAGGTGAGTCGACGCACCCGGTTGCGGGCGTCGTCGAGGTCGACTTTGCTCACCCCGAACGTGCGCACGGTGTTCACGCTCGCCGAGTCGAGGTCGGAGAGGCTCAGCTGGCGGCACTCGTCCTTGCTGTCGACCGACTGGAAACTGACGGTCGGGGCGTCGGTCGCGACGTTGGTGACGCAGACCTTCTCCGACGCCTTGCTCGACGAGAAGAAGAGGATCTTGTCGGGCGAGCCCTGGAAGATGGTGACCTTGCCGTTGTCCTCGCCGACGTAATACGTGCTGCGCAACAGTCCGCGCGTCAAGAAGAAGCCAGCGATCAGTGCCGCGATGACCAGCGCCACAATGCCTGCGAATATCCAACGGCCCCAACGACTTCGACGCTGCGCGGGTTCGTTGTCGTCATCGGTGAGGATCGTCGGGCGCTGGGGTGCGGCCGCCGGTGGACGCAGTGCTGCGGCTCTACCTGCAGCGGTCTTGGGATCGGGCGTGTAGTTCTGCTCGGAGTCGTCGCCCGCCGCACCGCCGACGATGGGTCGCGACTCGCCGTACTGCGTGTCGACGACGTCGGCGAGCACGACGCTGACATTGTCGGGGCCGCCGCCGCGCAGTGCGAGTTCGATGAGGCGGTCGGCGCATTCCTTCTCGTCGTCGATGGAGCCGAGCGTCTCGGAGATGGTCTCCTCGCTCACGACGTCGGAGAGGCCGTCGCTGCACAGCAGGTACCGATCGCCCGCGCGTGCCTCGCGGATCGTGAGTGTTGGCTCGACCTCTGTACCGGTCAACGCGCGCATGATGAGGGAGCGCTGCGGATGGGTGTGCGCCTGTTCGGCGGTGATGCGACCTTCGTCGACAAGGGTCTGGACGAACGTGTCGTCGCGCGTGATCTGGGTCAGCTCGCCGTCGCGGAAGAGGTAGCCGCGCGAGTCGCCGATGTGCGCAAGCCCGATCCTGCTGCCCGCGAACAGGATCGCGGTCAGCGTCGTGCCCATGCCGTCGAGGTCGGGCGAGCGTTCGACCTGTGCGGCGATGGCCGCGTTGCCGCGGTGGGTCGCGCGGTCGAGTGCGGCGAGCAGATCGCCGCCGGGCTCGTCGTCGTCGAGTGTGCGCAGTGCCTGGATGACCAACTGGCTGGCCACTTCGCCTGCCGCGTGTCCGCCCATACCGTCGGCGAGTGCGAGCAGTCGAGGGCCGGCGTAGAACGAGTCCTCGTTGTTCGCGCGGACCAACCCACGATCGCTCCGCGCGATGTAGCGCAACACCAGTGTCACGGGCGCAACTCGATCACGGTCTTACCGATACGGATCGGCGTGCTCAACGGGACGCGCACGGCTGTGGTCACCTTCGAACGGTCGAGGTAGGTGCCGTTCGTCGAACCGAGGTCTTCGACGTACCAGTCGTCGCCGCGGCGCGAGAGCCGTGCGTGGCGCTCGGAGGCGTAGTCGTCGGTGAGGACCAGCGTCGAATCGTCGGCTCGGCCGATCAGGACTGGCTGCTGACCCAGTGTGATGCGCGTATTCGCGAGTGCGCCGTGCGTGACGACCAGGTAGCGCGCCGACCCCTTGGCCGTCGCGGCTTTTCGACGACGACGGTCGGCCCCGGTGTAGCGGGAGAGAGGCGAGCCCGACGCTGTGGCGATGTCGGCACGGAGGGTGCGGATGACCGCGTAGACGAACAACCAGAGGAGGACCAGAAACCCGATACGGGTCAACTGCAGAACCAAGCCCTGCATCTAGTCCTCACCTCCCACGCATCCGTCACTACAAAGTACGTCCGTGTGCCGACGCTTCGCGCGCGACAACGGATCCCGACTGCATCTTATGGGCCAGAGTCCCGATCACCGTCATTCGAAAGTGACAGTTGTGTATCGACGCCCGGCGTCATCAGACGATGCCACGGGCGCCGATTCGGCTAACTGGCAGGTGCAGCCGGTCTTACTGGAACCGGACGGTGATGTCCGAATGACCGATGCGAATGCGGTCGCCGTCGGCGAGCTCCCAGCTGTTGACCTGGACGTCGTTGACGGTCGTGCCGTTGGTGGAGTTGAGGTCGGTGAGCATGGCGGTGCTGCCGTCCCAGCGGATCTCGACGTGGCGACGCGAGACGCCGGTGTCGGGGAGGCGGAACTGCGCGTCCTGGCCGCGACCGATGACGTTGGAGCCCTCACGCAACTGGAATGTGCGGTTGCTGCCGTCTTCGAGGAGCAGCGTGATCGCGGCGGGTGCGTAGCCACCGGGGTGTCCGTAGCCCTGGTCATATCCGTAGCCGGGCTGCTGTGCGTAACCCTGCTCGTAGCCCTGCTGGCCGTAGCCCTGGTCGTAACCCTGCTGCGGGTAGCCCTGGGCGTAGTCGTAGTCCTGCTGGCCGTAGCCGGGCTGCTGTGCGTAGCCCTGGTCGTAGCCGGGCTGCTGTCCGTAACCCTGCTGCTCGTAGCCCTGCTCGTATCCGTAGCCGGGCTGCTGGCCCTGCGCCGGGTAGTAGCCGCCCTGCTGGCCGTAGCCGGGAGCCTGCTCGTAGCCCTGTCCGTAGCCGCCCTGCTGGTAGTCGTAGCCCTGCTGGGCGTACTCCTGGCCGTGTTCCTGCTGGCCCTGGCCGTAGCCCCGGGCGTCGTCGTAAGCGGGTTCTGCGCCTCGCCGCTGGTCGTAACCGGGATTCTGCGTCATGGCTGGGACTCCTACTTGTTGTGGTGCGTGTGGTTGTGGGGGCGGACCGGAAGTCGGCGGCTGGGCTCGCGGCCCCGGGGGCCGACCACGTGCGGCCCGCGGTGGTTCTGAAGCATCGTTACCCGCGCCTGTAGCGGATCCGACCGGACGCGGGCTCGCATCCGGATCGACCCGACCACGGGCACGGAAGATACCGGTGTGCAACGACGGCGATTGGTCGAACTCTACGACGACCTTTCCATACGTCTGCCATCCGTTGTCGGCGATGAAGTTTTCCAGGTGCTTGGAGAAGGTCTTGCGGTTCAACTCGTACTCAGTGGCGATGTGCTGGTGGTCGGTCGGGCTGAACAACAACGAGTAGCTGTTCGCCGCCAGCACCGTGCCGTCGCCGAGGCTCTCCAGCGACTCCTCGGCCTCGCGCTGCAGGCCGTTCTCGATCTCCTGCGGAGCAACCTGACCACCAAAAACGCGCGCAAAGCCGTCGTCGACGGCCCCCTCGAGCTTGCGCTCGAATCGTTGCAGGATTCCCATCGTCGACCTCCCTTCGCAGCCCTGGTGGCGTGTCGTCGTGCAAGTGACCTTGATTGATGATACCGATACTTACGGCTAACACCGTCTCAGATCAACCGCCGCAGCTTCAACTATGACTTCAGGGTCGGGCTTGATCGCGCTGGTCGAGCTTGTCGAGACCACTCGCTGCCCGAGCCTTGGCCCCGCTGGTCGAGCTTGTCGAGACCACCACGCCGCTAATCGAGCCAACCCCCGCTGGTCGAGCGCTACCGCCGCTGGTCGAGCCCGTCGAGACCACCCGCCCGCCCGAGTTTTACATCGGCGCCGCATTGTTGCTATCGTTCTCCAGTCGTCGAGCTACCCAGTTCGACGACATGCCCGCCGAATTCGGCGGCCACGGGCGAGTGGCGGAATGGCAGACGCGCTGGCTTCAGGTGCCAGTGTCCTTCGGGACGTGGGGGTTCAAGTCCCCCTTCGCCCACCACGAGCAGTTCATCGCAAATTTGCTGCAGGGGTCAAGCTGGTGAATCCGGTTTGACCTCTGTTTTTGTGTACGTGGGAGGTCGCTGTTCGGCATTATCGGCGCCGGCGGGACATGAGATTTGAAGATCCCCGATTGCGCTAATCCCGTCTGTTTGGAGGCGGGCTCGCTCGAGTTTTGTCCGGCCTCGAGGTCCACTTGTGAGAGGAACCCTGCCGGGGCGAGCGGGCGCATACTCAAGTTGAGTGGGCGACAGCGGGTAATGCGAGGGTGAAAAACTGGCCCCGATACGGGGACGCGCGAAGAGCCAGAACGTGTGAAACACTGACCTCCGAGCAGGCATGTTTGGAAATGGTGTTGACCAGCGGCTCATCACAGATCCTCCGAGCAATAGCACAGCGAGAATGTCGCACTGGCACACCAATCCGCGGCGTTGACTCATTGCGTGTCTCCGTTTGCCATCTGATGTCCGGCAGGTGTTTGGCCGTATGCACTGAGGGCGTCGCCTTCCATCGGTCCGAGAGAGGCCACTAACTCTTCAGCGAAGGACCAGGCCGAGCTGTCCACCTTCTCGTAGTAGGTCCTACCGGCGGTCGTAGGTAGCCGCTGGATCAGCCCGGCCTCTGCCAAGTCACGCAGCGGGTTCTGTATCGCGCTGAGAGAAGGCAATCCCAGGTCAGCTGCGAGATCGCTCGGATTTATCACGTCCTCGGACTGCGCGATCCATGACATGACTGCTAATCGGTGGATTTGCCCGAGGACAATCTTCGATAGCCGCTCCATTGGGTTACTAGGCATGGCCATTGAAGCATGTTACGTGAAACGAGTTACACGAAACATGTAATCTGGTCTGCATGGAGATGCTGGCAGAGGCCGACCGCATCGGCAACCTTGATGCGCTGGTCTTGGCTGCCGTTGTTGCACTGGATAAGGCGCGTGGCGTCGACCGCACCTACACCGTTCTTCCCCGTCATGGGTGGGCGATGTCCGTATTCGCCGAACAGTTGATCGCTGGGTTTGGCCAGTCCGCCGAAGGGCAGTGCTTGGGCGTCCTGTCCGATCCGCAACGCGGAGTCGTCCAACCGCGTGTCACCGCCTCATTCGAACGACTGAGCGCTGCTGGATATCTAATCCCTGTGGGGGTTGGTGAATGCGCGGGCTGGAGTCTGTCGACCCGGTGGCGATCCGAGGCCCACAACATGGGCCGAGCAGTCGGGCACGCCATAATCCTTCAGCAAAGCGCTCAGCGAACGGTCGCGATCCTTGACGCTTGGTCGAAGACCTTCCGGACGGGACGGCCGCCGAGATCTGGCACATCGACATCCTCGGCAGCCCTGCGCCAACCGCGCCCGGCGTGAGTAAGAATGCTCATCCGGTAATCGCCAGATCGCACCATATGCCGCGCTTCGACACGGACTTTGCGCTGCTCGTACAGGAATGGTGCTTCCCAACAGCCTATGTCGGTCTGTTCCCAGTCAATCGCCGTGACATGCGCTAATGCCTCGTCCATCTCCTGCGCTGACTGGTATCGCTGACCGGGGTCTCGGTGGGTCGCCTTTGCATATACGCGCCGCATGGAACTCGAGGCCCAGAGTGGCAGGGCCTGATCTGAAATCGTGAGCGGTGTTCGACCGGCACTTATTCGCTTGATGATCAACGAGATTGGATACTCGGCGAATGGAAAATGGCCGCCGAGGAGCTCCCTCAGCACAAGTCCGATCCCGTAGATATCGCTCGCCCTAGTTAGCATCTTGCTCGTCGCAAACTCAGGTGGGCTGTACAGGGTCGGATTGTTGAGGGCTCTGACTTCGCCTCCGTCATTGAAGCGACCCGCGAGGCCGAGATCGGCCACTCTCGCGCGGTAATTGTGACACAGCAGGACGTTTCCGCTCTTTATGTCACGGTGGCCGATCCCATGTACCTCATGGATTTCCGCCAGACCGCGCAATACTGCCTGCGTGATCGCGACGGCTTCTGAAGCCCTGAATTCTTCCCCCCGTAGCTGAGCATCAGTGATCGACCCCCGTTCGAAGTAGGGTGTGATGATCTCAACAACCCGCAGCGGCGCTGGATAACCGCTCACCTCTGCTGCCCCCAACACCGGTACAACGTTGTTGTGCTGGATCGACTGTAGTGTCGCGGCCTCTGGTAAGGCATCGTCAATCTGCGATATCTCGATGCGTTTGCCGACTCGCTTGCAATCCAGGAGTGGGTCATGCCAGACGCGAACTTCATTGATCCCCTCGGGGATACTGCGAAGGCATTCGAATGGCAACGACAGAACATGCTGGTCCCGTCGCTGTGTAGACGAGCCGGTGTGCGGTTGACTCGCCTCGCCGTTCACCTCAAGGCCTTTAGGGCATAGACGGATACGGCACTAGCTTCTGCCATGCCTGTCGTCCAGTAAGTGGGAGCCTCTGTCACTCCGAGCGTCTTATAGTCAAACTGTTTGAGTTGGTTGGCTTCGAGCGACATGGAAGCCCCAACTGCGTTCGTTGTGTAGGTGGTGGCATCGATGTGGAGAGCTGATGCCCCCTGGAGCACGGCGCAGATCGCGAAAACCCTATTGAACGCGGCAGAGTACTTTAGATTGCTGAACGCTCTGGTCTGGAGAATGGCGACCGCGTTCACACCCATTGGGGAAAGATGCTGCCGAAACCGGTCTATCAAGTCTGCAAAGCGCGCCGTGTCAGGAAGCGCATTGTTGCTCTCGATGCGCTTTGTCGAGATCAGCAGTGGTGTATCACAACCACTTTCCTCTACAACAGCCACATTGATCCCTCCACTCTTGACGTGCACCCCAGCAATTCTCTTCATTTCTCACAACCTGTATTGTTGAACAAATACTGCAACTCCTTGAATTCACCAGATTCAGAGGGCCTGATCAAGATTTGAGGACGCTATGTCTCTGAGACATCCACCTCGAAAAGCTTGGTTTTAACTACTCCGCAGATCGGCCTCCTTTGGAACACGTGCCCTGGTTACCATCGAATCGTTCGAATCCGGTGCCGACTCCTATGTTTCAAACGCGCGTCGAACTGCTTTTGTCGTCGCAACTACGCAGACTCCTGATCCGCTGATGAGCTGATCTGCTCGATCGTATCCATCAGGCGGGACACAACGTCCATCGCAAACACTTGCGTTGGACCTTGGGGGGCGTTGTCGATGAAGGGCGGGTCAAAGATCTGCGATGAATCCATTGCACCGTTTCGGGTGAGGTATTCGGTGACGAGTCCGATGAAGTGGATCTGGTCGGCAGTCGCATTCACGTCGTCTATGAACTCGGCAAAGGCCTCGTTGACCGACTGCCGATCCAGCCCTACAAGCGATCGGATGAAGCGCCCGAGGCCGTGCGCGTCATTGATTGCCTGCTGAAGCTCGTCCTCCGAGCCTGCGCCACTTCGGGTGAGGAGTTCCTGGAGCGAGTCGATGTCGGCCTGTGTCAATGGCTTTCCGGTCCGCAGCTTCTGGAGCGCAAGATTGTCGGGTTGTCGTCGCAGGTAGTCGCGCATCTTGGCGTTGAATCGCTCCTTGTCGGTACCAGTCGCCATGTGCGGCATGTCGACCTCGGTGACGTCGCCGGTGAAGGTGTCTTGCAGATCGGTGTAGACGATCGGCTGCTTTGTCTTCTCGAGTAGCCCCACGAGGGACCGCAATTCCTTGCGCGCGTCCTCAAGCATCTCGGGGGTGACGTCGTCCCACCAATCCTCGGAGGCGACTTCGCGGAGCAGTTCTTCTTTGGCTTTGATCTTGGGGATGGTGAGCTGCTCGAGGAGGCCGTCGGCGATGGTGCGAACTTTGTCTTTCTGACGTTCGAGGGTGGTGTCGTCGGCTTCGATGACGGCGAGTTGGCCGCGTAGGACGATGAGGTCGAAGCGTTTTGCCATTTCGTCGGTGTCTCGAACGGCCGTGGGTAGATCAGCGAGGTTCTCGACGATCTCACGGACCTTCTGTTCGGTCAGCGATTCCCATTCGCTGCGATCACGGTAGACCTCCACTTGCTGGCGGCGTGGCCTGACGAGGAAGTTGTCGAGGTTCATTCCAGACACCTGAGTGTGCAGCACGTCGGTGATGCCGTCGCGCAGCTCAGTGTTCCTGTGGGACCGGTCGAGCGCCCAGACGATGTCGGTGCGGGCGGTGAATAGCCGCTCAGATAGGGAGGCTGGCAGCCGGGCTTCGGCAGGTGCCGGGTGGGCGTTGAAGAACTCCACATTGCCGCAGAGGTCGAAGATGAAGAAGTCGCTCTTGTCCTGCCCAGGGCCGTAGAGATCGGGGCGTAGGCGGGTGCCGCGTCCGACCATCTGCCAGAACTTGGTCTTGGACCGGACGGGTTTGAAGAAGACCAGGTTAACGACGTCGGGAACGTCGATCCCGGTGTCGAGCATGTCGACTGAGATTGCGATGTGCGGGCTGGAATCTGGTTGGGAGAACTGGTCGATCAGGTCTTGGCCGTGGGAGACGGCGTGGGTGATGACAGCGGCGAAGTGGCCGTTGTACTGCGGATAGTTGCGGTCGAAGCGTTGGGCGATGAAGTCGGCGTGTTTCTGGTTCTTGGCGAAGATGATGGTCTTGCCAAGGCGATCACCACCAGCAACGCGGTGGCCGCGAGTCATGAGGACCTCGAGAGCTTTGTCGACAGTGTCGGTGTTGAAAAGCCACTTGTTGACTGCCTCTGACGACACCTCGTCGGGGAACTCGTCGGGATCGACATCTTCGCCCCAGTCCTCGCCCTCCCAGCGTTTCTTCTCCTCCTCGGACAGATCGTCGTACTTGATGCCCGATCGCGGGAACGCCAGCGGCACCGTCACCGCGCGCGGCGGTACCAGATATCCGTCCTTGATAGCCTCGTCGAGACTGTAATCGTCTGTGGGAACACCTGTTTCCAGGTTGAACAGTAGGTAGGTGTTGTAGTCGACCTCGTCCTTGGGGGTGGCGGTCAGCCCGAGGAGGTAAGAGTCGAAGTACTCGAAGATGCGACGGTACTTCTGGTACACCGAGCGGTGGGCTTCATCGATGACAACCAGGTCGAAGTGGCCGGGACCGAAGCGCCGTCGGCCGTTGTCGAGGTCGTTGATCAACCCCATCATCGTCGGATACGTCGACACGTAGACCCTGCCGTCGGTGGTCTTCTCGGTGAGGAGGTTGACCGGTGACGTGTCCGGCAGGAATGTCTTGTACGCGTTGGCCGCCTGGTTCACGAGGGCTTTGCGGTCGGCGAGGAACAAGATGCGTTTGGCCCAGTTCGCGCGCATCAACACGTCCGACAGGGCAATCACGGTGCGGGTCTTGCCGGACCCGGTGGCCATCACGAGTAGTGCGGCGCGTTGGCGTTTGTCCTCAAAGCCTTCGGTGACGTTGCGGATCGCGCGTGTCTGATAGGGGCGTTCGACGATTGCTGTGTTGATGTCGACGTCGGCGAGTTTCTTGCGGGTGGTCCGGCGTTGGATCTCAAGCGCGAGTTCGTCGCGGGTGTAGAAGCCTTCGACTTCGCGTGGCGGGTAGTAGAGGTCGTCCCACAGCCAGGTGTCGAATCCGTTGGTGTAGAGGATGATCGGACGTTGCCCGTGCATCTTTTCGAGGCAGTCGGCGTAGAGCTTGGCTTGGTGCTGACCGACGGTCGCATCCTTGGAGGTGCGTTTGGCCTCGACCACCGCCAACGGTAATCCGTCGGTGCCCCAGAGCACGTAGTCGACGAAACCGTTCTTGCCGTCGGGCATGCCTGTCACCGGATACTCGCGGACCCGGGGGGAATTAACATCCCAACCGGCTTCACGCAGCAGCAGGTCGACGATGTCGGTGCGGGTGCGGGCCTCGTCGTAGTCGTGGGTATCGGCGTGCCCGGCAGCTGCTGATTGTGCCGCGGCGACCTGCGCGCGCAGCTGCGCTACGAGTTCTTCCAAGCTGGCATGGGCGGCGTCGGCGGCCTTGAGTTGTTCATCGCGGGCCAGCAACTGCTCGGTGAGATCAGCGCGCGCACTCGCGGCTTCTTCAAGTTGGGCGTCTTTGGCCTCGAGCTCGGCGCCGAGCTCCTGCAACTGCGCCATCGTCTTAGCCACTGCCGCCCCGCCACCCGGCTTGGGTAGCTTCGCCCGGTCGAGTTTCTGCTCGGGTGTCGGCTTGGAATCCGGCTGGGACGCGTACGTGCGCGCCAGCCACGACATCACATGGAACAGCTCCTCGAGCAGCCGGACACCGGATTCCTGACCGATCGGACGGTCATCATGCACCGCGTGGTTGCCAGCCCGTCGAATCAGATCAAGCTTGGTCTGCACCGCGCCTGGAACGATCGCCTGGAAGGCAGGATCGTGGATGCGGGCTGACAGGTCGGCCTTGTACGGCTGGTCCAGATCGTTGACCGTGTAGAGCCATTTGACCGCCGCCTCGACCGCACGCCGTGCGTAGAAGCAGGTGGAGCGGCTGTCGAAGAGCGCATCGCGTTCAGCGTTCTTCGCAGACGCGTGAACATGAGGCCACTCACCCTGCAAGAAATCAAAGTTACCGGCCACGATGCCTCCCTTCCAGCCTGTCCGATCTTGACACATACCCCGCAGAATCTCGGCAAGCCAGACAGAATAGGCCGCTGGTCCGACAGAGCGCACTCGCCAACTTCCACCGGAACACTGTCGGTGACGGCGGGAACAATCAGACTGCTCGACCACCATGCAACGGAGAATCAGATGCCACTCGCCACCACGAGAACTGCGTTCCTAGCTGACCTGCTCAACGAACTCAGCGTGTTCCCGCTCGCTGCTTGCGACTTCGCCATACGGCTATGTCCTTGCGAAGGAGTATTGACGTTGACCGTCGAGTTCCTCGAAGAGGATGGCGGCGGCGAGTTCGTGAAGACCTACGACGGCGATCGCTGGGTAGATAACGATCCCACGGTTGACGGGGAAGATTCGGAATCCTCAGGTCTATGGACCCCGCTGATTCCTCACGATGTTTCGGAGATCGATCCGGGCGACGAAGATGCATTTTCCGACCAAGTAGATGCCACCCTTGAGGCACACGCTGCGTTGATCGACCTATTCACGACACTCGTCGCAAGTGGTTGGCAAGTGACGGTGCAACACGGAGCTGCCGAAGATGGCACACCGCAGATCACACTCCGCGCGGATGCGCCAGAGCTCGACCACGACCGCGCGTACACCGCAGTACGAGCCATGCGTCTGCCGACGGGCTTCTCACGCGTTGAGGCCACATACAAGCAAGGGGCAGGCGACGGAACAGAATCGTGGGGTTTTCCCCACGAGCAGGTCAGCGCTGTAACACGCAGCGGCACAATACAAACCATCCGACTCAAGGACATGTTCACGTTTGCGCTGTGCAGCTCAGCAACGTGGACACTGACCCCCGATCTCGACGCTCCAATCCAGCGGCATACCTCCGGTAGCTCGATGAAAACATCCATCGTCACCCAGCCGCCGATAAAACAGGCACCTACCCAAGACGAGATCGATGAACGGCGGAGAGCTGTGGACCAATGGGCTACGAGCAACGACTTCACATCGCCAGTCCACCCCGCAATGCCCGCAAATGTGCAGCGAGCCCTCGACGCACTCGACTCCGGAAACGCCGGCTATTACCTTCTAGATTTCACTAACGGCGATTGCTACTTAGGCCAGTCGATATCCATCGCCGATCGGCTCAAAGGACACCGCAGCACACACAAAGACATTCGCGGAATCCGCCTACGGCCGGATATCGAAGCAGGAAGCATCGTGAACCCGCTGCGACACCTCCTCGACCACGAAGCGACCCTGATCCACAGCGTCCAACAAGCTGGACTTCCGGCACGAAACAAAGCTCAAATGACCTACGCCATCGGCGATGACAGCTCGCTAGATGACATCTTCAGGAAGAACGGGACAACTTCCGCGGCATGGCTCGCCGATCCCATCGGCGTCAACGCGCACAAGCAAATAGCCCATTCGCCCAACCAGAGCCGAAGAAGCCTGACGGCCGCCGAAGACGACTACAGGGTGTGGCTCAAACGCACTGGAGAGCACGCCGACACAGTGCGTTCGTTGTTACGGACTTACATGGAGCGATGTCTTCCGCTTCCGCGCCACACCGAATACCAGCACTGGGTATTGAGCTCTCCGCGCAACACTCCATATTTCCGCACCCTGTCCAATCTCAGCATTCGGAACACCGAAGCGTTCAGAACCATGATCGACAAGGACAAACATCTACGAGGAATGCTGCATGTCAACGGCGTTGAACTCCTTGGAGAGTCAATGTCCGACGACGCCTTGATCAGATTTATGCGTCAACACCCTGGAGTGTGCGTTACGGAAACCGACTTTCAGGAGGCCGGGCCCTTCAACTTGATGCTGTGGGCACCAGACCTCACCTCGATTGATGACCTCCTCGATGACACTGCAGTCACTCGCGCAGCCGCAACCGCAGCCTTGCATCTCATGAAGAAAGGCAAGATGGGGAAAAACAAGAACTCACACAATCCCGTCTTAGTGAACGCCATTCTGCGCACGACAGGACAATAAACCAGATGTGAGCGTGAGTCTTTTTTGCAAAGCCAAACCCTCGAACTTGTGGTCAACATCGCTCACAGTTCACCACTGAACGCACGAGATTGGAGAGCGTCGAACAGCATTTTTGTTGCAGCCAAAGCCTCTCGACCCATTTCGCCGCGACATTCCGACGCCGCGGCGAAGTCACAGAATTTCTGTTGCTGTCCCACAGCGGGTAGAGGTATTGCGAAATCACGGATCTGTTTGAAGTTCAAGCCGGGCTTCGTCTGACCATACTGACTCGAACGAATCTGTCGCTGCCCCCACACTTCTGAACACAGAAATGCGGACAGGTACCTTGGTAGTAACCGCTCGGTATCCGTCCTAAGTATCGAGACATGCTGACTTATGTATGCCCCGGAGAGGCTCGAGGGCAGCGCCGCTGCCCGTCCGATTCGCGATCCGGTAATGGTTAGCAGTACATCGCCTTCCCGTGTACGTGTTCGACCAGCTTCTGCGTTGTCTGGCGCAGACACATATACCAAGTCATCATCGGAAATTGAGTTCATTTGAACGTCCAACGATCGGATGAAGCGGTCACCACGATCAGCGTAGTACTTCGCCCAACCTCTGCCTCCGCTGGTCACGAAGGTTAATAGATCTCCGAGCGGTGCTTGGGGTGCGCCTGCGGCGAAATGTTGGAATGCGGCGCCGCCAAGGTCATCCAGAACAGAAACTGCATGTAGACGCTTGGCGCGCAGGGTATCGGCGTGGTCGAGGATGGCTGCGATGCGGCGTTGTTCGGGTAGGGGAGGGAGAGGAACACTGAACTTGGCCAGTTCCGTCGGACTCAGCCTCGGGAGATTCGCTCCGGAGCTTCTGCTATCAGCAAGAGCCACTTGGGATGGCTGGCGAAGAAAATGCAGAAGGTAGCGGCGGTCAAGTTCTGGTCCAGGGCGAATCGGAAGAATGTCAGTGCTACAGACACCGGGGAAGTCCGGAGCCTCAATCTTCGCTAGGTACGGTCGGAGCTTTCCGTAAAGAATGTGATCGTCACTAAAAGTGAACTTGGTACTCGCGAGTTGGCCGCTCACCACTTGTTCGACGTCAACGAACCCGCCTCCGGACTTGATGTTTTCCAATCCAACATATGTAGTGCCGTCCTGAATCTCACTCGGTGCAACCCCCAAGCGCTCAATCAGTGCGACATCCCCCAACTGCGCTTCGCGCCAAGTCACTTGGCACCACCGGCGAGCATCTGGCGTAGCTCGGCGAGGCCGGTTTGGATGTCGAGTTCGAGTTTGGCGAGTTCGTCGAGGATCTCTTCGGGTGCTCGGTGTTCAACCTCGTCGTGGACGATCTCCTTATACCGGTTGAGGCTGAGGTCGTAGCCCTGCTCCTCGATGGCGTTCCGCGGAACGCAAAAGGACTGCTCGGTGCGCTCACGCTCGAGTTCGGTGCCGTCGCGTTCGGCCCAGCGGGCGAGGACGTCGGGAAGATTGTTCTTAACGTGCTCGTCGTTAGTGAGTTCGGCGAGCGGTCCGAGGTTCTCGCTGTCAAGGAGCGCGATTCGCTTGTCGTCCAACGAGAATCCGTCCGCTTGGACGTCGTAGAACCAGACATGCTCTGTGCCGCCTGAGTTTGTCTTGGTGAAGAACAGGATCGCTGTGGAGACCCCCGCGTAAGGCTTGAAGACGCCCGACGGCAGTTTCACGACGGCGTCGAGTTTGTGGTCGTCGACCAGCATCTTGCGGAGGGCCTTGTGCGCCTTGGAGGAGCCGAAGAGCACGCCGTCGGGCACGATCACGGCCGCCCGCCCACCAGGCTTGAGCAACCGCAGGAACAAGGCGAGGAAGAGTAGTTCGGTCTTCTTGGTCTTGACGATTTGCTGGAGGTCTTTGGCGGTGTTCTCGTAGTCGAGGCTGCCGGCGAAGGGTGGGTTGGCGAGCACGAGGGAGTAGGCGCCGGCGTCTCCGCTGTTGGCTTCGGCGAGTGAGTCGCGGTAGCGGATGTCGGGTTGCTCGACTCCGTGTAGCAGCATGTTCATCGATCCGATTCGCAACATGGTGTTGTCGAAGTCGAATCCGTGAAACATGTTGTGGTGAAAGTGCTTGGCTCCCTTGCTCGAGTTGATCTCGGCGGCGTGGTGATCGCGCATGTATTCGGTGGCGGCAACGAGGAAGCCGCAGGTTCCTGAGGCCGGGTCGACGATGGTGTCGCCGGGTTCGGGCGCCATCATCTCGACCATGAGTTTGATGATGTGGCGGGGTGTGCGGAATTGGCCGTTCTGTCCTGCGCTGGCGATCTTGGCGAGCATGTACTCGTAGACGTCGCCTTTGGTGTCGAGGTCGCGCATCTCGATCTTGTCGAGGAGGTCGACGACCTTGGTGAGCATGCCCGGGTTGGGGATGGAGAGGCGGGCGTCTTTCATGAAGTGGGCGTAGGTGGAGTCTTCGTCGCGCATGGTGCGGATGAGCGGGAACACTTCTTCATCGATGGTGCGGAACATGTCGTCGGGGGCGTAGTTCTTGAACTCCGACCACGACAGGTCGGTGCGGTCCACGGGGAACGGGTTGCCCGTGATGGGCTTCTTGGTGAGGTTGGCGCGGTTGAGGGCGAGCTGTTGCTCGTCGTCGAGGCGGCGGATGAACAGCAGGTAGGTGATCTGCTCCATCACCTCCAACGGGTTAGAAATGCCGCCGGACCAGAATGCGTCCCAAACGGCGTTGACCTTGCTCTTCTGCTCTCCCGTGATCACTCTCGTGTACTCCCAAACAGTCGTGATGAACCCGAACAGAACTGTATAGCGCGTCGCTCCGACAGCTTGGCCGAGGCGACACGCCCGAAGGTAGATCCGATCTTCGCCGTCTGCTGTGTGTCCTGAGGACCTACATCGTCGCCCTTCGTTTGCTGGAAACGCTCCACGAGGGCGAGCCGGCAAGTGGCCGCACAGCCTCTACCTGCACTTTCCGTCGCCCTTCAATGCTGCATAACGTGCGTTAGGCCTGTTCGTCAGCCTCTCAGGGTTCAGCGCGGAGGGATTACGCGACTATCAGCGTGGCACACCTTTTAGGCCATCGGCGGTCATGACCTGTCGCTCGTCCTCGAGAGAGGGATCGGCGTCGAAGACCTGTTACGTGCCAAAAAGCGCTACGCCAATGAAACAGGCAACTGCACGCTCGCCGCCAGCAGCTGCCTCTCGACGCTCTAACGACGGAGAGCGCTGGCCGCTAGGCGTGTCGTGCGCGTACGTGTGGTCTGTGACAACCGTGTGCGCGCAAGCTTGCCCGAGCCTGGGTGTAGCCGACCGAGCCCCTGCGTCTATCCGCGCGGCCCGGGCACTCGTCGCTGACGCCAACCCGATTGGGCGACATCATCATTGAATCCGCCTGTCTGTAACAAAATTGACGTTCCGAAACTTGAGTCGTTGCGGTGTTCGATGCGGGCAGGGCATGCGGCGTGGGGCTGGGTGGTCACGCGCCACAGACATCCGGGTGTCAGCTCCGGTCGAAGAGTGCGCTGCTTTGTCCGGTCGAACACTTGCGGTGGCCATGCGAATACCCCAATCGGAGCATCGGGAACCCGTCTACAGGACGCTCATCGAGGTTGACTGGGTTGCCCGCTGCCGCGTGGCGGCGTAGACACGTCGTAAGTCGTCTAGGTTCGCCGGAGGGGTTGTTGTGTCTGATCTGACCGATTGCAAGCAGGCGCTGCTCGACGAGTTGAGCAGGCTGGTCGATGAGCGGTTCGCGATGGCCGAGGATGCCGGTGTCGACGCCGAAGTCTTCGCCGACACCCAGCGGATAGCGACGGCGATGGCCGCTGCCTTGCCATCGGTCACGGTGCACGACCAGCGAGTGGGGCCGTTCTACGACACTGCCGGATTGACCTCGTGGCTCGGTGTGAGCAAGCAGGCGATCGCCAAACGCGTCAAGAACAACACTCTCATCGGCTGCCAACTCGAGTCGGGTACCTGGGTGTACCCCACATGGCAGTTCACCGATGCCGCCAAGGTCGACCAACATCTGCTGCAGGTGTGGCAAATCCTGCGCGAACACACCAACGCGTGGACCGCTGTGCTCTGGATGTGTTCACCCAACCCCGCCCTCAACGACGAAACCGCGGTTCGCTACGCGACCGGCGGCGGCGACGAGTTCGCTGAGGTCCTGGCCGCCGCACACGCCGACGCTGCACGCTGGGCGGCATGAGGGGTAGCGCTTCGCACACCGGACGAACGAGATGCGCGTACTCCCCGACGGGGACCGTGTCACACACCCTCGACGACACAGTCTCAGTGATCGCGCCCGTCGAGATCACGAATGCGGGGCGAATGGCGGCGGAGATGAATCAGCTCGGGTTCCCACTATCGGCTCTCGAGGAGCGACAGCACATCGTGATGGTTCGTGACGCGCTCGGAATGCAGGTGACCCTGCCGGTGGGGCTCCTTCCGGACGTGACGGTGAGCAACATGTTCGCTGCTGCGGATGTGCTCCAGGTGATTCGGATCTCCGACTCTTCGCGGCTCAGGCTCTCGCGTTCGCGGTGACCGGGGCATGGCCGATCGGAGGATAAGTAGATCGATCTGCGACGGCGAGCGGGGCCCTTGGTCGAATCCTCGCATCGGGAATGCTGACCCGGCGGGGAGGGTAGCTTCGCTAGGGCCGTGGCGGCTCGGGGATGTTTGCCGGGATGGGCACAGAGGTGACCGTTGTATGCGTCGGCGGTGGCGATTGAATGTTCTCCCGCGAGCCCACCGGTGTGGGGCGGGTGACGGCTGCAGCGATCAGGACGCCGACCCCGAGGACGAGCATCGCGACGTAGAAGGGGGCGATAGACCATGACCGCCAGACAGACCATTCCGGGAGGTATGACTGCTTGAGCTTCTGCCACCTCGTCTTTTCGGGCGTGCCGTCCGCCAGCGGCTCGTCGGCGTCTGTCGGATCGAGAGTGAACCGTGGGACCATGCGTTCCGCTCGCGCGACCGTGTTGTAGAGCTTCCGGAACGCCTTCTCGCTGCGCAGGTAGTTGGCGTCGAGGTAAGCGAAGAGGATTACCGCGACAACACCGAGGAGGGCCAGTGGCCATAGGTGCTGGGTGAGCGCGAAGCCGAAGGCTGCTGTTGTGACCGGAAGGAGCCATCCCTTCGCAGACGAAGACGCCGCAGATTGTCGCGTCACCACAGCCTGGATGTAGTCGAGGTGCTTGCGTCGATCTTCGGGCGACAACTCTGGCTGCGCGAGCGGCGGAGTGGACTGAACCGCAGCTTTCACGCGACGAAGCGCGTCGTCCTTGCTAGCTTCCGTGTAGTCGGTCTCTGGTGGCCAGATCGGTCCCATCGCGTCCCCACCTCGTCGAGGGACGAGATGCACGTGAAGGTGGTGCACGGTCTGGGTAGCGGCATCTCCGTTGGACTGGATGACGTTGAGACCCTCCGGCAGCAGCGCGATGCGTAGCGCTGAGGAGAGAAATACTGCTGCAGTCGATAGTTCCGCCAATTCCTCCGGCCGCAGTCCCCAGATGTCTTCCACATGCCGCCTCGGCACCACAAGTACGTGACCTAAGACGGCCGGTTCCGTCGGAAAGAACGCGACGACATGCTCATTCCGGTACACCTCTCGGACGTCGGGATCGGTCCCAGCGACGATCGTGCAGAACGGGCACTGTTCAGGGTTCACAGCAGTCGAGTCTTTGCCTGCCCCACCCAGTTCTCCAGGTTTTTGGACAAACACGCGTAGGTGGCCTTGGTGTCAATTTGTCCCTGCCAGTTCGTCTGTGTCGGGTCGAACACTGGAACGCCGCTCACAGCCGGAACCTTGGCGAACGGGTCGGCTCCGCGACGGTCGGCACCGGAACCCATCGATGCCAGGCCATGGATGCGCACACCGACTAGTGGCTTCTTGTCGTTCCACGCCTTCTCGATCTCGTACAACACCCACGGTCGAGAAGCGGTCTCTTGACCAATCAGAACGACAACGGCGCGCTTATAGGCCATCTCCTTGTGGATCCAGTCCTTGATCGCCTGCGCGCCCTGTCGGCGGACCGCCTCCCACTGCTGGGCGCCAAGTAGCGGTTGGCCCTCGAGCGCTCCGATCTGTCGGACGAGTTGCACTCGGTGCACGTCGCGCTCGTAATGGAACGAATAGAACACGGTCTTGGTTGCCATCGTTGGCTCCTCTCAACGCCTCGGCGTCTGCCGGAGGCTACAGCTCGTTGAGGTTAGCTCTCAGGTCTGACACATCTCCCGCGCGCAATAGCCTCGCGGTGGGCGGCATGACTATTTCAGTCCCGGCGGCCAGGAGGTTTCCAATGCAAAGGTTGGCGTGACACCACAACGCTTCGGCGGTGAACCATCAGATCGTCCTGTCGGGCTAACGCCCAGGACGACACGCCCAGCCCAGCTATGTTCGTAACGTCATCGGGAGCTATTACTGATGGGTAGAAGAATCTGCCCGTTTGAGCTGTCGGTACCGGCCTATACGCTACTCGTGCTGTGGCTACTAAGGAGAGACAATATGGGCTATGCGTTCGGCAATCCTCTCGCCGTCACGATCCATCCGCAAGGGATTGCGTCGTGGTCGGATATTCAGAGTGACCGGGGTCTGCGGGAGAGGATTAACTCCTCGCATCTGTATATGGTCGTTATCCGTCCTTCCGTCACAGTCTCAATATCTCGCGATCGACTCGATATCGAATCACGCAATCCTGATGACGCGCGCTATTCGTATTGCGTCGAGACTTCTCTAATTGGTTTTGAAGCCTTCTGTCATGGGAAAAAGGTGCAGGATGTAGATTGTGGAGACTGGTGCTATTCTCATGACGTTGCCGCAGAGGTGCTATACCAAGGACTTGGCGCCGGCTGTTATGATGTGGGAACATACCTCGAACTGCTGAGCTGGGATGTCCTATACGTAGGAATGTCTTACGGCAAGGGCTATGGGTCACTAGTCGAAAGACTGTCCAAACACAGCACTATTCTTCGAATAATGGACGAGCACAGCGGATTGCCCTACGATATCCGCATAATTCCGATGACCTGCACGCAGTCAGCAGTCTTAGGGGGTTTTGTAGCTGGGCGTCCATTGCCTACCGTGGGACGGGTTCAAGAATTTGTGTCGCGAGATGGGCGCCTCGAATCTTTGGATATCGTAGCTGTTCTGGAGAATGTGCTAATTTCGTATTTCAAGCCCAATTACAACTCGACGTTGAAGGACTGGCCTGTTTCCAAGTATGTTTCGGCAATGGAGTCTGTCGGTATAGATTCGTTGCTCGTCTACCTCGATGGCTCCGAGGATACTTTTTCGGTGAAGACTGACTACAGAGATTGCCCCGAGCGCGGCCTTGCGCTGGTTGCTGAGGTGAGTGGCTCACAGCGAGTTTGGAACACTGCCTATCAGTCCGCGCTCGATTACGATCGCTCGATCGTCCCGGATCCAGTCGACCTAGGTTCGATCATGTGTGCAGCAGTTGCAGAATTTCGCGTGTCTAAACCTAGGGCGCGCTTCTACTCCGATGCTCTTATCGAGAAATGTCAGGACCAGCACTTGAATTGAACGCAAGACCAGTGACTTAAGTCAGGTTGCGTCGGACTCACTAACAGTTCGGGTCAGAAGGTTTGCCACCGAACCGGGCCAGGTGCCAGGCGGCGTGGGCGCGCTGACGACGGAGTTGTGTGGCAATGGGTACTAGAGACTCGACGAGCGGTTCAACTCGGCCTCAGGCCTCTGATCTTGCCTGATGCGTCGAGCCTGCTACGGCAGATGCTCTGTCCCAGGGACTCGGGGTGTTCCTTCCCCTCGGTAGTTTCGTTCACCGTTGTGCTGAGCACACGGGTCATCGCGAGTGGCAAGGGTGCCATTTGCGGGCTATTCCGGCATCTCTCACCTTCATGCAGTTCGACCTGTCATTTTGTACTCAATGGTCTGACAATAAGCGTCTGCCGACCGCGATGGCGCTCGACCTTGACGAGGCACGTACACAACTCGGTCGTCAGCGAGGCGCCACGACAATAATTTCGATGGCCTCGCGCTGAGGTCGCAGTTGTGTACGTAGAACAGTGGCCTTGCGCTGTGAAACCTTCTAAGAACTTGCCCGGGAAGAGGCTCGTGCACATCGAACTCGGGCCCGCACGACGCATGGCGCCTGAAGGATGACAGCCTCTCCTATGAGGCAGCGGAGCACAACGCGCGAGTGTCGACGCAGTCGACAGAACGATTCTCGGCCCGCGTGCGACGCTGCTGAAGCGTCGAAGCGGCCAGCTGAACCCAGCGCGCGGGAAGATCGATAGTCAATGTTGATCGCAGCACCCCGAGGTCGCCGGCGTGTGCAGGACAAGGTCCGTAGCCGATTCGGCCGACCTACTCCGCCCGCGTCACCAACGACAGCAGGACGCCGGTCATGGTGTCGACGGACAGCACGTGCTCGCCCTCGCGGCCGACGTACTCGAGCGAGAGCCCGTTGATCAGCGCGAGAACGAGCACGGCGGCGTCGAGCGGAGGCACCCGCAGTCGCAGGTGTCGAGCAGCCACGACCTCTTCGATGTTCCTCGCGAGCGATTCGGCGAGCTGCGCCCGCGCAGCGGTGTAGTCCTCCAGGAGTTGCGGGTCCCGATCGACCTCCGACCGGAACTCCGCGAACACCACATTTGTCCGGTACGTGTCCCGGATCTGCTTCAGGATCATCAGCGCCAGGAAGCGCATGTCCGTCTCGGGGTCGGCGCTCTCCGACGTCGGCACCAGCGCGGGCGCGGTGAAGGCCGTCGCCCGCTCGGTGAACACAGACGACGTCAGGTCCATGAACAGCGCGCCCTTGCTGGCGAAGTTCGAGTACACCGCGCCCTTGGAGTATCCGGCGCGCCCCGCGATCATCTCCAACGACGCGTTGGCGTATCCCCGTTCGAGGAAGACCTCGCGCGCGGCCGCCCTGATGTCGGCCTGAACGTTCGCGCGGCTCGGCCTGCGCTTCGGTTGGGGCTCGACGTCGGCTCCGGCGCCTGGGGAAGTGGAGCTTGACGATTCCGCGGTCATCGGGACATTATCGATCACGGCCGTCAGTACCAGCGGTATCGAGAAGTGGAGATTCACTCGAGTACGTCGGGGGCGTCGATGCGCCACCCAACCGGCACGTCGACGTCACGAGACCTCTTCTCGGTACCGCGTCTGAGGACCCTCGTCGTCGGAGTGGTAGCGGCTGCGTCGCTGCACGATGAATCCTGCCGAGACGATGATCATCGCGGAGATTGCGGAGAAGATGATCGCCTGCCGTTGATCGTTGTCGAAGACCATCAAGATCAGTACGGCGAGAATGAACAGCATCACCACACCGGTCAGGTACGGGAACAGCCACATCCGCACCGGCGGCCGGTGACCCTCCGCGCGCAGTACGCGTCCCAGCCGCCACTGGCTCGCCGCGATCGTCAGGTAGACAAACAGCGCGATGGCACCGCTCGTAGCGAGCAACCACGCAAAGATCTTGTCCGGCAACACATAATTGCCGACCACTGCCAGGAATCCGACCACCATCGACATCAACACCGCAACCCACGGCACTCCCTTCGGCGTCAGGCTGCGCACCACCTGCGGGGCGTCGTGCCTGGTTCCCAGCGAGAACATCATGCGCGACGCCGTGTACAGCGCCGAGTTCAAACACGACGCGACGGCCGTCAGGATGACGATGTCCATGATGATCTTCGACCCCGGAATCCCGATGGCCTCCAACACCGACTGGTACGAACCGTTCTCGAGTTTGTTGTAGGGCATCAGTGCGACGACGACGAAGATCGACCCGATGTAGAACAGCGAGATCCGCCAGATCACCGAGTTGACCGCTTTGGTGATGCCGCGTTCGGGGTTCGGAGATTCTGCGGCGGCGATCGTCACGATCTCAGTGCCCATGAATGAGAACATCGTGATGAGCATGCCCGCGATCACCGCGCCGAACCCGTTGGGCATGAACCCATCCGGCTGCCACAGGTGACTCACACCGCTGACTTCTGAGCTCGGAATCCAGCCGAAGATCGCTGCGACGCCAACGAGAATGAACGCCACGATCGCGACGACCTTGATCAGCGCGAACCAGAACTCGAACTCTCCGTAGTTGCCGACGCTCGCGAGGTTCGTGATGGTCAGCAGCAGTGTCACGGCAAGCGCCCAGATCCACTGTTGACCACCGACCAGGTCGGTGAGGATCGCGGCTGCGGCCGTCGCTTCGACGGGTATGACGAGCACCCAGAACCACCAGTAGAGCCAGCCGACGGAGAAACCCGCCCAGCGGCCGAGCGCGCGGTCGGCGTACACCGAGAACGAACCGGTGTCGGGGTTTGCCGTCGCCATCTCACCGAGCATCCGCATCACCAGCACCACCAGGGTGCCGGCCAAAGCGTAGGAGATCAGCACGGCCGGTCCGGCCTTCTCGATGGCGTTCGCCGATCCGACGAACAGACCTGCGCCGATGACTCCGGCGATCGAGATCATGGTGATGTGCCGGGGCTTCAGATTCGACCCCAGCGAGGTGGGCGCTTCCTCCGTGGAGCTATGTGACTCGGTGGTTGCCATCGCTATATGACGTCCCTTCGAAACGGTATTGACCCGATGTGGTGCGGGTGCTGCTTGTGGCGGTACGGCCCGATGTGTGCGGGCATGTCAGTTACCGACGCTTAACCCTACGGAAGGCCCCGCGACTCCACAGAAGAATGCGCCAACGTCGCGAATGTCCGAATCACCGTAGTGCACCCCATGTTTCGAATGCGGCGAGTGCGGCGTCGCCGGTATTCCACAGTGCGTCGATATCGACGACGGCGGCGTCGTGAGTCCGACGATCCTGCAGCGCCAACCCGTTGCCGAACGTCAGCACGTTGTAGCCGACGTCGGCCGCGCGCAGCATCGGCCCAGTCGCCTTTCCGGCTCCGACCAGCCGGTCGAGTCCCTCACCGAAGAAGTAGAAGCGGAACGTCGGTCCGAGGTCGACGTGATACGCACGGTCTGTCTCACGGACGATCGAATCACCATGTGCGGCAATGGCATCGACGAGCCGGAAGTAGTCCGACGCATCGTCGACCGTTGTGCGCGCATCTGCGGTGGCATACGCAAGGTCGACGGTGATGTGAGCGTTGTACCCGCTGAGCGCGGCGCGTTCACCGGAGACGCTGCAGGTGCGCGCCGATCCGAAGTACCGCTGCCAATGCGGTGGCACCGAGCCACCCGAGAACTCGGCGTGCGTCGCGTCGAGGAAGCGGTTGAGCAGTCGCAGGCTGATCACGGGAGCCCAACGCGGGTTGCGGAACGTCGACGGTTGGTGCTGGAGCGGCATTACCGCGTCCCGCTCGACCGCCGCCAATCCGAGGGCGAACAACCCTCGCCGGTCACGGTGCGCGGTGAGAATGTCGGTGATCTGCCACAGGCGACCTACCTGACGTTCCAGGACCGGAAGCGCCGTCGTACCCGGTGACGCGTCCGCGGTGTCCGACAGTTCGACGATCCGCCGGACCTCGCTCGCCGACAGCGGGCTACCGCACGCCTGTGAAACATCAGCACCGGCCGTCGGCGTAGCCACGGCTGCGCCCGCTCCGGTCACCGCGCCACCGGCGACCGCGAGCGCAACGATCATCCTCACCAGCGTGAATCTGGGTGCGCTCATCATCCGATGCTACGGTCGGCGTCGCTCGACGGCAGCGCTTGCGACGAATATGCAAGCCAACGGCGGTTCTGTGCTCAGAGCACAAAGGTCCGACGAAAGTCTGGTGCGCGGGGCCGTTCTCGGTCACACGGACTGCTATTAGTGTTCTGGCTCACATCCACCTAGTAGAGGACCTATTCATCGTGAGCGCACCGTCGTATTTTCCCTGGGAGCTGGCCCATCGTGCAGCCGCACCATGCGTCCGCGACGACCACACCGAACTCGACTACGCGAGCTTTGCCGCCAGAGTCGACGCCGCAGCCGAGCAGTTCGACGCACTCGGAGTCCGACGCGGCGACGTCGTCGCGACGTTCCTGCCCAACCGGGTCGAACTTCTCATCGCGATCGCCGCCGCCTGGCGCCTCGGCGCCATCGCGACACCGGTCAACCCGGCGTTCACCGCGAGTGAGGCGCAGTATCAGCTCGACGACTCGGGTTCCCGCCTCGTCCTCGTCGACGACGACGCCCTGTCCGGCACGTCTGAGCGCAGCATTCTTCACGTCGACGACCTCGCAACCTCCGGCTCGTCGTGGACACCTCCGGAGCCTCCGGCGATGTCCGACGACGCGCTGCTCATCTACACCTCGGGATCGACCGGCCGCCCCAAGGGTGTGCGTCTGGCCCACGACAACCTGTACTACATGGCGTCGACGATGAAAGACCTGATGTCGTTGACCTCGGCCGACCACGCGCTGCTGGTGCTGCCCCTCTTCCATGTCAACGCGATCTGCGTCAGCTTCCTCGCGCCGATTCTGGCCGGCGGCCAACTCAGCATCACCGGGAAGTTCTCGCCGTCGCGCTTCTTCACCGACCTGCACTCGCTGGCGCCGACCTACTTCTCGGCAGTGCCGACGATCTACGCGCTACTCGTTTCCCACCCCGACGTCAGCGCAGAGGCCTTCGCCTCGTTGCGATTTGCGATCTGTGGCGCCGCCCCGATCTCGAAGGAACTGCTCGACCACGTCGAGTCGACGTTCGGCGTCCCGATCCTGCAGGGCTACGGACTCACCGAGGGCACCTGCGCCTCGGCGTGCAATCCCCTTGATGGACAACGGAAGACGGGAACCGTCGGACCTGCGCTGCCCGGCCAGACCATCCGAATCGTCAGTCCCGACGGCAACGACGTACCCACCGGCGAACCCGGCGAGGTACTCATCTCCGGCCCCAACGTCATGCGCGGCTACCTCAACCGCCCGGACGCCACCGCCAGCACCGTCGTCGACGGTTGGCTGCACACCGGCGACGTCGGAACCCTCGACGCCGACGGCTATCTCACCCTGGTCGATCGCATCAAGGACATGATCATCCGCGGTGGAGAGAACCTCTACCCCAAGGAGATCGAGAACGCACTCGCCACCCACCCGTCGGTTCTCGAGTGCGCGGTGGTCGGAGCCCCCGACCCCATCTACGGCGAGGTACCGGTCGCGTTCGTGGTCGCCTACCCGGACCAGCCGGTTCGCGAAGCCGAACTGACCGACCACGTCGCCTCGATCCTCACAAAAGCGAAGCGGCCCAACGAGATCAACGTCGTCGATCAACTTCCCCGCAACCCGGTGGGCAAGATCGACAAACCAGGACTACGACGCCAAGTCCGCGAACCCCAACCAACGTAGAACCCAACCAACGTAGAACCCAGCCCGCACAACACGTTCCGAGCGCCCGACCGCGTCCTCGGTCGATAGCGCCTGCCCGAAGACCTTCAGATAAGGAGAACACCATGGGTCTCGTACAACCCGACTTCCCACCGGTTGACCCGGAAACCTTCCTCGACAAACCATTCTTCGACCGGATGCGCGTGCTCAGCACGCACTGGGCCGAGTACGGCTTCGGTACACCCAAGATGCTCCAGGTGATCTACCTGGTGAAGATCCTGGTGCTCTACTTGGCCATCGGTCTGAGCATCGCGACCTTCACCTCCGGCCTGAACGTGCTGCACGTGTCGCAGTGGTGGAACGAGCCGATCATCTACCAGAAGGCCATTCTCTGGACCCTGCTGATCGAGGTGCTCGGACTCGGCGGCTCCTGGGGACCGCTCGCCGGCCACTTCAAGCCGATGACCGGCGGGTTGCTGTTCTGGCTGCGCCCGCAGACGATCCGGCTCCCACCGTGGCCCGGCAAGGTGCCGCTGACCAAGGGCGATTCGCGCACCGTCTTCGACGTCGCGATCTACGCACTGCTCCTGGTCGCCACCGTTGTCGCACTGGTACTTCCGGGTGTGCAGTCGAGCTGGCTCAACGCCGTGGCACCCACCTCCCACGGCCTGGTCAATCCGGTTCTGATCTACCCGGTGATCGCACTGCTGGTCATCATCGGCCTGCGCGACAAGGTCATCTTCATCGCCGCGCGCGGTGAGCAGTACCTCCCCGCCCTGATCTTCTTCGGCTTCCTGCCCTTCGTCGACATGATCCTCGCGCTCAAGCTGCTGATCGTCACGGTATGGGTCGGCGCGGGTGTTTCCAAACTGGGACACCACTTCTCGATGGTCATCCCGCCGATGATGTCGAACACGCCATGGCTGACGATCAAGGCCCTCAAGCGCGCGAACTACCGCGACTTCCCCAACGACCTCCGACCGTCGAAGGTTGCAGGCGGTATCGGCCACGTGCTCGGCACCATCGTCGAGGTGGCCACGCCACTGGTCCTGCTGTTCTCCACCAACAAGTGGCTCACACTCGCCGCGGTGGTGTTGATGGTGGGCTTCCACCTGTTCATCTTCTCGACGTTCCCCCTCGCGGTCCCGCTCGAATGGAACCTCCTGTTCGCCTATGCAGCGATCTTCCTGTTCTGGGGCTACCCCGCATGGGACGGCTTCGCACTCACCGATACGACGATGCCGTGGGCAATGGTCCTCATCGCTATCGCGCTCTGCTTCTTCCCGGTGCTCGGCAACCTGCGCCCGGATCTCGTGTCGTTCCTCCCGTCGATGCGGCAGTACGCAGGCAACTGGGCGTCGGCCACCTGGGCATTCGCGCCTGGTGCTGAGGAGAAGCTGGAACAGCACATCGTCCGCTCGTCACCCAACACCCGCACCCAGCTGATGGCGTCGTACCCGCCCGAGGTCGCCGACGTCGTGATGCATCAGATGCTTGCCTGGAGGTCGATGCACAGCCAGGGCCGTGCGCTGTACTCGTTGATGAGCCGCCACCTCGGCGACGACATCAACACCTACACCCTGCGTGAAGGCGAGTTCGCGTGTAACTCGTTGGTGGCGTTCAACTTCGGTGACGGCCACCTGCACAACGCGAAGATGATCGCCGCCCTCCAGCGACGCTGCAACTTCGCTCCGGGCGAGTTCCTCGTCGTGTGGATCGAGTCGCAGCCCATCCACAAGGGCACCCAGGAGTACCAGGTGATCGACGCCGCGCTCGGTGTCATCGAGCGGGGTACGTATCGGGTCACCGATGCCATCGCCGAGCAGCCGTGGCTGCCCAACGGGCCGATCCCGATCAACGTCGAATGGACGCTCGACGTTGACGTGGCCCGCGCGTTGACTGATCCTGAGGTGATGACCGAACCCAAGATGCGCGGCGCAGGCGCGCAGGAGCAGGTGTAGCCAGTGACCTCAGCGGTCATAGTCGGCGGCGGGCCCAACGGGCTCGCCGCCGCCCTGCACCTTGCTCGCAACGACGTCGACGTCACCGTGCTCGAAGCCGCCGACACCGTCGGCGGTGGCGCGCGGTCGGGAGAGCTGACGCTGCCCGGCGTCATCCACGACCACTGCTCGGCATTCCATCCGCTCGCCGTCGGTTCACCGTTCTGGCGAGACGTCGGACTCGAGCAATACGGACTCGTGTGGCGGTGGCCCGAGATCGATTGCGCCCACCCGCTGGACTCCGGAGACGCAGGCCTGCTCTATCAGTCGATCGACGAGACGGCCGCGGCGCTCGGCGAGGATGGTCGACGCTGGCGCCTGCTCTTCGGTGATGTGGCAAGCGGATTCGACGACCTGTCCGCAGACCTGCTCCGCCCGATCATCAACATCCCTCGACATCCCCTGCGGCTGGCAGCATTCGGGCCGCGTGCGCTATTGCCTGCGTCTGCCGTCGCACGCGTGTTCCGCACACCGCGGGCGCGCGGGCTGTTCGGAGGTATCGCTGCGCACGCGTTCAACCGCCTCGACCGTCCGATGACCGCGTCTCTCGGCATGATGATCGCCGCGAGCGGACATCGCTACGGATGGCCTGTGGCAGAAGGGGGTTCGGGCGCAATCATCGACGCCGCGGTATCGGCGTTGCGCTCGTACGGCGTCAAGATCGAGACCGGGGTCCGGGTCAGCGCCCGCACCGACATCCCCGACGCCGATCTCGTTCTCCTCGACGTCTCACCCGAGCAGGCTCTCGCCATCTACGGCGACGAGATGCCGTCGCGGATCGCGCGGTCGTATCGGCGATACCGCGTCGGATCGTCGGCGTTCAAGGTCGACTACGCGATCGACGGCGACATCCCGTGGACCAACCCGGACTGCGGTCGTGCCGGAACCGTGCACCTCGGCGGCACTTTCGACGAGGTGGCCTCCACCGAAGCCAGTCGCGCCGGCGGTGTCATGGTGCCGAATCCCTTTGTGCTGCTGGGTCAGCAGTACGTCGCCGACCCCACCCGGAGCGCCGGCAACGTCAATCCCGTGTACGCCTACGCCCACGTGCCCAAGGGTTACGAAGGCGACGCCACCGACCTCGTCACGCAGCAGATCGAGCGTTTCGCACCGGGCTTCCGCGATCGGATCCTCGCGACGCGCAGCACAGGAACCCGTCAATTGCACGACTACAACGCCAATTTCGCCTCGGGCGACATCATCGGCGGAGCCAACGACGGGCTACAGATGCTGATGCGACCACGCACAGCACTCGACCCGTACTGGCTCGGCGTCGACGGCGTGTACCTGTGCTCACAGTCGACGCCGCCCGGCGCCGGTGTGCACGGGCTGTGCGGTGTCAACGCCGCCACGTCGGCACTGAAGAGGCTGGGTCGCAAGCGGTGAGTACCTCGATACCGGGCCTGCCCCTGCATGATTCGCAATTGCCGCCGTCCGCCACACCCGAGGTGCGGGCGGCAGTTGCGCAGGTGGGCAAGCGGTTGCGAGAGAACGAGTCCGAGATCGTTCGCTATCTCACGTCGTTGATGACGCGCGATATCGACCAGCTCGACGTCGATCCCGCCCTGGTCGAGATGCTCGAAGCCAGTGTGCACGGCAACGTCTCGACGATCCTGCATGTGCTGAGCAACGATATCCCCGTCGAGCATCTCCAACCGACGACGGCCGCGGTCGAGTACGCGCTACGCCTTGCTCAGCGTGACGTGCCGTCGAACTCATTGGTACGTGCGTACCACATGGGGCAGAACGAGATGCTGCGCATCATCTTCGGCTACGTCGACGAGCTCGATCTCTCCAAGCACGAGAGCCTCGTGGTGATGCGTCGAATCTCCGACGTCGTCTCGCAGTACATCGAGTGGATCACCCTCTACGTGTTCCAGGCCTACGAGGACGAACGTCGACGCTGGATCGGCGCCGAGGGCAACGTCCTGTCCTCGCGTATTCACGAGATCCTTCGCACGCCCGACGTCGACACCGATTCGTTCGAGCGCGAGTCCGGCTATTCCCTCGACCAGCACCACGTCGCGGTCATCATGTGGTCGGCCGACGAGGGCTCGAGAGATCTCGCCGTGCTCGACCGCGCCGCGCGGATGATGGCCACGAGGCTGTTCGCCGAGGGACCACCGCTCATCACCGCGATCGACCGCAGCACCGCCTGGATCTGGCTGCCGCTGGGGCGCAGCGACCGCGTCGTCGAGACGTCCGACGTCGCGCAGCGGGTGACCCTCCCGGCCGGTGTGCGCGTCGCGTTGGGACTCAACGCCTCCGGCATCGCCGGTTTTCGACGCTCCCACGAGCAAGCACTCGCAGCGTGGGGCCTCGCGACGATGCCCGGAAGCCTGGTCGCCGACGTCGTCGGTTTCGGCGACCGAGGAGTGGCCGTGGTGTCGCGGTTGGCCCGCGACCTCGAGTTCACCCGCGCATGGGTTCACGAGGTCCTGGGGTCACTGGCCGAGGACTCACCGAACGCCGCCGCACTCCGCGAGACGGTGTCGGTCTACTTCGCCACCGGCGAGAGTCACCTACACACCGCCGAGAAGCTCAACCTGCACCGCAACACCGTCAAGTACCGCGTCGACAAGGCCATGCGCGACACCCGCACCACCGACCGCCTCGACCTGGCCCTGGCCCTGACCGTGTGCGAGTTCCTCGGCACCGAGGTGCTAGCCCAGGACTGACCGTCGACCGGGCGCTCTATCCCGTCGACCGTGCGCCAAATCCCGTCGACTGGGCGCTGCAGATTGCCGACTGTGCGCGAGATCCTGCCGACTGTGCGCTGCAGACTGCCGACTGTGCGCTCTGTCGCGCCGACTGGGCGTCGAGCGTCAGCCGACGAGGTGGTGGTCGCGGCGCTGCTGGGTCCACGGATCGTCGACGCGGCGCCCCGCGATCCCGGCGCGGTCGCCGGACTTGAACGCGACCAGAATGCCGAGACACACGCCGACGACGCCCGCGACGAGCGCGGCGATGACGACCTGCTCGATTCGTGGGTAGTACACGGCGACGGTGATCGACGCCGCCACGACAGTCAGTAGGCAGACGGCAAACCCGACGACCCGGGGGATGGTCGTCGTGGATCCGCGATGCGGGTCGGGCAACAGCACGGCCGCGCCGACGATGAGCAAGGTCGAGATCGCGACATCGCTCGGGCGGTGCCAACCCGCGGCAACGAGACCGAAGTCGATGATCGCCGCCCAGGTTCCGCCAAGCGCGGCAACCCACGGACGCAGCAGCGGGGGAGCGGCCAGCGTCACCGCGACGACCAGCGCCGCGATCGCGGCAGCGTGCCCACTGGGCGCAGAGTTGTTGGTCTCCTCGATCCAGTCGTGGAAATGCGGGCGGTACGTGCCGTCACGGAGGGCACGGATGAGGACGATGGTGACCGGCGGAAACAGCAGAAGCGTGGCGGTCGTCGCGATCCGTGATCCGACGCCTCGGTGGCCGCGCTCAGACGGCAACACCGCGCCGACAACCACGAGCGAAACGACGATCGCCGCACCGATGACCCAGGTCAACGGATTCGAGACGACGCTCATCGACAGCCAGTAGGGCACCTGCGTCGCTGCCGGTAGTTCACGTCCATATTCCAGTAGCCGCTGATCGATGACCTGTCCCGCCGATGTCCGCACCGCGAAGACGAAGATGCCACCTGCTGCGGCGAAAGCCAGCAGCGCTGCCAACACAGCACTGACCACATACCCGATGGGTCGGCGGCCACGTGTCTGGTGCGCTGCGGACAGAGAACTCACCGGGTCACCGTATCGGCAGAACCTGGGAGAAATCTGGGATGCGGGCATGGCGAGTCGTGGGTGTTGATCAATTCGTGCCTGTGAATGACGGAACGGTCGCGATCGACCGCAGTTTCATATCAGTAGACAAAGTGTCACACAAGTCAACGTCGCCGTCACTCGGCCGAAACACACGGGTTGTCTCATATAAGGGAACGAAGTCCACTCACATGAATCACGCCGAACAGTCGATTAAAACCGGCAAAACGGATTGAACCGATCTTTCCCACCAGGATAGGAGAAACAATGTCGATCGACAGCACGAGCGCACTCGAATTCCGCGTCACCCCAGGTGCCTGGGAGAACCTCCCCAAGATGCCCGACGCCGAGTACCCCGGCACCGAGGGCTTCATCGGCGATGTCTACGAAAACCCGGACGGTAGCGAGATGTGCAGCGGCTACTTCGAACTGCGCCACACCGACTCGCCTCTCTACTACGAGTACGAGTACGACGAGATGAAGGTTGTCCTCGAAGGCGAGTTCCTCCTCGAGAACAAGGAGACCGGACAGAAGACTGTTGCGAAGGCAAAGGACGCCATCTTCTTCCCCAAGGGCTCCAAGATCTACTTCAGCACTCCCGACTACGCGCTCGCGTTCTACGCGGGCCACCGCGATTCGACGCTCCTGTAGATCCGATGTCGCAGCTCGCATACTCGAGCGTTCCGGCCTGGGCGCGCACGCAGGATGTGACCCCGCCGCCGAGCACCGACCTTCCCGACGCCACCGGCCGGGAGTACGTGCTCATCGGTGTGGGCGATCCCGCTGCGCAGCCCATGGCCGGCGCGCCGTCGGCCATCGACCTGGTGCGCGCATGGGCACAGGTGCTGTCTCCTGAAATCCGACGTTCCGTGCTCCTCGGTGATCAAGCTGACACCCTCGCGGGCCAGCTCCGAGAAACACTGCGCGACAGCACTGTTGGTGTCCGCGTCGTGATAGCGGGACCCACAGGCACGTGCCTGCGGTTGCGCGCCACCGCGATCGACGCTGGACTCGAAGACGACGAGATCAGCGTTGTCCCCGTCGGTTCTGGCCCAGTCGACATCTTCTGCTCGCACTGTCGCACCACAACTCGCACCATCGCGGCCATCGACGACGTGATCTCGTGCGACGGCTGTGACCGCGACCTCCTCGTCTACTACCACGTTTCACGACGCACCGGCGCCTTCCTCGGCTTCATGGTCGACGCCGAGACCGCCGAATCCCCAGGAGTCCCGCGATGACAGCACTTGCGGATGCCGACGCCGCGCCCGCGACGCCACAGACAGTGACACCGCCGACCACGTTGACGTTGACGGTGACGTCGATCATCAACAGCGCCAACGGGATACGAACGATCACGCTGGCATACCCGGACGGCTCAGCACTGCCCGGATTTGTTCCCGGGAGTCACCTCGTCGTCGCGGCGGGGAGACATTCCAACGCCTACAGCCTCGTCTCCGACGGTGCGAATCCCACCGAATACACAATCTCGGTGCTCCGCGTCGAAGAGGGAAACGGCGGTTCGCGATGGCTGCACGACGAACTCGCCGAGGGTGATCAACTCGAAGTCCGACCTCCCCGAAGCGCATTCGCGCCCGCAGCCCGCGCCGCAAAGCACCTCCTCGTCGCAGGCGGTATCGGGGTGACACCTATCGTGTCGCACCTTCGCGCTGCAGCGAGGTGGCAGCGGAACGTGCAGGTACTCTACGCATTTCGGCCCGGCTATGCCGCCCACGTCGACGATGTTTCCCGGCTTGCCGGATCGGGAGCGGAACTCTTCACAACACGCGCCGAGTTCTCGACGAGGCTCGCCGCGACACTCGAAGAACAGCCGGTGGGGACGCACCTCTACGTCTGCGGTCCCGCCGGCTTCATCGATCATGTCCTCGACTCCGCTACCGCCGCGGGGTGGCCGTCGTCGCGGCTGCATTCCGAGCGCTTCGGTATCGATGCGTTGGATGCGGGAGATCCCTTCCGGGTCAGGCTCACTCGCAGCGACCGAACTCTCGACGTTCCGTCGGGGACGAGCCTTCTCGAGGCCCTCGAGGCAAACGACATCGCCGTCCCGAACCTCTGCCGACAGGGCGTGTGCGGCGAATGCCGTATCGACCTGTGCGGCGGAGACGAACCCATCCATCGCGACCTGTTCCTCACCGACGACGAAAAGAAGTCGCGCACCGCGATCATGCCCTGTGTCTCGCGCGCAGGCGACGGATGCACCCTGGAGGTACCGCTGTGACAACGGCCCCGGTCCGACGACAGATGACGACCCCAGACCTGGTCTCGGCCTTCCCATTTCCCTTCGTCGACGACATCTATCGGTACAGCACGAACGTCGAACCCGCGAACCAACAGGTGATCACACCAGCCGGCCAGTGGGGAGACTCGGTAGCCGTGATCGACTCCGAGTACCACAGCGAACTCGCTGAACGCGCTGCAGTCCTCGACGCCGACCCGACGCGACGAGCAGTCCTACCGCACATGCGACCTGCCGCCTGGGACGCGCTCATGACCATGCTGCGTGAACTCGCACACGCCTACCCCGACACCATGCACCTCACCTCGCTCGGAGACGACGAATGGCATTGGTGCAACGACCTTCTCGCCGACGAGCGCACCTTCCGCTACGGCGACGAGGCAAGCCTCGGCGACGACCCGCTGCACTACCTCTCGACTCAGGTACAAGAAGACATCGCCCTTCTCGACCAGCGTGATGACCAACTCTTCGTCGATGCGGGCGTCATCACCTTCGCCGCCGACTGGAGCTTCGGATTCGACGTCGGAATGAGCTTCCTCGAGATTCATGGCCCGGTTCCGCGGGTACGCAAGATGGGTGTCATCACGCGTGCACACGAGTTCCTCAAGCGCCTGCAACCGCACGAACCGTACCGCCGCACCAATTGGACTATGACCATCGGACGTCGCCTCGACGTCTCCACGGAGCGCTACCCCGAGTGGGGCCCGGATCGGGAAATGATCCAACATGTCGACGACGCCGAGTTCGGACGTCTCGTGCACCTGCGCGTCGAGGTCCAACACCTCATTCGCCTTCCCGACTCCGGCGCGATCATGTTCGTGATCCGCACCTACCTGTTGCCCCTGGAGGCATTGGCAACCGTCGAACCGTGGCGGGTTCGCGCTGCGGAGGTCTTCGCGGAGCTTCCCGACGACATGGCCGACTACAAGGGCATCATCAAGTACCGCACACGAGCGTCGGAGTGGCTCCGCGCGCACGCAGTACCGCAGCCCTCCGCCGACGACAACATCACGTCCACAACAGAACTCGACAGCGCGCATAGCGTCGCGACGGAACCCGCTCACGGCCTGCCCGACTGGCCGTCGCGACCGCCAGAGGTCGACGCCGCGGGATCGGAATTCCTCATCGTCGCGGCGGGCGCGGCCGACGAGACCGCCCACACCGCACGCGCCTGGGTGCGCACCGCCGAGAGCATCGGCCCGACACGCCTGCTCGTGCTCGATTCGCTGACACACGACGACGACCGAACCACCTTGGTCGACGCCCTGGCCGCAACCCACACGGGCGCACGGATTCTCGTGACCGGCGGCCAGTACGACGTACTGACCGCACTTGCACTCGCACGCGAGTCAGGTGCGATCGCCGACGAACTCTCGGCGTTCGTCACCGACACCACTGATCTTCCGGTGTACTGCGCGCATTGCCGGGGCACATTCCGTGGGGTCGGCGCACCGGGCGGCGTCGTCGAATGTCCGGGTTGCGCACGACGTCTGGAGATCCACGAGCACCACTCGGCGTCCCGCGGCAGCTTCCTTGCCTCGGCCGTCGACGCCAGGGACCTGGAGGCACCGTCATGACGATCACGGCGGCACCCGCACACCTACACGACGGCTATCAGACCGGAACCCGCACGATGCGAGTCGTCGAGGTCCGACCTCTCACCGACGCCATCACGCACTTCCGGTTCGTGCCTATCGACGGCACACTGACCCCGTACCAACCCGGCAGCCACCTCATTGTGCAAGCGGGTGCGACACGTAACGCCTACTCGCTCGTCGACGACGGAATGTATCCCGACTCGTACGGGATCTCCGTGTTGCGCAAGGACACCGGGGGAGGATCGCAGTGGCTGCACACCAACCTCGTCGAGGGTGAACTGATCGAAATCGAAGGTCCGCGACCGATGTTCGCGCCCGTCCTCGACCAACATCGTGCGCTGCTCGTCGCCGGCGGCATCGGCATCACACCGATCCTCTCGCACGCACGTGCCGCAGCACGAGAGGGTCTGCCTGTGGAGGTTGTCTACTCCTACCGGCCGGGGCAGGGCGCACATCTCGACGACCTGCGGGCGCTCGCCGACCACCCCGACGTCACCCTCTACGAGGCGACCAGTGTCGAAGAGACGGTCGCAGTCCTCGCCGAACGTCTTGCTGCCCAACCGCTTGGCACTCACGCCTACGCTTGCGGACCCGCGCCGTTGCTTGACACCTACACGCGGCTGGCCTCCTCGGCAGGCTGGCCGGCGGCGCGAGTCCATCTGGAGCGATTCACCGCACCTGAGCAAGACCCCGGCGATCCCTTCTCGGTGAGCCTGGCCGACGGCACTGCGATCGACGTGCCGCCCGGGGTCTCCCTGCTCGAACGACTCCTCGACAACGGTGTCGACGTCAGCAACATGTGCCGACAGGGGGTCTGCGGCGAATGCCGAATCCCCGTGCGCGCCGGTCAGATAACGCACCGCGACTATGTACTGTCCGACGAGGAGAAGGCAACCGGCGACGCAATGCTCTGCTGCGTCTCACGCGGTGCAGGCGATTTGGTCCTCGACGTCGCCCCCACATCGCCTACCTGATCGAGCCCCCACCGACCGAGCCCCCCCACCGACCGAGCCCCCTACCGCTGATCGAGCTTGTCGAGATCACCCACCCGCCGACCGAGCTACCCCCACCGCTGATCGAGCTTGTCGAGATCACCAGCCCAACCCGCCCAACCGATTTCGAGGTGACCACATGACACTCACCGCAGACCAGTCGCCAGCCCACGCGCCTACCGGCGCGGCGGCCGACTTTCTCGCGCAACCCGTCGACCACCTGTCGAACATCCCGTGGCCGTTCCCCGACGAGCTCGAGGAGTTCAACTACTCCGTCAACGTCGAGCCGGCCCGTACCCCGCGTCGAACACGCGGAGGGGAGTGGGGCCGCAACCTCGTCGACTTGGGCGGAGCCGAGTACGCCTCGATCATGGCTGAGCGCAGGCGAATACTCGACGCCGATCCGTCTCGCGTGCGTATCCGACCCGGCATGGAGATCGCGTGCTGGGATCTGCTGCTGTACTACCTACGCGACCTCGCGCTCGCCTACCCGCAATTCATGCACCTCGATGAACTGGGCTCCGGCCGATTCCATTGGCGCAACGACCTTCTCGGCACCGACGCCGGGTTCACCCTCGGCGACACCTCAACACTGCCCAACGGACCGATGGACTTCCTCGCGCGTGAGGTCCCCGACGATCTTCTGCTCGTCGTCGAACGCGACGGCCGCCTGTACTTCGACGCCGGTGTGGTGACCTTCGCCGCAGCCTGGTCGGTGTCGTTCGACGTCGGCATGGATATGTACGAAATACATTCTCCTGTACCAGGTTTGATCCGCGATGGCATCGTCGCTAGGGCCGAGCAGTTCCTGCGTAGGCTGCCCGCCGATCAGGTCTACCGCCGCGTGAATTGGACCCTCTCGGCGTCGGACTCGCACAAGCTCGACGTCAGCCTCGAAGAGCTTCCCGAGTGGGGGCGCGACATCCCGGCTATGGTACGGGACAAGAACTTCGGTTCGGCCCGCTTGCGCATCGAGCTCGAGCACTTCATTCGACTCCCGATGTCGGGAGCCGTCACTTTCAATATTCGAACGTTCATGGCGTCGCTCGACGATGTGCGACGTATCCCCGAGTGGTCGGCCCAGCTGGCCACCGTCATCGAGACCCTCGACGAGCGCATCGCCGCGTACAAGGGCTTCCTCGACTACCGCGACGACGTCGTCGCATATCTCCGCCAACCCGCCTAACCCGCTGATCGCCCCACCCTTCGCTGATCGACCCACCCTCCGCTCTTCGACCCACCACCGCTGATCGACCCACCACCGCTGATCGAGCTTGTCGAGATCACTAACCCGCTGATCGACCCAACCCTTCGCTGATCGAGCTTGTCGAGATCACCCAACCCGAGGACCTTCCATGGAACAACTTGCCGCCCATGCGGATCTGTCGTGGATGCTTGCCGCATTCGTGTTCGTTCTGCTCATGTTTCCCGGGCTCGCCTTCTATTACGGAGGCATGCTCGGGTCGCGCAATGTGCTCAACATGATGACGATGGTGCTGATCACCCTCGGCATCACCAGCGTGCTCTACGTCGTGTACGGGTATGGACTGGTTTCGGGCCCTTCGGTCAACGGATGGGGGCTGATCGGCAATCCAGCCGACTACATCGGGCTCCTGAACTTCCAGACCGATGACGGCTCCGGGGGAACCCAAGTTCTCTATTACGCAGCGTGGTTCATCCTGTTCGCGGCGATCACCGTGGCGATCGTGGCCAGTGGCGCGGCCGGTCGTATGAAGTTCTCGGCGTGGCTGGTCTTTGTTCCCATCTGGTTGACGCTCGTCTACTTCCCGGTCGCCCACTGGGTATTCAGCGCAGACACCGACGACGCCAAGGGCGGCTTCCTGCTGAACAAGATCGGCATCCACGATTTCGCGGGCGGCACCGCGGTGCACATGAATGCGGGTGTCGCAGCTCTTGCGCTCGCATTTGTGCTCGGCGCGCGCCGCAAGCGCATGGAGCGCCCACACAACGTGCCGATGGTTCTTCTCGGTGGCGGCATCCTGTGGTTCGGCTGGTTCGGTTTCAACGGCAGCTGTGCCCTGGGCGCGACCTTCTTGACCCAGTTCGTCATCCTCAACACGCTGCTGGCCGGTAGCGCTGGCATGATCGGCTTCGCCATCATCGAGAAGATTCGTGAAGGCCACGTGACATCGTTGGGCGTCATCACCGGCGCGATCGCCGGCCTCGTCGGCATCACTCCGTCGGCCAATGCGGTCAATTCGATTGGTGCACTCTGCGTGGGACTGCTCGCGGCAGGCGTCGTCGCATTCCTGATGAGCATCAAGTCGCGCTTCAAGGTCGACGACAGCCTCGACGCCTTCATCGTCCACGGCATCGGCGGCATCGTCGGAACGTTCTGCATCGTGCTCTTCGCAGCGTCCGCCGCACCCGCAGGTCTGACGGGCATCCTGTTCGGCGGCGACTTCGGTCTCCTCTGGCGCGAACTCGCGGGCATCGTGATCACCTGCACGTTCTCGTTCGTGATGACCTGGCTCATCGCGAAGGCGATCGACAAGACGATTGGCCTGCGCGTCGACGCCGAGACCGAGACCCTTGGCCTGGACTCCACCATCCACGCCGAGACCGCCTACGAGATCCCCGCAGCAGGCGTCGGACACGCGCCGGGTGGCTTCTCCGGTCTTCACCCCGAGCGGGCTGCCGAGAACCTCGAGCACGAAATACCCACTGCCACAACTACCCAACCGGCGGGAGCCACGACAGCAACGTCATCCTGAGCAATCCTCGACCGTGAGAACGCCCGTGAGTGCGGAACGACCCGCCAACTCACGGGCGTTCCGCGTCCAGACGGGCCCATGCCCGCCGACCAGGCGTCATTCTCAGCCGACTGGGCGCTTCCTCCCGTCCACCGGGCGCAACATCCTGCCGACTGGGCGCTCCCTCCCGCCGAGCGTGCACCGGCCATCCCGATACCACGACCTCACGCGGGCTTAACGTAACCGCAATACCTCAAGTGTCTACTAGGACTAGACAAAGGTTCATACGAGTAGACATACTGGATTCACTCCCACCCGAACTCCCGGAGCAACCATGACTGACACCCAGACCCTCGCCGAGCTGTGCGAGGCCAGCAACACCAAGTTCATCCTCGCCATGTTCGTCGACCTGCGTGGCAAGCCATGCGCCAAGCTCGTCCCGGTCGAGGCCGTCGACGAACTGGCCACCGACGGAGTCGGTTTCGCCGGTTACGCCGTCGGCGCGATCGGACAGGAGCCCAAAGATCCTGACCTGATGGCCATCCCCGACGTCTCGTCGTTCCTCCCGGTCCCGTTCATCAAGGAGGGGCTGGCCATCGTCCACTGCGATCCCTACGTACTGGGAAAGCCGTGGCCGTTCGCTCCTCGCAACATCCTCAAGTCCCTGATCGCGCAGACCGCCGACGCCGGCTTCGAGCCCTGGGTCGGCGCAGAGGTCGAGTACTTCCTGCTCAAGCGCGACGCCAGCGGCTCGCTGATCACCGCAGACGCGGCCGACGACTCCGACCGACCCTGCTACGACGTCCGCGGCCTCACCCGCATGTACGACCACCTCACCACCGTCTCCACGGCGATGAACCAGCTCGGCTGGAGTAACTACGCCAACGACCACGAAGACGGCAACGGCCAGTTCGAGCAGAACTTCGCCTACTCCGATGCGCTGACCACCGCCGACCGTGTGATCACGCTGCGCTACCTGCTCTCCACGTTCGCGGCCGAGCGCGGCATGGTCGCCACCTTCATGCCCAAGCCCTTCGCCGAACGCACCGGTTCCGGTCTGCACCTTCACCTTTCACTCACCTCGGCAGGAAACCCGGTGTTCCCGAACGCAGCCGACGACGATGAGCGCGGCCTCGGCCTCTCACCACAGGCATACGGATTCGTCGGTGGCATCCTCGAGCACGCCCCAGCCCTGCAGGCTGTGATGGCGCCAACGGTCAACTCCTACAAGCGGACTGGTGCCACCGCAACCCGCTCGGGCGCTTCGTGGGCACCGCGAGTTCCCACCTACGGCGGCAATGACCGAACCCACTACGTACGCATCCCCGACGAGCAGCGCGTGGAACTGCGTGGCGGCGACGGCTCGGCCAACCCGTACCTGGCCATCGCGGCCGCACTCGGCGCGGGACTCGACGGCATCAAGCGCAGCCTCGACCCCGGCGCGCTCGGCACCTGCCCCAAGCACATCTCCTCATTGCCGCTCACTCTGCTGCACGCCGTCGAAGCGCTCGAAGCCGACACGGTTGTCACAGCCACGCTCGACGCCGCCATCCCCGACGAGTGGCCAGCCGACTCACAGACCGTCTCGCAGTACTTCTCGCACCTCAAGCGCGAGGAGTTCTTCGCCTGGCACTCCGCCGTCTCGCCCTGGGAGGTCGACCAGTACCTGACGGCCTTCTAGACCACCCGCCGATCGAGTTCCCCACCGCCGATCGAGCCCCACCCCGCTGATCGAGCCGACCACCGCTGATCGAGCTTGTCGAGATCACCCAAACCGCTGATCGAGCCGACCACCGCTGATCGAGCTTGTCGAGATCACCCCAACCAACGAAAGGTCCATGTCATGTGCGGAATCGTCGGGTTGCACCTGCGCAACCCCGATCTCTACCCCCGTCTCGGGGAACTCCTCTCCGGAATGCTGGGCGAAATGCAAGACCGCGGAGCAGATTCCGCGGGCATCGCCGTCTACGGCAACCCGGACTGGGCGCCCGCCGGGCACGGCTGCGTCTGCCTCCTCGACACCGACGTCGAACCTGCAGACGCCGCAGCCCTTCTCACTTCGACGCTCGGCACACCCGTCGCCGCGCAGAAGGTCGACGAGACGCTGGTCGTGTCGGCCGATCTCGACTCCGCAACCCTCCTCGACGCTGCCCGCTCGGCCTTTCCGACGGCGCTCGTCGCGGGATTCGGCTCCGACCTGACCGTGCTCAAAGGTGTTGGCGCGCCCCGCGATCTTGCACAGAAGTGGGAGCTGGCGGCGGCGTCGGGCTGGCAGGGCGTCGGACACACTCGTATGGCGACGGAATCGGCTGTGACCCCGTCGGGTGCACATCCCTTCGCCGTCGGCCCCGAACAGTGCCTGGTGCACAACGGTTCGTTCTCCAACCACGCGACAATCCGTCGCGAATTGCGCTCTCAGGGCGTCGAATTCGACAGCGAGAACGACACCGAGGTCGGCGCACGCTTCGTCGCTCATCAGCTCGCGCAGGGCAAGGACGTCGAAACGGCGCTGAAGGAAGTGTGTGCAACCTTCGACGGCTTCTACACACTCCTCGTCTCCAACCGCGACTCCTTCGCGGTGGTCCGCGACGCGATCGCCTGCAAGCCCGCAGTCATCGCCGAAACACCCGACTGGGTCGCGATGGCAAGCGAGTATCGCGCTCTCGCACACCTTCCCGGAGTCGACGAGGCTCGCATCTGGGAGCCCGAGCCCGAGGTGGTCTACGCATGGACACGCTGACAGCAACCCCATCCATATCCCCGTCCACGGAGAATCCGATGACCGACCTGTACTTCGATCTCGACACCACACCTCTTCGCGAAGTCAATTCGACTCTGCACGGCGACATTTCGGGCGAGGTGACGATCGACAACCCGCACGGCGCCCACAGCGTTGCGGCAGGCGTGAACGCTCCGGTGAAGATCACGGTCAACGGGCACGTCGGCTACTACGCGGCCGGCATGAACCAGCAGGCCGAGATCATCATCAACGGCAACGCCGGAACCGGTGTCGCCGAGAACATGATGAGCGGAACGGTCGTCGTCAAGGGCAACGCGTCCCAGTCGGCCGGCGCGACCGCCCACGGCGGACTGCTGGTCGTCGAGGGCGACGCCGCGGCCCGTTGCGGCATCTCGATGAAGGGTGTCGACATCGTGGTCGGCGGCAACGTCGGCCACAGCAGCGCATTCATGGCGCAGGCAGGCCGCCTGGTCATCCGCGGCGACGCCGGACACGGACTCGGCGACTCGATCTACGAAACCCGTCTGTACGTGCGAGGTTCCGTCGCATCCCTCGGCGCCGACTGCGTGGCCAAGCCGATGCGCAGTGAGCACCTCGAAGAACTCGCCGGACTCCTCAAGGCTGCCGGCTTCAAGGACGACGACCTGTCCGCGTACACCCGCTACGGCTCCGCCCGCGAGCTCTACCACTTCCACGCCGACAACTCGTCTTCCTACTGACGCCCGCTCACCCCGGCTGGTCGAGCTTGTCGAGACCACCGCCCAATGGCTGGTCGAGCCCGACTCTCGCTGGTCGAGCTTGTCGAGACCACCGCCCAACCGCTGGTCGAGCCCGACTCTCGCTGGTCGAGCAACCCCCGCCGGTCGAGCTTGTCGAGACCACCCACCCCACCGGTCGAGCACCCGCCCCGCTGGTCGAGCACCCGCCCCGCTGGTCGAGCCCCACTCTCGCTGGTCGAGCCCGTCGAGACCACTACCCACAACGGAGAATCCCATGTCCAACCTCAACAACGCGCAGCGCGGTCTGCGCGAGTCGGCGACCTTCGATCGCTCAACCATCGCCGAGATCCAACGCGCCGCGGAGACAGGCGTTTACGACATCCGCGGGTGGGGTGCCAAGCGCAAACTGCCGCACTTCGACGACCTCCTGTTCCTCGGCGCCTCCATGTCGCGCTACCCATTGGAGGGTTACCGCGAGCGCTGCGGCACCGACGTCACGCTCGGCACCCGCAACGCGAAGTACCCGCTGCACCTCGACACCCCGGTCACCATCGCGGGCATGAGCTTCGGCGCGTTATCGGCTGGCGCCAAGGAGGCGCTCGGACGAGGAGCGTCGGAGGTCGGGACGTCGACCACCACGGGCGACGGCGGCATGACCCCCGAGGAGCGCGGGCAGTCGAAGAACCTTGTCTACCAATACCTTCCGTCGCGCTACGGGATGAACCCCGACGACCTGCGCAAGGCCGACGCGATCGAGGTCGTCCTCGGCCAGGGAGCCAAGCCGGGCGGCGGCGGAATGCTGTTGGGACAGAAGATCACCGAGCGAGTGGCCGGGATGCGCACCCTCCCTGTCGGTATCGACCAGCGAAGCGCTTCGCGGCACCCGGACTGGACCGGCCCCGACGATCTCGCGATCAAGATCAACGAACTACGCGAGATCACCGACTGGGAGAAGCCGATCTATGTCAAGGTCGGCGCCACCCGCACCTACTATGACGTCAAGCTCGCGGTGCATTCCGGCGCCGACGTCGTGGTGGTCGACGGCATGCAGGGCGGAACAGCCGCGACCCAGGAAGTCTTCATCGAGCACGTCGGCATCCCCACACTCGCCGCGATTCCCCAAGCGGTGCAGGCACTTCAAGAGCTCGGAGTGCACCGGGAGGTCCAGCTCATCGTCTCCGGCGGCATCCGCAACGGAGCCGACGTCGCGAAGGCCATGGCACTCGGAGCCGACGCCGTGGCGATCGGTACCGCAGCGCTCATCGCATTGGGCGACAACGATCCTCGCTACCAGGACGAGTACGCGGCACTGGGATCGGCCGCAGGCTTCTACGACGACTTCCAGGACGGCAGGGACCCGGCCGGTATCACCACCCAGGATCCGGAGCTCTCCGCGCGCTTCGACCCGATCGCCGGTGGCCGACGACTCGCCAACTTCCTGCGCGTGACCACGATGGAGGCGCAGACCATCGCCCGCGCTTGCGGCAAGGCGCACCTGCATCACCTGGAACCCGAAGACCTGGTGGCGATCTCGATCGAGGCCGCAGCCATGGCGCGTGTTCCTCTCGCGGGCACCAACTGGATTCCCGGGACGGGAGCGGGTCTGTGAGTACCGAAACCGCATCCATCGTCATCATCGGCGGTGGCCTCGAGGGCGTCGCGACGGCATGGGCACTGGCGCAGCGCGGCATCACCGATGTTGTTGTGTGCGAGCGAGATACCGTCGGCGGTGGAATGACGGGCAAGTCGTCGGGCATCGTCCGCTGCCACTACGGTGTCAGTTCGCTCGCGGCCATGGCTGCCATCGGCCTCGAGGTGTTCGAAAAGGCCGAGGAGATCTTCGGCACCGACATCGGCTTCCGACAGACCGGCTACGTGGTCGGGGTCGGAGAGCCCAACGTCGAGAACCTACGGAAAAGCCTGGCGGCCCAGCGCGAGGTCGGAGTGCAGACCGAGGAGATGGATGTCTCCGAGGTGGCAAAGCTCTGGCCCGCAGCCGATCTGGAACCGTTCGCCGCGTTCGGCTGGGAAGAACGCGGTGGCTATGGCGACGCGTATCAGACCGCGCAGGCGTTCGCGGCGTCGGCGAGAGCAGCCGGTGTCCGAATCAAACAGGGCACCAGCGTTTCCGGTCTGCTGACCGACGGAGAGCGTGTCACCGGAGTCGAACTCGCCGACCACTCGACCATCTCCGCCGACACCGTCGTGGTCGCGACAGGTGTCTGGACCAAGCCCTTCCTCGACACGTACGGCATCGACGTTCCGATCACGGTGCACCGCGAGCAGATCGTGATGATCCATCCGGGCATGGAACTCGTTGCGGTGCCGGTGTTCTCGGATCTGGTGTCGTTGCAGTACGTCCGACCCGACGTCCGCGGGGAGATCCTGTTCGGAAACTCAGATCTCGCCGAGCTCGAGGTCGCCAACCCCGACGGCTACCTCAATCGCGCCGACGAGGCATTCCTCGACCTCACCGTCGACAAGGTCGGTACCCGATTCCCGGCGTTCACCGACGCGAGCATCACCAGCAGCTACGCGGGCTGCTACGACGTCACACCCGACTGGAACCCGGTGATCTCCACCGGTCCGCTCGATGGACTCGTCATCGCCGCGGGCTTCAGCGGACACGGCTTCAAGATCTCGCCTGCCGTCGGACGTCTCGTCGCCGACCTCGTCGTTGACGGTCGCAGCAACGATCCGCGCATCCCGGAGTCGAACTTCCGGCTCTCCCGCTTCGACGACGGCGACCTGCTCAAGACCAAATTCCCGTACGTCGGTGCGGGCGAGATGCGGTAGCGGATGTGTGCTCTCCACGGCGGAACACCGACGTCCGCCGGACCCCGGCGTCTACCCCGAGTGAAGTCCGTCTACCGATATGCTGGCGAGGTGACCGACGACGCTCTGATCCGTAACCAGTCGGGGACCGCGCGCGAACGTCCGGTCGATCAACCGGTCGAAGAACTCGAACTCGAATCGGCGATAGCGCACAACGTCCGACGTCTCCGCAGGCAGGAGGGGCTGTCGGTCGGCGACATGGCCGCCAAGGTCGGCATCTCCAAGGCCATGCTCTCCAAGATCGAGAACGCGCAGACGTCCTGCAGCCTGAGCACCTTGGCCGCGCTGGCCACCGCGTTCGACGTCTCGGTGACCTCGCTCTTCCGTGGCGCCGACCTCGAACGGTCCGCCGTGTTCGTCAAGGCGGGGGAGGGCTCGCAGATCGTGCGCGAAGGCTCCCGCGAGGGCCACGAGTACGAGATGCTCGGCTCGCTCCGCGGCGAGCACAAGCGCCTCGAATGCCTGCTGGTGACGCTCACCGAGAAGTCGGTGACGCAGCCGCTGTTCCAGCATCCAGGCACCGAGTTCATCTTCATGCTCGACGGAACGATGGACTACGCGCACTCACGTTCGGTCTACCGACTCAGCCCCGGCGATTCGCTACAACTCGACGGCGAGGGCGCCCACGGGCCGGTCGAACTGGTCGAACTCCCGATCCGGTTCCTCTCGGTCATCGCGTTCCCCGACTCGGCCATCTGACCGCCTAAGCCCGCCGGTCGAGCCACCCGCCGGTCGAGCGACCGTCGCTGGTCGAGCCAACTCCCGCTGGTCGAGCTTGTCGAGACCACCCCACCGCCGGTCGAACCGCCCATCCGCTGGTCGAGCTTGTCGAGACCACCCCACCCGCCGGTCGAGCCGAACCCGCTGGTCGAGCGACCGTCGCTGGTCGAGCTTGTCGAGACCACCCCGCCCGCTTGTCGAGACCACCGCAGGTGATTTCGACTCGGCAGCTCGCTCCGCTCGCGGCCGGCTCAATCAGCGGAAAAGGCCCCCGCTGGTCGAGCTTGTCGAGACCACCTCAGCTCGAGTACACCCGGATCCAGTCGAGCGTCATGTACGACGGATTCGGTGTCGTGAGGTCGGGGTCGCCGGGCCAGTCCCCGCCGACCGCGAGCGTCAGCAGGAGGTACGTCGGCTTGTTGAATACCCACTTCTTGTCGGCGCTCAACTGCGACGCCCGGTAGCTGCCGACCGTCCGTCCGTCGAGCGCGACGGTGATCGCATCTCGCGACTTCGTGACCGAGTACGTGTGGAAGTCGGTCGACAGATCGGCGATCGCACCGGAGTTGCCGAGTTTCCATGTCCCGCCCGAGGTCGTCGGCCCGTGCACGTGGTTGGTGTATGACGTTGTCACCGAGGGAGTTTCGATCACATCGATCTCGCCGCTCGCGGGCCACCCCACCGAGTAGATGTCCGTGCCCATCAGCCAGAACGCCGGCAGCAGACCCTTTCCCGCGGGCAGTTTGATCCGGGCCGACGCCGTCCCGTAGGTGAATGCCACCTTGCCGAGAGTGTTGAGGCGTGCCGACGTGATCGACGTGCCGTCGGAGCGGGCGGCGATCACCAGTCGGCCGTTGCCGTCGAGGTAGGAGTTCTGCCGCGAATTGGTGTAGGTCTGCCACTCGTTGTTACCCCAGCCACCGCCACCGGTCTCGAAGTTCCAGTTCGACGTCGACGGCGAACTGCCGGCCGCACCGTTGAACTCGTCAGACCACACCAACGTGGCTCCACGAGCAGGCGCCACATGTGAAAGCCCCAAGGCCGTCAACGAAGCGACAAGTGTGAGTGTCACCGGACCTGTCAGGCGGCGCAGCCGCGATGCGACGCGGCGTCGTAACGAGTGGGGGAGGGTCGGCCGGGGTGGGCGTCTGTGCATCGGGACGTTCTCCTCGTCGGTGCGATCCCCCGGTGATGACAATTCGGACACTATCGAATGATTGCCCCGTCTGCCAGCCGAACAGCCAACCTCGCAGCAATCTGTGATGCCGCGCCTATCAACGGCATTCAGCGTCCGCACCCAATTATCTCTCAGTCCCAGTCATCTCCAGTCACTCAGCGATCTCCCAGTCGACGTCGAGTGCCTCGCAAGTCTCGGTTGGCATTGTCGGTGATGTCAGAGAGAGCGCTCACCGACGAGCGGTCCGCCGAAGTGAAAGAGGTAGTCATGCCCATCCCGAACAACAACCAGCAGCAGCGCCAGAACCCCGCTCCGGCACAGCGTCGTCGCCGGGTGCGTCGCTTCGACTCGCGCACCCGGCGCTGGAACTGGGTGTGGGTCAACTGATCGGCGCTGCCCCACCACTTTCGCGAGACCCCGCCTGACCCAGGCGGGGTCTCGCCGCGTGAAAACCTCTTGCATCGCGTCGTCGATCGGTGCCAAGCTGACACGCTTGCCCACAGAAGGAGGACACCACGCCCGCAACAACATCCACGCTCGACGCGCTCGCCACGGAGCACCCTCATGTCCGACGCGCCGTCACCGTGGTCGCACAGTTGCTCAACGATGCGCTCCCCGAAGCCCCCGCGTCCATCGACACATTCCTGAAGACACATCTGCGCGCTGACCGGAACGAACTCTTCGTCCAGGTCATGTCCATCAACCCGGCCAGTAGAATCGCAGCAGGCCTCGTGCTCGGTGACCTGATCGAAACTGATTCGCCCGCAATCGGTCCGGACGAAGACGACGCACCTCCGCGGTGGGCAGAGCGCAGTATCGGCGACGACGAGTTCTCGGTACCCGCCGACATCTCGCTGGCTTTCACCCCCGACAACCCCTTCGGCAGTGGACCGTTGGTCATTTCGTCGTTGCTCAGCGATAACAACTCGAGAGCCACTATCTCGCTGTACGCGCCGAATGAACTTCGCGACATGGTGTCTTGTGCCGTCGTCGAGCTGCGTCGTCGTATCGATGCGCGTAATCCGTTGCGCGGCCGAGTGTTATCGGTATCGGTGATCTATAACGAGATCTCGCTGGCGGCTGCTCCCGAGCCGTCGACAACCCGCGCCGACATCGCGATCCCTGACAGCGTCTGGCGCGAGGTGGATCTGAGTGTCTCCGCGGTCACTTCTCGTCACGAGATCCTCACCGCGGCAGGAATGTCGACGAGTCGCGGTGTGCTGCTCGCCGGGCGTCCCGGTGTCGGTAAGACGGCGATCGCTCGGACGATCGCCGGTGAACTGCTCGGTGACTTCACCGTGGTCATCGTCGAATCCGCCGCAGTCATGGCCAAGCTCGGGTCCGTCTACGCCATGGCCGATGTCCTCGGGCCGCTCGTCGTGATCCTCGACGACGTCGACCTCTACGTCCGACGACGGGGCGACGGCGACGACTCCGCACTCGGTGCGTTGTTGGCGGCGCTGGACGGAGCGACGGCCCATGACCGCGTTCTCACGATCGCGACGACGAACGATCCGCGCGCCCTCGACGGCGCCGCCACGCGCGCAGCCCGTTTCGACACGGTGATCGAGCTCGACCCGCCCGATGATGCTGCGGCAGCAGCGATTCTGTCGGGTGTGCTCGCGAGAATCGGTGCCCTCGATGTCGACGTCGCACGGGTCGTCGCAGCACTGCCTCGTGATCGCAGTGGTGCTGACGTGAGCGAGATCGTCCGTCGCGCAATCCTCGTCGACGGAGCCGAAATCACGACAGCGACGCTCTTGTCGGTGATCGGTTCGCGCGCGCACGAGGCCGCGCTGCCGACGGGCACGTACCTGTAGCGAGCGCTACTCGGCTATCGCTGGCCGTCGACCGTCAGTTGGCTCTGGCGGGTCGAGTCCTCAACTGTCGGGAGGTGCGTCGACACGCCGCGCAGCGCGAGCACGATGGTTCCCGTCACCGATACATGTGGGGGCAGCTCGGCGTTGAGGGTGCGTCGATGCCCCGAAGCGTCGACCACCGTGATGTCGGCGAGGTGTGCGCCTGCGAGTTCGTTGCCGGGGAATGCGACGTCGGCGATGGCGGTGGTGAGTGGGAGCGCGGCGTCGACGTGGAGCACGGCGCGCTGCGCGGTGAGTTGCGCACTGCTGATCCGAGTGACAAGCGCGGGAAACCACACCGCCTCGGGGCACAGCGCCTGACTGACCGGCTCTCCCGACTCGTCGAGGAAGAACGCGACCTTGCGCCGCAACGACTCCTCCCGCAGTGAGAGGTCATTCACGAGGAAGTCGCACCCCGCGCAGCGAATAGGCAAGCGCCACTTCGTCGAATCGAACGATCTGGCCACGGTGACCCCTTTCAGAGAGGGCAGTATGTCGAACAATGTCACCACTTCGGTCTACGCTCGACGCCTTCCCGACGACAGCATGCGAGGCGCTAAGACTTCAACAACAGCGCTAAGAGTTCGTCAATGAGCTTGGCTCCCGTGCCGGACGACCGTCTGCACAGTCGGCCAGGAGCGCTGCCATGCGAGCATCAGCGAGTACTCTGACCTGCATGTCACGTGCCCCGGTCAAGCGTCGGACATCGTCACGGGCGCGGATCCTCGAGTCGGTGGCCACCATTCTCGAGTCCGGCGTGCGCTACGCGGATGTCCCGGTCGAGCGCATTCTGACAACAGCCAACGTGTCGCGGTCGACCTTCTACCAATGGTTCGACGACAAGGGCGATCTGATCGAGAACGCGGCTGAGCCCTTCTTCACCGCGTTTTGGGAGGTGTCGGACCAGTGGTGGATGCGAACCGAGCCGATGGGCCCTGACGACCTCGCCGACACCATCACACGCATGTTCCAACTCGGGCGAGAGCACGGTCCCGTCTGGCGCGCCTTTCTTGAAACGGTCGATCTCGACGCCAGGCTGAGGACCGAGTTCGGCGGCTTCCTCGAGCTGTATACGGCGAAGATGGCAGAACGTCTGCGCCAGGATCAGGCGGACGGCCTGGCCCCTGCCGACCTCGACCCCGACCAGACCGCACGATTCATCACCGTCACCACGCGGGGCAGCCTCCTCGACCTCACGAACGCCCCGGAGAAATTCGACGCCGAGTTCGCCGCATCACTCGCCCGCGCCTACTGGTTGACGATGTATGGGCCAGACTCTCCGGCTGTTGACGACGCGCAGACTGAAAGCAGTTCGACGTAGGTCGGTTCAGAAATAGCCGTTCGCCGGAAGCGCGGTGCCGTTGACCGCAAGATCGCCCAGTGCGATCGCCTTGTACGACGTCGGGTTGTGCAGTGTGATCGTCCTGATGTTGCGCCAGTGTCGATCCAGATTGCGTGCGCGACTGGCCGACGACGCTCCGCCAACATCGAATAGTGCTGTGGCAGCGGGCAATGCGACGGAGTCGACGTGCACCTTCACGCGCGCGGCGGCGACGGAGGCCCGCTCGAAGAGGGAGGCGTCGATCACGCCCTGCCGCGCGCACTCGAATGCCGCTTCGACGTCGCGCGCTGCGGCGAGAACAGCGGCGCGTGCGACGTGTGCAGTGGCGTCGATCTCGCCGATTGTCTTGAGTAGCACGGGATCGTGACGTGGTTCGTCGGCCGGTGCGTGGTCGAAGGTGCGTGTGCGACCACGCACAAGCTCGATCGCATCGTCGTTCACCGACAACAGGATTCCGGTGATGAGCGCCTGTAGGAAGAGCTGAAGCAGGGGAGCGTCGTTGGCGATTCGCGGAGCATCCGCTGCCGCGAGGTCGACGATCCCGAGGATGTCGTCGGCGTTGACCACCACATCGGTGAACTGCGTCGAACCGGTCCCGGTGCGGTGCTGGCCGATTCCGTCCCAGTCGTCGATCACCGATACACCCGCGCGGTCGACGGGAATGATGAGGCGTGCGAGTCGTTCTCCGCCCTGTGCATCGTCGACCGTCGCTTGGACGGCGATGAAATCGGCGAAAGCCGTTCCGGTCGAATAGAACTTCTCGCCGGAGAGTAGCCAGCCGGTATCGGTGGGGCGGATGGTCGTGGCAAATCTGCGAGCGCCAGCCGTACCGGCTCGCTCGCTTGTGGCGTTGCCGAAGATGGCACCGTCGGCAATCAGGGCACTCCATCGGTCACGGACTGGCCCGTCGGGAAGACGTTTCACCTGTTCGAGAAACCAGTAGTGCGCGCGGAGGATGTGGGCAGCGATCGGGTCGGCCCGCGCGAGATCGATGATGAACTCAACGAGTTCGACGACATCGGCTCCGCCACCTCCGTGTTCGGAGTCGAGTGTGAGAGCGGTGAGTCCTGCGTCACGCAGTAGCTCGATCTGAACACGCGGATCCTGGCCCGCCCGTTCACGTTCGGCCGATCCGGCTGCGATCTCGGCGAGCACCGAAGCACGATCGGCGACGACTCTCGTTGCCGCAGTCATGCCGACACCTCTTCACGGTTCGTGGTGAATGCGCCGCGGTAGCCCGCAGCGGGGTGCGTATCCGGTAGCCGGTCGCGACCGGTCAACTTCGCACGCACGGTGCCCGGTGCGTAATCACGTTGTGCCAGACCACGATCGCACAGAACCGGCAGGACATGCTCCGCGAATTCGACGTAGCTCCCCGGGATGGTCGCATTGATGACGTTCACGCCGCCGACGCCTGCGTCTCGCCACAACTCGAGGCGGTCGGCGATCTGTTCGGGAGTTCCCACGACTCGTCCTGAGCGGCTGCGCAACTCAGCGAGGTCGCGGACCGTCGGCTCCCGATCGGATACCGCCTCGCGCAGCCATAGCAGGGTGCTCTGGGTGCCCTGGGTCTCGATGTCCCCGATGGGCGTATCCAGATCGTAGTGGCCGAGGTCGATGCCGAGTCCGCCGGCGGAGTGCGCGATGATCGTGCTGGGGTCGATGAGGTCGTCGAGCTCGCGTGCCTTCCGCGCGGCTTCCTCTTCGGTGGAGCCGATCACGAACGAAAGCCCTTGGAAGAACGTGAGATCCTGCGGATCACGCCCGGCTCCAGCGACCAGCCGTCGAGTGTCGTCGATAAGTCCCTTCGCCGCAGCGGGATTCGGCGAGACGATGAACTGCGCCTCGGCGTTGCGGGCGGCGAAGCGTCGTCCTGCGGGTGACGAACCTGCTTGAAAGAGAACAGGTGTGCGCTGCGGAGATGGCGCGACGAGATGCGGTCCCTCGACGCGGTACCGCTCGCCGACGTGATGGATCTTGTGCACCTTGTCGAAGTCGGCGTGCAGACCGGATTCCTTGTCCTGGATGAGCGCGTCGTCGTCCCAGGAGCCCTCCCACAGTTTGTAGACGACGTCGACGTACTCCTGCGCCCAGGCGTAACGGTCGTCGTGGCGCGTGATGCCGTCGTAGCCGAAGTTGCGCCACGCGTTGCTCGACAGGCTGGTGACGATGTTCCACGCGACCCGCCCCCGCGAGGCGTGATCGAGTGTCGAGATCTTGCGCGCGAAGTCGAACGGATGCTCCTGCAGGATCGAACTCGTCACGGCGATACCGAGATTCTCGGTGTGCGAGGCCAATGCCGAAGCGAGGACCAGTGGATCGTTGCTCGGAATCTGCAGCCCCGAGTCGACAAACTTCTTCCAGTCACCCTGGTAGTCGTCGTAGAGGCCGACGACGTCTGCGAAGAAGATGAAGTCGAACTTGGCCTGCTCCAACGTCTTCGCGAGCGAGATCCAATGATCGAGGTCGTTGAAGTTCGTCTGCTGCGCCTCCGGTGCGCGCCAGGCTCCGTGCAGGATGTGCGACGTCGTGTTCATCGCGAACGCGGCGAATTTCAGTGGTTGGGGTTGGGCCATGCGCGTGACGTTACGACCGCGCCCGACGTGATGACTACTTGGAATCAGGGTGATGACAAGGGGCGACCAGGGGTGGCTGCAGGAGATCTTCGCTCCTCCGGGTGGCCTCGGCGAGTAGCCGGGGGTCTCCTAGGTAGTGCTGCGCCGATAACTCGCGTATCGGATTGCGGATACGACTCGGCGGCCGACCCGCGAGACTAGGTGTCGGCGGGTGCACGAGGTCCGTCTGGCAGAACTGTCTGGAGGACGCATGTCCGAGAAACCGATTCGACAGCAGCGAACAAGCCGACGCACCCGCCGTGTCGCGTTGATAGCGGTTCTCGTCGCCGTCGCGAGCGCGGCGATCATCGCGCTGGTGGCTCCGGGTTCGATTGTTCCGGGTCCAATCAGAGGGGTGTCCCGCAACTACGCGTGTACGAGGGCGGGAGGCCGCAGCATGGTGGCCGTTCAGTCTGGAACCGCGGATCATCCCAAATACATGTGCCGACCAAAAGTCTCTACGAAGTGGTGAACGACGCGTCGAACGAGTACTGCGCAATGGCGCGGAGCTGTTCGTCGCTCAGGTCGAGCTCGCGCCGCGCCTCGACGAATGCGTCACCGACGTACCCGCCGAAATAGGCCGGATCGTCGGAGTTGATGGTGACGACCAGTCCGGCGTCGAGTAGATCGAGCAGTGGATGATCGGAGAGCTTTTCGACGCCGCGCAGCCGCACATTCGAGAGCGGACACGTGGTGAGCGGGATTCGATCGGTGGCCAGACGCCTGAGCAGTGCGGGGTCTTCGAGGGCGCGGACGCCGTGATCGACGCGCTCGATGCCCAACACGTCGAGGGCCTCCCAGATGTACTGAGCCGGACCCTCCTCTCCTGCGTGCGCCACGACGTGCAGGCCCGCCTCTCGCGCGCGGTCGAAGACAGGCGCGAATTGTCCTGGGGGAAAGCCGACTTCGGCAGAATCGAGCCCGACCCCGATGAGGCTGCCGAAGAACGGCTCCAACGCGTCAAGCGTGTCGAGAGCCTCCGACACCGGCCGGTCGCGTAGGAAGCACGCGATGAGATCGGCATGCACACGTGTCTCCGCCGACGCCGTATCCAGTCCACGACGCAGCCCGCGGACGACGACACCGAGGTCGACGCCGCGCGACGTGTGCGCCTGCGGATCGAAGAAGATCTCCGCATGTGTGACGCCCTGCGACGCCGCCTTGCGCAGGTAGACGGCGGCGAGATCGGCGAAGTCGTCCTCGGTACGCAGCACGGCCATGCAGGCGTAGTAGAGGTCGAGGAAGTGGGAAAGGTCGGCGAAGGCGTGCGCGGCGCGCAGATGGTCGACGGACGCGTAGGGGAGTGCGACGTTGTTGCGGGCTGCCAGCTCGAACACCATCTCCGGTTCGAGGGTGCCCTCGATGTGGATGTGTAGTTCGGCTTTGGGCAGTGTCAGCAGCTCGGCGTCGTCCATGACATCCATCCTGCCGGGCGCGTCACTGTGGGGCGCGCACAGCCTGGAAGATCGCCTTTCGTCGACGGGTGAAACCCACGTTCTCGTAGAGCCGGATCGCCGAGACATTATCGGCCGACGCATGGAGGAACGGCAGGTCACCGCGCTCGCGAATCACGTCCACGACCGCGAGGACCACCGCCCTGGCCAATCCCTCTCCACGGAACGCCGGGTCGGTGCAGACCGCGCTGACCTCACTCCACCCAGGCGGATGCATGCGTTCGCCTGCCATCGCGATCAGCTTGCCGTCGCGTCGGATACCCAGGTAGGTACCGAGATCGATGGTGTGGCGTCGAAACGGTCCCGGACGTGTCCTTTCCACGAGATCGAGCATGTCGTCGACGTCGGAGTCGTCGAGTTCGACCACCCGCGGGTCGGTATACCCCTCGACGGCGTCGCCGATCAGCTGAACGCCGGTTATCCGCATCGAGCTCGTCCAGCCCTCCGGCGGCTCGACAGTCACGGTGGCGAGCGTGATGGAACCGTCAGGACCGACCAGCTCCGCCGCATCCTCCCAGTCGGAGATCGTCGGATCATCCGGCAGGGCGCACCAAGGTGCGACGTCGGCGGGATAGCGCAGCGCGTTGCCGTGTGTCTGTGCGAATCGCGAATGCGGCCCGAGGAGGGCGGAACGGGCGGGGTTGTCGAGGACTGTCTCATCGCGAACCGGGCCGTCGGGGGGAAGAACACTCGCCATTCACTCGACGATATGCGCCCATCGCGTCACGCACCTTTCGGGGTCGCGCGAGTAATCGCCTGCTCGAGCAAGAGGCAGAACTGGCGGTAGAAATCGACTGTGTCCGTGTGCAATTCGATCTCCTCCGACGCGGCGCCACGGATGCGCGATTCCGCGGCCAACACCGTGGCGTTGGCGAGGAGCTCGCGACACACACGGAGATAGTCGGTGAGCCGACCGACCTTCCCGTTCGTCAGATGCAGGACGCGTTCGGGTGTGAGTGCTTCGGAGAAGCCCAAGTCGAACAACGTCTGGAGCCCGACGGGTACGGAGCTCTGTGCGCAGGTGTGAGCACCGGGGCCGCCGGAGTTGAGCGCGTCGATCAACTCGCCCGCCTCATTGTTCAGAAAGCGCCGCCAGGTGCGCAGCGCCGCGTCGAGGTTGTGCGGATGGAACACTGCGGCGTCGACGACTCGCTGCGCATAGACGTGCTGATCGTGGACCACGATGGTGATCCCCGACCACCTCGACGAATATTCGGCGGTCAGAGTGCCGAGAAGTGCGGGATCGAGGAGTCGGTGCGTGAGCGTCGTCGTGAAAACGAGGCTCGGGCCGACATCGGAACCGACAATCGTGCACGGTACGGCGTCGAAGGCGGGCAGTTCGATGCACCTGTTGACGACTGACACCTGCCATCCGAAATGCCTCGCGAGCACGCTCCGGGTGACTTCGAGTAGTTCGTCGACACCCGAGATGACGAATCCGGGTGCGATGCATTCGGGAAGCGCATCCATGGCTCCGGCCATCTCACGCATCTCCGCGGTGTAGTGCTCATCCGTCGGCGGCTCGACGTTTCGGTCGGGCGCCTGCGGAACGACGGTCAGCTGACGTTCGGTGGCGGCCCCGGTCTCGTCGACCTGCCCCGCGTCGGAGTGCGTGCCGAAGGGATCGTTCACCGCGACGAACACGGGGTGAGCAACGTCGAAGATCTCACGCAGCGTCGACACGGCGACGTCGGCGACTGCGCTCGCGTCACGCTGGCCGGATTCGGCGATGTGCTGGCCCTTTCGGGGGAGGAACCGCCATCCGAGCTGTGCCAGGCGACCACGAATGCGTATCCACTCCGCTCGCCCGGCCCACGGCAGCGCAGTGCCGTCGAGCGTGCACCGCACCTTTCCGGAGCCCGTCTTGGTGAAGACGAGCAGCACGCGATATCGCTGGCCGTCTTGGCGGGCGATCTCGAGGAACTCCTTGCGCCCGAGGTCGGGTACGCGTGATGTCACGGTGGCGGCAAACTCGCGCCATGCGTTCTCGATGAGATTGTCGAAGCCGTGGGTGGACATGCGGTTCCCCATCCTGTTGTGCACCCTGGAGCACTCGCCGAGGTGCGAATGTGTGTTCGAGATGCAAGGTAGCCGCAGGGTCTGACACGTCGTGTTTGTCCAGTTCAGGCCTGTTGCTTCGTCTCTTTCACTCCAAGATGAGACGAGCGACTCGGAATTCTCCACCGGCGATCAATGTTGGTAACTACAAGTAGTAGCGAGGGGAGTGACCATGACAGCGCAAACGCTGACAACGACGTCGGCAGGTGCATCGACCGCAGTACGTGACAACCAGGACGACGTATCTGCCGGTCCGTTGCTGCCCGTCGACGACCATTTCTACGACGCCCCGGCGGATCTCGGTGACTACCGGCCCGGTGAGGTGATCCGGTCACGACAGGTCGAGCTCAAGAACTTCTGGGCGTCGAATCATCAGGCGTGGCAGCTGCTCTATCGATCGACCGACCTCGACGGCAACCCCGATGCGACTGTCACGACGGTCGTCGTGCCCGATCGCACCAAGCATCCGAATCCGGCGCTGTTGTCGTTCCAGTGCGCGATCGACGCCGTGACGTCGCAGTGTTTCCCGTCGTATGCCCTGCAGAAGGGTGCCGACGCGTCGCGCGCCGTCGCACCGTTCGAGTTCATGGTGGTGCGTCGTGCGCTCTCGAAGGGTTGGGCGGTCTCGATCCCCGACCACGAGGGTGCCAAGGGAGCATGGGGTGCGCCCCGTGAGCCGGGTTACCGTGCGTTGGACGGCATTCGGGCCGCGCTGGCGTTCGAGCCTCTCGGCCTCGAAGCGACGGCATCGATCGGAATGTGGGGATACTCGGGCGGCGGACTCGCCACATCGTGGGCCGCCGAGATGGCTCCGGACTATGCGCCCGAGCTGAATATCGTTGGTGCCGTTCTCGGTTCGCCCGTCGGCGACATGGCGTCGACGCTACTACGGCTCAACGGCGGCCTGCACGCAGGGCTTCCGATCCTCGTGGTGGCCGGCTTGCGTAGGGTCTATCCCGCGCTCGAACGCATGATCACCGAGCACGCAACGGAATTCGGGCGCCGCAGCCTCGACGAGGCCGCCACTCTTCCGACGCTCGCGGCGATCCGGCGCTTCCGCAACCACGATCTCGACGACTACTTCGACATCCCGCTCGCCGACGTGCTGGCGGATCCGGGCGTCGTGAAGATGATGGACGACCTGCAACTCGGTACACACGCGCCTGCCGTGCCGCTGCTGGTCATGCAGGCAGTGCACGATGAGGTGATCGACGCTGCCGACGTCGACGCGCAGGCGCAGCGGTACCGTGATCTCGGCGTGCCCGTCACCTACGTGCGCGACCTTGTCACAGAACACTATTCGCTGTTGCCGCTCTCAGGACCCCTCGCGGTCAGCTGGCTGACCCATCGACTCGACGGCCGGCCGGGCGAGGACAAGACGATCACTGCGATTGCCGGTCAGCGGGTGTCGCTGTCCAGGTCACGGTGACCGGGACCTCGTCGTCCCACGGCTGACGGGTCACCAGGTCCGCGACACGGACATAGCCTCGCTCGAATTCTCCTGTGGCAGCGTCGATCAGGCGATACTGCTGAGTCTGCCTGTGAATGGGCTGGGCGTCGACGAGCACGATACGGACCTCGCCCGGCTCGAACCCGCAGCGCTTCTGTAGCGACGCGATGAGTTGCTCGTTGGAGAGGTGGCCGTCGCCGAAGTTCCAGCCCATGGCCGTCGAACAGATGCGTTCGCCGTCTGTGAGCATGTAGTTCGATTCGTCGTGCCCGCCCATCGCGCGGTGGGCGAGCGTGAACAACGCACGCCCGTGACTGTTGAAGGCGCGGAACGCATATCCCATGTACAACGCCACCTGCGCTGCCTCCGGGCTACCGTAGATCCGCTGTAGCTGAGACGCCGGCAGAGCCGCGATCGCGACCACGTTCTTCTCCAACTTCTCCGACGCCGACGGCGTCATGCACCAGATCCCGGTGTCCCAATTGCCCGCGTAGTAGCGCATTCCCGGTAGGAATGACACCTTGCGCGGGAGGAGGTTTCCGATCACCACGGTGCCCGCCACCACGACGAACAGCAGGGCAACCCACCACGGCTGCTCGAGGTCGGCGAGGCCGAGATCGGCGTGGCCGACGAAGAGTGCGAGAACTCCGAACATCATGAAGACGTTCCACTCCAACGGAACTCCCATAGGAATGGAACTCAGAATGCCGAAGTGGAAGATCAGCATGATCGCCGCAGCAATCCACGTGAGCCATCCGCCATGGGAGAAGAACAGCACGATCGGCACGAGACCCTCGACCGCAGTGGAGAAGTGAGCGATCCACCGCGACGGCCTACCCGGCCGCAGGTCGTCCGGAAAGTCTTCGAAGAACAGTCGTTTCATCTTCGGAGACCGGATGACCGCGTTGTTCGACATCATGGTCGCGATCACAAACGGGAAGTGCTTGTTCAGCTTCGACGTTGCGGCGCCGAGCCAGATCACCAGAAAGATGACCTTGGCCGCGACGATCATGTCGACACCGGTGAGCAGGAACGTCACACACAGCGCGCCGTACACCTCGCCGCGCGCGGCGAGGAAGATTGTCTTGTCGCGCAACCCGATCAGCGCGAGAAGTGCGAGAATCGTCCAGATCTCCCATAGCGGCAACGCGCCGGTTGCCGTATCCAGATCGGTGAGTGGCCTACTACCCGGGCTGATGAGTGCGACGACCAGCATCACGAGAAGTGCTGCGTAGAGCGCGATGTCGACCGGCCCGCGCACATCGCCGCGCGTCAGTGGCACACGTGAAGGCCACGGTGGCTGACGAATTGTCCTGGGGCGCAACCAGTACAGAATCGAGCCCAGCGGCGGGAAGAAGCGGTTGTTGAGCGGGCCGAAGCCGCAACCGAGGCCGATGACCTCGAACAACATCGTGTAGAGCACGACCTTCTGGAAGACGACCGGCTCGTTGTACCACGACGCGACGTCGAAGAACCCGCCGATGCCCGGCGTCGCCGCGACGATCGCCCAGCCGACGAATACGTAAGCCAGGATCTTGCCGACGTAGAACAGGTGCAAGACAATGGGCGTGCCGAACCCGACCTCGGCCCACTGGCGCGCCATCGGCCGGATCTTCTCGGCTCGGGAACCCTGACTCCATGTCGGGAAGTCGACGTCGGGTCTGGTCTGTGTGATGAACCCCAATGTTCCGCCCTCACTGCCGATGGGTGCCGCAGCCTGGACGGTAACAAACCAAGCGAATGCTTGGTTGGGGTTCAGGGGTTTCCGACGCCGCTCATGCGTTGCGGTAGGGACGGAAGAACGTGCGCAGTTCGGTGGCGTAGCTCTCCGGCACCTCGAACGGCGCGAAGTGCCCGCCGCGAGCAGGCTCGGAGTGATACACCGTGTTCGCCGTACGCTCCAACCAGGCGCGGGGCGGTCGAACAACATCGCCACCGAAGATCGAGAACCCGGACGGGACGTCGACGTATCGCATACGGTCCTCGACCGGTATGGCCGCGTTGGCTCGGTATGTGCGGATCGACGATCCGATCGTGTTGGTGACCCAGTATTGCGTGACGAGCGTGAGGATTTCGTCTCGCGTGTAGATGCTGTCCAGGTCGCCGTCGCAGTCGCTCCACGACCGCAGCTTCTCGACGATCCACGACGCCACGCCGACCGGTGAATCGGCCAGGCCGATCGCGGCAGTCTGAGGTTTGGTGCTGTGCATCGCCGCATACGCGCCCTCGGTGGCCGACCAGCGCGCGGCGTCGTCGATCCAGGCGATCTCCTCGGGACTCAACGTTGACCTGTCGATGGTCGCGGGAGGTAGCCCGGCGTCGGTGCGATGCACCGCGACGACGCGGTCAGGCTGGGCGAGTGCGAGATAGCGGGCCACGTGGCTGCCCATGTCGCCGCCCGCGACGCCGTACCGCTCGTACCCGAGTAAGTGCATCAGTTGACCCCACATGCGCGCGATGTCTCGTGTGTCGGGCGTCGGCCCGCTGGGATGACTTGAGTATCCGAACCCAGGCATGTCGGGAACGATCAACGTGAAGGCGTCGGCCGGATCGGCGCCATGTGCGGCGGGGTCGGTGAGGAGCGGGATGACCTTCAGGAATCTCCAGAAGCAGTCGGGCCAGCCGTGGGCCAGCAGGACGGGAAATGCCGCGTCGGGGTCGGATGCAGGGCTGTGGATGACGTGGATGTCGAGGCCGTCGATAGTGGCCGTGAAGTGAGGCAATTCGGCGATCGTTGATTCGAATGCGGCCCAGTCGAAATCCGTGCGCCAGTAGTCGGCGAGATCGCGCACATACGACACATCAGTACCCATCGACCATCCACTGCCTTCCGGAGCGTCGGTCCACCGAGTGGTGCGGAGGCGTCGTCGAAGATCGTCGACTACGGCCGGGTCGGTGTGTGGAGTGAACGGCCGAATAGCGCTGGTGGCTGCCATGAACCAAGGGTAGGAGGTGCACGACGTGTCGTTGCTCGATGATCGACAGGGGGCGGACATTTGCGACAACCCGCGATTCATCAGACTTGATCGTCTTTACGGGCGTACCGTGTCGCCTGTACCAGCGACAACCCAATGGAGTGTCCCCATTGTCTGATGCCCTGGAAACCGTGAAGAAGTACGTCCCCGACGCCGACCCTGCCGTGGTCGAGAAGATGGCGTCGACCTATCGCCTCGCGCTGCAGAACGCCGACGCCGCTCTGGTGTCGGCAAGCGATCCCGCAGAACTCAAAACCGTGCGCGAGAACTTCCTGAAGAAGAAGCTCGGTCTGACAGAAACCGACGCCTACCTCGACAATGCGATCAAGGACGTGCTCGCGGAGATGAAGGACGGCAAGTCCAATCCGCGGCTCGCCGTGTACTACAAGCTCGCTGACAAGTTCGGCAAACTCGGCGTGTTCAAGTAGCGCTGTTCACCTGGTTTCCGTCTTCGGCGTCGACGTCTTCGTGGGAAGTCGTCGACGCCGAACGCGTGCAGGCGCCAATCCGGTTATCGGGCCGTGAGTCACCCGGCACGTCGGAGGGCGTTGAGATGCAACAGCATCCGAAGGCTGCTCTCAGGTCGCGTTGAGAGCGTGGCAAGGGTCGACGGGCAGAGTCGAAGACATGCACGAGACATCCACAGACCCCAACTCGCCGACCGAGATGTTCGCGGTTCCGACGTCGCATCGTGGCATCGGTCCGAGTACGCGCACCGAGCGGTTCCCGAGTTTGCGCGAGAACAGGGATCTTCCGACGCCCCTGCGCGACGAACTGGTCTCGCTACTCGGTTCGCACGGCTCCGACCCCGCTCGACGTCTCGGGCTCTCGCCCGACAGCGACCCGCGTGAGATCGCCGCAACAGCGCGCAGGATGTCGCAGGTGTGGCGCGAACGCTCGACCGATCCGCAGATGACATCCCGCGCGAAGAAGTTGTGCGGCATTGCGGCCGAGACCTGTGACGAGATCGTGCACGATATCGACAGTGCGCTCACGGACGGCCGAGACTCTCCAGCGCGACGCTCGCATCCGAACTCGCTGCCGACAGTCCTTCGCGCGCAAGCCGATTGGTCTCGTTCTGGACGAGCTCGTTGACCGGCGTCGCAATGCCATGGAGTCGACCGAGCAGCGCGATCTCGCCTGACAGATAGTCGGTTTCGACGCTGCCCGACCCACGCGCGACGCTCTGCCAGGTCGAACTGCCGAATGAAGCCTCTCCGGTGTCACGACGGATGATGGCATCGCCGCGCCGCTGCTTGTCGGTGGCCTCGGAGACGACATCGATGCCCGCCGCCGCAATGACCTCCTCACCTTCGGCTCGCGCGCGTCGGACAAGTTCATCGAAGGCGTCGCCGTCGTTGCGGTAGCTGGCGTCGATTCCGTTGACCAGGTTCATGATCAGTTTTCGATACTTCCACGCCATGATGTCGGGGCGTGGCTCGGAGAGGAACGTCGCGGCACGCAGCGCGGACGAAATAGATTGCGCCGCTTCGTCGATACCCGACGGATAACGCCCGATGTCGAGGATGCCGGGCCTGTTCGATGACGCCTGAACCACGACGCCGAGCTCGAGATGCAGGGCGGGCAGCATCACGCACAGCGAGTAGACACGTGGAAAGACGCGAAGCAACTCGCGTTCATTGGCGACGCCGTTCTGCGCCGATACGACCGGGGTGTCGAGAGGCATGTGCGCTCGAAGGTCGGCGATCGCCGCGGCGGTCTGTTGCGACTTGACGGCGAGGAGCGTGACGGAGTCGTCGCTCCAGTCCACTTCCGAGGCGTTTGACGCAAGCGTGGCCGAAACGGATTGGCGTCCTTCGGCGGTGTCGAGGACGAGTCCGTTCTCACACATCGCGCGCAGGTGATCGCCGCGCGCGACCAAGGTGGTGTCTGCCCCGGAAAGTGCCAGGTGAGCACCGATGACGCCGCCGATGGCCCCTGCACCGTAGATGACGAATCGCATGGTTCTCAGCGTAGGTGCGAGGCAGCTAGGTCGGCGATTGTGTGTTTCCGGTGCCGTCAAGTGAGCACGCGTCTGCCGCCGCTACGACGGTGGGCGCGGACAGCACTTGCGCGTAGCGTGAAAACCATGACTAATGACAACACCGAATTCGAGCACATCGGCGAGCTGATCTCCAAGGGTCGCGTCGCATTCGTCACCACCAGCGAGTCCGACGGTCGATTGCTGAGCCGACCACTCGCTGTGCTGGACCGGAAGTTCGACGGCGATCTGTACTTCTTCACCGTCGACCCGTCGCCCAAGACCGGCCAGATTGCCGAGGATTCACACGTCAACGTGAGCCTGCAGGCCGACGACAACTATCTCTCGATCGCCGGCACAGCGTCGGTGACCCACGATCAGAAGCTGATCGACGAGCTCTGGAACTCTCACGCAGAGGCCTGGTTTGAGAAGGGCCGCGAAGACCCGGGCGTCGCACTGTTGAAGGTGCACGCCGACTCCGCCGAGTACTGGACCCTGGACAGCCCCAAACCCGTTGCGCTGCTGAAGTATGCGAAAGCGATTGTGTCGGGCGAGCAGCCAGACGTCGCCACCAACGCGTCGGTTGATCTCTGAGTCGCTGATCGTAGTGCCAAAGAAGTTGGCCTAGAACAGAACTCGGGCTCGCTGCATTCGCTGTCAGAAGATGACGGTGTAAATGTAGTTCATGAGGTCGGTGTAGAAGTTCCACAACACTGTGAACATGACGGCTCCTTTCTTCGACGGCCCGCTATCCGCGTGACCAGATGGGACTCGTCTTCTCAGAGTGCGCGTGGCTTTAGCACGAAACAAGGGGCTACGGCGAGGCGAGCCGCCTGACCTGCGGGAATAAGGCCCGAACTTCATCCGAAGGCAGTACGACCGCTGATCTTTGGGGCGTGCAAATGACTAGCTGGAGCAAGGTGGGGCGAGTCAGTCGATTCCCAGCCGTCGCGCGACGTCGGGTCCGCCGACTGTCCGCACGAACTCGGGATCGCCGCACACCACGAGTTGCTCGCGCGCGCGTGACAGCCCGACATACAACCGTTCCGTCGACCGGTCTCTCGCCTGGGACTCGTTGAGCGCCAAAACAATCACTCGACGCTCCAGACCCTTGAATCCGAGTACGTGCCCGTAGAACACCTGCTCGTCGTCCCAGAACGTCGCCCAGTACGACGCGTTGCCCTCGGCTTGCCGCTCGATCTGTTCCGGGTGGCGACTGCCTGTGGTGAGTAGCGCGATGTCTTCGGCACGCCAGCCCTCGTCGAGTAGCGCGTCGATCTGGTCGTCTGCGGCTTCGAGGGCTTCCTCCGCAGTGCACGCGACGAATCGGATGTCGGGGCCTTCGCCGCCCTTCAGTTGCATACGTTGTCCGACAAGCGAACTGAATGTGCTCGCGATCTGACGTGTGTTGCGTAGGTTGTGATCGAGGACGATGGGCACGAGTGGAACGGGTGGCGAACCCTGTCGGTCGAAGACGCGCTGAGCCTCGTCGCTGAATACGTAGATGCCGCCGGTGTCCTGATCGCGCAGGCTTGCCAGCAACGGCGGCCACCACTCGTCGGCGAAATCCTGCGCCTCGTCGACGAGTATCGCGTCGAATCGCTTGCCGGGTGGGAGGGCTTCGGCGAGATCGTGCATCTGTTGTGGCAGTTCATGTTCCCAGAACTGCGACGCCGCTTCGGTGCGCACCGATTCGTCAGGCCCGGCGGCGGCGCCCCACTGCATACCGAGGTCGTGGAACTCACCGACGTAGGCCGGACGGTCCTTACGCTTCCACGCCGTCGTGATGCGCGTGAGGTACGACGCCAGTCCGTGTGAGTAACAGACCAGCGCCACGCGCTGCCCTGCACGCGTGAGGCGACGCGCCTGCTCGAGTGCGAGGAAGGTCTTGCCGCTGCCCGCGCCACCGCGGATCTCCACGCGCGGTAGTTGGTCGATGGCCCGCAGAATGACGGCTTGATTCGCAGTGAGGGCGTCGGCGACGCCTTCGTTCTCGATCGCTCGCGCGACGACATCGCGCTGTGGAAGACCCCGACCGCCGAGCGTCGTCTCGAGTTGTTCGATGCCGACAGCGTCGAGAAACCGTACATCGGTTCCCCTCTGCAACAACACTCTTCGGACGAGAGGCATGATCTGATCGAGCTGCGTGCGGTCGATGATCTTCCACCGCGGACACTCAGGCAGTGCGAAGTCTGAGGGGATTTCGGTGTGCGGGAAGACCACGAAGTGGTCCCAGCGTCGACGCCCCTGTGTCCATCGTGGATCGGATTCGACGAACTCACGCAGTGCGTAGCAGCTATCCAACGCCTGCTTGACAGGAGTGATCTCTTTCGGCGGTCGGCCGGTTCGCGCCTGCCACCACGACTCGCCGTCGTGCCATACTTCGCCACCCTTGACTTCGAGGCAGGCGATCCCGGCGCCCTCGATGGCCACCACGAGATCGATCTCGTGGTCTTTGTCGTGGTCGGTAACGCGTTGGTTCGCGATGAGGAGGTCGGCGTCGAGGAGTTGTTCATTCAGCAGCCGCCAGACCGACTCCTCGGTACTCGACGCGAAGCGGGGCGACGGCGGGATCGTGTGCGGCATGCGTCAACTCTCTCGGTCGGTCTTGTGCGCGGGGCAACTCACCGGGAGTGTCGCAGGTGAGCCCGACATCGCGGACACCGGGTGCCGCGCAGAAACTCGGGGGAAGAACTCTTCCTCGGGTTGTTGGCTTCCTCGAGAAGTTCCGCGCGGAAAGCGACGAGACCCACGGAAAGATCCCTTCCCCTACTTTCCGCGCCGCCGGTGCGGCTGCTCGACGACCCTCGACTACCGACGGCGATCCTCAGAGTTCGACGTCCCAACGCCCGAAGTCGACACGCTTGAGTGGCTGAATGTGTTTGGCGCCCAACCAGATCGGCGTCGTATCGGGTTGTGTGGAGTACAGGCCGTGCGACGCTGCCTCGACCCTGCCGTACTGACTCGGCCAGCGGATCTCGCCGGCGAGAGCGTCGATGACGTCTTGTCCCCGGTCGAGCGCGCGGATGACATACGCGGGCGCGGGCAGGACGTCGGATTTGCTTGTGTTGCAACTCGGGCACGCCAGGACGAGGTTGGCGAGGCCGTCGATTCCGACGCGCGACCACGGGAGGACATGGTCGACGTGGCGGCTGGTGCGCAAGTGAGCGTTGCAGTAGAAGCAATCGTTGCCGAAGTGTTCGGCGAGGATGCCTGCGGGGCGGGTGAGCGAGACGCGTTCGGTGCCGAAGAGGTGGTCGGCGATGTCGGGGCCGTCGTCGAGGATGTCGCGGTTCATATGCCGGACGTCGTCGACCCAGGCGAGTTGGAACGCGGGTTTCACCAGGGGTGCCAATCGCGCGAGGGTGTGGCAGACGCCCGCGAACAGCACGAGGCGGTTGCCGTGATCGGCGATGGCGCGAGTCGAAGCCTTGCCCATCCACGCGTCGTCGTAGAGGAAGCACTCGTGCGAGCCCGTGCCGACCTGCTGAAGCAGGTGCAGTGGATAGCGCACGAGATTCTTCTTGACCTTTGTGTGCGCCACTGAATACGCCTCGGGTGCAGCCAGTTTGGCGCTCTCGATCGGCATCTCACGCAGGCTCGGCGTACTGCAGTGTTCGCGTAGAGTGACCAGCGCGTCGAACACCACACCGCGCCCGTCGCGCGACTGCCGGAGAGTGACGTGGTCCTTCTCGCTGAGCGGGCGTAGCTGGGTCCAGTACTGGGCCATGACGCGGTCGGTCAGGTCGTCGAGGTCGATCGGGACTTCCGCGCTGGGATCGTCGGGGACGGATTCGACGGCGAGGTCGAGGAGCGCGACCATCACGGCGAGCTTGTACGTGGACGTCCGCCGACCACCCTCGAGCACAGCGACGAGCTGCTGGCCGAGCGTCAGGGGGTCCGTGGGCACGGGGTTGAGTGTAGTGAGCCGAGGTCTGCGCAGCGATCAGTCTGCGATCATCGCATGGTGCGCGTACAAGCGAGTGTGGCTCTCCTGCGGATGAGTGCCGTGGTTCTTGCGTGCTGCCTCAGTGGTTGCTGCGCGACGCAGAGTACGGACGCGGGCTATTCGTCCACGGTGTCGGCGGCGACTGGCGCGTCGTCGAAGGCGTCCTGTTCTCCTGTTGTGGTGGCGCTCGACCCGGGCCACAACCCCGTGCGTGTCGACGGATTCGACCCCGTGACCGGAGCGTCGCAGATCGACTACCCCAACGGCGCCGAGGACGCGAACGTGTTCGAGGTCACCACCGACGTGCGAGAGCTTCTGCAACACAACGGATATGACGTGGTGATGCTGAAACGTGCTGTCACAGAAAACGTTACGTATCGGCAGCGGGTCGACCGCGCGGTCACGGCGCACGCACGTGTCGCGATCAGTATTCACACGAGTCCCGGCGCAAATGACGTGTTCGTACAGCGCGTGGGGTTGTATCGCGAGGGAGTAGGAGCCGACGGCGCGACGCTGCGCATCACCTACCGCAACGAGGCAACAGCTGCCGCCAGTCAGCGCTATGGCCAGGCGATAGCAAGCGCTCGCACCCGGACGGAAGGAGTGCCGGTCATGTTGACCGACAACGACTTTGGGGGTCGCGCGCCGCTATGGACCGGCAATATCCCGATGATCGCGCTGATGTCCGACCGTGTGCCCTGGGTCTACAACGAGTTCGGACTCGACGACGCAGGCGGGTCGACGCCCCTTCCGTCGACGTGGCTCTCGAGGTACGCGCGGGGCATTGCCGACGATGTGCGGACCGCGCTTCACGTGGACGGGCACGGGTGCGCGGTGTGAGCCGATCTGTGGTCAGCAGGGGCTGGGTTCACCGATCTTGACCGCGGACAACACGGCCTCTCCCTCTGTGACAGGCGCGCCCGCGGATGGAGTCTGCGCGACGACGATCCAATTGCTGTCGACCACCTGCCTGCGTCCCTGGCCCGTCGCGTCCTTGCTGCGTGAGTAGAAGACGCCGGCTTCCTGGATGGTGTTCTGTGCTTCCTGGAGGTTCATGCAGACGACGTTCGGCATGGCAGCTGCCTTGGGTTCGGTGGTCGCCGGTGCCGCGGCAGGAGCTTTCGGAGTTGTTGTTGCCGTTGTTGTTTCGGTGACCTCGGCGGGTTGCGACGTGGTCACTTCTGCCGTCGTGGTGGTAGTGGTCGTCGTTGTTGGTTCCGAGCTCGAACCACTGCATGCGGTAAGGCCGAGTACTCCAGCGGCCACGAGTGCGCAGAGCGCGAGATGACCCTGTGTGCGAACGTGCTTCATCAGTCCTCCGACGGATAGTGTGTGACGACCCCCGACGTCAGATACTGGTAAACGTACGCATGCCTACCGACGCTATGTCCGATTCCGGATCGATTGGTCCGATCGGGGGACACAGACTCACTCCTCTGCGCCCGCGCCCTTCTTCCGACGCCGCGGAGCCGCTGAGCGAGGTGGGACCTGCCGCATGTGGTCGCGTGTGCGGGTAAGGATGTCGGCCAGCGACTCGATATCGGCGCGCGAGAGAGGTGCGAGCAGCATGTCGTTGAGGATCGCGATGTGGCCGGGGAAGACCTTCGCGAGAACGGCGCGGCCGTCGTCGGTGAGCGACACGTCAATGCTGCGCTCGTCGTCGGTCGACGGTGTGCGGGTCACGAGGCCGCGCTTCTCCAAGACCTGCGCCTGGTAGGTCATGCCGCTGCGGCTGTAGACGACGCCGTCGGCGAGATCGGTCATTCGTCGGCTGCCGGTCGGTGAATCACCCAGCGTCGCGAGTAACTGGAACTGGATGTAGCTGAGGCCTCCGACGTCTCGAAGCTGTTGTTCCACCGCATGTTTCAACAGGCTGGTGCTTTCGATGAGCCCGAAGTAGGCGGCGAGTTCGGTCGGGTCGATCCCGGGCTGCGGTGGCACCTCTCGAATCTATCATCTTGCTTCTAACTCGAAGCACTTGCTTTGAATTCGAAGTAAGTATACCGTCGTCGTCAGGTGCTTCAAATTCGAAGCACCACCGACGAGGAGGACATCATGAAGGCTGTACGGTTTCACGAAACGGGTGGTCCCGAGGTTCTGTGCTACGAAGACGTCGAGACTCCGACGGCAGGTCCGGGTGCAGTGCGAATCCGGGTCGCGGGCTCGGCGTTCAACCCCGCGGATGGCGGTCTGCGCGGCGGATTCCTCCCGATCCCGATCACGCTCCCGCACACCCCGGGTTACGACGTCTCGGGCACGGTCGACGAGGTGGGCGAGGGTGTCACCAGCCTGAACGTCGGCGACAGCGTCGTCGGATTCATTCCAATGGACGCCGACGGAGCCGACGCCGAATACGTTGTGGCGCCTGCTGATTCACTCGTGGCAGCGCCGACGACGATTCCGCTCACCGACGCTGCTGGCCTACCGTCCGTGGCGCTCACCGCGTATCAGGCGTTGTTCGAAGCGGGGGAACTCAAGCCGGGCCAGCGGGTGCTGATCAACGGGGCCGGTGGTTCGGTCGGTGGATACGCCGTACAACTCGCCAAGCGTGCGGGCGCGCATGTCATCGCGACGGTGAGTCCGCGTAGCGCAGAGGCAGTGACGCGTGCCGGCGCCGACGAGATCGTCGACTACACAACCACTTCCATCCTCGACGTGGTGACCGAACCGGTCGACGTTCTGCTGAACGTCGGGCCGATCACGGAGGAGGGCTTCAAGGCGCTCGTGCCCCTGGTTCGCGACGGGGGCGTCGTGGTGTCGACGACGCCGATGGTCCCGACTCCCGGCGACGACGAGCGCGGCGTGCGTGCAGTCACCATCTTCCTCCACCCCGACGCCGCTGTGCTCACCGAACTGGTGGGCCTTGTCGACAGTGGGGATCTGAAAGTCGAAATCGCGCAGCGGGTTCCGCTACCTGAGTTGATCAAGGTGCACGAAGAGGCCGAGGCGGGCCGGCTGCGGGGTAAGGTCGTCGTGGTTCCGTTTGGTGAGGACTGAGCGCCGCGCTTCTGCAGTCGACATCAGCCAGTGCGTCAGCAAGATTCGTCTGTTCGGCCGACGCTGGGACCGCCGACGATGTACTCGGCGTCCAGTACTGTCACTCATCGATATTCGAGAGATTGGGTGAGAGATGAACAAGAAGTACTCGGCCATCGCCGGGCTGGTTGCCGGAGGCGTCGCGGCCGGGCTGGTGGGATTTGCCCCGGTTGCGTCGGCGGCTCCGTCGCCCACGCCGGTGGCGTACTACAAGAATTGTCAGGCGGCCCGTGACGCGGGCGTCGCACCGATCTACCGCGGCCAGGATGGATACCGCTCGGCACTTGATCGCGATGACGACGGCGTCGCGTGTGAGACCGGATCGCGACCAGCGCCGAAGCCGGCCCCGCAGGCGCAGCCCGCTCCGCAAGCGCTGCCAGCTCCGCAAGCTCAGCCGAAACCTCAGGCCAAGCCCCAACCCAAGCCGAAGAAGGCTCCGAAGTCGAAGCCGAATCGTGGGGGTTGGGGCTCGGTCGAGTTCTTCTCGTAGCTCGCCCCCCGCGCGGAGGGCTCGCTTCACCTACAACCGGGTGACGTCGAGTCCTCCGTCGTGGAACGTCGAGCGCAGGCGCTTCTTGTCGAACTTGCCGACGCTGGTCTTGGGAACCTCGGGAATGATGGTCCAGTTCTCCGGGAGCTGCCACTTTGCGACCTTGTCGGACAAGAACTCTCGCAACGTTTCCGGCGTCGAATCGGAACCGTCACGCAGCACGACGGCGACGAGGGGCCGCTCGTCCCACTTGGGATCGGGCACGCCGATGACGGCGGCTTCGAGGACGTCGGGGTGTCCCATGACGGCGTTTTCGAGGTCGACCGAGGAGATCCATTCGCCGCCCGACTTGATGATGTCCTTGGTTCGGTCGGTGAGTGTGAGGTAGCCGTCGGGGGTGATCGAGCCGACGTCGCCGGTGCGCAGCCAGCCGTCGTCGAACTTGTCGGCGGCGTCGACGCCGTAGTAGGCGCCGGTGATCCACGGTCCGCGGACCTCGAGTTCGCCGACGGTCTTGCCGTCGTGGGGGAGTGTTTCGCCGTTGTCGCCGATGAGTCGCGCTTCCACCGACGCCGGGAAACGACCCTGCGTGTAGCGGTAGTGCCAACGCTCGTCGCCCTCAGTGCCGGCGGGTGGTCGGGCGACGGAACCGAGAGGCGAGGTCTCGGTCATGCCCCACGCGTGCAGCACGGTGATGCCGTGGTCTTTCTCGAAGACATGCATCAACGACGGCGGCACAGCCGATCCGCCGATGAGCACGTCCTTCATGGACGAGATGTCCTGCGGATGCTGCTCCAGGTACTGGTGCAGTCCCAGCCAGATGGTCGGGACCGCGGCCGCGAAGGTGGGCTGCTCGGCGGCGAGGAGCGCGGCGAGCGGCTCGGGCTGCAGGAAGCGGTCGGGCATGATGAGCGACGCCCCGATCATGAATGCCGCATACGGCAGACCCCACGACATCGCGTGGAACTGCGGTACGACGGCGAGCGCGCGGTCGCCTTGCTTGAGCGCAGGACCATCGGTCATGCACACCTGCATGGAGTGCAGGTAGATCGAACGATGGCTGTAGGCAACACCTTTCGGGTCACCGGTGGTGCCGGAGGTGTAACACATCGCGGCGGCAGAACGCTCGTCGACCTCGGGCCAGTCGAAGTCGACGGACTTCTCGGCGATCAGCGCTTCGTACGCATGAACCTGCACGCTGTCGGGAGCGTCGACGCCGTCGGTGGACTCGCCCGTCACGATGACGTGCTTGACGGTGGTCAGCTGAGGCAATTGCGGGTTGAGCAGCGGCAGCAGTGAGGGGTCGACGATGATGACCTGATCCTCGGCGTGGTTGGCCACGTGGATGAGCTGCTCGGGGAAGAGTCGGATGTTGAGTGTGTGCAGCACCGCACCCATCGCGGGCACGGCGAGGTAGGCCTCGAGGTGCTCGGCGTTGTTCCACATGAACGTCGCGACGCGCTGGTCACCGTCGACGCCGAGCCCGCGCAGTGCGTGCGCTAACTGTGCGCAGCGTCGTCCGACCTCGGCATATGTTCGACGCCGCGCGCCGTCTCCGGTCCAGGTCACTACCTCGGCGTCGCCGTGGACCGTGCTGCCGTGGCGCAGGATCTGCGCGATCTGCAGCGGGGCGTCTTGCATGGTGCTCTGCATGGGTGCTCCTGTGTCTCACGTGCCGGGCTGTGGCGCCCGCGGGGTCAGGGCGCCGTCGTGACGCCGGTCACGGTGTCGATTATGCAGGGTCGGGCGTGCGTGGCTGCGGGGTGTGTCCGATTTTGTCGCGGGAGGATCGGCCGGAGTTCGCTGCCCCGGGTGTGGCGACATTCCTGTCGGCTTACTGAGATACAACGCAGTAGAGACGAGCAGCAAGCTCTGTCGACCTAACTCGCCACCACCGACCCGCTCTCAAAGACGTCGATGGGCATCGGGCGGCGAAGCTTCCACGTGATTGCGATCGGACGTTCGCCTTGATGGCTGACGTAGTCGACCGGGCCGAGGAAGATGAATGGCGCAGCGCCGAAGTCGCCTTGGGGACGGTCACGGACGAACAACAGGATCTCGCGGCCGTTGGCCGGCTGCTCAACGAATCGCTGACCCACATCCGATTCAATGGCTGTGTTATTTGGCGACTCCCAATGGAATTCGGTGCGCGACACAGGGTAGTCGCGGTACATCGTCGTCGGACTGAACTCTCGTTCGTCCTTGTGCAGGTTAACGAACAGCGCTCCGGTGTTGTTGTTCCACGTGACGCCACCAGCCTGACCGCGCGCCTTGCGCTTAATGCTCGCAAAACCGATGGCTGCAAGCACCTCTTCGCGCCGGTACTGCGCGTGGGTCAGAAGTGGCACGTCGGACTCGCCATCGATGGCACGGGGAACGTGATGAATGCCGGCTGTCGACACGTCGAGTACTTGTCTAATCTCTAAGCACACAGCAGGATGGTGCCGTAAAAATGCCAATCCCGCGTCGTAGCTCGAGAACCCGCCGTGGTCTGGCCAGAGTGTCATGAAGAGCATGCGCGCGAAAGTTTGTTCGCGAGGTGTGAGCGTCTCGTAGCGCGGACCGTCCGACACAATCAGACGCCTGTAGCTGGCGGCTCGCTCCAAATCGTCGACGTGCGCCAGCGCGCGAACGCGTCGCAGCAGCGGTTCCTCGTCTGGCCCCGTAGCAGGGATCGATAGCCCTGCCTGGCGGAGAAGCGGTGTCCACGCGCGGGTGCCGCTGCCAGAGTAGATGTCAGAAAGTTCACCTCCGGTCGCGTGTAGGTAGTCGCCGAGGACTGGCGCGCGCACTTGTCGCACCGATTCGACGAGCGCACGCCGACGGTTCTTGGGTAGCGAGTGCTTAACGGAGTCGAGGATGATTTCCTGGGATTGCTGATCGAGAATTAGTCGGCTGGCGCCGGGTAGGTAGGGAAACTCGTCACTGATCTCGTCGACTAGCCGCTGCCCGCGGGCGCCTGTGAGCGACGTGAAGCGTGGCCCGAAGTTGAACTCTGCACGTTGGTGGCCGATGAAGTCGACCACGGTGAGGACAGACTTGCCATTGCTACGGCGCAGTCCGCGTCCCAACTGCTGGAGGAACACTGTGGCGCTCTGCGTTGGCCGCAACATCAGCAATGTGTCGACATCAGGAATGTCGAGCCCTTCATTGAAGATGTCAACCGCGAATAGACAGGTGACTTCACCGCGTCGGAGCTGACGGAAGGCGTCGGCGCGTTCAGGACCGCTGGTATTCGCGGACACCGCAATTGAAGGGAGCCCCTGCCGCGTGAACTCGCGTGCCATGTACTCGGCGTGCGAGATCGACACACAGAAGCCGAGTGCGCGCATGCGCGTGGGTGATGTCACGTAGTCACGAACTGCGTTCAGGATGAGCCGCGTCCGAGCATCATTTCCGGTGTAGACGTTTTCGAGCTCATGTTGGTTGTAGTCGCCACGCGACCAAGTGACACCGCGCAGATCGGTGTTGTCGGCGACACCGAAATAGTGGAAGGGGCACAGCAAATCTTGCTCCAACGCGTCCCACAGGCGCAGCTCATAAGTGGCACGATCACCGAACCAGTGCAGAATGTCGAGCGAGTCGCTTCGTTCAGGGGTTGCTGTCAGGGCGAGCAGTTCTCGAGGTTCTATGCGAGAGAGCAGGTTTGTATACGTGGACGCGGCGGCGTGATGAAACTCGTCGATTACCACGACATCGAAATCCTCGAGACGGACGGGCTCACCGCCTCTACCACTCAAGGATTGGATGCTTGCGAATACCTGTCGCCAGTGGGTAGGGCGACGACCGTCGACAAAGAGCTCACCGAAACTACCGTCGCCAAGCACCTCTCGATACTTACGCAGAGACTGCTCCAGGATCTCTTTGCGGTGGGCTACAAACAGCAGACTCAGATCTGCGCCCATTTCGTCGCGGAGTCGGCGGTAATCCAGCGCAGCAACGACTGTCTTACCGGTACCTGTGGCAGCGACCACGAGGTTGCGGTGCTGGCCATGGACTACGCGGGCCACATCGAGCGCCTCGAGGATGCGTTCCTGGTGCGGATAGGGTTGCACGTCAAGGCCGGACACGGTAATCGTTTCGCGGCCAGATCCCGACCCACCTGCCTCGGCGAGGGCAGCGTCGAGTCGGTCCGCGTCCTCAGCGGGGTCGTAGCGCTTAAAGCCCCGGTCGTTCCAGTAGGTGTCAAACGTGGCCTCGAACTTGCGGGTTAGCGCCGGTGTGGTGACGCTCGATAAACGCACGTTCCACTCCAGGCCGTCGACAAGCGCAGACCGTGACAAGTTGGAGCTGCCGACATATCCAGTGTCGAATCCAGAATTGCGCCGAAATAGCCAGGCTTTTGCGTGTAGTCGGGTAGATGCCGTCTCATAGCGAATCCGAACGTCGGCACCATATTTTGTGACTAGATCGTCGACGGCTCTGCGTTCGGTGGCGCCGCGGTAAGTCGTTGTGATGACTCGCAACTGAACGCCCCGCTCACTCAGCGCTCTCAACTCGCGTCCGATCACCGCAATGCCCGCGAAGCGGATGAACGCGCAAAGGAGATCCACCTGGTCTGCGCTTGTCAGCTCGCGTGCGATCTCACTGGCCATATTCGGCTCGCCCCGGGTGTTGGTCAGGAGGGCGACGTCGGAGAGTGGTGTCGCTGGTCTGACTGGTGCAGGCCTACCCGGGAGATGTAACGACCCAAGCACCTCATTGCGCGCGACGCTATCAACATCACTATCGGCCAGCCGGCTGATGATTGCATTCGCGGCATCTCGACGCTCGGACTTGTCGACGGACCGTAGATGGCGCTCGACGACGGAAGCGATATGCCGCGCATACACGTGCGGTTCGTCGTCCTCGGTGAGGTGCTCAAACTCGGCGTCGAGCTCTGACGAAGCGAGTTGCTGTTGAAGTCTCGCGGTGAGCACCGACTCGTAGATACCTGGAACCAGCGGATCGATCATCACAGGAGTAGATCACAGCGGTCCGACGAGAACTCGAAACCGTTGCGCGTTGAACCGGCACGATGTCGGAGTGAACCGATAGTCTGCGATACGTCATCCGCCACGGCCCGACAGACGCGTCACTAAGACAAGGCTCCAACCCGGGCGGGAAGTCCTTCGTGTCTTCCTGGAGCCGCAGTGTCGCTGTATCGGGGTTCGGTGTCTGGTGTACGCAGCCAGATCGCCGCAGACAAGCTCGTACCCGCCTTGACTGAACAGTTCGTCTACGAATTCGGGTATCACCCGTCGAAGGCCGAGGTGCGCTCGTGGGAGCGCAGTCTTGGTGTGCTCGTAGCCGATCTCGAAGACGCTGGTCTCGACGCGGCGGAGGTGCTCATCGAGTATCGCCTCCCGTTGACTAGCAAGCGTGCCGACGTCATCGTCTGCGGGCGTCACCCGAAGACTGGCGAATCGTCTTACGTCGTCGTCGAACTCAAGCAGTGGACGAAAGCGTCGATGGTCGCTGGAACAGACGACGTCGTCAACCTGGATGGCGTGGGGGAGCGCCTGCACCCGGTGGACCAGGTCGAGAAGTACTGCACGCACATCGCTGACTTCATGGCGACTTTGAATGGCAGTACGCAACAGTTGGCCGGCGTCGCTTATCTGCACAACGCGACCGATGACGATATCCGGACGCTGTGGAATCGACCCCAATCGACGACTGGCCGGATGTTTACCTCCCAGCGCAGAGGGGAATTCGTTGACTTTCTTCGCTCTCGCCTGGCCGAGGCATCTGGTGCTGAAGCTGCCGACCAACTCTTGAACTCAGCGGTCCGACCGAGTAAGCAGCTGATGTCACTCGCGGCTGAAGAAGTCCAGCACCGAGAGCAGTTCGTCCTTCTCGACGAACAGCAGGTTGCCTATTCGCAGGTTCTCCGAGCAGTGCAGGATGCAGCACGCTCGAACACAAAGCGCGTGGTCGCGATCGTTGGTGGTCCCGGATCTGGAAAATCAGTGATCGCGCTCAGCCTCCTAGGGGAGCTGTACCGACAGGGCCGTACTGCAGTGCACGCCACCGGATCGTCGGCATTTACGAAGACTCTGCGCAAGGTCGCGGGTGCACGATCGCCGAGGGTGCAGAAACTATTCACGTACTACAACAATTTTATCAACTCCGAACCGAACGACTTAGAAGTCTTGATCTGCGACGAGGCGCATCGCATTCGCGAAACGTCGACCAATCGGTTTACGCGAGCGATCAATCGGACCGGGAGGCCCCAGGTTGAGGAGTTGATCGACGCGGCTCGAACCCCGGTGTTTCTGCTGGACGAGCACCAGGTGGTCAAGCCGAGCGAGCGCGGCAGCGTCGAGGAGATCAAGCAGGCCGCTCGGAAGCTGGGCTCTGAGTTCGAACTGATCGAACTTGACGGCCAGTTCCGATGCGGGGGCAGCAGCGCCTACGACCACTGGGTCCGAAGGCTTCTCGAGCTCGAACCCGGCGGACCGATCGAGTGGGAGGGTGACGAAACCTTCGAAGTGAGCGTCGACGAGGCGCCGTCTGTGGTCGAGGACAAGCTCCAGCAGATGCTCGGTGAAGGCTACTCCGCGCGCATCGTTGCAGGCTATTGCTGGCGATGGAGCAACCCCGAGACCGGCCAGCCCTTGGCGACCGACATCGTCATCGGCGACTGGAAACGACCATGGAACAACCCAAAGTCGACGCGTCACGGTGATGCGCCCGGCCGTGAACTGTGGGCGACTGACCCGGCTGGCTTCCGTCAGATCGGATGCGTTTACACCGCTCAAGGATTTGAGTACGACTACGGCGCTGTCATTTTCGGTCCCGACCTGGTGTGGCGCAACGACCGCTGGGTCGCGCGGCCGGAGTACAACTTCGACAACCAGGTCAAGAAGGCCGACCATGCCTCGTTCGATCGTGCGATTCGGAACACCTACAAGGTGCTGCTGACGCGCGGCATGCGGGGGATGCGGATCTACTCGACGGACCCGGAAACGCAAGAACTGTTGCGAGCTTTGATGGGTAGCAAGTGAACGACGATGGCTCCGTGGGGGGAGCAGATTCTTTCGACTCCGAAGGGGCTGGACTCGAGGCTGTCGATAATGTTGGTGGTCTCGAGGCTGAATTCGATGAACTGCTGGAGGACTGCTTTGAAACTCACCCAGCATACTTGGAAGTTTTAGATATGCGGGGTTTCCTTGTGCTTGGAAGAAAAGGCACAGGGAAGACTGCGATGTGCAAGCAGTTGACCTCAGGGCGTGACCCCGAGATCTTAGCAAAGAGTTTTACTCTGCAAGACTATCCTTGGCGTCACGACAATCTCCAGGATGGCCTGAAGATCCCGGAGAACATGCGGTATACTTCCGCATGGAAGTACTTTCTGCTGCTGCGGGCAGCGGAACTAGTCGTCGAGAATGAAAGCTGCCGGCGATGGGATGCGCTTTCGAGTGGATCCATCAAAAGCCTGAAAGAGTTCATAGCTGATGCATATGGCTCAAAAAAGCCAAAATTCTCCAAGCTGTTCAATAGTGGCCGTAAAGCATGGAAAGCAAAAGGCGTTAACGCTGGGCCAAATATGTTGCACCTAGCGGGAGAACGTGAGGAAGTCTATATTCCTCCTCATATACAGGAAGTAAACAGGTTGATCGAAGGGCAAGTCCTGTCAAGTATGGATCCCGATATTCAGTACCTCCTGTGCTTTGACCAACTTGACGAGGGCTTCTCTGTTGCAGACCCTAGGTACATGGCCATGCTGGCGGGCTTAATACGAGCGTCGCGAGAGCTTTTCGCAGCATCCAAACAAGCTGGACTGAAGTTCAGTCCGGTAATATTCCTACGAGATGATATATACGATTCTCTCACCTTCGATCGAAAGAACCAAATCACAGAAAATTCTTCCATACGTCTACGTTGGAACTCGCTGCCGCCGAACGATGGGAACAATCTAAAAGAACTGGTAGAGCGTCGTTTCACTAGCGTACTGAACGCGGACGCCCAAGATGTTCTATGGGAAGATATCTTTGACTCCGGGGAATTGCAAGACGATGAATCCAGCCCCTCTTCGGTATTCAATGAGATATGTGAAAGCACTCTCATGCGTCCTCGAGACGTAATAAAGTTCCTCAACGACATGCTGGCTCACCTGCGGACTCAAGATCACATGCACGGGACTTACTTCGATAATGATTGCCTCGATTCCGCGAGGGAAAGTTACTCTCGGTACTTACTGGAGGAGACTAAGGACGAAATTGCCGGCGATCGTTCCATTCCCAATCAAATTTGGAGAGTCCTAGAGGATGTTGGTAGTGAACAGTTCGGCTTCGACCGATTCGAAGAGGTATATCTGGGCTACTGGAGCTCAGGTGACAGCGGCCCGATCGATGTGCTTGAGAATCTCTTCGAGCATTCTGTTCTAGGGTTCCTAGAAAATATCAACGGGCAACTGTCTGCGGTGTGGCGACATTCTGAACCGGATGCCAAATTCAAGCGGAGCGCAACGACTTTCCGGGTCCATCGGGGATTTCGCGAGTCGCTGGGGTTGTGCTAGAAAGTAGTATCCGATTCGTATTGGCGGAGCGACGTATTGGGTTTGAGGTATGTCGCTTCAAATTTCTCACTTACCGTCGACCACGCTTCCGGTTGCTCAGGTGGTACGAGTCCCGTGTCCGCTTCGAGACGTACCCGGCGCTGCCTGTGGCCGCGACAGATCCCAACTCCTCGATCATCTGCAGTTCGTCGTCGATCGCCGAGCGCTCAGGTGCAGAAGCGAGCAGCGCAGATGAGATCAAGCTCTGCCTCGAGGCATCGAGGAACGCACTTCCAGCATCCAGGTCGCCGCGCTCGTATGCCTCGGACGCCCGGAGCTTCGCTGCCTGGCCCTCCTGATACAGCTTCTCCGACTGTACGGTCGGGTTCGGTACGCGGCCAGCAGTCTCGTCGCCGGGCACCACGTTCACCGTCACCGGGAGCGTCACCGTGTGCTCGGTCAGCGTTGCCGACTCGACGTACCGCAGCTCGAGTTCGGCGATCTGCGCGACCCCCAACCCCGACACTCCGTCAACGGCCAACTTGAGCAACAGCTTTCGTTTCTCAGACCCGTACAGGTCGCCAAGTTCGATCGACACTTCGCCGTCGGCGACTTGGTGTGCGGGAAGGTCGTTGTACAGACTCAGCTGCACTTCCGGAACGAACCGCACCGTCAGTGTCACGGCCTGCACCGCCTTGGACAGCAGACCCTCCACCTCGCCGGAGATCGCAGATCCGGCGGCGTCGGGATTCTCGGCGAACACGTGATTCCCGTTGCCGGAGCGCGCGATTGCCGACAGCAGCGTCTCGTCGTATCCGGCGCCGTAGCCGAGCGTCGAGGTAACGATCCCGTCGGATGCAGCCTTCGACGTCAGCGAGGCGAACTCGTCGACCTCGCAGATCCCACTGTTGACGTGCCCGTCGCTGACGACAAGCACCGTGCCGCCGCGAATCTTGGATGCTTTGGCGGCGCGGCGCAGTTCCTGTAGGCCGCGCAGGTATCCCGAGGACAGATCGGTCATCCCGCCAGCGAAGATCGCGTCGACGAGTTGAGTGGCCTGCTGTTTGTCGGACAGTGGGCCGGCGGGCACGGCGACTTCAGCTTGGTCGTCGAACGTGACGACGCCGAAGACATCCTGCGGGTCGAGCCGTGCGATCACGTCCGCCAGCGCCTTCTTCGCGCCATCGAGGGGGGCGCCGTTCATCGATCCACTGCGATCCAGAACGATCTGCAGCGCGGACCGCGGGCGGTCGACGACTGGCGCGTCAGGAGCCTCGAGTTCGATGAGAACGGAAACCTCGTCGGCGGACTCATGCGCGACGACGTCGACATCGAGGGCGGTGGAGAACTTCATGATCTGCTCCTGATTCCCGCCCGGATGAACAACCAAGGCGACTTTGCGCGGAAGTGCGATTAGTAGTTTGCGCGAAACTTCGAATAGTGTCAAGGGGTGGCTACCGGCTCCGACTCGCGCCTCGCGGACCACCCGCGCCCGAACGTCGCCGTCGACATCGCGGTCCTGACCGTCGTCGACGGACAGTTACACGTTGTGGTGCAACGAGATTCAGACTCCGGGCAGTTATCGCTACCTGGCCGTTTTATCCGAGAGCGACGCACCGTCGACCAGACTGTGCGTGAGGTCCTTGAACTCAAGCTGGGGCTTTCACCCGATCACGTCCGACCGCACCTGCTCGCGGTCTTCAGTGATCCTGACCGAGATCCCCGCGGGTGGACGATCTCGATCGCACATGCCGTCGCGCTTGCTGCTTCAGCGCTGACGGACGTCGTCGGAGAGCTTGCTCCGCTCGACGCCGATGGGCATCTCGCGTCGGGGGAGCGGTTGCTCTACGACCATGACGAGATCATTGCATCTGCCACTGACAATCTGCGCGAGCGATATGAGGACCGCCCCGACCCCGACAGCCTGCTTCCCGAGCCGTACACGTTGTCGGACCTGCGCGAACTGCACGAGGCGATCCTTGGTCGACGCCTCATGCGTGACTCGTTCAATCGCCGCGTGCAGCCGTTGTTGGAACCCAAGGTCGACGGCCTGGGCGTTCCGGAAACGCGTGTCGGCGGTGGACGGCCAGCGAGGTTGTTTATGAAGAGTGCGCCGCCATCAGCGACGTTCGGATGGAAGCTGCCGAGTAAGGACGAGTGACGCAGCGAATACCCTTCTGCTTGCTTCGTGGAGAGCCTCAGCAGCCAACGGGTCCGCTCAGAACTCGCCCAAGACCCGAAGGTTCGACGCCGAGCGGCGTCCGCACTCCATTCGGGTTGAGGCCTGACAAGGTGTACTTCGAAAGCCCGCACTAGATCCGTGTCCTCTGTTCGTTTGCCGCTCCGCGCTTTCTTCCCCGCAATAGATGTCGGCGGCGCAGAATAGCCGCTAGCGAAAGACGAACAAAGGAGGGTGGATCATGTCGGGTGGCGGCAACGAGTCAGAAACAGGCGGCAAAATTCCTTCAGGAGAGCAGCAATCCGCTGCGTCGAAGTCTGACAAGTATGAGGGTTTCAATCCATTCACCGATTCGCGATTCAGGTTCGGGCTGTGGGCCGTCGGGTTCGCAATGGCAGGAATCGTCGGAATTGTGGTTGCGGCAGGAATTCTGTTCAACGACACCTCGGGTGTCGCTGTCGTGGGTTCTGCAGCGGGGGTTGCGGGCGCGGCTGTTGCAGCCTATTTCGGCCTATCGGCGACGGCAGAGGCATCAAAGGCCGTGGGCGCTGCGACTGCTACGGCCATGCAAGCGAACTCGGACAGTCAAGCAGCGACAAACGCGGTGAAAAACGCAGCCGGCAAAGCTGATGCGGCGGCCCAAGCAGCCGAAGGGGCGTCTGCCGCCGCTGTTCGCGCGGCTGACGCGGCGGACGAACTCGCTAAGTTGATGGCTGGTCGCAGCGAGACATGACAGGTGGTCAACGGCGGGCGGTTGGGCGATTCTTCGATAATCAGAATCCCGACAGAAGCGAGTTGTCTCTACTTCTGTCTGAACTGGGCCATGACGCAGAAGGGCTTCTGCCCACTGAATGATTCGGCCTACACACGTAGTGAATTCGCGTGTTCGAGCGACACGGCGCTGGCCGTCCCGGCTGCACTGTCTCGCCACTGAGCGATTCAGCCGCATTCACACGAACCGGACCTCGCTGCCCTACGCTCGAAAGGTATGCGCCGTCCACCGCACACCCGTCCGCTCCTCCGCGCCGCAGCGCTGGCCATGGCGCCCGCGCTGATCCTCGCGGCCTGCTCGTCGACAAACGACGACGCTGCCCATACGTCCGTCACCTGCGGCGAGATCCCGACGGGCACACAGATCGACTCCAGCGCGGCGCCAAAGTCGTCGCAGGACATCTCGACTCGACCCGAAGCTGCCACCGGCTATCGCACCGGGATGCAGCCGGTGCAGACCAACACCTACGCCGCGGCGACGGCCAATCCGCTGGCCACCAAGGCGGCGTGTGAGACGCTGCGGGACGGCGGTACTGCAGCCGACGCGCTCGTCGCAGCGCAGATGGTGCTGGGCCTGGTCGAACCGCAGTCGTCCGGCATCGGTGGCGGGTCTTTCGCTCTCTACTACGACGCCGCCAAGCACAAGGTCACCGCTTTCGACGGCCGCGAGACCGCTCCGGCGGCAGCCACCGAGGACTACCTGCGCTACATCAGTCCCACCGATCAACGTGAACCGATTCCGAGCGCGCGTGCATCAGGGCGCTCCATCGGTGTCCCCGGTGCCGTGCGCATGCTCGAGGAGATCCACGACGACTACGGTCGCACCGCCTGGAAGAACCTCTTCGATCCCGCAGTCAGCCTGTCCGACAACGGCTTCGACATCTCACCGCGACTCGCCACCGCAATCTCCGAATCGGCCGACGACCTCAAGGCCGACGACGACGCGCGCTCGTACTTCCTCAATCCGGACGGCACGCCGAAGACCGCGGGAACACGACTGACCAACCCCGCGTACGCGAAAACGTTGGGCGCGTTGGGAACCGACGGTGCGCAAGCCCTGTACACCGGAGCCATCGCCGACGCGATCGTCGCGAAGGCCGGCTCGACGTCGAACGGTATGACGCCGAGTCTCCTTACCACCGACGACCTCAAGAACTACAAGGCTATGCGGCGCGAACCAGTCTCCACCGAGTATCGAGGCCACCGCATTGTTGCGATGCCCGGACCGTCGTCGGGCGGCATCACTGTCGCCGCGACGATGGGCATCCTCTCCAACTTCGACATTCCGTCGATGGGGCCGACCGGCGTCGACCGCGACGGCGGGCACCCGAATCCCGAAGCGGTGCATCTCATCAACGAGGCCGAACGCCTCGCCTACGCCGACCGCGACAAGTACATCGCCGACCCCGACTTCATCCCGTTGCCGGGCAAGGGTGTTGCGACGATGCTCGATCCGACCTACCTGAAACAGCGTGCGGCACTGATCAAACCGAACACGTCGCTGGGTAAGGCACAACCCGGAGATCTCGGTGAGGTCCCGCTCGGTTCCTACACAGGCACAGAACACGGAACCAGCCACATCACCGTCGCCGACAAGTACGGCAACGTGGCGTCGATGACGACCACCGTCGAATCGGCGTTCGGCAGCTTCCACATGGTCGACGGCTTCATCCTCAACAACCAGCTCACCGACTTCTCCGCGGAGCCGCGCGACGACTCGGGAGCGCTTCTCGCCAACCGGGTTTCGCCGGGCAAGCGCCCGCGATCATCGATGGCTCCGACCCTCGTCATGCAGCCGGGAGCCAATGGTGAGCCGGACACCTTGACGGCCGCGCTCGGATCGCCCGGAGGCTCCGTGATCATCCAGTTCGTCGTGAAAACGCTTGTCGGAATGTTGGATTGGAACCTGAACCCGCAGCAGGCGGTATCGATGATCGACTTCGGCACAGCCAACACCCCGACGTCGAATGTCGGTGGCGAACATCCACTGGTCAACACTGCCAACGACGGCGCCGACGATCCGCTCGTCAAGGGACTGCGCGAACGCGGAGAGCAGGTGTCGGTCGACGATCAGTCGAGCGGGCTCAGCGCATTGCAGCGCTCAGGTAACGGCTGGGTTGGCGGGGCTGATCCTCGCCGGGAGGGCGCCGTGATGGGCGACGACGCGTCGTTGAAGTGAGGTCGACGTCGGCGGGACGCTAATGATCCTCAACCGTCCGCGCCAGAATCCCGAGTGTCGCGCGCAGCCCGGCCTCGGGGATGATCGGGAACCGGCCCTTGATGTCCTCGTTGGTCACGCGGCTCCAGTCGTAGTACGACGTGACCAGCGTGCCGTCGTCTGTCGGTTCGAGCCGGTAGCCGTAGCGGTGATCGAGTGGCGGTCGTACGGTTCCGATGATCGTCCATTCGATCCACCGGTCCTTCTCGAAGCCCGTAATGATCACCCGTACGTCGTATTTGCCCATCGGGAGGTCGTTGAGCGACTCGCGATCCATGTGAACGACGAACTCGTCGTCCACAGCGCTGACGGGCGATCCTTCCGCACTTTGCAACATGCCTGAGCTGTCGATGGCGACGTGACCTCCTGGCGAGGTCAAAAGCTCAAAGATCGCCGACGGTTCGGCATGGATCAGACGGGTGATCTCGAACAGCTCGGCCATCAGGTCTCCTCTTTTCGACGTTGTGCCCACGATATGTGTTGCACCAGAGTCGACGCCTCCGCGAACAACCCGACCTTCCACTTCGCGACCCTAAGAATCTCGCAGATTCATACCCTCGGCGCGACGGCGGCGCAGCACTAACGTGGCGTCGGTTATGAGTGTCAGCGCCCAGCCCTGGCTTGCTGGCCAGCAACCCTCCGTCGTGGTGGGGTGCTCCAGGTGACAACCCGACGGAAGCAGGCACTCGCCGCTGCCGTAACAACGACACCGAGGAACGAAGACCGATACCTGTGACAGCTGAACTTTCCGCTGCGCACTCGCGTCCGCTGACCAGCGAACCGCGTGACGCAGAACTGCTTTCGGCCAAGCTGGTCAAGGCGCGTAAGCCCGGCCAGTGGGTGAGTAGCGCCGTCGTCCTGGTTCTCGCAGCGATGCTGGTGCACACGCTCCTGACCAACCCGCGGTTCCAGTGGGATGTGGTCGGCGACTACTTCTTCCATGCATCAATCCTGCGCGGCCTCGGCCTGACCTTGTGGTTGACTGCGTCAGTCATGGTGTGCGGCTTCGCATTGGGGATTCTGCTCGCCGTGATGCGCTTGTCGTCGAACCCCATCTTGTCGACGCTGAGCGCAGGCTACGTGTGGTTGATCCGATCGATTCCGCCGCTTGTCCAGTTGCTCTTCTGGTATGAGCTGGCCTCGCTGTATCCTCAACTGTCACTAGGGATTCCGTTCGGTCCGGAGTTCGTCAAAGCCGATACGGCGCACTTGTTCTCGGGCGTGCTCGCTGCGTTCGTCGCACTGACCCTCGATGTCGCGGCGTTCGCAGCCGAGATCGTGCGCGGAGGCATCCTCTCCGTCGACCGTGGTCAGGCCGAGGCCGCAGAAGCGTTGGGGCTGAGTCGGTATCGCATCTTCCGTCGAATCATTCTGCCGCAGGCCATGCCGGCGATCGTCCCGGCGTCGGGCAATCTGCTCATCGGGCTGCTCAAGGCGACGTCGATCGTCAGTGTGATCGCCGTCCAAGACCTGCTCTACTCCGTGCAATTGATCTACCAGCAGAACTACCTGATCCTGCCACTGCTGCTGGTCGCGACCATCTGGTACATCATCGTCACCAGTGTGCTCTCCGTCGGGCAGTACTTCGTCGAACGTCACTACTCGCGCGGCAATCGCCGACCGCAACAAGGGTTCTGGACGACGATCCGGGAGAACTTGCCGCTGTTCGGGCGAGTGCGCACCGACCTCCGCAGATTTGATCGTCGTAACGAAGGTGCGGTGGGCGCGTGAGCTTTGCGACGACGCGCCGCGGGAAAACCGCAGCCCTGCGTGACGATACGGAGTACGACGAGACGCTACCTCTCGTCCGAATCCGAGGACTGCGCAAGAGCTTCGGACTCCACAAAGTCCTCGACGGCATCGACGTCGACGTCCCGAGGGGCACTGTGACGGTGTTGCTCGGACCGTCGGGCTCGGGTAAGTCGACGCTGCTGCGCTGCATCAACCACCTCGAGAAGCCCGACAGCGGCTTCGTCGAGGTGGGCGGTGAGATCATCGGATACCGGCCTTCGTCGGGAAAGCTGCACGAACTGTCCCATCGTGAGATCGCGCGTCAGCGTTCCACGATCGGGATGGTCTTCCAGCAGTTCAACCTCTTCGGTCATATGACGGTGCAGCAGAACGTAATCGAAGGACCGTTGGCCGCGGGCATCCCGCGCGGCGAAGCCGTCGCACGAGCCGGCGATCTGCTCGAACGTGTCGGCATGGCCGGACGCGAAAGTGCCTACCCGCGCCAGCTCTCCGGCGGTCAGCAGCAACGAGTCGCCATCGCACGAGCCTTGGCGCTCAAGCCACGCCTCATGCTGTTCGACGAACCGACAAGCGCGCTCGATCCCGAACTCGTCGGCGAGGTCCTGGCCGTGATCCGTGATCTCGCACGCAGCGGTATGACCATGGTGATTGTCACGCACGAGATCGGATTCGCCCGCGAAGTTGCCGACCAGGCGATCTTCCTCGACGGCGGGCGCATCGTCGAATCCGGTGCTCCCGCAGAGATTCTCGACGACCCGCAACACGAGCGGACAAAAGCGTTTCTCTCCGCGGTGCTGTGAGACTGCGCGAGGCCGGTTACGGCAGATGCATTTCCTCCTGCCGTAACCAGTTACCAGACAGATGAATTCAGACAAGGGGACCAGAACGATGAAGCACCGACCACGTATTCTCGCCCTGTTGGCCGCCAGTGCTGTGGTCGGGAGCATTGCGCTGAGTGGTTGTGGATCGTCGTCGGACGACACGACGAGCTCAGCCGAGGCGTCGGCCGTTCTGACACAGGACATCACCAGCAAGATCGTCAAGGACGATGCGATCAGCGCTGAACTGCCGGAGAGCGTGCGCTCAGCGGGAACCCTGACCGTCGGCACCACACAGACTCCCGGGACGTCGAGCCTGCCGCACGGCGGTGTGGTCGACGACAAGAACGTCGGACTCGATCTGGACTTGCGTGACGCGATCGGCAAGGTCCTCGGTGTCAACTGGAACGTCGAGTACGGAACGTTCGCCTCGATCATCCCCGGCGTCCAGAACGGGAAATACCAAGTAGGACAGGCGAACTTCGGAGTCACCGCCGAACGCGAGAAGGTCCTCGACTTCTCGACCTACCTCAACGACGGTCAGGGCTTCCTCGGCTCGAAACGTGTCGACCTACAGAAGGTCTCGACCATCACCGATGTGTGCGGCTACACCATCGCCACCACCCCCGGTTCGACCTTCCAGACACTGCTGAGCTCGCACGTCGATGACTGTGCCAAGATCGGCAAGAAGCCGTGGACCGTCCAGTACTTCAACGACACAGCGCCCATCTTCCTGGGTCTGGCGAACGGCAAGGTCGACCTGTTCTTCGGGCCGGTACTGAGCCTGAAGTACGACGAGAAGCACGTCGAGGGAACCAAGTTCCTCGGCCAGATCAGCTCCACACCAGTCGGATTCGTCACCGCAAAGGACTCGGGCCTGGCCAAGCCGATCTCCGATGCCGTGAACAAGCTGATCGAGACGGGGGATTACGCAAAGATCTTCGCCAAGTGGGGTGTCCCGGATACGGGCGTCGAGAAGTCGACGGTCAACCCGCCGAGCACCTTCTGATCGACGGACTGCCTCGCGGTCGCTGCGAGCGGCCTGGTCGCGGGTCGCTGTCGGTGCGCCGGTCCGTGGGAAGTAGGGGAAGTAGGGGAAGTCGGTGCTCGTCGGTCTGCGGGAAGTAGGGGAAGGGTTCTTTCCGCGACTTGCTGACCTTTCCGCGAGGAACAACTCGAGGAAAGCGAAGGAACCCACCGAAAGATTCTTTCCCCTACTTTCTGCGCCGCGGGGAGCTCCTTCCCCCACTTCCTGCCCGGCTGCAGACTCTTTCCGCTACTTCCTGCACCTCGACAGGCCTCTTCCCCGACTTCCTGCACGCCCGCGCGGCGCCCACCCCGCCGCTCCGCCGTTGACCTGCGACGACCCGGCGCGCGCCTACACTTGGTCGTATGGCGATAGTGAACCGGGGGTTCGTCGGGCGTCGCGATCGGATGGCTGATCGGCTGCCGCCCGGGCAGTACTCGACCGTCGACTTTCCTGTGCTGTCCGCCGAGCCGACGCCGGCGCTGCCCCATGACCGGTGGAGGTTGACGATCCAGTCGTCGGATCATCGTGCGCACAGTCTTGGCTGGTCTGACTTCCGCGACCTCCCACACCAGGACGTCACCACCGATATCCATTGCGTGACACGCTGGTCGAAGTTCGACACGCGGTGGCGCGGGGTGTCATTCGACGACTTGTTGTCGACGCTGCCCTGGGCGCCGGACGCTTACGTGATGGCTCACTGCTACGGCGGATACACCACCAACGTCCCGCTCGCCGACCTGACCGACGGGAAGGCGTGGCTCGCAGACACTTTCGACGGTGAACCCCTTGCGCCAGAACACGGCGGGCCGGTGCGGCTGCTCGTTCCGCACCTGTACTTCTGGAAGAGTGCCAAATGGGTTCGACGCCTGCGGTTCATGCCCAACGATGCGCCGGGCTTCTGGGAAGAGCGCGGCTACCACATCTACGGCGACCCCTGGCTAGAGCAGCGCTACTCGTGACGCCACTGCCCCTCACGCGGCTACTCGTGACACACCCGTCCGTGACACCGAAGGAGTGATGGCCGTGGACTGGCAGATCACGACGGTGGTCGGGTCGCAGATGCAAACGCCCACAGCGCGTTCACTGCGACTCGCGCTCAGCGAACCGATGAGCGCCGACGCGGGCGCGCACGTCGACATCCGACTGACGGCGGAGGATGGATACTCGACGGCCCGGCCCTACTCGCTCTCCGATGTCCGCGAGAGCCGCACCATCGAGGTGACCGTCGAGAAGGTCGACGACGGCGAGGAGTCCCCGTACCTCGTCGACGTCGTCGAGGTGGGCGAGCCGCTCGAGATCAGCGGACCGAACGGGCAGTGGTTTACGTGGGATCCGTCGCAGACGCGGCCGGTCCAACTCATCGGCGGCGGGTCGGGGATTGTGCCGCTCATGTCGATGATCCGACTCCGCGAGGTGAGCGCACCACTGACGCCATTCAACCTCGTGTACTCGCTGCGGGAGCCGAGCCGCCGCTACTTCGCCGACGAGTTGGATCAGCTGGTCGCGCACAATCGGTTGCCCGTCAACATCTTTCACACACGAGTCGCTGCGGATGGGGAGCGTCGTCGACCTGGCCGCGTGACCGCCGACGAACTCGCCGCAGCGACGTTCCAACCCGAGCGGGAGCCCATCGTCTACATCTGCGGACCCAACGGGTTCGTCGAACATTGTGCTCGAGCGATGCTCGACGCTGGGCACGACGCCGCACGGATCAGGACCGAGCGTTTCGGCTAGGTAGTGCTGACCGACAGGAGACGGCATGGCAACGAAGAACGCCTGGTAGTCCGTCCGGACGCCGACGCCAGAAACACGTGTAACTGACACCCGCGAGCGGAACTTCGCGCGCAGATGTCAGAAACACGTGCTTCTTGCAGACCGCGGGCGGGCCGGGCAGACCGCAGATCAACACACGGCCAACTCTCACGCCACCGCGAGCGCGTCGACGGGGGCGACGGCTACCGCGCGACGGCTCGGTGGCAGCGAGGCGGCGATCACGACGACGGCAGTGCCCGCGATGATCGCGACGAGTGCACCCCAGGGCAGCCCGACGGGGATGCCCGAGGTCGCCTTGCCGATGAGCGACTGGCTGCCGACGGTGCCGAAGATGACGCCGAGTACCAGGCCAGCGATCACTGCGGTTCCGCTGAGCGCCAGCGACTCGCGGACCACCATTGCGCGCACCTGCTTCGCCGTGAACCCCATGGCACGCAGCATTCCGATCTCCCGCGTGCGGCCGATCACGGTGAGCGACATCGTCGACACGAACCCGACGGCGGCGATGATCGCCGAGATCGCAATCATGGCAAGCAGGATCGCGGTGATGACCGACAGTGAGCGTTCGGTCTCGGCCATCTCGGCGGGCGGCATGTCCCAGCTGTGGATCGACTTCGTCAGCGAGCTCATCCCCGACGCGATGGTGGTCACCAGCGTGACGCCGACGAGCAGTCCGATGGTCGAGCGGGTCGTCCGTCGCGGGTCGGACACGGCGTTCTTGCGTGCCACGATCGACGGTGCGCTGGCACCGAACGCGGCACCCATCCACCGGACCAATTGCGGCACAATGCGTTGCGCGCCGATCAGCACACCCGTCGAGACCGACGCGGCACCGAGGAAGGCAACCGCGAAGCCGGTGAGATTGCCGAACTCACCGAGGTAGCACGCGAGCGCCAGCAACAACGCACCGAACACGATTGCGCCGCAAGCAACAACCGTCCGGAACGTACCGACCTTCGACCGCGCCCCGTGCGCCACCGCGGCACGAGTGAGCGTCGACCGTGTGCCCACCCGCGCAGCGATGGCCGCGATCAGGACGACAGCAATGCCGGCAGCAAAGACTCCCAGCGGTAGGAGTGGGTAGTCGCCGCTAGGCAGTTTTCCGTTGTGCAGCAGCGCTTCTCGAACGATGGTCATGACCACTGTCGCGCACACGATGCCGATCACGGCTCCGATCGCCGCGACCGTGACGACGGCCCTGGTGAGTCCAGCTCGCAACTGACGTGCGCTCGCCCCGATCAGACGTAGCAGTCTCAATTGTGCTCGACGACCCGCGATGACCGTGTCGACACCCGAACTGATCACGATCCCGGAGACGAACAGGGCAATACCGATGAAGACCGCAGCAACCACTGCAAGCGCCGCACCAGCAGAACCACCCTTCTTCTCCGAGAGCACCGACAGCATGCTCGCAGCGTCGACAAGCGTTGTCCCGTAAGCACTGGCGAGACCTGCGACGATGCCGACCGTCGACAACTCACGCAACGATCCGACGGTCAGCCGTGCCGATGTTGCCCTCATGCCGAGACCCCCTGCAAGCCGATGAGAAGCTCGGAGATCTCACGCGCGCCGAGGCCGCGGTACTCGCCGGTGATCTGGCCGTCGGCGAGCATGATCACGCGGTCGGCATACGACGCCGCGACGGGATCGTGCGTCACCATCGCGATGCCCTGCCCGTACTCGCGAACCGCGGTGGTCAACAGCGCCAACACCTCTCGGCTGGTACGTGTGTCGAGGGCGCCTGTCGGCTCGTCGGCCAGGATGATCGTCGGACGCATCGCGAGCGCGCGCACGATGGCGACACGTTGCTGTTGGCCGCCGGAGAGCTCCGCGGGCAGGTGGTCGAGGCGTTCGTCCAGGCCGAGTGACCGCACCAGGTGTGCGATCCAGTAGCGCGTCTGCGCGTCGAGTCGTGTCCCGGCAAGTACGAACGGGAGGTTGATGTTCTCCTGAGCTGTGAGCGTCGGGATGAGGTTGAACGATTGGAAGACGAAACCGATGTGTCTGCGACGCAGCACTGTTCGTGCTTCATCGTCGAGCGACCCGATGGGATTGCCGTCGACCCAGATCTCACCCGACGTGATGTCGTCGAGTCCAGCGACGACGTTCATCAGCGTCGATTTGCCCGATCCTGACGGGCCCATGATTGCCGTGAACTCTCGACGTCGCAGATCGAGCGACACGTCGCGTAGCGCATGGATCGGTTGGCTCGGGTCGCCGTAGCTTCGGAATACGTTGCGTAGCACCACAGATGCTGGTTCATTCGTCATGCAGACAACGCTAGGGAACGCGAATGCTCAAGTCGTCAGCCATGACGATGAAATCGGCTCGGTCCGCCGGACTACATCGCGTACATCTCGAGATGTATGTCGTGGCGGTCAGACCAACCCGTGGTCGTATGCGTACACGACGAGCTGCACTCTGTCGCGCAGCTCCAGCTTGGCGAGAATGCGCGAAACATGCGTTTTCACAGTGGCTTCCGAGAGTACCTCGGCGTCGGCGATCTCGGCGTTGGACAGTCCCTGTGCTGCCCGCACGAGTATCTCGCGCTCGCGTGGGGTCAGGCGGTCGTACTCGGGTCCGGGATCGCCTGCCCGCGTGCGGGTTTGCTCGAACAAGCGCCGTGTCGCCGACGCCGCTACCACCTGACTGCCGTTGGCGACGGCCCGGATCGAGGCGAGCAGGAAGTCTGGCTGCGCGTCCTTGAGGAGAAACCCACTGGCCCCTGCGGCGATGGCCGACGCCGCAGCCTCGTCGGCGTCGAACGTCGTGAGTACCAACACGCGCGGAGCGTCGTCGCCGAGTGCGCTGACGAGGTCTGCGGTCGCGGTGATGCCGTCGATGCCCGGCATGCGCACGTCCATCAACATGACGTCGGGGCGTGTGGTGCGCACGAAATCCAAGAGTGAGAGGGCCGACGACTCGTGTCCGACAACTTCCATGTCGGGCTGACTGTCGACGATCATCGCGATGCCCTGGCGGAACATGGGCTGGTCGTCGATGAGGGCGATTCGGATCACCGCGACACTCCTTTCGAGTCGACGTCGGAGGTGGCGGGCACGCGCAGTTCGACCAGCCAGGTGTCCTCGGTGGCGGTGCTGCGGGCCGTTCCGCCGACGAGCGCGGCGCGTTCAGCCATGCCGATGATGCCGCGGCCTGCGCCACCGGGGGAGAGCGGGGTGTCGGTCAACCCGTTGCGCACGGTGAGGTGGCAGCCTCCGGTCCAGTCGATCTCGACGGTGACTGGCGTGGCCAGGTCGCCGTATTTGAGTGCGTTGGTGAGTGCTTCGGTCAAGACGCGCTGCGCCATTCGTCCGACGGCAGGCTCGCTGGTCTGCTCGTCGCCGATCTCGCTCGTCTCGATCGTCATGCCCGCGGTCCGCATCCGCTCGTATAGGGTTTCGCGGTCGGCGCGGGAGGCGGCGACGGCGTCGTCGTTGTTGAGTTGGGCGAGCAGTCCGCGCACCTCGCCGAGTGATTCGCGTGCGGTGTCGGCGATGACGGTCAATGCGTTCCGTGCAACGTCGGGTGCGGTGTCGATGCTGTAGCGGGCACCCTCGGCCTGTGCGACGACGATGGTCAACGAGTGTGCGACGACGTCGTGCATGTCGCGCGCAAGACGTGTGCGTTCACGCTGTTCGTCGTAGAGGTCGAGCAGGCGTCTGCGTTCGAGCTGTGCGATGGTTTCGGCGACCTTGGCCTGCGCGACCGTACGACGCTGATACCGGATGAACCCGAACGTCCACCCGCCGATCACCACGACCGCCGCCAGGCAGAATCCGACGAACGTCGTGAACGCACGGTTGAGCAGGGACGGCTCGACTGTGTAGGCGTGCGGGAACTCCCACCCGGCGACGAGCGATCCGATGACGGCAACGGCGAGCGAACCACGTCGAACCCGACGGTCCGGATGCCCGCCGAGCGTCGCGAAGATCGGGAAGTAGGCGAGCGAGGCGAGTACGGCGATCTGGTCGGTCGCCACCTGAATCGCCGCGGATGCCAGCGTGAGCACGATCATCAGCGTCGGGGCGAGTCGTCGGACAGCGAGCGCGACGGTCACGAGCACCGCGGCAATGCCCGCGGGTGTCGACTGGTCGAAGTGCAGCCAGATCGCGATTGCACCGAAGAGCAGGGCCACGGCGACGTCGAGCATGAGGCCTCGACGGGTCAGGCCGCCGGCGTAAAGCGGGTCGCGCATGCGTCCAGAGTGTCAGATGGCGGGGTGCCGCCGGAGGCCTACCGCTTGCCGGGTGACGCAGGTGTGCCCGGGAGGCAGGTGATCGCGAAGCAGCCAGGGTTGCCCTGCAGGGGCGCGCGCAGGGGGGTCGAACCGCATCGCAGAACCGTGCAATTCGACGGCGCGTACGGCCCGAAACCCAACGCGCCCAACGCGATGTTCGGGTCGGCGAATTGGACCGGATCGAAGTCGAGGTTCATCGTCGGACGGTACGGTCCGGGGTCGGGAATCCTCGGCGTCCGGAAGGCAGCGACGAGCTTGCGGAAGAACTCGCGATACAGCTCGCTGTTGAGACTCGCGCTGAGTAGCGTTCCCGGGTCCGGCGAGACGTCGCCGAGAATTCCGTTCCAGCTCACCAACAGTCCGAGACTGGGAACGATGAAGTTGTTCTGCTGCAAGAAGCCGACCATCGCGTAGGCGTCGGAGGGCAACCCGGCGAGGGGTGCCTGCTCGATGGTCTGTCGGGAGGGAAACGACGGACCGGTGCAGGGAGAGTCGTTGACCCAGAACAGATATCCGTAGCAGCGGTTCGACGTAGATGGTGTGCGCGCCTGACGGATGTAGTCAGAACTGATGATTCGCTGGCCGCGCCAGACCCCGTCGTTGAGCATCAGCAGCCCGAGCCGTGAATAGTCCGCCGGAGGCATGAACAAGAACGCGTATCCGTAGGTGTGACCGGACCGATCGCGCGCCCAGTAATAGTCGTGTTGCTTGATTCCCAAGGGGCCGAACAGAGTTCGCTGCGCAAACTGCTGCAGATCTTCTCCGACGGCGCGACGAACGACGTAGGCCAGGAGGTCGGGTCCGTGCTGCGTGTATTCGAAGAACGTGCCCGGTTCATGTTGAACCGGCAGCGCAAGAGCCTCTTTCGCGATATCCGGGTCGACGTCGAGGCCGGCTGTCAGCGCTTCGCTGATGATCGATTGACGCAGACCCGACGTTTGCGTGAGCAGGTCGCGCACGGTGATCGCTGCATGTGAACGATCGACAGCCCCCGCGGGGAGGTACCTTTCGATCGACGCCCCGAGGTCGAGTCGCCCCTGCGTGTACGCGACACCTGCGAGCATCGAGATGACGCTCTTGGTCGAGCTGAACAGATTCCACGGAATGTTTCCGGTCACGGTGTTGAGTGGGCCGTTTCCGATCAGACAGTTGTTGCGATAGACCTCGATATGCGTCCGCATTCTCGACGCCGCGAATGAGATGGCGTCGTCGAGCTTTGCCTTGTCGATTCCGACACTCGACGGCGTGGCGGAATTGGGTGCCGCAGAGCCCTGCGGAAGGGCGCACCGGGCTTGGCTCGGCGCTGCGTCGGCGGTCGGCACAGTGGTCAGCGCGACCGGTGCCACCAGTGCGATCAGTGCTGCACACGTCAGCAGAAGTCGCCGCCGGGAAGGCGTGAAAAGCCGATGCGCCGGATGCTCGAACACTGCGCTGACCCCCTGATTGTGAGAACGACTGACGTGCAGCGTGGCACGCGACTGATCGGGTGGTGTCGGCTTCGAGAAATGGAGGGCGATGCCGTTGAGACCGTGTGCAGATCGGCCCGCGGGGTGGCCACAGTGCACACATCCGGGCGCAACAGTCGACGGTCCGTCCGAATATGTCATCGAAGTGAACGCCGGGCGGTATTTCGCCGCCACAGAACAAATGGCCTCGCGGGATCGACGTATTGCCATTAGCGTGGATCGCGCCACGTCCGAGCGCATACGGCATCGGGAGGACTGCCATGACTATCTTCGTCACCAACGCCGGGTTACAGATCCTGGCGCGTGTCACCTGGCGTCGTGCGGCCGTGTTGCTGACCACCGAAGTCGCGCGCAACGTCGAGGGCACACCGGTTGTGCGCGTCGTACATTCACCTACAGTGACGCTGCCGATTCACAAGGTGGTGGCCATCAAGCGCAACGCCTACCGACCTTATGCGGGCAAGTCGATGGATTCGTATGCCTCGACAGCGACCATTCTGCGCCGTGACCAGTGGATTTGTGCCTACTGCGACGGCCCAGCCGACACCGTCGACCACATCGTGCCGGTGTCCAAGGGCGGCAAGAGCACCTTCGGAAACCAGGTTGCGGCGTGCAAATCGTGCAACGGTTTCAAGGCCAATCGCACTCCGCGGCAGGCGGGTATGGCGATGAGGCACGCGCCGTTCGTCTACGACCCGTGGGCACAGGACCAGAAAGAGGTCTGGGAGCTGTTCACGTTGCGGCCGAAGACCGGGTAGTTGCCGTGGCGGATCACGATGAATCCGCTACGGCGCAACCACATACGTGGTGTTCCCGACGACAGCGCGAGTCTGATTCTGTGGGCTATTGATCGACGTCCACCAATACGACGTGTGCGCACCGCTGAACTTGTTGTTCGCCAACTTTTCCTGTGCGGCGGGGTTCGGACCGTCAGGCCAGTTGTCGGTGTTCGCCCACCCGTCCCAGCGTCGACTGATATCGGTCACCGTGTATCGAGTGTTGTCTGGTGCAGGCCGCAGTGTGACTCCGTCCAGTGTCTTCCCGAGGTCGCCTCCGAGACGTCGTTGCGGGTTCCCGATCAGAACAAACGAGAGGTCGGAGGCGCTCGGAGCCCCCGGCTTGCCCGCGTAAGCGCGGAGCCACTCGGATGCGATCTGGGCGCCCCGCGAGTAGCCGAAGACAATCTTCTTGCCTGGCGTATTGCGAATGGAGTCATTGAGATTGTCGCGACCCTTCAGCAAGCCCGCGTAGGTCAGGTCGTTCGACGCAGGCACGCCCACCGGTGTGCCATGAGCGGGCGCGAAGCCGCTCAGCGTCGTGTTCATCGTCGCGGCGGCGAAAGCTCCGAGGCCGATCAGTAGTGGTTCGCAGGTGAGTACCGTCGTGGTCTTGTTGTCCGCAGCGAGGGCGACGCCTGCTGACCGTTCGGGCGGGCCGGACCGTGGGGTCGAAAGGAGGATGGACGCGGCAAGCAGGGCGATCATGCAGGCTGCTGATCCTGCGAAATTTTTGTGCCGTGAGCCGAGTCTTCTGCGTCGTGAACGCAGCGGGACGTTGTCGCGATGGGCGTGGTGTGTGCGGGCGAGAGACATGGACGATTCGCCGTTCGGTAGGGGATGAATTCCCCCCTTTGACCAGGATTACCAACGACCGAGAGCATGTCGCTAGCTCGGCGAACGACCGTAAGCAAACTGTTAGCGGCGGCTAACGGAACGAACTCAAATGCGACTGTGACTCCCATCACGGACTGTGTGTACACTCGTTCACTACGAGCTACCGGAGGGAGGCTGGTGAATCTTCTCAAGTGGAGTAAGCGGCCTGCGGCCGACGTCGACGCGACGCGCCCAGAGGTCAACATCCTGCGAGGCCTGATCGCGCGAGCGACGACCCCTCTGCTACCCGACGACTATCTACATCTGATCAATCCACTGTGGAGCGCCCGTGAACTACGCGGACGCGTCGAGGACGTCGTCAAGGAGACCGCCGACAGCGCGACGGTGGTGATCCGCACGGGATGGGGCTTTCCCGAGAGCTATCAGCCAGGGCAGTACGTCGGAATCGGACTCGACGTCGACGGGTGCTGGCATTGGCGGTCGTATTCGCTGACGTCATTCGGCAGCAACGACGACAAGACGATCTCCATCACCGTCAAAGCCAATCCCGACGGCTTTCTGTCAACCCACCTCGTCGACGGTGTCGCGCCCGGCACAATCATTCGCCTCGCCGCGCCCAAGGGTGATTTCCACCTGCCGGAGCCGGTTCCCGACGCAGTCCTGTTCTTGACTGCGGGCAGTGGCATCACGCCCGTGATCGCGATGCTTCGCTCGATGAAACACCGCGAACAGACGCCCGACATCATTCACGTCCACGCCGCACCGAGCCGCGACTCGGTGATCTTCCTCGATGAGCTGGAACAACTCGACGACGAAACACCCAGCTACACACTGGATCTACGCCTCAGTTCGGAGGATGGCAGATTCGACGTCACCCAGCTCGACGCCGCGGTTCCGGATTGGCGCGAGCGCTCGTGCTGGGCGTGTGGACCCATCGAGTTCCTCGACGACATCGAGGACGTGTTCCGCGAGAACGAGCTATCGGACCAGCTGCACATCGAACGATTCGCCATCGCACGCACCGACGTCGGTGGTGAGGGCGGCACGGTGACGTTCGCGAAATCGGGTAAGTCGGCCGACGTCGACGGTGCCACCACGCTCCTTGAAGCAGGCGAGGAGTTGGGAATCCAGATGCCCTTCGGATGCAGAATGGGTATCTGCCAGACCTGCGTTGTTCCGCTCGCGGCCGGCTACGTCCGAGATCTGCGCAGTGGCGACGAACGACGTGAAGGTGACCGAATCCAGACATGTATCTCGACTGTGTCGGGTGAATGCACGCTAGACCTGTAGGGAGACTCCATGGCCATCACCGACATCGATCGGTACGCCCATCTCACAGAGGCCGACGTCGAGGCACTGGGTGCCGAACTCGACGCGATCAGACGTGACATCGAAGAATCGCGAGGCGTCGCCGACGCGAAATACATTCGACGCACCATCGCATTTCAGCGTGCGCTCGCCGCCGGGGGACGCGTAGTGCTCATGTTCAGCAACCGCAAACCCGCGTGGATTCTCGGCACCGGGATGCTCGGCGTCGCCAAGATCGTCGAGAACATGGAACTCGGCCACAATGTGATGCACGGGCAGTGGGATTGGATGAACGATCCCGAGATTCACTCGTCGTCATGGGAGTGGGACACCACCTGCCCGAGCGTGCAGTGGAAGCACTCGCACAACTTTGTGCACCACAAGTACACGAACATCGTCGGCACGGACGATGACGTGGGCTACGGCATCCTCCGTGTCACGCGAGACCAGCCGTGGGAATGGTGGAACGTCGGCAACCCGGTCTACAACTTCCTTCTCGCAACGTTTTTTGAGTGGGGCGTGGCGCTGCACCACCTCGAGACGGAGAAGTTGAGGACCGGCCAGAAGTCGTATCGCGCTGCGCTGAAAGATCTTCGGGTGATCGGGCGGAAGGTCGGGAAGCAGGCCGCCAAGGACTACCTGATCTTCCCCGCGCTCGCCGGACCCAACTGGTTCACCACGCTGACCGCTAACGCGACTGCGAACTTCATCCGCAACTACTGGTCGTACGCCGTGATCTTCTGCGGGCACTTCCCCGACGGTGCGGAGAAGTTCACGGTCGAGGAGCACGAGGAAGAAGACCAGCCCCGCTGGTACCTGCGACAGATGTTGGGATCAGCCAACTTTCGCGCAGGCCCGCTGATGCGATTCATGAGCGGCAACCTCAGCCACCAGATCGAGCACCACCTCTTCCCGGATCTGCCGAGCAATCGGTACGAGGAGATCGCGGTCCGCGTGCGCGAACTGTGCGACAAGTACGACCTGCCGTACACCACGGGCTCGTTGCAGCATCAGTACTGGTTGACGTTCCGGACTATCGCGAAGCTATCGGTGCCCAACGCCATGTTGAAGGCCAGCGCCGACGACGCGCCCGAGACGGCATCGGAGTTGCGGTTCAACATCATTGAGGGAACCAAGACACACTTCGGCGTCGACCCGGATACCGGACGTCGGCGCGGGCTGCGGTCGGCGCTGCGGGAGCTGCGGTCGTCGCGGGTGGCCGCTCGCTGAGGGTCCCCCGCTGATCGAGCTTGCCCACCGCTGATCGAGCTTGTCGAGATCACCTCCTCGCTGGGGTGGTTTCGACACGGCCGCTCGCTTCGCTCGCGGCCTGCTCAACCAGCGGGTTCGGCTGCTCGCTCTGCTCGCGGCCTGCTCAACCAGCGGTGAATGATCGAGCTGGCCACCGCTGATCGAGCTGCCCACCGCTGATCGAGCTTGTCGAGATCACCCCCGCCAGCGCAGCACCTCAAGCGCGACGCCGACGTCGAGCAGGCTCTCGTCGAGCGGACGTGGCAGAAGCTCATCGGCCCGTGCGAGGCGTCGAATCACGGTGTTGCGGTGCGTATAGAGCGCTTCTGCGGTCCGAGACGTGTTGCACTGCAGCCTGATCCAGGTTCGCACTGTGTCGAGCAGCGCTGAGTCGGCGTGTGCGAACTCGCCGAGAGTGTCGTCGACGAACGCCGCGGTGTCCTCGGCGGACGACATCAGCAGCGAGACCAGTCGGACGTCGTCGTACCTCACGAATCCGTGCGAACCGCCGAGCTGCGCGACGATCCGCTGGGTCGCGAGCGCCTGAAAGTGGCTGGTGCGGAAGCCGTCGACGCCGTCGCCTGTTCTACCGACGGCGACGTCGATCAGTGGTGATGGCGAGACACGCGCGATGTGCGCCTCATCGGTGGGCAGCCACATCCACAGCGACGCTGCGCTGGCCACGACGGTGAGCCGGCTGGCACACCCGGCCGAGGCGGCCAGCGTGTCGGCGGCAGATTCGAGTGTCGCGGCCTGTTCGGGGTGGCTGCTCCACAGGATCAACGCGGTGTGCGGTCCGAGGAGTCGGTAGCCGAGTTGGGTTTCGGCGCGATCGATGGGGATGGGTGCGCCCTCGAGAAGCAGGGCAACCGCTTCTCGACGCTGCGCGTGTGTGCCGCGGGTGAGCTCGCGTCGTTCGCTGCGCATCCTGTTGCTCGTCGCCTCGACGGTGTCGTCGATGTAGGTCGAGATGGAGATGAGCGTGATGTCGAGGAGTTCGCGCAGTTGTTGGGGGTCGTCGGTGAGGCTGAAGCAGACCTGCATCCACAGACGCCAAGCGACGCTTTGCGCGGTGCGGAAGGCGTCGAGTGCTGATTCATCGAGGCCGCGCCGGACGAGGTCGCGAGCGGTGGCGAGGATGTCGGGGCTGATCTCGGCGGGTACGCGTTCGCCGGGATGGACTACGTTGCTCCTCGCCCAACGCATGGTGTTCGCGAGGTTGGTGCGGCGAGTTCCCTCGGCGAGCACAGGGTCGTCGGCGATGGCCTTCATACGGATACCACCCAGTGAAGCGTCGTGGATGGCTTCGATCCATTCCTCGGGCGGGTCCAGGATGAGTTCGGCGCCGCGTCGGATCAGGCTTTTGATCTCGGGGGATACGTACGGCCACTCATCGGACATTCGAACAGTATGCACCTTGCGCGACGTTCATCGTGGGCACTTGGCACCTGGTGCGACGGCTAAGTGTGACGCACTCTGGAATGTAACAACGTATGGTGTCATATTTGCCGTGCGGGAAATCGAGCCAGATCTAAGGAGGCACAGGTGCCCACAACAGCCACACCTGTCGAAACGTTGGACGTTCTGATCGTCGGGGCGGGTGTCTCCGGTATCGGAGCGGCCCACTACGTGACCAAGGAGATGCCGCAGAAGAGCTTCGCGCTTCTCGAGGGTCGCGAGTCGATTGGTGGCACCTGGGATCTGTTCCGCTATCCGGGCATCCGGTCTGACAGTGACCTGCATACGTTTGGATTCGAGTTCAAGCCGTGGGTGGACAAGCAGTCGATCGCCGATGCCGACCGCATCATGCAGTACCTTCGCGAAGCCGTCGACGAGGACAAGATCAACGAGCACCTGCGATTGCAACACAAGGTGACCGCGTTGAACTGGTCGTCGAGCGAGCAGTTGTGGACGGCAGAGATCGACCGCCTCGACACCGGTGAGCACATTCAACTGAAGGCGAGTTGGGTGTACTGCGGGTCGGGCTACTACAACTACGACGAGGGGTTCACGCCTCACTTCGAGGGTCGCGAGCGGTTCACGGGGCAGGTCGTGCATCCGCAGCACTGGCCCGGGGATCTCGACTACAAGGGCAAGAAGGTTGTCGTAATCGGAAGTGGTGCAACGGCTGTCACGCTGCTCCCCGCGATGGCGAACGAGACCGAGCACATCACGATGCTCCAGCGCACACCGACCTACATCCTCCCGCTGCCCAAGCACGACCCTTTTGCCAACGTGGCACGACGCATCCTCGGCGACGAGCGCGGCTACGCCGTGGCGCGGTGGAAGAACATTCTGCAGCAGCGCGTGTTGTACGAAGCGGCACAACGTTTTCCGAAGACGTCGCGCAAGGTGATCCGCAAGGTCAACCAGGTTCTGCTGCCCGATGGGTACGACGTAGACACGCACTTCAATCCGCCGTACAACCCGTGGGATCAACGGTTGTGTGCGGTCCCGGATGCCGACCTGTTCAAGACGATTCGCTCGGGTAAGGCGTCGGTGGTGACCGACCGAATCAAGACGTTCACCGAGAAGGGGCTCCTGCTCGAGAGCGGGACCGAACTCGAAGCCGACATCGTCGTCACCGCAACGGGTTTGAACGTACGACTGTTCGGCGGGATGGATCTATCGCTCGACGGCGAGCCCGTGGTGCTGCGTGACCACGTCATCTACCGCGGCATGATGTTGAGTGGTGTTCCGAATCTCGCACTCGCCGTTGGATATACGAACTCGTCGTGGACGTTGAAGATCGGTCTGATCGGCGAGTACTGGTGCAGGCTCATGGCGTACATGGATGCGCGCGGGTACCGCGAGGTGGCGCCTGTGGTGGATCCGAACATGGAGACCCGACCCGCGCTGGACTTCGGAGCTGGCTACATCAAGCGCGTCGAGGACCAACTGCCGCGCCAGGGTGCTGAGGAGCCGTGGAAGATGTCGATGAGCTTCTACAAGGACCGCAAGGCTCTGGGCGCTGACGTAGCGGACTTCGAGAACCTGCGGTTTACGAGGGCGGCTTCGCCGGCCGACGTCGGCTCGCCGGAGGGCTTCGAACGCGTGGAGTCTGCCGTCGGCTGACGAATCTTCTTATGGCGCAGGCGCGGGAGTCCGAGGGGGCTCTCGCGCCTTTGCTGTGTGGGGCTCTGTCTACTCGGGCATTTGGTCGATCGTGGCGCGGGTGAAAGCTATTGCCTTGTCGCAGATCTGAGGCAGGGCTACTCCGGCGTCGTACACGGCAGCCGAGGTGATCACGAGGGCGTCTGCCGATTCGACGAAGGTATCGCACGCTGGCGAGGTGGGATCGCTAGCAACAGCAACCGTGCGACCGGATATCGAGATATCCGATTGCCAATTCTTTGTTGCACTTTGCTGTGCTTTATAAATCTCCAACCTCGGTTGATTTCCAACGAACTGATCGATCGTGGACCGTGAGGAGCTTTGTGCGCGCCACCCGCATCCACGTGCAGTCTGAAAGTCGGCCGACGCTGCGTCTTGCACACTGGTGGGATCTAGATCTAGAGCCCTGAGCAGGGCCGTTGATGCAGCGGTACATGGTTCGTATGGAGTTCCAACGTTGCCAGAGTTCCAGCGGTTTGGAAATGTCGTCCGAAACGGAAGCGGCTGGCCCTCGTCGTCCGTCTGTCGTATCCCTTGTTGAGCGCCACTGTCAACAACCCGGCTCTCCACGGAAGGGGATGCGGGCTCTGCGGAACCTGAGGTGGTGATCCCACAACCCGCCAGCATAAGAGCGAGCGGCAATGTGGCGACGGCCGCCGCTCGGATGAGTTGCATAGAGACTGCTAGGCCTTCAGTTCATCCGCAGATGAGAGTCGGCCGCACCGAGTTCCTCACTGGTAGCAGTGCAACGCGTGGCTAGACTCTCAAGCGATTGCCGCTGTGCTTCTAAGTTGCATTTCCGCGCGGTTAGTTCATTTGCTAGACGGCTTATCACGTCGCTCCATAGGTCGCCAAGTTCAATCAAGGATTTTAGGAAATTTAGCAACATTATTGCCTTCTGTTAGCTCCTCGCTCTCCGCAGGCCGCCAGTGCAGAGTCCCCCCATCTACTACCTTGGCATCTGATCGATCGTCGCGCGTGTGAAAGCGATCGCCTTGTCGCAGATCTCGTCAATCGGTGGGGCCGACGCCGGGAAATATGCGGAGGTAATCACGATCGCGCTGCCTGATGCGACGAAGGTTTCACACGTTTTGCCGCCAGGTGCGCCACCGATCGCAACACGGCGTCCGCCCAATGAGGTCTCGCCTTGCCAACGTACGCTCACTGAATACTGCTCCTTGTAGGCATCCAGTCCATCGGCATTCCCGACTGTCTGGCTTAGCGTCGCGTACTCGTGCTCCTTGTACTTCCACACGCACCCTCGTGCGGTCTGGAAGTCGGCGGCTGCCGCGTCTTCCGCGCTCGACACGTCAAGTCCGCTGTCTTTTAGGGCTTCTGGTGATGCTCCGTTGCACGGCTCATACGCTGTGCCGTCATTTCCCGAGTTCCAGCGGCGTGGAAACGTTGTTGTGAATGGCAGTTTCACGCCGTTGTCATCTGTCTGCCGGATGCCAGGAGGAGTGGACGGCATCGATCTGACCACATCCCCGGTCGGCGCAGGCTGTGCAGTGCCTTCTGTTACACAGCCTGACAGCAGCAAGACTCCGGCGAGTACCGCCAATGCATGGGGTGTCGTCGCTCGCTGCAGGTTCAAGCTTTAAGCTCACGGGAGCTTGACAGGTCTGCCTCGGCGAGGCCTTCTCCCGCGCTCTTGCATTCTCGTGCGAGAACGCTCAACGAATCGACATTCTCGGTAAGTGTCGAGTGCGCAGAGGTGACCAGAGCGACAAGTCGGTTGAAGACCTCTATTCCCTCCACAAGATCGCCAAAATAGTTGCTCGTGCCGACTTTCCGCAGGTGACGGGCCGCCGCCTCCAACCCCGCCACACCCTCGGCGGCGACCTTGGCGCGCCGCTCCCAGTCGATGGTGTTGAACCGGACCGTGCCGCCGTCGTCTTTGGTGTTGCCGGGTGGTTGGACGTACGCCATCGAGCTGCGTTCCGTGCCGCCGAGGTTTGCGATGCCGTCCTCGGACTGTAGGTTCACAACTCCACCGGGCATGGTGAAGAAGTCAGTCATGTCCTTACCCCCCTCGCAGCAGACTGTCGCGCAAGCGCCAAGACAGTTAACCATGACAGTGGGTGGTTTGGGTGTCGGATTTGCCAGGGTGTGGATGATCAGTCGCGGCATCCTGCGACGAGGTCCGATGGCAGTCTTTGGCCGGCTGCAAAGAGAATCCCCTTCGGAAGCGCGTTGCCTCCGAAGGGGATCTCTTCGTGTGCTGGGAGTCAGCTCGTGGGAACTTCCTCGGTCGTGGTTGTCGTTGTAGTCGTCTCTTCGGGAGTTGTCGTCTCGATCGTGGTTTCCGACGTCGTCGTCTCCGGAGTGGTTGTCTCCGTTGTTGTTTCCGGAGTCGTCGTCTCGATCGTCGTTGTCGTGGTGGTGGTGGTGGTCGACGTCTCGACTGTCCGCCATGTCGCCGTTTCGACGTCAACCGAAACCGATGACGATGAGTTCTCGGTCAGACCGAGCTTCCAGACCTGCGTCGTCGAATCGGTCGATGACGTGACCGACGACTTCTCCAGCGACGACGAGGACACCGTTCGTGCGACGTTGTCGCTGCAGGTGAGGTCGATCGTGCCGGTCGACGCCGAGCTCGGTGCCTGGCAGCTCACGCTGCGATCGTCGACGCGGAAGGTGAAGTTGCCGATGGCATCTCCCGTTCCGGAGAACTGAGTCGGAACGGGTGCGGCGCTGCTCGAAGAACTGGCACTCGACGATTCAGACGCTGTCGACTCTGCCGCGGATGCGCCAGGAGTCTCCGACGCTGCAGCGTTCTGCTGTTGTGCGGATGCGGCTGACGAGTCGGGTGCACCTTCTGGCACACCGCCATTCGACTGTGCACGCTCGGCGACCTCGGCTGCGGCCTCGGTGCTGCCGGCGCGCGCCAGCCCGTTCTCCGCAGCGGCCTCGTCGGACTTCGCGACGAACGGAGTGTTCAACGCAGCAGGAGTCGGCAACGTACTCGCAAGCGGCGGAAGTCCGCTCACGTCGATGATTCCGCCGACCGGGCGTTCGAACTGCTGTCCATTCGCCAGGTTGAGCAGCGTGAGCACTACCGAAGCAGGGGTTGCGGTGTTCTGGGGCGCCTGATTGATCACGGTCGTGGTGTTGTTGACGACGGTGACGTTCTGAGTGTTGTAGGCGATCCGGGTCACCTCATGCGAGTGGTAGTCGTGCCACGGGTGTCCGCTGAGGCGATAGCCGCCGAGAGGCGTCGACGCCGGCGGTGCGAGCGGATTACCGCACGCGCACCGCACACGCGGGACGCCCGCGCCGTCGACGAGAACCGCTGTGCCGGACTGCAACACCGACTGGTATGCGTAGGCACTGCCACCCTGGTACGAGTGATTGGTCACCCAGGTGTCGGCGGTCAGCACCACCGGAGTGAGGGTGTTGAGGTAGTAGGGGATCGCGGCGGTGTCGATGCCGAAGACGCTTGCCCACGCGCCGGCTTGGCTCGGGTTATTGGATAGGTAGTTGCCGAGAGCTGCTGTGTCACAGGTCGAATCGCCGCCTGCGTACAGGCCGGGCTGAGTGCCGGAGACTACGCGGGCGCCGTTATCTGCGGCACCCGCCTGCCGCGCGAGCTTGAGATTGCTCGGCAGTTCCTTGTTGGTCAGTGCGACGTTGGGGCCGAACGGATCTGGGCCCGCTTCACCGGAGGTCAGGAGACTGAGTCCGGGTATCCGAATACCACCGTCCTTGCCTCGCAACACAAGAACGAGAACTGTCGCCAGAACCAGCGCGAACACCACAACGATCGCGACCAGTGCGATGGTCCGATTGCGTCGCTTCTGTTGGTCTCGCATCTGCTGGTACGGGCCGGTGGGCGGCATCGCCGGAGCGCCGAAGGTGCCGGAAGGGGGATATGCCAATGGATACTCTCCTGGTGTGCAGACGTGTAAGCGCGCATCACCGGTTCCCGCGACCGATGTCAGACAGGCACCAGTATCGAAATGTCTGATTCACAGAGCAACCATTTGATCGTGAATTCACCCGTTCGGACCAAGAACTCGCATGTTCGGACTACATCGACCGGACCACGTGATTGCGGGAGAACGTCGAACTCGACAGTGACGCTGCGTGCCTCGTAAACGGGTGGCGCCGAGGGCGATCGTCGCGAACGATGGTCGGTATGTCTACAGCCCCTGACGCCCAGCCCGACGTGCTGACCGCCTTGACCCGTAAACCCGATCGTCAAGGCGATCGCGCATTGCTCGACGACATCCTCGACACAGCGCAGGTCGGAACGCTCTCGACAGTGGTCGACGGTTGGCCGTGGTCTGTGCCGATGCTGTTCGCGCGTGTCGGCGACGACATCATCCTGCACGGATCCACCGGTGCAGGCGCACTACGACAGGTGGCGTCGGGCGCTCCGGTCGCGTTTAGTGTCTTTCTGCTCGACGGAATCGTGGTGGCCGAGACTCTGTTTGATCATTCCGCCAACTACCGGTCAGCAGTGGTACGTGGTGTGGCACGAGATGCCGAACTTCCGGCAGAAGTGTTGGATGCACTGAGCGACAAACTGATTCCCGGTCGTGTTGCTGAAACACCCACGACGACACGCAAAGAACTCGCCGCGACAACCGCGCTGCGACTGCCGATCGTCGACGGCGAGTGGATCGCGAAGGCGCGGACTGGCGGACCCGGCGCCGACACCGACGCGTGGACCGGCGTGGTACCCGTGCGCACGGTGTTCGACGACCCGATCACCTACACCGGCGATCCCGCCGCGGTCCCGGCTTCGGTGCGCGCACTGGTGGGGTGAGGGACCGGCGGGCGGGGTGGTCTCGACTCGGGTGGTCTCGACTCGGGTGCTCGCTGCGCTCGCGCCCGCTCGACCAGCGGAAAAGGTGCCATCCCGACCACCGGGGAAGGCGGCCGCTCGACCAGCGGAATGGAGCCCGGTCTCGGCGCGGGTGGTCTCGACTCGGGTGCTCGCTGCGCTCGCGCCCGCTCGACCAGCGAGGGAAGGCGCCTGCTCGACCGGCGGGGAGACGGCCTCCCGACCAGCGGAATGGAGCCCCGCTCCACCAGCGCGGAAGGCGGCCGCCCGTCAGCGCTGACGCAGGACGAACCGCTGGATCTTGCCGCTCGGCGTCTTCGGCAGCGCGTCGACGAAGTGCACCGTGCGCGGGTAGGCGTGCGCGGCAAAGCCGGTCTTGACCAGTTGTTGCAGCTCAGCCTCCAGCGCGTCGTCGCCGCTGACGCCGTCGGCAAGCACGACGAACGCCTCGAGTACCTCGCCGCGCAGGTCGTCGGGTCGGCCGACAACCGCGACGTCGATAACCGACGGGTGGGTGATGAGGACGCTCTCGACGTCGAACGGGCCGATGCGATAGCCGGCCATGATGATGACGTCGTCGTCGCGGGAGCTGAAGAAGAAGTTGCCGTCGGCGTCGAGGTGGCCCGTGTCGCCGGTGAGGTACCAGCGGCCGTCCTCGGTGTAGCGCGATGCGGTCTTCTCCGGGGCGTCGAGGTATCCGGCGAACCAGTAGCCGGTGCTGGCGGGGACGTCGATCGCGATCTGTCCAGTGACGTTGGGTTCGGTGACGGGGGCGCCGGCGTCGTCGACGATTCCTGCGGCGAACCCGGGCATCGGCTGCCCCATCGAACCGGGGATCAGTGGTCGACGCAGGTCGTCGGCCCAGTGGTTGTTGATGAACATGCCGTGCTCGGTCTGGCCGTAGTGGTCGCGGACCTCGGTGCCGAGAGCTGTTCTCGCCCAGGTGATCACGTCGGGTGTCAACGGCTCGCCAGCTGACGATGCTCGACGCAGCGAGAAGCCGTTGATCGCAGGGTTCTTGCTCAGCGAGCGGTACACCGTTGGTGCGGCGGCGAAGTTCGTCACGCCCAGTTCGGTGAGCACCGTGGCGGTCACCTCAGGGGTGAAACCCGCCTGCAGCAACACATTTGGCCGACCGATCGCCATTGGCCCGAGAATTCCGTAGTACAGGCCGTAGGCCCAGCCGGGGTCGGCGGCGTTCCAGAAGACGTCGGTGTCGGAGACGTCGAGGCCGTAGCGCATGTAGCAGGAGAACGACGCCAACGCGCGCAGTGGAACGGGCACACCCTTCGGCGCGCCTGTCGTGCCGCTGGTGAACAGCAGGATCAGGGTGCCGTCACCGCCGACCGCGACCGAGTGGTCGAGGGGATCGTTATCGGCGATGAGAGCGTCGAACTGCTCGCCCGCGACGATCGTGGTGAGGCCGTCGATGTCGTCGAGCTTCGGTGCCTGGCTCGGCTCGGTGATCACGATGGAGGCGTCGCCCGCCCGCAGTCGCATCTCGATCGCGGGGGTGGCGAAGGCGGTGAAGAGCGGAATGTAGACGGCCCCGAGTCGGGCGAGTGCCAGTAGCGAGACGACGAGTTCGGTGCGCTTGCCCATGAGGACTCCGACGCGGTCGCCGCGCTCGACACCCATACCGGCGAGCGCGGTGGCGAGGCGTCGAGACTCCGCTGCGAGCTGGCCGTAGGTGATCTCGACAAGCTCGATCAGCGGGGAGTGCTCGATCAGCGGGGACTGCTCGGCCAGGGGGGAGCGAGGGGACTGCGCGGCCTGCGTGGACGGCGCAGAATCCGGCAGCGAGACCGTGGTGAACGCGATGGCTTCGGGGTCGTGGCGGTCCACCAGCAGCGACGCTGCGTTGGCGTCGGGCGAGCCGAATAACTCCAGCCAGGCGTCGAGGTCGGCGGTGACAGCCGGGGTCAGTTGCGCCTGAATCGACTCGCGTCGCGCGCGGTCGCCGGCCAAGGACGTCTGTGTCATATCCACACCTTTACTGCCAGAGTAAGCTGAATCACATTCGAGGAGTGATTCTCGAATGCGACGTCGCATGGGCAGAACCCCCCGAAGAGGGGTCAGGAGGTAGGTGGTGACATGGCTGAGTCGTTGACCGCGCCGGTCACCGATGCGTTGCGTCGTCTGCGTCGCGGCACGGGTGTGTCGTTGGCGTTCGGTGGTGTGGTGCACGGCTCGCGCGGTCTGCGTCTCCGACATTTCGTCGGCGACACCTACGGTGCGTTGAACGGCGTTGCCGTTGATGCCGGGCACGGACTCGGCGGCAAGGTCATGGCGCTCAATCGCCCGATGGTCGTCGACGATTATCTGCGTACCCCGCAGATCACCCATCGGTACAACGCGATCATCGCGGCCGAGGGCCTGCGTGCGATGGCGGCCGCGCCGGTCATCGTCGAACGCAGGCCTGTCGCGGTGATCTACGGGGCTTTGCGAACCGACGAAGCCATCGGCGATCGGACGTTGGACGCACTCGCTGTCGAGGCGCGTGAGCTCGAACAGCAGATCGTCGCCTCGCGCGCGACGGTCGCGTCCGACGCCGCTGCGGGCGATGGACTTCGTGATCGGATCACCGAGGCCTACGCGCAGCTCCGCACACTGGCGAGAGACGTCGACGATGTCGCCGTCGCGGATCAGATCGCGCGTATCTCCGACCTCCTGCTCGACGGTGAATCGGACGAGCCCACGACGCTCAGCCTGACCCGTCGTGAACAGGATGTGGTCACCCTCGCCGCGCTCGGCTACACCAATGCGAGAATTGCCGAGGAGTTGAACATCGGAGTGCAGACCGCCAAGGGATACATGAAAGACGTATTGCGCAAACTAGGTGCGTCGAGCCGGCTGGAAGCCGTTGTCATTGCCCGACGTTCAGGGTTGCTTCCGTAGCTATGGCCGGAAACACGTCGGTTCCCGGAGCATCGGTTGCTGCGCGAACCCTCGCATTGCTCAGCACATTCGACGAGGCGCATCGTGCGTTGACACTCAGCGAGATGGCTCAGCGCGCCGACCTTGCCGTACCCACCGCGCATCGGCTCGTCGGTGAACTGGAACGGTGGGGTGCCCTTGTTCGACGCCCCGACGGGCGGTACGTCATCGGCAGACGGGTATGGGATCTCGGCTTGCTCGCGCCGATCCAGACCGGCGTGCGTGAGATCGCCGAACCGTACGTCTACGACCTGTACGCCGCGACCAAGGCGACGGTGCACATCGCGGTGCGCGAGGGAACGTCGGTGCTCTACGTCGATCGGATCTCCGGGAACGAATCGGTGCCGGTGGTGAGCAAGGTGGGTAGTCGGCTACCGATGCCGCCGACCGGGGTGGGCAAGGTGCTGCTTGCATACGCGCCCAAGGAGATTCGCGACGAGGTCATGGCGTCGTTGACGCGGGTTACGCCGCGGACGCTGATCAGCCCGCAGCTCTTGGAGCAGCAGTTGCAGCGCGTGCGCGACGAGGGCTATGCGACGACGGCGGAAGAGATGACCGCGGGCGCGTGTTCGATCGCGGTACCGGTATGGGGGCCGGACGGGGTGGTCGCGGCGTTGGGCGTGGTGGTTGGGACTCTTCGCGGAAACCGCCCGCGGCTTCTCGCGGCACTGCAGGTCGCGGCGCGAGGCATCGGGCGGCAGCTCGGCGCTCCGGGGTCGGTTCCGCCCGGGCGCGCGGGGGTCGCCGACAGCGCGTAGGTGGTCTCGACAGGCTCGACCAGCGGGGAGAGCGGCTCAACCAGCGACGGAGGGGCTCGACCGGCGGTGGGGTGGTCTCGACAAGCTCGACCAGCGACGGAGGGCTCGACCAGCGGGGGTTGGCTCGGCCGGCGGTGGGGTGGTCTCGACAAGCTCGACCAGCGACGGACGGCTCGACCAGCGGTTGGAGCTCGGCCAGCGGAGGTTGGCTCGACCAGCGGCTAGGCCTCTTCCGCGAACGTCTGCTGCGCGATGCGGAAGGCCGTATTGGCGTCGGGCACACCGCAATAGATCGCGGACTGCATGATGACCTCCTTGATCTCGTCCAGGGTCAGGCCGTTGCGGCGGGCGGCGCGCAGGTGCATCGCGAGTTCTTCGTGGTGTCCGCGGGCGATGAGCGCGGTCAGCGTGATCACCGAGCGGCTGCGGCGGTCGAGGCCGGGGCGCGTCCAGATGGTGCCCCACGCGTACTCGGTGATGAACTCCTGGAACTCGCGTGTCAGGTCGGTTGCGGCAGCGGTCGCGCGGTCGACGTGGGCGTCGCCGAGCACCTCGCGTCGTACTGCCATGCCGTCGTCGTAGCGGCTCATCGGGGCCTCTCTGCTAGTCGGGTTCGGGTCAGCTCTTGCGCTCTGCGCAGCGTTGCGTCGACGAGAAGTGGTGCGAGGCCGAAATTTTGACCACTCGGTTCATGGCCTGCAAGCTCGGCCATCGATCGTTGTTCGGACAACACCGAAGTCCCGGCGGCCGACAGGTTGAACGCCATTGCATCGGCATGAACGTCGAGATTGCTCACCAGGTCTGTGGTCTGCGATGCCGCGACGACACTGCGCCGCAGCAGGATTCGCAGGGTCGACCATTCGGCGTGCCAGCCGCCCGGTGTGCGCTCGTCGACGGCGTCGGCCGATGCGAGCTGCAGCGTCGACGCCAGCGCGGGAGCGGTAAGTGCGGCGCGTCGAATCAGCACCGACAGTACGGGATTGGCCTTGTGTGGCATCGTCGACGACCCGCCACCCGCGCCTTCGGTGACCTCACCGATCTCCGACCTGCTCAGCGTGAGAACGTCGTTGGCGATATGACTCCACGACGACATGGCGGTGGTTGCTGCAGCCGCGAAGCGGGTGAACGGAGTACGCACGACGTGCCAGGGAAATGCTTCGTCGAGGTCGAGAGAGTGTGCGGCGCTCCGTGTCACCGCCAGCGCAGTCTCTTGCGGATTCTGTTGTGTGGCAGCTAGTTCGACGAGAGCCGACAACGTGCCCGCAGCACCACCGAACTGGGCGGGGAACTGCAGTCCCGAGGTTTCGTCGTACGCGTCGAGTACGCCGTCGAGCCAGTGCGCGACCTTCATCCCGAAGGTCGACGGCACCGCTTGCTGGGTCAGCGTCCGAGCGATCTGCGGGGTCTCGCGGTGTGCGTCGGCGAGGTCGGTGAGCACATCGATCTGGGTCAGTAACTCGGCAGTGATGCGAGTGAAGGCGCGTCGTGATTCGAGGACCAGCGCGGCGTCGACGACATCTTGGCTCGTCATGCCGCGGTGGAGCCAGCTCGCAGCGGTTGGACTCATGCCCTTGCGGAGCGCCGAGACGAGCGGGATGACCGGGTTGCCCCCGGCCTCGGCTTCGACCGAAAGCTCCTCGAGATCGAGATCGGCTGCAGCAGAAGTCAATTGGTCGCCGGAGACCGCAGCGTCCGCAGGTGCCACTCCGTGTTCGACCAGAGCGCGAGACCACGCCGACTCCACGCGCAGCATCGCGTCGCGGATGGCGTCGTCGGTGAAAAGGTCTCCAGCCCGGTGGTCGCCGGGCCACAACAGATCGCTCACGACGTCCAGTGTTGCAGGAACACCGTCTCCGAATCGCCCTGTAGGTGAATGTCGAAGCGGTATCCGGTGTCGTCGGGGACCGCGATCAGTGTCGCCCGACGACCGGCATCGACACCGGAGAGCACGGCGTCGTCGTCGAGATCTGGGTGGCCAGGCACGTAAGCGCGGGTGAGCAGGCGGTCGAGCAGGCCGCGAGCAAAGACACACACCGCGAAGAACGGTGCCTCGCCAGGACGTGTCGCGCCCGGGGTGACGGTGCTGAACGAATAGTGGCCAACCCGATCGGTTTTCGCGCGGCCCCAGCCGGTGAAGGTGAAGCCGTCGCGCCGCAGGGATCCGGGGGCGGTTGGGATGCTGCCGTCGGTGTCGGCCTGGCGGATCTCGATCAGGGCGTCGGGAATCGGCATGCCGTTGCCGTCGAACACAGTGCCGTGCAGACGAATTCGACTGGGATGACCTGACGGAACGAGTTCGTTGTCGCCCGGATAGGGCAGCGCGTAGTGGAAGAACGGTCCGACTGTTTGGCCGGGTGTCGGGGCGAGGCTCATTCTGCTTCCTCCATCGGGGTGCGTGCGCTGCCGGTGAGCACGATGTCCCAGCGGTATCCGGTGCACCATTCGTGCTGGGTCAGGTCGTGGTCGTAGGTGGCGACGAGTCGTGCGCGTGCGGCGGGGTCGACGATCGACTGATAGATCGGGTCGAGGTCGAACAGCGGGTCGCCGGGGAAGTACATCTGGGTGACCAGTCGCTGCGTGAAATCGGTTCCGAACAGCGAGAAGTGGATGTGCGCAGGCCGCCACGCGTTGTGGTGGTTCTTCCACGGATACGGCCCGGGCTTGATAGTGGTGAAGTGATAGTTGCCCTCGTTATCGGTGAGGCAGCGGCCGACACCGGTGAAGTTGGGATCGATGGGTGCGTGATGCTGGTCGCGCTTGTGGATGTAGCGCCCGGCGGCGTTGGCCTGCCAGATCTCCACCAGCTGGTTGCGCACCGGACGGCCGTCGGAGTCGAGCACGCGCCCGGTGACGACGAGTCGCTCGCCGACGGGATCTCCGTTGGCCTGGATGGTCAGATCGGCTTCGAGGGGGTCGACGTCGCGCTGCTCGAATGCGGGCGCCCACAGTTCGATTCCCTCGGGGTCGGCGTGATGCGGGTCCTTGGTCGGATGCCGCAGGATGCTCGAGCGGTAGGGGGCATAGTCGAGTCGGGGCCTGAGTTCTTCAGGGGCTCCGGCGGCACGTTCACGTCGGTATTCGGCTGCGAGCGAGCGAATTTCGGCATTGATCTGGGCTTGTGTCCCCGCTGCTGCGTCGGACGAGATGACGGGTGGGGTGGCGTCGACGTCGGGCGCTGCCTGCTCCTGACGCGGGATCAGTGGTGTGGCCATCCTGTGTAACCTTCTGCGAGATAGGTGGATCCGGCCTCGGACGAGACCAGGGTGGTGAGCTCACCGAGCTGTCGGAGCTCATCGAAGTCTGTGGCGTCGGGGATGCGGTGAAGCATCGTCGTCATCCAGTACGAAAGTGTTGTGCCTTCCAGACACGTTCCAGAGCACGCGCCGTGTAGGAGTCGAGCGCGGCGTCGTCGTTCTTGAGGAGGGCGCGTTCGATGACGTCGGCGAGGACGCGGACATCGGCGAGAGCGAGGTTGAGTCCCTTGGCGCCGGTGGGTGGCACCGTGTGGGCGGCGTCGCCTGCGAGGAGCAAATTGCCGTCGCGCATCGGTGACTGCACGAAGCTGCGGAAGGGCAAGACGCTCTTCTGGATGATCGGCCCCTCCTTGAGCGCGAAGCCGTCGCTGCCCGCTAGGCGGCGCTGTAGTTCTGCCCGGATGCGGTCGTCGGACCAGTCGGCCGGGTTCTCGGTGGGGTCGCATTGGAAGTACATGCGCTGCACGGTCGGGGTGCGTTGGCTGATGAGCGCGAAGCCGTGCGGTGATCGGGTGTAGATGAGTTCGGGTGCGCTCGGCGGTGCCTCGGCCAGAATGCCGAACCACGCGAACGGGTACTCCCGGAAGTAGCGCTGCGGATCGTCGACGAGATCGCGGCAGATGCTGCGCGAGCCGTCGGCTCCGACGACGAGTTCGGCCGCGATCTCTTGACGTGCGCCGTTGACGTCGGTGTAGGTGACGCGGGGTGCCTCGCGGTGGTCGGTGACGGCCGCGTCGGAGATGCCGTAACGCAGGTCGCCACCATCGCGGATGCGCGCTGCGTGGAGGTCGAGAAAGACATCGGTCTGTGGGTAGAGCCAGCACGACGCCCCGACGAGCTTCTGGAAATCGATGCGGTGGCTGACGCCGCCGAAGCGGAGGTCGATTCCCTGATGCTCGTGACCGTCGCGCAGGACCCTGTCGGAGACGCCCGAATCCAGTAGTAGTCGAACGCTGTCGCGCTCGAGAATGCCTGCGCGATGGGTGGTTTCGATCTCGTGGTGGGTCCGGTTGTCGATGACGACGCTGTCGATTCCTCCCACCGAGAGCAGGTGCGAGAGTGCGAGCCCGGCGGGTCCGCCGCCGACGATGGCGACCCGCGTTCGCGTCGTGCTGGCGTAGTTGGTAATCTGTGACCTCCCTTCTGGGAGAACCATAGGGAGAGCTAGGTCACAGAACCTAACAGAGCTTTTCACTGAGTGAGAAAGCAGAGCGCAAGACAACGAAATCGGTGGCACCAGTCGTCGGAAACTGTCACCGTCGCTGCATGGCGAGATCCACCGCCGGCGAGTCGGTCCTCACGCGTGCCGTACGCATACTCGAAGTCTTCGACCCGGACAACGTGGCGATCCCACTCACTGTCATCGCCGAACAAGCCGACCTCCCGCTATCGACGGCTTCGCGACTCGTCGACGAGTTGGTGGCACACGGACTATTGCGCCGCGACCACAATCGCCGAGTTCGAATCGGAGTGCGATTGTGGGAACTCGCGTCCCGCGCGTCGCCGACTCGCGACCTCCGCGATGCCGCCATGCCATTTCTCGAGGATCTCCACGCGGTGGTTGGTCATCACGTCCAGCTCGGGGTTCTCGAGGACGACGAAGTGCTCTTCATTGAGCGACTGTCGAATCCGGGGGCGGTCATCAACGTCACCCGAATCGCCGGCCGGTTGCCTCTGCACGCCTCGTCGTCGGGCCTGGTTCTGCTCGCCAACGCCTCGCCCGCACTGCAGGACCAGATATTTCGACGTCCGTTGACGTCGTACACCGCCCAGACGATCACGGACCCGGAAAATCTGCGCGCTGTACTCGCAGAGATCCGTCGCACCGGCGTCGCCGGGTGTCCCGGGTTTATCCACGACGACGCGCTCGGGATTGCGGTCCCGTTGAAGAACAGCGCGGGCAAAGTGGCCGCGGCCCTGTCGGTGATCGTGCCGTGCACCGACAATCCGATGGCTCACATCCCCGCACTCCAAGCGGCCGCACACGGAATCCGTCGCGAGCTCGGCCGACCGATCGTTCCTGCGCCACCCGAGGTCTGACCGGAGCGGCACGGTCGCACCCGGCCCACTTCCATTCAATGGAAGTGACATTGTGCTGTGCCGTACATGTAGCCACTGTGTGTGACCATGACCACAGCAACTGCACCCTCGGATGCCGCGGGTCGGGAATCCGACGTACCGCGCCTCGTCCCATCGGCCGCTGCGGACGGCCTGACGTTGAAGGTCGTCGACAAGCAGATGATCGCCGACGGCGTGTGCGCGATCACGCTCGCACACCCCGACGGGTTCAGGCTGCCCGACTGGGCGCCCGGATCGCACATCGACGTCGTCCTTCCGGGCGAAATGGTCCGGCAGTACTCGCTTTGCGGCGACCGCTGGAACCCGTTCTGCTTCCGGATCGCCGTACTCCGGGAGCCGCAGGGTCGAGGTGGCTCGGCATACATTCACGACTGCCTGGAGGTGGGCGATGTGCTGCCGATCGGTGGACCGAGAAACAACTTCGCACTCGTACCGTCGTCGCACTACCTGTTCATCGCAGGCGGAATCGGAATCACGCCAATTCTGCCGATGATCAGCCAGGCCGACCTCCTCGGTAGTGACTGGTCGATGCTCTACGGCGGTAGAACGTGGTCGTCGATGGCCTTCGCCGACGAACTCGCCACCGACTCGCGCGTGTCGGTTCGGCCCCAGGACCAGCATGGCCTGCTCGATCTCGACGAAGCACTGGCGGCGACTCCAACAGACACCACCATCTACTGTTGCGGCCCCGCGCCACTGCTCGACGCCGTGGGAGCGGCCGCCAATCGACACCGTCCAGGCCGACTGCGTATCGAGCGGTTCGTAGCAGCCGAGTTGGCTGCGCCCGCCCGCAACTGCAACTTCGACGTGCGCCTCGCCCGCAGCGAAAGGACCATCACCGTCGCACCAGACCAGTCGGTACTCGAGGCGATCAACGCCGCCGGCATCCCGATGCTCTCGTCATGCCGTCAAGGCATCTGCGGCACCTGCGAAGCCGACGTCCTCGACGGTATTCCCGACCACCGCGATTCGCTCCTGACCGACGCTGAGCGGGCAGCCAACTCCTGCATGTTCGTGTGCGTGTCCAGCTCGCGTTCGGACCAGCTCGTCCTCGACCTCTGATTCGACCCGAAGTTCCGCGCCATGAGTGCTTCGGCCACCACACAAGAAAAGGCAGTCCGATGACCCTGACACACCCCGAAACGCATGCACCAGATGTCGGCTCCGGCCTTCCAGAAACGGATGCCGACCCGTTCGGTTCGGAGATTCTCGAAGACCCCGGCGAGTTCCACGCGGCGCTCCGTGACGCGGGACCGTTGGTTCACCTCAAGCGATACGACGTCTACGCGATGGGCCGTTACGAGGAAGTGCATGCAGCGCTCACCGACTGGCAGTCATTCCAGTCCGGTGCCGGGGTGGGACTCAGCAACTTCCGCTTCGAAAAGCCTTGGCGCCCGCCGAGTCTGCTCTTGGAGACCGATCCTCCCGTCCATGACGCACCACGAGCTGTGCTGTCGTCGATCCTCAATCCGCGGGCCCTGCGTCGCCTACGCGAGCACTGGTTCGCCGACGCCGAGGACTTCGTCGAATCCCTCCCGGACGGCGAGCTCGACGCGATCACCGATATCGCACAAAGATTTCCGCTGCGGATCTTCCCGGATGCGGTGGGCATCGGCGCCGACGGCCGCGAGAACTTGCTTCCCTACGGCGACCATCTGTTCAACGCATTCGGACCGTCGAATGAACTTGTGCAGAAAGGGCTTCCGCGCATTGGGGAGGTCTCGGCATGGGTGAACGAACAGTGCGCCCGGGAGTCACTCGCGGCTACGGTGTACGGCGGTGAGCCTACTTTTGGCGGTCAGATCTGGGCGGCAGCAGACCGCGGCGACATCACCGTCGAGCAGGCGCCGACCATCGTGCGCTCGCTCTTGTCGGCGGGCGTCGACACCACCGTGCTAGGTATCGGGGCAGTGCTCGCGAGCTTCGCCACCCATCCCGACCAATGGGAAATGTCGCGCCGCAACCCGTCTCTGGCGCGTAGCGCGTTCGACGAGGCAGTGCGCCTCGAGTCGCCGGTGCAGACGTTCTTCCGCACCGCGACACATCCTGTGATGGTCGGCGATCACCTGGTGCCGGACGGCAAGAAGATCCTGATGTACCTCGGCTCGGCCAACCGGGATCCGCGCCGGTGGCGGAATCCCGACACCTTCGACCTGACGCGCGACCCGTCGGGGCACGTCGGTTTCGGCATGGGTATCCACCAGTGCGTCGGACAGCACGTCGCACGGCTGGAAGCCGAGGCGGTAGTCGCGGCCCTGGTGCGCAGATTCCGTCGACTCGACGTCGTCGGCGTCCCCCGTCGCCACCACAACAACACGTTGCGTGCGTGGGAACACTTCCCCATCGCGCTCGTGCGCTGACCCCGATATCGTCAGTGCTCGCGCAGTTTGTCGATCAGGTCGTCCTTCTTCAGGTCCGAGTAGTTGTGAAGCCCGAGTTCCTTTGCCCGCGAGCGCAGTTCGTCGACGGTCCAGTCTTCATATGATCCGGACTCGCCACCCTTCTCGCCGATCTTCGAACGGCCTTGCGCGGCAGCGGCATTGGCTATACGCGCGGACTTCTCCTTGGAGTTTCCCTCGTCGCGAAGCTTCTCGTAGAGCTCGTCATCTTTGATGGACGGGCCCGGATCGCGCTCTGGCATGGGTGCCTCCTCGTCGGATTGAATCGGTCGGGTTGTGGCGCTTTCAACGCTACGCGCCGAGCGGGTACACGACGACATGCTCCATCGCGACACGACAAGGTCGGCGAAAATCCGCCTCTAGCAGCAGGGGAGTGCCTACCCTCGGGTACGGGGGTCCTGCAATCTGCGGCGACGAAGGGCAGAAGGCATGGGCGAGAAGAAGGCGATCAAGCGTCTGCAGAAGCAGGTCGGCGAACTCCAACAGAGCCTCGACGATGTGCGGAAGCTGGCAGAGAAGCAACTCGGAAAAGCTGCGAGCGAAACCGACGCACTGCGTCGAGAACTCTTGAAGCGCATAGGCGCGATCTCTGGTGAATCCGACGACAAGAAGGTCGAGTCGTCTGACGCGCCGCGGGCCGTCGTCGCACCGAAACCCACACCGAGCGCGTCGGCCTCGAAGCCGAAGCCTCCGGCGAGTGCGAAGCCCGCCGAGTCGACTTCGGCGGCGCCTAAGACAGCGGCACCGAAGACAGCGGCACCCAAGACGTCGGCATCGAAATCTGCGGAACCCAAGACGTCGACACCGAAAACTGTGGCACCCAAGGCCAAGCCGACTGGTACCACGCAGGCGGCGAAGTCGACGGGAGCGAAGTCGCCGACGGTCAAGGAGTTGCGCGAGCAGGCGAAGGCCAAGGGCATCAAGGGTTACTCGTCGATGACCAAGGCGGAGTTGCTGAGCGCTATCGGCAGCGCGTGACGCCCGGCTCTGACCTGTTGCTAGGCCTCGCGGCGGGCTTCGACGACGGTGAAGAAGCAGATCTCTCCCGAGACGGGGAAGTCCGGTAGCTCGTCGATTTCGCGTCGAATGTGTTGCAGGACTTCATCTCGTGAGAGTTGCCACGGTGCGAAGGGCGTGGTCTCTGAGGCGGTCAGGTCGCCGGCTGACGCGCCGTTGTCGAGGAGGTCTGACACCAACTGCAGGATCGTCGCGTTCAGCTTCTCGCGACTGTAATTGTGCTTGGTCAGCGATGCGGCGGCGCCGACGATGGGGGAGAAGCCGACCCAATCCGCTTCTGCGTACTTGACGAGGTAGTGAAGCTCGGATGCGTAGGTGGAGTCGCTACCCGCTGTGTCAGTGGCGTTGTGGTCAGTCACTCGTGAACCAGCAGATCTCGCCGGATACGGGTCCGTGTGGGTAGTGGTCGAACTCGTCGGAGATCTTCTGCAGGACCGCCCGCTTGTGAAGCGGCCAGGGAGCGAACCCCCGCTCGGTGGCGTTCGTCAGGTCGCCTGCTTCGACTCCCGCGTCGAGCATGTCGGAGATGATTCTGAGGCTGAGTGACTTGATGGGTTCGGTGACCGTGAAGTCGCGGACGTACGACGCGGCCGTGGAGGTGATCGCCGAGAATCCGACCCAGTCGTCCCGGCACTCGTGGATCAAGGCCTCGACGTCTGCTGCGTACTGCGTCGAAAATTCTGCGTGTGGCGTGTTCGTCATGCGGTCGGTCACTTCTGCCCTCTCTCGGGCCTTCCGTAGCGTTGGGCGACGTCCCTCAGATGTCGCGAGGCGCTCGCCATGTCCGCTGCGTATTCATCGAATTGCGCGTGTGCCGCGTCCAGAGACTGTGGGGTGATCGCAGTTGCCAACGCTTGTCGCGATCCGGCGAGCAGCGCGTACTCGTCCACCGTGATGAGTAGTAGCGCGTGGAGGTCCGGGGTTGCGATCAAGACGTCGAAGGAAGCGTGATCCCAGAACCAGTCGCTCACCTGGGCGACCGGAATCTGAACTGCCTGGTACTGACTCTGCTCGCCGATGTCTGCGGTGGTGATGCAGATGAGCTCGTCGGAAAGCTTTGCCAGAAAACGCAACTCGTCTGATGAGGGAAGCTCTGTGATCTCTTCTCGCGGAAGTACGTGAATCACGTTCTCCCGCAACCAGGACCTGGAGAAATGTTGTGTTCCCTCAAGGACGGTGTGGCGGATCGCGTTCGCACTCATGCGTGAGGTTGGAAGATCCGGTCCGAAGTCGCCCATGTCGGCTACATCCTTTCAGACCCACTGTTGCCGGCACCTAGAGGCGCCCGAACCCGCGGCGTCGCGCACTTGTCAGATCTAGGCCAAGGTTGTTCGTCTCAACATGAGATCGCCCTCGCGAAGCCAACCACCATTCATGCGGTTCATCGCATACTGGGGTGGGGAATCCGGGGGACACGCCGCACCGTCGTGCGGCCCAAAGGAGGCCAGGTATGAAAGCGCTTGTCTATCACGGTCCGGGAAGCAAGGCGTGGGAGGACGTTCCAGATCCTGTTCTGAAGGACCCGACCGATGCGATCGTCCGCGTCGAGACGACGACCATCTGCGGCACCGATCTACACATCCTGTCCGGCGACGTACCAGCGGTGACCGACGGGCGCGTGCTCGGTCACGAGGGCGTCGGGGTCGTCACCGAAGTGGGTCCGGAATGTACCCGCGTCAAAGTCGGTGACCGCGTCATCATTTCGTGCGTCACCAAGTGTGGCTACTGCGAATACTGCAAGCAGGGGATGACGTCGCACTGCCAGACGGTCGGCGGAATCGGGTGGATCTTCGGGCATCTCATCGACGGCACGCAGGCGGAGTTCGTGCGGGTTCCGTTCGCCGACAACGGACTCATCCCGCTTCCCGCGGACGTCACGGCCGAGCAGGGCGTGATGCTCAGTGACATTCTCCCGACCGGTTTCGAGATCGGTGTGCTCTACGGGGCCGTGAAGGAAGGCGACGTGGTGGCCGTGATCGGTGCCGGGCCGGTGGGGCTCGCGTCGGTGATGACCGCCCGCTCGCGCGGAGCGTCGAAGGTTATCGCGGTGGACGGCAACAAGTTCCGTCTCGAGCGTTCACTGGACTTCGGTGCGACCGACACCATCGACATTCTTGCGGGAGGCAACACCGTCGAACAGATCAAGGAACTCAGTCGCGGTGGGCTCGGTGTCGACGTCGCGATCGAGGCTGTCGGTTTGGGCCCTGCGTTCCGTACCTCGCTCGACTGTCTACGTCCCGGCGGGCATCTCGCGAACGTCGGTGTGCACGGGAAGCCCGTCGAATTTCCGATCGACCGGGATTGGATCAACAACCTGACCCTGACGACCGGCCTGGTCAACGCAACGACAGCTCCCGAACTGCTCACGGAGATCGAACAGGGCAAGATCGCGCCCGAGAAGTTCGTGACCCATCACTTCACCTTCGACGAGTTCGATCGCGCCTACGACACCTTCTCCAACGCCGCCGACGAGCACGCACTGAAGGTGATCATCAGCAACGGGTGACAATGGCGAAGTGACGAGCGAAGGACTGTCCGAACGTTCGGGCGACGTGACGACGACGCTGTCGGCAAGCCGGTGGCAGCAGTTCGCCGCCGTGGTGGACGGTCCGTTGCCGCAGATCGCCGAACGCTTCTCCAAGTTCCTGGCATCGGCGCATCCGCACGACGCGCTGATCATCTACACCCGCGAGTGCACCGGCCGCCCACGCAAGGTGGCCGGTGCCCCGGCGGTTGTCGAACGTGCGACCATCGCCGAACTCGACGCGATCAAGGAGTCGGTTCAGCGAGGGGACATGCTGCGCGGACAGGCCGTAGTCGGCGGAGCGCGTCGAAAGATTCTCGCGGTCCGCGATGCCACCGACACGTTGCTGGTGCTGGTACCCAAGTCGGCAAAGTCGCAAGCCACGAGCATCGATGAACTCCTGACCGCCTGGTTCGCGCTGGTGGCGACGTCGATTCGGCAGCAGGTAGCCCAGGCGAGTCCCGACTATCTGGCGGAGTCGCGAGCGGCGTCGACCGAACGGGCTCGGACGATCACCCAACTGACCGAAACGCACGAGGACACGTTGTCTTCGATTCTCGGGACGCTGCGATCGCGCGAACTCGATGACGGGGTCGCGCGCACGCTCGCGGCGGAGACGGCGTCAGCCGCTTTGATTGCGTTGCGGTCGGTCGGTGATACCGATCGTGCGCTTGCGACCGAACCGATCGGCGTTGCCTTCCGACGGCTACGGGCCGAACTCGAACCGGTGCTGCGTGACCTCGACGCCGACGTCGAGTTTGTGGAGCCGGAGGTCGACGCGACGCTGTCGGGCGAGATCGCGCACGCCGCGAGAGCCATCGTGCGCGCGGTCGCCGTGGCGGTCGCCGCCCAACCGGCCGTCGAACGGCGAGGCCGGGCTGCTCGCCGCGGGCGCGGGGATCACGGCGGGGTGATCTCGACAAGCTCGATCAGCGGGTGGGGCTCGATCAGCGGTTGGAGCGCTCGATCGGTGGTGGGGCGCTCGATCGGTGGTGGGGCGCTCGATCGGCGGGTGGGGTGATCTCGACAAGCTCGATCAGCGGTTGGGGGCGCTCGATCAGCGGTTGGGGGGCTCGACAAGCTCGATCAGCGTGGGGGCGCTCGATCAGCGGGCGGGGGTCGGTCGGCGGTGGGGCGCTCACACCCCAGTGATGCCGTAGGTGTGGATCTTGCGGTAGATCGAGCTGCGCGACATGCCAAGCACTTGCGCGGCGCGGGCTCGGTTGCCGCCGCATTCTCCGAGCACACGGACGATGGCGTCGCGCTCGGCGATCTCCAAGGTGGTGAGCACTCGATGGGCGGTGGTTCGGCAGAAGCCGGGGAGGTCCTCGGGTTGTATCTCTCCGACAGGACGTCGATGAAGCGCGGACTCGAGCGCTGTGTGTAGTTGTGTCAGGTTCTGCGGCCACGAGTAGGCCGAGATGACGCGCATGGCCTGCGGGCTGATTCGGGTATTGCGTTGCGGTGCAATCGACTTCAAGATGCGATCGACGAGGAGTTGCAGGTCTGGCCCGCGAAGCCGCAGGGGAGGCAATGTGACCGAATGGTCGAATCGTGCGACCAGCCCGCCGTAGGTCCTGGCCGTCGTCGAAGGGCGCGACGACGAGGTCGCGGCGAGAATGTATCCGGCGGCCACGGCGTCGTCGATGACGGACCGCAACTCCTGTGGAACCTGTGCGGGGAGGCTGTCGATGTGGCGCAGGACCAGGAGGCCGCGACCATCATCAGGAGTTGGCGGGGACGTGGTCTGTCGGGGGTCCGCTGCGTCGATGACAACGATTGGGGCCGCGGGGCTCTCGATGCGGAATGCGTCCGTGAGAATCGAGAGGCGCCCGCTTCCCGGCTCGCCCAGGACGATCACGCTGGTGTTTCGCGTAAGCGAGTGTGCGACCTCGTTGTACGCCGAGATCCAGCTGGGACTGCGCATGCCGCCCGCGGAGATCGTCGGCAATGATGCAATCCGGGAGTCGGTCTCGTCGGCCCCGCGATGGCCGAACCGATCCTCGTCGAGTACAGCCACCACGCCAACGACATCACCCCGGCTTGTGATGTGTTTGGTCCGCATTCGAATCTGCCGCCCGCTGTCGAGCGTGACTGTGTGCAGGGCGTTGTCGTGTTTGGACATGAGGTACTCGGCGTACTGGCCGATGATCGCCTGCTCGTCGGGGTTCAGCAGCGACCGTGCGGCCTCGTTCGCCATCACGGTCTCACCCAGGGCGATCACAGCGCGACCCGGTCGCGCGGAGGCACGCAGATACGTCTCGAATACCGCGCGGGTGTCCTGGCTCCGGTCGAGGAGGAGGTTGCGGCTGATGTCGGTTGCTGCCGAGCGCACCAGAGCATCGACAAGGCTGTTCCAACTCTCCGCCAACATGCTCGCGTCGAGAACCCCGGCAACCCGCCCGGTCAGCGGATCGAGAATGGGCGCACCTGTGCAGGCGAACTGAACGAGCGACTGGTTGAAGTGTTCGGAGCCGACGACGCTCACCGGCGCACCGACCTCGAATACCGTTCCCACCCCGTTGGTCCCGATGGCGCTCTCCTCGAACGAGTACCCACGGTCGAAGTCCACGCGGTCGAGGACTCGCCCGACCGCCGTCGAACAATCGCGGCGGTCGACGATCCTGGCCTGGGCATCGGTGAGAGCGATGGTGACGGGAACGTCGGACATGTCGCCGGTGAGTCGCTCGAGTACCGGTCGGGCGCAGCGTGCCAGACGCGAGTCGAAGTCGATGTCGTCGTGGAAGGCGACCGTGTACTTGTCGGCATCGAGTCCAGCGGAAGCGCTCCTCGACCAAGACGCCGCCACGACGTCGCCGACGCCGGCGGCTCCCTGCGGTCCGTACTCCAGAAAGTCGGCGCGAGCTGCAGCGATACGGAGTTGCTCGTCCCGCCTGTCACGCACGTCGGCGACTCCTTCCTGCCCTGAGGTGCACCAGTGTGACGCACAGCACAGCCGATTATTCATTGGTCGACGCCCCTGCGGCCACCACCGATCGGACAGGTTTGCTGTCCCAATTTGGGACACCTCGGTTTTGTGAGACAGCACAAACATTCTCCACTACGTGACCACAATCACATCAATGGAGGAGCACGATGTCAGACAAGACGCTCGACGCTGTGGTGATCGGAGCCGGCGTGGCCGGCCTCTACCAACTGCATCAGCTACGCGAACATGGCCTCGACGTTCGGGCCTTCGACACCGCGTCCGGTGTCGGCGGGACGTGGTACTGGAACCGCTACCCCGGCGCGAAGTTCGATTCGGAGGCCTACATCTACCAGTACCTATTCGACGAGGAACTCTACAAAGGCTGGAGCTGGAGTAGCCGATTCCCCGGCCAGAGCGAGATCGAGGAGTGGCTCAACTATGTCGCGGATGCGCTCGACCTTCGGCGCGACATCTCGTTCGACACCACGATCACGAGCGCCGTATTCGACGAGGACACCAACCGCTGGACCGTGACCACCGACAGCGGCGAGACCATCGACACCCAATACCTCGTCACATGCTGCGGAATGCTCTCGGCGCCGATGGCCGACATCTTCCCGGGACAGAGCGACTTCGCCGGCAAGATCTTCCACACCGCGCGTTGGCCGCGTGACGGCGTCGACCTGTCGGGTAAACGCGTCGGCGTCATCGGCAACGGAGCGACGGGCATCCAGGTCATCCAGACGATCGCCGATCAGGTCGACCAACTGAAGGTGTTCATCAGGACGCCGCAGTACGCGTTGCCGATGAAGAACCCCAGCTACGGTCCCGACGATGTCGCTGCATACAAGGCGCGCTTCGACGAGCTGAGGGAGAACTTGCCGAACACGTTCACGGGTTTCGAATACGACTTCACCGTCGCCTGGGCTGATCTCACGCCCGAGCAGCGTCGAGCACGTCTGGAAGCCGACTACGAGAACGGGTCGTTGAAACTCTGGTTGGCGTCCTTTGCCGAGATCTTCTCCGACGAGGAGGTCAGTGAGGAGGTCTCGGAGTTCGTGCGCGAGAAGATGCGCGCTCGACTGCAGGACCCGGAGCTGTGCGAGCTGCTGATCCCCTCCGACTACGGTTTCGGTACCCACCGCGTTCCGTTGGAGTCCGGTTATCTCGAGGTGTATCACCGCGACAACGTTCAGGCGGTGCCCGTCAAGAACAATCCGATCGCGAGGATTGTCCCCGAGGGAATCGTGCTCGAGGATGGATCACTCCACGAACTCGACGTGATCGTCATGGCGACCGGCTTCGATGCAGGCACAGGCGCACTGACGCGGATCGACATTCGTGGACGTGACGGACGTTCCCTCCGTGAGGACTGGGGCCGTGACATCCGCACGACCATGGGCCTGATGGTGCACGGCTATCCAAATCTGCTGACCACCGGCGCGCCGCTCGCGCCGTCGGCCGCCTTGTGCAACATGACGACCTGTCTGCAGCAGCAGACCGAATGGATCAGTGATGCGATCCGGCACATGCGTGCCAACGGCAAGTCGGTCATCGAGCCCACTGAAGAGGGGCAGGACGCGTGGGTGGCCCACCACGACGAACTGGCAGACGCCAACCTCATCTCCAAGACGAACTCCTGGTACGTCGGCTCGAACGTCCCGGGCAAGCCGCGCCGCGTTCTCTCGTACGTCGGCGGGGTCGGGGCTTACCGTGCCGCGACATTGGAGGCCGCAGCAGCAGGTTACAAGGGGTTCTCCCTGTCATGACGAAAAGTGTTGTTAATCAGAGAAATTCATCGAAAGGACAGATGAGATGACAAGTTCAGTCACTGGAGTCGACCGTGGTGTACTCAAGCGGTCGGACGACGCCATTCTGAAATCAGCAGTCGACGCAGACATGCCCGTGGCGGGCGTGGTGGCGATGGTGACGGATCGGAACGGCAACATCTACGAGGGTGCCGCAGGCAAGCGTCGAATCGACGGCGACGCCGCGATCACCACCAACGACGTCTTCGCTCTCTTCTCGACCACGAAGGCGATCACCGCGACCGCGGCATTGCAGCTCGTCGAAGAGGGCGCACTCGACCTCGACGCTCCCGCATCCGAGTACGCGCCCGAGATCGGCGAATTGCAGGTGATCGAGGGCTTCGGCGACGACGGTGCGCCACAGCTGCGCGCGCCGAGGTCGATTCCGACGACGCGCCAACTCCTCACACACACAGGAGGTTTCGGGTACGACTTCTTCGACGAGGTCTACTCCCGACTGGCCGACGAACAAGGTCAGCCCAGCGTCATCACCGCAACGAAAGCCGCACTCACGACGCCTCTGCTCTTCGATCCGGGCGAGCGGTGGCAATACGGCACCAACCTCGACTGGGTCGGGCAGGTCGTCGAGCGCCTTCGCGGTAAGCGACTCGGCGAGGTATTCGAGGAACGGATCTTCCCGCCCCTGGGTATCCAGAACATGAGTTTCGTTCTGCGAGAGGACTTCCGCTCGCGTCTTGCGGAGATGCATGCGCGCAATGCCGACGGCACGTTGACGCCGATGGACTTCGAGTTGCCGACGCCACCGGAGGTCGATTTCGGTGGGCACGGGCTCTATGGCACCGTCGGTGACTACATGAGGTTCATCCGGATGTGGCTCAACGACGGAGCCGGTGAACACGGCCGTGTGCTCAAGCAGGAGACCGTCGAGATGGCGGTTCAGAACCACCTCGGCGATCTACCGGTGACCATGCTGCCCGGCGTGATCCCGTCATTGTCCAACGACGCGGAATTCTTTCCGGGCCAATCGAAGTCGTGGTCGTTGCCGTTCATGATCAACAACGAAGAGGCACCCACAGGTCGACCTGCTGGGGCGCTGGGCTGGGCAGGCCTTGCGAACCTCTTCTACTGGATCGATCGAGAGAACGGCTACGGCGGCTTCTGGGCGACGCAGATACTGCCGTTCGGTGATCCGACGTCGTTCACGAAGTACATGGACTTCGAGACCGCGCTGTACCGGTCGCTGGACCACTAGGACCGTCGAACGTCATTCCTGTACTTTCGACCAGGTAGAACCATCCATTCGGATGGATGCATGTCTCGTGCCATGCCACAAGACTGTGTTGAGTACAAGGTTCTCACCATCGAGAGGTTGAAAGCGGAATGTCGCAGACGGTCAAGGGAGTCATCTCGCGTAGCAAGGGCGCGCCAACGGAACTCGTCGACGTGGTGGTGCCCGACCCCGGGCCCAACGACGTCGTCGTGGATATCCAGGCGTGCGGTGTCTGCCATACAGATCTCGCCTACAAAGAGGGCGGCATCAACGACGAGTATCCGTTCCTCCTCGGGCACGAGGCCGCGGGCGTCGTCGAGGCGATCGGTTCGGATGTCACTCACGTCGAGGTCGGCGATTTCGTCGTCCTGAACTGGCGTGCGGTGTGTGGTGAGTGTCGGGCGTGCAAGCGCGGGAAGCCCTGGTACTGCTTCGACACCCACAACGCGTCGAAGTCGATGACGCTCACCGACGGCACCGAACTGATGGCTGCGCTGGGTATCGGCGCGTTCATCGAGAAGACCCTCGTTCACGAGGGGCAGTGCACCAAGGTCAATCCCGAGACCGATCCCGCGGTCGCCGGCCTGCTCGGTTGCGGCGTGATGGCGGGCCTCGGCGCGGCGATGAACACCGGCAACGTCGGTCGCGGAGACTCCGTCGCCGTCATCGGTTGCGGTGGCGTCGGCGACGCCGCGATCGCCGGTGCCCGACTGGCCGGTGCCACCAAGATCATCGCGATCGACCGCGATCCGGCAAAACTGCAGTGGGCAACCGAACTCGGCGCAACTCACACCATCAATGGTGCAGAGGTCGACGACGTGGTGACCGCCGTCCAGGACCTGACCGACGGCAACGGGGTTGACGTCGTCGTTGACGCCGTCGGGCGACCGGAAACGTGGAAGGAAGCCTTCTACGCCCGCGACCTCGCCGGAACCGTTGTGCTCGTTGGTGTTCCGACACCCGAGATGAAGCTCGAGATGCCGCTCGTCGACTTCTTCTCGCGCGGCGGATCGCTCAAGTCGTCGTGGTACGGCGATTGCCTGCCCGAGCGCGACTTCCCGATGCTCATCGACCTCTATGAGCAGGGTCGACTCCCGCTCGACAAGTTCGTCACCGAGCGCGTCGGACTCGGCGACGTCGAGGCAGCGTTCGAGGCGATGAAGGGCGGCAAGGTGCTTCGCTCGGTGGTAGAGCTGAAGTCATGAGCAACGCGAGCATCGACAACGTCGTCACGTCCGGCACCTTCTCGCTCGACGGCGGGACGTGGGACGTCGACAACAACGTCTGGATCGTCGGCGACGACAGTGAGGTCGTCATCATCGACGCCGCGCACAGCGCAAAGCCGATCCTCGACGCTGTCGGCGACCGGACCGTCAAGGCGATCGTGCTGACCCACGGCCACAACGACCACATCACCGTGGCTCCGGAGTTGTCGAAGGAGACCGGCGCGCCCATCCTGCTGCACCCCGGCGACACCATGCTGTGGAAGGAAACGCACCCCGACGTGACGCCCGGCAACCTCGACGACGGGCAGGAAATCGACGTCGCGGGAACGTCGTTGAAGGTCATCAATACGCCGGGGCACTCGCCGGGCTCGTCGGTGATCTACGCGCCGGAGCTCGGTGTGTTGTTCAGTGGCGACACGCTGTTCCAGGGTGGACCGGGAGCGACAGGACGGTCGTTCTCGAGCTTCCCGAAGATCATCGAGTCCATCAAGGAAAAGATCTTCGTGCTCGACCCGGAGACCAAGGTCTACACGGGGCACGGAGACGGCACGACGGTCGGTGCCGAGGCGCCGCATCTCGAGGAGTGGATCAAGCGGGGTAGCTGAGCGCGCTCAGAGCCGTGTTTCCGAGTCGCCACGTGAGCTCGGAAACACGGCCTTCTGCCCCGAAAACCTACCCACCTGCGAAGATCCCGAGGGGCGGGCGCGTAACCTCTCCGCGGTGAGTGAAGCCACTGTCCCTTCAACGGGTTCTGCTCCTGTCGATCCCGCTCGACCCGCAGTTCCGCGTAGCCGCATCGTCATCGCATCGATGGTCGGCACGAGTATCGAATTCTTCGACTTCTACATCTATGCGACGGCAGCCGTCCTCGTGTTTCCGACTCTGTTCTTCCCGAAGGGCAACGACACCGCCGCGCTACTCTCGTCGTTCGCGACGTTCGGCCTCGCATTTGTCGCGCGGCCGATCGGTTCGGTGTTGTTCGGACACTTCGGAGATCGCGTCGGGCGCAAGGCGACCCTGGTCGGTTCGCTGCTCACGATGGGTATCGCCACCTTCGCGATCGGGTTGCTGCCGACCTTCTCCCAGATCGGTTATGCCGCACCGGCTCTGCTCGCGCTGTTGCGCTTCTGTCAGGGTCTCGGACTCGGGGGCGAATGGTCGGGGGCCGCGCTGTTGGCCACCGAGACCGCAGAGAAGGGTAAGCGCGCCTGGGCGGCGATGTGGCCGCAGCTCGGTGCGCCGATCGGCTTCTTCTTCGCCAACGGCATCTTCCTGCTGCTGATGCTGGGAATGGACTTCGACGCCAAGAGCGCTGCGACCAACCACGCATTCCTGACCTGGGGTTGGCGAATTCCGTTCCTGGCGAGCGCAATCATGGTGGTCATCGGGCTCTACGTGCGGTTGAAGCTCACCGAGACGCCCGTGTTCGCCAAGGCAGTCGAAGAGGGCAAGAAGGTGCGCGCGCCGTTGGCCGAGGTCGTCAAGACCAGTTGGCGCCCGCTGATCGCCGGCACGTTCATCATGCTGGCCACGTACACGCTCTTCTACATCGTGACCACGTGGACGACGTCGTACGGAACCGGCAAGGTGACCGACGCGTCGGGCGTCAAGCTCTCCATCAGTTACGTCGACTTCCTTGGGCTGCAGCTTATTTCGGTGCTGTTCTTCGCAGCGTGCGTCCCGCTTTCGGGATGGCTCGCCGACCGGTATGGCCGACGTGTGGTGCTTCTGGTCATCACCGGTGCGATCGTCATCTTCGGTCTGTGCTTCGGGTGGCTGCTCAACCCGTCGTCGGTGACCGACGGCGTGATGCTGGGCTTCCTCATCCTGGGTATGGCGCTGATGGGACTGACCTTCGGGCCGATGAGCGCGATCCTGCCGGAGTTGTTCCCGACGAACGTGCGCTACACGGGATCTGGGATCGCCTACAACGTCGCGTCGATCCTCGGCGCTGCCGTTGCGCCGTTCATCGCGACGTGGTTGGTTGCCGACTTCGGTGTGGCGTGGGTTGGGGTTTACCTCGCGGTGGCAGGAGTGCTGACGCTGCTGGCGTTGTGGTCGGTCCAGGAGACGCGGTCGGTGGACTTGTCGGAAGTCTGAGTGTCGGGGTCTGAGCGTCGAACGCGATTCCCTCGGAATCGGGTTTCTGGGGTTGCGATGCGGGAACCATACCTTCATAGTTAGGCAATGCTTACCTCACTTGAGAAGGTCGCGCCATGGGCGATCGGCCTGTTTCGTATCGTCGTCGGCTTCCTGTTCTTCTGTCATGGAGCGTCGACGCTGTTCGGATGGCCGGTCGCGCCGTACGGCGGCGAGACCGCAGCGTTCGGGGCGGGGCCGTCGTGGTGGGCTGCGGCGATTGAGCTGGTCGGCGGCATCCTAGTCATGCTCGGACTCGGCACTCGCGTTGCTGCGTTCATCGGTTCCGGCGCGATGGCCGTCGCCTATTTCTGGAAGCACCAGGGCGACGGTCTGCTGCCCATAGCGAACGAGGGCGACTCGGCCGCGCTGTACTGCTGGGCGCTGTTCCTGTTGGTCTTCATCGGCTCGGGGCGTCCCGCATTGGAGAACGTGCTCGTACGTAAGCGAGTGGAAGAGTCCGACGCCGCAGCATCGCAAGGCTCGGCAGTGCGCACCGCTGCCTGATCAACGCGGGTAACGTCAGCGGGGTGATCGAACCGCTGAGCTCGGGCGAACGGCAGTGAGCGGGACGCGGGCCGCCGGGGCGGAGCGTGCGTTCTCGACGTCGCTGAAACGCTTGCTGCCACCCGCGTTCCGCGGTTACCAGCGCGGGTGGTTGCGGGCGGATGTGCTCGCGGGCGTCACGCTCGCGGCCGTCGCCATTCCGGAATCGATGGGCTACAGCACAATTGCTCACGTTCCGGTGGTTGCGGGAATCTATACGATCATCCTTCCCACGATCGTGTTCGCCATTCTGGGTGCCTCACGGCTCATGGTGACCGGTGCCGACTCGGCAACGGCGGCGATCATCGGGTCGGGTATCGCGGGTATCGGAGTCGCTGGACTGCAACCGAACTCGCGGGAATGGTTGGGCTTCGCGTCGCTGATCGCTATCGTGGCAGGCCTGATGCTGGCAGTGGCCAGGGTCGCGCGACTGGGGTTTCTCGGCGACTTCCTGTCCACCGCTGTGCTCGTCGGTTTCCTTGCGGGTACCGGGATCAGTGTGCTGACCGGGCAGATTCCGGGAATGCTCGGAGTCTCCGGGAGCGATGGTCGGATTTGGGAGCGCTGGGAACACCTGGCGCGAGAACTCGGCTCCATCAAATGGACTGCGGTGGCGTTCGCCGCTGCGACGCTGCTGTTGCTGATCGTAGGTAAGCGGTGGGCGCCCCGAATTCCGATGCCGGTCATCGTGGTGGTGGCGTCGATCGTGTTGGTGTATGTGTTCAACTGGTCCGACGACGTCCCGGTGATCGGTGAATTGCACGGCGGCTTCCCCGAATTCGGGCTTCCCGACAACGTCACGTGGCGTGACATACCGAAAGCCGCGACGGTCGCGATCGGCTGCGCGGTGGTCATTCTCGCCCAAAGTGCTGCCACAGCACGAAGTTTCGCACAGCGTCACGGCGAGGATGCCGACGTCAATCGCGATATCGTCGGATTGTCGGCGGCCAACATCGTGGCGGGCTTCTCGTCGACCTTTGTGGTCAACGGCAGCCCAACCAAGACCGAACTGCTCGAATCCGAACACGGTCGGACCCAGCTCGCCAACATCACGATGGCGCTGATCGCGCTGATCGTCGTGGTCTTCTTCGACGGCGCGCTCGCCTACATGCCGCACGCCGTGTTGTCGGCGATCGTCGCCGTGGTGGCGGTGCGGCTGATCGACGTCGACCAGTTCCGTCGAATGTGGCGAGTGTCGAAGTACGAGTTCGCTATTGCCGTTCTGACCGCCGTGGTGGTGTTGGTCTTCGGTGTGCAGAACGGTGTGGTCGTTGCGATGGGTGTGTCGCTGCTGGCGATAGTGCGCAGGCAATACCGTCCCGAGCGGTTCGTGGTCGGCGTCTCCGACCACGGACGTCGTCGCCGATACGAGTCGGCGAAGCCTGGCGCCGAGTCGATGCCGGGACTCATCGTGTTCCGTTATGACGCAGATCTGTTCTATGCCAACGCCAGTCGATTCTCCGACGAGGTGGCTGCGCTGGTTCGGGCGGCACCACATCCGGTGCGTTGGCTGGTACTCGACTGCACAGTGATCGGCGACGTCGACTACACAGCGTCGGTCATGCTGAAGGACCTGATCACCTTCGTGCACAAGCGAAATGCTCACTTCGTCCTCGCGGGCGTCGACCCAGAACTCGGCGACACACTCTCCGATGAGGGAGTGCTCTCGGAGCTGAACTCCGACCACGTGTACCCGACGGTCGGCGCCGCGGTGCGTGCGTACGAGGCGGAGTATCCCGACGCGGTAGCAACCGCGCGGTCGGAGGGCTCGTCGGATGTATCGCCGGATGCATGGAAGCAGGAGTCGTGAAACTCGGGCAGGTCGTCGAAGCGTCGGCGCAGATGGCTGCGACCCGATCACGCAAGCTCAAGACCACCGCATTGGTGGATCTCCTTGGTGCTGCGTCGAAGGACGAACTGCCGATCGTGGTCACGTGGCTCTCCGGTGAAGTGCCGCAGGGCAAGTTGGGTGTCGGGTGGCGGTCGTTGGCGAGCCTCGACGTCGACGGCACCGAGGAGCCGAGACTTGATGTGGTCGATGTCGACGACGCGTTTGAGCAGCTCGCTGCGGCCAGGGGGACGGGGTCAGCGGCACTCAGAAGTAGCGTGTTGACAGAGCTTTTCACGAGTTCGACGCCGCCCGAACAGGACTTCCTGAAACGGTTGCTGACCGGCGAGTTGCGGCAGGGATCGTTGGCGGGGCTGATGGTCGACGCGGTGGCGCAAGCGACGGGTCAGCCCGTCGACTCGGTGCGACGCGCGCACATGCTGACCGGATCACTATCGGAGACAGCGGTATTGGCTGCACATGGCGGCGACGAGGCGCTGCGTGGAGTGCGGCTACAGGTCGGACGCGCGATCGCACCGATGCTTGCGACTCCCGCCGACGACCTGCCGAGCGCGCTTGCCGACCTCGGCCCCGACGTCGTTGTCGACTTCAAACTCGACGGTGCACGAATTCAGGTGCACCGTAACGGCGGTGACGTGCGGGTGTTCACCCGCACGTTGCGGGACGTGACCGATAGGGTGCCCGATCTTGTCGAGGTTGTGCTCGGGTTGCCCTGTGAGACAGTCATTCTCGACGGTGAAACGTTGATGCTCAGCGACGACGGCCGGCCGCGACCGTTCCAGGAGACCATGAGCCGGTTCGGGTCTGCCGCAGACGAGGCGAACCCTCGACTGCTGCAACCGTTCTTCTTCGACTGCCTCCATCTCGACGGCCGTGATCTGATCGACCTGCCGCTGTCGGAACGACTCGCGGCACTGGATTCGGTGGCACCGGGTCTCCGCATTCCGTCTGTGGTCGACCCCGATGTCGAAGCGGCACAGGCACAATTCGCCGCGGCCATAGCGGAAGGCCACGAAGGGGTCATGGTCAAGTCGCGCACCGGTGCGTACGCGGCTGGCCGTCGTGGCCGGACGTGGCAGAAGGTCAAACCGGTGCACACTCTTGATCTAGTAGTACTCGCCGCCGAGTGGGGATCGGGGCGTCGACGCGGCTGGCTATCAAATCTGCACCTGGGCGCACGCGACCCCGACGGCGGGCCGCCGGTGATGGTCGGCAAGACGTTCAAGGGCCTGACCGACGAGATATTGCGTTGGCAGACAGAGGAGTTCCCCAAGTACGAGCAGTCGCGTACGGAGTGGGCGGTGTTCCTGCGGCCGGAGATAGTCGTGGAGATCGAACTCGACGGTGTGCAGCGCAGTTCAAGGTATCCGGGCGGAGTTGCCCTGCGGTTCGCCCGGGTGCTGCGGTATCGGCCCGACAAGACCGCCGCCGCCGCCGACACCATCGACGCCGTCCGCGCGCTGCTGCCGTAGGGGGCGCTGGTCGAGCCGGCCACCGTTGGTCGAGCCGCACCTCGCCGGTCGAGGTAACCCAGCTGGTCGAGCGCACCACCGCTGGTCGAGCTTGTCGAGACCACCTCACCCCACTGGTCGAACCCAGCCACCCCGCTGGTGATTTCGACTCGGCTGCTCGCTCCGCTCGCGGCCGGCTCAATCAGCGGAAAGGGCCCCACGCGCGGGCCGGGTGCTGACCCCGCTGGTCGAGCTTGTCGAGACCACCTCACCCCGCTGGTCGAGCCCAGCCACACCGCTGGTGATTTCGACTCGGCTGCTCGCTTCGCTCGCGGCCGGCTCAATCAGCGGAAAGGGCCCCACGGGCGGGTCGAGCCAACCGCCGCTGGTCGAGCTTGTCGAGACCACCTCACCGCAGCCGAGCGTCTACGCCCCGTCTTGTCGGTTGCGCGAGAGTTGTTGCAGCAACTCATAATCTCCAGCAATGAGGGCCTTCCGCTTGCCGCGGGACCAGTTCTGAACGCGCTTCTCGAGCGCGTACGCCTCTGCGATGGTTGGACATTCGTGTTGGTACACGAGCCGAACAGGCAGCCGGCAGCGCGTGTAGCGACTGCCCTGACCGCTGTTGTGCTGCTCGAGCCTCGACTCCACGTTCTGGGTGCTGCCCACGTAAAAGCTGCCGTCAGCGCACTCGAGGATGTACATGTAGCCGGTCATCCGACAACTATGCACTCACCGCTCGACTGTCGAATTTCTCTGTCCACAGGCCGCTTAGTGGTCTCGACAAGCTCGACCAGCGGGGTTGGCTCGACCAGCGGGGTTGGCTCGACCGGCGAGTGGGGGCTCGGCCGGCGGTGGGGTGGTCTCGACAAGCTCGACCAGCGGTGAGGGCTCGACCAGCGGTGGGGGCTCGACCGGCGAGTGGGCGCTCGACCGGCGAGTGGGCGCTCGACCGGCGAGTGGGGTGGTCTCGACAAGCTCGACCAGCGGGGTTCACTCGACCAGCGGTGGGGGCTCGACCGGCGAGTGGGCGCTCAGCCGGCGGTGGGGTGGTCTCGACAAGCTCGACCAGCGTGTAGGCGCTCGGGCGGCGGGGGTCAGCCGCGGTAGCCCAGGCGGCGGCTGACCGTGTCGGCGGCGCGCACGACGCCCTCGGCGAGTTGGGGGGCGTCGGCGGGGTCGAGGCGGTAACGCGGGCCTGAGATGCTCAGCGCCGAGACCACGGCGCCTGTGCTGTCGCGGACCGGGGCGGCGAGGGCGACGAGCCCGACTTCGAGTTCTTCGTCAGCGAGCGCCCAGCCGCGGGCGGAGGAGGCTTCGAGGTCGGCGATGAGCTGATCGAGGTCAGTGATGGTGTTGTCGGTGAAACCGGGTAGTTCGTCGGAGTAGAGCGTGCGCAGCTCTCGTTCGCTCAAGCCGGCGAGCAGCGCCTTGCCCGACGACGTGGCGTGCGCGGGCGACGGCTGGCCGATCCAGGTCTTCAACGCAACGCTCGACGACCCCTGCGACTCGACGACGTTGATGGCCTGCGCGGCGTTGAGGACCGCGAGATTGGTCGTCTCCCCGGTCTTCTTGGCCACGTCGTCGCAAACGTCTTGGCCGAGTTTTGCGAGATCCATTGTCGCGGTAGTCGATCCGGCGAGCCTCACCACCGTGAAGCCGATGCGATACTTGCGGCCACCCGGCGCCTGCTCGACAAAGCCGCGCGATTCCAGCGAGGCCACGATCCGCGAGACCGTCGACTTGTGGACTCCGAGAGCGACAGACAGTTCGGTGATTCCCGCGGCGCCTGCGTCGGCGATCAACTCCATGATCTGCAGCGCGCGGTCGACGGACTGCACGGCGCCACCTGCGGTCTTGTCGTGGTCGTGTGCGTCGGTGGACATGATGCTCATGAGCCTACCTGTCGATTCCATTGGGTTGAGGCTGCCGGCCACTTACCAAATCTGCACGTACACAATCCGGTCGTGAGCGGGCCGCCATCAAAATAATCTCCTCGGCCTCCCGCTGACGTACGACTTGTGTACGTACCGGGCGAACTCGACACGGATGAGCGCTCATTGGCTTCCGTCCGCAGCCTTGATCAGGTCGGCGCACTTCTCGGCCATGGTCATCACCGTGATGTTCGGGTTCACGACGGGCAGTTTGGGCATGGCCGAGGCGTCGACGACCCGCAGACCCGCCACCCCCTTCACCCGCAGTTCGGGATCGAGCACCGCCATGGGGTCCGACGCCGCGCCCATCCTCGCGGTACCCGCGGGGTGGTAGACGGTGTTGTGTGTCTTGTGCATGTAGTCGATCAGCTCGTCGTCGGTCACGGCGT
>NZ_LDTZ01000016.1 GCF_001186365.1 Gordonia jacobaea | reverse complement strand
TCCTCCGTCGCTTCGGGCGAACGAAAAGTGCCTCTAACTCCGACTTTGACACGGATAAAGTCGGTGTGCAACGGGTTGAGTCGGATTCACTCGTGTATCTGGTGCCATCGGAGGAACTACTCAGGATTCTCCGTCAGACCAGGACCAGAAAGCTGCCCGAGTCGTTCAGCGTCGAGCGGAGCCTTCAATTCTGCAGCTCGCTTGGCAATCTCCTTCTCATCCAAATGAGGGTGTGAAACCGCGCGTAAATGGGTAACCAAGAGTTGTCCACGCATCAACGCAAGTCCGTTAAGCATTGCGCCAAGCAGGGGGTAGGGCGTGCCGTCAGTATCGGACCGGAACTTCGAGATGCGATCCACCGAATCAGTTATCGCTTGGGCACACGATGGCGAAACGACTTCGATGACCGTCTTGTGGCTGAGTAGCTGGTACGACAACTCCATGTAGCGAGTGCCGCTCACGTCGAAACCGTCGCTCGACATGCTTCCGGAGCCAAGCCGCGAAAGCTCGACGTCGACCAGCACGAGCACGGCCGTGACGTGGTCCGTCAAGAGCTTCCGATTGAAGCTTCGTAACTCTCGCTTCCCATTCGTCCGCAGCGCATACAACGCAACCGCAACCGACGCGAGAGCGACGACGACCGATACCCAAGGCCACACCAACATAGCGGGAGCCTATACACGTCAAGGAAGGATCAGCCCTCGATTTAGCGATAGATGGTCTGGTGCGTCTCAGTGAGTGTGGACACGAGAGCGAGCAGGTCAGAGAGATTGCGTGTGAGTCGGTCCATCGAGGGAACCATGACCGTATCCCCGTCCGCGCAATTTTGAGGACCAGATCGAGTTGAGGGCGACCCCCGGTGGACTCTCCACTCGCGCGATCCACAAACATCTTGTCCACGCCAGCGTCGGTGAGCGCAGACTCCTGGCGTGGCGCGTTTCTGGCCCCACGGTGCTACTCGTACGCATCCCAGCTTCATTCCGACTTATCCCGAAGCGTCACTCAATACTCCAAGAGTCTCAGCAGTGCATGTCAACTAATGGCGGCTTGGACCTTTTTGTTACGGAGACTGCCTGGGCGGGTGCTGACTGGCAAAGATGTACTATTTTGCAAAGGCCCTATGCGGCGTTAGCACATGGGCAAGCGAAGCACGATGCACCAGCGTCCACCGCAGACCGATCCGACAACTCCCGGAACCAACCCGTTCTACCAATAGACTGGCAGCGCACCGCAGCGAGGAACGTAGTAGCAAGCGCCTCTCCCTTGACGTTCGCCAGTTCTGAGTCCTTCAGTACTTTGGCCAGCGCCGCAAAGAAGTCGTGATCCCCCACCACCGACCAATCACGGTCCTTGTACTTATCCAACGCCCCTGCGAGCGCGGCGGGCACATCAACGCCCTCAGCGATAGGCGGCGACTTCGATAGCGCGAGCTCAACCACCTCAGCCGGATCAGGGGGCGACGACTTGAGTTTTCCAAACGGGAAGTCTCGAAGCTTCAAGCCCCAATCATTTCCCACACTAAGCAATCTGAGTAAGCCAACAGGAAAAGCAAGCCCAAGGGCATCGGCGACAATCTTCTCGGGAACAAACGCAGAGCGTCGCTGCAAGTTTCCTCGCACATGTGCTCGAATTGTATTGTGAATTGCCGAGCGCTCAACGAAAATCAAGTCCATAACTAGATCATGCGTATCGGAAGCCACCACTTGTGGAGCGTGCATTACAGGCGGATCGACCAGTCTGTCATAGTCACTGTCCACCACGAAGTACACGAGAGCGATGTCCTTTTGCCCGACCTTGACGGCCGCGTCAACCAGCTCGGACTTTCCGCCGAGCCCGCTGAAAATGGTCACCGAGCTATCAACATGACGCTCCAAAGTGTACTCATCATCACTACCTTCTACCACCAAGAATGCACCATCGCGCTCTGGTCGTAACATCGCAATCGTATTGAACAAGGTATCGGCGTTGAGAAATTCTCGCATCAGAAGTCCGTATCCGAAGGACCAAGCCTAACCGCTTTCTCCCATTGACCGTTGATAATTTGGGGAGAATGCGTAGCAACAATGAATCTGAGTTCGCGAATCTGAGCGATCGTCTGTATATCTGGAATAAACTCCATCTGCCATCCCACGTGCAAAGAAATCTCCGGCTCATCAATCAGAACCAGAGCACCCTCTGGAACATTAAACAGCAGATCGAACATTAGGATAATCTCGTGTTGCTCACCAGAAGACAACGCATCGAGCGCAATGTGCCATTCATTTACTTTGTCGTAGACAACGATTCCGTCCCGGGAATTTACATGGACAAACTTACGCAGGAGCCGGCGGTTCAGGATATCTTCAAGCAGCTCGATCCGGCGCAAAAGGTTCTCAAATGGCGCCAGCTTCTTATCGGCATCATCTAGGTAGAGGTCGAGAAGCCTTAGCTCCCAGGACGCGAGCGACCTCTCTGGAAGCTCAAGCTCGTTGGCGAGCGGAACTTCAACCACTCGTCCCAGTCGGGAGCGAAACTCATTCTGCCTGTTGTAGCGTGTACGAATATCTGGATCTTTGTCGCCTTCGGGCTCGACAGATGCTTCGAGAATACGATTCGGAAAAGTGCGATCCAGTTGCTGAGTAATTCTTGAATGCTCAGTCTGAGCACGATTTATTAGAGTTTTCATAACATCGGCTTGAGCATTTATACGCGAAGGGCTCGCCAAAGCCCGCCGACGCCTGGCATAATGCACAGTGCGGCGAAAATGAGAGTTCGCAAAGCTCACTGTTCGAAGACGTTGAGTCTCGATAAGATAGACTGGTACCCGATCTCTAAAGCGTTTAAATTCATCAGGAATTTGACTATGATGTCCGGCCGAAATCTCGCTGGAGAATTGTATTTCGAGGTCACTATACGAAACAATCTCGCCGTCACTGCGGTCCTCCCATAGCCCGTTGTCAAGGGGACGCCAAGTTGTGTTCTCAATCAGCCAGCTAACCCCCTCGGGTTCGACATAATCCCATCGCTTGACGAGCCGCTTACCTTTGTAGAGCTTGAACTCAAGTTCGTCCGATTCCGGGTCAGTAGGGGAGCTTGCGACAATCCGATACTTCTCCGAAAAGAAGACTTCTGCTTCCACGAAGGGAATACCCGAAAGAACGCGACCATCGACCCGACACAGGGCGTGGATAACCTCCAAAGTCTTGGTTTTACCGACGCCGTTAGGACCATAGATAATGATGTAATCACCATCGGCACCGAACTCAATACTATGGTCATATGTACCGAGGACGCCGGTCACGGTCGCTCTCGTCAGCTTCAAGGGCTTAACGTCAGTCACAGCGACATCTTTGCAGGCGAGGACGCCTGTCACAATCACCTGTGCGTATGACACCCTTCACGCGACCTGCCCAGTGGTCGAGCACGTCCCCATTCTCATCACTCACCGGGACCAGCGGTGCCGACGTGCCAGCGCTCCTGTTCACCTCTGCAAAGCTCCGCACCATGTCGGCAGCGCCATCGGGATCAACAACCGCCTTAACCTCGCGAAACGCGATCGCGGCTCGTGTCAACTCAAATTTCGTCGCGACACACGTCGCGCATGCGGGGGTGCTCAGAATCTCATTGGTTGTGCCGTCATCTTCATTTCTTTCTATCGGGTATCGGGCATACAACGCCCAGGCATCTTGCAAGCCCAGCGCACGCTTCGCACGCATGTATCGGTAAATGCCTGATCGCCTTGGACATCTCGTGCCCGACCAGAGCATCACCCACCTCAGCCAGATCGCCCAACGGTAACCTCACCGGACAGCAGAGCCATACCAGCGTCACGTCACCGCGTTCCAGAGCGGTGATCGCGGAGAGTATCTGCGAGAGCCGGGTGGTAGCAGAAGCGCGGATTCGGTAGGTCGTGTCGGAATTACGGACCAGTAGCGCTAGTGCGAGGTCGAGCGGTGAGAGGAGCGCGAGTCCGAGTGATAGCTGTGATCCGAGAATGTCGCACGGTCGGATTGGGTGTAGGCGTGCCTTCCAACGGACATCCCGGTAAGTCGGAGGTAACCCCATGTTTCGCCCAAACGTCGTGGATCGCGCAGGTGCTGTAGTCCGCGCCAGGCTGGTCAGGGCGTGCAGTTCCCCACGGTCATGGAGCTGGGAAAGCCAGCGGATCAGGTATGAGAAAAGCCTCCCACCTGCGTGAACAGGTGGGAGGCTTTCGTGGAGCTGCCGGGAATTGAACCCGGGTCCTCCGTCGCTTCGGTAGGGCTTCTCCGTGTGCAGTCCGCTATATCTCTACTCGGATCTCTCGGTCACGCGAACAAGCCGAGATGACGATCCCAGTCGCTGTGAGTTGTCCCGTTCACTCCCGCGACCGGAGCGGACGGTGAGCTCCCTGAGATGATGCCGGCACCGGGTAAGGGAGCAAAACCCGGGCCGACAGACACGCAGTCGCTGTCAGGCAGCGAGTGCGTAGTCGCGCTGATTCTTATCGGCGCTTAATTGGTTGCCGCGACGCTTAACGGTGGTCTCTGGCCTGCACCGACACGCTTCCCCCACCTCGACGCACGTAGTCGAAACCGATCAGCCCCGAGATGGTTCCACCGGAAACCGGCGGAAGCTCCACTATAACAACCTGCGGCTCGCTGTTCATTCCCATTTCTGCGCGGCTCGGTTCAACACGCGCCGAGCGCTGGTCCGATCACCCGCCAACTGTCGCGCATCTCGGTGGCGAACAGCGACCACGTGTGCGCACCCTGGTCGAACACTCGGTACGTGTGCGGTACTCCCGCGCCGTTCAGTGCCGCGGCCATCTGGTCGGTGCACCAGCGCGTTCCCATCTCCACCTCGGCAGGTCCGGCCAGCAGCGACGGCGCGCCAACGGGAGCGCCGTCGGTGCGCCCCGGTAGGCCCGACGCCGCGCCCAGGTAGATCGCCTTGCCACGCAGCCGCGTCGGGTTCCGCGACGGGTCGTGATCAACCCATGCGGGCGATCCGGGAGGTCCGAACATGTTCAGCGCGTTGCCACCACCGATCGAGGTCGTCGCCAAGACGCCTGCGGTCGCGGGCGGCGCACTGATGGCCGGGCAACCGCTGTACGACGCCGCGGCACGATAGAGCGATCCGCCGCGGCCAGCGATGTCGAGCGCGGGACCTCCGGAGAGCGACAAACCTGCGATCGCGTTGCGGCCGTTCGCCCGCAAGGGACCTGCGATGGCACCCGGTAGTTCGCGCAGCAGATAGGTCTCCCACTTGTTGACGCCGAGCGCGGGGTCCGGCCGCTGCCAGTCGGCGTACCACGAGTACGGCCCACCCAGTGGCGACACCACGGTCACGTTCTTGCCGGCGAAGAACGATCGGTGGTCGGTCTGCTCGAGCCAACTGTCACCCTCGACGCCGCCTGACCGTCCGTTGAGCAGGTAGAAGACAGGCGCCGAGCCGTCGCCTCGCGGTCGCAACACCTGATTCGGGATCACCTTGCTCATCGACGGCGAGTACACGTAGACGATCGACAGTTGGTCGTCGACCCTGTCGATCCGCACCACCGCCGCCGAAGCAGGAGCCGCGACCGCGGTACCCGTGAGCACTGCCCCCGCAATCGCCATGACAACGGCCAGCAACGTGGCGACGATCGACGTCCCGCGTCGACGACGCCTCGACGTCTTCGAGTGTCGCCATGCTTTCCTCGCCTGTGACGCCTGTGACGCCTGTGACTCATGTTCCGGTTGTGGTAGTCCCCTCGTGATCACCCGGCATGTCTACCGACACTCACAGCAACCTTCCAGACTTGACGCGCCGCTAACGGTCAGTCGTCACCGGATCGCGACCCAAATGAGCGTCCCCAGACACCCTCGAGTCGTTAACGACACCGCACCTCGCGAGGTGATCACACTCAGCGGATCTCGAGGACCACAGTGTCGTGCACGCCGACAGGCACCGACAACTCGCCGTGCTGCGCCGTGAAAGAGCGCCCGGTCCACGCGTCCACACCGGTCACCGACGCATCGCCAACGAGTCCGATGCTTCCCAACGACACCGACAGCGTTCGAGCATGATCGGCGCGATTGGTCAGCGAGATGACCAACCCCTTCTCGCCGATCGCCCGCGACCACACCTCAGGGTCGTCGTCGACCATCGCACCGGCGACGACTCGCGAATCCTGGTCAATCGCAATGATTGCCGTGTTACGCAACGTGTCGAGAGTCTGCTGCGACATGTTCGTCAGGTCGTTTCCCGCGATCAGAGGCGCAGCCATCATCGACCACATCGAGATCTGCGTGCGCTGCTGCGCAGGTGTGAGCCCAGTTGATCCGACGACCAGCATGTCCGGGTCGATGAACGACCGCGGCTTCACCCGCGCGGTCAACGGCCCCGCGGCGTCGACGATGTTGACGATGCCCTGATATCCCGACGACCCATTCGCGGTCGACCATGCGGGCGTGACGTCGTTGGTCACACGCGTCGTGGTTGCCGTTCCACCCCAATCGAATTCGGCACCGGGTACCGATCCCGCGACGCCGCTGTTGGGATTGATCGCAAACACGATTCGACGGTCCGTGTCGCGCAACGCATTTCGCATCGCGGTGAACGAAGCGACCTGATCGTCGTGAGAAGTGTCGGACGAACACCAGTCGTACTTGAGATAGTCGACGCCCCATCCGGCGAATGTCTGGGCGTCGATTGCCTCGTGGCCACCGCTGCCCGTCGCGCCCGGATACGTGCCCTGAAACTGGGTGCAGGTCTTATCCCGTGCGCCTGAATAGATGCCGAAAAGCAGGCCACGCTGATGGAGGTAGTCCCCAAGAGCGGCCATACCCGACGGAAATCGAACCGGATCTGCCTGCAGCCTGCCGGAGGCGTCGCGCTGCGGAGCAGCCCAGCAATCGTCGACGATCACGTACTTGTACCCGGCATCGCGCAGTCCCGACGACACCAGCGCATCGGCCTGCGCACGGATGATCTGCTCGGTGATCCGACATCCGAAGGTGTTCCAACTGTTCCACCCCATCGGCGGAACCCCCGCAAGCCCGGGGATCGCGGGTCCGTCACCGCCGATCCGACCCTCCTGCTGCGGCGCGCACGCGACAGCCGCCAACACAGCGATCACCGCCACGAGGGCGGCAACCACCGGGAAGCGCGCTCCACGAGACGTCGACGTCGCGGTCACATGCCCTTGACGCGACGACCCAGCTCGCGTTCGACCTCACGCTGCGCGGTGCGTCGAGCAATGTCGTGGCGCTTGTCGTGTGCCTGCTTACCGCGTGCGAGCGCGAGCTCGACCTTGACCTTGCCGTCGTTGAAGTACAGCGACAGGGGCACCAAGGTGAGGTTGCCGTCGCGGATCTTGCCGATCAGATTGTCGATCTCACTGCGATGCATGAGGAGCTTGCGCTTACGCAGCGGCGTGTGGTTCGTCCACGAACCGCCACCGTACTCGGCAATGTTCAGACCACGCAGCCACACCTCGCCGTCGTCGATGGTGGCGAATGCGTCGACCAACGACGCCTTGCCCTCCCGAAGACTCTTGACCTCGGTGCCGACCAGAGCGACACCGGCCTCGTAGGTGTCCAGGATGGCGTAGTTATGGCGAGCCTTCCGATTCGACGCAATCACGTTGCGCCCCTTCTCCCTCGCCATCACTCAGCCCTTTCTGTCGCTAATCGTCGGCCAGCCTTCGCTCCGAGCCTCCTCGCTACAGCCCGCTATTACTCACGAACATAGACACGCAGCGTGACATACGCCGTCGCGCCTGCCAACACAATTCCGGCGAGGATCAGCCACGGCGACACGAACAACACGTCGCCCGCGGTGATCCGGGCCAGGATGTTGACGCCGTAGAGGTCGTTCAACGCCTTGTCGAAGAAGAACACCTTCGCCGCGAACAGACCGCCTATCGCCAGCAGCGAACCGATGAACGCCGAGACCACCGCTTCCAAGAGGAAGGGTAGCTGCGTGTACCAACGGGTCGCACCGACAAGCCGCATGATCGACACCTCTGTCCGCCGGGTGAACGCCGCGACCTGAACTGTGTTGACGATCAGTAGGATCGCCGCCACCGCAAGGACCGCGGCCACCGCGAACGCCGCGTTGCGCACGCCGTCGAGCACGCTGAAGATGCGTTTCACCAACTCTCGCTGATCTAGAACGCCGTCGACGCCCAGATCCTTCCGGTCAGCATATTTGTCGAGCACGGCACCGAACTGGCTCGCGTCGCTCATCCGAACCTTGAGCGACGCGGGGTTGGCGTCGGGCGAGATCATGTCGGCGATCTCGGGTGCGCTCTGCTCGAACGCCGCCTTCGCCGCCTTGTAGGCGTCCGCCTTGCTGACGTAGGTCACCGAGCCGACGCCCGGCTCGTTCTCCAGGTTGGTGCGCAGCGTCGAGCACGGTGCGCGTTGGCAGTCGGGGTCGGCCGCACTGACGTCGTCGTTGATGTAGAACTGCATCTCGACGCGGTCGAGGAAGATCTTCTGACTCTTGTTCGCCATCTGGATGACCAACAATCCGCCACCGAGCATGCCGAGAGTAATGGCAGTGGTGAGGATCATCGCGACCGTCATCGTGACGTTGCGGCGGAGACCGTTGAGGACCTCTCTGATGATGAAGTTCGCTCGCATGCTGGTGCTACACGTCCTTTGGTCTGTGTGGTGCGCGGCTCGGTGGTACGCGGACTGACGGGCGTCGAAGCGGTCGGTGGCGCGTAATCGCACTCACCCCGGGTCGACGGTCAGCCGATGCCGTACACGCCTTGTGCGTCGTTGCGGACGAGTCTGCCGTTGTCGAACTCGAGTACCCGACGTCGCATCGCGTCGACGATGTGCCGATCGTGCGTTGCCATGACGACGGTGGTTCCGCGCCGGTTGACGCGGTCGAGCACGTCGACGATCTCTTCGCTGGTCTCCGGATCGAGGTTGCCCGTCGGCTCGTCGGCGAGGAGGACAAGTGGCCGGTTGACGATCGCCCGCGCGATGGCGACACGTTGCATCTCGCCGCCCGACAACTCATACGGCATGCGGTCCTGCTTGCCCTCGAGACCCACGTACTCGAGAACCTCCGGCACCACACGGCGAATGGTCGACGGCTGTTTGCCGATCACCTCGAGCGCGAACGCCACATTGTCGGCCACCGACTTCTGCTGCAGCAATCGGAAGTCCTGGAACACGCACCCGATGGACTGACGCAGCTTGGGTACCGATCGTCCGCGAAGGCGGTTCACGTGGAATTCGCCGACGTACACCTCACCCTTCGTCGGCCGATCCTCTTTGAGCAGCAGCCGGAAAAATGTCGACTTGCCTGAACCGGAGGGGCCGATGAGGAACGCGAATTCGCCCTTGTCGACCTCGAGATCGAGGTCGGTGAGGGCGGGTCGGCTGGATGCCTTGTACTTCATCGTCACGTTCTCCAGCTTGATCACGACAACAGAGTGTAACGGTGACGCCTGAGAGGTCTGTTCAGGTGCGCACCCGCGCGCCGACCCGCTCTGTCAGCGCGACGGGACTGCTGTCGTCTCCTGCTGATTCTGCTGGTTGTTCCTGCCGAAGAAGTCCGAGAAGCCGTTGCTGCCGGTCGTGGTCGGTTGCCCGCTCTGGTTGCCCGGCGCGGCGCCTCCCTCACCGGGTTGTTCGCTCGGATTTCCCGATTCGCCCGTCACGCCCGACGGCTCCGAGGTCGAGGGATATGACGAAGGCGTGGAGTACGTCGACTGCGGAGTCGTCTCGACGGTCGTGCGCTGATGAGTTGGCGGGGGCGCCGGAGCGTCGACGATGCCGTACCGCTGCGAGGTGTACCCGTAGAGCACGACGCACACGATGAAGAGCACCGACACGATTGCCGTGCTGGTCCGGATGCGGGTGTGCGGAATGTGGTGCCAGTCGCGGCGGTGACGCAGCCTGTGCGGATCGCCGATTTCGTCCGACGGCGCGCTCGGAGTCACCGTTGGTTCCGTGTCGGCGTCGCCCTTCGCGTCTGCGTCGCCGGTCGCGTCGCCGTTGCCGTTCGCCTCACCGCCGGCTTTGGCCTCTTCCTGCTTGTCGGCCGCGGCTTCTGCCTGCTCGATCTTGGCGACGACCTCCTCGGCCGCTGCCTTCGCGGCGTCGTCGTCGGATCGTCTCGCGCTGTGGTCGGGACCGTCATGACGATGAACCATCACTTGTCACCCCCCGACGATGCTTGTGCGTCGGCTTCGGAATGACCGCTCGGCGGCGCTGACCCCGCCTGCACCTCTTTACCCGAGGCGACGTTGATACCGCGTCGAGCCAGTGCGCGCACAATCCATGCGCGCAGCGCACGGCTGACCTCGAATTGTTTGCCGGGCAGAGTCCTGGTCACCATCCTGACGGTCATCGAATCGAGCTCGAGGTTTGTCACACCGAGCGGCGACGGCGCGTCGAGAAGCAAGTCGTGCCAGTACGGATCGTTGTAGAAGCGCTGGCCAACCTCGGAGAGAACCTCGTTGACCACTCCGATGTCGGAGTCGGCGGGCACCGGAACGTCGACGACGGCTCTCGCCCAGTCCTTCGAGCGGTTGGTGGTCTTGATGACCTGCCCGTTGGGAACGGTGATGACCTCGCCCTCGGATGTGCGAAGTCGGGTGATGCGCAACGTCACGTCCTCGACGGTTCCCTCGGCTTCGCCGTTGCCGGTGACGGTCAGAGCCACGACGTCGCCGTATCCGTACTGCCGTTCGGCGACCACGAAGAATCCCGCGAGGATGTCTTGGACCACCCGCTGGGCACCGAAACCGAGTGCCGCACCGACGACGGCAGTCGGGCCGACCAGCCCTGACAACGGCACCTTGAACACCGTGAGGATGTGCAGGAACACGATGATGCCGACAACGACGACAAGCGTCCACGACACCACGTCGATCATCGCGCGGCGGTGTTTGGAGTCCTCGCTCTGCACAATCAGATCACTGTTGTGGAACTTGGCCTCGATACGGTCGTTGAACTTCTGCGCCGACCAGCGAATGAACCGCACGACGAGGATGCCGCCGAGGATCCAGATGACGATTTCGAGGCCGTTCGTGGCCATCCACCGGTAGAAGCGCCCGATCACCGACTCCGTCGCACCGGGTGCGAACGCGAGTGTGGTGAGGTCGGCCCGCGCCAGCACCGACGAACCTGCCTGCGCGAAGACCTCACGCATCGGCATCAGCCATCCGCCAGCGGATGCCGGCTTCGATGAACTCGTCGATGTCGCCGTCGAGAACCGTGGTCGGGTTGTTGTTCTCGACGTTGGTCCGCAGGTCCTTGACCATCTGATAGGGGTGCAGCACGTAGGAACGCATCTGGTTGCCCCAGCTCGATCCGCCGTCGCCCTTCAGTGCGTCGAGCTCTGCGCGCTCCTCCTGCTGTTTGCGGGCGAGGAGCTTGGCCTGCAGCACCCGCATCGCCGACGCCTTGTTCTGCAGCTGGCTCTTCTCGTTCTGACAGGTCACGACGATGCCGGTCGGGATGTGGGTCAACCGCACGGCCGAGTCGGTGGTGTTGACCGACTGGCCGCCGGGACCCGACGACCGGTAGACGTCGACCTTCACGTCGTTTTCGTCGACGTCGATGTGGTCGGTGGTCTCGACGACGGGCAGCACCTCGACCTCGGCGAACGAGGTCTGGCGACGGCCCTGGTTGTCGAACGGGCTGATGCGCACCAACCGGTGTGTGCCCTGCTCCACCGAGAGCGTGCCGTACATATAGGGCGACTTGACCGCGAACGTCGCCGACTTCAAGCCCGCTTCCTCCGCGTATGAGGTGTCGTAGACCTCGACGCCGTAGCCGTGCTTCTCGGCCCAGCGGATGTACATACGCATCAGCATCTGCGCCCAATCGGCCGCGTCGACGCCGCCCGCACCCGACCTGATGTTGACCACGGCGTCGCGCGAGTCGTACTCGCCGGCGAGCATGGTCTTGACTTCCATAGCCTGGATGTCGCTGCGCAGGGATTCGCGCTCGGCGTCGGCGTCGGCAAGCGCCGACGTGCGCGCCTCACCCTCTTCGGACTCCGCGAGTTCGTAGTGGACGGGCATGTCATCGAGTCGCTGCCGCAATTCGGTGACACGACGCAGCTCCGCCTGGGCGTGCGAGAGTTCGCTTGTCACCTTCTGCGCGTGGTCTTGGTCGTTCCACAAATCCGGGTCGGACGCCTGCATCTCGAGCTCGTCGATCCGCCGACGCAACTCCTCGACGTCGAGGACTTTCTCGACGGTCGTCAGGGTCGAGTCGAGGGATTCGAGATCGGTTGCTACGTCAGGATGCACGGTTTACCAGGGTACCGACTGCTGATTGCCGATGTGCCCCCACTCCTCACGCCGACGGCGGTACCGAGGGCGGCACGTCGGGTGTCTGCATGGGAGGCAATTGGCCGAAACTCCACGTCGTCGCGGTCTTGCCCGGTTTGTAGACGACGGCATGCTCGGATCCGATCTGCGGCCACGGTTCGCCCTCGGTGAGAATCATCGTTCCGTACACCTCGGTCGGGTTGGTCCCCGGACCGTTGATCGTTCCGGAGATGGTGCAGAACGCTTGCCCCTTGCTGTCGGGTTCGGCCTGATCACTCACGCCCGTAACGGTCAGCGTTCCCTGCGCGTACCCCGCCGTGTTCCCACCGAATCCGCCGATCCGCTGTCCGCGGAAACGCATGATCATCGCGATCACGGCGACGACGAGCAATATGACGAGAATGACGGTCAACATGGCATCAACCCTACCGACCCGACCGGGCATTTCGGGCGGCGAACGCAGCGTCGACGGTCATCGCGGCAGCCATCAGTCGACAGTTTTCGCGACGCAGCCAAGCGTTAGGCTGACCGGGTGCTTCCGACGCCCGGTTCCGACGCCACCGCCGACCTCGATTTCGCGCTCTCTCTCGCAGAGTCCGCCGACGCGCTGACGATGCGGCGCTTCGGCGCGATCGACCTCGAGGTCGACGCCAAACCCGACCTCACCCCTGTCTCCGACGCCGACCTCGCGTGCGAGCAGATGATCCGCGAACGCCTCGCGGCCGTCTTCCCCGACGACGAGGTCCTCGGCGAAGAGTTCGGCGGTGACGCGGTCCTGACCGGTCGGCAATGGGTCGTCGACCCCATCGACGGCACCAAGAACTTCGTGCGCGGCGTCCCGATCTGGGCCACGCTGATCGCTTTGTTGGTCGACGGCGTGCCGGTGGTCGGCGTCGTGTCGGCGCCTGCGTTGAGCCGCCGTTGGTGGGCCGCCACCGGTCACGGTGCGTTCGTCGCATTCGACCACGGCGACGCGCGTCAGATCGCGGTCTCGAATGTCGCCGACCTCGCGTCGTCGAGCCTGACCTTCTCGAGCCTGTCCGGCTGGGCCGACCGCGGAGTCCGCGACAAGTTCATCGACCTCACCGACCGTGTCTGGCGCGTGCGCGGCTATGGCGACTTCCTCAACTACTGCCTCGTCGCCGAGGGCGCCGTCGACATCGCGGCAGAACCCGAGGTCTCGCTGTGGGATCTCGCCCCGCTCGACGTCCTGGTCCGCGAAGCCGGCGGGCGCTTCACCTCGCTCGACGGCTCCCCCGGCCCCGGCGGCGGCAGCGCGGTCGCGACCAACGGACTCCTCCACGACGAGGTGCTCACCGCGCTCGAGGGTTAGCCCGCGGCGTCCTCTCCGACCTACCTGCCCGCTCGGATAGTCCGTGCGCAATCCCTGCGTGGCGACCGCCGACAGCTCCTAGCGTGTGCGTCTGAGACCCAACGCTCCAGGAGATTCGCGATGCCCAGCTTTCCCGCACTGACCCACGTGGCCATTACCGTCACCGACCTCGACGCCAGCACTCGTTGGTACACAGCGCTGTTCGACGCCGCGCCCGTCCTCGACGAAGATGAGGAGTCCGGCGATTTCCACCACGCGGTGTTCGCCCTCGACGGCGGAACCCTCTTCGGACTGCACACGCACACCGGCTCGGCGGCGTCGGGAAGTTTCGACGAACACAAGACTGGACTCGACCACATCGCCTTCGCCGTCAGTCGTGCGGAACTCGACGACTGGCTGGTGCGCTTGGACGAGCTCGGCGTCGCGCACAGCGAGATCAAGCACGCGCACTACGGATCCGGCATTTCTTTCCGCGACCCCGACAACATCGCGCTGGAGTTCTTCGCCCCTCCCGCGTGAGCTGCGACGAGGTCGTCACACCTGGGTCGCCGACTCCTCGCCGAGCACGACGAACTCGGTGCCGGGATCCTTCATCTCCTGCAACCGCGCGTAGTGAACGCCGGTCCCCGCGTCGGAAAGCACAGCCTGATGGATCGGCACGGCGACCCGCGGCGCCATCGCACGCAGGTAGTCGACCGACTCGCTGAGTTTCATCCACGGCGCGGCCGAGGGCAGCGCGAGCACGTCGATCTGCTCGAACGGAATGTAGAACGAATCTCCCGGATGCATGAAACGTCCTGGAGCCGTTGCTGTTCCGAGTACATACGCGACGTTGTCGACGACGGGGATCTCGGGGTGGATCACAGCGTGGCGTCCTCCGGTGAATCGCGCTGTCACCGCGCCGACGCCGACTTGGCCGCCCGCGAGCGCCGCGGTCCACTCCCCTGCGACATCGTCGGAGTTGAGTTGCGCGGCGGTCTGCGGATCGGCGATACGGATCGCCTGGGGGTTCTCGCCGACGAGATTCGGCAGCCGCCCGACGTCGCAGTGATCAGGATGCTGATGAGTGATCAGGATCGCGTCGAGTCCGGTGAGTCCTTCGAACCCGTGCGACATGGTTCCCGGGTCGAAGAGGATTCGCGTCCCGTCCAATTCGACGAGCACGCAGGAATGGCCGAAGTGGGTGATCTCCATGTGTCCACTGTGCTCTCACATATGGGTTTGCGCATTGATCCGAACGAACACCGAGTCACACGACTGAGGGAAACACACCCCATCCAGCAGCGGCGTCGACGATGCGGGCGACTCCGTAGACAAGCCACACACCGATCGCCACCACCAACACCGGCAGCAGTCGACGTAGGCGCAGTCGCCTCAATGCCCCCGGACCGGCGACGAGGCACACGGCTCCGGCCACGACTGCGATAGCGGTCGCCGCCAGCGTCAACGGCCCGAACACGTTGTAGGTGAACGCCCCGCTCACGTCACCGTGCATGAGGTGCACCCAACTGCGCGTGAGTCCGCAACCCGGGCACGGCAGACCCGTGAGCGCACGGAACGGGCAGAAGTCGGGGCCGTGATCGACCGAGTCCAGTGGCCACACGATCGCGGTGAGCAGTGCCGCCCCGCCGACGGCGACCACCATCGCCGGTCCGACACGGCTTCGTCGACCATCCGAACCCGACGGCGCAGCGGTATGGCGACCAGGGACGTCGGCGCGATCAGTTGACACGTGACCAGCCTAAACCGGCGAGGAGAACACTATGTTCGACGAGCGCGTGACAATCTCCTTACCGAGTAGTAAGGTTTGTACTTACTACCGAGTAAGATACTGCTCACGGTCAGTTCCAGCACCCGTGCGAAGAGAAATGGTTGTCATGACGACTCACACCGAACCCCGCGACACTTCCGCAGTCGGCAAGAACCCGCACAAGCGCAATGCCATCGGTACCGCCATGCGTGTGCTCACGACGGTCACCGGCTCCGACTTCGCGGAGAAGTACCAGATCCGTGAGCCCATCAACCGGATCGCCTACCAGGCGACCAAGACCGGCTTCCAAACCCTCGGCGCAGCCAACCGCGCGTTCAAGAAGGTGCAGGGCGGTTCGGGCGGCGCAGCGCGATTGAGCACCACGCCCAAGGACTACTTCAACCTCAACCCCGACGACGAGCAGCAGATGATCGCCGAGACGGTGAAGGAGTTCGCCGAGGAGATCCTGCGCCCAGCTGCCTACGATGCCGACGCCGCCGCGAGCGCACCTGACGACATCGTCAAGCGCTCCGCCGAACTCGGCATCACGATGATCAACGTGCCCGAGCAGTTCGACGGCGCAGCTTCCGAGCGTGGCGTCGTCACCAACGCCCTCGTTGCCGAGGCAATGGCCTACGGCGACATGGGACTTGCCCTCCCGCTCCTCGCCCCGAGCGGCGTCGCAACCACTCTCACCAACTTCGGCAGCGACAGCCAGCAGAAGACCTACCTGCCCGACTTCGCAGGCGAGAACGTGCCGCAGTCGTCCGTCGTCATCGCGGAGCCGCGCGCGCTGTTCGACGCATTCTCGTTGCAGACCAAGGCAACTCGTGTGCCGAGCGGCTACCGGCTCAACGGCGTGAAATCCTTCGTGCCTGCCGCCGGTTCGTCCGAACTGTTCATCGTCGGAGCCGCGCTCGACGGCCAGCCCGCGCTGTTCATCGTCGAATCCGACTCCGAGGGACTGATCGTCGAAGCAGATCCGGGCATGGGCGTGCGCGCCGCAGGTATGGGTCGTCTGCTGCTGCAGGACGTCGCCGTCCCCGAAAGCGCACTTCTCGGCGAAGAAGCCGGCGAGGCAGCTCTGGCCGCGTATCGCGACGTCGTACGTCTGTCACGCCTCGGTTGGTCGGCGCTCGCTGCCGGAACCGGCAAGGCCGTCCTGGACTACGTGATCCCCTACGTCAACGAGCGTGAGGCATTCGGCGAGCCGATCTCCAACCGGCAGGCCGTCGCCTTCATGGTCGCCAACATCGCGACCGAGCTCGACGGCATCCGCCTGGTCACACTGCGTGGCGCGTCGCGAGCCGAGCAGGGTCTGTCGTTCGCGCGCGAATCGGCACTCGCACGCAAGCTGACCATCGACAAGGGCCTGCAGATCGGACTCGACGGCGTGCAGTTGCTCGGCGGTCACGGCTTCACCAAGGAGCACCCGGTCGAGCGTTGGTACCGCGATCTGCGTGGCGCAGGCATCGGCGAGGGCATCGTCGTCCTCTGACGGCGGCTGTCTTCCGACGACGAGACCGACCGAGAAAGCATCTGACATGGCAATCAATCTGGAACTCCCCCGGAAGCTGAACACCACGATCGACCAGGCCCACCAGGCCGCGGCCGAGATCTTCCGACCCATCTCGCGCAAGTACGACCTCGCCGAGCACTCCTATCCCGTCGAACTCGACACTCTCGCAAGCCTGTACGACGGCCTCGCCGAAACCGGCCAGGCAGGTGCGGGTGCCGACGGCGGGCGAAGCCAGGAGAAGAAGGCCAAGCCGGAGCGCGAGGGCGCAAATATCAACGGCGGCAACATGCAGTCGGTGATGAATGTCATCGAAACATGTTGGGGCGACGTCGGTTTGACGTTGTCGATGCCCTATCAGGGCCTGGGCAACTCGGCCATCGCCGCTGTCGCCACCGACGAGCAGCTCAAGCGCTTCGGCAAGGTGTGGGCCGCCATGGCCATCACCGAGCCCAGCTTCGGCTCCGATTCGGCCGCGGTGACAGCCACCGCCAAGCTCGACGGCGACGAGTACGTGATCAACGGCGAGAAGATCTTCGTGACCTCCGGTTCGCGCGCCACCCACATCGTGGTGTGGGCCAGCGTCGATCGCAGCCTCGGCCGCGCGGCAATCAAGAGCTTCGTCGTGCCGCGCGAGCATCCCGGCGTCGAGGTGGTGCGACTCGAGCACAAGCTCGGCATCCGCGTCTCCGACACCGCCGTGATCCGCTTCGAGAACTGCCGCATCCCCAAGGAGAATCTGCTCGGCAGCCCCGAGGTGGATACCAAGAAGGGTTTCGGCGGGGTCATGCAGACCTTCGACAACACCCGCCCGCTCGTCGCGGGTATGGCCGTCGGTGTTGCGCGTGCCGCCCTCGAGGAGTTGCGCCGCATTCTGGAGGAGGCGGGCATCGAGATCGACTACGACAAGCCTGCCGAGAACCAGCACGCCGCCGCGGCCGAGTTCATCCGGATGGAGTCCGACTTCGAGGCCGCCTACCTGTTGACGATCCGCGCCACGTGGATGGCCGACAACAAGGAACCCAACTCACTCCAGGCGTCGATGGCCAAGGCCAAGGCTGGCCGCACCGTCACCGATGTCACCAACAAGGCCGTCGAACTGACTGGCACGCTTGGGTATTCGGAGCGACTACTGCTCGAGAAGTGGGCCCGCGACTCGAAGATCCTCGACATCTTCGAGGGCACCCAGCAGATCCAGCAGCTCATCATCGCGCGCCGCGTGCTGAACAAGAGCAGCGCAGAACTCAAGTGAAACACTGACTCTCGACGGGTCACGAGCCCTGCGGCACCACCGTGCCGCAGGGCTCGACTCTTTCCCGACCGCCGACCGAGCCGCCCCACCGCTGATCGAGCCGCACCCACCGCTGATCGAGCCCCTCCCGCTGATCGAGCTTGTCGAGATCACCCCGCCGACCAGCTCACACCGCCCACGCGAGCGCGAGCCCGACGGCGCAGGCGGCAGTGGCCGCAGCCACCGAGCCCACCGCGTTGCACAGCGCGAGTCCGCCTGCGCGCCGCTCGGCCAGACGCACGGTCTCGACGCTCGCCGTGCTGAAAGTCGTGTAGCCGCCGCAGAATCCAGTGCCGACAATCGCCTGCACCTCCGGCGGCGCCCCGTGGTAGATCACCAACCCCGCGAGCACGCCCAGCAGCAGCGAGCCGGAGACGTTGATGATCAGCGTCGCCCAGGGGAACGTCGTGTTCCGCCAACGTTTGATCGCGCCGTCGACGACGAACCGCGCTACGGATCCGAGCGCACCTGCGATGAGCATCGCCAGCACCGTCACGACACACCGCCTCGCCGCACCGCATTCCTTCGACCCGCCGCACCCGCCACGACGATGCCCGCCCAGGCGCCGAGCACGCCGAGGACAACGCTGAGAACCGCATACGCAACCGCTGCCGCCGGTGCGCCGTGATGGCCGAGTTGGGTGGTCTCGAGCGCGAACGTGGAGTACGTCGTGAATGCCCCGCAGAGTCCGGTGCCCGCAAAGACACGCACATTACGACGCCAGCCGTCGTCGGGACCTACAAGTGCCAGGAACCCCAGCAACGCGCCGAGCACGAACGCACCGCTGATGTTGATCGCGAACGTCGCCCACGGCCATCCGGTGCCGACCGTGGGGAACGCCTCCTCGATCGCATAGCGCAGACCCGTTCCACAGATCCCGCCGAGAAAGACCAGTGCGATCGCTCCGAACTGCAGGTGCAGAGGACGGTCGGCCGGCGCGTCGGGATCGATGTCCGCGATGTCACTGCCCGATCTGTTGCGCGAGCCGCGCCAGGACGTCCGGATCCTCGATGGTCGACGGCACGGCGTACTCCTGGTGATCGGCGATCTGCCGCATGGTCTTTCGCAGAATCTTGCCCGACCGCGTCTTCGGTAGCGCGGCAACCACGGTCACGTCGCGGAACGTCGCCACCGGTCCGATCTCGTCGCGGACCTTCGCGATCAGCTCGTCACGCAGCGTGCCGGGATCGATCTCGACACCCGACTTGAGCACCACGTAACCACTCGGACGCTGGCCCTTCAGATCGTCGTGGATACCGATCACGGCGCATTCGGCGACTGCGGGATGCGACGCCACGACGGCCTCGATGCTTCCGGTCGACAGGCGGTGCCCGGCGACGTTGATCACGTCGTCGGATCGTCCGAGGATGAAGATGTAGCCGTCGTGATCGATGTATCCGGAGTCGCCGGTCAGGTAGTAACCGGGGAAGGCGTTCAGATACGAACTGCGATAACGCTCTTCGTCGCCCCACAATCCGGTCAATGTGCCCGGCGGCAACGGCAGTGCGATCACGATATTGCCTTCGACGCCCGCATCGACCACGTTCCCCTCGGCGTCGACGACACCGACCCCGAAGCCCGGGACGGCGACGGTAGCCGACCCCGCTTTGACCGGCATCGGTTGCAGCCCACGCAGATTGGCCGCGATCGCCCATCCGGTCTCGGTCTGCCACCAATGGTCGATCACCGGTACACCGAGCACGTTCGACGACCAGGCGAGCGTGTCGGGGTCAAGCCGCTCACCGGCGACGAACAGCGCGCGGAGCGACGAGATGTCGTACTGGTCAAGAAGTTTCGCGTCAGGGTCGGTCTTGCGGATAGCCCGGATCGCGGTCGGCGCGGTGAACAGCGCCTTGACTCGATGCTCGGCGATGACTCGCCAGAAGGCTCCCGCATCAGGTGTGCCGACCGGTTTGCCCTCGTACATCACCGTCGTCGCGCCGACGAGCAGCGGCGCGTAGACGATGTACGAGTGACCGACGACCCATCCGACGTCCGATGCGGTCCACCAGATATCGCCTGCGCCGATGTCATAGATGTTGGCCATCGACCAGGTCAGTGCGACAGCGTGCCCGCCGTTGTCGCGCACAACTCCCTTGGGCTTTCCCGTGGTGCCCGACGTGTAGAGGATGTAGAGGGGGTCCGCCGCCGCGACGTCGACGGGTTCGGTGAGACCGGCCGTCTCCATCTCGGCATCCCAGTCGAGCCAGGTGCGCCCCTCTTTGCCCGACGAGCCATAGTCAGCGGCGGAGCCCGCCACCTGCGGGCGATCCTTCACGATGACCGTCGAGACGGCGCTGTCGGAGAGGTCGAGGGCACTTGCCACCATCGGCAGATACTCGACGCTGCGTCCTGGCTCCAGACCGCCCGATGCGGTCACGATCGCCACCGGCTCGGCGTCGTCGATGCGTGTGGCGAGTTCGGGGGCGGCGAAGCCACCGAACACCACCGAGTGCACTGCGCCGAGCCGCGCGCACGCGAGCATGGCAATGGCTGCCTCGGGGATCATCGGCATGTAGATGATGACCCGGTCGCCGCGCGAGACACCCCGGCGGCGCAGCACGTCGGCGAATCGTGAGACCTCTACGAGCAGCTCGGCGTAGGTGTACTCGCGGATCTCGTCGACCATCGCGGAGTCCCAGATCAGCGCGAGTCGGTCACCGTGTCCCGCAGCGACGTGTCGATCGAGCGCGTTGTAGCAGGTGTTGAGTCGACCATCCGGGAACCAGCGATACATCGGCGCTGCCGAATCGTCGAGCGCGACCGTCGGTGGAACCGACCATTCGACGTCGGCCGCGGCCCGCAGCCAGAAGTTCTCCCTGTCGTCGACGCTGCGCGCAAAAGTGTCGTCGTAGCTAGCCATCGAACGCTCTTCTCGCGCTCAGTCCAGGTACTTCTCGACAACGTCGGCAGGCCTTGTTGCCGCGGCGTCGGGATCCTGGCCGGCGTCACGTTTGGCCTGACGCTGCCGCAACAGGTCCCAGGCCTGATCGAGAGATACCTCGATCTTCGACAGGCGCGCGTTCTCCTCGTCCGGCGTGATGTCGCCGCGCCCCACCTTGGCACGAAGTTCGTGCTCCTCGGCGATGAGGTCGTTGATGTGTTCGTGGATTTGCTTGTCGGTCGCCATGACCCCCACGTTAGTCCCGACGATGCGCCACGAGCCGCAAATGTCAGACCGCAGCCTCAAATGCCGCCACGATCTCTGACGAGATGCGACCGCGGTTGCTGATCTCATAACCGTTCTCGCGCGCCCACGCTCGGATCGCCTGCGTGCGCGGATGCGCCCGCTTGGAGGGGCGCTCGTTGCCCGAACCATTCGCAACGCGAGAAACTGCAAGATACTTCTGAAGCGATTGTGCGAATTCCTTCGCATGCGCAGGTGACGTGTCGAACTCGTACTGTTTTCCGTTCAGACCAAAAACAACGGTCACCGCTTCGTCCAATTCAGAACCGTCGAGATCGTCGACGAACCTGACTATCTTCTTTGTCGCCATAGTGGCGGTCCCCTCCCTCGTATTACGCCGGAACCCGACAACCCCGGCGGCACCCGTGACTCGACGCAACCCTTTAGTGACGAGCATCACTACACCAGGTCAGTGCACTGTGTTCGCACACGTCACGCTGCCGACCGCACGGTTCACCCCCCGGACGGACCGTGCGCCTGTTGCCCCTACAACTCTCAGCACACGCATTGTCATCGAATCGGAATGAGTATATCGAATCTCCGATTGAAGGTGCTCATCAACGCGTCGGATTGTCGAATTCACATAAAGCCAAAGTGTGCCGCTCGCATCGCAAAGTGAAAAATCGACGTGAGCCTAAGACTGCCACCACCGGCCGCTCCGGTGTCTAGTAAATCGGGTGTTGTTCATCTGCATCCACTGCGGGGAGGTGTGATGACAGCAATCTATTCCGACGCTGCGGCCTGCCACCGGGTCGCCGCGAATCGAGAAGCTGCCACCCGACGACGTCCCCCGAGATGCTCACGCTGGTCGAACTGACACGGGCCCGGGCCCTTCCTTCGACGCACCATCGAGTTGGGCTGCCGGCCGGGGTCGCCCTCAGTTCTGTTCGTACACTGCCGATTCCGGGGTGGACGGGCCGCTTCAGAGAAGGTACAGGCCAACGGCTCCGCGCGCGTCTCAAAGATCACGTGGCAACGGAACCTGAACATCCCGCACCCGTGGTGACGCTCGGCCCCGCGTCGCGCGATCATGACGCCGCACACGGCGCGGCGTCGGCCACAGATGCGAACTCGACTGTTGCTCAACAACAGTCGCCCGACGTGTCGACGTGGTGGAAGGTCATCGCCGTGGCCAGCCTGGTGACCGGCTAGTGGGGCGCGAGGTGCGCCGAAAAAGTTGTCCACAGATCCCTCTTGCCCGACCGCCGCCGTGCCGGTTTTGTCGGTACCCCTTCGTACACTTGTGCCCATAAGTTCGATCGCCGCGGAGGGGAGGTGATTCAGATGTCCAGTGTGTTGACGTTCACCGATCCGGATGCCGACGTCGCCACGATCAGATCCATGTCGCGAGAGGAGCTCACCGAGACCGGCCGGGAGTTGTTGCGCGAGTCCCGCAAGCACGAGGCCCGGACGGTCCTGGCGGGCGCGGCACTGGCTGAGCGGGTGTATCGCGAGCACCTCGCCGGTCGGTCCGAGACCAGTGTGTGGGGTTCGGTGATCGAGCATGCCGAGAAACTCGGGCGAGCCGAAGTCTCTTTGCAATTCGGTGTCTCTCGAAGCAAGGCCGGGAGTTGGGTGGCGTTGGCGGATCTCCTCGAGAAATTCCCGCTCATCCGCGCCGCCTATCTGAACGGCGACTACTCCACCAACCGGATCTCGATCATGGCGCGCGCCGCCCAACGTGGTGGAGACATCGATCCCGACTACATCGAGGGTGATGACTCGGAGATGTCGTTCGAAGAGATCGTCTTGGACTACGGTTCCCGCGCCACCACCGACCCAGTGCTGTCCCAACAGCTCGACGCCGCGTTGATTTCGATGAGCCCCGACAGTGTCACCGAGGAACGCGACACCATTTCCGAGTTGGTGGGTGACGTCACCATCACCGCAGAGGTGGCGGGCCACTCCAACCTGGATGCGGTCATCCCCGCCCACTATGGGGTGTTCCTCAAATCGCAGATCGACACGCTGATCGATGAACGCACCTGCCGCAAAGATCCCCGTCGGCTCGGGCCACTGCGGGTGATCGCGCTCGGGGAGATCACCGGCGTACCGGGAGCGCACCTCACCTGCGACTGCGGCCTCGACACCTGCCCAGCACGGGTCGCCCTGCTGACCGAGCCCGCCGACGCCGAGGACGCGCAAGCATGCGAAGCCCTGCTGCCCGCACCCGCCGAAGCAGTGGAGCCGGTCGCCGAACCCGGGGTTCCCGACCCGACCAATCCAGCTACCCCGACCGAGGTGCCGGTCCCGTTCGGACGAGCCCTGGTGATGCCCGATGCACCCGTGTTGACAGTGCTCATAGACCCCGACGGTGTGCTTGTACCCCGGTTACAGGGATACGGGCCGATCGATCCCACTTATGCGACCACCCTCGCCGATGTGGCGAAGACCATTCACTACCCCGAATCCGCACGTGCCGCCGGACCACTCATCCCGCAGATCTCCGACCGACCCCAAGCACCACCCGCCGATCCGACCGGCCACGGTTCTCACACCGTGCCACCACCTGGGGCATTGACCTATGCACCCAGCGCCACGTTGCGCGCCGAGGTGCTCGCCAATGACGCCTGGTGCCGATACCCGCTCTGCGGCATGCCCTCCTACCTGTGCGACCTCGACCATTGGCGACCCTTCAACCACACCGACCCCGAGGCCGGCGGCTGGACGGCACTCGACGACCTCATCCCACTGTGCCGGGCCGATCACCAGCGGAAACATCTTGGAGAGTGGGTACCGACGCTCCACACCGACCGCAGGGTGGAATGGCGTAGTCGGCGCAGCGGCCAGGTGATCGTCACCTATCCGCGGTGACATGGTTTCGCGATGGGAGAGAACCCAAATGGCACAAATGAATCCGGCCCCACCGAGACGATTTGCGTCGTCCCGGCGGGGCCGGTTCCTAGTAGCGGGGACAGGATTTGAACCTGCGACCTCTGGGTTATGAGCCCAGCGAGCTACCGAGCTGCTCCACCCCGCGTTGGTGAACACCACGTTACAGGTGCGTTCGGCGCAGATGCAAATCCATTGCGCCACCCCTTCTGACCTGCGGCGATGCGTCCAAAAGTGGCTTCGGCGAGCGTCGTGGTGACCGACGACACATTTGCCCGCATCACCCCGCCGACCGCACGCCCATCAGACCCGCGAGTTGCTGCGCGAGCGGGTTCAGATTCAGCTTGTCGGGGTCCTTCTTCGGCGTCGAGTCCCACGGCTGCGGGGTGTCGGGGTTGGCGGTCGAGACTCGTTGTGCGCCACGGACGGCCGTCGGGTTACCGAAGGGCACGGTGCAGCGCGCCTCGGTGTTGAACGGGAACTCGTCGTAATTGATGTCGAAAGTCGGCTTCTCACGTCGAACACGCGCGAGCATCGCGTCGGTCGACTCGTAGCCCTGCGTGCACGCCGGCGGGTTATTGGTCTCCAGGACGACGCCGAAGTGGATCTGACCGTCGCCCGGCGCCGTCGTATGCCCCTGCGCCGACAGCAGACTGAGCATCGCGAAGGCGTTTCCGATGTTGTAGCCCGCGGGCTCGATGGTGCGCGCAACCTCGGAGAGTTGCCCGACCACCTTGCCGATGTCGCCACCGTTGCGCTGGATGAGTGTGGAGATCTGCGTGGCCGATGTCGTGCCCGTCGTCAGCAGCCTGCGCAGATCGGGATCCGACGACGCGAGCGTCGCGGTGATTAGATCAAGGCTGCGCGACCACGCCAGGATCTGATCCGACTGCGCCGCTTGCGTCGCGAGCACCGAGTCTGCCGAATTGATCAGCGAGATCACCTGCGGCAGTGAGTCAACCCCGGCGCGCGAGAGCTTCCCCAGCGAGTCGACGAGCCGTGTGAGGTTATCCGCCTGCCCGTTGAACGCCGCGCCGAGCTGGGTGATCACGGTGTGCAGATCGTCGATCGGAATCGACGAGGTGAAGTCGAGCGCCGACGACACGACGTCTTCGATCGGCGGCGGGACGGAAGTCTTGGTGATGACCGATCCGTCGTGCAGGAATGGTCCGGACCCCGACTGCGGTCGCAGATCGACATACTGCTCACCGATAGCCGACCGATTCGCCACCACGGCAACCGAATTCGCGGGAATGTCCGGCCCGGAGGATTCGAGGATCAGCGGCACGGTGACCCCGTCCGACCTGAGCGCCAGTGTGCCGACACGACCGACCGGCACGCCCATATAGGTGACCTCGGCGTTGGTGAAGATGCCGCCGGACTCCGGTAGATGAGCGTCGACCGTGTAGATCCCCACGCCGACAACACGATTGAGATGCACGTAGCGAATGCCCGCGTAGATCGACACCACAAGCCCGGCGATGATCAGCACAGCGATCTGGATTCGAGCGAGCCGACTCAGCGGTGGCATTTTCCCCGACCTCCCCAACGAACAATCGGCACCCGGCGAATCGAGCACTCGCGATTGTCACATTAGCCATCGGCATCGACGATGCTTGCATCGTGAAGGACCGATGTGATGGTCCCGTGAACCACGGCTTTCAGTGCGCCAGAGCACATTTGGGCGCACGATGAGACCGGCAAGACAGGACCCACAACGACTCTCGGCGTCGGACCGCTATGGTCCGACGCCGAGAATCATCGTTGCTCGAGGTCAGTTACCCGCGGGCAGTGACTCGTACTGCTGCACAGCCTTGTTCAGCCGGTCGAGTGCCTCGCCGTAGGCGGTGAAGTCGCCCTTGGTCTGCGCATCCTTGAGCTGGCCGAGTGCAGCACCGATCTCCTTCACCGCGGCCTCACGCTGAGGTGACGAAGGCCCCTGCTGGGTCGGTTGTGTCGGCTGCGCGATCGGCTGTTGGCCATCGTTGCCGACATCGACCGGCCCGTTCTCGGGTGTCGTCGCCTGGGCGGGCGAGATGCCCACCTGCTTGAGCGCCTCGGCCACCGTCGCCGCGTAGCCCACGCGGGCCTCGTCGCTGGCCGCGTTGAAGTAGACCAGCACGCGGTAGAGCTTCGGTATCGCGGAGTCGTCGGTCTTCGACTGCGTGTACATCGGCTCCATGTAGAGCACGCCGTTCTGTCCCACCGGAAGGGTGAGCAGATTGCCGTAGGTGACCTTGGTGGTGTCCTCGACCTGTTTTCGGTCGGATGCCACGGGTCCGGCGCTCTTCATGTTTTCTTGTGCCTGCTGCGGTCCGACGGTCTGCTTGGTCGTCGGCAGCGTCTTGACGGTGATCTTGCCGTAGTCGTCGGGGTCCGACGACGCCGTCATGTACGCCGAGAGGAATCGGCTGTTGAAGCCGTTCATCACGGTCGTCAACTGGAACTCGGCCTGCGGCCCACGCGGCGAGGCCGCGGTGAAGTAGTACGGCGGCTGGCTCAGGCCCTGCTGGGTCGCGTCATCCTTTGTCGGGTCGTTCGGGATCGACCAGAAGTCGTTGCTGCGGAAGAACGTTCCCGGGTCCGACACGTGGTAGCGCGACAACAGCGCACGCTGGATCTTGAACAGATCCTCGGGATAGCGCACGTGCTGCTTGAGGTCTTCCTGCTTGTCGAAGTCGCTGCGCGGCTTGACCGTTCCGGGGAAGACCTTCATCCAGGTCTTGAGTACCGGGTCATTCTGGTCGACCTCGTACAGGGTCACCTTGCCGGTGTACGCGTCGACGGTCGCTTTCACCGAGTTGCGCACGTACGACACCTGCTTGTTGACCTGCGTCCTGCCGGTCTGTCCGCGGTTGAGCTCCTGGGCGTCGGTCGTCGCATCCTGCAGCGACGTCTTCTGCGCGTACGGGTACGTCGCAAGGGTGGTGTAGCCGTCGACGATCCACTTGATCGACCCGTCGGCCATCACCGACGGATACGTCTTGGAATCCACGGTCAGCCACGGTGCGACCTTCTTGACGCGGTCGCGGGGGTCACGGTTGTAGATGATCTTCGAGTTGGAGTTGATCGCGTTCGACAGCAGGATGTTGCGTTCGGTGTACTTGACCGAATAGAGGATCCGGTTGAACCAGTTGCCAAGTGAGACACCCGAATCGGCACTGTAGGTGTAGTTCTTGCCGTCGAGGTCGTACTCGCGGTCGCCTTCTGTGGAGCCGACGATCGCGTAGTCGGGATCAACCTTGGCGATCAGCTCGCCGAAGTAGATGCGCGGCTGACTCACCTTGATCGGAGCATTGGCCTTGTAGTCTTCTGTCTGGTAATTCTCCAGGTCGCTCACCGCGAACACCGGCAGGCCACCACGGTCACTCTCGGCATCCGACGACGCTTCGTCGACGGTGTTCGCCTGCGCGGCAATGAATCCGTTGCCGTGTGTGAAGACGGTGTGCTTGTTGATCCAGTTCTGCTGGTTGGCGTCGAACTTGCTGGGATCGAGTTCGCGTGCGGCGACGATGAAATCGCGCTGCTGACCGTCGACGGTGTAGCGGTCGACGGCGAGCTGCGTCGGGAATCCGTAGAAGTTCTTGAGTTTTTGACGCTGGGTGAATGCGGGCTCGATCACGTTGGGATCGAGGACGCGGATGTTCGACAGCGTTGCGCTGTCATTGTTGACCGCGACAGGATCGGCCGGTTGTTGTGTCCAATTGCGTTGATATTCGACGTTGGTGCCGTCGACGAGGCCGTACGCCTGTTTCGTCGCATCCATATTGCGTTGGATGTATTCGAGTTCTTTCTGGGCCGCGTTCGGCTTGACCGAGAACTGCTCCATTGCCAGCGGCCAACCGACGCCCATGACGAGCGCGGTGAACAACATCAGCACGGTCGCGAGCGCAGGGACACGCAGATCGCGCATCACCGCACCCGCGAAGAATGCGACGGCACAGATGATCGCGACGACCATGAGGATCAGTTTCGACGGCAACACCGCGTTGATGTCGGTGTAGCTCGCGCCGGTGAAGATCTCCTGCTTGCGCTGACTCGACAACAGCGAATATCGATCGAACCAATACGACACCGCCTTGAGCACCAAGAAGGTTCCCGCGAGGACGGCCAACTGAATACGCGCGGCGTTGGTGATCGAGTTGCCTCCGCCACCGAGACGAATGCCGCCGAAGAGGTAGTGGGTGATCAGGCTGGCGAAGAAGGAGATCACCACGACCACGAACAGGATGTTGAGCACGAACCGATAGAACGGGAGGTCGAAGGCGTAGAACCCGACGTCGAGACCGAACTGTGCGTCGCGTTGCCCGAACTCGGTTCCGTGCAGGAAGGTCTGCACCGTGGCCCACGACCCCTGCGCGACGAGCGCGAAGATCAGTCCGATGAGGATCGGCGGGATGATCGCGTACCAGCGGATGTGGCCCATGATCGAGGCCCGGTACCGGGCCAGTGGGTCATTCGGACCGCTCGCGGGCACGAAAACCGGACGCGACCGATAAGCCAGCGCAACGGCTCCGAAGATCAGACCGCCGGCGAGGACGCCGACGATCAGGAAAAGCGCGATGCGTGTCCAGACGATCGTGGAGAACACCTCGGTGTATCCGACGTCGGACATCCACAGCCAGTCGGTGATGATGCTGACGAGCCGTGGCCCCACCAACAACACCACGAGGATGGCGACACCCACCCCGATGGCAATCTTGCTTCTGCGCGACAGTGTCGGCATGCCCGCCGGCCCGCGTACGCCCACTAACCCACTCTCCCAGTGCCATCGTTCTCGGTGCGATCGTTGTTCTCAGCGCGATCATTGCAGGGCGTACCCGGTTCGGTCATTTCGGACATCTCCGGGGCTGCCGCACCTCACAGCGCGATCGTGGCATTCACTGTACTGTCCTCGCGCGGGCGCCATCGGATCCCATGGTCCCGGTACGTCTTAGTGGCACACGAGGCAGTATTGACAGCCATGACCGACGAGCACACCGACCGCGGCCAGTTCTCCCCCGACGATCTCGGTCGCGCACTGCACGACATACTCGATCACGTCGAACTCGGCGGGTGGGGTCAACCGCCGCAGTTGTTCGCTCTGGTGCCGACGAGTCTGATCGCCGAGCAGAATCCCGGCCTGGTCGACGAGGACGACGATTCCGCGCTGAGTCCCGTAGCGCAGGAGCCACTCGAGGTCTCCGCGGGCGACGAACCGTACGCACAGCTCGAAGAGTTCTTGGCGACGGCGACGTGGAGCCCGCCGGTGGAAGGCGTGGCGCTGGTTCTGGAGATCGTCGTGTTGCCTCCGGATGCCGAAGGCGACCTCGACTCCGCATTCGAACCACTCCTCGCCGATCCCGCCGCGAGCGAGTCCGCAGCGCGCGCCGCGGCCCGCAAACATCCGTCGGCCCGCACGGCACGCCTGGCCGTTGGCGCTCTGCGCGGTGGAAAAACGCTGTCGCTGATGCGGTTACAGCCCGCCCCCGACGACGATCCCGATGCGCCGATGGAATTGCTCACGCATCCAGAATTGGCGTCGACGCTGCAGTCGGCGTTGGCTGCCACGCTCGACGACCGCGAGGCGCAGGGGTAGAACTCAGCAGCCTGGTCAGCGCCGGATCAGCAGTGGGGTGCGTCCTTGCCCGCGCGTACGTCGTCGAGTGCCGAGAGCGCGGAGTCGAGTGAGTTGACCTTGACCAGTTGCAAGCCGTCGGGAGCGTCGGACTTGGCTTCTTTGCAGTTGCGTTCCGGCACCAGGAATACGGTGGCTCCTGCTTCACGGGCGGCGAGGGTCTTGTGTGTGATCCCGCCGATGGGGCCAACTGTGCCGTCGTCGGTGATCGTCCCGGTGCCTGCGATGAACTTGCCGCCGGTCAGCTCGCCGGGCGAGAGGCGATCGATCACCGCGAGTGTCAGCATCAGACCCGCTGACGGTCCGCCGATGTCGCCGACGTTGTAGGAGATCTTCAGGTTGGGGTCAGCGTTGACCACATCCGGGGTGAGTCCGATGTAGGCGACGTCGTTGTCGTCGGGGCGAGCGGCGGCGGTGACCGTGACGGTTTGTTTGGTGCCTGCGCGATCGATCTCGATCGGGATCTGTGCACCCGGCTTCTGCTTACGTACGGCCGACTGCACGTCCTCCGAGGTCGAGACCGCTGCCCCGCCGACCGACAGGATCTGATCGCCCTGCCGCAGCACCTTCGACGACGGTCCGTCTGCGGCGACGGAGTCGACGATCAGCTTGGTCGGACGGTCGAGGTGGCGCAGCGCTGCTGCCGTCGCGGTGCTCTCCGACCCGGTCATCTGCTGCTGGTTCTGTTCCTGAACCTGCTGCGTGGTCTGGTCGGGCGGGAAGATCTGCTCACGGGGCTGCACGGTGTAGCGGCCCGAGACCCACAGACGGATCGAGTCGAACAGGGTGAGGCCGTCGCTGACCGACACCGTCGTGAGATTGAGGTTTCCGTCCGTCGGGTCGACGGGGGTACCGGTGATGTCGACGACGGGCTTGTCGTCGAGCTTGCCCAGCGTGTTGACGGTCGGACCTGGTCCGAGGGCGACGAAGGGCACCTGCACCGTTGTGCCGACGACGATGAGAATGAGTAGGAGCAGCGTCGTCACTGCGATGGTGGCGATTCGGCGGGAATGCTGCCGCACCATCGTTGCGGGACCTGTCATTCCGCCCACCATAATCGACGCCACGAGCGGGATATGCAGGCAGGCGTGAGCGGGCGCGCTTGAGTCGATGTCGCGCAGCGTCGAAGATCATTGAGCGAACTACGCTCAAGGCGAACGGCTCGCAGGTCACCCATGGTCGACTCGGACGGTACCGTGGAACCCATGAGTGATTTGCCCTTCGGTTTCTCCCCGTCCGGCGACGGTGACGACAACAACCGCGACAAGAACCGCGACGACAAGGGCAGTGGTGCGTCCGGCGGCGCCTCTGGTGGCGGCGAGTCCGCACAGAATCCGTTCGGCTTCGCGCTCGGCGGTGAGTCCCTCGACCCTGCGGCACTCGGCCAGGTGTTCAGCCAGCTCGGGAGCATGCTCAGCGGGATGGGTTCCGGGACCTTCGGATTCGGCGGTCAGGGCAAGGGGTCGGGGCCGGTCAACTACGACCTCGCGTCGAACCTCGCCCGCCAGCAGATCGGGAACTTCACCCCAGTCCTGGAGCGGGAGACGAACGCCGTCACCGACGCTGTGCGTCTCGCCGACGTCTGGCTCGACGACGCGACCACACTTCCCAGTGGCGTCAGCAAGTCTGTCGCGTGGACGCCGGTGCAGTGGCTCGAAGAGACCATGCCGACGTGGAAGCGCCTCTGCGATCCCGTCGCCCAACAGCTTTCGCGAACCTGGGAGCAGAATTTGCCTCCCGAGGCAGCGCAATTCGCTGGTCCGATGATGGGCATGCTGACCCAGATGAGCGGCATGGCCTTCGGCACCCAGCTCGGTCAGGGACTCGGCCAACTCGCCAAGGAGGTTCTCACCTCCACCGATATCGGTCTGCCCCTTGCACCCGAGGGTGAGGCCGTGCTGCTCCCCGAGGCGATCGCGGCGTTCGCCGAAGGACTCGAGCAGCCGGCACAGGAGATCGTCGTCTTTCTCGCCGCACGTGAGGCCGCACATCTGCGCCTCTTCACGCATGTGCCGTGGCTGCGCCAGCGTCTGTTCGCGACGGTCGAGGAGTACGCGCGTGGCATCACCGTCGATTTCAGCGGCATCACCGACCTCACCGCGAACATCGATCCGGCACAGCTGTTCTCCGATCCGTCGAAGCTCGAGGAGCTGATGAGTTCGTCGGCGTCGTTCGAGCCGACAACAACTCCCGAGCAGAAGGCTGCGCTGAGCAGGCTTGAGACTCTGCTCGCCCTCGTCGAGGGCTGGGTGGAACAGGTTGTGTCACAAGCACTTTCTGATCGAATCCCGAGCACGGCCGCGCTCACCGAGACCATGCGTCGACGTCGCGCGTCCGGCGGTCCCGCCGAGCAGACGTTCGCGACGCTCGTCGGACTCGAGCTGCGTCCCCGCAAGGTGCGCGAGGCGTCGGCCCTGTGGCGCCAACTCGCCGAGGCCAGCGACATCAACAATCGCGACGGCGTCTGGGCGCATCCCGATCTGATGCCCGACGCCGACGACCTCGACAATCCCGCGGGCTTCATCGACCGGGTCATCGGCGGCGACGTGGGCGGCATCGACGAGGCGATCGCCGAACTGGAACGCACGCTCGCCGAGGAGGCAGCGAAAGACTCCGGCGACGAGCCCGAGTCCGGGTCCGGCGATGACAAAAAGGACGACGGCAACGCCTGACGTGCTCGACATCTGTGCATGAAGGCCGGCGCGCTGCGTCGGCTGTGGATAACGTCGCGCTGCTCGGCACGCGCACGGATTCTGCTGGCAGAGTTGCCGCATGGCGCGACGTGCACGTGAACTGCTGACATCGACGGCGGCCGCCCCTCAGTCGATTGCAGCTGACTCGGATGAGTCTCTGCCGGTTGTCATTCCGGGCACCGTCGTGGTGATCCGACCGGGAAATCGGCTGCAGATCGGTAGTGGCCCCGACAGCGGCATCGTGGTCGAACTCGACCGCGAGGTGTCGGCGCGGCAGCTCGCCAACCTACTCGTGAAGCTCGAGAATCCACAGCGAATGTCCGACGTCGCGACCGATCTCGCCGCGACAGGCCTGACGCCCGACGACCTGTCCACCCTGCTCGAACATCTGGTCGCGGCGGGCCGTGCGTTGCAGGGACTCGCGGCGTCGCCTCGGCGTATCGACGACCGGCTGCGTTGTATCCGCGTCCACGGCTCGGGGCCGTTGGGCTCGCATCTCGCGACGTCCCTGGCCGACTCGGGTTTCTCCGTCACGCGGTCGAGCGGACGGCCGTCGCCCGAGCATCCGGTGTCGGGGTGGCCGACGGATCTAGTGGTGCTCACCGACTACCTCGTGCACGACACGATGCTCGTCTCCGGACTCATGGACGCGGGACGGCCCCATCTGCAGGTGCGGATGCGTGACGGGGTCGGGATCGTCGGACCGCTGGTGCTGCCGGGACTCACGAGCTGCCTGTCGTGCATCGACCTACATCGCGCTGACCGTGATCCCGAGTGGCCGATCGTCGCGGCGCAGTTGGTGCGGGTCGCCGGTCACGGCCGGCCCGCCACGGTTCGGGCGACCGCCGCCCTCGCCCATGAGCACATCGAGCAACTGTCCGTGGCGATCTGCGCACCCCTGGGCGCGCGACCACCCGAGCTGTTCGGGCGCACCGTCGAACTTCATTCCGAGCCGACGACGAGGATCGTCACCAAAACATGGGTTCCGCATCCGTTGTGCCGGTGCCAATACGACGTCGCCGCCGGGTGATGGGGCCTGATGGCTGAGGCCGATCCTCAGGTCGGTCCTCTATCCTGTGATGGGGAAAGGACACCATGACCGACATCACACGCGGGCAGCATCGTCGCAACGCACGGTTGGCGACGCTACCCATCGGTATGGCAGGTCGAGCGGCCGCTGGCTTCGGCAAACGGATGGTCGGAAAAGACAAGGACGAGGTCAACCAGGAGCTCCTGGAGAAGGCCGCCGATCAGTTGTTCTCGGTGCTCGGTGAGCTCAAGGGCGGCGCGATGAAGGTCGGCCAGGCCATGTCGATCATGGAGGCCGCGATCCCCGACGAGTTCGGCGAACCCTTCCGTGAAGCGCTCACCAAACTGCAGGCCGAGGCTCCCCCGCTACCCGCGACGAAGGTCCACAAGGTTCTCGACCAGCAACTCGGCACGAAGTGGCGTCAGCGTTTCCGCGAATTCTCCGACGAGCCCGCGGCGTCGGCGAGCATCGGTCAGGTCCACAAGGGCGTCTGGTCCGATGGCCGCGAAGTGGCCGTCAAGGTGCAGTATCCCGGCGCCGACCACGCGTTGAAGGCCGACCTCAAGACGCTGTCGAGGATGTCGGGACTGCTGCAGAAACTCTCGCCCGGGACCGACGTCAAAGCAATGATGGACGAACTCATCGACCGCACCGAGGCCGAACTCGACTATCTCGGCGAGGCCGACAACCAGCGAGCCTTCGCGAAGGCATTCGACGGCGACTCCGATTTCGTCATCCCGAAGGTCATCGCGAGCGCGCCCAAGGTGGTCGTGTCGGAGTGGCTCGACGGCACACCACTGTCGAAGATCATCACCTCCGGCGATCAGGCCACCCGCAACGAGGCCGCCGCACGCATGGCGACGTTCGAGGTGAGCTCACCGTTCCGCGTCGGACTCCTGCACGGCGACCCGCATCCGGGCAACTTCTTCATTACCGACGACGGTCGCTTCGGTGTTCTCGACTTCGGCGCCGTCGGCCACTACCCCAACGGGCTACCTCCCGAAACCGGCCCCATCCTGCGGCTCGCTCGTGACAAGCAGTACGACGAACTGACCGAAGAGATGATCAAGGCAGGCTTCATCCTGCGGTCCCGCGCCGACCGGGTGAGCCCCACCGACATCGAGGCATACCTGAAGCCTTACGTCGACCCGCTCTACACCGAGTCATTCCACTTCACCCGTAAGTGGCTCCAACGCGCCGCGGGCAAGGCAACCGACGTGCGCGGCGACGTGTACAAGACGTCGCGAAACCTCAACGTGCCCAAGCAGTATGTGATGGTGTTCCGTGTCCTCGCGGGCTGCGTCGGCATCGCCTCGCAACTCGACGCCGAGGCCCCCTACCGGGCGATCATGGAGAAGTGGGTGCCGGGGCTCGCCGACTGAGTTTTCCGCGTGTCCGAATTGTCGTACCCACCCTGTAGCGTTGTTGTCAGATCGAACACACAAGCGATCACCGACATACCGGCGCAAAGGGGGGGCCATGACCGACATCATCGACGACCACGCCCCGACCTCACCGTTCCCTCACTCGCCGCTCTCGTTCACTCCCGCCGACATCGACACCATCGGTCACCTGTCCGGCGTCGAACTCAACGAGGTCGCCCGCACCACCCAACGCCTCGCACGCCAGGCCGAAGCACGCACCGCGCTCCTGGCCTACCGCATCGGCGAATCGATTGCCGACGACATGCTCGTCGTCGCCGCCACCCGACCGCACACACATCACGCCGTCGACAAAGCCGCGATCGCCGAAATCTCGTTACAGCTCGGCATCTCCCGATCACTGGCGCGCCGCTACGCCATCCTCGGCGCCCACCTCACCGACCTCCCCAACACCGCCACCGCATTCCTCGACGGCCGCATCCGGTTGTCCCGCATCGAAATCGTCGCCGACCAACTGTCGGTGCTCGACTCGTCGCTGCGGGCGAATGCCGAACCCCTCGCCCTCGAACTCGCCCGACGCACCTCCGCCGACTCCACCCTGCGAGATCAACTCTCCGAACTCGTGATCGCCCTCGACCCCGACGCCGCCGCGGACGCCCGCCACGACTTCGCCGACCGCAACCAAAACATCCACATCCGACCCGACACACACGGACACGTCACCCTCGACGGCTGCCTACCCGCCGAACAAGGCCTCCACCTCGCCCAGCGCATCTCCACACTCATCGACGAACGACTCTGTTCTGACGACCCACGCCCACAAGGCCGACGCCGCGTCGCCGCCCTCGCCGAAATCCAAGGCCTCCCCGGCGCCCACCTCACCTGCCACTGCGGCAATCCCGACTGCCCCGCCACACCACGTAACCCCGAAACACCATGCGACACAGCACCGTTCGACGAGGCCGACGTCGAAGTGGCCGCTGACAGCGCGACGTGCGAAGAGCAACCTGCCGAAGAGCCGACAGCCGAGCCCGCACAGCAGACGGCATTGGAGGTGCTCATCGATCCCGCCGGTGTCGAGGTTCCACGGCTCGTCGGCTTCGGAACAATCGACCCCGCCCACGCCGCCGAACTCGCGGCAGGCGTCATCGCACGGACCGTCGTGTTTCCCGACCTCACAACACTCACCACCACAGGGCCGCCGAGTCTCCCAGCGAACCTCACCTCGCCAGGGCTCAACCTCGCCGCGATGGCATCCAACCTCGCCTCATGGGGGCTGCCCGACAATCCCGCACCTCCCGCCGACCCCACCGGACACGGCGGCTACCCAGCCCCACCACCATGGGCGCTGCGATACCGACCACCCGACTGGCTACGCAAACAAGTCATTGCCCTGCACGGAGTATGCCGATACCCCGAATGCGGCAAACCCGCAGAACACACCGAACTCGACCACCTGGTCAAGTTCAACCACACCGACCCCCACGCCGGTGGCTGGACCGTGCTGTTCAACCTCGTCCCCCTCTGCAGACCCGACCACCAACGCAAACACCTCGGCTTCTGGACACCCACCATGCACACCGACCTCTCCATCACCTGGACCAGCACCCGCACCGGCGAAACCATCACCACATACCCCCGCTGACCACCTAGCCGCAGTGCATCGTCTTGTCGCATGAGCCCGATCCGTATGCCAGCCCGATCCGTATGACAGTCTGGGCCCATTTCCGGGGTCAACGTCATACAGATCACCGGACGCTCGAGCAGCACCCCGACACTGCACGCCGGCGACGTCTGTGTGCCGGTCGATCCGGCGACGTTGGCCGAACGACTGAACGCAGCGGGCTTCACCGACGTCGAGGTCGAGACGAACGAGTGGGCGGTTCGCTTTCGCGCGCGTCCCTAACTGTGACGATCCCTGACGGTGACCCACGCACCAGGTCGCAGGTCGCCCAGAACGCAACGCGGCCCCCGCCATCTGCGACGTCGTCTGTCGCATGAGGCGGGGGCCGCGTGGGTCGTGTCCGTCCATGTCAGGCCGCGGTCTTGCGCGGGCGGCCGCGGGGGCGCTTGCGCGCGATCACGGCACCACGCTCGAAGATCTCGCCGCCCCAGACACCCCAGGGCTCGGCACGATCAAGCGCGGCCTGCAGGCACTGCGCCCGCAGGGGGCAGTCGGCGCACATCGCCTTGGCGCGCTCGAGGTCACGAGGGTCTTCGGCGAACCACAGGTCGGCGTCGGCTTCCTGACACGGAAGGGTCGATGCACTCACTGCCGGTGAGGCACTCAGCGCGTTCCCGGCAGCGACCTCGCAGTCCGCCGAGATACAGGACTCCAGAACACATTCGACGGTCATCTGGTACTCCACATCTGTTCGAGGTTGGTCATCGTCTGTGGCGATGGCCCTCGGCCTCGACGTGATGGGAGTCGCCGATCCACTGGTGTGGTGGTTCGGTGATCCGTCACGAGAAAGGCCACGGGTCGCCTTGTGCGATTCACCCGTGGCCGTTGTGGCTGTCGAAACCCTCCTACGTGGAGAGGTCCCGAGTCAGTACGGGGAACCGCTGCATCGCTCGCTTCGCTGCGGCAGTGCTCGCTACCGGTGCTGCCGGTAGGAAACCGGTGGCACCGAGACACGGTGCGGGCTGCAGGTCTGCAGCACGCCAGGCGTGGTCACTGACGGCACATGCGCGCGGCGCATCATGCGTGATGCGATGAGCATCGGGCATCGCTGCGATCGGTTCGAAGAACACAGCAGATGCCGCGTCGTCGACGATCGTGTTCGCAATCACGATTGCGTTGGCGATTCCGTTCACTGATCCACTCCTTTCGGTCTCGATGGTTTCGCGAGGGGTCGTGGCACACATGAGTGTGCCGGTGACCTTCCCGTGCTGACGCGAACCAGACTATGCGGTTCGCTGTAGAGCACACAACCTATTTTTGACCTGCGGTTTTGACGAGTTCGATGACCTCTTCGCCGTACTCGTTGAGCTTGGCGGCACCGATACCCGAGATCGACACCAGCGCAGCGGAATCCGTCGGCCGTTGCTCTGCGATCGCGAGCAATGTCTTGTCGGAGAAGACGACAAAGGCTGGAACCTTCTTCGAGTCCGCTCGCGTACGGCGCCACTCCTTGAGTGCCACGAGCAGACCTTCGTCCAGGTCCGACGGACAGTCGGCGCACCGGCCGAGCAGAGTTGCCGTCGAATCGAGCAGCCGTGAACCGCACACCCTGCACGTCGGTCCCTTGCGCGGTGCTCGCTTCGACGCCGGCGCGATACGCGATGCGGGCGAGTCGTCGGGCACGAGGTCGGCGAGGAACCGCGAACGACGCCGTGCACGACCACCCTCGTTTCGTGCTGTCGCCCACGAGATGTGCAGATGTTCACGGGCTCGGGTGACGCCGACGTAGAAGAGTCGACGCTCCTCCTCGACGTCGTCGAACGATCCCTTGATGGCCTGGCTGATCGGCAGCGATCCCTCGGTCAGTCCGACCAGGAACACAGCGTCCCATTCCAATCCCTTCGCCGCGTGCAGCGACGAGAGCGTGACGCCCTGGACAGTCGGTGGGTGCCGGGCCTGCGACCGTGCATCGAGTTCTGTGACCAGTTCGGTCAGCGTGAGGGCTGGATTGTCGGCAAGCATGTCGTCGGCAAGCCCGGACAGAGCACGCAACGACTGCCAGCGGGCCTTCGCCTGCGCACCCGTCGGCTCGTCGTCGGACATGCCGAGTTCGCCGAGGACTGAGCGCACGACAGTGACCAGTTCGACATCGTCGCGGATGCCCCGCTGCGCCACGAGCGAGAGCTGCCGCATGGCCTGGCGGACCTCGGCCCTGGTGAAGAACGCCTCGCCACCACGCACCTGGTACGGGATGCCCGCCTGGGTGAGCGCCTGCTCGTGATTCTCCGACTGCGCGTTGATCCGGTAGAGAATCGCGATCTCGGAGGCGGGTACGCCCGAGTTCATCAGACGCTTGATGGCCGACGCGACGGCCGACGCCTCGCTCGGCTCGTCGTCGTATTCGGCGAACTCGGGTTCTGGCCCGGCGTCGCGCTGTCCGATCAGTTGCAGTCTCGTCCCGGCGATCCGCCCGCGCGCAGCCCCGATCACCCGGTTGGCGAGGCTGACCACCTGCGGCGTCGACCGATAGTCACGTTCGAGGCGCACGAGCGCGGCGTCGGGAAACCGGCGACCGAAATCCAGGAGGTACTTCGGCGTGGCACCGGTGAACGTGTAGATGGTCTGGTTGGCGTCGCCGACGACGGTCAGGTCGTCGCGGGGGCCGAGCCAGGCGTCGAGCAGACCCTGCTGCACCGGCGTCACGTCCTGGTACTCGTCGACGACGAAACACCGGTAGCGCGAACGGAATTCGTCGGCGAGGCCAGCGTCGGACTCGATGATCGTCGTCATGTAGATGAGGAGGTCATCGAAGTCGAGGAGGCGGTCGCCGTCGGGTGAGACCTTGGCGTCCTCATAGGCCGCGAACGCTTTGGCCACCTGCGCAGCGGGCGCAGGCGTCTCCCTGGTGACGCGGGTGACGGCGGCGACGTAATCCTCGGGTCCGATGAGCGACGCCTTGGCCCACTCGATCTCCGACATCAGATCGCGCACGGTATCGGTGGAGCTGTCGAGTCCGGCTTTGCGTGCCGCACGTCCGACAAGTGGGAACTTGTTGTCGAGGAGTTCCCACGACGCGCTGCCGAACGCCCGTGGCCAGAAGTAGCGGAGTTGACGCATCGCTGCAGCGTGGAACGTCTGCGCCAACACGCTGGGCCCGTCGGCGCCGACGCCGAGCGACCTCAGTCGGCCGCGCATCTCCCCCGCAGCCCGAGCCGTAAACGTCACAGCGAGCACCTGACCGGGATTGACCTGCCCCTGATCGATCAAATACGCGATGCGCCGCGTGATGGTGCGCGTCTTGCCGGTCCCCGCACCCGCCAGTACACACACCGGACCGCGCGGCGCGAGGACTGCGGCCCGCTGCTCGGGGTCGAGTCCGTCGAGGATGCTGCGGTCACGTGCGGCGCGGGGCGGTGAGGGGCTGTCGGACACGGGTTCCACTATGGCACCCCGATACGACGCCGACGCGAGCCCGTTCGCCGCTGTCCACAAGCGCGTCGGGCTCACGTCCGACACCTCACCGTCGACTGTGCGCTGTATCCGGTCGACTGGGCGCTGCATCCGGTCGACTGGGCGCTGTGTCTGGCCCACTGTGCGCCCTCGCCGTCGACTGGGCGCCGTGTTGGGCCGAGCGTGCACTTCGTCGGCGTCGAGAGCCGGTCGGGAACACGCGCCGACGAGTTCGTGTTGTGGATGCCATGAGCGAGACATCTGAGAATCAGACCCCCGCCGCGCTGACCATGTACACCACATCGTGGTGCGGCTACTGCGCACGACTCAAGACGGCCCTGCGCAGCTCGGGCCTCGAGTGGACCGAGATCGACATCGAGCGCAACCCCGACGCCGCCGAGTTCGTCGGCAGCGTCAACGGTGGCAACCATGTTGTCCCGACGGTCCAGTACGCCGACGGCACGACCGCCACGAATCCGTCGATCACCGACGTCAAGAAGAAGCTCGGCGTCTGAGACAGGCCCGGTCAGGCGGGCGTGCGGGCCCAGGCCTCGACCAGCGCCCGCGCGATGGATATCGAGCCGGGCAGCAGTAGCCGAGGGGCGTCCTCGCCGTCGGCGACGTCGGGTTCGGGCATGCCCCGCAGCCATTCGTCGCCGCGGTCGAGTGCCTCGAGCACTTCGGCACGCGTGAACCATTGCGCGTCGCCGATCTCGCCGTCGAGAAACTGCAGCGGTTCGTCGGGGTCACCGATCGCGGAGAAGCCGAGCATGAGTGATCTGGGGAAAGGCCACGGCTGAGATCCCAGGTACCGCGGCTCGCGCACGGCGATTCCGACCTCTTCGTGAACCTCACGGATCACGCACTGCTCCAACGACTCTCCCGGTTCGACGAAGCCCGCGAGCGTCGAGTACCACCGGTCGGGCCAGACGGCTTGGCGTCCGAGCAGGATTCGGTCGGCGCCGTCGTGGACGACGGTGATGATCGCGGGGTCGGTGCGCGGGAACTCGTCGATGCCGGTCTCCGGATTGCGACGCACCCAACCGCCACGCGCCGGGACGGTTGGCGAGCCGTTGACGGGTGAAAAGCGCGCTGTCGCATGCCAGTTCAAGATGCCGAGCGCGGTGGCGAGCAGCCCTGCCTCGTCGGCGTCGAGTCGGGATGCCCCGCGTCGGGGATCGGCGGTCTTGCCGTCGAGTCCTTCGACCCTGATCGTCCACAGGTCGGTATCAGTGTGCGCGAGGAACACCGCGTCGACCGGCGGCTCGTCTCCGAACTCAGAACTGTCGATCCACCTCAGCGCCCCGTCGGGCTCCACGGGGTAGCGACCGCCCGTATCGATGCGAAGTACGCGCGCTGTCGGCCAGCCCGCAAGCATGCGGTCGGGCTCGTCACGGACCTCGTCGGCACGATCGAACGTGCCCCGGGACAGCAGCGGCGGTTGGTCGAAGACAAAGGCGCCCATGGTCTCTGTTCTACTCGCTCGCCGGTGGCGAACGTCAGTCGCCCGCGCCCTTGCGGACGTACAGCAGCCGGTCGCCCGCCTCGATCTGCTCGACCTCGCTGTCGTCGACGCGGTGCAGCACACCGTTACGCAGCACGCCCAGGACGATGTCGCGGGTGTGGGCCGGCGAGCCGCCCGTTTCGGTCGGATCGACTTCACGTTCGGCGATCGCATAGCCGGCGTCGGGGGTCAGTAGGTCCTCGATCACCTCGACGACCGACGGCGTCATGGTCGCGATACCGAGGAGCCTGCCCGCCGTCTCCGACGAGACGACCACCGAGTTGGCACCCGACTGCCGCATCAGGTGCGTGTTCTCCGACTCCCTGATCGACGCGACGATCTTCGCGCGCGGATTAAGTTCGCGTGCCGTCAGCGTGGCGAGGACGGCTGTGTCGTCGCGGTTGGCGGCCACGACGATGCTGGCAGCGTGCGCGACACCGGCCAGCCGCAGGACGTCGGACTTGGTGGCGTCGCCGCGGACGGTCACGAGACCGTCGGCCTCCGCATGCTCGAGGACACCCGGGTTGTTGTCGACGACGACGATCTCGGACGGCTTGATGCCGTCGCCGATCATCGCGTCGACCGCGGTACGACCCTTGGTGCCGTACCCGATGACGACGGTGTGGTTGCGCACGTTGTTCCTCCAGCGCTGGATCTTGAGAGCTTGGCGAGACCGCTCGGTGAGCACCTCGAGCGTCGTACCGATCAACACGATCAGGAACAGCACGCGTAGCGGAGTGATGATCAGCAGGTTGAGCAGGCGGGCCGACGGACTGAACGGAGTGATGTCGCCGTAGCCGGTGGTCGACAACGTCACAGCCGAGTAGTACATCGCGTCGAGAAATGAGAGCGGGTTGTCTTGAACGTCGCGGTATCCACTGCGGTCGACGTAGACGAGAATGGCCGTGAAGAAGAGCGCGACGACAGCGAAGATGACCCGACGCCCGATCGCCCGTGCGGGACTCTGCTTGAGCTCCGGAATACGGACGACGCCGACGAGTGCGTAGTCGGGGCCGTCGGACAGCTCCTCGCCCCGCCATCGACGTCGGAATCCGCGTCCGCGCATCAGCCGAACCACCTTTGCTTCACAGGGTGTGAATCTAATGCATCCGCGAGGTGTATCACTGATCCGACTCTCGCGCGAGCAGCGCGACGAGATCGTCATGGTCGGGCAACACCTCGGGCTCGAGGGTGTAGTTGTGCCGGACGTAGTGAAACGCCGCACTGACCCGCTCGACCGGCACACCCGCGAGCTGCGCCCACGCGATCCGATAGGCGGCGAGCTGGATGTCGACGGATTCTCGTTGCGCACCACCGACGGTCGAGTCGTTCGACGCCCCGTCGCGCCGACCACCGGGCACCGCACCCGTCTTCCAGTCGACGACGACCCACGAGCCGTCGGGTTCTGCGAACACCGCGTCGATCCGGCCGCGGATCACCGTGTCGCCGATGACCGTCTCGAACGGGACCTCGACCTCGCTGGGATTGCGCGACGCCCACTTCGACGCCAGGAACGCGTCGCGCAGTGCGTCGAGATCGGCGTCCGGCGAGGCCGAGGAGTCGGCGGCTCCCGGTAGCTCGTCGATATCGAGTAGCCGCGTCGCACCGAACCACCGCTCCACCCATGCGTGGAATGCGGTGCCGCGGCGTGCCGTCGGATTGGGCCGGAACGGTGTCGGACGGCGAAGTCGTCGTGCGAATTCCCTTTCGTCCGAGTCGAGTTCGACGAGTTGACTGACCGACAGGTGCGTCGGGAGCGCGACGTCGACGACGGCTTGGTTACCTCGGTGGTGCTCGGCGAGCAGGGCGTCGACCTCCGCTCTCCACTGCGCGATCTCAGGGTCTTCCGCGATCTCAGGATCTTCGGCCGTCGCGTCCGACCCGGCGGCATTGCCCGCGGGTGCGTCGAAGAGCGCGGGAGCGCTGCGCGCGGCGACCGCGTCGAGGACGAGTCGTGCCGCGGCGTCGACTCCCCCGCGGCGCGCGCCCAACCGATCCGCGGGCCAGGACTCGCGAATGATCCGCTCGGCCAACGGGTTTGCCGCACCATCGTCCGGTGGCGGGGCGAGCTCGTCGATGCTGAGGCCGTCGGAGTCGACGGCAGGGTCGGCGATGGCGTCGGAGACGATGGCGACGAGCTCGTCGAAGAACTCCGACCCACCGCGCGGTTTGTCGCCGGTCTCGCTCCAGTGGTGCGCCGAGACGAGCAGGTCGTGGCGTGCTCGCGTCAACGCGACGTAGAGGAGTCGACGATCCTCCTCCAGCCTGCGCTCGTCGATCGCCTCCTTGTGCAGAGTCAGCGCCTCGGCGAGTTCTTTGCGGTTGCTGATGCCGGCGGCTGCGAGGTCGAAGGTCGGGAAACCCTCCCCCGTCCCCGGTTCCGCGAGGTCGCCACGCAGCGGCCCCGGCAACTCCTTGGCGCTGCGCATCCACGTCGTGTCGGCCCTCCCACCGGGGAAGATCCGTGCCGCGACGTGCGGCAGCGCGACGACATCCCACTCAAGTCCCTTGGCCGCATGCACCGTGAGGATCTGGACACGCTGCTCGGCCACCTCGATCCGGCCGGGTTCGAGTCCCTTCTCGATGGTCTCGGCGGTGTCGAGAAAGGCCAGCAGGCCGGGCAGATTGGCGCCGGGACGGTCGGCGTACGCGGTGACGTACTCGGCAAAGGCGTCGAGATGTTCGCGGCCGGTGATCGCGCCACGCATGCGACGGGCCCTGATCTGAGCCTCGATGCCGACGCCGATCGTGTTCTCGACGTCGGCGACGAGCTCGGGCAGCGGCTGGCCGATGCGCCTACGCAGCGCCTCCAACTGCGCGCCGAACGCCCGGATACGGGCGTATCCCTGCGGTGTGTACGCCTCCGGGTCGCCCGGATCGACGACGGCGTCGGCGATTCCGGCACGGTCGACGACCTCGGTCGGCAGCACGGCGTCGAGCGCGGCATCGAGTTCTTCGCGGCTGGTGACCGCACCACCGGACGCAGCGATGGCGTCGGCGGCGAGATTGGTGGCCCTCCGCCACAGTGCGGCGATGTCGGCGGCACCCAACTGCCAACGCGCGCCGGTCAGGAGCCGCATCGCCGCGGTCCCGGCCATCGGATCTGCCATCAACCGCAGCGTCGCGACGACGTCCTCGATCTCCGGTACATGGAGCAACCCGCCGATACCGATCACCTCGGCCGGAATTCCCCGACTCTCGAGTTCTGCCGCCAACGGTGCCGAATCCTCGTTGCGACGCACCAGGATCGCGACGGTCGGCGGGTCGACGCCGTCACGCTCGGCGTCACGGTAATGACGTTCGATGGCCTCACCCACCCATGCCCGCTCGTCGACGACCGTCGAGGTGAGCGCCATCGAGACGGTCCCCGACGGCGCGTCGGGTCGCGGACGCAGCACACTGACCGGAATTCCTCTGCGCCGCAACTCTTCCGACGTCCGGTTCGCAAGCTCGAGAGTGTGTGAGGGGTTACGCCAGCTCGTCAGCAATTCGAGTCGTTCCGAGGGCCTGCCGTCGGAGCGCGGGAAATCGGCGGTGAAGCGAGGCAGATTCGCCGCGGACGCTCCGCGCCAGCCGTAGATGGACTGGATCGGATCGCCGACCGCCGTAACAGCGACCGTCGGAATGCGTTCGCCTCCAGAGGCTTTCGTAGCCGCACCGCCGAACAGCGTGGACAACAGGATGCGCTGTGAATGGCCCGTGTCCTGATACTCGTCGAGAAGCACGGCCCGGAACGAGCGCCGCTCGCCCGCCGCGACATCCGGATTGCGTTGCACCAGTTGGGCGGCCAGCGACATCTGACTGCCGAAGTCGAGAGCGGACTGTTCACGCATCGCATCGCGCAGCGCTGCCACCATCGGCAGCAGTTCGCGACGCTCGTCGATGACCTCCTGGATCTTGATGAGGTCTTTGCTCGGCGCCGCACGCTGCCGCGGACCGGGCGGCAACGTATCGACCATCGACCGCAGATCGTCGCCCCACGCGGTCAGCGTGTCGAGATCGACGAGGTGTTCTGCCATCTCGCCGTGCAACCGCAGCACGGCCTCGGTCACGCCGGAGGGCACCTTGGTGGTGTGCAGCGGCCCCGTCCAGTTCGACACGATCGAGAACGCGAGTTGCCAGAGCTCGGTCTCACTCAGCAGCGTCGAACTCGGTTCGACGGGCAGCAGTAGCCCGTAATCGGCGATGAGCCTGCCCGCGTACGCGTGATAGGTACTCACCTCGGGGTCGGCGGAACGCAGCCGTGCGGCCAGCATGCCGTCGGGGTCCCAGTTCACCAGGGCGGGCGACCCCGCGAGCATCGAGAGTCGACGCCGGATGCGGGCCCCGAGCTCGCTGGCCGCCTTGCGGGTGAAGGTGAGTCCGAGGATCTCGTCGGGTGACACCAGTCCGTTGGCGACGAGCCACACGACCCGCGACGCCATGGTCTCGGTCTTGCCCGCACCGGCACCGGCGACCACGAGCAGCGGTTCCAGCGGCGCCTCGATCACCGCGACCTGTTCGGTTGTCGGTAGGGGCAATCCGAGCGCGGCGGCCAACGAGGTCGCGGAGACACGCGCGCGCCTCACATCGACGTCAGTCATCGATCACCGCCTTGCCACGCAACTGGGCGGGACAACTCGTGTGCAATGCACAGTGTCCGCAGCCGGGGTTGGGCGTCGCGTCGAACACCGGCCCGACACTCGCTTTGGCCGCCGACCGCACCACGGTGATCCACTCGTCGAGCAGTTCGGGCGTGAGCGGAGGTTGGACACGCTCGGCCGCGCCCGTCGACGCATTATTCGCCGACACGAACACCAAGCGGCCACCCCCGGGTTCGAGCGTGCCGTCGGCGTCGGGCGGAAACTGCGCCGCACCGCCGTGCGCAAGCGCCACCTGGTAGGCGGCGAGCTGTGCGTGCTCCTCGGCATCGGCGCGCGACACCGCGGTCTTCGCGGTCTTCACATCGACGACGACAGGCCTGCCCGCCGAGTCGGCCTCGAGCCGGTCGACGCGACCGCGCAACCGAACCGGTGGATCGTCGTCGATGTCGGGCACCGTGGCGTCGATGGCCGATTCGACACCACGCTCGCGCAGGTCATCGCGCGAAATACGCAGCCAGTCACGGAAATTGGTGAGCATCTCCTCGGCCCGTTCCAACTCGTGCGCCGAATACCACGCGGCTCCGGTGTCGACGCGCTCCCAGATGTCGCGCAGCGCGCCGGTCACCTCGGCCGGGTCGATGTTGCCCGCAACCGCTTGCACGAGCGTGTGCACCAGACTGCCCGCGATCGCGGGCGTGGCATCGCCGTCGCGCCCACCGTTGCGTTCGAGCAGCCAACGCAGCGAGCACCTGCTCAGACTCTCGATGTTCGACGGCGACAGCGTGATCGGCCCGTCGTCGGCGCGCCACAGCGGCGCATCGGTGCTCACCTCTGCCAGACCGAACCAATCACGCGGGTGCGCACCCGGGATGTCGGAATCGGCAAGTGTGGCAAGGAGTTCGGCGGCCGCCCTGGTGCGATCGTCGAGTTCTGGCTCCTGCGCACCGGCGATCACCACGGACCGCAGGGTGGCCACCAGCGACGGGAGCGAGAGAACACGGTCGACGCCGGGATCGAGTGCGACACCCTCGATGACCTGCGGCTCATCTGTGTCGGTGTCGGACGCGCTGCCGAGCGCCGCGGCGATTTCGGCGACGAACCTCGATGGCGATGCGTCGCCGCTACCGTCCTCGACCGCTGTGACGAGAAGTCGACGCCGCGCCCGCGTGCACGCGACGAGCAACAGACGCCGCTCGTCGGCCAGCGCCCCGGCACCTCGCGTGACGACGTCGATCCCGTCGGGTGCGACGCCGTCGAGCAGGTCGACGAGTTCTGCGGTGGCGAGCACGCTGCCCCGACTCCGCAACGAGGGCCAGAGCCCGTCGAGGACACCCGCGACAGCGACGACCTCCCACTCGCGGCCCGCCGCGGCGTGCGCGGACAGCACCGTCACGGAATCGGCTGCCGCAGAGGCGGTTCGGGAATCACGCGGGATCTGCAGCTGGCTCAGGTAGTGCACGAATGCCGCGGGACCGGCAGACGGGAGGGTGTCGGCGAAGTCGCCTGCCGCCTCGAACATCGCCATCATCGCGTCGAGATCGCGGTCGGCCTGCTCACCCGCGGGCCCGCCCCGGATCGCACTGCCGACCCACCGACGCTCGAGCCCACTCGCCTGCCATGCGGCCCACAGTGTCTCCTCGACGCCGCGTCGGGCACGATGAGCACGCAACGCCGCAGCGATCACATCGAGCGCACGGCGCAACGGCGCGGCTTCGGCGTCGGACAGCGCGCGCAGGTAGCGCTGCGCAACCTCGTCGTCGAGCAGCGCCTCCCGCAACGATGTCAGCGAATCACGTTGCGCCGCAGTCACACCCGCGGCGTCTCCCGCCGACGACGCAGCCCGTTCCGCCTTCTCGTCGCACCTGCGCACACCACGACGCAGCCGGCGCATCGCGCCCGGATCGGCGGCCCCGATGGGGCCGGTCAGCAACGCGACGGTGTCGTCGATGGAGAACGTCTCGTCGGGAGAAGGAGCTTCCTCAGCTGCGTCCGAGCGCGCCGCGACCGCGCACAGCACCGTCATCAGCGCCGCGACGGAACGTTGCCGGTGGATCGGCAGATCGGAGGTGGGCGTTGTCAGCGGGACGCCCGCGGATCGGAACGCTCGCCGCAGCGCGGGCAATGCGAGATGGACCGATCGCACAATGACCGCCATGTCGGACCACGGGACACCCTCGAACAGATGGGCACGACGCAGCAGGTCGGCGATGGCTGTGGCCTCCTTGGCTGCCGACGAGAACACCCTGACCGCCGCGCCGGCCTCGCCGTCCGCGGTTGCCGACGCGCGTGGATAGGGATGCGGCCGGGCACCGGGGAGCCGCGATGCGAGCGCACGGCCGACCTCGCCGATGTCGGGATGCGAGCGGAAGTTCTCGCTCAACACGATGTCGCGTTCAGACCCCGGATCGGCCAGTCCGTCGGCGAAACGCGGGCTCGCACCGCGGAATCCGAAGATCGATTGGTCGGTGTCGGCGGCGATGATCGTCGATTCGGTTCCGGTGCCGACGAGTCGGACCAGTTCTGCTGCCTGCGGGTCGAGGTGCTGCGCGTCGTCGACGATCAGGTGCCGGATGCGACTGCGCTGCCCCGCGAGAAGCTCGGGATCTGTCGCGAACGCCGACAGTGCCGACCCGACGAGCTCTGCGGCGTCGACCGCGGGCGCCGACGCACCGGGAGTCGCGAGCCCCACGGCCCCGCGCAACAGCATGTTCTGCTCGTATTGTGCGTATGCCCGCGCGGCGGCGATCCATTCGGGGCGGCGGTGTGCGCGGCCGAGCGACGCGAGTTCTTCGGGGCCGACGCCGCGTTCAGCGGCCCGCATCATGAGGTCGCGCAGTGCCTGCGCGAAGCCGTCGGTGCCCAGCGCGGGACGCAGCAACTTGGGCCAGTAGCCCGCACCGTCTTCGATATCGCCCGCGAGCAGTTCCCGCAGCACGACGTCTTGCTCCGAACCGGTGATCAGACGAGGCGGCGGATTGCCGTGAGCGCTCGCCTGCAACCTCAGGATGGCGAAGGCGTACGAGTGGATCGTGCGGACGAGGGGTTCGCGCAACGCGCCGCCTGCACCTGTTCCGAAGCCACCCGACGCCGCCAACACCCTGCGGGTGATCCGTTCGCGCAGCGCGACCGCCGCGCGCCTACTCGACGCGAGCACGAGGATCGACTCCGGATCCGTGTCGGCAGACAGCAACCGCGCGACGGCGGCGTCGACGACGAGCGACGTCTTGCCTGTTCCGGGCCCGCCGTGCACCCGCCAGGGTTGCCAGCTCGAGCCGTCGCCAGGGGCCGGTGCCTCACCGTCGATGACAGCCTGCACCTGCGCGGGCCAGACCCTCGGCTGCGCGGCCCCCTGCGCACCGTTGGGCCCGGTGGTCGATGCGACGAGATGGGTGCGCATAGCCGTGCCGCCACCCTGCCCCTCACGAGGGCGTGTGCGGGGTGTCTGCGTCCGGGACGGTCCCAGTCCCCCTTGTCGTCGAGCCACGAGTCCATCGAATCACGCGCCTCCGACACCCGTTCCGACGACTTCCCCACCCGGACGAGCAGTCGGGGTGGCGCACACCGAACGCATACGCCGCGGGGCATGATGAGTTCATGGCTCCGCTGCACACCTACGTCTTCGGCCCTCCGGACGGCCCGGCGGTCGTCGCACTGCACGGTCTCACCGGCCACGGCCGACGATGGGAACACTTTGCGTCGAGCAGCATTCCCGAGCTCCGCGTGATCGCTCCCGATCTCCTCGGGCACGGCAGGTCGCCGTGGCGGCCGCCGTGGGGACTCGACGACCACGTCGACGCCGTCGCCACCGCTGTCGAGACACAGCTCGGCGCCACCGAACCGTTCGTGCTGGTCGGCCACTCCTTCGGTGGTGCCATCGCCGTACGCCTCGCCGCGCGCATGCCCGACCGGGTTCGTCGGCTCGTCCTCCTCGATCCCGCCCAGGGCCTCGACCCGGTGTTCGCGCTCGAAGTGTCCACCGACAGCCTCGACAACTGGGACTACGCCAACGCCGACGCCGCGCGCGCCGCGAAGCTGTCCGAGGGGTGGGCCGACGTTCCGACCGACGACCTCGATCGCGAACTCGACGAGCATCTCGTCGACCGTCCACACGGCCGGGTCGGGTGGCGGATCAGCGAGCCCGCCGCGGCGACAGCGTGGAGCGAGATGGCGCGACCGTTCGTCCTACCCCCGCGTGGCGTCGGTACCGACGTAGTCGTCGCCGACCGCGTCGACCCGCCGTTCGTCGGTCGCGCATTCCTCGACGCCTGCGCGGCGGAGCGACCAGACGTCACCGTCCACCACGCCGACTGCGCACACATGGTGCCGTTCCTCGAACCCGACCTGTGCGCCAAACTCGTCCGCGAAGGCAAGTGAAAAGCCGTTGGCCCGGATCAGCGAGGCCGACGTCGAAGTGGTGCGCGATCTCGTCGCGGCCATCCCGGTAGGCCAGGTGAGCACCTACGGCGACCTCGCGGCCGCAGCGGGGCTCTCGTCACCGCGGATCGTCGGCTGGATCATGCGCACCGACACCGCGGACCTGCCGTGGCATCGGGTTGTTCCGGCGTCGGGGCGCCCCGCGGCACACCTGGCAGCGCGTCAATTGGAACGACTGCGCGCCGAGGGCGTACCCGTCACCGACGACCGCGTCGCGCTGCGCGACTGCCGCTGGGAGATCCCGACGTCGTGATGTACCGATCCGGCCGAGAGCGCCGCTAGAGCATCATCCGCACGATGTCGACGACCCGCGCGAGTCCCGGCAGCGCGCCGGCAGTCGAGCGTGGATGCAGGGCGTGTACCGCGAGCCGGAACATGGTGGCGCGCAACATCATCTGCGCCCATTCGGGTTGGTCGGACCACCGCTGCACCAGTTCATCGTCGGCCCCGCCCCACGCAAGCGAGTCGACGACGACGACCGCCGACGCCCACGGAGCCGGACGCCAGTAGGGCACGATGTCGGTGATGCCGGGGGCGGCCGCACCCGCGAAGAGGACAGTGCCGAACAGATCGCCGTGCACCACCTGCGACGGCACGTCGACAGGCTTGCGCAGCGTTCCGAGGGTTTTCAGCATGTCGACGCTGCGCTTGCCGTCGTCGGACGTGGGTTCGCTCATTCCGGCGGCGCGCGCCGAACGCAACGGCACGTCTTCCCACGCGGCGCGGTCGGCCGCGGCGAACACGTCGACGTCGGTGTGCGGCGGTGCCGGCTGCTGCAACAGGAAGCGTGGACGTTCGAGATCGGCGAGCACCTCGTGGAGGCGATCACCGACGGCGAGTACCTCGTCGTGTCGAGGTTCGGGAGACCCGGCGATGTAGGTGTCCGCGCGCCACCCCGATACGACGTACCGCCCGTCGGTCGCGCGGAACGGTCGTGCGACGCGCAGTCCCTCGACGTAGAGGTTCTCGCGCACAGACGCCGACCACGCTGCCCGCGCGTGGTCGGGTACGAGGGACAACACCACCTCGCCGACCCGCCAGCCACCCACCCAGGTGTCGCCCATGGCGATGGGCGGGTGAGAGGTGAGCCCGAACGTGTTGAGCACGTGATCGGGCGGTTGCGGATTCTGCACGTCTGCAGAGATTACCGAGCACAACGCCGTATGTGCTGCAGCGACGCGGGGCGCGCCGGGACTTGCGACGAACGACGCCTAGTAGACCGGCAGTTCCTTGTCGACCTGATTGGCCCACGCGGTGACCCCACCCTGAAGGTGAGTGGCGTCGGCAAAACCCGCACGTTTCAACGCGGCAAGCGCCTCGGCGGACCGGATACCGGTCTTGCAGTAGAGCACCGTCGGACGGTCCTGCGGGATCTGCGCGAGCGCCGTACCGGAGAGGATGTCGCCCTTCGGGACCAGCGTGGCACCGTCGATGTGCACGATGTCCCATTCGACGGGCTCGCGGACGTCGATCAGCGCCAGCTTTTCGCCGGCATCGAGACGCTCCTTCAGTTCGCGCGGAGTGAGCGTCGAACCGTCGGCTGCCTGCGCGGCCTCGTCGGAGACCACACCGCAGAACTCCTCGTAGTCGATGAGTCCGGAGATGCGTTCGCCCTCAGGGTCTTTGCGGATCTTGATGGTTCGATAGGTCATGTCCAGCGCGTCGTAGACCATCAGACGACCGAGCAACGGCTCGCCGATACCGCAGATCAGTTTGATGGCCTCGGTACCCATGATCGAGCCGATCGACGCGCAGAGAATGCCGAGAACGCCACCCTCCGCGCAGGAGGGAACCATCCCGGGCGGCGGCGCCTGCGGATACAGATCGCGATAGTTGATGCCGCGTCCGTCGGGTGCGTCCTCCCAGAACACCGACGCCTGGCCCTCGAACCGATAGATCGATCCCCACACGTACGGCTTGTGCGCGAGCACCGCGGCGTCGTTGACCAGGTACCGGGTCGCGAAGTTGTCGGTGCCGTCGATGATGAGGTCGTACTTCGAGAACAGTTCGATCGCGCCTTCCGGCTCGAGCCGTTCATCGTGAATGTTGACGGTGACGTACGGATTGATCTCCTGGATCGAGTCACGAGCGCTCTCGGCCTTCGGCCGACCGATGTCTGACTGTCCGTGGATGACCTGTCGCTGCAGATTCGACTCGTCGACGACGTCGAATTCGACGATGCCGATTGTTCCCACACCCGCTGCCGCGAGGTAGAGCAGCGTCGGGGAACCGAGTCCACCGGCGCCGATGACGAGCACCCTGGCGTTCTTCAACCGTTTCTGACCGTCCATCCCCACATCGGGAATGATCAGGTGCCTGCTGTAGCGGGCTACTTCGTCATTGGAGAGTTCTGCCGCTGGTGCGACAAGCGGTGGCAGGGACACGTGGACGCCTCCGTCTAGAAATACCGTCTGGAAAGGAAAACCGACTCATCTAGGCAACGACTCGTCCCACACGGGCATTCCCGACAGCCTCGACGCGTGGCGCTCACCTGTCGGGGAACGGCCACGGATTCGGTTTGCACACGAACGCCTTGTCGGCCTGCATGTCGGGGTCGAGCGCCATGATCTGAGAATTCGCGACGCCGAAGGACTGCTGCATCATCACCGGCGCCAGCGCCCCGTTGTGCTTGCACGGCTCGTGGTGCTCGTAGCCGATGCCGTGGCCCACCTCGTGATTGATGAGGTACTGCCGATAGGCGACGTCGTCGCCCTCGTAGGACAGCGCACCCCGCACCCACCGGGCTTCATTGATGGTCACCCGCTTGTCGGGTGGGTAGAAGCACGACGTCTCGAGTTTGATCTGGTAGCCGCACAGCTCTCGCGCGGTGCCAGGTGAACTGAGCGAGACCCGCAGATCCGGCTCGCCGTCGGCGATGCGCCGAAACGCCACCTTGCCGTCGCCGATCCAACTGCGATTGTTGGCGAGCGTGGCGTCGACCATCTTGCCGAAGGTGCGATCACTGCCGTAATCCGACGGCGCGACCCCATCCTCGACCTCGACTGTGTAGGTGTAGACCTGCGGTCCGGTGCCGATCTGCTTTCCCGCACCCGGGACGACGTGGAAGGTCTTCTTACCCTGCTGCGTGTAGGGCCCGCCGTCGGGCAGGGTTCCCGCGGGTAGCGACACGTCCTTGATCGACGACGTAGGAGCACCGACCGGCTTGGTCTCCTTGGTGACGTCGGTGTTGCGCTGGGCTGCCGGCGTGACGTCGGAACTCTGCGCGTCCGAACTCGACCCGTCGTCGCTCACGGTGACCACGATCAGCACGATGGTGAGGATGATCAGGACCGGAATCGCGTACGCGCGCCACCCGTACGTGGAGACGAAGCGACCGAGCGCGCTCTGCTTCTTCCGCTCTGGTTGGGCGTCGCGGTCGACCCTGGCCCGCCCGTTGTCGTCGGTCGGGTCCCACCGCGCCCGTAGCGGCTGATCCGGCAGCGGACGCGACCGCGGGCGGTGGCCCGGGTTGGACGTCACTCCCGAAGGGGGCGTCGTGCCTGTCCGGACCTTTTCGATCCGGGTGGTGTCCTCAACCGACGACCGCGACGCCCGCTGCTGCGAACGTGCCTCACGCGCCGCGTCCCCTGCCCTGACCCGACGTGTCGATGCGCCGCCCCGGCGGGTCGATCCGTTGTCCCGACGGGATAGGTCGACGTCGTCCCCCGACTGTTCGGGCCCACTGTCTGTGTGGCTCACACGGACAACTTTCTCACAGGTGCCCACGCAATCCCGGGAGGCCGACGGCACCCGGCCACCCCTGGGCCACCGGCACGACACCCGACAGTCGACAAAGGGTGCGACCCCGGTCACGTTGCCGAGCGGCCCGAGTACCCTATATCCATGCCACCTACCGCCAACGCATCGTCATCGGGTACCAGAAACGGGACCCGGATGCCCCGCAGCGCACGGCGGCGACAACTCCTCGACGCCGCCAGCGAGATCTTCGTCGAACGCGGCTACCACTCGGCAGGCATGGACGAGATCGCTGTCCACGCAGGAGTGAGCAAACCCGTTCTGTACCAACACTTTCCGTCGAAGCTCGATCTCTACATCGCGGTCGTCGACTCGCACGCCGAGAAGCTCGTGACCGACGTGAACAACGCACTGCTCACCACCACCGACAACCGGCAGCGTGTCCGGGCGGCAGTAGAGGCGTTCTTCAATTTCATCGATGAGGACAATTCCGGTTACCGGCTGATCTTCTCCTCCGACGCTCTGGATCCCGCGGTGATCCGTCGCGTCGAGGGCGCGACCGAGGCATGCGTCGACGCCGTCTACGGGCTCGTCATGCACGATTCCGGGCTCGACCCCTACCGTTCACGGATGCTCGCGGCCGGGCTGGTCGGCGCGAGTCAGGTCAACGCCAGATACTGGCTCGAGGCCAAGCGCCCCATCGCCAAGAGCGAAGCGGTCGACACCACGGTCGCGCTGCTCTGGGGCGGGTTGTCGCGCGTGCCGAAGCATGGCGAATCCGGCACCCCCGAACAGGCCGGGCACGCGTTCGAGACCGACGCCGCACCCTCCGCTGCCGAGTAACCCACGAGATCGGCCCCCTCCGGTCGCAATGACCGTCGGGGGCCTGGACCAGCTCCTGGGTGCGATCAGCTCCCGAATCCGACGCGTCGCGTCTCCGAGCTGCCGACCTCGACGTAGGCGATCTTGGTGACCGGGATCAGGAATCGCGAACCCTTGTCGTCGGTCAGCGTCAGCAACGCCTCTTTGCCGGCGAGGGCGGACTCCACGGCGGCCAAGGCCTTGTCGCCGCTGAGCGTCGACTGGATGGACAGTTCTCGCGGGCTGTCGGTGATGCCGATCTTCACTTCGACGGACATGGCCACCCTTCCGTTGGCGACGTCGCGCGGAAGTCGCGCGACTGATGTGTGAGGCGAGTCGTCGCGCGCGACTTCTCGTCTTGCACGACTCCGGCGCCCGATCACTCGAGCGCCGCAAGCCTTCGGCACAGTGCTAATTCAATGCCTTCGGCATAAGGCTAGTGCAGGGTCGCGCCACACGGACACCCGCTCCGCTGACAGCGAACGAACCCGAACGCGCAGCGGATCGGAACGTCTCAGCCGAGCCCGAGGTCGGCCATGCGTGCGCTGTGCCGGTCGGCGACGACGTCGAAGAATCCCGCCATGCCCTGCAACGACGCCGCGCCTGCGAAGAGCAGGTCGGTGACCTCCTCCTCCGCCGCGAGCACCCATTGCGCGTGAGTGATGGCCTCGCCGAGCAGGCGACGTCCCCACAGCGTCAGCGGCGACCGCAGCGAGGGGTTGGCGTCGATGGCTTTGCGCACCTCCTCGCGCGCGAATGCCGAACTGCCCGTCGCCGACATCACCTCGGCGACCACCGCGCGAGGTCCTGCGGGCAGAGCACCGGAGACCTCCGCGTAGAAGTCGGCTGCCAGTCCGTCGGCGATGTATGCCTTCACCAGCGCCTCGTACCAGGTCTTGGGATTGGTGACGCGGTGGTACTCGTCGAACACCCCGCTGTAGCGCACCACGGCTTCCGCAGGGTCGATGCCGCGTCGGCTCACCTGCTCGGACAGCCTCTCGAAGTGCGCGATCTCCGAAGCGACCATGCGTGCGATGTTGATGCGCCCCTGCACATCGGGCGCCATTGCCGTCTCGTCGATCAGTCGGTGGAAGGCGGCGAACTCGCCCGCGAGCAGCACCGAGTAGAGCTTGCCGATCGCCGGATCCTCCTGATCGACCGAGGTGACGGAGGCCGACTCAGAGGACGAGGACGGCCCAGAGGGTGACTCAGCAGAAGACTCGGATGAAGGCGCGGCAGACGACATGAGGCGATGGTAGGTCGGCTGCGATCGCTTCACCAAGTACACTTGACAACGGTGCACTGACGCGACCGTGACATCTTGGTACGCCGAGGACTCCCATGCACAACAGAATGGGATCATCCGGGCGGGATCGAGATCGTCGCCGCGACACCGCGTGACCTGTAGGCAACGATCCACACCGACCGCGGGGCACCAGACATTGCGCGCGCACTCATCGAGCCCACGCCTTCGCAGTTCGGACTACTCCGGAAGCGAAGACCTGCATGTCACCGCCGACAAATCGCGGTGATCTTCTCAGTGGAGCCTTTTCGTGCGTGCTGGAACAGATGCGAAAGGCACACAAGAAAACATGACAGAACCCGGCGTGCAGACGACCATCGTCGACGACACCCACACCTCTCCCACCTTCGCCGAGCTCGGCGTCGACGAGCACATCGTCGACGCGCTGATCGCGGACGGTAAGACCCACACATTCGCGATCCAGGAGCTCACCCTCCCCCTCGCACTGGCAGGCAGCGACCTGATCGGCCAGGCCCGCACGGGTATGGGCAAGACCTTCGGATTCGGCATTCCGCTGCTGCACCGCCTGATGCACGCCGAGGAGAGCGGCCTGCGCCCGCTCGACAACACTCCCCGCGCGCTCGTGATCGTGCCGACCCGCGAACTCTGTGTGCAGGTCACCGGAGATCTGGAGGTCGCGGCAAAGAACCTCACCGTCACGCTCCCCACGGGCGAGCAGCGCCCCTTCACCATCGCCTCCATCTACGGCGGCCGTCCGTACGAGTCGCAGATCGCCGAGCTCAACAAGGGCGTCGACGTCGTCGTCGGCACGCCCGGCCGTCTCCTCGACCTCGCGCAGCAGGGCCACCTGATCCTCGGCAAGGTCGCCGTCCTGGTTCTCGACGAGGCCGACGAGATGCTCGACCTCGGCTTCCTCCCCGACATCGAGCGCATCATGTCGGCACTGCCCGAGCAGAAGCAGACGATGCTCTTCTCCGCGACCATGCCCGGCCCGATCGTCACCCTCGCCCGGACGTTCTTGCAGCGTCCGACGCACATCCGCGCAGAGCACGCCAACGACTCCGCGGTGCACGAGCGCACCACGCAGTACGTGTACCGCGCCCACGCGATGGACAAGGCCGAACTCGTCGCACGCATCCTCCAGGCCGACGGCCGCGGCGCGACCATGATCTTCACGCGCACCAAGCGCACCGCCCAGAAGGTCGCAGACGACCTCGCCGAGCGCGGCTTCTCCGTGGGCGCCGTCCACGGCGACCTCGGCCAGGTGGCGCGCGAGAAGGCACTCAAGAAGTTCCGTACCGGAGAGATCGACGTGCTCGTCGCCACCGATGTCGCGGCACGCGGTATCGACATCGACGACGTCACGCACGTCATCAACTACCAGTGCCCCGACGACGACAAGACCTACGTGCACCGCATCGGTCGCACGGGTCGCGCCGGCCGTACGGGTATCGCCATCACACTCGTCGATTGGGACGAGCTGCATCGCTGGGAGCTCATCGATTCGGCACTCAAGCTCGGCGTGCCCGAGCCCGCCGAGACCTACTCGACGTCGGATCACCTGCGCGAAGAGCTCGGTATCCCCGAGTCGGCCACGGGCCGTGTCGCCGCGCCCAAGCGCGAGCGCCCCGAAGGCGAACGCGTCGAGCGCACTCCCCGCGCCGAGCGCACCACGAGTTCGCGTACGCGACGTCGCACCCGAGGCGGCAAGTCCGGCTCCAACGCGGCCGCAGCGTCGAACGGCGACAAGAACTCCTCGTCCGAGGCAGACAACGCGTCCGATGCAGGCAAGGCGACGGCGTCCAACACTGACGACGCGGCGTCGGCCGGGACCGGCGAGAGCAAGCCGCGTCGGCGTCGTCGTCGACGCGGAGGCGCAGGCCGCGGGTCCGACGCGACCGCCGCTCACGCAGCAGACTCGGCACCGGCGACCGCCACGGCCGACTAGGACAGCGCCGAGGTGATCCAACCGCGCCCGGGGCGCCCGTGACACGCATCGCCCCCGAACGACGCACCCGCGTCGACCTGGCGGTTTCTGCTGTCATCGTCGTGATCGTCGTCGTGGTCGGCATCATCGTGTGGTCGGTCAGTCCCGTCCGCCATACCGATAGCGCGCAGGCATCGGCGCCCGCACCCGACGTCGCGCGCGCGACGGCGGTCCCGCAGGGATTGCGTGTCGCGTGGACAGCGTCGTCGGACGCTACGCGTGTTCCCGCAGTCTCTCGCTCTGTCGTGATCACCGCCGACAACGGGGGTGACGGAACCGGCACCGTCGTCGGACATGACCCGACGACGGGCCGTGAACTGTGGCGATACGCCCGAGACCTCCCGCTGTGTTCCACCGCCGCGGCGTGGCCGGCGAGCACCGACGAAGTGCTGGGCGTGTACCGCAACTCGCGTGGGTGCTCGGAGGTGACAGCCCTGGCCTCATCGACGGGTCAGCGCAAGGGCGCACGCACCTCCGACGCCGACGACGATCTGAAACTCGTCACCGACTCGGGATACGTACTCGCGCTCGGCAGCCACCGGCTGGAGACGTGGGGATCGAATCTGGTGCGCGGCATCGAATACGGCCGTGTCACCGCACCGGTCAAGCCGGGGACGCAACCCGGCCGGGTCGACTGCAGGTTTTACTCCGGCACCATCAGCGGCGACCGTGTCGCAGTCATCGAACGCTGCAAGAACGACCCCGGTTACCGGCTCACTGTGCTCGGTGCGGTGCTCGACAGCGACGAGAAGGTCAAGCAGTACGGATCGTCGGTGATCACCGACACCGCCTCCGGTCCACCACCGGTGTTGGTTGCCATGAGTAGTTCGGGGATCGCCGTGTACGACGGCGGAGCCAACCGAACTCAGACCCCCGGTCAGGTCGCGGTGCGTCCCGGCGAGGCCACGATTCGCGTCTTCGACTCCGATGGCGTCGAAGGACCGGTGAGCACCGTGCAGGGGCCGGTATCACCGCCCGCGGACAGCGTCGCGCTGACCAGCGATGGACTCGTCACCTACTTCACCGGCGCAGCAACCGTCGTACTCGACGGCCAGACCATGCGACCCACCTATCAGGTCCCGCAGACGCTGGGGCCCGGCGAGACGATGGCCGGTGCGCTCCTGCTCCCGACACGGAGCGGCATCAGCGTTCGCGACCCTGCCAACGGCCGTGAAACAGGCTCCATCGCGTTCCCTCGCGATGGAGCGACCGCCACCACGAGCCTGCGGGTCCTCGGCAGCAACGTCGTCGAACAAACAGGCACGACGGTTCGCGCGCTGGTTGCCACCGACGCGAGCTGACGCTCGACTCGAATCGAAAGCTCAGCTCGGATCGAAGGTCCGCACGTCCTCGCCGGCCTCCCAGTGCTTCCAGAGGTTCTCGGCGAGCTCGCGATATGCCGTGGCGCCCTTGTTCTTTCGACCCCGCATGACCGACGCGCCCGACGCCGACGCCTCCGCGAACCGCACCGTCCGCGGGATCGGCGGCTCGATCACGGGCAAATCGTACCGATCCGAGACATCGGAGAGGACGTCACGACTGTGAGTGGTCCGAGCGTCGAACAGTGTGGCGACGGCACCCAGCATCGTCAGGTTGGGGTTGGTGATCTGCTGGACCTCGTTGACGGTACGCAAGAGCTGTCCGACGCCGCGATGTGCGAGCGTCTCGCACTGCAGGGGCACGATCACCTCGTCGGCCGCGGTGAGCCCGTTGAGCGTGAGCACCCCGAGCGAGGGCGGGCAGTCGATCAGGATGACGTCGAAATCCTCGGCCACCTCCGCGAGCGCCCGCTTGAGCGCGTACTCGCGCCCGGGCCGCATCAACAGCAACGCTTCGGCGCCCGCGAGGTCGATCGTCGCGGGAAGCAGCGTGACGTTGTCGGCTGTGTCGAGGAGAACGTCGGCGATCTCCTCGTCGCCCAGCAGCACATCGTGGACCGATGCCTGGAGTTGATCGGGATCGTGACCCAACGAAAAGGTAAGGCACCCTTGCGGATCGAGGTCGACGACGAGCACCGACGCGTCGAGGTCGGCGAGCGCGGCGCCCAGGGACTCGACAGTGGTCGTCTTGGCGACGCCACCCTTCTGATTCGCTACCGCCAACATCCGCGTCATGCGAACACTCTACGACCCGTCAGATCACAACGTCTCGAGCGCACCGGCTTGTCACACACAATTTCCATCGTGTGATCGAAATCAACGTCCCGGTTCGAAAGCCCCGGTTCGATCCGACATCCGTCCCGAGGACTTTCACTCACTCAGAAGCGTCGAGGTCTCCCGAGATCCAGCGCACCGACGCAGGGTGGAACAACAGCACCAGCGTCACCACCGCCGCGATAGCCAACGGGATCGCGAAACCCACCTGATGACTGGTGAACAGGTAGTAGGCAACCGGGAGAAGCAGAATCTGGGCGACCAACGAGATGGCCCGACCCCACCGACGACCGAGCAGCAGCGCGATCCCGCCGACGAGAACCCCGCCGAAGATGATTCCGAACCAAGCCGCTGTGCCGTATCCGCTGATCGCCGCCTCGTGGTGCCCCGCAGCCGCACGGATCACCAGGACGACAGCGAAGATGACCGCAATCGCGCCCTCGAGCGCCGTGATGGCCCCTGCCACGCGTAACTGAACCGGGCATACCTCGCCCGTGTTCGACGCCGTCTCGGCCTTCTCCCGTCCGTCTCGCGGTGCCGACTTACGCGCACTACGACCGGCCGGGTCCTGCTTTTTACTCACACGACCAGAGTATTGGGTGCACGGAGTACGGGGGCGCAGGGTCGGCGTTCGCTGCGACCCCATATCCTCGGGAGTCGTGCGCGTCATGCTCATCGTCAATCCCTTCGCGACCGCGACCACTGCCGCGGGTCGTGACGCGCTCGTCAACACCATCAGCGCTCGCGTCCCCGTCGACGTCGAGCACACCACGCACCGTGGTCATGCGGGCGAACTCGGCGCGCTCGCCCGAGAGCAGGGATACGACATCGTCGCCGTGCACGGCGGCGACGGCTCGGTCAACGAGGTGGCCAACGGCATCCTCGGATCGCCCACCGATTTCGATCCGAATCTTCCCCGCCCGGCGCTCGCGATCATCCCCGGCGGCAGCGCCAACGTCTTCGCGCGCACCCTCGGGATCGATTCCGACCCGCTGCGCGCGACGCGCCAACTGATCGACCTCGTCGACGCCTCGTCGATTCATCGAATCGGATTGGGGCACACGGATACTCGCTGGTTCCTGTTCAACGCGGGAATGGGCATGGATGCCGTGGTGGTGCACGCGATGGAGGACAAACGCCACGCGGGCAAAGCGGCAACACCCGGCCGATACCTGTGGACGACGGTCAGTTGCTTCATTCGCGGGTCGTCGAGCCAGCCGCCTTTTCGCGTGCAATACGACGGCCACGAGCCGATCGACGGTGTGCGGTTCGCCTTCGTCAGCAACACCACGCCCTGGACGTTCCTGGGCAATCACGAGATCCGCACCAATCCCGGCACCGACCTCTCCGCACGTCTGGGGCTGTTCGCGGCGACGTCGACGGGCGTACTGCGCAACGTCGGACTCGCCACGCGGCTACTCACCCAGCGCAACCCCAAAGCGCCGCACCTCATTCGCGACGACGACGTCGAGTGGGTGCAGTTCGACGCCGACGAGCCGATCGACGTCCAGATGGACGGCGACTACGTCGGCGCGTTCACGTCAATCCACTTCGCCCACCGCGAGTCCGTACTCGGCGTCGTCGCTCCGTAATGGAGGGCCGCGGGCTCGTTGCGCCGCCCGATGGCAAGCACATCGCCCCCGAGCAGCGCAAACTCGACGCCGTATCCAGCCTCATCTGACTCATCGGTCAGATGAATTTCGGGTTACGCGCAGGCAGACGCCAATAGTCGAGTGACCACGATCACGTATCGGGGTGCCAGAATGCGATCTATGCCACTAGCTGCGGAAACATATCGGCAATAATCGAACAACCGGCGTAGCATAGAACATTGGCACGGACGCGAGTGCACCACCCCCCTCCCGCAAAGGGCCACGGAGAGTGATATTGCACACGTGTCAGCGGAACACCATTGACTTCGGCTGGATTCGTGAAAGTATTCACAAGCAACAGCACGGAAACATTTGGTGTGTCTACGTGAACTGATGGTTACAGCCACAAGAAGCAAGATTTCAATGACGAGTGGTGCGCGCAACACACGCACCTGAAGGAGAAGGAATGGACTGGCGTCACAAGGCAATCTGTCGCGACGAGGACCCCGAGCTGTTCTTCCCGGTGGGAACCAGTGGTCCGGCTATCGCACAGATCGCCGATGCGAAGCTCGTCTGCGCGCGGTGTCCCGTCACCGCCGAATGCCTGTCCTGGGCTCTCGAGTCCGGTCAGGACGCCGGTGTGTGGGGCGGCATGAGCGAGGACGAGCGCCGAGCACTGAAGCGTCGTACGGCACGCACGCGGACCCGCAGCAGCGTCTGATCGACTCACAAGCAGTCTGATCGACCCACGGCCCCGAGATATCGGGACCAACAAAAAGACCCGGCCAACGCGCCGGGTCTTTTTTATTGCCTCACGTCGGCGTGCGGGCGTGCAGAGGAACAGCGATACGCGCCTGCGCTCCCCGACCTTCCGGGTTCGGCCCGAGTTCCAGCTCGCCGCCGAGCTCAATCGCGACGAGGGTCTGCACGATCTGAAGCCCCAAGCGCTCCGAATCGTTGATGGAGAAATCGGCCGGCAGCCCGGAGCCGTTGTCGCGCACCGTCACGACCATGCGCCGCACGTCGCGGTCGGCGGAGATCTCGATCCTGGCGTCGTCATGCACCTGAGCTGTGTCATCGCCGCGGTCATCTCCACGCGGGCGCGCGAAACCATGCTCGACGGCGTTCTGGATCAGCTCGGTCAGCACCATCACGAGCGGCATGGCCAGCTCGGCGGGGAGTACTCCGAGTCGGTCACGGTGGCTCACCGAGACCGGCGTCTCCCCGGCGGCGACGTCGACCATCGTGGGAAGCAGCCGCGAGACGGCCTCGTCCATGTCGACCTCTTCGTCGACGCTGCCCGAGAGCAACTCGTGCACGGTGGCGATGGCTGCCACTCGTCGAACCGCCTCGACGAGTGCCGATCGCGCTTCCTCGTTGGACGTGCGACGTGCCTGTAGACGCAACAGCGCAGACACCGACTGCAGGTTGTTCTTGACCCGGTGATGAATCTCCCGGATGGTGGCGTCCTTGCTGATGAGCGCGAGATCTCGACGCTTGACCTCGGTCACGTCGCGGATCAGCACCACGGCACCCGAACTCACCCCGCGCGGACGCAACGGCACCGCCCGGAGCAGCACGGTCGCCCGCCGCGCGTCGGCTTCCATGCGCATCCCGATGTCGGGGTACGGCCCCTCCGGCGGCGCGACGACGCCCGCGGCGACGTCGATCATGGTCGCGGCGTCGTGGGACTCGAACGGGTCGGTCAGCAATGACGTCGTGACTTCTGACAGCCGTCTCCCCGAGAGCTCCGATGTCCACCCCATGCGATGGAACGCCGACAGCGCGTTGGGACTCGCATAGAGCACGACGCCGCGCTCGTCGATCCGCACGAAACCGTCGCCCGCGCGTGGGGTCGAAAGGCCTCGCGGGTTGACCTCGAGGCGCGCGAACGTTCCGTCGGCAACCATTTGGCACAGGTCGTTGGCCGAGTCCTGATATGCCAGTTCGAGCGGCGACGGCAATCGCGGATGGGTGAGGTCGACAGCCCTGGTGAGGACACCGATGACCTCGCCCGAGAATCCGACGGGGACGGCCTCGCGACGAATGGCGACCGGACCGATCCAGGTGGGGTCCTCCTCGCGGAGGATGTGCCCTTCGTCGAATGCCCGCAGCGCCTGCGGGTTGGCGTCCGCACCGACGACCATGCCGACCTGATCGCTCGGGAACACCGTCGACGCGGTGTTCGGGCGACACTGCGCGACCGTCACCACCTCGCCGTTCTCGGCGCGCACGGCGAGCAGGAAATCGGCGAAGGAAAGGTCGGCGAGCAATTGCCACTCGGCGACGACGCGCTGCAGGTATGCCGCTGCGCGGTCGGAGAGTGTTGTGTATTCGGCGAGGAGATCGGCCAGCGTCGACATCGGTGACGGTGTGCGGCTACTCGTAGGTGGCGATGATGTCGCCTGCCTGGATCACGTCGCCCACCTTGACCCTGACGTCTGCGAGCGTTCCTGATTCCTCGGCGAGTACCGGTATCTCCATCTTCATCGACTCGAGCAGGACCAACGTATCGCCGATCTCGATGGGCTGACCAGGGGTTGCGCGGACTTCCAGAACACTCGCCACGATCTCGGCGACAACGTCTTCTGCCATGTGAACAACCTAGTCCACCGCTGTGACAGGGAGGGCGCACACCGCGGTGACAGACTGCCGGCAGGAGATCGCGGCACGAAAAAGCCCGGGCGGACGCGGTCGGTATGACCGTCGATCACGCTCCGGGCGTTTTCTTTGGCACGCAGCTCAGGCGTTGGGGCGCTTGCCGTGGTTGGCTGCGCTCTTCTTGCGTGCGCGCTTCTTGCGTCCGCGCTTACCCATGACGGGCCTCCTTCGTCTCCGATGTGCTCAGTGATTGTCCCACGTCGCACCCCGAATCCTGGAATCGGTACCGGTCAGACCTGGGTCGCTTCGACGAAAGCGGGATCACTCTCCCGAGGAATACCGCGTTTCACGCACGACGACGGTCTTGCGGATCTCGATGCGCAGCCGGTCACGCAGGCTATCGGGTGCACGATCTCCCCCGCACTTGCGGTTGATCAGCGCCTTGAGCTGACTCTCGATGCCGTAGTGCGCCAGGCACGACGGGCACTCGTCGAGGTGTTGCTGCAGCCGGGCGCGAGCTGCGGAATCGCACTCGTTGTCCAGCACCAGCCAGACGTCGGCAATCACCGCGGAGCAATCGAGTGAGGTGAATTCGGGATCGTCGGCGGGCGGTACCGGCGCGACGTCGGGAGTCGAGTCGCTCATCGTGCCACCCCACTCTCGGATGCGGGCTCACGGATGAAGCCTCGGTCACGTGCGACGTCTGTCAGCAGTTCACGAAGTTGACGTCGGCCACGATGTAGACGTGACATGACCGTTCCGATGGGCGTGTCCATGATCTCGGCGATTTCCTTGTATGGGAGACCCTCGACGTCGGCGTAGTAGACGGCCATCCGGAAGTCCTCCGGAAGCGCCTGCAGCGCAGCCTTGATCTCGTCGTCGGGCAGTGCGTCGAGCGCCTCGATCTCGGCAGAGCGCAGACCGGTCGACGTGTGCTCGGCATTGGCCGCGAGCTGCCAGTCGGTGATCTCGTCGGTCGGGTACTGGGCGGGCTGACGCTGCTTCTTGCGGTACCCGTTGATGTAGGTGTTGGTCAGGATGCGATACAGCCAGGCCTTGAGGTTGGTTCCCTCGCGGAACGAGGCGAATGCCGAGAATGCCTTGACGTACGTCTCCTGGACCAGATCCTCTGCGTCGGCGGGATTGCGCGTCATGCGCAGCGCCGCGCCGTACATCTGATCGAGCAACGGGAGCGCGTCACGCTCGAACCGTTCTGTCAGATCGGCATCGGTCTCCGAAGGATCGGCGCGACGAGGTGCCGCCGAACCCGCTGCCGAGGTCGAATCATCAGTTGTCGACGCTTCGGTTTCCGGCGCTTTAGTTTTCGACGCTTGTGAGGCGGTGTCGCTTGTCCTGTCAGCACCGCCGGCAGAGTCGGGGGACTCGGGAGAAGCCACGTAATTCCCTTCGCTGATGACTCCGATGCCGCCGGACCCGGTGAGGGGTCGCGCGGGCGCACCGGTGATGTCGATCAAGCTTACCGACCCGGGTCCTTCTCGCAGCTCACCAGGTCGTGGTTGCCCCGGTCGTTCGAGCAACGTCGCTCCCATCGGCAATCCACCTCCTCGATCTGTTGAATACGCTCAATCTGTTGATGTCGCGGTGTTTTTGTCGCGGTGTCGATATGTGGTGATCGCCCGCTGAACAGGGGTTGCGAGCGCCCTGACATTGTTGGTCAACAGGGCTGCGCCGACAATTGTTCCGCACATGTCCGATTTGTTCCGGCGTCCGCGTCCGCGGCACCGCTGACACATCTGGAGGTTCCGATGGCGGCGACACCCGCGCTCGCGGCGCTCAGCAGGGCCGATGTGCCGCACGAGGTACACAGCTACACCCACGATCGGAAGTCGCAGGCGTACGGAGCGGAGGCGGTGGATGCGCTCTCGACAACACTCGGGGTTGCACCCGAGCAGATCTTCAAGACCCTCGTCGTGGCATTGACCGGAGGTCCCGGCGGCCTGGCCGTCGCCGTCATCCCGGTGCCTCGCAAGCTGTCGCTGAAGGCCGTCGCGGCGGCACTCGGAGCGTCGAAGGCGGTGATGGCCGAGGCAAAAGCCGTCACCCGATCCACCGGTTACGTTCTCGGCGGTGTGTCGCCGCTCGGCCAGCGAACTGCACTGCCGACGGTCATCGACGCTTCTGCACTCGAATGGGACCGCGTCCTGTGCAGCGCGGGCAAACGCGGCCTCGAGGTGGAACTGTCGCCCACCGATCTGATCGCCGCGACGTCGGCCGTCACCGCCGACATCGCGGCCTGAGCGTTCCCCCTCTGTGTCTGCAGGCGTCTCTGTCGGCTCCTCGTGTCAGCCCCCGTGTCAGCCCCTCGTGACAGCATGGACTGCATGTGTGGACGTTTCGCGGTGACGACCGACCCAGCCAAGCTCGCGGCCGAGATCGACGCGGTCAACGAGGTGCCCGCGTCGCCGCCCCCCGCAGACGATCAGCCGAGCGACGATCGGGAGCCGCGCACGCTTGGCACCAACTACAACGTTGCCCCGACGTCGACGATCCTGACCGTCGTCGAACGTCATTCCCACGACGACCCGCACGACGATCCGCGGCTGCGCGTGCGGGCGATGCGGTGGGGACTCGTACCGACATGGGCCAAAGAGGTCGGCAAGGGGCCGTTGCTGTTCAATGCACGTGCCGAGACCGCCGCGGAGAAGAGTTCGTTTCGCAGCTCGGTGAAGTCCAAGCGCTGCCTCGTGCCGATGGACGGGTGGTACGAGTGGAAGCCCGGCCCCGAGAACAGCAAGGGCAAGCCGACGAAGATCCCGTTCTTCATGTCGCCAGAAGACGGGACACGCCTGTTCATGGCGGGGTTGTGGTCGGCCTGGCACGACCGTTCGAATCCCGACGCGCCACCCCTGTTGAGCTGCACCATCCTGACCACCGACGCCGTCGGCGACCTGCGCGAGGTACACGACCGCATGCCGCGCATCATGCCCTACGACAGTTGGGATGCCTGGCTCGATCCCGACCACCCCGCGCCGTCGGAGCTCTTCGCCCCGCCGAGCGAGGCAATCGCCGACGCGATCGCGATCCGCGAGGTCTCGCCACTGGTCAACCGCGTGGCCAACAACGGACCGGAGCTGCTGGCACCGGTCTGACGCTGGTGGCACTCATCAGTCGGGAACGAGTACGGCGGCGCCGTCGAATCGGCCAGCCTTGAGGTCGGACAGCGCCTGGTCGGCCTTCGACAGCGGGTAGGTGTGTGTCGTCGCTGCGACACCGTAGCGGGCGGCGAGCTCGAGGAATTCGCGTCCGTCGTCGCGGGTGTTGGCGGTGACCGAGCGGATCTCCTTCTCGTAGAACAGCTCTCGCTCGTAGTTCAGTGCGGGAATGTCGGACAGGTGTATGCCGGCGATCGACAGCACCCCTCCCCGGTCGAGTGCGCGCATCGCGACCGGGACCAGGTCGCCGACGGGTGCGAAGGTGATCGCAGCGTCGAGAGGGACCGGCGGGGCGTCGTAGGCACCGTTGACCGAGGCCGCTCCCAACGACCTGGCCAGCGCTTGTGCTTGTGCACCACGGGTCATGACATGAACCTCGGCGCCCTGCGCGATCGCGAGCTGTGCGCACAGGTGTGCGCTGCCGCCGAAGCCGTACAAGCCGAGACGACCACCCTCCGGCAGCGAGGCACGCTTGAGTGCGCGATACCCGATGATCCCCGCACACAGCAGGGGCGCGAGGGTGACGTCGTCGACGTTGTCCGGCAGGTGATAGGCAAAGTCGGCGGGGACAGTTGTGTATTCGGCATAGCCGCCGTCGACGTCCCACCCGGTGTATAGCGAAGCGGGACAGAGGTTTTCGCTCCCCCGCTTACAGTAGGTACACGTGCCGTCGGTGTGGTGGAGCCATGCAACCCCGACCCGAGCGCCCCGCTCGAAGCCCAGCGCCCCCTCGCCGGCCTCGACGACTTCACCGACCACCTCATGTCCTGGCGTGACGCCTGGCCGGTGCACCGGAAGGTCGCCTTCGCTCACGTGGAGATCGGTACGGCAGACACCGCACGCACGAACCCTGACCAAGAGTTCGCCCGCACCCGGCGTCGGGACTGGTTTGTCCACCAGCTCGAGCGGATGTTCGTCGACCGGTCCTGGTCGGGTGACTGACCACGCACGCATGTCTCCACCCTATTCCGGCCGCGCGGTGTGTACTTGCTCCATGAACTCTCTCCCCGAGAAGTGGCGCCTGCATCGTGGCGACGCCCCGGTGCTGGTTCGTCTCCTCGTGAGCATTGTGGTGGGCGGGGCGGTCGCGGCTGGGATCTGGTCGGAACGCCCCACCGCCGCACCGCTGGCGGGCTGGGCTATCGGCGCAGGTCTGTTCGTGCTGTGGACATGGTTGGCGCTGTGGCCGATGGACAACGAGGCAACCGAGGCGCACGCCAGCCGCGAGGAGCCCACGCGCTTCGGCGCGTTCGTCATCGTGCTACTGGCAGCTTTCGTGAGCCTCATCGGGATCGTCGAGGTACTGACAAGGAAAGACGCGGTACTCCTCTTCATCGCACTGCTATCGGTGGTGGCATCGTGGGCCGCCATCCACACGATGTACGCAACCCACTACGCACGCATGTACTTCGGCGGCGACGGGGTCAGTGAAAATACCCAGAAGGGTGACGGGCCGCTGATCGACTTCCATCAGTCGGAGTCACCGCGCTACAGCGACTTCGTGTACGTCGCGATCACAGTCGGGATGAGCTATGCGATCTCCGACACCGACGTCGGCTCATCGCGGCTTCGTCGGACACTGGTCTTCCACGCCCTGCTGAGCTACTTCTTCGGCACCGTGATCGTCGCGCTGCTGATCAACCTCACAGCGAACGTCGGATCGTAACGAGGAACCAAACCCTCTCTCCCAGACTGCAACTCAACGATAGGAGTAGGACTCCAACGGGTAGCAGTCCATCTCGCGCAGTGTGGTCAGCGTCGAATTAGGACGCAGGAGCGTCGCCTCGCCGTGTGGGTCGAAGTAGTAGCTGCGCGACGTCGCACAGTTTCCGCGATAGAACACCGACGACTGCAGATGCTCGGTGACCTCGTCGAGGAACGCGTCGTTGGCGGCGTCGGTCACCTCGAAGACCTCGGACTTGCGTCGACGCATCTCGCCGAACAGGCGCGCGATGTGCTTCATCTGCGCCTCGATCGTCGTGAAGTACGAGAGCCCGCTGTAAGAGTACGGACTGTTGAGCGACAGGAAGTTCGGGAAACGCGGAACGGTGATGCCCTCGAACGCCTGGAAACGGTTGTCGCGCCACCACTTTCCGAGGTTGCGACCCTCTCGACCGATCACGGTCATCGCGGGAAAGTTGGTGTCCCACAGGTCGAATCCGGTGGCGAGTACGAGCGTGTCGATCTCGTGTCGCGTTCCGTCGGCACTCACGATCGCGTCGGGTTCGAAGTGTCCGATGCCTCCGGTCTCCAGCGTGACGTTCGGCCGCGCGTAAGCCCGAAAGTACTTGTTGGAGAATGTCGGTCGCTTACACCCGAAGTCATAGTCGGGTGTCAGCGCTCGCCTGGTCGCGCGGTCGGGAACCTGGGCGCGCAGATGCGCCCGGGCCAGCAGTGCCGCTGCCTTGTTGCCCGGTTTGAATTGCTTGAAGTGCAAAACGCCGAAGACCATCAGCATCTCGAGCAGCGAGGTGTTCACCAGACGAGCAGTGCGTTGTGTGAGCGGCACCGTGGCGAACAGATTCTGCAGCGCAGCGGGAATGGGGAAATCGACCTTGGGCACCACCCAGATCGGTGTGCGTTGAAAGACCGTCAGATGCGCCGCGTCGCGTGCGGCTTCGGGAATCAATTCCACGGCCGTCGCGCCGGTGCCGATGATTGCGACCCGACGCCCGGTGAAGTCGAATCCGTCCTCCCAGTCGGCGGTGTGCAGCACCTTCCCTTCGAACGAGTCGAGCCCGGGAAAATCGGGGACGTGCGGTTGCGACAGGAATCCCGTGGCGGTCACGTAGTAGCGACAGGTGCGACTCGAACCATCTGCGGTGTACACGGTCCACAGCCGCGACTGCTCATCCCACTCAGCCTTCTCGACGCTCGTGCCGAACTCCATGTGCCGCTTGAGGTCGTACTTGTCGGCAATGTGCTCGGCATAGCGTTTGAGCTCCGCGCCCGGAGCGAACAGCCGCGACCAGAACGGATTCGGCTCGAACGAATACGAGTACGTCACCGACGCGATATCGACTGCGAGGCCCGGATAGTGATTGACGTGCCACGTGCCACCGAGGTCGTCTTCGCGTTCGAGAATCGCAATCGATTCGACGCCCTGCCGCTTGAGTTCGATGGCGCCGCCCATTCCGCCGAAACCCGCGCCGACGATGACGACCTCATGATCTGGCTGCACCACGATCCGACCTCACTCCCCGAAGTATCTGTGACCTACAAACACAGTAACCCAGGTCACTTCGGAGGCAAAGAGTGGCGGCTTACGGTCGACGGGAGCTCAGCCGATCGATGAGCCGTCGTAGAGGACGTCGAAGAACTGCGTGGCGACGAGCTGCTCTCCCTTCTTGCGATCGACGCCGAGTTGCCTGCGGTACTTGGCGACGTGCTGCAGCGACAGCGCCGAGTACAGCAGCGGCAGGTGATCCTTGCGCTGGTCGTAGACACCCGCCGCACCCTTCGCCGCCGCGCGATTCGTTTTCCAATGCGACGGATGCATCAGTACATCGCGGATTACGGCAGCCTTGATCATCTTCTTGCGTCCCGGCGGGACCACGACCAGCTCGCCCGGATCGAACAGCGCGGCGTCGAATTCCTCGGGTGTGGCGATGGTGCACCCGGCGGTGGGACGCGGATTGCACTCCACCATGTGGTGCACGCCGTCGTCGGTCACCAAGAAGTCGAAGCTGATCTGGCCGTGCCAGTTCAATTCACGCGCGATGGTTTGTGCCGCGTGCAACGACTCGGGAGAATCGACCGACTCGAATACGATTCCGCCCCGATTGTCGATGGCCAACGGGTGCTCATAGCAGGAATGCAGCACCACCTCGCCGTGGTGCACCACGCTCCAACTGCACCGGTCGACACCCTTCAGGTATTCCTGCACCAACCACGGGTCGTCCGCGGTGGGATGTACGGCGTCGAGACTCGTCTCCGCGGCGAGTGGACCGGTATTCGTGACGACGTCGAGCCCGCCGCGGCCGTAGGCGGCGCGCGCGAACCAGTGCTCCCAGTGAGCGGTGGCCGCCCGCAGTTCGTCATCGTTCGTCGCCGTGATCGATTCGGCCACAGGAAGATTCAACGACCGACACAGCTCGGCGAAGGTCACCTTGTCATGCACGCGATGCAGCGTCGAGAAGTCCGGAAAGAACAGCTCGAGGTCGGGGTGCCCCGCCAGCAACCGGTCGCGATGGTAGGCGAGGTAGAACACCTCCTCGAACATCGGCAACAACCAGGTGACGTTCTCGGCGTCGATGATGTCGACGATCGCGGCGATGAACGCCTCGGTCTCCTGGGTCGGCGCGGGCACCGTGAAATGCTTGGAGGCTCCGCGTGAATGGCTCCCCGGTGCGGAACTGAACGTATCGGCGGCAATTACTCGCCGCCCGGTCACGCCGAGCTTGTGAATTTCATCGACGGCAAACGGCATGCGCGACGTGGTGGCAAGAATCGTGGGATCGATGGCTGGCACGGATATACCGTAACGGTCCGATGCGGCTTGTGCGGCGATAGAGGACATTCCCGGCATGAATCCGACGGTGCCTAGCGGCCCTCCCCGATCGATCGGTAGATGTGTGTCGAATCGAAAGATGTGGGTGCTGCAGCACCCACATCCTTACGTAAGACACACATTCACCAGAAACGCACCCGATCCCGCTACGGAATACCGTGGGGTGCTTCGACGCTAGGCCTCGTATGACGCAGACGCCCGGCCCGATGCACTCTCAGAAATCCGCTTCCACACGGCCTGATTCCGTCGAAACACCTTCTGATTCCGTCGAAACACACTCCCTCGAAACGCACTCCGGTGGGGCACGTTCATTCATAGCGGCCATCGCGGCTTTCGCGGTCGTGATGCTCGGCACCACGCTGCCGACTCCGCTGTACTCGATCTACGCGAAGGACCTCGGCTTCGGCGTCACCACGACGACGATCATCTTCGCCGTGTATGCGGCCGGCGTGATCGTTGCCCTGATCTGCTTCGGACGCTGGTCGGACATCCTCGGCAGGCGTCCGCTGCTGATCGCCGGCGCGATCCTCTCGGCGATCAGCGCCGTCGTCTTCCTGACCGCGGGCCCGGTCTGGCAGCTCATGATCGGACGTGTGCTCTCCGGTCTGTCGGCAGGTATCTACGCAGGTGCGGCGACCGCAGCGGTCATCGAACTCGCGCCTGCGAGCTGGCGTCACCGTGCGCCCGCACTCGCGACCGCGGCCAACATCGGCGGCCTCGGCCTCGGCCCACTCATCGCCGGACTGCTCGCGCAGTTCGCCCCGGCGCCGCTGCGCACCGCGTTCATCGTCGACCTCGTCCTGCTTGCGATCGTGTTCGTCGGCATCTGGTTCATGACCGAGCCGGTGACCCGCAAACCGGGAGTTCGTCTGTCGGTTCAGAAGCTGTCGGTGCCACCGGAGACACGCGCGGTCTTCGTGCGTGCCGCAATCGCGGCGTTCGCGGGATTCGCGGTGATGGGCACGTTCACCGGCGTGACCCCGTCGTTCGTGTCGCACGTGCTCGGCATCCACTCGCCCGCGCTCGCCGGGGGCCTGGTGTTCCTGCTGTTCGGTGCGTCTGCCGTCGCGCAGATCGCCGGTCGCGCGATCCCCACCGAACGCGCACTGATCGCGGGTTGTGCGCTCCTGGTCGTCGGCATGGCCGTTCTGGTTGGCGGACTACTCGCGGCCTCGTTCACATTGCTCGTCATCGGCGCGTTGATCGCCGGTGCGGGACAAGGCCTTTCGTTCAGCAAGGGACTCGCCGCGGTCGTCGCCGCCAGTCCTGCAGACCGTCGGGCCGAGGTGATGTCGACGTTCTTCGTCGTCGCCTACGTCGCCATCTCCATCCCGATCGTCGGCGAAGGTATCGCGGCATCTCACTGGGGCCTCAAAACGTCGGGGGTCGTGTTCAACGTGGCCGTCGGCGTGCTCGCGCTCATCGCGCTGGTGTCGACCGCCGTCGCTGTGCGGCGCGAGAACGCCCGCGCCTTCGCCTGATTCCCTTCAGGTCAACCGCCGCCGGGTAAGGCAGTCTGCGGTCGGTCAGTCCTGGAGCAGTGAGCGTCGATCCGCGCCGACGCCCTCCCCCACCAGGGCTGCGACGAGGTCGGCGAACCGACGGCTGCTTGCGAGATCCTCGACGAGCACGACGGTCCCGTCATCGTCTGCGAGCGGAATGCACCAGTTGGGGTACTGATCGCTGTCGGTGCCCGGTTGGTTCTGAATCCGACGCTCCCCGACGGCGTCGACGAGTGCCACTCCGAGCAGCACCGACGGGCTTGCCGCGATGAGCCGGTACAGCGCTTCCACCGTTTCCGCGCTCGTCAGATCGGTGTCCGGATCGAGCAGCCCGCGTGCGCGCGCCAGGTCGAGGATGGCGTCGCGGTCGCGTGCGTCACGGGCGCGTTCCTCGGACTCGGACGTCTCGAGCAGGCCGAGTTCGGCGCGCAGGTCTATGTGCTCGCCCGCCAGGTAGCCCAGCGTCGGTGGCAGGTCATGCGTGGTCACCGAGGTGAGACAGAGTTCTCGGTACTCCTCCGGCGGGATCGGCGCATACGGCCCGTGCTCGAACCACAGAATCGACGTCCCGAGGATTCCGCGCTGCGCCAGCGCGGTCTGCACCGTCGGCTCGAAGACTCCGAGATCCTCGCCGATCACCACCGCACCTGCCCGCTGCGCCTCGAGAGCCAGGATGCCGAGCAGCGCGTCGTGGTCGTAGCGGACATAAGTGCCGCCTGCGGGACCCATTCCGTCGGGAATCCACCACAGCCTGAAGAGCCCGAGGATGTGGTCGACACGGAGGCCGCCTGCATGCCGCAGAACCGTCCTCAGCATGTCGCGATAGGGCGCATACCCGGCGGCTGCGAGTCGGCCGGGATGCCACGGCGGCTGATTCCAGCCCTGCCCCTGCTGATTGAAGCCGTCGGGTGGCGCGCCGACGGTCGCACCGGAGGCCAGTACGCCACCGAGCATCCAGGCATCGGCTCCATGGCGGTCGACCCCGACGGCCAGGTCGGTGATGATCCCGATACTCATACCCGACGACGTGGCCGCATGCTGAGCCGCGGCCAACTGCTCGTCGCAGATCCACTGCAACCACATGTAGAAGTCGACGCGATCGCTGTAGCGTCGACGTACCCGCTTGAGATATCGCGGATCGGACGTCTTGGCGGGCCAATTCGTCTCGTCATTCCCGAAGCGTTCGACGAGTACACACCAGGTGGCGAAACCCTTGAGCCCTTTGCCTTCTCGCTTGCAGAACCGCAGAAACGCGTGCTCGCGACGCTTACTCCGCGGAACGTCGTGGATCAGTTCGAGCACGTCGAGTTTCGCCCGATATGACTTGTTGCGCTTGATTCTCGACGGATCGAGGTCGTCGCCGAAGAATTCCTTCTGCAGTCCCTTGATCCATTTACGTTGCGGTTTCGGCAGGGCGTCGGCCTCGGGGATGTCCTCGACCCTGATGTAGAGCGGATTGACGAAGCGACGTGTTGCGGGCAGGTATGGAGATGCCTCGACGGGTGGGCGTGGTGCCGCGGCGTGCATCGGGTTGACCTGGACGAAGTCGGCGCCGTAGACGCTGCCCGCGACCTCGCACACCTGGGCGAGGTCGGCAAAGTCGCCGACCCCCCACGACGCTGCCGAACGTACCGAGTACAGCTGTAGCGCCAGCCCCCACCGCTGGGCACCGAGGAGATCGTCTGCGGTCGATAGCCGACGTGGCGTGACGATCAAGGGTGCGGTCGCGTTGACGTCGCGCGCCGGATTGGCCCCGACGATCTCGTGATAGCCCTGCGGCAGATCCGACGGCAACGCGAACGTCGCCCGCCCGGTGAGCACACCGTCGACGTCCCGCGGCTGGGTCCACACGTCGAGCTGTGTCGGCGCGAGCGTGTCCCCCGATTCCGTTCGGATACAGACCGCGACCGGATCGCCGTGCGGAACGTGCACAGCGAACGTCGCGTCATCTCCCTCGGTGACAACGGTGACCGGAGGCAGGAACGACCGCCACGGAGCCACATCGAGTTCTGCGAGAGACTGCTCGATCTCCGTATCGGTGGCTGCCGCGACGTCGAGCGAGGCGAGCACCGCAACCAGCGTGTCCCGCGAAACCTCGTGATACTCCTGATCCCAACCGGTGTAGCCGATGCTCACTCCGCAGCGCTGTGCGAGCTCGGCCAGCCGGTCACTCACCTGATCGGTCGTCACGTCTGCATCGTCTCACCGATTCGGCGAGCACGCGCGCTCACCGACAACCTTGCGCGACGACGCAGCACGCAGTTCAATTCTTGTGACCCCGATCACTGCACACTGGGAGTACTCATGGCCGACGACACGCTCACCCTCGACCCCGCAACCACAGCATTGGTGCTCATCGAATACCAGAACGAGTTCACCAGCGACGGAGGCGTTTTGCACGACGCCGTCGCCGAGGTCATGGACTCGACGGACATGCTGGCCAACACTGTCACTCTCGTCGACAAGGCCCGTGCCGCCGGGGTGACGATCATGCACGCACCCATCACCTTCGCCCCGGGCTACGGCGAACTGACCCGGCACCCGTACGGAATCCTCAAGGGCGTCGTCGACGGCAACGCCTTCGTGAAGGGCACGTGGGGTGCCGCGATCGTCGACGACCTCGCCCCGACAGAGGGCGACATCCTCATCGAGGGCAAACGCGGACTCGATACCTTCGCGAGCACCAACATCGATTTCATCCTGCGCAGCAAGGGAATCGAGACGATCATCCTCGGCGGATTCCTCACCAACTGCTGCGTCGAGTCGACGATGCGGTCGGGTTACGAGAACGGCTACCGCGTCATCACGCTCACCGACTGCACCGCCGCGACGTCGCAGGCAGAACACGAGAACGCGATCTCGTTCGACTATCCGATGTTCTCGCTGCCCGTCGAGTCGTCGGAGGTTCTCGCGGCGCTGTGACCAGGTCGCACGCGTAGGCAGCACCGCCGCGGCGATCAGAAGAACTGGTCGCTGCGGCGGATCAGCGAGGTCGCGACGACGCTGATCAGTCCTGTCAGCACCAGGTAGCCAGCGGCCAGCCACGGCGTGCCACCCGCTGCGCCGAGCAGCGCGGTCAGGATGAGCGGCGTAAGACCCGACGCGTAGATCCCGGAGAACTGATAGACCACCGACAGCCCGGTGTAGCGGACCGGCGTCGGGTACAGGCTCGCGAACAACGTGCCCTGCGCGCCGTAGAACAGGGCGTGCACGACGCCGAACACCGCCACGAGTCCCACCGTGAACCAGACGAGGTCGGCGGTGCCGAAGAGCGCGAACACCGGGTACACCGCCACCGAGTAGGCGATCATGCCCGCCAGATACACACGCTTGGGCCCGAACCGATCGGTGAGTACTCCCGACACCGGCAACAGCACGGCCATCACCAGCGCGGCGATCGTCACCGAGATCAGAACCGAAACCTTGGGCAGGTCGAGTTGTGTTGTCGCATAAGCGATCGCGAAGACACCCCAGGTGTTGAACGCCGACCCCTCACCCCAGCGAGCGAGCAGCCCGAGCACCGTGTTGCGCGTATACGGTCGATGCACCACCTCTTTGAGCGGCGCGGACGACTTCTGGGAGAGTTCGTCGACCTCCTGGAAGGCGGGCGTCTCGTCGACCTTGAGGCGCACCACGAATCCGATGATCACCAACACGATGCTGCCGAGGAAGGCGATGCGCCAGCCGTAGGCGAGGAACGCATCGTCGTCGAAGACCACCTGCAGCAGGGCGAACACCGCCGTGCCCAGTGCGAGTCCGAGCGCCAGACCGATCTGCGGAATCGAACCGAAGAAACCTCGACGCCCCCGCGGACTGTGTTCGACGGCGAGCAGCACCGCACCCGCCCACTCCCCTCCGAGCGCGAACCCCTGTACGACGCGGAGCACCAGGAGCAGGATCGGCGCGACGATGCCGACCTGCGCGGCCGTCGGCAGCACGCCCATCAATGCGGTGGCGAGCCCCATCATCACCATCGTCAGCGCCAGCGTCTTCTTCCGGCCGATCCGGTCGCCGATGTGACCGAATACGACGCCGCCGATCGGGCGCACCACGAATCCGACAGCAAAGGTCGCGAACGTCAGCAAAGTGCCGACGAATCCACTCTGGTGCGGGAAGAACACCGTGTTGAAGACCAGACTCGCCGCGGTCGCGTACAGAAAGAAGTCGTACCACTCGACGGTCGTCCCGAGCAGGCTCGCCAGCGCGACCGTCCGCAGCCGCCGTCGCCGTTCGTCGTCTGTCTCGTCTATAGACGGCTCCGTGCTCGCGGCGTTCGTCGATCCGACGAGCCGATCAGATGAGGTCGTGGGAGTCGCAGTCACGGTTGTTCGACGCTACGCACCACTGCGCCGATGTGCCCAGACCAAAAATCACGATGATCCCAACTGGGCACGATCCCGACGAGCCGTCACCGCGCGACGCACACCACGGGTACGTCGGCGCCGAGGCCGCTCAGCGCCAGCGACTGTGCTCGCGGCGAGTAGGTGAAGTCGGTGTGCTCGGTATGGTCGCCGGCGCAGCCATTCTGGATGACGATGTTGTCGACGCGTGCACCGGGACCAGGTGTCAGAAACGACGCCGTGTACGGCGTGGAGACCTCGTCGTAGATCGTGGTGAGGACCGTGTAGTCGATTCCCGGCAGAGTGTCACCGCCGCGGTTGAGTCGAGTGATGAACGCCGACCCCACCTGCTGATCGGCACCACCGGGGCCCGATGCCGCGCCGACCTCGGAGCTTATGTCGATGCCCGCCGCCTGCAGATCGTTCTCGAGACCGACCAATCCGTCCATCGTCGTGCCATGATTCGTCGCGACCATCGTCACCACGTGAGATACCTTGTTGCGCTGCGGATTCGACGCATCAGCACCACCGTGGAATTTCAGGTACCCGCGCGCGATGACACCGCCCTGCGAGTGGCCGACGAGATCGACCTGGCGCGCACCGGTCGCCCGCAGCACCCGATCGACGAAACCAGCGAGCTGCGCCGACGACTCGTCGACGTGCCCTGCGCCGTACTCGCCGCCATGCTGCCGTGCAGGTATTCCGCCACCATCGCGCGCAGACAGAATTCCGAGTTCTGGTGCAAAGACACAGAATCCGTGCCCAGCAAGCATCGGCGCAAAGCCCGCCCACGTCTGATACGCCGATTCCCAGGTTCCATGTACCAGAACGACGGGACGCGGATGGGCAGCAGATGGCCGGCATGCCCAGTTGTTCGCGCCCGGTGGATTCGCTTCGGGATTCGAGAATCGCGCCGCCGCACGGAAGTCGGACTGCACGGGACCCGTACCAACGGGGTCTGCACCGACGCTCGTCGCCGCATCCGCTGTCGGTGCGAGTATCGCTGCGGCCACGAGCACCGCAAACGCTGCCGCGACGACAGTCGACCCGATACGACGTGAACGAATCGGATAAATACGAAATCTGTTGCGTAACATTGATTCCCCCCGGAATTGACTCTTCTCAATCGGAAATTCGGGATTGAGCATAAGGGCAATCGGAGGTCGCCGGACCAGTCATGTGGTGGGTCAGTAGTTGAATGCCCAGTGTGTCGACGCTCGCATTGCGTACCCAGATTGTGGCCGCCGATACCAGCGAGCCGAAATACCGGGCAATCCGGAAATACCAAGCGATTTGGCGTGCCGATCACTACTCGAAGAGAACTCCAGGGTTGAGCAGCCCCGCCGGGTCGAGCGCAGTCTTGATCGCCTTCATCGTGTCGAGGTCTACGGCCGATCGGCCGAGTCCGGTCCACGCAACCTTCGCGCGGCCGATCCCATGTTCGGCGCTGATGCTGCCGCCATGCGCGGAGACAACTCGAAACACCCTGTCAGTCAACGATTCCACCGATTCCTCAGCGACGTCGAGCAGGTTCACATGAATATTGCCGTCGCCCACGTGCCCGAAAAGGATTGGCCGACAATCGTCGTCATCGGCAATCGCGGCGAGCTCAGCGAAGGCTGCAGGCAATGCCCGCAGGGGAACCGAGACGTCGAGCTTGACGACCGGCGTCGTCGTCGACCGTGCTATGGATTCGGTATGGCTTTCACGCACGAGCCACAGATCGCGCGCAGGCCCCGGTTCCACCACCGCATCGACGACGCCCGGCTGACCGTCGAGCACTTGCAGCACAACGTCTTCCGCGTCATGCGGACCCGAGACCTCCAGGAGGACATAGAACTGGGCGGGGCTCGACACGGGCCGTCGGACTCCGTGGTCGTGCACGAGATCGACACCTGCCTGAGTCATGATCTCCGCAGCCTCTGTGGTCAGCCCGGCGTCGGAGACGGCGTCGATCAAGGCGAGCGCCACCGATACGTCGTCGATGGCAGCGACGAACACGACAGTCGCACCGGTCGTCGGAACCAGGCGGACGAGCACGCGCGTGATGACAGCCAACGTGCCCTCACTCCCCGCGAGCAGACCCGGAACATCGTATCCCACATTGTCTTTCACGAGACTGCGCCACCGGCGCAGGATCTGTCCGTCGGCGCGCACGGCCTCGATCCCGAGTAGCTGACTGCGGGTGTTGCCATGCCGGATCATTCGAGTGCCGCCCGCGTTGGTCGCCACCATTCCACCGAGCGTTGCCGATTCACGCGACGCGAGGTCGACGCCGAACCGGAGACCGGCGCTCGACGCCCGCGCGTCGAGCGCCGCGAGTGTCACCCCTGCCTGCACGCCGACACTGCGGCCCACGGTGTCGATCTCGTCGATGTCGGTCATACGTGCGGTGGAGAGCACGATCGCAGGAGTCGACGCATCGGCGGGCGGAATCGACCCGCCGACGAGTCCGGTATTGCCGCCCTGCGGGCAGATCGCGATACCTTCGTCGGCGCACAGCCCGACGACCGCGGCGACCTCGTCAGCGGTGAGGGGACGAACAACCGCGACGGCGGAGCCGGTCCAGCGACCGGTCCAGTCGGTGAGGTAACCCGCCATCGCGTCGGCGTCGGTGAGGACGTGCGACGACCCGACTATCTCGCCAAGTCTCTCGCTGAGACTGCGCGAGACGTCGGGTCTGCCGCTTGCGGAATCGACGGGATCAGGAGCCACCTCCCGATTATGCGGGCTTGATGGCCTCCGCGATCGGCGTGGAGCCGTCGTTGAATTCGATGAACGTGCCGATAGTCGACGGCTCGGCGATCACGGCGGCCGCAACCTGCGCGACGTTGTCGCGGCTGGTGTGACCCTTCTTCCAGTCACCCTTGTGCGTGACGTCGATGCGGCCGGTGCCGGGGTCGTTCGTGAGTCCACTCGGCCCGAGAATGGTCCACTCCAGGTCGGTCTTCTTCAGATACTCGTCGGCCTCAGCCTTCGATTCCGCGTATGCGTAGAACGAATCATCCTCCGGCACACCGTGATCAGGGCCGGCCCCGAAGTAGGAGACCATGATGTATCGGTCGACGCCTGCCGATTTTGCCGCGTCCATCGACCGAATGGCCGCGTCGCGATCGACGGCGTAGGTGCGCTCCGGACTTCCGCCACCAGCACCCGCCGACCACACCACGACGTCCTGGCCGGCCAGGACCGAAGCGAGGCCCGCCGTGTCGAGCTTCTCGACGTCTGCGAGCAGCGGTTCCGCGCCGGTTGCTGAGACGTCGTCGGACTGGGCGTCGTTACGAATGACGGAGGTGACCTTGTCTCCCCCGTCGCTCAGGATCTTGGCCAGTCGCAGTGCGATCTTGCCGTGTCCGCCGATGATGATCACCTGGGTCATGAGAGTCCTCGATTCGTCGGTGAATGTGTCGCCATATCCAACGTACCGACGCCGACGGGTCATCCCGGCCGGAGCGCCGACGCCCTCAGGCGAACACCGTTCGCCGAGTTTACGATTGATTACTTAGCATCAAGCAACTATATTGATCGTGTCTGGGTCCCTTGACCGACTTCCCGTCATCTGGACTTTCGTAGGCCCCAGAAATCGAGCCCAGTCATCTATTGACCAACCGTTATCGACAAACGAAACCAATCGAGAAGGTGATCACGCTGTCCGACTCCACTTCGCTCGTCTCCACGTCGCTCGACGGAGCGGGCACAAAAGATGTCGCAGTGCTTCATCACCACCTTGTTCGCGTCACCCGCGCACTCCGCACCAGCGGAACCGGCAACCTCAGCGTCGGCACGGCATCGGCCCTCTGGACGATCAACGCCCACGGCCCGCTGCGCATGTCGGCGCTCGCCGAGCGTGAGGCGGTCGCACTGCCGACGGTCTCGCGCCTCGTCGCGAACCTCGAACAACTCGGGTACGTGACCAGGACACCCGATCCCGAAGACGGTCGCGCGCGCCTCCTGGTGGCAACTCCAGAAGGCGCGGATGTGATCACGCACGCCCGTACCAAAAAGGCGCAGTTACTCGGAGCCGCGATGGAGCGACTCGATTCGCAGCAGCAGGAGCGCGTCCACGCGGCCATCGAAGATCTCGCCGACGCCCTGGCCGAAGAGATCTCGACCTGACGGGCCCTCACGTCCCTTCGACTTCTCCACTACCGAGAAATCTCGACTACCAGCCATGACTTTGCAGAAGGATTCACATGACCACTGCGGTTAACGACGCCGGGTCCGCGCAACCGGCGCAGTCTCCCACTCACGATCCCCACTACAAGTGGATCGCGCTGTCGAATACGACGCTCGGCATGCTGATCGCGACGATCAACTCGTCGATCGTGCTCATCGCGCTCCCCGACATCTTCAAGGGCATAAATCTCAATCCGCTTCTCCCCGAGAACACCAGCTATCTGCTGTGGATGATGATGGGATTCCTCGTCGTCACGGCCGTGCTGGTGGTGAGCTTCGGCCGCCTCGGTGACATGTTCGGCCGTGCGCGGATGTACAACATGGGCTTCGCCATCTTCACCGTCTCGTCGATCCTGTTGGCGATCACCTGGTTCGACGGAAGCGAGGCGGCCATCTGGCTGATCTTCTGGCGCATCATCCAGGGTGTCGGAGGCGCGTTCCTGATGGCCAACTCGTCGGCCATCCTCACCGACGCCTTCCCGCCGAACCAGCGAGGTCTGGCGATGGGCATCAACGGTGTCGCCGCCATCGCGGGCTCGTTCCTCGGCCTTCTGGTCGGTGGTCTGCTCGCGCCGATCCAGTGGCACTACATCTTCCTGGTCTCGGTGCCCTTCGGCGTCGTCGGAACCATCTGGGCGTACCTCAAGCTGCGCGACACCGGCGTTCGCAAGCACTCGAAGATGGACTGGTGGGGCAACGTGACCTTCGCCGTCGGTCTGGTCGCGATCCTCATCGCCATCACCTACGGCATCCAGCCTTATGGCGGCTCCAACATGGGATGGGGCAACCCCTGGGTCCTCACGGGGCTCATCGGTGGCGCGCTCGTCCTGGCGATCTTCGTACTGATCGAGACCAAGGTCGCGAGCCCGCTCTTCGAGCTTTCGCTGTTCAGGAATCGTTCCTTCGCCTTCGGTAACCTCGCCAACCTGATGGCGTCGATCGGTCGTGGCGGTCTGCAGTTCCTGCTCATCATCTGGCTGCAGGGAATCTGGTTGCCGCAGCACGGCTACGACTACAGCCGAACCCCCTTGTGGGCTGGTATCTACATGGTTCCGATGACCATCGGCTTCCTCCTCAGCGCACCGGTGTCGGGCGCCCTCAGCGACAAGCTGGGCACCAAGTGGTTCACCACGCTCGGCATGCTCATCACGGCAGGCACTTTCGCCGCACTGATCGCCATCCCGGTCGACTTCGACTACTGGGTATTCGCGTTGATCCTGCTGATCAACGGCGTCGGCATGGGCTTGTTCGCCTCGCCCAACCGCGCGGAGGTCATGAACAGCCTTCCGATCACGTCTCGTGGTTCCGGCGCGGGCATGATGACGACGTTCCAGAACGCCGCGATGGTGTTGTCGATCGGCCTGTTCTTCTCGCTGATGATCGCGGGCCTCAGCCAGCACCTGCCGTCGGCCATGTACAGCGGCCTCACGTCCAACGGCATGCCGTCCGACGCTGCCAACGGGATCGCACACCTACCGACCGTCGGCATTCTGTTCGCGGCATTCCTCGGCTACAACCCGATCAAGGAGGTGGGCGGACAGGCACTGCAGGGATTGCCGCAGGCCAGCGTCGACCACCTCACCGGGCTCGACTTCTTCCCGCACCTGATCAGCGATCCGTTCTCCGACGGCCTCACCGCGGCGTTCACGTTCGCCATGATCTGCTGCGTGATCGGCGCGATCGCGTCGCTGTTCACCGGCAGCAAGAAGATGAAGGTCGAGTCGGTCGACGGCACTGCCGCGGAGTCGCGTAAGCCTGCCGAATCACTTGGCGAGGAGCTCGCCGCGGTCGCGGCCGACGCGAGCGAGATGCCCGGCGAGCTGGTGACTCCCGACTCGTCGCGTCGTTCCTGACGGCGCGCCCCGCCCGCGGGTCGAGCCCGATCCGCTGGTCGAGTTTGCCCCGCTGGTCGAGCTTGTCGAGACCCCCCGGGGCGCCTGGCTCGGTAGATGTGTGTCGTTTGTGAAGATGTGGGTGCTGCAGCACCCACATCTTTACGTTCGACACATATTTGGGCCGGAGCGGCCCCACTCCGCTGGTCGAGCTTGCCCCGCCGGTCGAGCTTCCCCCGCTGGTCGAGCTTGTCGAGACCACCCACCCGCCGGTCGAGCCACACCCGCCGGGTCGAGCCTGTCGAGACCACCCGCCCGCCGGCCGAGCTCACGCCCGCTGGTCGAGCTTGCCCCGCCGGCCGAGTTTGCCCCGCTGGTCGAGCTTGTCGAGACCACCCGCCCGCCGGTCGAGCTTCCCCGCTGGTCGAGCTTGTCGAGACCACCCGCCCGCCGGTCGAGCCACACCCGCCGGGTCGAGCCCGATCCGCTGGTCGAGCTCACACCCGCTGGTCGAGCTTGTCGAGACCACCCTCAGTCGTGGAACTCGTTCCTCGGGAGGCGTGCACGGGCGTCGGCCGACCAACGTGCCGCGCGGACCCGCAGGTTCCAGCGAGCAGGGGGCACGGTGAACTCCATCCACCGACCGTCGCCGAGCCAGAGCGCCCAGAGGTCCTCGTCGGGAAAGTCGCCCATCCGCACGTAGATCCGTTCACCCGCTGCGGTCGCGGTCAGCCAGCCCTGGTCGGTCGGGTCGTCGATGAAGTCTGCCTCTGCGGCGAGTACCGATTCCAAGTCGACGACGCGGTCGGCGCGACTCACCATTGCTCTCCCCCTTTGTTGATTCACGCTCGGTTGATCCGCTCGGCGCCCCCGCGCCGCCTCGATTTCCGACTATCAGATCGTCAGTCGTCGAGCCCCACGCTGCTCACCGCGGCCACGACCTCACGGCAGAACTCACGGCCCTCGCGCAACGGGACGATGCCGGTCGTGTGGACCAGGTAGGCAACGTTCCCGCGGGCAAAGACCTCGTACCTCAGCGCGCAGAACCTACGCTCCCCGAGATCGAGGTACGTCCCGGTCTGCAGCGATGCCCCCTCCGTCCGAAAGCCTCGAGGAGTGGTGACGACGTCGTCTTCGTCCCAATCAGGCAGGGCGCGGGCTTCGACGGGCGCGTGGTCGAGCAACGCACCGAGGTCGGTGTGATGGTCGACGATGAACCGGGTGAGCACGATCGCGATGGTGCCTTCGCAGCCGTTCCCCGCGACGAAGAGCCGCAGACATCCCGGCGACTGAGCGGCTTCCCAGGCGTCGTCGAGGTCGATGGTGATCTCGCCGGGCACCGACATCGGATCGGTGACCCGCCGCGCGGAGACCGCCATGCGGGTGAGTCGATCGAGGATCGGGACCGGCGCATCAGCTGCCGACCGTGCGGACTCCGCTGACCGACGCCGCCGTGTCGCAGCAGTGCTGCGCGGCGCGTTCGCGGCGTGCCCACCCAGTCGAGTCGACGTCGCGCCGGGCCGATCGCGGCGAGTCATCCGGGTGAAGAACTCGCCCGTTCGCGTGTCGAATTCACCCGTGCAGGCGCCGAAGTCGACCGGGTCGGCAACCCCCGTCGAGTCGTCTGCGCGCTCGGCAGGGGCCCCAACCTCATACGGATCCGCGGCCTGCACGGCCTCCGGTGTGTGGATCGGTTCGGTGAGCGCGGCCTGCTCGCTCGACCCGGCGGGGTCGGGCGTATCCGGGTCGGTCTGCACGAGGAGCCGGGTCACCGGTACGGCATCGCTGTCAACGGACACCGGACAATGGTACGCACGTAACAATCCCGGTGACCATCTCACGCGAGAGTTGGACGCCCCACACTGGTATTGAATCCGCTGAAATGAATCCTACTGTCGCGCTGGCGAATTCACGGGTGGGTCGTTTGCCGTACTCAGAAGCCCGATGAGCCGCCATCCGACTTCGACGATCGCGATGCCCGGAAGAGCATGTAGCCGCCGTAGATGGCCAGCGCGAAGAGTCCGATCCAGAAGAGTCCCTTGAGTACCGGGCCGATGATCGCGAGCGCAATCAGCGCCACGACGACGATCCCGAGAATCTTCCAGAAGCCCATTCCCGAGCCGTTGTTGTTAGTGCCGTTCGACGATGTGCTGGTGCTGTCATATGAAGTGGTCATGACTCCACGATGCGTGAGATCTGCGGGGAAATCACCTGTTCGGAGCCGATCTGGGGGAAAGATCAGGGGCATCCCCGAGCCGGCTGCGGTGCGGTGTAACTCCACCCCAACGACCCCGGATGCCGCCACGCGCACCGGTCTCGGAACCAGCCGATACAGATGTCGGCGATCAATTCTGCAGAGGCGCTGACGAGATAGCCGTGGGTGCAGTCGTCGAAGCGGTCATCGAGGCGCCACCGGTTTCGCAACGACCGCGGCACCGAGTAGCCGGCAAGTCGTGGATGCTCCATCAGGTCCGTCGAGAGTCTCACCAGGTAGACGCCGCCATGTAAGACGTGCACTTGAGCGCATTCCACGTCGGATTCAGGCGTGAGGGTGGTGTCGAGACCCGCGGGTCCGAGATCGAGTACGGCCGCGTTCGGCATCGCGCGCAGCTCTTCGATCAGCCACGTTCTCGCCTCGGCCCAGGCATGCTCAGCGGACGGCCCGCGCGACACATTGTGCGAAGTAGGGGTGTTCATGCTGCCATGCCTCGTTTCGGCGATCGGATGCGTTCTTACACGCGCACATGACAGTGAAGCACCCACCACTGACAGATTCGCCGAACACGCGTTCGGCAGCGTCGTGTCGCGGCTACTTCTTCTCCGGCTCGTCGCGACCGAGGGCCGCGTCGGTCTGCGCGTCCGCATAGCCGGGCTTCACGACCCAGTTGGCCTCCACGCCGTCGGCGCGCTTCTGCGCCTCGTACTCCTCGGCGATGTTCTCGTTGTCGACGGTGACCAGCGGCGACCCGCCGAATTCCCGATACAACGCGAACACGACCAGCACCAACCCGAGCGCGGCGCACACCCAGGTGCTACCCGGGCCGCTCGACCAGCCACGATCGACGACGTCGACGATCGCCCACACAACGCCGACCAGTCCGATGCCCACCAGCACCGCGAAGACACCCTTACCACGCATCGATCGCACCTTTCGCCTGCATGTTTCTGCCTGCACACTCGACCCCGATCGGTCATAGCCGATCCTGCCACGGCACCACGAGACCGGATGTGCGACGGCACGACTCGGCCGGCCACGGCAAAATGGCCTCATGCCGATTCCCGGATTCATCACCGAACTGCGCTCCCACGTCGGGCATATGCCGCTGTGGCTCTCCGGTGTGAGTGGAGTGGTCCGTGACGATCACGGGCGGATTCTGCTCACTCAGCGCGCCGATACCGGCGAATGGGCGGTCGTGTCCGGCGTGCTCGAACCGGGAGAAGAGCCCGCGCGCGCGATCATCCGGGAGATCGCCGAGGAAACCGCCGTCGACGCGGAGGTAGTTCGATTGACCAGTATCGACGTCACTCCGATGGTCACCTACCCCAATGGCGATCAGACGCAATACCTCGACGTGTGTTTCCTGGTCCGCCACCTCGCAGGCACGCCACGCGCAGCCGACGACGAGAACACCGACGTCGCGTGGTTCGCGCCAGATTCGTTGCCCGCGAACCTGTCCGAGACATCGAAGCTGCGCATCGAGAAGGCGCTAGCAGACACCGCGGAGACGTGGTTTCGGCGCTGAGTCAACTCCGCCGACATCGCGAGATCGCCGAGTCGGCCGCCGACTCACGCGTGAGGTCGATCACGCGCATCGGCCCCGACGCGATGCGTTTGTGATGCGGCGTTGTCCGACTGCTCGTGATCGACACCGGACGGTGACCTTCGGATCGGAATAGCGCCACGGTTGCTGCGCCTTGAAGCAGTTATGGCCGATTCAACGAACTCAGACTCATCGACTACTGACTCAGCGAAGACACCGACCAACGAGAACACCCTCGACATCGAGTCGGCCGCCGTCACCGCGCGGCAGGCCGTGGCCAACGAGTACGGCGAACCGTCGACGGTCGTCGAGATCGTGAAGGCCGAATTGCCACTCCCCGACCCGGGACAAGTCGTCATCGATGTCACGGCGATCGGCGTCAATCCCGCCGACGCCAAGACGGTGCGCGGAGTGATGGGCACCGACGAATCGAAACTTCCCATCCCCATCGGCAACGAACTCGCAGGTGTCGTCCGTGCGGTCGGCGATCCACTCGACGGTCAGACACCCAGCTTCGCGGTCGGCGACGAGGTCGTCGCGTACCCGATCTCCGGCGCCTACGCCGACCACGTCGTCGTCAACGAGAAGTCGGTCCACATCAAACCGGCAGGACTCGACGACGAACATGCGGCAAGTCTCCTGCTGGCAGGTGTCACCGCAGCCGACGCGATTGCCACCGCAGGCGTGCAGGCCGACGACACCGTGCTCATCCACGGCGGCGCCGGAGCCGTCGGCGTGATCGCGGTGCAGTTGGCAGGCAAGATCGGGGCAACCGTCATCGCCACCGCCGCGCCCGCCAATCACGACCATCTGCGCGAACTCGGGGCCATCCCTGTCGCGTACGGCGACGGCCTTCTCGAGCGTGTGCAAGCGGCTGCAGAAAATCCGGTCACCGTGGCCATCGACACGGTCGGCACCGACGAGGCTGTCGACGTGTCGCTCGCTCTGGTCGACGACCGCGACCGCATCGTCAGCATCGCGGCGTTCGGGCGCGGCGACGACGGCATCGTGCTGATCGACGGTTCCACGCCGCAGAGCAAAGAGAACCGCAGTAACGCAATCGACGGCCTGATCGCCGACGCGGCATCGGGCGCTCTGGTGACAGATGTCGCCGGGACGTATCCGTTGGACCAAGCCGCCAAGGCGCTCGACGACATCTTGTCGTCGCATCCGCGCGGCAAGTTCGTGTTGCTGCCCTGACCCCTTCAGATCCATCTATCTCGCCAGGGGTAGGCCTCGGCCACGACGCCGCGCATGCAGACCGAGCGTGCGCGGAATCCCCCGGCGATCGTGTTTCCCATTAGTTCCGTAGACGCGAAAGGTGTTCCATGACAGTCCCACTCATCACTCTCAACAACGGCGTCGAGATCCCGCAGCTCGGTTTCGGCGTGTTCCAGATCGAGCCGGAGAAGACGGTCGACGCAGTGCGCACTGCCCTGGACGTCGGATACCGCCACATCGACACGGCCGAGATGTACGGCAACGAGAAGGAGGTCGGTGAGGGCGTCAACGGGTCCGACGTCCCACGCGACCAGGTGTTCATCACCAGCAAGCTCAACAACGGATTCCACGCGTACGACGACGCGCTCAAGGCCACCGACCAGACGCTCGCCGACCTCGGCGTCGACGCCGTCGACCTGTTTCTGATCCACTGGCCGCTGCCGGAGGTCGGAGATTTCGTCGAAACGTGGAAGGCGCTCGAGAAGATCTACGCCGACGGCAAGGCGCGGGCTATCGGAGTGTCGAATTTTCAGAAGCACCACCTCGAGCGGCTGTTCGCCGAGACCGAGATCGTCCCCGCGGTCAATCAGATCGAGGTGCACCCCTATCTGACGCAGGACGATCTGCGTGCGTTCAACGCCGACCACGGCATCGCGACCGAGGCATGGTCGCCGATCGCACAGGGCGACGTCCTCGACGATCCGGTCCTGAAGAAGATCGCCGAGGAGAAGGGCAAGTCGACCGCCCAGGTCACCCTGCGGTGGCACATCCAGCGCGGCGACATCATCTTCCCCAAGTCGGTCACCCGCTCGCGCGTCGAGGAGAACTTCGACCTCTTCGACTTCGAGCTGTCCGGCGACGACGTCGCAGCCATCGACGGCCTCAACAAGAACAAGCGCCGCGGCCCCGATCCGGACACCTTCAACTACGTGCCCTGACCTGCGGCGCACGCCGGTTTCGCTCCCGCTCGGCCCACCAGCCGAGCGGGAGCGTCGTATTCACCGACCGAGCCCCACCCGCTGATCGAGCTTGTCGAGATCCACCCGCCGACCGAGTCCCTCCTCGCTGATCGAGCCCCTACTCGCTGATCGAGCTTGTCGAGATCACCCACCCGCCAACCGAGCCCCCTTCCGCTGATCGAGCGGGCGCGAGCGCAGCGAGCACCCGAGTCGAGATCACTCCCCCACCCCGAAACATCCCGCGCGCGCCGTCGCGCACAATGAGACGAATGAAGATCTCGCAGCGCGCCCAAGAGGTCGCACCGTTCTACGCGATGGACTTCGCGGGCAGAGCGGCCGCCGTCGAGGCGCAGGGCAGCCCGGTGATCCGGTTGAATATCGGCGAACCCGATTTCGGCGCTCCGCCAGCATTTCTCGCCGCGGCTCGCGAGGTCTCCGACGGCCGTCCGCTGACGTACACGGGAGCACTAGGCCTCCCCGAACTACGCGAGGCGATCGCCGACTTCTATCGCCACCACTTCCGCGCCGACGGCGTGACAGCGGAGCAGGTCGCGGTCACCTCGGGTGCGTCGGCTGCGTTGCTTCTCGCATGCGCGGCGCTGATCGATCCCGGCGACGGTGTGTTGATCGGCGATCCGTCGTATCCGTGTAACCGACAGTTCGCGCAGGCATTCGGTGCGCAGGTCAGCCTGGTGCCGACCGGCATCTCCGATCGATTCCAGCTCACTCCCGACCTCGTCGACGCCGCCTGGTCGGAGAGCACGCGCGGGGTGATCGTGGCGTCGCCGTCGAACCCGACCGGCACGTCGCTCCCCTACGACGACCTCGTCGAACTGTGCCATCGCGTCGCCGAGCGCGGCGGGTGGAGCATCGTCGACGAGATCTACCTCGGACTCTCCGATCCCGGCCCCGACGGCCGGCCGCCCCGCAGCGTCCTCGCCGACCCATCCGTCGGCCCCGATGTTGTTGTGGTGAACAGCTTTTCGAAGTACTTCGGCATGACGGGGTGGCGGCTCGGCTGGTGCATCCTGCCACCCGACATGGTCGACGTCGTCGAGCGCCTCGCGCAGAACTTCTACGTGTGTCCACCCACTCCCGCCCAACTCGCGGCGCTGAGCTGCTTCACTCCGGAATCCCTTGCGGTATGCGAAGATCGACGCCGCGAATTCGTCGCTCGACGACAACTCGTGCTTGACGCACTCACTGCGATGGGCTTGCGCGTGCCGGTCTTCCCCGACGGCGCGTTCTACGTGTACATCGACGTCTCCGACACCGGGCTTGGCTCGTGGGAGTTCTGCGAGCGCGCGCTCACCGAAGCACACGTAGCACTCACTCCCGGAAAGGATTTCGGCGTCGAAACGGCCGATGATCACGTCCGACTGTCGTACGCGGCGTCGACAGCCGATCTCACAGAAGGTCTCCGACGCCTCGCCTCATTCGTCGAAAGTCTGGCGCGATGAAGGTCGACGCCGCAGACCTCGACACCGCCGCACTCGACCACATCATCGACGCCGCGCCCGCGGACGGCGCGCTACCCGGCATCGTCTCAGGTGTCACCACCGCCGAAGACACGATCTACCTCAAAGCAGCAGGTCCACGGGCCGCGGGCCGCGACGAGGCACTGGCCACGGACGCCGTTCTCGCCCTGTTCTCCATGACCAAACCACTGACCGCAACGCTGGCACTGCAACTCGTCGACGACGCCCTCCTCGACCTCGACGCCCCCGCGTCGGAGTACGCACCCGACCTCTCCGAAATCGGCGCCCTCACCGGGTTCGACGGAGACACACCGGTGGTGCGCGCGCCACGTACTCCTGTGACCACCCGCCAATTGCTCACTCACACAGCGGGATTCGCCTACGACTTCTTCGACGCCGACTGCGCGCGGGCAGTCGCGGGCCTCGGCCTGCCCGACGTCGCGACGGCGACGCAGGCATCGCTGCAGGCACCGCTGATGTTCGATCCCGGAACCCGGTGGGAATACGGGACGAACCTCGATTGGGTGGGCAGGGTCATCGAAGGCGCCACCGGACGCCGACTCGGCGACGTCATGACCGAACGCCTACTCACACCATTAGGCATGCGCGACACCACTTTTCGTCGCGGACCGCAGATGCTCGAGCGAAGCGCGAACCTGCACGTGCGCACCGCGGACGGCCACCTCAAGGCCTTGCGCTCGCCGACCTCGCCCGACGAACCCGAACTCGACATGGGCGGCCAGGGCCTGTACTCCACCGCCGGAGACTTCCTCAAATTCATCCGATTCTGGTTGCGCGGCGGCCGATCCGACTCAGGGCAACAACTACTGCGCCCGGAGACCGTCGGCGACGCAATGCGCAACCAGCTCGGAGCACTCGAGATCACACCACTCCCGGGCGTCAACCCTCGCAAAACCAACGATGTCGACTTCTTTCCCGGCGTCGGCAAAGGGTGGAATCTCGTCGCGATGACGAACAATTCGCAGGCCCCGACCGGACGCAGCGCGGGCTCGATGGGCTGGGCCGGGCGGGCCAACCTCTACTTCTGGGTCGATGCCCGAAGGGGCATCGGCGGACTCTGGGCCACCCAGCTCCTACCGTTCTTCGACCCTGCCGCCGTCGCCGCGTCGCAGCAGTTCGAGCAGGCGGTGTACGACTCCCTGCCCTGATCGCGCCTGGGGCATCGAACCGCTGCGGGGCGTCGTAAATGTGTGTCGTATCGAAGGATGCGGGTGCTGCAGCGCCCACATCCTGCGATAAGACACACATTCATGCGCTGGCAGGTTCGACGATCAGCGCCAACTTCACGAGCCAGCGTCGGATCAGTGCCGCGACCCTCCCACCCCGGAGATCGTCCCAGGTCCAGCGCACGACCATGACGCCCATCGCGCGCAGCTCGTCTTCCCGACGCTTCTCGCGCAGCACAACCTCGGTCGCGTCCTCTCCCGGTTTGGGCAGCTTCCCGTACTTCACCTTGCCGTCGAACTCTCCGACGAGGCGCCCGCCCCAGTCGAAATCAGTACGCGCCACGTGCTCGCCGTCGACGTCGCGGAACGTGTGCTGCAGCCGCGCGGCGGGCAAACCCGCCTCGATCATCTGCGCCCTACTCCACGACTCGCCCGGATTCTCCGACCGCCCATCAGCGTGGTGCAACGCTCGGCGCGCAAGGCCCACTCCGCGACGCTTGCCGGTGAGCATCTTCGTCATGAGCTCCCGATCGGCACCGAGCCGCAGAGCCGAATCAACAACCGCGAGCGCTTGAGCGAACGTCGCTGCCCCGCAGGCGATGTCGACAGCCGTTCGTTCGATCGAAGTGACCAGCACGCCGTCAACCTCGACGAGCTCGTCGTCAGACAGCGTCGCGACATGGCGGTGATGGGTCGCGGTTCGAAATCCCGCACCACCCACCGTCGTCGAATGGACGCGCGTCAGCGTCGGCGAGAGCATCTCGAGACCATGCACCGCCGCGGCACTCTGGTGACTCAGCGCTGCGCGAGGTTCAGCTGCCTCTTCCACCCCCGCTTCCGATTCCGATGCGCCCGACTCGGCGGCCTCCGACTCACCCGAGCCGCGATCCCCCGCGCCCTCACCCTTCGCGGCTTGCACGGACGCGAGCGCGACGAGACGGTGGTGTTCGAGCCGCGTCCGATCGCCGCAGACGACGAACACCCCGCGGTGGACACGCTCGATCTCCCGTCGACGCAGCGACGCCCGCAGGTCGTTGTCGGTGTACCCGGCGGCCAGCACCGCGTTCCGATGAATGAGCCCGAACCGGTCCGCTGGATAACAAGCAGCCGGATGACGGGCAGTGGAGTTGCGCGCGGCGGAGGGTGAGTGCATGACATATCCGACGCACCCCGAGCCCGCCCGGTTCCAATTCCGCCCACATCCACCCCGCGCCGCGCTAGATGTGTGTCGAACATAAAGATGTGGGCGCTGCAGCACCCACATCCTTCGATACGACACACATCCTCAACCCGGCTCGACGACGCACCGCCCGCACCCGGGCCGCGCACCCGCCGCCCGCGCCCCGAGCGCCCGCCCCGCTGCCCGCAGCGGCCCACGCCCCGCGACCTGCCGAGACCGCCCGGTTCCAATTCCGCCCACATCCACCCCGCGCCGCGCTAGATGTGTGTCGAACGTAAAGATGTGGGCGCTGCAGCACCCACATCCTTCGACACGACACACATTTACAACCCGGCTCGACGACGACGCGCCGCCCACACCCGAGCCACGCCCCACGCCCGCCAGCAGCCACCCCACCCCCATCGCATGCCCGCTGCGCGATCGTGAATATGTGCCGCGTCTCACAGTGAGACGGCTGTGATGCACCTCACGCGGTTGTATCGAAAGCGCTCCAGTCCAGCCAGGTCGGCACAGCGCCGGCCCATACGAGGAGGCGCACATTGAGCAGGCAGAGCTTGACCAAAGCCCATGCGAAGATCACCGAGTTGTCGTGGGAGCCCACCTTCGCCACCCCCGCCACTCGGTTCGGTACCGATTACACGTTCGAGAAGGCCCCCAAAAAGGATCCGCTCAAGCAGATCATGCGGTCGTACTTCCCGATGGAGGAGGAGAAGGACAACCGCGTCTACGGTGCCATGGACGGCGCCATCCGCGGCAACATGTTCCGGCAGGTCCAGGAACGTTGGCTCGAATGGCAGAAGCTGTTCTTGTCGATCATCCCCTTCCCTGAGATCTCTGCCGCACGCGCGATGCCGATGGCAATCGACGCCGTCCCGAACCCGGAGATCCACAACGGGCTCGCGGTGCAGATGATCGACGAGGTTCGTCATTCGACGATCCAGATGAACCTCAAGAAGCTGTACATGAACAACTACATCGATCCGGCCGGCTTCGACATCACCGAGAAGGCATTCGCGAACAACTACGCGGGCACCATCGGCAGGCAGTTCGGCGAGGGCTTCATCACCGGTGACGCGATCACCGCGGCAAACATCTATCTGACGGTCGTCGCCGAGACCGCGTTCACCAACACCCTGTTCGTGGCCATGCCCGACGAGGCGGCCGCCAACGGCGACTATCTGTTGCCGACGGTGTTCCACTCGGTGCAGTCCGACGAGTCGCGCCACATCTCCAACGGTTACTCGATTCTGTTGATGGCCCTGGCCGACGAACGCAATCGTCCACTGCTGGAACGGGATCTGCGCTACGCGTGGTGGAACAACCACTGCGTCGTCGACGCCGCGATCGGCACCTTCATCGAGTACGGGACCAAGGACCGCCGCAAGGACCGCGAGTCCTACGCCGAGATGTGGCGCCGCTGGATCTACGACGACTACTACCGCAGTTACCTTCTGCCACTGGAGAAGTACGGTCTGACGATTCCGCACGACCTGGTCGAGGAGGCGTGGAACCGCATCGTCGACAAGCACTACGTGCACGAGGTCGCCCGCTTCTTCGCCACCGGCTGGCCGGTCAACTACTGGCGCATCGACGCCATGACCGACACCGACTTCGAATGGTTCGAGGAGAAGTATCCCGGTTGGTACAACAAGTTCGGCAAGTGGTGGGAGAACTACAACCGCCTCGCCTACCCCGGCAAGAACAAGCCGATCGCCTTCGAGGACGTCGACTACGAGTACCCACACCGGTGCTGGACGTGCATGGTGCCGTGCCTGATTCGCGAGGACATGGTGACCGACAAGGTCGACGGCCAGTGGCGCACCTACTGCTCGGAGACCTGTGCATGGACCGACAAGGTGGCATTCCGTCCCGAGTACGAAGGTCGCCCGACCCCGAACATGGGGCGCCTCACCGGTTTCCGTGAATGGGAGACGCTGCACCACGGCAAGGATCTCGCCGACATCATCAAGGATCTCGGCTACGTCCGCGACGACGGCAAGACGCTCATCCCGCAACCGCATCTCGATCTCGATCCCAAGAAGATGTGGACGCTCGACGATGTGCGCGGCATTCCGTTCGGCAGCCCGAATGTTGCGCTGAACGAAATGAGCGACGAGGAACGCGAAGCTCATATCGCCGCCTACATGGCCAACAAGAACGGGGCCGTCACGGTCTGATCCGCGACGGACGCACTCGCCGCGCCGGTCGAGCAAGCCCGAGCTTCGCCCGGCTCGGCGAGTGACCCCGAGCCCCGGGGTAAGGGCGTATCGAGACCACCTCCGCAAGCGTGGTCTCGATACGCCCCCGGCTTCGCTCGCGGCCCCGACCAGCGCGGACATCCCCATAAAGCCCAGGAGACTTCATGGCCGACACGCATCACATCAGCTTCGAACCCGTCGATATCGAGATGGAGGTCGCCGAGGACGAGACCATCCTCGACGCCGCATTCCGGCAGGGAATCCACCTCATGCACGGCTGCCGAGAAGGCCGTTGTTCGGCCTGCAAGTCGTACATGCTCGACGGCGACGTCCAAATGGACGACTACTCCACCTTCGCCTGCAACGACGCGGAAGAAGCCGAAGGGTACGTACTTCTCTGTCGCACATACGCATACAGCGACTGCGAGATCGAGCTCCTCAACTTCGACGAGGACGAACTCCTCGGCGGTGCGCCCATCCAGGACGTCACCACGAAGGTCGCCGCCATCGAGCCGATGACCCGCGACATCGTGTCGCTGAAACTCGACGTCGTCGAGCCGGAAACCGTCGAATTCAAGTCGGGTCAGTATTTCGACCTGTTCATCCCGGGCACCGATGAGAAGCGGTCGTTCTCCATCGCCACCACCCCGGCGACTCCGGATCGGCTCGAGTTCTTGATCAAGAAGTATCCCGGTGGTCTGTTCGCCGGCATGCTCACCGATGGCCTGTCGGAGGGGCAAGAGATCAAGGTGAACGGCCCGTACGGGTCGTGCACGCTGCGCAACGGGCACGTCCTCCCGATCGTCGCGATCGGCGGGGGCGCCGGGATGGCGCCGCTGCTCTCACTGCTGCGACACATCAGTGAGACAGGGCTGCACCGGCCGGTCCGGTTCTACTACGGCGCACGCACCGCGTCGGATCTCTTCCTTCTCGACGAAATCGCCACTCTCGGTGAGAAAATCGAGGATTTCTCGTTCACCGCGTGCCTGTCGGAGAGCACCGACGACGCACCTGACGGCGTCACCGTCATCGGCGGGAACGTCACCGACATCGTCAACGACAACGAAGCGGACCTCGCACGAACGGAGGTGTATTTCTGCGGTCCCCCACCCATGGTCGATGCAGCTCTCGCGCTGGCCGAGCAGCATTCGGTTCCGCGCGACCAGATCTTCTACGACAAGTTCACCAGCCCGGCATTCGACTCCTGATCACGACCATCGCGGTCGAATCAGCCTGAACGACAGGAACGAAAGGTATGTCCGCACCAGCTCAACCGAGGGAACGCAGTTTCCCCTCCATCGAATTCACCGACGCCGAGGCCGGCGCAAGGGAATTCCCGAGCAGCCGCAGCCGAAAGTACAACTACTATCAGCCCTCCAAGAAGCGGGCCACGATCTATGAGGACGTCACCGTCGACGTCCAGCCCGACCCCGAGCGTCACCTCACCCAGGGATGGATCTACGGCTTCGGCGACGGCCCGGGCGGGTATCCGAAGGAGTGGACCGCCGCGCAATCGGACAACTGGCATCAATTCCTCGATCCCAACGAGGAATGGGAACAGTCGATCTACCGCAACAACTCCGCGGTCGTCCACCAGGTCGATCTGTGCCTGCAGAACGCCAAGCGCGCACGGGCATACGACGGGTGGAATTCGGCGTGGCTCAAGTTCATCGAGCGCAACCTCGGCGCCTGGATGCACGCCGAGAGCGGCATGGGTCTGCATGTGTTCACCTCGATTCAGCGGTCGGCACCGACGAACATGATCAACAACGCGGTCTGCGTCAACGCCGCGCACAAGCTGCGCTTCGCGCAGGACCTTGCCCTGTTCAACCTCGACCTTTCCGAAGCCGAGGAAGCGTTCGACGGCTCGGCGCACAAGGAGGTCTGGCAATCGGCCCCCGAGTGGCAGCCCACTCGCGAGGCGGTGGAGCGGCTGACGGCGATCGGTGATTGGGCCGAGCTGCTGTTCTGCTCCAACATCGTCTTCGAGCAACTGGTTGGCTCGCTGTTCCGGTCGGAGCTCGTCATGCAGGTTGCCGCCCGCAACGGCGACTACATCACCCCCACGATCGTCGGTACCGGAGAGTACGACTACGACCGGGACCTCAACTACTCGCGCGCGCTGTTCCAGATGCTCTCGCGCGACGAGAAGTACGGCATCGACAATCGAAAGCTCTTCTCGCGGTGGATGTCTGAATGGGTGCCGCGCAGCCTCGACGCCGCCCGCGCCCTGCAGCCGATCTGGTCGCAGCCGGCCGACAAGTCGGTCACCTTCTCATCCAGTCTCGAACACGCGAAGACCAAGTTCGCCGACGTTCTGACCGCCATGGACGTCGATATCCCAGAGGAGCTGAACAAGTGAGCACCATGCAATTCGGAGCCGATACCGAGTTCTCCAACATGTGCGGTGTCACGCTCATGAACACGCCGATCGGTCGCATCGTGGCCGACGTCATGGGAGCCAAGGACGACGTCGAACTCACCGAGTATCCGTCGATGATCCGTGTCGACGGCGTCAACCGCCTCATCTTCGACTACGACGAACTGACCGATGCCCTCGGCCAGGACTTCGACGGGTCGATCTTCGAGGAGATCAGCTCCACGCACTACGGACGGATGGTGCACCTCGACGACAAGACCATCCTGTTCGCCAGCCCGGAGGACGCCGCCGAGTTCATCGGATTCGACCTCACCGCGTCGTCGTAACGCTTCGCCGCAGGCGCCGAGCCCGTCCATCCGGCGCCTGCGGCGGATCCATAGCGGCGACTCACGTTGCCGCACCGTAGTTTCCGCTACACCTGACAGCCCCAATCTTTACGACAGCCAGATCATCACGACAGCCCAGATCTCAGAGAGCGAGTGAGAAGATGTACGAGAAGAATGGCGAGAAGTACTTCATCGTCGACGCCCACGTCCACCTGTGGGACGGCCGCGAATCCAACCAGCGCAACATTCACGGCAAACAGTTCATCGACTGCTTCTACGACTATCACCGCAACCTGAGTCCCGAAGAGCAGGTGTGGGATTACGACACCTACTGCTACTACGGCCCCGACCGCCTGATGCAGGACCTCTTCGTCGACGGGCCCGCCGATCACGCGATCTTCCAGGCCACGATCCTCAAGGACTTCTACGTCAACGGCTTCGCTCAGGTCGACGATTCGCTCAAGCTTGCGCAGGACAACCCCGACAAGCTCACCTACAACCACGCCTACGACCCGCGCGACGGCGAGGACGGTCTGGTCCAGCTCCGACGCGATGCCGAGGCGATGGACCTCAAGGGCGTCAAGCTGTATACCGCTGAGTGGCATGGTGATTCACGCGGATACAAGCTCGACGACCCGTGGTCGCGGCGCTATCTGGAGGAGTGCCTGAAACTGGGCATCAAGAACGTCCACGTACACAAGGGCCCGACGATCCGGCCGCTCGACCGAGACGCCTTCGACGTCGCGGATGTCGACAAGGTTGCCACCGACTACCTCGATCTGAACTTCATCATCGAGCACGTCGGTCTTCCTCGCCTCGAGGACTTCTGCTGGATCGCCACGCAGGAATCCAACGTGTACGGCGGTCTCGCCGTTGCCATTCCGTTCATCCACACGCGGCCGAGGTACTTCGCGCAGATCATCGGCGAACTCCTCTACTGGATCGGTGAGGACAAGATCCTGTTCTCCAGCGACTACGCGCTCTGGACACCGCAGTGGCTCGTCGAGCGCTTCGTCGACTTCCAGATTCCCGAGGACATGACGGAGTACGCACCGATCACCGTCGAGCAGAAGAAGAAGATCCTCGGACTCAACGCGGCGGCGCTGTATCCCCACATCTCGGTTCCCGAGGAACTGCGAATCCCCACCGATGCAGCCGATCCCGGCGTCGACGTCGCCGCTGGCGCCCAGGACACGCCGGCCGCGGAGGCGGTAACCGCATGACCGCGCTCGCACATCGCGGGCAGGCGCAGGCATCGGGCATGCCGTTGTCGGACATCGTCATCGAAGCTCTCGACACGGTTGCCGATCCCGAGTTGGATCTGCCCATCACCGAACTGGGGTTCGTGCGCTCGATCAGCCTCGACGACGAGGGTGTCACCGTGCATCTGCGCCTACCCACGTCGTTCTGTTCGCCGAACTTCGCCTACCTCATGGCATCTGACGCACTCGATGCACTTGAAGCGATCGACGACATCGGACGGGTCCGCGTGATGCTCGACGATCACCACGACTCGGACAAGATCAACGCGGGTCTGGCCGCTCACGCGGGTTACAAGGGCACCTTCGGTGTCGAGGCGGAGCAGGATCTCGAGGAACTCCGACTCACCTTCTTCCGCAAGGCGCACACCGCCGCCATGGAACGTGCCGTGACACCGCTGATCTCATCGGGCGTCGTCGACGTCGAGGGCTGCACGCACCTGCTGCTGCGCGACGTCCCCGACGGACCGGAGAAATACGCACTCTTGCGCAGACGAGTACAGATCGGGCTCGGTGTCTGCCCCAACTGTCGGGTCGTCGTCGACGAGGAGGGGCGAACCCTGAGCGCCGACGAGATTCCGATGCGTATGCGATTCGCACGATCGGTGCGAATTTCCATGGAGGGCAACGCACATTTCTGCCGCGGACTGCTCGCAACCCGCTACGCCGACGACGACGAGTGCGACGGAACCAGCGGGCCGGTCATCACCGACCTGCGCCACCACATGTTCGACGCATCACGAACAGCAACCATCACCGGGAGGTCATCATGAGAGCCGTACAGGTTGTCGGCTACCACGACAAGCTGCAACTCACCGAGGTGCCTGATCCTGTGGTGACGGGTCCACTCGACGTGATCGTCCGGATCGGTGGCGCAGGAGTGTGCCGCACCGACCTGCACATCCTCGAAGGGCAGTGGGCCGAGAAGAGCGGCGTCGACCTGCCGTACACGATCGGGCACGAGAACGCCGGATGGGTCGAGGCGATCGGCGATGCCGTCACCAATGTGTCGGTGGGCGACAAGGTGATCCTGCACCCGCTGATCACCTGCGGCCTGTGTCGCGCCTGCCGCGCAGGCGACGACGTGCACTGCGAGAACAACAAATTTCCCGGCATCGACACCGATGGCGGGTACGCCGACTACCTGAAGACAACTGCGCGCAGCGTCGTGAAGATCGACGATTCGCTCGAGCCCGCCGATATCGCGGCTCTCGCGGATGCCGGTTTGACGGCTTATCACGCGGCCGCCAAGGTCGCACGGATGACGCGGCCGGGTGACACCTGCGTCGTGATCGGCGCAGGCGGATTGGGACACATAGGGATTCAGGTTCTTGCCGCGATCTCCGGGGTCCGCATCGTGGTGGTCGACCGCAATCCCGATGCGGTGGCACTGGCCGTCGAAGTCGGCGCGCACGAGGGCATCGTCGCCGACGGCACGCAGGTCGAGAAGGTGCTCGCACTGACCGATGGCAAGGGCGCCGAAGCCGTCCTCGACTTCGTCGGCGAGGGCGGCGCGACGTCGGAGGGCATCGCGATGCTGCGCCAGGCGGGCAACTATTTCGTCGTCGGCTATGGGGAGAACATCAACATCCCGACCATCGACGTGATCTCGACCGAGATCAACTTCATCGGAAACCTCGTCGGCTCGTACAACGATCTGACCGAGCTCATGACGCTGGCGGCGGCGGGAAAGGTGAAGCTACACACCGTCACTTACCCATTGACCGAATACCAGCAGGCGCTCGACGACCTCGACGCCGGCCGGGTGCGCGGCCGCGCGATCCTCGTCCCCTGAGGTTTCGACAGCCCGAGCCGCTGATCGAGCTTGTCGAGATCACCCCACCCGCTGATCGTGGTTTCGACAAGCTCAACCAGCGGGGACAGCTCAACCAGCGGGACACAGCCCAACCAGGAAACCCCAACCCCCACAACCCAATCGAAAGAGGTGCCAACATGGCCAAGGAGTTGCGCTACAACGCCGAAGCGCGACTGCGGCTGGAGCGGGGCGTCAACGCCCTCGCCGACGCGGTCAAGGTGACATTGGGTCCGAAAGGACGCAATGCGGTGCTGGAGAAACTGACCGGACCGCCGACGATCACCAATGACGGAGTCACGATCGCACGCGAGATCCAGCTGCGGGATCCGTTCGCCAACATGGGTGCTCAGTTGGTCAAGGAAGTCGCAATGAAGACCAACGGCGTCGTGGGTGATGGCACCACGACGGCCACCGTGCTGGCGCAGGCCATGGTTCGTGAGGGACTGCGCGCCGTCGAGCAGGGTGCCAATCCGATGCGGGTGCGGCGCGGTATCGAGCGCGCGGTGACCGCGGTCGTCGGGTCGTTGAACGACCAGGCCGTCCAGATCGGCGGCCGCAGCGACCTGGAACGGATCGCATCTCTGGCCGCAAGCGACGATGAGGTGATCGGCGACGTGATCGCATCTGCCGTCGAGCATGTCGGCAAGACCGGAGTGATCACGACCGAGGAGAGCGACACTCTCGGCCTCGCGGTCGACATCGTCGACGGCATCGAATTCGACCACGGCTACATCTCCGGCTACATGGTCACCAATCCCGAACGCATGGAAGCCGTCCTCGACAATCCCGTTGTCTTGTTGACCAACAAGAAGATCACGTCGGTGCAGGAGATCATGCCCGCGATCGAGGTGGCCAAGCGAGCCGATCGGCCACTGCTCGTCCTCGCCGAGGATGTCGACGGTCCGGCGTTACAGCTGCTCGTCGGTGGCAACATGCACAAGACGATGCAATCGGTCGTTGTACGCGCTCCCGGTTTCGGGCATCGACGGATCGCCGAGCTCGAAGATCTCGCGGTCGCACTCGGCGGCCACGTCATCGCCAAGGACACCGGCATCGAGTTGTCGGAGGTGTCGATCGAGCACCTCGGGACCTGCGATCGGGTGACGGTCACCGAGAACGAGACGACGATCGTCGGTGCGCACGGCGACCAGGCGTCCGTCGACGCTCGCGTGTCGCACCTGGAAGCGCAACTGCAGCGAGCTCGAATCGATGCAGATCGCGACGGTCTCGAACTCCGCATCGCGCGTTTGACCGGACGCGTGGCCGTGATCAGGGTCGGCGGCGTGACGAGCGTCGAACTCAAGGAACGCATGCTTCGCGTCGAAGACGCGTTGGCGGCGACACGCGCGGCGGTCGAGGCGGGCATCGTCTCCGGCGGCGGTACAGCGTTGGCACAGGCGCATCGCGCGCTCGAACCGCTCGAGGCGACCGGCGACGACGCCGTCGGCATCGACGTCGTTCGACGGTCACTCGCCGAACCGGTGCGCTGGATCGCCACCAACGCGGGCTACGACGGCGACGAAGTGGTGACGGTCGTGACGGGGCTGCCCCTCGGGCACGGCTTCAACGCGCTCACCGGCGAGTACGCGGACATGTTCGACGAGGGCGTCATCGATCCGTGCAAGGTGACCCGCGCCGCGCTGGAGAGCGCGGCATCCATCGCCGCACTGCTGATCACCACAGAGACCGCAGTGGTCGAGGAGGTCATGGGCAATCCGGGCGCGATCCCCGCACCCGGATTCGGCGACCTCGCCGAAGGAATGGTGCGCCCGTCCAACATCTACTGACCGGTTGGTAGTCCCCCGAACTGGGCCGGTCGCGATCTGAACTAACCGTTCACGGCGTTGATCGCGGCCGGCCCTTCCCAACGCCGAACACACGCGCACACGACCGGCCGTCAACACATGTCCGTCAGACCATGTGTCGGCTACACTCGGAAGTGAGATATAGATCACAGAGGGGTTACCTACCACGTGATATCCCAGCCACCAGCCCAGGCTCCGACATCACGACACGTCGCCCGCGCCCGCGAGCGATTTCTGAGCGACGACGATGTCGATGTCGACGTCCGCGACGCGATCTTCACGTCGTGGCGACGTTCGCGCGCGCTCAATGTCGATGCCGACCGACTCGAACTCCCCTTCGTGCGTGAACCCAATCCCGAGACACCCCTGATCGCCGCGGCTCGGCCGGTTCTCGATCAGCTCGCCAACGACCTCGTCTCCGAACCGATCAGCATCATCCTCACCTCGCCCGACGGCGTCGTACTCTCACGTGCCACCGCCAATCGTGGCCTGCAACGGATGCTCGACGACGTCAGTCTCGCTCCCGGGTACAGCTACAGCGAAGAGCACGCGGGCACCAACGGCATCGGCACTGCCCTCGAGACTCGGCAACCGACCCTGGTGAGCGGCTCGGAACATTACGCGGGCTGTCTCGGCCGACTCTCCTGCGCGGGAGTTCCCATCCTCAACCCCATCTCCGGAGCCATCGTCGGCGCGCTCGACCTCACGTGTCTGACCGAGCAGGAGCATCCGTCTAGTCTGTTGCTCTCGCTCGCGAAATCGGCGACGTCGCAGATCGTGCAGCGCATGGTCTCGCAGGCCAGCGAGCGCGAATCCCGACTCCTCAACGCCTATCTCGCGACGTGTCGGCGGGCTCCGCAGGCGATGGTGATCGGGCTGTCCGGCGACGTCGTGTTGATGAATCGCAGGCTGCGCCACAGCATGAATCCGTCCGACCAAACCGCTCTCCTCGAGTTGGCCGTCGACCATTCCGTCGACGCCCATTCCCTCGACGCAGCGATCCCGCGGGTCAGTGCATTGCCCAGCGGGAGGGTGGCACGGCTGTCACCCGTCGACGAGCACTGCGACTCCGATATCGCGGTCTTCCGAGTTCACCTCGTCGACGGCAGCCCGACCCGACACGCACGCGTCACTCGAACCTCCGCCACCGCCCTTCCCGGCCTCGTCGGCCGAAGCTCGTCGTGGCGTCAGTGCTGCGACAACGTTGCCGGGCACGTGCGCGCCGGACGCTGGATCGCGGTCTCTGGGGAATCGGGCTCGGGCCGCACAGCCGTACTCCGGGCCGCGGCCGAGCGTTTCCTGCCCGGCACGACGAGAGTGTTCAACGCCGACGACTTCGAGTCGCCGGAGACGTTCGACGCCCTCGAAGCCGAACTCGACACCGACGGCTTCGGGGTCATCATCCGTGGCCTCGACCAACTCGACGACGACACCGTGAACGCGATCTCCGATCTGCTTCCGGGTCGCGAGCACGCAGGCTGGCTCGCGGTGACGACGCTGCCAGACGCCGGGAACGCGGCGTCGGTGCTGCTGCCCTTCTTCGGGCACACCGTCGAACTCCCTCCGCTGCGGCATCGCATCGAAGACCTCCACGATCTGGTGCCGACGCTGCTCAAGCAACTGACCCGCGGACGGGAGTTGGCAGTCGCACCGAACGCGATGAACCAGCTCAGCAAATACTCGTGGCCCGGAAATGTCACCGAGCTACGACAGATCCTGCGCGAGGTGGTCACTCATCAGCGCACCGGCACCATCGAAGCGGCTCAACTACCTCCGCGCTGCCGCTCGACCAGCAGGCACACCCTGACCAGGATCGAATCGCTCGAACGCGACGCGATCGTACGCAGCCTCGAGGAGAACAACCACAGCAAGGCAGAGGCGGCCGCGGCCCTCGGCATCTCGCGGGCGACGATCTATCGCAAGATCCGGGAGTTCGGGATCAACACCTGACCAACGGTGCACTCAGTGCCAGTCGCTGACCGCGACGTCGCGCGGTGCGGGTGTGCCCTTGCCCGACTCGATCAGCGCCTTGAGACTCATCAGGAACACCGCCCACTTGGTGCTGCAGTGATTCATGAACGGCACCTGCTCGCGCCAGCCGTCGTGACTGAACATCACGATGGCGTAGTCGCCCTCCTGGCGAAGCGACCACGTGATGGTCGTGCCAACCCACTCGTCGGGGCCTTCGATCACGCGCCATCGCACCGACTCCGCCGAGACGGTCTCAAGTACCTCCATGTCGAATCCGCCGACCGGCGGAAAGCGGAATTCGAGACGTCCACCGGCCGCACCGTCACCGCTTACGTCTTCTGTCCACCAGCCCGCCAAGCCGTCGATGGTGGTCAACGCGTCGTAGATGTCTGTGGTGGTGGCGCCCTCGACGCCGATTCTGTGCAGGATGCTGCTCATCAGTTACTCCCTTGATCGTTATGTTCTGGACGGTTCTCTTGTGGACCGTTCTGTTTTGGAGGTTGGTGTTCTGGTTTGCCCTGGTTGCGGGCCTGCTGCAGCGCCTCCGCGATGCCCTTGATGCGGTGGAGCCGGGCATCCCACGCGGCCCCGACGGATTCGAGCTGTGCGGCTGCCTTGGCAAGCTGAGCCCTGTCGACGTCGTAGCGTCGCTCACGTCCCGTGGGCGTCGCTTGCACGAGCCCTACTCGGTCGAGGACTCCGAGGTGCTTGGCAACTCCCTGACGGCTGACCGGAAGCTGCTCACTCAACGACGTCGCCGTACCCCCGTCGTCAGCGAGAAGAAGGTCGACGATGCGACGGCGCGTCGGATCTCCGATGGCCGACCACAGTGCGTCGTCGACGTCGCCTACTGATCCGAGACGCGTCACGATGCGGCCTCCACACCGGCAACGTAGGTCACCAGTCGAGGCAGGAAGAAGTTCCAGCCGTCGATGTGTTCACGGAATTGCCGTTCGAGTTCTGCTTCCTCCCAACCTCTTTCACGGAATCCCGTCTCGGTCATCGTCAGCGTCGTACCACTGCCCGACGCGGTGAGAGCGAAAGTGACAAGCAACGAGTTGCCCGCGACCGGGTCGTCGCCGGGCTGGTGAGTCCACCGGAACGAGAACGTGCGTGGCGGATTCGACTCGACGACGGTGAACTGCTGCACGATCTCGCCGCCATCGCCGGTATGGAACACCAACTCGCCGGGCGACCCCGGTTCGAGTCGGTATCGAGCCTCATCGGGCCACCACTGTGCGACATGCTCGGGCGAACTCACGACGTCGAACACGATGTCGGGCTCGGCGTCGATGTAGAGCTCTCGCACGAGGGTCCCCACCTCTGCGTCGGTCAGCTTGTCCATAGCATCTCCTGCAACCTTTGGTTGCGTATGAATCTACAACTCCCCGGCTCAACACGCAACCATTAGTTGCATTCAATGAGCTGCAATGAATCAGACTGGGACCGTCCGGGGAGCCGGCGGAATCAGATCGAGATGAGGAGCCACAGGCGTCTCACTGCGGCGAAGCCATTCGACCGACTACCGTCAAAGAGGTGGACATCGTCGATCAGCGCGTACCCCTGTGCGTCGCTGCGCATCAACTCGCGGCCGCGGGCACGTCGCTGAGCACCGGCGGCAACCTCTCCGTCCGCGTCGGCGATCGCGTGCTCGTCACACCGCAGGGTGCACGCCTCGGCTCCGTCCAACCGGATCAACTGGTAGTCGTCGACATGGACGGCTCGGTGATCGAAGAAACCCGCTACCGCCCGACGGCAGAACTCGGATTCCACCTCGACCTCTACCGGTCGACCTCCGCTTCGGCGATTGCCCACGCCCACCCGATCGCGTCGGTCGCGGTGTCGACGATCACCGAGCTTCTCCCACCGATCCACTACGACGCCGCCATGGTCGGCGGCTCGGTACGAGTTGCTCCCTACGCGGTCTTCGGCAGCCCGGAGCTGAGCGAGGGCGTGGTGGCTGCATTGTTCGAGCGCACCGCGGCATTGATGCGCAACCACGGGTCGGTCGCGATCGGCGGCAACATCGAGACCGCGTGTGAGCACCTCGGCGTCGTCGAATGGCTCAGTGAGGTGTATCTGAAGGCCGTCAGCGCCGGGGCGCCCGCGATACTCAGCGACGACCAGCTCACCGAGGTCGTGGCCACCGCGGCCCGCCGGGCCTACCAGCCCTATCCCGGTCGCGACCGCTGAGAACGCAGCCCAACCCTGCATCGACTGAACCGATGTAATACCCAGGATATCTCTGCTGTACAGATGCAGGCGGTCCGATGATCATTGAGTCAACGACAACGCATGCAACAGCGGAGGTACGAGATGGTGGAGTTGGCTACGCCGGGGACCCAGACACCCGCGGGTACCGCGGCCACACAGGTCGAGGTGCTCGTCGTGGGCGCGGGCCAGGCAGGTATCGCGATGAGTGAGCACCTCACCGCACAGGGAATCAACCATCTCGTACTCGAGCGCGATCGCGTCGCCGAACGCTGGCGTACGTGGCGCTGGGACTCTCTGGTCGCCAACGGTCCCGCGTGGCACGACCGCTTCCCCGGACTGGAGTTCGACGTCGACGCCGACGCGTTCGCGACCAAGGATCAGGTCGCCGACTACCTCGGCTCCTACGCCCAGCGCATCAACGCACCCATCCGCACCGGCGTGGAGGTGACATCGGTCCGTAAGAAGCAGGGCGAGAACGGCTTTCGCGTCGAGACCTCGGACGGACCGATCGAGGCGGACTTCGTGGTCGCCGCGACCGGCGCTTTCCAGACCCCGGTCATCCCCGCCGTCGTGCCGCGCGATGCACCCTTCCATCAGATCCACTCCAGTGACTATCACAACCCGCAGCAGCTCCCCGAGGGTGGCGTTCTCGTCGTCGGCGCGGGGTCGTCGGGCGTGCAGATAGCTGCGGAACTGCGCGCGTCAGGCCGCGAGACGTACCTCGCCGTCGGACCGCATGATCGCCCGCCACGTAGTTACCGTGGTCGCGACTTCTGTTGGTGGCTGGGCGTTCTCGGCAAATGGGATGCCGCGGCACCTCCGGCGGGTGCAGAGCACGTGACCATCGCCGTCAGCGGCGCGGGCGGAGGGCACACCGTCGACTTCCGGCAGCTCGCCGCCGACGGGATCACCCTTCTCGGGCGCGCGCAGGCATTCGACGCAGGCACCATGACGTTTGCCGCGGATCTGCGCACCAATATCGAGAACGGCGACGCAACGTACCTCGCGATGCTCCGAGAGGCCGACGACTACATCGAGCGCAATGGCCTCGACCTCCCCGCGGAGCCGCAGGCCCACGACCTTGGCCCACTCCCCGACTGCGTCATCGACCCGATTGCGCAACTCGACCTCGCCGCCGCCGGGATCACGTCCATCGTGTGGGCGACAGGCTTCGCCTACGACTACGGATGGCTGAGGGTCGACGCCTTCGACGAGACGGGCCGCCCGGCACACCAGCGCGGCGTATCGGGCGAACCGGGAATCTATTTCCTCGGACTGCCATGGCTCTCACGTCGCGGATCGAGTTTCATCTGGGGCGTATGGCACGACGCGAAGTATCTGGCCGACCAGATCGCCATCCAGCGTGGCTACCGGGCTTACCGACCGGAGCAGGCCGACGCCGCCGCACCGTCGGACTCCGATGCGCTTGCCGCGCAGGCAGTTTCCTGAACTCCCCGTAATCCGCCAACCCGCAATCCAGCCACTCCACACACTCAAGCACGGGAGCAACCCATGAGCGCAGCCGTCAGCCCTGACGTCACCCACACACGCATCCGTCCCTTCAACACCCGCGAGACCTACCCGGAGCAGAACCTCGACAACGACCTGTGCCAGGCCGTCGTCGCCGCGGGTGTCGTCTATCTGCGCGGGCAGATCGGCCAGGATCTGGACACTCGCGAATCGGTGGGCATCGGCGACGTCGAGGTACAGGCAGAGAAGGCCATGAGCAACATCGCGATGCTGCTCGACGAGGCGGGCAGTTCGCTGCGCGACATCGTCAAGGTGACCGTGTATCTCACCGACATCCGTTACCGCGAGACGGTTTACCGGGTGATGGGCCGCTGGCTCAAGGGTGTGTATCCGGTGTCGACCGGACTGGTGGTCGACGCACTCGCGCGGCCGGAATGGCTCGTCGAGATCGACGCGACCGCAGTGCTCAGCGAGCCGAGCGGAGCGGCACGATGACGATGTCGCTCGTCGCGCGCGACCCCGCGAGTGGCGCATTCGGCATCATCGTCTGTTCGTCGAGTCCCGCGGTGGCAGCGCGCTGCGCCCACCCGCGGGCAGGTGTCGGCGTGGTCGCGTCGCAGAACGTCACCAATCCCGCACTCGGCCCCGCGGTGCTCGACCGGCTTTCCGACGGCCTCGACGCCGAGAAAGCGCTCACCGCAGCACTTTCCACGGAGCAACACCCCGAGTACCGCCAGGTGAGCGTCGTCGACGCGCACGGGCACACCGCGCTGCATTCCGGCGCGCGCAGCCTGGGAACCTACGGTGGCGTCGAGGGCTACCAGTCCGTGGCCGCCGGCAATATGCTTGCCGACCTGTCTGTGCTCGAGTCGCTGCTGACCGGCTACGCCGACAGTGTGGCCGACGCATTCGAACAACGACTGCTCGACGGCCTCCGCGCAGCGCTCGACGCCGGAGGCGAAGAAGGACCGGTGCACTCTGCCGGCCTCCTGGTCGTCGACGACGTGCCGTGGCCCGTCACCGATCTGCGCGTGGATTTCGCCGACGATCCGCTCGACGACCTCGCTTCGCTCTGGCAGATCTGGCAGCCACAGAAAAACGACTATCGTGTCCGCGGCGTCGACCCGACGCGTGCGCCCTCCTACGGAGTTCCGGGAGACCTGTGACCACCATCGACGCCACCCCCGATAGGTTCGACGCCGAACTCGGCAGCCGCATCGCCTCGGCACACCCGAGTCTCATCGCGCTCGCGCACGACCTGTACGACAATCCCGAGACCGCCTGGGAGGAAATCTATTCGGCAGCTCGGGTGGCCGGCCCACTCTCCGACGGCGGCTTCACGATCGTCGAGCAATTCTGCGACCTCCCGACCGCGTTCACCGCGACAATCGGAACTGGCGACCTCCACGTCGCACTCTGCGCCGAATACGACGCACTGCCGGGACTCGGCCATGCCTGCGGGCACAACCTCATCTCCGCGATCACCGTCGGCGCGGCACTTGCGCTGGCACCGATCGTCGACGACCTCGGTCTGACACTGACGGTCATCGGTACTCCCGCGGAAGAAGGCGGCGGCGGCAAGATCGAACTGCTCGAGCGCGGCGGATTCGACGCTCAGCACGCCGCCGCGATGGTTCATCCCGGACCGGCAGATGTCGCACGCGCGCGGCCATTCGCCGTGTCGCACAGTCACATCGACTACCACGGCAAGTCGGCGCACGCTGCCGCCTATCCCGAACGTGGCGTGAACGCCGCAGATGCGTTCACCATCGCCCAGGTGGCCATCGGCCTTCTGCGCCAACAGCTTCCCGCGTCGGTGCGCGTACACGGCATGATCACACGCGGCGGCGAGGCACCCAACTCCATCGCCGAGCACACCGAGGGACGCTGGTATGTCCGCGCCGAAACACTCGCCGAACTCGCCGAGGTCGAACCCCGGGTAATGCGGTGCTTCGAGGCGGGCGCACTCGCCAGCGGCGCGTCGCTCACCGTGACCCCGGAGTCCAAGCCGTACGCCGAGTTCCGCACCGACGAAGAACTTCTCGGCCGCTACGAGCAGCGCGCCCTCGCGGCCGGACGCCGTTTCGGCTCCGGTCCCGACGCGACCATGGCGCGTGCGTCGACCGATATGGGCAACGTCTCGCAGGTACTGCCTGCGATTCACCCCTACATCGGCATCGATTCGCTACCCGCGGTCAACCATCAACCCGAATTTGCTGCTGCCACACTTACATCTGCAGCGGAGACGGCAATCGCTCAGGGTGCGCTCGCTCTGGCGGGAACCGTCGTCGACGCCGCCGTGCTCGACTCGATCCGCGACAGGCTTCTGGCCAACGGCACTCGCACGACACACACAGGGGCAACAGGTGACCACTGACGCCGCGGGTGCGGTTCGCATCGAACACGACCTCCTCGGCGATCACGCGGTATCCGCCGACGCCTACTACGGGGTGCACACGGCACGGGCGATGGAGAACTTCCCGATCTCCGGCGTCCCCATCTCCACTCACCCCGACCTCATCGTCGCCCTGGCGGCGGTGAAACAGGCTGCCGCAGAATCCAATCGCGAGCTCGGACTACTCGATCCCCCGATCGCCGACGCGATCATCGCGGCATGCAGCGAAATCCGCTCCGGGTCGCTTCACGAGCAGTTCGTCGTCGATCAGATCCAGGGCGGCGCGGGGACGTCGACCAACATGAACGCCAACGAGGTGATCGCGAACAGGGCGCTCGAACTGCTCGGGTACCGACGCGGCGACTATCACGTGCTTCACCCGCTCGAACACGTCAACCTCGGACAGAGCACCAACGACGTCTACCCCACGGCAGTGAAGGTGGCGCTGGGAATCGCTGCCCGTGGACTCTCGGATGCCCTGCGCGCACTGGCGGCCGAATGTGCCGACAAGGCAGTCGAATTCGGTGACATGCTCAAACTCGGACGTACGCAACTACAAGATGCTGTACCGATGACTCTCGGGCAGGAGTTCGGCGCGTTCGCGGTCACCATCGGCGAGGACGCCGACAGGATGGACGAGGCGATCTCGCTCATCGCCGAAATCAATCTCGGCGGCACCGCGATCGGCACCGGACTCAACGCCCACCCGTCCTATGCCGCGCAGGCATGCGAACGCCTGCGACAGCTCACCGGTCTACCGCTGACCACTGCGGGAGATCTGGTCGAGGCGACGTCGGACGTCGGCTCCTTCGTACAACTCTCCGGTGTCACCAAACGTGCCGCCGTGAAGCTCTCGAAGATCTGTAATGATCTGCGACTCTTGTCGTCCGGTCCTCGCGCGGGCTTCGGCGAGATCGTGCTTCCCGCCGTACAGGCCGGATCGAGCATCATGCCGGGCAAGGTCAACCCGGTCATCCCCGAGGTCGTGAACCAGGTGGCCTTCGAGGTGATCGGCAACGACCTCACGGTGACCCTCGCCGCCGAAGCAGGTCAGTTGCAGCTCAACGCTTTCGAGCCGATCATCGCGCGGGCACTCCTGTCGTCACTGACCCATCTGCGCGCCGCTGTGCATGTACTCGGCGAGCGCTGCATCCGAGGCATCACCGCGAGAGAAGATCGCATGCGCGCAGCGGTCTACGGCTCCGCCAGCATCGCCACCGCGCTCAATCCGGTCCTCGGCTACGAGGCGACCACCGCGTTGGTCGCGGAGGCGGTGGCAACCGGAGCGTCGATTCCCGATCTCGTTCGACGCTCCGCACTGCTCGACGACACCACGCTCGACACCGCACTACACCCCGACAACCTGTGCCGACCACACGATTCGGCGCGTCGAGACGTCAGCGGGAATGCTCGTCGACGACGAGATCAGGACACCGCAGCGCTGCCTGCAGATACTGCGTAACGGCGCTGCGGGCACTCGCGGCATCCAGCGCCCTGGTGCGCCCGACGAGATGGATGCCGCACCCGTCTTCGAGCGCCACCGCAGCCCTGGCGACCAGTTCGCTGTCGACGTCGGCGAAGACACCCGCCGCGATACCGCCGTCGATCGCCTCGCGGTAGAGCGAGGTCTCGAGGTCGAAGAGCGTCGACATCAGTTCGGCATGTGCGGGTGAGCGCGCACTGTAGAGATGTAACTCGTACAGCGCAGGTGACATCGGATCGTCGGGGTCGCAGATTCCGAGCTCGACGAGCCTTGTCAGGGCAGTCACCGGATCGTCGACGTCGGTGGCGGCGGTACGTCGACCCTCGTAGAACCGCGTGACCGCGGCCTCGTGCACCGCGAGCAACAACTCGTCGATCCCGGGAAAGTAGTAGGTGATCGACCCTGGCGACAGACCCGCCGCGTCGGCGACGTCTTTGATACGCAATCCCATGAGTCCGCGCGCAGCGATCGCACTCGTCGCGGCGTCGACGATCTCTGCGCGACGTGCGTGCTGATTGCGTGGACGTGCCATACGTCCCGATACTGCCGCCATGCACCGCGTCGGGGCAACTCCGCTGATTACATCGGTTCTCCCGATGAACCAATTCGGAAGTTCACACCGTGAGATGTCCGCAACAGGGCTGCCCGACGGGACAAACCGCGATACCGTCATTTCATTCTTTGCGATTGACCTCAAAGAATGACACGAGTCGCCGCCACTGCCCGACGCCGACTCCACAGCCAACAACTGACTCACTGCGCCAGGCGTTTTCACGCCGCAGCACCTCTCGACGGAGATCCACATGCGCGACCATCGCTACGACATCCTCTTCGAACCGGTCCGGATCGGACCGATCACCGCCCGCAACCGGTTCTTCCAGGTGCCGCACTGCAACGGCATGGGATACCGCGATCCGTCTGGCGAGGCGGCGATGCGGCGGACGAAGGCCGAGGGCGGGTGGGCCGTGGTCTGCACCGAGCAGGTCGAGATTCATCCGACGTCCGATATCGGACCGTTCATCGAGCTCCGCCTCTGGGACGACCAGGACATGCCCGCGATCGCGCGCATCGCCGAGCAGATTCACGAGGGTGGTGCGCTCGCGGGAATCGAGCTGGCGCACAACGGGCTCAACAGCCCCAATTTGATCAGTCGTGAAACTCCGCTGGCACCACAGCATCTCCCCGTCGTCTCGTGGAATCTCGATCCGGTGCAGGCCCGTGCGATGACAAAGGCTGACATCGTCGATCTGCGGAAGTGGCATGCGGATTCGGTGCATCGGTCACTGAAAGCCGGCTACGACATCGTCTACGTCTACGCGGGACACGCAATCGGCGGTCTGCACCACTTCCTGTCGCGCCGGTACAACAATCGCACCGACGAGTACGGCGGCAGCCTCGAGAACCGCGTTCGACTCATCCGCGAGATCCTCGAGGACACCCGGGAGATCGCCGACGGGAAAGCCGCTGTCGCATGCCGGATCTCGGTCGACGAACTGCTCGGCGACGACGGCATCACCCGCAGCGAGATGGAAGACGTCTTCGGACTGATCGGCGAGCACCCCGACCTCTGGGACCTCGTGCTCGGAAGCTGGGAGGACGACTCGGTCACCTCGCGCTTCGGCCCCGAGGCCGAGCAGGAACCGTACGTCACCGGACTCAAGCAACTCACCACCAAGCCTGTTGTCGGCGTAGGCCGCTTCACTTCTCCCGACACCATGGTCCGGCACGTGAAGTCAGGCATTCTCGACCTCATCGGCGCCGCACGGCCGTCTATCGCGGATCCCTTCATGCCCAACAAGATCGAACGCGGCGACCTCGCAGACATCCGCGAATGCATCGGCTGCAACATCTGCGTGTCCGGCGATTTCACGATGTCGCCGATCCGGTGCACGCAAAATCCCACAATGGGCGAGGAATTCCGACGCGGCTGGCACCCGGAGCGCATCTCGGTGAAGGGCTCCGACTCCTCGGTGCTCGTCGTCGGTGCGGGGCCTGCGGGCCTCGAAGCCGCACGTGCACTGGGTAATCGCGGGTATCCCGTGACGCTCACCGAGGCGAGCCGGGTGCTCGGTGGCCGTGTGGCCCGCGAGTCGAAGCTTCCCGGGCTGTCCGCATGGATTCGCGTCATCGACTATCGGCTGCAGCAACTCGACCGTCTCGACAACGTCGAGGTCTATCGCGAATCGCCGATGAGCACCGACGACATCCTCGAGTACGGCTTCGACCACGTCGTGATCGCGACCGGGGCGTCGTGGCGAGGTGACGGCGTCGGTCGCTGGCACACGCATCCCATCGAGATCGATTCCAGCACTTCGGTCTTCACTCCGGACGACATCATGGCCGGGGCGCGACCCGCCGGCAAGCGCGTCGTGCTGTTCGACGACGACCACTACTACCTCGGTGCCGTCGTCGCGGAGATGCTCGCCAAGGAGGGCTTCGCGGTCACGCTCGTCACCCCGGTCCCGCAGGTGTCGCAGTGGACCACCAACACCATGGAGGCTCACCGCATTCGCGCGCGGATCATGGAGGCGGGCGTCGACGTGCGCACCGACACCGCGGTGACCGCCGTCGACGCCACCGGCGTACAGACCGCGTGCCGATTCACCGGGCGGACAGGGCATCTCGACGCCGACGCCGTCGTCATGGTGACCGCGCGCCTCCCCCACGACGAGCTCTACACCCAACTGCACGAGCGCAGCGACGACTGGGCCGCGGCCGGAGTTCGCAGCGTCACCGGTGTCGGCGACGCCTGGGCGCCGTCGACCATCGCCGCAGCAGTCTGGTCGGGACACCGATTCGCCGAGGAACTCGACGTGCCACGCAACGACGACCCTGTTCCGTTCCGCCGGGAGGTCACCCAGTTGTCGATCGAGCCGGTGTTCAGTACGCCGGTCTCGGTGTCCTGACGGACCCACGGATCACAGGAGTGGTGATGTACGCAGATCACATTTTCACCAACGCAGCGGTGTGGCAACCACTCGGTATGCCACCGGCGACCACCGTCGCCGTGTCCGACGGCACCATCGTCGCGATCGGGTCCGACGTCGATCGCGACCTGGTGTCGGCGTCGACTGTCATCCACGACCTCGCGGGAGCAAGCCTGCTGCCGGGGTTCATCGACGCGCACGTGCATCCGGTGGCAGGCGGACTCGCAGCGCTGCGCTGTGATCTGTCCGAACTCGCACACGATCGGCGAGGCTATCTAAACGCCATCGCCGCTTACGTCGACTCACACCCCGACGCTCCGGTCATCACCGGAAGTGGTTGGTACGGCGATGCGTTTCCCGGCGGTCTACCCACGCGTGCCGACCTCGATGAGGTCGTCGCCGACCGGCCCGCTGTGCTCTCCAGCCACGACGGACACGGCGTGTGGGTCAACAGTGCAGCACTGGCGACCGCCGGAATCGACCGGCACACGCCCGATCCGACGGGTGGGCGCATCGAGCGCGACGCCGCAGGCGAACCCACCGGCGTCCTCTTCGAGCGCGCCGCCGACAGTGTGCAGGCGCTCGCGCCCGAGATCGACGACGCCGTACTGCGCGAGGCATTGTTGACGGCTCAGCGTCGGCTGCACTCCGTCGGCGTCACCGGCTGGCAGGACGCGGGCGTCGACATCCCGGCATTCGGACTCTCCGACACACTCGCGACCTACCTTGCCGCCGACGAGGCGGGAGAGCTGACCGCACGGGTCTGCGGAGCGCTGTGGTGGGCAGCCGAACAGGGACTCTCGCAGATCGACGTACTCCGCGAACGCCGGGCGGTCGCGCGACACGGCCACCGGTTTCACGTCGACACCGTCAAGGTGATGCAGGACGGGATTTGCGAGAACTGCACTGCCGCAATGCTCGCGCCCTACTCCGACCTACCGACGGGCGCTGATCCCACCGGACTGTCCTTCATCGACCCGGCAGAACTGAACGAGGTGTGTGCACTCCTGGCACGCGACGAGTTCCACATTCACATGCACGCCGTCGGCGACCGCGCGGTCCGCGAATGCCTCGATGCGCTCGGTGCCGCGCGCGCGGCCAATCCGCAGTTCGATGCGGCACACCAGATCGCACATCTGGATGTGGTTGACCCGCAGGATATTCCACGGTTCGCAGCGCTCGGCGTGATGGCGAACATCCAGGCACTGTGGGCTCGCCGCGACATCGAGATCGTCGAGCGCAAGCTCCCGCTACTGGGCACCGACCGCGAGCGATGGCACTTCCCCTTCGGTTCGATCACCACGGCTGGTGGGACGCTGGCGATGGGCAGCGACTGGCCCGTCACCGACCCCAATCCGCTGTGGGCCATACACACCGCAGTGAATCGGACCGGTTCTGATGCAGATCCGCACGCCATCGGCACCGACGCTCGCACCGTGCCCCTCATCGCCGAGGAGGCGCTCAGTCTGCGGACCGCCGTCGACGCCTACACGATCGGCGCGGCGCGCGCCGCACACTGCGCACAACACGCCGGTTCGATCGAGATCGGAAAGGACGCCGACCTGGTCGCACTCTCGGGTGACATCTCAACGGCCCGGGACATCGGTTGCCTCACAGCACAACTGACGATGGTCGGTGGCGATCTCGTTGGCGGTAGCGCACTCGGCGAGGTCGTCGGCGGCAAGGCGCCAGCTCAATGAACAGTGTTGTCACCGAACAGATCTCGGCACAGTTCAGCGACGACCGCGGCACGCCGGGTCGGTCGCGCGGCAATCGCGTTGAGCAGGACCATCGTGAGCGCGGGCGTCTCGTCGGCGATGGGTATCGCCGCAACCTGGTGTCCGTCCAGCGCCATCGGTACGGCGGCCTGCAGGTTGAGCACCGTGTACGCCAACCCGCGTCCCACGAGTGCGCGGCACGTCTCGACGGTCGTCGAGCGGTAGCGCACAACGGGTTCGACGCCTGCGTCTGCAAAGACCTGCCGAAAGTAGTCGCGGCTATGCGGCAGGTCGAGTAACGCCATGGGTTCGTCGGCCAGGTCGGCGAGCCTGACCTTCCGCCGTTTGGCGAGTCGGTGCGAGCCCTCGACCAGCACGTAGGGCGGCACGCGGCGTAGTGGCCATCGCTTGAGTCGCGGGTCGTCGACAAGGTCGTATCCGATGCCCATCTCGAACGTTCCGTCTGCGACGCCCTCGGCGAGGTCGGCCATATCGACCTCGGTGGTCAGCAACTCCAGATTCGGCAGCTTCTGGGCTGCCACGGACAACAACTCAGGAAGCAGGTACGGCGCCATGACCTCGAAGCAACCGATCGTGAGGGTTCCGGTCAACGATCCGCCCAATCCGTGTGCGACAGAACGAAGATCGGCCGCCGATGCCAACAACTGGCGACTGGCCACGAGCAATTGTCGACCTGCGGGAGTCAACGTGATGCCCTTGGCGTGATGACGGACCAGAAGCTGAATCCCCAGTGCCCCTTCGAGATCGGTCAGCGCAGTCGACATCGCTGACTGGGACAGATGCACGGCAGACGCCGCGCGGGTGATACTCCCCGCCTCGGCCACGGCGACGAAATACTCCAACTGACGCAACGTGTAATCAGCCACGACGACCTCACAGACGATCCGGACACGGCATCGGCTCCATCAATGCCGATGCATAAGAACCCCGACTCTACAGAACCTCGCTTCATCTCGACGGCCATCTGACGCCGCGCGATATCCACCTCTCCGAGGAGTACCTCCATGACACTCTCGCATTCCGACCCGGGACGGACACATTCCGGACAACTAGGCCCCGGTCCCGCTCACCCCGACATCGAACCAGCAGGCCCGCACCTGCGACATTCGTTGCGCCGCTTCGACGTTCCGATCATGATCCTGTCGGCGCTGATCAGCCTCGACATGGTCGGCGAGATCTCATCGTTCGGCGGCGAGACCTTCACGTGGCTCGTCGTGTTGGCGCTGCTGTGGATGGTCCCCTACGGCCTCGTCACCGCAGAGCTCGGTAGCGCATTTCCCGACGAGGGCGGATTGTTCGAGTGGGTCAAGCGCGCCTTCGGACGTCTACCCGCATCGATCGCCACGGTCATGTACTGGTCGATCAACCCGTTGTGGATCGGTGGGTCCCTCGCCTTCATCAGCACCGAAGCATGGAGCACGTTCATCCATCCGATCGATTCGGGCACCGCGGGCGACTTCGTCTTCAAAACGCTCTTCGTCGTGGGAGCTGTCGCAGTCACCCTGCTGTCGATGCGGCGGGCACGTGCCGTGCTGCAACTGGGTACCTACCTCAAGCTGATCCTGGCCGCCGTGTTCCTCGTGACCACGGTTATCTATGGAATTCAGCACGGATTCAACGGAATCGGCTCGGTCACCTGGTCGCCGACGCTCGGCGGCTTCCTCGGCCTCGTCCCACTGCTCCTGTTCTCCCTCGTCGGCTTCGAGGTTCCCAGCCAGGCAGGCGGCGAGATGCAGAATCCGCAGCGCGACGTTCCGCGCGGTATCGCGATGAGTGGATGCATCGGTCTGTTGGTCTACGCGCTCCCGGTCTTGGCTCTCCTGCTGGTGTTGCCGAGTGACAAGATCACCGGCATCGGCGGTTTCATGGCAGCCCTCGACACGGTCTTCGGTGTCTACGGCTCGGCAGCGTCGATCCTCGTGAAGGTTGCGGTGATCGCGTTCATCATCGCGCTCGCGATCACGGGCGCCACCTGGGCGATGGCCGCGAACCGCGCGTTGGCTGTCGCGGCAGGCGACGGTGGCTTCTTCCCCTGCTTCGCCAAGTTCGACGCGAAAACGGGGTCGCCGCTTCGGGTCGGCATCTTCACCGGAGTCATCGCCCTGGCGTTCATGATCGTCGGCGTCATCTTCTCCGGCGGCGACAGCGCAGCAACATTCACGGTGGTACTCACCATCACCATCTCGACATCACTGATCGCCTACCTCTTCGTCTTTCCCGCCGCATTCCGCCTGCGCATCAACCATTCCGAAACGCCGCGGCCCTACGCCGTGCCCGGCGGCACGATCGGCATGGGCATCGCGTCGGGACTCGCGACGTTCTGGGCAGCGCTCGGAGTCTGGGTAGCCGTGTTCCCCGGCACGCTGGAGAAGCTGTTCGGCCTCGACTACGAGTTCCTCGACACCTGGAATGTGTCCCGCGTCCGCTTCGAGGCGTTCACACTCGGAACGCTGGCGGTGCTCACCGTCATCGCCGTCGCCGGCTACCTCGCCGCGCGAAGGTCGCGCCGGAGCACGTCACTCACTGTCGAGCAGCGATGATCTCCGCGGCGCGTTCGGCAACACTCATGATGGTGCCGACGGGATTGACCGACGTGAGCGTGGGGAAGACAGAGGCATCGACGACGCGCAGACCGCTGACACCACGAACTCGCAGCGATGGGTCCAGCACGGCCATCGGGTCGTCGTCCGATCCCATCCTGCAGGTTCCGGATACGTGGTAGACCGTCTGATGTGTGGCCCGCAGTGCCGACGACAGTTCGTCGTCGGACTGCAGGGCCTCGCCCGGGAACACTTCGCGCACAACCCACTTCGACATCGGTGCGGTCGCGGCGATGCGTCGTGCGGCACGAATACCCGCCACGAGCATCGCCTCGTCCACGCCGTCGGGGTCGGTGAAGTAGCGATAATCGATCGACGGCGGAGTCGACGGATCGCCGTCGACGATCTGGACTCGGCCACGGCTGCGCGGCTTGGCGACGTTCGGCGCGATCGAGATGATCCGTTCGGGCATGTCGACGCCGTAGCTGACGGCATGGTCGGCGACGGCCTCGACCGGGAAGTGCATGAGCACGTCGGGACGTGCGGGCCTCGATTCGTCGACACGCATCGCAGCGCCCGCATCCCACCCGGTGGCGCAGGTCGACGGCACGTCGCGATCGGTTTCCCACACGATGAGACCTTCGGCGTGATCCATGAGGTTCTCGCCGACGCCGGATGCGACGACGCGCACCGGCACTCCCGCCCGGGTGAGCACGTCACTCGGACCGATCCCCGAGCGCTGCAGCAGGGCCGGTGAAGCGATCGCACCCGCGCACACGATCACTTCGCGCGTCGCGAAGTGATCGCTCTCGCTACCGTCGCTCGCAACGGTCCGCACTCCGACTGCGCGGTCTCCGTCGAAGAGGATCGAACTGGCCAGTTCATGGTGCAGCACAGTCAGATTGGGCCGCTCGGCGAGTACGGGGTGCAGATCGTGCACCGACGTCGACGATCGCAGGTTGGATTCGGGGGTGTACCCGATGTCGAAGAAACCGGACCCCTCACCCGTCTCGGCGAAGTCGGCGTCGTGGTTCCAGCCTGCTCGCGCCGGCAGATCGAGAGCCGAGCGAGCAGCGTCGACGACGTCGGCGACGTACGGATTGCGGTCGGCTTCTGCGACAGGCGCAATGGGCGTGACGAGCTTGTCGAAGTAACGGCCGAGCGTGTCGGCATCCCAGCCGTCGGCCCCCAGCGCGACCCACTCGTCCATGTCCGCGCGCAGCGGTCGCCACGTGATCATCGTGTTGGCCGTCGCGCAACCTCCGAGGATGTGCATGCGCGCCTGCCGGATTCCGGAGTTGCCGCGCTCTTGCGGCACGCTCCGGTAATCCTGGTCGTACTCACTCTCGAGCATCTCCGCCCAGCGTCGAATCGACCGGGCGCGGGGTTCGTGCTCGTCACTCGGACCGGCCTCGAGGACCGTGACCGTCACCGCGGGATCCTCACTGAGGCGGGCCGCTACGATGCAGCCTGCGGTGCCGCCTCCCACGACGAGATAGTCAGTGACACTGGGTATATAGGGGGCACTGGGTGTATCAGGGGCACCGGGGTTGTCAGGCTGGCTCATGCCGCCGGCTCTGACGCCAGGTTCGCGCTCGCCAACGCCTCGCTCTTACGGGTGGTCATCAGGACGTAGTAGAGGGGGCAGATGACCGCGAGTCCGACAATCCACGAGATATCAACGCCGCCAATCTCTTTCGCCAGCGGTCCGGTCCACAGTGTTGTCGACAGGAACGGAATCTGCACTCCGATACCGATTGCGTAGCACGCGATGGCGATCCAGTTGAATCGGCCGTACACGCCGCCATCGCGACGGAAGAGTGACTCGATGTCGTACTCGCCGTGGCGCAGGAGGTAGTAGTCGACGAGATTGACCGCGGTCCAAGGAATCAGGACGCACAGCAGCAGAGCCAAGAAGTTGGCGTAGTTGGCCAGGAAGTCGTCTGCACTGAGCAGTGCGGGCAACATCGCGAGGGCGAACAGCACGAGCGCGATGACCGCACGACTCTTCGCCTCAGCTCGCCATCGGGGAAAGATGTTCTGTCCCACGGTGATCGTCGAGAGCGCACCACAGTAGAGGTTCATGCCGTTGGTGACGCTGATACCGACGGCGAAGACGAGGAACAGCCCCGTCGAGATCCCATGGGTCAACGTGCCCATGCCTGTGAGGGTGTCGGAGTCGGGCAGTGCGGCGCCGATCAGCACACCGAGCAGCATCGGAAGTACCGACCCGAGAACACATCCCGCATACGTTGCCCAGAAGGCGGTCTTCACACCGGTGTCGCGCGGCAGGTAGCGCGTGTAGTCCGAGACGTAGGGCGCATAGGCGATCTGCCACAGGGCCGCCGCGGAGAACGTCGCCATGAAGCCTGCCCAGGTGAATCCGTCGCCGTGCCAGGTATCAGTCGGCAACCCGTTGACGCCGATCATCCAGATGAATGCGAGAAGAAGGGCCAGACCCGCGACAACTGACAGCACTGCCGCCATCGAATGAATCAGCTTGTAGCCGATCATGGTCACGACGACGCTGATGGCACCGATGATGAAGATCGCCCAGTTGTCCGGCAGCCCGGTCACTTCGGCAAAGGCCTTGCCGCCGAGCACCGCGTTCGACGCGAAGAAACCCAAGTACATGAAGACGACGAGGACCACGACGAGCAGGCTGCCGAGCGAGCCGAATTGCGCTCGGGTCTGGAGCATCTGGGGCACACCCATCTGCGGGCCCTGCGCCGCGTGCAGTGCCATGACCACACCGCCGACGAGGTTGCCCGCGACCACCGCGATCGCGCCCGCCCAGAACGGCAGCCCGAACACGGTGGTCGCCAGAGCGCCGGTGATGATCGTCAGCAACATGATGTTGGAGCCGAACCACACGGTGAAGATGTCGCGCGCCCTGCCGTGGCGCTCGTCGTGCGGAATGTGGTCGATGGTGCGGCGCTCCACCGACGGAGCTGAGCCCGTCGACGGCTGGGTTGACGTGTTCATCGGGAGATACCTCTGCTCTGTTGCTGTGTTGCCCAATGCGGGTGTCTGTTCGCGAGTCACGGGTGAGTGACTCGGATGGAATCGCGGCCACGGCGTCGGGGCTGTTCAGCAAGTATCGGGGTGACCGCTATCACCGGGAAAACAGAAACTTCCGGTCTTTTACATCTGGAGAACAGATGACCTTCGACGCCCCACCACTTCTCGGCGCGGACGGAGAGCGCAACCAGCCCAGCACACCTTGCATCGACCAGGCCGATGTAGAAAGTCAGATAAATCGGCGCCGCCTGATCTATCGCACATGCAGAAACACGGTCACGATGGAGTCATGACCGATCTACCCGACCTCACCTCCATCGACTGGTCCGCTCGCGCCGGAGAGATCACCTTCTGCTCGGAGGCGTTCATCGACGGCCAGTGGGTTGCCGCGCGGTCGGGCGCGACCTTCGACGTGGTGAATCCGGCGACGGACACCGTGCTCGCCTCCGTCGCCGCCTGCAACACCGAGGACGTCGACGCCGCTGTTGTCGCTGCGCGTCGCGCCTTCGATGACGGGCGCTGGTCGAAGCTGTCCGCCGGCGAGCGCGGGGCGATACTCATCCGCTTCGCCACCCTGATCGAACAGCATGCCGAGGAACTCGCGACGCTCGTGACGCTGGAGATGGGCAAGGCGATCCGCGATTCCTACGAGGTCGAGGTCCCCGGCGCCGCAGCTGTTTTCCGCTTCTACGGCGAGGTGGCCGACAAGATCCCGGGCGAGTTGCCCCCGACCGCAGACGGCAGCGTCGCCATGGTTCGCCGAGTGCCGCTCGGCGTCGTCGGCGCAGTTGTTCCTTGGAACTTTCCGCTCGACATCGCGGCGTGGAAGGTCGCACCCGCACTGGCCGCGGGCAACACCGTCGTTCTCAAACCTGCTGAGGAAAGCCCGCTTTCGGCTCTGCGCATGGCCGAGATCGCGGTCGAAGCCGGGATCCCACCCGGCGTCTTCAACGTCGTGCCGGGCCTGGGCGCCGACGCCGGTCGCGCGCTCGGGCTCCATCCCGACGTGCAGTGCCTGACATTCACCGGCTCCACGGAGGTCGGGAAGAAGTTCTTGGCCTACAGCGCGGAATCGAACATGAAGCAGGTCTGGCTCGAGTGCGGTGGCAAGAGTCCCAACCTGGTGTTCGCCGACTGCGCCGACCTCGACGCCGCCGCAGAAATGGCCTGTTTCGGCATCTTCGGCAATCAGGGTGAGGTCTGCTCCGCCAACAGCCGACTACTGGTGCAGCGCGAGATACTCGACGAATTCGTCGACAAGGTCGTCGAGAAAGCCGCGGCGTATCGGCCGGGCGACCCGCTCGACCCGGCTTCGACGACGGGCGCCATGGTGACGCGCAAGCAACTCGACCTCGTCCTCGGCTTCGTCGATCAGGCACGCGTGGACGGACGAATAGCACTCGGCGGCAACCGAATCGGCGACGTCGGATGCTTCATGGAACCCACCGTCGTCGTCGACCTTCCCGCCGATTCGACTGTGATGACCGACGAGATCTTCGGCCCGGTGCTGTCGGTGATCGCGTTCGATTCCGAGGAGGAGGCCGTCGCCCTGGCCAATGACACTCCGTACGGGCTCGCAGCATCGGCATGGACGTCGAATCTCGACCGCGCCCTACGGATGTCGGACACTCTGCACGCCGGGACCGTCTCGATCAACACCGTCGACGCCCTCTCCCCCGGAACACCTTTCGGCGGCTTCGGCGCGTCGGGGTTCGGTTCGGACCTGTCGGTCCATGCGATCGAGAAGTTCACCGGACTCAAGACGACGTGGATCGCGCGCGGTTGAGGTTCACGTCCGCGAGGTAACTGACACGGCTGATTCAACAGTGGTGCAGTCCCGCTCACCCGTTTCCTTCCGGCTTATTGAATTCAATAAGCGGGAAGGAAATGGGTGAGCGTGCGGTTGGGCGTCGAATCAGCGCTGGCGCGCCAGCACCATGCGCAGGGCCATACGCGCGTACGCCGTGCCCAAAGTGCCGGGATCGCGGCGATCACGGCTGGGGAACCAGCGGCACACATCGACGCACAGCGACGAGATGGCGAGCACGACATCGTCGGGGTCGTCGGCCGCGAACTCACCGGCGGCCACCCCTCCGGCGACGATGGTTGCCAGAATCGCGGTCGTCTTGCGTCGAACCGCGCTGATCGAGCGGTAATGGTCGGCGGTGAGCGCACCCAGTTCGTACTGGACCACCTTGGCCAGCTCGTGATGCTCCGCCTGCCACCGCGCGAAGGCGCTCACGACGTTCTCCAGACGAACGGCGTAGGGGTCCGACGGGTCGTCGACCTCGCGGAGCGCCTCGTAGACGCTGCGGTGTCCGTCGAGGGCAATCGAGTACAGCAGGTCCTCTTTCGACCGGAAGTGCGGGTACATCGCCGCGGCGCTCATCTTCAGCGACGCCGCGATCTGACGGGTCGACGTGCCGGCATAGCCGAGTTGAGCGAACGACACGATCGCCGCATCGCGGATGCGCTGCGCTGCTGCCGACTCCCTTGTCGTCACGTCGCCGTCACCCCATTTCGCTCGTCGAATTCCCGGCCGATGGTTGACCCCAACCGGCACACCAGGCAGTATAAGCGAGTGCTCATAAAATGAGCGACTGCTTAGGACGACGATTCCGTCACGTCTGATCGTGTGATCGGATCGTCGTGTCGAGCAGTCAGCAATCCGCTGCCCCAAGGAAAGTGTCATGGCCGAACCGATCTCCAAGCGCGACCTCGAATTCATGCTCTACGAGTGGCTCGACGTCGAGTCACTGACCGAGCGCGAACGCTTCGCCGAACACTCACGCGACACGTTCGACGCCGTGCTCGAACTCGCCGCCGACCTCGCGACCAAACGCTTCGCGCCGGTCAATCGCCTCGGCGACACCGAGGAGCCCTACGTCGGCGACGACGGTGCCGTCGTCTTGCCCGAGGAAATCCAGTCGGGCATCGCCGAGTTCATCAAGGCCGGCCTGGGTGCGGGCTCGTTCGACGAATCGCTCGGCGGAATGCAATTGCCCACCGTCGTCAGTCTCGCTGCGCAGTCATGGTTCCAGGCAGCCAACGCAGGCATGTCGTCGTACTCGTTCCTCACGATCGGCAACGCCAACCTCATCGCCGAGTACGGCACACCAGAGCAGATCGACACGTGGGTGCGCCCGATGGTCGAGGGGCGCTACTTCGGCACGATGTGCCTGTCCGAGCCGCAGGCCGGATCCTCCCTCGCCGACATCACGACCAAGGCGACACCGACTGACGACGGCACCTACCGCATCACCGGAACCAAGATGTGGATCTCGGGAGGCGACCACGAACTCGGAGAGAACATCGTGCATCTCGTGCTCGCCAAGGCCCCGGGCGGCAAGCCGGGAGTCAAGGGCATCTCGCTGTTCATCGTTCCCAAATACCTGCCGGACGGCACCCGCAACGACGTCGCACTCGTCGGCCTCAACCACAAGATGGGCCAGCGCGCGACCACCAACTGCCTCCTCAACTTCGGCGACGGCACCTACGGCACAGCAGACTCACCCGTTCCCGGCGCTGAATCAACTCCGCCCGCTCACTCCGTTCCCGGCGCGGTCGGCTACCTGGTCGGCGAGGAGCACAAGGGCCTCCAGTACATGTTCCACATGATGAACGAGGCGCGCATCGGCGTCGGATTCCTCGCAACATCACTGGGTTACGCGGGCTACCTCGCCTCCCTCGAGTACGCCAAGGTCCGCACTCAGGGACGGCCGGTCGACCAGAAGGACCCGACCTCCAAGCCCGTACCGATCATCGAGCACGCTGACGTCAAACGAATGTTGTTGGCGCAGAAGGCCTATGTCGAAGGAGCACTCGCGCTCGGCCTGTACTCCGGCAAGCTCGTCGATTTGCAGCAGACCGGAGACGCAAACGAGGCAGCCCGAGCGGGTCTGCTGCTCGATGTACTCACGCCGATCTCCAAGTCGTGGCCATCCCAATGGTGTTTGACCGCAAACGATCTCGCCATCCAGATTCACGGCGGCTACGGTTACACCCGCGAGTTCCCGGTCGAGCAGTTCTACCGCGACAACCGTCTCAACCCCATCCACGAGGGCGCGCACGGCATCCACGGACTCGATCTACTCGGCCGCAAGGTCGTCATGAACGGCGGCACGGGCCTGGAACTGCTCGCGAACACGATCACCCAGACCATCGACCGCGCGGCCTCGAACCCCGGCACCGCAGCGCTGGCCGACGAATTACGCAGGCGCGTCGAACGACTCGTGACCGTGACCATGCAGGTGTGGTCCGCAGGCGATGTAGCGGTCTCGCTCGCCAATGCCACCGCCTACCTCGAAGCCACCGGACACATCGTCATCGCCTGGATGTGGCTCGAGCAACTGCTCGCCGTCGCAGACAAGGCCGGAGATTTCTACGACGGCAAACGCGTCGCAGCGCAGTACTTCTTCACCTACGAACTACCGAAGGTCGACGCCCAGTTCGACCTCCTCGCGGCACTCGACCGCACGACGCTCGACGCGCGTCCCGAGATTTTCTGACCCACAACACATCCCCGCACGATCGACCCAGGAGAGACTTCATGTCAGTACTCGATCTGTTCAACGTCACCGACAAGGTCGTCGTCGTCACCGGCGCGTCGTCGGGACTCGGTGTCCGCTTCGCCACGGCTTTCGCGGAGGCGGGTGCCGACGTCGTACTCGCCGCCCGACGCGCCGACCGGCTGACCGAGACCGCTGCGCAAGTAGAGGCGCTCGGACGCAAAGCCCTGACCGTGGCCGCAGACGTCTCCGACCCCGCGGACTGCCAGCGCGTGATCGACAGCGCCGTCGAAACATTCGGCCGCGTCGACATCCTCATCAACAACGCGGGCATCGGTACCGCGGTACCTGCCACGCGTGAAACGCCGGAGCAGTTCCGTTCGGTCATCGACGTCAACCTCAACGGCTCGTACTGGATGGCTCAGGCCGCGGGCCGTGTCATGCAGCCGGGCAGCGCGATCGTCAACATCTCCAGCATCCTGGGCCTGACCACCGCAGGACTCCCCCAGGCCGCCTACGCGGCGAGCAAGGCCGCCATCGTCGGCCTCACCCGCGATCTTGCCCAACAGTGGGGAACCCGAAAGGGTATCCGCGTCAACGCGATTGCACCCGGGTTCTTCGAGAGCGAGATGACCGACACCTACGCACCCGGTTACATCGAGTCGCAGATGCCACGAGTCCTGTTGGGGCGCATGGGAGATCCCTCGGAACTCGCAGCCACCGCGATCTGGCTGAGCTCGGCAGCAGGCGGCTACGTCACCGGCCAGACGATCGCCGTCGACGGCGGGATCACCGTCACCTAGATCAGGTACCGCCTGCAACACCACTCATCGCGGTGGCGACCTCAGACCGTCGCCACCGCGATGAGTGTGTCGCAGTTGATCTCAGCGGGCCCCTCGGATGCCAGCCGTTCGAGGAACACCCGCCGCACCTGTGCGATCTGCTCGTCGTCGAGGCGTGAGTGCACCACGCATCCCCGTGCCCACGACCATCTTCCAGGCGAAGTCCGGCGTGCACTCGATGCGCAATCGGTACACCGACGTGTCGACCTTGTGTGCGCCCAACGTCGTGAACCATTGCGAGACAGACTCTTCGGTGTCGATATGACTGATCGGCATCCGACTTCCGCTGCGCGGCCCTTGATGTGAGGTTTCGCCCGCCACCTCCGCGACCGATGCGCGGTAGATCTCGCTGAACTCGCGAAGACTGTCGGCGTGCCAGATCGATGCCCCCATGCGTCCTCCCGGACGCAGCAGACTCAACACGTTACGCACGGCGTCGTCCATGTTCGGAAGGAAGAAGACTCCGAACGAGCACGCCACCACGTCGAAAGGTGTTGCGCAGGGCGGTGTTCCGGCCTTCAATCCCGTGACGTCGGCGACGACGCAGTCGATTTCCAGACCTTCGTCGGCGGCATTGGTACTCGCGATGTCGAGGAGCTCGGCCGCGAAGTCGACTGCGACGACGGTTCCCGCCGGTCCGGTAGCTCGAGCGGCGGGCAATGCACTCGCACCGGTTCCCGAACAGATGTCGAGAATCCGCTCCCCCGGCCGGATGTCGAGTTCATCGACGAGAGCCTGACCGGCAGGCCCCCACAGACTCGGGCGCAACGCGTCGAAATCGGTGCCGATCGAATTGAACAAGCCGACCAACCTGGAACCCGCAGCATGATCTGTCATGCATCCCACCGTAGTGACACCACACCCTTATCGACAATGGTTGTCAGCGAACGGCGAGGCTCGCTGATCGGCGAGCCACGATATTCACCGGTCGCCGAGCGCCGACTCGAGTCGGCCGACGAACTCCGCCTGCGCTGAGTTCAGTTTCACGCGCGCCTCGTCGAGGCCACACCACTGCGCCCGATCGACTTCTGGGAAGGTCTGCATACGCCCCGACCGCGGCGGCCACACCATCTCGAAGGTGTTGCTGACGACGGTCGACACGTCGAGGTCTCCCTCGACGGCGAAGGCGGTGACGACCTTGCCGCTCTTCTGGCGCACGTCGCCGAGCTCGATGACCTCGCCTGCAGGCGCAGCGTGCCGGTCTCCTCGGCGAATTCGCGCCGCGCCGTGTCGAGCGGCGACTCGTCGGGCTCCGGCAGCCCCTTGGGCACCGACCACGCACCCTCATCCTTGCGCGCCCACAGCGGACCACCCGGGTGCGCGATGAGTACCTCGACTCCCTCGAAAGAGCCGGCTTCACCGGCTTCGATTAACGCGACAACGTCGATGCGTCGAAACATCAGGAGCCCGAAACTCTGTCGGGGAGTGCGCTCGTCCACGCAATATATTCTGGCGGAAACAAGGACGTCACACGATCGCGTCGTGTCCGAAACGCCCGAAAAGTAGAACAATGATCCGTGACCGTTCTAGACACGATCAAACATGGCAAGAAGGCCGCCCGCGCGGTCGACGACATCCCACCGCTGGCGCGGCTGTTCCCACTAGGGCTTCAGCATGTGATGGCGATGTACGCGGGCGCGGTGGCCGTTCCGCTGATCGTCGGCGGCGCGATGGTCGGCGCAGGGCAGATGCGCTCGGACGAGATCGTGCACCTGATCACCGCCGACCTCTTCGTCGCAGGTATCGCCACGATCGTGCAGGCGGTGGGATTCTGGCGCTTCGGTGTGCGACTCCCATTGATGCAGGGCGTGACGTTCGCCGCTGTCGGCCCGATGATCACCATCGGCCTCAACCACGGCATCACCGCGATCTACGGCTCGGTCATCGCGTGCGGCCTGTTCATGATGCTCGTGGCGCCCATAGTCGGAAGGCTCATCAGATTCTTCCCACCACTGGTGACCGGCACCATCATTTTGATCATCGGCATCTCGCTGATGAGCGTCGCCGCGGGTTGGTTCGGCGGCGGCACGGCGAAGGGTGAGGACTTCGGTGCTCCCAAGTCCATCGCGTTCGGCTTCCTGACGCTGCTGATCATCATCCTGCTCGAACGATTCGGGCCACCCGCCGTCAAACGCGTCTCGATCCTCCTGGGCCTCGTCGCGGGAACACTCATCTCGATTCCGTTCGGGATGACCGACTGGAGCCACGTCGGCTCGAGTTCGTGGTTCGCAGTGCCCGAACCGTTCTACTTCGGCTTCCCCAGCTTCGACGTCAGCTCGATCATCGCGATGATCATCGTCGCGTTGGTCATCATGACCGAAACGACCGGCGACATTGTGGCCGTCGGAGAGATCGTCGACGAGAAGATCACCCCGCAGCGTCTGGCCGACGGCATGCGCGCCGACGGTGCGGGCACCGTGCTCGGCGGCATCTTCAACACGTTCCCGTACACGGCGTTCGCGCAGAACGTCGGGCTGGTGGCGATCACCAACGTCAAGTCGCGCCACGTTGCCACGTGCGCGGGTGATCCTGGGTCTGGTTCCCAAGATGGCCGCGATCATCGAGGGCATACCCCAACCCGTGCTCGGCGGTGCGGGTGTGGCGCTGTTCGGCATGGTCGCCGCCAGTGGCGTGCGAACCTTGACCAAGGTGAAGTTCAACAACTCCAACATCCTGGTCGTCGCGATCTCCATCGGCGTCGCAATGCTCACCGAGGCGAGCCTGTCGTACACCAACGACGACAAGATCCCCGTTGCGCTCGACCTCTACGGGAAGTTCCCCGACTGGTTCCAAACCATCTTCCACTCGGGAATCTCGGCGGGAGCCATCTGCGCCATCGTGCTGAATCTGGTCTTCAACTGGCGCAGCACATCTCCCGATCCCCTCGACTACCACAACACCGGTGAAATCGACGTCGCGGGCGACAACATCGGGATATCGGGGTCCGACGCACCGCGCGGAGCAGCATTCGACCCACGCGACGCGCTCGCCGCCGCAGACCCGAACACGAGTCCGCAGACGCTACGCATCCTGGCCGAGCACGACCCCGGGCTGCACCCGTTCATCGTCACCAACCCGTCGGCGCCGAAAGATCTGTGTGACGAGATCAAGGCTCTCGGCGACCCGAAGGTGACGAGCTTGTTCGACAAGTGGGACGACGTCACCGACGGCAAGTTCTCCAGCCGCGGACAGGACGCACCGGCCTGAGCTGCGGTAGGTCCAGCATCGGGGACGACGCTGGACCTACCGCAGTACTTTCTCGATGGCCTTGCCCCTGGCGAGTTCGTCGACCAGCTTGTCGAGGTAGCGGATCTTGCGCATGAGCGGGTCGTCGATCTCCTCGACGCGCTTACCGCAGACGACGCCTGTGATGAGTTCTGCCCGCGGGTTGAGCTGCGCGTCGTCGAAGAATTCCTCGAAGGTGGTGCCGTCCTCGATGTGACGGGTGAGCGCGGCGTCGTCGAATCCGGTGAGCCAGGTGATGACCTGATCCAGTTCGGCTTTGGTGCGGCCCTTGCGCTCCACCTTGGCGACGTAGAGCGGGTAGACGTCGGCGAAGCTCGTCGTGAAGATGCGATGCATTCCTAGACGGTAACGGGTCGCTGTGCCGTCTCCCCGCGCCACGAGCGGATCAGTCCTATCGTTGGTGCATGTCAGACAGCCCCGATCCCGACAGCCCCGAAGTCGACAGCACCGATCCCGACGTCCCCGACATCCCCCACGAGCAGCCTCACGAGTCGGCGTTCGCTTTCGGCGACGCCACACCGATCGGCGAGACCGATCGCATCGCCCGCGAGAAGGCGATCTACGAAGCAGGCCGCCACGGCAACGACCTCAATCGTGGCCACGCGCTCGGTGGCAGCAACGGGACAACCGAGGGGCAGTGACGCCGTCGGCCTGTCAGCGCAGGTGCACCGGTACCGTCGGCAAGTCCTGACGCGCCGCGATGGCTGGTGTCCGACTCGTCGGTAACCGTGTAGACACTGAAGACATGGAGATCCTGAGTAGTCGCATCCTGTTGCGGTCCCGCGATCCCGAAGCGCTGCAGCACTTCTACCGCCACAAGCTCCATCTCGCGATCGCGCGTGAGTACCCGGGCGGCCTGGTCTTCTACGCGGGCAATGGCCTGATCGAAGTACCCGGCCACATGAGCACCGACCTGCCCGACGGCCACGCGAACGGGGCCGCGCTGTGGATTCAGGTGCGCGACGTCGCCGCGACCCAGCGCGAACTGAGCGCAATGGGAGTCGACATCCGCAGGGAAGCACTGACCGAACCGTGGGGCCTCATCGAAATGCACATCGTCGACCCCGACGGTCGCACCCTCATCCTCGTCGAAGTACCTGCCGACCATCCGCTGCGATTGGACAACCGCTGAGTTGGGCATCCGACGGTGCAACCACGACATGCGAGACTGAACGCATGAGCATCTGGACTGCGCCCCTCGCCGACGGCCGAATTCAGGCCACCGTCGACCTGCCAGGCTCGAAGTCCGTCACCAATCGCGCCCTGGTGCTCGCCGCGCTGGCCGACGGACCGTCGACAATCACCGGAACCCTGCGCAGTCGCGACACCAACCTCATGCTGTCGGCGCTCACCGAACTCGGGATCGGGGTGCGCGTCGATCCCGCCGATCCGACGACCGTCTCCATCGAACCGCTGCCGATGCATGCGGGCGAGGTGTTCTGCGGCCTGGCCGGAACAGTCATGCGCTTCCTGCCGCCGGTGGCCGCGCTCGCCTCCGGCGACGTCGCATTCGACGGCGACCCACAGGCCCGACAGCGTCCACTCACCACCATCCTCGACGCTCTGCGTGACCTCGGGGTGGGCGTCGACGGCGACAGCCTGCCGTTCGTGGTCCACGGCACGGGATCGGCCGCCGGCGGCACGGTCACGATCGATGCGTCCGGGTCGTCGCAGTTCGTGTCGGGACTCCTGCTTGCCGCAGCACGATTCGACAACGGGATCACGGTGCGACACGTCGGCGCGCCGGTACCGTCGACGCCGCACATCGACATGACCGTCGAGATGCTCGCCACCGCGGGGGTCGTCGTCGACACGTCACAACCCGATACCTGGCGCGTACCCCCGAGTGTGATCAAAGCGGTCGACGTCGCCGTCGAACCCGACTTGTCCAATGCCGCAGCGTTTCTCGCGGCAGCCGCGGTCACCGGAGGTGAGGTCGGCATCCCGCGTTGGCCCGCGACAACAACGCAGCCGGGCGCACAGATCGCCGACATTCTCGCCGAGATGGGTTGCACCGTAGAGCTTTTCGACGGCGTGCTGACGGTGCGCGGGCCAGAAAGACTCACGGGGATCAGCCGCAATCTCCGCGACATCGGCGAGTTGACACCGACGATCGCCGCGGTGTGCGCGCTCGCCGATGGGGAATCCGTGCTGAGTGGCATCGCCCACCTTCGCGGCCACGAGACCGATAGGCTTGCCGCGCTCGCCACCGAGATCAACAAACTCGGCGGCGATGTGTCCGAGACCGACGACGGACTCATCATCCGACCAGCGCCACTACATGGCGGACAATGGGATTCGTACGCCGATCACCGCATGGCAACCGCGGGCGCGATCATCGGCCTGGTGGTCCCCGGCGTCACCGTCGACGACATCGAGACCACGTCGAAGACGTTGCCCGACTTCCCCGGGATGTGGCAGCAGATGGTCGGACATCCGTGATCTACCGCGCGGCAAAGGTTTTCACAGTGTGTCCTGACGGAGGATGCCGGTGAGCCGCCGCGCGAGCAGCTACGACGAATCCGATGTGCGGATTCGTCCCGGCAAGGGCAGCCGACCACGCACCAAGACCAGACCGACACACGACGACGCGCAACATGCGATGGTCGTCTCGGTCGACCGGGGCCGCTGGGGCTGCGTGATCGACGGAGACCCCGACCGACGTGTGGTCGCGATGCGCGCCCGCGAACTCGGCCGCACGCCTGTGGTGGTCGGCGACGACGTGTCTCTCGTCGGCGATCTCTCCGGGGATTCCGGGAGCCTCGCACGCATCGTGAAGGTGGCGGAGCGTCGAACTGTGTTGCGCCGCACCGCCGATGACACCGATCCGTACGAGCGCATCGTCGTCGCGAACGCCGATCAACTCCTCATCGTCACGGCGATGGCCGACCCTCCCCCACGCACCGGATTCGTCGAAAGAGCGCTCGCGGCAGCGTATGTCGGCGGACTGTCGCCGATCCTGTGTCTGACCAAGACCGACCTCGCCTCCTCGGACGAGTTCGCTGCCGCATTCGCGGATCTCGACCTACCCGTTGTGCGTGCGGGCCGCGACGATCCGCTCGACGACGTGCTGGCCTTGCTCACCGATCACCGCACGGCACTCATCGGACACTCGGGTGTCGGAAAGTCGACGTTGGTGAATCGCCTTGTCCCCGAAGCGGAACGGGCCACCGGGGTCGTCAGCGGCGTGGGCAAGGGGCGCCACACGTCGACGCAGTCGGTTGCCCTGCCACTACCGGGCGACGACGACAAGCCACGCGGCTGGGTGATCGACACACCGGGCATCCGCTCGTTCGGCCTGGCGCACGTCAGCGCCGACGACATCGTGAACGCCTTCGACGACCTCCACGAAGCGATCGAGAACTGCCCGCGCGGCTGCACCCACCTCGGACCGCCCGCCGACCCCGAGTGCGCACTGGACTCACTGACCGGGCACTCGTACCGGCGCGCCATGGCCGTGCGGCACCTGCTGCGCGCGGTGTCGGGGGGCGATGCGGGCGACGCGGAGGCCCAGGGCGACCCCCGGGGCGAGGCGGGCTGAGCCGGCGCGGGGTGGTCTCGACAAGCTCGACCAGCGGGCGGGCGGTGGTCTCGACAAGCTCGACCAGCGGTTTAAGGAGTTCGACCGGCGGCGTGCGGCGGGTGGCTAGTCGGGGACGCCGATGCTGACCTCGGAGGCCTTGACGAGCGCGAACACGCGCGATCCCTCGGCGAGACCCAGTTCCTCTGCCGCCTCTTTGGTGATCGACGACGTGACGATCTGGTCGCCTCCGTCGAGGCGAACCTTGATCGTGGCGTTGACGGCGCCGAGCGTCACCGACACCACCTCGCCTGCGAGCTGATTGCGGATCGAGAGTTTCATCGCGCACCTTCCCTGTCCTCGTACTGCCGTGTCGTCGTGCTGCTGCTGCCACTCACGCTGTCACATCGCCGGGCGGCCCGCACACCTCTCGGATGATGTCGAGGACCGCGCTCGCTGCGGTAGTGAGGCTCCTCGACGCCGAGTGCGCGACGTGTATCCCCCACGTCAGATCACGGTCGACGCAGCGGGCGAGTCCCGCACCGGACTCGGCGGCCGCAACGCTGGCGGGCACGGCGGTCACGCCGAAACCGCTGCGCGCCAACTGAATACCGAACACCTGGTCGGCAACCTCGATGACGGAGTGCCGATTCGGGATCTCGCGGTCGATGATGGATCGCGTACCCCAGCCGGGCGGGTAGTCGATGACGCGCTCGTCGGCGAGATCGGCCGCGACGAATCGACCAGCCAACGCGAGCGGGTGGTCGGGATGGGTGACGAGCACCAGCGGTTCCGCAGCCAAAGAATGGACAGTGATGCCCGAGAGGTCGTCGACGAGTCCGCCGATCAGTGTCAGATCGAGACTTCCGTCGCGCAACAGCCGGACATTGCCCGCACTGCCCTGCGGGCTCTGGCGCATCGCGATCGAGATTCCCGGGTGACGCCGATGCACAACTTCGAATGCCCCCGCGAGGTCGATCGTCGCGACGTTGACGAGCGCACCGAGCACCACCTCGCCCCGGATCTCGCCGCGCAGCCCTGCGAGCGCGTCGTGCACCTCGTCTCGCGCGCGTAGCGCCTCTCGGGCCGGAGCGATCGCCGCCCGACCGGCGTCGGTGAGCACGAGCACGGTGCGTGTGCGGTCGAAGAGTTTCACTCCCAATTCGCGCTCCAGCTTGGCCACGCCCGTCGACACCGCCGACTGCACCACATGCAACGATCGCGCAGCCGCGGTGAAAGTTCCCTGGTCACAACACGCGAGGAAGTACTCGAGCTGTCGCAGTTCCATAGCCGGCCTCCTACGCACCTCAGCGATTCAACGAGAACAGGTATCAACAAACGTGATGTCCGTATCGAAATCCATCGCTTTCCATCATGCCGGAGACAGCTCACCATTGACGTATGTCCTCTTCAGAGTGCGCGTCCTCCACCTCGGCCGGAACGTCCGCAGACGGCGATCGAGCGGCTGTGCCCACCACGCAATCGGGGCCCACCTCGCGATCCGGTGAAACCAAGCGCCTGAGCCGCCTCGTCGTATTGCTCTTCGCGATCACTGCCGGGTCGTCGGCAGGTTGCCTCTACTACCTGCAGCCGCTGCTGCACGAGGTCGGTAACGACTTCCACATCTCGACCGCCGCGGCGGGTCTCGTCGTGTCGATCACGCAGGTGGGATACCTCATCGGCCTGGCTCTCGTGGTTCCGCTCGGCGACTTCGTCAATCGACGACTCCTCGTCGGCGGACTTCTCGTGGTCTCATGCGCAGCGTTGGTGATTGCCGCGTTCTCACCGTCGTATGCGGTCCTGATGATCATGGTGTTCGCGGTCGGTATCTCGGCGTCGGCCGCACAGGTGGTGGTGCCGTGGGCCGCTGCGGTGGCCGCACCCGGCCAGCGCGGCGCCATCGTCGGCACGGTGATGAGCGGTCTGCTCGTCGGCATCCTCTTCTCGCGCGTGTTCAGTGGCCTGGTTGCGCAGCTCGGCGGCTGGCGCACGGTGCTGGCAGTCGCCGCGGTCGTGCAGATCGCGATGGCGGCAGCGGTCTGGTGGTTCGCACCGCGCACCCCGGTCAACGCGTCGTCGACCAGCTATCCCCGTGTGCTGTGGTCGATCGTCACCCTGATCCGCAGCGAGAACGTGCTGCGCCACCGCATGCTTCTCGGCGGTCTGAACATGGCCGCGTTCAGCGGAATGTGGACGGCCATCGCGTTTCTGCTCGCCGGCGCGCACGGCTCGGAGTATCACTTCTCCGACGCCGCGATCGGCCTCTTCGGTCTCGCGGGCGTGGCAGGTGCCCTGGCCGCGCCACGTGTCGGCAAGCTCGCCGACCGCGGGTACCTACGCCACACCCAGTACGGCGTCTGGGCCGTCGAACTCGTCGGTTGGGCGTTGCTCTACTGGGGAGCGCATCAGGTGATCGTGCTGATCATCGCGCTGCTGGTGTTCGATTTCGGTGTCCAGGGAGTGCAGATCGCCAACCAGGCCGCCGTCTACTCGCTCGACGACGAAGCACGATCACGCCTGACGACCGCGTACATGGTCGCCTACTTCGCAGGCGGAGTCCTCGGTTCGGCGTTCGGCGGCTGGGCGTACCAGACCGGCGGATGGGCACTGGTGTGCGCGGCGGGCGCTGGAACGGCAATAGCGGGGATGATCCTGTGGGCCGTCTTCGCCCGCGTCGAACGCGACCACCCGGTGCAGGGCGTCGCGGCACACAGCCGCCTGCGCGTGAAGGCTGCGACCAGCTAGGCCCGACCAGCCCGACGACGCAGCCGACGTCGTCGACGCACCTCGCCGATGGCGGTCTTGAGACCCATCGCCTTGTCGAGACCTGCGAAGCGTCGCTCCGACGCGGTCTCGGGTGCGTCGTCGGCCGTATCACGCAGGAAGCGGTCGGGCAGTGCGAGCTTGTTGATGGTCCGCAGCGTCTTGAGGTACTGGACCCACAACGATCCCGTCGTATAGGGCAGGTCGTATTTGTCGCAGAGTTCGCGGACGCGGACCGAGATGTCGGCGAGGCGGTTGCTCGGCAGATCCGGGTAGAGGTGATGCTCGATCTGGTAGCAGAGATTGCCCGACATGAATGCCATCGCCGGGCCGGCGTTGAAGTTCGCGGAGCCGAGCATCTGTCGCAGATACCACTGGCCGGGCGTCTCGTCGTCGAGGGTGTCGGCCGTGAATTTCTCTGCGCCGTCGGGGAAGTGCCCGCAGAAGATCACAACATACGCCCACACATTGCGGATCACGTTCGCGGTCACATTGGCGGTGAGCGTGTGCACGAAGTTCGGACCGGTCAACGCGGGGAAGAGCACGTAATCTTTCCCGACCTGCTTGCCGATCTTTCGCAGGAATTCCTTGATCTGCGGTATCGCAACCTCTTTGGACTTCTTGCCCGCGATGACGTCCGCAATCTCGAGATCGTGTAGTCCGATTCCCCACTCGAACCCGGCAGCCAATAGGAGGTTGGTGACCGGCTGGATCGCACGTTTGGCCTGCCACGGTTCGTCGCGCGTGACGCGCAGCGTCTTGTAGCCGACGTCGTGATCCATCCCGATGACGTTGGTGTACTTGTGATGGATGTAGTTGTGCGAGTGCTTCCAGTGCGGCGACGCGCACACCATGTCCCACTCCCACGTCGTGGAATGCACCTCGGGATCGTTCATCCAATCCCACTGGCCATGCATCACGTTGTGGCCGAGTTCCATGTTCTCGATGATCTTGGCCAGCGCCAGCGAACCGGTGCCGAGCAGCCACAGTGAACGACGGTGCGAACCGAACAACGCAAGCCGACCCGCGACCTCGAGGGCACGCTGAGCGAGAATCGTCCTGCGCAGATAACGCACATCGCGCTCGCCGCGATCGGCTTCGATCTCGCGCCGCAACGCATCGAGTTCGGCGCCCAAGGCCTCGACATCCGCGTCAGTCAGATGTGCGTATTCATTGATGTCGGTGATAGCCATTGCACTCCATTATGTCGCACGCCGCGTGTGTGCGACACCCATGCTACCCGCGAGTAACCACAGGTAGCGTGGGGTCGCCCGGATTCACGATCAGGCAGCGCGCGTTGAACGTTCCGTAATGAGCCTCGGCGCTGCCGGACGTCCTCGGCGCCGATCACGCAGCGACCGGATAGCGCTGCGCAAGCCGCGTCGACGTCCACTCACCGGGTCGACGACCGACTCGAGGCGAACTCCCTCGTCGAGCTCGGTCTTGAAACGACGCTCCGACGCCGTCTCGGGAGCGTCGTCGGCGGTCGCCTTGAGGTACTTGTCGGGCAACGACAGCTTGGCGATCGTCCGCCACGACTTCGCGTACTGCAGCGGGAACGACCCCGTCGTGTAGGGCAGGTCGTACTTGTCGCACAGAGCCTGGACGCGGACGGCAATCTCGGCGAGCCGGTTGCTTGGGAGGTCGGGGTAGATGTGGTGCTCGATCTGATACGAGAGATTTCCACTCATGAAAGCGAGCAGGAATCCGCAGCGAAAGTTGGCCGATCCCAACATCTGTCGCAGATACCACTCGGCTTGGGTCTCGCTGTCGATGTCCTGTTTGGTGAATTTCTCCGCACCGTCGGGGAAATGCCCACAGAAGATGACCGCATTACTCCACACGTTGCGGATGACATTGCCCAGCGCGTTGGCGGTGGCGGCCTTGCCGTAGGCGCGGGCCGACGCCCGGACGTCGCCCTTGGTCACCGCGGCGGTTGCCGCAGCCGCAAGACCCGGATAGATCACGTAATCCTTGCCGACCTGGCGACCGATCTTGTTGCCGACGTCGGCGAGGTCGCGGCGGAACTCCGCTTTGGCCTCCGGCGTACGACGCTTCTTGCCGATCTCGAGATGCTGCGCGGCAACACCCCACTGGAAGAAGAGCGCGAGCAGCGTGTTGTAGACGAGGTTGCCGTAGTTGAACGGACGCCACCGCTGGTCGCGCGTCACACGGAGCAAGCCGTAGCCCACGTCGTCATCCATGCCGAGCACGTTGGTGTACTTGTGATGGATGTAGTTGTGGGTGTGCTTCCAGTGAGCCGAGGGGCCGGTGTTGTCCCACTCCCACGTGGTCGAATGCACCTCGGGATCATTCATCCAATCCCACTGCCCGTGCATCACGTTGTGGCCGAGTTCCATGTTCTCGACGATCTTCGCGACGCCGAGCGCCGTCGCGCCCGCCCACCAGCACGAGCGACGCGTCGAACCGAAGATCAGTCCGCGGCCGACCAACTCGAGACCGCGCTGGAAGCGGATGGTGTTGCGCAGATACCGCGCGTCGCGCTCCCCTCGGTCGGCCTCGATGTCGGCGCGGATCTTGTCGAGCTCACGACCGAGCTCTTCGATGTCGGCCTTGCTCAGATGTGCGTACTCCGGGATGTCGGTGATCGCCACGGGCGTCCTCACTGGTCGCGGATGGTCAGGGTCGAACGTGCCGTTGCTGTGGCTACGTTCGCGTAACTTACGCAATCGTAGGTTACGGACGCCAGACTGTCCAGACGTGTTCAGTGTACGAGCGCAGTGACCTTGATCGCTGTGGTCACGCGGTGGTCACTACGCTGGGGCGCCGACGAGCGGCCCGCAATTGAACCCCAACCGCTGAGAGGCGATGTCCAGCGCGCGGCGATAGTTCTCGCGCTTGCGCCGATGGGTCAGCATGAATTGAGCCGACGACGCGAGCCGCAGCGGCATCCGAGCCCACCTGTCGAAGTCGACACCACAGTTGGTGAAGACCTTCAGCGGCACCTCGTCGGCAATCAGCCCGATGTTGTACATCGCAAGACAGCAACTGATCCCGATAGCCGCCTGCGGATGTCGGCGTAACACCGCACCGATGTCGATTTGGTACAGCGGCACCGAATCGAGCTTGCCAAGGAAGGCGAGGTGGGTGAGGAAATACGCGGCATACGTGGAGAACTGGACGATGGCCGATCCGGTGTTGATGGTGAGTACGCGACCACCCTTCGAGACGTACGGATCGTCGTCGGCCGATTTCTCACGAATGAGGTAGCCGGTGCAGTTGACCACCCAACTCCCCGGAACGACGGGAATCTCGTCACCACTACGGAACACCAACTGCGGCATGCCATCTCGGTCCACGACATCGGCTAGGTAGTCGGCGACAACACTCCTCAGCGCAGCTGAGATCGCGTCACATTCAGATCGTGAGAGGTTGCCGTTCAGGAACCGCTGCGACTCGGGCATCGGACTGATCACATACCTCGCGCGGTAGGCAGCGGTCACCTGCTCATCGTTTGTCCCGTCGTACATGTCGGCGACTGAGCCGAATATCTGGCTGACAGGTTTGGCCGCCCACCATCTCCGCATTCCCGCGGGGAAAGTCGCGTCGCGGTTGTTGAAGTACGTCCCGACACCAGCCACCAGATGTAATTCACGACCGGGATCTCTGGTCGTGATCAGGTAGGCGGTGTCCATGGCGGTCTTGCCGCTGCCAATGATCCAGACCGGGGTATCGGTGTCGGTGAAGTCAGCCTGGGAGAAGTCGAAGGAGTCGGGCGAGACCGACTTCACCTGCGCGCTACTCAGCGCGAGAGGTTGATTCGGAGTCACATTGAATCCGTAGGCATTGATCAGAATCGGTGTATCGACGACCAGCTCCCCACCGTCGGGGCCGCTGAGATGAACGCTCACCCCGTCGGCGCGTTCGTCGAATCGATCCATCGTCCATCCGTAGTACTCGTCGAGCGCGATACGTTCGGCGAGTACGTCGCGGCAGTACCGCAGATGGTCGAGGACCTCCGGCTTCGTCGCAAGGTAGTCGGGCGGGCGACGCAACCTCCAGGCGATATCGCCGGCGGTGAAGAACTCATACGGCTGATGAAGTCGGACATAGGAATACGTGTCGTTCCACATTCCACCCGCGTCCGGACGGCGGTCGACGAGGGCCACCCGAGCGCCTGCGTCGAGGTATTCGGTGGCCACGGCGAGCGCATTCAAGCCCGCTACTCCCGCGCCGACGATGCAGAGGTCGACGTTCACTACCGCTCCGGCACTGTTCTGTGAAGGCATGATTCACCTGAATTTCGGAGTGCGGCGGTGAATCCGTCGCGTTCATCCGATTTTCCCAGTGTTGCCACTCCACGGAAAGCCCCAGCTTGTGGGGACAGTGACGCTACTGATCGCCTGCTTCTGCGAGCAGTTCATACCCGAGCAGATCCTCGATCTTGCCGGCCGAGCTCGCGGCAAGCGGCTGGGTGCCGAACTCGTTGAAGCCCGCTCGCAGCGCAAGGCGTTTGCTGCCCTCGTTGGAGTCGGCCGCGAACATCGTCAGCCTGCGTAGACCGAGAACGTCGAAGCTGTGCCGCACCGACGCGGGGAACGCCTCGCCGAGCACTCCGGCACCACGCGCCTCGGGATGTGTGTAGAAGCCGATCTCGGCGCCGACCACCGGATCGATCTTGAACAGCGAGATATCGGCGAGGTAGTGGTCCGTCTCCTTGTCGGCGACGGCCCACGTGCAGGTCTCGCCGCGCGCGGCCGTCCACCATTTCCTGGTGCGCTCTGCCGCGGCATGTTCGACGGTCAGCGGGTCGGGCCGGCCGAACAGGTACTTGCGCGAGATCGGGTCGTCGAGCGTCTCTCGAATGCGCTCGTCGTCCTTGGCCTCCAAAGGCCGCAGCCGGAACCGCTCGGTTTCAAAAGTCGTTGCGTGCCAGACGGTCTTGGGTTCGAAACTCTCGCCGGCGTGCCACTTGCCGCACCAGGCGTCGACGACGCCGCTGTTCATCTCGAGCCAATCGGGCAGCCGACCGACCAGTGTGAATCCTGCGGCGTGTGCGGCCCGCAGACTGGTGAGGTTGCCCTCGGCGGCCTCCCAGCGCACGACCTCGACGTCGCGGTTGTCGACGGCGTACTGCATCGCCAACACCATCGCGCGCCGCGCGAGCCCCTCACCGCGCGCATCGGGATGCAACCCGAAACCGATGTCGACAATTCGGCCGGGCCCGCGGAGATCGATGCTGCCTGCAAACTGGCCGTGGTGCTCGATGGCCCAGATCATCGACGTCCCGTTGCGCCATCCCTGCAGTGCATTGATGATGAACCGCTCGGCGTCGGACCGACCATAGGGCGATGGCATCTTGGCCCATCGCATCGTCAACGAATCGGTGGCATACCCGACGATCCGATCGACGTCGTCGGTCTGATGTGCCCGCAGCGTGATGGTGCCATCGGTCAGCACCGGAACATCACTTGTCGCGGTCAGTTCAATCAGTTCAGCTCGCACGCGGATCCCCTCCGTGGTCGACAGCCTCGCCCACAGAGCCTAACGTGTCGGCTCCCCCTGCGGCGGGGAACACCGTCACCGGGCTTCCCGCAGCCCTTCTGACCTGCGCATTCGCCGAGAGTCCCGGCGGTTTGTCACACATCGAGTGTGCAGTCGCCCGCAGCAGCGCTCACACACGTCTGGATTCGTTCGCCCGCGACATGCTCGTCGCCGGACCGCAGATCGCGCACGCAACCCTTGTCGAGCATGACCACGCAGCTCTGACAGATGCCCATGCGGCATCCGAACGGCATCAACACACCTGCCTGCTCACCCGCTTCGAGCAGGGTCGTCGCGCCGTCTACCTCCGCGGTCTGCCCGGTTCGCCCAAAGGTCACCGTTCCGCCCTGCGCGCCGACCGCGCCACGCTCGAGTGCGAATCGCTCGATGTGCAGGCGCTCGGAGGCATCTGCGTCGACGAACGCGGCCTCGACCATTTCCAAGAAGCCGCCAGGACCACACGCCCACGTTTCGCGCGTCCGCCAGTCGGGGCTGAGCTCGTCGAGCGATTGTGCGCTGACCTTGCCGTCTGCCCTCGTGTACTGCACGTGCAGGTCGATGAGTCCGCTCTCGTCCATCTCGACGAGTTCGTCGGCGAACAGCAGATCGTCGGGCGTCGGCGCCGAATGCACCACGCGCACGTCTGTCGACTGGCCGCGATGCCGCATCATGCGCAGCATCGAGATGATCGGGGTCAGGCCACTGCCGGCGGTCAGGAAGAGCACTTTGTCCGGCAGTGGCTCGGGCAGGACGAACTCGCCCTTGGGTGCGGCCAATCGCACGACGGTTCCCGGCTCGAGCCCCTTGACCAGGTGCGTCGACAGGAAGCCCTCGGGCATTGCCTTGACCGTGATCGCGATGGTGCCCTCTGTGCGCGTCAGATCGGGTACCGACGTCAGCGAATACGAGCGCCACGTCCAACGTCCCTCGACGAGGACTCCGATCCCGATGTACTGCCCGGGTGCGTAGTCGAGCGTGAATCCCCATCCGGGCTTGATGCGAATGGTGGCGGAGTCGTCGGTTTCCGGAGTCACCGAGACCACCTGGCCGCGCAGTTCGCGCGCCGACCAGAGCGGATTGGCCAAATGGAGATAGTCGTCGGGCAACAGCGGCGTGGTGATCCGCGCGACCGCAGCACGCGCCCACCGTGCTCCGCGACTACGCGCGGCCACTCCAGACACCGGCTCTTCAAACCGCTCCCGCAGCTCCCGCAGATTCACCGTTCCCACTCCCTCGTCGTGCGACCGCGCGTTGGACGGGGAACCCGCTGTCGGGACCCCGTAAACCTCACGCCAACACTCTAACCTACGCAACCGTAGGTTACGGGGTGAGCGGACTCCGGGGACTACCGCGTCAGAGCAGTTCGAGGAGGAACGGCAGCTCCTGGGTCGCGTACCAACCCAGGTCGTGGTCTTCCACATCACCGACGGCGAGCTCGGCGTCCTGGTCGCCCAAGTCCGCGGCGTCGATGACCACGACCGCGGTACGGACAGCACTCTCGGCGTCGGCGCCGTCGACCAACACAGATGCGATCGCCGACTTCGCGATCGGACCGGCGACCTTCACGACGGCGTCGTCGAGATCGGGACGCAATGTGGCGTCATCGACGTCGGCGGCAACGACGGCCCGACGAGGCGGTAGGCGGGGTGTGTCGCCGGGCTTGGCGCTCGCCTCGTCGGCTTCGAGGTCGGCCTCGGCGTCGGGGTCGCCGGGCTCGGGGGCTTCTCCTGCCAACAGGCGCAGCGACGCACGCGCGGCCTCGCGGATGGCTGCCTCCGCCAACTCCTCGTCGTCACCGGCAACATACGACTCGCGCAACGCCGGGGTGAGTGCGAAGCCCGTTCCGCCGACGGGCCGGAACTCTCCGGTCTCGTCGAGTTCGAGCAGCATGGTCAACGTCGCCGGAAAGTAGACCCTCACCGCGTGTTTCCTCCTACGACATCCTCAGTGCACTACCTGGATTCCGCTGCCAACACTAATGGGCGTCGGCGAGTTCCTCGAACGACTCGCGGACGTAATCACCGATGAGCGCGGGGTCGTCGATCACACCACGATCGGCGGTGAACCCGAACTCGATCGACCCCGCGTACTCGCACACGCCGACCGACAACGCGCGCCCTGCGACGAGGCCGGGCACGACGAACAGGTCGGATACCTTGTGCCCCAAGACATATTGCGGGGGAATCGGCACCGTGTTCATCGCGACGGGCACGTTGTACCCGCGGCGGTCGAGTGACCGGAACGCGCGCGAACTGAGCTCCGCGAATGGCACGACGCCCAGTTCACTCAGCAACGGCTGCGTCGACGGTGAGACCCGTCGTGACGATTGCGCGTAGCGATTGGCCAGTCCCGCGACCTGCGCGAGTCGGACCAGCGGATTGGACTCGCCCACGGGGAGGTCGGTGACGAACCGGGGCTCGTCGGTGACGATCCACGTCTCGGGTGACTCCTCCTGCGCAAGGACCCCGGACTGTCGGGCGCCGAGCGGAAGCACCGCGCGCACGGTGTCGCCGAACTGTCCCTCCGCGTCGATGGACAGCAGCCAATGGCGCATTGCGCCCGTGATGATCGCCAGTTCGACGTCGTTGACGGTGCATTCGTTGCGCTCGGCGATCTTTGCGACGTCGCGGCGCGGGACCGACGCCGAGACAAACGTGCGGGTCGACGACCCTGGCGCGTTCAGCAGACTCGACGGCGCAGAATCCGTGAGCTGCTGCACCAGGCGTCCTGCGCGGCGGACCGTTCCCACAACCACAGACCTCGCCTCGCCGAGCAGTCCGTTGCCGCCGATGACCGAGTCGATCAGCTCCCCCGGACGCGCCAACGCCTCGGCCAGCGCACTGACCGCCAACGAGGCGGTGCCGGGCGGCGGGCCGGGCATCCAGACATCCACGGGCAAGGGGGCGACGTCGGGCTCGTCGTCGCAGATGAGTTCGCTCATCTCGGCGCCACCGCCGTCGATCAGACACCGATGCGACTTGGTCAGGATCGCAAACCCGCCGTCCTCGAGCCCCTCGATCAGATACATCTCCCACAGCGGTCGGCTGCGGTCGAGGGGCCGCGACATTACACGGGATACGAGGTCTTCGAGATCGGCGATCGTTCCCGGCGACGGCAAGCCCGATCGGCGGATGTGGAAGTTGATGTCGAAATCGGGATCGTCAGCCCAGACCGGGCGGGCCAGACCGAGGGTGACCTCCAGGACCACCTTGCGGTACCGCGGCACGAGTTGCAGTCGGTTCTCGACGAGCCGCACGAGCGCCGGGTAGTCGAGTACAGGCGGTTCCGACTTCTTCCGTGCGCGGTTGGTCGCGAGATCCTTTGTCGCGGAACGCTTCTTGACGTTGGTTCCAGGAAAGATGATGACTGCACCGAGATGGTTGGTTGCACCCGCACCGTCGAGGAAATAGGAGATAGCCTCGCGCGGAGACAGCCGGTTCGCCACGCGATGATCCTAGCGCTGCGACCACCGTCGCCGACATCGTGATGGCGATACCCGACACGTCTGCCGGCTGCGGGCGGGAGGGTACTCATCCAAGTGTCAACACGACCAACTGCCAGCGGTACTCGACGCGGGTCGCCACCGGACTGTAGCGACCACGAGGCTGGCCCGCGACGCGAACGCGGCACGGTACGCGTTCGATACGCCCGGCGAACGCGCGCGACCTGCCCTGCCGCGAGTATGTCCCGAAGATCTCCGCGGTGCCCGCGTCGCACATCTGGACGTGGACGCGTCGAACCGTGGGTATGCACATGTCGTCACCCGCTGCTCTGGCCCGCGCGAGGGCGTCGATCTGGTCGTCGACCTGCATTCCGACCCGATGCTGCAGGTGAGACGCGGGTCGGCGACGTGAGATGACCTCGAAGATCATCGTGAGGGTGCCAACCGAGAACTCCCGTGCCGCGATGGCCGCCGCGCGGGTCGCTCTGCGGGGAGGCGACTCCTGGCGCTGCATGTCCGCGCCACTGCGAGCGGGAATCGCGGCGGGCGACTCGTCACGTGTTGCGCGGGTCATAGGCCCGCACATCTCGTAGTCGGGGGCGGCCATTATCCGGATACGACTCGGCGCCGGACTCGCTTCGAGCGACGGGTGATCAGTGCAGGTGTTGGTCATGGAAACTCGGACGCACGCGAGGTACGCCCGGTTCCATGAACTTCAGAGAATTTTCTAGCGTCGACGTCGCTTGGACTTCGGAGGCTTCGCGCCCTCACGCTTTCCGCTGGCACGCGCGGCGGCTCGACGCTCGCGACGCGACGCGGACACGAGTGCCGGGTCTTCGAGTTCCTCTTCCTCCGAGTGCACGGACGTGCCGCCGTCCTCGTCTGGACCCGAGTACGTCATCGGAACGTCGGCCTCGGTGCCGACACCGACGGCACGCAGTGCGGCCGGTGCCTCGCTGTTACCCGACGCACCGTTGCCCGACGCACCATTGCCCGATGCCGATGCGCCTGCCATCGCAGGCTGACGGGCAGCGGCCGCAGCGGCAGTTGCTGCAGCGGATGCGGGTGTGACGGTGGGAGCGGGCTCGGCTTGCACCTGCACGTTGTACAGGTACTGGAGGGTCTCCTCCTTGAGTCCTTCGAGCATGCCGGTGAACATGTCGTAGCCCTCGCGCTGGTACTCGACGACCGGGTCGCGCTGCGCCATGGAGCGCAGGTGGATGCCCTCGCGGAGGTAATCCATCTCGTAGAGGTGATCGCGCCACTTGCGGTCGAGAACGCTCAGCAGGATGGTGCGTTCGAGCTGTCGCATGGCGTCCTCGCCACCGATCGCTGTGATCTCCTCCTCGCGCTTCTCGTACGCCTTCTGAGCGTCGTCGACGAGGATCTCTTTGAGCTCATCGGCCGAGATGTCGTCGCGCTCACCGAATTCGTTCTCGCCCATAACTTCTCGTGGGTCGAGCTCGATGGGATAGAGCGCGCGCAGGGCGGTCCACAGCTCGTCGATGTCCCAGTCCTCGGCGTAACCCTCCTCGGTCGCGCCGTCGACATACGCTCCGATGACCTCGGCGATCATCTGCATGATCTGCTCGCGGTGCTCGGTGCCCTCGAGGATGACGCGACGCTCGGCGTAGATGACCTTGCGCTGCTCGTTCATCACTTCGTCGTACTTGAGGACGTTCTTGCGGACCTCGAAGTTCTGCTGCTCAACCTGGGTCTGTGCGCTGCGGATGGCCTTGGTGACCATCTTCGCCTCGATCGGGACGTCGTCTGGCAGGTTGACGCGGTTCATGATGGTCTCGAGCGCCGCGCCGTTGAAGCGTCGCATGAGCTCATCACCGAGCGAGAGGTAAAACCGCGACTCGCCCGGATCGCCCTGACGACCCGAACGTCCGCGCAACTGGTTGTCGATTCGACGGGATTCGTGGCGCTCGGTACCGAGCACGTACAGACCGCCCGCGTCACGCACCGCTTCGGCTTCCTCAGCGGCTTCCCGACGCGCGACGGTGATCGCCTCTTCCCACGCCGTCTCGTACTCGTCGGGGGTGTTGACCGGATCGAGTCCGGCTTTGCGCAGGCGGGTGTCGGCGATGATGTCGGGGTTGCCGCCGAGCACGACGTCGGTACCACGACCGGCCATGTTGGTGGCGACCGTGACCGCTGCGGGTCGACCGGCCTCGGCGACGATCTGTGCTTCCTGCTCGTGGAACTTGGCGTTGAGCACGGTGTGCGGAATGTCGCGCTTGGCGAGCTGGCGGGACAGGTACTCCGACCGTTCGACGCTGGTCGTACCGATCAGGACCGGCTGACCCGCCTGGTGGCGTTCGGTGATGTCGTCGACGACCGCGGCGAACTTCGCCTCTTCGGTCTTGTAGATCAGATCGCCCTGATCCTTGCGGATCATCGGCTTGTTGGTCGGGATCGGGAGTACGCCGAGCTTGTAGATCTGGTCGAACTCCGCGGCCTCGGTCTCCGCGGTACCGGTCATTCCCGAGAGCTTGTCGTACAGGCGGAAGTAGTTCTGGAGCGTGATCGTGGCGAGCGTCTGGTTCTCCGCCTTGATCTCGACGCCCTCTTTGGCCTCGATGGCCTGGTGCAGGCCCTCGTTGAAGCGACGGCCGTCGAGCACGCGACCGGTGAACTCGTCGACGATGAGCACCTCACCGTTGCGGACGATGTAGTCCTTGTCGCGATGGAAGAGCTCTTTGACCTTGATCGCGTTGTTCAGGTAGCTGACCAGGGGCGAGTTCGCGGCGTCGTACAGGTTGTCGATGCCGAGCTGATCCTCGACGAACTCGACGCCCGCCTCGTGCACGCCGATCGTCTTCTTCTTGATGTCGACTTCGTAGTGGACGTCACGCTCGAGTAGCGGCGCAATGCGCGCGAACTCGGTGTACCACTTGCTCGATCCCTCGGCGGGACCCGAGATGATCAGCGGGGTCCTGGCCTCGTCGACCAGGATCGAGTCGACCTCGTCGACGACGGCGAAGTTGTGGCCGCGCTGCACGAGATCCTCGAGTGCATGCGCCATGTTGTCGCGCAGGTAATCGAACCCGAACTCGTTGTTGGTGCCGTAGGTGATGTCGGCGGCGTAAGCGACCTTGCGCTGCTGCGGAGTCATCCCGGTGAGGATCACGGCGGTCTCGAGACCGAGGAAGCGGTGGACGCGTCCCATCCACTCCGAGTCGCGCTTTGCGAGGTAGTCGTTGACGGTGACGACATGCACGCCGTCGCCCGACAGCGCGTTGAGGTAGGCGGGCAACACACAGGTCAGGGTCTTGCCCTCACCGGTCTTCATCTCGGCGATGTTGCCGTAATGCAGCGCCGCACCACCCATGATCTGCACGTGGAAGTGCTTCTGGTCGAGAACGCGCCATGCGGCTTCGCGGGCGACCGCGAATGCTTCGGGCAGCACTTCGTCGAGTGTCTCGCCCTTGGCGATGCGATCCTTGAACTCGTCGGTCTTCGCCTGCAGGTCGTCGTCGGAGAGCGACGCGATCTCGTCTTCCAACGCCTCGACGTGCGATGCGATGGCATCGAGTCGCTTGACCATGCGGCCTTCGCCGACGCGCAGCAGCTTGTTCAGCACCGTGGATCGAGTCCCTTACTCATGTCGACTACTCACGAAATACGGCCTGTGCATGCGAGTGCATGAACGCAGGCCGTATTCCATGGTACCGACGTCGCCTGAAGGGAGCCTGATCGGTGCCCCGTGGCCACCGATCAGACGAGCCGGATCAGTCCGTAATCGAAGGCGTGGCGGCGATAGACCACCGAAGCCTGATCGGTTTCCTTGTCGTGGAACAGGAAGAAGTCGTGCCCGACGAGTTCCATTTCGTAGAGCGCGTCGTCGACGGTCATCGGGACGGCCGGGTGTTCCTTCACGCGGACGATCTGTCCTGGTGTGTGGTCATCGACGCCGTCGTCCCAGGTTTGCGTGCCGTCGACGGATCCGGGGTCACCGGAAAGCTCGTCGACTGTGAGTTGGTCGACTCGCAGCGGCGGTGCTCCCACCTCGGTTGCCTCGGCGACCGAGATCGGCCGACGGTTCCCGTAGTGCACACGTCTGCGGTCCTTCACCCGACGCAATCGGGACTCGACCTTGTCGAGACTGGCCTCGAGCGCGGCGTAGAAGTTCTCCGCGCACGCCTGCGCGCGCACGACAGGCCCCTTGCCGGTGGCCGTGATCTCCACCTGCTGGCACGCCTTGGACTGTCGCGGATTGCGTTCGTGATTGAGTTCGACGTCGAATCGGTAGACGTTGAGGTCGAACCTCTCGAGTCGCGCGAGCTTGTCGCGGACGTAGATCTGGTAGTGCTCGGGTATCTCGACATTCCGCCCGGCGAAGACGACCGTGGCGTTCGGCTCGGCCGGCTCGTCGGACTCGACTGTTCCGGGGGGCCGTACAAAAGCGAATTCTGCGTCGTACTCGTCGGTGGTGGCACCGACCTTTGATTCACGCCGACCTTTGCGATGGACGACTTGCGACATTCGACTACCTCCTGGGTGTGCTACCACAACCCGACCCCGTCTCGAGAACCTCGAGAGAGATCTGAGAGTTCGAAAGCCGTTGTGCGCAAGGAGATCCCGCTGTGACTCGCGTGAAGCACCAGACGATTCGCGGCTACTGAGGTCAGGAAATGGCTACTCATTCATGCCAACCGGCGGTTGACAACCACTGTCAGGGGCTTCACCTCCCGTATCGGGACTCGGCTACCTTCTGCACCCTTGACCGTAGTCGGAAGTTTGCCTGTTAGCCATCGTTACCTCGGCTCGTCACCACGTTGATTCGAATAAGGGACCAACGGCCCATCGGTGCCCGCGCGACATGTCCTCCACAGGCTCGAGTGAATCCACAGTTGTGCGTCGGATCGCAGTCGCGCCACGCTTTCGGTCGCACCGGGCGTGCATGCTCGACGCCATGTCAGGACTCGCCCGACGGCACGTCTACGCGATCGCACGCGCGGGCGTCGACCTCATGATCCCGGTGACCTGTGGCGGTTGCGATGTTCCCGGGCCGCGCTGGTGTGCGCGCTGCGCGGCGCTTCTCGCCGACGACCCGGTCATGCTCTCCCCGAGGGTCCCGGTCGGAGTCGGGGTGTGGGCACTCGGGCGCTATCGCGGCCCTCATCGCAAGGCGGTGATCGAGCTCAAAGAACACGGCCGACGCGATCTCGCCGCCCCACTGGGGCACGCAGTGAGCGAGGCGCTACGTACGCTCGGCCGCTGGGGTGAGATCCCGCCCGCGTCGCGGCTATCCCTTGTTCCCGCGCCGACCCGGCCGCTCGCGGCTCGACGCCGCGGCGGAGACACCGTCACAGCGATCGCCGCGTGTGCGGCCACCGAGCTCGGGCGATACGTCTCGGTGCGTCCGCTGCTGACCATTCGGCCGGGCGGGCGCGACTCCGCGGGACTCGACGCCAGGGCGCGACGTCGAAACCTCGCGCAGCGCGTCGGCATCCGGTCGCCGCCGACTCGTACCGACCGGTCGTCTCACACGGCGACAGTAGTGGTCGACGACGTGATGACCACCGGGGCAACGGCAGCTGAATCGGTCCGCGTACTCGCCGAGCACGGCGTGCGCGTCGACCTCGTCGTCGTCATCGCAGGCGCATGAGGGCGTCTGAGGCTCAGGGCAGCACGGGGATCGCGGTCGGCGACATGGCGGGCTCGACCTCTGTCCAATACTGATCGGGCTGTCCGTTGGTGCTGCCGAGACGCAATATCCCGCGTTGGTCACCGATGTACACGTTGCTGGCATCTGCGGTGACCGCCCGGACGGGCGGTGCCACGTTTCCGCTGATCAAGCCGGACGCGGGAGCACCGTTGATCGGCAACTGCACCACCGGGGAGTCTGAGGCATCGCGGGCGACCATGAGAGTCGACGACGTGGCCCACGACAGCGACACGGCCTGATTGCCGACGTTGTACGCGGCGATCCGCGGGTTGGCCAGAGTGACCTGGCCGTCCTCGTTGGTCGCGATGACCGCCAGCAGCACCTGTCCGCCGACGATGAGTGCGACACGGACACCGTCGGGCGACACCTGTAATTCGGTGATCGGGCCACGGGCAATCGTCGCGATCGACGCCTCGTCGACCGTCGACACCACCTGACCGGAGTTCTGGGAATCGCGCACAACGCGAACAGGTTTGCCGTCGACGACCGCCCACACGGCGTCGTTCCCCTGGTTTCCCCCGAACGATGGACGCGTGATCGACGTACCCGAGGTGAGCGGCGAGACTTCACCGCCATACGTCCCCAACACCAGTTGCAGGCCGGGTCCGCCGCGGGAGGCGACGACCGCCGTCACCGCCTTGCCGTCGGAGGAAATCGACGCCGACCGGACGTCGCGGCTGGTACCCAGCGATCCGCCCGACGGCGTGGTCCCGGTGTCGGTGACCTTGAGCAGCGCTCCGTCGCGCACGATGTTGAGCCCGACATCGGTGGTTGGCGTCGCGAGCGGGTCGAACGCTTTGACGTCGGCGGGCTGCCATCCGGCGCTGCGCTCCGGGACGAGCGGCGCTCCGTCCGCGTTGATCACATACGGTCCACCGATGTCCGCGGCGTTGAGGGTCCAGATGATCTGCGCGGCAAGCGATGTTCGGTCGCGAACTCCGAGGGTTCCGAGGCCGGTCAGTTCGACGCGAACACCGCCGCCGGAGATCTGCGCGGCCTGCCCGCGCAGCGCCGACCCCGACGGAAAGCCGTTGTCGACGCCGGATGCGAGGTCCTCTGCCGGGCCTTCGATCAACCTGTTGAGCAGAACCGTCGGGTCGGCGTCCTGGTTGCCGTACAACCACCGCGGGTCCGACACCAGGTGCTGATGGGTGCGATCGGTGAAGTACAGCGACACCGAACGGTAGGTCGCGACGAACCGGCTCCTGTCGATCATCGCGCCGTTGGGCAGCGGGCCGTCGATCAGCCACTGCTCCCCCACGCGAACAAGACTGATCGTGGTCTCGACCCGCCCGCTGGCAGGCAGTAGTTGCCCGTTGGACTTGAGCACTCCGACGTTGTCGCCGACCAGACGCATACGCACCGAGTTCTGGCTTCGCTGATCGACGAACGTGTTGATCTCGTCGAGGATGATGGCGTCGCCGCGCTCGTCCCACTGCTGCGCCGACGGTGCCGTCAGGAATCGGCGGGCGGCCGCATGCCCGTCCGTCGGCGACGCCGTGGCTTCCAAAAACGCACGTACCAGTGCCTCGGGATCCATATCCGACTGCGGAACCGGAACCGCGTTCGTCGGTCCCTCGCGCTTAAAGGATTCGATGGGCTGAGGCGACGAATTGTCGGGCACGCCGCCACAGGCCGCGAGCACAATCGCCATCACCAGCAGCCCGACCAGTGTGGCGAGTCGTCGTGACGTAGCGGCGTGGACGCGCGCGTTCACCGTTGCTCCCTGTCGCTCGCGTCGGACCTGTCGGCGGTATCCGGCCCGGCGTCGGCGTCATGACTGTCGTCGGCGTCAAATGTCCCGGCGTCAGACGTCCCGGCGTCGTCGAGTCGCGTGGCACTCGTCCTCGTCGACGACTTCGCGGGCAGACTGCGGACCGGCTGGCCGACCGGTTTGAGCGGCAGCGGGCTGCCGAGAACCTTGTGTCCACGGATCAACGGGATGGTCAGTCGGAAGCACGCACCCTTACCGGGCTCGCCCCACGCGTCGAGACGCCCCTGGTGCAGGCGGGCATCCTCGATGCTGATCGCGAGACCGAGCCCGGTGCCACCCGACCGACGGAACCTCGACGGGTCGGACCGCCAGAAGCGGTTGAACACGAGTTTCTCCTCGCCGGGGCGCAGCCCGATGCCCTGGTCACGCACCGTGATGGCAACGGCGTCGCCGTCGGATCGCATGGTGAGCGTGATGGGTTTGCGTTCGCCGTGGTCGATGGCGTTGGCGAGCAGGTTGCGCAGAATGCGTTCCACACGGCGTGGGTCGATCTCGGCGATGACCGGTTCGGCCGCAAGGTCGAGGATGATCTCGGTTCCCGTGTCGGAGGCGAGGTGCGAGACCGTCGCAAGCGCTCCGTCGATCGGGATGGCCATGTCCATCCGTTCAGCGGCGAGTTCGGCCATTCCGGCGTCGTGTCGGGAGATCTCGAGGAGTTCGTTGAGCAACGTCTCGAAGCGGTCGAGTTCTTTGTCGAGTAGTTCGACGGATCGTTTACGCACGGGGTCGAGGTCGTCGCGGCCCTCGTAGAGCACGTCGCTGGCCATACGAACGGTGGTCAGCGGTGTACGCAGTTCGTGGCTGACGTCCGAGGTGAACTGTCGCTGGAGGCCACCGAATTCCTCGAGGTGGGTGATCTGCTTGGACAAGCTCTCGGCCATGTCGTTGAACGACATGGCCAAGCGGGCCATGTCGTCCTCGCCGCGCACCGGCATTCGTTCCTTGAGGCGCCCATCGGCGAAGCGGACGGCAATCCTCGACGCCGACCGCACAGGCATCACGGCCTGCCGCGAGACCAACCACGCGATGGCCGCGAGCAGGCCGAGCAGCACAACGCCGCCGGTGAGCAGCGTGCCACGCACCAGATCGACCGTGTTCTGCTCGGTGGTCAGCGGAAACACCAGGTAGAGCTCGAGCCCGGGAACCGACGAGTTGGTCGGTGTGCCGATGACCAGCGCGGGGATCGATCCGCCGGTACCGTCGGCGACGCGCGTGTACTGATAGGCGACCTGTCCGCCCTGAACCATGTCGCGCAGGTTGCGCGGAATTTCCGAAATAGGGCCGACGCCGAACTGCGAACCATCGCTGCCCGAGCGAGGCACGATGAGCACACTGTCGAAGGTGCCGACAGTTCCCGACGTCTGGCTGGTGTCGACGTCGCGGTCGGTCAGCAACGACCTCGTCTGCCGGAGCCGGTTCTGCACGGAGGTATTGCCGTCGCCGCTCGCGAGATCGCGTTCGACGGCGACACGCGCACGCTCAACCTCTTCGGTCGCGGCACCCAACTTGACCTCGAGAAGCCGGTCGGTGATCTGACTCATCAGCACGAACCCGAGGATGAGGAGCACGACGAACGACAACGCAAGCGTCGATACGACGACGCGCAACTGGAGCGAACGCCGCCACATGCGGCCGAATGTCCGGCCTACGCCGCCTGCCGCGCGGGTGAACCGACCGAGAGTGCTGTTGACGCGACGCCGAGAACGACCGATCACGGCGGGCCGGCCTTGTAGCCGACCCCCCTCACCGTCAGGACGACCTCGGGATTCTCCGGGTCGGTCTCGACCTTGGCGCGTAGACGCTGGACATGCACGTTGACGAGTCTAGTGTCCGCCGGATGCCGGTATCCCCACACCTGCTCGAGCAGCACATCACGGGTGAACACCTGGCGTGGTTTGCGGGCGAGCGCCACCAGGAGATCGAACTCGAGTGGCGTCAGCGAAATGGGCACACCGTCACGAGTGACCTTGTGTGCGGGCACATCGATCTCCACCGGGCCGATCGAGAGCAATTCGGCCGGCTCCTCGTCGTTGCGACGCAGGCGCGCACGCACCCGCGCGACGAGTTCCTTGGGCTTGAACGGCTTGACCATGTAGTCGTCGGCACCCGACTCGAGCCCGAGCACGACGTCGACGGTGTCGGACTTCGCTGTCAGCATCACGATCGGCACACCCGAATCAGCCCGCAACACACGACACACGTCGATCCCGTTCATCCCGGGGAGCATGAGGTCGAGGAGGACGAGGTCGGGACGAACCTCTCGAACCGCGGTCAACGCCTGTGTTCCGTCGGAGACGACGAAGGGTTCGAAACCTTCGCCCCGCAACACAATCGTCAGCATTTCGGCGAGCGCGGCGTCGTCGTCGACCACGAGGATGCGAGGCTTCATGACTTCAATGGTGACACTTCCGTGATCGAACCGTCGTGATTGACGCGCCGACGCGCGCTCGCGCGTTCTCACCGCCTCCCCGCCTACCATGCGATCGTGGGAGTACTCATCGCGGTGGAAGGGCTGGACGGCGCAGGAAAGAACACGCTGGTCACCGGCGTGGTCAACGAGTTGACACGACGAGGCGCCGCGGTGTCGACCTTCACCTTCCCGCGATACGGCTCGTCGGTTTTCGCCGACGTCGCATCGGAAGCATTGCACGGCGAGCATGGCGATCTACGCCAGAGCGTCAACGCCATGGCGCTGCTCTTCGCACTCGACCGCGCCGACGCCGCCGCACAGATCCGCACGGCACTCACCGAATCCGACGTCGTGATCCTCGACAGATACGTCGCGTCGAATGCCGCCTACAGCGCGGGCCGACTGCGACAGGACGCATCCGGAGACGTCGTGCGCTGGGTCGCCGACCTCGAGTTCGGCAGATTCGACGTTCCCCTCCCCGACCAGCACCTGCTGCTCGGAGTGCCCGCGACCGTCGCGATGCAACGCGCACGCTCGCGTGCGGCACTCGACCCGTCGCGAGCACGTGACGCATACGAACGCGACGACGACCTGCAGATGCGCGTCGACTCCGTGTATCGACAACTCGCCGAGCAGAGCTGGGCGTCGCCGTGGATCGAGGTCGGCACAGATTCTGCAGATTCGGTGGAACCAGCAGGCCTCGTTGCGCGTCTGATGCTCGAATGACTGCACCAGTGAATGACGGTTCTGGGGCGGCCGCTCACCTCTTCGATAACGTCGAAGACGACACCATCGGCCAAGGAGCCAGATGACCTACCCGCCCGGACCGGGACGCGGCACACCGCCGCCCCAGGGGCAGTACCCGACCTCGCAGCAACATCCATCGGCGCCGCAACCGTACCCGGGCGCCCAGCCATACCCGGGTGCCCAGCCATATGCGGGAGGACCCGCGTACCCGGCGGGCCCCACCTATCAGGGGCCGCATCCAGGCGCACAGCATCCGGGACTGCAGCAGGCGGTGCCGCCCGGGTGGGATTCACCGTTCGCGCAGATGCAGACCACCAAGTCCACTCTGAATCGGGGCCTGATCGCGGGAATCGTGGCGGGTGTCGTGGCGATCCTGGCCCTCGGCGTGGTGCTCGTCGTCGCTCTCACGTCGATCAGCAGCGGTTCGACATCGACGGTTGCGACCGCGTCGCCCGGACAGACTGCACCCGGCGATTCTGATCAGGGCGGTGCGGGCACTCAGGGCGGCCCGAACGACGACTCTGCCGACGCGCCCGCAAATGACAAGCAAGCCGTGGCGGTCCGTGCGGCGATGCAGCGCTACCTCGACGCATACAACTCGGGCAACCTGGATCAGATCAAGGCCGCGACATGCGCCGGGCTGCGCGACCAGGTTCGGACACCTCAGGGCAGGGGCACCGTGGTGCTCGACGGCATGTCGGCCGTACTCGTCAGCGGCGACGTCGCGCGGTCGCTCGTCGACACCCACGTGACCGACGGCGTCCGAGCCACCCAGACCAAGACCGCCAAGGCGACGTTCAGCAACGAGAAGGGCACCTGGTACTTCTGCCCCAACGCCGAGCCCTCGTTCAGCACATAAGGCACGCGAGCGCACCGCTCCCACAACGAGCCGGGGGCGTCGACAACTGGTGTCGACGCCCCCGGCTCGTATCGGTCGGTTCCGGCTCGCGTCACCCCTGGTGGGTCGCGAGCGGACCGATCAGTAGCGGTAGTGCTCGGGCTTGTACGGACCCTCGACGTCGACGTTGATGTACTCCGCCTGCTCCTTGGTGAGCTTGGTCAGAGTGCCACCGAGCGCCTCGACGTGGATCTTCGCGACCTTCTCGTCGAGATGCTTGGGCAGCCGGTAGACCTCGTTGTCGTACTCGTTGTTCTTGGTCCACAGCTCGATCTGCGCGATCACCTGGTTGGAGAAGCTGTTGCTCATCACGAACGACGGGTGGCCCGTCGCGTTGCCGAGGTTGAGCAGTCGGCCCTCGCTGAGAACGAGGATGGACTTGCCGTCGCCGAAGATCCACTGGTCGACCTGCGGCTTGATGTTGATGCGGGTCGCGCCCGAGTTCTCCAGGCCTGCCATGTCGATCTCGTTGTCGAAGTGACCGATGTTGCCGAGGATGGCCTGGTTCTTCATCTTCTTCATGTGCTCGAGCAGGATGATGTCCTTGTTGCCCGTCGACGTGACGACGATGTCGGCGTCGCCGATCGCCTGCTCGACGGTGACGACGTCGAATCCGTCCATGAGCGCCTGCAGTGCGTTGATCGGATCGATCTCGGTGACCTGCACGCGAGCGCCCTGCCCTGCGAGCGACTCAGCGCAACCCTTGCCGACGTCTCCGTAGCCGCAGATCAGCACCTTCTTGCCGCCGATGAGGACGTCGGTGCCGCGGTTGATTCCGTCGATCAGCGAGTGGCGTGTGCCGTACTTGTTGTCGAACTTGCTCTTGGTGACCGAGTCGTTGACGTTGATCGCGGGGAACGACAGTTCACCGGCAGCAGCGAACTGGTAGAGCCGCAGGACACCCGTGGTTGTCTCCTCGGTAACGCCCTTGACCGACTCGGCAATCTTCGTCCACTTGGTCTTGTCCTCGGCGAAAGTGGCACGCAGCAGTTCGAGGAACACCTTGTACTCGGCGGGATCGTCGTCGTCTGCGGGCGGGACCACACCCGCCTGCTCGAACTGCGCACCGCGCAAGACGAGCATGGTGGCGTCGCCGCCGTCGTCGAGGATCATGTTGGCGGGCTCGTCGGGCCAGGTGAGCATCTGCTCCGCAGCCCACCAGTACTCCTCGAGCGTCTCGCCCTTCCAGGCGAAGACCGGAACGCCCTTCGGCTCGTCGACGGTGCCGTGCGGCCCGACGACGATCGCGGCTGCGGCATGGTCCTGGGTGGAGAAGATGTTGCACGACGCCCACCGAACCTGCGCGCCGAGCGCGACGAGGGTCTCGATCAGCACTGCGGTCTGCACGGTCATGTGCAGCGAACCGGAGATGCGCGCACCCTTCAGCGGCGCGACGTCAGCGTATTCGCGACGCAGCGACATCAGGCCCGGCATCTCGTGCTCGGCGAGCCCGATCTCCTTGCGGCCGAACTCGGCAAGCGACAGGTCGGCGACCTTGTAGTCGATGCCGTTCTTGGTGTCCACCTGAGGTGCCTCGTTCTGCACCATGGTCATGTCATCCCCTTGTCCGTGAAATCGCATGTCACCGATGTGTGCCGCTGGGCACGCGCCTGTGTGAGGTGTCGCGCCGACTGTTCGCCGACGACCGATTGAGCGGGTACGCGAGATGCGCAACCGGGAGTCACTCCCCTACGAGGCTATCTAACACTTCAGACACTGCTGAGGCTGGCCACACCTCGGGAGCGAGCAACGCGGTGCCTGTGGTCCCGCGACGGCGAGGCTCACGCCTGCTTGTGGACGGCAACTCCTTCGACCTCGCCGCGCTCCCGCTTGCCGACCATCGAATGCCGCATTCCGTAGAGCAGGTAGATCGCCACGCCGATGGCCATCCAGATCACGAAGCGAATCCATGTCAGCGCCGACAGGTTCAGCATCAACCAGAGGCACGCCAGGATCGCGAGCACCGGAATGATCGGCCCTCCCGGCACGTTGAACCCACGTTCGAGGTCAGGCCTGGTCCGACGCAACACCAAGACACCCGCGGCAACGACGATGAACGCGAAGAGCGTTCCGACGTTGACCATCTCTTCGAGCTTGTTGATCGGGAAGAAGCCCGCAACCACGGCGACCACGACGCCGATGAGAACGGTCAAACGCACGGGGGTTCCGAACCGCGGACTTGTCTTGGCCAGACCGCGCGGCAACAGACCGTCGCGGCACATCGCGAACGCGACTCGTGACTGGCCGAGCATCAGGACCATGACGACGGTCGTCAAGCCTGCCAGCGCGCCGATCGCGATCACCTTCTCTGCCCAGGTGACCCCGTTCAACGCGAAGACGTCAGCGAGGTTCTTCGAGTCACCACCGCTGCTTGCGAGCTGCTTGTAGCTCGCCATACCGGTGACGACGATCGTGACGAGCACGTAGAGCACGGTGACGATCAGCAACGACCCGAGAATGCCCCGCGGAACGTCCTTGCGCGGATTGCGGGTTTCCTCCGCGGTGGTGGCGACGACGTCGAATCCGATGAACGCGAAGAACACGATCGACGCCGCGGCGAGCACGCCGTACCACCCGTAGGACGAGTCGCCGCCTCCTGTCATCAGAGAGAAGAGCGTCGAATCGACAGAAGCCTTCTCACCTGCCGCGTGTTCGGCAGGCGGCACGAAGGGTTGGTAGTTGGCAGTCTTGATGTAGAAGAAGCCGACGACGATGACGAGCAGCACGACGCCGACCTTGATCGCGGTGATCACCGCGCTGACACGCGACGACAGCTTGGTGCCGATGGCGAGTAGCGTCGTCACGCCCGCGACGATGAGGATCGCGCCCCAGTCGATGGTGTGTGAGCCGACTTCAACGGTTCCGCCGGAGAAGCCGAACACGCTGCCGAGGTAGCTCGACCACCCCTTCGACACCACAGCCGCACCGACCGCGAACTCCAGGATCAGATCCCAGCCGAGAATCCAGGCAAGGAACTCACCGAATGTGGCGTAGCCGAACGTATATGCAGACCCCGCAACGGGAACGGTCGACGCGAACTCGGCATAACACAGCGCCGCCAGCGCGCAGGTGATCGCCGCCATGATGAACGACAGCGAGATCGCGGGTCCCGCTTTGTCTCCGGCAGTCGACACGGTGATCGTGAAGATGCCTGCACCGATCACCACCGAGACGCCGAAGACGAGCAGGTCCTTCCACGTCAGGTCCTTGCGGAGTTTGTGGTCTGGCTCGTCGGTGTCGGCCATCGACTGCTCGACAGACTTGGTGCGTGTGAACGCATTGGCCATCAGTGGTTCTCCCCTGCATATCTGGTCAGCACTGTCAGGTCAGCATCGTCGACGCATCGTCCGCTTCTCGAGCGACGCAGGATCGGAGTGGACTGTCATCCCCCGACTCGACGGTGTTCTCACGCAACCGGCATTTCGGTTATCGCGGATTCACACGCTACCGACAATGCCGGGAATGTGAGGGCTTAACGCGAAGACGTGTCTGCTCGATCAGCACCGGGTTGAGCCGACCCGCGATCGATGTCGGGCTCGAGGTAGATGATCCTCGCTTGTGGTACGGCAGTACGGATTCTTGCCTCGGCGTCGTCAATGGTGTGCGCGACCGCCACGACATCTGTGCCCGCCGGGATCGCGATCTTGGCGGCGACGAGGAGTTCGTCTGGCCCGAGGTACTGGGTCTTCATGTGGATCACGCGGTCGACCCCACCGGATTCAAGCGCTTCGCGTAGGGCAGCCTCCTCCTCCACCGTCGCGCCCTCTCCGATCAGAAGGCTCTTCATCTCGATGATCAGCACGATCGCGATGACGCCGAGCAAGACGCCGATCGCCAGCGTTCCGATGCCGTCCCACACCGCATTACCCGTGATCATGGTCAAACCGACGCCGAGCAACGCCAACACGAGACCGATCAGCGCACCGGTGTCTTCGAGCAGAACCACCGGGAGTTCCGGGTTCCTCGAGTTGCGGATGAAACGCCACCACGACGCGCGTCCTTTGAGAGGTCGCGACTCGCGCATCGCCGTCGTGAAGCTGTAGCCCTCGAGGCAGATGGCGACAAGCAAGATGACGATCGCGACGATCGGCGATTCGAGGCCGTGATCGTTTGCGTGCGTGATCTTCTCGATGCCCTCGTAGATCGCGAACATCGAACCGAGCGTGAAGATCACCAACGCCACGACGAACGAATAGAAGTATCGAGCGCGCCCGTAACCAAAGGGATGAAGCTGGTCGGCTTCCTGGCTCGCGCGCTTCTGCCCGAGCAATAACAGCCCCTGGTTGCTGGTGTCTGCGACCGAGTGCACACCCTCGGCGAGCATCGACGACGATCCCGTGATCGCGAATCCGACGAACTTGGCCACAGCGATACCGGCGTTTGCAGCGAGCGCTGCGAGAATTGCCTTCTTCGAACCTTCAGCCGACACCGTGTTGTCCTTCCATCGGCGCCTCCTGCCATCGACGCCACTGCCCGTCCGTCGAACAGGCGTCGCCGGAGCCTCTTGTCGCCTGAGACTCTAACCGACTACGCCGCACCGAACATGCCGGAGTTTCACGCGGGTGGGTGTGGGACCACGCAGGCCCCACACCGCCCCGCCTCCCCCAGTCAGGACGCCCCTTCCAGGACGGCCGCATTCAGATGGAGCCGAAACCGCGCCCGATCGCCCCGTCCAGCTCCGACATCGTGTTCGACGCGTTCTGCACGCCGCGGTGGAGGCCGAACAGCTGATCGCGCGACTGGAGGAAGATGCGGTCCCAGTTCGCCTGCGCCTGTTCATACGACGCCTTGGCCGTGGTCGACGTCCAGCTCCCGTCGAGCGAGTGGACCTGCCGCTTGAGTTCGTCGGCGAGGTCGCTCAAGCGCGCGAACTCCGACTGGAGATTGCCGCTGAGGTCGCCGAGACCCGCGAAGTTGTATTCGATCTGTCCCATGTCTGGATTCCCTTCTTATCGCTCGAGGCCAGTGCTTTCGAGCATGGTTGTGTCGAACGTGAATATCGTTGTGTCCGAGATCGTTTGGTCGTGGCGGCTACGTCAGAGCCGCACACCTCCCGGCTGGAACCCACTCGCGACCTGAGCGTCGTTGTCCTCGTAGCCGGCGAAGCCGCTGCTGAGCTTGTTCCGGATGTCGTCGAGCGCGTTGTGCAACGCCAATGCCGACGAGTTCCAGTCGGCGTGGGTATCGGTGAAGGCCGCCGACGCCTTGCCCTGCCACGACGCCGCGCCGTTCGACGACGCCCGTGCGATGCGGCCGATGGTCTCCTGCATGTCCGCGACCACCCCCGCAACCGATTTCGTTGTGGCCATTGCCGATTCGACGTCGACCTTGACCGCCCCCCCGCTGTTGTCACCGAGATTGAGCATCCTGATCCTCCTGTGGTTGAGCACCGAATCACGGTGCCTCGCGGTATCCGCGACTCAGATACCGCTGGTGTGCACGACGATCGGAATCGGTTCCGATGTCGCTTCCCGCACGTATGGCCCGGAGTTCACCGGGACCACCAGCCGTCGGGAAGGGTCTCGATCAGCAGACCTACTGCCTGGCCGATGCGATGACCCGAACCCGGCGACAGCGTGGTCCACACCCTGCCGTCGGGAGATCTACTGGGACCGGCGATGATTCGACCGCGAGACGTGTCGATGACGCCGAGCGCTCCCGGGGACTGCGTGAGCAGGCCGTCGCGCCGGGAGACCGCGACGATCTCTGTACGACGCTCGATAGTCGCGAAAGCACGTGCCACAGTGCCGGAATCGCTCGGCGGCATACCCAATCGCGTCAGTGTTCGCGCAACCTCCCCGGTGGTCAGACAGCGCCCCAGGCGATCTGCGAGTTCGTCGCACGGACACGCGAGTGCACCGAATTCGAGCGGCTCCGCGGGCACTACGGACCGGTCAGCTCTTCCGTCGTCACCGCGATCCGTGCAATGCCGACGTACCAGCGCCGAGATTCCGGCACCGTCGTTGAGTTCCACGACCGTGATGTCGATGGTGTCGCCGCGCCTGACCGCAAAGACATGCTCGCCGTCGCGCCGCGCGAGACACCCACGGATGGTGTCGGATTCGGTGAATGTTCGTATCTCCAACTCTCGCTCAGGCCGGGCGAGTACTCGCAACGCCGCCACAAGCCACGGCGCTGGATCGCCGAGGTCGTCGATGAGTCGAAGCTCTGCGATACGGGAGTCGGCCACAATGTCCGCGGCGCGCGCACGCTCGGCGTCGTCGTCGATGGCGAACAGGTCGAGGACAACCGGCCAGGTGGTAACCCCGAGCCGCATACCGACTCTGCGCAGTGTCGCGACATCCACTCGTCCACCGCGAGTTGCTGTCCAGATCATCGCGTCGACACCTCCCCGAGGCGAAGAGTCTGCTCGAGATAGGCGGGATCTATTGTCGACGAGCCGGATTCGGCGTCGGAGTCGATCGTCACCTGCGAAGTGACCGCCACGCCCGCCTCAGCCCAGGTGGCCGGCGCCTCGTGGGCAATCCCGGCGCCGCCGATGGGCTCGCCGGAAACGGCGGCTACGGATACCGGGCGAGACACACGCTGCTCGTTCGTCGCGGCAACCGCGGGGGCGACGGGCGGTGGCATCGACTCTGGCGACACTGGCCGTTGCGTCGGTGTCGGCGCAGCGGCGGCCGCGGCCTGCGGAGCCGACGCGAGGGTCGTCGCCGCGTACCCGGTTGTGACCGGTGCTGGCGCCATGGTCGCGAACGGCATTCCGCCCCCGCCTACCTGCGTTGCCCCGGTCTGCGGTGTTCCTATCTGCGGCGTCCCCGTCTGGCGCTGCGCCTTTGCGGCGTCCGCTGCGCTGCGGGCCGCCGACTGCTCGGCAACCAGCGCAGCATCGGAGACCAGCAGCGGTGCGCGGCGATCGACATGCCACGGTTGCGCAGAGGGCATCGCAGCCTGCTCGTATGCCTCCATCACCCGAGCCGCGCGCATGCGCTGATCGTGTCGAGCACGCTCGGCATGGGCAGCAGCGCCCGTGATGACTGGCGCAACCGCACTCACCGACCTCGCAAGCTCGCTGAGTCCGTCGACCAGGTCGACCTCCCCCGCAGCGGGCATCGCCAGCCGGGCGACCGCTGCCGCCGCACCCTGCCCCTGCGCCAGAACAGCGTTCGACGCCGCAGTCGCAGCCGCATCGGCAAACCAGCCACCCAACGCGGCGAGCCGATCGAGCGCATCGCTCGCATGGGAGGATTGCCACGATCCGCCCAACCGCGCCAGGATGACGCTGTATTCGACTGCCGCGTCGCCCATCTCAGTCGCAACGACACCCCACGCGCACCCCGCCTCGATCAAGGGCGCAGGACCAACACCGGACGCGAGATCGGAGACGAGCCGATCAGTGGTACGTGCGTCCCAGACAACGCCGGTGAAACCGGTCACTGCACTTCTCCTTTCCCACCGAGAGGGTCACTGCTGCACCGTTGTTCGAGGGCAGCTCTGTCGTGCTGAATACTGTTGCGGGTGACGCGGTAGCGGCACTCAGATGCGCAGTCCTCGTGCGACTGCGTCGTCGGCGTCGACGACCCCCGTCGCCTGCGCTCGCAATGTGGCGGCGAGTTTGCGTAGTTCGAGGACTCCCGACGCGGCGTCGGCGTCGAATCCACCCGCGACGGCATCGAAGGAGTTCGCGACCGCGATCGACACCTCGTCGCGACCAGCCGGAGTAACCGTCCGCCGGTCGGTGGTACCGATCAACGACCGTTCGACTCGATCGGCCAGCAGGTCGAGGTCTTTTGCGGCAGTGATGAGTTCGTCAGGATCGACGCTCAGTTTCGGATCGGGCACGGCACACCTCCAGGTGTCTCGGACGTTGGTCGTGAATCATTGGTCGTTGGCGAGAAGGTTGATCAACTCCGTGGCTCGATCTCCAGGTCGGAGTCGTGCCACAGGAGGCGGAGTTCGATGTCAGGAGTCGGCGATGGCTCGGGTTGATCAGGTTGATCGCCGATCACCGAGGGGGCCACCTCGCGCGACTCGCCGACCACCTCTTGACCGTGCTCTTCGGTGACGAGGTAATCCGGAATCTCGTGGTGCTCAGCGGCATCCGCCGCCCCGCGCGCCGCGCCTGCAGCCATCATCGGGGCCATCGATGCAGGCAAAGGTGCGGCGGTCGTACCGGTCGCCCGTGTTGTCTGCGACGGAGTGAGCGATGCCGGCTCGGTGGTCCCGATCCCGGCTGACATTCCCGGCCGTGCTGCCCCGAGAGGAGCCGATCCCGCACCCATGCCCCCAACGCCCAGACCCCCGACTCCCAGTGCCCCCGCACCCATTCCGGCTGCGCCGACGGTTGCGTCACCTGATCCGCCGCCCGGTCCCGCGAGATCGGGACCGCCACCGGCGGAAAGGTGTTCGAGCCGGGCGGCGTCGACGCCGTCGCCCGAGGCGATGCTGAGCATCTCGCTGACGGGTGTCATCAACGTAGAGGGCAGTTGTGTCGCTGTGGACACGCGTGGCGAGACCGCCTCGAGGATCGAACTGGCCAGCGCGAACGGTGACTGCGCCGCCGACGTTGCGGCAGTCGGCGGGGCGGTCACGTTGACCGGCGCGCCGTTGACGACCATTTGCGTTGTGGGGCCGAGCAATTGGGCCCGAGTCACCGCAACCGCCGCAGTCGCCTCGGCCAGCCCCTCCGTAGCGAATCCGACCGCTACGCCCTGACCGACCGGCGTCACAAGACCAGGTCCGAGGACCGCGATCTTGCCGATCGTCGCCGCGATGATGCCCTGGACGGCCGCGAGGCCCGCCGCCACGATCCCCGCCGCGGCCTGGATGTCGATCGACATCACCCCGCCCTGTGTCGACAGCGCGGCGCTGTCGGCACTTGCCTGCGCCGTTTTCGTCGTCGCACCCAGCGACGCCTGACCTGCCCACAACGTATCGAGCACACCGAGAGCCTGTGTGGCGGTGGACATCGCGGTATCGAGCACCGTCGACAATCCATCGAAGATCATCGACGGATCGAGCGGCGCGCCGGACAGGTCGCCGGTTCCGAAACCGCCCAGGAGATCGGTGATCGGTTTGAGCAGCATGCCGATGTCGATCGTCGGCAGCGGCGGAAGTCCCGGCATGGGCGGCAACGCCGGGAGCTGAGGAATCGGCGGCAGCCCGAGCCCGGCGAGTACCTCACCAACTGGCCGATCGAGGATCGGTCCGAGTGGCGTGGCGTCGATCATGTCCTGGATCGACATGTCGTTGATGGCAGGAACATCTGGAAGCGATGTATCGATCGCGCCGGGCGGGTGCGGCCCACCCGAGGCGGGTTGCGGCGAGGTCACAGCACCGACCGAATTGCTGCTGCGCCGGCCGCGTCGTTTGCGTCGAATTCAGCGAGTGCGGCTACCGTGCTCGCTGCGGTCGATGCATGGACTGCCGCGAGGCTTCCGACAGCGGCCAGATGGTTGGCCTGGGCGGTGATGAAAGCTGCCAAGAACTCTTGGCCGATGAGTCCGAACACCCCGATCATCGCAGCGGTATTCGCAGCAGCGTTGATCGTGCCCGCCGCGCCAACCGCCGTGCCGATAGCCACGTTGGTTGCCGCAAAGCCTTCCAGCACTTCAGGTGTCACCGTCACGTTGTCCATGTGGTCCCCTCGTTGATGCACGATTGCAGGTTTACAGTTGTCGGAGTCTGGGCGGTCTCGAGGCGTCGGGGATCTGACGGGCACTCGACCCGAAAGGTTCCATCGAATTTGCCGACGTCGCGTCGGTGTCGGTCATCGACTCTCGAGTTGCTCGGTGAAGGCCGCGGTGAACTCTTCGGTGAGCGCCGCACGCGCGGCGAACGCACGTTGAGCGCCGAGAAGCGCTGTAGCGACAATCTGTTCGCCCAGCCGCGTCTCGCCGAGGTCGTTTGCGCCTTCTGCCAGCCACAGACCGGTGAGCGCCCCCTTGCCGTCGACCTCAGCGGTCACCAGCCCGTCTGGCGAACTCTCCCGCACGCTCAATGCGGCCAGCCGATCTCCGAAGTCGGCGAGGTGGCCCAGTTGGGCCCGTGCTCGCGCTTCGAGTTCATCCATTGCACCCGTCATCGCATACCCCTCACACTCGACGCATCCACGACGCCGGAACGTCGTCGCGCTCGTCGTCGAGTTGCTCGGCGTGGGAGAGGTCGTCGGCTGTCGGTAAGCCCATCGCATCGACGACGTCGCGCGAGGCCCCGGCTTCGAGAAGCTCGTCGCGCCAACGGATACCGGCAGCCATCGCCGATTGCCTGCAGAGCCGCAAGATCTCGTCGGCGAGTACGTCGGGTCTCTTCTCGAGTTGCGATCGGTCGATGCGGACACGCGTTGGCAGACCCTGTGGTGTGGTCACCACCGTGATTGCGCCCGATCGTGATCGCGCAGAAGACATTTGGAATGCTGCAGGAACCTTTGCTTGTGGATCGAGGTCGCTCGTCGAACCCGAATCCTTGTTGCGCCCGAAGTCGTTGTGTTTCCCGAAGTCGTTGTGCTGCCCGAAGTCGTTGTGCTGCACTGCCATCTGATCCCGCACTCCCCCTGTGCCTCCGTACGTGACTCAACCGACCGCGCCCCTGACCTCAGTCGTCCGTCGCGTTGTGCGTTGAGATATTGCCACCCCTCGGGCCTCCCGGCCATACCCCGACGCGTGCTTGTGGATAAGTCATTCTGTCGGATTTTTACGTTTCAGAACGAACAAACGTGTAAACAACTTCGAGGGGATCGGTTCCGCCACCACGCGGCGCTGGTCAGCGACTCTCCCCAACGGCCTACACCCCGGGCCACGTGCCGCCGAACGTCGACGTCGGAGCCGCTCTCCGAGCGATCGACCGCCGAGCTAGCGACCCTCTGCGCTATCCACTTCAGCGCTATCCACCTCAGCGCTATCCACCTCAGTGCTGTCAACCTCAGCGCGATGCATCGCCGAGTCGCCGACTTGCGCATCGTCACTCTCAGCGCGGCCACCCTGGGGGCTATCGGCCCCTGAGGCACCTACCCTCGAGCTGCCAACGTGCGCGCCGTCGACCTGCGCGCCGTCGGTCGCGGTCGCATCAGCCGCCTTCAGGCGACGCAGTGCGCGCCACCGTCGTGTTCCCTCGATGAGCGTCGGGACCACCACGGTCAGCACCGACGCCACGATGATCAGTTCGAGATGATCACGGATGATCGGGACGGAGCCGAGAAAATAGCCGAGCACGATGATGCCCGCCGCCCAGACGATGCTGCCCAGAACGCTGAAGAACGTGAACACCGAGTGGCGCATCCCGCTGAAGCCCGCGACAACCGGGGTCAACGTGCGCACGATCCCGATGAACCGACCGAAGAACACCGTCAGCGGGCCGAACCTGTCGAAGAAACGGTGCGTCCTCTCGACGTAGGTCGGTCCGATCGTGCGCATCAGACGCCCCTCGAGCACGCCGCGCCCAAGCCGTCGACCGATCAGGAACCCACACTGATCGCCGAGGATCGCAGCCAACGGAACCGCCACGCAGAGCAGCCAGAGCGGGGCGAAGGGTTCCGGCTGAGCAGCGAAGACACCCGCGGTGAAGAGTATCGAGTCGCCGGGGAACACGAAGCCGATGAGCAGGCCGGTTTCGACGAAGATCAGCACGCACAGCCCGACGAGCCCGCCCGTGGTCAGAAACGCGTCGATGTCGAACGGATTCATTGCCCGCAAGCCTATCGACACCTTGACGCCCGCGATGTGGTCGAGTCCACTCGTTTGCGCTCACGTTAACTCGCTGCAACATGGTGGGCAGACAGCGCCTATCGGGTGTTAACTCGAAGAGAAGGCGTTGTGGTCACATGCCGCCAGCCCAAACATCACGCCGTTGTGATCACGCGAGGAGTCAGTCGTGTCAGAAGCCCCGACCCGAGTCGGCGGAATCAAACGTTCCGGCGGCTCATCGTCTGCGAATCTACGCCCCGTCTCTGACACTGAAATGCGCATCGAATACAAGGTCATCCACGGCTACCGGCGGGCTTATCGGATCGCGGGCAGCGGGCCGGCACTTCTCCTCATCCACGGCATCGGCGACAACTCGTCCACCTGGAACGAAGTCATCCCGATGCTCGCCCAGCACTACACGGTCATCGCACCCGACCTGCTGGGACACGGGCGGTCGGACAAGCCGCGCGCCGACTACTCTGTGCCCGCGTTCGCGAATGGGATGCGCGATCTGCTCGTTGTGCTGGGAATCAGCAAGGTCACCGTCGTCGGGCACTCGCTCGGTGGTGGCGTCGCGATGCAGTTCTGCTATCAGTTCCCCCGGTTTGTCGAGCGACTCGTCCTCGTGGCGGCGGGCGGTGTCAGCCGGGAGGTCAACCCCGCTCTCCGGCTGGTGACGTTGCCGCTGGTCAACAGCGCGCTCACAGCATTACGGGTTCCGGGGGTGCTGCCGGCACTCCGATTTGGTGCCAGCGTGATCGCCGCGACGCCGACGCCGCCGGGAATCCCCGACCTCCCGCACGATCTGTCACCGAAGCGCATGCTCAACGACCACGAGGATCTGCTACGCGTCCTCGGCGACCTCGCGGCGCCCACCGCCTCTGCGGCGTTTCTCCGCACCCTGCGGGCAGTGGTCGACTGGCGAGGGCAATCGATCACGATGCTGGACCGATGTTATTTGACCGAGTACCTGCCCGTTTTGATCGTCTGGGGCGACGACGACACCGTCATCCCCTATGAACACGCCCTGCTCGCGCATTCCGCGATCGGCCACAGCGAGATGTCGACGTTCCATGGCTCGGGTCACTTCCCCTTCCACGACGACCCGGAGCGCTTCGTGCAGGTCGTCATGGAGTTCCTCGAACGCAACGAACCCATGGAGTTCGACTCCCAGGTCTGGCGCAGGCTGATGACCGAGGGCCGCAAGAGCGCCGACATCGTCGGCGACGAACAGACCGTCGAGGCAGTGTTCGACGCCATCGACGACGAGCGCAGCGCAACCTGAGGTCGGCCAACCGACCGACATACGCCAAGTCGTTTACACCGCGTAGCGACACCTGTCAGGGGTCCGTGCGAGGATTGGCGCCATGAGTTTTCCCGACAATTCGAACCAGGAGGCCCGCGGCAACGGGCAGCCTTTCGGTTCGTCGCCGTACGGCGCTCCCTCACCGTTCGGCCCCGCCGCCTCCGGCGACCAGTTCCTCCCCCTCCCGTACGAGAACGGAACCCCGGGTTCGCCCCAATACGGTCCCGCCTACGGCGCCCAGGGATACGGCGCCCATGGATATGGAAGTCAGGGATATGGCGCTCAGGGATACGCGGTCCCCGGTTACGGATTTCATGCCGGTTACCCCGGCGCCCCGGACCCGATGGCGCCCTTTGGCCGTGACCCCTACACGGGTGAGCGCCTCTCGAACAGGTCCAAGGTCGCGGCAGGTCTACTTCAACTGTTCTTGGGCAGTTTCGGCGCGGGACGGTTCTACCTCGGATACACCGGGATCGGCGCAGCGCAGCTCGTGCTGACGGTCGTCGGGTGGGTCACGATGTTCATGTTCATCGGCATATTCATTCTGCCCGCGGTCGGGATCTGGGCCTTCGTCGACGCCATCATGATTTTCACCGGCAGTGTCCGCGACTCGAACGGATACAAACTCCAACCTTGATGCCAAAGTGAAGGTGATCAAATAGTGAGGATGGTGACCCAGTGAGCTACCCGGACGCACCTCGACCCGATCTGTCGAAGTCTCGCGGTCAGGAATCGGGCGCCCCTGGATGGAGCGGCGTCGAGATGCCGCCGACACCGGACCCCGGAAACTACGCTGCCCCACCGATACCGCCACCGCCACCGGGCGATCCGATCCTCGTCTCGATCGGCGACATCCACTGCACGCGCAGCGAGGTCATCACGCCTGCGGGCAACGCACCCCTAGCCGGATCGCGGTGGAGCTTCGTCGACATGTCACGCACCACCAATGAGATTCCGCAGTGGGCTCTCATCGTGGCAATCGTGACAGCCGTCTTGTTCTGCGGACTCGGTCTGCTGTTCCTCCTCGTCAAGGAGGAGCGCACCGTCGGGTTCGTGCAGATCACCGTCTCTGCCGGACCGGTGGCCTACACCGCCGCGATCCCGGTCACCTCCCGCGCGGCCGTCGCCGATCTCGGGGCGCGCGTCAACTACGCGCAGACACTGGCATATTCGGCGTAGCGGCACTCAGTAGCGGCACTCGACTGCCGGGGCCGGTCACTCATCGACACACCGCCGCTCCCGCCAACTAGTCGCCGCAACATCCTTGTGCGCCTTCGGTTGTCGTGACCCGCACGTCGCGGGTGATCGCATTGCGCGCCGCCAGCTCGTCGGCTGCCGGGTAGTCGACGCCGACGAGACACAGGCCCCGCGCCTCGGCGACCGGCACCTTCGCGCTGCGTTCACGCTCGCCCAGAAGCGCCCGACACCAGTCGACGTCACGCCGACCATCCCCCACCGACGCCACCGCGCCGACGAGCGAGCGCACCATCGACCAGCAGAACGCATCCGCGCTGACCTCGCCGATCAGCACGCCTTCTGCGTCGCGCGACCAAGAGAACCGTTGTAGATCGCGGATCGTCGTCGCGCCCTCGCGGCGTCGACAGAATGCGGCAAAATCGTTGAGGCCCAACAACACCGACGACGCCGCGTTCATCGCCTCCACGTCGAGCGGCCGTCGCCATGCCGCGGTGGTGCGCGCGAGCACCGGTTCGGCACCGAACACCGCGTCGGAGAGTCGGTACCGGTAGTGACGCCGCAGCGCCGAGAACCGTGCGTCGAAGTGTTCACTGACCGGCGCGGCCTGCTTCACGCGCACATCGTCGGGAAGCATCTTGGCGAGTCGTCCGACGAGGCGCCCGGGGTCGCCGTCGATGGAACGCGTGTCGAGCGCGGACACGGGAATGTCGGCGTGCGCGACCTGCCCGGTGGCGTGGACCCCCGCGTCCGTCCGGCCGGCGACGGTCAGCCGGACCGGTACCCGCAGCACCGTCGACAATGCGGTCTCGACGACCTCACATACCGTTCGCTGGCTGATCTGTCGCGCCCACCCAGCGAAATCGGTTCCGTCGTAACCGATGTCGAAACGCAGACGAACGGACCCGCCACCTGGTGTGGTGGCGGGTCCGTTCATGTCTGGCGTGTTCAGCCGTCCGACCTACTTGTCGTCGGCCTTGTCACCGTCGACGTCGGCGTCAGCAGCTTCGGCCTCCGGTGCGGTGGCAGCCGTCGACTCATCGTCGACAGCCTCGGCCACGGCCTCGGCGTTCTCGACCTGTGCCGGGGTTGCCTCGTCGGCGACGGCCTCGACGACGTTGTCGGCCTCGGCTGCCGGAGCAGCGGCCTTCTCGTCAGCGGCCTTCTTCGACGCAGCAACACGCGTGGCGCGGGTGGCCTCGGTCGACGCGGTGTTCTCGCGCACCAGCTCGATCACAGCCATGGGGGCGTTGTCGCCCTTGCGGTTGATCGTCTTGATGATGCGTGTGTAGCCGCCCGGACGGTCCGCGAAGAACGGGCCGATCTCGGCGAACAGCGTGTGGACGACGTCCTTGTCGCGGATGTCCTTCATGACCTCACGACGGTTGGCCAGCTTGCCGGCCTTGGCGTGGGTGATGATCTTTTCCGCGTACGGGCGCAGGCGCTTGGCCTTTGCTTCGGTGGTGGTGATGCGGCCGTGCTCGAAGAGCGAGGTGGCAAGGTTCGCCAACATCGCCTTCTGGTGGCTGGCCGACCCGCCGAGGCGGGCACCCTTGGTGGGCTTGGGCATTGTCTTCTCCTAGGAGGACCCGGCGATCGCTCGACGAGTCAGGTTTGGCAGTCGCAGCGACTAGAGCTGCTCGGTCTCCGCGAAATCCTCACCGGAGTCAGCGTCGAAAGACGCGTCGTCCGACCACGTTCCGGTTGCCGGGTCGTAACCGGCGACCTGCGACGGATCGAAGCTGGCCGGGCTGTCCTTGAGCGACAGACCCAGGGTGTGCAGCTTGACCTTCACCTCGTCGATCGACTTCTGACCGAAGTTGCGGATGTCGAGCAGATCAGACTCGGTACGCGCAACCAGCTCGCCGACGGTGTGGACACCTTCGCGCTTGAGGCAGTTGTACGAACGGACGGTCAGATCCAGATCCTCGATCGGCAGGCTGAACGACGCGATGTGGTCAGCCTCCGCAGGCGACGGCCCGATCTCGATTCCCTCAGCCTCGACGTTGAGCTCCCGAGCCAGACCGAACAGCTCGACCAGGGTCTTGCCCGCGGACGCCAGGGCGTCACGAGCGCTGATCGAGTTCTTGGTCTCGACGTCGAGCACCAAACGGTCGAAGTCGGTGCGCTGCTCGACGCGGGTGGCCTCCACCTTGTAGGTGACCTTCAGCACCGGCGAGTAGATCGAGTCGACCGGAATACGGCCGATCTCGGCTCCCGACGCCTTGTTCTGCACGGCAGGCACGTAACCACGGCCCCGCTCGACGACGAGCTCGATCTCGAGCTTGCCCTTGTCGTTCAGGGTGGCGATGTGCAGATCCGGGTTGTGCACGGTGACGCCGGCGGGCGGCACGATGTCAGCACCGGTGACGGTGCCCGGACCCTGCTTACGCACATACATGGTGACCGGCTCGTCCTCTTCGGAGCTCACCACGAGGCCCTTGAGGTTCAGGATGATGTCGGTGACATCTTCCTTCACGCCGGGGACGGTGGTGAACTCGTGCAGAACTCCGTCGATGCGGATGCTGGTGATCGCAGCGCCCGGAATCGAGCTGAGCAGGGTACGACGCAGCGAGTTACCGAGGGTGTAGCCGAAGCCCGGCTCGAGCGGTTCGATAACGAACTTCGACCGGTCGTCGGCGATGATCTCCTCGGTGAGGGTTGGTCGCTGTGAGATGAGCATTTCTTGATTTCTCCTTGTGGCCGACCGCTATTTGACGGCCTAGAAGTGGACCGAAACAGCTTGTGCTGCTTGGTTTTACTTGCTGTAGAACTCGACGATGAGCTGCTCGGTGAGCGGAACCTCGATCTGAGCGCGCTCGGGCACGTTGTGCACGAGGATGCGCAGCGTCGAAGGAACCACCTGCAGCCAACCCGGAACCGGACGATCGCCGACGAGCTCCTTGGCGATCTGGAACGGGGTGGTCTGCAGCGACTTCGGACGAACGTCGATGATGTCGTACTGGCTGACGCGGTAGCTGGGGACGTCCACGCGAACACCGTTGACGGTGAAGTGGCCGTGGGTGACCAGCTGACGTGCCTGACGACGGGTACGTGCCAGACCGGCGCGGTACACGACGTTGTCGAGACGGGTCTCCAGGATGCGCAGCAGCTCGTCGCCGGTCTTGCCGTTACGACGGTTGGCTTCCTCGTAGTAGCGACGGAACTGCTTTTCCATCACTCCGTAGGTGAAGCGTGCCTTCTGCTTCTCCTGCAGCTGCTGCAGGTATTCGCTCTCCTTGATCCGCGAGCGGCCGTGCTGGCCGGGCGGGTAGGGGCGACGCTCGAACGCCTGGTCGCCTCCGATGAGGTCGACGCGCAGACGACGGGACTTCTTTGTTGCGGGGCCGGTATAACGAGCCATGTTTTTCTCTTCCTCCCTTTCCCGCTAGACCCGACGCCGCTTGGGCGGACGGCAACCGTTGTGCGGCTGCGGGGTGACATCGGAAATGGTGCCGACTTCGAGGCCGGCTGCCTGCAGCGACCGGATGGCGGTCTCGCGACCCGAACCCGGTCCCTTGACGAACACGTCGACCTTCTTGACGCCGTGCTCCTGGGCCTTGCGCGCAGCGTTCTCGGCCGCGAGCTGAGCCGCGAACGGGGTGCTCTTGCGCGAGCCCTTGAAGCCGACGTGACCCGACGATGCCCAGCTGATGACATTGCCGTTGGGGTCGGTGATCGACACGATGGTGTTGTTGAACGTCGACTTGATGTGTGCGTTGCCGTGCGGGACGTTCTTTTTATCGCGACGGCGTGCGCCCTTCTTGGGGCCTGCGCTACGTGACTTCGGAGGCATTACTTCTTCTTCCCGGCGATGGTCTTCTTCGGGCCCTTACGAGTACGGGCATTGGTCTTGGTGCGCTGTCCACGGACGGGCAGGCCACGACGGTGGCGCAGACCCTGGTAGCAGCCGATCTCGATCTTGCGACGGATATCGGCCTGCACCTCGCGGCGCAGGTCACCCTCGACCTTCACCGAGCCTTCGATGTACTCACGCAGCTTTGTGACGTCTGCGTCGGTGAGGTCCTTGGCGCGCAGGTCGGGGCTCAGCCCGGTGCCCGCAAGGATCTCCTTGGAGGTGGTACGCCCAACTCCGTAGATGTAGGTCAGTGCGATCTCGAGCCGCTTCTCGCGGGGAAGATCGACACCAGCAACACGTGCCATGTGGCGGATTTCCTTTACTTTTCAGAGGTCTTCTCCCGGTCCGTCCCCTACTCTGCGAGGGGCTCCGGCCTCTGCACGAAGCGAGTTGTACTCGCTGCGCGGTGTCTCGCGGTGGTCCGCGTGACACAGTCCGGAGGTAGGCGGTGACGCGTCTGTCGCCGCTGGTGCTGGGAGGGCTTCACAAGTTCTGCTCAGCTCTGGTGTGTGTATTCAGTTGTGTGTTTCACCAAGCGATCTGGTGGGGTGCTCCGCGGTCGTACGACCGTGGACGTGATCAGCCCTGACGCTGCTTGTGGCGCAGGTTCTCGCAGATCACCATGACCCGGCCGTTACGGCGGATCACTTTGCACTTTTCACAGATCGGCTTGACGCTCGGCTGAACCTTCACGTCAATCTCTCCTGTTGTCGCCCGTGGGCACGACCGAATGGCCGCACCACACGAGGGTTGTCCCGGACCGGTCTCGGCCGGGAAGTCTTACTTGTAGCGGTAAACGATGCGCCCGCGACCGAGGTCGTACGGCGAGAGTTCCACGACGACCCGGTCCTCGGGCAGGATGCGGATGTAGTGCTGCCGCATCTTGCCGCTGATGTGGGCGAGAACCTTGTGACCGTTCTCCAGCTCAATGCGAAACATCGCATTGGGCAGGGGTTCGATAACCCGTCCCTCGACCTCGATGGCCCCGTCTTTCTTCGCCATGTCCTCCGCGATCCTCGGCGGTGTCGCGATCCGCTCGCAGGGCAACAAGTGCCCGGACGAACGATTCACCCCACTGCCCGGTTGAATCAGTGTTTATCCGTTAGTGTGTTGACACCCGCTCCGAGAGCGAGAGCCTGGCAGCGATGTCTCCGGCCGCGCTCATCGGGTAGATGGCATGCGCATACCGGCACGACAAGCGCACCGACGTTCAATCGTACGCGAACTGGCCTAACAGTCCAAACCCACGACGACTGCCGCCCAGACGCGACTCCGACAAATCGTCCGCTGGGGTGACCGCGGGATGAATACCGTCCGAAGAGTCCCGGATCGGGCGGCCACAGACCCCATCCGGCATCGGTCGACGATCACTCTGGATTGAGTGGACCTCACAACACTCGCAGTGGTCGGCATCATCGCGCTCGCGGCGCTGTTCGATTTCACGAACGGATTCCACGATTCGGCGAACTCCATCGCCACCGTGGTCGCGACACACGTCCTCAAGCCCAAGGTCGCAGTCGTGTGGGCCGCCGGGTGGAACTTCCTCGCGTTCTTCGTGATCGGAACCGCGGTCGCCGACACCGTCGGAGAGACGGTCAAGTCGCAGTACTACAGCGTTGCCGTCGTGTTCGCCGCCCTGCTCGCCGCCGTCATCTGGAATTTCCTCTCGTGGCACCTCGGGATTCCGACGTCGTCGTCGCACGCACTCATCGGCGGTCTCATCGGCGCCGCTCTGGTCAAGGGCGGCATCGACGCGATCAAGGCGTCGAGCGTCGAGAAGACCGCGGCGTTCATCGTGATCTCGCCACTCGCGGGTCTGTTGCTCGGCGGTGCGCTCATGCTCATCCTGCGCGCAGTCCTTTTCCGCGCACCCGTCCTGCGCACCGAGAAGCTGTTCCGGTGGTTTCAGCTCGCATCGTCGGGAGCCATCTCGCTTGCCCACGGCGGCAACGACGCCCAGAAGACGATGGGCATCGTCGCGGGCCTTCTCGTGTCGACCGGCCACCTCACCCAGACCGGTTCGTCGCTTCCGGTGCCCGACTGGGTGGCGCTGGGCTGCTATCTGTTCATCGCACTCGGAACACTGTCGGGTGGATGGCGCATCGTCCGGACGATGGGCACCGGCATCACCCGACTGCGCCCGGTGAGCGGCTTCTGCGCCGAAACGGGTGCGGCGATCGCACTCTTCGGCTCGACGGCGCTCGGCGCGCCGGTCTCGACAACCCACACGGTCGCAGGCGCGGTCGCGGGAGTCGGCACCACCAACCGCAACAGCACCGTCGACTGGTCGGTGTTCCGCAAGATGGTGGTCGCGTGGGTCGTCACCATGCCTGCCGCGGCAATCGTTGCAGCCGCGGTCTACGGCCTCACCCAACTGCCGAGCCTCGCGGCGTCGACCATCGTCCTCGCGGTACTCATCGCTGGACTGCTCGTGCTGTTGTGGAAATCGCTGCGCGCCGCGCCCACGGCGAGCGACGTCGAAGCAGACCTCGACAAAGAAGCCGAGGAGGAATTCCCGATGCTCGCGGGAGCCGGTTCGATCATTCCGAGCGGCAAGCCACGACGCCCTCACGCCCACACGACGGAATCGGATGGTGACGCCGACGCACCAGGTAAGGACGACGCCAAGGCCGCGAAGGAAGCCGAGCAGCGGAAACAACTCGAGGAGCTGAACAAGGTGACGGCCGACCAGGTCCCCGAGTTGTCCTGGTAGTCACGCGATCGGGCAAGGCGACGTGTCACGCTGAGGCATGGGCACCATCGACGACTATCTGGCCGAACTCGACGACGACACCGACTGCGCAGTGATCGAGCACATCTACACGATCGCCCGCGAGGTCGTCCCCGACGCCGAGCAGGGCAAGGGCTACGGCATGCCGGCTCTGACCTACCACGGCAAACCATTGCTGTCGGTGATGCGGGCCAAGAAGCACATCGGCATCTATCCGTTCAGCCCGGAAGCGGTCTCGGCAGCGGCTCCGCAACTCGAGGGCTTCGACATGGACAAGGGCACCATACGGTTCCAACCGTCTGATCCCCCGTCCGACGACGCCATCCGCGCCCTCGTCACCGCACGCCGCGATCAGATCGGGTGAGCCGAAGGGACATCCACCACCAGGGGTGCACCACAGATCCGCTCTACACCGCGCGCCAACCTGTCCGAATTTGGCAAGATCTTGTACATGCGTGCATTTCTGCTCCAGTCGGCACTCTCGGGTGTCGCGCTCTGGGTCGCCACTCTGATCGTGCCCGGCCTGAGCTTCCAGTTCCCCGACAACGCGTCGGGCTGGGAAAAATTCGGGATCGTGGTGCTCGTCGCCCTGATCTTCGGTGTGGTGAACGCCTTCATCAAGCCGATTGTGCAGCTCTTCTCGATACCCCTCTACATCCTCACCCTCGGTCTGATCCACATCGTGATCAATGCGTTCATGCTCCAGATCACCTCGTGGATCACGCACAACACAACGCACTGGGGTCTGCAGGTCGACAGCTTCTTCTGGGCAGCGATCCTCGGCGCGCTGGTGATCTCGATCGTCAGCTGGCTGATTTCAATGGTGCTCAAGGAGCCTGTGCGGTAGCTGACCGCGTGCGCCCAGCGTGTCGTCGAGCCTCGCCGGCACCGCGCAGGTGATCGTCTTGGGTACTGCTACGCCGAGATAATCGCGGCCAGTTGTTCGACGGGCGTCTCCGAACCGAGCACCTGAATCGTCACGTGATTGGCGCCCGCAGCAAGGTGCTCGTCGAGTCGAGCCTTCACCTGCGCTGGGGTGCCATGCGCGACGAGGGCGTCGATCAACGCGTCACTGCCCCCGTCGGCAATGTCCTCATCGGTGTACCCGAGACGCTTGAGGTTCCTGGTGTAGTTGCTCAGATGCAGGTACGGCTGGTCGACGGGTGGGCGACCCACGGCACGTGCCTCGTCGGCGTCCTCGGTCAGCACCACCTTGTGCTCGGGAGCGAGCAAGGCGTCGGGTCCGAGGATCTTCCTGGCTTCGGCGGTGTGCTCGGGAGTGGTCAGGTAGGGATGGGCGCCCAGTGACCGCTCGGCCGACATCCGCAGCATGCGCGGTCCGAGTGCGGCCAGCAGTCGACGGTTGGGCGGAACCTGCTTGCCGTCGAGAGCGTCGAGGTAGCGTCCGACAGCCTTGAACGGCGTCGTGTACTCCGACGTCGCCTCCGGATGCCCGGCACCGACTCCGAGGTAGAAACGGCCGGGGAAGTCGCGTTCGAGTGCGTGGAACTCACCGGCGATCACGTACGGGACGGAGTTCCAGATATTCACGATTCCGGTGGCGACGGTGATGTGTTCGGTCGCCTCGAGGATCGTGCGGATGGGGTGCAGATTCTTGGGCGATCCACCGAGCCAGATGGTCCCGTATCCGAGCTCTTCGATCTGGCGTGCCTCGTCTGGCGAGAACTGCTTGAACCAACCCCACGCGCCGTAGGTGCCGAACTTGGCGATGTGTTCTGCCTTGGTCTGCGCTGCCCTGGATGAAGCGGTCATGTTCACAGCGAACCTCATCTCCGCTCGCCGGTATTCCGACGCGTCGAAGTCGTCACCAGATCTTCATCTGATGTCCGACGTACTCGCCCAGCAGCGGGTGGGTGCGGCCGATCTGTGATGCTGGTCGGCATGCGTGCAGTGATCCAACGAGCAAGTCAGGCGAAGGTGACCGTCGACGGCGAGACGGTCGGCGAACTCGACATCGCGCCCGGCGGCTTCGGTCTCGTCGCGCTCGTCGGGGTCACCCACGACGACACTCCGGCACACGCGACGAAGCTGGCCGACAAGATCTGGCGGCTACGCATCCTCGACGGTCCGGACGGACGCGAGAGCTCCGCGGCCGACCTCGACGCTCCGATCCTGGTGATCAGCCAGTTCACCTCGTACGCCAACACCGCCAAGGGTCGACGTCCCTCGTGGAACGCCGCGGCACCCGGCCCGGTCGCCGAACCGCTCGTCGACGCCGTGGTCGCGGAACTGCGTGCAGCCGGAGCGACCGTCGCGACGGGTCGTTTCGGCGCGCACATGGAGGTGTCGCTGGTCAACGACGGCCCGGTGACGCTCGTTCTCGACGTCTGAGGGAGCCGCTGATCGGGTGGGCGAGTCGCCGACCACCGGATACCGTGGTTTGCATGGGCCGGATCACAGCACGACGTCGCGTTACTCGCGTCCGTCGCGGTGCGCAGGCAACACCGCGCGTCGACGTGCTGGCCGTCGAGGAGCCGTTGGAGATGCGAGTCAACGGCGAACGGCTCGCGGTCACGATGCGGACCCCGGGACACGATGTCGAACTCGCGTCGGGATTCCTCGTCTCCGAGGGCGTGCTGGTTCGAGCGGAGGACCTGCTCACGGCCCGCTACTGCGCCGGCGCCGGGAGCGATGGGGTGAACCTGTACAACGTGCTTGATCTCGCGCTTGCGCCTGGCGTCGCGTCGCCCGATTCGTCTCTGTCGCGCGACTTCACCATTTCGAGTGCCTGCGGGGTCTGCGGCAAGGACAGCATCGAATCCGTCACGACGCGTTCGCGTTTCGACGTCTCCGACGATCCGCTGATCGTCGACGCCGACGCCGTGCTCGATCTACCCGGCCGCCTTCGCGAGCACCAGAAGGTCTTCGCGAAGACAGGCGGGTTGCATGCGGCGGCTCTGTTCGACGGTCGCACCGGTGAGCTGCGTGTGGTCCGCGAGGATGTCGGGCGCCACAATGCCGTCGACAAGGTCATCGGGTGGGCGTTGGCACGCGACCTGCTCCCCCTGCGCGGACAGATCCTCCAGGTGTCCGGGCGTGCAAGCTTCGAGCTGGTGCAGAAGGCGATCATGGCAGGCATTCCGATGTTGTCGGCGGTCTCGGCGCCGTCGTCGCTGGCCGCCGACCTCGCCGAGCAGCAGGGGCTGACCCTTGCCGGGTTTGTTCGGGGCGAGTCGATGGTCCTGTACAGCCGTGCCGATCGCGTCTCGTGTAACGACGCGGGCTCCCATGAAGAATTCTCAATTGCGACCAATCAGAAAGGGACGTGATGAAGAGCTTCTGGTGTGGTGCGGTCATTCCGAATTGCGAGGCAACGTTCGAGGCGGCAACCGAGGACGAAATTCTCGACCGTGTCGCCGCGCATGCCGCCGACGACCACGGGCTCGATGAGCTGTCCCCGACAACAGTCGCTCGTGTCCGTGAAGTGATTGTTGATCAATGAGTTCCTCCGACCGCGCCAACACACAGTCTTTGGGGGCGCGAGTCGAGTCGGAGCTAGAGCGTGAAGTGGATGCTCTGATCCATTCGGCTCAGGCCCCGACGGTCGTATTCCAGCCCATCGCCCATCTACCGCAGTTGAGGGTCGTCGGCTACGAAGCTCTGAGCAGGTTCTCGGCGCAACCGCGTGTCAGCCCCGATCAGTGGTTTGCGGCGGCTGCCCGCATCGGACGAGAGGCCGACCTCAGTGCACTCGTCCTCGAAAAGGCACTGTCGACAAGGGCCTCGCTGCCGCGTCGGACTTTTCTGACGGTGAACATCTCCCCCGAGGTGTTGCTCTCCAATGCCATACAGAAATTGTTGGAGGTCGGCCCGCTCGACCGGATGGTATTCGAGCTCACCGAGCACGCCATCGTCACCGACTACGACCAGGTTGCTGCTGCCATCGCGAGAGTGCGCGAGCTCGGCGGATTCGTCGCTGTCGACGACGCAGGCGCGGGATACGCGAGCATGCACCACATCCTGACGCTGCACCCCGATTTCGTGAAGCTCGACGGTTCGCTTGTGGCAGACCTGCACCGCGATCCGGCGAAGTCGGCGCTCGTCGAAATGTTCGGCGAATTCACCAGCAGAATCGACGCCTGGTTGATCGCCGAGGGCATCGAGTCATCTGATGACCTCCATCGGTTGCGCCAGCTCGGGGTGCCGCTCGGACAGGGATACCTGCTGGGAAGACCGGCCGAGGCGATGACTGGAATCGATCCGCTGCTCAAGACGCGGACGCGCGATCTGTGCGAATCGAGAGAGACCGTGGCACCCTTCATCGAAGCGGGCCAGACGGCATCCGCCGACTCCGACGATGCCGTGTTGCGGACGATCTTCGACGCCAACCCGGAGGTCGCGGCAATAGCTCTGCTCGACGCAAGCGAGGCCCGATCCACCTCGCGGCCAGGTGCGGTGAGCGAGATGTCGCTCGGCACAACACAATGCGCGTCAATCGTGCCGCCGATCGACGAGAAGTGTTGCGACGTGCCATGACCCGGCCGAGGCACACGCGGTTCGACCCGCTCGTGTGCTGCGACGAGAACGGTCAGTACATAGGCATGGTGCCCATCGACGCACTGATCTCGTCGCTCGCTGCCCGCTGAGGTGGTCGACCACTCAGAGACGAATACCCGAATCCCCTTCGAACCAGTGCAATTCGCCTGCATCCGGGATCAGGCCGAGCGATTCACCGACCTTGAACTCGTGCCTGTGGTCGGCACGGACGACGATCCGTCCGTCTCGAACGGCGACGTCGGCCGAGCAGTAGACGAACTGCTCGGACCCCAGTTCCTCGACCAATTCGATACGCGCCGTTAGTGAACCGAGCGTCCCCGGACCCGTGACCTGCCACGATTCAGCCCGCAGCCCGACCACCAACCGCTGTGGCGCTGAACGGGGAACGGCGATCTCGGCGTCGCCGAGATGCGCACGGCCGGCGTCGATGTCGACGTCGATCAGACACATCTGAGGTGAGCCCATGAACCCGGCGACGAAGGTGTTTGCCGGGCGCGCGTAGATTTCGCGCGGGCTACCCACCTGTTGCAGAACACCTTTGCGGAGCACCGCGACACGATCGCCCATCGTCATGGCCTCGACCTGATCATGCGTGACGTAGAGCGTCGTCGTACCCAATTCACGCTGTAGTGCGGCGATCTGCGCGCGGGTGCTCACACGCAGCTTGGCGTCGAGGTTCGACAGCGGCTCGTCCATGCAGAAGACCTTGGGACGCCGAACAATTGCTCGTCCCATCGCCACTCGCTGACGCTGGCCGCCGGAAAGTTTCGACGGTTTGCGGTCGAGCAGCTCCTCGAGTTCGAGCATCGCGGCGACCTCGGACACGCGGGTTGCCGTGTCGTTCTTCGACATTCCGGCGTTGCGTAGCGCGAATCCCATGTTCTGCGCGACCGTCATGTTGGGGTACAGCGCGTAGTTCTGGAACACCATCGCCACATCGCGGGATTTGGGTTCGAGACCGATGACGTCCTGTCCGTCGATGCTGATGGAACCCGCTTCCACCGACTCGAGGCCAGCCAGCATACGAAGCGTCGTCGACTTGCCGCATCCCGACGGCCCGACGAGCACCATGAACTCTCCGTCTGCCACCTCGAGGTCGAGATGGTCGACGGCGGGCGACGCGTCAGGACTGAACTGACGCGTCGCCCCGTCGAATGTCACTACCGCCACGTCACGCTCCCACTGCGTCGATAATGGCCGAGTCTCTGTTGACGTGGCCGATACCGATTGTGCTGCTCATCATTTCGGCAACTTCGGCTTGATCTGGGTGTCGTAGATCTGTTGGATCTGCTTGTTCACATCGGCCATGGTGTCGTTGACGTCAGCGTTCTGCAGGCCGATCTTCTCGTAGCCCGTACCGATGATCTTGTCGCCACCGGGCACAAAGACGCGAGCGTAGTTCTGCGGCTTGGTCTTCGGCAACTGGTCGATCGCCGTCTTGAAGTTGGGGTTCTTGTCGAGGAAGGCCACCATCGACGGGTCGTTCAGCGCCGACTTCCGGACCGGCATGTACCCGACGTTCTGCGAGAAGTACGCCGTGTTGTCAGTGTCGGTGATGAAGTTGATGAACTTCAGCGCGTTGACCTTTCGCGCGTCGGAGATTCGCGCCGGGATCGCAAGGCCCGCGCCTCCCGTCGGGCAACCAACCGTTCCGTCGGGCGCAGGCAGGAACGCTGTGCCGAAGTTGAACTTGGCATTCTTGGTGATTCCCGACAGGTCGCCGGTCGATGCCACCGTGGAGGCGATGATGCCGGCGCTGAAATCGCCTGCGATGTCGTTGGATATCTTCGCGTAGCGCTTGGTGTTGATCGACTCACTAAGGTAGTTGGCGGCGGCGATCGTCTTGGGATCGGTGAACTTCAGATCCCACTCGTCGGAGTAGGCACCACCGAAAGTCCACGTGGGACCCTGGAACGTCCAGCCAAGGTAGTCGACGGCATTGCCCCAGCCGTGCGCCTGCTTACCGCCACCGACGACACCCTGGATACGCGGACCCCACTCGTCGAACTCCTGCCAGCTCTGCGGCCCGCGGGCAGGCAGTCCCGCCTGCTTCCAGACGTCGGCGTTGTAGTAGAACAGCGGTGTCGACCTCGCGTATGGCAGTGCCCACGTCTTGTTGTTCCACTTGTAGTCGCCCACAAGCGAATCGACGTAGTCGGAGGTGTTGACGTCCGCCTTGCCGAACAGGTCGTCGAGCGGCGCGATAGCACCGATGAGTGCGAAGTTGAACCACCACACGTCGGACAGGATGATGATGTCCGGCAGCGACCCGCCCGAGAGCGCGGCGTTGAACTTCTGCGCCGCTTCCTCGTAGTTCTTTCCGGCGTCGACCAGTTGGACCTTGATACCCGGATTGGCCTTCTCGAAGCGCGAGATCAACTCCTTCTCGACCGCCGTCGACTTGCCCGGGTGGTTCGACCAGAAGGTCAGGTTGTTGGCGTCACCCCCGTCGTCGGACCCCTCTGAACTCCCCGACCCGGCGCAAGCCGATACCGCCAGGCCTGCCGCCAACGTGACACCAGCCGCGAGAAAACCGCGGCGAGACAACTCGTGCATTCGTGTGCTCCTGTTCCCCACTGTTTGTCGTTCTCTGTCTGTCGCGCAGGTGGTTTCGACACCCGCCGATCGAGCCCTATCCGTTGATCGAGCTCCCACCGCTGATCGAGCTCCCCACCGCTGATCGAGCCGACCCCGCTGATCGAGCCTGTCGAGATCACCCACCCCGTCGATCGAGCCCCCACCGCAGAAGTGCACAGTGGTTTCGACACGGCAGCTCGCTACGCTCGCGGCCTGCTCAACCAGCGGAAATGCGCCGCTGATCGAGCCGACCCCGCTGATCGAGCTCCCACCGCTGATCGAGCCGTCCCCACCGCTGATCGAGCCTGTCGAGATCACCCCTTCACCGCCCCGGAGGTCAGGCCCTTGATCATGTGGCGCTGCAGGAGCAGGAAGACGACGAGCATCGGCAGCATGGCGAGGACCGTCGCGGCCATCACGGGCCCCCAGTTGGTCAGGCCGTCGTTGTTCTGCAACTGCGTCAACCCGACGGGCAGCGTCGCGACGGTGTAGTCGTCGGCCATCAGGAACGGCCAGAGGTATTCGTTCCACTCGTTGACGAGCGTGATGAGCGCGAAGGCAACCATCGTCGGGATCGACAGCGGCAACACCACACGGGTCAGTAGCCGGAAGTGACCGGCGCCGTCCATGCGTGCGGCTTCGATGATCTCCTGGGGTATCGACAGAAAGTGGTTGCGCATCAAGAACGTTCCGAATGCGACGCCCGCAAGCGGCAGGATGATGCCGAGGAACGTATTGCGCAGCCCGAGCTGTGCAATGAATGCGTAGTTGGTGATCGACGTGATCTGATTCGGCACCATCAGCGCGGCGATGATCACGATGAACACCAGGTTCTTGAACGGAAACCGCAGGAACACAAGCCCGTACGCGCTCAGCACCCCGAGTGCGAACTTCACGACGCCCAGGATCGAGGTCACGATCACCGAGTTCCGCATGAAGTCCCAGAACGGAACCGACGTCGTCGCCTCGCTGTAGTTCTCCGGGTGCCACACGGACGGCCACCACACGGCGGGCTGCACGTAGATCTCGGATCGATCCTTGAACGACGCCAACAGGATCCACACGAGCGGTAGCGCCACCAGGAGCACGACGACGACCATCGCGAGGTAACCGAACACCGTGGCAACGCGTTTGCGCCGCGCGTACGCCTTTGCGCGTTGGTCGGGGCCGGCGGGACTCGTCGTCGACGCCGCGTCACCCGACGTCGTCGACTCCGTCATCACGATCTCGCTCATGCCTGCGACCGATCCATCACGCGTACCTGCACAACGGTGACGACGAGCAGCACGACGAACATGATCGTCGCAACCGTCGCTCCGTAGCCGGCGCGGAAATTGCGGAACGTCTCTTCATAGACCTGGTAGACCATCGTCGTGGTGCCGTTGCCGAGCGGGCCTCCGCGGGTCATCACGTTGATGATGTCGAAGACCTGTAATGAGTTGAGCAGCACGGTGATCGAGAGGAAGAACGTCGTCGGACGAAGCTGTGGCAGCAGAACCCGACGGAAGTAGGTGAAGCGGCTGGCCCCGTCGATTGCTGCCGCCTCGTCGAGGTCGATTCGCTTCCCCTGCAACGCTGCAAGGTAGATCACGAACGCATAGCCCAGGTTCTTCCACACGTAGGTCACCGTGACCATGAACAGAGCCCAGTGCGGTTGCTGGTAGAAGTCCGGTGCCGACCCGAGGTGCAGCCGGTGCATCAGGTCGTTGATCAAACCGAAGCTCGGATCGAATACGAACTGAAACGCGATACCCACCGCTGCGCCGGAGAGTACGAACGGCGCAAACACAATGGATCGCACCAGGTTTCGGCCACGCAGCTTCCGGTCGAGCAACAGCGCCAACGCGAGTCCCAGTGCCATACTGCCCGCCACCGCCACAACGGTGAAGACCACGGTGTTGACGACGATGGTCCAGGTATCGGCGCGCGTGAACCATTCCGTGTAGTTCGAGAACCCGATGAAGTCGGCGCCGGGCGACGAAATGTTCCAGTCGTAGAACGACATTCGGATGTTCTCGATGAGCGGTCGATACGTGAACACTCCGAGCAGCACCAGATTGGGCGCTACGAGCGCGATGAACAGCGCGTAGCTACGCCACGACCGGGCGCGCGACGACGGAAGCACCCGCTCGTTGACTGACGACACCCGGGCAGTATTCAGCCCCGATCTTACGGATTGCGAACGAGATGATTGCCCGCCGACGTCCGGAAGGTGTCGCGTGGACCACGTCACATGAATTGGCCGTGAACACGACCGAACCGGGAGCTACTTGCGGTTGCCCACAGGCGCGGAAACCGCGCGTCTGGGCAACCGGAAAGAATGGGCAACCGGAAAGAATGGGCGACGCAAGAACGGGCACCCGGAAAAGTCAAGCAGGGCGCTGCGTCAGAATGCGTGGACCGTCGGCAGTAACCGCGACGGTGTGCTCCCAGTGGGCGGCGCGCGAGCCGTCGTCGGTGACGACGGTCCAGCCGTCGGGAAGTTCGGTCGTCTCGGTGGTGCCGAGCGTGAGCATAGGCTCGATCGCCAACGTCGAGCCGATCACCAACAACGGACCGTGGCCGGGATCGCCCTCGTTCGGCAGGAACGGATCGAGGTGCATCTCGCGCCCGATGCCGTGGCCGCCGTAACCGTCGACGATCCCGAAGCCGCGTCCAAAGGTCTTCTCCGCCTTGCGTGTTCCGGTCTCGATGGCGTACGAGATGTCGGTGAGGCGTGCGCGGTCGACCATTGCGGCGATGCCTGCCTCCATCGACAGCCGTGTCGCGTCCGAGAGGTCCTGGTCGGCCTGCGAGAGTTCGCCCACCCCGAAGGTCCACGCGGAGTCGCCGTGCCAGCCGTCGAGAATGGCGCCGCAGTCGATCGAGACGAGATCTCCCTCGGCGAGCACGACGGTTGACGACGGGATTCCGTGCACCACAACGTCGTTCACGGAGCTGCAGATCGAGCCGGTGAACCCGTGATAGCCCTTGAACGACGGGACCGCACCCGCGCCCCGGATCACAGACTCGGCCACCTCGTCGAGTTCGAGGGTGCTCACCCCGACCTTCGCGGCGTCGCGTACCGCGACGAGTGCTTGCCCCACAACGGCTCCCGCCGCAGCCATGGCGTCTAGCTCGCCAGGGCTGCGGAACGGAACACGTTTGGTCTTACGGAGCCTCATCGCGGATCGATACTCTAGGAGACCTTGACGCCGAGCGCGCTCAGCACTCGCTGGTGGACTTCGTCGACCTCGCCGACTGCGTCGACGGTCTTGACCTGGTCGCCGTAGTACTCGAGCAGCGGCGCGGTCTCTTTGTCGTACACCGCCATGCGGTTACGGATCACGTCTTCGGTGTCGTCGGCGCGACCGCGCGCGAGCATGCGATCCACGACGACGTCGGGGTCGACGACGAACGAGACAACAGCGTCGAGCTCGGTGTCCAGGTCGGCGAGGATCGAGTTGAGCGCTTCGGCCTGCTCGATCGAGCGGGGGAAGCCGTCGAGGATGAAGCCCTTCGACGCGTCGGGCTCGCTGAGGCGTGCGCGGACCATGTCGACGGTGATCTCCGGCGGCACCAGGTCGCCGGCGTCGAGGTACTTCTTCGCCTCGATACCGATCGCGGTGCCCTCAGAGATGTTGGCGCGGAACAGGTCGCCGGTGGAGATGTGCGGAATGCCAAGAGCTTCCGACAGCAGTTCTGCCTGAGTCCCTTTGCCAGCGCCGGGGGGGCCGAGAAAAACAAGTCTCACTTCAAGAATCCTTCGTACTTGCGTTGCATCAATTGACTGTTGATCTGCTTCACCGTGTCCAGACCCACGCCGACCATGATCAACACGGCCGTGCCCCCAAATGGCAGGTTCTGCACTCCCCCGCTGTTGCCGATCTCGAGGAAGAGGTTGGGCAGTACAGCGATGATACCCAGATAGATCGAGCCCGGGAGCGTGATGCGGCTCAGTACGTAGCCTAGGTAATCAGCCGTCGGCTGGCCGGGACGGATACCGGGGATGAATCCTCCGTACTTCTTCATGTCGTCGGCACGCTCTTCGGGATTGAAGGTGACGGCGACGTAGAAGTACGTGAAGAAGATGATCATGGCGAAGTAGACGAGGATGTACACCCAGCTACTCGGGTCGGCGAGATAGCGCGAGACCCACGACTGCCAGCCCGACTCGGTGCCGTCGGCACTCTTGGTGAGCTGCACGATCAACTGCGGCAGATACAACAGCGACGACGCGAAGATCACCGGGATGACGCCGGCCTGGTTGACCTTGAGCGGCAGATAGGTCGACGACCCGCCGTACATCTTCCGGCCGACCATCCGCTTGGCGTACTGCACCGGGATTCGACGCTGGCCCTGCTCGATGAAGACCACGCCCGCGATGATGATCAGCGCCGCGAGACACACGAGACCGAAGACCAGGCCGCCACGGCTGGTGAGGATCGCCCGACCCTCGGCGGGGATGCGAGCAGCGATGCCCGCGAAGATCAGCAGCGACATACCGTTGCCGATACCGCGCTCGGTGATCAGCTCACCGAACCACATGACGAGGCAGGCGCCTGCGGTCATGACGAGCACGATGATCGACAGACCGAAGATCGACTGATCGGTGAGAACGTTGCCGCACTCCTGCGGGAGCAGTGTGCCGCGGTCGGCGAGGGCGACGATGCCGGTCGACTGGAGCAGTGCCAACGCCACGGTGAGGTAGCGGGTGTACTGCGTCATCTTGGCCTGACCGGACTGGCCCTCCTTACGGAGTTGCTCGAACCGCGGGATGACCACGGTGAGCAGCTGCACGATGATGCTCGCGGTGATGTAGGGCATGATGCCGATCGCGAACACCGAGAGCTGCAGAAGCGCTCCACCGGAGAACAGGTTGATCAGCGAGTAGACCTGGTTGCCGCCACCGCTGTTGATGCGATCGATGCACGCGTGCACGGTCTTGTAGTCGACGCCGGGCGACGGGACCGTCGCGCCGAGGCGATACAGCACGATGATGCCGATGACGAAGAGGATCTTCTTCCTCAGATCGGGCGTCCGAATGGCCGCGACGAGGGGGGAAAACACTAACTCCTCCTAGGAACGACCACGCTCGGGTTGTTCGGGGGCCAGACGGACCCCACCCCCACGTGCTCGGCAATCGACGTTGATCGGTGGTTGCGTTGTGCGGCAACCCCAGAAACTCTACCGGCAGCCACGGCCGGCACTTCTGCGGGACCGCACCACCTGAAGTTTTCGGAGCCCGCTCGCCCGACCCGGCGCGCGTTGTACGTGCATGCACACCCGATGAGCTCGACGAACCGGCCCGCTGGCACCACAGCGGACGGCAGAACAGTGCTGCCGTCCGCTGTGGTCAGAAACGAACTCTTACAGTTCAGTGGTGCTGCCACCGGCAGCGGCGATCTTTTCCTTGGCCGACGCCGTGAACTTGTTCGCGGTCACGTTGACCGCGACGCTCAGCTCACCGTCGCCGAGGACCTTCACCAGCTGGTTCTTGCGAACCGCACCGGCAGCGACGAGCTCGTCGACGCCGATGGTGCCGCCCTGCGGGAACAGCTTGGCGATGTCGCCGACGTTGACGACCTGGTACTCGACCCGGTTGGGGTTGGTGAAGCCCTTGAGCTTCGGCAACCGCATGTGGATCGGCATCTGGCCGCCCTCGAAGGCTGCAGGCACGTTCTTGCGTGCCTTGGTGCCCTTGGTGCCGCGACCGGCGGTCTTACCCTTGGACCCCTCACCGCGACCCACACGGGTCTTATCGGTCTTCGCGCCCGGAGCGGGGCGAAGGTGATGGAGTTTGATGGTCATTGCTCTTAAACCTCTTCGACTGTCACGAGGTGTGCAACCACGTTGATCAAACCGCGGTTGATCGGGGTGTCCTCGCGGGTGACGGTCTGGCGGATGCCCCTGAGTCCAAGGGTCCGCAGGCTGTCACGCTGGTTGCTCTTGGCACCGATGGTGCCCTTCACCTGGGTGATCTTCAGCTGTGCCATGTCTTACACTCCCTGGCCTGCGCGCGCCCGGAGCATACCGGCCGGCGCCACATCTTCGATCGGCAGACCGCGACGTGCGGCGACCTCTTCGGGACGCTGCAGCATCTTCAGTGCGGCCACGGTCGCGTGCACCACGTTGATCGCGTTGTCGGAGCCGAGGCTCTTGGCGAGGACGTCGTGCACGCCTGCGCACTCGAGCACGGCACGCACCGCGCCACCGGCGATGACACCGGTACCGGGGCTTGCCGGACGCAGCATCACGACACCGGCCGCAGCCTCACCCTGAACCGGGTGGGTCACGGTGCCTGCGATCAGCGGAACGCGGAAGAAGTTCTTGCGAGCCTCTTCGACGCCCTTCTGGATCGCGGCCGGAACTTCCTTGGCCTTGCCATAGCCGACACCGACCATGCCCTGGCCGTCGCCGACGACCACGAGAGCGGTGAAGGAGAACCGACGTCCACCCTTGACCACCTTGGAGACACGGTTGATGGTGACGACGCGCTCGAGCTGGTTGCGCTCCTGGTCACGATCGCGTCCGCGGTCGTTACGACGATCGCGGCCACCGCGGCGGTCGTTGCCGCCCTGGTTGTTGTTGTTGTCGTTACCGGCGGGTCCGTTTCCGCCGTCACGCTGACGTCCGGGCATCAGAGGTTCCCTCCGGTCATGTTGGTCTTGCTGTTGTTGCTGGTCATCATCAGAACTGCAGGCCTCCCTCACGGGCGGCGTCGGCGAGCGCGGCGATACGGCCGTGGTAGTTCTTGCCACCACGGTCGAACACGACGGCCTCGACACCTGCGGCCTTGGCGCGAGCGGCGATCAGTTCGCCGACGCGACGAGCCTGTGCCGACTTGTCGCCGCCGGCTGCACGCACGTCAGCCTCGATGGTCGACGCTGCTGCGAGGGTCTTGCCCGCGAGGTCGTCGATCAGCTGCACGTGGATGTGACGGCTGCTGCGCTTGACGGCCAGACGCGGACGCTGCGGCGTTCCGCTGACCTTCTTGCGAAGGCGGAAGTGACGATTTCCGGTCGCGGTGCGACGACGGGTCGACACGTCCTTGCCGATGGGCTTGCGGACAGTTTTGGTTGCTGTATCACTCATGGCTTACTTACCCGTCTTTCCGACCTTGCGACGGATCTGCTCACCCTCGTAGCGAATGCCCTTGCCCTTGTAGGGGTCGGGACGACGCAGGCGGCGGATGTTCGCCGAGATCTGGCCGACTTGCTGCTTGTCGATACCCGACACCGAGAACTTGGTGGGCGACTCGACGGCAAAGGTGATGCCCTCGGGAGCCTCGATCGGCACGGGATGGCTGTAACCGAGCGCGAACTCGAGGTCGCGACCCTTGGCTGCGACGCGGTAGCCGACACCGAAGATTTCCATCTTCGTGGTGTAGCCCTTGGTCACGCCGTCGACCAGGTTGGCAACCAGCGAGCGGTTCAGACCGTGCAGTGCACGGTTACGACGCTCGTCGTTGGGGCGGGTCACCACGATGGTGTTGTCTTCCTGCGCCACCTGGATGGGGCTGGTGACAACGTGGCTCAGCTCGCCCTTGGGTCCCTTCACGGTGACCGTCTGTCCGTCGATGGAGACGGTGACGCCCGCGGGGATCTCGATCGGATTCTTACCGATACGCGACATTGTGCTTACCTCCCCTTACCAGACGTAGGCGAGGACTTCGCCGCCCACGCCCTGGTTGGCTGCCTGGCGATCGGTGAGCAGACCGGACGACGTGGAGATGATGGCCACGCCGAGGCCGCCCAGGACCTTGGGCAGGTTGGTGGACTTTGCGTACACCCGCAGGCCCGGCTTGGACACGCGGCGCAGTCCTGCGATGGAGCGCTCACGGCTGGGGCCGTACTTGAGGGAGACGACGAGGTTCTTGCCGACCTCCGCATCTTCGGTGCGGTAATCGGTGATGTAGCCCTCGCGCTTCAAGATCTCGGCGATGTTCACCTTGAGCTTCGACGACGGGAGGGTCACCTCGTCATGGAACGCCGAATTGGCGTTACGCAGACGTGTCAAGAAGTCTGCGATCGGGTCAGTCATGGTCATGGTTGACCGTCAACCTTTCTCGTAGCGGTTCCCATGCAGCGCCGATCGTCAGGATTTCTCCTGTGACCTGCGGTGGGCCTTCCACGAAGTGGATAGTGAATAGGTTCTCGCCGCCGGTGCCCTTGGCATTTCGCCAGCACCGGAGACTATTCAGTTGTAGCCGTGACCCGAGTGCGGACACGCGAAGGTGCACAGGCAACCGTTCTAGTGTAGAGAATCGGCTGGCCAGACCCAAATCGATGGCCGCAGCGACCTTTGCGTCACCGCACGCGATGCGGACGTACGACCATACCGAGAAGGGCTATCGCCGCCACGACGGCCGCGGCCATCATCGCCCACGCTGCGCCGTCGGCACCACCAACCGACGCCAACACCGCCCCGAGTGCGGCGACACCGAACGCCCCGCCGAGTTGACGCGACGCACTGAACAGGCCGCCTGCCGTACCCGCAGAACCCGCAGGAGCACCCGCTACGACGAGCCCGGTTATCGGCACGATCACCAGCGGTAATGCCGCTCCGGCTATCAGCATCGTCGCAATCAACGCCCACAATGGTCCGCCGACGAACATCACCGCGGCGATCGCGACAGAACCCACCACAGCCGCGGACTGGCCCAGCAACGCCGGCAACTGCGGCCCACGCGCGGCGACCACGCGCCCCACAACCGGGCCGAGGACGCATGGCCCGAACGTGTAGGCGATGAGGACGAGGCCCGCTCCCAACGGCGACAACCCGCGTGCGTTGATCAGATACAGGCTCGCGACAAACAGCGTCGACGCCATCACCACCTGAATTGTGAAGCCGTACAACGTTCCTCGCAGGATCGGCGGGATGCGGAGCAGACGCACGGGAATCGCCGGGGCGGCGCTGCGTCGATCCGACCAGTAGAGCAATCCGGCCGCACACACCGTCGGGATCAGCGCCCACGCCGCGATTGGCGATCGCTCCCCCGTTTCGATGATGACGACGACCACGAGCGCGAAGAACACCACCGCGAGTACCTGTCCGCGCACGTCGAGTCGGGCACCGCGGTCGCGTGCCTTCGGGTCAGCCGGAAAGTATCGACTCCAGGCCAGCGCGAGAACTCCCACCGGAACGTTGATCAGGAAGATCCACCGCCACCCACCGGCGGCGATGAGGATTCCACCGACGGTCGGACCTGCCGCGAAACCGCACCCGGTGACCAGCGCGTAGAGGCCGATCGCGCGGTGCCTGTCGGCTGGTTCTGGATTCATCCTCCCGATGAGTGCCAGCGTCGTCCCCGGGATCAGCGCGGCCGCAGCGCCCTGGAATGCGCGCAGGACGATAAGGATCAGCAGCGTCGGAGCGAGAGCGCACAACACGGACGTGAGCACGAAGAGAAATACGCCGACCCGGTACGTGCGCAAGGCGCCATAGCGGTCGGCGATCGCCCCGGAACTCAGCAGCAGTGCACCGAAGGTGACCAGGTAGGCGCTGACGACCCACTGTTGTCCGGCGACACTCCCACCCAGCGACCTGGCTATATCCGGTAGCGCGACGTTGAGGACAGTCGAGTCGACCAGCACCAACAGGTAGCCGAGCGAGACCCCGACGTTGCTGATGGTGCGACCACGCATGACCTCGCCCGAGCGGCGTCGTGATCTGGAGGGTTCGCGAGTTGTCGTTGGCACGGCATCAGGATGCTGCTGACGCCCGACGTCGATCGACCGGAATAGACGCAGGGAGTGTGCGGTTTTTCCGAACACCATCCGATGCGTCATGCCTCCCGGCCCCAAGCGAGGAGTAGCACTCATGGAAATCCGACACGTACGGACCTTTCTGGCGGTCGCCGAGCATCGCACTGTCCTCGGTGCCGCGGCTGCCCTCGACCTGGCCCCATCGTCGGTGTCGCAGCAGATCAGGGTGCTCGAACGCGTCCTCGGAGTGCAGCTATATCACCGCTCGTCGAGCGGGATGCGCCTGACCGACGCCGGACTCGTGCTGGCCGCCCAGGGCCCCGAGTTCCTCGACCGCTGGGCCAGACTCGGCCGTTCCGTCACGGCCGCGGCCACGACCGCGCCCCTGCGTGTCGCGAGCACCGAACACATGGTCGCCACACAGATCCCCGGCATTCTGCGCGAGTTCGGCAACCGGGTTCCCGGCAGTACCGTCGCCGTGGACACACTCAGTGACCCCACGCGCGTCGTCGACGCGGTGGCGTCGGGCAGCGCCGACGTCGGACTCGTACTCGACATGCACGACGACGCGGCCGACCGCTGGCTCCTGCCGGCGACGCAGCGCACAGACGTCTGCTACGCCGACCTGGTCCCCGTCACCACCGCAATCGCGATGGCCTCGGGCCATTCGCTTGCTCGACACAAGCGCCTCACCATCGCCGACCTTGTCGGCGAGCACATCCTGAGCGGCCCCCGACGGTGCGCGACACACCTCGGCATCGAGGACATGCTGCCCGAACCGATGGAATCCATGCCGAGCCTCGTTGTCGCCTTCAGTTGGGCGGCAAACGGCCTCGGAGTGGTGATGGCCCCGAAGTTCGCCATCGGCCGTACGTCGGCCGCCGGGCAACTCGTCGCGGTAGATCTCGACATCGCGCCGCACACATCCTGGATTCGGATGGTGTGGTCGCCCGAGCGTCCGGTCGTCGGCGACTTCCGCGACCTGCTGTACGCGGCAAGCGTCGGAGTCAACGGCGGTGACGAGGTCACTCAACCAGGTGAGATCGCCGCGGCGTCGTGACCCGCCTGCCGTCGAGGGCTAGGCTGCTGCGGTGAATTGGGAACTGATCTCCTGCGGCCTACGCGGCCACGAGACCTATCGTCCCGACGAGTCCGACCTCGCCGATCACCTGCACACCGAGACCAGCGTCGGCGACGCGTGGCGGTGCTTGCGCTGCGGCGATTACGCCGTCGGCTCACCACGCAGCAGCGGTCCCGCCGACCAGGCGCCGGAGGTTCCGCGCGGTCGGTTGCTGCGCGACCTGATCATCATGCGACTGCTGGCCGTCGAGCGCCTGATCCGCGGAGTCTTTCTCGTCATCGCAGGCATATTCGTGATCGAGCTGCGCAACAGCCAACAGACTCTGCACGAGAAGTTCGACGCCGAGATGCCGCTCCTCAAACCGATCGCCGACCAGATCGGCTGGAACATCGACGACTCCAAGGTCGTGCAGTGGATCGAGAAGGCAACCACGTTGTCGACGGCGACCATCGTGCTCGTCGGCTGTGCGCTGCTCGCCTACGGAATCAGCCAGTTCGTCGAGGCGTACGGCTTGTGGTTCGCCAAACGCTGGGGCGAGTACTTCGCGGTGATCGTCACCAGCATCTTCATCCCGCTCGAGGTCTACGAACTCGTCGAGAAGGTGACCGTGTTCAAGGTGCTGCTGCTCGCGATCAACGTCGCCGCGGTGGTCTGGCTCATCTGGAGCAAGCGCCTGTTCGGAGTCCGCGGCGGCGAGGCGGCCTACCGCGCCGAACACAGCGCCGAGAGCCTCCTCACCGTCGAGCGGGCGGCTGGCTGAGCCAGGCCGCGTCGGCGGCGGTCACCGAGCGCACCGCCACATCGCACACCAGTCGGTGGTGGAGGCTATATTCACGTCCGATGACTCACGCCGACAGTGATACGCCGCCACCGTTCGGCCACGCGATCCGTCCCGGACGCGTAGTCCGCCTCGCGGACGTATACGGCCCGGCAATCGACGACTTCGCTGAAGCCGTAGCGCCCGAACTGCCGGTGATCTTGGATTACCGCGGCCCTGACGAACGAACTGCACGGCAGGTCGCCACCGAGATCCTCGAGGCACTCGAATCCGCGCTCATCACCTTGTTTCCCGCCTGGCTACCGGGCAGGTCAACCGGAGAGCAACTCGACGTCGACGACGCAGAGACGCTGGCCCGGCGGCTGTGTACCGACGTCGGCCTGTCGACCGCTGTGGTTGTACCGCTCGCGCGGGCGGGCGCCGCCAACGAACGCACGACGCCGTCGGCGATTCCTGAACAACGGGCTGCCGTGTTGGTCGCATTGCTACGCCACTTCTACGGTCGGCCCGAGGTGGTGCTTGCCGTTCGCGCAAGCAGCGCGCTCTCCCATGATGCGCAGCGAACCGCGGCATCGGCGTGTGCGTGGCTCGCGGAGCATGCCAACATGACCGTCTGGCTCACCGCCGACGCATTACCCGAGGTGCGCCGGGTACCTGTGCTGCGCCTCGGGATTGCCTCATCCACCGCGCCCGTCCCGACCGACCCGTTGCGACCGATATTGATCGTCTCCCGACCGACGGGCGCTCCCGCTCCACACAGCGCTGCGGAGCAGGCGCTCGAATACGCACTGGCCCAACATAGTTGGTCAGCGGGACGCCTCTGGAATCGCTGCCCCACCGATCTCACCGCATTGTCGGGAGTCGCAAGAGTCGACGTTCTGTGGCCGGATGCGCGAGTCATCGTCGAAGTCGATGGCCCGGACCATCGTCGAGCCGACAAGTACGCGCGTGACCGTCGCCGCGACAATATGCTGCAGCGGCACGGCTACGTAGTGCTCCGCTACACCAACGAACAGGTTCTTGGCGACACGTCGTCAGTCGTAGCGGAACTGCGCGAAGTTCTCACCCATCACCATCCGACACCCAGCTCGCCTACTGCACCTGGACCTCATCTGAAGGAGTCACAGTGGACCACCCGAAGCTGACACCGAGCCAAAGCGCGGTGCTCTTCGTCCTCATGGCGGAGTCCACGGAGGTGTCGACTCCTCGCCTACGCGAGCTGGGCCCCAACCTCGACAAGCCTGGACGACAGAAGTTGACCGAACACGGCCTGATCGAGTCGCGCAAAGGCGAGCGCAATGCGCTCTACCACTCGCTCACCGACCGCGGGTGGGCTTGGTGTGCAGACGAATTGCGTGCAGGGCCGCCGGACCGCTCGTTGCCCCCGATCCGCGCGCTGTATGCCGTCCTCAACGCAATCGGGCGTCATCTCGACGCCGAAGACTTCCGACTGTACGAAGTCTTCGGCCGTCCGCGCCCCGTCGTCGAGGCCGCGCCGCCCGCGTCGTCGAAGGCCGCGAACATCGGCGCCCGCATCGTCGCCACATACAAGTCGCTGGCTCATCAGCGCGGCGCGCTCGTCGACGTCGCAGCACTCCGTTCGGCGCTACCTGACGTCGGCCATTCCGAGTTCAACGCTGCGATCCTCGTCTTGCAGGACCGCCCGGGCGTCAGTCTGATCCCTCAGGACGACCGCGCCCGTCTCAGCGAGGCTGACCGAGCAGCCGCTGTGGTGGTCGGCACGCAACCGTGCCACCTGTTCGCAGTCGAGGAGGACTGATGGACAACGACATTCGCCAGGCACTCGAGTCGATCCGACTCGACTGGGCCGACACCCCCGACGACGTATGGGGCACGTCAGGCACCTATCACGTAGCCGGCTTGCACGAGCAGGTCGCCGACGAGACGATGCGTAGTTTCGCCGACGCTCAGCGGTCGGAGTCAGCCAGCCCCATCGGCGTGGTGATCCGCGGCGTAGCGGGCTCGGGCAAGACGCACCTTCTCGGGCAGATCCGTCAACGCGTACAGCAGCACGGCGGCTACTTCTTTTTGGTGAGATTGCTCGACGGCAGCGACTTCTGGAAGTCGGTCACGGTCGCTGTGCTCGAGAGTCTCAATCGCCCCAGCCCGACACATCCGACACAGCTCGCGCAACTCCTCGACCACCTCGCCCGAGAAGCCGACGTGTCGGAGTCAACACGGGCAGCAGTCGTCGGTGAAGCGACGCTCACAGTGCCGGCACTCGAAGAGTTCGTGGCGGGCGTGTATCGGCGTCACCCCCATCGGCGACGGTCGCAGCACATCTTGCGCGCGCTGGTACTGACCGCCTCACAGGACTACGACGCGAGGGACCTCGGTGAGGCTTTTCTGCACCTTGATGTCGACGACGTAGACGAGTTGGCCGAGTGGGGTATCCGCAACGCGACCCTCGGCTACCAAGAAATGGTCCAGAACATCTCCCGCATAGTCGCGTTCGACGCCGCGGCAGTTCTGGGCGTCGACCAGATCGACACGCTCATCGAAGCGGGATGGTCGACCTCCGCTGACGAGAATTCCGTCGTGAACCAGGTGGCTCACGGCTTGATGGCCTTGCGCGAGAATATGAGTCGGACGACCACTGTTGTCTCGAGCATCACGGCGGCTTGGGAACACCTCGAGAGCAGGGTGATGCGCTCCGCAGTCGAACGCTTCCGCAAACCACCGATGCTGCAACGGCCGTCATCGGCCGACTTCGCGCGTGAGCTCCTCGCCAAGCGTTTCGCACCGGGTTTCGCCCAGATCAACTTCACGCCACCCCAGCCACATTGGCCTGTCGACGATATCGCGCTCACCGATGCACAGCGATATACCCCGCGCGAACTGATGATGGCCGTCGACCGGCAGGTTGCGGCGATGCTGCGCAGCGGCACGTTCGCGTCGATCACAACATTGAACGACACCGATACGCCAACACGCGAAGCCAACGACACCGCTCGTGAGCAGTCGACCGACGTCCCTTCCGGGAGCGATACGCTCGTGGCGACAACAGATGTCGGCGCGATCGAGAAGCGCTATCGCGAGTTGGTCGAGCAAGCCGACCCTGCCGTCGCGCTTGACCACACCACAGAGGATGTCATCGTTCCTGACCTGCTGCAGGCCGGGCTCGGCGCATGGATCGAAGCGCTACCCGATGAAGCCGGGAAGTGGCATCAGGACCCCAAGCCGGGGGCAAAAGCTCTGCTGCATGGGCGAATCAGTCATGTCATCGATCCGGCGACGGAGTCCGGAGAGTCATGGAGCTTCCGCGCTCTTGCCGCCACACATCCCCGTGCGGTGCAATCCCGCCTCACCAATGCCAATATCGCCTCTGGGCTCAGCCTCGGCGAGGTCGAGCGCACCCTGGTGGTGCTCAGGCGCCAGCCGTGGCCGACGGGACCCAAGACCGCACAGTTGGTCGATGAACTGCATCGGCGCGGCGGCCGGGTGATCGCCTGGCCAGACGACGACATCCGACGCCTCATGGCATTGGCGCAGTTGCGTTCTGAGCGACCAGCGCAGTTGCACGACTGGATCGTCGATCGTGCTCCGGCAGCCGAGATCGGCTTCCTCTCAGAAATTCTCACACCCGGTTTGACCAAGGCTGTGGCCACAAGCGTCGAGACGCCGGAGGTCGAAACACCGAAAGCCGAGACACCGAAGGGTGCATCATCGGGAGCCCACGCAGCAAAAACCGACGCATTCTCTCCAGCAGCGATCACCCCTGACGAGGCGAGTCCTGTTGTCACAGAGTCGCGTTCGTCCGGTGATCAACGCGCTGTCGACGTGCTGCCGATTGGCGTTCGATCAGTCGACGGCCAACCTGTCGAGACGCCCTTGGAGTCACTCCGCAAGCACGCCGCTATCTTCGCTGGTTCCGGTTCCGGAAAGACCGTTCTCATTCGACGGATCGTCGAAGAGGCGGCCCTGCAAGGTGTTTCGTCAATCGTCCTCGACATCAACAATGACCTCGCACGACTCGGGATGCCCTGGCCAGAAGGTACGCGAGATTGGAGTCCAACCGACCGCGAGGCGGCCGACCGCTATTTCGCCGACACAGAGGTTGTTGTGTTCACCCCCGGGCGGCGCTCTGGTCGACCGTTGAGTTTTCGTCCGCTGCCCGAATTCGCCTCGCTGGAAACCGATTCCGATGAGTTTTTCGCGGCGGTCGACTCTGCCGTCGGCGCGCTCCTCCCGAAGGCGCGCCCCACCGAACGCGGCGCGCGCGCATCACGCTCTGAGGCGGTGTTGCGACAAGCGATGGTGTACTTCGGTCGCCGCGGCGGCGGAAGCCTGCTGTCCTTCGTCGCATTGCTGTCCGAACTACCCGACGGGGTGTCGAATCTCGCCGACGCTCCGCGCCTCGCGATCGATTTGGCGGAGAATCTGAAGGCGTCGATGGCCAACGATCCATTGCTGGACGAAGCCGCGACACCCGCCGACCCGGGTGTGCTGCTCACCCCATCGTCGGGCTATCGCGCCCGTGTGTCGGTCATCAACCTCGCGGGACTCGGAAGTGAGTCCCGGGTCGCGAACTTCGTCGGGCAACTGCAAATGTCGTTGTTCGCGTGGATCAAGAAGCACCCTGCCTCCGATCGCCCCCTTGGCGGCATCTTGGTGATGGACGAGGCGCAGAACTACGCACCGTCGCAGGGCGTCACGACGGCGACGCACAGCACGTTGGCGCTCGCTTCGCAGGCGCGCAAGTACGGATTGGGGTTGATCTTCGCGACACAGGCCCCGAAGGGAATCCACGGCCGCGTCAGCGGCAACGCGTCGACTCAGTTCTTCGGAAAGCTTAACCACCCAAACCAGATCGAAGCTGCCAAGGAGTTGGCAAACAGCAAGGGAAGTCCGATCCCCGACGTCGGCCGACTGTCGACCGGAACGTTCTACACCGCGGTCGACGGTGGCCGCTTCGTCAAAGTCGACACCCCGCTGTGCCTGAGTTACCACCCGCAGAGTCCGCCCACCGAGGACGAGGTGATCGCTATCGCGCGCGCGTCGCTGGACTAGAAGCGCATGGGGATCTGCTGAGTCCGCGGCGGCGCGGCCCTCCAATGCCACCCGCCGCCGGGCGGGGCGTGCAATCGTGAGACATGGACACCACGCGACTCCCAGCCCTCGTTGACGAACTCATCGCCACGGCGCGCGACGCGCACAGTCGCCGCGCTGGGCACACGCTGCACGGCAACTCGGCGCGGCACCTGCGCCAAACCGTGATCGCATTGGCGGCCTCCACCGAACTCGGCGAGCACCAGAGCCCCGGCGAAGCGACGCTTCAGGTGCTCCGCGGCGACGTGACGCTCACCGCGGGCGCCGACGAGTGGCACGGCGTGGCCGGCGACCTCATCACCATTCCCGACGCCCGACACAATCTCCGGGCCAACGAGGACTCGGCGGTACTGCTCACCGTGCTGGCGAACTAGTCTCCGAACGTCGCGCTCCGAGCCATCGCCACCACCATCGCGCCATCCCGACGAAGACGATCACCCAGATCAGCAGCGCCACCCACGCCTCCCAGGTACCCATGGTCTTGATCCACGAGACCTGCCAGGCGATCCCCAACTGTCTGCTGGCCACCCCCCACATGCCGATGGGGAACACGATCGACCACAACGCGGTGCGAAATCCCGAATTGGTACCCGGCCTGCGCGCGTGCCAGATCATCAGTGCGACGAGCAGCGGTATCAACCACGTCCCGAAGATCCAACCCAACAGACAGAGCGTTCCGACGACGTCGTGCGAGACCAGCCGCTGCATGGCGCCCACACCGAGAACCTCTGCACCGGCGAGCACCGAAATCGCGCCTGCACCCATGAACACCCAGTAGGGGGCGACCTCGTCGTCCGCCGACAGGCCGATGATGATCAGCCGCGCGGCGACCAGCACCGCCATCACGACCAGTATCAGCACACCGGTCCCCCACCACAGTGCGGCAACGACCGCATACCAGTCGACACGCTCTTTGGCCGCGAGCGCCCCGAATGCCACAGCAATCGACTGGGTTCCGACGACCATCAGAAACCAGGTGCCGTTGACGTGTGTCCAGGGCAGCGGGGTCGTCGGCGCCGGGGGATGCTCCCGCGACTGCGCGGCGCTGAAGAACGCGGCGATCACCGCGGTGTAGCCGAGTATCACCCACGACACGAGTGCGACCACAGCAAATGTGACTGCGGCCCAAGTACTTCCCGCCGCCAACGATCGCGCCGCAAGCACCCCGCTCGCCGCGGTGAAGGCCAACACGGTGAACCCGTCGGTCGCGATCTCGCGCCGCACCTCGTTGACCACGCCCGAACCGGTGAACCACCCGGCAATTGTGAACACGGTCAACGCGACATATCCGACCACAGCGAAAGCAAAGAGAATCGCCGAAATGAGATTGGCCAGAGTGGCGTAGGTGCCACTACCGAGCGACGCGGCATTGTGCATTGCCGTCGACACGATGCCGGTCGCCATGACGAAAGTGAACTGGCCAAGGCTCGCGTGCGGTACGCGTCGTCGGAGACGGGTGGGCGAATCGGGCGATACCGCACGCGAAACGTTCACACTGACCGACCTTTTCACGTTGAGACACAAGGACCTACACATTGCGAATGTCTATACCCAATCGAAACACGCGGAGCACTCGGCGATAACGTCCGGCCGCGTGTCGACGCCTCAGCCGAGCCGCTTCGGCTATGCGGCGACGAAACCACACACCCTCACCTTTTCATCCGTATGGTGAATTCATGGCCCGATCTACTGCAGTTCAGGGCGATGCAGCCACAGCCCTGCTCAATATCGGCAAATTCTTTACCCGTTGGGACGAAACTTCCGACGGGAGAGTCGTTTTCCGTGACGGCGGCCGATCCGGCGACGTCTTCTACCGCGATCGGTGGAACCACGACAAGATCGTGCGGTCGACCCACGGTGTCAACTGCACCGGATCGTGTTCATGGAAGGTTTACGTCAAAGACGGCATCATCACCTGGGAGACTCAGGAAACCGACTATCCGTCGGTCGGTCCGGATCGTCCGGAATACGAGCCCCGCGGCTGTCCACGTGGCGCAGCATTCTCCTGGTACACATACTCGCCGACGCGGGTTCGCTACCCATACGCGCGCGGAGTTCTGGTCGAGATGTACCGAGCCGCCAAGGAAAAGACCGGCGATCCCGTGCTGGCATGGGCCGACGTCGTCGGAGATCCGTTGCGCCGCAAGTCGTATCAGCAGGCTCGCGGTAAGGGCGGCCTCGTCCGCGTGAGTTGGGACGAGGCCATCGAGATGGCTGCGGCCGCCCACGTGCACACGATCAAGACCTACGGCCCCGACCGATGCTCCGGTTTCTCACCGATTCCGGCGATGTCGATGGTGTCGCATTGCGTGGGGACGCGCTTCATCCAGTTGATCGGCGGGGTGATGACGTCGTTCTACGACTGGTACGCCGACCTGCCCGTCGCGAGCCCACAGGTCTTCGGCGATCAGACCGACGTCCCGGAGTCCGGTGACTGGTGGGATGCGTCGTATCTGATGATGTGGGGCTCCAACGTCCCGGTCACCCGAACTCCTGACGCGCATTGGATGGCGGAGGTCCGCTATCGCGGCACCAAAGTCGTATCGGTCAGCCCCGACTACGCCGACAACACCAAATTCGCCGACGAATGGCTACCGGCACAAGCAGGTACCGACGCCGCCCTGGCCATGGCGATGGGGCACGTCATCCTGTCGGAGTTCTTCGTCGCGAACACCACCGAGTTCTTCGACGAGTACGTGCGCTCCTACTCCGACCTTCCCTTCCTGGTGCACGTCGAGCAACACGAACACGGCCTCGTCGCAGGCAAGTTCCTGACCGCAGATGAGTTGGCGGGAGCCGATGAGAACGACTCCGACGCCGTGTGGAAGACCGTGGTACTCGACGAGCAGACCGGAGCAGCCACGGTTCCCAACGGCTCGCTTGGCTTTCGCCGCTCTGCCGCGGGCGAGGGCAGATGGAACCTCGACCTCGAGGGAATCACACCGGCGTTGACCCTTGTCGGTCGCGACGACGCCCAACTCGTCGAGATCGCTTTGCCGGCTTTCGACGCCCCGGATGGCAGCGGTTCGGTGCTACGTCGAGGTGTGCCGACCACCGTCATCGATGGCCACCGAGTCACCACGGTCTTCGACCTCATGCTCGCGCAGTACGGGGTGCATCGTGACCGAATGCCCGGCGAGTGGCCGTCCGGCTACGACGACGCGTCGACCCCCTACACGCCTGCCTGGCAGGCGGAGATCACCAGCGTGCCTGCGGAGGCAGCGATCCGGGTTGCGCGCGAATTCGCCACCAATGCAGTCGATTCAGGCGGACGATCGATGATCATCATGGGAGCCGGGATCTGCCAGTGGTTCCACGGCGACGCCACCTATCGGGCCATTCTCTCGCTGTTGATCCTGACCGGCTGCATGGGGCGCAACGGCGGTGGCTGGGCGCATTACGTGGGACAGGAGAAATGCCGCCCGATCACGGGATGGATGTCATTGGCCAACGGACTCGACTGGAGCCGACCGCCTCGCACCATGACGGGTACGTCGTACTGGTACATGCACACCGACCAATGGCGCAACGACGGCTATTCAGCCGCGTCACTGGCATCTCCGCTGTCGCGCGGCACGCTCGACCACGAACACACCGCCGACGCCATCGCGCAATCGGCGCGGCTCGGCTGGATGCCGTTCTATCCGCAGTTCGATCGCAATCCGCTCGACGTCGCAGACGACGCACGCCAAGCCGTCGACAGCGGCGATGCCGACTCCGCGTCGAGCTATGTGGCACAACATCTTTCCGACGGCACACTGACGCCGTCGATCAGCGACGTCGACGCCCCGGAGAACTGGCCACGGACGCTGGTTCTGTGGCGGTCGAATCTCATGGGATCGTCGGCAAAGGGCAACGAGTACTTCCTACGAAACCTACTGGGAACACACAACAATGTGCTCGGTGTCGAATCAGCCGACACTCCCCGACCCAAAGACGTTCGGTGGCATGAGAAAGCGCCGGAGGGCAAGCTGGATCTGCTGCTATCGGCGGACTTTCGCATGACGTCGACGACGCTGCTGTCCGACATCATCCTGCCCGCAGCCACCTGGTACGAGAAGAACGATTTGTCGTCGACGGACATGCACCCCTTCGTGCACGCCTTCTCCCCCGCCATCGATCCTCCGTGGGAAGCGAAGACCGACTTCGATCTCTTCCACCGCCTCGCCGCCGCGTTCTCCGAGCAGGCGAAGACGCACCTCGGTGTGCGGCACGATCTCGTCAGCACCCCCATGCAGCACGACACTCCCGGTGAGACAGCGCAACCCAAGGGCACCGTCGACGACTGGCACCGGTCGACGACGGTCGGCCATCCGGGAAAGAACATGCCTGCGTTCGCAGTGGTGGAACGCGACTACACCGCGATCGCCGACAAGCTCGCGACTGTCGGCCCACTCGCCGATACACTCGGCTTCGCCACCAAATCAGTCGCCTACGATGTCGCCGAACAGACGAAGATTCTGGCAGACAGCAACGGGGTGATGCTCGGCGGTGCGGGCGACGGTCGGCCGGCGATCGATACCGATGCGAAACTCGCCGAGGCAATTCTGCGGTTCTCCGGGACCACGAACGGCACTCTCGCCGTCCAGGGCTTCGAGAAACTTCAGAAGCGGGTCGGAAAGACACTCGACGACCTCGCAGAAGGCAACGCCGACAAGCACATCAGCTTCGCCGACACCCAACAGGCCCCGGTTCCGGTGTTCACCTCGCCGGAGTGGTCCGGGTCGGAAACCGGCGGTAGGCGATACGCCCCGTTCACCGTGAACATCGAGCGCCTCAAGCCATTTCACACTCTCACCGGTCGCATGCACTTCTACCTCGACCACGATTGGATGATCGACGTCGGCGAATCGATGCCCATCTATCGACCGCCACTGGACATGCATCGGTTGTTCGGCGAGCCACGACTCGGCCCTGACGGCGCGCAGCAGATCACCGTGAGATACCTGACGCCCCACTCGAAGTGGTCCATTCATTCGGAGTACCAGGACAACCTCCTGATGCTGTCACTGTCCCGTGGCGGTCCGACGGCGTGGCTGAGTCCCGACGATGCCGCAGCAATCGACGTGCACGACAACGAGTGGATCGAATGCGTCAACGCCAACGGCGTCGTGGTGTGCAGGGCAATCGTCAGCCATCGCATGCCCGCCGGAGTCGTCTATGTTCACCACGCGCAGGAACGCACGATCGACGTCCCGAAATCGGAGGCAACCGGTCGTCGGGGTGGAATACACAACTCGGCAACCCGACTCCTCGTCAAACCTACTCACCTGATCGGCGGATACGCCCAATTGTCTTATGCGTTCAACTATCTCGGTCCCGCCGGGAACCAGCGCGACATGGTGTCGACGATCCGTAAGCGCAGCCAGGAGGTGACGTACTGATGCGGGTGATGGCTCAGGTCGGGATGGTGATGAACCTCGACAAATGCATCGGCTGCCACACTTGCTCGGTCACATGCAAACAGGCGTGGACCAACAGGGCAGGCACCGAGTACGTCTGGTTCAACAACGTCGAAACCCGCCCGGGACAAGGGTATCCACGACGCTATGAGGATCAGGAGAAATGGCGTGGCGGCTGGCATCTGAACGGCAAGGGCAAGTTGAGACTTCGCACCGGCGGTCGGATGCAGAAGTTGTTGACGCTGTTCGCAAGTCCCGTTCAACCGACCATCTACGACTATTACGAGCCGTGGACCTACGACTACCAGATGCTCGTCGACGCCCCACTCGGCGACGACTTCCCTGTCGCGCGCCCGAAATCGCTGCTCACCGGTGACGACACGAAGGTCACATGGTCGGCGAACTGGGACGACGACCTAGGTGGCGCACCGGAATTGGGCGGGCTCGATCCAATCGTCGAGAAGCTGCGTCGTGAATCAGAAGATGCCGTCAAGTTCAGCTTCGAGCAGACGTTCATGTTCTACCTGCCCCGCATCTGCGAGCATTGCCTGAATCCCTCATGCATGGCGTCGTGCCCGTCGGGCGCCATCTACAAGCGCAGCGAGGACGGTATCGTCCTCGTCGACCAGGACCGGTGTCGCGGGTGGCGCCAATGCATCACCGGCTGCCCGTACAAGAAGATCTACTTCAACCACCGCACGGGCAAGGCCGAGAAGTGCACTCTCTGCTACCCGCGGATCGAGGTCGGGCAACCGACCGTCTGCTCCGAGACGTGCGTCGGGAGACTCCGGTATCTCGGATTGTTCCTCTACGACGTCGACGCTGTCACCGAAGCCGCCTCCACACCAAACGACACCGACCTCTACGAGGCCCAACTCGACCTGCTCCTCGACCCCAACGATCCCGACGTGATCGCCGGGGCGCGTGCCGAAGGCATTCCCGAGGACTGGCTCGACGCGGCACGTCGATCGCCAATTTACGCGCTGGCCAAGGAGTTCCGCGTCGCTCTGCCGCTTCACCCGGAATACCGCACCATGCCAATGGTCTGGTACGTGCCGCCGTTGTCGCCGATCGTCGACCTGCTCAGCGGGCAGGGCCACGACGCCGAGGACGCGGGCACCCTGTTCGGTGCGATCGACGCATTGCGCATCCCCGTGGAGTACCTCGCCGAACTGTTCAGTGCGGGCGACACCGCAGTAATAGATGGCGTCCTGCGCAAACTCGCGGCGATGCGCGCGTACATGCGTGACATCACGCTCGGCCGCGAACCCGACCCCGACATCCCCGCCTCTGTCGGTATGTCCGAAGAGCAGGTCTACGAGATGTACCGCTTGATGGCGATCGCCAAATACGAAGAGCGGTATGTGATTCCGACGGCCCATCTCGAGCAGGCCGAACAGCTCGACGAGATGGCGTGCTCACTCGACTACGAGGACGGGCCCGGCATGTACGGCTCCGGCGCCTTCGGCGAAGCGAGCGGAACCCCCACTCCGGTGTCGGTGGAGACCTTTCACGCGCTCAAGCAGCGCCAGACGACCGACACCGCGACCAGCTCACATCGCCTCGCCAACCGCACGAACCTACTGAACTGGGACGGTAACGGGTCGCCCGAAGGGCTGTTCCCCGACCGCCCCGCATCCGGCGACAGCAGCAACTCGAAGGCGTCGTCGTGAGGTGGCCTCGCCGCACGACTGCCGCCGATCATCGCGTGACGCGGCAGGTCTCGTCGTGGTGTCTGAGTTATCCCGACGATCAGTTAATCGACCGAATCTCGCTGCTGCGCAGGGCATTGTGTGAGCAGCCTGATCACCCTTCCATTCGTGAGCTGCTGACCTTCGTCGATCATCTCGAGTCGACGCCGCTTCCCACCCTGGTCGACGACTACGTCGACACATTCGACCTGTCACGCAAGCACACGCTGTATCTCTCGTACTGGACCGATGGCGACACGCGACGGCGTGGAGCCGCGCTCGGCGAGTTCAAAGCGCTCTATCGGAGCAGCGGCTTTGTCGTCGACCTCCACGGCGAGTTGCCCGACCACCTGCCGATCGTCCTGGAGTTCGCGGCGCGTGTCGACGCCGACGCGGGACAAGCGGTTCTGGAGAAGTATCGCCCAGCGCTCGAGTTGATCCGATTCGCATTGCGAGACCGTCGATCTCCGTACACGGCTGTGCTCACGGCGATCTGCTCGACGCTGCCCGGCGAGTCACCGGTGGACCGACAGGCTGCGCGCGCGATGACGCCGGCGCTCGGCGTCGAGGCCGTTGGCCTCGAGCCCTACGATTCGCGCCTACTGCCGCTGACCGCGACACATGCGAGAGGTGAGGCGTGATGGACGTATTCCTCTGGGGCGTGTTGCCATACGTCGTCCTGCTCATACTCATCGGTGGCACCATCTGGCGCTACCGCTACGACAAGTTCGGTTGGACCACGCGGTCATCGGAGCTTTACGAGTCGCGGTTGCTGCGGATTGCCTCACCGATGTTCCACTACGGCATCCTCGTGGTCATCGCCGGGCACGCGGTCGGTCTGGTCATCCCACAGTCCTGGACCGAAGCACTCGGTGTCTCCGAGACGATGTACCACTGGGGCGCAGGCTTTTTCGGCCTGCTCGCGGCGGCGGCCACACTGCTGGGCATCGGCCTGCTCATCTATCGACGTCGCACCACCGGCCCGGTGTTCATGGCGACGACCCGCAACGACAAGCTGATGTATCTGGTCTTGGTGTGCGCGCTGATCGCGGGAACCTACATCACAGTTGTCGGCGCAGTGGACCCCACTGGACCCGGGGTCAACTATCGCCAGACCGTCTCGCCGTGGTTCCGATCGATCTTCGTGCTGCAACCCGACATTCGCGCAATGGACGCAGCGCCACTGCGCTTCCACGTGCACGTCCTGATCGGTCTGGCCCTGTTCGCACTCGTTCCGTTCACACGTCTCGTGCACATGTTCACCGCTCCGATCCACTACCTGTTCCGGCCGTACATCGTGTACCGCAGTCGCGATCGACTGCCCACCCCCGGTGACCGCACGTCACGTCGAGGCTGGGAACCGGTGGGAGTCAAGGACCGCGACCGGTGAGCTACGCTCCACTCACTTGCGCTATGACCGGCAACACCTAGCTGAGAGGTTCGCACGTGACCACATCGTCGAATCGACGTCGTTCCCGAACTCGCCTGCTGACGACGGCTGTCGCCGCGATCGCCGCATGTGTCTCGCTTGCCGCGAACTCCGCAGGAACCGCGTCGGCCGCCCCTCAGCAACAGCTCGCCGACTACATCTCCGACGCCTCGCCCACCCCGGCCCGCGCCGAGACCTTCCTGCTCAACGGCGAGAGTCGCTGGCTCATCCCCACCGGCAACGGACCGAAGCAGACTACGTTCCCCGCGGCTTTCGCGCACAGCCTGTCGAATCCCGACGTGGCGCCCGCCGGTGCGAATGACTGGTCGTGCAAACCCCGGGCCGGCCGCAACCCTGTCGTCCTGGTCCACGGAACGTGGGAGAACGCCTACAGCAACTGGTCGATGATCTCCCCCGCGCTCCAGCAGGCAGGCTTCTGCGTCTACGCACTCGACTACGGAATACAGCCGCCCTCTCAAGGCGGTGGCGTAGCAGCAGCATTCCCCGGCGTGTACGGGACCGGCGACATCGTGAAGTCGGCAACCCAGATCAAGACCTTCGTCGACAAGGTGCTCGCATCCACCGGCGCAGCCAAGGTCGACATGGTTGGCCATTCGATGGGCGGGATCTCGACTCGCCAGTACCTGCGATTCGACGGCGGCGCCGCAAAGGTCGCCAACGTCGTGACTCTCGGCGCGACCAACAACGGCACAACGCTCAACGGCATCGGCACACTCGGACGCACCATCAACGATCTCGGCGTCGACATCCTCGGACCACTCGCACTCGGCGTCGGAGTCTCGGGAACCCAGCAGATCTACAACTCGCCGTTCCTGAAGAACCTCAACAGCGGCGGCGTCTACGCACTCGGCGACATCCGATACACGATCGTCGGCACCCGCTACGACGAGGTGACAACCCCCTACTCCAGCACGTTCTTCCCCAAGGGCACCAAGAACACCCGCAACATCACGCTGCAGGACGGCTGCCCCCAGGACACGTCCGACCACTTCTCGCTGAGCTATTCGCCCCGCGCGACGTCGATCGTGTTGCGCGCCCTCGGCGCCGACGTTCCGCTCGTCTGCGCACCGAACGCCTGGCTCGTCGGCTAGCGCTCCGCCCGCGGGCTCTCGGTCCGTATGACCGTTGATCCGTATGACATTCGCGCCCAGAATTCGGGCAGCGCGTCATACGGATCAACGCGACGGCGTCGCTGTCGGCACCTGAGTGGTCGGCCGCTGCGGCTGCTGCGCCTTCGGCGTCGGCGTCGGCGCGCTCATCGTCATCCCGAAGACGATCATCGACACGACGATCGCGGCTCCACCGATCACCACCGATCCCGCGACGGCACCGGCTGTCGCACCCGCCATGAGCCCCGGCAAACACCCGACGATGCCCGCGGCCAGCCCGACAAGGCAGCCGAGAACACCACCGAGAATCGTGCCGACCGACGTTCCGATGGCCATTCCGAGTGACAGTTCCGTGCCCATTCGAGTGATCGCTTTATCGAGTCTGTCTGCGCGGGCATCCGCGTCCGACGTCGCCGAGGTCGGCGGCGTCGAGGTGACGACAACCGTCGTCGTCTCGGCTGCGCGGTGCGGTGCCAGCGACACCGCTCGACTGATCGACGACGGATCGACGTGCAGTCGTGCCGCACCGCCCTGAAGTTCGACGCCCAGCTTGTAAACCCTCTGCGCCACTTCATATTTCAGTGGCGCGCTGGCGGCGACCCTGCCGTGCGGGTCGACGATCTGTATCTGATCGCCGGCCACTCGCAGAGCACCGGAACCGACAGTCAGGACCACGTCGTCGCCCTTCACTGCCGTGTGGAAATCTATCCGATTCGACGCCGGAGGTGGCGACGCGTCACCCCGACCCCCGTCACCGACGAGCCCGGCAACCACGCAGACCACCGTCGCCAAAGCGACCGATAACAAGAACACGAACAGCTTTCCTGACCGCGCGGTCAGAAACTCCCCCGAGCTTCGTACACCATGCTTTTTCATTTTATTCTCCCCCGAAAGCGCTACTTGGTTTTTCTGGTCGGCAGCTTTCGGCAATGGATCGTACGCCAGAATCAATCGATTCGCGCATTTGTGTCCGCCATCACGCAGCACCCTTCAAGACGCTCCACCAATCCGCAGAGGCACGCCGTTGCGGTAAATGGCTTACGACTTTCATCAAGTAGTAAATCCGTTGCGGTAGCTGTTCACGTGCACTAATGGTTAAATCGGACACTCTGTTCGTGATCTCCATCACATGAATATGACAACATTCAATGGCGCATTCATTCGACATCATTAATCGCACACTTCGGAGAATGAAACCGATTTAATGCCGATGATCTGCGGAAACAAGCACATTCACCGCTCACCTTCGATCACCTACTGATCGGTCAGTGAACACCTGTAATCAAGTTGAGCTTGAGGCTCGATAGACAACTATTGGTTGTGCAACCGGCCCCGGCGGGCTAAAAATGCATCACCACACCACGGAATCCCCGAGGTGGCCAATCGATGCAGAGAGCAACAATGAAGAAACAGACCAAGGGTGCAGTTGCTGCGGGGGGCGCGGCAGTTCTTCTTCTCGGAGGGCTCGGATCACTCGCGTATTGGAACGACAGCACGGCAATCGGCGGCTCGACCATCAGCTCAGGTCAGCTCTCGATGAGCAAAGACACGGGAACATGGACCGATCAGAACGGCTCCATCAATCCGACGTCATTCAAGTTCGTTCCCGGCGACACGCTCACGTACACAACGACGGTGAATATCAATGCGACCGGCGACAACCTGAAGGCGAAACTCTACGCCGATACATCGGGATTCACCTCGTCGGGATCTCTCGCTTCAGAAACGACGAAGACCATTTCAGCCAAAAAGAGTGGCGACGCATCGGCGACCGATATCACCCAGGGTGGAACGTCGCTGGCAATCAGCCCGACCGGCGGGGCGTCGGCCTACACGGTGGTGGTGACCCTCAAGCTTCCGTTTGCCTCGGCGACCAACTCGAGCCAGACGGACACGCTCAACCTGAACAACATCAGTCTGCACCTTGATCAGGTTCAAGGACCCAACCAGTCCTAAAGACCAGCGGGTCCTGCCCTCGGCAGTATCCGCTCTCGCGGCGCGCGAACTGGGGAGGGATTGCGCTGCAGGACTGACCGGGCACGACGGCCATTCGCGTTGTGCCCGGTCAGTCCCCCATATCCGACCAAGCAGTATCCGATACACAAGCGGAGAGAACGATGTCCATCACCAGTGGAAGGCATTCGTCACGTGTCGAATCATCTTCGACGCTCCGCCACGCCGCCGACGAACCCGGCTCGGACCAGAAGGGCGACTCCGACTCTGGTCCGCTGGACATGATCAGACTGACGCTGAGCTGGCTCTTTCTGTTCGTAGCCGTGGGATTGTTGGCGGCAGTCGTCGTCGTCCCACGTCTCGCGGGGGCGACGCCGTACACCATCATGACGTCGTCGATGCGGCCACACATGCCGCCGGGAACACTCGTGGTGGCGCGGACGGCTGACCCCGCGCAGGTGCATACCGGCGACGTCATCACCTACCAGTTGCGCTCCGGTCAGGCCGACGTGGTGACCCACCGCGTCGTCGGCGTCGGCCAGGACGGCCGCGGCGAACGGTTGTTCACGACGAAGGGCGACAACAACCCGACCACCGATCCAGCCCCCGTTCGCGCCGTGCAGGTCAGGGGAAAAGTCTGGTACTCGGTCCCCTACATCGGGTACCTGAACCAGGTCATCACGGGTCGACAGCATGTGATCGCTGTGTACGTGGTGGCGGGGCTCCTCCTCGCCTACGCGGTGTTCATGGTGCTGTCGTCTGCGCGCGATCGCCGACGAGCTCGCCGCGAACGCAGACGTGAGACCGCCTGATGCACAGCGCAATACGCATGTCGAAGTCATCCGCGCACCGACGCCGACGCATCACCTCACAACAGAGGATCGTCTTCGGATGTCTTGTGGCACTGATCGTCTCGGCGTTGATGGCGATATCGGTCCGGCAGTCCGGCGCATACTGGACGTCGAATGTCGCGGCATCGGCGTCGACCATATCCTCGGGAGCGCTGGTCCTGACCGCGGGCGGTAGTCACAACCTGGCACTGACGTCGCTCGGTGGGACAGCGCTGAGTCCCGGCAGTAGGAAGACTGTGAGCGTCACTGTCGCCAACGGCGGCGACACCACGCTCGGATACAAACTCACCAACGTCGCGACGTCCGATGGTCATCTGACACTGACGGCCTCGGCGATGCCGGGAACCGATGCGACGAGCTGCGACGGCTCGACTGCGACAACACTGCCGGGTACTGCACTCACCACATCGGGAAACTACCTGACACTGTCGAGCGGGCAGACACAATTGCTCTGTCTGCGTGGCACTTTGGATATCACCGCGGTCGCGGGTGCCACCTACACGGGGTCATACACGTTCGGAGCGATCCAGCAGCAATGATCATCAGGACCCTCCTCTCCTCACGCCTGCGCGCACTGTGCTCACTGGGCATGGTGCTAGGGCTTTGCGCGATCTCGACGATGGCGTCGTGGAGCGATTCGGCAAGCGTGACCACAGCGGCGTTCACTGTGGGATCGGTCGACCTCAAACTCAACGGACAGGATTCGTTGATGTGGACCGCGATGAACCAGTCCGACATGCAGCCCGGTAGTTCACGGGCAGCCAGCCTCACCGTCAAGAACTCGGGGGGCTACAACGTCACCTACAGTGCCATCATTGCTCCCGTGACCACGGGTGTGATGTACGACCACGGGGTTTTCCGTGTGTACTCCGGGGCGACTCCTGTCAATGGCAACGGCGTCGGAAAGTGTTCAGGCGGAACAGCAATCGGCACTCTCGAACCAGGACTGAGCACCACCGAATCGAGCGCAATCCCCACACTGCCGACACATACGGGCTACGTGCCCTGGCCGTCTTGGGTAGCAGGCAAGACATATCCCTGGATCGGTACGCGTGCGCTTGCCGCAGGCCAGTCGGAGACGCTGTGCGTCTGGTTCGCCGTCGACCCAGACGTGCTCTACACCGTAGACGAGAACGACGGTGTAACTGCGGGATTCACGTTCACTGCGACGCAGGCCAACTGAGATGCGCAAGATAGCAAGAGAACTCGTTCTGACTGTCGGAGCAGCCCTCGGCCTTCTGTGCATCGGGTTCGCCATCGCAGTGCATGCGTTCGGAATAGCACCACTGGTGGTCCGCTCGGGGTCGATGGCGCCGACCATGCCGATCGGTTCACTGGCACTCGCCACTCCCGTGCACGGTACCGACGTGCGTCCGGGCGACATCGTATCGATCTCTCGACCAGACGGAAGCCGGATCACACACCGCGTGATCAGCACCGCCGCGGCGTCGCAGGTGGCGGTAACCGCCTACCTGAAAGGTGACGCCAACCAGTACCCGGACCCGGCGCCCTACGTCATCGGAGATGCACATCGGGTCGTCGTGACGATTCCTCTCGCCGGCTACGCGGCGTCGTGGATGCAGACACCCGCGGCCCGGATTCTGCTCGGCGTTGCCTCAATGACACTGGTGTACCTGAATTTTCGACGACGCCGGGGTCCGGCTACGGATGATCCCGGCTCTGCTGGACACACACCCGGGGCTGGGCGCACCAGCGAGGACCGGGTTTCGGAGCCGCGCACGCGAGCGGCACGTCATCGCGCACGACACACCACCGCCACGGCGGGTGTCGCGTCCGCGGTGGTGGTGGCGCTGGCTACGCAGCAGGTCGGAGCCGCGCGTGCCGCATCGCTCGTCGACGTTGCAGTGATGTCCAGTTCGATCAGCATGGGCACGTTCGGAAACTCGATCCCCAATGTCCGCGGCGCCGTCGCAATCGCCACCACGTCAGGTGCGGCAGGCTGCAAGATCAGCTGGACCGCACCGTCATCCGGGTTCTCGGTGCGGGTGTCGTTTCTTCCGAAGGGCGTGGCGGTGCCGGCCGATCACGACCCGACGCCAACCACCTACCAGTCGGAATACACGCTGACCGCAGGCACGCTCAGCTACGTCGCGACCGCGCCGACAGACGTTGTCGGCACCGACACGACGGCCGCCAACGGACAGATCTTCACCATCCGCACGGTGCGCACGTCCGATCAGATGGTCTCGGCGAACTTCGCGTACGGCTATGTGTATCGCGCATCGTCGTCGAGCAACTACGCCTGCGGAGTGCGCTCGGCCGACGGCAACGCGAACTACACCTGGCCCGCAACGTCGTCGGGTGTGCAAAGTCTCGCACTCAAAGCCGGCGTCGCGGCGTCGACCTCGGGTACGACCAGCAGTTCCGCAGCGAGTTCGACGCCCAGCGGTGCGGCATCGAGTTCGGCAGCGGCACAGTCGAGTTCGTCGACGGTCGCGAAGTCGAGCGGCAGCGAGACGTCGAGCACGATGTCGGCTGCAGGGTCTTCGACGCCACCGTCGAGTTCCTCCACGTCGACGTCATCCCCGTCGACCACCACGGTCACCTCGACAGCCGTCGCGGTGTCGGGCACCACGTCACCATCGAAGGCGGTGAGCGCGTCTCTCACCGGGACGACACTCACTCTGACCGATACAGCCTCGGGCGCAACGGTGTTCACCGACGCAGTGCAATCGGGGTCGACGCTCACCTGGGATGCCACCGACGACGTCCTGACCATCCATCAGCCGGACGGCAGCAGCGTACTCGTCAAGAAGGTCGGCTCGGCATGGCAGGCCTACGACGTGACGACGACGACCGTCGCTCCCGCGAGCACGACGACGGCCACCCCGAGCAGCCAGCCCGGTACGACCTCGTCGACCGGCGCCGCGGCTACCACTGGGACTCCCTCCGGCTGACCTCGGGTCATCAGAAGTGTTCGATCCCAACGCATATCACGCCAGACCGTCACGTGCGTGACGGTCTGGCGTGAGGGTCTCTCTGCGGATAGCGGAGGTCACCTGTTCGCGCTCGCGGCAGCAGCCGCGATTGCCTCGAGCACCGGCGGGACGTCCAGTTCACCGGTGACTGCCTCGATCAGCGTCAGCGATGTCGGGTGCGCGGCAGCGTCGACGAGCATGCCGGTCAACTCGGCCTGTGTCGTCGCCCGATGGGTCCGCACTGTCGAGACGTCGCCGCCCAATGCGTACGGCAGCAGCGTCCACCGCCAGGGAGCGATGTCGTTGTAGTTCATCTCCGGACCGTGAATCGCACGCTCGACGGTGTAGCCATTGTTGTTGACGACGATGATCACCGCGGGGATACGCTGCCGGATGAGCGTGCCGAGCTCGGCAACCGTGAGCTGTGCCGCGCCGTCACCGATCAGCAATACCGGTCGACGATGCGGTGCCGCGATCGCCGCCCCGATCATGGCGGGTAGCGTGTAGCCGATCGACGCCCACAAAGGCTGGCCGATGAACACCGCACCACTCGGAAGTCGTTGCGCCGCAATGCCACAGAAGCTGGTTCCCTGGTCGGCGAGGATCACGTCGTTGCCGGTCAGCGCCGCGGCGACAGCCTCCCATAGCTCCTTCTGGGTCAGCGGTGCATGCGGATCGGGCTCGACGTCGCCCATCGACGTTGTAAGTGACACCGGCAGGTCAGGTCGCGGGGGGACGATCTCGGCCAGTACGGCCAGTGCGTCGCGCATCTCGATGCCCGCGAAGGTCTCACCACCGACTACCGCGGTGTGCGGTTGCAGATCGATGCGGACCGCGTCGTCGAGGCGCTGTGTGAAGTATCCGGAGATCAGGTCGGTGAAACAGACCCCGGCGGTGATGAGACACTCGGCGTCCTCGACCGCGGCGCGCACGTCGGGCTGGGTCGCGTCACCGAGGTACAGCCCGAGGTATCCGGAGCCACGCTCGTCGACGACGCGCCGCCCCCACAGCAACGACGCGTAGCGCAGTCCACCGACCTTCAGGAGATGATGCAGTTGATCCACCGCACCGGATCGATGGACAAAGATGTCGGCGAGCACGACCGGCGATCGGTCGGCGATCAATTGTGTCGCGGCGTCGGCGAATCGGGCGAGCTGGTCGACGTCCGTGCGATTGGCAGGTACTTCGAGGACAGTGGTGGGCGGTTCACACGACTGCTCGGCGACGTCGGCGGGCAGCGAGAGGTATCCGGGACGCCCCTCGGCCACCATCGCGGCGAGCACCCGGTCGATCTGTGCGGTGGCCGTGCCGTGCTGCAACATCTCCTGTGCCACAGTCACTTCCGCGGACATGCGCAGCATGTGGGTGAAGTCGCCGTCACCGAGTGAGTGGTGCGTCGCCCGTCCGGCTGCCTGAACCGCCTCGGTGGGTGCACCCACCAGGTGCAGCACCGGGACGTGCTCGGCGTACGAACCTGCCACCGCGTTGATGGCGCTGAGCTCACCGACTCCGAAGGTCGAGCACACCACCCCGACGCCGTTCATCCTGGCATAGCCGTCGGCCGCATAGCCCGCGCCGAGCTCGTTCGCGGTGCCCACCCAACTGATCGACGGATGCTCGTCGACGTGGTCGAGGAGCCCGAGGGTGAAGTCGCCCGGGACACCGAAGATGGTGTCGACGCCGAGATCGGCGAGACGGTCGAGGAGGTAGTCGGAAACGGTGTAGGTACTCGTGACGTTCATGTCCGCGCCTTTCGTCATCGCCGGGGAGCCCCTTGTGGCTCGTTCAGGAAGCGATGAACTCAGTTTTCGCGATCACGGACGTCCCACCCACCCGCCATCTGGCCGATGTTCGGGTGGATTGCGCGCTCCCCCGATCGGGGGAGGCGGGCTGCGACGGCGTCGAATCGATCAGTATGACGCCGAGCCCCGAAAACCGGCACATCCGTCATACGGATCATGCTGCCCCAACACGACGACGACCCCGCGTCCCACAGTGGGGACACGGGGTCGAGGTTTCGACAAGCTCAACCAGCGGCCGCAGCGCGCGCCGCCCGTCGAGCTACGTCAGCGGAGCTGGGTCACCAGCTCGACTTCTGCACGCCCGGGAGCTCGCCGGCGTGTGCCATTTCGCGCAGGCACACACGGCACAGGCCGAACTTGCGGAACACCGAGTGCGGACGGCCGCAGCGGTTGCACCGGGTGTAGGCCCGCACGGCGAACTTGGGCTTCTTGTTGGCCTTGTTGACCAGAGCCTTCTTTGCCATCAGTTGTCCTTCACGGAGTTGTCTTTGAACGGGAAGCCCAGCTGGCGCAGCAGCGCGCGGCCTTCCTCGTCGGTGGTGGCCGAGGTGACGACGGTGATGTCCATACCGCGCGGCCGGTCGATGTTGTCGATGTTGATCTCGTGGAACATCGACTGCTCGTTCAGGCCGAAGGTGTAGTTACCGTTGCCGTCGAACTGGCGGTCCGAGAGTCCGCGGAAGTCGCGGATACGGGGAAGCGCGATGGACACGAGGCGGTCCAGGAACTCCCACATACGGTCGCCACGAAGCGTGACGCGTGCGCCGATCGGCATGCCCTCGCGCAGCTTGAACTGTGCGATCGACTTGCGTGCGCGACGGATTTCCGGCTTCTGGCCGGTGATCAGTGCGAGGTCGGTGACCGCGCCGTTGATCAGCTTCGAGTCGCGAGCGGCGTCGCCGACGCCCATGTTCACGACGACCTTGACGACGCCCGGGATCTGCATCACGTTGGCGTAGTCGAACTCGGTGTTCAGCGCATCCTTGATCTCGGCGCGGTAGCGCTGCTTGAGACGCGGCTGGGTCTTTTCGGTGGTGGTCATATCAGATGTCCTTCCCGGTCTTGCGGGAAATCCGGACCTTCTTGCCGGTCTCCTCGTCGACGCGGTAGCCGACGCGGGTGGGATTGCCCTCGGAATCGACGACCATCACGTTCGACACGTGGATCTTCGCTTCCTGGGTCACGATGCCGCCCGACGCCGCGCCACGCTCGTTGGCCGACGCAGCGGTGTGCTTCTTGATGCGGTTGACGCCCTCGACCAGAACACGCTCTTCCTTCGGGAAGGCCTGAATGACCTTGCCCTTGGCGCCCTTGTCCTTGCCCGAGACGACGATGACGGTGTCACCCTTGTGAACCTTCATGTCAGATCACCTCCGGTGCCAGCGACACGATCTTCATGAACTTCTTCTCACGCAGCTCGCGGCCGACCGGGCCGAAGATGCGGGTACCGCGGGGGTCGCTCTCACCCTTGAGGATGACGGCGGCGTTCTCGTCGAAACGGATGTAGCTTCCGTCCTGACGACGGCGCTCCTTGGTGGTGCGCACGATGACAGCCTTGACGACCTCTCCCCGCTTGACGTTGCCGCCGGGGATGGCGTCCTTGACAGTGGCGACGATGACGTCACCAATGCCTGCGTAGCGCCGAGACGAGCCGCCCAGCACGCGGATGCACAAGATTTCCTTGGCTCCGGTGTTGTCGGCGACCCGCAGGCGAGATTCCTGCTGAATCACTCGTTAGTCTCCTTGACCTGGATGTAGTCGACACGGCGGATCCACCGAGGTGGGCCACCGCATCTGTACGCCGAATTTCCGACCCGACGCACACGGTCTGCTACCACCGGACACACGCCTGCCTGGGGTTTTGTTCCGATCTTGCGATCACAACGCACCACCGGGTGGGTTCGCGAGCCGATTCGCGACGCTCAACGCGCCGCAGGCAACCCCACAAGTGTAGGCGAACGCGCAGGTCCGGGCCAAATCGCTGCCGACAGGCATGACCACGACGGCCCCTTCGCCATCCTCCACGCCCGCCCGCGCTTTCGATTTTTCTCCAAGCCGCACCCATCTGCGGCGCTTAGTCGCGCGAAGCACGGTCAGATCCACCGGGCACAGGGCCACCACCACCGACCGATCGCCGCGCTTGACCGCGACGGTCACCTCACGAGGAGGCACAGTGAGCACCGAGGTGAGCACGACTCATTTCACAAGCGGGCATTCCACGGGCGGGCAGCACCCGTCTGCCGACGCGCAGAGCCGACCGCTCCCTCTGACCGCGGCGCAGCGCGGCATCTTCTTCGCACAGCAGCTCGACCCCGACACCCCGATGTCGGTCGCGGCCTTCGCCGAGTTCTTCGACGACGTCGACGCCGAGGTGATGGACCGGGCGGTGCAACTGACCGCGAACGAAACCGAATCGGGCCTGTTGCGTGTCGTCGACGACGAGGACGGCGAACCTCGCATCGTCGTCGATCGTGGCAGGGACATCAGGCTCGGGCTCGTCGACTTCTCCGACGACGACGAGCCGCGTGCGCGGGCTCTCGAATGGATCGACAACCACCGGTCGCGCAACGTCGACGTCTACACCGATCCGCTGCTCGAAACGTATCTGCTGCGTCTGGGCCCGAACCGCGCGCTCTGGTACTGCTGGGGCCACCACATCGCGTTCGACGGCTACGCCGCGATGTACATGATGGTCCGGGTCGCCGCCCACTACACCGCGATCACCGAGGGTCACGCCGCGCCCGCACCGTCGAGCGCGACGATGGCGCAGATCGCCGAGATCGACCGCGAGTACCACGCCTCCGATGCGTTCACCCGCGCACGCGACCACTGGCAGCAGCGCCTGCGCCCCGATGGAGCCGACGCTCCCGAGCCGACGTCCCTGTCGCCTGCGAGTGCACCGGCAGCGCCGGTCGCCATCGTCGAGAGCATCGAACTCGACGCCGACCTCGTCGCGGACATCCGTTCGCGCGCCGCAGATCACGGGGTGCGGGCAGCGTCGGTGATCACCGCGGCGGTCGCCATCTACCTGGCACGCCTCAACGATCGCGACGACGCCCTGCTGAGCCTCCCGGTGGCATGCCGCGACACCGACCTCCTGCGCACCTCGGCGGGCCTCACGTCGAACGTCCTACCCGTCGGCATCGAATTCGACGCCACGACGACCGTCGCCGACGCGCTGCGGATCATGAACTCCGACATCAAAGGCGCTGTGCGACATCAGCGTTTCCGGCACGAAGAGATCACCTCCGAGATCCTCGACGACTCCGACGGCAGGCGCGGATTCTTCGGGCCGATGGTCAACGTCATGCTGTTCTTCGAGCACATCGACTTCGGCTCGCTGCGCGGCGAACTGAACGTATTGTCCACCGGCCCCGTCGAAGACGCGTCGATCAACGTCTACGACGGCTTCACCGGCGGCATGCGACTCGACCTCGAGGCAAACCCGAATGTGTACACCGCCGACGACGTCTCGGTGCATCACAACCGCATCGTGGACTTCCTACGACGATTCGTCTGCGCCCCAACCGACCTGCCCGTCGTCGACATCACACCCATGACGGCCTCGGAGTTGGCGGCCATCGACGACGTCGCCCACGGCCGTAGCGTTGCGGCAACCGACTCGACGCTCATCTCGCTGCTCGACGCCGCGCTCGAACAGGGCACCGCCACGCACACCGCACTGATCGAACCCGGCGTCGAGACGCTGGACACCGCGACGTTCACCGCACGCGCACGCAGTGCGGCGGCCGGACTCGCCGCGCGCGGAATCGGCCCGGAATCGGTTGTCGGCGTTGCTCTTCCACGAAGTGCCGACCAGGTGGTTGCGCTGCACGCGGTCATTCGCGCGGGAGCAGCATTCCTGCCCATCGATCCCGCAGAACCCACGCAGCGCCTCGCGCACATCCTCGACACCGCCAAGCCCGCGCTGATCATCGCCGCACCCGGCTGGGCCGGAGCCGACACTCCGGTGGTCACCGTCGATGAACTGACCGAGCCATCACCGTCAACAGCGCGGCCCCGCGCACCCCGCCCCGATAACCCCGCCTACGTGCTGTTCACCTCCGGCTCGACGGGCAGGCCCAAGGGCGTCGTGATCGACCACCGCGCCATCGTGAATCGCCTGCGATGGATGCAGGATCGCTATCGCCTCACCTCAGACGACCGGGTGCTGCAGAAGACACCGGCAACCTTCGACGTCTCGGTGTGGGAGTTCTTCCTGCCGTTCGTCGCGGGCGCCACGCTTGTCGTCGCACGGCCCGACGGCCACCGCGATCCGTGGTATCTGCGCGACGTCATCGCCGAAGAGTCCATCACGACACTGCATTTCGTGCCGTCGATGCTGTCGGCATTTGCCGACGCGCTCACCCTCGACGAGTCGTTCACACCGGACGCTCTGACGTCGCTGCGACGCATCTTCACCAGCGGTGAGGCACTCACGCCCGCGACCGTCGGCTCGATCGGCGAGCTCACGTCAGCGCCGGTGCACAATCTCTATGGCCCGACAGAGGCGGCCGTCGACGTCACCTATCACGACGAATGCCGCAGCGACGCGGGCGATATCCCGATCGGTCGGCCCGTCGACAACACGTCGACCCACGTGCTCGACCATCACCTGATGCCGCAACCCGTCGGCGCGATCGGTGAGCTCTACCTCGGCGGCGTCCAACTCGCTCGCGGCTACGCGAGCCGTTCCGACCTGACCGCCGCACGGTTCGTAGCCGATCCGCGTCAGCCCGGCGCACGTCTGTATCGCACCGGCGACCTCGTGCGCCGACGTGCCGACGGCGAGATCGAGTACCTCGGTCGCGCCGATTCACAGATCAAGATCCGCGGTCAGCGCGTCGAGTTGGGCGAGATCGAGTCGGCGCTGGCGGCAGTGCCCGGCGTCCGCAGCGCGGCGGTCATCACGTTCGACGACGCGGCCACAGGTGGCGTCGAACTGGCAGGCTACGTCGCGGGCGCAGATGACCTCGACTCCCGCGACCTACGCGCCGAGCTGACTGATCACCTTCTCCCCCATATGGTCCCGACGACGATCACCGTGCTCACGGATCTACCGACGACCAGCAACGGCAAGCTCGATCGCGCCGCACTGCCGGTGCCGACTCGCACGTCACCGCAGAGCGAACGGATCGAGCCGGTTACGGCACTCGACGTCGCCGTCGTCGAGACGGTGTCCGCGGTGCTCGGTGTGCCTGGCCGGGTCTCGTTGTCCGATAACCTTTTCGACCTCGGCGGCAACTCGCTGTCAGCCACGAGGGTGAGCGCACGCCTCGCGCGCCGCACCGGACACCGACTGCCGCTACGCACCGTGTTCGACGCCCCCGACCTCGCCGCGCTCTGTCACGCACTGCGCGCAGCAGGAGTCGACGACGAGCTCACAGCCACCCAGCCCGTCGACGAGATCGCAGCGTCGACCGACGGACAGGTCGCGCTGTCACCCGCACAGCAGCGACTCTGGTTGACCGCTCGCCTCGACCCGGATTCTGCTGTCGCCTACCACATTCCGTTCAGCGTGCGTCTTGTCGGCGCCCTCGACGTCGACACTCTGCGCGCCGCGGTGAACGACGTCGTCACACGGCACGAGCCGCTACGAAGCACGGTGTCGGAGCACGACGGGCATGCCTTCCTCGACATTCACGCCCCCGACGACGCCGCCATCGACATGACTATCGACGAGGTCGACGAGGTAGATCGACGCGCCGCCGAGGTCGCCTCACAGCCGTTCGACCTCACGCGCGACTTCCCCATCCGCACACGGCTCCTGCGCACGTCCGCCGACGACCACACGCTGATCGTCGTCATCCATCATCTCGCGGCGGACGGATGGTCACTCGCCCCGTTCGCGGCCGATCTCGCCACCGCCTACAGCGCACGCGTCGACGGTCACGCGCCCGACTGGGAACCCCTGCCCGTCGAGTACTCGACAGTCGCGGCCACCGAACGTGCCGCGCTGACCACCACCGACGGCACAGACCTCGACTTCTGGCGCAGTCGTCTCGCCGATGCTCCCGCCGAAACCGAACTGCCGCTTGATCGTCCGCGCTCGGACCGCGCAAGTGTCGTGGGCAATGTCGTGACGATGAGGGTGCCCAGCGAACGTCACAGCGCGTTGACGGCGCTGGCCGCCGACAGCGACGCGACCCTCTTCATGGTCGTGCACGCCGCGGTCGCCACGCTGCTGCGCGGCTATGCCCGTTCCGACCAGATCGTCGTCGGCACACCCGTGTCCGGTCGAGGCGACGCCGACCTCGACGCTCTCGTCGGAATGTTCGTGAACACCCTCGCACTGCCGACGCACGTCGACAAGAACGCATCCTTCCTGGCTGTACTCGGCCAGATCCGCGACGCCGACCTCGACGCCTTCGACCACGCAGCGATCCCCTTCGATCACCTTGTTACCGAACTGAATCCACAGCGATCGGCACAGGTCCATCCGTTCTTCCAGGTCTCGGTCGCAGTGGACAATCGCGATGACATCACCATCGACCTCCCCGGTCTGAGGGCAACGGGCTCGCCGATCGATATCGCGACCACCAAGTTCGACCTCTCGTTCACCTTTGTCGAACACACCGACGAGCACGGGCAACCGTCCGGCATCGACATCGAAATCGGCTATGCCACCAGACTGTTCGACGCCGCGACCGTGACCGGCCTCGGTTCGCGACTGGGCAGGATCATCACCACGGTGACCGACGACCCGACACTCGCCGTCGGCGACATCGCCGTTCTCGACCAGAGTGAGCGGCTCGGACTGGTACCTGCGGTCGGCGCGGGAACCCGCCCCGTCGAACACTTCTCGTCGATCCTCGCCGCTGCGGTTCGCTCGGAGCCCGACCGAATCGCCGTGACCGACGGCGAGACATCACTCACCTATCGCCAACTCGACTCCGACGCCGAACTTCTCGCACAGCGCCTCCGTGACAACGGAGTGGGTCCGGAAGACTTTGTCGCAATTGCACTTCCACGGGGCGCGGAGTGGGTGCGCGCAGTGTGGGCGGTGACCCGATGCGGAGCAGCATGGGTACCGATCGATCCCGCCTACCCGCACGCTCGCATCGAGTTCATGCTGACCGATTCCCGCGTGCGCCTGCTGCTGAGCGACGCAGACTCGCTCCACAAGCTCGGCGACGCGGCCAACGGCATCACGACCATCACGCTCGACGAGATCCACGGTCCGGGCGGCGACACCCCAACGCCACAGCGCGACGACGCACCAGACCTCTCCGTCGACCAACCCGCGTACATGATCTACACCTCGGGCACCACCGGCACGCCGAAGGGCGTCGTCGTCAGCCACCGTGGTTTGGCGGACTTTGCCGCACAACAGGTGTCACAGTTCGGGCTCACCGCCGACAGCCGCACGATGCACATGGCGTCGCCCAGCTTCGACGCCTCGGTCCTCGAACTCCTCATGGCGTTCGCAGGCGCGTCGACGATGCGGATCGTCGGGCCAGATCCCGTCGCCGGTGGCGAACTCACCGATCTGATGCGCTCCGCGGGCATCACCCACGCGTTTCTCACGCCGTCGCTGCTGACCACCATGAATCCCGAGGCCGTGCCGGAGCTCGAGGTGCTTGTGATCGGTGGCGAGCATCCGAATGCCGAAGCGGTCCGTCGATGGGCGCAGACCACGACGATCTTCAACGCCTACGGGCCGACGGAGACGACGGTCGTGGCGACAGTCTCGGACCCGATCGTCGAGCAACCCACGACGTCGCGCTCACCCCGCGTCACGATCGGCAGGCCCATTCGCGGCGTCTCGACGGTCGTTCTCGACGAGCGACTCGTCCCTGTCGCACCCGGCACGACGGGCGAACTCTACGTCTCGGGAACTCACCTGGCCCGCGGCTACCACGGCGTGCACGGACTGACCTCGAAGCGATTCGTGGCCAATCCCTTTGGCGATCCCGGCGAACGGATGTACCGCACCGGCGACCTGGTGCGCTGGACCGCCGATCATCGCCTCGAGTTCCGCGGCCGCGCCGACGACCAAGCCAAGGTACGCGGGCATCGCATCGAATTGGGAGAGGTCGACGCCGCGCTCACCGCGCTCGACGCCGTGCAGTCCTCGGTGAGCGTCGTCGACGGTGAAGGTGCGACGGCGCGCCTGATCTCGTTCGTCGCGTTCGACGGGGTCGATGCCGGCCAGCACACACGCGCGGCGCTGCTGACCGAACTGCGAGAACGTTTGCCGCGGCACATGATTCCCTCCGCGATCATCGCTGTTCCCGAGATCCCCAGGACTCCCGCGGGCAAGATCGACCTGCGCGCCCTACCCGCGCCCGGCGACGCCGACACCGCACGCGAGTCCGAGCCTGTCGCACCTCGTTCCGACGCCGAGCGCATGATCTGCTCCGTGTTCGCCCGGGTACTCGACCGACCGGTCGCCGACGTCGGTGTCGACGACGACTTCTTCGAACTCGGCGGCAACTCACTACTGGCGACGCAGCTGGTGGATGCGCTCGGACAACACAGCGGCTCACGCCTGGCCGTGCGCGACGTCTTCGATCATCCGACCGCTGCGGAGCTCGCACTTCTGTGCGCGGACGCGGCACCCGCGGAACACGATCTCCTGCAGCACGATCCGACAACCGAGATGTTCTGCGGACCTGCTCAGCGGCAGCTCTGGTTCCTCAACACGCTCGGCGCCGACGACGATGCGCCCGACGCGTCGTACTCCATCGCCTTCGCACTCGACATGCGAGGCGCACTCGACGTCGACGCGCTCACCGGCGCGCTCCGCTGGGTGATCGCCCGCCACGAGCCGCTGCGCACCGTATATCCCGAACGTGACGGACTGCCGGCAGCGGTGGTCGCCGCCGACAGCGACATCACGCTCGACGTCCAGGACGTCTCGGCGTCGGAATGGCGTGTAGCCGCGGAATCGCTGGCGCAGCGTCCATTCGACCTCACGCGCGATCTGCCCATCCGCGTCGCGCTGCACCGGCTCAGCGACTCCGCTGACCACCACAAGCTGACCGTCGTCGTGCACCACATCGCCGCCGACGGCGCGTCGATGGCGCCACTCGCGCATGACCTCGCGGGCGCCTACGCGGATCTGTCCGACGGTCGATCACCGTCGGCAGATCCGCTCCCCCTCGACTATCGCGATTACCTGCGGTGGCAGCGTGACCGGCTCGACGCGCGCCTGCCCGACCTGACCGCGTGGTGGCGCTCCGAACTCGACGGTCTCGATTCCGCCCCGGTACTGCTGCCCGACGTCGCGCCCGCGACAGACGCAGCAGGGCAACGCGGCGCCGACGTCGTCGAGGTGGCCCTCGGCCGCGATGTGCGTGCGCGCCTCACCGAACTCGGTAGCTCGACGACGACCGAGTTCATGGCGATGCACGCGGTGCTCGTCGCTCTGCTACGTCACCACAGCGCCGACCAGGCCGTGCACACCAGCGGCTCCGACGCCGACATCGTCATCGGGACACCCGTCGCTGGACGAGCCGATCCCCGTCTCGCGCAACTGGTCGGAATGTTCGTCAACTCGGTCGCACTGCGCACCCGCGTCGACGGAACGTGGTCGGCGGCCGAACTCGTCGACGAGGTGCGCCGATCCGACCTCGACGCCCTCTCACACGCGGACATGCCGTTCGACGCCGTCGTGGCAGACCTGCGTCCCCCTCGGACGGGCCGTCACCCGATCTTCACCATCTCACTGACGGTCGACGACGATCCGCTCGCGACAACGGACTCCGCGCTACGTGGAGTACGCACCGGGATCGAAGAAGTCGACACCGGCGCAGCGCGATTCGACCTCGAGGTGCAGTCGCGCGGCGACACCCTACGTCTGACGTACGCGACCGACCTGTTCAGTCGCGCCCGAATCGAGTCCCTGGCAGACGATTTCGTCGAACTCGCCCATGCACTGATCGCACACCCCGACCGCAGCGTCGACGACCATCTCGTCGCAACGCAGCCTGCGCGTGATGTCACGACGCCCGACCCGGTTCACCTCGGTGACCTGCTCGAGCTCACCGCCACCCGCCACCGTGATCTCATTGCCGTCGAGGACAGCGACGTCGCGCTGACGTACGCGCGCCTCGACGAGATCTCGGCACGATGGGCGAACGCTCTCCGGGCCGAGGGCGTCGGGCCGGAAGACGTAGTCGCCGTGGCACTCCCCCGGTCGTGGCGGTTCGTCGCCGCGCTCTGGGCAGTCCTGCGCGCGGGCGGCGTGGTGCTTCCCATCGATCCGCGGTATCCGACCGAACGCATCGAGCACATGCTCCGCGACTCCGACGTCGCAGTCGGAATCACCGACACCGACGGGGCACTCGGAACCGCACTGCTCGACGCGTCGTCCGACCTGCACTGGTTCGACACCGGAGCACTCGATCGCGGCAGCGCGGCACCACCGGCTCCCGCGCCTCGTCGACCCGACGCCGCCGCGTACGTGATCTACACCTCCGGCTCGACCGGCACACCCAAGGGCGTCACGGTGACGCATCGAGGCATCGGCGCGTTCAGCCAGAGTCAGCGCGACCGCTACGACGTTCATTCCGGCGATCGCACACTGCATTTCGCGTCACCCGGTTTCGATGCGACGTTCCTGGAGTTCCTCCTCGCCTTCGATGCGGGTGCGACGATGGTCATCGCGCCGCCGACCATCTTCGGCGGAGACGAGCTCGTCGAGTTCCTCGCCGAGCACGCGGTGTCGCACGCCTTCATCACACCCGCCGCGCTCATGGCAGCCACACCTGCGCCGCTGCCGCTGCTCCGGACGCTCGGCGTCGGGGGCGAGGCATCGCCAGCAGAACTCGTGGCGGCCTGGGCACCGGGAAGGCGTTACGTCAACTGCTACGGACCCACCGAGACCACGATCGTGGCGACGATGTCGCAGCCGTTGAGTCCCGGCGAGGCGATCACGATCGGCGAGCCGGTTATCGGTTGCACCGCACTGGTTCTCGACCATCGACTGAATCCCTTGCGCGACAACGTACCCGGTGAGCTGTACCTCGCAGGACCGGGGGTCGCACGCGGCTACCTCGGCCGTCCGGGTCTGACCGCTGCACGATTCATCGCCGATCCGCGAGCGCGCGGCGGGCTGATGTATCGCACCGGCGACGTGGTGCACCGCACCACCGATGGGTCGTTGGTCTTCGACGGCCGCAGCGACAATCAGGTCAAGGTGCGCGGTTTCCGCATCGAGCCGGACGAGGTGAGCCACGCGCTCACATCACATCGTGACGTCGACGCCGCGCTGACACTCGTGCACGGAGAAGGCGCCGAGGCACGCCTGGTCGCGTACGTCACGTCGACCCGGCCCGACTCCCCGTCCGACCATGACCTCATCGCGCATGTCGCGGCGAGTCTGCCCCGGCAGATGGTGCCGTCGAGCGTCGTCGTGCTGGATCGGTTCCCGTTGACTCCCAACGGAAAGATCGACCGTCGCTCGCTGCCCGCACCGACCGCACCGGCGGCGGCTGCTGTGCGAGAGCTCGGTTCGACGGCCGAGCAGCGGGTAGCCGACGCAATGGCCGACGTCCTCGGCGTCGAACGCGACAGCGTTGGCGCAGATACCGACTTCTTCGCCGCGGGCGGAACGTCGTTGCAGGCAACGGCTCTCGCGGCCAAGCTGCGCAGCGACGACGGAACCAGGCTTCGCGTGCGGGAGATCTTCGATCGCCCGACGGTTGCCGCGCTCGCGGAACTCGTCGGCCGCGACGAGCACGTCGAGCAAGGGAGTCATTCCGCCACGCTGATTCCTCTGCGCGGCAGCATCATTCCGATCGCGCCGATGCAGCGTCGACTACTGTCGCTGGCTCGCACGCAGCCGGCGTCGACCGACTACCTGATGCCCTTCACACTGCGCCTGACGGGACCCCTTGACCGTCAGACGCTCCGCGACACACTGGTCGATCTCGTGTCGCGGCACGCCGGCCTGCGTACCGTCTACCCCTCCGAAACAGGCGGTACGCAGGTCGGAGGTGTTCTCGTCGGGGCCGACCGCGCGATCGGGCATCTGCAACCGCTCGGCTACAGCGACGACAGCGACGCGTCGGCGTTGATCGAGCACCTGTGCGCCACCCCGATCGACATCTCGGCGCAGCCTGGGATGCGCGCGCATCTCCTGACGCGGATCTCGCAGGGCACCACCAGCGAGCACATCCTCGTCCTCGTCATCCACCACGCCGCGGCCGACGGCGCCTCGCTGCCGATTCTGATCGACGACCTCGCCACGGCCTACTCCGAAAGACTCAACGGCCGTGACACCTTCTGGGAGGCTTCGGCTTTCGACTATCGCGACTACGCCGCAATCGTCACCGCGGCCGACCGTCGAAGTGAAAAAGAGGACGATCTCGCCTACTGGACGAGCCTGCTCGCAGGCGCCCCGGCCGACTGCGCACCAAAGCCGACCCGCCCCGCGCAGACCCATGCCGACGCACACAAGAGTTCGCCGTCGGTTGCCGGTTCGGTATCGATTCCGCTCGACGACGGGCTGCGCAACGCCGTGATCGATTGTGCGCGAGCCTATTCGACCACCCCGTTCACTCTGCTCCACACCGCACTCGCCACCCTCCTGCACCGACTCGGAGTAGGCGATGACGTGGTGATCGGCACGCCGGTGGCGAATCGGGACATCGCTGAACTCGCAGATAGCCCGGACACCGACCTCAGCCGTGTGGTGGGAATGTTCGTCAACACGCTCGCCCTGCGCACTCGGCTCGACGGCACCGAACCCGTTCGCGACCTGCTCGCGCGGGTGCGAGACGACGACCTCGATGCGCTCGACCATCGCGACGTGCCCTTCGACGACGTCGTCGCAGCGGTCAATCCCGACAGGTCGGTCGGCGGACATCCGCTCTTCGAGGTCGCACTCTCGGTCCACGACTACGGGGCAGACGTCGCGCACGGACAGGTCGACCTGGCACCGGGGCTGCGCGGGGAAATCGGCGAGATCGGCTCCGCCCAGGCCAAATTCGGTCTTCAGTTCACGATCGCGCACCTACACTCACCCGACGCTTCCCTCGAGGTGACGTTCGCCGCCGATCGGTACCGCGACCACGATGCCCACGACCTCGCCATCCGGTTCCTGCGGGTGGTCCGTGCGTTCACCACCGACACCACGCGCGCGGTCGGCGACATCCGCATCACCGATCCGCTCGAGGTTGCCGATGTCGCACCCGCGCGCGGACCGGTCAGCGGCGAACCGATCACGTTCGGCGAGATTCTCGACGACTCCGTGTCACGCAACCCCTACGGCATCGCCGCCACCGACGGCGACACCAGCATCACCTACCGCGAGCTCGACGCCCGCGCGCACCGACTCGCACGTGTGCTGCTGGCCAGTGGCGTCTGGGAATCGGACGCGCAGGCGACGAGCGAACCTGTTGTGGCCATGGCCATTCCCCGGTCGATCGAGGCACTCGTTGCCATCTGGGCCATCGTGCGGACAGGAGCCGCCTACGTGCCCGTCGACCCGACGTACCCGCCGGAGCGGATCGCGCACATGCTCACCGACAGCGGTGCGCGACTCGTGGTGACCGACTCGGCGACCCGCGAGCGCATCCCCTCCTCGACGATGCCGATACTCGTCGTCGACGAGCAGTCGGTACTCGACCGGCTCGCCGGCGCGTCGACAGCTCCCCTCACAGAGACCGAGGCAGTACCCGCAGGCGTCGACCAGTTGGCCTACATCATCTACACCTCCGGCTCGACCGGGCGACCGAAGGGCGTTCTGGTGCCGCACTCCGGGTTACGTGCGGTCCGCGACGAGTTGCGGGCGAGGATGACACCGGACGAAGGATCGCGGGTGCTCCATTTCGCGTCACCGAGCTTCGACGCCTCGGTGCTCGAGTTCCTGCTCGCCGCAGCGGGCTCCGCATGCCTGGTCATCGCTCCGACCGACGTCTACGGTGGTAAACCGTTGGCGCGGTTCCTCACTCGGACCGGGGTGACCCACGCATTCATCACGCCCGCCGCGGTGGCGAGCATGTCGCCGACCGATGTCCCGACGTTGACGTGCCTCGCGATCGGCGGCGAGGCCTACGGAGCAGATCTCGCGCGGCGGTGGTCGGCGGGGCGTCGGATCATGAATGTCTACGGCCCCACCGAGACCACCGTGATCACCACCTCGAGCGATCCGCTGCGCGCACACGACGAACTGACCATGGGCACACCGAACAACGGCGTGAGCGCACTCGTACTCGATGCGCGCCTGCATCCGGTGCCCGCGGGTGTCGTGGGTGAGTTGTACCTGATCGGGTCGCAGGTGACCCGCGGCTACCACCGTCGTCCCGGGCTCACCGCGTCGCGGTATCTGCCCGCCCCGATGGTCGCCGGAGACGAGTTCGCCGGTTGCCGCATGTACCGCACCGGAGACCTCGTCCGGTGGACGCACGACGGCCGACTCTCCTACGTCGCCAGAAGCGATGGCCAGGTACAGGTTCGTGGCTTCCGCGTCGAACTCGGAGAGATCGACGACGCGCTCACGGCCGACCCTCGGATCGATTTCGCGGTCACAGTGCTGGCCGGAGCCGGCCAGTCCGGGGACGACTCCGCGTCGACGGAGGGCGGCACCACCTTGCACAGCTACGTGACGCTCGCCGAGCGAGCCGCCCACGCCGGCACCTCGCATCGAACCGCTCTGGGCGATGACCTGAGAAGTTCCCTGCGAGAACGCCTTCCGCGCCATATGGTGCCCGCGACGGTCACTGTTCTCGACGAGATCCCACTGACCCCCGTCGGCAAGCTCGACCGCACGGCGCTCCCGGCTCCGGAGATCACGCGACGTGGGCGCGCCCCGCGCCCCGGCACCGAGACGACCATCGCGGCGATCTTCATCGAGGTACTCGGACTGCCGGACGACGAGATCGCCGCAGACGCCAGCTTCTTCGATCTCGGCGGAAACTCGTTGCAGGCAACGACCCTGACCGATCGTCTGTCGAGCGCTCTCGGAGTCGAGATACGCGCGCACCAGGTGTTCGCGGCACCGACAGTCGCAGAACTCGCCTCACAGATCGACCCTGCGTCACACGAACCGGACAACAGCAGCGCGGGCTCTCGCTCCGCCTGGGAGGTACTCATCCCGCTGCGGTCGGCGCCGCGCGAGTCTGCGTCGACAAAGGCACCGCTATTCGTCGTGCATCCGGCGATCGGACTCTCCTGGGCATTCGCGTCGCTGCTACCCCACCTGGAACCCGACCGTCCCGTGTACGGCCTCCAGCACCCGACGCTGTCCGGGCAGCCTGCGCCGTCGTCGCTTGGTGAACTCGCCGCGTACTACGCCGAACAGATCCAGTCGGTCGCGCCGTCCGGTCCGTACCATCTGCTCGGCTGGTCGCTCGGCGGGATCATCGCCCAGGAGATCGCGGTGATCCTTCAGGGGAGCGGAGAAGTCATCGGCGATCTCACGATCCTCGACTCGTACGTCCTGTCCGACCGACCCGACCTCGTCACCGAGCCCTCCATTGGTGAGCTCATGAGCGAATTCGGCATCACCACAACCGATCCCACCGCGTCACCCGATGTCGACGACGCCTGGCACGCGGTGCGGTCGGCCGGCGGGATGCTCGCGGGGTTGTCGAGAGCCGAATTCGGCACGGTGCACCGCGTTTTCGAGCAGGCGGGCTCCCTCGCCAATCCGTGGCGTCCTCGAGTGTTCCACGGAGACATCACCTTCGTCTCCGCCACCAGGGCACCTCAGCGGGGTGCACGAGCCGTCGACGGATGGCGTCCCTACGTCGACGGGTACATCCACAATATCGATGTCGACTGCACTCACGCTCGAATGCTTCTGCCGCACAACGTCGTCGACTTCGCGCATGTCCTCTCCCCACAACCGCGTCGGACATCGAGGCATCGCATGGACGACGCGGCAACTGCGCGCCATCGGTGGCGCCACACCAGTGGCGTCACGTCAACCGAAGACATCAACTGAGGAGGAATCACTCATGACCAATCCGTTCGACGACGTCAACGGCGTGTTCCTGGTGCTGGTCAACCACGAGAACCAACACTCGCTGTGGCCCCAGTTCGCGCCTGTCCCCACCGGCTGGCGCAGCGTGCACGGGCCGTCGGGCCACGACGACTGCCTGCGCTACGTCGAAGAGAATTGGACCGACCTGCGCCCGAAGAGCCTGATCGAAGCAATGGAAGGGAGTAAGCGTGCCGACCACGGGACGACACAGGATGACTGAGCCCAGCACCACGGATACGCCCGATCGCGACAGGACAGATACCGGGTCGTCCGACACCGGGGCCACACAGAACGCACTCGAGATCCGCGGTGTACGAAAGGTCTTCACCTCCGGACTGCTGCGCCGAGGCCGCGCTGTCGTCGCCGTCGGGGATCTCGACCTCACGATTCCGGCGGGCACCGTCCACGCTCTCCTGGGTCCCAACGGTGCGGGCAAGACGACCACCGTTCGCATGGTGGCCACTCTGCTGCGCCCCGATGCCGGCACGGTCACCGTCTCGGGGATCGATGCACTGCGTGAGCCCGACCGGGCGCGCGAAATCATCGGCGTCTCAGGGCAATACGCCGCTGTGGACGGCACCCTCACCGGCTTCGAGAACCTACGCATGGTGGCGCAGCTCTACGGCCATCGTCGTCGCGACGCATCTGTCCTCGCGCGCGACATGATCGCCGAACTCGGCCTCGACGATGCCGCCGACCGACCGATGCGCACCTACTCGGGCGGCATGCGGCGACGACTCGACCTCGCTGGAGCGCTCATCAACCACCCGCGCCTCGTCATCCTCGACGAGCCGACCACAGGACTCGACCCACGGGGCCGACGTCAGATCTGGGACCTGATCGCCGCACAGGTGGATGCGGGAACCACCGTGTTGCTCACCACCCAGTACCTCGAGGAAGCCGACACACTCGCCGACGAGATCACCGTCATCGACCACGGAACGATCCGCGCGCAGGGCAGCGCAGACGAGCTCAAGAACTCCATCACCCCCGAAATCCTCACCGTCGAGTTCGACGGCGAGCCGACAGCTTCCGAATCCGCCGTCGTCGCAAGAACATTGGCGGCAATCGGCGTCGGAAACCCTCATCGATCCGAAACAGGGACGTGGACGGTGCCCGTCGCTGACGGTGCTGCCGACATACCGGACGCCATCCGTGCACTCGACGCCGGAGGCACGCCGGTGCGCAGCGTCTCCGTTGCCGGACCAACACTCGACGACGTCTTCCTTCAACTGACCGACCACACCATCAACGCCGATGGCGACACGGCGACGAACCGCGAGACAAGGGAGCCCGCCGATGTTCACTGACACAGCAGTCATCGTCGAGCGCAACCTGCTCACGGTGCGACGCATCCCCACCCTGCTCGTCAGCGCGACCATTCAGCCGCTGATGTTCGTGTTCCTCTTCGCCTACGCCTTCGGCGCGACGTTCGGAGGGCACTCCTACCGCGAGTACCTGATGGCCGGGATCTTCACGCAGACAGTCGTTTTCAACGCAGCGTTCACCACGGTGGGACTTGCCAACGACATGTCGGACGGGATCATCGACCGGCTGCGCTCGTTGCCCATGTCGCGATTGGCCGTCATCGCCGGGCGGGTGGGCTCCGACATGCTGCTCGGCCTCGTCGGACTCGCGGTCATGGTGATCAGCGGACTGGTCATCGGGTGGCGGGTCCACGGCTCGCTCGCCGACGCGGCAATCGCGTTCGGGGTGATCATCCTGTTCGCGCTCGCGATGGCATGGGTGGGCGCGGTCACCGGGCTGATAGCGCCCAATGTCGAAGTGGCGCAGAGCATCGGGTTCCTGTGGATGTTCCCGGTGACGTTCCTGTCGTCGGCATTCATCTCGGCGGCCAGCCTGCCGGGGCCGCTACGAACGATCGCCGAGTGGAATCCGGTGACGGCTGTCGCCACGACGAGTCGCGAGCACCTCGGCAACGGCGCGCCGTCGAACTTCGTGCCACCGTCCGGGTGGGTCGCCGACCACGCGCTCGGCTACTCGATCGGTGCGAGCCTCGTGATCCTCGCGGTGTGCATGCCGTTGTCGCTGATGCTCTACCGGCGTGCGGCAAGCAGATGAGTCGACGGCCCGATGGTCGTGCCGATCCCGACACGACACGACACCGTATGGGCGTAATCGCGACACCTGACGTCAGGCGTGGCTACGGTGGTGGAGTGACATCCGGCCACGCAGCGACGGGAGACGACGACCGCCCCGGAGGCTCGACGTCGGAAGCCGGAACCCTTCGTGATCTGCTGACCGCATCCGCAGGCGGCGACCGCGCGGCATTCAGTCACCTCTACGACCTCACCAGCGCACGCATCTACGGCCTCGCGCTCCGGGTGATCCGCGACGTGCACTACGCCGATGAGGTCGTACAGGAGTCCTACCTGCAATATTGGCAGAAGGCCGACCAGTATCAGCCGTCGCGGGGCTCGGTGATCACGTGGATGATGACGATCGCGCATCGGCGCGCCGTCGATCGCGTCCGCACGGAGGAACTCCAGCAACGCAAGGCCGCCGAGTACGGCGCAGGCAACGCGAGTACCCCGCACCCGATTCCACTCGAAGTGGTCGTCGACCGCGAGGAGACCCGCACCCTGCACACGTGCCTCGACCGGCTGACGGAACTCCAACGCGCGAGCATCGAGATGTCGTACTTCAACGGCATGACGTATCCCGAGGTCGCGGCCGTCATGTCCACTCCGCTCCCGACGATCAAATCCCGCATCCGCGACGGCCTCCGCCGGCTCAAGAAGTGTCTGCACGGTGAGTCCGATGGCTGACACCGAGTGGCTCGACGACCACATCGAGCTGTATGCGATCGACGCGCTGACGCCCGCCGAGACCGAACGCGTGCGCCGCGAACTCGACGACCTCAGCGCCGTCGAACTCCGGATCTACCTCGCACGCATCACCGACATCCAGTCGGCCATCACCGACCTCGCAAGCGGATTCGCACTCGCCGCACCCCCAGAGATGCGCACGACGGTCCTCGACCACGTGTTCAGCGCCGACGCCGAAGGGCCGAGGAGCACCGACACCTCACGGCCGGGCGTCTCCGACACCGAAGAGCCGAGCGACACCGACACCGACCACCCAGACGTCTCCGACGGTGACCCCGCGACCGTTGTTCCGATCGACCGCGCGCGCAGCAGGCGCGGGCGTGTCGCAGTCGCGGTCGGCGCTGCAGCGGTCGCGGTGGCCGTCGCGCTCGGTGCTGGTGTACTGATCGGACGATCCACCGCACCGGAGCAGACGACGACAACCACCGCCCAACAGGTCTCCGACATTCTTGCCGCACCTGATGCGCGGTCGACCGTCTCGTCGCTCGCCGATGATCGAGGCACCATCACCGTAGTGAGTTCGAAGTCGGCGAACCGCGCTGTCGCCGTAGTGCGCGACCAGCGCAACCCCATCCCCGCGGACCAGACTTTCCAGTTGTGGCTGATCGGCAAAGCGGCCACCCCGGTCTCAGCGGGCCTGGTCGCGGGTACCGGCTCCAGCGCCCCGCAGGTGATCGATTCCCTCGACTCCTCGACGGTGCTCGCGGTGACGATCGAGCCACAGGGTGGATCGGCTCAACCGACGACCGATATCCTGACGCAGGTCGCGCTGTAGCGCGACTCACGCCTGCGGGTCGACGTTTGGGAAACGCGGCCTCGCAGACGTCACGAGTGATCGCAGGAGCAATGATGCGTCGACAACACCTGATCTGGCTGACCCTTGGGCTCACGCTGGCCGCGTTCCTCGGGGCGACGGCACCCGCGCAGGCGGCGCCGACGTCGAGCATCGTCAGTTCGACCGACGATTCACCCCAGCAGGTGACGCTGATGGTGCATTCGGCGTCGATGGATCGCATCGTCCCGATCACGGTGTTGACGCCGAAGAACCGCACGCGTCCCGCGCCGACGCTGTACCTGCTCAACGGCGCAGGCGGTGGCGAGGATTCAGCCACGTGGGACGCCCGCACCGACTACAAGAAGTTCTTCGCCGACAAGAACGTCTACGTCGTGACCCCGATCGGCGGTGCGTTCTCGTACTACACCGATTGGCAACGCGACGACCCGGTCCTCGGACGCAACAAGTGGCAGACGTTCCTCACCAAAGAACTGCCACCCCTGATCGACAAGCGCTTCCCGACCACCGGAAAGGTTGCCGCAGCAGGCATCTCGATGGCCGGCACCACGGTGTTCAACCTCGCGCTGGCGGCTCCCGGGATGTACCGCTCGATTGCTGCGTTCAGCGGCTGTGCTCGCACCAGCGACCCCGTCGGCCAGCAGTACATCCGCTTCGTCGTCGAGAACCGCGGCGGCGGCAACATGGTCAACATGTGGGGGCCGCTGAATGGACCCGGTTGGCGGGCGAACGATCCCTATCTCAACGCGGCGAAGCTACGCGGCACCAAGGTCTACATGACCGCGGGCACCGGACTTCCCGGCAAGCACGAACAATTGTCCGACCCGTCGATCGACGGCGACGGGCTGGTGCTGGCGAACCAGGCGCTGCTCGGCGGAGCGATCGAGTTCGGCATCGATCAGTGCACACGCCAGATGGCCACGCGCCTCGCGCAGCTCGGCATTCCCGCCAAGGTCAATCTGCGCTCAGGCGGAACCCACTCGTGGGGCTACTGGCAGGACGACCTGCATCAGACCTGGCCGTCGATCGCCCGAGACATCGGGGCGTAGACCTCACCAGAGGTCGAGGCTGGTGTAACCGTCCTGGAGCGCGCGAGCCAGCAAATGGGTCTTCGTCGGGGCGGGACGGCCGGCGGCCGTGTACTTCGCGCGGATACGCGCGAGGTGGGTGCTCACGGTCGAGGCCGAAATGAACAGCGTCGCCGCAGCGTCTTCTTTCGACTCGGCACGCAGCCAGGTCAACAACACCTCGACCTCGCGGCGCGACAGCACCGGCCGGCGCATGGCGGCGACGTCGTGGCCGTGGCGGTAGTCGTCCATGCGGGCGATCTCGGTGCGAGCGGACGCGGTCGACGTCGCGACGCGATCGACTACGACGCCGGGCACAGGCGATGGCGCCGCGAGAGGCCCCCCGGTCTGAGAAACTACGGTCACCAGTACGTCCTTACACATCATGTCTTTACGACAGCGATCCCCAACTCACAGCAAATAGTAAGGATTGGGTCTGACATGTCGGTAGTCCCCTAAATGGGGCCTTTGTTGCATTCGCAACAATCGGCGCTGGATTGCTGCGCCCAAATGTGTGTCCGATCGAAAGATGTGGGTGCCGCAGCAGCCACATCTTTCGATAAGACACACATTCAGGCCGGGGAGCCATCGCTCAGCAGACGGTATGCCAAACTAGAACACGTTCTCGTTTGTCCGTCGCTGTCAGAAAGGGACCTCATGCCCTCCCCGTCGACCCACACCGTCGCAGGTACCACGCTCACGATGCCCGTCCAGGTCAGAGATGCGCGGTGCATCGTCGCGGGATTCACCGCCGACGCCGACGCGATGGCGCGAGCCATAGAATCGTCGGGCGCATCGCCCCTTCGTCCACTGCGGATGCGCCCGGGCCGCGGAATGGTGATGCTGGTATTCGTCGACTACGTCGACGGAGATCTCGGCCCATACAACGAGTTCGGTGTGTGTTTGCTCGTCGAGAATCCGGCGCAACGTCCATCGCCCATCAATGCGCTCGGCTCGGTGTTGCGCGGCGATGCGCACGCATTGATTCATCGGCTTCCGGTCGACGGCGAGTTCACCCGTCAGGCAGGGCGCGGGATTTGGGGCTTCCCCAAGTTTCTCGCCGACTTCGACGTCGACCATGACAGCTCGCGCAAGCGCGGCAGCGTCTCGCACGACGGAAGCCTCATCGCGGCGCTCGAGACCGCACCGGGCCTGCCGGTCCCCGCGGGCTCAGGGGATGCGGAACTCACCGCCTACTCGTGCCTCGACGGAACGCTGCGCTCCATACCGTGGCGGCTGGGATCACTGAGCGGTGTCCGCGCACGGATCGGCGGCGCCACCCTGACGCTCGGCGGTCACCCGATCGCAGAAGAACTACGTGACCTGAAGTTGGCCCGGCACGCCGCCATGACGATGTCGGTGGCACACCTGGCCATGACATTCGACGACGCCACCGATCTCTGAGATTCGGCTCGCCGATCGCACCGGGCACGCGTCGTCGACTCGACTGTTCCTAGACTGGCGTCATCAGCCCCACAGCCAAACGGTCCACAAGCCGAAAGGCGCCAGCCGAAAGGCACACGAGCCATGAGCAACCTCGAAGCACACCCGGCCGAGATCGACTGCCAGACCGAGGCCGAGAACGCCGATCCCGATCATGACGGATCGCTGCGCGTCGAGGTGCTCACCGCGCGCGACGTACCGCTCGGCGGGCCGCGTGCCATGACGGTGCATCGCACCCTGCCGCAACGGGAACGGTCGCTGATCGGAGCGTGGTGCTTCGCCGATCACTACGGCCCGGACGACGTCTCGGCCACCGGCGGCATGGACGTCCCACCGCATCCGCACATCGGATTGCAAACGGTCAGTTGGCTTTTCACCGGTGAGATCGAGCACCGGGACACGATGGGCAATCACGCGATGGTCCGGCCGGGCGAACTGAACCTGATGACCTCCGGGCACGGCATCGCCCATACCGAGGTCTCCACACCCGACACCACGGTCCTTCACGGCGTGCAGTTGTGGGTCGCACTCCCCGCCGAGTCCGCGAACACCGCACGCGACTTCGCCCACTACGCGCCACCGGCGATCACCGTCGGCGACGTGACGGCACTCATCTTTCTCGGCACACTGCTCGGCAGCACGTCGCCCGTCGAGACGTTCACGCCACTGCTGGGCGCTGAACTGCGCATCCCGCCGGGAGCCGACGTCACGCTCGACGTCGACCCCGGATTCGAACACGGATTCCTCATCGACTCCGGTCGCGTGGAGATCGTCGATTCGACGACAGGTCCGCTCGAGCGGACCGAACTCGGCTACGTCGGAGTCGGCGCCGAGACCATCGTCCTCGCCAACCGCGGCGACGACGACGCGCGGGTCATCGTGCTCGGGGGTGCACCGTTCGACGACGACATCATCATGTGGTGGAACTTCGTCGGGCGCAGCCACGAGGAGATCGTCCTCGCGCGCGAGGAGTGGATGGCGCACAGCGAACGCTTCGGCCAGGTGCAGGGCTACACCGGCGAGGTGCAACACCTGCCGGCGCCGACCCTTCCGGGCACACGACTGCGCGCCCGGGAGAACACTCCCGGGCGCGCATAGTCCAGTCCCGTTCGCCCAGTCTCTATCACTCAATCGCCTGCGAGCAGACGAGCGAAGTTGGCGATCCCCGCCTCCTCGCCCGCGTGTACCCGCTGCTCGCCGCGATCAGCGTCCGACGTCTGCGACGTAACGGCGTGCCGAACAGTTCCGGTGGGCATGAGCGCCACCAATTGTGTTGCGGCCCGGCGGATTCGGTCGGATAGCGTTGCCGTGTCGCCGGAGGTCGACGCCCAGTCCTCCGACGCCGCGTAGACGCCGGTCGGTACGACGACGGTGCGCAGGTAGCCGAACAACGGACGCAGCGCATGGTCGAGGACCATCGAGTGCCGGGGACTGCCTCCGGTCGCCGCGATGAGGACCGGCTTGCCCTCCATCGCGTCGACGTCGACGAGGTCGAAGAACGACTTGAACAAACCCGAGTACGACGCGTTGAACACCGGGGTCGCGACGATCAGCGCGTCGGCGTCCTCAACGGACCGGATGGCGTCGCCCGCAGCACCGGTCGCGAAACCGGTTGCCAGCGAACGCCCGATGTCGACCGCGAGGTCACGCAGATCGATGATTTGCACGTCGACGTCGCCGCCCTGCGACCGCACGAGCGACGCGGCGTCGTCGGTGAGCCGGTCGACGAGCATCCTCGTCGACGACGGTTCGCTAAGGCCTGCGTTCACTGCGACGAGTGTCAATGGCTTCATGCGTTCACCTGTGTTTCCTGCTCTGCAAGCTCCTCTGCGTCGCGTGCCGCGACGAGCGAGGCGTGCGTCGGCGCGTCGGGAACATCTGCCGGGCGGCCTTCTGCGAATCCCTTGCGGAGTTCGGGGAGCACCTCGCCGAGCTCGTCGAGCTGCTCGAGGACCGTCTTGAGCGGCAGGCCCGCGTGGTCGACGAGGAACAGCTGGCGCTGGTAGTCGCCGAAGGTGTCGCGGAACGAGAGCGTGCGGTCGATGAACTCCTGCGGGCTGCCGACCGTGAGCGGCGTCTCGCGACTGAAGTCCTCCAACGACGGTCCGTGCCCGTACACCGGCGCGTTGTCGAAGTAGGGACGGAACTCGTTGACGGCGTCCTGGGAGTTCTTCCTGATGAAGAACTGACCACCGAGCCCGACGATCGCCTGACTCGCCTTTCCGTGTCCGTAGTGCTCGTAGCGCTCCCGATAGAAGTCGATCAGTCGCTTCGAGTGCTCGGCGGGCCAGAAGATGTGGTTGGCGAAGAAGCCGTCACCGTAATAGGCGGCCTGCTCAGCGATCTCCGGACTGCGGATCGAGCCGTGCCAGACGAAGGGCGCGACGTCGTCGAGCGGACGCGGCGTCGAGGTGAACGACTGCAGCGGGGTGCGGAACTTGCCCTCCCAGTCGACGACGTCCTCGGTCCACAACCGATGCAGCAGGTGATAGTTCTCGATGGCCAGCGGGATGCCCTGCCGGATGTCCTTGCCGAACCACGGGTACACCGGGCCGGTGTTGCCACGTCCGAGCATCAGGTCGACGCGGCCGTCGGCGAGGTGTTGCAGCATGGCAAAGTCCTCGGCGATCTTGACCGGGTCGTTGGTGGTGATCAGGGTCGTCGCGGTGGAGAGGTGCAGCTTGCTCGTCTGAGCTGCGATGTAGGCGAGAGTCGTCGTCGGTGACGACGAGAAGAACGGTGGATTGTGGTGCTCGCCGAGGGCGTACACGTCGAGACCGATGTCCTCGGCCTTCTTCGCGATAGCCACCGATGCCTTGATGCGCTCGTGTTCTGTCGGCTCGACTCCCGTCGTAGGGTCGGCCGTGATGTCGCTGACGGAAAACAGTCCGAACTGCATGTCATGCCTCCTGGAATGACGGATACGAAACCTTTCACTCGCCATAACCGGACCACGGTCCGGTTAATTCCCACGTGTAGTGCCGCCCCTCGTCGACGTAAAGCGATCGGTTAGTGTGGCCTTACAATTCGTCGTCAGGAGTAGCAATGAAGCTTCGGAAGTCTCTCGCGGCAGCCATGATCGCGGGCGCCGCACTTGTCGCTGTAGCGGGCTGTTCAGGTTCGGACAGCGCCAGCGATACCGTCGCAAGCGCCACCAGCAATGTCACCGAGGCGACGAGCCAGGCCGCCGCGGCGATCGCCGGCCTGACCAATTCCGACGCCCAGGACATCCTCCGTAAGGCCGTCGACCCCAATACCTCGTCCGACGAGCTCGAGAAGGTCGTCGACACCAGCAATCCGGTCACCAAGACCGCGATCCAGGCGTACGCCAAGGGCGCGTCGGCAGCGGGCTACGGACCCGATGTGTACACCGTGACCGAGGTCAAGAAGACCGGCGACAACGCTGCGGATGCCAGCGTGGAGGTCAAGAGCCCGCACACGTCCAACCCCGCGAACATCACGCTCTCGTACGTGAAGGTCGATGGCGAGTGGAAGCTGTCCGGCAACGCCGTCACCCAGCTCACCTCGATGATGGGCCAGCACGGCGGCTGATTCGCCAGACGCCGCTGATTCGCCAGACGCCTCAGTACAGATCCACCCACTCCGCGCCGTTCCGGACTCTTCATTCCGGGGCGGCGCGGTGTGCATCGGTAGACTCACTACGAGGAGGGCCGATGCGAACCGAACACCACACAGCGCCGATCGAACCGGCAGCAACCGACCGTTACGAGCGCTGGCCGCAGTCGAACGTGCTGGAGTCGATGTCGCTGCCCTCCATACCGGATGCTTCGTCGACGCCGGATGCCTCGGAGGCGTACTCGGTACCGGACGCCGCGTCATCTGGCCGTGGCGACGACGCGCCGCGATCACGACGCAATCCCGTGCCCATCGAAGGCCTCCGCGTGCGGACACGAGATACATCTCGCGATACCCCACTACCGGAGGTAGGCGACTACTGGGACCTCGCCCACGCTGAACGCGTGATCCTCACGCCGACGGTGATACCGACGGTCCATCCGGTACCTCTCGCCAGTCAGGTGCCCGCGCGACCGCGGACATCGCCGCTGACCACAGCGTCGTTGGTGACCGCATTGGCCGCGTTCCCACTTATTCCGGTGTTGGGCATCGGCGGGGTCGTCGGGCTCTTGTCGATGGTGCTCGGTGCTGCGGGCGTTCGCCAGATTCACCGACACCCGACCCGCTATCGAGGCAGTGGCCGCGCGGTCACCGGAATAGTCCTCGGCACGATCGCCGCGGTGATCGGCATTCCGATCATGCTGCTGGTGCTGGTGATAGCAGGCTTGTGAGTTGGTGCCGCGGCCGGTGAGTTGGTGCCGCGGCCAGTGAGTTGGTGCCGCAGGGCGGGAGCGTCAGCCCACGGCCCGGAGCGAACCACCGGAGAACGGCAGATTGCGACCGAGCCAGGCGAGAACCTGATCGATCATCGCGCCCTGCTTGACGGGATCGCTGACCGTGGCAATCGACGGGAGCGAGTGAAGCAGTGCCGCGTAGATCGCGGCCTCCGACGACATACCGTTTCGCTTCATCACCTTTTCGTACGACGACATGCTCTCCGCAAGCTCGGCGTACGTCGCCGAATCGCCCCCCAAGCGAACAGCCGTCATCCACGGCGTCGCCTCAGCGCGCCGCTTCACGTCGTTACGCAATTCCGTCATCATTCGACCTCGAGCACCCCACGCGTCGACATCTCCGACCTCAGCCATCTTGCCTCCCAACGATGGCGTCGATCCTTTCGAACAGAATGCACCTAAGCGACTTGTTCGGAAGACGAACCACCGTACTATGTGACGAATTCCACTCGGATTTCGTGTTTCTACAAAACCCGATGCTACTGAGGCGTCAGCAGGTATCCAATGTTGCTGATGTGACTGGTGTGAAAGCGTTATATGCGTGTCACCGGTCGGCGATTACGTCGTCGTGTCGCAGCCTCTACAGGGGCGTCTGCCCTTCGCGCCGACTAATCGGCCTCCATCGCTTCGATGAGGCTCTTCGGGCGCAGGTCGGTCCAGTTCTGCTCGACGTACTCGAGGCACGCGGCCCGGCTGTCCTCTCCGAACACCTTGGTCCATCCGTCGGGGATGTCGGCGAATGTCGGCCACAGGGAGTGCTGGTTCTCGTGGTTGACCAGGACGAAGAATCGTCCGTTCTCGTCGTCAAAGGGATTCGTCATTGTCGCTTCCTTTCCTCACCATCGTCTTCGATGTTCGTTGTGTGTTGCTCGTGCGCGTTGCCCGCCAGTCGCAGAGCCAGGACCGGCCCGATGACTGCGAGTGCGTCCGCATTCGCCATGCCGAGGTGGTCGGCGTCGACGTCTACGTTGACAACGTCTCCGTCGACGTGTGGTTCCCACGACCGCGCGACAGCGGATGGGTCTTCCTTGTCGCGTGTCGCCGTGAACACCAGCAGCGAGCCGTCGAACCGGTCGGGGCGGAATTGCTCCACCAACTGCTCACCACCCGCGAAACTGTCCATCACCCACTGCACCTGCTCATCACGCAGCAGTCCCAGCGATGCGATCTTGTCCCGCACGATCGCTGCGACCTCATCGGCAGAGCTCGCCTCAATATCTTCCCCGAGATCGAATAGGTCGCGCCAGCCCCCCAGCAAATCGCCGACGAACTCGCCGCCGGGACGCACCCGCTCGGCCGATTCAGACCCGTTCACCTGGTCGACGGACACCGGCGCCGAGTCCATCACGCCGAGGAAGTCGACCTCCTCGCCTGCTTCCCGCAGCGCCGTGGCCATCGCGTAGGCGACGTATCCGCCGAGCGACCATCCGAGCAGGTTGTACGGCCCTTCCGGCTGCACACGTCGGATCTCGGCGAGGTACCTCTGCGCCAGCTCTTCGACAGACGAGGCAAACGGTTCTCCGGACACGGCGTGCGGATCCTGCAGGCCGTACACCGGCCGATCGGCCAGGTAGGGCACGAACCCGCCATAGAACCACGCGAGTCCGCCCGCCGGGTGCACACAGAACAGCGGAGGCTGTGAGCCGCGCGCGAGCTCGATGAGAACCTCTCCTGCCGGCGCGGTGGCGCCTTCGATTCGGGCCGCGATCCCGCGCGGCGTCGGATCGTTGAACAACCAGCCGAGTTCGAGATGGTCGCCGTGCACGCGCCGCAAGAGACCGAGAGCACGGGTCGCCGACAACGAATCGCCGCCGAGGTCGAAGAAGCTGTCGGTCGCGCCGACGTTCTCGACGCCGAGGATCTCGCCGAACACCTCGGCCACCGATTCCTCGATCGGCCCGACCGGGTCCACACGAACCCCGCTCGGGCGCTGCGGTTCGGGAAGCGCGCGCTTGTCGAGTTTGCCGACGGCCGTGAGCGGAAAGGCATCGAGCACGGTGATGCTCGACGGCACCATATGGGCGGGCAACCGTTGCGAGAGAAAGTGCCGCAGCGTCGTCGACACGGATTCCTCGGGATCACTGAGGGAATCATCGGGGCCCGGGGAATCGTCGAGCACGACGTACCCGGCGAGCGCTGTCGCCACCGCTCCCCCGACTCCGACGACGACGGCCGATTCGACCGTCGGATGAGCCGCCAGGGCCGCCTCGATCTCACCCAGTTCTATTCGTAGACCGCGAAGCTTGACCTGAGCGTCGCTTCGGCCCGCGTACTCGAGTGAGAGTTCACCGGTCTCGTCGCGCTGCCAACGGACGACGTCGCCTGTGCGGTACATGCGTTCGCCCGCGGTGCCGTTCGGGTGCGCGACAAACCGCTCCGACGTCAGTCCCGGCCGATCGAGATATCCGCGAGAGAGGGGTAGTCCGGTGATGTAGAGCTCTCCGGAGACTCCCTCGGGTACGGGATGCAGGCGGGCGTCGAGGACTTCGAACCCTGTGCCGTTGATGGGACCGCCGAGAAGCACTCTGGCACCCGGCCTCGTCGGCCGCGCGAACGTCACACTGATCGTCGTCTCGGTCGGACCATAGATGTTGTGCAGGCTGAGGTGGCTCGACCAACCGTCGACGATCGACGGCGGCACGGCTTCGCCGCCCACGGCGACCCCCGCCAGATCCGGCAGTGCAGCCGGATCCATGGTCGACAACACGGTCGGGGTGAGGAACGTATGAGTCACGGCACGTTCTCGCATGAATTGCTCCAGTGCCTCGCCACCGACCGCGTCCGCGGGGCGGTATGCGATCTCGCCGCCGAACGCTGCGGCGAGGAGGTACTCCAGCACCGAGGCGTCGAAGCTCGGCGACGCGAAGCCGAGCACAACCGGCTTCTCGACCTGCGGGAAGCGGGACGATTCCGCTGCGGCGTAGTTGGCCAGACCGGAGTGCGTGACGCTCACACCCTTCGGTCTTCCGGTCGATCCTGAGGTGTAGATCACGTAGGCCGTGTTGTCCGGTCGCACCGGCTTCAGTAGCTCGTTCGCGGCGAGCGAGGTGGTGTCCTGTGACGAGATTGCGCGCGAGACGGCAGGGTCGTCGAGGTCGACCCAGTCGAGTCCCGGCCGCGTCGGCAGCGAGCGCGAGCGGGTCAGGCCCAGTACGGCGCCGGAATCCTCGACCATCGTCGCGACTCGTTCCGCCGGATAGTCGGGATCGATCGGCACATACCCCGCGCCGGTCTTGGCGACCGCCCAGATCGCGGTGAGCAATTCCGTGGAGCGTCCGATCGCCAGACCGACGAGCGACTCGGTCCCGATCCCACGTGCGATCAGCCACCGCGCGAGGCGAGTGGACTCGGCGTCAAGTTCGGCGTAGGTCAGCGTCGAACCGGCAGCGTCGCTGACCGCTGTGCGCGGTCCGTATGCCGCCGCGGCTTCGGCGAAGAGGTCGGCGAGCAGCCGCGGTCGTTCCCCTTCACCACCGTCGACCGGCGTGAACTGTGCCCTCTGTTGTTCGGTGACGAGGGTGATGTCGGCGGTGAGGCGTGTCGGGTCAGCGGCCATCTGGCGCAGGATCTCGACCAGCGCGGTGCTGAACACCTCTACCTGGTGATCGTCGAATGCCGCAGGCAGATACTTGAGCGTGAGCGAGATCTGCCCGCCCGGCAACGGAGCCGTCGCCATGTTGAGCGGGTAGTGGGTCGCGTCGGTGCCATCGAAGTCGAGGATCTGCAGTCCCCCGGTCTGTGCGGGGTCGGCGGTCGCGAGCGAGTCGCCGTCCACCGGGTAGGACTCGTGCACGGTGAGGGTGTCGAACAGCAGCGGCACGTCGGCCAGCGCCATCAGCTCGGTCAGTCCGATGTGCTGGTGGTCGAGCACGGTCACCTTCGCCTGCTGCAGACGCGCGAGCACGTCCGCGACGGGTGCGTCCGGGTCGACGTCGACGACGGCGGGCACGGTGTTGATGAACAAGCCGACCATCGACGCCACGCCTTCGAGATCTGCGGGGCGGCCCGAGGTGGTCTCACCGAATGTGACGACCCGGTTCCCGGTCAGTCGAGACAACAACACAGCCCAGGCCAGTTGCAGCACCGTGGCCACGGTTGCGCCCTGCGCCCTGGCGAGCCGCTCGATTCCGTCGACGATCTGCTCGTCGAGCAGCGCGGAGTGATCGCGCGGAAGCATCTCGCGAGCACCGGACACGCCGGGAGCCACGAGGGTCGGACCGTCGACCGGTGCGAGCACGCCTCGCCACGCTGCCCGAGCGGCGTCGGGATCGGCGAGCGCGATGCGGCGCGCATGATCGCCGAAGTCGCCACCACCGGGTTGTGTCCCGGTGTAGGTCGACCCGGTCGCGTAGAGCGCGAGCAGGTCGGCGAGGACGAGCGGACCCGACCATCCGTCGATCAGAATGTGGTGATTGGTGACGATCAGGTGCGCGTCGTCGCCGTGGCGGAAGAGCGTGAAGCGCATCAGCGGGGCGGACTCGAGATCGAATCCACGACGTCGCTCCACGTCGGCGTAGCGCTCCACCGCCGACTTGTCATCAGCCGACATGTCATCACCGGCCGACGACGCCGGTACCTCGACGACCTCCCACGGCACGGAGACCGACTCCGGGATCACCGTGACCACGGCGCCGCTCCTGCAACGCACGAACGCCGAGCGCAGCGCCCTGTGATGATCGAAGAGTGCTTCTGTCGCACGACGAAGCCGCTCGACGTCGATGTCCCCGCCGAGGTGGAGGATTCCCTGCACCACGTAGACATCGACCGCGTCGTCGCCCGCGAGCTCTGATTGGACGTGCAGGCCCCTTTGGAGTGGCGTCATCGGCCAGACGTCGGCCGAGCCGAAACGATGCGCGAGCTCGTCGAGGTCGTCCTGGGTGACGCCGGTACCGGGCACGTCCGAGGGCGATAGTCCCGGTCCGCCCGGCTGTCGCGCCGCGACGGTGACCGCGGCGAGTTCGGCCGCCCATCGATCACCGAGGTCTTCGATGTCCGACCGAGAGAATGCGCCACTCGGGAACAGCAGGTCGGCCGACAATTCGCGGCCGCTGTCGGTCGTCGCGGTGCCGACGTTGACGGAGAGCGTGTTCATCGCAACCATGCGACCCGACACCGACGCGGGCAGCGCGGGTGCCGCGGGATCGGCGGTGAACGGCAACACCGCCGCGTCGTCGCTGCCGCGGACGCCGGCTCCGAGGTAGTTGAACGCGATACCGGGCAACGCGGTCTGCGCCAACCGTGCGTCACCGTTGCGCGAGAGGTTGTTGCGCAGCAGGCCGAATCCCAGACCGTGCTCGGGCTGACCGAGGCGTTCCTCCTTGGCAGCCTTCACGGCGTGCACGACGTCATCGCCCGGGTCGACCACGATCGGGGCGATCGACGTGAACCATCCGACGGTGCGGGAGAGGTCAGCGATGCTCGGCGACGAGCCGTGGGCGAGCACGTCCTCGTAGCGTCCGTGACCTTCGACCAGGATCGATACCGGAGCATCGTCGACGATTCCGCGAGCACGCTGCCACGACCTGATCGCGCGCGCCAACGCACCGAGCAGAGCGTCGTTGACATGCCCACCGAACTGTTCGGGGACGCTGGTGAGTAGCGCCTCCGTGTCCGCGGCGCCGACGGCGACGGTCACCGTGGAGAGCGTGGCGAATCGATCTCGGTCGCGGTCGACGGTGACGCCGAGATCGGTGGGCTCGCGGTCGACGCGCGCCAGCCAGTAGTCGACCTCGCCCACGTGATCGGGTGTGCGTTCGGCCAGCGCGGAGTGCCACGCCCGTGCCGAGGTGACCTCGGGACGCAACGTCGCATCGCCACCGCTTTCCGACGCCGCCCACGCCGTGATCAGATCCTCGATGAGGATCGGCCACGAGACCGCGTCCACGCCGAGGTGATTGATCGCGAGCACCACCCGCGCACCGTCGGCTCCCACGACGTGTGCGGCGGACACCAGGACCCCGTCGGCCGGTGACAGCTCACGCAGTGCGCGAGCATGTGCCGCCCGCACCGCGGCAGCGAATTCCGGGCTGCCGCCGGCTGCATCGACCCGCTCGCCGACGACGCTCGGTGTGGCGTCGGATCCTGCTGTGGCCACCCATTCACCGTCGACGCACCGCAGTGTCGACGACAGCATCGGGTGTGCCGAGACCACCGTCGTGAGCAGTCGCCGCAATGACTCGGTGTCGAGACCTTCGGGCGCGATGAGTGTCATCGACTGCGAGAAGTCGGCGAAATCGTCTGGCTCGTCGGACAATTCGATCATCCACGCAGCAATCGGCGAGACCGGAACGGCACCCGTCGGCCCGTCCGGCAACTCGGCGAGCATCGGGAGTCGTTGTGCATCGGCTGCTGCTGCCACGGCAAGAGCGCGCACCGACTTGTGCTCGAAGATGTCGCGCGGGGAGATCGGAAGGCCTGCTGCACGTGCGGCCGACGAGAGCGTGATGGCGAGGATCGAGTCACCGCCGAGCGCGAAGAAGGAGTCGGTCATGCCGACCTTTTCGACCCCGAGCACACCGGACACGAGGCCGGCCAGAGTCTCCTCGGCGGGCGTCGCCGGCACGACGTCGTCGCCGCCGACGCCGTCGATCGTGGGCTGCGGCAGTGCTTGTCGATCCAGTTTGCCGTTCGCGGTCAGCGGCAGACGATCGATCGGCATGATGATTCCGGGAATCATGTACGTCGGCACCGCGCGCGCAACCGAGTCGCGGACCTCGTCCACGTCTATCGAGTCGATCCGGTCTGCGACCACATAGCCGACGAGTTGCTCGCCACGTCCGGGGATGTCGACGACCGTTGCCGCGGCCGCGTTGATGCCGGGGGCAGCGGCCAATGCGGCCTCGACCTCGCCGTACTCGATGCGGAAGCCACGCAGCTGCACCTGCGCATCACCGCGCCCGAGATACTCGATGTCGTCGCCGATGCGGCGGGCGAGGTCGCCGGTGCGGTACATGCGTTCGCCGCCCGGATCGAAGGGGTCGGCGACGAACCGCGTGGCGGTGAGCTCCGACCGTCCCCGGTAACCCCGCGCCAATTGGCCACCCGTGACATAGATTTCGCCGACGACGCCCGGCGGGACCGGATGCAGTCGCGAGTCGAGGATGTGAATGCCCAACGAGCTCAACGGCCTACCGATCAGCGAGCTGTCGCCGTCGAGGACCGATGCTCGGTCCATGGGCCGGATGCTGACATGCACCGTGGTCTCGGTGATGCCGTACATGTTGACCAGTTGGGCTGTGTCCGAGGGGTTTTCAGTGAACCAGCGGTCGACCTGATCGAATGCGAGCGCCTCGCCGCCGAACACGATGTAGCGCAGGGCGAGATCAGGTCCGACGCGCCGTCGAGCGTCGATGAGTTGGTAGAAGGCGGACGGCGTCTGGCTCAGCACCGTCACCCCTTCGCGGCCGAGGAGTTCGACGAATGCGTCCGGGTCGCGTGCGACGTCGCGGTCGACGATGACCAGACGCGCACCCGACGCGAACGGGCCCCACAGTTCCCACACCGAGAAGTCGAACGCATAGGAGTGGAACATGGTCCAGACGTCGGTCGGGACGAACTCGAAGTCGGTCGCGGTGGTGTCGATCAGGGTGAGCACGTCGCGGTGAGTGATCTGCACGCCCTTGGGCTTGCCGGTGGATCCGGAGGTGTAGATGACGTACGCGCCGGAATCAGGTTTGATGACCGGCGTCGGCGTGGGCAGACCTGTCCCCTCGCCCACCAGGTCGTCGACGTCGACGGCCGCGACCGCGTCGGGCAACTGCCCGAACAGCTCGTGATCGACGGTCGCGGCGTCGGTGATGATCAGGTCGATGGCGGCGTCGGCGACGATGTAGGTCAGGCGTCGCACCGGGTTCGTCGTATCCAACGGGAGATAGCCCGCACCCGCTTTGAGGACACCCAGAATGGCGACGGCGAGGTCGACGGTGCGTGCCGTTGCGACACCGACGAGATCTCCCGCGACGACACCGCGCTCGACCAGTGCCGCGGCCACTGCCGTCGACCGGCGGTCGAGTTCGCCGTAGTCGAGCGACTGTCCGGCCGCGCTGACTGCTGGCCGGTCGTGGTGTGCGCGTACAGATTCGGCGAACAGGTCGACGAGGCTCAGGTCCGCGCGCGGCATGTTCGTTATCGGCGCCGGAAGTGCGGCGAGCGTCGCCTTCTCGTCATCCGACAGAAGCACGACGTCGCCGATCGGCAGGCTCGGATCGGCGGTGCAGCCGTCGAGCATCCGGACGAACCGGTCGGCGATCGTGTCAACCGTCGAGCCATCGAAAAGGTCTGTGGCATAGACGATCTGCGCCGTCCACGGCTGACCGTCGGGAGCGTCGGCGATACCGAAGGTGAGGTCGACCTTGGCCGGGGTGTGCTGCGGCGCGATGGGCGAGATCTGCACTCCGGCAACATGTGTGGCGTTCAGTTCCGCCGCGAACTCCGGCAGCACCGACTGATGGAACGTGAGCAGCACCTGGGTGAGGGGCGCGAACGCTTCCGAACGCACGGGGTCGAGACGATCGATCACCGCTTCGAACGGAACATCGGCGTGGGCGAACGCGTCGAGGTCGGTGGTCCGCACAGACTCGAGTAGATCGGCGAACGATGCGCCGGGGTCCACGTCGCTGCGGAGTACGAGGGTGTTGACGAACATGCCGACCAATGCGTCGAGATCACGTTGTCCGCGACCGGCAATCGGGGTTCCCACCGTGACATCGGTCGTGGCGGCCAGTCGGGACAGGAGCGCAGCGAGTGTCGCGTGCACGACCATGAACGGTGTCACACCGTGCTCGCGTGCCACCGCCGACACCCGGCCTGCGATGGCGGCCGGTATCGCAAACCCGACCTGCGCACCCCGCTCGGAGGCGACGAGGGGTCGCGGACGGTCGGTCGGCAGTTCCACCACATCCGGTACGCCTGCCAGCGCGTCCTCCCAGTAGGACAGTTGACGCGCGACCACCGACGCCGGGTCGTCCGGCCGCCCGAGCACCTCGTGCTGCCAGATGGCCACATCGGCGAACTGCACCGGCAGCGGCGCGAAGTGCGGTGCCGAGCCTGTCGCGCGCGCCGCATACGCCGCCATCATGTCGCTGACCAACGGGCCCATCGACTCGCCGTCGGCAGCGATGTGGTGGGCCACCAGCGCGAACACATACTCGTCCTGCGCGGACCGCCAGACGCAGCACCGCAGCGGCTCCTCGACACTGACGTCGAAGCCGTCGGTCACCGCGGCCTCGAGCTGTGCGGCGGAGTCGACGACGCCCCAATCGAGGCGGTCCGACACGGTGTCGACGCCGCCGATGATCTGCACCGGAACGCCGTCCACCGCGGGGAACACCGTCCGCAGCACCTCGTGACGCTCGACGACGTCGACGACGGCTGCCCGCAGCGCAGCCACGTCGACGTCGCCGCTGAGCCGAAGCAGCACCGGGACGTTGTAGGTGCTCAACGTGGGATCGAACTGGTTGATGACCCACATCCTGGCCTGCGCGAACGACAGCGGAATGCGAGCCGGTCGGGGCACGACCGGCACGACCGGGGCGAGGCCCGGCTCACGCTGCGCCGCAAGCGCGGCGAGACCGCGCACGGTTGGCTGCTCGAAGACGTCGCGCACGGTGATGTCGGCGTCGAAGAGTTCGGAGATGCGCGCAGCAACGCGAGTGGCCGACAACGAGTTGCCGCCGAGGTCGAAGTAGCTCTCCGTGACGCCGATGGTCTCGCTACCGAGCACCTCGGCGTAGACGGCGGCGACACGCTCCTCCGCGTCGGTCGCCGGTGCGACGCTGCTGTGCTGCTGTGCCCCTTCGGCGGGCTCGGGCAGCGCGGCGGTGTCGACCTTGCCTCCGGGCGTGTGCGGTAGAGCATCGAGCACGGTCAGACTCGCGGGAACCATGTGCGAGGGAAGCCGCGTGGCGATGTGGTCGCGGATGGCTGCGACATCGACGTCGGGTGATGCCACCACGTACCCTGCCAGCGCGCTCGCGACGGCACCGCCGACGCCGATCACCACCGCAGCGTCGACGTCGGGATGCGAGGTGAGTGCCGTCTCGATCTCGCCGAGTTCGATCCTCAGCCCGCGCAACTTGACCTGTGTGTCGATGCGGCCGGCATACTCCAATTCGCCTGTGGCAGTGACCCTGACGAGATCGCCCGTCGCGTACAGGCGCGCGCCCGGTGTCGAGCTGAACGGATTCGCGACGAACGCCTTCGCGGTCAGTCCGGGACGTCCGAGGTAGCCACGCGCGAGAGAGTCGTCGGCGCTGAGATACAGCGCCCCCGTCACGCCCTGCGGCACTTGGTGCAGTCGCGAATCGAGAACATACGCGGCGAACCCGCGAATCGGGCGTCCGATGGTCACCGGCTGCCCGCGCTCGATCACGGCCGCGGTTGCCCACACCGTCGTCTCCGACGGCCCGTAGAGGTTGAGCGTCCTGAGATCGGGATGAGCCGACGCCCACCTGTCCATGAGTTCGGGTGGGCACGCTTCTCCCGCCGATGCGAGATTTCGCAGGCTCGCACCGAAACGCGGGTCGACGGTGGCGAGCACCGTAGGCGTGATGATCGCGTCGGTGACACCGCCGCGCTCGAGGACCCGGCCGAGCGCGTCCGAGGCGTACTCGTCGGCGCCGGCGATCACCAGGGTGTGGCCGAGGCCTATGCCCCAGAGCATTTCGAGTACCGACGCGTCGAAGCTGGGCGATGCGACATGCAGCACCCGGACGTCGGATGCGGTTGCCGAGGTCCCGGAGATCTCCGCGAGTGCGTCGACGAGATTGGCGATGCCGCGCTCAGCGACGCCGACAGCCTTGGGGCGACCGGTCGATCCGGAGGTGTAGATGAGATATGCGAGGTCGTCGAGTCTCTTCGGCGCACGGCGCTCGTCGTTCGTGACGGGGCTGTCTTCGACCCCGGGTGCGATCAGGGTGTCGATGTCCATCCATGTGCACGGCGACTCCCCGAGGCCGGGGATGGTGTCGCGATCGCTGATCCCAAGGGTTGCGCCGCAATCGGCCAACATGAAGGCGATGCGGTCCTCGGGATACGACGGCGCGATGGGCACGTACGCGGCCCCGGTTCGGAACACACCGAATACGGCGACAACCGAGTTGATCGAGCGGTTCATACCGACGGCGATCACGTCGCCGGGTCCGACACCCGCGGCGATCAGCCTGCGGGCCACCCGATTGACCGCCTTCTCGAATTCGTCGTAGGTCAACTGGTGGTCACCACAGACCAGTGCCGGACGGTCCGGATCGATGACGCGGTCGTCGAGGATGTCGACGAGTACTCGCGGCATCGAGACACCGCCATCGGCTGCAACACCATTGGTGCCCAACGAGTTCCGACTCCGCACCCCGAGTGACACCACCGTGTCGTCGTCGACCGCGAGGTCGATGTCGCCGACGGCGACCCGGGGGTTTGCCACCATCGCTTCCAGCACCGTCAACCAGCGATCGGCGAAACCGCGTACCGTCGGTTCGTCGAACAGTGCGCTGGCATAGATGAATTCGGCCGTCATGGGAGAGTCGGCGCGTCGGTCTGCCACGCCGACCGTGAGGTCGAACTTGGCCGTCGGCGCAGCGATGTCCAGCGGTTCGGCGACCAGTCCAGCCGCCTCCATCTCGGCCCGCGGATCGACGTCGCCCGACACATGGGTGAAGGCGATCTGCACGAGCGGCTCGAATGCGGTGGAACGCGCGGGCGACAACTCGTCGATGAGATCTTCGAAGTTCACGTCGGCATGCGCGAAGGCATCGAGATCGGTGGTGCGCACCGACGCGAGGAAGTCCTCGACGGTCCGCCCCGGATCAACCTCGGTGCGCAGCACCAACGTATTGACGAACATGCCGACAAGATCGGCGAGGGCAGAGTCCGTGCGGCCCGTGATCGGGGTCCCGATGACGACGTCGCCGGTGGCGGCCTCGCGCGACACCATGATCGCCAGCGCCGCGTGCAGGACCATGAAGCCGGTGGTCTCGTGGTCTCGGGCGAAGGCCTCGATGCGAGTCGCCAACGCGTCGTCGACGGTCAGCCTGACCACACCTGCGTCGCTGTCGCGCACCGAGGGCCGCGGCCGATCCCTCGGCAGGTCGGTGACGATCGGGAGTGCCGCGAGTTGCGTTCGCCAGTAGTCCATTTGGCTACCGATCGGGCTCGACGGATCGTGCACGCTGCCGAGCGCCGCCTGCTGCCAGAGCGCATAGTCGGCGTACTGCACGGACAGCGGAGCCTGCGCGGGCACTGCCGGGCTGGTGCGGTGAAGGTAGGCGGCGAGAAGATCGCCGACGAGTACCGGAACCGATCCCCCGTCGAACGCGATGTGATGGACGGTGAGGGCCAGTTCGTGCTCGTCGTCGGCGACCCGCAGTACCCGACCCCGGATCGGGAGTTCACGCGTCACGTCGAATCCCGTTGTGGCAGAAGCAATCAGCCCATCGCGATGGAATGCGATGCCCCAATCAACCTCGTCGCGCGCCTGTGCGGCGTCGACGATGTGCTGCACTGGGCCGTCACCGTCATCCGGGTAGATCGTGCGCAGTACCTCGTGACGTTCCACGACGTCGCCGACTGCTGCGGCCAGAGCCTCGAGGTCGAGAGTTCCCCTGAGGCGCAACACAAGTGGAATGTTGTAGGACGCCGACGTCGGGTCGAATCGGTTGATGAACCACATCCGCGACTGCGCAGCGGACAGTGGTACCCGCGCCGGTCGCGCCACCGCTGTCACGCGGGGCAGCACCTGGTCACGGCCTTCGATCGCCTCGGCGAGTTCTTCGACGGTAGGCGCATCAAACACATCACGCACCGACACCGACACCCCGAACACATCCGCCACCCCAGCAGCCACCCGCATCGCCGACAACGAATTACCACCCAACAAGAAAAACGACTCCCCCAACCCCACCCGCGACACACCCAACACCCGCTCAAACACCTGCGCCACCAACACCTGCGACGACGACACCGGCGCCACAAACCCCACCTCCGCCACCACCACCGGCGGCAACGCCCGACGATCCAACTTCCCCGAACTGTTCAACACCAACTCATCAGTGACCACCCACACCGACGGACACATATAACCCGGCAACACCCCAGCCACGTACTCACCCACCACATCCACATCCACCGACCCCGGCGACACATACCCCACCAACTGCTGCCCACCACCACCATCAACCACCGCACACACCGCATGCACCACACCCGGCGCCGCAGCCACCACCGCCTCCACCTCACCCAACTCCACCCGCTGCCCACGCAACTTCACCTGAAAATCCGTACGCCCCAAATACTCGATCTCCCCACCAACACCCCACCGCACCAAATCACCCGTCCGATACAACCGCGAACCCCCACCACCAAACGGATCCGCCACAAACCGCTCAGCACTCAACCCCGCACGCGACGCATACCCACGCGCCACCTGCACACCACCCAAATACAACTCACCAGGCACACCAGGAGGCACCACACCCAACCGCGCATCCAACACATACGTGGTGGTGTTGCTGATGGGCTTGCCGATGGTGACGTGGTCGCTTCCCGTCACGTCGACGTCCGTGACGTCGACCGCAGCTTCGGTGGGACCGTACAGATTGTGAATCCTGGTGTCCGGCAACTGTGCGTGTGCTTCGAGTGCCACCGCGGTGGGCAGCGCCTCACCGGACGTCAGCAGCCATCGCAACGACCGGAGTTGTGTAAAGCTCTGTGCCGGAACCACATCGAGGAACACCGACAACATCGACGGCACGAAATGCACAGACGTCGCCCGCGTCGCCCCGATCAACTCCGCCAGATACAACGGATCGCCGTGACCACCCGGCCGCGCCACCACCACCTGCGCACCAGACATCAACGGCGCGAACAACTCCGGAACCGACACATCAAACGTCACCGGCGTCTTCAACACCACCCGATCGGCGTCGGTCAGTGAGAAACGGTCGATGCACCATCGCAGACGGTTGGCAGCGGCACGGTGCGAGACGGTGACACCCTTCGGCCGACCCGTCGACCCCGACGTGAACAACGTATACAACGCCGCATCACCCGACAACGACGACAACCGCTCACCATCAGACACCGCAGCCACCGACACATCCACCGACCCCGACGCATCCACCTCAACCACCCGCACACGATCACCCAACTCCACCACCGCCGCAGGCACCGCACCCGCAGCAACCACCACCACACCCACCCCAGCAGTACCCACCATGTACTCCACCCGCTCCACCGGCGCCTGCGTATCCAACGGCACATACTGACCACCCGCAGCAACCACCGCATGAATAGCCACCACAAACTCCACCGACCGCTCCAACGACACCCCCACCGCCACCTCAGGCCCCACACCCACACCAATCAACTCACGCGCCAACACCGCCACCCGCGCACCAAACTCCGCATACGACACCACCCGACCCTCACACCACAACGCAGGCGCACCCGGCGACCGAACCACCTGCGCCGCAACAGCATCAGCAACCGTCTCGACGATCGGCTCCGTAATCGGCCCGGTCGCGGCGGACAGGACGGCAGCCGTTTCGGCAGGCGAGATCAACGTCGTGTCGCCGACAGCGTCTGCCGGGGCCGCCGTCAGACCGGCCAACAACGCGAGGTAGCGGTCGGCGAACGTCGAGATGGTCCCGTCGTCGAACAGGTCGGTGGCATAGACGATCGAGCACTGCCAATCAACGCCCGAAGGCGCGGTTGTCACCGTGAGCGCGAGGTCGAGTTGCGCTGGGACACTTGGGACGTCGACCGGCTCGACCTCGAGCTCGTCGACACGCACGGTGGGATCTGCGACCGCGCCCACCTCCATCGAGAGCATGACCTGGGCCAGCGGCGCGAATGCCTCGGAGCGCACCGGGTCCAGCGCGTCGACGATGGTCTCGAACGGAACGTCCGCGTGGGTGAAGGCATCGAGGTCGGTCACCCGGATCCGGTCGAGCAGATCGACGAACGACTCGGCGAGGTCGACCTCGCTGCGCAGGATGAGAGTGTTGACGAACATCCCGACGAGCGGATCGAGCACTGCGTGTCCGCGCCCGGCAACCGGTGTCGCGACGGCGATGTCGGTGCTTCCCGACAGACGCGCGAGCAGTACCGACAGCGCGGCGTGGACAACCATGAACGAGGTGACGCCACGTTCGGCCGCTGTTGCGGCGATTCGATCCGCGATCTCCGCGGGAATGGCCACCTGCATGCGAGCACCGCGATGAGTGGCGACTCGCGGGCGTGGACGGTCCGTCGGCAGATCGATGACGTCGGGGAGGCCCGCGAGCTCCGCGACCCAGTGGGCGAGCTGTCGCCCGACCACCGATTCAGGATCTGCGGGATCGCCGAGGACCTGGTGCTGCCAGATCGAGTAGTCGGCGAATTGCACTGCCAGCGGGACGAATTCGGGCGTCGTGTCCGCCGAACGTGCGACATACGCCGTGACCAGATCGGCCACGAGCGGACGCATCGACTCACCGTCCGCCGCGATGTGATGGGCGACGAGGGCAACGATGTGCTCGTCGGGGCCAACCGGTGCCACCCGCACCCTCAGCGGCAACGATTCGGTGACATCGAACCCGGTGCTCACCGCGTCGGCGAGCGCCTGTTCGTCCGAGACGACGGCCCAGTCGAGTTCCGCCGCGACGCGGTGCGCCGGGTGGATAACCTGCACCGGGGTTCCGTCGACCGCGGGGAACGTCGTACGCAACACCTCGTGACGAGCGACCACATCTTCCACAGCGCGGCGCAGCGCGACGAGATCGAGCTTCCCGCGAAGTCGCAGTAGCGCCGGGATGTTGTAGGTGGCGGTCCCGGGTTCGAACTGGTTGATGAACCACATCCGCGACTGCGCGAACGACAACGGGATCGCAGACGGCCGTGGCGACACGGCCTCGATCGGCGCGAGACCGCGATCCCGAGTGGTCACGAGATCGGCGAGTTCTTCGACAGTAGGCGCATCAAACACATCACGCACCGACACCGACACCCCGAACACATCCGCCACCCCAGCAGCCACCCGCATCGCCGACAACGAATTACCACCCAACAAGAAAAACGACTCCCCCAACCCCACCCGCGACACACCCAACACCCGCTCAAACACCTGCGCCACCAACACCTGCGACGACGACACCGGCGCCACAAACCCCACCTCCGCCACCACCACCGGCGGCAACGCCCGACGATCCAACTTCCCCGAACTGTTCAACACCAACTCATCAGTGACCACCCACACCGACGGACACATATAACCCGGCAACACCCCAGACACATACTCCGACACCACATCCACATCCACCGACCCCGGCGACACATACCCCACCAACTGCTGACCACCACCACCATCAACCACCGCACACACCGCATGCACCACACCCGGCGCCGCAGCCACCACCGCCTCCACCTCACCCAACTCCACCCGCTGCCCACGCAACTTCACCTGAAAATCCGTACGCCCCAAATACTCGATCTCCCCACCAACACCCCACCGCACCAAATCACCCGTCCGATACAACCGCGAACCCCCACCACCAAACGGATCCGCCACAAACCGCTCAGCACTCAACCCCGCACGCGACGCATACCCACGCGCCACCTGCACACCACCCAAATACAACTCACCAGGCACACCAGGCGGCACCACACCCAACCGCGCATCCAACACATACATCGACGTGTTGGCCACCGGAATCCCGATGGGGATCAAGCGATCTCGCGTGGTGACATCGGCGTAGCCCACTTCGACGGCCGCTTCTGTCGGGCCGAACAGGTTGTGGATCGACACGTCCGGCAGTAGTCGATGGGCTGCGGCAACGGTGGCAGGCGGCAGCGCCTCGCCCGAACAGAAGAGCCACCGCAAGGAGTCGAGTTCGCGAATGCGTTGTTCGGGGACGACATCGAGGAACACCGACAACATCGACGGCACGAAATGCACCGACGTCGCCCGCGTCGCCCCGATCAACTCCGCCAGATACAACGGATCGCCGTGACCATCCGGCCGCGCCACCACCACCTGAGCACCAGACATCAACGGCGCGAACAACTCCGGCACCGACACATCAAACGTCACCGGCGTCTTCAACACCACACGATCGCCCGCCGCCCACGGATACTCGCCCAGTCCCCACCACAACCTGTTGAGTACGGCCCGGTGCGAGACGGTGACACCCTTCGGCCGACCCGTCGACCCCGACGTGAACAACGTATACAACGCCGCATCACCCGACAACGACGACAACCGCTCACCATCAGACACCGCAGCCACCGACACATCCACCGACCCCGACGCATCCACCTCAACCACCCGCACACGATCACCAAGCCCCACCACCGCAGCAGGCACCACACCAGCAGCAACCACCACCACACCCACCCCAGCAGTACCCACCATGTACTCCACCCGCTCGAGCGGCGCCTGCGTATCCAACGGCACATACTGACCACCCGCAGCAACCACCGCATGAACAGCCACCACAAACTCCACCGACCGCTCCAACGACACCCCCACCGCCACCTCCGGCCCCACACCCACACCAATCAACTCACGCGCCAACACCGCCACCCGCGCACCAAACTCCGCATACGACACCACCCGACCCCCACACCACAACGCAGGCGCACCCGGCGACCGAACCACCTGCGCCGCAACAGCATCAGCAACCGTCTCGACTGCCGGTACCTCGACCTGGGGTCCGACAGACCACCGTTCGATCGTCGCCCGCTCGGCAGCGTCGACCAACGAGATGTCGGCGACCAACGACTGCGGTCGCTCGACCACGGTGCGCAGGATGACGCCGAGCGCTTCGGCGAAGACGCGGATCTGCTCGTCGTCGAAGGCACTCGGCAGATACTTCAGGTTGATCGACAGTCCGCCGCCACTCAGAGGCGACGTGACCATGTTCAGCGGGAAGTGCGTGGAGTCACTGACCACGACCTCGGTGATGCTGAGACCTGTTGTCGACGTGTCGGTCGTCGAAATCGACTCGGTGTCAACGGGATAGGACTCGTGGACCGTCAGCGTATCGAACAGAGCACCGTCGACTCCGGCAAGTGCGATCAGCTCCGGTAGTCCGAGGTGCTGGTGATCGAGCACCGCGACCTTGGATTTCTGTAGTGCTGCCACCACGTCGGCGATCGGCATGGACGGGTCGACGTCGACGACCGCGGGCAACGTGTTGATGAACAGGCCGACCATCGACGCGGCGTCGTCGAGGTCAGCAGGTCGGCCGGACACGGTCTCGCCGAAGGTGACGACGCGTTCCCCCGTCACCCGTGACAACAACACCGCCCACGCGAACTGCAGAACTGTCGCCAGCGTCGAACCCTGCGCTCGTGCAACGGATTCGAGCCCGGCGACAAGTTGCGAGTCGACGACCATCATGTGGTTGCGCGGCAATGAGTGAGCGGTGGCCATCGCGCCGGGCGCGACGAGTGTCGGCCCGTCAACCGCTGCGAGCACGTCACCCCAGGCCGCCAGCCCGGCAGCGTGATCGGCGCCCGCGATGCGCCGCGCGAAGTCGCCGAAATCGCTCATCCCGGTGCGCTGTGCACCGGTGTACGTCGCCCCGGTGGCGTAGAGCGACAGCAGGTCTGCGAGGACGAGCGGACCCGACCAACCGTCGAACAGGATGTGATGGTTGGTGATCACGACCGTGACGCCACCCGAGTCACGAACCGCCACGACCCGTAGCAGCGGAGGCGCCGCGAGGTCGAATGGTGTGACGCGCTCGGCGGCGACGACCTCGTCGACCGCCGCCTGCCGCCGCGTGTCGTCTACCTCGCCCAGATCAATTGTGCGCCACGGAACGTCGACCGACGGTTGCACGACGGACACCACCGCACCGCCCCCGGTCTGCAGGTAACTCGTCCGCAGGGCGGAGTGGTGGGAGAACAGCCCTTCGACGGCGCGGCGGAGCCGAGTGTCATCGACGGGCGCGGCAAGGCGCAGAACGGCCTGTCCCACATACACATCCACGGCGTCGTCACCGCCGGCGTCGGCGAGCGCCGACTGCAGGAAGAAGCCGTGCTGGAGCGGCGTCAGCGGCCATATCGCAGCGCCGGGGTACGCCTTTGCCACGTCGTCGATATCGGCCTGCGTGATGCCGGTGCCGGGCAGGTCCGAGGGCGAGGGCCCCGGATCACCGAGCACGGCAACCTCGGTGACGATCCCCTCGAGTTCGCGGAGCCATGCGGCGGCGAGAGCTGCGACGTCGTGCTGGGTCAACACATCCTGCGCGTACAGGAAATCCGCGGACAGAACACGTTCATGCTCGCCTGGACGTACCGCGATGTTGACCGTGAGTACGTTCGTCGCAGGCATCATGCCGGACACGGTCGATGCCAGTGCTGGTGCGCGGGTGTCGACCGCGAACGGAACGGCGGTGTCGGCCTCGGTGACGCCCTGACCGACCGCACCGAGATAGTTGACGCCGATCGCCGGAAGTTCACAGCCCCACAACGGACTTCGCTGATCCGCGCGTAGTAGTCCGAACCCGATCCCGTTGCCGGGGCGGGTCAGCCGCTCCTCTTTCGCTGCCTTGACGGCGTGAATCCCGTCGGCACCGGGATCGACGGCGAATGGCGCGATGGTCGTGAACCATCCAACCGTTCGCGACAGATCGGCCCGGCGTGGCTCCTCGGCGTCGAGGAGCACATCCTCGTAGCGTCCGTGCCCCTCGGAGACCATCGCGACCGGACCATCTGCTGCCAGCCCACGATCGTTTTGCCACGAGCGCACAGCACGCGCGAGCGCGGCGATCAGCACGTCGGCGGTGGTCGCGCCGAAGGCCGTCGGCAGGTCTGCGAGTACGGCCTCGGTCAGTTCCGGATCGAGTTCGACGGTCACCGGTGCGGGCGCGGCCTGACCGAGCGGAGTCGGGACGTCGAAACCCGGTGTGCGGAGTCCGACGCGAGCCATCCAGTAGTCGAGCTCGTCGTCGGCACGCACCGTGGTTGCCAGCGCGTTGTGCCAGGCTCGGGCGGAGGTCACCTCTGACCGCAACGCCTTCTGTGCGTCGGAGTCCATCGCACCCCATGCGGTGATGACGTCTTCGACGACGACCGGCCACGACACGGCGTCGATCGAGAGATGGTGGATGGCGAGAATGACACGCGCGCCGTCGTTTCCGGACACGAGGACTGCCGCGATCACCCGTCCCGCAACGGGGTCGAGCTTGCCGAGGGCCGCCGCGTGCTCAGCACGGATCAGCGCCTCGAACTCTGTTGACCGAGTGCTGATGTCGGCATGTACGGCGCGCACCTCTGCGCGCGAGTCGGGTGATCCAGCGACCTGACTCCAACCGTCGTCGGTGTGTCGGAGCTGCAGTGCGAGCATCGGGTGGACCGCCACGACGGCGTCGAGGACGGCCGCGAGCATGGCCGGACTCAGATCTGGAGGAGCGATCATCACCACGGACTGCGAGAAGTCGCGCAACCGCGCGGGCTCCCCGGCGGTCTCGAGCAACCACGCGGCCACCGGACTCAGCGGCACCTCGCCGGAACCACCGCCGTCCGGCTCGGGCAGGAGGGGCACGCTCGCCCGGTCGTCACTGCCTGCGCGAGCCATTGCTCGAATCGTCTTGTGTTCGAAGATGTCTCGCGGCGACAGGGCCAAGCCCGCGTCACGGGCGGCCGACGCCAGTCGGATCGACATGATCGAGTCTCCGCCGAGCGCGAAGAACGAGTCGGTGACACTGACCCGGTCGATCCCCAGCATCCCTGCGACCACTGCGGCCAACTGACGTTCTGCGGTCGACGCCGGCTCGACGTAGTCGTCGCCGTCGGGGAGCTCCGGTGCCGGGAGTGCGCGTTTGTCGAGTTTGCCGACGGGTGTCAGCGGAAGCTCGTCGAGGACGGTGATGGTGGCAGGCACCATATGCGCGGGCAATTGCTGTTCGAGGTGTGCGCGCACCGCGGACAGATCGAGTCCGGCAACTGCCACCACGTATCCTGCGAGCGCCGTGGCCACGGCACCACCCACGCCGATCACGACCGCCTCCGAGACATCCGGATACGACGACAAGACGGCTTCGACCTCGCCCAATTCGATGCGCAGACCTCGCAGCTTCACCTGGTCATCGCTACGCCCGGAATACTCGAGCTCCAGCTCGCCGTCCTCGGTGCGGCGCCATCGCACCACATCTCCGGTGCGGTAGAGGCGGTCGCCGCCACCGCCGAAGGGATCGGCCACATAGCGCGCAGCAGTCAGGCCTGCTCGATCGAGATAGCCGCGGGCCAGCGCGACACCACGGACGTAGAGCTCGCCGGGAACATTCACGGGAACGGGCTGCAACGCGTCGTCGAGGACCACCAATCCCACACCCCCGATGGGTCCGCCGATGCGCACCGGGTCGCCGACGCGGCGTCGGCTGTTGGCGACGGCGACCGACGTCTCGGTCGGGCCGTAGGCATTGAAGAAGGCAACCTCGTCGGCCCACCGATCGACGAGTCGCTGCGGCAGCGCCTCACCCCCCGATGCCAGGAGCTGCAAACCCGGGACGGCTGCGGGATTGATCGTCGCGGCAACGGTCGGCGTCATGAACGCATGCGTTACCCCGGCCTCGCGCATGAACTCTTCGAGCAATTCCCCGCCGATCGCGCCCTCGGGCCGATATGCGAGCGTCGCTCCCCCGGTGGAGGCGATCAGCCACTCGAGGATCGACGCGTCGAAGCTCGGAGACGAATAGCCCATCACCACAGACCCTGCTTCCGCCCCGTAGCGGCTCAGGTCTGCTGCGTAGTTGTGGATACCTCGGTAGGTGACGGCAACACCTTTGGGCCGACCGGTCGACCCGGACGTGTAGATCACGTAGGCGAGGGCGTCGAGGTGACGTGGACGCACCAGCTCGTCCGACCTCAGAGGCGCCGAGGCGGGCTCAGCGGGACCCCGCCGAACGGTGACGACGTCTGAGACGAACGACCACGTCACCGAGGAGGGCAACTGCTCGCGCAACTCCGATGTCGTCAGACCGAGGGAGACGCCCGAATCGCTCAGCATGTAGGTGATGCGGTCGGCCGGGTAGTCAGGGTCGATGGGTACGTACCCCGCACCGACCTTTGTCACCGCCCACAACGCGGTGAGAAGGTCCACCGAGCGTCGAATAGCCAGTGCCACCAGCGATTCGGTGCCCACACCCTGCGAGATGAGCCACCGCGCGCAGGCATCCGACCGGGCGTCGAGTTCAGCGTAGGTCGCGACGGCGCCCGACCCGTCGGTGACCGCGGCGCAGTCGGCGTACCGTGTGGCCACATCGGCCAGGACATCCGCCAGCAACCGCGGTGTTGCCGCCTCACTGCCGAAGATCGACGACATCTCGTCGTACTCTTGATCGTCGAGCAGTCGTGAGCGGCCTACCGGCAGCGCCGGTTGTTCGGTCAGCTCGGTGAGCAGTCGAACGAATCGGTGGGCAATCGACTCTGCGGTATCGGCATCGAAAATGTCTGTGGCGTAGACGAGTTCGCCAGACCAACCGTTACCGGTGTCCCTCAACCCGAACGTCAGATCGACCTTGGCCGGAATCTCGTCGACGTCGACCGGCTCCACGGCAAGGGCCGGAAGCCGTGCCGCGGCGATACCGCGTGCGGCGAACTCGGGCATCGCGTTCTGATCGAATGTGAGCATGACCTGGCTCAGTGGCGCAAAGGATTCCGAACGTGGCGGGTCGAGCGCCTCGACGACGGACTCGAAGGGGAGGTCGGCATGCGCGAAGCCTTCGAGGTCGACGCCGCGCACGCGATCGAGGAGCTGGGTGAAGGTCAATGTGGGGTCGACGCCCACACGCAGGACGAGCGTGTTGACGAACATTCCGACCAGCGGATCGAGCACTGGCTGCCCGCGACCCGCGATCGGGGTCGAGATCGCGATGTCATCCGTCCCCGACAGTCGGGCGAGCAACGCGCTCAACGCCCCATGCACGACCATGAACGGAGTGACCCCGGACGCGCGTGCCAACTCGACCACACTCTCGGCCACGGTTGCCGGGACGTCGAATGACGCACGCGCACCACGCATCGACGCCACGGTCGGGCGCGGTCGGTCTGCGGGCAGGTCGAGCACGTCCGGCAGTCCGCGCAACTGTCGTGACCAGTAGCCGAGTTGGCGTCCGATGATCGAGTCCGTGTCGTCCGCGGAACCGAGAACGTCGTGCTGCCAGATGGCGTAGTCGGCGAACTGGATTTCCAGAGGCGCGAATTCCGGTGCGGCCCCGGCGGTTCTGGCAACGTAGGCCGTGATGAGATCCGTGACGAGCGGACGCAACGACTCGCCGTCCGAGGCGATATGGTGCATCACCAATGCGAACACCCACTGTCCGGGCGCCTGCGCCCACAGAGCGGCACGCACCGGCCAGCCCGTGGTCACGTCGAAACCCGTCATCGCGACGGTCTGCAGCTCCGACCACGAGTCGACGTCGCGCCACTCGAGTCGCTCATCGATCTCGTCGACACCGCCGATCACCTGAACCGGTTCGTCGTCGACGGCGGGGAACGTCGTCCGCAGCACCTCGTGGCGCTCGATCACGTCACTCAGTGCCGCGCGTAAGGCACGCACATCGAGATCGCCCTCCAGCCGCAGCAGCGCCGGAATGTTGTACGTCGGCAACGACGTGTCGAACTGATTGATGAACCACATGCGACTCTGCGCAAACGACAACGGAATTCGCCGCGGGCGCGGCAGTGCCACCACCGCGGGCAGACCGGCGGCACGCTGAGCCGACAGTTCGGCGAGACCGCGGACCGTCGGGGCGTCGAACACGTCGCGCACGGAGAGGTCTACCCCGAGGGCGTCGGAAGCGCGGCCGACGATGCGGGCAGCGGCAAGCGAATTGCCGCCGAGATCGAACAGCGAGTCGGCGACGCTGACCCGTTCGAGATCGAGTACGTTCGCGACGATCTCGGCGAGCATCTTCTCGGTCTCCGTACCGGGGGCGACGTACTCCGAGTCGACCACGATCTCGGGTTCTGGAAGCGCACGACGATCCAACTTGCCGTTCACCGTGAGCGGCAGACCGTCGAGCAGCATCACCACGTCGGGAACCATGTAGTCCGGCAGCAGCGCCGCGGCATTGGACCTGATCGCCGTCGGAGATACCTCGGCGCCCTCGCCGAGGACGGCGTAACCGACGAGTTGTTCGATTCCGTTCTCACGCGTCGTCACCGCAACGGCGACAGCATCCACCCCCGGGGTGGAGAGCAGCGCCGCTTCGACCTCGCCGAGTTCAATCCTGAAGCCACGCAACTTGATCTGGGCATCGGATCGACCGAGATATTCGAGAGTGTCGCCGTGACGGATCGCGACGTCGCCGCTGCGGTACATCCGTCGCCCGTCGCCGGCGAACGGGTCCGCGACGAAGCGCACGCCCGTCAATTCGGGGCGGCCGAGGTACCCCCGCGTCACCTGCGTGCCACTGACGTAGATCTCGCCGGGCGTTCCGTCTGGCACCGGCCGCAGGTGCTCGTCGAGCACGTGGATCTCGAGGCCCGGTAACCCGTCACCGACGTCCGATCCCTTTGCCGTCGCGACGAATTCGGGATCGAGCGCACGGAACGTCGAGTGCACCGTCGTCTCGGTGATGCCGTACATGTTCACCAGCACCGGCCCCGGGCGTCCAGCGCCGGCCATGCGATCGGCGTACCAACGTGTCACCTGCGCGAAGTCCAGCGCCTCACCGGCGAAAACCATGTACCGCACCGACGATGACAACTCGTCGGAAGCGACAGACGTCTCGCCACGCGGCCGCACGGCGGCGGCGAGCTGATAGAACGCCGACGGCGTCTGCGACACCACGGTCACCGAGTGCGCCGCGAGCAGCGCTGCGAACTCCGCCGGGCTGCGCGTTGTCAGGTAATCCACGACGAGCAGACGTCCGCCGAACAGCAGCGGTCCCCACATCTCGAACACCGAGACGTCGAACGCGTACGAGTGGAACATCGTCCACACGTCGTATTCGGTGAAGCCGTAATGCTGTTGGGCTGCAGCCAACAACGCCACCACCGACCGATGTTCGACGACGACGCCCTTCGGCCTACCGGTGGAACCGGAGGTGAAGATGGCGTAGGCAGCCAGCCGCGGGTCGAGTGCGGCAGGCAATTCCCCCGACGCGTGACGCGCACGGTCGGAGAGCTCGGCCGTCGTGGTCAGCGCGACACCGAGGAGGTCGAGCGTCGCGTGGCCGCCCTCGCCCGAGATCACCACGACCGGAGCCGCGTCGTCGACGACCATCTGCAGGCGATCTGCCGGGTGCGAGGTGTCAAGCGGGAGGTAGGTCGCGCCGACCTTCAGGATGCCGAGGATCGCCACCATGACGTCGACGCTGCGGGCGGTCGCGAGTCCGACGACCGAGCCCTGTTCCACACCTGAGGCGACCAGTCCCACGGCCACGGCGTCGGAGAGCTCGTCGAGCTCCCGATAGGTCAGCTCGGCACCGGAGGTGTCGGTGACGGCGAGCCGACCGGCGAAGCGCCGCACCGCGAGTCGAAAGAGACCGGGCAACGATTGCCAGTCGTCCACACCGAGTGTGTCGACGGCCGCCGCACGTATCTGCGCGAGATGCTGCTGCGTGAGGGCGGCCGAAGCGGCCGGGTCTGCGCCGGGCGTGGTCACCAATGGTGCGATGGTGGCTGCGACGGCGGCATCGGGGTCGATACCGCGTCCGGCGAACACCGTGGCCATCGGCGCAACGCGCGCTTCGAGCTCGCCGAACGTGAGCGTCGCCGGTGTGGACAGTGCGAGGGCATGCGGTTCGGTCCGTGCGGTTACCCCGATCAGATCACGTATACCGGGACGGCGACCCCACCCCGAGCATGTTTCTAGTGCGTTCGCGTCGATTCCCGTCACGGCTGTGTGGAGACCTTCCGGCTAGATGGGATCTATAGGGGTGGATTTGTCGCGCGCCGCGACCCTGTGTGCGCGGGCGTGCAACGAACTCAGGACGTCGTCGAGCTCGGCGGGCCCAGCGGTGGCCAGTCCGGGAACCAACGTCATGAGCGCCATCGTCAGTGCCGAATCAGCGTCGGGCACAACCGCGCTCAGCGCCGACACGTGCGTCGACAGATCACCGAAGCTGACCGCACAGACGTCGGGCAGGATCGCCGCATCCGGATCGCAGGTCACGGCATCTGCGATCAGATCGAACAGCGACGCCTGCTCATCACCCTCGGCGGGATCATCGGCCTGATCGGAGTCGATGGCCATGCTGGCGTCGCCGACGACGCGCTCGGGGTCGTCGACCAGTTCGGCGAGCAGCCGGACGTATCGGGCGGCCATCCGCTTCACCGTCTCCTCGTCGAAAAGATCTGTGGCGTAGGTGAACTGGGCACGCAGCGCCCCGCCGCGAGCCTCCCGTTCCGGATCGTTCGGGAAGAAGGTGAGCGCCAGGTCGACCTTCGCAGATGTCAGTTCCTCGCGCACGGGCTCGACGGTGAGTCCGTCGAGGCGGAGCACCGGGAATTCGACGTTCTGGAACGCCAGCATCACCTGGAAGATCGGGTTGTGCGCGGTCGGCGGCCGCGACATGATCCGCGCGACGATCTCGTCGAAAGGGATTGCGGCATGCGACATATCGGCGAGGTCGTCGCCGCGGACACGATCGAGCAACTCGAGGAACCGCTCGCCGCCGTCGACCCGGGTACGCAGCGCAAGGGTGTTGACGAACATTCCGACGACGTCTTCGAGCAACGGCTCACCGCGACCCGCGAACGGTGTGCCGATCACGATGTCATCTCGGCCCGAGAGCCGCGCGAGCAGCACCGCGAACACCGCGTGCGTGACCATGAACTGGGTGGTGTGGTGCTTGCGGGAGGTCTCCTCGAGCTTGGCGACCACGTCGGACGGGATCTCGAATTCGACTGCGGCGCCTTCGAAACTCGGTGTCTTCGGGCGCGGTTTACTCGCAGGAAGCTCGAGGATTTCCGGCACGCCCGACAAACGCTCCTGCCAATAGGAGAGTTGGCGCTCCTGCTCGGACACCCCGTCGTCGACCACCGCGAGTCGTTCGGAGAGCCACATGCTGAAGTCGGCATACTGCACGGCCAGGGGCTTCCATGCGGGTTCTGCCCCACCGTGCCGTGCGGCGTACGCCGCCATCAGATCACGCGCGAGAGGCATCATCGATGCACCGTCGGCGCTGATGTGATGGACCACGAAGACGAGGACGTGCTCGTCCGGGGAGACCCTGAGCAGCACCGCCCGGACCGGTGGCCGCACGGTGATGTCGAAGCCTGCACCGGTGATCTCGGCGATCTCAGCGCTCAGGGAGCCCTCGACGTCGCGTACCTCGAGCAGCACATCGTTGTCGAGCGCGTCGGCGGGCATGATCACCTGCACCGGTTCACCATTGATCATCGGATAGACGGTGCGCAGAGCCTCGTGACGCCTCCCGAGGTCGATCGTGGCACGGGTGAGCGCCGGGACGTCGAGGTCGCCGGATAGCCGCAAAGCCATCGCGACGTTGTACGCGGCGGACTCGGGTTCGGCTCGATTGATCAGCCAGAGGCCCCGCTGCATGCCGGACACGTGCACGAGTTCGGTGCGGCTGCGCGCGTGGAGCGCAGGCATGCCCTGCCCCGTCGGCCCCGACGTCAATGCCGCGGCGAGCGCGGAGACCGTCGGACGCTCGAAGAGCAGCTTCACCGGCACCTGGCGGTCGAGAAGCGCCGCCAGACGTGCCGTGACCTTGGTCGCCGAGAGTGAACTGCCGCCGAGATGGAAGAAGTCGGCATCGGCGGAGACGCGTTCGAGCCCGAGTACCTGGCCGAAAACACCTGCGACCACCATCTCCAACTGCGACCCCGGCTGGCGATATGGGGCCGCGGTCCCGAAGTCGACTGCAGGCAACGACTTTCGATCGATTTTCCCCGATGTGGTGAGCCGGAACTCGTCTACGACGACGAGCGTGTGCGGCACCATGTAGCCGGCCAGTCGCGTGGCCGCATGCTCGAGGATGTGCGCAGGATCTGCGGACGCACCTTCGGCCAGCGTCGCGTAAGCCACCAACACATCGTCCCCGTTGGGCGCCGGCACACCGAGGCACACCGCGTCGGTGACGAGAGGATGGTCGACGATTGCCGCCTCCACCTCCCCCGGTTCGATACGCAGTCCGCGGATCTTGAGTTGGAAGTCGGTGCGTCCGATGTAGCGCAGATCGCCACGCATTGTGCGGATCACGCGATCGCCCGTGCGATACATCCGCTCACCGGGAGCGAATGGGTCGGCGACGAACCTCGACGCCGTCAGGTCGCTGCGGCGATGGTAACCCCGGGCGAGTTGGACGCCACGCAGATACAGCTCGCCGGGAACGCCCGTGGGGACCGGCCGCAGCGCGCGGTCGAGCACGATCGCACCGACACCGGGGATGGACAAACCGATCGACACCTCGTCGTGCTCGGTCATCGGGCCGGCCGCGGTGGCCCAGATGCTGACTTCCGTTGGCCCGTAGAGGTTGTGGAATCGGCGCCCCGCCCTCGCCCAGCGTCGCATCAGGTCCGGCGGGCACGCCTCCCCGACACTGATCACCCGACGCAACTTCGGCACCGCCGCCGGCTCGATGGTGCCCAGCGCCGATGGGGTCATCACCGCGTGGGTCACGCTCTGATCCCTCATCAGGGTGGCGAGTTCGTCGCCCCCGAACACCCCCGCGGGACTGATGACCAGTCGGGCACCCTGGCCGAGCGCCATCAGGATCTCGAAGATCGACGCGTCGAAACTCGGTGACGCGACGTGCAATACGCGCGACTCGCTGCTCACTCTCAATATCGACTGCTGGTTGGCGACGACATTCGACAGTCCGCGGTGGCTCAGCGCCGCGGCTTTGGGACGTCCGGTCGACCCCGACGTGTAGATCAGATACGCGAGGTCGTCGAGATGCGGTGTGCGGGCCAATTCCGCGTCGCCCAGTGGCGCACCGCTGTGGCCGGCAAGTCGGAACTCGGTGTCCTCGTGACCGATGACGAGCCAGTCCACTGCGTCCGGGAGACGCGAGGCGCTCTCCTCGACGCTCAACCCGACCGCCGCTTCGCTGTCGGCGAGGATCTCGGCGATGCGCGCGGCGGGCAGCGCCGGGTCGATACTGACGAATGCCGCACCCGAGGCGGCGACCGCCATCATCGAGAGCACCGAATGATGCGAACGCGGAACGCAGATCGCGACGATGTCGCCGGGACCGACACCCATCGAGACGAGTTCGCGGGCGAGCTGATTGGATCGGGCCACGAGCATCGACCAGGTGATCTCCGACGTGCCGGCGATGGCGAGCGAGTGCGGGTCCGCCTGCTCGGCGCCCGCCCTGAAAAGGTCTCGCAGCAGCGCGGGCTCCGCGAGTGCCTCGACACCGGAAATCAGCTCGGCCCGGTCCTCGTCGGCGACGATGTCGATGGTCCCGACCGAGCGTGCGGGCGCGGCGACCATCGTTCGCAACACCAAATCGAGTTGTGCGGCAACGCGTTCCGCGGTTCGACGCTCGAAAATGTCAGCGGCGTAGGAGAGTTCGAGATCGTAACCACCCGAGTCAGCCTGATCGGTCACCGTGATCGACAGGTCGAACTTCGCGGCGGGCACCCGCGCGTCGATGAGTCGGGCTGATTCGTCGAAGTGATGCAGCGTGGTGGCGTGCCCTGGGTGCATCGTCAGTGCGACCTGGAAGAGCGGTGTGTGAGAGGCGGAGCGTTCCGGACTCACCGCGTCGACGATCCACTCGAACGGGATGTCGGCGTGCCGAACCGCGCGGGTTTTGGTCTCGTGGGCGCGCTCGAGGAGGTCGGCCACGGTGTCCACAGACGACACTGCGGTGCGCAGCACCACCGTATTGACGAACATTCCGACCAGTTCCGCTGTCGCCGGCTCGTCTCTGCCCGCCACAGCCGTGCCGATCGAGACCTCATCGACCTCCGCCCACCGCGACAGCACGATCGCCAGCGCCGCGTGCACCACAGTGAACGGTGTGACGCCGCGATCTCGCGCGAGGCCCCTGATGCTCGTCGCGAGCTCGGCATCGATGACTGCATCGATGTAGCCGCCCGCCCCGGTCGGCAGGTGCGGCCGAGGACGATCGGTGGGAAGCATCAGCAAATCGGCCATGTCCGCGAGCTCGGTTTGCCAGAACGACAGGCCCTCGGCGGCACGTTCGGTCGGCGACTCCAACTCGCCGAGGAGTGTGCGCTGCCAGATGGCGAAATCGGCGTACTGGACCTCCAAGGGTTCGAGGTCGGGCTTCGTGCCGTCACGAAGGTGCGTGTAGCCGACCACCAGGTCGCGGATCAACGGCTGTAGCGAGAACCCGTCGCCTGCGATGTGGTGCAACACGGTGACGACGACGTAGCCCTCGCGATCACGCAGGATGCGGATCCGGAACGGGATCTCACGTACGAGATCGAAACCCCGAGCCGCCTCGGCTGCGATCAACTCGTCGAGACGATCCACCGCGTCGAACACCTCGGTGTCGAGGAACTCCATCGCCTCGGCAGTCGTGAGGATCTCCTGCACGGGCTCGCCGAGGTGGGAGCCGAAACGTGTGCGCAGCGTCTCGTGACGCTCCACGAGAAACTCGATCGACGCGTGCAATGCGTCGACATCGACTTCGTGACCGAGTCGCACGGCGCCGGGCATGTTGTAGGTCGCGGCGCCCGGGTCCATGCGATTGACGAACCACAGCCGAGTCTGCGCGTGCGACAACGGAATGACCGCTTCCCGTTCGAAGCGGCGTAACACCACGTGTTCGGGCTCGCCACCGAATTCGGTCAGATCTGCGATCCCACCGATGTCGACAGCCGAGAACACGGTGGTCAGATCAACCTGGAGATCTCGTTCGCTACGCGCGCGCGAGACGAGACGCGCGGCCATCAGCGAGTCGCCACCCAGCGCGAAGATGTTGTCGCGCAATCCGATCCGCTCAACACCGAGGAGCTCGGTGATCAGTGAGGAGAGCGCGAGCTCGACTCGGGTTCGTGGCGCGACGTACTCGACGGAGCGGTTCAGTTCGGGTACGGGAAGCCGCTTCCGATCGAGCTTGCCCGAGGGGTTCAACGGGAACTCGTCGAGTCGCATCGCAGCAACCGGGACCATGTGCGATGGCAGATGCCCGCGGCACCATGCCAGTGCGGCACTCTCGGTGACGTCCGTGCTCTCGGAACGGACGTACGCGACGAGCACGGGTCCCGCAGCGAGGTCGGTACGAGGCACCACCGCACTCGCATCGACTCCGGGCATGGCGTCGAGGACGGCCTCGATCTCTCCCGGCTCGACGCGTTGTCCACGGATCTTGATCTGGAAGTCGGTCCGTCCGAGATAGTGCAGACTCCCATCGTCTGCCCACCTGACCAGATCGCCGGTTCGGTACATCCGAGTGCCATCGGGCCCGAACGGGTCGGCGACGAATCGTTCCGAGGTCAGCCCGGGACGACCGACATAACCGTCGGCCAGTTGGATACCGGCGAGGTAGAGCTCACCCGCGACACCGACCGGAACCTGAGCCAAGGCACCGTCGAGGACATGAACCCGAGTGTTGGCCACCGGCGTACCGATGGGCACCGGACCGTCGTCGCTGCCCACCGTGCACTCGGTGACATCGACCGCCGCCTCGGTGGGGCCGTAGAGATTGACCAGATCAGCGTGCGATCCGTCGATCACCCGCTCGGCGAGACTCCGCGGAAGAGCCTCACCTGAGGTGAACACGAACCTGACCGTCGCCGGCAGAAGCGTCGAGTGCCCCTCGTTCGCCAGCACCTCGGTGTACACGTCGAGCATCGACGGAACGAAGTGCAGGACGGTGATCCCGCGCGAGATGATCAACTCACGCAGATACGCGGGATCGCGGTGGCCACCCGGCTTGGCGATCACCAGCCGAGCACCCCGCCCGAGAGCCCAGAGCAACTCCCACACCGAGACGTCGAAGGTGAACGGAGTCTTGTAGAGCACGACGTCGTCGGTCGCGAGGCCGTAGTTGTCCTGCATCCAGGCGAGTCTGTTGATGACCGCCTCGTGGCTGACCTGCACGCCTTTGGGCACGCCGGTCGAGCCCGAGGTGAAGATGACGTAGGCGGCAGTTGCCCCGCCGCCCACAGTTTTCCTTGCGCCGTCGTAGATCCTGCCGTCGTCGAACCCACCAGGGCCGAACCCCACGTTGGCGAGGTACTCGTCGTCGATCACCACTCGCGCGCCGACGGCATCGGCGATGAGCGAACGGCGCTGGTCGGGTTGCGTGGGGTCGACGGGGACGTACGCCACGCCCAGGGTGAGTACCGCGTAGATCGCGACGACCTGGGCGGGCCCACGGTCGAGCGAGACGACAACGTGATCGCCCTGGCCGACTCCCGCCATACGCAAAGTGGCCGCGAAGCGCCACCGCAGTTCATCGAACTCCCCGTATGTCCACTGATGGTCGCCGAACTCGACCGCGGTGGCCGTCGGTGTCTCACCGACCGCGGCCTCGAAACCGTCGAGCAGGTGGGCAGACGGCGTCGGGAGCGGCCGGAGCGGGCCTACGCCGAGGTCGAGGAGATCCGCGCGTTCGCCGGGGAGCAGCAGATCGAGGTCGCCGATGGGAGTGTCCAGGTGCGCCAGGACGCGATCGAGGAACGCGAGGAAGCGCTCGAGGTGGCCGCGCAGTTCGGCCTCGTCGTAGAGATTGGGGTTGCCGTGCAGGTCGACGCCGATCCGTGCGGTGGGACTCGCTTGGTACAGGTTGAGCCGCAGATCCTCGAGGATGCCCGACGCCAGGATGTGGTAGTCCACGGTCGCACCCGCCATCTCGACGGGCTTGTCGAAGAACATGATGTTCACGATCGGACCGAACGACGCGGTGTTGGCGTCCTGCAGTCCCGCGTCGAGGCGGATGTCTTCGAACCGGTAGCGCTGGTGCCGGAGCACACCGGTGAACTCGAGCTGCGCCTGGTCGACGAGGCCGCGCATCGACAGACGCCTCACGTCGCGAAATCGCACGGGCAACATGTTGGAGACCATGCCGGCCGCACGCTTGATCTTTGCCGTGGCCCGGCCGGTCACCGGAAGGCTGAGAACGACATCGTCGGTTCCCGCCATCCGGGCGAGAAATGCCGAAAATCCGGCACTCAGTAGCACCGCAGGCGAACTGTTGAGCGACGCGGCAAGACGCTCGATGGTCTGCTGGCGCGCGGAATCCATCTCGGTGGCGGCAACGGCATTGCAGGGCGACAGTGGAGCCGCTGCGGATTGCTGAGCGAGGGTGACTCGTTCAGGAAGATCATGGACGCGATCTGCCCAATATTCGCGGTCAGCCTGGCGGCGGGTGCCACTGAGATACTTCTGATCGTCGGCAACCAATTCATCGAGCTTGGCGCCGGGTTTGGAGACGTATTCCGCACCCGTGACCGCCGCGTTGTAACGGTTGAGAATCTCGTATACCACGGTCAGCGCTGCGTATCCGTCGAGGGCTATGTGATGCGCACGCACGTACCAAAAAATGCGATCATCGGCGACGCGAAGAAGTGCACCGACGACGAGGGGGTCCGACAGCAGGTCCATATTGCCGCGATAATCGGAATTCATCCAGTCACGGGCGCGAGCGACCGGATCGGCTTCGCCGCGAAGGTCGACAACCTGCAAATGGTTGTCGATCGACTGGTCAACAACCTGCATCGGCACACCGTCGACCTCGACGATCCGTGTGAAGGCCATCTCGGTCTCACGACCTGCGTCGACGATCAACTGGCGAAGAAGTTCCTCATCGAGCGGCCGATCATCATCCCTGATGTCGATGTACTGCGCGACGGTTACCGAGTAATCAGGAGAGAGACTTTCCGCAAACCACATGCCGCGCTGCGCGGCCGTCAACTCGAGCAGCGGACCACCGAGGCCCGCTTCACGACGATCGTCCGCCGTGTGCTGTTGGCTCATATCCTCACTCCCGGGTTGTACCGACTCGCCCCGATCCCCGCTGGCTACGCCGGCTGGCTGCGGCCGGCCTGCCCTGGAAACCGATCCCGCCATTTACCCGACCTAGTCTCACCCAAGGTGTATTTCTACGGAAGGAAACGCTAGACAATTCAATCGAAGGAAGTAGTTCAGAATTGATTACCAGGGCGGATTAGGTGACAAAAATGCTTTCCCGACTTTGATCGCTCATCTCCACCTCGTCGTTACACATGTCCCCTGAACGGGGTAACTTTCTCGCGCATCGAAATCGATCTGCGGAAAAGTAGATCAGGTAGACATTCGACATGTAGTCTGCGCTCATTGCGGAATCCGGATCATTTTGGCGATCCGGAATGCGGTGGTGCGCAGGTCACGCCACCGGTACAGATGCTCATCACATGGGAGAGGAGTGCCGAATGGCACACCCGTTCCGCAGACACGTTGCCTCGCCGAGCACGAGCTCGCGCGCTCGGCATCGTGCGGCCCCCGAGGTCGCCATCACCGCGAATGGCCTGCGGAAACACTTCGGAGACCACACCGCCGTCGCAGAAGTCACGTTCGACGTCGAGAAGGGGTCGATCCTGGCGCTCCTCGGACCGAACGGGGCGGGAAAGACCACCACGGTCAACATGCTGTGCACCCTGCTCAAACCGGACGCCGGGTCGGCTATCGTCGCCGGTCACGACGTCGTGGCCGACGCCGCGGCGGTCAGACGATCCATCATGCTGACGGGGCAGTTCGCAGCGCTCGACGAGTCACTCAGCGGACGCGCCAACCTTGTCCTCTTCGGCAGGTTGATGGGGCTGACGAGGCGAGCTGCGCGCGAGCGAGCCGACGAACTGCTCACCGACTTCGGCCTGACCGACGCCGCGGAACGCCGCGTCGGAAAGTACTCGGGCGGTATGCGCCGTCGAATCGACATCGCTTGCGGCCTCGTCACCCGACCGGAGGTGGTCTTCCTCGACGAACCGACGACGGGCCTCGACCCGCGTAGCAGGCAGGACGTCTGGCGACTCGTCTCCGCACTTCGGGACCAGGGGGTCACGATCTTGTTGACCACCCAGTACCTCGAAGAAGCCGACTCGCTCTCCGACCGCATCGTGGTGATCGACAAGGGCCGTGTGATTGCGTCGGGAACCGCGGCAGAGCTCAAGGCGGCGACCGGTGCCTCGCACTATCGGGTGACGCCAAACGTTGCCGAGGAACTCGAACCGCTACTCGCCTGCCTCGGAGATCTCGGCGCGACGCACGCGAGCACTCAGTCCGACGATGCGACAGTGAACGAAGCCGACTCGATCTCCGTGTCCGTGCCGGCGCCAGAGGGTGCCGACACCTTGGTCGAGATCGTTCGTCGAACGACGCTCGCCGGAATTCGTCTGTCCGACATAACATTACGGCGCCCGAGCCTCGACGAGGTATTCCTCGCACTCACCGGTCCCGACGCCACGTCCGACAACGACCTCCACGAGGAGCACCCGTCCGACCGGAGCGCGAGCGCATGACCCAGGCAGCTCCGAAGAAGCTCACCGCTCTCGTCGCTGCACCCGAGTCGGGAACCGAGCCGCACGCTCGCGCACTGACACAACTCTGGGTGCTCGTCGGACGAGGAGTCGGCGGTATCGTCCGCAACGGCGAGTTCATCTTCGCGTTCGTCGCCCCGGTGCTGCTCGCGGTCTGCTTCTATCTGCCGCTGCGGTCCATCATGGACTCCGATCCGGGGATGGACTACGCACAGTTCCTGATGCCGATCATCGCGCTGCAGTCGGTGGGTTTCGTCGCGTCCGCCGCCGCCATGCGGGCCGCGAACGATGCAACGAAAGGCGTGCACACCCGCTTCCGTACCCTTCCCATGCGCTCATGGGTTCCGGTGTCCGCGCGACTGGGCACCAACGGACTCCTGCTGACTCTCTCGATCACGTGTGCCACCGCAACCAGCCTGGTCATGGGATGGCGCCCCCACGGCTCGGTGGCCGAGACAATCGGACTCTTCGCCGTTGCATTCGTGGTCGGGCTACTCATCGCAGCGGTCGCCGACGCCATCGGCCTGTTGTCCGACAGTCCGGAGGCGACGAGCCAGGCGCTCTCACTTCCGATACTGATCCTGGGCATGATGTCCACCGGCTTCGTTCCCGAGAGCCAGTTTCCCGAATGGATCGCCCCCTTCGTGCGCAATCAACCGATCTCGCAGTTCGCCACGTCGATGCGCGCACTCGGTGACGGAAGTGCCACCCGGGAGATACTCATGCCGACGGTCTGGTGGTGCATCGGCTTGGCCGCCGCAGCGGTGGTACTCGGCGTCTTCGGAGCCAGAAAGGCCGCTCGATGACCACTCAGATGCCGGTAGCGGCCCCTCGGTCCGAACGCTCGTTGCGCGCATGGGCATCGCAGAGCGGCGCGCTGACGTGGCGCCAGGTGTCGGTGATGGTCGGCGACAAGGGGATGCTCGTCCAACTCGTCGTGGTTCCCGTACTCACGCTGCTCATGTTCAAGGTGGTGCTCGGCGACGCGATCGGCGGTGCAACGGGACAGGACAGCTCGTACTCGACAGTGCCCCTGGTCATTCTCGTGAGCGCCATGTTCGGTTCCGTTGCCGCGGGCGTGCGTCTGAACTCCGAGCGCGGTACGGGATTGTTGACCAGGCTGTACGTCCTACCGATCCATCGCGCCGCAGATCTCACCTCACGGCTCGGCAGCGAGGTGGTCCGCATCGTCGTCGTGACCGGGCTCCTCCTCGCGCTCGGTACGGCCATCGGCTTTCGGATCACCGGCGGTGTCGCCTCGGTCATCGGGATCATCGCCGTCACGCTGATGTTCGGCATCGCTTACGCAACCCTGGTACTCGCACTCGCAGTGAGCGCAGGACCATCCGCTCCGCTTGTCCCCCTACTGTCGTTGATCTCGAGCGTGTTGATGTTCTTCAATTCGGGCTTCTCCCCCATCGACGCCTACCCGGGATGGCTGCAGCCGATCGTCGCGAACCAACCCATGACGCCGACGATCGAGGTGATGCGATCGCTGGCAAGTGGCGGACCGGTGGCGCACAACTTCGTCAAGGTGGCGATCTGGTCGGTCGCCATCATCGCCGTCTGCCTCATTCCGGCGCTGCGCGGCTATCGACGCGCAGCCACCGCGCACTGAACCCACTTGACCCACAGCACGCACTCGACCACGCAGCGTGCTGCCTCGCGCTACCGTCGGATTCATGACAACCGACAAAACCGGAGCCGAAACCAACGTCACCCACCTCGCGGACGAGAACCGCTATCAGATCAGCGTCGACGGCAGGGTCGCGGGCCTCACCGCCTACCGGGACCGCGATCATGGCGGGAGCGCCGAGCGCGTTTTCTACCACACCGAAGTGGGTCCCGATTTCGGCGGACGCGGCCTGGCCACAATCCTCGTCAAGGAGGCGCTCGACGACTCGATCGCCGCGGGCAAACTGATCGTCCCCGTGTGCCCGTTGGTCCGACACTTCTTGTCCGAGCATGCAGAGTATACGGACAAATCACGCAAGGTGACCACAGACGACATCAACTGGATTCAGTCGGTGACCACGTAGCAGCAATCGGGCCAAAAGTCCCTGGTCCGGCGTGCATCGTCGAACTTATTCTGAATGTGTGAGCGGGGGTGGACGACCGCTCACCGCGACGGTCGAGCTAGTCACCGGCCACCTCTCCGGGTGAATAGCAGCGCACCGATCACCGACCCGCCTGACCATGTCGTCAGGCGGGTCGAGTCGTTTCTGCCGTCGGCACACCGCCACATACCGACGACAATGGCCCGCCCCTGGAAAGGGACGGGCCATTGCCGACTGTGAAGTTGTATGGAGGCGGCTCTTACTTGGCCTTCTCCAGCACCTCGACGAGACGCCAGTGCTTGGTCGCGGACAGCGGGCGGGTCTCCATGATCCGCACGCGGTCGCCGACGCCGGCATCGCCCTTCTCGTCGTGGGCCTTGACCTTGCTCGTGGTCCGGATGATCTTGCCGTACAGCGCGTGACGCTTACGATCTTCCAGCTCGACCACGATGGTCTTCTGCATCTTGTCGCTGACGACGTAACCGATGCGCTCCTTGCGACGGTTCCGCTCAGCGGTGTTGGTTTCGGTCACCTTCTGGTCCTCACTCATGCGTCATCACCATCCGGTCCCGACGCCAAACCAAGCTCACGCTCGCGCATCACGGTGTAGATGCGTGCGATCTCGCGACGCACGGTCCGCAGACGACGATTGTTGTCGAGCTGGCCGGTGGCCATCTGGAACCGAAGGTTGAAGAGCTCTTCCTTCGACTCTTTGAGCCGGTCGACCAGATCGGTGTCGCTGAGATCACGAAGCTCAGCTGCTGCAACTCCGAGTGCCATCAGAACTGCTCCTCTCTGGTCACGATCCGGGTCTTGATGGGCAGCTTGTGCTGTGCGCGGCGCAGGGCCTCGCGAGCGGTCTGCTCATCGGGGTAGGTCATTTCGAACAGCACGCGACCCGGCTTGACCGGGGCAACCCACCACTCGGGCGAACCCTTACCGGAACCCATGCGGGTCTCGGCGGGCTTCTTGGTCAGCGGGCGGTCGGGGAAGATGTTGATCCACACCTTGCCGCCACGCTTGATGTGCCGGTTGATGGCGATACGAGCGGACTCGATCTGACGGTTGGTGATGTAGGCGCTCTCCAGAGCCTGGATGCCGAAGTCACCGAACGTCACCTTGGTGCCGCCCTTGGCCTGGCCCTTGAGGCTCGGGTGATGCTGCTTGCGGTGCTTGACCCGACGAGGGATCAACATGCCTCAGCCCTCCTGCTTTTCTGCTCCGGCGCCGGCGCCAGCAGTTGCCTCGGCAGGAGCCTCCGCTGCCCGACCTGCGTCGGTGCTGGTGGCCGTGGTGCCAGAGGCACCGCTGCGGCGAGGACGGCTGGGACGACGCGGACGACGATCTTCAGCTGCCGGCGCGGCTGCGGACAGCTCGCGCTTGCCACCGACGATGTCACCCTTGTAGATCCAGACCTTCACACCGATGCGGCCGAAGGTCGTCTTGGCTTCGTAGAGTCCGTAGTCGATGTCGGCGCGCAGCGTGTGAAGCGGCACGCGACCTTCGCGGTAGAACTCACTGCGGCTCATTTCTGCACCGCCGAGGCGACCCGAGCACTGGACCCGGATGCCCTTCACGTTCGGCTGACGCATCGCCGACTGGATCGCCTTGCGCATCGCACGACGGAACGCCACGCGGTTGCTCAGCTGCTCCGCGACGCCCTGCGCCACGAGCTGGGCCTCCGACTCCGGGTTCTTGACCTCGAGGATGTTCAGCTGGACCTGCTTACCGGTCAGCTTCTCCAGGTCGCCACGGATGCGGTCGGCCTCGGCGCCACGGCGGCCGATGACGATGCCGGGACGAGCGGTGTGGATGTCGACGCGAACGCGGTCACGCGTGCGCTCGATCTCCACCTTGGCGATGCCTGCACGCTCGAGCCCCTGCGAGAGGAGCTTGCGGATGGCGACATCTTCCTTCACGTACTCCGCGTACTGCTTGTCGGCGTACCACCGTGAACTCCAGTCGGTGGTGATGCCCAGACGGAAGCCGTGCGGGTTGATTTTCTGGCCCACTGTCAGGCTCCCTTCTTCTTCGGCTGACGCGACCGGCCGCGTGCGGACGATGCCTTCTCAGGAAGACTCTCGACCACAACAGTGATGTGGCTGGTGCGCTTGCGGATACGGAACGCGCGGCCCTGTGCGCGCGGCTGGAACCGCTTGAGCGTGGGGCCCTCGTCAGCAAAGGCGGTGGCGACAACGAGGGTCCGGCGATCCAGATCCAGGTTGTTCTCCGCGTTCGCGACAGCGCTTGCGAGAACCTTGTAGACGGGCTCCGACGCCGACTGCGGTGCGAACCGCAGGATGTCGAGCGCCTCGTCGACGTTCTTGCCGCGGACCAGGTCGAGTACACGACGGGCCTTCATCGGCGTCACGCGAACGAACTTGGCCGTGGCCTTCGCGGTGGGATTATCGGTCTGCGTAGTCATTACCGGCGCTTCGCTTTCCGGTCATCCTTGATGTGACCCTTGAAGGTACGGGTGGGGGCGAACTCGCCCAGCTTGTGCCCGACCATGTTGTCCGAGACGAACACCGGGACGTGCTTGCGACCGTCGTGGACGGCGAAGGTGTGACCGATGAAGTCGGGGATGATGGTCGAACGACGCGACCAGGTCTTGATGACCTGCTTGGTGCCTTTTTCGTTCTGCGTGTCCACCTTGGCAAGCAGGTGGTCGTCGACGAACGGGCCCTTCTTGAGGCTGCGTGGCATTCTCTAACTCCCTCCTGTGCTTATCGCTTGTTCTTGCCGGTGCGACGGCGCCGGACGATCAGCTTGTCGCTGGCCTTGTTCTTACGGGTACGGCCCTCAGGCTGACCCCACGGGCTGACCGGGTGGCGACCACCGGAGGTCTTGCCCTCGCCGCCACCATGCGGGTGGTCGACCGGGTTCATCACGACACCGCGGACGGTCGGGCGCTTGCCCTTCCAGCGCATACGGCCGGCCTTGCCCCAGTTGATGTTCGACTGCTCGGCGTTGCCGACCTCGCCGACGGTTGCGCGGCAGCGCACGTCGACGCGACGGATCTCGCCCGACGGCATACGGAGGGTCGCGTACGCGCCTTCCTTACCGAGGAGCTGGATCGAAGCGCCCGCGCTGCGAGCCATCTTCGCTCCGCCACCCGGACGCAGCTCTACAGCGTGCACCTGGGTACCGGTCGGGATGTTGCGCAGCGGCAGGTTGTTGCCGGGCTTGATGTCGGCGGCGGGACCGCTCTCCACCACGTCGCCCTGGGACAGACCCTTGGGCGCGATGATGTAGCGCTTCTCGCCGTCCACGTAGTGGAGCAGTGCGATGCGGGCGGTGCGGTTCGGGTCGTACTCGATGTGAGCGACCTTGGCGTTGACGCCGTCCTTGTCGTTGCGACGGAAGTCGATCAAGCGGTATGCGCGCTTGTGACCGCCGCCCTTGTGCCGGGTGGTGATCCGGCCGTGTGCGTTACGTCCACCGCGACCGTGCAGCGGACGAACCAGCGACTTCTCGGGGTAGTCGCGGGTGATCTCGGCGAAATCAGCGCCGGAGGATCCGCGACGACCCGGGGTCGTCGGCTTGTACTTACGAATAGCCATGAGTTCTCAGTCCTTCTCTGAAGTCCCGGTCAGCCGACCGGTCCTCCGAAGATCTCGATGGGCTTGCTGTCTGCGGTCAACGTGACGATCGCGCGCTTGGTGGACTTGCGCTGGCCGTAGCCTGCGCGGGTGCGCTTGCGCTTGCCCTGGCGGTTCGCGGTGTTGACGCTCGTGACGGTCACATCGAAGATCTGCTCGACGGCGATCTTGATCTGCGTCTTGTTCGAGTCCGGGTGAACCAGGAAGGTGTAGACGTTGTCCTCGATGAGTCCGTACGACTTCTCCGAGATCACCGGCGCCAGGATGATGTCACGCGGGTCAGCCTGCGTAGCCATGCTCAGGCCTCCTCTGTCTCATTGGCGACGGACTTGGCCGTCGACGTGTTCTGTGCGATGAACGCGTTGAGCGTCTCGACGCTGAACACCAGTTCGTCCGACTCGAGGACGTCGTAGGTGTTGAGCTGATCGGGAGCGATCGGCAGCACGTTCTTCAGGTTCGCAACGCTCTTCCACGCGGTCAGATCTTCGCGGCCGAGCACGACGAGGAACTTACGTCGGGTGCTCAGTGCCTCCAGGAACTGCCGAGCGCTCTTGGTCGACGGCGCCTGGCCTGCGACGAGCTCGGTGATGACGTGAATGCGCTCGTTACGAGCACGATCACTCAGCGCGCCGCGCAGTGCGGCTGCCTTCATCTTCTTGGGGGTGCGCTGGCTGTAGTCACGCGGCTGCGGGCCGTGGACGACGCCACCACCGGTGAACTGCGGTGCGCGGGTCGAACCCTGGCGGGCGCGACCGGTGCCCTTCTGGCGGTACGGCTTGGCGCCGCCACCGCTGACCTGTCCACGGGTCTTGGTTGCGTGTGTGCCCTGGCGAGCGGCGGCCTGCTGGGCCACCACGACCTGGTGCATCAGTGCGATGTTCGCGGGTGCGTCGAAGATCTCGGCGGGCAGATCAACGGTTCCGTTGGTCTTGCCGTCGGCGGTCTTGACGTCCAGCGTCAGCTTCGTTGTGGTTTCGGTGCTCACTTCGCACCACCCTTCACAGCGTCACGGACGACCACGATTCCGCCCTTACGGCCGGGGATGGCGCCCTTGATCAACAGCAGACCGGCCTCGGCGTCCACCTTGTGGACGGTGAGGTTCTGCGTGGTCACGGTGTCGTTACCCATGCGACCGGCCATCCGCATGCCCTTGAAGACACGACCCGGGGTGGCGCAGCCACCGATCGAGCCGGGGGCACGGTGCACGCGGTGCGCGCCGTGGCTGGCACCGAGGCCGGAGAAGCCGTGGCGCTTCATCGCGCCGGCAAATCCCTTGCCCTTGGAGGTGCCGGTGACGTCGACCAGCGCACCGTCGGCGAAGATCTCGGCGGTCAGTTCCTGACCGACCTCGAACTCGCTGGTGTCGGCGACGCGGATCTCGGCCAGGTGGCGACGCGGCGTAACGCCTGCCTTCGCGAACTGGCCCGCGACCGGCTTGGTCACCTTGCGGGGATCGATCGCGCCGTACGCAAGCTGCACGGCGGTGTAGCCGTCGCGGTCCTGGTTACGGAGCTGGGTGATGACGTTCGGGCCTGCCTGAATGACAGTGACCGGAACGACACGGTTGTTCTCGTCGAAGACCTGGGTCATGCCGAGCTTGGTGCCCAGAATTCCCTTGGTCGCGCTCTGATTACTCATGATTTCTCTTCGCCCCCGCCCTACTGGATGTTGACGTCGACACTGGCCGGAAGGTCGATGCGCATGAGCGCGTCGACGGTCTTCGGCGTCGGGTCGAGGATGTCGATGAGTCGCTTGTGAGTACGCATCTCGAAGTGCTCGCGGCTGTCCTTGTACTTATGCGGCGAGCGGATGACGCAGTACACGTTCTTTTCGGTGGGCAACGGCACCGGGCCGACGACGCGTGCACCCGTACGGGTCACGGTCTCCACGATCTTGCGCGCCGAAGCGTCGATCGCCTCGTGGTCGTAGGCCTTGAGCCTGATGCGGATCTTCTGTCCCGCCACGCTGTGTCCTCTTCCGTCAGTTGTTCTCGACAGACAAACACCGCGCACCTGGGGCCGACACCGGTCGGCGGGCACATAGATCTCCGCGTGAGTCGGGGATCGACGCTGTTCATCTGTCGTTGTACGTTGGCTCGTCGCTGGTACGAGCCGGTTTGCTCCGGCACCCGCGGTCGGGCGTGTCGTGACCGTGAACCGGATTCGGCGCACGCGTTACACGCCCTTGGTCCCGAACTCGGGGGCCTTGGGAGGTATTCACCCGATCGGGGCCGCAGTAAAACCACGTCCGCCGGTCAAGGCAACCCGACAAGTATGCACCAGGTCGGGGCCTCGATTCAAATCCAGGTCGGAGCCAGTGGATTCTCTCGCTAAGGGCATGCGACGATACCCACCTACTTCCCTACTTCTCACCGACCGATTGGGGAAACGTGGACATCAGGCTCGACGACCCGACCGCCCCCTACGTCGCCGACCTCCTCGAGCACCATCTCCGTGAGCTGCAGTCGGTGATGTCGGAGTACGCCTTCGCCCTCGACGCCTCCGGCCTGTCAGCTCCCGGCGTCAGCTTCTGGACAGCGTGGACCGTCGAACCGGACGACCAACAACTCGCAGGGTTCGTCGCCCTCAAAGAGCTGGACTCGACGCACGGCGAGGTGAAATCGATGCGCGCCGCTCCCGCTGCTCGGGGTACCGGCGTCGGCCGCGCGCTGCTGACGCACGTCGTCGACGAGGCCCGTCGACGCGGATATCAGCGAGTGAGCCTGGAAACCGGCACCGCGGAGCTGCACGTTCCGGCGATCTCGCTGTACCGCAGTGCCGGGTTCGTGTCGTGCCCGCCGTTCGCCGACTACCGGGCCAGCCCGCACAACCAGTTCATGACGCTGCCGCTGTAGCCGTTCATGACGCTGTAGCCGGTTGATGACGCTGCCGGCACAGGCAGTTCGTGCTCAGCCCGCCGACTTCGCGATCTCCGCGCGCGCCGCAGCCACCAACTCCTCATTGGTGTGTGCGTGTCCCCATAGCCCCCAGCCGCCAGGCACTGCCTCGGTGAGAAGCACCCAGGTGCGGTCTGCGAGCGAGTCGTCGCCCGCTGCCCGCACCACCAGATCTGTGAGCTGGGCGACGACGGCCACCTGCTGCTCGCGGGTGAGCGCGCCCGCATTGGTGAGCACCTGGACGCGGACATGATGCGCATTTCCGTTGACGTCGGAGAAGGAACCCGGCGGCAACTCGTGCACGAAGGCTGCGGTGTTGTCGCGGAACATCGAGAGGTCCGGAACTCCTTCGACGGCCATCACCGTCTTCGCGGCGTCGGCGGCCAGCTGCGCGGTGTCGGCGAAGGTTCCTGCTGGTGCGTAGATATCGATCATGGGCATGGCAATGCTCCTGTGCTCTCGGATGGGTTCTTGTCTCACGCGACGGGTACGGTCGGCCGGTCGAAGCGCGCGAGTTGGCCGCCGGTGATGCGTTGCTGGTTGTCGGGGTCGTCGAGCAGCGTGTACGGGAACACCTGCGCCGGCGCGCTGACCGCGTCGAGTCGAGAAAGCTGCTCGGGTGAGAGGTCGACGGCGAGTGCCGCGAGATTGCTCTGCAGTTGCTCCACCGACCGCGGCCCGATGATGGGCGTGACGCCCTGTGCGGCGACCCACGCGATGGCGACCTCCCCCGGTGTCGCGCCCACCTCTTTCGCCACGGCGATGACCTCGTCGAGGATCGCGGTGCGCTGCGTCGAGTTCTCCGGCTGGAAGACCTTGCCGCCGAAGCCTTGCGCGCGGCCGGTGGCACCGTCGCGGTATTTGCCGGTCAGCACGCCACCGCCGAGCGGCGACCACGCCGCGAGCCCGAGTCCAAGGGCCTTGCCCGCCTGCACCAGCTCGGCCTCTGCGGTGCGTTCGACGAGACTGTGCTCGAATTGCAGCGCCGCGATCGGCAGGGTTCCGCGGATCTCGGCGATGGTGGCAGCGCGTGCCACGCGCCAGGCCGGGAAATCCGAGAGCCCCGCGTACAGAATCTTGCCTGCGCGCGCGAGGTCGTCGAATCCGCGCAGCAGTTCCTCCACTGGTGTGACGCCGTCGGAGTAGTGAGCCCACAACAGGTCGATGTGGTCGGTATTCAGTCGTCGCAGACTCTGCTCCACCGAACTCACCATCGCCTTGCGACTGTTGCCGGTCACGAGGATTCCGGCCGACGGGTCGGCGCGCTGGGTGAACTTGGTGGCGAGCACGAACTCGTCGCGTCGACCCTGCAGCAGCCGGCCGAGGATCTCCTCGGACTCGCCGAACTGATAGCTGTCGGCGGTGTCGAGGAAGTTGCCGCCCGCGTCGGCATAGGCATCGAGAATCTTCGACGACGCGTCCGGCGTCGAACCATGACCCCAGCGGGTACCGAAGTTGCCGGTACCGAGGATGACCTCGGAGACGCGCAGCCCCGTGTGCTCACCGAAGACCCGGTAGCACAGGGATCGGTCGCGAATAGCGTTGTCACTCATTGTTTTTCCCGTCCTGTCGAGATCTGTGTGTCGAAGTGATCGGGTCAGGCAACCGCAGATGCGGCTGCCGTTGCCGCCCGCTCGATGACGTCGGCGACGACGTCGGGGTGCGAGATCATGACGACGTGGCTCGATCCGGGAACCTCGGTGACCTCGGCGCCCGCTCGCTCGTACATCCACCGTTCGAGGTCGGGGTTGATGGTGCGGTCGGCGCCCGCGACGATCCCGTACGACGGCCGGTCCCGCCATGCTGCGGCCGCGGCCGGAGCGTCGAGCGCCTCAGCACGGATGGGCACCTGCGCGTGCGCCATGAAGTCGGCGTCGCGGGCTGGCAGGTCGGCGGCGAAGTCGGCGCCGAACTGCTCGGGATCGATCCTCAAGAACCCCTCGGCTCCGGCGATCACCGCGGTGCTCGCAGCCGGAATGCGGGCGTGCAGCGAGTTGGTGGACTCCCCCACATCGGGAACCAGAGCCGCCACGTAGACCAGTGCTGCGACGCGCGGATGCGCACCTGCCTCGGTGATGACCTGCCCACCCCAGCTATGACCGACCAGAACAAGCGGCCCGTCGACGGTATCGATGGCACGCAGCGTGGCCGCGACGTCGTCGGCGAGGCCGGTTTCCGGTTCCTGCACCACGGTGACGAGAAAACCCTTGTCCACCAACCGTTGATAGACCGGCTGCCACCCCGATCCGTCAGCAAAGGCGCCGTGAACCAGAACGATGTTGCGTACCGCGGATGTCGTTGCCATGAGAGTCCCCTTCGCGTGATGACACAGATGTGAGCGTCAGAGTTTTGATTGTGGTCGCAATCTAAACACAGAAAGATTATGCTCGCAATCAATAGTTCGGACGACAAGTGAGGTGAAGGCGGTGCGGGTCTCGAAGGCCAAGGCCGAGCAGAATCGACGCGACCTACTCGACGCAGCGGGAAAGCTGTTTCGCGAGAAGGGGATTCCATCGACCGGAGTGGCCGAGGTGGCGGCCGAAGCGGGGCTCACCCACGGCGCCCTGTACAAACACTTCGACAACAAGGACGCACTGGCGGCCGCCGCGTTCACGCAGGCAGCCACCGATGTCAACCAGCGGATTCGCGAATGGAAAGACGTGCACGATCCGTCGTACGAGGACTACCTCGACGTCCTGATCTCCACCCGGGTGCGCGACAACATGGCCGACGGATGCCCGATGATCGCGTCGGCGAGCGAGATCGGCCGACAGCCCCCAGCCGTCGGCGACAGCTTCGCCTCCGCATTCACCGACCTCGTCTCGCTCATCGAATCGTCACTGCCGGACACCATGTCCGACGACGCGCGCCACACCCTGGCGACCGCGACCGCCGCCGCACAACTCGGCGCGGTCGCCGTGGCGCGGGCGGTGGCCAAGTCCGACGATGCGCTTTCGCAGGAGGTCCTCGACGCCACGCGCGCAACTCTTGCCGACGCGGTTCCGGACTGAACACGATCGAGCGACGTCGGCCACCAAATGTGTGACATTTGCGAACCAATCGAGTCGGAATGTCGCCACGGGCGGTCCGAATCCGCGACACGTGATTAGCGTGGACGCAGGGACATCCACATCCGGCCCGCCCAGCCCTCGGGTCGATGACAGGTCCGCACATGAGTACGGTCATCCCCCCGCGCGCCGACAAACCCCCACACGCTGACAAACCCGTCGGGACGCCACGCGCCGTCACGCCGATGCCGACGTCGAAACGTCCACGTCCGAGCAACGTCACACTCAAGGTGACCATGGCGCTGACCGGCACGGTGTTCGCACTGTTCGTGCTGGTTCACATGATCGGCAACCTGAAGGTCTACACCGGCCCCGGCCACTTCGACGACTACGCGCACTGGCTGCGCACCCTGCTCGAACCCCTCCTGCCCTACGAGGGCATGTTGTGGATCTTCCGCGCGGTCCTCGTGCTCTGCCTGGTACTGCACGTCGGAGCGTCGTTCATCTTGATCGGGCGCTCCCACAAGGCCAAGGGTCGCTTCCGGCGCAAGGGCATGAGCATCAAACGACTCCCCGCGACGCTGATGCCCTACACGGGCCTGGTCCTGCTGATCTTCATCGTCTTCCACATCCTCGACCTGACGACCGGGACCCGACCCGCGGCCAGCGACCACTTCGTGTCGACCACCGAGACCAGCTCGCACGCTTATCACAACCTCGTCGAGAGTCTGCAGCGCTGGCCGGTGGCCGCGTTCTACATCCTGGTGATGGTGCTCCTCGGCACGCATCTCGTGCACGGGCTGTGGAGCGTCGTCAACGACCTCGGCGCGACCGGGCACCGCACTCGACGCCTCGGCGCTCTCGTCGCGCTCGTCGTCGCGGCCGCGGTGATGATCGGCAACATCTCGATTCCCATCGCCGTTCTGGCGGGATTGGTGAGCTGACGATGACGCACACCGCACCCGACGCCGCGACGTCTGATCTCGAGGCCGACCTCGACGACCTCCGCCGCATCGGCACCGACCTGACCGGCGGAGTCCCCGACGGCGACCCGGCAACCGCGTGGCAGCGTCGACGCGACGCCTACAAGCTCGTCGGCCCGCTCAATCGGCGCAAGTTCACCGTGATCGTGGTGGGTACCGGCCTGGCCGGAGCCGGATGTGCCGCAGCTCTGGGCGAACTCGGCTACAACGTGTCGTCGTTCACCTTCCACGACGCCCCGCGGCGAGCCCACAGCGTCGCCGCGCAGGGCGGCATCAATGCCGCCCGCGCACGCAAGGTCGACAACGACTCGGTGCACCGATTTGTCGTCGACACCGTCAAGGGTGGCGATTTCCGTGGCCGCGAGGCCGACGCCTTCCGCCTCGCGGAGGAGTCGGTGCGGGTCATCGATCACCTCAACGCCATCGGCGCGCCCTTTGCCCGCGAGTACGGCGGATCGTTGGCCACCCGCAGCTTCGGCGGGGTGCAGGTGTCGCGCACCTACTACACGCGCGGCCAGACCGGCCAGCAGTTGCAGGTCGCGGCGTCGCAGGCGTTGCTCCGACAGGTCGCGGCGGGCACCGTCACCCTCCACACCCGCCAGGAGATGCTCGATCTGATCGTGGCGGACGGCCGCGCACAGGGCATCGTCGTCCGCGACCTGGTGACCGGCGAGATCACCGCGCAGACCGCGCACGCCGTCGTGCTCGCGACCGGCGGGTACGGCACCGTCTACTTCCAGTCGACGCTCGCGCGCAACTGCAACGCGACGGCGTCGTGGCGTGCCCATCGTCGTGGTGCGCTGCTGGCATCGCCGTCGTTCATCCAGTTCCACCCCACCGCGCTGCCGGTGAGCGCGGAGTGGCAGTCCAAGACGACGTTGATGAGCGAGTCGCTACGCAACGACGGCCGCATCTGGGTTCCGAAGAAGGAGCACGACGACCGCCCGCCCGGCGACATCCCCGACGCAGAGCGCGACTACTACCTCGAACGCCGCTACCCCGCCTACGGCAACCTCACCCCGCGCGACGTCGCATCGCGGGCGGCCGTGACCGAGATCAACGGCGGGCACGGAGTCGGGCCCCTGCACAACAGCGTCTACCTCGACTTCGCCGACGCCCTTGCGCGCCTTGGCAAATCGACCATCTCCGAGCGCTACGGCAATCTCTTCTCGATGTACCGCGACGCCACCGGCGAAGACCCCTACGAAGTCCCGATGCGTATCGCGCCTGCGGCTCACTTCACCATGGGCGGCCTCTGGTCGGACTTCGACCAGATGTCGTCGATCCCAGGTCTTTTCGTCGGCGGAGAGGTGGGGTGGGGCTATCACGGCGCCAACCGCCTCGGCGCCAACTCGCTGCTGTCGGCATGCGTCGACGGCTGGTTCACCCTGCCCTACTCGGTGCCGAATTACCTTGCGCCCCTGCTCGGAGACGAACCGCTGCCACTCGATCACGAGGCTGTGCAGCACGCGGTCACATCGGTGCGTGATCGGATATCCCGGCTGATCGCGGTCGACGGAACCACCGGCCCCGACCGCTTCCACCGCAGGCTCGGCGAGATCCTCTATCGCGGCTGCGGCGTCATGCGCAGCGCCGACTCGTTGACGACGGCCATCGCCGAGATCCGCGAGCTGCGCGACGAATTCTGGTCCGACGTACGGGTTGTCGGCAGCGGCGCGCAGTTCAATCAGGAACTCGAACGGGCGGGCCGCGTCGCCGATTTCATGGAACTCGCAGAACTGATGTGCCTCGACGCGCTCGATCGCGACGAGTCGTGCGGCGCGCACTTCCGCGTCGAACACCAGACCGCGCAGGGCGAGGCGCTGCGCGACGACGAGCATTGGACCTTCGCCTCCGCGTGGGAGACCACGCCGACCGGGGAGCAGATCCGCCACCGCGAACCACTCGAGTTCAGTGCGGTGCCGTTGCAGACACGAAACTACAAGTGAGACTTGATCAGTGAGGATGCCGGCATGAGAATCACCATCGAAGCCTGGCGGCAGGCCGACGCCGACGACGACGGGCGTTTCGAGACTTACGTGGTCGACGACGCGACAGCCGAGATGTCACTGCTCGACGTCCTCGACCGCCTCAACGATCATCTCGTCGACGCGGGCGAGCAACCCATCGCCTTCGACTCCGACTGTCGCGAAGGCGTGTGCGGCGCCTGCGGGATGATGGTGAACGGGCGCCCGCATGGTCCGACACCCAACACGCCGTCGTGTCGGCAACACCTCCGACACTTCGACGGCGCGACGCACCTGCGCCTGGAACCCTTGCGCGCGAGCAGTTTTCCGGTCATCCGCGACCTCGTCGTCGACCGGTCCGCACTCGACAGGGTGATCGAAGCCGGCGGGCACGTCGCGGTTGCGGCGGGTCAGGCCCCCGACGCCGACGCCGAACTCGTCGACCACAACACCAGCGAGAAGGCCCTCGACTACGCGGCCTGCATCGGCTGCGGCGCGTGTGTTGCCGCCTGCCCCAACGGTGCCGCGCACCTGTTCGCGGGCGCCAAACTACTCCATCTGGCCGCGCTGACCCAGAGCAAACAGGAGCGTGGCAGGCGGGCGCACGCGATCACCGGGCAGATGGAACAGGACTTCGGCCCGTGCTCCACCTACGGGGAGTGCGCAGACGTCTGCCCGGCCGGGATTCCGCTCGACGCCGTCGCCGGGGTCAACCGCGAGGCGTTGCGATTCGGATTGCGCCGCAAGGCGAATTGAGCGTCACCAGATCCCGATGAGCTTCATCCACGGCGCGCCGATCGCGGTCCAGATGATGATGTTGACCACCGACATCAGGAAGCCGACGCGGAACCACTCACTGGTCTTGATGTAGCCCGACCCGTACATGACACCGGCCGGACCGGACGAGTAGTGGGCCAATCCGCCGAACAGGCTGCCGATGAAACCGAAGACCAGCGCACTGAACAGCGGCGGCGCTCCGGTGGCGACCGCCGCACCGAGGAACACGGCATACATCGCGACGATCTGCGCGGTGTTCGACGCGAACAGATAGTGCACGTAGAAGTAGACGAGCGTGAGGACGGCGAACGCCACCAGCCACGGCAGGCCGTCGACGCTGGAGGCCACCTTGTCGCCGACCCAGTCGATCACCTTGAGCTTGCGGAGTTCGTCGGCCATCGCGACAAGCACACCGAAGAAGATCAGCGTCTGCCACGCTCCGGTGTCGGTGACGATGTCCTTCCACGTCAGCACGCCGGTGACGAGAAGAATCGCGATGCCCGCGAAGGCGGTGGTCGTGGCGTCGACGTTCAGTTGTTTGCCAAGACACCACAGGATGAGCAGCAGCACGAACGTGGCGGCGAGAATCCACTCGTTGCGCGACATCGAGCCACTCTTCTTCAGTTCGTCGCGCGCGAGGGCGGGGGCCTCCGGTGTCTTCTTGAGCGTCGGCGCGTAGATCTTCGACATCACCCACGGCGTCGCGATGAGGCTGACGAGACCGGGAACGATCGCGGCGAGTGCCCAGTTGCCCCAGGTGATCTCGATCTTCATCTTCTCCGCGGCCTCCTGGGCCAGCGGATTGCCCGCCATCGCGGTGAGGAACATGGCGGAGGTGACCACGTTGACCTGCAGCGCCGTCAGCATCAGGTAGGCGCCGAGCTTGCGCCGCGAGGCGTCGGTCTTCGGCGTCGAGTCGACGAGTTCGGCGAGCGATCGCACGATCGGGTAGATCACTCCGCCCGCGCGTGCGGTGTTCGACGGCGTCGCGGGAGCAAGGATGAGATCGGCGATCCCCATCCCGTACGCCAACCCGAGACTCGACTTGCCTATTGCGCGCACGAAGATCAGCGCAACCCGACGCCCGAGACCCGTGACGATGAACGCCTCGGCGATGAAGAACGACGCGACGATGAGCCAGATGGTCGTGTTCGAGAAGCCCGCGAGCGCCTCTTTGGGCGTCATCGTCTTGGTGACCATCGCCAGCGCGAGCCCGATGATCGCCACCGAACCCGTCGGCAGCGGCTGCAGGATCAGTCCCAGGATCGTCGCGACGAAGATCCCGAGCATGTGCATGCCGTTGGCGTCGACGCCGGCCGGAGCCGGGATGAAGTAGATGATCACGCCGACGATCAGTGGAATGCCACCGCGCCACCAGGTCGGGCTGAGATGGAAGTGGTGCGGGTGTTCGGCGTGGTCGGTCGAATCGGGCTGGTCGCTGGTACTGGGCTGGTCTGGGGAATCGGACTGGTCGGTCGAACTGGGCTTGTCGGTCGAATCCGGGTGGTCTGAGGGCGGTGGGTCCTTCTCGGAAGGAGGCGTCACCTCATCAAGGTTCCTCGCCCGAGTAGCATCCGGGCAATGTCCGACGCCAAATCGTCATCTACGCCAACGCCCGCGACGCGCCCTTCTCTTTCGCCCACCTACGCGCTGCGCCGAAAACTGCCCGACAACGGGCTCGGAAAGGCACTCTTCTCCCTCGGGATGTCGGTGCGGGTGCCGTACTTCGGCACGATCCTCCCCTACGTCGACGAGATGCGGCCCGGATACTGCAGGGTCACAGCACCCAAGTGGTTCGGCGTCTACAACCACATCCACACCTTCCATGCCATCGCGGCATGTAACCTCGCCGAGGTCGCGATGGGCATGCTGATGGAGGCGACGACACCGACGACGCATCGATGGATTCCGAAGGGGATGACCGCCGACTACCTGACGAAGGCGACCACCCGCCTGTCAGCCGTCGCCACACTCGCCGAACCCGTCGACTTCGCTGTCATCGACTCCGGACGCGATGTGGTGGTGTCCATCTCGATCACCGACACGCACGGCGTCGAGGTCGTTCACTGCGAGATCACCACCTGGGTGACGCCGACCGCGTGACCTGGCGCTCCACTTGCCCTGCCGGGCCATGACGAAACTCCTAGGCTGAACAAGTCAAGCAACCGAGAGGACTGACTATATGTGTGGCATCTGCGGTGAAATCCGGTTCGACGGCTCGGCGCCCGACGCCTCTGCCGTCGACACCATGACCTGCTCGATGACCCGTCGCGGTCCCGACGGTTCAGGACTGTTCGTGAAAGGGTCGGTGGCTCTCGGGCATCGACGACTCAAGATCATCGACCTGTCGGAGCGCGGCGCGCAGCCGATGGTCGACTCCGAACTCGGCCTCGCAATGGTGTTCAACGGCTGCATCTACAACTACAAGGAACTGCGCGCAGAACTCGAGGGCAAGGGCTACCGCTTCTTCTCCCACGCCGACAGTGAGGTGATCATCAAGGCGTTCCACGCCTGGGGCACCGACTGCGTCGATCACCTCATCGGGATGTTCGCCTTCGCCGTCGTCGACACCGATTCCGGTGTGGTGACCCTCGCGCGCGACCGGCTGGGGATCAAACCGCTCTATCTGTCGGAGACTCCTGGACGTCTACGCTTCGCGTCGTCGCTGCAGGCACTGCTGCGCGCCGGTGATGTCGACACGTCGCTCGATCGCGTTGCGCTGCATCACTATTTCAGCTTCCACGCGGTGGTTCCCGCACCCCACACCATCTACAATGGCGTGCGCAAATTGCCGCCCGCCACAGTGCGCGTCATTCAACCCGACGGACGCAGCACCGAACGTCGTTATTGGGAACCGGTTTTCGCGCCCGATCCCAGCCGTGCCGACTGGGACGCGGTGCGCTGGCAGGACGAACTGATGGATTCGCTGCGCACCTCGGTTCGACGTCGCATGGTCGCCGACGTTCCGGTCGGCGTGCTGCTCTCCGGCGGAATCGATTCGTCGTTGGTCGTGGCACTTCTCGCCGAGCAGGGGCAGAAGGATCTCGCGACGTTCAGCATCGGATTCGATTCCGCGGGAGGCGAATCGGGCGACGAGTACGCCTACTCCGACCTCGTCGCCGAGACGTTCGGCACCGACCACCACAAGATCCACATCGGCACCGATCGCCTCCTGCCCGCCGTCCCCGACACCATCGCGGCCATGAGCGAGCCCATGATCAGCCACGACTGCGTCGCGTTCTATCTCCTCTCGCAGGAGGTCAGCAAGTCGATCAAGGTCGTGCAGTCGGGGCAGGGCGCCGACGAGATCCTCGGCGGTTACTCGTGGTATCCCCCGCTGCAGGGGATCGCACGCGAAGAGACCACCAAGGCCTACCGCGAGGTCTTCTTCGACCGCTCGCATGCCGACGTCCTGGCGCTGCTCAACGATCAGTACCTGCTCGGCGACAGCAACTACGACCCCAGTTGGGAATTCGCCCTCGCACACCAGTCCGCTCCCGGTGCGGATTCGGCCGTCGACGCCGCGTTGCGTCTCGACACGACGGTGATGCTGGTCGACGACCCGGTGAAACGAGTCGACACCATGACGATGGCGTGGGGCCTCGAGGCGCGCGTGCCGTTCCTCGATCACCAATTCGTCGAGCTCGCCGCGACATGCCCGCCCGACCTCAAGCTGAATCCGAGCGGCAAGGGTGTCCTCAAGGAGGCATCTCGAAAGTTGTTGCCCGCAGCGGTGATCGACCGCACCAAGGGATACTTCCCCGTCCCCGGCATTCGCCACCTCGAGGGCGGAGTGCTCGATCTGGTCACCGATACCCTGCGCGCGCAGTCGGCGAAGGACCGCGCGCTGTATCGACCGGAGACCCTCGACCGGTTGTTTGCCGATCCCAACGGCACGCGCACCACGCTCGATTCCAACGAGCTGTGGCAGCTCGCCGTACTCGAAATGTGGCTGCAGGCCATGGAAGACATCACGCCACGGTGAGCGCGGACGACATCACCGACACCGGAATCGTCGACGAGCAGGCCGACGCGACGACTCTCGTCAACTTCGACGATCGTGGGTGGCACACCTACGGGCCGTCGGTCTCGCCGGACGGCAGGGCGTTCGCCTATATCGTCGACGACGGCGCGGGCTATCCGCGTGCGGCACAACGTGTGTTGTCGCCCGAGGGTGTCGGCGAGCTGCGCTGGGTGAGCGTCCCCGCAACCGGTCCCGTCCGCAAGCTCGTGCACTCGATGGACGGCGAATGGCTCGCCGTCGAGTTGGCGCCGAGTGGCGGTGAGCACCACCAGGTCTGGGTTGTCACCACCGATCCCGACGACAACAGGTCGCATCGCATCGGCAGCAACCGTCAGGAGACCGAATCCGATTGGTCGAACAGGGCGACGCTCGGTTCACGACGTTCGTTCGGCACGGTCTCACTCGTGGGTTGGGACACCGATTGGGTGTTGATCACCGCGACGACCCCCGACGGCACGGCGTATTCGGTTCGCGCACATCCCGGTACGGGCGCGACCGAGATACTCGACGTCCGCGTCGGCGGCGCGCTGATCGACTCGTGGAAGGGCGCGGCGCTCCTGCGTGTCGGCCCTCGCGGATTCCGCGACATGCTGCTGCTCCGCCGTAACGAGGCTGAGGACGCGGCCGATTCGGACGAGATGTCGATGTCGACCATCCTGCCCAACGATCCCGGCTCGGTGACCGACCAGGGTTATATCCTCGACCAGGGATTCGACCACCCTTCACTCGTCTTCGTCGGTCCCCCACAGGATTCCAGTCGCGATCTCGACAGCGTGCAGGCTTTGGTCACGAGCGATTTCGACGCCAAGTTCCCCCGCCTGCTCGGCGTCGAGGTCTCCAAGACCGGCAAACGTTTCCGCGTCCTCGCCCAGCGCGCGGGCGCAGGACTCGACGAGTTCGCGGTCAGCAACGACCAGTCGACAGTCGCGATGCTCTGGAACGTGGGTGGCCGAAGCGAGCTGCAGATTCTCACGCTGCCGGATCAGACCTTGCACGATCCGATCCCGCTACCCGGCGACGTCGCGTCGGATCTGTCGATCAGTGCTGCCGGAACCATTGTCGCGCTGACGATTTCGTGCCCACAGCACTCGCCGCTCGTACACCTCGTGCACACGCCGACATCGTCGGTGACGCCGATCCGCGACGACGTGATCACAGGCACCGGCCCGTCGTCGGCGTTGCGTCCGGAATACCGCGAGTTCTCCGCGCGTGACGGAATGCCGTTGTCCGGATGGCTGTATCGCGCGAAGAGTACCGATGCGGGCCCACCTCCATGCCTGCTGTACTTTCACGGAGGTCCCGAGGCCGAAACCCGCCCCGACTACCAGTTCTTGTTCGGGCCACTGGTCGACGCCGGAATATCGGTGTTCGCACCCAACGTGCGCGGGTCGTCGGGTTACGGTCGCCTTTTCTCTCACGCCGACGACCGGTACGGCCGTTATGCGGGCATCGACGACGCAGCCGATTGCGCGGCACACATGTGTTCGTCCGGCGTTGCCGACCCCGACCGCCTCTACGTCTCCGGCCGCTCGTATGGCGGTTACCTCACGTTGGCGGCGTTGACCTTTCATCCCGAGGTGTTCGCCGCGGGCATCGCAATCTGCGGCATGAGCGATCTCGAGTCGTTCTTCCGGAACACCGAACCGTGGATCGCCGTCGCGGCGTACACCAAGTACGGGCACCCCGAATCCGATCGCGAACTACTCCGCGATCTCTCACCGATCCACCGCATCGACGACATCACCGCGCCGCTGCTGGTGGTCCACGGCGCACACGACACCAACGTGCCGGTCAGCGAATCCCAGCAGATGGTCGACGAATTGCGTGCCCGTGGCGGGATCGCCGAGCTCCTGATGTTCGACGACGAGGGCCACGAGATCGTCAAGCGCCATAATCAGCAGCGGCTCACCGAGGCTGTGGCGCAATGGATCACGCGTCACCCGTCTGCGGCGGCGGCACATCACGAAGTTCGTGACCGCAAGCAGGGGCACGTGCACCATGAGTAGCAAGATGACCAACCGCCTACTCGTCCAGCTTGCTGAGACCCGGTCGGGTAACGACCGCGCAAACGTGCTCGAGGAGATGCGTCGACTCATTCTTTCCGGAGGGGCGCCTCCCGGCACTCAGATCATGCCCGCCGACATCGCCGACGCGTTCGGAGTCAGCGCGATCCCCGTCCGTGAAGCACTGAAAACCCTTGTCGGCGAGGGGCTTGTCGATCACCAGCGTAATTCTGGATACCACGTCAGCCAACTGTCCCTTGCCGAACTCAAGGAGATCTACTTCGTTCGCGGAGTTCTCGAACAGGCCGCTCTCGCCCGGTCCGTCTCGAACATCACCGACGCGCAGATCGCAGCGGCCACCGAGTTTCACCAGGAACTGCTGACTGCGACGAAGTTCAACGACGGCAAGGCATTTCACGACGTGTCACGGCGGTTCCACACCACGCTGACCGCCCCCTGCGAGATGCCGCGCCTGCTCAACATGTTCGACGCGACGTGGAACCTCACCGAACCGTTCCAGGTGATGCGCTCCGTCGACGCCCCGACCCAGGCGAAGCTGAACTCCGACCACGCCGACCTGCTCGCCGCCTTCACCGCCCGCGACACGTCGGCCGTCCTTGCCGCCGCGAGCGTTCATCACGCCAGGCTCGAGGAAGCGATCATCGAGACAAGCGAATCACTCGGCGTGCGACCGGACCTCGCCTGACGGAACATTCCGGGACGTCGGCTCGGCTTCGGTGTCCGCCTCATGACCGGATGCCGCGACGGAGATGTCGGAGGTTGCCGACGCGACGTGGCCGGAAGAGACCTCGCGCGGAAAGGCAAGGCGTACCGACAGATACGCGAACACCGGTCCCAAGAAGTTCATCGCGACGACCGATACCCATGCGGCCCAGGGATTTCCCGCGTCGAACCCGAATCCACCGAAGAAGGTCGCAAAGTACGAGGCGAAGCCGAGGAACATGCCCGGGATCAACGCGAGCGCCCCGATCCTCCCGGAGAACATCAACGCCGAGTTGACCACGAAGATGATCACCGCAAGCACGAGGTTCTGCGCAAACCGCCCCTCCCCGGCGATCGTGCCGATGTGCGTATCGATGAGCACGATGACGAGTGCGAACGTCGACCCAACCGGCATGGTCAGCCACAAGCGCCTGGCGTTCGCCCAGGACGGACCGCCGAGCAAAAACGTTCCGGCCCAACCGATGAAGATCGCCCACGGCGGTAGGTTGAGCGCGGTCCCGCCGATGAACGCGGTCAGGCCCGCGAGGATGGATGCAACGATCTCGTGGGGAATGCGGTCACGCATGGACAACCTCCAGCAGTTCGGTGGTACGGGTGGTACGGGCGACGATGCGCCCGTCTTTGATGACGAAGCAGCGGTCCGGCCGATCGAGCAGCGCGTCGGCGACGCTGTGGGTCGACAGCACAACGAGATCCGCCCTTCGGCCCGGCGCGATTCCGTACCTATCCGCGATACCGACGATGTCGGCGGCGGAGTAGGTGGCCATGGTCAGCACCCTGGCGAGGTCGTCGGGACCGGACAGATGCGAGACCTGCGCGAGAAACAGGCCGATGTCGAGTAGGTCAGCATTTCCGTAGGGCGTGAAGGCGTTACGCACGTTGTTCGACGAGAAGGCGCATTGCACACCCGCGTCCCACAGATCGCGCACCGGAACCACACCTCGTCGAATGTTGTGGGTGTCGGTGCGCCCGCCGAGGTGAATGTCGGTCGCGGGCAGGGGAACCACCGCGACTCCCGCCGCCGCGAGGTCGGCGAGCACGGCGCGACGTTCACCGGCGGGTAGGCCAGCCAACGATGTCATGTGCCCCACCGCGACTCGCCCCGCCATACCGCGTGCTGCGGTGACCTCGGCTATCCGTGCGGCCAGACCGAAACGCGGATCGGAAGCGTCGTCGGCGAAGTCGGCGTGCATGTCGACTCTCACCCCGAACTCCTCGGCGAGGTCGAAGACCATATCGATGTGGCGGTGACAGTCGACGACGTCGGCTTCGTTGTACGTACACCCACCCACCACGTCGGCACCGCGCCGCAGTGCCTCGCGCATCAGGTCGATGGTGCCCGGCGCCTTGAGAATTCCCTCTTGCGGGAAGGCGACGATCTGCAGATCGATGCGCCCGCGATACTCGTCGCGCAGTTCGAGCAGTACCTCGACGCCGAGCAACCCGATGATCGGGTCGACATCGGGATGCGCTCGAATCAGACTGGTGCCGTTGATGATCGCCTGATCGATCACCTGCCGCGCACGGGCGGCGACGGCGTCCGGGGTGAATCGACTCTTGAGCGCGCCGGTTACTGCAATCGCGCCCGCGAGCGTGCCGTCGCGGTTGGGTTCCTCCTTGTCGAGGAGCGCCTTGTCGAGGTGCATGTGCGACTCGATCAAGCCCGGAATCACCACGCGGCCCGCACATTCGATTGTCTCGTCCGCCTCAGCCGTGCTCTGCGAACAGATCTCGCGGATGTGCCCGTCGTCGATCTCGATGTCGACGAGTGGGGCATCGTCAGACAACCGTACGTCGCGCAGAACCAGGTCCATTGGTCGCTCCTTCGGTGTTCGACGCCGCGTCGATCGGCGTCAAGATCTGTCTCCACCTTCGATCGGAGTTGTTTCCTCGCACTGCACGAGTCGTAACGCATCGGTTAAAGTTGGTCATACCAAGAGACCAAGTTCGACTGAAAGAAGGAGAGCGCATGCTGCGTCGCGGACACACACTCAGTGCCAGCACTGCCGCCTACCTGGAGAAAATGGTGGTCGACGACCTCTCTCCCGGCGACAAGTTGCCGCCCGAGCGCGTACTCGCCGAGAACCTCGAGGTCTCCCGCACCACGATCCGCGAGGCACTCAGCGACCTCGAGCAGCGCAGGCTCGTCACCAGGACACCCGGTCGCGGAACAGTCGTCGCGCGACGCTCGGCCAACGCCACTGCGCTGTTGGAGACGATGAGCGACGACGCGGAGGAAGATCACGTCGCCGAACTGCGCATGCTGATCGAACCCCAGGTCGCGGGACTCGCCGCCGACCGGGCAACAGCGTCGGATCTCGTTGCGCTCGAATCCATCCTGGCGTCGACCCACACGGGCCTCAACCCCACCGAATCACTCGCCCAGGATGTCGCCTTCCACATGCAACTCGCTCGAGCAGCACGCAACCCGCTGCTGGTGTCGCTCTGCCAACTCAGTGCGGGGTGGGTCCAGACGGTCCGCGCGCGCTCGCACGCCACCCGCGAAGGTCGACGCAACTCCTACAACGGCCACCGCGACATCCTCGAGGCCGTACGCGCCAACGACCACCACCAGGCGGTCGCAGCCATGACCGCACACCTCGAAGAGGTCGTCCGACTCGTCGAACGGAGCAATCAGTGACGATTCAGAAAGCCGGGACTATGCAGAAAACCGGGACCGTGCACGCCGCGAGTGAGAACGTCATCCTCCCAGCGGGTTCAGGCCCGATCATCGGCGATGACTACCTCGACTGCCGACCCGACGACGTGTTCTGGGGCGATCTGCCCTGCGCGGCCGACACCGCCATCATGTCGATCGACCCGGGCACCAGCGTCACCATCGACACCCTCAGCCACGAAGGCATCCTTTCCGACCAGGGTCGTGATCCCCGCGCCTTCTTCGGTACGCACGGCGTCGACCCCGACATGGTGCTCGACGAGGCAGTCGCCCTGTGCGCCTCCGACCGCACGCATGTCCAGGGCGTCGACGGACCGCATGTCGTGACCGGGCCAATCGAGGTGCGTGGAGCGCAGCCGGGCGATCTTCTGGCGATGACCGTCGTGGAGACCAGGCGTCGAGTCCCCTACGGCGTCGTGTCGAATCGCCACGGTCGCGGTTCACTGCCTGGCGAGTACCCGCTCGGCGGTGCGACGTACAGCGCATTCGTGTCGGTCGAGGGCGAGGGCGACGATGCCCGCGGAGTTCTACCCCTGTCGACGTCGAATCCACAACTGGCCGCGCGCTTTCCGCTTGCGCCGTTCCTGGGCATCATGGGTGTGGCAGCCGCGGGCGACGTGCGACTCAACTCGATTCAGCCCGGTCCGCACGGCGGCAACCTCGACCTCACGCTCCTGACCGAGGGTGCGACCCTCTATCTGCCGGTGCAGGTTCCCGGCGCGCTGGCGTATGTCGGTGATCCGCACTTCGCGCAGGGCGACGGCGAGGTCGCGCTGACCGCGCTCGAGGCGTCACTACGGGCGACCATCCGATTCGACGTGATCCCTGCCTCCGACGTGACCGCGCGCTTCGGCGAACTCGTGGCACCGATCGCCGAAACCCGAGACTTCCTGATTCCGACGGGCCTCGACCCCGACCTCGACGTCGCCGTGCAGAATTGCGTGCGCTCCGCGATCTCGCTGCTGGGCGTGCGGTACGGCATGGAACCCGCGCAGGCCCTCGCCTATCTCAGCGCCGCAACGGATTTCAACATCTCTCAGGTCGTCGACCTGGTGAAGGGCGTGCACGCGCGGATTCGACGATCGGATTTCGCGCAGTGACCGCACCCGACGACCTCGACGCCGTCGTACGTCGATTCTGGGCAGCGGCAGCAGCAGACGACCACAGCGCCATGCACCGGTTTCTGTGCACCGACATCACCTGCGTCGCAGGCCCCGGGGTACTCCACGGTGTCGCCGACACCCTGCGTTCGGGCGCGCTCACACACGCCATCGGCAGCCTGATCGACGTCCATACCTGGAGTTGCGGAATCGATCTCGGTAGCGCACTCGTCGTCTACGACGTTCCCGAAGGAGGCAGGGCCGTGCAGTCGCAGGTGTGGCGACGTCACGACGCGACCTGGCGCCTCGTCACGGTCCACACGAGCACGCCGCGTCGCGGATTCGATTCGACGGTGTGGCGAGTCGTCGGCGATCCACTCATCGAGGCGGCAGCACCGGGACCGCTGACCGGAACGACGGTCGCTGTGAAAGATGTTTTCGCAGTTGCCGGTTTCCCCACCGGCGGCGGGGTACCCGCATACGAACGGTCGGTCCCGGCCGCAACCGAGCACTCCGCGGCCGTTGCGCGGCTGCTGAACTCGGGTGCACACATTCGCGGCATCGCCCGCACCGACCAGTTCGCCTACTCGATGGCGGGCGACAACCAGCATTACGGAACACCTCCCAACGCCGCGGTCCCGGCAGCGCTTCCCGGGGGCTCGTCGAGTGGCCCGGCAAGCGCGGTAGCCCACGGCGACGCCGACCTCGGGCTCGCGACCGACACCGCCGGGTCGATCCGCACTCCCGCGTCGTATCAGGGGCTGTGGGGCCTGCGTTCCACGCACGGGTCCATCTCCACGCGCGGGTTGTTGGCGCTGGCACCGGATTTCGACACCATCGGCCTGCTGAGTCGCGACCCCGACCTTCTCGCACTGGCGACCACGACACTGCTCGACGCCCGGTCGACGACCGACATCGGTTCCGGCATGCCGACACTCGACGATCTCGACATCGACGACGGTGAACTCGCCCGCCTTGCCGAGGCATTCCGCGTACACCAGGCATTCCAGGCATGGTCTGTCCACGGCGACTGGATCACCGCGCATCCAGGTGCACTCGAGGGATCAGCGGCCGCACGTTTCGCCGTGGCTGCGGCCATCGATGCCGACGACGACGCCCGGGCCCTTGACGAACTAGCGGCCCTCGCAGCGCAGTTCGACGAGCAACTCGGCGATGATGTCCTCGACATTCCCGCAGCGGCAACGGCCGCACCCCGCCGTTGGGCATCCGACGCAGAGGTCGAGAAGACCCGAACGGCCACACTGCAACTGACCGCGATCGCGGCGGCAACCGGTCGACCCGCGGTGACGTTCCCGGATCGCGAGACGTCGGATGGCCCCATCGGACGCAGCCTCGTCGGTCCGCGCGGCAGCGACACCGCGCTCATCGCTCGGGCGATCGAACTCGCGTCCGCCAGTCCCGCCGCCACCCCCGATCAAGGAGGATTCTCGCGTTGCTGACCCGCATTCACGCGATCCCCACCGAACGCATGCACCTGTCATTGATGCTGGCGCTCACGTTCACCACCGGCATCAACGACGCCGTCGGCTATCTCGGCCTCGACAAGGTCTTCACCGGCAACATGACCGGCAACGTGGTGATCCTCGGCATGGCGCTCGCGGGTGGTTCCGGCCTGCCCATCCTCGGACCCGCAATGGCCCTTGCGGGCTTCATGATTGGTGCAGCTATCGGTGGGCGCACACTGCGACACGCCGAGCGTCGATGGACGCTTGGCACCACGGTCCTGTTCGCAACGGTCTCCGCGACGATGGTCGCCTTGGCCATCACGCTGTTCATCTCCGGCGACCAGCCCGAACATGCGGTGATGATCACGGTGACGACAATCGCGGCCACCGCGATGGGCATTCAAGCCGCCGCGGCGCGCGCCGTCGCCGTCAAGGACGTGACGACCGTCGTCGTGACCTCGACCATCACCGGCCTCGCCGCCGACTCCTTCTTCGGGTCCGGCAAAGGCGGTGGAACAGGTCGACGCACCGCCGCGGTCATCTCGCTGATCGCGGGCGCGGCACTCGGCGTGGTGTTGATGCGCGTCCACATGGGCACAGCACTACTCGTCGCGGGTGTGGTGATCGCCGTGGTCGCCGTCGTCGGTGCCGTCCACGATTCGCCCACCGGCCGAAGGCACCGCTCCGCGACGCACTCCGCCGCCAATGCGGACTGACGTGCGAATATATTCGGTGTGACGCGGAATATATTTGTGTGTTAATTGTCGGGTAACAAAGGGTTCTTAGTTTCGACTCAGGCACTTCGGAGACCACTCCGATGTCACCAATGCCCCGAGGAGAATCATGAGCGCTTCATCCGACGCGCAGATCGCCACCGAGCACCATAGTGCGGCGGGCGAAAGCATCATCAAGGTCGGCTACGACCAGCAATTGACGAATGAGGATCTGGCTCCGCTGAAAGAGCAGAGCTGGACCTGGTACAACATCTTCGCGTTCTGGATGTCGGACGTGCACAGCGTCGGCGGGTACGTATTCGCCGGAAGCCTTTTCGCACTGGGCATCTCGTCGTGGCAGGTGCTCGTTTCACTGTTGGTGGGCATCGTCGCCGTCAACATACTCTGCAACCTGGTGGCCAAGCCGTCCCAGCAGGCCGGCGTGCCGTACCCGGTCACCACGCGAATCTGCTTCGGCGTCAAGGGCGCCAATATCCCGGCAATCATCCGCGGCTCCATTGCCGTTGTCTGGTACGGAATTCAGACATATCTGGCATCGACGGCATTCGGTTTGCTGGCGCTGAAATTCTGGCCGGCACTCGAGCCCTACGGCGAGAACGGTTCGCACGCGTTCCTCGGCCTGTCACTACTCGGCTGGGCCGGCTTCGTCGTGATGTGGGTGCTGCAGGCGCTCGTCTTCTGGAACGGCATGGACACCATCCGCAAGTTCATCGACTTCTGCGGACCTGCCGTCTACGTCGTGATGATCGCGCTCGCGGTGTACCTGATCGCCAAGGCGGGCTGGAGCAATGTGCACTTCGATCTGTCGGAGGGCTCCGGTATCAGCGGAACGTGGCCGACCATCACGATGATGATCAGCGCATTCGCCCTCGTGGTCTCCTACTTCTCGGGCCCGATGCTCAACTTCGGCGACTTCTCTCGCTACGGCAAGACCTTCGGCGAGGTCAAGAAGGGCAACTTCTGGGGTCTCCCGGTCAACTTCCTCTTCTTCTCGATCCTCGTCGTGTGCACCGTCTCGGCGGGCGCCACCGTGATCGGTCGCGACGCCGACGGCAAGATCGTCACCGACCCCGTGCACATCGTCGACCAAATCGACAACACCACGGCCGCCGTTCTCGGCGTACTGACCTTCGCGATCGCCACCATCGGCATCAACATCGTCGCCAACTTCGTCTCCCCAGCATTCGACTTCTCGAATGTCGCGCCCACCAAGATCTCCTGGCGCATGGGCGGCATGATCGCGGCGATCGGCTCGGTCATCATCACGCCGTGGAATCTGTTCAACAACCCGAGCGCAATTCACTACACGATGGACACCCTCGGGGCCGTGATCGGACCACTGTTCGGCATTCTCATCGCTGACTTCTACCTCGTGAAGAAGCAGAAGATCATCGTCGACGACCTGTTCACCATGAGCCCCGAGGGCGCCTACCACTACCGCGGTGGTTGGAACCCGGTTGCGGTCATCTCGGTGGTGCTCGCATCGATCATCCCGATCTGCTTCGTCATCTGGGGCACCTCGTACGAGGCCAGCTTCACCTGGTTCATGGGCGCCGCAGCAGGTTTCATCTTCTACTACGCCGGAATGAAGTTGGCCTCGCCGTACTTCCTCCACGGCATGCACGTCCCGGCAGCGACCATCACGACCGACATGGAGGTCGCCGCCGACGGCACCATGCTTCCCGGTTCGCCGACGGCAAGCCCTGCCGCCGAAGCAAAGGACACAGCGGATTCGACGTCGAGCGCCGAGGCCGAACCTGCATCCTGACACCCGCCTCGTGGCGACACCGCATCCGACGCAACTGCGCGGATCGCGATGTCGCCACGAGGCTCTGGTCAACACCTCAGAACGACGCCACATGAGAAGGCAAGGGAGACAACCACACCGATGAAGTTGTGCGTCATCAACCCCAACACGACCGCGGAGATGACCGCGGTGATCGCCGCCGCAGCACGGTCGGTGGCACGGCCGGACGCCGAAATCGTCGCGATCACCTCCGAAGCCGGCCCCTCGTCGATCGAGAGCCACGTCGACGAGGCACTCGCTGTCCCGGGACTACTTCGGGCCATCAGCGCCAACCCCGACGCCGACGGATATCTGGTTGCGTGCTTCGGCGACCCCGGCCTCGACGCCGCTCGTGAACTGGCTGTGGCACCGGTCCTCGGGATCGCCGAGGCCGCAATGCATCTCGCCGCGCCGCTCGGCCGAGGGTTCTCGGTGGTCACCACATTGCACCGGACGATCGGACGAGCCGCAGATCTCGTGGCGCACTACGGATTCAGCACGCAGTGTCGCGGCATCCATGCGTGTGAGATCGCCGTGCTCGACCTCGAGACCAACCCCGACACCGCCGAGATCCTCGCGAAGGCATGCCGTGAAGCGCTCGCGACGGACGGTTCCGACGCCATCGTGCTCGGATGCGCGGGCATGGCCGACCTCGCGGCCGAACTCTCCGCCGACCTCGGAGTCCCCGTCATCGACGGCGTCGCCGCCGGTGTCGGGATGCTCTCGGCGATGGCCGCGATGGGCCTGCACACGGGTACCGCGTCCGGCGAGTTCGCCGCACCACCGGTCAAGGAGTACCGCGGTCTGCCGCCCGAGCTCGATCCGCGATGACCCCGCAGGTTAGGGTTGATCCCCATGACCGTCCCCGCCGATCGATCGGCGTCCGACCACGACGCTGAAGTCACCGAACTGGCCTTCGCGGCAGCTCGTGGCGACCGTCGGGCGCTCGAGCAGTTCGTGCGGGAGACACAGCGTGACGTCTGGCGATTCGTCGCACATCTCGCCGACCCCCGCGTCGCCGACGACCTGACGCAGGAGACCTACCTCAGGGCGATCCGCTCGCTTCCACGCTTCGCGGGCAATTCGACGGCCCGCACCTGGCTCCTCGCCATCGCGCGACGCGTCTGCGCCGACGACGTACGCCGCGCAATGTCGCGTCCGCGCATCGCGGGCGGCGTGGACTGGATCGACGCCGCGGATACCCGGCAGCCGCGCTCGACGGGGTGGGAAGACGTCGTCGACGTCAATCTCCTGCTCGACGATCTACCTCCGGAACGACGTGAAGCTCTCGTGTTGACGCAGGTCCTCGGGCTGTCGTACCAGGAGGCTGCCGAGGTCACCGGCTGCCCGGTCGGTACGGTGCGTTCGCGCGTCGCCCGCGCACGCGAAGCGCTGATCGGCGCGGCCAACACTCCTCATCGGGGTGAACGCACCAGCTGACCTGCAGGCGACGCCGGTCAGGACCTAAGCCTTATGCCTTTTCTCAGGCAGGTTTGCGTACCCTTGAGAACGGCGACGGACCGTTATCCAGCCGTATCGGCGCATTCGTGTCGCGACGATGTGGTCGGTCCTCACCCCAGATGACGAGCGAAAGAGATGTGAGGGACCTGTGGCCGACAAGCGTCGCAAGCCGATCGTTGACCCGCGAGCGGCAGAGAAGCGCCGTTCCCTGCTGATGAAGATCGGTGCAGCCGTAGTGCTGGTCGCCCTGGCCGTCGGAATCGGCGTCTGGGTGCTCGTCTCGAACGAGTCGGCCACCGGATCGTCGAGCAATGTCACCGTCGCCACCGACAACGCCTACCGCGTCACCACAGCACCCAAGGGCACCACCCCGCCCGTCACGGTGACGGTTGTCGAGGACTTCCAGTGCCCCGCCTGCCGCTCCTTCGAGACCCAGTTCGCCGGTGCCATGGAGCAGATCCGCAGCAATCCGAAGGTTGCCGTCGACTACATGCCGATCGCCATCCTCGACCGGATGTCGACCACCAATTACTCGTCACGCGCAGCCAATGCCTCGGCGTGCGTCGCGCAATCGACCGCAGGTGACGGCAACTTCGACACCTGGATCAAGTTCCACAACGCGCTCTACGCCCAGCAGCCCGAAGAGGGTGGTCCCGGCCTGACCAACGATGAGCTCAACTCGATCGCCAAGCAGGTCGGAGCGACAAACCTCAAGCAGTGCATCGGCGACGAGCAGTTCAGCGGCTTCGTGAAGGACACCACCCAGAAGGCGCTCAACTCGGGAGTCAACTCGACGCCGACCATCAAGATCAACGGACAGCCGGTCCAGCTCAGCACCCCGGATGCCCTCATTGCAGCGGTCAACGAGGCAGCGAACAAGCAGTAGCCGACCGACACCATCGCACCCGATACGCGAGGCACCAACCATGAGCACGACACACGCCGACGACAACGCGCACGTCCCCGTCGACACCGACAAGGAGTCAATCGACGCAACGCGCGCCGACGCCGACTCGGAGGTCGCCCGGTCCGACACCGGCGAACAGTCGGGTTCACGAGGTCTGACCGGCCTCGTGCACGTGAGCCGACCCACCGGGTGGGTGCTACTCATCCTCGGGGTCCTCGGATTCGTCGCGGCGTCGACGCTCGCCATCGAGAAGATTCACCTTCTGCAGAACCCCGACTACGTGCCGAGTTGCTCGCTCAACCCGGTCATCTCGTGTGGCTCGGTCATGGAGAGTTGGCAGGCGGGTCTGTTCGGGTTCCCCAACCCGCTGATCGGCATCGCGGCGTTCGCGGTGGTCATCGTCACAGGCGTGCTCGCCGTAGCCGGGATCGCCCTCCCCCGCTGGTACTGGCTCGGCATGACACTCGGAAGCCTCGCGGGCTTCGTGTTCGTCAACTTCCTCGCATACTCCGCGCTGTACAAGATCCACGCGTTGTGCCCGTACTGCCTGGTCGTGTGGGTCGTCGTGCCGATCATTCTCGTGCTGAGCATCAACCGTGTCATCGGCGACAGCCCACGCGGCCGCGAGATTCGCGGTTGGCTGTGGGTCGCGCTGCCCGTCTGGTACGCCATCGTGATCGTCGCCATCCTCGTCGAATTCTGGGACTACTGGCAGACCCTGATCTGACGCGGTAGACGCCTTCGGGAAAATCCTCGGGAACTGTCCGGCACCCGCAGACGACATACTTGTAGGAGTACGTGCGCGGCCGGCGGATCGTCGTAGACGGGTGGTCGCAAACGGTCGGGTCATCCCCGACGCCGCGGCGCGCGTATACGGACGAAGAGATCGAGGACGATGTGACCACGCTGGAATCCCGCACGAGCTCGACCGGAGAACCCGAGTCGGCCCACGCAGGAATCGCCGACGCCGGGAACGCACTGCAACGAATCCAGCTCGACGTGACGGGTATGACCTGCGGCGCGTGCGCAGCGAGGGTCGAGCGCAAGCTCAACAAGGTCGACGGCGTCAAGGCGTCGGTGAACTACGCAACGCGCGTCGCGACGATCGACGCCGCCAACGACGTGAACGCCGACACGCTGTGCGAGGTCGTCGACGCGAGCGGTTACGGCGCAAGCGTCCGCAGCGACACTCCCACCCCCATTCCCGACACCGATGGCGACGAGGCCAAACGCCTGTTCCGTCGACTCGCCGTCGCGCTGATCCTCTTCATCCCTCTCGCAGACCTGTCGATCGTGTTCGCCGTCGTGCCGTCGACGAGATTCACGGGATGGCAGTGGCTGCTCCTGGCGCTGGCGCTACCGATCCTGACGTGGTGCGCGTGGCCCTTCTACCGCGTCGCGGCGAAGAATCTCCGCACCGGCAACGCGACCATGGAAACGCTTGTCACGCTGGGTGTTCTCGCCGCGGCCGGGTGGTCGCTCTACTCGATGTTCTTCGCGACAGACACCGAATCGGCGGCTTCGCAGGGTGTGTGGGCTGCCATCTGGAGCGCCGACTCGATCTATCTCGAGGTCGCGACCGGCGTCACCGTGCTCGTCCTTGCCGGCCGCTATTTCGAGGCGCGAGCACGCTCCCGTGCGGGCGGCGCACTGCGGGCATTGGCCGCGCTCGGCGCCAAGGACGTCTCGGTCCTGCTGCGCGACGGCACCGAGATGCGCATCCCCGCGGGTGAACTGTCGGAGGGCCAGCGTTTCGTCGTCCGTCCGGGCGAGACGATCGGCACCGACGGCCTGGTCATCGAGGGATCTGCCGCCGTCGACATGAGCGCGATGACGGGCGAATCGAAGCCGGTCGACGTCGAGCCGGGTGAACCGGTGATCGGCGGAACCACCGCACTCAACGGACGCCTGATCGTCGAGGCCGCAGCCGTCGGACCCGATACAGCGTTCGCAGGCATGATGCGTCTGGTCGAGGAGGCTCAAACCGGTAAGGCCAACGCCCAGCGCCTCGCCGACCGTGTCGCCGGTGTCTTCGTGCCGGTCGTCGTCGCGATCGCCGTGGTGACGGTCGGTGCGTGGCTGCTCGCAGGTGGTCCCGTCGAGCGTGCGGTCGCCGCGGGACTGGCAGTGCTGGTCATCGCATGTCCGTGCGCCCTGGGTCTCGCCACGCCGATCGCCGTCATGGTCGCGACCGGCCGCGGTGCCCAGTTGGGCATCTTCCTCAAGGGCTATCAGGCGCTCGATACCTCCCGCTACATCGACACCGTCGTCTTCGACAAGACCGGAACCGTCACCGAGGGCGCACTGTCGGTGACGCAGGTGTACAGCGACGACGAGGCGCAACTCTCCGATGAGCGCCTACTCGCGCTGGCGGGTGCCGTCGAATCCGCGTCCGAGCATGCCGTCGGTTCAGCGATCGTCGCCGCGGTCGACGAGACGGACCGCCTCGAGGTCACCGACTTCCGCGCCGAACCCGGACGTGGCGTTGTCGGAACGGTCGACGGGCATCGGGTCACCGTCGGGTCACCTCGCTGGGTGTCGCAGTCGGTGGACGACGCGGGTGGCGTGATTCCGGCGGCGACCGCTCGTCGTCGACGAGACGCAGAAGCCAAGGGCGAGACCGTGATCTACGTGGCCGTCGACGGCCGACTGAGCGGACTGATCGCCGTCGCCGACACCGTGAAGTCCAGTGCCGTACCCGCCATCGCCGCGCTGCAGGCCGCAGGCATGCGCACCGTCCTGCTGACCGGCGACAACTCCGGCGCCGCACACGCGGTCGCCGACGAGGTCGGTATCACCGACGTGGTCGCCGAGGTGCTTCCCGACGCCAAGGTCGACGCGATCCGCGAGCTGCAGGAGGCCGGGCACTCGGTGGCGATGGTCGGCGACGGCATCAACGACGGCCCCGCGCTGGCCACCGCAGATCTCGGCGTCGCGATCGGTCGCGGCACCGACGTCGCGATCGGCGCTGCCGACGTCGTGCTGGTGCGCGACGACCTGCGGGCCGCCCCCGCCGCGCTGAGCCTGGCGCGAGCCACCCAGCGCACGATCCGGACCAACCTCATCTGGGCGTTCGGCTACAACGTCGCGGCCATCCCGATCGCCGCGGCCGGTGTGCTCAACCCGCTGATCGCGGGCGCGGCGATGGCCCTGTCGTCGTTGTTCGTCGTCTCCAACAGCCTGCGACTACAGCACTTCGGCGCGCGGAAGTAGCGCCGGTCCACGGTGTCGGGTGCTATCCCGCGTTGCGCTTTGCGCGCAGCGCGGCAAGGTCGGTGACGTCCGACGCCGTGTCGCAGTCACGAGCGGCGTCGTCGATATTCGTTGCGGCACTGGGGATCTGACTTGCCGCCCGGCCACGACGTCGTGAACTGACCCGCGCGGCAACGGCGAGCACGATTGCCACGACCGCGAGCGCGATCTGCACCACGGGATACCACAGCGGCGCGGAGCCACTGAGATAGCCGACGCTCAAGACGACTGCGGCGACAGCACATGCGACGGACGCGGCGTGGAGGGCAACGACCACCCGGCTCATCTCGTCGGCGTTTCGACGACGCGTGATGCCGTCGGCGCTTCGACGACGCTGTGTGCCGTCGGGTTCGGATGTCTGCGACGCCTCGAGGATCGTCGTGCTGAGGTCCGGCGCCAGGTCGGCCGCCGCGAAGTTCATGCCCTGTGCGGTGCTGTACCAGCGCTGGCATGCGGGGCACTGAGCGAGGTGTTCATCGACGCGCGCAGCGGGTACCGACTCACGCTCGCCGTCGATTCGCGCCGACAGCGACTCCCGCGCCACCTCACATCGCATGGTGTCATTCTCCTCGCGCGGTCAAGCCGTCGAACTTCTCGACACGACAGACCAGATGAAGCCTGCTCATCGACGCGACTTCGACAACTCGTCGAGCATCGCGTTGTAGGAGTCGAGTTCGGTGTCCTCGTAGGTATCGGCATGACGATCGCCGCGGTTGGCCTCGCGCCGATCGACCTTGGCCCACTGCGCCACGATGGCCACGACGACCAGCACGACGGGCACCTCGCTCGCGCCCCATGCGATCGCGCCACCGAGCCACTGGTCGTGCAGTCGGTCGGTCACCCACGGCAACATCAGTTCGCTGTAGAACTTGTCGCCGACCACCGTCGACATCGTCATCAACGCGATGCCGAAGAACGCGTGAAATGGCATGACCGCGAACAACAATCCGATGCGGGCGAGGAACGGGATTCGACGCGGCCCCGGGTCGATGCCGATGATGACCCAGTAGAAGAGGTAGCCGACGATGATGAAGTGCACGGTCAGCAGCACGTGGCCCCAGTGATACCGGGTGAGTGTGCCGAAGATTCCGGTGAAGTAGACGACGTAGAGCGACAGTACGAACACCACAAGCGCCACGATCGGATTCGACAGCACCGCCGTCACCTTCGAGTGCAGCACGCGCAACAGCCATTCGCGCGGACCGGGAGGCTCGTCGCCGTGAGCGGCCGGGAGCGCACGCAACGCAAGGGTCGCGGGCGCGCCGAGCACCAGCAGTACCGGCGCGAACATGTTGAGCGCCATGTGTTCTGCCATGTGCAGGCTGAACATCGCCGAGCCGTAGGCGCGTACGCCCGACCCCGTGACCACGACGACGACCAGACAGCCGAGCACCCACGAGATGGTGCGGCCGACGGGCCACTCATCGCCACGTCGCCGCAGTCGGCGCACACCGGCCAGATACAGAACCGCTGCGGCAAGAGCGGCGACACCGATCAAGAGGTCGGGGCGCCAGAAGGTCGCCAACGTCCATGTCGTCGCCGGGCCGGGCAGTTCGTATCCGAGGAACACATCCCATCCGGTGAACTTGTGTGCCAGCAGCCCCGGCGCGACGCGGGTGTCCATGACGGTCCAGCACGCGACCGCCGCCAGCATGAGCACAGCGCCCGCGGTCACGATCCGACGCCCCGCGCTGTTCTCCGTATCGGCGTCGCCCTGTGCCGAGACGTCGTTCTGCTTGGATGCACGGTAGGCGGAGACGCTCGTCGCGAGTGCCACGGCCACCAGCACGATCATGACGATCGCGGCCACGCCGAAGGCGGTGTCGAATGCGTAGCGCACCGGCAGGAGGAAGAGGGTCAGCGCCAAGCCGTACACGAGCGCAACGGCGTCGCTGATGACGAGGATGAGCGCGCTGCGCCGGGATACCACAGCCCGCGCGACGTTGGAGGTGATGCGCGGCGCGTTCGCCCACGCCACTCGGAACCCGAGTGACACCCCGACGGCGAGCGCGAAGCCGATACCGAGACTGGTGTTGTAGTCGTGATTCGGCCCCTGCCCCGCGTTGCTCGCAAGCGGCAGGGCGACCATCGCGATCACCGCGGGGATGAGGAGAACGACGTGCATCATCCACCCGAGCGAGAACCTGATGAGCACCGCGATCACGGTGGCGCACACCGCCATCACGATCCACGCGACAGCGGCCTCGCTGACACCGATCCCCTGCCCGAGGAACCCCTCACCCACCAATCGCCACGGGGTCGTTCCCGAGGCGTCGGCGGCGGCAACGCTGACCATGAGCCACGACAGCACGGCCCAGCCGATGGAGAGCCTGCCGAGCATCAGATGCGCGCGGTATCCCGTCACATCGATGCTGCCGTGCTCATCCGGATTCGACGCGGTGATGATGAAGACAAGGCCACCGAGTGTCAGTGCGGCAGCGAGAAAGCCGAGGAAATAGCCGACGACGTCGGCTGTGGCGGTGAAGGTACCGGGGAACGGGTCGCCGCTTTCGAGATGACGGGCGTTTCCACTGATGAGCGCGTAGATCACGACGCCCACCAGGGCCACGGCGAACGCTGCGCCGAGAATCACGGTTGGCCGGATGCGTGCCGCGTCGACGCGCGTTGCGCTGTCGGCCCGCGTTGCACCTTCGGCCTGCGTTGCACTGTCGGCGGCGGTCATCTCTTCCTCCTAGCCCGCCGAGAACCAGCGAGTACGACGTTTCGCTGGCCTGACGTCTTGGCCAGTCTACGACCCCGCGTCGTGGGGCCCGCTGCCCGGGCGAGCGCGGGAGGTCCGGGTCACACGCAGGTCAGCGGAGAACTCCGGGCACTGGCGGGCCGTTCGATCAATCGAGATGAGAAGGCATTCGTACGTTCTTGGCGGCCAGAAGTGTCGCGAGCGCCTGCGGGATCACGGCGAGCGCGAGCACTCCGAAGGCGAGCGACCACGATCCCGTCACATCGTGAATCCATCCGATAGCGATCGGGCCGGCTGCCGCGAGGATGTAGCCGACGGACTGCGACATCCCCGACACCTGGCCGGTCTGCGTGGCAGACGAACTGCGCAGCACCATGAACAGCAGCGCGAGGCTGATGGCCGCGCCCGGTCCCGCCATCACCATGCAGACCCAGAGCACCGTCGCATGATCGGTGAAGACCAGCCCGACGAACCCCGCCGTACAGACCGCGAGAAATGCGAGGGTCACCAGACGTTGGTCGGCGAACCGCCCCGCGATGATCGGAGCCACCAGCGACATGATGAGCGCGACCACCTGACCGATCGCCAGCACATTGCCCGCGCTCGACGGCGTGCTCCCGTTGTCGATCAGGTACTGCGGCAGCCATGCGCTGAACGTATAGAAGATGAACGACTGCGCCGCCATGTACACCGTGATCGCCCATGCGATCGGATTGGCCCAGAGACCAGGCGCGCGCGGCCCCACCGCGACCGTATGTACCCGACGCAGCTGCGGCACCCACACCGCCATCGCGACGACGGCCAACAGCGCCCACATCGCCAACGACGCCCGCCAGTTCTCGTCAAGCGCTGTGTCCATCGGCACCATGACCGCCGCGGTCACTGCCGCCCCGCCCGACAGGGTCATCGAGTACAAGCCGGTCATCAGACCGGATCGATGCGCGAAATCGCGCTTGATGAGGGCGGGCAACACCACGTTGCACACACCTATTGCCGCGCCGAGAACGGCCGATCCCAGGAACAGCGTCGCCACAGAGGGTATGAGACGCAACAGGATTCCGACGATCAGCAACGCGAGCGACGCGAAGATGGTGCGTTCGATTCCGAATCGAGCTGCGATCCGTGGCGCGATGGGCGCGGTCAGTCCGAAGAACAGCACCGGCAGAGTGGTGAGCAGACCCGCTGTGGCACTGGAGAATCCGAGGTCGTCGCGGATCACGTCGATCAACGGCGCAACCGACACGACGGGCGGCCGCAGATTGGCCGCAACCAACATGATCGCCACGGCCGCGAGAATCGCTGCACCGCCTCGCAATTCACCCGGGTTGAGCCTGATCGAATGCTCCGAGGGCGTTTCGGACGTCGACCGGGTCGGCGATGTGGACGTCCGGCTCATCGACGCACGCTGCCCTCTGCCTCGGCCAGGTAATCAACGACTGCAGCACGCGCGGCCTGCTCGTCGCCGGCATCTATCGCGGCGACCACGTCACGATGGCCTGCCGGATGGGCGTTTGCCACGACCGACAATCCGGCGATGTCGGCGTGGGAGCGGTGCATCACTTCGAGAACACCCGAGTAGATCTCGATGAGCAGCGGATTGCCCGACGCCGCAACGAGTTCGGTGTGGAAGTCGATGTCGGCGCGCGCGTACGCGTCGATGTCGCCCGTCGCGAGGATGCCCTCCGCCGTGTCGAGCGCCTCGCGTAGTGTGCGTTTGGCGTCTGCGGTTGCGTCGCGTGCGGCGCCCGCGGCGGCCTCCGACTCCAGTGCACGACGAACCTGCAACACGTCGAGCATCTCCGACGTGGCAGTGCGGGTCATCGCAGCGGCAAATGTGTTAGCGCTGCGCACATACGTGCCATCGCCGCGGCGCGGCACGAGCATGCCCGAGTGCTCCAACGCACGCACAGCCTCGCGAATCGTGTTGCGCCCCACTCCGAAATCACGGACCAGCTCGGGCTCTGCCGGGATACACGCTCCCACGGGCCAGACGCCGTCGCGGATGAGCCGCTCCATCCGCTCCACCACCAGTTCGCTGGTGCGCTTGGGACGCTCGATGACCTCAGACATGAGCACATCCTAACATCCCATGTTTGCGCCTCAGTCAGCGGCGACCACGTCCCCGATCACCGCCGCGACCATCATCGTGGTGGCATGAGGTCCGCTACGGCCTGCGGCCGGGAGGATGGAACCGTCGACAACGCGAAGGTGCCCGACCCCTCGCACTGCGCCGAGCCAGTCGGTGCGCTCGCCCATCGGCATCGACCCCCAGGCATGTTGTGAGGTGCGCAGCACGGGGTCGATGCCGATCGAGTCGGCGACGACGAGCCCACCGAACTCCGACGACCTCAACATCTCGACCACCTCGTGCGCGGTTCGCGCCATATCGCGCAGTACCCGATCTTCCGGCCGGTCGAGCCGAACCCCGGCGTCCACGCCGTCGAGATACACCTCGCCCGGCGCACCCGGCGCCATCGCCGCCACTCCGACAGCTGGACCGGATAGCGTGAGACCTCCGACGTACCGCGCGAAATCGTCTCGGTAACAGCGGATCTCGAGCCCGTCGCCGGTGTGCACGACCGTCGGCAGCAACGGGCCCGGTTCGGGTTGCTCGCGGAGGCGATATCCGACGAGCACCTCGCGGTGCTCGTGTACGCGCATGTGCTCGCCTGCGACGCCCGACCTCAACAACACCGCGGCGCTGCCGAGGGTTCCGGCGCACAGGATCACCTCGCGTGCGCGGATGTCGCGACCGTCGCACACCACACCGACAGCCTTCGCATCGGCGAGCAACACCCTCTCGACCTTCACGCCCGTACGGACCCGCAGATTCGGCCGGTTCAGGTGGGGACGCAGGTAGGCGTCCGCGGCGGTCCGTCGAATCCCGACGACGCTGTTCGAGCGCACTCGATTGACCCCTACCAGCGGCCACGGGTCGTCGAGCTGTCGGGTCGAATATGTTTCTCCCCAATATTTCTCGAACGCGAGCGCGGTGGGCGCGAGATCAGCGTCGGGGAAGGGATGCACCCCCATCTTCTCGTCGACTTCGGCGTACGCCTTGTCGATGACATCGGGAGTCCACGGCCCCTGCCAGGCGTCGAAGTCGTCACGATGAAAGCGCATGAAGTAGGCGCCGTTGACGGCCGACGATCCGCCGAGTCCGCGCCCACGGACCACCGGCAATCCGGACGACTCACGATGCTGGGTGACATAGCGCTCGCCGTCGGAGATCGGCAACCTACGGAGGTCGAGGACACTGGCATCCGGCCACTCCGACGGGCCCTGCTCGAGCACGAGCACCGATCGCTTCTCGTGACGTGACAGTCGCTCGGCGAGCACGCACCCGGCGCTGCCCGCGCCGACTATCACGACGTCGACGCTGTCTCGGCTCGCAGTCGATGTGGGCACGGCACAGTCGAATTCGACGCCGCTACGGCGTCAGTACCGGACGCAACGCCGCGAGTTCACGATGCGTGACCACCCCTTGCCAGAGCCCGGTGCCGTACGCGAGATCGTCGAGACGTCGGCACAGCAGATAGCCGAACGGCCCCATGGTCGGCGCCACCGCCGGTTCCGCGGCGACGGAGCGAATCCACTCCACGACGCCTTCGGCGATCGCGATCTCGATGACGATCCGTCGGAATCTCGGTGAGATCAGCGCCAGCAGCAACGCGACGGGCCAATAGTGACGACACACCGCGCCCGCCGCCTGCAGCAGTCCGAAGAAGGTTGCCCGCGAGGTCATCTGTGCGGACACACGTGTGGCCTCCGGCAGTTCGCCCAGTCGTGTCCGGAGCCGATGCCCCACGCGGAGCAGGATCACCACCGCCACCGCGAGACCGATCCTGGTGTGCGTGAGCAACGCCGCCACCGCTGCGGCCATCGACATGGACATCACGACCGGAGCGACCGACTCGCCGTGACGCTCGGCGAGGAAGGCCGCGCCGGTGCCGTAAAACCGTCGTCGTCCGAGCACGGTGCGCATGCTGGTGCGATGATCGTGCGCGACCGTCGCGATCGGGTCGTAGCGAATACGCCAGCCGTTCTCATGCGTCCGCCAGCACAGGTCGACGTCCTCGGCGACGCGCAGCGATTCGTCGAATCCGTCAAAGGCGCTCGCACGCACCAACATTGCCGCACTCGGCACATACGCGATCGGAGTTCCCGGGACGACGCCCGCCTCGCTGGGCCCCATGTCGAGGGAAGAATGGCCGTTCTCGTAACGCTCGGCGAGTGATCGCTTGTGGTGGTCGCCGCCCTCGTCGTCGCGGTCGAGCCCGACGATGCGCGGCGCGGCGATCGCCACTGCCGGATCGGAGAAGTGACCGAGCAGCATCATCAGCCAGTCGCTGTGCGGGACCACGTCGGAGTCGACGAAGGCGATGAACTCGGTGTCGGCAGCAGCGGCGCCGGCATTTCGTGCGGCCGCCGGTCCGTGGTTCTCGTCGAAACGGAGCACGCGCACCTGCGGACCCTGCGCGACGATGGGAGTCCGCGAACCGTCGTCGACGACGATCACCTTGACGCCACCGACGGCGTTCAGGAGACGGTCGACGCCGGATTGGTTGTCGCGCACCGGAACAACGATCGTGACGTCGTCGGTCGACGGTCCGTGCATGGGGCGGGGGTTGGCCATTCCCGCGTCGAGGAGGCGTCGCGCCAGCGTTCGGGTCGGGCCGTCGCACACCTCGATGCGACCGTCGACAGATGTCATCCCGAGCGCGGCGTCGGACAGCCGCATCAAGCGAGTCGGCGAGCCGCCGACGAGGTAGCGCAGATCGCCGTGCCGGGCACATCGCAGGTCGATCTGGACCTGGAAGCCGTTCGGAAGGTCGCGGCTCGGTGCGGGCGCCGCGGGCGCATCGGTGGGTGCGTTCATCGCAGGCGCCCGTTCTCGGCGACGTCCCATTCTCGGATCGCGGCACCGAGTCGACTCACCAGTCCATCGACCAGCGCGGCACCCTCGTTCGCCGACGCCGTCGTCGGATCGCCCAGAACGCCGTTGGCACTCACCGAGGCCACACCCCCGTCACGCATCGCCGGTAGCAGCGTCGCAACGGGCTCACGATTGCCGACCACGACGCTGTCCCGACGCACGGAATCGGGCGAAAGGTGAAGCAGCACCGATGTTTCCGTCGTACCCGCGTGCGCGTCGGCTCCGTCGAAGGCGCACGGATACCACGCGACGTCGCGGCCCTCGTAGCGGAGCAGACCGATCGCGTCGACCAGAGTCGATGCGTTACCACCGTGGCCGTTGACGAACACGATGCGCTGCGCCCACCGGCAAGCGCTACGCCCGTACTCGACGAGCACACCGCGCAGCGCGTCGTGACCGAGAGAGATGGTGCCGGGAAAACCCTCATGCTCACCGCTCGCGCCGTAGCCCAGGGGCGGCGCGATGAGTGTCGACGGGTCGTCGAGGTTCGCGTGAACACGCGCCACCACCGCACTCGCGATACGGGTGTCGGTGTCGAGCGGTAGATGTGGCCCGTGTTGTTCGAGCGATCCGACCGCGACCAGGAGCGTCGTCGCAGAATTCTCCAGTTCCGGCCAAGTGCACGAACTCAAAGTCGCCGGACGCGTCATTGGGTCGACTTTACCGATGTGAAGCGCGCGAGGTAACCGCCGCCGAAAACTTTGTTGACCTATTTCTTCTGAGTGCGCATCGAGGCGTTCTGCGGACGTGCGCCCACGGTGATCGATCGCCCCCGGCCCTGCCTAGCGATCGCCCCCGGCTCTGCCGAACGATCGCTCGGTATGGCATTCTGAGGCCACGGCGTGACGCCCACCACACAGGTGGGCGCACCAATTCGAGTGGGAGGAATTCCATGAACGCACCGTCGACGCCCGACGCGGCAGGCCGGCCGGCATCCGCTTCGGCAGGCGCGCAGAACGCGGGCGCATCGTCGAAAAGCGTTGGTACAGGTGGTCCGCTGAACGGTGTACGGGTCGTCGAGTTCGCGGGCATCGGTCCCGGCCCGCACGCCGCGATGATGTTGGCCGACCTCGGAGCCGACGTGATCCGCATCCAGCGGCCAGGTCAGCTACCCGATCCGGCGCGCAACGCCGACGCACTCCTGCGGGGCAGGCGCGTCGTCGAGGCCAACCTCAAGGATCCGGCCGACCGGGAGGAGATCCTGCGACTCATCGGTAAAGCTGACGTTCTGCTCGAGGGTTTCCGTCCCGGCGTCATGGAACGACTGGGCTTTGGTCCGTCGGATCTGGAGTCGGTCAATGAGCGCCTCGTCTACGGACGCATGACCGGTTGGGGTCAGGAAGGCCCGCGCGCGACGCAGGCCGGTCACGACATCAACTACATCTCGCTCACCGGAATGCTGCACGCAATCGGTCGGGCAGGCGAGCGTCCGGTGCCGCCGATGAACCTCGTCGGCGACTTCGGCGGCGGTTCGATGTTCTTGGTGATGGGTGTCCTCGCGGCGCTCGTCGAGCGCGCGTCGTCGGGTCACGGGCAAGTTGTCGACGCCGCGATGGTCGACGGCGCTTCCGTTCTGGGACAGATGATCTGGGCGTTTCGAGGCACCGGTTTGTGGAGCGACGAGCAGGGCACGAACATGCTCGACACCGGCGCGCCGTACTACGAGGTCTACGAGACGTCGGACGGCAAGTACATGGCCGCCGGGGCTATCGAGCCGCAGTTCTACGCGGAGATGCTCCGCGGCCTCGGCCTGACCGATGCCGATCTTCCCGGGCAGAACGACGTCGCCAACTGGCCGAAGCTGAGGCAGATCTTCACCGAGACGTTCGCGTCGCGTACTCGCGACGAGTGGGCCAAGATCTTCGACGGAACGGATGCCTGCGTGTCACCGGTGCTCACGTTCGCCGAGGCGCCCGACGATCCGCATATGGCCGCCCGCGCCAACCTCGTGGAGATCGACGGAGTCCGCCAGGCACAGGTGGCTCCACGGTTCTCGCGGACCGCACCGTCGACCCCGCGTGGCCCCGATCGTGAGGCGGTCGACGCCGCCGCCGTCTGGACGGACTGAGCTCGACAGATCCGACCGCGCGCGATAACTAGAACGTGTTACAGTTCTGCCCATGGGACAGTTCGACGGCACAGTCGTCTACATCACGGGTATCGCGCGCGGTCAGGGTCGTAACCACGCCATCCGTTTTGCGCGCGAGGGCGCATCGATCATCGGTCTCGACATCGCCGACACCGTTGCCGACTACATCACCTACCCGCCGTCGACAGAGGCCGACCTCGCCGAGACCGTAAGGCTCGTCGAGGAAGTCGGCGGCAAAATCCTTGCCCGCCAGGGTGATACGCGCGACCTCGCCTTCCAGGAGCAACTGGTCGCCGACGGCGTCGAGCAGTTCGGCCGACTCGACCATGTCGTAGCCAACGCAGGCATCCTGTCGTGGGGCTTCACGTGGGAACTGCCGGAGCAACAGTTCGCCGACGTTCTCGACGTGAACGTCACCGGCACGTGGAAGACCTTGCGCGCCACCATCCCGGCACTGCTCGACAACGATGCCGACAACCGGTCGATCGTGGTCGTCTCGTCGGTGGCGGGACTCAAGGCCATGCCGATGCAAGCCGCATACAGCGCGTCGAAGTATGCGCTGACCGGCCTGGCCCAGACCACCGCGAAAGAGTTGGCGCCCAAGAACGTTCGCGTCAACTCGGTGCACCCGTACGCGGTCGACACCCCGATGGGCATCGCCGACACCTCCGCCATGCGAATCTTCGAAATGGGCGAGTACACACGCTATTTCATCTCGATGATGGACCACTTCCCCGTCGCCTCCACCGATGACATCAGCGACGCCGTGCTGTACCTGACCTCACCGTCGGCCCGCGCCGTCACCGGCGCCCAGTTCCAGATCGACATGGGCAACTCGAAGGTCTGAGCCGCGTCGGGCGTACGCTCCGCACTGCCGACTGGGCGCTCCAGACCGTCGACTGGGCGTCGCAGCGAGTGACGAACGTCGCTCCCCCACTTAGTTATTCAGCAAGCAGGTCACATCCGGCGCACAGTCGACACGACGCAGCGCACGGTCGACGGTCAGAGGCGCACAGTCGACTCAACGCAGCGCACGGTCGGCGAAATGCGGCGCACAGTCGGCAGTATTAAGCGCACAGTCGGCACGACGGAGCGCACAGTCGACGGGCAGAAGTGCGCGCTCGACCGTGCGCCCGCGTGCGGGTCAGGCGTCGCCGAAGGACCGCTCGAAGCCCGGCTGGATGATCAGGTCGTCGCGCGAGAGTTCGTGAACGCTCTTGTGGCCCAAGCCCATCACGACGCCGTCGAGTCCCATGCGGAGCAGGTCGAGCACATTCTCGACGCCCGCCTGGCCGTTGGCTGCCAGACCCCACAGGTAGGCGCGACCGACCATCACCGCGCGAGCGCCGAGGGCAACGGCCTTGGCGACGTCGCTGCCGCGTCGGATACCGCCGTCGAGCAGCACCTCGATCTGGTCTCCGACAGCGTCGGCGATACCCGGAAGAAGACGGATCGTGGCGGGAGTGCCGTCGAGGTTGTTACCACCGTGGTTGGAGACCGACAGCGCTGTGGCGCCGATGTCGACGGCGCGCTTGGCGTCGTCGAGCCTCGTGACGCCCTTGACCATGAACGGTCCGCCCCACTGCTCGCGCAGCCACTGCAGGTCGTCCCAGGTGGGCGGCGGGGTGTTCATCCACTCGCCGTAGGCGCCGAAGAACGTCGGTCCCGGCTGTCCCTTGCCCTTGGAGACGTTCGGCGCGGTCAGGTCCGGGATGATGATCTTGCCGTCCTGAATCCAGTCGAGTGCATAGCGTGGCTTGACCGCGATCTCCGGTGCCAGCCGCAGCAGCGCCTTGAAGTCGACCTTTTCCGGGATCTCCGGGCTTCCCCAGTCGCGACCGATGTTGAACACCCAGTCGGTGGTGACGATGAGTCCCTTGGCGCCTGCCTCCTTCGCGCGCATGGCGCGCGCGAGGATGTCGTCACGGCTGCCGAGCCAGTAGATCTGGAAGAAGATCTTGTCGTTGACTGCCGTGACCTCTTCGATCGGGTGAGATGCAAAGCTACTCAACCCCATTGCGGTTCCACGGGCCGCTGCTGCCCGGGCCACCGCGACCTCGCCGTCGGGATCGACGGCCTGCACGCCCGTCGGGGAGATCATCACCGGGAACGAGAGTTCCTGACCCATGACGGTGGTCGCCAACTCGCGATCGGGTTGGGCGCCGACAACATGTGGCGTGTACTCGATCTCGTCGAACGCAGCGACGTTGTCGTGGGTGGTGTGGCCACCCTGCGTTCCCGCTATCAACGACGAGTAGACCGACTTCGGCAAGCGCTTCTTTGCTCGACGCTGCGCCTCTTGGACCGTCTCGAACCAGGGGTTGCGCGCCCAGGGATTGCTGACCATGGTTGTGTTCCTACCTATTTCATCATGCCGCGGGCACGTTCGGATGAGCCCGGTGTCGGACCGAGCGGGGTGCGTGCTCGTGCTGGGTTGTTACAGCGAGAAACCCGCGAGCGGGTTCTCGTCGCAGTTCTTCGACGGCGGGCCGCCGACCGGCGCCAAGTCACCGTCGGGCCTGCGAGTCATCAGGGTCAGGGGCGTCCCACGCGAATGATCTTTGTTCGCAGTGGGTTTGGATCGCTCGCCGGCGAGCAGCTCCTCACCGAAACCCTGCACACATTCGGGATCGGGTCCCGCGAGCGGCAGACCCGTGAAGAACTTGGCCGCCATGCAGCCGCCGCGGCAGGCGTCGAAGTGCGCGCACTTCGTGCAGGCGCCGGCGTTCTGCGGCTCGCGTAGTTCGGTGAAGAGGTCGGAGTTCTGCCAGATCTCCTTGAACCCACCGTCAGAGACGATGTTGCCCGCGAGGAAGTTCTCGTGAATCGCGAAGGGACACGCGTAGACGTCGCCGACAGGATCGATCAGGCAGACCACGCGTCCGGCGCCGCACAGATTCAGGCCGGGTAGACCCCCGCCGCTCCCCGATCCGAATGCCGACAGATGGAAGAACGAGTCGCCGGTGAGCACGTTCTCACCATGTGCCACAAGCCATTCGTAGAGCTCGCGCTGCTGAGACGGCAGCGGGTGCAGGTCATCCCAGACGTCGGCGCCACGACCCGACGGACGCAGCCGCGTGATGCGTAGCGTGGCGCCATAGCGATCGGCGAGCGCCTTGAACTCGTCGAGTTGCGCGACGTTCTGCCGCGTCATCACGACGCTGATCTTGGCGTCGCGGAAGCCCGCATCGGACAGATTCTCGAGCGCCCGTACCGCCATGTCGAAGGAGCCCGGTCCGCGGACTGCGTCGTTGACCTCTGCAGTGGCACCGTCGAGCGAGATCTGCACGTCGACGTAGTCCGACGCCGCCAGCCGCTGTGCGACCGCCTTGTCGATACGTAAACCGTTGGTGGAGAACTTGACTCCCACCTGATGACTGGTGGCGTAGTCGACGAGCTCCCAGAAGTCCGGTCGCACAGTCGGTTCGCCGCCGCCGATGTTGACGTAGAACACCTGCATGCGCTGCAACTCGTCGATGATCGCTTTGCACTGCTCGGTGGAGAGTTCGCGGGGATCGCGTTTGCCCGACGACGAGAGGCAGTGCACGCACGCCAGATTGCAGGCGTAGGTGAGTTCCCAGGTGAGACAGATCGGGGCGTCGAGGCCCTTCTCGAACTGGTCGACGAGCCGACCGACCTTCGGCGGGCGGGCCGACGTCGCGATCGCGGTGGTCGCAGCGAGTTCAGTTGCGCTGGGCGGCAACTCGAGTGTGGTCATGGTGGCTCCTTGAAGCTTGCGTGGACGAGCAGGCACGAAGAGGGCTGGTCTTCTGCGGGCTGAAGTTCAGGCCACGCCAGAAAATCATTGTCGGAAGATCAGCGCCGACAGATCATCTCCGACGACGCGAGCGCGCCGAGGGCCTGGAGGTAGAGCGGTCGCGATGCGCTGTCGATGCCCGCGGCGTGCAGCGCGTCGTCGGCGCTGTCGTGATCGCGCAGGGACTCGACAATGCCGACCACCGCGAGATTCTTGAGGAACGAGAGCTTGCGGGTTCCGAAGTGATAGAGCAGCGCACCGAACGGCTCGGGCCGCAGCGCGACCTTCGGGTTGAGCTGCCACGCCTGCGTCGGGTCGAACGCGTGGGACGTCGGTACCGGATCACCGGTGGCCGCGTCGCGACCCCCGGTGACCGGAAGGGATGTCGGTGCGGACATCAGTAGACCCCGCACATCCCGTCGATCGACACCTCTTCGACGAGCGACTCGCCCACGAGTTCGGCGTCGACATCTGCCGGAACGCCGGTGGTTGCCGCAACATCCTGTGCAGACTTGGCTGACTGATCTGCCATGATCCAGACCTCCTTGTGTTGGTGAAGTGAAGTGGATCACGCCACACTATAATGGCACCGGGTGCAGGAAAACACCTGAAAGCGAAAACTATCCGGATGGACAGGTGAGGATGAACCCTTCGGACCCCACCCCGACCCGCGCTGTCGCTCCAGGCGGCAGAGCCGCAGGGTCACCGGGTCGCAGGCCGATCACGACGCGCGACGAGATCAGCACGATCGCGATCGACATGTTCACCGAGTCGGGCTTCGAGAACACCAGCGTCGACGACATCGCCGACGCCGCCGGCATCGCCAGGCGCACACTGTTCCGGTACTACCCGTCGAAGAACGCGATCTGCTGGGGCGACTTCGACGCACATCTCGACGAGATGCGCACCCTGCTCGCCGAGATCCCCGCGGACCTCCCCATCGCTGCGGCGTTGACCGACGCTCTGGTCTCGTTCAACGCCGTCGACGACGACTACCTCGAACACCACCGTCGTCGAATGTCACTCCTTCTGGGAGTACCCGCGCTGCAAGCACATTCGATGCTGATGTACGCGGAGTGGCGTCGTGTGGTTGCCGAATTCTGCGCCCGCAGACTGGGACTCGACGTCGACGACCACGTTCCGCAGACCATCGGCTGGATGTGCCTCGGCACCACCCTCGCCGCCTACGAGCAGTGGCTCGCACACCCCAACTCCGACCTCACCGCACTGATCGTGTCGGGCTGCGAGACCCTGGCCGACGGCGTGAGCGCTCTTCACTAAAGGCGCCCGCCGACTCCGTGTGCACATACACGTGTTTCAGACACACGCGAGCAAAGCTTTCCGCGCATCTGTCAGAAACACGTGTTTCTGCGTCACCGCCCACGTATTCTGCGCTGGCCTAACAACATCGTTCTTCCGGAGGTCGCAGTCGTGAGAGTCGCCGTATCCACCAGAGCGGCGCTCGCCGCGGCCGCCGCTGCACTGAGCCTGGCGGTGGCGGCACCGCTCGCCGACGCCGCTCCTCCCGCGCAAACGCCGGCCGCATCCCAATCCGGTTCCGCCGGAACGATTATCGGCACCCAGGCGCGTCCCGACGGTTGGCGTGGCGCCGCCCACGGCCTCGCGATCGACTACTGGACGCGCGGGGCAGACGGCAAGCCTGTGCCCGCCAGCGGCGGACTCCTACTGCCCGCGGGCAAGGCACCGGCCGGAGGCTGGCCCGTCGTCGCCTACACCCACGGCACGTCCGGCTACGGGCCGGGCTGCGGCGGTCAGAGCGGCCCGGACGCGAAGGCGGACAGGTTCACCTCCCGCCTGTTGGCGTCCGGCTACGCGGTCGTCGCGCCCGATTACGTCGGCCTCGGGCGCTTCGAAACCGGCGTGCACCCCTACCTGAACAACGACTCCGAGGGCGCGGCAACCATCGACCTCCTGCACGCGGCACGCGGCGTCGAACCGAGTCTCGCCAAGAAGTGGGTGGTAGCCGGTCCTTCACAGGGTGGGCAGGCCGCACTGGCCACCGCGCACATGCAGAGCAGGTACGGCGCGCCAACCGATTTCCGCGGCGCCATCGCCGTCGACCCCGAATCCGACGTCGAGAAGGTGATGGCCTTCCTCGGTCCGTACGTCCCGCCGGCGCCTGCCGTACTGGAGAAGGCCTACGGCTACCTGCTCGCCGTCCTCGCGGGCAATCGCGTCGCCGACCCGGCCGTCGACGTCAACAGCTACCTGTCGCCGTATGGACGCAGCCTCGTCGACAAGGTCGGCAACGGCTGCCCGGCCCCGACCGTTCCAGCGGGAACCGCGTTCGGCAGCCTGCTCGCCAAGCCGCTCGGTTCTCCGGAACTGCGTGCATCTCTCGACAGGTACATGGCGGTGCCGACATCGGGGTACACCAAACCGACGCTGCTCCTGTTCAACGCACTCGACCTCACCGTTCCCTCGCCGCTGCATGCCAAGCTCGAAGCCGACTTCGTCGCCAACGGCGTCGACCATCGGACCGTCCTGGGGACCGGTAGCCACACCGAGATGAACGCAGCCCAGTGGGCGGCGTGGGACGACTTCCTGCGGACGGCACTCGCCTAGTTCGCGCCAGACTCTCGCTCCCCGACGGTCCTGCCCCGACAAGCCGACGGTCCAGCCGATACCCTGGGCCGATCGGCTACGCTAGCCTGAACTAGAACGTGTTCTCGTTATGAGTCGAGAACGACAGCACGCAGGAGAGTCCGCGAGATGGCAGAACTGACCCCGCATGGATCACGCAGCGTGATCCTGACCGTGGCCGACGTGATCGACGAGACCGCCGATGCGCGTTCGATCGTGTTCGAGATCCCCGACGAACACAAAGACGCATTCACCGACTACAAGCCGGGCCAGTTCCTCACCCTTCGCATCCCCAGCGAGCAGACCGGCTCGGTGGCACGTTGCTACTCGCTGGCCTCCTCGCCCGCGACAGACGCGCTGCCCAAGGTGACGGTGAAGCGGACCGTCGACGGCTACGGCTCGAATTGGGTGTGCGACAACCTCGCCGCGGGCACCCAGATCGAGGTACTCCCACCGTCGGGGGTGTTCACTCCACGCACTCTCGACGACCCGCTGCTCCTCATCGCTGCCGGCAGCGGCGTCACTCCGGTGATGTCGATCCTCAAGACCGCCCTCGCGTCGTCGAGCGTCCCGGTGGTCTTCTTCTACGCGAACCGCAGCGTCGACGACGTCATCTTCTCGACGGAACTCGACGAACTCGTCGGCGCCAACGCGGATCGGCTGACCGTCGTCCACTGGCTCGAGACCGACAGGGGCCTCCCGACCGACGCCGCGCTCGCCGAGATCTTCTCGCCCTATGTCGGGCACACCGCATACATGTGTGGTCCCGGCCCGTTCATGGACGCGGTACACCGCGCTCTCGACACCGCCGGGTTCGCACACCACGACGTTCACACCGAGGTGTACAACTCACTGTCCGGCGATCCCTTCGCCGACCACGAGCTCGCCGAGGTCTCCGCCGACGAACAGGCCGCTGCGGCCACCGTCGAGGTCGAACTCGACGGCGAGACACACGAACTCACCTGGCCGCGGAGCCGATCGCTCATCGACATCATGCTCGACGCCGGGCTCGACGCCCCGTACTCCTGCCAGGAGGGCGAATGTGGTTCGTGCGCCTGCACATTGACCGAGGGTAGCGTCGAGATGGACAACGACGGCGCGCTCGACCCCGAAGACATCGAGGACGGCTACATCCTGGGTTGTCAGGCACACCCCACATCCGACCGACTGCGAATCGAGTTCTGACATGGCGCCAGACGTCTCCTCCAACCGTCTGGCACGCGTGCTCGGCGGCATGCTGCTCGGAATGGGTGCGTTGCACTTCGCCGCACCCAAACCCTTCGACGAGATCGTGCCACCCGAGATCGCCGGGGCACTCGGCACCGACGCCCGCACACTGACCTACGCGTCGGGTGTCGCCGAAGTCGGCATCGGCGCCGGATTGCTTGTGCCGCAGACCCGTCGACTTGCGGCGGGATCGGCTGCCGCACTGTTCGTCGCGGTCTACCCGGCCAACATCAACATGGTCCGCATGTGGTGGCACAAGCCTCCGGTGTACAAGGCGATCGCGATAGGCCGACTCCCCCTTCAGATTCCACTCATCGCAGCAGCCGTGAAAGTCTTCCGCCACTCGAAGTGACCACCGACGACCACAGCTTTCACCGCACCGACGACGACCGCCTCGACGCGCGGGCGCTGGTTCTGCTGACCCTTGTCGCGGCCGCGGCGGGCGTGGTCGCCGGCTTCGTGGGCGGCGCGTTCCGCTGGCTGCTCACCCGACTCGATGACTGGCGGGTCGACGTCGTCGACTGGTCTGATCATCACGGACCCGTGGGGTGGCTTGTCCCGCTGGCCATCTCGGCTGCGGCCGCGGCTGCCGCGACGTGGATTGCCATCAAGGTGCCACGCGCAGCGGGAAGCGGAATTCAACACGTCGAAGCCGTCGAACGTGGACAAGCCGAGCCACCCACGTTGATGGTCGTGCCTGCCCGCTTCGTCGGAGGGCTGCTGTCGATCGGCGTCGGTGGCCTCGTGCTCGGTCGCGAAGGCCCGACGGTGCACATGGCCGCAGCAATCGGCGCTGCGGCAGGACGTTTCGCACGCGCGACGAACGACGAGATCCGTGGCCTGCAGACAGTCCTGTCCGGCGCCGGTCTGGCCGTGGCGTTCAACGCACCGATCGGCGGCGCGATGTTCGTCTTCGAGGAGGTCGCCAAGAAGGTCCGCATCCGAGAGGTCGTGTGGACGCTTGCAGCGGTCGCGACAGCGGTCACGTGCTCACGCGTCGTCCTCGGTGACATGCCCGACTTCAAGGTCTCGAACGTAGCAGCTCCTGCTCTGGGTACGTTGCCGCTCTTCATCGTCTTCGGCGTCCTCGTCGGACTCCTCGGTGTCGGCTACAACTGGCTGATCAGAGCATGCCTGTCGTGGTTCGAAGCGCTGCACCGCATTCCGGCGGTTGTGAAGGCCGCGGCGATCGGCGCGACCATCGGCGCACTGCTGCTGGTCTCACCCGACCTGGCCGGTGGCGGCGACTCACTCACCCAACGCATCCTCGACGGCCACCGGATCGCGATCCTGTCACTTCTCGGATTTCTGGCCATCCGGTTCATCGCAGGCCCGCTCTCCTACTCGGCAGGCACACCGGGAGGACTCTTCGCACCGATGCTCGCGCTCGGCGCACTGTCCGGACTTCTCTTCGCCTGGTTGATCAACCTCTTCTCGTCCACCCTCGCCACCGAGCTCGCACTGCCCCTCGTACTGGTCGGCATGTCGAGCCTGTTCGCCTCCGTGGTCAGAGCCCCGTTCACCGGCATCATCCTGGTGATCGAGATGACGACGGTCACCAGCGCCGCCCTCCCGATGCTCGCTGCCGGTGCCGGCGCCGTCGTGATCGCCTCGCTCGTCCGCAGCCCACCGATCTACGACGACCTCCGCGAACGCATGCTACGAGCCGACAAAGCGGCCAAGCATCCACCCTCAACGCAGTAACAACCGGGGGCCCAGCGCTGCAGCAACCGTGGGCCCAGCGCTGCAGCAACCGTGGGCCCAGCGCTGCAGCAACCGTGCGCTCAGCGCAGCAGCAACCGTGCGCTCAGCGCAGTGACCGGTAGTGGGCCCGCGCCTCTGGATCGAGGTGTTCGACGGCGTATCCCAGTGCGGTACGGCCCATGTGGGCGGCGTGGTCGTCGAGGTAGGACGTGAGCGCCGTGGCGTCGACGCGCTTGCCCATCTCGCGCAGCATCCACCCGAACGCCTTCTGGATCAGCGGGCGGCGGTCGTCGATCACCAGCGGCGCAACCGCCGCAAGCGCCTGCGCATCGCCGTGTTTGATCCATGCGAAGGTCCCGATGATGCCGATCCGCTTCTCCCACAGATCATCTCGCGCAGCGAAATCCACCAGCACATCGACATCGCCGTGCTGCCACGACCATTCGCCGAGTATCGGATCGGCAGACGAGTCGACGAGGTCCCAGTTGTTCACCGCCCCCGCGGCCACCGCCGCCAGGTAGTCCGCGACCCACAGGTCGGCCTCCGCGGCATCGGCACGGTCGAATCCGTCACGCGCGCAGAACAATCCGGCCAGTCGCACCTCGTGGAAGCGCGAGGTGAGCAGAGTACGGACCTCGCCGCGACTGATCCCGCGGAACCGCTTGGCGATCGCCCGCAGTTGGGGCACGCGGACACCGAGAAACTCGTCATCGCCGCCGTAGCCGCCCGGATGCGCCTGGAAATACGACGCCATCGACGTGGCGCGCTCCGGATCGGCCAGTTCGTCGATCGCGGCGATCACGTCCTCGGCGGAACCTCCCGCGCCAGCTGTGCGAGGACTCACGCGTCGGTCACAAGCTCCGAAATCGGCGTCGGTGTCAGCAGTTTCGGACGTGTCTTCATCACGGCGCCCACCTTGCCCGCGCCGACGACCGCGGTGAGTATGCTGCCCCTGCTGTAGTAGGCGAGGAACTTCTTGCCGTCGTCGGAGACGATGTGGACGTCGTCGTCTGCGCGTGGTTCGCCGAGCACCTGGATCTTGACGTCGAACTGATCGCTCCAGAAGTACGGCACGGCGGCCGTCGCACCTTCTCCACCGGTGATGTCGGCGGCCACGACCGCAGCCTGCTCGACCGTGTGGTTCCAGTGCTCGACCCGTCGAGGATCGCCCGCATCGTCGAGCCAGTTGGCGACGTCGCCGACGGCATACACGCCCGGCACAGACGTGCGTCCCTGTGCGTCGCAAGCGATTCCGCCGCCGACCTCGCGGGGCGCGAGTTCGATGTCCGAACCGTCGAGGTAATCGGTCACCGGCGTCGATCCGATTCCGGCGACGACGAGGTCGGCGGGCAGGACCGACCCGTCGTCGAGCTTAATTTCGCGGACTGCGCCGCCCTCGCCCGCCACGATCTCGGCGACGCCGACTCCCGTACACACGGTGACCCCATTGGCCTCGTGCATCCGCGTGACGAGCGCTCCGATCCGCGGCCCCAGCGCGAGCGCGAGTGGTGTGGGCGCCGGTTCCACGATGGTGACGTCGATTCCCTGCGACGAGAGGCTTGAGGCCACCTCACAGCCGATGAATCCCGCGCCGATCACCACCGCGTTCTGCGCCGCATCGATGGCCGATCGCACCGCGAGCGCATCGGCGAAAGTGCGCAGGGTGTGCACACCCGACATCTCATCGGTGCCTGGGAACGTACGCGGCCGCAGTCCTGTCGCGAGCACCAATGTCTCGTATTCGACGACGCCGCGCTCGCCCTCCTCGTCGACCACCGTCACGGTCTTCGCGTCGGTGTCAACGGAACCGACGGTGGTACCGAGACGCAGCGTGATATCGGAATCGGTATAGAAGGCAGTCGGTTTGAGGTCGACCCGGTCGTCCTTGCCCAGCAGCACCGACTTCGACAGCGGCGGACGATCATACGGCGGGTGCGATTCGGCACCGATCAGCGTGATCGGCTTGTCGTACCCATCGGCGCGGAGGTTTTCGGCCACTCGGATCGCTCCGAGTCCCGCCCCGACGATCACGACACCCGATGTTGCGCTCATGAGATCCTCTCGTTCGGCACGGTCACACTCCCCGATAGACGGCCGTCGGCGAATGATGCCCCGCGTCCGAGCGATGCCTCTGCATCAGCGAGTGATGTCCCCGACGGGTGTGAGGTCGGCCAGTAACCAGTTCCCGTCGACATTACGCATGTGCGCCCACCGAGCAATAGGGGTTCTGGTCGGCGAATTCTCGTCGCTCGGCCCGGCAGAGTTCCCGAGCGTCTCGTCGACGAAGACCAGGACACGCGCGGCCGACGTGGTGTACGACGCAACACCCGCATCGACGACCTCGGCTCCGACGGTCAGCCCGCCCGCGACGGCGCCGGGCAGCACGGCGTCGGGACCGCGGACTGCGTACCGGGTTGCGAGTGGATCGGTCAGCCCGGCGGCCACCGTTTCTCGTTGCTTCTCCGACGCATTCGGTGCCACACGCAACGTCTGTTCGACGATCCGTTCGGTGGCCGTCAGCAGCGCCGTGCGCTCCGCGTCGTCCGGTGCTGGCCTGTCGGTGTACGCACGGGTCCACGACACCGCAGCGACAACCAACGCCACGACGACGATCAGCGACGCCGCGAGAAGCACTCTGCGCGCACGACGCGGCAGGCTGTGGTGGACGACGAGCGGTCTCATGCGGGCACCAGTGCTCATTTCACCACCACCTCGGCGGTCTTCCACGTCCCGCCGACGCGTTGCAGCGACAGGCGCACCGTGAGCACGTCGGTGTCCGGGTCGGCGCCGAGCAGAGCGGGATCGGAGGCCTGCGCGGTGACGAGCGCGTCGGCACGCGCCCCGTCCGACGTCGACGTCGGGTCGCTGATCAAGCCGGCCGCGATCACCCGCCCCGACATCCCGGTTTCGGTAGAGGACACCGCGGCGACGAGTGCATCTCGTGCCTTGCTGAGCCGATCATGCTCTGCGCCAGTACTGTTCGCGATGATCCGGTCGGCGTATCCGGCCGCGTCTTTCGGCGTTGCGGTCAGCATCGCCGTCACCGCTCCGCGTGCGGCGTTCAGCGCGTCACGCTGCCCGGCTGCGCGCTCGTCCTGCCGGTGATCGACCACTGCGAGGACGGCGATCGCCACCAGTCCGCAGACGATGAGCACTGCGGCACAGGCCAATCCGATACGCAGCGAGCGAGACCGGCGTCGGGCACGCGCGCGTAGCGCATCCGCCGCGGCGATCCGCGCGCGTCGCGCCGCCCGAGTTGCCTCGTCGACCCGAGAGGTAGCCGCCCGAACACGCTCGTTATCCGACGATCCCGGCTCGCCGTTCTCGGATTTCTTGATGTCGCTCACGCGAGCACCTCGACTCCGGTCACGAGCCAGCGACCGTCGATCTCGACGAATGATGCACTGACCGTTCGCTTCTCGGTGACCGGAGCGGCATCTGCACGAGTCGTGGTGACCATTGCGGTCATCAGCACCGTTCCGCTGTCTGCCTGCGCACTCGACACCGCGACGTCGCCGGGCCGCCATTCGACGGCCGTCACGCCGCCCTCGGGTGCGCGGCCGAGTTGCGCGGCAAAGCCTTCCGCGAAGTCGCCCGTGACGAGACTGCGGGCGCGGGCGCGGTCGGTCTGCCACGTCGCCGAGTGCACGGTGAAGACCGCGGCAACCGTCGACCCCGCCTGCTCGCGCAACTCGGTACGCGCCTGCTCGACGGCGCTGTCGTGTGCCACCGCGCGCGATGCCACAACGACGCCAGTCGCCACCGCGGCGAGCAGGATCGCAGCACACAGCACGAGGACGACGGCACGGCGTGTTCCAACAATCCGGGTTCCGATAATCCAGGTTCTGATAATCCGGGTTCCGATAATCCGTTGTCGGCGAGTCTCACTCGTTGGCTCCCGTGAATCCCCAGCGCTCATGTCCCCAGCGCTCGTCTCCCCGGCGCTCACGTTCCCAGCACTCATGGCAGGTACTTGACGGCGCTCACCTTGAGCGCCCCGTCGTCGGGCACGACCAACATCGTCAACCGGAACTCGCGCACCGGCGTCTGCTGCTGACCGCGATAGCTGACTGCGGCCGCGACGAGGACCGTCGCGTCGTCGCCGGAGCGCGCCGAGACCGCCGACGCGTCGACCGTCGCATCCCCGACAGTTCCGGTGCGTCGCACGTACTCGGTGTAACTGCTCGCAGACTGGGCGAATTCGTCGTGGAATCCACCGGTCGCGTGGTCGAGGATGCGCCGTGCGCGGGCGGGGTCGGCAGGATCGGCCGACAGCAGCAGCGACGCCACCTCGGTGGCGGTGTGCCGATAGTCGTCGTCGGTGTATGCATGCGCCGCCCGCACCCACGCGGCCACTCCGACGCCCGCCGCGACGACGGCACCGATCACCACCAGCCCGACGAGCACCCACCAGCTCCGACGCACACCGGGCCGCAGCCCCGCGTCGACCTCGGCGTCGAGCAGGTCGTCGAGCGCGCTTCGCAACTCGGCGCGCGCACCACGCTCGTTGTCGAGTAGCGTCCGATCGCTCACCACGGACTCGCCGACGGACACACCTCCCGACGCCGAACCCGAACCTGCGCGCCGCATCATGACGCACGCCCTCCCTGTCTCACACTGCGCGTATAGAGCCGCGCCGCTTGCTCACTGCCTCGTCCACTGAATCCGCAGACGCGGGCGTCGCATCCACCCTAGGGCGTCGGCACGGACTCTCACCAGATCATCGGCGCCAGGAACGTCGCCGCGAAGTGACGCACACTGGTCGGCTCGCGCCGCGAATCGTCCGACGATGGCATCTCCAGATACGAGATGACCAGTCGCACATGAATTTCCACAGCTTGAGCAAGATCGTCGGCGGGCATCTGCGCGCCCGCGTCACGCAGCACGGCAGCGATACGCGCCGTAGCGACCTCGACGAAGAGCGCACCGAGTTCGGCGGTGAGACGCTTCACGCCATGATCGGCGAGAATCAACCGGTTCAGGAGCGGATCGTCGGAGATCATCTGGGCGCCCCGATAGAACGCCTCGACGACGGCGTCGGACGGTCCGAGTCCGGCCACCGCGGCGTCGAGTGTGCGCATCCCGCGCTCGTACCGGTCGGCCGCGACCGCGTGCAGCAAAGCGTCCTTGTTCGGGAACCGGCGATACAGCGTGCTTCTGCTGACCCCGGCGCGCGCGGCCACCGCGTCGACGTTCGCCTGCGCGATCCCGGCAATCGTGAACTCGTCGGTCGCGGCGGCGAGGATCGCCTCCTCCTGATCCGCGGGACTGCGGGTGTTGCGACGCTTGCGCTGTCGGAGGTCGCGGGGCGGCTCTCCCGACCCGGCGGTCCCTCCCAGAGTCTCGGCAGCGTTCGACGCCGCCTCCCGCGGACCGGTCATCGCCGCCACAACGCAACTGGCAGCCGGTCCTTGGGAACCGGTAATGCGCTGTAGTCCATCGGCATCCGATAGTCGCCGGGCACCGACCACTCGTAGCCGCGCAGCAGTTGGTGCATGATCGTCTTGATCTCCATCTGTCCGAAGTACAGGCCGATGCACTTGTGCACGCCGCCACCGAAGGGCGCCCACGCCATGCGGTGCTGTTTGTCCTCGGCACGGTCGGGCCCGAACCGCTCGGGGTCGAATCGGTCTGGCTCCGAATAGATCTCAGGGTCGCGATGATTGGTCAGTTGCGAGATCGAGACCATCGTGCCCTCAGGGATGAAGAAGTCGCCGATGCGGGTGTCGGCGATCGCCGCCCGCGGCTGGGAGGGTACCGGCGGACACAGCCGCAACGACTCCTTCATCACGAGGTCGAGAGTGGTCAGCGAGCCGAGGTCGTCATAGCCGAGTTCGTTTGGCAGCTCGTCGGATTCGTCGCGTGCACGTTGTTGCCACTCGGGGTGTCGGGCCAGGTGGTACGCCATCTGGGTCATGGTGATCGTCGAGGTGTCGTGTGCGGCCATCAGCACAAAGATCATGTGGTTGACCACGTCATCGTCGGTGAAGCGTTGTCCCTCTTCGGTTTCGGCGTGGCACAGCACCGAGAACAGGTCGGGGGTCTCCCGCGCCCGTTTGTCGGCGATCGCGGACGAGAAGAATTCTTCGAGGACTCGACGCGATCGCAGGCCCTTCCACCAGCGGCCTCCGGGAACGGGTTTGCGCACCAGCGCGACTCCCGCGCGCACCGTCTCGATGAACGCCTTGTTGAGGCGGTCGGCCTCGTCACGGGGCAGTTCGACGCCGAGGAATACCTCGAGCGCGACGTCGAGCGTCAGTGCTTTGAACTCGTTGGCCAACAACACCTTTCCCGTGGGGAACCGCTGCATGCGATCGATGATCATGGGCGACATCTCCTGCATGTAGCCCTTGAGCGCCGTGTTGGAGAAGACCTGCTGCATGAGCAGCCTGTGGTGACGGTGCTCGTCGAAGTCGAGCAGCATCAGACCGCGATTGAAGAACGGGCCGATGAAGTAGCTCCATGCTGGTCCGTTGGCGAAGGCGCGGTCGCGGTTGCGCAGGATCTCGTCGGCGGCGTCGGCTCCGGACGCGACCACCACCCTCAGGCCCAGCGCGTTGATCCCGTAGATCGGACCGTACGTCGCGCGCCGCGCAGCCGAGTAGCCGAACGGGTCACGCCGCATCGACAGCACCTCGAGCATTCCGTTGCGGTCGGCACACGGCACCGCACGCAGTCCACTTCCCGCAGGCGCCGGAGCGATGATCGTCATGTCGCAGCCTTCCGTCCAGGTGGTCAGAGCAGGTGGATCTGAGCAGCTGGACCAGCTATACAACCGACCCGCACTCGAAGTGAGCGCACTGTCGATGTGATCCAGCTCTCACCTCATTGGAACAGATCGGCGCAAATGTCTCTATGGTTTCGCGAAGTCCGGCTCGACTCCGCGTCGACGCAGCACCTCGTGGCACCGGCGCACACGATCGTGCCACCACGCGACCCGCTCGGGATCGGCATCGGCGCCGGACAAGAGTTCGACGTCAGGGCCAAACCACCGCGGGGCGACGACGCCATGTTCCGGCAGGAACGGCTCGGCCACGTCGACGGTGAACAACGAGCCGGTGCCGAGTCCGCATGCGAGGTCGAGTCGGTCAAGCGCCGCCGCGGCAGCCACTCCCGCGGCCATCCCCGCCGCGGTGTCGAGTGCGCTGGACACCACGACGGGCAGTCCGATCTCGTCGGCCAACCGCAGTACCGCACGCATGCCGCCGAGGGGTGCCACTTTGAGCACCGCGACGTCGGCCGCATCCGCGGCGACAACACGCATCGGGTCGGCGGCCTTACGGATTGACTCGTCGGCGGCGATCGGTACGTCGACCGCCCGACGCACCTGGGCCAACTCATCGACGGTCGCACACGGCTGCTCCGCATACTCGACGTCGCCGATCGCACGGATCGACGAGATCGCTTGCGCCACAGACCACTTACCGTTGGCGTCAATCCGGACCCGAGGGATCACCGCACGCGCCGCCGCAACGCGGTCGACATCGTCGGACAGCGACTGACCGGGCTCGGCCACCTTCACCTTCGCCGTCGTCGCTCCCGGGTAACGCGCCAGGATGTCGGCAACCTGATCGGCCGCGACGGCAGGCACGGTCGCGTTCACCGGTACGGAATCCCGTTGTGCAGCAGGAGGTCCGAGGTAGGCGGCCTCGATACCGGCTGCCAACCACGCCGCCGACTCCTCATCGTCGTACTCGACGAACGGGCCGAACTCGCCCCATCCCGCCGGTCCGCGAAAGATCAGCGCCTCGCGGCGGGTGATACCTCGGAACCGTGTCCGCATCGGCAACGCGACGACCCGTGCGGTCTCGAGGATCTCGTCGACCGGGGGTAGCCGCGGCCCGCTCGTGGCGGCATCTGTGGCCGTCATGTCCCCGTCGTTCTTGTCCCTGCCGTTCATGTCCCCGCCGAGAGGAAGTCGCCTGCCAGACTCACGAACCGCGAGCTCTGATCGCGGTGCACCGAATGACCCGCGTCGATGATCTCGAACGAGCCGTCGGGAATTCGCTCGCTCAGCGACCGAAGATGCCGGGGCGGAAGGAAACTCCGTTCGCCGCCGGAGATCACCAGCGTGCGCGCACTCACGTCGTCGAGTGCCGCCCACCACTGTGGTGCGGCGACCGCAAACTCGGCATTGACCTGGTCGGTGACCGATCGGTCGTACCGCAGGAACGGCCGCGGATCGGCGAGCAACTGCCCCAGGCCGCGTATGCGTTCGCCGAGTGTCGCGTCGACCGCGATCTCCTCGGCGAGGTCGGCGTCGTCGCGGGGCATCGGCGGGACCTCTTCGAGCACGAGGCGTCGGACTCGCTCGGGCTGGTCCATCGCGACACGCAGCGCGGTGTGCGCACCGAGGGAGTGCCCGCCGAGGTCGACGGTGTCGAGACCGAGTTCGTCGAGGACGAACGCGACGTCGGACCGAAAGTCATTGAGCCCGTATGCCTGCTCGCGACTGCTCACGCCGTGCCCGCGCAGATCCATCGACACCACAGCGCGGCCGCGGCGTCGTAGTGACTTGGCGAACATCCGCCAGGTGGTGTGGTCGGAGGCCATGCCATGCACCAGGACCACCGGCACGCCGTCGTCGAGTGACCCCGACACCTCGACGGCGAGCGATTGCGCTCCGGATGTCGTGTGTCCGGACGTCGTAGCTCCGGACGTCGTATCGGTGTCGATGCGGGGCCGACGGAAAGTACGCACGTCTACCAAGAGTAGTCACGGGGCGTGCCACAGACCTGCGGGCGGCCGGTCACCGCCTACACGGCGAGGTGTAGTCGAGCCCGCGGATATAGGTCCGCCACTCCTCCGGGGTGATCGGGTCGGCGCCGTGAGCGCACTGTTCGTCGATGATCTGCGCCGGGCCCAGCGTCCAGGTCTCCATGAAGCCTCCCTGCCCTGCCGCGACGATGCGGTCACCGGGGAGGAAGCGGACGTCGTACACGCGTCCGGGATACGACCGCAGCACCACATCGGCCTGACCGTCGGCGAGGTTCCACACCCACACCTCCGAGTTGCTTCCGCCCGCGATCACCCGCTTGCCGTCCGCGGAGAATCCGGCACTGTAGAGCTGTCCCGCAGGTCCGGAAAGCTCGATCGTCCTGCGCGGATGGCGTCTGTCGGAGATGTCGGCCACCTCGACGTTGCGTTCCTCCGACGTCGCGACGATCGAGGTGCCCGCGGCGTCGAACCGTACCGAGAGCGCCGAGGCCTTGAACCTGATCGGATCGGGATATGCCTGCGGCGCAGCGGGATTGGAGAGATCGATGAGTCGCACCGGCCCCGTCACCGTTGCCACGGCAGCCGTACGCCCGTCGGGACTCAAAGACGCCCACGCGATCCCGCCTCCGGCATCGAACCTGGAGACGACACGCGGCGCCGACAACGTCGTGGCGTCGATGACCGTCAGACTGTTGCCATCGGTGGCGCCGGTGATCGCCAGGCCCGACTTCTCGCTGTAGTCGACGGTCTCGTTGAGCGTCGGTTGTGCTGCGACACTGCCGACGACGCGTGGCTGCCGGGGGTCGGAGTAGTCGGCGAACTGTACTGTCCCGGTGACCGTTCCGGTGGTGACCACGCGACCCGACGGAGACATCACCACCGCTCCCGAGTACACGAGTCCCTCGGCGGGGATCAGATCCGGCCCACCACGCACGATCGCGGATGGCTCGACGCGCCACTGCGTGATCCGACCGTCGGTGCCCGTGTCCGCCGCGACGATCGTCGTCGCATCGCGGTTCGCCGGTATCTGGTAGACGCTGTTGGAACCGACCGACGTCATGCCGAGGACCGGAGGCCAGTCCTGGACGCGCCCGTCCTCGCTCGACGAGACGATGTGATCGCCCGCGAAGACCACTGACACCGAGTTCGACGACCCGGTCAACACTCGAGGCGCCGCAGCCGGATTGGTGCGGTCGAACACCCGAATCGTGTTGTCGGCACCCGCGCCAATGACTTTCGTACCGTCACCGTTCAACGCCACCGCATTGACGTAGCTGTTGAAGCCGCCGAAACGCGCCACCGAGCGTGGTGCTGCGGGATTCGCGACGTCGAACTCCTGGATCACCCGACTCCGCAGCCCCGCGAGAAGTCGTGTCCCGTCGCGGGTGTAGACGAGTCCCTGCGCGAGTTCGTTGTCACGCCATTCGTCGAGTGGGATCTCGCCCGTCGGAACGATCGCGTCACCGTCGACCCGCCAGAGATCCACTCGACGATTCGCACTGCTGGTCGCGAGCGACTTCCCGTCCGCGCTGAACGCTGCCGCCCCCGCGACGCCCGCGACCTTCGGGGGCAACGGAAGCGACCGCCACGTCTGCCCCTGGGCCACCCACGCCTCGACGCCCCTGTCCGGAACCGACGCGACGACAAAACGGCCGTCCGGACTGACGGTGAGTCGGTTGATGTCTCCACCGACGTCGGGAAAGTCGTAGCGCCGCACCGGATGTGCGGGATCGGCGATGTCCCAGGCGGTGATCGTTCCGCGTCCGCCGAGTAGCAGCGTGCGGGCGTCGGGCATCAGTGCGACACCTGCCAACCGCCCGCCACCGCCGGGCGCACGGAACTCGGCGACCTTCGACTGCACCCCGTCGTCGTCGACTCTGAAGAGTCGGACCTGACCGCCCGCGCCGGCGGCCGCGATCAGTGAGCCGACGCGCGACATCAGTACCGAGCCCGGGTCACCGAGATATCGGGTCGGCACGCCGCGGCCCGTCGCATCGATCAGTCGCGATCGCGCCTCCAGTGTCGGTGATGCCTCGTAGGCGATCATCGCCAGTTGCGCCGCCATGAACGGATCGCGCTCGCCGAGTTCTGCCGACTGCACCGACAATTGGCGGCTCAGTGCCTCGTTTCTCGCATTCTCGGCAGCCTCACGCTGATGGACCGCATTCACACCCGCTGCTACGGCGGCGACGGCACCGATCACCGCGACGACCCCGAACACCGCGGCAAACAGTGCCACGCGCCGCAACTGAGAGGATCGACGCCTCTCGCGGTCGGCCTCTGCGGACCGTCGAGCAGTCGCGGCAGCCAGAAACTCGCTGCTGACCGGGTCGATCGGATCGCCGTCGGACTCCTGCGCCAGATGATCGAAGACCTCCAATCGCGGCCCACCGATCAGCATGTCGTCCGGCCTGCCGTCGGCGTCCCACGGCTCGGAGTACGCACGCAGTCTCCGACGCAACAGGAGTTGTTCCCGGTCGTCGTCGATCCACTCGCGCAACCGCGGCCACGCGGTCAGCAACGCCTCGTGGGTGACCTGCGCATGCGACGACGACACCGTCACGAGGCGAGACGCCGCATAGTTCTCCAGCACGTGCGCGGCGGGCGAATCCCCGTCCGCGGTCAGTTCGTCGAGCGGAACCCGACGTCGGGTCACCCCGTCCTCGTCGACGTTGACCATCGCGAGCAGCATGCGTCGCGCGATCTGTTGCTCGTCGGCGGACAGCTCTCCGTATACCTTCTCCGCCGCCTGCTCGACCGCGCCACCGATGCGCCCGGTCGCGAGGTAGTCGCGCACCGTCATCCGCCGACCGTCGGATTGGTCCCAGGTCGCGAGCAGCGCGTAGGAGAGCAGGGGCAGATCACCGGCTGCCGTCGACCCCGCCGCGGGTACGGCGTCGTCGAGGAGCATGTCGACGAGGTCGGGCTCGACCTCGACATCGGCGACGCGCGCTGGTCCGACGATGACCTCGCGCAACTGCTCACGCTGCATCGGCGGAACCACCAACTGGGAGTTCTCCAGCGTCTTGGGCACCCACGGCACGACGCGTCCGTAGAAATCGGCACGCAACACCCCGACGGGGACGATGTCGGAGCCCGGCGACTGCGCGGCGTCGAGGATCCGCGTGATCGCCTGCTTGCGCACGTCGTCGGAGTTCTGCGTCCACATCTCCTCGAACTGGTCGATCACGAGCAGCGCGGGCCGGTCGGTGTGCTCGTGCGCGGCCAGCTCGTCCATCGCGGCGTCGAGGGCCGCCAACGCGTCGTCGCCCGGCGTCATCACCGTGCACCGCCAACCGGCGAGCGGCCCCTCGTGGACGACCTGTGCAAGCAGACCCGCACGGACGAGCGACGACTTTCCGACACCCGACATTCCGACGACCATCACACCGCGCGCCATATCGCTGGCTTCGCGATCGGCGCTGCGCGTCGCGACGATGAGATCGACGAGTCTGGCCACGAGGACGTCGCGCCCGAAGAAGTAGCGATCGTCGGCAGCGTCGAACGTCGCGAATCCGCGGTACGGGGAGTCGGGCCGTGTGCGTCGACGGCCGGTCCTCCGCGCGCTGCGCTCGACGGCCTCCCACCAGGCGGCAACATCGTCGGGCTCCGTGACACCGCAGACGCCGAGAACCCTCTCGAACATCTGACGGCTCGCGCGGGTCGGGGCGTGCTGCCCGGCGAACCAACCGGCGACGGTCCCCAGTAATGCGTCGGCGTCGGCCGCGACATCACGCACACTCAGACCCGCTCGAACACGCAGTTCCGTGAGTGCGCGACCGAGTTCGTCGCGCGTCGTCACCGACTCCGGCCTCATCAAACCTCCTGCGCTTTTGTGCAGGTCAGCGTATCGACAGTCGTATCGACTTGGTGTACGGACGCGCCACAGACACCGCGCCGGAGGCACTGCGGTGAAGATAATTCAACCGTTGAGACGACACCTTGGTCGCACAATCACCGTCGGCCTCACGGCGCCCATTCGCACTCGGCGTGAACGAGGGAGTCCATGCACAAGACATCGTCAGTCCAGAATCGACCAGTACCTCTCCGTCAGATCGATGCCGATGCTGCCGCCCCGATACCGTTGCGCGCGCGCCTGTCCGCGCGCGAGGTCGAGGTGCTCGTGGCGTGGCTGCACTCGGAGTCCAAGGAGGAAGCCGCTCGACGGCTGTATCTGGGTGCGACGACCGTCAACACCCACATCTCCCGAATCCGGGCGAAGTACACCGCCGTCGGCAGGCCCGCCCCGTCGAAGGCCGCGCTGTTCGTCCGGGCCATCCAGGACGGCTACGTCGACCTCGCCGATTGGTGACGCCGGCTTCGGTGTCGGATCGCCGATCGTCGGTATGACGGATCGTCGGTGTTGCGGATTGTCGGTGTTGCAGATCGTCGGTATTGCGGATTGTCGGTATGACGGGTCGTCCACATTGCCGATCGTCCACATCGCCGATCGTCCACATCGCCGATCGTCCACATCGCAGAGCGTCGATGTCACGCCCGCGGCCGCGTTGGTGTGACGGGCAACCGCTCCCCATCCTCGGTCACGGGCGTGACATCGGCGTCGCACAGGACGTCCACGAGACTCTGACCGATCCGCGCGTCGCATCCCCTGAAAACGCGCGGAAGCATCGGTCACCTGTCGTGGAACCACCTGCTGTTCTTGGCCCGCCAGACCATGTCTTCCCAGTACGCCCACGTATGGGTGCCGGTACTCGGGAAGTCGGTTGTGACGGGGATCTTCTGTAGCGCAGCGGCGACCTCGAAGGCGCGCGTCTGTGCCAGCGCCGCGACCTCCAGCGGGGTTCCCTTGATCGACGACACCGCATCGGTGTTGTGGCGCCCCCACGTTGCCGAACCCGAGGCGATGCGGATCTTCATCCCTCGCATCCTGGGTAGCTGGACGAGCGGGTCGTTGCGCTCCCAGCGCGGATTCCACGGCGGACCCCACATTGCGTCCGCGCTCAGCGGTCCGACGCCCGCCTCGACACCAGCGTCGATGAGCGCGACGCGAATCGCCTCGCGCATGGTCGGCGCGGAAAGGTTGAGGTAGCCCGACATCGAGAAGATGTCGGAGACGCGGTTGCGGTGGTAGGCGCCGTAGATCATCGCGGCGTTGCCGCCCATCGAGATCCCCATCATGGCGTACTTCTGCTTCGGACCCACCGCGAGACCGCGTGCGTCGAGAGCGCGGATGATGCTGTCGAGGCGGCAGGTCCAGCGGTACCGGTAGGCGATCTTGCTTCCCGGGCTCTTGGCCTCCCAGTCGGAGTAGAAGCTCGCGAGGCCGCCGACCGGCTGGATGACATTCACTCCGGAATCCGCCATGCGCTGGATGTGCGTCTCGTGGCGCCATCCACTCATATCGCTCGTGGCGCGCAGTCCGTCGAGCGCGATGACCGTCTTGTAATTGCCCGAACGCGTCCACATGTCAACGGGGGTGGCAGGCATCCCGCAGCCGCCGACATAGAACCGTCCGAAGGATGCGGCATTAGCCGATCCAGCATTGACCAGTCCGACACACAGTGCCGTCGCCACGAGCACCACCAGAACGATCACACGTCGCACGGACATGACGGACCACCACGATCTCCTACGCACCGGTGAACCGTATTGCGACCGCCCACACCCGGGCCAGGCCAATCGGGCGTCGTGACCACAGGTCTCCGACATTGAGACCGGTCAGTTACCAAAGTGGCGGATGTGACTTGTGTTAACTAGAGTTACTCGTTTGGTTAGTTTCGATGACACCTCTGCAGTCGAGTCGACAACGCCGGAACACCGCTGATGTCCGCCGAACGCAGGACACGGATTCGCCCTTTTCCACCGCTGGACCGTGCCTGAACGTGGAAGATGATTCCCGCACGAGCCGCCGTAGGCCACCTGAACCCGGCGCCGTAGGCCACCTGAATTGGCGAGAGGCCAGACATGAAGTCTCGATTGCGGGAAACGTCGCTTCGGACGACGCCACGACCACGAACGAGCGGGAGTCGACGACTCGCCACACTCGCCATCGGTGCGGCGATCGCCATCAGCACGGCATTCGGAGGGGGTATCGCCACCGCCGCACCCAAGGTCGCGCCGCCACCGGCAGGGTGCGGACTCGACTCGGACTCCGGAAAGACCGACCCCCGATTCACGCTCTGGGACGACGTGAAGGGTGAGACGGGCGTCAAGCCGTTCAAGCCCGGCAACCTCGACGTCGTGACGCCCGCGGCGAAGTACCAACCCGACAAAAAGCACCCCAAGCGTTATGCGATACGCCTCGGCGGCGATCATCCCGGGCACGGCGACGACTACCTGCTGGTTCCGACCAATCGCATCAAGGGCATCGAATGCTCGTATCTGTGGGACGGTTCGCAGTTGAACCTCTGGTACTCCGCGTGGGCGGAGGCGCAGAAGTGGGTCGCCAAGGTACCCGCGAAACCCCTTGCCATTGGCGTGAATTCGGCGGAGGCGCGTGGCAAGGATCAGCTTCACATCCATCTCGCGGTGGCCAATCCCGCGACCGTGTCGGCGCTCAAGGCGATCAAGAACCCACAGCGGAACCTCGATAGGTGGACCACGACCAACGTGAACCTCCCGGTGAATGATCCGCATAAGACGAAGACGAGCGCGCAGTTCCGCATCGTGAAGTACACGGGCTCGCTGCCGAATCTGTTCCGAGTCCTGCACAAGCAACTTCCCAAGGGCGAGGCGATGTACACGCAGTCGATCGCCGTCATCGACGCCGGCACGCCCAACACGTACTACGTCCTCAACAGCACACCGAATCTGCCGGGCGTCTCACCAGCCCACGGAACCGGACTCGCCGACTATGTCTACGGGTGGGGCGTGTAGTCGTTCACGCGCTCGACAGCGTGTCGTCGAAACAGTTGGTCGACGGTCACGAATCGGTGACGAAGTGCGCCGAGAAGTGGCGATTTGCGACGCCACCCCGATACTGAGATGACCTGGCGCGGTGAACATTCCACGCCACGCAGCTCTTCGATACGAAGAAGAAGGAGGTGGTCATGAACAACGACACCGAGACAACAGATGACGTACACGATCACCTCCATGTGACCCAGTTCTGACATCCTGTCTGACCTTTCCTGGTCCACGGGTCATCCAGCGCGGCAACAACTCCCGACACGGCTGATAGCCACGCCCGGTACGCCGCACTCCTATCTGCCCGACCCCGCCACGGGGCCTGTCGGGCACCCCACATATCGACCTGCCAGCGCCGCGGATGTGCGCGATGGCGCGTTACCGCTCCGATGGCGACACATGGTCGACCCTTCACGAAAGGTGGTGGAACACATGCACAGTCACAACACCTGGGGAATCTCCGGCCCGGTCTTCCTCACCATTTTCGCCACAGCCTCCGTTGCATGCTTGGTCTGGGCGCTCTGCGACATCTACCGCGCACGACGCATCCGCCTCGACGATCCGATCGACCGACTGACACCCACCGAGATCGGCATGCTGGTGTCCGATCGCAACGCTTACCTCGCGGCGCTCACCCAATTGCTCACCCAGGGCTACATCGACTCCGACGGTCAGCCGAACCCGACGCCGTCACGCACGAAATCCCGACTCGATCAATTGTCCCGCACGACACTCGAGGCGCTCCGTAACCAGTCGGGAAAGCGCAAGGATGTGGCCAAAACAACCCGATCTGCCCGCGTCGACCTACGAAACGAATTGCGCGTACGCGGCTACCTCACGGAACCCTCGGCCCGAGGTGTCCGAATTGCGTTGGTGCTCTTCATGGTCATCGGGGTGATCAGGATGTTCGCAGGGCTGAGTAACGCAAAGCCGACCGGCCTGCTGGTCGCCGTCCTCGTCGTCGACATGGTGTCCCTGATGTTCGTGTCAGGGCTCCAGCAACGACGCACGATCCGCGGCGACAAAGCCCTGGACGCCGCGAGATCGAGGAACCGACACCTTCGACCTGAACTGCGGCCGGCCGTACGCACGTATGGTCCGACGGCCGCAGCGGTCGGCGTCGCGCTCTTCGGAATTCGCATCGTCGAGCTCATCGACCCCCTCTTTGCAGCGAACGCGACAGTGTCGAGGGGCCACATCGCAGCCTCGTGGGGCACGGGCGGCTATTTCGGAGGCGGTTTCGATTCGACGAGTAGCTGCAGTACGTCGAGCAGTTGCGGTTCGTCGAGCAGTTGCGGGGGCGGTGGCGGAGGCTGCGGCGGGTGAGCAAGTCACGCCCGCGTACCAGGCAGCACGATACGAGAAGGGCACGACACGAAAAGGAGCAGTCCCATGACAACTGAATTGCCTGCCGGAATCGGTATCGGTTGGCGTCCGGAGATCTCCGGGGTGATCGCACAACTGTCGGGCCTCGGATTCTGTGAGGTCATCGCGGAGTCGGTACCCGTACTCGACGACCCCCACTGCTGGCTTCCCGACCTCATGGCACTGAACGTCCCGATCATCCCGCACGGCGTGGGACTCTCACTCGGAGGTGCAGAACCCGTTACCGCACAGCAAATCTCAGTACTGACTCGCTGCGCCGAGACTCTCAACGCACCATTGGTCAGCGAACACATCGCCTTCGTCCGAGCAGGCGGTGTCGAGGCGGGACACCTCCTCCCGGTCCCACGTAGTCGCGAGGCCCTCGATGCGCTGACCGACAATATTCGACGCACCCAGGACTGCCTACCCGTGCCACTTGCGGTGGAGAACATCGCGTCGCTGTTCGAGTGGCCCGACGACGAGTACACCGACGCCGAGTTCCTTGCCGAACTCGTCGAGCGCACCGGCGTGTACCTCCTCATCGACGTCGCGAATGTCTATGCGTGCGCTGTCAATCGGGGTTCCGATCCCGCCTCGGACCTCGCAAGACTCCCCCTCGATCGGGTCGCATACTGCCATGTGGCAGGCGGCGAGCCCGACGGCCAGCTCTACCACGACACCCACACGGCCCCGGTGCCAGACGACGTGCTCGCCTTGGTCACACAACTCGCGGCAACAGGTCGTACCGGCGCGTTCCTGCTCGAGCGTGACGGGCACTATCCGCCGGCAACCGAACTCGTCGATGAGTTGAACGCCATCGCCGACGCCGCGGACGTCGACCGGCCGATGTGGAATCGCCCCTGGGAGAACGCATCATGAACGCGCGCGACACCATCGAATCGCACCCTGTCGAATCGCACCCAGACGGCATACCGACACTCGCCGAACGCCAGAGCGCTCTGGTGAGCGCGCTCGTCTCGGGCGGCTCGCCTCCGCCGGGATTCGACGTCGATCGTCTGAAAGCAACGGAGAATGCGTTGCTGCGCAAGCGATGTGGTGAAGTCGCGCGGCGGCTCCCGCAAGTTCGTGCACATCTCGGGACACAGTTCGACGACGCTTTCGTCGCCTGGGCACGCGGGCGGGCGCCGACCGGATCCTCGCGCGACGCAACCGGTTTCGTCGCACACCTGACCGACACCGGACTGTGGTCGCCACCCCGAGCGCGTCGTCGAATCCTCTGGCGGGGCCGAGGAAAATGAAAGGCGCCCGGCCACTTTCGTGACCGGGCGCCTTTCGTTGACTCAGTGAGTCAGATCATCGGTGAAACTAAATCACTTGATGATCTTGGTGACTCGACCCGCACCAACGGTGCGGCCACCCTCGCGGATGGCGAAGCGCAGGCCCTCGTCCATGGCGACAGGCTGGATGAGCTTGACGCTCATCTCGGTGTTGTCGCCCGGCATGACCATCTCGGTGCCCTCGGGGAGGGTAACGACGCCGGTCACGTCCGTGGTACGGAAGTAGAACTGCGGACGGTAGTTGTTGAAGAACGGGGTGTGACGGCCGCCCTCGTCCTTGGACAGGATGTATGCCTGGCCCTCGAACTCGGTGTGCGGGGTCGTGGTGCCCGGCTTCACGATGACCTGGCCACGCTCGACGTCCTCACGCTTGAGGCCGCGGAGCAGCAGACCGGCGTTGTCGCCTGCCTGAGCCGAATCGAGCAGCTTGTGGAACATCTCGATGCCGGTGACCGTGGTCTTGGTCGACTTCTCGCGGATGCCGACGATCTCGACTTCCTCGTTCACGTTGACCTCGCCGCGCTCCACACGACCGGTGACCACGGTGCCGCGGCCGGTGATCGTGAAGACGTCCTCGACGGGCATCAGGAACGGCTTGTCGGTCTCGCGAACCGGATCCGGGATCGACTCGTCGACAGCGTCCATCAGGTCCTCGACGGACTTGACCCACTCGGCGTCGCCCTCGAGAGCCTTGAGTGCCGACACCTTGACGACCGGAGCGTCCTCGTCGAAGTCCTGGGCGGCCAGCAGTTCGCGGACCTCCATCTCGACGAGCTCGATGATCTCTTCGTCGTCGACCATGTCGGCCTTGTTCAGGGCGACCAGGATGTAAGGAACACCGACCTGGCGGGCCAGCAGCACGTGCTCGCGGGTCTGCGGCATCGGGCCGTCAGTGGCGGCGACCACGAGGATCGCGCCGTCCATCTGAGCAGCACCGGTGATCATGTTCTTGATGTAGTCGGCGTGACCCGGGGCATCAACGTGCGCGTAGTGGCGCTTCTCGGTCTCGTACTCGACGTGGGAGATGTTGATCGTGATACCACGAGCCTTCTCCTCCGGAGCCTTGTCGATCTCGTCGAAGGCAGATGCCTTGTTGAGCTCCGGATACTTGTCGTGCAGGACCTTGGTGATGGCCGCGGTCAGGGTGGTCTTGCCGTGGTCGACGTGACCGATGGTGCCGATGTTCACGTGCGGCTTGGTCCGCTCGAACTTCGCCTTCGCCACTTGTTTGTCCTCCTGGACTGTGTTGCTCTACTGGGCGGATCCCAGCAGGGGTTTTCTCTTACGTTGTCCGCGTCGTACGAACACCCGTATTGCGTGCCCGCACGGGTCACATTGCGTGCCCGCGCGGAACACACTGCGTGCCCGCACGACGCGTGCGCCGTTGGCGCGCGGTCAAAGCCGGAGACCGGCCGGCGAATTACTCGCCGGTGGCCTTGGCGATGATCTCCTTCGACACGTTCGCCGGAACCTCGGCGTACGAGTCGAACACCATGGAGTAGTTAGCTCGGCCCTGGGTCCGCGACCGGAGGTCGCCGATGTAGCCGAACATCTCCGACAGCGGCACCTGTGCCTTGACGACACGTGCACCACTGCGCTCCTCCATGGCCTGGATCTGGCCACGGCGGGAGTTCAGGTCGCCGATCACGTCGCCCATGTAATCCTCAGGAGTCGTGACCTCAACGGCCATGATCGGCTCCAGGATGACCGGGCTCGCCATCTTCGCAGCTTCCTTGAGGGCCTGCGAACCGGCGATCTTGAAGGCCATTTCCGACGAGTCGACGTCGTGGTACTGACCGTCGAGCAGCGTGACCTTCAAGTTGACCAGCGGGTAGCCGGCGAGGACACCGTACTGCATGGCATCCTGCGCGCCGGCGTCGACCGACGGAATGTACTCGCGCGGGACGCGACCACCGGTGACGGCGTTCACGAACTCGTAGGTCGCACCATCCTCGGCATCCACGAGGGGCTCGAGCTTGATGATGACCTTCGCGAACTGGCCCGAACCGCCGGTCTGCTTCTTGTGCGTGTACTCGTGCTTGTCGACGGCCTTGCGGATCGTCTCGCGGTAGGCAACCTGGGGCTTACCCACGTTGGCCTCGACCTTGAACTCGCGCTTCATGCGGTCGACGAGGATGTCGAGGTGGAGCTCACCCATACCGCCGATGACGGTCTGGCCGGTCTCGTCGTCGAGCTGCACGGAGAACGTCGGGTCCTCTTCGGCGAGCTTCTGGATCGCGGTACCGAGCTTCTCCTGGTCGGACTTGGTCTTGGGCTCGATCGAGACGTTGATGACCGGGTCCGGGAAGCTCATCGACTCGAGGACGATGGGCGCGCTCGGGTCGCACAGGGTGTCGCCGGTGGTGGTGTCCTTGAGACCGATCATCGCGTAGATGTGGCCCGCGGTGGCGTCCTCGACCGGCATTTCCTTGTTGGCATGCATCTGGAAGAGCTTGCCGATGCGCTCCTTCTTGCCCTTTGTCGCGTTGAGCACCTGGGTGCCCGCCGTGATGTGGCCGGAGTACACACGAACGAAGGTCAGCTTGCCGAAGAACGGATGCGCGGCGATCTTGAACGCCAGTGCGGAGAACGGCTCGTCTGCGCTGGGCTTACGAGAGAGGATCTCCTCTTCGTTGCCAACGGCGTGACCCTCGACGCTCGGCACGTCCAGCGGGGACGGCAGGTAGTCGATGATCGCATCGAGCATCGGCTGAACGCCCTTGTTCTTGAAGGCCGAACCGCAGATGACCGGGTAGTACTCACGCGCGATCGTCAGCTTGCGGATGGCGCCCTTGATCTCCTCGACCGAGAGCTCCTCACCGCCGAAGTACTTCTCGAGCAGAGCCTCGTCGCTCTCGGCGACGATCTCGAGCAGCTTCTCGCGGTACTCCGCAGCCTGGTCGACGAGATCAGCGGGGATCTCCTCGATGGTCGGCTCTGCACCGATCTCGACGGTGCCGCGCCAGGTGATCGCCTTCTGCTCGATCAGGTCGACGACGCCGTCGAAGTTGTCCTCGGCGCCGATCGGAAGCTGAAGAACCAGCGGCTTCGCGCCGAGGCGCTCCTCGATGGTGCGCACGGTGAAGAAGAAGTCGGCGCCCAGCTTGTCCATCTTGTTGACGAAGCAGATACGCGGGACGTCGTACTTCTCGGCCTGCCGCCAGACCTGCTCGGACTGCGGCTCCACGCCTTCCTTGCCGTCGAAGACGGCAACGGCACCGTCGAGCACGCGCAGGCTGCGCTCGACCTCGACGGTGAAGTCGACGTGGCCGGGGGTGTCGATGATGTTGATCTGGTTGCCGTTCCAGAAGCACGTCACGGCGGCGGAGGTGATGGTGATCCCCCGCTCCTTCTCCTGCTCCATCCAGTCGGTGGTCGAAGCACCGTCGTGGGTTTCACCGATCTTGTAGTTGACACCGGTGTAGAAGAGGATTCGCTCGGTCGCGGTGGTCTTGCCGGCATCGATGTGGGCCATGATGCCGATGTTGCGGACCTTTTTCAGGTCGCTGAGCACTTCCTGTGCCATTCCGTTCCCTTCGGGAAATCTTGGGACTAAAGGCTGTCTTGTTTCTAGCCGCGGCTGCGCAGCCCACCCTCGCAAGCTCGGGTGGACTGGCCGCTCTTCGCTCCGCTCCGAGCGGCCAGTGCCCGTGGGCGGTTACGTCACCAGCGGTAGTGCGCGAACGCCCGGTTGGCTTCTGCCATCTTGTGGGTGTCCTCGCGACGCTTGACCGAAGCGCCGAGGCCGTTGGAGGCGTCGAGCAGCTCGTTGGCCAGGCGCTCGACCATGGTCTTCTCACGACGCTGGCGGCTGAAGGTCACCAGCCAACGCAGTGCGAGGGTGTTGGCGCGGTTCGGCTTGACCTCGACGGGCACCTGGTAGGTGGCACCGCCGACGCGGCGGCTCTTGACCTCGAGGGTCGGCTTGACGTTGTCGAGCGCGCGCTTGAGGGTGACGACCGGATCGGTGCCGGTCTTCTCACGAGCCTGCTCGAGGGCCTGGTAGACGATGCGCTCGGCAGTCGACTTCTTGCCGTCGAGGAGGATCTTGTTCACGAGCTGGGTAACCAGCGTCGAGCCGTAGACCGGGTCGTTGACGAGGGGGCGCTTGGGTGCGGGTCCTTTACGTGGCATCGCTTATCAGCTTCCCTTCTTGGCGCCGTAGCGGCTGCGAGCCTGCTTGCGGTCCTTGACACCCTGGGTGTCGAGCGAGCCGCGGATGATGCGGTAGCGAACACCGGGGAGGTCCTTCACACGACCGCCGCGCACGAGCACCATCGAGTGCTCCTGGAGGTTGTGGCCTTCACCCGGGATGTAAGCGGTGACCTCGACGGAGCTCGTCAGGCGCACGCGGGCGACCTTACGGAGCGCGGAGTTCGGCTTCTTGGGGGTGGTGGTGTAGACGCGGGTGCACACGCCGCGACGCTGCGGGCTTCCCTTGAGGGCCGCCGTCTTCTTCTTGGCGGTCTTGTCGTGACGGCCCTTGCGGACCAGTTGGTTAATCGTTGGCACTTGTGAGTTTCATTCCTCTGTTGTCGTCGTGTCGTGGTTTGTGCTCCGGGCAAGCGCTCAGAGTGGATAAATCCGATTCTGGTTGCTTCCACAACTCGCCCCACCGGCACTTCTGTGCTGGTCAGTACAGTTATTGCTACCCCGAGGTCGGGCGTGTCAAGCACCCGACAGCGGACTGGCTTGGTGTAGTCCGGCGCGCCTGGCGTGTGCCGAGGCCTTCTCTGGGAGAGAATGATCTCGATCCGATCGCCACCGGTAACCCGGCGAGGGCATGCGGACGTTGCCCGGGCAGCCGGGCACCGACGATCCACTCTACCGACCTGATTTCCACAGGTCAAAAAACGGATCCACAGTCCGACCTGCAGCTCTCCGGGAGCTGAACAGTCGGTGACGTATACGGGCTTCCAACGACCGTCAACGGTCTCTTGTTCCCGGCATCGTCGCTGGTAGGGACCCGATACGCGCGAGGGTACCGCTGCATCAGTGCGCGAGAAGAACCTTGAGCAGCACGACCACGGCGGCGAGCGCAGCCGTGAGGAGACCCGCGACGATCACCTTCATGCTGACCTCTTCTCCGCGCACACGCGCGACGACGATCGGCACGCTCGCAATGCGCAGCACCACGACCGCTCCCGCGATCCCGTGCGCCCACGCCGTCGGCAACACATCCGCCCAGCCGAGCGCCAAAGCGATAGCGGGAAGGATCGCCGACGAGATGATCGGCGTCGCATCACGCAGCTCGTGGCGCACGTGCCGACGGGCCGCGTCGCCCGGTCGCTCATGCGTGGGGGCCTGGGCGTCGGGGGCTGCCGAATCGTGGGCCTGAGCGTCCTGACCGTGTGCCTCCGGGATGCTGCTGCCCGCGACCAGGTCGGCGAAGACGTGGGCGACGTAGGTGGTGAGGCCGGTCCCGAGCACCAGCCAGGTCGCATCGCCGTTCTCGACCGCGTGAGCCGACGCCGTCACCAGCGCCGCCAGCACCATGATGTTGCCGTAGACGTACGCCGACAATCTCGACGCCGCGCGTCTGGGCGGAAGCGGGTCTCCGCGACGCCTGGTGAGAATTCCGCGCCACTCGGCGCGCGGGGTGCGTCGGGTCGGCCGGCTCTGCGAGGTCATGGCCCGATGCTGTCACGCCACGACAGACGCGGGCGCGAGTAGACGGATGCGGGGCATAACTGGCGTCAGCGTCGTTTCCCCTACTTTCTGCCCGCTGATCGAGCCCCATGCCGCTGATCGAGCCCCATCCCGGCCGGGCTGGATGTGTGTCGAATCGAAGGATCTGTGTGCTGGAGCACCCACATCTTTCGATACGACACACATTTAGCGTTATGGGCGGTTCCCCGCGCCTACTTCGCCTGCGGCAAACGGGCGGTGGCGCCCTTGCGGGCGGGGTTCGAAGGCGGGGGCACCATCGGCCCGATGTCGCCGTCGGGGGCGGTGTCGAGGTCGACCACGACCGGGGCGTGGTCGCTGGGTTTGGTGCCCTTGCGCGCGGCGCGGTCGACCCACGCGGCCTTCGCCCGGGCGGCCACATCGGCGCCGGCGAGGATCAGGTCGATACGCATGCCGAGGTCCTTGTGGAACATGCCCGCCCGATAGTCCCAGTAGCTGAACACCCGCTCGTCGGGCCAGCGATCGCGCACGACGTCGCGCAGCCCGAGTCCCTCGATGTCTTCGAGCGCCGACCTCTCGGCGACGGTCACGTGCGTGTGGCCGGCAAACGCGGCCGGGTCGTAGACGTCGGCGTTGGCGGGCGCGATGTTCACGTCGCCGCACAGCATCATGTTCGACGGAGCGTCGACGCCCGTGCCGGCCGCGACGACCTCGCGCAACCGCTCCAACCACGACAGCTTGTACTGGTAGTGATCCGAGTCGGGTTCGCGGCCGTTGGGTACGTACAGCGAGTAGATGCGCACTCCCCCGCACACCGCCGAGACAGCGCGGGCCTCCGGCGCCGACGCGGGGTCGGGGAAGCCGGGCGCGCCGTCGAAGTTGGCGACAACGTCGTCGAGTCCGACCTTCGACAAGATCGCGACCCCGTTCCACTGCCCCTGCCCCACGTGCGCGAATTGGTAACCGCGCTCAGTGAATTCGGGGCCGAGGACGGTGTCGAACACGTCGTCGGAGAGTTTGGTCTCCTGCAGGCAGACCACGTCGGGTGAGCGTTCGTCGAGCCACGGCAGCAGTCGCGGGATGCGTTGTTTGACTGAGTTCACGTTCCAGGTCGCCACGCGCATACACACCACGCTAGTCAGGTCGTGGTGCCCGGATGCCGCCGACCTACGCCGACACCCGCCGATACCGCAGCACCGATCGCGCGTCGTCGGGTTGGCGCTCGCCGAGATCCTCACCACGGACGAAGCGACCCCAGATGGCGCGCAGTATCCGGCCGGCCTCGTCGACCTGCGACCACGTCGCACCCTCGAGCAACTGCGCACCCGCCCACTGTTCCTCGACGCCGAAGAGCAGGGGCAAATCGACGCAGTGCGCGGCGCCGAGCGCGTTCCCCGGTGCGTGCCAGTGCAACCGATAGTCGACGACGCTGCCGCCCGCCGCCGCGTGTTTACGCGCGAAGTCGGCGGTCGGTGCGGTGTAGACCTTGCGGGTGATCAGTGAGGTGGCGAAGCGTCGAATCGGTCTGCCCAACACCGGGAAGTGCGACGCCGTCTCGGCGATCGGAACGCCGGGGACGAAGAACTCGATCTCGTCGCGGGTGCAGCCGACCAGCAGGTCGATGTCGGGAGCCGACGCCGCCCACGCATCCTCGACGTCGGGCTCCGCGGGAAGCGGCTCAATCCCGTACTGCACACCCAACGGCATCGCTCCCGTCAGCCCGTACCGCGGCCCGTCGACGATCAGCTTCTGCTGCGTCGCGAGAATCTCGCCGATAGGCGTCTCGGCGTCGAAATGGCTTGTGCGCGCGAATACCTCGCGGGCCATGTCACTGCGGTTCCAGCGGATACCGAAGGGTGCGCTCTGCAGGATCGCCCGTCGAAAACGCCGGGCAGCGCGCGGCACGGTCATCAGGTGCGCCACTGCGTCGGCGCCTGCGGATTGCCCGGCGCAGGTGACCTGATCGGGGTCGCCACCGAACGCCGCGATGTTCTCGTGCACCCAGTCCAGCGCCGCGATGAGGTCGAGCAGTCCCAGGTTCGCCGGACGCTCCTGCGAGCCGTCCCCGAGGAACCCGAGCACGCCGAGCCGGTAGGTGACGGCCACAACGATCACGTTGTGCTCAGACACCAGCGCGCTCGGGTCGTGGTGCGGCTCGTCGCCCGCGCCGAGCACATACGATCCGCCGTGCACCCACACCAGCACCGGTAGCGGGGCGTCGAACTCCCGAGTGGGCCGCGTGATGGTCAACCGCTGGCAGTCCTCGTCGGCGACGAGACTGGTCGCCGGACCGCCGAGCATCATCGTCACGAGCGGACTGGACACCTGCGGGCACGCGGCTGCGGGGTCATCGCTGCGGTGCGGAACCGTCCACGGCGCAACCGGCTCCGGCGCCGCAAACCGATCGGCACGGGCGTACGGGATGGCCCGCGCACGAATGACTGGACCGTCGACCGTGCCGACGACCCGACCACGGGGCGCATCGAAGGTTGCGATCTCGGTGGACTCGACGTCGTCAGTGGATTCGACGTCGGCAGTGGATTGGACGCCGTCAGTGGATTGGACGCCGTCAGGTGCCGGAGTTGCCATTCCCCCACCGTAGTGAACAGTTCGGCCATGAACGGGTCGGTGCGCGCATCCGGCGACGACCCTGGCACGCAACCTTTCATTCGCGACGATTCTGTGTCATGTTGTGACCATCGACACATCGTTCGCCTCATCGGAGAGTGCGCCGCAACGCGCTGTGATCGCGCAGTCGTGGCGCCGCTCCGCGCTGTCCGGCGTCCAACCCGACAGCCCGCTCCCCGAGCTCGTCGACGACGCCTCACGCTCGGATGTCCTACTCGACGCCGCTCGCCCAGTTCTCGACGACGCCGCCGCACGCCTCGCAGACACCGGCACGTCACTACTGCTCGTCGACCATGAGTGCCGGATGGTCTCCCGCGTCTGCCTCGGCACCACCGTCGACCGTGCACTCGACAGGGTCGGCGCAACACCCGGCGTCGACCTCGGCGAGGAGACCGTCGGCACCACGGCGCTGGGCACGCCCGCCGAGATACGTCGGGGATTGGCCGTCAACGGACGCGAGCATTACCTGGAGCAGTTCAAGTCGCTCAGCTGCTTTGGCGCGCCCATCATCCACCCGGCCACCCGTCGCCTCGCAGGCATCCTGTGCATGACGGAGATCGCCGACCGCATGAACCCTCTTGCCGTACCCCTCGTGACCGGCATCGTCGGCGATATCGCCGACCGCCTCCTCGACCGCTCACGCGCCCAGCAGCGTCGGGTTCTCGACGCATTCCAGCGCGCGGCACCCCGTCGCGACGTCGCCGTCGCTGCGATCAGCGAAGACCTGCAACTCACCAATTCACGTGCGGCAGAACTACTCTCGCCGACCGATATCGCGGCATTACGTGCGGTCGCCGCCGACCCCGCACTACGGGAGACCACCCTGCAACTGGTCCTTGCATCCGGCGTCGACGTCGAGGTGCTCGCCACACCCGTCGTGGGTGCCCGCGGGGCGGCGCTGTTCGGTCTGCGACCCAACGCGTCGACCGCACGGCCGATGGTCCGCACCGACCTGCCGTCGACGCGACAGGCCACCACCGCGATCACCGGCGAACCCGGAACCGGACGCAGCACCAGAGCTCGCTCGATGGCCGGACCCGACGCCATGACCGTCGACGTCGCCGAGCTGTTGATCACCGGCGACCAGCCGGACATCGGCGCCCTGATCGGCGATTCACGACGCCGCTCACGCGCGCTGATCGTCGACGGCGTCGACCTGCTCGACGACAGGTCGCTCACCATCCTGGCGGCCGCGTGCCGCACGGCGGACAAGACAGCGCCGCTCGTCCTCGTCGCCGGGCCGCCGGATCAGTCGCGAACCACCGTCGCGGCACTGACTGCCAGGTGCGCCACGCGCATCGACGTCCCCGCGCTGCGCAACCGCACCTCCGAACTGGCCGACATCGTCGACGAGATGCTCACCGACATCGCCCCGGGAACAGCACCAGGTTCACCCCCGGTGCACTCGGTCAGCGCGCCGACGCTGGAGGCCCTCGTCTGCCAGGAGTGGCCCGGGAACCTCGTCGAACTGTCCTCGGTGCTGCGGCGGGCCGTGCGCTCGTGCGAGGCTCGTGGCGCGCGGGCGATCGAACCCGCCGATCTGCCCGCCGACCATCGCACGACCAGCCGGGCAGCCCACCTCTCCGGACGCGAACAAGCCGAGCGCGCAGCCATTCTCGAGGCACTCGACCGGCACACCGGCAACAAGGTGCACGCGGCCCGCGACCTGGGCATCAGCCGCACCACCCTGTACGCGCGCATCCGCGCACTGGGGATCTGAGGGCCGCCTCGCGCTAGGATGAACCCGAACTTATCGAGCGATAGTTAGGGTCCTCATGACGGCGTCGACCGCGGGAGCGGATGCTGACACGACGCCGCCCGGTTGGCGTCGCGTCGACCCACCGGAGCTGTCACCGATCCTGCAGGCAGCGCTCGAGGCGTTCTACGACAACGGATTTCATGGCACCTCCGTGCGGCAGATCGCCGCGAAGGTCGGTGTCACGGTCCCTGCCCTCTACTACCACCACAAGAGCAAAGAGGGCATCCTGCTGGCCCTTCTGGAGTACTCGACCGGCGACGTGCTCGCGCGAGCCCACGCTGCCAGGGCTGCTGCAGCGGGAGACCCGGTCACCGAGTTGGCCAACGTCATCGAATCGATCGTCCTGGTCATGACGGGTCGAGTCCGGCTGGCGGCTGTCGAAGGCGAGATTCGATATGCGAGCTCCGAGAACCGGTTGCGATATCGCGTGTTTCGCAAGGGGATCGAAGATCTGGTCCTCGACATCGTGCAGACCGGAACAGCCACCGGCGTCATGCACGTCAGCGACGTCGCCGAAACCACCAGAGCGGTTCTCGCCATGTGCCAATCGATCCCGCGATGGTTTCACGACGACGGGCCGCTGACCCCGCAGTTGGTGGCGGAAAAGTACGTCGACATTGCACTCCACACGGTGGGCAGCCTGCCGCGGGCCGACTCCGATTAGACGGGTCGACGCGCCGGCCCCCTCTTCGCGGGTCACCCGTCGGCACGGTCCCGACGTGTGTTCATCGCAGTGTTCAGTTTCTGGACACTTCGTCCCGCGCGAGCAGTGGCAGAACTATAGAGAGATCCGCGTCTATGACGCAGATCACGATCTGCACGCTCGAGCAGGAGGACGCATGACCGCTGTCGCACCCGAACTGGCAACCAAGGTCCGGGATTTCATCTCGACCGATCGACCGATGCTGATCGGAGGTGAGTGGGTCACCGCCGCATCCGGTGCGACCTTCGAAACAATCGATCCCGCCAACGGACGCACGCTGACATCGGTCGCCCGCGGCGACGCCACCGACATCGACCGCGCTGTCCGCGCCGCGCGCAAGGCATTCGACGACGGCCCGTGGTCGCGCATGAAGCCCAACGAGCGTGAGCGTCTGCTCTGGCGCGTCGGCGACATCCTCAACGAGCGCGCCGAAGAGTTCGGCCAGCTCGAAGCCCTCGACAACGGCAAGGCCGCCACCATCGCGACCGCCGTCGACACCGCCTGGTCGGCAGACATCTTCCGCTACAACGCGGGTCTGGCAACCAAGATCACCGGCAGCACCGTCGACGTCTCGATGCCGTTCGTGCCGGGCGGCGAGTTCCACGCCTACACGCTGCGCGAGCCCGTCGGCGTCTGCGGCCTGATCGTTCCGTGGAACTTCCCACTCCTGATGGCGTCGTTCAAGCTGGCCCCGGCGCTCGCGGCGGGCAACACCGTCATCCTCAAGCCGGCCGAACAGACCCCGCTGACGGCGCTGTTGCTCGGCGAAGTGTTCACCGAAGCGGGCTTCCCGCCCGGCGTCGTCAACATCGTCACCGGCTTCGGCGACGCGGGCGCCGCACTCGCCGCGCACGACGACGTCGACAAGATCGCCTTCACCGGTTCCACCGAGGTCGGCAAAAAAATCGTCGACGCGTCGAAGGGCAACCTCAAGAAGGTCTCGCTCGAGCTCGGCGGCAAGAGCCCCAACATCGTCTTCGCCGACGCCGACTTCGAGCAGGCCGTCGCCGGTTCGGTCGCAGCGTGGATGTTCAACCACGGCCAGTGCTGCGTCGCCGGAACGCGACTCTTCGTCGAACGCCCCATCTTCGACGACTTCACCGCCGCCGTCGCAGAAGCGGCGTCGAAGGCCAAGATCGGGCCGGGCCTCGATCCGACGACCGAACTCGGACCGCTCGTCAGCCAGGAACAATTCGACCGCGTCTCGGGCTACCTCGCTGCGGGCCTGGCCGACGGCGCTCGCGCACTGACGGGCGGAAAGCGTTGGGGTGACGAGGGTTTCTTCATCGAGCCCACAGTGTTCGTCGACGTCGAGCCCGATTTCTCCATCGTCCGTGAGGAGATCTTCGGTCCCGTCGTCGCGGCACTGCCGTTCGACGCCGACACGGGAGTGGCTGCGGCAGCGAATGATTCGATCTACGGGCTCGCCGCAGGCATCTGGACCACCGATCTGTCGAAGGCGCACAAGACCGCTCGCCAGCTCAAGGCGGGTTCGGTGTGGGTCAACCAGTACAACGGCTTCGACACCGCAATGCCGTTCGGCGGCTACAAGCAATCGGGCTGGGGACGCGAGCTGGGCCAGTCGGCGATCGAGCTCTACACCCAGACCAAGGCCGTCAACGTCGCGCTCTGATTCGACACCCCGATCCACCACTGATTCACAAGGAGAAATAGCCGTGAAAACCAAAGCCGCCGTACTGCTCGACGCGGGCAAGCCATTCGAGATCATGGAACTCGACCTCGACGGCCCCAAGGAAGGCGAGGTACTGATCAAGTACACCGCCGCGGGCCTGTGCCACTCCGACCTCCACCTCACCGATGGCGACCTGCCGCCGCGCTATCCGATGGTCGGCGGCCACGAGGGGTCGGGCATCATCGAGGAGATCGGCCCCGGCGTCACCAAGGTCAAGCCGGGCGATCACGTGGTCTGCTCGTTCGTACCGAGTTGCGGCACATGCCGCTACTGCTCGACGGGCCGACAGTCGTTGTGCGACATGGGCGCCACCATCCTCGAAGGCATGCTGCCCGACGGCACGTTCCGCTTCCACGGCGGCGGCCAGGACTTCGGCGGCATGTGCATGCTGGGCACGTTCAGCGAGCGCGCGACGATCAGCGAGCACTCGGTGGTCAAGGTCGACGACTGGCTGCCGCTGGACAAGGCCGTCCTCGTCGGCTGCGGCGTGCCGACCGGGTGGGGTTCGGCGGTCTACGCGGGCAACGTCCGCGCGGGCGACATCGTGGTCATCTACGGCATCGGCGGCATCGGTATCAACGCGGTGCAGGGCGCTGTACACGCCGGAGCCAAGTACGTCGTCGTCGTCGACCCTGTCGCGTTCAAACGTGACACCGCCGTGAAGTTCGGCGCCACACACGCTTTCGCATCTGCGGCAGAGGCTCAGGAGAAGATCACCGAACTGTCCTGGGGTCAGGGTGCAGACGCCGCGATCGTCACCGTCGGCACCGTCGACGAAGACGTGGTGTCCGCGGCGATCGGCTCCATCGGCAAGGGTGGCCAGGTCGTGATCGTCGGACTCTCGAGTCCCGCGAAGTTCACGGTGCATTGGCCCGGCATCGACCTCACCCTCAACGAGAAGACCATCAAGGGCTCGTTGTTCGGTTCGGCCAATCCGCAGTACGACATCGTCCGCCTGCTCCGCCTCTACGACGCCGGCCAGCTCAAGCTCGACGAACTGGTCACCCAGACCTACACGCTCGAGCAGGTCAACGAGGGCTACCAGGATCTGCGCGACGGCAAGAACATTCGCGGTGTGATCATCCACGACGACTGATCACCCCCTGGTGTCACGGGCCCGCCCCGCCGTGACTCCACCCCCTACCCGGCCCGGCCGCGACGGACACCCCGACGCGGCCGGGCCGTTCCATTTGAGGCGCCGATTCGGCGCGCTGCCGATAGCCTGCTGGGGTGAAAGAGCCATCTGCCACGTCAGCTACTGCGAATCCCGGTCCGAAGGCGACGCTGAATCTGCGTCGTATCGGGGTGGCCAGTTGGTGCGTACTCGGCATCATTGCCCTCGTAGTCGTCGCTGCGCTTGCGCTGGGTGCGGTGAGTGGAATCCTGATCCCGCTCGTCGTCGCGGTGATCATCAGCGTGGTACTCGAACCGCTCGTCGCTCGACTGACCCGCATGGGCGTGCCATCCACAGTCGCGGTCTTCCTCGCGCTGCTCGTCGCGATCCTCGTCGGCGCCGGGACGATCACGATCGTGATCTGGGGCGTCGTCGACCAGTGGTCGGACATCTACGGTCAAGCGCTGCTCGGCTGGCGCTCGTTCACACGGTGGGTAGGCGAACTCGACATCGACCCGCGGTGGCTCGAGGACGCGCGCACCGCGCTCGAGAGTCACACCCGCGAGGTGGGGCTCGGTGCTCTCGCATCGCTCAGTAGTACGTTCTATGGCGCCATCACGCTGCTGATCGGCATCTTCTTCGCACTCTTCTTCCTCTTCTTCGCGCTGCGCGATGCCGACCGTTTTCCCGCATTCCTGGCACGCATGACCGGCGCGGATCCGGCCGAGATCAACGGGGTCGTCACCGTGACCCGACAATCGGTTCGCGGCTACTTCAGGGGCACAGCGCTCACGGCTGTGCTGACGGCACCGATCTTCATGGTCCCGCTGGTGATTCTTGGTGTGCCGCTGGCAATTCCGATCTTCGTGCTCTACTTCTTCCTATCCTTCATCCCGTTCGTCGGCGCCTGGATCACCGGGGCGTTCGTGGTGTTGATCGCACTGGGTTCCAACGGCCCCACTGCCGCACTGATTCTCGCCATCACCTTCGTCATCTCCAACGGCACCGTGCAGAGCGCCGTCAGTTCGTGGGCACTCGGCTCGTCGTTGCAGCTTCACCCGATGGCCGTATTGCTCGCGACGATGGTGGCAGGCACCGCCGCCGGGTTGCTCGGCATGGTCCTCGGAGCCCCACTTCTCGCGGCGACGGTCAAGTCGGTGGAAGTCATCCGCACTCATCGCAGCGCTGCTGGGGACGTCGATTCCGGTGAACCCGACGCCGACGGTGATGTGGGCATTCCCGCGGCCGACGGAACCTGAGACGGCCGCCGGAAATTCGCAGCTCGACCAACTATCCTCACCGCATGCAGGCGGTCACACCCACCACGCGTGCCGCGATCCGAGCCGAAGTCACGCATATCGTGCGGCATCCCGGCGATCTCCTGTTGTCCGTGGCGTCGAGCGCAGCGATCGTGCTGTTCCTCTGGTACGTCGTCCCCCGATCGTGGTTCTTCACCTTCACCGGTCCTGAGGGTCTGCCGTATGCGCTCGCGGGATGGATGTACACCGACGCGTTCGTCACCAACGTACTGACCAGCGACCCGGAACGAGCTCTCGCCGCGATCGACGATCCCGCCGAACTCACCGCACTGCTGCGCGCGAAGGTTCTGGCTGTCTGGTTGATCATCGGTCCGCTGTGCACCGTCATCGCGGTGGCAATCGCGCTGACGCAACACACGCACTGGCGGTTCGCCATCGAGGTCATACTCGCGGTCGCGGTGGTGCCTTTCGGTGCGCTCGCGGTGAGCGGCCTGGTCGGCGTCACGTTTCCCTACCATCAGCGCTCTCTCCGGTGGCGCTGGCAGAACAGGCGGCGTTTCCGTCAGGTGATCGTCCGCTGGGGGCTGTTGATCGCCATGCCGAACCTGATCTTCCCGCTCGCGTTCGCCCTGATCGTCGTCGCTCCGGTCGCCATCTGGAAGCTCACGAACCGCCAGGGATGGGACACCGCACAGACCGACACCGAGTTCGCGCTGTGCGCGATGCTGGCTGTCCTGGTCACCGCGGCGATCTGGTACGGCGCACATCGGTTCGGTGTCTGGTGGGTGAGCAGGCACCGCGATCGTCTCCGCGAGTATCTCCTCGACGTCGAGCGGGGCTGATTTTGGTTGAATGGTGATATGGCCCACGTCACATCTGAAGACGGCACACCCATCGCGTACGACACGATTGGCGCCGGCCCCGTGGTCGTCGTGGTCAACGGTGCGATGTCGAAAGCGTCCGACGCCGCGCCGCTGGCGCAGGCACTCGCCGACGCGGGCTTCACCGGCGTCGTCTTCGATCGACGCGCCCGTGGAGACAGTGGCGACACCCGGCCGTACTCGCCGGAGCGCGAGGCCGAGGATCTGGCCGCCGTCATCTCCGCAACCGGCGGCAGAGCCGCCGTACTCGGGCACTCGTCGGGCGCGATCCTCGCACTGTTCGCCGCGTCGCGGGGCGTACCGATCGACCACCTCTTCCTCTCCGAACCTCCGTTCCGCTTCGGCGAGGACGACCCCGCAAACGACCTCCCCGACAGACTCCAACAGATGGTCGACGACGGCCGGCGCGCCGACGCCGTGACGACGTTCCAACTCGAAGGCGTCGGCCTCCCACCCGCGATCGTCGAGCAGATCCGGGACAGTCCGATGTTCGACGGCCTGCTGGCGATCGCACAGTCGGTGGTCTACGACGCGACGCTCGCGCGCGACCTCTCGCAACCGACCCCGCAGATGCTCACCATCACCATGCCGGTCACGATCCTCCTCGGCTCCGACACCTTCCCGCTCCTCGAAGCGGCCGCGCCACGCCTGGCCGAAGCGATCAGCGGCGCCGAACTCGTACGCGTCCCCGAGTCCGTGGGACACCGCCCCGACCCCGCCGCCACCGCCCACGTCATCGCCGCGCGGAAGAACTGACACGGGATCGACTGGGCGCCTTATAGCTTCGACCGTGCGCTCCAAACCGTCGACTGGGCACTCCAAACCGTCGACCGTGCGCTCTAGAACGCCGACCGTGCGCTACGCCGACGCTCCCGCGGAATCGCGTCTCCGACGCCGCGGCAGGATGAGCCACGCCGCGAGGCTCCCGACCACCAGCAGGACCGCGCCGAGCAGGAAGCCCGCCTGAAAACCCTCGCGCGGCACCGCGTACCCGCTGGCCACGGCCACCAGGACTGCCAGTCCGATGGTGCCGCCGAGTTGCCGCGAACTGTTCACCACGCCCGAGGCCACGCCGACGTCGTCGGGTGACACCCCTTCGGTTGCGACCGCTCCGATCAGCACCATCGAGCCGCCGATCCCGACAGCCGTCACCGCGGACGGCAGCAGGATTCCGAGCCAGAAGTCGAATTGCGCAGGCATCGTCGCGAACAGCCCGAGGCCAATGGCGGCAACAATACCGAAAGCCACGATCGCCATCCGCGCTCCGATGCGCGCGGAAAGTCGTTGTGCCACCGAGATTCCCACGACGACGAAGACGCAGAACGGTAGGAAGAGCACTCCCGTCAGCGCACTCTCGACACCCCATACGGTTTGGATATAGAGCGAGCAGAAGTAGAAGGCGGCGAGTTGCCCCGCGGCGACCATGAATCCGAACACGTTGGCGCCCAGCACGCTTCGTTTTCGCATCAGGCCCGGAGGCATCAACGGATGCGACGCCGATCGCTCGATCGCCACGAAGATCGCCAATAGCACTGCAGCGGCGACGAATCCGCCGACTGCCTGCCACGATCCCCACCCGCGATCGCCACCAGCGCTCACGGCATAGACAAGGGCAGCAACGCCGAGGGTCACGGTGACCGCGCCGGGAACATCGAGCCGCGTGGTACGTCCGACGTCGCGACGCGAGATTCCGCGCAGCGCAGCGACCATCGCGATGACGATGATCGGGACGTTGACGAGGAGAACCGCTCGCCACGACCACCACTGCGTGAGCACCCCGCTGAGCACCACGCCCAGCGCACCTCCCGCTGCACCGGCACCACCCCACAGGCCCATCGCCCGTGCGCGAACGGCTGGGTCGTCGATGGTGGCCACCAGCGCCAACGACGCCGGAGCCAACAGCGCTCCCGCGACACCCTGCACCGCCCGCGCGGCGACGAGAACCCCTGCGCTCCCGGCACATCCGCCGACGATGCTCGCCACCGCGAAGACGGACAACCCGACGAGAACCGAGGTTCGACGCCCCCACAGATCGCCGATCCTCCCGCCGAGGAGCATGAACCCTGCGAAGGTCAACAGGTACGCGGTGACCACCCACTGCAAACCCGCGTCGGTGAATCCGAGATCGGCGCGCATGGCGGGCAGCGCGATGTTGACGAGCGAAATGTCCATCGCCACAAGGAATTGCAGCAGGAACACGGTGGCCATGAGTGCACCGCGACCCTGCGCAACACGACCATGTGCAACCCGAGCCGTCTCCTGATCTGCCATTGAATCGCCTCTTCCCGCGGCTCGGATCTGTTTACGTACGCGTACGTTTACGTACTAGTACGTGATCGTAGCGTCTCAGCGTCACCTCGCCAAGAGCACGGCGATGGGATGATGGGACGATGCCTGCAGCCCGGTCCCTCCAACTCGACGAGATTGTCGAGGCAGCCATCCGCATCCTCGAGCAGGACGGTCCGCAGTCGTTGAGCATGCGACGCCTTGCCTCCGACATGGGCACCAAGCCGATGACGCTCTACAACTACGTTCCGAACAAGGCAGCACTGCTCGGTCTGGCACTCAACGACGTCGCGGCGCGCATCCCGTGGGCCGAACCGACGGGCGCTCCTCGTGACCGCATGATCGCCGTTGCGGTCGACATGTACGAGAAGATGCGCAGCATAGGGTGGGTCGTGTCGATCCTGCGCGAGGGCATCATCGTCGGCACGCCTGCACTTGCCCTCGCCGACGCCTTCCTCTCGGCCGCATCCGAACTCGGGCTCGACGACGGCGCAGCGCTGGACACCTGGCGAGCCGTCTGGTACCTCGTCGCCTCGGAATTGCAGTGGCAGGACACGCTTTCCAGGCGGTCCCCCGACGAGGTGTCATGGCACCAATCCATCGACGACAGCGACCTCACCGAGTTTCCGACGGTCAGCCGACTACTACCCGACTGGGCCGGCCACTCCGCCGACTTCGACATCCGCGACGCGATCACAGCACAGGTCGACGGCGCGCTCGCACAACGCAGCACGCGGCGTCGCGCATCGACACCGAGCGACTAGATCTCGAACTGCACTCGGGCGACCTGCTCGCAGACCTCCACGATCATCGCGCGGTAGCGGTTGTGTTCGGGATCAGCGTCGTAGCGCCGATAGGCATCGGTGTCGACCCAGTCGTTGGTGATCGCGAAACTCCAACCGCCAGCACGTAATCCCACATCCAAGCCGACACGGTTCGCCAGCAGGCCCGGTAATTGCAGCGCACCGATTCCGGCCAGCCCCTCGTCGAGTTGCCTGCGATCACTCTCGGCCGCATCGCCGTCCGCTGACCGCAGCCGACCCACCACCACGTTGCGAATCATGTAACGAATCTAGCCGCATCTCCCGTCCGATACAGAAAGCCCGACTGGCACAATGCGAGGTGTGAGCAGAGGTGACCGTCAGGTGTGGATCCGCATCCTTCGCTTCGTGGCCGCTGCCGTTGGCATCGCTGCGATCGCGTACGTCCCGGTCACCGCGTCCGACGGTTTCGGCTTCGCCAACTACTTCAGCTACTTCACAATCCTGAGCAACGTGGCCGCGGCGATCGTGCTCCTCGGCGGTGCACTGTTGGCACCAACCGGGTTGTGGTGGCAGTGGTTTCGCGGCGGCGTCACCACCGCGATGCTGATCACCGCGATCGTCTACGCACTTCTGTTGTCGGACATCGACGTCAATCTCTCCGGCGAGTGGACCAACACCGTGCTGCACCGCCTGATCCCGCTCGTTCTACTCCTCGACTGGGCACTCTTCCGACCCAGGTCGCTGCCCGCCCTGTCCTGGTTGACGTGGTTGGCTTTTCCACTCTTCTATGGCATCTACACCTTGACGCGAGGTCCCATCGTCGACTGGTACCCGTACCCGTTCATCGATCCACGAAGCCAGGGGTACCTGTCGATGACGCTCGGCGTGGTCGTCGTGTTCATCGGGATGACCGCGCTCTCAGCGGGCGTGTACTGGCTCGGCACACGCGGCACGAGCAACCGACTGCACGACGAGCCGGTCCGCTGATCTCACCTGTCCTGAGAGTCGACGTCGAGCGCATCGGTGACCATCTCCACCCAGGTGTCGACCACCTGCGCGCGGCGTCGTGAATCGTCCGACAGCGTGTCCGCGAGTCCGAGACCGCGAGCGAGGTCGAGCGTCACCTGTGCAGCACGGTGCGCCCGGGGATTCGTGCCATCGGGGTCGAGCGCGGCAACAGTCACCCGATGCGCCGCTCGGGCGAACTTGGCCTCCATCGGCAGAATCAGTTCGCGCAGCGCGGGATCCGACGCGGCCGCCGCCCAGATCTGCAACGAAGCCTTGAATTCGGTCCCGGTGTAAATACTCACGGCCTGTTCGACCGCGATCCGCACGCGCCGTGACTCGTCCGCGTCGGGCCGGATCAACGTGTCGGCGTTGAGGGTGAGGTCGTCGAAGATCTGCTCGAGCGTCGCCGAGATCAATGCCTCGCGTGTGGGAAAGTGGTGCTGCGCAGCACCCCTGGACACCCCCGCGCGCTGGGCGACCGCGGCCACCGTGGCCGACGCCCATCCCTCGTGAGCCAGAACCTGTATGGCCGAGCGCAGCAGCCGTTCCCGCGTTTGGCGCGAGCGCTCCTGCCGGGGTTCACGGTTTGCCGTCGTACGCGGAGACGTCATGTTCTCGTTGCCCCGGTGTCGGCTTGCGTGACGGTCAGATCCCACGGCGGCCGACGCTTCGACAGAAACGCTTCCATCCCCGCCCGTGCGTCGTCACCCGAGAACAATGCCGCCGATTCCTGCGCACGACGCTGCGCCAACCGCGCGAACTCGTCGCGCACCGTCGCGGTGGTGAGTTCCTTCGACGCGGCGAGTCCGACCGGCGACGCACGTCGGATACCGTCGAGGATCTCCCCCAGTGACTGCGCGAGAGCCTCTGTGCTGTCACAGGCTTGAGTGACGACTCCGATCGACGCCGCGATCGAGGCGTCGAACTTCTCCCCGGTCAGGAAGTATCGACTAGCACCTCGAGCCGTCATCTTCGGCACCAGCACGAGCGAGATCACCGATGGTGCAAGGCCGAGCCGTGTCTCGGTCAGCGCGAAGGTGCTCTTCGGTCCGGCGAGTGCGATGTCGGTGGCACCGAGCAGACCGAAACCTCCTGCCCTGACATGCCCGTCCACGTGTCCGATCACCGGTTTCGGCAGCTCGAGGATCGTGCTCATCAACTCGACCATCGACGACGTCGCCTCGGCAGACGCCTCCTCGGCAGAGGCGCCACGCTTGAGCGCCTCGCCGAGATCAGCGCCCGCACAGAAGGTTCCGCCCGCATGTGTCAGCACGACGGCCCGCACGTCCTCGTCGGTCGCCGCCCTCGTCAGCCCCGACGACAGTTGGGTCACGAGCGCGCGACTCAACGCATTGCGGTTGCCCGGCGAGTCGAGTGTGAGCGTCATGACGCCGGCGTCGATCCCGATGTGTACGACTTCGCTGTCTGTGGCGGTCATCGACCTGCGCCTTCCTGTGGTCCTCGGGCAGAGTTTGGTCTGATGTGAATGGCGGATCGGAAATAGAGGTGTCAGTACGACTTCGGCAGTCCGAGGCTGGTCTGCGCAACGAAGTTCAGCACCATCTCGCGACTGACCGGTGCCACACGCGCAATCCGTGCGAGCGAAAGCAGCGGCGCCACACCGTATTCGGTTGTCAGACCGTTGCCACCCATTGACTGAACAGCTTGGTCGACGATCTTGACGCACGCCTCGGCGGCCGCATACTTCGCCATGTTGGCCGGCTCGGCAGCACCCCAGTCGTCACCCGCGTCGTAGAGTGTGGCGGCCTTCTGCATCATGAGCTTGGCCATCTCGAGTTCAATCTTCCCCTGCGCCAGCGGATGTGCAATTGCCTGGTGCGCGCCGATCGGGGTCTTCCAGACCGTGCGCTCTTTCACGTAGTCGACGGCTTTGCCCAGCGCGAAACGTCCCATCCCCACCGCGGACGCCGCAGCCATGATGCGTTCTGGGTTCAGACCGGCGAAGAGTTGGCTCAGTGCCGCGTCCGGGGAGCCGACGAGTGCGTCAGCAGGCAGGCGCACATCGTCGAGGTAGAGCCCGAACTGCTTTTCCGGGTTCACCAGTTCCATGTCGATCATCTTGTATTCGAACCCCGGTGCGTCCGTGGGCACGATGAACAGCGCGGGCCGCAACTTGCCGGTCTTCGCATCCTCGCTCCGACCGACGATGAGCACAGCATCTGCCTGATCGACTCCGGAGATGTACACCTTGCGCCCGTTGAGAACCCAGTCCGACCCGTCGCGCGACGCCGTGGTGGTGATCTGGTGCGAGTTCGACCCCGCGTCGGGCTCGGTGATACCGAAGGCCATGGTGATCGATCCGTCGGCAAGCCCCGGCAGCCACCGGTCGCGCTGCTCGTCGGTGCCGAACCGCGCAATGATGTTGCCGCAGATAGCCGGTGAGACAACCAGCATCAGCAGGCCGGTGCCCGCCGCTGCGATCTCCTCCATCACGATCGACAACTCGTACATGCCTGCGCCGCCACCGCCGTACTCCTCGGGAAGATTCACCCCGATGAAGCCCAGCTTGCCTGCCTCCGACCACAACTCGTCGGTCTTTCGGCCCTCGCGGGCGCACTCGCGGAAGTAGTCCTGCCCGTACTTGGTGGCCAGTGCGGCCACCGAGGCACGCAGATCGGCCCGTTCGGCCGTTTCGACGAAGCTCATGCGGATGTCTCCTGAGGTGTGAGTGTGCTGGAATGCTCTGTGGCGCTGTCGCTGTCGGCCTCATCGGTGATGATCGCGAGCACGTCACCGACGGCGAGCTGGCGTCCCGGTTCGACGGCGAGCGTGCTGACAACACCGTCGGCGGGCGCCGCGACGGTGTGCTCCATCTTCATCGCCTCGAGCCAGATCAACGGCTGACCGGCTGTAACGCGGTCGCCCTCGGAAACCGCAACGCGGATCACCGAACCCGGCATCGGCGCGAGGAGCGAACCCGGTCGCGCGACTGCGCTGGGATCGACGAAGCGCGGTGGCCGCCGGAAGTGCACCGACGCCCCGGCTGTGTCGACGTAGACGTCGTCGCCGTATCGCGCGACGTCGAAGGTCCGTCGAATCCCGTTGTGGGAGAGAACGACCTGCCCTGTGCTCGCCGACACCACCTCGGTGTCGGCGAGGTCGGGAAGCTCGACGCCACCACTACGCGTGCACCGGTATCGGACCTCGTGCTCGACGTCGTCGTCGGTGCGGAAGATCTTGCGCGAGTACTGCGACGGCATGTTCCGCCAGCCTGCTGGCAGACTTCGTTGAACGCGGGCGCGTTCCCGGTTGACGGCCACCTCCGCCAGCGTCGCGGCTACAGCGGCCAGCGTCACCGTCGACTCGTCGGCCAGCGGCGTCGACAAGACGTCGAGGCCGATCTGCTCGAGATATCCGGTGTCGGTGTCGCCACTGACGAATGTCGACTCCCGCAGGGTGTTCACCAGCATGTCGCGGTTGGTCGTCGGGCCGTGGAGCGCCGCGTCGGACAGCGTTCTGGCGAGAATCGCAGCGGCACGACCACGTGTCGGCGCCCAACTGATGACCTTGGCCAGCATCGGGTCGTAGAACGTCGAGATCTCCGAGCCTGATTCGATACCCGCGTCCACACGCACGCCCGGACGGTCGAGTGGTCCGAAATGCGATTGTGCGTCGAGCTCGATGCGGTGCATGGTTCCCGACTGCGGTTGCCATCCCGCAGAAGGGTCCTCGGCGTAGAGGCGCACCTCGATCGCGTGTCCGCGAGTTCCGGGCTCCTCGACGTCGAGGTGCTCACCCATCGCGACGCGCAGTTGCCAGGCCACGAGGTCGGTCCCGGTCGTCAACTCCGTGACCGGGTGTTCCACCTGCAGACGCGTATTGGTCTCCAGGAAGTAGAAGCGACCGGTCTCGTCGGCGAGGAACTCGACGGTTCCCGCACCCGTGTAGCCGATCGCCGACACGGCCTTCCTCGCGGCGTCGTAGAGGCGTTCGCGGAGATCTCCGCCGATCCGTTCGACGAGAGGCGCGGGCGCCTCCTCGATCACCTTCTGGTGACGGCGCTGGATCGAGCATTCCCGCTCTCCGACAGCCCAGACCGCGCCGTGCTCGTCTGCGAGCACCTGCACCTCGATGTGATGTCCCCGTTCGACATACGGCTCACAGAAGACTGTCGGATCACCGAACGCCGACGCCGCTTCGCGTTCGGCGGCGGCAACCTGCTCGGCCAACTCGTCGACCGACCGTACGATCCGCATACCGCGTCCACCGCCGCCCGCAGACGCCTTGATCAGCAGTGGCAGGTCGCTCTCGGTGACGGCGGCAGGGTCGATGTCGCCGAGGACCGGCACGCCGGCGTCGGCCATCAACTTCTTGGCGTTGACCTTTGATCCCATCGCGTCGATCGCGCCGGGCGGCGGCCCGATCCAGGTCAGTCCCGCGTCGATCACCGATTGCGCGAACTCGGCGTTCTCCGAGAGGAATCCGTAGCCGGGATGAATCGCATCCGCGCCCGCGAGCTTGGCGGCCTCGATAATCTTGTCGCCACGCAGATAGGTCTCTGCCGACGTCGATCCCGGAAGCGCCACAGCGACATCGGCTGCGGCAACGTGCGGCGCATCGGCGTCCGGATCGGAGTAGACCGCGACGGTCCCGATGCCCATCTGACGACAGGTCGCGAACACGCGTCGCGCGATCTCGCCGCGATTGGCGACGAGTACCGAGGTGATCGTTGAATGTTGTTCTGTCATCTCACACCTCACATCCGGAAGACGCCGAAATTCGACGTCCCCTCGACCGGACCGTTATGGATCGCCGACAAGCACAGCCCCAGAACAGTTCTCGTGTCACGCGGATCGATCACGCCGTCGTCGTAGAGCATGCCCGACAAGAACGCAGGCACCGACTCGGCTTCGATCTGCGCCTCGATCATCTGCCGCATCCCCGCGTCCGCGGCCTCGTCGACCGTGCCGCCACGCGCCTCGGTCGCCGCGCGCGAGACGATCGAGATGACGCCTGCCAGTTGCGCGGCTCCCATCACCGCCGACTTCGCGCTCGGCCAGGCGAACAGGAACCGCGGATCGTATGCGCGCCCACACATTCCGTAGTGACCCGCCCCGTAACTGGCGCCCATCAGCACCGACAAATGCGGCACCTTCGAATTCGACACCGCGTTGATCATCATCGCCCCGTGCTTGATGATGCCGTTCTGCTCGTACTCCTTACCGACCATGTAGCCGGTTGTGTTGTGCAGGAACAGCAGTGGCGTATTCGAGCGATTGGCGAGTTCGATGAACTGCGTGGCCTTCTGCGCCTCCTGGCTGAACAGCACGCCTTGCGCGTTGGCCAGGATGCCGACGGGATAACCGTGGATGTCGGCCCACCCCGTACACAACGAGTTGCCGTATTCGGGCTTGAACTCGTCGAAATCACTGTCGTCGACGACCCGCGCGATCACGTCGCGCGGGTTGAACGGGATCTTGAGATCGGGTGGGACGATACCGAGGAGTTCTTCGGGGTCGTAGCGCGGTTCCCGCACCTGTGCGCGCGGTTGCCCACCGGCCTTGGTCCAGTTGAGCCGCGACACGATCCGACGCCCGATCCGGATCGCATCCTGTTCGTCTGCGGCGTAGTAGTCGGCCAGACCCGAAGTACGCGCATGCATCTGAGCGCCACCGAGGGACTCGTCGTCGCTTTCCTCGCCGGTGGCCATCTTCACCAGCGGCGGTCCGCCGAGGAACACCTTGGAACGGCCGTCGATCATCACGACGTGATCGCTCATGCCCGGGACGTATGCCCCGCCGGCCGTGGAGTTTCCGAAGACCAACGCGATCGTCGGAATCCCCGCTGCCGACAGCCGTGTCAGGTCACGGAACATCCGACCGCCGGGAACGAACACCTCTTTCTGCGTCGGTAGATCGGCACCACCCGACTCGACGAGCGAGATCACCGGGAGTCTGTTCTGCATGGCGATATCGTTGGCGCGCAACGTCTTACGCAGCGTCCACGGATTCGATGTCCCGCCCTTGACCGTAGGGTCACTGGCGACGACGAGACATTCGACCCCTTCGACGACGCCGATACCCACGACGACCGACGCTCCGACGTGGAAGTTCGACCCGTATGCCGCGAGCGGACACAGTTCGAGGAAGTCCGAGTCTTCATCGAGCAGCATCTCGATGCGTTCCCGGGCAGTCATCTTGCCGCGCTTGCGATGCCGCTCGACGTATTTTTCACCGCCGCCCGCGAGCGCCTTGTCGAGTTCACCGTGTATCTGGTCGAGCTTCTCCATCATCGAGTCGCGCGCGGCGGTGAAGTCGTCACTCGTCGGGTCGATCGTCGAACGCAATGCGGTCATCGTGTGCTCCCCTGTGCGATGTAGCCGAGTCGTTTTGCCGCGAGTCCGGTCAGAATCTCGGTGGTTCCCCCACCGATCCCCAGGATGCGCATGTCGCGATATTGACGCTCGACTTCGGTGCCCGTCATATAGCCGAGGCCGCCGAAGAGCTGAACAGCCTTGTCGGCAACCCACTCCCCGGTCTCCACAGCCGTGTTCTTCGCAAAGCACACCTCGGCAATGAGGTCGTCGTCGGAGGCAACCTTCCGGTTGACGACTCCCCGCGAGTAGGTCCGCGCGACGTCGATGCGGCGTGCCATCTCGGTCAGCGTGTCCTGCACCGACTGTCGGGCAGCGAGCGGCTTGCCGAAGGTCTCACGTTCGCGCGTCCAGTCGAGGGTGAGGTCGAGGCAGCGTTGCGCACTCGCGTACGCCTGCACGGCGAGTGCCGATCGTTCGGTCACGAAAGCCGCTGCGATCTGGGCGAAGCCGCTGTTCTCGGCGCCGACGAGGTTGGCCACCGGAACGCGTACGTCGACGAAGGCCAACTCCGCGGTATCCGAACTGCGCCAACCCATCTTGTCGAGCTTGCGCGTCACGGTGAAACCCGGTGTGTCCTTCTCGATCACGAGAAGCGAGACCCCCGAGGCGCCTGGTCCGCCCGTGCGTACCGCGGTGACCACGAAGTCGGCTCGCACCGCGGAGGTGATGTAGGTCTTGGCGCCGTTGACGACGAACTCGTCGCCATCGCGCTGTGCCCGCGTCGTCAGATGTGCGACGTCGCTTCCGCCGCCCGGCTCGGTGATCGCAAGGCTGCCGATCTTCTCGCCGGCGAGCGTCGGCCGCACCCATCGGTCGATCTGGTCGGGATCGCCGGCGGCGATCAGGTGAGGCAACGCGATTCCGTGCGTGAACAAGGAGGCGAAGACGCCCGCGGCACCACCCGCATAGTGGAACTCTTCGCCCAGGATCGACGCATCGATGAGATCGCCACCACTACCACCGAACGATTCGTCGATCCCCAGTCCGAAGAGGCCGAGTTTGGCTGCTTCGGAGTGTAGTTCGCGGGGAAGCAAGCCCTCGCGTTCCCACTCATCCTGGTAAGGCAGCACGTGCCTTTCGACGAATCCGTTGACCGCGTCACGCAGAGCGCGTCGTTCCGACGTCTCCCACTGCGGATCTATTAGTGGCACAGGTCAGTTCCTTTCCGATGACTCGGATGATGGCGCGGTAGAGGATGTCTCGGCGACGAAGCTCAGCGGAATGGGCACGGGTCGCGAACGCAGCCATTCGCCCATTCCCTTGGCTTGCGGATCGAAACGCACATTGTCGGCGACACCGCGTCCGAGCACACCCTCGATGACGAAGTTCAGCGCTGACAGGTTCGGCAGCCGGAAGCGCTTGACCTCGAGGTCGGCGATCTCCGGGAGAAGCTTCTTGATCAGGTCGACGTCGAGTGTCGCGTCGAGCCAGTCGAAGTGTTCCGGGTTGCGCACCCACACACCGATGTTGGCGCTGCCGCCCTTGTCGCCGCTGCGCGCTCCGGCCACCAGACCGAGTGGCGACGCCGCGGTGGGCCCGGGATCGTCGACGTCGACGACGCTGCGCGGTTCGGGTTCGTCTGCGGGCACCTGGGTACGCAGTGGACTCGGTTCGATGCTCTCGCTCACGCCGTCGGCGAAGGACACGCGATGGTCGACGAGCTTCGCGTCGACGTAACCCGGCTCGAAAACGCCGAACGGAGAACCCTTTCCGGGTGGTGCGAGCATCGTGAACCCGGGGAAGGTCGCCAGCGCCAGTTCGACTGCGGTGTTGCTGAACGCTCTGCCGACCTTCTCGGGATCGGTGTCGCGGGCAACGCAGCGCAGCAGCGCCGTCGCCTGTTCCTCGCTCTGCGCGTCGGGTCGGTCGAGTCGTGCCAACTCCCACGACATCTGCTCGGGCACCGACGCGAGCTCTGCGCGGAACTGATCGCGGAACAGTTCGGCCTTGTCCTCGATGTCGAGTCCGGTGATCGCGACGGTGATCTCGTTGCGGATGCCTGCGAGATGGTTGAGCGAGACCTTGACGGTCTCGGGCGGCGCCTCGCCCTTGACACCACTGATGGCGACTCGATCCTCACCGTCGGAACGCAGCGTGATGGTGTCGAGCCGGGTGGTCACGTCCGGTCCGAGGTAGCGAGGACCACCGACCTCGTACAGCAATTGTGCTGTCACGGTTCCCACCGTCACGGCACCGCCGGTGTTCGGATGTTTGGTGATCACCGACGTACCGTCGGACGCGACCTCCGCAATCGGAAATCCGAGGCGACCCATCCGGGGCAGCTCCGTGAAGAACGAGTAGTTGCCGCCCGTCGCCTGCGCGCCGCATTCGATCACGTGACCGGCGACCACGGCACCAGCGAGGGCGTCGAGATCGCCGTACTCCCAGTCGAATGCGCTCGCTGCGGGTCCGACGGTCAGCGAGGCATCGGTGATGCGCCCGGTGACGACGACGTCGGCGCCCGAGTCGAGCGCCGACTTGATGCCGAACGCACCGAGGTATGCGTTTGCCGTGAGCGGTGTGCCGAGTCCGAGATCGTCTGCGCGGTCGAGGATGTCGTCACCGTCGACGAAGGCGATCGATGCGTCGACTCCGAGCTTGTCCGCCAGTTCGCGCAGCGCAACCGCGAGGCCGTGCGGGTTGAGGCCACCCGCATTGCTCACGATCCGCACGCCCTTGTCGACGGCGAGCCCGAGGCACTCCTCCATTTGACGCAGAAATGTCTTGGCGTAACCCGTTTTCGGGTCCTTCAAGCGATCGCGGCCGAGGATGAGCATGGTCAGCTCGGCGAGATAATCGCCTGTCAGATAGTCGAGTTCACCACCCTCGAGCATCTCGCGCATTGCGCTGAAGCGATCGCCATAGAAGCCCGAGGCGTTGCCGATTCGGACGGGGCGGTTCGATCGGCTGGTGCTGGTGCGACTTGTGGTTGAAGTCATCGCTACTCCGATTCGGATGGTCGACGGTGCTGACAGTTCTTGTGCTCGGGCGTTCAGAAGGTTGCGGCGTTGCGCGGGGCACGGCCCGCTCCGGGAGGACCTGCGAAACACTGTGCGATTGCGGCCCATTCGCGGGCGCGCTCGCCGTCGAGTTGCAGGTCGAGGTCTGCGAGTGCACGTCGCTGGGTGACGAGCTGACAGAAGTCGACGGCGGGCCCGCGCACGGTGCCGTCGACGGCGTCGGGATCATCGGGTCCCCACGTCCACAGCTCGCCCGACGGAGCGACCAGTTCGATCCGGAAGGGCTGCTGCGGCGGTGTCATCCCGTTGACCGCATACGCGAAATCACGCGTGCGGACACCGATGTGAGCGACGTGCCGGATGCTGTCGGCCGGTTCGAGTTCGACGCCGAGCGCGTCGGCGATGTCGAGTCCGTGCGCCCAGGTCTCCATCATCCGTGCGGTGGCCATCGACGCCGCAGACATCGGCGGCCCGAACCACGGGATCTTCGCGCCGTCCGGGACGTCGACGAGTGCCTGCCCCAGTGCGGCCCGCGCGGCGCGCCAGTCGTCGAGCAACTCGGCCCTGGGGCGTGCGGCGCCTTCTTCGGCGGTCACATCGGTGAAGCCGTCGATGTTGCGCATCGCCTCTGCGATTACCTCGGCGAAGGCTTCGGGGTCGGTGGCCGCGAGGAGCGCCACCTTGTCCGTCCAGTAGAGATGCGCAATCTGGTGCGCGACCGTCCACCCCGGCGCCGGAGTATCGGTGTGCCACGCAGCGTCGTCGAGCGACGACACCAGCGCGTCCAGTTCATCTCCTGCGGCGGCGAGGTCAGCCACGAGATCACCCACGATCGACATGTAAGCAGCGTCACACAGTCGACGGTAAAAAGCAATCACGCTTGCTTGTTTTTGTCATCCGGCCAGTTCGGAGGCCCTGTCATGTCCCCGACGTAGGCTTGTCGACGATGAGTATTCGACCGCCCCGCATCAGTCGGCTACCAACTCCCCACCTCGAACCGTTGAACGCGCAGGATGTCGCCGTCGGCGACGCGATCGAGGCTTCTCTGATCGCCGACACCGACCTCGCTGGCGTCGACTTCGGCGACGTCTCGCTCACGACGTGCTCCGTGGTGCGCACGTCGCTCGACGACGCCGACCTCACCGGCGTCCGCATCGTCGACAGCAGATTCGACGAGGTGAGCAGCGCACGCGTGTTCGCGCCGCGCTCGATGCTGCACAACGTGCGCATCGAGAACAGCCGAATCGGCGCGCTCGACCTCTTCGGCGGAAAGATGCGTTCGGTGATCATCTCCGACTGCAAGCTCGGCCTGGTCAACCTCAGCGGCAACGAGGCCCGCGACGTGATCTTCCGGTCGTGCGTCATCGACGAACTGGACGTCTCGGAGGCCACGTTGACGCGTGTCGCCTTCGACGACACCACCGTCGCCTCACTCGACGTCCATCGCGCCACGCTGACCGACGTCGATCTCCGCGACCTGCGCGTGAACAACGTGCGCAATCTGGGAGGGCTTGCGGGCGCGACGATCACCGCCCATCAGGCCGTCGGGCTTGCCGAGCAGTTCGCCGCCCACCTCGGTATCGCCGTCGAATAGCGCTTTCTCAGCGGAAGTGGATGTCCGCGGCGCCGACGGCGAGCAGCGTGCCGTCGGGGCCCGTCATGCGCGTCGAGAACGTCGCGATTCGACGCCCCACCTTCAACGGCTCGACGTCGACGATCACGCGACTGCCGTCGACCGGCGGTGAGCGGAAGTACGCCACCGAGAGATCGCCGACGCGATACTCCTGACCGGCACGAGCCTTCTGCTGCCCCGCGAGCGAGCACGCCGCACCGACGATGGTGCCGATCACGCCACCGTGCATGGTGCCGAACATGTTTCCCATCCATGCCTCCGTGTCGACGACGAGTCGCAGGGCGTTCGACGGCGCGCCGTCGACATCGATGGTGGCGTTGAGCAACTCGGCGAGCGGACCACGGTCACGCTCTCCGCGAGCGATCTGCGCGACGATGGTCTCGCCGTCGAGATCATCCGGAATCGGTTGTGCAAGAACAGCATCGAGCGACGCGGCGTCCGGGATATCGTGCGCCAGCTCGGCGTTGTCGAAATCGTCCGGAACGGCTCGGCCCACGGCGACGTTGCGCGCGGTGCCGACACAGAAGTCCTCGGTGCCGTCGCCGACGCGGATCTCGGTGACACCGACCTTGGCGTCGTGCATCAGCAGTTGCGCGGTGCCGGTGAGGTGGTCGGTGAGTCCTGCCCGGCCGACCGTCGACAACACCAGGCGAGCCTGCATGCACGGCGAGTCTGTGGCGCGGTGATACGGGATGCCACCGATGTGGTCGAAAAGGACCGCATACGCGGGGAGGTCGATGAGTCCGCGATGGTCGGCGAATCGTGGGCCGAGTTGCTGCTCCGCAACGACCACGCCGTCGTCGATTCGCATCGCCCCGACGCCGAACGCCGCGACCGGATCGCGCACCACACCTGTCGTCGGCACGGCTACAGCATCGTCGTGCTTGTTGTCGTTCATGCGTTCACTTCATCACCCCGCATCCCGGGGCCGGATTTCGGCCCCGGGCCGCAGGGAGTCCGATCACACTCAGATGACCCCGAGTGTTCGCAGCCCGCGCGCGTAGTTGGCGACAACTTGCGACGTGATGTGCGGGATGTCGGCGTATTCGGCCGTCGCTGTGGTCACCTGTCCCGAACGAACCGCCGCGGCGAAAAGCGGCGCGTTCACCACACCGGCGTCGACAGGTTCGACCGGCTGTGCGTAGTTGTGCAGCAGCGGGATCAATGAGTGTCGACGTTGCTTCTCCGGCAGATCGGCAAGGGCGTCGGAGAAGAGTCGGTACCAGTGGTCGTAGTCGTCGACGAGTGCGATCTCTTCGCCGGACTCGGTGAGCCAGCCGACAAACGTGTCGAGGTCGATCCCGTCGGAGTGCGGATTGACGGCGTTGTACGTGACATGACCGTCGCCGACCGCGAGAGCCGAGATAGCCGCGGCCAGGAAGTCGACGGGCAGTGCGTCGTAATGCGCTGCTCCCCGACCGCCGTCGGCGTCGAGCCGGTAGAACGACCGTGGTGCGAGGCCTGTTGCCATGACGCTCATCAGCAGGCGCGTGAACATGTCCGGGAGGTTGAGCTGGCCGAGGTCGCTGTCGTCGGCCACGATCATGTCGCATCGGAACACGCTGACGGGCAGCCCGAAACGGTCGTGCGCGTCTGCCAGCAGCACCTCCCCCGCCCACTTGCTGTTGCCGTAGCCGTTCGCGTAGCCGTCGTGTACCACGCGCGTCGCGCTGAGTTCACGAATGTCTGTGTCCTCCAACAACTCCGCGGAGCCGACCTGGTCAGCTACCCCGACGGTCGAGATGTAGACGTAAGGCTTGCGAGTCGTCGTCAACGCGAGGCGGATGAGCTCTGCTGTTCCAGAAACGTTCGGGCCGAACAACTCCCGGTAGGACAGCAGATGATTGACCAGTGCGGCCGGGTCGACGATCAGGTCGACATCGGCGGCAAGCCGGTTCCACACCTGGTCGTCGAGTCCGAGATTCGGTGAATCCTTGTCACCCGCGAGAACTGTCAGGTGGTCTGGCGCCAACCGCAAGTAGTCGGCGCGCAGCGGGCCGTCGCCGACATCGAAGACCGCGTCGAGGCGTCGCCGGGCGGTCTCGTCGTCGGAGGCACGGACCAGACAGGTCACGTGGCCGTCGACGCGTGCAACGCGCCGCAACCACTCGACGGCGAGGTATCGACCGAGGAATCCGGTTGCTCCGGTGAGTAATACCTCGCACACGGTCTCGTCGGCGGCCGGCACGCTCGACGCTCCTACCAGTGTCGCCTCGTCGAGAAAGGCGTCGACGGTGAGCTCGTCGGCACGCAGGTGCCGCTGGTCGGCGTGCACGGTGTCTGCCGTGGGGCGCGCATCGCCCTCCCGTCCGTCGATGTAGTCGGCGATGGCCGCGAGGTCGGAGGACGGACTGGTCAGCACACCGACCGAGACCTGCGCGTCGAAGATGTCGCGAAGTGTGTTCCCGAGGGTGACGGCGGTCAGCGAGTCACCACCGAGATCGGTGAACTTCGAGTGCGCAGTCACCTCATTCTCGGCGAGATCGAGTGTGGCCGAGACGATGTCGATCAGCACATCGAGCGTCGGCCTGCCCGCCGCAGATGCCCGCGCATCGCGGAGCCGATCGGCGCGAGCATGTGCGAGATGCAGGTACAGGTCTTCGAGAGCGGGACCGTACGCCTCCTTGAGGCGAGGCCGCGCGAGCTTGCGAATCCCGGTCAACAGGCCGTTGGCCTCAGAGAACGCGGTACGTTCGACGATGATGTCGCGCGGGATCTCCACCGGCGCAAGGCCGTTGCGCTCCCCGATGTCTCGGACAGCCCGCAACAGCGTCGCGTGTAGTTCCCCGTCGTCGGAAGCGGCGTCGACGGCGTCATCGGTTGGCACGACGACGGCCAGCAGGTACGGGCGTGAACTATTGCCGTACACGTAGATCTGACGGATCGGCGGTGAGGTCAGCGCGCTTTCGACGCGCGCAACCGTCACGAACTCGCCCTGCGACAACTTCAACACGTTGTTCCGACGGTCGAGGTAGACGAGCTGATCGGGTCCGGTTTCTGCCATGACGTCGCCGGTTCGATAGAAGCCCTCGTCGTCGAACATTTCCGCGGTGAGTTCCGGTCGACGATAGTAGCCGGCGAAGATGTCGGTGGTCTTGACGAGCAGTTCGCCGCGCGGGTGCGGGGTATCGGTTGTGCGATAACCGAGTTCGGGAACGTCGACGAGCATGTAGTCGAGAACCGGCGGCCGGATCACCGCCCCGTTGCGGATGACGCCACCCGCCTCGGTCGATCCATAGCCCTCGACAAGCGGAGCGTCGAGCATGCTTTCGACGAAGTCGACGACCTCGGGCGAGATCGGCGCCGAGCCGGTCACGGCGAGTTGTGCGCGTTCGAAGTAGCTGCGCCGCATCGCGGTCAGGACGTCGGCGTGCGAATCCGTCTCGGCGCCCTCGATTTCGGACAGATACTGCTGGTGCAGCATCTCCCAGATACGCGGCACGAAATGCAGTTCGGTCGGCGCGACGGCCGCGAGGTCGTCGAGGAGCTCGGACAGGTCGGGCCGCGCGGTGAAATAGGCTGTTCCGCCGTTGCCGAGCGTTCGCATGAGCGTCGCTCTGCCCATCACGTGACTCATCGGCAGAAAGTTCAGGGTGACCCAGGCGTGGTCTTCGCTCGCGGCGTATTCGTCTGTGGCACGGTCTGTTTCGAGGCCGAATCCCTGTCGGATCAACCGAAGCACTGCGTCCTGCGTGTACATTGCACCCTTCGGGGCGCCGGTGCTGCCGGAGGTGTAGATCAGCAGGGCAAGGTCGTCGGGTTGTGCCTCGACGCTCGATTGCGGCGCCGCCTGGGCGTCGTACGCCGCCGACGGCTCGTCGTCGAATTGCACGAGGTGCACTGAGATTCCGAGCGGCTCCGCTACAGCGCGCGCACTCTCGACGGCATCGAGTGCGGCTTCGGAGACGTCGAAGACGACGAGATGCGTGAGGTCGGCGCGCAAGCCCTTCTCGATCAGTGCGGTGATTCTGGACAGCGAGTTCGTCGACACCGCAAGGACTTTGGCCTCGGTCTCGTCGAGGATGTCGGCGAACACGGAATCTGCGGCCCCTGATTGCAACGGCACCTCGACAGCGTGGAGTGGACCGAGAATTGCCAGACTCACCGCCGTGTAGTCGGCGCTGGTGAACCCCAGCGTGGCGACCCGATCACCGGACTCGACACCGGCCGCGTCACACAGGAGCGATGCGACAACCGAAACCCGACTACCGAGCTCACGGAAACTTACTGTGGACCAGCGTGATTCGCGATCCGCGTCGTGGAATCCGAGCGCGGGACGGTCGGCGTACCCCTCATAGAGAACTCGAAGCGCACCCTCGACCGACATCGCCTCCAGGAGGCGGGCAGCGACGTCGGAGTCGGGGCTCTGCGCCGACACCGCGGCAGCAGGATCGGTGGATAGCTGGGTGGACATCAACAACCTCCGAACAATGGACGATAATTAGACATGCGAAGTAATACATCTCCACTGTTCTCCCCTGAATCGACGTTCTGCCACGATCGGTGAGCCATCTCACCCGCAGATGCCGCGAATCCGACACTTCTGCGCCGTATGCGCGTATCGCGTCGACCCGGGGCGCGCGGCCGCAAGTCAGTCAGAAAGTAGGGGAAGGACTCTTTCCCCGACCCCCCGACGTTTCCCCGCGCAACGTCTCGAGAAAAGGTACGAGACCCGCGGAAGGATTCCTTCCCCTACTTTCTGCACGCAGGCACCGCGGGCGGCCAGGCCCTCGCCCCACCCCAAGCGCCCCCTGCCGCCGCGGGCCGCGCGCTGGTACCGTAGATCCCAACTGTGACAGAAGGGGCTGGTGATACCAGTGGGACGAACAATTCATCGCGCTGCGCTCGCAACCGCCGTCGGACTAGCGGCAGCGTCGACGCTCCTGGCCACGGCCGGATCCGCGCACGCGGCGCCGGCGGCCGATCCGCAGATCCCGGCGTCGTCGATCTCGCAGACCCCGAACGCTGGCATCGCGACCAGCGGCGACGTCCCGTTTGCGGCGTTCGTCGCCCCGATCGCGGCGGCGTCGCCCGACCCGGACACCCTGCGCGTATGGCTCGAGCCGATGCCGGGCAACGCCTGCACCGCCGGCCTGCGCTCAGCTGTCGTCGGGTTCGAGTGGCACAACACGGCCACCAAGAAGTCCGGGACCACCACATTCCCGGCGTGCAAGGAGGGCAAGCCTGCGCTCAGCCCCGCACTACGGACCGGGCCGGGACCGATCTCGTTCACCACGAGCGTCGTCGGACGCGGCGGCGCGACCTTCACCCTGAGTCCCGGAAGCGGCACCATCTCGCGCTGACCACCACGTCGCGAGGCGTCGCCACGCGTTGGTAGACAATTTCTCGAATCTGTATACCTCGTCGTAGAACAGGTTCTAGATTTGGCGCATGGCGCAGACCGTGACTGAACTCCTGATCGACCGTGACAACGACGACTCCCTCGCGATCCTGTACGACGACAGTCGCTGGACGTGGCGCGAATACCTCGACGACGCGCGGCGCACCGCGGCCACCGTCCTCGGCCGCGCCGACACCGAGCGCCCGATGCACATCGGCGTCCTGCTCGACAACAGTCCCGCGATGCTCATCGCGCTCGCCGCAGGCGCACTCGGCGGGTACGTGACGGTCGGGATCAACAACACTCGACGCGGCGAGGCTCTCGCCAACGACATCGTGCGCGGCGACTGCCAGATCCTGCTCACCGACGCCGAGCACCTTCCACTCCTCGACGGCCTCGACCTCCCCGGAGTCGAGGTCATCAACACATCATCCGCCGAGTGGCCCCGACTTCTCGCCGACGCGGGAGAGCTGACCCCGCACTCGGTACCGACCGCGACCGACCCCTTCATGCTGATCTTCACCTCGGGCACGAGCGGCAACCCGAAGCCGGTTCAGTTGGCGCACATGCTCGTTCCCTTCGCCGGGCCGCCCCTGGCCGAGCGCTTCGGCATCACGTCCGACGACATCTGCTACCTGTCGATGCCGCTCTTCCACTCCGCAGCGCTCCTCGGAGGCTATTGCGTCGCAGCCGTTTCCGGCGCGGCGATGGTGCCCGCCAGATTCTCTGCGTCACGATTCCTCGACGACGTCCGGCGCTACGGCGTCACCTACATGAACTACGTCGGCAAACCTCTCGCCTACATCCTCGCGACTCCCGAGCAACCCGACGACGCAGACAACACACTGCGCGCCGCGTTCGGCAACGAAGCCACCGACCGCGACATCGACGACTTCGCAAGACGCTTCGACTGCCAGGTCTGGGACGGGTTCGGCTCCACCGAGTTGGCGATCATCATCACCCGCGAACCCGGAACTCCGCGCGGCTCCGTCGGCAAGGGTTTCCCAGGCGTCGCCGTCTACAACCCCGCAACCGGAACCGAATGCCCACCAGCGCAATTCGACGACACCGGTGCACTCGTCAACGCCGACGACGCGATCGGCGAGATCGTGAACACCTACGGCGCAGGCATGTTCACCGGCTACTACAACGACCCCGCGACCACGTCGGAGCGACTCCGCGACGGCATGTACTGGTCAGGCGACCTCGCCTACAAGGACGGCGACGGATGGCTCTACCTCGCGGGCCGAACCGGCGACTGGATGCGTGTCGACGGCGAGAACATGACGGCGGGCCCCATCGAGCGAATCCTTCTCCGCCTGCCTGACATCAGTCAGGTCGCCGTCTACGCGGTTCCCGACGATCAGGTTGGCGATGCGGTCATGGCTGCCGTCATTCTCACCGACGGCAGTTCCCTGGCCCCCGACGAGTTCGCGCAATTCCTTGCAGCACAGCCTGATCTGTCACCCAAAGCATGGCCTCGGTACGTCCGGATCGCCGATGACCTGCCGACGACGGCAACCAACAAGATCGTCAAACGCCAGCTCAAACACGAAGGCTTGAGCGCGGGCGACGACACCCTGTGGGTACGCGAACCGCGCGGCACGGAATACCGTGCGGCGTCGCCCGCGAGCGTGTGACATCTCGGCGGTGACACCGATGCTTGCGGAGAAGTCCATGCTCTCCGAACTCGGCTACTACGCACTCTCGAAGCATCCGGTCAGCCCTGCCAACCTCGTCGATGAGGCGAGGTTGGCGGAGCGCATCGGGCTCGGCACCGCGTTCGTGTCCGAAAGATTCAACATCAAGGATGCCGCCGTCCTCAGCGGAGCACTCGGTGCAGCGACGACCCGCATGGGAATCGCTACTGCCGCAACCAATCACAACACCAGGCATCCCATCATCACCGCCACGATGGCCGCAACCCTCACCGAGCTGACCAACAACCGGTTCGCACTCGGCCTGGGGAGGGGTATCGCCGCGCAATGGCAGATCCTCGGAATCGACGACGTGACCGGTGCACAGTTGGCCGATATCGCCGACGTGCTGCGTCGACTCTGGCGCGGCGAGATGATCGTCGGCCACGACGGCCCCGCAGGCTCCTATCCACTGCTGAATCTCGGTGTCACCGTGGCGTCCGTGCCCATTCTGCTGGTGACCATGAGCCAGCGGACTCTCGAGTTGGCAGGACGTATCGCCGACGGCGTAGTCCTGCACACCTTTCTCGACGACGCCGCGACGTCGAACGCAGTTGCCACCGTGCGCGATTCGGCCAGACGTGCGGGCCGCGATCCGGACACGATTCGGATCTGGTCGGTGTTGGCAACCGTCGGCGACGAGCTCGCGGACGAGGACCGGCTACGCAGGCTCTACGGCCGTCTCGCCACCTACCTGCAGGGCTACCCCGATGCACTGATGCGCACAAACCGCTGGAGCACAGCGGATCTCGATCGTGTTCGCGCGACGTCGGCATTCTCTGACGCCACCGGACCCATCGACGCCACCGCGACGGCCGAACAGCTCGACGAACTCGCGCAGGCGATTCCGCAACATTGGGTCGCCGACAGCGCCGTCGGGTCGTCGTCCGACCGCGCCACAGCGATAGCCAAGCAGTTCGACCTCGGCGTCGACTCTGTCATCCTGCACGGTGCGACCCCGACCGAGCTGGCGCCGGTGATCGACGCTTACCGCGCGAAGCGCCCGCCTGCCATGCGTGAGCTGCCCGCGAATCCAGGACGGATGACACCGCGGGGAGCAGGCCAGTGACCACTCACCTACCCGCCGAAATACCCACGGACATCAGCAACGTCACCCCCGACTGGCTGACCGCTCTGCTCCGCGCACGCGGCTACGACGACGCACAGGTTGTCGAAGTCGACGCAACGCCCGTCGGAACCGGACAGATGGCGAGTTCGTTTCGCCTCGCGCTGCGCTATGCAACGCCGTGCCGCCTTCCCGACACAATGGTGGCCAAGCTGGCAACGGGACCGGCCGCCCAGCGCGAGTTCGGCTCCGGCGCTTTCCGAAACGAGGTCCGCTTCTATCGCGAACTCGTCTCGACCTTCCGGGTGCCGACGCCCGCGGTATTCGCAACGATCTGTTCCGATTCGGGAAGTGAGTTCGTCTTGCTCCTCGAAGACATCGCCGACGGTCGCCAAGGCGATCAGATCGCCGGGTGCAGTGCAGACGAGGTCCGATCTGTCGCGGTTGCGGCCGCCGGGTTGCACGGTCCGCGCTGGGACGACACAACACTGCTCGACGACTTTCCCCTCCCGACGCCGGACGATTGCGACGTGATGGAGTCACTCCTCGACCCGATGACCGACGTGTTCCGTTCACGTTTCACCTTGAACGCTGCGCAGTCGTCGGTCGTCGACTGGCTCGTCCGCGACGCAGGTCCGTGGATACGAACACCTGCTGAGCACTTCGCGCTCATCCACGGCGACCTGCGCGCCGACAACGTCATGCTCCGTGGTGACGGGTCGCTGTCAATACTCGACTGGCAGACGATCACCACAGGCAATCCGCTGCGCGACATCGCTTTTCTTCTCGCGACGAGTCTCACCCCGGACGACCGCAGAGTGCATGAGCGACGCATCGTCACCGACTACCACCACGCGTTGCGCGCATGGGGCGCTGCGCTGTCGACACCCGGCAACCAGTCGAGCGTCCTCGACTACACATTCGACGACTGCTGGCGCGACTACGTCGACAACCTCATCCAGGCTCCGCTGATCATCGTCTTCGGCGCCGCAGCGGCACAACCAACCGACAGAGGTGACACGATGTTCAGTGTGATGCTCGAACGCACGGCGGCAGCCGTCGCCGATCTCGACCCGGAGCGTCTGAGATGACCAGCCTGGTAATCGGGGCGAGCGGATTCCTCGGTTCGACGCTGACGCGTCGGTTGGTCGAATCGGGCGAAGACGTACGAATCCTGGTGCGCCCCAGCAGCGACACACGCACGATCGACGACCTCGACGTCGACCGACATGTCGGGGAATTGAATCACGCAGACTCAGTCGCCGATGCGATGTCGGGGTGTACCGACGTCTATCACTGTGCCGTGGACACCCGGGCATGGCTCCTTGACCCCGCACCGCTGTACGAGACCAACGTCGAGCTCCTCCGCTCCGTACTGGAGGTTGCTGCACGTATTTCACTGCGCCGCTTTGTCTTCACCAGCACGATGGCGACGATCGGAATACCCGAGTCCGGTCTTGCGGACGAGGCCACTGAGTTCAACTGGGACCGCAGGGCAACAGACTATGTGCGGTCGCGGGTCGCCGCTGAGCGACTCGCACTCAGCTATGCGCGTGAGCACGACGTACCGCTCGTCGCGATGTGCGTCTCGAACACCTACGGCGCAGGCGATGTCGTACCCACCCCCCACGGGTCGTTCGTCGCGGGCGCCGCACTCGGGAAGCTGCCCTTCGGCATACGTGGAATGCGTTGTGAGTCGGTCGGTATCGACGATGCAGCGGACGCGCTCGTCCTCGCTGCGGAGCATGGACGCAATGGCGAACGCTACATCGTTTCGGAGCGGTCGATCGATCTCGGCGAGGTCATCCGTGTTGCAGCGACAACCGCTGGACGTGCCGCGCCCAGACCTGTGCTGGGCCGCGCCGCGCTCTATGCCGCCGGCGCGGTCGGGTCGGCGAAGTCGACACTTACCCGTACCCCGGGCAAGTTGCGCATCGGTACGGTGCGTCTGATGCACTGCATTCCAGAGATGAGCCACGACAAAGCGGTTCGCGAACTCGGATGGCAACCGCGACCGGTCACCGAGGCGATAGCCGACGGCGCACGGTACTGGATCGAGCGTGCAGAGCAGCGTCGACGCCGCGCCGGCGAGCCCACCGAGCGACCGGCATGAGCGCCGCTCCGCGGAATTCGGGCATCAGCACAGGTACGCGACGATCGCCTCGACAAGTCCACGACGCCCCGCCTCGACGTCGGTGTAGGTCGACAGATTCGATTCCGACCACAACCCTCGCAGGGCACCTGGCAGAAATGACTGCACCCGTTGCGATTTGGTCGCGTCGACGTCGAGTCCGTCGAAGAAGCGCGCATACGCCGCCGCCCACCGCTGCTCCCATGCCGCCATAGCCGCCGCCGTTGCGGGATAAGATTTTTCGAGAGCCGAGGGGTCGCCCGGAAGCATCTGCCGCAGGTTTTCCACCGCGCGTCCCTCCCTGGCCGCGAGTGCGCGCCAGAATCGCTCGACCATGATCTCGATCCGCTCGGGCGCCGACATCGTGGCGTCGAGCGGATCGGGTGCAGGCTGCCAGACGTCGACGATGTGGTCGAGCACCGCGGCCCACAGTCCGTCGACGTCTCCGAACTGGTGCTGCATGGTCCCCCAGGTGACACCCGCCTGTCTCGCAACGAGATTCGCGCTCACCGGGTCTCCGCCACGGGCTGCGGCGAGCGCGTCGATCGCGGCGTCGATCACCTGTCTGCGGGTCTCGATACCCCGCTTGTTCAGCCGCGTCCCTTTGGCACTGACAACCATCTTTCGAATACTAGCGAATTCGACGGCCTCACCTCGGCCACGAAATCACGATCACATAGATCTATCTATGTCTTTCCCGGATCGCCACACCTCATAGAGCCCTGTATGACACTATTCGCTCAATGTGACCCCGGCCACATTGCACTTCGTTAGTCACCTGAGCCTTCTGCGGTGATCCGCCGGCTCAGCCCACCTCGAGATGAGGAAATCACATGAGTAAGAAGCGGACTCTCCTGACCGCGATCCTCGGCCTGCTCGGCGTCGTCTGTCTCGTCGTCGCGGCACTTCTGCCGACCGTCATCCGCAGCAACACCGCGCTGTTCCCCACCAATCTCGACCGCACCGCGGTACTGGCTGGTCAGGGCACACTCATCGACAGGGCATCGTTCACCACGGCAACGCCGGTCGCCACCACCGCCGACGTGCCCATCGAGATCATCACGCGTAACCAAAGCTCACCCGGTGCAACCGACGACACGGCGGCCACCACGACCACGGTGACCAGTCGCCGGTCCGACGTGGCAGGCCAGGCGGGAGTGTTCGGACTCGATACGTTGGCGGGCACGATCGATCGCACGACATACAAGGTCGCGTCGAGTCCCGAACCGACCCTGATCACCGCGCCTGCGACAACACCGTCGAACGAGTCCAGTTATGCCGGAACACTGTTCACCTTCCCCATCGGCACGGACAAGTCGGACCACACGCTCTATGAGCTCCGCGGGCACACCCCGATCACCATGAAGTACGTCAACGACACACGAGAGATCAACGGCGTCAAGACCTATCACTTCCGTGGCGAGGTCACAGGGGTGGACACCACACAGACGCACGGCGTCAACCAGCAGACTCAGATCACCATGCCCGCATTCAAGTGGGGCATCCCCGGCGGAGCCACGGAGCCGGTCACCATGAAGCTCTTCTACAGCAACACCCGCGACATGTGGGTCGAGCCGACGAGCGGCACCACCGTCGACACACACACCACCCCGCACGCGTATTACGCACGGTCAGCCGATGATTCGTTCAAGGTCGACGCGATCAACGCCGACCTACGATTCGACGACGCCACACTGACGGCGCTCGCCAACGACGCCAGGGACGCGCGTCAGACTCTGCGCACGACGTTCTTCTGGACGCCGATCGCACTGGGGATCGTCGGACTCCTTCTTCTCGTCCTCGCGGCCGTGGTCTATCTGCGTCGCCCGCGCAGGACTTACGACGATCCGCAATCGCACGGTCCCACCGCAACCGAACCGCCGCTCGTCGGTTCCGCGAACTGATCTCGTAGATGCCGAGTTGGTATGGGGTTTGTGCCGCAATCGGGCGCAAACCCCATACCGATCTTCTCGACACACTCACTCGGAGAGCAGACCGGCCAACTCCGCCAAACTGTATGGCTCCGTGTCTTTATGGTCGCGGTAGGCGACAAACGTCGGCTGGTGCGGATCGTATCGACCGATGAAACCCCCCGACGCCGTGAAGATCTGGCCGGTGATCTTGGCGGCGGCATCGCTCGCGAGGAATGTGTAGAGCTGGGCAACGTATTCCGGCGGTGCCGGATCGAGCGCCGCGTCGCGGGTGAAGTCGTCCAGTATGCCTCTCGCATGCAGGCTTTCGATGTGTCTGACGTAGTCCGGTCCCGACGACAGTCTCGACTTCGCTCCGGGCATCACGACATTGACGCGCACTCCGGAACTCATCAGATCGCCCGACGCGGCGAGCGCGAGAGCGTTCACGCCGCCTTTCGCCGCGGGATAGCCACTTCCGCCGAACGTTCCCAACGACGCGGCCGAGCCGGTCAACACGATCGATCCCGACCGCTGTCCGACGAAAACCCGTGCAGCAGACTGAGTCAGGAAGAAGGCGCTCATCAGATGCGCGTCGACCTGCTCGCGGAACTCGGCGGGCGTGATGGTCAGAATCGTCGACCCCGCGGGTTCGGCTATGCCGGCACAGTTGACGGCGATGTCGAGTGCGCCGAACGCATCGAGTGCCGCCGTAACCATGCGCTCGGCGACGCCCTCGTCGCCCGCTGACCCGCAGACACCCACCGCGTAGCCACCGCCACCCGTGATCTCGGCGACCGTGTCGTCGACGGCTCTCGCGTCGCGGCCATTCACCACCAGCGAGACCCCGCGCCCTGCAAGGGCATACGCGACGTTCAGACCGATCCCCCGCGTCGAGCCCGCGATGATCGCGACGCGCCCGGACAGGTGCGCGTCGATCGGGACGTCGGCCGCCATCAGATCTCGATAGCGCAGTGCGCGACCATCAGACCGGACTGCCGATCGGAGTGATAGGTAGTGACCGACCCCTATCGACGAACTCCCATGCGGCACCGGAACTGAATCGTGCGATGGCCACCTCGCCGGACTCCGACCGTTCGTCGTCGGTGAGCGCGAACGTGACCTCAAGGGCGTGGCCGGTGTCGGTGACGGCCTCGACGTTCCAGTGCGCGTCGACACCCGTGGCGATCGCCTGCAGTGGTTCGAGGTGCTCGGCGTCGAACAGTGTGAGCCAACCGCCATCGGATCGTGCGTCGGACTCATGCGGAATGGCCAGTACGACACCATCTCCGACGACCCGCGCCGTCACGCCGGTGTACTGCACGGGTCCGAGCACGGGGATCAGCGAGATCACGGTGGCCAAACCCTGCGCGTCGGGGGCGAGCGCCAATGCGCTGCGCAGTCGATCTGCCGCCAGGCCGGCGATACCGGTCAGCTGTTTGCGATAGATCTCGTCAACCTGTTCGGGGCTGTCGGCATAGCGACGCAATGACACGAGGAAGCCAAGGGCGAGCAACTGATGCTGCAGCGCAACCTCTTCCGCGATCCGGACGAGCGCGGTATGCGACCATTCGCGGAACTGGAGGTCGTCACACAGGTCTCCGCGATAGTCGACGCGCCCGTCCGTCGCGGTCGTGTCGATCGCGCTCAACTCGACGGATGCCGCTCGTCTGGTGAACATCTCCTCGGCGTCGGGTGGCAGTGGAAGCTCGTCGCGTTCTGGTTCGATTGTCACGGTCCATGCGCAGTGCGGGTGTTGGTCGGCCGGCCTGCGAGGCGGCCGGTGAATGGGCCTGATCCGCGCCCGACGATTCGTCGCGATGGCGGTGGCGTCGAAGGTCGGGTCCTCGATGTCGTGACACATCGCGGTCACGTAGTCGTCGCCGAGCGGCTCGACATCCATCAGTGCCCCACAGTGATTGAGCACGAAGGAGCCGTGGTACTCGTCGTCGATCTCGTAGCGGAAGTCCATGAACTGCGGCGGCGCACCGATGTCGAGTTGCAGGCATTTGAACATGTCGGCAACACCGTCGCCATCGACGCAGAGCGCGTCCCGCATGCGATGGGTGTAGACGGGGCTCGCGGCCATCCACTCCTCAATGGCGATCTGCGCCATTGTCTCCCGACCGAAAGCACTGATGAGATGGGCCATTCCGCTGCGGTCGATCAACTGACCGGACAGCAGGAGTTCAGGCACGATCGTCGCGAGTTGCGGAGCGGTGAGATCCGAGTACGTGCGGGCTGTTGACATCTCGTGAATCACCAGAACTCGACGGGCGCCTTGCCGAACGGATACCAGCCGGGCTGGTCGCCGGTGGCCTTTTCGATCCGCTTGAGCATCCCGTCGCTCATCGCGTTCTCCTTCAGCAGTTCGATGAACAGCGCCGACACATTGCCGTAGTCGAAGAAGTCACGCTGCCAACGGAATTGGAAGTTTCCGCCGTATTTGAACCAGCTTCCCTGAATGCCTTCGAGTGCGTACGGGGTCCCGTCCTCACGCTTACGGTCGTAGACCTGCTTCCACAGGCCGATCATCGAACCGGTGCGGTCGTCGATCACCCATTCCTGATACGGATAGGTCCACCCTTCGAGACCCTCCATCTCCTGACCGAGCGCGATCTCGCGGATCTCATCGCGGCCGACGGCCATGAAGTCCTTGTCCGGACCATAGTTCCAACCGTAGGTGGCGTCCTCGGTATAGAAGTCGGCCAGCGGTTTCCAGTCACCGGCCTGCTCGGCGACGATGTTCGCCTCGAGCCACCGTTCCTTCATCTCTTCGAGCTCTGCACGGTCGAATGCCATGACGTCACCTCTCGTTCGCTGTTCTTCAGGCACTGCTGTGTTCTCAAGTCGCTGTGTTCTCGGGTCGCGCTGTGTTCTCACGCTGTGCTGCGCTTCTCACGCCCTGCTGTCTTCGACGATCCGCAGGGCCTGGGTGGGGCAGTACTGCACGGCGGCTTCCACCTCGGCGCGTTTGCTCTCGTCGGGCTGTGGTTCGAGGATGTCGACGTGATCGACCTCGGCCTCGAACACGTCCGGTGCCTCCATCTGACACATGCCGTGCCCCTGGCAGATGTCGAGGTCGACCTCGATGCGCATGTCGCCCTCCTACTTCTGCCGTCTGCGGTAGCGCACCCGGCACGGCTGTGCGAGTTGCACCACCATCTTCGAGTGGTCGTTGCGGTAGGAATCCGACGGCTGGGACATCTCGAACTCGTAGTTCTGAAACAGCACCGAGAAGATCGCCTTGAGTTGCATGATCGCGAATTGTGCGCCCACGCAACGGTGTCGGCCGGCGCCGAAGGGAATCCACGTCCAGCGGTTGGCGAGATCTTCCTGACGCGGCTTCACATAACGGTCGGGGTCGAAGGCGTCGGGCTCGGGAAAATCGTCGGGCAATCGATTCGATACCGCGGGCGATACCGCAATCGTCTGCCCCGCACGAACTTCGAAGTCGTCGACCTGAAAGTCCTGCTGCACCAGGCGCATCAGGATGATCAGCGGCGGGTGCAGGCGCAGCGACTCCTTGAGCGCGTTCTCGAGCTGCGGCATCTGCCTGGTGTGAGCGAAGGTGTACTCCGGTCGCTCGCCCGCCGGTGTGTCGCGGTAGATCTCGTCGAGTTCGTCGTAGACGCGCTGCATGTAGTCGGGGTTGCGCAACAGTTCGATCAGGGTCCATGCGGCGGTGCCCTGTGTGGTGTGGTGACCCGCGAACATCATCGAAATAAACATCCCGGTGATGGTGTCGGCGTCGAAGCCCACCTGGATGAGCACGTCCATGAGGTCGCGATCATCCTTGTCCTCATCGGAGCTGTCATCGCGGCGCGCAATGCGCTCGTTCATGATGCTCTGGATGAAGTCGACGAGCTCCGCCCGCGCGGAGTCGCGCTTGCGGAAGCTCTCGATGTCGGCGTGCATGTCGACGTAGGCGATCGGGTCGGTGCCCTTCTCGAGGTCGTGGAACAACTCCGAGACCCGCTTGTCGAGTTGTTCACGGAACTTGCGGCCGATCAGACACGCCGACGAGGTGTAGAGCGTCAGTTCACCGAAGAACTCCAGCAGATCGATCTCGCCTTCGTCACCCCACCGGGCGATGATGCGTTCGACCTCGTTGGGAATCGTCACCGCGTGCTGCTTCATGTGCGGGCCCTTGAGCGCCGCGTTGTGGATCGCTTTGGATCGCTCCTCCGGACTCGCGTCGAAGACGACTCCCTCACCGAAAACCGGTGTCATGAAGGGATATGCCGCCGCTTGGTCGAGGTCCTCCTCGGGTGCGCGGAAGAAGTCCTCGTTGGCCGCGGCACCTGACACCAGCACCACCTCGCGGTCGGCGAGCTGGAACTGCCCGACGTCTCCGCACTCGTCGCGCACGCGCCAGAACAGTCCGATCGGGTCGGCTGCCAGTTCGTCGAGGTGTCCGTGCTCTCCGTCGCCACCGGACACTCGTTTCGGTGTCGTCAGTGTGCTCATTTCGTGCCTCCGGTCGTCTGGTCTCCGGTCATGTCTGCTCCCCCACCGCTCTTGTTGCGGGGGATGGCGCCCTCGGCCTCGACCTCGACGACGCGCATGTGCGCACCGCGCGGCATGCCGACGATCGCCGAGATCGCCTGGGCAATATGTTCTGGTGCAAGGAAATTGCCGTGTCTGGCAAGTCCGTGGGTGATCCACGAGTTGAGCATCTTCTCCATCACCTCGGGCGCGAGATTGAAACCCATGCCGGTGATGGTCTGGCCCGGACGGACGATGCTGGCGCGGACGCCCGTGCCCTCGAGTTCGAGTTGCGCTGTGGCAACCAAACCGTCGACGCCCGTCTTCGCCGCGACATAGGCCGACGACCATGGCCGTGGACGCACCGCGACGTCGGATCCGATGAAGACGAAATCGCCACGGCCGCGGTCGATCATCCCGGGGACGATGTTCCGATAGAGCCGATGTGCACCCACGAGGTGAATGTCGACCTGAGACGCGAAATCCGTTTCGCTCATCTCATAGGAGAGCCCGACGTCGAGGTCGCCGGCTCCGGCAACCGCGATCTCGATCGGACCTAGCGCTGCTTGGGCTTTCGCGACGCAGTCACGCACCGACGCGTCGTCGGTGACGTCGAGTGGGACGGCGACCGCCTCGCCACCGGCACCCGAGATCATGTCGGCGAGCTCCTGCAGCTTGTCGACACGTCGAGCAGCCAAGGCGACGGGATAGCCTGCGGCGGCGAGGTATTCGGCCGTCGCGGCCCCGATTCCCGACGACGCCCCCGCAATCAGTACGGGCCGACGCTCCGGATGAGGTATGTGTGCCATCAGCGCACCGTCACCTTCACCGGGAGTGACGCGAACCCGCGCACGTTCACCGAGTGCACACGTTCGGCATTGGAGATGTCGATGTCGACCGAGCGAATCGACCGAACAACCTCGGCGAGACCGATATTCGCCTCGAGCCGCGCGAGATGCGCGCCGAGGCAGAAGTGTGCTCCCATACCGAAACTCATCAATGCCGGGCTGCAGTCACGGCCGATGCGGTACGACGACGCGTCGTCGAATACATTCTCGTCGCGGTTCGCCGAGCCGACGAGGAGTAGTACCCGCTGCCCTTCTGGAATGACCTGCCCACCGTAGGTGACGTCTCCAGCGACTCTGCGCAGCACCATCTGGGTCGAATTGTCGTAGCGCAGTGTCTCTTCGGTCCACTGCGGCACCGCTTCGGGATCTGCGAGCACCTTGGCGAGCTCATCAGGATTGCGCCAGCCCCAGTACAGCGCGTTGGCAAGCAGTTTGGTGGTCGTCTCGTTGCCGGCGACCACCATGAGGACCATGAATCCGACGATCTCGTCCTCGGTCAGTGTGGTCTTCTCGCCGGTCTCGTCGTCGTCGATCTCGGCGGTGATGAGCGCGGAGACGAGGTCGTCGCCGAGGTTGCTGCGCCGCTCGGCGATGAGCGCGGAGTAGTACTTGTGCAACTCGAGGTAGGCGTAGACGGCCGCCTCGGGGATGTCGAGGACACCCTCCTCGCGGTGGAGCAACAGGTCGGACTGCTTCCGCAGGTACGCGCGGTCGGATTCGGGAACACCGAGCATTTCCGATACGACGTCCATCGGGAGCAGTCCGGCGAAGTCGGCGACGTAATCGAACTCGCCCTTGTCGAGGCACGAACTCCAATGATGGTGTGTCAGTGCGGTGATCCGGCCGGCGAGATCGTTGACCCGGCGCGGGGTGAAGCCCTTCGATACGAGTTTGCGGATTCGCATGTGCTTGGGATCGTCCATGGCGAGAAACGACATCGACTTGTGTGCGTCCGGTCCGTACGACGAGGGGTCCATCGACACGCCCCACGCGTTGGACAGATTTGTGCTGTCGCGGAATGCGTTTCGCACATCGTCGTGACCGGCAAGCGCCCAGAAATCCAGGTCCGAGTTGTAGTACACCGGCGCCTGCTCGCGCAGTCGTGCGTACGTCGGGTACGGATCCTCGTGGAAGTCGTAGGCATAGGGATCGAAAGGAATCTGCTGCTGCATCCCCGCGACCATTGCGGTCTCGGTCATCGATGAACCTCCATTGACGGTATGTGCATGTCGAGGGCGTGCCTTCAGGGCAGAGCCGCGCACCTGGCGCGACCCGCCTAGGGCTGCGCCGACAGGATCAGGCGTGCCGCGGCGACGAGCCGCTCGGATGTCTGTTCGTAGGTCAGATGTCCCATGCCTGCGTGGACGAGACCGCCCGCGTAGAGCATCTCCAGTGCGTCGACAACCGGACCGGGATGTTCGACGTCGACCTCGAGCGCCTGCGCGAGTCGTGTCCGGATGAAGCCACCGATCCGCAGTCTCAGGTGTTCGACGTCGGGGTCGGTACCGAGTAGTGCGACCGTGACCGCACCGCCGAGTTGCCCCTCGCCCGCGACCACGAGTGACACGTTGCGCAGGATTTCGGCGACCCGATCCTCTCGCGACAACGAGGCGTCGGCCTCCGGTACTCCTTCGGCCAGTCGGCGCCAAAAGACCTCTGACACAAGGTGGCTCTTCGACGAGAAGTAGGTGTACGCGGTCGCGGGTGCGACCCCTGCACGCTTGGCAACCACCCTTACCGTGAGGCCGTCGAAACCGTCTGCATTGAGCACGTCGACCGCGGCGTCCGTCAGCCGCGCAACCGTCTCGGCCTGCTGTGCGGTCAGTCGGCGACGCGTGGATTCCTGCGACACGGGGCTGGACATGTGACCGACGCTACACTAGGTTTGAACTCGAGTCCAGACACCTGTCCAGATAGTCTTCCAGTCAGCGTTGGAGCCCAGTTCATGTCTCTTCGTCCAGCATCAGCGTCGGATCTCCTGATCGACGGCAAGCTCATTCCCGGCAGCGGCGGCGTTTTCGACGTCATCAATCCGGCGACCGAGGAGGTCATCGGCCAGGCGGCCGACGCGACCGTCGACGATATGGACGCGGCCATCGCCGCCGCCCGCCACGCCTTCGACACCACCAACTGGTCGCGCGACGCCACCTTCCGCGCACACTGCCTGCGGCAACTGCGCGACGCATTGCTCGCCCACACAGACGAACTGCGCGAGCTCACCGTCGCCGAGGTCGGTTGCCCGGTGTTCCTCACTCACGGACCGCAGTTGGAGGGGCCCATCCGCGACCTCGGATACTTCGCCGATCTGGCGGAGAGCTACAAGTGGACCCGCGACCTCGGCGAGGCAAAGCCCATGGGAATCAAGAACACTCGCGAGATCCGCAAAGAGGCAGTCGGCGTCGTCGGAGCAATCACACCGTGGAACTTCCCGCATCAGATCAACTTCGCCAAGATCGGACCGGCGCTGGCAGCGGGCTGCACCGTCGTGCTGAAGCCGGCACCCGATACACCGTGGTGCGCCGCTCTGGTCGGCAAGGTGATCGCAGAAGAGACAGACTTTCCGCCGGGCGTCGTGAACATCGTGACGTCGAGTGATCACGCCCTCGGTGCGCAGTTGTCGACCGATCCGCGCGTCGACATCGTCTCGTTCACCGGCTCGACCGCCACCGGCAAGAAGGTGATGGCCTCGGCGGCCGAGACACTCAAGAAGGTCTTCCTCGAACTCGGCGGCAAATCGGCATTTATCGTGCTCGACGACGCCGACCTTGCGTCCGCGGTCTCGATGGCCGCGTTTGCCGTCGTGACGCATGCGGGCCAGGGCTGCGCGATCACCACTCGACTCGTCGTCCCGCGTGAGAAGCTCGCGGAGGCAACGGCATTGGCGCGCGACTCGCTTGCCGGCTTCGCAGCGGCCGACCCCACCGATCCCGGCACCATCTGCGGTCCCGTCATCTCGGCGACGCAGCGTGAGCGTGTGGAGTCCTACATCGAGCTCGCGCAGACCGAAGGCGGCACGATCGAGATCGGCGGCGCACGACCCGCCGACAAGGACAAGGGCTTCTTCGTATCGCCGACCCTGATCTCCGGCCTCGACAACTCGTCCCGCACGGCGCAGGAGGAGATATTCGGCCCGGTGCTCGTCATTCTCGGCCACGACGGCGACGACGACGCCATCCGCATCGCCAACGACTCCCCCTACGGCCTCTCGGGGGCCGTCTGGGGAACCGATCGCGACCGCATCAACAGGGTCGTCGACGGCGTCCGCACCGGAACGATGTCGATCAACGGCGGCATCTGGTACTCCGCCGACGTCCCGTTCGGCGGCTACAAACAATCGGGTATCGGCCGCGAGATGGGCGTCGCGGGCTTCGAGGAGTACCTCGAGACCAAGGCCATCGCGGAGCCTGCGTGATCTCGACAAGCTCGATCAGCGGGAAACAGCTCGATCAGCGGCTCCCACCGCTGGTCGAGCGGGCGCGAGCGCAGCGAGCACCCCGGTCGAGACCACCCACCCCAGCGCGAGCAGGCACGCCACCACCGCTGGTCGAGCGGGCGCGAGCGCAGCGAGCACCCGAGTCGAGACCACCCACCCCACCCCCAACCTCGAAGGAGACAGCAGCGCAATGACTTCCGCACGATTCACTGATCGCACCTACATCGTCACCGGAGCCGCGGGCGGCATCGGCGAGGCGTACGCCCGCGGCCTCGCCGCCGAGGGCGCGAACGTCGTGATCGCCGACCTCAACGACGACGCAGGCGAGAAGGTCGCCGCCGACATCGGCGGACGGTACGTCCACACCGACGTCTCCGACCCCGACTCCGCGCAATCCCTCGCTGCCGCAACGGTCGACGCGTACGGCTCCATCGACGGCCTGGTCAACAACGCGGCGATCTACGGCGGCATGAAGCTCGACTTCCTCATCACCGTGCCGTGGGACTATTACAAGAAGTTCATGAGCGTCAACCTCGATGGCGCACTCAACGTCACCCGCGCGGTGTACGGACACATGCGCAACGGCGGGGCCATCGTCAACCAATCCTCCACCGCCGCATGGCTCTACAGCGGCTTCTACGGCCTCGCCAAGGTCGGGATCAACGGGCTGACGCAGCAGTTGGCGACCGAACTCGGTGGCCAGAACATCCGTGTCAACGCCATCGCTCCCGGCCCGATCGACACCGAGGCGACACGCGAGACGACGCCCAAGGAGATGGTCGCCGACATCGTCAACCGTCTGCCGCTCAAGCGATTCGGCCAGCCCGAGGACCTGGTCGGGATGTGCCTGTTCCTGCTCTCCGACGAGGCCAGTTGGGTCACCGGACAGATCTTCAATGTCGACGGCGGGCAGGTCATCCGCTCATGACCACCGACTCCGCGTCCCGTCTTGGCTATGTCGGGCTCGGCAACATCGGGGGCCCGATGGCCGGCCGATTGGCGAAATGGCAAGGCGGACTGACAGTTTTCGACCTTTCCCCCGATGCTGTCGTCAAGGTCGTCGACCAGGGTGCACGCGCGGCGTCGTCGTTGTCGGAGCTCGCGGCGTCGTCGGACATCATCGGCATCTGTGTGCGCGACGACGCGCAGGTCCGCACGGTAGTGACTGACCTGCTCGAAAGCGCAGCGCGCGGAACGATCCTCACGGTCCACTCGACGATCAGCCCCGAGACCGCCGTCGACCTCGCTGCCGTCTGCGCCGAACGTGGAGTGACGCTGCTCGACGCCCCGATCTCCGGTGGCGCACCCGGCGCGGAGCAGGGCCGTCTCGCCGTGATGGTCGGCGGGCCGCGAGATGCCTACGTACGCCTGAAGGAACCCTTCGCGCTGACCTCCGACATGCTCGTCCACGCGGGAGACGACGTGGGTGCGGGCACCAAGATGAAGCTCGCTCGCAACCTGCTGCACTTCATCTCGTTCGCGGCAACCGCGGAGGCTTCACGGTTGGCGCAGGCAGCGGGCATCGACGTCGCCAAACTGGGCAAGGTGGTCCGCCACACCGACGCCATCACCGGCGGCGCGGGCGCGATCATGCTGCGCGACACCACGGCACCGATCGAACCCGACGACTTCTGGTACGGCATCTTCACGCACGTACGCGAGCTGGGCGAGAAGGATCTCTCGCTCGCGCTGAGCCTCGGCGACACTCTCGACGTCGAACTGCCCTTGGGGACAGAGGCACTCGCCGATCTCGCCACAGGTCTCGGCGTGCCACACAGCGAAGGAGAGAAATGACCGACGACGCAATCTCGACCCCGGACGCCCAGACCGAGCAACGCAAACGCGGGCTGGATCTGATGTCGCAGGTCTACGGGTGGGAAATGTCAGACGGCCCCGGCCTGCACTTCGCGCACACTGCCGATCAACTCTTCGCCGAAGTCTGGTCGCGGCCGGCGCTGAGTATCCGCGATCGACGGCTCATCCTGCTCGGCGCTCTCGCCGCGAGCGGACAGGTCGACGTCGCCGAGATCCAGGCGGGCGCCGCGCTCGGCAACGAAGAACTGACGCCCGAGCAGCTCGAAGAGATCGCGCTGTTCCTCTGCTACTACGTCGGTTGGCCGCTGGGCACCAAGATGAACATGATGTTCGGCCAGGTGATCAGCAAGTACCGCAAGTCGCAGAGTAGGCCGGGCTAGCCTCGAGGGATGACTGCGACGATCGCTTTCCGTGAGTTGACCGGCGGAGCGGGACAGACCAGCGTGATGTCTGCGTCCCCCGGCCCAGACCTCGCCGGCCATGGATATTCCGAACTCGAGTACGCCGCCAGCGGGATTGCCCGACGCTTCGTCGAAAGACCAGACGGTGAACTCGACGGTGTCGAACCTGCACCGTTCACCACACGCATCCTCGTACGTCGACCCGACGCCGCGCAGTTCAACGGTCACGTCGTCGTCGAATGGTTCAACGTCAGCAGCGGCGCCGACTCCGCACCCGAATACACCTACGTCGCACAGGAATTGGTGCGGTCAGGGACAGCGTATGTCGGCATCTCGGCGCAGTACACGGGCATCGCGGGTGGCCGAGATTCCGTCGACCTCGAAACGACGGGCGCGGGAACCGCAGGAGTCCAGGGCGATTCGCTGGAGGCGAAGGACCCGGAGCGCTATGCGGGGCTGCATCATCCGGGCGACGGGTACAGCTACGACATGTTCGGGGCGATCGCACAAGCCCTGCGCGACAACGATTCCGATCGGCACCCCCTCGTCGGCCTCGACGTGCGTTGGGTGACCGCGGCAGGCGAATCGCAATCTGCGATGGCGTTGACAACCTACGTGAATCGGATCGCACAGAAACACGATGCGATTGATGGGGCGCTGATCCACTCGCGCCCACTCGGACAACTGCCCCTCGGCGAGCCGGGCAGACCGATCGACATCTCCCCCGCCTACGCGGGGCCACCGCAACCGATCCGCTCCGACGCCACAACCCCGGTGTTCGTCGTACAGACGGAGACCGATGTACTCACCGACTTTCGCTATATCGAAGCGCGACAACCGGATACGGACGTCTTCCGCGCGTGGGAGGTCGCCGGGACATCGCACGCCGATCTCGTACAGATCGGCGAGTACGAAGATCTTCTCGGATGCCCGCAGCCGGTCAACCGCGGCCAGCAGGTGTTTGTGCTGCGCGCAGCGGTGGCGCATCTGCGCGAGTGGATCGAGAACGGAACGCCGCCACCGACTTCCGCACCGCTCGACGTCGACGTCACCGCCGCATCGCCGCACTACGTGCGCGACGACGTCGGGAATGTGCTCGGGGGCGTTCGCACACCATGCGTCGATGCACCGACCGAGGTGCTCAGCGGCGTCGTCACCGGCGACGTACCGCGCATCTGCGTGCTCTTCGGCTCCACCACACCGCTATCCGACGACGAACTCGCAACGCGCTATCCGACTCGCGACGACTATCTGCGTGCGTATGAGGCATCGACAGACGACGCCATCGCGCGCGGAGTGATCAGTCCTGCCGACCGGGACGAAGTTCTGGCCGACGCCCGTCCGGGACCGCTGACGCGCTGACAGGACTGTGCATGTCTGTGTCGTTTCCGATCGAAGAGAGCCACCCGTGGACTTCACGCTAGAAGACATCTCCGACGATGAGATCGCCCGACGCCGAGCGGTTTTCGAGCCGCTGGTCGCATCGGTGCGCGACCTCGTCGACGCCGTCATCCGCACCGAGGTCGACGACGAGGTGGTCGTCGACGCCCAGCGCACGGTGTCGGGCGTCGTCGACGCGCTGCGCGCCCAGCAGATGGACGGCGCCTACGGCGTGCGCTACACCAGCAACCTGGTCGGCATGGCCTGGGGCAACGCTGTGATGGGGATGCGCAACGCGATCGCACCGCCCGTGCATTCGACGCCCGACGGCGGCGGCGTACGTGCCGAGTTCACCCTCGGTGCCGCCTACGAGGGCCCACCGGGGCATGTTCATGGCGGAGTCTGCGCTCTGGTCCTCGATCAGGTCCTGGGTGAAGCCGCTGCCGCCGACAACAAGGCGAGTTACACCGGCACGATCGAGTTCCGCTACCTACGGCCGACTCCGTTGGGACAGTTGGTCGCTCGCGCCGAGATCGTCGAACGAGCGGGTCGCAAGAAGACAGTGCGCGGCACATTGTCGGATGCCCGCGGGATCACCGTCGAAGCCGAGGGACTCTTCATCGTTCCGAAGGACGTGCCCGAGTTGTAGTTCGCGACGGCGCTCGCGGCGTACGGTGATTTTGTGACCGACCCAGAAACCGGAACAGCAGACACGGCCGCCCACGACCACGACAGCCCGCCTGCACCGTTCACGGCTGCGGAAGCCGCGCAGGTACGGCAGTTCTGGCGCGACCTGGGGCTACCCGGGATCATCGATGTACACACGCACTTCATGCCTCGTCGGGTGATGGACAAGGTGTGGGCCTATTTCGATTCGGTGGGGCCGATGATCGGTCGGGAATGGCCGATTACCTATCGCGCCGACGAGGACGTGCGTGTCTCGGCGTTGCAGGCCTTCGGAGTTCGCGTTTACACGTCGATGATCTACCCACACAAAGCCGACATGGCCGAGTGGCTCAACGGCTGGGGCGCCGATTTCGCCTCGCACCACCCCGACTGTCTGCACACGTCGACGTTCTATCCGGAGCCCGACGCAGCGTCGTACGTCTCGAAGGCGATCGAGCGCGGAACGCGAGTCTTCAAGTCGCACATCCAGGTCGGCGACTACTCACCGCTCGACCCGAGCCTCACGAGTGTCTGGGCGCAGATCGCCGACGTCGGGGTGCCAGTCGTGATCCATTGCGGTTCGGGGCCGACGCCCGGCCGTTTCACCGGACCCGAACCGATCGCTGCGCTGCTGCGGCAGTTCCCGTCGCTTCCGCTGATCGTCGCGCACATGGGTACGCCGGAGTACGAGGCATTTCTCGATTTGGCCAACACCTACGAGAACGTTCGGCTCGATACGACGATGTCGTTCACCGATTTTTCCGAGGAGGGTGCGCCCTTCCCGGTCGAGCTCCGGCCACGCCTACTCGAACTCGGCGACAAGATCCTGTTCGGCAGCGACTACCCGAACATCCCGTATCGCTACACCGAGGCGCTCGACGCACTGGTGCGACTCGACCTCGGCGACGACTGGTTGCGCGGGGTGTTCTACGACAACGCGGCGTCACTCTTCGGCGTCGGCGCGTGAGGTGACCGGCTCGCTCAGCGCGATTGCGACGCCGCGATGCGGGCCTGCACCTCGGGTCGCCGTAGCGGCGGCACCGTCTTGGGTGGTTGACGACGCTCCGGGAGCGCGTCGAGCAGTGTTTCGGTTGCTGCCGTTACCGCCGCGACCGCAGCCTCGAACGCCTCGGCATTCGCGGCCGACGGGTGCCGGACTCCGCTGACCTTGCGGACGTACTGCCGGGCCGCGGCCTCGACCTCGTCGTCGGTCGCGGGCGGCTCGAGCCCGCGCAGCTCGGTGATGTTGCGACACATGGTGGCTCCTCTTCTCGGTTGGTGGTCTCGACAAGCTCGACCAGCGGGCCGGCGCTCGACCAGCTTCCCGCTGGTTGGTGGTCTCGACCAGCTTCCCGCTGGCTGGTGGTCTCGACCAGCTTCCCGCTGGCTGGTGGTCTCGACAAGCTCGACCAGCGGGCTGCGCTCGACCAGCTTCCCGCTGGTTGAGCGAGCGCGAGCGCAGCGAGCACCCGAGTCGAAACCACTCCCGCGGGCTCAGCGCGACACCCGCAAGCGGGTGGTCTCGACAAGCTCGACCAGCGAGGTGACCTCAGTCCGCGACGTGCACGACCGCTTTGCCCAGGATCCGCCCCTGGGCGAGATCCGTCAACGCCTGTGGGAGGTCGGCGAGTGGGTAGCGGACGTTCACCGGCGGCCGGAGCCCCGCCTCGATCATCTCCGTCAGCTCGTCGTGCAGCAGCGCGGGGACGTCTGGATGGGTGCGGACGTACTCGCCCCAGGCGGCGCCGACCACGGCGATGTTGCGGAACAGCACGCGGTTGAGCTTGACGGTCGGGATGCCACCCGCGGCGAAGCCGATCACCACGTACCGACCGTCGGGCGCCACCTGGCGCAGCGCCTCGTCGAAGACATCGCCGCCGACGGGATCGATCATGACGTCGACGCCCTCCGGCGCAACCTCCTTGAGCCGATCTCCCCAGCCGTCGGACAACTGCACCACGTGGTCGGCGCCCAGATCGCGCAGCATCTGCTCGGCGCCGGTGCGATGCACGATCGCGACGACCATCGCGCCCATCGCCTTGGCGACCAGAATCGACGCCACGCCAACACCACCGGCGGCACCGAGGACGCCGACGATCTCACCCGGCGCGGTCTGTGCGCGCAGTTTCAATGCGAACAGCGCGGTCTGGAAGTTGATACCCATGGCGGCGCCCTCGTCGAATGAGAGCTCGTCGGGCAGTCGAAGCAACTGTTCGGGTGCCGCAGTGACCTGTTCGGCGAACCCGCCGACGATCGACGCGACCAGGACACGGTCGCCCGCGCTGAATCCGGAGTCTGCGGGTGCCTCGCGCACCACGCCCGCGACCTCGGTCCCCGGGGTGTACGGCACGGGAGTTCTCAACTGGTACTTGCCCTGGCTCATCAGGAGGTCGGGGAAACACACGCCACACGACTTGATGTCGACGAGTACCTGGCCCGCACCGGGCGTCGGATCGTCGACCTCGGTCAACTGCAAACCGTCTGGTCCGGACTCTGCGGTGAGCACCTGTGCTTTCATGCTGCCAACCCTACGCGGAGCGAACGCTCGCACGGTTAGGATCTGGGACATGAGTGCACTCTCGGCGTCTCAGCCGACGTCAGCCCCCTCGGCCATTCGACTCAAGGTCGCAGACGACGCGCCCGGTTTCATGCCGCTCGACGAGGCGCAAACACTCTTCGAGATCGCCGGAGAGTATCTCTCCCAACCTGATTCGACGAAGCTCGGTATCGAGATCGGCACCTACTGCGGAAAGTCGACGGTGTTCCTCGGCGCCGCGGCCGAACGTGTCGGCGCGACCATCGTCACCGTCGACCATCACCGCGGTTCCGAAGAACACCAACCCGGCTGGGAGTACCACGACCCGACGCTGGTCGACCCGCACACCGGCACACTCGACACCTCGGCACGCTTCCGCCGCACGATGTTCGACGCCGATCTGGAGAAGACGGTGATCGGAGTGCTCGCACCGTCGACCGTCGCGTCGCGGATCTGGGGTTCACCCGCCGACTTCGTGTTCATCGATGGCGGGCACTCAATGGAGGCCGCGCAGAACGACTTCGACGGTTGGGCGCCCTGGGTACGGATCGGTGGCGCGCTGCTGATCCACGACGTATTCCCCGACCCCGCCGACGGCGGGAGGCCGCCGTACGAGATCTACTGTCAGGCACTCGCCACGGGCCAGTTCACCGAGGTGCGCGCAGAGGGTTCTCTGCGCGTGCTGCGTCGCGACACCGGCATCGTCGGGAAAAAGCTGCAGCGCTGATGCGCATCGACCCCACCACGCCGGTCATCATCGGCGTCGGGCAGTCCGGCGATCGCATCGATACGCCCGACTACCAGGCGTGGTCGAGCATCGATCTCGGCGCCTCCGCGACGCGAAATGCTCTGGCCGACACCGGTGTTGCCTCTGCCGTCGCCGACGCGATCGACGTGATCGCCGCTGTTCGCGAGATGGAGAACATGCCGCACGTGCCCAGTCCGTTGGGGCGCTCGAACAATTATCCGCGGTCGGTCGCGCGGCGTGTGGGCCTGACGCCCGAGCGAGTACTCGTCGAGGTCGTCGGCGGACAGTCGCCGCAGTCCCTGGTAACCGACCATGCCGAGACAATCGCGAGGGGCGGCGCCGAGTGCGTGCTCGTCGTCGGCGCCGAGGCCACATCGACGGCGCGGCACTTCGCCGACCGTGACGACCGACCCGACTTCAGCGAGGAGATCGACGGTCAACTCGACGATCGCGGACCGCATTTCGAAGACTTCATCGACATGACGATGGTCCGGCACCGGCTGACGTCGATGCCGGTCGCGTATGCGCTCGCCGAGAATGCACGACGCAACAGGCTCGGTGTGGGCGTCGACGATTATCGACGCGCGATGGGCAGCCTGTTCGCTCCGTTCACCGAGGTGGCAGCGGCCAATCCCTTTGCGGCATCGCCCGTGATCCGCAGCGCTGACGAGTTGGCAACGGTCACCGACGCCAATCGCGTTATCGCACAGCCGTATCCGCGCTTGGTTGTGGCACGCGATCTTGTGAATGTCGGCTCTGCCATCATTCTCACCTCGGCGGCCAACGCCACGAAGATGGGTGTACCACGCGAGAATTGGGTGTTCCTCCATGGACATACCGATCTTCGCGAACACGCACTGCTCGCCAGAGCCGACCTCGGCACGAGCCCTGCGGCCGCCATCGCGACGTCCGGAGCGCTCGAGATGGCGGGGATCGGCGTCGCCGATCTTGCGACCGTCGACCTCTACAGTTGCTTTGCCATCCCTGTCTTCAACATCTGCGACGCACTGGGATTCGACGTCGATACCCCGACCGGCCTGACGGTGACCGGCGGACTGCCCTTCTTCGGCGGACCGGGACACAACTACTCGAGCCACGCGATCGTCGAGACCGTCGAGCGACTGCGACGCCAACCCGACGCGTTCGGTCTCGTTGTCGCCAACGGCGGCATCATGAGCAAGACGTCTGTCGGCGTCTATTCGACGACGCCGACCACCTGGACACCTCGGTCAGATCGCCCGTTGCAGGCCCGCGTCGACAATGCCGACCCGCTACCCGTCGCCGAGTTCTTCACGGGCTCAGCAACTCTCGATACCTACACCGTCGACCATGGCAAGCGTGGGCCAATCGGTGTGGTCGTCGCGACAACGCACGACGACCACACCCGCGTGGCCGCACTCACCTCCGACGACGCACTGCTCGCGCTCCTCGAGGTGGGCAACCCGTTCGGCGTCGAGCTGACGATCGAGGCGACCGAGGGTGCCAACAGCGCCCGCCTGGCCTAGCTCACCGCGGCGTCGAGCTCGCGGAGATCGACCGGAGTAGCCAAATGCCTTGTCAGAAAGGCAATCTGGTGGTCGACGACCCTCTCGAAGGTCACCGGGTCGACCTCGGCGAAGATGCCGAAGTGATCGCACGGGTAATGCCGTACCTCCGCACGCGCCTTGAACGCGGCCTTCGCGGCGGCGTGCGGAGGTGCCCCCCGATCGAAGTCGGCGATCTGCACGAGCTTCGGCGCGTCGATCCGATCGACGTACTTGTCCGCCCGGTAGGACCCGAGTTCAAGCGACACCGATGCGTCGACCTCGTTGAGCCACGACGGGCCGGCAATGGCTTTGTAGCTCTCGTAGAAGCCGGAGCTGGTGAGAGCCGCTTGCTGACCCGGCCGACCAACGATCGGCAACATATGTGGCGCGCCACCGACTTTCGACGACGCCGCGCTCGCGATACCGTCGATACTCTGTCGCAGCATCGAGAAGACACCGACGTGTGGAAGGTGGTGACGTCCCGCGGCCAGGCCGCTGACCATGGGTACAGCGGAGATCACCGCGGCCACGTCGGTCCGGTCTGCAGCGGCCAACAGCACGTGACCACCCGACTGCGACAGCCCCCACAGCACCACGCGACCTGCGTCCACACCGGGTTGACCTGCTGCGGCGTCGGCCGCAGCGTGATAGTCGGCGATCTGACCCGCCATCGACACCCGTTGGCGGGGTGAGCCTTCAGACAGACCGAAGCCCCGGTAGTCGAAGGCGAACACCGCGAGACCTGCGTCGGCGAGGCGTCGAGCGAAGGGTTCGAGTCCCGAATCCTTGGTGCCCCCGAAGCCGTGTGCCATCACCACGACGGGAACACCGTCGGCCGTCGCGAACGGTGACGGTGCCGCAGGCGGGAAGAACCAGGCATGACAGTCGGTTCCATCGCTATTGAAGGTGACGTCTTCTCTGATCTGCTGGCTCATCGTGATCCCCCGTCGCTTATGGACACCAATTCTGTTGCGGTTTCGGCTGATTCCGTCGAAGGATCACCATTGTGCGGCGAACGCTCTGCGACACCCGCCCAACTCGGTGCACCGATTTCGGCGGCGCGTCGTCGACCTGCCGGTAGCTCTTTGGTGCGCATGTCGTGCTCGTACAGGAAGTAGTCGAGCTGCTGGGTGTGCCGCGCGCTGTGCACCATGTGGCCGGTGTAGAACTCCTGATCCTCGGCGATGACCCTGCGCATCTCGTCGACGGGCGGTGGCTGATACTGACCGACCGCGTACGCGCCGACGAGCCGCGCCTGACATTCGACGAACGGGAACAGCGTCGGTGTCGCCTGTGCGAAGCCAACGAACAACGCGTCGTCGACGCCCGGGTAGATCATCCGCTTGTAGAGATCGATCTGATTGCCTGGGGCACTGATGAAGTCGGGATCGAAGAAGGGGAACGTGATGTTGTAGCCGGTCGCGTAGATGATCACGTCGAAGTCGGCCGACGACCCGTCGACAAAATGCACGGTGTCGCCGTCGAGACGCGAGATATCACCCTTCGCCGTGACGTCGCCCGCGCCGAGACGGAACGGCAGCTCGACCGATTGCGTCGGATGCGCCTCGAAGAACTTGTGATTGGGTTTGGGGAGCCCGTAGTTCTCGGGACGGCCCGCGGTGAGGGGCTGGAAGACCTGGGCGATCTTGCGTTGCCAAGCGAACGGGATGTGCGGCGAGGTGCGATAGTACTTGTCGGCAGGCTTGCCACCCAGGTACTTCGGGACGATCCACGCACTCGAACGAGTGGAGATGGTGACCGAGTTTTCCAGTGTGCGCGAAGACAATTCGACCGCGATATCGGCAGCGCTGTTGCCCAGCCCGACGACCAGGATGCGCTTGCCGTAGAGATCGAGCGGCGTACGCGGATCAATGTACGAGTGCGCATGCATCTCGACACCCGCGAATTCGCCAGGGAAGTCGGGCAATCGAGGATCCCAGTGGTGCCCGTTGGCGACGACGAGAAGGTCGGCGTAGCGCGTCTCACCCCGCTGCGTCGAGAGTTCCCAACCGCCCCCGTCGAGGCGATGCGCGTGGGTGATTCCGTTGCCGAACTCGATCTTCTCTCGGAGTCCGAAGGCGTCGGTGTAGTCGTCGAGGTACTGCTTGATCAGGGTGTGGTGTGGGAAGTCGGGATAGTCATCGGGCATAGGAAAATCACGAAAAGACAACTGGTGCTTGGACGTGTCGATATGCAGTGACCGATACGCGCTGCTGTGGCCGTTCGGGTTGCCGAAGGCCCAGTTGCCCCCGACTCGATCCGATGACTCGAACGTGGCGAATGGCACGCCGTAGTCGGCCAGCATCTTGCTCGCGGTCAGTCCGCTGATGCCCGCGCCGATCACAGCCGTCTGCGGTGGACGTGCGCTCATATTGCCCTCTCGATAGTGGTGACGACGCGAGGAAGTCGCGACGACATTGCGGTCTAGTTGACAGATTCACAATTGTGTCTACTCCCCACCGTCTTGCTCGGTGAACACTTTGGCAAAAATGTCTACTTTCGTTGATAGAGTTCGCCGCAGATCCCCGCGCGACAGCGCGTCCGACAATCGAGCGGAGAAGACATGCCACCAGTGTTGACTGTCATCGGCGTCGGCGGAATGGGCGAGGCCATTGCGCGTCGCCTCGGATCGGGTCGGCCGCTGCTGATCGCCGACTACGACGCCGAGCACCTCGCCGACGTCGAGTCCGCGTTGCGTCGCGGCGGCTTCGACGTCACAGCGCAGGCGATCGATGTCGCCGACCGCGACCAGGTCGCCGCACTCGCCGACCGTGCGGCTTCGCTCGGCGAGGTCATGTCTCTGGTACACACCGCAGGCGTGTCACCGGCGCAGGCGACTCCCGAGCGGATCGTCGAGGTCAATCTGGTGGGCGCCGCATACGTCATAGAGGAGTTCGGCAGGGTGATCGCCGACGGCGGCGCCGGCGTGATCATCGCCAGCGTCGCGGCACATATCTTCGCCGACGCGGTCACCCCCGAACAGGGCACAGCACTCGCGACGCTTCCGGCCAGCGAACTGGCCGGGTTGCCGATGTTCGCCTTTCCCGACATGCAACCCGAGTTCGCCAGCGGTCTCGCCTACGGATACAGCAAGCGCGGAAACGTTATTCGGGTTCAGTCCGCTGCGCCGCTCTGGGGTGACCGTGGGGCGCGCATCAACTCGGTGTGCCCCGGCGTCACCGCGACGGAAATGGGATGGCGCGAGTTCAACGCCGAGTTCGCGCATTCGAGTTACGAGGCCATGATCGACAAGTGCGCAGCGGGCCGGTTCGGCACGGCCGAAGACATCGCGTCGGCCGCCGAGTTTCTCCTCGATCCGGTGCGCTCCGGTTTCATCACCGGGACCGATATCCTGGTCGACGGCGGTGTCGTCGCCGGCGTACGCAGCGGCCGCATCCAGTTGACGTGAACCGGGATTGACGTGAAGTAGGGAGGCATCGTGCAAGCAGACACCACCGGAACACCCCGCGCGGTCGAGGTTGCGTCTGCAACCGACCGGATGCTCGACGCCGCGGAAAGCCTGTTGGCAGACAAGGGAATCCGCGCCACCACAATGCAACAGGTCGCCGACGTCGCAGGCGTGTCCCGCGCCTGGCTGTACCGACATTTCCCCGATAAGCAGACCATGGTCGGCGCGACCATCGTCCGACTCAACGAGACCTTCTGGACCAACGCCCGCAGCGAGCTCGACACGATCGACGGTTTCGCCGAACAACTCATCGCGGGTGTGCGAATCGGACGTGGAGCTTACGACGACCCGGGCGCGTTGCTCCTGCGCCTACGCACCGCGGAGCCCGACGAGTTCGCTGCCTGTGCCGGGGCAGGCGTCGCGGGCCTCGTCCCCGACCTCGCCGACTTCTGGCGGCCCTACGTTGAGGCCGCGATCCGCGCGGGAGAGGTCGACTCGGGGCACGACGTCGACACCACATCGGAGTGGATCGCGCGAATCCTCATCAGCCTCGGGACCGTCCCCGGCGCGACGATCGACCCCGACGACCCACGATCCGTCGCGGTATACATCCACAATTTTGTGATGCCGGGGCTTCGCGCCCAGCCACGTGCGTGATTGGGTGACCATGCGGTCGATAGTCGGCCGTCACTACCCCCTTCAGGAGCGTGTCCCGTGAGCAGCGGATCATATTTCCCCGACGCCGAGGTCGACGAACTGTCGCCGCAGCTACAGAAACTCTTCGGCAAGGCATCCGAGCAACTCGGCTTCGTACCCAACGTCTTCACGGCGTATGCACACCGCCCCGAGCGATTCTCCGCCTGGTTCAACCACTTTCGGCAGGTCACCGAGCCGTCGGAGACGCTCTCGGGCGCAGATCGGGAGATGATCGCGGTGGTGGCGTCGGGGATCAACCGATGCACGTACTGCCTGGTGTCGCACGGTCAGGCGCTACGGCATGAGCTGCACGACGAAGCCAATGCCGACCGGATCACGTTCAACTGGCGTCACGCCGAACTCAGCGAACGGCAGCGCGCCATCTGTGCCTTCGTCGAGAAGCTGACGAGCGCGCCCGCGACCGTCGAGCGTTCCGACGTCGACGCTCTCGCCGCCGCAGGTTTGGGTCCCGACGACATCTGGGACGTCGTCGAGCTGACCGCGATGTACAACTTCACCAATCGGATCTCCTCGGCCCTCGGCATCGTGCCGAACGTCGAGTACCACTCGCTCGACCGAGGGCCGGCCGCCGGCTGAGGTGATCTCGACACCCACCGCTGGTCGAGCGGGCGCGACACCCACCGCTGGTCGAGCGGGCGCGGCACCCACCGCTGGTCGAGCGGGCGCGAGCGCAGCGAGCACCCGAGTCGAGACCACCCCACCGCGGGGCGAGTGATCTCGACAAGCTCGATCAGCGGAAGGCAGCTCGATCAGCGGGGGTCTCACCGCTGGTCGAGCGGGCGCGACACCTACCGCTGGTCGAGCGGGCGCGAGCGCAGCGAGCACCCGAGTCGAGACCACCCACTGCGGGGCGAGTGATCTCGACAAGCTCGATCAGCGGAGGGCAGCCCGATCAGCGGGCCTCACGACGAGCGGGCGCGACACCTACCGCTGGTCGAGCGGGCGCGAGCGCAGCGAGCACCCGAGTCGAGACCACCCACCACGGGGCGAGTGATCTCGACAAGCTCGATCAGCGGAGGACAGCTCGATCAGCGGAGGGCAGCCCGATCAGCGGGGGCAGCCCGATCAACGGGCCGCGGCGGGGGTGAGGCCCACCTTGCCCGCGAGCTTGGCCAGGTAGGCGGTGGCTCGTTCGACGCTGTCGTCGGGAAGTCCGTAGAGCACCGTGGTGACGCCGAGGTCGCGGAACTCCTCGAGACGTTCGGGGATCGGCTTGAAGTCCAGGACGACGATCTGCGGTTCGCCGGAGCGTCCGGCGTCGGCCCAGATCCGTCTCAGCAGCGCGACGGAACCGGCGATGTCGTCCTCGCCGGGCGTCGTGATCCAGCCGTCGGCGCTGCGAGCGATCCACGTGAAGTTCTTCTCGTTGCCTGCGGCGCCGACGAGCGTCGGGATCGCCCCCTGCGGCGGCTTGGGCCACGCCCAGCTCGTGCCGAAATCGACGAACTCGCCGTGATACTCGGCCTCGTCGACCGTCCACAGCTCGCGCATTGACTCGAGATACTCCCGCAGCATCGTTCGACGACGCTTCGACGGAACGCCGTGATCGGCGAGTTCGTCGAGGTTCCACCCGAATCCGACGCCGAGCATCAGCCGGCCGTCGGAGATGTGGTCAAGGGTGGCAAGCGTTTTCGCGAGCGTGATCGGATCGGACTGCACGGGCAGCGCGACGGCCGTCGCGAGCTTGATTCGCGAGGTGACCGCTGCTGCCGCAGCGAGCGTCGTCCACGGATCGAGGGTGCGCATGTAGCGGTCGTCGGGCAGTGACGAATCGCCGGTCTGCGGGTGCGCGGCGTCGCGGCGGGTGGGGATGTGACCGTGCTCGGGAACGAAGTAAGACGCGAACCCCGCCTCCTCGATGAGCGGTGCGACCACCTGCGGCTTGAGCCCACGATCACTGGTGAACTGAACGATCCCGAAATCCATACCGCAAGAATAGGCAGACCACTGGACACCTGTCTAGAACATGTTCTAATTTCTGCGGCGCCGGGAATCGACGCTCAGAGCACTCCTGCTTCGCGGAAGATCCCGTTGGCCTCACTGCTTCTCGTGACCGCATCGACAGCCAGGACAACCGCCGCCGACGTCCAGCAACTCTTCTCGACCGGCCAGCGCTTGCCGTCGTCGAAGACGAGTCCGGTCCAGTACGAGCCGTCGGGGTCGCGGAGATGCTGAATGGATGCGATGAGCTTCACGGCGTCCGCGGTGTCGCCCAGCGCATCGAGTGCGATTGCGAGTTCGCAGGTTTCGGCACCGGTCACCCACGGTCGGTGGTCGACGCACCGCGCACCGAGACCTGGTACGACGAACTCATCCCAGCGTCGAGCAATCATCTCCTGACCGGCACGACCGCGCACAGCGCCACCGAGCACCGGGTAGTACCAGTCCATCGAGTGCTCGGACGGCTTCTCGAAAACCTCTGGCCTGCACTGGAATGCGTCGCGCAACGCCTCGCGGGCGCGTACCCACTCGTCGTCGGGTTGCTCCACCTCCACCGCGATGCGCACCGCGCAGTCGAGCGCCTGAAAGATGCTGGCATTCCCCGTGATCAGCGCCTCGTCGAACATGGTGCCGGTCGCGTGATCGCCCGCCCAACGGAAGGCGCCGTCGGGCCGCTGGAAACGCAGGACGAGGTTGATCGCCGACCACACGACCGGCCACATGCGTTCCAAGAACACGACGTCACCGGTGATCTGGTAGTGATGCCACACGCCGACGGCGATGTAGGCGCAGAAATTGGAGTCGGTGCCGTGGTCGGTCACGACACCCGAGTCGAAGCGCAGCGGCCACGACCCGTCGTCGCGTTGCGTGTGCAGACTCCAGCCGTACGCGGCCTCCGCTTCCGCGTGAAAACCGGTGACACTCAACGCCATTGCCGATTCGATATGATCCCAGGGGTCGGTGCGTCCGCCGGGGAACCACGGCAGCGCGCCGGAATTCTCTTGCATGGCGGCGATGGCGGCGCCGGTGGCACGCATCTGCTCACCGGTCACAACACCGGCAATGGCGAGCGCACCGACGTGCGCCTGTGCGGTCATCGACCGGGAGATGGGTCGACGACGCTCGACGGCGGGGTCACGACGCCGCGCTCTCCGGCTTCCGCAGATACAACGCGACCGACTTGCCGATCACAGGGTTGAGAACCTGCTCGCCCACGCGGGTGAGAGCCGGTGCCGACATCATGTCCCACACCAACAGCTTGTGGTACGCCTGTACCAGCGGGTTCTTGTTATTGTCCACGCCCACAGCACATTTGAGCCACCAGTAGGGCGCGTGCAGGGCATGTGCGTGATCGGTTCCGGTCACCTCGAGGCCCGCCGCCCGCAGTTTGTCTGCAAGCTCGGAGGCCTTGTAGATACGGACGTGGCCGCCCTCCACCTCGTGGTACGCGTCCGACAGCGCCCAGCACACCTTCTCGGGCCAGTACCGCGGCACGGTCACAGCGCCGATGCCGCCGGGCTTGAGGATGCGCGCCATCTCAGCAATGGCAGCCTCATCGGACGGGATGTGCTCCAGGATCTCCGACATCAGCACGACGTCGAAGCTGTTGTCTGCGTACGGAAGTCGCAGAGCATCGCCGACCTCTGCGCGCGCCTTGGCGTCGGTGGGAACCTGACCTTCAGCCATCATCGCGTCGAACATCTCGGCCACATCGGCCATATCGCTCTCGGACTGGTCGAATGCGATGACATCTGCACCGCGACGGAACATCTCGAAAGAGTGCCTGCCCTGGCCCGCACCGATGTCGATCACCTTGGTGTGTGACCCGACGCCCAACCGGTCGAAATCAACTGTGAGCATGACTCCCCTTCTCCGAATCCATCGTTACCCCTTGCGAGTTCGCGTCCTCATTACGCACCCGCGCGAGAACCGTCTCGTAATGTGCCGCCGTCTTCGCTGCGACAGCAGCCCAGCTATAGCGATCTTCTACCCGCTCGCGCGCGGCCACACCCATTGCGGCGCGGGCGGATTCGTCGTCGAGCAGCGTTCCGATCGCCTGCGCGAGTCGCTCGGAATCGCGCGGAGGCACCAGCGTAGCCGACCTGCCATCGGTACCGACAACCTCGGGGATCGCGCCCGCGTGCGTGGCAACGAGCGGCGTGCCGCAGCTCATGGCCTCCACTGCCGGCAGGGAGAACCCCTCGTACAGCGATGGCACGCAGGCGACCTCGGCGGACGCGAGTAGCTCTGCCATCTCCGAATCCTCGAGCCCGGACACCACGCGCACCCGCGACGAGATGGCGAGGTCGTCGATCATCTTCGCCGACGGTCCGTCGGGGTCGAGCTTGGAAACCAGCGTGAGTTCGACGTCGCGCTCGGCGCTCAGCTTGGCGATCGCCTCCAGCAGATACGACACTCCCTTGAGAGGAGCGTCGGCGCTGGCGACGCAGACCACGCGGCCGGGCACACGCGCCGCAGCGGCCTCGGGCCGGAAGATTGCGGTGTCGACGCCGAGCGGGATGGTCGTGATCCGACCGGCCTCGATGTCGAAGGCCTTGCGGATGTCGACCTCGCTGCTCCGCGAGACCGTCAACAACTCCGGAATCCGACGCGAGACCCGACCCTGCATCCGCAGGAACGAATGCCACCGCCACGCACTGACCTTGCGCCACCCCTTGGCCGCCTTGACCGCCAACGAACGATCACGCGTGATCGGATGGTGGATCGTCGCGATCAGCGGATAGCCCTGCTTCTGGATCTGCAGCAGGCCGTAGCCGAGGCACTGGTTGTCGTGCACGATGTCGAAGTCGTCGCGACGGTCGGCGAGCAGCCGGGCGACACGAAGGCTGAACGTCAGCGGCTCGCCGAAGCTCGCCGTCCACATCGCGCCCACTTCGAGAGCGTCGATCCAATCACGGAACTCACTGGGCCGCGGGGTACGGAACGGGTCGGGTTCGTCGTAGAGACCCAGGCTCGGGACCTTGGTGAGTGTGACGCCCGCGTCGATCGCCGACTGGTCGAGCTCGGGATACGGCTGTCCCGAGAAGATCTCGACCTGATGCCCCAGCAGCGCCAATTCTCTGCTGAGGTGGCGTACGTAGACGCCTTGCCCACCGCAATGCGGCTTGCTGCGATACGACAGAAATGCCACGCGCACCTTGTGTTTCCACCTCTCCATTCACGGACCGACGACGGCCCGATGCTGCTACGGCTCGCCGCCCCATTCGACAACCGATCCGGCCGACTCGACGACGCCGCTGTCACGATCTCGATTCGGCTGCCTCTCGGGACGCCGATTCGAGTTCATCGATATGCACCAGTTTCACACGACGCCGCCCCGCCGACTTGCCAGCACTGCGTTCAGTGGCGTCGATGTTCTTCCAACCAGGGAGGTCGATGCGATGGGCGCCGCGGTCGGCCACCAGATCCGCGACGTCGTCTGCCGAGGTAGATGCCTGCGGCAGGACGCCCTCGACAAAGTCGGCGATCACCGATTCGGCAGTCTCCTGCCCGCACAGCCGGTTGCGCCCGATACCGCCTGTCGCGCCACGCTTGATCCATCCGGTCACGTACAGGCCGCGGACGATCTCGCCGTCGACACTCGACTGCACCCTGCCCTCGACGTTGGGTACCACGCAGCGCACCTCGTCGAACGGGACGTCGTTGATGGGCACTCCGCGATAACCGATCGCGCGCAACACGAGTCCGGTCTCGAGGTCGACGCCGTTGTCGGTCGGAACGATCGCGACGTTCTCGCCTGCCTCGGTGTAGACATTGCGCACGGCGTGCAGTTCTTCGACCTTCCCGTCGCCGGTCAGCTCCGTCGGCGACGTCAGGAAGCGGAAGACGATGCGCTTGTTGCCCTCGGTGGTGGGGCGCTGCGCGAACTCCTGCGCGAGCCGCAGTTTGGTCGCGATCGTCGAATCCAATTCGTCGTCGGAGTGCGCGGCCTCCGACACCGGGTCGAGTGTGAGCTCGTCCGGATCGATGATCACGTCGACGCCGTCGACCTCACCCAGCGCGAGGAACTCACTGTTGGTGTAGGCCGCCTGCGCGATCCCGCGTCGCCCGAGGAGCACCACCTCGCGAATGTTCGACTCGCGGAGCGCTGCGAGGGCGTGATCGGCGATGTCGGTCTTGGCGAGGTCGTCGGGATCGGTCACCAGAATGCGGGCGACGTCGAGCGCGACGTTGCCGTTGCCGACGACGACCGCGCGCTCGCCGGACAGATCGAAGCTGAGGTCGGCGAAGTCGGGATGACCGTTGTACCAGGCGACGAACTCGGTCGCCGACACCGAACCCGACAGGTCCTCGCCGGCGATACCGAGCCGCTTGTCCGTTGGGGCTCCGACCGCATAGATGACGGCGTTGTAGCGGGCGGTGAGTTCGTCGTGGCTGATGTGTTTACCGACCTCGACGTTGAGGAAGTAGCGGAAATTGCGCTTGGCCGAGGTCGCCGCGAAGGTCGACTCGACGCCCTTGGTGGCAGCGTGGTCGGGGGCGACTCCCGCGCGCACCAGCCCGTACGGCGTGGGTAGACGGTCGAACATGTCGACAGAGATCTGCGGTTTACGGACCAGTTCCTCCGCGGCATAGAACGCGGCAGGCCCGGCGCCGACGATGGCGACGCGGACATCTCCCGCGGGGAGCTTGGGGGCCTTCTTCGGGGGAACCAAGCCACCGTCGACGTCGTGATCCTTGTAGTAGTCAGCGTTGATCTGCAGGTAGGGCTCGTCACGCTCGTCGAGCTGGTCGTCGGGAATGATCGCCTCGACGGGGCACTCGTCGATACATGCCCCGCAGTCGATGCAGGTGTCCGGATCGATGTAGAGGCTCTCCGCGGTGAAGAATGTGGGCTCATCCGGCGTCGGGTGGATACAGTTGACCGGGCACACCGCGACGCAGCTCGCATCGTTACAACAGGGGCGTGTGATCACATGGGCCATCTGTGCTGTCCTCGAAGTCAACACGTAGAACGTGTTCTAGTTTTGTGGTGACTGTATCTTAACGACCACACCGTGAGCTACCCGATCGTAACCGTGGCGTGTGAGCCAGCCGACACAGCCGACAGAGGACATCTATTGACCCGCGACAACAGCCAGGCCACCGGCGCAGCACTCCCCGACCGCAAGGACGGCGCGCGCTTCTTCGAGGCGACGTACCGCGTACGGACCGGCGACGTCGACCAAGACATGCGCGTACGACTCGACGCCGTCGCCAGGTATCTGCAGGACGTCGCCAACGACAACATCGAGGCAACCGAACTCGGCGACTCGGATCCGTTCTGGATCGTGCGGCGGACCGTCGTCGACGTCATCAAGCCCATCTCGTGGCCTGCGACCGTCACCGCACAGCGGTGGTGCGGGTCGCTCTCGACACGGTGGACCAACATGCGCGTCCGGCTGACAGCCGAGCACCAGACCAATCGGTTCAACCCGGAACCACGCGAGTCCGGATTGATCGAGACAGAGGCGTTCTGGATCAACGTCAACGACCAGGGCATGCCGTCGCGAATCTCCGACGACGCGTTCGAGCTGCTCTCGTCGATGACCGACGAGCACCGCCTGCGCTGGAAGTCGCTGAATCCGGAGAAGGCTCCCGACGCCGAGGGCGCGTCGGCCGACGACCGCGAACACGTGTTGCGCAGCACCGACTTCGACCCGTTCAAGCACCTCAACAACGCCGCGTACCTCGAGGCGGTCGAGGACGAACTCGTCGATCATCTCGATCTGATCGACGGACCGCACCGCCTGGTGATCGAGTACCTGCGTCCGATCGTCCCCGGCACGCCGATCACGTTGCGGCGCGTCCGGGAACCCGAACGACTCCTCCTGTGGATGCTCATTCCCGACGACGACGGCGAGGACCAGGTCGCAGCCACCGTGTCGGTGACGAAGCGCTCAGCCGACCAGGCGGCCGGCGATCAGGAGACCGTTGATCAAGCGGTTGTCGATCGGGAGGCCGGCGATCGGGCCGCGGCGGATCGGTCAGTGACCGCCTGACACGCAGAACTCGTTGCCGGCGGGATCGGTCAGCGTGGTCCATCCGAAGCCACCACCAGGGATCTCCCGGTCGCCGAGCTTGGTGGCCCCGTTCGCGACGAGAGTGTCGACGATGGCCGGATAGTCGGGCGACGCGAGGTCGAGGTGGATGCGGCTCTTCCCGGGCGTCGGGTCGTCGACTTTCTGGAAGCCGATCGCGGGGCCGCCGTCACGGAGCGCGACGACGACGAAGAATCCGTCGTTCTCCGCGACGATCGTGCCACCGAGATTGGTGGCCCACCAGGTGGCGAGCGATATCGGCTCGAGCGTGTCGACAGTGATCATGGCAACCGAGAGAGTCATGGACTCACCTTAATCACGATCGGCGTATTAGTCGAACATATGTTTGCTTCTTGTTCATTTGGCGAGCCGTACGTCGAGCAGGTCACCGCTCTCCGACGCGACCACCAGGGCGCGCGAATCCGTGGGTTGCACGGCGATGGCCGTCGCCGGTCGGCCGAGTGCAATGCTGCAGTGTGCGCCCGTGCGTACGTAGACGAGGATGAGCGAGCCGAGCGTCGACGTGACAGCGATGGTGTGCGGGTCCAGCGCGGTGAGGTCGTCGAGCAGGCCGGGCAGCGGAGCCGTGAGGTCGGCGACGACACGCATCGAGCCGGGATCGTCGAGCGGTACCGCGACGACCCGTCCCGTTCGACTTGCCGTGAAGGTCAGGTAGAGGTCGTTGCCGATGACCACCGCGCCATTGGGGCTGATCCCGTTGACGGCCGGCGAGGTGGCCAACGCCGCGCGGGCCCTATCCGTCCAGCGTCGGTCGATGGCACCACCGGGCGCGACCCGGACAACTCCGAGCGAACTGTCGACGACGTATCCGAACCCGTCCGCGTCGAACGCCAGCCCGTTGGGCATCGCGAACCCGCGCGCGTAGACCGTCGGATTAGGTTGAGCTGCAAGCGGATCAAGCTTTACGACGACGCCGTTGCGCTCCGTGCCGAACGACAACTGGTCACCCGAGTTCACGTACAGATCACCGCCTGGACCGACGCGCAACGCGCCGGGCGCCCACACCGGGACGGTTGCGGTGCGCCGTCCGGAGCGGTCATAGCGTTCCACCGAATTCTCGTAGAGACGTGAGACCCAGAGGTTGCCCGAGGGATCGAACGTGAGATTCTCTGCCCAACCCGTCGGAGACGGCGAGGCAGTCCTGGTGGTGACCGTCGCGCCGGCACACCGGGTGCCCGGGGCCGCGTCGGCGACCGATCCGACACTCACGATCGCAAGTGCCGCCAGCGCCGGTACGAGCAGCGCACGCAAGAATCGAAACCCGGAGTCTCCCATGGGCATAGATCATGCCTCGGCGAGCGCGGCGGCGCCGGTCGGTCATTGCTGGCTGCCGTCGCGGCAGCGACTATTGACCACCGTTGAGGAGTAGTTCCATCAGCTTCGTCGGGGCGGCGCACGGGTCGGCAGCTGCCGCTCCGCCGATCGGTTCGACCCAGAACGTGTAGACGCCACGTGTGGGCGCGCGACTGGTCACGCCGCACACCCCTGGGCGCTTGGGGTCGCGTTGCGTGAACGCAGCCTGACTCACGATCCGGACGTTCTCGGTTGTGTAGCCGAGCCGCTTGGCGGTGTCTTTCTCGACGTTGAAGTCGCCCCATTCGAACCAGTTGAAGGTGACGTTCGCGGCGACCGGCCCGTCGACGATCCATCGGCAGATCGCGCCGTTGAAGGTGCCCCGAGCCGACGTTCCGCCGACCGCTTTGGCGATCTGAGCTGTCGAGAGCACCTGGCATTCGAGGGTCAACTTGTCGAATCGGTCGGTGTCGACGTTGCCGGGCTGATCGGCGTTGGCCTGTTCGGACGAGACTGCCTGGCCGTCGACGGTGCAGCCCGAAAGCGCACCGACAAGCACGGCCAGAGCGACAAGCAACGGCACGACGACGCGTCTCACGCGCCTCATGACGCACGCTCGATCGACATCGCGGAGAGCTCACGCGTGGCGTCGCAGATCTGTTGGGTGTCGGGGGCCTGCGCGCTCAGTGATGAGGTACCGGCGCTCACCGACCACTCGAAGAAGTCGGCACCGAAGGCGATTCCGATCTCGCAGATGCCTGTGTCGGATGCGATGAATCCCTTGTGTCCGTTGATCTCTATGTCTTTGGTCGACTCGCGGGAGAGTTGCTCGGTGGCGCGCTCACGTCCGATAGGTGAGCCGCGATACCAGTTGAACGATGCCACCGGTCCGGTGCGATCAGCGCTCGACGACCACTCACACACCGACGAATTGTTCACCGTGTTGGTCAGCGTGCCGAGTTTTGTGAGGTTGTTGACCTCCTCTGTGGTGACGCCTCCGCATTCACCGAAGAACGGACCCGACCCCGCCTTCGCCGGCGGCGCCGCAGCGTTGCCGTTGCTGTTGCCTCCCGAATCGTCGGAGTCCGACGAGCAGGCACTGCCGATCAGCGCGATCACTACCGCCAACGACACGAGGAAGCCACCGCGCATCAGCTTGTCGATCTCGCGTCGCTCGCGTTTCGTCGGCCGGCCGGCACCGCGATCGCGTCGTGGCTGACTCGCCAGGATCTCCTTGGCAGGCGGGGGTGGGCTCTTGTCGATGTAGCAGGCCGACGCCGCCGCGGGCGACACTCGCTTGGTGATCACCTGGGTCACCTCGACGATGCGCTCACGACCACCCAGCCGGAGGCGCACCTCGTCGCCGATGCTGACGTGCTGCGCGGGCTTCGCGGTCGCCCCGTTGACACGAACATGACCACCTCGGCATGCGTCCCCTGCAGCCGAACGTGTTTTTGTGAGCCGGATGGCCCAGATGTAGGCGTCGACGCGTGCGCTCACCGTCGGGGCCTCGTTGCCCACGAGTGAGCGTCACCCGTCCGCAGTCGTCCTCGCACCGGTTATGCCCTGCTCACTTCTGTCGCGTCAGCACGTAGTACCCGCCTGCGACCATTGCGACGCCGAGCACGATCGCCAGGAACCAATTCGCGAAGATTCCTACCAGGAGAAAGACCACGATGCCGGGTGACATTGCCACAAGGCTCATTCCGGGATGCTCGCGCACCACTTGCGAGACTGCCTTGCTCTTTGCGGGATCGATCGCCATGACTTCCTCCTAGCGTGCGCCACCGTCGACCGCTTGACTCCGGTGAGCGAGCGGTCGGCGACACATCGGGCCTAACCTGCTTCGATGGCTCCACTGTAGCCAACGGGGTTCTCGAGTCTGCCGACGTTTCAGGGTCAAATGGGGTTTTGCGGTCAGTCGTCGCGCCGGGGTGGTTCCACCTCGTCGACGTCGAGGTGTTGTTCGACGTAATCCGCGCTCGGAACGTCGTCGGCTTGTGGCGGTTCGACTCCCGCAAGGGGGTCGACGAACTCGTCGAGCGGCGCATCGTCGGCAAGCGATTCGCCGGGCTCGTCGTCGAGTGGCGCTTCGGGGTCGACGACGCCTTCGGGCAGGTCTTCGCCTGAGATCGGTCCGCTCATCGTCGTCTCCTCGTGTCGAGTGATCGGCCTCTTCCGTTGTAACAAACAGTCAGATCGCGTGGAAGGCTACTGTCCGCCCGCGGCGCTAACGGTCGACTGCGCTGACCCCGATGCGGCTTCCGAGGCATTCGCGTCGGGGGCTTGGGTGTCGGGGGCTTGGGTGTCGGGGGCTTGGAGGTCGGAGGCCTTGGTGTCAGAAGAGTCGGTCGTGGCTTCGGCACTCGGGGAGCTGTTCGACGCCGCGTCGGCCCGGTCGCCTGTGCCGTCGCTCGAACGGTGCTTGCCCACGTAGTCGCCGAGCGAGCGATGCTTGCCCACGTACCCCGAGGCGCCGAGACTCGACGAATTCCCCTGCGCGGCATCAGCTGTCGATTCCGGTACCGAAGGAGCGTCGAATTGCTTTGTTGCCGTGCTGCTTTCGTTGGCGACGATCGGTGCGCTCGACGCCGCCGGGGTCTCGGTGTCGGTCTCTGTGGGAGCAGTGGCCTCGCTTGTGCTGCTCGCACGCAGGGCGGTGATCTTCGACGTGCCGGCGGCGCTGCTCGACCCGCCGAACGGGCCCACCGACGGCACCCCGAACGGGAACGCGATCTCGGGGATGTCGACTGTCGGCAACAACTGTGCCGTGTCGACGTAGCCGAGGGTGATCACGGGAAGTCCCAGATGATTCGGCTTGACCTTGCCGTTGACCGTCACCGTCGGATTGAACGTCACCGACGAGCCGAGCCAGTGCACCACGATGGGCGCCTGCGTGCCGTAATCGCTTGTGAGGGTGAGCAAGACGGGCAGACCGTAAGCATCCGTCCGATCACCTCCGACGGTGAGCCTGGTGAAGTCCTTGCTGAGAGTAGGAGTTCTACCCTGCAGCAGGTCGCTGATCACGTCCGCGAAAACGCCCGCCGGATCCGAGAGCACCGCGGTCGGGTCGGTCAGTGCGAACTGAACCTCGGGAATCGTCAGGTTGTGCTTGGTCTCGTCGAGCTCGGAGTAGCGAAAATCGAATGTCCCCAGGACATTGCTGCATGCGCCGACGCCTTCGGCATAACCTGCGGTCAATCCTCCGTAGCAGCCAACCGACGCCACGCCCGGCACGCTGGTCAAGCGCGGTCCGTCGTGCCAGGCCGTGACATCTGTAGCATCCGTCGTCCATGCGTTCGCCATTCCGAGCACGGCGAACGACCAGGCAGTACGTCCATCTGTCGCCCCCGCGGTCGCGAGACTCACCGGCAGGTAAGCGATCGCCGTCGCCGTGCCCTCGCGACCCGCCAAAGCGAACTCGTAACCCGACCCCTTGACGACGGCCGATCCATGCGCCGTGTTGTTGCCGCTCGGGATGACGGAGATCTCGTCCGGCAGGACCACCGCGACCCCGAGCTTTGTCGCGGCGTCGCAGTTGGCGTTTCCTTTCGTCTCGCCGGTGGCGCAGACGTCGATGTTCCACACGCCCGCGACCGTCCCGGCCCCATCGACAATCGAATTGACGATGTCGTCGGCGACCCCGGCCTCAGCGTGCCCCGCCCCGACCGTCTGCCCGAAGCTCAGCGTGGTTGCGGCGGCCACCGCCACGGCGCCGGCGGCGGCTCGCTGACCGGCCTTGCGCTTGCGGCGTCGATCCTGCTTCTCCGCTCGACGAACTCCACCGCGCCCCGCACCGTTCACCGCCGATTGAGCCATGTGGCTTGCCCCCTCCGAGACATCGGCTCGAGTACCGTCCCCGAGCTAGGGAGGATTCAATCACCACGATTCGGCGAGAACGGACGGTTTCAAGAAAAGTGCCTCACCACCGCGTGCGGTCGAGCGGACGCCCCGACTCGCCGGCCTGCGCGTCGCATCCGAATCCGACCACCCAGCTACCATCGGCGAGCTCGACCTTGCCCAGCATCATCGGTTGCGGCAGCGCGGCGAGGAACTCGCCCAGCGCCGCGGGCGACAGGACCCAGCTCTCCCCTTCGATGACACGACCCGCATCGAGGTCGCGGATCAAACCCGGCTTGGGTGGCGTCGTATCCAGTGCCACAAGACGATACGACGGCGCTGTGCGTACTTCCCTACCCCAGCGCGCGCCGCGGTCGCTGAGCTCGTGCGTCAGCGGGCCACCAGCCATGTGCGCGCCGAACACGGCGAGCTCGACCGATGGCGCTACCCGCTCGGGCCACGTCGGTGCCGACGCGCCGTGCTGGGAGTCGGCTGCCGAAACCCGCAGTCGCCGAGCAAGATCGATGAGAACCGCGTCCTCGTGAGCACCCGCGAGGAGCGTGATACCGAACTCGGATCGGGTTCCGTCGGCTTCGTCGACGACGCCTGCCGGGACCGCCAATCCGCAGAGGTCGAACAGATTGCAGAAGTTCGTGTACGTGCCCATCCGGCTGTTGACGCCGATCGGGTCGGCGACGACCTCGTCGATCCGTGGGTGGAACGGCGCGGTCGGCACCATCAGTGCCGTCGCGTCACCCCATTGCTCCATCGCCAACGCCCTGAGCTCGGCGAGTCGACGTCGCGCACGGAGCAGATCGACGGCGGTGTAGCCGGATGCCTTCGACACGATTTGCGCCACAACGGGATCGAGTCCGATATCGTCGGAGTCCGCTGCGCTGTCGATGAACTCACCGACGGCGTCGTAACGCTGGGACACGAGGGCGTCGTCGTAGAGCAGTCGTGCTGCGGCGAGGAAGGGCGTCAGGTCGACGGTCTTGATCGTGAAGCCCGCAGCCTCGGCCGCGGCCACAGCCTCACGGAAGGCGTCGCGCCAGCGGTCGTCGAGCTCGGGGAGGTCGGCGGGCACCGCAATGATCGGAGCCTCGGGCGCTGCAAACCGACTCTCGCTGTCGAATGGCCGCTCGCCGGTTGCCTGCGCCATCACTGCGGTGGCCAGGTTCGCAAGCTCGAGGTCGGCGGCAAAGATCGTCGGGACGTCGTAGTCGGCACACGCGGGCACAATCCCGTCGGTGGAGATCGCGCCAACGGTCGGCTTCACGCCGACGATCCCCTGCAGACCTGCCGGAACACGGCCCGACCCTGCGGTGTCGGTACCGATCGCGATGTCGGCGAAACCGAGTGCGACGGCAACCGCAGAACCGGAACTCGACCCGCCGGAGATTCGATCGGTACGCCGTGAATCACGCACGGCGCCATAGGGACTACGGGTTCCGACGAGACCGGTGGCGAACTGGTCGAGATTGGTCTTTCCGATGACGACCGCGCCGGCCTTGCGCAGCGCGGCAACCGTGGGCGCATCTGCGTCGGGCACGTAGGCATACCCGGGACACGCTGCGGTCGTGGGCAATCCCGCGACGTCGACGTTGTCTTTTACGGCGAGAATCGCTCCGGCCAGCGGTCCATCGCTCGCCACGGATTGCTGGTAGTCGCTTGCGACGTCGGCCTCCGGGCGAAGGGTGATGAACACCTCGGGCCGGTCGGTGTCGCGGATCGCGGTGTAGATGTCGTCGATCTTGGTCATGCAACCTTCCCCTTCGGATCGGAGCTGTCGGTCTCATTCTGCTCGGTCGTCGTGAACTCTCCGGCCAAGGACCATCGTTCACGCTCTTCGGCGCGCGCGTACTCCATCGTCGTGCGGGACGCGGCAATGGCGTCGGCGTTGTCGGCGAGGAAGCGCTCGTGTTCTGCCAGTGAGAAGGTGCCCTCGGTGATGCGCACGCTGTCGCCGCGGCCCGCCGCGACGTCGGCCCGCATGTCCAGCAGTTCGTCGGCGCCGACCGGGTACCACTTGATGCGGTCGAAGAAGCGGAGCAGCCAAGGATGTTCGGGATCGAAGCCTGGAGCCTGCTGCGGATAGCGATGGTTCCAGACCTGCGTGGTGCGGCCGACGAACTGATAGCCGCCAGGCCCCTCCATCCCGTAAATACACAGGTAGGCGCCGCCGATGCCGACGGCGTTCTCGGGAGTCCAGGTACGTGCAGGGTTGTACTTTGTCGTGACCAGTCGATGCCGCGGATCGAGCGGAACTGCCACGGGCGCACCGAGATACACGTCGCCGAGACCGAGGACGAGATAGTCGGCGTCGAACACGATCCGATGCACGTCGTCGACCGAGTCGAGTCCGTTCATGCGCCGGATGAACTCGATGTTCCACGGACACCAGGGTGCGTCGGAGCGTACACCGAGCATGTATCGCTCGATCGCCTCGCGCGTGGCCGGGTCGTCCCACGACAGCGGCAGATGCACTGTGCGACTGGGCACTACGAGTTCCGACGCTGCCGGCAACTGGCTCTCACACTCGATGAGCCAGTCCCGCATGGCGAGCTGCGACCACTTCGTCGGATCTGCTTTCACCTGAAGCGATCTGATCCCAGGCGTCAGGTCGACGAGGCCCGCGGGATTCTCCGCTTCGATCCGCTCGGCGAGCGCGTGCACGCGGGCGCGAAGAGCGAGATCGAGGCGCATGTCGCCGTATTCGACGAGGATGTTGTCGTCGCCGCTGCGGCGGTAGGTCACCGACGTGGTGCCGTCGGCCGTCGTCGTGGTTCCCAGGATTCCGCTGTCGGAATCGCCTCCGCGAGAGAGCACGTCGACGAAGCACGCTCTGCGTGCGAGACCCAGTTCTGCCGGCGACGCCGCCTCCGCCGCCTTGACCGCGACGAACCGCACCGTGTCACCGGGCTTCAGCTGCCCGAGTTTCCAGCGCTCCGACGCCGTCACCGTAACCGGGCAGACGAACCCGCCGAGGCTCGGTCCGTCCGGACCGAGCAGGATCGGGGTGTCGCCGGTGAAGTCCAGCGCTCCAACCGAATACGCGTTGTCGTGAATGTTCGAGGGATGCAGTCCCGCCTCGCCGCCGTCGGTCCGCGCCCACTGCGGTTTGGGACCGACCAGGCGAATACCGGTGCGGTCGGAGTTGAAGTGCACCTGATAGTCGGTGCCCATGATCTCGGCGATGTCGGTGGGAGTGAAGAACTCCGGGGCCGAGTGCGGTCCGACCGTCACACCGAGCTGCCATGCATTCGTGAACGCGGGCTGCTCCTCGGTGAGAATCCGCGTCGGGTTCCCTGTCGGGAGACCCGCGCGCGCCAGAATGTCGCCGTCGGCGAGGACGCGACCGTCGAGTCCGCCGAACTTGCCCATCGTGAACGTGGAACGGCTGCCGAGGTACTCCTCAGCCTCGACACCCCCGGAGATCGCGATGTACACACGAAGCCCCAGGGAGCCCACGGCTCCGATGTCGAGCACACCGCCCGCCGGCACTGTGAGCGGGACCCATTGGGGCACAACGACTCCGTCGAGGGTCAACGCGACCGGAGCGCCGGTCACGGCAACCGTTGCCGACGTCGAGAAGCGCAGGCGCGGTCCGAGCATCGTCACTTCGAGCCCCGCGGCGTCGACCGGATTACCGACGGCCATGTTGGCGAGCCGGAAGGAAAGGTCGTCCATCGGACCCGACGGCGGGACCCCGACCTTCCAGTAACCGACGCGGCCGGGCCAATCCTGGATGGTGGTCATGGGTCCGGCGCGTAGCACGTCGACGCCGTCGAACTGTGTTGTCTGACTGTTCATCTCGTCTCCTGGCGGTCGGTACTCGGTCAGCCCCGCGGCCGCGTGACGATCACGCGGACGGCAGTCGGGTCGAATCCGTTGCAGGGGTTGTTGATCTGGGGGCAGTTGGACACGAGCACGAGGGTGTCGACCTCGGCACGGAGTGCGAGGCGCTTGCCCGGTGCGGACAGTCCGTCGACGATTCCGAGTGCACCGTCGGGGTCGACGGGCACGTTCATGAAGAAGTTGACGTTGCCGACGAGATCTCGCTTGCCGAGGCCGTGACGTGAGCCGCCGATGAGGAAGTTCTCGACGCAAGCGTGCTGATGCTTGGTGTGGTGGCCGTAGCGCAGCGTGTTGGACTCCTGCGAGCACGCACCGCCGAGGGTGTCGTGATTGCCGACCTCGTCGGCGACGATCGTCATCATCGGCTGCGACTCCTGGTCACGGATGACCGTGCCGGTCGTGAGGAAGATATTCCCCTGCGCGGCAATGGTTGTCTGCGCCGAGTAGCGGATCGAGTGGTCGTGACCGCCGTAGAACAGCGTGTCGACGGCCTGGTTGCCGTGGAGGTCGACGATGGTCGCAACGTCGCCCGCGGCAACGACTTCCGACCAGGGAGCGCGCTCTGCGACGATGCCGTCGTAGATGACGTCGCCAGGCACGAGCGCGAGGTCGGCCGCCGGGGCGGTGGTGGGATTGATCGTGGTGGTCATGATTGGTCCTTGCGTTCGGATGTGTTGAGTTCGGGGGTGGGGGTGGTGGTTTCGACACGGCATTTCGGCGGTCGAGCCGGGCGCCAGCCTCCCGCTGGTTGAGCCGGGCGCGAGCTTCCCGCTGGTTGAGCCGGGCGCGAGCGCAGCGAGCACCCGAGTCGAAACCACTGGCATTCCGCTGGTTGAGCCGGGCGCGAGCGCAGCGAGCACCCGAGTCGAAACCACTCGGCGTCAGAAGCGCGTCGCGCCGTACACGTCTTCGCTGTTGGCGACGGCGCGCTGGTATTCGGGGTCGCGGTCGGCGACGCCGGCGAGCAGCGCGTCGAGGTCGTCGGTGGCACGCCATGCGAGCACTTCGAGGGGTCCCGAGCGGAAATCCGCGCTTGGGTCGAGCGGGTGCGCGGTGTTGGCGATCGCCACGATGCACGGCAGGTGCAGAAGCAGGTCGACGCTCTTGCCTGCGCCCGCGCTCCCCTGGAACTCGAACGATCCCTCGTCGTCGACCTTCACTCCCTCGAAGAGCGAGAGCGATGGCGCCACATCGGTGGGCGTCAATCCGTTCTTGGCCGCAGCCAGCTTGAGGAGCTCACGCCCCGCGGGAGTCGTCGAATATGCCTCTCCGTGGCCGTATTTGGCGGCGTTGTCGGCGAGTGTGGTTGTGCCCGTGAGCGCGTCGTGGTGCGCGCTGGTGTCGTCGACGATGGTGGCGAGCACCCTGCCCTGATCGCTCAGCAGTGGGTGGCCGGTGGTGAGGTAGGCCTGCCAGGGCACCTTGACGGTGTCGGCGACGTTCAGGCGCTCCCACGGGGCGTCGACGCGCCACAGGAGCAGGTGTGCACACGCGTCACCGGTGATGTCGCGCAATCGGATTCGCGTTCCGCGGGCGAGCACCTTGGTGGTGTACCTGCCGCCGGGAACGGTCTCGGCCCAGGTGAGCGTCGACGAGTCGACGTCGGTGATCGTCGTCGGCCAGTCGGTGGCAGGCACCACGGGCATGGAGTCGGTGATGGCTCCGGCCTGTGCACGAGCATGCGCGCGGGCACCGGCGGTGGAGGATGTGGAGGTGGTGGTCGAGGTGGTCATGTCGACGTCCTTCGAGAATGAGCTGGCGAGGTTCCGGGCCGTCCCGGTGGTCGGCTGCACGGACTCGATACGGTCCGGCAGGGCGTCGTCGCTCGGTTGACAAATCTATCAGTTGATCGATATTGCGGCAATCGCTACGAGCGCTTCCGTCCGACGAGTGCGTCTTCGGGTTCCGGCGCTCCCGGCTGGCCCTTGACCTTGAGGTACGCGAGGAATCCGACGATCAGCGTCGCCGCGACGAAGAGGATCGCGAAGTACTGCAGTACCCAGTTGCCGCCGTCGGGGTCGTAGACCTCCGCGCGAGGCCAGGCGATGTTCACCATCAGCAGACCACCCATGACGACGGCGATGATGTTGACCGGGATGCCCCACTTACCGAGGCCGAAAACCGGTCGGCCGTGGCTCAATTCGGTTCCGCGCAGGCGATGGATGAGTGCGGGCACCGTGACCATCAGGTAGGCGAGGTACACGATGACCACCGACACGCTGGTGATCGCAGCGAAGACGCCCGCCTGCCCGAGGTTGACGAGCAAGATCAGAATCGCCAACGCCGAGACGACGATGCCGGTGATGACGGGAGTTCCGGTGCGCGGGTTGACCTTTGCCAGTGCTGAACCGAAGGGAAGACGGTTGTCGCGCGCCATCGAGAACATCACTCGGGAGGCCGACGCCTGAATGGCGAGAGTCGCGGAGAAGATCGAGATCGCGACGATGATCAGCAGCGCCTTACCGAGGACGGTGTTGAGTTGCGAGGTGATGACCCAGGCGATTCCCTGAGCCGAGAGTTCCGGCGCACCGAGTGACGGAGCGGCCATGAGCGCACCGATGATCATCAGACCTCCGCCGACGAACGAAACGAGCAGCGCGTTGATGATCGCCTTCGGCGCGGTGCGTCGAGGATCTTTGGTCTCTTCGGAAAGCTCTGCAGCGCTGTCGAATCCGTACATCACGTAGCAGGCCATGAGCATCGAAGCGAGGAAAGCCGGGAAGTAGCCGAGTCCCTGTCCGTGTTCTCCGGTGTTCGCGATCGCCGCCGCCGGGGAGCGTTCCGCCTTGATGAACATCGCGACGACGAGCGCCACGACGCCGATGATCTCGATGGTCACGCCCGTGACGGTGATCTTGCCCATGAAGCTCACGCCGACACCGCTGATGATCGTGCAGCCGATGATCGTGATGGTGCCCAGGATGATCGCATTCGTAGCACCCGAGACGGACGTGAGACTTGTGTCGTCGCCGACGAATTGGAAGCCCGACCAGATCTCGGGAAGCACGCTCTGCATCGCGATGGCCAGTGCCGCCACACTGACGATGTAACCGACGAGCATGAACCAGCCGGCAAACCAGCCGACTCCGTCACCGGCGAGTCGTCGAGACCATTGATAGACGGCACCGGCGACGGGGAACTTCCCGGAGAGCTCCGCGAAGACGAGGCACACGCAGAATTGGCACACGAAGACGATCGGCCAGGTCCAGAAGAACGCGGGACCGCCCAGACCGAAGCCGAGCGCGAACAGCGCGAACACGGTGGTGAGGATCGAGACGAACGAGAGCCGGAGGCGAACGCGGCATATCCTCCGATGCCGCGGTGCAACTCCTGCTTGTAGCCGAGTTGGGCGAGTGAGTCGGCGTCGTCGACGTCGCTCGAGGGCGAGGTGCCGGCGGGAGCCTTGGAGTCGGGTTGTGCGGTGGAGGTCATCGTGAGTTCCTTCGAGGTGAGGCTCCACATTGAGCGGGTTTATCTGCCAGTTGATAGATAACGCTCGAGCTTTTTCTATCGGGTGACAGATATGTTGCGGGGATGGAAACTCACGCTACGAGCGTGTTACGAGGTCCAGGTCGCTTCGACCCCACGCATTGCGGCCGGCTCAGATCGCGAAATCGCCGCGAATTGGTCGGACTAGACTCGATGACGCTATCGCCGCAACCCACGCCTCGGCACGAATGAAAGAGCTTCCAGATGAGTACTGCGTCCCGGCAAGGCCGAGTGGCGCCAGGCCCCGGCCGACCGCGCCTCGTCGAACAGCGCAGGCGAGGCGCCACCGCGCGTGAGGAAATCCTCGACGCCGCAGCCGAACTCTTCTGCCGCCACGGATACACCGGGACGTCGACTCGCATGATCGCCGAGGCCGTCGGCATCCGCCAGGCGTCGATGTACCACTACTTCAAGAACAAGGACGACATCCTCGCCGCACTGCTCGACGCCACCGTCGTCGGATCTCTCGAGCGCGCAAGAGAACTGCTCGACGACGACCGCGCACCCCTCGACCGACTCCTCGACCTCGCACGATTCGACGCCACACAACTCGTCGACGAACGCTGGAACCTCGGCTCGCTGTACCTGCTTCCTGAGGTGGGCGACGACCGTTACGCCCAATTCCGCACAGCGCGAAGCGAACTCGCCGCCGCCTACGAAACCCTCGCCGCCGCTGTACTCGACGACCCCACAGACACCCGCAGCCTGCTCCCCTTCCGCCTCGTCGAATCGATGATCATGCTCCGCTCCGACGAGCAACGCGACGAACTCGACGGCCGCACCGCCGCCGACCTCGTCGACACGATTGTGGGCGCGATCGAGATGCTGCTCACGCACAGCAGCCGCGCCTGACGCTCGGGAGGGTCGGCGCGATCGGCAGTGCAGACGCGCGGAGCCCCGGGCGGCATCCGGCGGCGTCGACGGCAGATAGGCTGACAGCCATGGCAGGGCACAGCATGGAGTTCGACCCGATCGCCGAGGCGAAGGCAAATTGGACGTCGGCCGGCTGGGGCGACGTCGCAGACGGGATGGTCGCGGTGACCTCCGTGATGCGGGCCCACCAGATCCTGCTGGCCCGCGTCGAATCGTCGCTCCGCCCTTACGATCTGACCTTCTCGCGCTACGAATTGCTTCGGCTGCTTGCCTTTTCGCGCAACGGTGCACTGCCGATCACCAAGGCCAGCGACCGCCTGCAGGTGCACGTCACCAGCGTCACCCATGCGATTCGACGCCTCGAGGAGGCGCAACTCGTTCGACGCCTCCCCCACCCCACCGACGGCCGCACCACGCTCGTCGAGATCACCGACTTGGGCCGCTCGACTGTCGAAGACGCCACCGCGACGCTCAACCGCGAGGTGTTCGCCGACGTCGGAATGACCTCGGACCAGATCAGCGGCCTCGTCGACGCGATCCACGAACTGCGCCACAACGCAGGCGACTTCTGAGCCTGGATCGCGCCGGACCTGCATCGCGCCCGAACGTCGTCGATCAGTATGACAATCTCGCCGGATTTCTGGCCTTCTCGTCATACTGATCAGGCTGCTGCCGCTTCGAGGGCCGCCTCTATCGAACTGATCACGTAGTCGGGCCGCTCTACTAGGTCAGACCACGTGAAGTTCAGTACCGTCCAGCCCTTGGCGATCAGGGCGTTGCGTCGAGTGCGGTCATGCTGAAGAGTCTTCGCGTCCCGGTGGTATGCGAAGCCGTCGATCTCGACGGCGAGCATCGCGGCGGGAAACGCGACGTCGATCAGGTAGTCGCCCTCCGCCGCGAAGCCGTTCGGCCGCCGATCGAGCCCACCCCGCCGATCGAGCCCACCCGCTGATCGAGCCCCACCCCGCCGATCGAGCCTGTCGAGATCACCCACCGGGCCCAGTGCTCTCGACCCGGATGCGCCGCTGGTCGGGGCCCGCGCCACCTTGCCCAACGCCCACCAAACACCACACCCGCACAGCGCGTACACAACTCGGTCGTCAGCGCGACGCCAAGACAATAATCTCCTCGGCGCCCCGCTCACGTCACGATTGTGTACGCACCCCGGCTCCAACTAGACCTTGCGACCCGTTGCACGCCAGCAGCCCGGCCGGGCTAGACGTGTGTCGAACCGAAGGATCTGTGTGCTGCAGCACCCACATCTTCCGATACGACACACATTTCGGGCTGCGCGTCATACTGATCCGCGGCCGTAGCGGGTTGCGCCGCCGACGGCGTGGTCTCGACAGGCTCGACCAGCGAGTCGGGCTCGACCAGCGAGTTCAGCTCGGGCGGCGGGTGGTCTCGACAGGCTCGACCAGCGGGATCGGCTCGACCAGCGAGGTCGGCTCGGCGAGTTCAGCGCAGGGTCGTGATGATCGCAGAGAAGTCCAGGTCGGAGTGCTGTTCGGCGAAGGAGCGGTACAGCGCGGCGGCGTGCTCGCCGAGGGGGGCGCGCGAACCGGTGTCGGCGATGGCGTCGAGTGCGAGGCCGAGGTCCTTGTTCATCAGCGCGGTGGCGAAGCCCGGCTTGAAGTCGTTGTTCGCGGGCGAGGTCGGCTGCGGGCCGGGGACCGGGCAGTTCGTCTCGATGGCCCAGCAGTTTCCGGTCGCGCCGGTGACCACGTCGTAGAGCGCATCGTCGGACAGGCCTAGCTTCTCGGCCAGCACGAACGCCTCGCCGACCGCGATCTGCTGAACCGCGAGCAGCATGTTGTTGCACACCTTCGCGGCTTGGCCGGCGCCGGACTCACCGCAGTGAATGATCTTGCCCGCCATCGGTTCCAGCGTCGGTCGTGCGGCGACGAACGCTTCCTCGGTGCCGCCGACCATGAACGCCAGCGTGCCGGCGACCGCGCCCTTCACGCCGCCCGAGACCGGGGCGTCGACCTGGGCGAAGCCATGATCGGCTGCGCGCGAATTGATTTCGCGTGCGTCGGCGACGGAGATCGTCGAGCTGTCGATGAGTAGCGCGCCCGTTGCCGTGGCGGGGAGGATCTCGTCGTAGAGCTTCTTGACGATGGCTCCGCTCGGGAGCATCGTGATCACGACCTCGGCGATGGCGACCGCCTCGACCGCCGTGGGAAAGGTCTGCACGCCCGCGGCTTCGGCGGTCTTGACCGCTTCGGGAACCGGGTCGTACCCGTGCACTGTGTGTCCGGCCTTGACGAGGTTGGCGGCCATGGGGCCGCCCATGTTGCCGAGTCCGAGAAAGGCGATCGTCGTCATTGTCGATTCTCCCTGTGTTGAAGTATGTGTGGTCAGGTGGAGTTGGTCAGGACTCGCGGAACCGTGCTGCCACCGACCTACCCACGACGACGCGCATGATCTCGTTGGTCCCCTCGAGTATGCGGTGCACGCGCAGGTCGCGGACGATTTTCTCGATGCCGTACTCGGTGAGGTAGCCGTATCCGCCGTGAAGCTGCAGGGCCTGGTCGGCGACCGTGTAACAGGCGTCGGTGACATAGCGCTTCGCCATTGCGCACTGCTCCACCTTGTCGTGCGCATTCGCGTCGAGAGACGACGCCGCGTGCCACAGCATCAGGCGCGAGGTCTGCAGCGAGGTGGCCATGTCGGCAAGGGTGAAGCGGATCGTCGGCTCGTCGATCAGGTTGTTCCCGAATGCCTTTCGCGACGCGACGTACGACGCCGCTTTGTCGAAGGCAGCCTGTGCCCCACCGAGAGACGACGCTGCGATGTTGAGCCTTCCCCCGTTGAGCCCGTTCATCGCGATGCCGAAGCCGATGCCCTCCTGCTCGCCGAGCAAGTTGGTGGCGGGCACGCGCACCTCGTCGAGGATGACCTGCGCCGTCGGCTGGGCGTGCCACCCCATCTTGTGCTCCTGCGCGCCGAAACTCAGCCCGTCGGAGCCTTTTTCGACGAGGAACGTCGAGATTCCCTTCGGGCCGTCGCCACCCGTGCGCGCCATGACGACATACAGATCCGACGACCCGGCTCCGGAGATGAACTGCTTGACGCCGGACAACACATAGTGGTCGCCGACCTTCTCCGCGCGCGTCGACAGCGCCGCGGCATCGGAGCCGGCGCCCGGCTCGGTCAGACAGTAGCTCGCGATGGTCTCCATACTCGCCAGGCGTGGAATCCAGTGCGCACGTTGCTCATCGGTGCCGTAACTGTCGACCATCCACGTGCACATGTTGTGGATGGAGAGGAAGGCGGCGACCGCGGGATCTGCGTAGGCGAGTTGCTCGAAGATCCGCACGCCGTCGAGTCGACGCAGTCCGCTTCCGCCGGCGTCCTCGTTGCAGTAGATGGCGCCCATCCCGAGTTGGGCCGCCTCGCGCAACTCCTCGACCGGGAAGTGATCGGTCGAGTCCCACTCGAGAGCATGTGGCGCAAGCCTTTTGGCCGCGAATGCCGCAGCGGTCTCGACGATGACGCGCTCGTCGTCGTCGAGACCGACCGCGGTTCCGGCCGGAGCGGTGGTGGTCATCGCCCTCAGTCCATCGTCGGGATGACGAACTCGGCCCCGTCCTTGACGCCCGACGGCCAGCGCGACGTGACCGTCTTGGTCTTGGTGTAGAACTGGATCGAACTCGGTCCGTGCTGGTTGAGATCGCCGAATCCGGAACGCTTCCAACCACCAAAGGTGTAGTAGGCCACCGGAACCGGGATCGGCACGTTGACGCCGACCATGCCGACGTCGACACGCGCGGTGAAGTCACGGGCGGCGTCGCCGTCCTGGGTGAAGATCGCGACACCGTTGCCGTACTGGTGATCCGACGCCAGAGCGAGCGCCTCCTCGTAGTCGCCGGCGCGCACGATCGAGAGCACCGGCCCGAAGATCTCGTCGGTGTAGATCGACATGTCCTTGGTCACGTGGTCGAAGAGCGTCGGGCCGATGAAGAAGCCGTTCGACAGATCGTCGTCGCCATAGGTCTGTTCGTCGCTGCTGCGGTCGCGGCCGTCGATGACGAGTTCTGCACCCTCCTCGACCCCCTTGCCGATGTAGCCCTTGACGCGCTCGAGTGCCGCTGCCGTGACCAGCGGGCCGTAGTCGGCCTTGGGGTCGAGGCTGTGGCCGACGCGCAGTGCGTTGACCTTGTCGATCAGCTTGGCGCGCAACCGTTCTGCTGTCTGCTCCCCGACCGGGACGGCGACACTGATCGCCATACAGCGCTCGCCTGCACTGCCGTAGCCTGCGCCGATCAACGCGTCTGCGGCCTGGTCGAGATTGGCGTCGGGCATGATGATCATGTGGTTCTTGGCGCCGCCGAAGCACTGTGAGCGCTTGCCGTTCGCGGCAGCGGTTGAGTAGATGTACTGCGCGATGTCGGAGCTGCCGACAAAGCCGAGCGCCTTGACCTCCGGGTGGTTCAGCAGTGCGTCGACGGCCTCCTTGTCGCCGTGCACCACCTGGAACACGCCGTCGGGAAGACCTGCCTGCGTGAACAATTCGGCGAGACGCACCGGGACCGACGGGTCACGCTCACTCGGCTTGAGGATGAAGGCGTTGCCGCATGCGAGTGCCGGCCCGGCCTTCCACAACGGGATCATGGCCGGGAAGTTGAACGGGGTGATGCCCGCGACCACGCCGAGGGGCTGGCGGATCGAGTGCACGTCGATGCCCGAGCCGGCACCCTCGGTGAACTCACCCTTGATCAAATGCGGTATGCCGATGGCGAATTCGATGACCTCGACGCCGCGCTGGATGTCACCGAGGGCGTCGGCGTGCGTCTTGCCGTGTTCGAGCGAGAGCGTCGTCGCGATCTCGTCGGCGTTCTGATTGACAAGGTCGACGAAGCGCATCAACACGCGGGCGCGGCGCTGCGGGTTCCACGCGGCCCACTCCTTCTGCGCTTCGACGGCGGTTGCGACAGCGGCGGCGACGTCGTCGGTGCTCGCGAGGGGAACGGAGGCCTGGACCGCGCCGGTGCTGGGGTTGAAGACGTCGGCGTGGCGTCCGTCTGTCACCTCGACGCGCGCACCGTCGAGGTAGTGCGGAATGGACGGTACGGATACATCAGCGGTCACCGGTGATCACCTGTTCTGGGTTGTGGAGGTTCGGATTGTGGACGTCGAGTGTCGTGACGCTTATGGGGCCGGGAGATGTGAGCCATCAGACCCTGTACTCACACATACTAGGACATCCAAGTAATTTCGTAAACGCCTTCCGACAAAGGAGCCGAAGAAGGCTCCGGTGCGCCCAAGTGGACAGTTAGGGTAGCCTTCGTTTGGTTGCGATCGCCCGTCGATCGCGCCCACATCCATCACGCGAAGAATCAAGGGAGTAGATCGTGTCCGTCGTCATCCTCTACGGCACCGAGACCGGCAACGGAGAGCTCGTGGCCGACGCCATCGCCGATGTCCTGGCTGCCGAGCACGATCCGTCGATCTACGACATGAGCGAGTTCGCCGTCGAGGATCTCGACCCCGACGACTTCCTCGTCGTCGTCTGCTCGACCTACGGCGAGGGCGAACTGCCGACGGGTGCCGAGCCCTTCGCCGAGGAGATCACCGAAACCACCCCGGACCTGTCCGGCGTGCGGTTCGGCGTGTTCGGACTCGGCGACACCATCTACGGCGAGACCTTCAACCGCGGCGGCGAGCTCATGGCCGAGCTCCTCACCCGCCACGGAGCGACCCAGGTCGGAGAACATCACCGCCACGACAACTCGTCGTCGATCAAGCCGGCGAAGGCCGCAGCCGAATGGGCGCAGAGCATCGCGAAAGTGATCGAGTCCGTCGACGCCTGAACGCCCCCGGACGCGCGGCGGCGTCGACTCCCGTCAGGCGACCCTGCGGATCGGCGAGGGTGCCGAGTCACGCAGTTGCGCTTCGCGTTCTTCGCCTCGCACCGCCGACGATTTCGCGAGCTCGACGACGGATCGGACCATCGCGGCGAGCACGATCCCGAGGAACAGCGCGGTGGGCACCGACACCTTGAGGTTCTCACCGAGGAGCACCACGCCGAGGGCCATCGCCACCGCGGGTTCCATCACGTTCATGGCCGGGAACGACGTCTGCAGGTCGCCCGCGCCAAACCCCTTCTGCTGGGCCACCACGGCTCCCGTTGCCACCAGAACCAGCAGGTAGATCTCAGGCTTGGCGAAGGTGTGGATGCCGTGGTGTATCGCCTGGTACACCACCGTCTTGACCAGGAGCGCCGACACTCCGAACAGTGTCCCCGCGGCCAGTCCGTAGAACAGCGCCCGGTAGTGCGGGGTGGATCGCTCGGCAAGGACGACACATCCGACGACGACCGCCGCGACCGCCGCGACGGCCCCCCACACCACCATGTCGTTGGGTCGTCGAAGCGACGGCTCGGGGCGCGAGATGAGCAGGAAGGTCGCGACACAGCCGACGAGAATCGCACCCCAGGCCCACTCCTTGGCCTGCGGATGCCGATGGTCGGCCCACGCTTCGAGCGGCAACGCGAACAACACCGCCAGCACGACGAGCGGCTGGACCAGCAGTATCGAACCCAATCCGAGAGCCGACGCCTGGAGCGCGAACCCGGCGATCGCGATCGCCGCTCCGAGCCACCAGCCCGGCGTGATGGCCCCCGACGCCCGAGAGGCACGCTGCCGGAGCACCGTACCCCCGGCGATGAGGAGTGCTGCGGCAGTAGCCAGCAGCGCGGGAAGCCAGGAATGCACGAAATCCAGGCTAACGGTGTCGTAGCGGCTTTGCGTCGGTGTCCCCCACTAATCTGAAGAGATGCGGGGCACACATCACGGCACTTCCGGGCACGACGACGCACGCGCGATCGCGTGGTTCCGGACCGAACTCGAGCAACTCGCAACCCTCGACGCCGAGACGATCACGAAGGTCCTCGACGCCGCGCACACCGACCACACGACCGTCCTGTCGATCATCGCCGACTGCCTCGACGAGGCCTACGAGTTCGACGCCCAGGCCGATGAGGCGTCGACAACGGGCGACGACGACCACGCGCAGTTCTGTCGGCAAGAGTCCGCGGCGTGGCGAGCCACGGTCACGGTGCTGCGTATCGCCGACGCCCGCCAGCGCGGCGATCACGACGCAGTCCGCTCGCGGAACATCGCATGAGCGCAGCACCCCGCACGCTGGTACTGATGCGTCACGGCAAGTCGGGTTACCCGCCGGGTGTCGCCGACCACGACCGCCCGCTCGCCGACCGCGGCCGTCGAGAAGCAGCGCTCGCAGGCGAGTGGATTCGCTCAGAGGATCTCCGAGTCGACGCCGTGCTCTGCTCGACCGCGACACGCACACGCGAGACGCTCGAGCGCACCGGCATCAGCGCGCCGACGACCTTCCTCGACGAAATCTACGGCGGATCACCCGTCGACATCCTGGAGGTCTTGCGGGTGTACGCGCCGGCCGATGCGTCGACCGTTCTCGTCGTCGGACACGAACCGGGCATGCCGAAGACGGCACTCACCCTCGACCCGGATGGATACATCGAACGGTTCCCGACCTCGGCATACGCCGTGGTAGCGGTGACCCTCGACTGGGATCGCCTCGGCCTGGACGCCGATCCCGATGCCGAACTCCTCGGCGTCCGGGTACCGCGCGCCGAGGCGTAGTACGTCACATCTGACTCGACCCGAGATGCCAGAAGTGCTATCAATGGATTGCGCAATTTATCAATCCATCATTTCATCGCCCACATCAATCACCGAGGAGGTCGGCAGATGACGACCAACTGGCCGCAACCGCTCTACGAAATCAAGGCAAATCTGTTCAAGGGACTCGCGCACCCGGTTCGGATCCGCGTGCTCGAGGTGCTCAGCTCCAACGGTGCTCCGACGCCCGTCAGCGAACTGCTCACGATCACGGGGCTCGAACCGACGACGATGTCGCAGCATCTTGCCGTTTTGAAGCGGCATCGCGTTGTGCACAGCGAACGCGTCGGCAACGCTGTCTTCTATAGCCTGGCGAACCCCAAGGTCGCGGACCTTCTCGTGACCGCGCGCGGCTTTCTCGCCGACACGCTCGGTGCTGAACGCGACCAACTCGATTCGATGGCTGCGCTCCCGCCCGTCGTCGCACAGTGAGCGCGACGGCCACAGGGCCGAGGCGCCGAAGCTCTGCGTGGCTGCATGCGATCGCCCCGCGCCGCATGCTGCGACTCATCCCCACCACCGGCGACTACGCCGGGCTACGTCGTTCGTGGAAGTCCGACGTCGTCGCCGGTGTCACGGTCGGCGTTGTCGCACTCCCGCTTGCCCTTGCCTTCGGTATCAGTTCGGGCGTCGGAGCGGCCGCCGGCCTGATCACCGCTGTCGTTGCAGGCCTCGTCGCCGCGATCTTCGGGGGGTCTCACGTGCAGGTCTCCGGCCCAACGGGTGCGATGGCCGTGATCCTCGCGCCGATCGTTGCGGCGCACGGGATCTCGTCGATCGCATTGGTGACGGTGATGGCTGGACTCATCGTGCTGATCGCGGGGGCCGTCGGTCTCGGGCGGGCTGTCACGTTCATTCCGTGGCCGGTGATCGAGGGGTTCACACTCGGCATCGCCGTGATCATCTTCTTGCAGCAGGTTCCCGCCGCGTTCGGCGCCGACGCACCGAAAGGCGAACGCACGCTCCCGGCAGCCATTCACGTTGTCACACATGCCGACTGGAGCGTCGCGCTCCAAACCCTCGGCATCGTCGCCGTGATCGCTGTGCTGATGGTCGGGTTGCCGCGCATCCATCGGAGCATTCCCGAGTCGTTGACCGCCGTCATCCTAGTGACCGTGATCGTCGGGTTCATGCACCTGGGGGTGCGGCGAATCGGCGAACTCCCCTCACATCTGCCTGCACCCGCGCTACCCCACCTCGACGTCTCGACCATGAAATCCCTTGCGGGAGCTGCTGTTGCCATCGCAGCACTCGCGGCGATCGAGTCGCTGCTGTCAGCGCGGGTCGCCGCAACGATGTCGCCGACCGGCCCATACGATCCCGACCGCGAACTCACCGGCCAGGGACTCGCGTCCGTGGCGTCGGGGATGTTCGGCGGCATGCCCGCCACCGGGGCGATCGCGCGGACCGCGGTCAACGTACGTTCGGGAGCACGCACACGTGTGTCGGCCATCGTGCACTCCGTGTTCCTCCTCGGAGTGGTGTACCTGGCAACGGGCCCCGTCTCACAGATCCCGCTGGCTGCGCTGTCGGGTGTGCTCATGGTGACGTGCTTTCGGATGATCTCGTCGTCGACGGTCCGAAAGATCATGCGTTCCACACGATCCGACGCGCTGATCTTCGCGATGACGGCAGTCATCACCGTGTGCTTCGACCTCATCGAGGCGGTACAGATCGGCATTGTCGTCGCAGCGTTCTTCGCACTGCGGCAGGTCGCGAAGCGGTCGAGCGTGACGCGCGAAGAGCTACCGGGACCAGCACAACCGGGCGATGAGGCCATCGCACTGCTCCGACTCGACGGAGCGATGTTCTTCGGTGCGGCAGAACGCATCTCGACGGCCATCTCGTCCGGCGCCCACTCCGACGCCACGGTACGGGTGGTGATCATCCGGATGTCGCATCTCGGGATGCTCGACGCGACAGGGGCCCACACGCTCGCAGAGATCGTCTCCGACCTCGAGGGTCGCGGAATCACCGTCATCATCAAGGGCGTGCAGGACGACCATCTCAAGCTACTCGAAGGCGTCGGGGTGATCGACGAACTCCGTCACGAGAATCATCTGATGACCAACCTCGACGACGCGATCACCCATGCCCGCGAACATGTCGCGAACGATCGGGTCTCTCCTGCGGGCTAGCCACCTGTGATGGGTGGCACGAACACGCACGGCACCGGACGCGGATGTGCGGGGTCGAGCGCGTTGAGGACGTGCGCGACCGCTCGACGGTCGGACACGATCGACAGATGGTCGGCGAAGTCGAGGTCGCACCCGTCCTGTAACTCGATGTTGCGTACCGACGTCCCGGGACCGCCCGGCAGAATTCCCACCCAGTAGGGCGTGACGATGTCGTCGAATCTGGTGACGATGTTCGTGTAGCGCACTCCGGGAAGGTAGGGAGTCGGCTGCCGAACGGCGTGGTTGAAGTCCAGATCGCGGGGCGGCGCAACGCAGTCGGGGCAGTTCGGGCGTTTCGGTGTCGGAACACCGAGCGCGCGTCGGAACTCGGCCACCGCCTCACCGCGAGCATCGTCGTCGTCGGGTCCCTGGCGCCAGTACGGCGCGAGTGAGATGTAGTGCGCCACATGGCCGCGTCCGCCGAGGTACTTCATCCAATAGGTGGGGATCTCGGTACCGAGTGAATGCCCGACGACGTCGACCTGGTCGCTGTGCGTCGCAGCCATGACCTTCGACATGAACGACGCGAGTTGCCATGCGCTGTCTTCTTTCGGGCCGAGGCCACCGAGCGCCGATGCGGGCCATTGCGTCGACAGGGCTCCGTATGTCATGGCGAAGACGCAGTAGCCCTCGGTGGCCAACACGGGTGCGAGCGTCGCCCAATTCGTCTGCTGTCCACCACCACTGCCGTGTACGAGGACGACGGGTCGGGGATGGCGCGGCGTCGGACGGCACGAGAAGTCGTTGGTGCCCGGCAGTGAGCCACCCGGGTGCGCGAGCTCTGCCCGTGCGCCGTCGAGAAAGTTGTAGGTGACAGGGGGCCGGGGCGCGGCGTCGGCCGATGCCGGGCCGAGCACGAGTGCGAGCACGGCTGTCAACGTCACCGTGATGGTCGGCCACACTGAGCGAATTCTGTTCTGCTGCATCAGGTCACCTCGAGGTCGAGATCGGTGTCGACAGTGGGCTGAGCGTCGAGGGGTACGAGATCCATGCGTACTCCGAGCAGTCGCACGGGGCGGTCGGCGTCGAAGCGGTCGAGGAGGTCGAGAACGACCGGCGTGAGTTCTGCGATGTCGAGGGTGGGTGCGGCGAGTTTGCGCGACTTGGTCCTGGTGTAGAAGGTCGACGTCCGCACGGTGACCGCGATCCGGAACGGTACGCGGTCTTCGTCGATCACCTGGTCGAGCAGTTCTCGTGTCAATTGTCGCGCCGCAGAGTGTTTCTCGGCCACCGATGTCAGATCGGCCGGGAAGGTCCGCGACTTGGAGTGCGAGCGCGCCTCCCACGGTTCTGCGGTGATCGTCGAGTCGCCATGGCCCCGGCACAGCACGTAGAGCCAATTGCCCTGGTGCGGACCGAATGTGGAGATGAGGTCGTCGCGCGGCGTCGCGATCAAGTCGTCGACGGTGTCGATGTCGTTGGCGCTGAGCTTCTGCGCGGTTTTGGGTCCGACACTCCATAGATCCCTGGTGGGACGCTGCCCCATCAGTTCGATCCAGTTGCGGTCGTCGAGCAGAAAGACCTTGTCGGGCAACGGTTGCACCGGCAGGAAGGTCGAGACGCCTGCGGGGTCTCGCGGAGGCAGACGGTCGGGCTTCTTCGCGAACTCGGTGGCCATCTTCGCCCGCTGTTTGTTGTCGCTGATCCCCACAGAAGAGTCGAGGCCGGTTGCGCCGAGAACCGCGGTGCGCATGCGGGTGGCGATCTCGGTGATCGCGGCGTCGTCGACGCCCTCTCTCTCGACGCCCTCTCTTTCGATGCCCACGTATGCCTCGTCCCAGCCCCACACTTCGACCGGATACCCGAGTCCGCGGATCGTGTCCATGACCTCCGCCGACGCGGCGTCGTATGCCTGCGTGTCGAGGGGAATGAACACGGCGTCGGGTAGCTTGCGGTGCGCGGTGCGCAGGGGCATGCCCGCGCGGACGCCGTGCGCGCGAGCCTCGTACGACGCACATGTCACGACCTTGCGCGGTTCCGACGGGTCGCCGTTACCACCGACGATGAGCGCGACATCGGCGAGCTCGGGACTCCGCAGACGCTCGACCGAGACCTGGAACTGGTCGAGATCGAAGTGCAGGAGCCACCGGAAGCGTTGCGGCCGGTCGGTGCTCACACGTCAAAGCCTACGGTCGCGCTGCGCACCGCGCCGCGAAACGTTCGCTGCTGGTCAGCCCAAGCCGGCGACGCGGACAGCGTTGCCGCCCAGCCCGACGTGCTGGCAACTGGTGCGCAGGGCGTGGGCGTTGTAGCGGACGATCGCGAGGTCGGTGGCACCGTCGTCCTCGGACGTCGGCGATGCCGGAGCCGGGACGGCGAAGAACGCGCTCGCCTTGCTGACGTACACGGCGAACAGGTCGCGGTCGCGTGCTGTGAAGGTGGGCAGGGCGTGGGCCATGACCCGCCCGAGCACAGCGCGGTCGCGGTGCAGTGGCGGCGGCACGAGGTTGAGGTTGCGGGAGGCCGTCGCACAGTTCGTCGGGTCGGTGAGTGCATGCACCGCAACAAAGAGGAAGGCCAGCCGCACCATGTCGACCTTCGCGACGTCGTTGCTGTCCCGGTAGTCGTCGACGATGCTCTGCAATGCCCGAACCGGCAGCACCACGGGAGCATTGTTGAGTTGGTCTGCGGCACTCTCGTCGTCGCCGATCGAATCGATGAGCATGCCGATCAGCACGTCGACCGCGGTCTCGTGCCGATCGACCGCCTGACGCAACGCTGCCGACGTCTCGTTGATCAGTCCGAAGCGTTCCGGCTCAGCGAGCAGAACGTCGAGTCCGGGTATGACGATGAGCTTTTCGACCTCGATCGCCTCGATCAACACCGCAGGCCGCAGGAAGGCGCGCGCGCGTTGCTGTCGTCGCGCACCTCGCCCCTGCCGCTGCGCTTCGGACGAGCGCGAACCCCTCGAACGCACCTGTCCTGTATGTGTGGACACTCCGATATCCGTAGCCGTCTCGGTCATGAACCCGCCCCCTTCGTCGACACTCGATCGGATGACAGATCAGCATGAAAAAGGGGCCACCACCGCCGAGCAGAGCGCACGCTTTAGCGAACACCGTCGTGGTGAAAGTGACCCCAAAAGCATCGCTACCAGCCGGTAGCTTACTGACCCGTAGGTAACGGTAGAACACGGCCGTAGGTCATGTCCACATCCCGACGTGACTGTCGACACATTCGTCCAAGCGTCTCACAGAGGGCCTTCGACCTGCGCAGATGCGAGGACTAAATAATTGCTGAACCAAACTTCATATTGAAATCAACGGATGATGTGCCGCGCCCGAGACGCCTCGCGTTACGACAACAAATCCGAGCGTCTGTCGTCCAGGTAGGTGAATCGCTCGCGCGCGTCGTCGAGCACTTTTCGCTCGACGTCGACGACCAGCAGTTCTGGTTCGCGCTCGGCACGCGCGAGCACCCGACCGTCCGGGCCAATGCCCTCGCTGAGGCCACCGTATGCGAGGTCGCCCTCGACGCCGCAGTAGTTCGCGTATGCCACATAGACGGTGTTCTCCAGCGCGCGGGCCGGGAGCAGCACCGTCTGGACGGCGTCGAACTCGGGCATGTTCGCGGTGGGAACGCAGATCACCTCGGCGCCACGGACCGCGAGGTCGCGCACCAGTTCTGGGAACTCGACCTCGTAGCAGATGAGCAGACCGAGACTCCAGCCGCCGATGTCGATCACCGGGGGCGGGGCGATACCCGCGGTCACGGCGTCGCGGTCGACGTCGCCGAACAGATGCGTCTTCCGGTGCGAGGCAAGGGAAATGCCGTTCGCGTCGACGAGTCTCACGGTGTTGTAGACGGCCGAGTCGTCGAGTTCTGCGCATCCGTACAGGATCGCGATCCGGGTGCGACGCGCGACGTCACCGACGGCGTTGCCGAGCCTGCCGTCGACGGGGTCGGCGAGGCGTCGCGCGGTGCTCGGCGCGATGTTGTAGCCGGTCAGGTACATCTCGGGCGTGATCAACAGGTCGGCGTCGAGTGCAGCGGCCTCCGTGGCAGCTTGCTCAAGTCGGTCGAGATTGCCCTCGACGTCGTCGGCGACAGAGTGGCACTGCCACAACGCAATTCGTAGTCGATCGGTGGTCATCCAAGTCTCTTTCTGCGATGGGACGCACTTCTGTGGCGGGACGGCGGTCACGGCCCTATGTCGATGGGTCCGAGTTCTGCGAACAGATCACCCGGCCCGGGATTGGACGGGTGCGAGGCGCCGCCGAAATGAGTGATCACTCCCCAGACCGCGTTGAGGCCTGTCTGCACCGCGCCCTCGACCCATGCGGGCGTGAACGAGACGTCGTCGCCCGCGATGAAGATGCCCCGCTCGGCGTCGGGCAGATTCTCTTGACCGTGAAAGTGGTTGTACATCCGGGTGTTATAGCGATAGTGGCCGGGCAGTGCGCCCTTGAACGCGCCGAGGAAGTTGGGGTCGTCCTCCCACGAGACGGTGATCGGGCGGCCGACGATGTGCGACGCGATGTCGAGGTCGGGGTAGATCTTCTTCAGTGCCGCAAGCGAGAGTTCGACGCGGCGGTCGACCGGATGCGGCAGCACTTTCAGTGCGTCGCTCATCCACGTGTACGAGAGGCAGATGACGCCGGGACGGTCGGGGCCGTTGTCGAACAGGTAGGTGCCGCGGGTGAGGCGATCGGTGAGCGTCATGCTCAAGACGTCACGGCCGGTCGCAGGGTCGGTGTCGGTCCAGAAGGGACGGTCGACCATGACGAACGTCTTCGACGACTGCATGTAGCGGGTGCGGTCGAGCGCCATCCAGAGGTCCTGGCTGAACAACGATTCGTCGCACTCGATCTCGGTCGACAACAGCCATGCCTGGCAGGTGGCGACCACGGCGGAGAACTCCCGCGAGTCGCCCCAGCGGTCGGTGACCTCGATGCGGTCGGGGCCGAGTCGTCGGATCGCGGCAACGCCCGCGCGTGGCGCGCCACTGTGCAGCGACGACAGGCTTGTCCCGACCGGCCAGTGCGCGATGCGATGGGGCGTGGCCGACCAGAGGCGACGCGGAACCTGTTCTGCCCCACCGACAATCAACCGCTGGTCGGTGTCACAGTTCGTCACGACGACGCGCAGGATCTCCAGCATCGAGTTGCCGAAGTCCGAATCCCACCCGCCTGTCCCGAATCCGACCTGCCCGAACAACTCTCGATGCCGAAACGTCGCGTTACCGAACTCTTTCGACGTCGCGAGGAAGTCGTAAAAGCTGCGGTCGTCCCACTCTCGGACGAGTTCGTTCCACATCGATTTGAGCGTGGCGGTGTCGCGAGCGCGGATCGCATCCTGCAGCGCAGAGAATCCCGCGATACGTTCGAGCGCCGAATCCCAGGCGTCGGAGATCTCGCGGTAGATCGGCGGTAGGTCGTCGAGCGTCTCGGCATAGAACGTCTCGCCACCGAGATCGATGACGGTGCTGCCCGCGGCCTCTGTCAACGGGTTGGGAAACGGGCGCGAGCGCAGACCGAGTGCGTCGACATAGTGGAAGAACGCGCTCGACGAGACGGGGAACCGCATGCCGCCGAGCTCGGCGACCTCGGGCTCTCCCGGCACGAACTGCTCGGAGCGCAGCCGGCCGCCGATGCGATCGGGCTCGTACACGACGGGCCGCAGACCGACCCTCATCAACTCGTACGCGGCGACCATGCCCGCCATACCGGCGCCGATGATCGCGACCTCCGCGCCCAGCGCGTCGTCGGGCACGCGACCGAGACCCGCGGGATTGCTGATCCAGTCGTCGTATGCGAACGGGAAGTCGGGGCCGAAGATGGTGACAGGTGCGTCTGGCTGCACGTATCAACCCTATGGTCTGGCGCGCTGACGTGCGGGACTTCTGCCTCGTGCGCACGGTCGGCGTGATGGAGCGCACGGTCGACGGTCTCGAGCGCACAGTCGACAGTGACCCAGGTCATCCAAGATCTGCGGGAACCGCAAGCGGGGCCGAGGCGACTACTCCTCACAGTGCCGTCGGAAAACCGGCGGCAGTGCAGCCATCCCGAGAAGGAAGTCACCGAAGCCGTGGTCAGCCCTCCACCCGTGGATTCCGCGCCAGACAAGCCAGCCGAGTCCGAGACCGTCGAACCCCAGACCGGCGAATCAGAAGCCGTCGAACCAGATCGTGATGCGCGAGGCGCGCGGCCGGCCCCGTCGGCGGCACAGCGGTGGCGTCCGCTCCTGCTGCGCTGGCATTTCTACGCTGGCATCCTGATCGGCCCGTTCCTGCTGGTCGCGGCCGTGACGGGCACGCTGTACGCACTCATCCCGCAGGTCGACCGGGCCGTCTACAGTCATGAGCTCACCGTCGACAATGTCGGCACACAGCGGCTTCCGCTCGGCGATCAGGTCGCTGCGGCGCGTCGAGCTCATCCGGAGGGAAGCATCGCGTCGGTGACGCCTGCACCGAAGGCCGACTCGACGACGCGGGTGACACTGAGCGTCGACGACCTGCCGTCTGACCGAACACGCACCGTCTTCGTCGATCCGTACACCGGTGATGTGCGCGGATCGCTGACCACGATGGGCGAATGGCTGCCCGTACGCACGTGGTTCGACGACCTGCACCGCAACCTGCACCTGGGTGTCGTCGGCCGCAATTACAGCGAGATCGCCGCGAGCTGGCTCTGGGTGACGGCGCTGGGTGGGCTGGTCCTCTGGATCGGCTATCGACGACGGACCCACAAGCTCAACCGTGTGCTCACCCCTGACCGCGATGCCCCGAAGCGTCGTCGAACATTGACCTGGCACGGGGCCGTCGGCACGTGGATCATCATCGGACTCGTCGCGCTGTCGGCGTCGGGGCTGAGTTGGTCGCGGTATGCGGGTGCGAGCATTTCTGAGTTGCGCACCGAACTGTCGTGGACGACGCCCGCGGTCTCGACGTCGCCCGCGTCGTCGAGCGAAGGTCATCACCACGGGGGTGATGCGACAGCCGAAGCCCCGCCGACGATCACGCCGTCGGACTTCACCGCCGTCGACAACACCGCCACGCAAGCGGGTCTGCGCGCACCGATGGTCATCACGCCGCCGTCCGCGGAGGGCGCGGCGTGGTCGGTGAACGAGAACAACCGCGGATTCCCCACCCGGTACGACGCGATCGCGGTGGACCCCAAGACATTTGCTGTCGCCGATCGGGTGAACTTCGCGCAGTGGCCGTTCATGGCGAAAATGACCGACTGGGCCATCAGCGCACATATGGGCCTTTTCGGCATCATCAATCAGATCATCCTGGTGCTCTTGGGAATCGGACTGATCAGCGTGATCGTCCGCGGCTACCTGATGTGGTGGCGGCGGCGTCCCACGAGAGGTGGACTGCCCAAAGCGCCGGGGCGAGGGTCGCTGAGTTCGCTCCTGCCCGGTGAGGCGGTTGCGCTCATCGTCGTGGTCGCAGTACTCGGGTGGTTTGCGCCGTGGTTCGGAATTCCGTTGGCGCTGTTCGTGATCGTCGACGCCGTGTGGGGCATCGTTGCTTCGCGCCGCGGTTCGGGGACCCCTCCGCACGGAAGCGAGCACGGCCCCTCCGATGAGCAACCGGCTACGGCAGCAACCGAGAGTGCCCGATGATCGACAATCTCGCACTCCGCTGGGTCGTCACGATCCTGTTCGCGATCTCCGCGGCGTTGACCGTGTACGCAATGGTGCGCCAACCGCTTCGCTGGCCCGCCTACGTCGGACACGTGCTGCACCTGATCATGGCCGTCGCGATGATCGTGATGGCGTGGCCGTTCTCGATGAGCTGGCCGACCACAGGCCCGACGGTCTTCTTCATCGTCGCTGCCATCTGGTTTCTGGCGACTCTCGCATTCCCGAGTTCTGTTCTCGCCGAACCGGAATGCGGGTGTGGCGATGTGTGCACCTGCGGGGCGAACTGTGGTTGCGTCCCCGCGACCGACTCGGTGTTCGGACGATCTGTCGCCGTCTACCACGCGGTCATGATGGGCGCGATGGCGTGGATGTACGCCGTGATGAACGGCAGCCTGCTCCCTGGGAGTACCTCGGCAAGTGCTTCGGGCGCAGTCGAATACACGTCGGCGCTCGGCGAGCTCGTGCTCGCCCACGACCACGGTTCCGGCGGCATGGACATGCCGGGAATGGACATGACCGGCACCAGCCAACCGGCGTACATCACTCCCATCAATTGGATTCTCACGATCGGTTTCGCCATCGCCGCCGTGGTGTGGTTGTACCGCTATCTCGATCGACGACGCCGCGCGGGCACGACGTCGGATGTACTCGCCTTCGCGGGCGACATCTCGCAGATCTGCATGGCCGCGGGGATGTCGATCATGTTCGGCGTGATGCTCTGAGCGTTGGGGGACGCGGCGTCGTAAAGGGTTCTGCGGGAACGTCGTTGGCTGGTGTGCGATCGTCTCGACCCGCTCGCGGCACCAGCATCACACCCACGAGACAGGCGATCACGAAGCAGCACAGCGTGATCGGCGGCCATGCGGACACCTCGACGGTGTCGGTCTGGACGTCGACTGCCCCGCCGAAGACCGACGAATACACCGCCGCATCCATGAGGAACCACACCACCGCCGCGATGCCGACCGCCGACACCCCGATCACGGCGTACCCGGCGCGAGCGTGCCGATAGCCCGGGCTGACTGCCCACAGCGCCAGCGCGACGAGGAGGCAGGCTGCCACCAGCGCGATGGCTCCGCCAAGACTCACGACGCCGCGCGCGGCAAGCTCTTCGGGTGCTCCCGAACGTGTGACGGCCTGGTCGGTCAGATCGGTCGACGCCGGAATGACCGACCCCTGCGCCCGAACCCACGTCATCGTCGTGGCAACGCCTCCCACCGTTGCCACGACGAGCAGCACGACCGACCAGCGGCGTCCGCTTGGTGGGGTTGGGGACGAGGTCACGGTGTCGGCTGCGCGGGGACGGCCGGAGCCTGACCGCCCGTGCCGTCACTCCCCTGGTTGCCGTCGCTCTGGTTGCTGTTTCCCTGAGTACTGCTGCCCTGGCTTCCGGAGCCCGCGTCGCTCTGCGTGAGATTCGGGGTGCCGCTGCCCGACGAGCCGTCCTGTGCCGCGCCTGCGATCCCGGCGACGTCGGTGATCAGCCACTTGCTGTCACGGTCGAGCGTGATGGTGTAGGGGGTGACGGTGTTGAGTCCCTTCGGATTCTGTGTGCTCGTCATGTGCGTGGAGACGAAGACCTGCACGATGAACTGTCGATCAGCCCTGATGTCAACGGTTTTCGCTGCTATCAGCTTCGCGGTCTGCACCCACTGGACCTCTTGGATGAGTGGTGTCAGCGTGTTCACCGCGACGTCGAAGCGCGAATTGAGTTCCGGCGCAGTGCCATTCTTGAGTGCTGCCGACCACGGTTGCAGGTTGTTGAAGTCGAATGTCGCCGCGCCGACCGCGTACCTACCGGCGACGGTCTCGGCTGTCTGTTTGTCGGCGGTCAGTTGGCGCTCGGCGGCGAGGTCGTCGGATCGCTGCACGAGGAGGTAGGCGAGCACGCCGACCGCGACTAGCGCGGCGACGCACAGCATGCTGACCGCCGCGACAACCGGGGGGCGACGCACCGTCAGGTACTCGGTCAACTGAGCTCGCGCGGATGGCTTTTCGACAGGAGACTCTTCGGGAGAAGGCTTTGCGGCGGGAGTCTTCTCGGCAGCAGCCTTCCCTGCGGAGGGCTTCTCGGCAGTAGCTTTCTCGGCGGGCGTAGCGGTGGTGTCATTCGCGCCCTCGTCGTTCTCCGGCTCGGCGTCGTTGGTCGTGGTGTGCAGGTCGGTTGTCATGGGCTGACTCCTTGTCGGCTCGGGCTGTCATCTCGGCGGGGTCACGGTTAGTTGCAGGCTGTCGCCGGGCAGGACCTTCATTGCCTGCTCCAGCAGCGTCGCGATGTTGATCTGGGCCAGCACCGAACCCGACTGCCGTGCGGCGGGGAGCAGTGTGTCGGCGATGCTGCCCAATGGGGGTGCGATGGTGTTCACGAACTCAGCGGACCGATTCAATGACGGTTTCCAGCGATCTCGGATCTTCTTTCCGCCGTCGGTGGAGACCGCGAATGGCTTGACCGCGGTCACGACGTCGCGGACGCTGGTGCCCGCGTACACGAGTTGGGGAGCAGTCGGACGCAGCGACGGGCCGATCCAGGCGCCGTCCTGCAGCATCGTCGTCGAGTTTCCGATGATCTTCTCGATGGCCGGCTGTGAGTAGATCATCGTCGCCGCGAGTACCTGCGCGGCTGGTGTGAGGCGTTCGACGTCGGACTCGGTTCCGGCGAGTGCTGCCGCGAGAGTGTCGACGAGATCGTTGACGAGTGTCGGGTCGACCTGATCGAGCAGCGTCTGTGTCGAGCCGAGGAGTTCCGGTACCGATGCCGGGACGTCGACCACGGTTGCGGTCAGGGTCTGACCACTACGAATCGTTTGGGCCGCATCGTCTTTCGGGGGGATGAGGAAGAGTCCCGACTCCCCGATCATCGATTGGTTCTCGATGACGAGTTTGCTGTTCGACGGTATCTGATGCGTGGCGTCGTAGGAGATCTCGATGTCGATGTCGTTGCCGCCGGTGTAGGTCACCGACGACACACTCCCGATCGACACTCCGCGGAGCAGGACAGCCGAACCGGCGTGCAGGCCATTGGATTTGGGTGCGGTGATGGTGACCGTCGTCTGGTCGGAGATGACCCGCATCTTCAGTACGCCCACCGAGAGGTAGGCGACCGCGAGGATGAGCACCGCAATGGTCGCCATGATGGAGAACATGTAGCGCGCCTTCATCGGACCGCTCCGATCATGCGCAACACCGCCGTCACCGACCGAGTTGCTTCCCGACGATCCCCACCCACGGTGATCTTGTCGACGGAGACCCCACCGTTCTTGGCGAACGGGAGGAGCTTTGTCTGCGTCACGTCGACGACCTTGCCGATGTTGCCGTTGAATTCGGTCGAGGACGCGGAGTAGCTGCGCAGCAGGGGCGTGATCTTCTCCAGGAACGGGTTGAGCTCGGCGAGCCTCGGCGTGAGCCAGCTCAGACCGATCGCGAGAGCGCTGGAACCCGCGACGAGTTTGAATCCCTCACTGATCGCGTCCATGACAGATCCCAGGGTGAACTGGCCCTGCGGACCCATCGACATCGCGAGAAGAGCTGGGTCAGAAGCTATCTGGCGGCTGGTTTCATCGAGTGTGTCGATCATCGAGTTCAGCTCGTCGGTGCCGCGTGCGAGATCCTGGATATCGTGGGCGCCGACGCGTGATGCTGCGGGGAGGTCGCCGTTCTCGATGTCGACGGACTCGTTGACCTTGCGGATCGAATCCTGCACTCGCATCACCGAACCGCCCGCCATGAAGTCGGCGAGATTGGTGATGATGTCTTCGATCTGGGGGCCGGGGTCTGTGTCGTGTAGACCGATGACGTCGCCGTCGTGCAGGAGGGGCGCGCTCGAGGATGCGGGCGGTATCAACGCGACGTAGATGTCGCCGAGCATCGTCGACTGTCGCAGTTCGGCTTTCGAGCCGCGCAACACCTGGGCTTGTGGCGTGATGCCGAGGGTCAGCCGCGCGGCGTTGGGGACGAGCTCGATGGATTCAAGCGTCCCGATCTGGGTGCCGCGTGAGAGCACCCGCGCACCCAGCGGGAGGTTGACGACCGAGGAGAAGTCGACGTAGAGCGTCGTCGAATTCGACGACGACGAGGTCAGTCTCGGCAACAGATTCGCGGGATTGGTCCCACGTCCGACCGCGACGACGACAACTGCTGCCACCACGGCCAGTACACACAGGACAAATGAGACTCCACGACGCATCATCGGCCGAGACCTCCCTGGATCGCAGCGCCCACGAGGCCGGTGAGATCGACGACCGCCGTCTGTCCGGTGCGGACGTCGCAGCTCCCGGCACCGCTGCGGTCGAGGAGTCCGCACAGCGCCGCGCTACTCGGGGTCCTGGTGAGCACCTTCGGCCCCGACACAGACACCGGAACCCCTCGCGCGGACCGGCTCATCATGGCCAACGCCGACGTCGCGATTCCCGGGATCTCACGCAGAAGCACAAGCAGGTCAGGGGTTTTGGCGACACCGAGATCGATCAGCGGTTTCGCGACGTCGGCGGTGTCGAGCAGCGGCGGTAGGAGGTCGCCGAGAAGATCGTCGATCGCGGGCGCGGCCTCAGACAATCCATTGAAGATATAGACGAAGTCTTCGATCAGCCTGCCCATCATGAACGTCAACGACGCCGAGTTGGTCCCGATATCGCGCAGATCATCCCAGTTCTGGGTGGTGACATCGGTGAGCGTCGCCAGATTGTCGAAGATCGAGCGCATCTGCGCGAGGAACTCGTCGGGTGCTGCCATCAGGCTCGACATGTTCTTGATGGACTTGTTGATGTCGCCGCCGGTCCCGTTGATCTCCCGCGAGGTGACCGAGATGAGCTCTCCCACCGGCTTTTTCGTATCTGTACCCACTCCCCCGACCTCGTTGAACATCGTCGTGAACGACTGGAACGCATCGCTGACCGAGATGGGCGTAAACGTCCGAGAGAGCGGAACACATGTCTGCGCGGCTAGTTCGGGGCCGCCGTGTGCGTCGGTGCCAACGAGTTCGAGACGACGGTCGGCGAGCACCGAGTTGTTGATCGCGACCACTTTGAGATCGGAAGCCAGCGGCCGGTCGTCGACCTTCATGTGCACTGTCACGTAACCGTTTTCGGGGTTCAGCGAGGTCACTGTTCCGACCTTGACGCCCCGGATGTTGACCGCATTTCCCGCATAGAGGCCGGCCGAGTCGGGTAGCTGGGCGCAGAGTGCACGCGCGTTGTTCGACGTCGACCTCAGGTAGACGACCACCGCACCGACAAGCAGCGCGACGACGAGGATCGCGGCGACCAGTGCGATCGCCCTGCTGTCGATTCGGCGCGCTCGTGCGGTCAACATGTGCGGCCCGCGATGGGTATGCAGATCGACGAGTCGTCGATCACCTGATCACCGAAGTCGAGTGTCACGCCATTGGGATGCATTGTGCGACTGAGCTTGTCGGCGATGCCGCGCAGCTGTGTGATCGCGACACTCATCTTTGCCGCGATGTCTTTGGTCTCGCCCGCGGAGGCGATGATCTTGCGCAGGGGCGGCTTGATGCGCGCCTGATACGGCTCGCCGAGGACGTCGCCGACGTAGAGCACGAGCGACGCGAGGGCGTCGTAGGTGATGATGCCACGATCCTTGTAGCCGATGATGAGCGGCAGTACGGCGTGAATGCGTTTGATCATCTCGACGAGCGTGGCTCGTTGTGCCGCCATGGCTGTGCTGTATTCGCCGCCGATGTCGGCGACGCTCTTGATCTGATCCTGCTGCTTGTCGAGCAAGCCCGTGAGGGTGTCGACGTCGGACATGATGCCGCGGATGGCGCCGGGCGCGGCGTCGAGGCTGTTGGTCAGCGCCATCGCCGTGCCGCGCATCGTCGGCGCGTCGATGCCCGAGGTGGTCTTGGCGGCGGAGTCGAGCACCTCGGAGATCGAGTAGGGCACGGAGGTACGCGAGACGGGAATCACTGAGTCGCCCAACGGTTTATCTCCTGCGGGCAGCAGTGCGACGTATGCTCCGCCGACCACCGTCAGCATCCGGACGTCGAGGGAGGTCTGGTCGCCGAGGAATACGGTGCGGTCGACGGAGAGCGAGACGTCGACTTTGTCGTCGGACAATGCGACATCGGTGACCTTGCCGACGGTCACGCCTGCGATGCGTACCTCGGTGCCGCCCTTGATGCCGCCGCTCTCCGACATCACCGCGTGCACGATCGCGCGCCCGGGAGGCGAGATATAGAGGACGCCGACGACGACCACCAGCACGGCCACGACGGCGACAACCCCGACGGCCCAGGAGATCTCGGCCCTGCGGGAGACCTGGTCGCGGACAGCGAAGTCGGATAGTCGACTCAGGCCTTGCACAACGTCACCTTCCCTCCGCCGAGCAGGACCTGCCCCATCTCCGGCAGCGCCACCTCGCCGCGCGAACACGTCGCGTCGAAGCCCAGGTGGCTCATCGACGCGTTCACGGTCGCCAGGAAGGTCGGCAACGCGCCGAGCACCTCGGCGAACTGGTTGGTGTCGGGGACGAGTTGCATGATGCGCGCAGAGACGTTGTCGTGGCCACCGAGAGTGAGGTCGAACAGGTTCGAGAGCAGGTCGACGATCGGCGGAAACACTCTGGCGCCGTTGCCGAATGCGGACTTCAGCAGATCGAGCTTGGTCTCGAGAGTGTCGAAGAGTACGCCGAGGCCTTTCATCAGCACCCCGATGATCTCGGACTTGCCCTGCAGCGCAGCGGAGACGATGCCGAGGTTGTTGACGACCGTGGAGATCAGGGCCTTCTTGTCGGTAGCGAAACGGGTGAGACGTTCGACGTCGGCGAGGACGTCGCCGAGTCCGACGCCGTCCTCGCCCTGGAGCAGATGGAGCATGTTGGTGGCGAAGGTGTTGAACACCTCGGGGTCGGCGCCCTGCAGCAGCGGTCGTAATCCGTTGAACAGCTTGGTGATGTCGAAGGAGCCACTCGTCTTGGCAACGGGGATCACCTGACCGGGGTCGAGTGGCGCCGCATCCGTTGGCGTGGTCGTGCTGACGGTCCCGTTGACCTCCGCTTTCTGTGCAACTTCTGCTTTGGTGACCGCGAGGTAGCGTTGGCCGACGAGGTTCTGGAATCGAATCGCGAGCTGATCGCGACTGGTGAGCCGATTCTCTTGGCGCACGGTGAAAGTCACCATTGCCACGCCGGTGGACTGGAGATCGATGTCGGTCACCTTGCCCACCTGGACGCCGCGCACGCGGACGTCGGCGTTCTTGTGCAGCCCGAACACGTCGGAGAACTCGGCGCGGTAGGTCTCGACGTCGCCGCCGACCGGCCGATTGATCGCCTGCACGATCGCATAGAGGGCGAGGATCACGACGGCCGCCACGAGCAGCAGTCGTTTCGTCGCCGACGACGCGTTTCTCACGAACCTCCACCCACTCTCGACAGCAGTTGGTTCAACGGTGCCGATGCTCCGGGCACGACGTCGAGGTGCGCGGTTACCGACAGGGTGGTTCGCCCCGTCGTCGGATCGGTGTGGAACGCATTGCCGAAGTGATCGATCAGCGTGCCGACCTGCGCGGGGGTGACACCCGAAAGTCCTTGCCCGAGCGGCGTCGTGAATGCGTTGGTGAGGTCCATGAACGCGCCGAACGGCGCGAGGCCGTTGAACAGTGATCCCATGCCGCCGAACAGATCTCCGATGTCGCCGATCATCTGCGCGACCTGCAGCACGTAACCGTGGTCGAGGAGGAGGGGGTTGGAGTTGAAGATGTTGAGTCCCTTGATTGCGCCCGCTGCCGCAGCACCGACGCCGCTGAACGCGTCTGCGGCAGTGGGTAAGAGCGCATTCAGACGTGTGCGCTGCCCTTGCTGCACCGTTTGCAGAGTGACGGTTGCCGCGGTCAGAAACGGTGACAGGCGAATCGTCGTGTCGCTCACCTGCTTGAGTAGGTCGCTGAGTTGTGGGGACAGCACGGGCAGGGTGAAGGAGCCCGCACTGCGCACGGTGGCCGTCACGGTGTAGTCCGACGGCGCCTGTGCGAGCGTGATGGTGCTGCCACTGGTGACCGACGAGCCCGAACCCGTCGGGTTCAGACGCACGGCGTCGGAGCCGAAGAGGTTGCGCGACACGAAGCTCACCGCCGTGTTCTCGGTCAGTTCGCCTATGGCGTCCCGGTTGACGCAGACCTCCATGCGCGTGACGTCGCGGCGTGAAATGTCGAGGCCGCAGACCTCTCCGACGGTCTCGCCGCGGATATCGACCGGGACGCCCTCCTGCACGCCGTCGGGAAGCGATGGGGCGTCGATGGCGAAGCGCACGGAGTCGTCGCCTCCGCTGAAGGGCTTGATGGCGACGAGAGCGACGACGGCTACAGCCACGAGCACGGCGAGCATGCCTCGCTTGCGCAGCGCGGCCGGGGAGAGTTCGCGTGCCCTGCTCATGCGAAGTTCAGCCCCGAGTTCAGACCCCAGAACATCAGCGACATCACCATGTCGGCCGCGACGATCAGCACGAGACTGGCGCGGATCGCCCGGCCGGACGCGATGCCGACTCCCTCGGGACCGCCGCTCGCGAAGAAGCCGTAATAGGTGTGCGCGATGATCACCAGGACCGCGAAGACGACGACCTTGATCGTCGAATAGACGACGTCGACCGGACTCACGAACGCCTCGACGTAGCGGTCGTAGGCGCCCGCGGAATTGCCGTAGACGACGCTGACGACCAGCCGCGAAGACAGATAGGCCAGGCAGAGCGAGATCAGATAGAACGGCACGATGGCGAGGACGCCCGCGATGACGCGTGTGCCCACCACGAACGGAATCGGCCGGATCGCTTGCGCCTCAAGGGCATCGATCTCCTCCGAGATGCGCATGGAGCCGATCTCGGCGGTCATCCGGCATCCCGCCTGCGCGGCGAACCCCACTGCCGCGACGATCGGGGCCATCTCACGCGTGGCGGCGTACCCGGTGATGAGGCCTGCCATCGGAGAGAGGTTGAGCGATGAGAGCGAGGTGACACCGAGGATGCCGATCATGCCGCCGACCGAAACACCAAGGATTGCAAGCACACTCGCGATCCCGCCGCCGACGAGGATCGAGCCGTTGCCCCAGGTGGTCTCGGCGAACGCCGCGAGGGTCTGGTTGCGATACGCGCGCACCGTGTGCGGCAGACCCGCGATGGTGTCGAGCACGAATGTCACCTGGCGGCCGATGTGCTCGAACGGGCGGCCCGCGTCGTCGGCGACTCTCTCCAAGCGCGGGAACTTGGTACTCGGGATGTAACTCCCGGCGCGTTGCGCCATGTCAGATCACCGCCATCTCAGATCACCTGCGGCGGGATGAAGAGCGTCGTGACCTGGGTGATGATCACGTTGATCACCATCGACGCGACGATGCCGAGCACGACGGCCGCGTTGACAGCGTCAGCGACGCCGCGGGCGCCCCCGGCGGCCTCGAGCCCCCGCCTGCTCGCGATGACCACCACGACGAAACCGAAGATGACCGACTTACCCAGGCAGATCCACAGGTCCGTGGTCGACGCGTAGCTGCCGAACGACTGCCAATACGAGCCCGCGATGACCCCCTGTCCGACGATCGCCACGATGAAGCTCGCGGCCACCGCGATCACGATGATGAGGATCGAGAGAACCGGGGCGACCAGCACCATCGCGACCATCCGCGGTGCGACGAGCCGGCGCGTGGGATCGATGCCGAGGACTCGCATGGCGTCGATCTCCTCGCGGACCGTGCGAGCTCCGAGATCCGCCGTGATCGCCGACGCCCCTGCACCACCGAGCAGAAGGGCGGCGGCCATCGGCGCGCCCTGCTGGATGACACCCATGCCGCCGACGGCTCCGGCCATCGAGGTGGCGCCGAGGTTGCTGGTGAGGCCGCCGATCTGCACCGCGATGATCACTCCGAACGGTACGGCCATCAGCAGGGCGGGCAGGACCGTGATGCTGAGCAGGAACCACGCCTGAACGGTCGCCTCGCGGACCGGAAACCTGCCGCCGACGATGTCTGTCGTCGCGATGACAGAGGTGCGCACGCCCAGCCTGACCGTGCGGACGAAGCCCTGCACACTCTGCGCCATCGGCACGCGCAACCCCCATAAACTCAATCAAGCACTTGTTTGGTTTTGGGACGTATTAGACATCCCGGTTTCATTCTTCGCGCCGAGGCGAGTATCACATATCCATGTGTCCGCTGTCACACCCCCATTCGTGGTTGCGCTGTCAACTGCAGAAACACAAGCTCGTCGCACGCTCGATGCTCGATACCGTCGATGTCGAGTGTTTGAGATCGTGAAACGTTGGAGTGAGTTATGGTTCACGAGTGTCAGAAGTAGGCTCAGCCTCGACCGCGGCGTCGACCCACGCGGGTTCGGCGATGACGATGCTGGGTGCGTCGCGTCGTCGACGCGCCGAGGAACAGGAGCGTCGGATCATCGACGCGGCGTCGTCGGAGTTCGTGCGCTCCGGGGTCCGTCGAGCCAACATCGACTGCATCGCCCGCGACGCAGGCGTCAGCCGCAGCACGCTGTATCGCCGTTTCCCCAGCAAGGATGCGCTCCTGGCCGAGGTCGTGCTGCAACTGCGCAGGGACTTCTTCTCCGAGATGCAACAGGCTGTTCGCGACCTCGACCCGCGCGAAGCGGTGATCGAGGGGTTCCAGGTGTCCATCACGCGGGCTCGCAGCAATGAACTCGTCACCCGCATACTCGCCGACGAGCCGGGCGCCGCCGACCTGATCATCGGATTCGACGGCCCGTACGTGGTGGAAATGGTCGGGCAGTTCAGTCAGAGCATCGTCGACTCCCTGCGTGCCGCGGGCGCCAACATGCCTGACGCCGACCTGCGGCTCGCGTCGGAGACGCTGTTTCGGCTGATCATGTCGTTCGCGCTCACCGACTCGCACACCGTCGACATCGACGACGCCGACGCGCTGCGCGACTACGCGTCGAAGTTCCTCGCCCCGATGTTCTGGTGATCTCGACAAGCTCGATCAGCGGGGGTTGCGCGCGATCAGCGGGGGCGTCGACTGGGCGCTCGAGACGGCCGAGTGGGCGTCTCGTCGCGTCGACTGGGCGTCTCGTCGCGTCGACTGGGCGCTCGCGCCGGCCGAGTGGGCGTCTCGTGGCGTCGAGTGGGCGCTCGAGCCCGTCGAGTGTGCGTCTCGTCGCGTCGACTGGGCGGCGCCGGGTTTCTATTGCGGACCCGATATGACCGCATTGGCTGCGATGCTCGGTTCGTCGAGTGATTGGCACTCGGCTCGAACCTCGAAGCGTCCCACCTGAAAGGCCACAATCATGGATTGGACACTGGAAGTCGCGTTTCTGCCCGTCACCGACGTCGATCGAGCAAAGGACTTCTACACCAGGATCGGGTTCAACCCCGACCACGACTCGTCCCCCACCGACGAGATCAGGTTTGTGCAGATGACACCGCCCGGCTCGCGCTGCTCGATCGCTTTCGGCCGGGGCATCGTCGACGCCGCGCCACCCAACGCCGGAACACTGATGCTCTGCGTGTCCGACATCCAGGCTGCGCGGAAGGAGCTACTCGACGCCGGCGTCGACGCCAGTGAGGTCGACGTCCAGTCGTGGGGCCACTTCGTCTACTTCGACGATCCTGATGGCAACCACTGGAACGTGCAGTACTTGCCCTACCGGTACGAGTGAGCGCCCGACGCATCGTCACGCAAAACGGCCCCGCACCTTGTGAGGTGCGGGGCCGTTTCGGTGATCTCGACAGGCTCGATCAGCGGGTTACCGCCGATCAGCGAGAGCGAGCTCGATCAGCGGGTTACCGCCGATCAGCGATGATCTCGACAAGCTCGATCAGCGAGAACTACAGCTCGATCAGCGGGTTACCGTCAGCGGTAGTCGCTGCCGAAACCGTAGTCGTCCAGCGGAACCGCAGCGCCGGCGGGAGCACCGAAGGTGCCGTCCGGGCTGTAGTAGGTGTCGTCGTAGGACGGCACCGCGTAGGCGGCCGCGCGGGCCTCCTCGGTCGGCTGGACCTCGATGTTGCGGTACCGGTTGATGCCCGTACCAGCCGGGATCAACTTACCGATGATCACGTTCTCCTTCAGACCGATCAGCTTGTCGCTGCGGCTGTTGATGGCCGCATCGGTCAGGACACGCGTGGTCTCCTGGAACGACGCCGCCGACAGCCAGGACTCGGTCGCCAGCGAGGCCTTGGTGATACCCATGAGGACCGGACGTCCGGCGGCGGGCTCGCCACCCTCGGACACGACCTGACGGTTCGCGGCCTCGAACTCGGCACGCTCGGTGAGCGAGCCGGGCAGGAACTCCGTCGAACCCGAGTCGATGATCGTCACACGACGCAGCATCTGACGCACGATGGTCTCGATGTGCTTGTCGTGGATCGACACACCCTGGCTCCGGTAGACCTCCTGGACCTCGTTGACCAGGTGCACCTGCACCTGACGCGGACCCATGACGCGCAGCACCTCGTGCGGGTTCGCCGAACCCTCCATGAGCTGCTGGCCCACCTCGACGTGGTCGCCGTCGGCGAGAAGACGCTCGGAGCCGTCGTCGTGCTTGAAGACACGCAGACGCTGACGCTTCGAGATCTTGTCGTAGACAACCTCTTCCGATCCGTCATCGGGGATGATCGTGATCTTGTAGAAGCGGTCGTCGTCCTCCAGGCGAATCCGTCCGGAGACCTCCGCGATCGGTGCGACACCCTTGGGCACGCGCGCCTCGAAGAGCTCCTGGACACGCGGCAGACCACCGGTGATGTCGTCACCGACGCCACCCTGGTGGAACGTACGCATCGTCAGCTGGGTACCGGGCTCACCGATCGACTGTGCGGCGATGATACCGACGGCCTCGCCGATGTCGACGAGCTTGCCGGTCGCCATCGAACGGCCGTAGCACATGGCGCAGACGCCGGTGCCGGTCGCGCAGGTCAGGACCGAACGGACCTTGACCTGGTTGATGCCTGCTGCGAGCAGAGCCTCGATGGCCGGATCGCCGAGGTCGTGACCACGTTCGACGATGACGTTGCCGTTCTCGTCGACCGCGTCGGCGGCCAGGGTGCGGGCGTACGCCGAGGTCTCGACGTGCGCGTCGCGGATGATCGAACCATCCGGCTGCTTCTCGCCGAGCAACACGTTGATGCCGCGCTCGGTGCCACAGTCGGTCTCGCGGACGATGACGTCCTGGCTGACGTCGACCAGACGACGGGTCAGGTAACCCGAGTCGGCCGTACGAAGTGCGGTGTCGGCCAGACCCTTACGAGCACCGTGCGTGTTGATGAAGTACTCGGCGACGGTCAGACCCTCGCGGAACGAGGACTTGATCGGACGCGGGATGAACTCACCCTTCGGGTTCGTCACCAGACCCTTCATGCCCGACAGGTTTCGCACCTGGGTCATGTTTCCGGTCGCGCCGGACTTCGGGATCATGGTGATCGGGTTGTCGTCCGGGTAGTAGTCCTCCATGGCCTTACCGACTTCCTCGGTGGCCTGCTTCCAGATCTCGACCAGAGCATCACGACGCTCGTCCGGGGTGAGGGCACCACGCTGGAACTTGCGCTCCAGTCCGTCGGCCCGCTCCTCGTAACGCTCGAGGATCTCAGCCTTGGCCGGCGGCACGAGCACGTCGGCCATCGACACGGTGACACCCGAACGGGTGGCCCAGTAGAAGCCGACGTCCTTGAGCTTGTCGACGGTCTGCGCGACGACGATCATCGGGTAGCGCTCGGCGAGATCGTTGATGATCGCGGCCTGACGCTTCTTCGGCATCTGCTCGTCGACATACGCGTATTCGACGGGGAGCAGCTCGTTGAAGAGCACGCGACCCAGCGTCGTCACGACGTCCCACGGCTGACCGAACTTCCAGCCATCCGGGAACTGCTCGGCCTCGATGTCGGCAGGCGGACGCTGATCGGTCAGACGCACCTTGATGCGCGACTGCACGGTGAGCGCACCGCGGTCGACGGCCATGATGGCCTCAGCCGGGCTCGAGTAGACGCCACGCTCGATGTCGTCGTCGGTTGCCGGGGTGTACTCGCCTGCCGCGCCCTCCTTGAGGGTGGTCAGGTAGTACAGACCGGTCACCATGTCCAGACGCGGCATGGCCAGCGGGCGACCCGACGCGGGCGACAGGATGTTGTTCGACGACAGCATCAGGATGCGTGCCTCGGCCTGCGCCTCCGCACTCAGCGGGAGGTGCACGGCCATCTGGTCACCGTCGAAGTCGGCGTTGAACGCCTCACACACGAGCGGGTGCAGCTGGATGGCCTTGCCCTCGACGAGCTGCGGCTCGAACGCCTGGATACCCAGGCGGTGCAGCGTCGGAGCACGGTTGAGCAGCACGGGGTGCTCGGCGATGACCTCTTCGAGGACGTCCCACACGGCCGGGCGCTGACGCTCGACCATGCGCTTGGCGCTCTTGATGTTCTGCGCCTGGTTCAGGTCGACGAGACGCTTCATCACGAACGGCTTGAACAGCTCGAGAGCCATCAGCTTGGGCAGACCACACTGATGCAGCTTGAGCTGCGGGCCGACGACGATGACCGAACGGCCCGAGTAGTCGACGCGCTTACCGAGCAGGTTCTGACGGAAACGACCCTGCTTGCCCTTGAGCAGATCGGACAGCGACTTGAGCGGACGGTTGCCCGGTCCGGTGACCGGACGGCCGCGGCGGCCGTTGTCGAACAGGGCGTCGACAGACTCCTGCAACATCCGCTTCTCGTTGTTGACGATGATCTCGGGAGCACCGAGGTCGATCAGTCGCTTGAGGCGGTTGTTGCGGTTGATCACACGACGGTAGAGGTCGTTGAGGTCGGAGGTCGCGAAACGGCCACCGTCGAGCTGCACCATCGGACGCAGCTCCGGCGGGATCACCGGCACAGCGTCGAGGACCATGCCCAGCGGCGAGTTGCCCGACTGCTGGAACGCCGCGACGACCTTGAGTCGCTTGAGCGCGCGCAGCTTCTTCTGACCCTTACCGCTGCGGATGGTCTCGCGCAGCGACTCGGCCTCGGCGTCGATGTCGAAGGTCTCGAGGAGCTTCTTGATCGCCTCGGCGCCCATCGCACCGGTGAAGTACTCGCCGTAGCGGTCCTGCAGCTGGTGGTAGAGCTTCTCATCGATGATCAGATCGCCCGGGGAGAGCTTCACGAACTTGTCCCACAGCTCTTCGAGAGCGTCGAGCTCACGCTGTGCTGCGTCGCGCATCCGCTTCATCTCGCGGTCGCCACCGTCGCGCACCTTGCGGCGCACGTCGGCCTTGGCACCCTCGGCCTCGAGCTCGGCGAGGTCGGCCTCGAGCTTCTGCTGACGCTCGTTGAGGTCGGCGTCGCGCTGATCGGCGACAGCCTTCTTCTCGACCTCCATCTCAGCCTCGAGCGTCGAGAGCTCGTTGTGGCGGAGCTCGTCGTCGACCGAGGTGATGACGTATGCGGCGAAGTAGATGATCTTCTCGAGATCCTTCGGCGCGAGGTCGAGCAGGTAGCCCAGGCGGCTCGGGACACCCTTGAAGTACCAGATGTGGGTGACCGGTGCGGCCAGCTCGATGTGGCCCATCCGCTCACGACGCACCTTGGCCTTGGTGACCTCGACGCCGCAGCGCTCGCAGATGATGCCCTTGAAGCGCACGCGCTTGTACTTGCCGCAGTAGCACTCCCAGTCGCGAGTAGGTCCGAAGATCTTCTCGCAGAACAGGCCGTCCTTCTCAGGCTTGAGCGTGCGGTAGTTGATGGTCTCCGGCTTCTTGACCTCGCCGTACGACCAGTTGTGGATATCGTCGGCCGTTGCAAGACCGATTTTCAGTTCGTCGAAAAAGTTGACGTCGAGCACTTGTTACCTTTCCAGAGCTCTGTCAATAAAGGGCCGTTGGCCGCCGGTCACGGAAACTCCGTGACCGGCGGCAGCGAGATCAGTTCGCGAGGTCGTCGACAGTGGCCGACTCGTTGCGCGACAGGTTGATGCCGAGGTTGGCGGCTGCGCGCTCGAGATCCTCGTCATCGGTGTCGTGCATCTGAATCGCCGCACCGTCGGAGCTCAGCACCTCGACGTTCAAGCAGAGTGACTGCAGCTCCTTGAGGAGCACCTTGAACGACTCGGGGATGCCCGGCTCGGGGATGTTCTCGCCCTTGACGATGGCCTCGTAGACCTTGACGCGGCCGACCACGTCGTCGGACTTGATCGTCAGCAGCTCCTGCAGGGTGTAGGCAGCGCCGTACGCCTGCATGGCCCAGCACTCCATCTCACCGAAGCGCTGGCCACCGAACTGGGCCTTACCGCCGAGCGGCTGCTGGGTGATCATCGAGTACGGACCGGTGGAGCGAGCGTGGATCTTGTCGTCGACCAGGTGGTGCAGCTTGATGATGTACATGTAGCCGACAGACACCGGGTACGGGAACGGCTCGCCGGAACGACCGTCGAACAGCATCGCCTTGCCGTCGCCGTTGACCATGACCTCACCGTCGCGGTTCGGAAGCGTCGAGGACAGCAGTCCGGTCAGCTCCTCCTCGCGGGCGCCGTCGAACACCGGGGTTGCGGTGTTGGTGTCGGGCTCGGCCGAGTACATGTCCTCGGGCAGCTTCGACGCCCAGTCGGGCACACCATTCGCGACGTTGATGTTCCAGCCGGTCTTGGCGATCCACCCGAGGTGGGTCTCCAAGATCTGACCGATGTTCATACGACGCGGAACACCGTGGGTGTTCAGGATGATGTCGACAGGGGTGCCGTCGGGCAGGAACGGCATGTCCTCCTGCGGGAGGATCTTGCCGATGACGCCCTTGTTGCCGTGGCGGCCTGCGAGCTTGTCGCCGTCCTGGATCTTGCGCTTCTGAGCCACGTACACGCGGACCAGCTCATTGACACCGGGTGCGAGATCGTCGTCGTCGTCGCGGCTGAAGACGCGGACGCCGATGACCTTGCCGGTCTCACCGTGAGGCACCTTGAGCGACGTGTCGCGAACCTCGCGAGCCTTCTCACCGAAGATCGCGCGGAGCAGACGCTCTTCCGGGGTCAGCTCGGTCTCGCCCTTCGGGGTGACCTTGCCGACCAGGATGTCGCCGTCGCGGACCTCGGCACCGATACGCACGATGCCGCGCTCGTCGAGGTCGGCGAGGACCTCGTCGGAGACGTTCGGGATGTCACGCGTGATCTCCTCGGCACCGAGCTTGGTGTCGCGGGCGTCGATCTCGTGCTCCTCGATGTGGATCGAGGTGAGCACGTCCTCCTCCACGAGCCGCTGGCTCAGGATGATGGCGTCCTCGTAGTTGTGACCCTCCCACGGCATGATCGCCACGAGCAGGTTCTTGCCCAGTGCCATCTCGCCGTTCTCGGTGCACGGACCGTCGGCCAGGACCTGACCTGCCTCGACACGCTGTCCCTCGTCGACGATCGGGCGCTGGTTGGCGCACGTGCCGTGGTTGGAACGGGCGAACTTGCGCATCCGGTAGGTGTCGCGGGTGCCGTCGTCTGCCATCACGGTGATGTAGTCGGCGGAAACCTCTTCGATCACACCGGTCTTGCCCGAGACGATGACGTCGCCGGCGTCGACCGCCGCACGCAGCTCCATACCGGTGCCGACCAGCGGCGACTCGTTACGGACCAGCGGCACGGCCTGACGCTGCATGTTCGCACCCATCAGGGCGCGGTTCGCGTCGTCGTGCTCGAGGAACGGGATCATCGCGGTCGCGACCGACACCATCTGTCGCGGCGAGACGTCGAGATATTCGACGTCGCTCGCGCCGACGAACTCGACCTCCGAACCCTTCTTACGGACCAGCACGCGATCGTCGGTGATGGTTCCGTTGAGGTCGAAGTTGGTGTTCGCCTGGCCGATGAGGAAACGATCTTCCTCGTCGGCGGTCAGGTACTGGATGTCGTCGCTGACGACGCCATCGACGACCTTGCGGTACGGCGTCTCGATGAAGCCGAACGGGTTGACCCGTGCGTACACCGACAGCGAACCGATCAGACCAATGTTCGGACCTTCAGGGGTCTCGATCGGACACATGCGGCCGTAGTGCGACGGGTGGACGTCGCGGACCTCGAGGCCCGCACGCTCACGGCTCAGACCACCCGGGCCGAGTGCCGAGAGACGACGCTTGTGCGTCAGACCCGACAGCGGGTTGTTCTGGTCCATGAACTGCGAGAGCTGCGACGTTCCGAAGAACTCCTTGATCGCCGCCACGACGGGACGGATGTTGATCAGGGTCTGCGGGGTGATCGCCTCGACGTCCTGGGTCGTCATGCGCTCACGCACGACGCGCTCCATACGCGAGAGTCCGACGCGGATCTGGTTCTGGATGAGCTCGCCGACGGTGCGCAGACGACGGTTGCCGAAGTGGTCGATGTCGTCGACCTCGATCGGAACCTCGAGGCTGTCGGGTCCGGCGACCTGCGAGAACGACACGGTGTGCGGGTCGGCATCGTGCAGGCGCACGAGGTACTCGACGGTCGCGGCGATGTCTTCGCGGGTGAGGACCGACTCGCCCGTCATCGGGTTGTCGGTGAGGCCCAGCTTCTTGTTGACCTTGTAGCGGCCGACGCGGGCGAGGTCGTAGCGCTTCTCCTTGAAGAACAGGTTCTCGAGGAGGTTCTCGGCCGACTCGCGGGTCGGGGGCTCGCCCGGACGCAGCTTGCGGTAGACCTCGAGCAGCGCCTCGTCCTGGTTGGCGGTGTTGTCCTTCTCCAGGGTCGACATCATGATCTCGGAGAACCCGAAACGCTCGCTGATCTCTTCGTTCGTCCAGCCGAGAGCCTTCAGGAGCACGGTGACCGGCTGACGACGCTTGCGGTCGATGCGCACGCCGACGGTGTCGCGCTTGTCGACGTCGAATTCCAACCACGCGCCACGGCCCGGGATGACCTTCACGGTGTGGAGGGTCTTCTCGGTGGCCTTGTCGATGGAGGCGTCGAAGTAGACGCCCGGGCTACGGACGAGCTGCGAGACGACGACACGCTCGGTGCCGTTGATGATGAAGCTGCCCTTGTCGGTCATGATCGGGAAGTCGCCCATGAAGACGGTCTGCGACTTGATCTCACCGGTGTTGTTGTTGATGAACTCCGCGGTGACGAACAGGGGCGCCGCGTAGGTCATGTCCTTGTCTTTGCACTCCTCGACGGAGGCCTTGACCTCGTCGAAGTGAGGGTCGGAGAAGGAAAGCGACATCGAGCCCGAGAAGTCCTCGATCGGCGACAGTTCGTGGAGGATGTCCTCCAGACCGCCGACGGGGTTCTCTTCGCCACGGGCGATGGCCTTGGCGCGCCACTCGGGGGAGCCGACGAGCCACTCGAAGGAATCGAGCTGTAGATCAAGGAGGCCCGGTACCTCCAGAGGCTCGCTGATTTTCGCGAACGATGCGCGGTGCGGCGCATTCGGGATGGTGGTTGAGGTGGACTGGCGATCGACTGCCAAGGTGCGTCCTTCCAACACGAGGGTTCTGCCTAGCGGTGTGTGCAACAAGCGCTAAGTGGCTTGGTGGGCCGTTCGCTGGTGACAACCTTCGATCGCGATCACCATGCACACACCAGAGGAGAATGTGGCCAGAAGGAGAATCGACAGATGGACAGGAGGCAGCCAGCGCAACGTCCAACTGTAGCAGAAAATAGACGCACTTTGTCAAGTAGCGTCTGGAAACGATTTCGCACTGGTGGCTGCCCGCGCTGCAATCGCTGGTCACAGATTGGCCCGCCAACGCCGCCACGTCAAGCGGTACGCGCCAATTTGTGTAAGAAAATTAGCGCCTCACCTGCGTGATGCCGCGTTGAGGGGTCAAAGCGCCGACTGTTCAGCATCACGACGCGCGTAGAACACGCGCTGGCCACATGGCCGCGCTGGGCAGTTTTGCACGACGAGGAGCCGCGCTCGGGCAACTCAGATATCTGCGACCTTGGCGATGAGCCACGAGTCGCCGTGCTTCTCCATGTTCACCTGGTAGCGCGGGGTGAGGCTCTGTGTCGGTACGCCGTTCTGGGTGCCGGACAGGATCATGTTGACCACGATGACAGCGCGGGAACCGTCGCCGCTGCCGGTGAGGTCGCGCACGCCGATCGCGTCGATCTGGCAGTCGGTGGTGGCTTTGGCCAGCTCCATGACCTGTTTGAGGGGCGCGACCTGCTTGTTGAACTGTGCGAGGGCCTCCCCTGTCAGTCCCGACCTCGCGTTGTTCGACCACTCGTCGAACTTCGTTCCGTTGGCGGAATTGGCGGTGCAGACCTTGGTCTGGGCCTGTGACACCAGTTCGCTGGTTGCTGCCTGGTCGATGAATGCCTTGTTCGAACCGATTGTCGCGCCCGGGTGGACTGCCAGCACGATCGCGGCGATCGCGAGCACGCCCGTGATGATGCCGAGAACCGTCAGCGTGCGGCGGCTCAGCTTCACAAACGACGACGGTGAAGCGCCCCTGCGTGGTTTCGAGCCCTGATGCGTCGACACCGGCGTCGTCGAACTCTGCGACGCTGCGGTGTTGGGTTTGATTGTCGAGACGCGGGCGACACGTCGGGTCTTCGCGGTCGGCCGTGCCTCCGCGACGTCGGAGTCGGACTTCTCGAGCGACGGGCCGGTGCCCGCGGTGGTTTCGGCGGCTTCCGTGGTTTCGGCGGCATCCGTTGTGTCAGCGGCCTCTGCCTTTTCGGCTGCGTCGGCGCTCTCTGCGCTGTTGTCAGCGACGTCGGTGCTCTCAGCAGCCTCGGTCGTCTCGACGACTTCGGCATCTGCGCTCTCGGCGGCCTGGGCGTCGACCGGCGAAGTCTCCGCGCCCTCGGGAGTCCCCGTAGTCTCCGGGGTCTCCGTGGGTTCGGGCGTCTGCGGGTCGCCGGCGGCCGAGGAGCGGCCGCGGCCGGCGACTCGTGGCCGGTATGCGGAGGGTCGACGGGACGGGCCGTTGCCCGGCTTACGCGGTGGGCGTGCCATCAGTTCCCCCCTCCCTGTTGCTGATTACCGGAGCCCGACTGTCCCGGCTCCTCTACGTTGATCCCGTCCAGCGGAGAGATGTTCGACGCCTTCCAGGTGCCGTCCACGTCCGTCATGGTGACCGAGAAGCCCATCGTCTGGGTCACGCCGGCCTCGTTGGCCCGCTTGGCCGTGGCGTCGACGTAGATCAGCACCTTGGCCGTGCCGGCGTCGGCGTTGACCTCGGTCGGAGCCGACCGCTTGAGCCGGGACGTCAGCGTCGCGGCTTGCGGCCCCGCCTGCGTGATCTGCTGATTGAGCGTCGTCACGTCCTGAGCGGTGATCTGCTCCTTGGCTTTGCCGGTCAACGAGCTGTCGACGCGACGCTTCCAGTCAGCGGTGTTCTTCGGGTCGACGGTCGTGACGTTGATGATCGCCTGCTCGGCACCCGACACCGCCTCGTCGCGCGCGGTCTGGATCGGCTTCTCTACGAAGTACACCTCGTACGCGCGGTAGCCGAAGAAAGCGACACACGCAGCGGCCACAAGCACCGCGACGATGGCGAGCACGCCGACGAGCGGGTGACTGCGCCACGTGCTGTCGTTCGCGTTCGTCGGCTCCGACGCCTGTGTCGGGTCAGTCATGGTGGTCATCGGGCGTCACTGTAGCGAGCACACCTGAGAGAGAGCCAATTCGATCGACACACATCGTCGACGACGCGGCGCTCCCGCCGGTCAGCCACCGAATCCGTCGGTGCCGAACCCACCCGGCTTCACCGGACGGACGCCCATCATCGCCGCCAACTGCGTGGCCAACGGCGTCAGGTTGAGCTTGTCCGGATCCTTCTTCGGGGTCGAATCCCAGGGCTGAGGTGTGTTCGGGTTCGCGTACTCCACGCGTTTGGCGCTGCGCACACCGGTCGGATTTCCGAACGGTACGTTGCAGGACGCCTGCGTGTTGAACGGGAACTCGTCGTAGCGGATGTCGAATGTCGGGTCCTTCTTACGGATGTTGTCGATCATGGCGTCGGTCGACTCGTAACCACGGGTACATGCCGGCGGGTTATTGGTCTCGAGCACGACGCCGAAGTGGATCTGCCCGTCGCCGGGTGCCGGTGAATGGCTGCCTGCCGACAGCGCCGACAGCATCGCGAACGTTCCGTTGGTCATGTAGCCGGCAGGTTCGATCGTGCGTGCAACCTCGGAGAGCTGTCCGACGACCTTGGCGATATCGCCGCCGTTCTTCTGGATCAGATTCGAGATCTGCGTCGCCGACGTCGTTCCGGTGGTGAGCAGTCGTCTCAGGTCAGGATCGGACGCCGCGAGCGTCGCCGTGACCAGGTCGAGACTGCGCGACCACGCGAGGATCTGATCGGACTGGTCGGCCTGCGTGGCCAGCACGACGTTGGCGTTGTTGATCAGCGAGATCGTCTGGTCGAGGTTGTCGACACCTGCGCGCGAGAGCTTGCCGAGCGAGTCGACGAGCCGCGTCAGGTTCTCGGACTGCCCGTTGAACGCCTTGCCCAGCTCGGTGATGACCGTGTGCAGGTCGTCGATCGGGATCGACTGCGTGAAGTCGATCGCCGACGACACGACGTCTTCGAGTGGTGGTGGAACCGACGACCGCGTGATCGTCGAGTTGTCGGCCAGGTAGGGCGAGCCCGTCGACTGCGGTTGCAGGTCGACATACTGCTCACCGATCGCCGAACGGTTCGCGATCACCGCCACCGAATCCGCCGGGATCTGCGGCGAGTTCGAGTCGATGACGAGTGCGACGTTCACTCCGGTCTTTGTCAGCTCGAGCTTGCCGACACGACCGACCGGGATGCCCATGTAGGTCACCTCGGCATTGGTGAAGATGCCGCCCGAATCCTTCAGCGACGCCGTCACCGTGTACGTGCCGATGCCGACCGTCTTGTCGAGTCGTGCGTACTTGGCGCCGACAAAGGCGATCGCGACCAGGCCGACGACCACGAACAAGATGAGCTGGATCTTCGCGAGTCTGCTGATCATCTATCCGACCCCCAGGAGTTTCAGCGGACCATCGATGAACCTCTGGTCACTCGACGCCGGCGCCGGGAAGTTGGCGGGTTTGGCCGCCGACGCCCCACTGCCGCGCGGGACCGTCGCCGATGCCGGATAGCGGCCACCCGACGGTGGTGTGTTCGGACCCGGTGTCGCATTGGGAGCGGGCGGCAACAACGTGATGGTCGGCCAGCCGTAGCGCGGGCCGTTCCCGTTGATGTACGGGTTGCTCTGATTCACCGGAACGCTGTGACGCTGCGACGGCTGGTACTTCGGCGTGCCCTGTCCGACTCCCAACGCCTCGAGCTGGTTCAACAGCCGCAGGTCGAGCGTCATGAACAGGTTCGTCGAGTCGCCCTGAACAGCAGGCAGCAACGAATCCGGGAACGGGTGCGTCAGCATCAGCGGTGCCGCGGTGATGAGATCCGGGGCAGCCTTCGCGAGCTCTGTGAGCACGGGACGCAGCGCCTTCAGATCGGTGATCAACGCATCGTGCGATCGTCCGAGAACGTCGGTGCCGACCTGTCCGAGCTTGTCGAGCTTGGTCAGCAGGTCGACGAACTGCGGACGCTGCTCCTCGAGCACCGCCACACCTGCAGGCAGTTCCTTGAGGATGCGGTCGATCTGCGTCGTCTGCGCCGCGGCCCTGTCCGACAACCTGTCGAGGCCGTCGATCGCCGCGAGAATCGAGTCGCGCTGGCGATTGAGACCTGCCACGAGCGAACTGGCGTTGCCGATCAGGTCGTGCACCTTGTCGGCGCGACCGTCGAGCGCCTTGTTGAGCTCGGTCACGATCGGTTCGAGCTGGTTGATCCCACCACCGTTGAGCAGCATCGACAGCGCACCGAGCACCTGCTCTATATCGGTTGCGGTACGAGTGCGATCCAGCGGGATCGCCGTCGACTGGTCCTGGCGTGGCAACGACGCACTGTTCGCAGGCTCTGTCAGAGCGACGAACTTCTCGCCGAGCAGTGACGTCTGCTGCACCGCCGCGCCGGCCTGATCGGACAGGTCGATGTCGTTCTTCACCTTGACGGTGACCAGCGCGAACCATTCGTTCTTCGGGATCTCGACGCTGGTCACACGCCCGACGGGGATACCGTCACGCTTGACCACCGACTGCGGAACCAGGTCGAGGATGTTCGAGAACTGGATCTTGTAGGTGCGCGGGTTGTCGCCGACGTCGACGCCGCCGGGCAGCGGGATCGACTGGATACCATTCGACCCGCAGCCCGCGACCGTCAGCACCGCTGTCAGCACCACCACCGCGGCGATGACCCCACGCCACGCGCGCGGAACGAACTCACCGAGACGCCGAGTCATCAGTTACCTCCCGACCGTGGTGTGGCCGACGGCTTCGCCGATGCCGGCGTTTTGGTCGCCGGTCCCGGGTTCGCCTGCGGGTCGGGTGTCCCGGGAACGGTTCCCGGCACCGGGTACTTCTGCAGCTTGTTGTTGCTCATGATGCCGAACGGCAACACCGGCAGGATCGGGGTGAGCACGTTGTTGGTGATCTGCTTGCCGATCGTCTTGCACTGGTTGATGAACGGCTTGAGCGTGTCGCTGAACTGATCTGCCGCGGGATTGCCCGGTAGCAGCGCACCGAGGTCGAGGAACTGACAGGTCGACTGTGTCGGGTCCTGCAGGTCCGGCAGCGTGAGACGCATGGCGATCGTGCCCGACTCCGCGTCGTACGCGTTGATCAGGTTGTTGATCGTCAGCGGCAGCACGGTCAGCGTCTCCTTGAGACTCTGTTGAGTGTTGACGAGCGCCTGGGTCGTCGGCTTGAGATCGTTGACGGTCTGGCCGATCTGCTCGCGGTTGTCGGCGACGAACGTCGCGACGTCGCCGAGCGCGATCGACAGCTTGTTCAGCGCGGCCGACAGTTGCTGCCGCTCCCCCGCGAGGAACGTGTTGAACGACGCCATCTGGTTGTTGAATTGGCGTACCTGGGAGTCGTTCTCTTTCAACGCTCCGACGAACACGTCGAGGTTGTTGACGGTGTCGACGATGTTGCCGCGCGAGTCCGACAGCGTCGTCGTCGCCTTGGACAGATTCTCGATGGCATCGCCGAGCTTGGCGCCGTTGCCCTCGAGGTTCTGCGCGCCGACCGCGACGAGGTCGCTGACCGCGCCGTCTTTGTTGGCTCCGTTGGGACCCAACGCCTTCGACAGCTTTTCGACGCTCTCGTAGATCTTGTCGACCTCGACGGGAACCATCGTCTGCTTCTCGGTCAGCGTGATGTTTCGCGGCGCCTTCGGGCCACCCGAATAGGCGGGCGTCAGCTGCACGTAACGGTCGGCGACCACTGACGGGATCACCTGAACCGCACGCACGTCGGCGGGGAGGTCGACGCCGCGGTTCACGGTCATCGTCACCTTGACGGTCTGGCCGTCGGGGGTGACCGAGTCGACCTTGCCGACGGGCACGCCGAGAACCCGGACGTCGGAACCCTTGTAGATACCGACGGTCCGCGCGAACGTCGCGTTAATCTTGGTGGTCCCCATCGAGCTGAAGACCCACCACAGCGCACCGGCGACGATCAGCGCGAGAATCAACCCGAGCACGATGATCACGATGTGGCGTGGGGTGAACCAACGTCCGGGACCGGAGGTCTTGGACAGATCCGGGGTGGTCATCCGGTTGCCTCCGTTCCACCGTTGTTCTGGTTCGCCTGCTTGTTGGGCAGGCGCGTCGTGTTCTGCTGCGGCAGCGCAGGCGGCAGGAGGTTGGTCACCACGGACTCGAACCACCGACCGTTGCCGAGCACGTTCGCGTAGAGCCGATAGAACGGCGCCATGTACGTGATCGTGTCCTGAAGGTTCTTGTTCTGCTCCTTGAGCAGATCGTTGACACCCTTCAGCGAGTCGAGCGCCGGGCCGATCTGAGCCTCGTTGTCCCGAACGATCCCACTCAGCGAATCACTCAGTGCCGTCGTCGTTTTCAGCAGCGCCGAGATGTTCTTCTGGCGGTTGTTGAGCTCGTCGAGCAACTGGCCTGCACCCGCGATCAGCTTCACGAACTCCTGGTTGCGATCGGCGAGAATCTTCGACGTGCTCTTGGTCGCCTCGAGAAGCTTCTGCACCTCTTGGTCGCGGCTGGCGATCGTCTGCGACAGACGCGTGACGCCCTCGAGCGCAGGTCCGACATCGCCCGACGTTCCGGAGAACGTGTCGGAGATCGCCTTCATCGACGTCGCGAGCTGATCGGTGTTCAAGGTCTCGACCGAGTCGGCGGCGTCGGAGAACGCCTCGATCACGTCGTAGGGCGACACCGTATCGGTGAGCGCGACACTCGGGTCGGCGATCTTGCTGCCACGGGGATTGAGCGACAGATACTTCTGCCCCAGCACCGTCTTGATCTGGATCGACGCCTGCGTCTGATCGCCGATCCACGTGTTGGTCACGCGGAATTTCACGTCGACGCGGTTTCCGTCGAGCGAGACGTCGCTGACCTCACCGACCTTCACGCCCGCGACGCGCACCTCGGCGCCCTTGCGCAGCCCGGCGGCCTCGGTGAACTTGGCCGTGTACTGGGCACCCGCACCGACGAGCGGCAACGAGGTCAGGTAGAACGCCGACACCGCCATCATGAGCAGGATCAGGATACCGATCGCACCGATACTGACGGGGCTGCGATGCCCACCGAATCGCTTGTGCCCCGGCTTCTTCTGGGCTGTTCCGTCTGCCATGCTCACCCCCCTGGCTGGTTGTCTTTCCAGCAACGGCTTGCCGCGCTGGTGTAAAGGACGTGGTTGATGTACGGAAGCGGGACGAGCGGCTGCGTCAGCAGCGTCGACTTGCCGTTTCCTGCGACGACGTCGATTCCGCACAGATAGAACTGGAACCAGGAACCGAATGTCGCCGCACGGCCGATCTTCTGGAGCTTGATCGGCAGGTTGGTCAGGATCTGCGCGACGTCGTCGCGACGCTTGTTGACCTGGTCGGCCACCTGCTTGAGGCCGGCGATGTCGCCTTGGATGGACGGTCGCGTCGACGTGAGGATCGACGCCGTGACCGCTGTCAGGTTGGAGACCGACGTGATCGCCGAACCGACCGAACCGCGCTGTGCGGCAAGGCCCGTCACCAACTGCTCGGTGTTGTCGAGGAGCGCGGTGAACTGCTCGTCATTACGGTTGACCGTGTCGAGAACCTTGGTCAGGTTGGTGATCAGGTCGCCGATCACGGCGTCCTTGTCGGCGATCGAGTTGGTCAGATCGGCAGTATCGCTGATCAGGCTCGACACGTTGCTCGACTCACCCTGGAAGACCTTGATGATCTCGTCGGAGAGCTTGTTCACGTCTTCGGGCTGAAGCTGGCGGAACAGCGGCTTGAAGCCGTTGAACAGCTGCGTCAGGTTGACCGCGGGATGCGTGTTGTTCTCGTTCGGGTTCGCGCCGAAGGTGTGGCCGGGGTTCACGGTCTGCGACGCATCGCCCGCACCCTTCTCCACCGAGAGGTAACGCAGACCCGTGAGGTTGCGGTACTTGATGTAGATCTGCGCACCCTCGGGCAGCTGGCGGTCGACGTTGAACGAGACCTGTGCCCGGTTCTTGTCGTAGACCTCGACGTTGCTGACCTGCCCCACACGCACACCGGCGATGCGCACGTCGTCGCCCTTGTTGAGCATCGACGCGTCGGAGAACACGGCCTTGTAGTCGTTGTCTGCCCCACCACCGATGTTGGCGATGGTCAGCGCGAGCAGCGCAGTCGCGACCACGGTGACCACAGCGAAGACGATCAGCTTGGTCAACGGCCCCACAATGGACTTCATTTGATGTGCACCTGCGCTCCCTGCAGTGGCGCAGCACCGATCATGGTGGTCCAGGTGGGCACGTCGTCGGGTTCGGTCCCGCTGGCCGCGCCGTAGATCACCTTCAGCTGCGCCCGGTAGGTCGGATCGTCGAACGAGTTCTCGCGGATTGTCCCGACAGGGGTCTTCGTGAACTGCGGTTGCGGCAGCTTCTGGACAGTCGTCGGGCCGGGGTTGCGTGACGGCGGCTGGTACGAGCCGTCGGCGAGGCTACCGCCGGGGTACTGCGGGAACGGGCGGCCGTTGGTCGGCGGGTCGTAGCAGACAGCCGGGGCATCCTGGTCGAAGAACCGCGGCTCGTCCTGGTTGGGCAGATAGCGACCGCGCGGATTGACGAACTGCAGATTCACGCGCACACCGGGATTCTTGGTGCCCTTTCCGACGATCTTCTCCGATTCCGGGATCAGCGTCGCGAAGTTGTGGAAGGCGCAGACGAACGTCGGCGACTGCTTGGCGAGTCCGGTCAGGAACGGCTCCGAGTCGGTGACGAGATCGACGAGGTTGTTGCCGTTCTGCTGCAACCAGTTGGTCGTGTCGGTCGACGCGGTTCCGAGCGTTGCGATCAACGTCCGCAGATCGCCCTGACGATCGACGATCGTCTTGTTGGTCGTGCGGAAGTTGTCGAGCGCGTCGATGACGTCGGGCAACGCCGTCGAATAGGTCTTCGAGAACGACGCGAGGCCCTGCAACGTGCCCTCGAGCGAGTTGAGATTCTTCGGTGTCGACAGACGACCGAAGATGGTGTTGAGCTCTTCGAGCGTCGTACCGATCTGCTCACCGCGACCCGAGAGCGCCTGAGAAAGCGCGGTCAGGGTCACGTTGAGGTCCTGCGGCGGGATCGCGTCGAGGACAGGCAGCAGACGGTCGAGGAGATCCTGGACCTCTTTCGCGTTGCCGCTCGTGTCGGTCTGGATCGTCGCGCCGTTGGCCAGCGTCGGACCCGACGCCTGCTCGGGCACCTGAAGTGCGACGTAGCGCTCACCGAACAGCGTCTTGGGCAGGATGCGCGCGGTGGTGTCAGCAGGCAGTTGCGCGGCCATCTCGGGCTTGAGGCCGAGCGTCACGTTGACCGTGCCATTTCCTGCGGGTTCGATGTCGCGCACCTCGCCGACGAGGACGCCGCGCGCTTTCACGTCAGCATTCGTCGGTAGCGCGTTACCCACGGAGTCGGTCTTCAGCGTGACGTCGGTGAACGTCGTGAAGTCCTTGTTGAATTTCATGATCGTGAGCGTGAAGAACAGTGCGACCACGATGAAGAACACCAGTCCGAGCAACCGGCGACGAATCACTGTCATCGCCTAGCCCCCCACTCTCACAGTCGTCGTCGTCCCCCAGATGGCGAGGCCGAGAAAGAAGTCGAGCACGGCGATGAGGACCAACGCCGCTCGAACCGCGTGTCCGACGGCCACGCCGACACCCGCGGGGCCACCACTTGCGTAGTAGCCGTAATAGCAGTGCACGAGAATGATCACGAACGCGAAGACCAGCACCTTGCCGAACGACCACAACACGTCTTCTGGCGGTAGGAACAGGTTGAAGTAGTGGTCGTACGAGCCGCCGGACTGTCCGTTGAAGACAGTCGTCACCACTCTCGAGGCGAAGTACGCCGATAACAGTCCCAGGACGTACAGCGGGATGACCGCGATGAAGCCTGCGATGACACGCGTCGACACCAGGAACGGGATCGACGGGACGGCCATCGACTCGAGCGCGTCGATCTCTTCGGAGATCCGCATGGCACCGAGCTGGGCCGTGAAACCGCAGCCGACCGTCGCCGACAACGCGAGACCTGCGACCAGCGGCGCGACCTCTCGGGTGTTGACGTACGCCGACAAGAAGCCCGTGAGTACCTGCGAGCCGATCTGGTCGAGCGCGGCGTAGCCCTGCAGACCGACCACGACGCCGGTGAACCCCGACATCAACACCATCACGCCGACGGTGCCGCCGATCACGGCGAGACCGCCGGAACCGAACGCCACTTCGGCGAGAATGCGCAAGACCTCGCGCGTGTAGTGCACCAGGGTGCGCGGAATCCACGCGAGCGTGCGTCCGTAGAAGGACATCTGCTCGCCCGCACCGTCGAGCAGCTTCAGCGGTTTGCCGAGCTGTTTGCGCGCCTCGTACATGTAGTACTCGGGGCGGCTCTTGGCGATAGTCACTCCACCGGCCATGGTCAGCTCCCCTTCGGCGGGACGATCTGCAGGTAGACCGCAGTGATGATCAGGTTGGCCAGGAACAGCAGGAGGAAGGTGATGACGACACTCTGGTTCACCGCGTCACCGACACCCTTGGGTCCGCCCTTCGGGGTGAGTCCCTTGTACGACGCCACGACGCCCGCGATCACACCGAAGATGGCTGCTTTGAGGAGTGAGATCCAGAGGTCGGGAAGCTGGGCCAGCGCACCGAATGACGCGAGATACGCACCCGGCGTTCCGCCCTGGACGACCACGTTGAAGAAGTAGCCACCACCGATACCGACGACGGCGACCAGACCGTTGAGCAGGATCGCAACCAACACCATCGCGAGCACACGAGGTACGACGAGGCGCTGAATGGGGTTGATTCCCAGCACCTCCATCGCGTCGATCTCTTCGCGAATCGTCCGCGATCCGAGGTCGGCGGCAACCGCCGAGCCTGCTGCACCCGCGATCAACAGCGAGGTGACCAGCGGCGAGCCCTGCTGGATGACGACCAGCACCGACGCGGCGCCGGTATACGACTCCGCTCCGAGCTGCTTGATCAGCGAACCGGTCTGCAGAGACACGATGGCGCCGAACGGGATCGCGATGAGGGCAGTCGGCAGGATCGTCACGCTGGCGATGAACCATGCCTGCTGAATGAACTCGCGCCACTGGAATGGGCGCACGAAAGTCTGGCGTGCTACATCGACGAAAAGCTGGACGATATTGCCTGTCTGGGCGAGTGCACCTTCACCGGCCCGCGCGATTCTGTCGACGCCACGCGTGGTGGCATTCGTCATACCTAAGAGCCCCCGCCGTAGTGACGCCCACCCTCGGGACGTTCCGACTCGAGTTGCTGAGTCTTCGCTTCCTCAGGCACAGCCCACTGTTGGGTCTGCGCATCGTCTCCGGCGTAATCGTTTCCGTACCCACCCTGATTACGGTCACCGTGATCGATGACATCGGTGGAGGTGTCGACCATGACGTTTTCGCTACCGACCTGCGCCTCGCCGTCGGTGTCGGACCATTCGACGCCCTGCGTGTTGGCGGCGTGGGCGCGGGATTCCTCGCGGATCTGGTCTTCCTGCTCCATCGACTCACGGATCGCGCGCTGCGCGTTCTCCGGCAACGACGGCAACAACTCCAACACCCGCTCGCGGTGACGGGCCACGGCCTTGCGCTCCGGCATACCCGGATTCGGCTGCACCTGCGGAATGATCTCCGAGAAATCATCCTTCGTACCACCACCACCGATGCCGGCGGCCTGCATAGCCTCTTCCTGCTTCTGCACCGCCTCGTCCTTCTCCTCCGACATACCGATCGGACCAAACCGATCACCGGAGAGGAACTGCTTGACCACCGGCTGCTCCGACGTCAGCAACTGCTCACGTGGCCCGAACATCACCAGTTCCTTACGGAACAACATGCCGATGTTGTCCGGAATCGTGCGGGCGATGTTGATGTTGTGCGTGACGATCAGGATCGTCGCGTCGATCTGAGCGTTGATGTCGATCAGCAACTGGGAGATATAGGCGGTGCGGACCGGGTCGAGGCCCGAGTCCGGCTCATCACACAAAATGATCTGGGGGTCGAGCACCAACGCGCGCGCCAACCCGGCGCGCTTGCGCATACCACCGGAAATCTCACCCGGCAGTTTGTCTTCGGCGCCCGCCAGACCGACCAGATCGATCTTCTCCATCACGATCTTGCGGACATCGTCTTCCTTCTTCTTCGTGTGCTCACGAAGAGGGAACGCGATGTTGTCGTACAAACTCATCGATCCGAACAGCGCGCCGTCCTGGAACAACACGCCGAACAACTTGCGGATCTCGTAGAGCTCCTTGGCCGAACACTGGGTGATATCGGTGCCGTCGATCACCACCGAACCCTGCTCGGGATGCAACAGACCGATCAGCGTCTTCAAGAACACCGACTTACCGGTACCGGACGGCCCCAGCAGTGCAGACACCTCACCCGACGGCAAGGTCAACGTCACATCACGCCAGATGTTCTGAGAACCAAAAGACTTGGTGAGCCCCTCGACGCTGACCTCAACACCCACTACATCCTCCAAGAAACTCGGGTCCCGAAGCGCGGCAGCCAAGGCAACACATCGGACGCAGGCGGCACAACGCAGGTGGACTCAACTGTGGTTGGGGTCACTCTAGCGGACAGTTCCCCCGTAGCCACACCGCCTCTCGGCGGTTCTCAGGTTTGGCCAATTACCGGCCGGTAACCTGACTGCCCAAGAGAGTATCCCATGCCACCGACATAACAAAAGTAGGTCGCCGGTCACATTGCACGGCAACTGTGGGCCAGGCAGAGACAGCAACGAGCCCGGGACAGCAATGCTGTCCCGGGCTCGTATGAAGAGCGTGGCTGGGAGCCCTGAGAGCCCGTCTTACTTGACGGACACCTTGGCGCCGGCCTCTTCGAGCTTGGTCTTGGCGGCCTCGGCGGCCTCCTTGTCGACCTTCTCCAGGATCGGCTTGGGAGCACCCTCGACGAGGTCCTTCGCCTCCTTCAGGCCGAGGCCGGAAACGACCTCACGCACGACCTTGATGACCTGGATCTTCTTGTCGCCGGCACCCTCGAGGATGACGTCGAACTCGTCCTGCTCGGCAGCAGCCTCGGCGCCGGCAGCAGCCGGGGCACCTGCAGCGGCAACGGCGACCGGAGCGGCCGCGGTGACCTCGAAGACCTCTTCGAACTTCTTCACGAAATCGCTGAGCTCCAGCAGGGTCAGTTCCTTGAACTGATCGATGAGCTCGTCAGCGGTGAGCTTCGCCATGGTGGCGTCCTTCCTGTAAGTCCCCACGCGGGGCATCTTGTCTTGTTCAATCCCCGCGCGGGGGAATGCTTGTGTGCTGGCGGATGAGTACCGAAGTACTTATTCGCCTGCGGATTCCTTCTTCTCCTGCAGGGCGGCAGCGAGTCGTGCCACCTGCGACGCCGGCTGATTGAACAGTCCGGCGGCCTTTGCCAAGTTGCCCTTCATGGCACCGGCGAGCTTGGCCAGCAAGACCTCACGGGTCTCAAGGTCGGCGATCGTTTCGATCTCGGCAACGGACAGCGGCTTGCCATCCATGTACCCGCCCTTGATGACCAGAGCCTTGTTGTCCTTGGCGAAGTTCTTGATCGCCTTCGCGGCCACCACCGGCTCACCTTCGATGAAGGCAATCGCGGTCGGGCCGGAGAACAGCTCGTCGAGTCCCTCAACGCCCGCCTCAGCAGCGGCACGCTTCACAAGGGTGTTCTTGGCGACGGAGTAGGTTGCGCCCTCGCCGAGGGAACGTCGCAGATCGGTGATCTGGGTGACGGACAATCCACGGTATTCCGTGACGACCGTCGCCGTTGAGCCCTTGAACTGCTCGGCGATCTCAGCGACTGCTGCGATCTTTTCGGACTTGGCCATACTTCGCCTCCTTCCTCATCACTCGAGTTGGTCAGAGTTCGGACCAGATACCCGCAAGGAGGGGCGAAACGAATAAACGCCCCGGCACGCAGATGGCACGGGGCGTAGCTTCTCGGCAGAGCGCCAGGCGCTCACCACTATTCCTCGTTCTCCCTGCGTGGGCCGCCGACCTCGCGTCTTTCGACGCTGCAGTCGTCCTTCGATCGGAATCGCTCCCGATGACCGACGGTCTCTGGTTGAACCGATACGACGTACATGTACACGTCACACCGAAGTAATAGGCTACCCGACCATGGGGAATGCATCCAAATCGTCCGCAGACGGTGTACCAGAACCCAATGTCCCAGAGCCCAACGCATCTGTTGTCACCGAACCCAACGCACGAGCGGCGATCGCGGCCGACGCCATTCTCGGCCGACATCTGAGGCACGCATGGTGGGTCCCCGGCACCCGCCTCGCGACGATCGCCTGGCCGCTCGGGAGACTACCGCTCGACGTCGTCCGGAGTCGCTTCGGATTCTGGCACTACTGGTGGCACGCACACCTTCTCGACCTCATCGTCGACGCCGCGATCCATCGCCCCACCGACGACATGTCCTACGACCCGCACCTCGCCGACGTCGCCAACCGACTGCTCCGCGGAATCCGGCTGCGCAACCTCGGCCGCTGGACCAACAACTACTACGACGACATGGCCTGGCTGGGCCTGGCGATCGAACGTGCCGACCGCCACCTCGAACTCCACCATCCCAAAGCGCTACGCACCCTGAGTAAACGCATGTACGACGCATGGGAGCCCGAGCGCGGCGGCGGAATCCCGTGGCGCACCGTCGACACCTTCTTCAATGCGCCGGCGAATGGTCCGGCGACCATCCTGCTCGCGCGCACAGGCCACCTCGACCGTGCGCTGGCGATGTGCGACTGGATGGACACCACCCTCGTCGACCCCGACTCCCACCTCGTCATCGATGGCATCAAGCCGCAGGGCGACGGATTCGAACGCGTCACCGCCATCTACACCTACTGTCAGGGCGTCGTACTCGGGTCCGAGGTCGAGGCGGCACGCCGCACCCGTGAGACCGTTCACCTCGACCGCATCGATCGACTCCTGACCGCGGTCGAGGCACACGAGTGCCCCGACGGCGTGATCCGCGGGGCGGGCGGCGGCGACGGCGGATTGTTCATGGGCGTACTCGCGCGCTATCTGGCTCTGGTCGCCACCGATCTCCCTGCCGATCTCCCCGGGGCGGATGAGTTGCGTCGACGCAGCGCTGCACTCGTACTCAGCAGCGCCGACGCCGCGTGGTCCACGCGTGCAGAAGTCGACGACACCGTGGTCTTCAGCGCCGACTGGCACCAGCAGGCGATTCGGCCGACCAGGGGCGGTACCGACGCCGCATTCATCGCGGGAGCGGTCAATTCGTCGTCGGTTCCCGAACGCGATCTGTCGGTTCAACTGTCCGGTTGGATGGTCCTCGAGGCCGCTGCCGCAATAGATCTCGGCCTATCCGAACAAAATGTTCGCCCCTGACCTGCGATTATGGCACTGAGCGCCAAATTGACGCCCCCTAGTTAGCGTTCTGAGACACGACATGCACTATTGTCGAGGTCCGGAGTGATGTGGACCACATTTGGGTGGGGTTGTGGCTGTGCCACAACGCGGTTCGTGTCACTCCTACCGACACGATGAAGTGACGGCATCCGCGGCGGCACGCCCACCGGACAACGACCGGCTGACGCAGGTGCAGTGACCTCAAAGGCAGGCTGATGCACCATGGCGTTTCAGTTGAGACCGACAGCGGACGAGCACGCGGCGACAGAGCGCGCGCGCATCGAGCCATTTCCAGTTGACCCTTCATCACTGCGCCGATCCAGCACCGACACACCCGTCTTCGGCACACTCCCCCTCGGCGATCCCACCGGAGGCGCCAGTGCGATGCGCTGGCGCGAGCAGGTCGACGGCCCGCAGGTCTACCCCCGCGTCTCGATCGACCGCGATGTCACCCTGACGATGAGCGACGGCGTCGAGTTGCGGGCGACGATCGTTCGGCCTGCCACAGGTTTCGGCGAGGTGGTCACGACGCCCTATCCGGCGATCATCAACATCAACCCCTACAACCGCGCCGCGATCGACTTCATCGACACCACGATGCACGCACCCGTCCTCGGAGGTGCCGTGCGCGCGGCTGCGCGATCGGTCGACGCGACAGGCACGGCACTCGAGGGGCTGACCACTCTGACCCAGGTGCTCGCGGGCGGCGTGATCGACGTCTTCGGGATCAATCGAAACCTGGTGCGCAGCGGGTACGCCCAGATCATCGTCGACGTTCGCGGCACCGGCGCCAGCCACGGCAAATGGGAGATCCTCGGGCCGCGTGAACAGCAGGATTCCGTCGAGATCATCGACTGGGTCTCCGAGCAGGAGTGGTGCAACGGCAAGATCGGACTGGCGGGGTGGTCGTACTCGGCCATCAACTCGCTGCAGGCCGCCGACAAGCGGCCACCCCAGCTCGGCGCGGTGTTCGCGGTCGAGGGTTGCGACGACATCGTGCGCGACATCTACATCACCGGCGGCATGCCCTCCGCCTTCATCCCGGCATGGCTGTCGGTGGTGAACATCCTGAAGTGGGTACCGAATCCGTCGACGCTGATGCGAGATGTTCTGCGCGGCAACCACTTCCGTTGGCTTCGTGACCGCGTCGCGTCACCGGCCACCGAAATCCCCTCGCTCCTCTGGGGTTTCCTCACCGCCCGCGACGACCGCATCTTCGACGACCCGTACTTCGACGCCCGCGATCCGCAGGTCGACCGGATCGAGGCGCCGACGCTCACCGTCGGTGCATGGCACGACCTCTTCGGACGCAGTGCCACAGGCATTTACGAGCGCCTCAACCTCGAACCGGGCCGCAAGCAATTGATCGTCGGAGACGGTTATCACTTCGACGTCGGGTCCGGCTACGGCGGCAAGTTCGCGCCACCTCGTCTCGACGTCCTCGAACGCGCGTGGTTCGACCGCTGGCTCAAGGGGCACGCGAACGGCGTCGAACACTACGGACCGGTGACACTGCGCCAGCAGGGCGGCACGTGGACTGCTGGTCAGTCGTTCCCGCGCCAGGGCGTTTCGCCGCGTCGGCTCTACCTCTCCAGCGAGTGTTCTTCCAGCGCAACACATTGCGTGCACGACGGCAGCCTGCAATCCACCCCGTGCTCCGACTACGCCTCGCTACATGTCCGCCCGGATGTTCGCGGCCTCGTCTCACGCGACATGACGCAGGTGACAGCGGGCGCGACGATGGCCCTCGGCAGGCCATTCAACGCCGACGCCCGATTCCAGGAACGCGGTGCACTCTCGTTCACCAGCGCTCCCGTCACCCAGCAGACACCGATCAGCGGTTCGATGAATCTACGGCTCAACGTCGCCACCACCGCACACGAGGCAATCTGGGCCGTCACCGTCAACGACGTCGCGCCGGACGGAACGTCGAAGGTACTGACCAACGGCGCCCTGTCGGCGTCGAATCGGGCGCTCGATCCCAGCAAATCGACCTACGCCTCGGACGGCAGTCTCGTTGGCGCGCACCACTTCTTGTCGCGCAAGCGCAAACTGCCCGTACCGCCCGACGCCCCGGTACGCATCGACGTCGATCTCGTCCCGACCGACGCCGTCCTCGAACCCGGCCATCGGCTACGAGTCGACGTGTACGCGGCAAGTTTCCCGCGTTACCTGACCGTCGTGCCGGACCTGGTCAAGGCGCGCGGCCGCAGGCAACGCCTGATCCTCGACCCTGAGCATCCGAGTCACCTGACTTTCCTTGCAGGCGAAGGGCTCTGAGGCACGTTCGTCGAAGAGGCACGTTCGTCGAACGCCTCACAGACCCGAATCCGCGAACACCACGCGGTAGACGAATTCGGCCTCCGGTCCGAGGACCAGCCCGACCAGTTCGGTCAGTGTCGTCGCGAACTGCCGACCATGGGCCGGGCCGTCCGAATCGTCGAGGTGATGCGCGATCTCGTGGAGCACGACCAATTCACGCAGCGCCCAGCGACCCTCGGCGGAGTCGGGGATGGCGATCTCACGCAGATCCGAGTCCAGGTGCCGCGCGTAGTGCGCCGAGCGGTGTCCGCGGCGCGCCCGCACCGTCACCGGCGTCGACGCGGCGTCGAAACGCTGCGCCACCGACAGCATCGACAGCACGCGACCGACGTAGTCGCGTATGGAGTCGACCGAGGCGAACTGCGCCTCGACGGGCAGGGTGAGTTCCGTGCCCGCGAGCTGCACCGTGTGCGTACCGCCGGCACGCTCGAACAGCCGGAACACCATGCGCTCGGCCTCGTAGAACCGTTCACGTCGGGTGTCACGCGGCGGCACGACGCTCCCCGACCGTTCGCACCCGGCGACCGCACATTCCGGGGCCGACCCCGCCGTGACTAGGCTCGACGAGGTCAGCACTTCGCACCTCGACACGCAGGGAGTCCACGCGATGACGCCGCGCTCGCACACCATCGGGAAGTCTGCCGCGATCGCGATCGTCGGCGCCGCGATCGTCGGGGGTGCACTGACCGGCTGCAATTCGTCGTCGGGTGAGGTCTCCACGGTGTCGGCGCCCTCGACGTCGTACGTCGACAACCCGGTCGACCCCGCCCAGCTCAACCAGGTGCTCGACCGCATCGCCGCCACCGGACTGCCCGTCACCGGCCGTCACGACGCGACCGCCGCGCGGTGTCCGGCGGCCGGATGCAGCAGTGCCGTCGAGTCCGATCAAGTGATCCTCATGCAGTTTCCGAGCACCGGCCGCGCGCAGCTCTACGCGGGCGCACATCCGGGAGATTTCCAAGTCGTCGACCTCGTGCTGACTTTTCCCGCGGGCACCGACGCGGCCCAGAACGAACGCTATACCCAAGCACTGCAGGGCGAGATGCGCTGAGCCGCGCACCCTAACCCTCGAGTGCCCCGCGGGCAGCACCGAACTCGCGATCGGCACCGATCTTCGCCCGACGCCCCGCGCGGTCGCCGGCCTGACGCGCGCCCTCCGAGTACCCGGACGACGCACTCGTCGGCCGCCAGGTGCCGCGCGCCGTCGACTCGGTCTTGTAGAAGCTGCTCACCTCGAGTTCCTTGTCGCGCAACGCAAGTGCGGTCGACGTCGAGCCCGCGGGAAGTTCGCGAGAGTCGTCACGCGCCACCGCCTCCTCCCGTGCGGCGTCGCGCGCCTCGGTCAATCGCACGCCGATCCGCTCGGCGAACGCCGACTGAAAGTTCAACCGTGCGGTGATCGGGGCGAGCGGTTTACGTTCGACAACTCTCCGCGACCGCCAGCCCGTCCCCTTGCGCACCACCCGCGCCGACGTCTCGCCCCGGTAGTCGCCCGACCGCAGGTAACCGTCGCTCGCCGCGACCATCTGGATCAGCAGCGACGTGTAGAGCGCCTCGCACGTGTCGATGTCGGCCTCGTATCCGTACGCCAGCACGAAGGTGTTGTTGCCCGCGACGTCGACCGTCACGTCGTTGGCACGCGCGATCGCGACGAAAAGCTGCACGTACGTGCGTAATCCACGTTTTCCGGTCTCGCCGATCGCGACCTGTCTGGTGATCGGCGTCGTCTTTCGCCGTGCCGCTGGATCGTGCGCACGGGCGACCGCGAGGTCGATCGAGGCCGCCGTCGCCAATCGTTGCGCTGCCTGCATGAAGGTCTCGGCCTCATGCTCGTTGTCGGTGTTCTCGGCCTGCCGCAGCAACCCCGCGATCCGGGTGAGGAGTTTGTCGTCGCGCATACAGATCAGACTAGATCGACTGCCGTTTGGTTCCACTCCGCGCAGGATTTCTCGAATCCCTTGACTTTCCCAGTAGGAAAGTAGACACTACTTTCCTATACGGAAAGTGGCTCACCAGCACTCACGGCCAAAGACCTCCAATCGAGGAGACCCTCATGGACATCACTCCCGACCAGGCGCGTGAGGCGCTCGGGTCCGTCGACGGAGCACGTCGCCGGGTCGCCGACGACCTCGGCCTCCCCCGCAGCTACTGGTGGGCGATGGCCGCCTCATGGATCGTTCTCGGTGTCATCAGCGCATTCGCTCCCCCGTGGGTCACGACCGTCGCCACCATCGCGTTCGGCGCCGCGCACTCGGCGATCGCGTCCCGACTCTTCGACGGCCGACGCGCAAGCACGCATGTACGCCCCGCCCGAAGCGTCGCCGATCGTCGCATCCCGCTGATCGTCATCGGCATACTGCTGACCGCGGTCGCCGTGACCGTCGCGGCAGCACTGGTGCTCGACGCCGACGGCGCACGGCACCCGTCTATCGGGGCGGCCGTGTTCGTGGCGGTGATACTCGGATTCGGCGGACCGCAGATCTTCGACGACATCCGCAGGCGAGTGGGCGCGTGAGCACACCGAAATTCGACGAGCTGATCCACCCGAGCACCCGACTGACGCTCGTCGCGACCCTCGCCGCCGCCGATTGGGCCGATTTCGGCTACCTCAAAGAACGACTGGCCCTGTCCGACTCAGCGCTGTCCAAGCAGCTCGCCACCCTGGAATCCGCAGGCTACGTGAGCACCGAACGTCCGAGCACCGGCCGTCGACGCAGCGTCCGGGCCCGCCTGACTGACGCCGGACGCGAGGCCTTCAACGGCCATGTCGCCGCGCTCCAGGCCATCGTCGGCGGCACGCAACAAGACAGCGTGCAACAGACCAGCACGGAATAGACCACGCCGCGCCCGACCCCGAACTCACCGAGCGGCGCTACAGCCCGAACTTGTCCTGCATCTCCCGCAGCGTCTCGGCGGACTTCATCAGTCCCTCGTGCTCGGCATCGGACATCTTGATCTCGAGTCGGCTGCCCGCGCCGTTGCGGTCGATGAGCGTCGGGAGTGACAGACATACGTCGTCGAGTCCCTCGTACCCGCCCGTGACGGTCGAAATCGGCATCACGCGGTGTTCGTCGTTGAGCACCGCCTCGATGATGCGCGTGGTCGCGAGCCCGATGGCGTAGTTGGTCGCGCCCTTGCCCTCGATGATCTTGTACGCAGCGTGCACCACCTCGTGCTGGATGCGTTCGCGCGCCGGTGCGTCGATGGCCTGGCCGCCAGGCAGGGGCTTCCACTCGAGCAACGGCACCCCGCCGATCGACGCCGAACTCCACAGCGGGATCTCGGAGTCGCCGTGCTCGCCGACGATGTAGCCGTGCACGTTCTGCACCGCGACGCCGACGTGCTGCGCGATGAGGAACCGCAGACGCGACGAGTCGAGCACCGTGCCCGATCCGAACAGCTGATTGCTGGGCAGCCCACTGTATTTCAGCGCCGCATAGGTCACGATGTCGACAGGGTTGGTGACCATGATGTAGATCGCGTTAGGCGCAACCTTGATGGCACCGGGCAGGATGTTCTTCGTCAGATTGATTGTGGCTTCGGCCAATTCGAGCCGCGACTGCCCGGGCTTCTGCTTCGCGCCCGCGGTGAACACGACTACGTCGGCGTCCGCGCAGACCGACACGTCGTCGTCGCCGATGATGTCGGCGCGCGGCACGAATTCGAGTCCGTGCGAAAGGTCGAGGACTTCCGCGGTCACCTTCGACGTGTTGATGTCCATCAGCGCGATCGTGCGCGCGACACCGCGAATCAACGACGCATACGCAATGGCGGTACCCACAGCGCCTGCGCCGATGATGGCCAACTTGCTCGGTCGGGCTTGTCTCACGTTCAACCGCCTGTGTCTCGTGCTGCCCCGAAATCCTGCCCCTGGTGCCGATTATCGTCGGCAGACGCCGCGCCCGCAGCCTGATCGCCGATCATTTCACTCGCCGTCCATACCGCAGTTTCACGACGGGTATGACCATCACACTCATGAATTCGTCGCGATGTCCGTTTCTGGCATGCGAAATCGCCACGGAGAGCTTATGTTCTGCTGGTCTTGCGCATCGCAACGTGGCGTCGCACCATCACTTACCGGGGGAGCTCACCCATGCCTGAAGGCCATGACACCCTTGCCGAGGATCTTTCCGACGACGAGGCCCACCTCGCGAGACTCGGCTACACCCAGGAACTTCACCGCTCGTGGTCCGGTTTCTCGAACTTCGCGATCTCGTTCTCGATCATCTCGATCCTCTCGGGCTGCTTCACGTCGTTCGGACTCGGATGGAACAACGGCGGCCCGGCCGCGATCGCATGGGGCTGGCCGATCGTCTCGATCTTCATCCTGCTGATCGGATTCTGCATGGCCGAGCTCGTCTCGGCATACCCGACGTCGGGCGGAATCTATTGGTGGGCAGCCAAACTCGGCGGCGCCAAGGCCGGCTTCTACACCGGGTGGCTCAACCTCATCGGCCTCGTCGCCATCCTTGCCTCGGTCGCGTATGGCGCAGCCACCTTCCTCGACCTCACCATCGGCACATTCAGCCAGTCGTGGCTCGACGGCTACAGCCTGACCCGAGTGTTCGTCATCTTCCTGATCATCCTGGCGTGCTCAGCCCTGATCAACATCTTCTCCGGTCACCTACTCTCGATGCTCAACAACATCTCGGTCTGGTGGCACGTATTCGGTGCTGCCGCAGTCATTCTCATCCTCTTCCTGCTCCCTGATCAGCACGCGTCCTTCTCCGACGTCTTCGCCAAGACCGTCAACAACAGCGGCATCTTCGAAGGCAAGACGTCGGGCTTCGGCTTCATCCTGTTCGTGCTGCCCATCTCGGCGATCCTCACCCAGTACACGATCACCGGCTACGACGCCTCCGCCCATCTCTCCGAGGAGACCAAGGGTGCGGCCAACGCTGCGGCACAGGGCATTTGGCGTTCCATCGCCTACTCGGCCGTCGGTGGGTGGATCTTGCTGCTCAGCTTCCTGTTCGCCGTCCAAGACGCAGACGGTGTCTCCAAGGGTGGCGGCGCCGTCGCGACGATCTTCACCCAGGCACTCACCTCGAAATGGGCGGGCGTCGTCCTGATCATCTCCACTGCGGGCCAGCTCTTCTGTACCGCCGCGTGCCAGACGAGTGCGTCGCGAATGATGTTCGCGTTCAGCCGCGACGGCGCCGTGCCCGGCCACAAGCTCTGGTCCAAGGTCCGCTCGAATGGCATGCCCGCCAACGCTGTTGTCGTGACAGCTGTCATCGCCGCGATCATCACGCTGCCCGCACTGGTGCCGGTCGACATCAACGGCGCACCCGTACCCGTCGCCTTCTACGCGGTTGTCTCGATCGGCGTCGTCGGGTTGTACCTGTGCTTCGCGGTCCCGATCTACTTCCGCTGGAAGGCGGGAGACTCGTTCGAGGCCGGCTCGTGGACGCTCGGCTCCAAGTACAAGTGGATCGCACCGATCGCTCTCATCGAGATCGCGCTGACCTCGCTCGTCGCCATGTTCCCCACCTCGCTCGGCGGCATGCCGTGGGACGCGAGCTTCGAGTGGAAGTACGTCAACTACACCCCGCTGCTCGTCGGCGGCGCACTGATCCTGCTCTACGGCTACTGGCACCTGTCGGTGAAGAAGTGGTTCACCGGACCGATCAAGCAGGTCGACGCCGCGCCCGTCGACGCCTGAGGCGGTGCGTGATTAGCCTCGAACGTGGCACAGTCACGCCGCGCACGCGGCCCGTCGGAAGAGGACAGCGTTGTCACTTCACGAAATCGAGTTCACGTCGGCCAACGGTCGCGACACCATCTTCGGTTGGGTCTACGAACCCGCGACCAAGACACGAGGCATCATCCACATCGTCCACGGACTAGGTGAGCACTCGCGCCGCTACCTACGGCTCATCACCAAGCTGCTCGACGCCGGGTTCGTCGTCGTCGCCGACGACCACGCCGGACACGGCAAGACGGCCATGACCTCGGGAGTCTGGGCCGACGCCGGAGACGACGCCGACAAGGTCGTGGTGGCTGACGAACGCACCCTGCGCGACAAGGTGCGTGAGCTCTACCCCAACCTGCCCTACGTCGTCTTCGGGCACTCGTGGGGTTCGATGATCGCGCGAGGTCTCGTGTCCGACGACAGCGACTGGCTCAAGGGCCTCATCCTCTGCGGCATCGCCGCCCAGATCCACGGCATCGACGACGTCCTCGACCGCGACGCACTCGCCGCGGAGTCCGACCCGACGTCGACAGCGACGGAGACGTACGCGGGCCAGATGTTCGAGGGATTCACCGCGCGCTTCGGCTCCGACGCCTTCCCCACTGCGTGGGTGGCTCGCGATCCCGGGGTCGTCCGCGACCACGCCCGCGATCCGTTCAACAACTTCGGCGCACCCATGTCCGTGCGATTCATCCGCGGATTCGTCGATCTCTACGACGCCGTCAACGCCGACACCTGGTATCCGACAGTCCGCTCCGACCTGCCCATCCTCATCCTTGCCGGCGACGCCGACCCGGTCGCCAACTTCGGCGAGGGCGCTTATCACGTCGGCAATCGGCTCGCCGCGAGCGGACACGCCGACGTGCGCACCCGCATTTACACCGGCTACCGGCACGAGGTACACAACGAACCACCGATCCGCGACGAGGTCGCCGACGAGATCATCGCCTTCGCCGAGCGCGTCGTCGGATAGGCAGCTCGTCGTCGGATAGGTCCCAACGCAGAAGCCCCCGAACGCCACTGGCGTTCGGGGGCTTCGAAACTGTTGCGCTACAACAGATGACGCTCTCAGTCCTGAGGAGCCTCGGTGAAGTTGCGCGTCACGGCCGGGTCGACCGGGATGCCCGGGCCCGTCGTCGTCGAGACGGTCACCTTCTTGATGTAGCGGCCCTTCGCGGCCGACGGCTTCGCACGCATGATCTCGTCGTACGCAGCGCCGTAGTTCTCGGCGAGCGCGCTCGGCTCGAACGATGCCTTGCCGATGACGAAGTGCAGGTTGGCTGCCTTGTCGACGCGGAAGTTGATCTTGCCGCCCTTGATGTCGTTGATTGCCTTGGTCACGTCGGTGGTGACCGTGCCGGTCTTGGGGTTCGGCATCAGGCCGCGCGGTCCGAGGACACGCGCGATACGGCCGACCTTGGCCATCTGATCAGGGGTGGCGATCGCGGCGTCGAAGTCGAGCCAGCCGCCCTGGATCTTCTCGATCAGGTCCTCGGCGCCGACCTCGTCGGCACCGGCTGCCACGGCCTCGGCGGCCTTGTCGCCTGCGGCGAACACGATCACGCGGGCGGTCTTACCCGTGCCGTGAGGCAGGTTGACGGTGCCTCGAACCATCTGGTCTGCCTTACGCGGGTCGACGCCCAGCCGGATTGCGACCTCGACGGTCGAATCGGTGTTCTTCGACGACGTTTCCTTCGCCAGCTCAGCAGCCTCCAGCGGGCTGTAGAGCTTGTCCTTGTCGACCTTTTCGGCCGCGGCCTTGTAGGCCTTGCTGCTCTTGCTCATTGCTCTGTTCTTTCTCCGTATTGATGATTCGGGTTGGTGGTGTGTGGGCCGAGCCGGCCCTCCCACTCAGCGGCTTTCTAGCCTTCGACGGTCAAACTTGCGCGAGTTCGCAAGCTCACTCGACGGTGATACCCATCGATCGCGCAGTACCGGCGATGATCTTCGCGGCCTGGTCGATGTCGGTGGCGTTGAGGTCTTCGGCCTTGGTCTTGGCAATCTCGCGGACCTGGTCCATCGAGACCTTGCCGACCTTCTTGGTGTGCGGCTCGCCCGAACCCTTCTGCAGACCGGCGGCCTTGAGCAGCAGCTTGGCCGCAGGCGGGGTCTTGAGCTTGAAGTCGAACGAGCGATCTTCGTACACGAAGATCTCAACCGGCACGACGTTGCCACGCTGCGACTCGGTCGCCGCGTTGTACGCCTTGCAGAATTCCATGATGTTCACGCCGTGCTGACCGAGCGCCGGACCCACTGGCGGGGCCGGGTTTGCCTGGCCTGCCTGGATCTGGAGCTTGATGATCCCGGCGAGCTTCTTCTTCTTGGGAGGCATCCTTGTTCCTTGTTTGTTTCTTGCAGATCCACGTCCGCTGGAGGCGTGGAAGCTTGTGTGTTGCTCCGTACGGAGCAGGTATCAGATCTTCTCGGCAGGTATCAGATCTTCTCGACCTGGTTGAAGCCGAGTTCGACGGGCGTCTCGCGACCGAAGATCGACACGAGCACCTTGACCTTGCGCTGCTCGGCGTTGACCTCGCTGATCGACGCGGGAAGCGTCGCGAACGGGCCGTCCATGACGGTGACCGACTCGCCGACCTCGAAGTCGACCTCGACAACCGCCGTTGCGGCCGCTGCGGCCTGCTCGACACTCTCGGCGCCCTTGGCCGTGGCCTTCTTCGCGGGAGTGCGCGGCAGCAGGAACTGCAGCACTTCGTTGAGACTCAACGGCGACGGCTTGCTGGTCATTCCGACGAAGCCCGTGACACCCGGGGTGTTGCGCACCGCGCCCCACGACTCGTCGTTGAGGTCCATGCGCACCAGGATGTAGCCGGGCAGCACCTTGCGGTTGACCTTCTTCTGCTGGCCGTTCTTGATCTCGGTGACCTCTTCGGTCGGGACCTCGACCTGGAAGATGTAATCGCCGACGTCGAGGTTCTGCACACGGGTCTCGAGGTTGGTCTTGACCTTGTTCTCGTAACCGGCATAGCTGTGGATGACGTACCACTCGCCGGGTGCGCGACGCAGTTGCTTGCGCAGTTCCTCGGCGGGGTCGACCTCTTCCTCGGCTTCGACAGCGTCGGCATCAACCGCGGCGTCCTCGGCAGCTTCTGCCTGCTCGACGGCCTCTTCGCCACCGTCGACGGCAGCGGCGTCGTCCTGTGCGGCCTCGACCTGCGCCTCGGTGCCCGGATCGTCGGTCTCGTCCACGGTCGCTTCGCTCCCGGCGTCGGTGACGTCGGTCTCGACCGCGTCGGTCGGGTCGAACTCGTTATCCGGGGTGCTCACTGCAGCCCACGCTCCTCTTTCATGAAGTTGGTCGTCCGTCGGATGACCCGGTCGGGAGCGGGCTCACCTGAGTGAGCCCGAATCAGCCGAGGATCCAGAGAACTAGCTTGGCGAAGCCGATGTCGATCCCGAAGATGAACGCGGTCATCACCACCACGAACACGAGCACGATGATCGTGTACGTGATCGTCTCGCGCCGCGTAGGCCAGATGACCTTCTTCATCTCCGAGACGACCTGCTGCATGAACACCCAGATCCGCACAAACGGATTGCTGCTCTGCTCGGACGCCTTCTTTACCTTGCGTTCCTTGACGGCGACCGCGGATCCACCTTCGGAATCCGCATCACCATCTGTCGTGTCGACGGCACTCGCCGACGAGCGACGACCGCGTCCCGAACGCTTGCCCTTCGGACGAAGATCGTCCGACGACGCATCCGAGGTTGCGGCATCCGCGTCCTCGACGGCGTCGTCGCGGGTCTCGAGCTCCTCCGCTGCCGAATCGGCGGCGTTGGACTGCCCGTCGTTTTTGGCGCGGGCCGCTCGATCTCGCTTGCTCACCTTCGAGGTCCTCTCGTCAACGTGTGCCCTCTCCAGGGCAGGGGCGACAGGACTTGAACCTGCAACCTGCGGTTTTGGAGACCGCTGCTCTGCCAGTTGAGCTACGCCCCTTTGCGACTGCGTCGACTCTTGCGAGTTCTGCAGTCGCCGGTCATGGTCGACCTGCCGGAACCAGCCTACCGATCCGAAATCGATGGGCCGTCGCCGACAAAACCAACGCGCCACCCTATGGGCGGCGCGCAAGTCAAGGGTAAACCTGACACTTCAGTGTAGAACACCCGCCCCGCTTAACCCAAAACACTTCCTGTACCGATCCATCCCGACCTGCGTCGATCCGCGAATTTTTGCGGTTGCCCAGACGCTCGGATTCCGCGCGTCTGGGCAACCGCAAGTTTTCGGCGCCCGGGCAGGAACCTTCGGACATGGAACCTCATGACGACTCACCACGTCCGATATCGCATGACCACGCTCGCGCAGCACCTGTCGACGCACGACGGCGTCATCACTCTCGCACAGGCTCGAGCGCTCGGCGTCAGCAGGCACGCCGTGCAGCGTCGACTCTCCGCGGGCACGTGGGTGCGCGAGGCGGAGGCCACCTTCCGCGCCGTCGACCATCCGCGCACATCGCGAGTCCGAGTCCGGATCGCGGTCGCATCCGTCGGCAAATCCGCGGTGCTCGTCGGGTCGTCGGCCGCATGGTGGCACGGCCTGACCAGTGCTTTTCCGTCGAAGATCAGTGTCGCCACCCAGGTCAAGGGCCGCCACGCCGGTGCGTAGTCGGGCGTGGAGGTCACACATCGCCGTCTGCACGAACCAGACGTCGTCGTGGTCGACGGGCTGCGCGTGGCGTCGGTGGCAACCACCCTGCTCGACGTCGTCGCCGCCGGCGACACCTCGACCGTCGACAACGCACTCCTCACCCACCGCGTCACCATCACCGAACTCGACGACGCGCTACGCCGCTACCCGCGTCGTCGTGGGGCACCCGAGGCCCGACGACTCTTCGACGCACTGCGGTCCGGTGCCAGATCCGAGGCCGAACGCACCACGACCGCACTGTTCGACGCACACGGCATCACCGGGTGGACGGCCAACACAGAGGTCCTCGGGTACCTGCTCGACTTCGTGTTCCGCGACGCGCGACTCATCGTCGAGATCGACGGCTTCGCGTTCCACCGCGACGCCAAGACCTTCCAACGCGACCGGACCAAGCGCAACGCCCTACTCGCCGACGGCTGGCGAATGTTGAACTTCACCTGGGACGACATCACTCGACGCCCCGACGCCACGGCCCGCCAGGTTCTCGACGCCCTCGCCGCAGCGGCTGCCTAGCGGCAACGCCCCCGCCTACTTCCGGTTGCCCAGACGCTCGGATTCCGCACGTCTGGGCAACCGCAACCCCTGCCGCCCTACAGCTCGACGCACCTAACACGACCCCGCGAGGATCTCGACGGCCTCGGCGTAGCGGTCGGGTCCCGCGGCGGCGTAGCTGAGGCGCACGTACGGCCCGGTCGGCTCGGCCGGGAACCACTCGCGGCCGGCCACCACCGACAGCCCACGCGCCAACGCCCGCGCGGCGACGACGTCCGGGTCGGTGGGCACGTCCCCAGCGCCGACGTCGGGCAGCCGAACCCACAGGTGCAAACCGCCCGGCGGTGTCGTGGCCGTCAACGACGGTTCGGCGCGCAGCGCGTCGAGCAAAGCGTCGCGACGCCCGCCGAGTCCGCGTCGCAGCCGCTGCAACGATGTGCGCCATGCGGGCCTGGTCACGACGTCGAGCGCGGCGAGCTGCAGGATCGGCGACACATACAGGTCGGAGAGCGCCAGCGCACTCTCGATGCGCTGCCGCACCGGGCCGCGCGCCATCACCGCGGCGACCCTGATCGACGACGACATGCTCTTCGTCAACGACCTGAGGTAGATGACGTGCCCGTTCTCGTCCGCGGAGACGAGTGTTCGCGGCACGGTGTCGATACCGAAGTCGTGGGCCCAGTCGTCCTCGACGACGAAGGCCCGATGCGCGGCCACGACGTCGAGCACCTCGGCCCGCTGCTGCGCCGACCACTGCTCGCCGGTCGGGTTGGCGTAGTTGGGCTGGGCGTAGAAGACGCGCGCACCCGACGTCGCGAACGCGGTGTCGAGGTCGACGGCGCTCGGTGCGCCCCCGGTGCGCGCGACGGGAACGATCACCAGACCGGCCTGGCGTGCCGCGGCGATCGCACCCCAGTACGTCGGCGACTCCATCACGATCGCCTCACCTGGAGCGGCGATCGCCCGCATCGTCGCGGCGAGCGCGGCCTGCCCGCCCGAAGTGATCACGACGTCGGAGTCACGCCAACCGCCGGCACCGCCCTCGACCCCGGCAAGCTCGCTCACGAACCAGCGACGCAACTCCGGAACGCCCGCGACAGGCGGTCGCGTGAATGCCTCAGCCCTTCGCGACACACGACGCACCGCTGCCGCGACAGGTTCCTGCGGTAGCAGCTCGTCGTCGGGGTAGCCGCCGTGCATGGCGATGGTGTCGTGCGGGACCATCCGCAGCGTCGACCCTGTTGCGGGGATTCCGGAACGTTCCGGCCCGAGCGCTGCGGTTTGCCACCCAATGTCGCGCCTCAGGGCGGAACGTCGAGAAGCGACGAATGTTCCCTCACCAGAACGCGTTTCGACGATGCCGTCGGCAACGAGCGCCGCGAGAGCACGCTGGACCGTAACCGGACCGGCCCCGAACTGCTTGGCCAGCGCACGCGTCGACGGCAGTCGCGATCCCGGCTGCTCACGCTCGGCGAGCAATCTCAGGTATTGCGCGATCCGCGAGCTGCTATCGTCAAACATGAGAGACAATAGTAGCGCTATCGCACCAAGTTCGACGCCGCTATCGCACCAGACACCGTCGAGCGGGCTGGTCTGGGGCTTCGTCGGGGTGGCCGCGTTCTCGTTCTCGGTGCCACTGACCCGTATCGCCGTCGGTTCCGGCGGCGACGCAGGACTCGACCCGCTGCTGGTCGGATGCGGCAGGGCCGTCGTCGCGGCAGCACTTGCCGTCATCGCGCTCGGAGTCACGCGCACCCGCTTCCCCACCGTCCGGCAGTGGCTTCGCCTGCTTCCGGTCGCCGCGGGCGTGGTCGTCGGGTTTCCGCTGTTCACGTCCCTGGCCCTGCGACACTCCGATTCCGGCCACGCCGCGGTGATCGTCGGACTGCTTCCCGCGATGACCGCCGTCGTCGCGGTCACGCTGACCCGCGAACGTCCCGGCGTGCGGTTCTGGATCGGTGCGTCCGCGGGTGCCATCGCAACGGTCACGTTCGCGCTCCTCGCACACGGCGGAGCGTCGTCGAGCGGTATCGACGACGTCTACCTGCTCTGCGCCGTGGTGCTCGGCGCGGTCGGGTACGCCCAGGGCGGCATTCTCGCGCGCGAACTCGGCGCGTGGCAGACGATCTGCTGGGCGCTGGTGCTCGCGCTGCCTGTCATGGCGATGGTCTCTGCCCGCTCGATCCACCTGCAACCGCCGACGGACATCAGCGCGGCGCAGTGGGCGTCGTTCGGATATCTCAGCGCCGTCAGCATGTTCCTCGGGTTCTTCGCCTGGTATCGCGGACTCGCGATCGGGCCGATGACCGTCGTCAGTCAGACGCAACTCGTCCAACCCGTCCTTTCGGTGGCGTGGGGCGCGCTGCTGCTGCACGAGGGGGTTTCGCTCGGGGTCGTAGCCGGTGGCATCGCCGTGATTGCCTGCGCTGCGTTCACTGTCAGGAGTCGATCCCGCGACAGTTCCATGCGCCGCAGCCCGATGTCCCGCCTCACTGTTCGTCGGCTGCGTATCGTGAGCTGATGACACAATCTGCGGGACAACGACGCGGTTTTGCCATCCTCTCGCTCGCCTCGGGCGCTCTCGGCGTGGTGATCGCCATCGTCTCGGCGGGCAAGCAATTCCCCGTCGGACTCATCGCGCTGGTGCTGCTGCTCGTCGCTGCGGGACTGGCCGTCGACGGCTTGTTCAATATCGGGAACCGACGCCTCGCCGAACTGGTCATCGCGGTGATCCTGGCTGTGGTCGCCATCGTCATCGTCGTGCTGCGCAGTTGGTGGTTGCTGATCGGCACGCTCGTCGTCATCGCGCTGTTCGCGATCGCCATCGCGGCGGCGTCGCGAGCGTTCCGCGTCTCGGTGCCGTTGCCCGTCGTCGCACCCCCGAGCGCCCCGGTGCTCATCTACAACCGACGCTCCGGCGACGGCAAAGCCGACCGCCTCCACCTCGCCGACGAAGCGGAACGTCGGGGTTACCGGACCATCGAACTGGTCAAGGGCGACGATCTGCGAGCCCTCGCGGAGGGCGCCATCGCCGACGGCGCCGATGCACTTGCGATGGCGGGCGGCGACGGTTCGCAGGCGGTCGTCGCCGACGTCGCGGCGACGCACGATCTGCCTTACGCATGCATTCCGTCGGGCACCCGCAATCACTTCGCACTCGACCTGGGCGTCGACCGCGACGACGCCGTCGGAGCCCTCGATTCCTTCGTCGAAGGTGGTGAACGTCGCGTCGACCTCGGCGTCGTCAACGGACAGGTCTTCGTCAACAACGTCTCGCTCGGCGTCTACGGCGAGGCCGTCCAACGCGAGAGCTACCGCAACGCCAAAGCCAAAACGCTGCTCGACGTCGCGTCGCAGGTCCTCGGACCCAACGCCGACCAGCCATCGGTCTCCTGGCACGACCCCAACGGCACAGAACACGAGTCCGTCGCCGCAATCATGGTGTCCAACAACCAGTATCGCCTCGGGCACATCATCGGATCGGGTACCCGCCCGAGCATCGAAGACGGACTGCTCGGCGTCGCAGTCATCGCCGACCCGACGTCGCGTCCCGGTTCGACACGGCTACAACATCTGTGGAGCGAATGGGTGGCGCCGACGTTCGAGATCGATTCGGACACCGACCTCAACGCGGGAATCGACGGCGAGGCCGCAACACTGACCGCGCCCGTGCGCTTCGAGATCCGCCACCAGGTGCTGCGCGCCCGCATTGCCCGCCAGCACCCCGGCGCCTCACCGTCGGCCGACGTGCCCGACGGCGCGCTCGACTCGGTGCGCGCCCTCTTCCGCATCGCCCTCGGGCAGCCGGTCCACGTGGCGACCCATCAGGCCGCCTGACCACTCCCGCGCGCCGAGCCCCACCCGCTGGTCGAGCCTGTCGAGACCACCCGCCGGTCGAGCCCCCACCCGCCGGCCGAGCGCATTCTCCGCTGGTCGAGCTTCCCTCGCTGGTCGAGCCTGTCGAGACCACCCCGCCGAGCCGCAGGCGTCAGTTGAACTGCACGTGCGCCTGGGCGCGGCCGAAGATCTTGCGGTCGCCCTGCTTGGCGACGATGCTGATCACGCCGCGTCGAGTCTCCGGGTCGAGCGACTTGATCTTGCCCGTGAAGTCGACGTTCGCGTAGGTGTCGGGATAGACGTACACCGGGCTGGTGAATCGCACGTTGTACTCGTAGACCGCGGCCGGGTCGCCGACGAACTCGGTGATGAAGCTCGCGCCGAGGCCCATCGTCTGCATGCCGTGCGCGACGACAGTCTCGAGTCCGATGACCTTGGCCAGCTCGTCGGAGAAGTGGATCGGGTTGGGATCTCCCGCGACACCCGCATAGTTGACCAGATTTCCGCGCGTGAGGGTCTTGGTCATCGGGGTCAGCTCCTGGCCGACCTCGAGGTCGTCGAAGTTGATCGCCGAGTACGGCTTCGGCGCAACGACCGGGTCCGGATCGTTGTAGCGGTCGAACGGTCCGTGCACGCTACGCGGCAGCGTCGGCTCCTTGTCGACCTTCATCATGACGTGCTCGAGCTCGTCGAGGACCTCGGGATCAGCGTCGACGGCAGCCCGCGCGACAAGGCTGGTGAATGTCGTCATGACCGGCTCGTCGTGCTGATTCCAGATGATGTTCTTGGTGACCATCACGTCCGCGCCACCCATCTGCCGGAACGACTCCAGCGAGACGTCGCAGATCAGTCGGTCGCCCACCTTGATGGGCTGGTGAAAGATCAGTCGCTGGTCGGTCTGCATGATCTGCCACAGGTCGTAGCCGGTGACGATGTCTTCGAAGAGCCGACGCTGCGCGATGATCCCGAGCACCGAGACAAATGTCGGCGCGGCGATCAGGGTGTCGTGACCCATCTCCGCAGCCGCTGCCTCGTCCCAGTGGACGGGATGTGCGTCCTGCACCGCACGAGCGTGCTTGCGGATTTCTTCACGACCGACCTCGTAGTAGTCGTCGACCGTGTAGTTGAAACCGACCATCGACGTGGTGTGCGCCGCTATCTCTTCCGGAGTCAGTTTCACACCGTTCTTCAACGCGTCGATCCGTTCCTGGATCTCGCTATCGGTGATCTGTGACATCGGTGGGACTCCTCACGCTGCACTTGGCTGTACGTCCGACGGACGGAGGGCTGACCGCTCATCGTCGAGACGCATACTCGCTGGCAACTGTACTGAACTTGTTCATCTGAACGACAACTGCGGGCTGCCTCGTGTGAGACAGCCCGCAGTTGCACAAAACTCGTGGGTGCGCATCTCGCGACGACGCACAACGCCGAACTACGCAAACCGGATTCGACGATCCGATCGCGCACCGACAACCTGACTGACACCGTCATCCGACGACGCTCCGGGCCATCGGCCTCAGCGACAAATCAGCGCGACTCTTTGTGCGCCTGGTGCTTGCCGCAGTTCGGGCAGAACTTCTTGATCTCGAGGCGATCGGGATCGTTACGACGGTTCTTCTTGGTGATGTAGTTGCGGTGCTTGCACACCTCGCAGGCCAAGGTGATCTTGGGCCGGACGTCAGTTGAGGAAGCCACTGGGTTCGCCTTCTTTCGGGTGGGTCTGGGTCGTCGGAGCACTAGGCGCCGCCTCGCCCGACCCGGGCCGCGCGACAAGCCTTACGTGTAGCGGTGGAGGGACTCGATCCCTCGACCTCACGATTATGAGTCGTGCGCTCTAACCAGCTGAGCTACACCGCCATGGTGACATGAACGCCGTCAGCGTGGACGCAGTCCTCGCGGTGGCGTTGCGGCGTCGGGCGTTCAAGTCCTACCGAGCCCCCTGACGGAATCGAACCGTCGACCTTTTCCTTACCATGGAAACGCTCTGCCGACTGAGCTAAGGGGGCGTTTCCGGCAGCCCTTGCGGGCGTCCGGAGAGCCTTAACGAGGTTACACACCGATGCGGCGGCTCACCAAATCGCTGCTTTCACAGCTCTCCGATGGACCGCCGACCAGACGTTCACCTCGTTGTGGCAGATGCAGGATTCGAACCTGCGTAGCTTTCGCGACGGATTTACAGTCCGCTCCCATTGGCCGCTCGGGCAATCTGCCGTGCTGTTTCCCACGACCTTCACGACCGTAAGAACAACGCCGAGAAGAATACAACGAACCCCTGTCTTCGACGCAAACCCGCAGGTCAGCCCGACGCCCTACGGCTGGTCGAGCTGCTCCTCGCTGGTCGAGCTTGTCGAGACCACCGCCGGCCGAGCTACCCTCTCGCTGGTCGAGCGCCCCTCCGCTGGTCGAGCCTGTCGAGACCACCCACCGCCGGTCGAGCGCCCGCCGCCGGGTCGAGCCCCAACGGCTGGTCGAGCTTGTCGAGACCACCCACCGCCCGAGCTGCCCCCCGCTGGTCGAGCTGCACCCCGCTGGTCGAGCTTGTCGAGACCACCCCACTCGCCCCGGGCCCGAGCGGCGTCGGGCTACGCTGTGATCCATGGCTGATTCATCGTTCGACGTGGTGAGCAAGATCGACCGCCAGGAGGTCGATAACGCCCTCAACCAGGCCGCGAAGGAACTCTCGCAGCGCTACGACTTCCGCGGCACCAACACCGGCATCGACTGGTCCGGCGAAGAGACGATCGTCATCACCTCCGACGCCGAAGAGCGCGCCCAGGCAGCTCTCGATGTGTTCAAGGAAAAGCTGATCCGCCGCGACATCTCGCTCAAGGCGTTCGACGCCGGCGAGGTCCAGTCGTCGGGCAAGACCTACAAGATCTCGGGCAACCTCGTGCAGGGCATCGACTCCGAGCACGCCAAGAAGATCTCCAAGAAGATCCGCGACGAGGGCCCCAAGGGCGTCAAGGCTCAGATTCAGGGCGACGAACTACGCGTGTCGAGCAAGAAGCGCGACGACCTCCAGTCCGTCATCGCACTCCTCAAGGGCGAGGACTTCGGCATCGCCCTGCAGTTCGTCAACTACCGCTGAGCTGGACAGATGCGCGGGCCCGCCCTCGCTCCGAGCCTCCTCGCTGCGCTCGTCGATTCTCACTCGGCGACCCGCTAGTCAGATGCGCGGGCCCGCTCTCGCTCCGAGCCTCCTCACTACGCTCGTCGATTTTTGACTCGACGACCCGCTAGACCCCCCGGCGCGCCATCTCCTGCAGGCGCCGGATGCGCTCCTCGGTCGGCGGGTGCGTCGAGAACATCTTGGCCATGCGGTCGGTGGCGCGGAACGGACTCTCGATCATCGCGTGGCTCTGCGCGGCGATGTCGGGCTGCGGGGGTAGCGGCGCCACCTGGATGCCGCCGGAGATCTTGGCGAGCGCCGACGCCAGCGCCAACGGATCGTTCGTCAGTTCGGCACCCGACTTGTCGGCCTGAAACTCCCGCGACCTCGACACCGCGAGCTTGATCAACGTCGCAGCGAACGGCCCGAGCAGCGAGATGAGGATCAGCGCGATCGGGTTCGGTCCGTTGTTGCGGTTGCCCGACATCCCGAAGAACATCGCGAAGTTCGCCAGACCGCTGATGATCGCTGCCATCGCGCCCGCGACCGAGCTGATCAGGATGTCGCGGTTGTAGACATGCGAGAGCTCGTGCCCGAGCACCGCGCGCAGTTCCCGTTCGTCGAGGAGCCGCAGGATTCCCGCCGTGCAGCACACCGCCGCGTTCTTCGGGTTACGGCCCGTCGCAAAGGCGTTAGGCGACTCCGTCGGACTGATGTACAGCGCGGGCATCGGCTGCCGCGCCTGCGTCGCGAGCTCGCGCACCACCCGGTACATCACGGGCGCCTCGACCTCCGTCACCGGCTGCGCGTGCATCGCCTTCAGCGACATCTTGGCGCTGTTGAAGTACACGTAGCCGTTCACGGCGATCGCAAGGATCACCGACCCCCACAGAATCGTCGGACTCCGGAAACAGGCACCGATCGCGACGATCAACGCAGACATCGTGCCGAGCAGAAGTGCCGTCTTCACACCGTTTCGCATCAGATCCTCGTTCGAACTCGCCTCCGACGCGATGCCGGGGCTCTCAGTTTCTCAAACGATCCAGGGTCCGGTTGGGTTTCCGTGCGGCGTCGGCGAGTTACCCGGTGCGCGCGATCGTGTAATCGACCAGCGACGTCAACGCGGCATGCGCGGGCCCCTCGGGAAGCGCGCCGAGAACCTGCCCCGCCTCGTCTGCGTATCCGCGCAGCGTCGCGTTGGCCTGGGTCATGCCACGCGACTCGACGAGCAGGCCGAGCGCCTCGGCAACCTCGGCGTCGTCGGTCAGCGGCCTCGCGGCACCACCGTCGACGACGAGCAGCTCGCGCAACCTATTCGACGCCGCATCGTCGTAGGCCAATGCGTAGAGCACCGGCAATGTGTGCACACCCTCACGCAGGTCGGTTCCGGGCGTTTTGCCCGAATCGCCTGTGGCTGAACGGATATCGATGATGTCGTCGGAGAGCTGGAACGCCGTGCCGACGATGTCGCCGAGTCGGGAGAGCCGCTCGACGTCGTCCAAGGTTGCACCGGAGGTCATCGCACCGAACCGTCCGGCAGCCGCGATGAGCGAACCGGTCTTCTCCCACACCACCTTCAAGTAGTGATCGATCGGGTCGACGTCGCGGGCGCCGATGGTCTCGCGCATCTGACCCGTCACCAGCTCGGCGAAGGTCTCGGCGATGATCCGCACCGGGTCGGGCCCCAGCGTCGACACCAGGCGCGACGCGCGGGCGAACAGATAGTCGCCGGAGAGGATCGCGATGCTGTTGGACCACCGCGCATTGGCGCTCTGCGCGCCGCGTCGCATCGGGGCCTCGTCCATCACGTCGTCGTGATAGAGCGTCGCGAGGTGGATCATCTCGACGACCGTCGCGGCCGTGATCACCTCGCTCGCGTCCGGACGCGGCCCGAACTGGGCGGCCAGGATCGCGAACATCGGACGGAAACGCTTGCCACCCGCCTTGGCCAGGTGGCTCGCAGCCTCGGTCATGACGTCGTCGCCGGATGCCAACTCGGACAGCAACAATTCCTCTACCTGGCCCAACGATGTCCGCACCATGCCCGCGAACTCTTCGGAACCCAGATCCAGACCCGCGAAAGTCGACTTCACTCCGCCGAGCCTAGTCGGTGGGCGCGTGTGGCGAGCGTGCCGGGAGGCCACATACTGGTCGAGTGACGAGCCAGATCCCCGAGAGCGCCGACGTCCTCGTCGTCGGCGCGGGACCGGGCGGGTCTGCCGCCGCCGCCCACGCCGCCGCCGCCGGACTCGACGTCGTCCTCCTCGACGCCGCCACCTTCCCCCGCGACAAGACATGCGGCGACGGCCTGACGCCGCGCGCGACCGCCGAGCTCATCGAACTCGGATTCGCCGACCGCCTTGCCGCCAGCCCCCACATCGACGGCCTCGAACTGCACGGCTGGGGAGCCACGCAGCGCGTGCCGTGGCCGGCCGGCCGCTTCCCCGCGTACGGCAGCGCCATCACGCGGATGGAACTCGACGACGAGCTGCGCGCACTCGCCGTCACTCGCGGCGCCCGAATGTTCCAGGGCGCCAAGGCCGTCGACGTCGAGATGTCCGGCGATCGGATCTCAACGGTCACCGTCGACAGCCCGGAACGACAGAACACGATCCGCGTGCGCGAGGTCATCGTCGCCGACGGCGTGCGCTCGACGCTCGGCAAGAAGCTCGGCCGAGAATGGCACCGCGACACCGCATTTGGCGTCGCAGCACGCGCCTACGTGCCATCGACACGCGCCGACGACAACTGGATGGGCTCGCACCTCGAACTACGCGCCCCCGACGGCGAGCTGCTACCCGGCTACGGGTGGCTCTTCCCGCTCGGGAGCGCAGGGGGCGGGCCGGATCAGCACGACACCGCGAACGGCCTGCTGAACGTCGGTGTCGGCGCACTGGCGACGTCGAAACGCCCGGCGCACATGGCGTTACGGCCCATCCTCGACCACTACGCGCGCATGGTCGGCGACGAGTGGCAGATCACCGGGAAGCCTGCTCGCCTGACGTCGGCGCTGCTGCCGATGGGTGGCGCGGTGACGGGTGTGTCCGGACCCAACTGGATGCTCATCGGCGACGCCGCCGCATGCGTCAATCCGCTCAACGGCGAGGGCATCGACTACGCCCTCGAGACCGGCCGCCTCGCCGCCCAGCGCCTCGGCAGCCCCGACCACACCGTGCAGTGGCAGCAGACCCTCGTCGAGCATTACGGTCTGGCGTTCTCGGCCGCTCGACGCCTCGCCGGCGTGCTGACCGTCCCTCGCGCCGTGCCGCTGCTCGGGCGGCCGGGCATTCGGTCGGCAAAGCTGATGTCGCTCGTCGTGCGCGTGATGGGCAACCTCATCACCGACGACGACGCCGATCTGGTCGCCCGGGCCTGGCGTGCCGCAGGCCACGTCTCCACGCGCATCGACGACCGGCCTCCGTTCGCCTGAATCCACCCCGCAACTCCATGTCGAGGCGTCGACCATTGGTTTGAGACGTTTTGCGTGATACGTTCCATTGAGAATGTGTCATGCACCACAACGTCGACAAGGGAGCCCCTCATGCCTCTGCGGACCCTGCCTCTGCGGACACTGCCATCGCGGCTCTCCGGCACCATCTCCGCGCGCCGACGCGAGCGGTACCGTCGCCGCGACGAACTCGCCGCCGTCGATCCCGCCGACGACCCGCGCACGTACGCCCTTGAACTGTCGGGCAAGGAGTTCGTCTGGGCCACGACGCAAGCGCTCAGCTTTGCCCTGTTCCGCACCTACGCGGTGCCGTCGATCGGCGAATTGCTCTACAAGACAGTCCAATTCACCGACGAAACCCAGAAGCGCTACGACGACACGGTGCTACTCCTATCTGCACCCGTCGAGCACGGTTTCGCTCCGGGCAGCCAGCGGCACGCGGCGGTCCGTCGGATCAACCAGATGCACGGCCGCTACGACATCTCCAACGACGACATGCTCTACGTCCTCGCGACGTTCGTCGTCTGTCCACCCCGCTGGATCAATGCCTACGAGTGGCGCACACTCAGCCAACGCGAGATCGACGGGCTCACCAACTACTACCGCCTACTCGGAAAGCACATGGGAATCAAGGACATTCCCGACACCTACGCCGAGTTCGAGTCCCTCATGGACACCTACGAGCAACAGCACTTCGACTTCCGCGAAGGCTCCCGCGCCGTTGCCGACTCGACCCTCGACCTGCTGACCACCTTCATGCCGTACCGACTCCTTCCCGCCCCGCTCGTCCGACGACTCGCCCGCGCACTCATGGACGAACCCCTCCTCGACGCCTTCCACTACCCGCACCCGACACGCGCCGAGCGTGTACTCGTCGCCGCAGGACTCAAAGCCCGCGGCCTGGCAATCCGCTACTTCGCCACACCCCGCACCGAACCGGTCTTCGGCATCGACACCGCCGAGGTCCGCGGCTACCCGAACGGCTACCGCGTCGAGGACCTCGGCACCTTCCCCACGGGATGCCCTGTCGCGCACAAGAGCTCGGCCTAGCGCCCCCCGAATCCGGCCCGCTGACCGGGCCCCGCCCCGCTGATCGAGCTTGTCGAGATCACCCTCCCGCAGCCACACCGACCCGCCGCACGCCCGACCCGGCCCGCTGACCGGGCCCCGCCCCGCTGATCGAGCTTGTCGAGATCACCCACCGCGTGCAGTGGTCTCGACCTGGGTGCTCGCTGCGCTCGCGTCCGCTCGACCAGCGGAGCTGCGGTTTCGCCATCGTGCCCCCGTCCGCTGATCGGGCCCGCGCGACACCTTGCTCGACGCCCGCCAAACCGCCACACCCGCGGCGCGCGTACACAACTCGGTCGTCAGCGCGACGCCAAGACAATAATCTCCTCGGCACCCCGCTCACGTCACGATTGTGTACGCACCCGGCCGCCCTAGGCCTTGCGCGCCGTGCACCCCCAGCGATCTCGCCGGTCAGGTTCTGCCAGCGCACGTCGCTGAGCCCCGCGGCGCTCAAGAGCTGCGCCGAGCAGTGCCCGGCGGCTAAATGTGTGTCGAATCGAAGGATCTGTGTGCTGCAGCACCCACATCTTTCGATAAGACACACATCTACGAGGCCAGCACCCGCGCGCGCCCGAACCCGGCCCGCTGATCGAGGCCCGCGTGACACCTTGCTCGACGCCCGCCAAACTGCCACACCCGCGGCGCGCGTACACAACTCGGTCGTCAGCGCGACGCCAAGACAATAATCTCCTCGGCGCCCCCCTCACGTCACAATTGTGTACGCATCCGGTCGCCCTAGGCCTTGCGGCCCGTGTGCACCGCGGCGATCCCGCCGGTCAGGTTCTGCCAGCGCACGTCGGTGAACCCCGCGGCGCGGATCAGGTCGCCTAACCCGAACTGGTCCGGCCACGCCCGAATCGACTCCGCCAGATACACATACGCCGCCGGATTGCTCGACACCTTGGTCGCCACCACGGGCAGCGCCTTCATCAGATACTCCATGTAGACGGTGCGAAACGGCCCGAAGGTCGGGGTCGAGAACTCGCAGATCGCAAGTCGCCCACCGGGTTTCAGCACACGGCTCAGTTCGGACAGCGCAAGTGGAACGTCCTGCACGTTCCGCAGCCCGAACGAGATCGTCGCGGCGTCAAACGATCCGTCGGCAAACGGCAACGCCAGCGCGTCGGCCGCGACCTTGGGAACGTCGCGGTCGGCGCCCGCCTTCAACATGCCCAGCGAGAAGTCGGCGGCGATGCACGTCGCCCCCGACTCCCCCAGCTCGACGGTCGAGACCGCGGTCCCCGCCGCGAGATCCAGGACAACGTCCGACGGGCCCAGCGCCAGTGCCTTGCGTGTCGCTTTGCGCCACCGACGGTCCTGCGCGAAGGAGAGCACAGTATTCGTGATGTCGTAGCGCTTCGCGACGCCGTCGAACATCGCGGCGACCTCGGCAGGCGCCTTGTCGAGACCTGCGCGGTCGGTGATGGCCATGCCGACCACGCTACTACCCGGCCAACAGCTCCGAATCGGTCAGTCCGCTCTGCCCGGCGATCACCGCGCGGTAGTGCCCGACCAGTTGCTCGCAGATCGCAGGCCAGGTCCGATCGCGCACCGCCGCAAGCCCCGCCCGCCCCATCGCCGCGCGATGCGTGTCGTCGCGCAGCACGTCGATCACCTCGGGCAACTTTGCCGAGTACGACGCCGGCTCGAGCAGATACCCCGTCCGCCACGCCGAGACCAGATCACGCGGCCCACCGGCGTCCGGCCCGACGACCGGCAGCCCGCTGGCCATCGCCTCCTGGATCGCCTGGCAGAACGTCTCGTGCTCGCCCGCATGCGTGAACACGTCGAGGCTCGCGTACGCACGAGCCAACTCGACGCCGCGCAACTCCCCGGTGAACACCGCGTCGGGCAGCAGTCGCGTCAACCTCGCGCGCTCCGGTCCGTCGCCGACGATCACCACCCGCACCGAGTCGTCGTGCGCGAGCGATGCCAACCGCTCGACGTGCTTCTCCGGCGCCAACCGGCCGACGAATCCGACGACCAACCGCTCCCGATCACCCATCCACTCACGACGCAGCGCCTCGTCGCGCCGAGTCGGATTGAACAACTGCGTGTCGACGCCGCGCCCCCACCGATACAGGCGCGGAACACCATGTGCACCAAGCGATTTTAGCGTCGCACTCGACGGAACCAACGTACGGTCACACATCTCGTGCAGACGCTTGGTGTAGCGCCACGCCGCGCGTGAGGCCACGCCGAGCCGGTACGCATCGGCAAAACCCGCGATGTCGGTCTGGAACACCGCGACCGTGGGGATGTCGAGTCGTCGAGCAACCACAGCCGCGGCCCCGCCCACCACGAACGGCGACGCGAGATGCACGACGTCGGGCTGAAAATCACGCAAGGTCCGATACAGCACCGGCGCGGGCACACCCACCGGCAACGACGACACCCGCGGCACCTTCACCGACGGCAACAGATGCACCGGCGTGCGCCGACCCACCAATCGCGGACCACGTTCGACGCCGCGCGCCGAGTCGGGAGCGATCACCACGGCCTCGTGGCCCTGACGTTCGAGGTGGTCGATGACCCGGAGAACCGAGTTCACGACCCCGTTGACCTGCGGAAGGAAACTCTCGGCGGCGATTGCGACGCGCATGCCGCAAGAATCAGCGGCCGAGGTTTCCGGCAACCTCGGCCGACGTGTCGGGTCTCGAAACTCCGCGTGAAGTCTCGGCAGCCGACGACTTGGACATAGCGCCAGTCGAAGACGCCTCGGCCTCGGCCTGCGCACCGGAGCTCTGTGCACCGTCGTCGCCCCGCGCACCACCATCGGCCTGGGCACCGGCACTCCCCGCGTCGACCTCGTCCCGCGCAGCGCCGTCGGCCTGGGCACCAGCGCTCCCCGCGTCGGCCTCGTCGCGCGCGGTGCGCAGCGCGGCGCGGCGTCGGCCCCAGCGTCGGGAGAACTCCGCGACGCCGAGCATCAGCGCCCCGACGACGATCCAGCCCAGCACAGCCACCGACACCGCGGGCACGATCGAGAGCACAGCCGTGCGCCCTGTCGGTTTCGCGAGGTCGGGGTTGGCGGTGCTGTAGTCGACGCGAATCCGCTGTCCCGCGGTCAGCTCCGTCGGATACAGCAGCCCGAGCCGCGGACTGTGCACCGAGCCGTCGGGCGTCTGGAAGTACGCGTTGGCGTGCAGCCTGTCGGCATATACGACGTCGGCGGTGACCGTGGCCTTGTGCTTCTCGATCTCCGCGTCGTTGCGGAAGCACGCGACGATGAGCACCAGGCACATCGCGGTCACAACCATCCCGAGCGTGAGCAACACCTTCTGCACACGTCGCAGGATGGTCGGATTCATGGCTGCCAGGATAACCGCCGGGTCCGACGCCGCTTCCGGCCGCAGCTCCCCGCGCAGAAACTACGTGCTGTGGGCCGTCGACCTGTACCGGTACACCCCGACCACCCCAGGGGTGCACTTTTCTGCGCGCACCCCAGCCAGCCCAGGCCGCACGGCCCAGCCCAAAACCAGGCCCAGCCCAAAACCAGGCCCGACCCCTACCCCGCCACCCGCGCGGCGATGGCGGCGTGGACGTCGCGCAGTCGGCCGCGGTCGGTGACCACCTCGACGACCTCGATGCCCCCGGCGTCGTCCGGCAGCTCCTCGCCAAGCACGGCGGCGAGCTCCGAGAGCGACACCCGACGATGCGCCACCCGCATCCCGGCGCACAGAGCGGCCAGGTCGGTGCGGTGCGGCGTCCCGAAGACCCGCTCGTACGCCCCCGACAACGCGCCGGAGTCGAGCCGCGGATCGCCCTGCTCGAGCAGCCCGAAGATCCCGCCGCCGTCGTCGTTGGCCACGACGATCCGCAGCGACGACGGGCGCGGCTCACCCGGCCCGATGATCAGCCCGGTCGAGTCGTGGATGAACGTCAGGTCGCCCATCAGAGCGACGGTCGACGCCGCGCCCCCGGCCAGCGCAGCGCCGATCGCCGTCGAATTGGTCCCGTCGATCCCCGCGACGCCGCGGTTCGACAGCACGCGCACGCCCTCGGACACCCGACCCGCCAGCGCGACGTCGCGAATCGGATTACTCGCCCCGACCACGAACTGATCACCCGCCGACAACGCCGCGCTCACCACGCGCGCGACGTGCAGCCCGGTCGGCGGCCCCGGCTCGTCGAGCACAGCGTCGACAGCCCCCAGCACGCGCTGCTCCAGGGCGGCGCACTCTTTCAGCCATTCCTCGTGCGGCTCGCCGCTGACCTCCGCGCGCGTCCCGGTCGCGTAGACGTTGCCCGACACGTCCGGCCAGCGCGGCCCCGTGGTCAGCGCATAGACGCGCACCTCCGGGTCGGCCAGCAGCCGCGACACCCCGCGATGCAGCGTCGGACGCCCGCAGATGATCGCCTGCTGCGGCTTGATCGACCCCAGCGCCAGCGGGTGCAGCGGCGTCGCGGCGTGCGGCGCTGTCGGCTCCGCGACGGTCGGCACGCCCGCCAACTCCGGATGCACACCCGACCCGTGCCCCGAGATCACCACGGTGTCCAGCGAGAGATCGATCGGCAGCGGGACGTCGAGCTTGGCCACGGGCGCCTGCGTCCACGGCACGCCGCCAGGTCGTCCGGAGAACGCGCCGAGATCCTCGGACGTACTCGTGACGTCGGGCACCAGCGGCTCGCGCAGCGGAATGTCGAACTGCACGGGCCCGGGATTTCCCGTCCGCGCACCACGCGCAGACGCCAACACACGCCCGACGGCCGAACGCCACTGACTGTTCGCGTCGAGGCCCTCCTCGGCCAGCCCGATGCTGATCGCCGCCCGCACCTGCGTCCCGAAGATCCCGAACTGCTCGACGGTTTGATTGGCGCCAGATCCCAGCAGCTCATACGGCCGATTCGCACTGACAACGACGAGCGGCACCCGCGCGTAGTTCGCCTCGAACACCGCGGGCCCCATGTTGGCGACGGCCGTGCCGCTCGTCATCACGATCGGCACCGGCTGCCTCGACGACACCGCCAACCCCAACGCCAAAAACCCCGCCGACCTCTCGTCGATCCGCACGTGCAGCCGCAGCCGACCCTCCCGATCCGCCAGGTACAGCGCATAGGCGAGCGGCGCGTTGCGCGACCCTGGACACAGCACGGCCTCCCGCACACCTCCGCGGATCATCTCGTCGACGATCACCCGCGCCTGCAACGTCGACGGATTCGGCCCACCCGCCTCCGCAGGCGTGGAACTCGCCGCGCCAGGCATGGAGTTCGTCGACTCTGTCGAGGAATTCATGAGCTCCAGCCTATGTCCGCACCTAAAGTGATCTCCGATACGTGCCGTCGGCTCGACGGAAGGTTGGCAAGTGGGCTTCTACACCGATCACGTTCTGCCGCGCGTCATCAACGTGACGTGCGGGTCGTCGATGCTCGACCCTCTTCGACGCCGCGCATGCACGCCACTCTCTGGCCGGGTCGTCGAGATCGGCTTCGGCTCCGGCCGCAACGTCGGCCTCTACCCGGCCGCCGTCACGTCCGTCGACGCGATCGAACCCTCCGACGTCGCGTGGAACATGGCCGTCGAGCACGTCACCGCCTCGCCCGTCCCCATCCGCCGCGCCGGACTCGATGGCCAGCGCCTCCCCTTCGACAACGACACGTTCGACGCCGCGCTCTCGACCTTCACCCTCTGCACCATCCCCGACGTCGACGCCGCACTCGCCGAGATCGCCCGCGTCGTGCGCCCCGGCGGCACCGTCGTCTTTCTCGAACACGGCACCGCGCCCGACGACGCCGTCCGACGCTGGCAGCGACGCCTCGAACCGATCCAGAAACGCACCGCAGGCGGCTGCCACCTCACCCGCGACATCCCGAAACTGTTGACGGACAACGGTTTCGACCTCACCGCACTCGACCAGTTCTACCAACACGGCGCACCCCGACCCTTCGCCGCACTCAGCCTGGGCAGCGCAACCGCCCCCTGACCCAAACCGCCCCCTCGCTCCACCCGACCGCTCGCTCGCCCCCTCGCTACGCTCGACTAATGACCCGCTGGTTCCTGCTCGCCGCCTTCACGGTCGGCGTCAGTGTCCTGCTGGACCTCATCGACGTCGACGCCGCACCCCTGTTCGCCGGACTGCTCGTCGCCGCACTCCTCGCGATCGTCGGATACGCCCCGCGCCCACGCACGCTCGCCGACACAAGCACCCAAACCGCGGCCGCACCACACCCCGACAGCGCAACAGAACCCGCCGACAAGGCCAAAAACGACGCCACCGACCCGCCGATGGTCCCCCGCGCGGCGATGTTGGCGGCGCAGGGCACGGTCGGCGTCTACATCGGCACCATGGCCGATCCGACGACCATCTCGGGCCTCGGCTCCGCCTGGCTGCCGGTCCTCGTCGTGGGGCTCGGCACGCTCGCGCTATCGGTCGCGGGCGGCGCGCTCCTCGGCCTGCACCGCGACGTCGACGCCCTGACCGGCTCACTCGCTCTGGTGGCCGGCGGGGCGTCGGGTCTCGTCGCGCTGACCCGCGATCTAGGTGGTGACGAGCGCGTCGTCGCGGTCGTCCAGTACGTCCGGGTCGCACTCGTGACCAGCACCATTCCGCTCGTCGCGTCGCTGGTGTTCCACGCGTCGTCGTCGAATGTCGTTGTCGCCCGGCCGACCTGGACAGAACAGGCCGCGGGCGTCGCGCTCCTCGCGATCTGCATCGGGGTCGGCCTCCCGCTCGGAAAACTCATCCACCTCCCCGCAGCGGGCCTCCTCGGCCCGATGGCCCTCGCAACGGCAGCAGAACTCACCGGGATTGCAGGCGACGCCGCCGTTCCCTCGGTCCTGCTCGCCGCCGCATACGCGGTGATCGGCTGGCAGGCGGGCCTCGGGTTCACGCTCCCCCGACTCCGCGCCATCGGCCGCATCCTGCCCGCCGCAGTCGTGCTGATCCTCGCGATCGGCGTCGGCTGCGCGCTGCTCGGCGTGCTCCTCTCCTGGTGGACGGGCGAGTCGATGTTCGACTGCTACCTCGCCACCACCCCGGGCGGTATCTACGCGGTGCTCGCGGCGGCGACTGCCGCGGGCTCCAACGTCGCATTCGTCGTCGCGGCGCAGATCCTGCGCGTACTGCTCATGCTGTTCGTCGCGCCCTTCGCGGCACGCGCGGCCGCCCGCAGGCTCACCCCCTGAAACCCGTGCCTGACCTGCGACGCTGCACCCGTACAACGACGCAGCCCATTGTTACTGTGACTGGAGTCGCATATACATTGAACTCATGACCGGTGAAAGCCAGCCCGAAAACATCCAGTCGTCAGCCTCGACGAGCCCGTCCGTGGCGCCCGATATCCGCGAATTCGACGTCGTCGTCTTCGGCGCCACCGGATTCGTCGGTGAACTCACCGCCCGCTACCTCGCCGAGCATGCTCCCGCCGGAACACGCATCGCGCTCGCGGGGCGTTCTGAGACCAAACTCGCCGACACCCGACGCCGCCTGCCAGACGCCGCTCGCAACTGGCCGCTCATCGTCGCCGACTCGTCGTCGCCCGCATCGCTCGACGCCATGGTCGCCCGCACGCGCGTCATCTGCACCACCGTCGGGCCGTACCTGCGCTACGGCGAGGCACTCGTCGTCGCCGCAGCCAGCGCGGGCACCGACTACGTCGACCTCACCGGCGAGGTCCCCTTCGTGCACTACTCCATCCAGAAAGCCCACGAGATCGCGGAGGCCACCGGCGCACGCATCGTGCATTCGTGCGGATTCGATTCCGTCCCTTCCGATCTCGCCGCTTACGAGCTCTATCGCGGAGTCACCGATGCCGACGCGGGCGAAATGACCGACACCACCATGGTCGTGGCTGCGATGCGCGGCGGCGTCTCGGGCGGAACCATCGACTCGATGCGCGTGATCGCCGAGCAGGCAAAGGATTCCAGCGTCCGACGCCTCCTACTCAACCCACAGGCGCTCTCGGGCGCACCCGCCCAGACCCCGCGAGCCGCGCTGTCGTCGGAGCCGAGCGACATCGGAATCATCAACGCGCACAAGGTCGACGAATCGCTGCGCGGAACCCTCGCACCGTTCTTCATGGCTTCGCACAACACGCGCATAGTTCGACGCTCCAACGCACTCCTCGACGGCGCGTACGGCAAGGACTTCCACTACGCCGAGACCATGTCCGTCGGCGGTGTCCCGGGAGTGTCGACGGTCATCGCGGGCGCCGTCGGTATCGGGTCCGGCGCGTTCCTCGGCGCGATGTCGTTCACCCCGACGCGCGCGCTCCTCGACCGCGTGCTTCCGAAACCGGGCTCCGGTCCCAGCGAAAAGGCGCGGGAGAACGGCTATTTCGTGATCCGCACCTACACGCGCACCACGACCGGTCGACGCTTCCGCTCCACCTTCTCGATGAAGGGCGACCCCGGATACAAGGCCACGGCCGTCATGCTCGGCGAGAGCGCACTGACACTCGCACTGAACCGCCACCAGTTGCCCTCGCGCGCAGGCGTTCTCACACCCGCCGTCGCGATGGGCGACGCACTGATCGACCGACTCCACACCGCGGGCGCGACAATCGAGGTCACCGAACTGCACTGAAGCCAAACACCTGAAGCCAAACAGCTAAAGCAAAACAACTGCACCCCGCCCCAACACCCGCACGGCACCAAATAGCCGCACCGCCGCGCCGACGACCCCTAGATCAGCCGTCGCTTGTGGCGCAGCATCATTCCGTCCGCCTCGTCGAACAGGGTCCGCAGCGTCCTGGCGTCATCCGGCCCACACTGCGCCCACCCGATCGCGACGCCGAAGTGCGGCACTCGTGCACGTAGAAGTTCGACGCGCGATCGGAACTGCGAGACCTCATCCGGTCCGCCGCGCGCAACCAACGCGAACTCGTCGCCTCCAACCCGGGCGGCCAAATCGCCACCGTCGAGCACCCACCTGAACGACTCGCCGATACCGGAGAGGTGACTGTCACCGACGAAGTGTCCGTGAAAGTCGTTGATTCCCTTGAGGTTGTTGACGTCGATGAAGGCGACAATCACATGGTCTCCCGACGCGAGGGCCTCGTCGACAAAGGTCTGTCCGCGCTCGGTCAGTCCTCGACGGTTGAGCAGACCCGTGAGCTCGTCGGTCACCGCCATATGCGCGATGGTCTCGGTGGCCGCCCCGAGGCGACGCTCGGTGCGTCGCCAGGTCAGCGCGATCACGAGCGCGAGCACGTCAGCCTTGAGCAACTGCACGGCTACGACGCCCAGCGGAGCGGCCTGCGGATAGCGCCACGCCAACAGCAGCGCCGCCACATTTAGCCCGACGATCAGCGCGAGCGCGATGCGCGGATACGGGACGAGTGCCCCGATCCCGACGATGACCAGCAGCGTTCCGATCGACGGGTAGGCGACGTGCGTGCAGAGCACGTAAGCGAGAGGATTCGCGGCAACAAGCAGCGCAGCCGCAGTGACCAGCACCGGAGCGGTGCGCGACGTGATCGCCCCCGGCCGCCGCCAGATCATCCACGCGGCAACGCCGAGCACGACGGCCGTGACCGCCGCAACCGATGATGCAGGACGTGCTCCGGGCGTTGTGTCGAGAGTGACCTGCACAAACGTAACCACCGCGAACAGGAGTGCTCCCAGCGCGACGGTGATCGCCAGGCGGTCGTCGACCACCGAATGCCGGTCCATGCCTGTCAATCTCCCTGGTACTCATGACCCCTGGGATATGGACAACCCCCGACGTAGACGCCCCCGACCCTGGTACCTCGAAATGTTACGGCTGACCAGGCTTCAGCTCAATAAATAGCGAATCCAGCTCGGCACACAGACGGTCGCCGTCGTGGAGGGTGCCCTTCACGAAGGCCTTGCGCCCTTCACGCTTGTCGACCCAGGTGCGGCACGTCAGCGGCGTCGACAACGGTGTCAGCGAGCGGTATTGGACCGTCAGATATGCGGTGCGGGTGACCCCGTTGATCGCGAGCGCCGACGCCATGCCGCCGAGATCGTCGAATGCGACCCCCACCTGCCCTCCGTGCGCCGCGTTGTTGCCACCGAGGTGAAACGGCCTGAAGGTGACCTCTGCGACCACTCCGTCGGCGCTCGCCGACGAGATCACGTACGGCGGGAGCGTGATGTTGCCTCGTGCAGGAAGGTCTACGCGGGTTCCCGCGGGAGTGTGCCACTCGTCGACCTGGACCTTCTCCAGTCGTTCGTTGAGGGCGGTTATCTGCTCGAGTAGCTCGTCGGTCTCCGCGCCCTCGGGACTCGCGTAGCGGGCGAGGTCCATGAGCCGTCGGATCTGCTCGTTGAGCTCGGCGTATCGGGGTCCGCCGCGGTCGGTCGTGACCTCGATCCTTGCGCGGAATCCGCCCTCGTGGGGCGACTCCTCTTCGGAGCGGATGTCCCAACCGTCGCGCGTGTCAGATGCCATCTGGCCACCGTATATGGCCGGTCAGCCCTCGTGCTTGTCGGATTCGGAACCGCTTGCGAGCTGGGTCGGACGGGGCGCTTCGCGCCGGTCACGCTGCCTGATCACGGCACCGACCACCAGGGCGACGACCACCGAGATCGTCACCCAGGCGACGATCACAATCGCGATCACCTCGAATGACATGCATCAAGGGTGCCAGATGGGGCTTCGCGAAGGCCACTCATCGGACAACTAAGGTCAATATTCATGACCTCCGGTGAGACCCAGCACGCATCAGACCAGCCCTTCGACCCCAGCCAGTGGACCACAGTCGAAGGCTTCGACGACCTCACCGACATCACCTACCACCGCCACGTCGGCACGAGCCGCGCCGACGGAATCGTGCGCATCGCCTTCAACCGGCCCGAGGTTCGAAACGCGTTCCGCCCCCACAGCGTCGACGAGCTCTACCGCACCCTCGACCACGCTCGACGCAGCCCCGACGTCGGAACAATCCTGCTCACCGGCAACGGCCCGAGCCCCAAGGACGGCGGCTGGGCCTTCTGTTCCGGCGGCGATCAGCGCATCCGTGGACGGTCGGGCTACCAGTACGCGACCAGCCACGACTCCGACGTCACTCGCGCCGACGCCACCGGGGTCGACGAGGCGCGCGTCAAGGCCGAGGGCGGCCGACTGCACATCCTCGAGGTACAACGACTCATCCGCACCATGCCCAAGGTCGTGATCGCCGTGGTCAACGGTTGGGCCGCCGGCGGCGGGCACTCGCTGCACGTCGTCTGCGACCTGACGCTCGCCTCGCGTGAGCACGCCCGCTTCAAGCAGACCGACGCCGACGTCGGCTCGTTCGACGCCGGATACGGCAGCGCCTATCTCGCCAAGCAGGTCGGCCAGAAGTTCGCCCGCGAGATCTTCTTCCTCGGCGAGGCATACGACGCCGAGACCATGCACCGCATGGGCGCGGTCAACCGCGTCGTCGACCACGCCGACCTCGAGCGCACAGCCATCGACTGGGCACGGGCGATCAACGGCAAATCGCCGACGGCCCAGCGCATGTTGAAGTTCGCGTTCAACCTCACCGACGATGGACTGATGGGCCAGCAGGTCTTCGCCGGCGAGGCCACTCGCCTGGCGTACATGACCGACGAGGCCGTCGAGGGCCGAGATGCGTTCTTGGAGAAGCGTTCTCCGGAGTGGGACGCCTTCCCGTACTACTACTGAACCCGCACCCGGAGGACTACTACGGCGCCGACCCGAACGGCTCGGGTGCGCCGAAGTAGATGCCCTGCGCGAACTGGAAACCCAACTCTTCGACGCCGGTGAAGTCGGCGTGGTGCTCGACGCCCTCCGCGACCGTCGAGATGTTCATCGTCTCGGCCATTTCGCAGATTGCGTGCACCACCGCTCGGTCGGTCGGATTGTTTGCGATAGCCGAGATGAGCGCCCGATCGACCTTGACGACGTCGACCGGTAGGTCCCGCACGTATCGCAGCGCCGAGAATCCCGAGCCGAGGTCGTCGATCGAGATGGTGCAGCCGCTCTCGTGTAGTCGTTCGACGGCACGCTGTGCCTCCGTGTCGAAGTCGATGACCTCGTTTTCCTGGACCTCTATCCAGATCTGACCAGGGCCGAGGCCGTACTTGTCGATCTCGGTGACCACGTGATCGACGATCGTCTCGTCGACGAGCTGCTGCCGCGAGAGGTTGATGCTGACGAACGCGTCCGGGCCGCACATCGGTTTGATCGACTCGTGGAGCGCTCGGACAGCCTGAGTCACCCCGTTGCGACCGATGGGCAGGATCGTCGACGTCTGTTCGGCGACGGCGAGGAAGTCGCCGGGCAAGAGCACTCCGTCGGCGGTGATCCACCTCAGCAATGACTCGAACCCGACGGTCGCGCCATCAGCAATCCGCACGATCGGTTGGTAGAACTGTCGGAACTCTGCCTGCGACGAGTTGGTCAGCCTCACCGCGAGGTCGAGGTCGTCTTCAAGCCGCTCATAGATTTCGGGTCCGGCGATTGCCATTCGACGCTGCGATTCCAGAGCAAGGCAGAGCGCGGCGTCGGCCGACCGGACGAGGCTGTCGGCCCCAACGTCTGACGCCGAGGCACCTGACACCGATCCACTCGAGATGCCATAGGCGAAGTCGACGAAGACGCTCACCCCGTCGACTTCGGCCGTCGTGGCGGTGAGGCCCGCCTGTAGAGCGACGAGCAGGGCGTCGACGCCGGGGTCCTGCGGTAGCCGCAGGAGCCATTCGAATCGGTTTCGGGTGTCCAGACCGACGTCGCGCCCCAGCGTTTCCACGAGTTGAGAAACCACCGTGCGCGCTGCCGCCTCGGTCTGCTTACGGCCGAAGACCGCGCACGCCCGGCGCTGCGGATCGGCGAGGATGGCGACGACAATTCCGGGAACGTCATGCCCCCCGTACTTGTCCGCCGCCCTCTCCACGCGTGCAGTTTACGATTATCCAAGCGGGCAGGTGTGAATTGGATCCAAGTACCGCTATTCAAGTTCAATTGATCACCGCTTTGGTCTAGCAAATATAGGGTCTGATCTGCGGTTTTGTCGCCCGAGAATCATGGCTTTCAGCCCTCCATCAAGCGCTTTTTTGTGGCCGTCCGTCCTCGGTTCGAGCCAATCAGGGAAGCCTCGACTAAGGTCGACGACGTCAGATTCCCGGCCGGAGGACTTGCCACGTGACGTCGCCCGACCCAACGGACTCCTGCGTCTCCGAGCCCCGCAGCGGACAGGAGACACCCCGCCGTCGACGACGACTCTCCGGCCGTCTGATCAGTTGGGTGCTCGTGATTGTCGTTGTGGTCGTACTCGCCTTCGACGGGGTCGGTTATCAACTCTTTTATCGGGATCATTCCGACCCGCTACGCAAGGTCGACGCCATCGTCGTGCTCGGCGGCGAACACGACGGCCGCGAAGACTACGGTCTACAACTCGCCCGCGAGGGCTACGCCAACACGGTGCTGATCTCCGACCCCTACCTGAACGACGGCTATCACCGGGGCGGCGCGGAACTGATGGAACGCGTCTGCTCGGCGAGCACCGAATCCATCGAAGTCATCTGCTTCAACCCGGATCCCTCGACGACGCGTGGTGAGGCCATGTTCACGGAGCGGATGGCGAAGGAGCGACACTGGCGCTCGGTCATAGTGGTCAGCTGGCGCTACCACCTCTTCCGCGCCCGCTACATCTTCGGCCAGTGCTTCGCAGGCGACGTCGTCATGCGGTCCGTGCCGCGCGACTACGGCCGGTCGATCCCACTATGGACGGCGACCTTCGCCTACCAGTACGTCGGCTTGGCCAAGGCTGCCGTCCTCGGCTGTTGACGTCGAAGTGCGCGAGTCGGCTCGCGCGAGTTCTGACGTGTAGACCAGAAATACGATGAGCAGCGACAGATCTGCGGTCGACACCGGAATGGTGATCGTCGAAAAGTCGAGCTGCAATGCGACCACCGAGAATCCGATGAATCCGCCGCCGTAGAAACCCCATTCCCAGCGGCGCGAACGCAGGCACTGATAACCGAGGTAGCAGCCGTAAATGAGCATCGCGACAAATGCCAGACCGACCAGAATTCCACCACGATAGACAGCCAGCAGGGGTGCGTTCGCGACGTAGTTGGTGGTGAATGACGTTTCAGGATCGATGAACTCGGCCAGTCCCCAGCCTTTTCCGAAAACCCAGTGCCCGGCGACGGTACTCGGATACTCCTTCAGTGCATCCAGACGCGCACTCGACCCCTCGTCCTGGCTACCGAACGACGAGAACACGCGCTGGCGCAGTTGCGGCACCGCAGCCAGCGCGGCAAAGGTGGCCACACCGAGTCCGACGATGGCAAGCCGCTTGCGATTCGACATCGTCTGGAACATGAGCATGAGCACGACACCGACGATCACCGAGAACAGACCCGCACGGCTCAGCGTGAGCAAAAGCGCCAACGCCAAAATCACACCGAGCACGTTGCGTGCGCGCCCGTCGAACAGGACAACACACATGACCAGCGCTACGAAGAATCCGATTCCGGCGGCATTGGGGTCGATATACGTCCCTGCAAGCCGCTGCGTCGCACCTCCGGAGTGATAGACGAAGCGCAGCGCACTGGGGTCGTAGCCGAATAGCTTGAACGGCTTCATCACTCCCGGATAGACCAGCACCCCTGCTGCGACAATCGCGCAGGCGGCGCTGGCCACCACGTACACGCGACCGAACGTCCGTAGCTGGAGTCGCGGAAGGCGCAGAAGCGCGACGATGAGAATAGTTACCGTGAACCATTTCACATATTGGGCTATGTCGGCGAAACCGACGTAGGTTGCCAACATCGAGATTCCACTGACCACAATGAGAACGATCACGAACCAGTCCATTGTGGTCAGCGAGCGCACCTCGATGGGGTGGATCGCGGTCGCCAATATCACAGCGACAGCGAACGCCAATGTCAACGGAACGTGAACACCAGGTAAATGCGCGACCGGCATGAATCCGAGAACAGCGGCGAATGCCCAGAGAAACCAGGTCGGATGCGCCAGGCCAACGTAGGCACCGACAACGACCAGCAGTAACACGATGACAAGAAATGCGGGTTTGGTTCCCACCATCAACGAACCAAACGCCACCACGGCGGCGCTGAGCACCAACAGGGTGCCGAGGATCCATGAGCGCCTAGCTGATTCCACGAGCCACATAGTGACACACCCGATCGTGTAACACTGCGCTCGTCGCGATCGACCAATGGCTGAGGGCAATCCCACACAGCAATTGCCCAAGAACCATGATCCAATCAACTGTCCATTGTTCGACGGTTGAACGAAGCGCCCGCGCGGCGCTGCCCCAGAGAAGGGAACCGGTCAGGTGCCACTCGGCGATTACTGGCGCATCATTGTGCGGTTTTGGTGGGTTCTCGTAGTGGGAGCGCTGGTTGGGGCTTTCGCGGCTTTCGCTTATAGCACGTGGATCTCTCCCGGAAAATACGAATCCACCGCTCGGTTGTTCGTGACCGCGGAGGGTGGAACGTCAGTCGGCGAGAGCTACCAGAACAACCTGTTCGCCCAGGACCGGGTCAACAGCTACGCAACAATTGCGACGAGCGATCAGGTCGCGCAGCGAGCCGCCGAAACTCTCGGCGGCCAGGTCGGCGCCGGGGACCTTCGTGGGAGCGTAACGGCCGTCCCGGTCAAGGACACCGTGATCCTGACGATCACCGCCTCCGCTGACGACGCGAAGCGAGCTCAGGCGTACGCCCAGGCGATTGCCAATTCCACGACCGCAGTGGTTCAGGAACTCGAGACGTCGCGTCGCGGCGACTCCCCTTCCGCGACAGCGGTTCTCTACGACGACGCGAGCCTCCCGTCATCCAAGAGCGGTCTGTCGTGGTGGCTCTGGCTCATCATCGGAGCGGTTGGCGGATTACTGATCGGCGTGCTCGTCGCCGTGGCGATCGGCATCTACCAACGTCGTCGCATCGACAGCGAGTCCGACATCGCCGATACCACCGAGAAGTCCGGCATTCTCGCCGTGATCCCCACCGACCCGGAGCTCACCGACCATTCGTCATTGGAGCCCGCCACCGGACCGACGTCCGACGCGTACCGCCGCCTCGACGCCAACCTCCGATTCATCGCCTCGGGAAGTACTCGACATCGCACCGCGCCGTCGGCGATCACCGTCGTCGGCCCTACCCGCGGCGTCGGCACGACGACCACCGCGGTGAATCTTGCGTCGTCGTTCGCCGCGCGCGGGAAAACCGTGCTGATCATCGACGCCGACCTCGCCGATCCGACCCTCACCGCCGACCTCGGTCAGTCGCCGACCGAAGGCCTGACGACCGTGGCAGTGGGCGAGGTCTCCCTTCACGATGCGACGCTGAGTCTCCACGACGGCGTCGACCTCCTACCGAGTGGGCCGGTTACGTCTGACCCCTGGGGCGCCATCGGCGGAGACGGCTTCGACGCCGTCGTTCAGTCCGCGATCCATTCCTACGACTACGTGATCATCGATGCCGGCCCGCTGTCCGCGTCGCCGGAGCCCCTCACGATCGCCGCTCGCACCGACGGCGCACTGCTCGTGACTCGACGCGGCGTCACCACGAGGAAGCAACTCCGCACATCGACGAAGGCGATCGAGAGTGTCAACGCTCCGCTGCTCGGCGTCGTGCTCACGTTCACGGCCAAGGTCACTCGCAAGCAGGCTGACAGCGCGGCAACGGACAACAACAGCGGTTCACCGACAAGCGATTTCACCGCCGAGCGGGTGTCGGCATCGAAGGTCGACGCAGCCGAGGTGCACGCGGACTCGTGAGCCCTGCCGCACTAGTCTCGACCTTCATCACGCGCCGTCGCGCAACGTCTGCGCTCGCGGTCGGCCTGGTCTGCGTTCTCGCGATCGCAGTGTCGGGATGCGCACGATCGACCGACGACACCCCGCTGACGCTCTCACCGGCGGCTGCTGCGTACCCCGCGTCACCGCTGCCATCGGCATCGCTGACGACGCCCCGCGACACCGGCAAACCGGGGGCGGTTCTGGCCGTCGAGGATCCGCCCCGCGGACCGATCAAGGCCATCAACAATCGTGACGCCGTCGTCAAGCGAATCGTCTACCGTTCGACTTCCGGAATCGACAACTCCGCAACCGAGGTGTCCGGAATTCTCGTCGTCCCCAAGGGCACCCCGCCCGCAGGCGGCTGGCCACTCGTCGCATTCGGCCACGGCAACTCCGGCATCGAGAGCACCTGCGGCCCTTCCGAATACGCCAATCTACTCGGCAACGACACCATCATCGAGGCGTTCCGACTCAACGGCTATGCCGTTGTCATGTCCGACTACCAGGGCCTCGGGTACGGCAAGGACATCCATCCCTTCCTCAACGCGAAGACGTATGGCAACAACCAGATCGACGCCGTCAGAGCTGCACAGGCGATCGCGCCCGACGTGAGCAATCACTGGGTGTCATTCGGGGTTTCGCTCGGCGGCATGGCGGCGTGGGCTGCCGGAGACCGCCAACCCGACTACGGGAGCGACACCAATCTCGACGCGACCGTCGCATTGGTTCCCGTCGGAGATATGAGGGGCCTCGCCGACCGAGCCGCGCAGGGGACACTGACACGCGATCAATACCCGCTTCTCGTCTATGCACTCGACTCGCTGGCGAAAACATTCCCCGACCGTTTCAACCTCGACGACTACCGCTCCGAGCGGGTCAAGTCGGAGTGGGACACCTTGGTCCAGTGCGTTCCCGATTCCACCGGAGATCTGACGGCTACCCAGCGCGCCCTGAGTGAACTGACACCGCAAGACCTGATGCCCAAGAGCGCTGCTGCCACCACCGCGCTGCGCGATCAACTCGCCGACTACGCCCTGCCCGTAGGCCGCACCAACTCGCCCGTTCTCGTCATGTACGGCACCGATGACCCGCTCATCCCTCCGCAGTGGACGGAGCGGGTCATCGGAAAGTCCTGCGAGGCAGGTGAAAACCTCACAATCGTCAAACGCGTTGGGGATACCCACGCCGGACTCGATTCCGCGCAGGCAATTCCCTGGATGAAGGGCGTATTGAACGGCGACAAACCCGAGAGCAATTGCGACAACCGCCCATGAAATCACCATCGACGCGGACCGTCGGCGAATACGCACATATCCTCCTGCGCGGCGGAATTGTGTTGATCTGTGCCGCAATCGCAGGCGGACTCGCAGGCTGGCTGGCAGCCGAGATGACACCGAAAACCTATGAGTCGCAAGCACGCTTGTTCATCGTTGCCCCCGGTTCGGCAACCGTGTCCGGCGCCCGCACGAGTGGTCTCGCCGGACAGCTACGCGCATCCTCCTATCGTGAACTGGCCACCAGCGACCAACTGTTGATGCGTGTCGCTGCCGCACAGTGGCCGGGTATCGATCCGGGGACTCCCCCTGCCGACCTCCGCGAGCGCGTCGTCGCGTCGATAGAACCGACGAATGCCGTGCTGACCATCACGACAACTGGGGATACACCACAAGCCGCACAACAACTTTCCGCGGCGCTCGCCGGAGAGATGCCCAAGCTGGTTGTCGAAGTCGACAACCTGAATGGCCGCGCACCCTACGAGCTGAAGACGATCGACGCCGCCACCGATATGGGCGTGAGCTCGCCGAAGTTGCTCACCTATATAGGCCTCGGCGCCGCCATTGCCGTCGTGTTCACCGCGGTGGCACTCCTCGCATTCAGCCTGCTACGCAACAAAGTCGACGATGCGCTTGGTGTGTCGAACACCCTCAGAGCGACCCGAGAGTTGGAGAAATCGCAGTGAATCGCCCGACCGTACGCGTGCGGATGTTCGTGAGTTGGTTGGCGCTGGCCATCGCGGTCGCGGCAGCAGTGACCGCCTGCGGCTCCGACGAGCAGTCTGCGACGACATCGCCCGGACGTCCTCCCGGCGTTCCGGTGGAAGTGCCACGCGCCGCCACCACCGGGCCCGGAACGGTGTCGTGGGCGCAAACCATGCCGATCCTCGACCGCCGGATCTCGGCGGCAACGAGTCTCGCTGTGCGCGTGGAGTACTCCTCGACCGATCGCGACAACAATCCGACCGTTGTCACCGGCGGCCTATTCGTGCCGGCAGGCCAGGCACCCCAGGGCGGATGGCCGATCATCGGATTCGGCCATGCGACTGTCGGTGTTCTCAGTGAATGCGGGCCGACGCTGGACTCGAGCCTTCGTGGCGCGGCCGATCTCGTCTACGTTCTGCTTGCCCAGGGATACGCGGTGGCAGTCAGTGACTACCAGGGGCTGGGCACCCCCGGCGACGCAGAACCCACGCACCCGTACCTCGACGCGACAACCGAGGGACACAACATCATCGACTCGGTGCGCGCGATGAGGCAGATGTCGCCGTCGAATACCTCCGACAAGTGGGCGGGATTCGGGGTGTCGCAGGGCGGCCAAGCCGCGTGGGCGTCGAACGTTCTCGCCGCCTCCTACGGTAAAGGCCTCGACCTCGTCGGCAGCGTCGCCATCTCGCCTCCCGCCGACATCTCGAAGCTGTCGGACAAGGCCTGGTCGTCGAATCTGACCAAAGATCAGTACGGGCTGTACCAGTGGTTGCTGTTGGCACTCAAGCACGAGAACCCCGACCTCGACCTCGACAGCTATCGGCGAGGCTCCGCCACCACGAACTGGAACGCGTTGTCGCAGTGCGCAGCCCGCTACAGCCAGGAGCGACAGCAGGCCGCTGATGCACTCACCGATGCAGACCTCCGTCCGGACTCCACCACGAGCCGCGAACAACTCGAACAACTCTTGCGTGAGCGAGGCCTCCCTGAGGGCCTACCCACCGCCCCGATTCTGGTCATGTACGGCGGAAAAGACACCCTGATCGACGCCGACTGGACTACCGCCGTCATAGGCGCGAATTGCTCAGCGGGAGCCAATCTCGTCGTGTCCTTCCAACCCGATCGCGGACATGCCGACGTCGATCCCGGCATTGCCATCTCCTGGCTCGAGCAACGAATGCAAGGATCGAGGACCCCATCGGGATGCACGAATATCTGACGCGACACGTTTCCGCTCTCGTTGTATCGTTGACAAGTGAGTGATCACTCCGCGACAGCACCTGAGGAGTCTGTCGAAAAGAGCGCATCATCAGGTCGTCACCGCATGCCTGAAAACAACACGCACAATCCCCCACAGATGCGGGACCCGCAGGTCACCGAGGCTAAGGACACCACCGAAGCCAAGCCTTTTCGAGCACGAATTCGCGGACTCGACGGTCCCCGCGGAATTGCGTGCATGCTCGTGCTGGCCCAACACGTCGGTGGCCACTATTCTCCGAACACGTTCTTTTCCGGCCACTTGCAGATATTCGGTCAATCCCTGATCTTCTTCTTCGCGCTCTCCGGATTTTTGCTGTATCTGCCCATTCTTCGCCGCCTGTTCACCGGTGGCCAGTCACAGCCTGACGTGGCGTCGTACACCCGACACCGAATACTGCGGGTATTCCCGGCATATCTGGTCATCTTCCTCGTCGCGAGCTATCTCATGCGGGCGGTATATCTGGAGAACGCTGCGGTCGCGGAATCAAGCGGGAAGTTCGCCGGAATCGGGATGATGACCGATCCGGCCATGATCGCGGCCAACCTCACGCTCGTGCAGAGCTACATCCCGTCGATGCTTCAAACGGGCATCAACCCGTCATGGTCGTTGACCATGGAGATCGTGTTCTACGTGGCATTGCCACTCATCGGCCTGCTGGTCTTCACGTTACGACGCCGATATGGGTGGAATCCGCTCTTGCTGGCCCTCATCGGCCCCGTTGTCCTGGTGATTCTGGGTACCGTCGGGAAGTTCTTTGCCCTGTGGCTCGCGAGCCGACTCGGCATCACCGACATCATCATGCAGAACTGGGGGCCCAACTGGGTTGCCGTCGTGCTGCGCAGCTTCATCGCTTCGTCCGACAACTTCGCATTCGGCATGATCGCCGCGATTCTGTTCGTCGGGGCAGAGACCGGACTCATCTCGCGTCGTCGCCTGAAACGAGTGCGACCATGGACCGGACTCGCCATCCTCCCGCTGATTCCGATCACCTATGTGCTCATCGCCATGGGCTCGCCCTTCTCCAGCACCGCGACGGCCCTCGCATCCGGTTTGATCATCTTGTTCATCGTCATTCCCTTTGCGCGCGGCGAGGATTCAGCATTTGCCCGGGCACTCGACTGGGCCCCGTTCGAGTACTGCGGCCGGGTATCACTGAGCATCTACCTGTGGCATTTTCCCGTGCTGTTGGTCCTGGGCAGGTGGGGATGGATGCACGGCGACACCTGGTCGGGCCTGGCGTTCAATTTCGTTGTGGTCAGTGCGGTGAGCATCGCGCTCGCGACGCTGTCGTTCTATTTCGTCGAGAAGCCTGCGATCAACTACGCCATTCGGGCCCGACGTCGCTGAGATGGTCCCGGTCCCGTGAGCGGCGGGGTGCGGGTGATCGGCATCCTGGTGGCCGCGCTGATGGTCGTGCAACTCGGCGGCGCCGTCGTCGGCTATCGCCTCTTCACCGATCCACCCACACAGCCGCCGGTCCATTCAGACGCCATTGTGGTGCTCGGCGGTGAGCATGATGGCCGCGAAGCTTTCGGAATCGACCTCGCCCGTGCAGGTTTCGCGGACACCGTACTGCTCTCCAACCCGTATCCGGACGACGACCCCACGATGCGTGCGGCCTGCCAGTCGTCGGACCGCCAGGTCAGGATCGTGTGTTTCACGCCGCGGCCGTCGACGACAACCGGCGAGGCGCTGTTCACGCGCGAGCAGGCGCGGGCCCATCACTGGAGCCGAGTGACGGTCGTGAGTTGGCGCCATCATCTGTTTCGCGCCGGTGTGATATTCCGGCAGTGCCTCGGCATCGACGTACAGCTCGTCGCAGTTCCCCGCACCTACCACTTCTCGCTGGGGGCTTGGGCTTTCGTCTACGCCTACCAGTTCGCCGGAACCACCCGGGCAGCGCTGACCGGGTGTCCGCCCGACTGACGGGTCCTCACCTCACTCCGGAGAAACCCTGACTCACAACGACGTATACGAGGACGGCAACAGACGCTACCGCGAGGATGTACAGCATCACGAGTGCCGCGGACTTCAGTGTCGACCACAGCAACTGCGTGACCTCCGAATCGCGTCGTCGGGATCCCGAGTCCATCGATTGGCGACGGGCGCGATTCGTCGTTGCGTCGACTGCCGCTGCCACAACCAACGCGTAGGGCGCGAGAACGGCACATCCGCCGAGCACCAGAACGGAACGCACCTGGCCGGAGAACGGCAGCCCCCACGCTGCGCCTGCACAGGCGGCGGCGAGCACGCCGAGGAGTAAAACTCTGCCGAGCGCATCGGACTCGCCTCGCGACGCCGAAAAATACCACCACACCACTGCCGCAACGAAACCCGTGAGCAGCAGTCCCGACACTTCGACGATCATCGCTGCGACACCACCCGGCCGGCGACGTAGGCAATCACCGACGCAGGTGGAGTAATCGCGAGGACCACCAGCCCCTGCCAGATGGGGTAGTACATCAGCCCGAGCACTGCGGTCGAGGCAAAACCCGACAGCCCAACCGCGATTCCCGTCACGAAGAACTCCGAGCGCTGCCCGGACATGCGAACAAGCGCATAAATGAAGCAAGCACATATGGGCGCTACCGTCGCAATTACGATCGGCGACACCGGAAAGTACCGATCGATGAGATATCGCCCGGCCGCAGCGCACGCCGCACCGACACCCACCAGCACGGCCTGCCTTCGCATGGCATTCGTCACCGGCTTAGATCGCGATGCCACCACCGGGTCAGGCTACCCGATCTCAGGTTGTGCGGCCCGCCGAGCGCACCGCGCAGCACTTAATCGAAATAGTGACAGAGAACGTTACGCGTCCTATTTCACACCAATTCCGACTTGCACCGTGAGCGCGAATCGTTAGGATTTACTGAGAGGACGCTCGGCGTTGATGAAGTCCTTAAAAGCTCGATCACACATACACTCGATCGCTCTGCACCAAATCCTGACCTTCAATGAATTTGCGCCTGCAACAAATTTCCGCCTGACCGTCAGCAGGTGTCAGTAACAACCACTTACCCGTCGGAGGACTTGTGGCCATTCGTCCTTTGCCTTCATCACCCCGTACGGATAGTCCATACCCTCGGTATCTT
>NZ_LDTZ01000015.1 GCF_001186365.1 Gordonia jacobaea | reverse complement strand
GCGTCGTAACCGTCGTCGCGCAGTTCGGCTATGCCTTCGGCGGTGCGTCGAGCTGAGGTGAGTGTGTCGGCGTCGCCGTGGATGGCGCGCACGTGGGCGCCTCGACGGATCCGACGCCAGTCGCGATGCTGCCACCACGGGGCCAGTGCGAGTAGGCCGGTGACCCGTGGGTCGGCGCCGAGGTGTGCCGCGACGCGTCCACCCATCGAGTGTCCGATGAGTACGACGGGAACGTCGGGGTTGTCGCGAGTGATCGAATCGAGCGCTGCCCGCGCATACGGCAGGGGGCTTGCCTGGCCGCCGTTCCAGCCGTACACGCGGTAGCGCACCTGCCGTACGTCGACGGCGCTGCCGAACTTCGCGCGGATCGACCACGTGAACGGGTACATCCTCAGTGCTGTTCCCTGGGTCGCTCGGAAAGGTCGGTAGCTCTGGTCGGTGCCACCGGGCAGGACGAGCACGTTGAGTCGCGGAGTCATCGACTCCAGCATGCCGCTGACGGAACAAGGGACTGACGGCGGCGCCGGTTTCGGGCACAATCTAGGACTATGGCTTCTCCTCGTGCCGGCACTCCGGCTCAGCCCGAAGACCTCATCGACGTCGACGCTGTCGTCGGCGCCTATTACGACAGGGTGCCCGACCCGGATGATCCCGGGCAGCGCGTCGTCTTCGGTACCTCGGGGCACAGGGGGTCAAGCCTCGACTCGGCTTTCAACGAAGCACACATCCTCGCGATCACCCAGGCGATCGTCGAGTACCGCACGGGCGCAGGTATCACCGGCCCGCTGTTCATTGGGTTCGACACGCACGCACTGTCGATTCCCGCGTGGAAGTCCGCACTCGAAGTTCTGGTCGCCAACGGGGTGACCGTCTATACCGCAGAAGACGACACCTACACGCCCACACCTGCTGTCAGCCGTGCGATCCTCACCTTCAACGCTGCCAATCCCGGTGTCGAGTCCGACGGCATTGTTGTCACCCCGTCACACAATCCACCGCGTGACGGTGGCTTCAAGTACGACCCGCCGACCGGCGGACCCGCCGATACGACGATCACGTCGTGGGTCGCCAACCGCGCCAACGAGCTGCTTACGGCGAAACTCGATGGGGTCAAACGGATTTCGTTCGAGAAGGCCCGACGCGACGACTTGGTGCACGACTATTCGTTCGTCATGAACTACACCGACGGACTGGGGTCGGTCGTCGACCTCGAGGCGATCCGCAACGCAGGGGTTCACATCGGTGCCGACCCCCTCGGTGGTGCATCGGTCGGCTATTGGGCTGCCATCGGATTCCGCTACAACCTCGACAAGCTCACCGTCGTCAATCCCACTGTGGACCCGACGTTTTCGTTCATGACGCTCGACACCGACGGCCAGATCCGGATGGACTGTTCATCGCCGGACGCGATGGCGTCGCTCATCGATTCGCGTGATTCCTACGACATCGCGACCGGTAACGACACCGACGCCGACCGCCACGGCATCGTCACCCCCGACGGCGGGTTGATGAACCCCAATCACTATCTGGCCGTTGCGATCGACTATCTGTACACGCATCGGTCGAACTGGTCGCCCGATGCCGCGGTCGGGAAGACGCTGGTGAGTTCGAGTCTCATCGACCGAGTCGTCGCCGGTATCGGCAGAAAACTGATCGAGGTGCCGGTCGGATTCAAGTGGTTCGTCGACGGCCTGCTCGATGGCAGCATCGCGTTCGGCGGCGAAGAGAGTGCAGGCGCGTCGTTTCTCATGTTCGACGGCAGTCCGTGGTCGACCGACAAAGACGGCATCATCATGGCGTTGTTGGCGTCGGAGATCTTGGCGGTGACCGGCAAGACGCCGTCGGAGCGCTACCGCGAGCTGGCCGCGGAGTACGGCGAATCCGCTTATGCCAGAACGGATGCGCCTGCCACGCGCGAGCAGAAGGCGGTGCTCGCGAACCTCTCCGCTGATCAGATCACCGCCACCGATCTGGCCGGGGATCCGATCACCGCGGTGATGACGAAAGCGCCGGGCAATGACGCGCCGATCGGCGGAGTGAAGGTGACCACCGCGGACGCCTGGTTCGCCGCACGACCGTCGGGTACCGAGGACAAGTACAAGATCTATGCCGAATCGTTCAAGGGTGTCGACCACCTCGCGAAGGTGCAGGAGCAAGCGCAGGAGGTCGTCGACGCCGCACTGTCGTGACTCGTTGGTGCTGTCGTCAATTGCTGGTGCGTTAGGCTCGCCCGTGGTGCCACGCTGCTGATCGGTGTTGCACACCTGCTCCATGGGAGGGCACGGCGACCACACGAAGGATGATCTGTGACTGACAGGCGTAAGCCACCCGCATCGACGTCAAAACACCAGCCTCGCGCGACGTCGAGCACCTCGACGTATGTGTTGCTGGGAATCGCCGTTGTGGTGGTGATCGCTCTGGTCGTCGGCGGCGTGCTGTGGAACCGCAATCGCGATCACGGCGGAACAGCCAACGAGCAGGTCCTCAATTCCAACGCCGCGTTGATCATCGGTGCCCCCGACTCGAAGACGACGATCGACGTCTTCGAGGACTTCATGTGCCCCGTGTGCAAGCAGTTCGAGGAGCAGTCGGGTCAGGCGATTGTCAGCGCCGTCGATGCGGGCAGGCTTCGGGTTCGCTACCACATGCTGAACTTCCTCAATCGTCAGTCGGCGTCGGGAAGCTACTCGAGTCGTGCCGCGGGCGCACTGCAATGTGTTGGCGCAGGCGAAAACAAGGAGGTCTTCTTCAAGTTCCACTCCGCGCTGTTCGCAGATCAGCCGAAGGAAGGTGGCGACTCCGATAAGTCGAACGCCGACCTGGCGAAGGTCGCGGCCGAGCAGGGCGCCAACGGGGTGACGCAGAAATGCATCGCCGACGGGGCCAAGGTCGCCGAGGGCGAGAAGGCGGCCGAGGAGTCGGAGAATCAACTGGCCAAGGCCACCGGCGGGCAGGTTGCCACACCGACAGTCCTCTCCGGAGGTGTGCCTGTCGACGGAATTCTCAACGGAACCGGCTGGCTCGACGCCCTGCTCGGCAAGGCGAGTGAATAGTCGGGGTAGCGCCATGCTGCCGCAACCCCGCTGCAACGGTCGCAGATCTCAAACACGTTGCGACGACGCGACGCGAGAGCACAATGGCGCGAAATCGCGCGATTGCCGTCGTTTTGGTGGCACCCTGGGTATCACTTGTTATCAGGGGGGCCTGTGACCGAGGCGGTGACGTTCAGCGATGACCGGACCAGACGACAGTCGGGACAACACGCAGTCTGATCGATCTGACGAGCCGGCGACGGGCGGCTCGGACTCACATAGTTCCGACGCCGCATCGTCGACGACGCCGTCAGACTCAACGCTGCTCGACGGCTACTACGTCCGGCGCATCTTCTGGGCTTTGGTGGGAATCGCGGTCCTCTCTCTGGGGTCTGCGGTGCTGCGTGTCGGCCAGGTGGGCGTCGACCCGTACACCGCCGCGAACATCGGCATCAGCAACACGCTCGGGATCGACCTCGGTACCTACCAGTTGATCAGTAACGCAGTGCTTTTCATTCCGATGCTGCTGTGGGGTCGCCAGTACATCGGGATCGGATCGATCATGAACATGATTCTGGTCGGCTACTTCGTCCAGTGGTTCAGCACGTGGCTGGATCCGTACTTTTCCGACAATCCCGCGGCATGGCAGAAGATGATCATGTTCGCCATCGGGATCACCTTCTTCTGTTACGGCGCATCGCTGTATATGACTTCGGCGCTTGGCAATTCGCCCTACGACGCAGTGGCGCCGATCATCGTCGACCACTCGAAAATGCCGTATCGCGCAGTGCGAACATGTCAGGATTTGGTCTTTGTCGTGCTTGCGGTGATCTTCCACGGCACGATCGGTGCGGGCACCGTGGTCACCGCTTTCTTTACCGGACCGCTGATCGAGACCTTCACCGAGAAGGTGAACAAACCGTTGATGCGAAAGGACCTTACGGCCGCCAGTGCGAAAAAATCACGCGTGGTGATGGGGCGATCACACTTCTGACGTCAGGCAACCACACCCCACCGTCACCGATTCACGCTACGGTGTAAATGCGGGGCCGACGGTTCCGTCCGTGGGGGGACGAGTCGTACAACTGTGAAATGGAAGGCAGGACATGACCGAATATGTCGTAGCGATCAGTTTTCCGGAGAACTCAACGACCTACGAGGTGTACAACACCATCACCAACTCCGGCTCTTCGGTCGGACTGGTTGCCGCGGCGATCGTGCAGCGTGACGACGCGGGTCATCTGACGATCACAGAGGGTGGCGATGTCGAGTCCGGCGACGCCACGGTTGGCGGGTCTTTGATCGGCATGCTGATCGGCGTGCTCGGTGGCCCACTCGGTGTTCTGCTCGGATTCGGTCTCGGTGCCGCAGGCGGCGCGCTCGTTGATGCCAGCCGCTCCGACGACCTCGACGACGCGATCACGGAGTTCGGCAAGACCGTTCGCCCCGGCGGCAACGCCATCATCGCGCAGACCGACGAGGCCGACACCGCAGCGCTCGACGCCCTGGTGACCAAGTACGACGGTGCCATCGTGCGTCGCCCGCTTGACGAGGTTCTGGCCGAGCTCGAGGCTCAGCAAGACGCTGCCGAGGCTGCAGCCGAGGCCGCTCGTAAGAAGCTCCACGACGAGAAGAAGGCTGAGAAGAAGGAGAAGCGCGAAGAGCGCGTCGAAAAGCTGAAGGCGAAGTTCTCCTGAGCTGACACCCCTACTGCTTGAACGAGACCCCTTCGACGACGCGTCGAAGGGGTCTCGTTCTGTTTGTGGCGGGTTTGGGTATTGGCGAATCTTCCTGCGGCAGTAGGGACTTCCTCGGGCGTGCGATGTCGGCGACCTGATGTGTGCAGACGAGCGATCCGACGGGCGCCTTCAAGCGCATATGGACTTCTCGATCAACTAGCCGGCTGAGTCGGTCACACGAATCATGTTGTCGTACAAGCGGAGTGGGTCCGCATTGCGTCTGGCGCGGTGAATATCCACAAGTCGATCTTGTGTTCGAGATTTTCTCGACGCTGTCGGTATTGTCGGGTAGTGCAGAACGCATATTCGATATGACGTGGGCGGGGGTGGCGGCACGTAAACAGCAACAGCAATCGCAGCAACAGTGAGAATGGCCGTGCGCCTTCCGCTTTGGCTGCTGCTGCGGTGGGATCGGCGGATGCAGTGGTGGCGGAAAAACTGTCACGGCTTGCCGCGGTGCTGGATGAGTTGGCGGCCGTCGATGTGTCGCTGGTATCCGATGCCGCGCTGGTCGAAGCCACTGTCGAGGCCGAACGGTTAGCACTGCGGACCGCGGGCGCGGTCACCGATCGCTTGATTGTGGAAGCCTCCGACCGCGATCTACCCCGCGCCCTGGGTTTCCGCGATATTCGCAACTTTATGGGGCATGGTCTGCACATCGGTGATCCGGCTGCGCGGCATCGGGTGATCGCCGCGACCGGCTCGTTCACCACGATCTGCGGCGACCGCCTACCACCCGCATGCCCAACTTTGGCCGGCTATGTGGTGGAGGGCCGGGTCGCGGGCGCGCATGTGCGTGCGGTGTTGGAAGTGCTGGAGGCAATCCCCAGTGAAGTGTCGGCCGAGACCAAAGCTGCCGCCGAAGCACAGATGGCCGGCTACGCGGTCCAATTCACCCCTGCCGAAATCACCAACCTCGGTTCACGGTTACTTGCCCATCTGGATCCGGATGGGACGCTGACCACCTCGAAAGACCGCAAACGACGACGCCGCCTGTGGGTGAACCGACAGAACGCGCAACTCATGTCACGGTTAACCGCCGATCTCGATCCGATCGCCCGCGCCCGACTCGATACGGTGCTCGACTCGTGGGCCAAACCCGGTATGAACAACCCGGATGATCCGGAGTCACCTGTCGGTCCGATCACGACCGCGAATGCTGAACAGGTCGCGGCGGCTGCGCTGCGTGATCAACGCTCACCCGCGCAACGCAACCACGACGCCTTCTCCGCACTGTTGGGTCAGGTGTTGGAATCCGGCATGCTCGGCAACACTCACCGCGGGTTACCGATCCAGGTCATCGTCACCACCAGCCTGCACGAACTCGAAGCACAGGCAGGGATCGCACAAACCACATCCGGAACACTGCTGCCGATCCAAGACGTCATCAACATGGCTGCAGTGAGTGGCGCGAGTCAGTATTTGGCGGTGTTCGGTGACCACACCAGCATCCCGCTCTACCTTGGTCGGTCGAAGCGGATCGCCACGTTGGGGCAACGACTCGCCTCTTTCGCCTCACTGGGCGGGAAGATGTGTTCGGCACCCGGATGTAACCAGCCCGCTTCACGGGTGCAGATGCATCACGCCGCCAAAGACTGGGCCGACGGCGGACTCACCGACATCGATCAACTCGTCCCGGCGTGCGATGTGCACAACCGGCGGGTCGGCCCGAAACCTGGGCAGTTCACAACCCGCATGATCACCGACGGCCCCGATGCGGGTCGGGTTGCGTGGCGGCTCAACGCCAAACCCGGCATGCCGGAGAATCCCGAACGCATCAACCGCATCGCCGACGTCAAAGCGGATTTTTACGACTACCTCGCCGCCGAACACGCCAATAACCAAGCAGCAGCGGCTGCACGCGCCACCAGCGCCGGGATCGCGACAGACACAACCGTTACCGGGATTGTGTTGCCGCACTTGGTGCCCAACCCGCCCAGCGGGCGGGTCGAGCTCGCACTGGTGGGCAGGGTGCCTGTCGGCGATATCCCACTGCTGAGCAGGCGGGTCGACATCCGATGGAACCTCCCCAGGCCACTCGAACTCGACCCCGACCCGCCCACAGACCCCAACCCATCAACGGGCCCAGCTCCACCAGGCGGCCTCATCGCACCCCACGGCGTCGACCCGCCAGACAGCCTCGGCTTACCGCTGACCGACGCCGCTTAACCGGCTGCGGCGACCAGGCCGACACGCTGAACTATCCGGACGCAACGTCGAATCTGGTTGTGCCGCAACCCGTCTACACCCCGTCACCACACCCCGGTGGCGGGGCAGGCGCGGTTGAGCAGATCTGCTTGGGGCGACGGATGGAAGCCGGAACGACCTCAGGCCCCAGAGGTAGGGCGAGATTCGCGAAGCTCGGCGGCGTCGTCGATGGCTGTGCGTAGTCGTCGAACTGCTTCGCGAAGTGTGTCGGGTTGCAGGGTCGCGAAGCTGAGTCGTGCACTGTCGGTGAGATCGGCATCGACGGCGAATGCCGAACCCGGAACGAACGCGACGCCGTAAGACAGTGCGACACTCAGGAGCTCGCTGGTGTCGACTCCCGGCAGTCGCACCCAACAGAACATGCCGCCGCTGGGTGAGGTGTATTCGACCGAATCGCCGAGCTCGTCGTCTAGAGCAGACGTCAGGGCGTGTGCGCGGAACGCGTATGCCGAAGCGATCATGTCGATGTGGGCGTCGAACCACGTTGTGTCGGAGAGCAAGTCGGCCACCATGAGCTGGTTGAGCGTCGATCCGCACAGGTCTGCAGACTGTTTCAGTCGTTCCACCAAGTCCACCACAGCGGGCGTCGCGTTCAGCCAGCCAACGCGCAGCGCCGGTGCCAGTGTCTTCGACGCAGAGCCCAGTCGAATCGTGCGTTCGCCGGGGATCGGTGTGGGCGAAGCCCCGTCGAACGACAAGCGTCCATATGGATCGTCCTCGACGATCCAGAATCCGTATGTCTCGGCCAAATCGGCCAGACTGTTGCGGGTCGCAGTGCTCGCGGTTGCTCCTGAGGGGTTGTGGAAGTTGCTCACCGTATGCACTATTCGCGGCCGGACGCCGCGTTCGAGGAGCCTCGAAAGTGCTCCGACGTTCGTACCGTCACTCGTGATCGGCAGGGCCACGATCTCGGCGCGGACGCATTGAAACGCTTGTAGGGCACCGACATACACGGGATCGTCGACGACAACGACGTCTCCGGGGTCGACCAGTGCCTGAGCGAGCAGCGACAACGCCTGCTGAGATCCGTGCGTCAGCAGGATTCGGTGTGGGTCGACGCCTTCGACGCTCGCAACCACATCGCGGCAGAGCGAGACTCCGCGGCTGGTTGTGTACTGCAGCGCATTTGGCTGGCCGATCATTCGCGCAGCGGCGTCGGCTATGCGGTCGACCGGGATGAGGTCGGTGGCGGGAAGGCCGCCTGCGAGACTCAGCACTCCGGGTTGCTCGGTGACCGCGAGGAGGTCGCGAATCGTCGAGCCTCGAACTCCTCGGAGTGCTGCTGACTCGATCGGGACTGTGGGCATTGTCGAGGAATGCGGCATCGCACATCGCTCCTGTTCTCGGGAACTGAACGGGGGAGGTGATGCGGATGGTCACCGGGAAGGCGTGCATCGGGTGGATCGCCTGCCGCAAGACTAGCCGAACGGTCTCACTAAGCGATATCGAAATCCCAAATAGTGAAATCCTTATGATCGTCTTTGCGTGGGCTTCGCCCGGCGACGGGACCGTTGATCTAATGAAAACGACTATCGTTTAGAATAGCAACATGAAGGTACGCAACTCGGTTCGCTCGCTGAAGAACAAGCCCGGCGCCCAGGTGGTGCGACGTCGCGGGCGCATCTTCGTCATCAACAAGAAGGACCCTCGGTACAAGGGCCGCCAGGGCTGACTACTGCGGCAAACTGCTGGTGGTTCACTGGTCGGATGAGAGAGTCCCGGGTCGTAGGTGACCTTCCGCCAGAGCTCGATCTCTCCCCATTCTCGGGCTGGGTTCGATTCCCCGAATTGCCAAGAGCCGATGTGCCGCGTGGGCCGGGCGTTTACGTAGTGGTGCGACCTACTGACGCCCCGCCGCAGTTCCTCGATGTATCACCGGCCGGCCGTTTCAAAGGCATCGATGGCACCGAGCCTGTCGCGGATCTCCGAGACCGTTGGGTGTCCGAAAGCCGTGTGATGTACATCGGCAAGGCGAACGTCGGCAGGAGCGGCCGACGCGGGCTGCGTCGACGGCTGGATGAATACCGTCGCTACGGGGCGGGTGCACCCGTCGCGCACTCAGGTGGCCGACGCATCTGGCAGCTCGCCGATCATGGCGATCTTCTCGTCGCGTGGCGTGAGACCCCGGACGCCGATGCCGCCGCTATCGAGACCGCGATGATTGCTGCGTTCCGTCGCCACCATGGGCGTCTGCCCTTCGCCAACGCGCGGCTGTGATGCGCGCAGGCCGCGTTAGGGGGCCACTCGACGGTCGTCCCGCCCGTCGTATCGGCGACGCTCTGCGACGAGGTCGGTTCGCATAGGAGTCAGCACCTGCCGGGATCACTTCAGCGACTGACGAAGTGGGACCGAAAAATGGCAGAGAAGAACGCCTCTCGCCCCTATCGCTCTTCAGATCACAAAGCTGCCATGGTGAGACGTGGGAATCGAGACGGGATGGCGCAGGTTCGTGCCTTTCCGACCGCGGTACTCGGTTTGGGACTAGCCTGAAAAATGGTCCTGGAAATTGTCGGGATTTCGCAAGAGTGACGACAATGAATGGCATCGATCACAGCTTCTTCGGGAACGTGGGATCGACCGCTCTGCCGCTGAACATGTTGCCGTCACGACCACTGACCAACAGAGAGAAGGCATTCAGAATGCACTACAGTGCCGGCAACTATGAGGCTTTCGCACGACCGCGCAAGCCTGACGGAGTTGAGGACAAGACCGCGTGGTTCGTTGGCGCCGGCCTCGCCTCCCTGTCGGGTGCGGCCTTCCTGATCCGTGATGCGCAAATGTCCGGCGACAAGATCACCATCTTCGAAGAGCTCGATCTGCCTGGTGGCGCGCTGGACGGCATCAAGGAACCCAAGAAGGGGTTCGTCATTCGCGGCGGACGTGAGATGGAGACCCACTTCGAGTGTCTGTGGGATCTGTTTCGCTCGATTCCGTCGATCGAGCAGGACGATGCCAGTGTCCTCGACGAGTACTTCTGGCTGAACAACGACGATCCGAACTTCTCGCTGCGGCGTGTCACCATGGAGCAGGGTGTGGACGCGGGCACGGACTTCAAGTTCAAGCTTACCGACAAGGCCCAAAAGGACATTGTTCGCATCTTCCTCGCCACCCGAGAGGAGATGGAGAACAAGCGCATTGAGGACGTCGTCAGTGAGGAGTTCTTGAACAGCAACTTCTGGCTGTACTGGCGCACAATGTTCGCATTCGAGAATTGGCACAGTGCACTGGAGTTCAAGCTCTATTTACACAGGTTCATTCACCACATCAAGGGATTGCCGGACCTCTCGACGCTCAAGTTCACCAAATACAATCAGTACGAGTCGCTGGTGCTCCCACTCTACAAATGGCTCCTCGATCACGGCGTCACGTTCAGGTTCTCCACCACCGTGACAGACGTCGACTTCACGATCGATGGCACGCGCAAGCAAGCCACCAAGATTCACTACACCACCAAGGGCGACGAAGGCAGCATCGATCTCGGGGAGAACGACCTGGTCTTCATGACCATCGGATCTCTCACCGAGAACTCCGACGAGGGCGACCACCAGACTCCGGCCAAACTGGACCGCGGACCGGCGCCGGCCTGGGATCTGTGGCGGCGCATCGCCGCGAAAGATCCGGCGTTCGGCCACCCGGACGTCTTCGCCGGTGATATCGACAAGACCAAGTGGGAATCGTGCACGGTCACCACGTTGGACAAACGTATCCCCGAGTACATCCACAAGATCTGTGAACGCGACCCATTCAGCGGCAAAGTGGTCACCGGCGGCATCGTCACTGCCCGGGACTCGAGCTGGCTGATGAGTTGGACTGTCAACCGCCAACCGCACTTCAAGCAGCAGCCGTCCGACCAGATCGTCGTGTGGGTGTACGCGCTGTTCTCCGACACCCCGGGCGACTACGTCAAGAAGTCGATTTCCGAGTGCACGGGCGAGGAGATCACGCGCGAGTGGCTCTACCACATGGGTGTGCCGACCAATCAGATCGATGAGTTGGCCGCAACGGCAGCGAAGGCGGTGCCGTGCATGATGCCGTACGTCACGGCGTTCTTCATGCCACGCCAGCACGGTGACCGCCCGTCCGTGGTGCCCGAGGGAGCAGTGAACTTCGCGTTCATCGGTCAGTTCTCCGAGAGTCAGAGCCGAGACTGCATCTTCACCACGGAGTACTCGGTTCGCACGCCGATGGAGGCCGTCTACACGTTGCTCGACATCGAGCGTGGCGTGCCGGAAGTCTATGGATCGACCTACGACGTCCGGGAGTTGCTCAACGCGACTTCACGGCTGCGGGACGGCGAAGAGGTCAAGCTACCTGGCCCGCACCTGCTCCGAGAGAAGTTGTACGGCAAGTTCCAGGAGAACGAAGTCGGCAAGCTGATCTCGGAATACAAGTTGATCGAAAAGCCCTGATCTGCCTGTTGCCCAGCTAGCGAAGAGCTGTGCGGAAACCCTCTCCGACGCGACGTCCCGAGCCGCGTCGGAGAGGGTTTTCCGTGGAGCTGAACGGGGCTAGAGTCATTGGCCCACTGCAACTTACGCAGTGCAGCGCCGGTGAGCGTCGCGTCGTCGTCGCCACAGGTACACCGCGCAGAGGAAGCCCTGCACCATGACGATGGCGCTGATCGTGGAGGCGATGATCCCGGCCGATTGATCGGCCGCGGTGAGCAGGTCGAATCCGGCGTGCCAGATCAGCACCGGAATGATGCTCCAGTTCGCGCCCGCTGCCATCCACGCCAGCAGATACGACCCGCAGAAAAGAGCAAGCGTCCAGCCGACGATGCCCGCCCCCATCTCCATGTAGGTCGGATTGAAGTAGAACGCCGGAAGGTGCCAGGCTATCCAGACCACTGCCACCACGGCCGCCGCCCAGAAGATCGACATCCTGCGTGAGAGTGTTGGGAGCAGCCAACCTCGCCAGCCGGCTTCCTCTCCGACGCCGAAGGTGAGAATCCACACCGCCATCACGATGGGCCAGGCGAGTCCCGGCAACTTCTCGGTGGCGCCGAACTGGTCGAGATCCGGCCACTCCCCGGTAACGATCGCACTCACCACATAAGCGATCACTCCGTAGGCCACCGGCATCCCGATGGCGACGAGCCACCAGATCGGCCGGAAGTTCACCGCGAACGTTCGCCGTGCCCACTGCCGCACCCCTTGCGTGCCGCCTTCCCACATCGCCGCGGCGACGGCACCACATGCGGGTCCGGCGGATCCGAGGAAGAACGTCCACGGCATGGAGCCGAGACCGTCGGTCCGAGCCGTGATCAGAATCGGTAGCCAGATGAGCCACGTGACGGCGAACGACACGATCACAAACACGACGACGGCGCCACGCCTGCTCTCGGCGGGAGTCTCGCCATGTGACATAGGGCGATTCAATACCGCGAAGCCCCAGACTGCACACCGAACACGACGCCCAAGCAGCAAAAAACCCTCTCCGATCAGGTTGGAGAGGGTTTTCTCTGTGGAGCTAAGGGGACTCGAACCCCTGACCCCCACACTGCCAGTGTGGTGCGCTACCAGCTGCGCCATAGCCCCGTATTCGTGAATGCGCGCCCGGTGAAATCCGTCCCAAGCGCAAAGGCGAAACTACACCATGCGCGTAGGCGGAACCAAATTCGGTCGTCGCCCGTGGAACGCGACATGCGCAGCGGTGAGGCCGTGGCGCTCCAAGACATCCCGCTCATGCCACGCGCTCGCTGTCCGACGAGCTGGTCATCTGGCTCACCGCCGTCGACGCAAGTAGGGCGTCGACGCAGCCGATGCCGCGTAGACGCCCTACTCGTTAGTGGCGATACAAGTGTCGATTCAATGCGGCGCGCCAGTCGATATGACGCGCCGCTCGACGTCAGTGTGCTGCTTCGAATGCCTCGAGCACATTCAGCGGGATTCGACCGCGGTCGCTGACCTCGAAGCCGTTCTTGGTTGCCCATGCGCGAATTGCCTGCGTCTGCTCTTTGCTTCTTGCGCCGGCGCCGTTCTGCGCAACCCGCTTGGGGCTGCGCGAGCCGCTTGCGCGAGAAACTGATATGTATTTCGCCAGGCCATCCCGGAACTGCTGAGCATGCTTCGACGAGGTATCGAACTCGTAGCTCTTGCCGTCGAGGCTCCAGCGGACGGTTTCGTACTCGTCGAGTACTTTCCCGTCGACGTCATCGATGACCTGGACGATTTCCTTCTTTGCCATTTTCCCCTCCGGGTTGTGCTGTGGACCTACGGGCGCAGCGGATCGATCTTACTGCGACATACTGCTGTTCTTGTGGGCGAGCGGGCTGTACGTTCGGCTCGACTCTGAAGTCATGACTCGTCGAACCCCGAACGTATATACATTCTTTATACACCTTTTGTTTGAATACTTGGAATCAGTAATCGAGCCGACGCCGTGAGTATGAGTGGCCGCAAGGCTTCACGCGTCGAAATGCGGTTTGCGTCACTACTGAGCATTGCTGATCAAGCAATGCCTACTTCAATTCGTCGGAGACGCGGGGGTGTCGTTGTCGGGCTGCTCGGGCTCGGTTGTCGTAGCTATCGGAGATTCGATCCCCGCGGAGTTCGAAAGCGATCCGGGAGCCTTGTCTGCGGCGTTGAGTGGAGCGAAACCCTTTGAGCTGAGCGAGAATCCGGATTGCGAGTCCGACTGCAGGCAGAAGATTCCAGGGGTATCGATCAGACACGAGAATCTGCCGACCGAAATGGTCGTTCCGTAGTCGACGATTGCGCTGCGATACAAAACAGGGTGCTCATTCTCGCAGCCGCCCTGTTGGGCGCGCTCGGCCGTCAGGACGACGAGATCCTCAGCCCATACACAGGAACGGGGTGTGCGGGCCGGGCGTGGCGCCGATGACTGGCCGTCATTTGACCGGCATGTCAGAGCACGACGAGAAGCGTCGACGTTGATCTCCGTGGAGCAACTGACAGCTCTATCCGGGCTGGTGAAGTGAAACCCCGACGTCTCGATGACCGGACCACGTGGGGTCGTCGAACCTTGGTGATAACGCGAATTGTCGGCGCGTGGTGCGGTCGCTATCGCCCGGCCGATTGTCCCGGTTGGCAGAAACGTCGCAGTACGGCTTTGGGTGGCGATCGTGGTCGATGAGCTCGGGTAATCCGATTCTGTCGACAGGTTGTCAGTTGGCGGTAACACGATCGACGAGGGAGTGGTGCTGGTGTTCAGTCCGCACGAGGTGATCGCAACGGCGAGTAGCGCTGCAGCGGCGAATGCGGGAACCGCTAGAAAACGCGCGCGGCGCCGACCGTACCCTTGCACTGTGTCGACCCCCAAGATCGTGTTGTTCTATGTCTTCACGCCACTCCCGGATCCCGAAGCGATACGCCTGTGGCAGTTAGCCGTGTGCGAATCGCTTGATCTTCGCGGAAGAATCATCGTGTCCCCGCACGGTATCAATGCCACTGTCGGTGGCGAGCTGGACAGCGTCAAACGCTACGTCAGAAAATTGCGTGAATATCCTGCATTCCGGGATGTTGATATCAAATGGTCAGAAGGTGTCGGCGACGACTTCCCGAAGCTGGTCGTTCGGGTTCGGCCAGAAATCGTCACATTCGGTGCGCCCGATGAACTCGATGTCGACGAGAATGGCGTCATCGGGGGCGGCGAACGACTCGACCCCGATGGCGTCCACCGGCTGGTTGCCGAGCGCGGCGACGACGTCGTTTTCTTCGACGGACGAAATCAGATCGAGGCGCAGATCGGACGTTTCGCCGGTGCGGTCGTACCGGACGTGGAGACGACGCGTGACTTCGTTCCGCTCCTCGACAGTGGCGCACTCGATCATCTCAAGGATCGTCCTGTCGTCACCTACTGCACGGGCGGTGTGCGCTGCGAAGTGCTCTCGATGCTGATGCGTAAGCGCGGCTTCTCGGAGGTTTATCAACTCGACGGCGGCATTGTCCGCTATGGCGAGCAGTACGGCGACAACGGACTCTGGGAGGGCTCGCTGTACGTCTTCGACAAGCGTATGACCGTCGACTTCTCCGACGATGCCGCTGTAGTCGGCAGGTGCCGCGAGTGTGGCAGGCCGACGAGCAACGTCGACAACTATCCGGATCGGCTGGGACGCGAGCTGGCAGTGGTCTGCCCCGACTGCTTCGACGGACTCGCCGACTCCCCCGCATGACTGCCGAGGCGGTGCCCGTCGTCGTGCTCGCAGGCTTTCTCGGTGCGGGCAAGACGACCGTGCTCAATCATCTGCTCCGCGCGGGAGGAGCCGGCCAGACCACAGATGGGGGAGTCGCGGACCGGGCGCGGCTCGGTGTCCTCGTCAACGACTTCGGCGCCATCAACATCGACGCACTCCTGGTGGCGGGTCAGGCCGACGGAGCAGTCACGCTGTCCAACGGCTGCATGTGCTGCTCGGTCGACCGTGAGGGACTCGACGCCGCGCTGGTAGAACTCGCGCGACCGGAGGCCGGGCTCGACGCGATCGTGATCGAAGCGAGTGGCATCGCCGAACCCAAGGCGCTCGTGCGGCTCGTCGCAGGACTCGACGACCCGACTATGCGCTACGGCGGACTCGTGTACGTGGTGGACGCCGCCGGCTTTGTGGAGTTGCGTGAGCGGCACCCCGAAGTCGACTCACACATTGCTATCGCCGATCTCGTCGTCGTGAACAAACGTGATCTCGTCGACGCTGCGGCGCTCTCGGAGTTGGTGGCCGCGGTCCGTGAGGTGAATTCGTCCGCGCCCGTCGTCGCAGTGGCCGAAGGGCGAATCGATCCGGCGCTGCTGTTCGATCGACTTGCGCGCGAAGTCGAAGACGTCATGGAGCCACGTCAGCTCACGCTCGACGAGATACTGATCCCCGACGCCGAGCCCGCCAACGCCGAACTCCCTGAAGGGCACGAGGCGCACACGCACCTGCACGACACCTACCAGTCGGTCGAACTCGACACTGCCGACGCCGTCGATCCGCGACGCCTCGCAGCGCTGCTGCACGAGCCTCCTGCCGGGTGCTATCGCATCAAGGGTGTGGTCCGATTCGATCTGCCGGGGTATCCCGAGCGTTACGTCGTCCACGGCGTCGGCGGCTTTGTTCGCATTACGCGCGACGGCTGGTCGGGGGAGGAGCCCCGAACCAGGATCATCGCGATCGGATCAGGCATGGATCGTGGTGCCGCACGGGAGGCACTCGAGGGCATCCTGGCGACAGCCGAAACGGCCGACGACGAGTACGGCATCCTGCATATCACTCGTCACCTGCCCGACGCTCACTGATCGACTCTCCCTGAGGTAGGAGTGAGTCCCACCGATTGCAGGGACGTCACAGGTGCCTAACGAATCTCATCGCCCCAGGTCACCGATTTCCCCATTGCACACTCTGCTGGTTAGCTGTTAAAGATGTGACTGTTGTGACCAGTGTTGCGTGTGGAAGGAGTGAGGTTCGCCCGGCATGAGCCGAGCGTGCCCGAAACCGTGATGACCCAGAAACGACACCTGCGGACCCGTGTGTCTGCTGCTGCCGCTGCGCTCGCGTTTGCGGCTAGCGCAACCGTCACCGTTACGACAGGGGCCGGAACCGCGATGGCTGCGCCTGCTGCACCGTCGGCGACCGGCATCTCCCTTGCCGGCAAAACGGTGTTCCTCGATCCAGGACATCAGGGTGGGTCCGCGGGCCACAGTCTGTCGGCCCAGGTGCCCGACGGCCGCGGCGGCAAGAAGGACTGCCAGACCACCGGCGCCACCGGAGTCAACGGGGCTGCTGAGCACACAGTGAACTGGCAGATCTCGCAACTCGTCAAAGCCGGTCTGGAAAGCCAGGGTGCACGAGTGGTGTTGAGCAGGCCCGACGACACCGGGTGGGGCGGATGCGTCGACGAGCGCGCGGCTGCCGCGAGCCGATCGGGTGCCGCGGTCGCCGTCAGCCTGCACGCCGATTCGACGACGGCAGGCGCCGACGCTGCGAAAAAGGGCTTTCACATGATCGTTCCGACGCTTCCCCTTCCCGACGCGAAGGCGAACGCGGTGCAAGGCGGGCAGGGGCGCAAGGCGTCGAACATCATGCGCGACGCGTTCGTCAAGGCTGGTTTCCCGCCTGCGAACTACGCGGGTGTCGCCGACGGCATCCAGACCCGGTCCGATATCGCCGCCGTGAACCTGACGACGGTACCGGCCGTGTTCATCGAGATGGGTAACCTCTCGAACCCGACCGAAGCAGCATCTCTCGCCGGTCGTGACGGACAGTTGAAGTACGCGATGGCGATCACCAACGGAATCCTCAACTATGCGAGCCCGGGCGCCGCAGCGCCTTCGGCCGACACGCTCAACAAGCCGCCCGCGACCCCGCCGTCGGGTGCGCCGAGCTCCGATGGCGGACTTTCGCTGGTGATTCCGTTCGTTCAGCAGTTGTTGAAGTCGGGTGACCCGAAAGAGATCACCCAACTGCTGCTGTCCGAGGGACCCGACGTGTCAGCGCAGGTGCTCAACGCGATGCTCGACGTGATCTACGGGTTGTTCGACGGCAAACTGCCCATCGGATAAGCATCGATACACCGCCTGGCTGATCGGTCGGTCCGCACTCGCGTCCGCTGAAGCTGCGGCTACTGTTGGAAACCATGGGTATCCGTGATCTCGTCATGAAGACTCCGGTGCCGTCGTTGCGTGGTCGTAAGGTGCTGATCACCGGCGCGGCGAGCGGAATCGGCCGGGCGACGGCAGAAGCAGCGGCGGCTCAGGGCGCCGAACTGGTGCTGACCGATCTGCACGCCGAGCCACTCGACGAGGTAGTCGCGGAGATAACCGCTGCAGGCGGCGCGGTGCTCTTTCACCTCGCGGGCGATGTCTCCGACTACGAATGGGTGTCGGCGTTCGCGCGTCAGGTCGACGCCGAGGTCGGTGTGATGGACGTGGTGATGAACATCGCGGGTATCTCCGTGTGGGGCACCGTCGAGAATCTGCAGCACAAGCACTGGCGGTCGATGGTCGACGTCAACCTCATGGGGCCGATTCACATCATCGAATCCTTTGTGCCGCAGATGGTTCGACGCGGCCAGGGCGGGCACCTCGTGAACGTCTCGTCGGCGGCAGGGCTGCTCGCGCTTCCGTGGCACGCCGCGTACAGCGCGAGCAAATTCGGTATCCGCGGCGTCTCCGAGGTGTTGAGGTTTGATCTGCGCCGACACGGCATCGGTGTCTCGCTGGTGTGTCCGGGCGCCGTCGCGACGCCGTTGGTCGACACCGTGAGCATTGTCGGAGTCGACCGCGACGATCCGCGAGTTGCCAAGGCCATCGGCCACTTTCACCGCATCTCGGTCAGTCCGGAAACCGCCGCGGCCAAGATTCTCGCAGGTGTGCGGAAGAACAAGTTCATGGTCTACACCTCCTTCGACACGCGGTTCGGGTACTGGTGGGCGCGCAAGTTCGCGCTGCCGTACGAGATCGTCATGCGCATCGCCAACAATCAGTTCGACCACCTCGCGCGCGTTGCAGGCACGACACTCGAGACGCGGTCGGAACAGGACGCGCGCAGTCGGGGACGACAGCGGACCGCGGGTGAATAACTCCTTCGTCAAAACCGTTGCGACGGGCGACGATCCAGATTTCTTCGCAGCCGAAGCGGCGTCGTTGCGGTGGCTGGCGGCTGGGGGAGCGCGGGTTGTCGACGTGATCTCGGTTTCCGCGAACAACATCGAACTCGAACGACTGACGACCACACGCCCGACCGTCGCGGCAGCCGAGGACCTCGGTCACATGCTTGCCCGCACCCACGATGCGGGCGCGGCCCAATTCGGTTCTCCACCAGATGGTTACGACGGCAGGCAATTTATCGGGAAGCTGCCCCTGCCCACCGTCGAGCTTGACCGCTGGGGCGAGTTCTATGCCTCTGCGCGCGTGCTGCCGTTCCTCGAAGCAGGAATCGCCGCAGGCAATGTCACGCGGCGTGACGCAGAGTCGACTCGACAAGCCTGCGATCTCATCGCCTCCGGAACGTTCGACGACGGTGCTCCACCGTCACGTCTGCACGGTGACCTATGGGGTGGAAACGTGGTGTGGACGCCCGACGGTGCAGTCCTCATTGATCCCGCTGCGCACGGCGGACACCGAGAGACCGACCTCGCGATGCTCGCGCTGTTCGGCTGCCCGCACCTCGACAGCGTCGTCGAATCGTATGAGCGGGCACATCCACTGACCGACGGCTGGCGATAACGAATTCCGCTACACCAGATGCATCCCCTCGCGGTGCATTCGGTTCGACACGGACCCGGATACGGTGTGGCGCTTGGCGATGCGGCCCGGGCGACACTGGCCCTTGCAGGAGGTGACCGATGAATTCGACGCCGATTCACCCCGACTTCGATCCCTCGATCCTCGTCGTCTCGGCCACCCACGCCGAGGCGAAGTACGTGCCGCCCGGTGCGCGGCTGCTCGTCACGGGGATCGGCAAGATTCGCGCGACCGCCGCATTGACCCGTGCACTGGCCGACCCATCGGGACCGTCGACGAGGCTCGTCGTCAACATCGGTACAGCGGGAGCGCTGCACGATCATCACGCGGGCCTGTTCCTGCCGTCGGTGGTCGTCGAGCACGACATCAGCGCGACGGAACTGCGTGCCATGGGATACCCGATCGTCGATCGGTGGGAGGTTCCGGACGGCGACGGTTCGGTACTCGCCTCGGGCGACACTTTTGTTGCCGACCCGCTACGTCGCGCGAGCCTGGCACAGCACGCAGACCTCGTCGACATGGAGGGCTGTGCCGTCGCATACGTCGCGGCCGCATTCGACGTCCGGTGCCAATTGGTCAAAGTGGTCAGCGACGGCGCCGACGAGCAGGCAATGGATTGGCCGTCCTTGGTCGACGACGCGGCGCGGCTACTCGGCGATTGGCTTGCCGACGGAGGGGCGTGAGGCTCAGCGCTGGTTGCGGGCGCGAGTGGTCTGATAGACAGCAGAACCCGACGATCGCGTCGCGGGCTCATACCGATCGAGATCGGCGGCGGCCGTAGCGCGGACGGGCTGACCGTCGAGTTGCTCGCCCGCAGCAGTGCGCTGTACCTGCCCGGCAGTCGCGCGCGAGCGAGGGTCCTGTGGCGGTGCGGGCCGCGGCGTACGAGTGCGCGCGGCGTCGTCGGTGGCCGGACGCTCGCGGCCGTCGCGGGCCTGGCGTTCACGCCCTGCGCCGCGCTCAGTCTGGTTTCGCTCACCCCGGCTGCGCTCGCCCGGTTCTGCGGAGGCCCGGCGGCGGGGACGGGGGTCGTCGCTCGACGGTGCCTGCGCGGGTGCTTTGCGTGGGCGTGGTGTCGCGTCGGACTCCGGTCGAGTGGCCTTCGCCCGACGCTGAGTGCTGTCCGATTGTTGTCCGTCGTCTGACTTCGGTGCGCCCCGCTGCGTCGAACGCGTTGCCTTGGGGTTCCCACCCTTCGAGTTCGCGGCCTTGGATTTCCCGGCTTGCGCGGTGCGCGGCGTCGAATCCTTCGACGTCGAATTCTTGAACGTGTGCTCGGTGCCTGCCGGGCGTGCTCGACGCTTAGGTGCCGGCGAATCGGTGAGCGACTGGCCGCGCGTGATGTACCAACGGCCGACGCCCAGTGCCAGCGTCACGAGGAAGGTGAACAGGATCCACGGGAAGTCGTTGGCGATCGGCAGGAGGACCTTGAAGATCAGGCTCTTGAGACCCGACGCCTCGTCGGCGTTGAGGCCGTACAGAGTGACCACGCCCACTCCGAACGCGATCAGCGGCGGTTGCGCGACGGCAGTGAAGAGCGCCCGTCTGCGTACGGCGAGAACAGCGACGACGCAGCCGACGAGGTAGAAGAAATTGAAGACCGAACCCAGTGCGTCGCTCTGATTGGCGTCGATGATCGCGCCAACAGCGGTGAAGGCCGCGGCGACCAGAACGGCGCCCCACCAGGGGATACCCCTGACGTTGGGCAGTACCGACTGTTGGTCGACGGGCACCGCGGAGCGGCTTCGCTGCGGGAAAGGCACTCCTAGACGGTACCGGGTGATCCCCGGATTTCCCTTAACCAGTGCTCGATGTTGCGCGCGCGTCTGGTTCGTCGGGAATTGGGTCCGGGTTGTCGGACTGCGATACGGGCATTCCGGGAGTGGGGCGCACCCCGACGTCGACAGGGCTGGGCCGTTCCGGTTCGGAGGAGATTCCGAGAGATTCGAGCGACGCCAATTTGCGAGCCGTCACCCCGACGCGGCTGTCGACGGCGCCGAGCGTCGAGTTGAACGACTCAACCGCCCGACGCAGTGAGGTGCCTGTTCGGTCAAGGTGGCTCAGAACCGATCCGAGTCGATGATGGAGTTCGACGCCGAGCTCTCTGATCGTCGCGGCGTCGGCGGCGAGGGCGTCGTGGCGCCACCCGAGAGCGACTGTGCGCAGTAGCGCGATGAGGCTGGTCGGGGTCGTCACCACGACGTTGCGCGTGAAGCCGTACTCGATGAGCCCTGGGTCGGCGCGCACCGCGGCGTCGAGGATTGGGTCGCCGGGTACGAACAACACGACCATCTCGGGGGTGTTCGCGAACGCGGTCCAGTACGACTTCGAGGCCAACTGTGTGATGTGGGCCCTGACCGCCCGCGCGTGGTCGGCCAGGAGTGCCGCCTGTTTGTCCGGATCGCTGCAGTCCGCGACGGATAGGTACGCATGCAGCGGAACCTTCGCGTCGACGACGATGTCGCGGTTGCCCGCCAGGTGGATCACCATGTCCGGACGGACCTGGCCCGCCATGTCTGACTCGGCCGACACCTGCGTGCTGAAGTCACAGTGCTCGCTCATACCTGCCAGCTCTACGACCCGTTCGAGCTGTAGTTCGCCCCAGCGGCCCCTGACGTGCGGCGTGTGCAGGGCGTTGGCCAGCGCGCGGGTCTCGTTCGAGAGCTGCTGTGAGGCGATGTGCATGCCGCGCACCTGCTCGGCGAGCCCCGAATACGCACCGATCCGGTTGTGCTCGACCCTGCGCAGTTCCTCCGACAACTGGCCCAACACCCCGCGCAGCGGCTCGACGATATGGGTGACCTGTGTGCCGATCGCCGTCGACTGTCTGCGTGCGGCGTCTTCGCTTGCCGCCGACAGCGATCGCGCTGCGAGCTCCTGAGAGCTGCGCAGCGCGTCGGCCTCGGTGCGTGCCGCCGATACCGCCGCGGCCGAGCGTGACGCATTGGCCAGCCAACCCAGCACGGCACCGAGCAACAGACCCACGAAGAGAGCGACAGCGACGGACAACATGACAGTGATGGTGCCGTCCGGTACCGACAATTCTCCGTCGTCGCAGTTCAGGGGCTCGCAGTTCAGGGCCGGGGTGGTCAGAACGTCGGGGTCCCGCCGTCCTCATAGGTGAGCAGCCATTGCTTGAGCGGCTTGCCGTAGCGGAAACCCGCGACCGTGCCGTCCTGACGAAGTACACGGTGGCACGGAACGAACAGTGTGGCCCCGTTTCTCGCGCACGCGGTGGCGGTGGCGCGAATCGCCGTCGGGTGTCCAGCAGCCTCGGCGAGTTGGGCGAACGTCATGGGACTGCCCGGCGCTACTGCGCGCAGCGACTCCCAAACCTTCTCCACGTAGGGGCCCGAACGTTGCCGGACCGCCACCGCGTCGATTGCGTCGAGTTGGCCCGCGTAGTAGGCCTCGACCGCGTCGCTCACGGCGGTGAGTTCCTGCGACCACCGAGACGACGCCGGTCGCAACGCGCGGTGGACTGACGGCAACAGTGATGCGGCGTCGTCGGTCCAACCCGACGCCAACACCGCGCCCGCGTCGTCGACGACAAACGTGAAGGGACCCGTCGGCGTCGCGACGGTCGCGTGGGCCGCTGATGACTCGGCCCCTGAAAACTCCGCCGCTGATGATTCGGCTGCTGGGGCGTGAACTGTTGACGGCTCTGTGGCTGTCGTGTCGGGGTCGGTGGGTACGGCGTCGAGTGTCGTCATGGTTGCCTCCTGGCGTGTGTCGGTGCAGTTAGGTGCGCGGACACGCCGACATCGGCAGGTCAGGCGACCGTGCCGAGCTGCTGCCCGAGCCGATGGCGCCACAGGTGCATTGATGCGTAGGAGCGCCACGGTGCCCATTCCTGAGTGGCGGTGAGGTCGATGCCGAGATCGTTCGCGGCATGCCGCACCACGAGGTCGTGGTGGAGCAGGGTGTCGGGGTCGCCGGTGACGACCATCGTCACGTATTCGGCGGTCCACGCCCCGACCCCGCGCAGAGTCAGGAGACGAGCACGCAACTCAGACGCAGCGACCCCCTGGTGAAGTTCCACCGAATTTTCTGCGATCTTCGACGCTGCGGCGACGATGGCGTCGACGCGCGCACGCGGGCCGCGCAACACCGACCGACCATTCTCGGCAATGGCCGTCGCAGTCGGGAACGCGCGTCCGGGACCGTCGGTCCACCCGGTGGTCTCACCGAGCGCCGAAACCAGCGCCCCGACGTGATGGCGTGCCGCGCGGACACTGATCTGCTGGCCCATCATCGTGCGGATCAGAGCCTCTGCCGGGTCTGGCGACCCGGGCAACCGGATGCCGGGGCCTGCGTCGATGAGGGGTGCGAGGCGCGGATCGCGTCGTAACACGTCTTCTGCTGCAGCGGCGTCGGCATCGAGGTCGAGGAGCCGACGCAAGCGCGATACCGCGGCGCCGAGGTCTCGGGTGTCGAGGTGTGAGAGGTCGGCTCGCAGGTAATTACCGTGCCGCTCGGGCCCCGATCCTGGTGAGATCCGAACCAGGGCATGCCCGTGCGGGAGGGTGAGGACACGCGTGAACGTCCAGTCTCCCGCGGGATCACCGGTGAACTCTTCCATCGAGTCGACGGCGTGCGCGCCCAAGAGCGTTGCGGGCCAGGAGGCGTCGAAGGGTTCGCGGTAGGGCAGCCGTAACGAGATCACACCGCCCTCGGCATGAGCATCGGGATCGGTGGCGCCGTTACCGCGGAGCGCACGCAATCGCGTCGGCGTGAGGCCAAAGATCTCGCGGATCGTGTCGTTGAACTGCCGCACGCTCGAGAACCCTGCGGCGAATGCGACGTCGGCCATCGGCATCGTCGTGCGCTGGATGAGTATGCGTGCATTGGTTGCACGGTGTGCGCGGGCCAGCGCGAGGGGGCCTGCGCCGAGTTCGTCGTTCAGCGCCCGGGTGAGATGGCGAGGGGAGTAGCCGAGTGCCGCGGCAAGGCCGTCGACGCCGTCTCGTTCCACCACGCCGTCGGTGATGAGTCGCATCGCTCGCGCACCGAGATCGGCGTTGGCATTCCATCTCGGTGAGCCGGGCACGGCGTCGGGTGCGCAGCGTCGGCACGCGCGGAAGCCGCGCGTCTGGGCTGCTGCGGCGGTCGGGACGAAGGAGACGTTGGCGGGTAGTGGTGTCCGGGCGGGACACGACGGGCGGCAGTAGATGCCGGTCGTGTGCACGGTGACGAAGAACTGGCCGTCGAATCGTCGATCTCGAGCCGACAACGCTCGGTAGAAGGTGTCGAAGTCGAGGTCAGGGGCCGTCGGCGAGGTGCTCACTCGTCCACTCTGACACGGCGTGATGGTCGGTTTCTGGCGGAAATCGGCCATCGCTGCGACACCACCGGAATACCGACAAAAACGTGACGTAGATTACATTTCGGTGGCACCATGATCCGCATGAGCACACACTTCGGCGGTTTTCGACATCGAGGTCGCAACCGTGAACTCCCGCTCGCGGAGTATCCCGAGTGGGGTTTGGACATACTGCGCGGACTGTACGGATCCGAGACGGTCGACAGCATTCTCGCCGAGCAACAGCTGTCCGAGCCGAGTGCAAGCGTCGACGACCTCGCCCACCTCGACGGCACGTCGTCGACTCGCATGGCCCGCGCGGACGGCGGCGCCGCTTCCGCTGACGACGCTTCTGCGAAGGCAAGCCCTCGACGTGGAACCGCGGACGACGACGTTCCGGTTCCGCCGGAAATCTTGACCCCCATGCTCGCCGAGATCGAGGCGATCAACGCGCTGCTGCGCTGGCTCAAGCGGACTTTCGCGCGCCGCTGAACCGCGTGAAGGAGGCGGCCTTTCGCGTGAGGCGATGGCTCATGTGAGGATCATCGCGTGACCGCTTCGTCCGAGAACGTACCTGCCACACCTGAATCCACACCCGCTGAGCCCACGCCCGCCGCGACCGCGACCGACTCCGGAGCGACTGGCGAACGCACGCACCCGACCCGGATGTCGGTGATCCGGGAGGGCCTACGCGAGTCGGCGATCGTCGCACTGCAGGCCGTGCTCGTCGTGGCCGCCGTGTGGGTGTTGCTGTGGGTGGTCGGCAAGCTGTGGGTGATCCTTCTGCCAGTTCTCTTGGCGATCATCGTCTGCACTGTCCTGTGGCCGCCCGTCGCATGGATGCGTCGAAAAGGTGTCCCACCAGCCGCGGCCGCTCTGGTGATGATGCTGGTCGCGATCGGCATTGTCGCTGCCGTGATCGGCCTGATCGTTCCCTCGGTGGTTGCGCAGGCGCCCGAGCTGGCCAACCGCGCCACCGACGGTGTGCAGCGGCTCCAGCAATGGGCGCAGGGTCCGCCGCTCAACGTTCGAGACGAGCAGATCGACAACGCCGTTCACGCGATCGTCAGCAAATTGCAGTCGAGTTCGGCCACCATCGCCTCGGGCGTGTTCAGTGGGGTCGGGACGGCGACCTCGGTGCTCGTCACACTATTCACCCTGATCGTCCTGGTGTTCTTCTTCCTGAAGGACGGACCCAAGTTCACCCCGTGGATAGACCGCACCATCGGGAACCCGTCGGCAACACACATCAGCGAGGTGCTGCGTCGTATGTGGAGCACCCTCGGTGGCTTCATCCGCACGCAGGCCATCGTGAGCCTGGTCGACGCGACGTTCATCGGCATCGGTCTCTTCATCCTGCAGGTGCCGCTTGCCGGGGTGCTCGTGGTGATCACGTTCATGGGTGGCTTCATCCCCATCGTCGGCGCGTTCGTGGCGGGCGCCCTTGCCGTGTTGATCGCGCTCGTGTCGAACGGACTGACCACCGCGCTCATCGTTCTCGCGATCATCATCGCCGTGCAGCAACTCGAGGGGAACGTGCTGCAGCCGTGGTTGCAGGCCAAGTCGATGAACCTGCACGCCGTCATCGTGCTGCTCGCGGTCACCCTCGGCGGCTCGATCTTCGGCATCACCGGTGCATTCCTCGCGGTGCCTGCCGCTGCGACATTCACCGTCGTCTTGCGGTACCTCAACGAACGAATAGCCGAGCGGGCCGGGGAGGCGCTGCCGCCACAGGGCGCCCCGGTGACCGAGAATGTCGGGGTGCCCGACGACAAGGAGCCACCCGACGCCGGTGGTGGCGACGCAAACGACGCCGACGCGTCACCGTAGACTGGACACCCGTGAGTCTCACCCTCGGCATCGTCGGACTTCCCAACGTCGGCAAGTCCACCCTTTTCAATGCGCTGACCCGTAACGACGTCCTCGCGGCGAACTACCCGTTCGCCACGATCGAGCCCAACGTCGGCGTGGTGGAGTTGCCCGACAAGCGACTCGACCGCCTCGCCGAGATCTTCGGTAGCGAGCGCATCCTGCCCGCAACCGTGTCGTTCGTCGACATCGCGGGCATCGTCAAGGGCGCCTCCGAGGGCGAGGGCATGGGCAACCAGTTCCTGGCCAACATCCGCGAGGCCGACGCCATCTGTCAGGTCGTCCGTGTCTTCGCCGACGACGACGTCGTGCACGTCGACGGCCGTGTCGACCCGTTCGCCGACATCGAGGTGATCGAGACCGAGCTGATCCTCGCCGACATGCAGACACTCGAGAAGGCCATTCCGCGGCTCGAGAAGGAAGCGCGCAAGAACAAGGACCAAGCCGAGGTACTCGACGCCGCGAAGAAGGCCCAGGAGATCCTCGACTCTGGCAAAACCCTGTTCTCGCAACAGGATTCGTTCGATCTGTCGTCGGTGCGCGAACTGCACCTGATGACTGCCAAGCCGTTCCTCTATGTGTTCAACGCCGACGAGTCGATCCTGACCGACGACGCGCGCAAGGCTGAACTGAAGGCCGCCGTCGCACCTGCCGATGCGGTCTTCCTCGACGCCAAGGTCGAGAGCGAACTACTCGAGCTCGACGAGGCCGACGCCCAGGAACTGCTCGACTCCATCGGGCAGGACGAGCCGGGCCTGCGCTCGCTCGCGCGGGCCGGATTCCACACGCTCGGCTTGCAGACCTACCTGACCGCGGGGCCAAAAGAGTCACGCGCGTGGACAATTCACCAGGGCGACACCGCACCCAAGGCTGCGGGCGTCATCCACACGGACTTCGAAAAGGGCTTCATCAAGGCCGAAATCGTCTCGTTCGACGACCTCGACGCCGCCGGCTCGATGCAGGCCGCCAAGGCCGCGGGCAAGGTTCGCATGGAGGGCAAGGAATACGTCATGCACGACGGGGACGTCGTGGAGTTCCGGTTTAACGTCTGACGTATTCCGCTTCAACGTTCTACGGCTTGCGCGCCGTAAAACACGGTGACGGTGCGCGGTGTGGAGATGTGGCGAGAGCGCATTCGCGATGGCATCATTATTGACATATTTTGATGCGATTGGAGATGCGGCATGCGCACCACGGTGACCCTTGACGACGAACTCTTGGCCAAAGCAGCCGAGCTGACCGGGGTTCATGAAAGGGCGGCGCTCATCCGTGATGGGCTGGAGGCCTTGATCCGCATTGAAAGTGCGCGCCGCCTTGCTGCGCTCGGCGGCACCGATCCGGCAGCTGAAGCGGCTCCGCGTCGTCGGTCATCGGTCGGATGATCCTGGTTGATACCTCGGTCTGGATCGACCATCTACACGTCAAGGACGAGCGTCTGACGAGGCTGCTTGCCGACGACGAGATCGGCTGTCACCCACTGGTTGTGGAAGAACTCGCACTGGGATCGATCGCTAACCGGGACGTGGTCATCGATCTGCTGAGCAATCTCGTCCAGTTTCCGGTCCTGACTCATGCCGAACTGCTGCATCTCGTCGAGAGTCGAAAGCTCTGGGGTCGCGGGCTGAGCCCGGTCGATGCCGGGTTGCTGGGTTCGACGATTCTCGTTGACGCCGCGACGCTGTGGACGAGGGACAAGAGGTTGAGAGCGGCATGCGTCGAGGTCGGGGTGCATTGCGTTCTCGAGTGACGGTTATCGCCGTCGGCTCGGCCACGCCCTTACTCGCGCCCACCCGCGGCGGTGAGTTAGCCTGATTCGGGGCAGGGGATCCTGCCGACTGCACTTCCAGGCACAGATGCCTGAATCATTGCGGAGAGGCCCGACTCACTCGGGACATGTCCGGATGGGGTGTGGCGCACCAGTGCGCCGACTTCACAGCCGATGTGTGACATCGGCTGACGAGAGGACATGACATGGCATCGAAGGATGAGAAGAACCTCGCGGCGGTTGCCGACAAGATCGCGAAGATGAAGGAGCCCGAGCGCTCGCTGGTTCAGCGGGCGCACGAGGTCATCATGGCCGCCGAGCCAACGCTGAAGCCGAGAATTTGGTACGGCATGCCCGCGTACGCCAAGTCGGCGAGTTCACCTGCACTGGTGACGCTGCGTAACGACGAACGCATCAACCTCGCCCTCACCGAGAAGGTCACGCTCAACCCGGGTGGCGGCATCGACGGAACGCTGATGCCGGCGGCATGGTACTTCGACACCCTCGACGAATTCACGGAGAAGCGGATCGCGGACATCGTCCGATCCGCGCTTTCCTGACGCCGACGAACCGAGACCGGCTGGGCCGCGCTGTAATTTGAAACGCCGCGGCATTTCACGACGCCGCAGTATGCGGCGCGGTCCGGCCGCGTACTTTGTACGCATGCCCATAGCTGTGCATGACAGGCGATTTCGCGCGCTGCTCGGGGCCGCTTCGTGATTGTGCGGATCGCGGTCCCGGATGACTACCCGCGGCTCGTCGAAGTCTGGCGTAGCGCGGTCGATGCAACGCATCACTTTCTGCGGCCAGCGGACCGAGACGATATCGAGCAGCACCTTGTGGCCGACTACTTTCCGCACGTGCGGTTGGTCGTCGCAGAAGTCGACGGTCAGGTCGTCGGCTTCGCGGGTACAGCGGGGGACACCCTCGAGATGCTGTTCGTCGATGCTGCTCACCGGGGAAGCGGGGTCGGCAGCGTGCTTCTCGCGCACGCCGTCGACGATTGCGGCATCACTCGTGTGGACGTCAACGAGGACAACGTCGACGCGGTCGGGTTCTACCGTCGCCGTGGGTTCGTGGAGTTCGAGCGCAGCGCACTCGATGAACAGGGCAGGCCATACCCGATACTTCGGATGGTCCGAGACGCATCAGGAAACCCGTGACATCGATTCAAACACTCAGCGAAACCGACCGTCGACTGGTGGCCAGGTGGGCGGTCGCATGCGCCGAGCGGGTGCTCCCGCTTCTCGAGGCCGACGACCCTGCGCGCAGCGACATCGACGACGCCCTTGCGCGAACACGCGCCTACAGCGCAGGACACGGGACCAGCGCAGAGGAGATCAGCAAGCGGATGGTCGCGGTCAAGGCGGCGGGCGCAGCGAGCACGCCAGCGGGAGCCGCCGCGGCACGAGCAGTGGCGCAGGCATCGGCGGTGGCACACATGGGTGCCCATGCACTCGGGGCGGCCGCGTACGCGGTGAAGGCAGTCGATCTGTCACACCGCGACAACCCGTCAGCCGTCGACGACGAAATACGTTGGCAGTTGGCTGAACTGACAGATGACGAGCGGGCAGCCCTGCGTCAGCTCCCGGCGCTTGGCGTTGATTCGGCAGGTCCGCTGGGGCAGGGCTTGCTCGCGCGCGGCATTCTCGGTTCGACGATCCGCGAGCTCCAGACGGACATCGGAACTCGTCGTGGCTGACGTGTCGCGACTCGGTGTCGACGACGCCGGCGAGTTGCTGACCCTGCAGCGAGCGGCATACGTCACCGAGGCGCAACTGCACCACGATCTGACGCTTCCCGCGCTGACACAGTCCGTCGACGACCTCGTCGCTGAACTGGAGTTGCCCCACGTGACTGCATTGGGGATCAAGCTGGGCGCGAGGCTCGTTGCAGCGCTGAGACTTTCGGTGCATGGTGAGGTCGCCGAGGTCGGCCGACTGACGGTGGTCCCCGATCTGCAGGGACGAGGCCTCGGCAGCAGGTTGCTCGCCGCAGTCGACGACTGGGTGCCACCATCGGTCACGCGAGTCGAGTTGTTCACCGGCGAGCACAGCGTCGCGAACATCCGACTCTATGAGCGGAAAGGTTTCGTGGAGTTCAAGCGCGAGAACGTCGGGAGCTACGACCTCGTGTTCCTCGCAAGAACAATCGTCCATTAGTGAGGTGGTAGGCCGCGCCGCCGCTACCCTCGACCACATGCCCATCTCGCTCGAAAACGTCGGCATCGCGGTCGACAGCCTCGACGCCGCAGTTGCGTTCTTCACCGATCTCGGCCTCACCGTCCTCGGACGCGACGAGGTCAGCGGCGAATGGGCCGACACCGCAGTAGGACTCGACGGAAACCACGCGAAGATCGCGATGCTCGCCACACCCGACGGCGCCGGGCGCCTCGAACTCTTCGAGTACATCCACCCGGACGCGATCGAGACCTTGCCGACGCTGCCCAACGAGATCGGCATGCATCGGGTCGCGTTCTCCGTCGACGACATCGACGACGCCCTCGCCATCGCCGCGCGGCACGGATGCCATCCGCTGCGCGGCGTCGCCAACTATCAGAACGTCTACAAGCTCACCTACGTGCGCGGGCCGAGCGGGATCATCGTCATGTTCGCCCAAGACCTGACGAAGCAGTGACACCCGAGTACCTGAAACCCGTTTGCGCACCGACTACGGTGACCTGCATGGCAGACGACTGGCGCGAATCGCGGGCACACGAGATGCGCACCCTGATCATGCGCGCCGACCCCGACATCACCGAAGAGGTCAAATGGCGCAAACCCTCCAATCCGGATGGCGTTCCGACGTTTTCGCTCGACGGCCTGATCTGCACCCTTGAGACCTACAAGGACAAGATCAAGCTCACGTTCGCCAAGGGAGCGTCGCTGCCAGATCCGGCGAAGGTCTTCAACGCCAGCCTCACCGCAGGCACTCGCCGCGCCATCGACATCAAGGAAAACGACACTCTGGACGACGACGCATTCGTCGCCCTGGTGCAGTCAGCGGTTGCCCTCAACCGGGAATGACCGGCGCCTACCTCAATCTGCTGTCAACGACTTTCCGTATCCAACCAAGCGCAGTTTCCATAACGATTTCGTCGGAAGCCACTCGAGCGCGTGCACCCGCGCGGCGACCTGGTCAATACTGCACCGGTGAACTTCCGCATGCGATCGATGTTCTCCGCTCTGCCGGTGGTGCTGCTCGCCGTGATCGGCCTGCTGCTCTCCGGCCCCGGCACCAGCGCTGCAGCGGGTTGGCGCTACACGATGGTGGGGTTCAGCAACACCAGCGACTTGTACATGGACGTCTACCAGTCGTCGAATGGCACCGACTTCACTCCACTGGCGAAGCCCGCGTACCGCCCGCCGACCGGGCGCGTGCGTGACCCGAGCATCTTCCGCCACACCGACGGCTTCTACTACGTCACCTACACGACGGTCGACGGCGCTAACATCGGATTCGCGCGCAGTAGTGACCGCGTCCACTGGACATTCGTGCGGAACGTGCCGGTGCCGCTGTGCTGCGCGTTCCTTCCCGGCACCGGTGACGGCAAGGGCCTTGGTTCGTCGAGCGGTCCGGGATCGTCCGGTTCAGCGGGTTCGTCCGACGGCCCGTCGCTCTCGCCGTTCACCACCAAGGCGTGGGCGCCCGACTGGTTCGTCGAAGGTGGACGGGTCAACGTCGTCTTCTCGATGTCGACGGGCGGCGGATTCGTGCCCTACATCATGACCGCTCTCGACCCCTCGCTGCGGTGGTGGAGTCCGCCGATTCCACTCAATGGACTCGGTGCCGACCACATCGACACGACGATCGTCAAGGTCGGCTCGACGTATCACGCGTTCACCAAGAACGAGACCAAAAAGGTTGTGCAGCACGCGGTGTCGTCGTCGCTGTACGGTCCGTACCGGTTCGTCACTCCCGGCAACTGGGGGACCTTCGTGGAAGGTCCTGCCGTGACACAGTTGCCCAGCGGTGCATGGCGGATCTATCTGGACGCCTACAAGCAGGGCAAGTACTTCTACTCCGACAGTTCTGACGGAATGCAGACGTGGTCGCCGGTCAAGGAACTTCCGGGCGTCTCCGGTTCGGTTCGCCACTTCGGCATCCTGCGCGAGCCGGTGTAGATCAGCAGCCCGCGCCCGCACCTGGGCGAGCATCGGCGCGTGGCACACGGGCGGCGCGCATTAGCCTCCATGCCCGCTGGATCTCCGCACGCGCGATACCGGGGTATCAAGGAGTCATGGCCTCCTCGACATTCACCAAGCACACCTCCGGACGGCCCGCGCGTTGGGAGGTGGCCGGTCTGCGGTGGCTTGCCGACGCCGTACCGGCCGGTGGCGCGAGCATCGTCGACGTCATGTCGGCCGACGAGTCGACGCTGACCGAGCGCCGCGTCGAATCGAGTTCGCCAAGCCCCGATGCCGCAACCGATTTCGGTCGACGACTGGCCACCACCCACAGCCTCGACGGTCCCGCCCGCTGGGGGCAGGGCCCTCCCGGCTGGGACGGCCCCGGATATCAGGGGCCCAACGAGCACCTGCTCGAACTCTCGTTGGTGGCTCACGACACCTGGGGCGAGATGTACGCCGACGGACGACTGATGCCGCTATTGCCCGACAGTGGTTTGCGCGGTGGCGACGCGAGCATCGTCGAGAAGCTCTGTGAACGTTTGCGGGACGGCGACTTTGACACAGACGACGCGGCCGCGCGCCTCCACGGCGATCTGTGGTCTGGCAACGTAATGTGGTCGCCGGACGGGTGTGTCCTCATCGACCCATCAGCGCACGTCGGCCATCGGGAAACCGATCTCGCGGCACTCGCGTTGTTCGGTGCTCCGTATCTCGATGGAATCCTCGAGGGCTATCAGCAGACGTATCCGCTCGCAGACGGCTGGCGCGAACGCGTGCCGCTGCACTACCTGTCGATGGTCCTCATGCACGCCGTGGTGTTCGGCGGCGGTTATCGCGGGCAGGTGGTCGAGATCGCGCGTCGCTACGCGTGACTTGCGGCGGTCGCCGACGACGTCGTCGACGCTGTCGGCGACCACCGAGCGGGTCAGGCGGAACGCAGCCGCGCGGAAGGCTCCGCTGCGGGCGGTAGACCGATGCTCGCGTCGTACCCGCGGAAGTTCTCGAGCCACCACCGCCAGTCGTCAGGCACCAGTTCGAAGGGCGTCGGGTGGCCGAGTTCGCGTGCGGCCCACACCGGCCAGTGCGGATTGGACAGCGCCGGGCGACCCAGGAATACCAGGTCGACCAGTTCGTCGCGGATGACCTGATCTGCGGTCTCGGGAATGCCGAGATTCCAGCTCGTACCGACGGGGATCTGCAGCTGAGTCCGCACCCGGTTGGTCTTCTCGACCATGAATGCTTCGCGGCCCATCGGCGGATCGATCATCTCGTCGGTGTTGAAGCCGAGAGAGATGTCGGCGAGATCGAGTCCGTGCTCCTTCATCCATCCGATCGCGACCAGCGAATCGTCGAACTGGGTTCCCGCCGGATTGAGATCGTCTGCGCCGAGCCGCATGGTGAGCGGATACTCATCGGGCCATACCTCGCGCACCGCATCGAGCGCCTCGAGGTGGAATCGCGCCCGGTTCTCCAGCGAACCGCCGTACTGATCGGTGCGGTGATTGGCAATCGGCGAGAAGAACTCGGCGCCCAGATAGCCATGGGCGAAGTGCATTTCGAGCCACTGGTAGCCCGCGTCGAGTGCTCGGCGCGCAGCGTCGGCGTATTTGCGATGCAGCGCCTTGATCTCGTCGACGGTCAGCTCGTGGACGGGCCAGGAGTGGTCGCCGCCGTACGGGATGGCCGACGGCGCAATGCACTGCCAACCGTTGGGGTGATCGGCAGGTAGCTGCGAGTTGCCCGGGAATCCGGGGTAGCTCTTGTGTGGTGCCACTTCGCTGCCCTTGCGGCCGGTGTGGCCGAGTTGGATGGCCGGCACGGCTCCGAATCGTTTAATGATGTCGGTCACCCGACGGTGGCCGTCGATCTGATCGTCGGACCAGATTCCCGCGCACTCCGTGGTGGTTCGACCGTCGGGGGTGATGGCGATTTGCTCCGGAAAGATCAGCCCGAAGCCACCTGACGCGCGAGCGCCGAGGTAGCTCACGTGATAATCGTCCATCTCCCCGTCGTGCGACGAGTACATGGTCATGGGCGACATCACGATGCGATTGCGCAGGGTGACGCCCTTGAGGGTGAAGGGAGAGAAGAGGTCTGGCATGAGGTGTCTCCGAATAGGTGGTCCCGAATGGGTTCGAAAACAGTTCATCGGAACACTTTTGCGTGATCATTACCGCGCGCGTGTCCTCGGGTAACGCTCACCTCACACCGACCGGCGACGCCGCGTGAGGTTCGCGAGTCAGCGGTCTCTGAACCAGCCGGCGCTCTTTGCGCGCCAGGCCATTTCCTCCCAGTAGCCCCAACTGTGGGTGCCAACACGTGGATAGTCGGTTGTGATCGGGAGACCAGCCCGACTCGCCGCGAATTCGAACGCGCGCGTCTGTGCCTGGGCGAGTACCTCGAGCGGAGTTCCCTTGAGCGAGTTGGAGATGTTGGTGTCGCGATTGCCCCAGATGGCCGATCCGGCAGCCACCCGCACACTCAGTCCACGTAAGCGCGGAGCCTGGACGAACGGATCGTTGTCGAGCCACCGTGTGCTCCACGGGGGACCCCACATGTCGTCGGAATTGAACGCACCGACGCCCGCCTCGAGCCCGGCGTCGAGGAGTGTGAGCCGGATGGCTTCCCGCATACCCGGTGCCGACAGATTCAGGTACCCCGACATCGAGAACGCGTGCGAGATGCGTGCGTGGTGATAGGCGCCGTAGATCAGTGCGGCGTTGCCGCCCATCGAGATTCCCATGATCGCGTACTTGTGTCGCGGTCCGACGTCGAGCCCCTGTCGGTCGAGCATTGCGACCAAAGTGTCGAGGCGGCAGGTCCACCGGTAGCGATAGCCCATGTTGCTCAGACTGTTGCGGGCGTTCCAGTCGGTGTAGAAGCTCGCGAGACCGCCCGCGGGCGCTACCACGTTGACGCCGCTGTCGGCCATGGCGCCGACGTTGGTGCTCAGCTTCCATCCGCTGGCCGCCGCCGTCACGCGCAGTCCGGAGAGCGCGATCACGGTCTTGTAGTTGCCCGCACGCGTCCACATGTCGACCGGCGTGGCAGGCATGCCGCACCCGCTGAGAGTGGCGCGACGGTATACGGCGGCGTCGGCAGTGCCCGCTCCGACAATGCCCACGCCGAGAGCCGCGGCGATGACGGCGATCAGGGTCGTGATCCGCGTGTGGCGCATGGGCCGAGGATCTCACGATGAGCCCGACGACTTACCCGATTCGGAGGACGAACCGGCGCGCAACAGCTGGCGGGTTACCCGGCCCGTCGCTTGCGGTTGCCCAGACGCGCGGAATCCGCGCGTCTGGGCAACCGGAAAATCGAGCGTGGGGGGCGTCGCGCAGTCAGAGCGCGGGGACGCTACAGCCGGCCGCGGCGGCTATCAGGGCAGCCCGAAACCGAACGGCAGGCGACCGCCCTCGCGCTGCCGACCGGAACCGCTTCCGTCCGAGCCGTCTCCGTCGGAGCCGCTGCCGCGCTCGGAGATCGTCGTCTGTTCCTTGTCGACGGTGCTGCCCAGTGTCACCTGGACGGTCTTGGTCTGTCCGCCGGAACTGACGGTCACGGGCACGGTTTCACCGGGGGAGTGCGTGAGGATCTGCGCCATCAGGTCGGCGTAGTTGCCGATGGTGGCGTTGCCGATCTTGGTGATCACGTCACCGTTCTTGATGCCGGCATCGGCTGCCGGACCGCCCGACTGCACCGACGTGACCTTGGCTCCGTTGACCGCATCGTTGCTCGATGCGAGCGAACCCGACACGCCCAGAACAGGTTTGGTGGCCTGTCCGTCTTGCATCAGTTCATTCGCGATGCGCTTTGCCGTGTTGATCGGAATGGCGAAGCCGAGGCCGAATGCCTGCGGGCCGCCACTGCTGCTCTGTCCGGTGTCGACGGCCGAGTTCACAGCGATGACCTGTCCTTGCAGATTCACCAGTGGCCCACCGGAATTGCCCGGGTTGATCGGAGTGTCGGTCTGTAGCCCGTTGTAGACGGTGACCGAGCTGCCCTGTTCGTCACCCGCGGTCACGGTCCGCGACAGTGCGCTCACGATTCCGGACGTCACAGTGTTGGAAAGGTTTTCGGGACTGCCGACGGCGACCACCTGCTGGCCGACCTGAAGCGACCCGGAATCGCCGATGCTCGCGGGGGTGAGCCCCGACGCGCCGTCGAGCTTGATGACCGCGATGTCGTACGAGGGAGAGGTGCCCTTCACGCTTGCGGGATAGGTCTTTCCGTCCGGGGTGGTCACCTGGATCTTGGCGCCGCTGCCGACGCCCGACACCACGTGATTGTTGGTGAGGACGTAGCCGTCCGGCGAGAGAATGATGCCGCTACCGACCGCTGTGCCCTTGCTGGTTGCGACCTTGATGTCTGCCGTCGACTTCGACGCCACCTGTGCGGCGTAGGTGACCGAACCGGGTTGCGCGTCAGCGGCATTGGTTGCCGCGGCGGGTGCCGACGCGATGACGGGAGCGTTCGACGACGAGCCGTTGTCGAGAAGGGCATACCCTCCGACGCCGACGAGGCCACCGACCAGTCCGGCCAGCACCGCCGTCGCGACAAGCGGCTTGGCGATCCCGCGGGATCGCTGGGCAGGCGCCGGGGGTGTCGGAGCGCTCGCGTATGCGCCGGGGAACCGCCCTCCGTTGGGATGAGTGGCAGAGAACTGCCCGGCGGTGGGATTAGGCTCTGTGTAAGGATTCTCGTAGGGTGCGCCCTGCCACGATGTCCCCGGGTCGGTTGCGGTGCCTGGGTCGGTTCCGTGGCGTCCCTGATCCGGGTGGGGTCCCTCGATCGGTGAGGTGTCGGACTCGTCGGGCGTGTTGCTGTTCACGAGACCACACTGCCGTCCGCTACTGAGAGCATGGTCAGTGCGAAATTCTGAATTTGCTGACAAAACAACGGTGTTCTCCTCAGCTTTGTGCCAGGTGATGGGTACGACGACGGGTCGTCGAATGTGTCTCCGGCCGTGCGGTGCCGGAGTTCTGTTGTGCCGAAGTGGTGTCCGCCGACGCCGACGTCGTGCCTGTGCCCGGCCGCGCGCTGAGGTCGTACACCGTGTAGTCGCCGACGGTGCGGGCAGCGTAATGGCTTGTGACCCACTTCCCGATGGGTGCGGTAACCGAACTGCCTCTTCCGCTCGCGCGTTGTCCGCCGCCGAACCCGTCGGTCGTGGTCGTCGCGCTGTGTGTTTCGGTTCCGGACTCACGCGGGGTGGTCACCACGTAGTAGCCGATCTCCTTGTCGGCCACATACTTCTGGAACTGCGCGAGCGTCGGCGTCGGATCGTTGGAGAATCCGCCGATACCCATGACCGGGACGCGGGCGTCGAGTTCGAGCGACGCTGCGCTCGACGTCCTGTTGGTGGCCGCAGCCCAGCGCGCGGAACTCGATTGCAACAGACGGTCGAGTTGGGGCGAATCCGGGGCGGTTCCCATACCCCCGCCGCCTGTGCTGTGTCCGGAAGAGCTGTGCCCAGAAGTTCCGTGGCCAGAAGTACCGTGCCCAGAGGTGTCGCGCCCAGAAGTGTTGTGCCCGGGCAGTACCGACGGCCCGCCGCCAGTGTGTGCCACTGCGTCGCCGTTGATCGCGAACGCGGCCGGAGCCGAGAGGACGGCCAGCACACCGCATCCGGCCGCGATGAGAGCGACGGGCCGACGAGCGCGTGTCGGCACGGCAGCAAGTACTGCGGCCGCGACGGCGACAAGTAGTACCGCCCAACGCAACCAGGGAAGCCACGACGATTCGCGGTCGAGTAGCACGAATGCCCAGGCGCCGCCCGCGATGATCATTGCTGCCAGTCCCACACGCGCGGTGATCGCGCGCCACACGGTCGCCGAGTCGCGGGCGCGCCACGCCTCGACGACCCCGATTCCGACCAGTCCCGCGATGGGCGGCGCGATCGCGAGTGAGTAGTAGGGGTGAACCGTTCCACTCATGTAGGACAACACAATTCCGTCGAGCAGTAACCACAGTCCGAACAGCAGCGCGCCTGCGCGCACGAGGTCGGTGCGTGGTGCACGGCCGCGAAGAGCGAGCACCACCACCAGCGCGATGAGCGCTGACGGCAGTAGGAACGAGATTTCCGCTCCGAACTCTCCGGCGAAGAGTCGGCCGATGCCGGGGGTGCTACCGAACATTCCACCGCCGAAACCATGTGCGAGAGAGGGGTTCTGGCGCATGAATTCATCCAGCGCGGCATCGGTGGGACCGCCCGCGTGGCTGCGACCCTGGATGCGGTCGAGTCCGTTGTAGCCGAGCACCAGATTCATGAAGTTGTTGTCCGTCGAACCAGCGAGGTACGGGCGCGACGATGCCGGCCATAGGAGCGTGAGCACCACATACCATCCCGATGCCACGACGAGTGCGAGCGCCGCGACCGCAAGATGCCAGATGCGCCGACCAAGCGTCGTCGGGGCGGCCAACAGATAGACGACGCCCAGCGCGGGCAACACCATCAATCCTTCCAGCATCTTGGCGAGGAACGCGAAACCCAGTGCAACACCGGCCAGTACGAGCCAGCGCAGTGATGCCCGACACGTCGCTCGCACCGTGCAGTAGGCGGCCGCGGTCATCAGCAGGACCATCGCGGCGTCGGGGTTGTTGAATCGAAACATCATGGCCGCCACGGGAGTCAGCGCAAGGGCTGCGCCTGCGATGAGTCCCGCTGTCCTGCCGGAGATGCGGGTCACCGTGGCGTAGAGCAGAGCGACCGATGCGACTCCCATGATCGCCTCGGGGATCAGCATGCTCGCGGACGAGTATCCGAAGATCTGTCCGGAGATCCCCATGATCCATTGCGACACCGGGGGTTTGTCGACGGTGATGAAGTTCGACGGATCGACCGATCCGAAAAGTACGGCCTCCCAGTTGCGCGACCCCGCCCACGCCGCACCCGCGTAGAACGAGTTGGCGTTTCCGTTGACGGTGATGTTCCAGAGGTAGAGCACAGCGGTGCCGACGAGGAGTGCAGCGAGGGCTACACGATCACGGGTTGTCGCGCGGGGCAGGCGATTGCCGTCGGCGCCGATCTCGAGGTCGTCTGTTCCCTGCGGTGCGGCGAGACGGGAGGTGCCGTTGGGAAACGCAGCTGCGGCTGGGGAGGCTGGGGTCACGAACACGATGGTGCGGCCGATGTGCTGAGGTGCGGCTGAGGCTGCGCTGCCAGGTAGCTGTGAGCGCGGAAATGTGTTCTCACCAGGGGTGTTTCAGTGTCCGATCCGTCCGGAACGTCGAGTACTCAGGGCTCTCACAGACGGTGTCACTACGGTGACCCAGTCGAGGTGGGGGAGTCCGCCCAAGACCATTGATGCCGACCAGTGATGTTGGCCTGTGATGCCGATCACGGGTGCGGCAGTGAACTATCGAGAAAGGGCGGAACCGGTGGAGCAGGAGGGAACGTCGCGCTATCGCGCGCGCCGCGCACCCTCCGGTGACCGTGGTTTCCGTGGCTCCGACGGTCGGCGCCTGACTGCGGGCGAAGTCGCTGCACGACGGTCGCGTATCCCTGCGAGTCCGGCCGTAAGGCAGCAAGCGCCGCCCCGACCGGAACCGCGAACGCGGTGGGAGCCGGTCGACGATCTCACCCAGCCCATTCCGCAGGTCACCACCTCGCGCCGCACGCGCAGGTCCGCCGCGAACGATGACGCTCGCGCCTCGTCCCGTACCCGCCCGTCCCGCACCCGCTCGACGCGCCGACGCCAAGCGGCCCGCGCCCAGCGCCGGTCGTCGGCGGTGCGAATCGGGCGGATCGCGGTCGCGATGTGTTCGGTCGCGATCCTCGGCGTCGTCGGACTCGCGTGGGGCACTGTTACACACGTCGCCGGAGGGTTCGGCAGGTCGGCAGCATTGGCCGGCGGACCGGCGTCGAGCGGCGGGGCCGAGAACATCCTGCTGATGGGTCTCGACACCCGCAAGGACCGCGACGGCAACAATCTGTCACCCGACGTCCTCAAGCAGCTTCATGCCGGAGATGGCGACGAGGGTGGCTACAACACCAACACCCTGATCCTCGTGCACATCCCCGCGGACAGGAAGAACATCGTCGCGTTCTCGATTCCGCGCGACGACCTCGTCGATGTCGACGGTCTCGATGTCAGCCAGGCCAAGATCAAAGAGGCGTACGGCCGCAAGAAGGCGATGGTCGAGGACGAACTGACGGCGCAGGGCATCACCGATCAGGCCACCCTCGAATCACGTGGACGTGAGGCCGGTCGTGCCGAGACCATCGAGACGGTGCGTCAGCTCACCGGGGTGCCGATCGATCGGTTCGCCGAAGTGAGCCTCGTCGGCTTCTACGACATATCCAAGGCGCTCGGCGGTATCGACGTCTGTCTGAATCATTCTGTCCGCGACTCGTATTCGGGCGCTCGGTTCCCCGCGGGGCGCCAGCACCTCAACGCGTCGCAGTCGTTGGCCTTCGTGCGGCAGCGCCACGGACTCGACAACGGCGACCTCGACCGTACCCACCGACAGCAGGCGTTCCTCCTCTCGGTGATGCATCAGGTACAGAGCACCGGAATGCTGACCGACCCCGGAAAACTCAACAGACTCAGCACAGCCCTCAATAACGACGTGGTGCTCTCCGACGGGTGGGACCTCACGTCGTGGGGGCAGCAGATGCTCGCACCGAGCGGCCAGCGCGTCAGCTTCCGCACGCTTCCGGTCGAGCGGTACGACACGGTCGACGGCCAGGACGTCAACATCATCGACACCGCAAAGGTGCGCGACCAGATCCAGACAGCCTTCGGTATGAAGGCGGCGTCGACCACGTCCAGCGCCTCGGCAGCGTCACCGTCTGCCGAGTCGTCTTCCGGTTCGACGTCGACGAGCGACCCTGCCGACGACGAGACGACGGCGTCGCTCGACGGTCCCGCGCCAGACTCGGGCGGAGCCGTGAGCAGCGGTTCGGCCATTCCCTGCGTCGACTGAGTGAGCTCGGCGTCGGGTCGATCGATGCTCGACCGTCGAAATGTCGCGCCTGCGGGTGGGTGCAACGGACAATCCGTCGGTTGCCGCTCCCGACGCGACGCAGCACAGTATCCGCCATGAGTACAGACGCACCCGCCGACGACGATGCCGCCGTCACGCAGTTGAACTACGGCAGCAAAGTCCTCGCCGTCGAGCCAGGTGGCAACGAGCCGATTCCGGTGGAGGCCCGCCACGGGTCGCCGCGCGGGCTCTTCTGGACGTGGACGGCACCCAACCTCGAATTCGCCACGATCTTCGTCGGCGTGCTCGCTGTGGCCGTGTTCGGTCTGTCGTTCTGGCAGGCCGTGGCCGCGGTGGTGCTCGGCAACGGACTCGCCGCGGTTGCCCACTACCTGCTGTCGGCCGACGGGCCACTGCACGGGGTGCCGCAGATGGTGCTCGGTCGGCTCGCCTTCGGATATCGCGGCAACATCCTTCCCGCGACGTTCATGGCAGTCATGTGCGGCGTCGGCTGGTTCGCGACCAACAGTGCCAGTGGCGCTTTCGCCTTGTCGTCGTTGTTCGGATTCACCCCGCTCGTGGGGTTGATCATCATCGTCATCGTGCAGACCGCGTTCGCGTTCTTCGGGCACAACCTGGTGCAGCGATTCGAGCGGATCGCCGCGCCGATCCTGGCGGTGATCTTCTTGATCGCCGCGGTGATCATCTTCAGTAAGTCGCACCTCGACGCGCCCCCGTCGTCGGGCGGCGGTTTCTCGATGGCGGGCTTCTGGCTCACCGTCGGTGCCGCGTTCGGGTACACCGCAGGCTGGACGCCCTACGCCGCCGACTACACGCGCTACCTTCCGCCGACAGTGTCGCGGGTGCACACGGGCCTTTACGCGTCGCTCGGCTTGTTCGTCTCGTGCACCGTGCTGATGCTCGTGGGCGCGGCGTCGGTGACGATCGGTCCGGCGACGTCGGACAACCCGACCGCCGCATTCACCGCGAACCTGCCGACGCTCGTCGCGGATCTCACGTTGCTCGCCATCGCGGTCGGCGCCGTCGCGGCCAACGCGATCAACGTCTACTCCGGATCGATGGCGTTCGTGACCATGGGATTCAAGCTGCCGATGAACACGCAGCGCGCGCTGGTCACAGTGCTGTTCGGCATCGTCGGATTCCTGGTGGCCTGGTGGGCACTTGCCGACGCCGCAGCGTCGTACGAGGCATTCCTGCTCTTGGTTGCCTACTGGATCGGTCCGTGGCTCGGTGTGGTCTTCGCCGATCGGTTGCTGCGCAAGAAGCGTCCGTCGTTGGACCTGCTGTACGACACGCGCTACGTGAACTGGGGTGGACTCGCCGCGTTCGTCATCGCGCTCGTCGGATCGGTCCTGCTGTTCTGCAATCAGGAGAAGTTCGTCGGGTACGCGGTTCGCGCGGTTCCCGAGTTGGGTGACATCGGTGCGTTCGTCGGGTTCGCAATCGCATTCGTGGGGTATGTGGTTCTGGCCAGAAAGAGTGTCGAGGAGTCGCAGCGCACATACGTCTGACGACACAGCCTCTCGCTGTCACGCCGACGCGGGTCCTGCTCCGAGGTTCATCTCGGAGCAGGGCCCGCGTCGGTCAGTTCGGCGTGCGGGTCCCGGCGCCGTCGGCGCGTAAAGCGCTGAATGCCAACAGAATCGATGCATACATCTCGGGGTCTGTCGGGTCGAATCCGAGCACCTCGCGCACACGGTCGAGACGCTGATAAAGGCTTTGGCGTCCAATGTGCAAGGCCTGCGCCGAGCGAGTTGCACTGCAGCCGTTGCGCAGATGCACCTCTAGTGTGTGTGCAAGATGCGTCGACGACGCCGCGTCGTGGCGAACGAGCGGATCGATGAGGTCGATCAGTTCGTCGCGTGCCGCAGCAGACATGGTGCTTGCCGCGGCGTCGACGGCCAGAGCCCTTGCGGTGAACACGCGCCCGGCAACACTCTTGGTCTGCACGGATTCGACTGCGCTGCCCAGTCTTTCGGCACAGGTACGCAGCGAGTCTCCGATCGATAGCGACAGTCCTGGCCCTGGCCCGGCGTCAGCGGTCGCACACGGTTGGCCGACGACCACGGTCACGCGGCTGGCGTGTGCACCGATGTCGGTGAACGCCGTGCGGACGCAGTCGACGGCGTCGTGGTCACCGGTGGGAGTCGGCATCACGACGAGGCCGTACACGGTGGCGTCGACGGTCTCGAAGACCACACCGCCGAGCGTGGCCGCGGCACGACTGAGCGCACTCTCGGCCATGCGTGAATCGGGAGACTCGACGACAACCGGCACGATCTGAGTCGACTGCGACACCGGAGCGCCCGAACCCGACAGACGAGCGAACAGATCGGCTCGTCGAATCGGGCGCGACGCCAACAATTCCTCGATGAGCCGCGACGCCACCGCGGAGCGCCCAATGCCTCCACGTACGAGTGCCGACGTCAGTGGACCCGCCGCACAGTCGAGGAGCATCGCGGCGCGTTCGCCGGGGATCGGTGTGGCACCCGGACCTGCGATCAACCGTGCGATCTCGCGTCCGCGCGCGATGATCGGCGCCGATGCGATTTGACCGTCGACGGCCCGCCACGCTGATCGATCGTCGTCGACGCCGTGCGCGGCGATCAGTGCACCTCCCGTGCCCACCAACACGATCGGGCAGTGCGCGGCGTCGGAGACGTGTTCGAGCATCTTGGCGACGCCACCGCCGGAGGCCATGTCGTCGTGCAGGGTGGTGTCGAGCTCGCCACGTAACCGCAGGTCGGCGAGTTCTGCAGACACGATGGCCGTGTTGGAGGTGCGGCACATCGTGATGAACGGAACCACACGACGTAGCTCGACGATCGGCAGCCGCCGCGCGGATCCCTCCCGAATGATCTCGTCGGGAACGCTGTCGAAGCTGCGTCCGATCTCGAACGCGAGCGCCACCACACCACGTTCAGCCAGCTCGCGGACGTAATGGCGGCGGGTGCCCGCGTCGAGGCCAGCCAATCCGAGTCCGGTCGTCAACAACAGTTCACCGCCCGAGAGCAGGGGGCCTATCTCGTAGATCTCGCTCGAATGCACCCAGATCACGGGGCGTTCGAGGCGATCGTGTGCGGTGAGCACGTGCGGATCGGCGTCGATGAGGTAGTCGTCGATGATCTGTCGGAGCGAGAGCGTCGACGCCGGCCGTTGAAGCATGGATAGACGATATGCACGTTGAGGTCGGCGCGCGACACGACGGACTGTCGGTTGAACACGACGACGTAGCCGCGCACAGTCGAATCATGCTCTCGCGACATGGGACGACGTCCGCGTTCGACGCCGTGGCTGCGCTCGACACCGCCTACCGACAAGCGCAACTCGGCCTCTCCGAAGGGGGGATCCCGATCGGGGCCGCGCTGTTCAGCGCCGACGGCACCCTCCTCGGTGAGGGACGCAACCGTCGCGTGCAGCACGACGACCCGTCTGTGCACGGCGAGACCGACGCCTTCCGCGTGGCGGGCAGGCAGCGCGACTATTCGTCGACCATCATGGTCACCACGCTGGCGCCGTGCTGGTACTGCAGTGGGCTCATCCGGCAGTTCGGTATCGGTGCGGTGGTGATCGGGGAAAACCGCACCTTCGACGGTGGGCAGGAGTGGCTGCGCGACCTCGGCGTCGACGTGACGATTCTCGACGACGAGCGGTGCGTCGCGATGATGACCGACTTCATCGCCGGGAATCCCGCGCTCTGGAATGAGGACATCGGTGTCGTCGACGCCGGAGTGAACTCGGCACGTTCCGACACGGGGAGTCTGCGGTGAGCGGGGAGACGTCGAGTCCGATCCTGACCGTCGACCTCGCGCAGTGGCACGCGGGCGGCGAAGGCGCCGAGGCCGTGTGCGCCGCGGTGGACGAGTCGCTGCAGAAGGCGGGGTTCCTTCTGGTGACGGGCCACGGAATCGATCCGGCGCTGCCAGCAGCGCTGCGCGCTACCGCCAGGGAGTTCTTCGCCATGTCGCCGGAGGTGAAAGGGCAGTACGCCGTCGGCGTCGGTGGTCGAGGCTGGATCGGGCCGGGCCTGGAGGCCAATGGCTACTCCGAGGGCACCGAGACACCTCCCGACCTGAAGGAGACCTACAACTCGGGGGCGCAGACCCGCGTCGGCATTCCCGAGGTGGACGACTACTGGTTCGCGCCGGACGTCTGGCCCGCCGAGGCGCCCCGACTGCGTGAGCTGTTCACCGCCTGGACCGCGGCGTGCAAGAAGCTCTCCGACGACCTGCTCGCCCTGATGGCGGCGTCGCTGGGACTGTCCGGGAGCGAGAACCCGTTTCGCGACCTCGCGGGCTCGGCCACCTGGACGTCGAACATCAATCACTATCCGCCCATGACCGACATCGGTGAGCCGGAGCCCGGTCAGTACCGCATCGGCCCGCACACCGACTTCGGCACCGTCACCATCCTCGACCGCGAGCCGGGCGCGGGCGGGCTGCAGGTCTACAGCGAGCAGGGCGGTTGGGCCGATGCGCCGTACGACCCGTCTGCGTTGACGGTCAACATCGGCGACCTGCTCGAGTACTGGTCGGGAGGCCGCTGGCCCGCAGGCAGGCACCGCGTGCTGCCGCCGCAGGCCGACGCCCCGGAGGAGGACCTCGTCTCGTTGATCTTCTTCTACGAACTCGACCACGACGCCGTCGTGACACCCCTGGACCCTCCCGTCGGCAAGATTGCGGGCAGGCCACCGGTGATCGGCGGCGACTTCATCCGCGAACGGCTCGACGCCATCACGGTCGGCTAGATCCCGTCGACTGTGCGCTCTATCCGGTCGACTGTGCGCTAAAAGCGGTTGAGTGGGCGTCGAATTCGTTCGAGAGTGCGCTGCTGGGTCGGGCGAGGCTACTGTCGGGGAATGCGCTCACTGATCCCGCTCGCCGCGCCGATCGATCCCGCGCAGGCGCTGACGAGGATCGCGTGGTTACTCGAGCGCGACAGACAGAGCAGCTACCGAGTCGAGGCGTTCCGGCGCGCGGCCGCGACGGTCGTCGAGGTCGGTGATGACGAGATTCGACGACGCTCCGCGGCGGGTTCGCTGACCGCGTTGTCGGGCATCGGCAAGACGACTGCAGCCGTGATCGACGAGGCCGTGTCGGGGGTGCTTCCCGACTATCTCGACGGGTTGCAGGTCGGAGCCGATCCCATGGCCGACCCCGCAGCCGACCTGCTCTACGAGGCGCTGCGCGGCGACCTCCACGCACACACCACGTGGAGCGACGGCGGTGCATCCATCGACGAAATGGCATCGGCGGCAAGCGCTCTCGGCCAACAATGGCTCGCGATCACCGATCACTCACCCCGTCTGACCGTCGCCAACGGACTCTCGGCGGAGCGTCTCGATGCCCAGATCGGCGTCATCGAGCAGTTCAACGCGCGCGGCGACATCGACCTGGCCGTGTTGACCGGAATCGAAGTCGACATCCTCGACGACGGCGCACTCGACCAATCCGCGGAGATGCTCGAGCGCGTCGACGTCGTCACAGCGTCGGTGCACTCGAAGCTGAAGATGGACGCGGCTCCGATGACCCGACGGATGGTGGCCGCAGTCGAACACCCTCGCGTACGGGTGCTCGGGCACTGCACGGGTCGGCTCATCACCGGCGGGCGCGGTACGCGCCCGCAGTCGACATTCGATGCGCACCAAGTGTTTTCGACGTGCCGTGACACCAACACCGCCGTCGAGATCAACTCTCGACCCGAACGCGTCGACCCTCCCGACGACCTGCTCACCTTGGCACGCGATCTCGGCTGCCTGTTCGCCATCGACTCCGACGCACACGCACCCGGCCAACTGGAATTCAAAGCACTCGGCGCCCAGCGCGCAGAGAAACTCGGCATCGACGCCGACCGCATTGTGACGACATGGCCACTGGACCGCCTGCGCGCGTGGTTGGGCGACGCCGACGTCGTTTCATGACCGCACCTCGCAATAGACCGACCATCAGATCGACCAACCATCCGTTCGACCAACCATCCGTATCACCAGCAAGGGAGCGACCGTTGAACCCACCGATCATGTCCAAATCCGACGCCGCCGAACTCATCGTCGCAGCGCGACTGCGTGCCGGTCTGACATGGGCCGAGATCGCCGAGCGCATCGAGGCCCCACTTGTGTGGACCGTTGCCGCACTACTCGGCAAGCATCCTGTACCTGCCGAGAAGGCCGAAATCGTCTGCGAGATACTCGGTCTCGGTGAGGGCGTCGCAGAGAGCCTTCGGCTACAACCCGCTCGGACGCGCGACGACGAACTGACGTCCGACCCGACGATCTACCGCTTCTACGAGGCGCTCGCGGTGTACGGTCCCGCACTCAAAGAGCTCATCCACGAGGAGTTCGGCGACGGCATCATGAGCGCCATCAACTTCAAGGTCGACGTCGCCAGGAGGCCCGACCCCGACGGCGACCGCGTGGTGGTCACCTTCGACGGGAAGTTCCTCGATTACCGCTGGTGAGCGCGATCCTGTGGCGCCGCACACATCCGTCGCGCCTAGATGCCCGGTAGCATTTCGTCGGATTTGTCCTACAAACGAAGGCAGGGCTGGCGATGGGTGCGGCGCGCGAGGGAATTGTCGGCGGTGCGCGGAAGCAGGCGGCCCGCGGCGTGGGACTCGTCTCGAGCTATCTGCGGCCGTACACGTCGGCACACGGCGTCGCCGATTGCGACGACGAATACCGCAGCGGCGACTGGGACTACCTTGCCAACGAGCAGGAGGCTCCGCGCTTCCACGTAGTTGCCGGGTACTGTCTGCGCACCACGCCCCGACCGCGTGTGCTCGAACTCGGTTGCGGCGAAGGGCTGTTGGCGCAGCGTCTCTCGCCCGCGCACTACACCGAGTTCCTCGGAGTCGACGCCGCTGAGGATGCCGTCGAAAAGGCTCGTGCGAAGGGGCTCGACCGCGCCGCGTTCGTGCAAGCCGACGCCAGTACGTTTACCCCGGATGACGTCGATCCGACGGCCTCGCAGACGCGGTTCGACGCGATCGTGTTCTCCGAGATGCTCTACTACCTCCCGGACCCGCTGGCGACGGTTCGCCGACTGCAGGAGGGGTGGCTCGCCCCGACCGGCGAGATCGTGGTGTCGCACTACAAATCGATCGACCTTCCCCAGGCCCGCCAGGTCTGGAAGCTGCTCCACTCCGCCTTCGACGTCCGGCTGCGCTCCACGCTGACCACGGGCGACCTCACCTGGACGATCGAGGCGCTCGCGCCGCGGTGATCTCGACAAGCTCGATCAGCGGGTGGGGCTCGATCGGCGGGTGATCTCGACAAGCTCGATCAGCGGGTGGGGCCCGATCGGCGGGTGGGGCTCGATCGGCGGGTGATCTCGACAAGCTCGATCAGCGAGGGGGTCGGCTCGATGAGCGGGGGGCAGCTGGATCAGCGGGGGGCAATCGATCAGCGAGGGTAGCTCGATCAGCGGGGGTTTGCCCACGTTGTGGCGCGCAACCGGCATCGTCGTCACACTGGAGGGCAGTCCGGTGTTCGCCGGGTGCTCGCAGGGAGGTAGACGATGGCAGGCAACAATCCATTCGGCATTGATCCGGAGGACTTCGATCGATTCGCACGCGAGGCCGGCGACGGCCTGCGCGACATGGTGGGCAAGTTCCTCGGTTCACCGTCGTCGGGAGTGGCGTGGTCGACCGTCTTCGAGCAGCCCGCGCGCCGTGCGGCACCCGAACCGGAGACGACCGGAAAGTCCGGCTCGGGCGTCTGGGCGGTCTTCGTCACCGACGCCGACGGCGGCGCACGCGTCGAGCAGGTCTTCGCGAACGAACTCGACGCCCTGCGGGCAAACCAGCACAACACCGACCCCACCCGTCGGGTCCGCTTTCTGCCCTACGGCATCGCGGTGAGCGCACTCGACATCGCCGTCCCGCGCAACGACACAAGCCCCACGCCGTTGAGCGACGACGGTCCCGCTTCCGACGATCCGACGCCTGGCTCGACGTCCTGATCGCTGGTCACGCTGCGCAGCCGTCCGTCGACCATCTCGTAGACGGCGTCCATCCGGTCGAGGTGCGTCGGATCGTGGGTGACCAGAACGCACGCCGCGCCGTGGGTCCGCGTCATCGCGGTGAGCAGTTCGACGATCGCGGCACCGCGTGCCGAGTCGAGCGCTGACGTCGGTTCGTCGACCAGCAGGAGCGACGGCGTGTTCATGAGTGCGCGCGCGATGTTGACGCGCTGACGTTGGCCGCCGGAGAGCTGCGCGGGAAGCTTGTGTGACTGATCGGCCAGCCCGACCTGGTCGAGCAGTAGTCGGGAGCGCTCACGCACGTCGCGGCGTCGGCTCGGTCCCGACCACCATCGCTGGCCGAGATGAGCGGTGACCTCCAATTGTTCGACCGCGGTCAGCGACGCGATGAGATTGGATTGCTGGAACACAAAGCCCAGGTGCTCGCGACGAGCCCGTGCGGCCTCCCCACGGGAGAGACCATTGAGTTCGACGGTGTCACCGGACCGGGTCGCAACCGAAACACGTCCCGAATCCGGTCGGATCAGACTGCCCGCAACGGCGAGCAGGCTCGACTTCCCAGAACCCGACGGTCCGGTGATCGCCACGATCTCGCCCGGCGCTACCGCGAGGCTGACATCGTCGAGCGCTCGCACACGCCCGGCGCCGTCGGGAAAGGTCAGCGTCACTGCCGACATGTCAAGGGCAGGAACAGATTTGGCTGAGACGATCGTGCTCATCGAGCACCTCCCAGTGCGGTCAGTGGATCAGTGGTGACAAGAAATCGGAGCGCCAGTGCGGCGCCTATCAGGCCGAGCGCGATGATGGCGGCAGCGGGCAGGAGGGTCGTGGCGGTGGTCAGCACGAACGGTATTCCGCCGAGGAATCCGCCGACCAGGGCAGTGATGGCCGTTCCGATCGCGGCCCCGACGACGAGCACCATCGCGGCCTGACCCAGCGCATCGCGTACGAGTGAACCGGTCGACGCGCCCAACGCCTTGAGGACCGCGATATCGGGAATGCGCTGCACCGTCCACACCGTGAAGAAGGCACCGATCACCAACGCCGAGATCACGAACAGCATGATGGTCATCAACGTGAGTGAACTGTTCTCGGCCTTGTAGGACGCCAGCGCCGAGAGCGCATCATCGGAACTCATGACCGTCGTCTGTGTCGCCCGTGCGACCGATGTGTCAGCACCGTTCGACGCCGTGAAGGTGACAACCGTGGCGGCGCCGGCATGCGGTGACAACTGCTGCCAATCGCCGAGCGAGAGGTACACGACGGGACTGTGTGCGTACCAGTCGTCGCCGACGATCCGCGCAACGGTGAGTGGTCGACCGCCGAGTTCGACGGACGTGCCCTCACTCGCGTGCAGCGTTTCTGCGACCGAAGAACTCAATTCGACGCTCCCCGGTGTGGGCGAGTCGCGGTCGGTACCGATGAGCGCCACGGGCACAGGGGAGTCGGGCGCGGTGGATGGCGCTATCCGCGCCCGGGATATCCCGACTCCAACACTGTCGGGTTGCGCCGAGCGCCATGCGGCCAGTTGCGCTGCGGTGAGCGAGGATTCGTCGAACGAGGGTGCGGTTCCGGTGTCGGAGAACACCACCGAGTTGCCCGGAAGGTGCTGCACCGCCGAGATGTTCTGGTGGCGTAGGCCCGCAGTGAGTCCGCTGAGGAACGTGACGAGTACGGCAACGAGCACGACGACGAGCGCTATCAAAGCGAACCGTCCACGGGCACGCCGCAGGTCGCGAAGCGCGACAAACATCGAGAAGTCCTTTCCGTCGCTGCGTACCCGGGCCCCGTGTGATCGTCCGGAGCGCAGCGTCGATGTGTGGTGACAACTTCATGCTCGGCCGCACACGCCGCCCGCGCGTCGCCTGTCGGGATGGCATCGGTTCCGTCCTCCGTACGTACCCTCTACTCCTTTCGATGGATGCGTGGACAACCAGCGCGGCTATCGTTGAACGACATGCACCCGTCCCCACTCACCCCCGTTGTCGCTGCGTTGCGGTGGGGTCTGCACCTGCTCGCCGTCGCGCTGACCGTGGTGGTGATCGTGCGCGCGTTGATCGCGACTCCGCCCGACGTCGCGGCGGCGATCGTCGCTGCGGTCTGGCTCGCGGTCTATTTCGCGGGCGGTCTCGTGGTGGGCAATCGTCGGCGTGCGCTGGTGTGGCTGGCCGTACTCACCGCGGTGTGGCTGGTCGAACTGGCACTCACCGCGGAGGCCACGTATCTCGTCTTCGTCCTGTTCTTCCTCTACCTGCACCTGCTCGGTCGACGCATCGGCTTGGTGGCCGTCACGTTGGCTACCGGTGTCGCGGTGGTCGGTTACGCGCTGCACAACGGATGGTCGGCGGCCGCGATCATCGGGCCAGTGCTTGGTGCGGGTGTCGCCGTCGTGATCTCCGCGGGCTACGCACAGCTCTTCGCCGAGGCACGACAGCGGGAGCGACTCATCGACGAATTGGTCGCTGCGCGAGCCGATCTCAGCGATCAGCAACAGGCCATCGGCAGGGCCGAGGAACGTGAACGGCTCGCTGCCGAAATCCACGACACCGTCGCGCAGAGCCTGTCGAGTATCCAACTCCTGTTGCACGCGGCAGAACAGTCGACCGGAGAACAAGCGGCGTCGTCGATCGCGTTGGCGCGCAACGCCGCTGGTGACGCACTGACCGAGACCAGACGCCTCATCGCAGAACTGTCCCCGGCGCCCCTCGACGGCTCCTCGCTGGCGGATGCACTCCGACGAGTCGCCGCGGACGCATCGGGACACGGCATCACCGTCAGCGTGCTCATCGAGGGCGACGCACAACCACTCGCCATGCCCACCGAGGCGGCGCTTGTCCGTGTGGCGCAGGGCGCGGTGTCGAACGTGGTCCGCCATTCTCGCGCAGGCACGCTGCATCTCACCCTCACGTACACCGCCGACGAGGTGCACCTCGACATCGTCGACGACGGTACGGGTTTCGCGGCCGATGCGTCGGAGGGATACGGGCTCAGCACTATTCGACGGCGCGTCGACTCTCTCGGCGGACAGGTCGACATCACCTCAGACGACGCGGGTACCACCGTTGCCGTCTCATTTCCCGCCGTGTCATTTCCCGCTGTGTCATTTCCCACCGTGGCGCCTGCTGCCGCGCGGTCGGTGCAGGAGCGCGGCCGGTGATCCGCGTTCTACTTGCCGACGACCATCCGATCGTGCGGGCCGGGTTGTCGGCGTTGCTCGCCAACGCCGCTGATATCGACGTCATCGGCGAGGTGGCGAAGGCCGACGACGCGGTGGCCTGGTGCACCGACACCGCCCGATCCCCACAACCCGATGTCGTCCTGATGGATCTCCGCTTCGGAGAGGGGATGTCGGGAGTGGAGGCAACCCGGAGGATTCACGCCCTGCCGCGGGCGCCGCACCTTCTCGTCGTCACGAACTACGACACCGACGCCGACATCCTCGCCGCCATCGAGGCAGGGGCGAGCGGGTACCTGCTCAAAGACACCGCGCCCGCGGAACTGCTGGCCGCGATACGGGCAGCGGCGGCGGGGGAGAGTGCGTTGTCGCCGTCGGTCGCGACCCGACTGTTGACGCGGGTGCGTGCCACGCCCGACACCGTGCTGACGCCACGCGAGATCGACGTCGTCGCACAGGTGGCGACGGGCCGGAGCAATCGCGAGATCGCGAAGGCGCTGCACGTGAGCGAGATGACGGTGAAGTCGCACCTGGTGCACATCTTCACCAAGCTCGGCGTCGGCTCCCGGACCGCCGCCGTCGCCAGCGCGCGTCGTCAGGGACTCATCGACTGACCGGTCAGCCGCGCACGAGACCGATCACCTCGGCGAGTGCGTCGAGATCCTTTTGCGAGGGTTCGATGAACGTGAAGTACGAGATTCCGGCGGTCTCGTTGAGGTGGTTGATCCTGTCGGCGACCTCCGCAGCGCTGCCGTGGAGGATGTTCACCGATCCGCGGAGTGCGGCGTCGTCGAGGTCGGGGTTTGCCCCGCGCAGCGCGGTGACATCGGGTTCGCGCCCAACGGCCAGGTCGAAGAGGATCACGTTGAGTTCGAGTGCGTCGAAGCGCTCACCGGCCTCGCTGCGGACGTGGGCGACGCGGTCGGCGAGCACGTCGTCGGTCGGCAGGTTGGAGAACGCGACGATGTCGGCCTTGCGTGCGGCGAGCGAGAGTACGCGGTCGCCGATTCCCGCGACCATGATCGGCGGATGCGGCTGAACGAACGGTGGCGCCTGCGCGGGATCGTCGAAGGCGATGTGCAGATGGTCGACGACCTCCTCGAGATGATCGACTCGCTGGCCGGGACGGCCGAACGGGATTCCCGCGGCGTCGAATTCGGCTTTCACATAGCCAGCTCCGAGACCGATCTCGAGCCGCCCACCGCTGAGTTGATCGACGGTTGCGAGGTCGCGCGCGAGCAGCGCGGGACTGTAGAAGGGCGCGTTGAGTACGAAGTTTCCGATCCGCAGCTCTGGTGCCTGCGCGGCAGCCGCGACGAGTGCGGGCATCGGCCCGATGAGGCCGAGGTGGTCGGGTACGAGAACGACGTCGGCGCCGGAATCGGCGACGGCTTGCACCTGCGCACGGAACTGATCGCCCGTGCCGGTTCCCAACAGGTTGACTCCGAAACGGATCTTTCGCGTATCTGGCGACATGCCTAGTACCAACCGCCGCGACCGGCCATGGATTCCGGCCAGGGCCCGATGGATTCCGGGCAGGAACCGATCTCGCTGCCGACCACTACGCCTCGACGATGATGACGTGGAGTGTGCGCGGGCCGTGGACGCCCTCTACGCGGTCGAGTTCGATGTCGCTCGTCGCGCTCGGTCCGCTGATCCAGGTTTGGGCGCGGGTCGCCGAACCCTGCTCGATCAAGCGGGCCACTGCTTCGGGAACGTCGCTGACGATCTGATCGGTGCGGATCATGCAGAGGTGAACATCGGGTACGAGTGACACGGCCCGACGACCTTGTCCCGCACCGTGATCGAGGACGATGGTGCCGGTGTTGGCAATGCCGACCGCCGCGGTGGTGATCACCGCCGACGCGGCGTCGAGTTCACTGGGGGAGAGATCGTCATCGGACAGCCACGCCGGGTCTACCCCAGACAGCAGATCGCGGACGACGGCGTCGGCGATGACCGGACCGTCGAGGTTCTCCAGCAGGGCGTTCACGTGATCCGACAGGTGTGCTGGATCGACGCGTTCGACAACGGCCTTGTAGTCGGCGACGCGCTCGGCGAATCGGTCGACGAGGCCGAGATTGCCTGTGCTCGAGGGTCGGCCGTAGGCCCAGTCGACGGGTGTGACGTCGTCGGCAGGTACGTCGGCCAGGGCCGCGCGGACCCGACCGATGATCTCCTCACGGGCGGCGGTCATCGTGCTTCATCTCCAGAAGTGTTGTCGCGCTCGCGTTTCCACCACTCGCGAAACGTCTCAGCGGGTGGAACCGGGGTGTCACGCGCACTCGACCACGGAGTCATCGGCCAGGGCAGCGCGCCGAGCGTGCGCCGGTTGCCGAAGAAGCGGTGACTCGCTGTGGCGGCTTTCTGGGCGGCCTCGAGTCTGCGGTGATCGGCGAAGACCTTCTCCATGGCTTTCATCGCTGCGGCCTCGGCGGTCGGTAGCCCCTTCCGATGTTCGTCGACGACGCGGGTGCGCAGATGAACGAGTATGTCGGGTATGGGAATTCGGACCGGACACACGTCGAAGCACGCACCGCACAGGCTTGACGCGTAGGGGAGCGATTGATCGATCTTCGACGCCGTGCCGCGGAGCTGAGGGGTGAGAATCGCGCCGATAGGACCCGGGTAGACCGAACCGTACGCGTGCCCGCCGGTGCGCTCGTAGACCGGACACACGTTGAGGCACGCCGAGCACCGAATGCAGCGCAGCGCGGCGCGCCCGACCTCGTCGGCCAAGACGCCGGTGCGGTTGTTGTCGAGGAGGACGATGTGCACGTTCTGCGGACCGTCGCCCGGGGTGACGCCTGTCCACACCGACGTGTACGGATTCTCGCGTTCGCCGGTGCTGGAGCGAGGAAGTACCTGCAGGAATACTTCGAGGTCGGCCCACGTCGGCAGGATCTTCTCGATGCCCACCACGGAGATCAAGGTCTCGGGCAGCGTCAGGCACATGCGTCCGTTGCCTTCGGATTCGACGACGACAAGGCTGCCGGTGTCGGCAATCGCGAAGTTGGCTCCGCTGATGCCGACCTTGGCGCGTAGGAACTTCTCACGCAGATGTACTCTCGCCGCCTCGGCCAGCCGCGCCGGTTCCTCGGTCAGGTCGTCGGGTGCGGGGCGTCCCACCTTCGCCATGTTCTGCAGAAAGATCTCACGGACCTCGCTGCGATTTCGATGAATTGCGGGCACGAGGATGTGACTCGGCCAGTCGTTGCCGAGTTGCACGATGAGTTCGGCGAGATCGGTCTCCCACGCGTCGATGCCCGCGGCGGCAAGCGCCTCGTTGAGTTCGATCTCCTGAGTGGCCATCGACTTGACCTTGACCACTTCCGAGGCGCCAGTGCTGCGGACCAGATCGACGACGATGCGGTTGGCCTCGTCCGCGTCGCGCGCCCAATGCACCTGTGCGCCAGCGGCCGTCGCCTTCTCTTCGAACTCCAACAGGTAGGCGTCGAGGTGGCGTAGCGTGCGGTTCTTGATCGCCTCCGCCGCCAGCCGCAACTCCTCCCAATCGGCGAGTTCGTCGACAACCGCTGCGCGCTTGTGCCGGATGGTCGACGTCGCGTGTTCGAGATTGCGACGCTGGACGGTATTCGCCAACTCGTGACGGGCGGCCTTCGGGAACTTCGGCATCCCGACGAATGTCTCGGTCACCCCGACGTGCGGATGTCCGAGACCGAAACCGTGCCGGCTCAACGCTTCCTGCTCGGCGTGCTGATCGGACTCAACTGTCTCGCTCATGCCGGGTGCTCCTCGGTCGACGCCAAGATTTCTGCGAGGTGCATGGTGCGTACACCCGCCCGTTCGCGGGAGAGGAGCCCTCCGATATGCGCGAGGCACGAGTTGTCCCCTGCGACAAGAACTTCGGCCCCGGTGTCGCGGACATGCCTGGACTTGTCTGCCCCCATCGCCACCGAGACGTCGGCGTTCTTCATCGCGAAGGTGCCCCCGAAGCCGCAACACTGGTCGGCGGCAGGCAGATCGACGAGGTCGATGCCACGTACGTTGCGCAGCAACCGAATAGGTTTGTCGCCGACGCGCAGCATCCGTAGGGAGTGACACGTCGGGTGGTAGGTGACCCGGTGGGGAAAGTAGGCACCGACATCGGTGACGCCGAGGACGTCGACGAGGAACTCGCTGAGTTCGAAGAATCGTGGTGTGATCTCGTCGACGTCGAGGCACAGCCGGGTGTCGCCGGTTCGCGCGGCAACGGCCGCATGTTGGTGGCGGACCGATCCGATACACGAACCCGACGGGGCGACGATCGCGTCGTATCCGGAGAAGACGTCGACGAACTGTCGTACACCGCCGATGGCTTCGTCGGCGTAGCCCGTGTTGGTGAACATCTGCCCACAGCATGTCTGCTCGACGGGGAACTCGACTCGGATACCGAGGCGTTCGAGCAGCAGCACGGTTGCCCGTGGGGTGTTCGGCCACATCGTGTCGTTGAAGCAGGTTGCGAACAGCGCGACTCTCATCGCGTGCTGTTCTCGGTTCTGCTGTGGTGCATTGATCACCGCCAGGGCTGGGGGCTCGGGTTGGGGGCTACAACCTGAGGGCTGGTGGTCGGTGTTCCCTACGACCCGACCTGGCTTCGACGCTATGGCCACTCGCAGTGAGCGTCAACCGCTGGGCACCGTACGTTCGATGGTGGTGCTGTCGAAGCCGTCGCGGTCATCCGTCACGCGCGGAGCGCAGAGCGGCGCGGCGGAGTTCTGCCTCGGCGAAGCGTCGTTTCTGGTCGTCGGTCTCGGGCGTGAGAGGTGGCACCTCGTGCGGACGTCCGTCGTCGCCCATGCTGACCATGGTGAAGTAGCAACTGTTGGTGTGGCGGCGAATCCCGGTATGGATGTTCTCGGTCTCGACCCTGATACCGACCTCCATCGAGGTACGTCCGGTGTAGTTGATCGAAGCCGAAAGAATGAGCAATTCGCCCACGCGTATCGGTTCACGAAAGATGACGCGATCGACCGACAACGTGACCGCGTATCGACGTGAGTACCTGCTCGCGCACGCGTAGGCGACCTCGTCGAGCAGTTTGAGCAGCGTGCCACCGTGGACGTTTCCGGTGAAGTTGGCCATGTCGGGCGTCATCAGCAGTGACATCGACAACGTCGAATGGTCGGCGTCGGACACGTGATGAGTGCTCTCCGACGACCCGTGCCCGGCATCCATGTCGCGAATCGTAGCCGCCTTGACGGTGGCTGGCGTGCTGTCAGACGCGCAAACGCCCCGCGATCTGGCAAACGCGCGTGGTACACCACGGGCGTCCGCAGAATCGCGGGGCGTTTACAGAACCGTAGAACCGATCAGGTCCTCACAGCAGGTGGGCAGACCTCAGGATCAGAGGTACTGGCCGCACACGGGCCATGCGCCCGGTCCCTGAGTTGCGAGCACGTTCTCCGCAACGCGGATCTGCTCGTCGCGCGACGCGTTGGACGCGCTGCCGCTACCGCCGTTGGCCTCCCAGGTGCTCTGCGAGAACTGCAGGCCGCCGTAGTAGCCGTTGCCGGTGTTGGTTGCCCAGTTGCCGCTGCTCTCGCAGTTGGCGACGGCATCCCAGTCGTGTCCGTCTGCGGAGGCGGTCGCGGTCGCGACGCCGAACGGAGCAAGTGTGAGCGCGCCGATGATTCCGGCACGAAGGGCGGTCTTCTTCATCCGCGTGGTCATTGTTCCTCCTATCAGTCACCCGGTAAGGACGAATTGAGTGGGTGTCGGGTGACTCGAATTTGGACCAACGGCGACCTTACGGAGTGATCACGGAAAGGTCACATCGACTTTCTGACCTGCGCAGCGAGGATTAGCGAAGATAAATCTGACATTTTCATGTGAAATGCCTGCGCACTGCGGCGTTTTGCTGTGTTATTTAGCGAGTTTAGCGGTCGCCTATACTGTGAGACAGATCACCTCCATATTGTGGTCCGGCGCACAGATATCGTCGAGTTGCTCAATAATGCGTGTAGAGAAATGAGGGCGAAATGTCGGAAATCAATTCCACGACGGTCACCGTGTCTCACGACGGACCGATCGGCTACCTCACGCTGACCGATCCACGTCGACGCAACGCTCTCTCGACGTCGACGATGCAGGCAGCCACAACCGCGCTGCGCGAGTTCGATCGGGACGAGGGCGTGCGGGTGGTCGTCGTTCGAGCAGAAGGGCCGGCCTTCTCCGCTGGACACGACCTCACTGAACTCGTCGACAGAACGCTCGACGACGAGGAAGCGGTCTTCGCGACGTGTGTCGAGCTGATGACGACCATTCACGAGATCCGCCAACCGGTGATCGCGCAGGTCGCCGGGCCGGCTTTCGCGGCAGGTTGCCAATTGGTGGCCACCTGCGACCTCGCGGTGGCGTCCACGACTGCCTCGTTCAGCACGCCGGGAGTACGGATCGGGTTGTTCTGCTCGACCCCGATGGTTGCCCTGACCAGGGCGATCGGACGCAAGCGGGCGATGAAAATGCTACTCACCGGAGAACCGATCGACGCAGCGACAGCCGCGGACTGGGGACTGGTCAACGACGTCGTCGAACCCGATGCTCTCGACGGCGCTGTTCGCGATCTCGCGCTGCAGATCGCGTCGTCGAGCGCGTCGACGCTGGCGATCGGCAAGCGTGCCTTCTACCGGCAGATCGACGAGTCCGAGCCGCAGGCGTACCGCTCGATGAGTTCGACGATGGCCACCAACGCGATGACGTGCGATGCGCAGGAGGGCATGACGGCCTTTCTCGCCAAGCGAGAGCCGGTGTGGTCAGATCGGTGACTCGGAGATGACCCTGTCTCAGGCCGTGCTCTCGCCGCCGTCGCCCGCACGCAGAGTCTGCTCCTCTGCCTCGCGGATGCGTTCCTCCCGATCGTTGTGCCGTCGCGCGTCCTCGACCTCGTCTGTGGTCGGTCGGCCCGAGGAGACCAGCACGTCGGCCCAGCGGGTCGACGGATCGATGTCGATCAGGAGCGACTTGCACAGCAGCGTCAGCGGGATGGCGAGAAGCGCACCGAGCGGACCGATCACCCAGGCCCAGAAGATCAGCGACAAGAACGTGACCGTCGTGGTGAGGCCCACGGAGTCGCCGACGAACTTGGGTTGGATCACCGACTGGATCACGAAGTTGATCGCCGAGTAGACGACGATCACCCACAGCGCGAGGGTCCAGCCTCCGTCGAGGAGTGCCAGGATCGCGGGCGGGATGACTCCCAGTACGAAGCCGATATTCGGGATGTAGTTGGTGATGAACGAGAGCAGGCCCCACAGCAGCGGTAGCGGAATGCCCATCAGCCACAGGGCGCCGGTGTCCAACACGGCCACGATGAGGCCGAACACCGTCGAGACGACGAGATAGTTTCGCGTGCCCGAGGCGAACGTCTGGAATGCGTGCGCCACGTCGGGGCGAACCTTCTTCAGAACGTCGTAACGCTCATCGGCGTTGATCGAATCGACGGCCATGAACAGCAGGACGGTGAGCACCAGGATGAGGGCCGACGCCGCGTTCGCCGTGCTCGACACGACGTCGCCGACGACGTCGAACACCTTGCCCGCGTCGATATGCGAGAGCATGTCGTTGACCTTGTCTTCGCCGATGCCGTGGTCGGACAGTGCTTTCTGGACGTCGTCGATGAGGTCGTTGAACTTGTCGCTGTACTGGGGAAGTATCGTCGCGAGCCGTGCGACGCAGTAGATGACCGAACCGAAGAGTCCGAGGATGATCCCGTAGACCAGTAGGACCGTTGCGAGGAACGCCGCCCACTTGGGCCAGCCCTTGCGCCGCAACCAGCCGGGCACCGGTGCGACAGCGACAGTCATGATCAAACCGAGGAACACGGGCCCGACGATCGATCCGATCGATTTGATACCCAAGACCGCGACAACGATGCCCGCGATGGTCAGCAGCACCACGGTCCCTCGAGGAAGTGCCCAGGTCGGCGAACCGGGATCGTCGACAGCCGTCTCGCCGCTGGTCGAGGCCGATGCGCTCGTGTCGCCGGTCGCCGTTTCTGCCTCCGCTGTCGGCTTCCGTGCGGCTACCTCGTCCGAACCAGTTTCTTCGTCCGCCATGTCGACCTTTCTGTCGGCGTCGGCCCCCGCAGATATCTCGTGTGACGCAGCAATCTCGATGACGCAGCAGCACTGCCCAAAGAGCAGTTTTCCCTACAACGGGACTACCTAGAACGGGATTGCCCAGAACGCGGCGCTCCCTGTGACGGTCGTGACGAAGAAACCCGCCGCGCTCAGCATATAGACGCTCGTGCCACTCGCGAGAGAAAAACACGCGCATGCCCGGGGTCAGTCGATCCAATTCCTGGTGTACAGATCCTGCCACCGGACGTCGATGTGTTGGCGTGCGGTCGTGGTGGTCGAGGGGCCGAGAACGGACGCGAGCACGGTCGCGACGACCTCGCGTACGCGATCGGAATCGGCGACGAGATCGTCGTGATAGCGGGCGATGAGTCCGATACGCACCCGGCTGACTCCGTTTTTCGGGCTGCCCTCTGCTTGCTGGCCGTCGGTGCTCTCGGCGCTGTGGGTGGCCTCGATGCCGTCGGGGCCGTCGAGTTCCACCAGCACAACGAGTCGGCCGAGCGTATGTCGGACGCGTGTGGCGAGCAGTTGTTTGACGACGCGGTCGTTGACTCGCACCGTGCCCTCATCGGTGTCGAGGAGGCGGCCGTTGCGTCGTACGCGACCGAGTTTTCCCGTGATCGAGGAGATCAGCTGCGCGATGTCACGGTCGGGCTCCTCGAGTCGGCGGCTGGCCTCCACGAGCCAGGCGTCGGTCTCGTCGGAGTCGTCGTCCAGAATCTCGTAGCGGTCGTCGAATTCGGTGCCGGGAGAACCCGCGCCGCGGGTCGTCCTGCCTGTTCGCGTCATCGTTGTCCTCCTCTCATCGGACCCGTCCCTGTGCTGGTCGTGCCTGTGCTGGCTTGCTCGTCGTTGGTCGCGTCGGGCCGCCAGGGGGCAAGGCGGGTCGCGAGGTACCGCCTACTTCGTTGTAGGTGCCCGCGGACCGAGCCGACAGAGATCTGCAAGACCCGTGAGATTTCGGTGAGTGAGAGTCCCTCGGCTTCTCGCAGCCACCATACGGCGCGCGATGTCTCCGGAAGTGTCGTCAATTCTCGACGCAGCGCATCGACGAGAGAGGTGTGCAGCACGTCGTCGGCAGGGAGGGGATGGGGGTCGGTGAGGTCGGCGAACCGTTCTTCCGCGGTCGGAATGTCTCGGCGTCGACGCCAGTGGTCGACGGTTCTGCGATGCGCAATCCCGAACATCCACGTCTTGAACGAACTGCGAAAAGCGAAGTCGGGTAGTCCGCGCCATGCGTCGAGGAGTGTGTCCTGGGCCAGATCCTCCGCGGTCTGCGGATCGTCGACCATGCGGCGTAGGTAGCGCAGCAGCGAGGGCGAGAGTTTTGCGACGAGTACCGAGAACGCCTCGGCGTCGCCTGCTGCCGCAGCGGCAGCGAGCTCATCCTCGGAGAAGTCGCTCAACGCAGCGGCAGGAGAGGGAGCTGACGGACCGGGCGCGGAGCGCAGCGTCGCACCCGGCGCGCCCGTGTGTCGGCCCGCCGCTGTCGGTGACTCGTCACTGTGTCCGGCGTCACGCGAATTCACGCGTGCAGATATCGGATTCACTACGACTGACCTTATACGGGCGCGATGAGGAAGCGGGTCAAAGATCCCGCCGTCACCGCCCCCGTCTCGGTTACCGCCGGACGGCGCGTCGAAAGGTCGGCGCGAGCGTTCGAGGTCGTCGGGACCCGTCGTCTGACCGTCCACATGGGACGAGAATGAGGAAAGAGGAGCGTCATGGCCGAGAACGCAGCCACAGGAACCGCAACCAACCAGTCGGGCACCACCGGCACCGAGGGCGCGAAGAGCAGCGCCGTCGCACTGGCTGATGCCTCCAAGAAGGTGGCGCCCGCCGGAGAGCGCGGCAGGACGTCGATCGCCGACCAGGTTGTCGCCAAGATCGCAGGCATCGCGACCCGCGAGATCAACGGCGTCTACGACGTGGGCGGCGCGACCGAGCGCATGGTCGGCAAGGTCCGCGAGGTGATCCCGGGCACGGGCACCAGCACCACACAGGGCATCAACGTCGAGGTCGGGGAGCGGCAGGCCGCCGTCGACGTCTCGATCGTCGCCGACTACGGCGTCGCGATTCACCAACTCGCAGCAGCCATCCGACGCAACGTGATCACCTCGATCGAGCAGATGACCGGTCTCGAAGTGACGGAGGTGAATGTCACCGTGCACGACATCCACTTCGGCGACGATGACGACGACGACTCGTCGAGCACGCCGCGGGTCCAGTGATGTCTGAGTCTTCTCAATCCGAGTCCTCGCAAGCGGGATCGGTTGCGCAGCAGGTCGCCGCGGCCGCGCAGGCGGTTCCCGGGGTCACGGGTCTGCACGCCGGAGTTTTCGGCGAGGTCGCAACCTATCTGCCCGGAAGCCGGGTGAGCGGTGTGCGCATGTCCGACGACTCCGGCGAGGTGCACATCATCGTCGACATCAACCACGACCTGCGCGCGGTCGCCGACGACGTTGTCACTGCCGCATCGCGAGCAGCGGGTGTGCCGGTCTCCGTCGTCGTCGAGGACGTTTCGGTGGGACCCGCCGAGTCCCACGACGCCCCCGAGAGCACATCAGGCGGGGATACGGCCGCAGGGGAGATCCCCGTTGGCGACATTCCCGTTGGTGACATTCCCGTCGGGAGTACATCGGCGCAGGCAAATCCAACTCGATCAACAGAGGTGAACAACGATGAGTAACAACGCTGTCGTCGGTCTCATTGTCGGATTGCTCCTCGCAATCGCGGCAACGACCGGAGGCTTCACCGGCTTCATCCTGGCCATCGTCCTCGGAGCGGTGGGACTGGTCATCGGGCTGCACCGCGACGGTGTGCTCGATCTCGGCCATGTGCTGAAGAGTCGGAACCGTGGCTGATGCAGTCACCGTCACCCGCGGCGACCTAGGCAAGTCGGCGGTCGGCACGGCAGCGCCCGCACTGTCTCCAGAGGCCGCCGACTCGTCCGACCCAGGGGCGCGCGGCAGTCTGATTCTCGACGACCGCGTCGGCGAGAAGATTGCCGAGCGGGCCGCTCTCGGGGTAGACGGTGTGATCGAATCCGACGGCAAGGGTGCGTCGGTACTGAATTCGCTCAACCCGCTTGCGGGCGGCTATCCGTCTGCGTCGACCGACATGTCACAGACCGCGCCGGTCATCAAGCTCACCATCTCACTGCAGTGGCCGTGTGCGGTTGCCTCGGTGTGCGCGGAGGTTCGTGATCACGTCGCCGCCGAGGTCACCCGACTGACCGGAGTGCGTCCCGGACGCGTCGATGTGACGGTCGCCGAGATCGTGACGGCCACGCAGGCAAAGCGTCGCCAGTCGGGGTTCGTCGAGATCCCGAATCCGTCGGCTGAGTCCGGGGATTCGCCGGATCGTGTGGACCAGAACAGCGATCGAGACCAGGACACCAAACCCAGCGAGGAGGAGTCATGAGCACGGCCGCGCCGGACGCCACGCCAGAGGCCAAGACCCCAGAAGGCAAGCACGCAGAAGACAAGCATGCACGTGCCGTGATCCGCGCTCATACCGCTGACACGCACAAGGGCAAGGTCTTCAATCCCTCGGCAGGGCCGAAATCCGTTGTGTCCGGGGTGATCATTGGCGTCCTACTGCTTGCATTGGTCGCGGTCGCCATCCACGACCTGCTCGTCGAAGTGGGTTGGATCTCGGGCACCCGGTGGTTTCAGGCCGCTGCCGACTGGCTCGACGGCGCGACGTGGCAGGACTGGATGTGGGCTGCCGCAATCGGTTTCATCATCGTCGGCCTTCTCCTGCTGTGGACGGCATTGGCGCCGCGCAGGCGCACGCACGTCAGTCTCGGCGATTTCGAGGTCCTCTGGACTCGACGTGGCGATGTCGCACGCCGATTCAGCACGGCCGCGCTGTCGGTGCGGGGCGTCGAACATGCGACAACGGTCGTCGGACGACGGCGCGCCAAGGTGCTCGTGACCACCGACTCCGAGGTCGACGAGTCGGCGCTGCACGACACGCTCGATGGTGTCGCGGCGTCGTTGGAGAAGCCGTTGCGCGTGAAGCTCAAGGTTGTCACCCGACACAAGAAGGGGGCATCGCGATGAACCGCGGACCCGCGTCATTTCATCGGATAACGGCAGGGCTGATCGGTCTGATCTGCCTCGTCGTCGGAGTGGGTGCAGTGCTGTGGCAACTCGATGTGCCCAAGGTTCGGGAGTGGGCAGACCACCTCGATTCGGGCTGGCCCGCACGCCTCGACGGCACCGATTGGTGGACGTTGGTGCTGTTCGGGATCGTCCTCATCGGATTGATCTGGGGATGGTCACTGATCTCCACGGCCATTCGCCCGAGCAAGGTCGACGACCTCGAACTCGCAGGCAGCAACGACGACGGCGACCTGGTCGTCGCACCCAAACTGATCGCGAACGCGGTCGCCGCCGACCTCGCGACACACACGATGTTCGACGACGTCTCGGCCAAGGCTCTCGACGACAGGGGCCGCAAACTCATCAGGGTCACCGTGACGGCTCCTCCGACCTACTCCTACGACGAGGTCGCTGCCGTGCTCGGACCCGAGATCGAGCTGATCCGGTCGGCCGTGGACGGTTCCGACGTGCACGTCCAGGGCCTCGTCCACTTCGAAACACCCACGAGCTGACCCGGTCTCGCCGGATGCAACGGATGTCGGCCGCGGATGTGGTGCCGTATTGGATGGCGCCGATCATCCCCAACGACCAGTTCGTCGTCTACGTCTTCGCCGACGACCGTCCGGGCGACGCCGGTGAACTCGCAGCGTGGATCGCGACGAGGGCGGCGGGCGTCGCAGACTTGAGACTGCGCGTCCTGGACATACCGTTCACTCTCGATCGGCCCTACTGGGTGCACGCCGACATTCTGCCGAGCCAGTTCGTCGTCGACGACGCCGAGCGCACCTGGCAGGACTGTCTGGCCATCTTGGCGGACCGGATGTCCGAGCAGCTCGATCCGGCTGAGATGGCCTGGCGGGTACATCTTTTCGCTCACGTGTTGGGCGTTCCGGGCATCGAGCACTCTGGCGTCGAGGTTTCTGACGCCTCCGCCGGTCCGAGCGGCGGGGTTCGTGCCGGGGTCGTCGTCGCCCTGCAGGTCTCACACGCGCTCGGGGACGGTCGACGCACCGCGGCGATCACGCGCGACCTCTTCGGACCTGTGGCACCGATGCCGGCGAACCCCGCGTATCCGGTACGCGCACTTCCGGATTCGACGTTGCGCGTCGCTGGTGCGGTCATCGGTGCGGCGCGTCTACCCGCGCAGTTCGCGTGGATGATCGCCCGCGGATTCGTTGCCTGGCAACGATATCGGGCGGCTCCACCGCGGCAGGCTGCAGGAGTGCTGCTCTCGCGGCTGAACCGTGCACCGGGCACGGGCCGAACCCTGCGCACGCTCACCGTGGAGCGTGATGCTCTGCGCATCGGTGATCGTGGTGTCACAGTCGGCGCGCTAATTGCGATTTCGCTGGCGTTGCCGACGTTCCTCGGTGACCCAGACGGCCGCCTCGTTGTCGAGCTCACCGTTGCGAGGAACTCAAAGCGGCTGTCACGCAACAACTTCCGAAGCAAGAGCTCTCGCCGCAACAATTTCCGCAACGTCGGCGTCGACCTCCACGTCGACGAGTCGGATCTTGCGCAGCGGGCTCGCCTGATCGCCGGCGAGATCGACGCCGCCCGCCGCGCCGACGAGGACCCTGCGCGCGTCGCGTCGCGTGCGGCCACCGCCGCGACTCCCGCCGCGTTGACCCGTTGGGGCATCGGCCATTTCGACCCGACGGCAGTTCCCGAGCGCATCACCGGAGTCACCGTCGTGTCGTCGGTGAACCGTGGTGCGGGCGACCTCATGCTCGATGGCAGACCCGTCCTCGCGACAACGGGATTCCCTGCGCTCTCTCCTGTGCAGGGGCTGACGCACGGCGTGCACGGAATCGCCGATCAAGTCACCATCTCGGTGACGACGTCGCCGGAAATCGCTCCCGACGTCGACGACTACCTGACATTGCTGTCCGAAGCGATAGACCAGCTCGACGCCGTCAGGACCAGCGGCGTCAGAGCTGGTCGTGCGGCGCCCGCGATGGATCGTGGCCGCTCGGAAGGGAATTCCGCGAGCCACGTGTGAGCCGCTTCGGCAGTCGGTCGGCGAGCCCGCCGAGCGGTGCCACCGTCTGGTTGAGAAGGTCGACGGTCTCTGCGAGTTCGTGAACGGTGTCTTGCATCGCGATGAGATTCGGTGCGAGCGTTGCGATGACCTCGGTCAGTTCGGTGATGCGATCGAGCGTGCCGCCGGGCGCGATAGCTCGCTCGACCGCTCCGTTCTCGCCGACGAGCTGGTCGAGAAGACCCCCGTCGGCCGCGAGCCGGTCGAGGACGCCACCGGGTTCTGTCGCCTTCTCGAGCACGCCACCGGGAGCGGTGAGCTGGTCGACGATCCCGCCCTCGGACGTCAGGCGCTCGAGGATGCCCTCGTTCTCGGTGAACTGGTCGACGACTCCACCCTCTCGGGTGAGCCGGTCGAGTGGCCCGTCTTTGGCGGTGAGCCGGACGAGGATGCCGTTCTCGTCGGTGATCTGGTCGAAGATCCCGCCTGGGGCCGTCAACTTCTCGAGAAGTCCGTCCTTGGCGGTGAGGCGGTCGACGACGCCGCCGGGCGTCACCAGCCGCTCGAGCGGACCTCCCGGCGCGATCAGCCTGCCCAGTGGGCGGTCGGGCGACATCAGATCGCTCAGTTGAGCCAGCAGCGCGAGCGGAGCGCGTGCGCCGCCGAGTTCGGCCCCGGAGACACCGATGGCCTGTCCGATCTCGTGCTGCACACTCGTCGCAGTCACTCGCGCAATGGTGACCGCCGATTCCGCGGCGGTCAGTGCCACACCTGCTATCGCGAATCCCAGGCGGAACGGCAGGTCGACGGCCGAGCGGATGTCCACAGGCACGATGTCGGCGTCGGTGCCACGTTCTTCGACCACCACGACACCCTAGCCTTTCGACGACGCCTGATCGCCTGCTTTCGCCGCTGCCTTGGCGGCCTTCTTGAAGTCCCGAACCTTCTGCAGTGAGTCGGGGTCGGTCACGTCCGCGACCGAGCGAAATCCCTTCTTACCGTAGTCGCCGACGACCGTGGTCCAGCCTCGCGGGGCGACGTCGAGTTGCTTTGCGAGTAGTGCCGTGAAGATCTTCGCCTTCTGATCGCCGAACCCGGGCAGTGCGCGGATGCGGTCGAACAGTTCTTTGCCGGTCGTTGCCGTTGTCCACAGCCGCGCGGTGTCTCCCTCGTACTCGTCGACGATGACGCGGGCGAGCGCTTGCACCCTGCCGGCCATCGAGCGGCCGTAGCGGTGGATGGCGGGCGGTGTGGCGCACAGGTCGGCGAAGGCCTCTGGTTCGGCGTCGGCGATCGCTTCGGGATCGAGCGAACCGAACCTGTCCCGGATCTTCGCGGGCCCGGCGAACGCGCGCTCCATCGGAAACTGTTGATCGAGCAACATACCGGTGAGCAGTGCGAATGGGTCGGTCGACAGCAGTTCGTCTGCGGCTGGGTCCTGGGCAATCTGCAGTTTTGCCATGGCTTCATCCTAGGGACTTCTACACTTGCGCCATGCGCGAAGGGGTAGTCGGTGCAAGCAAGGTCGCGACGCGCCGGGTCGCGGCGCTCGTGGGTGCCGCAGTGGTCGCCGTCACGGGACTGACGACCGTCGGCGTCGGCGGTGCGCAGGCGATTCCCGAGAACAGCAACCCCAACTTCGTGACCTCGATGAGGTGCGACAGCGCCAACCCGTGGCCCCTGGGGCCGTTGCGCATCCACGTCGATGTCTTCAACGGCATCCGTTTCCCCTCGGACGGCCTGCCGCCCCCGGCCATCGAACTCATCGGAACCGATCGCAGCAAGGCAGGACTCGTCGAGTACTCCATGGACGTCACGGTCTCGTGGCGCAACCTGGCGACAGGCCGCACGGGTGTGGTCAGTGCGCCGAGCCGGGCACGAAACATCTCCTGGCAGATCGACATTCATCCGGGTGCGGGGCCGGTCTCGTTCGTCATTCGACAGAAGATCGGGGCCATCGCGTTCCTGCCGATGGTCAACCCGCAGTTCTCGACGTGCCGCGGCACCGCAACTGCTTTCTGAACGCCCGACTGTCACGATCTGAGCTCGATCTCGTCGCCCTGTCACGGTTTCGGGTGTGGTGCCGTGCAAAACGCCTTCACGCTGAACAACATTGGGTAACGTGAAAATCACGTCTGGGGCGCTGGGGCCCCGCGAACCGAGCATCGAGGCGAGGTCAGGCAATGTCACAAGCTCGTTCTGCCCCTTCATCTGATCAACACACTGCGCGGGTCATCGGCGTCAGCGTCGCAGCGGCCGTCGGCGGATTCCTCTTCGGCTTCGACAGTTCCGTGGTCAACGGCGCCGTCGACTCCATCCAGGACACCTTCGGGCTGGGATCGCTGTTCAAGGGCTTCGCCGTCGCGATCGCGCTGCTCGGTTGCGTTGTCGGTGCGTGGTTCGCCGGTCGTCTCGCCGACGTGTGGGGTCGCAAACGCGTGATGGTTCTCGGTGCGGTGATGTTCGCAGCATCGGCCATCGGAACCGCCTACACGCAGACGGTATGGGATCTGCTCATCTGGCGTGTGATCGGCGGACTCGGCATCGGTATCGCGTCGGTGATCGCTCCCGCCTACATCGCCGAGATCGCACCGGCGCGCTATCGCGGGGCGCTCGCGTCGATGCAGCAGTTGGCCATCACGCTCGGTATCTTCGCCGCGTTGTTGTCGGACAAGCTCTTTCAGCAGGCCGCGCCCGGCGGTGACCCGATGAACACGTTGTGGTGGGGGCTCGAGGCCTGGCGGTGGATGTTCCTGGTCGGCGTCATTCCCGCGGTGGTGTACGGCATTCTCGCGCTGCTGATCCCCGAATCTCCGCGGTATCTCGTCGGGCACAATCGCGACGAGGAGGCCGCCCGCATCCTGCAGGAGGTCACCGGGGAGCAGCATCCGCTCGACCGTGTCAAAGAGATCAAACTGACCGTCAAGCGTGAATCGTCGGCCAAGCTGTCGGATTTGCGCGGTCCCTCGTTCGGTCTGCATCCGCTTGTCTGGGTGGGTATCTGGCTGGCGATCTTCCAACAGTTCGTCGGTATCAACGCCATTTTCTATTATTCGACGAGCCTGTGGACGTCCGTCGGCTTCAGCACCGACTCCGCGTTCACCACGTCGGTCATCACGTCGGCGATCAATGTGGTGATGACGTTCGTGGCGATTCTGTTCGTCGACCGCATCGGGCGGCGGGTGCTGCTCCTCTGGGGTTCGGTCGGCATGTTCATCGGGCTCATCATGGCGTGCGTTGCGTTCACACAGTCGCACTACAAGGAGACCGGTTCTGTCGGCGATACGCAGTGCACCCCGGGGAACACCAATTCCGATTGCCTGACGCTCAACGGGCACTGGGGTGTCGTGGCGCTGATCGGAGCCAACCTCTTCGTGATCGCGTTCGCCGCCACGTGGGGTCCGGTCATGTGTGTCATGCTCAGCGAGATGTTCCCCAACCGAATCCGCGGGGTCGCGCTCGGTGTGTGTACCGCCTTCAACTGGTTGGCGAACTTCACCATCTCGATGCTCTTCCCGGAGGCCAGCTCGACCCTCGGACTCGGGTGGGTCTACGGCTTCTTCGCGTTCTGTGCCGCGGCGTCGTTCTTCTTCGTCAGGGCCAAGGTGCGTGAAACGAAGGGTCTCGAACTCGAGGAGATGGATGCCGTTGCGGCAGACGATCTCTCGCGCTTCGAGGCGACGAAGCGGGCCAAGTCGAGTTAGGTCAGTCGAGTTAGGTCTGAATTCAGTCGGTCTCGGCTGACCTGGCGATGTCGACGGCATCGGTGAGCAGGTACTGTGCCGCGAAATAGCTTGCGAGAACCCAGACTTCGCTGAGGCGTCGCGCCATGGCGCCCGCGATCAGGTGGCGGCGGTTGAGAATCGTGAAATCTGATGCGAGGAACAACAGCCCGCCGACGCGAGCCGAAGGCTGCGGGGTATCGACAGTGCCCGCGAGGGTCGACATCGACGCCAACGAGGTGCCGTACGGCGCCAGCACGAGCAGGGGGCGAGGTCGGTTGGCGGCCAGGATCGCGGCCGACTCGCCCAGCGCCGCCATCCTCGGTACGAACGCCTTGACCGTCGGCCGGGCGCCGCGGCGCCACAGTAGTGCGCAATAGCTGAGTTGGGCGGCTCCGAAAAGCGCTGCACCCGTCGCGAGTCGACGATCCTTTGTCACGCGATCGGCTTCGGTGTCGGTCGGCGTGAACTCTTCGACGAGCATCGCGCGGTCACCTGCCGCAGAGAACGCTATGGCGCAGGCGAGTAGCGCGTCGTCGATGCCGAGACCGGTGTGTTGTCGTTCCTGTCGACGCAGTAATGCTCGCCCCGCGAGCAGCACGAGCGGGATCGGCTTGGTGAGGGCGGCGGTGCGTCGTGTCCCGAATGCTCCCGCGGCGCTCGCGGCAGCCGACGCCGCCGCGTAGGCGAGAGGAAACCTCGCCGACGCGGCTCGCTGTCAGTCCGCCATCAGCGCATGGTGGTGGCGATGAACGATCGGATGTCGTTGTCGGCCATCCGGTTTGCGCTGTCGGCAGACAGGGTCAGATACGGTCGCGGAGAGACCTGCCTGTCGGCCATCCGGGCGTCGTTGATGTAGTTCAGTGTCAGTGGCACGATCACGGACGGGTCGACGAGGCCCTGCGTCATCATCACCGGTCGGGTGAAGCCACGAACCGGCAACACCGAGGCCGCCTCGAGAACGCCTGCGAGCTCACGATTGCCCGAAAGTGGTTTGGAGAACAGCGATCCCAGTGATATGCCGTCGACCTCGCGGGTCAGATCGGCGACGCACAGTTGCGCGGCGCGGTTCAACCAGCTTCTGCCGCTCTCGGTGAGGTAGTCGACGACGTCGACGGACGGGCGTGCGCTGCTGATGGCGCTGAGGGTGTAGAGGGCGTCGGCCGTCAGCCCGGCGGGCAGGTTGACGGTGCCCGGGCCGAGTTTGGTGAGCAGCGACGAGAATTGGGCCGGGATCGACGATGCGGCTGCGCCGCGGAAGTCCAGAGTGGAGCCACCGAGCGTCTGGCCGATTCGAGCGAGTGTGACGGCGGCTGCAGCACCCTGCCCCTGACCGACGACGGCCCAGCGACGCGAGACATCGCTGCGTAACGATTGGGTGGCGCGCACGGCGTCGACGATATTGCGAGCGGTTGCGTCTGTGTCGAAATACTGTGGCGTGCCGGCGGTTCCGAGTCCCGCGTAGTCGGTGCTCACCACAGCGTATCCGCGCGACAGCCATGTGCGTGCCTGGTCGAGATCAGCGACGGTCGGCCGCACCGACGGTGCGCACCCGTCCGCCAATCCACGCGAGCCGTGTGCCCAGGCGATCACCGGGAATCCGCCTGCGGGAACGGAACCGAAGGGCGTCAGGAGCACACCACTGGATTGTCGCGGCTTGTGATCTGCGCCGGTTGTCGCGTAGGTGAACACGGTGCCATTCGCCGCGCCGGGCACCAGATCCGGCTGCGGGATCGACCGGCGCGAGTACACCGAACCTGCCGACGCCCCGGTGGCTGTGGTTGCCCCGGTGGTCGTGGTGGCATCGACACTCGTTGTGGCGCCGGAAGTCTTGGCGGTGTCCGATGAGGACTGCGTGTTACCGCCCGACAGTGGTGGCGCGGCCGATGCCAGGGCAGGTGCTGCTGCGAGGCTCACGGTGACCAAGGCTGCGCACGTCGCTACCCGAAGTGATCTGTCCGATGCGTGATTTCGCCTCCGTGGCCTCCGACGCCGAGATGACGTGGTCACTTGGCGTTCACCACGCCGACTGCGGGCAGGAAGAAGCACGAGCGTCCCGCGTTGTTCGAGGTTCCGTAGATGGCGGCGAGAACGGTGCCGCTTCCGGTCTTGACCGGTGCGAGGCGCACACCGGACAGCAACGGCTGCAGGGCCTTCGCGCGCGCATCCGTCACCGGGGCGAGCTTCTCGAAGCCGCCCTGGAGCGTCGAGGTGTTGAACCACGCGACCTGCATCTGGCCGTCGTCGGCCGTGCCGGTGCCCATGGTGGCCGGGACGAATGCGAATGCGGTCTCACCCTTGTCGACGAGGTTCAGCTTCTCCGGCAACGTGATGCCGGGGATGAGTTTCAGCAGCGGCGCCAGGGGCTCGACGAGCTTCATCGGCTCATCCTTGGCGGGCCAGGGCCCGGGTGCCGCACCGGCAGCGCCTGTCACGAGCCCGAGCGGGTTGTCTTCGGTCGGCGTCGCGCAGAACGGTGCGATGGCGGGCGAGAACGGTTGGATGCCGAGCAATTTGAGAACGGACCCGACGTCGGAACCGGCGACGGGATGGGGTGCGACGCCGGTGGCGCTCACGTCGCGCGAGGCCGACGCACCACCGAGGGCAACGGAGAGGGTGTTGAGTTTGCTCTCGATGTCGGCGGTGGAGAGTTGCCCGAGCGAGGACTTCACGGCTTCGGCCGCCTTGAGTGCCATCTGGTCGACGCCTGCGGCCTTGAGTACTTTGACTGCTTCTGCGAGCTCGTGGTCGAGGGGAACGCTGCCGAGCGCCTGAGGATCGGGAGCCAGCGTCGTCGGCGGGGTGGGCAATGCGGGTGCCGCCGATGCCGTCGCCGGGACGACGAGCAGCATCGCGGCTGCCGTGACCGCTCCTGCAACGCCCACGCGGATTCGACGGCGGTTCTGCTCGCGGCGACCGGTTGCGGTGGGTTGAGCCGACATCAGCATGCTTCTCCTCGACACGACCATCAGCCCACGCGTCGTAGCGTGGTGCTGATGTGACAGATGTTTCTAGAGTTACAAGAGACCACGGTTGAGGTTGGCTCTGCAAGTCGCGAGTCCGAGCTGTGATGTGCATGCGACCCCGACGCGATCCCCGACGCCGCCCCCGAGCGATGCGATCCGACGGTCTGATCTCGGGTGCCGGAAACGACAAAGCCGGGGAAGCATGTGTTGCTTCCCCGGCCTTTTGCCGAGAGTGCTACCCGGGTCGGATCAGATGATCGCGAGCCCGATCGTCGGGATGATGGTGCAGCTGAGCACCTTGCCCTTGGTCTTGGTGGTCACGTCGCCGTAGATCGTGGAGATCACGCGTCCCTTACCGGTGGATGCGATCCCGGTGAACGTGCCCGGTCCGTCGGTCGCGTTGATCAACGCGTTGCGCTTGAGCTGGAACTGGCCGGTGCGGCCGTTGTCGATGTTGATCCAGCTGACCAGCAGCTTGCGGGCCTGGTTGTTGATTGCGGGACCGGTGCCGAGGCTGGTGTAGACGTACCCGGCCTGTCCGCGCTTGGGGCCGGGGGCCGGTGCCTTCTGCGGACCCGCCGTCACGAGTGCGCGACCGAGGGAGTTGCCACCGCCGGGCATGCAGCCGAAGCCGAGCGTCGGGTAGAGGAACTCCTGAATCTTCGGTGCGTTCGGACCCTGCGGGATCTCCGGGTCGCCGGGCTTTGCGGCCTCGATCCGGGCGACCTGCCGGCGGCCGGGCTCGCCGAGGAAGTCGGTGATCTTCTGCCAGGTGGCGGCGACCTGTGGTGGGAGACCCGGCTGGTCGGCCATCGCGCGCGCCTGCTGCAACAGCTGCGCATTCACCTTGCCGTCCGGTCCGGGGGTGGTGACCGAGCCGATGATCGCGGGCGCGAAGGCTCCGAGGGAATCCAGCGTGCGCTGGTCAACCTTCGTGGCCTGGGTGGGCGCAGGTGCCGCGTGCGCGAGGCTCGGGGCGGCGAGCGAAGCGGCGACGGCGACCGTTGCTGCGGCCACGGCGATGCGGGCGCGACTGGTCAGTGCTGAGAGACGCACTTGTCGGAGTCCTATCGGTTGTCGGTGTAGTTATCGGGCACTGGGACTCATCGAGCGCTGTAGATATCGAGCACTGAATCTCGGTGCACTGGGGACCCTACCCGGGCGTCCTGTCCGGAAACGCCGGCGCGTCATTCTAAGCCCCGGCGATGGGGCGGTGTCCAGGGGAGCCTAACGCTGCGAGTGCCGCATTCTTGGTACAGGTGATGCAATTGTTACGAATGTTACGAAGGGACCGGCGCTGCCCGCTGGTCCTCGGAACGTCCGCGACGCACCTGGTTAGATCGACAGAAGTTCGATCAAGATCGGTCTTCTCGGTGGTGTGTCTTTACTCAGCGGTGTCGCCCGACCTCCGTTTGTGTCAGGTGGCGGTGTGTCGGACGGCGCCAATCTCGCACGCGAGGAGCACCAGGAGATGTGTGGATCGCCCGGAGATGAGGAGCGCTGGTGACAGACCGGACCGTAATGAGACGCACCCGCTGGCAGGGGAGTAAGCGCAGGAGGCTGATGCGCACCGGTGCCGTTGCCGCAGCGGTCGTCGCCGTCGGAGCGTCGATGTTGACCGCGTGCGGCGACGATTCGTCGTCGAGTTCTCAGGTCACGCTGCTGACCCACGATTCTTTCGATCTCCCGCAATCGGTCTTCGACGAGTTCAAGAAGGAGACCGGGCAGACGCTCAAGGTCGTCAAGAGCGGCGACGCAGGCCAATTGGCGTCGACGGTGTCACTCACGCCCGGTTCGCCCAAGGGCGACGCGGTGTACGGGATCGACAACACGTTCGCGACCCGTCCCATTCAGGCCGGGGCGCTCGAGTCGTACGCGTCACCCGCTCTCGCCGACGGCGCCGATCAGTACGCGGTGCCCGACTCGAACAACGAGCTGACCGCGGTCGACCGTGGCGACGTCTGCCTCAACATCGACGATGAGTGGTACCGGCGCGAGGGGCAGACTCCGCCGAAGAGTCTGCGCGACCTGACCGATCCCACCTACGCCAAGCAGGCAGCACTGATCGACCCCGGCACGTCGTCGCCCGGCATGGCGTATCTACTCAGTACCGTCGGAGTCTTCGGTGACAACTGGCAGGACTATTGGAAGCAGGTGTCCGCTGGCGGCGCGACCATCGTGTCGGGCTGGGAGATCGCCTACAACCAGCTCTTCACCGCGGGAGAAGGCAAGGGCGACAAGCCGATAGTGCTGTCGTATGCCTCGTCGCCCGCAGCGACGCCGGGGACAAGTGCGCTGCTCGACAGTTGCTTCCGGCAGGTCGAGTACGTCGGCGTACTCAAGGGGGCTCCCAATGTGGCGGGCGCCCGCAAACTCGTCGATTTCATGCTGAGTCCTACAGTGCAGAAGGCGCTTCCGTCGTCGATGTTCGTGTACCCGGTGCAGAAGAACACGCCGTTGCCTGACGGCTGGGCGCAACGCGCACCGATCCCGCAGTCGACGGTGAACTTACCGCCCGCGTACATTGCGCAGAATCGGGAGACGTGGCTTCAGCAATGGCGCAGCGCAGTCGGTCGCTGAACAGTAACCGCCTCGGCCGCTGGCTACTTGCGGCGGTGCCCGTGGTGTTTCTCGGGGTGCTCTTCGTGTGGCCGGTCGCCGCGCTCGTCTGGCGTGCGATCAGCCAGAATGGCGACGCCGCAACAGGATCGGCGTCGCTGGGGGAGTTGTTCACGCGAACGCACGCGGCACATCTGCTGGGTGTGACGCTTGCCCAGGCTGCGGCGTCGACAGTACTGGCATTGCTGGTGGCCGCACCGATCGTCTGGTTGTCGTCGAGGCTGCACGGAGCGTCGGCGATGATTCTGAGTGTCGTCGTGACAGTGCCGTTCGTGTTGCCGACGGTGGTGGTCGGCGTCGCGTTCCGAGCGGTGTTCGACGGTCCACTCGCGTTCGCGCACATCGGTTCCGGGTGGTGGGCGGTGCTGGCCGCGCACGCCTTCCTCAACGTCGCGGTGGTCGTCAGGGTGGTCGGTGCGTCGTGGCGCGGGCTGGACACTCGTGTCGTGGACGCGGCACGCACGTTGGGTGCCGGTCGGTTTCGTGCGTGGCGGACCGTGATCGCTCCCGCCCTGCTGCCGAGCGTCGGCGCCGCCGCCACATTGATCTTCCTGTTCTGCTCGACCAGTTTCGGCGTGATCATCATCCTGGGTGGCGGCACGCTGCGCACGCTGGAAACCGAGATCTACCAACAGGCCATCGGCTACTTCCGGATTCCGGAGGCGGTGGCATTGTCGTTGCTGCAGATCGTCGTCGTGGTTGTCGCGCTGGTGTTGACGCGCCTCGTCACGGCGCGGTCGCGAGGTTTCGCCACGAGCACGCGCGCGCCTCGGCGTCGTCGACTGCAGGGGTGGGCGCGAGTGTCGGCGACCCTCGCGTGGGCCTGGACGGTTCTGATCCTGGTCGTTCCGATCGTGGTGCTCGCCGTCCGCTCGGTTCGCCCCGGTCGTGACGGCGCGTGGACACTCGCCGGCTATCGCGCGCTCGCCGACCCGGTGAACGGTGTGACACCACTTGCGACGCTGCGGTATTCGTTTCTCTCCGCGTTGCTCGCGATGCTGATCGCGCTCGTCGTCGGAGTCATGGCCGCGATCGCGCTGCACACCGCGCGCGGCGCCGCGCGGACGGTCGGCGCGATCCTGGCGCTCATCCCGCTCGGGATCAGTGCTGTCACACTCGGTTTCGGCTATCTGATCGTGCTGTCGGAGCTCCCCGCACGAACGTCGTCCTCGCCGTTGATCATTCCCTGCGTCCAGGCGCTCATCGCCATACCGGTCGTGATCGGGATCATCGTGCCCGCGCTCAACGCCGTTCCCGACCGCGCGCGTGCTGCTGCCGCGACGCTCGGAGCCGGCCCGCTGCGGGTACTGCGCACCATCGACCTGCCCGCGATCGGCAGGTCGTTGGCTGCCGCGGGAGGATTCGCGTTCGTGATGGCGCTCGGCGAGTTCGGTGCGACGAGCTTTCTGGCGCGCGCCGACACCACGACGCTGCCCGTATTGATCGGTTCCGCGCTGAACCGTCCCGGCGCAACACAATTGGCGACCGCGATGGCCGCGTCGATGCTGCTCGTCATGGCGACGGCCGTGGCGATGGTCGCCGTCGAAGCGCTCAGGCCGCGGTCGGGGGCACCGCTGTGAAACTCGAACTCGAGGGCGTGCGCATCTCCTACGGTTCGCACACGGTGATCAACGGTCTCGACTGGAGCGTCGGGGCAGACGGGCTCGTGAGCGCGCTGCTCGGTCCTTCGGGGTGTGGAAAGTCGACGCTTATTCGAGCCATCGCAGGTCTTGAAGAGGTCGAGCGAGGAAGCATTCGACTCGACGGAACCGATCTGGTCCGCGTGCCGGCACACCGCAGAGATTTCGGCGTGGTGTTTCAGGACGGACAATTGTTCGGTGGCAGAAGCGTCGGCGCGAATGTCGCATACGGACTCAAGGCCAGACACATGGGCAGGTCACAGATCGCCGAGCGTGTTGCCGAGATGCTCGAACTCGTACAGTTGCCCGGTTTTGAACGGCGTGCTGTCGACGAACTGTCCGGCGGGCAGGCGCAACGCGTCGCGTTGGCGCGCGCTCTAGCGCCGCATCCCCGACTGCTGCTGCTCGACGAACCGCTCGCCGCGCTCGATCGCAGATTGCGCGACGAGCTCGCCGTCGACATCGGTCGCGCGGTGCGGGCGACCGAGACTCCCGCGATCCTGGTCACTCACGATCACACCGAGGCGGCGCTCGTTGCAGACGCCATCTCGGTGATGAGGTCGGGCGACATCGTGCAGACGAGTCCACCTGCGCGACTGTGGAAAAGGCCGGTCGACGCGTGGACCGCGCAGTTCCTCGGATGCACGACCATCATTCCGGCGCGACGAACCGACGGCGCCATCAGCACACCGCTGGGCCTCGTCGACCCGAGAGAGCTGGGCATCGAGTGTGGTTGGGAATCAGGCGAACTCGGACTTCGTGCAGAGTCGCTCGTCGCGGAGCGGCCAGGAGTGCAGCATGCGTCCGGTGACGCCGCTTCGGTCCGTGGCGAGGTCGTCGTGGTAGCCGATCTCCCGGCAGGCCAGAGAGTTCGGGTGTCGACATCGGTGGGAGAGGTCGACGCGGTGTCACTGGACGTTGTGCGCGTGGGTGATTCGGTCGCGCTGCGGTTGCGTCCCGAACACGTTGCGGTGGTCGGCACGTGAGCATGCGGACCGTCGTCGCGGGTGCCATCACCTCTTCCGATGGTCGACTTCTGTTGGCGCAGAGGAGTTATCCGGTTCAGGTTGCGGGTCTGTGGGAACTTCCGGGTGGCAAGGTCGAGCCCGGCGAAGAGCTGGCGGCCGCGCTGCGTCGTGAACTGCGGGAGGAGCTCGAGATCGATGTCGAGGTCGGTGCACTCCTCGCCGAGACCGTCGAACTCGCCCACGACCTGACACTTGTCGCGCTCTGGGCGCGGATCGTCGACGGCGTGCCGAGGGCCGTCGAACATTCCCGCTTGGTCTGGGTGAGCGTCGACGAACTCGAAGACATGGCCGCCTCGAACCAGTTGGTTCCCGCCGATACCGCGTGGGTGCCCGAGCTATGCGAGGTCCTGCGCCAGCGCGACTGAGGTCCTTCGTCGGGCGGTTGAGGCGACTGTCGGCTCGGTAGATGACAATTCGGTAATCGCCGAGCGGACCCAGTCAATGCGCGGTTTACTGTCCTACACTGCTGCGTCGTGAGGCAGGCGGGGCCGCGCTTTGCGTCTATCCCGCCACGGTGGCGACGGGCCGAATCGGGTGTTCCAGACCGGGAATCGAGGGAGCGATGTCGTATCGGCGTACGGGTCGGCTTCGCAGCAGCGGGCGCCGATCGGTAGCGACCATCGGCTGTGCGCTGGCCATGACGGCGGCCGTTGCGCTGGCCGGAATGTGCGGAACGCTCGACGCCGGACGTGCCGTGGCGTCCCCCCTCGGGTCGTCCGGGTCGGCCGACAGTGGCTCGGCGGGATCGTCGGACGGCAGCGACCCGTTCTACACGCCGCCCGCCGGCCCGCTTCCCGCAGCGGGCACACTGCTTCGGACACAGTCCATGTCGACGTTCATCACCGTCCCGAACCGCGCAGGGAAGATCCCGGCGTCGGCGACGAAGATCATGTACGTGTCGACGAACGCTCTCGGCAAGAAGGTTGCGGTGAGCGGCTACTACCTCGCGCCGTCGCGTCCGTGGACCGGACCGGGACCCCGGCCGCTCGTGTCGTACGGGCCGGGCGCGCACGGTATGGGCGACCAGTGTGCGCCTTCACGTTTGATCTCTTCGCCGACCGTGGCGCCTCCCGGCGGACCCATGGCCGAGATCGAAGCTCTCATCACCTACAACCTGCTCGCACGGGGTTACGGCGTTGTCAGCACGGACTACATCGGATTGGGTACGCCGGGCGTCCATACGTTCGCGATGCGGGTCGATCAGGGCGATGCGGAGATCGACGCCGCCCGCGCCGCACTGCAACTGCCGGGCGTGGATCCCGCGACAAAGGTTGCGCTCGCCGGTTATTCGCAGGGCGGTGCCGCCACGGCGGCCGCGGCAGAACTGATCGACGACTATGCCCCCGACCTCGCCGAGCACGTTGTCGGGATCTACGCGGGCGGGGCGCCAACCGATCTGCGTAGTCTGCTCAACCACCTCGACGGTCAGCGCCTCGGGGGAGCGATCGGTTGGGCGATCGACGCGGCGATGGCGCTGTATCCGGATATGGCACAACAGATTCCTCCGCTACTGAACGCGGAGGGTAAGCGTGTGATGAATCTCGTTCGCGGACAATGCATCGTGGCGACGACCCTGATCGGATCACCCAAGACGAGTACGTGGACGGCCAGCGGTAAGACGATCGGAGAGCTGATCGACTCCACCCCCGCGCTTGCCGCGCGCGTGAACGAGCAGAAGGTCGGTATGCACAAGCCCACCGACATCCCGATCCTGTTGTCCAGCAATCCAGTTGACCCGACCGTCCCCGCTTCGCAAGGTCAGACACTCTTCGCCGAGTGGTGCGCCAAGTCCCCGAAGTCGCTCGAATACCGGAGTATCGCCTTTCCGGTACTCGGAGGAACTGCGTTGGGCCACATCGCGGGTGGAGTTGCCGGGTACAACGAGGCGTACGACTGGCTCGCCGACAGATTCGCCGGTAAGGCTCCGGCGAGCGGATGCGTGCGGAAGGCACCGTCGAACGGACTGACGACGGGCTCGGCAGGATCATCCGGCTCGTCCTGACCGAGGCAGCGTCGGCACAAACCGCCGTGCGCGGTGACCGCAGCGCGGAGTAGGTTCGTCGGCTGTGACGCAACAGCGACGGCAACGGGTCGAGCGGCTCCGCGCCACGCGTGACGTCCGCTGGCTGGCTCCCGCGCTGATGCTCGCGGGTGGCACGTCGATGTACCTCGGTGCCGCCATCGCGATAGACCTCTTCGACGCGGTGTCGCCCGCGGGTGTCGCGTGGTTGCGTATCACCGGGGCCGCGCTCGTCCTGCTGATCGTGGTGCGTCCCGGCCGCGCCGCGTGGCAGTGGTCGCGCCTACGCCTTGCGGGCGTGTTCGGCCTGATGACGGCCGCAATGAATATCGCGTTCTACCTCGCGCTCGATCACCTACCACTCGGCACGACAGTCGCACTGGAGTTTCTCGGTCCCATCGCGGTGGCGGCAGCCGGATCACGCACGAGGCGCGATGTCGCAGCACTGTTTGCTGCCGTGATCGGCGTGGCACTCATCGTCGACGTGCACTGGTCGGGGAGTGTGCTCGGCGTCGTGCTGGCCCTCGTGGCCGCCGCGTGTTGGGCGGGCTACATCCTGCTCGGCCGTCGCGTCGCGGTGCGCGGAGCGGGGATCGAGGATCTGACAACGGGTTTCGTTGTCGCGGCGATCGTGACCTCGCCGCTGGCGCTGACCGTCGTGCCGGCGGTGAAGGCCGGCGAGAACGTGTGGTGGCTCATCCTGCTCGCGCTGGGACTCGGAGTGCTGTCGACAGCGGTTCCGTATGCCCTCGATCAGGTCGTCCTACGGTCGGTGGGTCCGGCGCGATTCGCCGTGCTGCTCGCACTGCTGCCGATGACCGCCGCGGTGGTCGGCTTCATCGCATTACGGCAGGTCCCCGCACTCACAGAGCTGCTCGGAATCCTCGCCGTCGCGGGGGCGATCCTGGTCCAGGCCGGTGGTCGGACGCGGTGACGACGGCGACCCCCGAAGAGCACCGCAAAACCCACTCCCACCTGTGTGATCGCGCTCTCATGGTCCGAGCAGATACCCTGTTGAGCGTCGTAGAGTCCACATCCGGTGCCTGAAACCGGATCGCCGACGGCCCGCACATGCCTTCGGGACGTCGAAAAAGATGAAAGAGAGCTCAGTGAGCGCTGTCCCCAACTTCCGCAATGTCGCGATCGTCGCGCACGTCGACCATGGCAAGACCACGCTGGTCGACGCGATGCTCCGCCAGTCCGGAGTGTTCGGTGAGCGTGCCGAGCTCGTCGACCGCGTGATGGACTCCGGCGACCTCGAACGCGAGAAGGGCATCACCATTCTCGCCAAGAACACCGCGGTGCATCGTCGTCAGCCCGACGGCACCGAGGTCGTCATCAACGTCATCGACACCCCCGGTCACGCCGACTTCGGCGGCGAGGTCGAGCGCGGCCTGTCGATGGTCGACGGCGTCGTGCTGCTCGTCGACGCGTCCGAGGGTCCGCTCCCGCAGACACGCTTCGTGCTGCGCAAGGCTCTCAGCGCATCGCTGCCGGTCATCCTGCTGGTCAACAAGACCGACCGTCCCGACGCTCGTATCTCCGAGGTCGTCTCCGAGACCCACGACCTGCTGCTCGACCTCGCCTCCGACCTCGACGACGAAGCCGCCGCCGCTGCCGAGCAGGTCCTCGACCTCCCGGTCCTGTACGCGTCGGGCCGCGCCGGTATCGCCAGCACGGTGGAGCCCGCGAACGGAGAGGTCCCCGAGGGCGAGAACCTCGACCCCTTCTTCGACGTCCTGATGGAGCACGTCCCCGCACCCAAGGGCGACGCGGATGCTCCGCTGCAGGCGCACGTCACCAACCTCGACGCCTCGCCGTTCCTCGGCCGCCTCGGGCTGGTCCGCATCCACAACGGCACCCTCAAGAAGGGCCAGACCGTCTCCTGGATGCGTGAGATCACCAAGGAGGACGGCACGGCAGAGCCCGTCGTCGAGCGCGCCAAGATCACCGAGTTGCTCGCGACCGTCGGCGTCGAGCGCAGTCCCGCGGAGTCGGCCGTCGCAGGCGACATCGTGGCCATCGCCGGCATCCCCGAGATCATGATCGGCGACACCCTCGCCGACGCCGAGAACCCGGTCGCGCTGCCGCGCATCACCGTCGACGAGCCTGCCATCTCGGTCATCATCGGCACCAACACCTCGCCGCTCGCCGGACGGGTGAAGGGTCACAAGCTCACCGCGCGCATGGTCAAGGACCGCCTCGACTCCGAGCTCATCGGTAACGTGTCGCTGCGCGTCGTCGACATCAATCGCCCCGACGCCTGGGAGGTCCAGGGTCGTGGTGAGCTCGCCCTGGCGATCCTCGTTGAGCAGATGCGCCGCGAGGGCTTCGAACTCACCGTCGGCAAGCCGCAGGTGGTCACGCGCAAGGTCGACGGCAAGGTGCACGAGCCGTTCGAGCACCTGACGATCGACGTGCCCGAGGAGTACCTCGGCGCGGTCACTCAGTTGCTGGCCGCGCGTAAGGGTCGGATGGACCAGATGAACAACCACGGATCCGGTTGGGTCCGCATGGAGTTCCGGGTTCCCTCTCGCGGCCTGATCGGCTTCCGTACCGACTTCCTCACCGAGACCCGCGGCACCGGCATCGCCAACGCCGTATTCGACGGCTACGACGCCTGGGCGGGCGAGATCCGCGCACGCCACACCGGTTCACTGGTCAGTGACCGCGCGGGCAGCGTGACGCCGTTCGCGATGATCCAGCTCGCCGATCGCGGAACGTTCTTCGTCAATCCGGGCGACGACACCTACGAGGGCCACGTCGTCGGCATCAACCCGCGTGCGGAAGACCTCGACATCAACGTCACCCGTGAAAAGAAGCTGACCAATATGCGTCAGTCGTCGGCAGACGTGATGGAGACGCTGGCCAAGCCGATGCACCTCGAGCTCGAGGGCGCGATGGAGTTCTGCGCCGCGGACGAGTGTGTCGAGGCGACCCCCGAGGTCGTGCGAGTGCGTAAGGTGCACCTCGATTCGTCGACGCGTGCCCGTGAGCGTTCGCGGGCCAAGACGCGCGATCAGGCGGCCGGCTAGCCGACCTCGCGAGTGTCGGGGTGAATGCTGGGTGAACATCGGGACGTGATGGTGGGGGTGAGTGGGTGACCGGCAGGAGGCCGCCGATGCGGGCGCGAGCGGTTGACCGTTCTCGACGGCGTAGGCACCTCCTGTTGGCGGTGCTGAGCGCTGTTGTGGTGGCGACGATGGCCGGGTGTATGTCCGACCCGCCGCCCCCGGTCCGCGAGACCGAGGCGCCACCGCAGACCCCCGCCGAGTACCCGACGGAGAAGACGATCTACGTCGCCACCGACTCGGTCGGCCAGGGATTCAATCCGCACCTGGCCGCTGATCAGAGCCCGGTCACGACGGCGATCGCCTCGATGACGCTGCCGAGTGCGTTCGAACCGGTTCAGACGCCGAACGGCGTCGTCTGGCAGCGCTCCGAAGCTCTGCTCACCTCGGCGGAGGTCACGTCACAGCAGCCGTTCACGGTCACCTACAAGATCCACACCAACGCGCAGTGGTCCGACGGCCTGCCCGTCACCGGCGACGATTTCAGCTACCTGTGGCAACAGATGTCGCGACAGCCCAACGTCGTCGCTCCCGCCGGCTACCGGTTGATCGACTCCGTGGAGTCGAGCAGCGGCGGCAAGGTCGTGACGGTCAAGTTCGCGCGTGCCTACCCGGCGTGGCGAGAGATGTTCACCTGGTTGCTTCCCAGTCACGTCCTGAAGGGCGCGCCCGCCGGATTCCAGACCGGTATGGACAGCGGAAAGCCGGTGTCGGCGGGGCCGTTCTCGGTGTTCTCGATCGACACCACCCGCGACGAGGTGCGCCTGATCCGCAACGACCGTTTCTGGGTGAAACCGTCGATCCTCGACCAGGTGGTGCTGCGCAGGGCGGGCACGGCGTCGCAGATGGTGGAGTCCGTACGTTCGGGCGACTCGTCGCTCGCGACGCTGGCCACCGGGCCTGCGAGTAGCGCAGAACTCGCCGCCGTCCCGGGTATCGCGACGCAGCGCTCGGCGACATCACGAGCGTTGAGCATCAGCGTCAACGCGCGCACCCCGGTGATGAATTCGGTGGCGGTTCGTCGGGCGATCCTGGGAATGATCGACCCGGCGGTCGTCACCTACGCGGGCGCGGGCGACACGGTCGTCACGCCGTACGCGAACACCGTTCTCGCGCCGTCGGATCCGGGATACTTCGCGGTCGACCGTCAGCGCCCGGGTGCCGAGCAGATCGACGAGTTGCTCGCCTCCGCGGGGTACCGGCGTGGGGCGGCCACCCCGACGTCGACGTCGTCCGCCGGTTCGTCGGCTCCCTCGAGTGCACCGGCCACCAGCTCTGCTTCCCCCTCGTCGGGAGCGCCGTCCTCCTCGACGCCACCCGACCCCGCGTCGACGATGTCGCCGGTACCCGACGGTGTCGCCGGTTTCTCGAAGGACGGGCGCGACCTGGCCGTGCGCGTCGGTGCGATCAGCGGTGACGCGAGGTCGACCGCGGCCGCCGCCAACATCGTCGACCAGCTACGCAACGCCGGTGTCCGTGCCGCGGTGGTCTCGCTGCCCAATAACGAGCTGTACGGGGTAGCCCTGACCGAATCGCGCGTCGACATGGCCGTCGGCTGGACCGGCCTCGGCGTGCCGCCTGCCGCGGCGCTGGCGTCCCAGGTCGACTGCGATCAGCCCAAGCCGGGTACGGCACCGAGCCTCTCGACGCCGCCGACACCAACCAGCGACGCCCCCGACCAGCAGCAGCAGTCGTCGAATCAGGACGTCTACGCGTCCAATCCCTCGGGGGTCTGCGACAACGTGCTCATCGGTCTCGCGCGCGACGCGATGGCATCCGACGACCCGCTGCCTCAGCTGACCGAGGCAGAGCCCCTACTTGCAGCGCAGTCGATTTATCTGCCGCTGTATCAGGACAGCATGATGGTGGGTGTGACGCGCAAGGTGACCGACGTTCCGTTGTCCGGACCGATTCAGGTCTCGATCTTCGGCTCGGCGAGCACATGGAACCTCCGGTGAGCGACCAGCGATCCGATCGTCGTATGTTGCTGCTTCACGCGCACCCCGACGACGAGACGATCATGACCGGTGGCACCATCGCGCGGTATCTCGCCGACGGCGTCGACGTGCGGGTGCTCACGTTCACGCTCGGCGAAGAGGGCGAGGTGATCGGCGACGAATGGGCACAGTTGGTCGCCGACGGCGGTGCCGATCAGCTCGGCGGCTACCGGATCCGTGAGCTGACGGACGCGCTGGCCGCGCTCACCCCGGAGGGCGCCGCGCCACTGCGTCCGGAGTTTCTCGGCGGAGCGGGGCATTGGCGTGATTCGGGGATGGCCGGTTCGCCATCGGCACAGCACCCGCGTGCGCTCGCCCAAGCGCGCTTCGACGATGTCGTCGCAACTCTCGCGAACGTCATCGCCGACTTCGACCCGCAGGTCCTCATCACCTACGACATGGCGGGCACCTACGGCCACCCCGACCACAAGATGGTCCACACGGCGTCGATGGCCGCGATACCGCTTGTCGAGGCCCGAACCGGGCGCGAGCTCATCGTCTGGGAGTCGGTGACCGAACACAGCGCGCTGCACCAGGGATTGGCCTCTGCGCGCAGCGTTCCTGACGGATGGCGGATGCCCGAGGCGGGGGAGTTGCCCAGCTACGCCGACGACGAGATCGACGCCGCGATCGATATCAGCGCCGTGTACGACCGCAAGGTCGAGGGCCTGCGTGCGCATGCGACCCAGGTGACCGTTGCGCTTTCGGGAACCGAGTACGCGCTCAGCAACAACATCCTGCAACCGATCATGAGTGACGAACACTTCGTGCTGCGGTCGAGCCGTGACCGCCTCAGGTCGGGACGCCGTGCTGCGGATCTCTTCTTCGCAGATTCCTCGGACCCCTCGTCTGACGGCTCTTCTGACGGAGTGGCGTGATGCGCGTCGCCGATCGTGTCCTCCTCGGATTCCTGATCCTCGATGGGTTCATCGTCGGGTTGCTCTCGGTCGGCTTCGTGTACCTGCGCCTCGGCGGAACACCCGTACCGGTCGCTGCGATCGCCGCAGGCCTGCTCAACTGCCTGCTGCTGTGGCTGGCCGCGAAGTACACCGACGGCCCGCTGCGGTACGGCCCTCTGGTGGCGTGGCTGATTGTGCTCGCTGTGGCGGGTATGGGCGGCCCGGGAGGCGACGTCATGCTCGCGTTGCAGGGCAGCACCACACTCGCGACGTTGCTACTCGTGATCATCGGACTCGGCGCACCCGTCGCGTTGGTCTGGTCGAGGCGCCTGCCGGAGGCCGAGGCCTGACCCGGTCCCGCGTCGGCCGCCGAGTCCTCTGGGTGGCGTCCGCCGGGGAAGCGGTAAGCGTGATCGTTAGAGTGTTCTGCATGGTGTTGCGCGCGTGGGCGAGTGACCGCCCCGCCCCAGTCGAATCGGTTCGGTCGGCGTTGGCCGCTGTGCGAGCCGACGCGGCGTCGGTGACCGACGCCGAGTGGGTGGCCTTGCTCGGCGCCGATGGCGACGAACTGCTCGAACTGTGCGCAGTCGCCGACGCCGCCCGCAGAGAGGTCACCGATCCCGACGTCATGACCTTCGTGGTGAACCGAAACTTCGACACCGCGGTTGTCGCGGCCGACGATTCGGCCGTCTCGATCGAGGCGCTCGTCGCCGAGGCCTGGTCGCTCGGAGCCACCGAGATCTGCATGCAGGGCGCTGTACCGGGCGACGATCGCGGCGACGTCTACCTGCGAATCATCGAGAGAATCCACGCCTCGTCGCCGGACATGCACCTGCACGCCTTCCGCCCACCCGAGATTCGCGACGGCGCCGAGCGCATGAACCTCGACGTCCCGCAGTTCCTCGAGCTGGCACGCAACGCGGGGCTCGGGTCCGTACCGGGCACCGCGGCACAGATCCTCGACGACGAGGTGCGGGCCGCACTGCATCCCGCAGGTGCGCCGCAGCCGGTAGCGGAGTGGGTCGAGACGATCCGCGCTGCCCATCGTGCAGGGCTGTTCTCCACCGCGACGCTGCTGTACGGCCACGTCGAGACGCCCGAACAGGTGGTGGCACACCTGCGGCTGCTCGCCCGCATCGCCGACGAAACCCGCGGCTTCCACGAGTTGATCGTCATGCCGCTGCTGCCCGAGAACGCACCACCTCACCTCGCCGACGCTGCCACCGACTCGGTCGGCGTGCGTGAGACCCGGGCTGTCCACGCGGTCGCGCGTCTGATGATGCTCGGACACATCGACCACATCCAGGTCGCTTGGACCAAGCTCGATCGCGACGTCGTCCTCGACGTCCTCGCGGGTGGCGCCGACGACATCGGTGGCTTGCTGCTCGACGGCGAGCTCTCACCCGAATCCGGCCAGGAGGCCGGTCGGACGTTGTCCGTCGACGACATCGCGGAGATCGCGCACGAGGTCGGTCGGCTGCCCCGGCAGCGACGTACCGATTACGGCGAACCGCCGCAGGGGCGTCGAATTGCCTTGCCGCAGAACGAGAATGCGCGGGCCTGCGGGTGACTGCCGACCTCTCGAGCACGCCTGACCGTCGAACTGTCGCAGAGCTCGACGTCGATGTCGTGATCGTCGGTGCGGGGTTTGCCGGCATCGGGATGGCCACGGGACTCGCCCGACGTGGACGCGAGTCGTTCGTTGTTCTCGAGCGCGCCGACGCTGTCGGGGGAACCTGGCGCGACAACACCTATCCGGGCATCGCCTGCGACATTCCGGCACATCTCTACTCGTTCTCGTTCCGTCCGCCTGCCGATTGGTCGTCGGTCTATCCCAGCGGTGCCGAGATCCGCGAGTATCTCGAACGGACTGTCATCGACGAGGGATTCGACGATCGACTCCGTCTCGGTTGCGAACTACTTGACGCCACCTGGAATCCCGCAGCGGCCCGGTGGACGATCATGACGTCGGACGGTGAGATCACCTGCCGCGCATTGGTTCTCGCCGTGGGGCGGCTGTCGGAGCCGCGCATCCCCGACATCGAGGGACTCGACTCGTTCACCGGCGAGGTGGTCCACACCGCCGCCTGGCGCGACGACCTGCCGCTCGACGGTGCGCGCATCGGTCTGGTGGGTACGGGTGCGTCCGCGGTGCAGATCGCTCCGCATCTCGCCGAGAAAGCCGAAGAACTCGTCGTCTTCTGTCGGACGCCACCGTATGTCGTGCCGCGCGACGATCGGCAGTACACCGTCGAAGAACGCGCCACCTACCTCGATCCCGCCGTCGCAGATGATGTGCGCGATCAACTTCTGCGCGACGCCGACGCGGCGTTCCGTCAGCGACTCGCGCTGCACCCGGATATCGACGAGATCCGTTCGCGCGCAAGAACTCATCTGCATTCTCAGATCGGTGATCCGGAACTCCGGTCGATCCTCACCCCCGACTACGAGATCGGATGCAAGCGCATCCTGTTGAGCGACGATTTCTATCCGACACTCGTGCGCGACAACGTGATCCTCGAGCCGAGCGCTCTTGACACGGTGCGCGAATCCAAGGCTCGCGCCGCGAGCGGACGCTGCTACGACCTCGACCTGCTCGTGATGGCAACGGGATTCGAGGCTGCCCGGCCTCCCGTCTCCACACGCATCACCGGCGCCCGCGGCGAACGGCTCGACACGCACTGGTCCGACGGGATGACGTCGTACGCGTCGACCACCGTTCACGGTTTTCCCAACATGTTCGTGCTCGACGGGCCCAATGCCGCGCTCGGTCACAACTCCGCCATCTACATGATCGAAACCCAACTCAGCTACGTTCTCGGCGCGCTCGATGTGCTCTCCGACGACGGCATCCGATCGTTGGAGGTCACCGCGGACGCTGAAGCCGCCTACACCGCCGAGATCGACGACCGCGCATCGTCGACGGTGTGGTTGACCGGCTGCAACAGTTGGTACGTCGATCCCGACAGCGGGAGATTGACGCTGCTGTGGCCTGGTACGGCCGTCTCGTTCCGAGAGAGAAACGGTACGTTCGATGTAGAGCCGTATGTCGTCGAGACCCGCGAGGGGTGAGCGTGGATGACAACTGACATGACTGCAGGTAAGGCGATGACCGCACGTGAGGCGCTCGACGTGGTGCGTGCGGGCGGCGACGTCGGGCTCGCCGAGGCAACAGCACTGCTGTCGGCATCGGGCGACGACCTCACGGCAGTGGCGGCGGTCGCGTCGGCGATGCGTGACGAAGGGCTCGCCGAGGTGGGTCGGGAACGGCAGATCACCTACTCGCGCAAGGTATTCGTGCCGTTGACGCGGTTGTGCCGCGATCGGTGTCATTACTGCACGTTCGTGACCGTGCCGGGCAAACTGGCCCGTGCGGGCGAGGGAATGTTTCTCGAGATCGACCAGGTGCTATCGATCGCGCGCCAGGGCGCGGCACTCGGCTGCAAAGAAGCGCTGTTCACGCTGGGCGACCGGCCAGAGGATCGCTGGCCGCAGGCCGCCGAATGGCTTGCCGCACGCGGATATTCGTCGACGCTCGACTACGTTCACGCGGCGGCGGTCGCCGTCCTCGAAGACACCGGCCTGCTGCCGCATCTCAATCCCGGCGTGATGAGCGCCGAGGAGATGGCGGTGTTGCGACCGGTGGCGCCGTCGATGGGCATGATGCTCGAGACCACCTCGCGCAGATTGTTCACCGAGAAGGGACAACCGCACTACGGCAGCCCCGACAAGGACCCGCTGGTCCGGCTGCAGGTGCTGCGCGATGCGGGCGATCTGCGGATTCCGTTCACCACGGGCATCCTCGTCGGTATCGGCGAGAGTCTGACCGAACGCGCGGAATCGCTACTCGCACTTGCCGATATCGCGCGTGCCGGTCACATCCAAGAGGTGATCGTGCAGAACTTCCGCGCCAAGCCCGACACCGCGATGCGTGGCACGCCCGACGCCGAGATGACGGAGTTCCTCGCGGCAGTGGCGACGGCGCGCATCGTGCTCGGGTCGCGGATGCGAGTGCAGGCGCCGCCCAACCTGGTATCGGGGGAGGAGTGCGCAGCGCTGATCGCCTCGGGTATCGACGACTGGGGCGGCGTGTCGCCGCTGACGCCCGACCACGTCAACCCCGAACGCCCGTGGCCGAACCTCACCACGCTCGCCGAGATCACCGCCGAGTCGGGATACGTTCTCGCCGAGCGGATCACGGCCCAGCCGCCCTATGTGCTCGACGCCGAGAACTGGATCGACGCATCGCTGGCCGAGCACGTGGCCGCGCTCGCGAACCCGGTCACCGGACTCGCGGCAGACACCCGGCCGTCGGGTCGCCCCTGGCCCGCCGTCGCGTGAGCGAGCCTCCGGCGTCGGGAGGTCTTGTGGCGCTAAGAAGTTCAGTCGGCTGACTGCGTGGCGAGGATCGCTCGGTAGCCCCCGACGACGTCGGTGGCGCGGTGTAAACCCAACTGCTGCAACGATGCCGCGGCCAAGCTCGACGTGTAGCCCTCCGAGCACAGGATGATCCACCGCACATCGTGATCGACTGCCTCGTCGATCCGCGCGTCACTGGCGGGATCGCAGCGCCACTCCAGGACATTGCGCTCGATGACGAGGGCGTCGGGATGCTCTCCTTCGGCGGCGCGCTGCGCGGCCGGCCGGATGTCGACGAGGACTGCACCGCTCTCGAGTTCGCCGGGTAGATCCGCGGCGTCGACTCGCTGGAGGCTTTCGCGGGCGTTCAGCAGGAGGTCATTGATCGTCATCGGCACATCGCAAGGTTATCGGGGTCATTCGGGTTCGTCGGTGAGTTCTGTGCGTGTGCGTCGTAGCCGGCTGGCGTCGGTGACCTCGTAGAACGACATCGCCGTCAGCGGTGGCGAATAGGCATGCACGCTGAGCGTGGGGCCGGGCTCGTTCACCGAGCCGAGGCGGTGCGAGGTCGCGTGCGCCTGGTTGAGTCCGCGCAGCGGAGGTGCGCTGGCGTGATGCTGCACGTCGTGGACCCAACCGAGGGGAAACGACGCCTGGTCGCCCGCGGACAGGATGCGCAGTGCGAGGTCGTTGCCGGTCCAGCGGTACTCGCGCAGCGCGCCGGAGAGCACGGTCAGTGCGCCGAGCGAGCCGGCGTGGTCGTGCAGGTCCGTCGACCTGTCGGGTGTCCAGCTGATCAGCCAGAGGTCGAGGTCGTCGTCGGATTCGAGGCGGGTCGACCAGCGCTCGACGGGGTCCCAGCTCGGAGGTAGGAGGTGGTTGTATCGACCGTCGAGAACGTCCGCGACGCCCTGATCTGTGATGCGCAGGAGGTCGGCGGGTCGAAGTCTGGTGGGAAGGGTGGCACTCGTCGGTCGTGTCGCGGCACGGTGCACGGGATCGAGGGTCGAGGTCATGAGCACTCCGGACGAAGGTGGAGAGGGGTCGGGGATCGGCGGGTGATCAGCGGCGTCGACAGTGCGCGATCGCCAATCCCACGCTGATCTGCTGGACCCCGTTCCGGGCGATGATCAGACTCACCAGAACAGGATGCTCCCGACCTCTGCGCCGCGGGAGGGTTGGCGTCACGCTGAACGCAAACCCACTATGGGAGTTCGCGGGGGGAACGAAACGTCGAAACTGTGATCTTCGTCGTGCCGAGTTGCCCTGACCGGGACAGATGTGAGCGATAGCACGGGGCGATGTGGGCCGGGGCTGGGCCAGGCAGATAAGGTTGACGATGCGTGTGTGCTCCGCGCCTGCTTCGGGGGAGGTCGACGGCGTGCGCATGCGACGCGACCAGCCCTCGCGTCAAGGTCTGCCGCCGCGTGAGCACACGCGGGCGCGAGCGGACACATGAACGTTATGCGGAGAAGGAGAGAGTGGTGACGTACATCATCGCGGAGCCCTGTGTGGACGTGATGGACAAGGCCTGCGTCGAGGAGTGCCCTGTCGATTGCATCTACGAGGGTGGCCGCAGTCTGTACATCCAGCCGGATGAGTGCGTTGACTGCGGTGCCTGCGAACCGGTGTGTCCTGTGGAAGCGATCTTCTACGAGGACGACGTTCCCGACGAGTGGGAGCCCTACGTCAGCGCGAACGCCGACTTCTTCGACGACCTCGGCTCGCCGGGTGGTGCGAGCAAGGTGGGCAAGACCGACTACGACCCGCCGTTCATCAAGGAACTCCCCCCGATGAACGAGGGCGAGGACTGACTTGCGAACGGCCCGCCGGGCACGTGTGAGTGAGGCGCTACCCGATTTTCCCTGGGATTCGCTCGCCGAGGCCAAGGCGACCGCTGCTGCTCACGAGGACGGCATCGTCGACCTCTCTGTCGGCACACCCGTCGATCCGGTCGACACGCTGATCCGCGAGGCGTTGGCGTCGGCGTCGGATTTCCCCGGCTACCCGACAACCGTCGGCACACCTGAGCTGCGCAAGGCTGCCGTCGACGCGCTGGCACGACGGTACGGCGCAACAGGACTCGACGAATCGTCGATTCTGCCGGTCATCGGAACCAAAGAGGCCATCGCCGGGCTGACCTCCGCGCTCGGTATCGGCGTTGGCGACAACGTCGTGATTCCCGAGGTCGCCTACCCCACGTACGAAGTGAGCGCGCTGCTCGCGGGTGCGTCGGTGACACGAGCAGATTCGACGCTGCAGATCGGCCCGGTCATGGGCAGCTCGGCACCCGCGCTCATGTTCATCAACTCACCGTCGAATCCGACTGGCCGCGTGCTGGGCGTCGACCACCTGCGCAAGGTGGTCGCGTGGTGCCGCGAGCACGACACGATCCTCGCGTCCGACGAGTGTTACCTCGGGTTGTCCTGGGACACCGAGGCCGTCTCGATCCTCGACCCCCGGGTCAGCGACGGCGACCATACCGGGCTGCTCGCGATCCACTCCCTGTCGAAGATCTCCAACCTGGCGTCGTATCGCGCGGGCTTCTTCGCTGGCGACCACGACCTGATCGCCGAACTCCTTGCCGTGCGCAAACACTCGGGCATGATCGTGCCGTTCCCGATCCAGGCAGCGATGACCGCTGCGCTCTCCGACGACACGCACGTCGAGGCACAGCGCGCCCGCTACCAGTTGCGCCGCTCGCGCCTACTGCCCGCGGTGCGCGAGGCGGGTTTCCGCGTCGACGATTCGGAGGCCGGGCTCTACCTCTGGGCCACCCGCGACGAGGGCTGCCGCGACACCGTTGCGTGGCTTGCCCAGCGCGGCATCCTGGCGGCCCCCGGCGACTTCTACGGACCGCTCGGGGTCAACCACGTGCGCTTCGCCCTCACCGCCACCGACGAGCGCATCGACGCCGCCGTGGCGCGACTCACCGCCTGAAAGTCCGCCCGACCCGCGCCGGCTGGGCGCCTTATCCGCCCACTCCCGCGGTGAGTGTGTGTCGAACGTAAGGATGTGGGTGCTGCGGCACCCACATCCTTCGATTCGAACACATCCACAACCCGGCCCGACGCCGCTCCGCTGATTGAGCCGCTCCACCCGCCGATCGAACCGGCCCCGCCCGCTGATTGAGCCGGCCTCACCCGCTGATTGAGCCGGCCGCGAGCGCAGCGAGCTGCCGAGTCGAAATCACACGCCACCACGAAGGCGTCCGCAATGCCGACTCGGCAGCCCCGGGTCAGTTGTTCTTGTGCAGCGCCTCGTTGAGCGCGATGCCGTCGCCCTTCCACGGCACCACCTCGACGGTGCCGGTGAGGCTGTTGCGACGGAACAGCAGATTCGACTGTCCGGAGAGCTCACGTGCCTTGATGGACGCGCCGTCGGGACCCGTCACCTTGGTGCCTGCGGTCACGTACAGCCCTGCCTCGACGACGCAGTCGTCGCCGAGAGGAATCCCGCAGCCGGAGTTCGCGCCGAGCAGGCAGCGCTTGCCCAGCGAGATGATCTCTTTGCCGCCGCCCGACAGCGTGCCCATCGTCGACGCTCCGCCACCGATGTCTGAACCGTCGCCGACGACGACGCCCGCCGAGATTCGCCCCTCGACCATCGACGAGCCGAGCGTTCCCGCGTTGTAGTTCACAAATCCCTCGTGCATCACGGTGGTGCCGGGGGCGAGGTGTGCACCGAGACGCACGCGGTCGGCGTCGCCGATGCGGACTCCGCCCGGTGCGACGTAATCGACCATCCGGGGGAACTTGTCGATGCTCAGTACGGTCACGTGTCCGCGCGCGCGAAGGCGTCGTCGAACCTTCTCGAATCCCTCCACCGGGCACGGCCCGAAGTTGGTCCAGACGACGTTCGACAGCAGGCCGAAGATGCCCTCGAGATTCGCCTCGTGCGGCTCGATGAGTCGATGCGACAGCAGGTGAAGGCGCAGGTAGACGTCGTAGGCGTCCGACGGGGCGACCGACAGATCAGCGATGGAGGTGCGAACCGCGACGATCTTGACGCCGCGTGCCTCGTCGAGGCCGACCAGATCGTTCAGGTCGGCGGGAATGTCGTCGCCCTCGAGTATCTTGGTGTCGGCCAGATCCGGCGTTGCGAGTTCGGGGTCCGGGTACCAGACGTCGAGGACAACGCCGGGATCGGCGGACCCCCCGTTGGTCACGGTTGCGATGCCTGTTGCGAAAGCGCCATTCGTCGTCACGGGCAGGAGTTTACCGGCGACCTCCGCACGGGCTGGGCCAGGTCGCCCGCATCGACCGGAATCAGTGCTGGTGATACATGTGGTCGTACTCGACGCGGTCGTGCTCGGTGTTCACCGGGAAGAACGCGCTGTGATACATCTGGCGGCTCAGCGCGATGAGCACTGCCGCTCCACCGGCGAATGCCGCAACCATCACCACCGCCCAGACGACTCCGGCGGTGGTTTCGCCCGTTGCCAACATGGTCAGCGAGATCGCCAGCGACAGGAAGCCCGCCAGCACGAGAACGAATGCGACAACACCCATCGGGTGATTGCCGTGTGACACGTGAGATCTGTGCAAAGCCGTCATGGCGTCATCTCCTCGATTCGACGACGCTCCCAGCCTAGTGTTATCCAGGTCACAGTCCGGTGGTTGATTAGGGCAAGATCCGACGGTCAGCGGCAGAAAGCGCAGCAAGGTCGACGCCCCGCCCAACCCGGGGCGTCGACCTCGACCTCGCTTGCGTGCGGCAGGCTAGGCGACCTGGTGGCGGTAGACCTCCAGGTAGTGCTGCTCCTCTTTCGACGTCGCATCGGGCAACAGCGCGCTGTGCTGGAGGCGTCGTGTCATCACCGAGACGATGCCGATCCCGATTGCCATTCCGATGACCGCCACGATCGCGGCGACGAGAGCGGCAGTGCCACTCCCGAAAGCGAGCGCTGTCAGGGCGAGGGGTGCGGCACCGAAGCCGATCAGGAAGATCGCGAACCCGACGATGGCGGCGGGGTGCTGCGGGTTGTCGGTGTGCGTGCGGCGGATGGACATCGAACATCATCTCCTCGACGAGTGGTCTACGTGTCCAATGTTCGACCTCGGTTGGCTTGGGGGAGAGGGTCTTTCGTCCCAAGCTGGCAGGGCCTTGTGTCCAGAGCGATGGCAGCGTGTCCAGCGGGCTGACACCGTCGCTCACCGTGGGCGACACTGGACGAATGACGTCATCGGCCGAGCGAGTCGCAGCAGTGCACGCGTGGCGAAGTGCCGTCGACGTCGGCGAAGCGACGGTTCTGCCCGACGGCTGCATGGATGTCATCTGGACCGGTGATGGCCTGTTGTTCGCGGGCCCGGACACTCGTCCGAATGTATTTGTCGCACATCAACCGCATGAGATGGTCGGGCTCCGATTCTTTCCCGGACACGCGCAGGGTCTGCTCGGGGTACCGGCCGTTGAACTTCGTGATCTGCGGGTCGAGGCCGACACCCTCTGGCAGCGACCACGCGTCGAGCGCTGGTGTGAGCTGTTGGAAGCCTCCGACGACAAGGTCGCCACGCTGGCCGAGTTGTGCACCGCTGATCGGCACACGGCCCCGCCGCCCTGGTCATGGCACCTCGTCGACATACTGCGTCGTCGTGTCGGGGTCGCCGAGTGTGCAGCGGAGCTGTCGGTCACCGAACGGACTCTGCATCGAATGTCGTTGCAGTACTTCGGGTATGGAGCCAAGACGCTGGGCAGGATTCTCCGGATGCGCAACGCGATGAGTGTGCTCGGTGACGAGGATCTGTCGGCGGTGGCGCATCGCACCGGATACGCCGACTACGCCCATATGTTTCGCGAGTTCGTCGCGCTGGCCGGTGCGCCTCCGACTGCGTTCGTGCCACCGGTGGCCGACGCGGCTCAGCTCAGGGCGCAGTAGAGATCCACCGGGTTGTCGTCGGGGTCGAGGATGACCGCGTAACGCTGTCCCCACACCGCGTCGAACGGGGTGAGCAGCGACCGGTAGCCGAGGTCGACGAGGCGACTGTGCTCGGCGTCGACCGCTGCGGGCGAAGAACATTCGAACGCGAGAGCAGCGCGGTGGCCTCCCTCCGGCACGTACCAGTCGGGCATGAATGACAGCACGACGGCGCGCGTGTCGAACATGATCTGCATGCCTGCGACGGTGGCTTGCGCGTGCGGGGCGTTCGCGGCGTCGGGGTCGAACTCGAGGCCGAGTTGCGAGTAGAACTCGACCGTCGCCGCCATGTCGGCGACGACGAACGAGACGGCGTTGAGAACAGGTCGTGGCGTGGTGTCTTCGCTCATGGCCGCGACACTATGCGACAGCCGCCGGCCACACATGAACCTTTCGGACAGAGTGTGGGCCTCAGGGTTGCAGCAGGGCCTTGATCGCCCGTCGCTCGTCCATCGCGGCGTAGCCCTCGGCCACGCCGCTCAGTGGCAGCGTGAGGTCAAAGACCTTGCCCGGGTTGATGTCTCGATTCATGATGCGCGTGATGAGATCCGGCAGGAACTGACGGACCGGCGCTGGGCCGCCGTGGAGGTGGACGAGTTTGTAGAAGAGCTGGTCGCCGGGAATCTCCACCCCGTGCGCCACCCCGACGAAGCCGACGTGCCCGCCCGGGCGCGTTGAATCGATGGCCTGCGTCATCGACTGCTGCGTGCCGACTGCCTCGATCACCGAGTGCGCGCCGAGTCCGTTCGTCAGTTCCTTCACCGCCGCGACGCCCTCGTCGCCGCGTTCGGCCACGATATCGGTGGCCCCGAACTCCAGAGCGAGCTTCTGGCGCTGCTCATGCCTGCTCATCGCGATGATCCGCTCGGCGCCGAGTTGCGCCGAAGCGAGCACGGCCAACAGTCCGACGGCGCCGTCGCCGACCACGACGACGGTCTTGCCCGGCCCGACCTGAGCTGCGGTGGCACCGAACCAGCCGGTCCCGAGGACGTCCGACGCCGCGAGGAGGTCGGGCACGATCTCGTCGTCGGGAACCTCGGGCGTTGCGACCAGTGTGCCGTCGGCGAGCGGGACGCGGAGGTACTCGGCTTGCGCGCCACGCACCGGTGCGCGATGCACGCAGCCGGTCTGGTATCCGGCACGGCAGATGTCGCAGGTGTTGTCGGAAGCGAAGAACGAGCCGATCACGAACTGCCCCGGCCTCACGTTGGTCACCGCGGACCCGACCTCCTCCACGACGCCGACGTACTCGTGTCCCATCGGGATCGGATGCGTGATCTCGTTGATGCCGCGATAGGTCCACAGATCCGACCCGCACACGCAGGTCGCCGACAGCCGGATGATCGCGTCGGTCGGCTCGACGATCGCGGGCCGGTCGAGCTCCTCGAAGCGCACGTCGAACGGCGCGTGGATGACGGTTCCCAACATGCGGTCCACCATGCCACCGGCGCTCGGTGCCTGCTACCGAACGGGTTGTGAGCCGGAATGCGAAAGTCGGGTGGCGGCCGCACGCGCGATAAGTTGGAGAGGTGAGCACCACCGAGAACGCCGTCGCCGACCTCGACCTGCATGCCGATCCCGTCGAGTTGACCGCCGCACTCGTCGACATCGAGAGCGAGTCGCACAACGAATCGGCCATCGCCGACGCCGTCGAGAAGGCGCTCCGCGAGCAGACGGTCGGGTTCGAGGTGCTCCGACACGGCAATCGCGTTCTCGCGCGCACGAATCGCGGTAAGCCGAGCCGGGTCATCCTCGCGGGCCACCTCGACACCGTGCCCGTCGCGGGCAACCTGCCCAGTCGACGCACCGTCGACGATGCCGAGGGCGACGTACTGCACGGCTGCGGAACCGTCGACATGAAATCGGGCGACGCCGTCTTCCTCCACCTCGCCGCAACCCTCGACGATCCGTCGCACGATCTCACGCTCATCTTCTACGACTGCGAAGAGATCGCAGCCGAGTACAACGGGCTCGGATTTCTCGAACGCGAACTGCCCGAATGGCTTTCGGGCGACGTAGCGATCCTCGGTGAACCCACTGCCGGGCAGATCGAAGCCGGATGCCAGGGCACCCTGCGTGTGCGGCTCACCGCGTCGGGAACCCGTGCCCACTCTGCGCGATCGTGGATGGGCGACAACGCAATTCACAAACTGGCCGGAGTGCTCACCACGCTCGCGAACTATCAGCCGCGCTACGTCAACATCGACGGCTGCGAGTATCGCGAGGGCCTCTCGGCCGTCGGTATCGACGGGGGCGTGGCGGGCAACGTGATCCCCGACAGCGCCTCGGTGACCATCAACTTCCGATTCGCACCCGACCGCAGCGTCGACGACGCACTCGACCACGTCCGCGATGTGTTCGCCGAAGATCTCGACACCGAGATGATCACACTCGAACTGACCGATGCCGCGCCCGGCGCGCTGCCAGGACTCAGCCATCCCGCCGCAGCCGCGCTGGTCGACGCCGCTCATGGGCGGTTCCGTGCGAAGTACGGCTGGACCGACGTGTCGCGCTTCTCGGCACTCGGAATCCCGGCCGTCAACCTCGGCCCGGGTGATCCCAACCTCGCGCACCGCGTCGACGAGCGCGTGCCCGTGGCCCAGATCGCCGAGGTCACCGATCTCCTCAGGGCGTATCTGTCCTGACTGTGCTCTGTCGGTGTGCGCACTCCCGTGAGCATCAGGTAGTGCATCGGCGTCGCGGTCGACGCGACCATCGATGATCCGCACCTCATCTGTCGCTCGGCACCTTCGGCAGTGCAGAAGGTAGATCGTCACAGACGAGGTGCGGTCCCCAGGGCTGCCGGCCTCCGAACCTCGACGACGTCGATCCGCACTCATCGACGCTCGCGGCGGTAGTGCGCATGCGCGAGTGAGCATCGGTGACACCTGAAGGCTTGCTAGCGTGACCTGCATGTCATCCGTACCTGAAGATGCCTCGTCCGACGCTGTGCCGAGCACGCCGCAAGGCGCCACCGACTCCGACGCGAGCGGCGACATGCCGGGCGGCGAGGTGGTGATCGACGAGGAGGGTGCCTGCTACGTCGGGCCGATGCGCATCCGACGAGATCTGCAGCGACCGGAGACCACCGATCGGCGGCTGCTGCAGTGGGTGAACCCCCGCGACCAGACGCTTCGAGCAGAACGCACCATGCGTGACTCGTGGCGGGTGCTGCGCATCCAATCCGAGTTCGTCGCGGGCTTCGACGCGATGAACGACGTCGCCGAGGCGGTGACGGTGTTCGGGTCGGCTCGGACCCCCGAGGGAACGCCGGAGTACGACCTCGGTGTCCGGCTGGGCAAGGCGCTCGGTGAGGCGGGTTACGCGGTCATCACCGGAGGTGGCCCGGGTGTCATGGAGGCCGCCAACCGCGGTGCCGCACATACTGATTCGCGCTCCATCGGCCTGAACATCGAGCTGCCGTTCGAGCAGCATCTCAACCCGTGGGTCGATCTCGGGATGAACTTCCGGTACTTCTTCGTGCGCAAGACGATGTTCGTCAAGTACGCCCAGGCGTTTGTGTGCCTGCCCGGCGGATTCGGTACCCTCGACGAACTCTTCGAGGCGCTCACCCTGGTGCAGACCAAGAAGGTGGTGCGCTTCCCGATCGTGTTGCTCGGACGTGAGCACTGGGCGGGGCTCGTCGATTGGATGCGCGACCGTCTCCTTGCGGGCGGGATGATCTCCTCCGACGACCTCGACCTGTTCCACGTCGTCGACACACCCGAGGAAGCGGTGAAGATCATCGTCGACGCGACTCCCACCCGATGACCGCGATCTGCGTGTACTGCGCGTCGGGTCCGGTCGACGAGCGCTACCTCGACCTCGCCGCAGACCTCGGGACCGCCATCGGCGCCGCGGGACACACCCTGGTCTCGGGTGGCGGCAACGTGTCGATGATGGGCGCGGTCGCGTCGGCGACACGCGCGGCAGGCGGATCGACGATCGGCATCATCCCGCGGGCGCTGATGGAGCGCGAGGTCGCCGACCTCGACGCCGACGAACTGGTCGTCACCGAGACGATGCGACAGCGCAAGCAACTGATGGACGACCGTGCAGACGCATTCATCACGTTGCCGGGAGGCGTCGGCACCCTGGAGGAGTTCTTCGAAACCTGGACGGGCGGCTACCTCGGGATGCATGCCAAACCGGTCATCATCTGCGATCCCTTCGATTTTTATGCGCCGCTGTTCGACTGGCTGCGCCGGTTGCAGGGCGAGGGGTTTGTGTCAGAGCGGTCACTGGCGAGGCTGAAAGTGGCGGACACGGTGCCGGCCGCCATCGCGTTTGCTACTGAGCGGTAAGGTGTCGAAGAACACGTTTTGACGCGTGTTGGCACACGTAGCGGAGGGTGGAAATAGATGTCAGGTGACGCCACCAAGGTCGTCGGAATCTCAGACTTGCTGAAGGGTGTCGCCAAGATGGCTCCCGACGCCGTCGGCATGATCAAGGCCGCGCCGGGCCTCATCAGGCGCCCGCCCGACGCCAAGCGCACGATCGGGTCGATCTTCGCCAAGCGTGCTGCAGACCATCCGGAGCGCCCGTTCATCCGCTTCGAGGGCAAGACCATCACCTACGGCGAAGCGAATCGTCACGTGAACCGGTACGCAGGGGTGCTTCAAGAGGACGGCGTGACCAAAGGCGACGTCGTCGCGATCCTGTCGAAGAACTGCCCGACCGACCTGATGCTCATGCTTGCGACGGTCAAGCTCGGCGCAATCGCCGGAATGTTGAACTACAACCAGCGCGGCGACGTTCTCGAACACAGCGTGGAGCTTCTCGGCGCGCGCGTCCTGGTCTTCGACCCGGACTGCAGCGAGGCGCTCGAGTCCATCAGTGCCGACGTGCTGCCGTCGCATGTCTACGACTTCGAGCAGTTCGAGAAGGAAGCCGACCAGAAACCGGAAACCAACCCCTCGATCACCGCGGACCTGCCCGCATCCACCGAGGCGTTCTACATCTTCACGTCGGGTACCACAGGCATGCCCAAGGCGAGCGTGATGAGCCACAACCGTTGGCTTGCAAGCCTTTCCGGAATCGGCGGGCTTGCCGTTCGGCTCAAGCACAGCGACACCATGTACGTGCCGCTGCCGCTGTACCACAACAACGCGCTCAGCGTTTCGCTCTCTTCTGTCCTCGCGGCCGGTGCGTGTATCGCGATCGGCAAGCACTTCTCGGCGTCGAAATTCTGGGACGACGTGATCCGCAATCGCGCGACGGCGTTCTGCTACATCGGTGAGCTCTGCCGATACCTCCTCGCCCAGCCCGAGAAGCCAACCGATCGCTCCCACGACGTCCGGCTCATCGTCGGCAACGGCATGCGCCCCGATATCTGGGACGAGTTCCAGCGACGCTTCGGCATCGAGCGCATCGTCGAGTTCTACGGCGCGAGTGAACTGAACCTGGTCTTCGTCAACGCCTTCAGCGTCGAGCGCACCGCCGGGTTCTGCCCACTGCCGTACGCGATCGTCGAGTACGACGACGAGGGCAAGCCTCAGCGCAATGCCGACGGCCGACTGACCAAGGTCAAGCGTGGCGGAATCGGACTGCTGATCTCCGGCATCAACGACCGCGTCCCGATCGACGGATACACCGACCCGGCGGAGACCGAGAAGAAGATCATCCGCGACGCGTTCAAGGACGGCGACGAGTGGTTCAACTCGGGCGATCTCGTCCGCGATCAGGGCTTCTCCCACATCGCTTTCGTCGATCGCCTCGGCGACACGTTCCGCTGGAAGGGTGAGAACGTGGCGACAACCCAGGTCGAGGCGGGACTCGACGGGTTCTCCCAGGTCGGCCAGTCCGTCGTGTTCGGTGCCGAGGTCCCCGGAACCGACGGCAAGGCGGGCATGGGGGCGATCACCCTGCGCGACGGAGGTGAGCTCGACGGCAAGGAGCTCGCGGCGCACCTCTACGACGCCCTGCCCCCGTACGCGATTCCGCTCTTCGTCCGCGTCGTCGACCAGCTCGAGGCCACGTCGACGTTCAAGAACCGCAAGGTCGAACTTCGCGACGAGAGCTACTCCGACACCGGCGACGATCCGCTCTACGTGCTCAAGGGTCGCTCGGAGGGTTACGTCAAGTACTACGACGGTTACGCCGACGAGGTGGCGAACGCCACGGTGCCCAAGAACTGAACAGGCGCACAACGCGCTAGTGCCGGCGGTCGCCGTCGATCTGTGACGCGCGGCGATCGCTACGCTGGCTCCCATGAATGCGACCCTGTGCGGTAGGCCCGTGCCCGCCGATCGGGCCCTGGTGATGGCCATCGTCAATCGCACGCCCGATTCGTTCTACGACCGTGGATCGTCGTTCTCCGACGACGCGGCGAAGGCCCGTATCCGGCAGGTCGTCTCCGAGGGCGCCGACATCGTCGACATCGGTGGTGTGAAGGCCGGGCCGGGCGAAGAAGTCGACGCCGCGACCGAGACCGAGCGGGTCGTGCCGATGGTCGAGTGGATTCGTGAGCGCTACCCGGATCTGCTGATCAGTGTCGACACCTGGCGCGCCGAAGTCGCCGATCGCGCGTGCGCTGTCGGAGCCGACCTCATCAACGACACGTGGGCGGGTGCCGATCCCGATCTGGTCAAGGTCGCCGCGGCGCGGCGTGCCGGAATCGTGTGTTCCCACACCGGCGGCATGGAGGTCCGGACACGTCCGCACCGCGTCGCCTACGGCGAGAAACCGACCGATGTGGTGGCAGAGGTGATCGCCCAGGTGACCCGGGCGGCCGAAGCGGCCGAAGCGCAGGGCGTGGCTCGCGACTCAATCGTTATCGACCCGACACACGACTTCGGCAAAAACACTCACCACGGGCTGCTCCTGTTACGCCACGTAAAAGATCTTGTTAATACAGGCTGGCCAGTGCTGATGGCACTGAGTAACAAGGATTTCGTGGGGGAGACTTTGGGTGTGGACCTCGACGAGCGCGTGGAGGGGACACTGGCCGCGACAGCGTTGAGCGCCGCTTCTGGAGCTCGAATCTTCCGCGTCCACGAGGTCGCCGCCACACGTCGAGTCGTCGACATGGTCGCTGCAATAGCGGGAACACGGCCACCCGCCCGAACAGTCAGGGGACTCGCATGACCGAACAGGTACGTCGAACCCAAGCTCGCCACAGGGCGACCGCTTCAAACAATCGCGACCGCACAGCCATGTGGCCGACCCCCGCCGACGCGATCGGCGAGGAGCAATCATGGTCGAGTACGCACACGTGGGAACAGCCGGACTGGACCATCGAAGAACTCGTGGCAGCCAAGCAGGGACGCACGGTGTCGGTCGTACTGCCGGCGCTCAACGAGGAGGAGACCGTCGCCGATGTGATCGCGACGATCCGGCCCCTCCTCGGCACGCTGGTCGACGAACTCGTCGTCCTCGACTCCGGGTCGACCGACGCCACCGCGGAGCGGGCCATCGCCGCCGGCGCCCGGGTCATCAGCCGCGAGGAGGCCGTCCCGGAACTCGAGCCGGTGAAGGGCAAGGGGGAGGTGCTGTGGCGGTCCATCGCCGCGGTCACCGGCGATCTCATCGCCTTCGTCGACTCCGACCTCATCGATCCCGATCCGATGTTCGTGCCCAAGATGCTCGGACCGCTGCTCGTCAACCCGGACATCCACCTAGTCAAGGGCTACTACCGACGTCCGCTGCGGACCGGAGCCACCCAGGACGCCAATGGTGGCGGGCGAGTCACCGAACTGGTGGCCCGGCCGTTGCTCGCATCGCAGAAACCTGAGTTGACCGCAGTGCTCCAGCCGCTGGGCGGCGAGTACGCGGGTACGAGGGAGCTGCTCTCGGCCGTCCCATTCGCGCCGGGGTACGGAGTGGAGATCGGGCTGCTGATCGACACCTACGACCTCTACGGACTCTCCGGCATCGGCCAGGTGAACCTGGGCGTCCGCACGCATCGCAACCGCCCGATCATCGAGTTGGGCGTCATGAGCAGGCAGATCGTCGGCACCTTGATGCGACGCTGTGGCATCGAGGACTCGGGCGCAGGGCTCACCCAGTTCACCGCGGAGCCCGACGGCACCTTCACTCCGCACACCACCGACCTCTATCTCGAGGACCGTCCGCCGATGAACACCATTCGCGGCGACGACGCGACGGCCGAGGAGATGGCCAGCTGACCTGAGCGTCGCCACGGCGGTCATAGACTTCTCTCCATGCAGACGCTGTTGCTCTACCTGCTGATCATGGTGGTGGTCGTGGCCGCCGTGTTCGCTGTCGTGTGGTTCGTGTTCGGTCGTGGAGAAGAACTGCCGCCGATCGACGACGAGACAACCCTGACCCGCCTGCCCGCCGCGGGCATCGCGGGCGACGATGTGCGGTCACTTGTGTTCGCCCAGACCGTGCGCGGCTACAAGCCCCGTGAGGTCGACTGGGCGCTCGAGCGGCTTGCCGCGGAGATCGACGAGCTGCGTGCGGTGGTGCTCACCCTGCAGGCACGTGACGGCGCGGAGCCGGTGTCGACCGAGAGCAGGTCGGTGTACGACTCCACGCACGCCGGTGACTCGCCGTCGGAGAACGACCGCGACTAGGGGTTTTCGCGTCCGTCGGTCGGGCCGATTCAGTGAACACGTATCATTAACACGGCAGCCGTGCGCTGTCGTCGAATCCACCACGGCGAGAGAACTCTGAAGGGAGTTTGCGAAATGGCGGCGATGAAGCCACGTACTGGGGATGGACCCCTGGAAGCAGCCAAGGAGGGGCGTGGGATCGTTGTCCGCATTCCTATCGAGGGTGGCGGCCGTCTCGTCGTCGAACTGACCGCAGACGAAGCCGCAGCGCTCGGCGAAGAACTGCGCGGGGTCACCGGCTGACTCAGGAGTCGCGAGCCGAACCATCGAGCACGGGGCCCGACGGCGATATCGCCGACTTTGTCGACCTGCTCCGTTGTCCGGTCTGCGGCGAGTCCCTCACCTTCGATGAACCGGGCAGACGCCTGTTCTGCCCGCTCCGGCACTCGTTCGACATCGCCAAGCAGCGGTACGTGTCCCTGCTCGACGGTCGATCGGGGTCGCTCAAGTCCGACACCGCCGACATGGTGTCTGCACGCTTGCGCGTTCACGACGCAGGTGTCCTCGATCCTGTCGTGAACGCGGTTGCCGAGGCGGCTGCAGCTCGGAGCACCCAGGCGCGGTCGGTCCACACGGGTTCACCGGTGATCGTCGATCTCGGTGCCGGGCCGGGCCACTATCTGTCGGCCGCACTCGGCAGCGTCGAACACGCTCGCGGTGTCGGTGTCGATCTCTCGAAATACTGTGCCCGCGCGTTGACGCGCAGAGTTCCCGGAGCCGGTGCAGTCGTCGCCGACGTCTGGCGCGACCTCCCATTCGTCGACGCCTGCGCCGACGTCGTGCTGTCGGTGTTCGCTCCGCGCAATGTCGACGAGACCGCCCGTATTCTGCGCGACGGTGGGCGGTGGATCATCGTCACCCCGCAACCGGACCATCTCGCCGAACTGATCGAGCCGATGTCGATGCTGTCGGTGTCTGCCGACAAGTCCGACGCCGTGTCCGCCGCGGTCGGTCGGCGGTTCGAGACCGTCGAGCAGACGGTGGTTCGCGAGCGTCGCGACGTGACGGCGTCGACCATCGCCGACCTCGTGTCCATGGGGCCGACGGCCTTTCATCGTGATCGTGACGAGATCGAGGGCGCCGCACACACATTCGCGCCGGGATCGACGACGACCCCGGTCACCGTCGCGGTGACGGTCACGGTGTGTCAGGCGAGCGTCGACCGGTAGACGTCGAGCGTCTGTTCGGCGATGGAGTCCCACGAGAACTCGGATTCTGCGCGTTCGCGTCCTGCTACGCCCATCGCGGTGGCGGCCGCCGGATCTCCCACGACGTCGTTGACGGCCTCGGCGATTCCGTGTTCGAAGCCGACCGCGTCGGTCGGGTCGTAAGGGACGAGTCGTCCGGTGACGTTGTCGCGCACCACTTCCGGGATTCCACCGACGGTCGACGCGACGACGGCCGTCTGGCATGCCATCGCTTCGAGATTGACGATCCCGAGCGGCTCGTACACCGAAGGGCACACGAAAACATCTGCTGCGGTGAGGATTTCGCGGATTCGGGGTAGCGGGAGCATCTCTCGAACCCAATGGACTCCGTCGCGTGCGGCAGCCAGTTCGGCGACGGCGGCCTCGGTCTGTGCTGCGATCTCGGGGGTGTCGGGGGCGCCCGCGCACAAGACGAGCTGGATCGACGGATCAAAGTGATGTGCGGCGGCGATGAGATGCCCGACGCCCTTCTGGCGCGTGATGCGCCCGACGAACGCGACGACGGGACGCGACGGATCGACCCCCAGCCGCACCAACGTCGACTCCTGGTTGTAGGGCTCCTCGACCGGGTACCACAGCGTCGTGTCGATTCCGTTGCGCACGACGTGAACTCGCTCGGGGTCCAACCGCGGGTAGGCGTTCACCACGTCGGCGCGCATGCCCGAACTGACCGCGATGACGGCGTCGGCGTACTCGACGGCGTTGCGTTCCGACCAACTCGACACCTGGTAGCCACCGCCGAGTTGTTCGGCCTTCCATGGCCGCAACGGTTCGAGGGAGTGGGCGGTGAGGATGTGTGGGATGCCGTACAGGCGAGCCGCGAGGTGCCCGGCGGTACCGGTGTACCAGGTGTGCGAGTGCGCGATGTCGGCGTCGGCCGCTCCCTGTGTCATCCGAAGGTCTGTCGAGAGCATCGACAGCGCCGGATTGGCGTCGGCCAGCGCGGGGTCGGGGGAGTAGACGAAGGCGTCGTCGCGCGGAACGCCCATGCAGTGCACGTCGACGGTGACGAGACTTCGGAGATGCCGGACCAGTTCTGTGACATGGACTCCGGCGCCGCCGTAGACCTCGGGTGGATACTCCCGCGTCATCATCGCCACCCTCATGGGTCCTGACGCTAGTGCCATGCGTCAGACTTCGCCATTCGCGTGTGGAATCGCTCGAGAACGGACCCGCGATTCGTATGGCCCCACTGGTGGTTGGCGGTTAAGTTGGGAGTGTGAGATCGCAGCCGCACGTTCTCGGAATCGTCCTCGCCGGTGGCGAGGGAAAACGCCTGTACCCGTTGACCAAGGACCGCGCCAAACCGGCCGTTCCGTTCGGTGGCGCGTACCGGCTGATCGACTTCGTGCTGTCGAATCTGGTCAACGCGGGGTACGAACGAATCTGCGTGCTGACACAGTACAAGTCGCACTCACTCGACCGTCACATCTCGCAAACCTGGTGGACATCAGGATTTCATGGCGAGTACATCACGCCCGTTCCGGCGCAGCAGCGTCTCGGTCCGCGGTGGTACACGGGCAGCGCCGACGCGATCTACCAGTCGCTGAACCTGATCTTCGACGAACAGCCGGAGTACATCGTCGTGTTCGGTGCCGATCACGTGTACCGAATGGATCCGTCGCAGATGGTCGAGGCGCACATTGCGTCCGGCGCCGAGGTGACAGTCGCCGGTATCCGGGTGCCGCGCGTCGAGGCGTCGGCCTTCGGTGTCATCGACTCCGACGACTCGGGCAAGATCACCCGCTTCCTGGAGAAGCCGAGCAATCCGCCTGGGACACCTGACGATCCGGACGTCACCTTTGCCTCGATGGGCAACTATGTGTTCACCACCGATGCGCTTGTCGAGGCGATCATCAAGGACGCTGCCGATGCCGACTCCGATCACGACATGGGTGGCGACATCATCCCGAGCTTCGTCGACCGCAAGGCCGCCTACGTGTACGACTTCAAGGACAACGAGGTTCCCGGGGCCACGGAACGCGACAAGGGCTACTGGCGTGACGTCGGAACGCTCGACGCGTTCTACGACGCCCATATGGATCTCGTGTCGGTGCACCCCGTCTTCAATCTCTACAACCAGAACTGGCCGATCCGCGCCGAGTCGTTGAACGTCCCGCCCGCCAAGTTCGTGCAGGGTGGCTCCGCGCAGGATTCGGTCGTCGGTGGCGGCAGCATCATCTCGGGTGGGACGGTGTCGCAGTCGGTGATCTCCGCGAACGTGCACGTCGAAGACGGCGCGATCGTCGAGGGCAGTGTGTTGATGCCCGGTGTGCGGATCGGCAAGGGCGCCGTCGTGCGGCACGCGATTCTCGACAAGAACGTCGTCGTCTCCGACGGCCAGCAGGTCGGCGTCGACATCGCCGCCGACCGCGATCGTTTCGCCGTCAGCAACGGCGAGGTGGTCACCGTCGGCAAAGGCATCCGCATCTAGAGCGCATGCCCGCGGCAGGGTGCTCTCAACCCTCTGCTCTCAACGCTGCTGTCGGGCCTCGAGCTGCGCCAGCGCGGCGGCGACGAGGGATTCGATCTCGGTGCCGTCGTCGGCGGGTAGCGCGTTCACCGGCCACCAGCGCAGGTCGTCGGACTCCGAGCTGATATCGAAGTCGGGGAGGGCGCCACCCGGTTGCGGCTGCGCGACCGCGGCGAAGCGCACGTCGAGGTGTCGGGTGGGCACGCCGAGAGAACAGGTGATGGGGTGGGTGTGGAGCTGGGCCAATGCGCCGAGTGTGAGGTCGTCGATTCCCGACTCCTCGCGCGCCTCGCGGAGTGCGGCGTCGGCGATCGAGCCGTCGGACTCTTCGCAGTGCCCACCGAGCTGAATCCATTTGCCCACACGCGGATGCAGCGTCAGTAGGACGTGGGTGTGCGTGGCGTCGAACACGATCGTCGACGCGGTGAGATGTCCGGGCACGCTGCGGCGGAGACACGCATCCGGCTGCGCGTCGAGGAAAGCGAGATAGGCGTGTCGCAGCGAATCCTGCTCGGGCGCCTGCGCATTCCATGACCGAAGAAGTTCGACGGCCGATGAGTGAAGGGATTCAGCGCTCATCTCTCGATCACCCACTCGTCGGTCGGAGCCGGCTCGCGTAGCTGCTGCGGCTGGGCGGGGTATCCGATCGCGATGGCGCCCAACGGTTCCCACGAGGGGTCGACGTCGAGCTCGCGACGCACGACCTCCGGCGCGAAGATCGTCGATCCCACCCAGCAACTACCGAGCCCGCGGACCGACAGCGCGACGAGCAAGCTCGCGACCGCGCCGCCTGCGGCGACGGTGAACATCGTGTGCTCTGCGGCGTTGCGACGTGAGTCGGGGTAGGTGTGCGCGCCGTCGCCGGCGAGCATCGGGATCACCAGTTCCGGTGCGTCGTAGAGGATCTGGCCGCGCCGCACACGCTTGGAAATCGACTCGGGTGACTTGTCGTCCGACGAGAGGTCGGCTCGCCACGCGTGTCCCATCGCGTCGAGCAGACGGACTCGACGCTCACGAGATCGCACCCAGACGAAACGGAACGGATGCGTGTGGTGGGGCGCCGGCGCTGTCAGCGCGTCGGCTAATGCGGCCCGGAGATCTTCGGGCGCAACGGGTTCCGACGAGAAGTCGCGGATAGATCGTCGGGTCAGGATCGCCTCGACCCTGCCCTGCGTGATGGCTTCGGCGGTGCCGAGGCGGAACAGGTCCTCGTCGGCCGGTCGCACGAGTCGCGCGGCAGTCGATCCGTCGTCGTGCACGCGAAGCCCGCGCACCACCGCAACCGGAACGCCGTCGAGCTTTCCCTTCACCAGGTCTGCGGCGGACGCGATCTCGTCGGCGACGGCGATGTCGGTGACGATCAACGGGTTGCCGTACGAATCCTCGCCGCCCTCGTAGGGGTGGCTCACGGCGATTCCCGACGCACCGATCGCGACGTCGGTCTGTCCGGTACGCCAGGCGCGGCCCATCGTGTCGGTGACGATGACCGCGACGTGGTGACCCGTGAGTCTCGCGATGGCTTCGCGCAACAGTCGTGCGCTGCCGTCGGGGTCCTCGGGGAGTAGCGCGATCTGGTCGGTCGGCACATTGGAGCCGTCGACGCCCGCAGCGGCCTGCACGAGGCCGAGTTTGTTCTCGGTGATCAACGTGCGGTTCTTGCGCGCGAGGACGCGCACGGACTCGGCGTCGATCAGCTTGCGCCGCAGCGCATCACGCTCGTCGAGGTCGGTGGGCGCCGGAATCATCCGACCCTCGGTCTTGGAGAACACCTTGCTGGTGACGACGACGACATCGTCGTCGCGCAACCACGGGGCGCGGCGTGTGATCTCCGCTGCGAGGTCGGTCGTGGTGTCGAACTCGGGCAGACCGGTGACCGGGATGATCTCCAGAGCCGCGGGGGCGCGGTGGTCGCGGAGTGCTCCGTCTCGCGATGCTGCGCCGGCGTCGGCCGTCATCGAGCGTCTCCGGTCGCGTCGGGGTGCGCAGCCTGCGGAATGTCGACGCCGACGAGGGCGCACGCGTCACGGACCATCACGGCGGTGGTCTGCGGGTCGGTCATGAGTAGCGGTGCCGTCCCGATGGCGATGCCGTCGACGTGTGCGGTGTCGCCCTCGGCGATCAGCCACCCGTCGAGGATTCCGTTGGCGCTGCGGGCGCCGTAGTGGGCGGCGATCGCCTCAGCGGACGACTCGACGCCGATGACCGACAGGCATTCGTCGGCCATTCCCCGCAGCGGACGATTGTCGATCACCGGGGAGATGCCGACCACGGGCGCCGACGTGGTGCGCAATGCGCTCCGGATGCCGGGAACGCTGACGATCGCCCCGATGCTGACCACGGGATTGCTCGGCGCGAGCAGGATGATGTCGGCGTCGGCGATTGCCTCGGCGACCCCTGGTGCCGGTGCGGTGTCGTCCGACCCGACCTGTGCGAACCCGAAGGTCGGGATCTGCGCACGGTGTTTGACCCACCATTCCTGAAAATGGATCGCGACGCGTTCGCCTTCGCTCCCATCGGGTTTGGCGACGACGACGTGTGTCTCGTGACGTTCGTCGGTTGCGGGCAGTAGTCGCACGCCGGGCTGCCATCGCCGACACAGTGCGGCGGTCACATCGGCGAGCCGGTAGCCCGCGTCGAGCATCTGGGTGCGGATCAGGTGCGTCGCCAGGTCGCGGTCGCCGAGTCCGAACCAGTCCGGGTCTGCGCCGTATGCGGCCAGTTCCTCCTTGGCGTGCCACGACTCGTCGGCTCGACCCCAACTGCGCTCCGGGTCGATTCCACCGCCGAGCGTGTACATGCAGGTGTCGAGGTCGGGACAGATGCGCACGCCGTGCATCCATGCGTCGTCACCGACGTTGACCACCGCGGTGATCTCGTTTCCGTTGCTCGATGCCGAGTCGCCCGCGGCAACCGGAAACGGCGTCGGACCGAGCAGTTCGCGGACCCCGGACAAAAATCGTGCGCCGCCGACACCGCCGACGAGTACCGTCACCTTCACAACGACCCACTCTAGTGAGTCGGGATCGAGTCGATATCATGGACCACGACGCCGCGCCCGCCATTCGCATCTGATGTGACATTGATGTGTCCGCGCAACACAACTCGTGTCTTACGGGGAGTTCTTGTCGGTCGATGGTATTAAGGAATATTTTGATTCAACTTGACCGGACACGTCTCTGGCGTGTCTAATCACATCAGTGTCATTTCTGGTTCGAGATCGAGAATCGGTGCATCGCAACGAAGTTCGATCACTTGTTCGAATTCGGAAAGGTTGATCGGACACCGTGGTGGTGCCAGATCGCGCCGGACACTTGGTGAAGATCGAGAATGTACGGGTATGAGTGGTGGTGTGGCACCGATGCCGCGCCGCTGTGACGACAGAGAACAACGACTTCCCAGGCAGGAGGCGCCGACGATGGCATTCGACAACGCGATCGGCAATCCCCTTGAACCACACGGACATTCAGAGATCGCGTCCCCGTTGAGTGGGGATGCGAACTACACAACCCTTGGGCCCGTTGATGATTCATTGATCGGGACACCTGAGATCGGGACGCCCGAGGTTTCACTTGGCGCTGACGAGAACTTGCAGCGCCGTCATCTTTCCTTGGTGCCCAACGACTTCGAGGGCTTGTTCGACGCAATCGAAGACCAATGGCAAGATCGCGCGCTGTGCGCGCAGACCGATCCGGAGGCGTTCTTCCCCGAGAAGGGCGGCTCCACTCGTGAGGCGAAGCGCATCTGCCAGGGCTGCGAGGTGAAGGCCGAGTGCCTCGAGTACGCCCTGCACAACGATGAGCGTTTCGGGATCTGGGGCGGCCTTTCCGAGCGTGAGCGTCGCCGCCTCAAGCGCGGCATCATCTGACGGTTTACTCGGGTCCCCGGTCGATGATGTCCTCGTCGAGACCCAGGTGTGTTGCGACCTGCTGTACCAAGACCTCGTGAACGAGATCGAGTAGGTCCTCGCCCTTCTTCGCCCTGCTCTCCAGCGGCCGGCGGAACAGGATGATCTGCGCCCTGGTCGGCGCTCCGTGGACATCGACCCCCGCGGGCATCAGACGCGCAAGCGGGACGGCTCCGTCGGCGGTCACCTCGTCGGGCCACTGCACGGTTTCGGGGTCGCGGGGCAGCAGACGTGGGATTTCGTCGACGGCGATGTCGAGTCCGGAGAGCTCGTCGTGCCAGCGAGCGTCGATCTCCGCGAACGCCTCAAGGACAACCGTGTCGAATTCGTCCGATTTGCTGCGCCACGCAGGCACGCCCTGCGGCAACAGCGGGGAGCGCAGCCCCCGGCCCCGTCGGTCGCGGCGTGCTCGACGCGCTGCGTGCACAGCCGAGAGCCGCATATCGGACACCCGGTTCTCCGAGGAGCGCACCGGCGAACCCTGGCCTCGATCGCGCGTTGCGCGCCGCCGTTCGATACGCATGCCGAGATTGTAAGTCTCCACCCACCGGTGTCGACTCGGAGGCGTCGGGCCGCGTGTCGGGCCGTCCGCGCCGCGTGTCGGCCCTCGCATCCCATGTCAGACCTCGAGCCGCGTGTCGAAACACCGTTCGCCGGGGCGTGGGACTAATCTTTCTGCTGTGAAGCTTCCCCGACAATGCTGCCGCCCGGCTTGCTCCCGGTCGGCGGTTGCGACCCTGACCTTTGTGTACGCCGAGTCGACGGCGGTCATCGGTCCTCTCGCCACGTCGGATGAGCCGCACTCGTGGGATCTGTGTGACGAGCATGCACGACGCATCACCGTGCCGCGCGGGTGGGAAATGCTCCGCAGCGAGCGGGGATTCTCGGCGCCGGTCGCCGAAGACTACGAATTGACGGCCCTTGCCGAGGCTGTACGTGAAGTCGGTGGGCGCGAGGTCGGTGCGCGCGGCATCGCGGGTGCCGTGGGCCGTGCGCCGGGTTTCGACCAGGAGGCGTTCGACGACGTTCGGGCAGGCCGTCACCGCGCAGGTACGTCTACGACCGATCTCCGCCCGAGCCCCGACGTGCGTTCGGGGTCCGACGCCGCGCGTCGTAGCGGGGGTGTGAAGCCGCGTCCTGGCAGGCGGGGGCACCTTCGTGTGCTGCCAGACCCGGTCGACTGACGCGCCCGCGAGATCTGGTGGATCAGAATATGGCTGTGTGTGGGCAGCGACGCCATGCGTCGCTAGGCTGACTCTATGCGTACGGATGCCGCCGACCTCGATGATGTCGACGACCTGATTGCGGGCGACTCCGAGGGTCTACTGCAGGCGGCGGCGTTGACCGGTGCGCAGGTGCGTGCCGTTGCCGAGGCCATGCGTGAGGGCGTACTCGAGCCACTGGCGGCATTACGGCCCCGAAGCGTTGTGATCGTGCACGGAACGTCGAGTGTTGCCCGCGATGCGGTCGCGCTCGTCGTGGCCTGCGTGGCAACCCGTGTCGACGTGCCCATCGTGTCTGCACCCGCCCTGCCGGGCTGGGTCGGCCCGCTCGACGTGGTCGTCGTCGCCGGTGACGACGCGGGCGACATGGCGCTCGCCGATGCCGCGGCGCGTGCGCAGCGTCGACGCGCCGAGGTCGTCGTCGCAGCACCCATCGAGGGGCCGTTGCGAGATGCGTTGGGCGGCGGCGGAATCGACCTTTCGCCTCGTCTGCGCGTCGACCCGCGCTTTCGATTCGCGGTGTACGTCGCGACGTTGCTGGCGGTATTCGCGTCGCTGTCCGATGTGCGGTTCACCGGTCCGGCGCCGCTGGTGAGCGACATCGCCGACGCACTCGACGACGAGGCGGCGACAGACCATCCCGCCCGCGAAACGTTCCACAACCGCGCCAAGATGTTGGCAGCTCGGCTGGCAGATCGTCGGGTCGTGTGGACCGGCGACGGCCCGGCAGCCTCGGTGGTCGCCGCCCGCAACGCGAAGTCGCTGCTCGCATTGTCCGGAAAGGTGTGCGGCACAGCCGATATCGACGCCGTGGCGAGCATTTCGCTGCAGTCGTGGAGTGCGGGGGGCGCGTCCGCCGTCGACTCGATCTTTCACGACCCGCAGATCGACGGACCGTTGGCGGCCGAACCGCCGCGGGTGCTCGCGGTCACGACGGCGTCGAAGCAGTGGTATGCCGAGCGCAGAATTGTCGGCATTCCGGATGCCGAGGCGGTGTTCGGCGACGTCGACGGTGCCGATCCGGCTACGCATCCCGCAGGACCTGTCGGTCCCGAGGATCTGGCAGACGGACCCGCCGACCTGGTCGGCTATGTGCTTCTCGCTTTGCGTGTCGACATCGCCGCGGTGTATCTGCGCCTGACCGGAATCGGAGACTGATGAAACTGCTCGACGGGGTGGTCCGCCCCTACGCCTGGGGGTCGAGAACGGCTATCGCGTCGCTGCGTCAGAAGCCGGTTCCCTCGCCGCATCCGGAGGCAGAACTCTGGTTCGGCGCGCACGCGGAGGGGCCTGCAACGGTCCTCGGCGCCGACGGCGGGCCGGATGGCACGCTGCTCGACGTGATCGACGACGATCCGCAGCAGGCGCTCGGTGCCGCGACAACAGATCGGTACGGCAACCGACTTCCCTTCTTGCTCAAGGTACTTGCCGCCGACGAACCGTTGTCGCTGCAGGCTCACCCCAGTGCTGAGCAGGCCCGTGAAGGATTTGAGCGTGAAGAGGCCGCCGGGATACCCATCGATGCGCCGACGCGCAACTACAAGGATGCCTCGCACAAGCCCGAGCTGATCGTCGCCATCTCCGAGTTCGACGCGCTGGCCGGTTTCCGCGATCCGGCGCAGACGATCGACTTATTGCGCGAACTGCAGGTCTCGGAGCTCGACCCGTACCTGGGATTGCTGGCAGGCCAACCGGACGCCGAAGGGCTGCGCGCGGTGTTCACCACGTGGCTCACCTTGCCCGAATCACGGTTGCGCACCGTGGTTCCCGCCGTACTCGCGGGAGCGGTCGATGCGCTGAACGCGGGATCGCGGTTCGGCCCGGAACTGCGTACGGCACTCGAGCTCGGCGAGATCTACCCCAACGACCCGGGTGTCCTCGCGTCGTTGCTGCTCAACCGGATTCACCTCTCGCCAACCGAAGGACTGTACCTGCCCGCCGGGGTACTCCACGCCTACCTGAGCGGTACCGGAGTGGAGATCATGGCCAACTCCGACAACGTGCTGCGTGGTGGCCTCACCCCCAAACACATCGACGTGCCCGAGCTGCTCCGCGTCCTCGACTTCACCCCGGTCGACGCCGACGATCTCAAGCCGAGAATCCGCACCGTCGGCACCGAGCGGATCTACTTGACGCCTGCGCCCGAATTCCGGCTCTCGCGTGTCGAGTTGGAGGGTACGGGCCTTCACCAACCGTCGTCGATCTGCTTCGACATGCCCGGTCCGCAGATCCTTGCCGCGCTCGGGGGAACCATCGAGGCACGGCTGCCGGGCGACACGCCACTGTCGGTCCCGTCGGGTTACGCGGCGTGGATTCCCGACGATGACCCGGATGTCGTCGTGCGAGCGTCGTCGAGTCGGGCGCTGTTCTTCCGCGCACGAGTTCCGGTCAACGACCCCGCGGGGTCGTTCGCGGAGGAATAGCTGCGGCGCGGATAGCTGCGGCACTAACCGCTGCCCGACGCGAAGCTGTTCTCAGACAAGTAGTCCGGACCGTTCGGGACGGCCGGGGTAGGGCATCGGCTGCACGGGCAGCGGGCCGGTGAAGCTCGACTCCTCCGGCGTCGCGACCATCGTGACGCGGACGCAGGCATCGGATGTTCGCAGCGTCACGTCGTGCGGTTGTGTCCGATCTTGTCTCACTTCGACCGTGTTCAATTCGATTGCAGTAGTGGCAGATTCGTTGTCCGACCCCTGATCGTGGGTGACGACGATCCTTGTCGTACCCGCCGACACGGGGCGTGGCGCGACACCGTCGAAGAGGTGAATCCGGCCGCCGCCGTCACGACCACCGTGGGGGTCGGCGAATGTCAGGACTCGATGATCGCCGACGCGCGCGACGAGGTGCTGCCATCCATCCGGACGCGAGGTGTGCACCACGACTCGGCCTCCGGTCGCGACGATCCGCAGCACGACCTGTGCGGCAAGGCGTGTATCGCCGACCAGGGAGACCTCTGATATGCCGGGGCCGAACAGTCGCGAGGTGACGGCACGACCGGTGTGATCGGCGCCGATCAATTGGCCGCAGCCACTCACCTGAATCCGCAGAGCGCCGAGCAGGGCGTGTGCCTGTGCGCCCGACGTCGCGTGCAGTCCGCGGTGCACCCGATGCGCGGCGGCATAGGGAAGCGACGCCGCGAGGGCGTCGAACTGCCGTCCGTCGAGCGGGGTCGCCCCTGTCGGCCAGGTGTCGACGACGCGTCCGGCGTCCGGGACGTCGTCGACGCGCATGAGCGCGCGCACCCGGAGGTTGCCGTCCTGTCCGTGGGAAAGAGTGAGGGTGAGCGTCGTCGCGAGCGCTGCCGGGCAGGCCGTACCGAATACGCGCGGTAGCTCGCGGGGGTCGATGGTCGCGGTGCGGAAGCGGATTCGTCCCGCCATGACCTGCGACCATCCTTCTCTCATCGAGCTCAGCTCCGAGCCATGCGTCAATTGCGTTGTGAGCGAATCCATCTCGCCTGCGGTGAGCGGGGTGGCGACGAGGCCGCATTCGCGAAGTCGACGCGCCACCCGCCGCGTGGTGATGGTCGCGGTCCGCAGCGCGCCGGTCGCGCCTCCGCCGCGGCGGGCAACCGCGCTGGGGCATTGGGTTGGATCGAGTCGCAGGACGACGAAGGTGCTGCGGTGCGTCGTCGCGGGAAGCGGGCCGAGGGTGCGTTCGTAGATAGCGGCCGCTTGTCCCGCTCCGCCGACTCGGACACCGTGACTGATCACGTCGATCGACGAGAGAGGGATGTCGAAGGGGTTGATGCACCCGGCGAGTGTCGCCAGCGGCAGCTCTGGTTCTGCCGTTTCGCAGCCGAAGGGGGACAGGAACGTCGGGGTGCAGCGTGCGGGGGAGACCCTCAGGACGGTGATCATCGTGCCCCCTGCCCAGCGGACACCGAGAGGGCCATCTTCTGTGGATAGACCAGTCGGCGAGACGCGCTGTCGGCGACCAGATGTCGGTACGTCGAATGGGGCGGGTGCGAGTTCGGGGAGTCGACGTCTGGCTCGGGACCAGTAGAAGCCGAGCCGACGGATCATGTTGCCCGCCAGAGACTGTCGGCCTGTTATCGGGACAAGCGTCAACGCCACGAGCGCTGCCACGCCGAGTGCGGCGACCCCCGCTCGGCCGCCCGCGACCCACCAGCCGACGAACCCGGCTGCCAGCAGCGCCTCGATCCCGACCAGTGTCGCGAATCCGGGTAGCCGTGATCGTGCGGACGGCCCCGTGTCGAACGCCATGTACCTGCTCCCCTCTCGCCACACCCGGTACCAGCCCGCGCACCGGCGGCCCCATATACGTATCACCCAGTAGTAGAGCGTTTTCCGCGCCGCTGTGCGTCGAATCGTGCGTTGTCCACAGGCGAGGTGCAACGTCGGATTGTCGGTTTTGCGCGGGTCTGGTTCGGTTAGGCTACTACCGCGCCGGCCAGCCGTCGCGACGTTGTGCCGCTACGTGTCACGTGAGAAGTCCCCTGACACAGGCGGTGCCGCGGGAGTGCGCGGGTGACGAAGTGGGGGAGGGAAGCGATGGCGCGTCAACTGACCACCAGAGCGCAGGTCAACGGATACAGATTCCTGTTGCGGCGCCTCGATCACGCGCTGATCCGTCGAGATGTGCGCATGTTGCACGATCCGATGCGATCACAGGGGCGTGCGCTGGCGGTCGGGGCGGTTCTCGGCGTGCTCGTGCTCGCGGGATTTGCGGTGTGGGGCCTTGTCAGTCCGCAAGGCTCCGTTGGCAAGTCGACCATCATCGCGGCGAAAACCGGCGGCACCTACGTCGTCATCGACGGCACCGTGCACCCGGTATTCAACCTGGCGTCGGCACGACTCATCACTGGCAGCGACGAGAAGCCGGCGTCGGCGTCGGAGAAGAAGCTGGCCCGCTACCCGCGCGGTCCGCTGCTCGGCATTCCCGGTGCGCCGTCGGCCCTGCCGGTCTCGCGCGTCTCCGCGTGGACGGTATGCGACAGTATCGATGCGAGTGCGGCCGATGGGACGTCGGGGATCGGTGCGGGGTCGGGACGCGCGGCGGCCGGAGCGCTGTCGGTCGTCGCGGGCGAACCGGTATTCGGGACGGACATCCGCGCCGCAGGCGCCGACGACGCCCTGTACGTGACCGACGGCTCGGGTGTGTTCCTGATCTACCAACTCGACCGTGACGGCCACCCGACACCCGTTCGCGCGCAGGTGGATACCTCCAGTGTTCCGGTGCTGCGGGCGCTGGGACTCGAGGGCCGGACGCCGCGGCCGATCAGTCGCGGACTACTCAACACCTTTCCCGAAGTCGACCCGTTGACGCTCCCCGACATTCCGGGGCAGGGTGAAATGAGTTCACCCGCAGGTGTCGGTTCACTGTGGGCCGGGGACGCACGCGTCGGCTCGGTCATCAAGACATCCGCGGCCAACGGTGTCGTCGAGTACTACGTGGTGCTGCGCGGTGGTGTGCAGCCCATCAGTGCCGCGGCGGCAGAGATTCTCCGACTCGCGGAACGCGACGACGCCGCGCCCGTGGCAACCGTCGCGCCGGGCGTCGTCGCATCGACACCGATGCGCGACGAATTGCCGATCGCCGATTTCCCCACGACGACACCGCATCTCGTCACACCCAGCGAGGGCACCGTGTGCCGGGCCTGGGTGCGCGGTGCTGACGCCGACGCCGCTCGGACAACGCTTCTCGTCGGGGACTCGCTGCCGCTGCCGGACGGGTCGAAACCGGTGCGGGTCGCGAGCGCCGACGGATCGGGTCCCGGCGTCGACCAGGTGTACGTGCGACCGGGGTCGGGCGCCTACGTTCAGGTCACCGGCAACGAATCAGACAGTGCGCGTGCGGAATCGCGCTTCTACGTCGCCGATACCGGTGTGCGCTACGGTGTGCCGGACGCGAAGACGGGGTCGGTTCTGCGACTCGGCGCATCGCCGACACCCGCTCCGTGGGATGTGATCTCACTGCTCGTCGCGGGGCCGACGCTCTCGCGCGAGAACGCGCTCGTCGCGCACGACGGCGTGGCTCCCGATCCGGCAGGCATCGCGGTCAACCCGCCGGAGAGCGCGCAGCAGACCGGCGGCTAGAGCGCCCCGCGGTTACCCGCTGCTGGGTGCTCAGGTGACCGGACCGCCGACGATGTTGCCGACGATGCCGCGAATGATGTTGGTGCCGTCCTCTTCTCGGAGTTCGGAGTACCACTGCGCTGTCTTCTCGGGGTCCTTCGCGTGTGTCACGTCGCAGCGCTTGCGGGCACGCAGGACGAGGTCGCCCGCGCGCTCGGCACGCGCGGCCTGGTAGTCGTCGAGCGCGGCGTACACGTCGTCGGGATGATCGCGGAAGGCGAACTGCAAGGCCACGGCGTCTTCCATCGCCGAACAGCCGCCCTGCCCGATGTCGGGAGTGGTGTTGTGCGCGGCGTCGCCGAGTACCGCCACGCGGCCCTTGACCCAGGTGTCGAACGGGTCGAGGTCGAGGATCTCGACGCGGTTCGTTGTTGCGGGATCGAGCTTCTCGATGAGCGTCTGCACCCCTGGTGCCCAGCCGTCGAATTCCTTGGTGAGCACCTCGCGGGCGGTTCCCCGCTCGAAGGGCTGCCCCTCGGGCATCGGGACGTCGAAGAAGAAGTAGAAGCGGTCGCCCGCGACCGGCATGACCGAAACCCGTTTGCCGTCACCGACGTACGTCGTCCACTCGGTCGACGGGCCGATGGCGGGATCGGTGGCGACGAGGCCGTTGAAGTTCACGTATCCCGCGTAGCGTCGCGTGACCGGACCGCCCAGAACATATTCGCGAGTCAGCGATTTCGCGCCGTCGGCACCGATCACGATGTCGCCGCTGGCACTGGTGCCGTCGGCGAAATGTACTGTGGCCGCGTCAGGTCCGTCTGCAACGGACACCATCTTCATGCCGAAGTTGATGTCGTCGAATCCGTAGGCGTTCATGAGCATGAGCTGCAGCTCGGCCCGCGCGATGGGGTAGGGGCGTTGGCCTACCTCGTCGATCAGCGGCTGCATGCTGAACCGGCACATCGTCTCGCCGGTGTGGCCGTCGATGTAGCTCATGGTCTCCACGATGCCTCCGAGCGCCGCGGTCTCTTCCTCGAGTCCGAGGTGATTGAGGCACTTGACGCCGTTGGACCACACCGAGATCGCGGCGCCGACCGGCTTGTTCTCGGTCACCTGCTCATAGACCTCGACGTCGAATCCGAGTTGCTTCAGGGCGATGGCGGCGCTCATGCCGCCCATGCCTGCACCGATGATGACTGCCTTCACGTTGTCTTCCCTTCCACCATGAACAGGCTAGGGCCGATCGTGGCGTCGCGCGCGGCGAGGTCGATTGTGTGGCGGCGTGTGATCGTCAGCGCACTGGCAAGCCGCCGACCATCGAGGTCACCATCGTTTGCCACTGCGTGATGATCGTCTCGAGGTCGAGGCCGACGACCTCGGTCAGGTGCTTGACGGCGGTGGCGCCGAGCGGAGTCAACAGGGCGATCGCCGTCACCTCGACGGGATCCGGGAAACCCAACTGCCGCAGCAGGATCTGGACGTGCATGCTCGATGCCTGGGAGACGGGATGGCTCCAGAACTCGGTCCCCGGTAGATCTGCCTCGAGCAGGATGTCGAGGTGAGCCGCGTTCATCTTCAACCGCGCGGCACCGTAGGCGAGGAGGCGTTCGAGGGGAGCGGCGCCCGGTCCGAGTGGTGCGGGGCCCGAGAGGTAGGACTGCTGTAGCTCCGATTCGGAGTGGTCGAGGAGGGCGAACATCAACCCGGTTCGGCTACCGAACCGCCGGAACACGGTGCCCTTGCCGACGCCTGCCTCGCGCGCGACCGCATCCATGGTGACCGCGGCGGCGCCGTGGTTGTCGATGAGGTTCTTCGCTGCGGCGAGCAGCAATCGCCGATTACGTGCCGCGTCAGCGCGTTCGACGCTGTCGGGTTGGGTCAACTGCAGTGACCGTGGTCCTCCCTCGACCTCTTTACGCATGTGATGAGCCTAACGGTTGACGGATCCGCACTGCGGATCGAATCTGGTGGAACAAATCGGACCGCGGTCCGGTTTACCAAGCAAGTGTAACGCCATGGAAAGGAGAAGTCTCGTGCCAGATCACGACATCACAGCACAGAACGCCAACGTCACGGTCGCGGTGTTGGTCGGCAGCCTGAGGTCGGCGTCGATCAACAGGCAGCTCGCTGAGTCCGTCGTCGACAAGGCCCCCGCGGGCATCGAGTTCTCGGTTGTCGACAACATCGGTCGTGTGCCGTTCTACAACGAAGACATCGACTACGCGCCGGGTTCGGGCGATGGCGTACTCGATCCCGAGGTCGTCGCGCTCCGGGAGCGGGTCGCCGCCGCGGATGCCGTATTGATCGTCACGCCCGAGTACAACGGGTCGGCTCCCGCGGTGCTGAAGAACGCCATCGACTGGCTGTCCCGGCCTTACGGTTCGGGCGCGCTGACCGGTAAGCCGGTCGGTGTCATCGGGGTGGCGCTGGGGCGCTTCGGGGGCGCGTGGTCGCGTGAGGACATTCGCAAGTCGGTGAAGATCGCGGGTGGGCAGGTCGTCGAGGAGGTGGAGTTCGGAGTATCCGGAAGCCAGCTCGGCGACTCGGGCCGACTTCCCGCCGAGGTCATCGACGGGGCCGTCGACGCCGTGCGGGTACTGGGATCCGAGGTTGCCGTAGCTGTATGAGGTGCTGATCGGCGAGAGTCTGTGACGGCCGCCCGTGTCGGAAGAATCACAAATGTGTGAGTCCCGACCAGGGCGGCCGTTGCGTTTCGCGAGGCGACACGCCGGAGTTCACGATCGTGTAGGCCCGCGACCTGCGACTTTCATCAATGTGATTACAAGCTCTAGTGGTGCAACCAAATGTCAGACACAAGGTGTAGTGTTTGGGACACCAGCAAGGCCGACGACGGGGATCGCTTGTAACCCTCAGCGACGGCGGTGAGGTCGGTGACCCAGATCACTATCTTCACACTGGAGAATCACCTGAGGCAGTACGACGTCACCACGACCGAGGAGCAATCTGATGGCCATCACCGTCTACACCAAGCCGGCCTGCGTGCAGTGCAATGCCACCTACAAGGCTCTCGACAAGCAGGGGATCGAGTACGAGGTCGTCGACATCACCCAGGATGCAGACGCTCGCGATTACGTCATGGCTCTCGGTTACCTGCAGGCCCCCGTCGTCGTCGCCGACGATGAGCACTGGTCGGGCTTCCGTCTCGATCGCATCAAAGCTCTGGCAACACGCGCAGCCTGAAGCCTCCGCATCACGATCCGAAGGGGAAGCCGGATCGAATGTCTCTCACAGCACCATCTCTTAGTCCGCACACGTCTCTCGAGTCACCGCTGATCGTCTACTTCTCATCGGTGTCGGAGAACACCCATCGGTTTGTCGAGAAGCTGGGAATGCGCGTCGCGCGCATCCCGGTCCTCGACGGCGAGCGGCGAGGGGGTGCCGTGTTCGAGGTCGACGAGCCCTACGTCCTGATCTGTCCCACCTACGGTGGCGGCAAACCGTCGTCGACGGGAAGCAACGGTTTCGTGCCGAAGCAGGTCATCAAATTCCTAAACAACACACACAATCGTTCGCTGATCCGTGGCGTCATTGCCGCGGGGAACACGAACTTCGGCGAGGAGTACTGCCTCGCGGGCGACATCATCTCCCGTAAGTGCTCCGTTCCGTACCTCTACCGATTCGAGCTCATGGGCACTTCCGACGACGTCGACCGCGTCCGTAGCGGACTGGTCGACTTCTCGCGAAGCGACGCCTTCGTCGATCCCGAGACGGCCGTCAACGTCCGCGCCTGAGTGTCGGTAGCGCCCACTATCGTCTCGACCATCCGGCAACCTTCCATCACCTCCACACGCACCCCATCTCCGAGGAGTCTCTTCGTGTCGCCTACCGCATCCGTCTCGGAATCCACAGTCCCGGACACCACTACGTCGGCGAGTGTGTCGGGCGTACACGCCGGCCCGGCCGATCACGACCCGGGCGAGCTCGACTACCACGCGCTCAACGCGATGTTGAACCTGTACGACATCGACGGGAAGATCCAGTTCGAGAAAGACCGCGAGGCTGCGCATCAGTACTTCCTGCAGCACGTCAACCAGAACACGGTGTTCTTCCACGATCTCGACGAGAAGCTCGACTACCTCCTCGAGGAGAACTACTACGAGCCAGAGGTGCTCGCCAAGTACGACCGCGAGTTCGTGAAGCTGCTCTTCGGTCACGCCTACGGCAAGAAGTTCCGTTTCCCCACGTTCCTCGGGGCGTTCAAGTACTACACCAGTTACACGCTCAAGACCTTCGACGGAAAGCGCTACCTCGAGCGCTTCGAGGATCGCGTGTGCATGGTCGCGCTGACGCTCGCCGACGGCGACACGTCGCTGGCGCGTGCGCTGGTCGACGAGATCATCGAGGGCCGATTCCAGCCTGCGACACCCACGTTCCTCAACTCGGGCAAGAAGCAGCGCGGCGAGCCGGTGAGTTGCTTCCTGCTTCGCATCGAAGACAACATGGAATCCATTGGGCGAGCGATCAATTCGGCGCTGCAACTGTCCAAGCGTGGCGGTGGCGTCGCGCTGCTGCTCAGCAACATCCGTGAGCACGGCGCGCCGATCAAGAAGATCGAGAACCAGAGCTCGGGTGTCATCCCGATCATGAAGCTGCTCGAGGATTCGTTCTCGTACGCCAATCAGCTCGGCGCACGGCAGGGTGCGGGCGCGGTGTACCTGCACGCCCACCACCCCGACATCTACCGCTTCCTCGACACCAAGCGCGAGAACGCCGACGAGAAGATCCGCATCAAGACGCTGAGCCTCGGTGTGGTCATCCCCGACATCACCTTCCAACTCGCCAAGAACAACGACGACATGTACCTGTTCAGCCCGTACGACGTCGAGCGCGTCTACGGCGTGCCGTTCGCCGACATCAACGTGACGGACAAGTACCACGAGATGGTCGAGGACCGTCGGATTCGCAAGACCAAGATCAAGGCGCGTGAGTTCTTCCAGACCCTCGCCGAGCTGCAGTTCGAGTCGGGTTACCCCTACATCATGTTCGAGGACACGGTGAACCGGGCGAACCCGATCGACGGAAAGATCACCCACTCCAACCTGTGCTCGGAGATCCTGCAGGTCTCGACTCCGTCGACCTACAACGATGATCTCTCGTATTCCCATGTGGGCAAAGACATCTCGTGCAACCTCGGTTCACTCAACATCGCCAAGACCATGGATTCTCCCGATATCGGGCAGACGATCGACACGGCCATCCGCGGCTTGACCGCGGTGAGCGACCAGACGGCGATCACCTCCGTGCCCTCGATCGAGAAGGGCAACAACGATTCGCATGCCATCGGCCTCGGCCAGATGAACCTGCACGGTTACCTTGCCCGCGAACGCATCTACTACGGTAGCGACGAGGGCATCGACTTCACGAACATGTACTTCTACACGGTGCTGTTCCACGCACTGCGGGCGTCGAATGCGATTGCGCGCGAACGTGGTAGGTCGTTCGCAGGCTTCGAGAAGTCCACGTATGCCAGCGGCGAGTTCTTCGACAAGTACACCGATCAGGCGTGGGTGCCCGCGACCGACCGTGTGCGGGAGCTGTTCGCCGAGGCCGAGATCGACATCCCGACGCAGGACGATTGGCGTGAGCTGAAGGCCGCGGTGGCGCGCGACGGTATCTACAACCAGAACCTGCAGGCGGTGCCCCCGACCGGCTCGATCAGCTACATCAACCACTCGACGAGTTCGATCCACCCGGTCGCGGCGAAGATCGAGATCCGTAAGGAAGGCAAGATCGGCCGCGTCTACTACCCGGCGCCGTACATGACGAACGACAACCTGGACTACTACCAGGATGCGTACGAGATCGGCTACGAGAAGATCATCGACACCTACGCCGCCGCCACACAGCACGTCGACCAGGGGTTGAGTCTGACGCTGTTCTTCAAGGACACCGCCTCCACCCGCGACGTCAACAAGGCGCAGATCTACGCCTGGCGCAAGGGGATCAAGACGCTCTACTACATCCGTCTGCGTCAGATCGCGTTGGAGGGTACCGAAGTAGAGGGCTGCGTCAGCTGCATGCTGTAACCACCACACCCCGCACACCTCCACAACCCTTAACCCCGCCGCAGGAGGCGACCATCATGACCGCAGGCACGCACAGTCCCGCAGACGGCGCACCCATCAAGCTGGTGAGCCGGGTCTCGGCCATCAACTGGAACCGGGTGCCCGACGAGAAGGACGCGGAGGTGTGGGATCGCCTGACCGGTAACTTCTGGTTGCCCGAGAAGGTTCCTGTCTCCAACGACATCCCGTCGTGGAACACGTTGACGGAGTACGAGAAACAACTCACGATGCGCGTGTTCACAGGCCTCACGCTGCTCGACACCATCCAGGGCACCGTCGGTGCTGTGTCGCTGATCCCAGACGCGACCACGCCGCACGAGGAGGCGGTGCTGACCAACATCGCGTTCATGGAGTCGGTGCACGCGAAGAGCTATAGCTCCATCTTCTCCACGCTGTGCTCCACCAAGGAGATCGACGAGGCGTTCCGGTGGTCGGAGGAGAACGAGCAACTCCAGCGCAAGGCGCAGATCGTCATGGACTACTACCGTGGCGACGATCCGCTCAAGCGCAAGGTCGCCTCGACGCTGCTCGAGTCGTTCCTCTTCTACTCCGGTTTCTACCTCCCGATGTACTGGTCGAGTCGGGCCAAGCTCACTAACACCGCCGACCTCATTCGGCTGATCATCCGCGACGAGGCCGTGCACGGTTACTACATCGGGTACAAGTACCAGCGCGGGTTGGAGACGCAGACCCCCGAGCGTCGACAGGAGCTCAAGGACTACACCTTCGAGTTGTTGTTCGACCTGTACGACAACGAATCCGATTACACCGAAGCGCTTTACGACGAGGTCGGGCTCACCGAGGACGTCAAGAAGTTCCTCCGCTACAACGCGAACAAGGCGTTGATGAATCTCGGCTACGAGGCGATGTTCCCGCGCGACGACATCGACGTGAACCCCGCGATCCTGTCGGCGCTGTCGCCCAACGCTGACGAGAACCACGACTTCTTCTCCGGGTCGGGTAGCTCGTATGTCATCGGCAAGGCGGTCAACACCGAGGACGAGGACTGGGACTTCTGACACCCTGATCTGGCTGACGGTCCACAAAGACCGGCGAGAGGCCCGGATCTGCAGTTTCTGCAGATCCGGGCCTCTTTTCGTGGCGTGCGCTGCGGGGTTGCAATGGCCTCAGGGCAGGTAGGCGGCGAGCAGTCTGTCCAGCGCCAGATGGGACCGCTCGCGTGCCAGGTCGGTGTCGGTGTGCTGCGCCGTCCACAGAGCCGCTTCGTTCATCGCACCTGAGAGTTGTGCGGTGGATGCGTCGAGAAGATCTTCGGCGACTCCGACGTCACGTAGCGCTTCGCGCAGGTGTGTTGCCGAGTTCGCTGCGTCGAGTCGACGCCATTCCTTCCAGCCGATCACCGCCGGGGCATCGATGAGCAGGATGCGTCCGGCGGAACCGTCCGTGATCGCATCGAGGAACGCGTGTGATCCTGCCCGGAGCTGCTCGCTCGGCTGCGTGCCCGCATCCTGCGCCGCCGCGACGACAGCCCGTGCGACGTCGGACTGGAGCGCAGCGGCAACCGCGCCGAACAATCCGGCCTTGTTTCGATAGTGGTGGTAGACCGCTCCTCGCGTAACCCGGGCTTCGCGGGCGACGTCGTCGAGGGACACCTCGCTGAAGCCTCGGGTGGCGAACAGTTCAGTCGCTGAGTCGAGGATGCGTTGGGCCGTCTGAGCAGCGGCGGCCGCAGAGGCACGGGGCATGACACTCTTCCTTTACGTACAGACAGTATGTAAGCTGATCTCGTTACATTCACATTGTATGTATAGGAGTGCTCAATGGCCGTCACCAGCCTGTATCCTGTCCTCATGTCGCGCGATGTCGAGGCCGCGGCGTCGTTCTACCGCGACCTCATCGGCTTCGAGACGACCTTCGAATCCGATTGGTATGTCAGCCTGCGCCTGGGCGACTACGAACTGGCGATCCTTGCTCACGATCACCCGACGGTTCCGAGCGGATACGGTGAGCTTCCGCGAGGAGTGATCGTGAACCTCGAAGTCGGCGACGTCGACGGCGTCCACAATCGGCTGGCCGGCTCGGCGGGGGTGAATGTGGTGTTGCCTCTTCGCGACGAGGACTTCGGTCAGCGACACTTCATCATTGCCGCACCCGACGGCGTCCTGCTCGACATCATCGAGCCCGTTGCCCCCAGCGAGGAGTACGCGGACGCCTACGTCCAGGCATGAATGCCCGCGGCCGGCCGAACAGCGGCTACTCCTGCACGAGCCGGTCGTAGAGATCGCCGAGTTCGTCGACGGCTTCGGCGATATCGCCGGGAGCTACCCCTGACGCCCGTAAGGCCGCGCGCAACGCCGTGCCGTCGAGGTCGGTGAGCGGGTTGCTGCGTGTCGGCCGAGGTAGCGGCGGCAGCGGCGCATGCGTCCCGAAGAAGTCGACGGCGCTGAGGGTCTCGTGCTCGGTGCTCGGATCGCCGTCGCTCCCATCGCCGTCGCTTTCATCTCCGACGCCTGACGTGCCCTGGGCGGCAGACTCGTCGGAATCCGTGTCGCTGTTGTTGCCGAGGGCGTCGAGCAGGGACGGTAGGTCGGTGCCCATGACCGTGAACAGGGCGAGCGGGGAGCGGTCGATCTCCGCGGCAACCTCGTAGGCGACGGCCAGCACGTGAATGCACCGGACCGCCTCGTCGGGACAGCTGCACTGCGAGGCGACGTCGGCTGACTCCGTCGGCCCGAGCAACTCTCCGACGATCGGCGGTTGTTCGCCACGCGCCACCGACATCACCTCTGCGACACCCGCACGGCTGCGGAGCAGTGTGGCGACGGTGTCGACGTCGACCGTACGCATCGAGAGGATCACGTCGAACGGGTCGAGTTGGCTGCCCTCGACCGACGCGGTCACCTGGCCGGGGCGGATGGAAAGGCGATGCACGTGGCGGTCGCGAAAGTATCGTCGCGCCTTGCTGATTCGTCGGCTGTCCGCTGACTCGGTAACCGAGCCGGAGCGCTGCGTCCCGGTGGCGTCGGCGATGTCGGTGCGGCCCTCGACAACGTCGACGAAGGCGCGCGACCAGCGGGTCACCGCGTAACCGCGGACCGGCACCGTCCCGCGCCTCATCGCGTCTGCCTCAACCGGTCGTGTGTGGAGATGTCGTGTGTGGAGATGAGGTGTCTCATTCGCTGACCGCCTCGTCGCGGAGGCGGAAGAGGTCGAACAGTTCATCGTCGCCGAGGTCGCCGATCCAGTTCTCGCCCGCCGACACCGTCAGTCGCGAAAGCTCGCGTTTCTTCGCGACCATGTCGTCGATGCGTTCCTCCAGGGTGCCGACGCAGACGAATCGTCGAACGTGGACGCGTTGGTGCTGGCCGATGCGGTAGGCGCGATCGGTTGCCTGATCCTCCACAGCGGGGTTCCACCAGCGGTCGACATGCACGACGTGGGTAGCGGCGGTGAGGTTCAATCCGGTGCCGCCCGCCTTCAGCGTGGCGACGAGGATCGGGGGAGAGTCGGCCGCCGATTCCTGTGTGGAACCCCGTGAGTCGCCTTGGAACTGCGCGACCATCCGGTCGCGATCAGCGCGGCCGATACCCCCGTGTAACAACGGAATCGGAGTCTCGAGCTGCTCGGACAACCACGCCGCCAGCATCTCTCCGAACGCCGCGAACTGGGTGAAGACGAGCGCTTTGTCGCCGTCGGCGACGAGCGTGGTCGCGATGTCGCCGAGCAGTTCGAGCTTCCCCGAGCGATGGCGGTCTCGCCGCATCATGGGTGAACCGTCGCCGAGATAGTGTGCCGGATGATTGCACACCTGCTTGAGACGCGTCAGCGCGGCGAGGACGGTCCGCCTGCGCATGGCACGCTGCTGCTTGTCGCGTAGCGCGACCATGAGGTCGTCGATGATCGCGCGGTAGAGCGCAGCCTGTTCGACGGTGAGGTTCGCGCGCACGGTGATCTCGGTCTTCTCCGGGAGGTCGCTGATGATCGAGGGGTCGGTCTTCTCCCTGCGCAGGATGAACGGTCTGGTGGCGCGGTTGAGTCGTCGGAGTGCATCGGGATCCCGGTCGCGTTCGATGGGTTCGGCGAACCGCGCCCGGAACGTCGACGCCGAACCGAGTAGGCCGGGGTTGACGAGGTCGATCACCGCGCGCAGGTCCTCGAGACGGTTCTCGACCGGTGTGCCGGTCAGTGCGAGTCGGTGACGGGCGGGGATGGCACGCAACGCTTTCGCCGCGGCTGTTCTGACGTTCTTCACATGCTGCGCTTCGTCGACCACGACGCGTCGCCACTGCTGCGCGGCCAACAGATCACGATCCCTGGTGGCGATCGCGAAGGTGGTGATCACCACCTCGACGTCGGCGATCGTCGACGCGAAGGTGGCGCTGCGGGCACGATCGGCGCCGTGGTGGACGTGGACCCGCAGGCTCGGTGCGAAGTGGTTCAACTCGCGAGACCAGTTGCCCACCAACGACATCGGGCACACGACGAGCGTCGGGGTGTGGTCGGTCGGCGCGCCGTCGCGTTCGGCACACAGCAGGGCGATGACCTGGACGGTCTTGCCGAGTCCCATGTCGTCGGCGAGTACGCCTCCGATGCCCAGGTCGCTCAGGTGGGCCAACCACTCGAGTCCGCGCTGCTGATAGGGGCGGAGAACAGCTCGTAGTTCCCGTGGCGCGGGGACCGGTTGGGCTCGCAGCATCGAGCCGGCGGCGACGTCGTCGAGCCAGCCGAGGCCGCGGACGGAACCGACCGGGACGGGGAGCGTGTCCGCGGTGCCCGTCACGAGTCCGAACAGCTCTCCCATGTCGGCGGGCTCGCCGGACGCGCGTAGCGCCCGTTGGGTACGGATGAAGGTGGCGGCACGCGTCAACGCCGCACCTTCCGCGCGCATCCATACGCCGCGCACTCGAACGAGATCGCCCTTCTGCCTGGACAATTCGTCGAGATCGGTATCGGTGAGCGTGATCGCGTCCGGACCGTCGCCCAGAGCGAGGCGCCATTCGAACTCGCGCATCTCGCGTAGCCCCACCATGCGTGCGGGTGCGCCGCCGCCTGACACCGGTGCCGCGCGTACTCCGAGGGAGGGCCGTACGTCGGCGATCGTGCGGGGCAGGAGCACGGGAAAACCCGCATCGGCGAGCAGCGCGGTGCCTGACGCCAGCAGATGTTCGACGCTGTCTGTCGGCAGCAGGAAGTCGAGGGTGTTGCGGTCGGGATCGGCCTTCGCGAGTTCGCCGAACGCGCGTACAGCAGACGCGAGTTCGGTGGTCACCTGGTCGAGCTCGTGTGCGTCGAGGCGGTGTGGCGCAACGGGTTCGGTGTGGCCGTCGGGTGCGCGGCGGCACACCTGGAGTCGCCAGCGCGGATCGGGAGGGGGTTCGTCGTCCCATGCGCCGAAGGTGTCGTCTGGATCGGGCAGGTCCGCGGGTTCGAACAGCCGGAACACCAGCAGCGACTCGTCCTGGGGTGCGCTGCCCGCCCACTGGTTCCACGCTGTGTGCGCGGCGGGTCTGCGGGCGGCGTCGGGTGCCGCGGCGTCGTCGACCAGCGCTGCGAGCACCGGCGTCGACGGCCGCGCGGGGCCCAGCCGTGCTGCCGAGTCGGCGAGACGTGCGCGGCATGCGTGGTCGACCAGTTCGCTCGCGAAGTCGGCGAGCGCCTCCGCCCCGCCGTTGTGGGTGAGGGCATCCGGCGCGCCGGCGGTGATCACCGTCATCCAACTGCGCCACGCCGCAGTGGGAATGGGCGTCCAGCGGACGACGGTCTCGCCACCCAGATCAGTGACGACGGGGGCGACCGAGCCTGCGGCGACGAACCGGCGCACGCCGTCGAGCATCATCCGGTACCAGCGGACGTCGCCCGCCACGGGCGTCGAGCGGGATGCGTCGAGCGCAGCGACCGCCGATGACGTTCCCAGTGTGATCGCGGCGACGAACTCACGGCGTCCGGTCGCCGCGATCATCCCGATGTCGCGTCGAAAACGCTTGCCCGCCAACAGTTGTGCGAGCTCTTCTGGCAGCTCCGCGTCGGTATCGAGCCAGATGGCCATGCCGATACCCGGCCGCCAGAGTGTGTGCCAGCCGGGCGCCTGTGGCGCGCTACGTCGTGTCGCCGTGATGGACATTCAAATTCAGCATGATGCGCACGCGTGGTCGAGACGCGCCAGGGTGGTCGAGAAGGCGGGGTGTACGAGACGGCGGGGGTTTTCGGGCAGGTCGGAGTACCCATCGGGAATGGCGGACATGGTTCGAGATTAGCGGCCGACCACGACACGTCGTGGTCGAGAGTGGTGGAAGCTGCGCGCGGTGCCGCCTCACGCGCCACACTGGTTGCATGACCTCTCCGACGGACGCAGCCGACGCTTCCACCCAGGAGTCCGGATCGCCCGGGTCCGACTCGCCACACTTCCCGTCCCAACCCACCAATGACGGCGAGCTGGTAACACAGTCCGCGGCGCTGGCGGCCGGACCGACCGAGTACGCCATTACGGAAGGCTCGGTGGGCAAGGCGGCACGCAAGAAGGTGCCGAGGACGTCGCTGGGAGAGTGGGACCCGTCAACACGCGGCCACGACGCGTTGCACACCATCCTGTCGCAGAACGAGATTCGCGATCAACGCTTGCTCCCCATCCGGCACGGCCGGATGGCGGCGTCGCCGTGGACCTATTACCGGGGAGCCGCGGCCGTCATGGCGGCCGACCTCGCATCGCGGCCGAACACCGGCATCCACGTGCAGATGTGCGGCGACGCTCATGTGCTGAATTTCGGGATGTGGAACACGCCCGAGCGGACACTCGCCTTTGACCTCCGTGACTTCGACGAGACGCTGCCGGGGCCGTTCGAATGGGACCTGCTGCGCTTTGTCGCGAGCCTCGTCGTCCTCGCCCGGGACAACGGCATCGACGAGAAGACGGCGGTCAAGGCGGTTCGCGCAGGATTCACCGGCTACCGCGACTCGATCGCCACCTACGCGACTTGGCCGATCCTCGACGTGTGGTCGGCAAAGGTCTCCGCGGACGACCTGGTGGGGTACCTGGCTCCGGATGAGGGCGCCCAGTTGGACAAGTACCTCACCAAACGCGCCGCGAAGCGGAGCAACAGGGGAGCGTCGAAGAAGTTCACCCACCTCGTCGACGGCAGACGGACCATCACCGAGGACCCGCCGTACCGTACGCACGAGCTGGAGCAGTTCGACGATGTACTCAACGACGTCCTGCTGGGCTACTACGGCTCCATCCGGGAGAACATCGCGGCGTTGCTGCGTCGCTTCGATCTCGTCGACGTCGTGCAGCAGGTGGTGGGCGTCGGCAGCGTCGGGATGCGTGTCTATCTCACCCTCAACGAGGAGCACCAGACCGGCGACCCGCTGTTCTTCCAGATCAAACAGGCCGCGCCGTCGGTGTACGAGAAGTTCCTCGGGCCCAGCGTGTACCCGAATCACGGACAGCGAGTGGTCAACGGGCAGCGACTGATCCAGAGTGCGTCGGACAGTTTTCTCGGATGGTCCACGATCCGCGACTGGGATTTCTACATCAGGCAGTTCCGTGACGGAAAGGTCATTCCCGACGGCAAATCGGTTGCGCCACGGCTCGCGACCTTCGCCACTGCGTGCGGCCATGTTCTCGCCCGTGCCCACGCGCGCAGTGGTGACGCGAGGGCGATCAACGAGTACTTCGGCAAGTCGGACAAGACCCAGGAATCCGTGGTCGCTTTCGCACAGGCATACGCCGACCAGACCGAGAGAGACCACGCCCAACTGGTCGCCGCGATAGACGACGGGACCGTCGAGTCGGCGCCCGGCTGGCCGTGAGTGGCCGTCAGTCCACTTCTGCGAGCCGCCCGGTCGCGACGTCGAAGACGAATCCCCTCAGCGAACTGGTCTTGGTGATGAACGGGCTGTTCCGGATGCGTGTGAGCGACTGTCGGACGTCCTCTTCGACGTCGGGAAACGCCTCGGCCGCCCACTCGGGCTTCTGACCGATTTCGGTCTGGATCTCGCGTTTGAACTCGTCGTCGGTGAACGTCAGCATGCCGCAGTCGGTGTGGTGGATGAGGATGATCTCCGTTGTCCCGAGCAGCCGCTGGCTGATGGCGAGCGAACGGATCTCGTCGTCGGTGACGACGCCTCCGGCGTTGCGGATGACGTGTGCCTCACCCTCGTTGATGCCGAGCGCGCGGTAGACGTCGAGGCGTGCGTCCATGCACGCGACGATGGCGACGTGCTTGCTCGGCGGCAGGGGCAACGGGCCGGTGAACGTGGCGGCGTAGGCGTCGTTGTTGGCCAGGTACTCGTCGGTGACAGTCATGCGACGAGCCTTGCCGACGCCACGCACCGGCGGGAACAGTTGCGATCAGTCTGGGTCGATCTCGGGCGCGAATGCGAGAGACGCGCTCAGTGCCACGCGGTCAACAGCTCGGCGGCACGTTCGGCGAGGTTGGCCTGCCAGAACGGTCCGAAACTGATGCGGCCGACGCCGAGCTCGGCGTAGTGCGCTCGTCCGGAATCGGCCGCAGGGTTACCGATCGCGTTGACCGGAAGCGGCAGTTCGGCGGTGAGCGTGCGGTAGACGTCGTCGGTGTGGCGGCCGACGGGATAGAGGCAGCTCGCGCCCGCGTCCGCGCACAACCGCAGGCGTGCCACCGCGCGTTCGACGCGGTCGGACTCGTCGCCGTCGGCGCGGATGAACAGGTCGGTGCGGGCGTTGATCACGACGGGAACTCCCGCGGCGTCGGAGGCGGCCCGCAACTCGCCGATGAGCGCGGCATGCTCGGAGGCGCTGCGCAGACGCCTGCCCTCGGAATGCACGGTGTCCTCGATGTTGAGCCCGACGGCGCCCACCGAGAGCAATCCGTCGATGAGCCGGGACGCGCTTTCGCCGTACCCCGATTCGACGTCGACCGACACCGGAAGATCAGTGGAGGCGGTGATCTGCCGGACACGGGTGAGGAGGTCGTCGAACGTCATTCCCTCGTTGTCGGACTTGCCGATCGAGTCGGCGACGGGATGACTGCCGACGGTCAGGCCGGAGAACTCGGCGTTGGTGGCGATCTGTGCCGACCATGCATCCCAGACCGTCGGCAGCACGACGGGGTTACCGGGCTGGTGCAGTGCGAGCAGCGCCTGTGCCTTGGCGGTCAGAGCGTCGGGTGAGGAGTCAGTAGCTTCCGGAGTTGCCATTGAGTGAACCTTTCACGTCGTTCAGCACGAGCCACGCGGCGGCAAGGCCTGAACTGCGGTACCACACGTCGTCGTCGACGATGAGGACCCGCTTCCAGGTCGGCGCACCCATGTCCAGCCAGCGGTCGCTGAGCAAGACCTCTTTGCCGTGTGCGAGACCCGCCGAACCCTCGAAGGAAACGTAGATGAGATCGGCGTCGGCGTCCTTGAAGTTCTTGTCGGTGAGGACGGTGGTGCCTGCAGTGCGTTGCGACGCCGGCCGCTGCACCCCCACGGTAGAGAGGATCTGGCCTGCGAAGCTGTCGGTTCCCGCGATCACTTCCGAGTTGTTGCCGAACCGGACCAGAGACACCCGGGAGTGGGCGGCATCCATACGCTTGCCGGTCTTGCGGGCTTCCGTGTCGAATTCGTCGAGCAGCCGCGGTCCCTGCGACGCCCTGCCGAGTGCGTCTGCGACCTCGGTGAACTGTGCGCGCCAGTCGCCGGGCTCGATGGTGGCCACCCTGGTGGACCCGAATGCCTTGGCGGACGCAGCCGTGTCTGGTGTCGTCAGTACGACGTCGGGTGCGGCTGTGCCGACGGTCGCGGCGTCGGGCGAGGTGCCGATCGTGGGTACCGATGTCAGCTGTGGGCCGAGGTAGGCGGGAACGCTGTTGGGTGCGGAGGTCACCGCGACGACCTTGGAGCCGATGCCCAGTGCGCAGATCGCGTCGAGGAGCGAGGGATCGGTGACGACGATCCGGTTGACGTCGGCCTGCGGGTCGTCCGACGCCGTCGGAGCAAGGCACGTCTTGCTGTAATCGCGGTCGGGTGAGACCACGTTGACGTCGGCGATGCGCGTCGTCGAGGTGCTGATGGTCTTGCCGTCGGGCGTGGTCAAGGCCGTGTTGTCGTCGGAGCAACCCGACAACCCCACCGCGAGCGCACCCGCCACGACGAAGGCGCCGAGAGTGACGCTGACCTTGCGCGTACGACCTCGACCGACCGCACTCTGCTTACCGCCTGACACGCAGATCAACCTAGCACCGCCGCGCAGCCGTCTTTCGTGGCAGACCGTGCGGGTTCGCGCGACGTCGGTGCAGGGTGTGGAATCAGCCGTGCGACACGTCGTGTCGGCGCCCGAATATGGTCACTGACATGCTCTTTTGGGGTGCTCTGGAGAATTTGTACGACAGATCGTAGGACCCACTCGGCCCAGCCGGGGTGAAGGGGCTACGATCGGTAACCAGCGCTCGGTGTGTGATTGCCAGCGGTAGTTTTTCGTTCGTTGCCGTCCCGAGCTCACGGTCGGTTAGAGGAGGATCTGTGACCGCGGTAGACCAGCCCACAACCCAGGTTGTGCCAGCGCGCCCGTACCCTGCGCGCTATCAGCCCAAGGGTTCTTTCATCTACAAGCTGATCACCACGACCGATCACAAGTTGATCGGCATGATGTACATCACCGCCTGCTTCGCGTTCTTCCTGATCGGCGGCTTGATGGCGCTGCTCATGCGCGCCGAGCTCGCCCGTCCGGGCATGCAGTTCCTGTCGACGGAGCAGTTCAACCAGCTCTTCACGATGCACGGCACCGTGATGCTTCTGATGTACGCGACGCCCATCGTGATCGGCTTCGCCAACTTCGTTCTCCCGCTGCAGATCGGATCGCCCGACGTGGCGTTCCCGCGTCTGAACGCCTTCGGCTTCTGGCTGTTCGTGTTCGGTTCGACGATCGCCATCGGCGGCTTCCTGACCCCGGGCGGCGCTGCCGACTTCGGCTGGACCGCCTACACGCCGCTGACCGACGCGGTGCACTCGCCCGGCGTCGGCGCCGACCTGTGGATCATGGGTCTCGGTGTGTCGGGTCTGGGCACCATCCTCGGCGCGGTCAACATGGTCACGACCGTCGTCTGTCTCCGCGCACCCGGCATGACGATGTTCCGCATGCCGATCTTCACCTGGAACATCCTGGTGACCAGCGTCCTGATCCTGCTGATCTTCCCGCTGCTGACCGCCGCGCTGCTCGGCCTCGAGGTCGATCGACAGTTCGGCGCGCACCTCTACGACCCGGCCAACGGTGGTGTGATCCTCTGGCAGCACCTCTTCTGGTTCTTCGGACACCCCGAGGTGTACGTCATCGCGCTGCCGTTCTTCGGCATCGTGTCGGAGGTGTTCCCTGTCTTCAGCCGGAAGCCGATCTTCGGTTACTCCGGTCTGGTGTACGCAACGCTCGCGATCGCTGCACTGTCGGTGGCCGTGTGGGCGCACCACATGTACGTCACGGGCGCGGTTCTCCTGCCGTTCTTCTCCTTCATGACGTTCCTGATCGCAGTGCCGACCGGTGTGAAGTTCTTCAACTGGATAGGCACGATGTGGAAGGGAAACATCACGTTCGAGACGCCGATGCTCTTCTCCGTCGGCTTCATCGTGACGTTCCTCTTCGGTGGCCTCACCGGCGTTCTGCTGGCCAGCCCGCCGCTGGACTTCCACCTCTCCGACAGCTACTTCGTCGTCGCGCACTTCCACTACGTGTTGTTCGGCACGATCGTGTTCGCCACCTACGCGGGTATCTACTTCTGGTTCCCCAAGATGACCGGACGCATGCTCGACGAGCGACTGGGCAAGTGGCACTTCTGGCTGACCTTCATCGGTTTCCACACCACCTTCCTGGTCCAGCACTGGCTGGGTAACGAGGGCATGCCGCGCCGTTACGCCGACTACCTCCCGTCCGACGGATTCACCCGCCTGAACGAGATCTCGACCATCGGTGCGTTCATCCTCGGCCTGTCGACGCTGCCGTTCCTGTGGAACGTCTTCAAGAGCTACCGCTACGGCGAGGTCGTGACCGTCGACGATCCGTGGGGCTTCGGCAACTCGCTCGAGTGGGCGACCAGCTGCCCGCCGCCGCGCCACAACTTCACCGAGCTTCCCCGCATCCGTTCGGAGCGTCCCGCGTTCGAACTGCACTACCCGCACATGGTCGACCGAATGCGTGAAGAAGCGCACGTCGGTGGTGGCCACGGGCATGAGAGCAGGGTGGCCGAGGACGTTCGTCGCGATCCGCTGACCACCGGCAGCCACGAGGCATCCGGCGACCGCGATCGCTGATCACGTTCCTCACAACGCCTCGATGGAGCAATCCACACCGATCCTGATCACGGTCACCGGCCCGGACAAGCCGGGCGTCACCTCGGTCCTCATGGGAGCGCTCGCGGCGCAGCAGGTGAGTCTGCTCGATGTCGAGCAGGTGGTCATCAACGACCGCCTGACGCTCGGGGTCATGGTCTCGGTCGACACCGACCCCGAAGAGGTTCAGGACGTCGTCGAGCAGGCGATGGGCTCGATCGGCATGGATGTGATCGTCGAGGTCGGCGGCACGCCGGCCGGGCACCGTCCGTCGACTCACGCGGTGGTCTTGCTCGGAAGTCCGGTGACCGCCAGAGCCTTCCGAGCGGTCGCGGCCGAACTCGCAGGCCAGGGCGGCAACATCGATTCGATCCGGGGTGTTGCCGACTATCCGGTGACCGGCCTCGAATTGATGGTCAGCGTCGGCGGGCGCAACAGCGTCGCTGCCGACGCCGACCTTCGCAAGGGTTTGGCGGGCGTTGCGGCCAAGCACGGTGTCGACATCGCGATCGAGCGAGGCGGACTCGCACGACGCGCCAAGCGGCTTGTCGTCTTCGATGTCGACTCGACGCTCATCCAGGGCGAGGTCATCGAGATGCTCGCCGCACATGCGGGTCGCGAGGCCGAGGTCGCCGCGGTGACCGAGGCTGCGATGCGCGGTGAACTCGACTTCGCGGAATCGCTACGGGAACGCGTCGCGGCACTCGAGGGCCTTGATGCGCGCGTTCTCGACGAGGTGGCGGGTTCGCTGCAACTGACACCCGGTGCGCGCACCACGATCCGTACGCTGCACCGCCTCGGATATCGCTGCGGTGTGGTGTCCGGCGGGTTCCGTCAGGTGATCGACGGCCTCGCGCACGACCTCGAACTCGACTTCGTCCGTGCCAACACCCTCGAAGTCGTCGATGGCCGGCTGACAGGTCGGGTGATCGGCGAGATCATCGATCGCCCCGGCAAAGCACGCGCGTTGCGGGCATTCGCCGACCAGGTCGGCGTGCCGATGGAACAGACGATCGCCGTCGGCGACGGAGCCAACGACATCGACATGCTCTCGGTCGCGGGCCTCGGAATCGCTTTCAATGCCAAGCCCGCGCTACGCGAGGTCGCCGACGCCGCGTTGAACCACCCGTTCCTCGACGCGGTGCTGTTCATCCTCGGCGTGACCCGCGACGAAATCGAGGCCGCAGACGCCGCGGACGGAGTCTTGCGGCGCGTCCCGCTGCCATGACGTCTACGGAGTCCGTCGTCGATCCCTTCGACGACGCCTATCGACGTCTTGTCGACTATGTGGGCGGCGCCGACGATCCCGATAATCCCGCCGACGTGCTCGCGATGCAGATGGTGTTGCGGATCGAGAAGTCCGACCCGCCCGACCGCACCGAGTTGCTCACGGCGGCAGCGCGGTCTGTCGCCTTGCTCTGCCTTGACGACCGATCGGGCGCCGACGGTCCGTGGTCGGAGCCGATGACGGCGTGGTGCGATGCGCGCATCCGTAAGATCGCGCGCCGTGCCCGAGGCGCGCATTGGCTTGCGGCACAAGAGGTGTGGGGCGTCACGGCGAGTGAGGGTGATGCCCATGCGCGCGCGTTCGTTCCCGGACGGGTCGGCGACGTCGACCGACGCATCTCTCGCCTGCAGATCGGCGGCACCGACGTCGACGGGGCGTTGCCATCGACGCCCGGTGGGGCAGGCGTATGCCTCTGGGTGAATCCCGATCTCGAGATGACCGTCGGCAAACTGGCGGCGCAGGTCGGCCACGGGTCGATGCTCGCCGTGAAGCTCCTCGACGAGCAGGCGGCGCGTCAATGGCGCGACGCGGGATGTCCGCTGTCGGTGTGCCTCGCCGATCGAGATCGGTGGAAGGATCTGCTCGCCGCCGACGCTCAGCAGCGAGCAGTTGCGGTGCGTGACGCCGGCTTCACCGAGATCGCGCCCGGGTCGGTGACCGTGATCGCGGAGGTGATCGGCGAATGAGCGACGCGTCGCGGCTACCCGAGTGGGCACAAGCACTCGACCTGCAGCCCCACCCCGAGGGTGGCTGGTATCGCGAGACCTGGCGTAGCGGCGTCGAGATCCCCGGTGGCGCACTGCCTTTGGGATATGAGGGCACGCGCGTGGCTGCGACAGCGATCTATTTCGTGTTGCTGCCGGGCGAGCAGTCGTCGTGGCATACGGTGCGCGGTGCGGAGATGTGGCTCTTCCATCGTGGCGCCCCGGTGGAACTCGACCTCGGCGGTGACGGGAACGTGCCGAACGACGTCGAGACCGTGGTCGTCGGACCCGACGTCGAATTAGGGCAGCGTCCGCAAGCCTTTGTCCCGCCTGGGAATTGGCAACGCGCGCGTGCGGTCGGAGATGAGGCGTCGCTCGTCAGTTGCGTCGTCGCGCCGGGTTTCGACTTCGCGGATTTCGCACTACTCGAACCGCGACAGTAAGCAGGGGTCAGGCCGTCGACGTTACGTCGACGACGTCGCCCTGGCCGTCGGGGACACGTTTGGCGATCTCACCGACGCCGACCGAATACCAGCGGGCGGCTGCCCGTGGGTCCTCGTCGTAGCGTCGGAACCAGCGGGCCGCGAAGTCGGGGAGTCGCTCGTAGAGCGGATCGTGGTCGGGCGCCTGTGATCGCACGAGTCCGACGAACATCTCGATCATCTCGCGCATCGGTACGTCGGCGTAGGTCGTGTCGTATTCCGTATGCGTCCGGTTGAATCGCCACACGGCGGCCATCGACCGCAGGGTCACCCCGGCCGGGACCAGGTCGGCGAATTCGCCGCCTTCACCGACGGGCACGTGCTCACGAAAGCCGTCGCCGACGATCTTCAACATCTCGTTCAAGTGCTTGACCACACCTGCGATGGTCTTGAGCCGGTAGGGATAGCTGTCGTGGACGGCGTCGTACACCCGCAACGCGGAGCTGCGGTGTTCCATCTCCTCGACGAAATGCCAGATGAAGAGTGAGGAAATGCGCTCATCCCCGGGTTCGAACAGTTTGTCGTCGTGATCGAGGAACACGCGGAAGTAGGGCGTGAAGGTCGCCTCCACCACCGCGGCGTAGGCCAGACGCCAGGCGAGTGGTTTGGTCTCGAGTAACCGGTCGTAGGAGGCGATGACCTCGTCCATCGTGTGCCGGAGTCCCGGCCACCGTCGGATGAGCGCCCGCAGGTGGGCCAGGTGCGCAGCAGTGTGCTGCCCCTCCTGCTTGACGTAGTCGGTTGCTTCGTCGACCATCTCCGGATCGCGCATCAACGGCAGTGCCTCGCGTGTCGACGCACGATCAGCTTCTCGAAGCCGGGCGCGAAGAACGACACGACGTTGCACTGCATCGCGAAGGCGGGCCGCTGTGGATGCCAGTTGAACGGGATGTCGTCTCCGGCGAGGTCGAACTTGACTCTGCGGACCTTGAGGTCGGACATCCTGACTCCTCATCGCCCGCCGGGCCGGGCTCGGCCTCGGCGTGATGAGGTTGATCATACATAGAGCGAAGATGTGTATGACCTGAAACGCGCGATCGATCAGACCGGCTGCGTGGAGGGCTGTACCGCCGGCGCGAGGTGACCGAGCGTGCTCAGCCACACGTCGCGGTCGGGAGCGATCGACGCGACGATGAGTTCGTCGGCGTTGGCGTGCCCGGCGAACCAGTCGAGGTAGTCGCGGACCTCTGCGGGAGTGCCGACGCCCGCGTAGGTCAGCATCGAATCGATCTGCCTGCCCTGCGGCATCTCCAGGATCGCGTCGGCCTCGTCGTCGGTGAACTGCCGACCGCCTCGACCGAGAAGCGCGGTCACTCGCTGGCGCTTGGCCTGGCGGAGCTGCGCTGCCGCGACATCCGGATCGTCGTCGGCGATCACGCAGACACCCGCGATCACGTACGGCTCTGCGAGTGCCTCGGACGGCTGGAACTGGTCACGGTAGAGCGCGACGGCCTCGGTGAGGGCCTGCGGAGCGAAGTGCGATGCGAAGGCATACGGCAGTCCGAGCGCGGCGGCGAGTTGTGCACCGAATAACGACGAACCGAGGATGTAGAGCGGGACGTCGGTGCCCGCGCCGGGCGTCGCGCCGACTCCGGGAATGCGCGATTCGCCACGCAGATACCCCTGCAGTTCGAGGACGTCGGACGGGAAGCGGTCGGCCGATGCCATGTCCCGACGCAGCGCGGTGAAGGTCTGCTGGTCGCTGCCGGGGGCTCGACCGAGACCCAGATCGATGCGGCCGGGGTGCAGTTCGGCAAGGGTGCCGTACTGCTCGGCGATCGTCAGCGGCGCGTGGTTGGGGAGCATCACGCCGCCGGCGCCGAGGCGGATTGTCGAGGTGTGTGCGGCGACGTGCGCGATGAGAACGGCGGGTGCCGACGACGCGATCGAGCGCATGTTGTGATGCTCGGCATACCAGATTCGCCGGTAGCCCCACAGCTCGGCTTTGGTGGCCATTTCTGTTGAGGCAGCCAGGGATTGGGCGACGGTTTCGTTGCGACCGACCTGGGCGAGGTCGAGGATGGACAGATCAACGGACATACCAAGGGCAAGGAGTACGGCGTCGAAGGTATTCCCTTTTGTGGGCGGTTTCGGTGTGGGCGAACACGTCGAGGAAAACCTCGACATGTTCTCTCGCGTCCGAGCATCCGGGAGGCCGCCCGGTAGGGCACGATGGGACGGGTGAGTGACACTGCATCCTCGGACCCGGACCTGCTCGTCGATTTTCGTGACGTCACACTCGTGCGCGGTGGCAAGACGCTTGTCGGGCCGATCGATTGGCAAGTCGAGCTCGACGAACGCTGGGTGATCATCGGCCCCAACGGTGCGGGCAAGACGTCGCTCCTGCGTATGGCCGCCGCCGAACTGCACCCGTCGTCGGGCACCGCGTATCTGCTCAACGAGCCACTCGGCCGGGTGGAGGTTCGCGAGTTGTCGACGCGAATCGGCGTCAGTAGCCCCGGCCTCGCCGACCGGGTTCCCGACGACGAGGTCGTCAGTGATGTCGTGATCTCGGCGGGCTATTCGGTGATCGGTCGGTGGCGTGAAGATTATGACGACGTCGATCGCGCGCAGGCCGTCGAATCGCTCGAGTCGATGGGCGCCGAGCATCTGGCCGACCGGAGATTCGGCACGCTGTCGGAGGGCGAGCGTAAGCGAGTGCTGATCGCCCGCGCGTTGATGACCGACCCCGAGCTGCTGCTCCTCGACGAACCCGCCGCGGGCCTCGACCTCGGCGGTCGGGAGGAGCTCGTCGACCGGCTGTCGATCCTCGCGCAGGACCCCGATGCCCCTGCCACCGTGCTCATCACGCACCACGTCGAGGAGATCCCGCCCGGCTTCACCCACGCGATGCTGCTCTCCGAAGGCGGCGTCGTCGCGCAGGGCCTGCTCGGGGATGTGCTGACGAGCAAGAACCTCTCCGACACGTTCCGTCAGCAGATCACGCTGACCAAGGACGGCTCCCGCTTCTTCGCGCGTCGTTCGCGTCGTGCCGGATCCCACCGTCGGGCCGTCGGGTAGCAGCGATAGTGTCGATTCGGTGACGCGGACCACAGGTTGTGGCCCACGTAGGAGTTGGCCCACGTAGGAGTTGGCACAGAGCAGGAGATCGACATGACCGATACAGAGGCCGCGACAGACCATGCGGGGACCGTCGCGCCATTGCGCGACGCTGCGACAGTCGTGCTGGCGCGCGACGCCGACGGCGGTATCGAGGTCTTTCTGCAGCGTCGGGTCAAGCAGATGGCGTTCGCCGGTGGGATGACGGTCTTTCCCGGCGGCGGCGTCGACCCCCGTGATGCCGACGCCGATCTCGCGTGGACCGGCCCCGGCGCGGACTGGTGGGCGCAGCAGCTGGGCACCACGGAAGAGCTCGCCCAGGCCCTCGTCTGCGCGGCGGTTCGCGAGACCTTCGAGGAGTGCGGTGTGCTGCTCGCGTCGCGGCCCGACGGCTCGTTCGCCGACCCGGCGACGCTGCGCGACGAACGCCACAAGCTGGTCGACAAGACGATCTCGTTTGCCGAGTTCCTCCGCGCCCACGACCTCACGCTGCGTGCCGACCTGTTGCGTCCGCTCGCGCACTGGATCACACCGAAGAACGAGAAGCGACGCTACGACACCCGCTTCTTCCTGGCAGCCATGCCCGAGGGGCAGGTCGCCGACGACGCGACGTCGGAGGCCGACGTCGCGCGGTGGGCCGGCGCGGCCGACGCTCTCGTGGCCTGGTCCGATGGCAAGCACTTCCTGCTGCCGCCGACCTGGTCTCAGCTGACCGAGGTCGCGCGGTTCGACACCGTCGACGAGCTGCTGGCCGCAGAGCGCACGATCGAGACGATCGAACCCGAGGTAAGCGCTGGGCATGGGTTGAGCGGCTTGAGTTTCTCCGGTTCCGACGCGTACATGGCGACGCTCGCCGATCAACCGATTCCCGACATCACGCTCTGAGAGCTACCGCCTGAACCCACTGCGTGCGTGGTCTCAGCGGTCGAGGTCGACGACGTCCGGGTCGTCGGTGGGGCCGGTCTCTTCTTGATCGGTCTCTCCCCGGTCGACCTCGTCTCGGTCGGCCCATTCCAGCAGGGTATCGATGCGATAGGCGACGTCGTCGATCTCCGCGTGCAGGTCGCCGAGTTCGGCGAAGCGCGCAGGCATCGTCGCGATGGTGAAGTCGTCGGGTGCGACGTCGTCGACCTCCGACCACAGGATCGGCGCCGAGACCGTCGCGCGCGGATTGCCGCGTACCGAGTAGGCGGCAGCCATGGTGTGGTCACGCGTGTTCTGGTTGTAGTCGACGAACAGCGCTGCGGGGTCGCGGTCCTTGCGCCACCACGTCGTGGTGACCTCGTCGGGTGCTCGACGCTCGACCTCGCGCGCGAAAGCCAATGCGGCGCGGCGTAATTGGTTGAAACTCCACTCCGGTTCGATTCGCACGTAGATGTGCATGCCACGTCCGCCGGACGTTTTGGGAAAACCGCGCACACCCAGTTCGTCGAGCACCTCGTGCGCGACGTGCGCCACCCGCTGCACGCGATCAAAGGTGCACTCCGGCATCGGGTCGAGGTCGATGCGCCATTCGTCGGGCAGCTCCGGATCCGAACATCGTGAGTTCCAGGGATGGAACTCGACCGTCGACATCTGCACCGCCCAGATCACGCTGCCCAGTTCGGTCACACAGAGTTCGTCGGCGGTGCGGCCGAAGCGCGGGAAGTAGATCTCGGTGGTCTTCAGCCAGTCGGGAGCGCCCGCGGGTACCCGCTTCTGGTGGACCTTCTTGCCGTCGACCCCCTTGGGAAATCTGTGCAACATGCACGGCCGGTTGTGCAGCGCCCGCACAATGCCGTCGCCGACCGCGGTGTAGTAGTCGGCGAGGTCGCGTTTGGTCTCGCCGCGTTCGGAGAAGTAGATGCGGTCTGGACTAGAGAGTCGGATCGTGCGCTCACCAACGGACAGTTCGACGGGTTCGCCGGCCGACGACTTCGAGGACGGCGAAGGTGCCATGCACCAACTGTAGGTCGTCGGGTCTCGGCGGTGGCCCACATCACGGCTGGGCGTCGCTGGACGGTAGCCTTCGACACATGCCTGAGTTCGTGACCCTAGAGACCTCTGACGACCATCCGGGAGTGGGAACGATCCTGCTCAACCGTCCGCCGATGAACGCGCTGAACCGGCAGGTCCAGACCGAGTTGGAGGCGGCGGCACACGAGGCGACCGACCGTTCCGACATCAAGGCCGTCGTCGTCTACGGCGGACCCAAGGTGTTGGCGGCAGGCGCCGACATCAAAGAGATGACCGACATGACGTTCGCCGAGATGTCGAAGGTGGCCGGTCGCCTGCAGCGTGCGCTGGGTTCGATCTCCGAGATCCCCAAGCCGACCGTCGCCGCGATCACCGGATACGCACTCGGTGGCGGGCTCGAGGTGGCGCTCGGCGCCGACCGTCGTATCGCGGGCGACAACGCGAAGCTGGGCGTCCCCGAGGCGCTCCTCGGCGTGATTCCCGGCGGCGGCGGCACGCAGCGACTGGCGCGTCTCGTCGGCCCCGCTAAGGCGAAGGACATGATTTTCACGGGCCGCTTCGTCGGGGCAGAAGAGGCGCTGAGGATCGGCCTGGTCGACGAGGTCGTCGCGCCCGACGAGGTCTACAACGCAGCACTGGCGTGGGCCGGGCAGTTCCGTAATGCCGCGAGCCTGGCGCTGGCAGCGGCGAAGAGGTCGGTCGACCAGGGGCTCGGCGTCGACCTGGAGACCGGACTGAAGATCGAGGAACAGCAGTTCGCGGCGCTCTTTGCCACCGACGATCGCAAGATCGGCATGGATTCGTTCATCGCCAACGGGCCGGGCAAGGCGCAGTTCACCGGGAAGTGACCGCTGGTCCTGCATTCGACGGCGGGTAGGGTTCAACGGCAACGTGTCATTACCGGCGAGTAGGAATCGCTGTCGCGACAGCCAGAGCCGTCGCGACGACACAGGATAGGGCGAAAGTAGGAGACATGACGACCACGGAGAACGAGTCGGCAGCAGATCACGTCGATCCGGCGCCTAATCCGCATGCCACCGAGGAGCAGGTCAAGGCCGCGCTGGAAGACACCAAGCTCGCGCAGGTGCTCTACCACGACTGGGAGGCCGAGACCTACGACGAGAAGTGGTCGATCAGCTTCGACGAACGGTGCATCGACTATGCGCGTGGCAGGTTCGACGCCGTTGCCGCCGACGAGTCGCTGCCCTACGAGCGGGCAATGGAACTCGGTTGTGGCACAGGATTTTTCCTGCTCAACCTGTTGCAGTCCGGTGTCGCGAAGAAGGGCTCGGTCACCGATCTCTCGCCGGGAATGGTCAAAGTCGCGCTGCGCAACGCGGAGAACCTCGGCCTCGACGTCGACGGCCGGGTCGCCGACGCCGAGCGTATTCCCTACGACGACAACACCTTCGACCTCGTCGTCGGTCACGCGGTGCTGCACCACATCCCCGACGTCGAGCAGGCGTTGAGCGAAGTGCTTCGTGTGCTCAAGCCGGGCGGACGCTTCGTGTTCGCGGGCGAGCCGTCGACGATCGGCGACTTCTACGCCCGGTGGATGAGCCGGGCCACCTGGTGGGCCACCACCCACGTCACCAAGTTCGGCCCGCTCAAGGCGTGGCGTCGACCGCAGGAGGAGCTCGACGAGTCGTCGCGCGCGGCGGCGCTCGAGGCCGTTGTCGACATCCACACCTTCGATCCCGACGAGTTGGCAGACATCGCGCGTTCGGCCGGGGCAGCCCGGGTCGAGACCGCGACCGAAGAGTTGGCCGCCGCGATGCTCGGCTGGCCCGTCCGCACCTTCGAGGCCGCCGTGCCGTCGGAGAAGCTCGGTTGGGGTTGGGCCGGATTCGCCTTCGGCGGGTGGAAGCGGATGACCTGGCTCGACGAGAACGTCCTGCGCAAGGTTGTGCCGCCGAAGTTCTTCTACAACGTGGTAGTGAGCGGGTACAAGCCGAAGTGATCGGCGGGTGATCTGCGGACTGCGGCTCGGGCTCCCGGCGCGGCGTGGCGGATCAGCCCAGGGGCGTCAACTGCGACGTCGCGACGGGGATGCCGAGGATCGTGTTGACGATCTTGTATCCGTTGGCGTTCTTCGTGATGACCAGCCCGCTGGCGGGTGGGATCACGGCGACGGCACCGTTGGGGGTGTCGATGAGTTGCAGCGGCTGATTGGCCGGGCCGATCAGTTGGTTGCCCACCACTCTGTATTCGTTGCATCGCTCGTCGACGGAGCTTCCGTACTGGGTCTTCACGCAGAAGTTGTAGCGCCCTTCTGCGACCTTGGCCTCCGCATTCGCTGCACCGACTGCGGTTCCGATGACGGCCGCCGCCCCGACGAGTGTGCCGACCATGACGATTCTCTTCCTGTTCACGGCCTCATAGTTGCTTAGCCTTACCTAATAGTCAATATCGGGCATGCCCGAGCGCCTGTGCTCACCGCTCATGTGCCAAGGTGTCTGTGGAACCGGCACGCGCCAGGGGAGTTGCGACTGTGGGATACGAATTCACGCTCGACGATGTCGCCTTCCTTCGTGGTCGTTACGGCGAGAAGGCGCTCGACGTCGTCTCGGGTATGGCGTTGACGCCGTCGTCGATGATCGCCGACGTCGAAGCGGCGCGACGACGCTACGCGCCTCACGACGCCGCGCTCATCGAGACGGTGCGTGATCGCCGCAGAGCTGCGCGCAAACTGCGCGACGCCGATCAGTGGCTGCTCACCGACGATGCTCTTCAGCAGGCGACGCCGAGTGTGGTTGCGGCACATCGCGCCGCCGAGATCGCGCAGCGTTTCCCCGGAGCGGTGATCCACGACATCACGTGTTCGATCGGCGGTGAGGTCGTCGAACTCGCATCACAGGATGGGATCGCCGGCGTGATCGGGAGCGACCTCGATCACGTGAGACTGTCCATGGCGCAACACAATCGGCGCGTCCTCGGTCAGTTGCCCACTCCGACTGCGCTTCTCGTCGCCGATGCACTGACCCCCACGTCGACGGCCGACGTGGTGATCGCCGACCCTGCCCGACGGTCCGGTGCGGGACGGATCTTCCGGCTCGATCAACTCACGCCGCCGCTTCCCGACGTCTTGATGACCTACTCGGGTCGCGTCGTGATCGTCAAATGTGCTCCGGGGCTTGACTATCGGGCGCTGCGCAACCGCTTCGGTTTCACCGGGGAAGTGCAGATCACCTCGCTCGACGGTGGTGTCCGTGAAGCCTGCCTCTGGAGCGGACCGGGGATCGTCGACCGAACACGGGCAACGGTGCTGCGTACCGGTAGCGACGGCGTTGTGGGCGGTTTCGAGGTCACCGACGACGAGCCCGACGACGTCGACCAACACGGTCCTGTCGGTCGGTGGATTGTCGACCCAGACGGCGCTGTTGTCCGCGCGGGACTGGTGCGTCAGTACGCCGCGCGGCACGGGTTGCGGCAACTCGACCCGCAGATCGCATACCTCACCGGCGAGCAGGTGCCGCTGGGGGAGAGGGGATTCGAGGTCATCGAGGAGGTTTCGACGTCGGAGAAGGTGTTGCGCAAGACCCTCGCCGCGCACGACTGCGGAACGTTGGAGATCCTCGTCCGCGGACTCGACGTCGACCCCGACGCGTTGCGGAAGCGGTTGCGCCTCAAGGGGTCGCGATCACTGGCGCTCGTGCTCACCCGCATTGGCCGCAAGGGCGTCGGGTTCCTGTGCGAGGCCGGCGCCAGGGCGCGCTAGTCGCGCGCAGAAAACCACACCCCTCGGGTCCTCCGCGCGTACCGGTACATGCGAGCGACCCACAAGGCGTAACTTTCTGCGCGGCCGCGATGTGATTACGACTTGTCCTGCGAGAGCTCGGTACCGGCGATGTACCAGCCGCCCGGCTCGAGGTGGATCGAGTCGCCCTCGCGATGAGACGCTTCAGACTCGAGGTGGCCGGTGGTACCCAGCTCGACAGTCACGTCACCGGGTGCTTGAGCGGCGTTGAGTGCCACAGTGATCGGCTGTTCGGTGTGCACGCGGTAGACCAGTAGGCCCTGGTTCACGTCGAGTGTTTGCACGCGCGCGTGCTCGATGTCGGAGAAGCGGCGTCGAAGTCCCAGCAGCCGCTGGTGGAGTCGGTAGATTGCGGGCAGCGCCGCGTCGTCGGGAGGTGTCTGCGGCAGCGGCGGCCGGATCGCGTCGTCGCCGCCGACGCGTTCTTCTTTCGTTCCGGTCCAATCCAATTCGTCGCCGTAGTAGATCGCAGGGGTGCCGGGCAGGGTGGCCAGGAGCACGACGGCGAGATCAGCGGAACGCTGGGCGAGTCGGGTCGCAATGCGGGTCACGTCGTGATTGCCGACGAACGTCCACGGTACAAACGTGGTCAGCATCTCGTCGTGGCGTGTCAGCGCCCACTGCAGTTCGTGCATGTTGGCATCGATGATGCTGCTCCACACGGCTTTCCACAGCTCGTACTGGGTTACCGAGTCGACACCACTGTCGGAGACGAATCCGGGATAGTCGCCGTGAATGACCTCCGCGAGCACGTAGGTGTCGGCGAATCGCCCACGCACACGGGGTAAAACGGTGCGCCAGAAGGCAGATGGGACCGCATAGGCAGCGTCGAGACGCCATGCGTCGGCGCCGGCGTCGAGCCAATGGCACATGACGTCGACGACCAGGTCGGCGACCTCGGGATTGCGATGATCGAGCGCGACCAGATCGTCGTGACCTTCGAAGGTGCGCACGGTGCCGTCACGTTGGCGACGCGCCCAGCTCGAACCGTCGGCAACTCGATCATGCTGGCGTGACACGTGATTGAACACACCGTCGAGCATGATCCTGATGCCGCGCGACCGGCATGCGGAGACGAGGGCGTCGAAATCGGCTCGGTCGCCGAGTCGTTCGTCGATGGTGAAGTAGTCCAGGGTGTCGTAGCCGTGGGTCGCGGACTGGAAGATCGGACCGAGCGCGATCCCGTTGACTCCCAACGCGACTGCGTAGTCGAGCCAGTCGATGAGTGCCGACAGCGGGCGTCGGCAGGTCCGGTCGACGCCGGTCGTGTCGGCGCCCAGTGCACCGAGTGGGTACACGTGCCACCAGATCGACGTCGCGACCCAGTCCGGCGTGGTGGCTGTCATCAGTCGATGTTCTTCTTCGAGTCGAAGAAGAACACCTCGCCGATGTTCGTGGCCGTGGCGATCTGTCCCGACGGCGACACCGCGACCCCCGTCGTGAATCCCTCTGCGCCGGGCATCGCCACGGTGCGCTTCGTGGCACCGTTCGACGTGTCGACCTCGACCAGCGACAGCGAGTTCTTGCCCTGATCGCGTACGACGGTCCACGCGGTCTTCGATGACGTGAGGGTCGACAGGCTCACCACGGCGAGATCCTTGCGCTGCCACACCTGCTCGGCTTTGTCGCCGCGGTCGCGGAGCAGGGTCAGCGGGGCGCCGATGACACCGGTCGGGATGATCAGGCCGTCGGGGGAGACGGTCATGGATGCGAATCCGTAGCCGCCGTTGTCGTAGGTCCACTTGGTCTTACCGGTGGCGGCGTCGAGCGCGACGACCTGGCCGAGTCGGCTGAACGTGTAGAGGGTGTTGCCGTCGGCTGACAGTGTCGGTGCGCCGATCACACCGCCGGGAACGTCGGCATGCCAGATCTCCCGGACAACACGACCGTCGTTCTGCTTCGCGTAGGAGAAGCCGCGGATCTGCGACGCGATCGCACCCGTCGGCCAGAAGTTCAGGAAGAACCGGCTGTGCTGTTCGTCGACGGCGGGCGGTGCGGGCACGGCGCAGCGTGGGCCGTTGCTGACGCAGTCGCCGTAGCCCCAGAGCGGGTCGCCGGGGTCGGCCTCGGGGCGCAGGCGCACCTCGGGTGCGGTGAAGTCGCTGTTCTGGGTGTTGAGCATCAGGATCTGACCCTGGGTGGTCACCACGAGTACCTCGCCGGGCGCCGCGAACTTGGCCGACAGCGGTACGCCGATCACCGGCATCCGCCAGCGGATCGCGCCGCCGGCGTTGAACGCCACGAAGGTGGTCTCCTCACCGACGTACGGCTGGTCGAACTGGTCGAGCAGCGTCGAATTTCCCTCGATGCCCGCACGCATCCGTTTGCAGAAGTTCATACGCCCCGAGTTGGGATCGAGGGCGAGCAGGTTGCAACCGTTGGCGGTATTCGCGGTGACGTTGACGTTCGATTGGTTGGACAGCGTGAGAGGTGCGGTCACCGGGCCGCCTGTCGGGCGGGTCCAGCTCAGGGTGAGGTCGTCGGGGATCGACGGATAGGTGTAGTTCGAGTTCGCGCCGTTGCCGCCGTAGCTGGCCCAGCCGGGGCTCGCCACCGAACGGACGTCGATGTGCCCGTCCGAGCAGGCGCTGAGTGCCACCACGGCACCGAGCAGGAGCGCCAGCGGCGCCAGAACCCGTCGCGGTACCCGAATCCGGGGGCCAACCACAGCCATCCTGCTCCCGTCATGTTCGGTCTCCGGCACTGCACCGGGACGCCAGCAGTTGAGCCTATCGTGCGACGCTTCGCCGCTGGTTCGCACGGCGGCTCCGCTGCCCACTGAAGCCGCGGCTCCGCCGCCGAAGCCGGCAGCGGCGTCGATTATGGTGAGTCGTCATGACGACGATGTGGAACGCCTCGTATCGGTCGCGGTGGCGAGCAGGTCGACGCCGCGACCCGCGCCAGGCACGATTCCTCACCCTCGATTCGCTCCGCTGGGTGTTGCGCAACAAGGCGTACACCCCCTGGTATCTGGTTCGGTACTACCGGCTCGCGCGGTTCCGGATGGCCAACCCGCACATCGTGCTCAGGGGAATGCTCTTCCTCGGACGCAACGTCGAGATCCATGCGACGCCGGAACTGAGCAGGATGGAGATCGGACGCTGGGTTCACATCGGTGACGGCAACTCGATCCGCTGTCACGAGGGCACGATGCGCATCGGCGACAAGACGGTCTTCGGCTGCAACAACGTGGTGAACTCCTACCTCGACCTCGAGATCGGCGGGTCGGTGCTCGTCGCCGACTGGTGCTACATCTGCGACTTCGACCACAAGACCGACGACATCACGCTGCCCATCAAAGACCAGGGGATCGTGAAGGGTCCGGTCCGCATCGGCGCCGACACCTGGGTGGCCGCGAAGGTTTCGGTCCTGCGCAACACGATCGTCGGGCGAGGGTGCGTGCTCGGGTCGCACGCCGTGGTCAAGGGCGTGATCCCCGCCTACTCGATCGCCGTGGGCGCGCCCGCGCGCGTCGTGAAGAACCGCAAGGACGACTGGGCCACGAATGCCGAGGAGCGCGCCGAACTCGAACGCGCACTTGCCGACATCGAACGCAAGAAGGCGCAAGCCCGCCAGGGGCCCGGCGCCTGACACGTCTGCTCAGGCCTGCCCTGGATCGCGTTCCGGGAGCGGCCTTTCGGCGATGAATGGGCGTCCGACGGGATGGCGGACTCGACGCTTTGCGGAGAGGTAGACGCCGCTGGTGCGTTCGGCCACCTCCCGCCAGGAGAACTCGGCGGTCAAGCGCGCCCGGGCGCGTCGTGCGCGTGCAGCAGCCTGCACCGGATCGGACAGGGATGACCGAACGGCAGCGGTCAGACCCGCGACGTCGCCCGGAGTGAACGTCAGGCCTGTCACCGGCGCCACGACGGCCTCGCCGAGTCCGCCCGCAGTGGAGACCACGAGAGGCGCACCGGTGGCGGCGGCTTCAAGCGCGACGATGCCGAAGGGCTCGTACCGAGAGGGCAACACGATCGCGTCGCACCGGTGCATCAGGTCGACGAGTTCGTCGTGGCCGACGCCGCCGAGGAACCGCACCGCGCGCGACACCCGGTGGCGGCGAGCGGTATCGACGAGCCAGTCGTACTGAGTGCCGTCGCCCGCAATGGTCAGCGTGGTGCCGGGATGAGTGCGTCGGATCCGGGGGAGCGCGGCGAGAAGATCCTGCACGCCCTTCTCGTATTCGAGGCGCCCGGCGAACAGCAACTCCGCGGGTCCCTGCGTGCGTGCCCGTTCGGCGTATGGCCAGGTGTCGACGTCGATACCGTTGTGGATGACCTGGACGTCGGGCAGCCCAGGCCCGAAGAGTCTGGTGACCTCGTCACGCATCGACGCCGAGCAGGCGATGAGAGCGTCGGACTCGTTGGCGAGCCACCACTCGACCGAGTGCACCTGACGGTTGGTTCGTCCGCTGACCCAGCCGCTGTGTCTGCCCGCCTCGGTGGCGTGGATCGTCGAGACGAGGGGGACGTCGAACAGTTCGGCGAGCGTGATCGCCGGGTGCGCTACGAGCCAGTCGTGGGCGTGCACCACCTCGGGCGTCCAGCGCGAGTCCGAGTCTGCAGTGAGGATGCCTGCAGTGAGGATGCCGAGTCCGGCGCGGACGAAGGCGTGACCCATGGCGAGTGTCCACGCCATCATGTCTTGCCCGAATTCGAACTCTGGCGGGTCCTCTGCAACGGCGATTACCCGCACGCCCTCGACGACGGTGTCGGTGGTCGGGTGAGTGAGTGCGTCGGTACCCGACGGCTTGCGCGTCAGAACCGCGACGTCGTGCCCGATGGCGGCGAGCTCGGTGGCGAGGTGATGCACGTGCCTGCCGAGCCCACCCACCACGACCGGTGGGTACTCCCAGGAAACGAGTAGCACTCTCATGCGCGCTCGTCTCCGCGGAGCCGACGGGCGTCGAGGTCGGCGAACAGGCCGTCGGCGAGATTCCAATTGGCGGCGAGACGCGTTGCCTGCTCGGTGCGTCCGCGTAGCGCGGCGTCGGCGATCTCACGCGTGGCGTGCGCATGGGTGTGGGCTCGACGCACCGCGTACTCGGCCGCGGTGTCTTTCGACACCATGAAGGGCCAGTCCGACGAGACGGTCAGCAGTGTCTCCCGGATGATCTGATCGGCAACGCGATCACGACCCGTCCCCGCGTCGAGAAGTTTGTCGACGGTGTCGAGTGCTGTCTCGACGACCTCTGCGTTGAGTTCGACGAGGTGCTCGACCTGCGGCCCGTTCCATACACGCCAATCCTTGCCGGAACCCCACGAGCTGTCGGTGAGGGAAACCGTTTCTCCGACAAGGCCATCGGCCGCTGCGGATGCCATCGTCCCGACGCGCACCCCGGCTTCGGGGAGGCGTCGAAGCACCTGTTCGAGCCACGCGGGTCCCTCATGCCACCAGTGCCCGAACAACTCGGTGTCGAACGCTGCGACGACCAGCGCGGGTCGGCCGATCCGCTCCGATTCCGAGATCAGGCGTGCGCGAACGTGTTCGACGAAGTCGTCGACCTGGCGATCGATCACCGGCGCGACGCGGTCGGGGTCGTAGGGCTTCTTATTGTGCGCCGCAACGGTTTTGCCGGTCACGCGCGACATCTTGAAGCCGGTCGTGTGGTCGTAGGTGTGGAAGTCGCGGTAGGCGGAGTGGCCCGGATATCCCGATTTGGGCGACCACACTTGATAACTCACGGTCAGGTCGCGGCCGAAGGCGAGGACGTCGGAGTCCCCGACGGGTCGCGCGAGCGAGGTGTCGCCGTGCAGCGCGGGGCCGTCGACCATGAAATGTCGTACGCCCGCAGCGGAATACTCGGACTCCATTCCCGGCGTGAACGCGCACTCGGGCGCCCAGATCCCTTGCGGCGCAGTACCCCATCGTGATCGAGCGTCGGCAAGCCCCTCGGCGAGCGAGAATCGACGCAACCTCGGATCGAGCAGGGGAGCGAACGGATGGGCGAGCGGGCCGCCGAGGATTTCGACGACGTTGCTGTCGGCCAGTGTTCGGATCAGTGGACTAGCACCGTGTTGCCAGTGGCGTTCAAAGTCGCCCACCGCCCTTGCCGCACATCGGAATTCGTGCCCGGCGAGCTCGCGTCGGATCGGGTCCGGATTGTCTGCGGCCGCCACCGCCCGCAGTTGCCAGTCGGCGAGCCACTCGTGCATCGAGCGAAGGCAGTGCGGGTCGTCGAGTTGGGCGGCCAACACGGGTGTGATGCCCAGCGAGAGCTGATCGGTGAATCCGTCGGCGGCCAGACGTCGGAGCATGGCGAAGACCGGAAGATACGACGCCGCCCACGACTGGTAGAGCCACTCCTCACCGACCGGCCAGCGACCGTGGTTGGCCAGCCACGGCAGGTGAGAGTGCAGCACCAGGGTGAACTGGCCGGGCACGGCGCTACCGCTGCTCTGTGGGTGCCTCGCAGTGCGGGGTGAGGAAATGGTCATCGGGTGTGCCGGGGTCGTCAGGGTCGGACCGCGATGGCGAAGAGGTCGAGCGACGCGTCGATGTCGGCGGTGGCCTTGTCTGTGGTGGCCTTGTCTGCGGTTGCACTGTCGGGGGAGGTTTCGAGGATGACGAAGTCGTCGGCGGAGATCGCGGCGACGTCGGCGACGAGGTCGGCGGGCCAGTCCTCTCCCGCCAAGGCTCGCTCGATCTGTGCGTCGATCAGCGATCCGCCCCACTTCGCGTCCAACTCCGCCAAGCCCGCGCCGTGGTAAACGCCGTGCATCACAACGGATTCCAGCCCGCCATCGGTCAGCAGATCGGTGAGCTCGGCGGCGTCGAGTTCACGCGTATGGAAAGGGTTCAGCGGGGTGTCGCGGCCCGGCGAGAAGGTGATGCGATTGGGCGTCGAGACGAGGAGACGCCCGCCGGGACGCAGCACTCGACGGCACTCGGCGATGAAGGCGGCCTGGTCCCACAGGTGTTCGATGACCTGGAAGTTCACGACCACGTCGACCGACTCGTCTGGCAGGGGGAGATCTACCAGGTTGCCGGCGATCATCGTCAGTTCCGGGTAGCGCCTGCGGGTGTGTTCGACGGCCGACGCGTCGTAGTCGACGCAGGTGACCGTCGCGCCCGCGGCGGCGAGCATTGCGCCGCCGTAGCCCTCACCGGAGCCTGCCTCGAGAACCTGTTTCCCTCTGCACGACTCCGCGATGAACCGGTAGGCGATCTCGTGGCGCCGGAACCAGTAGTTCTCTGCCGGGATGCCGGGAACCGTCCGCTCGCCGGTCAGTGCGAGTTGGGCATCGGTGTCCAATGCGTCCAGGTTTGCCGTCGGCCGACGGTCCGTTGTCGAGCCCTGTGCGTCGATCATCCCCATGAGACTAGTACCCGGGGCCGTCCCAAGAACGTGCCGCAGTCGCTTCGCCTGGCCGCACTTGTCGCATCCCGCCCGTTCGAACGCCGCCATAGTGTGAGGTAGGCGATGTTCTAAGGCAAAATAGGAGACGCTAAAGTGGGTGGAGACCGATGGCCTTACCCGCCGGTAAGTTGCCGAACCCGACGCAGGAGGTCGACGTAGACCCATGACAAACATTGTCGTTCTGATCAAGCAGGTTCCGGACACCTGGTCCGAGCGAAAGCTCTCCGAGACCGACTACACGCTCGATCGCGAGGCCGCTGACGCCGTGCTCGACGAGATCAACGAGCGCGCGGTCGAGGAAGCGCTGCAGATCAAGGAGGCCAACGGAGGCGAGGTCACCATCCTCACCGCAGGTCCCGAGCGTGCCACCGAAGCCATCCGCAAGGCACTGTCGATGGGTGCCGACAAGGCCATCCACATCAAGGACGATGCGCTGCACGGTTCGGACGCGGTTCAGACCGCGTACGTGCTCGCCCGCGCACTCGGCACCGTCGAGGGTGTCGAGCTGGTCATCGCAGGTAATGAGGCCACCGACGGTCGCGTCGGTGCGATCCCCGCGATGATCGCCGAGTACCTCGAACTGCCGCACCTCACGCATCTGCGCAAGCTGACCGTCGAGGGCGAGTCTCTCAAGGGTGAGCGCGAGACCGACGACGGCATCTACCACGTCGAGGCCGAGCTTCCCGCGATCGTCAGCGTCAACGAGAAGATCAACGAGCCGCGCTTCCCGTCCTTCAAGGGCATCATGGCCGCCAAGAAGAAGGAAGTTCAGGTCGTCGGCCTCGCCGAGATCGACGTCGAGCCTTCCGATGTGGGCCTCGAGAATGCGGGCACGACCGTCACCAGCTCGACCCCGAAGCCTCCGAAGACCGCGGGTGAGCGTGTCACCGACGAGGGCGACGGCGGCGTGAAGGTTGCCGAGTACCTGGTCGGCCAGAAGATCATCTAGGCGCCGAACGCACCGAGACCACCTCACCGGCCCGCGCAGTCGACAGACTCGCCGCAGGCCACCAGACATCCAGGAGCAAAACAATGGCAGAAGTACTCGTTCTGGTCGAACAGGACGCCGAGGGCGCCCTCAAGAAGGTGACCAACGAACTGATCACCGCCGCTCGTGCACTCGGTACGCCGTCGGCCGTCGTGGTCGGCGCACCCGGTGGCGCCGACGGCATCATCGACGACCTCAAGGCCGCCGGTGCCGAGAAGATCTACGTCGCCGAGTCCGACGACGCCGCCAACTACCTGATCAGCCCCAAGGTCGACGTCCTGTCGTCGGTCGCTGAGCAGGCATCGCCCGCGGGCATCCTCGTCGCGGCCAACGCCGACGGCAAGGAGATCGCAGGCCGTCTTGCCGTGCGTCTCGGCTCGGGCGTGCTCGCCGACGTCGTCGACGTCAAGGAAGGCGCTGTCGGCGTCCACTCGATCTTCGGTGGCGCGTTCACCGTCGACGCGCAGGCCAAGGGCGACACCCCGATCTTCTCCGTGCGCCCCGGTGGCGTCGAGGCCGCACCGCAGGCTGCTGCGGGCGAGCGCGTCGACGTCGAGGTCCCGGCGCAGGAGGGTGGCGTGAAGATCACCAAGGTCGAGCCGAACGTCGGTGGCGACCGTCCGGAGCTCACCGAGGCGTCGATCGTCGTCTCCGGTGGTCGTGGCGTCGGAAGCGCCGAGAAGTTCTCCGTCGTCGAGGAACTCGCCGACTCGCTCGGTGCCGCTGTCGGCGCCTCGCGTGCCGCCGTCGACTCGGGCTACTACCCGGGCCAGTTCCAGGTCGGTCAGACCGGTAAGACCGTGTCGCCGCAGCTCTACGTCGCCCTGGGCATCTCGGGCGCCATCCAGCACCGCGCAGGCATGCAGACCTCGAAGACGATCGTCGCCGTCAACAAGGATGAGGAAGCACCGATCTTCGAGATCTCTGACTTCGGCATCGTCGGCGACCTCTTCAACGTCGCACCGCAGCTGACCGAAGAGGTCAAGAAGCGCAAGTGATCTCGACAAGCTCGATCAGCGGTTAATCGCTCGATCAGCGGGCCCGCTGGTTGAGCCTGTCGAAACCACCCACAGCGATCCCCGACCCACCTGGGCCGGGGATCGCTGCTTTCTGTTCACCGAGCGCGCCCCGACACGTCACGCGCACGTAGCAGGCCGGTCGTTGCGACTGGCTTTCATCTGGGGCATGACAGACGTACTGGACACCCGCGGTGTTGCACACAGCCGCACCCTGGTCGATGCCGGGCGCCTGCGGATCGTCCTCACCGAGTGCCCGGAGCTGATCGACGCCGTCCAACGGCTCCGCTACGACGTCTTCGCCGCAGAGCCGGGCTTCTCCGATCAGATCGGCGACCCGACAACCCGCCGCGACGCCGACCACGTCGACGACTTCGCCGAGCACCTCGTCGCCATCGACGACGTGTACGGCGTCCTCGGCTGCGCCCGACTGCTCGCACCGCCGCGAGCCATCGCCGCGGGCGGCTGGTACTCGGCAACCGAGTTCGACCTGACCGAGATCAACGAGATCGGCGGGTCGGTCGTCGAGATGGGTCGCGCATGCGTGGCGCCGGGCCATCGCCACGGCGCGATCACCGCGCTGCTCTGGGCCGCGGTGCTGCGATACCTCGACGATGCGGACTACCGCTACCTGATGGGCTGCGTCTCGGTTCCGCTCGGTGGCCCCGGTGAGGAACTGCGGGGTTCGACGCTGCGCGGCGTCCGCGACCACGTGCTCGCCCGCCACCGGGCGCCGTGGCGAACCTTCCCGCTGCACACCCCACTGATCGACGGCCGCACCCTCGGCGAGATCGAGCCACCGTCGACTCTCACCCTCCCGCCGCTGCTGCGTGCCTACCTACGCCTCGGCGCGACGGTGTGCGGTGACCCGGCGGTCGACGAGATCTTCGACGTCGGCGACTTCGTCACGATCATCGACCGCGAACACGCCAACACCCGCTACCTCGACAGACTTCGTGCGACAGGCGCGCGACTCGCAGTATCTCCCCGAGAGTGAGGTTCGTATGACGGCCGCAGCGATCATCAGCCCTCCGACGTCCGCCGGACAACTGTCAACGCAGACAGTGGCGCCCACAGTGCATCCTGCTCCCGCCCACGACTCCACGTCACCTGCGACCGGTACTCCTCGTCACGCGTGGTACCCGGCCAGCCCGTGCGGTGACCTCTGCCACGCCGACAATCCGTTCGCCCCGGCGAATGTGTTCGTCGTCGCGATTCGGGTCGCGCTGCTCGCGGCATCGACGGCCGTCGTCCTGCTGGTGGGGTCGCTCATGGTGTTCCTGCCGCGCCTCCTGCGTCGGGCATACATCCGCACGAGTGCGCGAACCCTGCTGTGGTCGGTGGGGGTTCGAGTGGTGATCGACGATCGTCGACCGTTCTCCGCGAGCACCCGTGGGCTCGTGGTCTCCAATCACATCTCATATCTCGACATCCTCGCTGTCGCCGTCGTCAACCCGGCTCGGTTCGTCGCCAAATGCGACGTGATGTCGATGCCCGTCGTGTCGACGCTCGCTCGGCGGCTCGGAATCATCTCGATCGACCGCGGCTCGCTGCGTACCCTGCCCGCAACCGTCGATCGGGCGGTGGCAGAACTGCAGGCCGACAACTCGGTGGCGGTCTTCCCGGAGGGCACCACGTGGTGCGGACGTGCCCGCGGTGACTTCCGACCCGCGTTCTTCCAGGCGGCGATCGACGCCGGAGTGCCTGTCATTCCGCTGCACGTTGAATTCGAAGTCTCCGGAATGGTCACGGCCGCACCAGGTTTCATCGGCGACGATTCGCCCGCCGACACGCTGCGACGCGTGCTGCGCACCCGCGGTCTCGCGGTGCGCGTCCAGGTGCACGAGTCTCAACTTCCCGGTTCGGACCGCCGTGAACTCGCCGAACGCTGCGCCGAACTCGTCGGAGGGGTTCCCGCGCACGCTCATCCGTGAGTTGGCGACGGGCACGAACGGCGGCACTCGCGCCGGTGACTGCGGACACACCCGATCGCTCGATCCGATACGGTGAGAAAAAGCCGCGCCGTGTGTATCGGTGCGCCCAGCCGTCGGGGAGATTTCGTGACCGTGAGTTCGCAGACACCTACCGAGAACGCTGTCGACGCACGCCGCGAGGCCGCACGGGCGCGGTTCGTTGAGCTGCGTGCCGCTCGCAGCACCATCGCCGACGCCGACCTCGACGCGGTCTGGGCCGACCTGGAGACACTCAGACCGGCAGACATGCTCGGGAGTTGGCGCGGTGGCGAGTTCGCCACCGGGCATGCGATGAACGGGCTACTGACCAAGATCGGTTGGCACGGTAAGAACTTCATCTCGCTCAGTGAGGTGCAACCGCTGGTATGTCGCAACGAATCGGGTGAGCTGTATTCCAACACCCGCGTCGGTAAGGGTGAAGCGTCGCTGTGGACCATCGAGTTCCGCGGCGAGGTCACTGCGTCGATGGTCTACGACGGCCAGCCGGTGATCGACCACTTCAAGCGCGTCGACGACACCACGGTGATGGGCATCATGAACGGCACCGGCGGCCTCATCGGCGGCCGCCATTTCTACTTCTACCTCGAACGTGACTGAGTTCTGAGCGTCGACGCTCCAACCACATCTGCGCCGTAATTACCCGCGTCAAGAAGTCGACAAGGGATCGCCAAGCGCGTCATCGCACTCTGTCGTCGTCCCTGAAGGATCGACACAAAGGCAGAAGTCATGGCGCAGACGAAACGCAGTCACAGGCCACACATTCGTACAGCACACGCTCACGCAACCGGCTCCAGCTGGCGGCCCGACAGCCCCGCCGACGTTGTAAAGCCGAGGTGGACGCCGGTCCAGCGCGTGACGCTCGCCGTGGTGTGTGTGGCAACCGCGATGCTCATGCTCGACATCGCGGTGGTCAACACAGCGCTCCCCGCGATGGCACGCGAGTTCGACGCGGGGATGACCTCGCTCAAATGGGTGATCGATGGATACACGCTGGCGTTGGCGACGATCGTTCTCAGCGCAGGTGCATGGGCCGACCGCATCGGCCGACGCCGCGTCTTCGTCGTCGGCGCCGTGGTGTTCACCATCGGGTCCGCGGTCTGTGCGGCTGCGGGTGACATCGGCACCTTGAATGCCGCTCGTGTCGGCCAGGGGCTCGGCGCCGCGCTGCTGTTTGCCTCGTCACTTGCGTTGCTGGCGAACGCATTTCCCGGGAAAGAGGAACGGACCAAGGCATTGGCGGCCTATGGGGCGACCATCGGAGCGTCGTTCGCTGTGGGGCCACTGCTCGGCGGCGTCCTCACCGACTGGATCGACTGGCGCGCGATCTTCGTCGTCAACATTCCGCTGGGGATTGCAATGGTCTACGCGACACGCTGGATCGACGAGTCCGCGAGTAGTTGTCCGCGACGGGGCGACGTCTGGGGTCAGCTCAGCGTTGTTCTCGCGCTGGGTGCGCTGACCTATGGACTCGTCGAAGCCAACGCGCGCGGTTGGGCGGATGCGGTCACCCTGAGCGCATTCGGCATCGCCGGGATCGCGCTCGTTGCGTTCATCGTCGTCGAATCCGTTGTCGCGCAACCTATGCTGCCGCTGCGCATGTTCACCAACCCTGCCTTTACGGGAGCTCAGGTCGCGACGTTCGCGATCAGTGCGTCGATGTTCGCCGTGTTCGTGTACGTGACCATCTACCTGCAGGGGGTGCTCGGGATGTCGGCGATCGCCGCGGGCCTCGTGTATCTGCCGGGGACGATGGTCATGCTCGTCGTCGCGGGTCTCACCGATCGCGTCGTCGGACGCGTCGCGCCCTGGGTGCTGCTCTCGACGGCCCTGGTCGCGGTCGCCGCCGGACTGGTCTGGATGACGCGTGCCGGCGAGCACAGCAGTGGCTGGATCATGGTGCCCGGCTTTCTCGTGGCCTGCGTCGGTGCGGGTGTGTTCAATCCCGTGATGAGCGGGGTGGTGTTGGCCGAGGCAGCGCACGACGACGCGGGTCTTGCCGCCGGTGTCAACGATGTCTTCCGTCAGTCGGGAATCGCGCTCGGCGTGGCAGCACTGGGTGCGGTATTTCCCGCGGTGTCGGTCTTGAACGGCGGACAGCCCGCCGCCTACGTCGACGCGCTCGGCCGCGCGTTGTGGATCAGCGCCGCGATCGCGGCACTCGGTGCGGTCGTGGTGATCGTGGCAATGCGGTCGGCGCGTGCGAGTGTCGATGCTGTCGGGTCGGTCGATCCGGCTCAGACAGCCAACATCGTTGCGATGCCGGTCGTACACTCGAAATCGCCGTTTTTCCGACATTCCGGTCCACAGGTGTGAGGGGAGAGATGCGGGAGTATCTGATCCTCGGTCCCCTCGAGGTGCGTCGCGCGGGCGAGACAGTCGACCTGGGATCGCCCAAGCAGCGAATCGTCCTGGGCGCGTTGATCCTTGCGCGCGGCGCGGTGGTGTCGGTTGATCGGCTGATCGATTCGGTGTGGGGCACGCATCCGCCGCCCGCCGCAACGACGAGCCTGCAGGCCTACATCTCCAATCTGCGGCGCGCGCTGCGGGGCGAGTCCGGTGGGCCGTCGCCCATCGAGAGGGTCAATCCCGGATATCGACTGACCATCGCCGACGACTCCGTCGACCTTGTCGAGTACCTCGCGCTCGCGCGCAGGATTCGCGACGAGGTCGACGGCGCTCGTTGGCATGACGCACTGCAACTCTGCGAACAGGCACGCCGACTGTGGCGTGGACCCCTGTTGGCAGATATGGCCGACGAGAAGTGGGTTGGCGCCGATTCCGTTGCGGCGTCCGAAACTCGACTTTCCGTCACGGAGGCGCACATCACGACGCTGCTCGCACACGGCGACACCGGTCAGGCGCTCACCGAGACAGCGGCGTTGCGCGCGCTCGATCCGCTCCGCGATCGTGCTGTCTGGTTGCACATGATGGCGCTCTACCGTGCGGGCCGAGGTGCCGATGCGCTCGCGGCCTACACAGAGCATGTTCGACGACTCGACGACGAACTGGGCCTCGACCCGGGCAACGAACTGCGCGATCTGCAGGGCGCCATTCTGCGCCACGACGCCGAAATCGCCGCGTGGCCGCGCGCGCCCCGCTGGTCGGGGGCCGGCACGGTGCCCTCGCCGATCACCGGGATCGATGCCGACAACTCTGATGCCGAAAATCCTGCTGCGCCAGGGGTCGGCGCACGCGACGCATACGCCGGGGCTCCGGACGTCACTGCCGCCGTTGAAGGAGTGGCGGCCGAGCCGGAAGGCACCCTTGTCGGACGTGATGCGCAGAGGCGCACGCTGGCAACGCTTTTCGTCGACGACCGGGGTCCGATCACGCGATGGCTCGCGCTGTGGGGTGCGGCAGGGATCGGGAAGACCAGGCTCGCCGAAGAGGCAGCTCGAATGGCGTCGGCCAACGGCGACGTCGTCGTGTGGGTGAGATGTCCTGATTCCCAGGGCATTCCGGCGTGGTGGCCGATGCGTCAACTGTGCCGCGGACTGAACGCCGACGCCGACTCGGTGTTGTCGGTTCCACCCGGCGTCGACGCCGACGCCGCACGGTTCGCTGTGTACGAACGTGTACAGGCACTCCTCGAGTCACGCGCTGCATCGCGACCGGTCACCGTCATCGTCGACGACGCGCAGTGGGCGGATCCGATGTCGATAGACCTGCTGGTCTACCTGACCACGTTGCAGCGGGTGGCGGTGCGGGTGGTCGTCACGGTGCGAGACGAGGAGGGCGGGCCTGCGATCGCTCGCCTGCGTTCGGCGATGGTGCGGGCAGGGGGTCGTGTCGTGGATGTTCCCGCGTTGGCACGCCACGAGGTCACGGCATTGGTACGAGAGATATCCGACGTCGAGCTCTCGCAGGGCGAGCTCGACGAGCTCGTCGACCGCACCGGCGGTAACCCGCTCTTCGTCACAGAGTATGCGCGGCTGCCGGATTCGCAACGCCGAGAAGTCGTTCCGGCTGCCGTCCGTTCGGTACTCGATCGACGCCTCGCCTCGCTCGACCCCGCGACACGTGAGGTCGTCGGCTATGCCGCTGTCATCGGCGGTGGCGACATCGACGTCCCTCTTCTCGCTCAGGTGATGGACCGTGATGTCGACGAGGTCGCCGACTGCATCGACGACGCCGTCGACGAGCGGATAGTGGTGACCGACGCTGGACACGGGCGTGCCGTGTTCGGGCACGCGTTGCTGCGCGAAGAAGCGATGGCGGGCATCAAAACGTTGCGGCGCTGCAGAATTCACCTGCGGACAGCCGACGTGCTCGCGCCGTCGACGGATTCGGCTTCGTTGGCGCGGCGGGCCGGTCATCTCCTGCGAGCCCTGCCGTTGGCCGAGGTCGCCGACGTGATCGAGGCGTGTCGTCGAGTCGCGGCCGACGCGACGTCACGATGGGATTCGATCAACGCCGCGTACTGGCTCGATGCCGCTCTACGCACATATGAGGCGTCCGATCAGGCGGTGGCCGACGTCGCAATGCGTGATGCCCTGCTCGTCGACCTGCTCGACGCCCATTTGCGTGCCGGAAACGTCGCGACGGTGCTCGAGATGGTGGGCGAACGGCTGACGGACGCGATGCGTTCGGGGAGTCCGCAGACGGCTGGACGTCTCGCCGCCACGTTGATCAGGTCCGGCGGGGGATGGCCGTGGGTTGCGCCGGGAACCGAGACCGGCCCGCTCCAGGACATCTTGACGACCGTCGGTGAGTTCACCGACGGCGACGCCGCGAGCAGCGCACGGGTATTGGGCGCGTTGGCCGTTGGCACCTGCTACAACCGCGACGCGGCGATTCCTGCGACGCTTCTCGCCCGTGCGGAGGTGCTCGCGCGCCGGCTCGATGATTCCGACGTGCTCGCCGACGTCATGGTCGCGCGCCTGCTCACGTACTCCGGTGTCGCCGATCGGGCACAGGAGGCGGTCGCACTCGGTGTCGCCATTCGCGAACTTCCGCATGCGTCATCGGCGCTCGATGAGGTGATCGTCGATTCCGTGCTGTCGATGGCGACGATGACACTCGGCGACCTTGACGCCGCCGAACGGCACCTACGGCGCGGGATCGTCGGCAGCGAACGAATGCGCCTACCGATACTGCGCGCACAACTGCGGTGGATGGAGGCGGCCATCGCGGTGTGGCATGGTGAATTCGACCGTGCGCGTACGCATTTCGAGACGGCGTACGCGGTCCACCAGCAGACGCAACTCTACGTCGCAGGTAGTGGTGCGCTCGCGATGATGGCGATGGCAACGCAGGAGGGGATGTTCGAGCAGATCGTCGACGACGTCCTGGGAATCGATGGAAGCGACCGCCTGGAGTGGGTGCGCTCCGTGGTGTCCGGTGCGCCGGGCAATTCCGTTGCGACGCTGCTGGCCTCGGGCGTCGCCACCGTTGCGGGTATCCACGGAGACGTCGACCTCGCGATCACGATGATCGACGCCTGGCTGGTGGAGCGAGAACCCATGATGTGGACGTCGCTCGCGCAGGCAGTGATCCTGGCCGGCGTCGTCGTCGAACTCGAATTGACCGATCGCGCAGAGCCCTTCATCGAGTACCTCGGTCGATTCACGCGCTGCATCGCCACCGTGGGGCAGGTCGGGTGCATCGGCCCGGTCGACCTCGCCCTCGCGGAGTTGTATTTCCTGATCGGCGACGACGACGCCGCTATCGAAGCGCTCGGGCGTGCGCGAGAATTGTCCGAGACCCAGGCCAGTACGCCAGGGGTACTGCGGTGTCGGATGGCCGCGGCATCCCGCGCGCCCGCAGGAGCGCGGCGTGAGCGCGAGCTCGCCGATATCTCCGCGCTCGCTGCTGCTGCCGGCATGAGCGCACTCGCTTCGGCGGCGACCGCTGGGCGCATTGTCTGACCTGCACGAATTGGTGTGCGCTGAACGATGGACATCGGCTGGTGTGCACTCCAAGAAGACCGCAAGATCATCCCAAGGGTGTGCCGACATCGTGTGAGTGCGGCCGGATCAGCCGGTCGCCACGTGCACATTCGAGGAGCATCGCCATGACCCAGACACCGACAGGGATCGACCAAGCCGACATCGCGGGTTTGCGCGCCAGGATTCGCGGAAATGTCTTCCGTCCCACCGAGGAGGGCTACGCGACCGTGAGCTTCAACGCCTCGGTGTCGAGGCGCCCGTGGGCGGTCGTCGACGCGGCAGGCAGCGACGATGTCGCCGCGGCAGTCGCGTTCGCCGCGGCTAACGACATGACGGTTGCCGTCCATGGCACTGGACACGGCGCGACGCCGATCGACGGACGGTCGTTGTTGGTCCGGACGGGTGCGCTCGACACGTGTGAGATCGACCCCGCAACGAGGACAGCACGGGTCGGTGCAGGCGTGCGCTGGCAGCGGGTCATCGAGGCGGCAGCGCAGTTCGGACTTGCGCCGCTGTGCGGATCGGCGCCGGGCGTTGGCGTAGCGGGATTTCTGTCCGGCGGCGGTATCGGGCCGCTCGTCCGGTCGGTCGGGGTGTCGTCGGATTATGTGCGCGCCATCGAGATGGTCACCGGTGACGGGCGCCTCCGGCGGGTCAGCGCCGATGCAGATCCCGATCTGTTCTGGGGTTGCCGCGGCGGGAAGGCCACGCTCGGCATCGTCACGGAGTTGGAGATCGAATTACTGCCGATCGCGGAATTCTATGGCGGCGCAGTCTATTTCGACGGAGCTGACGCGGCGGCGGTGCTCGCGGCATGGCAACGATGGACACAGGATCTTCCTCGCGAGGCGTCGACGTCGATCGCGCTCCTGCGGCTGCCCGACATGCCGGGGGTTCCGCCGATGCTCGCGGGCAAGCTCACTGTCGCCGTGCGCTACGCCAGCGTCGCCGATGCTGACACTGCGGCGTCGACCTTCGCGCCGATGCGCGCGGTGGCGACCCCGATTCTCGACGCGGTGGGCACGATGCCCTACGCCGCCGTCGGCATGATCCATGCCGACCCCACCGACCCGAAGCCTGCGTACGAGAACGGCATGCTGCTGTCGGGGCTGCCCGACGACGCGGTGCGCACGCTGCTCGACCACGCGGGGCCCGAGGTCGCTTCGCCGCTACTGCTGGTGGAACTGAGGCTGCTCGGAGGGGCGTTCGCCGAGCAACGCGGACCCGACAGTGCGGTCTGCCACCGCGACGCCGCGCTCAATATGCACGTCGTCGGCGTCCTGGTGCCACCGATCGCCGACATCGTGCCCGGGCACGCCGACCGGCTGATCGGCGACATGTCGGAGTGGGCGACCGGCGGACGACTTCCCAACTTCACCGCCAGCGCCGACCCCGAGCGCGTCCGGTCCTGCTACGACGAGGAGACGGCCGCCTGGCTGGCGGCGCTCGCGCTCCAGCACGACCCCGGCGGGGTACTCGGTGTCGGCCAGGTCGCCCGCTGATCACCGGTCCGGTGCAACTCGGCTCCGCACGACGGAATTGGTCACGGGTGTTCGCGCGTTTATCCTTGAGTGCGTATGTCCACGTCATCCCGCGCCCCGGTCTACCTCGACAATGCCGCGACGACAGCTCTGCTGCCGGAGGCACTCGAGGCGATGACCGCCTGCTATCTCCAGCCGGGTAACGCGTCGTCGTTGCACGGTTCGGGTCGTCGTGCCCGGCGTCACCTGGAAGAAGCCCGCGAGACCGTCGCGTCGGCACTCGGTGCGCGGCCGTCGGAGGTGACCTTCACCAGCGGCGGCACCGAGGCCGACAACCTGGCGGTCAAGGGCATCTTTTGGGCACGTAGGAGAGGCGACGCGCAGCGTCGTCGAATCATGGTGTCCGCGGTCGAGCACCACGCCGTGCTCGACGCCGCGCAGTGGTTGGCCGACAACGACGGCGCCGAACTCGTCGTGATCCCGGTCGACGCCGAGGGCGCGGTGTCGGTTGCGCACGTGCGTGCCGAGCTCGAGCAGCACGCGGCGCAGACCGCACTGATCTCGGTGATGTGGGCCAACAACGAAGTCGGAACGATCCAGCCGGTCAGTGAGATCGCGGCTCTCGGCATCGAGTTCGGCGTCCCCGTGCATTCCGACGCCGTGCAGGCGGCCGGTCACGTCCCCGTCGACTTCGCGGGCAGCAAGCTCTCCGCCATGAGTATCGCCGGGCACAAGTTTGGTGGACCGTACGGATGTGGCGCGCTGCTTCTCGGGCGCGACGTCGAGTGTGTTTCGTTGCAGCACGGTGGCGGACACGAGCGGGATCTGCGATCGGGCACCCAGGACGTGCCGGGGATCGTCGGCCTTGCTGCTGCACTGCGACGGTCGGTCGACACTCTCGACGAGACGCTGCCGCAGGTTTCAGCGATGCGTGATCGACTGTTCGACGTGCTGTTGTCCATCGATGGAGCCAGCGCCAACGGGCCTCGCGACGATCGTCGGCTACCCGGCAACGTGCACGTGTCTTTCGCGGGCTGCGAAGGGGATTCGCTGCTGATGCTCCTCGACGCCAACGGTGTTGAGTGCTCGACGGGTTCGGCATGTACCGCAGGCGTTGCCCAGGCCAGCCATGTGTTGCTCGCCATGGGGGTCAGCATGGCCGACGCGCGCGGGTCGCTGCGCTTCTCCCTCTCCCATTCCACGACCGACGCCGACATCGCGTCGGTCGCCGAGATCATCGGCGAGGTCGTCGACCGCGCCCGCGTCGCCGGACTGGTCTCGACTCCCGCAGGTAAGGGGAACTGATGCGCGTACTGGCAGCCATGAGCGGAGGAGTCGATTCGGCCGTCGCCGCAGCACGTGCCGTCGATGCGGGCCACGAGGTGGTCGGCGTGCATCTCGCGCTGTCGACGGCGCCGGGGGCCCTGCGCACCGGCTCTCGCGGATGTTGTTCACGTGAGGACGCCGACGATGCGCGACGCGCCGCCGACGTTCTCGGCATCCCGTTCTACGTCTGGGATTTCGCGGAGAAGTTCAAGGATGACGTGATCGACGAGTTCGTCGAGGCGTACGCAGCCGGCCAAACACCCAACCCGTGCCTGACCTGCAACGAGAAGATCAAGTTCTCCGCGCTCGCCGAAAAGGCGGTTGCGCTCGGTTTCGACGCACTGGCAACCGGTCACTACGCGCGACTCGCCGACGGCGAACTGCGTCGTGCCGTCGACGACGACAAAGACCAGTCGTACGTGCTCGCGGTTCTGACCCAGCAGCAGTTGTCGCGGGCGATGTTCCCGGTCGGCGACACCTCCAAGCCGCAGATCCGCGACGAGGCGGCGCGGCGCGGCCTGTCCGTCGCGTCGAAGCCGGACTCACACGACATCTGCTTCATCCCGACCGGCGACACCAGAGCCTTCCTCGGCGCACGAATCGGTGTGCGTCCCGGTGCCGTTATCGACGCCGACTCGGGCGAACGTCTCGCCGACCACGAGGGCGTCCACGGCTTCACCATCGGCCAGCGCAAGGGTCTCGGGATCGACGCACCCGCCGCGGACGGGCGTCCGCGCTACGTCACCGACATCGACCCCGAGTCCGGCACCGTGACCGTCGGGGCCGCAGAGAACCTGCAGGTCTGGTCGATCAGTGCCACCAAGGCCGTGTGGACATCCGGACATGTGCCGAGCGGCCCGATCGAGTGCATCGTGCAGGTGCGTGCGCACGGCGGACTCGCGCAGGCGGTCGCGACACCGGTCACCGGCGACGATGGACGCCCCGGGATCGACATCGAGTTGCGTGAGCCGCTGACCGGCGTCGCGCGTGGCCAGGCAGCCGTGCTGTACCTGCCCGACGCCGAGCGAGGCGATCTCGTCGTCGGCTCGGGTCGTATCGCGGGCACCTCGCACGTGCGTCGCAGCGACGCGGCGGTCGCGGGTGCGTCGTCGAGTGCGCACTGACCGGTGATGTGATGACGTCGCTGCCGACCGGTGTCGGTACGGGTGTCGGCTCGATGCCGGGCACCGATCCGACTGAGGCCGCGGCGATCGTGGGCGGCGAACTCGACTTCACCTACCTCGCGGAGTTGCCCGCACGTGGCATCGGAGCCGACATGGTCGGCCGGATGGGCACTTTGCTCGTCGACATGCCGATCGACGCGGGGCCGTGGGGCTACCGACTCGCGGCACGACCCTCGGCCGTCACCCGTGCGGCGTCGGACTACCTGCGATTCGACCTCGACGCGCTCGAAGAGCTTTGGGACACAGCGGGATTCATCGGTACCGGGCGTCAGGTCAAGGTCGCGGTGTGCGGACCCTTCACCTTCTCCGCCTCGGTCGAGCTGCCCAATGGGCACAAGGTGCTCCGCGATGCGGGCGCGTGGCATGACGTCGTCGAGTCGACGGCCGAGGGACTGCGCGAGCACGCCGCGGAGGTTGCCAGACGTCTGGGCGCGCAGGTGACCGTGCAACTCGACGAACCTCTGATCGGAGCCGTCCTCGACGGCACGGTGACCCCGCTGACCCGACTCGATCCGATCCGCGCGATCCCACTCCCCGAGGTAGTGGACGCGCTCGCGGGCATCGTCGAACAGGTGGGTAGACCGGCGATCGTGCACAACTGCGGGGCGCCACGCTGGGATCTGATCGGACGGTTGCGCGGCGTCGGACATTCGGTGGAGCTCGACGCCGCGATCTCGTCGGGGCCGGACGTACTCGACACCGAGACCCTCGACGGGATCGGTGAGCTGATCGAACGCGGCGATGTCCTCGTCGCGGGTGTGGTGTCGGCTCAGCGAGCCGACCGACGGGCCCGCGCCGAGACGGTCGCGAGCGGGTTGGCCGCGATCACCGATCGGATCGGACTGGATCGAAAAGTGTTGTCCGACAACGTTATCGCGACTCCGACGTGTGGTCTGGCCGGAGCCTCGCCTGCCTGGGCACGCACGGCCCTCGGCATCTGTGCACGCGCAGGGGAACTGCTGTCGGAGGACCCGCAGGCGCTGTGACGGCCGCGTGGGGGCTGGCGGCGTTGGGACTGGTGTGGGGTCCGGCGCTCACCTGAATGTGTGTCGTTTCGAAAGATGTGGGCGCTGCAGCACACACATCCTCGGATTCGACACACATTCAGCTCGGTGGGTCGGTCCGACAGCCGAGTCGACGCCTCAGAGCGGCGGCAGCTTGGCCAACGACTTCTTCGGCGCCACGTGACGGTAGCTCGCATCGAGAAGCTCGGCGACCTCGTCCCAGTCGGTCTTCTTGTCGAGAAGCATTCCGAGCCAGCCGTATACGCCGACGTACGCGGGCAGGAAGATCCGCGGATCGTCGACGAGGGCGTCGCGTTCGGCGTCGTCGGGGATGAACAGCAACGACTGGTCGTGGCGTTCGCCGCCCTTGATGCTGCCGCCGTACGTGCCGAACATCTTCCCGCAGCGGAACGTCGGACGGCCGTGCGCGACCACCTCGGTGGTGTCGGGTAGCGCGAGTGCGATTGCGCGCACCCGGCCGAGGAGCGGATCGGCGTCGTCGAACACGATGGGGTGCGGCATGAGTCGACGATAGGCGACGGTAGCCGAGCGGGAGGGCGTGTCGGTGCCCTTCGATAGTCTTTGAGGGTGGCACAAGACGTCGGAACCACGGATCCCACGACGAGGGACCCCAGCGCAGACCTGCGTGAGCAGTGGTCGAAGCTCGCCGAAGAGATTCGCGACCACCAGTTCCGCTATTACGTCAAGGACGCGCCGATCATCTCCGACGGCGAGTTCGACCGTCTCCTGCGTGAGTTGCAAGAACTCGAGGACACGCATCCCGAGCTCGCAACGCCCGATTCTCCGACCAAGTTGGTCGGCGGCGGATTCTCCACGGCGTTCACCCCGGTCGACCACCTCGAGCGGATGCTGTCGCTCGACAACGTCTTCGACGGCGACGAGATGCGTACGTGGGTCTCGCGGGTCGAGGAAGAAGTCGGTGTCGGCACCGAGTACCTGTGCGAACTCAAGATCGACGGCGTCGCGCTCGCGCTGGTCTACATCGACGGCGTGCTCGACCACGCCGTCACCCGCGGCGACGGACGCACCGGTGAAGACGTCACGCTCAACGCCCGCACCATCGAAGACGTCCCGGCGCGGCTGACCGCGACCGACGAGTACCCGATACCGCACGTGCTCGAAGTCCGCGGTGAGGTGTTCTTCCGCGTCGAGGATTTCGAGGCGCTCAACGCATCACTCGTCGACGACGGCAAGGCCCCCTTCGCCAACCCGCGCAACTCGGCGGCGGGTTCGTTGCGGCAGAAGAACCCGCAGATCACTGCGAAGCGTCGGCTCAGGATGATCTGTCACGGACTCGGCCACACCGAGGGCTGGAAGCCCAAGTCTCTGCACGACGCCTACCTCGCGATCGGGGCGTGGGGACTACCGGTGTCGACGCACACAACCAAGGTGTCGGGAGCCGACGCGATCCTCGACCGCATCGCGTACTGGGGCGAGCACAGGCACGACGTCGAGCACGAGATCGACGGCATCGTCGTCAAGGTCGACGACTTTGCCAAGCAGCGTCGGCTTGGCTCGACCTCCCGTGCACCTCGCTGGGCGATCGCCTACAAGTACCCGCCCGAGGAGGCCACCACCAAGCTCCTCGACATCAAGGTCGGCGTCGGCCGGACGGGCCGCGTCACCCCATTCGCCTTCATGGAACCGGTGTTGGTCGCAGGCTCGACGGTCTCGCGTGCCACGCTGCACAACGAGTCCGAGGTCCGTCGGAAGGGTGTGCTGATCGGCGACACGGTCACCATCCGCAAGGCAGGCGACGTGATCCCCGAGGTACTCGGGCCCGTGGTGGAGTTGCGCGACGGCAGCGAGCGTGCATTCGTGATGCCGGAGCGCTGCCCCGAATGCGGCTCCACGCTGCGGCCCGAGAAAGACAGCGACGCCGACATCCGTTGCCCCAACGCGAAATCCTGTCCCGCGCAGTTGCGTGAGCGGCTGTTCCACCTCGCGGGTCGCGGCGCCTTCGACATCGAAGCGCTCGGGTACGAAGCAGCGACAGCGCTGCTGGGTTCCGGAGTCATCGTCAACGAGGGCGACCTCTTCTCACTGACCGCCGACGACCTCGCCAAGGTCGACCTGTTCACCACCAAGGACGGCAAACTCTCGGCGAACGGCAAGCGTCTGCTCGTCAATCTGCAAGGCGCCAAGGATGTTCCGCTCTGGCGCGTGCTCGTCGCGCTGTCGATCCGCCACGTCGGACCCACCGCGGCGCGTTCTCTCGCAACCGAATTCGGCTCGCTGCAGGCGATCGAAGACGCGACGCCCGAGCAACTCGCCGACGTCGAGGGACTCGGCGGAACGCTCGCGCAGAGTATTCACGACTGGTTCGCCGTCGACTGGCATCGCGAAGTCGTCGAGAAGTGGCGTGCCGCAGGGGTTTCGATGGAAGACGAGCGCGATGAGTCCATCGTGCGCACGCTCGAGGGCAAGACCATCGTCGTCACCGGCTCGCTGCAGGACTTCTCCCGCGACGGCGCCAAGGAAGCAATCCTGGCGCGCGGCGGCAAGGCGTCGGGCTCGGTGTCGAAGAAAACCGACTACGTCGTCGTCGGCGATTCCCCGGGCAGCAAAGCTGCGAAGGCCGAACAACTCGGGGTGCCCGTGATCGACGAAGACGGTTTCAAGCACCTGCTGGAGACGGGGGAGGGGCCGGCGGCTGCCCTTCCGGAGTCCGACGCGGAGCCGAGTTGAGCAGTGAGGTCCTGAACTCCGAAACCGTGTGCGGGAGCCACAGCGCCTGCACAGGGGTCAGCGGCGGATCGTCGAAATCCTTGACGATGACTCGATTTTCGTGACTCGTGCCCACCGGATCGGTCACGAATGCGACAGCGTCGTCGTCGACGAGCACCGCCGTCGCGGGCGGCGCACCTTGGACGCGGCAGATGCGCAACGTCGGCTCCAAGCCGCCGCCGCGCAGGTGCGCGACCAGAAAGTCGGTGTAGAAGGAATGCCGTTCCGGTGCCCACACCACGATGGGCACGTCTAGGAGCGAGCTCACCGAGACGGTGTCCGCGTCGGCCAAGCGGTGGTCTGCTGCCATCGCCAGCCGCAACGGGTGGTAGGTGACGATCGACGACGTCAGTTGCGGTGGTGTCTCGACGCCTCGGCGCAACACCACATCGAGCTCGCCCGACAGTAATTGGTCGGTGAATCGATCGGGAAATGTCTTGACCAGCGTCACCGATACAGCGGGATGCAGCCGCAGTGCGGGTTCGACGAGCGCGAAGACCTCGTCGCTCGACAGGGCGGGCGAGTGTCCGATGGTGAATGCGTCGGGGACGCCCGCGGCTCGACGTCGGACCGACCGTGCGAGTTCGCGCGCGCCCGCGAGCAGTGGAAGCGCACCCTCGAGGAGATTCTCGCCTGCGGCGGTCAACACGAGGCGTCGACCTGTCCGGTCGAACAACGTCACGCCGACCTCGCGCTCGAGTTGTCTCAGCGCCGTCGATAGCGCCTGCTGGGTGAGGAACATCTGTTCCGCCGCCGCAGCCAGAGTCCCGGCCTGCGCGACCGCGACGAACTGTTCAAGTCGCCGGGTGTCCAGCGCGGCAGCGTCGTCCAACTCAGCCATAGCGCAAATCTTACTTGAGTAAGGTCCAGGAAGATCCGATTGAATTGGAGTTTTGGGATTCCTACCGTCGGAGGCATGACGCAGAATCAGAGCTCATCCGTTCTCACTCGCCCTCTCGACGGCAAGAGTGCCGTCGTGGCGGCAGGTGCGAAGAATCTCGGTGGACTCGTGTCGCGCGATCTCGCGGGACTCGGCGCCAACGTCGCCGTCCACTACAACAGCGATGCCAGCAGGCCGGAGGCGGAGAAGACCGCGGCCGCGGTCGAAGAACTGGGCGGCAAGGCGATCATTGTCCAGGGAGACCTCACCGCTCCTGCCGCGGTCGCCGCGCTCTTCGACGAGGCCGTCGGCGCATTCGGTGGCGTCGACATCGCGGTCAACACCGTGGGCAAAGTGCTTCGCAAGCCCATCGTCGAAACGACTGAGGCCGAATACGATTCGATGTTCGACATCAATGCGAAGGCTGCGTACTTCTTCCTGCAGGAAGCAGGAAAGCGGCTCAACGACGACGGTGCGATCATCACCATCGTCACGTCTCTGCTCGCGGCCTACACCGACGGCTACTCGACGTACGCCGGCGGTAAGGCGCCTGTCGAGCACTTCACCCGCGCGGCTTCCAAGGAGTTCGCCGATCGCGGCATCTCGGTCAACAACATCGGCCCCGGACCGATGGACACGCCGTTCTTCTATCCGCAAGAGACACCGGAGCGTGTGGAATTCCACAAGTCACAGGCGATGGGAAACCGGCTCACCCGAATCGAAGACATCGCGCCGATCGTGACCTTCCTTGCGACAGAGGGGCATTGGATCACCGGACAAACGATCTTCGCGAACGGCGGGTACACCACGCGCTGACCCGGTCAGACTGGATTCTGGCTGTACTTCCTCACCTGGCGCCGACGGATTGCTCGCGTGTCCGGGTGCCTGCCCGACCCGATTCATCAAGGGAGATGACATGACCACCTCGCTACCCGCGCCCGTCGCCGCGTCGATCGACGCGACGAATGCCGGTGATCTGCAGGCGTTCCTCGACGCCTTCACGCCGGACGGTTCCGTCGACGATTGGGGGCGGGTCTTCACCGGACCCGACGCGATCACCGGCTGGAGCGACAACGAATTCATCGGCAAGAACGTCACGCTCGACGTCACGAAGGCTACGACGGCCGGTGCCGACACCGTCGTCATCGCGACTGTGGGCGGAGACGGATTCAACGGTCCGTCGACATTCACCTACACGGTCAACGGAGACAAGTTGTCGCGCATGACAATTCGCGAGTGACGCGTCGTCGTTACGGTGACGGCATCCCCGCCGAATGCCGCCTGGCTACGACTCGGTGCGCAGCACAGTGCTGACGATGCCCGAGAGGTAACCGAGGCGCGCGATCTCCGACGGTCGGAAGTCTGGGCCGCCGATCCTGCCGAGCAGCACCGCTTTTCGGCCGTCGCCGAGCGGGGCTGCTGCCATTCGCGTGTCCATGTCCTGCCAGGCGCCGGGGACCCAGTCGGCGTCGGGGTCGAGTTGCGCGGCCTCGCTGAGCGGAAGCCAGTCAGCGCTGGTCAGCGGCGTCTCGGGTGCGCCGGAGCTGCCGTAGAGTGCGAGGACACCACCCGCCGCCCGGGTGACGACCATCGCCCACGACACGCGCAGTACGCGTGGCGCGTTGTCGACGAGGACCTGTAGCCGGTCGTGGTCGGCGGTGGCCACCTGGTCGACGAGCTCGAGTTCGCGGTGGGTGTCGAGTAGTCCGCTGTAGGGACGAATGGAGTCGACGCGCACACCGGTGACTCTTTCGGCCGCGGTGATCAACGCATCGGGAAGTGAGCCGGGCGCGACGTCGACGACGAGGTCGTCGACGGCGTAGCCGTCACCTCGTTCGACGACCTCGAGGGACAGGATGTCAGCGCCGACGGACCCGAGCTGCACGGCGAGCAGTCCGAGGCTGCCGGGGCGGTCCTCGAGGTACACGCGCAGCAGATATGACACGTGCGACATTGTCGCACCGTGGCCGCGGGCGTGCTCGGATGGCATCGGCCGCGTGCTGCCGCCACGATGGAGGACATGGTTTCGGTTCCCGATCACGACGACGCGCCCGGCACACAGCACGTCACGACGTCCGTCGCGCGACGCATCGAGTCCGGGCGTGAACACGACTTCGTCACCTGGACGGACGCCGGGATCGCGCTGGCCCGTACGTTCCCCGGCTTTCTCGGCGGCGGATGGTTGCGGTCGAGCAGCAAACCCGACGAGTACTACGTCGTCTACCGCTTCGCCGACGACGACGCGCTCGAGGATTGGAACTCCTCGCCGGTGCGCAAAGCGTGGTTGTCTCGCGGTGAGGGTGTGGCCGTCGAGTATGCGACGCATCGCCTCTCGGGTATCGAGGGGTGGTTCGAGCCACAGTCGACGCTGACCAACGCGGTCCGGGTGATGGGTGCGCCGCCGCCGCGGTGGAAGCAGGCGGTCACCATCTGGCTGGGATTCTTCCCGATGTCGCTGCTGATCAACTTCCTGGTGATTCCCCATCTCGGTGGGATGCCACTGGTGCTCAAGACGTTGATCGCGACGCTGATCAACACCCCGCTCATGGTGTACCTGGTGCTGCCGTGGATCACTCGTCGCCTCAAGAGGTGGCTTCACTGACGAGCGTCGGGGTCCGGCCTCGCCGTGCCAGATCGTCGTCGAGTACCGCGTCGACTCGGCCGAGACCGTCGTCGCCTAGGCTTGATGGGGTTGTCGGTGCGCTGTTGCCGATGCCGGTGGTTTTGCTGGTGAGGAAGGACGTGATCTCTTCAAATGTCTGACGGATCTGGGTCGGAGGACGCAGGGTCGACGATCTCGCGTGAACAGGTCGCGCACCTGGCGCGGCTGTCGCGACTCGCGCTGAGCGACGACGAGCTCGATCTCTATGCGCAACAGCTCGATTCGATCTTGGCGCATGTGGCGCAGGTCTCCGAGGTCGCTGCCGACGACGTCCCGCCGACCGCCCACCCGGCGGCGCTGGCCAACGTGTTGCGCGAAGACGTCGTCAAGCCCGGCCTGACCACCGAAGAGGCGCTCTCCGGTGCGCCCGCCGTCGAGCAGGACCGGTTCGCCGTTCCGCAGATCCTGGGGGAGGAACAGTGAGTTCTCAGACACCGGCCACCCGCGCCGCCACCGATATCACCGGACTGTCCGCCGCAGAGCTCGGCGAGAAGATCGCCTCCCGTGAGCTCTCGTCTGTCGAGGTCACCCAGGCGCACCTCGACCGCATCGCCGAGATCGACGACCAACTCGGTGCATTCCTGCATGTGAGCAGCTCCGAGGCGCTCGTCGCCGCCAAGGCCGCCGACGACGCCGTTGCGGCAGGAGAGGCGTCATCGCCGCTCACCGGCGTGCCGCTCGCACTCAAGGACGTGTTCACGACGACCGACGCGCCCACTACCTGCGGCTCGAAGATTCTCGAGGGCTGGGTCCCGCCCTACGACGCGACCGTGACCGCGCGGCTGCGTGCGGCGGGCATCCCGATCCTCGGCAAGACCAACATGGACGAGTTCGCGATGGGCAGTTCCACCGAGAACTCCGCCTATCAGGTGACCCGCAATCCCTGGGACACCACACGCATCCCGGGCGGTTCCGGTGGTGGCAGCGCTGCGGCGCTCGCGTCGTACCAGGCGCCCCTCGCGATCGGCACCGACACCGGTGGCTCGATCCGTCAGCCCGCCGCGGTCACCGCGACGGTCGGCGTCAAGCCGACCTACGGCACGGTGTCCCGCTACGGACTCGTCGCCTGCGCGTCGTCGTTGGATCAGGGTGGCCCATGCGGGCGCACCGTCCTCGACACCGCGCTGCTCCACGAGGTCATCGCGGGACACGACCCGCGCGACTCCACCTCGATCGACGTGGCCGTGCCCGATGTCGTCGGCGCTGCACGCGCGGGCGCGTCCGGCGATCTGACGGGTGTGCGGGTCGGCGTGGTCACCGAACTCCAGGGGGAGGGTTACCAGCCCGGCGTGCTCGCGTCGTTCGAGCAGGCTGTCGCAACGCTCACCGAGCGTGGCGCCGAGGTCGTCGAGGTCTCCTGCCCGCACTTCACCTACGCTCTCGGCGCGTACTACCTCATCCTCCCCAGTGAGGTGTCGTCGAACCTCGCTCGTTTCGACGGCATGCGGTACGGGCTGCGCGTCGGCGACGACGGCAAGCACAGCGCCGAAGAGGTCATGGCACTGACACGCGAGGCCGGATTCGGTCCAGAAGTCAAGCGCCGCATCATGATCGGTACCTACGCCTTGTCGTCTGGCTACTACGACGCGTACTACGGCCAGGCGCAGAAGGTCCGCACGCTGATCGCGCGCGACTTCGCCACGGCCTTCGAGAGCGTCGACGTCCTCGTCTCGCCGACGACGCCGACCACCGCGTTCCCCATCGGCGACAAGGTCGACGATCCGCTGAGCATGTACCTGTTCGACCTGTGCACGCTCCCGGTGAATCTCGCTGGTGTCGGAGCGATGTCGGTGCCGTCCGGGCTGTCGGTCGACGACGGGCTGCCCGTCGGGCTGCAGATCATGGCTCCGGCCCTCGCCGACGACCGGCTCTACCGGGTGGGCGCAGCGTACGAGGCCGCCCGCGGTCCGATCGTCTGATCGGTTTCGGGCAGGCCGTGCGCCTGATCCGGACCGGAGTACCGGTGGCCGACGCCTGCGGGGCCGTCGAGCGACCCCAGCAGGTCGGCGGAGTTCTGCACGAACGTCACCAGGGGAAGCCACGGAACGCGTCGGGTCGGTCTGCCGACTGTGACCGTCTCGGAAGGTCTAGACGGAGCGCGCCAGATCGCCGCCGGTGACCACGTGGTCACCGGGTCGGTTGCATTGGCGACCACCATGCGCGGCGATCCGTGCGCGTGCGTCGCGATGGTGTCTGCGGGAACCCCGGAGAGAACGGTGGCCCTGACAGTGCCGGGTCGATGATCGTCGGCCCAGACCCGTGCCGTCTCCGCTCCGATCGCTCCGAGGCTCTGGCCGTACAGGATGATGCGCGGACGATGCTGTGCGGGAACAGAATCGAGCGTTGCTGTTACTGCCGTGACCACCGCGACAGACGCGCGTCCGGCCGCACCCCGGTCGGTGACGAATGCCCGCCACGACTGCGACGACGCGTAGCGGGGCGTGATGGTGCGCATCCGGCCGACGCGCTCACCGATCGCCGTGACCGCGCCGGCGTCGATCCACCCCGAGCCCGTCGGGACCGCGATCAACACCGCGTCGTCACCGCGGCCGCCCGCGTCGACCCATTGCTGGACAAGGGCATTCGCGTCGCGTGCGCTGGATACCGGTGCGCTCAACGTCGACGCCGACGCTGAGCCCGAGACGGGCGTGAGCAGTCCGGCGGCAACCGAGACAGCGCCTGCGACGGCCAGCGCGCTCAGGCGTGGCAGCCAGACGATCGCGGCGACAACCGCGGCTGTCGGTCCGACGAGCAACACCACCCACTCGATGCCGACAGGGGCATAGCCGAGCTCGCCGCGAATTCCGTTCTGCCACCACATGTTCGCCGTAGCCGCGACCACAAGGAACGTGCACGCTGCCACAAGCGGTGACCATCGAGTCGCACTCCGGGAACGATGGCACAGTCTCAGTCCGACCAGCGTGGCACTCACGACGATGGCTGCGCACCCGGCAACGACGACACCTGCGAGCCACGGCGTCCGCGGAAGCGGGGACGGCCAGAGCCCGATCCCGGTGGCGAGCACAATCGCCCAGGCGATCGCCGGGTGAGGAGGTGCAGGTGCGCTGAGTGCTCGATCGGTTCCCGGGATCGTCATCGTGTCGCCCCCGACGATGCCTGTGTGCCATCGCGTTCGACGTCGCTGTTGCCATCGGGATCGTCGTGGACGAGGTGCCCGATGGCCGACGACGTCGCGGCGAGCACGTTGCCGCGGTCCTGTGGTGGGCCGTCGCCTTCATGCCAGGTGTTGAGTCCGACCCCCACCCGTGCCAGCTCCGCCGCACCCATACACAGCGGATCGTGACAGGTTTCGCGCATCCGCGTCACCAGGGCGGTGTCGAGACCCAGTCGCGCCCAGGGGCCCAACGGATTTCCGACCCGCGCCGCGTAGCGCAGCATGTCGTAGCCGAAATCATGTGTGCGGCACAGTGGTTCGAACCTCGCGGGAATGGGTACAGGTGACGAGCAATCGCCGCCGGGATTGCTCGCATCGTCGCCGTCGAGCACCGGCGAGTACCCCATCCTGGATGCGAAGTCGGACGGGAGCGCCGCGATCGCTCCCGCGCCGTTGCGATCGAGAAGCTGTCGGACGACCGCAGCCGCAGCGGGATCTCCGGTTCCGCCGTCGGAGACTTCACTATTGGACGTGGACTGGATGGTCGACGACTGCGCGGTCGCGTGGCCTGCTGGCGTCATCGGCAGTGCGGTGAACGCGGCGACGCCGACGAGCAGGAGTGCGGCTGACCAGCGTCGACGTCTCTGGGTGTTGCGGGGGAGTCGGTGGCTCGAAGTCATGTGATCGACGCTAGAAATGCAGAGCACAACCCCACATCGGCCGCGAGTGGGGTTGTCCCACAGTCCATTCGCAGTGCCCGCCGTCGTCGACCTGCTACCCCGGAGCGATCCCGATCTCCCTCTTAGGTATGAGGACATCGGGAACGTGCTCGCCTACGGTGGACGTCGAGGTGATCTGATGATGAAGCACGTGCGGACCGGGCTCCGTAAGGCCGGTTCCGCCTTCGTCGACGAGGTGCGCGCTACTCCAGCGCTGTCGGATCCCGATCTACGACGCTACTTCTCGTCGCGCATGAATGTCTTCTTCCTCCTGTGTGCCGCAGTGCTGTTCGCAGTGGCGTGGCCGACGTCGAGCCTGACGCACGACGTCCCGGCGTACGCGATGCCGGCGGTTGCCGCGGCAATCGCATGGCCGGTCGCGCTGGCATGGTCGGCTCCCGTTGTGGGATGGGCGATCTCGTTGCTCGCGGCGATGATCATCGGGTCGGTGGTTCCCACCGTCAACGGGTGGCCATGGTCGATCCAGGTGACGCACATCATCGCGATCCTGGTGCTGTCGTTCATGGCCGCACTCCGATGCCCGCTCCGGTGGCTGCCGGTGATCTGGTTGGCGTCGACGTTGGTGATGACGAATTCGGCCCCCGACGACCAGCGGCCGGGATGGATCTTCGGTCTGACGTTCGGTGCCATCGTCATCGCCCTTGTGCGCGGGCTGCTGGCATCTCGTAGGCAGCTGGCCGAGCGCACCCAGGAGACCAAGGCGGCGGAATCCGAGGCGGCCGTCCTGCAGGAGCGTGCACGCATCGCGCGTGACCTCCACGACGTCGTTGCCCACCGGATGTCGATGGTGGTGGTGATGGCGCAGACCGCTCGGTATCGACTGCCCGACGTCAGCGACGCCGCTGCGGCCGAATTCGACGCGATCGCCGTCGCGGCGCGCACCTCGCTCGACGAGGTGCGCCAGCTTCTCGGCGTGCTGCGTGAACCCGACGACACCTCGAATGAGTCGAGTGCGCGGACAGCGCCCAACCCCGGGCTCGAACACATCGAGTCGTTGGTCGAGGCGACACGTCGGGCAGGAGCCGACGTGCAGTTGCATCTGGCGACGCCCGGAACGGACGTCGGCGAGGCGTCGGGTCTGGCCGTGTATCGGATCGTGCAGGAGTCCCTGGCCAACGCCACCCGCCATGCGCCGGGAGCGCGGACAGACATCTGGCTGCGCGACGGTGCGCAAGGTCAGCTCGAGCTCGCAGTCGTCAACGGTCCGGGCACCGAACCGCCGCTGGATCTTGCGGGCAACGGCGCCGGTATCCCCGGTATGACGGATCGGGCGCGCAGCGTCGGCGGATCACTCGTCACCGCGCTCACCCCTGACGGCGGATTCGCCGTCCGCGCGTGGGTTCCCACCGGAAACCAGCGCGCGATCACTTCATCGGACCCCGCTGGTTCATCAAATACAGCTTCATCAGATACAGATTCTTCAGATACACATTCATCGGATACAGAAAGGTAGCGTGCATCCGGTGCCGATCACGCTTGTCATCGTCGACGACCAGGCGATGGTCCGACAAGGATTCTCGGCGTTACTCGCCGCCCAACCCGACTTCTCGGTGCTCGGTGATGCCGCCGACGGCGTCGAGGCGGTCGAACTGTGTGCCAGGGTGAGCCCCGACGTGGTGCTCATGGATGTGCGGATGCCCAGGCGCGATGGGTTGTGGGCGGCGCAGCGCATTCTGGCGAGTCAGGCGGGCGTCGAATCCGGTACGGGCGCAGGCGTTCCGGCGAACGGCGCCGCGGGCAAGACGCGCGTGCTGATGTTGACGACCTTCGACATCGACGACTACGTGTACGAAGCGCTGCGGATCGGGGCGTCGGGATTTCTGCTCAAGGATGCGCCCGCCGACGAGCTCGTCCGGGCTGTGCGGGTCGTCGCGGCGGGCGATGCGTTGCTCGCGCCGTCGATCACCCGCCGACTCATCGCCGAGGTGACCTCGCGTCGCGAGCGACGCACCAGGTCACCGGAACTCGCATCGCTGACTCCACGTGAGCGTGAAGTGCTCGAATTGGTGGCTGAGGGAAAGTCGAACGCAGAGATCGCAGGCGAGCTGTTCGTCACCGAGCAGACCGTCAAGACGCACGTGAGTGGGCTGCTGGGAAAACTCGGCCTGCGCGATCGTGCCCAAGCCGTCGTCTACGCCTACGAGCATGGTGTGAAGTGACGAACCCCAACTGTGCGGCATTCGCTGTCGCTCGGCGCACGGGACGACGGCCAACTAGATTGGACACCGATCACCCAGACCGATAGCGGGACCTCGGACGGCGGAAGGCACGAAGAGACATGGCGAAGAGATACGGCATTCTCACCTCCGGAGGCGACTGCCCTGGTTTGAATGCGGTCATCCGTGGCGCGGTTCTCAAGGGAGAGACCGTCTACGGGCAGGAGTTCGTCGGATTTCGTGACGGCTGGTACGGACTGGTCTACGGCGACATCATCGAGCTCGACCGCGCGCGTGTGCGCGGTCTGAGCCACGAGGGCGGAACCATCCTCGGTACCAGTCGATTCGGGCCGTACTCCGAGCCGGACGGCGGCGCGGAGAACATCAAGAAGGTCCTCAAGAACCTCGAGATCGACGGAGTGATCGCCATCGGCGGCGACGGCACCGCCGCCGCGTCGCAGCGGCTCTTTGAAGACGGCATCAACATCGTCGGCGTGCCGAAGACCATCGACAACGACATCGCAGCGACCGACTACACGTTCGGTTTCAACACAGCGGTCGAGATCGCGACGGAGTCCATCGATCGGTTGCGTACCACCGGCAACTCGCACAAGCGCTGCATGGTGCTCGAGGTGATGGGCCGTCACGCGGGGTGGATCGCATTGCACTCGGGCATCGCGGGCGGCGCACACGCGATTCTGATCCCGGAGCACCCCGAGAGTCTCAATCAGATCTGCGCCTGGGTGACGAGCGTGAAGAACCGTGGTCGCTCGCCGATGGTCGTCGTCGCCGAGGGCTTCAAGCTGCCCGAGATGGAGACCGCACATTCGACGAAGGGGCTCGACGGCTTCAACCGCCCCCGACTCGGCGGCATCGCCGAGGTTCTCGCGCCGATGATCGAGGAGCGCACCGGGATCGAGACCCGCGCAACGGTCCTCGGCCATGTGCAGCGGGGTGGGGTGCCGACGGCGTTCGACCGCGTCCTGGCAACGAGACTCGGCATGGCGACGACCGATCTCGTCGCCGACAAGGGCTGGGGTCAGATGGTGGTGCTGCGTGGCACCGAGATCGAGCGCACCACATTCGACGAGGCGCTGGCCAACCACAAGCAGGTCCCGGCAGCCCAGTATCAGGAAATGCGGGTCATCTTCGGTTGATGGCCCCGCGCGGCCTATCGATGCACACGACCCGACCGACCCGGCGATGCGCGCACGCATAAACTGGACGCCATGACTGCCGCGACCGCCGAACTGATGGACTACGACGAGGTCATCGAGAAGTTCGATCCCGTGATGGGACTCGAGGTACACGTCGAGCTCGGTACGGACACCAAGATGTTCTGTGCGTGCCCGACGACGTTCGGCGCCGATCCCAACACCCAGGTGTGCTCGGTGTGCATCGGCCTGCCCGGTTCGCTCCCGGTGGCAAACGCCAAGGCCATCGAATACGCGATCCGCATCGGGCTGGCGCTGAACTGTTCGATCCGGCCGTCGAGCACCTTCGCGCGGAAGAACTACTTCTATCCCGACCAGCCGAAGAACTACCAGATCTCGCAGTACGACGACCCGATCGCCTACGAGGGATACCTCGACGTCGCGCTCTCCGACGGAACGACGTGGCGTGTCGAGATCGAGCGCGCCCACATGGAGGAGGACACGGGCAAGTCACTGCACGTGGGTGGCGACGGCCGCATTCACGGCGCCGATCACTCACTCCTCGACTACAACCGCGCCGGCGTGCCGCTCGTCGAGATCGTGACCAAGCCGATCACCGGTGCCGGGGCACGTGCCCCCGAGGTCGCCCGTGCCTACGTCACGGCGTTGCGAGACCTACTCAAGTCACTCGACGTCTCGGACGTCCGCATGGATCAGGGGTCGCTGCGCTGCGATGCCAATGTGTCGTTGATGCGCAAGGATGCCGTGGAGTTCGGCACCCGCACCGAGACCAAGAACGTCAACTCGCTCAAGAGTGTCGAGGTCGCCGTCACCTACGAAATGCGAAGGCAGGCAGCGGTTCTCGAGTCCGGCGGCGAGGTCGTGCAGGAAACGCGCCACTTCCACGAATCCGACGGCACCACGTCGGCGGGGCGTCGGAAAGAGACCGCTGAGGATTACCGCTACTTCCCGGAGCCCGATCTGCCTCCCGTGCAACCGGATTCGGCGTGGGTGGCCGAGATCCGAGGCGCATTGCCTGAGTTGCCGTGGGTACTACGCGCGCGCATCCAGACCGAGTGGGGTGTGTCCGACGAGGTCATGCGTGACCTGGTCAACGTCGGCGCCGTCGACCTCATCATCGCGACCGTCGAGGCGGGTGCCGCTCCCGAGGCCGCGCGCGGCTGGTGGGTGTCATTCCTCGCGCAGCAGGCCAATACGCGCGGCGCCGAGCTGGCCGACCTACCGATCACCCCCGCGCAGGTCGCCACCGTCATCGGACTCGTCGACGAGGGCAAGCTGACCACCAAGCTCGCGCAGCAGGTTGCGGTCGCGGTGCTCGACGGCGAGGGCGAACCCGAGCAGATCGTCGCCGACCGCGGGCTCGAGGTGGTGCGCGACGACTCCGCACTGCAGAAGGCCGTCGACGAGGCACTGGCCGCCAACCCCGACATCGCCGACAAGATCCGTGGCGGCAAGGTTGCGGCCGCAGGCAAGATCGTGGGCGACGTGATGAAGGCGACGCGCGGTCAGGCCGACCCGGCCCGTGTGAAAGAGCTGGTCATCGCGGCCTGCTCCTGACGAGGTCCGGGCCGATCAGCTCGCGTTCGGAAGAAGAGCGAGCACATCGTCGTCGACGCCCGCGTCGACCAGTCGTGACCGCGTCTGAGTGAGCCACGTGTCGGCCCATTCAGGGTCGACGCCGTGCAGGATGTCGTACTGCGCCTGCCACGACACCCTGCGGAAATCAGGGGTGCCGGGCGGGTGCAGTCGCCGCGACATCGCCTCCGATATCTGTTCGGCGACGAAGAAGAGGAACTCGTGGGCAGAGGTGGTCTGTCGGTCGGAGAGGATGCGTGCACGTTCTCTGACCGTCAGATGCCACACGCCGTCCTGCTGCCAGCATGACGGAACACCGTCGTCGCGCAGGTGTGACAGCTCGGGGAGGTCGTCGGCGACCGCCCCCATACGACGGCCGAGCTCGACGATGCGTGTCGTCATCGATTCGCCGAGCCCGCTGTCGATACCGGTCATCCGGTTGTCACCGGCGGGAACGTCTGCAGCAGGTATCCGGCGCACAGCAGCCAGCCGACGTTGACATCGGTCCCGCACTCCGGGCGGCTCGGCAGAAGCTGTGGAACCACTTCGTACTGAGTGCCGAGACCAGGTTGTTCGAAGGCCGGTGCGATCGGTCCGGTGTAGATCGGGAGTTGCTTGACCACGCGGTACACGTGGTAGTTGCAATACCGTGGGCTGGAGCTGTTGACGAGATTCGACGGCGGCAGTGACCGTTTGATGTAACTCGTGCCGGTGGGGGCGAAGAAGTTGCCGCCCTCACCGCCGTATCGGTCGATGCTCTTGCCGACGTCCAGCGCGGCGCGGTGCTTGATGGGCTTGCCGTTCCTGATGACGTAACCCTGTTGTTCCGGATAGCGCCAGTTTGCTTTGGGCTTCGCGTCCGGGTCCCACCACTTGGTCAGGAAGTCCTTGCCGTCGGTGAAGTTGCCGAGGCGCTTGTAGCCGGCCAATTGGGGTCCGACGGGCGCTTCCGTCGCGAACTCCTTCGGGCCGAGTCGCCAATCGCCAGGGCTGTAGAGTTCCGCCGAACAGCCGGCCGAGGTGCCCGGCAGGCCGGGAATGCCTCCGAGACTGCCGAAATCGGATGACCCCAATCCCGGCGCCGCGGCCGCTACACCGGCAGACCCAAAGGCGAGGGTGAAAATGAACGAGAGTACGAGAACCAGACCGCGACGACGCATGGGCCGTGCCTTTCGCTGAATGATCAGTGGTGAAGGCAGCGTAGAGTGCGCCGACGCCGCTCATCGGCGGTATCGCGAAATCCGTACGACGAACGGGTGACGGTGAACGCGGCTCGTAACCCTAAGTCCGGTTCTCCGACGACGCGGGCGGGATGAAGCGCACGACGCGGTCGTCGGTGCCGACAGGGTTACCCGACGCCTTGTTGACGGTGGCGAAAAGCATTGCGCCACTTGCAGAGCTGACGATCCTGCCCAAAGCGCCGTAACGCTTCTCGAGAACGACAGCGGGCGGAGTGATCGTCGGCTTGTCGCGAGTCGGTTCGGTGAGGGCGAGGATCTGCTGGGTGCGTGTGGTGGTCACGAAGATCTGACCGGACGAGACAGCGCAACCCGCGACATCGGGTTTGTCGGGCCACGTCCACAGCACCTTGGGTCCGCCCGACTCGACGATCTGCAAGCGATCCTCGGTCGCGGTGCGATCAGCGACGTAGAGCCCTCCGCTGTCGTTGTGGCACAGTGCCACGTTCGATCCGAAGCCGGACGCGACGACCTTGGGAGGCGGATTCGCACCCGACCCGAACGAGGTGACGGAGAGCAATTTGCCCGCGAGCGACGCAGGGTTTGCTGCCGCCGACGGATCACCCGCGTCGCCCGTCGCGACGAGGAGCTCGGTGGGGGAGCGGAAGTACAGTGCTCCCATGTTTCCGGTGGCGCCCTTCGGAATGCCCGTGAGAATCGGCTTGGCGACGTCGCCCGGCGCGATGCGGACCACGCGATTGTCGGACGGGGTGGTGATGAGCGCGTAGATGAGGCGGTCTTGGCTGTACGTCGGAGACAACGCGAAGTCGACGAGTCCGCCGTCGCCCGAACCGTCGACGTCGAACGACGCGATCGCTCGTTGCGGTCCGTATCGCTTTGCGGTGATCAGTTTGCCTGTCGTGCGTTCGGCGACGACCGTTGTGGTTGCCTGATCGTCGCCGGGCATCAGTCCTCCGGTCGACGCGAGACATGTGGCGATGACCTGCGGGTCGGGATCGACGCACGGGCCGGTCGGCGGCGGACCCTGATTCTGCGGTGTGCTGGGCTCGGGTGTCGGCGTCTGCTGCTGCTTGCGGGGCGAGTCGTTGTTGGCCGAGAATTCGCCTGCCGAGCGGTCGCGGTCCTGAGCGGAGAAATCGGCGCACCCGGTGAGTGCGACGGCCACCAGCATCATTGCGCCCGTCAGCAGTGCCCACAGGCGCACCCGCCGGGATCTGGCGGTTCGGTGCCGCTCGTTCCGCCCCTCTCGCATGCACACCACAGTAGGCGATGGTCGACGACTCACCGCGCGCTGTTGGGAGGTGGCCCGTTGACGACGCTCTACAGTCGACTGTGTGACTGAACGAGACGACCGGACTCCTGCCGACGACGTCTCCGGAGCGGCGTCGGGCTCCGACGATCACGGGCGCGGCACCGGAACCGGGCGCGTGGCGGCCGGTAACGCGGAGACCGGCAGCAGCGAACCCTACGTTGGTTCCGACGGGGACTCGGCGAGTCCGTACGACGAGACGACCGGACGCATCCCCATCCAGCAACGCCCGGCCGACGACCGAGATGCCTTCTACGACAGGCATTCTCGCGGACGTATGACTCGCGTCGACGAACTTGACGATCTCGATCCGGACGAGGTGCACACCCGCCCGTTCTCTGCGACCCCGTCGGCCGCGAAGAACATGCCGACCGGGAAGACGACGCCACGGGCAGGCACGTCGACGCCGCCCTCGGTGGCGTCCCCGCCGCCGCCCGCGGGGGAGACAGGACAGCGCCGGCGCCGCAGGCCCGCGCCGCAACGCGGCGACGACGCCACAACCGAGCGCTTCGAGAGTCCCGCCGCGGCACAGGAGCCCGCAACACCTGTACCCGCAACGCCTGTACCTGCAACGCCTGTACCTCCAACGCCCCAGCCCACGCGCGGGTACGCGGAGGTCGCCGATCCCTCGGCCGACAGCTCGCCGGAGCGCCACGACACGGCCATCATCGACACGGGCAACCCCGGGTCCGACCCTGCCACCCCCGAACCCGCCGATACGGCCGCCTTCGACAGTGCGCACGCCCACTCTGCCCACGCCCACACTGCCCACGCCGACCCTGCGCCTGCGCAGGTGCACGCCGACCACGACGACTCGGTCGCGGTCGCGGAGCCACGCGCGCGACGCGGCACCCTCGACCTCGGGCTGCTGCTGTTACGCGTGGCCGTCGGTGTCGTCGCGATGGCGCACGGCTTGTCGCGCCTGTTCGGTTGGTGGAACGGCACGGGCCTCGACGGCTTTCAGAACGAACTCCTCAACCCCGCGAACCCCGCGATCGGGTTCGCAGCCGATGCCGCCAAGCCGCTGGCGGCGGGCATCGCGCTCGCCGAGACGATCGGCGGTCTGATGGTGATCGTCGGGCTGCTCACGCCGATCGGAGCGTCGGCGATTCTCGCCGTGGCGCTGCTGGCGGCCGCATTCAAGACGACCATCGGCGGTGGATTCGAGTTCTTCGCGAGCGCAAACGGCGTCGAGTTCGAACTCATGATGGCCGCGGCCGCCGCAGCCATCATCCTCACCGGGCCGGGGCTCTACTCGCTGGACTATCCGCGTGGCTGGGCTCGCAGACCGTTCGTCGGCTCTGTGTTGTGGCTGGTCATCGGGATCGCCGTCGCCTGCGTGATCTGGATCTTCTGCAACGGCACCGACCCGTTCACCTCTCCGGGCAACCCGAGCTGACGGCCCCGCAATAGAGACAGCCCCGCTATAACTACAGAACGTAATGAAGAAGGGCCCGACCAGTTGGTCGGGCCCTTCTGGTCGGCGGTCTTCGCCGGACGCTCAGTCGACCCGGCGAACAGCGCCCTTGTCAGCGGACGTGGCCAGCTTGGCGTAGGCGCGCAGCGCTGTCGTCACCGTGCGCTGGCGATCCTTGGGCTGCCATGGACGCTCGGAAGCCTCCATCTTGGCGCGACGCTCGGCGAGCACGTCGTCGTCGACGAGCACCTTCAACGCGCGGGTCTTGACGTCGATGAGGATCGGGTCGCCGTCTTCGATCAGACCGATGACGCCGCCAGCGGCGGCCTCAGGCGAGATGTGGCCGACCGACAGACCCGACGAGCCACCGGAGAACCGGCCGTCGGTGATCAGCCCGCACTTCTTGCCCATGCCGGTGCCCTTCATGAAGGCGGTCGGGTGGAGCATTTCCTGCATGCCGGGGCCGCCGGAAGGACCCTCATAGCGCACGACGAGCACCTCACCGGCCTGGATGGTCTTGGACAGGATGACCTGCACGGCCTCCTCCTGGCTTTCGACGACGCGTGCGGGACCCTCGAAATGCCAGAGGTCTTCGCTGATGCCTGCCGTCTTGAGCACGGCCCCGTCCTCGGCCAGATTGCCCTGCAGCACACACAGTCCACCCTCTGCGGTGTACGCGTGCTCGACGTCGCGGATACAACCGCCCTCTTCGTCGGTGTCGAGTGAACTCCACCGATTCTTCGTCGAAAACGGTTCGACGGTCCGCACGCCACCCGGTGCGGCATGGAACAGTTCGATCGCGGCGTCGGTGGCCTTGCCGCCGCGGATGTCCCAGTCGTCGAGGGCGTCGGCCATGGTCTTCGAGTGCACGGTGGGAACGGTGTCGTCGATCAGTCCGCCACGACGAAGCTCGCCGAGGATGGCGGGGATGCCGCCGGCGCGGTGGACGTCTTCCATGTGGTAGTCCGAGTTGGGTGCGACCTTCGACAGGCACGGCACGTTTCGGCTGATCTCGTCGATGACATCGAGATCGAAGTCGGCGACCTCGCCCTCCTGAGCGGCGGCGAGGATGTGCAGCACGGTGTTGGTCGAGCCGCCCATCGCGACGTCGAGCGCCATCGCGTTACGGAAGGCCGTCGTGGTCGCGATGCTGCGAGGGAGGACCGAATCGTCGTCGTCGCGGTAGTAGCGTTTGGCCGCCTCGACCACGGTGGTGCCCGCGCGACTGAACAGGTCGTAACGCGCGGCGTGTGTCGCCAACGTCGAGCCGTTGCCCGGCAGCGACAGACCGAGTGCCTCGGTCAGGCAGTTCATCGAATTGGCGGTGAACATACCGGAGCAGGAACCGCACGTCGGGCAGGCCGAACGCTCGACCTCGGTGAGGCCGTCATCGTTGACGTCGTTGTTCGCCGACGCCGAGATGGCGGTGATGAGGTCGGTTGGCGCCTGCGCGACACCGTCGACGATCACGGCCTTGCCCGCTTCCATCGGGCCACCCGAGACGAAGACCGTCGGGATGTTCAGGCGCATCGCGGCATTGAGCATGCCGGGAGTGATCTTGTCGCAGTTCGAGATACACACCAGGGCGTCGGCGGTGTGCGCGTTGACCATGTACTCGACAGAGTCGGAGATGATCTCGCGGCTAGGCAGCGAATAGAGCATGCCGCTGTGACCCATCGCGATGCCGTCGTCGACGGCGATTGTGTGGAATTCACGGGGAACGCCGCCTGCAGCGCGCACGGCGTCGGCCACGATCTCGCCGACGTTCTTGAGGTGCACATGGCCCGGCACGAACTGCGTGTACGAGTTCGCGATCGCAACAATCGGCTTGCCGAAATCGTCATCGGTCATGCCGGTGGCACGCCACAGTGCGCGGGCTCCGGCTGCTTCTCGTCCGACGGTGGTGGTTCGCGACCTCAGGGCTGGCATGGGAATTCCTCGATCGTTCGGTGTCCGCGCGGGGCGGACCGTGTGGACTCGCGATGCGCCGACTACGGCGCTGTGACGTCTCAACGCCACACCAGACGCGAATATTCGCTCACCGTCTTCGTGTGCGATCGGAAACGTTCGTCTGGCCTGACACCTCGGCGGGTCCGCACCGGGTTCGACTGGGCTGAGCCAACTCGCGTCGTCACTCCGATGGGCGTGGCGAAGCGGGTTCGCTCATCAACGGTACTCCCCGCTGACGTGCGGGAACAAAACAGATGTCGGCCGACGGCCCGGTCGTGCCGGCCGCCCAGCGCTTCAGCTGCAGCGGTTCAGATACCCAGTACCGATTTGGCGATCATGAAGTAGAGCAGCAGGCCCGTTGCGTCGCAGAAGGTCGAGATGAACGGAGTGGAGAACACCGCGGGGTCAACTTTGATCGACTTGGCGATCAGCGGCATGAGTCCGCCGACCGTCGCGGCCATGGTGCAGATCGACACGATGGTCACGCCGATGACCGTGCCGATCCGGAAGTCGTAGACCAGGCCCGCGACCACGAATCCGACGAGCCCCAGGCTGACGCCGAGTGTCAGTCCGACTCGGAACTCCTTGCCGACGACCCGGACGACGTCGCGAGGTGTGACGTCGTTGACGGCCAGGGCTCGGGTGACCGTCACTGCGGCTTGCGAACCGGTATTGCCGCCGATACCGGTCAGCAAGGGGATGAACAGGGCAAGAGCCACCATTTCGTCGAGCGTCGCCTCAAAGATCTCGAGCACGTTGACCGTGAGTATCGCCGAAATGGCAAGGACGAAGAGCCACACGATCCGTGATCGCGTGATGGAGAAGACCGAGGCGAGCAGGTACGGCTCGTCGAGTGGTTCGCTTGCGCCCGCACGTGCCTCGTCGACGTCGCGGGCCTGCTCGATCACCTCGACTGCGTCGTCGAGGGTCAGCACCCCGACGACCCTGTTCTCGCTGTCGACGACCGGCATCGCGAGGATGCCGCGGTCGACGCAGCGCTGTGCGGTCGACTCCGCGTCGTCGTCGGCGTTGGCCGCGACGGGCTTGCGCATGAGGTCGCCGACGAGGGTCTCGGGCTCGGCGAGCAGGAGATCGCGCAAGCTCACCACGCCCTCGAGGACGCGATGGCGATTGATCACCGGGATGGTGTAGATCGTCTCGACCTCGGAGCCGCGCTCCTTGACGCGTGCGAGAGCCGCGGCGACCGGTTCGTCGACGTAGGCATGGACTATTTCGGGGCTCATCCGCCTGCCGACCGAACCTCGCGGATAGCCGAGGACGACGCCGGTCGCGTCACGTTCTTCGGGCGTCAGGTCCGCGATCAACGTCTTGGCGACGGCCGCGGGCAATTCATCGAGTAGTTCTGCGCGGTCGTCGGGATCGAGATTGTCGAACGCCTCGGCGACCGCCGTGGTGCCGAGGTCGTCGATCAGGTGACGCTGCGACCGCGGGCTGAGGTCGTCGAAGACGTCTACGGCGACGTCCTTGGGCAGTAGTCGAAAGGCGATACCACTGTGCTCGCGGGGGAGTCTGTCCAGAATGGCCGCAACGTCGTGGTGGGGGAGGCTGGCCAGGTATTCAGACGTCTGGGCCAGCTCGCCCGCGTTGATCAGGTCGTCGATGTCGTGGGCGGAAACAGTGGGGCTTGCCACCTGAAGAACCTTAACGCGAAGGCCGGGATCCGGCCGGGCCAGCAGCGCTGGTGATGTCAGGATTCTGCTGCTGCGGCCGCGGCGTACGGATCGGGGATGCGGCCGCGACTCGCCGCCGACAGCAACGGGAGGTCGCGGAACATCAGCGCGGGCAACCGGACCCTCGATCCGTCGGACAACACCGCGCGCACGGGTCCCCACTTGGAGAACTGCAGGCCCGCGATGTCCGACCACGCGATGTGCCTGGTGCGGAACGTGCCGACCGCGGTGATCCCGTCCTCGGTGACGACGGTCCGGATTCGTCCGATCCACAGGGCGAGCAGGATCGGGATGATCAGCGTCCAGCCGAGCCACACCAGCGACGTGCCCGCAAGGATGATTGCCACGACGAACGCCGCGGGCACTGCGAAGTACGCCAGCTTCTGTACCCGGAATGCCTGTGGCAACTCGACTGCGTCCTCTGCCGATGAGTCCTCGTGGGACAGGTGATCCTCACGAGACAGGTCCTCGCTCGGGGAAACGTCGTCGGGGAGGTCGCTGGAAGTCGGCTGGTCAGACGAAGGCACGACCCCATTGTGACATCCTCGCGAGATGGCCCGTCCATGCAGTGCATTCCCACGATGTGGGACTCAAGTGTCCGTAGTTTGACTCAGTGATGTGCACAGCCCTACCGTGAACGACGTGATGCACAAGGATCTTCTCGTAGTAATCGGCCGGCGCGTCGTCGCCTGATCGGTCACTTCGTAGACCCAACAAGCATCGACGCGCCACCCTCGAACAGCCTTGCTGTCGGGGGTTTTTTGTTGTCAACGACATGGTGAACCGATCTCCATGCGCAATCACAAATCAATCGAATCCCAGTCCGTCGCAGGACGCCGAACAGAAGATGTGAGGACCGTGCAGTGAGCGCACCAACAGCACGCGCCGCCAGCGGGGCCGATGCCACAACCGAGCCCGCAGCCAAGAGTAATGGCACCGCAGCCAACGTGCTGCGCGAACAATCACCGGCGGCGGGCACGCTCCGCGCCGTGCCGCAGAACACCGTCGCACCCGAGCGGGTCAGCGGCGCGCAGTCGGTGGTTCGATCACTCGAAGAGCTCGGCGTCGAGGTGGTTTTCGGTATTCCGGGCGGCGCTGTTCTGCCGGTCTACGACCCCCTCCTGGACTCGCAGAAGGTGCGCCACGTTCTCGTTCGTCACGAGCAGGGCGCTGGTCACGCTGCCACCGGCTACGCACAGGTCACCGGCCGCGCCGGTGTCATGATGGCGACGTCGGGTCCCGGTGCGACCAATCTCGTCACGCCGCTGGCCGACGCGCAGATGGACTCGGTGCCCGTCGTGGCGATCACCGGCCAGGTCGGCCGGGCACTGATCGGTACCGACGCGTTCCAGGAGGCCGACATCTCCGGCATCACGATGCCGGTCACCAAGCACAACTTCCTGGTGAGCAATGCCGTCGACATCCCCCGGGTCATGGCCGAGGCGTTCCACATCGCCGAGAGTGGCCGTCCCGGAGCGGTTCTCGTCGACATCCCCAAGGACATCCTGCAGGCGCAGACCACCTTCTCGTGGCCGCCGCAGATCGATCTGCCCGGCTACCGTCCGGTCACCAAGCCGCACGGCAAGCAGGTTCGTGAGGCAGCTCGACTGATCAACGCCGCGAAGCACCCCGTGCTCTACGTCGGTGGCGGTGTGATCAAGGCCAACGCGTCGCCCGAGTTGCTCGAGCTTGCCGAGCTGACCGGCATCCCCGTTGTCACCACGCTGATGGCTCGCGGTGCCTTCCCGGATTCGCACCAGCAGCACCTCGGCATGCCCGGCATGCACGGCACTGTGGGAGCCGTTGCGGCACTGCAGCGTTCCGACCTGCTGATCACTCTCGGCGCACGCTTCGACGACCGCGTCACCGGACAGTTGGCGTCGTTCGCGCCCGACGCGAAGGTGATCCACGCCGACATCGATCCTGCCGAGATCGGCAAGAACCGCGTCGCCGATGTCCCGATCGTCGGCGACTGCAAGGCGGTCATCTCCGATCTGATCGAGACGCTGCGCAACGAGCGTGCCACCAGCGACACGTCGCAGGATCTCACCGAGTGGTGGACCTACCTCGACCGCATCCGCCGCACCTACCCGGTGAGCTACGACCGTCCCGCCGACGGTTCGATGTCGCCGGAGTTCGTCATCTCCCGCGTCGGGCAGCTCGCGGGCCCCGACGCCGTGTACTGCGCGGGCGTCGGTCAGCACCAGATGTGGGCAGCACAGTTCATCTCCTACGAGAAGCCGCGCACCTGGTTGAACTCCGGTGGTCTCGGCACGATGGGCTACGCCGTTCCCGCGGCGATGGGCGCCAAGATGGCCGATCCCGACGCCGAGGTGTGGGCCATCGACGGCGATGGTTGCTTCCAGATGACCAACCAGGAGCTGGCCACCTGCGCGATCGAGGGCATCCCGATCAAGGTGGCACTGATCAACAACGGCAACCTCGGCATGGTCCGTCAGTGGCAGACGCTCTTCTACGAGGAGCGCTACTCCAACACCGACCTCTCGACCCACTCGCGACGCATCCCCGACTTCGTCAAGCTCGCGGAAGCGTTGGGCTGCGCGGCATTCCGCGTCGAGAACGAAGCCGACGTCGACGACGTGATCGCCCAGGCGCGTGAGATCAACGACCGCCCGGTCGTCATCGACTTCATCGTCGGCGCCGACGCCCAGGTCTGGCCGATGGTCGCAGCGGGTACCGGCAACGACGAGATCATGGCCGCACGCGACATCCGGCCGCTCTTCGACGACGACGAGTCGGCCGCGGAGGACGTCGCCGACATCCACGAAATCGTCAACCAGCAGACCAATCTCGGCCAGGAGGGTCGGAAGTGAGTACTCATACCCTGAGCGTTCTGGTCGAGGACCTTCCCGGTGTCCTCGCACGCGTGTCGTCGCTCTTCTCGCGCCGCGGATTCAACATCGAATCACTTGCTGTCGGCCCGACCGAGATGAAGGGTGTCTCGCGAATGACCATCATGGTCTCCGTCGAGGACTTCCCACTCGAGCAGGTCACCAAGCAGCTCAACAAGCTGATCAACGTGATCAAGATCGTCGAGCAGGACCCGGCGTCGTCGGTGTCCCGCGAACTGATGATGGTCAAGGTGCGCTCCGACGCTTCGGTGCGCAGTGAGGTCATCGAGGTCGTGAATCTGTTCCGCGCCAAGGTGATCGACGTCTCGCCCGAGTCGTTGACCGTCGAAGCGACCGGAACGTCGGAGAAACTGGAGGCCCTGCTGCGGATGCTCGATCCGTACGGCATCCGCGAGATCGCGCAGTCCGGCGCGGTCACACTGGGTCGAGGACCCAAGAGCATGTCGGCCAACCGCTGACGTTCTGAAGAAAACAACCTGTCGTAAGACAACATACGAGCCCCCGCCTCGAGACCACTTCGACTGGGGCACAAGTAGATATCGAAGGGAATCCAACTGTGGCGATCGAATTGTTCTATGACGACGATGCCGATCTGTCGATCATCCAGGGCCGCAAGGTTGCTGTGATCGGCTACGGCAGCCAGGGCCACGCGCACTCGCTGTCGCTGCGCGACTCCGGCGTCGACGTGGCGATCGGCCTGCGTGAGGGCTCCAAGTCGCGCGAGAAGGCGCAAGAGCAGGGCCTCAAGGTCATGTCGAACGCCGAGGCCGCCGAGTGGGCCGACGTCATCATGCTGCTCGCACCCGACACCTCGCAGGCCAAGATCTTCACCGAGGACATCGAGCCGAACCTCAAGGACGGCGACGCGCTGTTCTTCGGCCACGGCCTCAACATCCACTTCGGCCTGATCAAGGCTCCGGAGAACGTCACCGTCGCGATGGTTGCCCCGAAGGGCCCCGGCCACCTCGTGCGTCGTCAGTTCGTCGACGGCAAGGGCGTTCCCGCCCTCATCGCCGTCGACCAGGACCCCAAGGGTGAGGGACAGGCGCTCGCACTGTCGTACGCCTCGGCCATCGGTGGTGGCCGCGCCGGTGTCATCAAGACGACCTTCAAGGAAGAGACCGAGACCGATCTCTTCGGTGAGCAGGCTGTGCTCTGCGGTGGCACCGAGGAACTGATCAAGACCGGCTTCGAGGTCATGGTCGAGGCGGGCTACGCACCCGAGATGGCCTACTTCGAGGTGCTGCACGAGCTCAAGCTCATCGTCGACCTGATCTACGAAGGTGGCATCGCCCGCATGAACTACTCGGTGTCCGACACCGCCGAGTTCGGTGGCTACCTGTCGGGCCCGCGCGTCATCGACGCCGACACCAAGGACCGCATGCGCGCCATCCTCTCCGACATCCAGGACGGCACCTTCGTCAAGCGCCTCGTCGCCAACGTCGAGGGCGGCAACAAGGAGCTCGAGGATCTGCGTAAGAAGAACGCCGAGCACCCGATCGAGGTCACCGGCAAGAAGCTGCGCGACCTGATGAGCTGGGTGGATCGTCCGATCACCGAAACCGCCTGATATTCAAAGCACTCAGCGCCGGCCCGGTTCCCGTCAGGGAGCCGGGCCGGTGTCGTTGTGCCGGTGGCGCTCGGCGTCGACCTGAAGTCGTTCACGCGAAAACGCAACACCCCGAGGCAAATTGCTTGCCTCGGGGTGTTGCGTCGGTTCTGGGATCAGTCGATCAGATCAGCGAGAAACCCTTGTACCTGGTCGATTTCACGTAATCGAGCACGGGGCCGATGTTCGTTCCGGTCTCCGGTCCGATGCAGCCGACGAAGTAGTACGCGTTGACCATGCCGACGAGTCGGTCGCCGACAACCACGGGGCTGCCCGAATCGCCTTCGATGACGCAGATCTGTGAGAAGTGAGCGTCACCGTCGGAGAACCACGCGATGCCGCAGGTGTTGCCGGTGGTGCGACCCTGCTTGCACGCGATGGTGGGGAAGCTGAGGGGCGTGGGGTCGATGCGGTTGATCGTCACACCGTTCACGGTGCGCAGCGGTACGACGCGGCTCCTGTCGAACTCGATGATCGCCACGTCTTCTTTGGGATCCGAATAGGTGATGGTGCCCGCCTGGCCGCGGCTCTGGAACGTCTCGGAGACCACCTTTTGTCCCGGCTTGCCACAGTGGCCCGCGGTGATACCGATCAACTCGCCGGTCTTGGCGTTGCCGATCGTGGTGAGGGTGCAGGCGGCCGCGCTGTTGCCTCCCTTGAGGACCAGGATTCCCGAGCCGCCGCCGAGGTAGATTTTTGCCGGGGCAGCAGTGGCGCTACCGGACCCCCAGCCGGCAAGCAATACCGCTGCGAGAACAGCCAGCATCGCTGTCAGCTTCCTCATCATTCACATGCTCCACTCTTGTTAACACCGGTCCCGCCTGAGCGGCGGGTCATGCACACCGTAACGGTCAGCGGCCAATACGATCTGCACATGGAATCCAGATGCGGTTGCTTTGCAACCTGCTCGTGATGACTCGTGTTGACGATCGCCAGCCGCGTAATGACGATCACAATGTACAGGTGTTTCCTGAGTAAGTGCTTCGACGACGCAGACCGGCTGTTCAGGCGCCTCGGACGCCCCTCTAAGCTGAGTCCCGTACGTCCTTGGCGCTTCGATCACGTCCCTCGACATGTCGACACGTCTTCGGCGTCTCGATTCCTGTGTAACCGATCTACGGAGAATTCACTGTGACCTCAGCTGGCAGTCCGGTCGTCCTGATCGCCGACAAACTGGCCCCCTCGACCGTGGAAGCGCTCGGCGATGGCGTCGAGGTGCGGTGGGTCGACGGCCCTGACCGTCCCAAGCTCCTCGAGGCAGTGGTCGACGCGGACGCAATCCTCGTGCGGTCCGCCACCACCGTCGACGAGGAGGTGCTCGAGGCGGGCAAGAACCTCAAGATCATCGCCCGCGCAGGCGTGGGTCTCGACAACGTCGACGTACCTGCCGCGACCGCGCGTGGCGTGATGGTTGTCAACGCCCCCACCTCCAACATCCACACCGCCGCCGAGCACGCGGTCTCCTTGCTGCTCTCGGCCGCACGTCAGATCCCGGCCGCCGACGCGACCCTGCGTGAGCACACCTGGAAGCGTTCGTCGTTCAACGGCGTCGAGATCTTCGACAAGACGGTCGGCGTCGTGGGGCTCGGTCGCATCGGCCAGCTCGTCGCCGCGCGTCTCGCCGCGTTCGAGACACACGTCATCGCCTACGACCCCTACGTCTCGCCCGCGCGTGCGGCGCAGCTGGGCATCGAATTGGTCAGCCTCGACGAACTGCTCGAGCGTGCAGACTTCGTCACCGTGCACCTGCCGAAGACGCCGGAGACCCTCGGGTTGATCGGCGCCGACCAGCTCGCGCGCACCAAGAAGGGCGTGATCATCGTCAACGCCGCCCGCGGTGGACTCGTCGACGAGCAGGCTCTCGCCGACGCGATCACGTCGGGTCAGGTGCGTGCCGCGGGCCTCGACGTCTTCGCCACCGAGCCGTGCACCGATTCGCCGCTGTTCGAGCTGCCGCAGGTCGTCGTCACGCCGCACCTCGGTGCGTCGACCAGTGAGGCGCAGGATCGCGCAGGTACCGACGTCGCCAAGAGCGTGCGTCTCGCGCTTGCAGGTCACTTCGTTCCCGACGCGGTCAACATCACCGGTGGAGCCGTCGACGAAGAGGTCGCTCCGTGGCTGGAGATGTCGCGCAAGCTCGGCGTCCTGATCGGTGCCCTGAGCAGCGAACTGCCGTCGTCGATCGTCGTCGACGTTCGCGGTGAGCTCGCGTCGAGCAACGTCGACGTCCTCGCGCTGTCTGCCCTTCGTGGACTCTTCTCCGCCGCACTCGACGAGCCCGTGACCTTCGTCAACGCACCCACGGTTGCTGCCGAGCGTGGCGTGACCAGCGAGGTCGTCACCAACACCGAGAGTCCCAGCCACCGCAGCGTCGTCGACGTCAAGGCCGTCTACGCCGACGGCTCTGTGCAGAACGTCTCGGGTGCCATCACAGAGCCGCGCCAGGTCGAGAAGATCGTCAACATCAACGGCCGCAACTTCGACCTGCGGGCCGAAGGCCTCAACCTGCTCGTCAGCTACGTCGACCAGCCCGGTTCGCTGGGCAAGATCGGCACGCTGCTCGGAAACGCGGGTATCGACATCCTCGCCGCGGCGCTCTCGCAGGACGCCGACGGCGGCGGCGCGACCATGATGCTGCGCGTGAGCACCAAGGTCGACGACGCCGTGGTCGCCGAGATCTCGAACGCTGTCGACTCCACTCTGATCGAGCAGGTGGATCTGTCATGAAACTCGCGGTCATCGCCGGAGATGGCATCGGCCCGGAGGTCATCTCCGAGGCACTCGGAGTTTTGACGACGCTCGTGCCCGACGTGGCGGTCACCGAGTACGACCTCGGTGCTCGTCGCTACCACCGCAACGGAGAACTGCTCACCGACGACGATCTGGCGTCGCTACGTGAGCACGACGCGATCCTCCTCGGCGCCATCGGCGATCCGTCGGTGCCCTCGGGAGTGCTCGAACGCGGCCTGCTGCTCAAGATGCGGTTCGCGCTCGACCATCACGTCAATCTGCGGCCGTCGCATCGTTTCCCGGGGGTGACCTCGCCGTTGGCGGGCGACCCGGACATCGACTTCGTCGTGGTCCGCGAGGGCACGGAGGGTCCGTACACCGGAAACGGTGGAGCGATCCGCGTCGACACCCCGCACGAGGTCGCGACCGAGGTCAGCGTCAACACCCGCTACGGGGTGGAACGAGTGGTGCGCAACGCCTTCGAGCGTGCGACCAACCGTCGTAAGCATCTGACGCTGGTCCACAAGACCAACGTGCTGACGTTCGCGGGATCGTTGTGGAGTCGCACCGTCGACGCCGTCGCCGCGGAGTACCCCGACGTGAGCGTCGACTACTGCCACGTCGACGCCGCGACGATCTACCTCGTGACCGATCCGGGCCGGTTCGACGTGATCGTCACCGACAACCTGTTCGGCGACATTATCACCGACATCGCGGCAGCGGTCAGCGGCGGCATCGGCCTGGCGGCGTCGGGCAACATCGACGCCACGGGCACCAACCCCTCGATGTTCGAGCCGGTGCACGGCAGTGCCCCCGACATCGCAGGCCAGCAGAAGGCCGACCCGACCGCGGCAATCCTGTCGGTGGCGCTCCTGCTTGATCACCTCGGATACGCCGACGAGGCGCGCCGCGTCGAAAAGGCCGTCGCCGACGATCTTCTCGACCGCGACGGCGCGACGCTGTCGACCGGCGAGATCGGCAAGCGCATCCTGGATCGTCTCTAGTCAGCTGTCCTCTTCTCGGGCCGGAACCTTCGGGTTCCGGCCCGAGTCGTTTGTGGCCACTGGCTCAACCCGCGCAGATACTCTCACCCGCTACTTTCACCCGCAGAAAACCGCGCCCCTCGGGACATCCGCATGTACCGGTACATACGAGCGACCCACGGGACGTAACTTTCTGCGCAGCGCAGCGCGCGGCAGATCGACGCGGCGAAGATAGTTGTTCTATTTGAACTAGAACTATATGATTGGGGCGTGCTCATCCGCATCGATACCGCAGATCGCGCGCCGATCTTCACCCAGATCGCCGCGTCGGTACGTGGCGGCATCGCGCGGGGAGAGCTGGCCCAGGGTGAGCGGCTTCCGTCCGCTCGCGACCTCGCTGCATCGCTCGACGTCAATATCCACACCGTGTTGCGCGCCTACCAAGAATTGCGCGACGAAGGACTGGTCGAGCTTCGCAGGGGCCGAGGTGCTGTGGTCTCCAGCGATGCGCCGCGCAATGCCGAACTCGCTGATGCGCTGGACCGACTCGTCGACGCGGCCCGCCGCTTCGGAGTCGGGCCAGCGGAACTGAACGTCGAAATCACCAGGAGGATGTCATGAACCATCCGTCGTCTCAACGCCGTTCGGGGAGGGTGGCAGCGGTCCTGTTGGGCACGCTTCCGTCGATCGCGGTGCTCGCCGTCGCGCTGGTGCTCTTGCGTATCTGGCGCGCGGAGCTGCCGAAAGAGATTGCTACGCATTGGAACTCACACGGAGTCGACGGCACGATGAGTGTGATCGGCGTCGTCGCCTCCGTGGTGGTGATTGCGGTTCTCGGAGCGGTTCTCGGAGGTGCGGCGGGGTGGTTCATACGTGACGGTAGGCTGCTACGACTGGCGCTCGCACTCGTCAACGGACTGACCGTGTTCATGGTGCTCGGGATCGTGGGTAGCGTTGGCTCCCAACGCGGTACCGCCACGGTGTACGAGATCGGTGTTCCGGCAATCGAACTCGCTGTCGCGGGAGTGATCGGACTGGTCGTGGGTCTGATCACCGCTGCGCTGGTGCGCCCGACCCAGCAGGCAGCACCTGTGCCGGTCGGCGAACTACCGATGGCCGAACTCGCAGTGGGAGAGCGCTTTTTGTGGCAGCGTCGGGTATCGACGTCGGCGGGTTCGCTGGTCGTCCTCGGCCTTGTGCTGGTGTCGATTGTCATGCTCGCGGTGCTCCTGCGGGAGCCATGGTTGTTGCTGCCGGGTGTCATCGCCGCGTTGGCCGGCGCGATCCTGTGGTCTGCCCGCGTGACTGTTGATCGGGAGCGGATCGCCGTGCGGGGCGTTGTCGGATGGCCCCGGATGACCGTCCCGATGAGTGACGTCGTGCGTGCTGAGGTCACTCAGGTCAACGCGTTGCGCGACTTCGGCGGTTACGGTGAGCGGCTCTGTGTGCACGGGCGGTTGCGTGGGGTACGCGGGATCGTCCTGCGGTCAGGCTCGGCCCTGTTGATCACTCGAACCGACGGAAGCCGTCAACTCGTCGTCGTTCCCGATGCGCAGCAGGCCGCAGGTTTGGTGAATGCGAGTCTCGCGCAGGCATCCTCGCATCGATGAGTGTCTCACCCGGTGGTGAAATGTGTCGCGCAGTCAGGCGACCAACTCCTCCTGCGGCACTGCGTCTTTCGGGATGAGTGGGGTCGCCACAGCGGGAGCGACAGCGCTGACGAGAAAGGCGAGCGGAAATCCTGCGGCGCCGATCAGAAGTCCGAAGAGGGGTGTGGTCGCCGCCGTTGCCAGGTACTGGGCGGTGTTCTGGATAGCGAGTCCGCGGCCACTCCACTGCGGCCCTGCATATTCGGCGATCGCGGTGAATGCGAGACCGTTGTCGGCGACCGTGATCACCGAGGCAATCATCATCAATGCGGGCGCCAACGGCGTGTGCAGCCAGTCGGCGACGGCGAGCAGCGCCATCGCCGCCGCCGCGCCGAGCGCTATCAGCCGAATCGGCCGCATCCGTGACAACCAGGCATCCGACCAGCGACCGGCCGCGATCCTGCCCAACGCGCCGATCACCTGGGTGATCGTCACCAAAATGCCCGCTGCGGCGGGTGACCAGTGCCGCGCGACGATCAGCCAGGTCGGTACGAATGTCCACAGCATCTGCTGCGGGATCACCAACAAGACGCTGACCGCGTGGACCCGCGCCAGAAACCAGCTCTCGCGGTAGGGGTTTCGACGTTGCGCTGAGGCGGTGGCGCCGGTTGTCGACGGTGTGGGCGGATCGATCACACCGAACACGACGGCAGCCAAACCGATTGCGGTCACGACAGCGGGCACCGCCAGCGCGGCCGCGACGGAGTGTCGTGCGGCGATCACTGGCATCGTCAGTGCGCAGACGCCGATCCCCAGCGGCTGTGCCATCTGCCGAATTCCCATTGCCGTGCCACGCAATTCGGGAGGAAACCATCCGACGACGATGCGTCCGCTCGCGCCGTTGGCCGCACCAGAACCCACTCCGGCGATGAACAGACAGGCCGCGATCGCGACGTACGACGCCTGGGCGGCCGCGGTAATCGCGGCAGCGGATGTGCCGACAAGAGTGATGGAGACCGAGATCAGCAGGATCGTCCGCTCGCCGTATCGATCGAGCAGCGTGCCCCAGCCGACGATCGCGATCATGAGGCCGATCGTCGGGATCGTGGCCAGCACAGAGGCCTGGGCGAGCGACATGCCCTGCTGGGTGTGCAGCGCGGGAATGAGGTAGGCGACACCTCCCACGACAACCGCAGTCGTCATCGCGGCGATGAGCGAGCACGCGAGCATGGTCCAGCGCCTGGTGTTGGTGATGGTGGACGTGGTCGTCATCGCGGACCTCCCTCGGGTGTGTCCTGGCAGCGGTGGCCAGGTGGCGTCGTCGCGCATCTCGAACGACTCTCAAATAATGAGATGCAATGTTCACATTCTAAGACTGATGCGACGTCGGCTCAATTTCACGTCCCACAGAGTGGACGCGATGCGTGCGCTAGTGTTCTTGGTATGCGTCTTGGCCGAATTGCGAGTCCTGATGGTGTGGCTTTCGTCTCGATCGAAGAGTCGGATGGCTCCTCGATCGCCAAGGAAATCGCCGAACATCCCTTTGGTACACCGACGTTCACGGGCAGATCGTGGCCTTTGGTCGACGTCCGATTGCTGGCGCCGATCCTCGCGTCCAAGGTGATCTGCGTCGGGAAGAACTACGCGGCACACGCCGCCGAAATGGGCTCGGAAGCGCCGGAGAGTCCTGTGATCTTCCTCAAACCCAACACCTCCATCGTTGGACCCGAGGTGCCCATCGTGCGTCCGCCGTCGTCGGAACGTGTCGACTTCGAGGGCGAACTCGCCGTCGTGATCGGACGTCCGTGCAAGGACGTGAAGGCTGCCGACGCCGCTTCTGCGATCCTCGGTTACACGGTCGCCAACGATGTGACCGCCCGCGATCAGCAGAAGATCGACGGCCAATGGACGCGCGCCAAGGGCTACGACACCTTCTGCCCCCTCGGACCCTGGATCGAGACCACGTTCGACCCGTCCGACGCTGCGATCACCACCGAGCTCGACGGCGAGGTACGTCAACGCAGTCGCACGTCGCTGATGCTTCACGACGTCGGCGCACTGGTGGAATGGGTCTCACGCGTGATGACTCTGCTCCCGGGCGACGTGATACTCACCGGAACTCCCGAGGGAATCGGTCCGATGGTTGCCGGACAACGTGTTTCGGTCACGGTCGAGGGCATCGGCACCTTGAGCAATCCGGTGGTCGACAAGCCGTGAGCGGATCGGGCGTCGCACACGTCAACGAAATAGAGATCGCCTACGAGCGCACGGGGACGGGTCCCGCCGTCGTGATGGTGATGGGCAGCGGCAGCCCCGGGCGGGTGTGGAAGGCCAATCAGGTTCCCGCGCTTGTGAAAGCGGGGTACGAGGTCGTCACATTCGACAACCGCGGGATCGCGCCATCGTCGGAGTGTGCCGACGGCTTCACTCTCGACGACATGGTCGCCGACACCGCGAGCCTGATCGAATCGCTCGGCATTGCACCGGCATTCGTCGTCGGAACCTCTCTCGGCGCACGGATCACGCAGGAGCTTGCGCTTGCGCGACCGGATCTCGTCCGCGGCGCGGTGATGATGGCGACCTATGGGCGCACCACCGTTCTGCAGGAGACCTTCTCGGTGGGCGAGCGTGCGCTCTACGACAACGGGGTCGAGCTGCCGCCCGAGTACGAGGCAGCGATCACTGCCGAGTTGAATCTCTCGGCGCACACACTCGCCGACGATCGCACGACCCGCGACTGGCTCGACGTCATGATGTTCTCGCAGCAGAAGATGACGCCCGGCATGCGTGCGCAACTGGGAATCCACACGAACGAGCCCAACCGACTCGACGCGTACCGACGCATCGCCGTCCCGTCGCTGGTCGTCGGATTCAGCGACGACAGACGGCTTCCTGTCGAGCTCGCTCGTGAAGTGGCCGACGCGATCCCGACAGCGGAGTATGCGCAGGTCGAGAAGGCCGGGCATTTCGGATATCTCGAGCAGCCGGCCGAGGTGAATCGACTGCTGGTCGACTTCCTCGGTCGCCACCGCGACTGAGCAGGCGGTCGGCGGTCGGTACCCATTCGATACGCTGACCTCCATGAGCAGCGCGCAGGGAGTCCGTGTCCGTTTCTGTCCGTCGCCGACGGGCACACCGCACGTCGGAATGGTGCGGACCGCGCTGTTCAACTTCGCCCAGGCGCGTCATGACAAGGGCACCTTCGTCTTCCGGATCGAAGACACCGACGCCGCGCGCGACAGCCAGGAATCCTACGACGCCATCCTCGAGTCCCTCCGCTGGCTCGGGCTCGACTGGGACGAGGGCCCGGAGGTCGGGGGCCCGTACGCGCCTTATCGACAGTCGGAGCGTCGCGGCATCCACAAGGACGTCGTCAAGCAACTCCTCGACGCGGGTGAGGCCTACGAGGCGTTCTCGACGCCCGAGGAGGTCGAGGCACGTCACCGCGCGGCAGGGCGTGACCCCAAGCTCGGTTACGACAACTTCGACCGCGACCTCACCGACGAACAGCGTGAGGCCTATCGCGCAGCGGGACGCAAAGCCGTTGTCCGCCTTCCGATGCCCGACGACGACATCACCTGGAACGATCTCGTACGCGGGCCGACGACCATCAAGGCCGGCACCGTTCCCGACTTCGCACTCACCCGCGCCAACGGCGACCCGCTCTACACGCTCGTCAATCCCGTCGACGACGCGATGATGAAGATCACCCACGTGCTGCGCGGTGAAGACCTCTTCTCGTCGACGCCCCGCCAGATCGCGCTGTATGAGGCGCTCATCCGGATCGGAGTCGCCGAGCGCGTCCCGGAATTCGGACATCTGCCATTCGTGATGGGGGAGGGCAACAAGAAGCTCTCCAAGCGCGACCCGCAGTCGAACCTCTTCCACCATCGCGACCGCGGGTTCCTCCCGGAGGGTCTGCTCAACTACCTCGCCCTGCTCGGGTGGGGCTACTCCCACGAGACCGACGTGTTCACGCTCGACCAGATGATCGACAAATTCGACGTCCGCGACGTGAACTCCAACCCGGCACGCTTCGATCAGAAGAAGGCCGACGCGATCAACGCCGAGCACATCCGCATGCTCGCACTCGACGACTTCGCGGCGAGGCTCAAGGCATACCTGGTCACCCAGGGATTGTTCACCGATCCGATCGACGACGAGCAGTTCGCCACGATCGCAGAACTGGTACAGACCCGCATCCAGGTTCTCGGTGAGGCATGGCCGCTCATCTCGTTCCTCTACGTCAGCGATGACGAGTTCGCGATCGACGAGAAGTCGGCAGCAAAGAACCTCGGCGCCGACGCCGCGCCGGTCCTCGACGCCGCGATCTCGACGCTGTCCTCGCTTGCCGAGTGGAATACCGATGCCATCCAGGAAGCCCTGACGACGGCGCTGGTCGACGGACTCGAGCTCAAACCACGAAAGGCATTCGGACCCGTGCGGGTGGCGATCACCGGATCGCACATCAGCCCGCCGCTGTTCGAGTCGATGGAGTTGCTCGGACGCGACAAGAGCCTCGCGCGGCTCCGCTCGGCGGTGGGCCAGGTGGCCATTTAGCGGGTCTGACCAGGCGATTTGTAGTAACCCGGTCGGCCTCTGCTAGGCTATCGCAGGTTGTTTTCCTCACGGAGAACGAGACCTTTGGGGTATGGTGTAATTGGCAACACAGCGGTTTCTGGTACCGCCATTCTAGGTTCGAGTCCTGGTACCCCAGCGAAAGCCGGGACACCAAACCCTGGCTTTTACAACTGAATATCGAGTCTTGGCCCCGTCGTCTAGCGGCCTAGGACGCCGCCCTCTCAAGGCGGTAGCGCGGGTTCGAATCCCGTCGGGGCTACAACAAAAAGTGCACCTCTCCTCCGAGAGGTGCACTTTTTCGTTGCCGCCTTTTATTGCGCACCATCGAGAGCGTCAATCGAAATGCGCCGATCAGAATGCGCCAGTCAGGCTGGTGAGGTCGATGAGGTGTCGATGACCGCCGTCGACCCGGCGACCGGCATCGGGTCGAGGCCCAGCTTCCGGTGATCCCAGGACCGAACGCGCGCCGGGACGAGCCGCACAGCGACGCGCTTGTGCATCATCTGGTCGACGAAGGGCTTCATCTCGTCGGTGTAGGGGCCGGTGTATCGCTCCCAGACGCTCACGCCGATGCGGTGGCAATGGTCGGGATCGTCGTAGATCTCCGCATGTCCTTCAAATGCGACGCCGCGCAGAGTGTCGTAGGTGTCGCCGTCCTCTATGAGGACCGAACAGCGTGCGTCGCGGCCGAGATTGACCGCCTTCTGTGACTTGGCCTTTGTCTCGAACCAGATCTCGCCGTCGATGACGCCGTACCACATGGCGACGAGGTGGATGCCGCCGTCGGCGCCGTGGGTCGCGAGAGTTGCTGTGCGACTGCGTTCGACGAAGTCGGTGATCTCGGCGTCGGACATGACGATCTGTTGACGTTGGTTTGTTCCCATGCCCAGACGCTAACCGAATCAGCCTCGCGCGGTTGGCACTAACCGTTTCTGGATGGCCTCGGCGGCGGCGAGTAGATCGGCCGCCCACCGCGCGCCCGGGCGTCGGCCCATTCGATCGATCGGCCCGGAGACCGAGATCGCCGCAACCACATCGCCGTTGGCGTCGCGCAGCGGTGCCGAGACGCTGGCGACACCCGCGGCTCGCTCGCCGGCGCTCTGCGCCCAGCCGCGTCGGCGGATCTCGTAGAGCGCACGTTCGCTGAAGACGCTGTCGTGCAGAAGAGCCCGCTGAGTCGACGGTTCGGCCCAGGCGAGCAGGACCTTGGCCGCCGAGCCCGCGCTCATCGGGAAGCGGGTGCCCACAGGTACGGTGTCGCGCAGTCCCGTTGGCGGTTCCATGGCCGCGATGCAGACGCGTTCGGAGCCTTCACGGCGATAGACCTGAACGGATTCGCCGGTGATCTCACGCAGTCGGGGGAGCACCATGAGTGCGGCCTCCTGGATGGGATCGTGCGCGCTCGACGCCAATTCGCCCAGGGCCGGCCCGGGGTACCACCGTCCGGCGGCGTTGCGTGCGAGCAGGCGATGCGTCTCCAGGCCGACTGCCAACCGATGGGCCGTTGCCCTTGGCAGGTTGGTGCGCTCGCAGAGCTCCGTGAGGTTGGCCGGAGCCTGCGCGACGGCCCGTAATACGATCACGGACTTGTCGAGGACACCGATTCCGCTCTGCGGTTCCGGTGCGCTATCCTTTCCCATAGGACGATACTAGCGGTCCACATCGTGAGATGCACGCGAGAGACGGCACAGCCCGCCGACCCTCGCCGCACCCCACCCGAAACCACAAGTGCTACAGCCAGAATGAGTGCAGTGATGACGAACAGCGCAAGTAAGCCTCGTACTCTCGCCGAGAAGGTGTGGGACGACCACGTCGTCGTACGCGGAGACGCGAACGGTGGCAACGACCCCGATCTGATCTTCATCGATCTCCACCTCGTTCACGAGGTCACGAGTCCGCAGGCATTCGAAGGTCTGCGGCTCGCGGGCAGGCCCGTCCACCGGCCGGACCTGACGATCGCGACCGAGGATCACAACGTGCCGACGGTCGACACAAACCTGCCCATCGCCGACCCGGTGTCGCGCACGCAGGTCGACACCCTGCGAAGCAACTGTGAAGAGTTCGGTATCCGCCTGCACCCCATGGGCGACAAGGAACAGGGCATCGTTCACGTCGTCGGTCCTCAGCTGGGACTGACCCAGCCCGGAATGACGGTTGTCTGCGGTGACAGTCACACGTCGACCCACGGTGCCTTCGGTGCGCTCGCAATGGGAATCGGGACATCGGAGGTCGAGCACGTACTCGCGACGCAGACGCTGTCGTTGCGACCATTTCGGACGATGGCCATCACGGTCGACGGCGAGTTGCCGCCCGGTGTCACGAGTAAGGATCTGATCCTGGCCGTTATCGCCAAAATCGGTACGGGCGGCGGACAGGGCTACGTACTCGAGTATCGCGGTAGCGCCATCGAGAATCTCTCGATGGAAGCGCGGATGACAATCTGCAACATGTCGATCGAGGCGGGCGCGCGTGCGGGCATGATTGCTCCCGACGAGACCACCTTCGAATTCCTCAAGGGCCGTCCGAATGCTCCGAAGGGGGCGGATTGGGATGCGGCCGTCGAGTATTGGAAGTCATTGCGCACCGATGACGGCGCCGAATTCGACGAGGAAGTGCACATCGATGGCGCTTCGTTGAGTCCCTTCGTCACGTGGGGTACGAATCCCGGCCAGGGAGCGCCACTCTCGGCTTCGGTCCCGGACCCGGCCGACTTCGGCGACGAGAACGCGGCCGGCGCGGCGTCGAAAGCTCTTGAGTACATGGACCTCACCCCGGGAACCCCGTTGCGCGAGATCAGCGTCGACACCGTCTTCGTCGGCTCGTGCACGAACGGTCGGATCGAGGATCTGCGTGCCGTCGCCGAGATCCTCGACGGTCGGACGGTCGCCGAAGGTGTTCGGATGCTTGTGGTCCCGGGCTCGATGCGGGTGCGTGCGCAGGCCGACGAGGAGGGTCTCGGCGAGATCTTCACCACGGCAGGCGCGGAGTGGCGTCAGGCCGGATGCTCGATGTGTCTTGGAATGAACCCAGATCAGCTCGCGCCCGGCGAGCGCTGCGCGTCGACGTCGAACCGCAACTTCGAAGGGCGACAAGGCAAGGGCGGCCGTACACATCTCGTGTCACCCGCCGTTGCCGCGGCAACGGCTGTGCGAGGCACGCTGTCGTCGCCCGCGGATCTGTGACAGGCGCGCGACGCGCCGTCTGACTCCGCCATCACCGAAGCCAACTCCCAGATCGCAAGAGGCACACACCATGGAACCGTTCATCACCCACACAGGCATCGGCGTTCCGCTGCGTCGAAGCAATGTCGACACCGACCAGATCATCCCCGCCGTCTACCTGAAGCGCGTGACCCGCACGGGTTTTGAGGACGGACTGTTCGCCGGCTGGCGGACCGACCCCGACTTCATCCTCAACGTCGAGCCCTGGAATCGCGGCTCGGTTCTGGTCGCGGGTCCCGACTTCGGCACCGGGTCGTCACGTGAGCACGCCGTCTGGGCGCTGTCGGACTTCGGATTTCGCGTCGTCATCTCGTCGCGGTTCGCAGACATCTTCCGCGGCAACGCCGGAAAGGCCGGCCTCGTCGCCGCGCAGGTCGAGCAATCCGACGTCGAACTGATCTGGAAGCGTCTCGAAGAGCAGCCGGGTCTCGAACTGACTGTGAGCCTCGAAGATCGGACCGTAACCGCGGGAGACCTCGTGGTGCCGTTGACAATTGATGACTACACGCGGTGGCGTCTGATGGAGGGCCTCGACGACATCGGGCTGACATTACGGCAGGTAGACGCGATTTCTGAGTATGAGCAGCGTCGCCCGTCATGGAAGCCGACAACATTGCCGCTCTGATTTAAGGCTCTGCATAAGCCTTTCCGCGATACCACGACGGAAGTGCCCGAAAGCGTGACGAATTGGTGACACGTCGCGCTAATTGGCGTGGAAGATGGAAGTTTTCGGCGTCGACGTTTACCGTGTGGTGGTAGCTGGCCTGATAAGAGGGCCAGATCGGCTTGCGGAGGTATCCAATGAACAAGGCAGAGCTCATCGATGAGCTGACAGTAAAACTCGACACGGATCGAAAGACCGCGACCCAGGCGGTCGAGCAGTTGGTCGATTCGATCGTGCGCGCAGTCAACAAGGGTGAGAGCGTCACCATCACCGGATTCGGTGTCTTCGAGAAGCGTCGTCGCGCACCGCGCGTCGCGCGCAACCCGCGCACGGGTGAGACCGTGAAGGTCCGCGCGACATCGGTGCCCGCGTTCCGCCCCGGCGCTCAGTTCAAGGCAGTCGTCTCCGGCAAGCAGAAGCTCGCCTCGTCGGGTCCTGCCGTGAAGCGTGGCAGCGCGGCCACCACGGGCACTGCGGCCAAGAAGACCACTGCGGCAAAGAAGTCGACAGGCACCGCGGCGAAGAAGACCACCGCTGCGAAGAAGACGACGACCGCGGCCAAGAAGACCACGCCGGCCAAGAAGACCACCACCGCGGCGAAGAAGACCACCGCGGCCAAGAAGACCACGCCGGCCAAGAAGACCACCACCGCGGCGAAGAAGACCACCGCGGCCAAGAAGACCACGCCGGCCAAGAAGACCACCACCGCGGCCAAGAAGACCACGGCCACGCCGGCAAAGAAGACGACGGCCAAGAAGACAGCCGCCAAGAAGACCACCCGTCGCTGAGAGTCAGCAGCGTCGAGTACACACCCTCAACTCACCCCCGATGGCCTTCCCCCGTCGGGGGTGAGGTGTATCCGGACCGATTAACCCGTGTGACAGGTCATTCCACGTCGCGGTGAGGGAGTGGACTGTCGATATGGTCGGCGGCGACGAGCTTGCCCTGATGTGTCGACACCACCCAGGCGCTGGCCTTGCGATTGCGCGCGGCGGGCAACGAGGCGCCGTCCTGTTTGCCCCACCACTCCATGAGGGGCGGAATCACCTTGCCCTGACTGCACACTGCGCGCACGACGGGTCCCGAGTCGGTCGCGAGGTCGACGATGCGTCGTTGCGCGGCAACGGGGTCGTCGCGGAAAGCCTCTTCTGACAGCGTCGATTCCATGATGATCGGCACCCCCAACGCACGCGCGGTCGGTGCTAGGGTCTGTTCGCACCTGGTCCGGTCGGCGCTGTGGATCTCGTTGGTACCGAACGCGGGAAGCATCACCGACAGCGCGTCGGCCTGTGCGCGTCCTTCGGCGTCGAGCGGACGCAGCCTGTCGTCGCCGTGATACCTGGAGCGACTGCCCGCCTTGGCGTGGCGAACCAGCACCAGTGTATCGAGATCGGCTGGGAGCCTTAGGAATTCACGTAGTACGCGGCGATCCTGCGAGTAGCTTAGGAGACGCTCGGCGGCGTCGACGCCGAGCCACTCCATCTCGTCGACTTCATGGTTCTCGACGAAATCTCCGCCGACGGCTCGAGCCGACCAGTACCGCACGCGCTTTCGGCCGCTCGAGATGTTGTAGCTGACATCGCGGAGATACCTGCCCACGCGTACGCGGTAGCCGGTCTCCTCGCCGATCTCGCGGACCGCGGTCATGACCAGTGTTTCGTCGGCTTCGATCTTCCCCTTGGGAAGCGTCCAGTCGTCGTAGCGAGGTCGATGGATCACACCGATCTCGACACTGTTGTTCTCCCGTGGCCGCCACAGCACGCCGCCAGCAGCCCAGATCGTCTTGTGTGTCTTAGACATTGCCTGTGATGTTAGTGGCCGAAGGTTACGAAAAGGGTGGCCTCGTCACATACCTGCGTCGCGACGGCGGGTACGCCGCATCATCTGTCGCTGATGGTCGCGTACCTCCTCGCCCGCAGCGGGCGAGGCCCGCCAGCTACCGTCCGACTGCAGGACCCAGCATCGCGTGCGGGGGTCGAGTGCCGAATCGAAGATGTCGCCGAGTTCAGCGGTGAGTCGGTCGTCGCGCACCTGCACCATCACCTCGATGCGTCGATCGAGGTTCCGGTGCATCATGTCGGCGCTGCCGATCCAATACTCATCCTGCGCCCCGAAGTGGAAGATGCGTGAGTGTTCGAGGAATTGGCCGAGGATCGAGCGCACATGAATGTTGTCGCTGACGCCTGGCATCCCGGGACGCAAGGCGCAGATTCCACGCACGACGATCTCTACCGGAACACCGTTCTGCGATGCGCGGTACAGGGCATCGATCACCTGCTCGTCGACGAGAGCGTTGGCCTTCAACCGAACTCGGGCGCGCGGATCGCCCTCGTGCTTGAGTTCGATCTCACGGTTGATGCGCTCGACGATGCCGGAACGAATCCCGGTGGGAGCGACCAGGATGTTGCGGTACTCGCGTTTGCGGGAGTAACCGGTCAGCGTGTTGAACAGGTCGGTCAGGTCGGCGCCGATGTCCGGTGCGGCAGTGAACAACCCGACGTCCTCGTAGAGCCGCGCGGTCTTCGGGTTGTAATTGCCGGTGCCGATGTGGCAATAGCGTCGGATCGACGATCCCTCACGACGCACCACAAGGCATGTCTTGCAGTGGGTTTTGAGTCCGACGAGGCCGTAGACGACGTGCACGCCTGCCTGCTCGAGCTGTCGCGCCCACTTGATGTTTGCCTGTTCGTCGAAGCGCGCTTTGATCTCGACGAGCGCCACGACCTGCTTGCCTGCCTCGGCAGCGTCGATGAGCGCGTTGACGATCGGCGAGTCGCCCGAGGTGCGATACAGCGTCTGCTTGATAGCGAGAACCTGCGGGTCGGCAGCGGCCTGCTCGATGAAGCGCTGCACGCTCGTCGAGAACGAATCGTAGGGGTGGTGGACGAGGACGTCGCCTTCGCGCAGCGTCGAGAACACACTCTTGGGTGTCTCCCGCTCGCCGAAGGCGGGATGCGTCGACGGAACGAACGGCGGGTCCTTGAGCTGCGGCCGGTCGAGTGAGCCGATCTCGAACAGCGACGCCAGGTCGAGCAGTCCGGGAACCTGAATGACGTCGGCGGGGTTGACGTCGAGTTCACGTAGGAGCAGTTCGAGCATGTGCTCGGTCATGTCGTCGGCGACCTCGAGTCGGACCGGCGAACCGAACCGGCGCCGTGCGAGTTCACGTTCGAGCGCCTGAAGCAGGTCTTCGTCGCGATCCTCTTCGACCTCGAAGTCTGCGTTGCGCGTGATGCGGAAGGCGTGGTGCTCGACGATCTCCATGCCGGGGAACAGATGTCCGAGATTGGCGGCGATCAGATTTTCCATCGGCAGGAAGATCGCGGTGCGATGTCCTTTTCCGTCTTTCTCTGTGCTCGGCGGCATCAGTCGATCGACACGAACGAACCGATTGACGTTGTCGGGCACCTTGACTCGCGCGAAGTGCTCGCCGCCTTCGCCCGCGTCGCGCACGGTGACAGCGAGATTGAGACTCAGTCCGCTGATGTAGGGGAAGGGGTGGGCAGGATCGACGGCGAGGGGCGTCAGCACCGGGAACACGTCATCGTGGAAGTACTCGACCATCCGGGCCTGCTGGGCCTCGGTGAGTTCCGACCACCCGACGACGTAGATGTCGTTGTCCGCCAAGGCAGGACGCACCGAGTCGAGAAACACTCTGGCGTGCCGGTCGGCAAGAGTCTGAGTGCGGCCGGCGATGCGCAGCAATTGTTCGCGTGGGGAGAGTCCGTCGGCTGAACGGACCGACAGGCCGGTTTCGTCACGGCGCTTGAGACCCGCGACGCGGACCATGAAGAACTCATCGAGGTTCGACGCGAAGATGGCGAGGAACTTCGCGCGTTCGAGCAGCGGGATCGACGTGTCCTCGGCGAGGGCGAGGACACGCGAATTGAAGTCGAGCCAACTCAGCTCGCGATTGAGATATCTGTCCTCAGGAAGATCGGCTGACTCGCCCGGTTCGAGAGTTGCCGCGGGCGGCGCACCAGGAATCGCACTGATCGGTTGTGTTGAGACCTGAGTCGTCGTGGTGTCGTCGGCTGTGCTCACCGTTCAATCATGACGCATCGGACTGTTCGCCGACACCGCTGGCCGTCGCGCCGGGAATCCGGACATCTTTAAGTACCGACCTCGTGTGCTCGCCGACGCCGAGTCGCAGTGCTGCGATGAGATCGCCGACGGTGTCGACGTCGGTGCGCACGTCGGGCCAGAGGAGATGCTCGGGGTCGAGTTCGACAACTCCCGCGGCACGGTGTGCCGCAGCCGAATCCGGCCCGAAACGCGGTAACTCGTGTGCCGTCATCGGCCGCAGCAGAAGCGACGTGCCGGTGCCCGCACGGTCGGTCACCATCGACTCGCCTCGTTCGACCGCGGCGTCGACGATCTCGCGCAGACTCGTCGGCTGCGCGGCGGGAAGGTCGGCCTGGACGATCAAGACCTGCCGATGCGCAGGCCACCTGGTCCGAGCCGTGGCGGCACCGAGCGCGTACGCCGCATTCAAGTCGCCTGCGACGTCGCCGGGCTCGTCGACGACGTGTGCCGCGAGCTGTTGCGCCCGCTCGCGGACACGGTGATCAGGGGTCACGACGACGACGTCGCGAATCCCCGCTTCGTGCAGGGTGGCGATGGTGTCGGCGAACATGGCGAGTACGAACGCACCGGGGTCGGCGCGCAGGCGCTCGCGCTGGGCGGGCGAGAGCGTTGCCGGAGCACTGTCGGCAGCAATCTTCCCGCCGCTCGTGTCCCCACCGCTCGTTTCCGCGCCATGCGCTGCGTCGTCGCCCATGGTCGAGACGAGACGTGATTTGGCGTCGCCGAGTCGCTTGACCGCGAGGACCGCGACCATGCTGCCGAGCGTGCACTCGTCGCCGGAGTCGTCGCAGTGCTGACCGCGATCGGCGGGTCGCGGAGCGTCGGCGGGCATGCGTCGTCGCTCGTTCGGATGACCGCGTACACACGAGAGGGTCATGTAGACATGATGACCCATGCGGGAGAGCGCGTGTGGATGCCCGGGGTGCTCGGCGCCGCAGGTTCTTGAATCGACCGGACGGGCATCATCGGCGGTCTACCCTTGACCGAAGCGATGTCGGGCGAATGAGGAGAGTTGTGCGGGCGGTTGTGATGGGTGCCGGGTCTTGGGGCACGGCGACGGCGAAGGTACTCAGCGACGCGGGGACCGATACCACTCTGTGGTGTCGGCGAGAAGAACTCGCCGATCGGATCAACGAGTCGCACACGAATGCCGACTATTTGGCGGGAATCACCCTTCCCTCGAATCTCACGGCGTCGAGCGACATCGCGCACGCACTGACCGGCGCGGATCTCGTGGTGTGCGCTGTCCCGGCGCAGTCCCTGCGCGACAACCTCTCCGACTGGCGTCCGCACCTGAGCGATGACGCCACACTGGTCTCGCTGGCCAAAGGCATCGAGACGTCGACGCTAATGCGGATGAGCGAGGTGATCGCGGAGGTCGCGGAGGTTCCCTCCGAACAGATCGCGGTGCTCACCGGGCCGAACCTCGCCCGTGAGGTCGCCGAGGGTCAGCCCGCGGCCACGGTGATCGCGTGCACAGACCTCTCGCGTGCCGAGCAACTGCAGCAGATGTTCAATACCGGCTACTTCCGGCCCTACACCAACACCGACGTCATCGGGTGCGAGATCGGCGGGGCGGTCAAGAACGTCATCGCGCTCGCGTGCGGTATGGCCAGCGGCGTCGGATTCGGGCAGAACACCCTCGCGACGATCATCACGCGTGGCCTCGCGGAGACCATCAGACTCTCGAGCGCGGTCGGTGGGCAGATAGAGACCCTCGCCGGTCTCGCGGGTATCGGCGACCTCGTCGCAACCTGCTCGTCGCCGCTGTCGCGCAATCGCACCTTCGGTGCTCATCTCGGGCAGGGGGCGACGATGGAAGAGGCGCAGGCTGCAGCGTCGGGTCAGGTCGCAGAGGGCGTGAAATCGTGTACGTCCGTCACGGCACTCGCCGAGAAGTACCAGGTCTCCATGCCGCTCACCGAAGCGGTGAACAGCGTCTGTCACGACGGACTGCCCGTGGCGGACGCGGTCAGCTCATTGCTGGGTCGCAAGACCAAACCGGAGTTCCGTTCCGGCCACGCATAAGCCACTCGCGCTCGAGCCGCGCGAAAGGGGTTGCCACTCAGCCGAAGTCGAGTGGTCCCCGGGGTAGTGTCCGTTCGATGGCGGCCGACACGTCGGTGATCGGTCCGTTGCCCGCGTTCACCGGAACCCACAGCGCGACGTAGGGGCGGTGATCGACGCACACGAACGCCTGCCCGGAACCCTCGATGGAATCGGTGATGAACCACTGCACGGGGTTGACCACCTGCAGGTTGCTGGTGGGGGAGAGCTCCGCCGGGCGGGAGACGCCGCACCGCACGATCACCGGATCGCCCTCTTTGTTCGCAGGCCAACTCGCCTGCGTGTCCGAAACCTTTTTGTCACCGTAGCCCTCGAAGGTCTGTGGCAGCGCGGCGAGGAACTTCGCGCATTCCGCGGGAGTCGACGACTCCGCGGTGTACGACTCGACGGGCGTCGAGTCCGAGGTGTCCGGGCGGAGCGCCGCGAAGACGATGAAGCCCACGATCACCATCACCGGGATCGTCACCAGAGTGGCGATCAGCGCAGGATTCAGCCGCGGGCCGGAGTCGCCGTAGCGTGCGTGCGATGTGTCCTCGGCGCTTTCGGTGGCGTCGGCGTCCTCGGCGTCGTCGGGCTTCACGACGCTTTCGGCGGAGTCGGCCGCGCTGACGGTGTCGGGCTTCTCCGCACGGTCGGCGTTGTTGTCGGGTTCGTCCGGTCCGGGTGGGGTCACGACGACAACCCTAGGACATCGCCTCGCCGCTCCTGTGGCGTGCCGGTCAGTGCGCCGCGTTCACCACCGGGCAGGTCAGGGTGCGTGTGATGCCGTCGACCTTCTGGATCTGAGGTACGACGTCGTTGGTCAGGTGGCCCGCATCGGTGGCCTCGACCCGCACGATCACGTCGTAGGGTCCACTGACCTCCTCGGAGGAGGCAACTCCGGAGATCTCTGCGATCGTCGCCGCCGCCAATGCGGCTCGTCCGACCTCCGTCTGGATCAGTATGTATGCCTGAACCACGGCCATCCTCTCGTATCCACTGTGCCGTCGGCCCCGGGCTGGGGAGCGGCGAGTCGACGCCCGCGGCAAGCCGCCGAAGGCATCCGGCTCCGGTCTCCCGGAAACCACTTCGCGCGTCGAAGCGCCACACGAAGTCACTACACTGTGGGGATATTGTCACCACAACGCCGCGAGAGCGCGAACCGAAACGAATAACCGTGGAGCCGACGAGGAGTTGACAGTGGCAGGTGGCGACGAGAACGCCACGACCCCCGACCACACCCATCCCGCCGACGTCACCGTCGGTGACCTGGGCGAGCGGGCACTCATCTCGCTGTTCACCTCGGCGGCGACGACCGCAACGTCGGGCGACATCGTCGTCGGATCGGGTGACGACGCCGCCGTGTTCGACGCGGGCGGCCCCACCGTCATCAGCACGGACACCGCCGTGCAGGACCGCCACTTTCGTTTCGACTGGTCGACGCCGCGCCAGATAGGCGAGCGTGCGGTGATCCAGAGTGCAGCAGACATCGCGGCGATGGGGGCACGTACGGTCGGCGTCGTCGTGTCGATCGCCTGTCCGGTGAGCACCCCCGCTACAACTGTGACCGAGATCAACGACGGCATCCTGGCCGCGACACATCGTCTCGGCGGTCGTGTGCTCGGCGGCGACCTCGTCGCCGCAGATCAAGTGGTGCTCACCGTCACGTCGGTCGGCGCGCTCGACGGGCTCACCCCGGTGGCGTTGACCGGTGCGCAACCGGGCGACGTCTTGGCCGTGAGCGGACCGCTCGGCAGTGCCGCCGCCGGGCTCGCCGTCCTGCTTGCCGCTGATAACCGCGACGCGGACGAGTGCGATGGTGACGATTCGGAGCGCTCCAACCGGCTACTCGCACAGCATGCCGAAGTAGTGGATGCGCACCGTCTGCCCAACCCCGACCTCTCGGCGGGTGTCGTGGCGGCGCGCGCAGGTGCTCACGCCATGACCGATGTGTCCGACGGGCTCGTCGAGGAGCTGGAGACCCTCGCGGCGGCGTCGAATGTCGCTCTCGCAGTAGACGTCTCGCGAGTTCCGCGAACAGCGGCGACCACGCGCGCCGCGACCGAACTCGGGGAGTCCGACGACGTCTGGGCACTCACGGGGGGTGAAGACCACCAGTTGCTTGCTGCGTTCGCGGCATCCGACGTTCCGTCGGGGTGGGTCGTCATCGGAGACGTCCGCGAACGCACCGGCGATCGCGCACTGGTGTCTCTCGACGGCATTGCGGCGGGTGACCTGCGCGGATGGCAGTCCTTCTGACACCAGTAGGTGGCGGCCGTCACGGCGGTGATTAGATCGTCACATGGCGATTTACGCACTAGACGATCGTGAACCGGTCCTCGGTGACGACGTGTACATCCACCCCGACGCGACGGTGATCGGCGCCGTGACACTGGCAGACGGGGTGTCGGTGTGGCCCGGAGCCGTGCTGCGCGGCGACTACGGGACCATCTCCATCGGCCGGCGAACCAACATCCAGGACGGCACGGTCATCCACTGCACGCCGATCGATCCGACGGTCATCGGCGCCGGTTGCGTCGTCGGACACAACGCCCACATCGAGGGTTCGACGATCGGCGACAACTGTCTGATCGCGTCGGGATCTGTTGTCCTCAACGGGTCGACGGTCGGCGACGGCGCGATTGTCGGAGCGGGAGCCGTTGTGCCATTCAAGTTCTCGGTCCCCGCGCGTGCGATGGCACTCGGCGTGCCCGCGCGCATCCGCGAGGGATTCGAGGTGCCCGCCGACCATGTCGACCTGAACGTCGAGATGTACTACCAGAATTCGCTGTACTACCGATCGAAGCTCAGGAGACTCGACTGATCATGACCCCACAACCGTTGAGCGAACTCATCGATCCCGGTTGGGCGCACGCGCTTGCGCCGGTCGAAGACGACATCGCCCAGATGGGGCAGTTCCTGCGCGACGAGAACGCTGCGGGCCGCGGCTACCTCCCGGCCGGACGAAATGTGTTGCGCGCGTTCACACAACCGTTCGACGACGTCCGCGTGCTCATCGTCGGGCAGGACCCATATCCGACACCAGGGCATGCGGTGGGACTGAGCTTCTCTGTTGCAGAGGATGTTTCGCCCGTCCCGCGCTCGTTGGCCAACATCTACACCGAGTACTGCTCCGACCTCGGGTATCCCAAGCCCGCCAACGGCGATCTGACACCCTGGGCGAAATCGGGTGTGCTACTGCTCAACAGAGTGTTGACCGTTGCTCCCGGCGAGCCCGCGTCGCATCGCAATAAGGGGTGGGAGGCGGTGACCGAGTGCGCGATCAAAGCGCTTGTGTCGCGCGACGAGCCACTCGTGGCCATCCTGTGGGGACGCGACGCCGCCGGCCTGCAGCAGTGGATGCCCGACGTCCCGGTGATCGTGTCACCGCACCCGTCGCCGTTGTCGGCGAGCAAAGGCTTCTTCGGCTCGCGTCCGTTCAGCCGGGCCAATACCGAACTCGAAGACCTCGGCGGCGAACCGATCGACTGGCGCCTGCCTTCCTGAAGCCCCGCGCTCTCCTGAAGCCGCTGCCTTCCTGTCAGCGGACGAAGCGTCGGGCATCGGCGTCGGTGCGCTCCTGCCAGCCGACCCTCTCGAGTTCGGGAATGTCGTCGGCCTCGGTGGGATAACCAAGGCACAGGTATGCCGTGAGTCGCCACGTGTCGGGTACGCCGAGATCGGTTGCCACGGTGGGGGCGTCGAGGATGGACACCCAGCCGACGCCGACGCCGCGCGCCCGCGCCGCCAGCCATAGCGTCGTGACGGCGGTGACCGTCGAGTAGTCGAGGGTCTCGGGCATCGTCCGCTTACCGAGGCCGTGTCCCTGTGTGCCCGCGTGGTCGGTGAAGACGGCGAGCTGGATCGGAGCGTCGTCGAGTCCGGAGAGCTTCAGCTCCGCGTACGCACGCTTGCGCTCGCCCGCGTACCCGTCGAGTGCTTCGGCGTTGCACTCGACGAAGTTACGGCGGATGTGAGCGCGAGCCTCGGCCGAGTCGACGCGCACCCATCGCCACGGTTGGCTGTTGCCGACCGACGGGGCGAGCTCGGCTCGTGCCAGCAGTTCGTCGAGCAGCCCCGGCTCCAGCGGGTCGGAGCGGAAATGTCGGACGTCACGACGCCACGCGAACAACGTGTCGAGGTCTTCGATGAACGAGGCGTCGAACGTCGTCACCGATCGCGTGCCGCTGCGAAGTCGGGGGTCCGCTTGCCCACGAACGCGTCGACGCCCTCGACACCCTCCGCGGAGCCGCTGTTGGTGGAGATCGCGTGCGCCTCGGCAGCGAGCTGATCGCGGAGGGTTGCGGTGGCCGACCCGCTCAGGAGTGCGCGCGTCGCGGCCAGTCCGGCGCGCGGACCCGCGGCGAGTGTGCGGGCGATCTCGGCGGCGGTGTCGTCGATCTCGGTGTCGTCGACGAGGCGCGAGAGGATGCCCCACGCGAGCCCCTCGTCGGCGGTGATGACTCTGTCGGTGAGGATGATGTCGCGGGCGCGGGCCGCTCCGACGGTGCGCGGGAGGGTCCACGTCATGCCGCCGTCCGGCGACAGGCCGATTCCGGTGTAGGCCGGACGCAGGTTGGTCGACGGCCCACCGATCGCGATGTCTGCGTGCAACACGATGCTCAGCCCGGCCCCCGCAGCCCAGCCACGCACACCCGCGACGACCGGACGATCAGCGTCGAGCAGGGCGGTGACGAAGTCGTGGAAGGTGTCGGCGAGAGCGCGGATGAAGGTGGGGCGGTGCTCGGCAGAGGCGAAATCGCGCACGTTGCCGCCCGCGCAGAAGTTTCGGCCCGCGCCGAGCAACAGGATCGCGCCGACTTCGCGTTCGCCGCGTGCGATCTCACGCAGGGCGGTTGTTGCCGATTTCAGTGAGGCGTCGTCGAGTGCGCCGCCCTTGCCCGCATCGGAGATGCGTAGGACGAGGACGTCGCCGTCCTGTGTCACAGCCGAGTCTGCCGGGGACGTTGTGGTCGAGGTCATGGACGACACCCTAACCCGGAGATGCAGACAACCCGACCCCGGGGCCGAGCGTTCGCTCGGTCGGGATCGGGTTGTTAGTTCTCGCGATCAGGCGAGAGTGGTCTTGCCGGCCTTCAGGCAGGAGGTGCAGACGTTCTTACGCTTGCGGTTGCCCGGGGCCACCTCGACACGCACAGACTGGATATTGGGATTCCAGCGGCGGTTGGTACGGCGGTGCGAGTGCGAAACGGACTTGCCGAAGCCCGGACCCTTGCCGCAGACGTCACAGACGGCAGCCATTGTCGAACTCCCTTGATAGATGGAATGATCTTGCGGTTACGCCAGCTCGCTACTCGCGGAAACGCAACGTCATCCACGGCAGCGGCAAGGCAACCCTGCAAGGGTAACCGTCCGGGTGCGTCACCACCAAATCCGGGCCGGGCGTGATCTGCCGCGGGGCTTGCGGCGAATGCGCCGGACCCGCCGACGGCGACCGTGTCGGCGACTCCGAGTAATCTCTCACACATCCTGGGCAGCACGTGTCGTGGCACTTTTCGACGACGTGGATTTTCGACGGCGTGGAGACACGCGTGAGCCCCCGCGGTGAAGGAGGACCCATGTCGACTGACGGTGGACTCGTTCGCGTGATGAATCCGCAGGTTCTGCGTGACTGGGCGCAGGAGTGTGTGGCCCGGCTCGAGGAACTGCGCGGCGAGATCAACGACCTCAACGTCTTCCCGATTCCGGATTCGGACACCGGCAGCAACATGCTGTTCACCATGCGGTCTGCTGCCGACGTCGTCACCGCCCTTCCGGTCGACGCCGACGTGGTCGCCGTGACGCGGGCCATGGCAGAAGGTGCTGTGGCCAACGCGCGCGGCAATTCCGGCGTCATCATGTCGCAGATCCTGGTCGGCCTCGCCGACGCCGTGGAGATCGGCGCACCGGACGGGCAGTTGACGTTTTCGCAGCTCGCGGTATCGGGTCTGAGGCTTGGATCGTTGGCAGCGCAGCGCGCGGTGAGCGACCCCAGGGAGGGCACCGTCCTGACGCTGCTGACCATCGCCGCGGAGTCTGCGGCGCGTCACTCCGGCGAGACCGCCGCCGACCAGGCCCGCGCGATCGCCGACGATGTGGCCGATGGTCTGGAGCGCACTCCCGAACAGCTCCCCGAACTGGCGTCGGCGGGCGTCGTCGACGCCGGCGGTCGGGGTTTCCTCGCCATGCTCGACGCGATGGTCGGGGTGCTCACCGGTGTCACACAGCGACGTCGTCGGTACCGCGGAATCCTCACCGGGGGAGGGCAGCCCGGACATCCCGTCGACGAGACGTGCGACGGCCCGGGCGACATGGACTTCGAGGTGATGTATCTGCTCACCGGGGCTGCGGGCGAGAGCATCGCGACGCTGCGATCCGAACTCGGCGAACTCGGCGACGCCGTGGTGATCGTCGGCGACAGTTCGCCGTCGGGTGAACGGTTCTCTGTGCACGTCCACACCGACGACCCGGGCGCCGCGGTCGAGGCAGCGATAGCACACGGCAACGTCTCCGACATCCGGATCTCCTGCTTTGCTCTCGATTCGATTCGTGCACAAGCCAATTCGATGGAGCCGCCGCCTCGTCACCGGCGCGCCGTCGTCGCGGTCGTACGCGGCGATGGCGCTGCGGAGCTTTTCGCCGAGGCCGGGGCAGCCGTTGTCCGCGCCGACGACGGTGTCACGCCGGAAGCGCTTGCCGCCGCCATTCGCGCCACCGATTCGGCACACGTGGTGGTCATGGCGAACGGGTCGTTGACGTCGCAGGATCTGGTGAGCGTCGCAGCGGAGGTCCGGTCTGCGCAACGGTCGGTGATCTCGTTGCCGACCTCATCGATGGCGCAGTGTCTCGCGGCCCTCGCGGTCCACGACCCCTCCGAGTCGCCGGATGCCGACGCCTACGCGATGGCCGAAGCCGCCGCGGGTGCACGCTGGGGTTCGCTGCTGCTCGCCGACGAGCGGATGATCACCCTCGCCGGAACCTGCGACGTCGGAGATGTGTTGGGCCTCATCGGCTCTGATGTCCTTGTCATCGCGCCCGAGCAGACAGCCGCTGTCGTGTCGCTGGTCGATCTCATGTTGGCGACAGGTGGCGAGATGGTCACCGTCCTTGCGGGCTCGGGCGTCGACCGCGAGGCGTTGGCGGCGCTCGAGGCGCAGATCCGGCGGGCATATCCGGGCGTGGAAATGGTCGTGTACGAGACTGGTCAGACCGACGATCTGATGCAAGTGGGTATCGAATAGTGGTCCGTGCATCCGACTCTCTGTCCGATGTCTTCAACACCGAACGTGCGGCGAGTCTCGCGTCGTTGGGGCTCGCGACCGTCGGGGAACTGCTGCGTTACGCACCGCGTCGGTATCTCACGCATGGTCAACCCTCGGAGGAGCAGGACCTGACCGAGGGGGAGTGGGTCACGGTTGTCGGACGCATCACCCGTGCCGACCTGATCCGCATGAAGAAGCGTCACGGGCAGTTCCTGAAGGTGACCGTCGACGACGGCAACCGCTCCTACGAGGTCAGCTTCTTCAATCCGCGTTTCATCAAGAACGCACTGAAACCCGGCACTCGGCTCATGGTGGCGGGCACTGTGAAGTTCTTCCGCGAGCAGCCGCAACTCTCCCATCCCGAGTGGATGGTTCTGCCGGACGGCGACGTCGAGGTCGATCGTGTCGTCGGGTCGGCGATGCTCGCCGAGATGTATGCGGCAGAGGCCGAGATCACCGGCGAGCAGCGGCGCCCGGGAGCGCACTCGGCCGACATCGCCGCCGCGTTCGATCGAGCAATCGTGCCGCTGTATCCCGCGAACCGTGAAATCCAGACGTGGGACATCTGGGCGTCGATTCGCCAGGTCCTCGACGACGTCGAGCCGTTCGTCGACCCGCTGTCCGACGACGAACGCGAACGCCGCGGGTTGATGTCGCTCGACGAGGCGATCCGCACCATCCATGTCCCCGACTCCGATGCGAACGTCACCGCCGCGAACGAACGCCTGAAATTCGACGAGGCGCTCGCGATCCAGACCGTCCTCGCGCAGCGCCGCCTCGCGGGTCGTGCAGAGTCGGCGCCCGCGTGCCCGCACGTTCCCGGCGGCCTGGAAGACCGCCTGCTGCAACGACTTCCGTTCACTCTCACCGACGGGCAGCAGTTGGTGCTCGCCGAGATCGCCGACGACCTCGGCCACCCGACGCCGATGAGCAGGCTGCTGCAGGGAGAAGTGGGTTCCGGCAAGACCCTCGTGTCGTTGCTCGCCATGCTGCGTGTAGTCGACAACGGTCACCAGTGCGCGATTCTCGCGCCGACGGAAGTTCTTGCCGCGCAGCATCTTCGGACCATCACGTCGATGCTCGGCGATCTGGGCACTGCCGGTGAACTCGGCGCCGCCGACGGCGCGACGAGTGTGGTGTTGCTGACCGGCTCGATGAAGACCAAGGGCAAACGTCAGACACTGCTCGACGTGGTGACCGGCAAGGCGGGCATCGTCGTCGGAACCCACGCGCTGCTCGAGGAGAGGGTCGAGTTCTTCGATCTCGGCATGGTCGTAGTCGACGAACAGCACCGCTTCGGCGTCGAACAACGAGATGTGTTGCGGGGTCGTGGCCGCGACCATCTCATGCCCCACTTCCTGGTGATGACGGCGACACCGATCCCGCGGACGGTGGCGATGACGGCGTTCGGCGACCTCGACACGTCGGTGCTCACCGAACTCCCCAAGGGGCGTCAACCGATCACCACGACGGTGGTGCCGACGGCGAAACCCCAATGGATCGAACGCATGTGGGGTCGCGCCGCGGAGGAGATCGAAGCCGGGCGGCAGGTGTACATCGTGTGTTCGCGCATCGGCGACATCGAGCCTGCCGCACCCAAGCGTGGCGCGAGCAAACGCACTGCGGGCGAGGAAGCCGACGCGCAGCAGCAGACCACCTCCGTTCTCGACCTCTACGACGAGCTGCTCGTCGGACCGCTCGGCAGCCATCGGCTCGCGGTCCTGCACGGGCGGCTTCCCGCCGATGAGAAGAACGAGGTCATGGACGCGTTCGGGCGCGGCGAGATCGATGCGATCGTGGCGACGACCGTGATCGAGGTCGGTGTCGACGTTCCCAATGCGTCGATGATGATCATCGTCGACGCAGAGAGATTCGGGGTCAGCCAGCTCCACCAACTCCGCGGACGTGTCGGTCGTGGCGGCCATCCCGGCTTGTGCCTGCTGATGACGTCGACAAAACCGGTGTCGCAGGCGATGGAACGGCTGCGGGCCGTCGAGGCATCGACCGACGGATTCGAACTCGCTCGCGTCGACCTGCTGCAGCGCCGCGAAGGTGATCTGCTCGGCTCGCTGCAGTCGGGTGGGGTGTCGTCGCTGCGTCACCTCTCGCTGCTCGACGACGTCGACGTGATCGCCGACGCCCGCGAACTGGCCGAGTCCGTGGTGGCAACCGACCTGCCGCTGGCCGACCACCGGCCACTCGCCGACCTCGTCGACGCCATTCTCGTGCCCAACAAGGTGCGCTACCTCGACAAATCCTGACCCGGCTCGCCTGCGTCCCGAACCCGGGTGCCAAACGCCGCCCGAACCCGCAGACGCGGCTGGTGTACCGACCGCGTTCACCAGATCGAGCCGCGTTTGCGACGCAGCTGCCGGATAGGGGAACCGCGGGCCGCCGCGCGGCGTCGAAGATGGCGTGAATCCTGTCATCGCGGTGCCGCTGTACCGGCTGCGGATGCGCTACCGGCACGCTCGACGCGACGCGCAGTGGCCCGCGCGCAGGTGGGCGGTCACTGTCGCGTTCGTGCTCACCGCGGTCGTCGTGGCCGTGGGTGTGTACCGCGACGTCCCGCGCGCGCGATCGGGGCAGTGGCACGCCGGTGCGCAGCAGGCACTCCGCGAACTCGCAGGGGTGCCCGTCGTCGCTGCGCGTACCGGCCGCGACGACTACGAGCGGTCGGCGTTCGGGGCGTCGTGGACCGACGACGCGAGCGTGACGGGAGGCGGAAACGGCTGCGATACCCGAAACGACGTGCTGACCCGCGACCTCGGAGATGTGCGCGTCGGGTCGGTGACGTCGTGTCCGCGCGCTGTCCTCGCAGGCGAACTGCGCAGTCCCTACACCGGTAAGACGGTCGTGTTCCGGCGTGACCGCAATGCGACGGCCGTTCAGATCGACCACATCGTGCCGCTGGCTTTCGCGTGGGACATGGGTGCGTTCGGGTGGTCGGCTCGGCGTCGCGTCGAGCTGGCAAACGACCCGGCCAACCTGGTCGCCGTCGACGCGGCGTCGAATCAGGAGAAGAGCGACAGCGAACCCGCCCGGTGGCTGCCGCCCAATCGCGGTTTCCACTGTCAGTACGCAATCGAGTTCGTCGTGGTGAGCCGCGCGTACGGATTGGCGGTCGATGCCGCGTCGCGGCGCGTGCTCGCCGGGATACTCAACCGTTGCTGACATGCGGCGTCTCGACGTCCGGCCCGCGGTGGCGTTCTCGGGTGGGCGATCTTGGGGCCGAATGGTGCGGGGACGTACCCTGGACATGTTGTCCACCGGCAGTGCCGCGCAGGACCCAATCGTCTGCCGTGAACTCGAAACCGAGGTATTGATGAGCGCACCCACCGTGACCGGAAGGCAGGCCGCGACCGCGCCCGACGTCGAAGAAGTCGTGCACGCGCAGGCCCGCGCCGCCCGTACCGCCTCCCGAGCGCTGGCAGCGCTCACCACGACAGCCAAGAACGCCGCGCTGCTCGCCGCTGCCGACGCCGTCGACGCGAACACCGAGACCATCCTGGCCGCGAACGCCGACGATGTCGCGCGCGCGGAGGAGGCCGGAACCGAGGCAAACCTGATCGACCGACTCCGCCTGACCCCCGAGCGCGTCGCGGGCATCGCCGACGGGCTGCGTCAGGTCGCGATCCTTCCCGATCCGATCGGCGAGATCGTCGCCGGCAAGACGCTTCCCAACGGTCTGCGCCTGCGGCAGGTACGCGTGCCGCTCGGTGTGGTCGGCATCGTCTACGAGGCGCGGCCGAACGTGACGGTCGACGCCTTCGGAATCGCGTTCAAATCCGGAAACGCTGTGCTGCTTCGCGGTTCGTCGTCGGCGGCGTCGTCGAACGCCGAGCTCGTCCGCATTCTCCGCGACGTCGTCGCAGGCGCGGGCATTCCGTCCGATGTCGTGTCGCTGCTGCCCAGTGACGACCGTTCGAGTGTCACCGCGCTGATCCGCGCGCGTGGGCTCGTCGACGTCGTGATTCCTCGCGGGGGCGCCGGTTTGATCAACGCGGTCGTCGCGAACGCCACGGTCCCCACGATCGAGACCGGAACCGGAAACTGCCACGTCTACGTGCATGCGCTCGCCGATGTCGGTGTCGCGACCCGCATCATCCTCAACGCCAAGACCCGACGACCGAGCGTGTGCAACGCGGCGGAGACAGTGCTCGTCGACAAAGCGATCGCCGCCGACGCGCTGCCCAGGATCAGTCAGGCCCTGCAGTCACAGGGTGTCGTGATCCACGGCGACGAGCCGGGCATGGAGCCGGCCGACGAGTCCGACTGGTCCGACGAGTACCTCTCGATGGACATCGCGATAAAGGTGGTCGACGGACTCGACGCCGCTGTCGCTCACATCGACACCTATGGAACCGGGCATACCGAGGCCATCGTGACCACCGACCTCGCCGCGGCCGAGGAGTTCACGAACCGGGTCGACGCCGCAGCCGTGATGGTCAATGCGTCGACTGCCTTCACCGACGGCGAGCAGTTCGGCTTCGGAGCAGAGATCGGCATCTCGACGCAGAAGCTGCACGCTCGCGGACCGATGGGACTGCCGGAACTCACCTCCACCAAGTGGATCGTGTGGGGCGACGGCCAGATCCGGCCCGCGTGATGACCGACTCCACAACGACTCACAGCCCGGCGACACAGGACGCGGCTCCTATCGTTCCCTCGTTCGCAGCGGTGCACGACGTCGTCGACAGGCTGCGCGCCACCGGCTATCTGGCCGACGACGCGACGGCGACCTCGACCTTCCTCGCGGACCGGCTCGGTAAGCCGCTGCTCGTCGAAGGTCCTGCGGGAGTGGGCAAGACGGAGTTGGCGCGTGCCATCGCCGCGGCCACCGACGCAGAGCTCGTGCGTCTGCAGTGCTACGAGGGAATCGACGAGGCGCGTGCACTCTACGAGTGGAACCACGCCAAGCAGATCCTGCACATCCAGGCGACCGGCACGCGCGACTGGGCCGAGGCGAAGACCGACATCTTCTCCGAGGAGTTCCTGCTCCCGCGACCACTGCTGACAGCGATCTCGCGTACCGATCCCACCGTGCTCCTGATCGACGAGGTCGACAAGGCCGACGTCGACGTCGAGGGGCTGCTGCTCGAGGTGCTCAGCGACTTCGCAGTGACCATCCCGGAGATGGGGACCGTCGTCGCGTCGCGTCGACCGATCGTGATCCTGACGTCGAACGCGACGAGGGAGTTGTCGGAGGCGCTGAAACGTCGCTGCCTCTACCTCTTCATCGATTTCCCCGACGCTGCGCGCGAGAAGGAGATTCTCGAGTCGCGAGTTCCGAACCTGCCCGACGCGCTCGCCTCCGAACTGGTCCGCATCGTCGGCGTGCTGCGCACCCTCGACATTCGGAAGAAGCCGTCGGTCGCCGAGACCATCGACTGGGCGAACACACTGCTCGCGCTGGGCGCGGGTGAGGAACGCTCGAAGGGCGGCCGACTTGACGAAGGCCTGATCGCACGCACCCTGGGCGTCGTGCTCAAGCATCGTCCCGACCTGAAGACCGCCGTCAAAGAACTCAAGCTGGGCTGATGTCCGGGGCCGGACCCGCCACGGGCGACATCGCGACGGCAGTGCCGCTCGTCGATCACCTCACCGACTTCGTCGATGCGCTGCGGCGACGGGGGATTGCGGTCGGTCCGTCGGCGCTGATCGACGCCGCGCGGGCGATGGAGGTCCTCGACCTGCTCGACCGCAGTAGTCTGCGCGAGGGACTCGCGGCGACCCTCGTCGACGATCACATGCACCGGCCGGCCTTCGACCGCATCTTCGACCTCTGGTTTCCCGTCGCGATCGGTGCGTGCAGCGCGGAGGAGGAGCTGCCGCGCGACGAGTCCGGCGAGGTCGACGTCGATGCCGTGCGCGAGATGCTCGCAGAGTTACTCGCAGACGAGTCGGCCGACGCAGACGGACGTCTGTCCGCCGCGGTCGCGCAGGTGGTCGACGAGATGGGCCGCTACCAGTCGAGCCGCGGGGAGGCGTACTCGGCGTATCAGGCGCTCTCGAGCATCGATCCCCAGACACTGATCGCACGGATCGCCGCAGCGATGGCGGGCGGATCGGGTGACGACCTGAGCGTCGGCGACGATCCGACGTTCCGGCGGGCCGCCCGCGAACGCGCCAACCGCCTGCGCACCGCGATCGAGGTGGAGACGCAGCGTCGGATGGCCGACCGCAACGGACGCGAGAAGGTCAGCGACTACGCGGTGCCGACGCTGCCCGAGAACATCAACTTCCTCTCGGCAGGCAAGAAGGACCTCACCGAGATCCGACGGACCGTCGCCCCGCTCGCGCGTCTGTTGGCCTCCCGCTTGGAGATTCGACGACGCCGCGCCCACCGGGGTGCAGTCGACGTCCGTGCGACGCTGCGCGCGTCGATGTCGACGGGCGGGGTTCCGATCGAACTCAAGAACCGCAAGCCGCGCCCCGGGCGCCCCGAACTGGTGATCATCTGCGACGTATCGGGTTCGGTATCCGGGTTCTCGCAGTTCACGCTGCAACTCGTCTACGCGCTGCGCCAGCAGTTCGCGAAGGTTCGGATCTTCGCATTCGTCGACACCGTCGACGACGTCACCGAGTACTTCACCGACGACGAGGGGTTCGGCGGCACCGACATCGGTGAGGCGATGCATCGCATGTTGACGCAGGCCCGGCTCATCACGCGTGACGGTCATTCCGACTACGGGCACATGCTGCGCGGGTTCGTCGACGCCTACGGCGACACGCTGACACATCGCGGAGCGCTGCTGATCCTTGGCGACGCCCGCAACAACTACCACGACGCCTCCGAGGACTCGCTGCGCGAGTTGGTGGAGCGTGCGCGTCACGCGTATTGGCTCAACCCGGAGGCGCATGGCGACTGGGGTACCGGCGATTCCGCGGCCGACGACTACGCGGAGATCATCGACATGTTCGAGTGTCGCAACGCCACGCAGCTGTCCGCGGTCATCGCCGACCTCCTGCCGGTGTGATCGCTCGCGTAAACTGACCCCTCATGGCACATGACCGTCCGCGTGTACGCCGGATCGGTGTGATGGGCGGAACGTTCGATCCCATCCACAACGGGCACCTCGTGGCAGCCAGTGAGGTCGCGAACCGGTTCTCGCTCGACGAGGTGATCTTCGTCCCGACCGGACGGCCATGGCAGAAGCTGACAGAAGACGACGGGGAGGTTCCCGACCGGACGAAGCAGGTCAGTCCCCCCGAAGACCGCTACCTGATGACGGTCATCGCGACGGCGTCGAATCCGCAGTTCAGCGTGAGTCGCGTCGACATCGATCGCGAGGGATTCACCTACACAGTCGACACGCTGCGGGATCTGCGCAAGACCCTTCCCGACGCTCAGCTCTACTTCATCACCGGCGCCGACGCGTTGGAATCGATCCTGTCGTGGCAGGACTGGGAGGAACTGTTCGAGCTCGCGAACTTCGTCGGGGTGAGCCGACCGGGATACGAGTTGAACGCCAGTCATCTGGCCACGCATCTGCGGAATCTGCCAGCCGATACGCTTCATCTGATGGAGATTCCCGCCCTGGCGATCTCCTCGACGGACTGTCGGGCACGCGCGGCGACGGGACGACCGGTCTGGTACCTGGTGCCAGACGGCGTCGTCCAGTACATCGCCAAGCGCAGGCTCTACCGCAGGCCGCGGGTGAACTCGCCGGGTGTGTCGGCGCCACTCAAGAGCGACGCCGACGACAAACCGACAAGCTCCGACACCTCAACACACCGTGCGGAAACGCAACGCTCGAAAGGACGAACGTGACAGCAGCAGCCGAGTCACTGGACATGGCGAAGGTGGCAGTCGCTGCCGCGCAGGACAAGGTCGCCACCGATGTCACGGTGATCGACGTGTCCGAACAACTCGTCATCACCGACCTGTTCGTGATCGCGTCGGCTGACAACGAGCGTCAGGTCAACGCGGTCACCGACGAGATCGAAGACAAGATGCGCGAGGCGGGCTACAAGCCAGTCCGACGCGAAGGCACACGTGAGGGGCGCTGGGCGCTGCTCGACTACGTCGACATCGTCGTGCACGTCCAGCATGCCGACGAGCGTGCCTACTACGCGCTCGATCGGCTGTGGCAGGACTGCCCGGTCATCGACCTGGAGCCGCAGGCGTGAGTGGAGCGCCCGACGACCACGACACCTCCGTCGAACGACTCACCCCGGTGGTCCGCAGGCTGATCCTGCTGCGGCACGGGCAGACCGAGTACAACGCGACGAGCCGGATGCAGGGCCAACTCGACACCGACCTCTCCGATCTCGGTGTGCGGCAAGCGAAGTCGGCCGCCGCCGCACTCGCCGAACGCAATCCGATGCTCATCCGCTCGTCGGATCTGCGGCGCGCTCGCGACACCGCCGAAGCGCTCGCTGTGCTGACCGGGCTGCCCGTCGAGACCGATGAACGGCTCCGCGAAACCCACCTCGGTGAGTGGCAGGGTATGACGCACTACGAGGTCGACGACGTCATGCCCGGTGCGCGCGCACTGTGGCGTGACGACGCCACGTGGCGCCCGCCGGGCGGGGAGAGCCGCGTCGACGTCGCTGCCCGCGCCCTACCGGTCGTCGACGAACTGCTCGCGCGCGTGGACGACTGGGGGAGCGGCGCGACGCCGGAGTCGCCCGTCGTGCTCGTCGCGCACGGAGGTGTGATTGCTGCGATGACCGCCGCGCTCCTCGACCTTCCCGTCGCCAACTGGCCGGTGTTCGGCGGTCTCGCCAACACGAGTTGGGTGCAACTGTCGGGCCATGGACTCCCCGGCGAGAAGCCGCGGTGGCGGCTGGACGTGTGGAACGCATCGGCCGAGGTCGCCGACGCAGGGGTGCAGTGACCGACGCGGTTGTCGCGAGCACGCCTGACGACTGCCTGCTCATCCTCTCCGACTCGCTCGCCTACTTCGGGCCCAAGGGTGGGCTGCCCGCCGACGACGCTCGCATCTGGCCGAACATCGTCGGGGCGCGGTGTGGTCTGCCGGTGCGGCTGTTCGGGCGGATCGGCTGGACCAGTCGGGACGTCTGGTGGGCGATGACCCAGGACCCGAACATCTGGGCCGCGGTACCGCACGCACGCGCAGTGATCCTCGCGTTCGGCGGAATGGATTCGTTGCCGTCGCCGCTTCCGACCGCGCTACGCGAGCAGATCAGGTACGTGCGGCCGGGCCGACTCCGCCAGATTGTCCGGTCGGCATATCAGTGGGTCCAGCCGCGTGCGTCGAAAATCGGCTGGCCGGTGGCCCTGCCGCCGACGGTGACCATCGAATACCTCGACAAGATCTACGAGGCGCTGACCCAGTTGCGCCCCGATCTGCCGATCGTCGTGTGCCTGCCGTCGACGCATCGGAGTCCCTATTACGGGTACGTCCACAGCGGGCGGATACCGACGACCGCGGCGATGCGTGCGTGGTGTGAGCGACGCGGGGTCTCCTACGCCGACTTCTATCCTCCGACCCGCGATGCGTACGACGATCCCGATGCTGCGAACCCCGACGCTGCGATGAACCCCGACGGTATCCACTGGGGCTTTGCGTGCCACCGGGCGGTCGCCGACGTCGTCGCGGCGCCGGTTCTGCGGGTGCTCGACGATCCGGATGTCCGAACCGGACGGCGCACCGGCTAACGTAGACGGGTGCCTGTTGTCGTCGTCACAGATTCCTCTGCGCGGTTGCCCGCTGCCGTTGCCGACAGCTACGACATCATCCAGGTTCCGTTGCATCTGACGCTCGACGGAGTCGACTACCTCGAAGACGACGACAACGTTCCCGCCGACATCGTGTCGACGCCGGGCGTAACGACTGCGGGCGCCACTCCGCATGATCTGGTGCAGGCGTACGGCGAAGCCATCGAACGCAGTGAGGGCGACGGGGTCGTCGCGGTCCACATGTCGCGAAAGCTGTCCGGCACGTGGAGCGCTGGGCGCCTGGCCGCAGAGGACTACTCGGGGCAGGTGCGGGTGGTCGACTCGCGGTCTGTGGGATTGGCAGTTGGATTCGTCGCCATCGCAGCAGCGCAAGCCGCTCGCGACGGGGCCGATCGGGATCGCGCGTACGAAGCCGCCATCCGCCAGGCCGCGACTGTCGAATCGCTGCTCTGCGTGCAGAATCTCGACAATCTCCGCAACAGCGGGCGAATCAGCGCGGCGAGCAAGATGCTCGGGTCCGCGTTGTCGATCAAACCGATCCTGCACGTCGTCGACGGCACGCTGACTCTGCGTGAACGCACGCGCACGTTCTCCAAAGCGCTGGACAAGATGGCCGAAGCGGCCGTCGACTACGCCGACGGCCGCGCGGTGACTCTCGGAGTGCAGCATTGCCAAGCTCCCGCTGCCGCAGCCGATCTCGTCGTCCGGTTGCGGGAGAACCTGCGGAGCGTGACGTCGAGCATCACTGTCGATCTCGGTCCTGTGCTCGGCTGTCACGTCGGCCCCGGCGCGGTCGGCGTGGTGATCGGTACCCAACTCGATCCCATCACCAGGGGACAGTCGGAGGCCGAGGGGTTGTCCACACCCTGACCGTCGTCCACAGGGCGGCGTCGATGCACGGTCGACGAGCCGGTGTGATGGTGCGTCCGCCGTAGCGTCAGAGGCTATGAGCGACAAACCAACCCGGACGGCCCGCGGATTCGCCGCGCGAGGTGTTGTCGAGCGCGGTTCACGAACCGCGCCGACCGCGGTCGGACGCTCGCCGCTCGACCGGTTGTCAGCCCCCGCACCCGGCGCCACTCGGACGCCCGAACTCGACGCCACCTCGTCGGCTGCAGATGACGACATGTCGTCGAGTTCGTGGGGGATCGACACGACGCCGGGTTGGCTGGCTCCCGAAGTGGAACGCAGGCGCCCTCTCGATGGTCGGGAACGACTCCGTGCCAACGGATTCGACGACGATCATCGAGAAGACTTCGACCTCGACCTCGATAGAGATGTCGATTCGGATGAGGATGAGTACCGCCCACGTCGTCGATTCGCGGTGGCGCCTGCCGGTGCCATAGCGTTGATCGCTGTTGGCGTAATCGCCTGTGTGATAGCGGGATTCGGGCTCCTCCGCAGCGACGACGTCGTGCCGACCGTCGCGTTCCCCGCGTCGGCGGGACCGTCGGTGTCGATTCCTTCCGTCGCTGCAGTGCCGTCGGCCGGCGCCCCCGCGATGCCTTCTGCCGCCGCGCCGTCGGCCGCATCAGCCCAGATCGTGGTCAGCGTCGTCGGATTGGTGCGGAAGCCCGGGCTGGTGCGGTTGGCGCCGCGGTCCCGAGTGGCCGATGCGCTGTCGGGTGCCGGAGGTGCCCGCGAGGGAGCCGACACGACGTCGCTGAACCTCGCTCAGGTGCTGGGCGACGGCGACCAGGTGCTGGTCGGCTACGCGAGCAAGGACGGGAACGCCTCACTTCGCAGTGCGGTGGTCGCGTCCGGCGCGGGGAGGTCGGACTCTTCGTCGCCGCCGTCGGCCGGTGACACCTCCGAGACGGGCTCTGGCGCAGGGGATTCGGGAGCGTCGAACAGTGCGGGCGGAAAGGTCGACCTGAACACCGCGAGTGCCGAGCAGCTCGACGCTCTCCCCGGGGTCGGCCCGGTCACTGCGAAGGCCATCATCGACTGGCGGTCGCAGCACGGAAAGTTCACGTCTGTCGACCAACTCGGCGAGGTCGACGGTATCGGACCCGCGCGGCTGGCGAAGCTGCGAGACCTCGTGACCGCCGGCTGACACCGAGGTGGATCTACGACTCGTCGCGCCCGCTCTCGTGGTGTGGCTTGTCACGCTGCTCGGGCTGCACGGGCCGTCGTGGTCGATGCCTGTCGTGCTGGTCATCGGCGGATTGATCTGCGCTGCAGCTCTGTTCGCACACCGGCGCTGGAACCTTACCTGGCAGGTGTTGGGCATCGTGGTGATCGGCGCGGGGATGGCGGCGACATGTGCACTGGCGCTGTGGCTCCGGCTCGAGACCCGCGACGCCCATCCTCTGTCGGGGATGTCGGGCAAGGCGACGGTGACGATGTCGATCCGCGACGACCCGCGCAACTTCGGACCGGCACAACGGGGTCAGGTGACCACGCGTGTGACGGTGCTGGCCGTCGGGGAGCGTCGAGTTCCCTCCGCCATCGCCGACGTCGTCGCGCGTGCGCCCGGATGGGTGGGGTTGCTGCCGGGTCAGCATGTGCGCGTCCTGGCGAGTATCCGCGCACCTCGAGGGGGTGACCTGAGTGTTGCGAGATTGACGGCGTCGGGCCCGCCGGCGATGTTGGGGCGACCCCCTCCGCTGCAGCGCGGAGCCGGCGTCGTGCGGGCAACGCTACAGCAGAACTCGGCTCAGGCGTTGAGCGGCGAATCGGCGGGATTGCTGCCGGGGTTGGTCATCGGCGACGAGAGCGCATTGTCGGAAGATGTCCGGGATCAGTTCCGCGCGGCCGGGCTAAGCCACCTCACCGCTGTCTCCGGCGCCAATTTCGCGCTGACCTGCGGTGCAGCGATCGCGTTGATCCGGTTGATCGGCGGATCGCCGAAGGTTGCGGCGGTCAGCGGGGTGGTCGTCATCGTCGGATTCGTCGTCCTGGTACGGCCGTCGCCGAGTGTGCTGCGGGCAGCGATGATGGGCGGAGTCGGTCTGCTCGCGCTGTTGTCGACGCGGCGTGCCCGCGCGGTGCCTGCCCTCGGTGTCGCCGTGATCGGGGGACTTCTGTGGTGGCCCGAGCTTGCGAGTGCGCCGGGGTTCGCGTTGTCGGTCGTGGCCACGGCCGGACTCGTGCTGATCGCGCCGTCGATCCGAGACACGCTGCGCGAGTGGAGAATCCCACCTGTCGTGGCCGAGGTACTCGCTATCGCCATCGCCGCCCAGGTCGTGACGGCGCCGCTGATCGCGATGATCAGCGGGACATTCAATGTGGTCTCGATTCTGGCCAACGTCGTCGTGGCGCCTGTCGTCGGAGTGATCAGTGTGGTGGGGACACTCGCAGCGTTGATCGGCCTCGCCGGAGACGTGGGTTCTGTGGTTGCGCAAGTGTTGCTACGCGCGATGTCGCCAGAACTGTGGTGGATGATCACCGTGGCGCGCGTGCTCGGCGGATTGAGTTGGGCGGCAATCGATATACCGGACGGGCTTGCCGGGATGGCGCTTGTCATGACGTTCACCGTCCTGGGTGCGGCGCTGCTGAACCGGCGCGTGATCGGGTGGGCGCGGCGTCGTGCGCACGGTCGGCGCAACGAGACGCACAGTCGGCGCAACGAGACGCACAGTCGGCAGAACGAGGCGCACAGTCGGCAGTAGGGGAGGTGTCCGGTGCGTCGTCGGGTTGTCGGGGCGTTCTGGCACCATGAGTGACGTGACCGATCGCCTGCATCTGCTCCTCGGAGACGACGACTTCCTCACCGGACGTGTGATCTCGGGTGTGACGAGCGAGCTGTCCCACCACGCGGGCGCCGACATTCCGGTGACGCGTGTGCGAGCTGGCGATGTCAGCGAATACGAACTGGCCGAACTGTTGAGTCCGTCGTTGTTTGCCGAAGACCGCGTCGTCGTCGTCGAGTCGGCGGCGGAGGCGGGCAAAGAGCCCGCAGCGCTGATCACGCGGGCGGCTCGTGAGCTTCCCGACGGCATCACGCTGATGGTGATCCATACCGGAGGCGGTCGTACGAAGTCGATGGTCGGCGAACTCCGCAAGGCAGGTGCGGTCGAGCACGACTGCGCGGCGCCCCGTTGGCCGTCGGAACGAATGGACTTCGTCCGCAAGGAGTTTCGTGAGCTCGGCGTCAAGGTCAGCGCCGAGGTCGTCGAGCAGGTCGTCGAGGGGGTCGGTGCGGAGCTCCGCGAGCTCGCCGCGGCGTGCAGTCAGCTCGTTGCCGACACCGGCGGCAAGATCGATCGCGATGCGGTGCGGCTGTACTACCAGGGGCGCCCAGAGGTGACCGGGTTCGAGGTCGCAGACAAAGCCGTCACCGGTGATCGGGCCGGGGCGCTCGAATCGTTGGCGTGGGCGGTGCATCACGGGGTGCCGCGAGTGCTGCTTGCCGACGCGCTCGCAGAGGCGGTGCACGCGATCGCTCGCGTACGGGGAATCGGGTCGATGGACCAGTACGCGGCCGCGTCGGAGTTGGGTATGCCGCCGTCGCGTGTCAAGAAGGTGCAGTCGCAGGCTCGGGCGTGGGATTCGTCGTCGATCGCACAGGCGGTCGTGGTGGTCGCCGGGCTCAACGGCGATGTGAAGGGACAGGCCGCCGACGCAGACTACGCGCTCCTGCACGCGGTCGACGCCGTGGCTTCGCTGCGTCCGTCATCGCGTCGACGCTGAAGCGTGCTGGGCTGAGCTCGAGCGACCGAAGCCTTGTAGGACCGAAGCTCGCAGGACTGAAGCGTGCACGACCACGCAACTCACCCCGGCGACCGCGTGGAAGTCGCCGGGGTGAGTTGTCTCGAAAGGGGAACGGTCGGCGCTGCGACCCGGCGTGCTCCCGTGGGCACGGGGCGCGTCGCGGGTGCGCGCTCTGACTCGTTCAGTTCCGGCTGATGCCGGAGGTTGCTACCTCAGAGCTTGTTGACGGCCACAGCGATGGCCGACTTCTTGTTGGCTGCCTGGTTGGCGTGGATGACGCCCTTGCTGGCTGCCTTGTCGAGCTTGCGGCTTGCGGTCTGTCCGAGCTCGGCGGCCTTGTCCTTGTCGCCGGCGTCGACAGCTTCGCGGAAGCTACGGATCGCGGTGCGCAGCGAGGAGCGCACGGACTGGTTGCGCTGCCGACGGATCTCGTTGGTGCGGTTGCGCTTGACCTGGGACTTGATGTTTGCCACGCGTGTGTACCTATCAGTTGTTGGTGATTGTTGCTGGGTGTTCCTGAGCAGGTCAGACGGGTGGACAGCACGTGTCCGCCGTCGACTCTGCGACAGCGGTCTACTTTACCAGCCGGAAACAGGGGTCCCAAATCCGCAGGCGTCGGCGTGCGCAGGCAGGCCTCGGTCACCGATCTCCTGTGAATCCACGCGGCATGTGACGAGGTCGCAGATATGTGCCCGAGCGCAACTAAGCTCGATCCATCATGTCAGTTGTTTTCATTCACGTCGGATTACCCAAGACAGGCACCACCCACCTCCAGGATCGCCTGTGGTGGAACCGCGACCTCGCTTTTCGTCACTCCGGGCTGCTCTACCCGGGAAACGAGATGGCCGATCACTTTCACGCCGCAACGCATCTGCAGCCGGGCAGGTATCTCGACTGGGTCGACCCGGCCTTCGCCGGGAGTTGGTCGACGATGGTCTCGCAGATGCGTGCGTGGCCGGGGGCTTCGCTGGTGTCGCATGAGTTGTTCGCGACGGCGCGTGAGGAACAGATCGAGTCGTTGGTGAACGACCTCTCCTTCGCCGACGAGGTCCATGTGATCGTGACCGTTCGCGATCTGGCCCGCCAACTGCCGTCGGTGTGGCAGGAGAACGTCAAGAACCAGCGTCTTGCGTCGTTCGACGATTTCGTGACCTCCGTGCGTCGGCACGCGCCACGTCGAACCGGGTCCTGGGGTGGCGACATGGAGGAGGAGCCCTTCTGGGAATTCCAGGACTACGTGGGCATCCTCGGACGGTGGGCCAAGTTCGTCGGACCGGAGCGGGCTCACCTGGTCACCGTGGCGAAGTCGGGAACCGGCGCATCGTCGTTGTGGGAGAGATTTCTCTCCGTGCTCGACGTGGATCCGGCTCCGATGACGATCGACGTTCCCAACAACAACACCTCGCTCTCGGCAGCGCAGGCAGAACTCCTGCGACGGCTGAACTCGCGCCTGCAGCCCGACGACATCGAGTGGGATCGGTACGAGCGTGTCGTCAAGGGTCACATCATCGCCAAGGTGCTCTTCGCACAGACCGGCGGCACCCCACGTGGGTTGTCCACCGAACAGCGTGCGTGGGCAGCAGACGAAGCCGAGGCGATGATCGACGCCGTGCGCGTGGCCGGATATCCCGTGACCGGTGATCTCGGCGATCTCGCGGTGAGCACGACGGCAGGCGACGACGCCCAGCCGCCGACGGTTGACGAAATTCTCGACGCCTCACTCGACGCGATCGCAGGAATCGCGCAGACGATGCCTTACCCCGAGACCGGAGCCCGATTGCAGACGCGCGCCGCGAACGTGGCTCGCCGGGTCGGGCGACGCGTCGTTTCGCTGCGTCGAACCCTGGGCTAGCGCTGGGCTCGGCCTGCAGCGAGGAATGGGGCCAGGAGAAGGCCGCCGCGACGCGCCCACGCAGACGTCGTGCCGAGTGGGGCGATCTGAGGCACCATGTGTGTCTATGAGTCCCGCGTCAACCGGTGCGCAAGCCAAGAAGGCATCGCGCAAAACCGCGCCCCCGTCGTCGTCGAAGTCAGTCACCGCCGCCAAGTCGGCAAACGGCAAGGGCGCCGAGCCGGGACAGGTTGCCAAGAGCGCCAAGGCCAAGGTCGTCAGGGAGACACTCCCCACCGAGACCGGAATTTTCAAGGGATATTCGAAAGGGCCGTACGGCAAGGCCTTTGACGAGATGTTCGACGCCGACGGCGAGGTACGCCCCGCGTATCGGGGCATCTTCAAGGTCATGGCCGAGTCCGACCGCGCCGACCTCGAAGCCCGCGTCGACGCACTCGGGCGCGCGTTCATCGACCAGGGCATCACGTTCTCGCTCTCGGGTATGGAGCGCCCGTTCCCGTTGGACGTTGTGCCACGGGTCATTTCGGCAGGCGAGTGGAACAAGCTCGAAGCGGGTATCACCCAGCGCGTGCAGGCGCTGGAATTGTTCCTCGACGACGTCTACGGCGAGCAGGAGATCCTGCGCGACGGTGTGTTGCCCAAGCGGCTGGTCCATTCGTGTGAGCACTTTCATCGTCAGGCGGCAAACATCCGTCCTCCCAACGGAGTTCGCATTCACGTCGCGGGCATCGACCTGATCCGCGACGCGAACGGTGATTTCCGGGTGCTCGAGGACAACCTGCGATCACCGTCGGGTGTGTCGTACGTGATGGAGAACCGCCGCACGATGGCGCGGGTCTTTCCCGACCTGTTCTCCACGCACAAGGTGCGCCCTGTCGCCGACTACCCGAGTCACCTGCTGCGGGCCCTGCGGGCCTCGGCCGCCTTCAACGAGGCCGACCCCAACATCGTCGTGCTCACTCCCGGTGTCGCGAACTCGGCGTACTTCGAGCACTCGCTGCTCGCGCGGCTGATGGGCGTCGAGCTCGTCGAGGGTCGAGATCTGTTCTGCCGCGACAACGTCGTCTACATGCGCACCACCGAGGGCGAGCAACGCGTCGACGTGATCTACCGACGCATCGACGACGACTTCCTCGATCCCATGCAGTTCCGTCCGGATTCGATGCTCGGCGTGGCAGGTCTGCTCAACGCGGCGCGGGCGGGCAACGTCGTGATCTCGAGCGCGGTGGGCAACGGTGTCGGCGACGACAAGCTCATCTACACCTACGTGCCGGACATCATCAACTACTACCTCGGCGAGAAGCCCATCATCGGCAACGTCGACACCCTGCGCTGCTGGCTCCCCGAGGAGTGCGACGAAGTGCTCGATCGGATCGACGAGCTCGTCGTGAAACCTGTTGAGGGATCGGGTGGTTACGGGATCGTCTTCGGTCCCGACGCCACCAAGGCCGAGCTCGACACCCTCGCCCGCAAGGTGCGCAACGACCCCCGCGGATGGATCGCCCAACCCGTGGTGCAGCTGTCGACGGTGCCGACAAAGGTCGGCGACTCGCTACGACCGCGGCACGTCGACCTGCGTCCCTTCGCCGTCAACGACGGTGAGAAGGTCTGGGTGCTCCCGGGCGGACTGACCCGCGTCGCACTGCCCGAAGGGTCACTCGTCGTCAACTCCAGTCAGGGTGGCGGCTCGAAGGACACGTGGGTGCTCGCAAGCAGGGCCACACAGAGTGAGCGCGAACTCGGCGGCGGCAAGGTGGTCACCTCCAAGGCCGCCAAGGCGGCGAGGCCCGCCGAGAGTGCACCCGACCCGGTCTTCGAACAGACACAGCAGCAACAGCAAAGCGGTGATCCCCGATGATGTTGGCCCGCAACGCCGAATCCCTCTACTGGATCGGCCGCTACGTCGAACGTGCCGACGACATGGCGCGTCTGCTCGACGTCGCTATCCACCAGCTCCTCGAGGACACCTCCGCCGACGTCGACGGTGCGGTTCGGATGGTCATCCAGGTTCTCGGGCTCGAGGTGCCCGACACCGACGGGCCGCTCGACGTGTGGTCGCTCACCGAGCATGTGGCGTATGCGAAGGGGTCGGCCGGATCGGTCGTCGACCTCATCCGTGCGGCGCGCGAGAATGCCCGTGGCGCACGGGAAGTCACGTCCAGTGAGATGTGGGAGTGTCTGAACACCACCTACAACGGACTGGCCGAAGCGGAGCGTCGGGGGCGTCGACTCGGACCTCACGAGTTCCTCTCGTATGTGAAGAACCGGGCCGCCATGTTCGCCGGACTCGCCGACGCGACGATGAGTCACGACGACGGCTACCGCTACCTGCTGCTCGGCCGCTCCGTGGAGCGGGTCGATATGACCATCCGCATGCTTCTGTCCCGCGCCAACGATCCGATCAATTCGCCCGCGTGGGTGAATGTTCTGGTGTCCGCCGGTGCCCACGACACCTACCTGCGGACCTATCGCGGTCTGCTCGACGCCGAGAACATCGTGCAGTTCATGTTGCTGGACAGGCTCTTTCCGCGATCGGTGTTCCACGCACTTCGTGTCGCAGAGCAGAATCTCGCGGAGATCGAGAAGCGTCCGAGCCGCGTCGGCGAGCAGGCCGAAGCGCTGCTGCTGCTCGGACGAGCGCGCAGCTCGCTCGAGTTCCTGGAACCGGGCCGACTGCTCGACGGACTGCAGGAACGACTTCTTGACCTGCAGGACACCTGCCGTGCCGTCAACGAGGCGGTCACGGGTCAGTACTTCCATGTGTCACCGTATGTGTCGTGGGCAGACGCCCGGGTCAGCGATGGTGAAGAACACTTCATCGAGGAGAGTGAACTGTGAGCTGGCGTCTGAGGGTCGTGCATTCGACAGGCTTCGCCTACCAGAGTCCGGTCACCTCCTCCTTCAACGAGGCACGGCTGACCCCGCGAAGCGATACTCGGCAGAACGTGATCGTCAACCGTGTGGAGACGGTGCCCGCGACCCGTGCGTACCGCTACACCGACTACTGGGGCACCGCCGTCACCGCCTTCGACCTCCACGCTCCGCACGAGGAGCTGGAGGTGTCGGGGATGTCAGTCGTCGAGACCGAGGCCGGAGAGCGACCCGCCCCCGACAAAGCTGTGACGTGGGAGGAATTGGAGAGCGAGTATGTCGCCGACCGCTACGACGAAATGCTCTCCTTCACAACGTATGTGCCGAAGAACGGGCGTCTGGGCGCGACAGCGCGTCGCATCGCCAAGGGGCTCGAGCCCGAGGACGCCGTCGAGGCGATCTGCAAATTCGTGCACGAGGAGATGGAGTACGTACCGGGAACGACAGGCGTGCACAGCACCGCCGTCGACGCCTGGAACGAGCGCAAGGGTGTGTGTCAGGACTACGCGCACGTCAGCCTCTCGATGCTGCGCGGTCTCGGCGTGCCCGCACGGTACGTCTCCGGATATCTGCACCCGAAGCCCGACGCGAAGATCGACAAGACCGTCGAGGGACAGAGCCACGCGTGGATCGAGGTGTGGACAGGCGGCTGGTGGGGCTATGACCCGACCAACGACACCCCCATCACCGAGCAGCATGTGTCGGTGGGCGTCGGCCGCGACTACTCCGACGTCTCGCCGCTCAAGGGCATCTACACCGGCGGCAAGGCGACGGACCTCGACGTCGTCGTGGAGATCACGCGCCTGGCGTGACCGGCCCGTGCCGCCGCCGGTGAATGTGTGTCGAATCGAAGGAATTGGGTGCTGCAGCAACCACATCCTTCGATTCGACACACATCTATAGCTCGACGGGTCGCCGATCTACCGCGAGCGATCTACCGCCAGCCGTAGTCGCGGCGTAGTCGGTCGGCGACGGCGTCGAAACGCTCCTCGTCGAGGATCGCGCCCTCGCGTCGAATTCCGTGTTCGAGGACGTACAGCACGCGATCGAGGCGGATGTAGCTCTCGCGGTGTTCGTCGTCCCAGACGCCGGTCCCGAGTTCCATCCAGTTCGGGTCGTCGCGGTGGTAGTCCTGGCTCGAGAGCATGAGGCCGAGGAGATGCGTGTGCTCTTCGCCGCTGTCCCGTCCGACGACCAGCACCGGACGGTCCTTGCCCTTGCTCGGATCGTCCTCGTAACGCACCCAGGTCCAGACGATCTCGCCGGGATCGGCTGCGCCGTCGAGGTCGGGGGAGTAGACGATCTCGCGGGCCGCCTCATGGGTGGGGCGCACCCGCGTGCGAGCGGTCATCGCGTCGGTCCGTTCAGGATCAGGTCGTCGACGGCGTCGGCCGCGAGCTGAGCAGTCGGCTTCTTGTCGGGTTTGAGGTCGTGCCCGGTTTTCTCGATCTCGACGAGCCGGGTCGGCGCGGGGATGAGCGCAATGGCGTCGGTGATCTCCTCCGTCGTCGCGAAGGGGTCCGACGCCCCGTGCACGATCACCGTCGGAATCGTGATCTCGCCCAGGTGCTCGCTACGCGCGCGTTCGGGTTTGCCGGGCGGATGCAACGGATACGACGACAGCAGCAGCCCTGCCGCGTCTGTGGCGGCACCATCCTCCGCGACGACCATCGACGCCTGCCTGCCGCCGTAGGAGTGGCCACCGAGGACGAGTGGACCGCCGGATTCGGATGCGAACAGCGCGGCCGCCTCACGGATTCCGTCCCGATCGCCTGCCGCACCCGACGGGCTGGGCGGGCCCTTGGGCCTGCGCTGCCGGTACGGCAGATCGATGCAGGCGACGAACAGCCCGCGGGCGCTGAACTCGACGCCGTAGGCCCGCATGATCGCGGTCTGCCGGTTGCCTCCCGCGCCGTGCGCCAACACGAGGACCGCGCGAGGTCGGCCGTCCGGACGGTAGATGTCTGCGACGACGCCGTCGCCGGTGAAGGTCTCGGGACTCACGGCGTCCACGTTATAAGTTGCAGGCATGAGAGCCATACGAGTGGCGTGGCTTGCGATGGCAGTGGCGGCAGTTGGCTACGCGGTGGCGTGCGGGTTCATGCCGGTGGGCGAGGTGACGGTGAGTTGCGGCAAGAGCGGCGAACTGTCGGTCGCCGGTGCGCACGCCGGCGCCACATGTGAGGACTCGATCTTCGCTGCGCTCGGTCCGCGCAGGCTGATCGAGATGGGGGTGCTGCTGGCGTCACCTCCACTGATCGCCGCGGTCGCGCTGCGCGTATGGGTCTCATGGCTCGTCGTGCCCGCGATGGCCGTGCTGGTGTTCGTCGGCGTCGCGAACTGGGCTGACTTCTGGCTTCTGCTCTCGTTCGGCGCGCTTGTGCTGCTCGTCGCATCGATCGTCGTTGCGACGGCTCATCTCGCCGTGCGCGCACGCAGGGATTCGCACCGCGCTCGGGGCGCCGCAGCGGGTATGTGACCGAATCCGACCAGCGCGAGCTGACCGGATCGAGTGGACTGGCTCGCTCCGACACTTCTCTCGCAACCCGGCCCCGACCCGCCGACGGCCCGCCGTGAGAAACTGGATACGACGACCCACACCCGCATCGCACTCGAGTACTGGTGCGCACCTGTAGGAGCAGTTCGATTCCCACCTTCGCCGACACCACGTTCACCGATCCCAGCCGGATCCGGAACTTCTGCATCATCGCGCACATCGACCACGGCAAATCGACGCTGGCCGACCGGATGCTGCAGCTCACGGGCGTGGTCGCCGAGCGGGACATGCGCGCCCAGTACCTCGACCGCATGGACATCGAGCGCGAGCGTGGCATCACGATCAAGGCGCAGAACGTGCGCCTGCCCTGGAAGTCCGACGGTCCCGACGGCCCGCAGACCGACTACGTGCTGCACCTCATCGACACTCCGGGCCACGTCGACTTCACCTACGAGGTGTCTCGTGCGCTCGAAGCGTGTGAGGGTGCCGTTCTACTCGTCGACGCCGCGCAGGGCATCGAAGCGCAGACCCTGGCAAACCTGTACCTGGCGATGGACAAGGACCTGACCATCATCCCGGTGCTCAACAAGATCGACCTCCCTGCCGCCGACCCCGACCGCTATGCCGAGGAGATCGCGCACATCATCGGCTGCGAGCCCGACGACGTGCTGCGTGTGTCGGGCAAGACCGGTGCGGGCGTCACGGAACTGCTCGACGAGGTGATCAAGCTCGTGCCCGCGCCGCAGGGCGACCCCGATGCTCCTGCGCGCGCCATGATCTTCGACTCCGTCTACGACACCTACCGCGGCGTGGTCACCTACGTCCGCGTGGTGGACGGCAAGATCGTCCCGCGCGAGAAGATCGCCATGATGTCGACCGGGGCGACGCACGAGCTGCTCGAGGTCGGCATCGTCTCGCCGGAACCAAAGCCGACAAAGGGGCTCGGCGTCGGCGAGGTCGGCTACCTCATCACCGGCGTGAAAGACGTGCGGCAGTCGAAGGTCGGCGACACCGTCACGACCGCGCGCCACGGCGCCACCGAGCCGCTGACCGGCTATCGCGAACCGCGCCCGATGGTCTACTCCGGCCTCTACCCGCTCGACGGCTCCGACTATCCGGTGCTGCGCGACGCTCTCGACAAACTGCAACTCAACGACGCCGCGCTCACCTACGAGCCGGAGACGTCTGTCGCGCTTGGCTTCGGTTTCCGCTGCGGCTTCCTCGGACTGCTGCACATGGAGATCACCCGTGAGCGGCTCGAGCGCGAGTTCGACCTGAACCTGATCTCCACCGCACCCAACGTCGTCTACCGGGTGGTCATGGAAGACGGCTCCGAGTCGATCGTCACCAACCCGTCCGACTGGCCGGAGGGCAAGGCACGCTACATCTACGAGCCGATCGTCAAGACGACGATCATCGCGCCGAGCGAATTCATCGGTGCGATCATGGAGCTGTGTCAGTCACGGCGCGGTGAGCTCGGCGGCATGGACTACCTGTCGGAGACACGCGTCGAGATGCGCTACACCATGCCGATGGCCGAGATCATCTTCGACTTCTTCGACTCCTTGAAGTCGCGCACCCGCGGCTACGCCAGCCTCGATTACGAGGAGGCGGGCGAGCAGGAAGCCGACCTCGTGAAAGTCGACATCCTCCTCCAGGGCGAGGCGGTCGACGCCTTCAGCGCGATCGTGCACCGCGACGCCGCGTTCGGCTACGGCAACAAGATGGCCACCAAGCTCAAGGAACTCATTCCGCGGCAGCAGTTCGAGGTGCCCGTGCAGGCGGCCATCGGATCGAAAATCATTGCGCGCGAGAACATCCGGGCGATCCGCAAGGACGTGCTCGCCAAGTGCTATGGCGGCGATATCAGCCGAAAGCGCAAGCTGCTCGAAAAGCAGAAGGAGGGCAAGAAGCGGATGAAGACCATCGGTCGGGTCGACGTCCCGCAGGAGGCGTTCGTCGCCGCACTCTCCACCGACTCGATGGGCGACAAACCGAAGGGCAAGTGAGGTCATGGGTACAGACAACGTGAATCCCGTTCTCGCACAGAGCGATCTACCGCACGGCCTGCCCGACTTCGCCTCGATTTCCGACGACGACTTCCTGCCCGCGTTCACCGACGCGATGGCATCGCAGTTGGCGGAGATCGACGAGATCGCGAACAACGCGGAGCCGCCGACGTTCGGCAACACCGTCGAAGCGGTCGAGTTCTCCGGACGCGATCTCGCTCGCGCGGCCGGCATCTTCTTCAACCTTGTCGGTCCGGATACCAACCCGAAACGCAACGAGATCAGCCGCGAGCTGTCGACGCTGCTGACCGATCACCAGAACACCATCGCGATGAACCCCGTTCTCTTCGAGCGCATTTCGAAGGTCCACGGCGACGCCGATGACCTCGACCTCGATGAGCCGCGGCGTCGGCTACTCGACAAGCACTATCGCGGCGCGGTGCGCGCCGGTGCGGGTCTGTCGCCCGATCAACAACAGGAGATGCGCGAGATCTCGTCGCGACTGGCCCTGCTCACCACGACGTTCTCGCAGAAGATCCTCGACGACTCCAACGATTCGGCCGTGTTCGTCGACGACGCATCCGCGCTCGACGGTATGTCGGCCGGTGAGATCGCCGCCGCGCGTCGTGCCGCCACCGAAGCGGGACACGACAGTGGATATCTGATCGCCCTCGAACTGCCGACGAGCCAGAGCGTCCTCACCGAACTGACCGACAGCGCTGTTCGACGCCGCGTCTTCGAGGCATCGATCAACCGCTGCGCTCGCGGAAACGACAACGACACAACCGAATTGGTGTTGGAGATCGTGCGGCTGCGCGCCAGGCGTGCGGAGTTGCTCGGATACAGCGATCACGCCGACTACGTGATCGCGGAACAGACCGCACCGTCGGCCGAGGCCGTCGACGACCTATTGCGGGAACTCAGCGAGTCGGCGATGCGAGCGGGGGAGCGCGAACTCGACGACTTGCGGGTCCTCGCGGGCGACGCCGAGATCGGTGCCGCGGACTACACGTACTGGCTCGCGCGTGCGGCGCGGTCGAAATCCGATGTCCCGCTTGATGATTTCGCCGACTACTGCGAACTCGAGACGGTCCTGACCCGCGGGGTGTTCTACGCGGCCAACGTGCTCTACGGGCTGCGCTTCGTCGAGCGTCCTGAACTGCCCGCCTACCACCCCGACGTTCGCGTGTGGGACGTACTCGACGAGAGCGGGCGCAGCATTGGCCTGTTCCTCGGCGACTACTTCGCACGCCCGTCCAAACGCGGTGGGGCATGGATGAACAGCATTGTCGACCAGTCGACGATGCTGCAGACACAGCCCGTCGTGGTCAACGTATTGAACCTGACGAAGCCCGATGACGGTGAGAAGTGCCTGCTGACCGTCGATCAGCTCACCACCCTGTTCCATGAGTTCGGTCATGCCCTGCACGGGTTGCTCTCGGCCGTCGACTATCCGTCGCAGTCGGGTACGTCGGTACCGCGCGACTTCGTCGAATTCCCGTCGCAGGTCAACGAGATGTGGGCGCTGCACCCGTCTGTCCTGGCCAACTACGCGCGCCACCATGAGACCGGCGAACCCATTCCCGCGGAGCTCGCCACGGCGGCACGCGAGTCGGCGGGAACCGAATCTGCCCACGGCACAATCGAATACCTGGCGGCATCAGTCCTCGACCTCGCGTGGCACCAACTCGACACCGCGCAGGCCGAGGCGATCACCGACGTCGCAGGCTTCGAGGCGCAGGCGCTTCGTGCGGCGGGCATCGGGACCGACTTGATCCCGCCGCGCTACCGGAGCACCTACTTCAACCACATCTTCGGCGGCGGCTACTCGGCCGGCTACTACTCGTACATCTGGTCGGAGGTCCTCGACGCCGACACCGAGCAGTGGTTCCTGTCCGAGGGTGGCCTGCAGCGCGAGAACGGCCGACGATTCGCACAGTCGACGCTGTCTCGGGGAGACAGCGTCGACCCGCTTGTCGCGCACGAGGAATTGATCGGACGCAAGCCCTATATCGAGCCGTTGTTGGCGCGGCGCGGGCTGTGACGGCGCTTGCCCCGGGCGGCGGCGCCGACTGATCTGACCCGGAGGATCGGTGCGTGAGCTGGGGTAGGTTGGGGTTCGACGGGTGTTGATGCGGCGGGAGGTGTATCGCGATGGCGACCGCTGCTCCCATGCCGACGCGCAAAGACGCCGTACGGAATCGTAAGAGGATTCTTGTCGCAACGGGCGAAGTGCTGCGCGACGACTATGAGAACGTCAGCATTCCGGTGATCGCGGAGCGCGCCGGGGTCGGCACCGCGACGGTCTACCGCTACTTTCCCTCGTTGGAGACGCTCGTCCGTGAGTATCTGCAGGGTGTGATCGTCGAACTGCGTGACTACAGCCAGGATTCGACGAAAACCGGCACGGCGCTGTTCGAGGACGTCGTCGCTCAACTCGGTCGGCTTCTTGTGATCAACGGTCCCGCAATGGTCCGGTTGCGTCGGCCGGTGGGCTTCCTCACCCGACTTCGCGAGGGCGACCCGACGATCCAGACGGTACGTGACGCCTGGGAGCGTCCGATTCGGGCGGTATTGCGCAGCAAGGGAATCGACGACTCCCACTTCGATCACGCGTTGTTTCTCTACAACCAGATGTTCGATCCACGCGAGGTACTCGATCTCTTGGCCAGCGGCCTGTCTCTGGACCAGACGATGCGTCTGCTGACGTCGGCGTACTACGGCGCCCTCGACGGGATGGTTGCTGCAGATATCTGACGTCGCTGCCCGGTTCAATGGCGGCGCGAGTCGCCCGTCCTGTGGTGCAATTGGTCAGTGGCGAATGCATCCGCAACTTCGCGTCCCGATCTGACGCGGTACGCGCTCCTGAGTATTGTCACGGCTTTGGTCGTGATCGTGATGAAGCTGATCGCCTGGCGCGTCAGCGGGTCGGTTGGTCTGCTCTCCGACGCACTCGAATCGGTGGTCAATCTCGCTGCCGCGATTGCCGCGTTCTTTGCACTGCGTGTGGTCGCGAAACCTGCTGACGCAGAACATAATTTCGGGCACGCGAAGGCCGAGTACTTCTCCGCGGTGTTCGAAGGCATCCTGATCGTCGTGGCGGCCATCGCGATCATCGTGGCTGCGGTGGATCGGCTACTGCATCCCGCCGAACTGGAGGCGGTGGGACTCGGACTCGCCATCTCCGTCGCCGCAACCGTGCTGAACGGTGCCGTGGCGGTGATCCTGCTCCGGGCGGGTAGACGCTACCGCTCGATGACGCTCGAAGCCGACGGCAAGCATCTACTCACCGATGTCTGGACCACCGTCGGCGTCATTGTTGGTGTGTTCCTTGTTGCTGTCACCGGCTGGCTGCCGCTCGACGCCATCGTTGCCATCCTCGTCGCGGTGAACATCATCGTCGTCGGTGCGCGACTCATCTGGCGCTCGGGTGACGGGCTTCTCGACGCCGCGCTGCCCGCCGTCGACCTCACGACGGTCAACGACGTGCTCGACCGGTTCCGTACCGACGAGGTGGCATTTCACGATGTGCGCACACGCGAATCGGGACACGAGCGGTACGTCCAGATGCACATGCTGGTGCCGGGGGTGTGGAGCGTCGACCGTGCCCACGACGTATCCGAGCGCGTCGAAGACGAACTGCACGCGGCTCTCGATCATCTGCGGGTGAGCATTCATATCGAGCCGATCGAGGATCCGCGCGCATACGAGTCGTGGAGATTGGACTCAAACCCGCACTAACGCAACCGTTCCCGCAAGGCCCTGCCAGTGAGAATAAGCTGTGCAATACTGCATCGCATGACTCGCAGTGTTGACCGCGTCACTGCTGATCGGCGGCGGGACCTACGTCGATGACCCACAAGGATTCCTCCCAAAAGGGTTCGTCACAGAACGACTCCTCGCAGAAGGCGTCCATCACGGTCGCGTCGGCGACGGCCATCGGCGTTGGCGGGATGATGGGTGCCGGTCTCTACACACTCGTCGGACTCGCCGCGACCACAGCGGGCGTGTGGATTCCGGTGGCGTTCCTCGTCGGTGGTCTGGTCTCACTGTTCAGCGTGTACTCGTATGCCAAACTGGGCGCTCGGTTTCCGAGTCGCGGCGGCGCGGCGCAATTCCTGATCCGCTGTTTCGGCGATGGTGTCATCGCGGGCGGGCTCAACATCTTTCAGTTCCTCGGCTGGATCATCGCGATGGCCCTGTACGCCTCCGGGTTCGCGGGCTATGCACGGCACCTATTGCCCTTCGATACGCCGGACTGGTCGGGCAAGGCCATCGGCGTCGGGCTGGTCATCGTGTTGATCGGTGTGAACGCAATCGGGTCAAAACTCGTTGGCAGATCTGAGATGTTCGTCGTGGCGATCGAGGTGGCCATCCTCGTCGCATTTGTGGTCGCGGCGTCGTTCAAGGCAGACGGGTCGAACTTCGAGCAGAGCGGTGGAGAAGGTGTGATCGGCATCTTCTTCGCTGCCGGTCTGCTCTATGTCACCTACGAGGGATTCGGCGTCGTGACGAATTCCGCAGGCGACATGAAGAACCCCGCCAAAGAGCTCCCGCGCGCCATGTATCAGGCGCTGTTCATTGTGATCGTCATCTATGTCGTGATCAGCTCGCTGATCGTCATGGTGATGACGCTCCCCGAGATCGAGGCGAACCAGGGCCATGTGCTTTCCGACGCCGGGCGCGCGGTGCTCGGACAGGTCGGGTTCATCGTGATCGGTGCCGCAGCGCTGCTCGCCACCGCGTCCGGCGTCAACGCCACGTTGTTCGGAGACGCCAACCTTGCCTTCACCGTCGCCAAGTCCGGTGAGATGCCTGCCGACTTCGCGCGTGGGGTGTGGCGGAGCGGTACGTGGGGACTGCTGATGGCTGGTGCGCTCACCTGCGCATTCGTCGTCTTCTTTCCGCTGTCGTCGGTCGGGCAGATGGCGAGTCTCGCCTTCTTGATCGTGTACGGGGCAGTCAGCGTCGGTCACATGCGGGTCCGGCACCAGACGGGCGCAAAGGCATGGCTGTTGATCGCGGCGGTCAGCCTCAATCTCGCGTTGTTCTGCCTCCTGCTCGGATACGCGATCCACACCGGACCCGCGAGTACGTGGATCACCCTCATCGTCGTACTGATTGCGAGCTTCGTCGTGGAGATCGTGTATCGGAAGGTGACGCACCGGAGCTTGCGCCTGGAGACCGCGCCTGCGTCTGGTGACGCAGGCGCGGCGGCCGCGAGCTGACCCACTCGGGCAGAGGGGGAGCGAGCCGGTCCGGCGCATTTCGATACGATCGAGTGGCCGCGTGAACGCGGCTCTCGACTCGAGCTGGTTTCGCGATGCGATGGTGAAGCCTCGAGCGCGGAATTCGAATCACACTGATCCAAACTCGGCGGAGGCCGGGCAGACGCGAGGAGACAGGCATGGACAGCTTCCTCGCGTGGTGGGATTCGGTGGAGGAGTGGCTCACCGGATTGTCGTTCGTCCCGCAGCTCCTGGTCACTCTCGCAGTGGTGGTCCCAGTCGCAATCGGCATCGCACTCATCCTGAATGTGCTGGTCGAAGCGGTGATGAACGTGTTCGATCGTCGACGGTTCGCCGACGACGACGGAAAGGGGCTGTGACCGCAATGATGAAGTCACGGGTGACCTGGGCGCTGCTGGCGCTCATCGTTCTCGTCGTGCTCGCCTGGCTCCTGACTCGCTGATCGGCCCGGACCGACTGCGAGGCGTCGGATCTCGTCTTGGGGGAGGCGCTCGGCGTTGCTAGCGTGATCCTGCTCCGGCCGCGACGTCCCGCGAAGCCGGGAATCATCGTGGAGGATCCGTGAGTCCAAGTCTGGCCCGCAGATGGCGCCTACCAGTTGTGGCGTGCTTACTAACGCTAACTGTTGCACTGGTCGCCGGATGTGGTGGCGGCTCGACGGACACGCCTGACGGTGTCGACATCTCCAGCGGAAGCCGTCACCTCGATCTCGTCGCCTACGCGACTCCGAAGCCTGGATTCGACAAGATCATCCCAGCCTTCCGCGGAACTCCCGAGGGCAAGGACATCGGCTTCTCGGCGTCGTACGGGGCATCGGGTGACCAGTCGCGCAAGGTTGCTCGCCACGTGCCGGCGGACGTCGTCAACTTCTCCGTCGAACCCGACGTGACGCGCCTGGTCAAGGCGGGACTCGTCGACGAGGACTGGAAGAAGGCTGAACCGCACAACAGCATCCCGTTCGGCTCGGTCGTCGCACTCGTGGTTCGCAAGGGCAATCCCAAGAACATCCACGACTGGGACGACCTGCTCAAGCCGGGTGTTCAGGTGATCACCCCCGACCCGGGCAGTTCCGGCTCGGCGAAATGGAACCTGCTCGCGCCGTACGCGGCGAAGAGCGAGGGCGGCAAGAATCCGCAGGCCGGACTCGACTACGTCGGCGACCTCGTGCGCGACCACGTCAAGGTGCGCCCGAAGTCGGGACGTGAGGCGACCACCACGTTCCAGCAGGGTCAGGGCGACGTGCTGATCAGCTACGAGAACGAAGCGATCATGCTGCAGCGCAAGAACGCCGGAGCGGTGGAGAGTTCACAGGTCGAGTACCTGATTCCGCCACAGACGTTCAAGATCGAAAATCCTGTCGCCGTGGTCAACACGTCGAAGGACCTGCCGGCGGCCAAGGCTTTCGTTGACTTCTTGTTCACCGATGAGGCACAACAGATCTGGGCCAAGCAGGGGTTCCGTCCAGTCGTGCCCTCGGTGATCGCCGAGACGAAATCCCTTTTTCCCGGCGACATCACGAAACTATGGACAATCGACGAACTCGGTAAGACCCTGGGTAAAGGCACCGCGGCCAAGAACAAGGGCAAAGACCTGAAGGGGTGGAAAGCCGTGGACAACGCACTCTTCGGTACCAAGGGCTCGATCACCAAGATCTACAACGAAGGCGGCAAGCAATGACCGCCGCGGGAGAGGTCGCGAGCGCTCCCGACAACGCGTCGGTGCAGAACGCAGCGTCGTCGAATTCGCAGCCGCCGAAGGGATTTCTCGGTCGATCACGGACCTTCGCGGGTGTGAGTCCCGCGGCAATCGGTACGGCGTGGCTCTGGCTGAGCATCATCGTCCTGCTGCCACTGGCCGCGATCACCGTTCAGTCCTTCGACGACGGCTGGAGCGGCTTCTGGGATGCGGTCACTGCGGAGAACGCGATCGACGCGATCTGGATCACCGTCCTCGTCTCGATCGTTGCCGCCCTCATCAACGTCGTGTTCGGCACCATCATCGCCTGGGTTCTGGTGCGAGATGACTTCCGCGGCAAGGGCTTTGTCAACGCGATCATCGATCTACCGTTCGCACTGCCGACCATCGTCGCCAGCCTCGTGCTGCTCTCGCTGTACGGGCCGAACAGTCCTATCGACATCCATCTCGCGGCGACGAAGCCCGCGTTGATCATCGCGCTGACGTTCGTCACGTTGCCGTTCGTCGTCCGCCAGGTGCAGCCGGTGTTGATCGAACTCGACACCGACGTCGAAGAGGCCGCGGCGGTTCTCGGGGCACGGAACGGCACCATCTTCCGCAAGATCGTGCTGCCCTCGCTGCTTCCCGCGATCCTCACGGGTGCAGGCCTCGCATTCACCCGTGCGATCGGTGAGTTCGGTTCTGTCGTCCTCATCGGCGGAAACATCCCCGGCGACACCCAGGTCGCCTCGCAGTACATCCAGCAGCAGATCGAGATCGACGAGCCGGTCAACGCCGCAGCCATCTCGGTCGTACTCCTGCTGATCGCCTTCGTCGCACTTCTGGTGCTGCGTATCGTCGGTCGGCGCCAGACCAAGCGTGAGGAACTGGACCGATGAAACTATCGGCGACGACCCGCTACGGGCTCCGCACCATCGCGCTCGTGTACCTGTTCGTTCTCCTGATCGTTCCCGTGGCGCTGATCTTCTGGCGGTCCTTCGAACACGGCCTCGGCCAGTTCTGGGAATGGATCACCACGCCGGCCGCGATCTCGGCGTTGCAGCTGAGCCTGCTCATCGTGGTGATCGTCGTGCCGTTGAACGTCATCTTCGGCATCATCATCGCGTTGGCGCTCGCCCGAGGACGATTCCCCGGCAAGGGCGTTCTGCAGGCCGTCGTCGACCTCCCGTTCGCGGTGTCACCCGTGGTCGCCGGTGTCGCGCTGATCCTGCTGTGGGGATATGGGGGGTGGTTCGGCGGTGTCGAGAGCTTGGGCTTCCGCGTCATCTTCGGCTTCCCCGGCCTTGTTCTGGCGACGCTGTTCGTCACACTGCCGTTCGTTGCGCGTGAGGTGGAGCCGGTCCTCCGCGAGATCGGTACCGAACAGGAACAGGCGGCCGCGACCTTGGGCGCGAGTGGGTGGCAGACCTTCTGGCGGATCACGCTTCCCGCGATCCGCTGGGGACTGACCTACGGCATCGTGTTGACGGTCGCACGCTCGCTCGGCGAGTACGGCGCCGTGACGATGGTGTCGTCGAACTACCCCGGCATCTCGCAGACGCTGACGCTGCTCGTGCACTCCCGCTACACCGACGACTACAACGAGTACGGCGCCTACGCCGCCGCGACACTCCTGATGCTGGTCGCGGTGCTCGTGCTGGTCGCGATGTCGTTCGTCGATCGACGCGCACGGAACCGCTACGCGGAGGCGAGTACGACCACCGGCGACGACGAGGTCGAACCCGACGACATCCACCTGACCCCGCCGTATGCTCCCGAGTCCATCGATTCGCAACAGGTGCTTCACGAGAAAGAAAGAGTCTGACATGTCCATCTCGGTGGTTGGTGCCAATAAGCGATACGGCGATTTCGCCGCACTCGACGATGTCTCGATCGAGATCCCGGCCGGTTCTCTCACCTCACTGCTGGGTCCGTCCGGCAGCGGTAAGTCGACGCTCCTGCGCGCGATCGCAGGTCTCGACGACCTCGATTCGGGGACCATCGTCATCAACGGTGACGACGTCTCCGGTGCGTCGCCGCAGAAGCGCGACATCGGCTTCGTGTTCCAGCACTACGCGGCGTTCAAGCACCTGACGGTGCGCGACAACATCGCGTTCGGACTCAAGATCCGTAAGCGTGCCAAGAAGGACATCGACGCCAAGGTCGACGAACTGCTCGACATCGTCGGACTCACGGTCTTCCAGAAGCGTTTTCCCGCGCAGTTGTCCGGCGGACAGCGTCAGCGCATGGCGCTCGCGCGTGCGCTGGCCGTCGACCCCAAGGTGCTGCTGCTCGACGAGCCGTTCGGCGCGCTCGACGCCAAGGTGCGCGAGGATCTGCGAAAGTGGTTGCGCCGCTTGCATGAGGACATGCAGGTGACGACGGTCCTCGTCACGCACGACCAGCAGGAGGCGCTCGACGTGAGCGACAGGATCGCGGTGCTCAACAAGGGCAAGATCGAGCAGATCGGCGCACCCGATGATCTCTATGACCGCCCGATCAACCCGTTCGTTGCGTCGTTCCTCGGCTCTACCGTGCGACTCAACGGAGAATTGGTGCGCCCGCACGACATTCGTATCGGGCGGAACCCTGAACTCGCGCTTCCCGCGGCCGATGCCTCACTCGACACCGGCGTCATCAAGGCGACGGTCCAGCGCGTGGTGAACCTCGGATTCGAGACCCGGGTGGAGCTGGTCGCCGCTGCGACCGGCGACGAGTTCCAGGCGCAGATCACCCGCGGCGACGCCAACGCGCTGCACCTGCAGCAGGGCGAGACCATCTACGCCCGTGCGACGAAAGTGCCTGCACTCAGCGAGGTGTAAGAGTGTGAGGACGCGGCGGTCGGCGACTCAGCTTGCGGCAGAGTCCATGTCGACCGCCGCGTCGGCGCATGCGCGGCGATAGCTGTCGACGACCGCGTCGACAAGCACCGGATGTGTTCCGATCGGACCTGCGACGACGGCGTCGGAGACCAGCCGATCGAGCGCGGTCTCCACGCGTTCGGTGAGCAGTCCCGCCGACAAGAAGTACGGACTCAGCGCGATGCGTTCCGCTCCGGCGGTGCGGAGTCGTCGAATCGCGTTGCGCAGCATGATGTCCTCGGTGCCCAGCTTCGTCGCGAACACTACGTCGACCGGACGGTGCAGGCGCGTCGACAACTCGATGGCGCGACGTCGAACCACATGCGCGGCAGTGGGATTCGTCGAACCGACCGCCGTCACGACGATGCCGTCGCCGGGTTGTGCGCCCGCCTCGTCGAGTCGATCCGCGAGTGCGTCGGTCAGTCGGTACGATCCGACGACCTGTGTGGTCGTCACACTCGCTCGACGGTGCTCGGCCACCAGGGCAGGCAGGTCGACTTCGCTGTGGTAGCCGGGCGCGAGAAGGAGCGGCACGACGACGCACTCGCCCCGCAGTGCCGCGAGTTGTGCTGCGACAGAAGGGGTATCGAGATCGAGGAAGCCGAGCCGGACGTCAACGCACGGTAGTCTGCGTGCCACGACTGACCGCACGCGTCGTGCGGTGTCGCCGAAACGCGGATCGCGGCTACCGTGCGCGACGAGGAGCAGTGTCGGTGTCACACCAACTCTTTGAGGTGCAGCGTCGACAGCGCGTCGCCCACCAGGCCTGCCGCGAGGGTGTTGCCGCCCTGCGGATCGATCAGCAGGAAGCTGCCCGACTCGCGACTCACCTGGTAGTCGTCCGCGGGGATCGGCTCCGCGGTCTGCACCGTTATACGGCCGATCTGGTTGAGCTCCACGGTGTCCGGGGCGTCGACGAGTGTGAGGTTCTGCTCGTCGAACAGGGCGTCGAGCCCACCGACAATGGCCTGCGTGGTCTTGGTGCCGTGCTTGAGGAGCAGCCGTGCGCCGGGACGCAGTGGCTTCTCGGCCAGCCAGCACACCGTCGCGGTGAACTGGGCGATCGGCTCCGGCGCGTCGGCAACGGCGGCGATGAGGTCGCCGCGCGAGATGTCGACGTCGTCTGCGAGCAGCAGGGTGACGCTGCGGCCGGTGTGTGCCGTCGCCAATTGGCCGTCGGCGGTGTCGATCTGGGTGACGGTGGTGCGCACGCCGGACGGCAGAACGGTGACCTCGTCGCCGACGGACACACGCCCGGCAGCGATCTGTCCGGCGTATCCGCGGTAGTCGGGGTACTCGGGGGTGCGCGGTCGGATGACGTACTGCACCGGGAAGCGGAGTCCGACCTCGTCGTGGCGTTCGACGGCGTTCGGCACGGTCTCGAGATGCTCGATCAGCGTGGGGCCGTCGTAGAACGGCGTGTTCTCCGAACGGATGGCTACATTGTCGCCGTGCAGTGCCGACACGGGAATCGAGGTCACCTGCTCGGGCGACCAGCCGAGCGTGCGGGTCAGCTCACCGAACTCGGCGGAGATCTCGGCGAACACCGACGCGGCGTCGTCGACGAGGTCGATCTTGTTGACCGCCAACACCAGCTGCGGCACACCGAGCAACGCCATGACGGCGGCGTGGCGGCGGGTCTGGGAGACGACCCCGTTGCGGGCGTCGACGAGCAGCATGACCAGCTGGGCTGTGGACGCGCCGGACACCGTGTTGCGGGTGTACTGGACGTGGCCCGGGGTGTCGGCCAACACGAAAGACCGTGCGGGCGTGGCGAAGTAGCGATACGCGACGTCGATGGTGATGCCCTGCTCGCGCTCTGCTCGCAGACCGTCGACGAGCAGCGAGAGGTCGGGTCCTTCGAGACCGCGGTCGACCGATGCCTTGGTCACGGCGTCGATCTGGTCTGCCAGCACCGATTTGGTGTCGTAGAGGAGTCGGCCGACGAGCGTGGACTTGCCGTCGTCGACGCTGCCCGCGGTCGCGATGCGGAGCAGGTCGGGGACGTGCTGGGTGGTCGATGCCATCAGAAATATCCTTCGCGCTTGCGGTCTTCCATGGCGGCTTCGGAGACGCGATCGTCGCCACGGGTTGCGCCGCGTTCGGTCAGTCGGGAGGCGGCGACCTCTGCGAGGACCGCGTCGTTGGTTGCGGCATCCGAGAGCACCGCGCCGGTCGTCGAGCCGTCGCCGACGGTGCGGTAACGCACCGAGAGTCGTTGCACCTCTTCGCCTTCGCGCGGACCGCCCCAGGAGCCAGATGTCATCCACATGCCGTCACGGTTGAAGACTTCGCGCTCGTGTGCGTAGTAGATCGGTGGGAGCAGGACCTGCTCACGCGTGATGTAGCGCCACACGTCGAGCTCGGTCCAGTTGGAGAGCGGGAAGACGCGCACGTGCTCACCCGGAGCGTGGCGACCGTTGTAGAGGTTCCACAGTTCGGGGCGCTGACGCTTGGGGTCCCACTGGCCGAATGCGTTGCGCAGGGAGAAGATCCGCTCCTTGGCGCGCGAACGCTCCTCGTCGCGTCGGCCTCCGCCGAACACCGCGTCGAATCGGTTCTCGGTGATGGCGTCGAGCAGGGGAATGGTCTGCAGCGGGTTACGCACGCCGTCGGGGCGCTCGGTGAGCCTGCCGTCGGCGAGGTAGTCCTCGACCTTGGCGACGTGCAGTCGCAGATTGTGCCGTTCGACGACCTGGTCGCGGAACTCGAGAACCTCGGGGAGGTTGTGGCCGGTGTCGACGTGGAGCAGCGAAAATGGAAGCGGCGCAGGCCAGAAGGCCTTGAGTGCCACATGCAGCAGCACCGTCGAGTCCTTGCCGCCGGAGAACAGGATCACCGGGCGCTCGAACTCGCCTGCCACCTCGCGGAAGATGTGGATGGCCTCGGACTCGAGTGCGTCGAGAGTGGTGAAATCGTCCGGTTCGGTCACAGCACGTCCTACGCTCGCTGAGGGTTCGGTGATGGTCATGCGTGGAGCCCACATTCTGTCTTGGCGCGACCGGCCCAGCGGCCGCTGCGCGGATCGGATCCGGGTTCGGGTTTCGCGGTGCACGGAGCGCAGCCGATCGACGGATAGCCCTCGTCGACAAGGGGATTGACGAGGACGCCGTTGGCGTCGATGTAGTCCTGCATCTGCTCGTCCGACCACGCGGCGATCGGGTTGATCTTGACGAGACCGAATCCCTCGTCGAACGAGATGAGCGGCGCGTTGGCGCGTGTCGGAGCCTCGACGCGTCGGATGCCCGTGACCCACGCGTCGTAGTTGCCCAGGCCTGCCTTCAGCGGAACCACCTTGCGCAGCCTGCAGCACTCGCCGGGATTGCGGGCGAAAAGGTTGCGGCCCAGCAGTTCATCCTGTTCGGCGACGCTGTGCTGTGGTGTCAGGTTGATCATGTCGACGCCGTAGACCTGCTCGACGGCGTCGCGCGTGCCGATGGTCTCGGCGAAGTGGTAGCCGGTGTCGAGGAACAGCACCTTCACCGGGTCGCCGTCGAGCAGGGCGCGGTCGACGTGCTTGACGGCGAGATCGACCAGCGCGGCATCCTGCATGTTCGACGCGACGACGAAGTTGTCGCCGAACGTCTCTGCCGTCCAGCGCAGCAACTCCTCGGGAGTCGCGCTGTCGCCGAGTTCGGCTGCGCCCCGCGCAGCGATCTCACGCAACTCGTCCTCGCTGAACCGCCGTCCGGTCCTGCTCTGGGTGCTCGCCGTCATCGCAATGCCTCCTCGTCGGCCCGCACTGCCCACTGTGCGAACCGCTCTCCTTCTTCGCGTTGGTCGACGAAGTTGCGGACCACGCGTTCGATGTAGTCGCCCAGCTCGGTTGATGTCACCTTGTGCTGGCGCAGTTTTCGGCCGAAGCCCGCATCCTGACCGAGGCTGCCGCCCAGGTGTACCTGGAAGCCCTCGGTCTGTCCGCCGTCGGCGTCCTCGACGAGCTGGCCCTTGAACCCGATGTCGGCGATCTGTGAACGCGCGCACGAGTTGGGGCAGCCGTTGATGTTCACGGTGATGGGGACATCGAGCTCGGAGTTGATGTCTGCCAGGCGTTCCTCGAGTTCGGGCACGAGGACCTGCGAGCGCTTGCGCGTCTCGGTGAACGAGAGCTTGCAGAACTCGATTCCACTGCACGCCATCAGGTTTCGACGCCAGTTCGACGCACGGGCGACGAGGCCCAGCTTGGCCAGATCGGCGATGAGCTCCTCGACCTTGTCGTCGGCGACGTCGAGCACGACGAGCTTCTGGTACGGCGTGAACCGTATGCGGTCGGAGCCGACGCGCTCGGCGGCGTCGGCGACGGCGGTGAGCTTGGTGCCGGTCACGCGCCCCGCGATGGCGGCGAACCCGACTGCGTTGAGGCCGTTCTTGAGCTTCTGCACGCCGACGTGGTCACGCGGCTGCGTGAGCGGGGTGGGGGCGGGGCCGTCGATCAGCTTGCGGTGCAGGTACTCGTCCTCGAGCACCTGGCGGAACTTCTCGATGCCCCAGTCCTTGATGAGGAACTTCAGCCTGGCCTTGGCGCGCAGACGGCGGTAGCCGTAATCGCGGAAGATCGACACGACGCCTTCCCAGACGTCGGGGACCTCGTCGAGTGGAATCCACGCACCGACGCGCTGAGCGAGCATCGGGTTCGTCGACAGTCCGCCGCCGACCCAGAGGTCGAGGCCGGGGCCGTGCTCGGGATGCTCGACACCGATGAAGGCGATGTCGTTGGTCTCGTGGCTGACGTCCTGCAGACCCGAGATGGCCGTCTTGAACTTGCGGGGCAGGTTGGAATACTGCGGATCGCCGATGTAGCGGCGCACGATCTCGTCGATCGCGGGGGTCGGGTCGAGGACCTCGTCGATGGCCTCGCCCGCCAGCGGGGAGCCGAGGATGATGCGCGGGCAGTCGCCGCACGCCTCGGTGGTCTTGAGGCCGACGCCCTCGATGCGCTCCCAGATCGTCGGGACGTCCTCGATGCGAATCCAGTGGTACTGGACGTTCTCACGGTCGGACAGATCGGCGGTGTCGCGGGCGAACTCGGTGGAGATCTGGCCCAGCGTGCGGAGCTGTTCGACGTTGAGCGCTCCGGCGTCGCACCGGATGCGCATCATGAAGTGGCTGTCTTCGAGGATGTCGATGTTCTCGTCGCCGGTCCAGGTGCCGTCGTAGCCCTGCGCGCGCTGCGTGTAGAGGCCCCACCAGCGCATCCGGCCGCGCAGATCCTGTTTGTCGATCGAGTCGAAGCCCTGCTTGGAGTAGATGTTCTCGATGCGGGCACGCACGTTGAGCGGGTTGTCGTCCTTCTTGACCTGCTCGTTGGGGTTCAGCGGCTCGCGATACCCGAGCTTCCACTGGCCCTCCGCGCGACGCTTGGTCGGGCGGGGCTTGCGAGCGGGGCGGTCGCCGTTCTGCGCACGGGGGGTGCGGGCAGGACGTTCGCGGGTCGTGCGGCGGTCGCCGTTCTGACCCGACGCGCCGTCACCGGGCTGCTCGTTCGAGCCTGCACCGCTGTCGGGCGTGATGTCTGTCGTGGACGTCATGAAGTCTCCTGATGCCGGGCGCACGGGCACCGGCTTTCGCGCGGTCTGGGCTGTGACTGGGCGGTTCCGTGTGGGCGCAACGGTGGTGTTCCGTCGGGCGACACCGTCGGTGTTCCACCGGGATCTGCCGGCATTCCCGCAGCGTGCGGGGAACTCTCGGGGCCGGTCGTCGTCTAAGGACGACAGCTAGCGCTACAGACGCGCTTGAAATCGACGTGGCGTCGTGCTGCGAGCCACACCCCGGGGAAATTCACGCCATCCATAGTGCCACGGGAGGGCACCCGTCGTCTACTTGCACTTATTTTGCGTCATGCTGAGGCAAAGTCGGCCGACGGCCTGCCCCGCACAGAAGTCGACGTGAGGAGACGCGCATCATGGACGGGTGGATGTCGAGACGATTGTCGAGCTGCGGGGCGATGTGCCCGCTCGCGTGACCGAACCGATCGTCGATGCGTGTTCTCGGGTCGATCCAGATACCGGGTTCGGCCTGTACCTGCATGTGCCGTTCTGTGCCACGCGCTGCGGGTATTGCGATTTCAACACCTACACGGCGGGGGAGCTCGGCTCGTCGTCGTCGCCCGAGTCGTGGCTCGCGGCGGTGGGCCGCGAACTCGACACGGCGGCAGCTCTGCTGAGTCCGCGACGCCCCGTCTCGACGATCTTCGTCGGCGGCGGGACGCCGTCGCTTCTCGGAGCCGACGGCCTGCGGCGACTGCTCGACGCGGTGCGCGGACGCTTCGATCTCGCCGCCGACGCCGAGATCACGACGGAGTCCAACCCGGAGTCGACGTCGCCTGCGTTCTTCGACGGTCTGCTCGAGGCGGGATTCACCCGGATCTCGCTGGGCATGCAGTCGGCCGCTCCGCACGTGCTCGCGACACTCGATCGCACCCACACGCCGGGACGGGCGGTCGCAGCCGCGCGCGAGGCGTCGGCAGCGGGATTCGAGCACCTCAACCTCGACCTCATCTACGGCACGCCCGGCGAGACGGACGCCGATCTGCACCGCAGCGTCGACGCCGTCCTCGACACCCCTGTCGACCATGTCTCGGCGTACGCGCTGATCGTGGAGGACGGCACAGCGCTCGCACGTCGAATACGCCGCGGCGAACTGCCCGCGCCCGACGACGACGTGCTCGCCGACCGTTACGTGCTGCTCGATCAACGACTGCACGACGCCGGGTTCGACTGGTACGAGGTCTCCAACTGGTCGCGCACACCGGCGGGCGAGTGCCGGCACAACCTCGGCTACTGGCGCAGCGACGACTGGTGGGGAATCGGTCCCGGCGCCCACTCGCACGTCAACGGTGTGCGCTGGTGGAACGTCAAGCATCCCGCGCGCTATGCGCGGGCCCTGGAGATGGGTGGTCTTGCCGTCGACGACTCCGAGACGCTCACGGCGACCGATAGGCACGAAGAGCAGGTCATGCTCGCGCTGCGCTGCCGTGAGGGACTGCCCACCGAGGTCCTCAGCGAGGGCGAGTTGGTGGCGGCGGAGCGCGCACGCGCGGCGGGGCTGTTGCGCGACGACGACGCAGAGCGACTCGTGCTGACCGACCGCGGCAGGCTCCTCGCCGACGGCGTGATTCGCGACATCCTGCTCATGGACGGTTGAGCGAACCCGGGGGTGCGACGACCGCATCAGGGGTGCCCGAGTGGTCGTCGGGTCGAATGTGAGCGATCAGGTCGAGTGACGTCGCAACGCCGAGGTACCCGCGAGGTCCCAATTCCTCGACAACCGCACGCTCGAGCGTTGCCTCGGCGTCGAGGATCGGCGCCACCGTGCGACGTCCCCGAGCACTGAGATGCACGACGACCCGACGTCGATCGGCGGGATCGGCGCGGCGATAGACAAGGCCGTTCGAGACCAACTGATCGACGATGCGCGTCGCGGTGGCCGCCGGCACCACCGCGGTCTGCGCGAGATCGCTCATGGTGCGGCCCCCACCCGCCTCGAGGACGCTGAGGACGCGCCACTGCTCGGGCGTCACACCCGCCGCCGCCAGCGCCTCCGAGATGCCGGATTCGACGCTGCGCGCCGCGCTGAGCAGGCGTAGAAGTAGCGGGAGCTCGGCTTCGTTCGCGCGCCGCTGCGTCGATGCGCGTGTAGTCTTGCCGCTCATATGCAGGCCGCGATCGCGGATGTCAGGGGAGTCCAATGACCCATCGCGAGTTGCCGATACGCATCGCCTATGTGGTTCCCGTCCAGGGATCCGCGGGCATCTTCGGGCCGTCGTGTGAGGCCTGCGGTGATCTCGCCGTCGCCGAATTGAGCTGTGGCGGAGGAGTTCTGGGCCGTGAAATCGAACTCGTGATCGTCGATGGGGGCCGACGTCCGGCAGTCGTCGCGCAGGAGGTGGCGACTCTGTGGCGAGCAGGTGCGATCGACGCCGTCGTCGGCTGGCACATCTCCGCGGTGCGCAAGGAGATCCTCCGGTACGTCGGCGGCGAGTTGCCCTACGTGTATGCGGCACTGCATGAAGGCGAGTTTCGCACACCGGGTTTGTTCATGACCGGCGAGTCGCCGGGCGCACAGGTATTGCCGGCACTCGACTGGTTGCGCCGCCAATTCGGAGCGCACACGTGGTGCGTCGTCGGCAACGACTACGTGTGGCCGAGGCAGATCGCGGCGCGCGCCGAGGCGCACCTGGCCGGTGCGGGCATGTCGCACCTGGGATCGACCTTCACGCCGCTGGGTACGTCGGACTTCACCGAGACACTCGACTGGCTGGAGGTGCATGGTCCCGACGCGGTGCTCGTACTGCTGATCGGCGACGACGCCGTCCGGTTCGGCCGCGCGTTCGCCCGTCGCGGCCTCGACGAGATCAGTCTGCGATTCAGTCCCATCCTCGAGGAGAACCAGGTACTCGGCATGGGGGCGTCGGCGACTGCCAACATGTACTCTGCCGCAGGTTATTTCGATTCGCTTGCCACCACGTCGACGCTCGACTTCGGTGCCCGCTACCACCGATTCCACGGTGTCGACGCACCGATGCTCAACAGCATTGGTCAGTCCTGCTACGAGGCGATCAACGTGCTCGGCGAAATCGCCACGCGCGCCGGCTCGCTCGCGGTTCCGGCGCTCGAGGCCGCGGCTCGCGGTGCGACGATCGACGGCTCGCGTGGTGCCCTGCGGCTCGGCGCCGGTCATACGGATCAGGACGTCTACGTGGCCGCGGCGCGTCATCTCGACCTCGACGTGCTCGAACGTATCCACGTTGCGTGATTCCCGCGTTGTCGTCTCTGCATCGTCATTGCTGCGACGTGACAATCGAGCCGCCACGAACCGTACTGCTCATCGAGAGTGGGCCGTCGGCGTCGTGATGAACGATGACCTGCGCGACCGACGCGTGCAGTTCACGTCGGATGACGCGCTTGAGATTGCGCGCGCCGTACACCCTGTCGAAGCCGTGCGCGAGCAGGTAGCGGCGCACGGAATCATCTGCCGCCCAGGTGATTCCGCGGTCGCCGAGGGTCTCGGTCAGTCGCCGCAGCTCGAGGTCGACGATGGCTCCTGCGTTGTCTTCGTCGAGCGGTGTGAACCGGACGATCTCGTCGAATCGGTTGTAGAGCTCGGGATCGAAGAACTCCTCGACGGCTCGATCGACGAGCTCACCGTCGGAGTGCGTCGTGTCGGGAGACCGGCCGACGCCGGACAGGAAACGTCGCAATGTCGAGGGATTCTGGGTGCGGGTCTTCGCTGCGAGTTCCGCGGATCCGAGATTGGACGTCAGCAGCACCACGCTGTTGCGAAAGCTGATGCTCGACGTGCCCGCGGTCAATCGCAGTGTGCCGCTGTCGAGTATCTGCAGTAGCGAGCGCAGCACGGTGGTGTGCGCCTTCTCGACCTCGTCGAACAACACGATGCCCGGTCGGGAGATGTTGCCCTCCACCAGCTCTCGATCGAAGAGCGTGAAACCCTCCTTGGCGCCCGCGTATCCGGGCGGTGCGCCCGACAGCGACGCGGCATAGTGCTCCTGGGCAAGCGAATTCATGTCGATGCGGCACAGTCGGTCCGGATCGCCTGCTATCTCGGCGGCAAGCCTGCGGGCGAGCTCTGTCTTCCCGACTCCCGTCGGTCCGACGAAGAGCAGGGAGGCGATGGGCCGGTGGGGATCCCGGATTCCCGCGGCGGCGATCGTCAATCCACGGACGACGGCGTCGATGGCGTGATCCTGGCCGATGATCGCGGCTCGCAGCGACGCCGAGAGTTGCTCGGGCGACGACGCTCGGCCCATGCGGAACGATCGCGCGCGTCCCGCGGTGAGGTGGCCGGAGTTGAGGTCGTCGACCTTCTGCGACAGGTATCCCGACACTGTTGGTCCCTTCGTCGTTCGTCGCTTCGCTCGGTCTCGTAGATCCACACCTACTTTCGAATGAAAGCAGATGTGCGGGCGTCGTGCAGTGTGTTGCTGTCGAAGACAGCCCACAACTGTTGCTGGGTAACCATCTTCGAACATCGACGCAATCCGACGGTAATGCCCTGCCTCCTACTCTGGCGGTGATAGTACTTCCAAGTGGAAGAGAAAAGTCGAAGCCCACGAGGCTGGAGGAGGCAACAATGCGGCACGGAGACATCTCATCGAGTCCGGACACGGTCGGCGTCGCGGTGGTGAACTACAAGATGCCGCGCCTACACACGAAGGCCGAGGTTCTCGAGAACGCACACAAGATCGCCGACATGGTGGTCGGGATGAAGACCGGCCTCCCGGGCATGGATCTCGTTGTGTTCCCGGAGTATTCGACGATGGGCATCATGTACGACAACGACGAGATGTACGCAACGGCGGCGAGCATCCCGGGCGACGAGACCGACATCTTCGCCAAGGCGTGTCGTGACGCGAAGACCTGGGGTGTCTTCTCGATCACCGGTGAGCGCCACGAAGACCACCCGAACAAGCCGCCGTACAACACCCTCGTCCTGATCAATGACGAGGGTGAGATCGTGCAGAAGTATCGAAAGATCCTGCCGTGGACGCCCATCGAGGGCTGGTACCCCGGTGGTCAGACGTATGTGACCGACGGTCCCAAGGGCATGAAGATCTCGTTGATCATCTGCGACGACGGCAACTACCCGGAGATCTGGCGCGATTGCGCGATGAAGGGTGCGGAACTCATCGTGCGTCCGCAGGGATACATGTACCCAGCCAAAGATCAGCAGGTACTGATGGCGAAGGCGATGGCGTGGGCGAACAACTGCTATGTCGCGGTCGCAAACGCCACCGGATGGGACGGCGTCTACACCTACTTCGGTCACAGCTCGATCATCGGATTCGACGGTCGGACACTCGGCGAGTGCGGCGAGGAGGACTACGGCATCCAGTTCGCGCAACTGTCACTGTCGACCATCCGGGATGCCCGCAAATACGACCAGTCGCAGAATCACCTCTTCAAACTTCTCCATCGCGGCTACACCGGTGTGCTCGCCGGTGGTGACGGCGACAAGGGGGTTGCCGACTGCCCGTTCGACTTCTACAAGAACTGGGTCAACGACGCCGAGGCAACGCAGGCGGCCGTGGAGGCGATCACCCGCGACACGATCGGAGTCGCGGAGTGTCCCGTCTACGACCTGCCGACCGAGAAGACGATGGAGGTGTGAGGGCTGGTAGGTAGGGGAGCGTCGGATCAGGGCCGGCGCGGCGGCGTCGACCAGCCCGTGCCGCGGGTCGGTCGACGATGCGCGCCGCCCTGGCCGGAGGGGCTTCGAGGTGGCTCGACCGGTCGGGTCGGACGGCTCGACGTCGTCGGAATCTCGGCGGTGTCGTCGAGTTGTTCCTCGAGGGGCAGAGCGCCAGGTGAGAGGTCGTAGGCATCGAGGTCGAGTAGCCGCGCGTGGATGATGTGCCGGTTCCGGAGCGCCGAACGCACCGCGCGGTGCAGGCCGTCCTCGAGATAGAGGTCGCCCTGCCAGCGCACGACATGGGAGAACAGGTCGCCGTAGAACGTGGAGTCCTCGCTGAGGAGTTTGTCGAGAGCCAGCACTGTGGTGACGGTGACGAGTTCGTCGAGTCGGAGCTGGCGAGGAGGAATCTTGGCCCACCCGCGGACCGACAATCCGTGGTCGGGGTAGGGCTTCCCCTCCCGCACACCCTTGAAAATCATCCCGACGCTCTCACTGTCTTTCTCTTTCGAGTCGTCCCGGCTCCTGAGTAGTCCGGGCCGGCTCACGGCGACTTACGCCCGCGCGATGGCCCCGGTTCGTCGTCGGCCGTCGCTTAGGATGGAGTCTGCGAACTGGATTGACCAGACTGTATGTGCCCTGAGTTTATTGCCCAGAGCTCATTTGCCCTGAAGCTTATTGCACAGTAGGCCCCGAGGAGGTGTGGCGGACGTGTCGGCGACCGACGATCGGCGGTTCGAGGTGCTGCGTGCCATCGTGACCGACTACGTGGACACGCAGGAACCCATCGGTTCCAAGGCCTTGGTCGAACGACACCATCTCGGTGTGTCGAGTGCGACGGTCCGAAACGACATGGCCGTGCTCGAGGCGGAGGGCTACATCGCGCAGCCGCACACCAGCTCGGGTCGTGTTCCCACCGACAAGGGCTACCGGATGTTCGTCGACCGGATCAGCGAGGTCAAGCCGCTGTCGGCGGCGGAACGTCGGGCCATCCTGTCCGTTCTCGACCGCGGCGTCGACCTCGACGACGTGCTGCGGAGGTCTGTGCGCCTGCTCGCACAGTTGACCAGGCAGGTCGCGGTCATCCAATATCCCGTGTTGTCGACGGCGACGGTCCGCCACCTCGAGGTGGTCACGTTGTCGCCGTCGCGTCTGCTGCTGGTGGTCATCACCGATACCGGTCGCGTCGAGCAGCGGATGGTGGCGCTCGGTGCCGACCGTTCCGAGGACGACATCTCACGGCTGCGTGACATGTTCTCGGCGGCACTCCACGGCAAGCGTCTCGAGGAGGCGTCCGCGGCAGTCGCCGAACTCGCCAACGAGGCCCCCGGCGATATTCGCGACGAGGTCATCCGGCTCGCGACCGTCCTGGTCGAGACCCTCGTCGAACGCGGCGTCGACCGTCTTGTGCTCGGCGGAACGTCGAATCTGGCGCGCTCTGCCGCCGATTTTGCTCCGATGAACGGCGGCATGGACACGGTGCTCGAAGCGCTCGAGGAGCAGGTCGTCGTGCTCAAGTTGTTGGCGACGACACAGCGGATGGGCCGCGTCACCGTGCAGATCGGCGAGGAGACGCAAACCGAGAACCTCCGTGGAACCTCGGTGGTCTCCACAGGGTACGGTGCATCGGGAACGATATTCGGCAGCGTTGGCGTGGTGGGCCCGACCCGCATGGACTACCCGGGAACAATCGCCTCGGTGGCGGCCGTTGCGAAGTATGTGGGTGAGGTCCTCGCCGAGCGCTGATCGGCGCGACGCGCAGCGAACCATCCCGTCACATTCCCGGCACCGAGCCGGACTGCCCAAGCCCGGCGCATGCTGGGAATCGAGACCGTACATAGCGGGGCCGGATAGACCGGCCCGGACACAGAGGACCGGACGACAGCGTGGCAACTGACTACTACGGAGTTCTTGGCGTGGCGAAGGGTGCCAGCGACCAGGAGATCAAGCGGGCATATCGCAAGAAGGCCCGAGAACTGCATCCCGACGTGAACCCCAACGAGGAGGAGCGCTTCAAAGAGGTCACCACAGCCTACGAGGTGCTCAGTGACCCGGAGAAGCGTCGAATCGTCGACGCGGGCGGCGATCCGTTGGCCGGGCCCGGCGCCGGTGGATTCGCCGGAGGCTTCGGTGGGGGCGGCCTCGGCGACGTCTTCGAGGCGTTCTTCGGTGGGGGCGGCGGATTCGGCGGAAGTCGCGGACCCAAGGGACGCGTGCAGCCCGGCGAACCGGCCCTCGTATCGGTGGAGCTGACGCTCGAAGAGTGCGCGTCCGGTGTCAACAAAGAGATCACCGTCGACACGGCCATCCTCTGCGACGTGTGCCAGGGTTCTGGCACCAATGGCGACTCCAAGCCCGTCACGTGCGACACCTGTAGGGGTGCGGGCGAGATCCAGGCCGTGCAGCGCTCGATCCTCGGCCAGGTCATGACCGTCCGCGAATGCCCGACCTGCCACGGCACGGGCGAGGTCATCCCGGATCCGTGTCACAAGTGCGGCGGCGACGGCCGCGTGCGTTCGCGACGCACCATGACCGTGCGCATCCCCGCGGGTATCGAGAGCGGTATGCGGGTCCGCCTGGCAGGCCAGGGCGAGGTCGGCATGGGTGGTGGACCCGCAGGCGACCTGTACGTCGAGGTCTCCGAGCGTCCGCACGACGTCTTCATCCGCGACAAGGACGATCTGCACTGCACGCTGCGGGTGCCGATGGCCGACGCCGCGCTCGGTGCTGAGTTCACGGTTGCATCGATCCTCGGCGACGACATCACCGTCGCCATCGAGCCGGGTACTCAGCCCGGCCAGGTGGTCAAGGTCCGCGGGCAGGGTATGCCGCACGTCAACAGCGGCGTGCGCGGCACCCTGCACGTGCATCTCGACGTGCATGTACCGACCAAGCTCGACGCCGGACAGTCGGCGGCGCTTTCGGCGTATCGCGAGACGTCGGGGGAGCAGATCGATCTGGTCACCACCACTGCCGCCGCAGCGCCCGGCGGTCTGTTCTCGCGGCTTCGTAACGCCTTCGCCGGACGCTGACAGGTCACAGCGGAGTGGCGCGACGAGTGGATCGTGAGCTGAAGGGTCGACGTCGGTGAGTCCTCCGCTGTTCTGGGTCGACGAGGTGCCTCGCGTGGGCGGTGAAGTCGTGCTCGCCGGTAGCGAGGGAAGGCACGCCGTCACCGTCACCCGCCTCGGAGTCGGCGAGCAACTTCTCGTCGGTGATGGCCGGGGTTCTGTCGCCGACTGCGCCGTCGAGGCGATCCGCTCGAAGGACACGCTTGTCGCGCGCGCTCACGGGTACACCTTCATCGACCGTCCGCGCCCGACCGTCACGGTCATCCAGGCGCTTCCGAAAGCCGAGCGTTCGGAGCTCGCCGTCGACCTTGCCACGGAGGCGGGCGCGGATCGCATCGTGCCCTGGCAGTCCGCGCGGTGCGTCGCGCGATGGACTGGCAAGGCGGACAAGGGAATTGCGAAGTGGAAGGCTGCAGCGTCCGCGGCGGCAAAGCAGAGTCGACGCCCGTGGATCCCCGACATCGGCGACCTCGCGACGACGATGGATGTGCGCGCGATCTGCGCGGGCGTCGCCGCAGACGGTGGTGTGGTCGCGGTGCTGCACGAGGACGGAGCAGTGCCGCTGCGGTCGCTACCGCTGGCAGGTGCCTCCGAGATCGCCCTCGTGGTGGGGCCGGAAGGTGGACTCGACGACGCCGAGATCGCCGATCTGACGGCGCTGGGGGCGACCTCGGTGGTCCTGGGTCCCGAGGTACTGCGGACGTCGGCCGCCGCCGCCGTCGCGCTCGGAGCGATCGGCGTTCTCACCGATAGGTGGGAGCGGTGAAGCGGTGCGCGGTGCACCGCACGAAGATCGCGTACGGACCCGAGCCGTCGCAGTTCGGTCACCTCTACCACGTCGCAAGCGCCGACGACCGTCCGGACCGGATGCGTCCGGTAGTCCTCGTGCACGGTGGCTACTGGACAACCGAGTTCAGCCTGACCATCGAATCGGCGATCGCGCGGCAGTACGCCGAGCGGGGCGCCCTGGTGTGGAACGTCGAGTATCGACGTATCGGTGAAGCGGGTGCCGGGTGGCCCGCGACGGGAACCGACGTCCGCTCCGCGATCGAGGCATTCGATACCGAGATTCCCGACGCACTCGAACCCGACCTGCGCGCGTGCGTCGACTGGACCGACGTGGCCGTCGTCGGACATTCCGCAGGTGGGCAACTCGCGCTCTGGTCGGTGGCGCAGCTCCGAGCGAAGACAGCGTCGACGTCCATCACCACGGTCGTCGCGCAGGCATCGGCACTGGATCTCGTGGGAGCCGGTCGTGCCGCGCGACCCTCCGTCGAGGGGTTGATGGGAGGCCCGTACGACGCCATGCCAGAGCGCTACCGGCAGGCGTCGCCGATCGAACAGGAACCGTTCGACGCGCACGTCGTCGCCATTCACGGCACCCTCGACACCGCGATCCCCGTTGACGTCAGCAGGCATTACGTCGAAACAGTCTGTGCGCGAGGGCAATCCGCGGAGCTCATCGTGGTGCCCGACGAGGGACACGATGCCTTCGTCGATCCGCGAAGCGTGTGTAACCGGCAGACACTGCGCGTTCTCGGGATCTGAGTGCCGGGGGAGGTGTGGCGTGGCACCACCGTGCCCGGAATATTGCCTGCTGATCGGCCGTTGTGGCGCGATAGACTCGTATCGGACACGGATTCGATCCGAATCCGAGTGCACGCATAGAGCCCAAAGCCCCAGACACCAGGAGTGATTGCATACGTGAGTGACGGCACCCCCGACGTGAACGCGCCGAGCAGCGGAACATCAGGGGGCAGACCTGTGGTCACCTCCAACGTGGAAATCTCTCCCGAGGTGGTTTTTGGCCTGCTCGGGGCAAGTGACATCAACCTGCGCACCCTGGAGAAGCTGCTCCCCGCCGATATCCATGTTCGCGGCAACCAGGTGACGCTCAGCGGTCAGCAGGCCGACGTCGCGGCGTCGGAAAGAGTTGTGGCCGAACTGGTCGACCTGGTGGGACGCGGAACTCCGCTCACCCCCGATCTCGTGCGGCACAGCGTGTCGATGTTGAGCGAAGGATCGTCGGAGTCGCCGGCAGAGGTGCTGTCGCTCGACATCATCTCCCGCCGCGGAAAGACGATCCGGCCCAAGACGCTCAACCAGAAGAAGTATGTCGACGCCATCGACAACAACACCATTGTGTTCGGGCTCGGACCAGCGGGAACCGGCAAGACGTACCTCGCGATGGCCAAGGCGGTCCAGGCGCTGCAGGGCAAAGCGGTCAACCGCATCATCCTCACGCGCCCGGCAGTCGAGGCAGGGGAGCGGCTCGGCTTCCTTCCGGGAACCCTCAGCGAGAAGATCGACCCGTACCTGCGGCCGCTGTACGACGCCCTGCACGACATGATCGACCCGGAGTCGATACCGAAACTCATGGCGGCGGGCGTCATCGAGGTCGCGCCGTTGGCATACATGCGTGGGCGCACGTTGAACGACGCCTTCATCATTCTCGACGAGGCGCAGAACACGACCAGCGAGCAGATGAAGATGTTCCTGACCCGTCTCGGGTTCGGGTCGAAGGTCGTCGTCACCGGCGACGTCACGCAGGTCGACCTGCCCGGCGGAGCGCAGAGCGGCCTCAACGCCGCGACGCGCATTCTCGAGGGCATCGACGACATCCACTTCTCGCATCTGAACAGCTCCGATGTCGTGCGTCATCGGCTGGTGGCCGACATCGTCGATGCATACGGTCGCGACGACGAGGCACACCGTTCGTCGGGTCGGCTACGTGACGCCGGCGCCCAGGGTGGCAATCGTGCGGCTCGACGCGCCGCGGGACAGGGACGACGCTCATGAGTATCGAACTCGCCAACGAGTCGGGCGTCGAGGCCCCGGCGGAACTGATCATCGGCGCGGCGCGGTTCGCCGTGGGGGCGATGGATGTCAATCCGGCAGCCGAGCTCTCGCTGCTTCTCGTCGACGAGGACACGATGGCCGACATGCACGTCCAGTGGATGGACCTGCCCGGCCCGACCGACGTCATGAGCTTCCCGATGGACGAACTCGTACCCGGCGGCCGCCCCGACGCCGCGGAACCCGGTCCGGCGATCCTCGGGGACATCGTGATCTGTCCCGCATTCGCGAAGCGTCAAGCCAAGGAGGCACGACGCTCCTTCGACCATGAACTCGCGATGCTCACGATCCACGGTGTCCTGCACCTGCTCGGCTACGACCACGCCGAGCCGGAGGAGGAAAAGGAGATGTTCGGGCTGCAGAACAGCATCCTCGAAGAGTTCTACGCCGAACGTCACCGCGTCGCGCAGGTGCAGCGACAGTCCGATCGTGACACCAAGCTGTTGACCAACATCGGCTTCTCCGACGTCGCGTCGGTCGACGCGGCCCCCGACGCCCCCGACTCGGGTCAGACCCCGGCCAAGGACACGTGACCTTGTCGCAAGACATCTGGTTCCTCATCGTCGCTCTGGTACTGCTCGCTTTCGCAGGCGTGTTCGCCGCGGTCGACACCGCGGTGTCGACGGTGTCCATCGCTCGTGTCGAAGACATGGTCAAAGAGCAGCGTGCCGGTGCGCGCAGGCTCGTGTCGGTGTTGGATGCGCGCGCCACCTACGTCGGGCTCGCCGTGTTCCTTCGCGTCGCCTGCGAGACCGCGGCGGTCGCACTCGCCGCTGTCGCGGCGGTCGATGCGCTCGGGGTCGGCTGGGGGCTCGTCGTCACGATCGCGGGCATGACCGTGCTCTCCTACATCGCGGCAGGGGTCGGGCCTCGCACGCTGGGCAGGCAACACGCCTACAGCGTCGCGCTGGCCTCAGCGGTGTTCCTGCAGGCCCTCGGGGTGCTGCTGACACCGGTCACCCGACTCCTCATCCTCATCGGCAACGCGTTGACCCCAGGGCGCGGTTACCGCAACGGGCCGTTCGCCACCGAGGTCGAGTTGCGAGAGGTCGTCGACCTCGCGGAGGCAAGCGGTGTGGTCGCGGCAGATGAGCGGCGGATGATTCAATCCGTGTTCGACCTCGGAGACACCAATGCCCGTGAGGTGATGGTCCCGCGCACCGAGATGATCTGGATCGAAGACGATAAAACCGTCGCGCAGGCGCTGAATCTGGCACTGCGGTCCGGGCATTCGCGAATACCCGTGATCGGTGAGAATCCCGACGACGTGCTCGGCGTCGTCTACCTCAAAGATCTCGCGTCGACATTGAATGCGGGAGAACCGATCACGGTCATCCGGGTGCGAGACCTCATGCGTCCGGCCGAGTTCATGCCCGACTCGAAGCCACTGGACAAGGTCCTCGCCGACATGCAGCGCACCCGCAACCACATGGCGCTCCTGGTCGACGAGTACGGGGGCATCGCGGGCCTGGTCACCATTGAGGACGTACTCGAGGAGATCGTGGGTGAGATCACCGACGAGTACGACACCGACGAGGTCGCGCCGATCGAGGATCTGGGTGATGGCCGCGTTCGGGTGTCGGCACGGCTGCCCGTCGAGGATCTCGGCGAACTGTTCGACATCGAGATCGACGACGACGAGGTGGAAACCGTCGGTGGACTCGTCGGGCTGGAGTTGGGCCGTGTGCCGCTGCCAGGTGCAGACGTCGAATCCCACGGACTGCGGCTTGTCGCAGAGGGAGGCCCCAATCAGCAAGGGCGCCAACGTATCACCACTGTGTTGGTGACCAAGTTGGAATCTGCCGATGATGACGACGCAGACGCTACGTCGCGGGATGACGACGACGCACGGCGTGACCGACGACGCGGTGACACCCGTGCGGATTCCGACGCGGGCGCGCTGCGCCGAGTGCGTGACGCCGACACCGACACCGATGGGGAATACTCTGAGCGGAACGGCTCGGACCGCGGCACGTCGGTTCACGCACGCAACGGCAAGGATCACAGGTGACCCAGACACTCGACGACGAGGACAACAAACTCGTCGTGCTCGCCCGGGGGGCGCGCGCCCGCGCGGAGACCGCATCGGGCGCGGCAGTCCGCGACGGTGACGGGCGTACCTACGCCGGGGCAGACGTCGAGACGCGCTCGCTGCGGTTGACGGGTCTTCAGGTCGCGCTCGCGACGGCCCTCGGCAGCGGAGCAGCCGAGTTCGAGGCTGCCGTCGTCGTCGGCGGCCGGGCCGACGATCCCGGCCTGGCGACCCTGCACGAGATCAGCCCGTCGGCGCCTCTGATCGTCGCCGACGGAAGCGGCGCCGTCGTCGATCGCGTCGACTCATGAGCGACGAGTTCCGCTCAGGATTCGTCTGTTTCGTCGGCAGGCCAAACACGGGAAAGTCGACGCTCACGAACGCCCTCGTCGGCGAGAAGATCGCGATCACGTCGAATCGTCCACAGACCACACGGCACACCATTCGTGGAATCGTGAACCGGCCGGACGCCCAGCTGATCATCGTCGACACCCCCGGTCTGCACCGACCGCGCACACTTCTCGGGCAACGACTCAACGATCTCGTCCGCGACACCTACTCGGAGGTCGACGTCATCGGGATCTGCATCCCGGCCGACGAGGCGATCGGTCCCGGTGACCGGTGGATCGTGTCACAGGTGCGACAGATGGCGCCCAAGACGACGGTGCTCGGCGTCGTGACAAAGATCGACCGTGTCACACCCGACAAGGTCGCGGCCCAACTGCTCGCACTGAGCAACCTGCTCGGCAGCGAGTCCGAGGTGGTTCCGGTGTCGGCGACCAGCGGCGCGCAGCTCGACGTACTCACAGACGTCCTCGTCTCGCTGATGGAACCGGGCCCCGCGTTCTACCCCGACGGCGAGCTGACCGACGAACCCGAGCAGGTCCTGATGGCGGAGTTCATCCGGGAGGCCGCGCTCGAGGGCGTGCACGACGAGTTGCCGCATTCGCTGGCGGTCGTGATCGAGGAGGTCATCCCGCGCGAGGACCGACGCCCCGATCAGGCACCGATGGTCGACGTCCACGCGATTCTCTACGTGGAGCGCGACAGCCAGAAGGGCATCATCATCGGACACAAGGGCTCGCGTCTCAAGCAGGTGGGTACCACTGCTCGGGCGCAGATCGAGAACCTGCTCGGCGTGAAGGTCTACCTGGATCTGCACGTGAAAGTGGCAAAGGACTGGCAGCGAGACCCCAAACAGCTGGGACGAATGGGCTTCTGACGGCCGATCTCTTCAGGAGGTACGACGGTGGGCAAGCACGAGGGATCGGACGAATCGGCACCAGCCGACGCGGTCGATTCGACGCAAGACAGTCACGATCAAGACGGTCACGATCACGACAGTCACGATCAAGACGGTCACGACAACGACGGTCACAACACGGAGACTCTCACCGACGAGAGCAGCACCGTGCAGACCGGCGCTGACGGATACCCGCACGAGGAGCAGGCGGTCAGCACGATCTCAGAGGTGCTGGGTGCGCCCAAGTTCTGGGTCCTACCGGTGTTGCTCGTCGTCGTCATCATGTCGTTCATGGCGGCGTTGTACATGGGCGCTATCGCCGATCCGGAACGCAATCTGCACGACTTCCCGATCGCATTGGCCAACCAGGACAACGGTGGCGAGGTTCCCAACGCCGACGGCGGGACGGACAAGCAGAACTACGGCGACCAGATCGCCAAGGGCATCATCGACGAGGCGGCGAAAAGCGGGATCGCGGTGCACAAGACCGACCGCACCACCGCGCTGAACGAGTTGAACACGGGCAAGGTCTACGGCGTCGTGATCATCAGCCCGAACTTCACCAATAAGGCTGTGGCACTCGGCCAATCGGCGGTGCTGCAGGCCAAGCCCGAGAAGCTGCCGATCGACATCTACATCAATCGCGGCTCGGGAACCTTCGCCTCGGCTATCACGACGACATTCTCTGAGCGGGTGTCGACACAGGTCAACAAGCAGGTGGGCGACCAACTCACGCAGTCGGTCAGGGAGCAACTCGCCAAGGCCAACGTACCGTTCAGCGGCGCAGCCCAGCTCGCGCTCTCGCAGCCGGTGGACGTGCGGACCGTCGAACCCAATCCGCTGCCCGAGGGCTCCGGAAACGGCTTGTCGGCCTTCTACTACACACTGCTGCTGATTCTCGCAGGCTTCACCGGCGCGATGATGGTGAGCATCGTGGTCGACGCCGCGCTCGGCCAGACGCCCATCGAGTTCGGCCCGTTCTACCAACTGCGTCTGCGACTGCCGATCTCGCGCTGGGGAACTCTCGCCGCCAAGTGGACGATCATGTTGCTGATCGCGTTCATCCAGTCGGCACTGTATGTCGGGGTGTGTACGGCGGTGGGGACCTCGTTACCGAATGCGTTTGTGTTGTGGACGTATTCGGTGTTGGTGATCTTCGCCGTCGGTGTGTCGGCGGCGTCGGCGATGGCCGTCTTCGGAAACCCGGGTTTGATCCTGAATCTGGTGTTCTTCGTGATTCTCGGCCTGCCGTCGTCGGGTGGCACCGTGCCGCTGGAGGCCAGCCCGCGACTGTTCGCCTGGATAGCGTCCGTCGAGCCGATGCATCTGGTGTACCTCGGCGTTCGGTCGATCCTGTACTTCGATGCCGACTGGGATGCGGGCCTCGGCCGTGCCGTGATCCAGACGATCGTCGGGCTGATCGTGGGCGGACTGCTGGGCTGGGTGGGAACCAAGTACTACGACCACAAGGGCTGGCACCGCTTCCCCGGAGGCATGCGGCTCTCGCCGCGGATGGCCAAGATCTTCGACGGCGGTAGCGGCAGCCTCCCGACGATCACCACGCCGGCACCACAGCATGTGGCCGGGGTCGCGGGCGCCAGCGTCCGCAAGCGCGAGGCGTCGACCGGTACTCACGTCGGTGCCCACGAGCGCGAACCGGGCGACTCCGGAAGTGGCAGCGGTTAGCGGCATGTCTCGACGGACCATGTCGGTGCCCGGTGGAACAATGGCACGGTGAGGTTCTACCAGGATGAAGCGGTTGTGCTGCGTCAGCACAAGCTCGGCGAGGCCGACCGCATCATCACATTGCTGACCGCGGAGCACGGATTGGTGCGTGCGGTCGCCAAGGGTGTGCGTCGGACGAGGTCGAAGTTCGGTGCCCGGCTGGAACCGTTCGCCCACGTCGACATCCACCTCTATCCGGGACGCAACCTCGACGTCGTCACACAGGTTCATTCGATCCACGCGTTCGCCGACGCGATCGTCGCCGACTACGCCCGCTACACCACGGCGTGCGCCGTCCTCGAGACCGCGGAACGCCTTGCCGGTGAGGAACGTGCTCCCGCCCCACAGTTGCACCGGCTCACCGTCGGTGCCCTCGAGGCGCTGGCAGATGATCGGCGCCCGGGAGGGCTGATCCTCGACGCCTTCCTGCTCAGGGCGATGCACTGCGCCGGCTGGATGCCCGCCTTGGATGTCTGTGCACGCTGCGCTTCGCCTGGCCCGCATCGGGCGTTCCACGTCGCTGCCGGCGGTGCGGTATGCCTGCACTGTCGTCCGCCGGGAGCCGCGACCCCGTCGCCCGGAGTCCTCGATCTCATGGACTCGCTGTACCGAGGGCAGTGGGAGCACACCACGGACGCGACCGAGTCGCTACGACGTCAAGCCAGCGGATTGGTCGCCGCGCATCTGCAATGGCATCTCGAGCGCCAATTGCGCACCCTGCCGCTCATCGAACGCGCAACCCCTCATAGTCTGGTTTCACCGAATGTGAGAGGAGCCGGCGATGGCGCTACGGTCGCGGTCCGCGGCTCGGGATGAACGGGCAAAGCAAGCCGCAGCACAGGAGCGACGCGCGGTTCGTCCACCCGACCCGCATCCGAGCGGAGCCACACCACCCGCATTGCCCGCCGAACTGATCCCTCGCCACGTCGCGCTCGTGATGGACGGCAACGGCCGGTGGGCCACCGAGCGCGGGCTGCCACGCACCGAGGGGCACAAGCGTGGCGAGGCGGTGCTCATGGACACCGTCTGCGGCTGCATCGAGATGGGCGTCACGTGGCTCTCGGCGTACGCGTTCTCGACGGAGAACTGGTCTCGCAGCCCCGACGAGGTCCGGTTCCTGATGGGCTTCAACCGCGACGTGATCCGTCGCCGTCGTGATGAGATGAACGAGATGGGCGTGCGCGTGCGCTGGGCCGGACGCCGACCACGCCTGTGGCGCAGCGTGATCAAAGAACTCGAGGTCGCGGAGGAACTGACCAAGGACAACACGGTCATGACCCTCACCATGTGTGTGAACTATGGTGGGCGGGCCGAAATCGCCGACGCGGCAAAGGAGATCGCTCGACGCGCCGCGGCGGGCGAGCTCGATCCCGAGCGGATCACCGAGGCGTCGTTCGCAAAGTATCTTGACGAGCCGGACATGCCCGACGTCGACCTGTTCCTGCGTCCGTCGGGGGAGCAGCGCATCTCGAACTTCCTGCTCTGGCAGTCGGCCTACGCCGAGATGGTCTATCAGGAGAAGCTGTTTCCCGACTTCGATCGCCGCGACCTGTGGGCAGCGTGCGTCGAGTACGCATCACGCGACCGCCGCTTCGGCGGCGTGATGACGACGGAGTGAGCGTGAGTGGTCGGTGAGCGATGAGTCGATGAGTAATGAGTCTGTGGGCGATGAGTCGATGAGCAATGAGTCGGGCCCGGATTCCTCTGCCGCGCAACAGGTTCTACTCGAAAGGGTGGCCACGCTCCTGACCGAGATCGGCGACGTCACCGACGTCGACGCCGAATCAGTGGTCGTCGCTGTCGGCTCGACGCGGGCGTCGGTTCGGGTCATCGCGCTGGCCGACGACCTTCAGGTGGTCTCGGTGACACAGTTGCTCGCGCTCAACCTTCCCAACACCGACGCGCTCCGTTCCGACGTCGAAGAACTCGACGCGACGCTGAGCTTCGGTAACCTACGACGTTCCGATCTGACCGGCGTGACCACAGATGTGTTGCAGTACTACACATTTCCGGCCGACGGCCTCACCGACATCCCATTGCTGACGGTGCTGCACATCGTACTGTCCGGCGGCGACGACATCGCCCGTAAGCTCGTCGACGCGAGCTGAACCCCGCCGAACATACTCGCGCCGACTCAAGTCAGCGCGCGGCGCGGCAGTCGGCACACACCCCGAACACCTCGACGGTGTGGTGGATGTCGCTGAAGCCGTGTTCTGCCGCGATCTTCGACGCCCAGCGCTCCACCGGATCTGCCTGCACCTCGACCGTCGTGCCGCACACCCGGCACACCAGGTGGTGGTGATGCACCGACGAACAGTTGCGGTAACGCATCTCGCCCGAACCGTCCCAGAGTGCGTCGATCTGTCCGGCCTGGCTCAGCGCCTGCAGGTTGCGGTAGACGGTGGTTAAACCGATCGATTCGCCACGGGCCTTGAGTTGCTCGTGAAGCTCCTGTGCCGAGCGGAAGTCGTCGCCCTCCGACAGTGCGTCGGCGATTGCCGCGCGTTGTCGCGTGGAACGGATTCCGGTGACGGGACGCTCGCGGCCCGTGGTGTCGGTGGTCGCGGCGTTGTCAGTGGTGTCGGTGCTGCTCATCGTTTCGTTTCGTCGCTGTGCGCGGTCGATCGGTGTGTGGTCGCTGCGGCCGTGGTGTTCGTGGCGGGCGCGTCGGGGCCACGTGTCTGCGGCGTCGGACGAGGCTCGGTTGCGTGTGTGAGGGCGTCGGTGACGATGTGTGCAAGGTGGTCGTCGATCAGCGAGTACATGATCTCGCGACCATTGCGTTCGCCACTCACGACGCCGGCGTCCTTCAAAACGCGCAGGTGTTGGCTGACCAATGGCTGGCTCACGCCGAGTGAGCCCACCAGTTCGTGCACGCAGCGGGCGTCTTCCTGCAGTGCCAACACGATGGCGATCCGCATGGGCGATGCGAGTGCCCGGAGCAGGTCGCTGGCAGCCTCACGCGCAGCGACGTCGCGGGCACCGACGCCGCGCGAGCCGAGGCCGTCTGAACACTGGCCGCGAGTTCCCATCACTCCATCTTAAGGGAAGTGGTTGTCATTTGTGGTCGACGCCCCACTGGTCGCGCTGCTCGAACCGGAGGATGCTCGACGGCGCTGGTCAGGCGTCGTCAGCGGACGGCTAGGCTGTAAGGGTTGCCGGCCAGCGTGCCGGCGAGAAGTTCGTGACCTGTCCCAACGTCCGTGGAGAAAGATCCCTGTGGCCTCCCGCCCGTCGAATGCTGCCCCTGCCAGAGTCGAAGCCGTCGTCAACCTCGCCAAGCGTCGGGGTCTTGTGTACCCGAGCGGCGAGATCTACGGCGGAACACGGTCGGCATGGGATTACGGGCCGCTCGGCGTGGAGCTCAAGGAGAACATCAAGCGGCAGTGGTGGCGGAGCATGGTCACCAGTCGCGACGACGTCGTCGGACTCGATTCGTCCGTCATCCTCCCGCGGCCCGTGTGGGAAGCCAGTGGTCACGTCGAGGTGTTCACCGATCCGCTCGTCGAATCGCTGTACACCCACAAGCGCTACCGCGCCGACCACCTGATCGAGGCGTACGAACTCAAGCACGGACATCCTCCGGAGAACGGGCTTGCCGACATCAACGACCCGGAGACGGGTCAGCCGGGCAACTGGACCGAGCCGCGTGCGTTCAGCGGATTGATGAAGACCTACCTGGGGCCGGTCGACGACGAGGAGGGGCTGCACTACCTCCGTCCGGAGACCGCTCAGGGAATCTTCGTCAACTTCAAGAACGTCATGACGACCTCGCGCAAGAAGCCGCCGTTCGGCATCGCACAGATCGGCAAGAGCTTCCGTAACGAGATCACCCCGGGCAACTTCATCTTCCGTACTCGCGAATTCGAGCAGATGGAGATGGAATTCTTCGTCAAGCCGGGTGAAGACGAGGAATGGCACCAGTACTGGATCGATCAACGCTTCGCCTGGTACACCGATCTCGGTATCAATCCGGAGAACCTGCGGCTCTACGACCATCCCAAGGAAAAGCTGTCGCACTATTCCAAGCGCACCGTCGACGTCGAGTACAAGTTCGGCTTCTCGGGTAACCCGTGGGGCGAACTCGAAGGCGTTGCCAATCGCACCGACTTCGATCTGTCCACCCACGCCAAGCATTCGGGTGAAGACCTGTCCTTCTTCGACCAGGCGACCGGCGAGCGGTACACCCCCTACGTGATCGAGCCCGCCGCCGGGCTGACCCGTTCGGTGATGGCGTTCCTCTGTGACGCGCTGACCGAGGAAGAGGTGCCGAATGCCAAGGGCGGCACCGATACTCGTACTGTGCTCCGCCTCGATCGTCGACTCGCTCCGGTGAAGGTGGCGGTGCTTCCGCTCTCGCGCAACGAGAAGCTGTCGCCGAAGGCCAAGGACCTCGCCGCGGAGCTGCGCAAGTACTGGAACGTCGACTTCGACGACGCCCAGGGGATCGGTAAGCGTTACCGCAGGCAGGACGAGGTCGGAACGCCGTTCTGTGTGACCGTCGATTTCGACACCCTCGACGATCAGGCCGTGACGATTCGCGAACGCGACACGATGAGCCAGGAGCGGATCGCGCTCGACCGCGTCGTCGAATATCTGGGGAGCAAACTGCTCGGGGCGTGACGTCTGCGGTTCGCCAGTCGGTCGTTGGGTAGGCCTGACCTGCGGTGGTCTGTCACAATTGAGAAGAGTTGCCGTGCGCGGTCGGACACGGGGTCCGACCGGGCGGCGAGGAGAGTGAGTGGAGTCGTGGCGGTCAGCGGGAAAGTTGTTCATTACGACACGAACAGAGGATTCGGATTCTTGGCTCCGGAGTCCGGCGGTGCCGATGTGTTCTTGCACATCAATGACATCGACATCGACGAGGATTCGCTGAAGCCGGGCGCCAAGGTCTCGTTCGATATCGAGGAAACCGACCGCGGAGCCAAGGCGGTCAACGTCGCGGTCACCGAAGAAGCGCCTTCCGACGAGTCGGGATCGGGGCGCCCACATCGTCGCGATTCACACGATCACCACGGTCGGTCGCACGGTTCCGACCGCTCACACGGAGCCGACCGTCGACGTCCCCGTGGAGGCGGCGGGTCACTCGATGCAGCGGCATTCACCGAGGAGATCACCGAACTGCTCCTCGACGCCTCCGGTGACCTGACTGCCAAGCAGATCGTCGCCATCCGTCAGCGCGTCACCGACTTCGCGGTCGGTCGGGGCTGGGTGCTTGACTAGTACCCCGCTCTCTGGCCTGACCGGTATACCTCCGACTGCTGAGTACGGCGAGGAGGCTGTCGAGCGCATCGTTCGTGAGGGCGCGAAGACAGCCAGCCTGCCCGGTACCAGGACAGATCACCGCAGTGAGTACGCGCGCGACCGTGCGCGCGTACTCCATTCGGCCGCATTGCGTCGGCTTGCGGACAAGACCCAGGTCGTCGGACCACGCGAGGGTGATACACCGCGCACCCGCCTCACGCATTCGCTCGAGGTGGGGCAGATCGGACGCGGGATCGCGATCGGTCTCGGCTGCGAGCCCGATCTCGTCGAACTCGCCGGTCTCGCTCACGACATCGGGCATCCGCCGTACGGGCACAACGGCGAACGAGCACTCGACGAGGTAGCCGTCGATATCGGCGGGTTCGAGGGCAACGCGCAGAACCTGCGCATCCTGACTCGACTCGAACCGAAATTGCTCGACGCCGATGGTGCTTCTGCGGGGTTGAACCTGACCCGCGCGTCTCTGGACGCAACGCTCAAGTACCCGTGGCTGCGCCGGCCACCGGCCCGCAAGTTCGGTGCGTACGACGACGACGCTGACACCCTGGCGTGGGTTCGCAGGGGTGCGCCGGGCGATCGGCAGTGCATCGAAGCACAGGTCATGGACTGGTCGGACGACGTCGCATACTCGGTGCACGACCTTGAAGACGGGGTCATCGCCAACCGTATCGATCTCCGGTCACTCGGCGACCCTGACGATCAACGCACGCTGGCGGAGATTGGCGTCGCGGAGTTTCCCGAGCTGGAACCGGAACCGCTGATCGACGCCGCGGGCAGGCTCTCGCAAATGGACATCGTGCGTGCAGTCGGGGTGTTCGACGGCAGCCTCGACGCGTCGGTGCGGCTCAAGAGACTCACGAGCGAACTCATCGGCAGGTTTGCGTCCGCCGCCATCACGGGTACCCGCGAGCAGGTCGGTGGGCGCTCGATCGCTCGGTACGACGCCGATCTGACGGTGCCGCCGCTGATCGCTGCCGAGGTTGCGATCCTCAAGACCTTGGCGCTGCGATTCATCTTCTCCAACGAACGCCACAAGTCGCACCAGGCCCGCCAACGCGAGCGTATCCATCGAGTTGCGGGATGGTTGATGGCCGCGGCTCCTGGCGGACTCGATCCGATCTTCGTCCCGACCTGGCAGGCCGCCGAGACCGACGCCGCGCGATTGCGCGTCATCGTCGATCAGATCGCGTCGATGACCGAGGGGCGCCTCGAGCGCATGGACAAGCAGAACTCCGGAGCCCAGGCGCACCTGGGCTGAGGTTCAGACTGGCCGGGCCTTGGCGTGCACCGGCACCCGGGAGCGCGCAGGACTCGGATGCGCCCAGAATCGGGATACGCCAGGGTTTCAGAATGTATCGACTAGTTGCGTGTGCATTGTGATTCGCCGCGGTTTGTACAAGCGGATTCTTACGGTATCTGATTTTGGCAAATCTATTTGACGTAAAAGGCAAATCCAATTCGGATTAACGCGCGTCTGGTTCGCTATCTATGCGTACAGTTTGTTCTGGGAGACCTTCGGGGGCCGTCGAAAGGAATGACGCGGATGGCCCGCCTCCGGAGTCGATTGAGCCACACTGGAATCATTGCATTCTTCGCCTGCAGCATGGTCAGTCTCGCGTTGTTCAGTGGTAGTCCGCGAGCGACTGCGGCGGTACTGCCCGCCCCGTCGTCGGACACATCGATTTACACGCTCGAACCACTCGACTACAACCTTTTTCCCGTGATGAAAACGCTGTTGCGGGGAGCGTGTCTGAAAGCTGGACCGAACTGCACGAAGATCTGGACTCCGGCAGCGCTTGACCCGTCGCATCTGCGGGGAGTCATCGGCGAGGTTGGTCCGATCTCGATCGGCGCCTTTGCGCTCGACGCTGCATTCCGTAGCGACGGCGACAAGAACGTCGTGGTTCTCGGGTACTCACAGGGTGGACAGGTCGCGGCATTCTGGCTGCGCAACCTGAGCCAGAACGCATCCTCGTACGCGCCGCCGTCGACGACGTCGTTTCTGCTCGTTGGCAACCCGGAGAACACCTACAGCCCGCCCTGGTTGCCGAAGACACCAACTGACACCGGCTACCAGGTAACCGAGTTGTGGCGGCAGTACGACGGGTGGGCGGATTGGCCGACGCACTTCAACCTCATCGCCTACGCGAACGCCATCGCAGGCATGTTGTACGTCCACCCGTTCGCCTATGTGGACGCCGATCCCGACGATCCGAACAATGTCAGGTGGACCGACGGCAACACCACCTACGTGATGATTCCGTCCCACGACCTCCCGCTGCTGCAGCCGCTGCGATTCATCGGACTCGGGTTTGTCGCAGACGCGCTCAACGATCCGCTCAAAAAGATCGTCGACAGCGCTTACGACCATCCGCAGAGCGCCTCCGACGTCGCAGCCCAAACGCCTTCCGCCACGGCGGCCGAGGCGGCGGACTCTGGCGCCGCGACTGCGGCGGCACGCACGACCACGGGTCTGTCGAGAGCCGCAGCCACATCCGAACCGCGAGCGACTGCCCCCGAATCCGCTGCCACGACCGAATCCGCTGTCACGACCGAATCCTCGAGCACGCCTGAATCCTCGGACAGCTCTGGAACATCCGAAGCTGCAACCGAATCGAGCGTCGTGGAGTCGCCGCCCGCGTCACCGGTGCCCACCGAACCCACGGTGCCCACCGAACCCATAGGGCAGAGCAGTCCGACCGTGCCGAACGGAACGGAGGGGTCGGCCGGCTCCGAGGGTGGGACGACTGAGGGCGGCGCGACGACAGGGGCGCCGTCCGAAGCTCCTGCCCGTGCGGCGGATGCCTCAGCGACAGGTGGCGAGTAGCCGTCGATCGGCGACTACTCGTCGGATGAGTTTCCGGCGTCGACGTTGACGGCGTCGAGCTTCTCGGCCAGCGCCCTCTTGGTGACCGCGCCCGTGGTGAATTCGGGCAGTCTGTCGACAGGAACAGAGCCGATCATGGCCAGCAGTCCCGGTCCGTCGGCCTCGGTGACGTCGGGGAAGGAGCTTTTGACCAGGTCGGTCAACGCATCCTTGCCGCTGGGGACCGAAACCACCTCGGCGATGGTCGAATTGGTGGTCAGTGGGATGGTGATCTCGTCTCCCTTGACCTCGACATCGGCGTGCAGGCGGATATCGCGACTCGACGCTCCGACGTCGATCCGATACGTCGCGCCTTCGACGACGAAATCGTGGACGCGAACATCCCAGTACGCCAATACATCCCGCGGCACGCTGATGGTGACGCGCTGCTCTTCGCCGGCCTTGACGTCAACGCTGGCGAAGGCCTTCAGTTCGCGCACCGGTCGCGAGACAGACGAGGTCTCGATGCCGGAGTAGACCTGCACGACCTCGCGTCCGTCGACCCTCCCGACGTTCGCGACTGTGAGCTCGACGGCGAGGCCGTCGGCGGTTTCGGTGACCGTTAGGTCGCGGTAGTCGAAGTCGGTGTAGGACAAGCCATGTCCGAACGGATAGGAGAGGTTCATCTTGCGTGCGTCGTACCAGCGGTAGCCGATGAACAGTCCCTCGCCGTAGGTGACGTGCTGGAATTCGCCGGGAAAGTTCAGGTAGCTCGGGTTGTCCTCGAGGCGCAGCGGGATGGTTTCCGACAGGCGCCCGGACGGATTGACGCTACCGAACAGAACGTCGGCGATGGCGCCTCCGCCTGCCTGGCCGAGAAGCGCTCCGTCGAGGATCGCGGGTGCGAGGAGCGGCGCGACGCGGAGCACTCCGCCGCGTGAGAGCACAACGGCCGTGCGGGGATTCACGGCCAGAACCGCCTCGGCGAGTTCGAGTTGATCGGCGGGAAGGTCGATGGTGGTCCTGTCGAATCCCTCTGACTCCTGGTGCTCGGCGAGCCCGAGGAACAGCACGACGTTGGTGGCCGATCGCGCTGCGGCGACGGCATCGGAAATGAGGTCGCTGCGGTTCTGGGAATCGTTGTCGTCGGTGGTGTAGCCGGCGGCGTAGACGACTTCCGAGCCTGCATGGCTCTTGATCTCGTCGAGCGGGATGTCGACCTTGGTGGCGTTGACCTTCGACGACCCGCCGCCCTGATAGCGCGGTTGCGAGGCCATCGTGCCGATGACAGCAAGCGATTCGGAAGTGTCGAAGGGGAGGAGGTTGTCGTCGTTGCGCAACAACACGATTGCCTGGGCAGCGGTCTCGCGTGCCAGCGCGTGATGGGCGTCGACGTCGAATGTGCCGTTCTCCGAACGGATGTGCGGTGCTGCTCGTTCGACGAGCGCGATCATCCGGTCGGCAGACTCCTGCAGTGCCTGCGGGTCGAGGCGGCCGTCGTCTGCGGCAGCCGCGACGTCGTCGTCGAGTTCGTCGCCCCCGAACGGCATCATCAGGTCGAGTCCGGCGGCCACCGAGCGGACACGGTCGACAACTGCGCCCCAGTCGCTGACCACCACGCCGTCGAATCCCCATGTGTCTCGCAGGATGTCGGTCAGCAATTCGCGGCTCTCGCTCGCGTGGACGCCGTTGATGCGGTTGTACGAGCACATCACCGTCCACGGTCGTGCGGTGCGGACGATGTGGCCGAACGCTCGAAGGTACAGCTCGTGCAGTGTGCGCTCGTCGATCGCGGCGCTCACCCGCATGCGATCGGTCTCCTGGTTGTTGGCCGCGAAGTGCTTGAGCGACGCACCCACGTCGACGCTCTGCACGCCGCGTACCCACGCTTCGCCGAATGCTGCCGAGAGAACAGGATCCTCGGAGTAGTACTCGAAATTGCGGCCGCCGAGTGGGGAACGTTTGAGATTGATGCCGGGGCCGAGAACGACCGACACCTGGCGGGCGAGTGCCTCGGCGCCGATGGCTTTGCCGATCCGGGCGGCGAGGTCGGGGTTCCAGGTCTGGGAGAGCCCGACAGCCGGCGGGAAGCAGGTCGCGGGAACGCTCTCCGACAAGCCGAGGGCGTCCGACGAGCCCTCTTGTTTGCGCAGTCCGTTCGGGCCGTCGGTCATCGCGATCGACGGCAGGCCGCCTTCGGACTTGGTCTGCCAGAAGTTCTTGCCGCTGGTGAGTCGGGCCTGCTCTGCGGTGGACAACGACGATGTAGCCATAGGTACTCCTCGGTGCGACGACTCGTGCCCCCCGGTCTCGACCGTAGCCGATCCGTCGTCGCAAGCCGGGCGGGTTGGCGCCGTGCGCGTGCTTGTGGATGTAGCGGACGACCGAACCGCTGAGGTCACTACACTGGGGACGTGGCAGGCCGAATTCCCGATCGTGACATCACGGCAATCCGTGAACAGACACGCATCGAGGAGATCATCGGCGACTACGTAGCGTTGCGTCCGGCAGGTGCGGACCGGCTCAAGGGGTTGTGTCCCTTCCACGACGAGAAGACGCCGTCGTTCCACGTCCGTCCGCATCACGGTCACTTCCACTGCTTCGGCTGCGGCGAAGGGGGCGACGTCTACAGCTTCTTGCAGAAGCAGGAGCACGTCAGCTTTGTCGAGGCCGTCGAGCAACTCGCCGACCGGCTCGGGTATCAGATCCACTACGAGGGTGGCGGGACGTCGGTCGCACGTGATCGCGGTACCCGTGCCCGTCTGGTGGCCGCCAACGCCGCCGCGCAGAAGTACTACGCCGAGCAGTTGCGAACCCCCGACGCCCAGATCGCGCGCGACTACCTCACCGAACGGAACTTCGACGCCGCTGCGGCGTCGACCTTCGGTTGCGGGTACGCACCCGCAGGCTGGGACACGATGACCAAGGCGTTGTTGGCGCAGGGCTTCGAGTTCGCCGAGCTGGAGGCGGCCGGCCTGTCCAAGCAGGGACGCAAGGGTCCCATCGATAGATTCCACCGCCGTCTGCTGTGGCCGATCCGCAATCTCGGCGGAGACATCATCGGTTTCGGCGCGCGCAAGCTGTTCGACGACGACAACCTCGGCAAGTACATGAACACGCCAGAGACCATGCTGTACAAGAAGTCTCAGGTGTTGTTCGGACTCGATCACGCCAAGAAGAACATCGCCAAGAGTCACCAGGTCGTCGTGGTCGAGGGATATACCGACGTGATGGCGATGCATCTGTCAGGGGTGACGACGGCGGTCGCGTCGTGTGGCACCGCCTTCGGTGAGGATCACCTGGCGCTGATCCGTCGACTGATGATGGACGACTCGTACTTTCGCGGTGAGGTGATCTACACCTTCGACGGCGACGCGGCCGGAAAAGCCGCGGCGCTCAAAGCTTTTGAAGGCGAGCAGTCCATCGCCGGCCAGACCTTCGTCGCCATCGCGCCGGAGGGGATGGACCCGTGCGAGTTGCGGCAGAACAGGGGAGACGCCGCAGTCCGTGATCTGATCGCGCGTCGGGTGCCGATGTTCGAGTTCGCGATCAAGGCACTGCTGGCCGGGTTCGATCTGAACACCGCGGAGGGTCGCGTTCACGCCCTGCGCGACACGGTGCCGGTGGTGGCCCGAATCAAAGACGTGGCGCTGCGCGACGAGTACGCACGTCAGCTCGCGGGTTGGGTCGGCTGGGAAGAAGTCGGACAGGTGCTCGCGCGAGTCCGTGAGGAGGGCGCGCGAGTCGCCCGGGTGAACGGACGTGCGTCGGCATCCGGGCGTGGACGGCAGATGCGTCGGGATCGGCCCGAAGCGGAGAAGGCGCCGGGACCCGGGCGACCCAACCCGGATGACCCCCGCCTGTGGCCGCAGCGCGAGGCGCTCAAGGCCGCACTGCAATACCCGGCCATCGCGGGCACCGTTTTCGATTCGCTGCCCGAGGAGTGCTTCACCGAACCCGCGTACACCGTCGTCCGAAATGCGATGTCGGCGTTGGGCGGCACGTCGTCGGGGATGGGTGGCACCGAGTGGATCGACGCCGTCAATCACGAGGTCGACAACCCGGTCGTCGGGCCGATGGTGACCGAACTCGCCGTCGAACCGATGCCGGTCAGCGAGCAGAACATCTCGCGCTACATCGGCAGCGTGCTCGCCCGACTGCAGGAGGTCTGGGTCGGCGCGCAGATCGCCGACATCAAGTCGCGCCTGCGACGCATGGCCCCGGGCGATGACCCCGACGGCTATCACGCGGTATTCGGCGACCTCGTGGCGTTGGAGGCGTATCGACGCAGTCTGCTCGAGCAGGCCGTAGACCCTGTCGTCGACGTCGGATGACGGTGGTCAGGCGGCGTTGAGCCTGCCGCCGGGTCGCAGTTCCTCGGGGAACATCGGCCGGTGCGGGTCCTCGGAGTTGTATCGGCAGCCACCGGAGTACGTGTGGGTGCCTTCGCAGCGGTCGGGCGTGGGGCGCGGGCGTCCCCAGATATGGTCTGCACTCATCGGCTCGCCTCCTCGGGCTCGGACAGTGGGCGACGGCGGCGCTGCGACAGCGAAGCGACCGGGATTCTCGGCTCGATGGCCTACCGAAAGTATGGGGCGACACCTGACCGGTCGGCCAGTTGACGCGAGGTTTCACTCGTGGTTGCGCGAATGTGGGTCGTGTCACCGGGCGGGCGGTTGGGGTGTTCGGGGCCGGGGCGGCTGCTCGGGGCCGGGGGCTCGCGGAAAGTAGGGGAAAGGACTCTTCCCGCAGTTGCTGACCCTTTCCCCGGAAGTTGCGCGGGGAAACCGAAGAGACCCGAGGAAAGAACGCTTCCCCTAGTTTCTGCGCCCCGGGACCGCAGCTGCTCGACGCCGCGCCGCGCGGCGCGACGTCGAACTGCACGGCTTCTCGGGCTGGGGCGCCCCGGCAGAAAGTAGGGGAAGGAGTCGTTCCTCGGGTTGCTGACCCTTCCGCCAGAAGTTGCGCGGGGAAACTGAAGAGACCCGCGGAAAAAACGCTTCCCCGAGTTCCTGCGCCTCGGGATCGCCGCTCGACGACGATCTCCGCTAGATCGAAGGAGGCCCCCACCTACATGGTGGGGGCCTCTCGTGTGCCCAGGGCGGGGCTTGAACCCGCGACCGGCCGATTATGAGTCGGAGGCTCTAACCAACTGAGCTACCTGGGCTAGCACCGAACGAGCCTACCCGGTCACCTGTCATTCGTAGGTCGCAGGTCGCGCGCCCGCCCCACCGCAGCGACGCGAGCCGTGCCAGTTACCGTGTGGAAGGTCGACTCAGGTCATTTGGCCTGGTCTGCCGACCGTAAAGCTAGAGAATGAACGTCGCCGCAAATTCAGCTGTGTACCCGTTCCCGCGACGCACCACTGAGAACGTCATACCCGCGATGCCACATCCACTCGAGCGGCCCTCGGTCGTGATGTGCCAGCCACAGGCGCGATCCCACCATCAGCAGTCCGGCGATCACGAGGAACAGCATCACGGTGACCGGGACAACGGTGGTGGAGTCGAGTCTGGACGCAAGGCCGAGTCCCCATCCGTAGCAGACCGCGCCTGCGAGCGCGTTCTGCAGGACGTAACACGTCAGGGCGGTGCGTCCTACGGGAGCGAGTGCACGACCAATAGCACCGGGTGCGCGTCCGTCGACGTAGAACTGTGCCAACCATGCCAGGATGCCGAACGCAACGATCGGGGCAAATCCGTAGCGGCCGAGGACGAGCCCGGCATCGCCTCCGAAAAGGCCTGCCGCAAAGTCCAGTGGTAACGCGATCGCCCCTGCGATCATCAGTCGACTCCGGAGCGCGGCACCGTGCGGTTCGAGCACACCTGCGCGCAGTAGTGCCGCTCCCGCAAGGAACAGCGCGATGGACATCGGCAGGATGAAGATGACTTCACTTCTGAACAGCACCAGGTGTTCGGCACGGAAGGCGACGAGTTCGAAGAAGGAGCCATCGGCATACGGATTCGGTGAGAGTTGTTGTTGCGCAACGGTAGTAGGAGTAGTGGTGGCGAGCGCCCACACCACTAGCGTCAGCAGCACAACGTGTATGCCCGCTGCGGTGAAGAGCGCGACCCGTTGCCGACGAATGCTCATCGCGAGGAGATAGGCGACGATGAGCCCGGTGACCGCGTATCCCGTCAGCACGTCGAACTCGGTGAAGAGGAAGTAGTTCACGGTGCCGTCGATGAAGAGCAGGATGGCGCGCCAGTAGTACTTGCCGGGCCACCTGTGCCCGCGTCTGGCCGCGGAGCGTTGCTGGATGGCGAGCCCGACGCCGAACATGATGGTGAGTAATCCCAAGAACTTGCCCTGGGTGATCTGCTGCAGCACGGACTGCACGGTGCCCCAGGTGCCCGACGCCTCGTTGGCGCCCAGGATGTAGCCGATCAGGCCGTCGACATTGGTGAAGATCCAGATGTTCGTGCCGAGGGTTCCCAGGATTGCGATGCCGCGCAGGACATCGAGGGAGACGTGTCGTCGTGTGTCGCCCATGCTGTGCTCCAGTCGTCGGAGTAGGTGATACGAGTGTGCTACCAAGGCTTAGTGGCTAAGCTAACACGAGTGAGCTAGCATAAGTCAATGCCCAAGCTGATCGACCACACCGAGAGGCGCTCCGAAATAGCTGAAGCGCTATGGCGGATTGCGTTGCGGGAAGGGGTATCTGGCGTTTCGATTCGCGAGGTTGCCGCCGAAGCGGGCATCTCTGCGGGTTCGCTGCGTCATGTATTCGCCGACAAGGAGGAGTTGCTCGAATTCTCCATGCGGTTGATCTACGACCGTGTCGCCGCACGGATTCAGGAGCGGGCACGCATCCGTGATCCGCTGCGCCGTGCCGATGCCATCCTGGCCGAGCTACTGCCGTTCGACGACAATCGGCGCGTCGAGATGCATGTGAACCTCGCGATGGTGACGGAGTCTGTGGCCCATCCCGGCCTGGCGACTGCGGCGGTGGAGGCACACCAGGGTCTGCGCGCACTCTGCGTGCGGGTGCTCTCAGATCTGCGCGAACATGGTCTCGTCGACGGCGATCGCGATCTGGACGCCGAAGCCCTACGACTGCACGCCCTCATCGATGGCCTTGCCATGCACCTCCTGCTCGCGGGCACCGATTCCCGAGATCAGACCAGCGCCGCGGTGAGCGAGCATCTCGCCTCGCTCAAGCACCCGCAAACGCCCTGAGGCGTGGCGAGGCGGCCCTGCACGGCACCCCTGTGACCAGTCGTTTTGTCCTGACGCGAGTCGATACGCTAGAGTCAGCGTTCGGTTCTGGTGCTGTTCGCGGCGCCCGGATCACGAGCAATCCCCCATAGCTCAATTGGCAGAGCATTCGACTGTTAATCGAACGGTTACTGGTTCGAGTCCAGTTGGGGGAGCAGAGTTAGAGCAGGTCAGGCCCGGTGTCCGCCGGGCCTTTCTTGTTTTTGGGGCCATAACCCCTGTTTTTGTCCCCCGGCACCGCGGGATTCGACCAAAGACCCTGGCACCGGCGTTGTGCTCGTTCTAACGTAGATCGCGACCAAGCTTCCGTCGAAGCGCGACGGAACTGTCGAGGAGGTCAACGCCATGTCAGCGCATTCACCGCTCTTCTATGTCCTTCCCGGTTTGGCAATCGCAATGGGACTCATCTTCGCCGCGGCAGGTATCGGCGACATCGCCAACTACGGTGGCGGGGTTGCCGCATGGCTGTACACGATCTTCGGCTTGGCGGTCGTGGTCGTCGGGGCCGGCGTGGTCGCAGTCGGCAAGGGCGGTTCGTCGGAGTAGCGTCCCGCCCGGCGGGAATTTTGCGGGTGTCCGATTTGCTACTATTGACATAGTCAATGCTGACACCCGGACGAGGCGCGCCGTACCCGGCCAGCGACAAGACGGCGCTCGGAGGTTCGACGTCTCGTGTCGTGGATCGTGTTGATCATTTCTGGTGTGCTGGAAGCTGTCTGGGCTACTGCTCTCGGCAAGTCCCAGGGGTTCACCCAAATTGTTCCCACAATTACTTTTGCCGTTGCGCTGATCGGATCGATGGCTGGTCTGGCTTATGCGTTGCGGGAGTTGCCAACTGGCACCGCCTACGCGATCTGGGTGGGTATCGGTGCCGCGTTGACCGTGACATACGCGATGGTGACCGGCGCGGAATCGGCGTCACTTGTCAAGGCGGGCTTGATCTTTCTCATCATCGTCGCAGTGGTCGGGCTCAAGCTCGCTCACTGATTGCTGGTCCGCACAGCTGGGTGCCGACGCTCGGCGAAGGAATTCACTAGCCTCGGCTTCATGGCGATGAACAAAGAAGAACGGCAAGCATTTCTCGCGCAGCCGCACATCGGCGCGCTCTCGATAGAGGCGGGTGCCGACCGTGCGCCTCTGGTGGTGCCGATCTGGTACCAGTACAGTCCCGGCGGCGACCTGTGGTTCCTGACAGATACGGAGTCACGCAAGATCTCGCTACTGCGTGCTGCGGGGCGCTGCACTGTGATGGCCGAGGTGCTGTCTCCGACGATCGCGTACGCCGCGGCGTCGGGTCCGGTGATCGATATCGTCGACGGAACCAAGGACGAGCTCACCGAGATGGCCGCGCGGTATCTGCCTGCCGACAAAGTCGCGGGCTACGTTGAGTCCGCCTCCTTCGAGGACGGTTCACAAACGAAAGTCGTTGTGCGGCCGCAGCAGTGGGTCGCTTCAGACCTGGGTTCGATCTGAGTCGGTCGTACCCCAGATGCCGCTCTGTTCGAGGTGGTGCGTCAAACGTGCTGCGCCATCAATGAACTGGCGACGCGTCTGCACCACTGCCTCGTCGATGTCGCCCGAACGGTAGGCGTCGATCAGCCGTTCATGGCTGTCGACCGCGGTGTGGCCCCACTCGGGGTCGTTGGCATAGAGCCGCGCCGGTGTGTAACGAGTGGCCGCGAGGAGGAACCATGCCAACTTCGTGCCTCCCGCGATGACGTTGTGAGCGCGGTGGAATTCGAACTCGGCCTCGATGACGCCGTCGTCGTCGCCACTTGCGACAGCCGCGCGCAGTCGTCGGGTCCACCACTGCAATTCGTCGAGATCGTCGGATGTCACGGCGGATGCGGTGCGCAGCGCGAGCCGCACCGCAATCTCGCCCTGCAACCAGAACAGGTCGTCGACGTCGACGCGGTCCAGCGGACCCACGCGGTATCCGCGGTGCGGCTCGAGGTCGACCATGCCCTCGCCACGCAGGGTCAGCAGCGCCTCGCGCACGGGGGTCACGCTGACACCCAACTCGGCCGCGACGTCGTCGAGTCTGATGAACTCACCCGGCCTGATGTCGGCCGTCATGATGCGGTGTCGCAGGTGTGCGGCGACCTCTTCGGACAGTTGAGGGCGCCGAGGAATCCGCCGCGGCGCCCTCGACCCGTCAGAGTCCGAAGGTCTTGCCGATGATGTCGCGCTGGATCTCATTCGTGCCACCGTAGACCGTCGAGATGATCGCACCACGCATCAAGCGCTCGGCGTCGAATTCTGTTGCGTAGCCGTAGCCGCCCATCATCTGCATGGCATCGATGGTCATGCGCTTGGAGGTTTCGGTGGCTTTGAGTTTCGCCATCGACGCCTCGCGGGGGAAGAGTTTTGTGGGGTTGTCGTCCGCGAGTTGAGCCACCGAATAGACGAGTTGCTTGGTGCACTCGATCTCGGTCGCGAGATCGGCCATGCGATGCCGCAGAACCTGGAACGACCCGATGGGACGTCCGAACTGTTTGCGCTCGGTGATGAACGCCAGAGTGTCGGCGAATGAGCGCTCGGCCACACCGAGTTGCATGGCTGCGAGGATGAGTCGCTCGGTGTTGAGTCCGGCCATCAATTGATTCCAGCCATTGCCGACCTCGCCGACGACCGCGGAGTCGGGCACCCGACAGTCTGTGAAGTAGAGATCGTTGACCTCGCGACCGCCGAGCGTGTCGATGCCCTTGATCTCCAAACCCGGTGTGTTGGCGGGGATGTGGAACTGCGTGATTCCCTCGTGCTTCTTGCCGGTGGTCGACGTGCGGGCAATCAGCAAGATCGATCGCGCGAAGTGCGCATTGGAGCACCAGGTCTTCTGTCCGTTGATGACCCACCCGCCGTCGACCTTCTCGGCACGGCAGGTGAGGTTGGCGACGTCGGAACCCGCCTCGGGCTCCGACATCGAGATCGAGAGGGCGTCACCGTTGACGACGCCGGTCAGGACTTCCTTCTTGAGCTGGTCGTCGGCGAACCGGTTGTAGGCCAGGGCGGTGATGAAGGTGGGGCCGATCCCGCCGATGGGTGCCATGCCACGCATCGCTTCTTCGAGCAGGATGCACATCTCGACGTTGCCCGCGCCCGACCCGCCGTAGGTTTCGGGCAGCATGATGCCGGCCCAGCCGAGGTCGGCCATCTTCTGGTAGAGCTCGCGCGAGTGCAGCTCCGTCCCGTCCTTGGTGTAGCGATTGCGCTGGTCGCGGGTCCCGACCTCGCGCTGGCAGAAATCGGCGACCGACGTTGCGAATGCGCGCTGTTCCTCAGTGAAGTCCACTGCTGTCCTCTCGATTGGCGAAGCCTGTAGGCGGCCTGGCCAAGATCATATATGTGATATGTCGGGTCGTGGTCTGGACCACACAATCGATGGCTAGATTGGTTGCCATGCCCAAATCGCGTATCCCGTCCGACGACGGCGTGCAGACCGACGTGGCGCGCACGTCGGGCGCCGACGTTTCGCCGCTCGACGGCGATGAGTTCCTCGCGGCGAATCGCAGTAGGCGTGAGCAGTTGCGCGCCGAGGCCGCCGACCGGGTGCCGCGCAAACTCGACACCACGAAGAGCGGCGGCGCGCGAGCCGATGCAGAGGAGGCCGCCGGACGAGTGAAGCGACCGGGTCGTGGACGGGTACTCGTCGGGGTGCTGGCAGCGCTCGTGGTGGTTCTCGCGATCTCGACCGGAGTTCTCGCGTACCTGTACGCGCAGGCAGATCGCCGAGTGTCCGACGCTGGGCCGTCGGAGGCCGATCGCACCACGGTGCTCGACACCGCGCGTCGCTACGCCGTGGAGCTGACCACCTACGATCCCGCCGACTACGCCGATCTCGATCGTCGGATCAGCAAGATATCCACTCCCGAGTTCAGTAAGACCTACATCGCGTCGTCGCAGGACGCGCGTAAGGGCAACGCAAACGCCAAGGGAGTGTCGACGGCGAAGGCGCAGCGCGCAGGGATCGAATCCATGACCGCCGACCGTGCGGTGGTTCTCGTGGCGTTGGACCAGACGGTGAAGTCGTCGGAAATCGCCGCGCAGGTTCCCGACGGCATCCCGTACCAATCGCGTGTCGAGGTCACGCTCGCCAAGAGGAACGGCACCTGGTTGCTCGACGATCTAGCGACCGTCTGACATCAGGCAGCCGGCACGTCAGCGCCGCTAATGGGAGCCGACGAGGATGGCGCAGCCGATCGCGGTGACCTGCTCGGCGGTTGGCGGGCGGCGTAGTCGAAGCAGATCCGAGATGACACTCAGCGCCGCGTGCACGAGGAAGCGCGCCTGCCCGCGAGTGATCGCATCGCCGCGATCGCGCGTGACCCAAGCGGCCCACTCGTCGACGTTGGCGCGTTGTTGGCGGCGCAACGCGCTGCGCTCGGCCGGGGCCAGGTGTCCGAATTCGCTCAGGTACACCGTCAGAAGTGCGTTGTCGTGCACGAAGAGTCGGACATACCGTGCGACGAGCGACTCGAGCGCGGCGCGATTGGTCGTCGAGGCCGCAAGTGCGTCGGAATTGGCGGCGCTGACGCGGTCGGAAGCTCGCCAGAATGCTGCCGAGAGGATCGCGGCCTTGCTCTCGAAGTGGCGGTAGACGCCGGATGCGGGAATGCCTGCAGCAGAAGCGATCTCGTCGATCGTGACGTCTCGGAAGCCTTTGGTGGCGAACAGCGAGATCGATTCGGAGAGTACGAGTTCGCGTTTGGAAGCCGGTGCCAGCCCGCGCTGCGGGGGATGGTCGGGTGAGTCGGTCACGCCTGTCTGCACGATGTCGGCCAACGAGAGCGCGCTGGTGACGAGAAGTCGGCGAATGTCGCGGTCTGCCAACGTCGTTCGGTGTGTGGTGGGACTCGCCACCACACTGATCATCGCCGCGACGAGAAGGTCGGCGTGGGGACGGGGGATGCTCGGACGCGTATCGAGAAGTGCTGCGCGGATTCGCCGATGCTGGTTCACCAAAACGGTTTTCACCTTCGTGGCGTCGTCGCCGTCAAGGTAGCGCTGATCCCAGCGATAGAGGCCACCGGTCCTGCGGTGGTCGATGGCCGACTGTGCAAGGGCGGTCAATGCCGACTCGAGATCGCTCGCCGACGTCTCGAGCGCCGCGGTCAGCGCGTCGGCGAGTAACCCTGTGGCCTCGGCGAAGAGTGCGTACTTTGTCGGGAAATGACGGTAGAGCGCGGGAGTGGAGATTCCGACGATCACGGCGATCTCCTCGAGGCGTACCGCGTGGTACCCGCGGTCGCTGAACTCCTGAGCCGCGGTTCGCAGAATCAACGCTCGCCGGTCGGCGGGTCGTCGACGTGGGGGTGCGCCTCCGTCGGTCAGGCGGTTGTCAGTCGAGGGCTGACTGCTCATCGGTCCAGAGTAGGGCGTGATCGTCTTCGCCAGAGAAGAAATTGCCAAATCGTCTAAAACTGGTGGTAGTAGCGGTGTGGCAGTTCACTAAGTTAATCCCGATTCCTATGTTGTACGTCTCATCGACATGTATGGTTGCGGCATGAATCACGTGACGGGCAAGCGATGGGGCAGGCCGTGTCTGGTAGTCGGGTGACTGGGTCTGACAGTCGGGTGATCGGCGGCGCGGCGTCTGGCACGTCGGTCAGCACCGGAATCAGGACCGAGGTCGACGACCGCGGGATCGCCCGGATCACGATCGATCGCCCGGAGCGGATGAATGCGCTCAACGGCGACGCCTCGAGTGCGCTGATCGACTTCCTCACCACCCGATGCGCCGAGGCCGATATACGCGCGGTGATCATCGACGGCGCAGGAGGAAACTTCAGCACCGGCGCCGATATTCGCGACATCGCGGCCCGGGCGTCGGAGAACGGAGGCATCGACGAACGGAGTGCCGCCTCCGTGATCGGTGGGGGTTCGGCGTTGGCTCGTGCCGTTCGTTCCGTCGAAGTTCCGGTTGTCGCCTCAATCGATGGCGCCGCGGTCGGGATCGGGGCATCGCTTGCGTTCGCCTCCGACCTCATCTTCGCTACCCGACGCTCCTACTTTCTCTTGGCGTTCACCAACATCGGTCTCATGCCGGACGGCGGTGCGACCGCGACGGTTTCGGCCGCGATCGGGCGGCCGCGCGCCAATCGGATGGTCCTCCTCGGCGAAAAGCTTCCTGCGGCAGAGGCATTCGACGCGGGCCTGATCAGCGGACTCGTCGACGACAGAGTCGCACTCGACGCCGAGATCGCCGGCGTCGCCAAACGATTCGCGCAGAGTTCGACGCAGGCGTTGCGTCTGGCGAAGGCTGCGCTCGACGCCAACACGCTCGCGGGATTCGAGTCGACCCTCGAACGGGAGACCAGCGGACAGACTCAACTGCTGCAATCCGACGAGTTCCAGGCGGCCATCGCCGCATTCACCACCGCACGCCGACACTGACGTTTCGAAATCAACGTCGAGAAATTCAAGGAGAGTTCCATGACCGCGACCGTCGACTCGGGGCAAGATCTCAACACAGAACCGCTGCGGTCCCGCCGCAACCACTGGAACAACCAGGTCCGCAGGCATGCCCTGATGCAGCCAGATGCTCCAGCGCTCAAGTTCCTGGGTGAGACGACGACGTGGAAGCAACTCGACGAGCGCACCACTGCGTTCGCGGCGGCACTGAGTCGTCGTGGCGTGGGGTTCGGCGACAGGGTGCTGATGGTCCTGCTCAACAGGACCGAGTACGTCGAAGCGATCTTGGGGGCCAACATCATCGGCGCCATCCCGGTGCCGGTGAACGTGCGGATGAGCCCCGCCGAGATCGCCTATCTGGTGACCGACAGTGGTGCGCGGACAATCGTCACCGAGACGTTGCTCGCCCCACTTGCCGATGCAGTTGTGGCTGCGACCGGAGACGTCGATCAGGTGATCGTGGTGGGCGGCTCGGACAACGAGGCCCACCTCGACTACGCCGCCCTCGTCGCCGAGGACGCATCCGACCTCCCGGAGATCGACATTCCGGAAGAGACCGTCGCACTCATCATGTACACATCGGGCACCACGGGAAAACCCAAGGGCGCCATGCTGACTCACACAAATATGCAGTCCCAGGCACTCACCTGCCTGCAGGCGCTGCATACCAGCCGTGACGACATCGGTGCCGGTGTGGCGCCGATGTTCCACATCGCCGGAATCGGAGCGATGGCGCCGCTGTTCTACATGGGCGCGACATCGGTCATTCATCCGCTCGGGGCGTTCGACCCCGAGCAGATGCTCGACATGTGCGAACGTGAGGCCATCACGTCGATCTTCTTGGTGCCCGCCCAGTGGCAGGCTGTCTGCGCGGCGCAGCAGGCACAACCACGCGACGTGAAGTTCCGCGTGATCAGTTGGGGCGCAGCGCCCGCCTCGGACACCGTGCTGAACGCGATGAACGAGACCTTTCCCGATGCGCTCAACGTCGCGGTTTTCGGACAGACCGAGATGTCGCCCATCACATGCGTTCTCGACGGCGCCGACGCGCTGCGCAAGATCGGATCGATCGGCAAGGTGGTTCCGGCGGTCACCGCGCGCGTCGTCGACCCGATGATGAACGACGTCGCCGACGGCGAGGTCGGGGAGATCGTGTACCGCGGGTCGAACATGATGCTCGGGTACTGGCAGAACCCGCAGGGCACCCAGGATGCCTTCCGCGGGGGCTGGTTCCACTCGGGCGACCTCGTGCGCCGCGACGACGAGGGTTTCCTCTACGTGGTCGACCGCGCGAAGGACATGATCATCTCGGGCGGCGAGAACATCTATTGCGCCGAGGTCGAGAACGTCCTCTACGGCCATCCGAGGATTTCCGAGGCGGCTGTGATCGGACGGGCCGATGCGAAGTGGGGCGAGGTGCCGGTCGCCGTGGTGGTGACCGTCGACGGTGCCGACCTCACCCTCGAGCAGATGGAGCCGTACCTCAACGAGAACCTCGCGCGGTTCAAGCAGCCCAAGGACATCGTTCTCGTCGAAGAACTGCCCCGCAATGCGGGCGGCAAGGTCGTCAAGCCGCGTTTGCGCGAAAGCTACGGCAGCAAGGACGCGGGTCTCGCGAACTGATCGCGCCACAAGAAGTAGAACACGTTCCATTTTCGACTAAAAGTGACTATCGTCTCAGTAGGACGCCAGGCCCGTGCCGTCACATGCGGCGCGCTCGGCGTGTACGACGACAAGCGGAGGACATGATGAAGACCAAGGGTGCCCTGCTGCGAGAACTGAACTCGCCGTGGGAGATTGAGGAAATCGAGATCGGCGAGCCCAAAGCGCACGAGATCAAGATCCGGATGGAAGCCGCCGGGATGTGCCACTCCGACCATCACCTGATGACCGGCGGCATCCCGATGGCGGGCTTCCCGATTCTCGGTGGTCACGAGGGTGCGGGTGTCATCGAAGAACTCGGCGAGGGGGTCACCGATTTCGAGGTCGGCGATCACGTGGTGCTGTCGTTCATCCCGTCGTGCGGCAAGTGTCCGTCGTGTCGGTCGGGGCTGGCGAACCTCTGCGACTTCGGCGCGATGCTCCTCCAGGGAGAAGCGGTGTCGGACCACACCTTCCGTATTCACACCGCGAAGGGTGAGAACGTCTATCCGATGACGCTGCTCGGTACCTTCTCGCCGTACATGGTGGTGCACGAGGCATCGGTGGTGAAGATCGACAAGGACATTCCGTTCGAGGTCGCCGCGCTCGTCGGTTGTGGCATTCCCACCGGCTACGGGTCGTCGACGCGTAGTGGCGATGTCCGACCGGGCGAAGACGTCGCGATCGTCGGTGTCGGCGGCGTCGGAACCGCGGCGCTGCAGGGGGCGGTGATCGCGGGAGCGCGCAACATCTTCGCGATCGACCCGGTCGAGTGGAAGCGTGAGCAGGCACTGAAATTCGGTGCGACGGCGGCATTTGCGTCGATCGACGAGGCCGCGGGAGCCATCGCCGAGACGACTCACGGTGCGATGTGCCGCAAGGTCATCGTGACGGTCGGAGAGGTGCACGGCAAGGACGTAGACAGTTGGATGGGCATCACCGCCAAGGCGGGCACCTGCGTGCTGACCGGTATGGGCAACATGCTCGACACCGAGGTGACGCTCAATCTGTCGATGCTCACCCTGCTGCAGAAGAACCTGCAGGGCAGCATCTTTGGCGGTGCCAACCCCAAGCTCGATATCCCGCAACTGCTTTCGATGTACAAGATCGGCAAACTCAACATCGACGACATGATCACCCGGCAGTACCGGCTTGATCAGATCAACCAGGGCTACCAGGACATGCTCGACGGCAAGAACATTCGCGGAGTCATCCGCTACACCGACGACGATCACTGATCATCGTCGACCGGTAACGTAGGTCCCCGTGAGTGTTCTCGAGGCCCTCGACTCCTGGCCGGTCGACAACGTCGCCGCGGCAATCGTCACCACCGAGGGGGTCGTCGCGCACGGCGACACCGCCCGCATCTACGAGCTCGCCTCGGTCACCAAGCTTCTGGTGGCCGAGGCGGTTCTCGTTGCGGTGGAGGAGGGCGCCGTCGAACTCGACGACGCGGCCGGGCCGCCCGGCGCGACCATCGCTCATCTACTCGCACACGCGTCGGGACTCGCGTTCGACAAACGAGAAGTCGAGGCGCCGGTGGGGGAGAAGCGGATCTACTCGAGCGCCGGATTCGAGGTACTCGCCGAGACCGTCGAGGCCGCAACGGAGATCGCGTTCGCCGACTACCTCGCCGAGGGAGTCTGTGCGCCGCTGGGGCTCTCGTCGACGACGCTCGACGGACCCGCCGGCCACGGAGCACGATCGAGCGTCGACGATCTTGCCGTTTTCGCTGCGGAGATGCTGCAACCACGACTGCTCTCGTCCGACCTCGCCGACTCTGCGCACTCGGTGTGGTTTCCGGGTCTCGACGGCTTTGTGCCCGGCTACGGCAAGCACAAGCCCAACGACTGGGGACTCGGATTCGAGATCCGATCGCACAAGTCGCCGCACTGGACGGGCACACGTAACTCGCCGTCGACGTTCGGGCACTTCGGACAGTCGGGAACCTATCTCTGGGTCGACCCGGAGCTCGCCGCAGCCTGCGTCGTGCTGACGGACCGGCCATTCGGTGCCTGGGCCAAGCCGCTGTGGACCGAGTTCAACGACGCCGTCGTCGACACGCTCGTCGCAGACGACTGACGCGACGGGCGGGCGGGTGAATCAGTAATTCACACCAATCACCTTCGGAGACTAGCGCAACACGTACAACATCAGGCACAATAAACAACACGAGTGTGATATCCGCTGTCGCGAGGTGTGTTGGGGAAGACGTTCCTCGTCGACAACGGAGGTGAACAAGGTGCGCAACCTGAATCAGTTTGCGGACATGACGACCGGAGTGGTGTACATCCACTCAGCGCAGGCTGCGCTGTGCCCGCATGTGGAGTGGGCTCTGTCGTCGACCCTTAATGCGCGGGCCAACCTGAAGTGGTCCGCCCAGGATGCCGAACCCGGCATGCAACGGGCAACTGTTGATTGGACAGGTCCGGTAGGTACTGCTGCGCGGCTGGCGAATGCGCTGCGCGAATGGTCGTCGCTGCGCTTCGAGGTGACCGAGAATGCCAGCGAGGGCGTCGACGGTGAGCGGTTCAGCTATGTTCCGGGACTTGGCTTGTGGCGCGGATCGACGAGCGCCAACGGCGACGTGATCATCGGCGAGATGCAACTGCGCTCCCTGATCGAGGCTCAGCCGGACAGCGCTGGACTCGCAGGCGAACTCGAAGCCGCGCTCGGTACGGCCTGGGACGACGCCCTCGAGGCGTACCGCATGGGCGGCGCGGGCGCCGAGGTGACCTGGCTGACGCAACGCGTCGGTTGAACCACATCGGAGTTGGTGACCAACCTCCGATCACCGACCCGACACACTGATTCGGCCCCGGCAGAATACTGCCGGGGCCGAATCGTGTCGGTCTGGGTTTGGCGACGGAGTCGCCGCAGATCACAGCGGTATGTTCTTGTGCCTGCCGCGCCGCGCGGGGGCTGACGCGAGTGCTTCGGCGATGATGCTGCGGGTTTTGGCGGGGTCGATGACCTCGTCGACGACGCCGATCGACTGTGCACGGTCGAGTCCGCCAGCGATCTGTTCGTGCTCGACGGCGAGGCGATCGTGGAGTGCGTCGCGTTCGTCTTCGGGCGCGGCGGCGAGTGCCTTCTTGTGGAGGATGCCGACGGCGGCCTTGGCGCCCATGACGGCGACTTCTGAGCCGGGCCAGGCGAATACGGCCGTCGCGCCGAGTGAGCGTGAGTTCATCGCGATGTAGGCGCCGCCGTAGATCTTGCGGGTCACCAGCGTCACACGTGGGACGGTGCATTCGGCGAAGGCGTGCAACAGTTTTGCGCCGCGTCGAACAACGCCGTTCCACTCCTGGTCGACGCCGGGCAGGTAGCCGGGGACGTCGGTGACGACGATGAGTGGGATGCCGAAGGCGTCGCAGAGGCGCACGAATCGGGCGGCCTTCTCGGCGCTCTCGGAGTTCAGGCAGCCGCCCATGCGCAGTGGGTTGTTGGCGACGACGCCGACGCTGCGGCCGGAGAGTCGGCCGAAGCCGACGACGATGTTCGGGGCCCACTTCGCTTGCAGCTCTTCAAAACTCGAGACCTCGGTCTCGCCGTCGGCGGCGAGCTGTGTGTCGAGGAGCTTCGCGACGATGGGGTGTACGTCGTAGGCGCGTCGTGGTGATTCGGGCAGCAGTGCCTGTAGGTCCGAGTCGCCTGCCTCGGCCTGCTCGCGGTTGAAATGGCCTTGCTTGCCGAACGTCGAGACGAGTCGTCGTGCGCGCCAGTACGCGTCGGGCTCGGAGTCGGCGGTGATGTGGCTGACGCCGGATTTCTTGCCGTGGGTGTGGGGCCCACCGAGCGACTCCATGTCGACGGATTCGCCGGTCACGCTGCGGACGACGTCGGGACCGGTCACGAAGACACGTCCGGCGGGCGCCATGATCACGACGTCGGTCAGTGCTGGCCCGTACGCTGCGCCACCTGCGGCGAAGCCGACGACCACGGAGATCTGCGGGATGTAGCCGGACGCCCTGACCATCGCTTCGAACACTCCGCCGACGGCGTGGAGTGCTTCGACGCCTTCGGCGAGGCGGGCTCCGCCCGAGTGCCAGATTCCGACGACCGGGGCCTGTTCGGCGATCGCGGTGTCGATGGCGTTGACGATGTGTGCGCATCCGACGATGCCCATCGCGCCGCCCATGACGGTGCCGTCTGTGCAGTAGGCGACGGTGCGCACGCCGTGGACGAGTCCGATCGCTGCCTGCACACCCGAGGAATCACGCGGGTGGAGGAGAGTGACCGTGCCCTCGTCGAAGAAGTTGGTCAACCGCAGTAGCGGATCGCGGGGATCGACCGAGTCCTCGTGGCCGGTGACGGGGGCCATTGTGGTCATCGCTGTCCTCCTACTGCTGCGGTGCGAGTTGGCGCGGTGTGATGCCGCTGGCCGCGACGTCGACGATCCGATGTCATGGAGAACATCGGAGTCGTCGACGTCGCGGTCGGTCGAAACCGGCCCAGTCGGGTTGCGGCTCAGTAGCGCCCGATGGCCAGCGCCACGTTGTGTCCACCGAATCCGAACGAGTTGTTCAGGGCGTAGTCGATCTGCCCATACCGCGACTCGCCGTGTACGACGTCGATGTCGCCGCACTCGGGGTCGAGGTTCTCCAGATTCAGCGTCGGCGGGATCACGCCCTCTTCGACGCTCTTGATGGTCAGCACCGACTCGAGCGCACCGACCGCGCCGATCGAGTGACCGAGAGCGGACTTGGGTGCGTAGATGGCGGCGTGAGTGCCGACCGCCGCCGCGATACCCGCTGCCTCGGCGGTGTCGCCGATGGGGGTCGAGGTGGCGTGAGCGTTGATGTGGGTGATGTCGGAGGGCTGCAGGCCTGCCGTCTGGATCGCGCGGGTCATGGCCCGCGAGTTGCCCTGACCACTGGGATCAGGTGCGACCAGATGGAAGCCGTCCGACGTGATGCCCGCACCGAGGATGCGTGCGTGGATATGCGCGCCGCGTGCTTTGGCGTGGTCTTCGCGTTCGACGATCAGCATCGCCGCGGCCTCGCCGAAGACGAAGCCGTCACGATCCTTGTCGAACGGGCGCGAAGCGCCTGCCGGGTCGTCGTTGCGGGTGCTCATGGCACGCATCATCGAGAACGCCGCGATCGGAATCGCGTCGATGTGTCCTTCGACGCCGCCGGCGACCACCATGTCGGCGTCGCCGAGCACGATGTGTCGCCATGCGTGGGCGATCGCCTCAGCGCCCGACGAGCACGCCGAGACCGGGGTGATGACGCCCGCACGGGCACCGATGTTCAGTCCGACGACCGCTGCGGGGCCGTTGGGCATGGCCATCGAGACGGCCAGCGGCGACACCTTGCGGTAGTTGCCCGACTCCTCGATTGCCTTGACGGCGTCGACCATCGCGTCGCCGCCACCCTGTCCGGTGCCGATGACAACGGCCAACCGGTCGGGATCGACCTCGGGCTCGCCTGCCTGCGCCCAGAGGCGCTTGCTCATGACGTGGGCGACGCGCTCGACGTACGCCATGCGGCGTGCCTCGATGCGGGTCACCTCTTCTGCGGGGTCTTTGACCATGCGGCCACCGACGCGGCAGGGGAGCTCACCGTACTTCGTGACGAAGTCGTCGGTCAGCTCACGAATGCCGGTTTCGCCTGCGAGAAGACCCTTCCAGGTCGAATCGAGGTCCTCACCGAGGGAGGTCGAAGCGACCATCGACGTGACCACCACGCTGGGGAAGTTGCCCCCCAGCGTGGAGTAATCGCGTAGCGATGGGGTCACGAGCCGGCTTTCTGATCGGACGCGACCTGTGCCTGGATCGCGGCCGCGGCCTCGGGGTTCTCAGCTTCGAGCTTCTGGATGTAGGAGACGGCGTCGCCGACGGTGCGCAGTCCGGCGAGGTCCTCGTCGGGGATCTTGACGCCGTACTTGTCCTCGGTCTGCACTGCGATTTCCACCATCGACAGCGAGTCGATGTCGAGGTCGTCGACGAACGACTTCTCCATGGTCACCTCGGACGGCTCGATGCCGGTGACCTCTTCGATGATCTCGGCGATGCCGGCGATGAGTTGTTCCTGGGTGGCAGCCACTGTGTGGTTCCCTTCGTTGTGCTGTGAATGTGAACTCCGGAACATCGCGGGCACGTAGTGCTCACTGATGTTTGGACAACCGGTTCATCCGGTTTCCGGGGGTCGCGGATGAGCGCGACCGCTATCCAAGCCTGTCGACCTTCGCGGTCAGATCTTTTCGATGTCGGCGGGGACCTTGAGGGCCACCGACCCGACGCCCTTCAGTTCGCGTTTGGCGATTCCGACCAGAGTCCCGGCCGGTGTCAGCTCGATGATGCTGTCGGTGCCCGCGTCGCGCATGTAGGCCGAGCAGAGATCCCAGCGTACCGGCGAGGTCACCTGCTCGACGAGCTTGCTCAACGCTTCGGTGCCCGTCGTGACGGGCTGGCCGTCGGAGTTGGACAGCAACGTGCGCGTGGGGTCGGCGGGTGTGATCGACGCGGCCGCCTGGGCGACGGCGTCGCGTGCCGGTGCCATGAAGCGCGTGTGGAAGGCGCCCGCGACAGCCAGCTTGCGGGTGCGTGCCTTCTCGGGTGGATTGGCGATCAGCTCGTCGATGGCCTCGACGTCGCCGGCAGCGACGATCTGGCCCACGGCGTTGCGGTTCGCGGGGACAAGGTCGAGCTCGTCGAGACGTGCGAGGACTTCCTGCTCGTCGCCTCCGAGGACAGCGGCCATCGTTGTCGGCTGCAGTGAGCATGCCTTGGCCATCTGAGCGCCTCGTACAGCTGCGAGCGTGACAGCCTCGTCGAAGCTGATGACACCGGTGATGGCTGCCGCGGTCAGCTCGCCGACCGAGTGGCCCGCAACGACGGCATCAGCGGGCAGCTCGTGGTTCTTGGCGTACTCGTTGAACGACAGCAGCGCACTCGCCACGACAAGCGGCTGGGTGATCGCGGTGTCGGTTATCTCGTCCGCGGTGGCGGTCGTCCCGAGCCGTTCGAGGTCGAGTCCCGCGAGTTTGGACCAGATGGCCAGCTGGTCACGCGCGCCGGGAAGCTCTAGCCATGGAGCGAGCATGCCGGGTGTCTGTGAGCCCTGTCCGGGCGCTAGCAAGGAAAGCACGTGACCAGAGAACACCCTCTGGCACGAAATTGTGGGTGTTGAGGTCGATGAACCTTCACGAGAGTTTTTGTGGAGTTCCTACAATGGTGACCTCAGTGGCTACCCCATCGTCACCACTCTGAGATTCGTTACACAAATGTGCCCATAAAGCGTCTGCCTGGGAAAACGGTACGGGGGTCCTGTTAACAGTGTTTCTCATGTGGCTCGTGACGATGATTCGTTCCTGAAGTGTGTCAAACGACCTACTGTCGCGGCGATTCGTAGGACATAGCCATCACGGGAGTGTGTTGGGTCACGTCCTGTCAGTTCGGCGATCTTCTTCAGGCGATACCGAACAGTATTTGGATGAATGAACAGTTCGCGTGCGCACGCCTCAACGGACCCTCCGGTGTCGAGATAGGTCTCGAGCGTCGTCGCCAAAGTCGGACCACCCTTGGCGAGAGGTCGAACGAGTGTGTCGATGAGTGCAGTGATTGCCGACTGGTCTCCGTTGAGGGCGCGTTCGGGGAGCAATTCGACGCTGTGCACCGGACGTGGGGCATTCGGCCAGCCGTCGACGGCAGCCATCGCGGCCATCGCCTCATTGGCGCTCGTATGCGCGGCGGTCAGATTGGGCATCGTCGGTCCGATGACCACGGGAGCATCGGCGAAGTGATTGAGCAGCGCGGCGCTGAAAGCGTCGCTCGTGACGATCGGGCCGCTGACGATGGCCACGAGCGTCGAGCCCTGTACGACCGACAGCGCTGCGCGATCATGCTGTTTGGCCGTGTTGTGGATGGCGAGGGGCACCGACACGTTCTGTTCGGGCGGCGGCGCCCCGATGATCACGGTCGCAGGCGCATCAGAGTCCCAGTTCAGGGCTGCAGCGCGCGACATCAACTGCGGCCCGCTGTCGCCGCGGACCACGGCGTCGACGACGAGGGCTTCGAGTCGCGAATCCCAGGCTCCGCGCGATTCCGCGGCTGACGCGTAGATCGATGCCGCCGCGAATCCGATCTCGCGGCCGTAGCGCAGCACCGATTCGGTGAGGGCGCGCAGCTGTGTGTCGTTGCGCGCGAGCAACGGTAGCCACTTCTCGAAGAACTCCATGGCGACGCGAACCATCTCGACCGTCTGCAGCAGCGAGATGCGTCGTGCGAGATCTTGCGGAACCACCTGGAACGCCTGGACCGTGAACTTGACGTTGCCCTCGGGATCTTGAATCCACTCCACGAAATTCACCACGGCGGTCTGGACGACCAACTGCACACTCGCGCGCTGCGCCGCGTCGAGGTCGGAGAAGTACGGCAGCTGATCGGCCATCGAATGCACGGCCTCGGTCGCGAGTCGTCCGCTGTACTGCTTGACGCGGCGCAGCAGAGTGTCGGGCAATGCATCGTGGACGGTTGCCGGTGCGGGCACATGAGCGCCCCGCGCGCCGAAGACGTCGACGGGCGGGGGCGTCATGTTGGGCTCGGACACATCCTCAATGTAGTCGGGCTCGATGCGCTCAGGGTCCGACTAGGGCATGGTCCGACTAGCTCAGGGTCCCGATTAGCGGACGGACCCTGAGTCGACGGACCCGACGTCCCTACGCGCTGCCGGTATCGGCGTAGGACACCTCGGCGGCGTTGACGTCGGTGATCCGATACTTCTCCGCCGCTTGAGCCGCGGTGGTGAAGGGGATGTTGCCGTCGCGTGCCAAGCCGACAAGTGTCGCGACGACGATCGACTCGGCGTCGACGTTGAATACTCGACGCGCAGCGGGACGCGTGTCGGAGAACCCGAATCCGTCCGTGCCGAGGGTCAGGTATGTCCCGGGCACGTATGCGCGGATCTGTTCCTGTACTCCACGCATGTAGTCGCTGACCGCTATCGACGGGCCGTAGGTCTGCGCGAGCACCTCGGTCACGTACGGCTGGGGGTGCGTCACACCTGGTTCCCGTACGGCGGCGCGGTCGAACGCGATGCCGTCACGAGCCAGTTCGTTCCACGAGGTGACCGAGTAGACGTTGGCCCCGACGTTCCAGTCGTCGGCGAGCATCGCCGCGGCCTTGAGTGCGTCGGGCATCGTCACGCCGGAGACGAGGATGTTGGCGTAGAGCTCCTTGTTCGACGGGGCCTGCTGGTAGAGATACATGCCCTTGAGCACGCCGGCGACGTCGAGGTTCTCCGGCTGTGCGGGCTGGCTGATCGGCTCGTTGTAGACGGTGAGGTAGTAGTAGACGTTCTCCGGCTCGTCGCCGTACATGCGACGAAGCCCGTCCTGGATGATGTGTGCGAGTTCGTATGCGAACGCGGGGTCGTAGGACACCACCGCGGGGTTGGTCGCTGCGAGCAGTGGCGAGTGGCCGTCGGCGTGCTGGAGACCTTCGCCTGTCAGCGTGGTGCGGCCCGCCGTCGCCCCGATCACGAACCCGCGTGCCATCTGGTCTGCCGCAGCCCAGAAACTGTCGCCGGTGCGCTGGAAGCCGAACATCGAATAGAAGATGTAGAGCGGAATCATCGGTTCGCCGTGGGTGGCGTACGACGTGCCGACTGCGGTGAACGAACCCGCCGATCCGGCCTCATTGATGCCCTCATGGAGAATCTGTCCCTGCGCGCTCTCCTTGTACGCGAGCATCAACTCGGCGTCGACCGAGGTGTAGAGCTGCCCGTTGCGGTTGTAGATCTTGAGCGTCGGGAACCAGGAGTCCATGCCGAATGTGCGCGCCTCGTCGGGGATGATCGGCACGATCCGCTTGCCGACCTCCTTGTCGCGCAACAGTTCTTTGAAGACGCGCACCAGTGCCATCGTCGTCGCGACCTGCTGCTTGCCCGACCCCTTGGCCGTCGCTTTGATCGCGCCGCTGAGATCGGGTTTGAGTGCCTTCGACGCCGAGCTGCGGGTCGGGAGGAAGCCGCCGAGCTGCTTGCGCCGATCGAGCATGTACTGGATCTCCGGCGCATCCATTCCGGGGTGGTAGTAGGGCGGGAGGTAGGGATCCTTCTCGAGTTCGGCGTCGCTGACCGGGATGCGGACGGAATCGCGGAACGCCTTGAGGTCGTCGAGAGTCAGCTTCTTCATCTGGTGCGTCGCGTTGCGACCCTCGAAGTGCTTGCCCAGTGTGTAGCCCTTGATGGTGTGCGCGAGGATCACCGTCGGCTGACCCTTGTGTGCGAGCGCTGCGGCATATGCCGCGTGGATCTTGCGGTAGTCGTGGCCGCCGCGGCGTAGTCGCCAGATCTCCGCGTCGGACATGTTCTTGACGAGTTCCTTGGTCCGCGGATCGCGATTGAAGAAGTGTTCGCGAACAAAGGCGCCGTCGTTGGCCTTGTAGGTCTGGAAGTCGCCGTCCGGCGTGGTGTTCATGAGGTTGACCAGCGCGCCGTCGCGGTCGGCCTGCAGCAGTGCATCCCACTCGCGACCCCAGATCACCTTGATGACGTTCCATCCGGCTCCACGGAAGAACGACTCGAGTTCTTGGATGATCTTTCCGTTGCCGCGGACCGGCCCGTCGAGACGTTGCAGGTTGCAGTTGATGACGAAGGTCAGGTTGTCGAGGGCCTCTGTTGCGGCGAAGCTGGCGAATCCGCGCGACTCTGTCTCGTCCATCTCGCCGTCGCCGAGGAATGCCCAGACGTGCTGGTCGGAGGTGTCCTTGATTCCTCGATCGTGCAGGTAGTGGTTGAATCGCGCCTGGTAGATCGCATTCATCGGTCCGAGGCCCATCGAGACCGTCGGGAACTGCCAGAACTCCGGCATCAACCGTGGGTGCGGGTACGAGGGCAGGCCGCCACCCTCGCCTGCGTGGCTGTGTTCCTGACGGAACCCGTCCATGCGGTCGGCGCTGATTCGACCTTCGAGGAATGCGCGTGCATAGATTCCGGGCGACGCGTGGCCCTGGATGAAGATCTGGTCGCCACCGCCCGAATGGTCGGTGCCGCGGAAGAAGTGGTTGAAGCCGACCTCGTAGAGCGCTGCCGACGACGCATACGTGGAGATGTGCCCGCCCACTCCGACGCCTGGCCGCTGCGCCCGGTGAACCATGATCGCGGCGTTCCAGCGGAGGAAGTTACGGAACCGACGTTCGACGTCCTCGTCGCCGGGGAACCACGGCTCACCCTCGGTGGGAATCGTGTTGACGTAGTCGGTCGACGTCAGTGATGGGATGGCGACCCGCTTCTCGCCCGCGCGCTCGAGGAGACGCAGCATCAGGTACCGGGCACGTTGGGGCCCTTCGGATTCCACGAGCTTGTCGAAGGACTCAAGCCACTCGCTGGTCTCCTCCGGGTCGATGTCGGGGAGATACGACGCCACGCCCTCGCGGATGACGCGTACTCGCTGGCTCTGCTGGCTGCCGACCTGATTCGACGCGGCCGCGTTCTTCGACGCGTCTGCGGTCCCGCTTCCAACGTCGGTGGTTCCGGTGTTGGTGCTGGCTGCCTCTTCGGTCACGGTGATGCCCACTCCCTCGTTTGGCCTGGGCACGGTGGTGCCCGGCATGACGACAATTTGGCGACGGGTCGCGTTGGTGTGCGGACTCCGTCGTCCATCCATATCGTGCCCCATGTCACGTCGCTTGGCACCGGTCTGGGCGGTCTTGCCCCGGATCGTCGACCCCGCCTGCGGTAGCGTTTCGGTGTTTGGTGCCAGATCTGGGCAAACGGCCGTCGGGGAAACAGCCGTGGGGGAGACATGACAAGACGAGCGATGTGCCGTGTATCGGGCACGCGTCTGATGCTGCTCGGCGCAGCAATTGCGACGTTCGCTCTGCAGGGCTGTTCGGCGGTCGGGGGCAGCGCGGGACCTGCCCCGGGCGAGGCCGCGGCCTATCGTTCTGACTTGTCGACGTCCCGACAGGCGCAGTCGGCGAAGGCCGGAGCAGAGCTCTGCGAGGCGTCGACGAAGTCGATGGTCGTGATGCTGCGCGGGTACAACGCGTTCATCACGCGGCTCAACGATGTGCAGTCCTACGACAAGGTCGGGGACCTCGGAGACAAAGCCCGCGCCGCGATGATTGCGGGCACCGACATGGTCAAGCCCAAACAGACAGCCGAGGTTCCCGGTGACCTCGGGACCGTCGTCGCATCGTTCGTGAGTAGCAGCAGCGCGCTGGGCGACGTGATCGGCCGCCGACAGACGGCTCAACTCAACGCGGCATCGACCCGGTGGACCGGCGACAGGCGAGCGGTTCTCGACGTGTGCCGCACCTACCTCCCCGCGCTGCCCGCGACGTCGGCCACCACGACGCCCCAGCCGAGTCCGGACTCGTCGACACCGGCCTCGTCGACACCCGCCACGACCGCGCCACGACCGACGGGCTGACGGGTTGGGTGTTCGTGCCTTGCCCTTGGTCAATGCGCTGTCGTCCGTTCATGCCTTGTCGTCCGTTCATGCCTTGTCGTCCGTTCATGCACGGTCGCAGTTCGTGTCGATAGTTGGCGCGTGGAGTCTCCTCGTGTTGCACTGAGGTCCATTACGCTGTCTCGTAAGCTGAGAAGCGCAATGAAATCTGAAAACGTACCGGTAGGAGGTCGACACGCGGTGGTAGCCGCCACAGGGAGCAATGGCTCCGAGGGCAGCGGGGGCAACGGCTCCGAGGGCAGCAACGCCCAGAAACTCGGGTTCGCACCCGGAATGGTGGTGCAGGAACTCGGTTGGGACGAGGACACCGACGACAACCTGCGCGCCGACATCGAGGACGCGATCGACGCCGAGATGCTCGACGAGGATGCGATCGACGTGGTCGACGTCGTATGGCTGTGGTGGCGCGACGACGACGGCGATCTTGTCGATCGCCTCATGGACGCCATCACACCGCTCGCCGACGACGGGTACGTCTGGGTCGTATCGCCCAAGACCGGCAACCCCGGGTACGTCGATCCCAGTGAGATCGCCGAGGCCGCACCGACGGCCGGGCTCACTCAGACCAACGTCGTGAGTCTTGGTGAGTGGTCGGGTTCGCGCCTGGTGCAGCCGAAGGCGCGGTCCGGAAAGCGAGCATGAGCGACTCGACCTCCGGGGCCGATTCGGTTGCTCGTGCCACCGATGTGGCGACGACCGATGTTGCTCCGACCCAGTCGCAGACCGTGTTGTCGGTCGGCGACGTCGCACCCGACTTCGAGCTGCGTGATCAGAACAATCAGCGGGTGAAGCTGTCGCGGCTGCTCGAGGAGCGCCAGGTGCTGATCGTGTTCTTCCCGCTCGCCTTCACCGGAACGTGTCAGGGAGAGCTCGGTTTCATTCGCGACCACTACCATCGGTTCGTCAACGATGAGGTTGCGGCAGTTGCTGTTTCGGTCGGACCGCCGCCCACGCACAAGGTGTGGTCATCGGCGCAGGGCTTCCTCTTCCCGATTCTCTCCGACTTCTGGCCGCACGGTGAGGTTGCACGCAGCTACGGGGTGTTCGACGAGAGCCGCGGCTTTGCTCAGCGCGGGACCTTCCTCGTCGGACGTGACGGCCGGGTTGTCTTTCGCGACATCGTCGGGCCCGGTGAGGCGCGTACTGAAACCCATTGGGAGATCGCGCTCGCCGCGGCAGCCACGCAGTGAGCGGCGCCGCGTGACTTTGCGGACGGGCGTTACCCGTCGGAGCGTGGAACCGTAGAACGTAGGACGACGATCGATCGCGCCCGCACGTGACATGTGGAGCCGACGATCGGCGACGGCGCGTCGGGTGCGAACGTGTCGACCACCACGTCCCATTTCTGTTCTGCGAGAACAGGTGCCAGGACAAAGTCGATTCCGTGCCACCACGAGTTCAGTAGCACCACGAAATCATTGGCGGCCAGATGTGTTCGGGCGCTGGCGGATCGCGGTGGTGTGAGCAACCAGGCGATGCTGCGCGCACCCTGGTCCTGCCAGTGTTCGTCGGACATCGGCGTGCCGTCCGGCGTGAACCAGTCGGTCACGCCGGATCGTTCGACGGCCGATCGGCTCAGGGCGGCGTGGCCGCGTCGCAGTGAGATGAGACTGCTGGTGAATGCGACGAGCGCGTCGTCGCCCGAGGTCCAGTCGAACCAGCTGATCTCGTTGTCCTGGCAGTAGGGATTGTTGTTGCCGCGCTGCGTGCGGCCCCGTTCGTCCCCGCCGAGCAGCATCGGTGTCCCCGCAGAGAGCAACAGCGTCGTGAGCATGGCGCGCATCTGACGTCGACGCAGCGCGACGATTGCCGGGTCGTCGGTTGGTCCTTCGACGCCGCAGTTCCACGACCGATTGTCGTCGGTTCCGTCCGAATTGTGAAAACCGTTGTTGTCGTTGTGTTTACGTTCATAGGACACGAGGTCGTGCAACGTGAAACCGTCGTGGGATGTGACGTAGTTGATCGACGCGGCGCGGCGTCGGATGACCGTCGCAGGGTCGTGATGACGGCCGCCGAAGATGTCGGCCGAGCCGGTCAGGCGTCGCGCCATCGGCGCGAGCAGGCCCTCGTGGCTGCGCCAGAAGTCGCGGACGCAGTCGCGGTAGCGGTCGTTCCACTCGCCCCATTCCGGACCGAATGCGCCGAGTTGGTGACTGTCGTTTCGTCCGACGTCCCAGGGTTCGGCGATCAGCCGCACCCGCGACAGTACGTCGTCCTGGCCGAGTACCCGGAGGAAGGTCGCCGTGGGGTCGAAAGGTTCACCGCCCCAGTCGTTTCGGGTGCTGTCGGTGCCCTGGCGGGCAAGGGTGGGCGCGAGATCGAAGCGGAATCCGTCGACGCCCAGCGACGCCCAGTAGCGCAGGGAGTCGGTGACCATGCGCAGCGTCGTCGGATGGGCAACGGCAACGGAATTACCGCATCCGGTGGTGTCGACGTACGAGCCGTCGTCCGGGTCGAGCACGTAGTAGGCGCGATTGTTCAGGCCGCGGTGGCACAGGGTGGGGCCGGAGTCGTCGCCTTCCGCGGTGTGGTTGTAGACGACGTCGAGGATCACCTCGATCCCGGCACCGTGCAGAGCGTCGACCATGTGGCGGAACTCGGCGATGGAATCCGCGCCCCGGCCGGCGCGGTCAGCGGCGCTGTAGGCGTTGTGCGGGGCGAAGAAGCCGATGGTGTTGTAACCCCAGTAATTCGTCAGGTGCTGCTGGGCGAGTTCGCGTTCGGCCACGCTGCGGTGCACCGGAAGCAGCTCGACGGCGTTGACCCCGAGTGACGTCAGGTAGTTGATGGCCGCCGGATGGGCGAGTCCGGCGAATGTGCCTCGGAGCTCGGCGGGAATGTCGGGGTGGGACTGCGTGAACCCGCGGACGTGCACCTCGTAGATCACCAGCTCCGACGCGGCACGGCGTGGACCCGGTGCGGTGGCGGTCGTTGCCTGCGGCGGTTGCTCGACGACGACGCTGCGCGGCACGAACGGAGCGGAGTCGAGGGCGCTGGGACGTGCGGGATCGTCGACGTCGTGGTCGAGGAGCGCGTCGCAGTACTCCACGTCGCCGACGATGCGTCGCGCGTAGGGGTCGAGGAGGAGCTTGGCCGGGTTGTAGCGCCGACCGCGCTCCGGTGCGAAGCGGCCGTCGACCCTGAACCCGTAACGGGTTCCGGCACCCACGCCGTCGACGACGCCGTGCCATACGTCGATCTCGCGTCCGGGGAGCAGAAGTCTGGTCTCGGTGCCTGCATCGTCGAAAAGGCAGAGCCACACCGCATCCCCGCCCGAACTGACGGCGAAGTTGGTTCCGTGGTCGGTGACGGTTGCTCCGAGGATCGACGGGTCTCCAGGGGAGATGGTCCCGGTCATCAACGCCCCTTCTCGTCGAGTGAGAGCGGCGAGACGACCGCGGCTATGCGATCGCGCGACGCTGACGGTGACGATACGGGAGCAGAGCGGGTGCGGCAGCCGTGCCGACCGGGCCTGCGCCTCTGGTAGACCGGAGAGATGAGTGCTCCCCTCATCGAACTGAATTCAGGCATCGAGATCCCACAGCTCGGACTGGGGGTGTGGCAGTCGACTCCGGAGGAGGCGCAGCGCGCCGTCCGGTTCGCGATCGACGAGGCCCGTTACCGACACATCGACACAGCTGCGGCCTACGGCAACGAGTCGGGCGTCGGCGAAGGTATTGCCGCCGCGTCGGTGCTGCGCTCAGAGGTGTTCGTGACGACGAAGCTCTGGAACTCCGATCACGGATACGAGCGGGCTCTCGCGGCGATCGACACCAGTCTGCGTGCGCTGGGAACCGACTACGTCGACCTGTACCTGATCCACTGGCCGCTGCAGGATCGCGACCGACTGCTGCGCACATGGGACGCAATGGAGAAGATCCTCGCCGACGGGAAGGCGCACTCGATCGGTGTGTGCAACTTCGAGCCACATCACCTGCAATGGCTCATCGATCGCGGGGGAGTGCTGCCCGCCGTCGACCAGGTGGAACTGCATCCGCACCTCCAGCAACGCGAACTGCGGGAGTTCGCGGGGGAGCACGGAATCGCGATCGAGTCGTGGAGCCCGCTCGGCGGGACGTCGGGGTCGGGGTGGGGTCCGAACTCCAAGCCCAACACCGTCTTGACCGACCCGACGATCGGCGACATCGCGATCAAGCACGGACGGTCACCCGCCCAGGTGGTTCTCGCCTGGCACATCAAGCTCGGACTGATCGTGATCCCGAAGTCGGTGCACGACGATCGCATCAAGCAGAACATCGACGTCTTCGATTTCGAACTCGACGACGAGGACGTCGCCCGGATCGCTGCTCTCGACGACGGGAAGCGGGTAGGGATCCACCCCGACGAGATGAACCTGGGCGCGCCCGACTGATCCCGACGACGAAACCTAGCTCATTCGCACGCGACACCGTCGCCGTCGCGATCTAGCTTCGCGGAGTAGCCGGGCTGCCCGCGGTACAGGGGTGCGGCGCCCGCCGCGCGGGCCTGGGTGCAGTTGGCGTAGGTGGTGCTCGACGGTGCGGTCTGTGATGGGCCGGCCTGCGGGGGCGCGGTCGGGGCCGGCGCGGGCTGGGGTGAATCAGCCTCGGGTGCAGCGCAATTCGACAGGATGCGGATCATGGCCTGCTTCTCCGCAGCCGTCACCCACAGGTGGTAGTTGGCTTTGACCGCGATCTGCCGCTCGACGTAGGTGCATCGATACGACTTGTTGGGCGGCAGCCACGTCGCGGCGTCGCCCGCACCCTTGGCCTGGTTCGTGCGGCCATCGGTGGCCTGCAGATTGCGCGGATCGTTGGCGAAGTTGCGGCGCTGCTCGGCCGAAAGCTGTTGCGCGCCTTTCTGCCACGCGTCGGACAGCGCGACGACGTGGTCGATCTGGACCTTTGACGACGTCGCCGAGCCACGCGTGAACGCGATCGACGTTCGCGTGTACGGGTCGTCGAGCGTGCCCGACAGCACCACACATCCGTTGGTGCCGGGTTTGAGAGTCAAGTCGGACAGATCGCGTCGGAGGATGTCGTTGCGCGTGTCGCACCCATTGTGGCCGTCGGCGACCGAGACGTCGTCGGACCATGCCTGTCCGAACTGTGACCGCTCGTAACCGGTCTTCGGTGCGCGGCCCTTCACTGCCAGCGACTCGAGCACCGTGCGTGCACTCGACTCCGCCACCTGAGATGGGGTGACCGGCGCGGGCGCGGCGTGTGCCGTCGCGGCGGGGACAAGCGCGCCCGCGGCGAGCACGGTCACCGCGATGGGCCAGACGATGTCGGCACGTCGGGACGCGCGAACGTTCCGCGCGTCGTCGTACTGCCTATCGTCGAGCGGCCGGTCGTTGATCAGCATGGCGGAAACGTATCAGCCGGCACCGACAGCGATTCCGGCGCGAGTGGAAAGCGCAAGGCGCGGTGCGCGATCGTGCGACCATCGATGAGTGGATGACCGATTGCCTACTGGGCTTCGAAGCACGTGATTACTCGTCGGGAGATCGCGCGAAGGGCGCTGCCGATGCCGACGCCGGATGAGGCGCGGCGGGCGCTGGCCGAGGGGCGGGCGTCGCGGCCGGGTGCCGGCAATCCGTATGCCGACACCCGGGTGCTCGGGCAGGTGTGGGCGATAGGAAAATCGGGAGACTGCCCGGCGGGTGTTCGCCGCGTATCGCCGACGGGAAGCTGAGCGGCGTCGACGGTCACTCGAGGCCGACGACGGGCGGTGACGCCGACGTGAGCCAGCCGCCTGCTGTTATGTGGTGCGCGCAAAGGGATTCGAACCCCTGACCGCTGGTGTGTAAGACCAGAGCTCTACCGCTGAGCTATACGCGCTCGACGCGTCGTCGGGCCGGAGGCCTCGCGCGTCAACACACGAATCTAGCCGGTCCGCCGGTCGGAACCCAAACTGCGGGTCCCCGACGGCCGGTGGCACCAAGGATGTGTGTCGAATCGAAGGATGTGGATGCTGCAGCACACACATCCTTCGATACGACACACATTTAGGGCCCGTGTCGGCGGTGGAGGCCGGAAGCTCCGGAGTCAGCCGAAAATCGGCGGCAGGGCGAACAGGACGATCGTCGACCAGACCACGTGGGTGCAGATCGGTGCCACGACGCCGCCGGTGCAGCGGCGCAGGATCGCGCACACCGCGCCGAGGAGGATCGCGGCGAATCCGAGCATCACGTTTCCGCTGGCCAGCGTCGCGATGGTGTAGACGATGGTGGACACGACGACCGGGTGATGCGGGCGCACCGCCGAGTACACCGCGCCCCGGAAGAACAGTTCCTCGGCGGCGCCGTTGATCAAGGTGATCGCGGTGACGACCGCGATGCTGCCGTAGTCGGCGAAGGCGAGCACGCTGCTGACGAGGTCGCTGAGCGGTCCGATCAGTTTGGTGAGGAACGCGCCGATGACGAACACCGCGCCCATCGCGACGCCTGCGACCACTCCGAGCGCAACGGCTCCCGACGTCGAGCCCTCGCCGTCGAGGGAGAACCTTCCGGCAGGCAGCCGGCTGGTGGCTATCGCCCCGATGATCCAGGTGGCCGCGAGGCCAAGCGTCAGCGGGTAGAACGCGGTGTCGCCGGGTGTCACCGATAGCGATACCCCCAGCACGACGGCGCCGATGAGCAGGAATCCGACCACGGCGAGCCGACGAGGCGTCGAATAGACGGGCTGATCTGTGTTGCGGTCGACGGCGACAGCGTCGAGGAGCCGGGTCACCGACCGGGGCAGGGAGGCGGTCGACATCAGGGCAGAAATTGCCCGAGAACACGCCGTGCGACAAGCGTCACGCCCGCGACGGTACCGATCACGCCGACCACCGCACCCAGTGCTGCGCGACGGGCACGCAGGAGGTCGCCGCCCGCCCAGTCGGGGTCGGTATCGGCGAGGTGATGCAGATCGTCGAGCTCGGACACCGGTCGGGGATACGGCGAGTCGACCGATGCGCGGATGGCGTCTCGCATAGTGGTGAGACCTCCGGTCGGTGGGGACACGAACTCGGTGATGCGGTGCTCGGAGGCGCGCATCGGATACTGCAGCGACGTGACCAACTCTTCGGTCAATGCTGCGGGGGCTGGAGTGATGATGCCCCCGACCTTACCCGCGAGCCGGGTGCTGATCGATGGCACACGCACGCGCAGTCGAGGCATGCGCACGGCGCGGAGATACTCGTCGAGGATCGATCGGTAGACGCCGGTGTCGGGGCCGGCGATGTCGTAGGAACCCGCGGGGAGGGACGGGTCGGCGGCCGCGACGAGGTAGTGGATGACGTCGCGGATGGAGATCGGGTCCATCGGATTGTCGATCCAGCCGGGCTCGGGGATCACCGGGAAGCGGTCGGCGAGGTAGCGCAAGATCTCGAACGACGTCGAGCCCGCGCCGAGGATCACCGCCGCACGCAACCAGACGAGTTCGGCGCCGCCGTCGATCGCGAGGCCCTCACCGACGTCGGCACGGCTCTGCAGGTGCGCCGACATCTCGTCGCCATCTGGCACGAAACCGCCGAGGTAGATGATGCGGGGGATGCCTCGACTGCGCGCCGCCTGGGCGACGGCCCGTGCGGCGGCGCGGTCGCCGTCGGCGAAGTCGGCCTGCCCGATGCCGTGGACGAGGTAGTACAGGGCGTCCACCGGGTGCTCGTCGGGACTTGCCGCCTCGATGGCGGCATGTACCGAGTCGGCGTCGTCGACATCCATCTCGACCGCGGTCACGTCGTCGGACCATCCGTACCGCGACAACCGCTTTGGTGATCGTGACGCGACGACGACCTCGTTGTCGGAAGCGAGAAGGGCGTCGACGAGTCGTGAGCCGACGTAGCCGGTTGCACCGGTGACCATGAGCCGCATTGGCGCCACCATAGCCAGCGCACGAGCGCGTGGCCCACTCGTGATTACGGCATCACGGAATCATCACGGCAACATCACTTGGCGACATCGCGTCGAGGTCAGGCGCGGCGGTATCGTTCGGCGATTTGCACATGGCGTTCCGCGACGGCCCGACATTCGTCGCGCAGCGCTGCGGGTTCGAGAACCGAGAAGTCGGCGTCGAAGGCGTGTAGCCAGCGTGCGATCGAGGTGAGCGATGTGCTGTAGATCGTGAGCTCGCAGCTCGAACTATCGCCGAATTCGATTGTGCCCCAAGCATCGTCGACCATCTTCTCGACTACGGCCAGTGGTGCGTGAATGCGCACCCGCGCTGTGGCCGACCGATACGCCGCGCCGAGGCTGCGCGCCAGAAATGCGGCGGCACCACCTTCGGGGAGTTCACGAGGGACGAAGCGTCGTCCGTTGGGGGACTTCACCGTCATGCGGTCGACGCGAAACGAGCGCCAGTCGTCGCGGTCGGGATCCCACGACACCAGATACCACCGAGATCCCTTGCGCACCAGTCTGTACGGCTCGACCTCGCGTCGACTCTCGGTTCCGTCGTGACGTCGATAGTCGAATCGCAGGTGCTCGGAGCGATGGCATGCGGTCGCGATGTCGGACAGCACGTCTGCGGCGACTTCGGTGTCGCGGCGTCCCTGCGGAAGGGTATCGAGCGTGAGGGCGTCGAGTCGATGCCGCAACCGTGAGGGCATCACCTGTCGCAACTTGGCGAGTGCACCGGTAGAAGCCTCGGTCATGTCGCTGACGGCGGCACTGCTGATGGCGTTGAGTCCGAGCGCGACGGCGAGCACCTCTTGGTCGTCGAGTAACAGCGGAGGCATCTCGGCGCCCGCGCCCAACCGATAGCCGCCCCCGACGCCGACCGTCGAGTCGACGGGATAGCCGAGGTCGCGCAGCTTGTCGACGTCGCGACGCACCGTGCGCTTGGTGATGTTCAGCCTCGTGGCGAGGTCGTCGCCCGACCACTCCTGGCGCATCTGGAGCAGAGACAGGAGCTGGAGAAGTCGTGCAGACGAATCGAGCATGCGCTCATTCTCGCGCGCATTGCGGACAATTGTGGTCCGCAATGCGCTGATCGTGTCACTTTGTGTGGCGGGTGAAGAACTGCCAGATCAGCGACGTTGCCGAGATCGAGTTGCTCATCTGCCCGGCCCGCGACGGGCTGCCGGTGGAGCCTGGCCACACGTGCGCGCCGCCATTGACGCGGTAGTGGGTGATTTCGTGACCCGACGCTGCACAGAACGGCCAGTCGATACGGGTGACGTAGCGATTGACCGGAAACTTGAGCGGCTGCGGCAGGCAACCGTCGCGTGCCGCCCACCCCGACAGCCAATCCATCACCGGCGCGTAGGCGCCGCCGTGGCGAACGCCGCCGTCGTAGTGGATCGTTCGGTCGGCCGTGCCGTGGAAATCGATGATGGACGCGGGCGGGGCACCGGGACAATTCGGGCGCCCGACGTCGTAGAAGGCCCCGCTCACCACCGCGTAGGCGGCGAACTCGGAGGGCAGCCTGCACGCGAGCATCGCGACGAGTCCGCCACCGTTCGACCGGCCCGCCGCGTACGTGCGGCTCGAGTCGATACACGCCGCCGCCCGCATCTCACGCAGGATCGTCCTGGTGAAGGCTATGTCGTCGGCGCGCGGCGAGGAGTACGGCGCCCCTTGCCACGAGACGAGCCCGTCGGTGCCGCGCAGCCCCTCCGGATAGACGACGATCGCGGGGAGCTGCGCGAGGCCGGTGAACCGTGCAAAGGTCGCTGCGGGTTCGGCGTGCCCGTGAAACGCCAGGATCAACGGGTACGTCGACTGCCCGCTGTAACCGGCGGGCACGTTGACGCTGTAGGTGCGCTCGACGCCGCCGACGGTCGTCGTATGCTTCGACGTCCCTGGTGCGAGACGGTGCGGTCCGGCGCAACCGGAGAGGTCGGCCACGTGATGACGTGGTTCGACGGCGTTCGCCGCCGGGACGGTCTCGGCAACCGAGGCAACAGCAACGGCGGTGAGAACGCCGAGGACGAGTGAGAGTGCAGTGCGCCAGGCACGGCGTCGGGCGGATCGCGGCACCCGGCAAGAATAGTGGGTCGGCGCAAACAACGGTGTGATCCGTCCGGGGGATTCACGTGCCGGCGCAGCCTCACGGTGCAGTCGTGCCGATTCGGCACGACCGCAGCGTCTTGTTTGCGATGCTGAGCGCCATGATGGTGCGTCGCCCGGCCCACACACCGACCGGCAGGGGAGTCTGTGGGGTTCTTCGTCGGAAATGCGCTGGCACACCGCTGATGTTGCTGGTGGTCGCCTTGCTCGCGGCGGTGTGTGCACTTCCCGCCCAGGCAGGAGCGCAACCGCCGGGAGCACATTCGTCGGCAGGTGGACCGGGAACCCTGCCTCCGGGATTCCTCTGGGGAGTGTCGTCGTCGGGTTTCCAGTCCGAAGGGTCGTCTCCGGACAGCAACTGGACACGATATGTCGCGGCGGGAAAAACCGACGACAAGGTGGGGTCGGCCGTCGACTTCCGTCATCGGTATCGCTCGGATATCGCGCTCGCGAAGTCGCTCGGTGTCACGGGCTTTCGGGTCAGCGTCGAGTGGGCCCGCATCGAGCCGAAGCCCGGAGTCGTCGACCGTCGTGAGCTCGCCTACTACGACGACCTCATCGCAGCGATCGTGAGCGCGGGGATGCGGCCGATGATCACCCTCGACCACTGGGTCTACCCGGGATGGGTCGCGGCACGCGGTGGGTGGGCAGATGCGTCGACTCCGCGGGCGTGGCTGCGGAACGCGCGATTCGTCGTCGACAGGTACGCACGTGCCAATCCGCTGTGGATCACGATCAACGAGCCGACGATCTACGCCGTCAACGAGTTGCGCATGGGTGGGCTTCCCGTGTCCGCGAGCGCGACGATGCGCGATCGGCTCGTCGACGTGCACACCTCGATCTACCGATACATTCACCAACGCCAGCCCGGCGCCATGGTGTCGTCGAACATCGCATACGTCCCGACCGTCGAGCCGATCGTCGACGCCGCGTTCGTCGATCGGGTGCGCGATTCGCTCGACTTCATCGGCGTCGACTATTACTACTCGGCATCGGTCACCGATCTGAGCGCGATCAACGCGGCCACCGGAAAGAACTGGAACGCAACGGTATCGGCCGACGGCATTTACTACGCCCTCCGTGATCTCGCGCGGCGCTATCCCGGCACGCCCCTCTACGTCGTCGAGACGGGCATGCCGACCGAGAACGGCGCACCGCGCGCCGACGGCTACCGGCGCGGCGATCACCTGCGTGACCTCGTCTACTGGGTCGGACGGGCGCGCGCAGACCACATACCGGTCATCGGATTCAACTACTGGAGCCTGACCGACAACTACGAATGGGGTTCGTACACACCACGATTCGGGCTGTACACAGTCGACGTCAAGACAGATCCGACGCTGCGCAGACAGCCGACCGACGCGGTGGCGGCCTATCGCGACATCACCGCGCGCAACGGGGTGGGGTCGACGTATCGTCCGACTCGCCCCGCCCAGTGGTGCTCGCTGGTCGCCGCTCCCGCGAGTTGCGACCAGCCGGTGCGCTGACCCGCAGCGATCCGTGTGTCGGAGAAGTGGTCATTGCGGTGAGTGAGACAGATTGTTAGTTTAGTCTCATGTCGGTCATGGAACGGCCCGAGGGTTCGGCGAAACGTCCGCCAGTGCGATTTCACTCGGCTGAGCGCCGCGGCCGACGAATCGGACGGCTGCTGAAGGTCTCCATGCGCCTGCGCGAGCCGACCACCGCTGAACTCGACATCATCGGTCGGCGCATGATGATGCGCGACGAACCTGCTGCCGCTCTGGTCCAGGCGATGCGCGCACCACGGGATTCGGCCGATCGGGTCAGCATGCAGCAGTTCCGGGACGCGCTCGAGGAAGTTCCTGCCGATGCACCCCCGGCTCTGCGCGAGTTCTTCGCCACCGTCGAGAACACGCCCGAGTGGGTCGATTCCGACCTCCTCGAGCGTGGCGCCGGCGTGTACAGACGGCTGGGACAGAACGCCAACGATGTCCTCCTGCAACTGTCGTTGATCGGAGGCTATCGATTCGGTGGGCCTCCCGATCTCCTTGTCGCCACCGGAGGCCTCACCGGATCAACCGTCATGCGCAGGCTCGGCGAAACCCAGGCCTGGGGGATCGAGGTCGGCCGCCGTGGCGGCATGCAGCGTGGGGGCGAAGGCTGGAAACTCACGGTTCACGTGCGACTCATGCACGCACTGGTCAACCACTCGTTCGAGAACAACGGCCGATGGGACGTCGCCCGTCACGGGCTACCGATCAATCAAGCCGACCTGGCCGGAACGCTGAGCCTGTTCAGCGGGACGCTCCTGATGGGTGTGCGGGCGCTGGGAGTGCCTGTCAGTCGCGAGGACTCTCGCGCGTTGATGCATCTGTGGAAGTACGTGGGGTGGCTGGTCGGCGTCGACGACGACTGGTTGTTCGACGAGGAGGTAGCCCAGCATCAGTTCAGCTACGCGGTGCTGTTGGCACAGGGTGACGTCACCGACGCCGGAGCCCAGCTCACGACAGCTTTGGTCGATTCGCAGAAAGATCTGAACTACAGGTGGTTTCCCGCTGCGTCGGCAATCTACACCCGGCTCCGACTGCTCAGCATGCTGCAAGCTTTCCTCGGCCCTCGAGGAATGCGAGATCTGGGGCAGCGGCAGGCACTTCCGTGGGCAATCGGTTCCGCGTGGCTGCGCAATACGGTGAACCACCGCATCATCGGCAAAACGCCGGTCGGCGAACGCTACCTCGAGTTTCTCGGTGCCAAAGCCGTTGAGCGCGCGCACTTTCGCCATTTCGGCGACCGCCAAACGCACCTCGGAGCCCTCGAGAACCGCTAGTGTCAGCGGTGCACTGACAGCCCCGCGCGTAGGCGCACAGCGCCGCAGGACACGAAGGACGAGAACATGCCACTCACCGTCGTCGACAAGGACTCGATCACCGCGGCACTTTTCGCCGAGTGGTCCACTGTGCGGTCACTCGCGGCGCAACTGAGCGACGAGCAGTGGTCGGCGCCATCTGTGCTCCCGGGCTGGACCAACGCCGACATCGTTGCGCACATCATCGGCACGGAGAGCATGCTCGCCGGCCGGGATGTCGAGGCTGCCGACGACATCGCCTCGCGAACGCACGTGAAGAATCCGATCGGCGAACTCAACGAGCGATGGGCCGATCACTTCCGTGACAAGCCTCGCGAAGAGGTGCTCGCCGCACTCGACGAGATCATCGACGTGCGCACCGCAGCACTCACGGCGATGACGCAGGACGAGTTCGACGCGCAGACGGCCACTCCGGCCGGGCCCGACACCTACGGGCGATTCATGCGCATCCGCGTCTTCGACTGCTGGATTCACGAGATCGATCTGCGTGACGCCCTTGCCGACGGCTTGCCGTCCGATCCTGTCACCGCGGGTGTCGCACTCGACGAGATCTGCTCGTCGTTGCCGTTCGTGGTGGGCAAGCGTGCGTCGGCGCCGGAAGGTAGCAGGGTTCGGTTCGAGATCGGTGGTGTCGCACCTCGTGACGCCAGGGTCGCGGTGGAGGGGCGTGCCGGGCTCGTCGAGTCATTCGACGGTGGCGACGACGCCGCGGACGTCACCCTGCGGGTCGACGGAGTCGATCTGGCCCGCCTGGTCGGCGGTCGGCGTGATGCGGATCCGAGCACGGTGACCGTCACCGGTGACGAGGGGCTGGCGAAGGACGTGCTCGCTCGGCTCGACTATGTGATCTGAAACCTCGAACGGGCTTTCTATCGGGTTTTGAGATATCGCATCGATCAATTTTAGTTGCCCAAGAAAGTGTCATCTGAACGATCGATACCAGGAGTATCGGGGGGTATTAAATACCCCTATCGCACACCTTGTTCGGGATCGCGAAGTTGTTTTCCACGCCCGAACGCTCGCGCTTCGCTTCCTGCAATCGTGCGGGCGGGGAGAGGATCGCTCAGCAGGGTGCGCACCAAGGTCGACGACGGACCGAGGTCGTCGTCGCTGCCCACGACGACGACGTTGCCGGTTCGACGTCCCTTGAGCATCGCGGGATCGGCGATCAGCATGACATTGGCGAAGACCTCCGCGACTGCTGCGGCGTCGGCGCGCACCAGGTCGAGAGTTCGCGCATCGCCGCAGTTGGCGAGATAGAGCCCGCCGGGAGCCAACACTCGTTTGACCGCCTGTACGAACTCGACGGTCGTCAAATGCGACGGCGTACGTGCGTCGGCGAAGGCATCGCGGATCACCACGTCCCGCGACCCCTCGGTCAGCGACTCGGTCACGGCCCGCGCATCGCCGACGCGAATACGTAACAGCGGTGCGCGCGGCAGGTCGAACCACTCCCGCACCAATCGGGCGAGCTCCGCGTCGATCTCGACCGCAACCTGCCTCGCCCGCGGGTAGCGATCGGCCAGGTTCCGGGGAAGCGCGCACGCCGCCCCGCCGAGGTGGAGAACCCGTAGCGGCGTCGACGTATCGGGATATCGGTCGTCGATGACCGCCGCCATCTGCCGGAGGTATTCGAAATCGAGTGCCGACGGATCGTCGGGGTGGATGTGCGAACTGTGTGTCCCGTTGATGAGGAGCAGCCAGCCGCCGGAGATGGGATCGGCAACCACCTCGGCGGTGCCGCTGTCGATCGGGTGGCTACCCGGGACGGGTGCGGGACGGGGTTTGGCCATGAGGTGACGATACGATCGCGCGGTGCGTCGAGCCCCATCCAGTACCAGTCCGCGCGCGTTCGGTCCGGCGGGTCGAGCACTCGACGTCCCCGTCGGGCTGTGCGTCGGCTACCTCCTCGATCGCGCACTGGGCGACCCACGCCGGTGGCATCCCGTCGCGGGCATCGGGCGCGCGATCGGCCGACTCGAGCGCAGCGTCTACGCCGACTCGCGCTCGGCTGGCGTAGGTTTCGCCGCGACGTCGGTCTGTGCGACGATCGGCGTCGGCGTCGGAGTCGACAGCGCCACCAGGCGCGTCGATTTCTCCCCTGTGCGGATTGCGACCATTGCCGCGGTGACCTGGGCAGTACTCGGTGGCACCACGCTCAACCGGGTCGGGCGCGAGGTGGCGGACAGTCTCTCCGTCGACGACATCGACGCCGCCCGCGCACTGGTACCCAGCCTGTGTGGTCGTGACCCCGAACACCTCGACGCTGCCGGGATCGTGCGTGCCGCAGTCGAATCGATCGCCGAGAACACCTCGGATGCTGCTGTGGCCCCGCTGTTCTGGGGTGGCGTCGCGGGTGTGCCGGGGCTGATCGCGTACCGAACCGTCAACACCCTCGATTCGATGGTCGGCTACCGCAACGACCGGTACCGACGGTTCGGATGGGCTTCGGCGCGACTCGACGACGTCGCAAACCTCGTGCCGGCACGGCTCGCCGGGGTGCTGGTCGTTGTGCTCGGAGACGACCGCGCAGGCGCTCTGCGCGCGTGGCGACGCGATGCCGCGGCGCATCCGAGTCCGAACGCGGGCGTCGTCGAATCGTCGTTCGCGGGAGCGCTCGGGCTTCGTCTGGGCGGTCGCACGGTGTACCCGCACGGCGTCGAAGAGCGTCCCGCGCTCGGGGATGGTCACCCGCCGGAGGTTGCGGATCTGTATTCGACGACGCACCTGTCGCGGCGGGTACAGCTCGGAGCTCTGGCGTCGAGTGCGTTGATCGCCTACGTGCTCGGCGCAGTTCGACAGCGTCGGCTGCTCAGCCGCCGTAGCGCTGGGTGAGTTTGTCGCGGACGTCGTCGGGCGCGTGTTCGGTGTCCGGACCGAGGCCGATCCGAGTCGTCTCGGAGTGGTCGGAGTCGTCGACGGCGGTGTCGCCACGCAGTTCTGCGCGCAATCGTTTGCGGCGCGCGGCGCGTTCGGAGGTGGCACTCGCAGAGGTCGCGGTGGCGGGCGCCTGCGAATCCGTGGTCACCGCAGCGGAATCCGTCGACGCCGTGCCGCGGGTCCGGCGACGCTGCTTGATCTCGGCATAGATGAAGTACCCGGCCCCGAGCGGCGCCATGATTCCGAACGCGAGCCACTGCAGCCCGTAGGAGAGATAGGGGCCGGAATCGAGTTGGGGAAGCGGGATCTCGCCGAGCGCCCCCGGCTGGTTCGGCGAAATCTGGATATAGAAGGGGTCCATTGCGGTGGACGTCGCGCGCGACAGTTCACCGGGGTCGATCGTGTACACCGACAGCGCGCCGTCGACGACCGCCGCGCCTCGACCCGGCGACGTGCCCTCGCTGGCCCTGATTCGACCGTCGATGGTCACCTCACCCTGTGGCGGTGGGGGAACGACCGGAGTTTGGCCCTGCTCGGGTCGCACGTACCCACGGTCGACGACCAGTACCCGGTCTGAACCCGCGACCCGGAATGGCGTCAGGACCTCGACGGCCGGGCGCTCGCCGACCGAACGCAGTCGCACGAGGGCCTGCTTGTCGGTCAGGAAGGTGCCGGTGATGTGAACCTCGCGCCACTCGGTGTCGGATCGGAATCCGCTACCGGCAGGCGCCACGGACGCCAGGGGAACGGGCGCGATCGACACCGCCTGCTCGATGAGGTGGTTGCGGTCGCTGGTTTTGCTGTTCTTACCCAGTTGCCACGGAGCGAGGATGGAAAAACACAACGCCGCGAATGCCACGACCACCACGGCCAGGGCAATCCACCCAGGTCGGAGGAAGGTTCGCAGCACACGCATGCCTCAACGGTACCGAGGTGCCCGCAGACGTCGGCTGTGCGGGGCGCCGTTCGACGCCGCGGCGGCTATCTGTTGCCCAGGCGGTCGTTGACCCAGGCCAACATGCCCGGAACGGCCGCTTCGATCTGTTGACGGGTGAGCGCGAAGTCTCCCTGTGTTCCGTAGTACGGGTCGGCGACGTCGAGGTCGTCGCCTGCGTCGGGGTCGAAGCTGCGCAGCAGCCGCACGCGGTCGCCGAGCCGTTTGCGTTCGAGATCCTTGGCGTGGCCGGAATCCATCGCGACGAGCAGGTCCGCATCGAAGTCGTCGGGGGCCAGGTGTGCCGCGGTGTGGGCGTCGGAGTAGCCGTGGGCGAGCAGTTCGGTGCGTGCGCGATTGTCGGCGGGTTCGCCGACGTGCCAGCTACTGGTACCCCGACTGGTCACGCGGACCCTGTCGGAGAGCCCGGCGTCGTCGATGGCGGAGCGGAAAATGTTCTGCGCCATCGGCGACCGGCAGATGTTGCCCGTGCACACGAAACAGACGTGTAGTTGATCAGACACCTAGGACCTCACGCAGATCGACAACAGAATCGACGCGCCACGAGGCAGCGTCCCCTTCCCCGGCCCGAGCGTAACCCCACGAGACAAAGACCGTCGGGATTCCGAAGCTCTCGGCCCCCTCGACATCGTGCGAACGGTCGCCGATCATCACGACGGGGTGATCTGGAAGTCCGGTGTCCGGGTCGGGCGCGATGCCCGATTGCCTCAGGGCCCACGCGATCACGTCGGCCTTGCTGCGACGTGAACCGTCGTCACTGGCACCGCAGATCGCCTCGAAGTGGTCGGCGAGCGCAAAATGTTCGAGGATCGCTCGCGCCGTGTTCTCGTTCTTCGACGTCGCGATCGTCATCTTCCGGCCTCGGGCCGCCAGATCCTCGACAAGTTCGCGGATCTGCGGGAACACCGAATTCTCGAGCCATCCGACGTCGGTGTAGCGCTTGCGATAGGCGCGCATCGCCTCGTCGGCGGTCTCCTGATCGAGTCCGAGGCCGGTGAGCGTGTCGATCATCGGCGGTCCCGCGACTCCCGCGACCACGTCGTCGGGTGGCTCGGGCGCGCCGACCTCGGCGAGGGCGTACCGGAAGCTGTTGACGATGCCGGAGAAGCTGTCGGTGATCGTGCCGTCGAGGTCGAACAACAGTGCTGTCCGCGGATCACGCGGATCTGCCGGAGAAGTCACGGCTCCATCGTGACATGTACCGCCGTGGGTGTCCGAATAGCGTGGTGCGGTCGGGGTGTCCGTCGGCTCTCGACCGTTAGGCTCGACGGTTATGACAGCAGGCTCGATTCCGCAGGACAGCGTGTACCGGCTCAGCCGACACGGCGACGTCGACGTTGAGCCCGGCGTCGTCGATTTCGCCGTCAACGTCCGCGGCGAGGCGCCCGAGTTCGTCCGCGCAGCGATCGTCGACGCCTGTGCACACCTCGCGTCGTATCCAAGCGCCGCGTTCGCCGATACCGCGATCGCCGCGATCTGTGCGCTACACCAACGGGATCCGAGCGAGGTCATGCTGCTCGCGGGTGCCGCGGACGGGTTCGAGATGCTGCCGCGGCTCGGCTCCCGGCACGCCGCGCTCGTCCAGCCGTCGTTCACCGAGCCGGAGATCGCGCTGCGGGCAGCCGGAATCCCCATCACCCAGGTGGAATTGCCGCCGCCGTGGCGCATCGACCCCGACGACATCGCCGACCGCATCCCCGACGATGCCGACCTCGTCGTCGTCGGCAACCCGACCAACCCGACGTCGGTGTTGCACAGCAGAGCCGCGCTCGATGCCATGCGCAGGCCGGGTCGGATACTCGTCGTCGACGAGGCGTTCGCCGACCTCACCGTCGACGCGGTTACCGGAGAGCGTGAGCCGGAGTCCCTCGCGTCGATGCGAGCCGACGACGTCGTCGTGATCCGCAGTGTGACAAAGACCTTCGGACTTGCCGGCCTGCGCGCGGGGTACCTCCTGGCGTCACCCGAGATCGTCGAACGGTTGAGCCTGGGGCGTCGACCATGGCCGTTGTCGACGCCCGCGCTCGCCGCGCTGGCGGAGTGCGTCGGTCCCGCAGGCCAACGCTTCTGCGACGACGCCGCTCGCGCCGTCGCTGCCGAGCGAGAACTCATGCTGGAGCGACTCGCACTCGCGGGGATCAGGGTGTGCACACCACCCACCGCGCCGTTCATCCTCATCGAGATGCCGAATGGAATCGCGGTCAAGAATGCCCTTCGCGCAGCGGGTTTCGGAGTGCGGAGCTGCGCCAACTTCGTCGGCCTCGACGGCGATCACCTACGGCTCGCGGTACGCGACAACGCCACTGTCACCGCGATGATCGACGCACTCGCCCGCGCACGAAAGGACGTCGACGATGACGCATGAGGATGAGTTCGCAACGGGGACATCAGGGGTTGAGACATCAGTGGGGTCGGTTGCCGATCTACTCGATCGCGCCTACCCGCCGAGACTGGCGGAAGCGTGGGACTCGGTGGGACTCGTGTGCGGGGATCGCACGGAAGCCGTTGCGCGGGCGCTGATCTGCGTCGACGTCACCGATGCCGTCGTCGACGCGGCGGTCGCAGGCGACGTCGACATCATCGTCGCGCACCATCCGCTGCTGTTGCGCGGCGTCGATTCGGTTGCCGCCGACACCGCGAAAGGCTCTGTGCTGCATCGGCTGATCCGCTCGCACACGGCGTTGTTCACCGCGCACACCAACGCCGACAGCGCGCGTCCGGGAGTGTCGGACGCGCTCGCGGACGTGCTCGGCGTCGTCGAGACATCACCGCTGCAGCCCGCGCCGCTGGCGCCGATGGACAAGTGGGTCGTGATGGTGCCCGAGGGCAGCGCCGAGCAGGTCAGCGAGGCGATGTTCGCCGCGGGAGCCGGGGCGATCGGTGAATACCGCGACTGCGCGTGGTCGGTGGTCGGCGTCGGCCAGTTCGAGGCGCGAGGTGCGGCCAACCCGACGATCGGGTCGCTGGGAGAACGGACTCATGTCGACGAAGCGCGGGTGGAAATGGTCGCGGCGCGCGGACTGCGCCGCTCAGTGCTTGCCGCGTTGCGCGCTGCTCATCCCTACGAGGAGCCCGCGTTCGACATCCTCGCCGAGGAAGCCATCGACTCAGATACCGGTCTCGGCAGAATCGGGCGGCTCGCATCGCCGTCGACAGTCGGGGAGTTCGTGACGCGAGCCGCCGGCGCGCTGCGCTCGCCGTGGGGAGTGCGTGCAACCGGTGAGCCCGACCGCGTCGTCGAGACCGTTGCGGTGTGCGGTGGGGCCGGCGACTCGCTGCTCGATACGGTGCGTGGCCTCGGCGTCGACCTGTATCTGACCGGCGACCTGCGGCACCATCCGGTCGACGAGGCGCTGCGCGCCGGCGGACCGGTGCTGGTCGACGCGGGGCACTGGGCCACCGAATTCCCGTGGTGCACACAGGTTGCCGAACTGCTGGCGGACAGGCTCGCGCTCGACGTCGAGGTCTTCGCGACGCCGACGGACCCGTTCACGGTGCATGCGGATTGCTGAGCCACAGCGGGTACCGCGTACCGTTGACCGAACGTGTGAACCGAGGAGGCCCCATGAAAGTCGATGCCGAGTGAAGGCCGACCCGTCCGCGCAGCGGCAGTTGCTCGACCTTGCCGACGCCGATGCCGTCGTGGCGCGCGTCGACCATCGCGGCAGATCACTTCCAGAGGTAGCCGAGATCGCCGAGCTCACCACCCGGATCGACTCGACTCGCGACGACCTCGTGCGCGCCGACATCTCCGCTGAAGACCTCACCCGCGAGTATCGACGCGTCGACAGCGAGGTGACCGGGATGGCCGACCGCGAGCGCAAGGACTCCGCGCTGCTCGCCGGCGGGGGCCTGGCGCCCAAGGCATTGTCGGAGTTGCAGCACGAGCTCGGCAGTCTCGCCCGCCGCCGCTCAGTCCTCGAAGACGACCTCCTCGGCGTCATGGAACGGCAGGAAGCCGTCGAAGCAGAACGGCAGCGCGCGTCGGCGACCGTCGAACATCTGCAGACCCAGCTCGCCGACGCCGAGAAACGACGCGACGAGGCCAAAGCGACCATCGACGCTGATCGTGAGGTCGCGACGACGCGCCGCGAGGCGATCGCCGGTGACATTCCCGCTGACCTTCTCGCGATCTACGACCGTCAGCGCGCCGCGGGCAAGGTTGGCGCGGGTCTGTTGCGGGCACGACGCTGCGGAGCGTGCCGGATGGAGCTCGACCGCGGGACCCTCGCGTCGATCGCCGCTGCCGCCGCAGACGACGTGGTCCGCTGCGAGGAGTGCGGCGCGGTTCTCGTCCGCACCAACGAGTCCGGTCTGTAGGCGTAACCGTGAGCTCTGGCTCCGTGGCCACACCGTCGTGGCAGGGACAGCGCGCAGAACCGACGCGCCTCGTGCTACTACGTCACGGCCAGACGCCGCTGTCGATCGAACGACGTTATTCGGGGCGCGGTAACCCCCGGCTGACCGAGCTGGGGGAGCAGCAGGCACTCGCCGCGGCGTCGAGAATCGCCGCGGAGGTCGACGTCGCCGCCGTCGTCAGTTCGCCACTCGACCGCGCACGCCAGACCGCGCAGGCCGTCGTCGACCGCATCGGTGGCGAGGTGATCGAGGATGCCGGCTTCATCGAGAACGACTTCGGTGGCTGGGAAGGGCTGACGTTTTCCGAGGCCGCTGCCCGCGACCCGCAGGTGCACGCCCGCTGGCTCGGCGATCACACCGCCCCGGCACCGGACGGCGAAAGCTTCGCGCAGGTGGCCGAGCGGGTGATCGCCGCGAAAGACCAACTGGTCCAGGAGTATTCGGGGCAGACCGTTGTGGTGGTGTCGCACGTGACACCGATCAAGACGCTGCTCCAACACGCGCTGACAGTCGGGCCGGAGCTGCTGTTCCACCTCCACCTCGACCTCGCGTCCGTATCGGTCACCGAGTTCTACCCGGACGGCGGCTCGGTGGTGCGCTCGGTTAACGAGACCGCGCACCTGAACTGACCCTGCCGACCGGGCGTCGTATACCGCCGAGTGGGCGTCACATACGGCCGAGTGGGTATATCAGGACCGGGGGCGAACGAGTCGGCGTGTAAGCCGGATCCTGTGCCGACACGAAGTCGGCGGCGACCATCCATCTGGACACACCGTTGCCGGGTGCCTCGAGCGGCCAACCCACGGACTCGGGCGAGCAGCCCTCGATCATCCGTGCACACGCACCTCACGGTCCGTGCTTCGGCCTTGCTCCGGGTGGGGTTTACCAAGCCGACGCGGTCACCCGCGCCGCTGGTGCGCTCTTACCGCACCGTTTCACCCTTACCGACCTCGCGGTCGGCGGTCTGTTCTCTGTGGCACTGTCCCGCGGGTCACCCCGGGTTGCCGTTGACAACCACCCTGCTCTGCGGAGTCCGGACTTTCCTCGGCGCGCGGCATTGCCAGTGACCTGGCCGTTCCGCTCGCCGCGGCCGCCCGGCCGACTCGTTCGCCCGTACAGCTTAGCCCGCTGGCACGGGCATCCAGCACGCACAGTCGACGGTGTGGAGCGCCCAGTCGACGGTGTGAGGCGCACAGTCGGCACTCTGGAGCGCACAGTCGACGGTCTGGAGCGCCCAGTCGACGGTCAGAGGCGCCCAGTCGACGGTACGAGGCGCACAGTCGGCAGTCTGGAGCGCACGGTCGGCGATAGTGTCGAGTGTGTGCAGCGCAGATTCTCCGCCCCCGATATCGACTTCGAGTCGATCCGCACCGAGCTGGGGATCTGCGAGGACTACGGCGAAGCCGCGCTCGACGAGGCGGAGCACGCGGTCGACGCACACGCCGCCGAGCGTGTTGACCGCCGCGACATTCCGCTGGTCACGATCGACCCGCCGGGGTCGATGGACCTCGACCAGGCGGTTGCGATGTCGTTCGACGCAGACGGTTTCGAGGTCCACTACGCGATAGCCGACGTCGCCGCGCTCGTTCGGCCAGAGCATGCGCTCGATGCCGAGAGTCGACGTCGCGGCGCGACCATTTACTTCCCCGACGGGTCGGTGCCATTGCATCCGAGGGTGCTGTCGGAGGGATCGGGATCGCTGCTCCCCGGCGTGACGCGTCCCGCGGTGCTGTGGACTATCCGCGTCGCACCCGACGGTGAGGTGGCCGGAGTGCACCTCGAGCGTGCACTCGTGGAATCGGTCGCTCGACTCGACTACGCGGGAGTGACCGCGGACGCCGACGCGCGCACCCTGCACCCTTCGATCAGCGCGCTGCCCGCCTTCGGTGAGCTCCGACGTCGAGTTGCGCTGGCGCGCGGGGCAATCGAGCTCGATCTACCCGACCAGGAGGTGACCCGTGTCGACGACGGGTGGACGCTCTCCCTCGCAGCCCGCACGCCCGCCGACATGTGGAATTCGCAGTTGTCGTTACTCACCGGCACCTGCGCCGGACAGATCATGGCCGACGCGGGCATCGGGCTGCTCCGCACGCTGCCGCCGGCACCCGCCGACGCCGTCGACAAGCTCAGGGCGACAGCAGACGCTCTCGATGTGGCGTGGCCCGACGGCGCGACTCCCGGACAGTTCCTCGCCGGACTTCCGGTCGACGAGCCGTCGACCCTCGCCCTGATGTCGCAGGCGAGTTCGCTCATGCGCGGCGCGGGGTATCTCCCGCTCGGCGTGCAGACCGGCGAGGCGAACACGGCCCCCGCAACCCGCGACGAGATGGTGCACTCGGCCATCGGCGGTGTCTACGCACACGTGACAGCGCCACTGCGACGCCTCGGCGATCGATTCGCCACCGAGGTGTGCCTGGCCGTGACATCGGGAAACCCTGTGCCCGACTGGGTGTTACGTGCATTGCCGACGCTGCCGGGCATCCTACGATCCGCCGATTCGCTCGGGTCTTCTGCCGACCGGGCGAGCACCGATCTCGCCGAATCGGTGATACTCACCGACCGCGTCGGCGAGCGCTTCGACGCCGTGGTCCTCTCCGAGGCGACAGCGAAGAAGCGCGCGAAGATCTTCATCGAGCAACCGCCGATCCTCGCCGAATCCGAAGGCTCTCCGACCGCGGCCTCCAACATCGAGGTCACCCTGACCGCAGCCGACCCGACGTCGCGGACGGTCCGCTTCGCGCCATCGGACGTCTAGCGGTCGCCCGCATCGGACGCTTGGGCGTCAGAGATCCTTGGATGCCTTGCGGTATGCGGCAATCGCCTGCTCGCCGTTGGCCTGTTCACGAGCGTCGATCCGGCCGAGCACGAACAGGTCCAAGCCCGACAACTCGCCCGACGCCGCCAGCTCGGCCAGCCGCGCGCGGTTGATCCGCGAGTCGTTGTAGTCGCCCAACGCCGACTGGAGTTCTTTGGCCGTCTGCGAGATCTTCTTGTACTTCTTCTTCTGCAGGGGCTCGGCGGCATCGGTGCTGTAGCGCAGTCGTTTTGCGCGCTTGCGGATGGTGTGCAACTGCTCCGACCACTCGTGCGATCCCTCGGTCAGCTCTGCGAGTTCGCGTTGGGATTTCCGAATGTGCTTGCGGCTCTTGGTGATCGCCTTGTCGACTGCGGTCGTCGCGGGCAGGTCGGCGTCTGGTCCGGCAGGCGGATCGGCGATCAGTTCGTCGATGGCGTCGAGTAGTCGGAAGTAGCGTTCCGAATTCATCGCCGCGTGGGTCGCGGCGACGGCGCGGTCGTGTGCCGCGGATTCCTTGCCCGCCAACGCGTTCACCAGCGTCTCCGACGCGACCTCGTCGCGCAGCAGAGCGCTGTCGATCTCCAGTTGCACCTCGGAATCGCGTGCGTCGCCGAGAATGCGTGCCAGCAGTTTCAGTTCGCCTGCGATGTGGTCGGTGCGCGCGGCGTCGAGCACCGTCGGAAAGCCGGAGAACACACTGCGCATGCGGCGTGCGGTCACGCGCATCTGGTGCACGGCGTCGTCGGCGTCCTCACGAACCAGTGGATCCCAGGCGATGAGCGAGTTCCGGTGCCGGGTGACGTCGGCGATCACCAATTCGAGCGCCGACGGGTGACGACCCAGTGTGGCAGGCGGTGTCACCGCGGGCGTCGAACCGATGGCTCGTGCGAGTTTCGACGCACTCGACGGTTCCCGACCGCCCGCGCCACGGAGCAATTTGTGTGCGGCCTTGAGCAGTTTCGGGGTGCCGCCCTCGAGGAGTTCGATCTCCCACTCGGACCACTGCTGCGACGACCCGCCCGGTAGCAGCGACTGCGCGGTCACGCGGTCGTCGGCGAACTCGGCGAGCTTCACGCCGTCGGTTCCCAGCAGCGTCGTGATCGTGCGGACGGTCGAGATCGCCGCCACGGGCATCAGTGGCCGATGCCGGGTGTAGACGAGTACCGGGTCGACGAGTGCGTCGGGGATGTCGCCGTCGGCGGGCGCGTCGTCGAAGGTCACCTGCAGTTCGCGTCGCGCTCCCGGCACATCGGCGGGCCGCTTGAGGTGCCACCCCTCGTCATGCCCACCGCGCCTGCGCCGCATGGTGATTCGGTTCGACGCCAGGTCGAGGTTCTCTGTGTCGAAGTACGTTGCGTCGAGAGTGAACGTCTCCGGCTCCGTGGCCGCCACCACGCCCGGGAGGACGCGAAGGTCGGGCGGTGTGATGCCCGGATCGACATCGAATTTGAGTTCCACCTCGACCTGCTCGCTTGCGGGCAACTCGTTCTCCTGTCGGTATTAGGTGATTTGAGTCTAGGCGACCGGGTCAGCGATCGGCGAAGACATCGGTCGCTTCGACGAGGTGATGTGCGATGCCCGGCTCGAACGATGCGTGGCCTGCGTCGGCGACGACGTGCAGTGTCGCCGACGGCCACGCGCGGTGGAGATCCCAGGCGCTGCGCATCGGACACACGACGTCGTATCGGCCCTGCACGATCACCGCCGGTATGTGTGCGATGCGGTCGATGTCGCGGAGTAGCTGGCCATCCTCGAGGAAGCCGTGATTCACGAAGTAGTGATTCTCGATCGAGGCGAACGCGAGGTCGAACCGCGGTCCCGCGTCTTCCTTCGACGCCGCTGCCTCTTCGGGCTTGGGGATGAGGTAGCTCGTCGCCTGCTCCCAGCCGGTCCAGGCACGTGCGGCGGCAACCGCGACGTCGGGGTCATCGGAGGTGAGTAGTCGGTGATAGGCGGCGACGAGGTCGCCGTCGCGTTCGTCTTCGGGTATCGGTGCGAGATACGACTCCCACACGTCGGGGTAGATATGCGCGGCACCGCCGTTGTAGTACCAGTCGATTTCACTGCGACGCAGCAGGAAGATGCCGCGGAGCACCAACTCGGTGACGCGGTCGGGGTGTGCCTGCGCGTAGGCGAGCCCGAGCGTCGAACCCCACGAACCGCCGAACACCTGCCAGCGCTCGATGCCGAGGTGTGTGCGCAACGACTCCATGTCGGCGATCAACTTGGGAGTGGTGTTCACCGAGAGGTCGGCGCCGTCGGCGATGTGGGGACGCGACTTTCCGCAGCCGCGTTGGTCGAACAAGACGATCCGATAGCGCGCGGGGTCGAAGAAGCGACGTTGATCGGGGGAGGTGCCTCCGCCGGGACCGCCGTGGACGAACACCGCCGGCTTCCCCTCGGGATTGCCGGAGGTCTCCCAATAGATCTCCTGGCCGTCGTCGACAGCCAGATGTCCCGACGCGTAGGGCTCGATGGGCGGGTAGAGGCTTCGCATGCCCTCACCCTATGCCGAACGCTATGCCGACCTGATTCGGATCGGCCGCGCCGATGCGAATCAGACCGGCCGCGCCGGGTGTGGATCAGATCTGTCGGTCAGTAGCTGTGCTCGGGAGCGGGGAACACTCCGCGGCGCACCTCGTCGGCGTAAGTCGCTGCGGCGGTGCGCAATTCGCCGCCGACGTCGGCGTACCGCTTGACGAACCGTGCGGTCTTGCCGTGCGTGAAGCCTGCCATGTCCTGCCAGACGAGCACCTGGGCATCGGTTTCGTTGCCCGCTCCGATGCCGACCGTCGGGATGGTGAGTTTGCGCGTGATCTGTGCCGCGAGTTCTGCGGGGACCATTTCCATGACGACAGCGAATGCACCGGCTTCCTGGACGGCGATCGCGTCGGCGATGAGCTGGTCCGCCGCGTCGCCGCGACCCTGGACGCGGAAGCCGCCGAGTCCGTTGACGCTCTGCGGGGTGAAACCGATGTGCGCCATCACGGGGATTCCGGCTGCGGTCAGCGAGGCGATCTGGTCGGCAACGCGTTCTCCGCCTTCGAGTTTGACCGCGTGTGCCCCGGTCTCCTTGAAGAAGCGGACGGCCGTCTCGAGTGCCTGCTGCGGACCTGCTTCGTAGCTACCGAACGGGAGGTCGGCGACGACCAGCGCGTGGGGTGCGCCGCGGACGACGGCACGCGCGAGCGGGATCAGCTCGTCGATCGAGACGGGGATGGTGGTGTCGTAGCCGAGGACGACGTTGGCGGCGGAATCGCCGACCAGCAGAACAGGGATCTCGGCCTCGTCGAAGATGCGGGCCGTCGAATAGTCGTATGCGGTGAGCATCGACCACTTCTCGCCTTGCTCTTTCATCTGTGCCAGATGATGGATGCGGGTGGTGCGTCGACGCGGAGCGGCTTCGCCGGATGTTGGAGCGCCACCGTAGATGGGCGCGTCGGAATGAGCTGCCTCGTGGGACATCGTTGTCTCTTTTCTTCCTCGAGTCCCGCATGGCGGGTACCCGGGCTGTGTTCGGACGCCTCCATGGTCCCACCGAAGCGCTCCGCGAAAACCCTCGATAGACGTGTGATTGCTCACATCTGGAGTGCGGGTGTTGTCGGGGCGGCGATGCTCGCGCCCGTACCATCACCGGGGTGACCTGCTCTTTTCGTGCGCGGCGGCCTGTGCGGTCTCGGCGTGTGTCAGGCCGGCGTCGCGTGCGGCTGCTGACCGTGGTGATGGTGGGTCTGCTGGTGTGCGCGGGTTGCGCGTCGACCGAGCACGCCGCCGACACCGGGGCAATCGAGTGGGGAGTGTGTACACAGGGTGTGGGCACAGGCCCGTCCGCCGCGCGGGTGGAGTGCGGGACGCTCGCGGTGCCACTCGACCCGGCAAAGCCGCAGGGCCGCACGATCACGCTCGCCGTCGCCCGGCTACGGGCATCGGAGCGCAGTGACTCGACGGTGGTGGTCAATCCTGGAGGACCCGGTGCGTCGGGTGTCGACTATCTGCTGGGAGCGGCGGATCGTCTTGCGGCGCAGCGATTCACGACGCACAGCGACGTGGTCACGTTCGATCCTCGCGGTGTCGGTGCGTCGGCGCCGACGGTGCGGTGTCGGACGGCAACCGAACTCGACGCCGAGCGCGAGGCCGACAGCGGGGATCGTTCGCCGCAGGGAATCGCCGCCGCCGAGGCGACCAATCGTGGCATCGCGCGGAAGTGTTCGACGCGAACCGGCGACGAGTTCCTCGGACTCGTCGGCACGTCGCAGGTCGTCGACGACGTCGACCGACTCCGCGCCGCGCTCGGCCGCTCGCGGATTGACTTCATCGGATTCTCGTCCGGCTCGAAGATCGCGCTCGAGTACGAGCAGCGCTACCCGGATCGACTGTTCCGGATGGTCATCGACGGCGCAGTCGACCCCGCCGCGAATCCGGCCGACACCTCCGTGGCGCAGGCGACATCGTTCCAGGAGGTATTCGACGCCTTTGCGCGCGACTGCACGCGGACGCCCGGGTGCGCGCTCGGCGCCGACCCCGCGGGAGCGCTGGCGCAGTACCAACGCCTCGTGCGGTCGTTGACGCGGAGCCCCGCGCCCGCCGGGTCTGGCCGCACACTCGACTTTCAGTCGGCCGTCGACGGAACGAGTATGGCGCTGTATCGCACCGACCTGTGGCCGACGCTGCGCTCGGGACTCGCCGACCTCGCTGCCGGGCGCGGCGGAGCGACGCTGATGTCACTCGCCGACCTGTTGGAAGGTCGGGGACCCGGCGGAACCTACGACAACTCGGCCGATGCCTATCTCGCGATCGGGTGTGCAGATGGGCTGCGCATCGCCGACCGTGCCGCGAACGACGACCTCGATCGCAGACTGCGCGCCGCCGCGCCCTACACCGATGACGGTCGCGGGACCGGGCATGCCCCGCTTGATCCGTGCGCCTTCTGGCCGCCGGAGCGCGTTGCCGTGCCTCGGTCGGGGCCGGGGGCGGCGCCGAGTGTGCCGACTCCCGCGCCGCTCATCGTCGCCGTGACGCACGATCCGGCGACGCCCTACTCCGTGGGTGAGGAGATCGCTCGGCGGACACACGGCACGCTGATCACCGTCGACGGATACAGCCATACCGCGGCGCTAGAGGGTAATCGGTGCGTTGACGAAGCCGTCGATGATTACCTTTTAAATCTCGATGGGTTGAACGGGCCTCTCGCATGTTGAGATGACTGCGCCAAATGTGCAGGTTGTCGAGTTTGAATTATGAACGTAACACCGATTTAACAGGCTACTTCTAATGTCGGCGGTCATGGATCGCCAAAAGGAATTCGTGCTGCGGACCCTCGAAGAGCGCGACATCCGATTCGTTCGTCTCTGGTTCACCGACGTCCTGGGATATCTGAAATCCGTGGCGATCGCGCCCGCAGAACTCGAAGGCGCGTTCTCAGAGGGTATAGGTTTCGACGGCTCGGCCATCGAAGGTTTCTCGCGTGTCTCCGAAGCCGACACCGTTGCCAAGCCCGATCCGTCGACGTTCCAGATCCTGCCGTGGACCACGTCGTCGGGCAGGCACCATTCGGCCCGCATGTTCTGCGACATCGTGATGCCCGACGGCACACCGAGCTGGGCCGACTCGCGACACGTGCTGCGTCGCCAGCTGAACAAGGCCGCCGACCAGGGATTCAGCTGCTACGTCCACCCCGAGATCGAGTTCTTCCTCCTCAAGGACGCACCCCTCGACGGCAGCGTGCCGACGCCCGCCGACAGCGGTGGCTACTTCGATCAGGCTGTTCACGACGCCGCTCCCAACTTCCGCAGGCACGCGATCGAGGCGCTCGAGTCGATGGGCATCTCCGTCGAGTTCTCGCATCATGAAGGCGCGCCAGGCCAGCAGGAGATCGACCTGCGCTACGCGGATGCGCTCTCGATGGCCGACAACGTGATGACCTTCCGGTACCTGATCAAGGAGGTCGCGATCGGCGAAGGAGTGTGGGCGACGTTCATGCCCAAGCCCTTCAGCGATCACCCCGGATCGGCGATGCACACCCACATGAGCCTGTTCGAGGGTGACGCCAACGCGTTCCACAACCCCGACGATCCCATGCAGTTGTCGGAGACCGGCAAGAAGTTCATCGCGGGAATCCTGCACCACGCCAACGAGATCAGCGCGGTCACCAACCAGTGGGTGAACAGCTACAAGCGGCTCATCTACGGTGGTGAGGCCCCGACAGCGGCCACCTGGGGTGGCGCGAACCGCTCGGCGCTCGTGCGTCTGCCGCTCTACACGCCGAACAAGGCGTCGTCGCGCCGCGTCGAGGTCCGCAGCCCCGATTCTGCCTGCAACCCCTACCTGACCTTCGCGGTGCTGCTCGCCGCCGGGCTGAAGGGGATCGTCGAGGACTATGAACTGCCCGATGAGGCCGAAGACGACGTGTGGGCGCTCACGCCCGCCGAGCGTCGCGCAATGGGCTACAAGGAATTGCCGGGCAGCCTCGCCGACGCGCTGCACCAGATGGAGAAGTCGGAGTTGCTGGCGGAGACACTCGGCGAGCATGTCTTCGACTACTTCCTGCGCAACAAGTGGGCTGAGTGGGACAACTATCGCAGCCTGGTCACGCCGTTCGAGCTGAAGAACTACCTCCCGCTCTAACTGCTTGTTGGCAACCCGTGTCCGGTATCGGGGTGCGGGACGCTATTTTCTAGGTGTGACAACACTTCGAGGTCGGGGCGGCGTACCGGCAGTAGGGCGTCTGGGTCTGCTTGACCCCGACGCCGAGAAGAATCTCTCCGACCTCGGCTGGAACAACGAGGAGTCCATCGAACTCCTGTGGTCGCTGTCGCGTTCTCCCGACGCCGACCTCGCGCTGCGCGCGATAGTCCGGATGCGGTCGCAGTTGGGCGACGACTGGTCGGAGATCGACACGCTGCTGCGCACCGACAAGGGATTTCGGGGGCGCTTCCTGGCAGTTCTCGGCTCGTCGGACGCCCTCGGCGACCACATGGTTGCCGAGCCGGAGGCGTGGCGACGTCTGATTCCGGCGGAGCTCCCCGACACCGCGGAGATCAATCGGCAGATGCTCGCGGCCGTCGACGCGGTCGCCGAACCCGGAGAGATCGAGCGCGGCAACAAGGTTTATCGGGCCGGCTTCAGCGGCCCGAAGGCAGTGGTCGCGCTGCGGGCTGCCTACCGCAACCTCGTCTTGCAGGTCGCGGCGCACGACGTGGCCTCGACGGTCGAGGATGAACCGGTCATCTGGTTTCCCGAGATCGGAGCGCTGCTCGCCGACCTCGCCGACGCCGCGCTGACCTCGGCGCTCGCTGTCGCGTTCCGCGAGGTGTGTGGCGACAAGCCGATCCCGGTGCGACTCGCGGTGATCGCGATGGGCAAATGCGGTGCGCGAGAACTGAACTACGTCAGCGACGTCGACGTGGTGTTCGTGAGTGAGCCGGCAGACGGGACGTCGGCGCGTATCGCGGGGGAGATGATGCGCGTCGGGTCGTTGGCCTTCTTCGAGGTCGACGCCGCGCTGCGCCCGGAGGGCAAGTCCGGGGCCCTCACCCGGACGCTCGATTCCCACGTCGCGTACTACAACCGGTGGGCCAAGACGTGGGAGTTCCAGGCGCAGTTGAAGGCGCGACCGATGACCGGCGACATGGAGCTCGGTCAGCGCTATCACGACGCCATCAACCCGATGGTGTGGCAGGCCTCCGAGCGCGACGACTTCGTGCCCGAGGTCCAGGCCATGCGACGTCGTGTGGAATCGCTTGTGCCCGAAGAAGAACGCGACCGCAACCTCAAGCTCAGCAGCGGTAGCATCCGCGACGTCGAGTTCGCCGTGCAGATGCTGCAGATGGTGCACGGCCGCGTCGATGAGACGTTGCGGGTTCGCTCGACCGTCGAGGCACTCGATGCGCTGACGGCAGGCGGATACGTCGGCCGCGATGACGGCGCCAACCTCAACGCGTCGTATCAGTTCCTGCGACTGCTCGAACACCGCCTGCAGTTGCAGCGCATGTCGCGGACCCACCTGCTCCCGGAGTTCGACGACGACGACAACATGCGGTGGCTGGCACGCGCCGCCCACATCAGGCGCGAGGGCGACCTCGACGCCACGTCGGTGTTGCGCAGGCAGATCAAGCATCAGAGCCTGCGGGTGCGACGACTGCACCAGAAGCTGTTCTACCGTCCGCTGCTCGAGGCGGCGGTGCGTCTGGACACCACAGAGCTGACGCTGACCGACGAGTCGGCGCAGCGGCGCCTCTCCGCGCTCGGCTACGCGCAGCCCGAGCGGGCACTCAGTCATATCCGTGCGCTCGCATCCGCGTCGGGGCGACGTGGCCAGGTGCAGCGGTTGATCCTGCCGCAGCTACTCGAATACATCGGCGACACACCGGATCCCGACGCCGGTCTGCTGAACTACCGCAGGCTGTGCGACGTGATGGACAACGACTGGTTCCTGCGTCTGCTGCGTGACGACGGCGTCGTCGCGGCTCGCCTGATGCATGTGCTGGGCACGTCGGAGTACATCGCCAACCTGTTGATGCGTTCACCCGAGGTGATCAATCTCTACACCGACGGAGCCGACGGCCCACGACTGTGCGAGGTACGTCCAGAGGACGTGGCCAAGGGACTCGTCGCGTCGACGGTCCGACAGCCCGACCTGCGTCGTGCGGTTGCGGCGGCGCGGTCGCACCGGCGCGCCGAACTCGCCCGCATCGCGTCCGCGGATGTTCTCGGCCTGCTCGACGTGCCGCAGGTCTGTGAGGCGCTGTCGAGCGTGTGGGCCGCAGTTCTCAACGCCGCGTTGACGTTTGCGATCCAGGACTCCGAGCGCGACGAGGGTCGCCCCGCGCCCGCGCGGATCGCGGTGATCGGTATGGGCCGGCTCGGCGGTGGCGAACTCGGCTACGGTTCCGACGCCGACGTGCTCTTCGTGTGCCAACCGAACCCCGGCGAGGACGAGACCAAGGCCGTGCGGTGGGCGCAGACTATCGCCGAGGTGGTCCGCTCGATGCTCGGAACGCCCAGCGACGACCCGCCGCTGATCGTCGATACGGGGTTGCGTCCCGAAGGACGCAACGGTCCCGTGGTGCGTACGCTCGCCGCGTACGCCGCGTACTACGAGCAGTGGGCGCAGGCGTGGGAAGTGCAGGCGTTGCTGCGCGCCCACCAGGTCGCGGGCGATGAGGATCTCGGTATCGAGTTCCTGCACATGGCCGATCGCATCCGCTACCCCGAAGGCGGCGTCTCCGCCGACGCGGTCAAGGAGATCCGTCGAATCAAGGCACGTGTCGACGCCGAGCGGTTGCCGCGCGGAGCGGATCCGGCCACCCACACCAAGCTCGGCCGCGGCGGACTCGCCGACATCGAGTGGACCGTCCAGTTGCTGCAACTCAAGTACGGGCACCGCTATCAGTCGCTGCACAACACGTCGACGCTGCAGTCGCTCGACGCGATCGGGTCGGCAGAGCTGCTCGCCGAAGACGACGTCGCGCTACTCAAGGACGCGTGGATCACCGCGACCAAGGCGCGTAACTGCCTCGTCCTGGTGCGCGGCAAACCCGTCGATCAGCTCCCCGGCCCGGGAAAGCAGTTGCGGCAGATAGCGTTTGCTGCAGGCTGGCCGGAGGATCAGGCCGCGGAGTTCCTCGACCACTACCTCCGGGTCACCCGCCGCGCGAAAGCCGTTGTGCTCAAGGTCTTTGGCGCGTGATGAGAGTATTCGGGGTTTGATGCGACGGCTTTTCGGGTTCGCACTGCTGCTCGTCGGCTGGGCGATGGTGGTCGCGGTCGGTGTTGCGGTCTGGCTGCACTACTCGCGCTCGCGCGGCGAGCTGACCATCTTCCTCACCAGCGCTGTGCCGTTCGCGATCGTTCCCGGTGTGCTCGCTGTCGTCGTGTTCGTCGTGTTCCGACGCTGGTTGATCCTGCCGGTGGCCATTGCCGCGGTGCTGGCGCTGTGTTTCACCCAGTTGCCGTTGTGGGTCGCACAGACGCCGCCTGCGGGGGAGAGGTTCACCGTGCTGACGGCCAATCTGCTGTTCGGCCAGGCCGACGTCGACCAGCTCGCCGATGTGGTGACGCGCGAAGGCGTCGACCTCGCGTCGTTGCAGGAGGTCACACCCGAATCGCTCGCGCGGCTGAACGCCAGCGGTGTCGCGAGGGAACTCCCGTACTCCTACGCCGTGCCCGGCACGTTCGCGATGGGCACCGCGATCTTCAGTCGTACGCCGCTGAGCGGGCAGGGCGAGATAGATCCGAACACGGTTCTGCACAATCTGAAGGCACGGACCGACCTGCCGGGAGCGCGCGACACCCAGGTGTTCGCGATGCATCCCGGAGCTCCATTGCGGGGCCGGACGGACGTCTGGGTACGCGACATGGACCTCTTACACGCTCGGATGCAGTCGATTCCGGCTGGGCGGGCGATCATGGCCGGTGATTTCAACGCGACGTGGGATCAGATTCGTTATCGCGATTTCCTCCAGAACGGATTCGCCGACACCGCCGAGCAATCCGGCGCGGGTTTCGTGCCCACCTATCCGACGGACAAGTGGGGTGGCATGCCGTTCCTCGCGCTCGATCACGTCGTCGTTCGTGGCTTCACCGCGTCGTCGGTCGATACCTTCGATCTCCGCGGTTCCGATCACCGCGGCGTGGTGGTATCACTGGTTGCATCATGACGACCATCTCCCAACGATTGCGCGAGGCGACCGCCGTCGCCCACCAGCAGGCCGAAAGCGCCACCTTCATCGACGATCTGCTGTCCGGCCGCCTCGACGCCGATCAGTACGGACGGCTGGCCGCTCAGTTGTACTTCGTGTACCGCGCGCTGGAAGAGGTCGGCACCGCGTTGTCCGGAGATCCGATTGCCGGCGCCGTACTCGACGACCGGCTGCGTCGGACGGAGCGGCTCCGCTCCGATCTCGTCGCGCTCGGCATCGACCCGGAGACCATCACGCCGCTGCCCGCTGTCGACCGGTACGTCGCCGCGATCGAGGCGACGGTCCACGAGCCGGCACGCTACATCGCGCATCACTACACGCGCTATCTCGGCGACCTGTCGGGCGGGCAAGTTGTCGCTCATCGGATGCGTGAGCACTACGGTCTCGACGCGTCGACGCTGAGCTTCTACACGTTCGACGGTATCGACAAGCTCAAGCGCTACAAGGATGCCTACCGGGATCGGATCGACGCGCTCGACATCGGCGAGAGCGGCGTCGACAACCTTGTGGCAGAAGCGATCTCGGCGTTCGAGTTGAATCAGGAGCTGTTCGCGGATCTCGACGCCGCGCGCGTGGGTGCCAGACCGGCCTGAGCGCGAGAGATCATTGCCTCGAGTCCGTCGAGGAGCACTCGCAGCCCGAAGTCGAACTGTTCGGTGAAGTAGTCGTCATCACCATCGTGCATCTGAGATACCGCCGCCGTGAGCGCTGGAAACCGCTCCGCGTCGACCAGGGCAAGCATCGTCGTCTCGTAGTCGTTGCCACTCCCGGACGTATCGGTGTCGTTTGGCTGTCCGAGCAGTCCCATCTGAGTCGCCTGGCGTACATGGTGGCGCACGAATCCGTCGACGAGTAGCAGCGCGTTGAGCTTCTCCTGACCCGACAGTTCGACGTCGTCGAACGCTCGCACACCCGCTTCTGTCCACGACACGGTGTTGGGACCCATCGGCGGGCGGGACATCGGGATCTCGGTGATCCACGGCCGGGCCCGCAGTACCGTTGCCGCCGACCGTGCCCACGCACCGACCCGGTCGCGCCACGGCCCCGATGCGGTCAGTTCGGGGTCCGGAAGGCCGTAAGCCTCATCGACGAGGAGGTCGACGACGTCGTCCTTGCCGTCGACGTAGCGATAGAGCGACATCGTGGAGAGACCCAGCGAGTCGGCGATGGCTTTCATCGACACCGACTCCCAGCCGCGCTCGTCAGCGATGGCGACCGCGGCGCGTGCGATCTCGCGGATCGTCAGCGATGGTTTGGGCCCCCGTCGGACGGCGACGGGTTCGCGTCCCCACAGTTGCGCGACCGAGCGGGGGAGCTGCGAGGGCGTCGAATCTTCCGTGGTGCTCATGCCGCCATCCTACAAACTGCTTGTGCTGTACACAGTTATCCGCTTAGTATCTGCGTACTACATAAACAGTCTATGCAATACGCAGAAAGAGGTGGTGTCATGTCCCCTCGTTCACCGTGGGCAGCGCTAGCGGCGCTGTGCATGCCCATGCTGATCGTCTCGATGGATGTCTCGGTGCTGTTCTTTGCGGTTCCCTTTATCGCTTCGGACCTGAATCCATCTGCAACACAACAGCTCTGGATCTTCGACATCTACGGATTCGTGTTGGCTGGCCTGCTGTTGACGATGGGCTCGCTCGCTGATCGCGTCGGGCATCGGCGCTTGCTGATGATCGGTGCCGTCGGATTCAGCGGCGCGTCGATTCTTGCCGCTTTTGCCCCGACGGCTTCGCTGCTGATCCTGGCACGAGCGGTGCTGGCGGTGTCCGGTGCGACGCTCATGCCGTCGACGCTGGCGTTGATCCGCCACATCTTCCTCGACGACGCCGATCGGGCCAAGGCGATCGCGGCGTGGAACGCGGTGCTCGCGGGCGGGGTCGCGGTGGGCCCTATCGTCTCCGGCCTGCTGCTCGAACACTTCTGGTGGGGATCGGTGTTCTTGATCAACGTTCCGGTGATGGCCGTGCTGCTCGTTGTCGCGCCCCTGCTCCTACCGGCCGATACCGCGGTCGTCGATCGGCGCGTCGACATCCTCAGTGCGCTGCTCGTCCTCGGAGCGATACTGCCGACGATCTACGCGATCAAGGAATTCGCCGCGGAAGGATGGTCGGTGGAGCGTGGGGTCGCACTCGTGGTCGGGTTCACGCTCGGGACGGTCTTCGTCGCGCGCCAAAAACGACTCAGCGATCCGATGATCGACCTCGGGCTGTTCGACGATCGGCGCTTCTCGGTGTCGATCTGGACCAACGTCGTGTGTATGTTCGCGTTGCTCGGGAATTCGATCATCGTGACGCAGTACCTGCAGTCGGTCCTCGGCTACTCGCCGCTGAAGGCCGCGCTGTGGAGTATCGCGCCCAGCGCGCTGGTCGCTGTGGCCGCACCACTCGCAGCCGTCGCCTCGGTGCGATGGGGCAGACCGATGGTGATGATCGCCGGATTGCTGACAGGGGCAGCAGGATTCGGTGTGCTCGCGGGATTGCTGGGAGTGCACACGCTTCTCGTTGCGCTGATCGGGTCGACGTTGATCGCGACGGGAATCGTCTCGGCGTCGTCGGTGATCGCCGACCATGTGATCGGTGTGGCGCCTGCCGAACGCGCGGGTGCGACGTCGGGACTCTTGGAGACCTCGAGCGAACTCGGCGGGGCGGTCGGTATCGCGGTGCTCGGTAGTGTGTTGAACCTGGTGTACCGCATGGCTTTTCCCGCGGATCTGGCGGTGGGGCAGGCGGGTACGAGCCTTGCGGGTGCAGCGGCGACCGCACGACATCTCGACAACGTTCAGGCGTCGAATGTGCTCGACGCTGCCCGCAGAGCATTTGTCGAAGGGGCGTCGGTCGCGGCCTGGGTCGGCGTCGGGGTGCTCGTGTCCACGGCGCTACTGGTGGTGTGGATGACGAGGACGTCGGACGTGGCCGATCGTCAGGAGAGTGCTGAACTCAGAAGACTTCGATCTTGACGCCGACGTCGACGATCATGTCGGTGCGACTGTCGGAGCTGTGTGCGAGTTCGATGAGTCGCTGAGTCTCCCCGTGGGGCACCTGCTTGCGGACGACGGCCTTGATCCCGTCGATGCTGATGCGGTCACCTGGCACGAGATCTTCAACAAAGAGCATGCGGGTCATGACCAAGAGATTACGTGTTGTTGGCATGTCGTGTGAGGGTACGAAGGCCCCATTGGCCCCTGTGAAGTGCATCACCAGCGTGGAGTCAGCCCGCGTTGGAGGTGCAACGACTGAAGATCACCTTCGGTGAACCGCCGGTCAGTCGCGTGGCTGCCGCGTCGCTCGCGGCCCGTTCGGTCGTTGCCCATGCCCATCCCCACGACAGGTCGGCCTGGGACTGAACGATGGCGCCGCAGGCGTTGCGCCACCAGATCGCAGCCTGACAACTCGACACCCCGCACTGAGAGAGCGCGCTACGCTCGGCCTCCGCCCGCGACAGTGAGTTGACGGCATAGCCGACGTCGCTGGTTTGCGTCGAGACCGCGATGGCGCCGTAGTAGTCGACAGGAGCAGGGGCCGGGGCCGCGGGAGGAAGGCCGGGAGTAGCAGTCGAATCCAAGTCGCGGGTCGTCGGTGCGCTGTAGTCATCGGTCGTCGTCGTGGTCGTCGTGCTCGACGACGCAACGGTCGACGAGTCGTCGGAGCGATTGGACGCCCAGATCACCACACCGACCACCGCGACGATCGCGAGTACGACGAGCACTCCCACGGCCGCAAGGATGGCGACGAGCCCGCCGTTGCCGCGTCGGGGCGGCTGTGGGGGTCCTCCGAACCCTCCACCTCCGTATCCTCCGCCTCCGTATCCTCCTGGTCCCGGACCGCCAGGGTAGGAGGGATAGGGGCCCTGCGGTGGAGGTCCTTGCGGGGGCCACGGTCCGTTTTGTCCCGATCCTGGGTAGGTCATGGGAACAGCATCGCATGGGGTCGGATGCGGGTCGGAGTCGAGTTCTGTTGTCGGCGTCAGGGTCTGCCGTGTGGATGACGCCCGACGCACACCGCCCGCCAGACCAAGTGGTCGGGCGGGCGGCGTGTGGTGCTGTTGTGCTGCGACTCAGCAGTCGTAGTACAGCGCGAATTCGTACGGGTGCGGGCGGATCTGAACCGGCTCGATCTCGTTCTCACGCTTGAGCGCGATCCAGGTCTCGATCAGGTCCTCGGTGAACACTCCACCGGCGGTGAGGTATTCGTGATCCTCTTCGAGCTTGTCGATGACGGCGCTCAGCGAGGTCGGTGCCTGCGGGATGTTCTTGGCCTCCTCCGGGGGAAGCTCGTAGAGATCCTTGTCGACGGGCTCGTGCGGCTCGATCTTGTTCTTGATGCCGTCGAGTCCGGCCATCATCATCGCGGCGAAGGCGAGGTACGGGTTGCCCGAGCTGTCGGGGCAGCGGAACTCGAGGCGCTTGGCCTTCGGGTTGTTGCCCGTGATCGGGATACGCACACAGGCCGACCGGTTGCGCTGGCTGTACACCAGGTTGATCGGAGCCTCGTAGCCCGGCACCAGACGCTTGTACGAGTTCACGGTCGGGTTGGTGAACGCCAGCAGCGACGGCGCGTGGTGCAGGATGCCGCCGATGTAGTAGCGAGCCAGATCCGACAGCCCCGCGTAGCCGGCCTCGTCGTGGAACAGCGGCTTGCCGTCCTTCCACAGCGACTGGTGAGCGTGCATGCCCGAGCCGTTGTCGCCGAAGAGCGGCTTCGGCATGAAGGTGACCGACTTGCCGTTCGCCCACGCCGTGTTCTTGATGATGTACTTGAACAGCAGCACGTCGTCGGCCGCATGGAGCAGCGTGTTGAACTTGTAGTTGATCTCGGCCTGGCCGCCGGTGCCCACCTCGTGGTGGCCACGCTCGAGCTCGAAGCCCGCGTTGGTCAGGTTGGTCGACATCTCGTCGCGCAGGTCGACGTAGTGGTCGTACGGCGCCACCGGGAAGTAGCCACCCTTGGGGCGGACCTTGTAACCGAGGTTCGGCGAACCGTCGGGGTCGACGGGCGAACCGGCGTTCCACCAGCCCGACTCGGACTCGACCTCGTAGTAGGTACCATTCATCTCCGAGCCGTAGGACACGCCGTCGAAGATGTAGAACTCGGCCTCGGCACCGAAGAAGCAGGTGTCGGCGATACCGGTAGAGGCCAGGTAGTCCTCGGCCTTACGGGCGACGTTGCGCGGGTCGCGGCTGTAGGCCTCACGGGTGAACGGGTCGTGGACGAAGAAGCTGACGTTCATCGTCTTGGCCTTGCGGAAGGGATCGATCTGAGCGGTTGCCGGATCCGGCAGCAGCATCATGTCCGACTCGTTGATGGACTGGAATCCACGGACAGACGAACCGTCGAAGGCGAGGCCCTCTTCGAAGACGCTCTCGTCGAACGCCGTTGCCGGGATGGAGAAGTGCTGCATCACGCCGGGCAGGTCGCAGAATCGGATGTCGACGTACTCGACACCTTCCTTCTTGATGCCCTCGAGTAGTTCTTCTTTGCTGCTGTACACCGTGCGGTGACTCCTTCACTATTTCGCCGGCGGGTGGCCACGAGACGGTCACCCGACACGCTCGTCCGCCACCGAGAGACAGCAGCGGATCTCAGCTCAGACCGTATGGATCGGACGTTGCCCGCGCGTCAAGGACGTGTTTCTCCTGTGTTACACACCGCGGACGTGGGACACCATAACTATTCCTGATTCCGGCCTTGCGCGCGTGGTGAATCTGACCACTCATCGGCGATACGTACGGAAGCTCGACGACGAGTGCCGATGCCGACCTGTGCGGGGCTGCCGGTGCTCTCATGTGCGGGGCATACACTGACGTGCAAGGACGAGCGCTCTGCACGGGCTCGTCGGGCGTACATTCCGCCGGCGGTTCACCTGTCGGGGGTCGAGGAGAGAGGGTGCCTGCGATGGGCCGCGCTACCGGATCATGGCTGTCGGGGCCTCAGGCTGGGCACGACGTCGACGTCGACGTCGAATACCGTGGCGCCGACCTCGGGCTCCCCGAGACCGGTCCCGGCTCGCTCGCGGGTGGCTGGCATCGCGTCGCCGGATTGATGGTCGACTGGCTGATCGCAGGCGGGCTCTCGTTGCTGTTCGTCCGCTTCGGTTCACCCGACATGGGCACGGTCATTCTGGCGGTGTGGTTCGTCGTCGGTGTCGTCACCGTGACGTTGTTCGGCTTCACGCCGGGGCAATTCGCCGTGGGTACCCGCGTGGCCCGCGTCGACTACGGCGCCGATCGCACCTCCGCAGAGGTGAGCGGCTCCGAGCACTTCGCAGCGGTCGGCCCGATCCGCGCGCTTGCGCGCCAGGTGCTGATCGTGTTCATCGTGCCCGCGCTGATGAACGACTACAACGGCCGCGCGCTGCATGATCGCGCTACCGGCACAGCGATGATCAGGACCCGCTGAGCTCTGCCGTCGCCTCTGCGCGAATCTGGTCGAACTGGGCGCCCATCGCTTCGGAGAGGGCCATCGCGGCCGACAACGGCCGCACCATCACCGTGAAGTCGACAATCCTGCCGTCGTCATCGAGGTGGAGGAAGTCGCAACCGGACACGGTCTTACCCGACACCTTTGCCTCGAACAGCAGCGCATGGTCGCGCCCGTCGGGCTCGCCGATCTCTCGCACGTAGTGAAAGTCCTCGAAGACCCGCATCACGCCGCGCAGAATCGCCGCCGTGATGGCCTTGCCCTCGTACGGCGTGAAGGCGACCGGGCTGGTGAAGACGACATTGTCGGCGAGGCATGCGGCCATCGCGGCTTCGTCGCCGCGCTCGACCGCTTCTCTGAATTCACGCATCGGGGTGCCGCGAGGTCAGCTACGACGACGCGCGGTGCGCTGCATGCTGCGCGTCTTCGCGTTCGCGGGCAGGGGGCCCTTCGGCATCGCAGGTCCGGAGCCGCGGCTGCTCAGCGCGCTGAGCCGACCCTCGAGGGCGTCGATGCGCTTGCCGTCGATGTTGCGGGGCAGCTTGTTGAGGTGGCGTTCGAGCTTGGAGAGCGGCACCTGGTCGTCGTCGTTGCCGACGTACACCTCGTAGATGGGTGTGTCGCCGACGACGCGTGCGGCCTTCTTCTTCTCCTGTGCCACCAACGAGCGCACTCGGGTGGGGGAGCCCTCGGCGACGAGGATCACCCCGGGCTTGCCGATCACGCGATGCACGGCGTCGAGGTGGCTGGTGCCCGCGACGGCCTGGCTGACCCGCCACTGGCCGCGCATGTTGCCCAGCGCCCAACCGGCTGCGCCCGGTTGTCCCTCGGCCCGCGTGTACACCGTCTTCTGGACACGACGACCGAACAGGACGAACGCCGCGAGGAGGCCGAGGATGACGCCGACCGGGATGAACAGCCACGGACTGCCGAACACGAATCCGAGAACGACGAACACCGCCACGACCAGCAAGAAGACACCGACCATGTACGGGATGAGCCGCTTGTCTTCTTTACGCTGCATCTGGAACGCCTGCCAGAGCTGCGTGTAACGCTCGCGCGAGGCCTTACGACGAGCCTTCTTCGCCGCGGCCTTTTCCTCTTTGCTTGCTGCAGACGCCTTTGCCATGCCCTCTAGGATACGTCCGACCGCCGACCGGCACGCCGGGGGTTGGCCGAGCTCTCAGGCGTCAGGGCTTTTTGAGCCGACGCCTGAGGGTTCGTCGGAAATCAGTGCGCGAGGCGTGAGAGGACGCTCGACGCTTCCTGGCTCGCCGACCCCTCGTTGGCGAGATGAGCCATCGCGGCGGGGATTTCGCGACCGTGATGGGCCATCGCCTGTGCATAGAGGCGCCCGGCACGATACGACGAACGAACCAGCGGTCCGGCCATCACACCGGCGAACCCGACCTCACGCGCGAAGTCGGAATGCTCGACGAACTCCTCGGGCTTGACCCAGCGCTCGACGGGATGGTGCCGCGGAGACGGCCGCAGGTACTGCGTGATCGTGAGGATGTCGCAGCCCGCCTCGTGCAGGTCGACGATGGACTCGCGGACCTCTTCGGGTGTCTCGCCCATTCCGAGGATCAGATTCGACTTGGTGACGAGTCCGAAGTCGCGTGCCTGGGTGAGGACGTCGAGCGACCGCTCGTATCGGAACGCAGGCCGGATGCGCTTGAAGATGCGGGGGACCGTCTCGAGATTGTGCGCCAGCACCTCGGGACGTGCGTCGAAGACCTCGTCGAGAAGGTCGGGCTTGGCGTGGAAGTCGGGAATCAGGTTCTCGACACCGGTGCCGGGGTTGAGTCGGTGGATTGCTCGCACCGTCTCGGCGTAGAGCCACGCACCCTCGTCGGGGAGGTCGTCGCGTGCGACGCCGGTGATCGTCGAGTAGCGCAGACCCATCGCCTGCACGCTCTCGGCGACACGTCGTGGTTCGTCGCGGTCGAGATCGGCCGGCTTACCGGTGTCGATCTGGCAGAAGTCGCAGCGTCGAGTGCACTGTTCGCCACCGATCAGGAAGGTGGCCTCGCGGTCTTCCCAGCACTCGTAGATGTTGGGGCATCCCGCTTCTTCGCAGACCGTGTGCAGCCCTTCGCGTTTCACGAGTCCCTTGAGCTCTGAATACTCGGGACCCATCGTTGCGCGCGTCTTGATCCACTTGGGTTTGCGTTCGATCGGGGTCTGCGCGTTGCGGACCTCGAGACGCAGCAGCTTGCGGCCATCGGGGGCGGTGGGAGTGGAGGCTTGTGAATCAGACACGGTCACCGCACCGATGCTACGCCCGGCTCGACGCTCGCCTGCGGGTCCGTTACCCCGATCACATCGGCGCCGACCTCACGGTGGTCGAACGCCGAGCGCACCGCGTCGACGATGTCGACGAGCACCTCGTCGACGGTGATCTCGTGGCCCGCTTCGAGTGCGAGCGAGGTGACGCCTGCGTCGGCGATGCCGCACGGGACGATGGCGTCGAATGCGCTCATGTCGGGGTTCACGTTCAGTGCGAACCCGTGCAGGGTGATTCCGCGTGCAACCCGGATGCCGATCTGGCCGAGTTTGCGTTCGCCCGCGTCGTCGCAGACCCACACTCCCGACCTGCCGTCGACGCGTCCGGCCGTGACGCCGAACCGCGCACAGACCGCGATGAGCGCCGACTCGATGCGTCGTACGTAATCGACGACGTCGAGCGGCTGGGCGAGAGCGACGATCGGGTAGCCCACGAGCTGGCCGGGACCATGCCAGGTGATGCGTCCACCACGGTCGACGTCGACGACGTTCGCGCCGTTGGTCGGAAGGTCGGACGGCTCGGTGCGCTTGCCCGCCGTGTATGTGGAGGGGTGTTCGAGGAGCAGGAGGAGATCGTGATCGAGCGTGCCGTCGGCGCGCTCGGCAGCGAGGGAGTGTTGGGTGTCGTAGGCGTCCTGATAGTCGACGACGCCGAGGGTGCGTACCTCGAAAGGGGTCTCAGGATCGGTACGGATGGATTCGCGTGGCATGGGGATCCCTACCGGTTCGCGTGGGCCAGCCCGGAGTCGATGTCCGGGTGGGTGAAGGTGAAGTCGTTGTCGGTGAGCACTCCGGGGGCAACGCGCTGACTGAACAGAATCATTTCCTGCGCCATCTCGCCGCCGACGAACTTCGCGGCGAAACCGGGCACCCGCGCGATCGTCGGACGGTGTACGGCCCGACCGAACGCCGACACGAAGTCGGCGAACGGTACCGCGTCGGGAGCGGCGAGGTTCACCGGTCCGCTGATCGTCGACGAGAGAAGGAACTCGATGGCGCGGATCTCGTCGACGAGCGTGATCCACGAAAAGTATTGGCGCCCACTGCCGATGGTGCCGCCGAGGCCGAGTTTGAACAGGGGGCGGAGCTTGGCGAGCAGGCCGCCGGAGCCGGAGAGCACCGGAGCTGTGCGCAACAAGACAACGCGAGTGTTCTCGCCCGCATTGCGCACCGCTGCGTCCTCCCAGTCGACGACGAGGTCGGCGAGGAAACCGCTTCCCGGGCCGTCGGACTCGATCGCCGCGTGTTCGCCGGTGTCGCCGTAGTAACCCGACGCACTGGCGCTGAGGAAGGTCGGGACTCCCGCCTTCCGCACGGCTTCGGCGATCACCTCGGTCGGAGTGATCCGGGTGTCGCGCAGCTCCTGTTTGAACCGACCCGTCCACAACTGGTTGCCCACCCCGACGCCGCCGAGACTGACCACGGCGTCGACACCGTCGAGGGCTTCGGCCGGGACCCCGAGGGTCTCGGGGTCCCAACCGAATTCGTCGTCGGACAGTGGTTCGTGACGAACCAGGCGTCGGACAGTGTGGCCGGCGTCGGTCAGCGAGGCGACCAGAGCCGAACCGATCAGCCCGTGGGAACCCGCGACGGCAATCAGCATGCGAGCCTTACAGCCCCAGTTCCGCTGCGAACTCGCCCTCTTCGAGGCGCTTCTTGATGGTCGTCAGGAAGCGGCCCGCGTCGGCGCCGTCGATGAGGCGGTGATCGTAGGTCAGCGGGAAGAACGACATCGAGCGCACCGCGATCGACTCCGAACCGTCGTCGCCGGTGATCACGACCGGACGCTTGACGATCGCGCCCGTGCCGAGCATCGCTGCCTGCGGCGGAACGAGGATCGGTGTGTCGAAGAGCGCGCCCTGGCTGCCGATGTTGGTGATGGTGAAGGTGCCACCCGCGAGCTCGTCGGGCTTGAGGCCGTTCGAGCGAGCCCGTGCCGCGATGTCGGCGATGGCACGTGCCAGACCGGCGAGCGAGAGGTCGTCGGCGTTGTGGATCACCGGGGACAGCAGTCCGTTCTCGGTGTCGACGGCGATTCCGAGATGCACCTTGTCGTAGTAGGTGATCTCCTTCTTCTCCTCGTTGATCGACGCGTTGACGTTCGGGTGCGCCTTGAGCGCCTCGACGACGGCCTTCGCGATGAACGGCAGGTAGGTGAGGTTCACACCCTCGGCGGCCTTGAACGACTCCTTGGCGGCCTTGCGCAGCGTCGCGACCTTCGACATGTCGATCTCGAAGACCTGGGTCAGCTGTGCGCTCTCCTGCAGGGACTCGCGCGTCTTCTTCGCCGTGATCTGCCGGATGCGGTTGATCTTCTGCGTGGTTCCACGCAGCTTGGCGAGTTCGGGGCGGACCTCGGGTCCGTGTGCGGCCGGCGCCGATGCGGCAGCGGCCGGAGCCGACGATGCCGCCGGTGCAGCAGCGGGCGCGGGTGCCTTCTTGGCCTCTGCCGCCGCGAGCACGTCCTGCTTGCGGATACGGCCACCGACACCGGTTCCCTTGATGGAGTTGAGGTCGATGTCGTTGTCGGAGGCCAACTTACGGACCAGCGGGGTCACGTACGGCGTGGATTCGACGGTCGGCGGATCAGAGGATTCCTTGGCCGCTGGCGCAGTGCTGGCCTTCGCGGGTTCGGGTTCCGGAGCAGCCTTGGCGGGCTCTGGCTCTGGCTCGGGTTCCGGCTCTGGCTCGGGTTCTGCCTTTGCCGGCTCGGGCTCTGGCTCCGGCTCGGGTTCTGGCGCCGCGCCGGCCGCAGACTTGTCGCCGATCACCGCGAGCTTGCCGCCGATCTCGACGACATCGTCTTCGTTGGCGACGATTTCGATCAGTGTGCCTGCGACGGGCGACGGGATCTCGGTGTCGACCTTGTCGGTCGAGACCTCGAGGAGTGGCTCGTCCTCGGCGACCTCGTCGCCGACCTGCTTGAGCCAGTTGGTGACGGTGCCCTCGGTGACGGACTCTCCGAGTTCCGGCATCAGGACGTCGGTTCCGGATGCCGATCCGCTGGGCGCAGCCTGCGCTGCGGGCTTCTCGGCGGGGGCGTCGGCGTCGGTGGACGGTGCCTCGGGCTCCGGCTCGGGTTCGGCGGCCTGCTCCGGCTCGGTGCCGCCTGCCGAATCCGAATCCGAATCGTCGGACGGGGCTGCTTCACCCTCCTCGCCGATGACCGCGAGCTCGCCGCCGATCTCGACGACGTCGTCCTCATGGGCGACGATCTTCGTCAGCACACCGGATGTCGGAGCGGGGATTTCGGTGTCGACCTTGTCGGTGGAGACTTCGAGCAATGGCTCGTCGGCCTCGACGGTGTCTCCCTCCTCCTTCAGCCACCGGGTGACTGTCCCCTCTGTGACGCTTTCACCAAGGGCTGGCATCTGGACGGAGAAGGCCATCGTTGTTGACTCCTCGACTCGACGTATGTGTCTGGGTTATGTGTGGTCTGTCGCGGTGGTGTGTGCGCCTCCGAGACACGGGCGTCGGCGGGTGGCCGATGCCCACGCGCTAAACCCTACCCGCCACCGGCCCGCGCCATGTGGCGTGTCGACGCAACTGCGTTGGCGAGTCGGGGATGGTGGCGGATAGGGGTGCGCTCAGCCGTTCTCGGCGATGTCTTCGATCACGCGCGCGATGGTGCGGACCGGAACGCCGGTTCCGCCCTTGGGGGTGTAACCCCACGGCGCTCCGGAGTTGAAAGCCGGTCCGGCGACGTCGATGTGGGCCCACTGCACGCCGTCGGCGACGAACTCCTTGAGGAACAGGCCCGCGGCGAGCATGCCGCCGTTGCGGTGATTGGTGACGTTGGCGAGATCGGCGACTCGCGACTTCAGATCTGCGCGCAACTCGGCGGCAAGCGGCATCGGCCACGCGTTCTCGCCCACCTCTTGCGAGAGCTCGGCGACGCGGTCGCGGAACTCCTCGGTGCCCATGACACCCGGCGTGCGCGCCCCGAGCGCGACCATCTGGGCGCCGGTGAGCGTCGCGGTGTCGATGAGGTAGTCGGGGTCGTCCTCGCATGCGCGCACGATCGCGTCGGCAAGAACAAGGCGACCCTCGGCGTCGGTGTTCAAGACCTCGACCGTGGTTCCGCCATATTGCGTGAGTACGTCGCCGGGGCGCTGGGCGGTGCCCGACGGCATGTTCTCGGCCATCGGCACGGTGGCGGTGACCGAGACGTCGACGTCGAGACGAGCGGCGAGGATGGTGGCCGCGATGACGGCGGCGGCACCACCCATGTCGGAGGTCATGTGGTCCATGTTGGCTGCGGGTTTGATCGAGATGCCGCCGGTGTCGAAGGTGATGCCCTTGCCGACGAGCGCCACCTTCTTGGCGTCCTTCTTTCCCGTGTGCGTCAGCCGGACCAGTCGCGGCAGGCGTGAACTGCCCTTGCCGACGCCGATGATCCCGCCGTACCCGCCCTTCTCCAGCTCGGTGTCGTCGAGGATCTCGACCTTCAGGCCGACTTTGCTACCGAGGTAGCGGGCGCGCTCGGCGAACTCCTCCGGATAGAGGTGGCTCGGCGGGGTGTTCACGAAGTCGCGGGCGATCGCGGTGGCATCGGCGACGGAGACGGCGTGCTCGAGCTGCGCGGTCGCAGCTTTGCCGGTGTTCTCCACGAGCAGGCGCACCGAGGTCGGCGGAGTCTTCGTGGGAAGCGTTTTGGCAGAACGGAATTCGTCGAACCGATAGGCGCCGAGGAAGAAGCCCTCGGCTACGGGCTCGATGCCTCCCGCCGCGAGAGTGGTGGCGACCTGCTCGTGACCGTTCAGTGCTCGAGCCACGATGCCCGCGGCTTGGCGAAGCTTCTCGGGATTCTCGACGTCGTCGGACGAGCCGAGGCCGACGGCCACCACGGCGTCGACGCCGAGCGACTCGGGGGCGGGAACGGTCGAGACATCCCCGTGTGCGCCGCTGGCACCGACCGCGACGAGCGCGTCGCTGATGGCCGACGCCTGCGCGTCGTCGAGGAGTCCGTCGCCGATGAACAGGGTGGGCGCCGCGTCGGAGTCCGTTTTCGTGGAGTCCTCGGGTTCAGAACTCTCGGGTGACACGAGCCCGATGACGAGTACCTCGTCGTTCTTGTCGAGGGAGGTTGCCAGTTGGATCTTGGGACCGCGTGTCCGGTCGACGCTCTCGTTCTTACTCACCCGCTCAACTCTGCCACGTCATTCCGCGGACCGACACGATCTCCGCCGAGCGGGTCCGACACCGGCAACGTTGCCTACGGTGACCCGGTGAGCGTGAGTTCGAAGAGGCGCGCCTGGCCGTCCGCGACGGCAACGTCGTGACGACAGTGGGCGGCGCCGAAGCGCAGGGGATCACGGTCGACCACTTCGATCTGCGGACGGTCGAGGGCGTGCAGGGCTACGGCGTCCCCTGAGTCGGCCGCTGTGTCGTGCGAGGTGCGCGGGCTCGACGTCGATCGGTAATCTGCCCGCATGACCGAATTGCTCGCCGGACCCATCGCCGACCGCCACTACGCACTCGGTGCCACCTTCGCCGAATTCGGTGGATGGCACATGCCCGTCTCGTATGCAGGCACCGTCGCAGAACACAACGCCGTCCGCGAGGCCGTCGGGATCTTCGATGTCAGTCATCTCGGCAAGGCGCTCGTGAAGGGTTCTGGCGCAGCAGATTTCGTCAACTCGACGCTCACGAACGACCTGGGGAAGATCCACGCCGGCAAGGCGCAGTACACCCTGTGCTGCAACGAGTCCGGGGGAGTGGTCGACGACCTCATCGCCTACCTCGTCTCCGACGACGAAGTGTTCCTGGTTCCCAACGCCGCGAACACCGCGAAGGTCGTCGCCGCGTTGCAGGCGGTCGCGCCCGACGGTATCGAGATCACCGACGCGCATCGTGACTATGCCGTCTTCGCCGTCCAGGGACCGAAGAGTCCGGATGTGCTTGCCGCCGTTGGCCTTCCGACCGACATGGAGTACATGGCGTACGCGGATGCCGACCTCGAGACCGACGACGCGTCGTATCCGGTGCGAGTATGCCGTACCGGATACACCGGCGAGCGGGGGTACGAGATCCTCCCGCGATGGAGCGATGCCGGGCCGGTCTTCGACGCGCTGCTGACCGAGGTGACCAACGCCGGGGGCCAGCCCGCCGGACTCGGTGCTCGCGACACCCTGCGCACCGAGATGGGCTACGCGCTGCATGGTCACGAACTCACCGAGCAGATCACGCCCAACCAGGCACGCAGTGGATGGGCGGTCGGGTGGGACAAGCCGACGTTCTTCGGTCGCGACGCCCTCGTGGCGGAGAAGGAGGCCGGACCTGCCCGACGCCTCTACGGACTCAAGGCCACGGGCCGCGGCGTTCCGCGCGCGGGACTGACGGTGCTTGCCGGTCCGGGTGGCGAGACCGTCGGCGAGACGACGTCCGGGACGTTCTCTCCGACCCTCAAGCAGGGCATCGCGCTCGCACTGATCGACACGGCGTCGGGCATCAAGAAGGGTGCGGAGGTCGTGATCGACGTCCGCGGGCGTGAGCTGACCTGCGAGGTGGTGATCCCGCCGTTCGTCGAGTCGCATGTGTGATCTCGACAAGCTCGATCAGCGGTGGGGCGTCTCGATCAGCGAAGGCGGCGTCTCGATCAGCGAAGGCAGGGTCTCGATCGGCGGGTGGGGCCGTCTTGATCAGCGTGGGTGGTCGGTGAGGGTAGGTTTTCTTCGCGGCGTTACCATAGGCCAATGACCTTGCAGTTCACCCGTACCGAGCATCCCCATCCGGTGTCGGAATCCCGTCGGGCGGAGATCCTCTCCGCTCCAGGATTCGGCAAGTACTTCACCGACAACATGGTGCTGGTGGACTACGACATAGATCGCGGTTGGCACAGTGCGAAGGTCACGCCATACGGACCGATCGCGCTCGATCCGTCGGCGATGGTTCTGCATTACGGACAGGAAGTCTTCGAGGGTCTGAAGGCGTATCGGCAGCCCGACGGCTCGATCGCCGCGTTCCGTCCGGAGGCCAACGCACTGCGGCTGCAGCGTTCCGCTGAACGCCTCGCGATGCCGCCTCTGCCCGTCGACGACTTCATCGAATCGCTGCGGGCACTGCTGGCTGCCGACAACGCATGGGTTCCGCCCGCCGGCGGTGAGGAATCGCTGTACCTGCGCCCGTTCATGTTCGCCTCGCAGGCGGGGCTGGGAGTCAACGCGCCGTCGTCGCAGTACGTCTATTCGGTGATCGGCTCGCCCGCAGGCGCCTACTTCTCCGGCGGGATCAAGCCGGTCAGCGTGTGGCTGTCGACCGAATATGTGCGCGCGGCACCCGGTGGTACCGGCGCTGCGAAGTGCGGCGGCAACTACGCCGCGGCCTTCCTCGCGCAGGCGCAGGCCACCGCACAGGGCTGCGACCAGGTGGTCTGGCTCGACGCCGTGGAGCGTCGCTTCATCGAGGAGATGGGCGGCATGAACCTGTTCTTCGTGTTCGGCTCGGGAGCCGACGCGCGGCTGGTGACTCCGGAACTGTCGGGTTCGTTGCTGCCGGGTATCACGCGTGAATCGCTGCTCACCCTTGCGATCGACGCCGGGTTCTCCGTCGAGGAACGACGCATCTCCACCGAGGAACTCCGCAAGGGTGTCACGTCGGGCGACATCACCGAGGTCTTCGCTTGCGGCACAGCCGCGGTCATCACACCGGTCGGCCACGTGAAGAGCGAGACCGACGACTACACGATCGGCAACGGCACCACGGGTGAGGTCACCCAGGCGCTTCGCGACACACTCACCGGCATTCAGCGCGGTACATTCGCCGACACCCACGGGTGGATGACGACGCTGTATCCGGCCTGATCCGAATCCCCTGATCCAGACGTCCGACGGGTCCCCGACGCTCCGGCCTCGGGGGCCCGCGGCGTATCCGGGTCAGAATCGTCGGAGTCTGTAGTCAGCTAGCGGCACTCAGATCAGTAGTCCCACAAGGGCTATGGCCGTCGACAGCTCGATCACCGCGCCGAGCACGTCGCCGTTGATCCCACCCATACGGCGCGCGCAGTGTCGGGTGAACAACCACGCGAAGCCGAGCACGATCACGGCTGTGACGGCCGCACCCAACGCCGATCCGACGTCGAACACGTTGGGCGACAACGATTGCCAACCGCCCGCGACCACCATCGCGACGATCGCCAACACCGACCACACGACGATTGATGCCCGTTGGGTACCCGCGACGAGTGCGCCGAACCCGGTGGAGCGTGCCGGCGGTAGTGACCGTCGACAGGCGATCACGGCGGCCACGCGCCCGACGAAAACCGCCGCGGCAATGGCCGGCCATCGCGAATCACCGGTCAGCGCAGCGAATCCCGCTGTGTCGACGATCATCACCGCCGCAATGGTCGCCACCCCGAACGGTCCCGCTGATCCGCTGCGCATGACCTCGGCGACCCGTTCGGGTGGACCGTAGCATCCGAGGCCGTCCGCGGTGTCGGCCAAGCCGTCGAGATGCATGCCCCGTGTCCCCACACCGAGGACGACGACGAGCAGGATGCCGATCAGGGTGGTGGGGAGGTCGGTCAGACTCAACGCCCACGCAAGGACCGCGACAAGAGTGCCGAGGGCGAGGCCGACAACCGGAACCGCGGCGATCGCCGCGGCGCCGAATCGTCGATCAAAAGTGTTGTTGCGCAACGGGATAGGCACGACGGTCAGCCATGAGAACGCGCCCGCGAGAGCGTCGACCGGCGACATCCTGCCGCCCACGCCCGGGTCAGACCCCCGCGTCGCTGGTGGTCAGGGCCGCCGACGAGTCGGCATCGCTGATCCCTGCCTCGTCGAACGTCGACATGCCTCGCAGAATCTCCACGGACGAGGAGACGACGGGTAGCGCCATCAGCGCACCGCTGCCTTCGCCTAGGCGCATCCGCAGCTCGAGGATGGGCTCGAGGTCGAGGTGTTCGAGCGCGAAGGTGTGCGCGGGTTCGACCGACCGGTGACCGGCAACCCACCAGCTCACGGCGCCGGGCGCCAGTTCGGCCGCGACGAGCGCCGCCGCCGTGACCACCACACCGTCGAGTATCACCGGTGTGCGACGCACGGCGGCCTGTGCCAGGAACCCGGCCATCGCGGCGATGTCGGCGCCGCCGACAGCAGCCACGAGTGCGAGGGGATCGTGGATGTAGCGTCGTCCGCGCCGCATGCCGTCGCGGATGGCCGCAGTCTTCCGCATCCAGCCGAGGTCGTCGATGCCGGTGCCGCGGCCGACTACTTCGACCGGCTCGTGGCGGGTCAGGGTACCGACGAGAATCGCTGCGGGAGTGGTGTTTCCGATGCCCATCTCACCCGCGATGAGAAGGTCTGCACCAGAGTCAACCAAGTCGTCGACGATGGCACGTCCTGCGGCGATGGACGCGCGAGCCTCGGCGATGGTCAACGCATCGGTGACGCGGAGGTCGCCGCTGCCGCGTCGAACCTTGTAGCGCGAGACCTCGGGTGGGGTGTCGGCGTCGACCGACATGTCGACGACGTGCAACGTCGCGCCGCTCTGGCGGGCGAGGACGTTGACCGCTGCGCCTCCCGAGGCGATGTTCGCGACCATCTGCGCGGTCACCTCGGGCGGGTACGCGGAGACACCGGCCTGCGCGACGCCGTGATCGCCCGCGAACACCACCACGTTCGCCTGCTCGATCGAGCGGGGCGGACACTCGCCCTGACACGCGGCGATCCATGCGCTGAGGTCTTCGAGCCTGCCGAGCGAACCAGCGGGCTTGGTCAAGGTGAGCTGACGGTCGCGCGCGGCCTGCGCGACGGACTCGTCCGGACGGTCGATGTGGTCGAAAACCTCGGCATCGGTCGCGACGACTTCGTGAGGCTCCGACATGCTGCCGGACGCTGCCGGTGCGGTGTGCGGAGCCGCCGGTTCAGTAGCGGCTGCAGTAACGGCCGCCGCCGGTGCGACGTCGGGTGCCGCCGGTTTCTGTGGTGACCTTTGCTGCTGTGCCGTCTGCGCCTCCGGGGCCGGGAAGTCGGCGGGGAGTTCGACGACGCGGCCGGCTACGACGAGCAGGACGCGGTCGCAGACGGCTGCGACGGCCGAATTCAGGGCACCGAGTTCGTCCTGGAACGTGCGGCCGACGGCGGTCGAGGGGACCGGTGCCAGCCCGACCTCGGGGCTGATGATGACGAGGTCCGCGGTGACGGCACTGATCGCCGCGCACAATTGCTTCGTGCGATCGGAGCGGTCGATCGGCGATTCCCAGCCGTTGGTGGCGTCGATGTCGGCGGCCAACCAGTTGCCGAGGTCGTCGACCAGTGTGGCGACGTCGGGCGTGGTCGACAGTTCGGTGGTGAGATCGGTCGTCTCGACGGTCGTGTATCGCTCGTCGCGGCGTCGTCGATGTTCCTCGACTCGCGCGACCCACTCCGCATCGGAGGTCAGCGTCGGCCCGGTTGCGATGTAGCGGACCTCGGTGTGCTCGGCGAGCAGTGCCTCGCCCACCCCCGATTTGCCCGACCGCACGCCCCCGAGCACCAGTGTGCGGGTGCCCCTCGTGGTCATCGTCGGATCAGACCTCGTCGCCCGCAGAGACCTGTGGCTTGGGTGCGCGCATGCGGCGGAGCTGCATGGCGCGGGTGAATGCGTACCAACCGAGGCGGAAGCCGGTGTCGTCGGTGTCGGGGAAGCGCTCGCGAACGCGCTTGTTGACCAGCCTGCCCAGGATCACGGCATCGATGGCCATCAGGACCACGAACGCCAGCAACACGAAGTTCGCGTACGCGGCGATCGACGGAAGGAACATCACCACGATCAGCACCACCGCGAACGGCATGAACAGGCCGGCGAAGTTGCGTCGCGAATCGACGAGATCGCGGGCGTAGCGCCGGACAGGACCCTTGTCGCGGGGCATCAGATAGCGCTCGTCGCCCGCCATCATCTTCTCGCGCTGCTCTGCGCGCTGGTTGCGGCGTTCATCGCTGAGTTTGCGACGATCCTCACGCGACATCGAGCTCTTGAGCTGCTTCTTCCGGGCGCGTGCCTCGGCGCGGGTGGTCGGCGGAGGTGCGACCGGGCCACGACGACGGCCTTCGGCCTCACGACGCGACGGTGTCGGGCGCCCCTTGCCCGCTGTGTATGCGCTGCCTTTGGTCTCGGAGGTGGTCTCGGCTTCGTCGACGGTCGTCGTCGCTTTGTCGAGTGACACCGTGCCCTCGTCGGCGGTGTCGTCGTCCTTGTTCCATGGCAGTCTCACGCCTTCGAGGGTAGGTGATCTAGCGCTGCCGCGGTTCGCCGACCTCCCTATACTTCCCGGGCATGGGCCCGAGCAGTCACGTGTGGGAGACAACCGCGCGCACCTGCGTCGACGCCAGGGTGTCGAGCGAACAGAGGTGGGGCGAATGCGGGTCCTGATAGCGCCGGATTCGTTCGGCGACACGCTGACGGCGGTCGAGGCCGCGAACGCCATCGGCGAGGGATGGTCGGCGGGCCGACCGGACGACGAGATCACGCTCGCGCCGCAGTCCGACGGGGGACCGGGATTCGTCGACGTCCTCGCCGCGCGTTTCGGGCGCACCGTGACCGAGCGCGTCGTCGGTCCGCTCGGTGCCGCGGTCACGGCGCGATGGCTGCTCGACGACAGGGACTCCGAGAGGCTCGTCGCCTACATTGAGTGTGCGCAGGCGTGCGGTCTGCACCAACTCGGTGGTGGGCCGACGCCGCGCACCGCCCAGTCGGCCGACACGTACGGGGTCGGCCTGCTCGTCGACGCCGCGTTGAAGGCCGGAGCACGCGAGGTGGTCGTAGGTCTCGGCGGGAGTGCCACCACCGACGGCGGCCACGGGTTGATCGACGCCCTGGGCGGGTCGGCGAAGGCTGCGGAGCGTTTCGCCGACGTCGCGCTGATCGCGGCGTCCGACGTCGAGAATCCCCTGCTGGGACCGCTGGGTGCCGCATCCGTGTTCGGTCCGCAAAAGGGTGCCGACGCCGAGACCGTCGGCCGTCTCGAGGAGCGACTCACGCAGTGGTCGCGAGTGCTGGCATCGATTGCTGGTCGTGACGTCAGTGGTGAGCCGGGAGCCGGAGCCGCCGGTGGGCTCGGGGCGGCATTGCTCGCACTGGGCGCACGCCGGGTGTCCGGTGCGACGATCGTCGGCGAGGCCACCGATCAGGCCGCGGAGATCGCGCGCACCGATCTCGTGCTGACCGGCGAGGGGAAGTTCGATTCCCAGACGCTGCGCGGAAAAGTCGTGTCGGCGCTGAACGCCGCGGCGACCGAGGTTGGTGCGCCGACCGTCGTCTTCGCGGGTCAGGTGGCGTTGACCCCGGACGAGATCGCCGAGGCCGGGATCGCCGGTGCCCACTCGATCGTCGAACAGGCGGGATCGGTCGAACTCGCGATGAGCGACGCGCGCAACCAACTCACCGCTCTCGCTGCCCGCGCCGCGGCATCGTGGCTCCCGACCGGGTGAGAAAACCTGCGGTTGACGGCACGCAGATATGTGCACACTCCGGGAATACGCACATAGGGGGTACCGTTGACAACAGACGAACAAAAGGCCTGCATCGTCAGCCGACGCGTTCGAGTCGCTGCCACAGCGCGGCGTACATCAGAGCTGTGTGACACATGGCAGCACGACCGAGGCCGAGCACCAACGGCACCATCACAGTACGAGGAGCATCGATGACCGTTCAGAACGAATCCGGAACCGCCACCACCACCGGCGTCATCCTGACCGACGCTGCAGCCGCCAAGGCCAAGGCGCTGCTCGACCAAGAGGGCCGCGACGACCTCGCGCTGCGTATCGCCGTGCAGCCCGGTGGCTGCGCAGGCCTGCGCTACCAGCTCTTCTTCGACGACCGCTCGCTCGACGGCGACCTCACCGCAGACTTCGGTGGCGTGAAGCTGGCTGTCGACCGGATGAGCTCGCCGTACGTGCAGGGCGCGACGATCGACTTCGTCGACACCATCGAGAAGCAGGGTTTCACGATCGACAACCCGAACGCGACGGGTAGCTGCGCCTGCGGCGACTCGTTCAACTGATACGTCGGCGCACCAGATTTTCTGACCGCACCTCGGCCATGCCGGGGTGCGGTCAGTCATTTCCGGGGCTTTCGGTAGCGTGTGATGCGGTTCATGGTCGGCTCGTGCGGCGGGCCGGTAAAGGCGCTGACACGCGCAGCGGTCATCACAAAACGCTGAGAGGCTGGGGGAGTACGTGGCAATCGTTGTATGTGGTTCCATCGCGACAGATCATCTGATGAAGTTTCCGGGGAAGTTTTCGGAGCAGATCCTCGCCGATCATCTCGAGCACATCTCGCTCAGCTTCCTGGTGGAAGATCTCGTGGTCCGACGTGGCGGCGTCGCGGGCAACATCACGTACGCGATGGGCGAGCTGGGGCAGTCGCCGGTGCTCGTCGGTTCGGTTGGCTCGGACTTTCACGACTATCGTCAGTGGCTCGAGGCGCACGGCGTCGACTGCCGTGGCGTGCGCATCTCCGAGACACAGCACACTGCTCGCTTCATGTGCACCACTGACCAGACGATGGCGCAGCTCGCGACGTTCTACGCGGGAGCGATGAGTGAGGCGCGCGAGATCGATCTCGGTGAGGTCGTCGAACGCGTCGGTGCACCGGAGATCGTGCTGATCGGCGCCGACGATCCCGCAGCGATGCTGCGGCACACCAAGGAATGTCGACGCCTCGGCATCCCGTTCGCCGCCGACCCGTCGCAGCAGCTCGCGCGACTCGACGGCGAGCAGGCGCGGGAGCTGATCGATGGTGCCGCCTACCTGTTCACCAACGAGTACGAGTGGGGTCTCCTGCGTCAGAAGACCGGGCTGTCGGAGGCGCAGGTCGCCGAGCTGATCGGCGTGCGCGTCACCACACTCGGTGCCGGCGGCGTCGAGATCATCGACCGCGAGGGCACGCGCACGCGCGTCGACGTCGTGCCGGAGACGGAGAAGGTCGACCCGACCGGCGTCGGCGACGGCTTCCGCGCGGGATTCCTTTCGTCGCTGTCCGCAGGCCTCGGATTCGAGCGCGCCGCACAGGTCGGCTCGATGGTTGCCGTGCTGGTCCTCGAAACCGTGTCGACGCAGGATTGGTCGTGGGACCGCGACTCCGCGCTCAGTCGCATCGAGGGCGCGTACGGCCCCGCCGCCGCGAAGGAGATCGCCGCAGCGATCTGAGCGCGGCCGCGCGGCGGGTGGTTTCGACGGACGGCTGCTCGCTGCGCTCGCGGCCTGCTCAACCAGCGGTGGGGGCGGCTGCTCGAGCCACCTCCGCTGATCGAGCCACCTCCGCTGATCGAGCTTGTCGAGATCACTTCAGCCAACGCCGGCTCAACAGTGGGGGTGGGGTGGTTTCGACTACGGCTGCTCGCTGCGCTCGCGGCCTGCTCAACCAGCGGTTGGGATCTACAGCCGCACGGGGTAGCTGTGGTCGGTGATGTCGGGTACGAGGGTCTTCTCGACGAAGATCGCGTGCCAGATCATGAACATCAGGAGCGTCCAGAGGCGTCGGCTGTTGTCGACGGTGCCCGCGCGGTGCTCGTCGAGCATGTCGAGGATCGGCTGCTTGTTCAGCAGGTACTCGGTCTGCGACTTCTCGATCGTCTCGCGTGCCCAGTCGTACATCTCCGGCCCGGCGAGCCAGTGGCGGATGGGGACGGGGAAACCGAGCTTCTTGCGATGCAGCACGTGCGGCGGAACGATCTGCTCGAGTGCCTTGCGTAGCGCGTATTTGGTGGTGCCGTGGCTGATCTTCTCGTCGAACGGCAGCGCCTCGGCGACCTTGAACACCTCGTTGTCCAAGAACGGCACTCGCAGTTCCAATGAATTGGCCATCGTCATCTTGTCGGCCTTGACCAGGATGTCGCCGCGCAGCCACGTGTAGAGATCGATGTGCTGCATCCGTGCCACAGGGTCCCAGCCATCGCTGCGCGCGTAGATCGGTTCGGTGACGTCGGTGTGAGTCCACTCGGGTCGGTAGTCGCGCAGCACCGCGCGCAGCCGGGCGTCGTCGAAGCTGCGTGCGTTGCCGTAGTAGCGCTCCTCGAGGGTCAGCGACCCGCGATGCAGCAAGCTCTTGCCGCGGGTCCCCTCGGGGATGCGGTCGGAGACCTTGCCCGCGAGGCGTCGAAGAGTGGAGGGCAGGCGGTCGAACCCCTTCAACGAGAGAGGCTCCTTGTAGATGGTGTAGCCGCCGAAGAGTTCGTCGGCGCCCTCGCCCGAGAGCACCACCTTCACGTGTTCGCGGGCGGTCTGCGCGACGAAGTACAGCGGGACGAGCGCGGGGTCGGCGACCGGATCGTCGAGGTACCAGATGATCTCCGGGATCGCGGCGATGTACTCCTCGGGGGTGACCGTCCGCACGATGTGCCTGGCGCCGATGGCTGCCGCGGACTCCGCCGCGACGTCGGCCTCCGAATAGCCTTCACGCTCGAACGCCGCGGTGAAGGTGATCAGGTCGGGGTTGTGCTGGATCGCGAGCGCCGCGATGGCCGTCGAATCGATACCGCCGGACAGGAACGACCCGACGGTGACGTCGGCGCGCATGTGCTTGGCGACGGAGTCGGAGAGGACGTCGGCGATCTCGTCGTAGCGCTTCTGACGTGTGGCGTCGGTGAAGGGACGGACCGAGAACTGCGGGCTGAAGTAGCGGGTGACCGACGGCGCGCTGCCGGGACGGACCGTCGCGTACGAACCCGATTCGAGACGGCGGATCGACGAGTGCAGCGACTCGGGCTCCGGAACGTACTGCAGCACGACGTAGTGCTCGAGAGCGCGCTCGTCGAGAGTGTCGGGCAGGCCGAGGCGTCCGATCAGCTCCAGGAGGCTCTTCTTCTCGCTGCCGAACGCGGTGCCGCCGGGTCCGGTCGCGATGAACATCGGCTTGATGCCGAACGGATCGCGGGCCAGGAACAGTGAGCGCGTCTCGGTGTCCCAGATGGCGAAGGCGAACATGCCACGAAGACGTCGGACCGCGTCGGGTCCCCAGTGATGGAAGGCCGCGACGATCGCCTCACCGTCGCCCTCGGTGCGGAACGTCGCGCCCTCGTCAGCGGCGAGTTGCGCGCGGATCTCCAGGTAGTTGTAGATCTCGCCGTTGAAGACGAGGGCGTACCTGTCGGGGTTCTCCGGCGGTCCCCACCGAAGTGGCTGATGCGAATGATCGATGTCGATGATCGACAGTCGATTGAAGCCGAGCACGATGTCGGCGTCATTCCACGTGCCGGGCTCGTCCGGGCCGCGGTGGCGCATGCAGTGCGAGGCGTTGGCGACGAGATCGACGGCATCAGTCGCCGTCTCATCGGAGGTCAGCAGACCGAGCAAGCCACACACCAGTAAAGCCTCTTTCGACGCGGGGACGATGGTCGGCGATGACGTCATCGCCGCGGTCACGAGTATGCCGTATGCGGGGTGGGCGCGACCCCTCGGATAGGGCTCGCGGGTCGTCGAAACACGCGGTCGGGAGGGTATTACCTGGGCCGGGAAACGATTTCGACGCGCGAAGTCACCCCAACCGAAAAAGTTCCCGCGAGTTGGTCTACGCTGCGTAGTACATGGCGCGAAGGCTGCGCTTCGGTGCCCGCTGCACGGTGAGAGTTGCCTGCGGGTCCGATGTCGCCGACCGTGTCATTGCAGGTCAGGTGGGATGCGACTCGGACGTCGGATCGACGGTTCCGAGCTGGCAGGAAGGCGTGAAATTGGCACACGGTGAACGGCCCCGCGTACGGCGTGTCGCGTCGACGTCGCGGATGGCCAACCGGGTCGGCCTCAAGCGGGTCGGAGCTGTCGCGGCGCTTGGCGTCGGCGCACTGTTGATGTCGGGTTGCGACGGGAGAACCGCGATGCGGTTCGGCTGGCCGCATGGCGTGACCCCCGAGGCCAAGGACATGGGCGACCTGTGGAGCTGGTCGGTCATCGCCGCACTCGTGATGGGCATCATCGTCTGGGCGCTGATCTTCTGGACGATCACCTTCCACCGCTACAAGCCCGGCAAGGGCAAAGACGAGTTCCCTCGTCAGACTGCGTACAACGTGCCGCTCGAGTTGGCATATACGGCCATCCCGTTCGTGATCATCGCGGTGCTCTTCTACTTCACGGTCATCGTGCAGACCAACGTCGAGAAGAAGACCGACGACTCGAAGGTCGTCGTCGATGTCACCGCGTTCCAGTGGAACTGGAAGTTCGGCTACCGCGACGTCACGTTCGACGACGGCACCAAGTACAACGGCTTCGTCCGCGACGGAAACCCGTTCGATCTCGAGACCGAGAACACGCGTGAGATCCACGGCGGCGAGACCATCGAGCTGCCCGGTCCCGACGGCGGCCGCAGCAACGACGTGCGCGACTACCTGAAGTTCAACCAGATCGAGACTGTCGGATCGTCTGCGACCATCCCGGTGCTGGTGCTCCCGACAACCAAGCGGATCGAGTTCGACCTCGCCTCGGCCGACGTCATCCACTCGTTCTGGGTTCCGGAGTTCCTCTTCAAGCGCGACGTCATGCCGTTCCCGAAGCAGAACCACACCGACAACCGCTTCCAGATCTCCTCGATCGACCGTGAAGGCGCCTTTGTCGGACGCTGCGCCGAGATGTGCGGCACGTACCACTCGATGATGAACTTCGAGGTTCGTGCAGTGTCGCCACAGGACTTCGACGCGTACATCAAGTACCGGCAGGAGAACCCCGGCAAGACGAACGCGCAAGCGCTGCAGCACATCTGCCAGCAGCCCGAGTCGGTTGTGACGGTTCCGTTCGATACGCGTCGGGCGACTGACGGGTCCGTCGGAGCGTCCGGTGACGCCGGCAACACGAAGATTGCGAACTGCACGATCGGAGCACTCCAGTGAAAATCGAAGCGAGACTCTTCGAACTGCTCACGCTCTTCTTCGCAGGTTGCGGTGTCGTCTACACCGTGCTGACCGCACTCACCAATAACGGCGTCGAATGGGTCGGTGTCACCGGCATGTTCTTCAGCGCCGGACTGACGCTGATCGCCGGTACCTACTTCCGGTTCGTCTCACGACGCGTCGAGATCCGTCCCGAGGACTACGAGGACGCCGAGATCGAGGACGGCGCCGGCGAACTCGGCTTCTTCAGCCCGGGCTCGTGGTGGCCGATCGTGATCGCCGGGTGCGCAGCGCTGTTTGCCGTCGCATTCGCCACCGGCAACCTCTGGCTCGCGATCTTCGCGGCGGCGTGCATCATCGGTGGTGCTGCCGGAATGGTCTTCGAGTACATCGTCGGACCCGAGAAGCACTGACATAGCAGCCCTTTCACGCTGGACAACCCTTCGCATCCCATGACAGCCGCATCCGACCACCGGGTGCGGCTTTGTCATACCGCGCACCTCGAGCCGGGACGAATGCCCCAGTTGATGCGCCTGCTCGACGCCGCGTTCGACGGTGACTTCGACGACACCGACCTCGACCACGCGCTCGGCGGAATGCACGCACTCATCGTCGACGAATCCGACGAACTCATCGGCCACGCGGCCGTCGTCGCCCGGTCGGTCCTCGTCGACGACCAACCACGACGATGCGGCTACGTCGAGGCCGTCGCCGTCTCGCCAACACATCAACGTGAGGGGCTGGGAGGTGCGCTGATGGCTGCCATCGAGGACGTCATCGACAACGCCTACGACCTGGGCGCACTCGGCGCGTCGGACGCGGGCATGCGCTTGTACGAGTCGCGGGGCTGGATTCCGTGGGTCGGCACGCTCGGTGTGCTCAGCCCGGACGGATGGGCGCCGACCCCCGACGACGAAGGCGCTGTCCTGGTTCGCAACATAGGAGGACTCGATTCAGCCGTCGCCCGGCTCTCCTGCGATTGGAGAGCCGGCGACGTCTGGTGATCCTGCGGTTGAGCGCTTGGTCCGGTGCTGCGACCAGAGCTCAGTCGTCGCCGACGATGCTGTGGCCGTAGACCTTCAGCGTCCGGTATTCAGCGCGAAAACGGGCGGATGTATACGACTCGCCGACCTCGCCGTCGTGGGCGATGGTGGTGGGTTCGGCTGTGGTGAAGGTGAACTCGGGTACCTGCATCTCGTGGTACAGCTTCGATCGCTGTAGGAGCCCTGTCACGAGGCTTCCCAGTACTCGCAGCGTCGCCAACCGCTTGCCGGCCTCGAGGAAGCGGACGTCGAGCAGCCCGTCGTCGAGCCGCTCGCGTCGTGCCGGTGCAAACCCTGCCGAACCGTACATCGACGTCCCCACCAGGAACAGCGATGTCTTGACGGTCTTACCGTCGATGGTGATCTCGACCGGTGTGGAGTGTCGTGCGACCTGGAGCATCGCCAGTGCACTGGCAGCACCCTTGCCCACGCGGTGCTCCCATTTGGTCCTGGCGCGTACGTAATGGGGGTATGCACCGATGCTCGCCGTGTTGAGGATGAGCCGTTCCTCGTTGAGTGTCGCCGCGTCGACCGAGGTGGTGACGCCTGCCCGTATCTTGGCGAGCGCCGCGTCGACGGTGTCGCACCCGATGTCGCGTGCGAAGTGGTTGAACGTGCCACCGGGGAAGACGGCGAGCGGGAGGTCCGCGGCGTGCGCTGCCGCTGCGACGGTGGCCACCGTGCCGTCTCCGCCACAGACCCCGAGCGCGGTGGCCCGTCGGGCCGCGTCATCGGCGACCGACGCGTAGTCGTCGTCCGGCCCGAGTTCGATGATCTCGGCGCCCGGAAGCTCTGTCCGGACGGCCGCAAGGACCTTCTCGCTGTTGCCGTCTCCCGACGCCGGGTTTCCGAGGACCACGAGACCCGAACCGTCGACGGGTAGCGGTGCGGCCTCGGTGGTGGGTGCGGGAACCGCGATGTTGTGCGGGATGATCGGCGGAGCGATCTTGCCGCCCAGCGTGGCGACGGCGGCGCCGATCCCGAACCCGATGAACACGTCGCCCGGATAGTGCGCTCCGGTCGCGACGCGGGACAATCCGACAAGGCCTGCGAGCGCAGACATCACCAGGCCCAGTGGCGGCGACTCGAGCGCCACGCCGACGGAAAAGGCTGCGGCGCTTGCTGAATGGCCCGACGGCAGCGAATTCGACGTCGGCTGGTGCGCCGCCCGCCGCACCAATGGCACGACCGACGGTGAGGGTCGCTTGCGTTGCCGGATTCGTTTCGCGCCCTGGTTGGTGACGAGACTGGACACTGCGAGCGATGCCAGGCCACGGACCGCGGCTCGCTGCCAGCGAGGGCGCCCACTGAGTATGAGTCCGGCTCCGATGCCCATCCACAGCTTCGAATAGTCGGCTGCCGCGGTGAGTTTGGGCATTGTCTCATCGAGCAACGGGCTCGGTGAACGAGCGATCGCCTGGAAGAGGTTGGCGTCGAGTGTGCCGAGCTCCTTCGTCAGCTGATGTAGTGGGTCTTTGTCGCGATGTCCGATGTGTCGCACTCGTGTCATCGTTCAACCGTAGCGGTCGGCGGGGGAGGGGAGTGCTTGTCCCACAACAACACACGGCCCACATCACACACGGCCCACAACAACACACGGCTGCCGTCGCGGAGTGCGACGGCAGCCGTGTGTGACTGCTGATTCGAGAGCCGGTCAGTCGAGCGGGTTGCCGCCCTTGGCCTGCAGCTCGCGCAGGGCATCGATTTCTTCGCGTTCCTGCTCGTGCTCGAACTCGACGTTGCGCTTCTGCTGCTCGGGCGGGTCGGCCACCATGATCGAACCGGTGCCGGGTGCACCCGACGACCCGAGTTTGTTCATCCGTTTCGGGACCGCGGCACCCTCGTACGGCAGCGGGATCGCGTGACCGTGATCGTCGACCGGGCCGAGCGGCTGGTGGATCTCGATGTACTCGCCCTGAGGCAGACGCTTGATGATGCCTGTCTCGATGCCGTGCTCGAGGACCGCGCGGTCGCTGCGCTGCAGGCCGATGGCCCAGCGGTAGGCGATGAAGTAGGCGATCGGCGGCACGATGATCAGACCGATGCGACCCATCCACGTCGTCGCGTTGAGCGAGATGTGGAACTTCAAAGCGATGATGTCGTTCATACAGCTCAACGTCAGGATGATGTAGAACGAGAACGCCATCGCGCCGATGCCCGTGCGCACGGGGGTGTCACGCGGACGCTGCAGCAGGTTGTGATGGGCGTCGTCGCCGGTGAACTTCTTCTCGATCCACGGGTAGGCGAACATCACAGCGAACATGATCGTGATGATCACGACGACCCAGAAGATCGCGGGAATCGTGTAGTTACCGAGGTACAGCTCCCACGCAGGCATCAGACGGGCCAAGCCGTCGGTCCACATCATGTAGATGTCGGGCTGAGAACCGGCCGACACGTGTGCGGGGTTGTACGGACCGATCACCCACACCGGGTTGATCTGGAAGATGCCGGCCATGATCGCGAGGATGCCCGCGGTGAAAGCGAACATCGCTCCACCCTTGGCGGCGAACACCGGCAGGATTCGGACACCGACGACGTTCTTCTCGGTGCGTCCCGGGCCGGGGAACTGGGTGTGCTTCTGGTACCACACCAGCGCCAGGTGGGCACCGATCAGCGCGAGGATGATGCCCGGGAACAGCAGGATGTGCAGCACGTAGAGGCGCGGGATGATGATGTCGCCGGGGAACTGCCCACCGAAGAGCGCCCAGTGGATCCAGGTACCGACCAGCGGGATTCCCAGCACGATGCCGCTCATCGCGGCGCGGACGCCCGTGCCCGAGAGCAGGTCGTCGGGCAGTGAGTAGCCGAAGAAGCCCTCGAACATGGCCAGGACCAGCAGCAGGCAGCCGATGATCCAGTTGGCCTCACGCGGGCGACGGAACGCGCCGGTGAAGAAGATGCGGGCCATGTGGATGATGATCGACGCCGCGAACAGCAGTGCTGCCCAGTGGTGGATCTGACGGACGAACAGACCGCCGCGCACCTCGAAGGAGATGTTCAGGGTGGTCTCGTATGCGCGCGTCATCATCACGCCGTTGAGCGGCTGATATGCGCCGTGGTAGGTGACCTCGGCCATCGACGGGTCGAAGAAGAAGGTCAGGTACACACCGGAGATCAGCAGGATGACGAAGCTGTAGAGCGCGACCTCACCGAGCATGAACGACCAGTGTGTCGGGAACACCTTGTTGATCTGGCGCCGCATTCCTGCGGCGAGGTGGTACCGGGAATCGACCTCTTCGGCCTGCTTCGCGAGACGATTGCTCATGACTTGCGCTCCCAGAATGCGGGTCCGACGGGTTCGATGAAGTCGCCTGCGGCAACCATGTACCCCTGATCATTGACCGTCAGCGGCAGCTGCGCCAGAGCACGCGCGGCCGGACCGAATACCGGCTTGGCGTACTCGAGCGCGTCGAACTGCGACTGATGGCACGGGCAGAGGATGCGGTTGGTCCGCTGCTCGTACAGCGAGGTCGGGCAACCGAGGTGGCTGCAGACCTTGGTGTAGGCGAAGTAGTCGCCGTAGTTGAAGCTCTCCTGGCCCTTGCGCTTGATCGACCGGGCTGCGTCCTCGGGGCGCAGGCGGATCAGCATGACGGGGTTGGAGACGTAGCGCAGACCCCAGATCAGCTTCTCGCGCGACTCCTCGGTCTCGCCGTAGCCGTCGGAGACGCGCCACGGGAACACGGTCTCCATGCCGCCGGCGTCGAGGTCCTCGGGCCGCACCAGGGCGACCTGGTGCGGGTTACCGGTGTCGCGACGAAGGAAGACGGTCTCGTTGGGCTGCGATTTGGGGTTGTAGATCGGTGACCAACCGGTGTGCCACAGCGGTGCGTCCTCGCGCTTGGCCCACGGATTCTTGATGAATCCACCCAGGCCTGCGACGACGCCGGTGAGTGCGAGCGCACCGAAAGCGAACAGCCCGGAGCCGATCAGCATCTTGCGACGGCCGAGTGTCGACTTCGTTCCCGAGTCGACGAGTTCGGCGACGATGGTCTTCTTGTCGACCTCGGTCGATCCCGGACCGTCGTGACGGTCCTGAACCGCGATCTCGGACGGGATGAACTTCTTCGTGATCAGGACGAGGGCCACACCGATCGACAGGATCGACAGACCGAACGTCACACCCAGCAACGGTGTGTTGAGGGTGTAGCGCCAGTAGTCGGAGGTCCCCGGCAGCGCGAACTCCCAGTGGTTCCACAGGAAGATCACGAAGCAGGCCAGCGCGGAGATGCCCGCGATGACCAGCCAGATGGCGATCTGTCGTTCTGCGCGCTTCTCGGCCTTCGTGCCGGGCTCGGGAAATCGCTCACCCCGATGGATGATCTCGACGCCGTCGAGGTTGGTACCGAGCTTGACCAGGTCATCGTTGGTCATCTGGTCAAGCTCATCGGCGGACGGCGTGTCCTTGTCCGTGGTGCTCATGTTCGTGATCCCATCCACATCGCGGCGGCGACGACCGCCACAACTCCGACAAACCACATCACCATGCCCTCACTGACCGGGCCGAAGCCGCCGAGGCTCAGACCGCCCTGGGGCTTGGATTCGGTGACGTACTTGATGAAGCCGATGATGTCCTTCTTCTCGTCCAGCGACAGCTGGCGATTGGAGAACTTCGGCATGTTCTGCGGTCCGGTGAGCATCGCCGTGTAGATCTGCTGTTCCTTGACGTGGTCGAGCGTCGGCGCGTACTTACCCGACGACAGCGCACCGCCACGTCCGGTGAAGTTGTGGCATGACGCGCAGTTCAGACGGAACAGTTCGCTACCGCGACCGAGGTTCTCGCCACGCAGCGACTCCTGGGCGACGACCGGCAGGACGACTTCCTTCATCGAACCGTCGGCCTGGCGCTGCATGACCTTCTCGGTCTTGCGGGTGCCGTCCGGGTTCTTCTCGAACAGCGGGCGAGGGCCGCCACCCTGCGACTGGATGTAGGCGCCGAGCTGATCGATCTGTGCGGTGTCGAACTTCGGTGGCTTGCGCTGGGCCTGAGCCTCACCGCGCGCGGCGGGCATGCGGCCGGTCGAAACCTGGAAGTAGACAGCCGCGTCGCCGACACCGATCAGGGATGGGCCGCGGTCGGCCACACCCTGCAGATTGGCACCGTGGCAGGTGATGCACGAGCTCTCGTAGAGCTTCTTGCCGTCCTGGATCAGCGCGGCGTCGCTGGTGTCCGCGACGGCGACCTGAGGCTTGGGGGACAGCAACGACGCGAGCACGCCTGCCATCATCAGGCCGGCGAGCAGTAGCAAAGCGCCACTGGCGCGGCGGCGCAGCTTACGACGCGAGCGGGACTTCTTCGCGGCGCTCGGCTTTGTGCTCGAGGTGACTGTGTCGACCTGACCGACGTCGGAAGGGCTATCCGACGGTCGCGGTGGAGATGAACTCATCGTGGTCTCTCTACTAGCGGACGGACTTCTCAGCTGTTGGCGGGAACGCGGTTCCGAGGAGCCACTCTCGCCTCATGTCTCAGTTATTCGTTGCGATCGGTGTCATCGGATGAAGGGCAGTCATCGGATGAAGTAGATGGTGACGAACAGGGCGATCCACACGATGTCGACGAAGTGCCAGTAGTAGGACACGACGATCGCAGCAGTCGCCTGGTTCGGAGTGAACTTGGCGAGCTTGGTGCGGACCAACAGGAAGATGAAGGCGACGAGACCACCGATCACGTGCAGGCCGTGGAAGCCGGTCGCCATGTAGAAGACCGAGCCGTAGGCGCTCGACGAGAGGGTCGTGCCCTCCGCGACCAGGTGGTAGTACTCGTAGGCCTGGCCGCAGACGAAGAAGGCGCCCATCACGAACGTGAGGATGTACCAGCGACGCAACCCGAAGACGTCGCCTCGCTCGGCGGCGAACACGCCCATCTGGCAGGTCACCGACGACAAGATGAGGACGGTGGTGACCGGGATGGCCAATTTCAGGTTCAGTTCGGTGGGCTCCGGCGGCCAGCCGGCAGGGCCGGCATTGGCGCGTGCGACGAAATACATCGCAAAAAGTCCAGCGAAGAACATCAGCTCACTGGACAGCCACACAATCGTGCCGACACTCACCATGTTGGGGCGGTTGAGCGAGTGCACGCGCGAGGTGATGGCTGTTCCCGAGGTACCTACAGCGCTAGTCACAGATTGAAGTATGACGGTTCGTAGTACGCCCTGACCACTCGGGTCGGATATTCGTGGGAACTATTTCTCTTCCCGCTGGTAGGCGCCGGTCGGAGGTGCCTTTCGGCGTGTCAGGGTACCGGTGGACCGAGCGGTGAGCGCCGTGCTTTGCTCAACTCCATGGGTACCTCCGACCACGACGATCCAGGGTCGCGGCACGACGGCCGACAGTTCGACCTCAACGGCAGGCCGATGGTGCCGCGCCGCTGGGAAACGTTGCGGCGAGCGATGATCGGCGGTCGAGCCGCGCCTCGCGACGTGCTGACGGTGACCGACCGCGACGTCGTCGTGGTCGGTGAGTCCGACGACGAGGCGGCGTCGAGCTCGTCGATCCTCGACGCCTCGACGTTGCGTCCGGCCGATCAGGCAGTCGTGCGGCACGTGCTGGCGCTTCCGGACGATGGTGTCGAGGCCGCGGTTGGCCTGGCCGCGCTCGACGAGTACGAGGCGATACCCGTCGATGTCGTGGCCGATCGGTTCGCGATCCCGGAGGGGCTGGCACCTGTGGTTCTGGCGCGCGTGCAGCTCGTCGACGCACTGCACTTGTCGCAGGAGCGCTCACGAATGGCGAGCCTGGCGTCGAGGCACTCAGGTGTCGCGGTGGGGTGGCAGATCGTCCAGCGGCCGCGATGAATCGCCGCGCCGCGCGCGCAGAGATCACCGCGTCGCGCGCGCGTGGCACATCGTGCGGTACGACCGCGAGCAGATCGTGTGCGCAGGTCAACTAAGGTGCATGGGGTGAGCAGCGAGCAGAGCTACACCTGGCCGCAGATCCTCGGATCCGTCACCGACGGAATCGACCTGACCGTCGACCAGGCGCGATGGGCGATGGACGAGGTCATGACCGACAGCGCGACGTCGGCGCAGATCGCCGCATTCGGCGTCGGCGTGAAGATGAAGGGCGCAGCGCCTGCCGAACTCGCAGGCCTGTCGCAGGCGATGCTCGACCACGCCACCCTCGTCGACACCGACCGTGCGGCGATCGACATCGTCGGAACGGGAGGCGACCGCTCGCACACCGTGAACATCTCGACGATGACGTCGATCGTCGTCGCCGCGGCTGGCGTGCCCGTGGTCAAGCATGGCAATCGGGCTGCGTCGTCGAAGAGTGGCGGTGCCGACGTGTTGGAGGCCCTGGGCGTGACGATCTCGCTCGGTGCCGCGGAAGTCGCCGCGTGTATCGATAAGATCGGCATCGGATTCTGCTTCGCCCCGGTGTTTCACCCTGCGTTCCGGTTCACCGCTCCCGCACGACAGCAGATCGGCATCCCGACTGTGTTCAATGTGCTCGGCCCGCTGACGAACCCGGCGAACCCGCGCGCGGGATTGATCGGGTGCGCGTTCGGCGATCTCGCGCCTGTTCTCGCGCGTGCGTTCGCCGAGCGGGGCAGTTCTGTCCTTGTGGTGCGCGGCGATGACGGTCTGGACGAACTCACGACGACCACGACGTCGTCTGTGTGGCAGGTGGTCGACGGCACCGTCACCGAATTGACGATCGATCCGCGTGATCTGGGAATCGACTACGTCGACCTCTCGGCGCTGCAGGGCGGAGATGCGACGGTGAACGCCGCCATCGCGCGGGAACTGCTGTCGGGAAAGTCCGGCCCGGTGCGCGACGCTGTGCTCCTCAACGCTGCGGGTGCACTCGTCGCCAACGAGCAGACGTCCGCGACCGACAACGCGGGACTCACCGCGGCGTTCGCGGCGGCGACCGAGCGCGCCGCGGAGTCGATCGATTCGGGCGCAGCCGCGCGGCTGCTCGACCGGTGGGCCCAGGTCAGCGGAGAGCTCGCCAACAAGTAGGCCGGTTGCCGGGCGAGGATCACTCCTCGCCGATGGAGAAACCACCCTCGACGGCGCTCGACGAATAGCTGCGGAACGCGATGTGGGTCGCGCTGTGCCGTACTCCCGGCAGCCGATTGATCTTGCCGGTGACCACCTCGGCGATCTGCTCGTGGTCGCGTACGCGGATCTTCGCGATCAGATCGACATCGCCCGCACACGAGTAGACCTCTTCGACGCCCGGGATATCGGCAACGGCCTGTGCCGTCTCGGGGATCTGGTGGACGTCGGCGTCGATCAGGACGATGGCGGTGATCATGCGGGCAAGCGTAGTCGGCCACCATCGGCGCGCGGGCGTGACCGGTGACGCGGCGTGCGGATGTCACGCGCATCGTGGGCGGTCTGTGACCACTCCAGCCAGCGCTGCGCCGAACCGACGGGTGTGGCCAGCGCGTCGCTGGAGTCGACGATGCGGGAGCCGGGGTCGGACACCCAGCGGTAGAGCAGACCTGCCTCTTCCGGGGAGGCGCCCCGGAGTGGGGTGTCGTCGGGCAGCACTGTCTCGGCCGCCGCGACCAGCTCTGCGACCACCGGCATCGGCGCGTGTCCGCGTGGCGCTGTTCCCGCCGCAGCGAGCCGTCCGTGCCGAATGACCGCCAACTCCCACCCGCCGGCCCCGTCCGAGCGTGCGACCACCAGCTCGGCTATCGCGCAGAGGGAACTCAGACGCTGACACCGCGCGAGCTGATCGATGGTCGCGGCCATCCGGTCGCGGTGGCGCGCGGCGGTCTCGTACATCTGGGCGTCGGAGACGACGTCGAGTCGCTGCGAGAGCCGCTCCAGGATGGTGTCGGATCGTCCGAGTATCAGATCGACGACGGACGTGACCGATGGCAGGTAGTCGGGGAGTGTCTGAGGGCGTGTCGAGGCGGCAGCACAGCCTCCGACGACCCGACCGCCGTCGTCTGGGAGGCGACACCAATGATGGGTGGCGGTCGCGCCGAGGCGGGTCGTGCAGGTTCGCAGTCCTGCGGCGTGTGCGATGAGGTCGGCGATCGCGGTCGCCGTGGTGCGCTTACCGATCGGCCCGATGCTTATCTCTCCCGGCGTGCGGGCCACACGCAGACGGGCGAAACGTTCGTTGCTCAGGGTCACCCACCAGCCGCGGTGGGGTTGCGTCGAGCGTCGGTTGTACGCCGGGGCGTGCGCGGCGAGCAATCGGAGCTCCCGAACTCCCGCCTCGAGTGCGTGCGCGCATTCGACGTGGTCGACGCGTTCGGCGAGCATCACCATCTCGCCGATCCTGCGTCGGGGATCGGCTCCGGAGAAATAGGACCTCACGCGTCGACGCAGATCCGATGCCGTGCCGACGTAGAGGACCTCGTCGCTGGGGCCGCGGAACAGGTAGACGCCGGGACGCGCGGGGATGCGGTCGGCCAGGTGCCGCTTTGCGCGCAGCCGCGGATCGGTGCGTGGCAGGTAGCGGGTGAGTTCGCGATAGCTCTGTACGCCCTGATTCCCGACGCGTTCGAGAAGGTGGTGAAAGACCTCGACGGTCGCGCGGGCATCGTCGAGAGCGCGGTGCGTCGGGCGGACGGTGACGTCGAACAGATCGGCCAGTGCCGACAGGCGGACCGTCGGCGCCTCGTCGCGTCCGAGGATGCGTCTTGCCATGGTGACCGTGCACAGCGTTGCACTGAACGGCCACTGCAGGTGCAGGCGCAGCGCGTTCTGCCGCAGGAACGACATGTCGAACCGGGCGTTGTGGGCGACGAGAATCGATCCGCGCGCGAACTCGATGAACGACGGCAAGACCTCGTCGATGCGTGGCGCGTCGTAGACCATCGCCTCGGTGATCCCGGTGAGCGCGACGATCTGCGGTGGAATCGGAAGTCCCGGATCGACGAGTGTCGCGAACTCGCCGAGTACCTCGCCGCCACGAATCTTCACCGCGCCGATCTCGGTGATGCGGTCGTTGGTGGCACTGCCGCCGGTTGTCTCGAGGTCGACGACGACGAGCGTGGTGTCGAACAGGGACCGATCAGAGAACTCGTTGTCGAGAGTGCTCTCGAGGTCGGCGCTCGCGAGGTCTGAGAACGAGAGCTGATCGCCACTGGATGTCACGTCGCGAACAATAGTTCGAACCACCGACACCGCTGATTCGTTGCTGGTGAGGCGCGTGTTCCGGATGTGGCGATTCGCCGCCAGCTGCTTTCGGGTGCCGGGCCTCCGGGACTCGGTCGGCCGGACTTGTCGGTGGGGGTGCCTAGTCTCGCGGTGAGAAGGAGGCAGTGGTGCGCGTCGCCGCCGGGAGGAGGGGAAGCCTCCCGACGACATGCGCATCCCGAGGATTTCACACCACTGAGACGGAGATCACATCATGGACATCGATTGCAGCACCTGCCCCGGTCGTGAACACGCCTGCGACGGCTGTGTGATGACAGTGCTTTTCGGCCCGCTGAACAGCCAGGATGCCAGCGCCGGGTGGCGACGAGGGTGGCCCACCGGTACCCGAGATAACGACGCCGAGATCCACGCCGCCATAGATACATTCACGGGTGCTGCAATGGCCTCCAACGCCGATGCACGATCTGCAAGAGCAAGCATCTGCGCAGTTCAAGCGGCCGGTTCGTCGTCCGAATCACCGACATTGCGTGCTGGTTAGGGTGCGGAGGTCGAACACGCTGTTTGTCGGTTAGTGGACAGACACGCATCCGGTTTCGTAACCTTTCCGAGACCTTTGCGAAGCGTCCCGCTCCAACAGGAGAGGTTCGCAGGGGTCACCGCTCAATCGCCGAGGCTACGAGTCTCGGCGTACCGGGGAACCACTCATTTTTTCGGAGCTTTCCGAATGGGGGTGAATCGCGCTCTCGATCCGGGTGTTCGCACTCGAATCGCATGCGCGTAGGGCCATTTCTTCCGGCCCGAATCCGACAGCTAACCCGGTCGGCGGTAGAGGGAGAACAAAGGAGAACACCCTTCGTGGCCAAACATCGTTTGGAACAGCCCGACCGCGGCAAGGTCGCAAAGAAGGCGGTAATCGCCGGGTCGATCACGTTCGGCTCGCTTGCCGCTGTCGCTGGTCCCGCTCTGGCCGCGCCGGTCACCGTGCCCAACGTCGGCACGTTCGAACTTCCCGGCGTCGACACCAAGCAGATTCCGGCACAGTTCCAGCAGCAGAAGGCGCCGGTCGTCAAGAAGCAGGATGTCGCGAAGTCGCCCGACGCCACAGTCGAGATCCCCAACGTCGGCAAGTTCACGCTTCCGGGTATCAGCGACAACCAGATCCCACAGCAACTTCGGCCGCGTGGCGGAGCTCCGCTGCTCGCCCCGACGCAGACCGCAGGCGAGAAGGCCGTGCGCGCCGCTGAGACCAAGATCGGCGCCCCCTACTCGTACGGTGCTTCCGGACCCAACGCCTTCGATTGCTCCGGCCTCACCAGTTGGGCCTTCCGTCAGGCAGGTCTGACGATTCCGCGCGACAGCTACGGACAGCTCGGCGGTGGCACCGCGGTCGCCTCGCTGGCGAACGCGAAGCCCGGCGACATCCTGGTGTTCAACGGTGGCGGACACGTTGGCCTCTACATCGGCAACGGACAGTTCATCCACGCATCGACCTACGGCGTCCCCGTGAAGAAGGACGTCGTGAAGAATTGGAGCTTGGTCGGTATCCGTCGCTACTGAGCGACGAGATCGACAGAGTTCGTGACGGCGGGCGGATCACGCGTTGACGCGTGATCCGCCCGACCGGCAGTAGCCGCCGCAACGCTCACGTTAGGGTGGAGCGCGGTGCACCGGTCTGCCACGTGGAGGCCGGTCGCTGCATGTGGTGAGGGGAGTGAACACAGAAGTGGTTGCGGGATCGCAGGCAATGGCGCATCGATCGCGAGCGGCATTCGTCGTTGTCGTGACGGCGATGATCGTCGCTGTCGCACAAGTCTTCTCGATGGCGATAGCGGGTCCGTCGAGCGCCGAACCGACGCGCACACCCGACCAACTCCTCACTCAGTACAAGAAGCTGAGCACCGACGCCGAGAAGTCGTCGGAAGCGATGCACAACGCCCAGATCGAGTACGACAAGCAGCGCGGCATCGTGACCGCTGCCCGTAAAGACTCGACCGAGGCCCAGAAGGGCCTCGAGACCTCGCGGAAGACGCTGGGCTCGTACCAGAAGCGCGTCGACACGATTGTCCGCGCCAGCTACAAGGGTGCCCGGGTCAACCGTCTCTACGCGGTGCTCGTCAGCGACTCACCGCAGTCGTTGCTCGACCAGATGTCGGGCCTCGAGGTGATCTCGCGCCAGGCGTCGGCAGATCTCAAGGGTCTCAAGAAGGCTCGTGCCCAGATGGCCGCAGCGAAGGCGAAGGCCGATCGCACCGCCGCGGAGGCGACGACCGCCGTGTCGGCCGCCGAGCGCGTACGCGGCGACCTCCAGGCCAAGCAGGCCAACCTGCAGCTCCAGGCGGTTCAGGTGCGTGCCGTGTACGAGTCGATGACCGGCAAGCAACTCGGCGCACTTCGCGGCCCCAAATTCGATTTCGACCCCCGAGCCGTGCCGAAGGGTACGTCCGCCGCTCTCGCGGCCGTGCAGGCTGCGCTGACCCGCATCGGAGATCCCTACGTCTGGGGTGCCACCGGACCCGACTCATTCGACTGCTCCGGGCTGATGGTGTGGGCCTACCAACAGGCGGGCAAGACGCTTCCGCGCTCGAGCGAGGCGCAGATGGGTTCGGGAACGGCTGTCGACCGCGGCAATCTGCAGCCCGGCGACCTGATCATCTACTACCCGGACGCCCACCACGTCGGCATGTACGTCGGCGACGGTTACGTGATCCACGCGTCGACATTCGGTGTGCCCGTCAAGGTGGTACCGATCGACCAGGCCGGGCCGTTCGCGGCCGCGCGGCGATACGCCTGATGCGCGGACAGCGTGCACGCTGAGGCCTCGGCCGCGCGCGTCGCATGTGTGCTTCTCGCTGCCGCGACACTCGCAGTGGGTGCGTCGGCCTGCTCGTCGGATAATCAACCGCGGCAGGCACCCTCGTCGTCTGTCACGACGACGACCACGAATCCCAACGTCTATCTGCAGGAGCGGTCGGAGGGCGTCGCGCAACTCCTCGACGACCTCACCCGCGCCGTGACGGATGGCGATCGCGCTCGCCTCGACTCGCTCCTCGACGCGTCGACGCCCCCGACGTTCCGCGACTCCCTGACCGTCGCGGCCCAGAATCTGTCCGGACGGGATCTCTCCGGAACGGGCACCTCCACCGCGTCCTCGGCCGCAGGGTCGCCGCCGTCGGCGAACTCGCCGTCGGCGAACTCGCAGTCGCCATCCTCGCCGTCGCCGTCCTCACCGAGCACGACTGTGCCCGCGCGCGGAACCACACTGAAGCTCAAGGAGTTCGGCTACCAACTCGCGTCGACGCAGGGCGCCGAGACCCAGGTGCCCGAAGAGGTTGCTGCTCGACTCGAATCGCAGGGCAGCACCGACTCGTGGGTCGCGCCGGTGCAGCTGCGGTATGCGCTCGGCGGCGCCAATACGCCGGGAGTCGACGAGCCGACGGTCGCGCTTGATCGCGAACTTGTGGTGGCGCGATACGGCGATGGGTGGAAATTGGTCGGCGACGCAACGCTTCTCGGTGACGACGCCCCGGCAACCCAGCTCTGGGACCTGCCGGGTCTCGAGGCCACGGACGTACTCACCGGGGGAGGGCCGTCGACGGTGGTGTCGTATCCGGGTACCGACGTCACCGTGGATCGGACGCGAAGCTCGCTGCGTCAGGCGGTATCGGCCGTCACCGCCTTCTGGGGTTCGGAGTGGCCGCGACGCGCCGTCGTGGTCGCAACGGCGACACCGGACGAGTTTTCCGCGATAGCGCACAGTTCTGCGACCGATACCTCTGCCGCCGCTGCAGCGACCGTGTTCGATCGCGTCGAGGGTGACACGGTGATCGGTCAGCGCGTCGTCCTTGCTCCGTCTGCCAACGACCTACCCGCGCCTGCGCTTGCGGTGGTCCTGCGGCACGAACTCACCCACGTCGCGGCGCGCTCGGTGACCGCGAAGGATGCGCCGCTGTGGATCACCGAGGGTGTTGCCGAGTATGTCGGCCGCAAGGGAACCTACGTGCGCCTCGACGACGCCGCACCGGATCTCGCCGCGCAGGTGCGCGCCGGGCAGAGTCCCGACGCGCTGCCGTCGGATCAGGATTTCGGTGTGGCGACAGAGAAGTCGGCTCTCGCATACCAGTCCGCGTGGGCGCTCGCGGCCTACGTCGCCGACCGCTACGGTGAAACACGTCTGAAGGCCCTCTATCGCGGGGTGGCGGCGTCGGGAGATGTCGGCAGGCAGGACAACGCGATCGCAACTGCTCTCGGTGTCGATCGCAACCGTCTGATTGCCGACTGGCGCAGATGGCTCGCGGAACAGGTTCCGGGATAAGGAGTACGGTCCGTGCGTCGAACCCTGTTGGTGACCAACGACTTTCCGCCGCGGGCTGGTGGGATTCAGTCGTATCTGCAGAATCTTGTCGACAGGTTGCCGCCCGAGGACATCGTTGTCTACGCGCCCCGATGGAAGGGCAGCGTGGAATTCGATGCGCGACAACCGTATCGCGTCCATCGGCATCGGACGACATTGATGTTGCCCACGCCATTCGTTGCGCGTCGCGCCGCCGAGATCATCCGTAGCGAGGGTATCGAGACCGTGTGGTTCGGTGCCGCCGCGCCGCTCGCGGTGATGGCACCCGCGATGCGAAGGGCGGGCGCGCAGCGCGTCATCGCCTGCACTCACGGCCACGAGGTGGGGTGGTCGATGCTGCCGGGCGCCCGACAAGTGCTGCGCCACATCGGAAATCACACCGACGCGATCACCTACGTGAGTAGGTACACCCGGAATCGCTTCGCTTCGGCCTTCGGACGCGCTGCCGCGCTCGAGTACCTCCCGCCCGGCGTCGACACTGATCGTTTCGCTCCGAATCCTGTTGCCCGCGAAGAGTTTCGCGCACGATTGGGGCTCGGCGACGCCCCGACCATCCTGTGCCTGTCGCGATTGGTGCCACGCAAGGGGCAGGACATGCTCATTCGTGCCCTGCCGTTGATCCGCAAAGAGATGCCCGACGTGGTGCTGGTCATCGTCGGTGGTGGACCGTACGCCGACACACTGCACCGCCTCGCCCGCGAGGAGGGGGTGGCCGATCACGTGATCTTCACCGGTTCTGTTCCGGCAGAAGATCTTCCGGCTTACCACAACATCGCCGACGTCTTCGCCATGCCTGCGCGCACACGCGGCGGCGGCCTCGACGTCGAGGGATTCGGAATCGTCTACCTCGAGGCGTCGGCAACGGGTGTGCCCGTCATCGCGGGACGTTCCGGCGGCGCGCCCGAAACCGTCGTCGAGGGGGAGACGGGCACCGTTGTCGACGGCCGCGATGTCCCGGCGATCGCGTTGGCCGCACTGGCGATGCTCGCCGATCGTTCGGCGTCTGCCGCGATGGGCGCCAACGGGCGCGTTGTCGCCGAAGGCAGATGGCAGTGGCGACATATGGCAGCGCGCCTACAGCAACTGCTGTAGGCGCGCCTGCGCGATGTCGGTCTGCGTGATCTCGAGCCGGGTGCGCTTCTACTTGGTGTAGAGCGCGTCGATGTCGTCGGCGAATTTGTCGACGACCACGTTGCGCTTGACCTTCAGGGTCGGAGTCATCTCGCCGGTCTCCTCGGAAAAGTCGGACGGCAGGATGCGGAACTTCTTGATCGCCTCTGCGTGCGAGACCGTCTTGTTCGCCTCGTCGACGGCGGCTTGAACTTCGGCGCGCAGCTTGGGGTCGTTGATGAGGGATGAGACGTCGGCGTCGGATGGCAGGCCCATCCGCTCCTTCCAACCGGGGAAGGCTTCGGGGTCGATGGTGATGAGCGCCGAGATGAACGGCTTCTGATCGCCGACGACGACTGCCTGCGACACCAGCGGGGCGGAGCGCAGTACATCCTCGAGACCTGACGGCGAGACGTTCTTGCCGCCGGCGGTCACGATCAGTTCCTTCTTACGGCCGGTGATGGTGATGAAGCCCTCGGAATCGATGTTGCCGAGGTCGCCGGTGTGGAACCAGCCGTCTTCGAGCGCCTGTGCCGTGGCTTCCGGGTTGTTCCAGTAACCGTGGAAGACCACGCCGCCGCTCAGCAGCACCTCGCCGTCCTCGCCGATGCGAACGGTGTTGCCCGCCACGGGCTTTCCGACGGTCCCGATCTTGATCTCACCCGGGGTGTTCACGCTGAAGGCCGCGGTGGTCTCGGTCAGTCCGTATCCCTCGTAGACGGGGATACCGACTCCGTTGAAGAAGTGCCCGAGCATTGCACCGAGCGGCGCGCCGCCGGAGATGGCGAGCTCGCACTGCCCACCGAGCGCCGTGCGCAGCTTGCTGTACACGAGGCGGTCGAAGACGGCGTGCTTCACCTTGAGCAGTAGCGGGACACTGCCCTGCTCCGACTTCTCCGAGTACTCGATCGCGGTGGCGCTCGCGGCGTCGAAGATCTTGCCCTTGCCGCCGTCGGCGGCCGATTGGCGGGCCGAGTTGTACACCTTCTCGAAGACACGGGGGACCGAGAGAATCAGCGACGGCTTGAACTGCCCGAAAGTGGCGACGATGTTCTTGGTGTCGCCGGTGAAACCGACCTCGACCCGCGCCTCGATAGCGACGAGGGTGATCGCGTGCGCAAGGACGTGCGCGAGAGGCAGGAACATCAGCAGTCGCTTGCCCGGCGCGAGCAGGGTGCTCAGGTTGCCCTGCAGAACGCCGCGAATCTCCGAGAGCATGTTGGAGTGCGTCAGCTCGCACCCCTTGGGGCGGCCGGTGGTTCCCGAGGTGTAGATGAGCGTCGCCGGGTCGCTCGACTTGAGAGATGCACGCCGCTTGGCGATCTCGTCGTCGGAGACGTCCTTGCCCGCCTCGATGAGGAGTTCGACGGCACCGGGGCCGGCCTTCGGATCGATCTGGAACACCTGGACGGCTGTGGGCAGATCGCCGACCGCCTCGAACTCCGAGCGATGTCCGTCGTCTTCGACGATGATGGCGGAGGCGCCGGAATCCCGCATGATCCAGTCGATCTGACCCGACGACGACGAGTCATAGATCGGAACGGTCGTCGCGCCTGCGCACCAGATTGCGAAATCCACCAGGATCCACTCGAGGCGCGTGCGGGACAGGACCGCGACGCGGTCGCCGGGAGCCACACCGGAGGCGATCAAGCCCTTGGCGATGGCCGTGATCTGCTTGACGGCGTCGTCTGCCCGCACCGGAAGCCACTCGCCGCCTTCCTCGCGCCGAAACACCGTCGAGGCGGGAGTGCGCTCGGCGAGACCGAACAAGATGTCAGTACAGTTCTCGTCCTCCTCGATCGTGAAATCGGCGGGGACGCTGTACTCATTCATCGCGGCACTCATTTGTTAATCGACGACCTTTCGCCATCGTTGGCATCAGACACTCGCGGTCAATCGTATCCCCGGACTTTTGGCCACCCACAACCGCGCCGGAGTTGTGTCACGTATGAGGGGTCTATCCGCTCCCGTCGCGAGTATGTGAAGCTAAGAGGCGTGACGAGCATTCAGGTGGCGGATGAGACATTCGTCGCTGCGGCACCCGAGTTGGTGGCTGCCGTGGTGGGTGATCGCGGACGATGGCGATCCTGGTGGCCCGATCTGCGCACAGAGGTGGCTGAGGATCGCGGTGCCGCGGGTATGCGCTGGCGGGTCGACGGTCCGGTGAGAGGAACGATGGAATTCTGGTGCGAGCCGGTGCTCGACGGGTTCGTACTGCACTATTTCCTTCATGCAGAACCCACCGGTGATTCGGCAGGAGCCGACGTGGCCGGCCTCAACCATCGTTACCGCGTGATCGGGAAACGGGTGACGTTCGAGATCAAGGATCTTCTCGAATCGGGCCGCGCCCCAGGCGATCCCGCGATCAGTGAAAGCGTGGCGAGCTGATGGCCGACCATACCGAGCGTTCGATCGTCATCAACGCCGACGCCGCAGAGGTGATGGCTGTCATTTCCGACTTCGAGCACTACCCGGAGTGGGTCACCGCAGCGCGGGAGGTCGAGGTCACCGAGCGCGACTCGGCGGGCAGGGCGTCGGAGGTGCGTTTCCTCCTCGACGCCGGCGTGCTCCAGGACACCTACGTGCTGCGCTACACGTGGGGTGCAGGCGGCGACGAGGTCTCGTGGGTTCTGGTGTCGAGTGATCTGCAGAAGGATCAGCGTGGCCGGTACGTGCTCAGTAGACAGGTCCCCGGCTCGACCAAGGTCACCTACGAGTTGATGGTCGACCTGCAGGTTCCGATGATCGGACAGCTCAAGCGACGTGCCGAGAAAGCGATCACCGACGCCGCGCTCAACGATCTGAAGAAGAGGGTCGAAGGCTGATCGACCTGACGCCTATTCACATCGTCTTCGGTCCGGGGGGATCCGGGGTGACCGCGGTCGCGGCCGCGGGCGCGGTCAGCCGACCCCGCGCACGCAGGCCCGAGGTGCGCTCACCGCTCGCCGCCGATCGGCACACCCTCCTGGTCACGGTCGACCGCTGCTCGCCGGTCCCCGACATTCTCGGTGTGTTCCGCTCGCCCAACGACGCCGTCGCGGTGTCGTCGCATCTGCACCTGCTCTGCCTCGAGCGGCTCACGTCGGCCACGACGTCGTGGGCGCTGTTCGCCGAACTCCTCGCCGATACCGTGCGACGCTCCAAGATCACACTGCCCTTCGTCGACACCCTCGCAGGGATCGACCAGGCGGAGGTGACATCGCTGCCCGGCGTCGAGGATGCCTTGTTGCTGCGGCGGATTCGCGACGAGGCGGTCAGCGGTCAGTGGCAGCGCATCGTCGTCGACCTGTCCGGAATGGGAGATCCGTACCAATTGCTCGACGCGCCGTCGACGCTTCGGCACTCTCTTGACCGGCTATGGCCGAGGCATCGCAGGCTCGCAGCCGCGGCCGACCGTCCGGCGGTCGCACAACTGACCACCGCGGTCGACACCATCGACCGGGACTGTGCCGACGTCGCCGAGCTACTGCGTGACGCGGACACCACAGCGGCGCACCTCGTGGTCGGCAGCGGGTATCGCGGAGCCCGATTGTTGCCGCATCAGCTCGCGTCCATCGACCTGCTCGGACTCCCGCTGCGCACCATCTACCTCGACGACGCCACCGCCGAATCGGGCCGTCGGGAGCTCGTGCCCGACGAGATCGACATCGCGCCCGGCGTCGACATTCGTGGTGTCGCGGCGCTCGACACGCCGCTGGAACGGCCGGCACGACTGAAGAAGCTCGGGGTGACGCTGCTCGCGCCGTCGGGTCGCGCGCACGGCTCGTCGGCGCTGTCGGTTGTCGGCGACGAGGCGGACGGCCTCGACACCACGTACGAATTGTCCTGGCCGCAAACGCTTCCCGATCCTGGTCGGTTCATGCTCGGACGCTCGGGCGACGACCTCCTCGTCACCGTCGACGGTCTACGCCACTGCCTGCCGTTGCCTTCGGTGTTGCGGCGATGCGTCGTCGACGACGCCGACTGGGATGGCCAACAGGTGCGCATCCGGTTCCGTCCCGACCCAGCGGTATGGCCTCGACGGTGAGGTTGCGGGTAGCGTTTCGGTGCACATGTCCCCGGGCCAGTACCGGGGCCCGCCACCAGCAAAGGACCAGCCGCCCGACATGAGCAGCGACGACCGTGGCAATCCGTCGGGGGGACGGGAGACGCCAGGAGACCGCGACGACGCGTTCACCGGAGACCCCGTCGGTGACCCTGTCCGCGACTTCGTCCTGGGCATCGCAGCGCAGATCGACCAGCTCGCCGCCATCATCGGCGGAGGGGGGCAGTCGGCGTCGGCCGGGGCAGCCCGGGGAACGGGCGCGCGCCACCAGGCATTCGGCGACGTCGCGGGCGAGATCAGTTCACTCGTCGCCGAGATCGGCGACCTCATCCCCCGGCTGATAGCCGCACTCATCGCGGTGCTGGAGGCCGTCGCGAACGCGCTACGCGCGACTCCGGCCGCGCACACCCCGCCGACCGCGCAGTACCAACCGATCGCGGTCCGAATCGGCACGTCGACGCCACACCGGGCGACGCGCGAGCACCGCGCCGATCCCTTCGTTGACCGCAGGCACCTCGATGGCGACACTCAGACGTGATGAGAACTGAGAAGTAATGGGCGAGTTGACGATCGGCATCGACATCGGCGGCACGAGTGTGCGCGCCTCCGTGGTCGACGAACGCGGACGGATGCTCGACACCCTGCGGGCCGCGACGCCGGGCACGGCGCTGGCCCTCGAGCACTGCCTCGATCGGCTCGTCGGCGAACTCACCTCACGGTGGGCGGCGCGCGCCGTCGGCCTCGCGGTGGCGGGCTTTCTGACCCCCGATCGGCAGGTCGTCCGGTTCGCGCCGCACCTGCCGTGGCGTGAGGCACGTGTCGCAGAAGAGATGAGTGCGCGCATCGGTCTGCCCGTGGTCACCGAGCACGACGCCAACGCCGCGGCCGTCGCCGAGTTCCGATTCGGCGCTGCGGCGCGCGGACACAACTCGCTGGTCTTGGCCATCGGGACCGGTATCGGTGCCGGATTGCTCATCGAGGGCGAGATCTATCGCGGCAGTTTCGGTGTAGCCCCGGAACTCGGACATCTGACGGTCGTCCCCGACGGTCGGCCGTGCTCATGCGGCAAGCGTGGATGCTGGGAAAGATATTGCAGCGGAACGGCTTTGGTCGACACCGTCGTCGAATTGCTTGCCGATGGCGATTGGGGGAGAAGCCAGCTCGCCGCCGACGTCGCAGCCGATCCCGGGTCGCTGACGGGGCGTCGTGTCGCGGGTGCCGCAGCCGACGGTGACGCGGTCGCGATCGCCGCGTTCGCCGCTTTCGCGGCGTCACTCGGTCAGGGGCTGGCGATGATCGCCGACATCTTCGACCCCGACCTGATCGTGCTCGCAGGCGGCGTCGGCGCGGCGTCGGGACTGTTCCTCGACGAGGCGCGTGAGCACTACGCAAGATTGATCACCGGCTCGGGGCACCGACAGCTCGCGCGGATTCGAGGCACGCAGCTCGGCGAGAGCGCGGGCGTCATCGGCGCCGCAGAGGTGGCGCGCGCGGCACTACGGTCCGAAGGCCTGGCGCTCGGCGACGCAGGGTGGTCGACGGCACACTGAGAGCACGCCCTATGGCCCACGCGGGTCTGGGCGCTTGAGTAGAGTCATCTCACAACGTCCCGTCGGCTCACCGGGAAACTCGCCCCTCTTCGAGTTCTCTCGGTGCTCTGTCCGGCGACGACTTCACCAAGTGGCGACGCGGCGATGATGGAGTGAGTCTCAAATGTGGTACTACCTGTTCAAGTACGTTCTCCTCGGACCGCTCCTGCGGGTGCTCGGCCGTCCTGAGGTCGAAGGCCTCGAGAACCTCCCCGAACGCGGACCGGCGATTCTCGCCAGCAACCACCTTGCCGTGATGGACAGCTTCTTCCTGCCGCTGATGGTGCCGCGTCGGATCTACTTCCTCGCCAAGGCGGAGTACTTCAACGGCACCGGTATCAAGGGTCGCTTCCAGGCGTGGTTCTACACCGCCGTCGGTCAGATCCCGATCGACCGGACCGGTGCGGAGGCGGCCGCCGATGCGCTCAAGGCCGCGCGGCGCCAGCTCGAGACAGGCAACCTGATGGGCATGTACCCGGAGGGCACCAGGTCGCCCGACGGCAACCTCTACAAGGGCAAGACGGGACTCGCCCGAGTCGCGCTCGACACCGGGGTGCCGGTGATCCCCGTCGCCATGATCGGCACCAATACCTTCAACCCGCCCGGAACCGTGCTGCCGCGCCCGACCAGGGTCAAGGTGAAGATCGGCAAGCCGCTGAACTTCGCCCGCTACGAAGGCATGCAGGGCAACCGCTTCATCGAGCGTGCCGTGACCGACGAGATCATGTACGAGCTGATGCAGCTCTCGGGTCAGCAGTACGTCGACATCTACGCCGCCTCGCTCAAGGAGAAGAAGCCCGACGCCCAGCAGCCCGCGCGGCCGGGCGAGGCCTCGGCCGCCTGACTCATATCGGCTGTCAGTTCGGGCGCCGGCGCTGCGCGGGAATTACCGCTCAGGCAGATCGGATCTCGGCGAGCGGTTGATCGGCTGCTCGTGTGGCGGCACGCGCGGGGGAGAACGGAAGCAGCCAGATCACGATCAAAGCGGCGATTCCCCACAGCGAGAACGCGTTTCCGACGATGTGGTCGAATACGGTCCAGTGTCGGGCAACCATCGGCAGGAACTGGTACGGGCCGACGGCGAAGATCAGGATGCCGCTGACGGCGATCGCGTTGTAGGCGACGTACGCGCGCCGCGAGTCGGTGCGCGCGGCGACCACAAGGCTCGTCAGGATCAGCGGAATCGACCACACCCAGTGGTGTGCCCACGATGTCGGCGAGACGAGAAGTCCCCAGACCGCGACGACGCAGGTCGCCAGGAGGGCATTGACGCGTCCGGTCCGACCCGCGCCCCGGCCGAATGCCGCGACGGGCTTGCATGCGAACAACGCGGCGCCCGCCAGTGCCGTTGCCACGAGTGAACTGAGCACCCACGCGAGCTGCGCGGCGCTCGCCTCGGGGAGGAGCCGAATCCACATCGCGTTGAGGTTCTGGTTGATCCGGCCCGACGGATCACCGATGCGCGTGGTGTGGAACAAGGTGTGTGTCCAGTACCCCCACGAATCCGACGGCATCCAGATCCATGCCAGGGCGGCTGCGGCGACGAAAGTCGCGGCAGCGGTGACGACCGCCCGCCAGCGCCGAGCCGATGCGAACAGCACGATGAAGACGAGCGGGGTCAGCTTGATCGCCGCCGCGAGTCCCACCAGAACACCCTGCAGAGGCCCGAGCGCGCGGCGACGCCCCCGCCCGACGAGGAAGACGTCGACGACGATCATCGCCATGAGGATCACGTTGATCTGACCGAAGCCGAGCGTCATCCACATCGGATTGAGCCAGAGCGCGGCAGTGGAGACCAGAAGAGCGAGCCACCACCGGTTGCCGATGCGCCCGACGGAAAGCACCGTCAACACGATGTGCACGACGACGACGAGGAGTCCGATCGTGAGCAGTGACATCACGACGCCCGCGATGGTGAGTGTCATCGCACCCAGCGGCACGAACGTCATCGCGGCGAACGGCGGGTAGGTGAACGGAAGCCAGATGCCGTCGCTGGTGAACGGCATCGAGCCGTCGGCGTAGAGGCTCTGGCCCTGCTGCCAGATCTGCGCCCCCAGCCGATAGACGTCGAGGTCGATGCGCGTTCTGGTACCGAAACTGCTGGTGAAAGGCACACCGATCATCTGGAGCAGCGACGACGTCGCGAACACGATGACGATGAGCGCGCGCGTCAACCGCGTCGGAACCCACCGACGGAGCCGAGTGTCCGCGGCGCTGCAGAATGTGGGCATCGATGGCCTTTGTGTAGGCCCCGCAGCGGGGGCATGTGGGTCGGTCGGGTGTCGGTGTGCGCATTCGGTGGCGAATACTTGGCGGTATGCGTTTCTTCTACGACTCGGAGTTTATCGAGGACGGCCGCACGATCGATCTCATATCGATCGGTGTCGTCGCAGAGGACGGTCGTGAATATTATGCGGTGTCGACCGAGTTCGACCCCGGGCGCGCCGGTAGTTGGGTGCGCGCCAACGTCCTGCCCAAGCTTCCCTCACCCTCGTCGCCGCTGTGGAAGTCGCGGTCGCAGATCCGCGACGGCCTGCTGGAGTTCCTGACGGAAAAGGGCAACGACATAGAGCTGTGGGCGTGGGTAGGGGCCTATGACCACGTTGTTCTCTGTCAGTTGTGGGGTCCGATGACCGAACTGCCCCGCGCTGTTCCGCGCTTCACGCGCGAGCTCAAACAGCACTGGGAGGCCGCCGGTCGCCCACCTCTGCCGCCGGCGCCCGACGATGCTCACGACGCCCTCAGTGATGCTCGACACAACCTGCGCAAGTGGGAGGCCATCGAGCGCGCGGGCGGTTCGCGTGCCTGAGGCGGGGTGGGCGTCGGAGACGGTACGGGGCCGAGCTGCGGGGTCGTCGTAGACGCCTACTACCCTGGTGGGGTGGTGAACTGGACCGTAGACGTTCCGATCGACGAACTTCCCGAACTGCCCCCGCTTCCCGGCGACCTGCAGGCACGCTTTGCCGACGCCATGAGCAGGCCGGCACTCCAGCAGCCGAGTTGGGATCCCGAGGACGCCCACCGGATGCGCACGGTGCTCGAGAGCGTGCCGCCGATCTGCATGCCGGCAGAGGTCGAGGCTCTGTCCTCTCAGCTCGCCGACGTCGCCGAGGGACGCGCCTTTCTGCTGCAGGGCGGCGACTGCGCGGAGACGTTCGCCGACAACACCGAACCGCACATCAAGGGCAACATCCGCACCCTGCTGCAGATGGCCGTCGTGCTGACCTACGGCGCCAGCCTTCCGGTCGTGAAGGTGGCCCGCATCGCGGGGCAGTACGCCAAGCCGCGCTCTGCCGACGTCGACGCGCTCGGCCTGACGTCCTACCGCGGCGACATGGTCAACGGATTCCCACCCGTCGAAGCGGCACGAGTGCACGATCCGTCTCGCCTGGTCCGCGCGTACGCCAATGCGTCGGCAGCGATGAACCTGGTGCGCGCACTGACCGGTGCCGAAGCAGACCTGCGTCGCGTGCACGACTGGAATCGCGAGTTCGTCCGTACGTCACCCGCCGGTGCGCGGTACGAGGCCCTCGCAGGCGAGATCGACCGCGGCCTGAAGTTCATGGACGCCTGTGGCGTCACCGATTCGAGCCTGAAGTCCGCCGCGATCTTCGCCTCGCACGAAGCGCTCGTGCTCGACTACGAACGCGCGATGCTGCGCCTGGCCGACAATCCCGATCTCGACGAGTCCGGTGCCAACGGGTCCGAACTCGACGAGAAGGTGCTCTACGACCTTTCCGCGCACTTCCTCTGGATCGGTGAGCGCACACGCCAACTCGACGGTGCGCACATCGCGTTCGCCGAGCTCATCCGTAACCCCATCGGGGTCAAGATCGGACCGACGACGACACCCGAGCAGGCCGTCGAGTACGTCCAACGGCTCGATCCGCACAACCGTCCCGGACGGTTGACCTTCGTTGCCCGCATGGGTAACTCGAAGGTGCGCGAGGTGCTGCCGCCGATCGTGAGCGCGGTGGAGGCGACCGGCCACAAGGTGATCTGGCAGTCCGATCCGATGCACGGGAACACCCACACCTCGCCGACCGGGTACAAGACACGGCACTTCGACCGCGTCGTCGACGAGGTGCAGGGCTTCTTCGAGGTGCATCACGCGCTCGGTACGCACCCGGGTGGTATCCACGTCGAGCTCACCGGAGAGAACGTGACCGAGTGTCTCGGTGGCGCGCAAGACATTTCCGATCTCGACCTGTCCGGCCGATACGAGACCGCATGCGACCCGCGGCTGAACACCCAGCAGTCGCTGGAACTGGCATTCCTCGTCGCGGAGATGCTGCGCGGCTGAGCATCTCGGCACCGGGCCGGTCAGCTGGCGATCGGTTGAGCCGACGATCAGTTCAGCCGACGATCAGGGCGCCGAGCCACCAGCCGACCGAGCCGACGCCCGCTGCCACCAGCAGGACGACGGTCAGCCAGATCAGCGCCTGCAACCTTCCGCGCCCCGGGTCGTGGGTGGGCGTGTCGTCGGCCGGTCGATCGGGAATCACCGTGGGACGCTTGGTCGTCGCGGGTGGTGCTGTCGTCGGCTGCGGAGGCGCGACGAGCGACGCCGCGACCGGTTGCTGTGCCGTTGCGGGGACAGCGCGGGGTGCCACCGGACGCGGCTGTGGGCGCGCCGCGGCGGCCTGTGCGGCGCGCATCCGGACCATCGTCTCCCGCTCGGCCGAGCGGCGCGGTGCGGGAACGGTGAACGGCGGCAGGTCGAGATCGTCGGCAGCGGCGAGCAGCGCGTCGCGCATCTCGAAGGCGTCGACGTAGCGGTCGCGCGGCCGACGTTCGGTGGCGCGCAGGATCACCTCGTCGATCTCCTCGGGCACGCCGTCGATGACATCGCCGGGGGCCGGGACGTCGTAGGAGAGTCGTTGGTAGGCGAGTGCAAGTGGCGAGTCGCCGTGGAAAGGCGTTCTGCCGGTGAGTAATTCGAACATCATGACGCCCATGGAGTAGACGTCGCTCCTGGCGTCGGCGTCGGCGGATTCGACCTGCTCGGGCGACAGGTACGCCGCGGTGCCCAGGATGACGCTCGCCGAGGTGACACCCGCTTCCGCGACCGCGCGCACCAGGCCGAAGTCGGCGACCTTGACCTCGCCCGCATCGGAGATCAGGACGTTCTCGGGCTTGATGTCGCGATGGACGAGTCCTGCTCGGTGCGCGGTGCCGAGACCGCCGAGGACGGGATCGGCGACAGCGACGACCGCGTGCGGCGGCATGGGTCCCCGCTCGCGCAGCAACTCGCGCAGGCTCCCGCCTTCGACGAGTTCCATCACGAGAAACGCGGTGCCCTCGTCGATGCCTTGGTCGTAGACCGCGACCAGGCCCGGATGTTTGAGGCCTGCGACCGCACGCGCCTCGAACTCGAAGCGGCGCACGAATTGTGGGTCGCCCGAGTAGCGTCGATCCATCACCTTGACCGCGACGTCGCGACCCAACCGCAGATCGGCGCCGAGATAGACCGCCGACATCCCGCCGCGCGCGATGGGCGCATCGAGACGATAGCGGTCCTCGAGGACCGCACCGAGCAGGGTGTCGGCCGGGCTGTTCACGACGTCGAATCTACCCGGCACCACCGACCGCCGGCCCATACCTGGACGCCGTGGCGTGTACCCGAATGACGAGTTGTGCACAGCGTGACAACCGCCTGTCGGCATGCGCGGCGAAACGGTAATCTCAGGCGGGTGAGTTCTCTGCCCCTCTCGACCGACACCCTCCCCGCCGACACCGCCACCTATTCACTCGACGACGTCGCAGCACGCCTGCATGTCTCGACGAACAAGGTGCGCAATCTCATCCGGGATCATCACCTGCTGGCGATCTCGCGTGACGGTCAGCCCGCGGTGCCGCGCGTGTTCTTCGACGACGAAGGCATCGCGAAACATTTCACCGGACTCGTCGACGTATTGTTCGACGGCGGTTACACGCGCGACGAGATCATGGCGTGGCTGTTCACCGAACAGGACGACCTCGGCCTGACACCCGCAGACGCGCTGCACACCCACTCGGCCCGCGAATTCATCCGTCGCGCGCAGGCACAGGCGTTCTGACACCCCACATCCGACGGCCGAGAGCGCCGATCCGCAGCGGATCGGTCCGCATCACCGACGCGGCCGCGAGGCCACCGAGCGCCAGCGCCAACAGTGTCTCGGGCAGTTTGTAGAACAAGATCGAGTCGTCGGGCTGAAAGACGATCAGCATGAACGTCGAGATGCCGACGACGAGTGCGCGCACCCACGTCGGCAGTGTGAACGCGACGGCCAGACACAGCACCCAGGTGTAGTACCAGGGGAGCGTCGACGGTTCGAGGATCACGACGGCCAGCATGGCGAGCACGATGCCCGCCATCGCGTCTCGCTCGGAATGCCGCTGCCGCCACCACAACACGACGAGGATGACCGCGAGAAGCGCTTCGCCGATGAGCCGGGTGATCGGCAGGACGGTCTGCAGGTTGAGCGGAGTGAACGGCGCGGCGACGAGCGTCACGAGGTGGGCGACAACCGTCGGCAGCGTAAACCAATTCACGATCCGATCCGCCCAGCCCAAACCAGTGAGCCAACCCAGGCCGAGCCCGACGAGCGCGGTCCACGCCGCGAACACCGCAACGGTGATGCCCACGATCGCGGCGAGCACGAGAGCCACGTCGCGCGCGCCCACCTGGCGCCGTTGTCGAATGTGCGCCAACCAGATCCACAGCACGAAGGGGACCGCGATCCCGGCGGTGATCTTGATCGAGACCGCACAGCCGAGCAGCACGAGCCCGCCGACGTGTCGCCCGGTGACGACCAACGCCATCCCCGCGGACAACACACCCATCATGAGCAGCTCGACGTGCGGTCCGCCCACCAGGTGGATCAGGACGAGCGGGTTGAACAGCACGAGCCACAGCCCGGCGGCGGCCGACGCCCCGAAGTGGCGGGCGAGTCGCGGAATTGCCCAGAGCGACAACAGGAGTCCCGGCAGCAGGACCAGTCGCATGGCGAGCACACCCAGGATGACGTGATCACCGGTCACGGCGACGACAAGGTGTGTCACCCACACGAAGAGCGGACCGTAGGGCGCAGTGGTCGACGCCCAGACCTGCGCCATGCTGTCGACGAGTGGTCCCGGATTGTGGGCCGGGCCGTCGGCGTACGGCGAGAAGCCCGCCCCGAACAGGGCGCCCTGGCCGAGGTAGGCGTAGACGTCGCGACTGTAGAGCGGCACGGTCACCATCAACGGTGCGGCCCACGCCAGCACCCACCTGCCCAGGTGGAGCCCGCTGTGATCACGCGTGCGGTCGCACAGGATGCGCCCAAGGCGTATCCATGCGATCACCATGAGCGTCACGCCGACCCAGAATGTGATGCTGCACAGCGATTTACCGTGTCCGTAGGTGAGCCAGCTCAGTCCGGTGTCGGTCAGTATCGGGTGGTTGCGGGGGATGTCTGCGATGCCGAAACCGCCGAGCGACACCATGATCGAGCCGATCAGACCGGCGATGAGGGTACGCCGCGTCGTCAACGATCCGCGGTCCACACGCGCGTCTGCGGCCACCGTCACGTCGGTGCCCACGCTCAGGCGTCGCGATGCGCCATACGACGCGCGACGGCAACGAGGTCGGTGTACACGGCATCGTCGATGTCGGTGCTCTCGAGGGTGGTGACGGCGGAGTCGAGCAGCGTGTCGATCGTCCGCTCGACGTCGGCGACGGCGCCCACATCGGTCAGAATGCCACGCGCAGTGGCCAATTCGTCTGCCGACAGTTCGGTCCCTATGACCGAACGCAACGTGTCGCCGAGTGCGGGATCGTCCGCGTCGGCGCGGGACAGTCCGAGCGCGAGAAGTGCTGTCCGCTTACCTGCGACGAGGTCGTCGCCCGAAGGCTTGCCGGTTCGGACCGGATCACCGAACACGCCGAGAAGATCGTCCTGCAACTGGAACGCGATGCCGAGATCGTGGCCGACCGAACGTAGTTGGTCGACGAGTTCCTCGGAGGCACCCGCGGCGCGGGCACCGAGCTCGAGTGGACGCGCGACCGTGTACGCAGCCGTCTTGAACTCCATCACCCGATAGGCGGCCTCCGTCGATTCCTCGCCACTGACCTCGTTGACGATGTCGAGGACCTGACCGCCGAGGACCTCGGTACGCATGGCCGCCCATGTCGCGATCACTCCCGGTGGCAGGGGCGCGACTTGCGGACCCGTCAGAGGCCTTCCCGCGGGCGACACGGTCGCCGGGGCGTACCCGTGGACAAGGTCGTCGGCCCATGCGAGCGCGAAATCGCCTGCCAGAACAGCCGACGCGACGCCGTGTTCAGCCGCGTCGCCGCGCCATCCGGCGTCGCGATGGCCGCGCTCGAACACCCGGTGCACCGTTGGTCTGCCGCGCCGCGTGTCGGAGGCGTCGATGATGTCGTCGTGAATGAGCGCGCACCCCTGCACGAGTTCGAGGGCGGCACTGATCCGCAGTGCGTCGGCGTCGGTGAGGCCGGTCGGGACACCGTTGGCGTCGCTGCGGCCCGCCTGCCACCCCGCGTACGCGAAGACGGGCCGGATGCGCTTGCCGCCCGACAGCACGAAATCGGCGACGACCTGCGCCGACGACCCGACGACCGGCGAAATGGCGGCGGCTGTTGACACAGCGGTACCGAGGAAGTCGCGCAGCACGGATTCGACTGCGCCGGGAACCTCGGCGAGGCGCGTGGGGACGGGAGCGGTCGAGGTCACGTGTCACAGGCTAGCCCGTACACTGGTCCGGTGAATTCATCCGCCCCGGTGCCGTCCGTCGTCGAACGTCTGTCTGCGCCGCATCCGGGACAGGTGCCCTTCTCCGTCGAGTTCCTTCCACCGAAAGATGCCGAGGGCGAAGCACGCCTGTGGCGTGCGGTGCGTGTCTTCGAGCGGCTCAATCCCGCGTTCGTGTCACTGACGTACGGCGCGGGTGGCAGCACCCGCGATCGCACCGTGCGCATCGCGGGGCAACTCGCGACCGAGACGACGCTGGTGCCGGTCGCTCATCTCACCGCGGTGAACCACTCGATCGCCGAACTGCGCTCGCTGGTCGGCGCGTACGCGGATAAGGGCATCACCAATATCCTTGCGCTACGCGGTGATCCGCCAGGAGATCCGCTCGGTGAGTGGGTCAAGCATCCCGAGGGCGTCTCGTACGCCGAAGAACTCGTCGACCTGATCGGTGGACTCGGCCAGTTCCACGTCGGTGTGGCTTCCTTCCCCGAAGGCCACCACCGCGCTCCCGATCTCGACCACGACACCCGCGTACTGGTGAGCAAGCTCCGCGCAGGCGCCGAGTACTCGGTCACCCAACTGTTCTTCGACGTCGACTTTTACCTCCGCCTGCGCGACCGCGTCGCTGCTGCCGACGCCGAGCAGGGTGCCAAGCCGATCATCCCCGAGATCATGCCGATCACGTCGCTTGCCTCGGTCCGACGGATGGTCGAGCTGTCAGGCTCGGTCCTGCCCGAGAGCGTCGAGCGACGGTTGATCGCCGCCGCGGGTTCCGGTGAACAGGAAGACAGGGCAGCGGTGCGCGCGGTCGGAATCGACATCGCCACCGAGATGTCGCAGCATCTCATCGCCGAGGGCGTCCCCGGGCTGCACTTCATCAGCCTCAACTTCGCCAAGGCCACCTGCGAGGTACTCGACCGGCTCGGCGTCGACACCTCCGACGCCCTGCCGCTCGTCTCGTCGAACTAACCAGCGCCGGCCGGCGCAACTGCCCCGCTGGGAGGCCTAGCCGGCGGAGCCTGTGCTCTCCGGCTTCTCGCCGCCCGACGTCGTCGTCGCGGATTCTGCGTGCGCGGCAGGTGCGGTAGTCGAAGGCTGTGCGCTTGCCTTCGGAGTTGTCGTCTTCGGTGCCGTTGCCTTTTGGACGGGTGCGCTTCGACGCACCGGCCGCGGCCGCCCGGGGCGAGGGCTCGTGTCGCGGTGCGAGTACGCCAACCAGATGACGAGCGCGACGACGAGCAGGCACACGATCACGAGGAGCCACGTCCATCCGGTGAACGCCGCGGTCGCGGGGTCGGGGTATGTCGCATCGGCGATGAACTCGGTGACCTTGCCCGGTTCGGGTGTCCACGTGACCGAGGTCTCCGAATCCTGCTTCGCCACGTTGCTCGCGGTGATCGGACCAGCGAACGCCAGGGTGAACTTGAGGTAGTCGCGTTCCTCGAGTCCGTTGAGATCTGCACTGCCGCGGAAGCGCACGACGTCGCCGCTGCGCTTGGCGTTCAGCTCCATCGTCATCGACGTGTCGCCGAACGCGTTGGCGACGATGTCGCCGAGCTGACTGAGCTGACCGGCGGTCAGATCGGAGAACGTCGCCCTGGTACCGACCCGGCTGGCGCCCTGCCCTGTGGTTCCCGGCTGTGTCCCGGTCGACGGTGCGCCTGCGGATGGGGCGCTTGCGGACGGGGCGCCCGGAGACGGTGAAGCCGACGGGTTCGCCGAGTCGCCCCCACCCGTGTTGGGGCCTTCGCGGTAGTCGGAGGTCGACACGTTGTTGCGCATCGATTCGGGAATGTCGAGTCGTGGCGCGCCGCTGGGATTGTCCGGCGAGGTGGCGACGATGACCGTGCCGGCATACCGGTCGCCGACGGTGGTCGAGCGGGTCAGACACCCCGACAGCAGAGGAATGGCCGTGAGCAGGATCAACACCGACGCGACCGCGGTTCGCGCGGAACGTCTGCGCGTCGGATCGGTCGGGCGTCGCGTGGTAGCCGGTTGCACGTGCTCATCGTGCCAGAAGGGCACCGTCGCCTCGCACACCCTGCGGCGTGTGTCAGGCGGGGAGTGTCGGATGGGGAGTGTCGGATGCGGGGTGCCGGATGGGAGCGTCAGCGACGCCGTCGGCTCGCCGCGATCGCGAGCTGCCCTGCGATCCGCCCGCTGGCACCGGTCACCCCACCGCCGGGATGCGTCGACGCCCCGGCGAGGAAGAGTCCTGCTGCCCCGGGCACACGGTGCCCGGCCAGGTCGGGGTGCGGCCGATAGACGAACATCTGGTCGATCGTCATCTCGACGTGCATGATGTTGCCGCCGACCAGCCCGAGTTCGGATTCCAGATCGGCCGGCGTCTGTACATAACGATGGTCGACCGACGCACTGAACCCCGGTGCGTGGCGATCGACTTCGGTGAGGATCTCGTCCACGGCGACCGAGCCGGCCGTCGACCACTGTCCTTCGCGCAACTGTCGGGGATGCCACTGCGACCATACGGTGATCGAATGTCGTTGTGCGGGAGCAAGTGTCGGGTCGATCGCCGAGAAACTCATCACAACGCACGGTGGGCGCGGTGGTAATTCGCCGACCGAGGCCGCGGTGTACGCGCGACGAAGCTGTGCACGATCGGTGACGAGGAGTCCCAGCGCCGAATGCACGCCGTGCGGTGGAAGGTCCGACGGCAGGTCGCGGTAGGCGGGGAGTGCGCGTGTGCCGAGCCGGACTGCCATCCCGATGCCGGAGCCGATGTCGATCTCGCGCCGCCACCGATCGATCTCCGCTGGTGGGGCAGCTCGCCCGGCGTCGAGCATGTCGAGTGTCGCGATTATGTGGCAGGCGGCGATCACCTGGTCGGTGCAGTGGCTGTCCTCGCCGGTCTGAACGCACCAATGATCGCCACAGCGGCTGATCGACGTCGCGGGCGATCCGGTGAGTACCTGTGCGCCGTCGGCGTCGAGGCGATGCAGGAGGGATTCGGTGAGCGCGCCGCTGCCGCCGACCGCCCTGCCAGGGGGAATCCGATGCATGAGTGCCGCGAACCCGACCATGGGTGCGGTACCCGGCGCGTTCATCGGCGGACCCGATTGCGCGCCGAACCAGGCGAGAGCCGCTTTGAGTCGTTCGGAGGTGAACCAGCGATCGAGGAGGGCGTCGCCGGACATCATCAGTTCCTGGGTCGCCGACATGAGCGACCCCGCACGTCTACCGATGAACCCGGTACGGGCGGTGTGGGCGGTGTTTCCGATACCGGTGAATGCCCGTCCGAACCGGGGGAGCGTTGCCGGCGAGTTGAACGCGTCGAGCACAGCCCGCGACCGCGGACCCCACACGTCGACGAATCGTCGGTAGGCGTCCGCGTCGGCGTCTGAGCACGCGGCGGCGATCGACGCGCAGGTCGCGTCGAGGTCGGTGCGGAACACCAACGGTGGTCCGTCCTGCGTCGCGGGTGCGAAACCCCAAGGGTCGCAGTCGATATAGCGCAGACCGTGCGCGGAAAGTTCGAGCTCGTCGATGATCGGGGAGTGTCGGATCATCAGATGCGCCGACGATCCGCGATCGACTCGATAGCCCGGAAAGCGTTCGACGGTCGAAACGGCGCCGCCCGGGATGTCGTCGCGTTCCACGACGAGCACAGAACGTCCCGCGCGGGCGAGGTAGGCGGCCGCGATGAGGCCGTTGTGACCTGCACCCACGACAACGGCGTCGTGCCGGGGCTTATGGCCTGAGCCGCCTCGGCGGCTCACCGCGCCGCCGCTGGTGGCGTACCTGTGAGAGGTTCGGTAGCCGCGTCGAGCGGGAGTCGTCGACCGAGGAAAGCGAAGGGTCGTGGGTCGCCGGTGAAGGTGAAGTGGCGCAGCACATCGTCGAAGCCCATCCTGCGGTAGAGGGACCACGCCCGATTTCGTTCGGCGGGAATCTCCGGGGTGGACAGTAGGACGTGGTCTTCTTGACGGTCGCTCAGCAGCGCGGTCAGCAACCATTCGCCGATGCCGTGGCCCTGAGCGGTCGGGTGGACGTGGAGTTCGGTGAGTTCGAAGTAGTTGGTTGCGATGCGTTCGATGGTGTCGCGGTCGCAGCCGGACAGTCGGAGACCGGTTCTGAGCTGGTGATTCCACCACTGGTCGTCGGCGCCGCGATAGCCGTAGGCGATGCCGACCATGATCTCGTGCCCGGACGGCGACACCGGAGGGCCGATTCGTCGACGCTCCGCGTCGGGGTCGAGCCGGATGTCGGGGGAGACGGCCGTCAGCGCCGCGTATGCGGTCCACCCGCGTCGTGCGATGTGTTCGCGCCAGAGCGGAACCCGGTGGTGCTCGGTGCCACGCGGGTAGTCCATCGCGGTCACGTAGACATTCAGGGCAGCGTCGAGCCAGGCCGGGGAGTCCTGGCCGGTCAACCGAACGAGTCGGGTCGCCAACTGCTCGTTGTCCTTCCTCCCGCAGTCCGCCGCGCGCGTCGCGTTCCTGGCAGGCCGCAGCCGATCGGGAATGTCGGTACCGAGTTCTACGCTTCTGCTGTCGGGAATGGGGCCACATCTCCTCTTGAAGAGTGTCGCCGTTCTAGCTATATTGAATATGTCGAACGGGTGTTCGATGAACGTGCCTCCGCAAGCCGTTCTGCGTCACCCACGACAGTCTGGGCGGTCCGGCGACGGACGAGGGAAGCGTGCATCGCCGGACCGTACCGGGACTTGGTCACACAGGAACGACTTGGTCACACAGGAACGTGAAAGCCGCTCGGGTGTCGAGCGGACGCAACACCGAAGGGAGCGCGAGATGGCAGTCCATAGGCCGACGCGCGGCACAGTGCGTCACGCACGGCGAGGTGCAGTGGTGCGTCCGGAGATCGACCCGATGGTCGTCGTGCGTGCTCGCGACCTCCTCGATCGCGCAGAGATCCTGGTCGAGAATGCCGACGGCGTGCCAGACGACGCCGAACGGTTCCGCCAGTACTACTTGGCGGCGCTGCGGGCGGCAGGAGCGGCACTCGCGGTGTACGAACCACCCGCGAAGCGCGCATCTCGACGCGTGTCCCCAAATGCGTGGTCGCGGATCTCGTCGGCCGTTCCTGATCTGGCAGAGTTCGCCGAAGCGTTTGCCCGGATGTCGTCTGTGCGCATGGAGATCGAGTCAGGCCTGCGTCGCTCCGTCGAGGGTGCGACGGTCGTGGCGCTCCGCTCCCGTGTGTTGTCGTTTCTCGACGCCGTCGAAGACATCATCGTCGCCTACGAACAGGGAAAGCTTGCGCACCAAGCGGTCGACCGGTCCGACTACGGCTACGACCACATCGCCTGATTCATCGGTTCGTCCGCGCCTGCGGTTCGCGCTTCGCGGCCGAAGGCGCCCGTACGGCGGTTGTGATCGGCGGTCGTTTCACCCGACGTGATCACAGGACCCGAATTGTCGCTATTGGCGGCTTCGATGTGACGGTCGGGTGGTTATGGTGGTCGCGCTTGCAATCACCTCGTATCATGGAAGCAGTGAGCCGCGAACACATGTCACGAGACTGGCGTCCGCGGTCGCCACAATCTCGTTGATGTGTGAATCGGCAACGTAGTAAGGAGGGTCGGTGCCACTCTCGGAGCACGAGCAGCGCATGCTCGAACAGATCGAAAGTGCTCTTTACGCCGAGGACCCGAAGTTCGCGTCCAGCGTGAAGCGTCGGCGGCTTGGCCGGTCGTCGGGTCGTCGTCGTCTTCAGGCGGCGGCGGTCTTCGTCGTGGGTCTTGTGCTGCTCGTCGTCGGCCCATTGGTGGGCCTCAGCGTCGCCGGGCTTCCCGTCGTCAGCCTCATCGGATTTCTCGTGATGTTCGGCGCAGGCCTCCTCGCTCTGTGGGGCGGTGGCCGCTCGGGTCCCGAGAATTCGGCACCCGCCGAGGCCCCCGCGCGGCCGGCAGGCAAGCGCAAGTTCACCGAGCGCATGGAAGAACGGTTCAACCGCCGCTTCGACCAGGAGTGACCCAGGCGCCTGATTGATCAGGCGTCTCCCTTCGGCCACATTGTGTGTCGTATCGAAGGATGTGTGTGCTGCAGCACCCACGGCCTTCGATAAGACACACATTCACGCCTCCACCACTCCTTGAGATAGTCAGATCTCACAAACAGCAGGGCAACACATCGCACCAATGTGTTGCCCTGTTGTCGTATGCGGGTGAGCACGCCGTGTCCGCACCGGCCCCCGCCGGCCACCTCACCTCTAACCCTGCCTTCTGGTGGGCAATGCACCCATCCGCTCGGGTCTGCCTGATCGAACCTCCCACTCCGGAGCTCCCGCGACGCCGCCGCCAGCTGTGCGGCCCCTGATTCCCCACGCCGCCCCACCGCGGTCCCCACAGCGCCCCACCGCCTTCCCCACATCTCCCCACCCGGGCACAAAACTGGCTCCCATCAGTCACTTTGATGCTGTTTCGTCCTTCTGGACACACGAATGGCGGGCTGGGACACGCGGCGCGTGGTGTCATCCACCACCGCGTTTCTCTGCGTTGACCTGCAGCAATAGTTGTTGATAGCGACTTCAGGGGGTGGAAGGGGTGGAAAGTGGTGGAAAGTGGGGTACTGTGGCAGCACTGGGTGAGACGAACCGGAACGGATCGCTCAGGGGGCAGGAGGTGTCGACATGTCGTCAGTTCGATTTGTCGGCACCTACACACCCAAGTTGGACGACAAAGGGCGACTGACATTGCCCGCCAAGTTCCGCGACGCACTGGCAGGAGGCGTGATGGTCACAAAAGGCCAAGACCACAGCCTGTCGGTGTTTCGAGCCGAGGAGTTCGACGAGATCGCCGCCCGAATTGTGGAGGCATCCCGTAACGATCCGCAGGCACGAGCCTTTCAGCGCTACTTCTTCGCCAGCACCGAGGAGCAGCGCCCGGATGGGCAGGGTCGGATCAGCTTGTCTCCCGACCATCGGGAGTACGCGGAGCTGACCAAGGAGTGCGTGGTGTTCGGCAGTTTCGATCACCTGGAGATCTGGGACGCGCAGAAGTGGCGCGAGTACCAGAACGAGCACGAGGAGAACTTCTCGGCAGCCAACTCGGCCGCATTGAACGCGGTCTTGTAGCCGAGGAATGGCACACGATGGACAGGGCTTCGGGTGGATCGAGGCCCCGGTCCGGAACGACCCTGGCGTACTTCCCCAACGCCAGGTGCGCGACCGGACCGGGACCCCGCTTCACCCGGCGAGACTCTTCGCACGGACCGGTGTCGGTGCCAGGGATTCAAGATGAGTGTGCGTGGCCGCAACGGGTCGGGGCGTGCAGACAGCACGCGTCGGGAGGTGATTCGGTGAACGCGCCACACGACGACGAACGTCGTTCCGGAGAATTCGGCCACGTGCCCGTCATGGCACGGCGGATCACCGAACTTCTCGCACCGGACTTGACCCACTCTGGTGCCGACCACTCGGAAACCGACCGTCCGGTGTTCGTCGACGCGACGTTGGGCGCCGGCGGCCACAGCGAACTCATACTCACCGAATTCCCCGACGCGCGTGTGATCGGCATCGACCGTGACGAGTCGGCGTTGAACATCGCACGTGATCGCCTCGCCCGCTTCGGCGACCGGATCTCGTTTCACCAGTCTCGATTCGACGGCATCGACGACGTCCTCGCCGAGGCAGGCGTCGACCACATCGACGGCGCGCTCTTCGATCTCGGTGTGTCGTCGATGCAACTCGACCGCGCCGATCGTGGATTCGCCTACGCCGTCGACGCCCCGCTGGACATGCGGATGAATCCGGACGACGACCTGACCGCGGCAGACGTGCTCAACACGTACTCGCACGGCGACCTCGCACGGGTGCTGTCGGAATACGGAGAAGAACGCTTCGCAGGCAAGATCGCGTCAGCCGTTCTCCGGGCCCGTGAGACCGAACCCTTCACAACGAGTGGGCGGCTCGTCGAATTGCTTTATGCCGCAATTCCTGCGGCCACACGTCGGACCGGTGGGCATCCCGCGAAGCGCACGTTCCAGGCGCTGCGGATCGAGGTCAATCACGAACTCGACGCCCTACGTCTCGCGTTGCCCGCAGCGCTCGATGCGCTCGCGGTGGGTGGACGCGTGGTGGTGATGAGTTATCAGTCGCTCGAAGACCGAATTGTCAAGCGCGAGTTCGCGTCTCGTACCACTTCGACGTCGCCACCCGGCCTTCCGGTCGAACTGCCGGGAACCGCACCCAAATTCAGACTCGTCACCCGAGGTGCCGAGCAGGCAGGCGAGGCCGAGCTCGCCGAGAATCCGCGGTCTGCCCCGGTACGGGTCCGCGCCATCGAACGTGTCGAGAGGAATCGGTCATGACAGTGCTCGACGACCGCACCGTCGCCGACAGCGCAGGTGCAGCCACCACAACGCCAACCCGTCGTCCGCGTCGGGAGAATCTCGAATCCGAGCGTGCCAACCGCTCGCGAGCAGCCCAACGTGCGCTCGATCGCCGTCGCAATCGCGTTGTGGCGCAGGGCTCTACGCGGACGCGCGGTGAGCGCGATTCGGCCGTCCGACGTGTCTCGCTGTTCACTCGTGCGCGGTCGGTTCCGTTCGTGGTGCCCGTTCTCGCGCTGCTCGTCGTGGGTCTCGGGTTGAGTCTCTGGCTGTCGACGAAGGCCGCGCAGGATTCCTACCGACTCGGAATCGAGCGCAAGGTCAACCAGTCGCTCGTCGACCGCCGCGACAGTCTCAAGCGCAGCTACGAGTCGGGTGACTCGGCGCCCGAATTGTCCGACAAGGCAGCGAAATTGGGGATGATCCCGGTTCAGAATCCGGCCCGGATGGTTGTCGGCGCCAATGGTAAGCCCAAGGTGCTCGGCGATCCCGAGCCCGCATCCGGCAAGCCGATGGGGACGATCAACCCCGACGACAAGCCCGATCCCACCAGCAAGATCGACAAGAGCAAGGTCAGTGATTCGATGGGCCTCGGGGGTGCGGACGCATCGGACTCGAGTGCCGCCCCGTCCGGTGATGCGGCCAGGTCCGGCGATAGCAACTCGTCCGGCGCCGGCTCATCCAATTCGCCAGCGCCGAACAACAATACGGCTCCTGGAACCAACACCACGCCGACCCAGAACCAGGGCGGCGACGCCCCGGCACGCGCCGATGCTCCCGCGCGCGCTGACGCTCCGGCGCCGGGGGCCGCTGCCGCACCCAATCCGAATGTTGCACCCTCGGCTCAGACGAATGGCAACCCGCCGAGCGCAAATTCGGCGGGAGCCCGTTAGGGCAGTGGACAATTGACAACCATGACACGCGCCAGTTTTCAGCGGATCGGTGAGCGTTTCGACCCGCCCACTGCGCAGCCCCGGTCAGGGCGACGCCCAGCACCTGCGGGCGGAGGGTCGGGTACCGGTGGCCGCGGAGGCGGACGGGGTCGAGGTCCCCGCACCTTTGAATTCCGTAGTCGCGCTGTAGGAGTCGTGATTCTCCTCGTGGTGTTGGCGGTGGCGATCCGGATGATCGTCGTGCACACCATCGAGGCGTCGTCGATCTCGGCGGAGGCGGCGCAGCAACGCGAGTACACCCAGGTGCTGACGGCCAAGCGTGGGGCCATCCTCGACCGCAACGGGCGCCCCCTCGCGTACACCGACGAGGCGCGTTCACTCACGTTCCTGCCCAAGGCAGTTCGCAAGTCGATCGAGGCCGAGCACAAGAAGAACCCCGAGTACCCCGATGTGGACAAGAGGCTCAAGGAGATCGCCGACGGTGTGTCGTCGGCGCTCGGCGGATCGATCAGTTCCGACGATCTGCACAAGAAGCTGACGAGCGACGACGGGTTCGTGTATCTCGCGCGATCGGTCAGTCCCGAGGTCGCGGCACGGATCGTCGCCGACTATCCCGAGGTGGGCGCCGACCCGCAGGCGATCCGTCTCTATCCGGGTGGCTCGCTGGCGGCCAACGTCGTCGGCGACGTCAACTACGACGGAAACGGGTTGATCGGTCTCGAGGCGTCGATGGATTCGGTACTCGCGGGGACCGACGGATCGAAGACGTACGACCGCGGCTCCGACGGCGCGGTGATCCCGGGTAGCACCCGCAACGTGCACCCGGCCATCAATGGCGCCACGGTGAAACTGACGCTCGACTCAGACATCCAGTGGTTCGTGCAGAGCGAGGTCAACAAGGCCAAGCAGGCGTCCGGCGCGAAGTCGGCGTCGGCGGTCGTGCTCGACGCGAAGACCGGCGAGGTGCTCGCGATGGCCAACGACGGAACGTTCAACGCATCCAAGCCGCTGTCGGAACAGACCAAATCCGACCTGGGCAACCCGGCGGTCACCTCGCCGTTCGAACCGGGGTCGGTGAACAAGATCGTCGCTGCCTCCGCCGCCGTCGAATACGGGCTGACCAGGCCGGACGAGGTGTTGCAGGTGCCGGGCAGTATCAACATGGCCGGAGTCACCGTCAACGACGCGTGGTCGCACGGCGTCGAGCCGTACACGACGGCGGGCATCTTCAGTAAGTCGTCCAACGTCGGAACGCTGATGCTGGCCAAGCGTGTCGGTGAGCAACGGTTCGCCGACATGGTGAAGCGCTTCGGGCTCGGGCAGCGGACCGGCGTCGGCCTTCCGGCAGAGAGCGGTGGAGCGGTTCCCGCGCTGAGTCAGTGGTCGGGTGGTTCGTTTGCCAATCTGCCCATCGGGCAGGGCCTCTCGATGTCGCTCCTGCAGATGACCGCGATGTATCAGGCGATCGCCAACGACGGTCTCCGTGTGCCACCGCGCATCCTCGAGTCGGAGCAGCGCGACGGCGGCAACGTCGAGGATGCTGACCGGCCCGCTGGTGTCCGAGTGGTCAGTCCGCAGACCGCGCGTACGGTTCGCGACATGTTCCGCGGGGTCTTCCAGGAGGACCCGATGGGCGTGCAGTCGGGAACGGGCTACAAGGGTGCGGTCTCGGGCTATCAGATGTCGGGCAAGACGGGTACAGCGCAGCAGGTCGACCCGGCGTGCGGGTGCTACTCGAACTCGAGCTACAACATCACGTTCGCAGGCATCGCTCCTGCCGACAACCCGCGCTTCGTGGTGGGCATCATGCTCGACAACCCCAAGCGAAGCTCCGACGGCAGCGGCGGACAGTCGGCGGCGCCGCTGTTCGGGACGATCGCCTCGTGGATTCTGCAGCGCCAGCAAGTGCCGCTGTCTCCCACGCCTACGCCGTGGATCAAGCTCGAGGCGCGCTGATTTGCCGGTGGGCGCGCCGTCACGAATTGTCCTGACGGTATCGTGAGTGCGTTCCGGAGAGCGCGCATCCGCACATCCCCGGGTTCGAGCCGCACCGGCGCGAACACGCGACACCGATACCACTGCTGAGGGAGGCGATCGCATCATGGCGTCGAATCGCCGGTCCGCAGGACTGAACAGACCAACTCACGTCGAACCCACGGCCGTCTCCGTGCTCTCGACCGCCACCGGCGCACGACTCGACCTGATCGGGACGGTGCCTGCCGATGCCGCCGTCTCCGGGGTGTCGCTGCGTGCGCAGGACATCGTCGCGGGCGACCTGTTCGCAGCGCTGCCGGGCGGCCGCACGCACGGCGCCAGGTTTGCTGCCGAGGCCGTCGAGCGTGGCGCGACGGCGATCCTCACCGACGCGGCGGGCCGCGCAGAGCTCGGACGGGTGCTCCCGCCCGACGCCGCGTGCGCGGTACTCGTGCACGCCGACCCGCGGTCGATTCTCGGCGGCGTGAGCTCACGGATCTACGGCAACCCGTCGCAGCGCCTCAAGCTGATCGGCATCACCGGCACGTCGGGCAAGACGACAACGGCATACATGGTCGAGGCCGCGTTGATGGCTGCCGGTCACACCGTCGGATTGATCGGCACGGTGGAAACCCGCGTCGACGGTGTCGCTCAGGCGAGTTCACTGACGACACCCGAGGCCCCGACCCTGCAGGCATTGCTCGCCGCGATGCTCGAACGCGGCGTCGACGTCGTGGTCATGGAGGTGTCGAGTCACGCGCTGGCGCTCGGCCGCGTCGACGGAGCCCATTTCTCGATCGGTGCGTTCACCAATCTGTCGCAGGATCACCTCGACTTCCATCCGACGATGCGCGACTACTTCGAGGCCAAGGCACTCCTGTTCGCGGCGGGATCACCGACGCGGGCGGTGCGTTCGGTGGTGTGCGTCGACGACGAATGGGGTCGACGCATGCTCGACGTCGCGCGCCGCGGTAAGGGCATCGCGCCGATCACTGTCTCGACGACCGACGTCCCGGCCGAGTGGCATGCCGGACCGTCGACGATCGAGTCCGACGGCTCACAGCGCGTCGAGATCGCCGACGCCGCCGGGATCGGTCACGATCTCACGCTCAGGCTGCCCGGCCGCTACAACGTCGCCAACGCGACACTCGCGGTCGCGGTCGTGGTCGCGGCCGGTGTGCCCGTCACGACGGCGACCGCAGCGATCGCCGACGTGTCGGTTCCCGGTCGGCTGCAGCGCATCGATCGGGGGCAGGACTTCCTTGCCATCGTCGACTACGCGCACAAGCCGGGGGCGCTCGAAGCCGTGCTGACAACTCTCGACGAGCAGGCGCGCGGACGTGTCGCCGTCGTCATCGGCGCAGGCGGCGACAGAGACACGGCCAAGCGGCCGCTGATGGGCGAGGTGGCCGCGCGCCGCGCAGACCTCGTCGTGATCACCGACGACAACCCACGGACCGAGGACCCGGCAGCGATCCGCGCCGCTGTCCTCGCCGGTGCACAGGCCGTGCCGGATGCGGAGCGTCGAGCGGGTGTCGAGATCAGGGAGGTCGGCGACCGCCGTGGTGCGATCGAGGCCGCTATCGCGTGGGCGCGGCCCGGCGACATCGTCTTGGTGGCCGGTAAGGGCCACGAGGCAGGCCAGGAGATCGACGGCGTGAAGCATCCGTTCGACGACAGGGACGTCGTCGCCGAGGCCCTCGCGGGCGTCGTCGAGAACACGTCTGGGGCAGCTCGGTGAGTCCCGATGGCGGCCAAGGGGAACGACACATGGTCATCGTGCCTGCCGATGTCGAGACGGTGTCGCGCGCGATTCGCGACCTGGTGTCGCGCGCACGGGATTCACCTGAACGTGTGCGCACCTGGGCGATCATCGGCGACATGGGTACACGCGACGGTCTGACCGAGAACGAGCGCGTCGTCGAGCATGACAGGGTGGGGCGACTCGCCGTTCGGCTCGCCGTCGACAAGACCCTGTGCGTCGGAGAGTCACGTGCGGTCCGCGCGCTGCATCAGGGAGCCGTGATGGAGGGTTCCTGGGGCGACGAGGCGCGGTTGGTCGCAACGGTCGACGACGCGGCAGCAACGCTCGACACCGACGACTGGCGCCCGGCGCCCGACGACATGGTGCTCGTCGCGGGCACCGATCCCGCGCTGGCCGATCTGGCGGGTTCGGGTACATGAGCTGCGGGACTGGGGAGATGACGAGACAGGAACAAGGAGAGCGACGAGTGACCGTCGGGCGAACTGAGGGAGGACTGCTGCGGTGACCCAGATCCTCATTGCGGGTGCGATCGCCGTTGCGGTGTCGATCCTGCTCACTCCGGTGCTCATCCGTGTGTTCTCCCGCCAGGGATTCGGACAGGAGATTCGCGTCGAGGGGCCGCAGAGTCACCAGACCAAGCGCGGCACCCCGTCGATGGGTGGAGTGGCCATTCTGATCGCGCTGTGGGCGGGCTACTTCGGAGCGCACATCGTCGGAGTGTTCACCCACGACGGCAACGGGCCGACGGCGTCCGGGCTGCTCGTTCTGGGTCTCGCGACCGCACTCGGCGGCGTCGGGTTCCTCGACGACTTCATCAAGATCCGCAAGCACCGGAATCTGGGGCTCAACAAGACCGCCAAGTCGATCGGACAGTTCCTCGCGGCAATTCTGTTCGGCGTGCTCGTCCTCGGCTTCCGTAACGACTCGGGTTACACACCCGCGAGTCCGCACCTGTCCTACGTCCGCGACATCGACGCGATCTCGATGGTCTCGGTCGCATTCGTGGTGTTCTGCTGGCTGATCGTCGCGGCGTGGTCGAACGCCGTCAACTTCACCGACGGTCTCGACGGCCTCGCCGCCGGGTCGATGGCCATGGTGCTGGGAACCTACGTGTTGGTGACGTTCTTCCAGTTCGTCAACGCCTGCTCGGGAGGCGCCAAGCCTGCCGCCGACATCCCTCGGGGCTGCTACCAGGTGCGCGACCCCTTGGACCTCGCGCTGATCGCCGTCGCAGGTGGCGGCGCGTGCCTCGGGTTCCTCTGGTGGAACGCGGCACCGGCCAAGATCTTCATGGGCGACACGGGTTCGTTGGCTCTCGGCGGTCTGCTCGCGGGACTGTCGATCACCACCCGCACCGAACTGCTCGCGGTGGTCATCGGCGCGCTGTTCGTCGCGGAGATCATGTCGGTCGTCATCCAGATCGCGTTCTTCCGGACGACGGGTCGTCGTGTGTTCCGCATGGCGCCCTTCCACCACCACTTCGAACTCGGTGGCTGGGCGGAGACCACGGTGATCATCAGGTTCTGGCTGCTCACAGCCATTGCGTGTGCGCTGGGACTCTCGCTGTTCTACGGCGAGTTCCTCACGGTCAACGGCTGAGCGTGATGACCTCATCGTCGGAGCTGCATCTGCGCGGCAGGCGCGTGCTCGTCGCGGGCGCAGGCACAGCCGGGATGTCGGCGGCACGATTCCTGCTCGGTGTCGACGCTCAGGTCACGATCGCCGACGACAGATTCGGTGAGGTAGAGCCGACCGGTGTCGTCGGAGCCGATGCCGCGCGGACCGCCGGAGCCCGTCTCATCTCGATCGCCGAGCTCCTGGCCGACGACTCCTGGGTGGCGACGACCGACCTCGTCATCGCTTCGCCCGGATTCGCGCCGACCAATCCGCTGATGGTCGCAGCAGCCGAGCACGAGATCCCCGTGTGGGGCGAGGTCGAGCTCGCGTGGCGGGTCGACCGTGCCGGGCTGCTCGGCGCTCCGCGCACCTGGCTGGTCGTGACCGGAACCAACGGAAAGACCACGACGACGTCGATGCTGACCGACATCGTCGTCGAGAGCGGCCGCGACGCCGCAGCGTGCGGCAACATCGGATTGCCGGTGCTCGACGCGATGCAGACGCAACCGAGGGTCGACGTGCTGTGCGCCGAGTTGTCGTCGTTCCAGCTTCACTGGGCGCCGTCGATCACTCCCGATGCGGGTGTCGTGCTCAACATCGCCGACGATCACCTCGACTGGCACGGATCGTTCGCCGCGTACGCGGCCGACAAGCAGATCGCGCTGCACGGCGACGTGGGTGTCGTCGGCCTCGACGACGCCGTCGCCGCGGGCCTCCCCGTGCCGGGACGGCGCGTCGGGTTCACCCTCGGCGAACCCGCACCGGGTGAGCTCGGCGTCGTCGATGGCGAGCTGGTCGATCGGGCGTTCACAGCTGAACAGGACGGCGCGTCCGGGGGTACACCTCTGATCGCCGCGACGGCGATTCACCCCCCGGGTCCGTCGGGAGTGTCCGACGCCCTGGCGGCCGCGGCGTTGGCGCTGGCGATCGGCGTCGCGCCGTCGGCGATCGGTCGGGCGTTGAGCGCGTTTCGTCCCGCGGCACATCGGGGCGAGGTCGTCGTGACGATCGACGGCATCGACTTCGTCGACGATTCGAAAGCCACCAATCCGCACGCTGCTGCGGCGGCGATCGGTGCACACCGTCGCGTCGTGCTCATCGCGGGCGGGCTGTTGAAGGGTGCGTCGGTCGACGACATGATCACGGGCTCCGCGGATCGACTGGCCGGAGTTGTCGCGATTGGGCGAGACCGGGAGATCATTGTCGACGCGATTTCGCGACACGCCCCAAAAGTCCCAACAGTCACAGTATTCACAGGAGACGATGGCGGTGTGATTGCACAGCGCGCCCTCGGATCAGAAACGGATCCGGTGTCGAGCGGGGGACAACCCCCATTCGACGCCCCCGGGAACTCCGACGACCTCGCGACCGCGGTGATGAACCGTGCCGTCGCGGAGGCGTGGACGCTGGCCACGGCCGACGATCCGCGCCCCGACGCAGTGCTTCTGGCACCTGCGGCGGCGTCGCTGGACATGTTTCCCGGATACGGACGACGCGGTGATGCCTTCGCGGCCGCTGCGCGCTCGTTGCCGGGGAGTGCTCCCCGGGCGACGCAGCCGTGACGGCGACACAAGAAGACGCGTCGACCGAGGCGAAGAGCGCCGGCTCTGATTCCCCGCGTGCGTCGAAACGACGTACCGCGCCCAAAGCTCCCCGCTCACGCAGCGATGCCGCCGCCATTCCCGCGACGCTCGTCGAGGGCGTCCGCAATCTCCTGAGCCGCCCATTGGCGTCTTACCATCTGGTCCTGACGATGGCAGCGCTGATGACGTCGTTCGGTCTGATCATGGTGCTCTCGGCGTCGTCGGTGGAGGGCTACTCCGCCGACGGGTCGGCGTACGGCTTGTTTGCCAATCAGGTCATCTTCGTGGTGCTCGGTGCCGCCGTCTTCTACCTCACGCTGCGCATGCCGGTGCGGTTCTTTCGCCGCATGGCGGTCCCGATGATCGCGGTCACGACGATCATGTTGGCGCTCGTCCTGGTGCCGGGTATCGGCACCCTGAGCCAGGGCGCGCGGCGCTGGTTCGACATCAACGGCCTATCGGTGCAGCCGTCGGAGCTGGTCAAGGTCGCGCTGTGTGTCTGGGGTGCGCATCTGCTCGCGTCACGTCGACGCGACAACGCGTCACTTCGCGAGTTGCTCGTGCCACTCGTGCCTGTCGGCCTGCTGATCTGCCTGTTGATCATCCTCGAGCCCAACCTCTCGACGACGATCACCATCGCGATCATCGTCGGTGCTCTGCTCTGGTTCGCGGGCCTACCGATCAAGGTGTTCGCGGCCTTCGTCATCACCGGTATCGGCATCGCCGTCGTCCTGGCACTCGTCGAGAGCTACCGGTCGCAGCGCGTGATGAGCTTCCTCGGCGGCATCGACGATCCGCAAGGTGCCGGCTATCAGGCGCGGCAGGCGACGTTCGCGTTGGCCAACGGAGGCGTGTTCGGCGTCGGACTCGGTCAGAGCCGAGCCAAGTGGAACTACCTGCCCAACGCCCACAACGACTTCATCTTCGCGATCATCGGCGAGGAACTCGGGTTGATCGGTGGACTGCTCGTCGTCTTCCTGTTCGTCGTGTTGGCGTTCACCGGCTTCCGTATCGCGCACCGCTGCACTGACCCGTTCCTGCGGTTGATGACCTCGACCATCACGGTTCTGATCACCGCGCAGGCCTTCATCAACATCGGATACGTCATCGGACTGCTGCCCGTGACGGGAATCCAGTTGCCGTTGCTGTCTGCAGGCGGCACGTCGACTCTGACGGTGCTGGCGATGCTCGGCCTGTTGGCCAATGCCGCGCGGCATGAGCCGGAGGCCGTCGCGGCCTTGACGACCGGCCAGCGCAGTCGCGTCAGCCGCTGGTTCCGACTGCCGACTCCCGTGGCCTACAAGCCGAGTCGCGCCGAGAGTGCGCGGAATCGCCTCGACGCGCGCGATGGTCGCGCACCTGCCGCGTCCGGGGCACGACGTTCCGTGCCTCGCACTCGGGTACCTGGGTGGCGTCGGGCGATCGGCGAGCGCTTCTTCGGCGTGGCACCGGAGACGAGTCCACCCGTCGACAGACGCGGGGCGCCTCGGTCGGGTCCGGTCCGCGTCGACTACCGTGTCGGGTATTCAGGCAGTGGGCAGCGTCGTGACGACGCACACGATCAGCGTCGTGACAACGCCCGCGGACACGATCACCGGAACCCATCGCGACGATCGTCGGACTCCGCCCGTGCAAGCCAATCCGCCCGTCGTGCGACAGCCAGGGCGGTGCCGGGGTCGGCACGAAGCGGGTCAGCCGGGACATCGAGGTCGGACTCGGGGCGCTATTCGGGCCACACGGGGAGAACTGACAAGATGTCGGGTGGGTCGCGGCGGTCGGGCAGCGGTCGCTGATCGTCTCGTTGCGAGCAGAACAGATGTGAACGGAGTGCAGACCGAATGGGTCCGGACGAAACACGGGTCACGACAACCGACCCGGGGGCTGCGGGAGGCAGTGACCGAAAGCTGTCGGTTGTGGTCGCCGGTGGTGGCACCGCAGGTCACATCGAACCGGCGCTCGCTGTCGCGGACGCCGTGCACAGACTCGATCCGACCGCTCGGATCACCGCCTTGGGCACCTCTCGAGGACTCGAGACGACGCTCGTTCCCGAACGCGGCTACGACCTCGCGCTGATCCCGCCCGTACCGCTGCCGCGTAAGCCCGGCATCGAGCTGGCGAAGACACCCACGCGGCTGCTCCGCTCGGTTCTGGCCACACGCAAAGTCCTCGCCGACGCGAAGGCCGACGTCGTGGTCGGATTCGGCGGTTACGTCTCGATGCCCGCCTACCTGGCGGCCAGGGCCCATCTGCGGCCGAGTCGGCGGCTGCCGATCGTGATCCACGAGGCCAACGCCAGTGCCGGTGTCGCGAACAAGGTCGGCGCCCGCTTCGCCGACGTCGTGATGGCCGCGGTCGACGGCTCGGGACTCGACGGCGCCGAGGTGGTCGGCATCCCGGTGCGCGGCGTGATCGCCGACCTCGACCGCAAGGGCCTGCGTGCGAAGGCCCGCCACTATTTCGGCCTCGACGAGGATGCGCCGACCCTGCTCGTGTTCGGCGGTTCGCAGGGAGCGCAGCGACTCAACGAGGCGGTCGCGGGCGCAGCTGATGCACTGGGGCGTGCCGGGATCGGAGTCTTGCACGCGTACGGACCCAAGAACACGATCGACCCGGTCTCACCCGAGGGCGCTCCGCCGTATCGGGCCGTCGGCTACCTCAAGCGCATGGACCTCGCCTACGCGGCTGCCGATCTCGTGATGTGCCGGTCTGGTGCGATGACGGTTGCCGAGGTGTCGGCGACCGGGCTCCCAGCCATCTACGTTCCCCTCCCGCACGGCAACGGTGAGCAGCGACTCAACGCGCTGCCGGTCGTCGAAGCCGGCGGCGGGGTGCTCGTCGCCGACGACGAGGTCACCGCGGACTGGGTGGCGGCCAAGGTCCCCGAACTCCTCGGTGACCCCGATCGGCTCGGGGCAATGTCGGCGTCGGCATCGGGGACCGGCCACGGCGACGCCGCGAACGCTGTGGCACGAGCAGCCCTCGACCTCGCTGCGTCCCATCGGCTCGGGCGCAAGACTCGGGCCGCGCAGCGCGGCGAGCAGCCGCAGGTCGCTGCGGACGCACCGGTCGCCACCAAGGATCGCGAGCCAGCGGCTCGCGATGAGGGCACGAGCGGACCTGGCGCTCCCGATGACGGGGCGGCGTTTCGTTCGGCGGAATCGGCCCGCGAGCGGTGACAATCGACGACGTGACCCCACCACACCCCGAGCGTTCACACCCCGAGCCGGGAGCCGCGCCGCTGCCGGACGAGCTTCGTCGAGTCCACATGGTCGGTATCGGCGGGGCAGGAATGTCGGGGCTTGCGCGGATTCTGCTGTCCCGAGGTGGTCAGGTGTCGGGATCGGACGCCAAGACCAGTCGCGGAATCATCGCGCTGCGTGCGCGCGGCGCCGAGATCACGATCGGTCACGACGCCGCCGCGCTGGATGTGCTGCCCGGCGGTCCGACCGTCGTCGTCACGACGCACGCCGCAATACCCAAGACCAATCCGGAACTCGTCGCGGCACGCGAGCGTGGGATCCCGATTCTGTTGCGGCCCCACGTCCTCGCAGGACTTATGGCCGACCACCGTACGCTGCTCGTCGCCGGAACACACGGCAAGACGTCGACGACGTCGATGGCCGTCGTCGCGCTGCAGCATGCTGGCCTCGATCCGTCGTTCGCGATCGGCGGCGAGCTCAACGAGTCGGGCACCAACGCCCATCACGGTAGCGGCGACGTATTCGTCGCGGAGGCCGACGAGAGCGACGGGTCGCTCCTCGAATACACCCCCGACATCGTGGTGATCACCAACATCGAAGTCGACCATCTGGATTTCTTCGGCAGCGTCGAAGCATATGTCGCGGTGTTCGACGAGTTCACCGAGAAGATCCGGCCGGGCGGCACGCTCATCGTCTGCCTCGACGATCCGGGAACCGTGGCACTCGCGCAGCGACGCGCCTCCGAGCTGACCGCGCGCGGTGTCCGGGTGCTCGGGTACGGCACCGACGCCGACACGGTCTCCATCCCGGACGTCATCCCGGCGGCCACGCTGCTCTCGTGGGCGCCGCAGGGGAGTGGCGGGGTGGCCGATGTGAGGTTCACGCAGCCGGTCGCCGACACCGCCATCGAGGTCCCGATCACTCTCACGACACCGGGAATCCACATGGCACGCAACAGCCTCGGCGCGATCCTCGGCGCGGTGTGCGCTGGCGGTGAACTGGCCGATGTCGTCGTGGGGGTCGAGGCATTCGGCGGTGTCCGACGCCGCTTCGAATACAAGGGGAGTGCCGCAGGCGTCGCGGTATACGACGACTACGCGCACCACCCGACCGAGGTCGCCGCGGTGCTCGCCGCAGCCCGCGGTGTGGTGGCACGAGGTGCCGGCGAGCACTCTCGAGGTGGTCACCAGGGTCGGGTGATCGCCGTCTTTCAACCCCACTTGTATTCGCGCACAGAAGAATTCGCGGAGGAGTTCGCCTCCGCTCTCGACGCGGCCGACGAAGTGATCGTCGCGGACGTCTACGGGGCACGTGAGGCGCCCATTCCGGGTGTGAGTGGTCGGAGCATCACAGACGGCCTCACCGGGAGCCATCGGTTCGTCCCCGATCTCTCGACGCTTGCCGGGGCGGTCGCCACGATCGCGCAGCCCGGCGACATCGTGTTGACCCTCGGTGCCGGAGACATCACCATGCAGGGACCCGAGATCCTCGCCGCACTCGACGACGCCCGCGCAGCGTCGCGCACGACCAACGGAGGCGAGGGCGCGTCGTGACCCGGTTCCTGCCGGAACGTCGAGGAGCGCGCATGCTGCTCGGGGTCGCGGCCGTCGTGATCGTCGTCGTCGGACTCGTTCTCGTCGCGTTCTTCACACCGCTGATGTCGGTGCGCACTACCACCGTCGAGGGTGCCAAGGGAGTGCAGACAGGCGAGATACTCCATGCGGCCGACGTCGCGTCGGGGACGCCCCTGCTGCGGGTCGACACCCGTGTCGTCGCCCAGCGGATAGCGGCGATCCCGTCGATCGAGTCCGCGCGGGTACAGCGTGAGTACCCGTCGTCGCTGCTGATAACGGTTGTCGAGCGGCAGCCGACCGCCAGGGTCGTCGACGGCGACAAGGTGCACATCCTCGACCGCACCGGCGTCTCGTACCTGACCTACGCCACCAGGGGACTGCCCGGCGAGTACGCCGCGCTTCCGGTGTTCACCACGCCCAACCCCGGACCATCGGATCCGACGACCGTCGCAGCCATGAAGGCAACCGCGGGACTACCCGACGACATCTCGGAGCAGGTGACGGCGATCGACGCCTCCTCACCCGTAGACATCGAGTTCACGCTCAAGGGCAACCGCAAGGTCGTCTGGGGCGATTCCGCCAGAGGCGACGAGAAGGCGCGGACCCTCGGATACCTGCTGCCGCGCAAGGCCTCCGAGTACAACGTGTCGAGCCCGGACTTCCCGGCTGTGAAGTAGCGCAGGCCGAGCCTTCTGCGTCGGCTTCGCCGCCGCGGCCCCTCCGCTGCTTGAGCCGATCCCGCGTTGATCGAGCCGATTCCGCGCCGATCGAGCCCATCCCTCGCTGATCGAGCCGATCCCGCGCTGATCGAGCCGGCCCCTCGCTGATCGAGCCGGTCTCTCGCCGATCGGGCCGATCCGTCGCTGCTTGAGCCCATCCGTCGCTGATCGAGCCCATCCCTCGCTGATCGAGCTTGTCGAGATCACCCCACCCACCCGACCGAGTCCCACCCGCGAGCGAGCCGCGCCAAAAAACACAGCGACACGCCGCGCCGCCTGCTGGCTCCAGGGGCAACGGGTGCATAGCGTTCTCGACAACAGACCACTTGACATAACTCTAAATCTATGGTTCAGGTTTAGGGTTTTGGATCGATAAGGAAGGCGAGCGCCATGACGCCACCGCACAACTACCTGGCCGTGATCAAGGTCGTCGGCATCGGCGGCGGCGGCGTGAACGCCGTCAACCGAATGATCGAGCAGGGCCTCAAAGGCGTTGAATTCATCGCCATCAACACCGACGCGCAAGCGCTGTTGATGAGCGATGCCGACGTCAAGCTCGACGTCGGCCGTGATTCGACGCGCGGTCTCGGAGCAGGCGCCGACCCCGAGGTCGGCCGCCGCGCCGCCGAGGACGCCCGCGACGAGATCGAAGAGCTTCTCAAGGGCGCCGACATGGTGTTCGTGACCGCGGGAGAGGGCGGCGGCACCGGCACCGGCGGTGCGCCGGTCGTCGCGTCGATCGCACGCAAGCTGGGTGCGCTGACCGTCGGCGTCGTGACGCGTCCGTTCGGCTTCGAGGGCAAGCGTCGCGGGGGACAGGCCGAGGCCGGCATCACCGCACTGCGTGAGTCCTGCGACACGCTCATCGTCATCCCCAACGACCGACTCCTGCAGTTGGGCGACGCCCAGGTCAGCCTCATGGACGCGTTCCGTAGCGCCGACGAGGTGCTGCTCAACGGCGTGCAGGGCATCACGGATCTGATCACGACGCCCGGCCTGATCAACGTCGACTTCGCCGACGTCAAGGGCGTCATGAGTGACGCGGGTTCGGCGCTCATGGGCATCGGGTCGTCGCGCGGCGAGGAGCGTGCGCGCAAGGCCGCCGAGGCAGCGATCAACTCGCCGCTGCTCGAGTCGTCGATGGAGGGTGCGCGCGGTGTGCTGATGTCTATCGCCGGTGGCAGCGACCTGGGTCTGTTCGAGATCCACAACGCCGCGACGCAGGTCCAGGAGGCCGCACACGAGGACGCCAACATCATCTTCGGCACGGTCATCGACGACAACCTCGGCGACGAGGTGCGCGTCACGGTCATCGCCGCGGGATTCGACGGCGGTACCCCGCGCAAGCGCACCGACGCCCCCTCGGCCGTCGGCAAGACGGCTGTCGGAGCGGGCCAGGCAGGCACCGTGAACCCCGCGGAGAAGAGCGACCCGCTCTTCGGGCAGATGCCGCAGGAGGGCGCTGGTGACCCGTTCGCCGATCGCCCGGCCTCGCCGCCCCGCCGCAACAGCGTCACGCTCGACGATGATGACGTCGACGTGCCGTCGTTCATGAAGCGCTGACGAACGTGAGCGTGCCGATCACGCCCCGGGTGCGTCGTGTGGTGACCACCCGGGACGGTGGTGTGTCGCAACCGCCGTACGACACGTTCAATCTGGGCGACCACGTCGGCGACGACCCGAATGCCGTCGCCGCGAACAGGACTCGGCTCGCGTCGCAGCTGGGTCTCGCCGACGACCGCGTTGTCTGGATGGAACAGATCCACAGTCGCAACGTGACTGTGGTCGACGCCCCGGTCGGCCACGCAGTCGAGGCAACCGACGCGCTCGTGACGACGACGCCGGGCCTGGCGCTCGCGGTACTCAGCGCCGACTGCGTGCCGGTACTGCTGAGCGACGACGAGGCGGGTGTGATCGCCGGGGTGCATGCCGGACGTGTCGGAGCGCGCATCGGGATCGTCCCGGAAACGCTGCGCGTCATGATCTCGTTGGGTGCGCGCCCCGAGCGGATCGGCGCATTTCTCGGCCCTGCCGCATGTGGCCGCCAATACGAGGTCCCCGCTGCGATGCAGCGCGACGTCGAAGAGCATCTTCCGGGCAGTGCCTGCCTGACAGACAAGCGCACCCCCGGGCTGGATCTGCGTGCCGGCCTGCGTCGGCAACTGCTCGCGCTGGGTGTGGCAGCGGTGGCAGAGGACCCGCGGTGCACGATCGAGGACGCGCACCTCTTCAGCCACCGACGCGGTGCGCCCACGGGCAGGCTCGCATCCGTCATCTGGATCGACCCGAGCCCGGAGTCGTCGTGATGACTGCACCCGAAGAGCGCACAGCTCAACTGGCGCAGTCGCTGTCGGCTGTGCGTACACGTCTCGACGCCGCGGTCGACGCCGCTGGACGACGACGAGGTGACGTCGAGCTACTCGTCGTCACAAAGTTCTTCCCTGCGGCTGATGTCGCGCGATTGATCACGTTGGGCGAGAAGGGTTTCGGCGAGTCGCGGGAACCCGAGGCGAGTCGCAAGATCGACGAACTGCGCGCAGAAGCGGGCGGCGACCTCGGCGACGTCGCATTCGACATGATCGGTTCGGTCCAGACCAAGAAGGCGCGCACCGTCGCCAGGTGGGCGCGCGCGGTGCACTCGGTCGACCGCGACAAGCTCATCGATCACCTGGCGACAGCGAGCCGGTCCGCACTCGACGACGGTGAGCGGAGCACGCCGCTCGGCATCTATCTGCAACTGAGCCTCGACGCTGACCCGACCAGGGGTGGTGCGCTCGAGGACGAGCTTCCCGAGCTGGCTGACAGGGTCGAGGCAAGCGATTCGCTGGCACTGCGCGGGCTGATGGTCGTTGCACCGCTCGACGGCGATGTCGACGAGTGGATGGCGCGAACCGCGCAGGCGCATGAACGGTTTCGGACCAGATTCCCGCAGGCGACCGGGTTGTCGGCGGGTATGTCGTCCGATCTCGAAAGTGCCGTCGCACATGGATCGACATGCGTGCGTGTCGGTACCGCAATCATGGGTCCGCGCCCGTTAATCTCTCACTAGTCACATTGGTCACATGCGAACCAACGAGAACAAACTCCACACTGACAACACTCGCGAACCCGCCGCGGGTGTCGGATGACCAGAGAGGCCTCACATGACCACGATGCAGAAGTTCAAGGCATATTTCGGCATGGTGCCTCCGAGCGAGTACGAGGACGACTACTTCGACGAGCCCGGACCGGGTCCCGTGCGGTCGGCGTCGCGTGAGCGCGCGTATCGCGACGACTACTACGGCGAGGCGCCGCTGCGTGACGGCTACGGCGATTCCTACGCCGACCCCGGGTATCGCGACGCTGTAGACGCGGGCTACGACGAGCGACGCTTCGGCCCGGGCTTCGATTCGGCACCCGGCTACGAGCAGGGGTACCAGGGCGACTACACCTACGCGGGTCCGCGCCACTCCGAGCCCGCCGAGCGGCCCCGCCCGGTGTCGCGCCTCGAGCCGCTCCAGCGGTCGAGTGCGGCACCGCACCGATCGGCCGCGGTTGCGGCCTCTGCGAGTCCTGACCTCGAGCAGGTATTCGCCGACGGTCCGCTCCACAAGATCACGACGCTGCGCCCCGCCGACTACAGCGAAGCGCGCACGATCGGCGAGCGGTTCCGTGACGGAAATCCGGTCATCATGGATCTCGTCGACATGAGCAACGACGACGCGAAGCGCCTTGTCGACTTCGCAGCAGGCCTCGCGTTCGCACTGCGTGGCTCGTTCGACAAAGTCGCCACGAAGGTGTTTCTCCTCTCACCGGCTGACATCGACGTCTCAGCGGAGGATCGCAAGAAGATCGCCGCGACGGGCTTCTACAACCACGGCTGACACCGGCTTATTCGGCGGGCGAATCGCAACACGGTTCGCCCGCCGAAGCTCGGTTGGCCTCCACCTCTGCTCGCGCGCACCAGGTCAGCGGTACCTGGCGTGCAGCGTGCCCGACATATCAGGCACTCTTGACTCGTGGCGATTCTGTTCGAAGTCCTCTACTACGTGCTGTTCATCTACTGGCTGCTGCTGCTTGCGCGCCTCGTCATCGAATTGGTGCGCACCTTCGCGCGTGAATGGCGGCCGACGGGTATCGCAGTTGTGATCATCGAGGCGGTATTCACGGTCACCGACCCGCCGATCAAGGCGCTCCGACGCGTCCTGCCGCCGATCCCGCTCGGGCCCGTCCGACTCGACCTGTCGCTGATGATCGTGATGATTGTCGTCCTCATCCTGATGTCGGTCATGCGAGGCCTCGCCAACAGTGCCGCATCGGATGCTCTCGCCAGCGGACTCATCTGAGATTTCCGATCACTCGTGTGACCTGCGATCACTCGTCGTCAGGCCGGTGTGACGGTGCTCCCGGCGTGTCGTCTGATCGGCCGTTGCGCGTGGTCTCGGTGCCGCGACACGATCGAATGTTCTACCGTTGAGTGTCATCATCGAGTGACTGTTGAGTTGCAGGACGGCATCGAACGTATGCGACAAGCGGTTCAGATGTGACAGGATGAGACGCCAGTTACGGATTTTGACTGGTATGAATATTGAGTGACAGTCTGTACACATAGGCTGTGACTTGCCCGCCCAACTGAAGACCAAGCTCGAACGACACCAGCTCGAGACGACCCAACGCTCTAACGACAATGAGGGGAACCGACATGCGGCTGACACCAGCTGATGTGCACAACGTCGCGTTCAGCAAACCGCCGATCGGTAAGCGCGGCTACAACGAGGACGAAGTCGATCAGTTCCTTGACTTTGTCGAAGCAGAGCTCGCTCGTCTGATCGAGGAGAACGGCGACCTCAAACAACGTGTCGAAGAGCTCGAGGGTGAGCTCGCCGACGCAAAGGCAGGCAGCGGCGACGCAACGCCTTCCACGTCGACCGCTCAGTCGACCGCCGACGATTCCACACAGGTTTTCGCCGCGGCGCCCACCGAGGTGCAGACTCCGCAGCAGCCGGTCGCTGCTGCCGCACCTGCGCCGCTGGCCAACGACGACTCCAACGTTCGCGCGGCTCGCGTTCTCGCGCTCGCGCAGGACACCGCCGACCGTCTGACCGGATCTGCACGCCAAGAGGCCGATACGCTTCTCGCGGATGCGCGTTCGCGTGCCGACACCATGGTCTCCGAGGCCCAGACGAAGTCCGACGCCCTGCTGTCCGACGCTCGTCAGCGGTCGGAGGCCATCCTCGCCGATTCGCAGACCCGGTCGGAAGCTCAGCTCCGCCAGGCACAGGAGCGGTCCGAGGCGTTGCAGAGCGATGCCGAGCGCAAGCACAGCGAAATCATGGGCACCATCAACCAGCAGCGTGGCGTTCTCGAGGGTCGCATCGAACAGCTCAAGACGTTCGAGCGCGAGTACCGGACCCGCCTCAAGACCTACCTCGAATCCCAGCTCGAAGAGCTGCAGCAGCGCGGCAGTGCGGCGCCGGTCGAGAGTGGTCGTCCCGATCAGTCCTTCTCGTCGGACCCGGGTAACGGCGGCTTCAGCAGCTACTCGCAGAGCTGATCGGCCTTCGGCGGAGTCATTAGGCAGATGACGTGCTGAGTCTGGCGCTCGCGGCCACCCTGGTGGGGTTTGTGCTGCTCATCGTCGGGTTGATCACCGGAACGGTGTGGCTCGCGGTGGCATGCATCGTTGTCTGTCTGATCGGTCTGGGATTCCTGATCGTCGACATCATCGGCTCCGGCCGAAAAGATGATCGGGACCCGGGCGATGATCAGGTCGACGAGGAACCCGACACTCGGGGGCGTCGCAGCGACGCTGTCGCTGAGAGCGACCGCTCCGAAAGCGACGTCTTCGACGCTGGCGCTGCCCGACGCGATTCCCCTCCGCAGTCGTCGTGGCAGGGCGTGATTCAACCCGGCGGGCGGTCGGGTCCACGCTCCGACGTCACATCGAATCCGGAATCAGGCCCCGACGCATCTGGTGCGGTTGCCCCCGATGCCGATGCACGCAGCGCTGATTCGCCAAGCGCCGGTTCATCAAGTGCAGACACGCGCGGCACGGATGCACCCCCCTCAGAGGCAAAGTCTGTGCCGTCCTCGCGAGAGGGCAATTACGACGACTATCTGCGTGCCGTCGGGGGCGATCCCGCAACCGGCGGATTCCGCCGACCACCGGCGGCCGGCGAGCAGGCACCGCCGCAGTCCGGCGAGCAGGCAGGACCGCCGCAGTTTCGCTCGGAGCAGCGCCCGCCGGCGCAGGGCTACAGGCAGCAGCCCCCTCAGGGTCCATCCGCTCAGGGCTACCCGCCGCAACCGTATTCGCAGCGCCCGTATCCTCAGGGTCCGTATCCTCAGCGCCCGTATCCGCAGGGCGACGAACCACAGCGCCAGCCGGGCGCTGACCAGCGTTCCGGAACGGCGCCTCGACAGTCAGATCGCGAGCAGCCGCGCGGGATACAGCAACCGCCGTCCGACGACGGAAAGCCGTCGGATCGGCCGTGGGAACAGCCCGAGCGTGAGCAGGGGAGCGGAACCGCGCGTTTCGATCCGCTCGATCCCAACTGGCGTCCTCCGCTCGACTGATCCGGAACGACCCACCCCGAGTGACCCCTGCGGCGTCGATTGCGGGCGGTCAACAGTCGATTCGTGGCCGGGTTGCCTCGGTCGCTACACTGAAAGCGCATTGATCCGGCCATCACCGGGGAGCACCCGGAAGAACGGATTCTCGTCACGCATCGCGTGAGTCGGTGAGCGTCCCAGTAGAACCGGGCGGGAGTGGCCCGTCATAGCCGCAGGCCAATTCGGTTGGCAGTGTTGGAGCACTCTGGGTGTGTGAACATCCCGGCGTTGTTCGCCTGCCTATCCGAGATGGCCATGAGCGGCATCGGAGTAATCCGGTGCAAGCGGGGTGGTACCGCGCACACGTCGTGCGTCCCCGTGCCAAGAGCACATGCACACGTCCGGTGAGGACGTGCGAGCCAGGCACGAGGAGTCAGCGTGAGCGAGCAGTCAGAATCGGCAACACGTGTGTACCCGGTCGTCGACATGACCGGCGGCGTACGTAGTGGTGCGCCTTCATTCCCCGACGTCGAGCTCAACGTGCTCGACTACTGGAAGAACGACGACACGTTCGCCGCATCCATCGCCAACAGAGCCGACGCCCCCGAGTTCGTCTTCTACGACGGGCCGCCGTTCGCCAACGGCCTGCCCCACTACGGTCACCTGCTGACCGGTTACGTGAAGGATCTGGTACCGAGGTACCAGACGATGCGCGGCAAGAAGGTCGAGCGTCGATTCGGCTGGGACACACATGGTCTGCCCGCAGAGCTCGAAGCCGAACGTCAACTCGGAATCACCGACAAGTCGGAGATCGAGAAGATGGGCGTCGAGAAGTTCAACGACTTCTGCCGCGACTCTGTGCTTCGTTACACCGGAGAGTGGCGTGACTACGTCACCCGCCAGGCTCGCTGGGTCGACTTCGACAACGACTACAAGACCCTCGACATCGACTTCATGGAGTCGGTGATGTGGGCATTCAGGCGGCTCTGGGACAAGGGACTCATCTATCAGGGATACCGTGTGCTGCCGTACTCCTGGTACGAGCAGACACCGTTGAGCAACCAGGAATCCAAGCTCGACGACGCCTACCGCATGCGCCAAGACCCCGCTCTCACGGTCAGCATGCCGCTTGTCATCGACTCCGACGGTCCATTGTCGGCGTTGGACGGGGTCAACGCGCTGATCTGGACGACGACACCCTGGACATTGCCGTCGAACCTCGCGATCGCCGTCAACCCCGATGTCTCCTACGTGCATGTGCGCGCGGCGGACGGTCGTGAGTATCTGCTTGCCGAGCCTTTGCTCGGCAGCTACGCCAAGGAGATCGTCGACCCGGAGGTGCTGGGCACGTATCAGGGCAGCGACCTGGAGGGTTTGGCCTACACACCGCCGTTCGACTTCTTCGTCGGGCATCCCAACGCGCACCGCGTCTTGCTCGGTGATTACGTCACCACCGACAGCGGCACCGGAATCGTCCATCTCGCACCGGCTTTCGGTGAGGAGGACATGGAGCTCTCGACCGCCAACGGCATCGAGGTCGTGCAACCACTCGACGCCGGTGGCCGATTCACCTCGCAGGTGCCGCCGTATGAGGGCCTCATGGTGTTCGACGCCAACGCTCCGATCATCAAGGACCTCAAGGCCGGCGGGTCACACGTTCTCGCTGCGTCGGACGGGCACGAGGGGCGCGTTGTCCGGCACGAGACCATCGAACACTCCTACCCGCACTCGTGGCGGTCGGGAAAGCCGTTGATCTACATGGCCGTTCCGTCGTGGTTCGTCGCGGTCGACCCGATCAAGGACCGCATGATCGAGCTGAACAAGCAGATCACCTGGTCGCCGGCACACATCCGCGACGGCCAGTTCGGCAAGTGGCTCGAGGGTGCACGCGACTGGAACATCAGTCGTAATCGCTACTGGGGCGCGCCGATCCCGGTGTGGGTCTCCGACGACCCGGAGTACCCGCGCACCGACGTCTACGGCTCGCTCGATGAGCTCGAGCGCGACTTCGGCGTGCGCCCGAACAACTTGCACCGCCCCTACATCGACGATCTGACGCGGCCCAATCCCGATGACCCGACCGGAAATTCGACGATGCGTCGCGTTCCCGAGGTCCTCGACTGCTGGTTCGAGTCGGGCTCGATGCCGTACGCCCAGGTGCACTATCCGTTCGAGAACTCGGAATGGTTCGACGGGGCGAGTGACGGTTCGGAGCCTGCGCACAATCCGGGCGACTTCATCGTCGAGTACAACGGTCAGACCCGTGGATGGTTCTACAACCTGCACGTGCTCGCGACTGCGCTCTTCGATCGTCCGGCATTCAGAACCGTTGCGGCGCACGGCATCGTGCTCGGCGACGACGGCCAGAAGATGTCGAAGTCCAAGCGCAACTATCCCGACGTCAACGAGGTGTTCGACCGCGATGGCAGCGATGCGATGCGGTGGTTCCTGATGGCGTCGCCGATCCTGCGTGGCGGCAATCTCGTGGTGACGGAGAAGGGAATCCGCGAGGGCGTGCGTCAGGCGCTGCTCCCGTTGTGGAATGCCTACAGCTTCCTGCAGCTCTACGCCGACCGGCCCGCCACGTGGCGCACCGACTCGTCGAACGTGCTCGACCGGTACATCCTGGCGAAGCTCGCCGTCACGCGCGACGCCATGACCGAGGCCCTCGACGTCTACGACGTCTCCGGGGCGTGTGATGCGTTCCGCGAGTTCGTCGAGTCGCTCACCAATTGGTATGTGCGCCGTTCGCGGGCACGTTTCTGGGCGGGCCAGGATGAGGACCCGGAGGCTTTCGACACCCTGTACACGGTGCTGGAGGTTGCGAGTCGCCTTGCGGCACCGCTGCTTCCGCTGGCGACCGAAGCCATCTGGCGTGGGCTGACCGGTGAGCGGTCGGTGCACCTGACCGACTGGCCGACGAGTGACGAACTGCCTGGCGACCCCGACCTCGTTGCGGCGATGGACGACGTGCAAGCGGTGTGCTCGACGGCGTCGAGCGTGCGCAAGGCCAACAAGCTCCGTGTGCGACTGCCGTTGCCGCAGTTGACCGTCGCGTCGCCCAACGCCGATCGCCTCGCGCCCTACACCGATCTGATCGCCGATGAAATGAACGTCAAGTCCGTGGAATTGTCCACTGACGCAGATCAATACGGTCATTACGAGCTCGCGGTCAATGCGCGCGCCGCAGGACCACGCCTCGGCAAGGATGTGCAGCGCGTCATCAAGGCGGTCAAGGCGGGGAACTGGAGCGTGCGGACCGCCGACGACGGTAGCGAGATCGTGTCGGCCGACGGCATCGACCTCGAACCGGGCGAGTACAGCAGGAAACTCGTTGCGGAGGAACCGGATTCGACGGCCGAACTCCCCGGTGGGGGCGGACTCGTCGTCCTCGATACGAACGTCACCGAAGACCTCGAGTCGGAGGGTTGGGCGAAGGATCGCGTGCGTGAACTCCAGGAGGCACGTCGCAATCTCGGGCTCGACGTGTCGGATCGCATCGAGGTGCGCTTCGTGGTGCCCGAGCAGCGACTCGAATGGGCTCGACGCCACGCCTACATGATTGCCGGTGAGGTGCTCGCGACGTCGTTCGTCGTCGAATCGGCAGACGACTCGGCTGCGGGTGCGATCGAACTCGGCGACGGGGTGACGGCAGACGTCAACAAGGCGGGCTGAGCAGCAGTTCGTCGGTGCGGCAGTCAGTCGTCGAACAGCAGCGACAGGACGGCGTCGACCTGCGTGGTGAACAACGCGTCAGGATGTGTGAAGGTGTCGGCGCCGTACTGTCCGAAGACGTCGAGGCTGATCCCGCCGATGATGGTCGCCCAGAGGGTTGTCGCCGCGGCGACGACCTCTGCGGGCATGTCGACGCCGAACTCGTCGAGGATCTGTCGCATGTCGGCGGCGACCTCCGGCGAGATCGGCGGCAGCTGCGCACGCACGTCACCGTCCCGGTGCGCGGCCGCCAGCTCGACGACGAGTCGACCGACCACGCGCGTTCCGGGAAGCGTCGTACGCTCGGCCGGTGCCGAGTACCCGGGCACCGGACTGCCGTACAGCAGCGCCCACCGCGCGGGGTCGGCGACTGCCCACGCGCGCATCGCAATGGCCATGCGCCGCAAGCGCTTCCGCGATCCGCTGGCCCCGTCTGTGCGGTCAGCGTCATTGTCAGCGTCAGCGGCGGCGTCGACGGTGTCGGCGAGGTCGTTGTAGCCCTCCACCAGAAGTAGGGTCAACAGCTCGTCGCGGCTGGGAACGTACCGGTAGACCGCGGAGGAAACGACGCCGAGGTCGCGAGCGATCGCCCGTAGTGACAGCCCGGCAGCGCCCTGCGTGCGCAGGTGTTCGCGGCCAAGCCGCATGATCTCGGCCTCCATCGCCGCGCGATTGTCGGCCCGTGTCTTTCCCGTTCCCATGCCGACAGTCTGCCAGATCAGAGAGCGGTGCTCTTGCATTTCCTCGACTCAGGGCGCACACTCGATTATCGAGAGCGGTGCTCTCAGTTCATCTGCGACGTAGAGGAGTAGCCGCCATGCACTCAACGCAACACCACGTCACGCCCGGCCGCTCGGACCGCGTCTTCAATTCCGTCGTTCGCTGGCTCGCCGACCGCGGGGTCAACCTCGCCGGTGCGCAGACGCTGACCATCGTCGGACGAAAATCTGGTGCACCACAGAGGATTCCGGTGAATCCCATTGCGTTCGACGGTCGCGAGTACCTCGTGGCGGTACGCGGCAACACCCAGTGGGTCCGCAATGCCCGAGCCGCGCGGACCGCGCACCTGCGTCGTGGCCGCAACGATAGAACGGTGACGCTCGCCGAGGTCGACGTCGCCGATCGCGGTCCGATCATCCGCGCATATCTGAAGCGCTGGGGGTGGGAGGTCGGCCGATTCCTGCCCGACGGCATGACGACCGACCCATCCGACGAACAACTGCACACACACGCGGCGTCGATCCCGGTCTTCGCCGTCGGCAGGGCGACTACCGGGTAAGTCCCTGAAGAAGCCCCGATCGACCTGCTTAGTCTTGATGTGTGTCAGCAGTGTCCGGTTCGCCCGCAGACGGGGAACGCAGCACCCGGTGGGTGATGCACTTGGACATGGACGCCTTCTTCGCCTCGGTGGAGCAGCTGACGAGGCCGACGCTCGCCGGTCGCCCCGTGCTCGTCGGTGGGACAGGGGGCCGCGGTGTCGTCGCGGGCGCCAGCTACGCCGCACGCCGATTCGGAGCGCACTCGGCCATGCCGATGCACCAGGCCCGACGCCTCGTCGGAGCGTCGGCGGTGGTGCTTCCACCACGCGGCTCGGTGTATCGCGTGGTGAGCAGCAGGATCTTCGGCATCGTGCGTGAAGCGGTGCCGGTCATCGAGATGTTGTCATTCGACGAGGCATTCGGAGAGCCCGTCGACCTCGTCGGTGCCACCGCGGCCGACGCCGAGGCCTTCGCGCAGGAGATCCGTGCCCGCATCTTCGAGGGCGTGGGGTTGGCCGCCTCCGTCGGTGTCGGCAGCGGCAAGCAGATCGCGAAGATCGCCTCGGGAATGGCCAAACCCGATGGGGTCATGGTCATTCCGCCGAGCAGACAACTCGACTTCCTCCACGCACTACCGGTCCGCAAACTCTGGGGAATCGGGCCCGTCTCCGGAGAACGGTTAGCGCGCCTCGGTATTGACACGATCGGCGACCTCGCCGCGATGTCCGACATCGAGGTCGCCTCGGTACTCGGTTCCAGCGTCGGACCCGCACTGCACATGCTCGCGCGCGGACACGACGACCGGCCCGTCACCGAACGCGCCGCGGCCAAACAGATCAGCGCCGAATCGACCTTCGCACGCGACATCGTCGACCTTGCCGGCCTGCGACCCGCGATCGACAAGTCGGCGGCGGACGCGCATCGTCGACTCCTCTCCGACGGACGCGGTGCGCGCACCGTCGTGCTGAAACTCAAGCGATCGGACATGTCGATCCTGACCCGGTCGTCGACGCTGCCCGCCGCGACGACCGATCTCGACACCCTCACATCGATGGCCCGTCGCCTTGCCCTCGATCCGCAAGAGGTCGGCCCCATTCGCCTTGTCGGGGTGGGCTTCTCAGGTCTGTCGGCCGTCGAGCAGTACGCACTGTTCGGCGACGGTGATATCGCACCGACAGCCGACCTCGCGCCGATCACCGACGCAGATCTCGAAGCGCCAGATCTTGAAGCCCCAGATCGTGAAGGCGCCATCGCCATCGACACGGTTCCACCCTCGGACGGCTTCGAAACCACCCACTCCGCCGTCTCCGACAGCGGCGCTGGATCTGCTGTCTCCGGCAGCGGTGCTGAATCTGATGTCTCCGACAGCGGAAGCTGGGCGACGACCGGCGTCGACGTGGTGCACCCCGAGTTCGGGCACGGCTGGGTGCAGGGGGGCGGGCACGGCGTGGTGACCGTGCGATTCGAAACGCGGGCAACAGGACCCGGCATCGCGCGCACATTCTCAGCCGACGATGACGCGTTGCGACGCGGTGACCCACTCGACAGTCTCGCGTGGCCCGATGTACCGCGCTGAGCCCTCAGGCCACGACAGTCAGGCGGCAGGTTCGGAACGGCGGAAGAAGTCGGCGACGTCGTCGGCGTCGTGCCCGGTGGACAGCAGCGCGATCAGCGCCATGCGTGCCTGTGGCGCGCGCAACCAGCGGGACACCACCGCGCCTGCGCGTTCGAGGTCGACAGCTCCACCGCCGCCGCCATAGGTCGCGACGACAGGGCCGTAGGGAACGCGTGTCGTGACGACGACGGCGACCCCCGCGCGTCGTGCGGCGACGACCTCGGCGGTGATGTCGGGATGGGTGTTGCCCGAACCCGTCGCCGCGAGCACGATTCCCGACGCACGCTGCGCGACGGCTGCGGCGATGATTCCCGCGGCGACGCCGGGATATAACGCGTAGGTATCCACGCGGGCCAGGCGTTCGGGCAGCGCGTCGACGACGAGGGGGCGTGGAAGCGCGGCGTGCACGGTGTCGAAGGCCTCGGTCGCTGTGGTCGAGACCTTGAACGCTCCCCGAACCGGCAGCACGCGTCCGCCCAAAGCAAGCACGACGCCTCGTCCATGACTATCCGGATCGGCTGCCACCTCGATGGCCGCCGCGATGTTCGCGGGCCCGTCGGCCTCTGGGGTGTCGGCGGGGTACTGCGCACCGGTGAACACGATGGGGCGGGGGTCGTCGGAGACGAGGTCGGCCAGAAATGCCGTCTCTTCCATCGTGTCGGTGCCGTGGGTGACGACGACCCCGGTCACGTCGGGATCGGCAAGCGTGGCTGTGACAGCCCGCACCACCTGCGCCTGCTGAGTCACCGTGATCGCTGAGCTGTCCACCGACATGAGGTCGTTGGTCTCGATGACGGGAGTGACCGCCGAGGGCGTCGTTGCCTGGGCAAGCAGTTCGGACGCGCTCAAGACCGGCACCGCCCCGTCCGCGCTCTGGCGAGCTGCGACCGTTCCGCCCGTGGTGATCAGCGCGATTCGGGGTTGCGTCATGCCAGACAGCGTCCCTGGAACCGATGTCGGCCGTCAACCGTTTCACCCGTCGGCACTGCTCGTACGACGCCGCAATGCTCATCGAGATCGCGACAACTGGCGATCTCGGCGGGTACGCGTCGTGGGGTGGAGTCGATGTGTTTGGCATAGTGGTGTGAGTTTGTGGCCACGGGGGTGGATATGGCGACCGTTGTGACGGTCGCCGTGAACCGCGTACGACTCGCGAATCACCGCCGAACACGATCATCGCCGACGTTGAATGTGAGGAAGATCCTTGAAGTTCCCTAAGTTCGTAGGTGCCGCCATCATGGCTGCCGCAGTCGCCACGTCCCTCGCGGCGTGCAGCAGCAGCGACGATTCCGACGACGTCCCCACGGTCGCCACGACGACCAGTGCCGCAGCCACCTCTGAGGCAGGCGCGTCGGGTGCCGACGCCGGGGTCACCAATCCGAACGTCCGCCCGAGCGTCGCGACACTGAACGCGATGCTGGACAAGGCTCTCGATCCGAACGTGCCGAACTCGGAGAAGACCGAACTCGTGCAGGGTTCCGAGAAGGATCCGCAGCTCTTCGACAAGCTCGTCAAGGCACGCGAGGACAACAAGGACGTCACCTACCAGATCTTCCCGCCGGTGATCCCGGCCGGACCGAACAAGGCCACGGTGAAGGTTCAGGTGAAGCTCCCCGACAACCCGCCGACCAAGCTCGACGCCCAGATCGTGTACGCGGACGGACGTTGGAAGCTCGCGAGCGACTCGGTGTGCCCGATCCTGTCCGGCAACAACATCAAGAGCGCCATGTGCACCCAGTGATTCAAGTGCACGCCTGGATTCAAGTGCACGCCTGAGCGCGCGCTTGCACCACAACGAGAGCCCCTGTCCCGCGCGGGACAGGGGCTCTCGTGTGTGTGAGGAGCTCTTTACTTCCAGGTGTAGGAGAAGCCGATCTTCTGGAGCAGCGGGTTGGCAGGGTCGGCTCCGACCAGTTCGCGCGCGCCTGTGTATGTGCCGGAGCCGCTGAGCGGCAGACCGCGGGTCACGTCGGAGACCAGGGTCCCCGAGCCGGTGTAGGAGTAGCGGGAGATGGTCAGCGTGGTGTCGGAGCCGGGAATCGCATACACCGAGTTGACCGGTGATTCCTCGGTGGTGAAGTCGATGGTCACGCGGTTGCCGTCCCACGCCTTGAGCGTCGCGGTGATCGTCTGGGTGAGTGTGGTCGCAGCCGTGATGGTCCGCTCGGTTCGCCACGTCGCACCCACACCGATCGGCTCTGTGGGCAGGGGAATCGAGTTCTGGAACGCCTGAACCAGCGACTGCTCGATCGCGCTCCTCGCTTCCGAACCCGAATCCTTCGTGGGGATCAGTCGTAATGAGACAGGCGCCGCGCCGGGTCCGAGCGCTACGCCCGCCTTGGCGTCCCTGGCCGCTTTCAGTTGGTCGTTCAACGTGGGGTCGGGAGAGGTCGACGCGCCGAGTGTCATCTCGAGATCTGTGTTGTCGGTGCAGTGGAACGTCGCGGTGATCGGGATGTCGACGGTCTGCTCGGTCGTGCCGTCGGCCGCTGTGACAGACGACGTCGTCGACAACGTTGAATGCTGTGGCGTCGAACGGTCGGGCGCGCCGCCGACCACCCGTTGTGGTTGATTGCCCGTGGATGTGACGGTCACCGCTGCGGGAGGGATGGGGATCAGATTGGCGTCGCGTTGACCGGAGGTCGAGGTGGTCGTGCAGCCCGATGGGGCTCCCGGCGACTGCCCCGACTCGGCATCGGAACCCGAGTCGGTGCCGCATGCCGACACCAGGAGCCCGCACGCCAGTGCTGCTGCGGTCGACCCGAGCGTGACCCGGCGGCGAACCGAGCGGCGTCGAGGGGGTGGTTCTTCGGCAGTTCGACGGGTCGGATCGGACACGCCAGTCAGCGTATTGCACGTGTCAGGGATGATGGTGGGGTGGATGACCGACCCGACCAGACGCACAACCTCTCCGACGCCGAGGACACCAGCGAGAACGACCGTGGCGGAATGCTGCGCAGCTCGACCTCGGTACTGGCTTGGCTCGCGGGCATCGCCCTGACGGTGATCGCGCTCGACGTGCTCACCAAGTCGCTGGTCGTCGCGCTGCTCGACCCGCAGCGACCGGTGCACATCATCGGTGATGCGGTCACGCTTCGGCTCGTGCGAAACAGCGGCGCGGCATTCTCCATGGCATCCGGCTATACCTGGATATTGACGCTGATCGCGCTCGCTGTCGTGGTGGTCATCATCCGGTTCAGCCGCAGACTCCGCTCGGGGTGGTGGGTCCTCGGCCTCGGTCTGGTCCTCGGCGGTGCCATCGGCAACCTGATCGATCGCATCTTCCGTGACCCCGCACCGCTGCGCGGGCACGTCGTCGACTTCATCTCGGTCGGCTGGTGGCCCGTGTTCAACGTCGCCGATTCCTCGGTTGTCTGCGGTGCCGTGCTGCTCGTCGTGCTGTCGCTGCTCGGATACGACTACGACGGCTCGCGCTCCGGCTTCGCCGCTCGGCGCGCCGAGAAGGTCGAGGCCGAGAATGCGTGAATCGCGTGCCATGCCGGTTCCCGACGGGATCGCGGGCATGCGCCTCGATGCCGGGGTGTCCCGCATCCTCGGCTTGTCGCGGACCGTCGTGGCCAATCTCGCCGACGCGGGCGATGTGACCGTCGACGGCGTCGCAGTCGGCAAGTCGCACAAGCTCGCGGCCGGAAGTTGGCTCGACGTGTTGCTTCCCGAGCCGGACGAGCCGCTGCGAGTAGAGCCGACACCTGTCGAAGACCTGTCGGTGATCTACCACGACTCCGACATCATCGTCGTCGACAAGCCCGTCGGCGTGGCGGCCCATCCGTCGCTGGGGTGGAGCGGGCCAACCGTCGTCGGCGCGTTGGACGCCGCGGGTTTCCGGATCTCGACCTCCGGCGCGGCCGAACGGCAGGGCATCGTGTCGCGCCTCGACGTCGGCACGTCGGGGTTGATGGTGGTCGCGGCGTCGGAGCACGGATACACGTTGCTCAAGCGCGCGTTCCGCGACCGCGAGGTCGACAAGGGCTACCACGCGCTGGTGCAGGGTCACCTCGATCCGCCGACCGGGACCATCGACGCGGCGATCGGACGTCATCGGGGAGCCGACTGGAAGTTCGCGGTCACCGCGAACGGCAAGCCGAGCATCACCCACTACGACACGCTCGAGATGTTCGCCGCGGCGTCGCTCCTCGACATCCACCTCGAAACGGGACGGACGCACCAGATTCGCGTGCACTTTTCCGCGCTGCACCACCCGTGCTGCGGTGACCTGACCTACGGAGCCGACCCTGTGTTGGCGGCGCGACTCGGGCTCGAGCGCCAGTGGCTGCATGCTCGTTCGCTCGGGTTCGCCCACCCTGCCGACGGGCGTTGGGTGGAGTTCGTCAGCCCCTATCCGGCCGACCTTCAGCACGCTCTGGACGTCCTGCGCGAGACCTGAGTTCGTCGCCCGCGCCGACACGCCGCGGGCGACACTCCGGGATCCTCGCCTCATCTGTCACAGCCTGGCGCGGCATGTTCGTGAGTGTCAGAGGCGAGTCCTACAGTGGTTGGGATCGACCAGTGGCTGGGCTCGACCTGAGATTGGTATCGATCACGCACATAGCAAGACACGACATTCAGCGACGTTCCGTTCGGAACGTTCCTTCGAGGTGAGAGGCATCCGTGGCCGGTTCGTTTGTCCACCTGCACAACCACACCGAGTATTCGATGCTCGACGGTGCAGCAAAGGTGTCGCCCCTGTTCGCGGAGGCCAAACGCCTGGGCATGACCGCGATCGGGATGACCGACCACGGCAACATGTTCGGTGCGAGTGAGTTCTACAACACCGCGATCAAGAACGAGATCAAGCCGATCATCGGCATCGAGGCGTACATCGCACCGGAGTCGCGTTTCAACACCAAACGCATCCAGTGGGGTACGCGCGATCAGAAGGGCGACGACGTCTCGGGTTCGGGTGCCTACACCCACATGACGATGGTCGCCGAGAACGCGACCGGTCTGCGTAACCTGTTCAAGCTGTCGTCGCTGGCGTCCATCGAGGGCCAGCTCGGCAAGTGGGCCCGAATGGATGCCGACCTCATCACCGAACACGCCGAGGGAATCATCGCCACCACAGGGTGCCCGTCCGGCGAGGTCCAGACCCGTCTCCGCCTCGGTCATGACCGCGAAGCCCTCGAAGCCGCCGCCAAATGGCAGGAGATCTTCGGTAAGGAGAACTTCTACCTCGAGCTGATGGAACACGGACTCGAGATCGAACGCCGGGTCCGCGACGGCCTGCTCGACATCGGCCGCAAACTCGGCATCAAGCCGATCGTCACCAACGACTGCCACTACGTCACCAAAGACCACGCCGCGAGCCACGAGGCGCTGCTGTGTGTGCAGACCGGTAAGACCCTGACCGACCCGACGCGATTCAAGTTCGACGGTGACGGCTACTACCTGAAGTCCGCCGACGAGATGCGAGCCCAGTGGGACTCGGTCATCCCGGGGGCCTGTGACAACACCCTCGAGATCGGCGAGCGGGTGCAGTCCTACGCCGACGTCTTCACCCACCGCGACCGTATGCCGATCTTCCCGGTCCCCGACGGCGAATCGCAGCAGACGTGGCTGCGCAAAGAGGTCGCCAACGGTCTCGCCGAGCGTCGTTTCCCCGGCGTCGAGGTGCCGGAGGACTACCTGCGTCGCGCCAACTACGAACTCGACGTCATCATCCAGATGGGTTTCCCCGCCTACTTCCTCGTGGTCGGCGACCTCATCCGGCACGCCCACGAGGTGGGTATCCGCGTCGGCCCCGGCCGTGGTTCCGCGGCGGGCTCGCTGGTCGCGTGGGCGCTCGGGATCACCAACATCGACCCGATCCCGCACGGACTGCTGTTCGAGCGATTCCTCAACCCCGAGCGTGTGTCGATGCCCGATATCGATATCGACTTCGACGACCGTCGGCGCGGCGAGATGGTTCGCTACGCCACCGACCGGTGGGGCAGCGACAAGGTCGCCCAGGTCATCACATTCGGAACGATCAAGACCAAGGCTGCGATCAAGGACTCCGCGCGAGTTCAGTTCGGCCAGCCCGGCTTTGCCATCGCCGACCGCATCACCAAGGCGTTGCCGCCGCCGATCATGGCCAAGGACATCCCGGTGTGGGGTATCACGAACCCCGAACATGAGCGGTTCGGTGAGGCCACAGAGGTTCGCACCCTCATCGAGACCGATCCCGACGTCAAGAAGATCTACGACACCGCGATCGGCCTCGAAGGTCTGATCCGTAACGCGGGCGTTCACGCGTGTGCGGTGATCATGTCGTCCGAACCGCTGACCGACGCGATTCCGGTGTGGAAGCGCGCACAGGACGGCGCGATCATCACCGGCTGGGACTACCCGTCGTGTGAGGCCATCGGTCTGTTGAAGATGGACTTCCTCGGACTGCGCAACCTGACGGTCATCGGCGACGCGCTCGAGAACATCAAGCTCAACCGTGGCATCGATCTCGACCTCGACACCCTGCCGCTCGAAGACACCAAGACCTACGAGCTGCTCGCCAAGGGCGACACCCTCGGTGTGTTCCAGCTCGACGGCGCGGCGATGCGCGAACTGCTGAAGATGATGCAGCCCACCGGCTTCGAGGACATCGTCGCCGTGCTCGCGCTGTATCGCCCGGGACCCATGGGCGTGAACGCGCACACCGACTACGCCAAGCGTAAAAATGGGCTGCAGCAGATCAAGCCGATCCATCCCGAGCTCGAAGAGCCGCTCAAGGAAATTCTGGCCGAGACCTACGGTCTGATCGTCTACCAAGAGCAGATCATGCAGATCGCTCAGAAGGTGGCGGGCTACTCGCTCGGCCAAGCAGACCTGCTGCGCCGCGCGATGGGTAAGAAGAAAAAGGAGATCCTCGACGAGGCCTACGACGGCTTCGCAGAGGGGATGCGCAACAACGGCTTCTCCCAGGCCGCCATCACCGCCCTGTGGGACACGGTGTTGCCCTTCGCCGGCTACGCGTTCAACAAGTCGCACGCGGCGGGCTACGGTCTGGTCTCCTTCTGGACCGCCTACCTCAAGGCGAACTACCCGGCCGAATACATGGCCGGGCTGCTCACCTCCGTCGGCGACGACAAAGACAAAGCAGCCATCTATCTCGCCGACTGCCGCAAGCTGGGCATCACGGTGCTCCCGCCGGACGTCAACGAGTCGCAGCACAACTTCGCCGCAGTCGGAACCGACATCCGCTTCGGCCTCGCCGCGATCCGCAACGTCGGGTCAGGTGTCGTGTCGTCGATCCTCGCCGCGCGCGATGAGAAGGGGAAGTTCACCAGTTTCTCCGACTACCTCAACAAGATCGATGTCACGGCGTGCAACAAGAAGGTCACCGAGTCGTTGGTGAAGGCGGGCGCATTCGATTCGCTCGACCATCCCCGTAAGGGCCTGTTCCTGATCCATGTCGAGGCGGTCGAGTCGGTCATCGGCACCAAAAAAGCCGAAGCGATCGGACAGTTCGACCTCTTCGGCGACGCAGGCGGCGGTGCCGACGACACCATGGCCGAGGTGTTCGCGGTCAAGGTGCCCGACCAGGAGTGGGATTCCAAACACAAGCTCGCACTCGAACGAGAGATGCTGGGGCTCTACGTGTCCGGGCATCCGCTCAGCGGCGTCGAGCACGCGATCGCGGCCCAGACCGACACCTCGATCACGCAGTTGCTCGAGGGCAACATCTCCGACGGCGCGCAGATCACCATCGGTGGCATCATCTCGTCGGTGACCCGCAGGGTGAACAAGAAGGGCGAGCCGTGGGCGGCCGTCACGCTCGAGGACATGGTCGGTGGCGTCGAGGTCTACTTCTTCCCGCGCGCGTTCCAGACGTACGGGATGGACATCGTCGCCGACAACATCGTGTTGGTGAAGGCGCGCGTCAACATGCGCGACGACTCGATGATGATCAGCGCCAACGACCTCGCCGTTCCCGATCTCAATGCCGCGGGGGCCACCAAACCGGTCGCACTGACACTTGCGGCTCGCGCCTGCACACCTGACCGCGTGCAGGCACTCAAGCAGGTGCTCACCCGACATCCGGGCCCGGCCGACGTGCACGTCACGCTGGTCAGCGACGAGCGGTCGACGGTGCTGAAGCTGACCGAGTCGTTGCGCGTCACGCCCAGTTCGGCGTTGATGGGCGACCTGAAGGCGCTACTCGGGCCGACCTGCCTGGGCTGAGCAACGCGGGTACGCTCCATCAATGCCCGGCCACATCATCGTGCACGGCGATGACGCCCTCACCGAGCGCATCACCGAAGAACTACGGCTCGCGGGAGCGACCATCGTGTCGTTGCACGACCCGGCAGAACTGCCGGACGTCGGCGTCGAGACCGCCGCGGCCGTCGTCTGTGCGGGTTCCGACGACGCGCTCAACCTCGAGATCGCCCTTCTGACACGTCAACTCAGCGCCGAGGTGCGCGTCGTGACCAACCTGTCGAGCGGTGTCCTACGCGACGCGGTCGCGCTCGGCAACGGTCCGGGGGCGGTGCTCGATGTTGCAGAACTCGCGGGTCCGTCGGTGGTCGAGGCGTGCTTGGGCCGCACCACACACCCGATTCCCGTGGCGGGCAACGACTTCCTCGTCGCGGGCGACTACGCGCCCCGCGACGCCACGTTGCGCGAGCTCTACGGCGATCTCGCTCCCGTCGCCGTGCTGCGCGGTGAGCACAGCGCCGAGCCGGGGGAGGTGGTTCCCTGTCCCGGACGCGATCTGGCTGTGACAGCGGGAGACTGGGTCGCAATGATCGGCACCGTCGACGAGTTGTCGGACCAGAGCATCGCAGTCAACGGCGATCCCGAGCGTGTGCACCGTCGACGCTACCGCCCCGTCTCGATGCGTCTACTCGGCGGACTCCGTGCGTTCCGAGACGACGTGAATCCCAACCTGTTTCGTGCACTCGGTGTCTCGTTTGCCCTGTTGCTGGGCGCCACGGTGCTGCTGCGCTTCACCTACCACCGACCGGGAATGAGCTTCGTCGACGCCCTCTACTTCTCCACCGAAACCATCGCGACCGTCGGCTACGGCGACTTCAGCTTCGTCGGACAGCCGACGTGGCTGCGTCTCTTCGCGATCGTGTTGATGTTCGCGGGTATCACCACGACGGCGATCCTCATGGCGTTCATCGCCGACCTGCTCCTGTCGCGTCGTATCGAGACATCGGCCGGACGACGGCGCGCGAGCCAGATGTCGGGCCATGTGATCGTGGTGGGTCTCGGCTCATTCGGTATCCGGGTCGCGACCGACCTCGTAGCGCTCGGTCACCCGGTCGCGGTCGTCGAGCGCAACGACGACAACCGTTACCTCGGTGCGGCAGCAGAACTCGACATTCCGGTCGTGTTCGGTGATGCGACCCTCCGCGACACTCTGCACGACGCCGGTCTCGCGCGGGCGCGGGCCGTGGCAGTGCTGACCCACGACGACATGGTGAACATCGAGAGCGGCATCGTGCTCCGCGAACTACTCGGCGCACGATGGTCTCGCGGCGTCGACGGCCGACCGGGGGTCCCCGTCGTCATGCGCGTCTACGACCATTCGCTCGGCACGGCTGTCGCGCATCGATTCGGATTCCAGAACGTCCGATCGACCGTCGACCTCGCGGCGCCGTGGTTCATCGGGGCGGCCCTGGGCCTGCAGGTGATCTCGACATTCTCCGTCGGACAGCGCTCATTCATGGTCGGTGGATTGTTCATCCGCGCAGGCAGCCCACTCGACGGCATGACCATGGCCGACCTGCCGACGCGCACACGCATCATCGCCATCGTCCGGGGCACCGACACCATCGTGCATCCCCGCCGCGACGATCGCCTCGCCGCAGAAGACACCGCGTATCTTGTCGGGCCCTATCACGAACTCTTCGACACCCTGCGCGACGGACGCTGACGGATAAGAACGAGGACATGACGAGGGCGAGAACACCGGCTGACCAGTGGTTCCAGGCATGTCGGGCCGCAAGGTTTCGGCTCACCGAACATTTTCTCGCGGGTATGTCTATACTCGACGCAAAGCCAACCCGAACGGGTAGACGAACCGCCAGCCGAATCGTTGCGAGGTATCCGATGACAGTCCTGATCGAGTCCAACGGAGCTCACCGCGGACACGCAACCGGTCACGGCCACACCGTCGACATCGCCGGCGTGAGCTGGCCCGTCCACAAGCTGTACGCCGCGGTGGCGGCCACCGTGGTCGCGTTGATCGCCCTCGTCGTGACCCGTTCGCCCGAGATCGCCGCGTGGTCGTCGGCGGCAGCAGGCGTCGCCGTGTGGATCGTCGCCGCGAGCCTCACGCGCCAGTCAGCTCAACGGCCGGGGAACGCCGCTACCGATCCGGCCGAGTAGCCACTCGGGATCTCGAAGATCCGGCCGTCGAAGCCCGCCCGGTACAGATGTCCGGCCGAGAAGCCGCTCGCGGAACGCCCGTAAGACACCACGCTCGACAGCGGTAGGCCGCTCGCGAGAACGCAGTAGCGTCCGGGCGAGGTGATCCGCACGATCTGACCACTCGCGTTGAACGGAACCACCGGACGGTCGGCGGCGTCGAGTGTCAATCCGTCTGGTGCTGCGAGCGTGTCCGCCCCGCCGAGCGTCAACAGACTCTGCACGACACGGGGATTGCCGGTGGAGATCCGGCTGACTCCCGGATTGCTGAACGTGCGCGACACGTACAGGAAGCTGTCGTCACGATTGAGAACGGCGCCGTTCGCGCTCGGAATCGAAGCCCAGTTGGCCTGGACGGCCCCGGTGGGCGTGATGCGTCCGACCAAATTGCCGAAGTCGTTGGTGGCGTACACATTTCCACGTGCCGACACGTCCATCCCGTCGGCTGCGGAGAGGCCGCCGACCCATGGGCGCAGGGCCAGGCTGTTGACGTCGAGCCGTGCAATCGCGCCGGGACGGATCGCATCGCCGAGGAACACGCGTGGGTCCGACCCGTAGCCGACGAGGAGCGTGCCGTCCGGGGTCCACGCGAGTGCTCCTGCGCCACCGGAGGGGACCTTGGCTATCGGCACGGCACCCGCGCCGGGCCGATCGAGTCGGAACACCCGACCGCTCACGAGGTCGGTGGTGTAGAGCCGTCCGCGCGAATCGACGGTCAATCCCTCCAACGCTGCTCCGGGGACGGTGCCGACGAGCCGTGCCGGTGCGGCGCCACCCGGACACGGCGCCGCGGCATCCGCGGTACCGGTGCCTGTGACGGCGGTGACGATCACCGTCGCGCAGGCTGCTGCGCAGGCGGTGGCAAGAGCGGTGGTCCGCCGCAGAGTTGCCGTCCGAAGGGATGGTGTCAGAACGCGGTGTCGGAGCATGCCGACCTCCTGCTTGTCGTCCGCCGCGATGCGGTGAGGGTGTCGCCACTGTGCTGGACGACGGCGTGTCGACGACGCGCGGCGAAATGGGTGGACGCCACCGATGCTACGTCGGTCGGGTCGCGCGACGAGGGATTTCGTGAGGTGAGACCATAAGAGGGTGAGTACGCAACACCTCGGAATCGACAATTCGCAGCCCACAGCGTCGGATCAGCAGCTCTCCGCCGACGCGATCGAAGCGGCTGTCGAGCGAATTTCGCCCGCGGTCACTCGTACCCCGCTCGAGGCCGTACCGCGTATTTCGGAGGCGTACGGCGCTCGTATCCATGTGAAGCGCGAAGACCTGCAAACCGTTCGGTCCTACAAGATCCGCGGCGCGTACAACACCATGTCGCTGTTGTCCGAGGACGAGCTCGCGCCGGGCGTCGTCGCGGCTAGTGCGGGCAACCACGCGCAGGGCGTCGCCTATGCCTGCCGCACGATGAAGGTGCCGGGGCGCATCTACGTACCCACCACGACGCCCAAGCAGAAACGCGACCGTATCCGTTGGCACGGAGGCGAATTCGTCGAACTCATCGCGGTCGGCGACACCTACGACGCTGCCGCGGCGGCTGCGCAGGACGATGTGATCCGGACCGGTGCCGCGTGGATTCACGCATTCGACGACCCGCGGACCGCAGCCGGCCAGGGCACCAGTGCGGTGGAAATCGTCGAGCAGCTCGGCAGGGTTCCCGACGTCGTCGTCCTTCCGGTCGGCGGAGGTGGTTGTCTGGCGGGCATCGCCACCTACCTGCGGTCGAAATCCGACGACGTCGCGATCATCGGCGTCGAACCACACGGTGCGGCATCGCTGTCCGCCGCGCTCGTGGCGGGAGGGCCGGTCACGCTCGACGCGATCGACCCGTTCGTCGACGGTGCTGCGGTCAAGCGGATCGGCGCACTCGGTCACCGCGTACTCGCCTCGATGGGCGCGACCGTCGCCGACCATCCCGAGGTACGACGGCAGGTCGCGCGGCAGGGCGGAACTTCGCACGTGCCGGTGCTATCCGTCGACGATCCGCTGGTCGTGACGCCGGGTACCACTCACATCACCCACGTCGACGAGGGCGCGATCTGTTCGGAGATGCTCGACCTGTACCAGAACGAGGGGATCATCGCCGAGCCCGCGGGTGCGCTGGCCGTCACCGGGCTGTCGAGACTGTCACTGCCTGCCGACGCCGACGTCGTCTGCCTGATCTCCGGCGGCAACAACGACGTGTCGCGGTACAACGAGATCATCGAACGGTCCCTCGTCCACAAGGGACTCAAGCACTACTTCCTCGTCGACTTCCCGCAGGAGCCAGGCGCACTGCGCAGGTTCCTCGATGAAGTCCTCGGTCCCGACGACGACATCACGGTGTTCGAATACGTCAAACGCAACAACCGCGAGACAGGTGCGGCGCTCGTCGGCATCGAACTCGGTTCACCAGAGGGGCTCGCCGACCTCATGGAGCGGATGTCGCATTCCCGACTCAACTGTGAGCGGCTCGAACCGGGTTCGTCGGCGTACAACTACCTGACCTGAACCGGGCTGACGTGGCCGTCACCGAACTCTGGTGCCGACGACCACGTTGTGGCCGGGGCTGTGCAGACCGTCGTCGGTGATGTCGACGTCGGACCAGCTCAGCGCCGGTTCGAGCCGGATCGGCACGTCGGTCGGCTCTGCGCCGATCACCGCGACAACGCTCTGGTCGCCACGGTGCATCGCGAACCAGCCGGCCTGCTCGTCGTACTCGACGTCGAGTGAGGCAAATGACTTGTCGGCGAACGCGTTTCGGGTCTTGCGCAGCTCGATGAGTGCTCGATAGAACTCCAGCACCCGCGCGTGGACTCCGGTGCGGGGCTCGCTCCAGTCGAGCTTCGAGTCGGCAAACGTCTGTGGCGATTGCGGATCGGGGATCTCGGCGCTGTCCCAACCGTGCTCGGCGAATTCGGCCTTGCGTCCCTCGGCGGTTGCGCGGCCGAGCTCGGGCTCGGGGTGCGAGGTGAAGAACTGGAACGGGGTACTGGCTGCCCACTCCTCACCCATGAACAGCATGGGGGTGAACGGGGAGAGGAGCACCAGTGCCGCTTTGATGGCGAGTTGGCCGGGATCGAGGTAGGCCGACGGTCGGTCGCCGATGGCGCGGTTGCCGATCTGGTCGTGGTTGCAGGTGTAGGCGAGCAGGGTCGCTGCCGCGATCTCGTCGGTCGGTATCGGCCTGCCGTGGTGTCGACGTCGAAACGACGAATAGGTGCCGTCGTGAAAGAAGCCGCCCCGCAACACCTTTGCCAGCGCTTCGTAGCTGCCGAAGTCGGCGTAGTAGCCTTGCCGCTCCCCGGATATGAGTGTGTGGATCGCGTGGTGGATGTCGTCGTCCCACTGCGCCGTCAGCCCGAAGCCGCCACGATCACGCGGTGTGACCAGACGGGGGTCGTTGAGGTCGCTCTCGGCGATGAGTGAGAGCGGTCTGCCGAGTTCTGCTGCGAGAGAATCTGTTTCGGTGGCAAGCTCCTCGAGGATGTGTACCGCCCGGTGATCGTTGAGGGCGTGGACGGCGTCGAGTCGCAGTGCGTCGATGTGGAAGTCGCGTAGCCACCGCAGTGCGTTGGAGACGATGTAGTCGCGCACGGTGTCGGAGTCCGGTCCGGCCAGGTTGAGTCCGGCGCCCCACGAGGTGGCGCCGTCGCTGAGGTACGGCCCGTACTCCGGCAGATAGTTTCCCGACGGCCCGAGATGGTTGTAGACGACGTCGAGAACGACTCCGATCCCGCGCGCATGGCATGCGTCGACGAACCGCACGAGCGCGTCGGGGCCACCGTAGGATTCCTGGACGGCGAACCAGTCGACGCCGTCGTATCCCCATCCGACGTCGCCGTTGAACGCATTGACCGGCATGAGTTCGACGAAGTCGACGCCGAGGTCGATGAGGTGGTCGAGTTTGTCGATGGCCGAGTCGAGTGTGCCTGCGGGAGTGAACGTCCCGACGTGGAGCTCGTAGATGATCGCGCCGAGAACCGACCGTCCGTGCCACTCGTCGTCGGTCCAGATCGATTCGTCCACGACGTGCAACGCCGACATACCGTGCACGCCGTCGGGCTGGCGGACAGACCTGGGGTCCGGACGCACCGGGGCGTCGGCGCTCGAGTCGTCCGAAGTCGCGGCGTCGCGGAAAATTCTGAAGCCGTAGCGGCGCTGCGGCTCCGAACCTGATTGCGAAGCCGCACCGGAACCCGCGCCGCCGACAGTGTCGACCCGCCACCAGCCCGGTGCGTCGGTCACGGGCGTCATCGGACTGCCGTCGGCGTCCGGTGTGTCGGTCACGAGAATGACCGAACTCGCGGCAGGGGCCCACACCTCGACATCGTCGATGAGACGGGGTGGGTCGAACCGTCTCTGTGGCGAACTCCTGTGAACGTTTTCCTCCGACCTCGAGGCGCCTGTCGCTATGGTGTCTGCGTCGCGAGGGCTGCGGGGTCCGGGGGTGGTCTCCATGGCCCAACCGTAGATCCGCTGGCGCGTGAGCGCCGACTCGCCGCCATGTGACCCATCGCACATGCCGTCGGTCGGGCGATGTATATTACCGCGCAGTTAGTTCGGTAAAGATAAACAGCTTGTTGGCGCGGTGCCAACAGTGGCATGATCTCCGGCATACGCGACACCGGAGGTGCGCACAGCACGGGCAGGGGTGGTTGTCATCGAGAGTCGGGCATGAGTGAAACCGCGGAGCAGGAGAGTACGGCGCCAGACCGTGGCGTGACCATCAGGTCCCGTCATAATGGCGCTGCCGTGTGGTTTCGCGAGCATGTCGTGGCCTCGTTCGACACGTTCGGGCGGCAACTCGGTCTTTTCGTCGAGGTGTTCCGGACCCTCTTCGTCGACATAGCCAAGAGGCGGTTTCCGTTCGCGGAGTTCATCCGTCAGTGCGCGTTCATGGCCAGCACGTCCGTCTTGCCGACGCTGCTCGTCGCGATCCCGATCGGCGTCATCGTGTCGATCCAGGTGAGCAACATCGCCGGACAGATCGGAGCAACGTCGTTCTCCGGCGCGGCAACCGGTCTGGGCGTGATTCGCCAGGGTGCACCGCTGGTGACGTCGCTATTGCTCGCGGGCGCCGTCGGCTCTGCCATCGCCGCCGACCTCGGCTCGCGGACGATCCGCGACGAGATCGATGCGATGAAGGTGATGGGCGTCAACCCGATCGAACGACTCATCTCGCCGCGACTCCTCGCGACGATGGTCGTGAGTTTCCTGCTGTGCGGCTTCGTGTGCTTCGTCGGCTTCATCACCGGCTACGTGTTCAACGTGTACTTCCAGGGCGGCACACCCGGTAGCTATACCGGAACCTTCGCATCGTTCGCCTCTGTCTCCGACCTCTCGTTCGCGCTCATCAAGTCGGTCATATTCGGGGCGATCGTGGCAATCGTCGCGTGCGACCGCGGGTTGTCGACCAAGGGTGGGCCTGCGGGAGTGGCGAATTCGGTCAACGCCGCCGTCGTCAACTCGGTCCTCCTCTTGTTCACGGTGAACGTCATTCTCACGCAGATGTTCGCTCTCCTCGTCCCGACAAAGGTGGTGTGAGGTGACTGCATCACGGTATGTGGCACCGGTTCTGCGTCCGCTCAACGCGGGCAAGGTGGTCGTCACCGCACCCCGCGACGCGCTCGCCCGGATGGGGCATCTCGTCACGTTCCTCGTGCGGTCGATCGGTGCGGTGCCGCTGACCTTCGTCCACTACCGCAAAGAAGTGTGGCGTCTGCTCTCCGACGTCGCATGGGGCAATGGGGCGATCGTCGTCGGCGGTGGAACCGTCGGGGTGATGCTCATCCTCGGTGTCATGGGTGGCGCGACGGTCGGTATCGAGGGCTACACCGCGCTGAATCTGCTCGGCATGGCACCGGTGACCGGCGGACTCTCGGCCTTCGCGACGACCCGCGAGATAGGACCACTACTCGCCGCTACGGCGTTCACCGCGCAGTCGGGATGTCGGTTCACCGCACAGCTGGGGTCGATGCGGATCAGTGAGGAGATCGACGCCCTCGAGTCGATCGCGATTCGGCCGATGCCGTATCTCGTGACCACGCGCATGCTCGCGGCCGTGATCGCGATCGTGCCGCTCTACTCGGTGTCGTTGGCCGCGAACTACATTGCGTGCCAAGTCATGTTCCAGCTCCAGAGCGGCAAGGGGGCAGGTGACTACCTCTCCTATTTCGACTCGTTCATCCGCTCGCAGGACGTGTTCTTCTCGTTCGTCAAGGTGATCATCTTCGTGCTGCTGACCACCTTCATCCAGTGCTACTACGGGTATTTCGCGTCGGGCGGACCCGAGGGAGTCGGCGTTGCGGCGGGCCACGCGATCCGTCTCGCGATCATCGTCATCGTCTTCGCGAACCTCATCATGACGCTCGTCTTCTGGGGCATGTCGTCGGGCGTTCGGATATCGGGATGAGGGGAGACCGATGAACATCGCCACCGACGGACGCAACCCGTCGCTACGCCAGTACATCCTGCGCGGACTGATCTTCGTGGTCGTGCTCGCCATCATGTTCGTCGTCCTGTTCATGCGATATCAGGGTGCGTTCGACTCGGTCGTCGGGGTGCACGCCGAGATGGAGGACATCGGCGACGGGCTCGTCGACAGCGCGGACGTTCGGTACAACGGCCTGATCGTCGGCGAGGTCAAGACCATGCAGCTCTCCACCGAGACGGGGGCGGGGGGCAAACAGATCAAGGTCGTCGACATCGACCTCGATCCCGCACAGGCCGAAGGGATTCCGGCCAATGTGACGGCGCGGACCGTGCCGTCGAATCTGTTCGGCGTGAACTCGGTGGAGTTCGTCGCCCCGGAACAACCAGCACAAGAACGTCTTTCCGACGGCGCGACCATTCCAGCCGACCGGTCACTTGCGACGATCAAACTGCAGGACGCGCAGAACGATCTGCAGACGCTGCTGACGGCTGTGCCTCCCGAACAATTGGCGGCCGTGCTCGGCACCATCGCGGACGCACTTCGCGGCGGTGGCGCGGTGTTCGGGATGTTCTCCGGCGAACTCAAGACATATTTCGAATCCATCAACGCGCAGTTCCCCACGGGGGCGCCCTCCGGGTTCGACAACTTCAACGATTCGGTACTCGGACTGGCGAAGTCGGCGCCCGAATTGCTGAATACTCTGGGCCGCAGCATCATCCCCGCGATGACCATCGCATCACATCAACGTGACCTCACCGCGCTCCTCACCGCGGCGTCGGGCACGCTCGACCAGGCGCAGACCCTGTTCGCGCGCAACGGCGACGTGGCCAAGCGGTTGGTTCCCGATTTGGACACGATGATCGGCGCGGTGACACTCGAGCCGAACTCGCTTCCGCAGGCGCTCACCGCGCTGAATCAACTGGCCGCCAAGGCGGTCACTGTGTTCACCGGACTCAACGGCCTCGTGCAGGTCAACATCGGCATCAGTTTCGGTGCGCTGCAGCACTACTCACGTGCCAACTGCCCGGTCTACAACGGTGGGCCGTACGGCCAGGCGCGTGGTCCGGGATGCGTCGGACCGGGAACAGGTACCGGCCCCACCAGTTCCGGACCGCTGCTCGTCGCGCCTGCATCGAACCAGCAGGGGTCGAACCAGCAGGGATCGAATGCCGACCGGTCGTCGGCGGGTGCGGTCACGACCAGCGCTGACAACCGGACGCTGACGACGGCACTCGACCGCGCGCCGCGCGCGGCTGACACGTTGATGCTCGGCCCGCTCGTGCAGTCGGTGTCACTCGAACGAGACGGCGACGGCAACGGCACTGGGGGAGGACGATGAGCGCGGTTGAGGGATCGATCCGAAAGCCGTTGATAGGCTTCACCATTTTCGCGCTGGTCGCGCTATTGTTGACCTACATCATCTATTCGACGCTCGAGCGTTCCGTGCCGGGCCCGACACGGGATTTCTCGGCCTATTTCAACGACACGTCGGGGCTCCTCGCCGGCGACGACGTGCGTATGGCCGGGGTTCGCGTCGGACGCGTCCAGTCGATCGATCTCGACCACGGACGCGCCAAGGTGACGTTCGAGGTGCAACAGGACCAGCCGGTGTTCACCACCACGCAGGCGGCAATTCGATACCAGAACCTCGTCGGACAGCGCTACCTCGCGCTGTCGCGCACCGACGCCGCGTCCGAAGCGCCGTTGTCTCCCGGATCGACGTTGCAGCAGCCATCGCAGGATTCGTTCGACGTCACGAAGTTGTTGGCCGGATTCCAGCCGGTGTTCGACACGCTGCAGCCCGAGCAGGTCAACGCACTGTCGAACGGCTTGGTGCAGGCGTTCCAGGGCGACACCGTGTCGTTGAACACCACCGTTGCGCAGATCAGCAAACTTGCCTCTGACATGGCCAACCGCGACGTCGTGATCGGAGCGATCATCGACAACCTCAGCGGCGTGATGCGCGACCTCTCGGTACAGAAGAGTCAGCTCACCGGGGTCGTGACCAGCGTCGCGTCGCTCATCGAGAAACTCAACGCGAACTCGGCAGCGCTGGGCAAGTCCGTCGACCAGGTCGGGCGCACCGCAGCAGGATTCGCCGATGTTCTCGGTCGGTCACGCACCGACCTGGCCGCGGCCGCGAACAACACCAGGTACGCGACGAATGGGCTGATCTCAGCGGGAGCGGCGCTCGACCAGACCGTGATCGATCTGCCCAAGTTCCTCGCTCTTCTCTCGAAGGCCATGCAGGAGGGGGCGTACCTGAACGTGTACGCATGCGATCTCGACATCTCGATCGGCAATGTCCTACTCCCGCCGGGAATCCTCAACAAAATCGGCGGCACCAAACACTCACCGGTGTGCCAATGAGTGGGCGCATGCGAAGGAGCTTCCGCCGGCACCGTCGTACGTGGTACGGCGTCATCGGCGCCGCCGTGATCGTGGCGCTCATTCTGCTGGTCACGGGAATCGGGCAGGCGCACATCGGAAAGAAGTCGTACACAGCCGATTTCGCGCAGGCGGGAGGTATCCGGCCGGGCGACAAGGTGCGCGTCGCGGGAATCGACGTCGGAGAGGTGGCCGACACCTCGCTCGAGCGTGACCACGTCAAGGTCACCATGAAGGTCGATCGCGAGGTCGATGTCACGTCAAACGGCTCGGCCGAAATCAAGATGTCGACGCTGCTCGGTCAGCGCTACGTCGATGTGTCACTGGGCAATTCGTCGCAACCTGCGCCCGACGGTCGGATCGCCAAGACCGCTGTGCCCTACGACCTGCAGAAGACCCTCGAAGTGGGCACCCCGGTGATCGCCGGTGTCGACGACAAGGCGTTGGCGCAGAGCATCACGACGCTCAATGCGCAGCTCTCCGACGCGCCGGCACTTGCTCGCCCGACGATCGACTCGCTGGTCGAGATGTCGAAGATCATCACCAACCGCAAAGACCAGATCACCCAACTGCTCGCCGACACGAACACCGTCACCACGGTGGTGAACGACACCCAGACGCAATTGGCGGTCATCGTCGGTCAGGGCGGGCAACTCGCTCAGAAGATCGTCGCGCGTGAGGCCTTGGTGACCAAACTGCTCGACGGCGTTGCGGCGCTGACCGATCAGACGCGAGCTGTCGCCGCCGAGAACGGCGACAGCTTCGCGCCGATCCTGGCCAACCTCAACACGATCAGCCAGGGCCTCCAGAAAAACCAGGAGAATCTGCGCAAGCTCTTGCAGATACTCCCGGTCACCACGCGCGTGCTGAACAACATCATGGCCGACGGCCCGCATTCCAGGGGATATCTCCCATGGGGTCTCTTCCCCGACAACTGGCTGTGTACCGCGCGTGTGGTGGATGGGTGCTGAGCATGGGAACGAGTCGACACGTGAACACGCATCCGCGCTGGCGCAGGCCGACGATCATCGTCGCGCTGACCGTCCTGGTTGTCGCGCTTCTCTCCGGGTGCTCACTGGTCCCGGCCAGTTGGAAGGTGGCCGTCGGGTCGCAGATCCAGGTGACCGCCTACTTCGCCAACGTCGCAGGCCTGTACAAGGACAACGACGTCGCGGTCCTCGGAATGCCAGTCGGACAGGTGACTTCCGTTGAGCAAGAAGGCAATCGCGTCAAGGTGACCTTCAGCATCGACAAGAACATCCCCGTCCCGGTCGACGCGACGCCTGCGATCGTGAACACCTCGATCGTCACCACGCGCCATATCGAGTTGACGCCGACGTACTCCGGTGGGCCGAAACTGACAGACGGCGCGGTCCTCAAGAACGAGGGGCGTAGTCCGGTAGCTGTCGGTGATCTCTTCGACGCCGTCGATCGTCTGGTGTCGTCGTTGAGTACCGACACGGCAGGCGAAGGGCCGATCGCAGATCTGGTCGACATCACGTCGGGAACGACGTCGGGAAACGGCGAACGTATCCGCGAGGCCATCAACCAACTCGGTTCTGCGACAGACGTCTTCGCAGGCAACGGAGATCAGCTCACGCAGATCATCAAGAACACGCAGAAGCTCACCGGCGCGTTGACCGCGAATTACCCGAAGATGAAGCAGTTCTCGTCGTCGATCACTCAGGTGGCGTCAATGCTCGGGCAACAAGCTCCTGGGCTGACGGCGACACTCGACGATCTCAATCAGACGTTGCTCAACACGTCGCAGTTCCTCGGCAACAACTCGACGACCATCAGCGACTCGACGGGCAGACTGAGCGCGCTGGTGCGCAATCTGAGCGATTACTCGCGTCAGGTGGTCGAGACGGTCGACGTCGCGCCGCTGCTGTTCCAGAACCTGGCCAACACCGTGTCGCCGGAGCAACGCGCGTGGCGCTTGCAGGTGCTCCTTGACAAGTCGCTGATCGACGGTGAGGCGCTCAACCAATTCTGCCAGTCGATCAACCTGCAGAAGAACGGCTGCCGAACCGGTCAGCTCAAGGATTTCGGGCCAGACCTCGGTGTGTTCTCGAGTCTGCTGGAGATGAGCAAATGAGGCAGTACACGATCACGCTGGGCAGACCGCGATCGCCCATCTCGCGCGCCGCGATCGCGGAACATCTGTGGCCGCTGCGTCGGACCCGGATGACTCGGATGCAGATGGGTCGGACGCAGATGGGTCAAACGCCGTCGGGTCGGACGCACGGAATGCGCCGACGCCGCGACGCGCGTCGTGGTGTCCCGGCGATCCTCACGCTGATCGTCGCGGCGACCGTCGGACTGTGCGGCTGCAGTGCGATGCCCGGCCTCACCGTCGAACAGCTCCCGCTACCTGCTCCCGGTGGGATCGGCGACGGCAAGACGCTCATCGCGCACTTCGACAACGCATTGAACCTGCCGACCCGCGCGAAGGTGAAACTGAACGGCACCGACGTCGGTGAGGTCAGCGACATCGCGGTGCGCGACTACACCGCGATCGTGCAGATGAAGGTCGCAGGCGACGCGCAGATCCCCGCGGGTACCGGGGCACAACTGCGACAGGCGACGCCCCTCGGTGATGTCTTCGTCGCTCTCATGCCTCCGGCGAACGCATCGGGTCCCTCTGTTGCCGACGGCACGGTGCTCACCGGCCCGACGTCGGCTGCGGCGACCGTCGAGGACATCCTCGTCTCCGCGGCCGCAGTGGTCGACGGGGGATCGCTGGGGTCGTTGCAGCAGATCGTCACCGAGCTGAGCGCTGCCGTGGCGGGCGGACCGAGCAGCCCCGGCAATCTGCAGGGCGCCATCAAGGAATTCACCACCGCGATCAGCAGACTGAACGCCAACTCCGCCGAGGTCGACCGTTCGTTCCGCAACACCTCCGTACTGACCGCGGATCTCGCCGCGGGTCGACCGCAGATCATGGCGGCCATCAACAAGCTCGGCCCGGCGATCGACACCATCGACGACCAGATGAACTTGATCTTGTCGACGCTCGACAAGACGAACAGCGTCACCGATGCGACGAATGACTTCCTCGGCAGCAATTCCGACAGCTTCGTCTCGCTGGTCGGGAGTTTGCGAACCCTGACCGCCGAATTGCGCGACATACCACCGATTCTCGGGCCGGTGTCGCGCAATCTGGGTGAGCTGACGCCGAAGTTCGCCAAGACAATTCGAGGCAATTCTGTTGCGAGTTCAGCAAAGTTGTACTGGCTCACAACGGGATTCGGGTTCGATTCGGCCAGCCGACTGCCCGAACTGCAAGACCTCCAGGCTGGTGGGCAGTCGCTCGAGCAGACGCTGACCCGGGTTCTTGCGCAACTGAGCGGCACGAAGGGATGCTGCGGATGATCACCTGGTTGCGAAAGCACTCGAGTCTGCTCGGCAACATCGGGCTGGTCGTCGTCATGCTGGTCGGCCTCGCCTACATCGGGTTCGGTGCGCTGAGTTGGCGCCCCTGGCAGGGCTCCTACCACCTCACGGTCAACTTCCCGATTTCCGGTGGACTACAGGACAGTTCACGTGTGACGCTCCGCGGCGTCAACATCGGGAAGGTCGAGTCGCTTCGGGTGCAACCGCAGTCGGTGCAGGCCAACCTCACCATCGACGACGACGTCAAGATCAACCGGAATTCCCTGGTATCGGCATTGGGCTTGTCGGCGGCGGGCGAGCAGTACGTCGACTTCACGCCCACAACCAGCAGCGGTCCCTATTTCACCGACGGCGACACGATCGAGGTCAATCAGACGCACGTCACCGCGCCGTTCCCGGCGTTGCTCGAGTCGTCGTTGAATGTCATCAGTCAGATAGACCCCGTGAAACTCCGTGCCACAGTGTCGAGTCTCGACACCGCGCTGACTCCGGAGGCCGGGCAGACCAATCAACTCCGAGTGTTCTTCGACGCCGCGGGCACGGTCTTCACCGACCTGCGTCGGGTGCTGCCCGAGACCACGAAACTCATCCAGCAGACCGGTACGATCCTCGCCACGACCGCCAACGTCCAGCCCGACCTGGGGACGGCGGTGTCGGGCGCGAGTGCAGTGGTGAACTCGGCCGTTGCCGCGAACGGAGAACTCAACACGTTGCTCGGCAAGGGACCCGCCCAGCTCACCAGCCTGAGCGGCTCACTGAGTCAGATCCGAGATCCGTTGACCGGGGTGGTCCAACAGGTCGCAGACATCGCGCGTCAGGGCGCACTGCGCGCACCCGCTCTGGCGACCCTGCTGCCGTCGATCCGCGACGCCTCCTACATCAGTCAGGACATGTTCCACGATGGTGCGTGGTGGGTCATGGCGTCGATCTTCCCGCGGCCCTACTGCAACTACGCGGTCACCCCGATCCGCCCGACCAAGGTGCTCGAAACGGTGATTCCGACCAATCTGTACTGTGTCACCGAAGACAAGAACCAGCAGATCCGAGGTTCGGCCAACGCGCCCCGACCTCCCGGGGACGACACCGCGGGACCGGCACTGGGAGCCGACCCGAACGCACGGACGGTACCGCTGGGATAGGACTGGTCTACCGCCGGGATACGACGGTGTGGCCGCCGTGACGACCACGGCCGAATCCACCCGCGAAGCCGCACATCGCGCCCGCACCCGGGGCGGGCGAGCACACTGAACTGGAAGCACATGACAGCCGACAAGAACAGCACCGACGACAACAACGTCGACAAGATCGACTCCGACGACAACAGCACCGACAAGGTCGACACCGACGACGCGCAAGAAGTCGGCACCGGTAAGACACGCGCCGAGAAGGTAGATGCCGCAGCGTCGGACGATGTCCCCGAGCGGCAGGCTCCTCGGACGAAGAGTGCGCGTGCCGCGGCTCGCAGGTCCAGCGCAGCCGCCGACGGGACCCCTCAGGAGACTGCCGCTCAGAAGACCGAGGGCAGTGCATCAGGCGACGCGGCAGAGCCGGAGAAGAAGGAGCGCAAGGGTTCTCGCCAGGTCTCCGTCACCATCAGCACCGCGGGACTTCTCAAGGTGCTCGCAGGGATCGTGGTTGTCGCGCTGATCGTGGGTGTCGGACTGCTCGGTTGGGGCTACTACCGCGACCAACAGAAGTTGGCTGCCTTCGACGATGCGAAGTCGGCATCGTCGGTCTTCACGGTCAAACTCGTCAGCACGATGAATTCCGACGCCGTCGGCGACATGAAGACCCTGCTGGGGCCGCTGAGTACCGGAGAGTTCAGACAGAATCTCGAGCGTGAGCAGACTGACGGCTCCAAGGCGCTGCGCGATCTCAACGTCAAGGCCACTCCGACGGTCAAGTCGGTGTCGGTCGAGTCGTTCGACGCCGATCGTGCGTCGACCGCCGTGCTCGTCGAGGTGTCCGGCACGAGCACGATCGCGCCCAGCGGCGGTAAGGAGCTGATGCTCGTCTGGCTCAACCTGGTGAAGGAAGACGGTTCCTGGAAGGTGTCCAAACTCAGTGGGGCACAGGCCGGTTTGGGGCAGCAGCAGGGAGCGAGCGGTCCGGCCGCCGATACGCAGGGCGGTTCGCAGAGTCCCGCGCCGGCCGCACCATCACCCGCCGCCCCTGCTCCTGCTCCCGGCGGCTGAGCCAACCGCGGCGACGTCGGCCCCAGTCGCCGACGCCGCGCCGGTTGCCACAGAGGTGTCACCGTCGCCTGCACGTACCAGGATGGCCACAGGGTTCGCGGCACGCAGTTCCCCGAGGTCTGCGACGCCCCGATAGACCTTGTCCGACAACACATCACGCCAGGTCCCCGAGGGTAGGTCGAGGAAGGTCAGCGCCGCGTCGTCGATGAGGCTGTGGGTGAATCGGGCCGTCACGACGATCACCTCGGGCACCTCGTCGACGACGCGTCCGAACGCGATCGCGTGGTCGGCGCCCGGCCCGTCGGCGTAGAGCGGTAGGTAACCGCTATCGCGATCAAATGCTGCCGGACGTGCTGCGCGTACCGCGAGTGCCGCACGCACGACCCGCGCCTTGGGGTGATCGAGCGAACGGTCGTAGTCGACGGGGCGGCGGTTGTCGGGATCGACGAGCGAGTCGTCCCACCACTCGGTGCCCTGGTAGATGTCCGGTACGCCGGGGCACAGAAGCGCAATCGCCTTGCGTGCGAGCGCCTCTTGCTCCCACGCCGAGGCGATCCGCGAGACAAAACGTGAGATCAACTCGGCTGCAGCACCTTTGGTGATCTCGTCGATCCAGGCTTCGATCTGGCCCTCGAACTCCTCGTTGACGTCGGTCCACGATGTGTGCAGTTCGGCCTCCCGCGTCGCCTTGCGCGCGTAGTCGTACAGGCGCTGTCGGAGTTCGTCGCTGACGGTCGCGCTGCCGGGGGGATCACCGATCGGCCAGACGCCGATGATGTTCTGCAAGAGGAAGTAGCCGGTGAGGTCATCCGGCGGGGGCCAATTCGACCAGAGCTCGTCGACGAGGAGCGACCACCGTTCGGGTACCTGGGCGAGCAACGCGATCCGAGCGCGCACGTCCTCACCGCGTTTGGTGTCGTGCGTGCTGGTCGCCGTCATGGCCAATGGCCATTGCGCCGCACGAATCGCGTTGTGGTTGTGGAAGTTCTGCAGGCTCATGGTCGGGTCGGCGGGGTCGCTACCCACCTCGAGCGACGAGACGAGTCGCGCTGTCCGGTAGAAGAGGCTGTCCTCGATACTCTTGGCCGTCACGGCACCGCCGGTCTGTGCAAGCCGAGAACTCGCGGCACCGTCGTGCGTTGTCGCACTGATCACGGTATCGATGGCAGCAGCGAGATCTGCTCTGCGCGCGGCTATCTCGGTCGCGGTGGTGATCAGTAGGGGACGCAGTGACGGATAGTCGGCGCGGTACACGGGTAGTGCCGCGATCAGCTCTGCGGTCGCTTCGGCGACCGCGTCCGAATCGGCGTCGGGATCAGAGTGAGTGATCGCGCGGACCAATCTGCGGTGTTCGCTGCCGAACTTGTCGTGCAGCGTCTGCAGTTTGCGTTCGCGCTCCTGTGTGTGCAGCCAATGCGAGTCACCCGGTACGCCGGTGACGCGCAGGTGGATCTCGTCGAGTTCGACGACTCCCGACGGTGCGGTGAACACCGCGTCGATGATCCGCATCTGGTCGTATCCGGTCGTCCCCTCGACGGGCAAGGTCGGTTCGAGTTGTTCGTCGGCCGCCAGGATCTTCTCGATGTACAGCAGTGAGTCGGGACCGATGTCGCTTCGCAACTCGTCGAGGTACGCCATCGGTTGCCAGAGTCCGTCGGGATGGTCGACGCGTAGGCCGTCGATGAGCTCGGCGTCGAAGAGTTCGTTGATCCAGGTGTGCGTTGCGCGATAGACCTCATGGTCTTCTTGGCGTAGGCCCGCGAGCTCGTTGACCGTGAAGAATCTGCGGTAGCCGATGAGTCCGCTGTCCCACGGCACCAGCCGATAGTGTTGGCGCGCATGCACATCCTGTGCGCTACCGCCGAGAGTTCCTGGTGCGGTAGGGAATTCGTGGTCGTAATAGCGCAGAACGCCGTGCGAGTCGACGGTCAGCGGCGACAGGTCGCCGTCGGAGGCGACCACGGGGATCGCGATCTTGCCGTCGCAACCGTTCTCCGACGAGAAGTCGACGTCGAAGTACGACGCGTACCGCGATCCGGAGCCGCGCCGGAGTAGATCGGCGAACCACGGGTTGCGCATCACCTCGGCGACACCGGTGTGGTTGGGCACGATGTCGATGATGATTCCCAGGCCATGCTCGGACGCCGCGATCCGGAGTGCGCGGAGCCCCTCGAGGCCACCGAGTGTGGCAGACACCTGGGGTGGTGGAACCCAGTCGTAGCCGTGCGTCGACCCGGGCATGGCGGTCCCGATCGGTGACAGATAGATGTGGCTGATGCCCAGCGCCACAAGGTGATCCAGGATGCCGATGGTGGCGGCGAAGTCGAAATCCGGTGTCAGTTGTACCCGGTATGTGGCGATCGGGCGTTGGCGATCGCTTGTCGTCATGCCAGTGTGCGCAAGACGAGGAGTGAACGCGCGCCGATCGTGACCGTGCTGCCGCAGGGCGCCGACTCGATGTGGGAGTCGCCCTGCGGATGTGTGGTGTCCAAGACGCCCTCCCACTCGTGGCCGAGCCGTTCGGAGGCCAACGTGAACTCGATGTCCTCGTAGTGTGCGTTGAAGCAGATCATGAAGCTGTTGTCGGAGATGACCTCACCGCGTTCGTTCTTCTCCGCGATGCCGTTGCCGTTGAGGAAGACTGCGAGGCTCTTGCCGAATCCGCTGTCCCAGTCGGCGGTCGTCATCGCCTCGCCCGAGGGCGTCAGCCACACGATGTCGAGCATGTCCTCCCCCCATCGGATCGGCTTGCCCGCGAAGAAGCGTCGACGTCGGAACACCGCATGCTTGGTGCGCAGGTCGATGGCCTTGCGGGTGAACGCGAGAAGGTCCGAATTCTTGTCGGCGAGAGACCAATCCATCCACGCCAGCGGCGAGTCCTGGCAGTACACGTTGTTGTTGCCCTGCTGGGTACGACCGATCTCATCACCGTGCGCCAGCATCGGGGTGCCCTGCGACAGAAACATCGTCGCGAGGATGTTGCGCTGTTGGCGCGCGCGGAGCTCGTTCACCTCCGGATCGTCGGTGGGACCCTCGACGCCGCAGTTCCATGACCGGTTGTGGCTCTCGCCGTCACGGTTGTCCTCACCGTTGGCCATGTTGTGTTTCTCGTTGTACGACACCAGGTCTCGCAACGTGAAGCCGTCGTGCGCGATGACGAAGTTGATACTCGCCGACGGTCGCCGGCCCGTGGACTCGTAGAGATCCGACGAACCGGTGAGCCGAGAGGCGAACTCTCCCAACGTCGCAGGCTCACCGCGCCAATAGTCGCGCACGGTGTCGCGATACTTGCCGTTCCACTCTGTCCACAGCGGCGGGAAGTTGCCGACCTGATAGCCGCCCTCGCCGATATCCCACGGTTCGGCGATCAGCTTCACCTGGCTGACCACCGGATCCTGTTGCACCAGATCGAAAAAGGCCGACAGGCGGTCGACGTCATGCAGTTCGCGGGCGAGCGTCGACGCGAGGTCGAAGCGGAAACCGTCGACGTGCATCTCGAGCACCCAGTAGCGCAGCGAGTCCATGATGAGCTGCAGCGTGTGAGGATGGCGTCCATTGAGGCTGTTGCCGGTGCCCGTGTAGTCCATGTACATCTCGGGCTGACCGTCGACGAGTCGGTAGTAGGCGCCGTTGTCGATGCCGCGGAAGCAGACGGTCGGACCGAGGTGGTTGCCCTCGGCGGTGTGGTTGTAGACCACGTCGAGGATCACCTCGATGCCTGCGGTGTGGTACGCACGTACCATCGCCTTGAACTCGGTGACGGCACTGGCGGGCTGATCCGGATTGGACGCGTACTCGAGGTGCGGCGCGAAGAAACCAAACGTGTTGTAGCCCCAGTAATTGCGTAAACCCTTGTCGCGCAGCACGAAGTCCTGCATGAACTGGTGCACGGGCATGAGTTCGATCGCCGTGATGCCAAGCTCTTTGAGGTGGTCGATGATCACCGGGTGGGCAAGGCCGGCATAGGTGCCACGCAACTGCTCCGGGATGTCGGGATGGGTCGCGGTCATGCCTTTGACATGCGCTTCGTAGATGACCGTCTGGTGATAGGGGCGTCGTGGCGCGCGGTCGTGCTGCCAGTCGAAGTACGGGTTGATGACCACGGACAACATCGTGTGACCGAGTGAATCGAGTTGCGGCATCGACGGCGACCGGTCGGCCGACACGTCCTCGGCGGGCGAGATCGTCTCCGTGTCGGCATCTTCGATGAGGACTTCGGCGTCGTCGGTGGTGGTGTCGGCGTCTTCGACGGGGGTCTCGGTGTCTTCGACGGTGTTATCGGCGTCAGCTGAGGGGTCGTCGGCCTCGCCTGTCGACGGGCCCGCGTCTCCGTTGGCGGTCTCGGTCGCCGATTCCTCGGACGCCGAGGCTCCGGTGTCCGCGGTGGGGTTGTGCGCGCCGGCAGTGGTGGCCGACGAGGTCTCGTAGTCGTCGGAGTCGGGGTCGGCGGTGGCGCGCAACGACTGTTCGGCGGGGACGACGGGCGGTTCACCACCATCGTCGTCGGACTCGGACGACGCCATCGGATAGGAGAACAACGACTCGTCGCCGTCGAAATCCCCGTGAAATGCCTTGCCGTACGGGTCGAGCAGCAGCTTCGACGGGTCGCAGCGCAACCCGCTCGCCGGATCGTAGGGGCCGTGGACGCGATATCCGTAGAACTGGCCTGGGCCGATGTTCGGCAGATAGCAATGCCAGCAGTAGCCGTCGACCTCGTCGAGACGAATGCGACGCTCGTGCCCGTCCCTGTCGATCAGACACAGGTCGACGGCCTCGGCGACCTCGGAGAACAGCGAAAAGTTGGTTCCCACACCGTCATACGTTGCGCCGAGCGGATATGGCGTACCCGGCCAGACCGGGATGGGCTCGGGCTCGGGAGCGACGAGCGCGTCAGCCTGTTCGGGGCTGTCCGGCGGCAGCGATCCCGGCGTCGACTCTGATGTACGCGGGGGAGTGGCCGTCGTCGCGTCGGCTGTCTGTCCGACGCTCTGGGCATCGGTGCCGGGTGCCGGCTCGTGAGGTGCCGTGTCGTCGGTCGGCGGTACGGTCATGCCCACCTTTTCGCAGTCATGCCATGACCCTAGTCGCGATAGGCGCCGTCTTCATCTCGGGGAAAAGCCGCACTCGTGTGCGTTAGACGACACCCCCACGGTCGGTCTGCATCGGCGTACTCCGCGAGGAGGTCGCTGAGCCGACGGCGGCTGGCGCGTCAGCGGTGGTTGGGACCGGTCCAGGGCAGGGCCTGTGTCATCTGGCGTTCGAGCTCGTCGGTCAGACTGCGCACGTACGTCGCGCTCAGATGATGCCAATCCTTGTAGACGATGATGTTTCCCACGACTGCCGGGCATTCCGTCGGGGTGCAGATGCCGTTCGACACGTCGAGCGGATGGAACAGTGGCTTGCCGTCGGCGAACGGCGCTGCGGGATCGGTCGGGGAGAGCACCCGCGCCCGATCGGAGCCGCATTCGGATGCGGTTCCGCCGTCGGACAGGCACGTCGGGGTGTCGAGGGCGCCCGTCGGCCCCATTGGCCACGGTGTGTCGCGCATGCCGAGAACGGGGATGCCCGCATCCATGAACTGCGTGAAGATCGGCTTGTAGTCGTCGGGCATCCAGTCGCCCGGCTTGTAGTCGCGTGGACGGGTCGAGTTGGTGAACACCGCGTCGGGTTTGTCGGCGATCACCTTCGCCATCACGCGCTGCACCCAGTCGTGGCATTGCGGATACGGCACACCCCGCTGCTTGGGCACCAGCTCGGTGGACAGCGGGCACCCCATCTTCAGGTATGTCGTGACCTTGAAGTGGTTGCGCTTGCCCAGCTCGTCGAGCGCGGTGATCCAGAACTCGGCGTGCGAGCCACCCGCGAGGGCAATCGTCCTCGTCGCGGTCGGGTCGCCGTAGACGCCGACGTGGATCTCCGGGTCCTCGAACGAACTCATGAAGCCCTGCGTCGAGGTCTCCGGGAAGTCGCCGAGCACTGCCAGCGGTGTCGGTTGGGGATCGAGCGCGGGCACCGGCCAGCCGTTGAGCAGAGCGCGGGCGCCGGGGTAGGAGTGCGGGTCGAGATTCGCTGTGTTGACGACGGTGTTCGCGACGTGCCGGTCCCATGCATTGACCCCGACCGCGACGCCGATCGACAAGACGACCAGCACGGTCGTCACCACCGACGTGTAGCTGAGCCAACGCGAACGTCCCTGTCGGTCGCCGCGGGCCAGCTTCGCGCGGTCGCCGCCCCGCAGCGGATCCTCGACGTAGCGCTTGGTCAGCCAGGCCAGACCGATGGACACGGCGAGGAGCCCGATGCCCTCGATGACGTTGGCGTGGTCTTTGCCGCGCCAGGTCAGATAGAAGATCAGCAGTGGCCAATGCCAGAGGTACAGCGAGTACGCGATGGTGCCGAGCCATACCGGTACCCGGCTGGACAGCGCACGGTTGACCGCCGGTTGCGACTGATCGATCGCTTCATGCCTCGACCGAGGACGCTCGAGTGCGGTGGCTCCCGCCCAGATGATGACGAGCGTCGAACCGACGGGCACCAGTGCCCACGGACCCGGGTACGAGTCGACGCCGTCGATCCACCACCCACAGGTGATGATCAGGCCGAGAGCGATGATCGCCGCACCGTTGCGGATCCAACGGGGAACGTGCCAGCGCGGCAACCAGATGGCGAGCAGACCGCCGGCGAGTGGCTCCCACAGGCGCGAGAGGGTGTCGTAGTAGTTCCACTGTTGATTGACGCCCATCCGCATGTGCGCCCAGTAGAACGAGACAGCGGCGACCGCCAACAGTGCGAGGCCGACGAGAAGACGGATCGTCTTCGGCTCAGCGATCGGTCGGATGATCGCCGACAGCAGCTTGATCGTTCCGGCCGCGATGACCGCGGCGAACAGCATGCCGACGAAGAACTGCCCCTGCACCGACATCGACCAGATGTGCTGCAGCGGACTGTTCGCGGAACTCGCCGCGAGGTAGTCCTGCGAGTTCAGCGCCAGATACCAGTTCTGGTAGTACAGCGCCGACGCACGCAGCTCGCGCCCGATGTTGAGCCAGCGGGTCTGCGGAAGGATGACGACGGTCAGGATCGCGACCGCGATGAGGACCGTGAACAGCGCCGGGAGGAGTCGGCGCAGCAGTCGTTTGAGGCGCGGCCACGGGTTGAGCGCCTCGATGAACGTGACGTGCGACGTCTGGCTGTTGATCGCGTGACGCAGCAGCGATCCGATGAAGAAGTAACCCGACAGTGCGAGGAAGACATCGACGCCGCCGGACACCCTGCCGAACCAGATGTGGAAGCAGGCAACCAGCATGATCGCGATCCCGCGGAGGCCGTCGAGATCGGTGCGATACGCGGGGAGCGGTGGGACGGGCTCGTTCCGGTTAGGGGTCGTCACCACTTGGGTTGGGGCTGCCACGTCAGTCGTGCTTGCTTCCGTGTCGGGGGCTGGGACGAGTCGGTGGCGACCTATCCACACACACGCGCGGTGGACGACAACCGCCGTACTCCGCGTAGGAGGCTACCCGCCGCAACTGTGAAAAACCCATTCCAGCGGGTCCGACACACTGAGCAGAGGGGTGTCGCGACGACGCAGAGGGGTGTCGCGACGACGTCGGGTCAGTGAGTGGCGCGCGCCCGGTGTCGAGCGCCGTCGAGTAGTACGCCGAGCGCGTCGTCGAATTCTGCTGCGAAGTCGCGACCCGACGGGCCGGTGACCCCGAGCCGTTCCATCTGGGCCCGCGTCTGTTCCTCGATCGTCAGCCCGATGATGAGCTGGCATATCGCGGTGGCGACTCCATGTGCGTCGCGCGGGCTCAGTCCCCCGGAGAGCGCGACGTCGGTCAGGTCGTCGGACACCGTTCTCGTCGCGAGTCCGCTGGCCCACGCCGACGAGACCACCTCCGCGCTGTCGGGAACAGCGAGCAGCGCCGTCCGCATCCCGATCGCGATGTCGGCGAGTCTGGCGTCCCACGGCTGATCGGGGTCCGACGGGTCGATGTCGCCGAGGATGTCGTCGGCCAGCGCGGCCAGCAGCGACTGCTTGTTGGGAAAGTGCCAGTACAACGCGTTGGGGCGGACACCGACTTCAGTTGCCAGCCTGCGCATCGAGAGGTCGGCGAGGCTGTAGTCGGTCAGGATGCCGCGCGCGGCGCGCAGGACGTCGGCGCGGTTGTTGCTCACCGCGTCAGGGTATCCAGGCCGTCCGGCCGTGACGCAACCTGTACAGCGTTCAGGAGGAGCCTGTACAGTGTCCAGGAGTTTGGACCTGAACGGTGTCCAGGACCACTCTAAGCCGGCGAGGAGGGACGCACCACATGGATGCAGCCGACATCAGCCGCGTCGACGCAGCACACATCTGGCATCCCTACGGCGCCATGCCGTCTCCGACGCAACCGCGTGTCGTCCGCGGCGCCGACGGTGTGCGACTCACACTCGCCGACGGCGGTGCGGTCATCGACGGAATGAGCTCGTGGTGGGCCGCCATCCACGGTTATCGCCACCCGGTCCTCGACGCCGCGGCGCGCGATCAACTGGAGTCGATGAGCCACGTGATGTTCGGCGGATTGACCCACGAGCCCGCCGCGCGGCTCGCGCAGTTGCTCGTCGACATCACACCAGGACCCCTGCAGAAGGTGTTCTTCTGCGATTCGGGTTCGGTGTCGGTCGAGGTCGCGGTGAAGATGGCGCTGCAGTATTGGCGCAGCCGTGGCAAGCCGGAACGCACGCGACTGCTGACCTGGCGCGGTGGGTACCACGGCGACACCTTCACCCCGATGAGCGTCTGCGATCCCGAGGGCGGGATGCACGCGATGTGGCGTCGAATTCTGGCCGACCAGGTGTTCGTGCCTGCCCCGCCCGCGGAGTTCGATGCCGACTATGTCGACTCCATAGAGGCCGCTGTCGTTGCACACCGCGACGAACTCGCCGCGATCATCGTCGAACCCGTTGTGCAGGGCGCAGGCGGTATGCGCTTCCACGACCCCGCCTATCTCGGCGAGCTGCGTCGAATCTGCGATGAGCACGACCTGCTCTTGATCTTCGACGAGATCGCCACCGGATTCGGGCGCACCGGCGAGCTGTTCGCCGCCGACCACGCGCGCGTCTCGCCCGACATCATGTGTGTCGGCAAGGCGCTGACCGGCGGCTACCTGACGTTGGCCGCGACGCTGTGCACCACAGCGATCGCCGAGACGATCAGTGCGGGTGAGGCCGGTGGATTGGCGCACGGTCCCACGTTCATGGCCAATCCGCTCGCCTGTGCGGTCGCGGTCGCCTCCACCGAACTGCTGCTCGACGGTCCGTGGCGACGCCGCGTCGCCGACATCTCCGACCTGCTCGCGCGAGGACTCGCGCCACTGACCGACGTGGCCGGGGTTCGTGATGTCCGCACGTTCGGGGCCATCGGCGTCGTCGAACTCGACGACGAGGTCGACATCGCCGCGGCCACGGATGCCGCCGTCGACGCCGGAGTCTGGTTGCGGCCCTTCCGCAACCTGATCTACACGATGCCGCCGTTCGTCTGCACCGACTCCGACGTCGAGACGATCTGCTCCGGAATCGCCGCGGCCACAACGGCGTCGTGTGCACAGTTGGTCGGCGCGGGAGGTGCCCGATGACACCGGATCACGCCACACTGGGCTCCGAGTTCGGCGAGGTCGACATGCTGCGGGCGGCCGGCACGACGGTCGACGACGCGTCGGCGCTCGACTGGCTCACCGACGCCGCCGCGGCGCGCGATTCGGCTGGGCTGCACCGTGTCCCATTCGTTCGTGAGGCCGGAGCGTCGATGCTCAACCTGGCGTCCAACGACTACCTCGGACTCTCGACGCACCCCGCAGTGCTCGCAGGTGCGCATGCCGCGCTGGATGAGTTCGGGGCGGGGGCTACGGCGTCGCGCCTCGTCGCGGGAACCACGCGGTTGCACGTCGACTTCGAGGACGACATCGCCGACTTCATGGGTTTTGATGCGGCACTGTGCTTTTCGTCCGGCTACCTCGCCAACGTCGGAGCCATCACCGCGCTCGTCGGCCGCGGCGACCTCATCGTGTCCGACACCGGAACCCACGCGTCACTCATCGACGGATGCCGACTGTCGCGTGCGCGAGTCGTCGTCGTCGACCGTGGCGATGTCGCCGCCGTCGCAGCGGCGCTACGCGATCGCCCCGAGGAGCGGGCACTGGTCGTCACCGATTCCGTCTACTCGGTCGACGGCGAGCCTGCGCCGGTCGCGCAGCTCTATCGCGTTGCGCGCGAGCACTCGGCGGCGCTCCTTGTCGACGAAGCGCACGCGCTCGGAGTGCGCGGGCCGGGGGGTCGGGGACTGATCGCGGAAGTAGGACTCTCCGGCGCGCGCGACCTCGTCGTCACGACCGTGTGCTCCAAGTCGCTCGGCGCGCAGGGGGGCGTGGTGCTCGCGACTTCTGCTGTCCGTGAGCACCTCATCGACGTCGCGCGCACCTTCATCTTCGACACCGGACTCAACCCGGCAGCGGTCGGTGCGGCGCGTGCGGCGCTCGGTGTCCTGCGTGCACAGCCCGAGCTACCAGACCGATTGCGGCACAACGCGACACGAATGGCGCGCAGCCTCGGTGCGCCGGTCCCGGCCGCCGCGGTGATCTCGCGCATCGTCGGCGACCCGCAGCCCGCGGTCGACGCCGCAGCACGGTGTCGGGACAGCGGAGTGTTGGTCGGGTGTTTCCGACCGCCGTCGGTCCCGCCGGGGACGTCGAGACTGCGACTGACCGTCAGAGCCGATCTCGACGACGCGACCGTCGACCGCGCCGCCGAGGTCATCGGCGGGGCGCTGGCCGAAGGCGGGGGTGAACGGTGACCCGCCCGGGACGTGCCCTCTTGATCACCGGTACCTCGACCGACGTCGGTAAGACGATCGTCACCGCTGCGCTCGCGTGCGTTGCGGGAGAGTCGGCGAGTGGCGTCGCGGTGTGTAAACCCGCGCAGACCGGCGTCGAGCCAGGGGAGCCGGGTGACCTCGCGACCGTTGCCCACCTCGCGGGTGTCGTCGATGTGGTCGAGTGTGCGCGCTACCCCGAGCCGCTGGCGCCGGAGACCGCGGCGATGCGCGCAGGTCTTGCCCCACTGGATCTCTGGACCGTCGTCGGGGCGGTCACCGATCTTGTTTCGACTCATCGGTTGACCCTCGTCGAGGGAGCCGGCGGGGTACTGGTGCGCCTCGCACCCGACCTCACCGCGCTCGACGTCGCGGACGCGGTAGGAGCCGAAGCAGTCGTCGTCGTCCAGGCCGGCCTGGGCGCGCTCAATCATGCCGAGCTGACCGTCGAAGCATTGCGGGCGAGGGGAATTCGTCCCGCAGGCCTTGTGATCGGCTCGTGGCCGCGCGATCCAGACCTCGCCATGCGATGCAATCGCGTCGACCTGCCCCGGCTGACTGGGGTACCCGTCGTCGGCGTGATACCCGAGGGTGTCGGGGAGCTTGAGCCCGATCAGTTCCGGGCCGCGGCGCCCACCTGGTTCGATCCCGACTTCGTCGCAGACCTCAGTTCCCGTTCCGCGCCCGACAACATCGCGGCCGTTCAGCCCATCGAAGGAGTTCACGCATGACACAGGCACCCGTAGATCCGACGCTCGACGCCGCGACCGTGCAGGCGTCGGGCGCGTCGTCGACCGACATCCTCGACGTCGCGCGCGCTCAGGTCCTCGAACGCGGCGAGCCACTCGACCGCGACCAGGTGCTCGAGGTGCTGCGGCTTCCCGACGAGCGCGTCACCGAACTGCTGCAGGTCGCCCACGACGTCCGGATGAGGTGGTGCGGACCGGAGGTCGAGGTCGAGGGCATCATTTCGCTCAAGACCGGCGGCTGCCCGGAGGACTGCCATTTCTGTTCGCAGTCAGGGCTTTTCGCATCGCCGGTGCGCAGCGCGTGGATCGACATCCCGTCGTTGGTCGAGGCCGCAAAGCAGACTGCGAAGACCGGCGCCACGGAGTTCTGCATCGTCGCGGCCGTGCGCGGACCGGACAAGCGACTGCTGTCGCAGGTGGCCGCGGGAATCGAAGCCATTCGCAATGAGGTCGACATTCAGATCGCCTGCAGCCTCGGCATGCTGACGCAGGAGCAGGTGGATCAGTTGCGGGACATGGGTGTTCACCGCTACAACCACAACCTCGAGACGGCCCGCAGTCATTTCCCGAACGTGGTCACCACCCACACGTGGGAGGAGCGCTGGGACACGCTGCGCATGGTTCGCGACGCGGGCATGGAGGTGTGCTGTGGCGGCATTCTCGGAATGGGGGAGAGTCTTGAACAGCGCGCCGAGTTCGCGGCTGACCTGGCCGCCCTCGAACCCGACGAGGTTCCGCTCAACTTCCTCAATCCGCGCCCGGGGACGCCGTTCGGTGACCTCGACGTGCTGCCGGCCGCCGAGGCGCTCAAGGCTGTGGCGGCGTTCCGCCTCGCTCTTCCGCGCACGATCCTGCGCTTCGCAGGTGGCCGCGAGATCACGCTGGGCGACCTCGGCGCCAAGCAGGGCATCCTGGGCGGCATCAACGCGGTCATCGTCGGCAACTACCTGACCACGCTCGGCAGGCCCGCTGAGGACGACCTCGACCTCCTCGACGACCTCTCGATGCCGATCAAGGCTCTTAACGACAGCATCTGAGGCCCGGCGCCGGGAGCGTGCGAGCGGGCCGCTTCAGCTCGGCGCCGGGAGCGTGCGAGCGGGCCGTTTCAGCTCGGCGCCGGGAGCGTGCGAGCGGGCCGTTTTGCCTCGGCGTGCATACTCGAATTCGATGACCTTTGAGCTGAGAGGACGCCGATGACTCCGACGCCCACCGTCGATCCGGGTGCCAAAAGCCCCGTCGACATCCCCGGTCCGCTCGACGAGCCGTGCCGGTACGGCGTGTACACCGGCATCGAACTCGACCTGCAGGCGGCCGACGCGGTGCCGCAGGCAGCGCGCCTCGGATTGGAGCCGCCTCGGTTCTGTGGTCAGTGCGGCAGGCGGATGGTGGTGCAGGTGCGTCCCGACGGGTGGGATGCACGTTGTTCGCGCCACGGTGTCGTCGATTCGTCGCAACTCGGTCGACGATGATGGCCCAGGTCTATCCGGGCACGCCCGGCAACCCGGTGTCGGTTCGGCGCAAGCACTCGCCTGCACCGCTGGTCGTCGTCGGCGCTGTCGTGCTGCTGCTCGGCGCCGTGTTCGGTGTGGCGTGGGCGGTCACGACCCCGGCGATGACCGGGACTGTGACTGCACAGGGCGCAGCCGTGCCGTCGGAACAGCTTGGTGAGGAATTCGCCGGTGTCGCGGTTTTCGCGTTCTGGATGCTCGCCTACGGTGCGGTCGCGGCGGCGCTCGCATGGTTCGCCGCGCGGTATTGGCGAGGCCTCGTCGGTTATGGCGTGACGTTCGTGACCGCAGTGATCGGCACTGTGATCGCGGGATCTATCGGCACCTGGGTCGCGCATCTGCACTTCCCGGACCCGCACGACGTCGGGATGGGGCAGACCTTCCGTGTGGTTCCCGACCTCGTGCTCGACGGCGCCACGCGCAACGGGTTCTCGGCGCCGTGGATTCTCCTCATCTGTGCACCGTTGACGGTCAGTCTCGTCTATCTGGTGTGTGCGCTCGCCACCAGCGACGCCGACCTCGGTGTGGGCGACGGCGTCGCCGACGACGCAGATCAGTCGCTCACGGTGGGGGTTTGAGCGTCGCGAACTCGTCGGTGACGCGTAACTCGTTGTCGGCGAAGGCGTAGAGCGCGGGCGGGCGCCCACCCGAACGGCCCGTTTTTCCGACGGTCCCGGTGGCCACGACAACGCCGCGCCGGCTGAGGATTCGCAGCAGGTTGGTCGTGTCGACGGGGTAACCCAGTGCGGCACAATAGATTTCGGACAGCTCCGACATCGGGAACCGAGACGGCGCCAACGCGAACGCGATATTCGTGTATGAGAGTTTCCCGGCGAGACGTCGACGCGCCGCGGCGATGATGTCGGCGTGGTCGTGAGCCAGGACGCCAAGGGAATCCACCGGCTCCCATGCCGCGGTGTCGGGCAGGCGTGCAGGCGCATCCGTGGGAACCAGGCCGAGGTACGTCGAGGCGATCGTCCGCCGACCCGGTGTGCGATGAGGTGCCGAGAACACCGAAAGCTGTTCGAGGTGGGCGACCTTGCGGATATCCATCGTGTCGGCGAGCTGACGCCGGGCGGTTTCCGACAGGCTCTCGTCTGCCGCGACCTCGCCACCCGGAAGCGCGAACGGCTCATCGTCGTGCTGCCGCCACAGAAGTACGCACAGTTGCGGTTCGACGTCCGGCGTCGGGCGTCGTACCTGGAAAACCGCGCTCAGGACCTCGACGCCCGCAGTTCCCGCCGACTCGGACGTCGGGCGCCCCGCGTCGTGTGTGACGGCTTCCTGTGCGACCGATTCCGGGGAGGCGGCGCCATCGGAACTGGCGGGAATCGGCGCAGGCATGCGGTCGATTCTAGGGCTCGCTCCGCGAGGCAACCGCGAGGCGCTCCGCGCAGAAACCCGCGAGGCGGTCGACGCACGAACCCGCGACGCGCTCCTCTCAGAGTTCGTCGAGGCTGATCAGGCCATCCTGGATCGCGCGAGCAACCAGCGACGCCTTGGTGCGTGCCGGACGTCCGGCGTCTGCGTACTTCGTCCTAATGCGTGCCAGGTGCGTGTTGACGGTGCCCACCGAGATCATCAACCGCGACGCCGCCACTGACTTGGAGTCGGTGAGGAGCCACGTCCGAAGCACCTCGATCTCCCGAGTGGTCAGGGGTACGCGCGGGTGGCTCAATTCGGCGTCGTGAGGGATGGACTGCCCGCCGGGGCTCACCGAGGCCGACACCACAGGGCGTAGATGGGCGACGTCGGCTGAGCGTCCAGCGGTCGAAGGTGCCATGGGCGGCGGAGTCACGATTCGACGCGCGGCCAGCCTTTCGAGTGCTTCCTGGCGACGTCGGACCGCTTCGAGTGGAGTGGAGAACGATGATCTGCGCGTGGGGATCGAGGGCGCGATGGCCATCGGGGTGGGGGTTGTGGGAGGGGTGCCTTGGCCGGCGCGGGGGCCAATCGTGGAGGTCATCGGGGTATCTCCTGTGATTCTTGTCGAGCAGTGGCGGTGTTGTCGCTGACCTCTTCGACGCTATTGCCGCAGGCGACCACAGAAACGCGTAGTGCGCTACTCGAATTGGAGACCGACGGTACCCACCGGGCATGGTGCTACGATCTAGGTGTTTTCGACCGACAGTCGAAAACCTGTCTCGGAGCACGAACCGCGTTCTCCGGTCGCAGGCTGAAGGAGCGACCCATGAGTATCACCAGCGACCGTTCGGTAGCAGTCACCGAACCTGGTCTGATTGACGCGGTGTGGACAGACGGTCCCACAGGATTCACCGGAGTGGAACCGACCGCGGCGTGGGCAGAAGAGGTTCGTCGACTAGCACGTGCGCGCAATGCGACCATACTCGCGCACAACTATGAGTTACCGGCGATTCAAGATGTTGCAGATCACGTCGGCGACTCGCTCGCGCTCTCCCGGATCGCGGCGGAGGTCGACTCCGACGAAATCGTGTTCTGCGGCGTCCACTTCATGGCCGAGACCGCGAAGATCCTCAGCCCCGACAAGCGCGTCCTGATCCCCGACGCCAGGGCGGGATGTTCGCTCGCCGACTCGATCACCGCCGACGATCTGCGGGCGTGGAAGGTCGAGTACCCCGATGCTGTCGTGGTCTCGTACGTCAACACGACCGCCGAGGTGAAGGGCCTCACCGACATCTGCTGTACGTCGTCGAACGCGGTGGATGTGGTGGCGTCGATCGATCCCGATCGCGACGTCCTCTTCCTGCCCGACCAGTTCCTCGGCGCGCACGTCAAGCGGGAGACCGGCCGCGACAACATTCACATCTGGGCCGGCGAATGCCACGTCCACGCCGGTATCAACGGTGACGAGCTGACCGCCAAGGCCAACTCGCACCCCGACGCCGACCTCTTCATCCACCCCGAGTGCGGGTGCGCGACGTCGGCGCTCTATCTGGCGGGCGAGGGAGCGGTGCCCGACAACCGCGTGAAGATCCTTTCCACCGGCGGAATGATCGACGCTGCTCGGCAGACCGGTGCCAAGCAGGTTCTCGTCGCCACGGAGATCGGCATGCTGCACCAGCTACGTAAGGCCGCGCCAGGTATCGACTTCCAGGCGGTCAACGATCGCGCGTCGTGCCCGTACATGAAGATGATCACGCCGGCTGCGCTGTTGCGTGCGTTGCGTGAGGGTAAGGACGAGGTGTTCGTCGCTGACGATGTCGCCGAGCGCGCACGCAAGAGCGTCGAGCGGATGATCGCGATCGGCAATCCGGGTTCGGGTGAATGAGTCGATGAGCGCGTTCATCGGCCAGCGCGAGGCAGCCGGAGAACTCGACCTGGCGATCACCGACGAGGTGCGGGCGTTGATTCGGACGGCGCTCGACGAGGATCTCCGCTACGGCCCCGACATCACGACCGCGTCGACGGTGCCTGCCGGCGCGACGGTCGACGCGCAGATCGTCAGCCGTGCGCTCGGCGTGGTCGCCGGGCTTCCCGTCGTACTTGCCGTCCTCGACGAGGTCGTCGGTGCCGGTGCGTACGAGGTGACCGCTGCGGTTGCCGACGGAACGAGAGTCGCACCGGGAGACGTGGTGTTGGCGGTGCATGCGCCGACCGCCGCTCTGCTGACCGCGGAGCGCACGGCACTCAACCTCGCGTGCCATCTCTCCGGGATCGCCACCGCGACAGCTCAGTGGGTCGACGCCGTCGACGGAACGTCGGCGAAGATTCGCGACTCACGAAAGACGTTGCCGGGCATGCGCTATCTGCAGAAGTATGCGGTGCGCGCAGGTGGCGGCGTCAATCACCGCATGGGGCTCGGTGACGCCGCGCTGATCAAAGACAATCACGTTGCCGCCGCGGGATCGGTGAGCGCGGCGCTCCGCGCTGTGCGTGCGGCGGCACCCGACCTGCCGGTCGAGGTCGAGGTGGACTCGCTCGATCAACTCGACGAGGTGCTCGACCTCGCACCCCAACTCGTGTTGCTCGACAACTTCGAACTCTGGGCAACCCAGATGGCCGTCTCCCGCCGCAACAACAGGTCGCCGGAGACAAAACTCGAGTCCTCCGGCGGGTTGAGTCTGGACCAGGCCGCCGACTACGCCCGCACGGGCGTCGACTACCTCGCCGTCGGCGCGCTGACGCATTCGGTAACCGCGCTCGACCTCGGACTCGACATTCCTCTCTGAGCGCTGCGGCGTGCAGGCAACGGTTTTGAGATGCACCAGTTCTGAGGTGCAACGGTTCTGAGATGCACTGTGGCCCACAGCGAAAAGGCTGTGGGCCACAGTGTGTCTGGAACCAGTGTGTCTGGAATCAGTGCGCGCTAGTGCGCGTACATCGTTTCGACGGTTACTCCGTGCGCTCGTGACGTCCGGGCTGAGCGTCGGTTTCGCCGACGGCGGCCGTTGAGCGCGCAGTGGCTTCCGGACCGTCGACGAGTTTCGCGAACTCCTCGTCGATGTCGTCCACGTCCGAGTCGCTAGCGTGGCTGTCGCTGGTCCGTCCGCTGTCCACGGTGACCGGAGCTACGTCGAACGACGCGGCGGGGGTGACGTCGATGACTTCCTCACGAACAGCGGCCATCCGCTGTTCGTCGAAGCTCTGCGTCTTGAGTGCGACCTCCTTGATGAACACGATCGCGACGAAGCTGATCGCGGCCATCACACCGGCGATGAAGAAGACGCGCGCGATTGCGTCACCGTAGGAACCGCGGACGATCTCGGCGATCGGTCCCGGCAGATCCTTGAGGTTCGAGAGCCCTGCACCCGACCCGCCGGTCTGAGCGGGATTGACACCCGCTGCCACCAGACCCTTGGTGATCAGGTCGGTGACGTGGGTTGCCAGCACCGCACCGAGAACCGACACGCCTGCCGCGCCTCCGAGCGAGCGGAAGAACGTCACCGTCGACGTCGCTGAACCGAGGTCATCGGGTCCGACGTTGTTCTGCACAGCCATCACGAGGTTCTGCATGGTCATTCCCATGCCGAGTCCGAGAATGAACAGGAACGCTCCGATGACGACCATGTCGGTATGGGCGTCGATGGTCGACAGGAGGAAGAAGCCTGCTGTCATCAGGGCAGCACCGGTGACGAGGAAGCGCTTCCACCGACCGAACCGTGTGATCAGGGCGCCCGAGACCGTTGCGGCGAGCATCGAGCCGATGATCATCGGAAGGGTGAGCAGACCTGCCGCCGTGGGGGAGTAGCCGCGGGCGATCTGGAAGTACTGACCGAGGAACACGGCACCACCGAACAGTGCGACACCCACTGCAACGCTCGCCATTGTGGCGAGAGTCGTCGTGCGGTCACGGAACAACCGCAGCGGGATGATCGGGTCCTTGGCGCGTGATTCGACGAACAATGCACCTGCGATGAGGACGATTCCGAGTGCGACGAGTCCGAACGTCATTCCCGAGAGCCAAGCGAAGCTGTCACCGGCGAGGGTGACCCAGATGAGCAGTGTGCTCACGCCTGCCGCGATCAGGAACGCGCCGAGGTAGTCGATGCGAACGTCCTTGCGGACCGTCGGAAGATTCAGCGTGCGCTGGATGACCAGCAATGCGATCACCGCGAGCGGAACACAGACGTAGAACGTCCAGCGCCAACCGAGCCAGCTGGTGTCGACGATCACGCCACCGATCAGCGGGCCGGCGACCGTCGCGAGCGACATCACGGCTGCGATCGGACCCTGATAGCGGCCGCGTTCGCGTGGGCTGAACATGGATGCGATCACGATGACGACCAGCGCCTGCAGGCCACCGAGTCCGAGGCCCTGGATGACACGGAAACCGATCAGCATGCCGACCGACTGTGAGAGTCCGGCGAGCACCGAGCCGAGGGTGAACAACGCCAACGACGCCTGGACCAGGATCTTCTTGCTCACCAGGTCGGAAAGCTTGCCCCAGATGGGTGTGGTCGCCGTGGATGCGAGGAGAGTCGCCGTGACGACCCAGGTGTACTGACCCTGCGTTCCATGCAGGTCGGTGATGATGACGGGGAGCGCGTTGGACACGATCGTCGACGAGAGAAACGCGACGAACATCCCGAGGAGCAAACCGACGAGTGCTTCGAGCTTTTGTCGATGGGTCATCGGTGCGCCCGCTGCGGAAGCAACCTCCCGCGTGGCGGTTAGAGACATGGGAGAACCTCCTGAGGTGGTGGCTGATCCCGCACGGTCTGCCGAGCGGGAGAGGGATGTCGGGGGCGCGGCGACAATGGCCGGCCGATTGCTGGCTGCAGACACGTCACGCAACCAACTAGTTGAGTGAAGCAACTATAACCATTGATAGTTGTAACGCGCAACTATCTTGAGTATTCCCGGCTCCGGCGGAGTTTCTCGACGCGGCGTTGCGCCGTTATGTCAGCGCCGCGATGTCGGCGCCGGGGCACGCCGCCGATCAGGTCAGGTCGGGTTCGAACTCCGCGTCGTCGACAAGGAGACGATTGAGCAGCCGGGTGAGTGTCCGGATGTCCTCGGGGTCCCATTCGGACAACCGTGCCCGCCAGTCTGCGACCGCCGCATCGGCTACGTGATCTACGCGTGCGCGGCCGGTAGGAGTCAAGGAGACCAGTCGAGCGCGCGCATCATGCGGGTCGGCGTGTCGCTCGGCCAGGCCGAGGCGCACGAGGGCATCGATCTGTCTGCTCACAGTCGACTTCTCGAGTCCGAGCTGCGCGACGAGTGTTGATACCGGCAGAGATCCGTCGGCGCTGGCGAGCATCGCGATCAGGGGATAGTTCGACGGGTCGAGGTGGGGGTCAACCGCACGAGCACGGGTGCGCAGTCGAATCCGTCCCTGCCGCATCAGGTCAGCGAAACCTGTCTCCAGGTCGGTAATCGGGTCATCGGATACGTCGTCGGCGTCCACTGGGTGGTCGGAGCGAGCGTCGCCCATCTGCGGTGAATCCTGTCCGTCGCGGTTCGTCGGATGATGCGCCACAGGTTACCGCGCAGTTGAACATGATTCATGATTCGACTTGGCGTATCGGGGGCGCCGGCGAGGGTGCGGAAGATCCTGGCGAGGGCAGCCGTGCACGACCTGGCGCCGTGGCCTGCCGGGGCTGCACGTCTGCACACTCCGTTCGGGCTGTCCCTCAGGCAACCACGTCTGCCCCGCCACCGTGTGTGGTGGCGGGGTGTAGACGGGTTGCGGCGCAACCGGATTCGACAGTTCGCCCGGGATGGCGGTGGTCAGGCGGCGTCGGCCAGCGGTGGGCCGAGGCTGTCTGGCGGGTCGACGCCGCCGAGCCGGTTGGGGCCGCCTGGTGGGGCCGGGCCCGTTGATGGGTTGGGGTCTGTGGGCGGGTCGGGGTCGAGTTCGAGTGGCCTGGGGAGGTTCCATCGGATGTCGACCCGCCTGCCGAGGCGCCGAGGATCTGCGGAAGGCATTCTATCCGCCAGCGCGAGTTCGACGCCGGTGAGCGTCTGACGTGCCACCTGCGTGCTCGGCGGGTCCGGCACTGAGGACGGCGACACCATCCAGGCGCCCACTGCGTCCGCGACCACCATCTGGTCGCTGGCCGTGTCTGTGACGTTCTCGGCGCCCACTCTGCTGGAGGCTCGCGCGCCGATCTCGGTGACCGTCGCGTCTGTGCTTGTCCCGGTTGCTCGTGCCGCCGCTGCGGCTTGGTTGCTGGTGTGTTCGGCGGCGAGGTAGTCGTGGAAGTCGGCTTTGACGTCGGCGATGCGGTTGATGCGTTCCGGATTCTCCGGCATACCCGGCTTGGCGTTGAGCCGCCACGCGACACGTCCGGTGTCGGGGCCTTCGGTGATCATGCGGGTGGTGAACTGCCCGGGTTTTGTGCCGACTCTCCGGTTGTGCACATCGCACGCCGGGACGAGTTGGTCGATATCGGTCAACCCACCGTCGGCCCAGTCTTTGGCGGCGTGATGCATCTGCACCCGTGATGCGGGCTGGTTGCAGCCGGGTGCCGAACACATCTTCCCGCCCGCCGAAGCAAAGGAGGCGAGTCGTTGTCCGAGTGACGCGATCCGCTTCGACCGACCCAAATACAGCGGGATGCTGGTGTGCTCACCGAACACCGCCAAATACTGGCTCGCCCCGGTGGAGGCGGCCATTTCGATCACATCGCTGATCGGGAGCAGTGTTCCGGACGTGGTCTGTGCGATCCCTGCCTGCTCTTCGAGTTCCTGCAGGCTGGTGGTGACGATCACCTGGATCGGTAATCCGCGATGGGTGTTGCCGAGCATCCCTGATTCAAGTACTTGCTGCAGGAGTGCGGAGAACGCGTCGTGGTTGCGTTGCGCGGGTGAGCGTTCATCACGTAGCGCCGCGGCCGCGACCTGTTCAGCATTCGCCATGGTGATCGGCCCGACCGGCGACTCCGGGTCGTCCGGGTTGTTCATGCCCGGTTTAGCCCACGCATCGAGCACCGTGTCGAGCCGGGCGCGGGCGATCGGATCCAAATCGGCAGTCAACCGCGACATCAACTGAGCGTTCTGCCGGTTCACCCACAGGCGACGTCGACGTTTACGGTCCTTCGAGGTGGTCAGCGTCCCATCCGGATCCAGGTGCGCCAACAATCGTGAACCCAAATTGGTGATCTCGGCAGGGGTGAATTGGACCGCGTAGCCGGCCATCTGTGCTTCGGCCGCCGCTTTCGTCTCGGCCGACACCTCACCGGGGATCGCCTCCAAAACCTCCAACACCGCCCGCACGTGCGCGCCCGCGACCCGACCCTCCGCCACATAGCCGGCCAACGTTGGGCATGCGGGTGGTAGTCGGTCGCCGCAGATCGTGGTGAACGAGCCGGTCGCCGCGATCACCCGATGCCGCGCGGCGGGGTCACCGATGTGCAGACCCTGCCCAATGAAATTGCGGATGTCGCGGAAACCCGACGCGCGGGGTAGGTCGCGGTCGGAGGCCTCCACAATCAAGCGATCGGTGACCGCACCCGCGGTCCGCAACGCCAACCGTTCTGCCTCAACGGTGGCTTCGACCAGCGCGGCATCGGATACCAGCGACACATCGACGGCAGCCAACTCATCCAGCACCGCGGCAAGCCGTGACAGCTTTTCCGCCACCACCGCATCCGCCGATCCCACCGCAGCAGTCGCCAAAGCCAAAGGTGCACGGCCATTCTCGCTGTTGTTGCGATTGCTGTTGCTGTTCACGTGCCGCCACCCCCGCCCCGCGTCGTGTCGAATATGTGTTCTACATTACCCGACAATACCGACACCGTCCAGGAATAATCGAAGAAACTTTCGACGGATCGTGATCGGGTCACCGAGGCTGGATGACTATGCGACTGCCTCCGCGCCTTACTGCCGCGTTGGTCCTGACAGACCGCATTCGGAAACCGGTGGTGCCGCCACATATCCTGGACACATCAACCCGACCGATCAGGAGACACCCATGCTCGCCCGAACCGACCTGCGCGGTAGCTCGCCGACGCTCGCTGAGCTGCGTCGCGCGTTGCCCCGTGGGGGCACCGACGTCAACGCCGTGCTGGATACGGTGACGCCGGTGGTGCATGCGATCGCCGATCGCGGCGTCGAGGCAGCACTCGAGTACGGCGAGAAGTTCGACGGCGTTCGTCCGTCGAGTGTTCGGGTTCCCGCCGATGTGATCGCGGATGCCCTGGCGAAACTCGATCCGGCCGTCGCTGATGCGCTGCGTGAGTCGATCACTCGCGCTCGGCTCGTCCATGCCGATCAGCGTCGTACGACGTCGCGCACACAGGTCGTCGACGGGGGAGCCGTCAGCGAAAAGTGGATTCCCGTCAGGCGTGTTGGCCTGTACGTACCCGGCGGCAATGCTGTCTACCCGTCGTCGGTCATCATGAACGTCGTTCCCGCGCAGGAGGCGGGCGTCGGGTCGCTCGTCGTTGCGTCGCCCCCGCAGAAGGACTTCGGCGGTTGGCCACACCCGACCATCCTCGCCGCGTGCGCTCTTCTCGGCGTCGACGAGGTCTGGGCCGTCGGTGGCGCGCAAGGCGTCGCGCTCCTTACCTATGGCGGTACGGATACCGACGGTGCGGTCCTCGACCCGGTCGACCTCATCACCGGTCCCGGCAACATCTACGTCACGGCAGCCAAGCGCCTGTGTCGCGGACTCGTCGGCATCGATGCCGAGGCCGGTCCCACCGAGATCGCCATCCTCGCCGACGATTCGGCAAACCCGGCCTTCGTCGCCGCAGACCTCATCAGCCAGGCCGAGCACGACGTCCTCGCGGCGTCGGTGCTCGTGACCGACAGCGTCGCCCTGGCCGACGCCGTCGACGCAGAACTCGACCGCCAGATCGCCGAGACCAAACACCGTGAACGGGTCACCACGGCGCTCAGCGGCAAGCAGTCGGGTGTCGTGCTCGTCGACGACGTCGAGGCCGGTCTTGCCGTGGTCGACGCCTACGCGGCAGAGCACCTCGAGATCCAGACGCGCGACGCCGCGCAGGTCGCCGATCGCGTGCACAACGCCGGCGCGATCTTCGTCGGCGACTTCGCGCCGGTCAGCCTCGGAGACTATTGCGCGGGATCGAATCACGTTCTGCCGACGTCGGGTTCGGCTCGGTTCGCGTCGGGTCTCTCGGTACAGACCTTCCTGCGTGGCGTGCACGTCATCGACTACGACGAGGCGGCGCTGCGCGACGTCTCCGCCCAGGTGGTCACCTTGGCGCAGGCCGAAGACCTTCCGGCACACGGCAATGCGATCACCCGCAGGTTCTCGGGGGCTGTCGCCGAGGCAGCAAAGTGACGCCCGCAGCTACAGGCGCTCAAGTACCCGGAGTCCAGATTCCCGGAGCTCGGATCACCGTCGACGATCTTCCGCTCCGCGACAACCTGCGCGGCAAAAGCGCTTATGGCGCACCGCAATTGAAGGTTCCTGTCGTTCTCAACACCAACGAGAACCCGCACCCGCCGTCTCCGGAGCTGATCGCCGACGTCGCTGAATCGGTCGGCGCCGCTGCGGCCGAGCTGCACCGTTACCCGGACCGTGACGCTGTCGCGCTGCGTAGCGACCTCGCCGCCTACCTCAGCGCCGCCACCGGAACCCACCTCGGCGTCGAAAACGTCTGGGCGGCAAACGGTTCCAACGAGATTCTGCAGCAACTCCTGCAGGCGTTCGGCGGGCTCGGCCGTGCGGCGCTGGGCTTCGTGCCCAGCTACTCGATGCATCCGATCATCTCGGACGGCACCGACACCACGTGGCTCGAAGCCAAGCGCAGCGCCGACTTCTCCCTCGACATCGACTATGCGGTCGGTGAGATCTCCGCGCGACGCCCCGACATCGTGTTCGTGACCTCTCCCAACAACCCGACGGGCGCGTCGATCTCGAATGACGGGTTGCGGGCGATCGTCGACGCCGCACCGGGCATAGTGATCGTCGACGAGGCGTATGCGGAGTTCTCCGAGCAGCGCAGCGCCGTCGAGTTGATCGACGAGTTCCCGACGAAGGTCGTCGTCAGCCGGACGATGAGCAAGGCGTTCGCCTTCGCAGGCGGTCGGCTCGGTTACCTTGCGGCGTCGCCCGCGATCGTCGACGCCCTGCAACTGGTGCGGCTGCCGTATCACCTGTCCGTGCTCACGCAGGCCGCTGCGCGAGCGGCGCTGCGCCACGCCGACGAGACGCTCGGCGGAGTCGCGAAGATCATCGCCGAGCGCAAACGCGTCGTCGCAGAGCTCGAGAAGGCGGGATTCGACGTTGTCGATTCCGACGCCAACTTCGTGTTGTTCGGACGCTTCGCCGACGCTCCGGCATCGTGGCAGCGCTACCTCGACAACGGCGTGTTGATCCGCGACGTAGGAATTCCCGCGCATCTCCGTGTCACGATCGGATTGGTTGACGAGAACGACGCGTTCCTCGACGTCAGCCGGAAGCTCGCCACCACAGATCTGGAGAAGTCACAGTGACCACCCCGGCACCGCGTATCGCACGCGTCGAACGGACGACCAAGGAGTCGTCGATCGTCGTCGAACTCAACCTCGACGGCACCGGCGTCACAGCGATCTCGACGGGCATCCCGTTCTTCGACCACATGTTGACCGCCTTCGGCGCACACGGCAGCTTCGATCTGACCGTCGAGGCGAAGGGCGACGTCGAGGTCGAGGGACACCACACCATCGAAGACACCGCGATCGTGCTCGGTCAGGCACTTGGTCAGGCTCTCGGCGACAAGAAGGGAATTCGCCGCTTCGGCGACTCGTACATCCCGATGGACGAGACGCTCGCACACGCCGTCGTCGACGTGTCGGGCCGACCGTACTGTGTTCACACCGGCGAGCCCGAGCACATGTTGACCGCGGTGATCGGCGGCTACCCCGGCGTGCCCTACTCCACGGTGATCAACCGGCACGTCTTCGAGTCCATCGCGCTCAACGCGCGTATCGCCCTGCACGTGCGCGTGCTCTACGGCCGCGACCAGCACCACATCACCGAGGCCGAATTCAAGGCGGTCGCCCGCGCGTTGCGTGCGGCGACCGAGGCCGATCCGAGAGTCAGTGGAGTGCCATCCACCAAGGGCGCTCTATGAGTGCGACGAACATCGTCGTCCTCGACTACGGCTCGGGCAATCTGCGCTCAGCCCAGCGCGCACTGGAGCGCACCGGCGCCGACGTCACCGTGACCAGCGACTTCACCGCTGCGCTTGAAGCCGACGGGCTGGTCGTGCCGGGTGTCGGCGCGTTCGCGGCCTGCATGGACGGGTTGCGCGCGGTCCACGGCGACCGGATCATCGGCCGACGCCTCGCCGGCGGACGCCCGGTGCTCGGCATCTGTGTCGGCATGCAGATCCTGTTCGAGCGCGGCGTCGAATTCGGTGTCGAGGCCGACGGATGCGGCGAATGGCCGGGAACGGTCTCGCGGCTCGACGCTCCCGTGCTGCCGCACATGGGGTGGAACACCGTCGACGCCCCGACCGACTCGACGCTGTTCAAGGGAATCGACCCGGCAACCCGCTTCTACTTCGTGCACTCGTACGCGGCGCAGACGTGGGAGATGGACAACGTCGGATCGCCACTCGCCGCACCGGCCCTGACGTGGGCCGAGCACGGCAGCCGCTTTCTTGCGGCGGTCGAGAACGGCGCACTGAGTGCCACACAGTTCCACCCGGAGAAGTCGGGGGACGCGGGCGCCGAACTGCTGCGCAACTGGGTCGGGAGCATCGCATGAGCGGGTCCGACGGTGTGCCCGAGCGCCCGCACTTCTCCTACGGGCGGTTCGTGACACTCGTCTTGGGTTCCGGGGTCCTCGTGCTGGTGATCGGCATTCCGATCATCCTGGCGCTGGCACACTGGTCACCGATCGCAGGCTTGGTCGCTGCGCTGCTCGTGGTGCTCGCGATGATCGGGACGATCGGCTGGATGTCGCGTCGGATCATCGGTAACTACGAGCGCAAGGTTCGCGCCCTCGACGAGGGAAACGCAAGCCCCTGACCTGACGCACGGCCGCGAACACCGCAAGACCAGTCCGAGAACAACAGACCGTACGAGACACACAGACCCGTACGAGAACAACAGACAGGAAAGACCTCACGTCATGGGGAAGACCCTCGAACTCCTACCAGCTGTCGATGTTGCCGATGGACAGGCCGTTCGGCTCGTCCGGGGTGCGGCAGGCACCGAAACCGCCTACGGCTCGCCCCGCGACGCCGCGCTGGCATGGCAACGCGACGGTGCCGAGTGGATTCACCTCGTCGACCTCGACGCCGCTTTCGGTCGGGGCAACAACCGTGAACTGCTCGCAGGTGTGGTGGGCGAGCTCGACGTGAAGGTCGAGTTGTCAGGCGGAATCCGCGACGACGAGTCCCTCGAGGCCGCACTCGCCACGGGCTGTACCCGCGTCAATCTCGGTACGGCCGCACTCGAAAACCCCGAGTGGTGCAGACGTGCGATCGCCAACTACGGCGACCGCATCGCTGTCGGACTCGACGTCGTCGCAGACGGTGACTCGTATCGACTGCGTGGTCGGGGATGGGTCACCGACGGCGGCGACCTGTGGGAGGTCCTCGCCCGACTCGACGGCGACGGCTGCGCCCGTTATGTCGTCACCGACGTCAGCAAGGACGGCACGCTCGGCGGGCCGAATCTCGAGCTGCTGTCCGAGGTCACCAAGGCGACCGACGCGCCCGTCGTCGCATCGGGTGGCGTGTCGGCTCTCGGTGATCTCATCGCCATCGCGAGCCTCACCGACCAGGGTGTCGAGGGTGCGATCGTCGGTAAGGCTCTCTACGCGGGGCGATTCACCCTGCCCGACGCTTTGGCGGCGGTCGGTAACCTGTGACAACCGGTTCCGGCCTGGATCTGCCCGCACTCCTCGAGGTTGCGGGCAGCATTCTCGACGGTGTCTCCGGGGAGTTCGTCGCCGGGCTCGGCGCGCCGAGCGCCGTCGTGAAGGGTGCGACAGACTTCGCTACCCAGGTCGATCTCGACCTCGAACAGCGCATTCGACAGCAACTCACCGACCGGACCGGAATCGACGTGCACGGCGAAGAATTCGGTGGACCACCGGTGACCGACGGTGCTGTATGGGTTCTCGATCCGGTCGACGGGACGTACAACTTTTCGACGGGCATGCCGCTCACCGGCATCCTGCTCGGACTGCTCGTCGACGGTGAGGCGGTACTCGGTCTCACGTGGCTGCCGCTGACCGCAACGCGCTACGCCGGCTACGTGGGAGGTCCGCTGTACCGCAACGGCGTTCCGATGGCCGCACACCCTCCGACAACGCTCGCCCAGACAGCAGTCGCGTTCGGGCCGTTCAACGTCAGTCACGGCGGTCGCTACCCCGGGGTGCGACGAGCTCAACTGCTCGAAGCGCTGAGCGTGCGAGCGGCCCGACTGCGCATGACGGGCAGCACGGGCGTCGACATGGCGTACGTAGCTGCCGGAATCTTCGGTGCCGCAATAGCTTTCGGTGCACACGCCTGGGACAACGCCGCCGGAGCCGCCCTGGTGCGTGCCGCCGGTGGGGTGGCGACCGACCTCGCGGGGAACCCGTGGACCGCGTCGTCGCCGTCGCTGGTGACCGCGATGCCCGACGTGCACCACGAGTTGATGGCCGTGATCGACGACGTCGGCGGGTGGTCCGGCAGCGACATCTCCAGCACCGACAGCCCCGGCACAGACGACAGGACTTCTCGATGACCCTCGCAACACGCGTGATCCCGTGCCTCGATGTGGACGACGGTCGGGTCGTCAAGGGCGTCAATTTCCAGAACCTCCGCGACGCAGGCGACCCCGTCGAATTGGCCGCCCGGTACGACGCCGAGGGCGCAGACGAGTTGACCTTCCTCGACGTCACCGCGTCGAGTTCTGGACGCGCCACGATGATCGACGTGGTGCACCGCACCGCCGACGCCATCTTCATCCCGCTGACCGTCGGAGGTGGCATCCGCACAGTCGACGACGTGGACGCGATGCTGCGCGCAGGCGCCGACAAGGTGAGCGTCAACACCGCGGCAATCTCCCGGCCGGAGGTGCTCGCCGAGATGAGCCGACGGTACGGATCGCAGTGCATCGTGCTCTCGGTCGATGCCCGAACGGTTCCAGAGGACGCCGAGCCGACGCCGTCCGGGTGGGAGGTCACCACCCACGGCGGACGCAAGGGCACCGGAATCGACGCCGTCGAATGGGCGCAGCGCGGTCAGCAGCTCGGCGTCGGCGAGATCCTGTTGAACTCGATGGACGCCGATGGCACCAAGCAGGGTTTCGATCTGCGGATGCTCGCCGCGGTCCGCGCGGTGGTCGACGTCCCGGTGATCGCCAGTGGTGGAGCAGGCAAGGCCGCAGACTTCGCGCCCGCGGTGCTGGCGGGAGCCGACGCAGTGCTCGCCGCATCGGTATTCCACTTCGGCGAGCTCACGATCCCAGAGGTCAAGGGTGCGATGGCAGCCGAAGGCATCGTCGTACGTACCGAACGCGACACAGAAGGGCAGGTCTGATCGCATGGCACTCGCGCCGGAACTGACCGCACAGCTCAAGCGCAACGCGGATGGGCTTTTCGCCGCGGTCGCCCAAGAACGCTCCACCGGGCAGGTCCTGATGGTCGCGTGGATGGACGACACGGCACTCGAGCGCACACTCGCGACACGTCGCGCCACCTACTACTCACGCTCACGTCAGGAGTACTGGGTCAAGGGCGACACCAGCGGGCACACCCAATACGTGCACGACGCTCGTCTCGACTGCGACGGCGACACGATCCTGCTGATCGTCGACCAGGTCGGTGCCGCCTGCCACACCGGCAACCACAGCTGTTTCGACACCCCGTCGCTGCCCTTCGACGTCGACGACGAGCAGGGCGACGATCAGCACGCCGACGGGGCGGGCGCGGCGTCGAGTTGATGCCTGGGACAATCGTCGGGGAGACACTCTCCCCACAGCTCCGCACTTCACGAGCTCGAATGCCGCACGACGCTGCGGCCGAGGACTCGACGCGGACCAGCCGACGGAAGGCGGTGACGCAGTCATGCCACTGATCCAGATCTCGCAGACCCCAGGTCTCTCCGACCGGGTCAAACGCGAGACCATCGCGGCGGTGACCGAGGCGTACGCGAAGGCCACCGGCAAGAACCCGGATTCGGTATGGGTCACGATCACCGAGGTGCCCCGTTCACAGTGGGGCGTCGGCGGCGAGCCGCTCGGATGAGCGGCGAACACACACTCGCAGCGGCGACCGACGGCTCACGGAGCAGTTCTACGTCGACCACGAATGCCGATACGACGACGCTCGAGGAGTTCCTCGACCTCGCCTCCGACCATCGCGTCGTGCCGGTCACGCGCAAGGTGCTCGCCGATTCGGAGACGCCGTTGTCGGCGTATCGGAAATTGGCGGGTGAGCGGGAGGGCACGTTCCTTCTCGAATCCGCGGAGAACGGCCGGTCGTGGTCACGGTGGTCGTTCATCGGCGTCGGCGCACCGTCGGCGCTGACCGTTGTCGACGGCAAGGCCGCCTGGTGGGGGACTGTTCCCGCAGGCGCTCCCGTCGACGGCGATCCGCTGACAGTGCTCGCCGAGTCGCTGCGGCTGCTCGCCACCGATCCCTTGCCCGGCATGCCGCCGCTGACCGGCGGGTTCGTCGGATTCATGGCGTACGACATGGTGCGCAGGCTCGAGCGTCTACCCGAGACGACAGTCGACGACCTCGGCCTTCCCGATCTGATGATGTTGTTGGCGACAGACCTTGCCGCCGTAGACCATCACGAGGGGAGCATCACCCTCATCGCGAACGCGGTGAATTGGGACGGCAGTGCCGAACGCGCCGAGGAGGCATACGTCGACGCCGTCGCCCGACTCGACGCGATGACGCAGGCGTTGGCTGCACCTGCACCGTCGACCGTGTCGCGCTTCGACAGGCCCGCACCCGACTTCCGCGTGCAGCGCACCCGCGAGGAGTACGGCGAGATCGTCACCGGCCTGGTCCGCGAAATCGAGGCGGGTGAGGCATTCCAGGTGGTGCCGTCGATGCGCTTCGAGATCGACACCGACGCCGATCCGCTCGACGTCTATCGCATTCTGCGGGCCTCCAACCCGAGTCCGTACATGTACCTGCTGCGCATGCCGGGTGTGGGTACCGACGACAGCGGCGCGCCTCGCACCCCGTTCACGATCGTCGGATCGAGTCCCGAGGCGCTCGTGACCGTGACCGACCGGGTGGCCACGACGCACCCGATCGCCGGGACCCGCTGGCGCGGAGCCACCGAAGAAGAAGACCAACTCCTCGGCAAGGAACTCACCGAGGACGAGAAGGAGAACGCCGAGCACCTGATGCTCGTCGACCTCGGTCGCAACGACCTCGGGCGTGTGTGCGCCCCGGGCACCGTCAAGGTCAGCGACTATCGCCACATCGAGCGGTACAGCCACGTGATGCACCTCGTGTCGACGGTGTCGGGCACGCTGCGCGACGACAAGCACGCGCTCGACGCTGTCACCGCATGCTTTCCTGCGGGAACGCTGACCGGTGCGCCCAAGGTGCGCGCGATGGAACTGATCGAAGCCAACGAGAAGACACGACGCGGCCTGTACGGCGGGATCGTCGGCTACCTCGATTTCGCAGGCAACGCCGACACCGCCATCGCGATCCGCACCGCACTGATGCGCACGGGCATCGCCTACGTGCAGTCGGGCGGCGGCGTGGTGGCCGACAGCGAATCCGACTACGAGTACAACGAGGCACGCAACAAGGCCACCGCTGTACTCAACGCGATAGCGGCTGCCACGACGATGCGTCGCGTCGGCGTGGAGAGTGACGGCGTGGAGAGTGACGGCGTGGAGAGTGACCGATGACCGTTCCCGACCCTGAACGAAATCCCGGCGCTGAAAGCCCTGATGTCGAGGGCGCTGAGGCGGGTAGTGCCGCCGACGATGAGAAGCAGGTGGCGCGAGCGCAGCGTCGAACAAAGCTTCTCGGATCGATACTGCTCGCCGCTGCGGCGCTCGCATTCTGGATTGCGTCGCGCCTGACCTGGGCAACGGTGCTCGCTGCCGACGGGCTGTCCCCGGCACGGACCTTCGACGTCAAGGGCAGCGACTGGAGCCCGTGGCTCACGCCACTCGCGCTGGTGTTGCTCGCGGCGATTCTGGCGGCGATGTCGCTTCGTGGGTGGGGTTTGCGCATCCTGGCGCTCCTGGTTGCCGCAGCGGGTGTGCTCGCCGCCTTCCCGGCGATCTCCCTCATCATGGGCGGAACCAACGACTTGTACGCCGCCACCGCCGCGGGTCTCAGCGATCGATACGTCGTGCAGTTGGTGACCACCAACAACTGGGTGGCCGCCGTTGTCCTCATCGGGTCGCTGTGCGCCGTCGCCGCCGGGGTGCTGCTCATGCGTGTCGCATCCGGCGCGGGCATGTCGTCGAAGTACAAGACGCCCGCCGCGCGACGCGAAGACATCGAGCGTGAGATCTTCGCTGAACACAAGCGGCGCCAGGCATCCGAATCGGCACAGGCCGACAAGAGTGGTCAGACGGACAAGAGTGTCCAGACCGGCAAGAGCGGCCAGACCGATGGCGACTCCCGGACCGCCGGCGCCGTCTCGTCGGCGGGGTCACCGGCGGCGGAGAAGAGCGCTGCGGCAGACGATTCGGCGGAGTCTGCCGAGTCGACGAGCGAGCGAGATGCTGAGCACGACGCGCCCAACGAGCGCATGCTCTGGGACGCTCTCGACACCGGGATCGATCCGACTGATCAACGATGACGAAAAACACAACCCGCTCCCGGCGCTTCGAAGGCGGCCGTCTACCCTGAGAGCACGAACAGAAAGGGAGCCAGCTGTCGTGAGCACGCCCACCGTCCTCGATTCAATTCTCGAGGGAGTGAAAGCCGATGTCGCCGCGCGCGAGGCGATCGTCGACTACGCGGCCGTCAAAAAGGCGTCCGTTGCCGCGCCGGCTCCTCGCGATGCGATGGCTGCGTTGCGCAAGACCGGAATCGGTGTCATCGCAGAGGTGAAGCGAGCGAGTCCTTCTAAGGGTGAGCTCGCCGACATCCCTGATCCAGCCGACCTCGCCGCCGCGTACGAAGCGGGTGGTGCGCGCATCATCAGCGTCCTCACCGAGGAGCGTCGGTTCCGTGGGTCGCTCGCCGATCTGGACGCCGTGCGCGCCCGCGTCGACATCCCCGTGTTGCGCAAGGACTTCATCGTCGGCCCGTACCAGATCCACGAGGCTCGCGCCCACGGCGCCGACGTCATCCTGCTGATCGTCGCGGCACTCGAACAGAATGTGCTCGCCTCGCTGCTCGACCGCACCGAGAGTCTCGGCATGACCGCGCTCGTCGAGGTGCACACCGAAGACGAGGCCAGCCGCGCTCTGGAAGCGGGTGCGTCGGTCATCGGTGTCAACAACCGCAACCTGAAAACCCTTGAGGTCGACCGCAATACGTTCGCGCGTATCGCTCCGGGTCTGCCAACCGAGACCATCCGGGTCGCCGAATCGGGTGTGCGCGGTACCGCAGATCTACTGGCATTCGCTGGTGCGGGTGCCGACGCGGTCCTCGTCGGTGAAGGCCTGGTCACCAGCGGCGACCCGCGTACTGCGGTCTCCGAACTCGTGACCGCCGGTACCCATCCTTCCTGTCCGAAACCCGTTCGCTGACACTCGCTTTCGATTTAGCGTCGACTTGCCGTGTCACGGACGACGAGATGTCTGTGAGAGTTCCGTGACCACCGAATCCCGATCCGACGATCAACTTCGCGCCGAGTTCCCCACTGCGAGTGTCGGAGTCAGCACCCGTACGTCGTCGGAACCCGACGCGGGCGGACACTTCGGCGTGTACGGCGGGCGTCACGTTCCCGAGGCGCTCATGGCGGTCATCGACGACGTGACCGCTGCCTACGAGAAGATGCGCACAGATGACGAGTTTCTCGGTGAGCTCGATCGGCTGCAGCGCGACTACGTCGGACGTCCCTCGCCGCTCTACGAAGCCACGCGCCTGAGCGAATTCGCCGGTGGCGCACGGATTTTCCTGAAGCGCGAAGACCTCAACCACACCGGTTCGCACAAGATCAACAACGTGCTCGGGCAGTTGTTGCTCGCCAAGCGCATGGGTAAAACCCGCATCATCGCCGAGACCGGTGCCGGTCAGCATGGTGTGGCCACCGCGACCGGCTGCGCACTGTTCGGTATGGAGTGCATCGTCTACATGGGCCGCGTCGACACCGACCGGCAGGCACTCAACGTCGCACGGATGCGACTGCTCGGCGCGGAGGTCGTCGCGGTCGACAACGGTTCTGCGACCCTGAAGGACGCGATCAACGAGGCGCTGCGCGACTGGGTGACCAACGCGCACAACACGTACTACTGCTTCGGTACCGCGGCCGGTCCGCATCCGTTCCCGATGATGGTGCGCGACCTGCAGCGCATCGTCGGACTCGAAGCACGCGCGCAGATCCTCGACCAGGCGGGGCGCCTACCCGACGCCGTCACCGCCTGTGTCGGTGGCGGGTCCAACGCCATCGGAATCTTCCATCCCTTCCTCGACGACTCCGAGGTGCGCCTCGTCGGCTTCGAGGCCGCGGGCGACGGCGTCGAGACCGGTCGACATGCCGCGACGTTCACCGGAGGCACACCCGGCGCATTCCAGGGTGCCTACTCGTACCTGCTGCAGGACGAGGACGGCCAGACCATCGAGTCGCACTCGATCTCAGCGGGACTGGACTACCCGGGGGTCGGGCCCGAGCACGCACAGCTCAAAGACACCGGCCGCGCCGAGTACCGTCCCATCACCGACACCGAGGCGATGGAGGCGCTCGCTCTGCTCAGCCGTCGCGAGGGCATCATCCCCGCCATCGAATCGGCTCACGCACTCGCCGGAGCTCTGGAGCTCGGTAAGGAACTGGGGGAGGGCGCGATCGTTCTGGTCAGCCTCTCCGGTCGCGGCGACAAGGACGTCGACACCGCTGCGCGCTGGTTCCACCTCTTCGACCCGCCACCATCGGAGAACGAGGTCGGCGTGACGACCGGTACGGCGGCCGCAACAAGCACCACGGGGGACGTGCAATGACACAGCCGAAGGCACCCGTGCACGCGGGACCGTCGAAGTTGAGCCCGGTCTTCGAGAAGTGTCGCGCCGAGGGACGTGCCGCGCTCATCGGGTATCTCCCTGTCGGCTACCCGACCGTCGAGAAGTCCATCGAGTCGTTCGAGACGATGGTCCGTGCGGGCTGCGACATCATCGAAGTCGGCGTGCCGTACTCGGATCCGGTCATGGACGGACCGACGATCCAGGAGGCCGCCGACCTCGCGCTGACCAACGGGGTGCGAGTCCGCGACGTATTCCGTGCCGTCGAAGCGATCACCGCCGCGGGCGGGAATGCCGTCGTCATGAGCTACTGGAATCCCGTGCTGCAGTACGGCGTCGACAAGTTCGCGCGTGACCTGGCGGCTGCGGGCGGTGCGGGCATGATCACGCCCAACCTGATCCCAGAAGAGGGTGCTGCCTGGCACGCGGCGTCCGACGAGTTCGACCTCGACCGCATCTACCTCGTCGCACCGTCGTCGACGACCGAACGCATCGCGCTGACCGTCGACGCATCGCGCGGGTTCGTCTACGTCGCGTCGACGATGGGTGTCACGGGAGCGCGCGACGCGGTGTCCGACGCCGCGCCAGAGCTGTGTGCACGCGTCCGCGAGTACTCCGACATCCCGCTCGGCGTCGGACTCGGTGTTCGAAATCGTGAGCAGGCGTCGCAAATCGCGAGCTACGCCGATGGAGTGATCGTTGGCTCGGCACTGGTCACAGCGGCCAAGGCAGGCCAAGACCACCTGGCCGACCTCGTCACGGAACTGGCTGCGGGCGTGCACGAACCGCGAGCAGACCTCTGACCGCCTCGGTGGCTTCGGCCGTGGGGTCCGCAGCGTCCGTTAGGGTGGCAGCGTGACAGCGCCGACGACGACGATGCTCGCCTACATCCCCAGCCCGCCGCAGGGCGTGTGGTACATCGGCTCGTTTCCGCTCCGGGCCTACGCGTTGTGCATCATCGTCGGCATCATCGTCGCCGTGTGGTGGGGAAACCGTCGGTGGATTGCCCGTGGTGGGCGTTCGGGCGAGGTTCTCGACGTTGCGATCTGGGCGGTTCCGTTCGGCCTGATCGGTGGTCGCATCTACCACGTGCTCACCGACTGGCAGATCTACTTCGGTGACGGCGGCAAGACCCCGATCGACGCATTCAAGGTCTGGGACGGCGGTCTCGGCATCTGGGGTGCCGTGTTGTTCGGCGGCCTCGGTGCGTGGATCGGCACCAGGCGCATGGGCATCAAACTGCCGCCGTTCGCCGACGCCATCGCGCCTGCGATCCTGCTCGCCCAGGCCATCGGTCGCCTCGGCAACTACTTCAACCAGGAACTCTACGGCCGACCGACCGACGTCCCGTGGGGCCTGGAGATCTACGAGCGCGTCGACGCATCGGGACAGGCCGACCCCGGCCTGATCACGGGAGTGTCGAACGGCCAGGTCGTCGCGGTCGTCCACCCGACGTTCCTGTACGAGCTCTTGTGGAATCTCCTGATCGTCGTGATCCTGGTGCTCGTCGACCGCTACTTCCGCATCGGCCATGGCCGTCTCTTCGCGCTCTACGTCGTCGGGTACTGCATCGGGCGGTTTGCCGTCGAACTCATGCGTTCCGATCCCGCCTTCACCCACATCGCAGGCGTCCGCATCAACGTGTTCACCGCGGCCCTCGGCATCGTCTGCGGCGCGATCTACTTCATCGTCGCGCCCCGCGGCCGGGAGCAGGGCCTCGAGGTCTACTGGCCCGAACGGGCCGCCGAACTCGAGGAGCTCGGCCACACCGGCGCCTACTTCGACGACGACATCGACGACGAGGACGACGACGGCGAGCACTTCTTCGACGATGAGGAAGCCGACGGCGACGCGGTCGAGGACGAAAAGGTGGAGGAAGACAAGACGGAGCGGGAAAAGGCCGCGGCCGCCGAAGCGGATCGTGACGAGGAGTCCGATGACTCGTCGTCGAAGACGATCCCGGTCGCGGCCGCTGCTGGTGCGGCGGTTGCCGTCGGCGGTGCCGCTGCTGTCGGCGCGGACGAAGAGGCGCCGGACGAAGGGGCGCCGGACGAAGAGGCATCGGACGACGAGGCGTCGGACACCGACGTCGACGAGGCTGACGTCGCGCCCGACGCCGACGAGACCGAGACTGGGACCGAGGCCCACTCGGGCGAGGCCGCTGACTCGGACGTTGAACCCGACTCGGATACGGATCCTGATGAGGACGCCCCCGCCGGCGACGAAGCCGTGGAAGATGGAGACGAGTCCGCCACCACCGAGCCAGATGTAGCCGAGTCCGATGCAACGGAGGCCGGTGGAGCCGAGGCTGGTGTAACCGATTCCGGTGACACAGAGTCCGATGGTTCCGAATCTGCCGGGTCCGACGCGGCGGATGATCCGACCGACGAAGGGGTTCCGATGAGCAGCGCAGAAGACAGCAGCGTGGCAGCCGACGAGATTGCGGAGGGGCTGTCCGAAGACATCGAGGACAAGGCCGACGACGAGGGCGACACCAGCCCATCGGGCGTCGACGAAGATGAAGCCGAACTCGCCGACGGGCAGGAGATCGACGCGGGTGGACCCGACCCGGTTCTCGACGAGAACGAGGAGATCGTGTCCAAGATCATCCCGGGCACTGCCGAATCTGCTGACGCCACACCGTGGAACCCCGAACACGATCCGGCTCGACCAGAGGGCGTGACCACCGAGTCGGAGATTCTCGGGGAGTCCGATTCCGAGTCCGACACGACTCCGGGCGACACCGCCGACATCGACGCCGAAGAGGTCGCCGAGGGCATCGCCGAAGATGCCGAGGACGCTGCCGATGACGACGGCGCCGCGACGGCAGAAGGCGTGGACGAAGCCGAAGAGGTTCTCGCCGACGGCCAGATGACGAACGCGGGCGGTCCCGACGCCGTCGTCGACGAGTACGAAGAGATCGACGCCAAGATCATCCCGGGCACCGGCGAGTCGGCCGACGCCAAGCCGTGGAAGCCAAAGGACTCGCAGTAGCTCGACTCACTCGGGCGCCTGCCCCGGGGACCGGGTCGTCGGCCTCGTGTGGGCTGCGGGAAGTAGGGGAAGGGTTCTTTCCGCGGCCTTCTTGCGTGTCCCCGCGAAGTTTTCGGGGGAGAGGTCTGGGAGTAGGGGAAGGATTCTTTCCCCTAGTTTCTGCGCCGCCACCCGACGGCTCGACGCCGCGCCCAGCCCCACGCCCCGCCGCGCACGCGGCTCGACGCTGCCCCTCCGCCGGACGCCCCGACCTCCCGCACCCCCAACCCCCGCCGCGGCGTCGAAAACCACGCGGCGGGCGGTGGTCGGATAGAGTGGGATCTCACCCGGGAACACGCGTCCCCAACGGCGTCGTGTCCTGACTCCTGCTCCACGGGCCAGCGCTGTCCCTGAGGACTTCAACATTTGATTCACGCGAATCGAGTGGAGGCTCGTGATGTTGTTTTCTGCGCTCCCGGCCAAACAGGGCCTGTACGACCCAGAGACAGAAGTGGATTCGTGCGGCGTCGCGATGGTTGCCGACATCCACGGTCGTCGGTCGCATTCGATTGTCGCCGACGGTCTGCTCGCACTCGAGAACCTCGAACACCGCGGTGCTGCAGGCGCCGAGCCGAACAGCGGCGACGGAGCGGGCATCCTGATCCAGCTGCCCGACGAATTGTTCCGTGGCACAGTCGATTTCGCACTTCCCGCGCCGTCGGAGAACGGTGCGAACACCTATGCTGCCGGCACCTGCTTCCTGCCGATGGACCAGGCGGCCCGCCGAGATGCGATGGACCGCGTCGGGTCGCTCGCCGAGGCAGAGGGCATCACGATCCTCGGGTGGCGTGACCTCCCCGTCGACGTCGACGGCGCCGACATCGGCGAGACCGCAGTCGGCTGCATGCCCTTCATGGCGCAGTTGTTCGTCACGGTCGAACCGGAACCGGGACAACCACGGCTCGGCGGCGTCGACCTCGACCGCTACATCTACCCGTTCCGCAAGCAGGCCGAGCGCATCACGCCCGAATTCGAGGCCGCGGGCACCGGGTTGTACGTCGCGTCGCTGTCGAGTCGCACCATGGTCTACAAGGGCATGCTCACGACGATGCAGTTGCCGCTCTACTACCCCGACCTGCGTGACGACCGTTGCCTGAGTGCCATCGCCATCGTCCACTCGCGCTTCTCTACCAACACTTTTCCATCGTGGCCGCTCGCGCACCCGTTCCGGTTCGTCGCGCACAACGGTGAGATCAACACCGTGCGCGGCAACCGCAACCGCATGCGGGCCCGCGAGGCTCTGCTCGAGACAGACCTCATTCCCGGCGACCTCAAGCGCGCGTTCCCGATCTGCACGCCCGAGGCTTCTGATTCGGCGTCGCTCGACGAGGTCCTCGAACTCCTTCACCTCGGTGGCCGCAGCGTGCCGCACGCGGTGATGCTGATGGTGCCGGAGGCGTGGGAGAACGTCCCGTCGATGGACCCCAAGCGCCGCGCGTTTCTGCAGTTCAACGCGTCGCTGATGGAGGCGTGGGACGGTCCGGCATGTGTGACGTTCACCGACGGAACCGTCGTCGGCGCCGTCCTAGACCGCAACGGACTGCGCCCGGGACGTTGGTGGCAGACGCGCGACGGACGGGTCATCCTCGCTTCGGAATCCGGCGTCCTCGACGTTCCGGTCGACGACGTGGTCTCCAAGGGGCGCCTCGAACCGGGTCGGATGTTCCTCGTCGACACCGCACAGGGACGGATCATCCCCGACGAGGAGATCAAGGGCGATCTCATGCGTTCGGAGCCTTACGACGAATGGCTGCACGCGGGACTCCTCGACATCGCCACGCTCCCGCCGCGCCCCGTCTACAAGCCCAACCACGACACGGTCGTCCGACGTCAGGTGTCCTTCGGCTACACCGAAGAAGACCTGCGCGTCTTGCTGACCCCGATGGCGGCGTCGGGTTACGAACCGCTCGGTTCGATGGGCACCGACACGCCCGTCGCCGTGATGTCGCAGCGTTCGCGGTTGCTCTACGACTACTTCGTCGAGCTGTTCGCGCAGGTCACCAACCCGCCACTCGATGCGATCCGCGAGGAAATCGTCACCTCGATGGCGCGTGTGATGGGACCCGAGCAGAACCTGCTCGCCCCGACCGCGGCGTCGTGTCGACAGATCATGCTGCACTGGCCGGTCATCGACAACGACGACCTCGCCAAGCTCGTCCACATCAACGATGACGGCGACAACCCGGGACTCTCCGCGAAGGTCCTCCACGGACTCTATGAGGTGGCCCGCGGCGGGGAGGGCCTTGCCGATGCGCTCGAAGATCTTCGACGCCGCGCCAGCCAGGCGATCGCGGAGGGGCACAGCACGCTCGTCGTGTCGGACAGGCACTCCGATCGTGAGCACGCGCCGATCCCTTCACTGCTCGCGGCGTCGGCGGTGCACCACCATCTCGTCCGCACCAAGGAGCGCACGAAGATCGCGCTCATCGTCGAGTCGGGTGACGCGCGCGAAGTCCACCACATCGCACTGCTCATCGGCTTCGGCGCTGCGGCGGTCAACCCGTACCTTGCACTCGAATCGATCGAGGATCTGATCGCCGAGGGCGAGCTGACGGGCGTCAGGCCGTCGAAGGCGAAGCGCAACTACATCGAGGCGCTCGGCAAGGGCGTCCTGAAGGTGATGAGCAAGATGGGCATCTCGACCATCAGCTCGTACACGGCGTCGCAGGCGTTCGAGGCGGTTGGCCTCTCGTCGGCCGTCGTCAAGGAGTACTTCACCAGGACGGTGTCGCGGATCGAAGGCGTCGGACTCGACGAACTCGCCGAGGAAGTGCGCATCCGACACCACCGGGCGTTCCCGCGTAACCCAACCGAACAGGTGTACCGACGACTCGAAGTGGGCGGCGAATACCAATACCGCCGTGAGGGTGAGCTGCACATGTTCACCCCGGAGACGGTGTTCTTGCTCCAGCACGCCACCAAGACCGGACGCGACGATGTGTTCCAGGCGTATTCGGACAAGGTCGACGATCAGTCGCGAAAGGGCGGCACACTTCGCGGATTGTTCGAATTGGACTTCACCGGTCGCGATCCCGTGCCGCTCGACGAGGTCGAGCCGATCGAGTCGATCATGACGCGCTTCAACACGGGCGCGATGAGCTACGGCTCGATCTCCGCCGAGGCCCACGAGACCATCGCGATCGCGATGAACCGCATCGGTGGCCGCTCCAACTCGGGTGAGGGTGGCGAGGACACCGACCGCCTCTACGATCCGGAACGACGCAGCGCGGTCAAGCAGGTCGCGTCGGGTCGGTTCGGCGTGACGAGCGACTACCTCACCAACGCCACCGACATCCAGATCAAGATGGCGCAGGGTGCCAAGCCCGGTGAGGGCGGCCAGCTCCCCGCGTACAAGGTGTACCCGTGGATCGCGAAGACACGACATTCGACGCCGGGCGTCGCGCTCATCTCGCCGCCACCGCACCACGACATCTACTCCATCGAAGACCTCGCGCAACTGATCCACGATCTGAAGAACGCCAACTCCGATGCGCGCATCCACGTGAAGCTGGTGAGTGCTGTCGGTGTCGGCACCGTCGCGACAGGTGTCTCCAAGGCCCACGCCGACGTCGTGCTGATCTCCGGATACGACGGCGGAACGGGAGCGTCACCGCTCACCTCGCTCAAGCATGCGGGCACACCCTGGGAGATCGGCCTCGCCGACGCCCAGCAGACGTTGATGCTGAACGGTTTGCGCGATCGCATCACCGTGCAGTGCGACGGCGCGCTGCGCACGGGTCGCGATGTCATCATGGCCGCGTTGCTCGGTGCCGAGGAGTACGGCTTCTCGACCGCACCGCTCATCGTGTCCGGGTGCATCATGATGCGTGTCTGTCACCTCGACACCTGCCCGGTCGGCGTCGCGACGCAGAACCCGGTGTTGCGTTCACGGTTCACCGGCCAGGCCGAGCACATCGTGAACTTCTTCCGATTCATCGCGGAGGACGTGCGAAAGTACCTGGCGCAGTTGGGATATCGGACGCTCGACGACGCGATCGGACAGTCGCAGCGGCTCCACACCGACACCGCCGTCGCCCATTGGAAGAGCAAGGGACTCGATCTCAGCCCGATCTTCCGTCGGATCGAGGACAAGGGCCCGACCCGCCGTGTGCGCGGTCAGGACCACGGCCTCGACAAAGCGCTCGACCAGACGCTCATCCAACTCGCCGAAGGTGCACTCGAAGACGCGCATCCGGTGACACTCGAGCTCCCGGTGCGCAACGTCAACCGCACCGTCGGCACGCTGCTCGGTTCGGAGGTGACCCGACGATACGGCGCCGAAGGGCTTGCCGAGGACACCATCACCGTCGAGCTCACCGGCTCGGCAGGGCAGTCGCTCGGCGCGTTCCTTCCGCCAGGTGTGACCATCAAGCTCACCGGTGACACCAACGACTACGTCGGCAAGGGATTGTGTGGCGGCAAGATCGTGGTGGCTCCACACGAGGATGCCTGGTTCATCGCAGAAGACCAGGTCATCGCGGGTAACACCATCCTCTACGGCGCGACGTCGGGCGAGGTTTACCTGCGCGGCAAGGTCGGCGAGCGCTTCTCCGTGCGTAACTCGGGTGCGACCGCGGTGGTCGAGGGCGTCGGCGATCACGCCTGCGAGTACATGACGGGCGGTCGCGTGGTGATCCTCGGACCCACCGGGCGCAACATGGCCGCGGGAATGTCCGGCGGTATCGCGTTCGTCTACGACCTCGACGAGACCAAGGTCAACGGTGCGATGGTGGAGCTACTGCGACCCGACCCCGACGACCTGCGCTGGCTGCATGAGCACATCACGAAGCACACCGAGCTCACCGGATCGGCGATCGGTGCGTCGATGCTCGCCGACTGGCCGAGGCGATGCCTGGCCTTCACCAAGGTGATGCCCACCGATTACAAGCGCGTCCTCGACGCGGCCAGGATGGCCGAAGCCGAAGGGCGAGATGTTGATTCAGCGATCATGGAGGCGGCACGTGGCTGACCCACGCGGATTCCTGGAAGTCGGGAAGAAAGAATCGAAGTATCGTCCGGTCGCCGAGCGCGTGCAGGACTGGGAAGACGTGTACGCGCACGGATTCGACCCCGTCGCCTCGCTCAACGAGGTATCCGAGCAGGCCCGTCGGTGTATGGATTGCGGAATCCCGTTCTGCCACTCCGGAACTGCGGGATGTCCGTTGGGGAATCTGATCCCTGAGTGGAACGACCTCGTGCGTCGTGGTCGGTGGGATGCCGCAAGCGCGCGCCTGCACGCGACCAACAACTTCCCCGAGTTCACCGGAATGGTCTGTCCCGCACCGTGCGAGGCGGCGTGCGTGTTGTCGATCTCCGAGCCGACGACCGGCGGCAGCGTGACGATCAAACGCATCGAGAAGACGATCGCCTACGAGTCGTGGGCAGAGGGCATCATCGGCCCCGAGGCGCCGGATGCGAAGTCGGGCAAGTCGGTTGCCGTCGTCGGCTCCGGTCCCGGCGGATTGGCGGCAGCGCAACAATTGACCCGCGCCGGCCACGACGTCACGGTCTACGAGAAGGACGACCGCGTCGGCGGACTCCTGCGCTACGGCATTCCCGAGTACAAGCTTCAGAAGTCCGACATCGAGCGGCGAATCGCTCAGATGCGCGCTGAGGGAACACAATTCGTCGTCAACTGCGATGTCGGAATCGATCTCACGGTCGACGAACTGCGCAGCAGGCACGACGCCGTCGTGCTCGCGATCGGCGCGATGAAGGCGCGTGACAATCCGGTCCCGGGACGTGAGCTCAACGGCGTGCACCTCGCGATGGAACACCTCGTGCCCGCCAACAAGGAGTGCGAGGGCGACGGGCCGTCGCCGATCAGCGCCGCGGGGAAACACGTCGTCATCATCGGCGGCGGCGACACCGGAGCCGACTGCCTCGGAACCGCGCATCGCCAGGGCGCGGCGTCGGTGGTCCAGCTCGACTACAACGCCGAACTACCCAGCGACCGTGACGACAACCGTTCGCCGTGGCCGACCTGGCCGCTTGTCATGCGGACGTCGAGTGCGCACGCGGAGGGCGGCGAACGCAAGTACCAGGTTGCGGTGCAACGATTCGTCGGCGACGCCGACGGCAACGTGACGGCGATGGTGCTCGCCGAAGTGAAGGTCGTACGTGAGCCCGACGGTCGACGGGTGATCACCCCGGTCAGCGACGAGTTCGAGATCCCTTGCGAGTTGGCACTTTTCGCCATCGGATTCGAAGGCGTACGCGACACGGCACTTCTCACCGATCTGGGGATCGAGCCCAACCGCCGCGGCAACATCTCGTGCGGAAGCGACTGGCAGACCGACGCGCCCGGCGTGTTCGTGTGCGGCGACGCCCACCGCGGAGCGTCGTTGGTGGTGTGGGCGATCGCCGAGGGACGTTCGACTGCACGCGCCGTCGACGAATTCCTCATGGGTGCCTCGGATTTGCCGTCACCGGTAAAACCAGCCCAACTCCCGCTGTCCGTACGCTGACCCGCGACGAGCAACGCTGCGTTGACGTCCGGTGACAACTCAGGTGTAACGATGGCTATGCCGAAACGAGCGGACTAAGGTGAGCACAGTGGAACGCCGAACCAAGATCGTCTGCACCCTGGGTCCAGCTACCAATAGCGAAGAGAGGCTGAAGGAACTCGTCGACGCCGGAATGGACGTCGCGCGACTCAATTTCAGCCACGGCACGCACGACGACCACAAAGTGGTCTACGAAAGAGTGCGAAAGGCCGGCGACAACGCCGAGAAGGCCGTCGGCATCCTCGCCGATCTCCAGGGTCCCAAGATCCGACTGGGCAAATTCGAAGACGACGGCGCGCTCAACGGCGAAGTCATGTGGAACACCGGCGACACCGTGCGCATCACCACCGACGACATCGTCGGAACGCACGACCGCGTGTCGACCACCTACAAGCGACTCGCCGACGACGCCGTCCCCGGCGACCGGCTGCTCGTCGACGACGGCAAGGTGGGCCTCGTGGTCACCGACGTCGAAGGCAACGACGTGGTCTGCACCGTCACCGAGGGTGGCCCGGTCTCCAACAACAAGGGCCTCTCACTGCCGGGCATGAACGTCTCGGTGCCCGCGATGAGCGAGAAAGACATCGCCGACCTCGAGTTCGCCCTCGGCCTCGGCGTCGACCTCGTGGCTCTGTCCTTCGTGCGCAGCCCTGCCGACATCGAACTCGTCCACGAGGTCATGGACCGTGTCGGACGCCGCGTGCCCGTCATCGCCAAGCTGGAGAAGCCCGAGGCCATCGACAACCTCGAGGCCATCGTGCTCGCGTTCGACGCCATCATGGTCGCCCGCGGCGACCTCGGCGTCGAACTGCCGCTGGAGGAAGTGCCGCTCGTGCAGAAGCGTGCCATCCAGATGGCTCGCGAGAACGCCAAGCCGGTGATTGTGGCAACCCAGATGCTCGACTCCATGATCGAGAACTCGCGCCCAACCCGCGCGGAGGCATCCGACGTCGCCAACGCCGTGCTCGACGGCGCCGATGCGGTGATGCTCTCCGGCGAGACATCGGTCGGCAAATGGCCCATCGAAGCGGTGCGCACCATGAACCGGATCTGCAAGGCCGTCGAGGGAAGCTCGCGCGACGTCCCGCCGCTGTCGCACGTCCCGCGCACCAAGCGCGGCATCATCTCCTACGCCGCACGCGACATCGGAGAACGACTCGAAGTCAAAGCCCTCGTCGCGTTCACCCAGTCCGGTGACACGGTTCGACGCCTCGCGCGCCTGCACTCACGACTCCCGCTGCTGGCATTCACGCCCACCCAGGCCGTGCGCAGCCAGCTCGCCCTGAGCTGGGGCACCGAGACGTTCATCGTCGACCGCGTCGACACCACCGACAACATGATCGATCAGGTCGACTTGCAACTCCTGCGCATCGGCAGGCTTCGCGATGGCGACGTTGTCGTGATCGTCGCCGGCGCGCCCCCCGGCACCGTCGGCTCGACCAACATGATTCACGTGCACCGCATCGGCGAGCAGGACCACTGAGGTTTCTGCGCGGCTCGTGGCTGCGCCCGTCGCCACGAGCCGACGCAGCCACCAGCCGCACCTCCTCTGCGGCTGACCGCATAGGGTGATCTGCATGACAACCGACGTGTCCGAGGATCTCGGCAAACTCCTCGACCTGCTCGACGTCGAACGACGCGAGGACGACCTGTTCATCGGGCAGCACCCCGAGCAGAAGACCGCGCGCACCTTCGGCGGCCAGATGCTCGGGCAGGGCGTCGTCGCGGCGGGACGCACCCTGACGCGCGGGAACCCTCCCGTCCACGCGTTGCACGCACACTTCATCCGCGGCGGCGACGTCAAGAAGCCCCTCGAGTACCACATCGACCGCTACCGCGACGGCAAGTCATTCGCCAATCGGCAGGTGACCGCGATCCAAGACGACGAGGTCATCTTCACCATGCTCGTCGCATTCCAGGACAACGCCGCGGGTCTCGAGCACGCGGTCGAGATCCCTCAGGTTCCCTACCCGGAAGAATTGCCCCCGCTCGGCGAGCACTTCAAGGGCTTCGAGGACCGCATCGCCACCTTCGTCAACGCGTTGCATCCCATCGACATCCGCTTCGCCAATGATCCCTCATGGAAGATGCGCGAAGCCGGAGAGACGTTGCGCGACAACAGAGTATGGATGAAGGCCGACGGCGTCATGCCCGACGATCCGCTGCTCCACGTCGCAGCGATGTGCTACGCGTCCGACACCACGGTGCTCGACTCGATCATCACGACGCACGGCCTGTCCTGGGGCATCGACCGACTGTTCGCGGCGACCGTCAATCACTCGATGTGGTTTCACCGTGACTTCCGCTTCGACGAGTGGATGCTCTACGCCACGCGATCGCCGGTCGCCACCGGCTCGCGCGGGATGGGCTCGGGCCGCTTCTGGAAGCGAGACGGAACCCTTGCGACCTCCGTCGTGCAAGAAGCCCTGATCAAATACTTTCCTCCGAAGGAGTGACACGTAGTGCATCCGGGATCGTGGTCGGGCCAGCAACACCCCCATTCGCCGCAACACACACAGTCGCAGGAGTACCCCAAAGAGCAGCAGTACTCGCAGAACCAGGGCTACCCGCAGACCTTCCAGCAGCCGCAGTATCCGAGTGACTCGCAGCAAGGGACCACCGAGTTCTGGCTGGACTCGGGTGCCGCGTTGCCGCGACGCGAGTGGCAGCACAAGACTCGCGTGCCGGTCATTGTCGGCACGTCGATCGCGATGGTTGTGTTCGCGGCCCTCGCCGGGCTCGCCGTCGTGCTCGGGATCAACTACACGCCGCATTTCACTGCGATCGGAGGGGTTCCGGTGAGCTGCGGGTCGTGGGAGACCGAAGCCAACGGCGGCACCATTTCCGACAAGTCGGTCGTGACCATCTACAGCGAAACGGGCACGAAACTTGCGACGACGCCGCTCGAACGCCACAGTACGGACGAGGGTCGGCAGTGTGTGCTGAGGTTCTCCGTCGATGACGTCGACGCCAGCCAGAGCGGCTACGTGGTGCACGTGGGAGATACCTTTGCACAACCGGTTTCGGGTTCGGCGCTGAAGCGTGGAGTGGTGTTCCGCCCGACTGCATGACGGCTGACGTGCCACATGAGAATGGCGCGCCGCCGATGCGAGAGCCCGGGCCGCTGCCTTCCTGATCGCTGACTTGCGACACCGATGAACACTCACGAGAGAGACGACTGATGACCACCACAATCGCGCCATTGACGGAGGCCGATCGGCAGGACTGGGCTCCGCTGTGGGCGGGGTACCTGACGTTCTACGAGCACGAACTGAGCGACGAACAGAATGATCTGACCTTCGCACGGATCCTCGACCCCGACTACCCGATGTTCGGTGCGATCGCGCGCGACGAGACCGGACGAGCGATCGGCATCGTGCACTGGCTGACGCATGCGTCGACGTGGAGCGATGCTTCCTACACCTATCTCGAAGACCTCTTCGTCGCTCCGGATGTTCGCCGGAGTGGCGCAGGGCGGGCACTGATCGATCACGTACTCGAGTGGACTCGCAACCAAGGACTACCGAAGGTCTACTGGCAGACCGCACGCGACAACACGACGGCCCGTTCTCTGTACGACACCATCGCGTCGAACGACTTCGTCGTTTACGAGGTCGAACTGACCTGACCAGGTGTGCTGGTCGCAGCGCGAGCCGGAGCGCGTGTGCGCTGCGTGCACACCGCTATGCCCCACAGGATCAACCACACCGACATGCCTCCGACCTGGATGCGCTGCGCCAGCCCGAGGTAGTAGTCGCCGTGCAGGTTGTCGGCGATCAGCATCCACGCGGTGGTCACCGCGACGATGACGAGTACCCCGAGCCCGGCTGTCCGGAGCAGCGGCCATAGCGGCGGGCGTTGTCGATAGGCGGCCACCACACCCGCGATCATCGTGATGAAGATGGCGAACACGGCGACCGTGCTGGTCAACGCATGTATGTGATGCAACTGGGGGAGAAGCCCACTCGGTTCGTACGGGCAATCCTTGTCGACGCCGGGGATGCAGTCGATGGGTGCGAGCGCATCGGCCAACGTCGCTGCACCGAACACGCCGAACGAGATCACAGCGATCCGTGCGTACACCCCACTCACGATCGGGCGCGGAAGAAAGAGAATCAGCGCCGAGCACACCGCGAAGATCGAGGTGAGGATGTCGCCGACCTCGTACACCGCTCGGTGGGGTCGGTGGGCAGCGTCGAGTTCGCTGAGGAAGCTGTTCAGCGGATCGAGCGGGCTCGACCAGAAGAACTCGAGGACCCACGACGAGTAGCAGATTCCGGCCAGCGCTATGAGTATCCCCGCGGTGATCCGGCGGGTCGTCGACAACGAAGGCATTCGATCAGGTTAGTCCACCGGAGAATAGGTGCCCCGAGGCTTACCCAGTGCCTTGCCCCCGCTGCTACCTGCGCACATTCGCGATGGACGTCGAGCGGCGGGCGTCGACGTTGGTCCGCGTCCTCGTGACCAAAGCGTGTGTTGTGCGCTTGAGTGCTCGCTCGAGGTCGTCGGCCCGTCCCGAGGACAGTAGCTTTGCGCGTGTGTCCGACGCGGAGTCGGGGATGATCACGAGCACGTCGTCGTTGCTTGCCAGGGTGGCGATATGGTCGGCGAGGACATCGACGACGGAGTCCTCGTCGGGTGCGCGGACTTCGACCAGGCGGTCGAGCGGGTGGTACCGCCGCCACTCCGACGCGAAATCGTCATGCTCGCGAGCGATGGCCGCGCCGGTATCGCCTTCTTGTGCCGTGTCGCCTTCTCGTGCCGTGTCGCCTTCTCGTACTGAGTCACCGTCGATGACGACATGCAGTGCGACGACCTCGCGGCCGAACGCGCGGGCCGCATGCAGGGCGTCGTTGGTGGCACAACACAACGGTGACGAGACGGGTACGACGGCGAGGCCCTGTCCGGCGAAGGAGTGTCGCGGGTGTTCTCCTGGGTGCGACGTATCGGCGGCCGTCCGAATGTCGAGTTCCCTTGTGCGTCGGTAACTTCGGGCCAGCAACTCCATCGCCGCGACGAGTATCGCCAACACGAGGACGACCCACAGGGACCCCTCGCCGGCCTTCATCACGGTGAGGACCACCGCCGCCACAGCGGTGAGTACCGCGCCGAAGCCGTTGAGCGCGGCGCGGCGTCGCCAACCGTGTGACCGCGTGACCGACCAGTGACGCACCAGGCCGACCTGCGCGAGGGTGAAGCCGATGAACACGCAGATGGCGAACAACGGGACGAGGGCATTGACGTCTCCGCCCGAGACGACAATCAGCAGAGCGGATGCGCCCGCAAGAATGAGAACTCCGTTGCGGTACACACCGTTGCGTGTTCGGCGAGTGAGTCGATGCGGCAAATGATCGTCGCTCGCAACAACTTTCATCAGTTGCGGCAACCCGCCGAACGACGTATTGGCAGCAAGGGCGAGCAGCACGATCGTGGCTACCTGCACCACGTAATACATTGCACCACGCCCGAATACGCCTTCCGTGAGTTGCGACAGCACCGTGACGCCTGCCTGCGGTTGGATGTGCAGACGCTCCACGAGTGCGGCGATGCCGAGCATCATCGCGCCGAGGAGCACGCCGAGCGCCACCTCAGCACGCTGCGCGCGGCGGATTCGATTCTCCCTGAACTGTGGCGTCGCATTGGCAATGGCCTCGACGCCCGTCAACGCGGCGCAGCCGCTGGAGAATGCTTTGAGTACCAGCAAGATTCCGATGGTCCCGACCGTTTGTGAGTCGACCTGCGGGACACTGTGGCTTCCGCCGTTGACGAGGCCGACGACGATCACCGACGCGATGCTCACCACGAACACAACGGTTGGAGTGACGAAAGCTCTGGCGCTGCTGACGATTCCGCGCAGGTTGACGGCTGTGATCAAGGCCAGCACCGAGAGCGCGATCCAGACGGTATACCGCCCCGCTGCGGGAAAGGCGGAGGTGAGTGCGGCGGTTCCGGCGGTCACGGACACAGCGACATTGAGGACGTAGTCGATGACGAGCGAAGCCGCGGCGACAAGTGATGCGCGGCGGCCGAGATGGGCTTTGGCGACGGCGTAAGCACCGCCGCCGTCGGGGAATGCAGCGATCAGCTGCCGGTAGGAGAGCACCAACACCGCGAGGAGTACGACGATCGCGGCACTGACGGGAAGGGTCAGTCCCAACGCGTTGCCGCCCGCCGCGGCGAGCACCAGGACGATCGCCTCCGGCCCATAGGCGACCGACGCCATCGCATCGAGCGAGAGCGCTGCCAGACCCGTCGTCGCGGTCAGGCGACGTTTGTCGCGGCTTCGTGAAGTTCTCGACGGGTCAGCGGAGGTCGAGTTCGACGACGATGCCTCGTCGCGCGCCAACACTCGCGTACGTGTTCCGGGTAATGCCACGAGGGACGTTGTATAGCCGGAAAGTCGTTATGCGAGCGCCTCTGACGCGAATTTGACGCCGACTCGTCAGATCTTGACGCAGCTCTACCGCAGACCTCTCCACCGCAGACCGCCCTCGCCGCAGACGCCGGCAGTGCGGCGTGTCAGGCGGCGTGACGGTCGGCGGCGTGAACGTCGGAGAGCAACCCGCCGGGATCGACGACCATGATCACGGGTCCGAGGGTGTCACTCGCGCGTTCGATGACCGCGTCGATCTGCGTCGGATCGGAGGGATCGGCGATGACCGTCACCACACGGTCTCGCACGGCAGCGTCGACATAGGGAACGAGGTCGTGACCACGGGTTCCCGCGATGGCGAGGTTCTTCCCGCGATCCAGGATCTGTCGTGCGACGCAGTGAGCTCGAACGCTACCGTCCATGATCAGTACAACCGTGTCGGCGCGACGGGTACGGGTGACTGCTGGGGTATGAGTAATCGTTGTCATGCCACCATCACAGTCGCCGACGCTGCCACCGTGATGGGCGGACGCTGGCAGTCGGCTGGGACCATCGGTCGCGGCGGCATATGCTGGGCCGCCATGAGCACGACACTCGACGACGACGCGCGCTGCCCGTGCGGGACCGGCCTGACGTTGGCCGAATGCTGTGGGTCGATCCTGCGTGGAGAGCGCCGTGCCCCAACCGCCGAAGCGTTGATGCGGTCGCGCTTCACCGCGTTCGCCGTCGGCGACCGAAATCACCTGCTGCGCAGTTGGCATCCCGATACCCGACCGGCCGACCTCGGTCTCGATGACAGCATGCGGTGGCTGCGTCTCGACGTCGAATCGGTGAGCGGCGGCGGCCCGTTCGACACCACGGGCACGGTCGAGTTCACGGCGTTCTATCGCGCCGAGGGGCGTCGAGGGCAGATGCACGAGCTGTCGACGTTCACCAGACTCGACGGCTCGTGGGTCTACGTCGACGGCGCAGTCGACTAGCGCAGCATGTCCCGCAGGCGTTTCTGGACGTCAAGCGAGGCGTCACGCGAGAGCGTGTTGGATGAGCCAGTCCACGAGTGGTCGGGCGGTGCGCCAGTCAGCGCGCACGCGCTCGACCAGGTCGGGACCATGGATCACGGCGTCGAATCCGTAATCGCGCGAGACCGTCAACGTCTTGTGCCGCAGTAGCTCGATTCGTGGGTGGCCGGCATCCCATCCGCGAGGAGCCGTCTTCAGACGTTCTCCGCCGATGTCGAATCCTGCGTCCTCGAGTCGACGCACGATCTGTTCGAGTTCGCGGCCACGTCGATCGTCGTCGATGGCTGTGCGCATCGCGGACAATCGCTCGGGCGAAGCGTCGTAGAAGCCGGCACCCACCATGACACCCGGTGCACTGATCTGGACGTAGTAGCCGGTCGCCGGTGCCACTGCAACGTAGGCGCCCTGATGGGTCTTGTAGGGCGACTTGTCTTTCGAGAACCGGACGTCGCGGTACGGGCGGAACAGCTTCGCTTCACCGAACTCATCGGCAAGTGCGTCGGTCAGCTCACGCATCGGTGCGGCCACAGCGCTCTGATATGTCTGCTTGTGTTGTTCCCAGAAAGCCTTGCTGTTGTCGACCTCGAGGTCGTCGTAGAAATCGAGGGCGGCCTCGGGGAAGCCCTGAAAAGACATGTCCCGAGGGTACGACTCGCCGCGCCGGATCGAGGCGAACGTGTTCTATGACGATCGATGAAATGGCACGATGAAGGGGATGACGCAGCTGACGTATGAAGAGTTCGGCCGCCGGTTCTTCGAGGTCGCCGTGACCGAGGAGCGGGTGGGGTCAGCGTTCTCCTCTATCACGGGTGGATCGTTCGACGTCGGTCCCATCCCGTCCGGCCCCGGTGGGCTCGCTCGCGTGACCGCGCACGTCGAGATCGGCGAGCCGCGCATCGCGCGCAACGTCGGGGAACTGATCACGTTCACCGTTGAGATCATGCTGACCATCGGTCTCGTCGTGGATCTGCGAGTCGACCGCATCAAGTACGACGTCGACGGGCTGATCACGCTACCGCTGACCGTTCGTGCCGCCGAGCCGTTGGAGTTGCGGATCGACGTCACTCCGCCACGGCCGAAAGACGTGATAGTCGGCGTCGCGTCGCACAACCTGCGTGGCGAATTCATCCGTGCCGTCGGTCAGGTCGACACCGAAATCAAGCGCTTCGTCGCCCAGCACGTGGCGGAAGAGATCGACAAGCCCGAGGTCAAAGCTGCTCGCATCATCGACGTCGGTGCCGAACTCGGTCGGGCCTTCGAAAATATGTGACCTGTCGAGAATGTGGGTACGGATCACTCACTTCTTGGTGAGCGACGACTCCTTGTGCGCCGCCTGCGATCCTGTCTTCGACGATTCGACAATCCAGTACGGGTCGTCGTCGCTAGCATTGAACTTCTGACCGTCGAAGGTGAATGGCGATGTGCGCTTTTCCTTCGCGTGCCCATGCGTCGGTCCCTGGGACGTATTCCATTCGACGGTGTCGTTCTTGTTGATTCCCATGAGTCGAGCATGCGCGCTCACCGACGCCGACGGCGCTCGTCGACGTGGGTGACGCGTGCTCGATACGTCGCCGACCACCGATCGATACAGGGTCACGGTCAGGTCGCGGCGACCTGTCCGAAGGCGATGGAGTCCAGCGTGAACTGCCGTACGCGTCCAGCGACATTCGCTTCACACATCGAGAACAGCGGCTCGGAGAACTCCTCACCGAGCACCACGTCGACGGGGCCGACGTGGCCCGTCAGACGGACGTGGATCCGCCCATCGACGTGTGTGACGTCGATCGGCGCGAACGAGTCGATGCGGTCATCTCCGGTCTCGACGCGGGCGAAGTGCTGTGCGGCCTGCACGGCGTGGGGGAGTGACGTACGTCCACGCAGTAGCGAATCCACAAGGCGCCCTTGGGTGTAGAGCTCAACGATGGACGCTGGGTCGACGGCGGTGTCGAGTCTTCCGTAACAGAGACCGTGCGGAAGGATCAGCCCTGTCGCGGCGAAACGGTCACCACCGAGGTGTGAACACTCCCACGTCCACTCCGGATACGCCGACGCGATCGATGCTGTCGCGGCCCGACCCCGAACTGCACAGCACTGGTCATGCTTACCGTGCGCGCACACTGCGACGAGAGGTTCGGTCGATGGAGCGCCGTCGGACCCGTCGAGCGCGAGGTCGAGATAGCCTGCAGGACCGTCGACTTCGCCAGCGTGCACGCTTTCCGCTCCCGGCGTGGAGTCCACGATGAACCAACGCCACCGTGGTGTTTGCGGTCGGCGTCCCGGTCGTCGAATCGCGACAATCCGCATGCGCTGCTTCTCGACCCGACGCACGATGCTCAGACCGAGGTCGGGGTCGATGATGGACGGCGATTGCAAGAACGCCGAATGTCCCCACGCACCACCGAGTTCGAGCAGGACCCACAATGTTCCCGCCGAGGCTGTGCCGTAGATCGGATCACCGCGCTCCGCGGATTGCACGCTACACGGAGGACGACGGGTCATCCGGTTGGAACCGATCCACTCTCGAGAACGACGACGCCCTCACGAAGCAGTCTGCGAATCAGCACGAGGCTGTCGGCGGCGTCGAGTCCCGGTAGTTCACCCGCGGTGACGGTGGCTCCGGATACTGCGGCCTCGAGTGCCTCTGTGCAGTAGTCGGGGAAGCTGATGGTCCGATCGGGAAGGCGAATCTCGGTACGTTGCAACGCACGACGGACTTCGACGACGAGGCCGTGGCGTCGCCTCACCGTCGTGTGTTCGGTGAGTGAGTTGACTGCGTCGAGTGTGGCGAGCGGTCGAACTGCCACGGGTCGGGTTCGCTCGGCGTGGATCGTCGACAACCGCGCGGCGGTGCTTTCGGCCAGATCTGTTGTGTTGGCCTGCAATACGTCGATGACGGCAGCAATTGTCTTGGCTGCCAGCGCCGCTGACTCGTCGGGGTCGGTGAAGTCGGTACCCATCGGCAGCGCGGCGCGTAGCGATTCGACTGTGCCGAGTTGGTCGACGACCGCCCGGACCAGATCGAAGGCAGTGACAGCCGATACCCCGACCGTGAGATGAATCGACGTGTGGCCGAGAGCTTCTGCCGAGTGGAGCCATCCGCGCGGAAGGTACAGGGCGTCGCCGGGTTCGAGGACGGTGTCGATCACCGGCTCTTCGTGACTGCGCGCCTTGATTGCATCACGGTGGTCGGTCCAGGGTTGGTCGGCGAGGGGATCGGTGTGTACCGGGGCGTGAACCCGCCAGTGCTTGCGGCCGGAGATCTGGAGTACGAAGACGTCGTGTACGTCGTAGTGGGGATCGAAACCGCGATTTGCGGGTGGGGTGATGTAGGCGTTGGCCTGTACCGGGTGTCCGAGGTCGTCGACCATCCCACGCACAAAGTCGATGATGGGCGGCCACAGTCGGTGCAACCCCTGCAGAACGATCGTGGCACCAGAGGCGAACTGCGCCAGCACTTTTGCCGAATCGACCTGATCGGGCATCTCCGCACCGAAACCGGCCGGCCCGAGGTAGTTCTCTTTGCCTACCAGACCGCCTTCCTTGGCCATCCGGATGAACGGTGCACGCACCCCGCGCTCGGCGATCAACTCGTCGACGCGGCGCGGCGAGAGAAGATCGTCGAAGTCGCGGGGGAGCGCGTCCGATCTGCTGAGCAGAGGACGCCGACCCCAGTGATCACGCGCGAACGCGTCGGGGTCGATGGCGATGCAGCGGCTCAGCATTGTCGTCACTCAGGCGGTGCCGTCTGCGCCGCCGTCGTGTCCATCGGGGTTGGAGCCGCCGTCGGCTGGTCCTTCGCCGGGTGAGGCGGTGCCGTCTGCGCCGCCGTCGTGTCCGCCGGGGTTGGAGCCGCCGTCGGCTGGTCCTTCGCCGGGTGAGGCGGTGCCGTCTGCGCCGCCGTCGTGTCCGCCGGGATTTGAGCCGCCATCGGCAGGACCTTCACCCCCTGGGCTGGAGGTGGTGATGTCGTCGTCGTCGAGTGCCATGGGTAAACCCTTTCCTCGTTGGGAGTCGCTCGGTTGGCGACTCCACACTCCACTATGTCGATATGTGACGCTCTTGACGAGGATTCGTCGACGAGGCCCGAACTTCGTTACTGCGCCGAGATGGCGGTTCCTGCAAGATCACGACGATCCGAACGTGACACGCTATAGCGATGGATCTCTGGTTTGAGGCCGCTCGTGACACCGCTGATCGATGCTGGGACGGCGTTCTGACTGCGCTCGACGGCGTGGCCGATGCAGACCTCAACAGAAGCTTGCCGGTCGCAGGTTCCAACGCGCCATATGCGATCGTCCACCACTGCATCGAGATGGCCCGCTGGTGGCTGGGAACATTCGGGTGCGGAATGGATCTGCCCCGTGATCGGTCGCGGGAGTTCGACGCGACGGGAACGCGCGACGATCTCGTCATACGCATCGCGCAGGTCCGCGCCGATATGGATGTGTGGTCGACGCGCATGGTGCGCGACGGAATTGCGGGCCGCGATGCACGCGGAACACGCGCGAAGGTCGACCTCAACACCGTCACGCCTCAGTGGGTGGTGCTGCATGTCGTACACGACTTGGCCCAGCACCTGGGCCAGCTTCAGATCACCCGCGATCTGTTGAGCGCCTGAATCTGCGATCGAAAGCTCTTTCGAGTTTTCCTCGACGCTGTCGGTATTGTCGGGTAATGTAGAACACATATTCGACATGACGTGGGGCGGGGGTGGCGGCACGTGAACAGCAACAGCAATGACGTTGGGGCCGGTGGTGCGCCTTCGGCTTTGGCTACTGCTGCGGTGGGTTCGGCGGATGCTGTCGTGGCGGAGAAGCTGTCACGCCTTGCCGCGGTGCTGGACGAGTTGGCTGCCGTCGATGTGTCGTTGGTGTCGGATGCGGCGCTGGTCGAAGCCACCGTCGAAGCGGAACGCCTAGCACTGCGCACTGCGGGTGCGGTGACGGATCGTTTGATTGTGGAAGCCTCCGACCGCGACCTACCCCGCGCCCTGGGTTTCCGCGACATCCGGAACTTCATGGGCCACGGCCTGCACATCGGTGACCCCGCGGCCCGGCATCGGGTGATCGCGGCGACCGGCTCGTTCACCACGATCTGCGGTAACCGACTACCGCCGTCGTGTCCCACCCTGGCCGGCTATGTCGTCGAGGGTCGTGTCGCGGGCGCACATGTCCGTGCGGTGTTGGAGGTGCTGGAGGAGATCCCCGGTGAAGTGTCGGCCGAGACCAAAGCTGCCGCCGAAGCACAGATGGCCGGGTATGCGGTCCAATTCACGCCCGCCGAAATCACCAACCTCGGGTCACGATTGTTGGCGCACCTGGATCCGGATGGCACGCTGACCACCTCGAAAGATCGCAAACGTCGACGTCGCCTGTGGGTGAACCGGCAGAACGCGCAGTTGATGTCGCGATTGACCGCCGACCTCGATCCGATCGCCCGCGCACGGCTGGACACGGTGTTGGACGCGTGGGCCAAACCGGGCATGAACAATCCGGACGACCCGGAGTCGCCGGTCGGGCCGATCACGACCGCGAATGCTGAACAGGTCGCGGCGGCCGCGCTGCGTGATGAACGCTCACCAGCGCAACGCAACCACGACGCCTTCTCCGCACTCCTGCAGCAAGTACTTGAATCAGGGATGTTGGGCAACACCCACCGGGGGTTACCGATCCAGGTCATCGTCACCACCAGCCTGCACGAGTTGGAAGCGCAGGCGGGGATCGCGCAAACCACGTCCGGAACACTGCTCCCGATCGGTGATGTGATCGAGATGGCCGCCTCGGCCGGGGCGAGCCAGTATTTGGCGGTGTTCGGTGAGCACACCAGCGTGCCCCTGTATTTCGGTCGGTCGAAGCGGATCGCGTCGCTGGGGCAACGGTTGGCCTCGTTCGCCTCACCCGGCGGGAAGATGTGTTCGGCCCCGGGCTGTAATCAGCCCGCGAGCAGGGTGCAGATGCATCACGCCGCGAAAGACTGGGCCGACGGCGGCTTGACCGATATCGACCAACTCGTCCCGGCATGCGATGTGCACAACCGGAGAGTCGGCCCGAAACCTGGCCAGTTCACCACCCGCATGATCACCGACGGCCCCGACACCGGGCGGGTTGCGTGGCGGCTCAACGCCAAGCCCGGTATGCCGGAGAATCCGGAACGCATCAACCGCATCGCGGACGTTAAAGCTGATTTCCGCGACTACCTTGCCGCCGAACACACCAACAACGAAGCAGCAGCGGCTGCACGCGCGGCCGGTACCGGGACCGGGATCGCCTCGGACACAGCCGATACCGGGATCGTCGCGCGAGCCTCCGGTACAGCGGACGCCGAGATCGTCGCGGACGCAGTCGGCGCCTGGATGGTGTCGCCGACATCGATGCCGGACCCGCCCCGCGGGCGGGTCGAGCTCGCGTTGGTGGGCGCAATGCCCTCCGGCGACACCGTTCGTCTCAGCTCGCGGGTCGACATCCGATGGAACCTCGCTGATCCACCCGACCCCGAGCCACCCACAGACCCGGACGCGCCAACGGGCCCAGCTCCACCAGGCGGCCTCATCGCACCCCACGGCGTCGACCCGCCAGACAGCCTCGGCCCACCGCTGGCCGACGCCGCCTGACCACCGCGCCATCCCGGGCGAACCGTCGAATCTGGTTGTGCCGCAACCCGTCTACACCCCGCCACCACGCATCGGTGGCGGGGCAGACGTGGTCGCTCGGGGCAGGTCCCAGTAGAGGGAGCGTGGTCAGATGCCGTCCACGATCACATATTCGGCGTTGGCTGCGCCGTTCGATGACGTCGCGATTGCTGTCACGAGTGCGCCGTACGGGATGCGCCACGCGGAGTGTTGTCGCTTGAGCTCGGCTGCGGGAATCTCGACCGATGCTGTGAAGCTCGATCCCTCGCGGTCGATCGGAACAGCATCTCCGTCGACGAACACCTGTAGCAGGTCGGCGTCGGATGACCCCGAGATCTCGATGACCGCAAACTGCGCATCGCGTCGAGCGGATGCTGTCAGTTCTAGCGCTGGGACGTCGCCGCCGGCCTCGGCGCCCGGGCGCATCAGGGGGCGCATCAGTGAAGGGAGCTCCGGCGTCGAGGTAGGGGCGGTGCGGCGTCGAGACGCGTGCTCGTAGGCCCAGCCGTAGGCGAGTAGGGCGTTGTCGTCGTAGGCGCGTCCGGCGAATGTCAGGTTCACGGGCATTCCGATGTCACTCATCGTGCCCATCGTGACGTTGACAGTCGGAATGCCGTAGTGACGGATCATGGTGTTGCCGGTCGACACCCACACCCCGTTTGCCATGGCACGTTCGTGTGATTCCGGATTGGTGTCGGCGTCCGCGGGTCCGACGTCGAGCGCAGAGGGAAACACCAGTGCGTCGAGGCCGAGTTCGTCGAGCCACTCCTCGAGGTCGACGCGGCGCATCTCCTCGAGCCCGCGGATGCCCTCGGCCAGATCGGGAATCTCATCGAGCGTTGGGATTCCGCGTGCGGCGCGCTCGGGGTACTCGCTGATGTCCAGGTTGTACCGCGCGTAATACCCGTGCAGTTCATCGGGAATCGCGCCGTCGGGCAGTGGGAAGATCAACGGCCCGTCGACGTCGGCGAGGCGGTTCAGTGCGGGGTCGCCGTTGGCCTCCAAGAAATCGTTCCACGACCAGACGGTGAGGTCCCACATCTCCGCGTCGAAGAATCCTTCCGGGAGGATTCCGCGGGCATAGCCGTCGCGGGCGTCGGGTCGGTCGAGTTCGTAGTTGGTCAGGGCGGGGAAGTCGACGTCGATTATCTCGGCGCCCGCTGCCTCCAGGTCTGCTCGTGCGCGGTTCCACAGCTCGATGACCGAGGGTCGTGGTGTGATCGGCCAGCCCGCGTCGGGGTCGTCGCCCAGGATGATGCGGGGTATGCCGAAACGCTTGCCCCGCAGGGCATTGTCATCGCGGAGGTCCAGGTACGACTCTGGCCGCACCGACGATGCCGCGGGCAATTCCACCCATGGCTGCGTGCGCCAGAAGTCTCCTCGTGTGTCGTTGTCATCCGTGACGAGCACATCGAGCAGGGCGAGCATGTCGTCGACCGTACGAGTTTGTGGCACAACGACATCCATTGTCGGCGTCAACGGCCAGTTGCCACGCACCGAGATCACGCCGCGCGACGGCGTGTACGCGACGAGCGCGTTGTTCGACGCGGGGGAGCGGCCACTCGACCATGTCTCTTCGCCGAGGCCGAACGCCGCAAGGCTCGCAGCTGTCGACACGCCAGAACCGTTCGACGAGCCGGACAGGTACGCGGCCGCGAGATAGTCGCTGTTGTAAGGACTCTCGGCCCGTCCGTACACGCCCCGCTGCATACCGCCATTGGCCATCGGAGGCATGTTGGTGAGGCCGAGGCAGATTGCGCCGGCAGCCCGCAGACGTTCGACGGCGAACGCGTCTGAGCCCGCGACGAGATGCGCGAACGCAGGCGAACCCGACGCCACGGTGAGGCCCTGCACCCGGTAGCTGTCCTTCGCGGTGTACGGGATGCCGTCGAACGGACCGTACGCCTCGCCACGGGCACGACGTTCGTCCGATGCGCGCGCTTCGTCGAACATCGTCGGGTTGAGAACGGGAATCGCGTTGAGCGTCAACCTGTGTCTATCGTATCGGCCAATGCGGTTCAGGTACCCACAGACGAGTTCGACGCTGGTGACCGCGCCTGATTCCAGCGCGGCACTCAGTTCGGCTATCGATGCCTCCACCAGTGGTGGGGTTTGTGTCGGGGACGTCATGACGTGGCGCCGACGGCTGGTTGTTGCTGTGTGATGCAGTGGATTCCACCGCCGCGTGCCAGGATCTCGCGTGCGTCGATGGTCACCACGCGCCGGCCGGGGTAGACCGACGCCAGGATCTCGGCCGCGCGCGCGTCGGCCTCCGGTTCACCGTAACCACAGGCGACGACACCACCATTGACGACGAGGTGGTTGATGTAGCTGTAGTCGACGAAGCCCTCGGAGTCCCGAATCGTGTTGGGAGCGGGCAGATCGACGATGTTCCACGATCGTCCGGCTGCGTCGGTGGTGCCTTCGAAGAACTCGCGCAAGCCTTTGGTGACTGCGTGGTCGGGATGGTCGGGATTCGGCTGGTGGTGCAGCAGCAGCGTCCCGGGGGAGGGAATGGTCGCGACCATGTCGACATGACCGCGCGTGCCGAACCGCTCGTAGTCGCGGGTCAGGCCGCGGGGGAGCCAGATGACCTTCCTTGCGCCGATCGTGCGTTCGAGCTCGGCTTCGATCGTCTCGCGCGTGGCGTAGGGGTTTCGATAGGGGTCGAGTTGGACCGTCTCGGTGACGAGAACGGTGCCCTCGCCGTCGACGTGGATGGCGCCGCCCTCCTGGACGAGCATCGAGCTGACAACTGGGACACCTGCCCGGCCTGCGACCACGCGCCCGATCTGACGATCGTTGGTCCACTCGGCCCACTCCTGTGCGCCCCAACCGTTGAACGTCCATGTGACAGCGCCGAGTTGGCCTGCGTCGTCGATGACGAAGGTCGGCCCGATGTCGCGCATCCACGCGTCGTCGAGCGGCGCTTCGACGATCTCGATCTCCTCCGAGAGCATGGCACGCGCACGTGTCGTCTCTGTCGGGTCGACGACCATGACGACCTGCTCGAACTGCGCGACCGTATTGGCAACCTCGCTCCACGCGGCGTACGCGGTCTCGGCGTCGGCCGCGCTTTCGGCGAGGGTGGTGTTGGTCCGTGGAAACGCCATCCACACACGCTCGTGGGGGGCGGTCTCGGCGGGCATTGTCCAGGACATATTCGGAGCCTTTCGTTATTGATCGAGCAATCAATAACTAGAACGGTAAGGGGTGCGGGTCGGGCCGTCAAGTGGAACGAACGAATTATTGATTCTGTGATCAATAGCGGTTGACTAGGTGGTGGCCAGGCACGATGATCGCTGGGTGATGGTCTCGAAGAGCCGGACGCGCGCACCCCGCAAGTCGCCCGAGGAACGGGCGGATGAGATCCGCACCGCCGCATGTCAGGTCGCTCGTGCCGATGGGCTTCCAGGGCTGACCCTGAGGTCTGTCGGCGCACGGGCAGGTGTGGCGCCCGCGCTCGTCGCACACTACGAGCCGAGTATGGACGAGCTCGTCGCGTCCACGTTCTCGGCGATCACCAGCGCGGAGGTCGACGACATCACCGAACTCATTGCCACCGAACCGAACTCAACGTCGAAGCTGCGGACCTTGATCGCGACGCTGACGGAGCCGGGCCGCGACGATGTCACGATCGTATGGGCCGACGCCTTCAGTCTTGGCAGGGTGAATCACCCTCTCGCTGCCGCAGTTCGGGACGTCATGGGCCGTTGGCAGTCACTGGTGTCCGAGCTCATCAGCGAGGGTGTCGACGCGGGCGAGTTCGTCACCGACGACGCGGCCGACGTCGCGTGGCAGTTCCTCGGGATGATCGACGGCGTCAACTCGCACGCGCTGGTGCACTACGCGGGTGCTCCCGACAGAGGGCGTCTGGTTCGGCGCGCGATGGAGAACGAGCTCGGACTCGCACGCGGAACCCTGCAGTAGGCCGGGCTGGGACATCACATCGAGTCGAGCCTGCCGGACAGCCGCTCGACCGTCCGAAACAGTGCCGCGTGATCGAGGCCGCCGTCGCCGTTGGCCCGCGCCGACGCCATGAGTGTCGCGACGAGGGAGCCGATCGGGAGAGCCAATCCTGCCTCGCGTGCCGAGGCGGTGACGATCCCGAGGTCCTTGTGGTGCAGGTCGATTCGCGCTCCCGGTGCGAAGTCTCGATCGATCATCCGACGTGCCTTGTGGTCGAGCACTGTCGATCCCGCGAGTCCTCCGCCGAGGACTTCGACCGCTGCGGTGGTCTGCACCCCGCTGGCCTCGAGGTAGACGAGTGCCTCGGCGAGTGCGGCGATATTGGCGGCCACGATCAATTGATTGGCCGCTTTGACCAATTGTCCACTGCCGCTTGGTCCCACGTGTACGACGGTCGAACCGACAGCATGCAGGAGGGGCGCCGCTGCCTCGACCGCCTGGTCTGAGCCGCCGACCATGATCGACAGGGTCGCATTGACTGCGCCCTCCTCGCCGCCCGACACCGGAGCGTCGAGAAACAAATGGCCGCGCTCAGCCGCCTGGTCGGCCAACCGGACCGCGACGTCGGGTCTGACGGTCGAGAAGTCGACGATGACGGTGCCCGGCTTGGCGTGCGCGAACACTCCATCTGGTCCATTCATCGTCTGCTCGACATCGGGGGAGTCGGGGAGCACCGTGGCGACGATGTCGGCATCGGCGACCGCCTTGGGGACGGAGTGCACTGCGGTTCCACCGGCCTCGACGAGTGCCGCGGCTTTGGACGGTGTGCGGTTGTAGCCGACGACGCGGTGTCCTGCGCGAACCGCGTTGACGGACATCGGACTGCCCATCACGCCGAGTCCGATGAACGCGAGGGTTGTCATGATGAGGTGCTCCTCCGTGGTGCGGTGATCCGAGTGCCGTGTCTCAGTGTGCGCCGTCTGCGAACTCCGCGATCCACGAGAACGGGTCGGGCAGCGTCGGGCGATACTCGAGACTGATCCATCCCTGGTATCCGGCTTCGTCGAGCGCACCCAGGTATCGCGCGAAGTCCATTGTGCCCGTGCCTGGTTCGCCACGGCCAGGGGCGTCGGCGATCTGCACATGACCGATCCGCCCGGTGTGGTGCGAGAGCACGTGGTCGAGGTCGTCGCCGTTCGTCGACAGGTGGTAGAGATCAGCGAGGAGCGCGACGTTGTCAATCCGGTGCTCGCGTCGAACGGCGTCGGCCACTGCGAGCGCATCATCGGCGAGGCGGAGCGGATAGTCCGGGATCGCACTGAGTGGTTCGAGGAGGATCTGCGCGCCGATCGTCGCAGCGGCACGAGCCGCGACGGCAAGGTTGTCGACTGCCAGTGAGTCTTGTTCGGCGGCATCGAGTCCGGATACTCGGTTGCCGTAGAGCGCGTTGAAACCCACAGTACGCAGTCGTGCACCCATTCCGACCGCGACGTCGATGCTGTCGACGAACTCGCGCGCCCGCTGCGGATGCGACAGCAGTCCGCGCTCGCCCGCCGCGAGATCACCCGCTGCGAGGTTGAGGTGGGTGAGGCGTACCCCGGCGTCGTCGATCGCCGTCACGAACTCGTCGACGGCTCGATCGGCAGGGACAGCGTCGTCGAACGGCCACCAGAATTCGACGGCGTCGAAACCCGCATCGCGCGCCGCCTGGGGTCTGCGCAGCAACGGTAGGTCGGTGAACAGCATCGAGCAGTTCACAGTCAGTCGGCGACGGTTCATCGTGGCTCCCTCGTGTGGGCTCAACTCGGACGTGACGTTGCTCGCGACTGTTTTACCGCCATTGGTGGGCGTCTCCCAAATGGCCCAAATGGTTAGCCTTGCTGAGGTTGTACAGGCCCAATGTAACGGTGTGCGAGGTGGCCATTCTCAGCGAGGAAGTCGGTGTCCGCACTCGGCGCGGTCTGAGATCGTGGCTGTCGACCAATCAGTAGAGATTGCCTCCGCTGTCGGGCAGAAACCGCGTGCGGCCAGGGCGTTCCGCGTATCGTGCTGCCATGCGACGGTGGAGGGTCCTCCTCATCCTCAGCGCTGCACAGTTCATCATGGTGCTCGACACCACGGTCATGAACGTGTCGGTGTCGCAGGTCGTTGCCGACCTCGGCACGACGTTGACCCAGGTCCAACTCGCGATCACCCTCTACACACTGGTCATGGGATCGTTCATGCTCTTCGGCGGTCGCCTCGGCGATATGTTCGGCAGGCGGAAGGTTTTCGCCATCGGGCTCATCGTGTACGGAATCGGTTCGCTCATCACGGCATTCAGCCAGAACATCGGCATGCTCTTGTTCGGATGGTCCTTCGTTGAGGGCGCCGGAGCCGTCATGGTGATGCCTGCGATCATTTCGTTGACGGCGTCGAACTATTCGGGTCGCGACCGCGCAACCGCCTACAGCGCCCTCGGCGGTATTGCCGCAGCCGGCGCGGCGGCCGGTCCGTTGATCGGCGGATGGGTGACTGAAGCACTCACCTGGCGGGTGGTGTTCGCCGCGGAGACCGTCGTGTGCATCCTCGTCGTGCTTGCGGTGCGTGCCATCGCCGACGACGAGAAGGCTGAGCCCGGGGGGATGGACTGGGTCGGAACCGCGTTGTCGGTAGCGGGACTCGGGCTCATCGTGATCGCGCTGCTGCAGGCAGGCACCTGGGGCTTCATCAGGCCGCGAGGCGCACTGACGATCGGCGACGTGAGAGTGACACCGTTCGGTTTCTCGGTGGTGCCGTTCATGATTGCGCTCGGCGTCTTTGTGCTCATCGGTCTTGTCTCCTGGGAGCGTCGTGTCATCGACCGTGGCGGCACACCGCTGCTTCACCCCGCGTTGCTTCGAAAACTGCAGCTGCGCAACGGATTGATCATGCTGCTCGCGCAGCAGACCATTATCGGCGGGATGTTCTTCATCATCCCGATCTACCTGCAGTACGCACTGCAGATGAACGCTTTCGAGACAGGAGTGAAGCTCGCGCCCATGTCGGTGGCCATGCTGATCGCGGCGTTCGCCAGCCCGAAACTGGCTGCGACGCAGTCGCCCCGGCGGATGGTCAGAATCGGTCTGGTGCTTGTGATCGTCGGTTGCGTACTTCTGGTGACCACCATCGATCCCGAGCTCAACAGTGTTGTGTTCGCCATCGGCATGGCCATCTTCGGCGCCGGATTCGGTTTCATAGCAGCACAACTCGGCAACGTGATCATGTCGTCGGTGGGCAATCGTGACCGTGGTGAAGCGGGCGGCTTGCAGGGCACGGCCCAGAACATCGGGACATCCGTGGGCGTTGCGCTGCTCGGTGCGCTACTTGTTGCCGCGCTCAGTTCGGGCTTCAATACGGCAGCTCAGGCAGACTCGACGATCTCGGCGCAGACGAAGAGTCAGATCAATGACGCGACGGCGAACGGCGTCGAAATCCTCGGACGAGACCAGCTCGAGGCGGTTGCTCAGGAGCACGATATCCCCGCCGGTGAGGTGTCGACACTTGTCGACGACTACGTCAACGCCCAGTTGGAGGCGATCAAGATGGCGATCCTGCTGGCCGTATTCTTGGCGTTGCTCGGACTAGTTGTCGCTCAACGACTTCCGACGGTTCCCGGCGCAGAATTGGGCAAGGATGAGCCGGCCGCGGTGGGAAAGTGACGGCGGCTCGAGTCTCATCGCAGGTGCAGTGTGTGACCGGAGAGCGATCAGTCGTTGCTCGAATCCGAAGGGTTCGAGCCCGTGCTGTCGTAGCTGATCATGCCGTCGTGATCCTGCGGCTTGTCGTGCTTGAGCTTGTAGATGAGGCCGATGACGCCGGCAACGACGAGCAGTGTGAAGAAGATGAATCCCATGGCGATCTCCAGGGGCCTGCGACGATGTGCGCCGATCAGCGCACATCGTCGAGAATACTGCCCCGAGAGGTCAGGGGTTGGAGGTCAGGGGTTGACCCCGCGCGATGCCAACCACGCCTGCGGGTTGATCTTCTGCTGGTTCTTGTCCCAGACCTCGTAATGCAGGTGGGGGCCAGTGGACTGTCCACGATTGCCGACGGTGGCGATCGTCTGGCCGACGTGAACCTTCTGGCCCGCCCTGACGAAGCTCTCGTTGACGTGTCCGTAGACACCGGTTGTGCCGTCGTCCTGGCGAACACGAACCCACATCCCGAAGCCCGACGCCGGGCCCGATTCGAGGACGGTGCCGTCGGTGACGGCGTGGATCGGAGTGCCGACGCGGTTGGCAATGTCGACGCCGTTGTGATGCGATCCCCAGCGGGCGCCGTACCCGGAGGTCACGGTGCCGGTGGTAGGTGCAACGGCACGCTTCTTGCCCGGTACCGACGCATTCGGGGGCAACGCGTTGCGGGTGAGTTCCTCTAGCTGCGGTGGCAGCTTGATGTTCTCGGGCAGCTTGATGTTTTCCGGAAGCTTGATGTTCTCTGGCAGCTTGATGTTCTCCGGCAACGCCACGGTCGGTGCTGCGGGCTTCGGAGCCGGCTTTGCGGCGGCCTGCGCTGCGCCAACGGAACCGAGGCCGATCACTCCGGTGATCGCGGCGACGGTCGCGGTCTTCAGCTTGAGGGTGTGCGCGTTGTTGGAAGCTGCGCGGTGCTGACCACGGCTGGCGCGAGGTGGCGAGTCAAAGACCGCACGCGTCGCGTTCGGGATCGAGTCACGGTCGGTCAATCGGTGGTGAGGCACTGCTATACGTCCGCTCTAAGTTGGTAACGCTTTGATATCGGAATGGACACGGCGAGACTATCAGACGCGCGGCTTGGGCGACATGTCGTGTTTGCCGGAGAGGCTCAGATCCGGGATCGACGCAGGTCAAGGCAGTGGCGGGGCGTCGTCGTCTACGTGTGAGACGACGACGCCCCGCGCCGTGTTACAGACGGTCCGGTTACTGCGCGGCCTGCTTTGTGTCGGTGCGCTCAACGACGGCAATGTCCTCCGTCGTGGTGCTGCTCTTCTTGGTCGCCCGGGATCGCGATGGTCGGGTCCGTCCGTGGGTGACGTAGATGACGATGCCTACGAGGGCCAGTCCTCCGACGAGGTTGCCGAGGACTGTTGGGATTTCGTTCCACAGCAGATAGTCGACGACGGTGAAGTCTCCGCCAAGCATCAGCCCGATGGGGAACAGGAACATGTTGACCACGGAGTGCTCGAAACCGAGGTAGAAGAAGACCAAGATCGGCATCCACATGGCAATCACCTTGCCGGGCAGGCTATCCGAGAGCATGGCACCGACTGCGGCGGTGGATACCATCCAGTTGCACATCACGCCCCGGATGAACAGCGCCAGCATGCCCGCGGCGCCATAGGCAGAGTAACCAACTGTCCGATTCTCGCCGATTTTCTGCAGAGCCTCACCGATAGCTCCCGCGTCGGCAGAGAAGGCGTAGGTCAGGTAGATGGCCACGAATAGTGCGGTCGTGAGTGCCCCGGCAAAGTTGCCGATGAAGACGAGTCCCCAGTTTCGCATCATCCTGCCGAACGTCACCCCGGGTCGCTTGTCCAACCAGGCGAGCGGAACGAGAGTGAACACCGCCGTCAATAGGTCGAATCCGAGTAGATAAAGCATGCAGAATCCGACAGGGAAGAGCAGGGCCCCTAGCAGCGGTTGGCCGGTTTGCGTGCTCACAGTGACCGCGAAGGCCGCAGCGAGCGCGAGAATTGCTCCCGCCATATAGGCCCGGATCAGGGTGTCACGCGTGGAAAGGTACACCTTTGACTCACCGGCGTCGACCATCCGGGTGGCGAGTTCTGCTGGTTTCACATAAGACATGTCTGCGGTCTCCTTCTCGTCGGGCCGTCACCACTGGTAGGGCAGGAACTTGCCGTCGATCGTCACGACGACGCGGTCGCCGCCCGGGTCCGAACGTCGGTCGAACGAGATGTTGCAGTTGATCGCGCTCATGATTCCGTCACCGAACTCCTCGTGGATCAGCGCTTTGAATGCTGGGCCATAGACGTTGATGAGTTCGAGGAAGCGGTAGATCGTCGGGTCGGACGCGAGATCGGAGTCGGCAACCCGGTAGGGCTGACGTTGCAGCGCCGTCGTCGTCTCCTCACTCAGAGACAGCAGATCGCGGACTGCCTCGGCCTGTTCGCGGGGGACAGGGTGGCTCCCGAGCAGTGCGGCTACCGTCCACACCAGCGGTCGATCGATGTGGTCCGCGAGCTTCTGCCATGACAGTCCGGCCGACCGACGAGCGTCGTCGACTTCGATCGCCGGGGCGGAAATTGCGTTGTGCGCCATGTCTTCTCCTGCAGTTGGTGGATCGATTGGTTGTGAACTCAGGCTGCCTCGGTGGTCGCATACCGACAATGACGATCCACGCAGCGATTCGGGCGATTCGCGCAAACCGTGCGATTTACATCCGGGTTACCGGCGTCCAACGAAATGGAAATGACCGCTTCGTAGTTTCGCGACAACCACCATCCACTCAGGGAGTCGGGACATGAGCGCAACACGAGATCTGACGAGTGCCGATCCCGGTCTGTTGTCGGCGGTCATCGAGGTCACCCCCACGCCACTTTGGGTTATCGACAGTGGCGGACGGGTCGTCCTGGCCAATCAGGCTGCCCTCGGACTCCTCGGCTATGCCTCGAGTGCCGATGTCATCGGTGCGCCGAGTCACGACACACTGCATTCCTGGCACCCGGATGGTTCGCGCTACCCGGCGGATTCCTGCCCGATTCTCGATCAGCCGAGTTCCGATCGGGCCGTCGCCGACCCCGAATGGTTCATCACCCGTGATGATCGGGCGCTACCGGTGTCGTGGTCGACTCGTCCCCTGACCGATACCGGCCACACTCTGTTGTCCTTCGCTGACGCCACCGAACAATTGGCAGCCCGATCGCGGGAGCCCGAGACCGCCTACCAACGCCAGATCCGCGCCGCGTCGGAGCGGCTCGGCGCATCATCGCGTACCCAGGTCCGCGCTCGGATCCTCGAGCAAATCCAGGAGCGGTTCACTGACCCGGACTTCGATGCGTCGACGTTGGCGCGAGAATGTCATGTGTCTCTGCGTTCGCTGCAGCAGATTCTGTCCGAGGGTGGGCACACACCTGCCGCTGAGATACGCGATCGTCGCCTTGCTCTCGCCGCCGAGATGATCACGCACGGCTCGTCAGTGCAGGCGGCAGCACGCCACAGCGGCTTCTCGGACGTCTCAACCTTCACGCGCGCCTTCCGCCGGAAGTTCGGTCATGCTCCCGGGCAGTGGGCAGCAAGATTGTCGGCCAAGCAGACCGCCTGATCCACGAACCGTGTCGATCTCTTGCCCCATAGTGAAACCTGCTGTCGCACAGACATTCACCGCGAGGGCAGAAAGTGTAAGGGTGCCTGTTGCCGATACCGGATTCTCTGGCCTCGCATCGGAAACTCGATCGTCGCAGAACCGCTGACCAGAATCGGGTCGCCGTGGGGTGTCGTTGCCGAGATCACGATGTCGCGTCCGCGGAACCGTACGTCATCAACTACAGCGGCAGGCGCGTCGTCGTCGTCGACGACATGGAGGTCATCCGGTCGGATGAGGACTCGACCGTCGCCATGGTGTTCGCGCCGTAGCTCCATCGGCCCGACCCGCGTTGCGGCGACCGAGCCGCTTGCAGTGGCGGCTAGGTCGGCGAGGTCGCCGAAGAGACGCGCCACGTCGAGATCGGCGGGTTCGACGTAGACCGTCTGCGGGGCCGCGTCCTGTCGAACGCGGCCGTCGATGAGTACGACGATGTGGTCGGCCATGGCGAGGGCTTCCTCGCGGTCGTGGGTGACGAGCAGTCCGGTCGCATTCTCCGACAGAAGAGCGCGGCGAACGTGGGATTGGAGTCTGGCTCGCAGGTCGGCATCGAGTGCCGAGAATGGTTCGTCGAGGCCGATGACCACCGGCCGGGGTGCCAGGGCTCGGGCCAGAGCGACGCGCTGGCGCTGACCTCCCGACAGCGTGGTGGGGCTTCGGTCTGCGAGATCGGTGAGGCCGGTGACGCTCAGCAACTCGTTGATCCGATCGCGCCTGCCGGGGACGCGGCGCCACCACGGGCCAAGTCCGAAACCGATGTTGCCCGCGACGCTGAGATGCTCGAAGAGCGCCCCTTCCTGGGGAACGAGTCCCATCCGGCGTCGTTCAGGAGGCGCGTGTCGGGATGCGCTCGACACCTCCTGGCCGTCGATCTCGATGCGGCCTGATCGGATCGGCTCCAAACCGCAGATCGCGCGAAGCAATGTGCTCTTACCGCATCCCGACGGCCCGACGACTGCAGTGATGCTTCCGTGCGGCACAACAAAACTCACCTCGTCAAGCGCAACGTGGTCACCGTAGGCGACACGGATCGAGTCCACGCGCACACTAGGCCGATCGTCAGGTGAGTGGTTCACGTCTGCGTGCTTCACGTCGAAGGTCCTCTGCGACTGAACAAGGTTGACAAGACGACTGTGGGTATCGAGGTCACCGCGATCAGTATCAGACCCAGAACGGCAGCACGGCCGTAGGCGAGGTCATTGTTCAGACTCCACATGTCCACGGCCAGAGTCCTGGTCCCCACGGGGGCGAGCATGAGCGTTGCGGGAAGCTCCTTGGCGACCGACACGCACGTGAGTGCCGCACCGGCGAGCATTCCGGGCGCGATCATCGGCAGCACCACGCGCAGTAGTGTTGCCATACTTCCCGCGCCCAGCGTCCGGGAGACCTCGGATACCGCGTCGGGCATGGCGTCGATGGCACTGCGCAACGGGCCGATGCTGACCGGCAGAAACAGCACCGCATAGGCGATGAGCAACAGAGCGGTTGTCTGATACCAGTCGGGGACAACCCGCAAGCCGATGAACACCATCGAGAGCGCTACCGTCACCCCTGGCAGGGCGTAACCGAGATTGGTTGCGGTGTCTACGAATCCGGACAGACGGGTGCGTGGACGCGCCGTGTAGAAGGCGACCGGAATCGCCAACAGCGTGATCACCAAGGTGGCTTGGACGGCCAGCGACAGGGTTGCCCCGATGGCAGGCAGGACGTCGTCGAGAGCGGTGTCGGCTCGTTGCGAGCGAAGAATCTGACCGATCAGTCCGGCAATCGGGAACGCGAGGCCGACGCCGATCATGCCGATCGCGAATGCCCACGCCCCGGCGTGGTCGCGGATTCCCCTCGTACGTTCCGCGTTGGCACTCGGTTCCGCGTCGCGGCGGATGAATCGTTCTCCGGCCGCGAGTGCGAGCGCCATGATCGCCAGCACGCAGCCATAGACCGCCGCCACCGTGCGATTGAAACTACCGTTGTAGGCGTTATAGATCCCGACGGTGAAGGGCTCGAAGCGCACGATCGCCGGGCCGCCGAAGTCGCTGATCGCGTAGAGCGCGACGAGTAGTGCGCCTGCGGCTACGGGGAGGCGGATACGGGGCAGTGTCACGCGGAGGAAGGCGCGTGCGGCGCCGCACCCGAGGGTGCGCGCGGCGTCCTCGGCGGATCTGCCTATTCCGGAGAGAGCAGCCACGGTAGGAAGCATCACCAGCGGATAGCACGCGAGGGTCAAGACGAGGACGGCGGCAGGGAAGCCGTAGAAGTCGGGAAGTGTTCGCACCCAGACGAATCCGGATACATACGATGGGATTGCCAGGGGAGCGGTGAGTAGTGCGACCATCAGCGGGCGGGATCTTGCCACGCCGCTGGTGAGGCACCAGGCCAATCCCACGCCGACGATCACGGACAACGCGGTAACCGCTGTCGCCAGACTCACCGTGTTCCAAAGCAATTCAGCCGTTCGAGGCCGCAGCAGATAGGAGTCGATGGTGTCGCGACCGGCTTCGGACGCTCGGACCACCAGATACACCGCAGGCGAGAGCGTCAGCGCCGCTACAGCACAGCTGAACGCAGCCAACACGATTCGCCCGGACCGCAACGATCGGTCCGGGCGAGTCAGTGAATTAGTGACCTGAATCAGATGGCGCCGACCTCGGTCAACAGCTTCTCGGTGCCTTGGACGTCGGAGAGGTCGTCGAGGTTGATCTTTGGCGGCTGCAGTTCGGACAGGGGCGGGATTCCCGCGACGTTGAGTTGGACACCCTCGATCACCGGGTACTCGCCGACCTCGGTGGCGAAGAACTCCTGAGTCTCTGGTGTCAGTAGCTGTCGGGCGAACTCGAAGGCTTGTTCCTGCTTCTTCGACGACTTCAGCACGCCGATGCCGGCGACGTTGACGAGTGCTCCGGGGTCGCCGTTGCTGAAGAAGTGCAACTTGGAAGGGACTGCAGCCGCGCCCTTCTCGTTGATCTCTTGGACCCAGTAGTAGTGGTTGGTCAGGCCGGTAGCAAGGCTGCCGGAATTGACCGCCTCGACGATGGCTCCGTTGCCGTCGAATTTCTTCGGGTCGTTTGCGAGAAACTTGGTCAGCCAGTCACGCGCACCGTCTTCCCCCCGAACCAGGCGCAGCGCGGTCACAAAGGATTTGAAGGATGCGTTGGTGGGCGCGTAACCGACCTGACCGCGAAACCGTTGCGCGAGCAGACCGTCGATACCCTCAGGGAGTTCCGATTCGCCGATGTTGTTGGGGTTGTAGATCAGCACACGGGAACGCGCGCTGGTCGGAACCCATCCACCTGTTTCGGAACGGTACGGCTCGAGTACCGCATTCTTGATGTCCTCGGGGAGCGGGGCGAGCAAGCCGGCCTCGGCCAGTGCGCCGAGCTCGCCGGCATCCTGTGCGAAGAAGAGGTCGGCCGGGCTGCGGTCGCCCTCCTCGAGGATCTGCGCGGCCTTCCTGTCGTAGGTCGCCTTGACGGGGACTGTTCCACCGACGCGTTCGATCAGAGGACCGACCAACTCCTCGGAACGGCCCGAATAGAGGACCAGCGCGGTGTCGGAGGCCGAGGCGGAGGCGTCGCCCGACCCGGAATCGTCGGAACCGCATCCGACGATCAGTCCGGAGGACAAGAGCAGGGTGCCGCCGATGACGGCCAGTTCTTTCCATGAGCGCACAGCTGGCTACTTCCTTCGAATGAATTCCGGATTCCGGACAATCACGACAAGGTGGACAATAGTGCACGCTGTTTGCTTTGGCTTGCCTTCGCGGAATTGGTCGACGGTGCCGCGACGCCCGCTCCGATCGAGACGGAGCTGCAGGGGTCAGAGCCCGAGTTCGATCATCCGCTTGGTGATTCGATCATCGGTGGTCGCGACCGGTTCGCCGGTGGCCACCCAGGGGTCGCCTCCGAAGTAGGTAGCCATGATCTTCTCCGCGGTGCGGGTGGCGAGCGCCTGGGTGGTCAGGGTGGGGTTGGGTCCGCCGAGTGAGTTGGCGAGAACCGAGTTGTCCGCGATGAATATTCGGTCGACGAATCGTGCCTCACCGCTGGGGCGCGTCACGGAATTGCGGGCCGACTCGCCCATGCGCATCGATGAGTGCACGTGGAGGAGCAGGGGAGCCCAGTCCAGCCGATATACCTTTCGCGCGCCGGCTTTCCGGAGGAGTTGCGCCGCCTTCGTCGTGATGTACTCGCGGTTGCGTCGGGTTGGGGCCGACCGCTTGCGAATGTCGATGTCGACTTTCGCGACAGCGCCGTGGGAGTCGGCCGGGAAAAGTGAAGGCACTATTCGACATTCGGGCTCGACGTGGTCGTCGGTGATGCACAAGACGTTCAGCATCCGGTCGATCCCGTGGGCCATGAAGTCGCGGAGTTCGTCCCCGGCCAGTCGTCCGGTGGGGCCGTCCCATGCGCCCCGCATCCCGCGGCCGTTGGTGTACTGGCCGCGAATACCGCTGTTGGACAACGTCATCGTGAACGCCTGGATCGCCGGGGTGACTCCGGAGTTCTCCAAGCATCCATATCCGGGGAACTCGACCCGTGCACAAGAATTGGCACCCCGCGTGTTGCCGGTGTCCTCATCGAAAAGACCTACCACCCAGTCGAACCAGTGGTCGGTGTGTCCGCGACCGACCCAGCCGTTCGGGTTCGGCAATCCACTGTTGAACCAGAGCCGCGGGCTCTCGGTAGCACCACCGGCCATCACCACGACCTCGGCGTCTTCGCGGTGTCGCGCCCCGGTGACGTTGTCTCGCCACGTCACTCCGGTGGCGCGGACGCGTCCGCGGCGCTCCTCTGTGTGAATCTGCTCGACGAACGACTCCGCGCGCAGTTCCATGGCCTTGCCGCCGCGACGAACCGCATCAGCGGCAAGGCCGAGCGGAACGTAACTGTTGTCGGTCGATCGGCGGGCGAAGAGGTTCCGTGGTGCGCGCGCTGGTTGGTAGCAACCCTGAAAACAGTGGCCGCAGAAGGTGCAACCCGTCGCCTGCGGGTAGGCGAGAAGGTTGGAATCTGTTGTGCGGCCGGCATTTCCGCCTGGATGCAAAATACAGTTCGGCTGCGGTCGAAAGGCTGCGCGGGTCGTGTCCCGTGATCGTTGCAGCGGCAACCCCAAGCCTTCGCAGCCGCGGAAGAAGACCGCCTCTTTGGTCCCCATCGGGGCAGGCTTGACCGGCAGGCTCGCTTCCACCCACTCGAGATACGGAACGAGTTCACGGTAGGTGAAGGGGAAGCGATGCGCGGTGTCGTACAGGGCGGCGTCGGCACCGCGGTAGCCGGCGAACACGCCGGGATACGGTCGCGGACTGTTGCCGAAGAAGTGTTGAGTGGTGCCGCCCACCCCACCCAATTCCCAGACGAAGCTGTTCTGTGCCCATTCGCGGTGCCAGTACGGTGTGGACCGGTCGCCCGGTCCGAAGCGGAGGAAACCGGCTGTGGGGTCGTTGGCGTCGAACTCGAGATGCGACCACTGTTTGGCGGGGTTCGCGTGGCGCGGACCACCTTCGAGCAGCAACACGTCGAGGCCCTGTCCGGCGAGTTCGGCGGCGACCACCGGGCCACCCCCACCAGCGCCGATCACAATGACGTCACGCACTCAGAACTCCTCGAATCCCTTGTAATAGCCGATGAAATCGTCGTGGCCGTCTACCAGCCCGTTGGGCCGGTATCCGGTGATGTTCCAACTGACAGGACGCCGAGACAGACGCCGTGCGGTGTAGTCGTAGAGCCGATGCTCGCTCCACACGGTGAACGCCGAACCGTCGAGCAGGATGCCCCCGACGAAGCGCAACAGGCCCGCGCCGGACCCGCGCAGCGGTTGCGGCAGCGCATTGTCGAAGACGGCGAGTAGATCGGCAGCAGGTTGTTCGACCAACTCGAATGCACGGGCTTTCGTCTGAAAGTTGGCGTTGGCGAAGGGTGAGGCAAACGGACCCGCAAGCGGTGCGCCAACGAGTAGCGCTGCGACATCCATGACCAACCCGGCGATCAGGGACAGCGGGAAGGTGCGGTCGTTGTCGCTGACGCCGAGCGCGCGGTCGACTGCCGAGGCCACCTTGTCGTCGGGAAGCTGCAGCGGCGTCACGGCCAGGTCGGTGAGCGTCACCGACAGTGCCACTGCCAGTGGCCGGAGAAGCTGGTCGCCCTGCGGTAGGAAACGGTCCACCAGGCCGACGAATTCGTCGGCCGCACCGTCAGACATCGCACCGGGGCCGCGCCCGGTGACACCCTGCTGCTTCGAGTACCGGTCGTCACCCGGCATCACCATGACCGATACGCCACGGAGCGCGTCGCGCGACGCCATGCGCAGCCCCCCGAGTATCTGTCTCGCGATGGGCGGCATGTCCAAATAGCCGTCGGGCGGGGATGGTGCGGCGCGTGCCGCCGGTGTGCGCGACAACGCGAGAACCACTGTGGCGAGACCAGACGCCCCCAACAACTGACGCCGACTGATCCCGCGGGAACCCGCGGAAGAATCGGACATCTACAGAATCGCCGTGTTGTGGGTCACATTGCGAGGCTACGGCACGAACGCCGGGAAAGTCGCTTTTGCCGCGGGGCGTCGTCGCGTACTTGAGTTTCCCCAGCTAGGTACCGGGCCATGGCAGGCAGATGCCTCGCTGCCGCGGACACGCAGTCGCCATGCGAGGTCGTATGTTCGCACATGCCATCTCAAAGCTGATCTCGTTCGCCGGGATGATGGCTCGCAAGTTAGCGCCCGTTATTGGGCGGATCGAGGCCTATTTCGGGCGCGTGCGCGACACTGAGTGGCGTGTCGACGTTCCTTCACCGGCTACCGCAACCGGTACAGATCTGGAGCCCACGGCATCTGCTGCGACTGGCCGACGCGGCCGATCCGGGAAGGCAACGGCTGCACGACGCGACTCTGGTCACCTCCGCGGTTGCGCTGTCTACCGGGGCGACATGGGTTCTGGTAGCCACGGGACACGCGGACCAGTCGATGCTCGTGATCCCCATCATCACCGCTTTGGTGTGCACGAACTCCACCAAGGACGCCACTCCCCAGGCGCGACTCGTCACCGCCGGTCTTCAACTCATCCTCGCTTTGCTCTTTGCGACGCTCGCCGCGCTGCTCGAGCCGTACCGCCTCGCGGCGGTCGCGGTGTTCGTCGCGGTGGCAGGCCTGTCGGTGTGGGTTCGACGATTCGGGCCGCGGGGTGGAGCGCTGGGATTCGCAGCTTTCTTTCCGTACTTCCTCACTCTGCTGTTACGCCTGGACCACACCCAGCTGCCCGTGCTGTGGCTGGTGATCGCCGTCACCATGGGCGTCGGAGTGCTTCTGCGTGCGGCGTTGCTTCGTGAGCGGCCGCAGCGTCAGATCACGTTGCTGCTCAGGGAGTTTCGCATCGCGGCCGACACCGCCCTGCTCGCCGCGCAGCGCGTCACCAGCCTGTCCGGCCGCCCGCATATCGAGCGCGACCTCGCCCGGCTCGGTGGAATCTCCCTCGCGATCGATGACTGGCAGTCACGGTTCGACACGCATCGCTACCTACATTGCGAATCACAAACTCTCGCCGACCTTGTCGTGGATGCGCAGATCTCGGTGGAGCAGGTGTGCAGTCAGCTCGTTGCCGACAGGTTCGGCGACGCGTCGCAGACAAACGACGGCGCACTGCCACGAAACACATTGCTCGTCAACGCGATCACCGATCTGCACACCGTTCTGGCCAAGGACGTCGACGTCGAAGCGAGCCGCGCCGCGGCACGTCGGGCGAAACGAACCGAGTCCCTCGTGGACCTCAGCGAGGAGGGCGGACTGGCCACGCTGGAGATCTCGCGCTGTGTACGCACGTGGCATGCGCTCAATGAACTGACCGCGTCGGCGCGCGACTCCGAGGCGATGCCCCCTGACGACGCCACCGACGGTCATCGCGAGCACCACCGTCCACGTCTCGGGCCGGCAACCCTAGGCATCTCGGCACCGCCCTGGAAACTGCAGCACTGGCGCAACTGGGAGCCCACGTCGCGGCTGGCTGTTCAGGTGATGTTCGCGACTGCCCTGGCTTCCGTCGTAGGCGAGGCCATTTCCGCTTCCCGCTGGTACTGGGCCGTTCTGACCGCGTTCATCGTCTTCATCAAGGCCAGCACGCGAGCGGCCGTGCTGACCCGCGCGATGGACCGGATCGTCGGCACCCTGCTGGGAGTCGTGATCGGGGCGCTCGTGGTGGTGGTCGCGAACCATCACGTGATCCCCGAACTGATCCTCGGCGTGCTCTGCGTCTTCCTCGCAAGCTACTTCGGCCCGATTCAGTACACCTACCTGGTGGCGTTCATCACCGTGATGATCGCTGCGTTGTTCGATCTGCTCGGCGTCTTCGACATGCGGCTGCTCGTCGTGCGCGTCGAGGAGACCGTGGCGGGATCGCTGATCGGGGTGGTCTGCGCCTACTTGATTCTCTCGACCAATTCGCGACCCATGCTCATCGATTCCATCGCCAAGTACTTCGACGCCCTGGACGACGCCCTCGCCTGCGTTGCCACCGGACTCACCACTGCGGGCGAGCGTCATCAGATCACCGAGGCCGCTCGACGCCTCGAGCAAGCCAAGGTCGACGTCGAATCCGCCTGTTCGTCAACACGAGCTGTCGCACTTCTGGAGCCACGGTCATCCACTGCGGCAGTCCGACAACCGATCGTGGCGATTCATCATTGCGCACACTCGCTGTTGATCGCGGCCATCGTTGTCTCCGGGTCCGAGCCACCACAGGTCTTCACAGGTACCGACGCCACCGATATCCGCGAGGCACTGGACCGAATCCGGGAGCGGGCCAAGATGACTCGAGCAGCGCTCAGTGGCGAAGCGGAGTCGGCAGTAGACCCCGCCCGTATCCCCGTCATCTCACTACTCGCCAAGCTGAACGTGGAGCCGGATACTCCGCGCGGCGAGGCGATCGTGGCAGCGTCGCGCCTCAATCAGGTGCTGGAGGATCTGGACCAGACAGCGACCAAGGTGCCGGATGCTGCTGAGCAGCAATGAGACCAGCGATAGAAACGAATAAACCCCTGCTGAACAGGGGTTTCGTGGTGCCCTCGGTGAGACTCGAACTCACACTGGACGGGTTTTGAATCCGTTGCCTCTGCCAATTGGGCTACGAGGGCATCTGCCGCCGCGAGCGGCTGCAACAGACAACTGTAGATGATCGGCCGGAAGCGGCGTGAGCCGGTACGCTTCGGAGCATTGATGCTGGTCGCAAGCGAGTGGATTCGGCCGGTTACGACCGCTCTGGTCAACTCGATGTGGAGGAGGGATTGGTGACTGTGGTGGAGAATGTTCCGGCCCAGGCCGAGGACAAGCAGACTGCACACAAGGTGCTCGTCGCCGAGGACGACTCGCTGATCCGGATGGATCTCATCGAGATGCTCCGCGAGGAGGGCTACGACGTGGTGGGCGAGGCACCCAACGGGCAGGCGGCTGTCGATCTCACCGAGAAGCTTTCGCCCGATCTCGTCATCATGGACATCAAGATGCCGGTCCGCGACGGGATCGACGCCGCCACCGAGATCGCACAAAAGCGGTTGGCGCCAGTGGTGATGTTGACGGCGTTCAGCCAGCGCGACTTCATCGAGAGAGCCCGAGATGCCGGTGCTATGGCGTACTTGGTGAAGCCATTCTCCAAAGCCGATCTCGTTCCCGCCATCGAGGTTGCGGTCAGTCGCTATCACGAACTGAAGATGCTTGAAAAAGAAGTTGCGACAATGCAGGACCGACTCGAAACTCGCAAGCTGGTCGAGCGCGCCAAGGGATTGCTCATGGAGAAGCAGTCGTTGTCAGAACCGGAGGCGTTCAAGTGGATTCAGCGCGCAGCGATGGATCGTCGTACCACGATGAAGGCCGTCGCGCAGGTCGTCGTCGAAACGTTGGGACCCACAGACTGACCCCTGAGTCGGCCGCGTTAAATCTGTGAAAACGCGTCGACGGTGACTAGCGGATTTCTCTTTCATTGCCCCACGCAAACTCGTATCTCGGTCTATGTTTTCTCAAGGTCTCCTCAGTAGACCTCCCGGCCACAGGGGGTCGGGTGGCTGGACGAGAGGTAGTAAAGATGCATCGTCGCGTGACGACCGCAGCGCTAGGGGCGACGCTGGCCGCTGTGCTCGCCGTTTCGGCATGTAGCAGTAAGTCGACCGACTCGGATTCGTCATCGAGTGGGTCGGCATCAGCGGGGTCGGGGCTCACCATTTCGGCTCTCGCCCAGATCGATACGGCGGGCAAGGAACAGCCGAAGGCATCGGATGCGGAAGCTCTCGATCCGTCCTCGCCGAGCGGACAGAAGTGCGACCCGGCGACCATCGCGATGGCGGGAGCATTGACCGGCGCCGACGCGGCTCTTGGTATCAACATCGTCGACGGTGCGCAGCTCGCCGTGGACCAGCACAACAAGGCCAACCCCGACTGCAAGATCACCCTCAAGCGTTTCGACACCGAAGGTGACCCACAGAAGGCAACACAGGTTGCGCCGACCATCACCAATGACGACTCGATCATCGGATTGATCGGTCCGGCGTTCTCCGGTGAGACCAAGGCAACCGGCGGCATCTTCAACCAGGCCGGACTCGTCTCGGTGACCGCTTCGGCCACCAACCCGACGCTCACCGACAACGGCTGGAAGACCTTCTACCGCGGCCTTGCCAACGACGATATTCAGGGCCCCGCCGTCGCGAAGTACCTGACCGGGACCAAGGGCAAGAAGAAGGTCTGCGTCATCAAGGACGACACCGATTATGGTGCCGGTCTGGAAAAGGCCGTCACCAGTGCGCTCGGCTCTGCTGCTGACGCCGGCTGCTCGGGCGACGTCAAGAAGGGGGAGCGCGACTTCTCCGCGATCATCTCGAAAGTCACTGCGGCACAGCCGGATGCGGTCTTCTACGCGGGCTACTACGCAGAGGCGGCGCCGCTCGCGCAGCAGCTCAAGTCCGCTGATCCGAATATCCTCTTCGTCTCGGGTGACGGCGCGAACGATCCGCAGTTCACCGCGCAGGCCGGCGATGCTGCCAAGGGCGCACTGCTCTCATGCCCGTGTGGCCCCGCTCCCGACAAGTTCGCTTCGGACTACAAGGCAGCGTTCAACCAGCCGCCCGGCGTGTACTCCGTTGAGGCATACGACATCGCGACGATCATGATGAAGGGCATCGAGGAGGGCAACAACACCCGTCCCAAGCTGCTCGAGTACATCAGCAAGTACAACGGCACCGGACTGGCCCGTAAGTACTCGTGGACACCGAAGGGTGAACTCACCACATCACTGATCTGGGTATACGAGGTCAAGTAAGTACGACACCACCGCGCCCGGCCGTCGATCACGGCGGCCGGGCGCGGTTCGTGTCTGCGACTTTTCGACGATTGAGGGGATCGTATGACCGCCACACTTCTGGTGGCACAGACGTCGACCGCAGTGGCATCCACGATCGGGTTCGACTACCACTCGCTGTTCGACGGGTTCTGGGGTCTGACCATCGAGGGGCTGACCTACGGATCGGTGTACGCGCTTGTCGCAGTTGGATACACACTCGTCTACGGCGTGCTCCGACTGATCAACTTTGCGCATTCCGAGGTCTTCATGCTCGGCATGTTCGGTACCTACATCGGACTGCTGTTGTTGGGCTTCACGCCGTCGGGTAACACGTACTCCGAGGGGACGGTCATGACGATCGTCTACCTCGTCCTCGCGGGGATGTGCGGCATGATCGTGGCGGGCGGCGCGGCGGTCGGACTGGAGTTCGTTGCTTATCGGCCTCTGCGTCGACGCGGCGCGAAGCCGCTGGCGTTCCTCATCACCGCGATCGGAATGTCGTTCGTACTGCAGGAATTCGTGCATTACGTGCTACCGAAGTTCCCGGTCGACCCGCCGCTGGGCGGCTCAACGGCACAGCCGACGATCCGACTGGTTCAGCCGGTCGAGCAGTTCACGATCTTCGGCGCACCGGTGTTCAACATGACGATGGTGATCATCGGCTCGGCCCTGGTGCTGGCACTCGGCGTCGATTTCCTGATCAACAAGACCCGGCTGGGACGTGGAATCCGTTCGGTCGCACAGGATCCCGATGCCGCGCTGCTGATGGGCGTCTCCCGTGACCGCATCATCCTGGTGACCTTCCTCATCGGTGGCCTGTTGGCGGGCGCTGCGGCGCTGCTCTACACGCTGCGAGTTCCGACCAACATCGTCTACAACGGCGGCTTCATCCTCGGCATCAAGGCGTTCTGCGCCGCGGTGCTCGGTGGAATCGGCAACGTGCGGGGCGCCCTCTTGGGAGGCTTGTTGCTCGGTGTGATGGAGAACTACGGTTCGGTGCTCTTCGGAAATCAGTGGAAGGACGTGGTGGCCTTCGTTCTCCTGATCCTGGTGTTGATGTTCCGTCCAACCGGAATACTCGGTGAAAAGCTGGGGAAGGCGCGAGTATGACGACATCAGACAATGTGGCGTCAGAGAATGCGGCGTCGACACAATTGACCACGCCTCCGCCGCGCGGCCTCGGCGACCGGATACGTACTTGGTGGGACAGCCTGCCTCGCGTGCAGCAGTGGCTGCTCGGCGTACCGCTCATCATCCTTCTCGCGCTTCTTCCGGTCATCAAACCGCCACTGATCACGACGACGGCGACCAACTTCGGTGTGGTCATGGCGACGTTCGCCATGACGGCATTGATCGCCATCGGACTCAACGTCGTGGTCGGCCAGACGGGTCTCCTCGACCTCGGATACGTCGGCTTCTACGCGGTGGGCGCCTACGTCGTCGCGTTGCTGACGAGTCCGGCAAGTCCGTTGTGGGACAGCGAGGATCACGGATTCTTCTCGGGGCCATGGGCGTGGCTCGCGTGCGTCCCCCTCGCGATCATCATCACCGGTCTCACAGGACTGGTCCTCGGTACCCCGACCTTGCGCGTGCGAGGTGACTACCTGGCGATTGTCACCTTGGGATTCGGTGAGATCGTCCGCTTGCTTGCAGACAACCTGTCAGACATCACCAACGGTGCGTCGGGTCTGCAGGGTGTTCTGTTCCCCGAGCTCGGGCGGTCCGACGAGCATCCCGACGGCGTGTTCTCCGTCGGCAACAACAGCCCGACCACGAACTACGGTGTCTGGTGGTACTGGCTGGGAATCGTCGCGGTCATCCTCGTGCTGATCATCGTCGGCAATCTGGAACGCAGCCGCGTCGGACGCTCGTGGGTCGCGATTCGCGAAGACGAGGACGCCGCCGAGATCATGGGCGTGCCCACGTTCAAGTACAAGCTGTGGGCGTTCGTGATCGGCGCGGGTATCGGCGGGCTGTCGGGCGCGGTTTACGCGGGACAGGTGCAGTACGTCGATCCCAAAGCCTTCACCGTCATCAACTCGATGCTCTTCCTGTGTGCCGTCGTGCTCGGCGGACAGGGCAACAAGCTCGGCGTGATCGCCGGTGCGTTCATCATCGTCTACCTGCCCGCTCGGGTGCAGGGCATCGAGGTGGGCGGGCAGTCGCTCAGCGAGTTCAAATACCTGTTCTTCGGCATCGCCCTCGTGGTGCTGATGATCTTCCGGCCACAAGGTCTCTTCCCGGCGCGAGCTCGATTGTTGACTTTCGGTCGCAAGGTCTATGCCGCAGTCCGTCGTAACCCCAACCCGCTACCGTCGGGAAGTGAGGAGGCGCACGCATGACGCACAGGACACCTGACGAACCCGAAGGCGATCACACCGACGACACGACGCCGCGTGTCGATGTCAGCAAAGCGAATTCCGGTCCTGACAACGCCGAACAGATCGAGGAGGTGCTCGCCGACCCCGAGTCGACGGCCGTCGTCGATCCCGCCGCGGTCGACCCGCAACTCGCCGATCCCGAAGCTGTCGCCGAAGCCGTTGCGCCGCAACGAGACATCGCAACAGCGGAGGGTGAGCCGCTGTTGAAGGTCAACGGATTGACAGTCGAGTTCGGTGGACTGGCAGCACTTGACGACGTCACGTTCGACATCAAGCGCGGCGAGATCCTCGGCCTGATCGGACCCAACGGCGCAGGCAAGACGACGTGCTTCAACGCGATCACCGGGGTCTATCGCCCGACTCGTGGAACGGTGACATTCGACGGCGCGCCGTTGGGGAAGATGTCGCAGCACAAGATCACTCGGAAGGGGATCGCGCGTACCTTCCAGAACGTGCGGCTCTGGGGTGAGATGACCGCTCTGGAGAACGTCGCCGTCGGCACCGACGCCCGACACAAATCGTCTGTCTTCAGCGCGATCATGCGCACACCCCGGCTGTACCGCGAGGAACACGACGCCGTCGACCGCGGGATGGCGCTGCTCGAGTTCGTCGGAATCGGTGCGCGCGCGGCCGAGAAGGCGTCGAATCTCCCGTACGGAGACCAACGTCGGCTCGAGATCGCTCGCGCATTGGCGACCGAACCCAAGCTGCTGTGCCTCGACGAGCCTGCGGCGGGCTTCAATCCGAGCGAGAAGTCGGCGCTGATGGAGTTGATTCAGAAGATCCGTGAGGACGGCTATACCGTGCTGCTCATCGAGCACGACATGCGCTTGGTCATGGGAGTGACCGATCGCATCGTCGTCCTCGAATTCGGCCGCAAAATCGCCGACGGATCACCGCGTGAGGTTCGCGAGAATCCCGCCGTCGTCGCTGCATACCTGGGAGTTCCAGATGACCAAATCGCCTGACCTCAGCAAGGATTCGGCTTCGACGACCTCCAAGGCGCCGGTGCTGGAGATGACCGACGTCGTCATTCACTACGGCCGAATCCAAGCGCTGCACGGCATCTCGCTTCGTGTCGACGAGGGCGAGCTGGTCACTCTCCTCGGAGCCAACGGCGCAGGAAAATCCACCACGATGCGCGGGATATCCGGTCTGCTCAAACTGAGTCAGGGAGACATCAAGTTTCACGGTGAGTCGATCACCAAACTGGCCCCGCACGAGCGAGTGGCACGGGGAATCATCCAGGTTCCCGAGGGCAGGCACATCTTCCCTGGAATGACCGTGCTCGAGAATCTCGACATGGGTTGCTATGGAAGGAAATTCGACTCCAAGGCTGCCTACAGTCAGGCTCTCGACCAGGTCTTCGACCTGTTCCCGAGGTTGGCGGAACGACGTAAGCAATACGGCGGCACCATGTCCGGTGGCGAGCAGCAGATGCTCGCGATCGGTCGTGGACTGATGGCGCGCCCCAATCTGCTGCTACTCGACGAACCGTCAATGGGTTTGGCGCCCATGGTGATTCAGCAGATCTTCTCGATCATCGCGCAGATCAACGCTGAGGGAACCACGATCTTGCTCGTCGAGCAGAACGCTCAGCAGGCATTGAGCCGATCTGACCGGGGCTACATCCTGGAGACCGGCACGATTCTGAAAGAAGGGCCGGGCAAAGAGCTACTCGTCGACGATGCGGTGCGTGAGGCGTATCTCGGCGTAGCCTGACGCGGTGACCGCCTACGCCATCGAGGGCTCATCGGACAACAAGCTCGTCAGCGAGATACTCGGAGAGGCGTTCGCCGACGATCCGGTGATGCGGTGGTTGCAACCCGACACCACCAGGTACGCGGCCCTGTATCGCGCGTTGTTGACCGCGGGTCACGGCTCGCGCGGACGTCGCGACGTGTGCTTCGACGGCGACCGCGCAGTCGGCGCCGCGGTGTGGGACCCGCCGGGGTTTCGGCCCTCGAGCGGCCGCCAACTGTTGGCGGTTCCGCGCTTCCTCTCGGCTCTGGGCGGGCGCTACCGTCGCGGCCAGCTGCTCGAGGAGATGTTCGCCGGGTATCGGCCGCGCGAACCGCACTGGTACCTGGCATTTGTCGGTGCCACCGTGCATGGGCGCGGCGTCGGAAGCACGCTGCTGCGCGCCGGGATGGAGTCGGTCGTCGGCCCCGCGTATCTGGAGAGCTCGAATGAGGCGAACATCCCGCTGTACGAGCGATTCGGTTTCACAGTGACCGCAGAGGTGACGCTGCCTGAGAACGGACCTACGGTGTGGCCGATGTACCGCCGCGCGCCTGGCTGAGGATTCGCAAGGGGCCGCGGACTTGCCGGGGGTGAGGCGTGTCGGGAGGCGTCACTAGACTCAGCGGTGTGAGTCCTGCGCAGAGTGCACCCGTGAAGAGTTCCGACGGCACAGCCGCTGCCGGCAAGGCCGCGCCGTCGACGTCGTCGCGATCGAGTCAGAAGGGTGGCAAGGATAAGCGTCAGCCGACGTTGATGCTGCTCGACGGGCACTCTCTTGCCTACCGGGCTTTCTTCGCACTTCCCGCCGAGAACTTCAAAACTGCGGCCGGGCAGACGACCAACGCGGTCTACGGCTTTACCTCCATGTTGATCAACCTGCTCCGCGACGAGGAACCGACACACGTCGCAGCGGCGTTCGACGTCTCGCGCAAGACCTTCCGCTCGGAGATGTTCCCCGAGTACAAGGCACAACGATCCAAGTCGCCCGACGAGTTCAACGGGCAGGTCGATCTGACCAAAGAGGTTCTCGACGCCCTCGGAATCCCCGTCATGGCGATCGAGGGCTACGAGGCCGACGACATCATCGCGACACTGGCCACGCAGGCAGAAGCGCAGGGCTACAAGGTGCTCGTCGTCACCGGCGACCGTGACTCGCTGCAGCTTGTCGACGACTCGGTGACGGTGTTGTACCCGCGCAAGGGCGTGTCGGAGCTGACCCGCTTCACACCCGAAGAGGTCGAGAAGAAGTACGGGCTCACACCCACGCAGTATCCCGACTACGCGGCGCTGCGCGGCGACCCGAGCGACAACCTGCCCGGCATCCCGGGCGTGGGGGAGAAGACGGCGTCGAAGTGGATTCGTGAGTACGGTTCTCTCGCTTCACTCATCGATCATGTCGACGAGGTGAAGGGAAAGGTCGGCGACGCATTGCGTGCGCACTTGGCGTCGGTGCAGACGAATCGCCAGCTCACCGAGCTCGTCCGCGACATGCAGTTGCCCGCGACTCCCGACGAGCTGGCGATGGTCGGCTGGGACCGTGACCGCATCCACCAACTCTTCGACGACCTTGAGTTCCGTGTCCTGCGCGATCGTCTGTTCTCGACGCTCAGTTCCGTCGAACCGGAAGCGGAATCAGGGTTTGAACTCGACGGGTCGATCCTCGGCGAAGGTGAGGTTCGCGACTGGCTCGACGCGCACGCTCGTACCGGTCGCAGCGGCCTCACGGTCACCGCGCCGCATCAGGTCGTCGGCGCTGACGTGACCGGTGTCGCGATAGCCGCGGCCGACGGTTCCTCGGGCTACGTCGACGTCACAGCGCTCGGACCGGACGACGAGAAGGCGCTCGGCGAGTGGTTTGCCGATTCGTCGGTCGAGAAGGCGCTGCACGAGACGAAATGGGCCATCCACGCGCTGCGGTCGCGCGGGTGGACGCTCGCCGGCGTCACCAGCGACACCGCCCTCGCCGCGTACCTCGTGCGGCCCGGCCAACGAACCTTCAACCTCGACGATCTCGCGCTGCGCTACCTACGACGCGAACTGCGAGCCGACGATGGCGCCGACTCCGGTCAGCTCTCGCTCCTCGACGACGATGGCGGGGCGGGCAAGATCGCCGAGCAGGCGATGCTCGAAGCGCGAGCTGTCGCCGAACTCGCCGACACCCTCGACACCGAGCTGGACCGCATCGACTCCAAGCCGCTGCTCACCGAGATGGAGTTGCCCCTGCTGTTCGTGCTCGCCGACCTCGAGGCCGCGGGCATCGCGGTCGACGTCGAGCACTTCGGGCAGCTCGAGGAAACGTTCTCCGAGCGCATCCGGACGGCCGCGGAGGCCGCCTACGAGGTGATCGGCGAGCAGATCAACCTCGGCTCTCCCAAGCAATTGCAGACGGTGCTGTTCGACAAGTTGGACATGCCCAAGACCAAGAAGACCAAGACCGGATACACGACCGACGCCGACGCGCTGCAGACCCTCTACGAGAAGACCGAGCATCCGTTCCTCGCGTATCTTCTCGAACACCGCGATGCCACGCGACTCAAGGTGACCGTCGACGGTCTGCTCAAGTCTGTGGCCGACGACGGCCGCATCCACACGACCTTCAACCAGACCGTCGCGGCGACGGGTCGTCTGTCGTCGACCGAACCCAACCTGCAGAACATTCCGGTCCGTACGGAGGCAGGCAGGGAGATCCGTCACGGATTCGTTGTCGGCTCCGACAACGGCCCCGGCGGGACCGGCAAGCCCTACGAGACGCTCATGACGGCTGACTACAGCCAGATCGAAATGCGCATCATGGCTCACCTCTCCGGCGATGCAGGCCTCATCGAGGCGTTCAACACCGGAGAAGATCTCCACAACTTCGTCGGGTCACGAGCGTTCGGAGTGCCGATCGACGCGGTGACCACCGAGATGCGGCACCGCGTCAAGGCAATGTCGTACGGCCTCGCGTACGGACTCTCGGCGTTCGGGCTCGCGGCGCAGCTGCGGATCAGTCGCGACGAAGCCAAGGAACAGATGGAGGCCTACTTCGACCGCTTCGGTGGAGTGCGGGACTACCTCCATGACGTCGTCGTCGAGGCACGCCGAAACGAGTACACCGCAACGCTTTTCGGTCGACGCCGCTATCTGCCCGACCTCAACAGCGACAATTGGCAACGGCGCCAGGCGGCAGAGCGGATGGCGCTGAACGCTCCGATCCAGGGCACGGCCGCCGACATCATCAAGGTCGCCATGATCAACGTGCACAAGCGCCTCGCCGCCGAGAAGCTTGCCTCCCGCATGTTGCTCCAGGTCCACGACGAACTCGTCGTCGAGGTCGCCGAGGGCGAACGCGAACAGGCCGAGAAGGTGGTTCGTGAAGAGATGGGCAACGCTATCGATCTGTCTGTGCCACTGGAGGTTTCGGTCGGCTTCGGTCGCTCGTGGGACGACGCCGCGCACTGAGGCGGGTCGCTCAGGTCCGGGATGCGCGGGCCAGTTCGCTCTCGAGGCCGGTGATGGCCAAGTCGACCGTCAGCTCGAACGCCTCATCAGCGCGCACACGTCCCGTTGGCGCCGCTGACAATGCGCGCCCGAGGGCGCTGTCAGCAGCGACGCCGTCGACCGACCACACCTCGTCGGGTGCGCCGACGTCGAGCGCCGACCCGAGCGCGATGGTGTCGAGAAATGTGATGACGTGCAACACCCGATCGATCGGGAACCCGGCGTCGACGAGCTTCTGCGCCAATCGGTCGTAGCCGCGCAGCACTTCGGGTGCGCGGACCGTTTGCGCCGTGAGTGCGCGTACCAGTTCGGGGTGGGCGCCGAAGCCTGCGCGGTATCCGATCAGCCACTGCCGAACCACCTCGCGCCAGTCCTCGGGCCACACGATCGCCACCGAGAGTTCCTCGGCGATCACCCCGCGGATGAGCTCGAGGAGTTGCTCGCGGCTCGCCACGTGGTGATACAGCGACGACACCGCGACATTGAGGCGCTTCGCAATGCCGGGCATGGTGAACGAGCCGTCGGAGTCGAGCGCATCGAGTGCCGCTCGGGCAATGGTGTCCGGGTCGAGGATCGGCGTGTGCGGTCGAGGCATTCCGTAAGCCTAGTGACTCGCCGTATGCCTGATGTTCGCCGCAGCCTCGACGCTCTGGCGGTTCAGGCGTCCACGTGGTCGGCGCGATGCACCACATCGCCTCCGACCATGGTCAGCACGATCGGGGCGTCGGCGAGCTCGTCGGGCGGGCACCGGAGCGGATCGACGGCGAACGCGGTGAGATCGGCGCGGTGGCCGACCGCGATGGCTCCGGCGTCGCGGGCGCCCTGTGCGCGAGCGGCGTGGCTGGTGTAGCCCTCGAGCGCCATGCGAGCGGTGAGTGCCTGTCCGGGAAGGATCGGCGCATCGTCGACATGTCCCGCACGGCGTCGGAGTTGGGCGTCGGCCATGATCGACCGGGCGTCGAAGGGGGCGATCGGCCAGTCCGAGCCCAACGCGAGGATCGCCCCCGCGTCACGGATGTCGCGTGTGCGGAATGCGCGGTCGGCGCGTTCGGTGCCGAGTCTTTCCGACCAGTTGTCGGAGTGATCGGCGCGCGTGTAATGGGTGCAGTGGGTCGGCTGCATGCTCGCCACCACCCCCTGCTGCGCGAAGCGGTCGACGAGGTCGTCGGGGAGCGTCTCGATGTGTTCAATCCGATGCCGTGCGCCCGACGGGAGTTCTGGTAGGTCAGCGAGACTGTCGAGGGCGTAGCGGATTCCGGCGTCGCCGATCGCATGAGTCACCGTGGGGACGCCCCGCTTGGCCAAGTAGCGGAGCGCGTGTCGGTACTCCGCTGGGTTCGGCCACAGCGGTGCGGTTGATTCGCCGTGAGAGTCGGGAGTATCGAGCCATGCGGTACCTCCGTCGATGGTTCCGTCGACCATGAACTTGACGCCGTCGACGCGCCACCGCCTGCCACCGCGACGCTGCAGCTCGACGATGTGGTCGAGTTGCTCGTTATCGGTGCCGGGCATGCAGAAGGGAGCGAAACGGAGCCGCATGGGAAGTTCGATGTCGGCTTCGAGTGCGGTGACGAGCTCGCCGCTGTCGCCCTCGAAGTCCATGGCGTTCGCTGACGTCAGTCCGGCCGCAGCCATGGAGCCGAGCAGATCGGTGAGGCGTTGTCGGCGTTGCTGCGCCGACTCGAGCGGTACGACCGCGGAGACGACGCTGACCGCCTCCAGTTCCAGCAGGTGACCCGTGGGAATGCCGTCCTGGCAGACGATTTCGGCGTTGCCGCTGAATGCCCGTGGGCCGTCGACGCCCGCGATGCGCAGTGCCGCCGGGGTGGCGAGTGCTGAATGACCGTCGAAGAGGTAGAGCAGGGCGGGCAGGTCGGGTCCCAACGCCGTCACCACCACGTCGGACGTGACTGGTCGGCCACCGAACGCGTTGGGATCGAGGCCCCAACCCCGCACCCAGCCGTCGACGACGCGGGCGGTCCGCAGAGTCTCGACGAGTTGATCGAGGTTGTCGACGCCCGAGAGGTCGACGCCTGCCGAGATGTCCAGTCCGAGAACAGGATGGATGTGCCCGTCGATGAGGCCGGGGGTGAGGGTCGCGCTACCCAGGTCGACGATCTGAGTCGACGCAGAGATGTAGGTGGCCAGCGAATCCGCGTCACCGAGAGCGCAGATCCGCCCGTCGGAGATGGCGACAGCGCTGTGGCCTTGTTCCTCTGTGAGCGTGTGGATGGTCTCGGCGAGGATCACGGTGTCGGCTCGGTGTGTCATGGTCGTCCCTGGTTTCGGAGGTAGTGGTCGGCTTGTGGATTCGGCGTTGGAGATTCAGCGTTCGGTGGCGGCGTGCGGGTCGTCGTAGAGGCCACCGATGCGGGCATACACGCGAGGTACCCGTGCGCGGAAGTAGAGTGCCGCAACGATTCCGAGGAGGAACACCACCCCGACGCTGCCGACGAGTGCCGTGTTCGCCGCGGTTCCCATGTTGGTCAGCAACTTGATGTTCGCCACGAGTACCAGCAATGCGAGGGTGAGGAGGATCGTGCTGAGCACACCCGCGATCATTCCTATCCGCTCGGCCCGGACGTAGCGCTTGCGTACGAAGTATGCGACCACGGCCAGCGATGTGATCACCTGCAGCGCAATGATTCCCACGATTCCCGGGGTGTTGAGGACCAGGAGGAGTTGATAGTAGGGATCTGCACCGGCCAGGCCGAACGCTGCGATGACGACGGCGGCGAGGATGGTCTGCAGATTGCCTGCGCGAGAAGGGGATTTGTACACGGGATGGGTGCGGTCGAGGATGCGTGGCAGTGCGCCGTCGCGTGCGAGTGCGTACGTGTAGCGGTTGATGGCGTTGTGAAACGCGATCTGCGAAGCCAGTGCGCTCGTGACGATGAGCAGCGACATCACGTCGGTCGCCCAGGTGCCCACGTACGTCGTCATCGCGGTGAAGAAGAGGTCGGCGACGTCGTCACCCGCGGCCTGCTGCACCTGAGCCGCGCCGAATGCCTGGACGATCGCCCAGACGATGAAGCAGTAGAAGACGGCCATGAATCCGACTGCCCAGTACGTGGCGCGGGGGATGGAGCGGTCGGGGTCGCGAGCCTCGGAGCGATAGAGGGCCGTCGACTCGAATCCCATGAACGCCGCGAATGCGAAGGCCAGTACACCTGCCATTCCGGGAGCGAAGATCGCGTTGGGAGTGAAGGTGGAGAACTCGATACCGTGGGCGCCGCCCTGGACGACGATCGCGACGGCGAGCACCAGCAGGATGCCGGTTTCGAGGGCGAGCAGAAGTCCGAGGAATCGTGCGCCGACGTCGATTCCCCGACGTCCGACGAACCACACGATCGCGATCGCGACGAGCGCGAGGACTGGCCAGGGGATGTCGACGCCGAGCACCCGCGAGATGGCGTCGTGCGTCTGAACGGCGAGGAGTCCGTACACGCCGATCTGGAGTGCGTTGTACGAGACGACTGCGAGGAAGCCCGACGCGAGTCCCGTGACCCGTCCGAGGCCAAGCGTGATGTAGGAGTAGAAAGCGCCTTTGCCGCCGGTTGCCCTGGTCATCGCCATGAACGCCACCGCGAACACGGCGAAGCTGATTCCGGCGGCGAGATAGGCGACCGGCGCACCGACGCCGCCGATGGCGAGAGCCAATGGCGCGACCCCAGCCATCACGGTCAGCGGGGCCGCTGCCGCGATCACCATGAACGCGATCGACGGCGCACCGAGCGCGTCCTGTTTGAGGTCGACTCCCGCGGGTGGTGGCGAATCGACAGCGGCAGGTGGGGTGACGAGTCGGGATGGATCTGCAGTGCTCATGAGGAGCCTTTCGAGAGCGACGCCCTACGTGAGCGTCGTCGAAGAGAATGGCGGCTGGCCTGCGGCGTTGAAAGCCAAACCGAATGATATTCGGTTTCTAGCTATGCTGAGGTGGCTCGCCGGAGTTGTCAAGCGTTCTGGCAATATTTGCGAAATGAGCAGGGAGACTCGACTATCGATCGGTGTACTCGACGGCGACGGGATCGGGCCGGAGATCGTGCCGGTGGCCGTCGGCGCGGCGAGTGCTGCAGGCGCGCAAGAAGGCGTCGAATTCGATTGGGTCCCTTTGCCTCTCGGTCGTGGCGCCATAGCTGAGCACGGCACGCCGACGCCGCAATCGACGCTCGCGGGTCTCGACGAACTCGACGTGTGGATTCTCGGCCCGCACGACTCTGCCGGCTATCCCGAGCAGTTCCGCGGCACCCTGACCCCTGGCGCGATGATCCGTAAGCGATTCGGGCTGTATGCGAATATCCGGCCGTGTCGGGCGTATCGCGGCGTAGCCGCAACCGCACCTGACATCGACGTGGTGATCGCGAGGGAGAACTCCGAGGGGCTCTACGCCGACCGGAACATGGCCGTCGGCAGTGGCGAGTTCATGCCGACACCAGATCTTGCGCTCGCCGTCGGAGTGATCACCCGAGAGGCGAGTCGTCGAATCGCTCGAGAGGCATTCCGGCTCGCCAGGCAACGCTCACGGCATGTCACCATCGTGCACAAGGCGAACGTCCTGCGACTCACGACAGGACTCTTCCGCGACGCGTGTCGCGAAGTGGCGGTGGACTTTCCCGACGTCGACGTCGACGAGCAGCATGTCGACGCAATGGCGGCACTGCTGGTCCGCAGGCCGGCGGACTTCGACGTGCTCGTCACCGAGAACCTCTTCGGCGACATCCTCTCCGATCTCGCCGGTGAGTTGGCGGGATCGCTGGGCATGGCCGGTTCGGTGAACTGCTCGTCGACCAAGGCCATGGCGCAAGCCAGCCACGGTGCGGCGCCCGACATCGCCGGACGCGGAATCGCCGATCCTGTCGGCATTCTCGCCTCGACGGCGATGATGCTCCGATGGTGGGGCGATCAGCGAGCCGACGCTGCGCTGACGGCCTGCGCTGCGAGAATCGACGACGCCATCGACGTCACTCTGGCGGCCGGCATCCGCACGGCCGATCTCGGCGGTACCGCGACCACGACAGAGTTCGGTGCCGCGGTCGTCGAAGCGATCGACCGCGGCACCGAATCAGCTACTGGAGCCTGATCAGCTGATGGGTCCCAGCGTGTTGCCGGTGGGAATTCCCGAGCAATAGGTTGCGGGGCGCCCGGCGAACCGGTCGGCCAGGAACTTCTCCGCGTCGGGTGCCCAGGGCAGGAACGCATCGAAGTGACTGAGCTTGGGATAGGTCTTGTACTGCGTCGGTACTCCTTCGCGGCAGTACTTCGTCGCCAATCCCTGCACGTCGCCGTCGATCATGATCCCGTCGCCGGTTCCGTCGACGTTGCCGACACCGAGGAACATCGGATTCCTCGGCTTGCCGACCCAACCCATGATGTTCTGGTTGAAGGCTTGCGGGATCCCGGGGACGGTCAACAGTCCCGGATACTGCGGTAGCAGCAATTGTGTGTCGGTCAGTCCTGGATATTTGGTCGCGAAGTTGATCAGGCACTGCCCCTGGGTCTCCGCGAGTGTTTGGGTGCCCTTGGGGGACAGGTACTGGCCGATGTTGAGGTCGAAGGTCGCGTTGTAGACGTTCATGAGCGCGGGTATCACGCCGGCCCACTGCTTGCTGCCGTTGACATAGGGCAGGTTGTGCGACGGCTGGACCAGGACTCCACCCGCGGCCGCGCCGACGATACGGAGTTCGGGAGCGTAGGTCGGGGCGAGGTCGGCACCGAAGCCGGTGGGCACCGATCCGCCCGAGTAGCCGAAGAGTCCGACCGGCGTCGACGAGGGCAGGCGTAGGTGTCGCTCAGCGGTACGAATGCTGTCGAGAGCGGTTTGTGCGGATTCGCGTCCCATCGTCCAACGCATCTTCAGGCCCTCGTAGTCGGGGACTACGACGGTGTATCCCTGGGCGAGAAATGAACCGATGATGATGTCGTCGAATTCCGGTCCGCGGCCAGTGTTGCCGCCGCGGAGGGCGTATGAGGGATCGCATTGGGACCCGAGCGCGTCATAGGGGGAGTGATACGAGATCAGCTTTCGCGGCCCGGATGTCGGCGGTTCGATGATGGAGGTGACCGCTGCCGTCGGCTTGCCGAACTGATCGGTTGTGCGGAACAGGATCTGCGTCGCAACTGCCGGAAACCGCTTGTCGCCGTACGAAAGCTGGACGACGCGGGTCTTCAGCGGTGCGCCGGGGGCGACGTGAGTGAGATCGCGTTGAGTCCCGTAGAAGGGATCTTGCGACGGCGGCTTCAACGGACTCGCGGAAGCTGTGCCGGGGACGAGGAAACCGGTGAGCGTCGCAGCCAACAGGGCCGCCACAAATCCAGACAAAGCGACCCAGAATGGCCGAGGAAGGCGTTTCACGGTCGGAATGGTAATGCGATTAATGATTCGCCGCAACATTTAACGTGTATCCATCAATTCACGCTTTTTCGACAATGTTCGCGTGGAGAAGTTTATTGATCGGACACGTTGTGTTCATGCCCGACCGTGCGACTCGGGCCGGTCTGACCTAAGCGCCCGGCAGTACCGGTACTCGGATGCGTCCTCGAGCCGAGCGCAGTTAATCCTGCGTAACTACCGGGTGGATTCAACGCTGAGCCAGTAAGTTACTTCGAAGTGCCGACGGTGTGTCGGTGTGTGGTCTCGAGGCGCCCACAGGGGTGCCGGGGGAAGGATTTCGATGCGACTTCAGCGATCGACACGTGCGCGATCATGGCGATTCGGTGGCCTGTTCGCCGCACTGGTGGCAGTGCTGGCTTTGGTACTCGCCGGATGTACGAACAACGAGTCCGACGAGGGGTCGGCCGGCGGCGCGGCCAGCTCGTCGAAGGCCGTCGAGGCGACCAAGGTCGATTCCATCGCCGCGCTTGTGCCTGAACCGATTCGGCAGTCAGGCCAGCTCATCGTCGGTGTCAACGTTCCCTATTCCCCCAACGAGTTCAAGGATCCCTCCGGCAAGATCGTCGGATACGACGTGGATCTGATGAACGCGGTCGCCGCAGTGCTCGGTCTCAAGCCGGAGTACAAGGAAGCCGACTTCGACAAGATCATCCCGGCAATCCAGCAGGGCACCTACAACGTGGGCATGTCGTCGTTCACCGACAGCAAGGAGCGCGAGCAGCAGGTCGACTTCGTCACCTACTACAACGCCGGTGTGCAGTGGGCGCAGCAGGCGGGCGGCAACATTGACCCGAACAACGCCTGCGGCAAGCGAGTCGCGGTGCAGTCGACCACCGTCGAGGACACCGACGAGGTTCCTGCCAAGAGCAAGGCGTGCACCGACGCGGGTAAGCCTGCCATCGAGAAGGTCAAGTTCGACAGCCAGGACGAAGCGACCAACGCTCTCGTGCTCGGCAAGGTGGATGCGATGTCGGCGGATTCGCCCGTGACCGCCTACGCGATCAAGCGCTCGGACGGCAAGCTCGAGGCCGCAGGCGGAGTATTCGACTCGGCACCCTACGGCTACCCGGTGCAGAAGGGGTCGTCGTTGACCCAGGCGCTGCAGCAGGCTGTTCAGCACCTCATCGACAACGGTCAGTACAAGCAGATCGCCGAGAACTGGGGCGTCGAAGCAGGCGCGATCCAGAAATCTGTGATCAACGGCGCGGTCAGCTGATCCGTGTCGACGCCGTCTGACGGCCGAGTCGGGGTCGACTCCGCGAAAGCGGAGCCGACCCCGATCAAGGCCGTACCGCTCAAACATCCCGGTCAGTGGATCGCCGCGGCGATCGTGCTCATCCTTGTCGCCCTGTTCGTCTACGGCGCGGCCACCAACAAGGCTTACGCGTGGGACACCTACGCCAAGTACCTGTTCGACACCCGCATCATGTCGGGTGTCGGGTACACACTCGCGCTGACGGTCCTGTCGATGGTGATCGCGATCGTGCTGGGCGTCGTGTTGGCGATCATGCGACTGTCGCCGAATCCGGTACTCCGTTCGACGTCGTGGGTCTATCTATGGGTGTTCCGCGGTACGCCGGTGTACGTCCAGCTCGTGTTCTGGGGTCTGTTCCCCTCGATCTACAAGCGCATCGACCTCGGTATACCGTTCACAGTTCAGTTCGCGCACTTCGACATCCAGTCGCTGAATGCTGCTTTTCTGTTCGCGGTCATCGGCCTGGCCCTCAACGAGGCCGCCTACATGGCGGAGATCGTGCGTGCGGGTGTGTCGTCGGTGGGAGAGGGGCAGACCGAGGCGTCGGTGGCGCTGGGTATGACGTGGTCGCAGACCATGCGCAGAACGGTGCTCCCGCAGGCGATGCGCGTGATCATCCCGCCGACGGGCAACGAAGTCATCAGCATGCTCAAGACCACGAGCCTCGTGGCGGCGGTGCCGTTCAGCCTCGAACTGTACGGTCGTGCTCGTGACATCTCGGGCGTGATCTTCCAGCCGATCCCGCTGCTGATGGTCGCGTCGACCTGGTACCTCGTGGTCACGAGCATCCTGATGGTCGGGCAGTACTACCTGGAGCGGTACTACGCGAGGGGTGCGAGTCGCGAGTTGACCAACAAGCAGCGCAAGGCGCAAAGCACGTTAACGCAATCGAAAGGTGCGCCACACGGGGGAGGTGGTCAGGTATGACGGCTTTAGAAGTAGCTTCAGCGACACCGATGGTGCTGGCCGACCGGGTGTGTAAGAGCTTCGGTACGACGCAGGTGCTCAAAGGCATTTCGTTGGAGGTCGAGCGCGGCGAGGTCCTGTGCATCATCGGTCCGTCGGGCTCTGGCAAGTCGACATTCCTGCGTTGCGTCAACCATCTCGAGGAGGTCAACGCGGGACGGCTGTACGTCGACGGCGATCTCATCGGCTATCGCGAACGCGGTGGCAAGCTCTACGAGATGAGTCCGAAGGACGCGGCCAAGCAGCGTCGTGACATCGGCATGGTGTTCCAGCACTTCAACCTGTTCCCTCACCGGACGGTAATCGAGAACGTGATCGAGGCGCCGACTCAGGTCAAACGAAAGAACAAGGCCGAGGCCACTTCTCGCGCCGAATACCTGCTGGAGCGCGTCGGACTCGCCGACAAGGCGCAGTCGTATCCGTCGCAACTCTCCGGCGGACAGCAGCAGCGCGTCGCCATCGCCAGAGCACTGGCCATGGAGCCGAAACTGATGCTCTTCGACGAGCCGACGTCGGCGCTTGATCCCGAACTGGTCGGTGACGTGCTGGGCGTCATGCGCGAACTCGCAGCAAGTGGAATGACCATGCTCGTGGTCACCCACGAGATGGGTTTCGCCCGCGAGGTGGCAGACCAACTGGTGTTCATGGACGGTGGCGTCGTCGTCGAACAGGGCGATCCACGAGAGGTGCTGGCCAATCCGCAGCACGAGCGGACCAAGACCTTTCTGTCGAAGCTGTTGTGATCGATTCCGCTGTCGTGAATTCTGCTGGGATCAGCGGGGTTTAACGCAGCAGAACACCGCGGTGCCCGGAAAGTACTGTCCCCGAAGCGGACTCCACTGACCCCACTCGTTCTCGAGGTCGTCCGGCCATTCCGGCTCGACGATGTCGTCGAGGATCAGTCCGGCAGCGCGGATGTCGCGGACTCGATCGCCGATGGTGCGGTGATGCTCTACGTAGGTCACCGTGCCGTCGGCGTCGACCTCGGAATAGGGCGTTCTGCTGAAGTACGGCATGGTGACGGTCAGCCCCGCAGGGCCTGGATCGTCGGGAAACATCCAGCGCATGGGGTGATTCACCGAGAAGACCCAGCGGCCGCCCGGCCGCAGGACACGTGCGGACTCGGCCATCACCCGGGCGGGTTCGGCGACGAAAGGCACTGCGCCAAACGACGAGAACGCGATGTCGAAGCTCTCGTCGGCAAAGGGCAGCGACTCCGCGGTCGCCTGAACGAGCGGTACGGGCGGTTCGTCGAATCGCTTCATGGTGGCGAGCCCGTGCGCGAGCATCTTCTGCGACAGATCGAGTCCGACGGCGCGGGCACCTCGGGCGACGAGCCACCGTGAACACGGCGCGGAACCGCACCCGATCTCGAGAATGTCGCGGCCGGCGACGTCGCCGAGCAGGTGAACGTCGGCCTCTCGCAATCGTTCTGGTCCCCACACGAACTCGCCGCCACGCGTGTCGGAGCCGAGGAAACCGCCGTGTTCGCGGTGATAGTCCTGCGCCTCTGCATCCCACCAGGCGCGGCTCGCGGCATCGCTCGTCGACGAATCGATACGGCCGAGCAGTCGCGGCGCGTGGGGAGTCTCGTCGTCGCCGATCACCTGACTGAGTTTAGAGATGGCGGAGCCATCGGCGTTCAAGCCGGCGCAGCCATCGACCGGCCGGGAGTCATGAGGCCGAACCCGAACCGTCGGGATACTCATCGAAGACGACATCTGTTCGACTGTCGCCGTCCCAGCGTCGGATCGCGGTGATGGTCGCGCGAATGCCTCCATCTTCGGTAGCACCGGCGCGAATGCCGCGAGGGGGCAGATCGAGCGCGGCCACGACGTCGGCGAGGACGTCGGAGTGCACACGGCGTGCCATCGTGACGTGTGGGGTCCAGGAGCCCGGGAGTGAGTGGGAGAAGACGCCCGGCTCGTCGTCGGCGGTGAACGCATGTCCGGACAGCGCCTCGACCAGCTGCAGGTGGGCGGTCAGCAAGCGGGCGGTCGGCACCACCAGCAGTGCGACGACGAGGCGGTCGCCACGGCCGAAGATCAATGGCGCGCCGATGGTCACCGGGATCGGAAGTGCTGCGGTGCACTGGCGTACTGCCCGGTCGGCGGCCGGGTCGATCCGTCGAGTCGCGGCGGCCGTGACGTGCGGGCGGTTGGTGGGCGAGGGGTTCGTGCCTGCGTTGGGCAGGTGAGACGCCGCGAGGGCTTCCCAGAACATGCGCAGGCGAACCTCTGACTCGTCGTCGAAGAGGAATTCCACCGAATGCGCCAACGTTGCACCCCTCGCCTGTCGTGGTGTCCCGGCCCGTGTCATTTGCACGGTGGCGGGATGCGCTCAGAAGTGGTATTTGCCCAGCACAACGCCGCTAGAGTAAGGTAGACAAAGCGCGTGGAGGCATCTTTCGCGCAGTTCAGCTTGTCGTCACCTGGACGTCACCCTCGTGTGATGACCTGGGAGGACGCAGCTCGGTGGCACTGTGATCGAGCCGCGCGTCGCCTGACATCGCTGTTCAAACAATGTGAACTGTACCTACTACATACCTGTCCGGAGCAACTCAACATATGTCGTCCCCCACGATCACCTCGCCGCAAGTAGCCGTCAACGATATCGGCTCGGCTGAGGACTTCCTCGCAGCCATCGACTCCACGATCAAGTACTTCAACGATGGCGACATCGTCGAAGGGACCATCGTCAAGGTCGATCGTGACGAGGTTCTGCTCGACATCGGTTACAAGACCGAAGGCGTGATCCCTTCTCGCGAACTGTCGATCAAGCACGACGTCGACCCCTCTGAGGTCGTCAACGTCGGTGACGAGGTCGAGGCCCTGGTTCTCACCAAGGAGGACAAAGAAGGCCGCCTCATCCTGTCCAAGAAGCGCGCGCAGTACGAGCGTGCCTGGGGCACCATCGAGGAGCTCAAGGAAAAGGACGAGGCCGTCAAGGGCACCGTCATCGAGGTCGTCAAGGGCGGCCTGATCCTGGACATCGGCCTGCGCGGCTTCCTCCCGGCATCGCTTGTGGAGATGCGTCGTGTGCGCGATCTGCAGCCGTACATCGGCAAGGAGATCGAAGCCAAGATCATCGAGCTCGACAAGAACCGCAACAACGTGGTGCTGTCGCGTCGTGCATGGCTCGAGCAGACCCAGTCCGAGGTCCGCAGCGAGTTCCTGCACCAGCTCCAGAAGGGCCAGGTCCGTAAGGGCGTCGTGTCCTCGATCGTCAACTTCGGTGCGTTCGTCGATCTCGGCGGCGTCGACGGTCTGGTCCACGTTTCCGAGCTCTCCTGGAAGCACATCGATCATCCGTCCGAGGTCGTCACCGTTGGTGACGAGGTCACCGTCGAGGTTCTCGACGTCGATCTCGACCGCGAGCGTGTGTCGTTGTCGCTCAAGGCAACTCAGGAAGACCCGTGGCGTCAGTTCGCCCGCACCCACGCGATCGGTCAGATCGTGCCGGGCAAGGTCACCAAGCTGGTTCCGTTCGGTGCGTTCGTCCGCGTCGACGACGGCATCGAGGGCCTCGTCCACATCTCCGAGCTGGCCGAGCGCCACGTCGAGGTCCCGGACCAGGTTGTCGCCGTCGGCGACGACGCGATGGTCAAGGTCATCGACATCGACCTCGAGCGTCGTCGTATCTCGCTGAGCCTCAAGCAGGCCAACGAGGACTACACCGAGGAGTTCGACCCCTCGAAGTACGGCATGGCCGACAGCTACGACGAGCAGGGCAACTACATTTTCCCCGAGGGCTTCGACGCCGAGACCAACGAATGGCTCGACGGTTACGAGAAGCAGCGTGAAGAGTGGGAGAACCGCTACGCCGAGGCCGAGCGTCGCCACAAGATGCACACCGCGCAGATCGAGAAGTTCGCTGCTGCCGCAGCCGAGGCCGAGAAGGCCCCGCAGGACTACTCGTCGGCATCGTCGGAGAGCCGCAGCGCTTCGTCGAGCAGCGCTCCCGCATCGTCGGGCGGCTCGCTTGCCAGCGACGAGCAGCTCGCCGCACTGCGCGAGAAGCTGTCGGGCAACGCCTGATAGTTGCGTCTCGCACGTAAACGCCAAGAGCGCCTTCCGGATTCGTCCGGAAGGCGCTCTTGTCTTTGTGTGTGTGAGATTCGCGCTGCGCTCCCGGCCCGCTGAGATCGCCGGTCGGATCACCCGATCGGCCGGCCGTTTGCCACACTGGACCTCGTGATCCGTGTAGGGCTCTCCGGCGGCATCGGAGCCGGCAAATCGACCGTGGCCAAGACCTTCGTGGAGCGGGGTGGATATCACATCGACGCCGACAAGATCGCCCGCGAGGTCGTCGAACCCGGAACGCCCGGCCTGACGCAGTTGGTCGAGGCTTTCGGCGACGACATCCTGGCCGCTGACGGGACGCTTGATCGGCCAGCACTGGCAGCCAAGGCGTTCGTCGATGACGAGAGTCGACAGAAGCTGAACTCGATCACGCACCCGCTGGTCGGTGCGCGTACGCAGGAACTGCTCGCCGAGGCGCCGTCGAATGCCATTGTGGTGCAGGATATCCCGCTGCTCGTCGAGGGCAACATGGCTCCGTTCTTCCATCTCGTCGTGATCGTGGGGGCAGACGAGGAGCTGCGCGTCCAACGGTTGACCGAGTTGCGCGGCATGCCCGAGGACGACGCACGCGCCCGAATCCGCGCCCAGGCCACCGACGAACAGCGACGGGCCGTCGCCGACGTCTGGCTCGACAACTCGGGCACACCAGACGATCTCGCGGACGCTGCCGCACAACTCTGGGACGAGCGGTTGGTGCCATACGAGGAGAATGTGCGCTCCCGGACGATCGTCCCCGGCCCGTTGGCACTGGCCGATCCCGAGCCGGCATGGGCGGCCATAGGTGCGCGACTGGTCAATCGACTGTGGGCGATCGTCGGCGACAAAGCGTCGGCGATCGATCACATCGGGTCGACGGCGGTGCCGGGGCTGATCGCGAAGCCGACGATTGACATCCAGATCACCGTCGCCGACCTCGACGTCGCGGATGCTCTGGCCGACGTGCTGGCCGACGGCGGGTTCCCGCGTAATCCAGAGACCACGAGCGACCGGCCGAAGCCGGATCCGGAGACCGGCTCGGTCGATGACGGCCTCTGGGGCAAGAGGTTCCACGGTTCGGCCGATCCCGGGCGGTCGGTCAATGTGCATGTGCGGGCGCAGGGATCACCGGGCGGTCGGTTCGCCGTCGAGTTCCGCGATTGGTTGAGGTCAGACGCCGCAGCACGTGACGAGTATGCCGAGATCAAGCTGGCCGCAATGGCCGCTGCAGACGGCGACCGCGACGCGTACGTCGCGGCGAAGGAACCCTGGTTCGATCGGGCATATGCGCGAGTCGCCGCCTGGCGTGCCGGTCGTCGGGAGACGTAGCGACGTCAGTCGTCGAGCCACGACACGCGGCCGCCGCTCGCGGTGTCGAGCCACTTCTGGATGTCGTGGTCATGTTCGGCCGCACCCACCAGTGCCCGCCGTGCGATGTGGACGGCCTCCTCGCACTCGGCGGTCGACAACAGGCTCGCTGCGTGTGCGTCGAACAATTCGTCGACGTCGATGAGTTCGAGTGGGCGACCGGGAACATCGACGAGGTCGAGGTACCAGTCCGCGGCGTGCCAGCGGCCATCGTCGTCGGGACCGTGGAAGCGTCCTATGTCGAGGTAGAGGCGCTGCCCAGTCCGATGCCCATCGACGAAGTGGAAGATGTTCGCGCGAAGTCCGAGTGCGGGAAGCAGCCAGGACTCGAGGTGACTGAATCTGGGGTGATCGGCAGTGCGCGACATGTAGAGACCGAACGCTGTCTCCTCGTATCGGTCCACCGGTCGGACGAACCCCTTGTTGTCCGTATTGGTCATTGCAGGAACGTCGAAGATCTCCCGCTTCGGCGGGTGCAGATCGGACATCGTCACACCTTAACCGCAGGTCACGGGGTGTGCGTGAATCCGGAACAGATTTGTCATAGGTCGCGTTTACCCTGGCACTATGGCTTTTGCTACCGAACACCCGATTCTCGCGCACTCCGAGCACCGTCCCGTCGGTGCCGTCGAACGTACCGAGGGTCGGTTCGAGGTGGTCAGCGAGTATGAGCCCGCAGGTGACCAGCCCAAAGCCATCGACGACCTCGAACGTCGTATCGGGGCGGGGGAGCGCGACATCGTCCTACTCGGCGCCACCGGCACCGGTAAATCCGCGACCACCGCGTGGTTGATCGAGCGGGTCCAGCGCCCGACGCTCGTGATGGCACCGAACAAGACACTTGCTGCGCAGCTCGCCAACGAACTTCGAGAAATGTTGCCGCACAACGCTGTCGAGTACTTCGTCTCGTACTACGACTACTACCAACCCGAGGCGTACATCGCCCAGACCGACACGTACATCGAAAAGGACTCGTCGATCAACGACGACGTCGAACGCCTGCGGCACTCCGCGACGTCGAGTCTGCTGTCACGACGCGACGTTGTGGTCGTGGCATCGGTGTCGTGCATCTACGGCCTCGGCACGCCGCAGTCCTACCTCGACCGTTCGGTCGAGGTGGAGGTCGGCGACGAGATCGACCGCGACGCACTGCTTCGGTTGCTGGTCGACGTGCAGTACACACGTAACGACATGTCGTTTACCCGCGGAAGCTTCCGTGTCCGCGGCGACACCGTCGAGATCATCCCGTCGTACGAAGAGTTGGCGGTGCGGATCGAGTTCTTCGGTGACGAGGTCGAGGCGCTCTACTACCTGCACCCACTGACCGGTGATGTGGTCAGACAGGTCGACACGCTGCGCATCTTCCCCGCGACGCACTATGTCGCGGGACCTGAGCGCATGGAGAAGGCGATGACGAGCATCGAGGAAGAGCTCGAGGCGCGCCTCGCCGACCTCGAGGGCAAGGGCAAACTCCTCGAGGCGCAGCGCCTGCGCATGCGCACCAGCTACGACCTCGAAATGATGAGGCAGGTCGGGTTCTGCTCGGGCATCGAGAACTACTCGCGCCACATCGACGGCAGACCGGCGGGCAGCGCCCCCGCAACGCTGATCGACTATTTCCCCGACGACTTCCTCCTCGTGATCGACGAGTCGCATGTGACGGTCCCGCAGATCGGCGGCATGTACGAGGGCGACATGTCGCGCAAGCGCAATCTGGTCGACTTCGGGTTCCGGCTACCCTCCGCGGTCGACAACCGTCCGCTTACCTGGGACGAGTTCGTCGGTCGTATCGGGCAGACGGTCTATTTGTCCGCGACGCCGGGCGCGTACGAACTCGGCCAGTCCAACGGAGAGTTCGTCGAGCAGGTGATCCGCCCGACCGGGCTGGTCGATCCGCAGATCGTGGTGAAGCCGACCAAGGGGCAGATCGACGACCTGGTTCACGAGATCCGTGATCGCACAGAGCGCGACGAACGCGTGCTGGTGACGACATTGACCAAGAAGATGGCAGAAGATCTCACCGACTACCTTCTCGAACTCGGTATCCGTGTGCGCTACCTGCATTCCGAGGTCGACACGCTACGAAGGGTCGAGTTGCTGCGGCAGCTCCGATCGGGTGAATACGACGTGCTGGTCGGTATCAACCTGCTGCGCGAGGGACTCGACCTTCCCGAGGTGTCGCTCGTCGCGATCCTCGACGCCGACAAGGAGGGATTCCTGCGGTCGACGACATCGCTGATCCAGACTGTCGGGCGTGCTGCCCGTAACGTCTCGGGTGAGGTGCACATGTACGCCGACACGGTTACCGAGTCGATGCGCAACGCGATCGAAGAGACCGAGCGTCGTCGTGAGAAGCAGGTGGCCTACAACAAAGAACACGGCATCGACCCGAAACCACTGCGCAAGAAGATCGCCGACATCCTCGATCAGGTGTACCGCGAAGCGGAGGATTCGGCAGTCGACGTCGGTGGCTCCGGCCGCAACGCCAGCCGTGGACGGCGAGCGCAGGGAGAAGTCTCGAAGGCGAAGGGCGGCTCCGCGGGGGTCGTCGAGAAGCGAGATGTGGGATCGATGCCACGAGCCGAGCTCGCCGATCTCGTCGCGCAACTCACGGAGCAGATGATGAGCGCGGCTCGCGATCTGCAGTTCGAACTCGCCGGAAGGCTGCGCGACGAGATCGCAGATCTGAAGAAAGAGCTGCGCGGCATGGATGCCGCCGGAATCAAGTAGTTGGCACTCCCCATTGGGACGTTCGTCCCACTCGGGTGCGCGGTGTAGCGATCGCCGTGATCATCGGACAAATGTTGCGTGGCACACTATCCTGCCGATTCAGGTGACTCTAAAGTTGTCGTGATCGATGAAGTCCGCGAATGTGCGGAATCAGACATGTGTGGAGGTCAGGGATGGGCGCTTACCAGACGATCGTCGTCGGAACGGACGGATCGGAATCGTCGTTGAAGGCGGTCGATCGCGCGGGTGCGATCGCGGGCGATTCGAAATTGGTGATCGCATGTGCATATTTTCCGAACGATCGCGGCGCCGGTGAGGCTGCGGACGTCCTTAAAGACGAGGCTTATCAGGTGACCGGAAGTGCCCCGACCGACGAGATTCTGCGTCGGGCGAAGGAGCGGGCATCGAAGTCGGGGGGCACGCAGATCGTGGCACGCCCGGTGAAGGGCGCACCCGTGGATGCTCTGCTGCAGTTGGTCACCGATGTTCAAGCTGATCTTCTCGTCGTCGGCAATCGTGGACTGAATTCGATTGCGGGACGTCTGCTGGGTTCGGTGCCGGCCGACGTCGCGCGTAAGTCTGCGTGCGATGTGCTGATCGTGCACACCACCTAGTTCGCTTCTCCTCGAAACCAACAGCCGGGCAGACGGATTCGTCTGCCCAGCTGTTGCGCGTGTGCTGGTGGTTCGACGTATGCCGCCGTGATGAAAAGTCGTCGTGATGAAAGCCGTCGCGATGTGCTGTGGGGAGCGTGACTCCCGATCCGCCGTGGTCACTGCTGCGTCCCTGCCCTTTTCACTATAACGCGAGGTAGGGGCCTTGCCGCAAGGCCCCCATCCGGGTGCACAATCGGTGATTCCGCCCCCCGCCCAGCCTTTTTCGGAGTCGCCCAGTGCCCGCAGTGACCGACCATGTCTTCAATCTTCCGCCCGAGTCACCGAAATCCGTCCCGACTCGTATCGAGAGCGACGTGCGCCATTTCGAGGACACCACTGCATCCCTCGCCGGCACGGTCGATGCGCTCTCAGCCAGGCTCGACGCCGCGCGCAGGGCAGAGGGTGGAGGTGGGCAGCGCGCATCGGATCGCGACCTCGAGATTCATCAGTTGACCAGCCGTCTGCGGACGCTGCGTCGCTATGGCCTCGACCTGTGCATCGGCCGGATGACGCTGATCGACGAGCCTGACCCCGTCTACATCGGTCGCGTCGGGGTGACCGATCAGTCGGGCCGCCAACTGCTCGTCGACTGGCGGACCCCCGCCGCTGCTCCGTTCTTCAACGCGACCGCGGCGCAGCCGATGGGCGTGCGTTCCCGCAGACGCTACCGATGGACGCGCGGGCAGATCACCGACTACTGGGACGAAGTGTTCACCGCGGACGCCGCCGACGATGGGGTCTGGCTCGACGGCGATTCGGCGCTGCTCGCAGGCCTCTCCGCGAGCCGTTCGCCACGCATGCGTGACGTGTTGTCGACGATCCAGGCCGACCAGGACGCCATCATCCGCGCCGACTCGGCAGGCGCGCTGGTCGTCGACGGCGGCCCCGGCACCGGAAAGACCGTCGTCGCGCTGCATCGCGCCGCTTACCTGCTCTACTCCGACGCGCGGCTCACGCGCGGACGTCTGCTGATCGTCGGACCACACGAGCAGTACCTCTCGTATGTCGCCGATGTCTTGCCGAGTCTCGGTGAAGAAGGCGTGCAGACGTGCACGTTGCGCGATCTGGTCGCCGAGGGCGATACCGCGGTGCGAGAGGCCGACGATGTGGCGGCGGCACTGAAGTCGACGGCGGGGATGGTCGACGCGATCGAGACGGCGGTGCGGTGGTACGAGGAACCGCCGACGGAACCGCTTCTTGTCGAGACCGAGTGGGCGGATGTGACTCTGCGGCGGCGGGATTGGGCCGAAGCATTCGCGGCGCCCGAGGCCGGCATGCCACACAACGAGGCGCGCGGCGCGATCTGGCAATACCTGGCCGAGACGGTGCGGCGACGCATCGGCAACGATGACCTCGACCTGGACGACGTGCAGGAATCGTTGCGGCGCAACGACTCTCTTGCGGCGGCAGTGGGGCGCGCGTGGCCGATGCTCGACGCGACGGATCTCGTCGGCGACCTGTGGTCGGTTCCCGCGTTCCTCCGAATGTGTGCGCCGTGGTTGGCGCCGGATGACGTGCGACGGCTCCAGCGCGAGCGTCCGGATGCGTGGACCGACGCCGACCTCCCGCTTCTCGACGCCGCGCGCAACCGATTGGGAGACCGCAGTGCGGACGATCGGCGTCGCCGCCGGTCCGCCGCGCTGCGAGCCGAGCGCCGTCGTATGGACCTCGTCGTCGACGACCTCATGGCGTCGACGACCTACGACGACGGCGAGGGCCTGATGTCGATGCTTCGGCAGAAAGACCTGCGCGACGTTCTTGTCGACGATTCGGCCGCGCCGGACATCGAGCCCGGCACCTTCGACGGGCCGTTCGCGCACATCATCGTCGACGAGGCGCAGGAACTCACCCCGGCGCAGTGGCGAATGGTGCTGCGGCGCAACCCGTCCGGAAGCATCACGATCGTCGGCGACAGGGCGCAGGCGCGGGCGGGGTTCGCCGAGTCGTGGTCGGAACGGCTTCGCAGCGTCGGATGCCGGGACGTGCGCGTCGAGTCGTTGTTGATCAACTATCGAACGCCCGCCGAGGTCATGGAGGCGGCCGAGCCGGTGATCCGAGCTGCCATACCGGATGCCAACGTGCCGTCGTCGATCAGGGAATCGGGACTGCCCGTTCGACATGCCTCGCACGGTGACCGAGATGTGATCCTCGCCGAGTGGCTCGCGCGCAATGACGAGGGCGTCGCGTGTGTGATCGGTGATCCGGACTTCACCAGCACGGGCCGGGTGCGCGCACTCGATCCGATCACTGCGAAGGGCCTCGAGTTCGATCTGGTCGTGGTTGTCGAGTCCGAGGTCTTCGGCTCGGGGATCACCGGGGCCGTCGACCGCTACGTATCGATGACTCGTGCGACCCGCGAACTCGTCATCCTGCACCCCGAGGGCGACCATACGGGCGATCAGGATGAGCGATCAGGAGTGTGACGGGCGTCGTCGAAAGCCGTTCAGCGACGCGGCATGTCGTCGAGCTCTGTTGGCAGCGGGTCGGCGTTGACCACGACGAGGCGCTGCGTGCTGCGGGTCAGCGCGACGTAGAGATCGCTGTATCCGCGCGGCGACTGAGCGATGAGTGCGCTCGGTTCGACGACGACAGTCGTGTCGAACTCGAGCCCTTTACAGGTGGTGACCGTGTGGACGCGGGGGAGCTCGTCGACGCCGAGTGTCGTCGGGTCGAGGCCGGCGACCAACTGCGAGGTGGCGTCGAAGAGGCTGTCGGGCACCACGATTCCGGTCAGCCCGCGCAGTTCCGGTCGCGTGGCCTCCTCGATCGCAGTCGCGACGAGCTCGGCAGTTGACACCGAACGGGCATACGGATCGATTCCGTTGCTGCGCAACGAGGTCGGCGGTGTCAGTGAATCGCCGACGTGCGCCAGGACGCGCGCGGCGTAGGTCATGATCTCACTCGGCGTGCGGTAGTTGACGGTCAGCTCGCGCAACTGCCAACGGTTCGCGACGTAGGGTGTCAGTACCTCGCTCCACGACGTCGTGCCCGCAAGGTCGCCGGTCTGTGCGGTGTCGCCGATGATGGTCATCCACCGGTTCGGGATTCGGCGCATCACCATGCGCCACGCCATACCGGACAACTCCTGGGCTTCGTCGACGATGACGTGGCCGAATGTCCAGGTGCGGTCGTTGAAGGCGCGCTCCGCGGTGGTCGCGCGTTGTACGTCGGTCTGGCGCGCGGCGAGTTGCTCTGCGTCGATCAGGTCGTAGGCCATCAGGATCTCCGGGTCGAGTTCGTCCTCGAGATCCTGTGGTGCCGAGCCGGTGAGGATGTCGAGCGCATCCTGGGCGTCGGCGAGTTGTCGACGCCACCGCTCGCGTTCGGCACGTTCGGCCTCATCGGTGCCGTAGCCGACGAGTTCGGCCAGTTCGTCGAGCAACGGAACGTCGGCGGGAGTGAACTCGTCGCTCTCGCTGCCCTTTTCCGCTTTGCCGACTGGCCTGCGGCGTGCCCGGTGGAGCGCTGCGCGATCATCGTCGGACCAGCCCGGCGTGGCCTTGCGGATGGCGGCGGGGTCGTCGTAGAGGTCGCGGAGAACGTCCGTCGGAGTGAGCGTCGGCCAGAAGGCGAGCACCGCCTCACGGATATCCGGATCGCGACCCATGTCGTCGCGAATGTCCTTGAGGTCGGCGGGCGTGAGGAGTTGCGACCCGTCGAGCAGACTGGCGCCGATCGCCGCCGAGTGTCGGGCGGCGAGTGCGTCGAGTGCCGAGCGCAGGAATACCGGCTGCGCCTGGTTGTGCGCCCTGCGCGACCCGCGGGCCGCCGTACGCGCTGCCTTGACGAGTGCACTGTCGATTTCGACCCGGTAACCGTCGAAGTCCACGGATACCGGCTTGGTCGGCAGCGACTCGTGTGCCCGAACCGTGCGCTTGAGCACGTCGAGCATCTGTAAGCGCCCCTTGACCTCTCGGGTGCGTCGAGGTTCGTCGGCGGTCGCGGTGACGCCGGGGAAGAGCTCGCCGATCGTCGCGAGGAGCACTCCGGACTCACCGAGCGAAGGCAGCACCTGGCCGATGTAGTCGAGGAAGTCGCTGTTGGGGCCGATGATGAGGATTCCACTGCGCGAGAGGATGTCTCGATGTGTGTACAGCAAGTATGCGGCGCGGTGGAGCGCCACGGCGGTCTTGCCGGTGCCGGGGCCGCCCTGGATGACCGTGACGCCGCGGTGCGGTGACCGGATGATGAGGTCCTGCTCGCGCTGGATGGTCTCGACGATGTCGGTCATCTCGCCGGTACGTGCGGCGTTGAGGGCAGCTACGAGCGCGGACTCGTTGACCACGTCGCCGTGCGCTGACTCGTCGATCGAAGCCTCACCCGCGGTGAGGAATTCGTCGTTGACCTCACGGACGCCACGATTTCGCGTGCGGATGTGTCTGCGGCGAGCGACCTCTTCCGGCGCTGCAGGCGTTGCGAGGTAGAACGCTCGCGACAGGGGCGCCCGCCAGTCGAGAAGCAGTGTCGTGTCGCCGTCATCGTCGTCGAGGACTCCGATGCGTCCGATCCGCCGGGTTTCGCCGTCGTCGAGGTCGAGGCGGCCGAAATACAGATTGTGTTCGGCGGCATCGTATTTCGCGAGGTCGTCGACGTACATGCGTTCGTAGGACTCGCGTTCGGACAGCGCCTGCGGGGTTCCCGCGGACTCGCGCAGGGTTGCGGCGAGTCGACGACGGGTGTTGGCACGCATCCTGTCCAGACGCCCGTACACGGCGTCGAGGTGTGTCTGTTCCTCATCGATCCGGGGATCGGTGCGTTCGGTGTGTGTCGGCGAGGTACTCATCGGATCTCATCGTCGGGTTCGGCGTGCGTACCGAATGCGGTATGTGCGGTGCTGTCGGGATGGTGGGGTGCGGTGTCGCGGCTGAGGCCGTCGGGACGGCACTGTCCGCGGCTCTGGATGCGCCGTGTCAGATCCTTGCCCGCTGTCAGATCCTTGCCCGCGTCGGTGTCGCCGAGTCGCGCGCAGACGATCGCGGGCGGCTCCGCCAGCGACGGGTCGTCGAGCGCTTCCGCAAGGTGCGCGAGGACTGCGGACTGGGTCGAGAAGGGGAGCGGGGTCGAGCGTCGATCGGTGAGGATTCCGTGTCGTGATGCGTATATGGCGAACTCGCGCACCGGCATCGGTGAGCGGAGGGGAGCGGAGTCGACGTCGTCGAGGAGTTCACGCAGGGGATGAGAAGTCGTGGTCACTGTCAATCGATGGTAATTGGGTTCGGTGCGGTCGAGTGCGGCGAGTTGGTCGTTGTCGAGCCAGAACGCCGTCAGAGGTGTGTTGGCGCCGGGGGACGCGAAGGGAGCTGCCGGAATGTATCCGCGGGCCGACACGTGGCCGGAATACCCGACAGCGATACCGCTCACGACGACGCGGGCAGGACGGATGTCGACGCCGCCCACATCGGCGAGCTTTGTGGTCAGCACCGCGCGTGATGCGTTGGAACCGACGGCAACCATGAGCGTGCGACCTTCGTGGCGCATCTCCAGAGGGGCGTAGTCGGTGTCCGCGACCCACGGATAGTGCTGTGGCGGAAACGCGGCGGACCCCATGCGCCCGCTCGGAGTCTGTTCCGAAGGCGATGGGGTCCGCGCGTAGAGCGAAGGGGTCAGGACCGGGCCTTGCGCCAGCGCTTCTTGCTGTCGGCGACGGCTGCGTCGGCCTTGTCGCCTGCGGTCGACACCAGTTCCTTGGCCGACTCTGCGAGCTCTGCGGAACGCTCCCGCGCGGCTTCGGCGAGCTCTGCGGAGCGCTCCCGAGCGGCTTCTGCGATCTCGGGGGCGCGGTCGCGCACCTTGTCGGCAAATTCTGTGGAGCGCTCGCGTGCCGTCTCAGCGATCTCGGGGGCGCGGTCGCGCACCTTGTCGGCGAACTCCGCCGAACGCTCGCGGGCGTTTTCTGCGACGACGGGCGCACGGTCGCGCACCTTGTCGGCGAATTCCGCCGAACGCTCGCGGGCGTTTTCTGCGACGACGGGCGCACGATCGCGGAACTTCTCCGCGGCCTCGGCAGAACGCTCTCCCAACTTGTGCGCGTCCTGCTTGAGGAGACCTGCGGCCTCGCTGGACTTCTCACCGAGCGTCGACGCGGAATCCTGTGCGTGCTCGCGGATCGAATCCCACGCTGTGGTGCTCGCCTTCGCGCCGAGTGGCAGGGCCGCGAGTGCGGCGTCGGCCTTGCGTCGACCACGCCACGCGAGCGAGGGCTTGCCCTCGGTGTCGGCCGCCGAGATCAGCAGGCCGCCCATCAGGCTCAGGTTCTTCAGGAAGTGTGTGCGCTGCATACTCCGCGCAACCGGGTCCGACTCTTCCCAGAAGGGATGGCCGGCGAACGTCGTCGGTGCGAGGGAGCCCGCCAGAACGGCCGACGCGAAGCGTGGGAACTTGCCCGTCGCAAGGAGGACACCGCTCGCGAGTTGGATGCCGCCGTTCACTCGGACCAGCGTGACCGGATCGGTGGGGATGACGGAGGTGACCTCGTCCGGCAGCACACCGACGGTGCTCTCCACGAAGGGCTCCGCGATTTCTGCTCGCTTCTGCGGGTGTCGCAGGGCGTCATAGCCGGAGACGATGAACACCGATGCGAGCATCGGTCGGGCAATACGGCGGAGGATCATCTTGTTGACACGGTCCCTTCGGAAGTCACTGTGTTAGTCGGTCACTGTGCTTTTCGTTTACTGCGGCTCTTCGGTCACTGCGTTGGTCGATCACGCGTTGGACTGGGGTCGGCGGCGCTCTATCGAGGCTACCCGTCCGGTGTCGGGGCGCTCGGCGGAGTTGATGATCTGGCGCAAGTGTTGTGCGTGTAGGCCGATTCTCACCAGCCGCGTTCGCGCCATTCGTCCAGCGACGGGCGTTCGGTGCCGAGGGTCGTGTCCTTGCCGTGGCCGGGGTACACGACGGTCGAGTCGGGATAGCGCTCGAAGAGCTTGGTCTCGACGTCGTCGACGAGAGTGTCGAAGTCGCCTGGCGCCCAGGTCTTTCCGACGCCGCCCGGGAAGAGGGAATCGCCGGTGAACAGGTGGACGACGCCGCTTGCGGGATCGGTGAGTGCCAGCGCGATCGATCCGGGCGTGTGGCCGACGAGGTGGATTGCGTCAAAGGTCAGGTCGCCGACGGTCAGCACGTCGCCGTCGTCGAGGAGGATGTCGGGGGTCACGGGCAGTTCGGGAGCGTCGATCCTGCCGGCCGCGGTCGGCGCTCCCGTCGCTGACGCGACGTCGGCAAGTGCCTGCCAATGGTCGTAGTGCTGGTGCGTGGTGAAGATCGTGCGCGGGGTGCCGTCGAGTTCGTCGAGCACATCGCGAATGGTGTCCGCATCGTTGGCGGCGTCGATGATGAGTTGGTCGCCGGTCGCGACACTGGTGACGATGTAGACGTTGTTGTCCATGGGCCCAACGGAGATCTTCACGATCGAGGCGTTGCTCAGTGTGCGGCGCTGCGGGCCGGTCTCGGACAGATCGCCGGTGTATTCGTCGGTGATGGTGAGGTCGGACGAGGTCATGAACTCAGCGTAGCCACGCAGGTCGACGCGGTGGACGAGGATGGGAACACCTGGTGGGCCGCGTATCGTTGACAAGTGTTGTGACGCCGCCTGGAGACCGCCGGCTCGGCGTCGAGATTTCTTGTCGGTGGCTGCCGTTATGGTGAGCCGCGGACACGCCCAACGAGACAGACACGCCCAACGTGACATCGGTCGACGATCGGTGCCCAGCGGCGGCCGGATGCGCGGCGATCCCGCGCAGGGGCTGGCCAAGACGTATGGACCAGCCAAGACATGTGGATAGGACAGTAGTGGTTGATCGTTTGATCGTCCGTGGTGCCCGCGAACACAACCTTCGCGGTGTCGATGTTGATCTGCCCCGCGACAGCCTCATCGTGTTCACCGGACTCTCGGGTTCGGGGAAGTCGTCGCTGGCTTTCGACACGATCTTCGCCGAGGGCCAACGACGCTACGTGGAGTCGCTGTCTGCGTATGCGCGGCAGTTCCTCGGGCAGATGGACAAGCCCGACGTCGACTTCATCGAAGGACTCTCGCCCGCGGTGTCGATCGACCAGAAGTCGACGAACCGCAATCCTCGGTCGACGGTCGGCACGATCACCGAGGTCTACGACTACCTGCGCCTGCTCTACGCACGCGCCGGCGTCGCACACTGTCCGATCTGCGGTGCCGAGATCGCCAAGCAGACACCTCAGCAGATCGTCGATCAGGTGCTCGCCATGGACGAGGGCACCCGCTTTCAGGTCCTCGCGCCGGTCGTCCGCACTCGTAAGGGTGAGTTCGTCGACCTCTTCGCCGAACTGCAGACCCAGGGCTTCTCCCGTGCGCGCGTCGACGGCAAGATCCATTCGCTGACGGACCCGCCCAAGCTCAAGAAGCAGGAAAAGCACGACATCGACGTCGTCGTCGACCGGCTCGTCGTGAAGCCGAGCGCCAAGCAGCGTCTCACCGACTCGGTGGAGACGGCCCTGCGGCTTGCCGATGGCATTGTCGTCCTCGACTTCGTCGACATCGAGGAGAACGATCCCCACCGCGAACGTCGATTCTCCGAGCGCATGGCGTGCCCGAACGGACACCCGATCGCCATCGACGATCTCGAGCCGCGGTCGTTCTCCTTCAACTCGCCGTACGGCGCATGTCCCGAATGCGACGGCCTCGGGATTCGCAAGGAGGTCGACGAGGACCTCGTCGTGCCCGATCCCGACCTCTCACTCTCCGAGGGCGCCATCGCCCCCTGGTCGACCGGACACAACGCCGACTACTTCCTGCGACTCATGTCCGGTCTGGCCGACGAGATGGGATTCGACGTCGACACCCCGTGGAAGAAGTTGCCCGCCAAGGCGCGGAACGCGCTGCTCAACGGCAGCGAGCACCAGGTGCACGTCAAGTTCCGTAACCGGTACGGACGGACGCGCTCGTACTACACCGAGTTCGAGGGTGTCATGGCGTTCCTCAACCGCCGCATGGACCAGACCGAATCCGAACAGATGAAGGAACGGTACGAGGGGTACATGCGCGACGTTCCGTGCCCGGTCTGTCAGGGTGCGCGGTTGCGTCCGGAGATCCTCGCGGTGACGCTCGATCACCCCGAATACGGACCGAAATCGATCGCCGAGGTGTCGGCGCTGTCGGTGGCCGACGCCGCGGGCTACCTGGGCGGATTGAAGCTCGACAAACGCCAGGAGGCGATCGCCGGCCGCGTCCTCAAAGAGGTGCAGGCACGCATCACGTTCCTGCTCGACGTCGGACTCGACTATCTGTCGCTGTCCCGTGCCGCAGGGTCGCTGTCGGGTGGCGAGGCGCAGCGAATCCGTTTGGCCACTCAGATCGGTTCGGGTCTCGCCGGTGTCCTCTACGTCCTCGACGAACCGTCGATCGGACTGCACCAGCGCGACAATCGTCGACTGATCGACACCCTCACGCGACTGCGCGATCTGGGCAACACGCTGATCGTGGTCGAACACGACGAGGACACGATCCGCGCAGCCGATTGGATAGTCGATATCGGACCGCGCGCGGGCGAGCACGGCGGCAAGGTGGTGCACTCCGGTAGCTACAAGGATCTGCTGAAGAACCGCAAGTCGCTGACGGGCAACTACCTGTCCGGCCGCGAGACGCTTCCGGTCCCGCCCATCCGTCGGCCGATCAACAAGAACCGCCAACTCACCGTCGTGGGGGCGCGCGAGCACAACCTGCGCGGCATCGACGTCTCGTTTCCGCTCGGCGTGCTCACCGCTGTCACCGGGGTGTCCGGATCCGGAAAGTCGACGCTGGTCAACGACATCCTTGCGACGGTGCTCGCCAACAAGCTGAACGGTGCGCGTCAGGTACCGGGCAGGCACACTCGCGTGAACGGCCTCGGCAACCTCGACAAGCTCGTGCAGGTCGATCAGTCGCCGATCGGTCGGACACCGCGCTCGAATCCGGCGACCTACACAGGCGTCTTCGACAAGATCCGCACGCTGTTCGCAGCGACGACCGAAGCGAAGGTGCGCGGCTACCAGCCAGGACGGTTCTCGTTCAACGTCAAGGGCGGACGCTGCGAGGCGTGTCAGGGCGAGGGAACCATCAAGATCGAGATGAACTTCCTGCCTGACGTCTACGTTCCCTGCGAGGTGTGTCACGGTGCGCGGTACAACCGCGAGACCCTCGAGGTGCACTACAAGGGCAAGACCATCTCGGAGGTTCTCGACATGCCGATCGAGGAGGCCGCCGACTTCTTCGAGCCTGTCACCTCGATCCACCGCTACCTCAAGACGCTCGTCGACGTCGGCCTCGGATACGTCCGTCTCGGACAACCCGCACCGACACTCTCGGGCGGTGAGGCCCAGCGCGTCAAACTGGCCGCCGAACTGCAGAAGCGGTCGGCAGGCCGAACCGTCTACATCCTCGACGAGCCGACGACCGGCCTGCACTTCGAGGACATCAAGAAGCTCCTCGACGTGATCAACGGACTGGTCGACAAGGGCAACACGGTGATCGTGATCGAGCACAACCTCGACGTCATCAAGACTGCCGACTGGGTCATCGACATGGGACCAGAAGGTGGAACGGGCGGTGGCACGGTGATCGCCGAGGGGACTCCCGAAGACATTGCGGAGACACCGGGAAGCCACACCGGGAAGTTCCTCGCCGACGTGCTCGAGACAGGGGAGCCGGTCGCGACTGCCGGCTGATTCGTGTTTGCCCGCGGTCCCGATCAGCCGGTCTCGTCCAGCCGATCTGGTTCAGTGCAGTGATGCTGCGATCAGTGACACGCCCAGCAAAGCGACGACGGCGTTTCCGGCGATGATCGTGAGTCGACGGCCGCTGCCGGTTATCCGAGTACCGGCGGCCGCCCCGGCGATCGCCAGAACCGCCTGCCACAGCAGGGAACCGAGGCCGACCCCGGCCACGAATAGTGCTGCGCCGCAACCACTTATGTGGCCCCCGCTCGGCAAGGCGACAGCTGGTACGGCAATGGATGCGAAGTAGATGAGCGTCGCCGGATTCATCGCGGTCAACCCGACGAACATGAGGTAGCGGTGCCCCCTCGTCGACTGGGCACGGCTCGACGTCGACTGGGCACGGCTCGACGCCGAGTGTGCGCGGAATATGGCGTGCGCCGCCACGAGTAAGAGCACGCTGCCGCCGACGATGCCGGGATACGGGCCGAGACGGCTGATGAACGGTGCGATCGCCGCTCCGAACGTTGTGGCCGCGGCGGCGTAGACGGCGTCGACCGTCGCGACCCCGGCCGCGGCCTCGAGTGCACTGCGCACACCGCGCTCCGCTCCTTCGAGCATGAGCATCACACCGATCGCACCGAGCGGCATCGCAATACCGAAACCCGCCACGAGACCGAGTGTGAGTGCGTGGATCACCGACATCTGACCACCATCGACCGCGGTTGATGACGATGCCTAAAAGATGTCGCTTCGACTGATATCTTTTCGATGTGGACCCGATCGACCGACAGATCATAGAGGCACTTCGCCATGATGGTCGCGCATCGTTCAGTGCGCTCGGTCGGCTTGTGGGGCTTGGAACCAACAGTGCCGCAGCGCGGGTGCGACGCCTCGAGCGCGACGGTGTCATCCTCGGCTATCGCGCGGTGATCAGCACCGATGACGCACCGTCACCGGCCGGGATCGAAGCGTTCATCGACGTACGGCTGCACCCTGATCGCGACTCGGAGGAGTTCTTGCGGTGGGCGCAACGTGAGGCGATGGTGCGCGACGCGGTCCACGTGACCGGCCCTTACGACTACCTGCTGCAGGTATCGGTGGCCGACACCGCGGGACTCGACAGACTGCTTCGGCGGCTCAAGAGCGACGCCGGTGCCGCGCAGACCCAGACGCGCATCGCGCTGCGGCCGGATCACTGACTGGGTTCGCCGCCGGCGCGAGGTTCGCCGAGGCCGGGGGAGAAGAGTGGTGGGGAGTGTCAGTGCCCCATGGACTTTCGGATCTCGTCGAGCTTCTTCTTCGCGGCCTCGTCGCGCTTGCGCATCATGTCGTCGACGCCCTGGCCCTCGGGCGTGCCCTCAGCCAACTCCTGGGAACCGATCGCGGTCGAGATGCGCTTCTCGATCTTGTCGCGGACGAAATCGAAACTCGGCACACCTTGCTCGCTGTAGTCGGGATCGATGTGCCCGGGGCTCGAGATGGTCGTCGAGCCGGGAAAGCTGGATCCGGGAGAGGCGGTGTCGACGACTTCCGTATCCAGGACCTCGGCGTCGATGATCTCTCCGACGGGCTCTGTGCCGCCGGCCGAGGAGGTCGTCCGTGTCGGATCGGCCGGGTCGTGGTCGTGCGCACCTTCGGAGGTCATGGATTCAGGCTAGCCCGCATACGAAACGACGGACGCCGCGCTGGTCACAGAATGACCCGCACGACGTCCGTCGAGGGCTGCAGAGTGGTCTGGTGACGCGAAGCCGTCAGCGAGGGGAGTAGGTGAGGCAGTTCGCGGTGTCGGAACTCTCGCCTGCACCGATACGGACCGCAGTGGCCGTGCATTCGAGATTCGCGTTGTGCTCGCAGTCGACCCGCTGGCATGCACCGACCTGGGTGGAGACGCGGTCGAGGCCGCCGCGAGTTGTCAGGGGGATGAACGTCGCGCAGTCGGCAGTGCCGTTGGTTCCGCTGACGTTGATCGCGAACGCGTGGCAGCCGTCGTGGTTGTAGGAACACTCACTGACGGTGCATTCGGCGACATGTGGCATTTCGAGCGTGGCCATCGTGAACTCCTGGATCGAGGTTGGCGGGCGGGTATCTGCCCTGCCTTCCAATCTAGGTGAGTCCGTTGACCCTTTCCAGCAAGCAAAGGCTCGCCTGACCTGCTGAAACGTTAGGTAAGCGCTACCTACATCGCGGTGAATTCGCGGCCAACGAGAGCGTCACCGACGACGGTCTCGAACCGGTCCGGTGTACTTCTCGCCGGGGCCCTCGCCTGGCTCGTCCGGGTATGCGCTCGCGTCGCGGAACGCCAGTTGCAGTTGCTTGAGTCCGTCTCGGATGGGAGCGGCATGAACGCCGAGATCCGGTTTGGCTGCGTCGACGAGTCCGGCCAGTGCGGTGATGAGTTTTCGGGCCTCATCGAGATCGGCGTCGTCTTCGGATGCCCCCGGCGCCAGGCCGAGCTTCTCCGCCGACGCGCTCATCAGCATGACGATGGCCCGGGTCACGACCTCGATCGAGGGAATGTCGGCCATGTCACGGACGTTGTCATCATCGTCTGTGGAAGTAGTCACGTCCGGACGCGCGGAATCGTTGTTCGGAACGCCGGTGAGGTCGTCACCTGCATCGTCGCCCGAAGGCGAATAGGTGTTCTCGGGCATGACTGCTAGACTTCCATAGCACGACCGCCCCGGTTGGCGCCGGGGTCGCAAGTGGAGTTCCGCTCCCACCGCTACGACGCGTCGAATATGTGCGCTTGCCGCACACGCGATTCACGCAGTTGTACGGTCCGGTCCTGCCGATGGGCGTGGTCTTTCCACGCCGTCGGCGATGCGCATCCAATGGTGTGCAGACCGGTCGGTATCGGAGCCCTGACGATGGTGAACACCATCTCGGGGCTCTTCTGCTGAGAGCCCCTTTCCATGCGCGGCCACCGACCACTCCGCGACGGCCACCCCTGTCAGGTTTTATCAAGGAGGCCCCATCAGCACTGAGACCCGCATCAACGAGCGCATCCGCGTACCGGAGGTCCGACTCGTCGGACCGAATTCGGAGCAGGTGGGCATCGTGCGTGTTGAAGATGCGCTGCGCCTGGCCTACGAGGCCGACCTGGACTTGGTCGAGGTCGCACCCGACGCCCGTCCGCCGGTGTGCAAGATCATGGACTACGGCAAGTTCAAGTACGAAGCAGCGCAGAAGCAACGCGAGTCGCGTCGCAACCAGCAGTTGACCGTCATCAAGGAGCAGAAGCTCCGGCCGAAGATCGACGACCACGATTACGAGACCAAGAAGGGTCACGTCATCCGGTTCCTCGAGGCAGGCTCGAAGGTGAAGGTCACCATCATGTTCCGCGGCCGCGAGCAGTCGCGACCCGAACTCGGATACCGACTGCTGCAGCGCCTCGGAAACGACGTCGCCGATTACGGCTTCATCGAGACCTCGGCCAAGCAGGACGGCCGCAACATGACCATGGTCCTCGCCCCGCACAAGGGCGCGAAGACCCGCGTGAAAGCGCAGCAGACTCGTGACGACCGCGCGCCCCGCCAGCAGGGCGCCAAGGACGACACGGCCAGCTAAGCCGATGCGGTCCGTGAGAACGGACCGTCGGAGAACCACTGCGGACGCATACCGCACCCGACAACCGCGGGTGTGGCTTGCGTCCGCTCGAATGAAGGAAAGAACATGCCGAAGAGCAAGACCCACAAGGGCACAGCCAAGCGCTTCAAGGTGACCGGCAGCGGAAAGATCGTCCGCCAGAAGGCCAACCGTCGCCACCTCCTGGAGCACAAGTCCTCTCGCCGTACCCGTCGTCTCGACGGCATCGCCGTGGTGAGTGAGAACGACGCACCGCGTATCAAGCGACTGCTCAACCGCTGACGCACCCGACCACCACATCTGACGAACAAGAGGAACTGACATGGCACGCGTGAAAAGGGCTGTCAACGCCCAGAAGAAGCGTCGTTCGACGCTGGAGGCCTCCAAGGGATACCGCGGGCAGCGCTCGCGCCTGTACCGCAAGGCCAAGGAGCAGCAGCTCCACTCGATGACTTACGCCTACCGGGACCGTCGCGCCCGCAAGGGTGAGTTCCGCAAGCTGTGGATCGCGCGTATCAACGCTGCGTCCCGCGCCAACGACATCACCTACAACCGCTTCATCCAGGGCCTCAAGGCCGCGGGTGTCGAGGTTGACCGCAAGGTGCTCGCCGACATCGCCGTGACCGACCCGGAGGCCTTCACCGGCCTCGTCGAGGTTGCCCGCAAGGCACTGCCGGCCGACGTCAACGCTCCCGCAGCCTGAGCGTTCACATCGAACACGTCGCACACGACCCGCGAGTGATCACGGACATCATCTGATGGAGATCTTGTCCGAACGATCCTCGCGGGTCGTGTCGTATGCAAAGCTCCATCGGGCGTCGGTACGACGGTCCGAGGGAAGATTTCTCGTCGAAGGCGCCAATGCGGTTGCCGCCGCTCTGGAGAGTGGTCGGGCAGTGCAGATCCTGGTCCGCGAGAGTGACGCCGACCGGCACGCCGAGATCCTCGGCGCCGCATCCGGCGCAGGCGTCGACGTCGTCGGATTGTCGGATCGCGCCGCCGAAAAGCTTTCGGAAGCGACGACGCCGCCCGGAATCTTCGCTCTCGCCGAGCTCCTCGACGCGTCCCTCGACGACGTGCTGTCGTCCGGTCCGCGCCTACTGGCGGTGGCCGTCGAGCCGCGTGAACCAGGTAATGCCGGGACGCTGATCCGCACAGCCGACGCGATGGGCGCCGACGCCGTGCTGTTGCTCGGCGACGCGGTTGATCCGCACAACGGGAAGTGCGTACGCGCGAGCGCGGGCAGCGTCTTCCATCTGCCGATCGTTCGGGAACGAGACGTCGACGCGGCGCTGTCGTCGGTGAGGTCGGCGGGCATCACGATCCTGGCGACGTCGGCCGACGGTGAGCTCGTGCTCGACGACGCCTCAGACGTCCTCGCCGAGCCGACCGCCTGGCTGTTCGGCAACGAAGCCCACGGGTTGTCCGCACCACTCGCGCAGTCGGCCGACCACCGGGTGTCCATTCCGATCCGCGGTCGCGCCGAGAGCCTCAATCTCGCGTCGGCGGCGTCGATCTGTCTCTACGAGAGCGCACGAGTACAAGCCCGCTAGGTTGTAGCGCAGCTCACGCCTCGGCGATCACTTTGATCCTGGCGAGAGTGGCAGGAATTCCCTCAGCCGCCGCGACGAGGCGAATCCTCATCTGGTCATCGGCGTCGTCGCCGTACTTCTCGCGGAAGAATACTTCGCCGGTGTCAGAGAAGGCGGTGTACTCGGTGAGCCGTGTGCTGCCGTCGCCGACGGCTTCGACGCGATAGCCCCACCTCGTTCCGCTGGTTCCGATCGTCCATTCGAAGCGAGTGCCGGGCTCGTCGACGGTCACGGTCGAGACGGTCGACCACTCGCGGACCGGCGTGCGGTTGTGACCGGTGAAGGTCGCGCCCGCACCGCGTGCGGAACTGTCCCACTCACACGCGTGGCACTGTTCGCTCCACTCTCCGGTGCGTGTGACGTCGCTGATCAGCGCGTACACGTCCTCCGGGCTGCGCTCGACGACAACGGAATCTTCCAGTGTGTATCGCATGGGTGTCGAGTCTAGGGCGACGGGCGGCACCGGCTGATCGAGTTGAAACGCATACGCGTGCTGAGTAGTTGCACCCATGATCGAAAGGGCATGTCGGCGAAGACTTCTCGGAGTGCGAAACCACTCAACCCTGACTCCCTCTGTCGCAGAACTCGACGCGCTGACCGGCAACCGCGATCGCGTCGTCGATCTCATCCGACTCACCTCGCTGGTCGTCGTGATCGCCGGGCATTCGCTCATGCTGACGGTGTCCGTCGACGACGGTCGGCTCGTCCTCGGTAACACCCTCGCCGACGTTCCGCTTCTGCAACCGATGACCTGGCTGTTCCAGATCCTTCCGCTGTTCTTCTTCGCAGGCGCCGCGGCGTCGACCTACGGGTGGCGTCCAGGCACACGTCCCGGCCACTGGCTGTTGCGTCGGGTCCAGCGACTTCTGCGGCCGGTCGGGTGGTATCTCGTGGTCGTCCTGATTGTTTACGGGGTGTCGACGCTGGTCGGTGCCGCCGCCATCGCCGACGTCGTGGCGCGCCTGGGAGTTCAGTTGCTGTGGTTTCTCGGCGCCTACCTGTTGGTGCTCGCGGTGATGCCCATGCTCCAACGACTCTCGTCGCGCCGGGCTGTGCTGTCAGCTCTGGCGGCCGCGTGGCTGGTGACCGCGGTCGTCGACGCCCTTCGGATCGCCGTCGGTGCGTCGAACAACGTCGGTTACGTCAACTTTCTCAGCGTGTGGATCATCCCGGCGATCCTCGGCGTCGCGTATGCGAAACGCCTGTTCTCGATGGTCGAAGCCGCAGTGCTGTGCGTGACCGCTCTGGTCGTCGACATCGCGCTGGTGGCCCTCGGTCCGTACGAGATGTCGTTGGTGACCGTCCCCGGACAGCAACTGTCCAACATGAGTCCGCCGAGCCTGCTACTCGCTGGTCACACTGTGGTGCTGTGTGCGCTGGTCATCGCGTTGCGCGCGCCACTTGCACGAGTCGCCGCCCGCCCACGGGTCTGGTGGTGGGTCGTGCTCGGCAACCGAGGTGCGATGACGTTGTATCTGTGGCACCTTCCGGTGTTGGGTCTCATCATTGGCCTCTCCGCGCTGTGTGGATTGCATAGAGATCCCCACGCCCTGCTGTTCTGGCCGACGGTTCTCGCGACCACCGCATGCCTGCTCGCGCTGATGATCCCGGTGACCGGAGTGCTGCTCGTCCTGGAGAACCGTCCGGTGCCGTGGTGGGACGCGCAGGTCGTCGGTGGGTGGAGTGCACGACGCGACACCCTCATCGTGGGGCTCCTGGTCGTCGTCGGTGTGACGACGCTGCTCCTGGCCGGTTCGGGAATCGTCGCCGGCTGGATCTGGTTGGTGATCGGCGTCGCCGCCGCGATGGCCGCTCGATCACTGGGTCGAGCACCTGCGAGCTCCCGACGCTGCTGAGCCGGGCGGATCGTGGATGATCGATCGGCGCGGGTTCGTGGGGGCGTCGAGGTAGGGCCCCAGGACGGTCGACTAACCTTGACGAGGAAGTATCACGGCCTCTGACCGGCGCATTGCTGATCTGCTCTCGTCGTCGAGGTGGTCGTGATGGGTTCAGTCATCCGCACCAGCAAGCACTAGGAGACCGCCGACCGTGGCCAGCTCTGCCGACGATCAAGCGCAGCCAACGTTCCCCAGCACCGAGGAACTCGACGCCGCGGCCGACGCCGCCGCTGCGGCATTCGCTGCGGCCGCTGATCTCGATGCGCTCGCGGCCGCCAAGACCGCGCACCTCGGCGATCGTTCGCCGATAGCGCTCGCTCGTCGAGCTCTGGGTTCGCTGCCGAAGGACCAGCGATCCGAAGCAGGCAAACTGGTCAACCAGGTTCGTGGGCGGGTCAGTGCGGTCCTCGACGGCCGGACGGCGCAGCTGCAGGCCGAGCGCGACGCCGCGGTTCTCGTCTCCGAGTCGGTCGACGTCACGCTGCCGAGTCGTCGACGTCCCGGTGGAGCGCGCCATCCCATCACAGTGATCTCCGAGCAGGTCGCCGACGTTTTCGTCGGCATGGGCTGGGAGATCGCCGAGGGACCCGAGGTAGAAACCGAGCACTACAACTTCGACGCGCTGAACTTTCTCCCGGATCACCCTGCGCGGTCGATGCAGGACACCTTCTACATCGCACCCGAGGGATCACGTCAGGTGCTCCGGACCCACACGTCACCCGTGCAGGTGCGTTCGATGTTGTCGCGAGATCTCCCGATCTACGTGGCGTGCCCCGGCCGGACGTTCCGGACCGACGAGCTCGACGCCACACACACGCCGGTGTTCCATCAGATCGAGGGCCTCGCCGTCGACAAGGGACTGACGATGGCCAACCTGCGCGGCACGCTCGAGGCGTTCGCTCGCGCACTGTTCGGCCCCGAGACCACCACCCGCATGCGTGCGAGCTATTTCCCCTTCACCGAGCCGTCGGCCGAGGTCGACGTATGGTTTCCCGCCAAGAAGGGCGGCGCGGGCTGGGTCGAATGGGGTGGCTGCGGCATGGTCAACCCGAACGTGTTGCGCGCCAGCGGAATCGACCCCGACGTCTACTCAGGGTTCGCGTTCGGGATGGGACTCGAACGCACTCTGCAGTTCCGCAACGACATCTCGGACATGCGCGACATGGTGGAGGGCGACGTCCGCTTCAGCCTCCCGTTCGGCCCGGCGGCCTGAGCCGGTCGACGCCGCAACCCGCACCGATTCCACTCGATGAAAGAAGCTGATTGACCGATGCGTGCACCGCAGTCCTGGTACACCGAGGTACTCCGTGCCGGCGATCCGACCTGGTCGGCGACCACTGAGGAGATCGACGCGGGTTTCGTCCGTGTCGGTTTCGAGATCGAAGACATCGAGTCGTTCCCCGAGATCACCGGCCCGCTGGTGATCGGGCGCGTCGAGCACATCGAGGAACTGACCGAGTTCAAGAAGCCCATTCGCTTCTGCCAGGTCGAGGTGGGGGAGTCGGAACCCCGCGGAATCGTCTGTGGGGCACGCAATTTCGCGGAGGGCGACCTCATCGTTGCCGCTCTGCCCGGAACCGTGCTGCCGGGGCCGTTCGAGATCGCGTCCCGCAAGACGTACGGACACATCTCCGACGGCATGATCTGCTCGGTGTCCGAGCTCGGTATCGGCACCGATCACAGCGGCATCCTCGTCCTGGCGCCCGGCACCGCAGAGCCCGGCGCCGACGCCCGCGAGGTCCTCGGACTCGACGACGCCGCGATCGACGTCAACGTCACCCCTGACCGTGGCTACGCGTTCTCGATCCGCGGACTCGGCCGTGAGCTGGCGAGCAGCTTCACCGTGCCGTTCGTCGATCCCGGTACCTCCGTCCCCGCCATCTCGGTGTCCGACGGTGCGCCCTGGCCCGTGGCGATCGAGAAGGATTCCGGCGCAACCCGATACACCGCGCGCCTCATCGAGGGCGTCGACCCGACTGCCATATCGCCGTGGTGGATGCAGAAGCGATTGATGGTCGCCGGGGTCCGCCCGATCTCTGCGATCGTCGACGTCACCAATTACGTGATGCTCGAATTGGGACAGCCGCTGCACGCCTTCGACGCTGACAAGTTGTCCGGGACCATCACCGTCCGCAACGCGCGGTCGGGGGAGAAGCTGACAACGCTCGACGGCGTCGTTCGCGACCTCGATCCCGAGGACGTCGTCATCGCCGACGACAGTGGCCCCGTCGCGCTGGCAGGTGTCATGGGCGGCGAGAGCACCGAGGTGGGTCCGCAGACCACGCGTGTGCTGCTCGAGGCGGCGACCTTCGATCCCGTCCGTGTCTTCCGGACCGGAAAGCGTCACAAGCTCACGTCGGAGGCGAGCAAGCGGTTCGAGCGCGTCGTCGACCCGGAGATCACCGCCGCAGGTTCTGACCGCGGAGCCGGACTCATCGTCGAACTCGCGGGTGGTGCCATCGCGTCGCCACTGGCCGAGGAGCGGATATCGCTTCCGGCGACCGCGCCCATCACGATCTCTGCCGACGAGCCCGACCGCACGGCCGGGGTCACCTACCCGGCCGGCACCACCGCAGCTCGGCTCGTCGAGGTCGGGTGCACGGTCACCGGCACCGACCCGCTGACCGTCACGCCCCCGTCGTGGCGACCGGATCTGCGTCAGCGCGCCGACCTCGTCGAAGAAGTCTTGCGGCTCGAAGGCCTCGAAGACATTCCGGCCGTTCTTCCGTCTGCTCCGGGCGGACGCGGGCTGACGCCAACCCAGCGTCGACGCCGCAGCATCGGTCGCACGCTCGCGCTCGACGGTTACGTCGAGGTGCTGCCTTTCCCGTTCATGCCCGCGGGCGTCTTCGACACCTGGGACCTGTCCTCCGACGACGTTCGACGCCGCACGGTCAAGGTGCTCAACCCGCTCGAGTCCGACCGGCCGGAGCTGAACACGACGCTTCTGCCCGGGCTGTTCGAGATGGTCGCCCGGAATATTGCTCGCGGCCAGCGCGACCTGTCGCTGTACACGATCGGACAGGTCGTCTTGGCCACCGACCACATGCGCCCGGTGGCCGAACTCGACGTGACCCGACGCCCCACGGCCGAGGAGATCGCCCAACTCGACGACTCGCTACCCGCTCAGCCACTGCACGTCGCGGTTGCGCTGACCGGGCTGCGTGATCCGGCGGGCCCGTGGGGTCCCGGCAGGCCCGGTGACTATCTCGACGCCTTCGAGGCTGCTCGTGAGATCGGCGTCGCAGCCGGAGTCGACGTCACATTGGTGGCCGACACCTACGCGCCCTGGCATCCGGGTCGGTGCGCGGCCGTCGTCGTCGACGGTCGGGTCGTCGGACATGCCGGCGAGCTCCACCCCGCGGTGCTGGAACGTACAGGGCTGCCGAAGCGGATGTGCGCCGTCGAGATCGACGTCGACGCGTTGCCGCTCGACGCGACACTGCCAGCGCCGCACATCTCCGTGTTCCCGGCGGTGCTGCAGGACGTCGCCGTCGTCGTGTCGGACGGCGTGCCCGCGGCAGACGTCGAGGCGTTGCTGCGCGAGGGCGCCGGTGAGCTGCTCGACTCCATCGAGCTCTTCGATGTCTTCACCGGTGAGCAGGTCGGCGAGGGAAACAAATCGTTGACCTTCGCGCTGAAGTTCCGGGCAGGCGATCGGACCCTCACCGAAGACGAGGCGACCGCGGCGAAACTGGCTGCCGTGGCTCGCGCGACCGAGGGCGTCGGCGCGCGGCTTCGATAGCTCGGCACGTCGATAGCCGACCACGTCAGGCGACGGCGACCGGTGTGCTGTTCGACGCCTCGCTGTGCTCTCGCACGCCACGCGCGGTCAGCCAGACGCCCAGCGCGAGTTCCCATAGCGCGATGGGGGCGGCGGCGAGCGCGCCGATCGGCGACACCTGTGACACGAGGCCGAGGATTGTCGCGGTCGCCGACGCGAGCAGGAGCGGCGCGCCGATGATCCCGAGTGCGGGAATGGCACGTGGAACCAGTCGGTTCGCGTACAGCACCGGAGCCAGCAGGAGTGCATTGACTGCCGGTAGTAGGCCGGGTCCTAGGAGGAACGCGCCATCGTGAAGTGCGACGAGCGCGTCGTCGACTCCTGACGATGTACCGGGCGCATCCCGGACCGTGACGAGTGCCAGTACCGCAACCACTCCCATCACCACGAGCGTCGCCTCGACGGTTCGCGACGCGACGAAACCTCGTGCGCGGGCGTCGCTGTGGCGTCGAATGATGGGGTAGAGCGCAATGGCGGTGCCGACGCAGCTCACGGCGAGGATGACCTCCAGCACGCATCCGAACTGGGCAGCGGCCCCCGAAGCGTCGGGATCGCCGTCGAGAAAGGGTTTCTTGAGAGCGAGAGCCGGAAGCGACGTCGCGAAGGTGACGAGGTACCAGATACCGGCCCACCGCGCCCGGGCTCGCTCGTTCGATTCGACCATGCGAGTTCTCCTGCCTGTGGCCTTGGTGCGCGTGACGCGTGCTGAGTCAGTGGTGTATGTCGTACACCCCGCCTACCGTAGGTGTACTACGTACACCCGGTCAAGGCTTCGCTAGGGTTTCGGGTATGTCGGATGACTCAGCTCAGCGAGTTCCGCTCAACCGGGATCGCGTACTCGGCTGTGCCGTCCGTCTTGCCGACAGAGACGGATTCGACGCGGTCACCATGCGCGCGCTTGCGACCGAGCTCGACGTGGTGCCCATGGCGCTGTACAAACATGTGGCCAACAAGAGCGACCTGGTCGACGGAATGATCGATGTCGTCGTCGACTCCTACCCCGCGTCCTCCGCGCAGGGCTGGCGCAGGTCGGTGCGCTCGCGAATACTCGCCGCACGGCGCGTGTACCAAGCGCACCCGTGGATGCGCACAGCGATCGAATCCCGTGACACTCCTACGCCGGGCGCGCTCGCGTACATGGATTCCCTGGCGGCGGAGTTCATCGACGGAGGCATCGCAATCGATCTGACCCACCACGCCATGCACGTAGTCGGGCCACGGATCTGGGGCTTCACGGCGGAAGTGTTCACCGGTAGTGCCGCGCCGCCTGCCGACCTCGGTCCGGCGGCGCAGGCGGCAGCGGAGGCCGAATTCGCGAAACGATATCCCGCAGTGACGGCGATCGCCCTCGATGCTCGCGCACGTACGGGGCCCGCTGGCTGCGACGACGACTTCGAGTTCGAGTTCGCGGTGGATCTGATTCTCGAGGCCGTCGAACGACTACACGACGCCGGTTGGGAATCTACTTCGCTGCGCCCGCCGACCTAGTTCCGTATTGATTTGCGCCGCCATGCATAATGATGTGTATGACGATCAAGGTGGCTGTAGCTGGCGCGAGCGGTTATGCGGGTGGGGAAGTGCTTCGTCTGCTGTGCGGACACCCGCGTCTGCGATCTGGCGACCTCGAGATCGGCGCCCTGACGGCCGGCGGAAACGCGGGCACACTCCTTGGTGCCCATCATCCCAACCTGTTGCCGTTGGCGCAGCGTGAACTCCAGGAAACGACGTCCGACGTCCTGGCCGGTCACGACGTCGTGTTCCTCGCGCTGCCACACGGAACGTCGGCGCAGATCGCCGACGCGCTGCCTCCCACGACGTTGATCATCGACTGCGGCGCCGACTTCCGGCTCCGTGACTCCGACGACTGGGTCGCCTACTACGGCGGCGATCACGCAGGCACCTGGCCGTACGGCCTGCCCGAGATCCCCGGCAACCGCGAGGTCCTGCAGAACGCGAGTCGGATCGCGGTACCCGGCTGCTATCCGACGGTCTCGATTCTGTCGCTGCTTCCCGCGGTCGCGGCCGGCCTCGTGGAACCGCACGTCACGGTCGTCGCGGTGAGTGGAACGTCGGGGGCGGGACGGGCACCCAAGGTCGACCTACTCGCGTCGGAGGTGATCGGTTCCGCGCGTGCGTACGGGGTCGGCGGCTCGCATCGGCACACCCCGGAGATCTCGCAGGCACTGTCGGAGGCTGCCGACCAACCGGTGGCGGTCTCGTTCACGCCTGTGCTCGTCCCGATGTCGCGCGGAATCCTCGCGACGTGCACGGCGCGTACGACGGCGTCGGCCGACGAGGTCCGCGCGGTGTACGAAAAGGCCTATGCCGATGAGCAATTCGTCTATCTCCTTCCCGAGGGCAGTCTTCCCGCGACGGGCTCGGTGATGGGTTCCAACGCAGTGCAACTCGCCGTCACCGTCGACGAGCGGGCCGGAACACTTGTGGTGGTCGGCACAATCGACAACCTCGCGAAGGGGACCGGCGGCGCGGCGGTTCAGTCGATGAACCTCGCGCTGGACTGGGACGAAGCAGAAGGACTGAGCACTGTGGGAGTGGCACCGTGAGCTCGAGTGGCAATGCGGCAGAGAGCAATTCGACAGCAGGCAACACAACAACGCAGGTCGACGACTCCGACGACCGGATCGCCGGCGGTGCACCGGCGACCGGCCCGCGCCTGCTGCGCAATCAGGGCGTGACAGCACCGCTCGGGTTCCGTGCGGCGGGAATCGCCGCCGGTATCAAGGCTTCCGGCGCCCCCGACCTCTCGCTGGTCTTCAACGAGGGCCCCGACTACTCGGCGGCAGGCGTCTTCACCCGCAACCAGGTCAAGGCTGCGCCGGTGCTGTGGAGCAAGCAGGTGCTCACCACCGGCAGGCTGCGCGCCGTCGTCCTCAATTCTGGTGGCGCCAACGCCTGTACCGGACCGCTGGGCTTCCAGGACACGCACGCGACGGCAGAGGCTGTTGCCGAAGCGCTGAGCAACTGGGGAACCGAGACCGGCGCCGTCGAGGTCGCTGTCTGTTCCACGGGTCTGATCGGTGATCGCCTCCCGATGGACAAAGTGCTCGCGGGTGTGACCGAGATCGTCCAGGAGATGGGCGGCGGACTCTCCGGCGGAACCGACGCCGCCTACGCGATCATGACGACCGATACCGTGCCGAAACAGGTTGCGCTGCACCATCCACAGGGGTGGAACATCGGCGGCATGGCCAAGGGCGCAGGCATGATGGCACCCTCGCTCGCCACGATGCTGTGCGTGCTGACCACCGATGCGCGGGCCAGCGCGGAACAACTCGACCTCGCGCTGCGGCGCGCGACGTCGAAGACGTTCGACAGGCTGGACATCGACGGCTCGACGTCGACCAACGACACGGTGCTGTTGCTCAGCTCCGGCGCCAGCCAGATCCCCGTCGAGCAAACAGAACTCGACGCCGCCGTGCTGTCGGTGTGCGACGATCTCGCCGCGCAGCTGATGGCCGACGCCGAGGGAGTCACCAAGCGCATCGTCATCACGGTCACCGGTGCTGCCACCGAAGACGACGCCATCGCCGTCGCGCGGACCATTGCCCGCGACAGTCTGGTCAAGACAGCGCTTTTCGGGTCGGATCCGAACTGGGGGCGCGTGCTCGCGGCGACGGGGATTGCACCGGTCACCATCGACCCCGATCGAATCACGGTGTCGTTCAACGGCAAAGCGGTCTGCGTCAACGGCACGGGCGTCGACGGCGCGCGCGACGTCGACCTGTCGGGTCCCGACGTCGCGGTCCTCGTCGACCTCGGCCTCGGCGCGGAGACCGGCAGCATTCGGACCACCGACCTCTCGCACGCGTACGTCGAAGAGAACTCGGCGTATTCGTCATGATCTCGACAAGCTCGATCAGCGGGGATGGCTCGCTCGGCGGGGACGGCTCGATCAGCGGGGACGGCTCGATCAGCGGCGCCGCGAAGGCCGCGATCCTGGCGGAGTCGTTGCCTACGCTGCAGGCCATGCACGGTGCGACGGTCGTCGTGAAGTACGGCGGCAACGCGATGATCGACGACGACCTCAAACGCGCCTTCGCCGCCGACATCGTCTTCCTGCGGGCCTGCGGCATGCACCCGATCGTGGTGCACGGTGGCGGACCACAGATCTCGGCGATGCTCGCACGTCTCGGCCTGACGGGCGAGTTCCGCGGCGGGTTCCGTGTGACCACGCCCGAGGTGATGGACGTGGCGCGGATGGTGCTGTTCGGTCAGGTCGGTCGCGAGCTCGTCGGCTTGATCAACGCGCACGGACCCTATGCCGTCGGCCTCACCGGTGAGGACGCCAACCTGTTCACGGCGACGCGACGCACCGTCGTCGTCGACGGAGTTGCCACGGACATCGGACTCGTCGGCGACATCTCCTCGGTCAACACCTCCGCGGTGCTCGATCTCGTTGGTGCGGGACGCATTCCGGTCGTCTCGACACTCGCCCCCGACCGTGACGGCGTCGTCCACAACATCAACGCCGACACGGCTGCGGGCGCTCTCGCCGAGGCGCTCGGTGCCACCCGACTGGTGATGCTCACCGACGTCGAAGGGCTCTACACCGATTGGCCCGACCGCTCGTCGCTCGTGTCGCAGATCTCGACCGACGCACTGGCACAACTGCTTCCGAGTCTCGACGCAGGCATGGTGCCCAAGATGGAGGCGTGCCTGCGTGCGGTCGAAGGCGGTGTCGGGCGAGCTCATGTCGTCGACGGCCGTGTGCCGCACGCTGTCTTGGCCGAACTGCTGACCGCGACGAGCACCGGGACCACCGTCGTCGCTCCCGAAAACCTCTCTCCCGCAACCGCGCACACCACGCTAGACACAGACGGAGCGTCGCACTCATGACCGCACCCTGGCAGGAGCGGTGGTCATCCGCCCTCATGAAGAACTACGGCACGCCGCCGATCGCCCTGACGAAGGGCGAGGGAGCCTACGTGTGGGACGCCGACGGCAACCGCTACCTCGATCTACTCGGCGGCATCGCGGTGAACGCATTGGGTCACGCGCATCCCGCGATCGTGGCCGCGGTGACCGAGCAACTCCAGACACTCGGCCACGTCTCGAATCTGTACATCAACCCGCGGGTAGTCGAACTCGCCGAGCGTCTTCTCGACAAGTTCGGGCAGCCCGGCCGGGTGTTCTTCTGCAACTCCGGAACCGAAGCCAACGAGGCAGCATTCAAGCTGGCCCGACTCACCGGCAGGCCGCAGATCGTGGCCGCGGACAAGGCATTTCACGGACGCACCATGGGTGCGCTCGCGATGACCGGTCAACCGGCGAAGCGCGCACCGTTCGAACCGATGCCCGCAGGGGTCGACTTCGTGCCCTACGGCGATGTCGACGCCTTGACCGCCGCAGTGTCGTCGGAGACCGCAGCGGTGATCCTCGAGCCGATCCTCGGAGAATCCGGTGTCGTCGTTCCGCCTGCGGACTACCTCGCGCACGCGCGCAGGCTGACCGCCGAGCACGGCGCATTGCTCGTCCTCGACGAGGTGCAGACGGGAATCGGTCGTACCGGAACGTTTTTCGCACACCAGGCCGCGGGGATCGTGCCGGACGTCATGACTCTCGCCAAGGGGCTCGGCGGCGGGCTGCCCATCGGGGCGACCATCGCGACAGGCCCCGCCGCGGAACTGTTCACTCCCGGACAGCACGGCACGACATTCGGCGGTAACCCGGTGTCGGCGGCCGCTGCGCTCGCGGTCCTCGACGAGATCGACAACAGCAACCTCGTCGATCATGTTGCCGCCGTGGGAAAGTCGATCGCGACGGGCGTCGAAGCACTCGACCATCCGCTGATCTCCCATGTGCGCGGGTCGGGGCTGCTGCTCGGCGTCGTGCTCACCGCGCCGGTGTCGGCGAAGGTCGAGTCGACTGCTCGCGACAACGGATTCCTCATCAACGCGCCGGCTCCCGACGTCCTGCGGCTCGCGCCGCCCCTCATCCTCACCGAGGACCAGGCGGGCGACTTCGTCGCAGCACTGCCGCAGATCCTCGACGCCGCAACCGACGAGAGCAGCGCACAGTGACCAGACATTTTCTACGCGACGACGACCTCACGCCCGACGAGCAGGCCGAAGTGCTTGCCCTAGCCGCCGAGGTGAAGCGCCAGCCGTTCGCCTACCGACCGCTCGAGGGTCCGCGGGGAGTCGGGGTTATCTTCGACAAGAACTCCACGAGAACGCGGTTCTCGTTCGAGATGGGCATCGCGCAGATGGGTGGCCACGCCGTCGTCGTCGACGGACGCACCACTCAGCTCGGCCGCGATGAATCACTCGAAGACACCGGCCGGGTGTTGTCACGATTCGTCGAGGCCGTCGTGTGGCGGACCTTCGGGCAAGAGCGGCTCGAAGCGATGGCCTCGACGGCGTCGATTCCGATTGTCAACGCGCTGTCGGATCTCTTCCATCCCTGCCAGGTCCTCGCCGACCTGCAGACCATCGTCGAACGCAAGGGCCGTACCGCGGGGTTGACGATGACCTACCTCGGCGACGGTGCGAACAACATGGCGCACTCGTTGGCGCTCGGCGGCGCGACCGCGGGGATGCACGTGACGATCAGTGCGCCGGACCGATTCGAGCCCGACCCCGTCGTGATCGCCGACGCCGAAAAGCGGGCCGCTCTGACCCGAGGATCGGTCAGCGTCGAATCCGACCCTGTCGCCGCCTCGCGCGGGGCCGATGTGTTGGTCACCGACACGTGGGTCTCGATGGGGCAGGAGGACGACGGCAAGGATCGTCGCGCACCGTTCCGGCCGTACCAGATCAACTCCGACCTCCTCGCAGTGGCGGATCCGGACGCGATCGTGTTGCACTGCCTGCCCGCTCACCGCGGCGATGAGATCACCGACGACGTGATCGATGGTCCCGCGAGTGCGGTTCTCGACGAGGCGGAGAACAGGTTGCACGCTCAGAAGGCGTTGCTCATCTGGCTGCTGGGGCAGAAGTGACCAGCAATGCCGACACCGGCGGCGCTGCGCGCATCGCCGATCACACCGACACCAGGCTCGCGAGCACGCGAGCGGGGCGACACGCGCTCATCGTCGAAGTGCTCGGGTCACATCAGGTGCGGTCGCAGTCGGAGTTGCAGCAGTTGCTCGCAGGCAGGGGAGTCGACGCCACGCAGGCGACGCTCTCCCGCGACCTCGACGAGCTCGGCGCCGTCAAGTTGCGCGCGGCCGACGGCGGCGTCGGCGTCTACGTCGTCCCTGAAGACGGCGCGCCCGTTCGTGGGGTGTTCGGCGGTACTGCCCGACTGTCTCGTCTGCTCAGCGAACTGCTGGTGTCGACGGATGCGAGCGGAAACCTCGCCGTGCTGCGCACCCCGCCCGGCGCCGCGCACTACCTGGCCAGTGCCATCGACCGGGCCAGCTTGCCCGACGTCGTGGGCACTATTGCGGGCGACGACACGATCTTCGTGTGCGCACGCGCACCGATCGACGGGGCCGAGCTCGCACGACGAATCGAGGGCCTCGTGTGACAACCCCTTACCGACGCCCCGGCGGCCCCTGAGCCGGAGTCGGACACACCGAGGCCCGAACCCGGACCGACAAACAGACCCCAGCCCGATCGCATCGGGCACGACATCCGATGATGGATGTCGAACCACGACATAGGAGCACACACCACCATGGCGGAACGCGTCGTACTTGCATACTCCGGCGGCCTCGACACCTCGGTCGCTATCAGTTGGATCGGCAAGGAGACCGGTAAGGAGGTCGTCGCCGTTGCGCTCGACCTCGGACAGGGCGGCGAGGACATGGAGGTCGTCCGCCAGCGCGCGCTCGACTGCGGTGCCGTCGAAGCCGTGCTCGTCGACGCACGCGACGAGTTCGCCGACGACTACTGCCTGCCCGCGATCACGTCGAACGCGCTGTACATGGACCGGTACCCGCTGGTGTCGGCACTGTCGCGCCCGCTGATCGCCAAGCATCTGGTGACCGCGGCACGCGATCACGGCGGCACCGTCGTCGCGCACGGCTGCACGGGTAAGGGCAACGACCAGGTGCGCTTCGAGGTCGGTTTCGCTTCGCTGGCACCAGATCTCGAGGTCATCGCCCCTGTCCGCGACTACGCGTGGACGCGCGAGAAGGCCATCTCCTTCGCCGAGGAGAACGACATCCCGATCAACGTGACCAAGAAGTCGCCGTTCTCGATCGACCAGAACGTGTGGGGTCGCGCCGTCGAGACCGGCTTCCTCGAGGACCTGTGGAATGCGCCGACCAAGGACGTCTACAGCTACACCGAGGACCCGACGATCAACTGGAACTCGCCCGACGAGGTCATCATCACGTTCGACAAGGGTCGCCCGATCGCCATCGACGGTCGCCCGGTCAGCGTGCTGGAGGCGATCGAGGAACTCAACCGCCGCGCGGGCGCACAGGGTGTCGGCCGCCTCGACGTCGTCGAAGATCGCCTCGTCGGCATCAAGAGCCGCGAGATCTACGAGGCTCCCGGCGCGATGGTGCTGATCACCGCCCATGAAGAGCTCGAGCACGTCACCTTGGAGCGCGAACTCGGACGCTTCAAGCGTCGTACCGATCAGAAGTGGGCAGAGCTGGTGTACGACGGCCTCTGGTTCTCGCCGCTCAAGCGCTCGCTGGACACCTTCGTCGACTCCACGCAGGAGCACGTCTCCGGCGAGATCCGCCTTGTGCTGCACGGTGGCCACATCTCGGTCAACGGCCGCCGCAGCGGCGAGTCGCTGTACGACTTCAACCTCGCGACCTACGACGAGGGCGACAGCTTCGACCAGTCCGCCGCACGTGGATTCGTCGAGCTGCACGGCCTGTCGTCGAAGATCGCAGCGAAGCGGGATCTGCTCAGTGAGTGATCAGGGCCCCTCAGCCCAGCACGGGACAACGAACCAGGGGTCGCTGTGGGGCGGTCGCTTCGCGTCGGGACCCGCCGACGCGATGGCCGCGTTGAGCAAGTCGACGCAGTTCGACTGGGTGCTCGCCCCGTTCGACATCCAGGCGTCGAAGGCGCACGCCAGGGTTCTCAATCGCGCAGGCCTGCTGTCCGACGACGATCTGACCGCCATGCTCGCCGGTCTCGACCAACTCGCGAGCGACGTCGCCGACGGCACCTTCGTGGCTGCCGAGTCCGACGAGGACGTGCACGGCGCCCTCGAACGCGGACTCATCGAACGCGTCGGAGCCGACCTCGGTGGCAGGCTGCGCGCCGGACGGTCGCGCAACGATCAGGTCGCCACGCTGTTTCGCATGTGGCTGCGCGAGGCGATGCGTTCTGTCGCGACAGGTGTGCTCGACGTCGTCGAGGCGTTGACTGCTCAGGCTCGCGCACATCCCGACGCCGTCATGCCGGGGAAGACACACCTGCAGGCTGCGCAGCCGGTGCTGCTCGCGCATCACCTCCTCGCGCACGCGCAACCGCTGATCCGCGACGTCGACAGGCTTGCCGATGCGGATCGTCGAACTGCGGTGTCCCCGTACGGCTCCGGTGCGTTGGCGGGTTCGTCACTCGGCCTCGATCCCGAGGCGATCGCCGCTGATCTGGGGTTCGCCGCAGCCGCGGAGAACTCGATCGACGCGACGTCGTCGCGAGACTTCGCGGCCGAGGCGTCGTTCGTCTTCGCGATGATCGCCGTCGATCTCTCGCGACTCGCCGAAGAGGTGATCCTGTGGAGCACTGCCGAATTCGGCTACGTCACCCTCGCCGACGCCTGGTCGACGGGGAGTTCGATCATGCCGCAGAAGAAGAACCCCGACGTCGCAGAACTCACACGCGGCAAAGCGGGCAGGCTGATCGGTGACCTCACCGGCTTGCTGGCGACCTTGAAGGCTCAGCCGCTCGCGTACAACCGCGACCTGCAGGAAGACAAAGAACCCGTATTCGACGCCGTCGCGCAGCTCGAGTTGCTGTTGCCTGCGATCGCCGGGATGGTCGGCACACTCGAGTTCCACGAGGATCGGATGGCCGAGCTGGCTCCCGCGGGATTCACCCTCGCCACCGACATTGCGGAATGGCTTGTGCGTCAAGGTGTTCCGTTCCGAGTGGCCCACGAGGTCGCCGGTGCGTGTGTTCGCGAGGCGGAGAACCGCGGCGTCGGACTCGATGAACTCGACGATGCCACCTTCGCGTCGATCGATCCGGCTCTCACCCCGCAGGTTCGTGAGGTACTGACCGTTCGAGGGTCGATCGAGTCGCGCGACGCCTACGGCGGCACCGCTCCGTCGCAGGTGCAGCGCCAGCTCGACGTCCTCGACCGCGCGCTCCCGGCACTGCGATCACGGTGGTCGGTGAGTTCACCGTCACAGTGAGGTCGACGAGTGCGCGGGGTCTATGTCGATCCGTGTACGGTGCGAGTTGACCAAGCTTGGGTAAGGTGATGCAGATCACCATACAGTGTGCGGGGAGGAGCGTGGTTGATGGCAGGCGGCGGTATTCCCGACGTGAAGGCATTTGCCGAGCGTGTCCTCGCGACAGCGCAGAATGGTCTCGAGGTGCTCCGGTACGGCGGTCTGCAGACCGGGACCGAGCCCGCGCCGTTCACCGTGGTCGAGACGACACGGATGTTCCGGTTGCGACGCTACTTCCCGGATGCCCCGGCGACCGGTCCCAACATCGTGCTGATTCCCCCGATGATGGTGTCTGCCAACGTCTATGACGTGACCGAGCACAACGGTGCCGTCTCTGTGCTGCACCGCAACGGCATCACTGCCTGGGTCGTCGACTTCGGATCTCCCGATCACGAAGAAGGCGGGATGGAGCGCAACCTCGCCGACCACGTCGTCGCGGTGAGCGAGGCGATCGACTGGATCATCGAATCCACCGGCCGCGATGTTCACGTCGCCGGCTACTCGCAGGGCGGCATGTTCGCCTATCAGGCAGCTGCGTATCGACGTTCCCGCGGGGTGGCCAGCGTGATCACCTTCGGTAGCCCGGTCGACGTTCTCGCGGCACTACCGCTCGGACTGCCCGCAGCACTGGTCGCTCCCGGCGCGGAGGTCTTGGCCGACAAGGTATTTCCACATCTGTGGGTGCCCAGTTGGCTGGCGCGTCTCGGTTTCCAAATGCTCGACCCGGTGAAGACCGCGCGCAGCCGCTTCGACTTCCTCCGCCAGCTCCACGACCGCGACGCACTTCTGCCCCGCGAAGATCAGCGCCGCTTCCTCGAAGCCGAAGGGTGGGTCGCCTGGTCCGGCCCGGCCATCGCGGAACTGCTGCGCCAGTTCGTCGCACATAACCGCATGGTGTCCGGCGGGTTTGTGATCAACGGCGAACTGGTGACGCTCGCCGAGATCACCGCCCCCGTTCTGGGTTTCGTCGGCGAGGTCGACGACATCGGGCAACCGATCGCTATCCGTGGTGTCGTCCGTGCGGCACCACGAGCTCGCGTGTACGAATCACGGCTTCCCGTAGGGCATTTCGGTCTTGTGGTGGGAAGTACTTCGGGTACTCGTACGTGGCCGACGACTGCGGAATGGATCAATTGGCAGGAGGACCTGGGGCCTGAGCCCGATCACGTCGAGCCGATGGAGGCGCCGGTCGACGGGAAAGGCACCGGCGTCGGCCTGCTGTCTCGGATCACGCACGGCATCGGTTCGGTTGCCGATGCGGGTGCCGGGGCGTCCCGCGATCTGTGGGAAATGGCGGGCGCTGTGCAGCGGACGTCGCTTGCCGTCGCGCAGGAATCAGTCCGCACGGTGCCGCGACTGTTCCGCCTCGGACAGATCCAGTCAGGTACTCGTATCTCGCTGGGAAAGCTGATGTCGGAGAACACCGACTGGGGCGGCGACCGCGAGGTTTTCCTCTTCGAGAATCGAGTTCTCACCCATTCGCAGGTCGACACCCGCATCAACAACGTGGTGGCGGGACTGGTGCAGTGTGGCGTGCGCCCCGGCGAGCACATCGGGGTTCTGATGGACACCCGCCCGAGCGCGCTGGTCGCGGTTGCCGCACTGTCCCGGTTGGGCGCGGTCGCCGTACTTCTCGCCGGTGAGGGCGATGTCGGCGAGATGCTGCGGCTGGCAGGCGCGAACGTCGTCGTCTGCGATCCCGTTCACCTCGAGACCGCGACAGCTCACAGCGATCGCGTCCTCGTGCTCGGTGGCGGAAGCGGGTCGGCACGCGAGATCGACGGCGTTGACGGCCGCACCGTCATCGACATGGAACAGATCGACCCCGACGTCGTACAGATGCCAGCGTGGTATCGCCCCGATCCCGGTCTCGCAGGCGATCTGGCATTCATCCTGTTCACCCGCTCACGCGGCAAACTTGCGGTGTGGCCGGTGACCAATCACAGGTTCGCGATGTCGGCGTTCGGAGCGGCGTCGGCGGCAGGTCTCACAGACCGCGACACGGTCTATTGCATCCCGCCGCTGCACCACGCCTCCGGATTGTTGACCACGCTCGGCGCGACGGCCGTCGGACGGTCGCGTATCGCATTGTCGGAGGGCGTCGACGCCGAGAACTTCGCCACCGAGGTTCATCGATACGGCGTCACGGTGGTGTCCTACACCTGGTCGATGCTGCGAGAGATACTGCACGACAAGAACTTTCAGATCAACGAGCACAATCCGATCCGCTTGTTCATGGGATCGGGACTTCCCACCGGCCTCTGGGACGAGATAAGCGAACGCTTCCCACGTGCCCGCGTTCTCGAGTTCTTCGCGACAGCTGACGGTTCGGCCATCCTGGCCAACGTCGCCGCCGACAAGGTCGGGTCGATGGGTCGCGCTCTGCCGGAAACCAACGAGGTGGCAATCGCGGCATACGACGTCGACGCCGAGCGCCTCGTCGTCGGTGAAAACGGTTTCGTCGACCGTGCGGGGCAGGGCGAGGTCGGGCTGCTGCTGGCGCGTTCACGGCATCGCTTCGACACCACCGCGACCGTCTTGCGTGACGTCTTCGCGCCCAAGGACCGGTGGGAGGTGTCGGGTCACCTGTTCTACCGGGACTCCGACGACGACCTGTGGTTCATGGGATCGGTTGACACCGTGGCGCATTCGATCGAGGGCCCCATCTACCTCCCGCCGATCGAGCAACTGCTCTCGCGGGTGCCCGGTGTCGATCAAGTGGCCGCCTACCGGCTCGGCGATCCGGGAGGCCAGATCGTGGTGGCCGCGCTGACGATGCGGTCCGATGTCGACGTGGATTCATTGACAGTCACGCAACTGCGGCTCGGCCTCGGCGCACTGCCCGCGCACCGTCGACCTCACCTGGTCTGCGTCGTCGACGAGATCCCGGTATCGGAGTCCTATCGCCCCCAGGCGAGCGCACTGGCGGCTCGTGGTGTGCCGAAACCCGGGTCAAAGGTCTGGTACCGCGACTCGGAGGGCAGGTACCGACGGTTCACCAAGACTGCGGTGAGCAGAGTGGATTGGCTGCCGGATTCGTCCTCCGCAACCTCACGCGATCGCACGACGTCGGCAAGAGCTGTCGGAACCGCGGGCGCGCCGACCAGGACAACAGCCGGGGGAGCCGCGACCGGCACGCGTTGATGTGGAGGCGAGCGGGTGATCGACGCGTTCGCCGCGCCGTTAGGCTTGCTGTCGTGCCCCGCGGCACGTCGAAATCCGCTGGGGAAATCCGCTGAGAGAGGAAGCAAGCCGATGGGTTCTCGCGCGCAGTCACTGGATCCGATCGTTCGTGACCGGCTGGTGTGCCCGCAGGATCACGGCCCGCTGCTCGACGCGGGCGATGAGCTCTACAACCCGCGGCTTCGTGTCGCCTACCGGATCGATGCCGACGGCATCCCGGTCATGTTGGCCACTGAGGCGCGCGCGGTCGACGACGAAGAGCATCAACGTCTCACTTCTGCCTGATCGATGAGGGCCGGGTCTGATCGATACAGGTCGGGTGTTCGCCGGCCGCGCACGCGCAGATGACAAGATCGATGTGTGAGCACACTGACCTCTGAAGACCGAATCGATGGTTCAGACATTCTCGACGATCTGCAGTGGCGAGGCTTGATCGCGCAGTCAACCGACATCGATGAACTGCGGTCCGCTGTCGAAGCCGGCCCGATCACTGTGTACGCGGGCTTCGACCCGACGGCGTCGAGCCTGCATGCTGGGCATTTGGTGCCGCTTCTGACGCTGCGTCGCTTTCAACTCGCAGGTCATCGGCCTATCGCTCTCGCAGGTGGTGCGACAGGACTCATCGGCGACCCGCGTGATGTCGGTGAGCGGACCATGAACTCCGTCGACACGGTTGGCGGATGGACCGGACGCATCGGCGACCAGCTGGCCAGCTTCTTGCGATTCGACGACAGTCCGAACAGCGCCCTGCTGGTCAACAACATGGAGTGGACGGCAGGGCTGAGCGCGATCGAGTTCCTCCGCGACCTCGGTAAGCACTTTTCGGTCAACGTGATGCTCGCTCGAGAAACCGTTCGACGACGCCTCGAGTCCGATGGGATCAGCTACACCGAGTTCAGTTACCTGCTGCTGCAGTCCAACGACTACCTCGAACTGCACCGCAGGCACGGGTGCAGCCTGCAGATCGGTGGCTCGGATCAGTGGGGAAACATCGTCGGCGGTGTCGATCTCACGCGCCGGATCACCGGAGACACCGTGCATGCGCTGACAGTTCCGCTCGTGACCTCGTCGGACGGCAAGAAGTTCGGTAAGTCGACCGGCGGCGGAAGCCTCTGGCTCGACCCGGAACTCACCAGTCCTTACGCCTGGTACCAGTACTTCGTGAACACGTCCGACGCCGACGTCGTCCGCTACTTGAAGTGGTTCACGTTCCTGAGCAGGGAAGAGATCGGTGAGCTGGAGCGTGCAACGGAAGAGACTCCGCATCTTCGGTTGGCGCAGAAGCGCCTCGCAGCGGAGATGACGACGCTCATCCACGGCGCGGCCAACACCCACGCCGTGGAACTGGCCAGTCAGGCGCTGTTCGGCCGCGCCGAACTGACGGATCTCGACGAGTCGACGCTTGCGGCAGCACTGGGCGAGACCACGATCGCCGAATACAGCTCCGACGCACCGACGCTCGTCGGACTTCTCGTGGACAGCGGGCTCTCTGAGAGCAACAAAGCTGCACGACGCGCGATCGGCGAAGGAGGTGCCTACGTCAACAACACCAAGATCACCGATCCGGAGTGGACTCCAGGCACTTCCGACCTGCTGCACGGCCGTTGGCTGGTCATCCGACGCGGTAAGAAGAGCTTTGCCGGCGCTCGTTTAAGCCTCTGACCAGGCGATTTGACGCCCTGTTCCCGTGTGTGTAACTTTCTTGTTGCACCGCAGCGAGCAAGACCCCGGGGCCGACACGGAATCGGGGAAACTGCAGTGTCTCAGGTCTGATAGCCTGGAACACCGATGCGGCCAGAAACGAATAGCCCGCAACACACGGTGTTGCGAACGCGAATCGGATCTGGTAGCCTGGAAGAGTTGCTCCGGAGACGGGGTCAACAATTCCAAACACCAGCTTACTAGAGAGCGCCTCGCCATGCGGGGTGGCGCTGGTAGGTGTGTGTTCTTTGAGAACTCGATAGTGTATTGACAAGATTGTCTGATGCCATATTTTGGCATCGTGTGTCCAAGTTTTTGGATTATGTGATGATTTATTTTTGTGACGCTCAGGTCTTTGGGTCTGGGTGTTGCTAGTTTTTGTTTGGTCAGGTTTTTGTCTCTCTGGCTGAGATTGTGTTGAAAATTCTGTCGACTCTTTGGGG
>NZ_LDTZ01000014.1 GCF_001186365.1 Gordonia jacobaea | reverse complement strand
TGCGCGATCGGTGTGCATCGAGGTCGACACCCGCCAGCCGACGACCATCCGATCGAACAAACCCAGTATGAACGCCGACTACACGTAGCCAGCGTGAGTGCGACTACATGTCAGATCCGGCCACCAAAAGCGCGTTCGGTGCTTCGGCGCGAAACTTGCGGCCGACCCAGTAGGCACGCTGCGGCTCTTGGCAACCCTCACTGACGGTTGTCTCACGCTTCTTCAGTCGTGGTGTCCTCTACAGCCCATCGGCATTCATCAGTTGTTCAACAGCGCCGCGCTCCACATTGATCCCGTTGCGGCGCGACTTACGGGCGCCGTAAACCACAGGTTGTTCGGCGTGAACGGTGCGAATCTCGTCGAGGAGGTGACGATCGCACACTACACGGGGCGCGTCGACCTTGCGTGGCCTCAGATGGGCCGGCCAGTGGACACAGCGATGCGCGTGGCCCGATCTCGCAGGGCCGCGCAGATCGGATCGACTCTGTGTTCGTCGCGACGAGCGGCGACAAAATCCACAAGCATCGCTGTGGGCGGTCGATCTCCGCCGCAAAGGAATGCCGAGGCCTGCTTCGAGATCGTGTTTGTCCGACGTAACTCGCGGTTGTCCCGCTCCAGGGCGGCGATTCGCTCAGCGTCGCTTGTCGAGGGTCCCCGCCCCGCACACCGCCATCGATTCCGGCCTGACGACCCCAAGTTCGTACAGCCTCCGGTTGACCCCGAATTGATCACCGATCCGATTGATCGCACCACGCGCTGAATCCGGGTCTCGTCGCGCCTCGAACGCCATCCGCGTCGCCCGCTCTTTGAGTTCCTCACTGTACTTCCGTGCGATGCTCTCCATCCTTCACAGATTCGAGAGCCCCGACAGACCCGGGGCGATTCACGTGAACTCCCGACGCCACGGTGAAACCCTCTGCGTTGCGTCTGAGCGACTCGCGATCGAACGAGAAGCTGCACTTGTTGCCTTCGCTGCGTGCCTAGGCGAGTCTGCCACCGGTGACTCGTAAAGGCGACAGCCTCCTGAAGCCGGTACGCTCCGGCCCGCTACTCGGTGACCAACGAGTTCATCGGCACCACCGTGACCCTCATCCAGGATGGAAAGCGGCGCTGGTCACCGCACAGGCTCGCCCGCGGATATCGGTTCCATGGTCAGGGGAAACACCATAGCAAAGTACACAGCAGCGCCAGCCAAAGCGCCTAACGGCCACCAATCCACTGCAGGTGGTAGATGCCTAACTACAACAGATGCTAGTACACCAACAAATACAGGTGTGAAGATGGATCGCGGGAGCAGAACTTCGAACAGTACATCGTCGTTGGGTGACGCGTCCGCAGAATTTGTGCGGCGCACCGACTTCCTTCGTGTGTACTGTAATACTCGCCAAATGCGGGGAGCGGTCGCGATGGCCCCTCCCGCGAGCACTACTACGATCCCCTTTGCATAGGTGGCGTTGTCCGCCAAATTCCAGCCGAAGGCTTGTGATGCAATCGCCACTCCAACAGGCATAGCGAACGGGTCAAGTCGCTCGGCGCAGGCCCACCGCTTGCGTATCTTGGTGCTCTCGAGAGCAGAGCCCTGATTGGGTTCAACCGTCACAGACCCTCTGGCGCTGCCCGGAAGTAGGTGACGCAGGTAACCTCTCCAGAAGCCGCTTAGAACGTATACGCCGATGGTCAGTACAACAATGATCAATGTAAGCCCAGAGGCTGCACTCGCTACCGTCTTCGTCGACCAGCCCGCAAATTTCCCAACAGCCCCGATCAAACCAATATTGATCAGCAGAATCCCTGCGGTAGCGCACGTTACAACAACGAGATATGCGATTGCTGCGAGTATCCCCAAACCGATCGCGGCGATACGCTGCTTTATTGGGGGATTCTCAACGACCGTACGGCCGTCCGCCCACACCCCGAAGCGCCACGTTCCGTAAGCGAATGCGAGAACGATAACGCCTACTACAACTCCCAATAGCACTCCCCACCAACTCATTCAAGTCGCCTCCGACGAATTCTTCGTTGAGTCCACCGCTTAAATCCTCGCATAGGTCGCCCTCGCTACACAGCGAGAGATAAATCTCTATGCCACAGCTTCCAGCATGACAACCGTACGCCATGCGGATTTGGGCCTTGCCTCGGATGGCAAACACGGGATTGGATTGAGCAGTTTTGCCAGCGCAACCGACTCACGGATGACTTCGTAGCGCGCCCGGGGCCGGACCAGTCGCATTAAATCGTCCGAAGCGGCCTGACCGCACCATTGCTTTGAGCATGCGAATGATCGTTCGGCGAAGTTGCGGTCCTTATGGAGTTCGGCGTCGAATGCCGGTGGCCGCCCGCCTTTGCTGCGCGCTTCCTGCGAGATTTTATCAGGGTGGACTCATCCGAAATCACCGTGGCGATCCCCTTTCCTCACAGCATTTCTCGGGTGCGGTTCCGATAGAGTGAAGGAAGGTTACACGCCATCAGATTCGCGCTCAATGACATCTCATAGTTGATGGGGTTGAGAATTCCGATCGTTGAGTGCGGTTTCGCAATGTTGTAGCAACTCATCCAGTTATCAAACGCAGCAACCGATTGCGGCTTTAGAAGTAGCCGTGTCGGTAGTAGTGCTCATGTTTGAACGTCGACCATAACGATTCAGCACCATCAGTCCCAATACACTTTGGTCCGACCCGTCGACAGAGCAGACCGTGCGGCCGGAAGACCTTCAACATGCATGAGCTGTGTACTGAGACCCCCTGTCCTAGTGCGGATTTGTTCCTCTCGCTGCCCTCGACGTGTCGGCATTAGCGTCTCGGCTGCATCGATGCGCATGTGATCGGCGACCGCCTACCCCAGCACGTGCTTAGAGTGCTCATCTTTGATCGCACCCGGGGCACATATAGCCTTCACCGAAGGTCAAGTAGGTGATGTCCGACGTCCACAGTATCGATCCGACCCTGATCGAAGGCCCGATTAACCAGATCTGCTGCGGACGTCGCGAACGGACGGCAGCCGAGGCGAACGACATTTCCGCGATCGCGCGCACGGCGGGGGCACCTTTCTTGATCGCCCCTCAGACTTTCCACAGATCGGGCGGAGCATGCCTAGGTAGTCAGTACAGGCGACAAGACACAGCAACCGTGGAGTCTGGTCCCGATTGACCTGCGCCGACCAATCCAGCTGTCCCCAGTCGGGACTGCACTGCAGTGCGACGCGAGGCGGCACGGCATGACCCAGCGAACTGTTAGCGTTAGGGACCTGTCAGCAATCGGAGCATCTGTCTGGCGCCGGAACTGGGTCCTATCCGACGCTCAGGCGGCATTAGAGGTTATAGGTCGGATCAATCGGCTGGCCGCCAGAAACCCGACATCACTCGGGTTGACCTTCAATTCAAGCGGGCGGCGGTGGTCGGGTGCTAATCACCTCACCGCTCGAAAACGCCTTGACCTGCGCCTTCTCGTTGCTCCCCCACCAGGACTCGAACCTGGAATGCCTGAACCAAAATCAGAAGTGTTGCCGATTACACCATGGGGGATTACTCGCCTAGAAGTGTGCCACAGGCACGGCAGACGATTGTGCCACAGGGGCGTCGAGCTGGGCGGGGTGGTCTCGACAAGCTCGACCAGCGGTGGTCAGCCCCGCCAGCGGTGGTCGACTCGGCCGGCGGAGACCCCGGCCCAAATGTGTGTCGAACGTAAAGATGTGGGTGCTGCAGCGCACACATCCTCACAAACGACGCACATCTACCGAGCCAGGCCGCCGGGGGGGCGCGCGGACCGGTCCCGCGGGGTGGTCTCGACAAGCTCGACCAGCGGGTGGTCAGCCCGACCGGCGGAGCGTGCGCTCGGCCGGCGGAGTGGTCTCGACAGGCTCGACCAGCGGAGCGGGCCCAGCCTGAATGTGTGTCGAACGTAAAGATGTGTGTGTTGCAGCGCACACGTCCTTACGTTCGACCCACATCTACCCAGCGGGGTGGTCTCGACAAGCTCGACCAGCGGTGGTCAGCTCGACCAGCGGCGGGCGCGCTCAACCAGCGGGTGGTCAGCCCGACCGACGGAGCGTGCGCTCGGCCAGCGGGGTGGTCTCGACAAGCTCGACCAGCGGAGCGGGCTCGACCAGCGGTGGTCAGCTCGACCAGCGGTGGTCAGCTCGACCGGCGGTGGGCAGCGGTGGTCAGTCCCGCGGGCCGCCGGCGACGTAGATGACCTGGCCGGAGACGAAGCCGGCGCCCTCGGAGGCGAAGAACGAGGCGGTGTGGGCGATGTCCTCGGGCTTGCCGGTGCGGGCGACGGGGATGGCGGAGGCGTTGAGCTTCTTGAACTCCTCGAAGTCCATGCCGACGCGGGCGGCGGTGGCGGCGGTCATGTCGGTCTCGATGAAGCCGGGGGCGATCGCGTTGGCGGTCACACCGAACTTGCCCAGCTCGATCGCCAGCGTCTTGGTGAAGCCCTGCATGCCCGCCTTGGCTGCGGAGTAGTTGGCCTGGCCGCGGTTGCCCAGTGCGGACGTCGACGACAGGTTCACGATGCGGCCCCAGCCGGCGTCGACCATGTACTTCTGGCATGCGCGGCTCATCAGGAAGGCGCCGCGCAGGTGCACGCCCATGACTGCGTCCCAGTCGTCGACGCTCATCTTGAACAGCAGGTTGTCGCGCAGGATGCCCGCGTTGTTCACCAGCACGGTCGGCGCGCCGAGTTCGGCGGCGACCTTCTCGACGGCCGCGTTGACCGATGCCTCGTCGGATACGTCTGCGCCGACGGCGATCGCCTTGCCACCGGCGTCGTTGATCGCCTTGGCGGTGTCGGCTGCGGCCTCTTCGGTGATGTCGAGAACGGCGACGGCCAGACCGTCGTCGGCGAGGCGCTTGGCCACCGCCGCGCCGATGCCCCGACCCGATCCGGTGACGATTGCTGTCTTCTGAGCGCTCATTGCGAACTCCTCCGTTGCGTGTACGTCTCCTGTGACGTGCGTCCCCTCGGTTCTATCAGTCGCCGTTCGGGCGGTCGTCACCACCTGCACCCCGGCCACTACCTGCACTGACGCTTCTGCGCCGTAGACGAGTCAGTAGTATCGGTCCGTCGCCACGCCCGACGCCGTCACTCGGTGCGCGCGGCGCGCAGTCGTCGAATCCCGGAGGTGGACATGACAGAGAAGTCAGCCGCGACAGCCGTGATCGTCCTCGCCGCGGGCGCGGGCACTCGGATGAAATCCAAGACGCCCAAGATCTTGCACACCATCGGCGGACGCTCGCTCGTCGGCCATGTGCTGCATGGCGCAGCAGCGGCATCCCCTGATCAACTCGTCGCCGTCGTCGGCCACGAGCGTGAACGCGTCACTTCGGCCGTCAACGAGATCGCCGCCGAGATCGGCACCAATATTGTTGTGGCCGTTCAGGATTCACCCGCCGGCACCGGCGACGCCGCCCGCGCGGGTCTCACCGCACTCCCCGACGACTTCACCGGAACGGTGATCATCACCGCCGCCGACATCCCACTCCTCGACGGCCAGACGATCGAGGCGCTCGTCGCCACGCACACCGCGGGAGCAGGCGCCGCCGTCACGCTCACCGGCTTCATCGCCGACGAGCCGACCGGATACGGCCGGATCATCCGTACCAACGACGGCTCGGTGCAGGCCATCGTCGAAGAAAAGGACGCGAGCGACGCTCAGCGCGCGATCACCGAGGTCAACGCGGGCATCTACGCTTTCGACGCGCAGGCACTGCGCTCAGCGCTGCAACAACTCTCCACCGACAACGCACAGGGCGAGTTCTATCTGACGGACGTCATCGAGATCGCGCGCACCGCGGGCAAGACCGTCCGCGCGCATGTCGTCGACGATCCGCTGGTCGTCGCGGGCTGCAACGACCGTGCACAACTCTCCGCGCTCGGTGCCGCGCTCAATGCCTCGACCATCCGTCGCCACCAGCTCGCGGGCGTCACCGTCGTCGATCCAGGCTCGACGTGGATCGACGTCGACGTACGCATCGAGCGCGACGTACGCATCGAGCCGGGCACCCAACTGCACGGTGCCACCCGTATCGCCGAGGATGCCGTCGTCGGTCCCGACACCACGCTCACCGACGTGACGATCGGCCGCGGGGCGTCGGTGATCCGCACGCACGGCTCCGACTCGGTGATCTCCGACGACGCTTCCGTAGGCCCGTTCGCCTTCCTGCGGCCGGGTACCGAATTGGGTGAGCGCGGCAAGATCGGCACCTTCGTCGAGACCAAAAAAGCCACCATCGGTGCAGGTAGCAAGGTTCCGCACCTCACCTACGTCGGCGACGCGACGATCGGCGAGGAGTCGAACATCGGGGCGTCGAGCGTCTTTGTCAACTACGACGGGGTGAACAAGCATCAAACGGTGATCGGGTCGCATTGCCGGACCGGATCGGACAACATGTTCGTCGCTCCGGTGCAGGTCGGTGACGGCGCGTATACCGGGGCAGGTACGGTCATTCGGGACGATGTCCCGCCCGGCGCCCTCGCGGTCTCGTCGGGTCCACAACGCAACATCGACGGTTGGGTACCCCGCAAACGCCCCGACACGGCTGCCGCACGCGCAGCGATCGAGGCAGGCGCGGCCGATACTCAGCCCGAACAGCCCGGCTCCTAGCCAACGTGACCCGCTGGCAGAGCCGCCCACCGGCCGACGATCGAGTAGAAGAGTTTTCATGACCTGGACCACCGACAACCAGAAGAACCTGATGCTGTTCTCGGGGCGTGCACACCCCGACCTGGCGCAGGCTGTCGCCGACGAACTCGGCATCAAGCTGACTCCGCAGACCGCGCGGAACTTCGCCAACGGCGAGATCTTCGTTCGCTACGAGGAGTCGGTGCGCGGTTCGGATGCGTTCGTGATCCAGAGCTGCCCCGCCCCGCTCAACGAGTGGGTGATGGAGGCGCTGATCATGATCGACGCGCTCAAGCGCGGCTCGGCCAAGCGCATCAGCGTGATCCTGCCCTTCTACCCTTACGCACGCCAGGACAAGAAGGCCCGCGGTCGTGAACCGATCTCGGCACGCCTCATCGCCGACCTGATGAAGACCGCAGGCGCCGACCGCATCATCTCGGTCGACCTGCACACCGATCAGATCCAGGGCTTCTTCGACGGCCCCGTCGACCACATGCACGCCCAGGGTCAGCTCTCCGACTACGTCCGCGGCAAGTACGGCATCGAAAACCTCGTCGTCGTCTCGCCGGATTCGGGTCGTGTGCGCGTCGCGGAGAAGTGGTCGGATGCGCTCGGTGGCGCTCCCGTCGCGTTCATCCACAAGACCCGCGACCCGTTGGTCGCCAACCAGATCGTCGCGCACCGCGTGGTCGGTGAGGTCGAAGGCCGCACCTGTGTGGTCATCGACGACATGATCGACACCGGCGGCACCATCGTCGGCGCGGTGTCGAAGCTCAAGGAAGCGGGCGCGGGCGACGTCATCATCGCCACGACGCACGCGGTCTTCTCCGATCCGGCCGCCGAGCGCCTCGCCAACTCCGAGGCCGACGAGGTCATCGTGACCGACACGCTCCCGATCCCGCAGGAGAAGCGCTTCGACAAGCTGACCGTGATCTCGATCGCCCCGCTGCTGGCACAGACCATCCGCGAGGTGTTCGAACACGGTTCGGTGACAAGCCTTTTCGACGGCAACGCCTGACACTTCGATGACGACCACCGCCGCCCGACGCGATTGGGCGGCGGTGGTCTCGCTTGGCCTCGGTGTGTTCACCATCACTACCACCGAGATCATGCCCATCGGATTACTCCGTCCGATGGCCACCGACCTCGACGTCTCCGAGGGCACCATCGGCCTCACTGTCACGTTCTTCGCGTTCGTGGCCGCGGTCAGTGCACCCACGCTCTCCACGGCGACTCGACGCCTCGACCGCCGTCCGATTCTGCTCTGCGTGATGGCCGCATTCGTCGTCGGCAACACGCTCACCGCGCTCGCCGTGAACTACGCGATGCTCCTGGCGGTGCGCATGGCGATCGGTGTCGCCCTCGGGTTGATGTGGGCGATCGTCGCGGCGACCGCCGTGCGCCTTGTCCCGCCGAATGCTGCCGTGCGCGCGACCACCATCGCGTTCTCGGGAGTGTCGCTGGCGTCGGTGCTCGGCATGCCCGTCGGCACCGTGATCGGGCAGGCGTTCGGCTGGCGGGCCGCCTACTGGACGCTCGCCGGGCTGAGCTTGGTCAGCCTCGTCGCGCTGGCCGTGCTGCTGCGCTCGGTCCCCGGCGACAGCGAGACCATCGGGCTGCGGGGCCTGCCGCGGTTGCTCCGCATGCGCAACCTCCGGACGACGCTGATCGTCACCGCGCTCGTCATCACCGGCGCGTACGCCGCCTACACCTACGTCACCCCGTTCATCGTCGAGATCCTCGGAATCGACGCCGACCTGGTCGGTGTCGTCCTGCTGGTGATGGGCGTGGCAGGGGTCGCGGGCAACTTCACGGCCGGGGCATTCCTGTCCCGCACCCAATCCGTGCGGTGGTCACTCGCGGCGATCATCGCGGTCCTCGCGGGTGCACTGATACTCACGCCCGTCGCGAGTCTGTGGCTTCCCGCGGCTCTCGTCGGACTCCTCGTGTGGGCCGCCGGATACGCCGCTGCCCCGATCGGCCTGCAGACGACGGTGTTCCGCGTGGCGCCCGCCTACCGCGAGTCGGCGACGACGCTCTACTCCACGACGTTCAACTTCTCGATCGGCGTCGGCGCACTGATCGGCGCATTGGCGATCGAGCACGGCGGCGCGCTGGCACCCGTCGTCGTCGGAGCCGTGTGCGCGGTCATTGCCCTCGCCGTGGCCCTCACGCTCCCCCGACGCGTCACACCCGACGACGCCGCCGCAGCGTCCGGGTAGCGCTAGGGGTCCGAGTGGTTGGGCGCTTGGGTAGTGTCACCCTCATGGCTGCTGCGACCGACAACGCGACGATCTATCACAACCCCAAATGCTCGACGTCGCGCAAAGCCCTGCAGCGCCTCCGCGACGAGGGCGTCGAGCCGACGATCGTGAAGTATCTCGACGAGCCGTACACCCGCGAACAACTCGAACAACTCTTCGCCGATGCCGGCATCACCGTTCGCCAGGCCGCGCGCAAGCGCGAAGCGCTCTACAAGGAACTCGACCTCGACGCCGCGTCGGACGAGAAACTGCTCGACGAGATGGTCGCGCACCCGATCCTCGTCGAACGTCCATTTGTGGTGACCGCCAAGGGAACTCGCCTCGCCCGCCCACTCGACAAGCTCGACGAGATCCTGTAGCCGCGCCACATCCGACAGGACACAGCCGCACTCAGAACAGCAGCGGCCCGACGGCGTTCGCGAGTCCGCGCGCCGCGTCGGTGAGTGAGCAGATCGCCTCGAGCCTGCTCGATACCCCGCCGATCATCACCGCCCCGCGCACAGCGCCGGTGACGTCGTAGATCGGCACGGCCAGGTGGGCGTGGGCCACCACGAGTTCGCCGTCGTCGCGCGCAACGTCGGTGCGTCGGATCTCGGCGATCTGTTCCTCGAGCCGCGCCAGGTCGATGATCGTGGCGGGCGTGACGGGTAGCAGCGGCATCTCCAGCGCGTCGCGCCACTGCGACAGCGACGCGAGCAGCAGTTTGCCCGCCGCAGACGCGTGCAGGTACCGCATGAGCTCACCCACCCCGTCGAGCGGATGGTCTGGGTCGGCGTCGAGAACGCGCACCGACGCGGGGCGGAAGTAGAGCAGATGCACGGCGAACCGCACCGAGCCGCGGAACTCGTCGATCAGCTCCGCGGCACGCGCCGGGACCGGAGGCGTGACCACGCCGTCGACGAACGACGCGAGGCGCGTGCCGATCGCGAAGCCACGCAGATCAGCCGTCCGCACCAGAAACTCGTCGGCGACGAGACTGTTGAGCAGCCGATAGGTGCTCGCGGAGGGGAGGTCGAGCCGATCGGCGATGTCGCGGGCCGTCGTACCGATTCCGAGGTCGGCGACGGTCTCGATGATCTGCAGGGCGCGCACCACCGAATCCGACCGCGGCGCACGGCCTATCGCCATGTCGCCCCCTCACCGTGACATGCGCACGCGGGTCGCCGAGTTGTCACCGCAGAGTCGCAGTCGTGAGGATGTCGGCGCTGGTCGTCGCATCAAAGACACCGACACCGCCGAGCAGATGAGGTCGGCATCGCGCCACAAACAGCACGAACACGGTCACTACCGCCATCGACGCGACGTAGACAACGCCCAGAATGCGGCCGTGTCCGACGCCGGTCCCGAAGGCGGTCAGCAACAGCACTCCGAGAATGGTCGCGGTGAAGACGCCGAGCACCAGGATGCGCCTGCTGCTCTCCCCGATCCGCGCCAGTAGCCGCGGCGATGCGAGACACGCGGTGAGGTAACTGCCCATGTAGCCGAGGGCGCTGAGCGTCAGGAAGTCGCGGATCCCGTTCTGCGGATCGCCGCCGCACCAGAGGAACACCAGCGGCCCGAGCGTCACGACCGCCATCGCGCAGATCGTGGCGAACGCGGGGGTGTGAAAGCGCGGGTGCGTGGTGCCGAATGCCCTCGGTGCCACCCGCTCGCGCCCCAGCGTGAACAGGACGCGCACCAGCGCGTTGACCGAGGCGAGCGCGCATGCGAAGAACGACGTCGCGATCCCGATGTCGAGGATGACCGCCGTGACGCGGGTGCCGTCGGAGAGGAACAGGGCGGCCAGTGGTGTGGAACTCTCCCGTACGCCCGCCGGGGCGTCGAACATCGCGAGCGACTGGGTGGTCACCGCGAGCAGATAGATGACGCCCGCGGCGATCGGTGTCCAGCGCAGGGTGCGCGGAACGCTGCGGAAGGGTCGACGCGCCTCGGCCGACAGCGTCGTCGCACTCTCGAATCCGACGAACGCGCTGACCGCGACCACGATCATCAGACCCATCGACCCGACGTCGACCTGCGGTGCGAACACCTTCGACCAGTCCGCCGAATGATGCGTGATCCCGAGCCACACCATGAGGCCGACCAGGATGACAACGGCGACGACCTCGATCGCGAGTGTCGCGGTCGCAGAGACCTTGATCCCGCGAACCATCAGCACGGTCATGACGAGGGCGGCCACGACGATGATCACACAGACAATCGGCAGCCACACCGACGTCGACACCCCGATGCTGACGGCAATGTGGTTGAGGTACAAGCCAACTGCGAGAAGTCCCGCCATACTCACCGAGCCATAACCGACGATCGCCGACCATGCCGTCGGAAGGGCCACCCGCGGGCCGAATCCCTGAGCGACGTACGAATAGAGACCGCCCACGACGGCGAGTCGCTGCGCCATCGGCCGCACGCACGCCGAGATCATCATGACGACGACCATCGCGACGGCGAACGAGATGACACCACCTGCTCCGCTCATCGCGGCGATCACGAACAACGGCGTCACCGCCGACGTCCCTGCCGGCGCGATGGCCGCGACGGACTGCGCGAAGACGGGTATGAAGGGAAGCTGACGACGAGTCAGGCCGCGCACCGGCGACTCGTCGGCGACCAACGGGTACGTCGCTGACGGCGATTCTGCGCTGGACGATGATTCGGCGGTGGAGGATGTCGGCATAGCGCCCTCTACCGTGACGGAGCGGTCGTTGCGACGCATCGTTTTCGTGTTTCCAGCGTGTTAACCCGCGTGAGAAATCCGGGGTTCTCATTTCTCAGCCGCTCTTACGTCGACGCCATTGTGATGTGACACACACTCCGTACCGTCTTGCCGGAATCAAGTAAGCAGCGAGACCGACGGTCATCTCGCCTCCGCACGAAAGGCGCGTTCATGAGCACAATCGAATCCGGAGGCGGCACGACGGCTGCCACGTCGTCGGCAGCGAGTTCGACCGACTACCTCGACAAACGTCGACTCAAGACCGGCACGGCCGGGTGGGTGCTGCTCGCGGGTCTCGGGGTCAGCTACGTCATCAGCGGCGACTACTCCGGGTGGAATTTCGGGCTCGAGCAGGGCGGCTTCGGCGGCCTGGCCATCGCGGCCGTCATCATCGCCGCGATGTACTTCGCGATGGTGCTCGGCATGGCCGAGATGAGTTCCGCACTGCCCGCGGCAGGAGGCGGATACACCTTCGCGCGCCGAGCCCTCGGCACCTGGGGCGGGATGGCGACCGGTACCGCGGTCCTGATCGAATACGCGATCGCGCCCGCAGCGATTGCGACCTTCATCGGCGCGTACGTCGAGTCGCTGCACCTGTTCGGCATCACCGACGGTTGGTGGGTGTACCTCGCGGTCTACGCATTGTTCATCGGCGTACATCTCGCCGGTGTCGGTGAGGCACTGAAGGTCATGTTCGTGATCACCGCGGTCGCACTCGCAGGCCTCATCGTGTTCGCGGTCGCGGCAATCGGCGACTTCTCGTGGTCGAACCTCACCGATATCGCCCCGACGGATGCCGCGGGCGCGAGTTCGTTCCTGCCCCACGGATACCTCGGCATCTGGGCGGCAATCCCGTTCGCCATCTGGTTCTTCCTCGCCGTCGAAGGCGTGCCCCTGGCCGCAGAGGAGGCCAAGGACCCTGCCCGCAACGTGCCGCGCGGGATCATCGCGGCGATGTGCGCGCTGATCTTCACGTGTGCGCTGGTGCTGTTCCTGGTGCCGGGCGCCGGTGGGGCATCGGCCATGCAGAGTTCGGGTAACCCGCTCGTCGAGGCGCTGGGAAGCGGAACCGCACACACGGTCGTCAACTACATCGGCTTGGCGGGGCTCGTGGCGAGCTTCTTCTCGATCATCTACGCCTACTCGCGGCAGTTGTTCGCACTCTCGCGCGCCGGATACCTGCCGAAGTCGTTGTCCGTCACCAACTCTCGCAAGTCTCCGACGCTGGCGCTGATCGTCCCCGGCATCGTCGGGTTCCTCCTGTCACTCAGCGGACAGGGCGCGACGCTGCTGAACATGGCCGTCTTCGGTGCCGCGCTGAGTTATGTGCTGATGATGGTGAGCCACATCGTGCTACGCATCCGGGAGCCGGAACTGGCGCGCCCCTACCGCGCACCCGGCGGCATGGTCACGACGGGCTTCGCCCTCGTGATCGCTGTGCTCGCATTGGTCGCGACGTTCCTCGTCGACATCAAGGCCGCGACCGGCTGTCTCATCGTGTTCGCGCTCTTCATGACGTATTTTGGCTTGTACAGCCGCAACCGGTTGGTCTTCGCCAGCGCCGACGAAGAGTTCGAGGCCATTGCCGACGCCGAAGAGGGACTCTCGTGATCTACCGCCACACGCTTCGTGGGCACACCTACCAGTTCGCCGACCTGATCGATGTGATGGCCAAGGCCACCCCGGCACGTTCGGGTGACGAATTGGCCGGGTGCGCAGCACAATCCGACGCCGAGCGGGCCGCAGCAGCTTGGGTTCTCGCCGACCTTCCGCTCACCGTCTTCCTCGAAGAGATGCTCGTCCCCTACGAATCAGACGAAGTCACACGGCTGATCATCGACACCCACGACCGAGAGGCATTCGCCCCCATCGCGCACCTGACGGTCGGCGGTCTACGCGACTGGCTGCTCGAGCAGGTCGTGGCGTCGGGTGGAACGCAGCGCCTGCAGGCCGTCTCCCCCGGGTTGACCCCGGAAATGGTTGCGGCGGTGAGCAAGTTGATGCGCAATCAGGATCTGATCTCCGTCGCCCGCCGCATGGAGGTAACCGCCGGATTCCGCACGACGATCGGACTGCCCGGCCGCCTCGCGACACGATTGCAGCCCAACCACCCCACCGACGATCCGCGCGGCATCGCGGCAGGACTGCTCGACGGCCTGCTCCTCGGTTGCGGCGACGCGGTCGTCGGAATCAACCCCGCAACCGACTCACCACAGGCGACGTCGACGCTGCTCGAACTCCTCGACGACGTGCGGCAGCGTTTCGATATTCCGATGCAGTCGTGCGTGCTCTCGCACGTCACCACGACGATCGGCTTGGTCGAGGCGGGCGCACCGGTCGACCTGGTCTTCCAGTCGATTGCGGGTACCGAGGGCGCCAACCGCGGATTCGGCGTCGACCTGGCAGTTCTCAACGAAGGCAATGAGGCCGGGAGGTCGTTGCACCGCGGGACCGTCGGCGACAACGTGATGTACCTCGAAACCGGGCAGGGCTCGGCACTGTCGGCGGGCGCACACCTCGGGACCGGCGGGCGGCCCGTCGACCAGCAGACCCTCGAAGCGCGCGCCTACGCGGTCGCCCGGTCGCTGGAACCGTTGCTGGTCAACACCGTCGTCGGATTCATCGGCCCCGAGTATCTCTTCGACGGCAAGCAGATCATCCGCGCGGGACTCGAAGATCACTTCTGCGGCAAACTCCTCGGGCTGCCTATGGGCGTCGACGTCTGCTACACCAACCATGCCGAGGCCGACCAGAACGACATGGACACGCTGTTGAGCCTGCTCGGGATGGCCGGAGTCGGATTCGTCATCACCGTTCCGGGCGCCGACGACATCATGCTCGGGTACCAGAGCCTGTCGTTCCACGACGTGCTCTACCTGCGCGACGTCCTGGGCCTGCGCGCCGCACCGGAATTCGAGGCGTGGATGCAGACCATCGGCATGGCCGACGAGGGCGGCCACGTCGTGCCACTCGACCCGCAGACGTCGGCGCTGCGCGGACTGGCGGCGTCGTGAACACGCCCGAGACGCAGTCAATCCCGTCGGTCGATCCGTGGAAATCGATGCGCGGACTCACCCAGGCCCGAATCGGGTTGCAGCGCAGCGGAAATGCGCTGTCGAGTGCTGATGTGCTGCAGTTTCAGGCCGATCACGCGGCAGCACGCGACGCCGTGCACACCCCCATGGACTCCGACGGCGTCGTCGACGGTCTGAAGGGGCTGGGGTTGGGCGAGCCGGCGGTCGTCACGAGTCAGGCGTCGTCGCGGGCGGAGTATCTGCGCCGACCCGACCTCGGCCGAATCCCGAATGACCTTTCCGCAGTGCAACATTCGGGCGCCGACATCGGTTTCGTGATCGCCGACGGCTTGTCGGCGACGGCGGTGGACACGCACGCGGTAGCGCTCATCGAGACGATCGCTGCCGAACTCTCGCCGCAATTCTCGATCGCTCCGCCGGTCGTGGCCACCCAGGCGCGTGTCGCGCTCGGCGATCACATCGGGGAGGCGCTCGGCGTCGAGATCCTTCTCGTGATCATCGGGGAGCGCCCGGGACTGTCGGTCGCCGACAGCCTCGGCATCTACCTGACGTATCGCCCGGAGCCGGGACGTCGTGACTCCGAACGCAATTGCATCTCCAACATCCATCCGCCGGACGGGCTCGGATACCGCGACGCCGCCCGGATCGTCGGAGCACTGGTGTCCGGGGCACGGCAACTCGGCGCGTCGGGCGTCGCACTCAAAGACACCTCGTCTGCCGACCCCGCCGTCGCCGCAGCCGCTGCGCAGGGCGAACTCGGCTAGGTCGCGGGACTAGGTGATCCCGGGGGCGTCGACCCTGCGCGCTGGTAGCGACTGCACCGCCGACGGAACGACGACACCCGCAAGTCCACGCACGAAGCCCTTGGTGATGTCCCAGAAGTCGAAGTAGTCGCGCCACACGGCGATCGCACCGTCGAGAATCTCGAAGCGCCCGCACACCCAGAACCGGATACGTACGGGACCGAGCCGGATCTCGTCGATCCGCTCGGTGAGCACCACGGTGTCGTCGGTGGCGATGTTGATGATCCCGTAGTCGAAGCCTGCGAACGACGACGCGTCCATGGCACCAAAGACCTTGGCGACGTTGCGTTTGCCACGGATCGTCGGCAGTCCGACATTGGTGTAGACGATGTTCTCGTCGAGATCTGCCATGGCTGCGGAACTGTCGTCGCGGGCGAGAGCATCGAGGAAGTCGGTAACGACGCGATCAGGGGTACGGGAGGTCATGGTGTCACCGTACGGTGCGCGATGTGACTTCACCGCTGGTCGTCGTCTATCCTTGACGGGTTGTCTCGGCGAGGGTGAGCAGTCACCGTAATCGGCGCGACCATCGCACATCTCCTTGCGGACTCGAGTTTCCGCAGGTGGTCGTGGATTGTCGGCCTGCGGAACCGCTACGGAACGCCGAGCACCGACCACCCGGCTGCACGCACCGACGCGGCCGAACCACCAAGGAGAGTCACATGGCAACCCAGGCAAACGCACTGGCAGTCACCACCCGCACCGAAAAGGGCAAGGGCGCCGCTCGACGCGCTCGTCGCGCAGGCAACGTGCCCGCCGTGCTGTACGGCCACGGCACCGACCCGCAGCACCTCAACCTCCCGGCTCGCGATTTCGCCACCATCCTGCGTAACAACGGCACCAACGCCGTCCTCGACCTCGACATCGAGGGAACCAGCCAGCTCGCGCTGACCAAGCAGATCGACATCCACCCGATCCGCAACTACATCGAGCACGTCGACCTGCTCGTCATCAAGCGCGGCGAGAAGGTCACCGTCGAGGTCACCATCGTCGTCGAGGGCGACGCCGCTCCCGGCACCCTGGTCACCCAGGACGCCAACACCGTCGAGATCGAGGCCGACGCACTGTCGATCCCCGAGCAGATCGTCGTCGACGTCGAGGGCAAGGAAGTCGGCACGTCGGTCCATGCGTCGGACCTGGTCCTCCCCGAGGGCGTCGAGCTCATCACCGACCCGGAGACCCTCATCGTCGCAGTCAACGAGGCGACCACCGCCGCAGAGCTCGAGGAAGAGACCGACGCGGAGCAGGCCGACGCCGACGCTGCCGCCGCTGAGGCCGAGGCCGAGTAATTCGGCGTCACCTCCTCCGACGCTCCGCACCTACTGATGACACAGGAATCATGAAACTTGTTGTCGGACTCGGTAATCCCGGTTCCAAGTATGAGCGGACGCGTCACAACATCGGCGCGATGGTCGCAGACCATCTCGTCACGACGGCCGGCGAGCGATGGAAGGTGCACAAGCGCTCCGGCGCAATGGTGGCACCCATCACGCTCGCCGGCCAGTCGGTGTTGGTGGCACGTGCACGCACGTACATGAACACCACCGGCCGCGAGATCGGCCCACTCGCGAAGTTCTACTCGATCGGCCCGTCGGATCTGATCGCACTGCACGACGAACTCGACATCGACTTCGGTGCCGTACGCCTGAAACTCGGCGGCGGCGAGGGCGGCCACAACGGGCTGCGCTCGATCAGCCAGGCACTCGGATCGCGTGACTACTACCGCGTCCGACTGGGCATCGGTCGTCCGCCCGGCCGCCAGGATCCCGCCGACTTCGTGCTCAAACCCTTTCCGTCGTCCGCACGCGACGACGTCGAACTACTCATCCAGCACGGCGCCGACGCCACCGAGGCGCTGATCTCCTCGGGTCTCGAGGCAGCGCAGAACGTCGTCCACACCTGGTGATACCGCGATTCGACGACGCCGCCACTGACTGAGAAGCGGCACGCACTGCCCGACACCGCAGCATGAGTGCACTCTCGGTGCAACGATGGTCAAATGTCGGACGCCGCCCTGAGCCTCATTGTCCTCGGCGTCACGGTCGTGTTGTTCATCATCAACAAGCTGCCGGTCGGACTCGTCGCCATCGGGTCGGCGCTGGCGCTCTACTTCCTCGGACTCGTGCAGTTCGACGAACTGACCTCGGGTCTCGGTCAGAGCGTCATCGCCTTCATCGCGGCCCTGTTCGTGGTCAGCGAGGGACTCGAGGCGTCGGGAATCACCGCATGGCTGGGCAGCGTGCTGGCGCGCGTCGCAGGTCGCACACGCACCAGGGTGGTTGCCGCCATCATGGTTCTCGCCGCGGCGTTGAGCCCACTCATCACGATCAACGGTGCGGCGGCGGCGTTGGTCCCGGTCAGTGTCGCCGTTGCGCGGCGGGCATCTGTCACCGTCGCGCGTACTGCTCCCTCTCGCGTTCGCCGCGAGCGCCGGTTCACTGCTCACGCTGAGCGGCAGTCCGGTCAACGTCATCATCGACGAAGCCGCCACCGAGCAAACCGGTTCCTCGATCGGCTACTTCGGCTTCTCCCTCATCGGTGTCCCCCTGGTCGTGGTGACACTGGTCGTCATCGCGCTTGTCGGCGACCGGCTGATCCCGCGTCGCGAATCACAGTCGCTGCCAGAGGATTTCAGCAGATATCAGCGCGACGTCGTCGAGCATTACGAATTGTCGGGATTGGCGACGACCGGCGTGCGCACCTTTCGCCTGCACGTCAAAGCGGCGTCGACGCTCGTCGGGAAGACCGTCCGCGCGGCCATCACAGACGACGCGATCGACACGGTCGCCGCACAGTCCGAACGTGGCCGCGTACTCAGTTCGACGCATAAGCTCGAACCGTCGGACATACTCGTCGTCTCCGGTGTGGGCACCGCCGTCGAGACGCTCGCACGGGACACCGACCTCACCGTCGAGGACACCATCGGCAGGCGCATGAGCGGCCAGCGCGACAGTCTCATCAACCGCGACAACGGAATCTGTGAGTTGGTGATCCCACCGCGCTCGTCGTGGATCGGGCGGCCGGCGTTCGGCGGGATGGTGCGCGCAGAAGACGGGCTGCTCGTGTTGTCGGTGCGCAGGCAGAACGACGACGTCTCGTCACGTGCGTCGACGCTGCAGGAAGGCGACGCACTACTGGTGTACGGCCCGTGGGGCGCGCTCGACGCTCTCGCCGACGACAAGGACGTTCTGGTGGTCGCATCGTCGGAAACCGTTCGGCGGCAGACGGTTCCGCTCGGGCGAAGCGCTCCACGTGCGGCAGTCATCCTGGTGGTGACGATCGCGCTGCTGGCCAGTGGGGCCGTGCCGCCGGTGGTCGCGGGTCTGCTCGGAGCGGGTGCGATGGTGCTGTTCCGCGTGCTGTCGAGCGAGCAGGCATACCGTGCCGTTCCCTGGGCGACGCTCGTCCTGATCGCCGCGCTGATCCCGATGTCGGCGGCGATCACGAGCAGTGGCGGTGCCGAATTGATCGCACGACCCATCGTCGACCTGGTGTCCGGACACAGTGCGTATCTGCTGCTGGCCATGCTGTTCGTGCTGACCGCCGTACTCGGGCAGTTCATCTCCAACGTCGCCACCGCGCTGATCGTCATACCGATCGCGCTCGTCGCCGCGGCCGACGTCGGTGTCGACGCCCGAACGGTGCTCATGGTGGTCTGCGTCGCTGCCGCCGCTTCCCTGCTGACGCCTATCGCCACTCCCGCCAACATGATCGTGATGAATCCGGGCGGATACCGCTTCGGCGACTATTGGCGGCTGGGGATCGTCCTGATGGTCTGCTGGTTGGTCGTCACCGTGACCCTGGTCCCGGTGTTCTGGCCGATCAACGGCTGACGAGCAGGCGCCGTGAGAAGCGGCCTTGTTCGTCACCGGATGTGGCGGGGCCTACACTCTTTTCGGGCGCAGGGCTATCCGCTGCGTGATCCGTTTGTCGAAGGGAAGTACGCGTGACCGTCATCGCCGCCAACACAGGCCATCAGAACGTAGCGATGTTGGGCATCGGCGCGTACCGACCAAAACGCCTGGTCAGCAACGATGAGGTGTGCGAGGTTCTCGACAGTTCGGATCAGTGGATCTTCGAACGCAGCGGCATCCGTAATCGCCGGTGGATCAGCGGCGACGAGTCGGCACGGTCGATGGCCGCCGCCGCAGCCGAGCGGGCCATCGAAAACTCCGGGATCGACAAGGACAAGATCGGTGCGCTGATCCTGGCCACCAACAGCTGGAAGACCAAGATTCCGCACGGCGGCCCGATCGTGGCATACGACATCGGCCTCAACGGGATTCCCGCCTACGACATCGCCGCGGGATGCGGCGGCTTCGGGTACGCCCTGGGCGTCGCGGCCGACACCGTGCGCGCGGGCTCGGCCGAGTACGTACTTGTCGTCGGCGTCGAGACGATGTCGGTCGTCATGGAGCCCACCGACCGCAACACCGCCTTCATCTTCGGCGACGGCGCCGGTGCGGTCGTCGTCGGACCGAGCGACGAGAACGGGATCTCCCCGACCGTCTGGGGTTCTGACGGCGAGAACGCCGAGGCGATCGGCCAGAACTACGACATCCCCGAGTACATGGATCGCGCTCAGGAATACCAGCACAAGGATCCGGAGACCGAGCCTGTCGGCCGCATGGTGGTCACCATGGAGGGTTCGCGCGTATTCCGCTGGGCGGCAATCACACTGCCCAAGGCGTTGTCGTCGGTGATCGAGAGGTCCGGCATCGGACTCGACGACATCGAGGTGTTCGTCCCCCACCAGGCGAACGCCCGGATCAACGACTTGATGAAGAAGAACCTGGGCTTCCCCGACGACCTACCGATGGCCAACGACATCGAGAACACCGGCAACACGTCGGCGGCGTCGATCCCGCTCGCGATGGAAGAGATGCTGGCCACCGGCAAGGCCAAGGGCGGACAGACCGCGCTGCTGCTCGGGTTCGGCGCTGGCCTCTCCTACGCCGGGGCCGTCGTGACGCTGCCCCCGGCGCCGAAGGTGAGCAGCTTCGACGACCTCGGGTAGCACCGTGACGCTTCCCCCGGCACCCAAGGTGAGCAGCTTCGACGACCTGGGTTAGAACCGCTACGCGTTTTCCTTGCGGAAGACCGCTGTGCCCCACCATGTTCCGAGAAACGCGAGCGCGATGGCGGTGAGCAGACCCCACGCGACCGTCGATGTCGCGACGCCTCCGACGAAGCTGCTGCGGACGGCGTCGACGATCCAGCGGAACGGCATGAAGTCGCTGGCCCGTTGCAGCCACATCGGTCCGAGCGTCATCGGCAGCAGGATTCCCGACAGCAACAGCACCGGCATCATCACCATGTTGATGACCGGCGCCATGACGTCTTCACTCTTGGCGGTCAGGGCAAGCGCATTCGACGCCGCGGCGCACGCTGCGCCGATCAGCAGCGTGATGGCGATGCCGACGATCGCGCCGCTGACGGATCCACGCATGCCCATGGCGTAGCCGAGGAACACCAGGATCAGCGCCTGGACGAACAACTGCAGCACGTCGCGCATGAGCCGACCGGTCAGCAGTGCGGAGCGGCTCGCGGGCGTCACGCGTTCGGCCTCGACGACGCCTTCGCGCCACTCGCCGATCAGACTGAACCCGGCGAACATCGCGCCGAAGAACCCGAGTTGCACGAGAAGTCCCGGCACCAGGAACGTGTAGGCGTTGTCGGCGCCGCCGGGAAATTGGTCGACGATCGGTTTGAGCAGCGGGCCGAAGAGCACCAGATAGAGCACGGGTTGCAGCACCCCGATCAGCACCCAGGCCGGGTTGCGCAGATTCATCCGGATCTGTCGACGGAACACGATGGTGGAGTCGCGGAGGAAGTTCATCGGATGGCTCCTTCGTTGTCGAGTTCTTCGAGTGCGGCGTTTTCGGTCCCGCTTTGCGCGTCGCGCAGCGAACGCCCGGTCATCGTGAGGAAGACGTCGTCGAGGGTGGGTCGCAGCACCTCGATGCTGTCGAGCGCGATGCCCGAGGCGTCGAGTTCGCGGAGCAGTCCCGGTATCTCGCGTCCCGCGTGCCGCACACGTCCGCGCACGTGGCGGCCATCGGTCTCGACGGAGTTGGCGATGCGTCGTAGACGATCCGCGGCGATGTCGACCTCGGCTGCCATGTGGACCTCGAGGTCGACGAGGTCGCCCGACACCTGATCTTTGAGGTTCTGCGCGGTGTCGGCCGCGACGATCTTGCCGTTGTCGATGATGAGGATGCGGTCGGAGAGTTCGTCGGCCTCGTCGAGGTAGTGCGTGGTGAGGAAGACCGTGGCGCCACGCTCGGAGCGCAGCCTGCTGATGTGGTCCCAGAGGTTCGCTCTCGCCTGCGGGTCGAGGCCGGTGGTCGGTTCGTCGAGGAAGACCAGCGAGGGATCGTGGATCAGGCCCATCGCGATGTCGAGGCGTCGTTTCTGACCGCCCGACATGTTCTTGGGCTGCCGTTCCCACAGTCCGTCGAGTTGCAGTCGGGAGAACAGTTCGTGCCCGCGTCGAGTGGCGTCGGCGTGTGAGAGTCCGTAGAGCATCCCGTGGTCGACCACCTCGTCGCCCGCTCTGGCCTGGCTGAACGTTCCACCCGCCTGTGACACGTAGCCGATGCTGCGACGGACCATCACCGACTCGCGCACGACGTCGTATCCGTTGACGGTCGCGGTTCCGGCGGTTGGCCGCAGCAACGTCGTCAACATGCGCAGCGTGGTCGTCTTCCCCGCTCCGTTGGGGCCGAGAAATCCGACCACCTCACCCTCGTGAATATCGAGGTCGACGCCGTCGACGGCCCGCACCTCGCGTTTGTTCTTGCCTCGCCCCGTCGTGAAGGTCTGCACCAGACCTCGCGCTTGGATCGTCGTCGGTGTCACAGCTCGTCCCCTCTCTGTGTGAACGTCGAGTGAGCCGCTCACGCATCGTGTTCAAATTTGAATATAAGCCATCTAGTCAAAGTTGACTAGATGCTCACTTCGTCGCAGAAGTAGTCGTCGAAAGGCCCCTGAAACCCGACGGCGTCGTCGTGACTGTCTGCGTGTACTGATCACCTACGCGTCGATGATTCATCGAAATGCGGACAACCCCTGCCCTCGATTCGAAATCTTTCTCGACGCATTACTGTCAGGTCATGGCTTCCACGCCACCCATCCCACCGACGACGCCGCTACTCCTGCTCGGCGTCGTCGGCATCTTGGGGCCGGTCAACGGCTATCAGATCCGCCGCGAACTGTTGTCGTGGCAGGTCGACAAGTGGGCCAACGTGAATCCGGGCTCGATCTACCACGCGCTCGGAAAGCTCAGCGACTCAGGCGATCTCACACGCCGCGAGGTCTCCGACGGCTCGCGCGAGGTCAGCGTCTACGAGATCACGGAGTCGGGTCGGGCCAGGCTGCACAGCATGATCGAGCGCGCGATGATCGGCGTCGACGTCTTCGACCGCAGCGCGTTCCAAGCGGCGTTCAATCTCCTGCCACTCCTCGGCGACGACCATGCGACGACGCTGCTGCAGCAGCGTTTGGTGACGCTGAGGGAGGTCATACGCGAATACAGCGCGGACACCGAACCCGGCGCCAACCCCTACGCTCCACCACATGCCATGGAGGGCGCTCGCCTGTGGTTGCGTCTCGCGCAGGCCGAGGCGGACTGGCTCACCGACGTCATCGCCGACGTGCACGAGGGGAAGCTGTCGTTCCTGGAGAACGCCGACTGGACGCCACCGCCCGACGATCCCGGGCACCAGATGACCGCAGACCGCACTGACTACAGGCGCATTCTCGAAGGTCAGCCCGGCCACGATGTCCCCTCCTCGCGCATCGGTACTTCCGAGTAGCTCCGCGATGTGAGACGGTCTATGTCGGGTCGCATAACGGAAGGAAGATCATGGCAGAGATCGCGGACACATCGGGCGTCAACAACATCGGCATGCTCGGCATCGGTGCGTACCGCCCCGAGCGCGTCGTCACCAACGACGAGATCTGCGAGCACATCGATTCCTCCGACGAGTGGATCTACACGCGGACCGGCATCAAAACCCGACGCTTCGCGCGCCGCGACGAGGACGTCGTGGAGATGGGCATCAAGGCCGGGCGCACGGCGATCGCCAATGCTCTGCTTTCCGGCTCCGACATCGACGCCGTCATCCTCGCGACCAACACCCATCTGCTCATGACGCCTGCAGGCGCCACGAAGGTCGCCACCGAACTCGGCGCGAACGGTGTCCCCGCGTTCGACGTCACCGTCGGCTGCGCCGGATTCGGTTATGGGATGGCACTCGCCGCCGACATGGTGCGCGGCGGCAGCGCGACGCACGTCCTCGTCATCGGCGCCGAGCAGTTGTCCGTGACCCTCGACATGACCGACCGCACCAACTGCTTCATCTTCGGCGACGGCGCCGGCGCCGTCGTCGTCGGCCCCACCGAGGACCAGCAACTCGGACCCGTGATCTGGGGTAGCGACGGCAGCCAATACGACGCGATTCGTCAAGACATCGACTGGGTGACCTTCCTCGACGGCGACCGGGTGCAGCGGCCCTACGTGCGCCTGCAGGGCACCGCGGTATTCCGTTGGGCCGCTTTCGAAATGGGCAAGGTGGCGCAGCGCGCGCTCGACGCAGCGAAGATCGGCGCCGAAGACCTCGACGTCTTCGTCCCCCATCAGGCCAACACCCGCATCAACGATCTGCTCGCGAAGACACTGCATCTGCCCGAGGGCACCCCCGTGGCCAACGACATCGAGTACACCGGCAACACGTCGGCGGCGTCGATCCCGCTGGCCATGGAAGATCTGCTCTCCACCGGCAAGGCCAAGCCGGGCGACACCGCCCTGCTGCTCGGCTACGGCGCGGGCCTCAGCTACGCGGCACAGGTGGTCAAGATGCCGCCGGTCCCGTTCGAGTAGCGGCTGACCTGACCGTCGGGCAGCGTCGAGCGTTTTGCTCCGACGCTCGCCCGGCTAGTAGCCTCGTCTGGTGAGTTCTGACGCGCGTGAGCTGCGGCTCGAGGCCCAGCGTCGACGTACCTTCGCCATCATCTCCCACCCTGACGCGGGTAAGTCGACGATGACCGAGGCACTGGCGTTGCACGCGCACGTGATCAGCGAGGCTGGTGCCATCCACGGCAAGGCCGGCCGCAAGTCGACGGTGTCGGACTGGATGGAGATGGAGAAAGCTCGCGGAATCTCCGTCAGCTCGACCGCCCTGCAGTTCAACTACGCCCTCGAGGGCACCGACGGCCCCGGCGCGGTCATCAACCTCGTCGACACCCCCGGTCACGCCGACTTCTCCGAGGACACCTACCGAGTGCTGACCGCGGTCGACGCCGCAGTCATGCTCATCGACGCCGCCAAGGGGCTCGAGCCCCAGACGCTCAAGCTGTTCCAGGTGTGTCGCCATCGAGGCATCCCGGTCATCACCGTCATCAACAAATGGGACCGCCCCGGCCGCACCCCGTTGGAGCTCATCGACGAGATCAGCGAACGCATAGGCTTGATCCCCACCCCGCTGTTCCTGCCCGTCGGCATCGCGGGCGATTTCCGCGGGCTCCTCGACCGCCGCACCGGCGAGTACATCCACTTCACCCGCACCGCCGGTGGAGCCAAGATCGCGCCGGAAGAACTGCTCGACCCCGACGCCGCTCTCGAGCGCGAGGGCGACGCCTGGATCGCGGCCGTCGAAGAGAGTGAACTCCTCTCCGAGATGGGCCAGGATCACGACGAGGAACTCTTCCTCGCAGGCCAGACGTCGCCGATGATCTTCGCCTCGGCGATGCTGAATTTCGGTGTCCGCCAATTGCTCGACGCGCTCGTCGAGCTCGCACCCGCACCGTCGGGTCGCACCGGCATCGACGGGACCGAACGCGAGGTCACCGATCCGTTCAGCGCCGTCGTGTTCAAGGTCCAGGCAGGCATGGACTCCAGCCACCGCGACCGGTTGGCCTTCATGCGCATCGTGAGCGGCGAATTCGAACGCGGCATGGTCGTCACCCACGCGCAGACCGGAAAACCGTTCGCCACCAAGTACGCTCACACCGTCGTCGGCCGCGACCGCTCGACGGTCGACACCGCCTACCCCGGCGACGTCGTCGGCCTCGTCAACGCGACGGCACTCGCACCGGGCGACACCCTCTACGACGGCCCACGCATCCAGTACCCGCCCATCCCTTCCTTTGCGCCAGAACACTTTTCGACGCTCCGCGTCACCACCGCGGACAAGTACAAGCAGTTCCGCAAGGCCATGGATCAGCTCGACAGCGAGGGCGTGGTGCAGGTGTTGCGCAACGAGACCCGCGGAGACGCGTCTCCCGTGCTGGCCGCCGTCGGACCGATGCAGTTCGAGGTGGTCACCGCACGGATGAAGACGGAGTTCAACGTCGACACCGTGATCGAGCCGCTCGGGTACAGCCTCGCCCGACGCACCGACGCCGACAGCGCGTCAGAACTCAACCGCCAGCGCGGCGTCGAGGTGTTCACGCGGACCGACGGCGCGATCCTCGCTCTGTTCAGCGACAAATGGCGACTGCAGTACATCGAGAAGGAACACGGCGACCTGACGCTCGAACCGCTTGTCGCAACGGCTGATTGACCAGGGCGGGCTGACGTGATCGGACGATCGACCGCACGCCGCTCGAGCACGCTGCGGATCTGCGCGCTGCTCGCGGTCGCTGCCGCGCTCACATCGATCACCTCGGCGTGCGCCGACTCGACGTCGGTAACGCGTGCGGCGCAGTCGTCGTCAGCAACGCCAACCGTCTCCGCGCAACAGGATCCGGCGCGCTGCGCCGAGAAGCCCCCGTCTGGACCCATCGACCGGCAGGGCTCCGACCTGAGATTCACCCGGGGACACGTCCTGATCTCGCCGCGACAACTCACGGCATCGACGGGCCAGCCCGCCGTTGGCGGGCAGGTGGGCGTGGATGGACAGGTAGGGGCGGACGGGCAGGTGGTCGCACCCGCCAGCCCGACTGCGCAGCAAATGTCGCCTGCCCCAACATGTTACGAGTTCGGCCGCTGGGGTGAGCCGACGCCCGATGTCCCGCCCGACTCCCTGCTGTTCGTGTTCAAGGGCGACGGCACCGAGGGCGCACAGATCGAATTCCCGGTGGGCGCGCTGACCGGCGAACACCTACCGCCAACCGATGGTCCACGCCCGCCGGTTGGCCCCCTGACCACACCGATCAACGCCACCGTCGGACTGTCGGAGAAGGGGACCTACAGGTCGTCGACGGCGTGCAGGCTGACGCTGACCGCGATGTCATCGAAGCGGGCCGCAGGATCATTCGACTGCCCCGAAACGATTGTGTCCGAACAGAATCCGCTCGATCCGAACGACGATGTGCCCGTCGACGACGACAGCGCGGCGCCTGCTGCCGCACCGACGCCGGGCGCACCGACGACTGCTGCCGCACCGACACCGGGCGCGCAGCCCGAGCGCCCGACAAGCCTCACCGGATGGTTCGACCTGCAGCCGTGATCGGCTCAGTCCTCGACAATCGAGGCGACCACAGACTGATCGACAGCGTCGACGGTCGACGGCTCGAAGGACGGGCTGCGATCCTTGTCGACGAGCATCGCTCGCACGCCCTCGGAGAAGTCGTTGGTCTTCGTGATCGTTGTCGCCGCGTGCAATTCGCGGTCGAAGCACTCGTCGAGCGTCGAATCGCGGCCCACGTCGAGAAGCGCTGCGGTCACCCACAGGCTCGTCGGCGACGCACCTTCGAGGAGTTCGACCATCTCCGCGGCCCAGTCATCGCCTGCTGCGCCGCGTAACCCACCGAGGATCGCGGCGACGTTGTCGTCGCCGAAGTACTCGCCAATCGTGGCGATCGGGATATCGGAGACGGGCAATTCGCTTCTGCCACCGAGGATGTCGACGAGCGACTCGCCGGCGCGCAGCGCGTCTGCGACGGCTTCCAGCTCGGCCGCTGGCACGAAGTGAGTGGCAAGCCCCAGGTGTACGGCCTCGGCACCACGCACGCGCGAACCGGTGAGCCCCAACCACATTCCGACACCACGCGGCAGGCGAGGCAGAAAGTAGGTTGCGCCGATGTCGGGAAAGAATCCGATCGCGGTCTCGGGCATGGCCATCAGCGAGTTCTCGGTGACGACGCGAACCTCGCCGTGCACGCTGATCCCGAGTCCGCCACCCATCGCCACTCCGTCGATCAGCGCGACGTACGCTTTGGGATAGTGCGCGATCATCTGATCGAGTCGATACTCTGCGGCGAAGTAGTTTCGGATCTCGTCGTACTCACCAGCGACGGCATGCTCGCGGATCGCCCGGATGTCGCCGCCCGCGCAGAAAGCGCGATCGCTCGCGGAGGTCACCAACACCGTCTCGATCGAATCGTCGTCGCCCCAACGCCCGAGGACGTCGTGCATGTCGTCGATCATCGTCTGATCGAGCGCATTGAGTGCCTTGGGACGGTCGAGGATGATCTCACCGACGCCGTTGCCGACCTGAGTTCGGATGAAGGACATGCGTTTCACGGTAGCGCGTCGTCGAACACCGACTCCATCGGCTGGCGAACACAACTCTGTTGACAGGGGGTCGGTCGTCGGAGTTATGGTTGATTGGGTTCGCACGATGTGCGGCACCATTCTTCGATGAGCACAGGGGTGATCTGACAGACATGAACATCTGAGATTGGCATTCAGCGCGACCGCGTCGATCCGACGCCGTACGCACCCACCAATCTCTCGGAGTTGTTCATGTCCACACCGTCATCCGTCGATCTCGCACCGTCGATCACGCTCTCGGACGTCTCGTATAGCTGGCCGGACGGGACACCGGTATTCGACGAGCTCTCGTTCTCGGTTCCACGCGCTGTGTATTCGCTGGTCGGCGCCAACGGCGCAGGAAAGACGACGCTACTGCGGCTGATCGCGGGCCAGCTCGTACCGACATCGGGAAGTATCGCCACCACCGGCGAGGTCTCGCTCGTTCCCCAACACGCCTTCTCCGACACCTCGCTGACCATCGCGTCGGCGTTGGGGATCGAGCCGATCAGGGCCGCGATCAGCGCAATCGAAGCAGGCTCTGTCGACGGCGCACACTTCGATGCCGTCGGTGACGACTGGGACATCGAGGCGCGCGCGACCTCCGAACTGGCGGCGCTGGGGCTGCCCACCGACCTCGACAGGTCGGTCGGAACACTGTCCGGTGGCGAGGCGACGCTGCTCGCGATCGTGTCGCAGATCGTGCACTCGCCGGCGGTACTGCTGCTCGACGAGCCCACCAACAATCTCGACACCGATTCCCGGGCCAGGGTTTTCGAGCTGATCGACAGATTCGCGGGAACCGTACTCGTCGTCTCCCACGATCTCGAGCTCCTCGAACGCGTCGACGCCACACTCGAGCTGTATCACGGCGACGTGCGCGTGTTCGGTGGCCCCTATTCGTTCTATCGCGAGGTGGTCGAGTCTGAACAGGCGACGGCGCAGGCCGCAGTTGCCAACGCCGCCAACGATCTTCGCAAGCAGCGTCGGGAGATGGTGAACGCGCAGATCGCCCTCGACCGACGAGCACGGACCGCGGCCAAGGCCGAACGGGAGAAGCGTGTCCCCAAGATCATCGCGCATCTCCGACGCGACGCCGCCGAGAAGTCGGCCGGACGCTTCCGCAACGAGCACCGCGACGACGTGACCGCCGCCGCCGGACGGCTCGAGTCCGTCCGCGACGACGTGCGCTCCGATCGGGGCGCGCGGATCACCATGCCGGATGTGGCACTTGGCAGTTCGGCTCAGGTGATCGTCGACGATCGGCTACGAATGGACGGCCCAGAACGCGTTGCACTCACCGGACGCAACGGCTCCGGCAAGACCACCCTGATCGCCGACCTCATCGACAACGAGCGCATCGTCGTTCCTTACGCATATGTGCCGCAACAGATCTCGTTCGACGATCCGGCGCAGACCGTCGTCGAATTCGTCGGCAAGCGGCACCCAGAAGTCGACGGTCAGGATGTGCGAGCTCATCTCGCGCGATTCCTGTTCCGCGGCTCACGTGGCGATCGGCGCCTCGACGAACTCTCCGGCGGCGAACGGCTTCGCGTCGCGTTGGCGGATGCGCTACTCGTCGACCCCGATCCCAAGCTCCTCATCATGGACGAGCCGACCAACAACCTGGACATCGACACCGTCGAGGAGTTGGTCACGGCGCTACGGGACTGGTCGGGCGCGCTGCTGCTCGTCTCGCATGACGCGGGTTTCCGCGACGAGGTCGGAATCGACCGCGAGGTCACGCTCGGGTGAAAGTTGCGTGGGATCCACGGGGGCATTTTTGTACCTGTGGATCCCACGCAACTCTTTGTGGATACTGACTTTCGATGAGCACCGACAGCGCTGCCACCGACTTTCCCCCCACCACAGCACGCACACCGATCGTTCTGGTGCACGGATTGCGCGTGAGCGGACAGACCTTTCGACGCGTGGCCGGCTCGCTCGCCGACCGTGAGGTGGTGTGCCCCGACATGCCCGGCCACGGTTCACGCGCCGATGAGACGTTCACGTTGGACGGAGCCGTCGTCGCGGTGAGCGACGCGATCGACTCGGTCGGCGGCTCAGCGCTGGTCGTCGGTATGTCGATGGGCGGCTACGTCGCAATGGCGACGGCTGCGAGACATCCCGACCGCGTCGCAGGCCTCGGTGTGCTGTGTGCAACCGCGCAGCCGAGTGGCCTGCTCGCCGCGCCGTTTCGCCTCTTCGGCGCGGCGACCAGCGTCCTTCCGTCCGAAGCCGCCCAGGTCAGCAGGGTTCTGACGCGCATCGCCGTCGGCCGAGAGGTGTCCGACGACATGGAGGCAGGCGGCCTCGCGCTGCATTCGATCCGCGACGTCGTCGACGCGGTGCTCCACTTCGACGCCCTCGCCGCCCTCGCGGCCTATCCCGGACCGACGCTGTTCGCGAACGGCGCGTGGGACCAGTTCCGGCTGCACGAGAAGAGGTTCGTCGAGACCGCGGCCGACGGACACCTCGTCGTCGTACCGCGGGCCATGCACCTGTTCCCACTGATCCAGCCGGAATTCACCGCCGGGCTCATCGACGACTTCGCGGACACGGTCGACTCCGCTGACCGGGCCCCGCTCCACTGATCGAGCCCCCCGGCCCTAAATGTGTGTCGTATCGAAAGATGTGGCTGCTGCAGCACCCACATCCTTCAATTGGACACACATTTGGGGCCGGCTCCCCATCTCCGCCTAGCAGCACCGCCCCTGCGGGTTGCGGTCCTGGTCGGCGAAGCGTTGTCGCCAGTACTCGCGCTCGGTCAATGGAGCCGACGCGCCGTGCTCCGATGCGTGGTGTGCGAGGTAGCGGTCGTAGTCTCGATCGCCCATGACGCTCTGCACGTACCAGCGCACCGAGGTCAGGGCGTGGGTGAGGCCGGTCTTCATGTCATCGCCTTCTAGTGTCCGCTACTCCGAGCTGAAATCCCTTGGGCGGCATCATATTCGTCCCATTCGCGCTGCACCGCCTTCTCGGCACGTGTTGGGAACAGTCCGCGCGGCCCGAAGATCTTCGACGGAACGGGTTTCTCCTCGGTGGTGGGTAGTCCGCCCGCGCGCACGGCCTTGACCGCGACCCAGAGACCCGCCGCCACGACGATCAACACGAGCACGGCGAAGATGATCGACAGTGTTCCCTGGATGAACGTGTTGCGGATGACCGCATCGATCTCCGAGATGCTCTTGGCGGTCTTGAACGTGGTCAGACCGTCGTCCTTGGCGTTCACGAATGCGCGGTGCTGCGCCCAGTAGCCGATGGCGGGATTCGACGAGAAGATCTTCTGCCAAGACGCCGACATGGTGACGATGAGGTCCCATGCCAACGGCACACCGGGTATCCAAGCCCACTTCCACTGGCGCCGCTTGATCAAGACCACCGTCACGACCGTCAGCGCGATAGCGGCAAGTAGCTGGTTGGCGATGCCGAACAGCGGGAACAACGTGTTGATACCGCCGAGTGGATCGGTGACACCCATCAGCAGGATGGAACCCCATGCGGCACAGACGATCAGGGTGCACACCCACGCTCCGGGGCGCCACGACGGGTCTTTGAAACGACGAGCACCGGGCAGGTTGCCGATACCGTCGGACAGCATGAAGCGCGCCACGCGCGTCCCGGCGTCGACCGTGGTGAGGATGAAGAGCGCCTCGAACATGATCGCGAAGTGATACCAGAAGGCGCGCAACGATTCTCCGCCGAACCCACGCTGCAGCGTCTCCGACATTCCCATCGCGAGCGTCGGTGCACCGCCGGTCTTGGAGACGATCGACTTCTCCTCGACGCTCTGCGCGGCGTCGGCGAAATACTGTGCGTCGACCGGCTTTCCGCTGAGTCCGAGGCCGTTGACGTAGTCGGCAGCTCCCTGATTGGTTCCCTGAGTGAGCGCCTTCGGTGCGTTCATGCCGAAATAGAGGTGCTGATCGAGGATGCATGCGGTGATCAGCGCCATGATCGCGACGAAGGACTCGGTGAGCATGCCGCCGTAGCCGATGATCCGAGCCTGTCCCTCCTTGGCCAGCAGCTTGGGGGTGGTGCCCGACGCGATGAGCGAGTGGAAGCCCGAGAGCGCGCCACAGGCGATCGTGATGAACAGGAACGGGAACAGGGCACCGGCAAACGCCGGGCCGTTTCCGTTCCACGCGAACTCACTGACCGCGGGGGCCTTCATGACCGGCTGTACCACCAGGATGCCGATGGCCAGCAGCGCGATGGTGCCGACCTTCATGAACGTCGACAGGTAGTCGCGCGGAGCGAGCAGCAACCAGACCGGCAGCACGGCCGCTGCGATGCCGTAGATGATGATCGCCCAGCTGAGCACCACCGGCGAGAGGCTGAACCAGTCCTGCCCCCACGACGTCTCGGCGACGTACCCGCCGGCGACGATGGCCAACAGCAGCAGCACGACGCCGATCACAGACACCTCGCTGATCCGGCCCGGCCGCAGATACCGCAGGTAGACACCCATGAAGAGCGCGATCGGGATGGTCATCGCGATCGAGAAGACACCCCACGGACTCTCGGCCAGTGCGTTGACGACGACGAGCGCGAGCACCGCGATCAGAATGACCATGATGACGAGCACCGCCACGATCGCGGCCGTGCCGCCGACGGACCCGAGTTCGTCACGGGCCATCTGGCCGAGGCTGCGTCCTCGACGTCGAGTCGAGATCGCGAGGACGAGGTAGTCCTGCACACATCCGGCGACCACCGCGCCGATGATGATCCAGATCGTGCCCGGCAGGTAGCCCATCTGCGCGGCCAGCACCGGCCCGACGAGTGGCCCTGCACCGGCGATCGCCGCGAAGTGGTGGCCGAACAGCACCCGACGGTCGGTCGGCATGTAGTCGCGAGCGTTGTCGTACTCCTCGGCGGGAGTCGCGATGTCGTCGCGCGGCTTCACGACCTTCATCTCGATGAGCCGAGCGTAGAAGCGATACGCGACGACGTAGGTGCACAGCGCCGCGATGACGAACCACACCGCGTTCACCGATTCGCCACGGACGAGGGCGATGACCACCCAGGCAATGGCACCGAGGAGGCCGATCACCGCGAAGATCGCCTTCTTCGCGGGTGTCATCGGACTCCGGTCGATCACCGCTACGGGTGGTCGGTCGGGATCGGTAGTCACGAACTCGACGTCGGGAAACTCGTCACGCGTCGACGTCGAAGATTCTGACACGGTTGTCATCGCTCACTGCCCTTCCTTGGAAGCTCGCACATGCCGCGGATCACTCTACTCACGGATATGTGATTCACACCGCATACCAAAAATGTGTGCGAGACAACCTAAAGTTCATTCTGTGCAACCTGATGGGCTTGATCTGAAGCGGTTCCTACGACGGCCGATCGTCGCGATCGCGCTCGTGGTGCTGTGCACTGCGACCCTGCTGGCCGGCGGCGGATTCACGTCCTCGCGGGCCGGCGCGGATCCCGGCAGCACACCGGTGCGCTACTCGGGCGGGCCGTACGTGGCGCTGGGCGATTCACGCGCCTCGGGCAGCTTCTTCACTCCGACGCCCGGCTACTTCGGAGGATGCAAACGCTCGGCGCTGAACTACCCGACCGTGGTCGCGGCGCTGACGTTGCCGCGACGCTTCATCGACATCTCCTGCTCGGGCGCGTTGGCCGAGCATCTCTACCGCGTCGGCCAGCAGACCAGCGGTGGGTACAAGCCGCCCCAGGTGTGGTCGGTCCCGTCGGATGCGCAGGTCGTCACCGTGAGCATCGGCGGAAACGACATGGCGTGGGGACGCATCGTCGGACCCTGCGGCACTTCGCCGTTCGGCGACAGACACTGCCGCTCCAACCGCGGGCTGGCGCAGCTCGCCATCAACCGCATCGCCGTCATGGAGAACGCCGTCACACCGGCGCTCGCCGCCATCCGCAGAAAAGCCCCCCACGCTCAGATCATCGTCGTGGGTATCGGCGGTTTCATGGGTTCGCACGGATGCTGGCCGCTGGTACCGATCAGCGATCCAGACGTGCGGTGGCTTCACGGGGTTTTCGATCGGGCCAACCGTGCTCTCGCACGAGCCACCGCGAAGATCGACGGACAGTTCGTCGACGTCAATCGTGCGTCGGCAGGCCATGATCCGTGCGGTCTCACGTCGTGGTACGAGTCGAGCCTGAGTAATCGCATCGCGTATCCCTATCACCTGAACAAGGCGGGGTCGATCGGTGTCGCGACACTTGTCAACGGCGCGATACGCCGCTGACTACGCGCAAACAACTACTCTCGCAACCTTATTCGAGCTGCTCGGCGACTTCGAGCCACTCCATCTCGGCCGTCTCCTTCTCGTCGACGACGCCGCGCAACTCGGCGCCGAGCGTCACGAGACGGCCGGGATCGCTTGCCGCGTCGGCCAATTCGACGTGAAGCTTCGCCTCCCGCTCGTCCAGCTGCGCGATCCGCCGCTCGAGTCGGTTCATCGCCTTGCGTGCCTCGCGGTGCTCCGACGCGCTCAACGAAGGCGCGGCGGGCTGCGAGGTACCGGCCGTCACCGCCGACTTCTCCCCTGTCGATACCGTCGCCTTGTCCGCCACGCCCGACAGCACCGCAGAACGGTTGTCGCCGGAGCTGCTCGCCGCAATCTCCTTGCGCCGCTGCAGATATTGTTCGATCCCACCGGGAAGATTGGTGAGCTTGCCGTCGCCGAACAGAGCCCACGTGCTGTCGGCGACGCGCTCGATGAGGTAGCGGTCGTGACTGATCACGACCATGGTTCCGGCCCAGTTGTCGAGCAGGTCCTCGAGTTGCTGCAGGGTGTCGATGTCGAGATCGTTGGTCGGCTCGTCGAGTAGCAGCACGTTGGGTTCGCCCATCAGGATGCGGGTCAACTGGAGTCGACGTCGCTCGCCGCCGGAGAGATCCCCGACTGGGGTGCGCTGGCGTGCCGGCGAGAAACCGAGCCGCTCGGCGAGCTGGCTGGCCGAGATCTCTTTGTCGCCCAGCGTGATTCGCGTTGCCACCGACTCCACGGCGTCGAGCACCCGCTGGTTGGGGTCGAGGTCGTCGAGTTCCTGTTTGAGCCAACCGATGCTGACGGTCAGTCCCTCGACCCGGCGCCCTGGCTCGACGTCGACCTCACCGGCCAGCGCCCGCAGCAATGTCGTCTTGCCCGAGCCGTTGACCCCGACGAGACCGACACGTTCGCCTGGCGCGAGTCGCCAGGTGAGGTCGTCGAGCAGGACGCGTCCCGGCGCGCCGTCGTCGCTCGGAGGTGTCTCTATGTGCGCGTCCTCGAGTTCGATCACGACGCGACCGAGTCTGCGTCGCGCAAATGCCGAGAGCGCCACCGAATCTCGCGGTGGCGGGACGTCGGCGATCAACTTCTCGGCCGCCTCGACCCGATACCGAGGTTTGGAGGTACGCGCCTGCGGTCCGCGCCGCAGCCATGCCAACTCTTTGCGCGCAAGGTTCTGGCGACGTTCCTCCGCGACGTCGGCCTGTCGTGCCCGCTCGGCGCGCGCGAAGATCCAGTCGTTGTATCCGCCCTCGTACTCATCGACCTGACCGTCGTGCACCTCCCAGGTGCGCGTGGCGACGGTGTCGAGGAACCAGCGGTCGTGAGTGACGACGACGAGCGCGCCGCGTCGAGAAACGAGGTGCTCTGCAAGCCACTGCACGCCTTCGACGTCGAGGTGGTTGGTCGGCTCGTCGAGGATCAGCACGTCGGAGTCGGTGACCAGCGCGGCCGCCAGCGCGACGCGACGCCGCTGCCCGCCGGACAGTTCGTCGACGCGTCGATCGAGAAGGCCGTCGATACCGATTCCCGCGAGGACGCCGCGCACTCGCGCATCGCCCGCCCACTCGTGGACTTCTACATCGTCGCCAACGACGACGTCGGAAACTGTTGCGCCTGCAGGTAGTTCACCGCGCTGCGTGACGACCGCGACGTGGATACCGCCGGTCTGAGAGATGCGCCCGGCGTCGGGTTCGGTGACGCCGCCGAGGATCTCGAGGAGCGTGGTCTTGCCGCCGCCGTTGAGTCCGACGACACCGATGCGCTGACCCTCGTGCACGCCGAGGCTCACCTCGTCGAGCAGCGGTTTGATCCCGTAGCTCTTACTGATGCGGTCGGCGTTGATCAGCGCGGTTGGATTGGCAGGTGACACCGGTCGAGGCTACCAATGCGCGCGGCGCAGGTCGGCGTGGCCGTCTGTGGCCCCGTGCCCTGCCGACAGGCCTAATCGCGTCCGAACGCCTGCCCGATAGTGCGCATTTCGTCGTCAAGAGACTGTTCGACGACGCTCGTGTGATCTGCACGCGGGTGTGTGACGAACGAGACGTCGGCGCCCGCCGAGCGCAATCGACGCACCAGCGAGGCCGAGAGTACGTATGGCACAACAGGATCGAACAGGCCGTGGTCGATCCGGATCGGCACGTGCCAGTCGTTGGACGGAACCGATGTGTAGTCCGCGAGCGCGTCGGTGAATGCCTTGTCGGTGAAGGCGCGCGCCACGAGCGACCCCGGCGACACCGAGCGCAGCGCATCGGAGAAGTCGCCGGAGCACTTCTGGTGCGCGAGTTCGAGGTACTTCTCCCCGGTGTCGGTCAGATGATCGCGCACGTTCAGATCGGGGCGGGCGTGGTCGAGGCCCGCGAGGATGAACAACAGCAGCCCGCCGACGATGTTTCCCTTGCCGAGGCTCGGCACGTTGGGTGTGAACGCACTGAACACCGACTCGATCCCCGACGCGGGCGCAGCGGCGACAACCTCATGTAACCGCAGTTCAGGGGCATATGCGGCAGCCATGTGTCCGGCCCAGAGTGCGGCATGTCCGCCCTGCGAATGGCCCATCGACACCCAGTCGTTGCTCAGGCGGGATTCTTCCCATCGCGCCGCACGCAGCATGTCGAGCACGGAGTGCGCGGCGGCACGACCACCGAGGTACTCCGTCTGCTCCGCCGTACCGAGGCCCGCGTAGTCGGTTGCGGTGACGGCATATCCCGCCTTCAGCGCGGCGATGACTGCGGCGTCGACTCCCGACCCCGTCTTGGTCTTCGACGGCGCGCAGGAGTCGCCGATTCCGGTGGTGCCGTGAGCCCACGAGACGATCTTCCACCCGCCGGGAGGCGGCGTGCCCTGCGGAATCCAATAGATTCCCGACGACGGCGCGCTGCGTCCGGTCTGGTCGCGTGTGACGTATTCGACGCGCTCGGCCGCTGCGGCGCCCGGCGGGAGTTGTTCGGCGGGCACCCGCTCGCGCGTGATGACGGTCCCGCCGGGCACGAGATCCTCGGCGGCGGCCTGCGGTGCCAGCATCACGCTCGCCGAGGCCGACACGACCGCGGCGAGCAGTACACCGACACCACGCGGCAGACCGCGCCGCCCGTATCGCGTTCGCACAGCGGAGCGGCGTCGAAGACGGCTTGGTTGGGCGTCGCTCATCAACACGTCACTCATCGGTCACGCGTGCGCCGGGGACAGGTCCGCTCGCGGTGCGAACCGCGCGGGCGACACCCGCGCCCGACAGTTCGGCTGCGACGTTGACCGCTGACACGTCGTCGGCGCACAGGAACGCGCATGTGGGTCCAGAGCCCGAGACGATTCCGGCGAGCGCCCCGGCGTCGACCCCCGCACGCAGGGTTCGACGCAGCGTCGGCTGCAGGCTCAGTGCGGCGCGCTGCAGATCGTTGTGCAGGTGGGAGGCGACGGCGTTGGCGTCGCCGGATGCCAACGCCGAGATCAGGGCATCGGGGTGTGCGGTCTCCGGATCGACGTCGCCCTCGGGGACATCGTGAGAACCGTTGTCCCGCAATCTATCCAGCTCGTGATAGACAGCTGGTGTCGACAGTCCGTCGCGTGCGAGGGCCAACACCCAGTGCAGATCTCCGCGGGCAAGGACGGGCACGAGGCGCTCGCCGCGGCCGGTACCGAGTGCCGTGCCGCCGCGCAACGAGAACGGGACGTCGCTGCCGAGGCCCGCGGCGAGCTCGACGAGTTCCGCGCGGTCGACGTCGAGCTTCCAGAGCGCTGCCAACGCGACGAGGGTTGCCGCGGCGTCGGCGCTGCCACCCGCCATGCCACCCGCTACTGGGATGCGTTTGACGATGTCGATCGAGACCGCGGGCTCCCTGCCGACGTACTCGCCGAGAGCGATGGCCGCGCGTGCAGCAAGGTTGGTGTTGTCGACAGGAATGTCGGAGACATCGCGCGAGCCGGAACCCCTGCCGCTGTCCCTGGTCACAGACACACTCAGCGTTGTCGCCGGGGCAACGGAGACGTCGTCGTAGATCGAGAGCGCCTGGAACACGGTCACGAGATCGTGATAGCCGTCGGCACGCAACGGTCCGACGCCGAGGTGCAGGTTGACCTTCGCGGGCACCCGCACACGCACGGCGTCGGACACGACCGACAACGACGTAGGAGACACAATGTTCCAGCGTAATGGACTGCGGTCCGAGTGAGGGTCTGGGCGAGGAGCCGGGAGAGGTGCTGACGGCTCGACAGCCGGTGTGACGAATCGATGAGCGTAGCGTCGATGTCGAGGCGGATGTGTTGTCGAGGCGGGTGCGATCCGGTCCTGCGCCACATGCGTCGGTCTCATCGCCTTCCTCCGGGTCCAGCAAGCGGCCATCTCTCCTGCCAGAGTCTCGACGTTCGCGACCGATGGAGTTCACGACATGGCAATTCGATTCGGCTACACCTTGATGACCGAGCAGGCCGGGCCCCGACAACTCGTCCGGGACGCGGTCAGTGCCGAAGCCGCGGGCTTCGACTTCGAGGTATCCAGCGACCACTACTCTCCCTGGCTGTCGGCGCAGGGACACGCGCCTTACGCGTGGACAGTGCTCGGTGCCATCGCGCACGCGACCGAGCGCGTCGGGCTGATGACCTACGTGACATGTCCGACGATGCGCTACCACCCGGCCGTCGTCGCGCAGAAGGCCGCGACGCTGCAGATTCTCGCCGAAGGACGGTTCACGCTCGGCCTCGGCAGCGGCGAGAACCTCAACGAGCACGCTGTCGGAAAGGGGTGGCCGTCGGTCGGTGACCGGCAGGAGATGCTCGTGGAGGGCATCGAGATCATCGGAGCACTCCTCGACGGCGGACTGCTCGACTATCGCGGCGAGTTCTTCCAGGTCGATTCCGCGAAGCTGTGGGACGTCCCCGAGGACGGCGTGCCGATCGGTGTCGCAGTCGCAGGTGAGCGCGGCATCGGACAGTTCGCGCCGATCGCTGATCACCTCATCGCAGTACAGCCGGAGGCGTCGCTGATCTCGCTGTGGAACGAGGTCGACGACGCTCCGACGATCGGCACGGACGCACGCGCGATCGGCCAGATCCCGATCTGTTGGGATCCCGACGCAGACGTCGCGAAAAAGCGTGCCCACGAACAGTTTCGGTGGTTCAGCGGCGGCTGGGACGTCAACGCCGACCTACGCACCACTGCAGGATTCGCCGCGGCAACGAAGTACGTGACACCCGACGACGTCGCGGCGTCGATCCCGTGTGGACCCGACCTCGACGCGATCGTCGAGGCTGTGAGCGCCTACTGGAAGGCGGGCTTCACCGACGTCGCGCTCATCCAGATCGGCGCCGACTCACAGCAGGCATTCTTCGACGAAGCCGCCGAGCCACTGCTCGCGAAGCTGCGGTCAGCTGCGGGGTGAGCGCCCGGTCGACGGTCTCAAGCGCCCAGTCGACAGTCTCGAGCGCACAGTCGACAGTCTCGAGCGCCCAGTCGACGGACTCGAGCGCCCAGTCGACAGCTCAGGCGGGCTCGACGCCCGCGAGGCGCACGAAGTCGCCGACGTCGAGCTTCTCGCCGCGGATCTGTGGGTCGATGCCCGCCGCGCGGAGTCGTCGTTCGGCTTCGGCGGGCGATCCCGCCCAAGTGGCCAACGCCGATCGCATCGTCTTGCGGCGCTGCGCGAAGGCGGCGTCGATGACGGCGAAAACCTGTGCGCGGGTGGCTGATTCATCGACGTACGGGTCCGTACGGGTGATGCGGACGAGACCCGACTCGACCTTGGGCTCCGGCCAGAAGACGTTACGTCCCACGGCACCTGCGCGGGCCACGTCTCCGAAATATCGTGCTTTGACGCTCGGCACACCGTAGACGCGGGAGCCGGGGCCTGCCGCGAGTCGGTCGGCAACCTCGGCCTGCACCATGACGAGAGCCGTTGCAATCGAGGGAATTTCGGTCATCAGGTGCAGCAGCACGGGCACCGCAACGTTGTACGGCAGGTTCGCGACGATCGCGGTGGGGGTCACCGGCAGATCGTCGGCGGTCACGGCCAGTGCGTCGGCGGTGACGACGTCGAGTGCGTCGGCACGCTGGGGAGCGAACTCGTCGACGGTGTGCGGCAGCCGCTGAGCGAGTTTCGGGTCGATCTCGACGGCGACGACCCGTCCCGCGGTGCCCAGCAGCGCGAGCGTCAGCGAGCCGAGGCCTGGTCCGACCTCGAGGACGGTGTCGTCAGGCCCGACACCCGACGCCGCGACGATGCGTCGAACCGTGTTGGCGTCGTGGACGAAGTTCTGTCCGAGTGTTTTGGTCGGACGAACGTCGAGCTCCGCGGCGAGGCGTCGGATCTGTGCCGGGCCGAGCAGCCGCGGAGCGGGCGATTCCGCGTCGTCTGTCAGCGCAGGCCCAGACTCGACGAGCAGGCGGGCCAAGCGCCCCACCCCTGCGCTGCCTGGGTCTTCGAGGCAACCGCGATCTGCTCCTCACGCGTGGCGAGGTCGGCGCGCGGCGCGTACTCCTGGCCGCCCCAGCGATCCCAGGTGTTCTGGTCGAACTGGATGCCGCCAAAGAAGCCGTTGCCGTTGTTGATGGCCCAGTTTCCGGTCGACTCACACTGCGCGAGACGGTCCCAGACCGAACCCGACGGCACGTCGGGCGCGCCTTCCTTGGTGCCGATCTTGACGGTTGCGGCGATCGGAGCAGCGAGCTGGTCGGCGGAGAGCTTGTCGCGCTTGACGACCTTGCCGTTGACGATCGTGACGTTGTAGGTGACGTTTGCGCGTCCCGGCTTGCCCGCCTTCACGACGACCTTCTTGTCGCGGATGAGGGTCGGATCGTCCTGCTTGATCTCCGGCGGGGCGACGTCTTCGAGCACGGTGTCCCGCTCGGTCCGGATACGGGTGACGTCGATGACCATGTTCGGCGCGACCTTGGTGTCCGCAGCCGGAGTGACCTTGTCCTCGTCGGACAGCGGCTTGCCGGTCGCGGTGAGAACATCGGCGACGGTCGCAGCGGGCACGGTGGTGTTGAACCGCACTCCGCCGTCGACAACAGTGACGGCCTTGGGCAGGGTGACGTCGACGACGGCACCGCTGACCGGGATGGCTCCGCCGGCCGAGAAGTTGGTCTGGTCTTCGCCGTGAGCGAGTCCCTTCTCGGCGAGAAGCTCGTCGACCTTGACCGCGGTGGTCTTCACCTGCTGCTTTTGACCCTCGACGTCGAGGACGACGGTCTTGAGGCGCTTCATGGTGATCGTCGAGCCGTCGTCGAAGCCGGAATCTGCTCCCGGGCTGACCTGGTCGCCTTCGGCCGGGGTGTACCCCTGCGAGCGGAGCACCGAATCGACCGACATCGCCATGGTCGAGACCTTCATGGTGTGACCGTCGACGTCGAGCGTCACGTTCTTGTGCATCGCAACGCCCGCGACGCCACCGGCGGCGAGGGTGGCGAGCACGGCGCCAACGGCCACGCGAGCGCGCATCGATTCTGAGTTGTGAATTCTCGCAAGTACAGACAAGGTCCAAGCATCCTGATCGGCGACAGAGTCAACCCACGTCAGGCGTCGCAGGAGCGAGTTACAGAGGCTCTGTGGCCCCGAGATCACTCCCGAAGAAAGACCGAATCATCCGATCAATCGACGCCCACCATCACGCGGGATCACAATACGATAACGAGACGGGGCGATTACCGCAAAGGTAGCTGGTAGGCGCGTCGCGCGTTCTCGCCGAGCGTCCTGGCCAACGATTCGGCGTCGACTCCACGCGTCGACGCCAAAGACCTCGCCGTGTACGGCAGACAGTACGACTGATTGGGTTGTCCCCGATAGGGATCCGGCGTCAGGAACGGAGCGTCGGTTTCGACGAGCAGCAACTCATCCGGCACAACGCGTGCGGCATCTCGCAGCGACGCGGCATTGGCGAAGCTCACAGTGCCCGCGAAACTGAGGAAGTAGCCTCGTTCGACGCACTCGCGTGCAACGTTTTGGTCACCGGAGAAGCAATGCATGATCACGGTGTCAGGAGCGCCCTCATCAGCCAAGATGTCCAGCACATCGCGGTCGGCCTCGCGGTTGTGGATCATCAACGGCTTACCGATGCTCTTCGCGAGCCTGATGTGCCAGCGGAAGGCTTCGTGCTGGATCTCGGGCTTCGCACAGTCGTCGGACCGGGCGGGCCAATAGTAATCGAGACCGGTCTCGCCGACCGCCACCACCCTCGGATGCTGCGCCATCTGCTCCAGCTCCCGCGAGGTCGCGTCGTCGAGGTCGCCCGCGTGCATCGGGTGCAGCGCGACCGCCGCGTAGACCCGGTCATCCCAGTCCGCCGCCGATACGGCCCACCGAGCGTCGACCATGTCGTCGGCAACTGTGACAATCATCTCTACGCCGACACTTTCGGCATGGTCGACGATGGCGCGAACGGTCTCCGGCGAACGCCCGCCGCACGCGGCGAGGTGCGTGTGCGCGTCGATCAGCCCGTAGAGCGGCGTCGGGTCCGGCGGCGGCTCGCGGCGTCGACGCTTCTTTGCGGCCTTGGCGCTCTCGGTCGTCGATTCTCCAACCGGCTGCGTGCCGGCCGAAGTGTCTGCACCATCCGTCATGGACTCGACTCTAGAAGGTGACGGACGCGACCCCGTCGGAGAGCTAGAGAGCAGAAAGCAGCGATCAGAGATCGACGGTCCCGCTGATGACCGTCGTCGACTGCCCGCCGACCCAGATGTGCTCGCCGTCGTCGTCGATGTGGACTCGTCCCGAACGCTGCACGGCGGTGCCCTGCGATGCCACATAGCTCGCGCCCACGCGGCCGTTCGAACGCAGCCACACCGCGATCCCCGCGTTGAGACTGCCGGTGACGGGGTCTTCGCCGACGGCCTCGCCGCCCGCGAGACCGCGCACCTCGAACTCGACGTCCGGGTCGTCGGGGTGCCCGGACTCGTAGCGTCCGAGGAGGCCGACGTCGTGCGGCCCCAGTGCAGCGAGGTCGGGTCTCGCCGAGAGCACCCGTTCCGCGGAGTCGAGTTCGAGCACGAACCACGGCGGACCGTTGTCGATCCATTCCGCGGCGCGGACGTGCTCACGTGAGAGTCCGAGGGACGGAAGAACCTCGTCGACGAGGGCGTCGTCGACCGGACCCGATCGGCGCAGCGGGGGCGCCGCGAAGGCGAGCCGATCGCCGTCACGACGAATCGTGACCAGTCCGACGCCGCACTCCTGAACGACGTTCGCACCGCGCGGCGATCCGCCCGCGGCGAGCCACGCGTGCGCCGACCCGAGCGTCGGGTGTCCCGCGAAAGGGAGTTCGCCACCGGGAGTGAAGATGCGCAGTCGATAGTCGGCGGCGGGGTCGGTCGGAGACTGGATGAACGTCGTCTCGGAAAGATTAGTCCAGCGAGCAAATGCCGCCATATCATCGTCGGAGATCCCGTCTCCATCGACAACGACGGCAACGGGGTTGCCGCGCAACGGTTTCGAGCTGAACACGTCGACCTGGGCGAAACGTCGGGACTGCTGCACTGAAGACATGAACCCATGCTCGCCGCCGCGACCGAGGGTTGTCCAGCGATTTGCGACGACGGATCTCGCGCCGCCGGGCACCGGCGCGACGCGCCGCTGCGCACCTGGGCTCGACGTGTGGTCTGTGCGCATACCGCGCCGTGAACCCCCCAGGCGGGTAGCGTGTCGGACGTGTTGGGTTTGCCAGAACAGATCTCGGTCGCCCTATTCGACCTCGACGGTGTTCTCACGAGTACCGCCGTCCTACATCGCGTTGCGTGGAAAGCCGCCTTCGACGACTTCCTACGTGACCGCGACGGCGACGACTTCGTGCCGTTCACCGAACAGGACTACCTCGACTACGTCGACGGTCGTCCACGGGAGGACGGTGTGCGCGCGTTCTTGTCGTCACGCGGCATCGACGATGTCGATGAGACGACGACCGAGCGAATCGGCTCGGAGAAGAACGCGATGTTCCTGGACAAACTCTCCAGTGACGGCGTGAATCCCTATCCCGGGTCGGTGCGTTATCTGCAGGCCGCCCAGGAAGCCGGGCTACGCATCGCAGTGGTGACATCGTCGAAGAACGGAGAGGCCGTACTCGACGCTGCAGGACTGTCGAAGTACGTGGAAGTGCGTGTCGACGGACAGGAAACGGCCGCACGTGGACTGCGCGGGAAACCCGCGCCCGACTCATTTCTCTTGGGGGCAGAATTGATGGGCGTCGAACCGACGGCAGCAGCCGTCTTCGAGGACGCGATCTCAGGTGTACAGGCAGGCGTGGCAGGCCACTTCGGCTACGTCGTCGGTATCGACCGAGTCGGCGGCACCCAGGCTGAGGCGATGCGCACCACGGGCGCCGACATCGTCGTCAACGATCTCGACGAGCTGATCCCCGCATGAGCCGCACCACAGAACAGACCACCGGATTCGACATCGATCCGTGGCAGTTGCACTGGCGCGGAGTCGATCTCGAGAAGCTCGGTCGAAACGAGACGCTGTTCGCCCTGTCCAACGGCCACATCGGACTGCGTGGGAGCTTCGAAGAGGGTGAGCCGGTCGACCATCCCGGCACCTACCTCAACGGCTTCTATGAACTGCGGGATCTGCCGTACGCCGAAAGCGGCTACGGTTACCCCGAATCCGGCCAGACCGTCGTCAATGTGACCGACGGCAAGATTATTCGCCTCCTCGTCGAGGACGAGCCGATGGATCTGCGATACGGCCGCACCGAAGAACACTCGCAGACACTCGATTTCCGTACCGGAACGCTGCGTCGCAACACTCTCTGGACCTCGCCGACCGGCCGCACGGTGCGTATCAAGTCCGAGCGGCTGGTGTCGTTCACCAAACGCACCATCGCCGCAATCCACTACGAAGTGGAGCCCGTCGGCGAAGACATGAAGATCGTGCTGCAGTCCGATCTGCTCGCCAACGAGCCGGTTCCGGTGCCGGGCAACGATCCCCGACTCGCCGCAGCGCTCGAGTCGCCACTGGTCTCCGACCTCGCGACGTGTCGCAACTACTGGGGCATCCTGGTGCACCACACCAAACAGTCCGGGTTGCACATGGCGGCGGGCATGGATCATCAGATCGACTTCCCCGGTGCGGCAGACAGTTTCATCCGTGCCGACGACGATCTGGCCCGGCTGACCATCGCGGCGAACGTTCCGGAAGGAACGTCGTTGAAGATGACCAAGTACATCGGATACGGGTGGTCGGCGCGACGGTCGGTTCCCGCACTTCGTGCTCAGGTCGACGCCGCCCTCGCCATGGCGATGGAGACCGGCTGGGAATCGTTGAAGGCGATGCAGACCGCCTACATGGACGACTTCTGGCGCGACGCCGACATCGAACTCGACGGCGATCCCGAGGTTCAGCAGGCGGTGCGCTTCGCGCTCTTCCACGTGCTGCAGGCCGGTGCGCGCGGACAGTCACGCGCGATCCCCGCCAAGGGACTCACCGGACCGGGATACGACGGCCACACCTTTTGGGACACCGAGAGTTTCATCCTGCCCATGCTCACCTACACCGTCCCGGCGGCAGCAGGTGAGGAATTGCGTTGGCGCCATTCGACGATGGACAAGGCGAAGTCACGCGCAGCAGAACTCGGACAGCGTGGCGCCATGTTCCCGTGGCGCTCGATCAATGGTGACGAGTGTTCGGGCTACTGGCCTGCCGGTACCGCGGGTGTGCACGTCAGCGCCGACATCGCCAACGCGACCGCACGCTACATGCGCGCCACCGAGGACGAACAGTTCGAAACCGAGTGCGGCGTCGAGCTTCTCGTCGAGATCGCCCGTCTCTTCGCCGGCCTCGGGCATCACGACGTCAACGGACACTTCCGGCTCGACGGTGTGACCGGACCCGACGAGTACACCGCCGTCGTCAACAACAACGTGTTCACCAATCTCGCTGCGCAACTGGCACTTCGCGACGGAGTGGCCTGGGTCCATCGCCGCCCCGATCTCGCGCAGAAGTACGGCGTGACGAATGCTGAAGCGGCGCACTGGGAATCGTGCGCCGACGACATGACGATCCCGTACGACGACGCACTGGGAGTCCACCAGCAGTGCGAGGCGTTCACCCTGCTCGGCGCGTGGGATTTCGCGGCGTCGGTCGGCAAATACCCACTGCTGCTGAACTATCCGTACTACGACCTGTACCGCAAACAGGTGGTCAAGCAGGCCGACCTCGTGTTCGCGATGTACATGTTCGGCCGGGCGTTCACCGAGGAACAGAAGCTCCGCAACTTCGACTACTACTATCCGCTCACCGTTCGCGACTCCTCGCTGTCGGCGTGCTGTGAGGCCGTGACGGCTGCCGAAGTGGGCTATCTCGACCTCAGCTACGACCTCCTCGCCGAATCGGTCTTCACCGATCTTCACGACCTACACAGCAACGTCAGCAGTGGTCTGCACATCGCCGCGCTCGCGGGTGCGTGGATGGACTGCGTCGCGGGATTCGGCGGCATGCGCGACTTCGGTGGCCACATCACGTTTGCGCCCCGGCTCCCACCGCGACTGACCTACATGTCTTTCCGTATGACGGTGCGGGATTCGAAGATCGTCGTCGCCGTCGACAAGAAGACCGCGACGTACCGCCTGCTGTCCGGTCCGAAGATCGATCTCGCGCACCACGGTGAGAAATTCACGCTCACCGCGGAGCACCCGGTGACGCGCGACATCGCAGAGATCGAACATCGCGAGCCGCCGAAGGCACCGGTGGGCTGCGAGCCGTATCATCGAGACTGATTCCCGGGTGGCCGAGCCCGACGCCTCAGTGCGTCGGCTTGGCCTCCGGGTCGGCCTTGATGTTGCGCGCGATGCGCGTCCGCAGTTCTCTCAGAACGTCTTTCGACGCCTCCGCCCACGGCATCAGGATCGGGAAGACGTGGAACATACCGCGACCCTCGTATCCGTACACGCCGACACCGTTGGCCTCGAGTTTCCCGACGAAGTCGCGGATGCCGTCGCGGAACATCTCGTACTCGCCCCAGCAGACGAACGTCGGGGGAAACCAGTCGGGACTCGGTTCGGCGTAGACGATCGACACCCTGACGTCGTTGGGCTGCACGCCGTGCAGGTACGGGGTGACCGGGATGCTCCACGGCAGGATGTCGTACTTGGCGTTCTCGGTCACCGAGGCGTTGTCGAGGTCGAGGTCGATCTCGGGCGAGAACAGCGCAAGCGCCGCCGGCCGAGGCATGCCCTGGTTGTGCAGATAGCTGATCAACGACGTCGCGAGACCACCACCGCCGGAATCTCCCGCAACCATCAGGTGATCGGCGTCGATCCCCCGGTCGAGTAGGCCCTGGTAGACGTCGGCGGCGTCGAGAACTCCTGCGGGAAAGGGGAACTCGGGTGCCATTCGGTAGTCCGGGATGAAGATCTCGAAACCGGTGATCCGAACCAGCGCTGCGGCGAATGCCGAGTACATGATCGGCGTCGTACCGATGTATCCACCACCGTGCAGGTACAGAACAGTTGCCCCGATGGATTCCTTGGTTTCGTCGTCGTCGACGAATTCGTCGCTGCTGGCCTTGGCGCGGCACCAGATTCCCGACACGCCGTTGATCTCGTCTTCGGAGATGTCGACCTTGCCCGCGAGTTCGATGACCGGCGGCAGGACGACGTTGCAGATGTCGTCGAGCGCCTTCTCCATCGAACGGAACTCCTCGATGGGCAGTCCCATCGAATACCCCATGAACGCGCGAATGGTGTTCCTGGTGACGGACTGGCCGACGTTGTCGAGGAATCCGGCAGGCCCCTTCCACGGTTTTGAGAAGGGCACTCGCGCGAGACCGTTCAGCAGACTCTCGCCGAGGCCAACCATCGTCAACGCCGCGACGGGCTTGGATGCGGTCTCCACCTCGGGTCGATCAGCCATCACCATGCGGTCAGAATACGGGACGTGTCACTTCGATCGGCCTCGATGAACGCACGGTCGGCTGTCTCGAGCGCCCAGTCGGCACGATCTGGCGCACAGTCGGCACGATATGGCGCACGGTCGGCGATATCGAGCGCCCAGTCGGCCGTCTCGAGCGCCCAGTCGGCCGTCCCCGAGCGCGCGGTCGACGCGGGGCGCTCGGGCGTCGGGCGACCAAGTATCCTGGCAGGCACTATGCCCACTGATCTGACCAGCACCGACACGCGTACATCACACGGCGCCGGGCGTCCGTACTACATCACGACGGCCATCGCCTACCCCAACGGCGCACCGCACATCGGGCACGCCTACGAGTACATCTCGGCCGACGCACTCGCCCGGTTCAAGCGTCTCGACGGATTCGACGTCCGATTCCTCACCGGAACCGACGTGCACGGGCAGAAGATGCAGCAGACCGCGGAGAAAGAGGGCATCCCGACGGCGGAGCTGGCCAAGCGCAACTCCGATCGCTTCCAGGCTCTCCAGGACCGCCTCGGCTCCAGCTACGAGCGCTTCATCCGAACCTCCGACGACGACCACAAGCGCGCGTCGGAAGTCATCTGGAAGCGCATGGCCGACACGGGCGACATCTACCTCGACACCTATTCGGGCTGGTACGACGTCCGTGACGAGACCTTCTACGCCGAGACCGACACCACGGTCAACGAGGCGGGCGAGCGCGTGGCCTCCGACAACGGGCACGTCCTGACCTGGACCGAGGAACAGACCTACTTCTTCCGACTCTCGGCGTATCAGGATCGACTGCTCGAACTGTACGAATCGCACCCGGAGTTCATCGGACCAGATGTCCGACGCAACGAGGTGGTCAGCTTCGTCAAGGGCGGCCTCACCGACCTGTCGGTCTCGCGCACCACGTTCGACTGGGGCGTCCCGGTGCCCGGGCATCCCGATCACGTCATGTACGTGTGGGTCGACGCGCTGACCAACTACCTCACCGGCGTCGGCTTCCCCGACGACGCCGCCACGTTTGAGCGGTACTGGCCCGCCGATCTGCATGTGATCGGCAAGGACATCATCCGCTTCCACTGCGTCTACTGGCCGGCGTTTCTGATGAGCGCAGGAATCGAACTGCCCAAGCGGGTCTTCGCGCACGGCTTCTTGTTCAACAAGGGCGAGAAGATGAGCAAGTCGCTCGGCAACGTCGTCGATCCGGAGAGCCTCCTCGACGAGTTCGGCCTCGACCAACTCCGCTACTTCCTGCTGCGCGAGGTGCCCTACGGCCAGGACGGCTCGTACTCCGCCGAGAGCATGACCGCACGCGTCAACGCCGACCTCGCCAACGAGTTCGGTAATCTCGCGCAGCGCACGCTGTCGATGATCGGCAAGTACTTCGACGGTGCGGTCCCGACCCCCGGCGCCTACACCGACGCCGACTCCGAGATCCTCGACGCCACAAGCACACTGCTGCCGCGCGTGCGCGACAACTTCGACGTGCAGGCGATCCATCTGGGACTCGAGGCACTGTGGTCAGTGCTGGCGCAGACCAATCGGTACATCTCGGCACAGGAACCGTGGAAGCTCGCGAAGACCGACCTCGAGCGGACGGGCACCGTGCTCTACGTGTGCGCAGAGGTGGTTCGCGTGGTCGCACTGCTGGCGCAGCCGGTCATGCCGACGTCGTGCAACGCGCTGCTCGACCTACTGGCTGTGGGCGACGATCGAGAGTTCACAACCGTCGACGATCGCCTCACGCCCGGAACCCAATTGCCCAAGCCCACAGTGATTTTCCCGCGCCGCGACGCGTGAGCGGTGTGCGGTGACGCGTTGACCCCGACCGCGACGGACCTGCTACGCACGCTGCAGGTGGCGACCGCGCGTCGCGGATCACCGCCTCCCGCAGCCCTTGTGGGCGACTGGTGGGATGCCGACGCGGTCATCGCGCCGTCGATCGAGTTGCGCCCAGGTCTTACACCACCCGATCGTCCCGACCGATTCTGGTTGGGATACTTGGGTTTTCCGGTGCGCGGCGTCGAATCAGCATTGCCGACGATCGCCGGTGGTGAGACCGACCACCTCCTGGTGCTCAAGGATGGGCACTGGCAGCACGTCAGCGCCTCCGGCACCGGGCCGCCCGACTGGGTGCGCGAGGTATTGGCCGATGCCGCAACGGAAGTCGACGACTCGACCCGAGGGTGGTCGACCCGGTGGGAACCGCCAGACCCTCGACCACACCTGGCAGCGATCGAACACTGTCTCGAGGCCATCAGCGCTGGTGAGATCTATCAGGCATGCCTGTGTACCCGATTCACCGGAACACTCACCGGATCTGCGTGCGGGTTCTTCGCAGATCTCGCGTCGCACACCCGACCCGCGAAATCCGCTTTCCTACAGGGCGATTGGGGCGCAGTGGCGAGCTTCTCCCCCGAGACCTTCCTGTCCCGACGTGGCGAGCGTGTGTGGTCGGCACCCATCAAGGGCACGATCGCCGCGGGCGACGACCCGACGGTGCTCGCGGCGTCGTCGAAGGACATCGCCGAGAACATCATGATCGTCGACCTCGTACGCAACGACCTTGGTCGTGTGGCATGCACCGGGTCTGTGCGCGTCGAGAGGTTGCTCGAGGTCGTCGGCGCGCCGGGCGTGTGGCACCTCGTCTCGCGGGTCGGGGCGCAACTGCCGCCGGAGATCGGCAACGTGGCGTTACTCGATGCCACGTTCCCCCCGGCGTCGGTCACCGGAACACCCAAGCTCAGGGCCATGCAACTGCTGGCCGACTGGGAGCGCGACCCACGCGGGGTGTACTGCGGGGCAGTCGGATTGGCAGGTCCAGGAGGCCTGCTCGACCTCAACGTCGCGATCCGGACAGTCGAGATCGCACCCGACGGCTCGATGGCGCTGGGCGTCGGTGGCGGCATCACCGCCGATTCGGATCCGCGTCGTGAATGGCAGGAATGCCTCGACAAAGCCGCAAGTGTGATCAACGCGCGACCGAGTGTGCTCGGCTAACGTTATCGATATGAATTGGGCCGCGACCGTCCAGCAGGCCGCCGAGATCACCACCGACCTCGCCGATATCCGAGCCTCGATCATCAGTGAATCACTCGGCGCTGACGCGGTCGGCTCGACACAGACTGCGCACCGCTATCCGGACAACTACACGCCGCCGACATCAGTTCTCGAATCGTGGCTGCGCGCCCGCACCCGCGGACACCAACGCGACACTCATCAACCCGAACTGGTCAATGCCGACGAACTCGACCGTCGCCGTGAACAGAGTTCGCTTCGGCACGCGTCGACGGCAGCCCGGGCGATCGTCGAGGCAAGCGCCGACGAATCCGAGCTCGTCTTCGGGATGTTCGACGCCGACGGCGTGATGCTGTGGGGACAAGCGGATTCCCGACTCCGCGACGCGGCGCACGGGTTGCACATCACCGAGGGTGCGCGCTGGGATGAAGAATCGGCCGCAACGACCGTGGTGGGACAGGTACTCGCCGACCCCAGACCGCAGCGCGTCTACCCCGCCGAGCATTACGCGAAGGCACTGGGCGACTGGTACTGCACGGGAGCTCCCGTCCTCGATCGGGTCACCGGCGACGTCGCCGGGGTGATTGCCTTCGGAGGGCAGATGAATGCCGTCCAGCCCGCGACGCTCATGCTTGCAGCGTCTGTCGCCGAGTTCTGCGCCCGCGACGTCTCTGACGAGCACCAGCGCAGACTGAGCACGTTGCGTGAGGTCGGCGGAAAGACGTTGTCCGCCTTCAAGGCTGCGCTACTCGTCGACGACGACGGTCTCGTCGCAGACAGCCGCGGAGTGATCGCCCCGACCAGGATCGCCCCACCGAGCGACGGTGAGCTGCGCTTCGTGACGGGGCTCGGTGTGTGCGTCGCCGAGCGCATCGTCGGCGGCTGGGTGGTACGCCCGGCAGGACCGCCGGGTCCGATTCTCATCGAGCTCGACCTCCGCGGCGAACCGTCGATTCATGTCACCGACGGTCCCGACCACATCACCATCGTCATCACGCGACGTCACGCGCAGATCCTGCTACTGCTTTCCGACGCCGGGCGCGCGGGCCTCACCTCTGCGGAGTTGAGCAAGATGCTGTTCGGCGACGCGACCCACGAGGTGTCGGTGCGGTCCGAGATGTCGCGCCTGCGCCGGGCCGTCGGCACCCTCGTGGCCAGTCGGCCGTACCGGCTTGCCACCGACGTGACGCTGACCGTCGTCCCCGACTGACGGTCGGCTGATTGTCCAGCAGTCCCGGTCAGCTCGGTGACCTGCGACGCTAGTCCGTCTCGGTGCGTGCGGCCAGGACCGCCTCGTAGATGTCGCGCCGCGACACGCCCGTACCCTCGGTGACCTGTGCGCAGGCTTCCTTGAGTCGTAGACCACCCGCGACGAGCTGTTCGGCCTGTTCGACGAGGTCGTCGACGGCCGGTACCCGACGTTCCCCCGGCGCCAGGACGACGGTGATCTCGCCACGGACGCCCTCGGCCGCCCACTGCGCGAGGTCGGCGAGCGGGCCCCGACGGATCTCCTCGTACGTTTTCGTCAGTTCCCGACACACCGCCGCCTCGCGATCGGGTCCGAGAACGTCGACGGCGTCGACGAGGGTGTCGGCGAGGCGGTGGGGCGAATCGAAGAAGACAACGGTGCGCGGCTCGTCGACGAACTGGGTCAGCCAGTCGAGCCGTGCCTGATGTTTGCGTGGCGCGAAACCCTCGAAGCAGAAGCGGTCCGACGGTAGGCCGGAGACCGCCAGCGCAGTGGTCACCGCCGACGGTCCGGGCAGCGCGGTGACTCGCAGACCCGCCGCCGCACATGCTGCGACGATCTTGTGGCCCGGATCGCTGACCGATGGCATGCCGGCATCGGTGACCAGTAGCACTGTGCTTCCGGCGCGGATCGCATCGAGGAGCGCCGGGGTCCGTGCGGCCTCCACCTGGTCGTAGTAGCTGACGACGTTTCCGGTGATCGTCACGTCGAGCGCTTGGGCCAGCGCCCGAGTGCGTCGGGTGTCCTCAGCCGCCACGATGTCGGCGGTCGCGAGGGCATGCCGCAGACGCGACGACGCGTCGTCGACCTGACCCATCGGGGTCGCGGCCAGGACGAGTCGACCGTTGCCCGTGTCGGTGTCGGACGCGTCCGGAGCGGGAATCATGCGAATCACTGTACGAGCGGGACATTACGATGGTCCGGGTGACCATCGTCGACGGACCCATCGCTGCGCCCGCCGCCGATCCGACGCCCGCCCGCGGACGCCTGCTCAAGGTGGCCGCGCTGCGTTCGACGCGGGTCCGACCCGACCCCGAAATCGAGGTGCCGCTCTTCGGCGCACCCGACCGAACGCGGGGCCTGATCGTCGGTCTGATCATCACTCTGGTGGCCACCGCCACCCGCTTCTGGGGGCTGAACCACCCCACAGACCAGGGCACACCGGTCTTCGATGAGAAGCACTACGTTCCGCAGGGCTGGCAGGTGCTGACCGGCGGCAACTGGATCGAGGACAATCCGGCCTACGGACTCGTCGTGCATCCACCGGCCGGCAAGTGGCTGTTGGCCGTCGGCGAGTGGATGTTCGGATACAGTCCGCTCGGTTGGCGGGTCATGTCCGCGGTCGCGGGCGTCGCGATCGTGGTGTTGATCTACCGGGTCGTGCGTCGAATGGCACGGTCGACACTCATCGGAGCGATCGCCGCGGTATTCGCGATATGCGACGGCGTGCTGTTCGTGCAGTCACGCATGGGCATGCTCGACATCTTCCAGTGCCTGTTCGTGGTCGCGGCATTCACCGCGGTCATCTGCGACCGCGACCAGGTACGCGAGCGGATGTTCAACGCCTACCTCGACGGCCGCATCAACGACTCACAGTTCGGACCTCGCCTGGGCTTCCGGTGGTACCGCTTCACCGCGGGTGTGATGCTCGGACTGACGTGTGCGACGAAGTGGTCGGGCATCTACTACATCATTTTCTTCGGCCTGCTGGTGATCGGATTCGACGTCGCAGCGCGCAAGGCCTATCACGTTCGACGCCCCTGGGCGGGCGCGCTGGTTCGCGACGCCGTACCCGGCGTCGCGAGCCTCGTCGTGATGCCGATCGCCATCTACTTCGCGAGCTTTGTCCCGTGGTTCACGAGCGAGACGTCGGTGTACCGCTACCAGGTCGGCAACACGATCGGGACCGACGGACCGTACGCGTGGGTGCCCGGCGCGTGGCGATCGCTCTTGTACTACGAGGCCGGGGTGCTCAAGTTCCACGCCGGTCTGACGAACTCGGCGGGCAACCACCACCCCTGGGAGTCCAAGCCGTGGACGTGGCCCATGAGCCTGCGCCCCATGCTGTACGCACTGGAGAACGGACCCGACCAATGTGGCGGCGGCCAATGTGTCCGCGCCCAGATGCTGATCGGCTCACCGGCAATGTGGTGGCTGGCGATTCCGATGCTGCTCTGGGGGTTGTGGGCCTTTCTGATCCGACGCGACTGGCGCTACGCCGCGGTGATCGTCGGATACGGCGCGGGCTTTCTGCCATGGTTCGCCGAACTCGACCGCCAGATGTATTTCTTCTACGCGACGGTCCTGGCACCGTTCCTCGTGATGGGCCTGGCTCTGTGTTGTGGCGACACACTGCGCGCGACCAGATCGTCGCCGACCAGACCCCGGCCGGAACGGCAGGTTCTCGGCATCATCGTCGTCGCGATCTACATCGGGCTGGTCGTCGCGAACTTCGCCTGGCTGTGGCCGATCCTGACCGCGAGTCCCATCTCGCCCGAGGAATGGCACCAACAGATCTGGCTGCCGAGCTGGGGCTGACGCGCGGGCGGGGTGGTTTCGACAAGCTCAACCAACGATGGGCGGGGTGGTTTCGACAGGCTCAACCAGCGGCGGGGCGCTCAGCCAGCGGGGTGCTCGTCGCCGCCGACGGCCCGCGTGACCAGGTCGACGATCGTGGCGTCGTCGACTCCCATCGCACGCAGCGCGGCGACGTGGTCGACGGTGGCGCGCTGGGCATCGTCGAGCGTCGTGTTCGATCCGGCTTTGACGAATGTTCCGCGTCGGCCCCTGGTCTCGATGATCCCGGCGGCCTCGAGTTCGCGATAGCTTTTCGCGACCGTGTTGGGGGCGAGGTCGAGGTCGGCGGCTAGTGCGCGCACCGTCGGAAGTCGTTCTCCGACAAGCAGTTGGCCCCGTGTGACGAGGTCGATGACGCCGAGGCGGACCTGTTCGAAGGGTGCGTGATCGGAGTCGTGGTCGATGGCGAGCCGTGCGGCGAGGTCCATCGTCGACCTCAGAGCGGGTCCCGCGACAGCGGACACGACATGCACCGTGGACCGCCACGGCCGGAGCCGAGTTCACGGCCCTCGATCTCGATCACCTCGATACCCGAGTCGACGAGTCTGCGGTTGGTCTCGACGTTGCGGTTGTAGGAGACCACGACGCCCGGTTCGACAGCGAGAGTGTTGTTCCCGTCGTCCCACTGCTCGCGCTCTGCGGTGACCGGGTCGAGGCCGGTGTCGATGACGCGGAGTTTGCCGATGCCCATCGCGTCCGCGGCCGCCTCCACGAACGGGCGTGGCCCGCTCACGTCGACGTCGCCGTCGCCGAGGTCGCGCAACGTGAACGCCGACATGCTGTCGCGGATGTTCGGATACATCACGACGGCATCGGCGTCGACCATGGTGCAGACCGTGTCGAGGTGCATGAATGCGCGCTGCTGCTCGATCGGAACCGCCAGCGCGGTGTGCGCCAGTCCGTCGGCGAACAGGCTGCGCGCCAAGGCTTCTGCGCCGGCGGGGGTGGTGCGTTCACCGACTCCCACGGCGACGACTCCCGGCGCCAGCAGCAGCACGTCGCCTCCTTCGACGGGGGCGACCTGCGATTCGTACGCGCGGCGCGCACCCGTGAACAGCGGGTGGTGCGCGTAGATCAGATCGGTCAGTGAGGTCTCTCGCACGCGGGCGGGCAGAGCGAGCGAGGTGATCGCGAATCGAGGCCCGATCCAGAACGAACTGTCGCGGGTGAACAGCAGATTGGGCAGCGGCGCTATGGCGAACTCCGGCCCGACGTGCATGCGACGCACCAGCGACGCCGACTCCGCCGCCGGGGTCAACGGCAACTCGTCAAAGGTCATGCCGGCGGTCAACACGTCGGCGAGTTGTGGTGCGGGCAGGCCGCGCAGGTACCCGGCCAGTTCTTCGGCAAGGTGCGGTCCGAGTAGTCGGGAGTTCACTGCTGCTGCGATTCCCTGGATTCGCGCGGCGCCGCTGTGGTCGAGCGTCTCGGTGAGCAGATCGCCGAGGAGAAAGACGTCGACGCCGCGCGCGGTGAGTGCGGCCGCGAACTCGTCGTGCTCCTCTTGAGCGCGGGCGACCCAGGGCAATCCGTCGAACAGCAGTTGGTCGCTGTTGCGCGGGGTGAGGCGCAGCAGTTCGTCGCCGGGACGGTGCAGCATCACCGCGCGTAGTCGGCCGACCTCCGTGTTGGAGCCGAGTGTGTAGTCACCGCTGGCAGTCGACGCAGGCATGGATCAAATCTAGTCGCCGAGTGCCGCGCATGCTCGACGCCGAACATCAGGGTGCGTCGGGATCGGACTGCTGCGTCGGATGCAGTCGCGGGACGGCACCGACAACTTCGGGAGCCGACTCGCGGGCGAACAGCCATGCGACGAACGCAACGGCTGCCACCGCTCCGGTCAGCACGAATGCCGGGCCGAATCCGACAGCTCCAGCAACGAACCCGACGATCAGTGGACCGGTGACCGCACCGAGATCCGACGACATGCTGTAGGCCGCCAGCGCCGAACCACCCTGCCGTCTGGCGCCGAGAACGTCGGCGAGCGCGGCCTGATGCGTCGGGGCGAACAATCCCGATCCGACACCGGCGAACAGCGAGAGCACCAGCGCGAAGACGATATTCGGCGAAAACCCGAGCAGGGCTGTCGAGATCGCCATGATGGCGAGGCCGGGAAGCATCACCGGTCGACGACCGAGCCTGTCGGACATCCTTCCCGCGACCAGGATCGCGGCGACGTTACCGGCCGCGTACACGGCGAGGACCACACCGGTCATGGCGGCCGACTCGTCGAGTCCCTCGGTGATGAACAGCGGCACCACCGCGACGCGCACACCCATCGACGCCCAACCCTGCGTGAAGTTCGACGCGATGATCGCGCGGTAGGCGCTGTCGTGCAACGCGGTTCGCAGCGACATCGCACCTCGTTGCGGAACGTCGGAGACCTCGGGCGCTGCGGTGTCGCGCAGTTGCGTTGCGACGACCGCCGACGCGATCAACAGTGCGACGGCGTACACCACGAACGGCATGCGCAATCCGAACCCGACCAGCGCGCTGCCGATCAGTGGGCCGGTGATGTTGCCGATCAGGAAGCCCGCGGAGAAGAACCCCGAGACCTTGCCGCGGATCTCGTTGGGCGACAACCTGATCAGCAGTGCCATCGCCGACACCGTGAACATCGTCGAACCGATACCACCAGCACCGCGGAACAGCAGGAGCTGAATGTAGTTCTGCGCGAATGCACATGCCAATGTGCTCGCCGCGACGATCAGCAGACCGGTCAGGTAGATGCGTCGTTCGCCGAGGACCGTCACCAGGCGTCCGGTGGCGGGCGCGAAGACCAGTCGCATCACCGCGAACGCCGACACCACTGCCGACACAGCGGTGTAGCCGACGTCGAAACTGCGCGCGAAGGTCGGGAGTGCGGGCGCGATCAGACCGAAGCCGAGCGCGATGACCACGTTGGCAGCCAGCAGCACCCAGATCCCGCGAGGAATCTGCTTCACTCAGATCACGGCTCCTCCGGAAGCTTGTCGAGCGCTTCGGCGGTCAGTGCGCGACCCAGCTCGATCATCTCCGTGGCCTTGTGAAAATCCAACGTGCGCACGGCTTTACGTGGCACCCGAATCAGAATGTCCGGCGGGTATCCCGCGATCTGGTAGCGGGTCAGCGCGATCGACATGATGTCGAGAGAGCGCAGCAGGATCTCGATCCTGCCCATCGGAGCCGCTTTGGCACCGTCGTCGACCTCGCTCGCCGTTGACAGCGTCTCGACGTCGTCGGATCCGTCCGACAAGGCGGGCGCGTCCTCGTCGCGAGCGTCGTGGCTCCCGGAATCGTCGGCCTCGACGCCGAACCGTTCGCGAACCGAGCGCACCCAGTCGTTTTCCAACAACGGGGTGATGTTGCGGCGGATCACGCCCTTGGTCTTGGGTGCTCGACTCGCGCCGTGTTCTGCGCCCTCGTCGGCGTCGAGCACCACGCCGATCGTCACGTCGCTGCTGACCGCCGACGTCGGCGCGACGGGCAGTGGGTCGAGGATGCCGCCGTCTGCGAGGAGTCGGCCGTCGACCTCGTGGGGCCGGATCACACCGGGGATCGCGATCGACGCCCGGATGGCGTCGACGAGGCTGCCCTTCTGGAACCACACCGGTCGACCTGCGGCGAGGTCGGTGGCGACCGCGGTGAACGGGATCTCGAGGTCTTCGATCACGGTGTCGCCAAGGATCTCCCGGACCCGCGCCAGGATGCGCTCAGCGCCGATCATCCCGCCCGGCTTGGACAGCGAGACGTCGAGCAGACGCATCACGTCGAGCTGCGACAAACCGCTGATCCAGTCGACGTAGTCGTCGAGACGCCCGGCACAGTAGAGCCCGCCGACCAGCGCACCCATCGATGATCCGGCGACGCTGACGATCTCGTACCCGCGGGCGTCGAGTTCGGTGACGACGCCGATGTGTGCGTAACCGCGAGCTCCCCCGCTACCCAGAGCGAGGGCCACGCGAGACGGTCGGGCCATGATGCTCAGCCTAACGATGACGTCCGACGCCGCACGCGTCAGTCGATCGGAAGCCGCCTCGGACCCGGACCCTGCCGGTTCAACTCATCGCCAGGGTTGAGCAGGTGGCACGCACCCAACGAGAGGCAACCGCATCCGACGCACGATCCGATCATGTCGCGCATCGTCTCGAGCAGGTCGATGCGGTGATTGATGTCGGCGATCCACCGCTGCGACGCCGCCTCCCACATCGCCCGCGACGGCGACTCGTGATCGCCGAGCTCGGTGAACACCTCACCGATCACCGCAAGCGGTATCCCCGCAGCCTGGGAGGCGCGGATGAACGCGACCCTCCGCAGCATCGCGCGGTGGTAGCGCCGCTGATTACCCGACGTGCGCCGCGAGAAGATCAGCCCCTGGTCTTCGTAGAACCGCACGGCCGACGGCGCGATGCCCGCGCGCTGCGCCAGCTCACCGACGGACAATTCGATCTTCTTCAGGCCCATACAACGACAATAGGCGACTTCAAGTGAACTTGAAGTCGCCTTGCCCGCTGATCGAGCTTGCCCACCGCTGATCGAGCTGCCCACCGCTGATCGAGCTTGCCCACCGCTGATCGAGCTTGCCCACCGCCGATCGAGCCGCCCACCGCTGATCGAGCTTGCCCACCGCTGATCGAGCTTGTCGAGATCACTCACCCGAGCTCGCCGACCCGCCAGACCTAAACGTGTGTCCTATCGATAGATGTGGGTGCTGCAGCACCCAACTCCTTCGATTGGACACACATTTAGGGTGCGGCTCTCCGGTGGCCCAGCCCGGTCAGCTCCGGACGACCATCACGGGGGCGTTGGCCTCCCGCAGCACCTTCTGGCTCGTCGATCCCAGGAGCAGGCCGGTGAAGCCTCCGCGACCACGGCTGCCGACCACGATCAGCGACGCCTTGTCGCCTGCGGCGTCGAGCACGGCCTTGGCCGGGTCCTCGGGGATGACCTTCCGCTCGATCGTGACGTCGGGGAAGTCGGAGGCGAAGCCTGCCAGCCGCTCGGCGAGTGCCTCGACGGCATCCTGCGACATACGGGTGACCTCGTCGGGATCGATTCCGTAACCATGCAGGGCGTCGACGTCGAGCGGGGTCCAGGTGTGCACCGCGACCAGCGACACATTGCGCAGTGACGCCTGCCGGAATGCCTCCTTGATGGCGGCCTCGCTCACGGGCGAGTCGTCGATGCCGACGACGACAGGTCCGTCGGTGTTGCCCTCGCCGTCGATCACGACGACGCGGCCGTGGTGGTGTGCGGCAACCGTGATGCTCACGGAACCGAGGAAGAGTCCCTTCACGCTGCCGAGCTTGCGTGTTCCGACGACGATCAGAGCAGCGTCCTTGCCGAGTTCGAGGAGCACACGCGCAGCGTCACCGTCGACGATCGACGTATGGATGGTGATGTCGGGCGCAACTTCCTTGGCTGCGGCCGCAGCGCTCTGCACCGCATCGGTGGCGTCCTGCCGGATCGCATCGATCACGTCCTGCGGGATGATGAGCCCAGGCGCGTAGTCGCTCGTGCTCGCGTCGTAGACCCCGACCAGCTTGAGGTCGAGGTGCTCGAGTTCTGCTTCCTTGGCTGCCCAACGGACTGCTGCCGTTGCCGCTTCAGAACCGTCGACGCCGACGAGAATCGCATTCATCTGTTTTCCAACTCCTCACAACTGTCTGCTCAGTAACCCTCACCATCCATCGTGCCCGCCGACGGTTGCGAGGGCAATGGAACAAGGTCCCGAAGGTGCAGGCAGCGACTGCTGCAATGACCGACAGATGTACGGTGAATGAACCGCCGCCTACATCCCGAACAGCCGCACCCTTCACCCGAACCGATTGGTGGTGACCCAAAAATGACTGGGCCGCAAGATAATTCGCACAGCGATCAGCCTGGTCGCACCGATGGCGAAGCAACCGGCAGCCCGTCACCGTCTGAGCCGAGTGAGTTCCGTCGCGCGATGACGTCGGTCGTGATCACGGTGTTCTTCACGGTCGCCATCGTGCTGGTCGCGGCCGCGTCATCTGGCGGCCTGCAGACGCTCCTGCTCATCGTCGCCCCGATCGTCGTACTGATCGCAGCGCTCACGACAGCGGTACGCACGTACCGGGTCTGGCGCGCAGGCGGCCGCTGGCAGATCTGGCAGGGCGCAATGTGGTTCGAGTTCGCCTTCTTCGTCATCGTGCTGTTCAGCACGGCACCGCTGCTGCTGGTGGATTGACACCCACCCACCAGTTCGGCACGACCCCTACCCCGCCACCGGAGTAGTGGCGGGGTGCAGATGGGTTGCGACACAACCTGATTCGACGCTGCGCCCGGTTCGTTGGGCGGGCAGGCCAGCCAGGTTGGCGCGTCGTACTGGTCGCCGCGGTGGTCAGGCGGCGTCGGCCAGCGGTGGGCCGAGGCTGTCTGGCGGGTCGACGCCGTGGGGTGCGATGGGGTCGCCCGGTGGAGCTGGACCTGTTGGCGCGCCCGGGATTGTGGGCGGGTTGGGGTCTGTGGGCGGGTCGGGGTCGAGTTCGAGTGGCCTGGTTAGGTTCCATCGGATGTCGACCCGCCTGCTGAGGCGAGGAGTATCAGCGGAAGGCATCCCATCCGCCAGCGCGAGTTCGACGCCGGTGAGCGTCTGACGTGCCACCTGCCTGCTCGGCGGGTCCGGCACCGAGGGCGACGCCATCCAGGCACCCACTGCGTCCGCGACCACCATCTGGCCGCTGGCCGTGTCCGGGACGTTCTCGGCGCCCACTCTGCCTGTTGCTCGCGCACCGATCTCGGTGACCGTCGCGTCTGTGCCTGACCCGGTTGCTCGTGCAGCAGCTGCGGCTTGATTGCTGGAGTGTTCGGCGGCGAGGTAGTCATGGAAATCGGCTGTGACGTCGGCGATCCGGTTGATGCGTTCCGGATTCTCCGGCATACCCGGCTTGGCGTTCAATCGCCACGCAACCCGGCCGGTATCAGGTCCGTCGGTGATCATGCGGGTGGTGAACTGCCCCGGTTTCGTGCCAACTCTCCGGTTGTGCACATCGCACGCGGGCACCAACTGGTCGATATCGGTCAAGCCGCCGTCAGCCCAGTCTTTCGCCGCGTGATGCATCTGCACCCTGCTCGCGGGCTGATTACAACCCGGGGCCGAACACATCTTCCCGCCCGCCGAAGCGAATGAGGCCAACCGTTGCCCCAGCGACGCGATCCGCTTCGACCGACCCAAATACAGCGGCACGCTGGTGTGGTCGCCGAACACCGCCAAATACGGGCTCGCGCCACTCGCTGCGGCCATCTCGATCACGTCGTGGATGGGCAGGAGTGTTCCGGATGTGGTTTGTGCGATCCCCGCCTGCTCCTCCAACTCACGCAGGCTGGTGGTGACGATCACCTGGATCGGCAAACCGCGATGCGTGTTGCCCAGCATCCCGAATTCCAACACCTGGCCAAGTAGTGCGGAGAAGGCGTCGTGGTTGCGTTGGGCGGGTGAGCGTTCATCACGTAGCGCCGCGGCCGCGACCTGCTCAGCATTCGCGGTGGTGATCGGCCCGACCGGCGACTCCGGGTCATCCGGGTTGTTCATGCCCGGTTTGGCCCACGCATCCAACACTGTGTCGAGCCGGGCGCGGGCGATCGGATCGAGATCGGCGGTCAACCGCGACATGAGTTGCGCGTTCTGCCGGTTCACCCACAGGCGGCGTCGACGTTGACGGTCCTTCGAGGTGGTCAGCGTCCCGTCAGGATCGAGATGCGCCAACAATCGTGAACCGAGGTTGGTGATTTCGGCGGGCGTGAATTGGCTCGCGTAGCCGGCCATCTGCGCTTCGGCAGCAGCTTTCGTCTCGGCCGACACCTCACTAGGGATTGCCTCCAACACCTCGAGCACCGCCCGGACGTGCGCGCCCGCGACCCGGCCCTCGGCGACGTAGCCGGCCAGCGTCGGGCATGCGGGTGGTAGGCGGTCACCGCAGATCGTGGTGAACGAGCCGGTCGCCGCGATCACCCGATGCCGCGCCGCCGGGTCACCAATGTGTAGACCATGCCCCAGGAAACTGCGAACATCGCGGAAACCCAGGGCGCGGGGCAGGTCGCGGTCGGAGGCTTCCACAATCAAGCGATCGGTGACCGCACCGGCGGTCCGCAACGCCAGGCGTTCGGCCTCCACGGTGGCTTCCACCAGCGCGGCGTCCGATACCAACGACACATCGACGGCAGCCAACTCATCCAACACCCCAGCAAGGCGTGACAGTTTCTCCGCCACGACAGCGTCCGCGGAACCCACCGCAGCAGTCGCCAAAGCCGAAGGCGCGCCACCGGCCTCAACGTCATTGCTGTTGCTGTTCACGTGCCGCCACCCCCGCCCCACGTCATGTCGAATATGTGTTCTACATTACCCGACAAGACCGACAGCGTCGAGGAAATCTCGAACACAAGATCGAATCTGTGGAGACTCGTCGCAACGGACAATCCCGAGCGCGCGCAGCCGCTCTTCTACCGAACCCCTCCCCTTCCCGATGCGCCCTTCGCCGCATACTTCCGCCGGAAACGCTCGACGCGCCCCTCGGTGTCTACGACCCGCGCGGTGCCCGTCCACAGCGGATGCGACGCGCTCGTGATGTCGACGACGATCAGCGGATAGTGTTGTCCGTCATGCCATTCCACGGTCTGCGTCGACGTCGAGGTCGACCGGGTGAGGAATTGCGTGCCGGTCGCGGCGTCGCGGAAGACGACCGGGTGGTAGTCGGGATGAATGCCAGATTTCATGGGAGATCCCCTTTCTCGGAATCGTTGCGTTGTTGATCGGGGTCGAGACCGTCAGTGATGGAAAGCAATCCGGACCCGGGAGGCGTGGTGTCGGCGCACGGGTCCTCGTGCCGAGTGCCGAACGGGTCGTCGTACTCGCGCCAGGCATCCGACCCCTCCGCCATTTCGACGTCGGTGAGCGTGGCGGCGTTCAATGCCTCGACAATCTCGGTGACGTCCGCGCGGTGAGCCAGGATCGTCAGCGCGTTGTGACGGTCACCGAATACCTCGTCCCACCGAAGCGCCGCCATCGCGAGGCGCGTCTCCTCGACGTCGGCGCGCTCGTCGGCCGACATCGCACCGACCCACTGTCCGGCCTCCTCGACCCGTAGCGCCCCGCCGGCGGACTCCAGCCAGAACACGTCGTCGAACCGCGTTGCCAGCCAGATTCGGCCGCGGGAGCAGATCACGCCGTCGAGCAGATGGTCGAGGGCGTCGTGGAGGCGCGTCGGATGGAAGGGTCGGTCACTCTCGAATACGGCCATGGACACACCACATTCAGTGGTTAACGGTGGCGCCCCACGCAGGAGCGGGTCATGCGGACCGAAGACTGCGCCGCGTCGGGCGGTCGGGCCTATCGCGCGCAGCAACTGGATCAGGGTGCCCGGCCGGATGGGTCGTTGAGGCAGCTCCATCACGATCGGAGCGCCGGGCGCGAGGCGACGCAAGACCTCCATCAGCCTCGCCGACGACCATGCGTCGCGAAACGCCGGGTCGGCGCCCGCGAGTACCAGCGCGTCGGCGAAGGCGACCTGACCAACCGCCACCTGCGCCAGGGTGCGATCGTCCTCGGCCACGGCAGAATCCCACTCAGCAGACCACTCGACAAGCCCAGCTTCGCCGAGTGTGACGTCGCCGCTCGCGGCGTCGAGCCACTCCATCTCCGACACGCACGCGATCGTTGCGTCGACGGCGACGTCGTATCCCGCTGGCGCGTCGACGAATCCCGGCATGTCCGAGCAGACGACATGCTCGATCGACCAGCACAGCGCCTCGGGTTCGATGAGCGGATCGAGTTGCAGCACAATACGTTCCACCGTTGATCGCTGGTGCAGTCGACGCAGCAGCGGGAGAAGGTCGATCCGTAGCGTGCACGACACGCACCCGTGCTCGAGCGAGATCTCGCGGATGTCGGTGTGCTCGACGCCGTCGAGGTCGATCGTGCGCGTCGTGCGCAGCACCCGACCACTGGGCAGCGACGAGAGGTCGTGGTGGACCAGCGTGGTCCCTGCCATCGCGAGCGCGTCCGCGGTCCGCGCCACCGCTTCCCTGTCGAGCCCGGTGACCAGCGTCATCGGGGTACGCGGTCTCGACGGCCGGCGTCGAGCATCAGTTGAATCGGCCTGCACAGCGTCGCTCCTTTCACCCTAAATTATTGGCAATGATTTCCATTTAGTGTGCCGCCACGTTAGCGTGGAATACCGCACTAACGCCAATCGTTTCCAACAAGGAGGTTGTGCCGTGGCAGCACGATGTCAGGTCACCGGGAGAACGCCGGGGTTCGGCAATCAGGTGTCGCACTCGCACCGAAGGACCTCACGTCGCTGGAACCCCAACATCCAACGACGCCGCTACTACCTGCCCAGCGAACGACGTTTCGTGACGCTCGACGTGAGCGCCAAGGGCATCAAGACCATCGACCACAAGGGCATCGAGGCCGTGGTCGCACAGATACGCGCACGAGGAGAGAAAGTCTGATGGCTCGCAACGAGATCCGACCCATAGTCAAACTCCGGTCAACCGCCGGAACCGGCTACACCTATGTCACCCGCAAGAACCGCCGCAACGACCCCGACCGCATGGTGATCCGCAAGTACGATCCGATCGCCAAGCGTCACACCGAATTCCGTGAGGATCGCTGATGGCCAAGAAATCCAAGATCATCCGCAACGAGCAGCGTCGTGAGATCGTTGCCCGCTTCGCCGAACGACGTTCGGCACTGAAGCGCACCATCGTCGACGCCGCCGCATCACCCGAAGAGCGTGCACAGGCTCAACGCGACCTGCAGGCGCTGCCCCGCAACGCGAGCCCGACGCGCGTCCGCAACCGCGACGTCGTCGACGGCCGCCCGCGCGGCTACGTCGGCAAGGCAGGCGTGTCGCGCGTCCGCTTCCGCGTACTCGCCCACCGCGGCGAACTACCGGGCATCCACAAGTCGAGTTGGTGAGTACCGTCGGGTGTGGGCGCTCACAGCGCCCGCACCCTGCGGCCAACCACCCCATCACCCACTACAGAGGACTTCACCCATGGCGAAGCGAGCACCGCGTCGGCCACGGCCAGGCGCCGACACCAAGCCCAAGCAGACCCGCAATCAGCTCAACGCGCTCGGCATCACCGACGTCGACTACAAAGACGTCAACCTGCTGCGCAAGTTCCTGTCCGACCGCGGCAAGATCCGCAGCCGACGCGTCACGGGACTGACCCCGCAGCAACAGCGCCAGGTGGCCACCGCCATCCGCAACGCGCGCGAGATGGCGTTGCTGCCCTTCGTTTCTCAGCGCTGACTCTTCGCCACTGCTGAGTCTCAGCCGGTTCCGGTTGCCCACAAGCGCGGTATCCGCGCGTCTGGGCAACCGGAACATCCAGCGAGTCACGACCCGCGCTGCATGTCGAGGCTGATCTCCTCGGCGTCGAGTTGCCCGAGCGCGCGGCTCAGCGCCGACGAGCTGTACGTTCCCTGGCTACGCAGCGTGAGCAACTTCTTGCGCTGCGCGGCAATGATCTCGCGGCGGGTCCGGCGGATCTGCACGCGTTCTTCGAAGTTGAGGCCGTACGGCGTACTGGCGCCCGCGGGCACCACACCGCTCTGCGGATCGTCGGAATCACCGGCATCCGAAACGGCGTCGGCGTCCTCATCGGCCTCGCGGCTGACCTGTTCGAGTCGTGGTCGCAACCACGGGATCTGTCTGACAGTCTCGGACTCAGCCATCACTTTCTGGGCGGTCGCGTCGAGTTCTGCGCGCAGCCGTCGACGTTCGGCGAGCATCGATTCGGTGTCGTCGCCGATCTTGAGCTTGCGGATCAACCACGGAAGCGTGCCGCCCTGGATCAGCAACGACGCCGCCGCAACCACGAACGCGACGAGAACCAACAGTGGCCTGCTCGGGGTATCGTCCGGCAGCGTCTGTGCAGCGGCCACCGTCACAACACCGCGCATTCCGGCCCACACCACGATCGCCGACTCCTTCGGCCCCAGCGGCGCTTCGGTGTAGTAGTCGATGTCGGCGAGGGTGCGCGTGATCCGCGAATTGATGCGGGCCGCGGTGTCCGTGGAGACGGGCGGCATGTCGCCTGCCGCGAGTTTGGTGGTGTCGCGGTGGCGGCGGCGTCGAAACGCCCTGCGCCACCACTGCCGACTCCGACGTTCCTGATCGCGGTCGATGTCGGCGCTCGGCGTCACCGAGAAATCCGCGAGCATCGGGCGGATCTGATCGCCGCGTCGTCGCTTCCTGTCTAGCCACCACGCCAGCGGCACGACGTACAGCGCCCGCACGAGCAGCGCGACGCCCAACACCGACAGCCCGATCCACACCGCGTTCGGCACGCCTTCGTGGTCGTTGTGGACGTCGGACATGAGGGTGAAGAGCTCCAGACCCATCAGCAGGAACACCGCGCCCTCGGCGATCAGCTCGACGACGTGCCAGTTCTGCATGTCCGAGATGCGGTGCTGCGGCGTGAGATATTTGACCGCGCCTGCGCCGGTGATCAGACCCGCGGTGACCGCGGCGACGAGACCCGACGCTCCGATCGCCTCCGCCGGCACGTACGCGATGTAGGGAACGGTGAACGAGATCGCGGTGTTGGCGGTGGCGTCGCGCATCCGTGATCGCACCCACAGGTTGGCGACGCCCACCGCTGCACCGATGGCGACCGCGCCCGCAACGGCGAAGACGAAGTTCAACGCCACGCCCCAGAACGAGATCGTGGCCGCTGTCGCCGCTACAGCGGCCCGCAGGAGCACCAGCGCCGACGCGTCGTTGAGCATGCTCTCGCCCTCGAGCACGGCGACGACGCGCGACGGAACGCCCATTCGCTTGGCGATCGACGTCGCCACCGCGTCGGTGGGACTCACGATGGCACCCAACGCGACACCCGTTGCCAGCGAGATACCCGGCACCACAAGCGTCAAGAACCACCCGACGACCACGGCACTGAGGATCACCAGCACCACCGACAGTGTGCTGATCGCGGTGAAGTCCCTGCGGAAGTCCATCGTCGGCATACCGATGGCCGCCGAATAGAGCAGCGGGGGAAGCACTCCGACCAGAATCCACTCGGGATCGACGTGGAAAGCGGGTACGAACGGCATGATGCCGATGACCGCGCCGACGAAAACCAGGACCAGGGGCGCCGGAATCCGCAGGCGAGGAGCGATGTCGGTCACCAGCGCGATGAAGAGAACCGCTGCAACGACGATCAGCACTTTTTCCATCGCGTCTGCCCCTTCCAGGGTCTGTCGCCGGCCACCGAACAACACTTCCACCGAAAACTGTGCCATTGACTGTTGACAAAAATTTCGGTCCCACTTACCGTCGAAAGCCTACGGTGTGACACCCCACACTGTCGGTTGCGCTCAAGCACCGAATGCATCTCGCGGAAGGCAGTTCTCATGACGAAGGCACTGAGGTACGACCCCGACGAGACGGTGTCGATCGACGCCCAGCACGGCCTCCCCCGCGCTGAGTACGAGCAGGTCCTCGACGACCTTTCGTCGGCGTCGGTTCATCGAAACTTCGACCCCTACCTCGACATCGATTGGGACGCTCCCGACATGGCCGTCGTGCCCGACGATCCGCGATGGGTGCTCAACTACGAGGTCGATCCGATCGGCCGTCACCCCTGGTATCAGGAACAGCCGCTCGACAAGCAGATCCGCATCGGCATGTGGCGACAGGCGAACGTCGCGAAGGTCGGGCTGCAGTTCGAGTCGATCCTGATCCGCGGCCTGATGCAGTACAGCTTCAAATTGCCCAACGGCGCCAAGGAATTTCGCTACACCACGCACGAATCGAAAGAGGAGTGCAACCACACACTGATGTTCCAGGAACTGGTGAACCGCATCGGCATGGACGTTCCGGGTGCCAAACTCGGCTACCGCCTGATCTCTCCCGTGGTGCCGCTGGTATCCACGACGTTCCCCACCATCTTCTTCTTCGGCATCCTCGGCGGCGAGGAGCCCATCGATCATCTCCAAAAAGACTTCCTGCGTATGCGTTCCGACCTACATCCCGCGATGGCGGCCGTCATGCAACTACACGTCGCCGAAGAAGCACGTCATATCTCGTTCGCGCACCATCACCTCCGTGAGAACGTCGCCCGTAAGGGCCGTTTCCAGCGTTTCGTGCTGTCGCTGATGTTTCCCCTGGCCATGCGCATCCTGCTCGGTGCGATCATGGTTCCGCCGCGCGGATTCAGGAATGAATTCGACGTCCCGCGCGATGTGATGCGCGACATCTTCTGGCGCGCCGAGTCATCGAAGCGAGTGCGCCGCAACGTGTTCGGCGATGTACGGATGCTTGCCGAGCAGTGCGGCCTGATGAATCCGGCCTCGCGCGCGATGTGGCGAGCCCTCGGCATCTCGGGCCGTTCGTCGCGGTTCCGCAGCGAGCCGACCTACACCGCGACCTGAGCCCGATCACTTCACTTATGTCACCGAAAGAGTAACGGGCCCAACACATGCCACATGTCGTGACCCAATCGTGCTGCGGCGACGCCTCATGCGTTTACGCGTGCCCCGTCAACTGCATCCACCCGACACCGGACGAGCCGGACTTCGCGACGTCGGAGATGCTCTACATCGATCCGACGACCTGCGTCGACTGCGGAGCATGCGTCAGCGCGTGTCCGGTCGGGGCGATCGTTCCTTCTCATCGAATCCCCCTGGGGCAGGAACGTTTTGCCGACATCAACGCCCTCGCCTACGCGGCCGACGGACAGCTCGGTCTCACCGACGCACGGTTTCCCGTCGACCCGGTGCAGCGGCTTCCACTCGCGCCGATCGAGCACCCGCGGGCACTCGGCATCGAAGAGCCCGTGTCAGTGGGCATCGTCGGATCGGGGCCGTCGGCGATGTATGCGGCCGACGACCTGCTCCGCCACCGCGCGGTGTCGGTGATTATCTACGAACGCCTCCGACGCCCCTTCGGCCTCGCGCGCTACGGCGTCGCCCCGGATCACACACGAACCCGACAGGTCATCGACCTGTTCGACGACATCGCCCGCAATCCACGAGTCGAGATCCTTCTCGACACCGAGATCGGCCGTGACATCACGCTCGACGACCTGCGCGCACGGCATCACGCGGTGATCTGGGCGGGAGGTGCGCCGACGGATCGTCGCCTCGAGATCGAGAACATCGACGCTCCCGGCGTCGGATCGGCCACGTCGTTCGTCGGTTGGTACAACGGCCATCCCGACTTCGCCTCGCTCGATCCCGACCTGTCGCACCCCTGTGCGGTCGTGGTCGGAAATGGCAACGTCGCGCTCGACGTCGCGCGCATCCTCGTCGGAGGTGCAGGGCGCCTGGCCGACACATCGATCGCGCCTCGTGCGCTTGCCGCGCTGGAGTCTTCGTCGATTGAGCAGGTCACCGTGCTCGGGCGTCGAGGTCCGGAACATGCCGCCTTCACGTTGCCCGAACTCGTCGGCCTCGTCGACAACGGCGTGCGAGTGGTCACCGACGTCTCCGCCTTCACGGACGTCTCGCACGACAACCTCGACCCGGTGGCACGGACCAAGCTCGAACTCCTGGCAGAACTGGCGACCGACGAGCCCGTCTCGGGTCGCCACATCCGCCTCGCGTTCCACCACACACCGCAGGCGGTGTCGGTCGACGGGTCGGGGGCCGCCGATGGGCTCGTCGTCGCAAACTCGCAACGAACGGGCCCTTCCACGACGACGACGCTCCCCGCGGGACTGATTCTCACCTCGGTCGGGTACCGGGGTCAGCCCGTCCCGGGACTTCCCTTCGACGCCGCGCGCGCACTGATCCCGCACGACGCAGGACGCGTCGTCGACGACGGTCGTCGCGTGCCGGGCATGTACGTGACCGGCTGGATCAAGCGCGGGCCGTCAGGCTTCATCGGTACCAACAAGACCGACTCCGGCGAGACCGTCGCCTCGTTGTTGGCCGACCTCGAAGCCGGCCTGTTGCCGAGACCGACCCGGGGATCGAAGCGCAGACCGACGCGGGGGTCGCGCGCAACGCTCGTCCGGGCCGGCCGCTGATCGGTAGATTTGCGGGCATGAGCCCTTCGAAGCCGACTCAGCACGCCGAATACAACCGCACGACGACCGAGGCCAACCTGCCACTGCTCGCGACGGAAATGCGCCTCGGACTCCGCGAGTACGTCAAGGACGAGGGACTAGAACTTGACGATCAGTCCCCCGCGTGGGTGACGCGCAGTTCGCAGTCGGTGAAGCCGGGTCCGCTGGCGCCACAGAGCTTGGAGCCCGACACCGAGGACACCGATTTCGGGACTCTCGTCGTGCTGACGCCCGCGCATCTGATCGTCGAGGTGGTCGGGTCGAGTAAGGGGGTCGTCGTGACTTCGGTGCCATTTGCGCAGGCCACGCTGTCTCCGACGGACTCGTTGTCGACCGATCCTGCCCAACGCGGGTTCACGGTGTCCGGCTTCGGCGACGCCGGGCCGCTGGGCAACACCTGTCACATCGGGCTCGGGCCAGAGTCGGACGCCGACGACTGTTTTGCCGCTGTACGCTCCGCAATTTTGAGTGCCGCCGGTATCTGAATCGACGCAATGTCACAATTCGGTTTCCTACGTTCGAATGACACCGCCTGAGCATCGCATAGACATGCGCTCGCGAGTATCGTCATCCCGCGACGGGGGTGGCCTGGGGATGAACAACACGCTTTCACGCTTTGCCTATATCGACGCCGCACGAGCGACAGCTCAGAATTTCGTCGACCTCGTGTGCAACATCGACAATCCAGACGTGTCGCTGGGCAGGCGGTCGAAGTGGACCATCGCGGAGTGCGTCGGACACGTCGCCAGCGAGCCCTCCCGCTACCTCGAACTGGCATGTGGCGCCACGGCGTGGCCGAGCCGCCCGTCTGATCTCAAGGACATCTACGCGAAACAGATCGCGAATTTGCCCACGAGGGACGTGCACAAGCTCGCACAGAGACTCGTCGACGAACTCGACGAACTACTCGATCTCGTCGGCCGCTTCGGTGCGCGAGTGCCCGTCATGGCCGTCGAGGGCGACTGTCGTGGGGTCCGTGCCGACTCCGCACTGGGCATTCTGATCGGCAAGATGACCGTCCACGGCCACGACATCGCACGGGCGATCGGCGCCCACTGGGAACTCGACCCGGGCGTCGCACCGCTGGTCGCACGGGGCAGGCACCAGCTGTTGCCGTGCTGGATCGATCACCTCGGAGAATCGTCGCCACCCGACGCCACATTCGAAATCCGGTTCCGCGGAACCGACGAACGCTTTATCTACCAGTTCACCGACGGGCATCTCGAGATCAACCCCGACGAGCATGTCGACCCTGATCTCTATGTGAGCGTCAAACCAGCCGCGGGGGTGCTCATCGGCTACGGCCGCATGTCGCCGATGCGTGCACTACTGACAGGACGAGCCATGGCCTGGGGTCCCAGTCCATGGCTCGCTACCCATCTGATCAAGCGGTTCGCGCCGCTTGATGCCTGACGCGACCGCCGCCGCGCTGCTGACCGCGACTCTGCGTGTTCTGCTGACCGCGCGACTGTCCGCCGCGCGCCTGGCCTGAGCCGCGCTGGCTCGAGGCGCCCTGTCCGGAACTGCGCTGTCCGGAACTGCGCTGACCTGAACCGCCCTGCGCGGAGCCACGCTGGCCGGAGCCGCGCGAGCTCTGCGCACCGCGTCCGTCACGAGGTCCGCCGCTGCGGCGTCGTGCCCCGTTGGCGCCTCCGCGACCACGTCCACCGCCGGCTCCCTGACGGGACTGTCCGGCCGGGCGGGCGGGCTCCGGTGTCGGCTCGACTCGCTCGGCGCGTGCGCCGACGAGAGCGTCGACCTCCGCCGAGCTCGGGCGCACCCGAACCGGCTTGACCTTGATCGCAGCCTTGCCGAGCAGGCCGGCAACGTCGCGACGCTGGTCCGGCAGGCACAGCGTGACGACGTCGCCCGCGTTGCCCGCACGTGCGGTGCGGCCGGAGCGGTGGAGGTACGCCTTGTGCTCGGCAGGCGGGTCGACGTGGACGACGAGCTCGATGGCATCGACGTGCACACCACGCGCGGCGACGTCGGTGGCCACGAGCACGCGCACACCGCCCTCGCCGAACGCCTTCAGGTTCCGATCACGTTGCGGCTGAGACAGATTGCCGTGCAGGTCGACGGCGGGGATGCCATCGGAGGTGAGCTTCTTGGCGAGCTTGCGCGCCTGATGCTTGGTGCGTGTGAAGAGGATTCGACGTCCCGTTCCCGATGCGAGCTCGGCGACCATGGCGTTCTTGTCGGCGTGCTCGATCTCGAAGACGTGGTGCGTCATGGCCTCGACGGGCGATGTGGCCTCGTCGACCGAGTGCATCGTCGGATTGTCGAGGAAGCGCTTGGCCAGCTTGTCGACGCCGCGGTCGAGGGTGGCCGAGAAGAGCATCCGCTGTCCGTCGGCAGGCGTTGCGGCCAGGATTCGGGTGACTCCGGGAAGGAAGCCCAGGTCGGCCATGTGGTCGGCCTCGTCGATGACGGTGATCTCGACGTTGTCGAGACGAACGATGCGCTGCTGCATCAGGTCTTCGAGGCGTCCGGGGCATGCGACGACGATGTCGACGCCGCGCCCGAGCGCCTGCTCCTGACGAGCCTGTTTGACGCCACCGAAGATCGTGGTCACGGTCAGGCCGACGGCCTTTGCCAGCGGCTCGACCGCGGTGGCGATCTGTGTGGCCAGCTCGCGCGTCGGCGCGAGGATGAGGCCGGTGGGTGCGCCGGGGACGCGGTCGACGTCGAGCTCGGCGAGCCCGGCCACGAGCGGAATCGAAAACGCAAGTGTCTTACCAGATCCCGTGCGGCCGCGGCCGAGGACGTCGCCGCCGTCGAGCGTGGCGGGAAGGGTGTCGGTCTGGATGGGGAAAGCCTCGGATTTTCCATCCGCGGCAAGGACTTTCACGATCTCGGCAGGTACGCCGAGCTCGGCAAATGTAGTCATGTAAAAGGTCTCTCTACGTGCTCATCAGCACTGTGGACCACTATGGCCTGTGCTGTGGTGGCGAAATCGCGGGTGCGCGAAGTCGTTTCGCCGTATGAAGTCAAAGAGCGGTGGTCGACCCCGGGCTATGTGGGGGACCCGCCGCGAGAATTGCGATCTACGACGCGTTGGCTATGTCTGTGCACGCCAATATGTACACCGTACGCGAGGTCGTCCGAGTGAGCGAATCATGGTGAGCGCGGTCACGTTTGCGCTCCGAAGTGGTTGCGGCGGAAATGTCAGAAAGCTTCGCTGACCAGTACCGCGAACGTGCCGGGCTCCAGCGCGTCGAAGACATGGTCGGCATCTCCGGGATAGGAGATGAAGTCGCCGGGCAGCAGTTCCACCGGATCATCGAGAGGACCGACCAGCGCCTTCCCCGCGCACAGAACGACATGTTCGACGACGCCGCGCGCGTGCGGGCGAGACACTTTCGGCTCTCCCGGCTCGGCGCGCAGCAAGAAGATATCGCGCCGCGACGACGGCGACGCCGCGGACAAGAGCGTCGAGATGTACTCGGCGGTCGCAGAGGGAATCGCCGGCCCGTCGCCGAACCTGATCACCTCCACTCGACGGGGCGGGGTGTCGACGAGGTCGGAGAAGGTCAGGCCGAGCGCCTCGCTCAGCGCCCAGACGGTCTCGATGCTCGGGTTGCCGAGACCCTGCTCTAGCTGCGACAACGTCGATTTCCCGATGCCTGCACGCCGTGCGAGTTCGCCGATCGACAGGCCCACGCGAGCCCGCTCACGCTTGAGCGCCGCGGCGATCACCGCGGTGGGGCCGGACGCCGTCGGCGCAGCCTCGGCCCGACCAGCGGCACCACCGAGGTGATCGTTCGATGAATCGTCCGAGTGTTCATCTTGACGAACAGTACCCATATGTTCATCATAGTGGTCATGCGTTCGTCATGGGAAACACTCGGCTACGGCACGCTGCGCAGCGTCGCAGTGATGGCGATGTCGGTGTTCGTCATCGGATGCTCGTACGGCGTCGCCGGTCACAGCGCAGGGTTGAGTTGGTGGCAGATCCTGACCATCGCCTGCGTGGTGATGGCCGGTTCGAGCGAGTTCGTCTTCGTCGGCATCATCGCCACCGGCGGACTGCCTATCGTCGGCGCGCTCGCCGGCCTGCTCGTCAACACCCGCAACCTCGGCTACGGCTTGTCCGTCGGGCCGTACCTCGGGTCGGGCATGCGCCGACTCGTCGGCGCTCACATGGTGAACGACGAGACGGCCGCCCTGACCGCCGCTGCACCCGACGCCGAGCGTGCGCGTGCCGCCTTCCTGTGGTGCGGGATCGGTGTGCTCGTCTCGTGGCCGGCGGGATCAGCCGTGGGTTCCGCTGCGGGGCAGATCATCTCGAGCCCCGAGACACTTGGACTCGACGCCGCGTTCCCCGCACTCTTGGCCGCACTGGCGATCTCGGCAGTGCGCGCACACCGTTCCGAGCGCGGCAAGCTCGGCGCGTCGCTGGCCCTGGGCGCCGTGATCGCCGTTGCCACAACGCCGTTCGTCCCCGCGGGCGTCCCGGTCCTGCTCGCCCTTACCGGGCTCCTTGCCGGCGTGCCGCTCCCCCGCCGCGGCGCGGACCGTGCGCTCCGTACTGCCGAGCGTGCGCTCCATCCCGCCGACAGTGCGCCCTATACCGTCGAGCGTGCGCCTCATTACGCCGAGCGTGCACTCCATGCCGCCGAGCGTGCGTCGTGACGCACGGGACGCAACTGTTCATCGGCGTCGCAGTACTGGCCGCGGGTACCTATGCCCTGCGGTTGGCCGGCCCCCTGCTCCGATCACGAATCACAGTGTCGGACAATGTGCGAGCGCTGATCGACCGTGCCGCGCTGGTTCTCCTTGTTGCGGTCGCCGCGACCGGCGCCCTCTACGCCGGGCAGGATCTGTCCGGATGGGCGCGGCCGGCGGGAGTTGCCGCCGGGGTGGTGGCCGCACTGCTCAAGGCACCGCTGATCGTGGTGATCTTGCTGGCGGCAGGCGTCGCCGCTGGACTCCGTGCAGCCGGCGTCGGGTGAGTTTGCTCCTACACGGGGTACGCGGCGTGTACGTTATGCGCGCTTGACCCAAATCCCTTCTCCGCGAACCGGACACGACAGGACCACGGTTTCAAATCACCCCGCGTGAGAGCTTGTCATCGGCACACGAACGCCCGAAGATCGTTGAGTTCGCATCGATCTACCGAGGGACCCTCATGCGTAAGCGCTCGACGCCGCGTCTTCTGGCCATACTGACCGCAGCCATAGTTGGACTGGGTTCGGCCGTCACGTGTGCCGCAACCGCGCAAGCGGCTCCTCGCCTTCCGACCAACCCGATCGGCACCCCGACCTACACGGTGAACGTCAACAAGCCCGGCGGACCTTCGGGATACATCTTCTACACAACGGGGTGGGCCGCAGCGGTACCGCTACCAGTCGTTCCACGCGGACTCGGCAACACCGACCAATCCGCCGTGATCGTGGACAAGACGGGTCGGGTCGTGTGGCGATACACCGTCGCCCAAGGCGGCAGTATCTCGAACTTCCGCACGCAGACCTATCAGGGACGCAAGGTGCTCACGTGGTGGGAAGGCTCCGGCCAAGGTGGTCACGGCGCGGGCGTCGACGTCATCGCCGACACCCGTGGCCACATCATCAAGAAGATCACCCCTGCGGGACTCGGCTCCGATGTCCACGAATTCCGGCTCACGCCAGACGGTCGGGCTCTGATCACGTCATACCACCAGGTCAGCGCCGACCTCACGTCCGTCGGTGGCCCCAAGCACGGGACGCTCCTCGATTGCGTCGCCTCGGTCGTCGACGTCGCCAGTGGCCGGACACTGACCGAATGGTCTGCACTACAACATATTCCGCTCACGGCGTCGGCCGCCCAATATACCGGGCTCGGCGGCGCAGCCACCTTCGATCCGTTCCACATGAACTCGATAGTGCTCGACCCGGTCGGAAACCTGCTGATCTCTTTCCGAAACCTGAACGCCGCCTACAACATCGACGCTCGTACCGGTCAGATCCTCTGGAGCGCCGGCGGAAAGCACTCGAGCTTGCGCATGGGGCCCGGAACAGACTTCTTCGGCCAACACGACGTCGAGTACGCCGATCCCCACACGATTCGCTTGTTCGACAACAACATCAACGTTGCCACCCAACTCGGCGACTCCAGCATCAAGTGGATTCGACTCGACCCCACCAGACGCACCGCGACTCTCGTTCGACGCCAAGCGCATCCCGCAGGCCTGGCCACAGCCGCCACCGGCAATGCACAAGCTTTGGCCGACGGATACACCTTCGGGAGCTGGGGTACCGCCCCGCACATCTCGGAGTTCTCACCCTCGGGCGAAATGACCTACGACGCAACGCTTCCGGTCGGCACCTATCGCGCCTACCTCGACACGTGGCCGTGAACGCACGCGTTCGGCATTGAACGACACAAGATAGCGCCCACCGCTCAGCCGAGGGCCATCCTTAGATCCCACAGCGGCGCATGGGGTTCCATCTGCCACTGGCGTACGGCGTTGAGGCGGATGATCCGCGTGGTGCCCAGAATCAAGAGCGCGGCGAGGGGTAGTTCGGCGAGGAACGCGGTCAGTAGCGAGACCCACCGGTCGTCGGGGGCCGCGGTCATGATATCGAACCAGGCGTCGCAGATGAGCAGGATTCCGGTGGTGAATCCCGCGAGGACCAGCAGTTGGCGACGCAGGAACGCCAGCACCGCGGTCGCGGTCATCATGGTGACGAGCAGAACGTCGAAGCCAATCCAGGTGACCGACCAGTTGTGGGCGACGTAGTCGACCGGCAGGGTCAGCCCGAGAAAGACGATCCACGGGATGAGCGCAGTCGCGCCGATCGCCATCACGCCGATGCGCACACGCCGAATCCTGCTGCGCACAACCGGACTCGGCGCGATGCCGTCGAGCGGGCGGGACAGTCGGGCAATCAGATCCCGACGCTGCTGCGCAGTCAGTGCTGCGATCTCGGGGTCGGACAGGATGTCATGGCTCATGACGATCACCTCTCGGAGCGGACGATTCCGTCTTACCCGCTCGGGAGCCTCATCTGCCAACTACGCACCCGTTGCGCCGAAGAGTTGCTCGTAGCGTTGCTTGGGCTCGAGCGTGAGGCCGGACTTCACAAGCTTTGCCCAGTCGTCGGCCAGCACTTCCTGCTCCCCCGACTCGATGGCGTCGAGGCCAGCGTTTGCCAGCTCGGCGGGTGAGAGCTTGGGCGCGTCCATGCCCTGCGACATGTCGGTGTCGACCAAACCCATGTGGACGGCCGTGACCTGCGTGCCCTGCGCGGTCAACTCCAGCCGGGTGCTGTCGGTGAGCATCCACGCCGCTGCTTTCGACGCGGCATACGCGCCGGCGCCCGGTGCGGTGAACCACGACAACGCAGACACGACGTTGAGGATTGCTCCCCCACCATTCGATTCGAGGATCGGCGCGAAAGCACGGGTCAGAAGCAGCGGCCCGTAGAAGTTGGTGTCCATCTCGCGACGGATCGCCGCCTCATCCCCGGACACCAGCGGGGTTCCCGTGGAGATGCCCGCATTGTTGATCAGCAGATCGACGTCGGTCGCCGTCGCGGCAGCAGCGGCGATGTCGTCGGGATTGGTGACATCGAGCGAGATCGCCTCGACGCCGTCCGCGTGGATGGTGCCGGCGTCGCGAGCCGCCGCGTAGATTTTCGACGCCCCGCGGCGCTTGAGTTGTTCGACGAACGCCGCTCCGATTCCCCTGTTTGCGCCGGTGACGAGCACAACCGCACCCTCGATGTTCATGATGATTCCATTCTGTATCGATCGCTAGCTTATTAACTCAGCCACCGTAACACATTCTGTAACGGTCACTATGTTATTGTTTGCCCGTGGCTGGCCGACCTCGGAGTTTCGATCGCGACGCCGCCCTGCTGGCGGCCGTCGAGGAGTTCTGGCGTTCCGGGTACGACGGCTCCTCGATCGCGCGGCTCACCGCCGCCATGGGCATCACGGCACCGAGCCTCTACGCGGCCTTCGGCGACAAACAGCACCTGTTCGACGAGGCGTCGGCGCTCTACTTCGACCGCGCTATCGCAGCAGTCGACGACGCAACCGCGCTCCCGACCGTCGAGCAGGCGATCGCCCGAGTACTCGACGACACCGCGCACGCCCACACCGGCCCCACGACACCGCCCGGCTGCCTGATGCTCACCGAACCGCGCCTCGGTGCTCAGCGGGAGACCTTGCGGGCGCGTCTGCAGGCCCGACTCGACCAGGGCATGCGCGACGGAGACCTCGCGGACACGGTCAACAGCAATCAGTTCGCGGAGTTCCTCGTCGCCGTTCTTCGCGGAATGTCGGGATGCGCGCGCGACGGCGGCTCGACGCAAGACCTCCTGAACATCGCCGACACCGCGATGACGGCGCTACGGGCGGTGAGCACCGCAGCACAGGACACTGCGTGACCTGCCGGACATCACGCCTTCGAGAAACATCCCGCACAATGGCTCACTCGCGGTGAATCGCGCCTTGGAGAACGTCTTGGATGTATCCGGGTTCAGCAGGGCTGTTGTCGAGGAGGATGGCGGTGCATAGCCCGTCGGAGGCAGCAACCACGGCCGCGATGGCGGTGGGGTCATCGGTGAGGGCGGATGCGAGCTCGGCGATGTTCTCGCGCCAGCGTCGAGCAACCGGTCGCAGAGCGGGCCGTCGAGCAGCGAGAGTGGAGAGTTCGCGTTCGGCCAGGGCGCGTTCGCGTCCGGAGCCTGCGGTTTCGGCGATGAGTTCAGCCAGGCCCGTGAGCTTGTCGCCGGGTGAGTCGATTATCGCTCTGATCTTCGCGGTGTACGCGTCGGCGACGCTGGTGAGGGCGGCGACGAGCAGGTCGTCGAGAGTAGCGAAGTAGTACGTACTCAGGGACGTGGTGATTCCTGCCTGTTTGGCGACGGTGCGGTGCGTGACGCCTGCCGCACCGTCACGAGTCACGACTGCGAGCGTGGCATCGATGATCTCGGCCCGGCGCCTCGCGCCCCGAGCCCGGCGCCCATCGACGTGCCCGTCACCGCCCGTCACGTCACCATCTATCACGCCCCAACGATAGTCGAACCATCGTTCAACTGGCCGGGTCCTGCTGATGCACTTGATCGAGTCGGGGCACGTGCCCAAGCATTCGCAAGCAGAACGCTGTGACGACCGCGATCGCGATCCCTGCAACCGCAGAGGCCACGTTCAGGCCCATGGTGAAGGCCTGTTGCGCTTCGACGAGTGTGCCCGCGGGGAGCTCGTCGTCGATCGCCGTGGCCGTGGTGAGACCGTCGACCAGCGCTGCCCCCTCCTCCTCGGAGAGACTTTCTGGAATCGACAGTTGAGAGCGGTAGATCGCGGCGGTGAGGCTGCCCAGCGTGGCCACGCCGATCGCGATCCCAAGCTCTTGAACGGTCTCGGACAGAGAGGCGGCCGATCCGGATTTCGACGCCGGTGCCGCACCGACCACGATGTCGGTTCCCAGCGCGGCGATCGCACCGAGGCCGAGGTAGACGAAGGCGAATCCGGCAGCGACGGTGAGTTCGTCGTTCAGGCCTGCCGTAGCCAAGAGCACGTATCCGATCAAGGAGATGGCCAAGGAGCCGCCCATGACGTAGCCGGGCCGGATACGCCTGGCCAGCAGGGGCGCGCCGATGGCCGCACCGAACATCGCCAGCGCGGGCGGCCCCATCCATAGGCCCGCGACGAACGGGTCCAGCCCCTCGACCAGTTGCAGATACTGGGTGACCAGGTACATGCTTCCTCCCACCCCAACGAGCCCGATGAGTAGGACCGCCAACGCCACACTGAACGCCTTATTGCGGAAAAGGGTTACGTCCACAAGAGGGTCGTCGAGGCAGCGTTGTCGACGCCAGAAGACTGCGCCGGCGACTACGCCGACCATGGCCGCGACAACGGCACTGACGTTTGGGCCGTGGCCTGCGATGTGCTTGATGGCGTAGATGATCGGCAAGATTGCCGTCAGCGACAGCGCCACGCTGATCAGGTCTATCCGGCCACCACCGGGGTCGCGATACTCGGGCAGCACCGCTCGTCCCAGCAGCAGCACAACGATGGCGATCGGCACCGCCACGAGGAACGCCGCTCCCCACCAGAGTGAATCGACCAGCACTCCACCGACGATCGGTCCGGCCGCCATACCTCCAGCGAACAACGTCGCCCAGACACCGATCGCCACAGCCCGCTGTCGCGGGTCGGGGAACATGTTCGAGACCAACGAGAGGGTCGACGGCATCAGCGTGGCTCCCGCAATCCCGAGCAGCGCCCTGGCCGCGATCAGGAGCTCCGCACTCTGCGCGAACGCCGCAAGTAGTGAAACCACCGCGAACGCGGCGATCCCGACCATCAGCAAGCGGCGTCGTCCCACGCGGTCGCCGAGAGTGCCCATCGTGACCAAGAAACCCGCGAGCAGGAAGCCGTAAGCGTCCATGATCCAGAGCGTCTGCGTAGCCGATGGAGCCAGATCTTCGGCCATCGCCGGCATCACCAGATACAGCATCGTCACGTCGAGCCCGAGCAGAAAAGTTGGAAGCGCCAGCATCGCCATCCCGGCCCATGCCCGCGCCCCCGAGGGTGCCGCCGCCTGTCCACTCATCAACACCCCTCACTCGACTGATAGTAGTTGTACGATAATTCAACTAGAACTATCGTACAACTACTATCTGAGGGCAAGGTGTCCCCACACTTCCCGAGACTCACGTCATGGCTTCACCCTGTCGCCCGATCCGTTCGAGAAGGTAGCGGCGCTCGGCGGCGTTGTCGGTCAGTCCGGCAGAGATGCGGTAGTGGTCTGCGGCTCGGCCGTGGTCGCCGAGGCGCTCAAAGAGGTGGGCCCGAACAGCGTGGGCGCGCTGGGTGACGAGAGGGTCGTCGGTGAGGTGGTGCTCGCGGTCGACCTGATCGAGGAGCGCGAGTCCCCGCTGAGGGCCGAAGGCCTCGGCAACCGCGACCACGCGGGCAAGACGTACCGGAGCGGTCGGCTGAAGGCGCTCGAGCCAGATGGACAACGGAATCGCAGAACTGTTGAACCGCGACCGCGACACCCTGGCCAGACTCACCACAGTCGACACCGACGGATATCCACACGTGACACCGATAGGGTTCCTCTGGACGAGTGGCCGCTTCCACCTCACCAGCCGTCCACATCTGGCACGCATACGCGCCAATCCACGGGGTCGGGCTGGTTGTCGACATCGAAGACGACTTACGACCCGACGGCGAACGACCCAACAAGCAAGTACGCGCCTCCGGGCAATCGGAGTTTTCAACCGGCATCCAGCCGAGGGAATTCCACTCCGACCTAATCGCTCAGGCTAGCTCAGATAGGCACGCGCACGTTCAGCCATTGCCCACAGCTCGGTGTCGCTAATCTCGACTCCTGAGAATATGAGACTCACATTGACTACATCAGAGAACAATGACCACCCTCTGCGACCTGAATCGTCTGCCATCGTTCGGACGTATGAGTGTTGCCCGAATGTTGCCGCCTTTGCGGTCGGAATCGGCGCGAAAGAGTACGAAGACCCTTCGTACAATCGTCGCTCCTCATCCATGTCACCGACCTCGGAAGGATGTTGCGGAACAGTCATAACAAATGTGGCCGTCCGCGCGTAATCTTCTGATAGCACCAGGTTAGCGGCAAGAAATCGATCCGGCGCGACTTCGTCGTTGTCAATTTCGATGGCATACGCCCGAAGCTGGTTCGGAAGAATTTCGACCAACGCGGCATGATCGCCGCGAAGCGCAACTAGTCGACCTTCAGTTGCAGACACTGGCGCCGATGCCCCCGAACTCGAGCTTGTAGGTCTTATACTTTGATCTTGACAGCCCGAAACGCCAATGATCGCGATCGCCGAGACGGTACACCACCGAACGCTAGCTTGCCAGCGCCGCTGAGGGAGACCCTTCATGAGAACCCCCCACAGGCCGACGTCGATCCCGTCGATGGGTAAGCCGTGATTATCTTGAAACTGGAGTCGCTCACGACGACATTCGACCAGAAATACGAATTAGTGAGTTGTCCGGTTCGCTTGTTGAACCTCCAGATCTTACGCGCATAACACCGGGTCGAGTCTCGACCAGAGCTGGTCCGCAGCGAGAACTCTTCAGGATGTTTGAGCGTGGCCTCTATAGAATAGTCCATTAGGTCCATCCACTTATCCCCGGTAATCCCGGCCATATTGCTCAGTCGTCCAGATGATTGCCCTTTATGTGCCCGAAACCCCACTTGTTGGTTCCACAGTACATCCGCGCAATTCCACCGGTCGTCGTGTATCCAACTGTGTCAGTAAAGTCCGCGATATCGTATTTTGCGATCTCGCGCATTTCTGACGACGCGCCGCACGGTCGATAGGGTGGCACACCGGGCGAGTCGGCTTGAATCCTGCCATTGAATATCGGCCCCCGGACGACGGCACCCGAATCACTGGCGGTGTCGAACTTGGTCGAGCGGAGCCGGACTGTCCGGCCGACGGCACCGGCACGATGGGCTCCTGCCCCGGTGTTGGTGACGGAATGTCTGTCGGCGCGTGAACAAACGGCTGAGGTCCTGCACCTGACGTGGTGGCCGACGCTGTCGGGATCGTCGGCGCGGTGACCGACGGCATCGAGGTCGTCGTAGTCGGTGTGCCCGGATCGTGGCATATGTACGGCGGTGTCGGCTCAGGAGCATCCGAGATCGTCGTCCCGGGATGTGCTGCCACACACGCTTGCTTCCACGACTGGTTGTATATCGCAGTCTCTCGCGCGCAACGCTCCGCCGGTGAGCGAAGAGGGTCTCTGACCTGTAGTGGAGCTAGGGAGAATCGAACTCCCGACCTACTCGATGCGAACGAGATTCGTACCGAAACCACCCGACCCAGGTCAGGGCGTTGTTCTGTTCGGAACTCGTTGTCTGCCTGCGCTTCTCGACCCAAACGGTTACGTGCGGCTGCGTTGGCAACACGCACTCGTGTTGGTCGTCCTGCGGGACCACTGCGGGACGGCTGCGGGACGGGTCCCGCCGATCGAACACATGTACTCACGCGGCTGTTCCCGCGCGACGGGGGTCGGCGGATCGGTGCAGGAGGTGCGAGACGTCCACGCCAGAACCCAGGAGGGGCGCAAGTGAATGACATCTTGTCACTCACTCGTAGACCCCTCGTCTCGAACGGCAGACCATCTCACCGTGGCGCGAGCTACTTGCTGCGCACTCCCCACGAGTGCGAGAGTCCCAGGAGCAGAGCATCGAATACCCCGCACGGCCAAGGGTCACCACATGCCGCACACGGTTGGTTGACCTCATGCACGTCTGGTCGGTGCTCGCGATAGAGCTTCGGTTCGATGGGCTGCTCGGGGTGCTGAATGTAGCTGTAGGCGTACTCATCGAGTCGGCTGTACTCGTTTGCTTCGTAAGTCACTCGACGATTGTGCCGCGACTCGTACAACGAGGATTGTCAGTGGTCGGGTGTTCACTCGCAGCATGAGCACATACACAATCCGAGTGACCACACCCGACAATCAAACGCGGCCCGTGGAGGTCCGAAGTCATAGCGTCCTCGATAGCGGGGTTCTCAAGGTCGAGCAAGCAGACGGTTTCGTTCAGCACTACTCCCCAACAGGGTGGCTGCGGGTGCTAGTTAGACAGCCCAAACCAGCGTCTCCTGTGATGGCCTCCCGCAACAGCATGTCGACCGATCCGTTCAGACGCTCATAGCTCCCCGTAGACAGCACTCATCGCGCTACTCACGGCGGTCTTGCCCGCTGGGGCGAGGGCGTCGAGTATTCCGGTGCGCTGGAGGCTCTCCCGCAGTGCGCCCAGGCGTCGAGCGACCTCGTCGGCGAGGAACGAGACGGTAGTGGGGTGTCCTAGTTCATCGACTACCAGGCCGTTATCGAGGGCGTCGTCGAGACAGCGGGCGGCGGATTCGATGTCGTGGCAGCGGGCCAGGGCTTCGGATGCCTCGGGGGTGGCGGGCACCAAGAGCGTCGGGTTGAGCACTCCACGTTTCATCGCGACGAACTGAGTCACAGTTGATGTCAACGCGATGGCCGCGTTGTGGGGATTGGTCACAAAAGGCTCCTCAAGGTGTCGCAGGGCCAGGGGTCCCGCAGGTGCGGCAGACTCCCAGACGTGCGGGGTCGGTGTGGGTGCGGAGAATCTCCGCGTCGAGGTCGTGGGTCGGATGGCGGTAGCCGCGTCGGGCGATGGCGGCGGCTGCCTGCTCGGGGATGGTCACTGCCCCTCCTCGGGTGCGATGCCGGAGCGCACCGCGTCGATGGTGTCGTGGAGTTGGTCGGCTAGGGCGAGGGCTTCGCGTTCGGACAGATGCCAGTTGATGCCCGCGAGCCGGAGGCAGATCGGGTATGGCCCCCTGCCGATGTCGACCACGGGACGGATCGGGCGGCGTCCGCAACTGACCTTCATTAGCACCCGTCCTCGGCGATGGCGTCCTCGATGTCGTTGGCCAGGTCCCATATCTCTTGGGCAAGCTCACGCGCCCGATAGGGGGTGAGGTCGGTCTCGCATCCTCCGGTGATCAAGGTGACCGTGGGGACGGGGAGAGTCCTACCCCAAGCGATCGCCGGAGAGTCGACCGAGGGAACCCCGGTGAGGTCGAGGTCTAACTCGGTCTCGCGCAGGTGCCATCGGGTGGACCACACCGCGAGCCGAGAGGCGATAGCCCGCCTGAGTTCACGCAACATCGTTTGATCCCATCGTTCGAGCTGCCATCCGCAGACCGGAGGCTTGGCCCAGGAGGTACCAAGAGTCACCCGCGTGTGTCTGCGGGTACCCGTCCGCGATTCGGTCAAGCTGTTCAGCAAGCTCGCGCAGTTCTTCGGGGGTCATGCGTTCCACGCCTTTGCATTCATCGGCCCCCAGGAGAGGGGCATCGGGTCGGTCATGGGTCGCGGCGTTCTGGGAATCACCGTTTTCCCTGGGGTAGTGAGCATCTCGGGGCGTTTCGACTTGATGAGGTATTGAGGCCGCTCGGGTTCGTAGTAGGTGTTCAAACAGCTCGCGGCCTGCATGAGTGCCATCACGAGGTCGTCGTGCCCTTGGGACTCGGGAACTGAAATTCGGGTGAGACCGGAGTCGAGCGTCTCAAATGACAAGTAGGACAACTGTTTTAAGAGTTCCGGATGTCGCGGAAGAACCAGCCGCCCCTGTTGTAACAGCAGCTTGATTGTGGAGAAGCCCGCCATCTTTCGCCGCGCCGTTGTGGTTACCGGGAGCACTCCCGGCATAAGGGGCTCGTGTAAGAACTTCTCATAGAGAGCTTGTGTCGGCCCCTGACCAACACCATTGGTCTCACTGACAACCGAGACGAGTTCGTATCCCCTGCCCACCTGAACGATCCGCTCGACGAACTGGGTGAACGGCATTCTGTAGTGGTGTTCGAGCCACGGCACGTAGAACACAGGCAGGTCGTCGCGCCGTCCGATGAGGTGTTCCTCGTCGACGGCCCCCAGGAGGACTAGGGCATTCGCGTCCAAGCTGTAGCCCCAATCCACCCCCGCCACTGCGGTTGCGCCCCTGGCCCTCTCGGGGGCTAACAGTTCGTAGTCCGCTGTCGCGCTCTCGATCTCATTGGTAGAGAAGTACGCCCCCGCCTCGTCGGGCCACTCCGCGAGGTACTCACGGGCAAAGTAGTTCGACGGCTCGCGGGCTTCGATGTCGGTGAGGTCTTCGTCGCTGATGAGAGGTGAGACGATCGACGGCCAATGCCACGACGCAACTTTCGTGTCGGGCACCCTGCCGAGGGTCCACAGCCGTCGGAAAAAGTGCTGCGGGTTACCCCAGGGCGAAGAGGACAGGACCACGCGACCGCGTCGGGCGATCACCGCTGGTTCTGCCGCCCGCCAAATATCCTCAGCGACGAACCCCGCCTCGTCGATGATGAGGAGATCGACGGCCCAGCCGCGAATCTGCCTCTCCGACGCGGGAACCGAGACGATCCGCGACCCGTTGCTCAGCGTGAGAGTCGTCTTATGGTCGTCGACGACGCTGCCCCGCAGGATCGGTGCTTTCGTCGCGAGGGTCCCGCACTCGTCGAGCAACCGCAGAGAGGCCGTCTCACCGGCACTCACTAACAGGGTCAGCGAGCCGGGCACGGTGAAGGCTTGGTGCAACGCCAGGACCGCGAGAAGTCGCGACTTGCCGACCTGCCTGCCCGCGCAGACGATTCGGTACCGGGCCTCGGATTCGGCCATCTCTAACTGATGCGACCACAGTGGTTGCCCGATCAAGTTGTCGGCGAACCTGCCGACGTGCTGGAGGTCGTCGAGGGTTGTTGTCACGCGCTCCCCCTCTGCTCGCGGAGATACTCCTCTTGCGCTTTGGCGATGTCGACCTGAGACCGACCAGCCTCCCCCAGGTCGCGTAATACCCGAGCATGAGATACGGGCGTAAGCCCAAGTGCGCCAGCGAGATTGAGAGCCAACTTATCGAGATCGGCACGGAACTTGGCTGCGGGCTTGATGCTGCCGCCCTTGCCGATGACCCCGTGTTCCTCCAGCCAGGCGTCGAGGCGTTCAATCTGTGCGAGGGTCGTCCCGTACCGGGACAGTTGCGGGCCGTAGCCCTCGTTGTCCAAGTGCGGCATAGCCTGTCGTAGCCCCGCGACGATCTCGTCACGGCGGGGGTTCACGAGCTTCGGAGAGTGCGCACCGTGCCGGAGGGCGCATTCGTTGCCGTCCTTGAAAAACGGGGGCCGCTGTCCTGGGAATGCAGGCACCCACTCGTTCACGCGGCCACCGCCTGCCTGATCTCGACCATATGGCACCGGCATGAGGGATGGAACAGCCCCAGCCTCTCGGCCTGGGCCACCGTGAACATCCCCGGGGTCGGTCGCAGGGCGAGGTGTCGATTATGGAAGGGGCGACACTTGCCGCAGGCCCCCTGCTCGGTGATCACCTTGACCACCGTCGACCCTTTCGCGAGGAGTGTCCCCGTGTATGCCTGCCGCGCAGCGTTGAGAATCGCTGTGTCGACGGCTCGTTCGGTCCACTCGACCGCGTCGTACTCACGCCCCAGAGAGTCGGTAATCCGCAGGATGCCGCGTGCGACGAACTCCCGCACAATCTCGCGCAGCACGTCCTCCCGGGTCTCAGTAGTGATCCGGGAGAGGGCCTCGTCCGCGAGTTCGTGGAACCGCTTCACCGAGATCGTTTCCATCCGCCCCAAGGCCAACAGGACGGGAAGCGTCAGCTTCCGGAGGGACGGACGGTAGCCGCTGCCTGCGGTCCTCCAGGCGTTCACCGTGCCCGTCATGACATAACTACTCAGAGTCGTCACAGTGGACGAGATCGAACGCCTAACTGCCCCCTCCTGCCCCGCAGGGTTGCGAGTCACGATGGCACGCTCGAACGCCACCTGGACAGCGGTTTTCAACTTCTGGAGCGCACGCGCCACCGCCCCGGCGGTGTTCGCCGCGATCCGGTAAGCGCGGTTCAGATTCATCTCACTTGACCCAGCGCTTCCGGAGGCGGGCTGCGGTCTCATCGGCAGAGGCCGCGATGGTGTTCTGCACCTTGCGGGCACGAGTGCGAGTCACCTTCGCCCGCCCCTGCGGGGTGAGCTTGGCGTCGTCGACCTTCACGTCGGTCGCACCACATACCGGACAATCGTCAAGGCCCTTCTCGGGTCCGCCCTGCGGGCTGTCTGCGTTGCGGTAGCGGGCCGCGAGGTCTTGCGCTGCCAACTCCTCGCGCATGTTCCCCTTGGCGCGCCTGGCCATCCGATCCGCCCGCAGCGCTGAGATAGCGTTCTCGTCGGTGACCATCGTTTTGTCGATCTCCCCCGGCTGGGCGGGCTTCCACTTCGGATCGGCAGTCGGCAAGGGTTCGTGGAATCCCTGGGTGGGGGTGTTACATGCCGGGCACGGAACACCCGGCGACTCCTCAATTGCTTTCTTGCGCTTGGTGATTACTGCGTTGGGCTTCGTGGGCTTCATGGTTCTCCTAGCTTCGGCCTCCGGCATACGCCATCGCTTCTTTCTGCTCGCGCAGACGGGCTAGCCGCATAGCGGTTTGGGCGTCGGTGCCGCTGATGTGATAATTCGTGGTGCGATTGTGCGAGTTGACGTTCTTGGTAGCTGTCTCCTCGTGGGTGGTGAGGGTTTGGGCTGCGGAGTTCTTAAACGTCTGCGCGACACCGAGACCCGACTCGACCGCCGAGTTGAACGTGCGCATCGCACCTATCCCCGCCTGTACCGCAGGCCCAACCCCGGGCACCGTGTTCGCCGCGCTCGTCATGGCAGTTGCCGAGGTGTCGGCGATCGTGCGGTTCAGGTTGTCGAGTACGGGGCCAGAAAGCGCACCGAGAATCCCGGACACGTCCGACCATTGCTCATCTGTGAGCACCGCTTCGGGTTTGCCGGTCTGGTTGCGTACCCAGGTGTCACCCACGGGAATCCTGCCGCCTGCGTCATACCAGTGCGGCGACTGCGATGACCAGAACTGCCACGCGTCCGAGGGCGTGTGATAGCGACTCTTGATGTACTGCCCGCCACCGACGGCTTGCTCGGCTGCTGTTGCGCCGTAGGGGAATTGCGCTCGGGTCGTGTCGAGGAACTGGAAGAGACCCTGTGCAGTGCTCGACGGGTTCGCCGCCCCGACATCCCAGGAACTTTCCCCGTTGATGAGGCGAAGCGTATCGAGCCACTGCGCGGCCTCGGTCCACCCGTACTTGAGCCACTCCGAGTAGACGGCTTCCTTGGCCCCTGGGGTGCCTGCGGCGATTCCGCCCTCGGGGACATCGGTCGGCATAGACGGGGACGCGGGTTGATCCGACGCGGGGCCTTCCAGCTTCGCCTGACCAGGGGTGGTCTGTCCCGAGGTGGTCGGTCCCGAGGTGGTCTGTCCCGGGGTGTTCGTAGGCGTGTTGGGGTTGTTCTGGTCCGGAACGGTGACGGTCTTCGGTGCCGTGTACGCCCCGCGACTGTTCGTCTGGGCCTTCCCCGCCAACCCCGCGAGGCCTGACAGGGAGTCGTTGCCCTGGGTACCCACCGCGTTGCCGACGACGAACGCCGCATTGACCGCACCGGGGAGTTCGTCGGGAATCCCGAACACTCCCAGTGTGTCCTGTGCGTAGTACGTCGCGGCGTCCTGAGCGAACTTGCCCGCCCAGCCGGAGATGGTGGTGGGCTTGTCCGAGTCGGTCGTGGCACTGGGGTCAGTGCTAGCGGTGGTGTTTGTGCTGTTCGGTGTCGTTCCGGTGCCTGGGTAGGTCGGGTTCGGGAGATTGCCTCCCGATACGTTCACGTTGGCGTTCAGGAGGTCCTGCGGGGCAATGGCGAGATGCCAGAAGTCGGTAAAGATCGACTGGTCTGCACCTTGACCGGAGCCGTACTCGATCGGGGTTCCATCTGGCCCGTGCGCCTCGAAAGGGGTCCCCCCGGGCAAGGTTCCGGCTGTGTGCCCGAACGCCCCTCCACCCTGGTCGTAGAAGCCGATGGTGATGGAATCGTTGCCACCCTTGCCCAGGGTGAACCCTCGTGCGGATAGCCACGGACCCTCGACGGTGGTGTTCATCCGACCGACAAACGGGTCTTCGCCAAACAGCGCGTTGATGCCCGCCGAGACGAGTCCAGAGCAGTCGATATCGGTGCGCGAGAATCCGCCCATCGCATAGAGCGCCGTGCTCGCCATTGAGGAGAGAAACGACATCATGCCCGCGAGGTCAGAGGGCTTGCCGGTGGGCGACGTTGGGCCAGAGGGCTTGCCCTGCTCGGAACCCGGCACAAAAGTGCTGTTGCTCTTGGCGTTCGGGTCCTCCACGGCCCCGCCCGTAGCCAACCCGGGAAGGTTGAACTTCTCCCCCTGGTTCATCGCGGTCAGAATCTTCTGGTTACCAGGGTGATTCGAGGCGTCGGCGGTAACCACTGTCTCCTTGTCCGCCACGCGAACAATAGGGATTCCGTCGGCATTAACGCCCACGATTGAGTCAGAGGTTCCCGTACCTGGTCCCGACAGGCGACCGTTCTCATCACGGACCGCGCCACCTGCATAGAGCCGGGGAATCTGCGGCATAGAGACAGTGAGAGATGGCAGCTTTTTGCCCATGATCTCCCAACCGCCGACCTTGATCGTGAAGGCGTTCCAGCGGTCGATAATCCAGTTCAACGACTCTTTAAACGCCTCCGAAATTCCGTTCCACATGCCGGAGGTCTTCTGCGCGATCGAACTACCCAGTCCCCCAAGCCAATTCAGCATGTCGTCCATCTTCTGAACGACGGCGTCTTTCGCGCTGCCCGCCTTGGTGCCCAGGTCGGCGAACCACTGTCCGACGCCCTGCGCGGCTGTCGAGATCGTCGACCCCGCCGTCGATGCGGCGTTCGAGATCGAACCCCAGGCACTCGACCCGACGTTCTGGAGCTTGTCTAGCGCGGTCGAGCCGATGTTCTGCATACCTTGCACGAACGAGGTAATCGTCGGACCGATGTTTTTGTCGTAGCTGTCTTTGACCGACTTTCCGACGTTGGCCCAACGCTCGCCTGTTTGCTTCCAGGCTCCACCGTCCCAGGACCCTGCCCCGTCGTCTCCGTCGCGTGAGGAGTAGCCGAACAGACCCGCAACACCACGGCCTGCCTTCCCGATGATGCCGTTCTTTGGGATAACCGGGATCGTGGCCGCGAGACCCGACTCGCCCGGGTTCCATGCCGGGTTGCCCTCGGAGTCAACGGTGTTGCCGTCCTTGTCTTTCAGCCGTGCGGAGTTCGCCCCTGCGCCTGTTGACTTCGACTCGTCGATGTTGGTCGGCTTCTTTTTGCCGTCGTCACGGGGACCCATACCGGAGACGAGATGCACGATGTCTGCGGCTGCCGAGATCGTGCTCGCAATGTCTTTGGCCGACTGCTTGACGTCCTCGAAAAAGTCTTTGAGCTTCTGTTGCCCCTCCGGAGACCCGAGGAACTGATTCCACTTGTCGAGGGTCGTCGAGATGCTCTTGAGCATGTCGTCGCCGGTGTCTTTCCCACCAGAGAAGATGTTCTTGACGAGTTCGACAATCTTCGACCCGATGTCCCAGAGTTCGTGAAACTTGTCGATCGCACCTTGGATGAACTCTTTGAGCTTGCCGTTCGAGTCGAGGCCCTTAATCCACTCGTCGAACTTTTGCATCGTGTCTTGGAAGCTCTGCCCGATGCCGGGGAGAAAGTCAGACCCGACGGACGCGATCGTAGTCAGCGCCGACCCGAGGTAGCCCAGGCCGCCCAGGAACTTGTCCACCGACGCAGCCGTGTTCGAGAAGATGTTCGACCACGCGCTGATGTTCTCGGGGCGCGACATCTGGTCGATAATCTTCGACAGACCCGAGTTGAACCCCGATGCGATGTCACCGAGGCCCTTGTTCAAGGTGGGCAGATAGTTGTTGCTCAGATCGACAATCTTCTGACCTAGACCATCAAATAGCTTGTCCTGCACATTATTTCGCAGTTCGCCGAACGCCCCGGACAGGCTCTTGATGTCGGTCACGAACTGGCGTGCGTTGGGCGATAGCTTGCTCATCGCCTCGGCGTACTTGTCGACCCCGCCCGCAGCCGCAGCCGTGGAGTGCGCCTGCTGGTAGTAAGCCTCGTTCAGTGCCCACTGCGCATCTCGCAAACGACGATTCGCGTCGGTCTCGCGGTCGGCAGCGTCGCTGAGTCGCTTCTTCGCCTCGACCACCTTGTCGCCGCCGTCGACGCCTTTCTGATTGGCATCCCGGGCATCCTGACCGGCTCGTGTCTGGTCGGTGTTCGCCTTATTGAGGCGGTTCTGCGCCTGTTGGACGCGGAGTTGGTCCTCGGCAACGTCGAGGTCACTCGCCTTACCCAGGGCGCGATCCTGCCGAGTCTTCTGGAGGTCGGCCTTGGCCCGCGCGAGACCCAGCGCCGCGTCCTGGGTGTTGAGCGTCGCGTCGGTCAACTGCTGGTTGACGTCCTCCAGCTCGCGCGCCTGGTCCTTATAGGCGTCGTTGAGGTCCTTTGCGGCGTCTCGGGCGTCCTGCTGCGCGTCGGACACAGCCCTAGCGGCGTCGGTCACCGACTCCTGAGCCTGCGTGACGCGCTGCGCGGCTTGCTCTTGGTCGTGGGCCGCGTCGGTCGCAGCACCGCCCGCAGAGGTGGCCGCGTCGCCGGATGCCTTGAACGCGTCCACGACCCCGCCGAGACCCAGGCCCAGGGTTGCCACCGACGCCCCAGCGGCCCCGATCACCCCCGGCAGGAGAGCAAACACCCCAAGAGCCTGAGAGGCAGACGCGATGAGCGGAACGAGCGAGATCGCAGCCAAACCAGCGAGTGCCGCAGCCGCAAGGCCGATCGCACCACTCAGATTGCTAAACGACCCCGCAGCGGATGCTGCCGCGTTCCCCGTACCTCGAACCCCCGTTGAGGCAATACCTCCGAGGACGCGCCCCAACCGGTCAATCGCGGAGCGGTCGTAGTCGATGTTCACGTGGACCGTGGGCCGCAACGACCTTGCCCAGGTCTCTATCCGTGCGGTCGCTCCCGCGAAGTCGGGGTCGAGACCGACGTTCACTCGCGTGGACGACGCCAGGGTTGCCCGCCTGAGAGAACGTTCCAGGGAGCGAGGATTGACCTCCGCATCAACCTTGACCGTGGCGTTCGACGACCTCGTCGCAGTGCGCAGCGAACGCTGTAGAGAACGATTGTCGACCTCGACGGGTATCTTCACCGACGCGCTTTTGCGGGCCTGCTCCGCGACTGCGCGAACTTCGGAAACAAACCGGGAGGCATCCGGAGTGATGCGCAGTTTGAGAGTGCCGCCGTAGCGATCGGCCAACGCTGCTCACCTCCGAAAGGACAAGTGGCCCAGGCCCTTATGGGCTTGGGTTCCGTCCTTTCTCGGGTAAGCGCGGGGTTGCGCTTCTGCTCTCTATTCTACGGGTCGCGTTTCAAACGCGACCCTTGAAACGCCGTACGATCGGCGGCTTTTTTCAGAACACACGCTAGGGTTTCGGTGTACCTGGTTTCTCCTGAACTCGGAATCCGGTAGGCACAGGTACACAACACCCCCGGGGCGAACGCGAGCCGTCCCCGGGGGTGTTTCTGTGTACGCGGAAATACCGTGCAATGACGCGGAAATACCGTTCAGAACCGCCCGTAGACAACAGCGTTCATGTGAAACGCGAACATCTTCGGCGGTGTTACGGCGACACAAGGAGCTAGGTAGATCGGGTCCTCATGCTCTGGGACAACCCAGTCTGCACCGATCCTCAAGGGCTCAAAACACACGGGGCACAATGACTCGATCAGAAGGGGGCGCTGCTGATGCTCCACGGTGATGACTCCTCGTGTTCGTCCTGTGCGTGCCAATGATAATCGGCGATCAGCTCCTCTGCGTTTTCCGAGTAGTACCGCTCATCAAATACGGGGCTTAGCTCAAAAGCATCGTCGATGTCGTGGGCGACGATCTGGATAGCCGCCATGAGGTCAGCGCCCCAATTCGCACTGACCCTTTGCTTCCCGGTCGGCGTTTGAACTGCCGACTGCTCCCAGGCTGCGAACAGGGCGTCGGGATTAATGACTATGCCGTGGTCGCAGCGAAGGCTGTGAATCATGCGCCAATGCCGAGCGTTCGGCTCCCAGTCCCTCCACAGCGGTCCCTGGGCATCGTTTAGCCGTTCCGTCGGCAGAGTGACCCTTCCGTTGTGACCTGGGTCATTGGGGAAAAGTGCACTTTTGATCGCGCGCAGTTGATCCGGGACCCGAGTACCAGCATCCGCGAGGTCGTCTGTTTCGGTCCTCATCCGGTCAACTGCGCCATCACGAGAACCATCACTAGGAACGGTCTGTGAAGAGTTCTTAGGAACGGTATGTAATTGCTGTCCCGATTCTGGGACATCGCGTTGTCCCGATTCTGGGACATCGTGAGAGGTCGTTTCGGTCGTCTCGGGGTCTGTTTTCGACTTGTTGTCGCGACCCTTCAACGAGTCCTTGACGACCACGGACAGTCGATACTCACTAGTGCGATACCCCCCGCCGTTGCGGTACTGGTGTCGCCGCGTGAGGAATCCCTTATGCTCCAGAGCACTCAAATGCCGCAGTAGAGTTGAGCGCCCGATCTCCAGTTCCCGTGCCAACTTCTCCTGGTTGACGTAGAGCACGCCGTTCTGATCGGCGAAGGTGTACATCTGCGCAAGTACCCCGCGCTCAGCGAGAGTCAGACCCCCGCGCTCGATACTGGGGAACTTGCCGAATCGCGTTGGTGACATATCCTTGGTCTGTGCCTTTCTTCTGGTGATCGGTGCGACGCAGGAACACCCCCGGCTGACTACTCGCCGGGGGTGTTTCCGTTTCTGTTGATATGCCGGTGTCGACATTAATCGACCACGGTGACTCCGTCGACGATCAGCGTGACCCCCTCGCGCCTGGCGTAGTGGGAGAGAACACCCAACATGTCGGGTTCGGTGTTCCCCGTTGCCGCCTCGTATTCCTTGCGACGACGGATGCCTGAGCGAACAGCGGACTCCGACAACTTCTGACCTCCCGCGAGATCAGAGGCATCGACGCCCAGGAGGAGCGCAGTGCACCGGGCATCCAGCATTGGTTCGCCGTTGATGGTGCGAACTTCTGCGCGATTTTTCATCCCTCGCCCCCCGCAGGTTCACCGTCTCCGAGACCCGAATCTTCGATCCTGCCGAACTTTTCGGCTCGATCGTCAAACGACAGTGCCGATTCCCGCTGTTGGTTGGCGATTCTGGGCGAGTTTTGAGCCTTTGGGGTCCTACCAGACCCCCCGCTCCCTTTACTGGCCTCAGAACTCCCCTCCAGTGCTCGATAGGTGTCTACCCCCGCTGCCTCAACTCGCGCCTTCATCAGCGTGAGCACTTGAACACGATTCTTCATCTGGGTCATCTCGCCGCGTAGGCGAGCGATCAAGCGACCCAGCTCGATCGGGTTCATGTCCTCGGGGTCGGTCACGATGCATCCTTGAGCATGTCCGCAATCCACTGCTCAATGACCGCCCGTTCCCAGTACCGCCTGCGGCCAATCGTGATTGAACGGGGAAGCCGCCCCTGCGACTGCATAGCCCGCAGGGTCCCCAGAGGCAGATCGGGCAAGAACTCCCGCCTGATCCCCTCGTAACCGAGAAGCTCGGTTGTGTTGTCGTCCAACATCTTTCCTTTCGTTGTCGGTCGTGGGACAACACAACGATATGCGTTCAGAGATAGCCAACAACGACGAAAACATCTGCACCACAGTCGGTTTGACGACTACTGCCAGACGTCGCCAGACGTTGCAAGGCGTACGCCATTCGGCATTGTTACCCGATCGTTATTCCGTTCAACCCATCAAACAAAATGCCTCATGATGACGAACTCTGGTAATCTGTGAGGCATGGCAAGAACGAGACCCAAAGGCGACGACATGAAACAGCTACTCCAGCAACGCGCAAAGGTGGCAGAAGCCATCTCCGAGAACCGAGACTGGTCGGAGACGGCTGCGCAGAGGGCGGAACGCGCCCGCCACGAGTTCCATTGCTCGATTGTGCGGGGGTACCTCTGCGGCCTGCGCAAGGTCGACCTCATCGAATTGTCAGGGCTATCGCGGGCGACGATCGACAGGCTCACCACTCACGACTCGATGGTCGAGTTGATCGGTGAAGACCTCGTGAGAGCGGGTATGCGATGAGCCAGCACCGCAATCGCCGGGAAGGGATCACCGACGCCTGGCATACCTCCACCGGGGAGAAGTCCGCGAAGTACGGCAGGGGGCGGCGTTGGCTCGTTCGCTACGTCGTCGAGGGCCGCGAGCTGTCCAAGTCGTTCGACAAAAAGTCAGACGCCACCGCGTTCCTGTCCGAACTCACGACCTCGCGCAACCTGGGCAGGTTCGTCGATGACCGCGCGGGCAAGGTGACCGTGGCGTCGCTGTGGGAGGACTACAAGCGCCAAGCGGGGCACCTCTCGCAAAAGACCCTCGCCTCCCGCGAGACGGCCTACAGCGTCCACGTCGCTCCCCGATGGGGCACCGTCCCCGTGGGGGAGATCAGGGTGACCGCCGTGCGGGCCTGGGTGTCTGAGATGGCTACCGAGACAGAGGACCACCGCCCCGTGGGAGTCCCCACCATTGAGCGTGCCGTGGGTGTCCTGCGGGGCATCTGCGAACTGGCAGTCGAGGACCGACGGCTCTCGGCGAACCCGTGCAGCAACGTGAAGCTGCCCAGGCGGGCACACGCGGAGCGGGCCTACCTCTCCGTTTCCCAGGTGTCGGCGTTGGCCCAGGCGGTCACCTTCCGCCCCGAGGTCGTCGAGTTCCTGGCCTATACCGGGCTGCGGTGGGGCGAGATGGCTGCGCTACGGGTGCAGGATGTCGACATGCTGCGGCGTCGGGTCGAGGTCTCGCGGTCAGTAACCGAGGTCAGGGGCGCGTTGGTGTGGGGCACGCCGAAGACACACGAGCGACGCTCCGTGCCGTTCCCAGCGGTACTGGCACCGGCACTGAGTCAGCTCATGGTGGGCAAGGGCCGTGAAGACCTCGTGTTCACCGCCGAGGATGGTGGGGTCCTGCGAAACACGAATTGGCGTCCACGAGTGTTTGACAAGGCCGTCAAGAGCTGCCAGGAGGCCGCGACCAAGGCCAGGGCGCAGGAGAAGTCCAAGGGTGGCGAGCCGGTCACCCCAGAGTTCCCGCGCCTCGCACCCCACGACCTCCGACACACTGCGGCCTCCCTCGCGATCTCGGCGGGGGCCAACGTGAAGGCGGTTCAGCGGATGCTGGGCCACGCCAAGGCGAGCATGACGCTCGATACCTACGCCGACCTGTTCGACGACGATCTCGACCTCGTAGCGGGTGCGTTGGACCAGAAGATTCGAGGCGAGATGATGTCTCAGAACACTGCGATCAGGTCAAAAGTTTCTGGCCTGAGTGAAACTACTGCGGGACCACTGCGGGACGGTACCGCCGAGGGCTAAGCCCTCACCCCTCGAATAACGCCCTGACCTGGGCTTTCTCTGGTGGAGCTAGGGAGAATCGAACTCCCGACCTACTCGATGCGAACGAGTCGCGCTACCAACTGCGCCATAGCCCCGGGTGACCACTGCGTGATCAGCCGTAGGTCACTCTAGCAGCCATCTCGCGCGTGATCACAAACGCCTCGTCGTCGTGGCGACAAGCCGGACGTCGACGCCGCTCCGATACTCTCGGCACGTGGCCACAATGTCCGATAAAGAGCTCGCAACCGCCCTCGACCGCGCGGTCGCCATCATCAACCCGATCCTCGACGCACTCGCGTCGTCGGATCCGCTGGGGATCAAGGCAAGCACATTCGACGACGACTCCGAGGATCGTTCTCGCCTCGACAAGCTCCGACACGTCGTCGCCCACGGGTTCGACGTGGCCGATTGGCCGGGCACGCATGGCTGGTCGGAGCTGTCGATCAAAGAGCGCGGCAAGTGGTGGGTCAATCGCATCGGCGCGCTCAACACGATTGCCGTCTCCTACCCCGGCGTCTTCGGCGCATGGGCCAAAGCTCTGCCGCTCACCAGCGCGCTCGGCTACGCCAATCAGGCCATCGTGCTCGTCGCCATCGCACGCGAGTACGGGGTCACCGATCGCAATGATCAAGTGCGACTGCTTGCTTCGGTACTCAGCGATCGAGAACTGAGTTCCGACGCCGCGTCGAACACCGATCCTTTCGACGACACGTCGTCAGGAAAGAAGCGTCGCGGATGGTCGGTGATCGGTGGGCTCTGGGAGGTGGCTCAGATCCTGCGCAAGGTCAACGACGAACTCGATCGTCGACCCGGCCCGCCCAAGCTCCTCGGAATGCTCGGCTACATACCGGTTGTCGGTGCTCCGGTGACGTATGTCGGTGAGCGCGTTGCGCTTTGCCACGCTGTCACGGACGCAAGCAAGTGGATCAAAAACCACCCGGAGGCAATCACCGTCAGCCAGCAGCAGCCCGACGGAAGTCCTCGTCCTCACGCATGACACGACGCCGCTGGAACGGCGGGATGTGATCGAAAATCGGGTCCTCGTCGTCGATTTCGACGACGACGGCTCCGCCGGGCCTGCGCATCTGAGGCGCGGGCTCGACCACCGGGACGAACTGCGGCGCAGCCATCTCGCGACGTCGACGCTCCTCGTCCTGCCGACGCTGCCGCGCCACACGGGCTGCCCGCTGCGCGCGTAGCCGCTGCTCGTTGCGGACCGCACTACGCAGGTATGCCAGGTAGGCAAAGAGCATCACGACGGTGATCCCGGTAGCGATCCAACCGATGAGCCCCAGGAACGCTCCGAGCGCGATCGAGATGACCACAAACGTCAGCAGCGCGATGGCCACACGCTGACGCTCGCGGTAGCGAATCTTCCTGTCCCGCTCGTCAAATGACGTACCCGAACGTCGTGCATCGCGGGTGCGTCCGCGGTCGACGACGGTCGCGGGCTCGGCTTGTGCTGCGGCGGAACGCTTGTCGCGCGGCACCGGGTTTTCATAGCCGTCGACCTCGTCGAGGTAGTCGTCTTCTGCGTCTACGTCGTCTACGTCGTACTCATCCTCGACGTCGTACTCGTCGTCCTCGTACTCGTCTTCAACGTCGTAGTCGTCGTCCGAGCTGTCGTCTTCTACGGCGTAATCGTCCTCGTACTCGTCGTCCTCGTACTCATCGTCGAGGTTGTCGTCGTATTCGAGATCGTCGTACTCGGCTTCGTCCTCGACGTCCTCGACGTCCGAATCATCCTCAAGCTCAGCATCTTCAGCCTCAGCGCCCTCAGCCTCGTCATCCTCGACCTCGGCGTCGACGACGTCCGAAGCGTCCGCGGAGTCGTCGACCTCGTCAGCCTCAGTCTCGTCAGTATCGACGAGTTCGCCTGTGAGCGTGACGTTGTCGTCACCCGACTCGACGTCGTCGGCGTCGAGGTCATCAGCGTCGAGATCCGCCTCGACGTCCGGATCAGCCTTGGGCGCCTGCACCTTCGCCCCAGTTGCACGCTTGGTGCTGGTCGCCTTCTGCGACGTCGGAGCGTCGTCGGTGTCCGCGCCGGACTCGGTCGACACCTCTTCGTCGGACTCGGTCTTGTCGAGAAGCGATGTCGCGGCGCTACTCGCCGAACGTGACGAGCGGCGCGACGTCCACGACGGGTCGTGCGGGTGTGCGCCCGCCGAGCGTCGAGCAGTCGACGTGCGGGTCTTGGTGCCGCCGCGGTGAAGGAGGCGCGTCATGCGCGCGGCTTCGGTCGACTTGCGCATCTGAGGTCGGCCCTTGATGACCATGGGAACGAGGACGAAGAGCCACACCACGACGAGGCAGACCCACAGCACGGAGTTCGGCATTCGACCTCTCCCTTCAATCACTCTGGTTACACCGGACCACCCAATAATCTAGGTGCGACCATTGCGCGAACTGCGCAGACGCGCCGAGCCCCCGCCAGATTGGAGTGATTCATATGGCTTTCTCAGCGACTCGCGCGGTGCCCGGGTTCGCAACCGGCCGCTAGCTCGCGACGAAGCGCGCGTCCACCGAGACCGCGATGTCGATGTCCTCGGGCCGCAACTCCAACGTCGGTGCGTCAGCGGGCGCGCCCGCGAATGTCACCCGAGCCATCCGTTCGGGTCCACTCGACAGCATGTCCGGGTCGGCGAGCTGCACAGCCCGCACCTCGCCCCGACCCACCGCGTCGGCGTAGGCCTGCGCCTTCGCCACCGCGTCGTCGACCGCGCGACGTCGAAGTTCCCTCTCGTGCTCGGCTCGCCCCTCACGCGTGACATCCCAACGCACGCCAGCGACGTCGACCCCCTCGACCGTCGCCCACTCGTCGATGAACGAATTGAGTTCGTCGAAGTCGACGAACTCGGTGGTCACGCGAATCTTCGTGACGTACAGCAGTTCTCGTGGCTTACCCTTCGCATCGACCGGTCGATACGACCAGACGCGCACCGACTCGCTGTGCCACGTCGACACCGCTCCCCGCGCTTCAAGTGAGTTCAGCGACTCGACGATTCGCCCCTGCACCCCGATCGCGTCGGTGTATACAGTTTCGCGGTTCGAGCCAGAGAAGTCGATGCTGAGCGAGAGCAGCGCGCGCTCGGGCGGGTAACTGTCGCGCGCGTGTCCGCGCACCACGATCTCGAGCAACTCCGATGCGCTATGCGATGACTCAGCCATACGGCAACCCTACGCAGAAGGACAGGTCGCCCAGACAAACAACCAGAACTAGCCCTGCAAGAAGTTCGCCCGGCCCGATCGCACCAGTCGCTCGACGGCCCCTTCGGGAACCTCCTCGGCAGTCAGGGCGAACAGGTTGTGGTCGCGCCAACGCTTGTTGACGTCCATATAGCGTTCGAGGAGACCTTCATGCCGGAATCCGAGTTTGGTCAGCACCGCCTGCGACGCCCCGTTCGACGGCTGAACCGTGGCCTCGAGGCGATGTAACCCCACCGGACCGAAGCAATGGTCGACGCCCAAAGCGACTGCGGCAGTGGCGATTCCCTGACCGAAGTGCGCCTGGTCGATCCAGTACCCGATCCATGCGGTCCGCACGGCCCCACGTTGGATGTTCCCGACGGTGAGCTGGCCGACGTATGCGCCGTCGAGTTCGATGACGAACGGCAGGATGGTGCCGCGCTTCGCCTCGGATTTGAGGATCGCGTACAGCGGCGGCCACGACGCCGGCTGATGCCGGTCGGCCCAACTGCCGACGCCGGTCGGCTCCCACGGCAGCAGCGAGTTCTGGTTGCGGATGCGAAGGTCGCTCCAACTCTTGGCATCACGAACCCGCACCGGACGCACGGTCACCGCTCCACCACGAGAAAGCAATGGTCCCAACGTCGCCGGCCACCCGGGACTGGCCGGAACACCGCTCAACCATCTGAACACGCCAGTGAGTCTATTCGGTGAACGTCGTGGTGTGACCGGCTCGCGCACACGCGCCAATCGAACAGAATCGACGCAACCCGAACGCACTCATCCGCGCTGAGCGAGGAACGCGACCTCGACCTCGTCGCCCGTGCCCAACTCCTCAACGTCGGGCTCGACGATGATCAGGCAGTTCGCGTCGGCGAGCTCTGCCAGCAGATGCGACGATCCGGTCGGCGACGCCCCGAGCACCTGCACCAGGTACTCCCCCGACTTCTCGTCGCGCATCAACTGGCCACGCAGATATCCCTTGCGGCCCGCGACGGACACGATCGGCCCGATCGTCCGTGCGGTGATCACCCGTCGCATCGGCTGCCGCTTGCCCAGCGCGATCCGGATCAACGGTCGCACCATGACCTCGAAGGTCACGAGCGCGCTCACCGGATTGGCCGGCAACAGGAACGTCGGCACCTCGTCGCGGCCGAGTCGGCCGAAGCCCTGCACCGAGCCCGGATGCATCGCGACCCGAGCGATCTCGAGGTCGCCGAGGTCGGCCAGTGCGTCGGCGATCGCCCGCGACGCCGTTCCACCCACCGCTCCGCAGATCACGACGATCTCGGATCGAATGAGTTGCGCCTCAACCACTTCACGCAGCCGCGACGACTCGCGCTCGGCGAGTCCGACCCTGTTCACGTCCGCACCAGCATCACGTGCGGCGGCGGCGAGCGAGTAGCTGTTCACGTCGTAGATCTGGCCGGGCCCAGGAGTGCGGTCGATGTCGACGAGTTCGCTGCCCACCGAGATCACCGAGAGCCGCGGTTTGGGATGAACCAGCACACGCGACTGACCGACCGCGGCGAGCAACCCGACCTGCGCCGGGCCGATGATCGATCCGGCACGAACCGCGACATCGCCGGGCTGTACGTCGTCGCCGACTCGTCGAACGTAATCACCACTGTCGACGCCGTGCCCGACTTTGACCTTCTGATCGCCGCCGTCGGTCCAGCGGAGGGGCACCACGGCGTCGGCGAGCGTCGGCATCGGGGCGCCCGTCTCGACACGTACCGCCTGCCGCGGCTGAAGCCTGGTCGGGGTACGCGCACCCGGCGCAACCTCGCCGACCACGGGAAGAGACACGATCATCGGCTCACCGGGCTCGAGATCGACCAATTCGGCACCGCCGGCGTCGAATTCCTCGAACTCGTCGGGATCGCTCGGTGCCGACGCTCCGGCGAGCGCAACGTCGACTGCCCGCACGGCGTAGCCGTCGATCGCGGCCTGGTCGAAACCGGGCATTGGTCGCTCGGTGACGACCTCCTCGGCGCACATCAAACCCTGCGCCTCGGAAATTGCCACCCGTACCGGCCGCGGAGCCACCGCCGCAGCGGTCACCAGCGTCAGATGATCTTCGACGGACCGCATCTCACCTCATCGCCTCGCCGGACACACGTCAGGCAATGACGTTAGTGGCCGTGCCCGCGTCTGCGACGCAGGCGCGCTGAGGCAACGTCGAGTCGGACTGCGAAGTCGAGTCGAACGCGCAGCCGTTCAGTCCACCGACAGTCGGCCCACGAGCCATTCGCGCAGGTCGGGTCCGTAGTCGTCGCGGTCGAGAGCGAAATCGACAGCCGCTTTCAGGTAGCCACCGGGGTTGCCCAGGTCGTGTCGGGTGCCCTTGTGTACGACGACGTGCACCGGTTCGCCCTCTTCGATCAGTAGCGCGATGGCATCGGTGAGCTGCAACTCGCCGCCTGCACCCGGCTTGATGCGGCGCAGAGCGTCGAAGATCTTGCGGTCGAGGATGTAGCGTCCGGCGGCCGCGAGATTCGACGGGGCGTCTTTCGGCTCCGGCTTCTCGACCATGCCTTTGAGCTTCATCACATTGGGGTTGTTGGCGTCGGGCAACGTCTCGACATCGAAGACGCCGTAGGCGCTGATCCGGTCTTCCGGCACCTCGATCGCGCACAGCACCGAACCACCGCGACGCTGACGCGTGCGGGCCATCACCTCGAGAACGCCGCCCGGCAGGACGAGATCGTCGGGAAGCAGTACCGCGATGGCGTCTTCGTCGTCGTCGAGATACGGCTCGACGCACCCGACCGCATGCCCGAGCCCGAGGGGCTTCTCCTGGATGACCGACGCGACCTCCAGCAACGACGGTGCCTTGCGCACCTTGGCAAGCATCGCGGCCTTGCCCCGTGTGGCCAGCGTGTTCTCGAGGACAAGGTCTTCGACGAAGTGCGCGACGACTCCGTCTTTGCCCGGCGACGTGATGATCAGGAGACGCTCAGCGCCTGCCGACTTCGCCTCTTCTGCCACGAGCTCGATGCCGGGTGTGTCGACGACGGGCAGCAGCTCTTTGGGGACGGTCTTGGTCGCGGGCAGGAATCTCGTTCCCAAGCCTGCCGCGGGCACGACCGCGGTTCGCGGGATAGGCGGGGTGTTCGGTACAGACGAGTACTCGCTGAATTCGTCGGTGCTCGCCTTGCTCACGCTGGACGTCATACCGACACCCTAATGTCGGAGTCTGACGGCGTCCTTGTGAAGAGTTGCGGATCACCCGACTGACGGACGCGAGCGTGCGTTATACGTCACTTTCGAGCGCTACAGTGCGAGTGCGGATCGGGACGAGTGTATGTCGGGGCGAGTGCAGGTACGCAGAAAGGCGGAGGTCGCGGTGCCCACCCTCAAGAATCAGTTGCGCGAGGAGATAGCGGCAAAGCGACGAGACATGTCGCCGTTCGCGCGCGAACAAGCCGCGGGCGACCTCGCCGATTGGATCTACGCCGCGCCGTTCCGACTCGAATACGACGTCACCGTCGCCGCCTACGTCCCGGTCGGGACCGAGCCGGGATCACCGGCGATGCTCGATGCCCTCATCGATCGTGGGGTGAGCGTCTTGGTCCCGATCGTCCCCGACGGCGACCCCGCCCCCCTGGACTGGGTCCGCTACGACGGCGCGACCACCCTGCAACCCGGACGCTGGGGACTGCTCGAGCCGTCGGGCGAACGACTCGGCGTCGACGCCGTACACGCGGCGTCGGTGGTGCTTGTGCCCGCTCTCGCGGTCGACAAGACGGGTGTTCGTCTGGGCCGCGGCGCGGGCTACTACGACCGAACACTCATCGGAAGCTCTGCTGAGCTCGTCGCCGTCGTCTACGACGACGAGGTCGTCGACGCACTGCCGTCGGGCAATTACGACGTCCCGGTCGGGTGGGCTCTCACGCCCGCCGGGGGATTTCGGAAACTCAGCTAGGGTCCGAGCCTGGAATCAGCGGCGCCCAGCAATCACGAGGACGCAGCAATCACGAAGACGCAGCGGCGCTGCTCTTCGACTCGCTCTTCGACGACGTACTCGAACTGCTGCTACTCGACGACGAACTGTCCGACGACGAGCTGCTCGACGAACTCTCCGACGACGAACCGCCGTCGGACTTGCTGCTCGACGACGCCGTTTCGGAGCTCGACGAGCCCGAGCGGGAGTCGGTGCGATAGAAGCCGCTGCCCTTGAACACGATGCCGACCGAGTTGAAGAGCTTGCGCAGACGCCCTGAGCACTGCGGGCATTCGGTCAACGAGTCATCGGAGAACGACTGAACAATGTCGAACTTGTTGTCGCACTCCGTGCACGCATACGAGTAAGTGGGCACCGGTACCTCCGAAGACTTGAGTGATTCGCCACTGATTCTAACCAACTCTGGCACTCCTACATTCCGAGTGCCAAACCGGACGCCTCCCCGTTCCGCGACGGGTCCGCTCAACCGCCGATGACGTCGAGATCGGAGTCGACGACGCCGTCGCGATTCATGTCCGGATCGCGTGCTTTGCGCGCATTCCAGCGCAGCAGGACTGCGGCGGCGCACGCCGCGATCACCGATCCGGCGAGTATTGCCCCTTTCGCCGGCGCGGCGTGCTGGCCCTCTTCGAAGGAGAGCTCGGCGATCAGCAGCGCGACCGTGAAGCCGATCCCGGTGAGCATCCCCACCGGGATGAGGTCGCGCATACCGATCGCATCGGGAAGCCGTAGCGGCGTGAACCGGGTCATGAGCGCGGTGGCTCCGAGTACACCGACCACCTTGCCGACGCACAACCCCAGCACAATCCCTATCGAGACCGGCTGGAGCAGCGGTTCGTCGGCTCCCACCAGCGAGACGCCGGCTGCGGCGAGGGCGAATAGCGGCAGGGCCACCGCCGACGACCAGGGACGAACCGCCTCGTCGAGCTGTTCGGTACGCGGAAGCTCTTCACCGCGGATCGTCAATGCCGGAACGACGAGGCCCAGCAAGACACCCGCGACCGTCGAGTGCACACCGGAGGCGTGCATGCAGCCCCAAGCGATCAGCGCCAGTGGCAACAACAACCACCGGTACGCGCGTGACAGACGGACGACGACCCCGAACACCGCGATGGCCAACAGTGCGCAGCCGAGCATCACGAAGTTGATGGAGTCCGTGTAGAACACTGCGATCACGGTGATGCCGAGGAGGTCGTCGACAACCGCGAGGGTGAGCAGAAACGTCCGCAACGCCAGCGGCAGACCACGTCCGAAGATCGCCAGGACGGCGAGCGCGAACGCGATGTCGGTGGCGGTTGGAATTGCCCAGCCGCGCAACGCTTCTGGGTCGAGCGTTCCGACGACTGCCACGTAACACAGTGCGGGAACGACCATTCCGGCCACAGCAGCGGCGATCGGCACACCTGCCAGACGCATATCGCGCAGGCTTCCGGCAACGAACTCCTGCTTCAGTTCGACGCCGACGACGAAGAAGAAGATTGCGAGCAGACCGTCGGCCGCCCACTCACTCAGCGACAGGTGCAGGTGCAACGACTCCGGACCGATCTCGTAGGCCAGAATCTCGTGATAGGCCTCTCGCCACGGCGAATTCGCCAGGATGACCGCCACGGCCGCGCTGACGAGCAGCAGCATGCCACTGGTGGTGTCGAGGGAGAGATAGCGGCGCAAGCGCTCACGGGCGGGTGGGCGCCCGTCGAACGAGCTCTCTGCGGGCATAAATGATCCTGTCGGGCGATCCCGGCGCCAAGGCCGAGATGGGTCGAATACAAACCCGGATCGAGGTCCGGGTTGCCGACCAGACTTCCCGGCACACCGTCGTCCATTCTCCCCGACGACCGGCTGTGGCACCACTCGTGCTGGTCAGGCGGCGCGTCGCCACCGGACGCAGGCCACGCGTGCGCCGCGTCGAGTTATCCACCGACGACTACGAATGGACGGGTTGTCCACAACCTGCCGCGGCGTCGGTTTCCGCGACCTCCGGGCGGCTAACTTGCGCGCATGCGAACAGCCCGTGGAGACAGTCTCAGCCCGCGCCTCGTCGACCGTCTGGGAGCTGCCGTGCGTCCGGGTTGGGCGAGGTCGTTGTTGATTCGACGATGCGCCGCAGCGCTACTCGTCGTGGCCGCAGTGGGTTTCGCGACCCTCGGCGGGGCGGAACACGACGACGAAGCGGTCATGGTCGCCGCGCACGACCTGCTGCCGGGCACCGAACTTGCCGCGAGCGATCTCGTCGTGCGCAGGGTTGGCGCCGGGATGGTCCCGGCGGGCGCACTACGTATGTCGCGCGACGGCGCGGGCAAGACGGTGACGAGCATGGTCCGAACCGGCGAGATTCTCACCGACGCACGACTTCTCTCACCCCGGCTGCCGCAACAGTTGACCGGGTCGGCCGACGCCCGTCTCGTCCCGGTGCGTCTCTCCGACGACGCCGTGTCGGCGCTGTTACGAGCGGGCGATGTGGTCGACGTCGTCGGGCCTGAGGCGGATGTACTCGCCACACGTGCCGTAGTCGCGCTGGGCACCGAACGTCCGGTGTCGAGCGGGTTGTCGGCGCGGAATCAGGCATCGGCGCCGGTTGTACTCGCGATGGACCAGAAATCAGCGCTCCGCGTAGCCGCAGCCGGACTCGACATCGCCCTCGCCGTAATAGTGCATTGAACTGTGGTTTCGCGATTCCTTGCACAGCATCGAAGATTCATTGCACAGGACACAACATCGTTTGGTTCCACAACGCACATGCCTATCTCTACTAACATCACGGAGAACGGGCTGTGCACCACTGAGCAGATTCCGTCAACACCTCACCACAGGCACGTACCACCGACCGAATGAGAGGACCGGAAAGTGCTCAAGGGTTTCAGGGATTTCATCATGAAGGGCAACGTGGTCGATCTGGCCACAGCGGTCATCATCGCCACGGCCTTCACCGCGATCGTCACGGCTTTCACCGACGGCATCATCAAGCCGATCATCAACACCATCCCGTGGAGCCCGAACGAAGCCGACGGCCTCGGATTCGAGCTGGTCAGCGGCAAATCGTCGACGTTCGTCAATATCGGTGGAGTGTTGACGGCGGTCATCAACTTCCTGATCATCGCCGCTGTCGTCTACTTCCTGATCATCGTTCCGTACAACAAGCTCGCAGAGCTCGGCGGCTTCGGCAAGAAGGCCGAGGTCACCGAGGTTGCACTGCTCACCGAGATCCGCGACCTCATGGATCCCGATGGCGTATCGAAGGCCAAGGCCGAGGCCGAGAAGGATCTGCCCGACCACCTGAGCGACTCAGGCGGAGGCGGCGATTCCTCATCCGGTTCGGGAGCTTCCGATTCGCCCGACACGTATTCGCCGTCCTCCGACGCCTATCCCTCCGGTCGACTTGACGCTGCACCGCCCACACAGCGCCTCACGACGCCGCCACCGGCATCCCAGGCCCCGTATGAGGCACCGTCGACCTACGGCAACCCGCCGTCGTACCAGGCGCCCTCCGGGCAGCCGCAGCAGAACCCGCCGACCTATCCGGCAGGCGGCCCAGGTGCACCGCAAACCGGCTACCCGACGCCGAACCCGGCTCCGGGCAACTATCCCCCGCCCGGTAACTACCCGCCGAGCAGTTACCCGCCGCCGGGATCGCAGTTCCCCGGCGACAATCCCGGCGACTCGGGACGCCACTCCCGCTGATCAGAAGCCACAACGAAACGGCCACGCCCATCTCGGGCGTGGCCGTTTCGCTATGTCCAGCGGTTTGACAGCGACTTGACCATCGCATCCCAAGGTTCGATTCCTAGGTTGAAATCCGTTGGCGCTGATCTTGATTCAGAATGCGCCAACGAACGTCACGTCAACCGACGGCAACGTCACATCAACCCAACGGAGGAGCAACGATGCCTCAGCCTCACGGCAACCAGCGACCGGGCCAGAACAACCACGGCCGGCCGCAGCCCCAGCCGCGCCCACGTCCGCGTCCGTGGTTCCCGTTCCCCTTCTTCGGGAGCTGAATCCGGTAGCCGAGTCGATCGGTAGCTGACCGCTCCTGGCGTCTCAGACGCCACCGCGCAGATGGGTTCCGCTGCGTCGATAGTCGATCCCCGAGGCCATCGGCACACCGGCACCGCACTCGCTGAGCGAAAAAAGACCGCGGGGCGGGAACCATATCGGTTCCCGCCCCGCGGTTGTGTTCTGTTGTGCGACAGGCGCGATCAGCCGAGGCTGAAGGGCTTACCCGTGTAGGTGACGATCCCCTTGACGGAGTCCGTCTTGACGGTCACCTGGACGATCGTCCGGGCTGACGCGTATCCCGCGCAGCCGTTCAGTACGAAGTGCTCCTGGCTGTAGGTGACTCCACCGGTGGAACCGGTGAAGGTCAGATTGCTGGCGGTGTAGTTGTCATCATCCTTGTTCGTCACGTCCGACGACTGGATGCTGTTTCCGAGGCTGTCACCGCTGATGAGCCAGTACTTGGTCACGCCGCCGGGCCCGAGGGTCACCGACCCGTTGCCACCAGCGGAGCGACTCCAGTCGGCGTCGGTCCCACCGATGGCATTCGGGTTGGCAGCCCCCGGCTTGAACCCGCCGCCGGCTCCGAGACCGCCGGACACGCCGAAGTCAACCTGGCATCCCAGCTCATAGCCGACCTTGATGGTGCCGCCCTTGGCCTTGCCGCCCACGTTGACGCTGACCGTTCCCGATCCCCAGGCTTCGCGGCTCAGCGCACTCTGGTTGACCGGACGCTGGACGCTGATGCTCTCGTTCGAAAGCGTGATGCTGACCGGAGTTCCGTCGACAAGCGTCTTGGTGACCTTGCCGCCGGGCAGTGGCCCAGCGTCAGCGTGTCCTGCACTGACACTGCTCAGACCCATCGCGGCGGCACCCGCGACGGCGGCGACAGCCGCCAGGCGGCGAGTGTTGCTCTTCTTCATGATTCCCCTTCGTGGAATGTCAATCTGCCTACGAGCAGATAAATCTCAGAGTGAGTTGTTGAATTACCTGCTGCGGCTTAACTGACGTTGAAAGGCTGGCCGTACAGAGTGGACTTCACCAAAGGTCCGTCGACGTTCAGCGTGCCGCCCTTGGCATCGAATCCCTTGGCCGCGTAGACGGAGACGTACGAGCGTGCCGACGCGTAGCCGCCGCACTTGTCGAGAATCACCTGGAGATCGGAAACCTGGAGCGATGCCACGCCCTTGTCCGAGATGCTCATGTCGGAGAGCGCGTAGTTCGCGATCTGGCCCGGCTTGATCGGCAGAGTGACGCTGCCGCTGCCGGTCAGTCCGCCACCAACGATGTCAAAAGTGCCACCAAGGTCGAGGCTGATGCCGGAGATGTCGACCTGGCAACCGATGATGTAGCCGACGTTTACCTGGCCGCCGACACCGGCAGCGGTCTTCACGGTGTAGGTGCCGGAAATCGCCAGCCCCCGCGACAGCGGGTTGTTGGCCACTGTTCCGACTCGAGTGAAGTACTCACCGTTGCGCCAGGTCTCAACAGTCGTACCGTCGCTCGCGACGGCCTTCTTGTACCCGGGCGCGAGCTTCTGCGCCTCGGCGTGTCCCGCCCCCATGCTGGTTGCGCCAATCACCGCGGCAGCGGCGACGGCGACCGCAGCAGCTCCGCGGCGCCCAAGCTTGCTGAACTTGCTCATTCGTTCCCTCTCACAGGATTCGGCTGTTATCCGAGGGAGACGAACTCGTTCCCTCGGGTTGACCTTGGCGGCTCGCGGGAATCATCGTCCACTCCGGTTAACACGGTGTTTCATCGTGCTCTCCGAGGCGTTAAAGTCCCTGCCCCCTCGTTCCACTGCTGCTGGCCGACGTTGATCGGACTGCAGGACCACGGCCCCGGCCTCCCGCAGGGGCCGAGTGTTGTCGCAGCGAACGTTATCCGAGCGATATCAAGACGGGCAACAGCAACGCTCAGCGCGATCTCAAGATTCTCTTACACGATTACACAGGGAGAATTCACGTCAGCGTCAGGAAAAGTGTTAACAAATGGAAAACACCCTGCGCCCGCTATGCCGGAAGCGACATTTCACTCGTAATGCGGCGGCCGCTGGGCCCGGTACCACTCCTGAGAATCGCCTATGTGACCTTCGTCACTCTCGTCCGACGTGGTCTCGGGGAGGTCGTCGCCGAAAACGTCATCGATCCTGCGACGATGCCTCGATTTCCGTCGTGAACCGTCCGGCGTCTCACGATTCGAGCCTTCTTGCGACATATCGACTATTCCGTCTCAGCGAGAGAATGGCATGCTTTCGAATTCTCCGTGAACACAATGTGAACCGAAGTTATGCACACGTGCGCATTTCCTGATATTTGCGCACTATTCGATTAGCCCGACTCAGAACTCGCTGATCGACTCGATTACGTGCTTCGCGAGGGGCGCAACGGTAGCCATTCCGTCGCGAACGGCCGCACGCGACTCGGCGATGTTGACCACGAGCGTCTGCCCCGAGATGCCCGCGAGCCCCCGCGACAGTCCACCGTCTGTCGCCCCCGCGGCGAGACCGGAGCTTCGGACCGCTTCTTCGATACCGCGAAGTCGGCGGTCGAGCAGCGGCTCGGTGGCCTCGGGAGCCACGTCGCGAGCACCGACACCGACGCCACCGACCGAAACAACAAGGTCGACGCCCCCGATGACCGCGGTGTTGAGCGCGTTGCGGATCTCGATCTCGTCGCCGGACACCGCAAGCGTCGCGTCGACGTGGAAGCCCGCCTCGTTGAGCAGCTCGCCGACCAGCGGGCCGAGCGAATCGGCAACCTCACCGTGCGCAATCTGGTCGTCGACGACCACAACCAGTGCTCTACCGATCTCGTCGCCCAAGGTCCCGGCCGCCTCACTGCTATGGCGGGCAACGAACTCGCGCGCGGCAGCGTCCGCGGCGACCACGTCGGCGGGATCGACCTCGGAGGCCTCCAGCGCGATCGGATCGATCACGCTCGACGCGTCGTCGGTAAGGGTTGAGCCTTGCGGACTGCGGCTGGATTCGATCATGCTCGCCTCTTTCTCGTTCTCGCCTGTTCTCGCCCCTTGATCATGGTCTCAGATCAGGGGCTTCGATGATCAGTCGGCGACAGATCGCTCGGGGGCAGATGCTCGAGCGGTCGGCCGCCGGCGCCGTCAATTGGTGGTGAGCGTTCCCAGCGTCACCGACGCTGTTCGGGTCTGTCCGTTCGCCACATAGGTGACCGTCACCTTCTCGCCGGGTGCGTGGGAGCGCACCGCGGCGACCAACGCGTCACCCGACGCGATGGTCCTGTCATCGAGCTTGGTGACGACCGCATCCTTGGGGATACCCGCCTGCGCAGCTGGGCCACCGGCCGTGACATCGGAGACCACAGCACCCGGCGTGCTCGCGGGACTGTTCGGGCGCACCGACACCCCGAGGCTGGCGTGCGTCGCCCTACCGTTGTTGTTTCGTAGTTCGTTGGCGACGCGGATGGCCTGGTCGATCGGGATCGCGAAGCCGAGCCCGATGCTGCCGCTCTGCTGCTGTTCGGACGCCCCGAGCGACGCAATCGCGGTGTTGATACCGATCAGGGCGCCCCTGGCGTTGACCAGAGCGCCACCCGAGTTGCCCGGATTGATCGCGGCGTCGGTCTGAATGGCGTCGATCACCGACGTCGTGCCGCCGTCGCGCGAGGTTGATACGGGACGGTTCAACGCGCTGATGATGCCCGTGGTGACGGTTCCCTGAAGCCCGAGGGGTGCGCCGATCGCGATGACCGACTGCCCGACTGCCAGGTTCTTCGACGTTCCGACATTGATGGGTAGCAGGTCGTTCTTCTCCACCTTGATCACCGCGATGTCGGAGATCGAGTCGGCGCCGATCAGTTTCGCCGCTGCGCGCGTGCCGTCTTGGAAGTTCACCTGGATCGCCGACGGCTTACCGCTGCCGGAGGAACCGGCGACCACGTGGTTGTTGGTCATGATGTATCCGTCTTCGGAGAGGATGACGCCCGAGCCCTCGCCCGCCTCCGACCCGCTGACAACGTCGATCGACACCACGGACGGGAGCGTCTTGGCGGCAACCTCCTGCACCGACCCCGCGGGCGCGGCAGCAACGCTTTCGCTGTTGGTGTTCGGATCGCCGCCAAGCGGCGCCGAACTGCTCGACGTCGAATCATCGTCGGAGACCTTTGCTCCGACGACGCCGCCGATGCCTCCTGCGACCAAACCGATCACGAGCGCTCCACCGATGAGTGCTGCGACGAGGCCGCCGCGCGACTTCTTGGGTGGCGTCGACTGGCCTGTGTCCGACGTGTCGAATCCCGACGGAGACCCGGGCTGGAAACCACTGAAAGTCTGGTCCTGCGGAGTCGTCGACCCCGGCGCGCTCCACTGGTTGGGCTGCTGACCGGCGGGCGGTCCGTAGTACTGCTGCGTCGGAGGTGCGCCGAAACCTTGCTGCCCACCGAAGCCCTGCTGGCCGCCGGGACTCTGCTGGCCGCCGGGACTCTGCTGACCATCGCCGTGACCCGAGCCGTACGCAGGAAATCCACCGGTCTGCGGGTCGTTTCCGTACGGATTCCCCCCGTGCGGGCCTCCACCTGTCATCGTCGCGCTTCTTTCCTCGCCTTGTTCGGACCGCGCCTTGCCAGCCTGCGGACCAATCGACCGATATTCGACGCCGGACAGCGTTCTCGTCCAGCGCTCACTTGTGGCTCAACACTATGGGACCCGCTGTTCGGGTAGGTAAGCGATAGGCCTACGTGTCGTCTCCCGAAACTATTGACGAATCACCTTCGGCGAAGGTTCCACGGGCGTCGGTCGTCCGGGCAGCGTCATCGTGATCATCGCGCCACCGAGACTCGATTGATCAGCGCGGACGGTCCCACCCATCCGGTCGACGACCTGCCGCACGATCGCGAGGCCGAGCCCGGAACCCGGCATCGACCGCGACTGCGTCGACCGATAGAAGCGTTCGAACACCAACTCACGGTCCTCCGGTGGGATACCAGGGCCTGCGTCGGAGACGGCGAATTCGGCCATACCGGTGTCGAGTTGTCGCAGCGTCACAAGCACCGAACGCCCACGCGGACTCCACTTGGCTGCGTTGTCGAGGACGTTGACCACCGCACGCGAGAGCCCGTGCTGCTCTCCGAACACGAACCACGGCTCGAGATGCACCTCGAATTCGACGTCGACGCGGCGTCGACGCACTCGCTCGAGCGCTGTTTCGACGAGTTCGTCGAGGTCGACCTCCTCGAAGACCACCTCCGGGGTGTCCTCGCGCGCGAGGTCGACGAGGTCGCCCACCAGAGTCGACAGTTCCTCGATCTGGGCCACGATGTCGGAGCGGAGTTCGATCATGTCGGCCGCAGGCACCGCGGGCGCGCCGGGTTCGCTTGCGGCCATGAGCAATTCGAGATTCGTGCGCAATGACGTGAGCGGAGTACGTAATTCGTGGCCTGCGTCGGCAACGAGACGCGCCTGCTGGTCACGCGACTGTGCCAGCGCGTGCAGCATGGTGTTGAAACTCTCGGTGAGACGGGCCAGTTCGTCGTTTCCCGCCACCGGAATCGGCGTGAGGTCCTGCGTGCGGGCGACCCGTTCGGTAGCGCGAGTGAGGCGGGCCACCGGTCGAAGACCCGCGCGCGCGACGGTCGTGCCGGCAACCGCCGCGAGCGCGACACCACCGCAACCGACGACGAAGAGCACCCACGCCAGTCGTTTGAGGACACGATCGGTGTGCAACAGACTCTGCGCGAGGATGAGGGTGTTGCCGTCATCGAGCTTGCGCGCGAGCACCCGCTGATTGTTGACCGTTCGCAGACTCTGCAGGTTGTTTCCCGGATTCGACGGCGAGCGCGCGACTTTGCGTTCCACGTCCTCGAACGGCACCGAACCGACGAGGTAGGTCTGCCCGCTCGGTTTCACCAGCGCGAGAGAAATGTTGGTGGAGAACACCGTTCCCGCCACCAGCGACTCGGGCCTGTCGTTGAGTGTCCCCATCTTCGCGAGCGCGGTCATGCCGTCGGCGCGGGACTCGAGTTGGTTGTCGACCTCGTTGTACATCGCGCGATACACCACGAAATACGCGGCGGCGGCCATCAAACTCACCGAGACCAGAACGACCGTCGCCGACAACAGCGTGACGCGTAGGCGCAGCGAGACCAACCGGGTCAAGGGCATCGGGTCGCGCATCTCGCCTGACTTGCCCTTCGGACGCACCCGCAACCACAGCCGTGCGAGGCGGAGTCGAAGCACAGACGGCACTACGGCGGCGTCTCACGTAGCACGTAGCCGACGCCGCGCACGGTGTGGATCAGCCGCGACTCGCCGTCGGCTTCGGTCTTGCGACGCAGGTATCCGACGTAGACCTCGAGCGCGTTGCCCGAGGTCGGGAAGTCGTATCCCCACACTTCCTCGAGGATGCGGCTGCGCGAGAGCACTCGGCGCGGATTGGCCATCAGCATCTCCAGGAGCGCGAACTCCGTGCGGGTGAGACTGATCTGGCGTTCGCCGCGTGACACGTCGCGCGTCACCGGGTCGAGTGAGAGGTCGGCGAAGGTGAGCGCCTCCGAGTCGGCGTCTTCCTCTGGTGCCGCGCGACGCAGCAGTGCGCGCAGTCGCGCGAGCAATTCTTCGAGAGCGAACGGCTTGGGCAGGTAGTCGTCGGCGCCCGCGTCGAGGCCGGACACCCGCTCGGAGACCGTGTCGCGGGCGGTGAGCACCAGGATCGGCAGGTCGTCGCCGGTCGACCGGAGTCGACGACACACTTCGAGACCGTCGAGCCGGGGCATCATCACATCGAGAATCGCCACATCGGGCCGTTCGGCCACGATCTTCTCCAGCGCTTCGATGCCATCACCCGCCGTGTCGACGGTGTATCCGTTGAACGTCAGCGAGCGGCGCAGCGACTCGCGGACCGCCCGGTCGTCGTCGACAACAAGAATGCGCATGTAGATAGTCTTATCCACTTCGACTGAGAACCCGCTGAGCAACTCGCGGATTACCCCTAACTTCGTGATGCCTGGCGGGCGTCGACGCACGACGTCGGGCACGTAGATGGGTTGTTACCTGTGCGCAACAGCTCGCTCACGGTGCCGCACCCGAGGCGTCGGACACTTGCGCGATGACAACAGACATCGCTCTCTCGGAAGGTCCGGTCGAGTCGTCGAAAACACCGTGGTACCGATCGATGTTCACCTGGTTGCTGGTGGCGATCGTCGCGGGCATCGTCGTCGGCGCGGTCTGGCCGGACTTCGGCTCTGCTCTCAAACCGCTGGCAGACGGTTTCATCAAGCTGATCAAGATGCTGATCGCGCCGATCATCTTCTGCACGGTGGTTCTGGGGATCGCACACGTCGGCGATATGAAGGCCGTCGGGCGGATCGGGATCAAGGCACTCACCTACTTCGAGGTCGTCACCACGTTCGCCCTGATCTTCGGGCTCGTGATCGGCAACATCGTCAAACCCGGCGCCGGCTTCAACGTGAATCCCGAAACCCTCGCGACCGGAGCCGAAGCCGTCGCGAAGAAGACCAGCGACGGCGAACTCCCCCACACCGTCGAGTTCTTGATGAACATCATCCCGACGTCGGCGATCTCGGCCTTCGCTGAGAACGAGCTACTGCAGGTGCTGTTCTTCGCGGTCCTCTTCGGACTCGCACTCGCCAAGGTCGGCGCGAAGGCACCCATCGTGCTCGGGTTTGTCGATCAGTCCAGCCACGTCTTCTTCACCATGATCGGCTGGATCATGAAGCTGGCTCCGCTCGGAGCGTTCGGCGCGATGGCGTACATCATCGGCCAGTACGGCATCTCGTCGCTGGGCAGCTACGGCAAACTCATCGCATGCTGCTACCTCGCGGCGGTGCTGTTCATCCTGGTTCTCGGGGTGATCGTCCGGGTCTTCGCAGGCGTCAACCTGTGGAAGTTCATCGTCTACATCAAGGACGAGCTGTTCGTCGCACTCGGCACCGCGTCCACGGAAGTGGTGCTGCCGCGCATCATGACCAAGCTGACGTACGCGGGGTGTTCGCGGTCCGTCACGGGTCTCGTTGTCCCGACCGGCTATTCGTTCAACCTCGACGGCGCGACCCTGTATCTCTCGATCTGTGTGCTGTTCCTCTCACAGGCGATGGGCGTGCACCTCAGCCTCGGCGAGCAGTTGACGGCGGTGCTGGTGCTGATGCTGACGTCGAAAGGCATGGCAGGCGTACCGGGTTCGTCGTTTCTGGCATTGTCGGCCACGATCTCGGCCATCGGTCACGGATCGATTCCCGTTGCCGCCGTTGCCCTTCTGCTCGGCGCTGACCGCATCATGGACTCGATGCGGGTGTCGGTGAACCTGATCGGCAACTGCGTTGCCACCTTCGTCGTGGCCGCGTGGGAAGGCGAACTCGACAAGGAGAGAATGACACTCGTGCTCGACGGCCAGCCGGTTCCCCCGCTCGAGGAAACCAACCCGCTCACCGGCGAGAAACAACTACTCCCCGAGGAGGAGGGACTCGGCCTGCACACCGTCGAGTCCGAAGCCAAGCAGGACTAGGCGGGGCAGGTCGAATGCCCTGGGCTGCTACCGCTTACGCCAGCCGGCGGCGCCGACCATGTCGCCCACGCGGGTGAACTTCACCCGCGGACGGCCCTGTTCGGAGCCGCGTCGACGTTCGATCCGGTCGATCGCGCGCATACCGCGATAGCCGATGACGTGTCGAGTTCGCTTGCGCAGCAAAGAGGTGAACTCGCCGGGCTGACGCGTAGTGCGAATCAGTTTGCCGTCGACCGCGTCGCGGATGAAGTCCTCGACAGTCAACTGGGCGCACTTCTTGTTCGCCCCGATGCCGCCACTGGGACCGCGCTTGGCCCAGCCGAGCACGTACGAACCGGGAATGATCTCGCCCGAGTCGTCGAGCATCCGTCCGTCGACGTTGGGGAACAGTCCGCGAGCGTCGTCGAAGGGAAGTCCCGCGATGGGAACCGAGCGGTATCCGATGCTGCGCACGGCGAGGTCGGCGTCGATCCGATGTGTCTGCCCGCCGGTCGTGACGGTCACGCCTTCGACGCGCTCGTCGCCAAGGATCTCGTCGGGAGTGCTGTGGAACAGGAACACAATTCGTCGGTGGTCGGGGTCCGCAGGCCCGGTGAGGTCGGGAACTCCGGCTCCGTCGGCGTCGTCGACGACGAGCACCTCGACACCCGGAATCGTCGACAGCGCACGGTATTCGGCCGATGTGTAGGCGGCGTGCGCCTGATCTCGACGGCCCAGCAGGACAACCTCGTGGACGTTCTGCTCCTCCAGGATGCCCAGCGCGCGGTCGGCAATGTCGGTGGTGGCCAACAGTTCCGGTGGCGACACCAGGATTCGCGCGACGTCGAGGGCCACGTTTCCGGTTCCGACGATGACGGCGCGGCCGCTCGCCGGATCGGCGTCGGTCGAGCGTCGGATCGGCGGAGCCGCGTCGGCACCCGGAACCGCGTTGTACCAGGCGACGAGTTCGGTCGCCGACGTCGAGCCGGGCAGGTCCTCACCCGAAATGCCAAGGCGCCGTGACTCACTCGCGCCGACAGCGTAGAACACCGCGTCGAAGTGCTCGGCAAGTTCGGCGGGCGTGATCTGACCGTCCGACTCGCCGACCTCGACGTTGGTCGCCATCGTGACGCGAGGATCGCGGTAGAGCAGATCGAATCCGCGCAAGACGCCCTTGGTGCCGGGATGGTCGGGCGCGACGCCCGCGCGAACCAGTCCGCCGGGTGTCGGCAGTTTGTCGATAACGGTGACCGACGCCTCGGTGCGGTCGAGCAGCGTACGCAGCGCGTAGCCGCCCGACGGTCCGGTGCCCACCAGCGCAACCCTAAGTCCCGCAGGCAATTTCGGAATCTCGGGATAGACAACGTCAGACCAGCCCGACTTCACGTCCGGGTTGTTCTTGTAGTAGTCGGCGTTGATCTCGATGAAGACCTTGTCCCTGGTGCCGAGGTTCTCGGCCGGGAAGATCGCGTCGACGGGGCACGCATCCGCACACGCACCACAGTCGATGCATGCCTGCGGATCAATGTGCAGGATGTCGGAGGTGCCGAAACCGCGCTCCTCCGGCGTCGGATGGATGCAGTTGACCGGACACACGGATACACATGCTGCGTCGCTGCAGCAGGACTGAGTGATGACGAACATCAGAGCATGTGCACTTTCCGGTAGTAGTACGCGGCGGGCTCGGTCAGCAGGCCGACCTCGTCGAGGAACTCCATGAGGTGCGCACAGCTACCGCGGATCATCGAGTGGAAGTGCGAGTTGGTATTCATCTCTGCGACAGCGCGATCGGCGTCGAGCCCGGCGTCGACGAAGGCCTGACGCTGCACAAGGCTCGACACGATGAAGTAGCCGCCGAGCGCGACGTAGAGCGCGCTGAACTGACGGCGGAACCAGCCGACACCCTTCATCGAATCGCGAACCTCTTCACGCGCGAATTTCATGTGGCGCGACTCTTCGAGGACGTGAATCTCGTTGACGGTACGGATGAACGGAAGCACCCGCTCGTCGCGCATGCAGCCGCGCTGGAAGACGTCGAGCACCTCTTCGGCGACCAGGATGCCTGCGAACGCGACCTCGTTCTTGGCGGTGCGCTTGAACAGCTTGCCCGCGCGGCCAACCCACTTGGTCGGCTTGTACGACGTACCGACCATCTTCTCCGACGCCTTGGCGAACATGATCGAGTGACGGCACTCGTCGGCGATCTCGGTGAGCGCGAACTGGAACTCATTGCTGTGATAGGCACCGAGGTACTGGTCGCGGATGACCATCTCCTGCAGGATCATCTCGAACCAGATGCCGATGTTCATGATCGACGCGAACTCGTGACGGGTCACCGAGATCCGCTGTTCCTCGGTCATCTCGTCCCAGTAGTCCGTGCCGTAGAGCGACGACCACTCCGGGCTGCACCCGTACTTGGTCGGGTCCATCGGAAGGCTCCAGTCGATCTCCGTCATGGCGTTGCGCGAGAGCCGCGCCGCCGACGCAAGGAGACGCTCGGACACGGCGTCGGCACCCTCGTCACGAATACTCACGACATTGCCGACGACATCGTCGGTGGGTTCGGTGCGGTCCATTGCAGCAGTCATGATGCTCGACTTCCCATCTCCGCCTGCGGCGGAACTTGGCGACCTGGATTCACTGGCACAGCAGTAAGGTGATGACGATCTGTTTCGTATCAACAACCAGTGTCATATCAACAACCGATGTCATATCAACGCTTGTTGTCAAGATAGCACCCCGGTGTGACGTAGTAAACAACTCGGACATCTATACTGGCGAGTAAGTTACGGAAGCGGAACGTCGTCGCAGTTCAGAAGGGCAGGAACCTCATGTCATCGATCTTCATCACCGGCGGGGCCGCGGGTATCGGCCTGGCCACGGCGGAGCGTTTCGCACGTGAGGGGTGGACCGTCGGCGTGTACGACGTCGACAACGACGCGCTCGACAAGGTGAAGGCGAACCACCCCGATTTCATCACCGGCAAGATCGACGTCCGCGACCCCAAGGAATGGGACGACGCTCTCGCCGACTTCACCGCACACACCGGCGGAACCCTCGACGTCCTCGACAACAACGCCGGCGTCCTCACCGAGGGCAAACTCGCCGACATCTCCCCCGACGCCGTGCGCCGCCAGATCGACATCGACGCTCTCGGCGTCACACTGGGCGCTCAGGCCGCGCACAGATACCTCAAGAAGACGCCGGGATCGCACCTGGTGAACATCGCGTCGGCGTCGGCGATCTACGGGCAGCCGGGCATCGCCACCTACAGCGCGAGCAAGTTCTACGTCGCGGGTCTCACTGAGGCGCTCGAACTCGAGTGGGAACCCGACGGCATCCGCGTGGTGAGCATCTGGCCGCTGTGGGCCAAGACCGCGCTCGCGGCCAACGACGCCAAGTCGACCAAGACGCTCGGCGTGCGGATCACGCCCGAGCAGGTCGCCGACAAGATCTGGGAGTCGGTCCATCCCACCAAGAACGATCTGCGGCTGCACCGCACGAGTTACTCCGTCGGCACCCAGACGCTCGTCCTGGGCAACGCGGCGAAGTTCATCCCCAACTCGCTCAACCGACTGGTGAACAAGGTCATCGCTCAGTAGTCACCGCGAGACGGGCGGTGAGGAAGGTATATCGCCGCCCGTCATCCGCGACGACGCCGGTTGTAGCCGACGCCGCGTGGCGCCATCGGCAGTCGCCAACCGAGGACGAGCGCAACCAGACGTAGCAGCGCGCCGACGACGAGTCCTGCGACGACCCAGACCTGCGACGGCAGATCGGAGTACGTCCTGCCGATCGCGACCACCGCGGCGGCGACGATTGCGGGCACGGCGTAGAGATCAGCCGGTTGCAGCAGCAACGGAATCTCGTTGGCGAGCACGTCACGCAAGACGCCGCCGCCGATCGCTGCCAGCATCCCGATGAGGGTTGCAGCGAAGGCGTGCGCGTGATGATCGATCGCGATACTCGCACCGGTGGCCGCGAACAATCCCATGCCTATCGCGTCGAGGACGACAATCGTTCGACGCAGCAGCGCAAACGACGGGTGAAAGATCACCGTCACCAGTGCGGCGATCAGGGCTGTCGTGACAGGGACCCAGTTGTCCAGCGCCGAGGGCGGGGTGATGCCGAGCAGAAGATCGCGCAGTATGCCGCCGCCGACTCCGGTCAGCACGGCGACCGTCGCGATCCCCCAGATGTCGAAGTCCTTGCGGATTCCGACCAACGCTCCCGACGCAGCGAACACCCCGATACCCACGATGTTCAAGATCGCGAGCAGCATCGGCACCTCGCCTTCACGTCGTACTTCTCTAGCGGCGTACTTCACAGAACAGCACAACTGCCGCAACGTCTGGGACGTTGCGGCAGTTGTGCTGGATTTAAGTCGCTGAGGTTATGTCGCGATCAGCGGCGGTCGAGATCGATGATGCCAGCGCGCGCAGCCTTGACCAGACGACGCGGGATGCGCTGAGCGACACCGTTCACCTTGACCTCCTGCAGCGCGGGGTTGTCCGCTTTCCACTGCGAACGACGGCTGCGGGTGTTGGCCCGCGACATCCGGCGCTTCGGTACAGCCATGGTTGTGCCCTTCTCTACTGTGTCCTTACGGACTGTGTGTCACTGTGGTCCTCGCGGACAGGTCACTGTGGTCCTCGCAGACCTGCAACCGTGGCCCTCGCGGACCGTGCCCTCAGGTCGTCCGTTCTCCACAGAGTGGAGCGTCGACCGGCGTGGTGGACGTGCCACGCAACCCTCGGGCGCAGCACGCAACCTCTCTAGACTACCGGTCGCGCGGTCAACCTCCAAAACGACCGAGCTGACCGGCGCCGACGTCGGGTGCGAACTGTCACCGTCAGTACGTCGAGGTGTCGCTCAGATCCAGGTTGATCGCGTTCACGCCGACGAGAATCCAGTAGAGCACGCCGATGATCACGCCGATCGCGCCGACGATGATGCCCGCCAGCGCCATGCCGTCACCCGTCTGGGTTCCGTTGGAGTCACTGATCTGTTTACGAGCGACAAAGCCCAGCACGAGGCCGACTGCCGGAACGACGATGGTGAAGCAACACGCAAGGGTTCCGACGACCGACACGATCAGCGACGCGATCGCCATGCCGTTCGTCGTCTGTCCCGCTGCCGGGTAGCCCGGCTGACCGTACGCGGGTTGCCCGTACGCCTGCTGACCGTAGCCGGGCTGACCATAGGCGGGCTGGCCATACGCCTGCTGACCGTAGCCGGGCTGACCGTACGGGGACTGGCCGTAGCCCGGCTGACCGTACGGGGATTGCTCGGCGGACGGCTGACCAAAACCCTGCGGGGTGCCATAGTCGGGCTGCGCCGAGGGCTGGCCGTACTGGGGAGCCTGGCCGTAGTCGGGTGTCTGACCGTACTGGGGAGCCTGGCCGTAGTCGGGTGTCTGACCGTACTGAGGAGCCTGCGAGCCCGAGCCATAGTCCGGCGTCGAACCGTACTGGGGCGGCTGATAGGTCGGCTCGCCCTGTGAGGGCTGGCCGTAAGCAGACGGGTCGAACTTGGTTGTCGGAGACTCAGGCGCACCTGCGCTCGGCGTCGAACCCGATCCTGCTGAACCCGATGCCGCCGAACCTGATCCCGAAGAGTCGGCGGGGTTGGGCCGCTTGATCAGCGAGGTGGCATCGTCGCTCGGCGTCGCCCGTGGTGCGTCAGCACTTGGTGAACCGGTGCCGTCGGAGCCGGTCGGGGTCTTGTCGGGACGCTCTGGATCCGATGCGTTCGAACCTCCGTGCGGAGTGGACATCTGCGTTCACCTCTCTGGGTTCGTCTCTGTGGGATTCGCCGTCGGCGTCATCGCCGCGCCGACCGTACTGCTAGAGGGACCGTGCACACCCAAAAGGGCCAGGCCACTCCAAACCTGACGCCAGCTTAGTGAAAGCACACAAAGTGCGGCTGCATACACTCATCCGAGTGTCAGGCGTCGTCTCCGGTTTCACCGTCATCTTCATCCTGGTGGCCATCGGATTCGCCCTTGGGCGCACGCAGGTCCTCGGTGAACACGCACATGACGTGCTGTCACGACTGGTGTTCTTCGTCTGCACGCCAGCACTGCTGTTCACGTCGTTGGCGACTTCCGATCTCTCGGTCATCTTCTCATCGACGCTCGTCATCGCGGGAGTCTCGGCGTTTGCCACCGGAACGCTCTATATTGTGCTCGCGCGCGGGCTGCTGCGGCGTCGCGACATACCCGAGCTGACCATCGGCGCACTCTCGTCGTCGTACGTCAACAGCGTCAATCTCGGTCTGCCGATAGCGATCTTCGTTCTCGACGACGCCTCGTTCATCGCACCGCTGCTGCTGTTTCAGATCCTGATCTATTCGCCGCTGGCGTTGGGCGTACTCGACGTCACGGCGCTCGACCGCACCGCGGGAAAGTCGGTGCTGCGCGACACCGTGCGACTCCCGCTGACCAACCCGATCGTCATCGGAGGGCTGATCGGAGTGGTCGTCTCGCTGATCGGGTGGCACCCGCCGACCGCGATCCTCGAACCGATGAAAATGCTCGGCAGTGCGTCGGTGCCCGCAGCGCTCCTGGCCTTCGGAATGTCGCTGACTGGCGTGCCTCTGTTCAAGAAGGGGCAGAGTCCACGGCGCGAGGTCGCGCTTGCGACCGTGCTCAAGATGCTGTTCATGCCCGCGCTGGTGTACGTGGTCGCGCGATGGGGCTTCGGCGAGTCGGGACACACATTGTTCGCGCAGGTCGTGATCGCAGCATTGCCGACCGCCCAGAACGTGCTGGTCTACGCGACGCGCTACCGGCGAGGGCAGGTACTCGCACGCGACACCGCGCTACTCACCACCCTGGTGTCGATCCCTGTTATCGCGGTAATCGCCTGGTTGCTGGCCTGACCATTCTGGTTGCGTGGGATCCTCGGGGGCACTTTTGTACCTCTACGTCCCACACAACTGAGGCCGGTCCCGCGCAACCGGGCCGCGACCAGCTCAGTCGACGTCGACCGACCCGGTCGCGAACTCGCCCGCAGCACCGAGCGCGATCTCTTCCTCACGCTGATGTGCCGTGAGGTGGTGCCGGCTTCGACGTGGAATCCCGAAGAGCGCAAGCAGGGCAGCGAGCGCGAACGCACCCGCGCCGAGTAGGAACGCCACGCGGTAGGCATTCTCCGTCGGAAGCGAGACCGCGGTGCCTCCGACGAAGTGAATCGCGACCTCGGCAGCGAGCACAGTGATGATGACCGCACTGCCGATCGCGCCACCGACGGTGCGCATGATGGAGTTGATCGAGTTGGCGATGCCGGTCTCGTGCGGTTCGACGTTCTCCACCAAGAGCGCAGGCATGGCCGAATATGCCGCGGCCACAGCCACATTCGCAACGATGAGTCCCGCGATCATCTCACCGGTGTTCTCGTGCAAGAAGGTCAGCATGAGCATCCCGACGACACCGATCACGGTCGCGCCAAGCAGCACGACTCGAGGACCCACCCGTCCGACCAGCCCTCCCGCCACCGGCCCGACGAGGATCGACACGATCGCGCCGGGAAGCATGAACGCGACGCTCGTCCGTAGGACCGAGGCACCGAACCCGTAGCCCGCCAACGCATCCGGCGTCTGCACAAAGTAGGTCGCGCCGAGGAACACGCTGAACATCGCGAACCCGACACACAACGACGCAACGTTCGTGGCGAGAACCGCTCGTTGCTTGAGCAAGTCGACGGACACCAGCGGCTCGCCGCGTCGACTCTGCAGTGCCCAGAAACCGATGAGCACGACGACGGCGGCGACATAGAACCCGATCACTCGCGCCGACCCCCAGCCCCAGGTATGACCCTGCGACGTCGGCAGCAACAGACACACCAGGCCGACCGCGAGCACCAGCGCGCCGAAGTAGTCGACGCGTCCGCCCGCTCCCGGTCGAGACGGAATCGCGAAGATGACCAGCGCCAGCACGACGACCGCCATCGCGACGCACAGCCAGAAGATGCGACGGTAGTCGGCATTTCCCTGTGTGAGCAGACCTGTTGCCACAAGCGCCAGCCCGCTGCCCACTCCCAACGACGACGCGGTGATCGCCATCGCGCCGGTGAGACGTTCGCGGGGCAATTCTTGCCGCAACACGCTGATCGCGAGCGGGAAGAGCCCGAAGCTCGCACCCTGCAACACTCGACCGACGATCAGCCACTCGATCGAATCCGCCAGTGCTGCAATGAGACTGCCCACCAGCGTGATCACCAGCACCGCGACGATCACGCGCTTGTGCCCGTAGACGTCGCCGAGACGACCGAACAGCGGAGTGAATGCCGACGCCGCAAGCATCGTCGCCGTCGTCACCCACCCGACCGTCGTCAGCGATACGCCGAGTTGCTGACCGATCTGCGGCAGGGCGGGCACCGCGAGGGTCTGAATCATCGAGAGCAACAGCACGGACGCCGCCGCGGCAACGACGATCAGTGATGTCGACGAGCGCACCTTCGAGGGTGCCTGCTCCTGAGCTGCCGCTTGTGTCATAGGAGCCAATCTAGAACAGAATCGACGCTGCGTCGATTTTTATCGACGACTAGTCGAAATTGTCCGGATTTCCTACTATGGGATGTATGACGACCAAGGCGCCCGACGAACCGCAGGCCCACCCGGCCCGCCGTAGAGGTGCTCGCACCAAAGGCGACGAGCGTGAAGACCAGATACTGAGCGCGATGCGTTCGCTTCTCGCCGATCATCCGATCGACGACGTCACCATCGACGACATCTCTTCCGCGGCGGGCATTTCGCGAACCAGCTTCTACTTCTACTTTCCGTCGAAGCAGGCCGTTCTCACGACGCTCATGGAACGGATCTGGGACGACTTCGCCAGCACTCACGACTGGTTCGACGCCGACGGACCCGACGCCGACGGCCTGCGCGAGCAACTCGGCGCCGTCGCCGCGATCTGGAAAACGAACGGATCGATCATGGCGTGCGCAGCCCAGACCGGATACACCTCCGGTTACGCGCCGCTCCAGGACTTCCTCGCGAGAGCGCGCGCCCGATTCGTCGAGCGACTCGCGGCCAAGATCGAGCGCGATCGATCAGCAGGACTGGCACCCGACGGTCCGCCCGCAGCAGACTTGGCACTTCTCGTGGCCGTGATGCGCGACGCGGGCCTGAGTGAACTGACATCGTCTACGGCCACTACGCCGGCGGGCGACGGACAAAGTTCAACCGCCACCACTGCCGACGACGACGCCGCGCTGGACACACTCACCATTGCGATCCTGCGGATGATCTACGGTCGCATCGACTGACGACGCCGCGCGGGCGCGATCAGCGACGCCGCGCGGGCGCGATCAACGACGCTCCTTGCGCTTCACGTCCACGCCACCCATCAACGCGAATCCGGTCACACGGACCGTCGGGGCCCCCGGACGCCCGGGCCCATCGGCCTTGCTCTCGAATCCGCCCATGATGGCGAGACCACCGACTTCGAGGGTCACATCCGGCGGCACGATGACGTCGACGCCACCCATGATCGCCACACACTGGACAGTCAAGACCGGTTCGGTGAACTCGACTTCGCGTAGGTCGATCTCGACACCGCCCATGATCGCTGTCGCCTCGAGCTGATCTGCAACCGATGCATGGCCTTTCAGCTCTGAGCCGGACATGATGGCGAGGCGATGCCGCACCGGCTTACGTCCCGATCCCGTGCCGGGACGCGTCACACCTGTCGGGTACGGATCGCCTGGCCGCGGCAGGGGCACGCCGAGTTGCCCGACGGGAAGATCGTCGGTCAAGGCATCGAGATCGCCGAAAGTCTTTGCGGTAGAAGCCTTCAGCGCCCGCTCCTCGTACTCACTCGGCGTCAGTGCGCCACTCGTCATCGCCGCGGAGAGGATTTGGTGGACGAGTTCGCGGTCGGCGTCGGCTGCTCTGAGTCGGTGATCCGGCGCGGGTGTGTCGCCGGTGGCCGCGATCTCGGACCGGGCGGTCTCGTACGGGGCGGGACCGGGCTTGGTCAGATCAGGCTTGGTCAGATCAGGTTTGGCGGGCTCAGCGTTGGCCGGCTCAGGCTTTGTCAGATCCGGCCCGGTCGATTCAAGAGCTGCCGGGTCATGCCCGGTCGAATCGGGTTCTGGCAGTTCAGGCTCTGGCAGTTCGGCGGGAACGCTCATACCGTCGACGTTAGTGATCGCGTCCGGCGCCCAACACCCTGAAACACCCTGACTAGTCCCCTGATTTCTCCTGGATCAGCCCCGGGCCGCGATCAGCCGCGGCGCGGACGTCGTGACCGCAGGTAGTCTCCGACCACCGCGGCACCGAGTCCGTCGACGTCGGGAGCAACCACCCGACCACCGATCCTGCGGGCGATCTGGTCCATGAAGTGCGCGAGGCCGGGGTCCTCCCCCAGTCGGAAGAACGTGACCTGCGCTCCCATTCGTGCGACGTGGTCGAGTTCGCGCACGGTGAGCGCGATGGTCTGCGGGTGCGGCGGATAGAAGAAGAACGGCTCGCCGCTCGGGTCGAGGTGCGCGGTGGGCTCGCCGTCGGTGACAACCAGGACAACCGGCTGCGCGTTGGGAAATCTGCGCAGGTGCCGCTGTGCGAGCAGTAGTGCGTGATGCAGGTTGGTCCCCTGCTCCATCCGCGGCTGTAGCCCGGTGAGTTCGGCGATGTCGATGCTCCGGGCATACCGTCCGAAGGCGATCACTTCGAGCTCGTCGCTGCGAAACCTGGTGGAGATCAGGTGATTCAACGCGATCGCGGTCCGCTTCATCGGCGTCCAGCGACCCTCCATCTCCATCGAGAACGACGTGTCGACGAGCAGCACCACGGCGGCCTGTGTCCGGGCCTCTGTGTCGGCGACCTCGACGTCGCGCACGGAGATGTGCACACCGTCGCGGGCCATCGCCGACGGCGCGTGCGCGGGGTCGGAGCTCTCGGTGATGGTGCGCAGCACCGCATTCGAGACAGTGCGCGTAACATCCCACGGGTCGGTGTCGCCGAACTCCCACTCGCGCGTCGCCCCGGTCGGCTCGCCGAGCAATCCCGATTTGCGGGTCTGTCGGTCACCCCGACGCCCCGACATCTGGTCGGCGATGTCACGAAAGATGGTCTGCCCCAACTGCCTCATCGCCTTGGGGCTCAGGCGCAGAGTGCCGTCGGACGTACGGTCGAAGAATCCCTGCTCGGTCAACGCCTTCTCGAGCTCGGCGAGTGTTCTGGCGTCGACGGCCGCCTGGTCGCCGAGTTGTCGTGCGAGGGCGTCGAGGTCGATGTCGTCCATGCGCGCACCGGCGTACTGCTGCGAGAGTTGCTCGGAGAGTGCGTCGAGTTCGGAGATGTCGTGCAGCGCCGCCGCACCCTGCCCCAGTCCCATCTGCTGATCGCCCGAGAACGACTCGCCGCCGTCCCAATCGAGACCCGGTCTGGCCTCCCGCAACGCCGAATCCATTTGCGCGAGTTGATTCATCAGATCGGGTGAGCCGAACGCCTGCTGCGCGAGCTGATCGAGTTCTGCTCGTTGTTCGGGCGTCAACGAGTTATAAAACTGCTGCGCCGCTGCGGCACGTTGTGCGAGCGAATCGATGAGTTCCTCTGTGTTGCGCGGGTTTTCGGGGAAGTACTCACCGTGCTTACGCATGAAGTCGTCGAATTGCTCAGTGGTGTCCTCGCCACGATTGTGGGCGTCGAGAAGCTTGTTGAGGTCTGTGAGCATCTCGGAGATGGCCTCACGGTCCTGGTCGGAGGCACCCTCGAGCGCTTCCTTCATCCCCGCGAAACGCTGGTCGAGCAGTTCCCGGCCCAGCAGATCCTTGATCTTCTCGAAGTCCTCGCGCGCCTGCGGGCTCCGCCAGTTGTACTCCGACAGTTCCTCGACGGCCTGAGCAGTCGAGGGCGGCAGACTCCCGATCTGCATCTCGGCGAAACGCGCGTCGTCGTCGAGGTCGCGTGCGAGTTGTTTGCGCTCCTCGAGTACCGCACGGTCGAGGAGCTCGCGGATCTCATTGAACGTTCCGTCGAGGTTTCGTTGCTTCAACAGCTCCTGCCGCCGACGGTTGACTTCCTCACGCAGCTTGTCCAGGCCGCGCATGTCCGACGTTCCGCGGCGCAGGAATTCGCGGAGCGCGCGCTGCGGCGACGCTCCCGCCATCACGTCGTCGCCGATCTCCTCGAGCGCTTCGCGTAGATCGACCGGCGGCGCGAGCGGGTCGGGGCCACCGGTGTACCGCTGGTAGCGCGAACGGTGAAAGTTCTTCTGAGCCATGTGTATACGTCCAGCCCGATGTCGAACGGCGTAGATCAGCCGTAGATGGTCTGCCCCTCGTCGTCGGCTTCCTTGCCGATGCGACGGGCCAGAAATAGTCCCTCGAGCGCTAGTTCGAGTGCGCTCGCACGCTCGCCGTCCGCCTCGGCGTCGAGTCGCTCGGCGATGCCGTCGAGGACGCCGGCCGTCGTCTCGGGTGAGGGGATCGACGCCAAGAAGTCCGACGCCGTGACCCTGTCGCCGGTGACAACGGGTTCTCCGTTCTCCAGGGCGTCGACGAGCGGCGCCATGTCGATGCCACCGAGGTGTGCGCGAACGGTGTCGGCGACGGACTTACGGAGCAGGTGCTCGAGGATCTCGAGCTCGCGCCCCTCTTCACCCGACTCGAACTCGATCTTGCCGCGCAACACCTCGATCACCGATTCGAGATCGACGACGCGCGCAACGGGCACGTCCTCCCCGGTCACGGTGGCGCGATGCAACGCTGCGGCGGCCACGGTCTCTGCGGCCGCGATCGAGAACCGCGCCGAGACGCCCGACCGCTGATCGATCGACGGATGGTCGCGCGCATAGCGGGTGAAGCGGGCGAGGATCTCGGTGATGAAAGTCGGAACCGTCGCCGTGAGGTCGGCTTCCTGCTCGATGACGGAGATCTCGTCGTCGAGTTCTAGTGGGTAATGCGTCCGGATCTCGGCGCCGAAGCGGTCTTTGAGCGGTGTGATGATGCGGCCGCGGTTGGTGTAGTCCTCGGGGTTCGCGCTCGCCATGACCAGGACGTCGAGCGGGAGTCGCAGTGTGTAGCCGCGCACCTGAATGTCGCGCTCCTCCATCACGTTGAGCATGGAGACCTGGATGCGTTCGGCAAGGTCGGGCAGCTCGTTGATGGCGACGATGCCGCGGTGCGCACGGGGAATGAGTCCGAAGTGAATGGTCTCCGGATCGCCGAGGCTGCGGCCCTCGGCCACCTTCATCGGGTCGATGTCGCCGACGAGATCGGCCACGGACGTGTCGGGTGTCGCGAGCTTCTCGCTGTAGCGCCGGCTGCGATGACGCCATTCGATCGGGAGCTCGTCGAGAAGTGCGGCTGCGCGTCGAACCGACGCCGGCGTGATCGGCTCGTACGGATGCTCGCCGAGTTCGGAACCCTCGATGACCGGCGTCCACTCGTCGAGCAGGCCGACCAGTGTGCGCAGAATGCGCGTTTTGCCCTGGCCGCGTTCGCCGAGCATGACCACGTCGTGGCCCGCGATCAGCGCACGCTCGAGTTGCGGTATGACCGTCGCCTCGAACCCGACGATTCCCGGCCACGGGTCGTCGCCCTCGCGAAGCGCGGTGAGCAGGTTGTGGCGGATCTCGTCACGCACACTGCGCTGCACATGGCCGCTGGCACGCAACTCGCCGACGGTTCTTGGTGAGGGTGGGCGACTTTCGGTGGTTTGGGAGTTGGATGTGGTGAAGTTCTCCTCTGGCACCTTCTCCACGGTACTCCCGTCGAGCGTGCGGGCGCCGGGTTCGCGACTGCGTTCGCCGCCAGGGCTCAAGGGCGCCAGGCGGGATCGCGCCCGATGAATCCGACGAGCCTCGCGACCGGATCGGCGTCGTCGTCAACAGGCACCGCCGGTCCGTACTGACCCGACGATCGCAGCAGCTCCTCGATACCGGTCATGCCGTCGAGCAGGCGCTGCGCGAAGACGGGGTCGAGGTCGGGGGTCCTGCCCCCGGCCGCCGCGAGATCCCAGGTGTGCATGAAGACGTCGGCTGTATAGAACTGATCGACCGCGTCGGCGAGACGATGCTCACCGACCATCGGGTGCACGAAAGCCGAATTCGACGACGGGCCGTCGAGCAGTTCGCCGATCGCGGCACTGCGCGCCTGCCAGGCGGCGAGCGGGTCGTCGGCGACAGACGGCGCGTTGGGAAGCTGCACTCCCCCGGCGTCGAGGAAGCTCGCGAACCAGTCGATGAGATGAGCGACGACGTCGCGCGCCACCCATCCGTCGACCGGCGTCGGAGCATCCCAGTCTTGTACTGCTGCAACCTCTTCCGCGAATCCGTCCGCGATGATGCGATGACGGTCGGCAGCGCTGACCTCGGTGAGCGACGTCGTCATGTCAGACCTCTCCGAGCAGTCCGTCGAGTTTGGCGTAGCCCTCGTTGACCCCGACCTCCATGCCCGACGACAACCAGCCATCGCGGGCTTCGAAGCTGTCACAAAGGGATTGGGCGTGCAGGCGCGTCGTGCCGTCGCCGAGATCCTCGAAGTGCAGCGTCTCCAGCGCCACCTGATCGGGCATGCCCTCCCAGGTGAAGGTCTGCACGATCGTGTCGTCGGAAACGGTGTGGAAGCAACCGCGGAAGTAGTGGTCTTGATCGCCATGTGTCGCGGCGTAGCGCCAACTTCCACCGTTTCGCGCGTCCCACTCGATGATTCGACTGGAGATCACGTCTGGGCCAACCCAGCGTACGAACAGCTCGGGATCGGTGTGCGCTCTCATCAATTGTGCTGGGGTGCCGCGGAAGTCGCGTGTGATGCGAATGATCGGCACCTCCTTGTCGGCCTCGATGGTGGCTTCCGGATAGCGCGTCTGCGTGCTCATGATGCCTTGCCTTTCTTCGTCGGTGACTCGTCGCGGTGAACCGCGTCGTGCATCTCTGCGTTGTTCATCTCTGCCAGTACGACGTCCAGACGCTGATAGCGCTCCTCGGCCGCGCGGCGGTACCACTCGATCCACTTGGTCATGAGGTCGAACACCTCGGCTTCCAGGTGGACAGGGCGTGTCTGCGCCTCCCGGGTGCGGGTCACCAGGCCTGCGTCTTCGAGCACTTTCAAGTGCTTCGACACCGCCTGGATGCTGACGTCATACGGCTCGGCGAGCTGACCGACCGTCGCATCCGAGACCGCGAGCCGCGCGACCATGTCACGCCGGGTCGGGTCCGCCAGCGCGGCGAACACCTTGGACAACTCGTCTGCCACTCGCCCTCCTCAACCGTTTGGTTGAATACGAGTGTGCGACGCCGCCGCCTGGTTGTCAACCCTTTGGTTGAATACGCCGCGCGCTGGTGCTGGGGCTAGACCCGCTGGTCGAGCTGAACCCGCTGGTCGAGCCTGTCGAGACCACCCGCCGGTCGAGCCGCGCGCCGCCGGTCGAGCCGACACCGCTGGTCGAGCCGCGCGCCGCTGGTCGAGCTTGTCGAGACCACCCCGTCGCCGGTCGAGCCGCCACCGCTGGTCGAGCCTGTCGAGACCACCCGCTGGCCGAGTTGCCCCCGCCAAGGTGGTTTCGACTCGGGTGCTCGCTACGCTCGCGCCCGCTCAACCAGCGGAAAACGGGCCCAGCCCGCTGGTCGAACTGACCCGTATCCTCGCTACAGCCGCGCCCGCTCAGCCAGCGGAAGGCGGGCCCACCGGCTCGTCGCCGCGGAGCGTAATGCGGTGCATCACCCGGCGGTTGTCGCCGTAGTCGCGGTTGGCGTAGTGCAGGGTGTTGCGGTTGTCCCACAGCACCAGGTCGCCGAGGCGCCAGCGGTGTCGCACAATGTGTTCCGGCTTTGTCAGGTGCGCGTACAGCAGATCGAGAATGCCCCGGCTCTCGGCATCGGACACGCCCTCGATATGCGATGTGAAGCCCGGGTTGACGAACAACGACTTGCGCCCGGTCTCCGGATGTACTCGCACGACGGGATGGGTCACCGGTACCAACTCGGTGACTTCCTTTCCGTCCCAGACGTTTCCGCGACCACCCCGACGCTGCTTGAGGTAGTAGCCAAACTCTCGATTACCGTCGTGCACGGCAGAAAGATCTTCGACGAGCCGCTGTACCGGAGCCGACAACGACTCGTACGCGAGCTCGGCGTCGGCCCAGTTTGTGTCGCCTCCGTTGCGCGGCAACACAACCGGGCGCAGGATCGAGCCCATCGGCGGTCTCGGCATGAACGTGACGTCGGTGTGCCAGACGTCGGCGAAACCGTTGTCGGTGCTGTCGAGCGAGTACACCTCGGCAGGCACGTCGCCGCTGTTCCACACGGGATGTCCTGCGGTGAGATCGCCTACGCGACGGCCGAATTCGACGTGCGACGCGTCGTCGAGGTGCTGGTCGCGCAGCACGATCACCTTGTACTCGATCAGTGCGGCCCGGATGGCGCGGATCTCGTCGTCGGATGCCGAAGCGACGTCGACGCCGCGGATCTCGGCGCCGAATCGAGGGCCGAATTCGTCGATGTCGAACTCGACGCCCGACGCGACCGTCGCCGAATCAATAGGCGTCGAATCGAGTGGGGCTTGTGCGCCGGTACGTGAGGAATCAGGGAGTGAAATGGTCATGGTGGGTCCTTCTCGGGGAGTCGTAAGTGGTTGCGAGTCCGAGAGAGACCGGCGGCGAGCCGTGGTGGCTGCCGTCTGCCCATGTCATCCGGTGAATCATCTGCGCGTACCCCTGCTGCTCCTGAAAGGCCGTGGTCCGCGCCGACCCACCGTCGACAACAGAGTCCCACAGTCGACACCGATCGGCAGCGCGAAGCGTGCCGACGGGTGCGATGAGGTGGGAGGTTGTGCTCACACCACCTGTTTAGTCACCGACGAGCAGCCGGAACAGGGTTTACCGCAGCGCGATAAAAACCCCGACGCTCACTTCTTCCCAGCAGATTCGCCGCGCGCCGCACTCTTGACCGCGCTCGCGATCTCGGTGCGCAGGACGGTGTACTCAGCGGAGTCTCTGATGTCGTCGGCGCTGATACCGGTACGCGGAATCGGCGACGAGATGTCGAGGGCCACACGACCGGGACGGCTCGTCAACACGACGATCCGCGATCCGAGGAACGCCGCTTCCTCCGCGCTGTGCGTCACAAAGACATTCGTGCGGCCCAGCTCGGCACTAACGGTCCTGACGTCTTCCTGAAGCGTCTCCCGCGTCAGCGCGTCGAGAGCCGCGAACGGCTCGTCGAGCAGGAGCAGCGACGTGTCGCCCGCCAACGCACGCGCGATGGCGACGCGCTGCTGCTGACCACCCGAGATCTCCCAGATTCGACGATTCGCCGTGTCGGACAGACCGACTCGTGCGAGGAGTTCCTCCCGTCGTACCGGCCGGTCCGAACGCGGCACGCCCGCGTACTTCAGAGCGAGGTCGACGTTGCCTCCGACGGTGCGCCACGGAAACAGCCTCGGCTGCTGGAAGACCACACCGGATGAGGTGCCGGGCACCGGTTTGCTCCCAGAAACCTCTACGACGCCCGACGCGGGGTCCTCGAATCCGGCGATCAGCCTCAGGAGCGTCGACTTGCCACAACCCGACGGACCGACGAGTACGAGTACTTCACCGGGGTCGACCTCGAGGTCGACGGGCCCGACGGCCGTCACAGTGTCATTGCCTTTGCCGTACTGCTGGGTCACCGCGCGCAGGCTGATGCTGCCTTCGCCTTGCGCTGCAATGGGAGTCGACGACGCTTCGCCTTCGGTCACCGCAACGTCGACCTTCTTACCAGCGTCAACCTTGGTATCACTGTGCTGTGAGGACACCGGGAAGCCCCTTGGTGTAGATCGCGTTCTGGAACGTCGACAGCGGGGGCGCCGACGGGATCTGCTGTTGTTCCGCAAGGAATTCCGCGGCGCTGTGCAGGTTGTCGGCGACGTTGCCCGGCTTACCGTCGGTGCCGAGCCACTGCGGCGAGGTCAGCTCGTCGTTCGTCAGGTAGATACCCTGCTTGAGCTGGTTGGCCGCGTCCTCGGGTGTCGTATTCAACTGTGCGGCAATAGCCTTGGACGCCGCCTGCGGATCGTCGTGGATCTGCTTGAGAGCGCGTGCTTCGACCTTGCGCCAGGTGTCGACGACGTCGGGGTGATCCTTCGCGAAGCTCGACGACACGACGCCGAGGTCGAGCGTCGGCTTGCCCCAGGTGGCCACCTCACGGCTGGTCACGATGGTCTTACCGGACTTGCGCAACTCGTCGAGTGTCGGCAGCCAGGTGTAGACGGCGTCGACGTCTCCGCGCTGCCACGCGGCCAGCGATGCCTGCGGCTGAAGATCGATCAGATTGACATCTTTGGGATTCACACCGGCGTGGTTGAGTGCGGCGAGCAGACTGTAGTGCGAGGTCGATGCGAACGCCGTCGCCACGCGCTTGCCCTTGAGGTCGGCGATCGAATTGATCCCGGTTCCGTTGCGCGCCACCAGCGCCTCGTTGTCGCCCGCGACGTCGAGGATGAACGCGACCTGGTAGGCGATGTTCAACGGCGCGGAGAGTCCGCGCGCCACGGGACTCGAACCGATTGCGCCGAAGTCGATCTGCTTCGCCACGAACGCCGTGTTGATGTCGGCGCCTGAATCGAACTTGGTCCACTTGACGTTGTAGTTCGGTAGCGCGTCCTCGAGCCACTTGTTGTTCTTCACGATCAGATCGCCGCTCGGGAAGGACTGGTAGGCAAGGCGAATCGTCGGCTTGTCGCTGTCGCCGCCGGACTTGTCGACAGAGCAACCGGTGAGCACGACCGCAGCCGAACCGACGAGAGCACCGACCGTCACCCCCAGCGAGCGCAGCCGCGATCGACGAGCCTTGCTCGATGTCAGGAATGTCATTGTTGTTCAGGCCTTTCCGCGCCACGGCACCAGGCGGTGCTCGATCATCCGAAGTATTCCGTCAATGACAAGACCCGACAGTCCGATGAGGACAATGCCGACAAGCACGACGGGAGTGTTGTTGTAGTTACTGGCGTCCTTCACGACGCCTCCGATGCCGGGAATTCCGTTGAAGAGCTCCGCCGCGACCACCGACGAATAGGCGATGCCGACCGAAAGCCTGATGCCCGTGAATGTTTCGGGCAGTGCGGCCGGAATCACGACGTCGGAGATCACCTCACGCCTGCTTGCTCCCAGCGCGCGTGCAGCCTCGATCAGCGAGACCGGCGTGGCGCTGACGGCCGTGGTGGTCGCCACCGCCGCCGGCGGCAAAGCGGCCAACGCGAGAAGCGTGATCTTCGGCGCCTCGTCGATTCCCAGCCAGATGACCAGGAGGAAGAAGTACGCCAGCGGAGGCAGGGCGCGCAGGAATGTCAGCCACGGCTCGAGAAGTCGTCGGACCCACGGGATCGACCCCATGATCAGCCCGAGGACAACACCCGCCGCGACGCCGATCACAACACCGACGCAGACACGACGCAGCGTCATGTAGAGGTGTTCCCACCAGTAATAACCGGCATATCCGACGACGCCGTTGTGCGTCGTCGACATTTCGACGAAGGCGTGCCATACGGTGCCGAGACGCGGCACGAAGGTCTCGCTCCAGACGCCGCTGACGGCGACGGCTTGGTAGACAGCGAGGAACAGAACCACGGAGAGCACGGGGAGACCGAATTGCAGTGCAACAGAACGAAGCCTACTGCCGGTCGAGGTCTTCTCGACCCCTGGTTGCCCGCCCTGCTGCTCTTCGGGCGAGATGTCGACGAACAAAGTCACCGGCTATGTGTACCGGTCCGGGCAGCGCGCGACCATCTTTTTCCTCAGCGTGAGAAAAAGGCCCGCCGAAGTAGCGTGGTGGGTAGTCGCTTCTATGGGGACGTCGACGATTATGTGCGCCAAGCGTACGTTCGCGCAAGGGATCTCGACTCGACGACTGGTATCAGCTGAACGCCAACCACACAGCAAGACCGAGCCCGCCGAGTCCCACCGCGATACGCAGGGGCCCGGCGGGCAGTCGCTTGACCACAGGTGGACCGCACCAACCGCCGATCAAGCAACCGATCGCCATCGCGATCGCCGCGGGCCAGTGAACCGGGCCCCAGATGATGAACCCCACGGCCGCAACAAGATTGGCGACGCCCAGAAACAGAGACTTCAACAGCGTTGCGCGCCAGAGTGGTTCGCTCGTCACGACGAGAGTCAGGGCGAGTAGCACGATGCCCGCGCCCGCACCGAAGTAGCCGCCGTAGATGGAGATCAGGCCGAGTCCGACGACGAAGAGCCACGGACGGTCGGCATGACGTGAGGCGAGTCGTCGAAGCTGTGGTTGAACGAGCAGAGCGATCGCCGCAAAACCGACGAGGTACGGCACGATCACCTTGAAGCTGTCGGGGGGCGTGATCAAGAGAATGATCGCGCCGATCGTGCCGCCGATCAGCGACGCGACCACACCGGCGTACAGCGGCCGACGATCACCCGCGAGCAGTACTTTGCCGGACTGGCCGAGACTCCCCGCCCCCACCGCGACGAGCGACACCGTGTTGGTGACGTTCGCCGCGATCGGGCTGAGTCCCACTGCCAGAAGGGCGGGATAGCTGACCACCGACGCCAAGCCGGTGACGTATCCGATCAGCCCGGCGCCGAACCCCGCGACGAACAGCAGCACGAGGTCGAGCACGCTCATCGGTCACGCCCACTCGGCGCGACAGAGCGCCCACTCGGCAATACGGAGCGCCCAGTCGGCAGAACGCGACGCCCAGTCGGCTCGACGGAGCGCCCACTCGGCCCGACGGAGCGCCCACTCGGCCCGACGGAGCGCACAGTCGACGAGATCAGGTCAGTGCGCGAAGTGCCGTGCACCGGTGAGGTACAGGGTGATGCCGGCCTCGGCGGCGGCCTCGATGACCTCTTTGTCGCGGATCGACCCGCCCGGCTGCACGACGGCCGATACTCCACCGTTGATCAGCACCTGCAGCCCGTCGGGGAACGGGAAGAAGGCGTCCGACGCTCCGACGCTGCCACTGGCCCGCTCGCCTGCGCGGGTGACGGCGAGGTGCGCCGAGTCGACCCGGTTGACCTGCCCCATGCCGACGCCGACAGAGGCGCCGTCCTTGGCGAGCAGGATGGCGTTGGACTTCACCGAGCGGCATGCGCGCCAGGCGAATTCGAGGTCGGCGAGGGTGTCGGGGTCGGCGGGAGGTCCTGCGACGAGTGTCCAGTTCTTCGGGTTGTCGCCCTCGGCGTCGAGGATGTCGCGATCCTGCATGAGCAGGCCACCGGACACCGGACGGAACTCGAGTCCTGCGCGCACGGGCGGGACGGCTCGCAGGATGCGGATGTTCTTCTTGCGCTGCAACACCGAGAGCGCGCCGTCGGCGAAGCCCGGGGCGATGATCACCTCGGTGAAGATCTCGGCGACCTGCTCGGCCATCTCGACGGTGATCTCACGGTTGGCCGCGATCACGCCGCCGTATGCACTGACGGGGTCGCACGCGTGGGCTAGGCGGTGCGCCTCGCCGATCGTCTCACCGATGGCGATGCCACAGGGGTTGGCGTGCTTGATGATTGCGACGGCGGGTGCGTCGAAGTCATGGGCGCTGCGCCAAGCGGCGTCGGAGTCGGTGTAGTTGTTGTAGCTCATCTCCTTGCCGTGCAACTGTTCTGCCGACGCGAGGCCCTCGGGCGCCGCAGTGGAGAGATAGAGCGCAGCGGCCTGGTGGGGATTCTCGCCGTAGCGCAGCACAGCGGAACGCTCCCAGGTGAATCCGGACCATTCGGGGAACGTCGATCCGTCCGCTGCCGGCGCAACCTCCTGCGACATCCAGGAGGCGACGGCGACGTCGTAGTCAGCGGTGTGCCGAAATGCCTTGGCGGCCAACTCACGTCGCTGCGTCAGCGTGAATCCGCCCTCGGCAACGGCAGCGGAGACCTGCTCGTAGTCCATAGGGTCGACGACGACGGCAACGGTGGGATGGTTCTTGGCCGCGCCGCGCACCATCGACGGTCCGCCGATGTCGATCTGCTCGATGCACTCGTCGGGCGTGGCACCCGACGCGACGGTCTCGGTGAAGGGGTACAGGTTGACCACTACGAGATCGAAAGGTGCGACACCCAATTCCTCGAGCTGCGCGACGTGCGACTCCTTGCGACTATCGGCGAGGATGCCCGCGTGCACCTTGGGATGGAGCGTCTTGACTCGTCCGTCGAGGCATTCCGGGAATCCCGTAACCTCCGACACCTCGGTCACCGGAATACCTGCTGCCGCAATGGTTTTCGCAGTCGACCCGGTCGAGACCAGTTCGACGCCCGCCTCGTGCAACGACGACGCGAGATCGGCGAGGTCGGTCTTGTCGTACACACTGACCAACGCGCGCTTGATGGGGCGTCGACCTGTGTCTGCGGGGGTGGCTGCGTTCACGGAATCCGGGCCTTTCGTCCGTCGATGACAACTCCTCGGGTGACGAGTTTCGCCACAACGTCGGCGAGCAGGAATCGCTCGACCGACTTGATGCGTTCGTGCAGGGTCTCCTCGGTGTCGCTCGGTGAGATCATCACCGGCGCCTGCGCGAGGATCGGGCCGGTATCGACACCGTCGTCGACGAGGTGGATCGTCGCGCCCGTCACCTTGACGCCGTGCTCGAGAGCGTCGGCGACGCCGTGCGCGCCGGGAAACGACGGCAACAACGCCGGGTGAGAGTTGACGATGCGGCCACCGAAACGCGACAGGAACGCCGGGCCCAGGATCTTCATGAAACCTGCGGTCACCACCCACGCGGGCGCGACTGCTGCCACCTGCTCGGCCAGCGCTTCGTCCCAGCGGGCGCGGTCGGCGTGGTCGGAGACACGACACACGATGACGGGGATCTCGTGGCGTTGCGCGATCGACGCTGCGCGGCAATCACGGTCGACGACTACTGCCATCACCTCGAAGGCGGCATCGGGGCCGTCGGCACGGTCGATGAGTGACTCGAGCAGTGTTCCCGTACCCGACGCCATCACGACGATCGGGACGCGTACCGGGCTACCGGCAGCGTCTACGGGGGTTCTGTTCACATCTGCGAGCCTAGTGGATCGCTGTTCGCGCCCCGTGAGCGAGTCGCTGCGTCCGCGGTGCTGACGGAGTCGACGCCGCTTCCGTCATCGTCAAACCCGGTGCCGTCGTCCAGCACTGTGGCGTCGTCGAACACTGTGGCGTCGTCGAACACGGTGACGCTGTCATCCGCGCCACCATCGGGCTCGTCACTCGCGTCGTCGCTGACGTCGACGCCGCTGTCCTCGTACTCCGAAGCACTGTCCAAGTCCACGACGCCGTCGGCGTCGTCGTTCTCATCCCAGGAGCCATCCTCGTCCCACGAGCCGTCCTCGTCCCGGGAGTCGACGACGTAGTCGTCGTCGTATCCGGAGTCGTCGAGCCAGGTGTCGAGATCGTCGGAATCCTCACCGCCGGACTCGATCTGCAGCCTGGCGCGCCGAGTCGATGGCAGGCAGCCGTAAATGAGCGCGACGATCAGGCCGACGACGACAACCCAACCGAGCGTGAACACTCCCGCAGCCGCGACATTGATGCCCGTCGCGCCGATCTCGCCGAGTTGGCCGCCCGCGGGCCAGGCAAGCAGCACGATGATCGACGCCGCGACCGCTCCGGCCACGCCGACAGCGCGGACGTGCGCGATCGGGTCGAGCGATCGGCATCGCCAACCGACGTAGCCGGCGACGGCAGCGGGCACAACGAATCCGACGACGCCGAGCGTGCCGTAATCGGCATCGGGGAGCGCCGCGAGCAGTGGCACGGGCGGCAGCGGGCCGCTGCGTACGGACAAGAGGTCCACCGACATCGCCCCGACGTGGACGTCGGCGCCCACGAGAACTGCCGTCGCGCCCACGATCACGTTGGGAAGGTAAAGGATCGACAGCACTGTCAGCCCCAGGTAACCGTCGAAGCGGTAGCCGCCGCCGAGGAGCTGCCCGACGTCGGAGAAGCTCAGTAAGAGTCGCACCAGAACGAGCACCGACCCGGCCGCGAGGAGCGCAACCGCGGCAAGGAGACCGAAGCGAAACCCTCGACGGTCGGCGGGGGTCACCGAGGTCAGTGCTGCGAGGTCGCGACGTCGTCTCCAGACCACACCTGCGGCTGTCGCCAGCCCGTGCAGTGCGATCGTGCAGCCGAAGGCCAACAAGGCATTTGGCGCAGCAACGGGCATATCCGACGATCCGTCCATGAGGACAGCCAATGCCATCGCGGTGATCACGAGTGGTCCGCCGATCGCAGCGGCCGCGATCGCCGCGAGCTCAGACGGAGACCGTCCAACGCGGCTCGCCGACGATGCGAATCCGGCGGTTCCCGCTGCGACGAGGAGGGTCGGAAGCATGGGAAGTACGCCGAGCGTGACGCCGTTCATCGTCAGCGGCACCTGGTGGATCGCGAGCCAGCACGCCGAGATCACGTTCGCGATGCCCGACATATCTCCGCCGGACATGAGGAGCACTGCCAGCACACAGACCACGAGGACCATCAGCGTGATGACCGGAACCCCGAATGCGACGAGGATCAACTCGCGCGCGCTGCCCTCGGTGCCGAGACGCTGGGCACGGGTCGCCCGCCGCACCTGACGCAGACGCGCGGAAAGATTCTCTCTGGGCACAGACCTGATCGACGACATCGTTACGAGCGTGACACGAGTGACTGCAGTTGAGTCGGAGACGCGCCGAGAGACGACGCTCACGGCATACGCGCAGGGCCCCGCAACGTGGCGGGGCCCTGCGCGTATCGAATTATCTGGATGGCTCCCCCGGGGGATTCACAACCCAGGGGTGTCGGCCGCGTCGTCAGCTCGACTACGAACCGCCCCTGCCCGACTGATCTTCGGGCCGGTGGAACGCCGTGGTGCGCTCCCCGCGCTCCCCGTATCCGCTCTCGGCCGACGGCGCGGCGGTCGGCGAGGACCCCGCACCTCCCTTCGAGCCCTTCGAACCCGGCCCTGTCGACTCTGACGCTCCGGTGCCGCCCGGGTATCCGGGCTGAGCGGACGGACTCGCCGACGGCTGCGACTGCGAATACGACGAAGCCGAGTAGGGCGAGTACGACGATGAGTGGGGCGACGACTCCTGGGGCGACGACTCCGGTGCCGACGCTGCGCCCGCGCCGTACGCAGTTGAGCTGCCCGCCTGATGAGAGGGCGACTGGCCGTAGGTGTACGCCGACTGTCCGTAGCTACCGGCAGAGGAACCTGACGCTGGGGAATGAGAGCCAGCGGGACTCGAAGCGACAGGCGCCTGCGCCTTGCCCGATGCCTGTGCATCGCCGTAGCCGGTCGTTGTCGCCTGACCGTATGCCTGCGTAGCGGGCGTCGACTCGGCCACGATGGTCGTCTGCTCGACGGCCGTCACGGTCGCGCCGGTGGGCACCGAACCTGTCGTTGCGGCAGCGCCCGGCGCTGGTGCCACCTTGACCGCATCGAGCACGACGAGCAGCCAGAGGATCGCGAGTCCCGCGATCAGCAACGCCAGGACCAACTGCACGTAGTCCTGCCACGAGGTGGAGGCGGGCACGTAGCCGCCGTAGTTCGCGTAGTTCTGAGCGTCCGACACTGCGGAGCGAATGATCGAGTAGATCCGAGTCACCGCGTCGGCGCTGGTCCAAGCCGCCAAGACCGGAACGAGCGCGTTGACAGCGACTTTGTTCGGGAACAAAGCCGCGAGCAGCGACAGAGCGATCACGATGATGCCGGACGACAGCCCGGAGCCATAGCTCCAGAAGCCGATGAACAGGTTCAGCGCCGCGAGCGCGCACAGAGCGATGGCGAGGATGAACGAAATGTTCGCCGGAAGCCCCTGGCTCGCAGGCTTCGGCGCGGCACCGTAGCCGTATTGCCCCTGCCCGTATTGGTTGTAATCGGACTGACCGTATCCCGGCTGCGAGTACCCGGACTGGGGATATCCGGACTGTTGCCCATATCCCTGCTGCCCGTAGCCCTGAGCTTGTCCGTAGCCCCCGGCACCCTGCTGGCCATAGCCGGAAGGCTGTCCGTAGCCGTACTGACCGGGCGCCTGCTGTCCGTAGCCCTGCTGTGACGATCCTTGTTGGGACGATCCCTGCTGCGACGATCCCTGCTGGTCAGAGCTGCGCTGCCCGCTCCCGGCCTGCGGATATCCGGCCTGTTGTCCATAACCCTGGCCCGAGTCGGAAGCGCCGTAACCGGAGCTTCCCGGCTGATAGCTCATACGTCATATCTCCTGGTCGAAGCGTGCGAGCCGCACCCACATGCACACATGGCACGGCAGTTCCCCGACCACGCTAGTACATCGGTGTGAGACGCATCCCTCACCACTGATGTTCGCGACCGCGCTCCGAGTACCAGTCGATGAGGCCCGGATCGTCTATCGATCGAGGGTCGACGTCGACGCCGCTGCGGCCAGCGAGGATCGCCGTCACCGGCACCTCGAGCTTCTTGCCCGTGCGGGTGTGCGGGATGCCGGGCGCCTCGATCACCTCGTCCGGCACATGTCGTGGCGACAGTCGTGTGCGGATCGACGACGCGATCGTCGAGCGCAGATCATCGTCGAGCGTGGCGCCGGGCACCAGGGTCACAAACAGCGGCATCCAGTACTTGCCGTCGGGACCGTCGACGCCGAGCACGAATGCCTCTGCGATCTCGGGGAGGCTTTCGACGACCTCATAGATGTCGGCCGAGCCCATCCGCACGCCCTGCTTGTTGAGCGTCGCGTCGCTGCGGCCGTGGATGATGAGTGAACCCCGATCGGTGACCGTGACCCAATCGCCGTGTCGCCATACGGGTTCCGAGTCGGTCTCGGTGCCCGACCACTCGTGCGCAAAGTATGCCGCCCGATAGCGAGCACCGTCCGGGTCGTTCCAAAAGCTCACCGGCATCGAGGGCATCGGTGCGGTGACGACCATCTCGCCGACCTCACCGATCAGCGGCGTGGTGTCCGGAGCCCAACTGGCAAGCGCCACACCGAGGTACCGCACCGACAATTCACCGGGCACCACCGGCTGCCCCGACGATCCGCCCGCGAACGCGGTCACCACGTCGGTACCGCCACTGATCGACGACACCGGGATTCCGGGGCGCACGTTTTCGTCGATCCAGTCGAACAGGTCTGCCGACAACGCCGAACCGGTACTCCCGATTCCCCGCAGCGCCGCCAGGTCGTGGTCGCGGCCAGGTCGCAGACCTGCCTTGCGGCTTGCCTGCAACTGTCCGGGACTGGTGCCGAAGTAGGTGACGCGTTCGTCGGCGACGAGTGCCCAGAGCCGATCGGCGTCGGGGTAGAGCGGTGAGCCGCTGTAACAGACGATCTCGGCACCGACCAGCAATCCCGCTGCCTGAAAGTTCCACATCATCCAACTCAGTGCGGTGTGCCAGAAGAAGACGTCGTCACGCGACAGATCGGCATGCAGCCCAGCGGCTTTCAGATGTTCGACGACGACGCCGCCGTGCCCGTGCACAATTCCCTTGGGGCGCCCCGTTGTTCCCGAGCTGAACAGCACCCACAGCGGATGATCGAACCCGACCCGCACCGGGATGTCGGCGTCGCGAACGTCGGACTGCGCCTGCGAATTCGACGCAATGGCGCTCTCGTAGCTCAGAACTTCGATTCCGCGTGCGGGCTGGCGCGACGGATCGCCGACGACGATGTGGGAGCCCAGCCCTTCGAGAAGGCCTGCCAGTTCCGCGCTGTCGGCCGCCTTGTCCATGTCTTTGCCGTTGTATCGGTAGCCGTCGGCGGTGACCAGCACCTTGGGCTCGAGTTGGGCGAGGCGGCCCGCGGCACCTGAGGGTGCGTAGTCCTGCCCGCAACCCGACCAGATCGCGCCGACCGCCGCGGTTCCGAGGAACGCCACCAACGCCTCGGGAATGTCGGGCAGGTAAGCAGCGACCACATCGCCGACACCGACCCCGAGCCGGCGAAGCGTGCGCGCGAACGACAACGACTGTTCACGCAATTGTGCCCAGGTCAGCGACACAAGGGTACCGCTCTCGTCGACTCCGACGATCGCGGTCCGCGCAGCGGCGTCGGGATCGTCGGCATGCCGGAAGACCTGATCCACGTAGTTCAGGGTGACGTCGGAAAACCATTGCGCGCCCGGCATTTCCGTCGACGCGAGGACGGCGTCGTCTCCCTCGGCGAGCGGACCGGCAATGGCGTCGAGATCGTAGAAGTCCCACACCGCACGCCAGAACTGCGCCGGACTGTCCACCGACCACGACCACAGCGTCTCGTACGACGACGTGTCGACGCCGTAGCGCTCGGCGACCTGTCGCGCGAAGTCGTCGATGCGCGTAGTTATTTCGCCTCGCTCCGAAGATCTGGGGACGGTCGACGACGCCATTACGCCAACCCGAGAAGGTCGACGGACTCAGCGCGCATCGCCACCTTGCGCACCTTGCCGGTGACGGTCATCGGGAATTCCTTGACCACGTGGACGTATCTCGGGATCTTGTGGCGCGCGATCTTGCCCGTCGCGAACTCGCGCACGTCGTCGGCCGTGAGGTCGGCGACGCCGTCGCGCAACTGAATCCACGCCATCAGCTCTTCGCCGTAGCGCTCGTCGGGCACTCCGATCACCTGTGCGTCGAGGATATCTGGGTGGGTGTAGAGGAACTCCTCGATCTCACGCGGATAGATGTTCTCTCCCCCGCGGATCACCATGTCCTTGATGCGCCCCGTGATCCGTACGTACGAGTTCGGATCCATGACGGCCAGATCGCCGGTGTGCATCCAGCCGTCGGCGTCGAGCGCCTCATCGGTCTTCTCGGGTTCGTTCCAGTACCCACTCATCACGCTGTAGCCGCGGGTACAGAATTCGCCGGTCTCGCCGCGCGGCAGTGTCTCTCCCGTGATCGGGTCGATCACCTTGATCTCCAGATGCGGGCCGACGCGCCCGACTGTGCCGACCCGCAGTTCCAGCGGATCGTCGACTCTCGTCTGACACGACACCGGCGATGTTTCGGTCATCCCGTAACAGATCGAGACCTCGCCCATGTGCATGCGATCAACGACCTGCCGCATCACGTGTTCGGGGCACGGCGAACCCGCCATGATCCCGGTCCGCAGACTCGACAGATCGATCTGGCCGGGCTCGACGTGATCGAGGAGCGCCAGCTCGGCGATGAACATCGTCGGCACACCGTAGAGGCTCGTGCAGCGATAGTCCGCGACGGCGCGGAGCGCGGCTTCGGGATCGAATGTCGGCGACGGAATGACCATGGCCGCACCATGACTCGTCGCGGCCAGGTTTCCCATCACCATGCCGAAGCAGTGGTAGAACGGCACCGGGATGCAGATGCGGTCGGCGTCGGTATAGGCGAGGAGTTCGCCGACGAGATAACCGTTGTTGCTGATATTGGCGTGTGTGAGTGTCGCCCCCTTCGGGAAACCCGTTGTACCCGAGGTGTATTGGATATTGATCGAGTCGTCCGGCCGCAGCGTCGACGCGCGTTGCGCCACCGCAGCCAACTCGTCGTCCGACGGCCGGGTGAGCAGTTCATCCCACTCGGGCGTCTCGAACAGGATGACCTCACGCAGTTCCGGCGTCGAAGGCCGAGCGGCGTCGAGCATTCCCCGGTAGTCGGAGTCCTTGTAGCGGTCGGCGGCGAGCACGACGCTCGTACCCGACTGCGTGAGCGCGTAGTCGAGTTCGTTCTGGCGATAGGCGGGATTGAGATTGACGAGAATGGCACCGATCTCGGCGGTCGCGTATTGCACCATCACCCATTCGGGTCGGTTGGGCGCCCACAGCCCGACCCGATCGCCTGTCTGAACGCCGTGCCGCAGCAGTCCGGCGGCGAGCGCGAGGACCTCGGTGCGGAACTCTCGGTACGTCCAGGTGCGCCCGCTCGGCGCGTCGACCAGTGCGAGGTTCTCCCCGTACGCCTCGGTTGTTCGCGCGAGCGTTTGCCCGATCGTCTCCGTCAGCAGCGGCGGGTTGTCTTCACCACGGGCATAGGCCAATTCGACCGTCGGCTCGGCCATTCGGATCACTCTCTTCTCGTGGACTCATATCCTGATCATGCGGTCATTTAGGTGTCGAGGTTCTCGGCTGCGGCGGCACGCGCCAGCACAGCCTCGGCCTGACGAAGCACGGGGCCGTCGATCATCTGCCCGTCGAGGCTGAAGACGCCACCGTGATACTCCTCCGACTTCTCGAGAACCTGCTTGGCCCAGTCGATCTCGTCGGCATCCGGGCTGTAGCCAGCGCGGATGATCTCCACCTGCGAGGGGTGGATACATGCTGTCGCGGCGTATCCGAGTGCGACGGCGTCGCGGACCTCCGCAACAAGGCCGTCGGTGTCGGGGATGTCGATGTGCACCGAGTCGACGGCAAAGATCCCGGCGGCTGCCGAGGAGATCCGCACCATCGCGCGTGCGTAGCGGGCAACGTCACGATAGGTACCCGCTCCTCGCTCGCCCTGACCGAATCTGCTCGACTTGCCGCCGAGACCGGCAACGAGATCCTCTGCACCCCACATCAATCCGATGCAGTTGACGGCTTGAGCGATCTCGTTGACGTTGACGACCCCGAGTGGTGTCTCGATGAGTGCGATCGTCTGAAACGCCGTCTCGATGATCGACGTCGCGGTTTCGGCCTTCGCCTGCATGACCACCCGATAGTTGGTGTCACTCAGGGCTGCGAGATCACGCCGATAGTCGCCGGTACCTGCCGGGTTGATACGCACGACGGTTCGGTCGGGGTCGATCGGGTTGGCGATCAACGCTTCCCGCGCTGCCACGCGATTCTCCGGTGCGACGGCGTCCTCGAGGTCGAGGATGACGACGTCGGCTCGCTCGAGCGCCTTCTGGTAGCGATCGGGACGGTCCGCCGGACAGAACAGCATCGCCGGCCCCGAGGGCAGCCAGGCGTTGACCAACATCTGCGGTTCATTGCCGATCTGGCTGGAAATACCGAACTGATTGGGCGGCACGATCGGGCCGGTGGTCACGATTCTCACTCCTGTTCGTTCAGACGTCGCCGGAGTTGTCTCCGGCGGTGTCAGTCGTCGGGTCGCTTCCGTACCAGTGTGGCCCTCGCGGCTCGGGCGACAACCACCCCGTCCTGATTGCGACCGACGTGGAGCAGATTGACAACCCCTTCGCCGGGCCGCGACCGGGACTCGCGGATGCCGGTGCACTCCGTCTCCGCGTACAGCGTGTCGCCCGCGAACAACGGTGCGGGAAAGGAGACCTCGCTGAAACCGAGGTTTGCGACGAGCGTCCCCTGGGTCAGTTGCGACACCGACAATCCGACGATGGTCGACAGCGTGAACATCGAATTGATGAGTCGCTGACCGCCGAAGCCGGGTTGCTGCGCCGACCACGCAGCGTCGAGATGCAGTGCCTGGGTGTTCATGGTGAGCGTGGTGAACAGCACGTTGTCGGCCTCGGTCACGGTGCGTCCCGGCCGGTGCTCGTACACCGTGCCCTCGACGAACTCCTCGAACCACAACCCGCGTTGTATCACCCTCCGAGCAGTCGATGTGGGCGATTGGGCTCCATCACTCATGAGAACCCCAGCTCTCGCGCGATGAGCATGAGTTGCACCTCGGTGGTGCCCTCCCCGATCTCGAGGATCTTCGAGTCCCGGTAGTGGCGTGCCACCGGGTACTCGTTCATGAACCCGTAGCCGCCGTGGATCTGTGTGGCCATCCGCGCGTTGTCCATCGCGGCTTCGCTGGCGATCATCTTGGCGATCGACGCCTCCTTCTTGAAGGGCTTGCCCGCCAACATCTTCGCCGCGGCGTCGTAGTATGCGGTGCGGGCGACGTGTGCTCGCGCCTCCATGCGGGCGATTGAGAACGACACCGATTGATAGTTGCCGATGGGCTGACCGAAGGACTGCCGCTCCTTGGCGTACTTCACGCTCTCGTCGACGCACCCCTGCGCCACGCCCGTCGCGAGTGCCGCGATGGCGATACGTCCCTCGTCGAGGATGGACAGGAAGTTCGCGTAGCCGCGGCCACGCTCCCCCAGCAGATTCTCGGTCGGCACCCGCGCGTCGGTGAAGGTCAGCGGATGGGTGTCCGACGCATTCCAGCCGACCTTGTTGTACGCCGGCTCCGCGGTGAACCCGACCGTGTCCGACGGCACGATGATGGTCGAGATCTCCTTGCGCCCATTGTCTTTGACACCGGTCACCGCGGTCACCGTCACCAGCGACGTGATGTCGGTTCCCGAGTTGGTGATGAACTGCTTGGCGCCGTTGATGATCCAGCTGTCGCCGTCGTCGCGCGCAGTTGTGGCGGTTGCCCCGGCATCGGAGCCGGCTCCCGGCTCGGTGAGGCCGAATCCGGCCAGTGCGACACCAGATGTCAGGTCGGGCAGGTAGCGCTGCTTCTGCTCCTCGGTGCCGAACTTGTAGATGGGCATCGCTCCAAGCGACACACCCGCCTCGAGCGTGATCGCGACCGACTGGTCGACCTTGCCGAGTTCCTCGAGCGCGAGCGACAGTGCGAAGTAGTCGCCACCCATGCCGCCGTACTCTTCGGAGAACGGAAGCCCGAAGAGGCCCATCTTTCCCATCTGCGAGACAACCTCGTACGGAAAGCTGTGTTCCGCATCGTGTTTCGCAGCGACCGGCGCCACCACCGACTGCGCGAAGTCGCGCACGGTGTCGATCAGGTCGGTGTAGTCCTGTGTCAATTCCATCAGTTGGCCTGCTCCATCGAATTCTCGTCGGTTACGTGTGCAAGTGTCTGACCGGCCGCGACCTTGTCGCCGACCTGTGCCGCGAGCGCAACGACGCCTGCAGTCGGCGCCGTCAGCGTGTGCTCCATCTTCATCGCCTCGACGACGATCACGGGTGCGCCTGCCTCGACGGCGTCGCCGTCATCGACCGACACGGCAACGATGGTCCCGGGCATGGGCGAGGTGATCTCTCCGGCCTTCTCGTCTGCGGCCTCGTCGAGGATCGGTCGCGCGAGTTCGAGGGTCCACGATCCCGTGGGACCCGCGACCCACCACGATCCGTCGATCTCGGAGTGAGACCACGACTGACTGACGCCGTCGACGATCAAGCGGTCGACGTGATCTCCGTTGCCGCCCTGGTCGATTCGACGGTACTCGACGTCGGCTTCCCAGGAGTCGACGTCGTCGCCGGAGACCGTCGCATGTCCACGCAGAATATCGTCGGTGGCGGCGTCGACATAAAACGAGACCGTCCAGTGCCTGTTGTCGCCGTCGACGATGCGGGTCACCACCGGTGCGGGTACGCCGATGCGCCAACCGACTTCGGTATTCCAGACGTCGCCGGGCTGCCGAAACCCGGTGCGGGCAGCACCCAGGAGCACCAATGCTTCCGGAACCGGTTGCGGCGCAGCGTAGTCGACGACGAGCCTGTCGAGCAGTTCGGTGTCGAGTTCGGCGTCGCGTACGCGGTCCTGCGCCAACACGAAGCGACAGAAGTCGATGTTGGTCACCACACCGAGCACTCTGGTGTGCGCGAGAGCCTGGTCGAGGCGTTCGATCGCCTCGTCGCGGTCGCTGCCGTACGCGATGACCTTGGCGAGCATCGGGTCGTAGTCACTCCCGACGACCATGCCCTCGAACATCGCGGAATCGACACGGATGCCGCTGTATTCGGCATTCTCTCCGTGTCCACCCGGCTGTTCGAGCGCGACTATCGTGCCGCCGGTCGGCAGGAATCCTCGTGCCGGATCTTCTGCGTATACCCGCGCCTCGATCGCGTGGCCCGACAAGACGATGTCGGACTGGGTGAGCGCGAGCTTCTCACCGCGCGCAACCCGGATCTGCTGCTCGACGAGGTCGACTCCGGTGACCAGTTCGGTGACGGGATGCTCGACCTGCAGCCGGGTGTTCATCTCCATGAAGAAGAACTGGTCGGGTCGCTTGGCGGAGACGATGAATTCGACGGTGCCCGCACCGGTGTAGCCGACACTGCGTGCAGCGTCGCAGGCGGCCTCACCGATACGTGCGCGCGTCGCCTCGTCGAGGAGCGCCGAGGGCGCCTCCTCGATGACCTTCTGGTGTCGACGTTGCAGCGAGCACTCGCGCTCGCCGAGATGAATCACGTTGCCGTACTGGTCGGCTAGGACCTGCACCTCGATATGGCGGGGGGTGTCGACGAAGTGCTCGAGGAACAGCGAGTCGTCGCCGAATGCCGATCCGGCCTCTCGTCGTGCACGCTGGAGCGCTGCCGGGAGTTCGTCGGCGTTCTCGACGCGATGCATACCCTTGCCGCCGCCACCGGCGCTCGGCTTGATCAGCACCGGGAATCCGATCTCGGGCGCAGCCGCGATCAGATCCTCGTCGGTCAGCCCAGGCCGCGACAGACCGGGCACCACCGGGACGTCACGTTCGACGACGGCGGCCCGCGCGGTGATCTTGTCGCCCATCGTCGCGATCGCGTCCGCCGGAGGTCCGATGAAGGCAATCCCCGCGGCGTCGAGCGCGACCGCGAATTTCTGGTTCTCCGAGAGGAATCCGTAGCCGGGGTGCACCGCGTCGGCGCCGGTCTGCTGCGCGGCGCGCACCACCGCGTCGATGTCGAGGTAGCTGCGTGCGGCCGACGCGGGTCCCAGTCGTACCGCCACGTCGGCCATCCGCACATGCAGAGCGTCGGCATCGGCGTCGGAGTAGACGGCGATGCTCCGAATCCCCATGCGGCGCAATGTCTCAATGACGCGGCACGCGATCTCGCCTCGGTTGGCCACGAGCACGCTGCGGATCGGGCGGGCTGTCGGTGTCGTCATGACGTTCTCATCCATCTCGTGTCGCATCGGTCGGTCACATCCGGAAGACGCCGTAGCGCTGATCGGCCAGCGGTGCGTAACGGGCGGTTTCGAGCGCGAGCCCGAGCAACGTGCGGGTGTGTGCCGGATCGACGATGCCGTCGTCCCAGAGGCGCGCCGTCGAGTAATACGCATCGGACTGTTCGTCGAACTGCTCTCGAATCGGCGTCTTGAACGCCTCCTCGTCGTCGGCACACCACTCCTTGCCGGATCGTTCGATCTGGTTGCGGCGCACCGTCGCAAGAGTGTCGGCGGCCTGTGGTCCACCCATCACGGAGATGCGCGCGTTGGGCCACGACCACAGGAACCGCGGCGAGTACGCGCGGCCGCACATCGAATAATTGCCCGCGCCGAACGAGCCGCCGATCATCACGGTGAACTTCGGAACACGCGCGCACGCAACGGCATTGACCATCTTGGCGCCGTTCTTGGCGATACCGCCTTCCTCGTAGGCACGCCCGACCATGAATCCGGTGATGTTCTGCAAGAACACCAATGGAATTCGACGCTGGTCGCACAGTTCGATGAAGTGCGCTCCCTTGAGCGCTGATTCGCTGAACAGCACACCATTGTTGGCGATGAAGCCGACGGGATGGCCGTGCACGTGCGCGAACGCCGTGACCAGCGTGGTGCCGTAGTTAGCCTTGAACTCGGTGAATTCTCCTGCGTCGCTGATGATCTCGATGACCTGTCGAACGTCGTACGGGGTACGCGGATCGGTGGGCACGACGTCGTAGATGTCGATCTGGCTGCGCGCGGGTTCACGCGGGGCGATCGTGTCCCACTGCGGTTGTTCGCGCGGTCCGAGGGTCGCGACGATTTCGCGCACCTTGGCGAGCGCCTGCTGGTCGTTGTCGACGAGGTGGTCGGTGACCCCGGAGACCGACGAGTGCATGGCACCGCCGCCGAGGTCCTCCGCACTGACGTCCTCGCCGGTCGCCGCCTTCACCAGCGGGGGTCCCGCGAGGAAGATGGTGCCCTGATTGCGGACGATGACGGTCTCGTCGCTCATCGCCGGCACATAGGCGCCGCCTGCCGTCGACGATCCCAGCACCGCCGCGATCTGCGGGATACCTGCCGCGCTCATCGTCGCCTGGTTGTAGAAGATGCGTCCGAAGTGTTCGCGGTCGGGGAAGACCTCGTCCTGCGCGAGGAGCATCGCGCCACCGGAATCGACGAGGTAGATGCAGGGCAGCCGGTTGGCGGCGGCGATCTCCTGCGCGCGCAGATGCTTCTTGACCGTCATCGGGTAGTAGGTGCCACCCGACACCGTGGCGTCGTTGGCGACGATCATGCACTCGCGCCCGGCCACCCGTCCGACACCGGCGATCACACCGGCCGACGGCGCCTTGTCGTCGTACATCCCGAACGCCGCAAGCGATCCGACCTCGAGGAACGGCGACCCGACGTCGAGCAAGCCGTCGACGCGATCGCGAGGGAGCAGCTTGCCGCGCGAGATGTGCCGTTCCCGAGCCCGCTCGCCGCCGCCGACCGCGACCCGCGCAAGGCGCTCCCTCAGCGTCGCGACGTTGGACTCGTGCACCGCCCGACCGCTGGTCGAGCCCTTCCCGCCGGTAGAGCCCTTCCCGATGGTCGAGCCCTTACCGCCGGTCAAGCCGTCATCGCTGGTCGAGCTTGTCGAGACCACCCTGGTCGAGCCGTCATCGCTGGTCGAGCTTGTCGAGACCACCCTCGTCACAGGCAGACCTTTCGCTTGGCTGGAATGCGTGCAGCCACGCGCTTTCAGTTAGCTGCAATTAACTGAAAGCGACTCTAGCGGATCGCGGCGCGGCTGTCATCTACTTGTCATTGTTGTCCCTGACGTGACGGGCGTCACGCAATTTCGTAGTGTGGGTGATGAGGTCCACCACCCCCGGACCCAGCCCACACGTCGTCGGCCGTACCCCGTGCCGACGCCGACACACCACGAAGGCCAGGTGAACCCGTGACCCTCGCAGATGATCGAGCCGACCGATTCCGGCGCGACGCAACCGCGAAGAATTCAGCATCGACGCAGGCAGGAGCGCGTGCGACGACACGCCCCGCCGATTTCACACTCGACGACCGATACACCCGCGAAGAAGGTCCGATCTTCCTCGGCGGCATCACAGCGCTCGTCCGGATGATCGCCGATCGCGCCCGCGTCGATCGGAGACAGAATCTGCGCACGGCGTCGTTCATCTCCGGCTACGAGGGCTCGCCGCTCGCAGGCTTCGACCTCGAACTCATGCGACGTCAGTCGCTCCTCGCACCCTTCGACGTCGTACACCGCCCAGGTCTCAATGAAGAACTCGCCGCGACGTCGGTCATGGGATCGCAACTCGCCCCGACACTCGGCCCGCTCGCGGCTGACGACGACGGGCAGCAGCGCAACGGCGTCGTCGGCTACTGGTACGGCAAGGCACCCGGTCTCGACCGCGCATCCGACGCCATACGGCACGCCAACCTGATCGGCACGCATCCCGACGGCGGTGCCGTGGCGCTCGTCGGCGACGATCCCGCAGCCAAGAGTTCGACCGTCCCCTGCACGTCGGAGATGGCGCTCGCCGACCTCTACATTCCGACGCTCTACCCGGCCGATTCCCAGGACATCCTCGACCTCGGCGTCCATGCCGCGGTGATGAGCCGGGTCAGCGGCCTGTGGACCTCGCTCAAGATCTCCGCACACGTGGCAGACGGATCGTCGACCGCGGTGGTGCATCCCGATCGCGTCGTGCCCGTCTACGGCGATCTGGGGCGCAGCCCGCACGTACCCAGCGGCAAACTGCTCGGCGCCAATCTCATGGAGCTCGAACAGAATCAGTTGACGACGCGCATCCCCCGCGCGCTGGCATATGCACGACACAACGGCATCAACCGAATCGCGGTACGCAGTGGCGACGACAGGATCGGGCTGGTCGCCGCGGGAAAGACCTACCTCGATCTGCGGAATGCGTTGCGGCTCATGGGGCTCGACGACGCCGATCTGCAACGGGCCGGTATTCGCATCCTCAAACTCGGCATGGTCTACCCGCTGGACCGCGAGATCCTCGAACGCTTCATCACCGACACCGCCGCCGGTCGACTCGACGAGGTGATCGTCGTCGAGGAGAAGCGCGACTTCATCGAAACCATGATGCGCGACATGCTGTATCGCCATCCGCGCGCCCCGCGCATCGTCGGAAAGGTCCACGAAGACGGTTCGACGTTGTTCTCGCGTTTCGGCGAACTCGACGTCGACGCAGTCACTCTCGGCCTGGCAACACGCCTGGCAAGACACCATCACCTCGACGCCGCGCAGGCATGGCTCGACGAGCACAACGCGCGCCGGTCGAGTACCCGGATCGACCTTCCCCTCGCGGTGCGCACGCCGTATTTCTGTTCGGGATGTCCGCACAACAGCTCGACCAAGGTGAGCCCCGGCACGCTCGTTGGCGGCGGAATCGGCTGTCACGCAATGGTGTTGCTGATGGATCCGGATCAGGTCGGCGACATCGCCGGGGTCACCCAGATGGGCGGCGAGGGCGCGCAGTGGCTCGGTATGGCACCGTTCGTACCCGCGGACCACTTCGTGCAGAACATCGGCGACGGCACGTTCACGCATTCGGGATCTCTCGCCCTCCGCGCTGCGGTCGCCTCGGGCGAGAACATCACCTACAAGCTGCTCTACAACGGCACCGTCGCGATGACCGGCGGACAGGACCCCGTCGGCGAGTTCAGTCTCGCTCAGTTGACGCGTCTGCTTGCCGCGGAAGGGGTCTCGCGCATCGTCGTCACCTCCGACGACCCGTCGCGCACACGTTCCGCCGACCTCGCCGACGGCGTCGTGGTGCGTGATCGCGGCGACCTCGCCGACGTCCAGCGCGAACTCGCCGAGATCCCCGGCGTCACCGTCCTCATCCACGATCAGCACTGTGCCGCGGAGAAGCGCCGCAAGCGCAAGCGCGGCCAGATGCCAACTCCCACACAGCGCGTCGTGATCAACGAACGCATCTGCGAGGGCTGCGGCGACTGCGGCGAGAAGTCCAATTGCCTTTCGGTGCACCCGGTCTCGACCGAGTTCGGCCGCAAGACACGCATCGACCAGAGCTCGTGCAACCTCGACTTCTCGTGCCTGAAGGGCGATTGTCCGTCGTTCGTCACCGTCACGCCGGGCCACACACCCGCGACGCGGCGTGCAACCGAGATCGACGCCGCCGCCGTCCCCACTCCCCCGACCACTCGACCCGTCACCGCCGACACCGACTTCACGATGCGCATCACGGGCATCGGCGGGACCGGCGTCGTCACCGTCTCCCAGATCCTCGCCACCGCAGCGTTTTTGGACGGTCACGCTGCCCGCACGGTCGACATGACCGGCCTCGCCCAAAAGGGCGGCGCCGTGGTCAGCGACATCAAGGTCTCTGCGCTGCACTCCGCCGACGCCGCTGGTCCCGCTGGTCGAACCCCGAACGATGGTCGAGCTGATTCGACCGATGGTCGAGCTTGTCGAGACCACCCCACCGCTGGTCGAGCCGATCCCGCTGGTCGAGCCGATACCGCTGGTCGAGCTTGTCGAGACCACCTCCCCCGCCCCCTCGAGCAGGCCGCCAAGGCCGCGGCCGACACGTGCGACCTGTACCTCGCGTGCGACTCCCTCGTCGGCACCGACCCGGTGAACCTGAAGGTCACCGCGCCGGATCGGACCGTCGCGGTGGTGTCGACGACCCGGATTCCCACCGGCGCCATGGTCATCGACACCTCGGTCGGCTTCCCCGCCGACACCGCCGTCCATGACTCGATCGACGCGCGGGTCGCACGAGCCGCATACCTCGACGCGGGCGCGCTCGCGACAGAGTTGTTCGACGACGAGCAGTTCGCCAACATGCTGATGGTCGGCGCGGCATATCAGACCGGAGCACTACCGATCTCGGCCGAGTCGATCGAGCGCGCCGTCGAACTCAACGGCGTTGCGGTGTCGGCAAACCTGCAGGCGTTCCGGCGTGGTCGTCAGGTGATCGCGGATCCGGATGCCGTGTCGCGAGAGCTGACCGGCGTCGAATCGGTTGCGGTGGAGCCGAGTTCGTACGCTCGTGAGCGGGTCGCACGACTACACCTCGACGACGACCTCGCGCACAGCGTCGGCATCCGCGTCGACGAACTGGTCGCCTACGCCGACGAGCGTTATGCCGCTGAGTATCTGGACGTCGTCGACCGTGTGTCGCGCGAATCGGACAGCCCCGAACTCGTCGACGCGGTGGCACGCAACCTGTACAAGCTCATGGCGTACAAGGACGAGTACGAGGTTGCGCGCCTCACCGCCGATCCGACCTTCGCCGCGCAGATCACCGGCGAGTACGGCGACGACGCCAAAGTCGCTGTGCGACTGCATCCCCCGCTGCTGCGCGCACTTGGCCGCAAGGAGAAGATGTCGTTCGGTGCGCGGACAGCCCCGATGCTCGCCGGCCTCGCGAAGATGAAGAAGTTGCGCGGCACGCGCCTCGATCCGTTCGGCTACACCGAGATTCGACGCACCGAGCGCGAGCTCATCGTCGAGTATCGGGAACTCGTCGACGCGATCCTCGGCGCCGTCGGCTCAGGGTCTACCGATCCGGGCGCTCACGATCCTGGACGTCTGTCGGCGCTGGCCGAGTTGGCGGCCCTGCCCGACATGGTCCGCGGCTACGAGCAGATCAAGATGGACAACGTCGCACGGTATCGCGCCGAGGTCGCACGCCGCCGCGCCGAGCTCGGGATCTGACGGCCGTCCAGACTGGGTGCGCGGAAAGTGGGGGAAGGGTTCTTCCCCCACTTTCTGCGTAGCGCTCCGACCACCCCGCACCAGGCCGGCCGAACTCTTCCCCGTGGTTCTGACCGTTCCCCGCGAAACAACCCGCGGAAACGCACACAACCCGAGAAAACAACCCTTCCCCTAGTTTCTGCACGGCCCGACGCCGCCGAAGGCCCCGCTCACTCCCCCGCGCACTCCAGCGCGGCGGTGGCCATGGCGGTCAGGACGGTGCGGAGGCGGGAGCTGTCGAGTGAAGGCAGTCGCGGCGAGGAGTTGAGCAGGCCGAACATCGCGTGCACACGGACGCGGGCTTCCGGTCGCGCGAGGGTCGCGCCGCGTTCGGTCATCAGCGCGAGCAGCACGTCGACCCACTGCTCGACGTATCGGCGCTGCAGCGAGCGCACCTCGTGGTTGGCCTCGGGTGTCAGGTTGTGCAGATCGCGATCCTGCACGACGATCAGGTCCGGCTTGGTGACGAGCACGTCGATGTGGAAGTGGATCAGCGCCTCGAGGGTCTCCGCTGGCGCGAGGCCGCGGTCGACGACCTCGGCACCGCCGTCGCGGAGTCGGCGGCTGATGTCGAGCAGCATCTGATCGAGCAGGTCGGTCTTCGACGCGAAGTGTCGATACATCGCGGGGCCACTCACGCCGACGGCGCCGCCAATGTCCTCGAGGCGTACGCCCGCGAATCCCCGTGCGGCCATTTGCCGGGCGGCGGCGTCGAGCATTTCTCGACGTCGAGCGGCTTTCGCCTCGCCTCGCTTAGTGAGCGGCGGCGTGACAGACGCGGCGAACGTCGCGGTCTCAACGGGGTCTGCTGGGGTCATGGTGTCATCGAATCTACCGCCGGTACGGCGGTGCTCGCGCCGTTAATTCACCAACCGTTGATGTGTAGGACGTCGTCGAGCGGCTTGCGTTGTGCCGGGGTGAAGTCGGTGCCCTGCGTGTAGGCGACCGGCAGCAGCACTCCCTGGTGCACGCCGTCGGGAATCCCGAGCAGGTCGGCCACTTCCTGCTCGTACACGAGGTGCAAGGTGGTCCACGCCGAACCCAACCCGCGTGCGCGCAGGGCGAGCATCAGATTCCAAGCCCCCGGAAGCAACGACCCCCACACCCCGGCCTGGTTGCCCGTCGGCAGGTCAGCTCCCGTTTTGATCGCACCCAATATCAACACGGGCACCTCGCCCATCACGTCGGCAAGGTACTGGGCGCTGGCGGCGACGCGGCGGGCGGACTCGGTCGACAATGTGCGCTGCGCCGAGTAGTCGGCGAACGAGCGCGCGTAGTAATCGGCCACCTTGCGCTTGAGGTCGGCGTCGGTGATGACGATCCAATGCCAGCCCTGCGCGTTCGACCCCGTCGGGGCCTGAATCGCAACCTCGAGCGCTTCACGGACGACCTCGATCGGAACAGGTCGCTCCAGGTCAAGGCGCTTGCGAACCGAACGGGTCGTCGTCAACAACTCGTCGGGGTTCAGCGGCAGAAGGTCGGTCATCGTGCTCCTCGGGTCATCTGTGCCGTGCGCGGCGTGCCAGCCAGTTCCCAAAGTACTGGCCCGCTTGCACCAGGATGACCAGCAGGGCGATCACCACGACGGTCAGCTTCCAGTCGAACTGCTGATAGCCGTACTGGAAGGCGAAATCGCCGAGACCGCCACCGCCGACGTACCCGGCCATCGCCGACATGTCGACGATGGCGACAAAGATGAACGTGTATCCGAGGACCAGCGGCGCGAAGCCCTCGGGAACCACGACGGTCAGCAACGTACGCAGCCGACTGGCACCCGACGCCCGTGCCGCTTCGACGACGCCCGGGTCAACCGACACAAGACTCTGTTCGACGACGCGCCCGATGACCACCATCGCCATCAGCGTCATCGGGAAGATCGCCGCCTCGGTACCGATGCGCGTGCCCATCACAGCTTTGGTGAGCGGGGCGATCGCGGTGATGAAAATGATGAACGGGATCGGACGGACGATATTCACAACGACGTTGAACCCGTTGAAGATCCACGCGTTGGACCAGAGATTTCCGGGACTCGTCGCGTACAGGATCACTCCGATGACCAGCCCCAGCAAACCTCCGATCAGCAGCGTCACGCCGACGAGTTCGAAGGTTTCCCAGATGGATTGGATCAACAACGGCCGCAGCTCCGGCCCGAAGACCCGCGTGAAGCTCTCGCCGTCGGCGAGCACGAACGTCTGGGCGGTCACTGCTTCGTCTCCTCGTGTACGACGACGCCGTCGATGCGCACCAGTTGCGCACGCGCAGCGTCGACCGACGTTGCGTCGCCGGTGATCTCGTAGGTCAATGCGCCGAACGGTCGGCCCGCGATGTCGCTGATGCCGCCCGCGATCACCGTCGATCGAGCGCCGCGCTCCGCAACGGCCGCGGGCAGGTCGAACGTGGCGTCCTGGTGACCGCGAACCGCACCGTCGTCGCGTACCGACACTGTCGCGAGCAGTCCGGGGTGCCGCGCGCGCAAGGTCGCCAGTGCGTCGGCGTCTGGAACCCCCGCAACGGCATGCCGGAGCAGTCCCCGTGTGACGTCGGACGTGGGACGCTCGAAGACGGAGTACACATCTCCGTGATCGACGAGCCGACCGTGGTCGAGGACAGCGACCGACTCGCACACGTCACGTATGACGTCCATCTCGTGGGTGATCACGACGATCGTCGTACCGAGATCGGAGTTGATGCGGCGCAACAACTTCAGGGTGTCCGACGTCGTCTGCGGATCGAGCGCGCTCGTCGCCTCGTCGGCGATGAGGGTCGACGGTGAGGTGGCGAGTGCTCGCGCGATTCCGACGCGCTGCTTCTGTCCGCCCGAGAGCGCCGCCGGCCATTGATCGGCTTTGTCGGCGATGCCCACGAAGTCGAGAAGCTCGTCGATTCGACTGCGCCGCTTGGCCTTCGGAAAGTGAGCGACCTTCAATGCGAAGTCGACGTTTCCCGCGACGGTCCGCGAGTTGAACAGGTTGAACTGCTGGAAGATCATGCCGATGTCGGTACGCAGCCGGTTGAGCTCACGTTCCGACGCCCGACTGTGTTCTGCACCGTGCACGAATACCTGCCCGCCGGTTGGCCGTTCGAGACCGTTGATGAGCCTGGCGAGCGTCGACTTTCCCGCACCGGACGGACCGATGATCCCGACGATTTCCCCCGAGCGGACACTCAGATCGATTCCGTCGAGAACTGCCGGCCCCGACTTGTCGAAACGCTTTGAGACGCCGACGAAGTCAATCGCGGTGTCGGACCCGGCGGGTGAACCGATGTCCGACGCCGCGTCGACGTCAGGAGCCATTGGTGTTGACGGACGCCTGCAGGTCCTTCGTCGTCTGTTGGAGCTCGGAAGCCGAATTGTCCTTGATCACACCGCTGTCACCGAGCGAACGCTTGACGGCGGCGATCACCTCGGGGTCGTGGTAGATCTTCACGAGCTTCGCGTAAGTGGGGTTGTCCTTGTCGTCGTTGCGGGCGACGAACGCGTTGATGTATGGCTTGGCCCCGGGCGAGTTGGGATCGTCGGACGCGATGATCTGGTCCTTGGTCAGCTTTGCCGACGTCGCGTAGTTGTTGTTGACGATCGCGGCATCGACCGAATCCAGGTTGGCCGCAGTCTGACCGGCGTCGACGGCGATGACCTTCACCTTTGACTTGCCCTGGTCGATGTCGGCGAGGGTCGAGAACGCATTGCCCGGCTTGGTGAGGGTGATCAGGCCCGCCTGCTCGAGGACCAGCAGTCCACGCGCCTGGTTCGTCGGATCATTCGGGATCGCGACCTGCCCACCCTGCGGGATCTCCGACACCGACTTGTGCTTGGTCGAGTACAGCGGCAACGGGTAGACGGCCGTCGCACCGATCGGCACCAGGTTCTGCTTGTTCTTCGCGTTGTAGGTGGCGAGGTAGAGCAGGTGCTGGAATTCGTTGAGGTCGAGTTCGCCCTCTGCGAGCGCAGGATTGGGCTGGTTGTAGTCGGTGAAGTTCACCAGCTCGACGTCGATGTCCTGCGCAGAAGCCTTCTGCTTGAACACATTCCAGTATTCCTCGGACGCATCGGCGACGCCGATCTTGACCTTCGACGAGTCGTCGTCGCCACCACAGGCCGTCAGTACCGCCCCACCGAACACGAGCAACAACAAGACGGCGAGAACCTTCGAGCGCACGACGACCTCCGCGAATCACAATCGACACTGATCTGACTCTGCAAGACGCTAATGCCCACAAACCGGGCCTCCGACCACACGCCGATGTCACGATCATCACCCAACGTGCGGACCTGCGGATTCGACGCGTCGTCGAATTGTGTTCACGATGAACCGAATTGGCTCATTCGACGAACCCGCCCGCTGTCAGGTGCTCGAGCAAGCCGTCGGTGAGTGGCAATGCCCGCATCTCGTCGACCGTGAACCATCCGGCGTCAGCGGCGTCGTCGGCTGCGCGCACTGTGCCACCGACGGGGACCGCGACGAAATCGTGGATCTCGAAGGTCCCGCCCCTGCCGTCGGGTATGTCGACCACCCACGCCTTGGCGCCGACCTCGATGTCGAGTCCGGTCTCCTCGGCGATCTCGCGGATCACCGCGGCGACGAGTGTGCCTTCGTCGTCACGGATTCCATCGGGGCCGACAGCGTCGACCGGATCGACCTTGCCGCCGGGCACCGTCCACCGGCCTGCCTGGGGATCGCGAAGTCGTTGCACGAGGAGAAAGCGCCCGTCGACGTCGCGGACGATCGCGCCGACGGCGAGTGTCCGACGCCCGCCCCGGTCGGCCGAATGACGCACGCGCCGTGCATGATCGGGCACGAGTCCCGCCAACACCCGCCCGATGCTCGCGCGGAGACCGTCGGCTCCCCAGTGCACGATCTCGTCGATCTCACCGTGTTCGGCGAGGTCGGTGGCCGCGATGCCCTGCGCCGCGGCGAGTTCGGGTGCGTGTGCTGTATCGCGATGCACGATCACGCTCGCCCCCTCCGGCGGCAGCGGCGACAGCCATGCGTCGTCCACGGCAAGTCGACGATCCGCTGGGAACAACGCGAGCGCCGCTCCACCCGCCCCCTCACCGAGCAACACCGACACCGTCGGCCGCGGCACCGCGATGAGGTCAGCCAGGCAGAGCGCGATCTCACGCGCGAGGCCACCCTCCTCTGCGTCGACGGACAGGTCGGCGCCCGGTGTATCGATCACCGTGACGACGGGCAGGCGCAGTTCGGTTGCCAACGCCAGGCCCCGCCGCGCGACCCGCAGATCCGCCGGTCCGATCAGCCGACCGTCGGCCTGCACGGTTCTGTCCTGCCCGATCACCACGGCCGTCGTTCGCCCGAAACGGCTCAGCGCCAGGACAATTGGTCCGGTGTCGTGAATCATGGCGGCATCGGAAGCGAGCAGCAGCGCGCGCAGACCGGGACGATCCGCAGCGCGCGTCGCGAGCACGCGATCCCAGGTCTCGACAAGCTCGACCGGCGGCGGTGGCGGCTCGACCGACGGGGATGGAGCGTCGACCGACGGGGATGGAGCGTCGACCGGCGGGGAAGGAGCGCCGACCGACCGAGAAGGAGCGACGACCGGAGGTGACGCCGGCGGGTCAACCGGCTCGGCGAGCAATTCGACGACCCGGGCTACGCGGCCGGCGAGTTCGTCCACCGGCACGATGGCATCGACGATCCCGTGGGCGGCCAGATTCTCTGACACCTGCACGCCGTCGGGAAAAGGCTTGCGGTGCAGGCCTTCATAGACTCGTGGTCCCAGGAATCCGACGAGTGCACCGGGTTCGGCCCAGGTGATGTGTCCCATGGAACCCCACGACGCGAATACACCGCCGGTGGTCGGGTGGCGCAGATACACGAGGTACGGCAACCCCGCCCGTCGGTGACTTCCGACCGCCTCGGCGATGGATGCCATCTGCAGGAACGCCGCCGTGCCCTCTTGCATTCGGGTGCCGCCGGACGCGGGCAGAGCCAGCACGGGTAGTCTCTCGCGTGTCGCGCGTCGAACAGCGCCGACCACGCGTTCGCCTGCCGCACGCCCGATAGATCCGCCCAGGAATCCGAATTCGCTGACAACCAACACAATCGGAGCGCCGGAGATCTCTCCGACACCGGTGATCACCGACTCGTCGACGCCGGTTCGCTTGCGTGCCCGCCCCAACGCTTCGGCATAGTCCAGGTCGAGAGCAACGTAGCTGGGCGCCTCGTCCCAGGACTGCCAGGTGCCATCATCGACGAGCGCGGCTACCAGTTCGTCTGTCGTCATTCGCTCGACCACTTCACCAACGCTAGTCGCCGACGACGCCTCGGCGGGTGAAGAAACCCGGCGGGTGAGGAACCTCAGCGCGAGTACACGACCCGCGTCCGCAGCACCAGGTCGGCGACGGATCGTCGTTTCCTATCGACTCCGGCCCACAGCAATCCGATGGCGAAGAGCACGCAGATCGCAGCCCGAATCGCAGCCACGGATGGGCGCAGACGATCACCCTTGCGGTTCACCACCCGAATACCCATCACGACGCTACCCAGCGTGCGGCCCGACACCGCCCAACACGTGGCCAGGTAGACGATCGACACGACTATGAACGCACCGACAGTGAAGAACCCGTTGGTGCTCGGCATCGAAAAGTCGTGAACGTTGTAGAGCAGTCGGGCCATCACGACGCCCAGGTAGATGGCACTCATGATGACCAGCACGACGATCAGGTCGATCACCGCACCCGCTCCGCGACTCACGATGCCCGCTGTCTTCGAGGTGTCGTGCACCGCGTGGGCCTTGCTCTTCCTGGCCTCTGCGCGGGCTGCGTGCTCGTCGGCTGCGGTATCGGAGGGGTTGCTGCCGACGGACTCGTTGTGCGACTCGGGCTCAGAAGAATCAGGCTGGGACGAATCGGGCTGGGATTCAGTCACGCTCACGTGTCTCCACCTCCGCAACCACTCGTCGGCGCAACAGTCGGCCGACCATGTCGGCGACGGCGTCGTCGGCACGCTCGCTGGTGCTGCGCACATCAGTCATCACGTCCGCGGTCACCGACGTACTCGCCTCGCGGATGATCCCGGGAAGGTCGACGCCGTCGATGATGACGTCGGCGAGTCCGATGAGGTCGACGCGATTGATCACCGCGTCGACGTCCACATGCGAGACGGCACGGTCGAGGTCGACGGTGTCGATGATCGCGTCGAGGTCGACGGTCGCGATGACCGCCTCTATGTCGACGCGCGCGACCGCCGCGTCCAGATCCACCCGCGCAACCGCAGCGTCCAGGTCCACCCGCGCGACGGCCGCGTCCAGGTCCACCCGCGCAACCGCAGCATCGAGGTCGACGCGCGCGACAATGGCGTCGAGGTCGAGAAGGTCGACGATCGCGTTCATGTCGACCGACGCGATGATCTTGTCGAGGTCGACGTTGTCGAGCACCAGCGCGGTGAGGTCGATCTCGGACGTGAACACGTCGACGATCTCGCGGATCAGCGCGCCCATGCCGGTCTGCACACCCGCCGTTGCCAATCCGCTCGCCGAATCGACAACGTTGTGCGCGGACCGTCGCACATCACGAACAACCGAACCCGCCACGGGGACATGCTCAGCGGCGTCGAACACCGCCGACGCGGCGCGGAACGGGAGTTTCACCATGCCGGCGAGCGATACGCCGTCGACACTCGTCCCATAGCCACGATTTTGTCGCGCGCGAGCGTCACTGTTCACTGCCTGATTATCGCACCTGAAACACTGATGCGATCGGTTCCGAACCCTCGATTGCGATCGCTTTCGCACGTTAGACGGTACGAAAGCCGTCGGCGATGCGCGGATTGTCAGCCGAGGAGCACCGCGCTGGAGATCAGATGGTCAATCTTGCGAATATCCACGCCTTTGCCGAGCTTGACCTTGATATGCCCGGCCCGGGTCCACAGTTCCATCTCAGCGTTGAAATCGAGCATGCGCCCGGCGTTCTCGCTCGACCACATCGTGATCGACGAGTACGGCAGCGAGTAGATCTCAACCTTCTTACCGGTTAGTCCCTGAGCATCGCGAACGATCAACCGCTTGTTGGTGAAAATCGCCGAGTCTCGGAACGTCTTGTACGCGGCCCAGGGTTGCTCACCTTGCACCAATAGTGGACCGATATCTCCGGGAATCGGACACTCACTGACGAATGTCCATGCGGTGATAGCTGCGGTTTCCAAGTTGGATCCAATCGATAAGGCGACAAATACACATCGGGTACGACGCCGCGGTTGCGGCGTCGTACCCGATTGTGGTTTATGCGAAAGCTACGCGATCACAGATTCTCGTAGAGCTCGCGGGCCAGCTTGGCGGTCTCGCTCGGCGTCTTGCCGACCTTCACGCCCGCAGCCTCGAGCGCTTCCTTCTTCGCCTGAGCGGTGCCGGAGCTGCCCGACACGATCGCGCCGGCGTGACCCATCGTCTTGCCCTCGGGGGCGGTGAAGCCCGCGACGTAGCCGACGACCGGCTTGGAGACGTTGGCCTTGATGTAGTCGGCCGCACGCTCCTCGGCGTCGCCGCCGATCTCACCGATCATCACGATGACCTTGGTGTCGGGGTCCTTCTCGAAGGCCTCGATGGCGTCGATGTGCGTGGTACCGATGACCGGGTCGCCGCCGATGCCGATGGCGGTCGAGAAGCCGAGGTCGCGCAGCTCGTACATCATCTGGTAGGTCAGGGTTCCCGACTTGGAGACGAGACCGATCGGACCCTTGCCGGTGATGTTGGCGGGCGTGATGCCGACCAACGACTCCTCCGGCGTGATGATGCCCGGACAGTTCGGTCCGATGATGCGGGTCTTGGCACCCTTGTCCACGTTGTAGGCCCACGCGTACGCGGTGTCCTGCACCGGAACGCCCTCAGTGATGACGACGAGCAGCGGGATCTCCGCGTCGATCGCCTCGATGATGGCGTCCTTCGAGAACTTCGGCGGCACGAACGCGATCGACGTGTCGGCACCGGTCTTCTCGATCGCCTCGGCGACAGATCCGAAGACCGGCAACTCGATGTCGTTGCCGTCCTTGTCCTTGTGGGTGACGGTGGTTCCGGCCTTGCGCGCGTTGACGCCGCCGACGACGTTGGTGCCCGCCTTGAGCATCAGCGCGGTGTGCTTGGTGCCCTCACCGCCGGTGATGCCCTGGACGATGACCTTGTTGTCCTTGTTCAAAAAGATCGACATTGATTCTCCGCCTCTTACTTGCTCGCCAGTTCGGCAGCCTTGTCGGCGCCTGAGTCCATCGTTTCGGCGAGCGTCACCAGGGGGTGATTCGCATCGGCCAGGATCTTGCGGCCTTCTTCGACCTTGTTGCCGTCGAGGCGGACCACCAGAGGCTTGTTGGCCTCGTCGCCGAGCTTGTTGAGCGCACCGACGATGCCGTTGGCGACCGCGTCACACGCGGTGATGCCGCCGAAGACGTTGACGAACACGCTCTTGACCTGCTCGTCTCCGAGGATGACGTCGAGACCGGCGGCCATGACCTCGGCCGACGCGCCGCCACCGATGTCGAGGAAGTTGGCAGGCTTGACGCCGTTGTGGTTCTCACCCGCGTACGCGACGACGTCGAGCGTGCTCATCACCAGTCCCGCGCCGTTGCCGATGATTCCGACCTGGCCGTCGAGCTTGACGTAGTTGAGGTCGTTCTCCTTGGCCTTCTGCTCGAGCGGATCGGTGGCGTCCTTGTCCTCGAACTCGACGTGGTCGGGGTGACGGAAGTCGGCGTTCTCGTCGAGTGTCACCTTGCCGTCGAGGGCGAGGATCTGGTCGTCGGGCGTGCGGACCAGCGGGTTGACCTCGACCAGCGTGGCGTCTTCTGCGACGAAGACCTCCCACAGCTTGGCGATGGTCACGGCAGCGGCGTCGAGCACCTCAGCGGGCAGATGGCCCTGCTCGGCGATCGATCGCGCGGTGGCGATGTCGACACCCTTGACGGCGTCGACGGGCACCTTGGCCAGCCGTTCCGGCTTGGTCGCTGCGACTTCTTCGATCTCCATGCCGCCCTCGACCGAGCACATCGCCAGGTAGGTGCGGTTGGCGCGATCGAGAAGGAATGAGATGTAGTACTCCTCGGCAATGTCGCTGGCTTCTGCCACGAGGAGTTTCTTGACGATGTGCCCCTTGATGTCGAGGCCCAGGATGTTTTCTGCGTTGGTCTGCGCGTCGTCAGGGGTCGCGGCGTACTTCACGCCGCCTGCCTTGCCACGCCCGCCGGTCTTGACCTGCGCCTTGATCATCACGGGCTTGCCGATTTCCTCGGCGATCGCTCGTGCATCGGTGGCGGAGTCGGTGACCCGACCGGGTGTGGTGGGAACCCCATGCTTGGCGAACAGTTCCTTCGCCTGGTATTCGAAGAGATCCATTCAGCTCACCATTTCGTCGTTGTGCCCGCTGATGTTGGGTGTAACACGGGCCATATCGGACTCTAAACCTGCCGGACACAGCCCTGTTGGGGGCCTGCGTGGCTTGTGCGGCAGATCACTCGTTCGGTCGGCGTCCCCATCGCAGGACACCGGCCATCGATCAGCGCACCACGCTCCTCGTATAGAGTCTGCCCTCGGCTCGCCGCACGCGGGCACGAAGTCGGGAAGAAGGGCGTAGCGCAACGGTTTTGGGCGATGTTCGACATCTAGAACACCGTCTTTGCGATGGGTCCATGCACGGCTCTGACTCGTGACCCAGCTCACATTTGGGCGGGTTCTTACGGTCGATCGTTGGACTTGCCGCAATCGTTTCGTTACCGTCAGTCGAGCAGTACGGATCACGAATCGGTCACGAACGGTAACAAGATCGATATCGGGAACGAAGCAACAGGAATTGAGGTGGGCGACTTGGCGGAACGCGGAGCTCCGAGCAGGTCGACGTCGACGGTCGGCACCGTGACATCACGACGCGGCAGTACCTACGACGACATCCCAGCCGAGGAGATGACCGCGATCATCCCGATCGACGAGCTCGACTCGTACGATCCCTGGGCCACTGATACCGCCGAACACGAGTACGCGACGGACGGCTTCGACCAGACCACCTGGTCGCCTTCCACGTGGGACCCCTACTACCGGCCAACCCGCTCCGAACTGACGCAGGACATCCTCATCCCCGAGGGCGGATTCGAGGCGTATGCCGACGACCCCTTCGAGAGCGAGGGCGCGCAGCTCGATTCGTTCCCCTCCGACGCCGACCTCGACCTCACGCACAGCGGAGAGATCGACCTACGGCCCGCCGAGAAGCCTTTCCGCCAGATTCCTGAGCCCGGCCGTACCCGGACCCGCGGCAAGCACCGCCTTGCTGCACCTCCGACCGCCCTGCGCGGCGGTCGTGCCGCCCTCGTCGCGATGGCCGCAGGCGCAGCAGTGGCCGCGGCGGCCCACGCCGGCACCACCGAGAAGGCACCGGCACCCGCGACGGCTCCCACCAACACCGCGAACGTCGGCAACGCAGCTCCTGTCCCCGACCTGGGACCTGGCATCGCAGCACCCGACAACTCCTCGCAGGACATGAGCGTCTTCACCTCGCAGCTCGCAGAGGGTGAGCAGCTCGTCAAGGACGAGGCAGCGCGCAAGGCAGCAGCGAGCCGCCCGTACTACGAGTCACCGCTCCCGATGGGGCTCTACCAGTTCACCTCCGGCTTCGCGATGCGTTGGGGCAGCATGCATGGCGGCGTCGACTTCGCCGCCCCGCTCGGCACCCCGATCCACGCGGCAACCGACGGCGTCATCAAAGAAGCGGGACCGGCCTCGGGCTTCGGCAACTGGATTCAGGTGCAAGCCGCGGACGGCACCGTCACCGTGTACGGCCACATGTACTCGTCCGGCGTGCTGGTTCAGAAGGGTCAGACCGTCAGGGCAGGCGACGTGATCGGCCTCGTCGGGTCCGACGGTCAGTCGACCGGCCCGCACTGCCACTTCGAGGTCTGGAAGAACGGCACCACCAAGATCGACCCGGCCCCGTGGCTCGCCGAGCACGGCGTCCGGATGTCGGCCTACACGGGCTGATTCACCTCGCCCGGCCTTTGATCTGAGGGCCACACCGCCTGCCGCCTGAGTCTCCCCTTGCGGTGACGACGCAGCGCGCGTGTCAGAGCTTGTCGCCCGGGATTCCGCCCGCGGTCAGCAGGGTGATGCGACCGGTCTTGCCGCCGTAGTCGATGACCACTCGCTCGGTGGCACCGCTCCCCTCTTTGCCCACGACCTTCCCCATGCCGTACTTGGGATGGTTGTGTCGATCGCCGACGTCGAGGTGGATCTGCTTGTTCCGGCCGCGATTGGGGTCGGTCGAGTATTGCGAGCGACCGAGCGTGCGCGACGATCCGCCGTCGGATCGCCCGAAAACGCCTCCGGTGGAACCGAATCCACGCGCACCCCGCCTGGGCTCGGTGCGTCGCCAATCGATGAGATGCTGCGGGATCTCCTGCAGGAAGCGCGATTCCGGATTCGAGACGGGTTGTCCCCACGATGCGCGGGTCACCGAACGGGTCAGGTAGAGCCGTTCCTTGGCGCGGGTGATACCGACGTAGGCGAGTCGGCGCTCCTCGCTCAACTCGGCCGGGTCGCCGAGGGCACGCATATGCGGGAAATGGCCGTCCTCCCAGCCGGTGACGAACACGACCGGAAACTCGAGACCCTTCGCGGTGTGCAGGGTCATCAGTGTGACGACGCCATCGCCCTCGTCGGGCACCTGATCGGCGTCGGCGACGAGCGCGACCTTCTCGAGGAAGGCGGCCAGTGAGCCGGGTTCAGGTTCGCCGTCGGTTCCGCCCAGGTCTTCGTCGCCAACCGCTTCGTCGTCGAAGTCGACATCGAGTTCGGCTGCCTCCGTACTGAATTCGGCCGCGACGGAGATCAGTTCGTTGAGATTGTCGAGGCGCGCGGCGTCTTGCGGATCGCTCGATCCCTCCAGCTCCGCCCGATACCCGCTGCGATCGACGATCGCGGCGACCAACTCGCCGATGTCGGCGCCCTCCTCCGTGGCATCCGACACGGTCGCCACGTCGGCGCCCGCGTCGTCGGCCTGTCCGAAGGTGGTCAAAAAGTCGCGACGCAATCCCTCGATCAGGTCGACAAATGTGCCGATCTGCTTGACCGCACGCGAATTCAGCAGCGCCACTTTGCCTTCGGCGCCGTCGAGCAGTGCTTGATAGAAGCTGACACCCGCGTTCTCTGCGTGCACCGCGACGCACGCCTCGGCGCGGTCTCCGATGCCACGGCGTGGCGTGTTGAGGATTCGGCGCAGACTCACCGAGTCGTCGGGATTGGCGACGGTGCGCAGGTAGGCCACGACGTCGCGGACCTCCTTGCGCTCGTAGAAGCGGGTGCCACCGACCACCTTGTACGGAATGCCGTGGCGCACAAAGACTTCTTCGATGGGTCGTGAGCCGGTGTTGGTTCGGTAGAACACGGCGATGTCGGAGTACTTGTATGACTCCGAGACTCCGCCGATGGTGTGGTCGGTGAGGCGTTCGATCTCGGTGCCGATGAACATCGACTCGTCGCGGTCGGAATCCGACACGTATCCGACGATCAGTTCACCGTCGCCCGAATCCGTCCACAGCCGCTTCTCACGTCGATTCGGATTGCGCGCGATGACCGCGTTCGCGGCGGACAGGATGGTCTGGGTGGAGCGGTAATTCTGTTCGAGCAGAATGGTTTCCGCATTCGGGAAGTCGCGCTCGAACTCCTCGATGTTGCGAATCGTCGCACCGCGGAATGCGTAGATCGACTGGTCGGCGTCGCCGACGACGCACAGCTCCGACGGCTCGACGGCGCGAGCGTCGGGCTCGTCGTCGGAGTCGTCTGAAGTGCTGCCGAGCACCAACTCGCGGACCAGGACGTACTGCGCGTGGTTGGTGTCCTGGTATTCGTCGACCAGTACGTGGCGGAAGCGTCTGCGGTAGTACTCGGCGACCTCGGGGTGACGTTGCAGCAATCCGACCGTCTCGCCGATCAGGTCGTCGAAGTCGAAGGCGTTCGCCGTGCGCAGCCTGCGCTGGTATTCGGCGTAGATCTGCGCGATCGCCTGCTCGGTCGGGTCGCCTTCGGCCGTCGCGGTGATGGCTTCTTCGGGCTTGACCAGTTCGTTCTTGTAGTTCGAGATGATGACCGACACCCCGCGCGGCGCGAACTTCTTGGGGTCGAGGTCGAGATCTCGGATGATCATGCCGAGGAGTCGCTTGGAGTCGTCGGCGTCGTAGATCGAGAAGTTGGAGTTACGCCCCTCCAGTAGCGCCGACTGTGCGCGCAGGATGCGCACGCATGTCGAGTGGAAGGTCGAGATCCACATGAAGTTGGCGCGCGGACCGACGAGGCCGATGACGCGTTCGCGCATCTCGGCGGCCGCCTTGTTGGTGAAGGTGATCGCCAGCACCTGCCCGGGCGATACGTCACGCTCGGCGAGCAGGTACGCGATGCGTCGCGTCAGCACCGCCGTCTTGCCCGACCCCGCGCCCGCAACGATCAGCAGCGGCGAGCCGGAGTGCAATACGGCCTCGCGCTGCTGCGGATTGAGCCCTGCCAGCAGACGCGCGGACGCGTCGTCGGAGCTTGCTGCCGGGGCGCGGCCGGCGGGCGTGGCGGAGGTGCGGGTGGAACTGGTCATCGAGAGTTCAGGTTACTCGCCGCCACCGACAGACAGTCAGCCCCCGAGCAGGCGCGCGTCCACAACCTCACCCACGCGCCCGTCCCCGGTGTGCAGCGCGAGGCCGGGCGTGAGCGGCTGAACGTCGAGTTCGGTGCCGCGACCGCCCAACTGCACGTAGACGACGTGCAGACCAGCCGTCACAGGCACGGTGACCGGTGCCCCACCGTCGAGCGAGAAACGCACCTGCCCAGCGGAATTGGCGCAGTATCCCAGAGCGATGGTCCATTGCCACTGGATCAGCGGACCGTCGAGTTGGAGTCGACTCGGGCCGTCGAGTTCGGGACGCGCACACGACCCGCGCCCGGCTTTGATCGCACGCCGCGGCGTCACGGCACCGGGGACCGCGTTGCCCGAATTGTCGAGCACGATGAGACGGTCGGTGTGAGTGCCGAATGTCGGCCGATCGCGCAGCTTGCCGAAGGTATGGCTGATCTGGTTCTCCGGGTAGGCGACTGGGAGCAGCACTTCGAGGGGTAGCGCCTGGTCGAACATCGTCGTGTCCTTGTTCGCGGCGAGTGCTCGCTTCGCGTTCGCGAGATACGGGCCGGTCGCATCGTCATTCCACGACGCCGAGTAGGCCGCGGTGGAGATGATCGACGACGCGACAGCGAACGCCACCGCCATGACCCCGGCGAGCAGCAGCGGCGACGTCCCCGCCTCGCGCGCGTGCCGCGCGGCACCCCGATCGGTGCCATCCGGCTCCGACGCCCCGATGGACGCACGAAGCGGCGAGGCCACGAGCAGAGTGAACGCCAGGGCCAGCACGAGCGCGGCGTCGGGTAGATAGCGCATCGTCTGTGCGAGTTCGAGAGCAGTGTTGGCGCTCGACCGATTCCACATGGGCGGGATCTGCACGACCACCACGTACAGCGCGACGGCGACAAGCACGCCGATCGCACCGACGCGCGTCCTGATCGCCCAGATGACGAAACCGGCAACCACGATCCAGCCGAGGACGATCATCCAGATCGACGGGAATCCCATGGGCGGAGAAGGCACCCAGCGTTCCCAGTCCCACGGACCTCCGACCAGGGAGGGCACGAGTGCCTTGTTGATCGAGCGCCACACGAGTTGCGCGGTCTGCGACACCGAGTGCGTTCCCGCCGTCGCGTCGGAGACCGAGAAGTAGACGATGACCCACACCACGAAGACGACGGTCAGCGGCGTCCAGAGAGCGCGCCCACGCGTGAAGGCGGTGATGAGCGGGGTGCGCGGGAGCGCCGAGGCAGTGCGGTCGGCAGACTTCTCGCTGTCGTCCGAGGTTTCTGCGGTGCTGTCGAACCGCGCAACCAGCACGGCCGCGATGAAGGCCACCGGCAGGATGAACAGCGACTTCTCGAAGAAGGCGAGCGCGACGACGAAGATCACCGTCGACCGGATGACGACTAGTCGTCGCGACGACTCGGGGACGCGACCGGTGCACAGAAGCACGGCGTCGGCGACGATCCAGGCCATCGCCGCCTGCATCGGCAGCGAGTTCAGGCCGGCGGCCCACCAGATGTACGCGGGCACGGTCAGCGGAGTGAACAGATAGAACGCCAGGGCGGCCAGCGCGCCCACCTCGAGCGCGGGCCGTCGACGACCCGCACGGTCACCTCCCGCAGCCGATCCCACCACGCGAATCATTCGCCACACCGACAGCGACGCGAGCGCCTGCAACACGACCAACGTGACAGCCGGGATGACCCAGTTGACCGGCGCTGCCAGCGTCGAGAGACCAGCGACCAGGAAGGCTGCGGCCATGAAGTGGCCGTCGTGACTCTGGCCCAGGTAGTCCCACGACCAGATGGGCACGGTCGACGCACGTCCGATGAGGATGAGGTCGTCCCAGTAGAAGTTGCCGGTCGCGACCAGCCACGCGCGGACCACCAGGTGCGCAACGATCAGCACGATCGCCGCCACCACGGTGAGCGAACCGATCCGGCCCGCGAGGGATCGGGGTCGATGCGGCTCGTCGGATGTGTGTGACTGCGACGTCACCGTCGGGCTGCTCGGCATGGGATCTAGTAGAACCGCCGCGGGTGGCGCGTGGCAAAATCACCCCGGTGAGCGATGCGAGCAACGATCAGAACCCTGCGACGACACCCGACGCCGCGTCGGACGTGCCGGTGCCGTTCGAGGAGACGATCGATCTCGAGTACTACCGCCTCGACCCCTCCATCGACGACCTGTCAGACGAGATCGACGACCTGCGGGTCGAGATCGACCGCCTCGACGCGATCATCCTCGCCGCGATCAAGCGCAGGACCGCTGTGTCGAAGAAGGTCGGCGCAACCCGAATGGCGTCGGGTGGCCCGCGGCTGGTGCATTCGCGCGAGGTGAAGGTCATCGACCGGTTCGCCGCGCTCGGCCAGGAGGGCCACACGCTGGCCATGCTGCTGCTGCGTCTCGGCAGGGGTCCCCTCGGCCGCTGACCGCCCGCGGGTTCGCGATTGGTGAACCATCGGTTACGAGACGTCTGTCTGCCCTCTTATCGAGTACGCGCCACGCCGTGAAGACCTAGTGTTGGTTCATGGGCACCGACGTCTCGCGCAGCGGCAAGGACATCACCACTACTCAACCCTGGCAGGCGTTGGAGGCTCACAAGCCGATCCTCGCCGAACGCCATCTCCGGGAGTTGTTCGCCGACAACCCCTCCCGTGGGCGCGAGCTCACCATCGACGTCGGTGATCTGCACATCGACTACTCCAAACACCGAATCGACGCCGAGACCATCGAGCTCCTCCTCTCGCTCGCGCGTGAAGCAAATCTCGAACAGCACCGCGACGACATGTTCGCAGGCGTGCACATCAACACCTCCGAAGACCGCGCGGTCCTGCACACCGCGCTCCGCCTCCCCGCCGACGCGCAACTCGTCGTCGACGGCCAGGACGTCGTGCACGACGTCCACGAAGTGCTCGACGCGATGGGCGCATTCACCGACAAGCTGCGCAGCGGAGAGTGGAAGGGCCACACCGGAAAACCCATCACCGACGTCGTCAACATCGGCATCGGCGGCTCCGACCTCGGGCCCGTCATGGTGTACGGCTCGCTGCGCCACTACGTCGATACCGACATCCGCTGCCACTTCGTGTCCAATGTCGACCCGGCCGACATGGTCGCGGCACTCGCCGACCTCGACGCCGAGCAGACGCTGTTCATCGTCGCGTCGAAAACCTTCACGACGCTGGAGACGCTGACCAACGCGGCTGCCGCCAAGCGGTGGCTGCTGGACAAACTCGGCGCGGGTGAGGACGCCGTCGCCAAGCACTTCGCCGCAGTCAGCACCAATGCGGAGGCGGTGTCGAACTTCGGAATCGACCCGGTCAACATGTTCGGCTTCTGGGACTGGGTGGGCGGCCGCTATTCGGTGGATTCCGCGATCGGCCTCTCGGTGATGGCGGCGATCGGCAAGGAACGCTTCGCCGAATTCCTCGGCGGATTCCACACCGTCGACACTCATTTCCGTACGCAGCCGCTGGAGAGCAACGCGCCCGTACTGCTGGCATTGATCGGATTCTGGTACTCGAACTTCTGGGACGCACAGTCGCGGGTGGTGCTCCCCTATTCGAACGACATGGCGCGCTTCGCCGCGTACCTGCAGCAGTTGACGATGGAGTCCAACGGCAAGTCGGTCAAGGCCGACGGCGAGCACGTGACCACCGACACCGGCGAGATCTTCTGGGGCGAGCCGGGTACCAACGGCCAGCACGCCTTCTACCAACTGCTCCACCAGGGAACACGTCTGGTGCCCGCCGACTTCATCGGCTTCGCCAACCCCACCGACGATTTGCCCACCGCCGATGACACCGGCTCGATGCACGATCTACTGATGAGCAACTACTTCGCGCAGACCAAGGTGCTGGCGTTCGGGAAGACCGCGGACGAGATCAGGGCCGAGGGCGTCGACGAGAAGGTGGTGCCGCACAAGGTGATGCCCGGCAACCGACCGTCGACGTCGATACTCGCGTCCGAACTGACCCCGGCGGTGATCGGTCAGTTGATCGCGCTCTACGAGCATCAGGTGTTCGTCGAGGGCACGCTGTGGGGCATCAACTCGTTCGACCAGTGGGGCGTCGAATTGGGCAAGACGCAGGCCAAGGAGCTTCTGGGCGTCATCACCGACGCCGAAGCGCCTGCGCAGCAAGCTGATTCGTCGACCGACGCACTGGTGCGCTGGTACCGCGCCGAGCGCGGACGTAAGGCCTGAGTCAGGACCAGCGCTCGTCGTCGAACACCTCGGGCGGGATCTCATCGCCCGGTTGTACTCCGAGCGCCTCGAGCCGACCCATGAGCGCGGCCGCGACCGCAACGTAGGTGATGAGGTCCTGCGGCTCGTCGGCGCGTTCAGCCGGGTCGCCGCCGAGGAACTCGAGTACGAGCGGCGGCACACAGTCGCCCATCGCGAGTTCACGGGTGCCGGTCGCAACCCGCCAGGCGTCGAACCCGGACACGTCGACGGCCTCGGCGATCTCGCCGTCGCGAACCGCCGCGAGTACCTCATCGAGCGTGGCCAGCGGTCCCGACGCTCCGCTCGACGGGTCGAAGCCGACGACGGTATCGGGTGCGAGTTCCTCATCGTCGTCGAGGGTGAAGTAGACGATCCCGCGCCAATCCGCGCCGACCGCGGTGATGTCGTCGCGGCCGAAGATCGACTCGAGTAGTTCACTCATGTCGTCGACTCGTCGTCGTGAGAAGAGTGCGAACGCGCCATTGGCGACCACTTGCCCCTGTGTGGAACCCACATCCGCTACCTTACGCACGTGAGGACTACCGTTTTGCGGCCGCGACTGCTCGTGGTGTCGCTGGCCTGTGTCGCGGGCGTGCTCGGCGTCGCGGCATGCTCGTCCGACTCCGGTGGTACCGCCGAATCCGCGACGTCGGTGCCCCGATCAGCGGCCGTGACCGTCGCACCCGGGCAGCAGCATCCGCGCACCGCACCCGGAACCACGCTCGACTTCGGCGCCTCGGCGTCACTGCCCGCCGACGCCTATCGTGCGGGCGGGTCGACGGCGCTGTACACGGTCACCGGCATCACACAGGGCAAAGACGTACCCAGCGCGCAAACCCGCGGCGGCACAGCATATTTCGTCTACGTCACAGTGACGTCTCTGGCACAAGGGCCGGCGCCCGCCCCCAAGGTCCTCGGCCTCGCCGGTTCGGCCGATGGGCGCACCGCAGCGCTGACGCTGCCGCCGTCGACCTCACTGAAGGACTGCGCCAACCCGAAGCCCCCCGAGACGATGCGTCGCGGCGAGTCCTACGCCACCTGCCTCGTCGCCTACGCCGATGAGGGGCAAAAGCTGACTCAGGTCATCTACTGGGCCGACACCACCGGCGACGACTCACTCGACTACAAGCAGGCGCCCGTCGTGTGGCGCAATCCGGCCGACGTCGCGAGCAGTTCCCCCGCGCCACCCGCAGGCTGAGCCGCACAGCCGACGTCGCCTATTCGGATTAGAGTCTGCCTAAGGGGCAGCGAGTGCGACGACGGTCTGAGAGGTCTCCACGTTGACGACAACAGATGCGGTGCTGACCGATTCGCACGCCGTGGGACGCTCGGAGGTCCTCGCAGCACTTGATACCTCCGCGCAGGGCCTGACCAGTGCCGACGCGACACGACGACTCGAGCACGTCGGCCCCAATCGGCTCGCGGCCGCAAAGACTCGACCGGCGGTGCTGCGCTTCGCCGCGCAGTTCAACAACATCCTGATCTACATCCTCATCGGCGCAGGTGTGCTGAAGGCGATCCTCGGCGACTGGATCGACTTCGCGGTCATCGTCGCGGTCGCGGTGATCAACGCCGTCGTCGGGTTCGTCCAAGAGGGCAGGGCAGAGAGCGCACTCGCGGGCATCCGGAACATGCTGTCGCTGCACGCGCGTGCCCGCCGCGATGGCGAGTGGGTCGACGTCGACGCCGAGAACCTCGTTCCGGGCGACGTCGTGTCGATCAGGTCGGGCGATCGAGTGCCCGCCGACATACGGCTGCTCGAGGCGACGAATCTGCGTATCGAGGAGTCGGCGCTGACGGGCGAATCCGTCCCCGCCAGCAAAGACACCCTTGCCGTCGACGTCGACGCAGGCATTGGCGACCGACAATCGATGGCGTACTCGTCCACCATCGTCTCGGCGGGCACCGGCGTCGGCGTGGTCACCGCGACCGGACCGTCGACAGAGATCGGCCGAATCCAGTCGATGATCTCCGACATCGAGCAGGTCGATACCCCGCTGACCCAGCGCCTCGAGAAGTTCGGAACACAACTCTCGCTCGGCATCCTCGGCCTCGCCGCGGCGATCATGGTGATCGGCAAGGTCATCCACAACTTCACCATCGACGAGTTGATCTCGGCCGCAATCGGTTTCGCTGTCGCAGCAATCCCCGAGGGACTTCCCGCAGTCGTCACGATCACGCTGGCGCTCGGGGTGCAGCAGATGGCGCGACGACACGCGATCACACGCAAGCTCCCCGCGGTGGAGGCACTCGGCTCGGTCAGCGTGATCTGCTCCGACAAGACCGGCACGCTGACGCAGAACGAGATGACGGTGCGCACCGTCGTCACAGGCGCACAACGCTATTCCGTCGACGGCACCGGCTACGACCCGAGGGGATCGATCACCGCGGACGGACAGGTCGCATCGCTGAGCGCGGATCCCGATCTCGCACTGTTCGTCGAGACCATGGCGCTGTGCAACGACGCACGAGTCGCCGAGGTCGACGGGCGCTGGCAACTCATCGGCGAGCCGACGGAGGGCGCGCTACGGACTCTGGCCCTCAAGGCCGGGTTCGACGCCGACGTCGCGCGGCTCGGTGAAGTCCCGTTCGAGTCGCAGAACAAGTTCATGGCCACGCTCTCGGATCTACCCGACGGCGGGCGCACCATTCTCGTCAAGGGCGCTCCCGACCGCCTGCTCGACCGCAGCGAGTTCGAATTGGACGAGCACGGTGAACTCCGGCCCCTCGACCGACCTCGTTGGGAAAGCGTCATCGACGAGCTCAGCGCGCAGGGACTGCGAGTGCTCGCCGCGGCACGACGACCCGCACCCGACGCCGACTCGCTGACGCTCGACGACGTCGATCATGGACTGACATTCTTGGGCGTTGCGGGCATCGTCGATCCCCCACGGCCCGAGGCGATCACAGCGATCGCCAACTGCCACAGCGCAGGAATCCGGGTCAAGATGATCACCGGCGACCACGCGGGCACCGCACGCGCGATCGCGGCGGAAATGGGCATCATCGACGATCCGGCCGCTCCGGTGCTCACCGGCGCCGACCTGCAGAAGATGAGTCAGACACGGCTGCGCGAGGTGGCCGGTGAGGTCGACATCTACGCGCGCACCAGCCCTGAGCACAAGCTGCGGATCGTCACCGCACTGCAGGCACAGGGTGAGATCGTGGCGATGACCGGCGACGGCGTGAACGATGCGCCGGCACTGACGCGCGCCGACATCGGTGTCGCGATGGGCATCAAGGGCACCGAGGCCACCAAGGAGGCCGCGGGCATCGTCCTTGCCGACGACAACTTCGCGACCATCGAGCGTGCGGTCGAAGAGGGTCGTCGGATCTACGACAACATCCGCAAATCAATCCTGTTCCTGTTGCCGACCAACGGCGCGCAATCGCTGGTCATACTTGTCGCGATCCTGTTCGGATTCTCGCTTCCGTTGACGCCCGTCCAGATCCTGTGGGTCAACATGATCACTGCCGTGACCCTTTCGCTCGCATTGGTTTTCGAGCCCGCCGAACCGGGGATCATGTCGCGAACGAGACGGTCGACCGACGGTCCGCTGATCGCACGCGGCGACCTCGCGATGATCACCTTCGTCTCCATCCTCGTTGCCGCCGCTGCCATCTCGGTGTACTTCGTGGCGAAGTCGGACGGGCATTCCCTGGCCATTGCCCAGACGGCCGCGGTCAACATGCTCGCGCTCGGCCAACTGGCCTACCTGTTCAACTGCCGCTACCTCAGTGGTTCGAGCCTCAAAGTCGGTGCGCTGCGCGGCAATCCGATGGTCTGGTACACGTCGGCAGCACTCATCGTGCTGCAGTTGGTGTTCATCTACGCGCCGTTCATGCACACGTGGTTCGGGTCCGCTCCCCTCACCGGCGTCGGATGGGGCGTCACCATCGGTCTGGCCATCGCGATCTTCTTCATCATCGAAATCGCGAAAGCCGTTGCGCGACGATTCGAATCGGTCAGATCATCCGACGCGTGACAAACGCGGGCAGATACTTCAGTGCCGCGGCGATCGGAGTCCACGGCCACGGCGGCACCGGCGAGTAGCCCTTTTCGGCCTCGATGGCCTTGACCATCGCCGCGACTCCGGACTCCGTGTCGGCCATCAGAGCGGTCTTCACCCCGCGGTTGATGTCGGTCTCGATGTAGCCGGGCGCGACGACCGACACCGTGATCGGCGAGTTGACGAGTTCTGCCTGCAAACCCTGCCCGATTGCCGTGACACCGGCCTTCGACGCCGAGTACGCGGTCTGTGCCTTGGGAAGTCCACGGATTCCGCTGATCGAGCTGACCAGCACCAGATGGCCGTGGTTCTGCGCGCGGAAGATCTCCATCGCGGCCTCCGCCTGTGCGAGCGCTCCGACGAGGTTGGTCTGCACGGTCTCGATGTTGGCGTGCGCCTTGCCCGTCCCGATCGGGGCGCCCTTGCCCAGCCCCGCATTCACGATCACGCGGTCGAGACCGCCGAGTTCGTCGCGCAGCTTGCCGAAGACGACGGGCACGGCGTCGACGTCGGTGACGTCGAGTGCGCTCACGGCGACCTGCGACGCGCTCGGCCGGAGTTCGTCTGCGAGGGTCTCGAGGCGGTCGAGGCGTCGGGCGGCCAGGGCCAGCGAACGGCCGCGCGCGGCGAATTCACGGGCCATCCCCTCGCCGAGCCCCGAGCTCGCGCCGGTGATCAGGATCTTCTGTCGGGTCGTCACGCAGGACAACCTACCCCTGCGCGCGGGGACGTCGAACGAGACGTACCACCGCGGTCTGACCGTCGTCGCCGACGATCCGGTCGGCGTCGGCCCAGTCGTCGCTGCGCTCGGCGAGGATCTGCCCTGCCTGCGCGGTGTTCATCTCCATCAGCAGTGCGCCACCGTCGGCGAGCCAGTCAGGGGCGGCACCGACCAGCCGTCGAATGTGGTCGAGTCCGTCGCTGCCCCCGAGAAGTGCAGTCCGTGGTTCGTATTCGGTCTCGTGCGGTAGGAGCTCGACGGCACCGTCGGGGATATAGGGCGATACGGCCGCGATCACGTCGACCGCGCCGAGCAACCGCCGCGGCAACGTCGACAGTCCGTCACCGAGGTGAGCGTGCGCACCGGCGGGCAGGTTGCGGCGCGCGTAAGCCAGAGCCGTCGCGTCGACGTCGACGACGTGGATGCGCGCACCGCTCGCCGCTTCTGCCACCGCCGCCGCTACCGGCGCGACTCCGCAGAACGCCTCGATGACCACGGGGTGCTCGACGTGACGTTGGCGCAGCACCTCCGCAGCGACCTGCGCGAGCAACAGCGAGCGCTGTCGAGGGATGAACACCCCCGGCCCCACATGCAGGTCGATCGACCCGAACCGGACCTTCCCCACCACATGCTCGAGCGGCTCACCCGCACAACGCCGAGCGGTCATCTCTTCCAGCTGCTCGACGTCGCGCGCGGCGTCGACGAGGATGGCCGCCTCCTCCGCCGCGAACACACAGCCCGCCGCCCGCAGCCGCGCGGCCAGCGCTGCCGACTGGGCGCCTCGTACTGCCGACTGGGCGCCTCCTACTGCCGACTGGGCGTCTCCTCGCGCCGACTGTGCGTCCGTCACTTGAGCAGCCGTGACATTCGACGGTCCGCGAGCACCTTTCCGCCGGTCTGACACGTCGGGCAGTACTGGAATGATCGGTCGGTGAAGCTGACCTCCCGGATCGTGTCGCCACACACCGGACACGGCATCCCGGTGCGGGCATGCACCCGCAGCCCGGTTCGCTTCTCCGACTTCAGTTTTGCGACGCCGAGACCTTCGAGCCGCCCGGTCGCATCGGTGAGTACGCCCCGCATCGACTCGTAGAGTGTGTCGATCTGGGCGTCGGACAGTGTTTTCGACGACGCGAACGGCGAAAGCTTTGCGGTGTGCAGGATCTCGTCGGAGTAGGCATTTCCGATCCCGGCGATCACCCGCTGATCGGTCAGCACGTTCTTGATTCGGCCCGACGTGCCGTGCAGGATCTCGGCGAGCTCGTCGCGAGTGACACCCATCGCGTCGGGTCCGAGTGAGGCGATGCGCTCGACGTCGGACACATCCCGCACCACCCACACGGCCAGCCGCTTCTGGGTGCCGGCCTCGGTGACGTCGAAGCCCTCTCCGGGTAGCCCGCAGTGGACGCGCAGCGCGATCGGACTCTTGCCGCCGGGACGCAGCGGGCGCGGCGAGAGATCCTCGCTCCAGCGCAGCCACCCCGCGCGCGACAGGTGGATGACCAGGCTGATCGTCGGTTCGTCGACCTGTTCGGCGCTGCCGGGAATCGTCGTGATGACGAGGTATTTACCGATCCGCGACGCGGAGTCGACGATGCGCCCGATCAGCGCTGTGTACGGCGGATCTGCTGTTTTCAGTACCGACAGCGACGCGACGTCGACGCGTCGGATCGGGAAGCCGGCAGCGTGCTCGTCGACGTAATCGGCGATGGCGGCGACCTCAGGCAGCTCAGGCATGCCTCCAGTGTGCTCTAGTAAGTGCATGATCTCCGCACATTCCGACGCCGAGCTCGCCGCTCGGATCGCGGACGGCGCAGGCGAGATCCTCGTCGGAGTGCGCTCGGGGCAGTTGCTGGGTGGTCGACAACTCGGCGACCTCGGCGACGCGATGGCCCAGGCGTGGATCGGCAACGTGCTGCGCCGGCATCGCGGCTCCGACGCTGTGCTCTCGGAAGAAGCCGACGACGTCGGCGACCGCGCGAAAGCCGATCGCGTCTGGATCATCGACCCGCTCGACGGCACGCGCGAGTTCGCTTCCGGCACTGCCGACTGGGCAGTTCACGTCGCGCTCACCGAGTCCGGCGTGGTGACAGCGGCGGCGGTCTCGCTACCCGCGACCGGCGAGTTGTTCCGCACCGACACCGTCGAACCCACAAGCGAACCGCTACGACATCGCATGGCCGTATCCCGTTGGGGCGGAACGTATGAAGTGGCCGCGGTATCGCGCGCACTCGGTCTGGCGCCGGTCGAGATCGGGTCGGCGGGCGCCAAGGCGATGGCCGTGGTCCGCGGCGATGTCGACGCATACGTGCACTCGGGCGGCCAGTACGAATGGGACAACTGCGCCCCGGTCGGCGTCGCGCTCGCCGCGGGGCTGCACTGCAGCCGCCTCGACGGCTCGCCCATCGTCTACAACCGCCCACGCCCGTACATGCCCGACTTCGTCATCTGCCGATCCGAGATCGCCGACGACCTACTCGGCGTCCTCGCCCGGATCTGGTGACAACCCGCCCGCTCAGCGCTGTTTGCGCAGCAGGTAGATGTCCATGATCCAGCCCACGCGCTCGCGGGCCGCCGCGCGCTCCGCGGCGATGCGCTCGCCCACGTCGCCCACCCGGCCGCTGATGAGGATCTCGTCCGAGGTGCCCAGATAGGCGCCCCACCAGATGTGATCGTCGGGGTTTGCGGTCTGCCGGAACGCGAGGTCGGCGTCGAGCATCACGATCTGGTTGGAGTCGACGCCCGGCGGTGTGTCGGCGAGCCGACGCCCCGTGGTGATGTGGATGGGTTCGCCGATCCGGTTGGCGACGATTCCGTGCGCGGCGGTCAGCGCGCTCGCACTCGTCACGCCCGGAATGACCTCGACGTCGAGGGTCAGGTGGGGGCGGTCGGACAGATCGTCGACGATGCGCAGGGTGCTGTCGTACAGCGCCGGGTCGCCCCAGACCAGGAACGCCGCGACACCCCCGCCGGGCAGTTCGTCACGCAGCGCGGAAGCGATCAGCTCGGCTCGTGCCGCGTGCCAGCGCCGCACCTCGGCGTCGTAGTCGGCCGGCGTGCGATCACGCGGCGGGTCAGCGATCTCGATGAGCCGGTGCGACGAATTGGCATGGCTCGCAAGGATCTCTTTGCGGGCGTCGAGCAGCCTCGTCTTCGCACTCCCCTTTTCCAACGCGACGAATACCTCGACGTCGGACATCGCTTCGATCGCCTGGAGCGTGATCTGCCGTGGATCACCGGGACCGATCCCGATGACCCGCAACGTTATTCGCATCGTCGAAATCAGATCTTCACGCGCCGCAGCCCGTGTTTGCGGGCGGTCATGTCGAGGATGAACTGGCGCGGCAGGAGGCGTCGCAAGGCGAAGACGAGTCCCGCAGAATTTCCCTTGGCGTAGAACGGCTTCGGATGCTCGGCGAGTGCGGCGTCGACAATGACCGCCGCCATCTCCGCCCCACTGATGCCCTCTTCTTCGTTATGTCGCGTTGCGGCCGCGAGGGTTTCGTACTCGTCACGGTAGGGCGAGTTCTCACCGATGTAGATGCTGCGCCGATCGCCGATGCCGGTGGCGATCGTTCCCGGTTCGACGCTGATCATCCGGATCCCGTACGGCGCGACCTCACGTCGGGTCGCGAACGCATACGCCTTCAGCGCGGACTTCGTTGCGGCGTAGTTGGATCGGAACGCGACCGGGAAGCTCGACAGCATCGACCCGACCATCACGACAGTTCCCCGACGCCGCTCACGCATACCCGGGAGCACGGCCTTGGTCAGCGCGATCGGCCCGAACACGTTGATACGGAACAGATCTTCGACAGCACCGATCGGCGTGTCCTCGAGAGCGCCTGCCTGCGACTCGCCCGCGTTGTTGATCAGGATGTCGACGGCGCCGACCTCGTGGGCGCACTCCGTCGCGCTCTCGTAGTCGGCGTTGTCGAGACGTACGTAGGTCACGCCGGGAATCGGATCGGCCACCTTGTCGGGGTGTCGACTGGTGCCGAAGACTCGATGGCCCGCGGAGGCGAACTGCCGCGCCACCTCTTCGCCGATTCCACTGGTCGCGCCGGTCACGAGGACGGTGAGCTGAGATGGTGTCACCGCTTCACCGTATCGTCTCGCTGCGCCCGCGAGATCAGAAGCACCTAAGCCGAGCCCGCCCTGGCGCAACGGCTCCCGCTCCGATCGCGGATCGGCCCGTCACGTAGACTGCCTCCGTCGGTCTTCACGACCCGCCCTCGTAGCTCAGTGGATAGAGCACCGCTCTCCTAAAGCGGGTGTCGCAGGTTCGATTCCTGCCGGGGGCACACTGACATCCTTGCCGGCCTCCGGCCGGTGTGCGCCCACTGTGTGGCTAAAGAGAGATTCCCGCGGGCGCACCAAACAGTTGCGTGGGACACGCGGGTACAAAAATGCCCCCGAGGATCCCACGCAACTCGACGCCTCGACTCAGATCCGCGGCACTCCGGCGGCCAGGAGATCTTTGACCACTTCTTCGGGCTCCGTGCGCAATTCCACGGCGGTACAACGCAGCTGGCGGCGGCCGGGAGTAGACAATCGGCGCTGGCGACGTAGATCGTCCTCCCACGACGTGTGGTCCCTGTGAAACGACCCGTCGACCTCGAGCACCACCGTCGATCCGTCGGGCAGATCCCATTCGCCATCGGTGTAGCGGCGTCGACCATCGCTGTCGGTGCGAGGACGCTGACGCACGGGAGGTTGCAGGGAGAAGTCACGGCACATCGTGACCAGGTCGATTTCGGCCATCGACTCCGAGCCACCCGCGATGTCGTCGAGGAATCCGCGCAGCAGAGGCTTATGGCGCAGCCGCGGCAGCTTGTCGCACCAGGAGAGCAGAGCCTCGGCCGTTGTCAGTCGCTGTTGCACCACGGCGGCGAGAAGACCGCCCGCCGACCGTGCCGACGCATGCTCACCCCACGCACCAGCATTGAGCGCCGAAGCCAATGTGAGGGTCGCGGGCTCGACCCGCAGCGTCGCCATTCCCGCGCGTTGCACGGAGAGCGAGGTCAGGTCGTGGCGGGTACGGACGTAGTCGATTCCGTCAGGCGCCCTCCGCGCGCTGCGATCGTCTGCTCCGACAAGGAACACGACTGGCCCATCCTCCCAGCCCTTCAACCCATGCGCCGACAGAGCAGCGCGACCTGCCAGAGCTGTTGTGCCACAAGGGTGTAGCGCACCGATCCAGACGCGCTGAGTCTCGCTCGGAGCACCTGGAGCGAGCATCAGAACTCGCGGGCCGAACGCCTTCCACTCGCCGCTGCTGACTCGCCGCCGCACGGTTCGCTTGTCGACGCCTGCCTCAGCGAGCTGCGCACGTGTCGCGATGTTGTCCTGCCGGTGCGCGAGCGCCAGCCACCCCTCGTCGGATCGCACCCGCTCAGGATGTCGCACATCCGACGCGACGCCGAAAATCTATCCACAGGCCAAAGTTGTGTGGGACGTACGGGTACAAAAATGCCCCCGAGGGGACCACGCAACTCGGAGCCCGAGGCGTCAGACGAGCTGCGACCGCAGGTTGTTGTCGGTCTGCTTGATCGCCTGGCCGACGAACGGCTCGAGAATGGCACCGAGCGCACGCCCGCTGAGTCCGCCGGGCAGTTTGTACTGGAACTCCACCTCGACCTTCGTTCCACCGTCGGCGTCGGCGAATCGCCAGGTCGTGTTCGCGGGAAAGCCGTCGACCGACACCAGCGCGATCAGCTCACCGTCGACCCATTCCTTGGTCTCGACAGTGGACTTGAGCACCTTCGGCCCCACGCTCATCTCGGCATTGAACGTCGCGCCGAGACCTGAGGTGTGGTCAGTGGTCGGATCGAAGCGAGTGATCCCGAACATGTAGCCGGGCACGTTGTTGTAGTCGTTGACGTAGTCGAACACCCTTTGACGTGGCACATCGATCACCGCGCTGTGGCTCACCCCTGGCATCTGCACTCCTCGTGTTGTTCCGCCAAGACGGCGGTGGACGCAACTACGGACAATGTTCCATTACCCGTTGTCGACGTCGACAATCGGGTCGCGCCTCACTCGCCCAGGTCCGCCGAGATCCGTCGCAGAAGATCGACGAGTTGTGCGCGCTCGTCGGCGCTCAGCGGGGAGAGAACATCGGCGTCGTCGGCGAGTCTGTTGGGGAGTTCGGCGTCGACCAGTGCCCGTCCCGCCTCGGTCAGTTCCAGCAGCACCACCCTGCCGTCGCGCTCGGACTTTCGTCGCGCAAGCAGTCCGCGCCGCGAGAGCGTCTCGCTGATCTTGGTGATAGACGCCCCGCTCAGCATGGTCGTCGACACCACCTCACTGGCGCGCAGTGGGCGATCCGACCTGGCCAGAGCGCTGAGGACGTCGAACTCCGACCGTCCGATCCCGTGCGCCTCCAGCTTGCGGTCGAGTCGGTGGTTGGAGACCGTCGCGATGCGCTGAATCCGACCGAGGATGCCGATCGGCTCGATGTCGAGGTGCGGATACGACCGTGCCCATTCCGCTTCGATCCGGTCGACCAGGTCACGGCTCGCTCGGGCGTCGGGGATGTCGGTCACGTGACGATCATAACTAGCACCTTCATTTACTTCACTAGTAAAACAGTGATAAATTAGTCGAATGCAGAGCTCCCTGATCACCCCGCACGTCCGTGTCCGCGGCGCAGCCCTGCAGCACGTCGTGAGCCCGACCACCTGGCGCGACGCCCTGCGACTCGACTTCAGCCGCACCAGCGTTGCCGCCCCGCTGCGGGTGGGTGTGGCCGTGGGCGTTGTCCTCGTCGTCGGTGCACTGCTCGGCTTGCGCGACCTCGCGGGACTCGCTGCACTCGGCGCGCTGGTCTCGGCATTCTGCCGACCCGACCCCTACCCCGTCCGCGCTCCCCGACTCATCGCGCTCGGCGTCGGGGTCACCGCGGTCATCGCGGTCGGCGCGACGATGGGCACCTACGCGAATTCCATCGTCACCGAGATCGTCGTGACCGCCGTGCTGGCCGGGATCGCGTGCTATGTCGTGTCGGCGCTGCGCATCGTCGGACCGGGCGCCGTCATCTTCGTCTTCGCCGCGACCGGCGCAGCAGGGTACGCACACAGTGCAGCCGACATCGGCCGCGCGACGCTCGCCTCGGCGATCGGCGCCGTGATCGGCATTCTCATCGCGCTGGCTCCGTGGTTCGTCGAGCTACTCAGGTCGCGACTCCCGAAATCGAGAACACACGACAACACGTCGAAAACCGCTCCAGCGCAACGTGAATCGATCTGGGTCACCCTCGCGGGCGGACAGGCCCCCGCGCATCGCAAGCACCTCGCCGTCACCGCGATCCGCATCGCCATCGCTGCGGCGATCGCGGCGACGATCGCCGTCGCCGTCCATCTCGATCACCCGATGTGGGCCGCGATGGGTGCGGTCGCGGCGATGCAGGGCGTCGAGTATCACCTCACTGTTCGACGCGGAGTCCAGCGACTGCTGGGCAATCTGGGCGGCGCGGTGATCGCGGGAATACTCCTCGCGGTGCCGCTGGGATACTGGGGCGCGGTCGCGGGAATCGTCATATTCCAGGTGCTCGCCGAGATCCTCTCGACCGTCAACTACGCACTCTGCTCACTCGCGGTGACACCCATGGCACTCCTGCTCACCGGCCTCAGCGCGGGTTTGAGTCCCGAGGCGGCCGTCGATCGCGTTCTCGACACCGCGATCGGAATCGTGGTCGGCATCGTCGTGGCCGCCCTGGCGGTCCGCGGACACGATATTGCGGCGCTGCGTGCACACGCCGCGAACGCACCTGCGCCGGAGAACTCCGACACCGAGCTGTCCCAACCGAACTCGGCGTCGAATCGTTCGCGCAGCTAGCAACCTGACGGCTTCCGCACCATTGTGAAGCGTGTTTTCACGAGCGTCACATGGAGGCAATGACCTGGGTACCTGGTCCTCATAGCGTCGTTTTGCTTGAACCAACGACACTCACTCTTCGGGGCCACCCGGCCACGACAGGCGCACACGCGTCGCAACCGGAGAGCCGACCCAGGAGTTTATGTATGAGTGGCAGCATGTCCCGCCGTCAGGCCATCGAGGCCGTGACCACGTATGAGATGGAATGCGACGGCTTCCCCGAGCCCCTGGCAGACACCTTCGGCCGCAACGTCTTCACCCTCTCGGCGATGAAGACCCGCCTGCCCAAGCACGTCTTCAAGGCTGTCGCGGCAACCATCGACAAGGGCGTTCCACTCGACCCGACCCTCGCCGACTACGTAGCTTCCGCGATGAAGGACTGGGCCATCGAGAAGGGTGCGTCGCATTACGCGCACGTCTTCTACCCGCTGACCGGATTCACCGCCGAGAAGCACGACTCCTTCCTCGAACCCGACGGCGCCGACGGTTCGCTCGCCGAATTCGCAGGTAAGACGCTGCTGCAGGGCGAGCCCGACGCGTCGAGCTTCCCCAACGGCGGCCTGCGCGGCACCTTCGAGGCCCGCGGTTACACCGGATGGGACGTCACCAGCCCGGCGTACATCCTGGAGAACCCCAACGGCAACACGCTGTGCATCCCCACGATCTTCATCTCGTGGACCGGCGAGGCCCTCGACAAGAAGGTGCCGCTGCTGCGCAGCCAGCAGGCCATGAGCAAGCAGGCGATGCGCGTGCTGCGACTGTTCGGCCACGAGGACGTCGACACCGTCGTCTCGTACGCGGGCCCGGAGCAGGAGTACTTCCTGATCGACCGCCACTTCTACTTCGCCCGCCCCGACCTGATGACGACGAACCGCACGCTGTTCGGCGCCAAGCCGTCGAAGGGTCAGGAGTTCGACGACCACTACTTCGGGGCGATCCCCGACCGTGTGCTCGCGTTCATGATCGAGCTCGACCGCGAACTGTTCAAGCAGGCCATCCCGGCCAAGACCCGCCACAACGAGGTCGCACCGGGACAGTTCGAGATCGCCCCGGTCTTCGAGCGCTCGAACATCGCCCACGATCACCAGCAGCTCATGATGACCACCATCAAGAAGGTCGCAGAGCGCTACGGCATGATCGCGTTGCTGCATGAGAAGCCGTTCGCCGGAGTCAACGGCTCGGGCAAGCACGTCAACTTCTCGATGGGCAACTCCAACCAGGGCAACCTGCTCAACCCCGGCGACACCCCGCACGAGAACGAGCAGTTCCTCGTCTTCTGCGCGGCGATCATCCGCGGCGTGCACAAGTACGGCGGCCTCCTGCGTGCCTCGATCGCCTCGGCGTCGAACGATCACCGCTTGGGCGCCAACGAGGCGCCGCCCGCGATCATCTCGATCTTCCTCGGCGAGCAGCTCTCCGACATCTTCGACCAGATCGCGAAGGGTGGTGCCAAGGAGAGCAAGACGTCGGGCGTCATCGAACTCGGCGTCGACACGCTGCCGCCGTTCAAGGCCGACGCCGGCGATCGCAACCGCACCAGCCCGTTCGCCTTCACCGGCAACCGTTTCGAGTTCCGCGCGCCCGGCTCCAACCAGTCGATCGCCGACCCGATGATCGCGATCAACGCGATGCTCGCCGATTCGCTCGAGTACGTCGCCGACTTCCTCGACAAGGAGATCGCTGCGGGAACCGAGTTCCACGCCGCAGTGCAGAAACTGCTCGAGGGCATCATCACCGAGCACGGCAAGGTGGTCTTCAACGGCAACGGCTACTCCGACGAGTGGCAGGAGGAGGCCGCGTCGCGCGGTCTGCTGAACCTCCGCACCACCGTCGACGCGATGGAGCAGTACGACCTCCCGGAGATCAAGGAGGTGTTCAGCAAGTACGGCATCCTGTCCGAGCGCGAGCTCGAGGCGCGTAAAGACGTTGTGCTCGAACAGTATTCGTTGGCCCTGCTGGTTGAGGCCAAGGAGACACTCGAGATCGCCAAGACGATGATCCTGCCCGCGGCAACGCGTTACATGGGCGAACTCGCGAGCACCGCGGCCAGCCTCAAGGCTGCGGGCATCGAGATGGAGACCCCGGCGCTGGGCACCATGACCGGCAAGGTCAGCGAGCTCAACGCCGCCATGGATACGCTCGAGTCCGCTATCGAGGGCTTCCACGGAGAGACCGTCGAGGAGGAGTCGGAGTACGCACTGAAGTCGCTGATCCCCGCGATGAACGGCGTGCGCGACGTCTCCGACGCACTCGAGGGAGTCGTCGCCGACGATCTGTGGCCGCTTCCGACGTACAACGAGATGCTGACCATTCTCTGACGCGAACACCACGCAGCGTGCCCGCCGGGATATCTCCCGGCGGGCACGTCGCATTTCACGAACTTTCTTGGACGATCAGCCAGGTCTGGTCGGTATCTTTGTCGATATGGATGAATCCGGTGTCGGTGTGGGGCGGCTGTTGCTCGCGCTCGACGCGACGCTGGCGTCACTGGCTGCCGCACCGCGGGGCCTCGACGTCGTGATCGACTCGGTCGCGCTCATCGACCCCGACGACCTGCGCCTGCCGCTACACACGTCGGCGCGCGACGCGGACCTGTTCCTGATGGTCGGGGTCGACGCCGACGACGTTGTCGGTTGGCTCGACGGGTTCGGAGCGCAGATGCCCGTCGCCGTCATGCTCAAATCGCCGTCTGCCGAAGCCATCTCCCGCATCGCCGAGCATTCCGTCGCGGTCATCGACGTCGATCCGCATGCTCGGTGGGAACGCATCTACCGACTCGTGCTGCGGGTGCTGGATGCGTCGTCGGCACCGCCCGGGGCCGAATCCATGCAGGCGGGCAGCATCGGCGACCTCTTCGAACTCGCCGCAGAGGTCGCGCGCCGCACCGGTGGGCTCGTCAGCATCGAGGACGCGCGTTCCCATGTACTCGCCTACAGCAGCGCCGGCGACGAAGCCGACGAGCTTCGACGATTGTCGATCCTCGGGCGCGAGGGACCACCGGAGATGCTCGCCTGGTTGCGCCAGTGGGGCGTGCTGGATGCGCTGCGCACCACCGAGACACTGGTGTCCGTCGAGGAACGCAGCGAACTCGGGTTGCGCCCGCGGCTGGCGATCTCGATCCGCTCTCCGCACGAGCAGGGAGTCGGCGACTACCTCGGCGCGATCTGGTTGCAGGAAGGGCGAGATCGGTTCGCCGACAACACCTCCGACATTCTCGCGGGCGCCGCCGCTGTCGCAGCGCGCATCATTTCTCGACGACGCAGCGCGGGCAGCGGGCACGACGAACTGGTACGCAGACTTCTCGGAGCGCGCGGCGAGACGATCGACTCGGAGTTCCTTGGTAACCAACTGGGCATATCGTCCGACGCGGACCTTATGGTGGTTGCTTTCGGCGGCCTGCTCACCGACCCGTCGAGAGCATCGGTGGCCGCGCCAACACCCGCGATGATCTCCGCATTGACGTTGCACGCCAGCGCATTCAGCCCGTTGTCGGTGACGTCGACGCTCGGACCACGCGCCTACGTCGTACTTCCCGCTGCCAATCAGGCGACAACGGTCGCGTGGGCCCGCTCGGCGGTTGCGGCGGCGCGTCGACAGTTCGGTGTCGACGCACGGGCCGTGGTCGCTGGGCCCGCCGCGGGACTCGGGTCTGCACCGACATTGCGGACTCAGACTGATCGCGTTCTCGATGCGGCACAACGTGAATCGGATCTGATCGAGCCCGTCACGACGGTCGCGGCGTCGACGACGGGAGTGCTGCTCGGCGAGATCGTCGCGCTGATCGAAGAAAACCCGGAGCTGATCGACGCGCGCGTCCTCGACCTCGCGGCGCGCGACGAAACGTCGGGAAGTGAACTCACACCGTCGCTGCGCGCCTACCTCGACCATTTCGGCGACGTCCGCGCGGCCTCCGCCGCGCTTCACATCCATCCGAACACGTTGCGCTACCGCATTCGTCGCGTGCAGGAGCTGACGGGCATTGACCTCGACGACCCGACCACCCGCCTGGTCGTCGCGCTGACGCTCCGGGTCCCGCGGCCCGCCGGCTGAGTGCCCCGCTGGTTGAGCCAGCCGCGAGCGCAGCGAGCAGCCGAGTCGAAACCACACACCCACGCGAGGGTGGTCTCGACAAGCTCGACCAGCGGGAAATCGCTCGACCCTTCCGCTGGTTGAGCCGGCCGCGAGCGCAGCGAGCAGCCGAGTCGAAACCACTCGCCCCGCATCGCTCACTCCCGCAGCGTGGCCTCGAAGGCGATGCGGTCGCCGCGGAAGAGCGACCACACCACCTCGACGGGCAGGCCGGCGGCGTCGAAAGATCGCCTGCGCAGCAACAGCATCGGCATGGCGGTCGACGTTTCGAGTAGCTGGGCCTGCCGCGGGCTCGGCAGCGCCGTCTCGATCCGCTCCTCGGCGCTGGCGAACGTGACGCCCTCGGCACGGATCGCGGTGTACAACGAGGTCTCCGGATCGAAGGTCTCGTAGAAGTGCCCGAATCGCTCTTTCGGGAGAAACGTACTCTCCAGCCCGAGCTTCTGGCCGTCGGCGAGCAGCACGCGTTCAAGGTGCATCACGGTCGAACCAGGCGCCAAACCCAAACCTGCGCAGACGGATTCTTCGGGTACGGCGTCGGCGAATGTCACCATGATACGGCTGGGTACCCGGCCGAACTGGCGCGCTCCCTCGGTGTAGGACTTCAACGACAACGGCTGCACCATCTTTGGCGCCGACACGACCGTTCCGCGCCCGCGCCGTTCGATCCGGCCCTCGACGAGTAGTTCCTGCAACGCCTGCCGCACCGTCTCGCGCGCAACCGAAAAACGTTCGGACAGCACGCGTTCGGATGGCACCGAGTCGCCCTCTTCGAGATCGGCGAGGACGTGCTCGAGTTCAGTCCGCACCCGCACGTACTTCGGCTGAGTTTCGGGCGCCATCAGTGGCCACCCCGCTCGACGTCGAGCACACGCCGGGCCACCACCACGACCTCGTCGATCGAGAGTGCCGAAGCCCCGGGAATCTTCGCGGCGTCGTCGAATCGGCGCAATGCGAGGGCATCTGGCCACCACGGGTGCCGTGTCCACTCCGCACCGAGATCGCCTGCGCCTCCCTGCTCCGCGAGCGAGGCGACCGATGTCGCGGTCAGCCCATCCGTGTAGGCCGGATCGTGAGCCGCCAGCCACTTCTTCGCCGCGACATGCGAACCCGCAAGCCATCCGACACGTTCGCCGAATCGAGGAGTCAGCCAGGCCCGCGCATCGTCGTCGTGGCGAGCAGTGGACTCGACGAGGCGACTGTGCCCGACGTCGTGGAGCACAGCGGCGAGCACCAGTTCGTCATCCGCGCCTGCCACCACGGCATTGCGGCCCGCCTGCAGCGCGTGATCGAGCTCGTCGACGGCCTCTTCGTCCCAGACTCCGCGCAGCGAGCGCAGCACGTCCTCGACCTCTGCAACCACATCCGCACACATGAGATTCACTGTACCCAATCTGGTCTAGACCAAGAGTTAACCCAGAGTTCTCCGAAAGGACCTTTATTGGTCTAGACCAAACCAGCAGACTAGTTCGCATGAAGGTGATCATCATCGGAGGCGGAATCCTCGGTACGTCGCATGCGCGTGCCGCCATCGAGCGCGGACACGAGGTGCTGTTGCTCGAACGAGAGCGTGAGGCGCGCGGCGCTACAGTCCGAAACTTCGGACTCGTCTGGGTGTCCGGACGTTCGGCGGACGAACTCCCCGCGGTGCAGCGCTCACGTGACCTCTGGGAGAAGATCGGAGCCGACGTTCCCGGTATCGGCTTCCGGCCGTGCGGCTCGATCACACTCGTCCGCACCGCTGCTGAGCTGGCCGTCGCGGAAGAGACTCTCGCACAGAGTGATTCCGCCCAACGCGAGTTCACACTCCTCGATCCCTCCGACGTGCGCGCGATCAATCCCGCACTGCAGGGCACCTATGTCGCGGGTCTGCACTGCGCACGCGACGGAGCCGTCGAATCTCGTGTCGCACTCCCCGCATTGCGTGGGTTCCTCTCCACCACCGGGCGTTTCGAGTATCTCGGCGGGCGTGAGGTGCGGTCGGTGACGTCGACGTCGGGGACGGTCGAGGTCACCGACGACACCGGTGCCACCCATCGCGGCGACGCCGTCGTCGTGTGCACCGGCGCCGCGCACTCGGGTCTGCTACGCGAACTGGTCGGCGAGCAACCACCGGTCCGCCGGGTCAGGCTGCAGATGATGCAGACCGCGCCGTTCGATGAGAAGCTCACCACCGCGATCGCCGACGGCGACAGCTTCCGCTACTACCCCGCATTCGCAGGCGAGGCCCTCGACCACCTCGGCCGCGTGCAGTCGCAGTCACCGGTCGCTGCCGAACACCACATGCAACTGCTGTGCGTGCAACGCCTCGACGGCGGCCTGACGATCGGCGACACACACGCCTATGACCGCACCGCGGACGGCGACGACGCCGACATCTTCGGCTTCGACGTCACCGAAGACCCCTACCAACATCTGGTTTCGGTCGTCGAGAACCTGCTCGGGCGACGCCTTCCGCCCATCGCACGACGCTGGGCAGGTGTCTACTCGCAGTGCCTCGACTCCTCAGAACTCGTCTACCGCAGCGAGGTCTCGCCAGGCGTCTGGGTCGTCACCGGCCCGGGTGGGCGTGGAATGACGCTCGGCCCCGCGATCGGTGAAGACACCGCAGACCTCATGAACCTCTGACCACACGCCACACCTGAAGGGAAATACCTTGTCCGACAACCCGATCACACTCGCAGTCCTCGACATGGCAGGCACGACGGTCGCCGACGGCGGCTCGGTCCTCGCCGCGTTCGACGCCGCGGCAGCAGCCGCAGGCCTACCCACCGACGGCCCCAGCCACGACGAGGTGAGGCAATACGTCGTCGACACGATGGGGCAATCCAAGATCACCGTCTTCCGGCACCTCGTCGATGGCGACGAAGCACGCGCCCAGGCGGCCAATGCGGCCTTCGAGAAGGCGTACGACGCGCAGATCGCCGACGGCGGTGCCACCCCTATCGACGGTGCGGCACAGTCCATTTCACAGCTGCGTGACTCAGGAATCAAGGTCGCGCTGACCACTGGCTTCAGCGCGAACACTCAGAAACTACTCATCGACTCCCTCGGCTGGCACGATCTCGCCGACCTCGTCATCGCGCCGTCGGACACTCTGCGCGGCAGGCCCTTTCCCGACATGATCCTCTCGGCCCTCATCACGCTGCGCATCGACGATGTGCGTCAGGTTGCGGTCGTCGGTGACACCGCCAATGACATCACCAGCGGCGTGCGCGCCGGCGCGGGCATCGTCGCGGGCGTACTGACCGGCGCACATGACGAAGACACCCTTCGCGCGGCAGGCGCAACCGATGTCGTCGCCGACATCGGTGCCGCCGCAGCATTGTTCGGCAACTGATCACCCGGTCGACACCACCCAGAATTTCACCATCCATCCACATCCGTTGTGCTGCATCGGCGCAGCACAGCGCCATCCGCCACGCCCACTTCATCACCCACAGGGGGTTCTCTCATGCGCATTTCACGTCTCACTCGCACCTCGATGCGAGCCGTCGCTCTTGCTGCGACGGTCGCAGCGGTCACACTGACTGCGGCCTGCGGCGGTACGGGATCGTCCGATTCCGGCGGCGGCAAGACACTGACCGTCTACACCGCAGACGGACTCGGTACCTGGTACAAGAGCGAGTTCGCCAAATTCAAAGACCAGACCGGTATTTCGGTCAATATCGTCGAGGCAGGCTCGGGCGAGGTCGTCTCGCGCGTGCAGAAAGAGCAGTCCAACCCGCAGGCCGACCTGCTCGTCACGCTGCCCCCGTTCATCCAGAAGGCCGACGCCGACGGACTTCTCACGGCACCGGGCGTCGACACCACCGGCGTCGATCCGTCTGCCGTCGGCGGCAACTACGTCGGCATCGTCGACAACTATCTGTCATTCATCCGCAACCCGTCCGCACAGCCTGCGCCCGCGTCGTGGAATGACCTTCTCGACTCTCGTTTCAAGGGCAAGATCCAGTATTCGACGCCGGGCCAGGCAGGCGACGGCACCGCGGTACTCCTGCTCCTGCAACATCTGATGGGCAAGCAGGGTGCGCTCGACTACCTCGGCAAGTTGCAGGCCAACAACGTCGGGCCGTCGAGCTCGACCGGAAAGCTGCAGCCGAAGGTGAGCAACGGCGAACTCCTCGTCGCCAACGGTGACGTACAGATGAACCTCGCATCGATCCGCGACGACGGCTCGAAGTTCGACCTGTTCTTCCCCGCGATGCCTGACGGGTCGCGAACCACGGTGTCGCTGCCGTACTTCGCGGGAATCACCAAGGGAGCACCGCACGCCGACGACGCCAAGAAGCTGCTCACGTTCCTGCTCTCGAAGGACGTACAGAACACGGTCGGCACCGACGCTCTCGGCGTCTCCGTTCGCACCGACGTCGCCGCGCCCACCACGTCGCCGAGCCCCGCACAGACAATCCAAGGCGTGACGATCTGGCATCCGGACTGGAAGTCGGTGCTCTCCACGCTCGACGCCGACGTCGCCGCATATCAGAAGGCAACCGGTAACTGACATGGCACAGAATCCGTTGACTCGCAGGAAGGTCGACGCCGAGCTCTCGGCGTCGACCCCCTCGGGGGCCTCCCCACAGCAACCGGCGATCGCCTTCGATCGCGTGACCGTCTCCTATGGACGCGGTAAGAACTCCACAGATGCGTTGCGCGACTTCACGTTGCGCGTCAGCCGTGGTGAGACCGTCGCGCTGCTTGGTCCGAGTGGTTCCGGAAAGTCGACGGCACTCAAGTCGCTCGCAGGGTTCGTGCGCCCGACAGCCGGTCGGGTTCGACTGTCCGGCAACGACATCACCGACCTTCCGCCCGCACGTCGCGGGATCGGCGTCGTCGTGCAGTCGTACGCACTCTTCCCACACATGCGGGTGCGTGACAACGTCGCCTTCGGGTTGCGAGCACGCAAACTCTCCAAGCGCGAGGTCGGCGAGCGGGTCGAGGAAGCACTCGGCATGGTCAGCATGTCCGAGTACGGTTCACGCCTGCCCCGCGAACTCTCCGGCGGACAGCAGCAGCGCGTGGCCATTGCCCGGGCACTGGCCATCAAGCCCGACGTCCTACTGCTCGACGAACCACTCGCTGCGCTCGACGCCGCCCTACGCCAGACCATGGTCGGGGAGCTCCAACGACTGCGAGATGCATTGCCCGACACCACCATGCTGTATGTGACGCACGATCAGACCGAGGCCCTCGCGCTGGCAGATCGGATCGGCGTCATGCGCGATGCTCGCCTCGTCGACATCGGCACAACCGATGAACTGTGGTCTCGACCACCGTCGGGCTTCACGGCGTCGTTCCTCGGTGGCGCCAATCTTCTCCCCTGCAAGGTCGGACGCGTGTCCGGCGCAACGGCTTTGGTCGAGGTCGGTGAGAAGATGCTGTCGGCGACCGCCCCGGAACCGATGTCGAGGTGGACGCCGGGATTGCCTGCGCACCTGTGCATCCGCCCACACGAAATCGAAGTGACCGCAGTCGGTGCACAGCGATCACTGCGTGCCCGCGTGACGACGTCGGTCTGGCGCGGGGCGTCGACACGCTTGACGCTCGCCGTCGACGGTCTGCCCGATCAACTGATCGACGCCGACGTCGCGGGCCGCGCCGACCACCCGGTCGACGAGGTCGTCGGCGTGCGGTTGCCCGACCCGGCAGGCACATTGGTCGACACAGCCGGAGGTCCGCGATGACGTCGGCAACCCTCGCGGAGCAGGCGACGTCCGCACCACCGCCGTCGAATCAGGCACCGCGTCGCCTCGGAGCACTCGTCTGGGCGTTGCCGCCTCTCGTGGTGATCGCCGTCATCGCGGTGTATCCGCTGATCCGGATGCTGGCCGAATCCGCTGACGGTCAAGGTCAAAGCACCTGGGGCGCAGTGTTGAGCAGCGAGGCGTTCGTGCGGGCGTTGACCACGACCGCGTGGATCGCGATCGCGTCGACGGTCGGATGCGTTGTGCTCGGCACGTTTTTGTCCGTGGTCCTGGCGTTCGTGCCCTTCCCAGGTTCGGGCCTGGTGGCGCGCATGATCGATACAGTGCTCGCACTGCCCTCGTTTCTCATCACCCTGGCGTTCACATTTCTGTATGGCTCTGCGGGAGCGGTGAACTCGGCGATCGCCGCGGTGACCGGAGAACGTCCACTGCACTTTCTCACGACGCCGTGGGGCGTGATCCTCGCCGAGATCACCTTCTTCACCCCTTTCGTCGTCCGACCGCTGTTGGCCGCGTTCGCGATGATGTCGACGGATCAACTGAATGTGGCTGCATCGCTGGGCGCTTCGCCGTTGCGGGTGCTCCGCTCGGTGATCCTTCCCGAAGCGTGGCCCGCGTTGGCAGCGGGCGGAAGCCTGGTTCTGCTGTTGACGCTCAACGAGTTCGGCATCGTCGCCTTCACGGGCGCCAAAGACGTCACGACGCTGCCCGTCCTGATCTACACCCGTGGCATCGTCACGTTCGACCTGCCGGGGGCGGCGGTGATCGCGACTGTCCAGGTCGCACTGTCACTTGCCCTGTACGGCGCCTACCGATTGTTGTTCGCACGCATCACGACTCGCAGGGAGAAGATCTGATGTTGCTCTGGACTCGCGCCAGCCGGGTAATCACCTGGACGATCTTCGCGGTCGTCGTACTCGTGGTCTTCGTCGCACCGATTGCCACCGTCGTCATCGCCGGGTTCGCAGGCTCGTGGACGGGCCCACTGCCGTCGAACCTGGGTCTCAACCATTTCGGGGATGCGCTCTCGGGCGAGAACCTGGCATCGCTGTCGGTCAGCATTCAGACGGCCTTCATCGCCGGCGCCATCGCGCTGGTTCTCGGCACCTGGGCCGCGCTCTCGTCCAGGGAGGCGCCCGCGCCGATACGCCGATTCACCGACGCGGTCTTCCACCTGCCGATCGCGGTGCCTTCGGTCGCCATCGGGTTGGGTTTGCTGATCAGTTTCAACTCGAAGCCGTTGCTCTTGGGCGGCACCCGTTGGATCGTGATCGTGGCGCACACCGTGCTCGTCCTGGCCTTCGCGTTCAGTTCGGTCACCGCTGCGTTGGAACGACTCGATCCCGCCTACAAGCAGGCGGCGGAATCGTTGGGCGCCAGCCCGTTCCGCGTGCTGACCCGCGTCACGCTACCTCTGTTGACGCCCGCACTCGGGGCTGCCGCAGGTCTCGCGGTGGCACTCTCGATGGGTGAGCTCGGCGCGACGGTCATGGTGTACCCCGCGACCTGGAAGACGTTGCCGGTGACCATTTTCGGACTCTCCGATCGCGGTCAGGTCTTCTCGGCGGCAGCCTGCACGACGGTGCTGCTGGCGACGACGCTGGTCGCGCTCACTGTTCTCGGCAGAATCCGCACGCGAGCAGCGTAGGCGGCTGGCACGACGGACGTCCGGTTGCCGTGCAATCGGGCGCCGTTGCGCGATCTCCGTTGTGCAATCCGCTGAACTGTTTGCATCGACGTTGGCCGATTGGACATAGCCGAATCGTCTCCGTCTCGATGGACTGAGACCATGGATGCGATCACCACTCCCCCACGCCCAATCAACGAGCCGGTGCACACCTACGCGCTCGGCACCCCGGAACGTCGACGGATCGTCGAGGAACTCTCGCGACAGTCGTCGGCCGAACCGGCGGAGCTGCCGCACATCATCGGTGGCGCGGCGCACATCGGAGACGGTGAGCGACTCGACGTCGTGCAGCCACACTCTCATCACGAGGTGCTCGGCACGATGACCAACGCCACCCACGACGATGCCCGCGCCGCCGTCGACGCGGCGATGACAGCGCAGGAGTCCTGGGCGCACACCACTTTCGACGATCGAGCGGCCGTACTCCTGCGCGCGGCAGACCTGCTCAGCGGACCGTGGCGTGAAAAGCTAGCTGCCGCAACGATGCTCGGGCAGTCGAAGACTGTGCAGCAGGCCGAGATCGACGCGCCGTGCGAGCTCGTCGATTTCTGGCGGTTCAACGTCGAGTTCGCGCGGGAGATCCTCGCCGAGCAGCCGATGTCGTCGCCGGGTGTGTGGAATCGCCTCGATCACCGTCCGCTCGACGGATTCGTCTACGCCATCACACCATTCAACTTCACCGCCATCGCCGGCAATCTCCCGACCGCACCCATGCTGATGGGCAACACCGTGGTGTGGAAGCCCTCTCCGACACAGGCGTACGCCGCGCACATCACCATGAGGCTCCTCGAAGAGGCCGGACTCCCGGCCGGCGTCATCAATCTGGTGAACGGCGACGGACGCGCGATGTCCGACGTCGCGCTCGCCGACGAGAATCTCGCGGGCATCCACTTCACCGGCTCGACCGCAACCTTCCAGCATCTGTGGCGCGAAGTCGGCAACCGCATCAACGACTATCGCAACTACCCGCGCGTCGTCGGCGAGACGGGCGGCAAGGACTTCATCGTCGCGCATTCGTCAGCGGACCCGGATGTGTTGCGCACCGCCCTGATTCGCGGCGCCTTCGAGTATCAGGGGCAGAAGTGCTCGGCCGCATCGCGCGCGTATGTCGCGCGCTCGGTGTGGGATCGCATGGGCGACGACTTCCTCAGCGAGGCAGCCGAATTGACCTACGGCGATGTACGGGACCTGTCCAACTTCGGCGGTGCCGTGATCGACCGACGCGCCTTCGACAAGCAGGTCGCCGCGATCGACCGTGCGAAGACCGTCGCCTCGACGACCGTCGCGGTCGGCGGGCAGTGCGACGACACCGAGGGTTACTTCGTCCGGCCGACGGTGCTGCTCGGCGACGACCCGACCGACGAAGCCTTCTCCACCGAGTACTTCGGACCCATCTTGTCTGTCCACGTCTACGACGACGCCGACTTCGCATCGACGCTGCGCATGGTCGATTCCACCGCGCGGTACGCGCTGACCGGCTCGATCATCGCCACCGACCTCGCCGCCGTGTCGACGGCGTCGAATCTGCTGCGCAACGCGGCAGGCAACTTCTACATCAACGACAAACCGACCGGCGCCGTCGTCGGCCAGCAGCCGTTCGGTGGGGCGCGCGCATCGGGCACCAACGACAAGGCAGGTTCGAAAGCGAACCTGATGCGCTGGACGTCGACGCGGACCATCAAGGAAACCTTTGTACCGCCGAAAGATTCGGCCTACCCGCACATGGCAACTGATGCCACCGAGAAGGACTGAGGTGACATGACATGAGCGCACTCTTCGATTCGGTTCTGCGCCCGGTGATCACACGCGCGGCGGGGAGCCAACGCATCAAGCAGACATCGCAGCGGCTTCCGGTCACCGAACGCGTCGTCGACCGCTTTGTTGCGGGCGAGTCGGAATCCGACGCACTCGCGGCAATCGCCGACGCACTCGGCAGCGGACTGTCGGTGACCATCGACCACCTCGGCGAGGACACCACCGACGAAACTCAGGCGTCGGCGACGGTCGCGGCGTATCTGAGTCTCCTGCAGGGGATGTCGCAGTTCGAGGCGCCGCCAGGGGCACTGGAAGTGTCGTTGAAGCTCACTGCGCTGGGCCAGTGTCTGCCGCGGCATGGTCGAAAGATTGCCGAGGAGAACACGCACACCATCTGTGGTGCCGCTGCCGCGGCAGGCGTATTGGTCACGGTCGACGCCGAGGACCACGGCACCGTCGACGAACGACTCGACATCGTCAGGACTCTGCGCGGCGAATACCCTGAATTGGGAACGGTTTTGCAGGCATACCTGCGTCGCACCGAGGACGACTGTCAAGAGTTCGCGGCATCCGGCGCTCGCATCCGGCTGTGCAAGGGCGCCTACTCCGAGCCCGCGTCGGTCGCCTATCCCGAACGCTCACTGATCGACGAGGCGTATCTGAGATGTCTACGAATCCTGATGAAGGGCACCGGATATCCGATGGTCGCCAGCCATGATCCGACGATGATCGAGGCGGCCGAGCTGATGGCGATCGAGTTCGGCCGGGAGCCACACAGCTGGGAACACCAGATGCTCTACGGCATCCGAGCCGACGAGCAACAGCGCCTGGCCACCGCCGGCCACGCCGTCCGCGTGTACATCCCCTACGGCCAGGAGTGGTACGGCTACTTCGTCCGACGCCTCGCCGAGAAGCCCGCCAACCTGGGATTCTTCCTGCGCGCGCTGGTGTCGGGCTGAGGGGGGCCCTCCGCTGATCGAGCTGTTTTACCGCTGATCGAGCTCTACCCGCGGATCGAGCTTGTCGAGATCACCGCCGGCCAAAGTGGTCTCGACTCGGGTGCTCACTACGTTCGCGCCCGCTCGACCAGCGGTGGGGCCCGCCGATAGAGCCTTTCCCGCTGATCGAGCTTGTCGAGATCACCAGCGGGGGGCAGTGGTCTCGACTCGGGTGCTCGCTTCGCTCGCGCCCGCTCGACCAGCGGGGGGCCACCCGCGGAGCGAACCGTCTACCGCTGATCGAGCTTGTCGAGATCACCAGCGGGAGGGGTGGTCTCGACTCGGGTGCTCGCTACGCTCGCGCCCGCTCGACCAGCGGGGGGCTCGCTCGACCAGCGGGGGCTCACCCCAGCGGCTGCGCGCGCTTGACCTGTGCGGCGGCGCGGGCGGCGTCGAGTTCGATGTCGGTGACGATCGACGCCCGGCCCACGCGCAGCGTCCCCGAGGTCAGCGGCTGCGCCCGCAGGCCGCCGCGACCGATCAGCGCCTTACGGGCACCCTCGCCGGCCATCGTGTCCATCCACGCGCACGGGTGCGCCGGACGTCCGCCGCGGAATCGCACGGGACCGTCGCCGGTGTCGACGCTGAACTCCCTCCCGCGCAACGGGTCGAGTTCGAGGCCACGCACCACCACGTTGCGACGGGCGACAACCGGGTCGGCGTCACCGGCCGCCGCCTCCCACGCTTCTAGCGCCAAGAACGTCACGGCCGCTTCGGTGTGAGCGCGCACGCCGAAGAACCTGTCACCGCGAATCCCCTTGTCGGCGACTATCTCAACGCTCGACGGCGTCTCGGTCGGCACGTCTGCGGCCGGACCGTCCTTCGGTCGTCCGAAGTAGGCGTGTGCAGGCGAGACGACGAACGTCACGATCTCGACGTCGTACCTGAACTCCATGCTCCCAGGCTACGCAGCCCGCATCGACCGGTCATCTCTCCGAACGCGGCACGTACGTCAGCCCTCGGAACACCGCGCTGCTCGCGAACACCGATGCGTCGAGTTCGACGTCACGATGCCGCGCCATACGCAGCGCGAGCCGTAGGAGCATCTTGATGTCGCGCGGTGTGATGTCGGGGAACCCGCCCACGAGGTCGTCGAGCAGGTCCTCCCCCAGGATGACGTCGTTGCCGGCAGCCAGGATCTGCCAGACCTGTCGGGCGTCCTTCGGTCCGGGCGGCGCGTAAGAGATGATCGCTGCACAGCGGGCGAGGATCGCTTCGTCGACACCGTCGATGCGGTTGGTGGTGAGGAACAGCAAGCCGTCGAAATACTCGAGGGTGCGCAGGAATTCGGCGACGATGGCGTTCTGCGCGAGATCGAGTCCGCGCTCCATGACGAACACGTCGGCTTCGTCGAGCAGGAGAACCGCGTCCCATCGCTTGGCGCGATCGAAGATCACTTCGAGGTTCTTGCGCACCAATTCGGCTGTGATGCCCAGTGATCCGGAGTGGATCGAGTAGAGCGGACGTCCGGTGACCTCGGCATAGACCTCGGCGGTAAGTGTCTTCCCGACGCCCGGCCTTCCCTTGGCGAGGATGACGTTGCCTGCCGACTTACCGCCGATGATGTCGCCGGTGAACACCGAAATGTCTGTCGTGAGGATGTTCAGCAGTTCTCGTTGATCGTCGGGTAGAACGAGTTTGTCCTGCAGGTGTGTCTCGTAGACGTACTCGGCGAGGTCGGCGGTGTTGACGTCGAGGAAGTCCTGCGCTCCGAGATCGAATACCCGCACCGCTGTGGTGACCGGCACGGGACCGAAATCGTCTCCGCCGTAACGGTTGCTGTCGAACAGTACCGAGGCGGCGACCATGCGCAGTGGTGCGATCTCGTCGGGTGCGACGTCGTGCACCACCTTGCGATCGTTTCGCGAGTTGGGCGAGCGATAGTCGTCGTTACGAATCACCCTGCCGCTGAACGTGTATTGCTGTCCGAAACCGGTGTCGATGATGTGCTGGTAGCGGTCACGGCGCGCCTGGTACTCGGCCTTGAGGTCGCTGCTCTCCTTGTACGCACCGCCGGCCAACAGCACGTCCGCGGGTGTCTTTCCGACGACCTCGGTGTCTTCGAAGTAGAGAACCCGAGGCTTACGTGAGGGTCGCTTCACGGTGGCATTGTCTGCTTCCATCGTGAATTTGATTCGCGGACCATGTGTTCGGTCACCGTGCTCGAGCGTGATGTCCATGACGAGATACGGATGAAGGTAACCGTCGGACTCGCGGACGTAGAGCCAGCCGTCGATCATCTCGTGTCGTAAGAAGGTCCGGAAGATCTCGACGGCGGCGTCGAGGTGTGGGATCGGCGCAAAGTCGCCTGCCCGCGACGACACAATCGCGCCGACGACACGCGAGAACGAGTCCTCGCCAAGGGAATCCGCCGTCGCGATCAGGTCGCTCAGCGCCGCGTCGGTGAGATCCCGGTCGGCGATGGCGATCTCGGGCGAACGCCACGACGACGCCTGACCACGAACCCGCGCCAGGTCGTCCGACGTTGTACCCGCGACGAGTGTTGTCGGTGCTACCAACATGATCGACCTTCCCTGGTCGTCGATCGGGCGTCCGATTACGCGGACGCCCGATCTGAAAGCTGGACTCAGGCCTCGGGATCGAGGACGAAGTCGTACGTCACGGCGACGCCGCCGTCGACCGGCTGCGGGTCGAGCATCAGTTCAGGCTTGACGGCGGAGGCGATGTCGTCGTCGTTGTGCGGATCACCTGGGAAGTAGAGCTGCGTGGTGATCAGCTCGTAGCCCGGCGCGCTCACCTTGAAGTGCAGATGCGCGGGTCGCCAGGCGTGCCATCCCGCCGCCTCGATGAGCTGACCGCATGCACCGTCTGTGGGGATCTGATACGGCGCGGGCTGCAGGCTGTGAATCTCGAAGTGCCCCTCGCCGTCGGCGATCCAGGTGCCGCGGAGATTCCACTCCGGCAGTCCCGGCGCGAACTGCGAGTAGAAGCCGAGATCGTCTGCGTGCCAGAGCTCGAGCTTGGCGCCCGAGAGCGGTGTGCCATCGACAGCGCGCACCTGTCCGGAGAACACCATCGGTGTGCCCGGCTCGTCGTCGCGCATGGGAATGGTTCCGTTCCATGATAATTCGGGCGAGCCCTCGATGTAGTACGGTCCCTCGATGGTGCCCTTGCTGCCCTCGCGATGCTCGTTGGCAACCTCTTCGACCGAGTGCTCGAGCCAGACGTCGAGGAACAGCGGCCATTCGCCGTCCTCACCCACCCTGATCAGCCACGCCTTCAAGGCGTTGTACTCCTCGTAGGTGACGCGGTCGTCGAGGACGATGTCGTTGAGCGCCTTCACCGCCTTGCTCGCCAGGTAGTTGACTCGTTCGGCGTCGACGACGCCTGCACGAGATCCGCTGGTGGCCATGCGTTCACGGAAGCGCGCCGAGGCATTGGCGCCCGACTCGGCGGCCTTCGCGGTGACCTCTTCGTTGAAGCTGGCGTCGATGGTGTTCGTCATGATGGATACTCCTTGTTACTTCGGGCTGTGTGCTGGGTGACCAGGGGCTGCGAGTTGAGCGAGAAGTGGGCCGCGGGCGGGTCGGTCAGCCCGCGGCGATATCTGATGGGTGGGTGGCGAGGGGCGTCACGTGGATCGTCATGTACGGAAACAGCGGAAGTCCGGACAGGATGGAGTGCAGTTCGTCGTTGTCGGCGACGTCGAATATCGAGAAGTTGGAGTACTCGCCGACGATCCGCCAGATGTGTGGCCATGCGCCTTTGCGTTGCAGCTCTTGCGAATACGCCTTCTCGCGCGCGACGGTCTCGGCCCGGACATCGGGAGCGAGGTCGTGGGGAATGTTGACGTCCATGCGTACGTGGAAGAGCATCGGTGGTCTTCTCTCAGTGGTCGAGTCGATAGTGGGTGAGTTTTTCGGGATCGATCTCGACACCGATACCCGGCGCTTCGGAGCGATGCAGCAGGCCGTCGGAGATCTGCAGCGGCTCGGCGAGTAGGTCGTCGCTCATGTCGAGGAAGTTCGAGAGCTCACCGGCCTGCCGCGACGTCAGCTCGAAGGCCGTTCCGAACGCGAGAGTGCATGCGGTGCCGATCTGTCCGTCAATCTGATTGCCCATCACCACCTCGAGGCCGAGGCCTTCTGCGAGGTGGTGCGCCCGGCGCGATCTGGTGAAACCCGTTCGGGCCGTTTTGATGCTGATCGCCGTGGCCGAACCACCCAGCACCTCGCGTGTGATGTCCGCGGGTTCTGGCACCGATTCGTCGGCGATGAAGGGGACGTCGAGACGTTCGACGAGCCAGCGTCGACCCTGCACATCGTCTGCGGGACAGAGCTCTTCGGCAAAGAGCAGGCCGAGGTCAGCCATCTCGGTCATGGCGCGCATCGACTCCGACGCCGACCACCCCCGATTGCCGTCGACGTAGAGATCGATGGACTCGCCGAAGCTCTCCCTTAGTGCGCGGACCACCGCGGTGTCGAGCGACGCCGGCCGCCGCCCGACCTTCACCTTGAACGTGTTGATGCCGTAGGTGTCGCGCATGCGCGCGGCCTCGGCGACCATGACCGACGGTTCGTCGAATCCGAGCATGTGACTGACGCGCATACGGTCGGTGTAGCCGCCGAGCAGGTCGGCGACCGGGTAGCCGAGGATCTTGCCGAGTGCGTCCCAGACGGCCATGTCGATCGCCGACTTCGCGGTCGGATTGCCGACGGTGCGTGCGAGCCGTTCGCCGATGACCTCGCGTTCGAGCACTGTAAGACCAACGAGCTGCGGGGCAAATACCTTGTCGATGACTGCGACGATGCCGTCCTGCGTCTCGCCGTAGGTGAACGGTCGTGGCGGCGCCTCTGCGACGCCGACGATGCCCTCGTCGGTGTGGACCCGCACGAGTACGTGCTCGGCCGCGTGGACCTCACCGGAGGCGAAGCGCAGTGGTTTGGTGTACGGGATCGCGAACGGAATCGCTTCGATCTCAGTGATTTTCATGAGTGTGGTCCTTGTGGGAAGAGTTCGGCGAGCTCAGGAGCGCCCCGGCCAAGCCGAATGCGTCCGCAATCACCTCGGACACGGTCGCGACGAGTGGATTGGTGTCATCCGTGCGCCATGCGAGCGCTACTTCGATGGAGCCGGCGTCGGCCAGTTCGCGGATGACGACGCCTGCCGACTGCAGTGCACGCACCGAGCCGGGAAGTACAGCAACGCCGAGTCCCGCGGCAACCAGCGCGAGCAGGACGGGCGTTCCCGATGCCTCGTGCGACCGCTGCGGAACGAAATCCGCACTCCTGCAAGCCCGCAACACGGCGTCGTTGACCGCAGAGTCACGACTGTCGTACATCACGAATGGTTCGGTGCGCAGATCTTGCAGCGCCACAACAGGTTCGGATGCAAGCCGGTGATCACTGGACACGGCGAGGACCAACGGCTCGACGTCGATGGTGCGTACCTCGATGCCGTCACCGGCCACCGGCGGTCGCAGTAGTCCGAGGTCGATCTCGCCGGCGACCAGCGCGTCGCGCTGTGTCGGAGTCAGCATGTCCGCGGAGATCGCGAGCTCGACGCCCGGGAGCTGTTGTTTGACGGCGCGGGCGATCCTGGGCAGATGCGAGAAGGCCCCGATGCCGGTCAGTCCGAGTCGCACCAATCCACTGCGTCCGGCGGCGATACGTCGTACCTCGTCGACGCATCCGTCGACGTCACCGAGGATGCGCCTGGCCTCCGCCTGCAGGTAGAGGCCTGCGGGAGTGAGTGAGACCTGGCGAGTCGTTCTGGTCATCAACGTGACGTCGAGTTCTGCTTCGAGTTGCCTGATCGCGTACGACAGCGCGGGCTGCGCGACGTGCAGCGTGGCAGCGGCCTGCCCGAAGTGACATGTGTCGGCGACGGCCACGAAGTACCGCAGATGTCGTAGCTCCATGTCACCGCTCCTCTCACGCCGACTACTCGGAAGGAGCGAATTCTGAGTCACTCCCCTGGCGCCATGTGACTGTCACCACTTTCGAGATCCACGGTAGAAGCCCGATCCATACAAGACAAGGACTCATATTCGTGTGATTGATCGATGACATCGATCAATCAGAACGTGGGTCAGGGCTGCGACAGCCCTATGCGTGACCGGTCATAGAGGCGGGACAGCGCGAAACCCACGGAAGAGCGCGACCCCGAACCCGCCGGCCTAAGCCGACGCCAAGGCCCGCAGCGGCGCGCCGGTCTTCGCTTCGACGTCGGAGAATTCGACGCCGGGCGCGAGCTCGACGACGTCGAATCCCTCTGCCGCGACGTCGAATACGCCCAGATCGGTGATGACCCGACTCACCACGGAGCGCCCGGTCAGCGGCAGTGAGCATGCGGCGACGAGCTTCGGGTCGCCCTTCTTGGTGACGTGCTCCATGAGCACGATGACCTGGCCTGCGCCGTTGACGAGGTCCATCGCGCCGCCGATGCCCTTGACCATCGCGCCGGGAACCATCCAGTTGGCAAGGTCGCCGTTCATCGCGACCTGCATGCCGCCGAGTACGGCGACGTCGACGTGCCCGCCGCGGATCATCGCGAAGCTGGTCGCCGAATCGAAGAACGACGCGCCGGGCAGCGTCGACACGGTCTGTTTGCCCGCGTTGATCAGATCCGGATCGACGTCCTCGTCGTAGGGAAACGGGCCGACGCCGAGGATGCCGTTCTCGGCATGCAGTGTGATCCCCGAGTCGTCGGGCATCTGGTCGGGAATCAGCGTCGGAAGTCCGATGCCGAGGTTGACGTAGTCGCCGGGTCGCAGCTCTTGTGCTGCGCGCGCGGCCATTTCGTTACGGGTCCAGGTCATGATGCCACCTCTGCTGCGCCGACTGCCACGGGATGCGGCCGGGTTGTCCGATGTTCGATTCCCTTGTCTTCGGCCTGCTGCGGCGTCAGTTCGACGACGCGCTGCACGAAGATTCCGGGCAGGTGCACCTCGTCGGGGTCTAGTTCACCGACCTCGACGACGCGCTCTGCCTCGACGATCGTGATGCGTCCGGCCATCGCGGCGGGCGGATTGAAATTCCTTGCGGCAGCGTGGAAGCAACAGTTACCCGCGGTGTCGACGACGGCGGCACGGATCAGTGCGTAGTCGGTGACGATCGATTCCTCGAGCACCATCTGCCGCCCGTGGAAGGTCCGCACCTCCTTCGGCGCCGACGCGAGTGCGACCGAGCCGTCGGAGTTGTATCGCCACGGCAGACCACCCTCCTCGACGGGAGTGCCCACCCCGGTCGGCGTGTAGAAGGCACCAATTCCGCTGCCGCCGGCCCGCATTCGCTCGGCGAGCGTACCCTGCGGCGTGAGTTCGACGGTCACCTCGCCCGCGAGGAATTGGCGCCCGAACTCCTTGTTTTCGCCGATGTACGACGCGATCACCTTGTCGATGCGCCGCGCTTCGAGCAGCAGTCCCAATCCCGCACCGTCGACACCGCAGTTGTTGGAGACGATGGTCAGCCCACTCGCTCCCTGCGCGAGCAGGGCGTCGATGAGGAACTTGGGAATGCCCGAGAGTCCGAAACCTCCGACGGCGAGGCTCGCGCCGTCGGGGATGTCGGCGACGGCGCTGGCGGCCGAGTCGGCCACTTTGCTGTGCCGGGCAGGCGAATTGACGTTGGTCATGGGTGCTCCAGATGGTCGAGAAGGAGAGGTGTGATCTCTTGTGGCTGTTGGGCATTGGCCAGGTGGGCCGCGTGTCCGACGACTTCCAGCCGACCGTCGGGCACCGCATCGACGATCTCGGCGAGACGATCGGGCGGCGTCGCGGGATCATCGGCGCCTGCGATTGCGAGCGTCGACGCCTTAATGGCCCCGAGTTCGGCGCGCACATCCGCAGTGGCGAGCGCCTCGCAGCAGGCTGCGTATCCCTCCGCCGGGGTGCCTGCGATCATCGCGCGATACCACGCGACCGTGTCCGTATTACGTTCGTCGGCAAGGTATTCCGCAGTGAACCAGCGTGTGAGAATCGCATCGGCGATCGCCCCTGTGCCGTCGGCGCGCACGGTCGCCGCACGATCAAGCCAAGGTTGCGCAGGCGCGAAACACGCTGCGGTGCACAGGAGCGCAAGGGCATCGACCCGCTCGGGATTGCGAATCGCCACCCGCATCGCGGTCAGTCCGCCGAGGGAGAGTCCGACGACGTGGGCCGACGCGATGTCGAATCGATCGAGCACACCGACGAGGTCGTCGGCGAGGTCGTCGATCGTGTACGGACCCGTCGGCACCGGCGAATCACCATGTCCGCGTGTGTCGTAGCGCACCACCTGGAAACGTTGCTCGAGTGCCGAGAGCTGCGCGTCCCACATTCGATGAGTGGAGCCAAGCGAATTCGACAGCACGACGACCGGCGCATCGGTTCGGCCCGTTACGTGCGCACTGACCTCGACGGCGCTCATCGGGTTGCCTCGAAGATCGCCGCGATCCCCTGTCCGCCACCGATGCACATCGTCTCGAGAACGTACCGGGCATCACGACGCCGCGCCTCGTACGCAGCAGTGGCAAGGATGCGACCTCCCGTTGCACCGATGGGATGTCCGAGCGAGATGCCGGATCCGTTGGGGTTCAGGCGATCATCCTCGGCGTCGACCTTCCACTCAGCGAGCACTGCGAGTACCTGGGCGGCGAAGGCCTCGTTCAGTTCGATCAGGTCGATGTCGTCGAGGGTGAGGTCGGCGCGGCCGAGCGCTGCCGCGGTGGCACCGACGGGCCCGAGACCCATTGTCTCCGGGGCACATCCGCTGACCGCCCACGACCGCAGGGTGAGCATTGGATCGAGACCTCGACGTTCCGCTTCGGCCCGTGTCGTGACGATGCACATCGCGGCGCCGTCGTTCTGACCCGATGCGTTGCCTGCGGTGACCGTGGACTCAGAGTCGATGCGCTGGCGTACAGGGCGCAGTCCCGCAAGCGATTCCACACTCGCGTCGGCGCGGGGATGCTCGTCGGTATCGATGACCGTATCCGGCTTACCGCGTCGACCGGGCACGGTGACGGCAACGAGCTCGTCGTCGAAGCGTCCCTCGCGCTGCGCGGCGACCGCACGGTGATGCGATCGGACTGCCAACTCGTCCTGCTCGTCGCGTCCGATCCGGTACTCACGACGCAGGTTCTCCGCGGTCTCGATCATACCGCCGGGCACCGGATGCGACTCGCCTCCCGCTGTCAGACGCCCGCGTTCGAGCCGGTCCATCAGTTCGACGCCGCCCGCGCGTACGCCGGTGCGCAGTCCGAGCGCGTAGTGCTCGACATTCGACATCGATTCCGCACCACCGGCGATCACCAGATTCGCTCCTCCGGTAGCGACCTGCGCCGCACCGTTGAGGATCGCCTGCAGTCCCGAGCCGCAGCGGCGGTCGACCTGCATACCCGGTACCCCGACCCCGAGCCCTGCGTCGAGCGCGGCGATCCTGCCCAGCGCCGGCGCCTCGCCATTGGAGTACCCCTGCCCGAGGATCACGTCGTCGATGTCACCCTCGCCCAGACTTGTCCTCGTCGTCAGTTCGCGCAGCAAGCCGGTCGCGAGGTCGGCGACCGACAGCGACGCGAAGACACCTCCCATTCGTCCGACCGGGGTGCGCAGCGGCGAGCAGATCACGACATCTGTGGGGGCGTTCATGGTTTCAACACTAGGAACTGCGAGCGATATTGAGAAGTATTCATTTGGGATCGACTAAGATGTCAGAAGTATCAATACCGAGGAGACGCCTGATGGAGCTGCGCCACCTTCGCTACTTCCGCGCTGTCGCGGAGGAACTGCACTTCGGACGTGCTGCCGAACGACTGCACATCGCGCAACCACCGCTGTCGCAACAGATTCGCCAGCTCGAGAACGAACTCGGGTTCCCACTCCTCATCCGCACCACCCGCACCGTGGAACTCACGCCCGCGGGTCAGGCTTATCTCGAACGCACCGTCGCAATCCTCGACGCCGTCGACCATGCCGGAACGCACGCCAAGCGGATCGCAGAGGGCACACAGGGCCGCCTCGCCATCGGGTGTGTCGGATCCGCGACCTATTCGCTGCTCCCCCGTTTCGTCCGGGCCCTCCGCGAAGAGCTCCCCGACGTCGACGTGAGTGTGCGCGGCGAGATGCTCGCACCCGCACAGATCGCGGCGCTGTTGGCGGGCGACATCGATCTCGCCCTGCTGCGTCCACCGATCACGGCACCCGAGGTCATCGTCACGCCCGTGCGGCGCGACCGATTGCTGGTGGCGCTTCCCGACAGTCACAACAGGGCGCGTCAGCACCACGTTGCCCTCGCCGATCTGCACGACGACGACTTCATCTCCCATGCGGGACAAGGACGTTCGGTGATGCACACCCAACTGGCCACCCTGTGCGCGGCTGCCGGATTCGTCCCGCAGATCCGACACGAGGTACAGGAGACCTCGACGCTCGTCACGCTTGTCGCGGCGGGCCTCGGGGTCGCCGTCGTGCCCGAGCCGACCGCCGCGCTCGGAATCGCGGGGGTCCGCTACCTACCGATGACCCCCGACGCCGACCCCGTCGATCTGGCCGCGGCACGTCTGGTCACCGCCGACGCTCCGATCGTCGAGCGAGCGCTACACGTGCTCCGCGACGTCGCCCGCGACCTGTCAGCATTGCCGAGCTGACCAACGTCAACGGCCGGCAGCCTGCACCCGAGCACGGATCGCGTCGACGAACACCGTCTGGATGTCGCTTGCGTTTTTCGCCACGTACGACGACCCGCCGGTCGCCTCGGCGATCTGCTTCAGAGCATCGGTGTCGGCGTCGTCGGAGATCCCGATGGTGAGCACGAGCACGGGCCGCGCCGGATCCTCAAGCTGCTTGAGCTGCGAAAGCAGTTGCCTGAGACTGATGCTGTTCGCGTCCTCGTTCCGGCCATCGGTGAGGATGATGACGCTGTTGGAATAGTTCGGGTCGTAGCTGTCCTGGACGTTCTTGAACGCTGCCAAAGTGGTGTCGTAGAGTCCGGTTCCACCACCCAGCTCCGACGGCGCGAGTCCCGCCTTCACCGCTGCCGTGAGCTCGTCCAGGTGCGTGCCACCACCCGACGCCGGAGCGTCGAGTCGACGAATCGGCGACAGTTCCTTCCAGTCCTGCCCCTGTCCGCCCTTGTTGACACCGAACGACCACATACCGATCTCGGTGTTGTTCGGGAACAGCTTCAAACCGGTCAGCGACGCGTCGATGGTCAACTGCGCACGCGTCTCGCCGCCGTCACTCTCGGCCATAGACCCCGACGTGTCCTCGACGACAAGCGAGCGAATCGGCACGCCGAGAACCTGCCACTGCCGTAGAGCCCTGTCGACCTGCGACGGATCGCTGAGCTTCAATACCGTCAAACCCTGTGTGTCACCGGGCTTTCGGAATCCCGCGTCGGTGATCGACGACGCGCCGTCGCCAGAAGTCAGCGCGGTGGAGAGGTCTTTGCCCGCTGCCGTCGCCGTCTCCGCGCGCGACTCCGGCGCGGTATTGACGAGCGGATAGTCGAGCATCACTGTGCCGTCCTCGGGGATCGACGACTTGAGCTTCGAACCGGGATGCGTTCGCGTGAACAAGGTGAGCTGCTGCTCGGTGGTGACCACCGGCGTCGTCGACGTGTTGGCCAGATTGAGCCGCGTGCCCTCGTTGTCGTTGACCAGACGAGCGTTGTTCTGCTGGACCGCGAGCACGGTCATCGCTTCGGTCAGGTCGTCGTTGGTGAGCTTGCCCGCGTCGACCTCGGCGAGCGCTCCGACGATCGGCGCATCCCCGGTGCTGGTGTCGATCGGGTTGCCCGCGCGCAGACCGTCGAGCTTCATCACGTCGACCCAGTTCGATAGCTTTCCGACCTGCGTACCCGCCACCACGACGGGTGTGGCGGCGATTGACGGTGACACGGTGTCGAATTGGCGACGCACCTGCGTCGTCACCCGCCTCGCCTGTTGCGACGAATCGGGCACCCACAGATCTGGAGCTTTGTCACCGCTGGTCAGCAGGCCCGGGACGTCTGCGCCTGCCACCGCTGTGACGGTGTAGTCGTAGCAGGAATCCGACGACATCTTCGACGTGGCGTCGGCGACCGCGTCCCGGATCGCCGGGTCGGCCGCGACGCTGACCGACGTGCGGTCGCCACAGCCTCCGACGATTCCGGACTTCCAGATCGCTATGCCACCGACGATCGCGACGACCAGCAGCAGTGCGGCTGCGCTCCACAACCACATCCCTCGACGACCGCTGCGCGCCTCACGATGCTCGAATCCGAAACCGTCGCCCGAGCCACCCTTGCGCGTCGATCTGCTTCCACGCGGTGACGTCTGGCCGCTCGACGCCGCCACCCCGGCCGCCGCAGCCTGGCGACCCGAGGCGGGTTGCGCAGCCTGGCGACCCGAGGCGGGTCGGGGCATCGAGGACGGTGTCTTCGGCGCCGCAGTTGTTGACGCCCCGGTATTCGACGACCCGTCCGGTCGACGCTGCTGCACGGGCGTCTGGCCTTGCGGCGCCCGGCGCTGCGGAGCCTGGCTCTGCGGGGCCTGGGGCTGCGCGGCTTGGGGGCGCGATGTCTGGGGCCGAGGAGCTTGGTGGCCAGGAGTCTGCTGCCGAGGAGGAGTCTGCTGCCGAGGAGGAGTCTGTTGCGGAGGAGGAGTCTGTTGCCGGGGACCGGGAGGAGGTGGGGTCCGTCGCGGCGGCGTCGGACGCGCGCCGGCACGGGTCGGGTCGTTGGGTAACCCCTGATCCCTGAAGCCCTGCCCATCGAACCCCTGACCCTCGACCTCCTGGCCGTCGGAATCGGAGTCGGAAAAGTGCCGCCCCATTGTCGTGCGTCCCCCTGGTGTCATCGGCGCTGCGCGCGCCGAGAAGTATGTCTGCGGTCGACTCCGGAGAGTCCTACGCAAAGACCTCGGCGAAGGTGTCCAGCGACTTGTTCAGGTCGCCCGAGACGGCCATTGCCGCGGCCTTCCCCGCGGGGCCGATCAGCGGTAGCCCACCCAGATCAAGAGTGAAGACTACTGACGAGCCGGTCTCCGTGGGCGATATGGCGAGATCGAGTTTCGCCTTGATCCCACCCTTGCCGTTGCCCTTGAGACGGACCTGGCTCGTCGGGTCGTACGTCTCAACGACCCAGTCGAACCGGATGCGTGTGCCTTTGACCTTGACGACAGAGGAGACCTTCGTGCCCTTTTCGAGTTCGCCGGGGCCGGGTATCGGTGAACGCCAACCGTCGTGCAGAAGCAGCCACTCCGAGTACCGACTGAGATCCGACGCTGCTGACCAGGTATCTTCCGGAGAAAGATCGACCTCGATGGAGCTGCTCGTCTTAGCCATGGTTCGTCAGCCTAGCGTCACCACTGCCGCACGTTCGATGCTGGGCCGATTTCTGCGCGGGCACGATGTGACCATCCGGATCACCGAGGTCGAGGCGTATGCGGGCCCGCTCGATCCGGCCTCGCACGCGTACACCCGGACGCCCCGTTCGGAGATCATGTACGGGCCGCCGTCGAGGCTGTACGTGTACCGCATCCACGGTCACTTCTGCGCCAACGTCGTCACCGGACCCGACGGCGAAGCGTCGGCGGTACTGCTGCGTGCGGGCGAGGTCGTCGACGGCCTCGACGTTGCGCTCCGGAGGCGCGGGGAACACCTCGCACCGACGCGCCTGGCCCGCGGGCCGGGAAATCTGGCCAAGTCGCTGGGTATCACGATGGACGATCTCGGCGTCGACCTCGACGCTCCACGCTCGCGCGGGGTCCGATTCATCGCACCCGACGAGATCGACCCCCACCCCGCCGGCGCTGGGCCTATCAACTCCGTGCTGATCAGCTCCGGGCCCCGTGTCGGAGTTCGACGCAACGCCGACGTCGCGTGGCGATATTGGATCACCGACGATCCGACGGTCTCGGCGTACCGTCGCCACCCTCGGGCCCACTAGACAACAGTTGCGGTTGCCGAGAGGCGCGGATTCCGCACCCCACAGCAACCGCAACTCGGTTCGAACTCGCTCAGGCCGGTGGCTGCTGATCCCCGGCAGGCTTCTGCTCGGCTGCGGGCTGCTGCGCCGGCTGCTGTTCGGCAGGCTTCTGCTCAGCGGGCGCGTCTTCCGCACCGACCGCCTTGCGAGCCGCGTCCTGTGCCTTGTCGACCTGGTCGGCGTACTTGCCGCCGGTGGCCTTGTCGATGGCGTCGCCACCCTTGTCGATCAGACTCGGGTTGCCCCGGAGTGCTTCCTTCGCCTTGTCGACGAGTCCTTTGAGATCCATGGTCTGCTCCTGGTCACACTCGGTGATTGGGTCGACGTCGACGCCGCGGGAGCAGCGTCGCGTGCAGTCGAGTCTATGTCCATCGGCGGGTCGGAACCACGGACCAATGGACCAGAAATCAGGACTGAGCCGACCGCTCCTTCTCGGCCCGAAGGCTCGTCTGCTCAGCGTCGTCACGTTCACGCTCGTGACGAGCGATGATGCGCGGTCCGATCCGCGACATGATCTCGACGGCCACGATGCCGACGGCCGCTGAAATAAATGCAACCGAGTTCATCTGCCAGTTCGACGAGTCGAGTTTGAACATGTGCTGGGTGAACGGCCACGAGAAGATCAGCACGTATGCGCCCGCGGACACCGCGATCAGCAGCACCTTCCACCACGTATACGGGCGCGCGACAACAGCCAGGACGTACACCGCGATGGCGATCAGCGTGATCAGAGTTGCTGTCGCGGCCTGTGTCTGATGTGGCGACAGCTCCACCGAGTCGCCGCCCAGCGAGTTGCCGGACCCGCCCGGATTGACGATCAGATAGGTGACGAATGCGCAGAGCCCGACGATGATTCCGTTGGGCACCGCCTGTGTCAGCACACGCCGCACGAATCCGGGACGAGCCCGCTCGTTGTTGGGTGCGAGCGACAGGATGAAAGCCGGAATGCCGATGGTGAACCACGCGGCGATCGTCACGTGGATCGGCTGGAACGGATAGCTGATCGACGGTGTGCCGAACAGCTTTGCTCCGAGCCCTGCGATACCCACGAACAGCGCCAGCAGCACCGCGTAGACGGTCTTGGTGAGGAACAGGTTGGAGACACGCTCGATGTTGCCGATAACCCGACGACCCTCACCGACGACATAGGGCAGCGTCGCGAACTTGTTGTCCAACAACACGATCTGGGCCACCGATCGAGCGGCAGAGCTCCCCGACCCCATCGCGACGCCGATGTCTGCGTCCTTGAGCGCGAGCACGTCGTTGACGCCGTCTCCGGTCATGGCGACGTTGTTGCCATCGGACTGCAATGCGCGCACCATCGCACGCTTCTGGTCGGGCCGTACACGCCCGAACGTGACGCCGTCTTCGACGGCGTGCGCGAGTTGGTTCGGCTCGGTCGGCAAGTCGCGCGCGTCGACGGAGGTGTCGGGTGAGCCGAGGCCAAGCGACTCCGCGACCGCGCCCACCGAGCGGGCGTTGTCGCCGGAGATGATCTTGACGGCAACGTCCTGCTCCTCGAAGTAGTCGAGGGTGGGACGAGCATCCGAACGGACCCGCTGCTCGAGCACGACGAGTGCGACGGGGGTCAGGCGCCCGGGCGTCGCCGACCCCGCGTCCGGCTCGGTGTCGACAGCGACGTCGAGCCGTGCCAGGAGCAGTATGCGTAGGCCCTGTGCCCCGAGATCGCTTGCGACGCGCGCCGGTTCGGAGTCGTCGTCGAGCAGCACATCGGGGGCTCCGAGGACCCAGTTGCCCGCGTCGTTGCCGTCGGCATCGACGAACGACATGCCGCTCCACTTCTTGGCGGAGGTGAACGGCTCGACGGCCGAAGTCGTCCAGTCGGGCGCGTCGTCGTACACCTCGCCGACGGCCTGCATGCTCGCGTTGGGACTGCGATCGTTCTTCGCCAGCGCGGCGAGTGCCTGCTCGGCCTCCGTACGACGATTCGACGACGCGCCTGCCCCGCTGCCGTTCTCAGCCGTTCCGTCGTCGACTTTTCCGTCATCAACTTTTCCGTCGTCGCTGATGATCCGCAGCTCCGAGACGCGCATGCCGTTCTCGGTGAGTGTGCCGGTCTTGTCGGCGCACACGATGTTGACGCGCGCGAGGCCTTCGATCGCTGGTAGTTCGTTGACCAGACACTGCCGCTGCCCGAGACGGATGACGCCGACGGCGAATGCGATCGACATCATCAGCACGAGGCCTTCGGGAACCATCGGCACGAGCGCCGCGACCATGCCGAGCAGCGATGCGCGAAGACCGTTGTTGCTGATGAAAAGCTGGTTGACGATGGTCAGCAGCCCGGCGGGAATCAACAGCCAGGTGATGACCCGCAGGATCTGATTGATGCCGGACCGCAGCTCCGACGACACGAGCGTGAACTTCGACGCCTCGGAGGCCAACTGCGCGGCATACGCGTCGGCGCCCACCTTTGTCGCGCGGTAGGCGCCCGCCCCGGACACCGCGAAGCTGCCGGACAGCACCTTGTCTCCGGCGGATTTGTCGATGGGATCGGCCTCGCCGGTCAGCAGCGACTCGTCGACGTCGAGGACATACGACTCGACGACCTCACCGTCGACGACGATCTGATCGCCCGCACCGATCTCGATGATGTCGTCGAGCACCACCTCGTTCGGTGGGATCTCGGTGACCTCACCGTCGCGTCGCACACGCGGTTTGGCCTGTCCGACGATGGCGAGTTTGTCGAGGGTCTTCTTGGCGCGGATCTCCTGGATGATGCCGATACCGCTGTTGGCGATGATCAGCAGACCGAACAGCCCGTTGATGAGCGAGCCGGTGAAGACCACGATCGCGAACAGCACCCCGAGGATCGCGTTGATCCGGGTGAAGACGTTGGCCTTGATGATGTCGCCGACCGAGCGCCCCGAGCGGTCGGGCATGTCGTTGACCTTGCCGTCGGCGACGCGCTGTGCGACCTCGTCGGCCGTGAGGCCCCGCTCGGGGGCCGCAGTGCTCTGCTCGCTCACGCCGAGGTCTCCCACCACGTGGGTGTGCGCAGTCCGGTCCCGATACGCGCGGTGATGTCGATGGTGCCGCCGGGCTGCGGCACCACGACGGACGTGTTGTTTCGCTCGGCTGCGGGCAGCAGGCGTGTGATGGGATCGGCCCACGCATGCCTCGCGAGACTGAACGTTCCCCAGTGAATGGGCAGGAACACCGAGTCGGAGCCCGATTCGCGCGACAGCATCCGATGTATCGCGACGGCTTCCTCCGGGTCGACGTGCACCTCCGGCCACGACGGGTCGTATGCGCCGACGGCGATGAGCGTCAGGTCGAACGGTCCGTGTCGTGCACCGAGTTCTTCGAAGCGCTCGCTGTAGCCGGTGTCGCCGGAGAAGAAGAATCGGTGCTCGGGTCCCACCACGGCCCAACTCGCCCACTGTGTGAGGTTGCGGGTGAGTCCGCGCCCGGAGAAGTGGCGGGCCGGTCCGCAGAAGAACTCGAGTGAGGTCGCTCCGCACAGGACAGAGACGCTCTGCCAGACGTCGGCCTGCCGGATACGGTCAGCGGGGATTCCCCAGCTCACGAGGTGCGCAGCGACACCGACGGGCGCGATGAACACCGCCTCGGGCGATGCGTCTGCCAAGGCGACGACCGTGTCCATGTCGAGGTGGTCATAGTGATCGTGACTGAGCAACACGACGTCGATCTGCGGGAGGTCGGCAACGGTGACGGGCACCGGATGCAGTCGGGCCGGCCCCACCTGCTGCCACGGGGAGCACCGCTGGCTGAACACCGGGTCGGTGAGGATGCGGGTACCGTCGAGCTCTACGAGTGCCGACGCGTGCCCGAGCCAGGTGACGGTGAGCTTGCCGGGCTCTGCGTCGAATTGCGGCACGGTGACGAGGACCGGTCGGCTCGGCCTGCCGGGGCCGCGAGCCATGTCGAGGGCAACCTGGAAGTCGGGAGTCACTCCGGATGCCGACGGTTCGGGATTGACGAACGCGCCGTCGACGAGATACTCCGACGATTCGACGTACGGCCGGATCGCGTCGCGGTCGGCACCGAGCGCGCGGGCCGCGGGCAGTCCTGCTGCCGACAATGCGCCGGTTGCCGAATCGGCCACTCGCACCCCGACGTCGGCGAGACGACTGATCATGAGCGGGGTTCCCTGTCTTGTGGGGAATTCGGTGTCCTGCGAGAACTCCTTGCGACCATTCCGCCACACTATCGCTTCTGCACCACGATCAATCGGACGCGCGTCGAGTCGCATCGGTGGACAATCGTTCTCGTGGCGACATCGACCCTGATACGCTTCCGACACCTATCCGTTTCAACTGGGGAGTGAGCGGTCCGTTGGCTCGGATGTCCGTCGATGACAGGCGCACAGCGCTCGTCGAATCCGCGTATCGCGTGATTGCCGATCACGGCGTCGAAGGCGCGACCACGCGGCGCATCTGTGCGCATGCCGGAATGCCACTCGCGAGCTTCCACTACGCATTCGAAAGCCGTACCGCACTGCTCTGGGCAGTGATGGAAAAGGCTGTGCCCGAGGATGTTTCGCTCATGCTCGAGTCGCTGCTGCCGGTGGGCGAATCGTCTGCCGTCGGCGTCGAGGCGATGCGTACCAAGATGTTCGAGCAACTCGACGCGTTCTACATGATGCTCAAAGCCGACCCCGGGCGGCTCCAGGCGACCATCTCGCTCGGCATCTACGCGCACAACCATCCCGAATTGCAGCCGGCGGGCAAGCAGATGTACGAGCATCTCTATGCGCTTGCGGCACAAGGGCTGGCCGCGGCGGGCGAGCAGGCGCAGATCGATTGGCTCACACCGGTCGCTCGCATTGCTCCCGTGTTCATCGCCAACATCATCGCGATCACCCTGGTCTACCTGTCGACTGCCGACGACAGCGCTCTCGGCGCCATCACGGAGTCGATGGTGCGTGACGTCATGACGCACGTCGCGCCGCGCTGACACGGTGACGCCGAGTGGCGCAACCACGCCACGGAGCCGACACTGGATCAATGCGTGATGTTCTGCCAGTGGTGATCGATCGCCTCAGTCGTGGGCCGGTCGCCATCGCTCGCATCATCGGCACGAGCGGCCCGACCCCGCGCGGCGTCGGCGCTGCGATGGCTGTCACGGCCGACGGCGAGGTCATCGGGTCGGTCTCGGGTGGCTGCGTCGAATCAGCGCTCGTCCACACCTGCATGACCGTGCTCGACGACGGTTGTGCCGTCGTCGAGCATTTCGGTATTGCCGATCCAGATGGCATCGAAGTAGGCCTGACCTGCGGTGGATCTCTGGAGGTCTTCGTCGAGCGCATCGACTCCGGTCATCGACGCGCGTTGGACGACCTCACCGGACATCTCGCGGCGGACCGTCGAGTCGCCTGGGCAACCACGCTGAGTGACTCCCCCGAGTGGCACATCACGACGTCGACGAGCGAGCCATGGCGTCGGCTCGGCCGCGACGTCGCCGATCTCCTCGCGTCGGGGCGCAGCGGCATCATCGGCGTCGACGACTGCGACGAGCCCGCGGAGTCGGGTGCCGACCGTCCGCGCACGTTCGTACACACCTTCGCCCCTCCCCCGCGGTTGATCCTGGTGGGTGCCAACGACTTCGTGCGTGCCACGAGCAGCATCGGACGCTCGCTCGGCTATCGGGTGACCGTGGTCGACGCGCGGCCCGTATTCGCCACCTGCGCACGCTTTCCCGACGCCGACGAGGTCGTCGTCGACTGGCCGCACCGCTACCTCGAGTCCGAGATACGTTCCGGCACAGTCGATGCCACAAGCGCGATTTGCGTGATGACCCATGACCCGAAGTTCGACGTCCCGACGCTTCGCGTTGCGCTCGCCGACTCCGCCGCGGGTTTCGTCGGTGCACTCGGCTCCCGTCGGACGGTTGCCGATCGCAACGAGCGCCTCGTCGAATCCGGCGTCACCGCAGCACAATTGAGTCGTATACGATCGCCGCTCGGACTCGACCTCGGGGGACACACGCCTGCCGAGGTCGCCGTCTCGATCGCCGCGCAGTTGATCGCGGATCGTCATGCCGCTTCGGCTGCCCCACTACACACGACGTCGGGTCCGCTCCATCGCTGAAGCGAACCCGACCTGAAGCGAACCCGACGTCGTGCAATTCTTGCCCGTGAGGCTATGCGTCCTCCTTCGGCGACTCCGAGGACGAGCTCGGAGTAGCCGTCGTCGCCGCTTCGGTTGTCGCGGCAGGGATGTCGGAGGTCATCGACATCACGTCCTGCGCGGGCAGGACATGCTCACCGGTCTTGTCACAGGAGAGTGCAAGCGAGCTGATGTACTGCTTCTCGCCGTTCGGACCGGGCACCGCCGAGGCGATCATGTCGGGTCGCTCGAACTCGATCTTGGTGACGCAGCACAGCAACTTCACGTCGGTGGGGTTGCCGTGCTCGTCGTACATCGGGATATCGATACCGTCGTCGACGCGACGCAGGTAGTACTTGCCCTTCGTCGCGATCGCGAAAATGGGCGGCAGGACGATGGCGAGCACGAGCGCCACCAGCGGCGAGTACGGCTGGATGGCATCGCCAAAGACGTGGAAGTACACCAGGATCGACGCGCCCGCCGAGATCAGGAGCGAGCAGAATCCGACCGGGTTGACGCTGTAGATCATGCCGCGACGGAACTCCGGCTGCTTCGGCGAGATGCCCAAGATGTACTTGTTGATCACGATGTCCGACGCGACGACGGCGATCCACGCGATACCGCAGTTCGCGTAGAAGTTCAGCAGGTTGTTCAGGAAGCTGAACATGTTGGCTTCCATCAGCACGATCGCGATGATCACGTTGAAGAACAGGAACACCAGGCGTCCGGGGTAGGTCTTGGTGACACGCGTGAAAGCGTTGGTCCACGCCAGCGAGCCCGAGTAGGCGTTGGTGACGTTGATCTTCACCTGGCTGATGACGACGAGGATCACGGCGAGGGTCAGAGCGAGCCAGTGCGGCAGGAAGTCCTGGTAGATCTCGACGAACTGGTGGACGGGCTGGTTCGCAATGCCCGCGTTGTCGACGCTGATCCCGATCAGGTACACGGCGAGGAAGAGACCGACGATCTGCTTGATGGCGCCGAAGAACACCCACCCCGGTCCGGCGATAAGGGTTGCCGACCACCACTTCCGCTTGTTCTCAGGCGTACGGGGCGGCATGAAGCGTAGGTAGTCGACCTGCTCTGCGATCTGGGCGATCAGGGACAGACAGACACCGGCCGCGAGCATCGTGCCTGCGAAGCTGACACCCTTGCCCGCTGGGTTGCCGTCGCCGTCGACACCGCTGAACGCGAAGAAGTCACCGATGGCCGAGGGATGCTTGATCACCAGGTAGATGAACGGGAGGACCATCATGACCAGCCACAGCGGCGTGGTCCACACCTGCAGTTTGGCGAGTGTGTTCATGCCGTAGATGACCAACGGGATGACCAACAACGACGAGACCAGGTAGCCGATCCACAGCGGTATGTGTAGGCCGAGTTCGAGGCCCTGCGCCATGATCGAGCCCTCGAGGGCGAAGAAGATGAAGGTGAACGACGCGAAGATGACGTTGGTCAGCACCGAGCCGTAGTAACCGAAACCGCTTCCGCGCGTGATGAGGTCGAGGTCGATGTTGTATCGAGCAGCGTAGAACGCGAGCGGATAGCCCGTGATCACGATGACGACCGAGAAGAACAGGATGCCCCACAAGGCATTTCCGGTGCCGTTGGCAATACCGATGTTCGCGCCGATCGCGAAGTCGGCAAGGTAGGCGATGCCACCGAGGGCGGAGACGGCGACGACGCCCGGTCCCCACTTGCGGTAGCTGCGGGGCGCGAAACGAAGTGTGTAGTCCTCGAGGGTCTCGCGCATGGCAGCAGCCTGCGCACCCGTCGCGATGATGCTGTGTTCGGCGTTTTCTATCTCGCCGACCTCGTCGGCCACCTCGCCGACGTGTTCGTGATGCTTATCGGTGGCCATCGGCCCTCCTGCGTGATCCGAGTTACAGATCGGCCAAACGTACGAACGCCATGTTTCGGCGAGTTACTCGGAATGTTTCACGCAGGAAAACTAGGCATCACGGCCACGGCTGTTCGACGATGCGCCCGTAGACGCACCGTCGACGACGAAACACGTTGTCCGATCTACTTTCCCGTGAATTCAGGCTTTCTCTTCTCGGAGCGAGCGGCACGCCCCTCGACCACATCTTCGCTTTCCCACGCGCGACGCATCGCGGCCTGACGATCGGCGGGTGCGTCGTCGCGCGCACCGTCGCCGTTGAGTACCAACTTGTAATGCTGCAGCGTCAGAGGGGCGAGATCGGCGATGGTCGACGCCCAATGCTGGGCGTCGGTGAGATCGCCGATGCGATTGGCGAATCCGAGAGCATGAGCGCGGTCGGCCGACAACGGATCGCAGCCGATCAGCATGCCGCGCGCCTGGCCTGCACCCACCAGTGAGACGAGGCGTCGAATTGTCCACTCGTCAACGGCGACACCGATTTTCGCTGCGGGAATACCGGCAAGAGCGTCGGGGGCCATCACCCGAAGGTCGGCCGCCATCGCCAGTTGCAGGCCTGCGCCGAGTGCCGAACCGTTGAGTGCCGCGATCACCGGGACGGGCACCGACTCGATCTCGCGCAGTGTGGCGATGAGCTTTTCGAGGAACGCGGGGTCGTAGACGGGACCGGACAGGTCGGCGCCCGCACTGAATACGCTGCCGCGGCCGGTGACCACGATGGCCCTGGCGCCCGCGTCGACGGCGTCGGCGAAAGCCTTCCCGAGACCGTCGACCATGTCCTCATTGAGTGCGTTGCGCTTGTCCTGGCGATCGAGCTCGATCGTCGTCACCGAACCTTCTGCATGCGAGTGGATCATGCAGGAGAGACTACCCAGCCCCGCCATTTTCCGGCGGGCACACTGGAGAGGTGTCGAGTCCGTCGCTGTCGCCCGAGTCCACAAGCCCCGATGTGCACGAATCCGTCGCGCAGGAGCCCGACGCGTTCAGCGATGTCCTCGTCATCGGTGGCGGCCAGGCAGGACTGTCGGCGGCGTACTTTCTGCAACGCTTCGGCCTCGGTGACCGCTACCAGTTGCTCGACCACTCCCCGCGTCCCGGCGGTGCATGGCAGTTCCGATGGCCGACGCTGACGTTGTCGGGCACCAACCGTGTGCACGATCTTCCGGGATACGGGCTTGGCGAGGCGGTGGGCATCGACCGCGGCGAGTTCCCGGCGTCGTCCGTGGTTCCCGAGTATTTCGCGAAGTACGAGAACAGGTTTGGGCTGCGGGTACATCGACCAGTCGACGTACGTTCCGTCGAACGCGACGGCGACGGATTTCGAGTGACGCTCGGCGGCCGACTCCGCGGGCGTGAGATCTCCGCACGCACACTCATCAACGCCACCGGAACGTGGGAAAGGCCGTTCATCCCTCACATTCCGGGAGCCGCGGACTTTCGCGGCAGGCAACTGCACACACACGACTACACCGGACCCGAGGACTTCGCCGGTCAGCGCGTGTTGGTCGTCGGCGCAGGCATCTCGGCAGTTCAGCTACTGATCGAGATCGCTCGACGCGCTCCCGGCGTGCAGACATTCTGGTGCTCGCGCACCGAACCGCGCTTCGATTCGAATCCCTTCTCACCCGACCTCGGTCGCGAAGCCGTGGCCCGCGTCGAACGCCGGGTTCGTGCCGGCCTACCGCCGACGTCGGTGGTGTCGGTGACCGGCCTCGCGGTGACACCGACCATCGAAGCCGCGCAGCGCGACGGAATCCTCGACAACTGGCGACCGATGTTCACCCGCATCACCGAGACCGGCGTGTGTTGGGACTGCACGGGCGGGGCAGGCGGGAACGGGTCGGCACGCGGGAGCAGCAGCGCGGTCGCTGCGGGCGAGCAACTCGACGTCGACGTCATCTTCTGGAACACCGGCTTCCGAAGCGCGCTCGATCATCTATCGCCTCTCCACCTGCGCGGACCCGGCGGCGGAATCGTCATGACCGGACGCCTTGCAACCACCGTCGCCGACGACCCGCGGGTCCAACTGCTCGGCTACGGACCGTCGGCGTCGACGATCGGTGCCAACCGCGCGGGTCGCGAGGCAGCACGCAACGTCGCGGAGATTCTTGATGCCCAGCCTTGACAATTTGTTGTGTTTTCCCAACACTATGTAGTGTGAGTCCAGTACGGCGGGGAGAAAAGCTCCCCATCTACAACCGCATCGGAGTTCTACGCGCCGAGCGGAGGATGTCGCGTGCCGATCTGGCAGCACTCGTCGGCATCAACGTCCAGTCCGTCGGTGCGCTCGAGCGCGGCGACAACTACCCGAGCCTCGACCTCGCGTTTCGCATCTGCGAAGTCTTCGACCTCCCCGTAGAAGCGGTGTTCAGTCGCACCGAGTTCTCGGCGATGTCGGCCGAGCTCTACCCCCGACGCGCCATCCGCGTCGACGAAACACACTCACCGCAACCGTCGTCCACCACGGAGGAAGCACAATGAGGGATCCCAACTCGGCCATCCCGGCCGAAGCGACGCCCGAGCTGTGGCGTCGCTACGACGAGTGGCGTGGTCAACGCCATGTTCGCTTCAACCAACGTCATGCAGGCAAGCTGATGAGCTGGCGCAATCGTCGAGCCGCGCGACGAATCGTCCTTGCGGAGATCGTGGTGCTGGTCGTGCTCTTGGCCAGCGCGGTGGTGGCGTTCTTCACCTACGCGTTCTTCATCCCGTTCATCATTGCCATCGTCGGCGCGTTCGTCGTGCAGTACCTGCTGCGGATCGTGACCGGCTCCATTGCCGAAACCCCGGTCACCGCGCTCGACGAAATCCAACTCGCGCAACGTAACTCGGCCCGATCAGTGGGATTCATCGCCCTCTTCTCGCTGATGTTCATCCCGTACATCATCCTGATCGTCCTGGGCACCCGAGAGCAGGTACACGGCCAACTGGTGTACGGCACCGGCATTTTGCTCATCAGCCTCGTGCTGACCGGCGCCCTCGTGCCAACCATGCTGACCGCGTGGTGGAGCGACGACGCCGACCCCGAAGACTTCGCAACCTACGAGGAGAACGATCATGCCTGAATCCCTCACCGTCGACGGACTATCCAAACGGTATGGCGACGTCGTCGCACTCGATGACATGACTTTCACCGTCGCCCCCGGAGAGATCTTCGGCTTCGTCGGTAGCAACGGCGCAGGCAAGTCGACGACGATGCGCATCATTCTCGGTGTGCTCGAACCGGATTCGGGTCGGGTGACGCTCGGTGACGCACCGATCGATCTCAACACGCGGCGTCGAATCGGGTACATGCCCGAGGAGCGTGGGCTCTATCCCAAGATGAAGGTCGGCGAGCAACTGGTGTTCCTCGCGCGCCTCCACGGAATGAGTGCCGACCAGGCCACCGAGAGTGCCCGGCGCTGGACGCAGCGACTCGGCGTCGACGAACGGTACGACGACAACGTCGCCGACCTCTCGCTCGGCAACCAGCAACGCGTACAGCTCGCCGCGGCGCTGGTCCACGATCCAGACGTACTGGTCCTCGACGAACCGTTCTCGGGCCTCGACCCGGTGGCCGTCGATGTGATGAGCGACGTTCTGAAAGAGAAAGCAGCCGAGGGCATTCCGGTCATCTTCTCGTCGCATCAGCTCGATCTGGTGCAGCGACTGTGTGATCGAGTCGGCATCGTCGTCAAGGGCAGAATGCGTGCGCTCGGCACCGTCGACGATCTCCGCACACGTGCTGGCGTGATCCTCGAGGTCGACGGTCCTGACTCGACGACCCGCTGGGCCGATGGCTTTCCCGGAGTGCTGGAAGCCGAATACCAACCGGGCGGTGCTCGGCTGCGCGTCGACCCGACGACGCTCGACGACCAGGCAGTACTCAATCGCGCATTGACACAAGGACCGGTACATCGCTTCGCGCGGACAACACCCGACCTGACCGAACTCTTCCGAGAGGTGGTGACGGCATGACCTCCCACAATTCCACTGACAACACAGCCTCACAGGGCGCGAGTGCGCTGCAGACGATTCGCCTTGTGGCACAACGTGAGATCGCCACACGTGCCAAGACCCGATCGTTCGTCGTCAGCACCGTGGTGTTGATGCTCGTGATCGTCGTCGGCCTGATCGTCTGGAAGGCGATCTCCGGTGGTGGAACCGACCCAGAGCGTGTCGGCGTTGCGGGCGACAGTTCCCTGTCGACGACGATCGGCCAGGTGGGCGAGGCCAGCGGCACGCCGATCACCGTCGTATCAATCGCTTCTGGTCCGGATGCGTTGTCGCAGGCACGCAGCAGCGTCGAATCCGGTGATCTCGATGCCGCGGTGGTGCGGGGTTCCGGTGAGTCGTATGCGATCGTCAGCAAGACGGAGCTGTCCGACTCGCTGTCGGGTGTGCTGCGCGGCTCGATCCAGCAGCACGAGTTGGCCCAGGGTCTCACTGCCCGCGGTGTCGACGCGGCGTCGCTGCCGACACCGACGATCACCACTGTTCAGACCACCCCGGACAAGCCCGACAAGGCGCAGCGGATCGTGATCGCGCTCGTCGGCGCGATTCTGCTCATCACAGCAATCATGCTGGGCGGCAACATGATTGCCGTCGGAGTTGTCGAAGAGAAGACGTCGCGGATCGTCGAACTGCTGTTGGCGACGGTCAAGCCGCTGCACCTGATGTGGGGCAAGATCCTCGGGATCGGAGCGGTTGCACTCGGGCAGGTGGTGGTGCTCGGCCTGACTGCTCTGATCGCCGGGATCGCCACCGGGATGTTGACGATCGCCGGTACTGCCATCTGGATGTTCTTCGCGGTTCTGGTGTGGTTCCTGCTCGGGTACCTGTTCTTCGCGACGCTGTATGCCGCTGCGGGAGCACTGGTTTCGCGCCAGGAAGAGCTCGGCTCGACGATCATGCCGCTCACCGTGCTGTCGATGGCCGTGATGTACGCGGGGATCTTCGGAGTGCAGTCGCTGCAGTCGACGTTCATCGAAGTGCTGACGTGGATTCCGCCGTTCTCGGCCGTGCTGATGCCGATTCGGATCGCCACCGGCGACACCAACGCCATGCAGATCGTCATCTCGCTGATCCTGATGATCCTGGCCTGCGCCGCTGCCACCTGGTTCGCCGCGCGCATCTACCAGCGCTCGATCCTGCGCACCGGCAGCCGCGTCAAGTGGTCCGAAGTGCTCTCGATGGCGCGCTAGGGGCGCGCAGAAAGTAGGGGAAGGGATCTTTCCCCCAGAGACTGACCTCTCCTCGAGAAACAACACGAGCAAAGGCACGAAACCCGCGGAAAGAATCCTTCCGCGGGTTTCTGCCGGCCCGGCCAGCCGAGAGCAGTCTCAGGCCGCGGCCGTCACCCCGGCGCCCTCGCTCGACGTGTTGCCGCCCTCGGTGGTCGGAGCCGGGCCGTGCGGCACGAAGTCGCGGCTGCGGATCAGCAGCAGCGCGGCGAGGCCGCCGACAACCGCCACGGCGCCGCTGATCCAGAACAGCGCGTTGAGGGCCTCGGCGTAGGCGGCGTGTTTGCCACCGGCGGGGTTCTCGCGCATCGACGAACTCAGCTTCGAGCTGAAGGCGGTGCCGTAGACCGCGATGCCGACGGCGATGCCGATCTGCCGGAACGTGGTGTTGATGCCCGACGCCATGCCGGAGCGGTGCACGTCGACGACGCCGACGGCGGTCGCGGCGAGGGGCGGGTTGACCAGGCCGCTGCCGATGCCCGCGATGATCAGGCCGGGGATGAGGTGCGTCCACGACGAGTTCTCGTCGAGACCGGCCATCAAGAACAGTCCGACGCCGACGATGAGCAGGCCCGGTCCGATGAGCCAGCGCAGCGGCACCTTCTCCGACAGTCGGCCCGCGATCGTGGCGCTCACCATCGTGCAGCCCGACATCACCAGCAGCCGGACGCCGGTTTGCAGCGCTGAGTAGCCGAGCCCTTCCTGCAGGTAGAGCACCACGTACAGCAGCATCGCGAACAGCGAGCCGTTCATCGCGAAGGCGGCGATCAGACCGCCGGTGAAGGTGGGAATCCGCAGCAGTGAGAGGTCGAACATCGGCTCGTCGACACGCAGTTCGATGATCACGAACGCCACGAGCAACACCGCGGCGACGATGAACGAGCCGACGACGAGGCTGTCACCCCACGAGCGCTGCCCGGCCTCGGTGAGTCCGTAGACCAGAGCGACGAGACCAGCGGTGAATGTGACGACGCCCGGCCAGTCGATTCGACGGGCATGAGGCGAGCGCGACTCGTCGACCATCTTCCACGTGACGAACAGGGCGGCGATGCCGATGGGCAGATTGACCAGGAAGATCGCACGCCAGCTCACACCGGTCGTCAGCACGCCGCCGAGGATCGGGCCGAGTGCCGTCGAAATGCCGGTGACGGCACCCCACGCGCCGAAGGCGACGCCGCGTTCACGGCCGTGGAAGGTCGACGCGAGAAGCGCGAGCGACGTCGAGAACAGCATCGCACCGCCGACACCTTGCAGTGCGCGGGACACGATCAGCATGACCGGGTCCTGTGCGACGCCGCAGAGCAGCGAGCCAAGCGTGAAGATCACCAGGCCGATCGAGAAGATTCGACGTCTGCCGAACTTGTCGGCGATCGATCCGGATGTCAGCAGCAACGACGCCAGCGCGAGCGCATACGCGTCGGTGACCCACTGCAACTGACTGAAACTGGCGCCGAGTGCATGTTGAATATCGGGAAGTGCGACGACGACGATCGTGACGTCGAGCAGCAACATGAAAGTCGCTGCGCAGACGACGACAAGCGTCCACCATTTACGTTCCATGAGTGTGTACCTTTCGAGGATTTCGCCCGAATCCGGTGCGTCAACGCACCTCAGGCGGTATGAACCAAGTGTGATCCCACGATCGGTCGGCGTCGCCAGGAGGCCCCGATCCCGTTAGATTCATGACATGGGAGCCACAACCTCGCCAGAATCCTCCATTCTCGACGATCTGGATACGAGAATCGCTCGCGCCATCCAACTGTCGCCACGGGCGTCGTTCCGCGAGATCGCCGACGTCCTCGGTGTGGCCGAACAGACGATTGCCCGACGCTATCGCCGACTCCGACGCGATGGCCTCCTGCGCGTCACCATGGCCACCGATCCTCGTGCCCTCGGTAACTCGACGTGGGTCGTGCGTGTGCGGTGTCGACCGGAGGGAGCCGACGGTATCGCCGGTGCCTTGGCAGCGCGAGACGACGTCTCATGGGTATCCATCTACGAGGCCGGCTGGGAGATCGTCTTCAATCTGCGCGCAGCCGATCCGCACGGCGGAATGGAGCTCCTCACCCGGACACTCCCCAAGGCCGCACCCGTTCTCGACGTACGACCGGCCGCGGTGCTGCACACGTTCGTCGGCGGGGCACCGACGGATTGGGAGGGCTGGCATGACGCGCTCACCCAGACGGAGGCGGATGCGCTTGCGAAAACACGCATTCCGAGCGGACCCGACGGCGGTCGGCCCTCATCGACGTCGATCGATCGCACCGACAGAGCGATCATCGACGTTCTCACCCGCGACGGTCGGACGTCGTATACCGACCTCGCTCGCGCAGTGGGTTCGACGCCGGGCAAGGTGACCCGACGCGTCGAGCACCTCGTGTGGTCGGGCATCGCCTACTTCGACGTCGATCTCGCCACTGCCGCGCTGGGACGCGACGCGATCGCGATCTGGCTGACGGTGCACCCCCGACATCTGGCAGCGACCGGCGAGGCACTCGCAGCCCACCCCGCAGTGCCGTTCGCGGTTGCCGTCACCGGGGCGGCCAACATGACGGCCAGTGTCATGGTGCACGACACCGACGAGCTGTACTCCTTCGTCACCGATGTCCTCGGACCCCTCGACGGGATCACCTCGTACGAATTGCTCCCGCTACTCTCGCGCGTCAAGAACGCGGGTTCGCTCGTGAGTGGGGATCGCCTTGCGCCACCGAGGGTTTCGGCGTCTCAGATCTCGCCGTCTCAGAGCTCACCGAAACGTCGAAGTGCCTCTTCGCGTTCGGCTTTGTGATCGACGATCGGTTCCGGGTAGTCGTCGGTGTCGAATTCGGGAATCCAGCGTCGAATGTAGTCGCCGTCTGGATCGAACTTCTTGGCCTGCGTCTCCGGGTTGAACACCCGAAAGTACGGTGCCGCATCGGTTCCCGTGCCCGCGGCCCACTGCCAACCGTGCTGATTCGACGCCATGTCGCCGTCGGTGAGCTGGTCGAGGAACCACTTCGCACCCCACCACCACGGCAGGTGCAGGTCTTTCACCAGAAACGACGCGGCGATCATGCGCACCCGGTTGTGCATGAATCCCGTTTCGCTCAGTTGACGCATCCCCGCGTCGACGAGTGGGAAGCCGGTTCGCCCCTCACGCCACGCGTCGAAGTGCTTCTCGGCGGACTTTCCGGTGTCGAGTGCGATGTCGTCGAACTGGTCATTCCAGTTGTGCCAGAGGCTCTTTGGCCAGTTGTAGAGCACGTCGGCGTAGAAGTCACGGAACGCCAGCTCACGCAGATACGCCTGCGCCGACTGCGACCTGCCGAGGTCGGCGGCCATCGTGCGCGGGTGGATATTGCCGAACTTCAGATACGCCGACATCCTGCTCGACGCGTCGAGATCCGGCCTGTCCCTGTCGGACTCGTAGCCCGACAGGTCGTCGTCGACAAAGGTGCGCCATCGCTCGAGTGCCGCGTCTTCACCGGCAGGCAGGTCCAGCGTCGTGGGTGCTGCCGGAATCCTGATACGACCAGAGGGGTGAATGTCGCTGGGATTCAGGATGTTCGACGGCGCTTCGGTCTTCGCCGGCGCACGCCAACCGTGGTCGCGCCATGCACGGAAGAACGGCGTGAAGACCTTGTACGGTGTGCCGTCGGACTTCGTCACCCTGCCCGGCGAGACAAGGTAGGGCGAGCCGACGGGTTGCCACGTCGCGCCAGATTCTTCGAGTGCAGTGACGACGGCATCGTCTCGACGTCGCCCGAACGGCGAGAAGTCCTCGCTCACATGCACCGAACCCGCTCCGACGGCGTCGACCAGTCGCGGAATTTCCTCGTCAGGACGTCCACGCACGACGAGGAGCTTGCCGTCGAGCTTGGCGTCGAGTTCGCGGAGCGAGTCGTAGAGAAAGGCGAGTCGTCGCTCGCCTGAAGAGGATTCGAGACGCGGGTCGAGCACGAAGCAGACCAGAACCTCGCGATTGCCGTCGCCGATCGCTTCACCCAGCGCCGGGAGATCGCCTAGTCGCAGATCACGCCGTAGCCAGCACAACGCCGGTGCATCGACATCCGATGCACCGGCGTTGTTACGTTGCGAGGCGATCTAGCCCACACCCAGCAGGTCGATGATGAAGACCAGTGTCCGTCCGGACAACCGGTGGCCCGCACCCTCGGGGCCGTACGCCAGCGCAGGTGGCACGGTGAGGCGACGGCGGCCGCCGACCTTCATGCCCGGGATTCCCTGCTGCCAGCCGGGGATGAGCCGGTCGAGCGGGAAGTTGGCCGACTGACCACGGTCCCACGACGAATCGAACTCTTCGCCCGACTCGAAGTCGACGCCGACGTAATGCACGTCCACGACGTCGCTCGGCTTTGCCTCGTCGCCGTCGCCGACGATGATGTCTGCGATCACCAACTCACTGGGAGCGGGACCTTCTTGGAACTCGACTTCTGGCTTCTCGGTACTGGTCACGGGACTCTCCTTTGAGTCGTGGGGTGTACAGGTCGAAGCGTCGAACTCAGCGGTCGCCCATCGTGACGTAGTCACGCTCGGGGTAGCCGGTGTAGAGCTGACGCGGTCGGCCGATCTTGGTCGCGGGATCTGTGTTCATCTCACGCCAGTGCGCGATCCAGCCCGGCAGACGTCCGAGTGCGAAGAGCACCGTGAACATGCGGGTCGGGAAGCCCATGGCCCGGTAGATGACGCCGGTGTAGAAGTCGACGTTCGGGTAGAGCTTGCGCGAGATGAAGTAGTCGTCATTGAGGGCGACTTCTTCGAGTCCCTTGGCGATGTCGAGCAGATCGTCCTGGACGCCGAGCGATTGGAGGATCGTGTCGGCGGTCTTCTTCACGATCGCTGCGCGCGGATCGTAGTTCTTGTAGACGCGGTGTCCGAAGCCCATGAGCTTCACACCGTCTTCCTTGTTCTTGACCTTGGTCATGAACGCCTTGGTGTCGCCACCGGAAGCCTTGATGTCTTCGAGCATCTCGAGAACGGCCTGGTTGGCGCCACCGTGCAGCGGACCCCACAGAGCGTTGATGCCACCCGAGATGGACGTGAAGAGGTTGGCCTGCGACGATCCGACCAAACGCACGGTCGACGTCGAGCAGTTCTGCTCGTGGTCGGCGTGCAGGATGAACAGCATGTCGAGGGCCTTGGCGACCTCGGGGTTGACCACGTAGGGCTCGGCCGGGAAGCCGAAGGTCATGCGCAGGAAGTTCTCGACCAACGACAGCGAGTTGTCGGGGTAGAGGAACGGCTGGCCCGCCGACTTCTTGTAGGCGTAGGCGGCGATCGTCGGCAGCTTGGCAAGCAGACGGATCGTCGACAGTTCGACCTGCTCGGGGTCCTTGGGATCGAGCGAGTCCTGGTAGTAAGCACTCAGTGCGTTCACTGCGCTAGACAGCACCGGCATCGGGTGTGCGTTGCGCGGGAAGCCGTCGAAGAATCGCTTGAGATCCTCATGCAGCAGGGTGTGCCGCTGGATCTTGTTGTTGAACTCTTCGAGCTGGCTCGGAGTCGGCAATTCGCCGTAGATCAGCAGGTAGCTGACCTCGATGAAGGTCGACTTCTCTGCCAGTTGGTCGATCGGGATACCCCGGTAGCGCAGAATGCCTGCTTCTCCGTCGATGTAGGTGATCGCGGATTTGCAGGCTGCGGTGTTGACAAAGCCGCCGTCGAACGTCGTGAGATTCGTTTCTGCGAGGAACTTGCCCAGCGCAACCGAATCACTGCCCGCGGTGGCCTTGAGAATGGGAAGCTCGAGCTGCCCACCGGGGTAGATGAACGTCGACGAGGCGGTATCCGATGCCGAGTCGGCGGGAGCTGTTTCAGCGGACACTCCAAAACCCCTTTACTCAGGTATGAGACCCACAGGTACATGTGACGCACTGTGAGTCGGACTCTCCGTTACTAAACGTAGTCGGTTATCGACATGCGCGCCCACGGAGGGTGCATTGACGTTGGTCAACCGTAGCCGAATACCGTCTGACCTGCGCCTCGATCACGGGGCATCGAGCTCGCTCGCCCACGGAGGGTCGGCTCCGGGACGCGAAACGGTCACCGCGGCGACTCGTGCCGCGTAGTCCGCGGCACGTAGCCAATAGTCGGCGTCGCGCGACCGCAGTGCTGATGCGGACAAATCGCCCGACTCGTCGAAGAAATGGAGCAACCCTCCGAGCACACTGTCGCCCGCCCCGATCGTGTCGACGACGGTTGTCTCGGGAGCCTGTGCCAATACGGTGAATTCGCGTGTGCGAACGGAGATTCCGTCGGCTCCGTGGGTGATCACGACGGCCCCCGCGCCCTCCCGGAGCCAGTCGTCGACCGACGAGCCGTCTGCTCCGTCGCCGAGCCAGTCCACGTCTTCGTCGGAGAGTTTGAGGACGTCGACCATCGGTACCCAGTCAAGGAATCGTCGACGGTAGACGTCGGGTTCGTCGATCACGGAGGGCCGGATATTCGGGTCGAGTGCAACGAGACGCCCGGCGTCGTGAGCTCGACGCATCACCAGTTCGTAGACGCTCGCACCCGGTTCGAGGACCATGGACAACGTTCCGAAGCACACCGCGGAGACGGTCGCGGCGAAGTCGCCGGGCTCGGTGACCAGGCGGTCGGCGGTGCCCTCCACATAGAAGGAGTAGTGCGCTGCGCCGTCGGTACCGATCGTGGCCAGGGCGAGCGACGTGGGTTCGGAGCGACGTTGGACCAGTGTGGTGCCGACGCCCCCGGCACTCAGAGCAGCCATGATGGCGTCGCCGTAGGTGTCGGTGGAGACCGCAGAGCAAAACGAGACGGCGCTGCCGAGTCTGCCGAGGGTGATCGCGACGTTGAACGGTCCGCCGCCGAGTGCCGGCTGCAACGGTGGCAGGTGCGAAGGATCGGGGCCCGGAGCCGTTGTCGCCACCACGTCGACGAGCGCCTCACCGCACACGACGATCTCTCTCAACGATCTGCTCCCATGCGTGTCACGCGCCCAGTGTGCCATCCGGACGTGGCCGTCGACGGTAGATTCGATCGGTATGCAGGAGTTACCCGCCGGCCCCGATGCGGTGCTTCTCGACTTCGCCGATGCCGACGACCCGGCATATGCGGTACTCGAGTCGGCGACCGCGTTGCGGGCCGCGATAGCCGACGGTCGCCTCGTGGCCACCGAGGACCTTGTGCCGAGTGCGTCGTCAATTCTGGTGCAGGGCAAGACAGGTGGCGGTGTGGATGTCCTCGGCATTCATCGCGCACTGCGGCTCGGGATCGCAGGCGCCGACGTTGCGGATTCGACGCCCTCACCCGTCGAGATACCGGTGCACTACGACGGCGACGACCTCGACGACGTCGCCGGTGCACTCGACATGAGTGTCGACGCGGTGATCACGGCGCATCGGGGTACTGAATGGGTCGTCCAGTTCATGGGTTTCGCACCGGGTTTCGGCTATCTGGTGCCCGCTTCTGACGCCGCCGATGCCGCTCTCACCGGACTGCTGAACCTCCCCCGACGGCCACACGCCCGTACTCGCGTGCCGGCCGGGTCGGTGGCGATCGCCGCCGGATACAGCGCGGTGTATCCACGCGACAGCCCCGGAGGATGGAACCTGCTGGGACGCACCAGAATCAGCCTCTGGAGCGAACACGACGACCCGCCGGCCTTCCTCACACCCGGCACCCGTGTCCGATTCGTCGACGCCAGCGCCCCCGAAGACTCTGCCGCTCGACCCGACGACGACACGGAGAACCGGTGACTCGCGCAACGGTGATCGCCACCGGGCCGTTGGCGACGATCCAGGATCTCGGACGTCCCGGCTATCAACACCTCGGCGTGCCGAGGTCGGGTGCCGCGGATCGAGTCGCCATGACCCTTGCCAATCGCCTCGTCGGCAACTCCGAGGACGCCGCGACGATCGAAACCACACTCGGTGGCCTCGTGCTCCGTTGCGACACGGACACACTCGTGGCCGTGACGGGCGCCGACGCTTCGGTCTCGGTCAACGGTGTTGCCGTCGGGGTCAATTCGGCTGTCGTTGCCCGCGCCGGGACGAATGTCGAGGTCGGCACGCCGCACTGGGGTTGCCGCAACTACGTTGCCGCACGAGGTGGATTCGACGTCGAGCCGTCACTCGGATCGCGGTCGACCGACACTCTCTCCGGAACCGGACCCCCTCCCCTGGCGCAGGGCGACGAACTGAGGGTCGGGGATGCAGACGAGACGTGGCCGGCAACTCTGCATGCCCCGGCAGACACCCGGCGGGTCGGCGTCGTCGAACTCACCGCTTTTCCCGGCCCACGCGCGAATCGCCTCTCCGAGCCGGGCGACCTCTTCGCAGGCACGTGGGAGGTCACGACCGCGAGTAATCGGGTCGGGGTACGCCTACGACGTCGCGATGGCGACACCGCGCCGACCCTGACACACCGCACCGACCTTCCCGAGATGCCCTCCGAGGGCGTTGCCCACGGAGCGGTTCAGGTTCCGCCTGCCGGCGAGCCCGTCATCTTCCTCGCCGATCACCCCGTGACCGGCGGATACCCGGTCGTGGGTGTCCTGTCGGCGACGTCGGTCTCGGCCGCGGCGCAACTCGTCGCCGGCACGCTCGTCCGCTTTCAGCCCGGCTGATCAGGTCGGGCAGCGTTGACAGCACCGTGAGACGCACCTAGGGTTTCGTCTCATGACGCAAGTCACAGTCAACTCGTCGAGCTCGTCACCCGAAACACCCGACGCCGTCGAACGTGAGGCTGCGACGACCGACACCCCGCGTCGTGCCGAGTACCCGCATGTCGAGTACCCGCCGCTTGGCCCCGACTCCCTGACGTGGCAGGTGTGGGGAACCTGGACCGGAATGATCCAGAGCCTCTGGGCCGGGTCGATTCAGAACATGCACCCCAAGCTCGGGCAGGCCGTCTGGGATCACTCCGACTTCTTCGGCGAACGCTGGCAACGCCTCATGCGGTCGCTGTATCCGATCGGCGGAGTCGTCTTCGACGAGTACTGGGGCTTCGAGACCGGCAAAGAAGTGCGCGATTACCACCGCGAGATCAAGGGCACCATGCCCGACGGTTCGCGGTACCACGCCCTCGACCCCGACGTCTTCTACTGGGCGCACGCCACGTTTTGGTACGGCAACGTGCGCCTCTGCGAGAGGTTCGGCCCGTGGTTGACCGAAGACCAGAAGCGACAGCTCTTCGAAGAATCGAAGAACTGGTACGCCATGTACGGCGTGAGTATGCGGCCGGTACCCGAGACCTACGAGGACTTCCTCGAATACTGGGACCACATGTGCCGCAATGTACTTCGCGACCACGAGTCGGTGCGCACAGTTCTCGACATCTCGACGCTTCCCCCGCCTCCCTATCTCTCGTTCATCCCGACCGCGCTCTGGCGTCGCGTCATCGCTCCGGTGGTCGCCCGCAACTTCATCTGGCTCACCACGGGGTTCTACGACGAACCGATCCGCGAAATGATGGCACTGCCCTGGACCGACCGGGACGAGAAGCTGTTCCGTCTCCTCGGCAAGACCTACAACCTCGTGTTCCATCGGTTGCTGCCCCGGCGACCGTGGCGGCATCCCCGTGCACGCGATGCGTGGGACCGCGTGAACGGGCGGGTTCCCGCCGACGCACCGCTCGTCGAGACGCCGTCGCGCAACCTGCCGCCAGAATCCGAACGCGGCAAGTCGATGCACTACTGCCCCGTCCACGCGGCGCGCACCTCAACCTATCCGGGCAGGGTCACCCCCGCCGACTAACCGTTGCGACGCGCAGTGGTCTCGACTCGGGTGCTCGCTGCGCTCGCGCCCGCTCGACCAGCGGGGCGCCCCGCTGATCGAGCCCCATCCCGCTGATCGAGCCTCATCCCGCTGATCGAGCCCCGTCCCGCTGATCGAGCCTGTCGAGATCACCCGCAGCGCGCGTACACAACTCGGTCGTCAGCGCGACGCCAAGACAATAATCTCCTCGGCGCCCCGCTGACGTCACGATTGTGTACGCACCCCGGCTCGAGCCAGACCTTGCGACCCGTATGCACGGCAGCATCCCGGCCGGGCTAGATGTGTGTCGAATCGAAGGATCTGTGTGCTGCAGCACCCACATCTTTCAATACGGCACACATTTGGCGATACGCCCTCGGGGCCGCGCTGTCCCGCTGATCGCGCCCCGTCCCGCAAATCGAGCCCCGTCCCGCTGATCGAGCCCCGTCCCGCTGATCGAGCCTGTCGAGATCACTCCCCGGGCGCAGTGGTCTCGACTCGGGTGCTCGCTGCGCTCGCGCCCGCTCGACCAGCGGGGCCGCGGTTTCGCTGTCGTACCCGGGACCGCTCGTCGGGCCCGTGCGGCACCTTGCCCGACGCCCACTGAGTCGCCACACCCCTAGCGCGCGTACACAACTCGGTCGTCAGCGCGACGCCAAGACAATAATCTCCTCGGCGCCCCGCTCACGTCACGATTGTGTACGCACCCCGGCTCGAGCCAGACCCTGCCACCCGTATACATCGCCCAGCATCCCGGCCGGGCTAGATGTGTGTCGAATCGAAGGATCTGTGTGCTGCAGCACCCACATCTTCCGATACGACACACACTCTCGATACGGGTGCGCCCGCAACGCGTCGAACACGTTGCGCGGTGGCCGGAGCCGTTCCAAGCAACGCCGCTCAGCCGGCGTCCTTGGCCATATCCATCACGACGCGGCCTTCGATCTTGCCGTGCTCCATCTCGTCGAACACTGCGTTGATATCGGTCAGGCTGCGTACCGAGTAGGTGGGCGTGATCTTGCCCCGCGCGTAGAAATCGAGAGCCTCGCTCATGTCCTTGCGGGTTCCGACGATCGAGCCGCGCACAGTCAACCCGAGCAGCACCGTGCTGAAGATGTCGAGCGGGAACTGATCGGGCGGAAGACCGACCAGGACGACGGTCCCACCGCGACGCAGCGCGCTGATCGCCTGTGGAAACGCGTGCTTGTTGACCGCGGTGACGAGTGCGCCGTGAACGCCACCACCCGTGGCTTCCTGCAGTTCGGCGCCCGGGTCGGCGGACGTCGCGGCATTGACCGTGATCTCGGCGCCGTGATGGCGGGCGAGTTCGAGCTTCTCGTCGTCAACATCGAACGCCGCCACCCGACGACCCATCGCGATCGCATACTGCACCGCGATGTGCCCGAGTCCGCCGATACCGGAAATCAGCACCCACTCACCGGGTTTGGTGTCGGTGCACTTCAGACCCTTGTAGACGGTGACGCCCGCGCACAGGATCGGGCCGACGGCGGCGAGATCGGCACCTGACGGAATGATGGGACAGTAGCGTGAGTCGACGAGCATGTAGCGGCCGAACGAACCGTCGACCGAGTACCCACCGTTCTTCTGGTTGGGACACAGTGTCTCCCAACCGGTTTCGCACCATTCACATTCGCCGCAAGCACTCCACAGCCACGCATTTCCGACGACGTCGCCCACCTTGATACGGGTGACGTCGTCGCCCACCGCAACGACGGTCCCGACTCCCTCATGGCCCGGCACGAAGGGCGGCTCTGGCTTGACGGGCCAATCACCATGTGCCGCATGGAGATCGGTGTGGCAGACGCCGGTGTAGTCGACGCGCACCAGCGCTTCGTTTCCAGTGGGGGCCGGAACGTCGATCGAATCGACTGTCAGGGGCTTGGTGAAGTCATGGACGACGGCTGCGCGCATCGTCGAAGGGGTTTGCGAGGATGTGGTCATTGTGCTCTCCTGCACGGTCTTTGCACGTCTCGACGTTCGGACGCGGTGGCATCTGCCGTATCGTCCTTTTCCGCCCCAAAGGTTCCGCATGACGCCCAGGTTCCTCGGCTCCGGCGACGTTCCACCGACCCTCCCCGACACACGTGCCCTCACTGCCGTTATATCAGCGATGCGCTCGACGCCGCGCGGTTCGTTACAGTTCTGCCGCCCTCGAAACCTGTGACCCAAGCCACGGAACGTCGTGCTAATTTGTTTGCGCAAATGAACGATCACCGTTGCGTCCACGACGCCCAAACCCAAGGATCAGGTGCGTACATGCCCGTTTTCGGGTCAAAGTTCCGCAGTAAGAGTCGTCGGCTCGCCGCCGGGGTCGCTGTCGCAGCGTCGGCAGCTCTGGGCATCGGAATCGGCGGAGGTGGCGCGGATGCGGCGCCGGCGCCCCGACCGTTGCCCCACTACACAAGCACCGGCGACAACTTCGGCTTCTTCGGCGACCATGACTACTGTCGTGGCTCTGTCCATGTCACGTTGACCTCTCCCAAGCGCGGCGTGCTCAAGGCGACACTGACCTCGTTCGGCTTCACCGGCAACGGTGCCGGGTGGGCACGGAATCCGCGGTGCAGCTCGCTCATCATGCTCAGCAACGGTGCTTCATTGATTCCGCAGGAGAAGTTTTTGCGCGCTACGTTCGGGCGCAAACCAGGCGAGACCCAGTCGCTCGAACTGCGTACGGGCTCGGGCGCCGTCCAGGTGATGATCGGTGCGTACGCACTCAACACTCCGGTACGAGTTCTTCAGGGCTACGGGTTCGGCGGCTGGGTGATCGTTCCCTGACGAGTCCGACCGCGGCCCCTTGACCACCGGACACCGGCCGTGAGCGATCTACTGCTGCCCGAGTCCCCGCTGCATGGCGCGCTGGACTCGGGCAGCTTCACGTTTGGCGTACGGATTTGCCTGTCCCGCACGTGATCCGGCGAGTTTTGCGCCGATGTGCTCGCCCACCGTGATCGGCGAGTACCGGCTTCCGGCGCCGACGCACGACGGAAGCGTGGAGATCGTCGCGTCGATGTTGCCGTCGTGAAAGTAGGCGGCGGAGCGTCGGCGTTCAATACTCCCGTCGACGATCGGCGGCTTGACCCGATGCAACGTCGACATCCATCGCTCATTGGTCCAGCGGGCCATCAGATCACCGAGGTTGATCAGTAATGCCCCGTCTTCGGGAGCGACGTCGTGCCACTGACCGTTGCCGTCGAGGACCTGCAGACCGCGCACCTGGTCGGCCCAGAGCACGGTGACGATGCCGTAGTCGGTGTGCTCCCCCATGCCCGTCAGCTCGCCGTCGAGCTCCACCTCGCCGGGCGGCAGCGCGTAGTTGTTCATGCGCAGCACGTCGAGGGAGTGATCGGTGTAGCCGTCGAAGAAGTCGGACGGGAGGTCGAGTGCGTCGGCGAAGATCTTGGTCAGGGTGTGCGCGACCCGTCGAGCCTCGGCAAAGTACGTCGACACCGCGGCCTCGAAGTGGTCGACCTGCGGCCAGGTGTTGTCGGCGTACTGGTCGTCTGGGAGCTCGAGATCAGGGTACTCCTTGGCTTCGACGCCGACGTTGTACGCCTCGAAGAAGTCGTTCATGCGATTCGCTGATTCGACGCCGAGCGACAACGAGAGTGATTCGGACTTCGGCGGCGCGTACCCACGATTGATCTCCGGCGGGGTGCGATACGCCTTCTTCTGGTCGAGGGGTAGTGCGAAGAAATCGTCGAGCACCGCGGTGAACTCGTCGATCACGGCCGATGGAATCTCGTGCCCCACAATCTGCATGAAGCCCACCGAACTGGCGGCGTCGTCGATCTGCGCGGCGACGACAGCCTTGTCGGCGGCGCTGCCGCCCGCGATATACGGCGTGATGTCGATGAGCGGGACACGAAAGCCGCTGCGCGATTCCCCGACGGTGACAGTCATGCGCTCCATCTTGGCATCGAAATCTCTGGTCCGCTGGTCAGGGCATCGTCGGCGATCTCGACGCTCACCCCTGGCCTTCGGCCCGCTCGGTGATGGTGCGCCCGATGCGGTATCGCACGAATGCCGGAACCACAAGCGCGGCAAGGACTGTGCCGATCACGACGAGCACACCACCACCGGTCGTGGTGAGTGCGACGCCGATCGACACCGCGACCGCGCCATGTACGACGTCGGCGATTCGCGGACCACCGGCGACGACGACGATGAACACGCCTTGCAGTCGACCGCGCACGTCGTCGTTGGCCGCGGCCAACAGGATCGACTGACGGAATGCCGCCGACGCCATGTCGGCGGCACCACCGATCATCAGCAGCACCAGGGCAACCGGGAGCCACGGCATCGCGCGACCATGTGCAAATCCCACCGCGATACCCGCACCGGCGATCGCGACGCCCCAAATGATGACGCACACAATGACAGCCAGGCCCTGCCGTTGAACGCGACTCACCCATCCGGAGAAGACACCGCCGATCACGGCACCGGCAGGGATTGATGCGAACAACAGCGCGAACGCCCAGCCGCCGTCGATCGGCCCACCGAAGTTCTCGTGGGCCATCTGCGGAAACAGCGCCCGCGGCATGCCGAAGATCATGGCAATGAGGTCGACCACGAACGACACCATCAGGATCTTGTGCGCCCCGAGATAGCGCAGACCGTCGATGACCGAGCGCAGCCCGGGAACCTTGGGCGCGTCGCCACTGAGCGGTCGGAGCGCGGGCAACATCACGACCGCCGCGAGCGTCGGTACGAGGAAGATGGTGTCGAGGAGATAGAGGAGCGGATACCCAAGTATCGGGATCAACGCACCACCGACGAGCGGACCCGCTATCGCGCCGGCCTGCATGACCGTCATATTCAATGACAGCGCAGCAGGGAGCTCCTCGTCGGGAAGCAGCCTCGGCAGCACCGCCGTACGCGTCGGCTGGTTGACCGCGAAGAATGCCTGCTGAATTGCGAACAGCGACAGGATAATCCAGACATTTCCGACACCGAACGCCGACTGTGCCCAGAATGCCGCACTGCACGCGATCAGCCCGATCGTGGTGCAGATCAACAAGATTCGACGATCCAGCACGTCTGCGAGCGCCCCGCCCCACAGACCGAAGATGACGAGCGGCACCAAACCGAAGAGTCCGGTGAGTCCCACATACGCGGAACTGCCTGTGATGGTGTAGATCTGGGCCGGTACCGCGACGATCGTCAGTTGAGCACCGATGACGGTGACGATGTTCGCCACCCAGAGACGCCGAAAGTAGATATTGCGCAGAGGCGTCGTATCGGCGAGCAGGCGGGGCACCGAAGCAGTTTAGCGACACGTACTACCAGCGAGTGAATCCCGTTGGCGTATTACCTACTGGGCGATACCTCTACTGGGCGGCAGTGCCCTGCGTCGCCCGCGCGAGAGCCTGCAATGACACCCATGTCGCCGGGAGGAACTTCTCCTGCGCAACACGGCCCATTGCCAGCCCGCTGCCGAGCACCGGTTCGTAGTCGAATCCGACGACCGCAGCCACGCTCGCGCCGACGGTGTCGATCAGCAGTGTCCGGAGCGACGCTTGATTCGGTAGCGGAACGGGGTTGTTGATCACGACGACGGACCGTTCGAGTACGCCCGCCTTGTGCCACTCGGACAAGAACGGGCGCGCCCGGTTGAGGAGATCAGGCCGTACACCGAGCACGATCACCGGCGTGACTTTGTCGATCAATACGTCGTCGGTGAGATCGGCAAGTGATGTGAGTAGACGCGCACCGGCGTCGACGACCGGCACGGCGCCGTTGCCCCAGACTTCCTCGACCGTGTCGACCACCGATGCTCCTTCGGCGGCGAGGTGGAGGCCGGTACCGAGTTCGCTTCGCAGCAACGACGGGTCGCCACGCCCCTGTAGCCGCAACTCGATATCGCAGTCGTTGCCCGATGCGTCAACCCACCACGACGCAGCGCCGAGCGTCGTCGCCGCCCGATACTCAGCGAGAAGTGCTGAGATCACCGACGTTCCGACACCACCGGCAGAGCCCACCACGACGACCGCGTGTGGCATCGCGGCCGCCTGTTGAGCTCCCTGCACGCTGGTGTCGGACATGTCGATCAGCGGCCTGCTGCGTGCCGACCCACCTTGGCGACGGCGGGTGCTGCTTCTTCGGATCGAGATACGTCTGTCTTGGTCGCGTCCGCCGGGGCGTCGACGGTCGCTGCCACCGGAGTCGACTGTGCCGCAACGGCTTCCGATGCCGTTGCGTCGTCGGGTAGCGCGTGGCGACCCACAGCCTCCTGGGGCCAGTTGACCTCGGAGCCGGGAACCTGAGCGTCGAGACTGCCCGTCATCTGCTTGGTCAGCTCGCGGAAGTGCTTCTCGAGCGCAGCGCCGAGCGGCCCGAGTGCCTTGTACGGCGCCTGCGCCTGCTCTGCCGACCACGTGGTGGTCTGGTTGCCAACCTTCACGTTGACATCGCCGCGATAGTTGACCACGTAGTCGACGCCGGGCAGCCCCTGTTCGGCGGCCGACTCAGCAGGAACCGACAGCTCGAACTGGTTGATGCTGGGATCGACCGGCTCAGGCTTGGCGTGCTTGGGCTGCTTGGGATTTCCGTTCTCGTCGAGCTTCCAGGGCTCCTGCGGGTGCGCGCCCGGATCGCCTGCGCCGAGCGTGTACGCGGCGATGCCACCAATGGTGCCGCCGATCGTCGCGCCGAGGGCGGCTCCGCCGACAGCGCCCGCTGCCGCTCCGCCTGCCATGCCGATCGGGAGGCCGATGAGAGCGCCGACGGCGCCCCCCGAGAGTGTTCCCACGCCGGGCACCGAAACCGGGGTCAGGGCAACGGCACCGACACCGGCACCGACCCCCGCACCGACCGCTGCGCCCGGCAGCACGCCGACAAGCGCTCCGGGAATGACACCGGCGGCAGCACCTGCGGCACCACCGATGGCCACGCCGATGATCGTGGCCGCGGCCTGACGCGACGCTTTGTCCTTCGGCACGCCGAGGGAGATCAGGTTCTGGGCGATCTTGGCCTCACCGTAGGCCGACCACGCGTTGATGGAGTTGACGTCCTTGTCCGACATGCCGTCGGGGATGTCGGTCACGAAGTTTCCGACGCGAATCTTGTTGGGCGGCGGGGCAATCGGGCGCACCGGCGCAACGGGCTTCGGCGCCCGGAGCGGCGCGTCGGGTACGGGGCTGTAGTACGTGCTGTAGCCGGGGTCGGTGTAGCCCGACTCCTCATACTGCGGGGCAGCGGTGTACGGCTGGTAAGGAGCTTCTTGGGGCGGGGCCGGGATCGAACCGGCACCGGGGACGTTGATCGGCGCGGATGGTTCGGGCGCCGGCGTCGGAGCCGTACCGCCCTGTTGGGGAGCGGTATCGGTCGGCGCGGTGCCGCCCTGCTGCGGCGCGGAATCGTTGGGGTTCGTTCCGCCCTGTTCCACAGCTGCCGCCGAACCGGCACCCAACGCAGTCGCGATGGAGGCGACGAGAACCGCAGAGGTGACCGCCGTCTTCATCGAAGGTCGGCGTACGTCCAATGCTGCTTCGCGAGTCCGGTTCTTGGCTGACCGTGTCATCGTCGCGTTGTCCCCCTCATTACTTCTCGACCTGAGACCGAGAACCCCGAATAGTGGCGTTGAAAATCAGTTTTCAGACTTGATCGAAGTGATCCAGTACTTGCCACCGGCCTGCACAGTACTGATGGTCTGCTGGTAGACGATCGGCGCCCCGCCATTCGGTGGAGTCTCGGTGAGCGTCACACCATAGGTGTTGTTCCCGCGATCAGTGATCGAGAGGCAGTGACTGGTGCCGACGCCGCGTTGGTCGATGAACTTCTGCATGACATCGACAGCAGCGACCGCGTTCGGCGTCGTCACAGCTTTGGCTTTCTGAGCGTTTTTGTCGACGTAGTACGCATAGTTGAACGCCTTGATCACGTTGGGGCCCGAACTCTGGTCTCCCGCACCAGCTCCCGTGGTCACGGCGCCATTCACGCTGGCAGGGCATTTGCTAGACGCGGTACTGCTGCCTGTCGGACCGACGGCCGACGGCCGCGCAGTGGTCGACTCGCGTTCGTCGGACCCCGATAGAGCGACACCGAGAACAGTTGCGATCACCGCGATTACGAGGATCCCTGCTCCCGCGCCGACGAGTGTTCCCCGCCTCTTGTGCCAGGTGCGCGGACCTGCCGCGTTCTCTCGCTTCTGGCGAGTGTCCTCGCGCAAGCGTTCGGCCTGGGAGGTGAGGAAGGCGTCGAGCTCCTGCGAGGGAGAGGCCGACCCGGATCCCTCGCTCGACGAAGCGGTATCCGAACCGGCGACTTTCGAGGCCACCAACACACTCGACGACTCGCGCGCGAGTTCGTGCATCGGAGTCGTACCCGAGGTAGGCCACGGCGGGAGGTCGGCAAACCACTGCTCGAGATCGCTCTCGCTCAACCAGCCCTCCCCAACTGTCGCAACCACTCCCCGAACATGCTGCCGCGAAGCTTAACGCATGCGAAGAACTTGGTCACGAAAACACGGTCCCCTGTGGACCGGCAGATGGGTCTTGTCGTACCGCCCGCTTGGCTCCCGCCCCTGTGACCTTGGCGAAAGCTCTACGGCTGCAACCGAGCCGCCCGCCAGCAACCGTCGATCATGGTCAACCGCACCCGGTTGTGCAGTCGGTTGGCTCGGCCCTGCCAGAACTCGACGAAGACCGGTTCGATTCGGTACCCACCCCAATTCGACGGCGCGGGTACAGGGTCGCCGTCGTCGAATCCGCCGAACTGCTCGGCGACCGACGCGGCCTTGGCTTCGAGCTCGGCACGGCTACCGATCTCGCGTGACTGTTCCGACGCGTAACCCGACAATTGAGAGCCGCGCGGGCGGTTGTTCCAATACGCCTGCGTCTCGGCGTCGCTGACCTTGGTCACAGGCCCGCGAAAGTGAACCTGTCGTTCCAATGCGATCCATGGAAAGGTCACGGCGGCAAAAGGGTTGGCGGCGAGGTCGTGTCCCTTGTCCGAGTCGTACCCGGTGAAGAACACGACGCCCCCGGCGTCGACTCCCTTGCACAGCACGGTCCGTGTAGCCGGAAGTCCGTTCACGTCGACAGTTCCGAGCACCATCGCGTTGGGTTCGGGGATGCGCGCGGCAACGGCTTCGCGCAACCACACCGTGAACAGTTCGAGCCACGGCGGCTCACCGTCGAGCCAGCTCGGATCGAGATTGTCCCGCACCCCGTCTGCGCCAGCCGCTCGATCGCCATCGCCGACGTTGGGTGGGATGCCGCCGCCGTAACCGACGCGCATACCGGGCAGGTCGATGGGGTCGTTGTCCACGACGCCGACGGTACTCCCCGACCCGACCCGTCACCGCCCATTGGGTGAGGCGTCCCGCTGTGCCGCACCTGCTGGAGTGACCTAGAGTGCTGGGGTGGCGCCGCAGCCCCGCGCCGCGCACTTCCCACGGTGTTGCGTGGAGAGAGGTGGCCCCTGTGGCGAACAGCATTCCCGACGACTTCGTACCGGGACTCGAGGGCGTCGTCGCCTTCACGACCGAGATCGCCGAACCGGACAAGAACGGCGGTAACCTGCGCTATCGCGGGGTCGACATCGAGGATCTGGTCGAGAACGCCGTCACCTTCGCCGATGTGTGGGCCCTACTCGTCGACGGCCGGTTCGGCGACGGACTACCGCCCGCCGAACCATTCCCGCTGCCCATCCACACCGGCGATGTCCGCGTCGACGTACAGGCCGCGCTGGCCATGCTCGCCCCCATCTGGGGCTACCAGCCACTGCTCGACATCGACGACGCCACCGCACGCGCCAACCTCGCGCGCGCGTCGGTGATGGCGCTCTCGTACGTCGCGCAATCGGCACGCGGCATCCACCAACCCGCAGTGCCGCAACGGATTATCGACGAATGCCCGACAGTCACCGCCCGATTCATGACGCGGTGGAAGGGAGAACCCGACCCGAAACACATCGCGGCGATCGACGCCTACTGGGTGAGTGCAGCCGAGCATGGACTCAACGCGTCGACCTTCACAGCGCGGGTGATCGCGTCCACCGGAGCCGACGTCGCGGCGTCGCTCTCTGGAGCCATCGGAGCGATGTCGGGACCGCTACACGGCGGCGCACCGGCGCGGGTGTTGCCGATGATCGAAGAGGTCGAAAAGACCGGTGACGCAAGAGGTTTGGTCAGGGGAATCCTCGACCGCAAAGAGAAGCTGATGGGCTTCGGGCACCGCGTGTACCGTGCCGAGGACCCGCGAGCACGCGTATTGCGCCGCACCGCATCGGAACTCGACGTCCCGCGCTATGAGGTGGCCGCCGCACTCGAGCAGGCCGCGCTGACCGAACTGCGCGAGCGACGTCCGGACCGGGCCATCGAAACCAACGTCGAGTTCTGGGCGGCAGTCATCCTCGACTTCGCCGAGGTACCACCCCACATGATGCCGGCGATGTTCACCTGCGGGCGCACCGCCGGCTGGTGCGCGCACATTCTCGAGCAGAAGCAGCTCGGCAAGCTGGTCCGCCCCGCGGCGCTCTACACCGGTCCCGCGCCGCGTCGACCCGAGGACGTCGAGGGGTGGGGCGACGTCGTCAAACCGGGGTTGTAAGCGCGCGGGGAGGGGCGGAACGCAGTGGTCGGCGCCACATCCCTAGAATTGCGGGCATGAGCGACGTCGCCATCGAATCCATCACCATCCCCGCAGAGCTGCTGCCCTCCGACGGCCGGTTCGGCTGCGGACCGTCGAAGGTGCGCCCCGAGCAACTGCAGTCCCTGGTCGACATCGGAGCGTCGGTGATGGGTACCTCCCACCGCCAGGCGCCGGTGAAGAACGTCGTCGACTCGATCCGCGCGGGTCTCGCCGACCTGTTCTCGCTGCCCGAGGGCTACGAGGTGGTGCTGTCCAACGGCGGCACCACTGCGTTCTGGGATGCGGCGGCGTTCGGCCTGATCAAGCAGCGTTCGCTGCACCTGACCTACGGCGAGTTCAGCTCCAAGTTCGCGACGGTCGCCAAGAAGGCGCCGTTCCTCGACTCCCCCGCAGTGATCTCCACCGATCCGGGAACCGCACCTGATCCGGCAGCGCTGACCGTCGACGACTTCGGCGGCGTCGACCTCATCGGGTGGGCCCACAACGAGACGTCGACCGGTGTTGCTGTGCCCGTCGTCCGTCCCGCGGGTTCCGACGACGCGCTGATCGCCATCGACGCAACGTCGGGCGCAGGTGGCCTGCCGGTCGACATCGCCGACACCGACGTCTACTACTTCGCGCCCCAGAAGTGCTTCGCCTCCGACGGCGGCCTGTGGATCGCAGTGATGAGTCCCGCCGCCCTCGAGCGCGTCGACCAGATCGCCCACACCGATCGCTGGTGCCCGGAGTTCCTGTCGCTGCCGACGGCCGTCGACAACAGCGCGAAGAACCAGACGTACAACACGCCCGCACTCGCGACGCTGTTGCTCTTCGACAACCAGATCCAGTGGATGCTGGGCAACGGCGGACTCGACTGGTGCGTCGCGCGTACCGCCGACTCCAGCTCGCGCCTGTACTCATGGGCCGAGGCCAGCGAGTTCGCGACACCGTTCGTCGCCGACCCCGCGCTGCGCAGCCAGGTCGTCGGGACGATCGACTTCACCGACGACGTCGACGCCGCGCAGGTCGCAAAGGTGCTGCGCGCCAACGGGATCGTCGACACCGAGCCGTACCGCAAGCTCGGCCGCAACCAGCTCCGCATCGGCATGTTCCCGGCGATCGAGCCCGACGACGTCAGCACCCTGACCGCCGCGATCGACTACGTCGTCGGCAAGCTCTGACATTTTCCGCACAGACGCGGCTCGAGTCGGCAGACGCGGTTGGTACACCCGCCGCGTCTGCCAGTTCGGGCCGCGTCTGGCGCTTAGCAGCGCCGCGCGTTTGGGTGCGACCTGCGGATTTGCCGCGTGTCCCGACCGTCTCACGCGGATCTGTGGTCTAACCTGACGACAATGCCCGCACTCATGGCCACCAGAGGAGGAGCAGATGATGCGTGAACTTCGGGTCGTCGGCGTCGACGTCGACGGCTCGCATGTCATCTGCCAGGACACCGACTCCGGTGAGCGCTTCAAGCTCGACGCCGACGAGCGGCTCCGCGCGGCCGCCCGCGGTGACCTCTCCCGCCTCGGACAGATCGAGATTGAAATGGAATCGTCGCTGCGCCCCCGAGAAATCCAATCCCGCATCCGTGCGGGCGCGAGTGTCGAGGAGGTCGCGGCCGTCGCCGGAGTGCCGAAGGACAAGATCGAGCGCTTCGCCCACCCGGTGCTGCTCGAACGTCAGCGTGCGACCGAACTCGGCGCACTCGCCCACCCCGTTCGCCACGACGGACCGTCGACCGAAACTCTCGGCGACACGGTCACCGAGGGACTCGCCGCGTACGGCCAGAACCCCAACGAAGCGACCTGGGACGCCTGGAAGGGCGACGACGGGCAGTGGGTCGTCCAGGTCAACTGGCAGGTCGGACACACCGAGCATCACGCGCACTGGCGCTTTTCTCCCGGCTCGCACGGCGGGACCGCGGTTCCGCTCGACGATCTCGCCGAGGAACTCATCCACCCCGAGACGATAGAACCGCGACGTCGACTCATCCCGGTGAGCACGCCGACGATCACTCCCGCCGACGACGACCACGAAGAAGTCACCTTCGACGCCAACGCGTTGATCGGGGCCCAGCGTTCACGGCACGTCGAGGTGCGGGTCGAACACGACACGTACACCCTCGACTTCGGCATCGACGACGACGCTGCACAGGAGCCGACCGTCGTCGACGAAGCTCCTGCCACGGACTCCGAGCGCGGCACTCAGGACGCGTCGACAAGCCCCGACACCTCGACGTCGAGCACCGACGACAAGCCGACGGAGCATCGTCGTCGCAAGTCGCGCAAGCCTGCCGTGCCCGCCTGGGAAGACGTGCTGCTCGGTGTGCGCAGCAACGGGAACAGCTGAGCACCGGCCTCCATGTCCGCGCGCGCAGTCACACTGTGGTTCATCGACACCGACACTCCCGTCGACGTACTCCGATCCGGCGTCACCAACGACGTCGACGCGGCCAAGAAGTTGGCATCGGCCATCTATGGCGACAGCGTTCTCGTCCCGTCCGTCGACACCAACCTCGCCGCGGCGATGGACTCGGACAGTTCGCAGGTGTACGCGGGTTTCTACGGCCCGCTGACCGTGGTGTCGTGTTCGCTCTTCGCGACGTCGAAGCCGTCGACGCTGACGCGCACCGTCGAGACCATCCGCACGGCGGCGTCGATCCCCGAGAGCGCTGCCGCAGTCCTGCTCTACACCGAACCCGACTCTGCGACAGGCGTTTTCGCGCGGTGGGAAGACGGAACACTTCGACGTTCGTTTGCCGCCGACCCCGTCAGCATCATTGAGGACGACGGCCTGCCGTACCCCTTCGAGAAGCCTTTCTGGGGAGGCGAGCATCCGCTGCGGTACGCCCCCGGCGTGGCACCCGATCCGCTGGCATTGCCGTTCCATCCGCAGCAACTCGCCGAGCAGGGCAATCGGGAGTGGTTGGGTTTCCGGTTCACCCGACCCCTCGCGCCGAGCGATCTTGAACCGCTGACGATTCCCGTCACCGGCTTCGCCATCAGGCCCGCAGACTACGAGCCGACCGAGGCCGACGACGAGCGCTACCGCGAGGCCAGCGCCACGGCCGCCGCCGCAACTGCTGCTGCAACCGCGGCCGCGGCGAGCGCGCGCGAGCAGGTCCTGCAGGCCGAAGCCGCAGCGCAGCATCCCGTCGACGCTCCGCCTGCCCCGGTTCCAGGGAACACACCAGCGGTCGGCATCCCGGTCGCCGAACCGGTCGCGGCGCCGCCGATGGCCGATGGGCCGGGTGAGCCCGAGGTCGACGCTGACGTCGTGGACGCCGGGATCGTCGACACCGAAGTGGTCGACGCCGAAGCGGTCGAGACCGGGGCGGATAGGTCAGAGGAGAGTCGGCCGGTGGTCGAGTCCGAGCTGCGTGATGCACCAGCAGCGAGCGTCGAGGATGCTGTCACGGCGCCGGTTCCATCCGTGAACGCCGGCGAGGCAGCGAATTTCGACGAGCCGGGGAGTTACGGCGAGCCGGGGAGCGTCGAAGCAGAACTCCCCACCAACGGCGAGTACGTCGACGAGTCGGCGGGCTGGACGCGCCGCGTCGCGCGGTACTTCGGCTTCGGCGCCGACAAGTAGGCAGTTCGAGCAGGTCCGCCGGGTAGGTCTTCGCCGGGTGGATCAGGGATTCAGTAGCGCCAGGGCGATCGATGAGCCGACGCCTGCGAGAAATCCGATCAGCGAGCCCCACACGATCCACCGCCAGACGGGTCGGTCACGCAGTGGCCACAGTGTCCAGCCGAGTCCTCCCGCGACGAGCATCGCAACAGCAACCCCGATCCAGCGAGCCGCCACCGACCACGGCGTGATGTCGGCGACGAGCGTGTAGAGGCCGACGAGCAGCAGCGAGCAGTAGATCGCGCACGTCGTCGCGACGAAGAGTCCGCTCGCCCATGGCGTCGGTTCGCGGCGATAAAGGCCGACCGTCGACGCGCGGGCGGTGTCGAACTCGGCGAGGCTCACCGGTCTATCGTCCCTGATCGGACGCGCTCGTAAAAGGCGATTGCCGCAGCAGTCGCGACGTTGAGCGAATCCGTGCCCCTGCTCATCGGAATGCGTGCCGCGACGTGGGAGCCGCGGATGGCGGTCTCGCTGAGGCCGGGGCCCTCTGCTCCGACGAGTACGGCCACCTTGTCGGCCGAGACCGCGTCGGCGAGCGGGACCGCGGACTCGCGTGGGGTGAGCGCGACCGTCGTGAAGCCGTGATCAGCGAGGAGGTCGAGGGCGCCGCGCCAGTCGTCGAACCGCGCGTGCGGCACGAGAAGCGCGTGGCCCATGGACACGCGTACGCAGCGTCGATACAGCGGATCGGCGCAGCCCGCACCGAACAGGACCGCGTCGACGCCGAGGCCCGCTGCGTTGCGGAAGATGCTGCCGATGTTCTCGTGGTCGTTGACGCCCTCGAGCACGGCGATGGTCGTGGCTGTCGCGAGCACGTCGTCGACCTCCAACGCGGCTGGTCTGCGCGCGACGCCCAGGACTCCCCGATTGAGATGGAATCCGACGATCTCGGCCATCACCTCGGCGCTCGCGCGGTAGAACGGCACCCCGGACAGGCTGGGGTTCCGCAGGTCGTCGGACAGCTCGGTGAGTCTCTTGTCGACGCCCAGGAAGGCGTGCGGGGTGAACCGCGACGCGATCATGCGTTGAGCCACCAGAACGCCCTCAGCGATCACGAGCCCTTTGCCCGGTCGACCGCCCGGCAGCGTCGGCAGGTCGGGGCGGCGGTCGACGGAGTTGAGGTCGCGGAAGTCGTCGACGCGCAGGTCGTCGGGGTCGTCGATGTCGATGACGTCGACTGCCAGAGGTGGGGCTGAAACAGGCTCGGACACGCGGTCCAGTCTGCCGTAAGCAGTCCGAATTGCTTCTCCTGCCCTCCCATGTGACACGGTTGAGGAGTGAGATCACCGGACAATCGCAGCAGCACACTCGACCTGGGACGGGCCACGGACGCCGACTGGGACGAGATCATCACCACGGATGCGCGCGCGTTCGCGATGCGAAACCCTATTTCCGACGACGAGCGCGCGGATCTCCGCGGGAAGGTCTCCGACGACGACGTCGTACTGGTTCGGGACTCCTGGCACGACGACCGCCCGCTCGTCGGGGTGTCGATGTTCTATCGGATGCAGATGACGGTTCCCGGCGGGACGCAGGTTCCTGCGGCCGGTCTGTCCTGGGTGTCGGTCGCGTCGACGCATCGTCGGCGAGGCATTCTGCGTCGGATGATCACCGAGTTGTTCACCCAGTGGGAGCGTGAGGGTTTCGCGTTCGCGATCCTCACGGCGTCGGAGGGGACCATTTACGAACGGTTCGGGTTCGGCCCCGCATGCTTCTCCGAGAGCGTCGAGGTGACCCCGGGCCGTCCGACGTTGCGCGCAGAGGCCCCCGACCACCCCGAGGTCTACTTCGCGAACCCGCAGCAGGTCGCCGCGACGATCCCCGACATCCACGAGCGCTGGGCGCGCACACGCCCGGGCGCACTCGCGCGGACCCCGCAGTGGTGGCCTCCGATCCTCGCCGACCGTCCGTCGGAACGTCCCCCGGCCGCCAGCGGCCTGCACTACCTGCTGCACCCCGACGGCTACGCGAGCTACCGCATCCACAAGAGCTCTGCAGGCCAGGTCCGCGGCGAGGTGGAAGAACTCTTCGCGATCACCGACGACGCGCACACCGAGCTGTGGCGGGTTCTGCTCGGACTCGACCTGGTGCCGTCGCTGACGGCGTCGATCCCGGTCGACGACCCGCTGCGCGCGAAACTCACCGATCTACGGTCCGCGCCGACCACCGGACGCTCCGACGAGATGTGGGTGTCGATTCTCGACGTCCCCGCCGCGCTCAGCACGCGCACCTACTCCGCCGACCTCGACATCGTGCTCGAGGTCACCGACGGCTACCGGGAGCGGGCGGGGGTCTACGACGTATCGGTGCGGAACGGGGGCGCGATCGTCGCGCCGTCGACGTCGAAACCGACTGTGCGCATGGATATTTCCGTGCTGTCGAGCTTGTTCCTCGGCGGGGTGCAGCCGTCGCTGTTCGCGAGCGCCGGGCGCCTGTGGACAGACTCCGACTACACGCTGCGCGCGCTGACACGGGCGTTCGCCACCGACCGCGCTCCGTTCGCCGGGACGTTCTTCTGATCTCGACGGGCGGGTGATCTCGACAAGCTCGATCAGCGGGGCCGGCTCGATCAGCGGGTGGGGCGCTCGATCAGCGAAGGGTCGGCTCGATCAGCGTGGGGCCGGCTCGATCAGCGGGTGATCTCGACAAGCTCGATCAGCGAGGGGGCCGCTCGACCCGGGAGGGTCGGGGCGGCACGCTCAGTTGGGCTCGTCGGTTTCGCTGATGAGTTTGGCGAGGACCGGCAGAGCGCTGCGGAGGGTGGCGCGCTCGTCGTCGGTCAAGGCGTCGATCTGGTCTGACAGCCAGGCGCGTCGGGCGGCGTGCTCGGCGACGATCACCTCCTCGCCTGCGGGTGCGAGCGTCACGATCGCCTGACGCCCGTCGGTGGGGTGCGGCGCGCGCTCGATCATGCCGAGATCGGACAGTGATGCCAGCACGCGCGTCATCGACGGCGGCTTGACCCGCTCGGCGGCCGCCAGCGCGCCCGGCGTCATCGCGCCCTCGATGTGTAGCGTCGACAAGGCCGACAACTGGGTCAAAGATACGAGTTGGTTCTGCCTACGTAGGCGCAGTCGCCGCGCCAAGCGCACAATCGCTAGCGCCAGGGCACCCGATAAACCGTCGTCGGTCGGTGTACTCACGGGCTTTACATTAGTTTGCCGCACAGCATTTGCAGTACTGACCGACCGTTTTCACAACTCGAACGGACGACATCAGCCCGAATTGCCCGTTTTTCTGGTCAACTGATCAGGTTGGAGATGGGTTCGCGCGCGAAGTAGAGGGCGAAGACGATTGCGATCGCCCACATCAACGGGTGCACCTTGCGCGCCTTGCCCGCCGCTGCGGCCATCACCACCCAACTGATGAATCCGACGCCGATGCCGTTGGCGATCGAGTAGGTGAACGGCATGGTGACGATTGTCAGGAACACCGGGAGTGCGTACTCGAACTTCGTGAAGTCGATGCGGGTCACCTGACCCATCATCAGCGCACCGACGATGACCAAGGCCGGCGCGACGGCCTCGGACGGGATGACCTCGTACAGGGGCGTCAGGAACATCGCCACGATGAACAGTCCACCGGTCACGATGTTGGCCAGACCCGTTCGGGCACCTTCGGCGATACCCGACGCCGACTCGACGAAAACCGTGTTCGACGACGACGACGCCACACCGCCCACGATCGCGCCCGTGCCCTCGACGACCAGCGCCTTACCGACGCCGGGCAGATTGCCCTTGTCGTCGGCGAGTCCGGCTTCGCGGCCGAGGCCGGTCATCGTGCCCATCGCGTCGAAGAAGTTCGACAGCACCAGCGCAAAGACGAACACACAGGCCGCGAGCACACCGATACGTGTGAAGGCGCCGAAGAGGTCGACGTTGCCGACGAGACTCAGATCGGGCAGTCCGCCTGCCGAGTCGGGGATCTTGGGCACCGACAGCGACCAGCCGCCCTGTTTCTCGGCGCCCGAGCCGAGATGCAGCGTCGACTCCAGGATGATCGAGATGATCGTCGTGATGATGATGCCCAGGAGCAGACCACCCGGCACCTTCATCACCATCAACGCACCCATGAGCAGGACGCCGATCACGAAGATGAGCGTCGGCACCGTGGTGATCGAGTTACCGAAGCCGAGCTGGACGGGCGTGGTGGTGCCCGCGGCGTCGGGGATACGTCGGACGAACCCGGCGTCGACAAATCCGATGAACGCCACGAAGCAGCCGATACCCGCTGCGATCGCTGCTTTCAGCTCTGCGGGAACAGCATTGAACACCGCGGTGCGGAATCCGGTGATCGCCAGGATGACGATGATGATGCCGTCGACCACGACCAGCCCCATCGCCTCGGGCCAGGTGACCTCAGGGACGATGGTCACCGCCAGCAGGCTGTTGATGCCCAGACCGGTGGCAATGGCGAACGGATAGTTGGCGACCAAGCCGAAGATGATCGACATGACACCCGCGACGAGCGCCGTGACAGCCGCGACCTGCGCGATGGGCAGCACGTTGCCGAGGACGTCGGCGTTCTTGGACTCGCCCGGTATGCCGCCGATGATGATCGGGTTGAGCACCACGATGTAGGCCATGGTGAAGAACGTCACCAACCCGCCGCGCATCTCTCGGCTCAGCGTCGAACCGCGTTCGCTGACCTTGAAGAAGCGGTCGACGGCCCCGAACCGCCGCGCCGGTTGCGCCGGTTGCGCCGACTGGGCGCTCGGTTCCGCCGACTGGGCGCTCGGTTCCGCCGACTGGGCGCTCGGTTCCGCCGACTGGGCGCTCGGTTCCGCCGACTGGGCGCTCGGTTCCGCCGACTGGGCGTCGGAGTTCGATGGCCCAGTCGGATCACTCGAGGGATCGCTTGTCACAAGGGGGAAGTTACCCTGTCCTCCGTGGCCGATGAACCCGAGATCCCCCAATTGCCGCAAGCGCTGCGGGCGCCCGAGCCGGTGATCGTCGTCGGCATGGTCGCGTGGCTGGTGGCGACCATCGTCGTGTGGGCCACCGGATGGGGCGGCGGCCGCACGCTTGCCGTATGTCTTGTCGGTCTCGCCGTCGGCGTAGCGGGCACGGGACTCTTCCTCGTCCAGCGCGCCGCGTCTCGACGCGGCGACCGGACCGCGCAACGCGGTCTCGACTGAGCCCGACCGCCGAGCCGACGGCGGGGCGTCGAGAACACGGTTTCGACGCAACGCACCCACGCTCACCAAGCACTTGCTAGGTTCAGTGTTCATGCGGATTCGGGGATTCTCACTACTGGTTACGGTCGCGGCAGCACTCGCCTTGCTCGCCGGGACGACGACTGCGGGCACCGCGTCGGCGGCTCCTCTGCCGGTGACGTTCAACTTCTTCTCGGGCATCCCTGCCGAGTTGTCGAACCATGGCGGATCGCTACCGGGCTCCAACGACTTCTCCTGCCGCCCGACGTCGAAACATCCCTACCCCGTGGTGCTCGCACACGGAACGGGCGGATCACAGCAAACCAATTGGGGCACATACGTTCCGCTGCTGAAGAACGAGGGTTACTGCGTCTTCGCGCTCACCTACGGGGCGCTCGATGAGCTGCCGTGGCCTGGTCCCGCCGTCGGCGGAATGGGACTGATCGAAGACAGCGCAGCACAATTCGGACGTTTCGTCGACAAAGTCCTCGCGGCAACGGGTGCCTCCAAGGTCGACGTCGTCGGACATTCGCAGGGCACCGTCGTGCCCGCGTACTACGCGAAATACCTTGGCGGTCGGGGCAAGATCGACAAGCACGTATCGATCGCCCCGGCATGGCGAGGCTCGACGGTGGCCGGAGCCGACCAGATCCTGCCTACGGTCCGCAAGCTCGGCATCTCCGCGGCACAGACCCCGCTCTGCCAGGGATGCGCCGAACTCGACCCCACCTCCGACGTGATGCGCAAGATCGCGGCGGGCGGCTATTACTACCCCGAGATCAGCTACACCAACATCGCGACCCGCTACGACGAGGCCGTCGTCCCGTACACGCTCGGCCTGCCGCCGGGTGGCTCCAACGTGCGCAACATCGTCGTCCAGGACGGCTGCCCGGTCGATTACACCGAACACGCGGGCATCGCAGGCTCGCGTCGCGCCGCGTACTTCGTGCTCAACGCGCTCGACCCCGCACACCCCCGCCCGGTGCCTTGCGATCGAGCCGCACCGCTCAGCGGCGGCGCGTACTAGGTAGCGCCCAGTCGACGTGACGTAGCGCCCAGTCGGCGAAACGAAGCGCCCCGTCGACGGGCGTTGACCTGCGCGAACGACAATCCGCTTCTTTGTGACCCTTGACACGTCCAATTGAGTGAATGTACGTTCATTCACTATGAAGTCCGAGTCAGTCCGTCTCGGCGACCACCTTCGCGAAGGAGCAGCGACATGAGCTACGGCACCACCGACTACGAAGACATCGAGTACGTCGTGGAGGGCCCGACGGCGGTCATCACGATGAACCGCCCGCAGCGCTACAACGCATTTCGCGCCAAGACCGTCGAGGAGATGATCAACGCCTTCAGGCGCGCCTGGGCCGACCGCAACGTGCAGGCCGTGATCCTGACCGGAGCGGGAGAGAAGGCCTTCTGCACCGGTGGCGACGTCAAGCAGCGCGCCGAGACCGGCGACTACGGGCCGTCGGAGTCGGGCATGTTCGAGATCGGCAACCTGCACAAGGTGATCCGCGACATCCCCAAGCCCGTCATCGCGGCGGTCAACGGACTCGCGATCGGCGGTGGCCACGTGCTGCATGTGCTGTGCGACCTGACCATCGCCGCGGACACCGCACGCTTCGGCCAGTCGGGCCCCAAGGTCGGCTCATTCGACGCCGGATTCGGCTCGGCCTACCTGGCACGAGTCGTCGGCGAGAAGCGGGCGCGCGAGATCTGGTACCTGTGCCGCCAATACGACGCCGCCACCGCTGAGCGTTGGGGCCTGGTGAACTGGGTCGTGCCGGCGGCAGATCTGCTCGACGAGGCCAAGAAGGTTGCTGCCGAGATCGCCGAGAAGTCGCCGACGACGCTGCGCTTCCTCAAGCAGAGCTTCAACGCGGACTCCGACCATCAGGCCGGACTCTCCAATCTCGCGATGAGTGCACTGGACCTCTTCACCCACTCCCCCGAGGGACTCGAGGGCGCAACGGCTTTCGCCGAGAAGCGCGCACCCGACTTCAACAAGTACGTCGGCGCCTGACCGCAGCAACCACAGACCACAGGAGCAAAACCCATGAGCACCAACAGCATCGCCGTCGTCACCGGCGCAGGATCGGGTATCGGTAAGGCCATCACGCTCGCATTCGCCGAGCAGGGCACCACGGTCGTCGCGGCCGATCTCGACCTCGACGCCGCCAAGCGCACCGCTGAGCAGAATGCAGCCATCGTGCCGATGTCCGTCGACGTCGCCGATCGGGCCACCGTTGACTCGCTGCGCGACGCCGTCAATGCCGAAGTCGGGGTCGCCGACATCCTCGTCAACGCCGCAGGATGGGACCGCACCGACCAATTCCTCAATGCGAGCACCGAATTCGCGGAAAAGGTCGTCGCTATCAACTACCTCGGACCGGTCCACATGGCGAGCGCCTTCCTGCCGGGAATGGTCGAGGCGTCGAAAACCGAAGGCTGGCAGGGCGGCCGGGTGATCAACCTTGCCTCCGACGCCGGACGAGTCGGCAGCGCAGGCGAATCCATCTACGCGGGCGCCAAGGGCGGCGTCATCGCCTTGAGCAAGTCGCTCGCACGCGAAATGGCTCGTCACCAGATCACCGTGAACGCCGTGTGCCCCGGCCCCACCGACACCCCGCTTTTCCAGGCTCAGCCCGACAAGCTCAAAGAGGCCCTCGTCAAAGCGATTCCGTTCCGACGACTCGCCCGTCCCGACGAGGTCGCAGCGCCCGTTCTGTTCTTCGCCTCCCCCGCGGCGTCGTTCATCACCGGCCAGGTGATCAGCGTCAGCGGCGGACTCACGATGGCCGGCTAGGGCCCAACCCGAGGTCACTGGAGATCATCATGAGCACCCTCGACAGTCACGACGCCGCAACACCGTACGTCTACGACGCAGCACAGTATCGCTCGTTCTTCGAGCACGAGTTTACGTATCTGAACGGCTTCCGCCGCAACGTTTCCCGATACGCACACACCACCGCGATGATCGACCCGACCACCGATACCGAGTGGACGTACGCAGAGCTCGGCGCCGCCGTGGACTCGTTGGCCGCAGGCCTCGCGGCCTACGGCGTCGGCGACGGCGACGTCGTCGGATATCAGTTGTTCAACGGTCCCGAGTTCGCGCAGCTCTACCTCGCCACCCAGGCAGTAGGCGCCGTCGGATCACCGATGAACTTCCGGTTGGCCGCAGGCGAGACGGCGGTCATCCTCGACGTGAGCAGGCCGTCGGTCTACATCTACGACACCGAGCTCACCGACATGGTGTCGACGGCAATCGAGCGCGCGGAGCACACCCCAGAGGTCCTGATCGGCGTGGGCACAGGCACTCTCGTCGACGGCCCGCGGTCGATCCGGTTCGCCGACCTGCCGGCGGACGCTCCTGCACCGCGGACAACCCGCGGCGTGTTCGACGAGACCGCCCGGCTCTACACCTCCGGCACCACCGGCATGCCCAAAGCGGTGCCGATGAACAGCGCGATCGAGATCTTCTCGGCGCACGACGTGATCATGCACTTCCCGCTCTCGCCGGAGGATCGCACGCTGAACATGACCCCGTGGTTCCACCGGGGCGGACTCTATTGCGCCGGACCCAATCCCACGTTCTACCTCGGATCGTCGCTGGTGCCGATGCGTGTGTTCGACGCGGCGACGACACTCGACTGGGTCGAACGCTACGGACTGACATTCCTCATCGGTGCGCCAACCAACCTCGCGATGCTCGCTGCCGAGCAGCAACGTCGTCCGCGCGACCTATCCAGCCTGAACGGCATCGTCACCATGGGCGCTCCCCTCGAACGCGACGCCGCACTGCTCTATCAGCGGGTACTCACCCCCAGGATCTTCAACGGATACGGCAGCACCGAAGGCTTCTGGAACACCTTCCTGCGCCCCACGGACCTGCCGGCGCACGCCGGAACCGCGGGGCGTGCCTGCCTCGACGACGACGTGCGCGTGGTCCACGTCCGCGACGACGGACGGCTGGCCGACCCGGACGACGTCGTCGCACGAGACGGCGACGAGGTGGGCGAGGTGATCATCCGCTCGCCGAAATGTGCTGCAGCGTACTTTGATTCACCTCAGCAGGAGAAGGCGAAGTACAACGGTAGCTGGCTGCACATCGGCGATCTCGCCACCTGGGACGTCGACGAGTTCGTCACGATCGTCGGACGTAAGGACGACATGCTCATCTCCGGCGGTGAGAACGTGCATCCGGTACAGGTCGAGGAGGCCCTCAACGGCCATCCCGCAGTGGCGGATTCGCTTGTCGTCGGCGTTCCCGACGATCGGTGGGGTCAACTCGTCGTCGCCTACATCGTGCCTGTCGAGGGCGCCCGCCCGTCCCCGGAGGAACTCGACGACTTCTGCCGTGAGCATCCGATGCTCTCGCAGTTCAAACGTCCACGCGCCTATCGCATCGTCGGGTCGCTACCTGTTTCCGCGACCGGCAAGAAACTCCATTACCGGGCAACCACATCCGCTGCCGCTGAGATGACAGCCAGCGAATTCGATGCCCCCGCAACCCTCACAACGTCGACCACCAACGGAGCCGCCCGATGAGCACCACCGCCAGCACGAAGTTTTCCGCACTCGACCCCCTCAACCTCGATCTCGGATACTCCGACGACGAACTGGCCGTGCGCGATTCGGTTCGCGGATTTCTCGCCGACCAGGTGACCCCGTACATCGCCGACTGGTTCGAGGAGGGCGGAATCCCGATCGCGCGCGAGTTGTTCAAGCAGTTCGGTCAGCTCGGCGTTCTCGGCATGCACCTCGACGGATACGGTTGCGGCGGAGCGTCGTCGGTACATTACGGGCTGGCAAGTCTCGAACTCGAGGCCTGCGACTCGGGCATCCGGTCGATGGTCTCGGTGCAGGGTTCGCTCGCGATGTTCTCGATCTACAACAACGGCAGCGAAGAACAGAAAACGCAGTGGCTACCGTCCATGGCCGAGGGCACCACCGTCGGCTGTTTCGGCCTGACCGAACCCGACGCCGGATCAGACCCCGCGTCGATGAAGACGCGCGCCAGGCGCGACGGCGACGACTGGATACTCGACGGCCGCAAGATGTGGATCACCAACGCCCCCATCGCCGACGTGGCCGTCGTCTGGGCGCAGACCGACCTCCCCGACGGCGGCGTGGGTGTGCGTGGCTTCATCGTGCCCACCGACACACCGGGTGTTTCGACGCCGGAGATCAAGCACAAGGCGTCGCTGCGGGCGTCGACCACCGGTGAGATCGTGCTGGACAACGTGCGGCTACCGGCGGATGCGCTGATGCCCGGGAACGACGACCTGCACAAGGGCAAGGGAATCAAAGGGCCGCTCTCGAGTCTCACCGAGGCCAGGTACGGAATCATCTGGGGATCGATCGGTGCGGCTCGCACCGCCTGGGCGGCAGCACTCGAGTATGCCACGCAGCGAACACAATTCGGCAAGCCGATCGCAGGATTCCAACTGACACAGGCGAAGCTCGCCGACATGGCCGTCGAACTGCAGAAGGGCCAGTTGCTGGCCTACCACCTCGGACGCCTGAAGGATTCGGTCGGGCTGCGTCCCGACCAGGTCAGCTTCGGCAAACTCAACAACACCCGTGAGGCCATCGAGATCTGTCGCACGGCGCGAACCATATTGGGCGGCAACGGCATCTCGCTCGAATATCCGGTGATCCGTCACATGGTGAACCTCGAATCGGTGCTCACCTACGAGGGCACCCCAGAGATGCACCAACTCGTCCTCGGCCAGGCCTTCACCGGCCAGAACGCCTTCCGCTGAACGGAGACTCCCCATGAGCGCACTCACCCACGACATCGAGCACAAGCAATTCCGCGACACCGCAGCACGATTCGTCGCCGAGCAGATCACTCCCTCGCACGAGAACTCGGAAACCGCAGGCCAATGGGATCGCAGCCTGTTCACCGAGGCGGGCAAGAACGGGCTGATCGGATTCGAGGTCGACGAGCAGTTCGACGGGCCAGGCGTCGACGACTTCCGGTACAACGCAATCCTGATCGACGAGATCGCACGCACCGGCGCGGCTGCCGAAGCGATCGCGTTCTCACTGCAAAACGACGTCGTACTTCCCTACCTCACCGAGCTGACCACCGCCGAGCAGAAGGCGCGCTGGCTACCAGGCGTCGTCAGCGGTGAGACCGTGCTCGGCATCGCGATGACGGAGCCGGGGGCGGGCAGCGACCTTACCGGCATCACCACGTCGGCGGTGCGCGACGGTGATCACTACGTGGTCAACGGGTCGAAGACGTTCATCTCCAACGGCCGCAACGGCGACCTGTTCGTCGTCGCGACGAGGACGAGTGCGGACAAGCACAAGGGACTCACCCTGCTCGTCGTCGACGCTGCCACACCGGGTTTCGAGCGTGGCCGCAATCTCGACAAGATCGGGCTGCACGCACAGGACACCAGCGAGCTCTCCTTTCACGATATGCGGGTACCGGTGGCGAACCGACTCGGAGAGGAGGGCGAGGGCTTCTACCAACTGGTGAGAAACCTTCCGCAGGAACGACTCTCGCTGTCCGTGGGAGCCATCGCTGCCGCCGAGGGTGTTTTCGCCCGCACCCTGGAGTACGTGAAGGAGCGCACGGCGTTCGGTTCGCCGATCGCGTCGTTCCAGAACACCCAGTTCGTCTTGGCCGAGCTCGCAACCGAACTCGACATCGCACGGACGTTCCTCGACGACTGCATCGCAGAACACGTCCGGGGAGAACTGAGCGCTGCACGGGCGGCGCGGCTGAAGTGGTGGGCAACCGAACTACAGGTCCGGACCGCCGACCGGTGCCTGCAACTGCATGGCGGATACGGCTACATGCGGGAGTATCCGGTGGCACGAGCATTCGTCGACGCGCGTATCCAGACCATCTACGGCGGGACGTCGGAGATCATGAAGACCATCGTCGCCAAAGATCTGGGGATCTGAGCAGCTACAGTGATGAACGGCGATTCACCGTTCGATGCAAGAGGAGTACTCGTGGCGAAATCCGCAACCGCACGCTCGACGTCGGATCTGGCCGTCGAAGATGCGGTGCGTGCGGTCCGGGTCTCGTCACGTCGACGACAGTTGCTCGACGCCGCCGTCGCCGTCATGGAGCGCACCGGGTTTCACCAGATGTCGATGCAGGCGCTGGCCGACGAGGCGCAGGTCAGCGTCGGATTGTTCTACAAGTATTTCGGGTCGAAGGAGGACATCCTCCTCGCCGCGATCGTCGACATCCTGGAGAAGTTCCGCGATCAGTTGCAACCAGCGATGGACCTCGCGGGCGACGACCCCGTCGAACAACTCATCGCCGGTTTCCGGCAGTACGCGCGGATCGTCGACGAGAATCGCGATGCCGTCGTGCTGACGTATCGGGAGAGCCGCACGCTCGACGCCGAGGGTCGGGACCAGATCAAGCAACTCGAGGTGGAGACGTCGGCGCCGATGCGCGACGCGATCACTGCAGCAATCGAGAACGGGTCGATGAAGGCGGACGTCGACGTCGACCTCGCGGTGTTCGATCTGATGATGCTCGCGCACGGGTGGGCGCTCAAGCACTGGCATTTCGCGCCTGCGCTGACGATCGACGAGTACGCGACGGCACAGCTGCGGTTCGCGCTGCCGGCGCTGGTCGTCGAAGATCGGCTCGGCGGGTACCTGGCCGCGCTGTAGGGGTGGTCTCGACAAGCTCGACCAGCGGTGGGGTGGTCTCGACAAGCTCGACCGACTAGGCGGAGTCCGATGGCTCGGCCACGGGGCGGTCGGATCGGCCGCGCGAGGACAGCCAGAGCGACAGCACCCAGGTGCACAGCCCTACCCACACGGCGCCGAACAGCCAGCCGGCGAGGACGTCGGTGGTCCAGTGGACGCCGAGGTAGATGCGGGTCAGGCCGACGAGGATCGATATCACCGGCGCGAGCACCAGCGTCCAGGGATGCGCGCGCACCCACGGAATCACCCGGTACGCCGCGATGGCGATGAGTCCGTAGACGACCATCGTCATCATCGAGTGGCCCGAGGGAAACGAGTAGCTCTCGATGTGGAGGAGCCGGTCGTCGCGCGGGGGCCTCTCACGCCTGACGAGATGTTTGAGGATCACCATCAACGACGCTCCGAGGAGTGAACCCAACCCGACGTAGACGGCCTCGGTCACGTGCTTGCGGGCGGCGAGTGCGATCACGACGAGTGTCGCGACGATCCAGAGGGTGATCGTGTTGCCGAACACCGTGACGACGTGCGCGAGGCCCGTCAGTGGCGCGGTTCGGTGGTCGACCACCCACGTTGTGATGTGCTGGTCGACGTCGGTGATCTGCACGATCATTCTCGCCACACTACCGACGATGCCCGTCGATCAGCGGTGAATGTGTGTCGTGTTGAAGGAAGTGGGTGCTGCAGCGCACACATCTTTACGTAGGACACACATTTAGAGGTGGGCCGGACGCCTCACGCAGTGGGCTGCGTGGCGGCGAGGGCGCGGCTGATGACGAGGCGCTGGATCTGGTTGGTGCCCTCGAAGATCTGGGTGATCTTGGCTTCGCGCATGAACCGCTCGACGCGGAAGTCGCGGGTGTAGCCGTAGCCGCCGAGCACCTGGACGGCGTCGGTGGTGACCTTCATGGCGGCGTCGGTGGCGATCAGCTTGGCGGTGGCAGCGGCGCGCGAATACTGTTGTCCCGCATCGCGACGACGCGCGGCGTCGAGGTAGGTTGCGCGGGCGGAGTCGACGGCGGCGGCCATGTCGGCGAGTAGGAAGCCGATGCCCTGATGGTCGATGATCTTGCGGCCGAACGTGGTTCGTTCGTGTGCGTAGTCGACGGCGGCGTCGAGTGCAGCCTGTGCGAGGCCGGTGGCGACGGCCGCGATGCCGAGTCGGCCGGAATCCAGTGCAGAGAAAGCGATCTGGAGTCCCTGGCCCTCGGCGCCGAGTCGACGTCCCTCCTCGATGAAGGCGTCGTCGTAGTGCGCCGAGGTGGTGGGCACCGCGGCAAGGCCCATCTTCTCTTCGGGTTTTCCGAACGAGAGGCCTGCGGTGTCGCGGGGAACGAGGAAGCACGATATGCCCTTGGAGCCTTCGCCCGTCCGCGCGAACAGGTTGTAGACATCAGCGATGCCGCCGTGGGTGATCCACGCCTTGGCGCCGGTGACGGAGTATCCGCCCTCGGCGGACGCGGCTTTGCAGGTGAGTGCAGCGGCGTCGGATCCGGCTTGCGGCTCCGACAGGCTGTACGCGCCGATCAGCTTGCCCTCCAACAGATCCGGGAGCCACTGCTGCTTCTGCTCGTCGGTGCCGAAGGTGAACAACGGGTGGCAGGCGAGGCCGTGCACGCTGGTCGCGACGGCAACCGACGCCCAGCGCGCGCCGAGTTCTTCGAGCACCTGCAGGTACACCTCGTAGGGTTGGCCGCCGCCTCCCCACTCCTCGGGATAGGGCAGACCGAGGAGTCCTGCCTCGCCCATCTCGGCGAACAGGCCGTCTGGATACCGCTCGGCCTTCTCGTACTCGTCGACGATGGGTAGGAACTTCTTGTCGGCGAAGTCCCTGGTCAGCGCGATCAGATCACGGGCCTCGTCGGTGGGCAGGAGACGGTCGACGGGCATGAATCCTCCGATGGTGCGTGATCTGGACTGCGAACAGTGCCTACAGCTAATAGTACTCAGGTACTCTTCCTAGTACTATTCGAGCGAGAATGCAATGCTCCCGCCACAGCCCAGGAGGTGACCGATGACCCGAGCCGAGCTCGCGACGCGGCGTCGAACCGAGTTGTTCGACGGCCTGCTCGCGCTGATGCTCGCCGACGGCTTCGCACACCTCCAGATCGCCGACCTCGCAGCGCGCCTGCACTGTTCACGCTCGACGCTCTACACCCTGGCCGGCAGCAAGGAACAGCTCGTCACCAAGACGGTCACCCATTTCTTCCGCACGGCGACCGAACAGGTCGAGTCGCGAGTTGCCGACGCCGCGACGTCGCGCGACGCCGTCGTCGAGTATCTGATCGCGGTGGGCGACGCGCTCTCGCCGGCGTCCGCGCAGTTCATGGCAGACCTGCACGCCTTCGCACCGACGCGCGAGCTCTACGAGCAGAACACCGCAGCAGCCGCCGCACGCGTGCGCGAACTGATCGCCGCAGGCGTGGCCGCGGGCGAATTCCGTGACGTCGACGCCGCTTTCGCGGGCGACCTCGCGGCGACGATGATGAGTCGCATCCAACGACGAGACGTCGAAGCACACACCGGCCTCGACGACGCGCAGGCCTACCGGCAGCTCGCGTCCATACTCATGCGCGGGATCGACGTCGACCGAGGTTAGCGCCGCGTGCGGCGTCGAAGGTGAGTGATGCCCCGGTCGTCGACCCACCAGTCGAGGGACACGTCGACGCTCTCACCGTCGCGGGCCACGGTGACAACCAGGTCGTCGTGGACTCTGACTTCGCCGTCCACTGCGCGCCCGCTGAGCGCGGTGAAGAGCACCGCGTCGGTGTCTGCAGCGGTCGACGGCTCTCCCTCCGAAGCGACGACGGCGCTGAGGACCTCCGACGAGGTCGGAACGTCGAGAATGTCGGCGAGCAGAGCGGCGTCGTCTGCGTTAGCGCTCGCGAACACCACCATCGCGTCGGCGTCGACGACCTGCACGTGCCACGGGCGATCGATCACCATCGCGTCGGTGACCGCTCTGCCCGACACCGCGCGAACACGTTCGGGCACAGCGAGATCCATCGGTTCGACGATCCCGTGTCGGCACGCACGCACGATCGCGGCGTAGGTCGTCGACGCCGCGCCGGCCGATACTTCGCGCGCCGGATCGGCGAGATTGTGCAGCAGGGTGTCGGCATCGGCGACCGATTCGACGTCGCTGCCGCCGAGCGCCGCGGCGAGCGAGTCGGCGTACGGATGGTCGAGGACGTCGCGGACTCCTGCCAGCGCCGACTCCGACGGCGCGCGGTACCAGCCGAGCGCGTGCCCGTCGATCTCCGCTTGATGACGCAACCACCACGCCGTGTAGCCCTGGCGGTCGGCCAGCACCGATTCGAGCGACTCGTCGCGAGCGAGGAGCGTCAGGGCCTCGGGCCAGCGCTCGTCGTCGACGAGATCGAGATCGCGCACCGCGGTGAGGGTTTCGGGAAGATCGGCGAGGCCGTCCCACCAGAACTCCTCGTCGGGGAGGTCGTGATCCGGCGCGGTCGGGAACTCGTCGGAGACGGTCGTGAAACCCCACCCGACGCCGATCCTGCGCAGCACGTCGACGCCGACACGCGCCACCAGCTCGTCGTCGACGATGCCGAACGGATGGTCGTCGACGAGCACGGAGAGCAGCGGGGCGTTCGGCAGCAGAAGTTCGTCGGCGCTGCGCCACTCGCCGTCGGCGGGTAACGTCATGCGCGACAACCACTCCGGTGCGTCCGCGGCGGGGTCCGCGACGAGCAGTTCGACGATCTCATCGAGAAGTGTCGAGTCCTCGTCGTCGATTGCGTCCTCGTCGTCGACCGCCTCCTCATCCTCGACGAGTGCGCGCAGCCCGTCGTCGGCAAGCGCCTCCGCCACCGAGAGCCGTTGCACGCCAAGACGTTCGAGGAGCGGATGGTCGGCGTCCGGATCGACGGTGCGAATCCACCGCAGTGGCCGCGACGTCGCGACAACGGAGAGCCCACGCGCGCCGATGTTCATGCGACCGTCCGCACGCGGGACCGGCAGCGCAGCCAGCTCCTCGACCTCGCGCGCCGTCGGAACGAGCGGCGCGAGCGCGGCGTAGAGCCGCTGCCACCAGGACGCGGGCCGGTCGACCCCGACGAGCCGGTCTGCAAGGGCCGCAAGCCCGATCGGCGTAACCCCCAGGCGTTCGAGCGCGACAAGCGAGCTGGACGTCGAGAGGTCGGGGTGCACGAGGTCGGCGAACAGATCACCGAGTACGTCAGCGAGTTCGTCTGTCAGTCCGACGAGAAGCGTCGCACGGGACGGCACGAGGTCGGGACCTTCGGCCGCGGGCAGCCACGGTGCGTCGCGCACCTCGTCGACGACGGCCTCGGTGAGCCGCGCGTCGTCGAGTCCCGCGATCCGATGCGACGCGGGTAGCAGGGCGAGCCGATCGGACGGTTCGACGATGCGCAACAAGTCTGCGTAACCAGCTGCGGCAGAGGCTATGTCGACGTCGGGAAGGAGTCGACGTCGGTCCGGCGTCGGCGGCAGCGATGTGATGATTCTGGCGGGCAGCCCGAGCTCGATGTCGGTCGCCGTCGGCGCGTACAGCACTCCCCGCACCGGACGAGCGGCCACAGCTGCATCGGACTGCGGTGCGAGCCAACGGTTCACAACTCCGTCGCGCGTGTGTGTCACCTCGAGCCACGAGGCGTACACCCGCTCGGCACCGTCGGCGTCGACGAACACGCGCAGCCGTCGAGCACTACTGTCTGGGCCAAGCTGCGCGCCGTCTTCCTCTGCAGCGTCGAACTCCGTCCGCTCTATCCGAAAACTCCTGTCCGGCAGCGTGATCGACTCAACGGCCTCGAGCGAGAGCAGTAGATCGGGCGCCTGCGCCGCAATGTCGGAAAGCAGCGCTTGCGCGTCGACGTCCGGCGTCAACCCCAGCACGACGTCGGTGTCGAAGTCGGCAGCGGGCGCAGCCTCGACGGGCCACGCCAGGCGCAGCAACGGAACCGACGCGTCGTCGCGCAGCGAAATGCCCGAATTCCGCACCGCCGCAACGGTATCGGCGCGATCGAAGCGGATGGAGCCCGTCGTCGAGCGGATCTCGACGTGGTCGGCGACGGTGGCGGTGGCCGTGAAGCCGACACCGTAGCGGCCGATCACACCTGCGGCGGTGTCGTCGGATTTCGCCGATGCCCGCAGCGCAACAAGCGAACGCACGCCATCTGCGCTCAGCGGAGCACCAGTGTTGGCGACGTGCAGTTCGCGGTCGTCGAGCCAGACGGCTATGCGCGCAGGCGAATTCGAGACGGCTGCCGCGTCTGCGGCGTTGACTGCGAGCTCGGTGAACAGTCGGTCGCGGTAGCCGACGGTGACCAGGTCGTCCTCGGCGTTACTGTCTTCGACCAGCCGGGTCGGCGACGAGCGCCAGGCGTCAAGAGTGGCTGCGCGCAGGCGCCCCGTCCCGAACGGGTCGTCGTTGTCGCGCCGGTCGGTCGTCAGGGTCGGCCGTTCTCAGACGATCTCGAGCACGCCGTCGTCGAATGCCTCGTACGCGGGCGATCCCTCGCCCCGATGCGGCTCGACGTCGGAGTGTGCGCCGCAGCCGTACTCGGCCGACACCACGCGGCCGTCTGCGGCGAGTTCGTTGGCGCACGCGCCGAACGCAGCCCGCAGCGCGCCGGAGAGGGGAATGTAGAAGCCACATGTCCCGCACGAGAACGGTGCGGCCTGAGCCATTTCCGACTCGGGACCGAAGTCGCCGTCGTACCAGCGTTGCGCGGCGTCGTCACGTCCCTCGCGGCTTAGTACGCGTCGTCGGCCGAGTCCGAGTTCGCCCGCCACCTGCGCGACGTCGTCGTCATCGGCGAGGAACTCGTCGCCGGTGTCGATCTGGTTGGGCACCAGCCGCGGGTCGTCGTCCTCGGCGGCGAGCACATCGCCGGGATGCAGATCGCCCGACTCGACGCGCTGCGACCACGGCAGCCAGTCGGGCGCGAGCAGCGCACCGTCGGCGGGTAGGAGCGCGGTCTCGCTGATCGTCACCTCGTCGCTGTTCGGGGAGCCCGCGACGACGACACACCACTGCCACCCCTGGTAGCCGGGGATGTCGGAGTCGAAGTAGTGGGCGACGGCCCACTCCCCCTCCGCGATGGCGGCGCGGTGGTCGCCCGGATGCTCCCCGTCGGCTTCGAGCGCTGAGCGAGCCGACTCGACGGCGTCGAGCAGGAGCTGGTTTCCGGTCACTGCGATCACTGTTCCAGTGTGCAATATCGACGCCGCGCCAGGCCAACCGCCCACCTCGACGCGCTGTGGCGCCCCACACGATCGACGGTTGCGCCACACAGTCACACCGATGAGGAACAATTGATCAGGTGATCCGATGGAGGCGGGCCGACGGGGGCCGATCGAACGACGACCCCCCGACGACGCCAGTACCCGAGAGCGAGACCTCGCGCATCGACGAGTACAGCCGACGACGCCCAGCGGCCCACCCGGGCAGCGCGAACTATCCCGCGGGCGACGGTCGGCAACGCGGTCGTGCCCACGCATCCGTCGGCGAGGCCTACCTGCCGCCCCGTACACACAATCCGCACCTGCCTCCCCTCGACGAATCGCCGACCGTCGGCGCCACGCGCGCGATGCCCGACGACTCCGCGTCCGCTGCGTCGGCCAAGGGTCCGAAGAAGATCACGGTCATGCGCGTGGCCGCGATGCGCGGACGCGAACTGACCGGGCGCGGCGTCGACAAGATCTATCAGGCCGCGACGGCCGACGGCGCCGACAAGTCGGGGCTGACGGCGCTGACCCTGCCGGTCATCGCCAACTTCGCGGTCGACGCCGCGATGGCCGTCGCACTGGCCAACACGCTGTTCTTCGCGGCCGCGACCGGCGAGTCGAAAACGAACGTCGCCCTGTATCTGGCGCTGACGATCGCTCCCTTCGCGCTGATCGCCCCGGTGATCGGGCCCATGCTCGACCGTCTCCAACACGGTCGACGCATCGCGATGGCCACAACGTTCGGCCTGCGTACCGTGCTCGCGCTGCTCATCATCAGCAACGTCGCCTGGAACCCCGCCACGCAGCAACTGCAGTACGACCCATGGGTGCTCTACCCGTGCGCACTGGGTTTGCTGGTGCTCTCCAAATCGTTCGGGGTGCTGAAGTCGGCGGTGACGCCACGTGTGGTGCCACCGAGCATCGACCTTCCGCGCGTCAACTCCCGACTCACGACGTTCGGGCTGATCGGCGGGACGATCATCGGTGGTGCGGTCGCCGCGCTGTTCGAGGTGGTGCTGGCCAGAGCGCTCCCGATCCACATCCCGGGTGCGATGGTGTGGCTGGCGATCATCTCGGTGGTCGGCGCCTACCTGTGCCTGCGCATTCCGTCGTGGGTCGAGGTCACCGAGGGCGAGGTTCCCACCACCCTGACCTACCACGAGCCGCATCAGCCGGAGGCCGGGTCGAGTTCGGGACGCACATCCCGCGCAAGGCGCGGAGCACGCGAGATCGCCAAGACCATGCGCCAGCCGCTGGGCCGGACCGTCGTCGCTGGTCTGTGGGGCAACGGGACGATCCGCATCCTCACCGGCTTCATGACGCTCTACATCGCGTTCTACGCCAAGTCGCAGGGCTCGCACAGCGGGTGGATGCAACTCGCCCTGCTCGGCGCGGTCGGCGCGGCAGCCGGGGTCGGCAACGCGATCGGCAACGGGGTCGGGACTCGGCTGGAGCTGAAGAATCCCCCGAAGGTGATCGTGTGGGCGACCGCCGCCTGCTTCGTCGTCGCAGTGCTCGCCGCGATCTTCGGCAACGTCCTGCTCGCGGTGGTCGCGGGCTTCGTCGCATCCGGGACCAGCGCGATCGGCAAGGTGTGCCTCGATTCATCGATCCAGGACGACCTTCCCGAACGTTCCCGAGCATCCGCCTTCGGCCGTTCGGAGACCGTCTTACAGCTGTGCTGGGTATTCGGCGCCGCGCTGGGCGTGCTGCTTCCGCCGAAGCTGTGGATCGGGTTCACCGTCGTCGCCGTGCTCCTCGGCCTCGGGTTGGCGCAGACCGTGATGACCACTCGCGGGTCGACGCTGGTTCCCGGCTTCGGAGGCCACCGTCCCGACCAGGCGGCTCCGACCGTCTCGTTCGCCGCCGCCGACACCACGCGATTCACCCACCCGACCGAGCGGGCTTTCCGCGCTGGTGAGCGACCCGAAACAGCCCACCCGAGACCATCGGAAGCGCCCACCCGGCCGCAGCCGAGCAGACCGCCACACGGACCTGTCCACCCGAGCGGTCACGGCACAGGCCATCATTGAACCGTGCAATTCAACAGCGGTGAGAAGAAGGCAGTCGCGATCATCGCGATCGTGGCGGTGGTGTTCACGGGCGTGGTCGGCGGCATCGTGAGCGCTCTGGTCGTCGGCAAGCATCATGACGAGCGCGGATATCTGCACGTCGCAATCGACGACCAACTCATCACCGTGAAGCCGACTGAATGGTGCGACGTACTGATGCAGAACTGCACAGCCGACCAGGACCAGGCGCTGCGCGGCCAACACGCTCCGTTGCCCATCGGGCAGAGCGCCATGCTGTCGGTGTCGGAGAACATTTCCGACCACCCGTGGCTGCTCTACCTGCTCTACGCCGACCGCAACGGAGTGATCATCAACCCCGACCCGACGCCCGAGTACAAGACGAGCGGATCGGCCTTCACCCTCGAACTGCCGTCACGGCCCGATCGGGTGCTCGTCAACATCGAGGTGCAGCCGCTGTCTGCGGTCGTCGTCGACGGCCAGTTCCAGGTTGCGCGCGGGGTGCTCGCACTGAACACCACCCCGGACGGATTTCGCGTCAAGCAGCCGTCGCCGCAGAACCCGAGCGCGCCAAGCGAGCGTGTCGAGGAACCGTCGGCAACGGGATAGCGGGTCGGGTCAGGCGTCGAGTTCGCGGGCGACGGCCCGCACGACCTCAGAAATGCGCTGCGCCGTCTTGCGATCCGGGTAGCGCCCCTTGCGCAGGTCGGGCTGCACCTTGCCCTCGAGCAGCGTGATGAGGTCGGCGACCATGCCGTGCAACTCGTCGGGGCTGTGCCGCTTGGCCTGCTGTTCCTTGCGCGCGGCCCCGCGGGTGTTCTTCGCGACGCTCGGGGCGGGTTCGAGCACGGTCACGGTCAGTGCCTGCGGCCCACGACGACCGGCAGCCATGCCGAATTCGACGCGCTGGCCTGGCTTGAGAGCCTCGACGCCTTCGGGCAGCGCGGACGAGCGGACATAGACGTCCTCCCCGCTCTCCTGAGCAAGAAAGCCGAAGCCCTTCTCCGCGTCGTACCACTTCACCTTGCCGGTCGGCACTGTGCTCACCCTCATCTTCGCTCGGTCTCACCACCGCGGTCATCTACCGCAGCGGGTCTTGCCGTAACAACTGGCTTCTCGTTCACAACAGTTGCCCTGTCACAGCAAAAGACGCCCAACCCACGACAATCAGATGAGCAGGGCGCCTGGTTACCCACCATTCTAGCCAATGGCCTGCTGCACAGTCACCTCACATTCGGTCCGGAGCAGCGACTCTCGAATGTGTTCTACCGTTGAGGTATGCAGAAGAAATCGTCCACGGCTCTTCTCGTCCTCGCGGGGATCGTGTTCGGCGTCGGAATTGTCGCGCTGATCGCGCTGTTCGTGATGCCTGCCGTCGATGATGGCGGTACCGCTCCCACATGGGTCTACCTGCTGGCGATGTGCACTCCGATCGGTTTCCTCCTCGGCATCGTCTACGCGCTCCGCTCCGGGCGGCGCGTGAAATGACGAGTCAGGGCGACGCGAGCCGCAGTGCGTTCGGTGCTCTGTCGCCGGTGTCCGAGCCCGGCGCACTCAAGCGTGCATACAGCTGCTTTCCCACCGGAGTTGTCGCGGTGTGTTGCCTCGGCACCGCCGACGCCCCGCTCGGCATGGCGGCGTCGGCGTTCACGACAGTCTCACTCGACCCCCCACTGGTCTCGGTCTGCGTACAGAACACCTCGACGACGTGGCCGCGGCTGCGCGAGGCACCCGCGCTCGGCGTGAGCGTGTTCTCGCACACGCAGTCGGCGCTGTGTCGTCAACTCGCCGGGCCCGCTGAACATCGATTCGACGGCACCACCCCGCGGGCCACAGACGACGGCGCGCTGTTTTTGCCCGACTCCGCGGCGCAACTGTCCTGCCACATTCACAGCGAGGTACCCGCGGGCGATCACACCGTCGTGTTGCTGCAGATAGACGCACTCGACTGCGATCCGGACGTCGAACCGCTCGTCTTTCACGCCAGCACGTTCCGTGCGCTCGAAGCACGCCCGCGACTGCAACCGACGACGACCGGGCCGACATGAGCATCATCGACCTCGGACTTCCGATCACCCCGCGCTCCGTACGCGACGACGACGCGCCGTCGTCGGGGCCATTGATCGACACGTTCGGTCGCGTTGCCTCTGATCTGCGGGTATCGGTGACCGACCGCTGCAATCTGCGGTGTACCTACTGCATGCCTGCCGAAGGTCTGGACTGGTTGCCGTCCGAGGATCTGTTGACCACCGACGAGTTCGTGCGGGTGCTCACCGTCGCCGTGCGCGACCTCGGTATCCGACGCATCCGCTTCACCGGCGGCGAACCGCTGCTGCGCCGCGACCTCGAGGAATTGATCGCCGCGGCGTCGAACATGCCCGAAGCGCCGGAACTCGCTCTGACCACCAACGGTCTGGGGCTGCGACACCGCGCACAGGCACTCGCCGACGCAGGCCTGCACCGCATCAACGTCTCACTCGACACCATCGACCCCGCCCGCTTCGCGCAGATCACTCGCCGTGACCGGCTCTCGAACGTGCTTGACGGGCTCGCCGCAGCCCGCGACGCGGGACTCCAGCCGGTCAAGGTCAACGCGGTCGTGCCGAACCGTGACGACCTCGCGGGCCTACCGGACCTGCTGCGGTTCTGCCTCGGCGAGGGCTACCAGCTGCGCATCATCGAACAGATGCCGCTCGACGCCGATCACCGGTGGGACCGCGGCGCGATGGTCACGGCGGACGAGATCCTCACGACGCTGCGTCGGACCTTCGAACTCGACCCCGATCCCCGCCCGCGCGGCGGGGCACCGGCGGCCACGTGGCTCGTGCGGGGGCACACCGACCCGACGGGACAGACAGCCCGCGTCGGGGTGATCGCGTCGGTGACGCGGCCATTCTGCGGCGACTGCGACCGCACCCGACTGACCGCCGACGGCGCCCTGCGCAACTGCTTGTTCGCCGACGCCGAGACGTCACTGATGCCCGCGCTGCGCGGTGGGCTCAGCGAAACCGCCCTCGACGCCGAGATCGCGCGACGCTGGCGGGGTGACATGTGGCACAAGGCTGCGGGACATGCGGTGAACACCACGGACTTTCGTCAACCCGACCGCCCGATGTCGGCCATCGGAGGGTGAGCGACTCGATGACGCTGACCGTTCGGTTCTTCGCGGCCGCACGTGCCGCCGCGGGCACCGATCTGACCGAGATCGACGTGCCGGCCGACGCGACGCTCGGCGACCTCGAACGCGCCCTGGTTGTCGACCACCCCGACCTCACGCGCGTGCTCGCCCGGTGCTCATATCTGCGGGACGCGATCGCCGTCTGCGACCGCACGACGCCTCTCGGCGACTGCGAGACGATCGACGTTCTACCGCCATTTGCCGGCGGCTGAGGCGTCCGAGGCCATGTGACCTTAGTCACATAACGAGCCGATAACGGGATGGACACGAACCGACCATCGTCGGGTTGAGCAGCGATGACGACGGAATTGGGTCCAAAGTCCCACGCGCAGCCCAAAAAACAACTTGCGGACGAGGGTGATTCAGCGGCGCATCCGTCGTACTGTACGAACAGTCTCCTCCAGGGAGATCACAGGACAGCCAAAAGAACACAACATTCGACCGGGCGCGCCAAGCCTCGTTCCCCCGATCGAATGACGAACAACAAACTCAGGAACGAGGACGGGGGACCCAACATCTCCGACGGAGATACGGACATCCAGACCCGGATGCCCTTGGGGTTAAGTCCACCGGCCGCCACGGCGACCACGGACCGAGCAACCTCTCGTTCGAACCCGACAGCTGACTTCGTAGGCGCGTGGAGAGAGGAAAGAAAACTCATGGCCGGACGTCATCGCAAGTCGACGACCAACACGACCACCAAGACCTTCGCGAAGGTCGCCCTCACCGGCGCAGTGCTCGGCGGCGGAGCCGCTCTGCTCGGCACCGGTTCAGCGCACGCAGCCTCCGACTCCGAGTGGGACCAGGTCGCACAGTGCGAGTCCGGCGGCAACTGGGCCATCAACACCGGAAACGGCTACCAGGGCGGACTGCAGTTCAGCCCGAGCACCTGGGCGGGCCACGGTGGCACCGCATACGCACCGAGCGCCGATCAGGCCTCCAAGGAGCAGCAGATCGCCGTTGCAGAGCGCGTGCTGGCATCGCAGGGCAAGGGCGCATGGCCGGTGTGTGGCACCGGACTGTCGGGCTCGACCCCGCGCACCGCTCCCACCGACTCGCCCAAGCCGCTGCAGGCCCCCAAGCCTGAGGTGAAGCCCGAGGCGCAGCCGCAGACCCCGCTGGAGAAGACTCCCGAGGCCAAGAGCACCGATGACGTCAAGGGCCAGGTCGACGGCGCGCTCGACGCCGCCAACGTCAGCCCCGAGGTCAAGAACCTCTGGAAGGCAGCCAAGGACAGCGGCTACCAGCTCACCCCGGACCAGCTGAAGATCTACAACCAGAACAAGGGCCTGATCCCGCTCCCCTGAGCGATCTCGCCCGAGTCCCGGCTGCACTGACCGCCGGACCCCGAGACGAAGGGCCCCGCACGACGCCATAACGGCCGTGCGGGGTCCTTTTCCAATCTCTAGGCGGAGCCGACTTCCAATCTCTAGGCCGAGCCGACCCATTCGTCGGAACCGTCGGCGAACACCTGGTGCTTCCACACGGGCAGGCGGGCCTTGACCTCGTCGACGAGGCGCGCGCACAGCTCGAATGCGGGCGCCCGATGGTCGGCCGCCACGGCGACGACGAAAGCCACGTCGCCGACGTCGAGTTCGCCCACGCGATGCGACACGGCCACCGCGCGAACTCCCGCGACCGACGCCGACACCTCGTCGACCACCTCGGCGAGCACCTCGGGTGCGCTCGGATGCGACGAGTACGACAGCTTGGTTACCGCCGACGCGTGATCTCCGTCGTGATTGCGCACTGCGCCCGCGAACCCGACGACCGCGCCGGCCGAGCCTGCAGCGGCGTCGGTGACGAGTTGTTCGTGAGATGGAAGGTCGATGGGGTCGGCGGCGAGAGCGGCCTTCACGACTCGCACGGTCATTCGTCGCTCCGCGGGTGATCGCCACCGCGGAGCTGGTCGAGCGCGTGGTCGAGGACGCCGTCGAGTACGTCGAGACCGTCGCGGACTCCGCCGGTCGACCCCGGCAGGTTGATGACGAGCGTGCGGCCGGCCACGCCTGCGACACCGCGCGAGAGGATCGCCGTGGGCACCGTCGGAAGTCCCGAGCTGCGAATCGCGTCGGCAAGACCCGGGATCTCGACGTCGAGCAATGCTCGCGTCTCCTCCGGGGTGCGGTCGGTGGGGGTGAGACCCGTTCCGCCCGTGGTGATCACGAGCGCGTCGGAGGCGTAGATCCCGGCGCGGATCGCGTCGCCGACCGGTGCGCCATCTGCGACGACGTCGACCTCGTCGACGACGAATCCGCGGGCGGTGAGCCACTCCGCGATGATCGGGCCGCTGCGGTCGACGTAGAGGCCGCGGCTTGCGCGTGTCGACGCCACGACGACGCGGGCCACGAGCTTCTCGTCAGTCATTTTTCTCGTCTGTCGCTCGGGCGCGAGTCCAGGTTCCCGACCGGCCGCCCGACTTCTCGAGAAGTCGGATCTCCCCCGTGCTGGCGCGTCGATCGACGGCCTTGGTCATGTCGTGCAGGGTCAGTCCTGCGATTGCGACCGCCGTGAGCGCTTCCATCTCGACGCCGGTCTTCCCGGCTGTCTCGACGGTGGCCACGATGTCGATGTGATCGTCGGCGACGGTGAAGTCGACGTCGACCGCCGACAGCGCCAACTGGTGGCACAGCGGAATGAGTGCGTCGGTGCGTTTGGCCGCCATGATTCCTGCGATGCGGGCGGTGGCCAAAACGTCGCCCTTGGGCAGCGCGGAATCGCGCAGTAGGTCGATGACCTCGGTGGTCGTGTGAAAGGTACCTGCGGCGACAGCGCGTCGTCGTGTCGTGGTCTTGTCGCCGACGTCGACCATCCGCGCAGCACCCGTCGAGTCGAGGTGCGAAAGACGAGAGGGATTCGACGTCTCGTCTTGGCCGCTCGCGTGCCGGGGAGGCATCAGGTCGACGTCACGTCGTCAGCGATTGACGACGGTCTTCGGTTGGACGTAGTTGACCTTGTCAGCAGGCAGCGGGAACTCGACATCGCCGAACGGCGAGAGTGCACCGGGGATCTCCGCCGCGAACTCCGAGACCGCGTGGTCGGGGACGCTGCCGTCGTCATGACGAGGCCAGCCGTTGTCGACGTAATGGTTCTTCTTTTCCTTCTCAGCCACGGGCATATTGTGCCATGCCACCCGCTGTCCGACGACTCGCCTGCTGTTTTGGTTCGACCACTAGACTTGATCGAATGAGCACGGACGACCAGCGGATCGGCCTGGCCGACGATCTGGCCGCGCGCACCGACGACGACCTGCGCGATCTGCTGTCGCTTCGCCCCGACCTCGCCTCCCCGCCGCCGCAGGGGACCTCGGTGCTCGCTCAGCGTGCGCTCGCCGCGGCGTCGATCGCGCTCGTGGGTGAGGAACTCGATCTGCTGACGCTGGCGGTGATCGAGCAGTTCATCGCGCTCTCCACCGGTCCGGGCGTCGCGCGGGTACCCGCCAACGTCGACGCCGATACCCTCGTGAAAGCGCTGTCGAACCGTGCCGAGTCCGCCGAGATCACCCGACGCATCGACGATCTACGACGTCGCGCGGTGTTCTGGGGCGTCGCCGATTCACTCACCGCGGGCGCACACCTCGCCTCGGCCCTGCCGTGGAAAGCGCTGCACCTCACCGGCCCTCTCGCCCACCTGACGCCCGACGACGTGCAGAAGCTGATCGACGGCATTGACGAGCGCCAGCGCGATCTGCTGACGACACTGTCGCGAGGCCCCGCGCTCGGACGAAGTCGGGACGCAGCACCCGGTGCAGATCCGGACAGTCCGGTCGCTCGGCTCATCGCGCTCGGCCTCCTCGCACGTATCGACGACCAGACCGTCGAACTACCGCCGATGGTCGCAGCGCTCATCCGCGGCGAACCTCCGCTGCACACAGACACTCTCGCGCCCCCAGGCCTCGCCGACGAACACGCGTCACTGCGGTTCGGCGCCAAAGCCGTCGACGCCGCCGCAGGTGGTGAGGCGCTCGAACTCATCCGCCACACCACGGCGCTGCTCGACGTGCTGGGACGGGCACCCGCAGCGGTGCTGCGCTCAGGTGCGCTAGGTGTCCGCGAATTGCGCAGGCTCGCAAAGGTAACCGGGCTGGACCAGAAACGCGTCTCGTTCCTCGTCGAACTCCTGGGCCACGCACGTCTCATCGACGTCGGGTTTCCCGATCCCCCACCGGCGGGAGATCGGGGTGAGCAGGCGTTCGCACCGACGTCGTCGGCCGATACCTGGCTGCACTCGGCACCCGAAAGGCAGTGGGCCACACTGCTCGACGCGTGGCTGTCGATGCCGCGACGCGCGTGGCAGGTCGGCGAACCCGACCGCGACGGCAACGCGTATCCAGCGCTCTCGTCGGAGCTCTACGACGCGACCGCGCCCGTGCAGCGTCATCTCATCCTCGACCTGCTCACCGAACTCGACGGTGCCACACCGTTTTCCATCGATACGGTCACCGCATCACTCGCCTGGCGACATCCGCATCGGATACGTCGACTCTCCCCGCGCGTCGTCGGCGAAACGCTTGCCGAGGCACAGAGCCTCGGAGTGATCGCACATCAGTCACTGACCTCGATCGGTCGAGTCGCGTTGTCGGACACCGACCCCGAGGCCGTCGACTCGCAGGTGCTCGCCGCGATGCGTAAGGCGCTGCCAGAACCCGTCGACCACTTCCTGACCCAGGCCGACCTCACGCTCACCGTTCCCGGCCCGATGACCCCGGAGCTCAGCGACCAGGTCGAGTTGGTCGCCGACCTCGAATCCGGCGGCGCCGCATCGGTGTATCGCGTCTCGGAGGCGAGCGTCCGACGAGCTCTCGACGCGGGCAAGACCAGCAGCGAACTGCTCACGATGTTCACCGCCCATTCGTCGACGCCGGTTCCGCAGTCGCTGACCTATCTGATCGAAGACGTTGCACGTAAGCACGGGCAGCTCCGCGTCGGCATCGCGTCGTCGTTCATCCGATGCGAGGACCCGACGATGCTCGCCGCCGTATTGCGTAGCGACGCAGCCGAACACCTCGCACTGCGCGCACTCGCACCGACGGTAGCGATCTCGCCGTCGGAGGTTCGCACGGTCATCGACCGACTCCGGGACGCGGGATTTGCTCCCGCGGGCGAGGATTCATCCGGCTCGCTCGTCGACTTGCGCGAGCGCGGTAGTCGCGTGTCGTCGGGACGGGGGCGTCGACGCCCGACACCCCGACGCTCGACACCGACCCCGGAACAGCTGCAATCGGTGGTGAGCCGCATGCGCTCCCACGACAGGGCGACGCGGGCAACCCCGGCGACTCCCGGAAAATCCGACGCCGCACCGGTACGCGCCGTCGGCGGTGGCGAATCCACCACTGCCCTCATCCAATTGGCGCTTCGTGCGAACCGACGTCTACTCGTCGGCTACGTCGACGCCCACGGCTCGGCCAGCAGACACGTCGTCACACCCCGGCTGCTCGGTGCCGGACAACTCGTCGGCACCGAAGAGGGCTCAGACGACGAGCAGCACTTCACCCTGCACCGCGTCACCAGCGTCGAGTTGCTCGACAGCTAGGCCAGCGCCGTCTCTGTCTCGGCGCCGTGTGCCTCACCGATCGGCCGTTTGACGTCGATGAGCAAACCGGCGACCAGCGCCACGCCAACCAGGATCGCCGCCGCGACGTAGAAGCCGATGCTCTGCCCGTGCACCATCGCCTCCGCCTGCAGCGATTGCGCGTCGGCGGGTCCGCGAACCGACGCCATGTGGCTGGTCACGTACGACGCCGCCGCCGTCGCGGCGATCGTGTTCAGCAGCGCGGTGCCGATGGCGCCGCCGACCTGCTGCGAGGTGTTGACCATGGCCGACGCCACGCCGGCATCCCGCGGTTCGACGCCGTAGGTGGCCAGGTTGATCGACGTCATGAACACCGTGCCCATACCCATGCCGAGCAGGAACAGCGCCGGGAAGATCACGGTCCAGTACCGCGTCGACTCGGCCGAGATCTGACTGAGCAGCAACATCCCGCACGCGGCGAGCAGTGCACCCGGCACGAGTAGGTATCTCGGCGGTACCCGCGTGATGAGCCGGGCTGCGATCTGCGTCGACCCGACCAGCATGCCGCCGACCATCGGGAGGAACGCCACGCCCGCGCTCAGCGGCGAATAGTGGTGCACCACTTGCATATACAGCGTCAAGAAGAGGAACGACCCGAACATCGCGACCACCGCGAGCGCGACGCTGAGGTATGCCCCACCGCGTGCGCGGTTGGCGACGACGCGCAACGGCAGCAGCGGGTGTGGGCTGCGCGCCTGCCACGCGACGAACGCCACCAGCAACACCACCGCCGCGATCAGACAGATGACGGTGCCGGTGTCGCCCCAGCCCTCTTCGGCGGCGCGGCTGAAGCCGTACACAACGAGGGCGAGTCCGCTACCGCCGAGAATCACGCCGAGGATGTCGAGGCCCGGCGTGTGGTCGGTGGCGCGGGGCGGCTCCTTGATCTCGACGATCGCCCCGAACAGTGCGATCGCGGCGAACACCACATTGATGTACATGGTCCAGCGCCAGTCGAGGACCTGGGTCAACAGGCCGCCGAGCAGCAGTCCCACCGCTGCTCCACCGCCGGCGATCGCGCCGAAGATGCCGAACGCCTTTGCCCGCTCTTTGGGCGCTGTGAACATCACGGTCAGCAGTGACAGTGCCGCCGGCGCCAGGAGCGCACCGAACGCGCCCTGCAGCGCGCGGGCACCGAAGAGCATGCTCTGGTTCAGCGCGGCGCCGCCGAGCGCCGAGGCGAGTGCGAATCCGACCAACCCGACCATCAGTGCTCGCCGACGCCCCCACAGGTCGGCGATGCGACCACCGAAGAGCAGCAGTCCGCCGAATGCCAGCGCATACGCGGTGATGACCCACTGCTGATTGGCCGTACTGATGCCGAGGTCGACCTTGGCGTCGGGCAGGGCGATCTGGACCACCGTGCCGTCGAGCACGACCATCAACTGCGCGATGCAGATGAAGACCAGGGCCTTCCACCGGCGCGGGTCGGGCTCGGCGGCCAGAGTCGGCTTTTCGGAAGCTGGCGACCCAGAAGATGGCTTCTCGGAAGTTGACATGAAGAGTGAGATCCCCACTTGCGTCGTAGTACCGCGAACATATCCGGAGGTTTGCTCCGCTTACTCTACGCCGCGACAGCCACGCAGAACAGTGTCATTTAACGGGCATAAGGGACACACGTCGGCCGGTGGCACACGACGCAGCCACGAGCCGCGCAGATGAACCCTTATACAATGGCGCGGGTGACTGATGGACCCCTGATCGTGCAATCCGACAAGACGCTGCTGCTCGAGGTGGATCATCCCGACGCGGCGGCGGCGCGTGGAGCGATCGCCCCGTTCGCCGAGCTCGAGCGCGCTCCTGAGCATGTGCACACCTACCGGGTGACGCCGTTGGCGCTCTGGAACGCGCGCGCGGCCGGGCATGACGCCGAGCAGGTCGTCGATGCTCTCGTCTCGTTTTCGCGGTATGCCGTCCCGCAGCCGCTGCTCATGGACATCGTCGACACGATGGGTCGGTTCGGTCGGCTGCAGCTTGTCAAGAGTCCGGTGCACGGGCTGACCCTGGTCAGCTTCGACCGCGCGGTCCTCGAGGAGATCCTGCGCAACAAGAAGGTCGCGCCGATGCTCGGTGCGCGGATCGACGACGACACCGTCGTGGTGCATCCGTCGGAGCGTGGTCGGCTCAAGCAGGTGCTGCTGAAGGTGGGCTGGCCCGCGGAGGATCTCGCCGGCTACGTCGACGGTGAGGCACATCCGATCGAGCTGGAGCAGGACGAGTGGCATCTGCGCGACTATCAGGAGATGGCCGCCGACTCGTTCTGGGCGGGCGGCTCGGGCGTCGTCGTGCTGCCCTGTGGTGCGGGCAAGACGATGGTCGGTGCCGCGGCGATGGCCAAAGCGCAGGCGACGACGCTCATCCTGGTGACGAATACCGTTGCGGGACGGCAGTGGAAGCGTGAGCTCATCGCGCGTACGTCGCTCACCGAGGAGGAGATCGGCGAGTATTCGGGTGAGCGCAAGGAGATTCGTCCCGTCACCATCGCGACCTATCAGGTGATGACGCGAAAGTCGAAGGGCGAGTACAAGAATCTCGATCTGTTCGACTCCCGCGACTGGGGCCTCATCGTCTACGACGAGGTGCATCTGCTGCCCGCGCCCGTGTTCCGCATGACCGCCGACCTGCAGTCGCGGCGTCGACTCGGTTTGACCGCGACGCTCGTGCGCGAGGACGGCCGTGAGGGCGACGTATTCAGCCTCATCGGACCCAAGCGCTACGACGCTCCGTGGAAGGACATCGAGGCGCAGGGCTGGATCGCGCCCGCCGACTGTGTCGAGGTGCGCGTGACGCTCACCGACGAGGAACGCCTGCAGTACGCGGTCGCCGAGAACGAGGAGAAGTACAAGCTCTGCTCGACGGCGCACACCAAGGTCAACGTCGTGAAGTCGATCCTCGCCAAGCATGCGGGGTCGCCGACGCTGGTCATCGGCGCGTACATCGACCAGCTCGAAGAACTCGGCCGTGAACTCGACGCCCCGGTGATCCAGGGTTCGACTAAGAACAAGGAGCGCGAGGCGCTGTTCGACCGCTTCCGCTCGGGAGAGCTGCAGACGCTCGTCGTCTCGAAGGTCGCGAACTTCTCGATCGATTTGCCGGAGGCGTCGGTCGCGGTGCAGGTGTCGGGCACGTTCGGGTCTCGCCAGGAGGAGGCACAGCGACTCGGTCGTCTGTTGCGCCCCAAGAAGGATGGGGGCCAGGCGCACTTCTATTCGGTGGTGTCGCGCGACACCCTCGACGCCGACTACGCCGCCCACCGGCAGCGTTTCCTCGCCGAGCAGGGTTACGCGTACCGCATCACCGACGCCGACGACCTGCTCGGCCCGGCCATCGGCGAGGAGTCCGTGGACTGATCCACGGTTAGCCTTGACCCCATGACCGTCGAGCGCCTTCGTCCGTTCTCCAGCACGATCTTCGCCGAGATGTCGGCGCTGGCCGTGGCTCACGATGCAGTGAACCTCGGCCAGGGTTTCCCCGACACCGACGGGCCCGCATCGATGTTGGCCGCCGCGAAGGACGCGATCTCGACCGGACACAACCAGTACCCGCCGGGCATCGGTGTCCCCGCGCTGCGTCACGCCGTCGCGCGGCACCAGCGTGAGCACTACGGTCTCGACTACGACGCCGACTCCGAGGTGCTCATCACCGTCGGCGCCACCGAGGCCATCGCGGGCGCGATCGTCGGGCTGGTCGAGCCCGGGCGCGAAGTGGTGATGATCGAGCCGTACTACGACTCCTATGCCGCAACGGTTGCGATGGCGGGAGGGGTTCGACGCGTCGTCCCGCTCATCGCCGACGGCGACGGATTCCGGCTCGACCGCGAACGGCTTGCCGACGCTTTCGGACCGAACACCTCTGTCGTGCTGGTCAATTCACCGCACAACCCCACCGGGACGGTGCTTTCCGACGATGACCTCGCCGAGATCGCGCGCCTGTGCATCGAGCACGACGTCGTCGCTGTGACCGACGAAGTGTACGAGCACCTCCTGTTCGACGGCCGCACCCACACCCCGCTGGCGACGCTACCCGGAATGCGCGAACGAACCCTGCGAATCTCCAGCGCCGCAAAGACATTCAACTGCACCGGCTGGAAGGTCGGCTGGATCAGCGGCCCGCCCGAACTGGTCGCGGCGGCACGCGCGGCCAAGCAGTTCATGACCTACGTCGGGTCGGGACCCTTTCAGCCCGCGGTTGCCGTCGCACTCGACAACGAGATGGAGTGGGTGCGCAAGTCCGCGGCAGAGCTCGAGGCCAAGCGTGACCTCCTCACCTCCGCGCTCGTCGACTCCGGGTTCGACGTACATCGCAGCGAGGCAACCTATTTCGTCTGCGCCGACCCGCGGCCGCTCGGGTACGACGATGGCGTCGAGTTCTGCCGCACACTACCCGAGCGGATCGGGGTCGCGGCGGTGCCGGTCAGCGTCTTCGCCGACGACAAGGAGCCGTGGAAACACATGGTGCGCTTCGCATTCTCCAAACGCGACGACGTCATCGCCGAGGCCGCGCGGCGGCTGCGGACACTCTGACCGTCACCCGACAGCCCTCACCTACAGACGCACGACCATCTTTCCGACGTTCGCGCCGCGCATCATGTCGAGGAAGGCGTCGATCGCGTGGTCGATGCCGTCGACGACGGTCTCGTCGAAGACCACGTCGCCGGCCGCAAGCCACTCCGACATCTTGGCGGTGAACTCCGGAGCCTTGTCGAAGTGATGCCCCACGGTGAAGCCGGTCAGCGTCAGTGCGCGGGTGATGATGTTGGACATGTTGTCCGGGCCGGGGACCCGCTCGGTGGAGTTGTAGCTGACGATCGCCCCGCAGAGCGCCGCACGCCCGCCGTCGTTGAATGCGTCGAGGGCTGCCTCGAGGTGGTCGCCGCCGACGTTGTCGAAGTAGACGTCGATGCCGTCGGGAGCGGCTGCGCGCAGCTGCTTGCGGATCGGGCCGTCCTTGTAGTTGACCGCAGCATCGAATCCGTAACGGCCGGTGAGCAATTCGACCTTCTCGTCGCTACCCGCCGAGCCGATGACCGCCTTGGCGCCGAGCAGTCGTGCGATCTGGCCCGCGGCGGTCCCCACGGCACCCGCGGCGCCGGAGATGAACACGATGTCGCCCGGCTTCATCTTCGCGATCTCGGTCAGGCCGACGTAGGCGGTCAGACCCGTCATGCCGAGCACACCGAGATAGAGCGACGAGTCGAACGCCCTGTCGCCGTTGGCATCTGACGGCGGCTCCGGTAGCACGGTGAACGCCTTCGCCGGACCTTGCGCGACGTCGCGCCAACCGTACTGATGCAGCACCAACGCGCCGACCGGCACGTCATCGGAGCGAGATTCGACGACGCGCCCCACAGCGCCCCCGGTCATCGTCTCGTCGAGCTTGAAAGGCGGAACATAGCTGCGGGTGTCGATCATCCGCCCGCGCATGTACGGGTCGACGGACATGAACTCGTTGGCCACGCGCACCTCACCCGGCTCGAGATCGTCGAGAACGACTGTCACGGTGCGGAAATCGGACTGCTTCGGCCATCCGACCGGACGGGACACCAACTGGATCTGGGTACTGGTTGCGGTCATGTCTCCACTCTCCTCGGTGTGCGTGCGCAGTCAAGGCACATTCTGGTTCAGGGCACATTCTGGACTGTTCATTGCACTATAGGCATAGTAGAATGATCGTTGCAAAATCAGTGCGAGGAGGCAGCCGTGGGACGCACAGCAACGTTCGATTCGACCGAACTCATCGCTTCTGCTCGAGACCTGTTCTGGCAGAAGGGTTTCAGCGACGTCTCGGTTGCCGACGTCGAGTCCGCGTCAGGTGTCGGCCGCTCCAGCATCTATCACGCGTTCGGCAGCATGCGCGGACTGTTCGACGCCGCGGTCGACGACTACCTGACCACCATCGTCACACCGCTGCTGACCGAGCTGAACCGCGACGACGTGCACCCCGACGCCATCTGCTCGTACCTCTCGGAACTGCGCGACGCCATCACGGCAGCGTCGGCGGCCGACGCTGCGACGCCGTCGGGATGCCTCATACTCACCGCGTCGGCGACACCGATCGGCGCCGACGATGCGGTGCACAGCGTCATCGAGAACTATCGGGCGATGTTGTCCGACGCTGTCCGACGCGGCATCGCGGCACGCATGCCCGACGCGTCGTCGAACATCGTCGACCATCACACACGACTCACCGTCGCCGCGATCATCGCTGCGCAGTGCCTCGCGCGCATCAATCCCGACGAAGCGGCACGCACGGTCGACGCAGCGACCAGCGCACTCGGCACGTCTGCGTAGCGCGCGAACTCACAGCGGTAGGCCCTGCTCCAGCAGGTCGATCGCCTCGAGAAGCGTCTCGAGGAATCTGCCGTCGCGCACGTCCTCGGTGCCGTTGGCGATGTGGAACATCATGCCGCCGACCGCCGCGATGAAGACGCGTAACCGTGGATTGTCGCGCTCCACGCCGAGATAGTCGGCGATGAAATCTGCCGCCTCCGAGATCGCGCGGTCGGATTCGATCTGATTGACCAGCAGCAGCGCGGGCTCGGACTGGATGAGCTTCATGCTAGCCGGGTCCGACGCCCAGTCGTCGGCCAACACCAACTCGACCAGTCCCCGCACCATCGCGCGGAGCAGATCGAATCGGCCGAGCCCCGGCGGGATTGCCTCGAGGACCGCCTGCCACTCGTCGTCGAGGTCATCGCTGATGACCACCTGCTCCTTGGATTGGAAGTAACGGAAGAAGGTGGTGTGCGAGACGTCGGCCGCCTCGGCGATCTGGGCGACCGTCGTCTGGGCGTAGCCGTTGGCGTCGAAGAGTTCCATCGCCGCCGCCCGAATCGCCGCCCTGGTACGACGTTTGTGCTTCTCGCGCAACCCGATCGGCGGCACCGGGGCGGCTGGCGCATGCGAGACCGAGGCGGGCGCGGAAGCCATCGCTGCCGTACTCGTCGCCTCGGTCATCGCAGTGCTCTCCCTATCTACTCTTTATCCCAGTCCGCTCAACTCGACGCCGCGGCCACCTCGCGAGGTTCGTCGGTGCTCGCCTGCGGGATGCCTCGGTCGCGCACCTTCTCACCCTCGATGTCGAGGTTGGGAACCAGCTTGTCCAGCCATCGTGGCAGACCCCATGCCCTATCGCCCAGCAAAGTGATCACAGCGGGCACGACCATCATGCGAATGATGAAGGCGTCGAACAGGACCGCTGTTGCCAGCGAGAAGCCGAGCATCTTGGCCGTCGTGTCGGGCGAGAGCATGAACGCGGCGAACACGCTGATCATGATGATCGCCGCCGATGTGACGACACGCGCACCGTGCCGGTAGCCGGCGATGATCGCGTCCTTCGCACTCATCCCGTGGATGTACTCCTCGCGTATTCGCGTCACCAGGAACACCTGGTAGTCCATCGCGAGGCCGAACACCACGCCGATCAGGAAGATCGGGAGGAACGACAGGATCGGCTTGGTGTTGTCGATCAGACCGAACCAACCCTCTTGGAAGATCGCGACCGTCACACCGAACGTCGCCAACACCGAGAAGATGAAGCCGATCGTTCCGATCAGCGGGACCCAGATCGACCGGAACACCGCGATCATGATCAGGAATGCCAACCCGACCACCACGATCAGATATGGGATCAGCGCCTTGTCGAGTTTGGCGGACAGGTCGGACATGATCGCCGTCTGGCCACCGACGTGCAGCTCTGCCCCCGCCCGCTGAGCCTCGGGGCTGAACGCGCGGATCTGCTCCATGAGGTCGTGCGTCGCCTGATCCGACGGCGCGCTCTCGGGCGTCACCGAGATCAGCGCGGCGGTTGCCCCGACATTCGGCTGCGGTGTGCCGTTGCCCAGCCACGTCATCGTCGACGCATTGGCGACGTCGGGCAGCGACTTGATGTGCGCGACGGTCTCGGTGGCAGCCTTCTCCACCGTGCCGTCCTCGGAGTGCAGCACGACGAGCAGCGGGCCGTTGATGCCCTCACCGAAGCCGCGCTGCAGCAGCGCCTGGGCGGGGGCCTCGTCGTCGCTGGAGAGCGAGAGTCCCAGTTGCAGCTTGCCGACCGGGATCGCCGCGAGCACCAGCACCGCGAGACCCGCGACGATGAACGGGATCGGTCGTCGAACCACCATGCGGCCGAAGCGAACTCCGTTGGTGTCGGCGGTGTCGGATTCTTCTGCGTGCTTGATCCACGGGATGCGCGGGGTGAACGCGAAACGTCCGACGGCGCCGAGCAGCGCGGGGATCAGGGTGAGCGCGGCGATCACGGCCATGAACACCGCGACGGCGGCGCCCGCCCCCATCTGGGTGATCAGCGGGATCCCGACCACCATCAGCGCGACGACAGCGATGATCACGGTCAAACCGGCGAAGACCACCGCGGAGCCTGCCGTACCGACCGCGCGACCCGCGGCGTCGGCCCTGTCTCCGCCGCGTTTCACCTCGCCGCGGTAGCGCGAGACGATGAACAGCGCGTAGTCGATCGACACGGCGATGCCGAGCATGGTGACGATCGCGGTCGCGGTCTCGTTGACCGTCATGACCTCGGCGCTCAGCCGCAGCAGCATGATGGTGATCATCACGCCCATCAGTCCGGTGATCAGCGGGATGAACGCGGCGACCAGCGCCCCGAAGGCGACGATCATCACCACGAAGGCGACAGCGAAACCGATCAGCTCGGCCTTGCCGCCCGCCTCCATGACACTCATCAGCGAGCCCGTGGCCTCGACCTGCAGGCCATTGCCCCGATGCTTCTCGAGGATGTCGGTCAACTGCTTCTTGTTCTCGACGGTGAGGTCGGTCAGCTCGATGTTCTGCCGCACCTGGATCAAACCGACCTTGCCGCCGTCACCGAGAACCGACGACGCGAGCTCGGGTTTGGCCGCGGCGACGGTGACCGGGTTCAGCACCGTTGCCTTGTCGGTGAGGTCGGGCAGGGTGTGCAGGTCGGCGACGAGTGCGTCGATCTGACCGGAATGGGCGGCCAGCCCGTCGTCCGCGGCGACGAGGACGCTGGTCGACGCCTGCGATTGCTGCTTCATCGCCTCGGGGAAGTACTCCTCGACCTGCGAGGTCGCGGTCCCGGAGTCGGTTCCTGGAAGCTCGAAGTCTTTCGCGAACTTCGGATTCAACGCGCCCACTAGCCCGATGAGCAACGCGGCGATGACCACCCAGGCCCCGATCACCCACCACTTGTGGCGGAACGAGAACCGTCCCACCCGAAACAACAACGACGCCATCTGTGCACTCCCTCGAGAAGACTCCGACATTCCGGTAGCAACTAAGAAGTGTTAGTTGCTAACACTTGTGCTCCGGTATACAGATCGTTCCGGCCGATGTGCCACCTCCGAGCCGCGATTGTGAGCGACGTCCCACGCGAGCGCCTGCGACTACATTGCGAACACACGTTCGATATCGGTGTAGGCTGACGTCCATGAGCGCAGGAGTCCAGGGATCGATCTTCGACCTCGACGCCGAGTCACCGCGGCTGCGCGATCTCGGATCGCACGTCGAGCGTCGAGTCCTGACCAACGGCGCGTGGGTAGATCTGCGGCCGGGATGGATCGCAGGCAGCACCGACCTCTTCGACGCTCTGCGCGACGTCGTTCCGTGGCGGGCAGAGCGTCGTCGGATGTACGACAGGGTTGTCGACGTCCCGCGTCTGGTCTGCAATTACCAGGCGAGTGACGAACTCCCCGACCCGTTACTCGCCGACGCGCGAGCGGCCCTGACAGCGCATTACCGCGACGAGTTGCGCGAGGGCTTCGTGACCGCGGGCCTGTGCCTGTATCGCGACGGGTCGGATTCGGTTGCGTGGCACGGCGACCGGTTCGGGCGTGGCGCCACGCACGACACGATGGTCGCGATCGTCTCCCTCGGCTCACCGCGCCCGTTGGCACTGCGTCCGCGCGGAGGCGGAGCGTCGTTGAAATTCACGTTGTCGGCGGGCGATCTGTTGGTGATGGGCGGGAGTTGTCAACGCACCTGGGAGCACGCGGTGCCGAAAGTCCGCGGCGTCGGGGCGCGAATGAGCGTGCAGTTCCGCCCACCCGGCGTGTGGTGAGCGGGAGACTCCCAGAAGATCTTTGGAACCCAAAGATTTTTGGAACCTTTGCCCCCTTGGGTGCGTCAGAGTCTGTGCCGTCGGTGCCAGCCGACGGGAACATCTGACCGTGACATCAGGGGGACCGACACGTGACAGCACCTCAACTGCCGCTCGATGGCATGGCGGATGTCATCGGAGAAGGTTTGGCCGAACTCCTCAACAGAGCGAGGAAGCCGGACCGCGAGGACAGCACCCCTACTCCTGGACCCGGCCCTAATCGATCAGACACTGACCAATCCTCCTCTGCCCGAGCACCTTTCGGTGTTCGACCCGAGGAGATCGAACAGACCGCGAGTGCATGGCGACGTGAATCGAAGGTCGTGGCGGATCTGAAACTCGACGCGCTGTCGTCGGTGTCCGGTGCGATGAGTGACGTGACGACGGCACTTCACTCGGCGTCGACCTCGGCGGTTCCGACGATCGCCTCGATCTCGGCTCGACTTGCGACACTGGCCGATTCGCTCGTCACGTTCAACGCCATGGCGATCGATCGCGACGATCGCGCAGCGGCATCCCTACGCAGTGTGCCGACCCGCTGATGAAACCGACCATCTCAGCGGTGCGCGGATGGAGTACCAACGCGATCTCGGCCGCAGGCGCGGCCGCACAGGCCGCGGCTCAGACGCTCGACACGTCCCTCGCGGCAGTCGAGCGATCACTGAACGACGCCGCCTCGTGGCGAGGCGCAACCCACGACGCCGCGCAGATGCGGATCACCGAAGAACGCGACCACGCCTCCGAGGTACGTAATGTGCTGAACCAGATCGCCGACGAGGCCAAGGACGCCGCCACAGACATCGCCCATGCACGGGCGTATCTGATCCGCGAGGTCGACAACGCGATCGCCGACGGGTTCACCGTGTCCGACACCGGCGAGGTGACCCACGCCGATCCCGACGAGGACATGAACGCCTTCGTCCGCGAGAACCGGATCGCCATCGGCATCGACACCCTCACCGAATTCGACACCGACTACGGCCGTCGGATCGGCGAATTGGCATCCGACATCGCAGCCATGGTCAACGGACAGCCCGACGTCACGCTGCCCGGCGGCACCCGCGCCGACCCGGACCGGGTGGTCGCCGATCTGCGTAACCTACCCGCCGAACACCGACGCCAGTACCTGGAGTCAATGAGTCCCACCGACGTGCGTCGTCTGATCCAGGCCGATCCGAACGTCATGGGCAACCTCGACGGCGTGCCGTTCGACACCCGCGCCGATGCCAACGAGATCAACATCCGCACCGCACTGGCAGCGGAGATCGCAGCCGGACGTGGTGAGGGTCAACGCGCACAGATGCTGACCGACTTCCTGCGACAGAAGAACGACCCTGCCTCCGCGATCGACCGCGACAACGCAGGCGCCTACCTCGCCGACGACAACAAGACCGAGCGCAGATTCATCGCATTCGACAACACCGGCAACGGCCGGTTCATCGAGATGATCGGCACTTTCAACAAGGACACACGTAACGCTGCGGTGGTGGTACCCGGAACGAACAGCAACATGAATGGCAGCCTGCGCAACAGCAACTCCGCGTGGAACCTCGCAAAGCAAACCGACGGGCCGGTCTTCGTCTATATGAACGGTGAACTGCCGCAGAAGATGGGTTACGAGGGTGCGCCCTCCGCCGCGCTCGACGGACTGGAGGGCGGGCTGCGCGACGGCATGCCGGGTGCGCGGGACGGCATCCGGTCGGGGATGGAGAAGTCCTTGGACAATTCTGCAGCCGACCCCGTCTTCGCTCGCAGCATGGCACCGGGACTCGTCGATTTCGGTCGTGAACTCGACGCCGAGATCGCCCGCCACGCCCCCGACGCGAAGACCACGTTCATCGGCCACTCCTACGGGGGTTCGGTCGTCGGATCGGCCGAACAGTTGGGACTGCGCGCCGATCGGGTGATCTATGCGTCGTCGGCGGGCACCGGAGTGTTCGAGGGCGGGTGGGACAACGCCAATCCGCGCGTCGAGCGGTTCTCGATGACCGCACCGGGCGACCTCATCCAGGGCATCCAGTCGCTACCCGGCAACCCGCACGGCGCCGATCCCGACACCGCCCCTGGTGTGACGCGCATGGATTCGGGTTATTTCGGTGGTGACGGACAGCATCCCCGGCGGCTCGTGGAAGGCACCGCAGGCCACGGCGACTACTGGGACGACCCGAACTCCGATGCCTTCAACAACATCGCGCGCGTCATCGTCGGCGAGCAACCAACACCGTACGTCTATCGAGCACCAGACATGCCCCTCGTCGGGGCACTGAAGCACCTGCCGCCCGCGGTCCTGATCGACGTGCTCGGCCTTCCCGACATCCCGCTGCGCCTACCGAAATAAGCTGCGCGCGTTCACTTATCGGAGTGTTTGGACGAGCCCGTCGCCATCCGGATCGCGGGGCCGAGCAGTCCGGAGATCAACCCGCCGATCGACAACGGGGTCTGGCCGTCGAGGCCGATCGGGGCATACATCTCGGTGATCTCACTGCGCCCGCGCACCACTCGACGATCAACCGCCGTCCAGTGTTCGCTCTCGTCCTCCGACGCGTTTATCGCGTCGCCGCTGGCAAGAACCGGATACCGACCGCTGCGGGCCGCCTCCGACAGACGGGCACACTCGTTGACCGGGTCGCCGATCACGGTGTACTCGTAGCGCCGTTCGGCACCGATGTTGCCGGCGAACACGGTTCCGTAGGAAACCCCGATCCCCCACCGGATCTCGAGCGCCTCGGTCAGGCCCCTGGCGAGGTCGCGCGCGGCGGCGAGTGCCGCGGCCGCGGGGTCGTCGAGTTCGACAGGGGCACCGAACACAGCAAGCGCCGCGTCGCCCTCGAATTTGTTGACGAAGCCGCCGTGTCTATCGACCACATCGGCGACAACGGAGAAGAACGAGTTGAGCAGCGCCGCGGTATCTTCCGGCGCCCGATGCTCGGCCAGCGTCGTGGATCCGACGATGTCGACGAACAGCACCCCGACCTGACAGTTCGATCCGTGCATCCCTGCGCCGTGTTCGATGGCGAGTTGCGCGACGGTGTCGCCGACGTGCCGCGCGAACAGTTCACGCATCCGCTCACGTTCGTCGAGGCCCTCCACCATCTCGTTGAAGCCGTGCTGCAGCACGCCGAGCTCCGACGAGTCGTACACGTCGACGTGGGTGGTGAGGTCGCCATCCTGGACCCGCTGCACCGCGTGCCGCAGTTCGGTGAGCGGATCGATGATGGCCTGCCCGACCAGCATGATGACGCGCACTCCCGCAGCGAGGCCGACTGCGGCCAGCACCACCGTCGTCCAATCGATCCGGCCGGCAGCCGGGGGCAACAGTCCCGATCCCCTCCCGAGGTTGATGATCAGCAATCCGCTCATCGGCACGAGGCAACTGATCGCCCACACCGCTGCCATACGGGCTCGCACGCCCTGCACCGCATGGGTCGCCGGGTGATCCTGCAGCGCAATGATCAGTAGCGGGCGGGCCGAGCGTTCGGCGAAGAGGTAGGTGAGGCATCCGATCGACAGACCGGCAAGCGCGAAGGCGACCGCGACGCCGAGCAGGTCGTCGGCGCTGAGCCTGTCCAACGACAGCAACACGTAGCTGAGCACGGCCAGTAGCCAGCCGACAATCGTCGCCGCAGCCTGCGCGAACGGAATTCGTTGGACGGATCGTCGACGCTCCCGATCGGCCTGCTCGCCGCTGATGAACCAGCGCAACTGCGGCACCATCACCGCGAAGACCAGCACCACATTGACCACGAGGCCAACACCGATCGCTGCGACGACGGCCGGGAAGTTCGGTGCGCCCAGCGTCGTGGCGAACGTCATCTGGCCACCGTTGTACGCGAGCTGGACCAGCAGGAACGTCTCGAGGCCGACGAGCACGTTGCTGCCGACGATTGCCGAACCGGCGATCACGCTCGCGCGGCGGGCGAGCCGAATACGCTCCGCCCGGCCGATGCCACCCCATTCGCGCAACGTCGGAGGTCGCTCGACGCCCCACACGAATGTGGAGTACCGACGCCGCGCGCGAGACCACCTGTCATCGTGGTCGCGGGAGCGTTGCGGATGCACCGAGGCGCCTTTCTGCCTGTTGTGTCACATAAGACAGTTCATTGTGACAGGCGAAATGCCGCGATCAGAACTCGATCGTGTGTGACGACGCAAGCCGAAACGCCAAAAAGGCCGGCGCCGCACCCGGGGGACTAACGGGAACGGCACCGGCCGTGGACTCGTACGTCATGTCGAGGTCATCGACTCATCGCACGAGTGGTCTTGAAGGGATCAGGCCTGCGCCTTGAGCGCCTCGATCTCGAGGTTGATGGTGACCTTGTCGCCGACGACGACGCCGCCACCCTCGAGGGGCATCTCGATGTCGATGCCGAAGTCCTTGCGGTTGATCACGGTGGTTGCCTCGAAGCCGGCAACAGCGCCCTGGCCCATGCCCGGGTTCGATCCGTTGAACTCGAGTGCGAGGTCGACCGACTTGGTCACGCCGTGCAGGGTGAAGTCGCCGGTGAGCACGAAGTTGTCACCGTCGGGGCGCACGCTGGTCGAGACGAAGGTCGCCTTGGGGAACTGATCGGCGTCGAAGAAGTCGGCCGACTTGATGTGGCCGTCACGCTGCGGGTTTCCGGTGGTGATGGTCGTGACGTCGATCTCGGCCTGCACCGAAGGGGTGCCGTCCTCGGCGACGGTGATGGTTCCGCTGAACGACTCGAACTTGCCGCGAACCTTGCTCACCATCAGGTGCTTCACGACGAAGCCGACGGTCGAGTGGGTGGGATCGATGTTCCAGACGCCGGCCTCGATGGGGGCCTTGACGGTGCTTGTGGTCATGGTGAAACTCCTCGGCTTCTTGTCGTTTCGGGTTGTGGTCCGTGGACCGTCTTCTCGGCCCATCGCTCATTCTAAACGGACCGCGGTCCGATTTCATTCCACCGGGGCAAAGTTTTTATTTCCAGGCGAATACTGGCTGCTCAAAGCCGTCGACGCGGGTGTCGCGACCTCGCAGGACGACCTCGACGAACTGATAGATCACCGCTGCTGTCGGTGCGTGGAGCAACGCGGAGTGACCGCTCGGCGAGTAGTCGTCGGGGTCGCGGCGCAGCCCTGGGATACGGAGTTGGATGACCGGACGCGGCGATTCGGGGATCGCGATGAACCGTGGTTCGTCGAGTAGGTCGTCGAGAGGCACGAAGAACAGTTCCGACACCTCGTCGGGGCTCGGCGTCGGAGGCGGCGCGTCGTCCGGCGCCCAGCAGACGACGGGCGTCATCACGAAGCCCGATCGCGTCGGATAGTCGTCGAGCAGTCCGAGTACGTCGTCGGTGTCGAGCGCTACCCCGAGTTCCTCGTGCAGTTCCCGTAGCGCGGCGTCGACGATCCCCTCTCCCGGGTCGAGGCGTCCGCCGGGAACTGCGAACTGTGCGGCATGGCGACGCATGGTCAGTGGGCGGCGCAGAACCCAGATCCCCTGTCGGTCGGCTTGATTCGAGATCACGATGGCGACCGCGGCAGGTCGGGCTTCCGGATCGTCGACGACGCGACGTTCAAGTGCTGCGATGCGATCGGTGGCGATCGTGCGATCGATGGATGTCACACATTCAGTTCACCACGGTCGAAGAATCGCTAACCGATGTGCCTGCACACACACTGGCGACGCACGCGTGATCTGCATCGGCGAACCTTTTCTCCACCACGACGATCGGCCACCATTGACGCACTTGCGAATCGAAAACTTCTCCCAGACAAGGCAGATCATGTCCGCGATCGTTGTCACCCTCATCGTCCTGGTTCTTCTCGCCGCGCTGAGCAACCGACCGGGGTTGAACTTCTATGCGCGCAGCATGGGCGGTTCGGGGCGCTAAACGCGTAGCTGTCCGTGCTCGTGGTTCGCGCTCGCCCGCGCGACTGCCGCTCGCAGGTGATAGTCGATGATCGCCAGCGCGAACAGACCGAGCGCCAGGTTGTAGAGCGCTCCGAAGCCGTCGAGCGCGAAGTCGACGAGGGCGTTGGCCATAGTGAAGACGAGCGCCGCCATCCGTAGCGCGCGCAGCGGCCAGACGCGGTCGGTGTGGCGGCGACCGATCATCGCCGACGCCGAGCACGCGAGCGTCACCACGCCGCTCACGAAGAGAATCCATGCCGCGGTGGGGTCGCGACTGAGTTCGAGATAGATCCCGTAGTCACGGTGATTCACGTACAGCGCGAGCGCACCCACGATGACCGTCAGTGCGGAGCTGATGACCAGCAGCCAGCCGATCAGCGTCAACCACCAGCGTCGTCGGAAGAAGCTCGGGATCAACGCGAGCGCACGCGCACGCACCCGGGTCAACCGGTCCGGGGTGTCGACGCTCGCGTCGAGTAGACCGCGAATGTGCGCCACGAGTGCAGGATCGGCGTCGCGCGCCTCGGCGAAGTCAAGAAGGTCGGCGGCCTGGCGGCGTCGACTCTCCGGAAGTCCGTGCGCCACACCGTCGGCCGCGATCACCGCTGCGTTCGCGATCGCCTCGGGCACCGATGGTCGCTTGAGATCGCGGACGAACCGACTGATCAGCAAGATCAGCACCACCAGCAGGTACATGATCTCGGCCGATGGACCGTAGAAGTAGTCGTTGTCCTTGGTGACGAACTTGCCCACTTCGTCGAGGAACAGCCCGAATCCGATACCGCCCATCACCACCGCGACGACGCGAGGCGTCGAACCGAGCAGGAGCCAACCGAAGACCAGCGCGAGCATCATGAGCGCCCCGCCCCACAGTGCGTGGGCGATGTGCAGCGTGCCGTTTCCGATCTGCGGGTAGCCGGTCAGACGCAGGTAGGCACGCGTCACGAGGATCGTGCCGATCGCGAAGATGAGGAACCACTGCACCGCCGCTGTTCCGTAGACGCTGCGCACGAGGACGGTTGTTTGCCGAGCCGACATGAGGCGATTGTTGCGCGTGACGGTGCAGCGTGAGTTCGAAATCGGACTCGGTCACTAGAATGGCGTGATGTCCGACCTCGGCCGTTGGGAGCTTGAGCCGTTCACGTACGACGAGGTCGGCGCGACCCGCGGCACGCCTCCGGCGCGTGCTCACGTCGTACGGGCTGAGCGCCTCGTCGGTCACGGCCAGTCCGACTTCGACACGATCAGCGACGCGGTTCTCCGGTACGGCATGCAGCGAGGTGCCGGGCTGCAGGTTCACGCGAGTACGACGTCGGCGCAGGTCGGCACCGTCATCGTCCTCACCGCGTGGTTTCTCGGGCCGGTTCGCATTCCTTGTCGGGTGGTGTACGTCGTCGACGAGCCGGATCGTGCCGGGTTCGCCTACGGCACACTTCCCGGGCATCCGGAGAGTGGCGAGGAGTTGTTCGCGGTCGAGCTACGAGCCGACGGCTCGGTGGTCGCGACGGTCCGCGCCTTCTCTCGTCCTGCCCGCTGGTACACCCGCCTCGGCGGTCCCGTCGCGCGTCTCGCTCAGCGGCTGATGACCCGGCGATACTTGGCCGCGATGGCGCGACTCGGGGGCGGCTTGCGGGGATGAGCGCGAGCGAAATTCTGTAGCCCCTAGTCATTCCCGCCCGTAGCGTCACGGCGATGCGCCTCTACGTCGATGACTTACGCGACCCGCCCGACGACACCTGGACCGTTGCCCGATCGAGCGCCGAAGCCTTGGCGATCTTGCGGAGCGAGGCGGTCGTAGAAGAGTTGTCCTTGGATCACGACCTCGGCGGCGACGACACGACGCGGCCGATCGCCCTCTACCTGTCCGAGCACGACCAATGGCCTCCGATCGTGCGCGTGCACAGCTCGAACCCCGTCGGAGTGGAATGGCTTGTCGGAATGGCGGAGCGCTACGGGCCTGGGGTCACCCGCTGAATCGGTCCCAGGCACTCAAGGGTTCGGGCTACCGTCATCGAAAGCAAAAGACCATCCGGCAAGCCGGATGGTCTTTTTCGAGTAGCTAACTGGTGGCCAGAGTCGGGATCGAACCGACGACCTTCCACTTTTCAGGCGGACGCTCGTACCAACTGAGCTACCTGGCCAGGAGGTCCGGCGTAAAACCGAAACCTTTGGCGACCCTGACGGGACTCGAACCCGCGACCTCCGCCGTGACAGGGCGGCGCGCTAACCAACTGCGCCACAGGGCCATCTTCAATTTTCCTGCTCCCCCGTAGAGGACCAGTTGTACCCCCTACGGGATTCGAACCCGCGCTACCGCCTTGAAAGGGCGGCGTCCTAGGCCGCTAGACGAAGGGGGCCGGTTCTCCGTTGGGAGCCGACTTAGCTTAGGACACCGCTCGCGCAATTCACAAATCAGCTGGTCAGACTGCATTTCGCACGAGTTGACGCCCTCCGAACACCATACCCGTATCCGACGCCGACGGCATCGACAATTGCAAGCCCACCGTCGATGCACCGCCGCGTAGCCGACCTGTAAACTCACTTCCTGCGTCGGCCGCAGCGCCGAGGCGTCCGCCCCTATAGCTCAGTTGGTAGAGCTACGGACTTTTAATCCGCAGGTCGTAGGTTCGAGCCCTACTGGGGGCACTCATGACGGAGTCCGCGCTGGCACGCGGCGAGTCCGTCGAGCGTTCCGCTGAACGTCGTCACGCGGCTGCCAGCGAGGCAGGTCGGTCGGCGCGGGCCGCGGCGGATTGCTTGAAACGCCAACTGGCGTACAGCACCTCGGTTGTGTAGCCCAGGTCGAGCGGTCCGGGGTTTTCGGGGACCACCGCGTCGTCGGATATCGCCGCGGGCCGCCAACCGTGTGGCGCACTGATCGGCGGCGCCTGTTCGATCAGCTGCCCATTATCCTGACGATGAAATGTGAACTGCTGCAACGCATGCGCCGTGATCGAGAACTCGCCGCGATGCAGCGCGCGGTGATGCGACGAACACAGCAGCACCAGGTTGTCGGGAGTCGTGGCACCACCACGCGACCAGAACCGGACGTGATGCGCGTGTAGATGCTTAGTCCGTCCACACCCCGGGTAGCGGCACCCACCATCGCGAGCGAGGATCGCGCGCAGCGTCCGCGTCGAGGGCGTCCGCGTTCGACGGCCCCACGACGTGATGCTGCCCTGCCTTCCGTGACGCACCTCGGTCTTGGTGCCCGAACACGACGCCTCCGCCTCCTCGACCGCTGAGAGCGCAGGCCCACCCTCGACGTACGAGTCAGCCTCAGACGACTGGCTGTGCACGACCACCTCGGCCCCGGGAGTGAACGTCGGCACGTCGATCGCCGACTGCATCGTCTCCGCCATCAGCACCACCGCGGGCGCAATGTTGGCAGGGGTATGCCGCCACAACCGTTGATCGGCGGGCTCGAGGCCGGCCTCCTCGATCTCGGCCTCCCGGTCAGAATTACCTGCCGAATCAATCTGTGCGGCAACCAGATCCGTCACCGACGGTCCGGCGTCACCGGGCGACGTGCGCGTTCGTTCGTATTCGGCACGCACCGTCGCTGCAAGGAACGACGCCCCGTCCAATGCCGACAACCGCATGCGCACCGACAACGTGCCGTCGGAATTCCACTCCCACGACGCCGTCGATTCGACCTCGCCCTCGCTCGCCTCTCGCTCACGCTGATCGATCGAACGAATAGCTCTCACGACCCGCTCGAGCTGAGCAGCGTCGGCAGACAACGCGACGCTGAGCAACTCGTCCTCGCGGTCGGGCATCACGACTCGCGTCAGCGCACGCACCTTCGAATACGACAGTCGGCCCTCGACGAACGCATCCCGAATCCGGGGCACACCGTCGAGCGTGCGCGCCACCCGCACGTACTCCTGTGCCGTCCGCGGCGACAAGCCGGTTCGCAGCGTCAACCAGTGCGCACAAGAAATGATCCCCTCGCCCGTCCACCCTTTCCTGCGATCGAACTCGGACAGCAGCAGCAAGAACCGCCCTGTCAGGCTCGCGATCTGACTGGCGTGCCCCACAAGGCGGTCTGCGATCTGATCCAACTCCAACCCGGACGGGTCGGCGTCGTCGAAAATGGTTGTGCTGCTGGCGTTCACGATGCCCCCTGACAATCGACAACATGTTCGAGTATCAGAGTATCGGTGGGCACCGACAGAGAATCTGGAGTTCGACCGCCGGTGTCGTGACTACTCGTCGACGAGTGTCAGCGTGACGTCGATATTGCCGCGCGTGGCGTTGGAGTACGGGCACACCTGATGGGCCGCAGCGGTGAGTGCCTGCGCGTCGTCTGCGCTCAGCGCAGGCAACGAGATCTCCAAAACGACGGCCAGCTCGAACCCGCCGGAGTCGTTGGAGCCCAACGACACTCGGGCGCCAACGGCCGAGTCGCTGACGTCGGCCTTCTCAGCCCGCGCAACGGTGCGCAGCGCACTGTGGAAGCACGCGGCGTAGCCGGCTGCGAAGAGCTGCTCCGGATTCGTCGCGCCGCCGGGACCTCCCAGCTCCTTGGGGATAGCGAGGTCGAGATCGAGTTGTCCGTCGCTCGTCCTGGCGTGACCGTCCCGGCCTTCGCCTGTCGCAAGCGCCTCGGCTGTGTACAGAGTCTTCATGGTGACATCCCTTCTTTTCAGCGAGCCTGGTTGGCGCGCAACACATCAGATAGTTGGTGCAGTGCCGCACGCAGCTCGACGGCCGCGTCGACGTCGAAGTCGGCATCGGATTCCACAGGATCGGTCAACGCGTCGACCAAGGCGGCCATCACGCAGTCAGACTTTTCGCCCAGCGCCGCGCCCGATTCGGTGAGTGACACGATCGTCGACCGCTCGTCGTCGGGAGACCTGTGACGTTCCACGTGTCCCATCGACTCCAAACGACGAACCAGTGGTGACACGGTGCCCGAGTCCAGTTGTAGACGCTCCCCGAGCCGGCCGATCGGGACAGATTCTTCCTCCCACAGCACCAGCATCACGAGGTACTGCGGATACGTCAGTCCGAGTTCGCGCAAACCCGGTCGCTCGGCGGCGATGATCGCGCGCGACGCGGTGTAGAGCGCGAAGCACAGATGGTCGTCGAGGCGAATCTTTCCCACGTGAAGAAGACTAGGCCCGATTTAGATTGTGCACAACCTAGTTGCTCGCAATATTTCTGTGGGCGACGTCATATCGACGCGCAAGGAACGTTCAGCGGAACGCCGTGACGTCGTATCGGGCGCAGACGAATCCCTGATTGCGCGCGAGGTCACGCAGTTCGAGGTCGCACCTCGCGGTGAACAGTGGACGCCCGGAGCCGAGCAGCACGGGCGCGATCGACACCACGAGTTCGTCGAGCATTCCCGACGCCCAGAACTGCGCGGCCAGGTCGCCACCGCCGACGATCCAGACGTCACGTCCGGCAGCGGCGTCGACCAGTGCAGCGCGATGATCCGCAGGCGACCCGGACACCACGCGGATGGTGTCGGCGACAGCAGTCAGGTCGCGCGTACTGAAGACGAACGTCGGGACCTCGTACGGCCACGGATTACCCTGTTCCACTTCATGTTCGACGAGCCACTCGTACGTGGTCGACCCCATCGCCAGGGCTCCGACGTCGCCGATGAACTCCGCGTAATTCATCGGACCGTCCTCGTCGATCGGCTGGCTGAGCAACCAATCGAGCGAGTCGGCCGTGTCGGCGAGGAAACCGTCGAGACTCGTGGCCGTGTAGAAGCGGAATCGCGTTGCCGCACTCATCGAGCACCTCCTACCCTGCAGTGTCGCATTCACCGCCGAGTACCGCTTCGATTCTGTTGGCACACACCTCGGGAAGCAGTCCGCCGAGCCCCATGGACCTGTCGAGGCGTATGAGCGGAAGTCCGAGCAGCAACGCGCTACTGATGAAGTGAAATGTCATGTGCTCAACCCGCCCACCAACCGCATCCTCGTAGCGGGCTATGGTCTCGGCGGCAGTGGGTACACCCGGCGATGGCGCGTGCCCCTCATGCGGGCTGCTGATCCAATCCGTGGTCAACATCCATGCAATGTCGGCCGCCTGATCTCCGAGGTATGCCATCTCCCAGTCGAGCGCCGCTACCGGCTCGAAGTCTCTGCCGAACAACAGATTCGACATTCGAGCGTCGCCCCAGCACAGGCCGATTCGACGTGGTTCGTAGAGATGGGCGTCAAGCCAGTCGAGCCCGCCCAGCAGTCCCGGATGAATGGGCTCACCCGCATACGCCCATTCGATAGACGTGCGCAGATAGCGCGCGAGGCCCTCAGGGCCCGGTGACGAATCGGTGTTCAGACGGAGGAAGCCCAGACGGTCTCGCCCGACATCGGCACGATGTATCCGCGCGATCATGTCCACGCAGCCGTTCCACAATCGAGCCCGGCCCGCATCGTCGGTGTCGGCAAAGATTCCCGCCTGATGATACGGAGGAACATCACCGACGGTGTAGACCGAATCGACGAAATCCATGACTAAGTACGGTGTTCCGAGATCGGCAGGGTCAGCCTCAAAGAAGCGCACCCGCGGCACCGGCACATCGGATTCGGTGAGCCGGTGCATCACACGGAACTGCTTTTCGAGGTCGTAGTCGGGCAGGATCGCCAGCCGGGGAGGTCGTCGCAGGACGTATCGCCGAGTGCGCGACCGTGTGTCCGGCTCGGCAACCCCGTCTACGGTCACGATGAACGTCTCCGTGGAATACCCCGTCTCCGTTCGCACACAGGAGATCACATCGGCCGACGCCGCCTCCGCAAGTCTCGCTCGAAGAATGGGAGTCAGCACCTCGGCCAGATCCGTTTCAGCGCAACGCTGTTCGACGTCGTGTTCCATACCGCTCACCATCCGGTGTAGCCGTAGCGCGGATACGCGCCGAGAAAGACCATCTCGACGAGCCCGTGGCCGACCTTGCCGTCCATCCGAACCTCACACAGCGTTTCGCTGAGCATCGAGGCCGGCCGGATCTCGTCGATCTCCAGAGTATTGACGGTGAAACTGTCGATGAAATCCGTTCCACGCCAATACCCGCTGGCATAGCCACGATAGTCGTCGTAGCCCGCGATACCTGGCCAAAAGTCGGTCAGCGGCTTGACTTCGATCTGAGAGCGAGAACGGTCGTCGCGAATGATCGAGAAACTACCTCCGCTCACGACACGCAGATCATCGCGGAAAGTCAGATCGTGCTCGACATCGATGAGGCGGCCGGGAGCGCGTTGGGTGTCACTCGGATACAGGAGCTCGCCCTCGAACTGGGTGCGACGCCCCGCGCTGTCCTCGCGCTGTGCGAAATGCACAAGCTGGTCGTCGAATTCGAAGATTCCCATGTAGTAGAGGACCCCGTCGGGGATCTCGGTGGGCTGTCGCTCCGGGCCCTCGGAGATGCTGCCGCCACCCCCGCCGTGACGCACACCCCACGAGTGGTCGCGGCCGAACCACCATTTCCGCGAATCGATCTCGATGCGCTCGTCCCCGATGGACAAGAATCCCTCGACCACACCATTCTGATAGAAGCGTCGTGCGTCCTCGAGCACGCGTCCACGACTGCGATGAAACGCCGGCGTCTGCTCATACGCGTCGAACCGACCACGTAGACTCAGATCCAGCGAGATTCCGGACTCGTTGGGCGCCAGACGAACTCGCACCGCACGCAGAGGCTCCTCGATCTCGTAGGTGAACGGTCCGATCTGGTAGACGCCGAGAGCTCCGGCACTCTCCGGCTGCAATTCGGTCGACATTCGAGCAACGTGCGCGGTGCCGTCTTTTCGGGTGACCATCGCGTAGGCATCCGTCACATTGCGATTGGGATATCTCGCCATCCCGGTCATGACATTGACGTCACCGGAAATATCGAAGCCGTACATGACGATCCGCTCGACCCAGCGCAGGTCGCTCTGACCGACATGGTCGAACGTCGTCGCCATTTGGTGGCACAGGATCTCATCGTGAGGAACAAGCAACGGTCACACCCTTCGTCGGATTATCGTTACATGCTGACACGTAATGTAACTACGAGGAGCCGCTTCCGATAGATTCGCTTCATGACGTCAGCGACCAGCGGCACCGGCCGCCCCCGCGATCCCGAGAAGGATCGTGCGGTGATCGCGTCGACCAAACAGCTACTGCTCGACGAGGGATATCGAGGCGCGACCGTCGCGGCGATCGCGCGCCACTCGGGGGTTGGTGCACCTACGATCTACCGGCGCTGGCCGCGTCGCGAGATGCTCATCGAGGATGCCGCCTTCAGGCAGACGGACAGCGTCTCGCTACCCGAGGACCAGGGTGATCTGAAAAGGAACCTTCGGGCATGGGCGACAGTGTTTCTCGCTACGCTCGCCGACCCCGTGACCCGAGCAGCCCTACCGGGCTTGATCTCCGACTATCAACAAGACCCGGAGTTGTACCAACGGCTCCTCGACCGTGCCGATTCGGGCGCACGAGCGGTATTCGTCGAGCGACTGGCTGTCCACGTAAGTGGTGATGATCCGGCCCAGGTCGAACAGAGACTCGACGTGGCATTCGACATCCTCGTGGGCCAGACGCTGCTGCAGGCTCTCACCTTCGGTGAGACCGGGCGCGACGAGTTCTGCGACCGCACAGCCCAAGCTCTGACCGCCATGCTGCTCTCGCAGACCTGGACCTGACGACTGCACCGCCACCCGATCCGAGGATCACCGAACCACTTCGCGATGCCCCGCATCGAGGCGTCGTGTCCAGCCGCGCTCGTCGAGGTGCTCGAGCAAGGGGATGGCGACGCGGCGCGTGGTGCCCAATGCCTTTCGGGCCTCGCTCGTCGTGAAGGGCTGATCAATAGCAGCCAGAACCCGCATCGCCAACGCAGGCGATCGAGGCGAGAGCACAACACCGTCACGTAACCGAAGTAGCCTGTCGAGGCGCTCGGCTGCCGCCAGTTGTTTGGGGCCGAGCCCGAGTGCGGCGAGGTCGTCGGCTTCCGGCGCGGCAAAGGCATCGTCGGCAAACCGACGCTCGAGTGCCGCGATGGCTTCCTCCGCATCGCCGAGTCCGCGCGCCACACCGGGTTTCGACAGGAACCCGCCCGCATGGTCCAGACCGGCGTCGGCGATGAGAGGCGCGACAAGCGCATCCGACGGTAGTCCGACGACGCCTCCCACGCTTGCGCGAGGCAAACCCTCTGCGAGCGAGTCTCGTTGATAGACAGCATCAACAGCGTCGCGGAGCCGTTCGACCCACTCCGCCCACGCCTGCTCGTCGACCCACCAGTCCCCGACAACGCGCACGCCCTCGGGCGGCGTTGCCTCGGCTCCGACGACACCGAGCCGTCGCAGATGCTCGACGGCTACGGCACCGCGACGCTCGACCTCACGTCGTGTGTCGCCTCGATCACTCATGCCCGACAACGCATCTGCTCGACGCGCCGCATCACCGCGACGCCGCAGGGGCGGTGGCTCCGCATCCACCACGACACCCCCACCGATCCGACCGCTGCCCGCGTCGCGGAGCACCAGTCGATCACCGAGAATCAGCGGAACGGCTCGCTCGAGCGTGATCCGCGCGTGGTCGGCGTCGAACGGGCGGAGCCGAACTCGCAGCGCGGCCGTGCCGACATGAACACTCAGAGCGCTTGGTACCGAGTCGAACTCAGGACCACTGACACGTCGAATGTCGACACAGTCGGTCAGCCGCCACACCCCGGGACTCAACAGCAGATCACCCCGCGCGACGTCCGACGCCGACACGTCGCGCAAGTTGATCGCCACCCGGCTCACCGGCCCGACACGTTCGCGCGGCGTGTTCTCACTCTGCACACCACGCACGGTGACCGATCGAATGCCTCGGCCCGTCAACACATCCAGCGTGTCACCACGTCCCACCGACCCGGCCGACAACGTCCCGGTGACCACGGCACCCGCACCTTTGATGGTGAACGCACGGTCGATCCAGAATCGAACGGGTGCGGCATCTGAGGGAAACGGGTTGCGCTGCAGCACGTCTGCGATCGTCTCGCGCAGCTCGTCGATCCCACGCCCCGTCAACGCCGAGGTGACGACGACAGGTGCGTCGGCGAGACCTGTCCCCGACAATTCGTCGCGTGCCTGCGCGACGACGTCGGAGATCCGCTCCGCGTCGGCGAGGTCTGCCCGCGAGATCACGAGCACGCCACGATCGATGCCGAGCGCGGCGATCGCATCGCGATGATCCGACGACTGCCTGCTCCACCCCTCGTCGGCAGCGACGACGAACGCCACCACGGGCGCCGGACCGATTCCCGCCAACATATTGCCGAGGAATCGCTCGTGACCCGGAACGTCGACGAATGCGATGTCGGCGCCGGATGGTGTTGCCATCCAGGCGAATCCGAGGTCGATCGTCAGTCCTCGACGTCGCTCTTCGGCCCAGCGGTCCGGTTCCATCGTCGTCAGGGCACGCACCAACGCACTCTTCCCGTGATCGACGTGCCCCGCCGTGGCGACGACGTACACCTCAGCCAGTCGCCCCCGACACGCGGACGACGCCGAGCGCATGCGCGACCGCTTCGGCGAGAATCTCGTCGTCCGTCTCCGGGATGCATCGCAGGTCGACGAGACATACGCCGTCGTGGACACGTGCGAGCACTGCGGGAGTGCCGACGCGCAACGCCTTGGCGGTCTGTTCCGGCAGCGCAATCGCCCAGCCGGGCAACGGAACTCCCGGAGCTCCTCCCCCGCCTACCCTGCCGTCGTGGGGCACCACGTTCACGCCTTCACCGACTCTTGCGGTGACCGCCTCGGCCCGCTGACGTAACCGCCCGTTGTCGGCGTGCAGGTACTCGGCCACCGGCGGCAGAGGTCCGACGAGCGTCGCCTCCATCGCCGCGAGGGCGAGCTTGTCGGCACGAACCGCCCGCGCGAGTGGATGTTTCGACAGTCGACCGACCAGATCGGCGTCGCCGAGCAGGATTCCGGCCTGCGGACCTCCGAGCAACTTGTCGCCGCTGGCGATCACCAGATCGGCGCCTGCGGCCAGCGCAGACGACGCGTCCGGTTCGTCGGGGAGCGCGGCGTCGGGGACGAGGAGTCCGCTCCCGAGGTCGGCGATGAGCGGAACGCCCTGGGAGGCCGTCAGTTCCGCCAGCTCGGCGATGGTCGCCTCCGCGGTGAATCCGCTGACCCGGTAGTTGCTCGGGTGGACCTTGAGTACGCAGCCGACGTCACCGTCTGCGAGTGCTGCGGCGTAGTCGCGCAGGTGTGTGCGGTTGGTGGTCCCGATCTCGCGCAGTCGCGCACCGGTCGACTCGATGAGGTCGGTGAGCCGAAAACCCGCGCCGATCTCGATCATCTCGCCGCGACTGATGACCACCTCGCGTCCGGCCGCGAGCGCGGTGGTGGCCAGCACCATCGCGGCAGCACCGTTGTTCACCATCAGGGCGTCGCCTGCGGCGGGACAGGCGCGCAGCAACGCCTCGCGGGTCGCGACGCCGCGACGCGAGCGCGTACCCGACTCCAGGTCGAGTTCGACGTCGACGTAGCCGCACGCATCGAGGACCGCATCGCGTGCGGCCGTCGACAACGGTGCTCGACCGAGGTTGGTGTGCACCACGACCCCCGTCGCGTTCAGCACCGACCGTCCGGTGCCGACGCGGCGTCGGACGAGTGTTTCCCGAATGACTCCCAGCACGTCGTCGGGATCGACGTCGCCTCGCCTGGCCGACTCCTGAACATCGCGGACGACGCCGCGGACGGCTTGCTCACCGAGTCGTCGTGCAGCCGTGGCGATCTCGGGATCGGCCAGCAGATGGTCGGTGCGCGGGATCCGCCGTCGGGGATCGGATCGGGTCACCGCGCCTCCTTCAAGAACAAGCTGTGGCGGAGGCGGACGGGAATCGAACCCGCCAGACCGAGATACTCGACCTCCTCGGTTTTGAAGACCGGGGGGCCCACCAGGAACCCAGACGCCTCCTCGGCGACCATACCGCCGATCTGGCATCACCCCTGCAATTACCCTCGGTGAGATGAGCACCGTCGAGACGAATCCGGATTCGCAGAGCCCGACGATCAGGTTGACCGGCTACGCCCACGGTGGCGGCTGTGCGTGCAAGATCCCGCCGGGCGAGCTCGAGGCCGCAGTCGCGGGGTTGACCGGCCAGAGCGGCGACAACATCCTGGTCGGCCTCGACGACGGCGACGACGCCGCAGCCGTACGCATCCGCGACGACCTCGCCGTCCTCTCCACCGCCGACTTCTTTACCCCTGTCGTCGACGACGCCTACGACTGGGGACGCATCGCAGCCGCGAACGCACTCTCCGACATCTACGCAATGGGCGGATCGCCCGTCGTCGCGATCAACCTCGTCGGCTGGCCGCGCGACCTTCTGCCGATGGAACTGATGACCGAGGTGCTGCGCGGCGGACTGGCCGTCGCAGCGCAGGCCGATTGCCCGGTGATCGGCGGCCACAGCATCGACGACCCCGAGCCGAAGTACGGCATGGCCGTCACCGGTGTCGCGTCGCCAGACGCGCTCATCCGCAATGACGCCGCGACCGTCGGACTGCCGATCACCCTGACCAAACCGATCGGCGTCGGGATGCTCAATAACCGGCACAAGCAGACCGGCGAAGTATTCGACGCCGCGATCGACGTCATGACAACACTCAACCGCGACGCCGCCGACGCCGCCCTCGCTGCAGGTGTCCGCGCGGGCACCGACGTCACCGGATTCGGATTGCTCGGGCACCTCCACAAACTGACGAGGGCCTCGGGGGTGCGCGCGGTGATCGACGCTTCTGCCGTCCCCCTGGTCGACGGCGCCCGCGACGCGCTCGACGACGGATACGTCTCGGGCGGAACTCGCCGCAATCTCGACTGGGTTCGCGACCACCTCGACGTCGGACGCGGTGTCGACGAGAACGACCTCCTGATGCTCGCCGACGCCCAGACGTCCGGCGGGCTGCTGCTGGTCGGCGAAGTACCCGGATACCCGATCATCGGCGAGATCGTTGCAGTTGCAGGGACTGAAACGCCAGGTTCCGGGATCGACATTCGCTGACACTGACCCCCTGGCGCTCTATTGTTTCTACACACGTCGAGTCCGAGGGGGAGACGGGTGCAGCGTCGCAGCGCTATCGCGGTCTCGGAATGGCTGCGTGACTCAACGCCACTGCAGTGGCGCGTCGCACTCTTCGATCAACTCGGAAATGCACCCCTCAAACGGCTCGTGTTGTCGCTGGGCGCGGCCCTGTTGGGATTCGCCTCAGCGGCCGCTGCCGCGTCGTCGAGCTCGGGGTTTTCGCCCCTCGTCGAGAACATTCTGCTGGTCACAGCCGTCGTCGCCGCGACGCTGGTCCTCCGGTGGTGGCTGCTTCCGCTGCCGACACGAACCGAAAGCCTTCTGGTACTGGTGTTCGCCGACGCCGTGATCGCAACCGCATGCTTTGGGCATCACGACCGCATGCTCGGCATCGCAGGCGTCACCCTTTTCTCGATCATGAGCGCATTCGCGGTGTTCTTCTGCACGCCACGGTCACACATCCTGCACGCGACATTCGCGTCCGCAGTCATTGTGAGTTTGATCACGTTGGTGGCTATCGACGACGGGCGGCCGATGCTGTTGGTGGCCATGTCCAAGGGCATCGCCCCCCTTGCCCTGGTGGCACTGATCATGCCCTCGATGCACTACTTCTTCTGGGTTCTGGGCACCAACGCCATGGACGCCGGCACCGATCCGCTGACGCGCTTGGCCAATCGGCGAGGCCTTACGCGATACGTCGGTGGGCTCGACAACTCAGCCCGAACGGTCTCGGTGATCATCATCGACATCGACGGATTCAAGGCGATCAACGACACCCACGGCCACCAGGTCGGCGACCTGGTGCTCGTGCGCGTGGCAGGTCGGATCATGGAGGCGTGTCATCGGCTGGCAGGCATCCGCAATGTCATCGCCTCGCGAACCGGCGGCGAGGAGTTCGCCGTGATTCTCGACGACGACCTGCGCACCGCCCGTTCGCTTGCCGAGCGCATCCGCATCGGCGTCGCAGCCGACACCTCACCGTCGGTGACCGTCAGCGTCGGAATCAGCGTCACCTCACCGGACGTCAAGGCGAACGTCGACCGACTCCTCGAAGACGCCGACGCCGCCATGTACCTCGCGAAACGACAGGGCGGGAATCGCGTGGTGGTGGCGCCGTCCAACGACCACCGACCACTGGCCCGACACGCTCGGCGCGAACGCCACGACGCGATCAGTCCGCAGTCGTGATCGAGTCGTCGGTGAATCCGGCGGCGCGGCGAGCGGCGAGGCGTCGCTTCTGCGGTTCGATCGTGTAGCGCGGGTCCTTCGCCGACTCGATGCCCGCGTGGAACACACCGAACCTGGTACAGGCCGACGCCGCGAGCAAGGCGAGTCCCGACGCGGCTGACGCGACCCGCGAACGACCACTGAGCAGTGTGCCCACTCCCCCGATGACCGCCAGGCGTTCTGCCCAGCGCATCAGCGTGCCTGCCTTGCCGTGGTGGAGCGGTTCTGCGGCAATCGGATCTATGCGCGCTTCCATGACGCGGGTGGCCGCCACATCGCCCACCACGCCGAGCACGGCCAGCGTCCGTGCCGGGCCCACCTCGTCGAGCGGTGTGGTGACCAGGGCCAGTCCGCTCGCCGCGAGACTTGCCGAGCTGACGAAGACAAAGGGCAGGTCGCGGTGCATCGCGTTCCACGTCGGTGTGGCCGTATCGCCCAGCAGCGCCGCGGTGTACACGGCGAGCAGCGGCCCCATCGCGCCGCCGACGAGTCCCGCCGGCGCCTCCACGACGTGCAGAACAGTACGCAACGGTCCGAGCGGAAGTCTTTCTCGGAGAAGCCGATCCACTTCCGCCGCGGCCGCGACCCCGATGCCGCCGGAGAAGCCGGACAGTATCCATGACCCGACGCTCATCGGCGACGTCACCTTGAAGGTGCGCAGCATGTTGTAGAACCGATCGGGTCGGCCCAGGTCGGCGATGAGCGCAACCCCACCCAGCCCGGCCGCGGCGAGACCACTGAGACGGGCGTTGCGGCGCAACACTTCTCGCCCCGTGAACTGTGCACCCGCCGCGAGTACTCCCGACCCACCCGCGACGCCACCGAGGAACAGGTACGCCGCGACCTTGTCGTCCCACGGCGCAGGCTTGACCACGTTGTGTCCGTAGTAGCCCTCGACGTCGACCTTCTCGAACTCGACGTCGGGCACCATCGACATCTCGCGCGCGCCGTCGCCCTGGCCGAACAAGCCGCGTCGACGACCCTTGCCGCCCTTGCGCTTTCGGCGACCGGGCTCGGGCGGGCGCAGCGAATCGTAGTCGGAGGTCATCGCTTTCTGCCGGTCAGGAACGAGACCGCCGCCGCGGCAACCATTCCGAGGGCGGCAGCGCCCGCTCGTCGGTACATGGTGGGGAGGTCGGCCGTGCACACGCGTGGGTCCGGCGGAAGGCCGTAGACCTCGGGCTCGTCGAGGAGAAGGAACACCGACCCGGTGCCGCCGACTCCGTCGTTGGAATTCGCCCCATAGAGCCGGGCTTCGGTCATCCCCTGCGCGTGTAGTTGCTCGACGCGTTCGCGCGCGGTGTCGACCATGTCGTCGTGATCGCCGAACTTGATCGACGTCGTCGGGCAGGTCTTGGCGCATGCGGGCGTCTCGTCGTCGACGAGTCGGTCGTAACAGAGCGTGCACTTCTGTGCCACACCACGTCTGGGCACTGGAGGCTGCTCGCCCTTGCGCTGCCCCTCGCGCGTCGTCGGCTCGACGGTGCCGTCGGATCGACGTTCGACGACGCCGAAAGGGCAACCTGCGACACAGGTTCCGCACCCGTTGCACACGTCGTGCTGCACGACGACCGTCCCGAACTCCGTGCGGAACAACGCGCCGGTCGGGCACACGTCGAGACAACCCGCGTGCGTGCAGTGCTTGCAGACGTCCGACGACATGAGCCAACGGAACTCGGGCGTGTCGGGCGGGGTGGTGTCCACGGCGTCGGGAATCGTGGCGTCGGCCGAGATAGTACCCCCGGGCATCGTCGGCATCCCCAAACCGACCAGGGCACGGCCGGATTCGCGTGCCTTGTCGATGCGGTCGCGGTCCTGCTCGATGAATGCGACGTGTCGCCACGTACTCGCACCGAGCGCGACGGTGTTGTCGTACGACATGCCCGTCAGCTCGAGGTCGCCGTCACGTGGGTTCTGGTTCCATTCCTTGCACGCGACCTCGCATGCCTTGCAGCCGATACAGATCGACGTGTCGGTGAAGAACCCCTTGCGCGGACGTTCGGCGTCGCCCCAGTGCGCGTCTGCACTGGGATCGGTGGGACCGGACAGTTGATGACTCATCTCGCACTCCTCACCATCGGGTGAACCCCTCTCCGTCCGCATCATCGGAATCGGTTGGCGGATAGATTGTCTCGTGCTCGGGATCGGTGATGCGCACGTTGTCGGTCTCGGGTGTCACGCCTGCGCGCTGCTGGTAGTCGTGCACCAGGTCGAGTAGCGCCTGCCCGTGAGGTCGACGCCCCGCGATCACCTCACACGACCCGACCTTGGACTCCTGGATCTGGACGTTGGGGTCGAGCGTGACACCGATCAGGTCGTTCGCGGCGTCGCCACTGACGACGGCGTCGCTGCCGACGCCCCAGTGATAGGGCAGACCGACCTGATGGACGTCACGTCCGTTGATACGCAACGTCTTCACCCGATCGGTGACCAGTACACGTGCCTCGATGGCCGCGCGCGGCGAGATGATCGTCGCCCAACCCTCGTTGACCAGCCCGCGTTCGGCGGCGAGTGCCGGGGAGACCTCGCAGAACATCTCCGGTTGCAGCTCGGCGAGATACGGCGACCAGCGACTCATCCCGCCCGCGGTGTGGTGCTCGGTGAGGCGGTAGGTGGTGAACACATACGGGTAGACGTCGACGCCTTCGTCTCCCGCGCTCGGAGCGTCGAGATTGTCGTTACGCGCGAACATGATTCGTGCGGGGGCCTGCTGCTGCGGGTACAACGCGTTGGCGACCGGCGACTCCTGCGGCTCGTAATGCGCGGGCAGCGGGCCGTCGACGAGCCCCTTGGGCGCGAAAAGCCAACCCTTGCCGTCGGATTGCATGATGAACGGGTCGTCGCCCGCGAGTCCCTCAGCTCCCCCGAGATCGGGATCGGGGCGGGCATCGGGCGCCTTGTCGACCGGGAAGTCGGGCACGTCGTCGCCAACCCACTTGCGCGCCTGTGCATCCCACCAGATGTAGCGCTTGCGCTCGCTCCACGGTTTGCCCTCGGGGTCGGCGGAGGCGCGGTTGTAGAGAATTCGACGATCCGCCGGCCACACCCAGCCCCACTCGTGCTGGCTCACCGAGTCGCCGCCGTGCGGTACCCGCCGCGCGGCCATGTTCGTCGCGTGCGCATAGATGCCGGTGTAGATCCAGCAGCCGCCCGCCGTCGAACCGTCGGCCTTCATCTGCGTGTAGCTGGTGAGATTCTCGCCCGCGTGCTCGCCAGATGTGAAGTAGCCGTTGATCTCCGAGAGCACCGACTCCGGTTCGGGGTTGCCGTGCTCGTCGAGCGGGTAGTCCCATGTCATGTCGAGGAGCGGTCGGTCGCGCGGGTCGTCGGAGTCGGCCAGCCGCGCGCGGATGCGCTGCCCGAGTTCGTAGAAGAAGTCGAGTTCGCTCTGCGCCTGTCCCGGCGGCGCAACCGCCTGATGCCGCCACTGCACCATGCGTTGGGTCTGGGTGAACGAGCCGGCCTTCTCGACGTGCGTTGCTGCAGGCATGAAGAAGATCTCGGTACCGATGTCTTCTGTGCGCAATTCGCCGGAGGCGATCTCGGGTCCCTCCTTCCACCAGGTCGCCGACTCGATCATGTTGAGGTCACGCACCACCAGCCACTTGAGATGGCTCATCGCCAGGCGCTGCTGTCTGCCGTTGGCCGATCCGACGGCAGGGTTCTGGCCGAGTACGAAGTAGCCCTCGACCTCGTCGTCGAGCATCGACACGGTGGTCTGATATGTGCCGGCGGGCCCGTTCAACCTGGGCAGGTAGTCGTAGCACCAGTCGTTGTCGGCAGTGGCGGCGTCGCCGAACCACGCCTTGAGCAGGCTCACCATGTAGGTGTCGGCGTATGCCCAATACCCCTTCTGTTGTGGCGATCCGACGCCCGCGAGGTACTCGTCGAGAGTGTCGTGCTTGCCAACCGACGGCATCGGCAGATAGCCGGGAAGCAGGTTGAACAGGGTCGGGATGTCGGTGGAACCCTGGATGCTCGCGTGTCCGCGCAGCGCCATGATGCCGCTGCCGGGGCGACCGACGTTGCCGAGCAACAACTGCAGGATCGCCGCGGTACGGATGAATTGGGCGCCGAGGGTGTGCTGCGTCCAACCGGTCGCATAGCCGAAACACGTTGTGCGGTCACGGCCGGAGTTGTCGGCGATCGACTCGGCGAGGTAGGTGAACTCCTCGACCGAGATCCCGCACATGTCGCGGACCATCTCCGGCGTGTACCGGGAGAAGTGGCGTTTGAGGACCTGGAAGACCGTGCGCTCATCGGTCAACGAGTCGTCGCGGAGCACGTTCGCGTGTTCGAGAGGCGGACCGCCCGAACCGTGCTGGTCGCCTGCCGCACGCGCCGCTGCCGTCTCGCCGTGCTCGTCGCCGCCTGGCGATTCGATACCGGGCGATTCGATGCCGCCGCTGTCCTCTGCGTCGGCGTAGGCCCACGTCGACGGGTCGTACTGTCCGGTCTCGGGGTCGAAGCCGGAGAACAGTCCGCCGAGGTCCTCGGTGTCGCGGTACTCGTCGTTCACGATCGTCGCGGCGTTGGTGTACGCGACGACGTACTCACGGAAGTACCGCTCGTGGGTGAGCATGTAGTTGATCAGCCCACCGAGCAGCACGACGTCGGAGCCGACACGGATCGAGATGTGCTTGTCGGCGTTGGCCGACGTCCTGGTGAACCGCGGGTCGACATGGATGACCCGCGCACCACGCGAGCGCGCCTCAACCACCCACTGGAAGCCGACCGGGTGCGCCTCGGCCATGTTGCCGCCGATGAGCACGATGCAGTCGGAGTTCGCCATGTCCTGCAGTGATTGCGTTGCGCCGCCGCGTCCGAATGAAGCTCCCAAACTGGGAACGGTTGCGGAGTGTCATATGCGCGCCTGGTTCTCGATCTGGATCGCGCCCGCCGCGGTGAAGAGCTTCTTGATCAGATAGTTCTCTTCGTTGTCCAGGGTCGCGCCGCCGAGCGATGCGATGCCCATGGTGCGTCGGAGTACGCGCCCCTGCTCGTCGGTGTCCTGCCAGGTTCGACGACGCGACTCGACGAAGCGGTCGGCGATCATGTCGATGGCGGTATCGAGATCGAGGTCTGTCCACTCGGTCGCGTACGGCGCGCGGTAGCGAATGGTGCGCTGCCGCATCGGATTGTTGACCAGTTGCTCGCTCGACGCGCCCTTGGGGCAGAGGCGTCCGCGCGAGATCGGCGAGTCGGGATCGCCCTCGATCTGGATGACGCGTTCGTCCTTGACGTAGACCTTCTGCCCGCAGCCGACTGCGCAGAACGGGCAGACGCTCTGCACCACGCGGTCGGCGGTGGCGGTCCTCGGTTCGGTTGCGCGGGTGCGCGCCGACTGCACGGCCGGACCGCGGCCGAACTTGTCGCCGGTGCGTAACTGCCGGAAGACCGGCCACTCCAATGGGCTGAAGGAGGGCACGTAATAGACCCTACGTCAGATTGCACCCTTGTCGGGGTCACCCGCGGGCACGGCGTCGAACGTCTTGATGTCGAGCGGTGCGGCGAGCAGATCGTTCAGCGCTGCGCCGAGTTCGGCGAGGGCGGCTCCCTTGCCGTGCGTAGCCAGGGCGTCGAACGACTCCCACTTCTCGATCATCACCAGATCGGTGCCATCGCCGGTGGCCTCGTGCAGTGAGTACAGCTGGCAACCCGGCTCGGTCTGCACCTTGGGGACCGCCGCGATCACTGCCTCGCGCACCGCTGCCTCCTGTCCGGGCTTCGGCGATAGCGTTGCGACGACGATGACGGGCGACATATGCACTCCTACTTGGGGTTCCGCGCCCAGTTGGATTTCCGGGCGCACTCAACGCTACGGGCGGCAATGGCTCACGTCCCGAATTTCAACGGAACTCAGATCTCAGACAGCGAAGGTTCGTTGCGCTCGCACCTATTTCGAGCTTCCAGTGGTCTCGATGATGTTCACTTCAACCTCTGGAGCAGTCACGCTCCCACCTACTGTGGTGTCATATGTCTTCGAGCCTTTGACTACTATCCACATGGTGACGAGGTCGTCCTCTACGATGTCGACAAAGGTTGCTGCGCCGGCTTTGGCGATTGTGTTGATATTCATCTCGTAATAGTCGACTTGCGCGCCATCCGTATCTGCGCGGATCGTCGAAGACCCCATCGCCGCGTCAGCCTGAGTGACGTGGCCATAGATCACGTATTTTTCGCCCACGTGGGAGTCCGGGTTCTTGGCGACGAGTTGCCAACCACGCGAATCAGTAGCTTGGTAGGTCGACTTGTCGAGATCTGCGGCCCGTTGCTGCTCCATTTCACGCTGAGCCGACTGGGCTGCTGCGGCCTCCCTGGACTGCTCGGCGGGGTCGACTGTTGTCGACTGAGCAGCGCCAGAGGATGCACGGTTGGTCTTGTTCGCCCCTTTGTCAGATGCGGCTACCGATACGGCGACGGCGACCACGACTACCAGCGCAACTGCACACAGCGCCCCTATCAGGTACCAGATCTTCCGAGAATTTTTCTCCTTGGTCGCCACCGGCGGGGGCGCGACGCTGGAAGTCGGATCAATCCCCGGCGCTTCAGCAGTCCCCGGCGGCTCTGAGGGAGTGTGCGTATCCGTTGTCCATTTGTGGCCGTCCCACCATCGGTAGCGACCGCTACGCGGACTCTCCGGGTCGGGATACCAGTCGGGCGGCGGAGTAGGCGTGGTCATCGTGATCTCCTTCAGACTCGCGGACTGCACGCGCGCGAGAAATGCGATCACTGTAACTGCTGGTCAGGACCGGTGACGCTCCTGGCGAGAAATCTGGCACAGACTTGCACAAGATTTCAAATCTGCGCTCCTTGTAGGAGATTCGGCCTCAGATGGAACGTCGGATGGCGTCAGTTGCCGCTTACGAGCACCGGGGATTCGAGCGCGACGGCGTCGACCGCCGCGACGAAAGGCGGCAGGAAGTTCTCGACGCCGATCACGCAGCAGGCGTGGCCGCCGTCGACGTCGAATCGGCGTGCACCGGGGATGCCGTCGACGAGAAGTTGCTGACGCTCGGGTTCGACGGTGTGATCCCTCGTCGACACGACGACAGAGGTGGGCACGTCGATGTCGCGCAGCCACGAGCTGGAGTCGAAGTTGCCAAGACCCTCGCCGAAATCGCCCGCGTGCGAGAGCGGCGTCGAGAGGAACTGCTTGGTGGCCCAGATGCTCGTGTGTTTCGCCGGGCGGTCGAGGCTGGCGTCGGACGGGCGGGGCAGCGACTCGTAGATCGGGCGCAGGATTCGTCCGATACGGGCGTCGCGGTCGCGCCGGTGCGGATCGCGTTCGCTGAAGAACGGCCCGGTCGAGCACAGCACGAGTCCTGACACCCTGCGCGGGTGTCGACGCCAGACGAGCTGTGCGATGCCGCCGCCCATCGAGAAGCCCGCAGCGGTGAACCGGTCGATGCCGAGAACGTCGGCGAGCGCGACGACGTCGTCGGCGCAGTCGCGCAGATCGAAACCCTCGGCCTGAATGCCTCGGCCGTGCCACCGCTGATCAAGTGTGATGACCCGATACCGACCGTTGAGCTGCGGAATCGACGGATACCAACAGAGAAGGCCGGTGGTGAGCACCGAGTGCAGCAGGAACACCGCCGGCGCGTCTTTCGGCCCGGAATCGGTGACGTAAGTCGTTCCGCGGCCGGGCAATTCGACATGCCGCCCGGCGGGAAGGTCGCGTACCGGGTAGGGCGTCGCAACGTGACGAACGCCGCGCACGATCCGCTGAATCGACGACGGCGTCGAAGCCTCGGTTGTCGGGGAAACGTCTGCACTCACCCGGTCAACGGTACGCGCCCACGCTGCGGGTTCGCTGAATTCGGCGCGTCAACGAATGTTCGTGCTGAACAGGTGCCGTTCGTCGGCTAGGTGGCAACGTGAGACCCTTGTCACATGATCGACGTCGATCGCCCGAAGATCGAGGGCTCCGTAGCTGTCGGAACGCACGCAACTGACCGCACGAAACGACGAATGGGGTTCGCCGAGTTCGGTTCGGCGTCCGGACGCCCGATCCTGTGGTTCCACGGCACGCCGGGTGCTCGTCGACAGATCCCGCTCGAAGCCCGCGAGTACGCCGCTGCCCGCGGAGTGCGGCTCATCGGTATCGACAGGCCGGGTGTCGGATCGTCGACGGCCCACCCCTACGACTCCGTGCGGGACTTCTGCGCCGACCTCACCGACGTCCTCGACGCGCTCGGCATCGACGATTTCGGTGTCATCGGCGTCTCCGGCGGCGGCCCGTACGCGCTGGCCGTCGCGCACGAGTTCGGTCCACGCGTCCACGTCGCCGGAATCGTCGGCGGCGTGGCCCCGACCGTGGGACCGGAGGCGATCGGCGGTGGCGCGGTCGCGTTGGCACGCCGCGCCGCACCCGTCCTACCCGTCCTCGGGGCACCCGTCGGGCAGGTGATCAGCACCGCACTGCGCTTCGTACGGCCGATCGCCGAACCCGCGATCCTGCTCTACGGCAGGCTCTCCCCCGCCGCCGACCGCGAGTTGCTCAGCCGCCCGGAGTTCCGCGCGATGTTCCTCGACGACCTCCTCAGCGGCGGGTCGCATCGCATGGAGGCACCGTTCAACGACGTCCGGGTGTTCTCCCGCGACTGGGGCTTCTCGGTCAGCGACGTCTCCACCCCGGTGCGCTGGTGGCACGGGGACCGCGACCACATCGTCCCCTACGCGCACGGCGAGCACGTGGTCTCGCTCCTGCCCGACGCCAAGCTGTTCAGCCTGCACGGCGAGAGCCATCTGAGCCTGTTCGGGATGTCGACCGACGTGATGGACGAACTGCTCGCCGTCTGGGACCAGGCGACGGTTGCGCCGCCGAGCCCCGCGGGCGAGTAGGACCAGAAAAGTTCACCTCATCTGTGTCGATTTACCTTCGGCAGTGCCGAAGGTGGCGTGCAACAGATGAGGTGGATTTTCGGCATTTAGCCACATAGGGGTTTCCTCACGGGCTGTGAGTCGACGGGTGTTTGTGGCGCTCGGTTGCGCCGTGGTCGGATCAGATGATGAGTACGTCGATCGTGGTCACCGGCCATCGCCAGCGCGAGGCCTGGGTGCGTAAGGAGATGCCGCCCGTCGAAGAGGTCCGGCCGGGCCTCTGGTCGATTCCGGTTCTCATTCCCGAGAACCCGCTGCGCTACATCCTCGTCTACGCATTGGCGACGGCAGACGGTCGGCTCGCGCTCATCGACACCGGCTGGAACACCGACACGGGCTGGAAGATGCTCGTCGACGGAATCCATTCCACCGGACACGACCTCGCCGACGTCTCGCACGTCTTCGTCACCCATCTGCACCCCGACCACTTCGGACTCGTCCCGCGCCTGCTGGAGCCCACCGACCCGCAACTCGCGATGCACAACGCCGATGCCCGTCACCTGCGGTTTCACAGCGAGGAAGAACTCGCGGGCGAGTTCGTAGCCGCTCAGGAGGACCTGCGTGTCCTGGGCGCTCCGACCGACGTCGCCGACACCGGCCTCCTCGAATTCGTCCGGCTCCCGGGAGGTCGCACGATGGACGTCGAACTCGACGACGACGTTCCGCTGAACGTTCCCGGGTGGAATCTGCGTGCGGTGTGGACCCCCGGCCATACGGCGGGACACCTGTGCTTCGCCGACGACGACGCGGGCGTCATCTTCACCGGCGATCATCTGCTCCCCCGGATCAGCCCGAATGTCTCGACCAATCCGTTCCAGACGCCGAGCCCGCTGGCCGACTACCTGACGTCGCTCGCGCGCACCGAGCACATCGGCGACCTCGAGGCCATGCCCAGTCACGAGTACCGGTTCCGCGGGCTCGCCGATCGGGTGACCGATCTCCTGTCGCACCACGAGGAGCGACTCACCGAGATCGCCGAGGCGATCTGGAACCAGCCGGGCGCCACAGCGTGGGACGTCACCCGCGCTGTCACGTGGTCTCTCCCGTTCTCCGACCTGTCGATTCCCCTGTCCCGCGTGGCATTGCGAGAGACCAACGCGCACCTTTTGGTACTGGAAGCGCGCGGCATCATCTCGTCGACGGGCCACGAGCCGGTGCGCTGGACGGTCACCGACACCCGACCCGCCGATCACAGCATCGAATCCGCGACGATCGAATCCGCAACCACGAGAGGAACTCTGCGATGACCCCGGTACGCACCGAATTCGCCGACGGCGTAGCCGTTTTCACCATCGACCGCCCGGAGGCGCGCAACGCCGTCAATCAGGAGGTCGCGCAGCAACTCGCCGCAGCGATGGACGAGTTCGAACGTCGCGACGACATCACGATCGGCATCCTCACCGGGGCGGGTGGAACCTTCTGTGCCGGTATGGATCTCAAAGCGTTTACCCGTGGTGAGCTGCCCAGCGTCGAGGGTCGTGGCTTCGGCGGTATCGCCTCCGCTCCCCCGAGCAAACCACTCATCGCGGCCGTCGAGGGTTGGGCGCTGGCGGGCGGGTGCGAACTGGCGCTCTCGGCCGACCTGATCGTCGCCGCCGACGACGCGAAGTTCGGTCTGCCGGAGGTCAAGCGCGGACTCGCGGCCGCAGCGGGCGGTCTGCTACGACTCCCCAAGATCCTGCCCTATCAACTCGCCATGGAGATCGCACTCACCGGCGATCCGATCACCGCCGCCCGCGCCCACGAGTTCGGTCTGGTGAACACCCTGACGCCGTCGGGTGGGGCACTCGACGGCGCGCGTGAACTCGCCGCGCGGATCGCCGCGAACGGCCCTCTGGCGGTGCGTGCCACCAAGCAGGTCGTCAGCATGGCGATCCGCTACACCGACCCCGATCTGTTCGCGGCGCAGCGCGGCATCCTCGATCCCGTCTTCGTCTCCGACGACGCGCAGGAAGGCGCCCGCGCCTTTGCCGAGAAGCGCGCACCGAAGTGGACCGGCCACTGATCGAGGTACCCCCTCGCCTACGATCGAGAGGTGGACCTGCACCTTGCCACCTATTTCGTCGCGGTCATCGATCACGGCGGTATCACCAAGGCTGCGCAGGCGCTCTACATCTCCCAGCCGTCGCTGTCGCAGGCGATTCGTACGCTCGAACGCAAGCTCGGCGTCACGCTGTTCGACCGCACGGGGCGTCGACTCGAACTCACCGAGGCGGGCGCACGCGTCGAGGTGATCGCGCGGCGCGTCCTCGCCGATGTCGAGCGAGCACGTCTACGAGTCGGCGCCGTCCGCGAATTACGTTCCGGGACAGTGGATATCGTCACCGAATCCGCGTTCGCCGTCGCACCCCTCGTCGCGATCGTGCGTGATTTCCGTGCCCGCTTCGACAAGGTGATCGTGCGAATCCTCGCCGCCGACGGTCCCGCGGGCATCCTCGCGTCGCTACGCAGCGGGCGAGCCGAGATCGGACTGATCGATTCCACCGCCGACCATTCCACCTTCGTATTCACTCCGCTGGGCACACAGGAACTCGTCCTTGCCGCATCGCCATCGCTGAGCGTCGACGCCGACGAGGGTGTTGTCGCACGCGAGTCCGTCCGGTCGCTGCCACTGCTGCTCGACCTCTCCGATCCGTCGACCGGGGGTCTTCTCGCCGACATCATCTCCGACGGCGCGCGCAACGTGATGGTCGACTGCTCGCACCCGCCGACCATCCGCGAGTTGGTCACCCGCGCCGTCGGCGCGACCATTGCACCGCGGGAGTCGGTCGCCGAGCAGATCCCGGACGCCACGACCTACAGCCTGGACCCTCCGCTACGACGAGACTTCGGTCTGATCATGCGCTCGGGCCAACCGTCGCCCGCCGCAGCGGCCTTCGTCGCCGTTGCACGCCAGACATGCGGCGCCCCAACACGAGTCGACGACTCGGTCTTCGAGTAACCCGTGGAACTGCGCCAGATCGAGTACTTCCTCGCCGTGGTCGAGCACGGCGGCATCGGCGGGGCGTCGGTGTCGCTCGGCGTGACACAACCGACGGTGTCCCAGGCGCTGCGCGCACTCGAACGTGAGCTCGGGGTGCAGTTGTTTCACCGGATCGGCCGCGGGATGGTGCCGAGCGCTGCCGGACGTGCACTCGTCGGCTCGGCGCGACAGATCGTGCGCGACGTCGAGTCGGTCGACGACGCGCTTGCCGTCGGCAGTGATCAGATCACCGGACGGGTGGAGATACTCGCCTCACCGTTCGCCGACGGTGCCACGATCGCCGAGGTGGTCGCGGCATTCGTCGACGCGCACCCCACCGCCACCATTCGGGTGGGTGAGCTCGACGACGAATCACTCGCAGCAGCAGTGATCGAGGAGGGACGCTGCGACTTCGTCGTCACGCATCTCCACCCCGTCGAGACGGCGGTCGACGACGCTCTCGAGGTGATCGTGCTCGGCGAGCAGGAGTTCTGGCTCGTCTGTCCGTCGGGCACCGTCCTGCCCGACGGTCCGATCGACATCGCCGACCTCCCCCACATCCCGATGGTGTTCGTTCCGCGCGGCGGGACAGTCGCCGACGAGATCGAGAGCGCCATGCGCGAAGCGGGCGTGCGGCCACCGATCGCGGTGCTCGCCGAAGACCGCGAAGAGCGACTACCCATGGTGCTGGCAGGAATCGGCGCGACGTTGCTCGAACGCCGTGTCGCGCAATCGGTTGCCGATCGCACCACCGTGCGGCCGGTTCGACCGCGATTCGTCCGCAACTTCGCGCTCATGTACGACCCGACGGCGTTGTCGGTCGCCGCACAGGCTTTCGTCGACGTCGTCAGCGCCCGGAGCTGATGAGTTCGGGGCTGATGAGCTCGTAGATGGTGGCGTTGGCCATGCCACCGGCTTCGCACATCGTCTGCAGTCCGTAGCGAATACCGTTGTCCCGCATGTGATGCGCGAGGCGCGTGGCAAGGATGGCACCGGAACCCCCGAGTGGATGGCCGACGGCGATCGCCCCGCCGAGCGGGTTGAGTGCCTTCTCCGCCGCGCCCGTGTCGATCTGCCAGGCCAGCGGCACCGGCGCGAAAGCCTCGTTGACCTCGAACGCGCCGATCTCGTCGATCGAAAGTCCCGACCGCTCAAGCGCTTTGGCCGTCGCGGGGATCGGCCCCGTGAGCATGATGACCGGATCGTCGGCTGCGACGACGGTGGTGTGAATCCGCACCAGCGGCACCAGACCGTGGGCCGCAGCGGTCTCGCTCGACATCACCAGCAGTGCGCCCGCGCCGTCGGAGATCTGTGATGCGTTGCCCGCGTGAATGACGCCGTTCTCGTCGAAGACCGTCCGGAGTGCGCCGAGTGACTCCAGTGAACCGCCGCGTCGAATTCCCTCGTCACCCTCGAGCACACCGGGCAACGTAGCGAGCTGGGCGTCGAATGCACCCGAATCGGTTGCTGCGGCTGCGAGTTCGTGTGATCGAAGCGCGTACTCGTCGAGTTGAGTGCGGCTCAGTCCCCACCGTCGTGCGACCTCTTCTGCCCCGATGCCCTGACTGAAACGGTCGACGCCGAAGCGGTCGAGGACGGTTGCCGGCTGGCTCTCCCCGTTGGGCGCCGCCGTACCCATCGGCACGCGACTCATGGACTCGACTCCGCCCGCCACGACGACGTCGAGTTGTCCGGAGATCACTGCGGCCGCGGCCATCGCCAGCGCCTGCTGACTGGACCCGCACGCCCGTGTGACCGTGGTTCCCGGGACCGTTGTCGGCCACCCCGCGGCCAGCACCGCCGTACGTGCGATGTTTCCCGCCTGCTCGGAATGTTGGCTCACGCAACCCCACATGACGTCGTCGATGATCGCGGGGTCGATCCCGGTACGTTCGACGAGTGCTTCGAGCACGTGCGCCGAGAGGTCAGCGGGATGGATGCCGGCCAACGCGCCATTTCGGCGTCCGATAGGGGTGCGCACCGCGTCGACGATCACTGCATCTGTCATGCATTCGAGCCGACCACTTCTCACCCGGTGACCACAAGTAGATTCGCGTTCACGGACCCATAGCCGCGACCTATCCTGATTCGCCCAGTCCCCCTGACGTCTCTACACATTGACTCGCCCTATCGGTGTGTTAGCCGATCCGGCCGTTCCTTCCGGGTATGCCACGGGTGCATGCTGGAGACCATGCAGCGCACCGTATTCACCGAAGACCACGAGGCCTTTCGCAAGACGATCCGCGACTTCATCGCCAAGGAGGTCGTGCCGGTCCACCACGAGTGGGAGAAGCAGGGACACCCTCCGCGTGACTTCTACCGCAAGCTCGGCGAGTTGGGTGTGCTCGGCATCGAGGTGCCCGAGGAGTACGGCGGCGGAGGCGTGCACGATTTCACGTATTCGCTTGTCGTGTCGGAGGAAACCTCGCTTGCAGGCGTGACCTTCGGCAGCGAGTCGGTGCACACCAACCTGATCCTGCCGTACCTGATGGAGTACGCGACCGACGAGCAGAAGCAGCGGTGGCTACCCGGATTCGCCTCGGGCGACATCATGTTCGCGATCGCCATGACCGAACCGGGCACCGGCTCCGACCTCGCGAACATCTCGACGACGGCCAAGCTCTCCGAGGACGGCAGCCACTACATCCTCGACGGCGCAAAGACGTTCATCACCGGTGGCGCGCTGGCCGACCGCATTCTGGTGGTCTGCCGCACCGCACCGTTCGATCCCGACAATCGTCGTGCCGGACTCTCGATTCTGGTGGTGGACACCACGTCCGAGGGCTTCGCGGTCGGACGGAAGCTGGAGAAGATCGGCCTCAAGGCATCGGATACCGCAGAACTCTCCTTCTCGTCGGTGCGCGTACCCGTCGAGGATCGGCTCGGCGAGGAGGGTAAGGGGTTCTCCTACCTCACACACAACCTGGCGCAGGAGCGCCTGAGCATCGCGATCGGAGCGTCGGCAACCGCGAACGCTGCTCTGCAGCACGCCCTCGCCTACACCCGAGAGCGCGACGTGTTCGGCAGGCCCGTCGCATCGTTCCAGAACACCAAGTTCGTACTGGCCGAGTGCTCAGCCGACGTCGCGGCGGTGCAGCAGTTCGTCGACCAGGCGCTGATCCTGCACAACCGGGGCGAACTCTCGGTGGCCGACGCCGCGCGCGCCAAGCTCTTCGCCACCGAGACCGCCGGCCGCGTCATCGACAAATGCCTGCAATTGCACGGCGGATACGGCTACATCACCGAGTACCCCATCGCGCGCCTGTACGCCGACACCCGCGTCTCCCGCATCTACGGCGGCACCAACGAGGTGATGAAGACGATCATCGCCAAGGACCTGGGGCTCTAGAGGGGCCTCGACATCAGCGACCCTTGAGTTGGTCCAGCCAGGTGCGGGCGGAGGCGTCCGACGGCGAGCGCCAGTCGCCACGCGGCGAGAGTGACCCGCCCGAACCGATTTTCGGCCCGTTGGGCATCGCGGTGCGCTTGAACTGGTTGCTCATGAATCGCTTCAGGAACGTCGAGAGCCAGTGCTCGATCGTCGCGGCGTCGTACTGGTTTCGACGCTCCGGCGCGATCAACTCCGACCACGCGCCGCGTTCCCGGTCACCCCACGCCTGGCCGGCCAGGTAGGCGATCTTGTCGGGGCGATACCCGAAGCGCGTCAGGTAGTACAGGAAGAAATCGTGGAGTTCGTAGGGGCCGACGGTGTCCTCGGTGCTCTGGATCGCGCCGTCGTCGCCCGGCGGGACGAGTTCGGGCGAGATCACATCGTCGAGGATCTCTGCGAGCGTGTCGGTGGTCTCCTGCGAGTACTGTCCGGTCGAGATCATCCAGCGAATCAGGTACTGGATCAACGTCTTCGGGACCGAGGTGTTGACGTTGTAGTGCGACATCTGATCGCCGACACCGTAGGTACACCAACCCAGAGCGAGCTCGGACAGATCACCTGTCCCGAGCACGATTCCGCCGTGGAAGTTCGCCAACCGGAACAGGTGCGAGGTCCGCTCGCCTGCCTGCACGTTCTCGAAGGTGACGTCGAAGACCTTCTCGCCCTTGGCATATGGATGCCCGATGTCGGCGAGCATCTGCTCACACGACGGCCGGATGTCGAGTTCGGTGCCGGTGACGCCGAGAGAATCCATCAGCACATGTGCGCGCCGCAGCGTCGCGCCGCCGGTGGCGAATCCCGGCATCGTGTACGCGAGGATGTTGGTGCGCGGCAGGCCGAGTCGGTCGAAGGTGTCGACGGCGACGAGCAGTGCGAGCGTCGAATCGAGACCACCGGACACCCCGATGACGATCTTGTCGATGCCGGTGGCGCGCAGACGTGCAGCCAGGCCCTGAACCTGGATGTCGCGCACCTCGCGGCACCGTTCGTCACGATCACCGGCGTCGGCGGGAACGAATGGGAATCGTGCGACCGAGCGTCGCAGATCGTCGTCGGCGAGGTCGAGGTCACCGAACTCGAAGTCGATGTGGCGCAACGACGTCAGACGATCCTCGAGATCACCGACCTGATCGTGGAAGCTGCCCATCCGGATGCGTTCCTGGCGCAGTCGGTCCAGGTCGACGTCGGCGACGACGAGTTGCTCGGCCGTCGCGAACCCCGTACTGCGAGTGAGTAGTCCACCGTTCTCGGCGATCAGGGCGTCACCGTCCCACGCGAGATCGGTTGTGGATTCGCCATATCCGGCGGCAACGTAGACGTAGGCCGCGATGCACCGGGCGGAAAGACTGGTGCACAACGACTTCCGATACGACTCCTTGCCGATCGTGACCGGCGAACCCGACAGGTTCGCGAGAACCGTCGCACCTCCCAGGGCGGCCCAGGTGCTCGGCGGGATCGGCACCCACGCGTCCTCGCAGACCTCGAGATGCAGCGCGAAACCCGGCAGGTCGACGGCGTCGAAGATCAGGTCGGTGCCGAACGGAACCGTCTGTCCGAGCAGCGTCACCGTGTCGGCGAGTGCGTCGCGGGCCGCGCTGAAATAGCGCTTGTCGTAGAACTCGCGGTAATTCGGCAGGAACGCCTTCGGTACGACGCCGAGAATCCGACCATCACGCAGCAGGACGGCGCAGTTGTACAGCCCGGCGTCGACGACGAGCGGCAGGCCGACCGCCACCAACGGGCGCAAACCCTCACTCGCGGCGACGACGGTGGCGAGGGCGTCGAGCGCGGCGTCGATAACCGCGTCCTGTTGGACAAGATCGTCGATGCTGTATCCGGTGAGTCCCATCTCGGGGAACACGACGAGCGCAGCACCCTCGGTGGCCGCCTGCCGCATCAATTCGACGGTGGCCTGCGCGTTGGCCACCGGGTCGGCGATACGGACGACCGGGACCGCGCCCGCTACTCGGGCAAATCCGTGGCGATAGATGGACACAGGGCAAAGCTTAGTGACCGGATGACCCCATCACCGCAAGACCTCAGTCGCCACACACCTCGAGAAGCGTCTTGAGCTGCTCGTCGAAGGCGTGGGCGAGGAAGTCGACGTCGGGGATCTGATCGGTACACCCGAGGATGCCGACGTTGAGCTCGCCGTCGGCCGAGAACACCGTGATGTTGAGGCCGAGCCCGTGGAAGATCGGCCCGAGCGGGTAGACCGCGGTGACACGCGCGCCGCAGAAGTAGACGGGAATGTCGGCGCCCGCGACGTTCGACACCGTCACGTTGAAGATCGGCGGATGCTTGAGTGCCAGTTTCCGGTCGCCGTAGAACTTCATCAACGTCGACATCGTTGTTCCTGGCGCGAACTGTGCCCACGCACGCAGGATGTTCGCGTCGATGTCGGCGTGGTGTGCCTTTGCTTTCCGCGAGAGTTCTGCAGCGCGCTCGATCCGTTCGACGGGATCTGCGACGTCGGAGGCCAACTGCGTGAACATCCCCGACACCTTGTTGGTGCCCTGCACCATCAAGCCGCTGTCGTCGGCGCCGTGGACAGATACCGGCACCATCGCGACGAGTGGTCTGTCCGGCAGCTCGTTGTGCGCCAGCAGATACTCGCGCAGCGCCCCGCCGGTGATCGCCAGCACGACGTCGTTCACCTTGACGCCGAACCGATTCTTGACGCGCTTGATGTCGGCGAGTGAGAGCTGGGTCAGTGCGATCGAGCGGTGCGGGGTGATCGGCCCGTTGAATCGGGTGCGCGGCGCCCCGAACGGCGCGGGCATCGCCTCGTGCGAGCGCGCCCGACGCAACCACGCGACCGGAACCGAGACCGTCTCCGGGAGCAATCGAGCCATCGCGATCGGACGTCGGATCAGGTAGTGCACCGCTCCCGTCGCGGCGAGCAGCGCATGCGACGACCCGCCCGCTGTCTGATGCAGCAGATCGGCGTCGAGGTCGGGCTGCTCGGGCGACAGCGAGAAGAGCTGCGACAGCACCTCGGCGCTGCCGACGCCGTCGACCGCGGCGTGGTGCATCCGCAGCATGATCATGATCCGCCCGTTGGACAGTCCCTCGATGACCCACAGTTCCCACAGCGGCTTCGCCCGGTCGAGGGTCTGCCCGGCCAGATGCCCACAGAGTTCGGTGACCTCGCCGATCCCGCCCGGCGCCGGAACCGCGACACGGTGCACATGCCGGTCGATGTCGAAATGGTCGTCCTCCACCCAGGCGGGGTGGTCGATGTTGATCAGCGAGTTGTCGAGCTTGCGTCGGAACTTCGGGGTAGCACGGACGAGCTGTCGCATCTGATCACGGATACCGCTGAACGAATACCCACCGGGAATCGTCGACGGATCGATTTCGATCAGGCCGATGATCTGCATCAACTGTGACCGCGTCTCCATGTACAGGAACGAGGCATCCAAACCGCTCAGCCGCTCCATCGCAAATCCTCCGCATCCTGCTCGCCCGCGCCGTCGCGCGCACGCCCGTCTTCGTCGTCGGGCCGATGATGAAATCGAACCACGTCGATGCGTCGTCGCGCTCCTTTTCCATAACGCTTCGCGCACCCGCCGTAGTTCCCTACGATCAGCCCGATGCGCACCGAAAACGCCGCGTCTGCCGCGGATGCCCGATTCTCGCCGACCCCATTCGATCTCGACGAGTTGTCGGAGGCGTTCGACGTCTTCGAGGCCACCGTCGCGGGCATCGCCGCGGAGGCCCGAGCACAGCCGTCCGAGGCGCCCGCGGCATGGGCCCGATTCGCCGACCTCTTCACTCCCGACGCCGACTACATCGAGCACGCACTCGGCACCATGCACGGCAGGGACGAGATCCGCCCGTGGATCGTGAAGACGATGACGCGCTTCCCCGGCAACCACATGGTCGCCTTCCCCAACCTGTGGAAGGTGTTCGACGCCCCCACCGGTCGGGTGATCTTCGAGGTCGACAATCCGATGTGCGATCCCGGCGACGGAAGCGTGATCACCGCCACCAACATTTCGATCATCACGTACGCGGGTGACGGCCTGTGGCGGTGCGAGGAGGACATCTACAACCCCATGGAGTTCGGCAGCGCCGCGATGCTGTGGTGTGACAAGGCGCGCGAACTCGGTACTCTTGACGACGACGCCGCCACGTGGGCGTCGACGTTCGGCCGAGCGTTTCGGGGGTAACGCTTGCGAGCCAAGTTTCGACACCGTAAGTGCGTACTTGGGTAACGCCTGCTCGGTGCCGTAGCCTTACTGACTGACTTGGATACATGTCGGTCACCGAGCCAGGCATGACAACCAGAGACGACAGTCGGAGACTACGACAGTCCGACCTGTTTCGATGTGGACCGTTCGGAGGAACGAACAATGGCACGTGAGCTCACTCAGCTTGATCTGCTCCGCGAGCTGGCACCGGTTGCCGAGGACAACGTCAACCGGCACCTGAAGATCGCGAAGAACTGGAACCCGCACGACTACGTCCCGTGGGACGAGGGTCGTAACTTCGCCGCGCTCGGCGGCGTCGACTACGACCCTGAGCAGTCGCAGCTCGATGAGGTTGCGAAGGCCGCGATGATCACGAACCTGCTGACCGAGGACAACCTGCCCTCCTATCACCGGGTGATCGCCGACAACTTCTCGATGGATTCGGCATGGGGCTTCTGGGTCGGTCGTTGGACCGCCGAGGAAAACCGGCACTCGATCGTCATGCGCGATTACCTCACGGTGACGCGCGGCGTCGACCCTGCCCAGCTCGAGGCCGACCGCATGGTCCACATGACCAACGGTTACTCGCCCGAGTCCGCTGCAGGCGACCGCGTCGAGGAGATGATGGAGAAGGGCGGCGAAATGGGCCTGCTGCACTCCGTCGCCTACGTGACGTTCCAGGAGCTCGCGACGCGCGTCAGCCACCGCAACACCGGCAAGGCGTGCAACGATCCGATCGCCGACAAGATGCTTCAGCGCATCGCGGCCGACGAGAACCTGCACATGATCTTCTACCGCAACATCTGCGGCGCCGGTATGGACATCGCTCCCGACCAGACGCTGCGTGCCGTGACCGACATCGTCACCAACTTCCAGATGCCCGGCGCCGGAATGCCCAACTTCCGCCGCCACGGCGTGTTGATGGCCAAGCACGGCATCTACGACCTGCGTCAGCACCTCGAAGAGGTCATCCAGCCCGTCCTGCGCAAGTGGAACGTCTTCGATCGCGACGACTTCTCCGCCGAGGGCGACCAGACCCGCGAGGAGCTCGCAGCCTTCCTCGAGCAGCTCGAGAAGGACACCATCAAGTTCGAGGAGATGCGCGACCGCGCACTCGCCCGCGAAGCCAAGAAGCGCGAGCGTCAGGCGTCCTGACGCAACCATTGGCTTGACGACGACGATCCGAACCCCAGCAGCGCCGGCGCCCTCCACGATCCACGAGGGCGCCGGTGCGCTGTCGGCTGCGCACGCCACCCCGCTCCAAGCAACCCCGCTGCGCGACACCCGCTTGCGAATCGGCACGATCGAGCTCGCCAGTCCCGTGGTGCTCGCACCCATGGCGGGCGTCACCAACGTGGCGTTCCGCACGCTGTGTCGCGAACTCGAATTGGCCCGCACCGGCACGGTGTCGGGTCTGTACGTCTGTGAGATGGTCACCGCCCGCGCGCTCGTCGAGCGGCATCCGGTCACGATGCACATGACCACGTTCGGCCCGGACGAGAATCCGCGGTCGATGCAGCTCTACACGGTGGATCCGCGCTACACCTACGAGGCAGCCAAGATGATCGTCGACGAGAATCTCGCCGACCACATCGACATGAACTTCGGCTGCCCTGTCCCGAAGGTGACCCGCAAGGGCGGCGGCTCGGCGATCCCGTACAAGCGCACCCTGTTCCAACGAATCGTCGCAGCCGCGGTCAAGGCGACCGAGGGCACCGACATCCCCGTCACCGTCAAGTTCCGCATCGGAATCGACGACGAGCATCACACGCACCTCGACGCCGGACGCATCGCCGCGGGCGAGGGCGCGAAAGCTGTTGCGCTCCATGCCCGTACGGCTTCACAGCGGTACTCCGGCGAGGCCGACTGGGCCGAGATCGCCCGGCTCAAGGAGCACGTGACCGACGTACCTGTGCTCGGTAACGGCGACATCTTCGAACCCAAAGACGCGGTCGCGATGATGGCGCAGACCGGATGCGACGGCGTCGTGGTCGGACGCGGCTGCCTCGGTAGGCCGTGGCTGTTCGCCGAACTCGCCGCCGAACTCAACGGGCTGCCCGCACCCGCCGCACCGAACCTCGGCGAGGTCGCACAGATCATCGTCAGGCACGGCGAGTTGCTCGCCGATCACCACGGCGAGGACAAGGGCATGCGCGAGATGCGCAAACACGTTGCCTGGTATCTGCGCGGATTCCCGGCCGGTTCGGAGATTCGTTCGCGCATGTCGCTGGTGTCGACGCTCGACGAACTCCGCGACCTCGTCGGGTCACTTCCCGCCGACACACCGTTCCCCGAGGACGGGCACGGTCCGCGTGGGCGGCAGGGGTCGCCCGCCAAGGTCGCGCTCCCCGACGGCTGGCTCGACGATCCCTACGAGGATGTCGTCCCCGCAGGCGCGGAAGTGATGCACTCCGGCGGCTGAGGCGCTTCTCAGGACCTATCAGTACTATGTCCGAAGGTCCCGCAGGCGGGATCTGAGTTCTTCCTGCTTGCCGCAGCGTTCAGCCCCGACGGGGCGGCAGCGTCACCACGGGGTACGAGGATATGTGACGTGAGTCGTTGGACACCCAAGCCGCACGGCGACGAGCCGGGCGACCGGGACGATTCGACGTCCTCATCGACTCCACGCGCTTCACGCACCTCACGACCAGCGAACCCCAATGACGGCAGGCTTCGTGAGCCGCGCTCCGCCGATCGGTACGTCCGCGGCCGTAGTCGCATGACCGTCCGCGAGCTGATGGAGCAGATGAACGCCGATCCCGGCGCACGCTCCGATTCCCCGTCCGGCACCGCGGCTCCCGCCGACAAAGCGACCGATTCTGACAAGCCGCCTGCATCTAGCAAGCCGACTGCATCCAACAAGCCATCTGCGTCCGACAAGCCGTCTGCTTCTGACGAATCGACCGGCGCCGGCACGCAGCCACGAGGTGATTCATCGCCGACCGAGGCCATCCCACGAGTCGGCGGCTACCGTTCCGGACTGCGTCGAGCTCGGCGTGGGACAGACCGCGCCGCCACGGACAAGCCGTCGAATCGCCCCTCCGACACGCCAGGGGCCAACGAGGTCACGCGCAAGATCCCGATCGTCGGTGCCACCCCAGAACCGGTCGTCGACCTCAGTGACAGGGCGACGACGGAGCGGGTCGTCGAGGAATCACGGGCACAGGGGTCACACCTCGAGCCCGCCGCATCCGGAAATTCCGCCACGTCCGGAGATGCCGCCGCACCCGACACGCCCGAGCAGACCCCCGCTGCTCCTGAACCGGAGCGCGAGCCGGCGTCCCCACCGCTCGAGCCCACTCCCGACCTCACCGAGACGATCGCGCTGCGTTCACGCCCGCAACGTGTGGGGCGTCGACGTCACGACCGCACGACACGCCAGAACGTCGCGTTCACCGGCCGCATCATGGTCGCCATCGCGTGCGTCATGGCGCTCGTCGGGACCGGCTTCGTGTGGGGGTACATGAAGTCGAAGAACAGCGATTGGCGGACCATCGCCGCCGTCGACCCCGACGACACGAACATTCGCAACAAGGACGCCCAGTACGGCGACGAGAACTACCTGATCGTCGGCACCGACACACGCAGCGGCAAGAACGGCAAGGTTGGCGCGGGCACCACGGCCGACGCCGAGGGCGCACGTTCTGACACGGTGATCCTGGTCAACATCCCCGCCAACCGCAGCCGCGTGGTTGCGGTCTCGTTCCCGCGGGATCTGCAGGTCGACCGACCCGAATGTCAGGATTGGGACAACGACGCCGGAACCTATACCGGCGACCTACCCGCGGCCAGCCAGGTGAAACTGAACAGCGTCTACGCCGACGGCGGACCGAAGTGCCTGGTCAAGGTCATCACCGAGATGAGTGGTCTGAACATCAACCACTTCATCGGGATGGACTTCTCCGGCTTCGAGAAGATCGTGCGCGCTGTCGGCGGCGTCGAGGTGTGCTCCACCACTCCGGTGTACGACTACGAACTCGGCCAGATCCTCTCCAAGCCGGGCAAGCAGACGATCACCGGTCGCAAGGCGCTCAACTACGTTCGCGCCCGCACGGTGTCGACGGATGGCAACGGCGACTACGGACGCATCAAGCGCCAACAGTTGTTCATGTCGTCACTGCTGCGGTCGACGCTCTCAGGCAACGTCCTGTCCAATCCGGCCAAGCTCAACAGCATCGTCAACACCTTCATCAAGAACAGCTACGTCGACGGCGTCGACACGCAGTCACTGCTCAAACTCGCCGACTCGATGCAGGGTATCGAGGCGGGTCGCGTGACGTTCCTGACCATCCCGACGTCGGGTACGGCGACCGACGGCTCGAATAACGAGATCCCGCGCACCGACGACATCAACGCCATCTTCAACGCGATCATCGACGACGACCCGCTACCCGGCGAGCAGGCCGCGAAGAAGAAGCAGAGCAGTTCGTCGAAGAAGCAGACCACGGCTGCGGGCGCCACCACGAGTACGTCGCAGACGCCGTCGACGGTCTCGGCCACCGCGCAGAACCCGAGCAACGTCGGGGTGCGTGTGCTCAACGGCACGGGCAAGGCCGGGCAAGCCGCCGACGCGTCCGACCAGCTGACCGCCCAGGGCTTCGACGTCCGCGGCGTCGCGGATGCGTCGGAGAACCGCACAGACACTGTCGTGCGCTACGGGCCGGGTGAACAGGACTCTGCTGCAACACTCGCCGCGATGTTCCCCGGCGCCAAGATCCAGAGCGACAAGACAGTGAAGTCGGGCGTCGAGGTCATTCTCGGCAGCGACTTCGCCGGCAGCGTCACCAGTGCTCCCGCCGCAGGCGAGACGCTATCGGCGCAGGCACTGCCTCCAGCGGCGAACTCCAGCAATCTGCCCAACGATCTCGCGGTGACCAACGCGGGAGACACCACCTGCTCCTGACGGGCGCACGTACCGCGAGCAGAGCTACTCACCGCGCGTTCACGGTGTGTTCACCACGCGGAAGATCGTGATCTGCGGCACGCACAGTACCCTTGAGGGTATGCGTACCGCGTATCAAGAACAGCTGCATTCACTGAATGCGGTGCTCGGAGAAATGTGCGATCTGGCCGGTTCAGCAATGGACCGTGCCACCCAGGCCCTCTTGCAGGCCGATCTCGCCATTGCCGAGGAAGTGCTGTCGGAGAACGACAAGCTGTCCGAACTGTCCGCGCGCGCCGAGGAGCAGGCGTTCGCGCTTCTCGCGCTCCAGGCTCCCGTCGCAGGCGACCTGCGCGGAGTCGTCAGCGGGTTCCAGATCGTCGCAGACGTCGACCGTATGGGCGCGCTGGCGCTGCACGTCGCCAAGGTCGCCCGACGACGCCATCCCGCGAAGGCCCTGCCCGAAGAGGTCAACGGCTACTTCGCCGAGATGGGCAGGCTGGCAGTCCAGCTCGCCACCAACGCGCGCGAGGTCCTCGACACGCAAGATCCCGAGGCTGCGGTTCGTCTGCAAGAAGACGATGACGCCATGGACGATCTGCATCGCCACCTGTTCACGGTGCTGATGGACCGGGACTGGCAGCACGGAGTTGCCGCAGCCGTCGACGTCACCCTGCTGGGCCGCTACTACGAGCGCTTCGCCGACCACGCCGTACTCATCGGCCGTCGGGTCGTCTTCCAGGCCACCGGCCAGACGCCCGAGCAGTTCCAGGACGCTTCTTAAAGCACAGACGCTTCCCGACACACCCCCACCACCGACGTCGGTGGATCACACCCCGGTTCGGATGTGATTCACCGACGTTTCTCGTCGTGGAGGGCGTCCTGACTTCACGCACACCAGGCGCGCAGTCTAGGGTGAGCGCCATGGGCGTGCACTATCCGGCAGAACCTGATTTCAATGCCGAATCCGACGACGAAGCCGAAGCACATCTCCGGCGACGCCAGCTGTTCGTCTATGTCGGCGTGACGCTGTCGCTCGTCGCTCTGCTGGTCATTCTGTTGCTCAACATGTAAGCCCCCCATCAACGCAAAAGACCCGCGACGATTCCTCGTCGCGGGTCTTTGTCTGCTTGTGGGCCTGTGCGTTGTGCCCTGCCGGTGATCAGCCGAAGCGGCCGGAGATGTAGTCCTCGGTCTCGCGCTTGGTGGGGTGCGTGAAGATGGTCTCGGTGTCGCCGATCTCGACCAACTGTCCCGGCTGGCCGACGCCCTCGAGGTTGAAGAACGCGGTCTGATCGCTGACACGCGCAGCCTGCTGCATGTTGTGCGTGACGATGACGATCGTGAAGTCCTTCTTGAGCTCGCCCATCAGATCCTCGATGGCCAGCGTCGAGATCGGATCGAGCGCAGAGCACGGCTCATCCATCAGCAGGACGTCCGGCGACACCGCGATGGCACGCGCGATGCACAGTCGCTGCTGCTGACCACCCGAGAGACCGCCACCGGGCTTGTCGAGACGGTCCTTGACCTCTTCCCACAGGTTGGCGCCGCGAAGGCTGCGCTCGGCCACCTCGTTGAGCTGCTTCTTGTTGCGAATGCCCTGCAGGCGAAGACCTGCGACGACGTTGTCTCGGATCGACATGGTCGGGAAGGGATTCGGCCGCTGGAACACCATGCCGATCGTCGTACGGACACTCGTCGGGTTGACCTCTTTGGAGTAGATGTCCTCACCGTCGAGCAGCACACTGCCGACCGCATAGGCTCCGGGGATCTCCTCGTGCATGCGATTGAGCGTGCGCAGCACCGTCGACTTGCCGCAGCCCGACGGACCGATGAACGCGGTGATGCTGCGCGGCGGCACTGCAAGAGTCACGTCCTTCACGGCGTGGAACTTGCTGTAGTAGATATTCAGGTCTTTGATGTCGAGGCGCTTGGCCATGGCATTACTCTCTCGTGCTGTTGATGTACGACGCTGTTGCTGGGCGTGCGGTCTTACCTGGACTTGGGTGCCAGGAACTTCGCGAGCAGCGCTGCGACGATGTTGAGGATGGCGATGATGATGATCAGCGTCAGCGCTGCACCCCAGTAGTAGAACGACGACGCCGGCTGACTCGCCGCCCACATGTCCTTGATGAACAGAGGCAGCGAGTTCATACCGCCCTCGAAGGGGTTGGTCTTGACCAGCGAACTCGCCGGACCCGCGAGGATCAGGACTGGGGCGGTCTCACCCATGATGCGTGCGATGGCGAGGAAGATGCCGCTGAGCATGCCCGACAGCGCGGTCGGGATCACGACACGCATGATCGTCTTCCACTTGGGGATGCCCAATGCGTACGACGCTTCGCGCAGTTCGTCGGGTACGAGCTTGAGCATCTCCTCCGACGATCGGACGACGATCGGGATCATCAGCAGGATGAGCGCGAGACTGACCATGAAGGCGCTCTGCCCCATCGAGAGTCCGATCACGAACACCGTGAAGATGAACAGCGTCGCGACGATCGACGGCACGCCCGCGAGAATGTCGACCATGAAGCTGACCGGTTTGACCAGCTTCGACGTCGGGTACTCGACCAGGAGAACGGCCGTGAGCACCGCGATCGGGACCGAGATGATCGTGGCGACGAGCGCCTGGATGATCGAACCGACGATCGCCGGCGCGATTCCCGCGCCGTAGTCGGTTGTGGTGTCGACTGCGTAGCCGTCGCCGAACCACCAGTTCGGGTCGGTGATGGCGCTCGCTCCATTCGAGAGCACCGTCCACAGCAACCACACCAGTGGAATGACGCCGAGCGCGAAGCAGATGAAGAAAGCGGCGCGCGCACCGTTGTTGCGGATTCGACGACTCAGCGAGATCTCGCGGAATGCCGACGGATGTTGTTTGACCGGGCCGCCGCCTGCGCCCTTATCAAGTGCGATGCTCATCCGTTGACCTTTCCGCCTGCGACCGTGCGAGCGACCGCGTTCACCACGAATGTCAGGAGGAACAGCACCAGACCGGCCGCGATGTAGGCGCTCTGGGTGTCCTGGCTACCGACGAACTCGCCGACGTCGCGAGCGATCTTCGACGCGAACGTGTCGCCGCCTTCGAACAGCGACCACTTGAGGCGGCCGACGGCGGCACTCAGGATGATCATGACGGCGATGGTCTCGCCGAGCGCACGTCCGAGCGCCAGCATCGCCGCGGCGATCATGCCGGAGCGTCCGTACGGGAACGAGGTCATCCGGATGACCTCCCACTTCGTCGCACCGAGGGCCAGTGCCGCTTCTTTCTGGCCGGGAGGGGTCTGGCGCAGCACCTCTCGGGTGATCGAGGTGATGATCGGCAGCATCATGATCGCGAGCACGATGCCCGCGGTGAAGATCGTGCCGCCGCCGCTGACTGACGTGCTACCGGCGGAGAAGAGGAAGAACCAGCCGAGCACGCTGTTGAGCCATTCCGCGAACGGCGCGATCACCGGAGCGAGGACGTAGATGCCCCAGAGACCGAAGATGATCGACGGCACCGCTGCGAGCAGATCGATGACCGCGGCGAGCGGGCGGGCGACCTGTCGCGGGGCGTACTCCACGAGGAACACCGCGATGCCGATCGCGATCGGGGTGGCGATCACCAGGGCGAACAGCGAGGTCAGAACCGTCGCTCGGAACAACTCCCAGATGCCGAAACGCACCGTGTCGTTGTCGAAGTTCGCCGAACTGACGTCCCACTGGGACGAGAAGATGAAGTTGGCGTGGTTCGCCAGCATCGCCGGTATGGCATTGACGATCAGTGCAATGCCGATACCGGCGACGAGGACGACCACGAAGAAACCCGTGCCCCGCGCGAGGTAGGAGAAAAGCTGGTCGCCGAGTGCGCCGCGGTGGCTGCGCAGGCCCGGGTGGAGCTGCTCTTCGAGCTGCTCCTCGGAATCCGGAGGCAACTGGTCGGACGATTCGGGAGGCTGCGTGCCGGGTTCGGGCGGGGTCTCCGCCTTCCCCCGGCCCACACCGGTGGTGTCATCCACAGACATAACTCATATCGCTTCGGGTCGGTGTTTTCGTGTGGTTACTGAAGGGCGTTGATCGACGAAGTCAGCTTCTGCTGGAATTCGCTCGGCAGCGGGATGTAGCCCGCGTTGATCAGATCCTGGCCCTGGTTCTGCGGTGCAGACGCCACCGAGAGGAACGTCTTGACACCCTGGCCAACCGAAGTATCGGCGTACTTCGAGCAGACGATCGAGTATGTTGCCAGAATGATCGGGTACGCGCCCGCCTCGGTCGGCTTGTAGAACGATTCGGTGTCGATGACCATGTTGTGGTTGTCCGGACCGTTCTTGAGAGTCGCCGCCGCGATGGTCTTGCCGCCGGTCTCAGAGTTCAGCTCCACACCGCTCTTGTCCTGATCGGTGATGATCTTCGCCATCGACAGCTTGTTGGACTGCGCGTACGCCCACTCGACGTAGGCGATCGATCCGGGGGTCGGCTTCACTGCGGAACCAACGCCGGGGTTGCCCTGCTTGCCTTCGCCGACACCACCGTTGAAGGTCTTGCCCGCACCCTTGGTCCATCCGCCCGCGGCGGTCAGGTACTTCTGGAAGTTGTCCGTCGTGCCCGACTGGTCAGCGCGGTAGATCACGCTGATCGCAGTGCTGGGAAGGGTCTTGCCCGGGTTGTCGGCGGCAATCGCCGGATCGTTCCAGGTCTTTGCCTCGCCGCTGAAGATCTTGGAGAGCGTCGGACCCGACAGCGCGAGATCGTTGACACCATCGACGTTGTAGGTCACGGCGATCGGACCGAACACGAGCGGCAGCTGCCATGCTTCCGAGCCACAGCGCTGTGCGGCCTTCTGGATCTCGTCGCCCTTCAGCGGCGAGTCGGAGCCACCGAAGTCGGTGAGATTCTGCGTGAAGTCGGAGACACCCTGTCCCGAGCCTCCGCCACCGTAGGCGAGCTCGTGACCGGGGCAGGTCTTCGCAAACGAGGTGGAGAAGATCTTCATGGCGTTGGCCTGGGCTGTCGAACCACTCGCCTTGAGTGACTGCTTGCCCTCGCACTTGATGTCAGTCACCGCTGAGGCGGGCGCTGCGCTCGTGCCGCCCTTGTCAGCATTGCTGCTACACGCACCGAGAACGAGGGCGGAGCTGGCGGCCATCACGGCGACAGCGGCTCCTGTACGACTCAATTTCACTTTCTGGTTCCCTCCAGCATCAGAACATGGCAGTCCCGCCAAGCGGCTTTGCCCGGTCGCAATGACAGTAGGGTGCCGTGGTGGACGTACCGGGCACCGAAGGTGAACGGAAGATGAATTGGACATCTCCGGCGCGGCCTGCGCGTATTAGGTAAGCCTTTGTTAAAGTCTCCAGGAAGATGAGTAGTTCAGCCACTTCCCCCGACGCGTCGCGCACTTTCACAGGCGCGGCCATCGACGCGCATCACAGTGGCCATCGCAGCGCCGTCGTCGTCGGTCCGCTCGATCTCCCGGACGCGAACTGCGCGTCACACCGACTCATCCGCTTCGCGAAGCGTGGCCCCCACACACGCATCGGGCTCGTACCATCACACGATCGTCGCGCCTGGTCATACGAGCCCGACAGGTTGGCCGACGCCGTCCACACCGCGCCACCGACCGACGATCCCCTGGCGTTGCTCGACGTATTGGCGGCGCTTCCACCTCGGCATCTGCGCGTCGTACTCAGTGGCCGCTACCTGGCAATCGACTACGACCACGGCCTCGGCGACACCACGCTCCTCAACACCATCGTCGACGTTCTACTCAGCGAGGAGATCCCCGAAACCATCACGACATCTCCGAGCGGGTGGACGCCGACGCGTGCTCTCGCGCTCGCAGGTGCGGCCGTGTTGTCGAATCCGCGGCGGCTCATCGCACTGGCCCGGATGCATCGGTCCCGCGACTATCTGGCATCGCAACCCTCGGCGTTGGTGCCGGTCGATCCGCCGCGGTCGGCGACGAGCGTATTCGTGCGGACGCCGCGCGACGTCGTCGAATCGATGCGCGCCGCGCGGACGTCGCGCGCGCCAGGCGTCGGGATGTTCACATTGCACACCGTCGCGCTCGTGCGCGCTCTGACCGCCGCCGGGTTGCGGGTCAATCCGATGGTCACACTTCCGTTCGACGCGCGGGCCTACCTACCCCGGTCAGTGGGCACCATGGCGAACTTCGCGGCAGGCCTCGACTTCGCCGTGCTTCCCGACACCGCGCCGGTCGCGCTACAGGTAGAGCTGTCAGAGGCGGCGTCCATAGGTCGCCCCGTGGCGAATCTCCTTGTGACAGCAGCAAAGTCGAGAGCAGCCGAGTCAAGAGCCGCGGGGAGGTCGAGGTCCACAGAAGGCCGAAGTGTGGAGGCGACCGGCCAACAGTCGTGGGCGCCCGCCGGCGAGGCGGCGATCGACCTACTGCACTCGTCGGGCGGCGTCGTACCGGGACGTGGGCGAGGGTGGGATTTCGTCGACACCGACAGGGCGCTTGTCATCGGCATCGCCGAGCCTCCGTCGCCAACCGGGATCACGGTCACAAGCACGTCGGTCGCCGGAAGCCTTTGTCTTACAGCAACCTTCCGCGACGATGTCTTTCCCGCCGACGCGGTGACAGCCGCGCTGGCGGACCTACCGGCGCAGGCGCTGGCGGCGCTCGAAGGGACGATCACCGCACCGAGGTAGTGGGTCGATCACATCAGGCTACTTTGGTTAGCCTTCCCTAATATTTATGGGTTACGCTACCGAGGTCCGCCGTCCCGCATGCCGTCCGGAGTCGAAGTTGCCGCACCCGCACCAGCAGTCCGTCACGCCCACCCTGTCGGCGATCATCTGCTGCTATACCTCCGATCGCGCAACGCTTCTCACGCGCGCCATCACCGCGACACGCGCGCAACTCCTCGACGTCGACGAGCTCCTCGTCGTGGTCGATCACAACGACGACCTGCTCATCTCACTGACAGCGCAGTTCCCCACAGACCACTCCGCGGTCACGGTTGTCGCGTCATCGGGGCCGCGGGGACTGTCCGGAGCCCGAAACACCGGCGCTCGCGTGGCACGCGGTGACGTGTTGGTCTTCATCGACGACGACGCCGAGCCGGTACCCGGGTCGTTCGCCGCGGTTCGATCGCGATTCGCCGACGACGACATCAGTGCCCTGGGCGGTGCAATCGATGCCCGGTGGCTTGCCCCCAGGCCGACATGGTTCCCCGAGGAGTTCGGCTGGGTCGTCGGCTGCGATTATCGCGGCCTACCAGGGCACAGTGCGCAGATCCGCAATCCGATCGGGGCTGCCATGGCCGTGCGGCGCGATCGGCTCGAGGCCGTCGGAGGCTTCTCGACGGCGCTCGGTCGGCGCGCCAATCTCCCCGCCGGCTGCGAGGAAACATTGATGGGAATCGCTCTGCGCCAAAGGTTCCCGGATTCGACGATTCTGCGCGACACGCATTTCCGTGTCCTCCATGCGGTGTCACCCGACCGCGCCCGCTTCGCGTACTTCGCACGTCGCTGTTACGAAGAGGGACGCTCCAAGGCAACCCTGTCACGCCTGACCTCAACCGACACAGCGCTTTCCACCGAGCGTGGGTACGCGACCCGCACTCTGCCGCAGGGTGTGTGGCGTTCACGCCACACACCGACGCGGGTCGCGGCGCTCACCGCCGAGGCCCGTTCGGTGCGAACCGCGATCCTCGCAGGCGCACAACGTTTCACCGACCGCCCGGCCATCCGCATGGCGGGTCAGAGCCTGACGTACGGCCAACTCGTCGACCGAGCCACGTCTGCCGCGGCGTCGATCACCGCGCATGCGAGTGGAGCCTCGAATCCGATTGTCGTGCAGGTGGGATTGTCACCCGATGCGGTCGCACTCGTTCTCGGGGTGTTTCTCTCCGGACATCCGATCGTCGCCCTCGACCCGCACCTACCCGCAGAACGCGTCTCGACGATCCTGGCCGAGCTCGAGAAGCACGACCGCCGTGCCGAATTCATGATCGCCGACGCCGAGCACCTCGACGCCGCCCGCGCCGTCGCTGCCGCCCACGAGCTTCCGGTGACCGACCTCGCGGCGATCACACAGCGAGGCGCCGCCGCGGGCCCCGGAACAACCGCGGGTCTCGACAATCCCGACAGCCTCACCAGCATCCAGTTCACGTCCGGCTCGACGGGCACACCCAAGGGCGTCCTGCACCCGAATGGCATGTGGCTCTGCGATTCCGAGCTGATGCGCACCGGATTCTCGATCACGCCGGGACGTCGGGTCGCGCTGTGCCTGCCGATCAGCTTCGGTGCCGGACTCAACGTCCTGATCGGTTCGCTGATCAACGGGGCCGACATCACCGCCGTCGACCCGCGTGACCGCACCGCAGCTGCGGTACTCGACGAGCTCGCCGAGTGCGCCGCCGACGTCACCTTTCTCACCCCGGCACTGCTGCGTGCGCTCACGAGCGCACGCGAGGCGACCGGCCATCCGGCGTGGACATCGTTGCGTCGCATCATCACCACCGGCGAGGCACTGACGTCCGACGTCGCACAGGCCGCGCTGTCGCACGCTCCCGAGGCCACGGTGACGAACTGGGTGGGATCGTCGGAGACGTCGGCACTTGCTTACTTCGATCTCCGCGCGGGAGAGCACGTCTCTCCCGGCCCGCTTCCCGCAGGCGTTCTCGCGCCACACAAATCGGTCACCATCGACGACGACGGTCGCGTCGTCGTCTCGTCGCGTCACCTCGCACTCGGATATCTCGACCCGGCCGCCGACGAGGACCGCTTCTCCCGCGACGCCGACGGAGTACTCAGCTTCCGCACCGGCGACAGGGGTACGTGGGACGGCGCGACGCTCATCCTCACGGGCCGCGTCGACGACGCCGTGAAGATCAGGGGCTATCTCGTCGAGCCCGCGGAGGTGCACCGCGCGATCATGTCCGACGGCGACCTCGCCGAAGCCGCAGTGATCGCACGGAAGGAGCCCGATTCCGGCAGGACCGAGCTGCTCGCGTACGTCGCACCAGTGCCCGGTGGCCGCACCCCACCGGCGGCCGAAATCCGCACCAGACTGCGACAACGACTGCCCGAGTGGATGATTCCCGCACACGTTGTCGAGCTCGCCGCCCTCCCGAGAACTGCGCGCGGCAAGATCGACCGGGCCGCACTACCCGCGCCGACCCGACACATCGACCCGCCAGTCGGCGATCTCGAGATGTCGGTGGCAGCGATCTGGTCCGAGGCCCTCGGGCTCGACGAGATCGGACGTGACGAGAACATCTACGCACTCGGTGCCGACTCGCTGACGGTGGCACAGATCCTGGTCGGAATCACCCGGCGCCACGGCGTTGCACTCACCCAGGCCGACGCCGCGTCGGCACCGACGGTCGCGGCGATGGCACGCACGCTGGATGCACGCCTGCGACCGGATTCCGTTGCCAGCAGTAGCGATTCACTCTCCCCGACGACGGTACCCCTACGCCGCGGCGACGGGCAGACGGTCTTCTGCTTCGCGGGCGCGGGCGCGTCGGCGTTGGTGTTCGTCGCGCTGGCAGATCACCTCGCCGGCGATGAACGGATCGGATCGATCTACGGATTCCAACCCCACGGCCTGGAGAATCGCGGTTTCCCCGACTGGACGGTCGGTATGGCCGCGCGCAGACATCTGCGCGATCTGCGTCGCCTCCAACCGAGCGGACCCTATGTGCTGCTTGGCCATTCGTTGGGCGGATTGATCGCACTCGAGGTCGCCCGACGACTCCGCCACGCGGGCGAGCAGGTCGAGTTGGTGATGACGCTCGACACGTTCGTCCCGCAGCACACCGCTCGCGCCGTCGGCTCGTCGGCACAGACCCCCGCGACCACCGAGACCACCGAAGGTCCCCAGTTGTCTCGATCAGAGTTGTGGCGCAATCGAATTCAGTTGCTCCGCGCCGGGTTCCTCACCGACGAACCCGTCGAGTCGGCACGTGCGATGGAGCAGGTCGGTTGGCGTGTCGGCCGGTTCCACCGCCCCGCGCCGTATCACGGCCGGGTACTCGTCGTGCTCGGAGCCGACAACCACCACGACGAGCGGGTCTGGACCGACCATCTCACCCCGGGCGACATCACGATAACCCGGATTCGGGCCGATCACATGTCGATCGTGCGCGAGCCACACATCACCGAGGTGGTGGGGCACTTCCTCCACGCGCTGCCCTGACGCATCACCTGTGCCGCAACGCATTCGCGTAGCGGTGCGGTGCTGTCAGCATCGCGACGGCGAAGACGGCAGAGCGCATCTCACCCGCCGCGAGCAGCGGGAGCACGTCCCGACGCGATACGCGAGCACGAGCGATGCGCAGCAGTTCGTTCGTCATGGGGCCCGCACCGCCTTCGTGCTCTGCGCGCATCGCCATGTGCGCCGCGGGGATCAGAACCTCTCGATACACGAATGACCTTGCAGTCGAACGCCATTGCCTCGTGTCGGGAACGGTGTCGAGCATCTCGAGGACCTCGTCGCCCATCTCGAAGATCGCGCGCGTGTCGGCCGTGACACGGTGCGACACCGAATCGTTGCGAAGTCGATAGCGGTACAACGCCTCTGGCACCGTCGCCACGGCGCGTGAGTCCAGCGCCACCCGCGCGATGGTCGACAAATCCTCGTACGCGCGGCGCGTACCCCAGGGGTCGTCGCCGAGAACGTCACGGCGGAAGAGTTTTCCACTGGCATACGACCGTGCCCTACTGCGCAGCAATAGGTTCGCGTACTCGTCGCCGGAGAGCGCGCCGGTCGGAAGTACCGGAGTGAAATCTCCCGTCGGTACCCCACTCTCGTCGACGAATCGCGTTGTGCACGTGGCGAAATCGGCGTCGGAACGAAGCAGTTGGTCCAGCATTGTCGCCGTGAACGCCGCGTCGGCGATGTCGTCGCTGTCGAAGAACCAGATGATGTTTCCCGACGCTGCCGCAAGTCCCGCGTTGCGTGCCGGCCCCACACCGCTGTTGTGTGGCATACGCACGACCCGATGCGCGACCTCCCCATCAGCGAGCACGGCTTCTGCCCGTTCGATGGAATCGTCACCGCCGCGATCATCGACGAGCACGATCTCGTCGACCGGAGCGTGCTGGTCGATTATCGAGCGCACACATGCCTCGATGTAGGCAGCGCTGCGATAGACCGGCACGACAACAGACACCGACACGTCTTGCATCGTCAGTCGAGTCCGGCTCGTGGCGGATTGAAACATCGCGAGATGCGCTCCCCTCAAAATCACTCCGCGTAAGGGTAGCCTAACCGCGATACCATGCGCCTGTCGGGCACCGCCGCGGACGAGGTCAGGGCCTGACCGTGGCGATCACGCCGGTGTGGTCGGAACCGGGCAACTCGACTCGACGAAAGCTCGTCGGCATCGGACCGCCGCGCGTCATCACCCGATCGAGAGCGAGCACGGGCGGAAAGCGCCTGTTGGCGGGATACGTTGCGACGATCCCCGCCCCGAGGTGGTCAGCGGCGTCGACGAGACCCGGCGGTTGCGCGAGCAACCGCCGAAAGCGTGCGTGATCGTAGGTCGAGTTGAAATCGGCGCCGAGGATCAGCGGGAGTCGCTCCTCACCCAGCGTCGAGGACAGCAGATCGACCTCGTACGCCCACCGCCACGCCGGCTCCGGCCACGGCGGTATGGGATGAAGCGCATAGATGGCGCGACGCCCGACACCCGGCAGGTCGACGACGGCCCGCAGATTGGCCATCGCCATCTTGCCGATGCGGAACTCGTCGGTCAACGGGTAGCGCGAGTAGATGCCGGCCCCGCCCCCACCCCGCCTCGGAACCACGAACCGATACGGCAGCGCACTGGCGATTCCGGCGGCGTCGAGCTTGCCGATCGCGTCGTCGGTGAGTTCGACGACGGTGGCGATGTCGACGCGATTGTCGCGTATCTCCCGCACCACCGACGCGGCGTCGGCCTGTCCGAGATAGATGTTCGCCTGCATGACGGTGATGTCCGACGCCGCGCGCGCTTCGTCGGTCCCGACGAAGAGCGGTACCTGTGTGCCGATCCCGATGGCGACGACGACTGCAGCGACGACAGCACACATCCATGCCCGCGACGCGAGCAACACCACCAGACCGACGATCCCGATCACGATCAGGATCGGGGTGCCCGCGGCCAATCGTGCCCAGGTGTTGCTGACGAATGGCACAGCATGCGCAACGGCCCCGAGAAGACCGACCGCGGCCAGCAGGCAACCGATGATCGTCAGCGCTCGGCGCAGCCGACTCGACCCGGTCCTGCCCGACTCAGCCGTACGCGACGTCGACGGCGTATCGGGCAAACCCGAGCCTCTCGTAGGTGTGTAGGGCTGCGGTGTTGTCGCCTTCGACGTACAGCATCACAGTCCCGATCCGACGGTCGGCAAAGTAGTGAAGCCCGGCCAGCGTGAGCATCCGGCCCAGGCCACGGCCCTGAGCCGCCGGGTCGACCCCGACGATGTAGACCTCGCCGAGATCGGCGTCCTGCTGCTTGGTCCAGTGGAAGCCGAGCAGCGTCGTCGGGTCGTCGACGTCGTAGGCGAGGAACAGCCCGGCCGGGTCGAACCACTCGGCCGATGTCCGTTCGGTGATCTGCTCCGACGACCATCCGCCCTGCTCCGGGTGCCACGCGAACGCGGCGTTGTTGACCCGGAGGATCTCCGCGTCGTCGGCGGGTCCGGCGTAGGTGCGCAGCTCGATCGACGGGTCGACGACCAGCGGTGGTAGATCAGACCCGTCGGCTGCGACGTCGCGGCGCAGTTGTAGCAGCTCCCGCTGCTTGTGCAGGCCCATGCTCGCCGCGAGCGCCTGCGCGCCGAGGAGATCGCCGTGCGCCCAGGCGCGGGGCGTCGGGCCGTCGGGATTCGAGACAGCGCGCGCGGCGTCGAATGCTGCGTCGAACAGGGCCTTCCCGTGCCCGCGGCGGCGCAGGGCCGGGTCGACGACCCCCTCGATCATCGAGGGCTCCCCCTCGCGTCCGGGGGTGATGTTGGCGTAGCCGGCCGTCGAGACGACGTGACGCACGCCCGACTCCGCGTGAGATCCGGCGGCGTCGTCGATGGACAGGACGGACTGCTCGGACAGCGGGCCGACATCGTCGGCGCTGGTCGCGTCGGCCACCAGTCGGCGTGCGTGCGCGACACCGGCGGCGTCGAGTCGATCGGTGACGACCGGGGTGTCTCCGATCGCGTCAGCTTCCGCTGGCACTGAACTCCTCACCGAATCCCGAGGCGTCGAAGGAGTCGCCCGCAGACCTGGCGTCCTCATTCACGTCCCCACCGTCGAGGTCGTCATCGAGATCTGCATTCTCAGCAATATCGCTGTCGGACAGACCGTCATCGGCAATGTCATCGTCGGCAATGTCATCGTCGACCGGGTAGTCGCTGGCCGCTCCGGAGCCTGCGCCGCGACCGCGCGTCGGACGTACTGCTTTATATCCGACGTTGCGCACGGTCCCGATGAGCGACTCGTGCTCGCTGCCGAGTTTGGCGCGCAGGCGTCGGACGTGGACGTCGACCGTTCGCGTGCCGCCGAAGAAGTCGTAACCCCACACCTCTTGCAGTAGTTGTGCGCGGGTGAACACCCTGCCCGCGTTCTGCGCGAGGTACTTGAGGAGTTCGAACTCCTTGTAGGTGAGGTCGAGCGGGCGCCCTCGCAGTCGAGCGGTGTACGTGCCCTCGTCGATCACGAGTTCACCCAGCGTGACCTTGCCGGACGCCTCCTCCGTGCCCACCCCACGGGTACGAACGACCAGAAGCCGAAGCCGCGCGTCGAGTTCGGCTGGTCCGGTCGCCGGGAGGAGGAATTCGTCGAGGCCCCAGTCGGCGTTGACCGCGACGAGCCCGCCTTCGGTCAGCACCGCAGCCACCGGCACGGCTGAGCCGGTGCTGCCGAGGAGTCTGCACAATCCGCGTGCCGCGGCGAGGTCTGTTCTCGCGTCGACGATGGCGATGTCGGCGTTACTGGCCTCCATCAGCGACGACACCTCGGTGGGTGCCACACGGACCGTGTGCGCGAGCAGCGACAGGGATGGCAGCACCGCCTCCGGATTCGGATCGGCTGTCAATAACAAGAGATCCACGTGATACTCCGATCTCGTCTTCCCGCCCTGAACTCCACCACTACTACTGCGACCGCCGGGCAGAAGTTCGCCGGGACGTCAGCATCACACACGAACGAACCTCATTGTTTACGTCGGCTTACCACCGTGTGCGCGATAGATGACAGAATAGCGCCAATGTCGGGTTCTGCTGTTAACAAGGCAGCCGACGGGGGTGGCGCAACTGCGTCGGGCAGCCACGAGCGCGGCACATTCCGCGCCCGTCGCGCACTCATCGTCGGCGTCTGTGTCGTCGTCGTAGTGCTGGTCGGGGCGTTTCTCGCCGATCTCGGCGCCGCCGCGCGCGGCGAGTACCGCCTGTCGCGATCGTTGCAGGCCTCGCCGCAGATCACCTTCGATCCCGAGGTCACGCTCAGCGGATTCCCCTACGTGACACACGCGTCACGCGGCGAGTTCTCCGGTGCGACCATCACCGCGCGCGGCGTCGCGGTGGCCGGCTGCCAGATCCGACGCGGGTGTACCGCAGAACTCGGCGCCCGTCTCGGGACGCTGTCTGTGCCCGACGGGTGGAACATCGGGCCGTCGGACACGATGCACACCGAGTCGGTCGACGCGTATACACGGCTGGACTCGGTCAATCTCGGCCGATTCCTGGGCATCCTCGACCTCACGGTGAACACTCCCGCTCCCGAGGGCAAGGCAGGCGGCGGTGGCCCGCAGGACGGCCTGCTGCACCGATCATCCGGGGTGCTGCTGACCGGAACCGTCGCCCTGCCCCCATCCGATAGTCCTCTGCCCTCCGCAGGACCCGAGACCACGCCCGTCCCCGCGGACACCCCGTCGGCGTCGGAATATCGGGGTCGCAAAGCAAAGGTGAGCGTGAGCGTCGACCTCTCGATCCGCGACGGTCGGCTACACCTGCAGGCCACCGACTTCTACGACGGCCCGGAAGAACACGAGAGCGCTCCCGAACTCGACGGCCCCGACAACGCGGCGCTGCGCGCCCAAGTGCTGCAACGATTTTCGACGACGCTGCCACCCCTCCCCCTACCGTGGGGCATCACTGCCACGGGTGCGCACAGCGAGGGAAGCGACGTACTCCTCGTCGCCGACACCGGTCCGCGCGATCTTCGCCCGAGAGACTTCTGACCACCGTCGGCATTCAGCGCGCGAGCGTAACTCCGCCGCCGCGCGCCAGCGCAACTCGTCGTCGCAGTCGAAATCACGGGGGCCGCTATTGAAGTGTCACGGGGTGGCTGTTGTACCCTCGTTGGCATGCAACTGCGCCGTGAGCTTCTGCTCACCCGTCGGCGGGCGATCGACTTCTGTCGCGTCGCCGACTGTTGCTGTCTCTAGTCCGGTGATCGCGCCACCTCGGCACGCTCACCACAGGTGACGGCCGGTGTGTGCAGTGTGCGCGCTCGTGACATCGCAAGTCCGCATCTCCTCAGATGCCGCCGTCATCGTTCGACCGTCATTCGACCGACGTCCGGCCCATTCTCATCACTCCGGTGACCGGACACACTTACCGAGAAATCCCACCTCTGGAAGGAACCAGACATGGCACGTTCCGACGTCCTGGTCAGCGCTGATTGGGCTGAGCAGAACCTGAACAACGACAAGGTCGTCTTCGTCGAGGTCGACGAGGACACCAGCGCTTACGACGGCGGCCACATCGAAGGCGCCGTCAAGCTCGACTGGAAGACCGATCTGCAGGATCCGGTCCGTCGCGACTTCGTCGACCGCGAGCAGTTCTCCGCGCTGCTCAGCGAGCGCGGCATCTCCAACGACGACACCGTCGTCCTCTACGGCGGCAACAACAACTGGTTCGCCGCTTACGCGTACTGGTACTTCAAGCTCTACGGCCACCAGGACGTCAAGCTGCTCGACGGTGGACGCAAGAAGTGGGAGCTCGACGGCCGCCCGCTGTCGACCGACGCCGTCTCGCGTCCCGCGACCGAGTACAAGGCTGCCGATCCCGACAACTCGATCCGCGCCTTCCGCGACGAGGTCGTCGACGCCATCGGCGTGAAGAACCTCGTCGACGTGCGTAGCCCTGACGAGTTCTCCGGCAAGATCCTGGCTCCCGCGCACCTCCCGCAGGAGCAGAGCCAGCGTCCCGGCCACATCCCCGGCGCCATCAACGTGCCGTGGAGCAAGGCTGCCAACGAAGACGGCACCTTCAAGTCCGACGACGACCTCGCCGAGCTGTACAAGGAAGCGGGCCTCGACGGCTCGAAGGAGACCATCGCGTACTGCCGTATCGGTGAGCGCTCGAGCCACACCTGGTTCGTGCTGCAGGAGCTGCTCGGACAGACGAATGTGAAGAACTACGACGGCAGCTGGACCGAATACGGTTCGCTGGTCGGCGTTCCGGTTGAACTGGGAGAAGGAAAGTAAGTATGTGTGCTGCACCCAAGCAGGGACAGAAGTTGCCCGCGGGCGTCGACGTCGAGAAGGAGACCGTCCTGACCGGACAGGTCACCGACGCATCCGGTAACCCGGTTGCGGGCGCGTTCGTGCGACTGCTCGACTCGACCGGTGAGTTCACCGCCGAGGTCGTCGCAAGCCCCACCGGCGACTTCCGCTTCTTCGCCGCCCCCGGCACCTGGACGCTGCGCGCCCTCTCGTCGGTCGGCAACGGCGACGTGACCGTCAGCCCCGAGGGCCCCGGCGTTCACGACAAGGACATCACCGTCTCGAAGTAGACAAAAGAGTCGCAATCTCGAAGTAGCGCAGTTCTGAAGTAGCGCAACGCTTTTGAGGCTGCTGATTCGCAGAGCAGGCCCGGTCACCCGCAGGGTGGCCGGGCCTGTTTGTTCGGCGGATAGGTCGATGCGTACCGCGTGCAGTCGGGGCACCGGCTGAGCAGATCATGCCTGCAACCGATGACGTGTTCGAGGAAACTCTCCGCGTCCGCCAGCTGGGCGCGTTGTGAACGTATCCATCGGAGCTTCTGCTCGATCAGTTCCGTACGACCTTCTTCGTCGCGGTGCAGCACCAGCCGGATCTCGGCAAGACTCATGCCGACGCTCTGGCAGGCCTGAACTATGCGGATGCGACGAATGTGCTCCTCCGTGTACAAACGGTGGCCCGACGCTGCGCGATCGGGTACGACCACACCGAGGTCGTGCCAGTGGCGTAGCACGTGGTCGTCGACGCCAACTCGCCTGGAAGCCTCTCCGATCTTCACTTTCCGTACGACCTTCCGTCTTGACCTCAGGTCAACCTGAGGTTTTAGCGTGTCGCCATGATGACACACGATCCGCTGCCAACCGCTTCGATCATCACCGTGGACGAAACCTCTATCGCGACAAGGATTCTCGAGCCCCCAACGGCCTCGGCGGGCGACATCGTGCTGTGCCACGGCACGCCATGGTCGTCTCAGGTCTGGACCAGTGTTGCCACCGACTTGAGTCGCGACTACCGAGTTTTTCTCTGGGACATGCCCGGCTATGGCGAGTCGGAGAAGAGCGCGGCAGTCACGACCGACTTGGCCGCGCAAGCCGTACGACTGGGCTCGCTCATCGAGTTGTGGGGATTGCAGCGGCCACATGTCATTGCGCACGACATCGGAGGCGCCGTCGCACTCCGCGCACATCTGCTCAACGGCGTCGAGTACGCAGACGTGTTCCTCTGGGACGTCGTCACCCTGGACCCGTGGGGGTCGCCCTTCTTCCGGCTGGTTGCCGAGAACGCACATGTCTTCGAGCAGCTCCCAGCACATCTACATGCGGCACTGGTCAAGGAATACATTGCCGCAGCAGCCTTTCGGCCGTTACCCGACGAAGACGTCGAGGCGCTCGCCTCCCAGTGGCTCGGCCCCGTCGGACAGGCGGCGTTCTACCGGCAGATCACAGCACTCAGCGCAGCGGACACCCGCCCAGTGGCAAATCGACTGGAAGCCACACGCAGCCCGGTTCGTATCGGCTGGGGTCGGGATGATCCGTGGATACCGCTCGGGCAGGCCTATGAACTCCAGTCCAGATTCCCAGATCACCCGGGGGTCGTCGTGCTCGACGACGTCGGACACCTCACGCCCGTCGAAGACCCTTCTGCGGTGACGGCGGCCGTTCGCGCATGGCTTGCGCGGCAACCGGCCCCATAGCGCCGTCGCCGCGTGGGCCATGGTCGGAGCCGACCCACCATCAACACCGTCTGCGGCCCAGGGCGGACGCGGCACGGCACAGTGATCCGACTCGACGGCGCGGGCGCCAAGCGACACAGCCGAGTGTGGTCGACCTCAGTGAACTACCGCCCGCGCATCGGAGTTAGAATCTAACCGTGGTCATCTTCTTCGAAATCTTGCTGGTCCTCGCGGCCGTCCTGATCACCTGGTTTGCGCTGTACGTGCTCTACCGACTGGTCACAGACGAATCGTGACCTCCCCGGAGGACGCACAGCCCGACGACGCCGTCGCCGCCCGTAGATCAGGCGACGAGGCGATCAGCCAGGCCGATTCGCGCGCTGCCGAGTCAGGCAGCCGCGAACGCAACGTACCCGCGTGGGACGATCTGCCGCTGAAGGCCGATACCGCCAACCTGCGGCTCGGTGCGGACCTCCACCAGGGACTTCTCGCGCTACTACCGCTCGTGGGAGTGTGGCGTGGCGAGGGCGAGGGACACGATCCCGTCACCCACACCGACTACCACTTCGCACAGCAGATCGTCGTCAGTCATGACGGGCAGAACTTCCTGAACTGGGAGTCGCGCTCCTGGGTCATCGACGAGGACGCCAACTTCCTGCGTCCCGACCAGCGTGAGACCGGCTATTGGCGGATCACCGAGGACGACTCCATCGAACTTCTCCTCGCCCATGCCGAGGGATGGGTCGAGCTGTTCTACGGTCGGCCGCTGAATCAGACGTCGTGGAATCTCACCACCGACGCCGTCGTGCGCTCGGAGACCAGCGCCCCCGCCGGCAACGCCAAGCGCCTCTACGGCATCGTTCCCGACGGCGACCTCGCCTACGTCGAAGAGCGCGTCGACTCCGACGGCGACCTCACGCCGCGCCTGTCCGCGAAGCTGCGTCGTTTCGTCGGATAGTCAGCGCACCCCGCGAGCTGTGCCGCGGCTGCCAGCTGATCGTCGAATTGGCTGCCTGATCACCCACGCAGTTGCGGCGGCGGGCCGTCGAAGAAGAACTGGAGCGCGAGCGGGCCGTCGTCGATGATCTCTCCCACCAGCACCGGGCGCCCGCCTCGACGCTCACCCTGCAGGATGTGGAACTCGGTGTCGGGCAGGATGCGCGACGTGCCGCGCGGCAAATAGGTGAATAGCGCATCGGCGGTCCCGCAGACGCCGGGGGCGGAGAGGATCGCCAGGTCGGCGAGGCCGTCATTGTGCAAGACAAGGTGGCCAGATGCGGCACCTGCGATACCGAGTCGGCTGTAGCCGAGGTTCTCCACCGTCCCGATGATCCAATTGGTCGGCCCGTCGTTGGTCCACTCCGGATCCTCGGTGGTGAGATAGCGGCTGCGCACCGCGGCAGTGCGATTCGACGACTCGTGCATGCGCGCGTGGAGAGATCTGACCGCGCTGGTTGTTCTCATCATCGGCCTCCTGGCTGTCACGAATCACGGGTAACGGGTGTGCTACTGACACGAAGTTCACTCCCCGGACTCGGCGGCCGCATGCGTAATGCACTACTCGTTGTCGGAATTGCCCGACAGGCCGAGGCTGCCGCACTACCTCAGGCCGCGAAAGAACCCAGACACGGAACAGCCCGAGACATGGAACGACCCCCGCATCACCCGTCATGCACGGGCACATCGGCCGGACGGCCGGATGCGGGGGTCGGGTGACCATCTGGTATTCGCCAACGGGCGAAACTGCTTAAGTCACAGGCGGTCCGCCGTTAGCGGATGGCCACCTCACGTGTCCGTATGTCATACAACTTCAGACCACCTCCTTTCTCGTGTACGACCGAAAGTACGCCCGCAACAACATGCCCGCAACGCATTTTTCGCTGCGTATGCCGAGGTCGGATCTGCGTTCAGAATTCTTGTCAGACCTCGAATGTATGTTTGGTTCATGTCCTTGGAAACCACTCTCGACGCCGGCGCGGGCGCGCCCGGCGCGTCGTCGGATCCCGAGCGCTTTGGCGCGCCGACGATGCCGCCGATCGTCGAGCAGATGTGCGAGGACGAAGAACTGTCGAAGACCGACCTGGTCGAGATCATCGCGCATTGCGCGTCCGTTCGCGCCAGCGCCGATTATCGAATGCTGCAGGCTATCAGCCTGATTCACGAAGAGCACGAGGAAGACTACGGCTCAGAGATCGGCGAAGCGCACCCCGGCCCCGCTGATTCCCCGGAGGATCTGCACGCGCTGGCGACGCTGGCCAGATCCGGCGGTAATCCGCGCGCCCGGTTCGGCCCGGACGGACTCGAGCGCACCATCGCCGACGTCGGCGCGGTCCTCTCGGTCTCGCCCGCCAAGGCGCGTGAGCTGATTACCGCGGGGCATGCCGTCCGCTATCGCCTACCGCTCACCGGCTCGGTACTGGCGTGCGGACGTCTCGACTTGTCCCAATTCCTCATCGTCCTTTCGCGCACCGCCCTTTGCGGACCCGACACCATCGCCGACGTCGACGCCCGAATCGCCTCGGCACTGCTGGCGCGCAACAAAATGTCGACGACTCGCCTCAAGGCACTCGTCGACAGCGTCGTCGCACAACTCGACCCTCCCGCGGTCAAACGGCAGCGCGAGCTCGTCGAACACGACCGCGACGTGCAGGTACGGCCCGACCGGCACCAGCCGGGACAGTCCCGTATCAGCGGGACGCTTCCCATCGAGTCCGGTGTCATGATCGACGCTCGGCTCAACGCGATGGCCCGTGCTGTTCACGACGCCGACCCGCGCACTCACGCACAACGTCGAGCCGACGCCCTGACCGCCTTCGCGCACGGCGAGAGCCACCTCACGTGTAGGTGCGAGGCCTGCGCGCTGTCTGACGACCTCTCGGAGGCGGTAAGCGAACCAACCGACGACCTGCCCGACCAAGCCGCCGCACCGGCACAGATGATTCCGCCGTCGCCGAGGGCGATCATCCACGTCGTCGTCAACGAGTCGACCATCAATGGCGACGACGACAAGCCGGGATTCATCGACGGACATGGCGTCGTCGATGCGGAGACGATTCGAAAACTACTCACGGCTGCCGGGATCGACTTCCTCGACCCCGCGACGATCAACGAGCGTGCCGCCTCATCGGCACTGCGGTACACGCCGAGCAAGAAGCTCGACGCGCTGATCCGCTCGGGTGAGCTGTGCTGCACATTCCCCGGGTGCAGCAACCCGGTGTGGCGCGCCGACGTCGACCACGGCGAGGCTTTCAACCGCAGCAATCCGCAGGCTGGAGGCGCCACCGTAGCGGCAAACCTCAAGCCGCTGTGCAGGTTTCACCACAGGATCAAGACCTTCGGCAACTGGCGCGACCTGCAGACCGTGATGGGGACAACTCTGTTCGTCTCCCCCACCGGGCACACCTTCGTCGGCAATGCGTTCACCGGCTTCAACCTCTTCCGAGGCCTGCGCAGGCTGAAACCACCCGATCACCCGGCCAATCGACGAATCAACGCCGCACACGACGCCAAACGTCGTCGACTCGAACGTGCCGAAAAGCGCTGGAACGACGAGAACCCGCCGCCCTACTGAGCAATCGCCTACCGAGAATTGCCAACCTACTGGGAGCCGACCGGTTCCCATTCGATCCGCACGAAGTCAGCAGACTCCGCGCGCGGCGGCTGATGCGTCACGACCACCACAGTGCGATCGGGTCCGAACATGCCCCCCACCGGCGTCAGCAGTCGGGCGAGCAACTGCTCGGCGTCTGCGGCGTCGAGGTGTTCGGTCGGCTCGTCGAGCAGCACCACCGGTGCCCGGTGCAGCAGTGCGCGGGCAAGCAATAGTCGACGACGCTGCCCACCGCTGATCGCCTCCGCCCCACCGGTCAGTACCGTGTCGAGGCCATCGGGTAGACCGGCCACCCACTCACCGAGTCCGACGGCGCCCAGCGCCGCGCGCATCTCGTCGTCGGTCACGTCGCCGCGCGCCACGCGCAGGTTCTCACCGAGCGTCGTCGAGAAGATGTGAGCCTCCTCGGCGAAATAGCATGCGGCCGAGCGCAATGCGACAGGAGTACCGTCCTGATCGGTGGCACTCACCGAACCGGCACGCGGCTCGAGCAGACCGGCGATGGTCAGCAGGAGCGTCGACTTCCCGATGCCGCTCGGCCCGACAACGGCAAGTCGCGATCCCGGCGGCAGCACCTGGGAGATGCCCTGTTCAGGGCCGAGCGTCGGCGGTGTGGCGTCGGACGTGGCGGGCCACCCCCACCTCAGCTGATCGAGCTGCATCGTCACCGGCCCAACGTGTACCGGCACGTCGATGTCGTCGGCAGCGTCCCCCGTAACGTCCACGTGAGCACGGTCGACGTCGGCACCTTCAGCGCGGGCACCGTCGACCAGCGCCATCACACGCGCCGCGCTCTGGCGGCTGCGCTCCAGTTGGATGCCCGCCTCGGTCAGCGGTGCCGTCGATTCGAATGCGGAGAGCGGCAACAGAATCAGCACGCCGAGGATCATCGGGGTCAGTCCGTGGCCGCTCGCGACGTCGGCGAGGGAACCGGACGTCGACGACGCCAGGTGGATACCGATCAGGCAGCCAGCCAGCAGCGACACCCCCAGCGCAAGCGGTGTGGCCGCTGCTGCGAGTGATTGCACCCGGACACCACGATCGGCAGCAGCGATGGCATCCTCGTCCGCGGCACGGGCGTCGGCCAACACCGCGTCACGACGCCGCCCGACGATGAGTTCCGGCGCATGCCAGAGTGCGGTGGACGCGGTGTCGGCAGCCCGTGTAGTTGCGGCGGCACTGTCGGCGATGGCCCGCGCCGACCCACGCGCTGCGAGCCACGGCGCCACGACTCCGCTGACGATGAGCGCCACCGCCAACACGACTGCGGCCCAACCGGATACGAACGCCATGATGATGATCGCCGCGAGCGACGTGGTGAATCCGACGCCGATCGGGATCAGCCCACGGATCAGGGCGTTACCCAATTCGTCGATGTCGTCGCCGGTCCGGGTGAGCAGATCACCACGCCGCAACGTGACCGAGTACGCGGGCGAGCCGGTGGCCAGCGCGAGGTAGAGACGTTCCCGCGCCGTCGCCATGCCGCCGAGCGCCAGATCGTGTGTCGCCAGCCGTTCCAGGTAGCGGAACAGACCACGCGAAATACCCAGTGCGCGTACCGCGGTGATCGCGACCGACAGAAACAACACAGGCGGCATCTGCCAGGCACGCGTGATCAGCCACGCAGACAGTGCGGCCAAGCCCAACGCCGACAGCGCACCGGCGACTCCGAGCAGAAGCGACCGCGCAACCGGCTTCCACTTCAGATCCAGGAAACCCAGCGCACGGACAAGCGGATCGCTGCGCCACCCGGTCCTGTTGTCAGCCAACGCCGATCACCTCCGGAAACTCGACGATGCTGTCGGCATAGGCACGAGCAACCGGACGATGCGCGACGACGACCACGGTGTCGCCCGCCCACGCGCGACGAGCGAGCGCACCGAGCACCGATGCCTCCGACGCCGCGTCGAGGTGTGCTGTCGGTTCGTCGAGCAACAGCAGCGGCGCCGGCGACGCCAAAGCACGTGTCAACGCCAGTCGTTGACGCTGGCCGGCCGACAGACCGACACCACCAGCCCCGAGTTCGGTGTCGAGCCCGTTCGGCAAGGAGTCCACGACGACGTCGAATCCTGTTGCCGCGGCAGCCGTCTCGAATGATTCGGGCGGCACCTGCCCGAACAGCGCGAGATTCTCGGCGACCGTGCCGGGCACGATGACCGGCTGCTGGGGCAGCCAGATGACCTGCTCGTGGTACGCGGTCGGTTCGAGTTCTGCGACCGGGATCGAACCGACAAGCACCGATCCGTCGTCGGGTGCGATCAGGCCCAGCATCGTCGCGACGGCCGTCGACTTACCCGCACCGTTAGGACCGGTGAACAACGTGAACTGTCCGGGTTCCACGGTGGTGGTCAGACCGTAGGGCGCCCAGCCATCACGCCCGTGGACGCCGACGTCGAGAAGCCGGATCGGTTCTCCCGCAACAGTGCACGTGCGCGTCCGGCGAGAGGTCGACGGTGCCGTGACATCGCCGGAATCGATCAGCTCGAGCACCTCGTCCGCCGCGGCGACCCCGTCGGCCGAGTTGTGGAACTGCGCACCCACTTGGCGTAGGGGCAGATACGCCTCGGGCGCGAGGATGAGCGCGAAGACACCGGCGTAGAGGCTCATATCGCCGAACACCAGCCGCAATCCGATGCCAACCGCGACCAGAGCGACACACAGCGTCGCCAAGAACTCGAGAACACCACCGGAGAGAAACGCCACCCGCAGCCCGGACATGGTGCTGCGCTTGTGTTCTCGCCCCAACTCGGCAACCCGCGCCGCGGGCGCCTGCGCACGATTGAGCGCACGCAACGTGGGCAGACCCGCGATCAGGTCGAGCACTTGCGAATTCAACGTGCTCATCGTCTTGAGCTTGCGCTCGGTTCGATCCCGCGTCATCAGTCCGATGAGGATCATGAACAACGGAATGAGCGGCAACGTGATGATGATGATCAACGCCGACGGCCAATCGGCAAGTGCGATCACGACCACGACGGTCGGGGTCACCAGCACGGTCACAATCAATGCCGGGACGTAGCCCGACAGGTACGGCCCCAGGGCGTCGAGTCCGCGCAGCAAGACCGTCGTCGCATGCTCCCTGCGCCGCACCAACTCTCGCGTCGGGGTGCGGTCGGGATCGGTCAACACACGCAGTGCACGCGCGCGCAGCTCGGCAATGGTCGACGCCGACGCGCGGTGCGCATACCGGTCATGCGCGTACGACATGATCACGCGAACCGCCAACGCGCAGGCCAGGATCCACAGATGCGTCGATTGCGCCGAGATCGACCTGCGCGCCGGATCGACGATGATCTCCGACAGGATCGACGCCGTCATCGCCGCGGCGACGAGCATCGCGACGGTGGTGATCGACGCCGAGATCGCGGTCACCGCAACGTAGCGGCGGGTCGTCGGCGAATATTTGAGCAGGCGAGGATCGAGAGGCGGACCCCCACGACGCTGTGCGCCCGAGGCCGCTGGGCCACCCCGGCTGTCTGCCGGGGCGCCCACCGGGCTTACTCCCACGCCTTCAGCGACGACAACCCGATCGACTCTGGGATCTGGTCAACCGACAGCCGCTTGCGGAACACCCAGTACGTCCAGGCCTGGTACGCGATCACGATCGGGGTGACGACCACCGCGGCGATCGTCATCACCGTGAGGGTGTAGTCGCTCGACGCCGTGTTCTCGACGGTCAGGTTGAACGCCGAATCGGTCGTCGACGGCAGCACATTCGGGAACAGGCACGCGAAGAGCGAGGCAACCGTACCGGCGATGGCAATCGCGTTGGCGGTGAACGCGATTCCCTCTCTCTCGGCCTGCGTGGCGATCACCATGACAACCGCTGCGACGGCCGCGATCAACACCGGGATCCACGTCCAGCCGTTGCCGTAGGCGAACTGAGTCCACAGCAGGAAGACTGCCGCGACGACCAGCGTCGGAATGGCGAGCACCTTGGCGTACTTCTTCGAATCCTCTTCCAGCACACCACCGGTCTTGAGGCTGAGGAAGATCGCACCGTGGGTGAGGAACACCAGCAGCGTCGTGAGTCCACCCAAGAGACCGTAGGGGTTGAGAAGGTTGAAGAACCCGCCCGTGTACTGATGCGCCTCGTCGATCGGCAGACCACGAACGACATTGGCGAATGCGACGCCCCACAGAATGGCGGGAATCCACGAGCCGAGTCCGATACCGATGTCGCACCACTGCCGCCACTTGGGATTGTTAATCTTGCCGCGCCATTCGATCGAGACGACACGGGCGATCAGGCCGACCAGGATGAGGAACAGCGGCAGGTACAGCGCCGAGAACATGGTCGCGTACCACCCGCCGAACGCGGCGAACAGCGCGCCGCCCGCCGTCAGCAGCCAGACCTCGTTGCCGTCCCACACCGGCCCGATCGTGTTGAGCAGAACGCGACGTCGTTTGTCGTTGTCGGCTGCGTCGTCGTCAGCAGATACCTTGCTGTCGCCGCCGGTATGACTGCGTCCCAGGAACGGCATGAGCATGCCGACACCGAAGTCGAAGCCTTCGAGGACGAAGTATCCGACGAACAGAATGGCGACGATGATGAACCAGAGGTTTCCGAGCATCTCTCCCACTCCTCAGTACGCGAACGACAGTTGCTTGGGACCATCGGCATCGTGGTCGGTGACATCGTTGTCGAGCACCGGCGGGACGTCGTCGTGTGGACCGGGGCCCTCGATGATGTAGCGGCGCTGCAACAGGAACCAGACGACGCCGAGTGCGCCATAGAGGAGCGTGAAGCCGATCAGCGTCACCCAGACGATCGGGGCCGTGTGATTGGAGACGCCGTTCTGCACCAGCATGTGTATTCGCGTCGGGTCGAGGTTGTCCTGCCAGTTCGGCGCCACCACCCACGGCTGGCGTCCCATCTCGGTGAAGATCCAACCGGATGCGTTGGCCAGGAACGGAGTTGGGATCATCCACAGCGCAATCAAACCGAATTTGCGTGAGCTGATCACCTTCTTCTTCCGTGTCAACCACAGTCCGCCGAACGCGACGATGACCGATCCGAGAGCCCACGTGATCATCGCGCGGAATCCCCAGTAGGTGACGAACAGGTTCGGGGCGAAGTTCTGATTCGGTGGGACGCCGGGAGTGCCCGCCAGCTTCTCGGTGTACTCCCGCTGCAACTCGTTGACACCCTGGAGGGTCTGGTTGAAGCGATGAGTAGCCATGAACGACAACATGCCGGGGATCTCGATCACGTGGTCGATGTTGTCGCAGTTGTTCTGCCTACCGATGGAGAGCACGGAGAAGCCCGCATTCGTCTGTGTCTCACACAGTGATTCGGCGGCGGCCATCTTCATCGGCTGCTGTTTGAACATGATCTGCGCCTGGTAGTCGCCGGTGATGATCAGCAGTACTCCCGAGACGATCGCCACCCAGCACGCGAACCGGGTGACCGGGCGCCAGAGACGTCGTGCATCTCGTTCCAGATCCTCTGGCGTGGCGTCGATCTGGCTGGGCGACGTGGTCTTGGGCATGTCGGAGGTGTCGCCGGTCTTGATGGCCTCGCGCAACTTCTTGGCGCGCCACATGTTTCGAGCCATCCACCACGCGCCGATGGCCGCGACGAAGGTTGCCGCGGTCAACCACGCACCCACGATCACGTGTGGGAACGCGGCAAGAGTCGTGCTGTTGGTGATCACAGCCCAGAAGTTGTTCATGGCGGGGCGATTCCGCTCGTCGCTCCACTCGACGCCGACAGGATGCTGCATGAACGAGTTCGCGGCGATGATGAAGTACGCCGACGCGGTCACACCGATCGTGACCAACCAGATCGTCGCGAGGTGAATGGCCCGCGGCAAACGACTCCAGCCGAAGATCCACAATCCGAGGAACGTCGATTCGAGGAAGAAGGCGATCAGCCCCTCGAGTGCCAGCGGCGCACCGAAGACGTCGGCGACGTACCTGCTGTATTCACTCCAGTTCATTCCGAACTGAAACTCCTGCACGATGCCGGTTGCGACACCGAGGGCGAAATTGATCAGGAAGAGCTTCCCGAAGAATTTCGTGGCCCTCAGCCACTGCTCATTCCCGGTCTTGTACCAGACCGTTTGCATGATCGCGATCATCGGCGCAAGACCGATGGTCAGCGGAACAAGAATGAAGTGATAGACAGTCGTGATTCCGAACTGCCATCGTGACAAATCCAGAGCGTTCATCGCGTCTCGAATCTCATAGCCGCGCCCCCGGGCTGGGAGACGCGTCCTGGTACGAAAACACGAGCTTGCTACGACACCACGTAGTAGCTCGTTGTCGACGACGCTACGCTGGGCCGATCCTGGGGACAAGCAGCCAAAGGTCCCGTCGTCAGGATGAAGTTATGAGCCGTGTCTCACAGTGTCGCCGGCGTCTCGACGAGTACATCAACAAGGCAAAGCCGCCGACCTGCCTATTCTGAGTCATCGCAGATGGCACGGTCCACCAAATCGGCGAACTGCTCAGTATTCGACGCCACGGGCGTTACGTATCTATTAAGTGCGGTCACCCGAGCCGCCAACGTGACGCTACTCACGAGCCAAAACGAATCCGCAGCAATCAGGTCCGCGGTCCGCAGAATTCGCGTCTCGGTGCGCCAGCCCTCCTTCTCGGCCAATGCGAACGTGGCCCTCGCCGTGGTCCCGGGAAGAATGCCGACTTCGGTGGGAGGCGTGACCAACGTCTTGTCATAGACGGCGACGACCGTCGAACGCGGACCCTCGAGAACCGCACCCTCCGCGCTCAGGTAGATGACGTCGTCGAATCCCTGTGCCGTCGCGTGGCGCAGTGCCGCCATATTGGTCGCATAACTCAGCGTCTTCGCTCCGAGGAGCTGCCAGGGCGAGCTCGCAGCTGCATCGATCGAATAGCCACGGTCGAGCGTCACAACCGAGACACCGTCGCGTCGGACCGCCGTCACCCGATCGGCGACAGGTCCCACCGTCAGATACGCCGTGGGCGGACCGTCCGCGCCCGCACTCTCCCGGCCTCGCGAATAGACCAGGCGCGCAAGGCCCTCGGCACCCTGTGGCGCATCGGCGGTCCACTGCTTGGCCGCGACGTCGATCAGCTCACGCCACGCGTCGACGTCGGGCTCGGGGAGGTCGAGCATCGCCGCACTGCGCGTGAGGCGCTCGAGGTGCAGTCCGACGCACCGCGCGCGGCCCCCGCGCACGAGCAGCGTCTCGAAGATGCCGTCGCCACGCACCGCGGCGAGGTCGTCGGCGTGCAGGAACGGTTCGTCAGGCTCGTGGCGCTCACCGTCGAGGGTCATCAGGATCGAGTGCGACATAGTCCACGAGGCTAGTGCGTTCGCTGCGTAGAATCAGTGAGGTGGCGCCCTCCCCGATCTTGACCAGGTATTCCACCAAGGGCGCGGTCGCTGACCCGCACTCTCCCGCAGACGATTCGTCGACGACGCTCGCGTGGCATTACGGCGATCCCCTCGGCGAACAGCGAGCCGCCGTGCGCGGTGCCGTCATCATCGACCGCTCCGATCGTGCGGTGATCGAGGTCCCCGGCTCCGATCGCCTCGCCTGGCTGCACAACATCAGCAGCCAGCATGTGAGCCATCTCGCCGATCGACTCAGCGCCGAGTCGCTGTCCCTCGACATCAACGGGCGCATCGAAGACCACTTCGTCGTCACCGACGTCGACGAGGTCACCTGGATCGACACCGAGGGCGATCGCGGAACTCCGCTTCTCGACTTCTTCACCAAGATGATCTTCTGGTCCGACGTCGCACCCGCGGCCCGACCCGACATGAAGGTGCTGACCCTCATCGGCCCCGACGTGCTGCGCGGACCGATCGCCGAAGTCCTCGACATCGACCCCGACGCCGCGCCGTACACCGCGGGCGACCTCCCCGAAGCCCACCACGAAGAAGAGCCGCTCGGTTTCTGGCGCATCATGCCGCCGCTGTCGGAGGGGCCGCACGCATCAGGCGTACTGCCCGTCGTCGACCTCGTCGTCCCCGAGTCACAGATCGTGAGCTGGTGGGACACCGTGATCGAAGCCGGCGCACGTGCCGCCGGGAGCTGGGCATTCGACGCGCTGCGCGTCGCAGGCATGCACCCCCGCCTCGGGATCGACACCGACGAACGAACGATCCCCCACGAGCTGAACTGGATCGGCGGCCCGGAAGAGTTCGGCGCCGTCCATCTCGACAAGGGTTGCTATCGAGGCCAGGAGACCGTGGCACGCGTCCACAATCTCGGCAAGCCACCTCGACGACTCGTCCTGCTACACCTCGACGGCAGCGCCGACGACAAGCCCGAGCCGGGCGCCACCGTGACCGCGGGCGGCCGCACCGTCGGACGCCTCGGAACCGTCATCGACCATTTCGAACTCGGACCGATCGCCCTGGCCCTGGTCAAGAGTGGAATCGGCCCCGACGTCGAGCTCGAGGTCGGGGATGGACTGCCCGCCCGCATCGATCCCGACTCGATCAAGGTCGACGACCGGGTGCAGGCCGGACGGGCCGCGATCGACAAGCTGCGCGGCCGATGAGCGCATCGGCGAACGATCAGCCGCAGGAACTGCTCGGACATGTCCTGGCGGTCTGCGTCGCCGATCGCGACGTCGATCTGGGACGTGTCGGAGTGAGCGCGATCGACAAACGCCCCCAGCAGGGCAGGGTGGCCGTCGGCGACGAAGGCCTCATCACCGATCACGTCTGCGACAAGAAACACCACGGCGGACTCGATCAGGCCGTCTACGCGTACGACCACGCGGAGGCACACGAGTGGGCGACGACCCTCGGGCGTGAACTTCCTTACGGCTGGTTCGGCGAGAACCTCCGGGTCACCGGCCTCCCCGTGACCGACGCCCTGGTCGGCGAACAGTGGGCCGTCGGCGACGACGGGCTGCTCCTCGAAACCACGATTCCCCGTATCCCGTGCCGCACCTTCGCCGCGTGGGCTGACGAACCCCAGTGGATCAAGCGGTTCCTCGACCGCACAGACGTCGGCACCTACCTGCGGGTTCTCCACCCGGGCACGGTCGGCGCCGGCGACGACATCCGCGTCGTCTTCCGCCCCGACCACGGTGTGCGGGTGCGTCATCTGATCACCGGGACCGACGGCGATTCACTGCGTGCGTTGCTGGCCGACGACGACCTCGCACCCAAGGTTCGCCGCGAAGCCACCAAGAAGCTGGCTCGCGCATAGGCAGGGCAATCCACAGAATCCGTTTGGGCGCGCTAGACTGGTCAGCACGACAGATTCACTACCTAGAGAACGGGGCCGCCACTAGTTTGGCCGCCCCGTCATTGTGCGAGGGGGTCCCATATGGGCCGCGGCCGGGCGAAAGCAAAGCAGACGAAGGTTGCTCGTCAGCTCAAGTACTCCACTCCCCACACCGACTTCGACAGCTTGCAACGCGAGCTGTCGGGGTCGGACGATTCGGCGGACCGTCCGAATCCTGTGGACGAGTGGGCCGAAGAGGAGGAGTGGAAGCGCGCCTGACGCGTCCCTTCTCCTGCGGTAACCCGCACGACCTTTTATTCACGTCGGTGATGCGCTCGGCAGTCCCGTGCGCATCACCGACGATGCTTACTCCCAGGCTCTAGAAGCGGGGATGCTCTCCGACGACCGTCACCTTGGGGACGTCGTGGTTCTTCGGTTCCGGTGAACGCTTGATCGAGCCGAGCACCCAGTTGTCGACGTGGCGGGCGGTCAGCACTGCCAGCGCACGGTCGGTGTCCTCGGGCGCCACGATGGCGACCATCCCGACACCCATGTTGAATGTACGTTCCATCTCGGCCTGCTCGACGCGGCCACGCTGCGCGATGAGCGCGAAAATCGGTGCGGGCGTCCAGGTTCCACGTTCGAGCTCGGCGACCAGGCCGTCGGGGATGACGCGTGAGAGGTTCTCGGCGAGTCCTCCGCCGGTGATGTGCGCGAAGATCCGCACGTCGGTCTCCGCAGCCAGTGCGAGGCAGTCGCGCGCGTAGATGCGGGTCGGTTCGAGGAGCTCCTCGCCCAGCGTGCGCCCGAACTCCTCCACGTGGCCACTGAGATCCATATGGCCCCATTCGAGCAGCACCTTGCGCGCGAGTGAGTATCCGTTGGAGTGCAGCCCCGACGCCCCCATCGCGATCACGACGTCGCCCGCGCGGACACGTTCGGGCGACAGCAGTTCGTCGGCCTCGACGATCCCGACAGCGGTTGCCGAGAGGTCGTAATGATCGGGAAGCATCAGTCCCGGGTGCTCGGCCGTCTCGCCGCCGAGCAGCGCACACCCGGCGGCCACACAGCCGTCGGCGATGCCCGCGACGATTTCTGCGACGACCTCCGGGATCACCTTGCCGATGGCGATGTAGTCCTGCAGGAACAGCGGCTCTGCACCGCACACGACGAGGTCGTCGACGCACATGGCGACGAGGTCTTGTCCGACGGTGTCGTGCTTTCCGACCGCCTGCGCGACAGCGAGTTTGGTACCCACACCGTCGCTCGATGCAGCGAGGACCGGCTCACGGTAGTTGCCCTTGAGTGCGAACAAACCGGCAAACCCGCCCAGTCCGCCCATCACCTCGGGTCGCGTGGCGCGCTTTGCGTGCGGAGCAAACAGCTCGACGGCGCGCTCACCTGCGTCGATGTCGACACCAGCAGCCGCGTACGACGCTCCGGCATCCGTCGGCGTCGAGTCGCCCGTACTCGGTTCGTTGGCTACCGAATCCTTCTCGGACATGTAGGCGCGCACCCCTGTTCGCAATCGCTGATGGTCGGATCACACGCTACCGGAGAGCGCGCAAGCAGTCGCCACAGGCAGCAGTTCACACAGAGGGGCTCACGGGGTGAGGTTCACCGCAGCGCGGTCGCAGGAGGATGAGTTCAGGGCCGCAGGACAGCGCTGGCGTTGTCGTTCGGCACTGTCAGCGGATCGACGCGGCCGTCACCTGCGGCGCTGGCGAGCATCTGCTCGAGGACAGCCTTGCCCATCGAGGTCTCCTTGGGGAGTTCGATGGGATAGTTGCCGTCGAAGCAGGCCGCGCACAGCGACGACGCCGGCTGGTCGGTCGCGGCGATCATCTCGTCGATGCTGATGTAGCCGAGCGAATCGGCACCGATTGCCTGGCGCACGCCCTCGACCATGTGCTCCTCGGACTCCATGCCGTTGGCGATCAACTCCGCGGGCGACGCGAAGTCGATGCCGTAGAAGCAGGGCCACCGCACCGGACTCGACGCGATGCGTACGTGGATCTCGGCCGCGCCCGCTTCGCGCAGCATCCGGATCAGCGCGCGCTGGGTGTTGCCGCGGACGATCGAATCGTCGACTACGACGAGCCGCTTGCCCCGGATCACTTCCTTGAGCGGGTTGAGCTTGAGGCGGATACCGAGTTGGCGAATGGTCTGCGATGGCTGGATGAACGTGCGCCCGACGTAGGCGTTCTTCATCAGTCCCTGGCCGTAGGGGATGCCCGATTCCTGGGCGTAGCCGACCGCCGCGGGCGTACCCGACTCCGGCACCGGGATCACCAGGTCGCCGTCGGCAGGGAACTCCCTGGCCAGTCGCCGACCGATCTCCACGCGGGTCGAATGCACCGACCGTCCGTGGATCACGCTGTCCGGACGGGCGAGGTAGACGTACTCGAAGACGCATCCGCGGGGCGTCGGCTCTGCGAAGCGGGTGCTGCGCACACCGTCGGCGTCGATGGCCAGCAGTTCGCCGGGTTCGATGTCGCGGACGAACGACGCGCCGACGATGTCGAGCGCCGCGGTCTCGGATGCGACGACCCATCCCCTGTCGAGTCGGCCGAGCGACAGCGGTCGCACACCGTGTGGATCGCGAGCCGCGTACAGGGTGTGCTCGTCCATGAAGGTCAGGCAGAACGCACCGCGCAGCGTCGGCAGGAGTTCCATCGCGGCCTGTTCGATGCTGCTGTCGGCCGCGCCGTGCGCCAGCAACGCGCCGACGATGTCGGAATCCGACGTCGCGGCTCCGCTGGCGATTCCCAGCTCACGGGCGCGACTTGCCAGATCAGCCGTGTTGACGAGGTTTCCGTTGTGCCCCAGGGCAACTCCGGTGCCTGCGTCTGTGGTGCGGAAGATCGGCTGCGAGTTCTCCCAGGTGGTCGAGCCGGTCGTCGAATAGCGGCAGTGGCCGATGGCGACGTGACCGACCATGGCGCCGAGCGTCTGCTCGTCGAAGACCTGACTGACCAGACCGAGATCCTTGAAGACAAGGACCTGCGAACCGTCGCCGACCGCGATGCCCGCGGCTTCCTGGCCGCGGTGCTGCAGTGCGTACAGGCCGTAGTAGCTGAGTTTGGCGACGTCTTCGCCTGGTGCCCAGACACCAAAAACGCCGCACTCCTCGCGCGGCTCGTTCTCGGGTTCGTCCATTGCGTCCCGTGCGGGACAGGCATGCTGGGTAGGAGCCAGCAGGTTGGCGCTTGTGATCGAAAGATCCGGCATACGACGGGCTCCCTGGGCTGAACGTGGCGGCACGGGCTTCGCGTGACGAAGGTAACCACCGGCAAGTTTACGTGCCGGTAGCTCCTGATTTCCAATTGTGCAGCGGCGTGGCACCTGCGGTTATTCCACGTGTGAGCCAGCGCACGCGCACATCTACACCCGAACGAGCGGCATCCACGTGGCCACCTCGTCGGCCCTGCTACCCGACGAGGCGACCGCGCCGCGCGCGACGAGGTCGCCGAAATCGGCATCCCCGACGGCCAGCAGCAGCCACGACCTCGGATCGGTCTCGACAACGTTGGGCGGTGTCCCTCGCGTGTGGCGCGGCCCCTCGATGCACTGCACCGCCACGAACGGAGGCACCCGCACCTCGACGGAGTTTCCCGGCGCGATGTCTTCGAGGGTGCGCGCGGTCAGCCGCACGGCAGCTGCGAGTTCGGCTCGGCCGGGTGCGGGCAGGGTGTCGTCGCGCAACCAGGGCGCGACAGCGAGGACCGCCGCGCGGGCGGCCGCGGGGTCGATCGGTTTTCGCGCAGGCACCCCGCAATGATGCACCCGCCGCGTCGACGCCGATCCCGGTGCCCTCGGACAGTGTTGACCCGAATGGCCGGTGCGCGAGCACCCGGTTCGGGCACCATTGACCGCATGGGAACCGATGTGCCCGATCAGAAGTTCACCGGAGCCGACCGGGTCCGTTTCCGACGCCAGGTCTCGCGCGGTACCGAGGCGATCGCGCGCATGCTCTCCGAAGGACTGTTCACCGATCACGGCGCACCCCCCGAACCCCTGCTGGGCATGGAGGTCGAGCTCAACCTCGTCGACGCCGAGATGAATCCGGCGATGGCAAACGCCGCGGTCCTCGACGCCATCGCCGACCCCGACTACCAAACCGAACTCGGCCAGTTCAACATCGAGATCAACGTCTCGCCCCGCCCCTTCACCACTGACGACACCATCTCTCTCGAGCAGGCTCTGCGTACCTCGCTCAACCGGGCCGAGAAGCGGGCAGCAGCCACCGACAGCCATCTCGTGATGATCGGCATGCTTCCCACACTGCGCGCCGAACACTTTGCACACCATTGGATTTCGGCCAACCCGCGCTACGACCTGTTGAACCGACAGATCTTCGACGCACGCGGTGAGGACATCGAGCTGGACATCACCGGGGTCGCCCTCGACGAGCACCACGACGCCGAACATCTGCACACCGCAACGGATTCGATTCTCCCCGAGGCCGCCTGCACCTCCCTGCAACTACATCTACGGGTCGCACCTGAGGACTTCGCTGCGCATTGGAATGCCGCACAGGCGATTTCAGGTGTGCAGGTCGCCTTGGCGGGCAATTCCCCGTTCCTGGCCGACACCGCGCTGTGGCACGAGAGCCGCATCCCCGTGTTCGAGCAGGCAACCGACACCCGACCGCTCGAGTTGAAGAACCAGGGCGTACGGCCCCGGGTGTGGTTCGGCGAGCGCTGGATCAACACCATCTTCGACCTCTTCGACGAGAACACCCGCTACTTCCCCGCGCTGCTACCCGTGTCGTCCGACGAGGATCCCCTCGCAACACTCGACGCGGGAGGCATCCCGGCGCTCGACGAACTGCGGCTCCACAACGGAACCGTCTACCGCTGGAACCGTCCCGTCTACGACGTCGTCGACGGCCAGGCACACCTGCGCGTCGAGAACAGGGTGTTGCCCGCAGGACCGACCGTCGTCGACACCATGGCCAACGCGGCCTTCTACTACGGCGTGGTGCGCGGACTCGTCGAACAGGATCTGCCCCTGTGGTCACAGATGTCGTTCGACGCCGCCGCGGAGAACCTCCACGCCGGCGCGCGGTCGGGCTTCGACAGTCAGCTGTACTGGCCGAGCGTCGGGTGGATACGCCCGGACGAACTCACGCTTCGGCGCCTACTGCCGTTGGCCGAGTCGGGTCTTCGCTCGTTCGGGGTGTCGGACAAGGCGCGGTCGCGGTATCTGTCCGTGATCGAGGGGCGCTGCATCACCCGCCAGTCGGGAGCGGTGTGGCAACGTCGCGCGGTGGCCGCACGCGAGGCCGCGGGCGAGAGTCGCGACGCGGCGCTGCACCGCATGCTCGCCGACTACGTCACGTTGATGCACGAGGGCGAACCCGTGCACGCGTGGCCGCTTTCCTGAAGGCTTTTCCACTACGGCTATGCGCCGACTGTGACCGCCTTCGGCTGGCCCGCCACGAGTCCGCGCCCGGTGACGAGCGGCAGATCGAGCGCGGTAGCAAGACCGGCCGACGCCGCGACCACAGCGGGAACCGCGTTGACAAGACGCATAGCCGTCACGATCATGCCCGAGACGTTGTGATCGCCGTTCTCCCCGTGATGGGTGAACTCCACCTGCATCTGCGGTTCGCCGGACACGACGATGCGGTACGAGCCGTCACCCTCCGCGGGCTTCGGCCACTCCGGACACTGATCGGGATGTGTGCGAGTGACGTGCTCGAGCACGATCCGGTCGGTGCCGTCGACCTGTCCCGCGACCTCGAATCGCAGTGCTGCCATCGTGCCCTGCGGAATCTCGACCGACACCGTCGAGTAGTCACGATCAGCAGCCACCCGCTCGACGCGTTCGACGAGCGGTTCGTCGAGCGTGATGCCCAGGCCCGCCGCGAGCTGCCGGACGACACTCCCCCACGCCATCGACAGCACACCCGGCGTCAGCAGCAGCGGCGTGCTGTCCATCGGTTGGCCGAATCCGAACAGGTCGCGCATAACGACGGGTTGGTAGTAGGTCGAGTAGTCGGCGATCTCCATGCACCGGACCTCGTCGATACGCTGCGCGAGGCTCGTCATCGACAGCGGCAGCACGTCGTTGGCGAATCCCGGATCGATACCGTTGACGTGCAGCGTTGCACCTCCGCGGGCTGCCGCGGCCTCGACCTGCTCGACCATCGACGCCGGCAGGATGCCGTGCGGGAATTGCAGCACGACCGGCCCGCTCGACACCACGTTGATCCCCGCGTCGAGAAACCTGGTCAGGTCGTTGATCGACTCGACGACGCGATCGTCTGTCATCGCGGTGTGCACGATGCAGTCGGGAGCGAGAGCCAACAGCTCGTCGACGTCCGACGTCGCGACGACCCCGAGTTCGCGCCCGAGGCCTGCCAACTCACCGGCATCTCGACCGACCTTCGCGGGATCGGATACCCACACTCCGACCAATTCCAGATCGGGGTGGGCGTCGATTCCGGCGATCGCATGCTTTCCGACGGTTCCGGTCGACCACTCGACCACGCGCAGACTCATGCCCACCAAACTAGAACACGTTCCACATCGGCGGACGGTATTCGGGCAATGCCCTGCCGGGCGTAATGTCGGCATCGATGTCGAGCTCCGAATACTCCGCCGCATCCGCCCCGCCACCCATCGCGGTCACGCACGCGGGCCGTCGAACCAGGCTCAAGTGGCATCGGGCACGGAGACGACCATCCGACACCCCGTTCACGGCATCGCGGATCGTCGAGGCGATGCGGGTCGGTGCGAGCGTCGAAGTCGACCTTCTCATCCATGCCGAGCGTGGGTTCGCGGTGCTGCACGATCGCGACCTCGCGCACTCGACGACGGGGCGCGGAGACGTCTCGCACGCTTCTGCGGCGTATCTGCGCGGACTGACGTTGACCGACAATGTCGGCGACCCGACGGACGACAGCGTCGTGCTCCTCGAAGACCTCGCGACCATGCTCGACGGCATCGAGATAGCCGACGACGCAATGCTGCAACTCGATTTCAAGGAAGACGCAGCGGCCCTCGACGACGAGGCGCTCAGCATCTTCGCGCGGGCCGTCGAACCCTTCGCGGACAACGCGATCCTCTCGTGCGGCGACGCCGACGCCGTGACCGCCCTCTGCGACGCCGCGCCCGACATCCACGTGGGCTACGACCCGTGCCACCGCGGCGCGATCGGCCGTGTACTGCACTCGGGGGATTTCCGCGGCTTCGTCTTCACCGCCTGCCGCGACTCATCGCGCGCCGAAATCATCTATCTGGACCAGGAACTCGTACTCCGCGCCGCAGATCTGATCGCGGCATTCCACGCGATGAAGCGTGAGGTCGACGTCTACACCCTCGCGCGCGCCGATGCGTCGTCGATGGCCAGGTTCACGCGGCTCGTCTGGGGCTGCTGCCCGTAGGGCTGCCCACCATATGGAGGCTGGCCACCGTACTGGGGCTGCCCATACTGTTGCTGGCCGTACTGTTGCTGATCGTATTGGGGCTGCCCATATTGCTGGCCACCGTAGGGCGCCTGACCGTATCCGCCATCCTTCTTCAGCGGGTCGCCCTGCGGGTCATACGGGTTGGTCATCGGGATTCCTCTCGAGTTTGGTCGAGTGGAGCGTAACGGACACGGCCAACGGACACCCTATACGGGCCGTCGATTCCATTCGAAGACCCGACAGCAGGAACAACGCCCGGCGAGCAGTCTCAGCCGAACAGCTTCGGCAGCGTGCCCTCGTGCACGGCGCGCAGTTCGTCGAGTGTCACCTCGAACTGGTCCTGCACGGTCACCGAGTCGGAACCCTGATCGACGACACCGATACGCGTCCACGGCATCTGTCGGGCGGTGAGCATCGAGGTGAACCGCGACTCCTCGGTCCGCGGCACCGCGACCAGCACACGTCCCGACGATTCGGAGAACAGCCACACAAACGGATCAGCGTCTTCGGGAAGCAGGATGCGACAACCGGTTTCACCTGCGAGCGCGGATTCGACGACGGCCTGGATCAGCCCGCCCTCGCTGAGATCATGCGCAGCCGAGACCAAGCCGTCGCGTGAGGCAGCAGTCAGAATGTCGGCCAGCAGTTTCTCGTGGTCGAGGTCGACCTCCGGCGGCACACCGCCGAGATGGTCGTAGGCGACCTCCGCCCAGATCGAGCCGTCGAACTCGTCGCGCGTCTCGCCGAGCAGGATGAGCGTCTCGCCGGGCTCGGTACCGAAGTCGGTCGGGAGTCGACGATGCACGTCGTCGATCACACCGAGTACACCGACGACCGGTGTCGGCAGGATCGGCGTCGACCCCGTCTGGTTGTAGAAGCTGACGTTGCCGCCCGTGACCGGAATGCCGAGCTGGCGACACCCGTCGGCCAACCCGTGCACAGCCTGCTGGAACTGCCACATCACCGCCGGGTCCTCCGGCGAACCGAAGTTCAGGCAGTTCGTCACCGCGCGGGGGGTTGCACCCGACGCCGCCACGTTGCGATACGCCTCGGCCAACGCGAGCTGTGCACCCCGGTACGGGTCGAGGAAGGTGTAGCGCCCCGAAGCGTCGGTGGCCAAAGCGATTCCTCGACCGGTCTTTTCGTCGATCCGAATCACTCCGGAGTCGGCATGCTCGGCGAGCACGGTGTTGCCGCGCACGTACCGGTCGTATTGATCGGTGATGAACTTGCGGCTGCAGAGTGCGGGCGACTCGAGCAGGTCGAGGAGTGTCTGACGCAGTTCGTCGGGAGTCGACGGACGTTGCAGGGCCTCCGTGGTCGACTCGACCACACCGTCCTGCCAGTCGGGGCGGGCGACCGGACGCTCGTAGACCGGACCCTCGTGCGCGACGGTCCGCGGCGGGACGTCGACGACGGTCTCACCGTTCCACGTGATCACCAGGTTGTCGCCGTCGGTGACCTCGCCGATCACGGTGGCGAGCACATCCCACTTGCGGCACACGGCGAGGAAGGCGTCGACATTCTCCGGGGTGACGACCGCGCACATGCGTTCCTGCGACTCGCTGGAGAGCACCTCCGCGGGTGTCATCCCCACCGCGCGCATGGGAACCTTCTCGAGTTCGATCTTCATGCCGCCGTCGCCGGCCGATGCCAATTCCGATGTGGCACATGAAAGTCCGGCGCCACCGAGATCCTGGATACCGACGACCAGCCCCGCGTGATAGAGCTCGAGGCAGCACTCGATGAGCACCTTCTCGGTGAACGGGTCGCCCACCTGCACGCTCGGCAGCTTCTTGCGATTGGGGCCGGACTCGCCGGTGTCGTCGAAGGTCTCCGAGGCGAGCACCGACACACCGCCGATGCCGTCGAGTCCGGTGCGAGCACCGAACAGGATGATCTTGTTCCCGGTTCCCGACGCGAAGGCCAGTTGCAGGTCTTCGGTGCGCAGCGCACCCGCACACAGTGCGTTGACCAGGGGGTTGCCCGCGTAACTCGAGTCGAAGACCGTTTCGCCGCCGATGTTGGGCAGTCCGAGCGAGTTGCCGTAGCCGCCGACACCGCGGACCACTCCGTCGAGCACGCGTCGCGTATCGGGGGCGTCGGCCCTGCCGAAGCGGAGCTGGTCCATCACCGCGATCGGGCGGGCACCCATCGCCATGATGTCGCGGACGATGCCACCGACACCGGTCGCTGCGCCCTGATACGGCTCGACGTAGCTGGGATGGTTGTGCGACTCAACCTTGAACGTGACGGCCCAGCCATCGCCGATGTCGACGACACCCGCGTTCTCACCGATGCCCGCGAGCATGCCCGAACGCATCTCCTCGGTGGTGGTCTCACCGAAGTAGCGCAGATGCACCTTCGACGACTTGTAGCTGCAGTGCTCCGACCACATCACCGAGTACATGGCGAGTTCGGAATCGGTCGGGCGGCGACCGAGGATCTGCTTGATCCGCTCGTACTCGTCGTCCTTGAGTCCGAGTTCCTTGTAGGGCTGGGGCTGATCGGGGCTGTCGACTGCCCGTTCGATTGAATCCACAGACGTTGAATCCACAGACACGGTCTCCACAGGATCGCTCACCTGCCAGATTCTACCGCCCGGCCCGCATCGGGCTCGGACTGTGTCGACCGCGACCCGAGCGCACGACACAACGGCTACGGTGATTGATCTACGCGAAGCGGTTCAATCGGACTTTTGGGGGGGATGATGACCGACGTCCGCAAGGCGCGGCAGCTCTTCGAGCTCGGGGTGCTCTCACTTGGGATCCCCGTCGAGGGCACCGACCCGGTCGACAACAAGGCGCAGGCAACAAAGGCATTCACGCGCGCCAGCGAGTGGGACCCGACCATGGCCGACGCCTGGCTCGGTCGCCTGGCCTGCGGCGACGCGTCGAACGAGGTGCTCTTCGCGCTCTATCGACACAGCGACCGCATCGGAGCGGAGCAACGCAGACTCGGACTGCCGCCCCGAACGCTTGTCGGGCGGTGGTACACCGGCATGTTCCTCGACTACCCGCTTACCGACGCCGTCGAGGCTGCGGCCGCCTACGCAGCGACCCTGATCGCGGGCGACGACTTCGCGGGAGCACGTGACGTCGTCGACGCGATTGCCGAGCAGCGTCGAACTCCGATCGTGACGTTCATCGAAGCCGTGCTCTACTTCCGCACCGGGCGATGGCCGGACGTGTTGTCGACGCTCGCGCGCTCAGAACAGTGGCACGACCCCCACATGAGCGCCGTCGCCGACTATCTGACGGGCACCGCCTGCGCGCAGCTCGGAATGAGCGCCGAAGCCATTCGACGCCTCGAACGAGCCATGTCATGCGCCATTCCCGCATGTGCGAGCCGGGCGATGTACACCTACGGGCTCACACTGCGCGGCGAGGGCAAACAGGCGCAGGCCACATCGATGCTCGAGCAGGCCTTCGCCAGCGATCCCTCGTTGACCGCGGCTGCCGACGCACTCCGGTCGCCCGCGACGCGACTGACCGTCACCACCGCCGACGAGATCGCGGCGCGGACCGATCCGTGGGATCCCGCGTCCGCCCCGACGACTCCACCAACACTCACATCACCGGACAAGTCCGACGAGGCGTCGCAGACCGCGGAAGATCTGGTGAGTGCCGCACAGGCAGAGCTCGACGCCCAGATCGGACTGACATCGGTCAAGGAGCAGGTCGCCAAACTGCAGTCGGCGGCGACGGTCGCCAGAATCCGCGCCGACCGGGGTCTCTCGACGTCGGCGCGCAGCCTGCACCTGGCGTTCACCGGGCCGCCCGGCACCGGCAAGACAACTGTCGCGCGCGTGATCGCCAAGATGTACTGCGGGCTCGGATTCATCAAGTCCGACAAGGTCATCGAGGCCACCAGACGCGATATGGTCGGCGAACACCTGGGCAGCACAGCCATCAAGACGTCGGCGCTGATCGACTCGGCCATGGACGGCGTCTTGTTCATCGACGAGGCGTACACCCTTGTCCAGCAAGGACTCTCCGGTGGCGACGCCTTCGGACGCGAGGCCGTCGACACCCTGCTGGCTCGCATGGAGGACAACCGCGACCGGCTCGTGGTGATCATCGCGGGCTACGACGCAGAGATCGACAGGTTCCTCGCCTCCAACGACGGCCTCGCGTCACGATTCGCCCGACGCATCCGCTTCGAGTCGTACACCCCGCGGGAGTTGGCCAGCATCGGCGACTACCTCGCGCGGCGCCGTGATTCGATACTTACCCCCGAAGCTGCGGCCGAGATCGAGCAGGCGTGTGCACCGCTCTATGAGGATGTACGCGAAGCCGGTGCGGGAACGCGGCGGGGAATCGACCTCGCGGGTAACGGCCGCTTTGTGCGGAACATCGTCGAATCTGCCGAGGAAGAGCGCGAATATCGGCTCACCGCAGGCGATCTGGGCTCGCTGTCAGCCGAAGACCTGATGCGGATCGAAGCAAGCGACGTGCGCGCCGCTATCGCGACTCTGATGTCGGGGTTGGCTCTGAACTCGTGACCTCGATGATCGCGTCGCGCAACTCCGGCAGGCAGATCACGAGGTCGGGCAGATAGGTGTCGTCCTGGTTGTAGACCAGCGGCGAGCCATCGATTCGACTGCACCACAGACCTTTTGCCTGAGCGACGGCAACCGGTGCCGCGGAATCCCACTCGTACTGCCCACCCGCGTGCACGTAGGCGTCGGCCTCACCGCGCACCACGGCCATCGCCTTCGCGCCCGCTGAACCCATCTGCACGACCTCGCCGCCGATCGCGTCGGCGACGGCCTGCGAGAAAGCGGGCGGACGAGAGCCACTGACGACGACGCGCGGGGCGTCACCGCGCGGAACCTCGGCGAGACCCTCGGTCGGCGCCACGGGCGTCTCGTCGTCGACATAGGTGATCCCGAGCGCGGGCAGCGCGACGGCACCGGCGATGAGCGTGCCGCCGCCGGTCGACGACCAGAGCGCGACGTGCACAGCCCAGTCCTTCCGGCCCTCACCGGATTCGTCGACGGCCCCGTATTCCCGTGTGCCGTCGACGGGGTCGACGATCCAGACGCGCGGCGAGATCAGCCGGGCTTTGTCGTCCGTCGACTCCTCCGAGAGGACAGCGTCGTCGGGGCGATCGGTGGCGAGGCGGGCGAGCAGGAAGTCGTTGGAGCGTCGATCTCCCTCGTCGCCGAGCGCGCGGCCGGTCAGGCCGCTGTTCGCGCGGATCTCGAGAAGCAGTTTACCTGCTGCGGTCGCCAGTTCTCCGGCAAGGCTGCGGTCGTCCACTCGTTGCCCCTTCCACCCTCTCGCCCAGGCGCCGGGATGCGCCTGCGCGCGCCGGCCACGCCGACGCCTGCTGATCGTAGACCGAGAGCTCGGCGCTCATAGCCCGAGAAGTTCGAGAACAGCGGCAGCCGTCTCCGCTGGCAGCCCGTCGGTCGGCCGGATCACGACATCTGGTTTCTCGGGCCGCTCGTAGGGCGAGTCGATCCCGGTGAAGTGACTGATCTCACCGCGCCGTGCACGGGCGTACAGGCCCTTGGGGTCGCGGCGTTCGCACTCCTGCAACGACGTGTCGAGGAAGATCTCGTAGAACGGCAGTGCGCGTTCGTCGTGAATCTCGCGGGCACGCTGACGCTCCGCCGCGAACGGCGAGATCAGCGAGACAATCGCGACGGAGCCGGAATCGGCGAACAGTGCCGCGACTTCTGCTGTGCGCCTGATGTTCTCGCGCCGATCGTCGTCGCCGAAACCGAGGTCGGAGTTGAGGCCGTGTCGGAGATTGTCTCCGTCCATCAGATACGCAGGTCGCCCCTGCGTGACCAGTCGACGCTCGAGTTCGATTGCCACAGAAGACTTTCCAGAGCCCGACAATCCGGTGATCCACAGGGTCCCACCACGGTGGGGGCGCTGCTCCCGCGACACTTTGCTGGCCTGCCACACGACGTTCGGGTTCAGATCGCGCTCATTGCCCGCCGACTGCCCGCCGTCGCCCCCGTCTGCGTTCATTCTGTCGTCATCCCCGTCGCGCCCACCTTCATCTCGCTGCTGACGCCGAATGGTCTCAGCTTGCCACGTCACGGTCGTGTCACAGCTCACAATTCCAGCTAACGATTCGGCCGTATTGCCCGAATTAACCGTCGTGCATCGCCGCACATCCCGACGCGGCGGCGTTCCCGCCAACGTTTCGCATCCGGAACCCGATCGAGGACTACACCATGCATCATCGACACACAATCCGCACCCGCGTCGCAACTGCACTTGCAGCCGCCGGGGTCGCCGCGTCGTCACTCGCCGCCCTCAGCGTCGGCTCGGGTACCGCCCATGCCGAAACGGTCGCGCCCCTCGAACGGTGTTGGGGCATCAGCCCGAACATCGTCGACCAGCCCTACAGCACCGCGCGACTGTTCGTCTCCCAGACGGGACCGGGCACAGTCACCGCCGCTGTCCGCGACATCTCGTCCTTCTGGACATTCAGCGGAGGATACGAATCCGCCGGGCGGCTCGACTGGCACAACTTGAACAACAACCGAAAAGGGACTGCCTTCAACACGGCAAAGATCGCCCTCTTCGTCGGTGGACCCACCTTCGCGCTCAACACCGGCCCGGGCAAGGTCCGGGTCACGCTCAGCGCGGTCAACCGCAACGCGCTGTGGGCAATCCCCACCACCGCCTGCAGCGGAACAATCACCGTGCGCTAAACCCCTGGCGCTACCCACCACTGCACACTGCAGGAACCGCACGCGAGACTACCAACCAAGCATTTGCTAGGTTAAGCTCGTGAGCATGAGCGACGCCGTGATCCCCGCCCCGCTTGGTCCCGACGACCTCGGCCCGGACACCTCGCCGGTCGCCTACGAGGTCGGCGGTCCGGGTGGCGCGGTCGCCTACGTGACGCTGAACCGGCCCGAGTACCGCAATGCCCAGAACTCGGTGATGACGTACTCGCTCGACGCCGCGTTCCGCAAGGCAGTCGACGACCCCGACGTCAAGGCGATCGTGCTTCGCGCGAACGGCAAGCACTTCTCGGCGGGCCACGACATCGGCACCCCGGAGCGTGACTTCGACACGTACTACGACAACGTCGCCGCCCTGCACTGGGACCACACAGACAAGTCGGGAGCCGATCAACGTCTCGCCCGCGAGACCGAGGTCTACCTCGGGATGTGCCGACGGTGGCGGGAGATCCCGAAGCCGATGATCGCGGCCGTGCACGGCGCATGCATCGCGGGCGGCCTGATGCTCGCGTGGGTATGCGACTTCATCGTCGCCTCCGACGACGCGTTCTTCTCCGATCCCGTTGCACGTATGGGTATTCCGGGCGTCGAGTACTTCGCACACGCCTACGTGCTGGGTCCACGTCGCGCCAAGGAGATCCTCTTCACCGGCGAACGCTTCACCGCGACACAGGCAGAACAGTGGGGCATGGTCAACCACGTCGTCGAGCGGGATGGCCTGGGCGCCAAGGTCGATGCGATCTGCGAGAACATCGTCGCGATGCCGATGCAGGGACTGTTCTTGTCCAAGAAGGCGGTGAACATCTGCGAGGACCAGATGGGCATGCGCACCGCGATGGACTCGGTATTCGGCTGGCACCATTTCGCGCATTCGGCCAATGCCGAATCCTCCGGTGGGGATTCGCTCGGTGGCATGGATGCCAAGTCGATGAAGGCGTCCGCGGGTTCGACGTCGAACGGACGCTGACCGATGGACCTGACGTTCGACGCCGCCGCTGACGAGTTCCGCTTCGAGGTGCGCACCTGGCTCGCAGATCATGTTCCCGCACAACCACTTCCCTCGATGGACACCGCCGAGGGCTTCGAGGCGCACCGGGAGTGGGAGCGCACAATGGCCGCCGACCGCATGTCGGTGGTGAGTTGGCCGGAGGAGTTCGGTGGCCGCGACGCCCCGCTCCTGCACTGGATCATCTTCGAGGAGGAGTACTACCGTGCCGGCGCACCCGGCCGAGTGAGCCAGAACGGCATCTTCCTCTTGGCACCAACACTTTTCGAGCACGCACATCCAGAACAACTGGCCCGAATCATGCCTCGTATAGCACGTGCCGACGACATCTGGGGCCAGGCCTGGAGCGAACCCGAAGCCGGCAGCGACCTGGCCTCGCTGCGCTCCACGGCCACCCGAACCGACGGTGGCTGGCTCCTCAACGGCCAGAAGACGTGGAGTTCCCGATCGAGCTTCGCCGACTGGGCATTCGGCCTGTTCCGCACCGACAAAGAGGCGCAACGCCACCGGGGACTCACCTACTTCATGTTCGACCTCCACAGCCCGGGCGTCACGGTGCGGCCGATCCCTCAACTCGACGGCGAGCCGGGATTCGCAGAAGTCTTCTGCGAGAACGTCTTCGTCCCCGACGACCCCGCCGACCCGGCGAACTCCGGCGTCATCGGCGACGTCGACAACGGGTGGCGGGTCGCGATGAGCACCGCCGCCAACGAGCGGGGGCTGTCGTTGCGTTCGCCAGGTCGCTTCCTCGCCACCACGGATCGCCTCGTCGACCTGTGGAAAGCGCAGCGGGACAACGTACCCACCGCCTCCGGCGTCGATACACGCGTCGCCGACGCCTGGATCGGCTCGCGGGCCTACGAGCTGTCGACATACGCGACGGTCAGCCGACTCGCGGCAGGCGGGCAGTTGGGCATGGAGTCGTCGATCAACAAGGTCTTCTGGTCGCAGTGGGACATCGCGGCCCACGAGACAGCGCTGGAACTACAGGGCACCGACGCCGAGATCGACGACGCATGGATTGACGGCTACCTCTTCTCGCTGTCCGGGCCGATCTACGCAGGCACCAACGAGATTCAGCGCAATGTGATCGCGGAGCGCCTCCTCGGCCTCCCGCGCGGGGACAGGTGAACGATGGACTTCCTGCTGTCCGACATCCACGACGACCTCGCATCGAGCGTCGACACGCTCCTCACGAAAGCGGATGCGCCTGCCGTTGCCCGTGCATGGGCCGACGGTGATCGCTCTCCCGCGGCAGGTGTCTTCCGCCAGCTCGCCGACATCGGCGTCTTCGGCCTGCTCGTCGACGAGGAGCACGGTGGCGCCGGAGCAGGCGCCGTCGAGATGGTCGTCGCACTCGAACAGATCGGCCGCCACGCGCTCCCCGGGCCGATCGTCGAATCCGTTGCGGTGGTGCCGATCCTGCTGCGGTCGGCCACGGAGTCAGATGCGCTCGACGCTGCGGCATCGGGGCGGCTGAGTTCGGCGGCAATCGCGCCCCTTTCTCCGCGTGCAGCCGACACCGATGCTGCCGAGCACGTGTATGTCGTCGACAACGGCACATTGTCGCTCGCGACGGTCGACGACACAGCACAGTCGGTCGATCCCACGCGAACGGTGTCCACGGTGCGCGCGGCCGAGGTGATCGCAGACGGTGTCGATGGCGACCGAGCCGCACAGTTCGGAGCACTGTCCACCGCGGCTCAACTACTCGGTCTCGGCTCGACGATGCTCCGACTCGCATCCGACTACGCGTTGTCACGCAAGCAATTCGGGCGCCAGATCGGATCGTTCCAGGCGGTCAAGCATCACCTCGCCGACGTCGCGATCGCCCTCGAGATGGCCCGCCCGCTCGTCCACGGCGCAGCAGTCGGCATCGACGGCGGAGTTCCCGAGGGCGTCGACGTGAGCCGTGACATCTCCGCGGCCAAGGTTGCAGCGGCCGACGCCGCGTACCTGGCATCCCGGCGAGCTCTTCAGGTTGTCGGTGCGATCGGATACACCTCCGAACACGATCTGTCGTTGTACATCACCAAGACTCGCGCGCTGGTGAGCGCGTGGGGGACGCCGGCACAGCATCGCGCGCGGATTCTGGAGTCGCTGTGAGCACGACGACACACAACACGGCAACACACAGCACGGTATCCACCGAGGACCGGGATGCGTTGCGGCAGTCCGTCGCCGATCTTCTGGCCAAGCGATCCGACTCCACAGCGGTGCGCGCGGCGATGCGCACACCCCGCCGGTTCGACAGCGACCTGTGGCGCACATTGTGCGATGAGATCGGCGTGGCAGCTCTCGCGGTCCCGGAGGAGTTCGGCGGTGCGGGAGCATCGTTCGTCGAAACCGCAACGGTGCTCGAGGAACTCGGCGCGACGCTGAGTCCCGTGCCTGTCTTCTCGACGGCACTCGCGTCCGGCGCCCTGCTGCTCAGCGGCGATACCGACGCGTGCGCGCGGCTGCTTCCCGACATCGCATCCGGAGAACGCATCGCTAGTCTGTGCTGGGCGGGCGCGACGGGGTGGGACATCCCCGGTGTCTCCAGTGAAGCCGGATTGCTCACCGGCACAGCAGAGTTCGTCATCGACGGCGAGTCAGCCGACCTGCTGCTCGTCCTCGCCGGCACACCGTCCGGCATCACACTGCACGTCGTCGATGCCGACGCCGACGGTATCGAGGTGACCGCACTCCCCACCGTCGACCCGACGCGGCCGTTGGCCCGCATCACATTCGACGACACCGCGGCCACCGCTGTCACCGCAGCGGGCAACGTGGTGTCGCGACTGCGCACGCTTGCCTGGGCACTCCTCGCAGCTGAACAGGTCGGCGGCGCCGACCGCGCGCTCCGACTCGCCGTGGAGCACGCATCGTCGAGGACTCAGTTCGGCCGGATCATCGGGTCATTCCAGGCGCTCAAACATCGCATGGCCGACATGTACACGCTCGTCGAGTCGTCGCGATCGCTCGCACGCGCGGCCATCGAGACCGTCGTCGCCGACGACCCGAATGCCGCCGACCTCGCGGCCTCGGCCCACGTGTACTGCTCGGAAGCGTTCGCCACCGTCGCGGGCGAGGCGATCCAGATCCACGGCGGCATCGGGATCACCGCCGAACACGACATCGGGCTGTACTTCAAACGCGCCCACGGCAGCGCCCAGCTCTTCGGCCAACCACACGACATCGTCGCCGAGATGGTCGACGCCCTGCGCGGCTAGCCGAGCCGCCCGAGCGCTGGTCGAGCCGCCGCACCGCTGGTCGAGCCGCACCGCTGGTCGAGCCGCACCGCTGGTCGAGCTTGTCGAGACCACCCCACCGCTGGTCGAGCCCTACCGCTGGTCGAGCCTGTCGAGACCACCGAGCGGGCGGAAAGTGGTCTCGACTCGGGTGCTCGCTCCGCTCGCGCCCGCTCGACCAGCGGGGAAATCTCGCCTGTCGAGACCCGCTGGTCGAGCTCCCCACCGCTGATCGAGCCGCCCCTCCGCTGGTCGAGCTTGTCGAGACCACCAGTCGCAGCGGGAAGTGGTCTCGACTCGGGTGCTCGCTACGCTCGCGCCCGCTCGACCAGCGGAGAAGGCTTCGCTGCTCGGGCCGCGCCCCCCGCTGGTCGAGCCTGTCGCGACCTACCGCCTGCGCGGGGCCACGGCCGCGACGATCTTGTCAGCGGGACCCGCCAGGAAGAGCACCACCAGCCACCAGCTCCCCCACTGCGGCACCAGCAGCGACCCGACGAGCGCCACGACGAGCGCAATCACCGTGCCGACATCGGGAGCACTCGCCACCCACTCGTCGACGTCTTCGCCAATCGCCAACAGCTCCCGATGCCTCCTACCCCACTCGCTTATCGCCACCAGGCTCGACACCGACACCAGGAGCACCGCGATGTAGAACGCCGTACCCCACTTCAACGTCGGACCACTGATAAGCGAGGTGGCGAAGGGCAGCACGACGATCGTGAACAGCCACACCATGTGCAGGTTGAACAGCACCTTGTCGTAGGCGTCGAAGTACTCGATCATGCGATGGTGATTGCGCCACAGCACCCAGATCACGAAAAAGCTGATGAGAAATCCGAGTAGCTCACTGGAGTGGTCACGAAAAACCGCGACCACCGTCGTATCGCTCCCGATCTCCTTACCGATCTCGGCGAGAGGCAAGACCAACAGCGTGAGCGCAATGGCAACCACCGCATCGGCGAACGAGATCAATCGTCGAAAACCCTCAGCGGTACGTCGCCCTTCGGGTGCTGCCATGCCCCGACTCTAGAACGCCGCGGCGACCTCCGCCTCCGTGAATCCGTAATCCGAGAGGGCATACCGATGTTGGGGCCGACGTGCGCCCGACGCGCTCTCGGCATCAAGGGCGACCATCGCGGCGCGCGCCGGTTCCGAGATGTCGGTGCCCAGCGCCGCATACACGCGTTCGACGGTCCCGAGCGGGTCTGCCCGCAGGTCGTCGAAGTCGACGTCGAGGAACTGCGCCTCGTCGTATTGCGCACGCGCCTGCGAGAATTGGTGCAATCCACGTGACCAGAGGTCGAGTTGTGTACGTCCGATCGTGTCGCCGACGAAGACAGTCGACCACCCCGGAGTGGCGTGTTCGGCGAGACTGCACATCGACGCGATGCTCGTCTCCGGCGCGCGATGCGTCTGGATCACCAGCGCGTCGGGATACACCGCCATCAGCGCGTCGAGGGCGAAGAGATGACTCGGGTTCTTCAGCACCCATCGTTTCCCGCGATCGTTCGAGCCGATCATCTGAAGATTTCGACGATGCCGCGCGTAGGCCGGTGTCCAGTCCTGCTCAGCGAGCCACCTCGAGTACGTCGGCACGTAGGCGAGCGATTCGTACGAGATCGACATGATGCTCTGCCGCAACAACTGCCAGCACTCCTCGACCTCACTGGCGTCGAGATAGTGCAGACCCATGAATTCCGGATTCTCGACGTGGTGTTGCGCGATACCCGCGTCGATCTGCTGATAGACCGGATTGGACGCCCACTGCTCGCGCGGCGGCCGCGGCTGCGGAAACTCGGTCAGCCACATCTCGAGTCCCTGGTGCGCGGGGTCGGCGGCGAGCAGTCGATGCAGGGCGGTGGTCCCGGTGCGGGGCAGCCCGGTCACGAAGATCGGACGGGTGATCTCGACGTCGGCGTACGACGGGGTGGCCCGCCACGACGCTTCGCTCATCAGTCGAGCGATCAACGCCCCCTTGAGGAAGATCGAAACATCTTGCTACCGAGCTCGGTGAGGCCCGCTTCGTTCGCGTACGAATCGAGTAGCACGCCGAGCGGCTCGAGGTATGCGTCGTCGCCGAAGTCATCGAGACCCGTTGTCCGCATAGCCGATTCGTGCAGATCGTCGATCGTACCGACGTTGCGCCTGCCGACTGACTCAGTCATGGTATTCCCCACAGTTCACGTCGAGGGTGTGACCGGTGATCGCACTGGCCGCATCGGAGGCGAGAAATACGACGGCGTCAGCGATCTCGTCCGGCTCCGGCAGACGCTTGAGGTCGGAGCGCGCGGCGGTCTGCGCGTAGACGTCGTCCTCGCTGATGCCGTACTTCTTGGCGACCTCGCCGAAGTACCACTTCAGCTGATCGTCCCAGATATAGCCTGGCGCAACGGAGTTCACCCGTATCCGCTTGTCACCCAATTCCGTGGCCAACGTCTGCGACATGGCGAGCAGCGCCGCCTTCGCCAACTTGTAACTGCCATAGCGCGGTTCGGAGTGTCGGATGACCATCGAGTTGATGTTGACTATCGCGCTCGTCGCTCGCGGCGAAGGAGATTCCGACGCCGCGTCGGCAAGCGCGGCGGTGAAGGCTTTCACGACGCGCAGCGTCCCGAGTACGGTCAGCTCGATACTCGCGTTGATCTGCTCGAAGTCAGTGCGGGCCAACGGCTTCATAGACGGAACCGCGAAGGCATTGTTCACGACGACGTCGACCCGTCCGAACTCGGCAAGAGTGGCAGCGACCAACTGGTCGACCGCGTCGTCGTCGGTGATGTCGGTGGGGACGACAAGCGAGCGACCGCCGGCAGCGTCTACCTCCGCGGAGATCTCCTTGAGCCGCGACTCGGTTCGCGCGGCGAGCACCACGCGAGCGCCGTGTGCTGCCGCGCGCAGACAGATTGATCGGCCGAGTCCCGGCCCAACCCCGGACACGACGACCACCTTGTCGTCGAGCAGCCCCGCACGCGCCATCTCGGTCATCCCAGCATTCTCTCTGCAAAGCCGCGCTGGCGGAGGGCAATTCGCGCAGCCCAGCCCGCGGGGTCGAGCCTGTTGTCGTCGAGGTAGGGCAGATGATCGGCGATGTCGCCCGCGTCGACGACCTGTGCCGTCGGCCCCTGTTCCGGCGGGATCGGCACATCTGTTCGCTGCCATCGGAATTGCATGATCCCGACCTCGTGACCGGTGGTCTCGATCCAGTTGGCGACGCCGGGATTGTCGTGTGCGAGCACCAATCGGATCATGCCGTCGCGGTCGACCTGCGCCTGCGCGGAGTTCAGGCTGGTCTGGTGGTTGACGTAGTCGAGCGAGATGTACCACATGCTGCCGAGCTGAAAACCCTGATACGGCGCAGCAGATTTCGGAACCGTGATGATCATGGCCTCACCGGGCAGCAGTCTGAAATGCCCGACGGAAGAATACTGCGTCGACAATCCACCGGGGGTGAGCCGCGGCGGCGTGAAGGTGTTGACCGGCTCGTCGAGGTAGAACCACTTCGGAAAGTTGAACCAGGTATTCAGCCGTGCCAGGAGCATCTTGCCCGCGGTGGCGTACCGTCGCTGCACCCGCGCGAGGTCGAGGTCGGCGGGGGCGCTGCCCACCGTGTCGACCCGCTCGATGGCGATCTCTCCCCTACGCTGCGACCAGTCGGAATACACCTCACGCACCGCGAGCATCGACGCTCCGTCGCCGAGGGCGAAGTAGTCGTCGCGCGCAGATGCAGCGGACAGATCCGGCCCGAAGGTGATCTCGAACGTCCCGTGGGAGTTGATCGGAATCCGCCGGTCGTCGAAGGCGTCGTCACCGCCGGGCACTTCGCTTGGTGTGTAGTCGCCGCGGAGTACCTGGAAGCTCAGATCCGTTGTGCTGCCGCGTCGTCCCCAGACCCGATACGTTGCGTTCGGCTCGATGTCTGCGTGGAGGTAGAGGGTGTCCGGGTTGTCGAGGCCAATCTTGGTGGTCGGTCCCGTTGAGGTCACGAACCCGGGATGGGTTCGACTGCGCGCTCGCGCCAATTGCAGTGTCGCCGCGATGCTTCCGGCCAGGTAGTCGAATCCCTCTGCGAGATCGGCCTCCGTGAGTGCGAAGTCGGCATTGGCGATCAATGTCTGCGCCTGTGTGATGGCGTCGGTGAAGGGACCGGTGACGTCGACTGTTCGCGAGATGGGGGTCGTCGTCACAGCCACGTGTCTCCTCCGGTCCATGTCAGGAAGTTGTCTAGCTCGGCCTGCGCTGGGGTGACCCGCGGATGCTCGGTCGAGAGATAGCCACCCCGGTAGAAGAGAAGCGGCTTGTCCTGCAACACTTCTCCGAGTGTCAGCACCCGACCGATCACGATGTGGTGGTCGCCGCCGTCGTCGACGCGTTCGACGGAACACTCGACCCACGTCAAACCGTGTCTGATGACGGGGAGTCCTGCAGGCGACGGGTCCCAGGCGATTCCCGCGAACTTGTCGTCGCCCGGTGCACCGAACGCCGCACTGACATCCTGCTGCCGGTTGGAGAGGATGTTGACGCAGAAGCTCCCGTTCTCCTCGATCACCCGCCAGGTCCGCGACGTCTTCTGCGGGCAGAAGAGCACGAGCGGCGGATCGAGCGAGAGCGCCGCGAACGACTGACAGGCGAACCCCGACGGCGCCCCGTCAGCGGTGAGCGTGGTGATGACCGTGACGCCGGTACAGAACTGCCCCATCGCGGTGCGGAACTGACGTGTGTCGAAATCACTTGACCCGTACGGTGTCGCAGCCATCTGGGCGCTCGCCCTCCCGTTCACTGGTTCTTGAATCCGACGGTGAAGTCGTGTCCCCACAAGCTCACCGCGGTACTCTCCCTCGCCACCCACTCGCCGTCGTCGACCTGCCGTCCCTCACAGCCGAATTCGACGTCGAATCCGCCGGGCGTCTTCATGTAGAACGAGAGCATCAGGTCGTTGACGTGGCGTCCGAGAGATGCCGACATCGGCACCTTTCGACGCAGCGCCCTGTCGAGGCAGAGCCCGACGTCGTCGGACTCACCGACCTCGACCATGAGGTGCACGATGCCCGTCGCGTTCGGCATGGGCAGGAACGCGAGCGAATGGTGTCTCGGGTTGCATCCGAGGAAGCGCAGCCACGGAACCTCGTCGCCCTCTTCGCGACCCACCGCCTGCGGTGGGAGTCGCATCGAGTCACGCAGCTTGAAGCCGAGGACATCGCGATAGAAGGCCAGTGCTGCTTTGTCGTCGTCGCAGGTGAGTACGACGTGGCCGAGTCCCTGGTCGCCGGTGACGAACGAGTGCCCGTACGGGCTGACGACGCGCCGATGTTCCAGTGCCGCACCGTGAAATACCTCGAGGGTATTGCCCGCCGGGTCGTCGAAGATGATCATCTCGTCGACCCGACGGTCGAGGCGTTCCTCGTCCTTGCCCTCGCGGAAGATCACGCCCGCGGATGCGAGACGGTCCCGAACATCCTGCAGCGCTTGCGCATTCGGACATTCCCAGCCGGTGCTGCCGAGATGGTCGCGGTCGGACGGCACGATGACTAGTCGCGCGGGAAAATCGTCCATGCGCAGATAGAGGGCATCGGGCGTTGCACCCTTGCCCTCGATCATGCCGAGGACCTTGAGTCCGTATTCGCGCCACGCGGCCATGTCGGTGGCCTCGATGCGCATGTAGCCGAGGGAACTGATGGGGCTGTCGCTCATCGTTTCAGGTGCTCCACTCAGACCATCGTGTCGCCGACGGGAATCCCGAACTCCCCGTTGCCGAATGCGACGTAGGCCCGCTCGGGGTCGTTGGCGGCGTGGACGCGACCCGCGTGGGCATCGCGCCAGAATCGCTGGATGGGCGTGCCGTTCTCAAGGGCGTGTGCACCCGAGTTCTCGAACAGCGTGTCGATCGAGGCGATCGCCCGCCCGGTGGCCCGTACCTGGTCGCGACGTGCGGCGAGCCGCAGTTCCATCGGCACTTCCTCGCCGCGCAAGATGTAGTTGTATTCGTCGGCGAGATTGCCCGACAACTGTCGCCACGCCGCGTCGATATCGCTTGCCGCACCGGCGATCCGGACCTTCGCGAACGGATCGTCCTTGGCCTTCTCTCCCGCATAGGCCGCACGTACACGCTTGCCCTGATGTTCGACATGCGCGGCGTACGCCCCGTATGCCATACCGACGATCGGCGTCGAGATGGTGCTGGGATGAATTGTGCCCCAGGGCATCTTGTACACCGGAGCGGTGTTGCGCTCGAGCCCTGGCGCCTGACCCATCCCCATCGTGCGGTAACTGAGCATGCGATGCCGTGGCACGAAGACGTCCTTGACCTCGATCGTGTTCGAGCCGGTGCCCCGCAGCCCCACCACGTTCCAGACGTCCTTGATGTTGTAGTCCTCGCGCGGAATCAGGAAGCTGACGAAGTCGACGGGCTTGCCGTCCTTGATGACCGGACCACCGACGAACACCCAGTCGGCGATGCCACTACCCGACGACCACGCCCACGACCCGTTCACGACGTACCCGCCGTCGACAACCTGGCCGGCACCCATCGGGGCATACGACGACGAGATGCGCACCGACGGATCGGAGCCCCAGACGTCTTCCTGCGCCTGCTGATCGAACAGTGCGAGGTGCCAGTTGTGGACGCCGATGATGCCCGAGACCCACCCGGTCGATCCACATGCACTGCCGATCCTGCGCACTGCCTCGTAGAACGTGACCGGGTCGGCCTCGTATCCACCCCACTGCGACGGCTGCAGGAGCTTGAAGAAGCCCGCGTCGTCGAGGCTGGACACCGTTTCGTCGGGGATCTGGCGGAGGTCCTCGGTCTGCTGCGCCCGCTGCTCGATCTCGGGCAGCAGCGCGTTGATCTTCTCGAGCACCTGTGCAGCTGCGTCTGCCCGGTCGGCGCTCGTCTGCGCGTCCGGCGCCACCGATTGAAGTGCTGACGGCTCATGTGCTGGCATCTGGCCCGGCTCCTACCTGTCGATTCGCGTTCGTGAGACACTGGTTTCAAATCTGAGATTAGAACAGGTTCTAGTTTTTGTCGAGATATTGGGAAACACAGGACCTTGGCCCCATGTACTGCTGCGATCGAGCGGCGCAGAGTCGATGTGGACACGAATACTGGAACCTGTTCTAGTATTCGATGAAGAGCGAACCGCACAGCACAGCCCCGAGATCAAGGAGCGCCCGAGATGACCGTCACCCCACGACCCGCTGCACACACCGGAGCATCCGGTGCGGCACGCGACAGTGACGTGCGCGAGATCGACACCGGGGTACCCCCGACGCGGTTCGCGCGCGGCTGGCACTGCCTGGGTCTGCTGTCCGAGTTCGACGACGGCGAGCCACACTCGATCACCGTGTTCGGCACCAAACTTGCGCTGTGGATACACGACGGCGAGGTCAACATCCTCGACGCGTACTGCAGGCACATGGGCGGCGATCTCAGCCAGGGCTCGATCCGCGACGGCAACGTCGCATGCCCGTTCCACGGCTGGATGTGGAAGGGCAACGGGCGTTGCGCAGGCGTGCCGTACGCGAAGCGCAATCCCAAACTCGCCAAGACTCGTTCGTGGCCGACGATGATCCGCAACGGACAGGTTTTCGTCTACAACGACCCGGAGGGCAACCCGCCACCGGATGACTGCGTCGTCCCGGAACTCGACGAGGTCGGTAGCGACGCCTGGACCGGATGGACCTGGAACCGCCTGGTGATCGAGGGTTCCAACTGCCGCGAGATCATCGACAACGTCGTCGACATGGCGCACTTCTTCTACGTCCACTACGCGCTGCCCGACTACTTCAAGAACGTCTTCGAGGGCGAGACCGTCGCGCAGTACATGAACTCCCACGGCCGACCCGACATCGACTTCGGCAGCGGATACGCCGAGAGCCGACTCGAATCGATGGCCGCCTATTACGGGCCGTCGTACATGCTGAACCCGATGGTCCAGTTCTACGGCGACTTCAAGATCGAGACCATCCTGACCAACTGCCACTACCCCATCGACGCCAATTCGTTCGTCCTGATGTACGGCGTGATGGCCAAGGTGCCCGAGGGCATGACGGGTGAGCAGGCGTCGCGGATGGCCCACAAGATCTCCAAGGGCGTCGAGGTCGGGTTCCTGCAGGACGTCGAGATCTGGAAGAACAAGACGCGCATCGACAACCCACTCCTCGTCGAAGAAGACGGTCCGGTCTACCAGCTTCGACGCTGGTACGAGCAGTTCTACGTCGACAAGGCCGACGTCACGGACGAGATGACCCAGCGCTTCGAGTACGAGATCGACACCACCAAGGCCGTCGAGAACTGGAGCATCGAGGTGGCCGAGAACCTGCGCCGCAAGCAGGAACGCGAGGCGGCAGAGGCTGCGGCTCCTGAAGATTCCTCCGCGGACAACTCGTCCGACACCGACACGCGCGTCTGAGCATGACCAGGGCCGCCGATCGCATCGAGGAGGGCGAGACCCCACGGGGCGCCTCACCCGCCCTCGCCGGGTGGTCGAAGGCACCCGACTTCGGCGACGACCCGCAGCGTCGGGCCGCGGTCCACGAGTCGACGGCACGCGACCGCGAACACTACCTTCGCGGCGGCATGACCGAGATCGAGTGCCGCGGATGCCATGCGTGCGTGCTGGTCAAGAAGACCAGCTCGCACCACACCAGCGTGCAGTGGAACGCCGACGCCCGGGAGCGGTGCAACGAACTCGCCCGCATACGTGCCGAGGGCGGGAATCCGGCGCTCGTCCCGACCTGCTCACGACTGTCGGCGAGCATCGATCACGGTGTCGCAGAAGGGATCATCCCGGCGGAGTCGCCGGAGTCCGATCCCGACGGGTACTGGTGAGCACTGCTGTGGCGCTGACAAACACCACGCCGACGGCCACCAGGATCGCGACGACGAGCACCGCGATCACGCCGTAGCCCGGTTGGAGGATCTGTTCGCCCGGCGCGAGGTCGAGGGTGCTGGTCACCGCGTCGTCGAGCAGTCGTCCGGACGGGTCAGCAACCACGAATCCCGCGGCCACCGCGGCTCCGACCGCGGCGAGCCCGATCACTGAAAGTGCGATCGGACGCAGCCGACGACGCCACCAGCCCACTGCCGCGACGGCAGCGATCACCGCACCCAGGATGATGGTGACCAGCCCCGGGCGTTGCGTGTGCGCTTCCAGAAATGCGACGTCTTCCGGCGCCGCACCCGGCACCGATACGCGCCCGACACCGGAGATCTTGGAGTTGAGCCCCTGGCTGGAGTCGCCCCACGACACCAGACTGAACGCGACGATCAGCAGGCCGGACACCGCGAAAAGCGGCCATGCGAGTGCGCGCGCACGTTCTGTCATGGGGTCAAGCGTGCCACCCCGGGTCTCGCTCGCGTACCGACCTCCGGTGTTCGCCGACGCCGCCGATGACTTTTCGCGAGGATGGAGGTCAGTACCAGCGTCCGAGACCAGCGACCACAGAGAAGAGCCACTGCCATGACCGAATACACCGCTCCCCCCGGCGCACCTGTCTGGTTCGACCTGATGAGCAGCAACACCGCCAAGGCGATCGACTTCTACAGCGACCTGTTCGGGTGGAAGGTCGAGGATCCGAACCCCGACTTCGGCGGATACCAGAACTTCACTCTCAACGGTCACCGCGTCGCCGGCCTGATGCCCGCCATGGGCGAAGGGTCGGTGCCCAACGTCTGGTCGTCGTACCTTCGCACCGACGACCCCGAGGCCACTCTCGAGCTGGTCAAGGCAGCGGGCGGATCGGTCATGCTGCCTCCGATGGAGGTCGGCGAGGAGGGCACGATGGCCGTGGCGGTCGACGCCGCGGGCGCGGTGATCGGCTTCTGGAAAGCCAACAAGCACAAGGGCTTTGCCGAGTGGGGCGTCCACGGCGCCCCGTACTGGTTCGAGTGTGTGAGCCAGGACTACACCAAATCGGTGGTGTTCTACCCCGAGGTCGTCGGCGCGCGCGTCGAGTCTGTCATCGACAACAGCGCCGTCGAGATCGTCGAGCCGGGCAGCCCGCTGCGGTACGCGCAGGTCTTCTTCGGCGACATGGCCTACGCCGGAATCATGGACGCAGCCAACCTGTTTCCGCCGGAACTGCCCTCCTTCTGGCAGATCTACATCTGCGTCGACGACGTACCCGCGACCGTCAAGCGCGCCGAGGAGCTCGGCGGCTCGGTCATCATGCCCGCCACGGACACGCCGTACGGCACCCTCGCCACGGTGCACGACCCCAACGGCGCACTGATCTCGCTGGGGCACCCGCCGGCCGGGATGTAACCGCGCTCCAGACGCGGCTCGAACTTGCAGACGCTGTCGGTGTACCAGCCGCGTCTGCAGGTTCGGGCCGCGTTTGGGCATTAGGGGAACCGCCGGGCGGTCGTGCGCGTCGGAGCTGTCATGACCCCGTTCATCGCAGACGACCACGGCATCATCTACCGCAAGAAGGCACTGGCCGACGGCTTCACCGACGACGATCTGCGCCGAGCGTGCCGACGCGGCGAGATCGTCCGTGTCGGCCGCGGCGCCTTCGCGCCCGCCGAGAAACGCACACCCGACGACGCGCACCGGCTCACCGTGATCGCGTCGGCCACGCTCGGCATCGTCGCGGGAGTGGTGACCCACCAGTCGGCCGCCGCAATGCACAGGCTGCCGATGCTCAAACCCAACTTCGCGCGCCTGCACGTGACCACCGGCGACGCCAACCACGGCGGACGTACGGCCACCAGGCACACGCACGTCGGAGTGGTCGCGCCCAGCGAGACAGTCGACGTCGACGGTGTGCTGGTCAGCTCGCTCGAACGAACAGCCGTCGACATCGCATGCACGAGCCCGATGGGCTTCGCCGGCGCACTCGCAGTGCTCGACGCCGCGCTGCGCCTCGGCGCCGACCGCAAGGTCATGCGCAAGATGCTGCGGGCCACGCGTCGGGGCGTCGGACAGGCGCGCCGTGCGCTCGCACACGCCACCGCCGACGCGGAGAGTCCCGGCGAGTCGTGGTGTCGGGCGCAGATCATCGAGGCGGGCCTTCCGATTCCGCGTCTGCAACACGAGTTCCGCGATCAGGACGGGTTCGTCGCGCGCAGCGACTTCGACTGGTCGGGGCTGCTCGTCGGGGAGTTCGACGGAAAGGTGAAGTACCAGAAGTACTTACGGGACGGCGAAGACGCCACCGACGCCGTGGTCCGGGAGAAGAAGCGCGAGGACCGACTGCGCCGACTCGGCGTCATGGTGATCCGCTGGACCTGGGCCGACCTCGAGCGGGGCACCGTCGCCGCGTCGGTCCGGCAGTGGCTGACCAAACTGCAGCTCGACGTGGCGTGAGCGGATCGTCGAACTCCAGACGCGGCTCGAACCTGCAAACGCGGCTGGTGTACCAGCCGCGTCTACACGTTCGGGCCGCGTTTGGGCGAACGCGGAACCCCTCAGACGCCGGCGTTCGCGTCGGCCTTCTTGCGCAGCTCGAGGGCGATGTCGATGAGCTGATCCTCCTGCCCGCCAACGAGTTTGCGGTTGCCGGCCTCGAGCAGGATGTCCGCCGCGGAGACGCCGTACCGTTCGGCGTGCCCCTCGGCGTGCTTGAGGAACGAGCTGTAGCAGCCTGCGTAGCCCATCATCATCGACGAGCGGTCGACCAGGCACTCCGACGGCATGGCGGGCCGCACGACGTCTTGCGCGGCGTCGGCGATCTTCATGAAGTCGACGCCCGTGGTGATCCCGAGCTTGTCGCACACTCCGACGAAGGCCTCCGTCGGCGTGTTTCCCGCGCCCGCACCGAAACGTCGGATCGAACCGTCGATCTGCTGTGCACCCGCCCGAATGGCGTTGATGGAGTTGGCAACCGCGATGTCGAGGTTCTCGTGGCCGTGGAAGCCGACCTGGGCGTCGTCGCCGAGTTCGGCCACCAGTGCCTGCACGCGAACGGTGACGTCCTCGAGCACGAGCGCACCGGCGGAGTCGACGACGTACACGCACTGGCAGCCGGCGTCGGCCATGATGCGCGCCTGCGCGGCAAGCACTTCCGGCGGCTGACTGTGACTCATCATCAGGAAGCCGACGGTTTCCAAACCCAGCTCGCGAGCCAGCCCGAAGTGCTGAATCGACACGTCGGCCTCGGTGCAGTGCGTCGCGATGCGGCAGATCTGGCCGCCGTTGTCCTGCGCGGCCCGAATGTCGTCCTTGGTACCCAGCCCCGGCAGCATGAGGAACGCGATCTTGGCGCGCTGCGCGGTTTCGGCGGCCGCCTTGATCAGTTCCTGCTCAGGGGTTTTGGAGAAGCCGTAGTTGAACGACGACCCGCCGAGTCCGTCGCCGTGGGTCACCTCGATCACCGGGACTCCGGCGTCATCGAGCGCGCCGACGATGGACCGCACCTCGTCGACCGTGAACTGGTGGCGCTTGTGGTGGCTGCCGTCGCGCAGCGACGAGTCTGTGATCCGGATGTCGAGCGTGTCGGAGTACTTGCGCGCGTGCGCCATGAGATCTGTTGTCGCCGTGGTCATGCCGACACCCCCAGCTTCTGCTTCGCGATTTCTTCGCCGACCTTGGTGGCGGCGGCCGTCATGATGTCGAGGTTTCCCGCGTACGGCGGTAGAAAGTCGCCTGCACCCTCGACCTCGACGAAGATCGAGACGCGCGCGTGCCCGCCGTTGAGCACACTGGGCGGATCGAACTGCGGGTCCTGCAGCAGCCGATAGCCGGGAACGTATGCCTGGATGTCCTTTTCGCGCTGATGGATCGACGCGGCGATCGCGTCGGTGTCGGCATCCTCGGGAATCGCGCAGAAGATGGTGTCGCGCATGATCATCGGAGGGTCGGCCGGGTTGAGGATGATGATCGCCTTGCCGCGCTGCGCACCCCCGATCGTCTCGATCCCCTTCGACGTCGTGCGCGTGAACTCGTCGATGTTGGCGCGCGTGCCCGGCCCCGCCGAGACGGATGCCACCGACGCGACGATCTCCGCATACGGCACCGGCACAACCGAACTCACCGCGTGCACCATCGGGATGGTCGCCTGCCCACCGCAGGTGATCATGTTGGTGTTCGGGGCGTCGAGATGCTCACGCAGGTTGGCGGGCGGCACCACCGCGGGCCCGACTGCCGCGGGTGTGAGGTCGACGGCGATGATGCCTGCCTCCTCGTAGCGGGGCGCGTACTCGCGGTGCACGTAGGCCGACGTCGCCTCGAAGATCAGATCGGGCTTCTCCGACGACGCGAGCAACTCGTCGGCGCCGCCGCTCATGGTGATCAGCCCGTGGTCGGCGGCACGTTTCATGCCCTCGGAGTCGGCGTCGATACCGACCATCCAGCGCGGGTCGATGACCTGACTGCGTTCGAGTTTGTACATGAGGTCGGTGCCGATGTTGCCCGACCCGATGATGGCTGCGGTCAGCGTTGCCGCCACGGTGCCTCCTGTGGGTGTGTGGTCGTGGTCTTGACGAAAACTGTTGGGACTCAGTCGAAGTCCAGTGTGACGGTGCCGAGCCCCGCGAACTCTGCGACGACGTGGTCGCCCGGCGCGACGTCGAAGGCCCGTGTCGCGGTCCCGGGAAGTATCAGGTCGCCCTTGCGCAGCCGCACCCCGAAGCCCTCGACCTTGCGCGCGAGCCACGACACCGCGTTGAGCGGATGCCCGAGCACCGCAGACGAATTGCCCTTCGCGACAACCTCACCGTTGCGGTGCAGCACCGCGTCGACGTCGCCGGTGTCGATATCGCCGATGGCCACCCGCTGCTCGCCGAGAATCCATCCGCACGACGACGCGTTGTCGGCGATGGTGTCGCAGAGTGTGATCTTCCAGTCCGTGATCCGCGAGTCGATGAGTTCGATAGACGGCACCACCCACTCGACGGCGGCGATGACGTCGTCGTTTGTGCACCCCTCGCCCGGCAGGTCCTTGCCGAGGATGAACCCGACCTCCACCTCGACCCGCGGGAAGCAGAGCCGAGCCGTGTCGATGGGGGTCGACTCGTAGTACTGCATGGTGTCGAGCAGATGCCCATAGTCGGGTTCGTCGACGCCCATCATCTTCTGCATGGCTTCCGACGCAAGGCCGACCTTGTGCCCCGCGACCTTCGCGCCCGCATCGAGACGCTTGCGGATATTGATCAGCTGGATCTCGTAGGCGTCGACGACGTCGAGGTCGGGATGGGTGTCGGTTGGCCGCTCGATGGCGGTTGCGGTCTGTTCTGCTGTCCACAGATCCGCCGCGATCTGCTCGCGAGTTGCCTTGTCGACGGCCACTTCTGCTCACTTCCGGGGTCGGTACGGCTCACATCTACCGCGGCGAGCACACAGGCCACCACGGCATGAACACGTTCTAGTTTAGAACATGTTCCAGTTTTGCGGCAGTCCCTTCGGCGCCCCACCCGCGCTTCCGTCCACGCCTCAGTCGATGACGGCCGTGCTGAACGTCGGCGGGTCGCCGAGCATCGCGCGATGCGACGGCGGCTGTCGGCCGTCGGCGTCGACGACGCCGTACTCGGCGGCGAGTTCCGCCGCGATGAGCACGCGCCCGCTCCGCGACATCAGATCGGGATCGTCGGCGAGCGCGGCGATGACCCGCCCGACGAACTCCGGCGATTCGGCGTTGGCGGCGAGACCGGCATACGCATCCGGGTGATCGGCGAATGCCGCGCGGGTGCGCTCGGTCAGCAGCAGGCCCATCCACAGCGAGATCACGGCGACGTCATGCGGCCGGAAGTCGACGGCCATGTCGTGAGCCAGTTTGTCGACGGCAGCCTTGCCCGCGCCGTACGCGGGTCCGTGCATGTAGCACGCGCCACCGAAGGACGAGGTGTTGACGATCAAGCCCGAGCCGCGGTGCACCAGAAGCGGTGCGGCGTAATAGCTTGCGACATACGTCGACCGCATTCCGACGTCGAACAGGTCGGTCAGCGAGAGCGGCTTGCTCCAGAACGGGCCCTTCGTCGTCAATGCGTCCGGAAGGGTCAGCGCGTTGTTGACCAGGATGTCGAGGCAGCCGCCGTTCTCGTCGCCGACCCGCTCGAACAGTGCGGCGACGGCGGCGTCGTCGGCGTGGTCGAGCACCATCGGGACACCGACGCCGCCACGAGCGCTCACCTCGGCAGCGGTCGAGTTCACCGAACCGGGCAGTGCACTGTCGCCGTCGTTCTCGGTCCGCCCGGTCACGTATACCGTGGCCCCGGTCGCACCCAGCGCGAGCGCGATTCCCCTGCCCGCACCCCGGCTCGCCCCGGTCACGACAGCCACTCGACGTTGCTCCATGCGCACCGACTCTCCCACACCCTGGCGCCACATTTCTGAAACGTGTTCTAATTCGTATAGAGAACACGTTCCACCACGGAGCACGAAGGGAACCCGATGGCAGGCGAGCGCGAGCAAGAACAACCAGAGACCTACGACGTCGTCGTCGTGGGTGCGGGCGCGGCAGGGCTCAGTGCCGCGATCACCGCTGCGGCGCAGGGCCTCACGACGGTGATCATCGAGAAGTCGCCGTACTGGGGAGGCTCGACGTCGCGCTCGGGTGGCGGCGTCTGGATCCCCAACAACTCCGTATTGAAGCGCGACGGCGTCGACGACACACCCGACCGGGCCCGCGAGTACGTCAAGGCCATCATCGGCGAGCACGCACGCGAGGACCGCATCGACGCCTACATCGACCGTGGCCCCGAGGCGCTGGACTTCCTCATGAAGCACGCCCCTCTCGACCTCGAGTGGGTGAAGAACTACTCCGACTACTACCCGGAGGCGCCGGGCGGCCGTATCGGCGGGCGCAGCGTCGAACCTCGCCCCTTCGATGCACGAGCACTCGGCGACGACCTCGACACCCTGCACCCGCAGTACACCAAGGCGCCGCTGAACATGGTTGTGCTGCAATCGGATTACCGCTGGCTCAACACCGGCATACGCCATTGGCGCGGCCCGGCGCGGATGGCCAAGGTCGGCGGCCGATTCTTCTGGGCACGCTCGCGCGGTAAGAAACTCATCGCGATGGGCGCAGCGCTCGCCGCCGAGCTGCTGCTCGGAGTTCGGCAGGCCGGCGTTCCCCTGCGACTGAACACCGGCCTCGTCGACCTTCTCACCGACGACGGCCGCATCGTCGGGGTCAGAGCGGAATCCGACGGCAAGCAGTTCGACATCCGCGCCGAGAAAGGCGTGATCCTCGCGTGTGGCGGATTCGAGCACAACGTCGAGATGCGCCGCAAATACCAGCGCGAACCGATCGGGTCCGACTGGACGACGGGCGCGCCGTCGAACACCGGTGACGGCATCAACGCGGGCATCAAGATCGGCGCCGCGGTGTCGCTGATGGACGACGCCTGGTGGGGACCGACCATTCCCCTGCCGCGCGGGCCGTGGTTCGCACTCTCCGAACGCTCGGTCCCCGGCACGTTCATCGTCAACATGCGCGGCGAACGATTCATGAACGAATCGCTGCCCTACGTGGAGGCCGTGCACCAGATGTACGGCGGCGAGTTCGGCCAGGGCGAGGGCCCGGGAGAGAACGTGCCCGGTTGGCTGATCTTCGACCAGACGTGCCGCAACCGGTATCTCTTCGCGGGGATCAACGCGCGACAACCGTTGCCCAAGAAGTGGTTTGACTCCGGGGTCGTCGTCAAGGCCGACACGATCGCCGAGCTCGCCGACAAGATCGGCGTTCCCGCCGACGCACTGACCGCGACAACCGAACGCTTCAACGGATTCGCGAAGTCCGGCGTCGACGCCGACTTCCATCGCGGCGAGAGCGGCTACGACCACTACTACGGCGACATCACCAACAAGCCCAACCCGAGCCTCGGGCTGGTCCGCAAGGCGCCGTTCTACGCGGTCAAGATGGTGCCGGGAGACCTCGGCACCAAGGGCGGCATCGACACCGACGCGACCGGCCGCGCGCTGCGACCGGACGGCTCGGTCATCGAGGGCCTCTACGCCGCGGGCAACACCAGCGCACCGGTCATGGGCCACACCTATGCCGGCCCCGGCGCCACCATCGGCCCCGCGCTCGTCTTCGGGTACCTCGCCGCGCTCGACGCCGCCGCACGCACCGGGCAGGCAACCCCGACGTCGACGACGGCAGGAGCGTAAGCCGTGCCCATCGATCCATCGGTCGCAGTCGGGGCGGAGTTGCCCGAGGTCACCTTCTCGTGGACGGCATCCGACGTCGCGCTCTATCACCTCGCCGTCGGAGCAGCCCGTGATCCGCTCGACGTCGATGGCCTGCGCTACGTCGACGACGCCGCTCCCAAGGTGTTGCCGACCTTCGCGACGGTCGCCGCGACGTTCCACGCTACGCAGGCTCCCACGGCCTCCTTCCCCGGTATCGACATCGATTTGGCGAAGGTCGTCCACGGCAGCCAGCAGACCACCGCGCATCGACCACTGCCGCCGGAGGGCAAGGCGACGACGCGCAAGCGGATCGTCGAGGTCCAGGACAAAGGGTCTGCGGCGGTCATCATCTCCGAGGGCATCACCGTCGACGAGACGGGCGAACCGCTGTGGACCGAGCGGTCGTCGATCTTCGCCAAGGGTGAGGGCGGTTTCGGAGGTGAGCGCGGGGCGTCGAGCAAGGTCGCCTATCCCGACCGAGCACCCGACGCGATCCTGCAGGTCCCCACGCTGCCGAATCAGGCGCTGCTCTACCGGTTGTGCGGCGACCGCAACCCACTGCACTCCGACCCGGCATTCGCCGCGGCCGCCGGATTTCCGCGGCCCATCCTGCACGGCCTGTGCACGTATGGATCGGTGTGTCGGGCCGTCGTCGACGGACTCCTCGGCGGTGAAGTCGTTGCGGTAGCCGACTTCTCGGCAACCTTCGCGGGCGTGGTGTTCCCGGGTGAGACGCTCGACGTTGCCGTGTGGGACGAGGCCGACAGGCTCCTGGTGACGGCCTCGGTGATCGAACGCGACAATGCCCCGGCGCTGGCGAACGTGGTTGTCGAGAAACGCCGCTGAGCGTCCGATGGGAGTAGCGGACGCGACGTCGTAGGTGGATGCCGCCAGCGCGCACCATCACAGTCGGAACCGATAAGGTCACTGACGGTCATTCCCGCTACCTCCCGTGGCTGCGCCACGGGCCATGAAGGAGATTCGATGAGCGATTCGCTGCAGTCACTGCTCGGAGCCAACCGTCCGGCAGTGGTCAACGATTTCGTCGGCGTCATCGACGCCGAGGTGTCGGAGCAGAAGGGTCTCAGCGGCGCCGCCGTCAAAGCGGCTTACGGCGCTGTCCAAAAGATCAAGCCGGACATCGTGACTCGGGCTACCGACCAGTTGCTGCCCGACTTTCTCAGCGCGCTGCAACCGTTCTGGGACAGCAAGCCTGCCGGCGTCGCGTTCGGTGATCACCTCGCGGCGAATTCCGACGCGGCATCCGAAGCGCTGCTCCAGGTGACCGACGACCAGGTGTCGAACGCCAAGCCTGCGCTCGCGAAGGCGTACAACTCGCTGCGCGGCAAGGCGAAAGGCTATGTGGCCGCGGCACTTCCACGAGTCGGCGCAGTCATCGAGAAGTACGCGGGCTGAGTCCGACGTGTCGGCTGGTCGCGCTAGGCCGCGGAGGTGATGATGAGAACCAACACCACACCGACCGCGATCAGCGCGGCCAGCATCGACAACACCCGCCAGATGTGCAGGCGGACCGGCGTCGTGTCGGTTGCTCGTGAAGATGCGACCTGGGATGAGGCCATGATCTCTCACTTTCGATCGTCCGGGATACCCGCCAGCTACCTGATCGAATACTCCCAGTGTGTTACTACAGTGATAAATGTGTCACATGGTGCAGGAGTTTGTGGCGTTTCCCGGCAGCGTGTCGTGAATAACCTCGACTCGATAGCGACGGGGACTACATGGCCAGGCTGACACGCACGCGACTGACGCGCGAGAACACGCGCGCGGCGTGGCTGATCCTGATCGCCTGCGCTGCGGTCAGCATGGTGGTCGCCGCCATGGCCGCGCTGAACACCGCACTCGCCGACATCGCCATCGACATCGGCGCCGACTCGAGCCAGATGACATGGATCGTCGACGGCTACACGTTAGCCCTTGCGGCACTGCTGCTTCCGGCAGGCGCCATCGGTGACCGCTTCGGGCGACGCGAGGTCCTGATCGTCGGTCTCGTCGTCTTCTCTGTCGCCTCACTGCTGGCGATCTGGACGACCGATCCCACCCAGTTGATCTGCACCCGAATCCTGGCAGGCGTCGCAGCGGCACTCATCATGCCCACCACGCTGTCGCTGATCACCTCCGGTGTACCTGCGGACAAGCGCAGTATCGCGGTGAGCATTTGGGCGGCGGTGGCTGGAGCGGGAGCGATCGCGGGATTCTTCGTCACCGGCGTCCTGCTCGAATTCTTCTCGTGGCACTCGATTTTCATCACTTTCGCGGCGTCGGCTCTGGTGACTGCTCTGCTGTGCCTGACGATCGGAACCTCCCGCGACAGCAATCCTGGACGCTTCGACTTCGGCGGTACCGCCCTATCGGTCTTCGGCGTGACCGGAATCGTCTTCGGTCTTCTCGAAGCACCACACCGCGGGTGGGGCGACGCCCTCGTTCTGGTCGCGCTGATCGGCGGACTGGTGTTGTTGGTCGCGTTCTGCATGGTCGAATTGCGCATCACCGACCCGCTGCTGGACGTGCGCCTCTTCACCAACCGCGCATTCGGTTCCGGCGCACTCTCGGTGGCATTGCAGTTCTTCGCGTCGTTCGGCGCCTTCTATCTGCTGTTGCAACGACTGCAACTGGTGATGGGCTACTCCCCGCTGCAATCGGCTTTCGCACTGATGCCGATGGTCATCGGTGTCAGCGCTTTCGCCCTCGTCGGCAATTGGGTCGCCGTGCGGTTCCACTCGCTGCGTTTCGTCCTCGCCGGCGGAATCCTCGTCGCAGGCATCGGGATGCTGCTCCTCGGGCTCATCGACTACGACAGCTACCCGATGTTCGCGGCGATGACCGGTGTCATCGCGGTCGGTATCGGACTCGCGACCGCACCGTCGACCACGGCCATCATGTCGAACACACCGCTGGACAACCAGGGCGTCGGATCAGCGGTCAACGACACCGCGCGCGAACTCGGTGCCGCCATCGGGATCGCTATCGCAGGGTCACTGCTCGCGGCCGGATACTCGGCCCGAATCGGGGCGACCAGCACGCTCGCACACGACCAACTCGACGCCGCCGGACGCCAACGCATCGCCGCGGGAGACACCGCGGGCGGCCAGGCGCTGCTCGCCCAAGCCGACGAGGCGTCGACTCGCATCGGCAAATCACTCGCGGAGGCCACCGAGGTGGCACACCGGCTTCCCGAGCAGGCGAGCGGTCTGGCGCGGGCCATCCTCGACGGCGCGCAAGACGCGTTCATCACGCCGATGAATCAGGCGTGCGTCGTCCTCGGAGCGGTCCTCCTCGCCGGCTCCGCCGTGTTGCTGTGGCTCGCGCCTCGTCGTGTCGTCGCCGTCACCTACCCCGACAACAAGACCGACCCCGATATGGGGGAACCCGTGACGAAGACCAACGAGTTCGGCTGGGCGGACGACGACAGGCAACGCTCGACGGACAGGTGAGCAGCGTAGGCTCGCTCCGGTGATCGAGGCGAGCAGCGCGTTCGGCACCGTGGTCGCGGTCGTCGTGTTGGTCGTGACCATCGTCGCCACCGTATCGGTCACACGCGTCCCACCCGCTGTTGTCGCCGTGCCGGCAGCCTTGCTCGTCGCCGCGCTGGGTCTCGTCGACTGGCACACCGCCGCGGCAGAGGTTCGGTTCATGCTGCCGACAATCGGGTTTCTCGCGGCCATGCTCGTCGTCGCCGAGATCTGTGCACGCGCAGGTGTTTTCACCTGGGTCGGGGTGGTATTGGCCAGGTGGAGTCGCGGTTCGGCGATCGGATTGCTGCGCATCGTATTCGTGGTCGCTGCCGTGACGACCGCTGTATTGTCCCTCGACACCACGATCGTGCTGCTGACCCCGGTTGCCGTGTTGACCACACGACACATCGGCGCGCGAGTCACACCCATCGCCTACGCGAGCAACCATCTCGCCAACAGCGCGTCGACGCTCCTGCCCGTCTCCAACCTGACCAATCTGCTCGCCTTCGGCGCGGCCGGGCTGTCGTTCACGCGCTTCGCCGCGATCATGGCGTGGCCGTGGGTCGCGGCGATCGTCGTCGAATATCTCGTCTTTCGGTGGTTCTTCGCGGCGGACCTGAGATCGCCCCGCGGGCACGGTGAGGTCGACGATTCTCCCGAGCTCGTCGTATCCGATGCGGCGCAGGATCATTCGGAGGACGTCGAGACGCCACGAGCGCCGCTGCTGACGTTGGGCGCACTCGGCGGGCTTCTCGTGGGATTCGTCGTCGCAGAGCCTCTCGGCGTCCCGCTGGCGGCCGTGGCCGGGATCGGGGCGCTGGCGATGGCGCTGCCGTGGCTGTGGCGAACACCCCGCGCGACCTGCGTCGACGCCGTCCGCGCGGCAGGAGTCCCGTTCCTGATCTTCGTCGCCGCACTGGGCGTGATCATCCTGCCCGTGCGCAACGGCCCCGTGGGTGACCTCTTCTCGACGCTGATGCCGTCCGGGGCAGGCCTTCTCGCGCTGCTGGGAGCCGCGGTGATCGCAGCGGTCGCCGCCAACCTGTTCAACAATCTCCCGGCGACCCTGCTGCTCGTCCCGCTCTTGGCGGGTCAGCCCGCGCTGGTGCTCGCGGTACTGCTCGGCGTGAACATCGGCCCCAACCTGGCCGTGTTCGGTTCGCTGGCCAATCTGCTGTGGCGCGACGTCATGCGTCGACACTCGGCGTCGACGTCGTCTCGTCTCTATCTGTCGCTCGGGCTGGTGTCGGTGCCGCTGACACTCGTCGCCGCAGTACTCGCGCTGTGGGTCGGGCTGCGGGCTTTCGGGTGAGCCCCGGCAGAACTCTCGGCCGTATGGGTCAGCGGAAGAGCTTGTCCACGAACGGGATCGAGTCGACCTTCGACGCGTTGACCGTGCCGCTGTGGTCCTTGTCCGGGTAGAACCGGAACGTCACGGGCTGGTTGTTCGCCTTGAGTCGCGACACCAGGAGCAAGACTCCGGGGGTGTTGACGTCGGTGTCGAGGCCGCCCTGCCCGATGAAGAACGGTTTGTCGTAGCCGGATTCGGGGATACCCATGTAATCGGTGAGTTTCGCCTGGAATCCGGGGATATCGGACAGCGGGCGGCTGAGCAGTTTTCCGGGATCGACCTTCTGCGATCGAACCAGGGCGCCGAGCTCGTTGTCGGAGTCGCACTGGGTCTCGGCTTTGTCGACCCAGTACCGGCCGTACGGGGTCAGGAACGAATTGATGTTCCATTCCGGGAACGACGTACGGAGTCCGGAGAGGATGTACATCACGTAGATCGTCGTGTTGGGCGAGAACCCTCCGAGTCGGACCGGCGACGGACGACCAAGCGCCGCAACGAGATTCTCGATATACGCCGGAACGCCGGTCCCCACAGCACCTCGGTAGTCCAGATCCTTGCCACCGAACTGCGTCGCGTAGCGGGCCGTCGTGATGGCGGCGCCGCCACCCTGCGACTGCCCGACGACCGCCCACTTGCGTGACAACTGCGGATACACCTGCCGTGCAGCCTTCACGCTGTCGACGATGCTGTGCGCCTCGACGCGACCGTTCAGATACGGATGGTTACCCGGCGTGCCGAGCCCGACATAGTCCGAGGCGACCACCGCGTATCCGCGAGACATCCACGAGCCGAGGTACTCCCAGTCACGCTCGACGGCGACCGGACCGCCGATGGAGTACGCGCAGTGATCGGCGAGGCCGGTTGTGCCGTGCGCCCACGCGATCACCGGCCAGCCGCCCTTGGGCGGCGTACCCGGCGGCAGATAGACCGCACCGCTCGACAACGCAGCCGCATCGCGAACACCCTTGGTCCAGTACGTGATCCGCTTCGCGTTGACAGCACCGGGCACCGTGATCCGCGCGGGCAGCGGCTCGGTCGACACCACCGTGCCCGACGGCCCGCTCGGCGCGGCGCTCGCGGGCGGCGCCCCGATCACCGCCGACATCGTCGCGGCGACCACCGCCACCGCCGACACCATCACACCGACCCGACGCCCGACCCTGCTTCGCTTACTCACGATGAACACCGTATACATTGAGCGCCGCCCTCGCTCGGCGACTGCACACTCGGCCGTCTCGAGCGCCCAGTCGACGGTCTCGAGCGCCCAGTCGACGGGTTTTCCCGTCGAGTGGGCGTCTCATCGCGCCGAGTGGGCGTCATACGCCTGCCGACTCCGGGGCAGCTGGCGCTGTGGCCGCGGCGGCTTTCGCCCACTTGTAGTCGGCTTTGCCCGCGGGCGTCCGCTTCACCTCGTCGACGAATACGACGGTCCGTGGGACCTTGTAGCCGGCCAGCGACTCGCGGCAATGGGTCTGCAGGTCTTCGAGAGTCGGCTCCGATTCGCCCTGTGCCACCGCGACCACCGCGCCGACCCGCTGCCCGTACTTGGGATCGGGAATCGGAACGACGAGAGCGTCGGCGACGGCGGGGTGCGCGTGCAGTGTCGCCTCGACCTCCTCGGCGTACACCTTCTCGCCGCCGGTGTTGATGCATTGCGAGCCGCGACCGAGGAACACGATGGTGCCGTCGGCCTCGACTGTCCCCATGTCGCCGAGCACCGAGATGCGTCGACCGTCGGGAAGCGTCGGAAAGGTCTTGGCAGACTTGGCCTCGTCCTTGTAGTAGCCGAGGGGCACATTGCCGATTCGCGCGATGTACCCGACATCGCCTGAGCCCGGGGTGATCTCGTTGAGCGATTCGTCGACCACCATCATCTTGTCGGTCGGCGGCACCCGAAGGTTGCCGTTGTCGTCCATCATGATCTCGCCGTCGTTGCCCGACTCCGACGCTCCGAAGTTGTCACGCAGCACCAGGTCTGGCTTCACCGCGGCCATGCGCTCACGCACGTGTTGCGACCAGATCGCCCCGCCCGAGGTGATCGAGAACAGCGAGGACAGGTCGACGTCGCCTGTGCGGCGCTCGAGTTCGTCGACGAGCGGCATTCCCATCGCGTCGCCGACGATGAGGATGATCTGGATCTGCTCGTCCTCGATGCCCGACACGATTGCGGCCGGATCGAAGTCGCGCATCAGCACCAACCGACCGCCGAGCGTGAGGAAGGTGAACAACGAATACGACGCCGCGCCGTGCATCAGCGGCGCCGCGATGTTGAAGGCGATCGAAGGGAAATCCTTCACCGCCGCACCGACTTCTGCGAGATCCTTGCGCGCCTCGCCATACGGATTGCCACCGGAGATCGGCTTGCGGAAGAAGTCGTCGTGTCGCCAGATCACGCCCTTGGGGTAGCCGGTGGTGCCGCCCGTGTACAGGAGGTAATGCTCGTCGCCGGTTCTCGTCTCGAAATCTCGCGCGTCCGAGAGCTTCTCCGAATCGGAGAACTGTACGACCTGCACAGTGCGTCCGTCCGGCAGATCGTCGGCCGCCGCGCGCAGTTCGTCGACGATCTCCCCGATGACGAATACCGTTCGCACGAGCGGCAGTTCGGGCAGCAACGTGGCAACGCTGCGCTGATGCTCAGGTTCTTCGACGACGATTCCCCGCGAGTCGGAGTTGTCGAAGATGTAGCTCAACTCGGCATTGGTGTAGCGATAGTTGACGTTGACAGGTACTGCGCGCACCTTCAGCAGGCCGAGCAGACTGGTGACGTGTTCGACGCTGTTCTTGAGGAACAGTGACACGTTGTCGTCGAGTCCGATGCCCTGCGCGGCGAACATGTGCGCGACCTGGCTGGAGAGTCGATCGAGCTCTGCATAGCTGATCTGGCGTCCGCCGTAACTGAGGGCTATGCGGTCGGGTACCGAATCGGCGACTGTCTCGAAGACGTCGGCGAGGTTGAATTTCATTGCTGCTGGCTCCTCTTGCTGCACTGCTTGTGACCCGTCATCTCTATCCGCGCTGCGCGGCACTCACGCCGCCGTCAACACCAAACCGCTTGTCGGAACTCCTGTTCCGGCCGTCACCACCACCCGCTCTGCGCCGGGCACCTGATTCACCGACGTGCCACGTAACTGCCGGACGGCTTCGGCTATGCCGTTCATTCCGTGGATGTATGCCTCCCCCAACTGACCTCCGTGTGTATTCAACGGGAGCCGACCGCCGACTTCCAACGCACCCGGCTCCCGCACGAAATCCTTTGCCTCGCCGCGCCCACAGAACCCCAACTCCTCCAACTGCAACAGGGTGTACGGCGTGAAGTGGTCGTAGAGGATCGCGGCGTCCATATCGTCGGGCCGCAATCCCGACTGCTCCCACAGTTGCCGACCGACAAGGCCCATCTCGGGCAATGCGGCGAGTTCGTCACGGTAGTAGCTGGTCATGATGAACTGGTCGACGCCGCTGCCCGACGCCGCCGCCGAGATCACGGCAGGCGGATTCGGTAGGTCGCGCGCGCGTTCGGCCGACACGACGACGATCGCGACACCGCCATCGGACTCCTGACAGCAATCGAGCAGATGCAACGGCTCCGCGATGTATCGCGACTGCTGGTGGTCGGCCAACGTGATGGGCTTGCCGTAGAAGAACGCCTCGGGATTGTTGGCAGCGTGCTTGCGGTCGACGACGGCGATGCGTCCGAAATCCTCACTCGTAGCGCCGAACTCGTGCAGGTACCGCTGCGCGACCATGGCGACGAACGCTGCCGGAGTCGACAACCCATGCGGATAGCTGAACGCGTTGTCGGTGCCCGACGAGTTCTCCTGGTTGGCCACAGCCGAATTCACCTGTCCGAAGCGCAAACCCGACCGCTCGTTGAACGCCCGGTACGCAACGACCACGTCGGCCACGCCCGTGGCCACAGCCATCGCTGCCTGCTGCACCGTCGAACAGGCCGCACCTCCGCCGTAGTGAATACGCGAGAAGTACGTGAGCTCGGGAATTCCCACAGCGCGGGCGACCGCGATCTCCGAGTTGGTGTCCATGGTGAAACTGACGAGACCGTCGACATCGGCGGGGGTCAGGCCGGCATCCGCGAGCGCAGTCTGCACCGCCTCGGTCGCCAACCGAAGTTCGCTGCGCCCGGAGTTCTTGGAGAACTCGGTGGCCCCGATCCCGGCGATCGCGGCTGCGCCCGACAACTGCCCCATCAGCGACCTCCCCTCATGAGCGTGACGGTCGAGATCACATGCTTACCAAGAGCATTCGTTCCCGTAACGGCCACGGTGACCAGATCGTCGTCGACGTCGGTCACCTCGCCGGTGAAGGTCAACGAGTCGTAGGCATACCACGGCACACCGAGTTTGAGCTTGATCGAACGAATCCTCGCAGACGGACCGGCCCAGTCGGTGACGAATCGTTCGACGAGTCCGGTGTCGGTGAGAATGTTGACGAAGATGTCCTTGGACCCCTTGGCCTGAGCGAGGTCGCGGTCGTGATGGACATCCTGGAAGTCACGGGTTGCCAGCGCTGTCGATACGATGAACGTCGGCGTCGCGTCGATTGTCAATGGCGGCAACGTTGTTCCTACTTCGACAGTGGGGATCGCACTGGTCGTCACTGCGCCTCCTGTGTGGTCTGGCGCCACGCGTGCAGCGTCCAGGCGTCGGTGCCCGACTCCTCGTCGGCGGGAAAGTCGAGGAACATCGCCTCGACGCGCTGCCCGATGTGCACGTCGGCGGGGTCGACGTCGCGCAACTCGGCGAGCAGTCGGACGGGAGAAGGCAGCGGCAAACCGTCGTCGTCGCTGTCACCGCTGTCGACCGATTCGAGTCCGTCGAGTTCGACGAGGGCGACCACGAAAGGCAGTTCACGTCCCGGCACCTTGGGTGCGCGGTGCACCACATAGCTGTAGACCGTTCCCGTGCCCGACGCGACGACGTAGTCGGTGACCGGCACGGTGCCATCGGGTAGCCGAGGCTTCCAGGTCGCGGGTATCGGCGGATGACGCAGCGTTCCGTCGTCGAGCTTCTGAATGCGCAGTTCGTGGGCTGCGACGCCCTCCCAGAAGAACTCGGTGTCACGAGAGGCGCTGGGCCGCAACATCCGTGAGGGGTCGAGGTCGGAGGGCACCTCGCCTGCGCCGGCATCCCTGGGCGCCACGTCGTCGTCGTGCGGGCGGAACTTCAGGATGCGGAAATCCATCTCGGCGACCACCTCGTCGTCGACCGACCAGGTGTTGCGCGTGGTGAAGAACCAACCCTCCCCCAGCGCCGTCTGCTTGGGTCCGACGACGTCGACCAGTTCGGCAGACAGCGAGACCTGCTCTCCCACATCGAGATAGCGATGATAGGTGGTGTCGCAGTTGGTGGCCACGACGGAGGTGTACCCCGCCTCGTCGAAGAGTTCCGACGCCCGGCCGAGCGGATCGTCGGCCGTACGCTGCCCGTTCAGCCCGCGCATCGTCCACACCTGCGCCATGGCGGGAGGTGCGACGATGCCCGGATGTCCCGCGGCACGCGCGGCGTCGGCGTCGATGTAGACAGGGTTCGTGTCGCCGATGGCCTCGACCCAGTTGTTGATCATCGGGGTGTTCACCGGATCGCGCCCGAGGGTCGGCGCGCTCGGCCCGGCGTCGATGATCGCCTGCGCGGCGGTGCGGATGTCGCTCATCGCTTCGCCCTAGGCAGTCCTAGTCCGGCGGTCGCGATCATGTCGCGCATCACCTCGTTGACGCCACCTCCGAAGGTGATCACCACGTTTCTCTTCTCCTGAACGTCGAGCCAGTCCACCAGCGCCGCGGTCTCGGGATCGGTGAAATCCCCGTAACGGCCGATGATCTCGTCGATCATTCGGCACACCACCTGCACGCGCTCTGTCGCGAACACCTTCGTCGCCGCGGCATCGGCCATCGAGATGGCCTCCCCCGTCGACGCGACCTGCCAGTTGAGCAGTTCGTTGATCCGCGCGTACGCATCGATCTGGGCGAGCGCCCGCGCGACGTCGGGATGCTTGGCGATCACCGTGCCGTCGGGGCCGGGACGCGACGCCCACGCACGGACACGCGACGCCAGTCCCTCGATACGTCCGGCAGGTCCGAGCATCACGCGCTCGTGGTTGAGCTGCGTGGTGATCAGTCTCCACCCGCTGCCCTCGTCGCCCACGCGCATCGACACCGGAACGCGAACATCGTTGTAGTACGTGGCATTCACGTGATGGGCACCGTCCGCGGTGATGATCGGCGTCCAACTGAAACCGGGATCGGAGGTATCGACGATGAGGATCGAGATGCCCTTGTGTTTGGGGGCGTCCTTGTCGGTGCGTACCGCCAGCCAGATGTAGTCGGCGTCGTGCCCGCCGGTGGTGAAGATCTTCTGCCCGTTGACCACGTAGTGATCACCGTCGCGGACTGCCGTCGTGGTCAGTGAGGCGAGGTCGGTCCCGGCCTCGGGTTCGGTGTAGCCGATCGCGAAATGGACGTCGCCGGCAAGGATTCGGGGAAGGAAGAGCTTCTTCTGCTCGTCGGTTCCGTGTACCTGGAGGGTGGGGCCGACCGTTTGGAGCGTCACCGCGGGAAGCGGAACGTCGGCGCGTACTGCCTCGTTGGTGAAGATCTGCTGTTCGATCTCCCCGAACCCCTTGCCGCCGTACTCCTTCGGCCACCCCACCCCGAGCCACCCGTCGCTCCCCATCTGTCGGATCACGTCCCGATAGGTGGGGCCGTGGCGCTCGGTGAGCATGGTCTGTGCTGCCGTGGGGTCGACCAGATCGGCGAAATACTCACGCAGATCTGCACGCAACTCCTGCTGCTGCGGCGTGAGGTCTATGAACATCGGTGTGCTTCCCCTGCGGATTCGGTTTGAGCGGTCGGGTGAATCAGGTTGGCATCGCTATGGATTCGACGCGTGGGCGAGTTCGTCGAGCCGAGCATTGGCTCCTCCGACGAGTCGCGCGAGATCCTTGGCGATCGAGAAGTAGCGATGCAACGGATACGTCAGGTCGACGCCGACGCCACCGTGGAGGTGGGTCATGGTCCGCATCGCCGCGGGTATCTCCGCTGCCGTCCAATACGACGCGATACCCAGATCCTGTTGTGCATCAAGACCTTCGGACAAGCGCCACGCGGCAGCCGTGGTCGAGAGGTTCAGCGACCGTCCGACGACGTAGATGTCGGCCAACTGCTGTCCGACGGCCTGGAACAGCGCGATCGGTTTACCGAACTGCGTGCGGTTGGACACGTGATCGGCGGTGAGGCGCGTGGCCCCCGCGACGAGACCGTCGGCGTACGCACTCAACGCGAGTCGGTACAGGTCACGCAGCCCCGAGACATCGGCGGTCAGCACATCGGCGTCGTCGACGGTCACGTCGTCGAATCGCACGGTGAACTCGCCCCACCCGCTCGACGCCGGAGTTCGCGTGATCGACACACCGTCGGCGGCGGTGGCCACGGCGACCACCCCGCCATCGGTGGCGACGAGCAGCGTCGACGCGCCGTCGGCGTGGAGTACTCCGCTCTTGGTGCCCGACAACCTTCCGTCACGCAACGTGGTGCGCGGCGTCGAGGTCAACGGGTCGCCGGGTTCGCCCATCGCGATCGCGTGCCATGAGCCAGCGGTGAGAGTCGCGGCCCATCGATCACGCGAGGCGTCGTCGACCGTCTGCAGGAGGAGCGACGACGTCAGCGAGCCGAGTGCAGGCGTCACCGCTGCGGCCGAACCCAGTTGACGCAGCAACGGAAGCACGCCGAGAACTCCGAGATCGTCACCCCCGAGCGCTTCCGGTAGCGGCAAGGCCAGCAGCCCGGCGTCGGTCAGCGCCGTCCAGAGGTTGCGATCAAAGCCGTCGTACGACGCCGCGGCATCCTCCCGCGACTCGCCCGCCCTGACCCGTCCGCCGAACAACGACGTCCAGTCGGACTCGTGGCGGGCGAAGACATCCCGCGCCACATCGGCGACCGCTTCTGCGGAGCTGTCCATGCCGAAATCCACCGACGATCCCCTTTTCGCCAACACCAAAACTAGAACTCGTTCTAGTTGTATCAGACTCCGCGCTCCCGGTGGGCGAATTGGCAGTTGATCTGCTGATTCTCAGCCAGAGTCCCGCATCAGCCGCGCGGCAGACCGAGAATCCGTTCAGCAGCGGCGGTCCGGAGTATCTGGGTGGTGCCGCCCGCGATGGACAGACACCTGTTCTGCAGGAGCTGATCGGACGCATCGCCCGCCCCGACGCCGTCGACCCCGAGCAGGTCGAGACCGAACTCTGGCACCGACTGCCGGTGCGCGACGCCGATCAGCTTGCGCACGCTCGATACCGCGCCCGGATCGTGGCCGGCCAGCCGACGAGAAACCGCGAGCGCGTCGAGGACACGTCCGACGTGCGCGTCGGCGACGAGATCACCCAACCGTGCCAACTCGCCTGCGGACAGCTCCCGACCCAACGAGTCGATCTGACCCAGCAGCGCGTCCATCTCCTTGCCGAGTCCCGAACCACCCATCGCCACACGTTCGTTGGCGAGTGTCGTACGAGCCAGCCGCCAGCCGCCGTCGACCTCACCGACCACGCACTCGTCGGGCACGAACACGTCGTCGAGAAAAACCTCGTTGAAGTTGGCCTGACCCGACAACTCGCGCAATGGTCGGATGTCGATGCCCGCCGACGCCATGTCGACCAGGAAGTAGGTGATCCCCTTGTGTTTCGGCGCCTCGGGATTCGTGCGCGCGAGACAGATCCCCCACTGCGCGTTGTGCGCCTGCGAGGTCCAGATCTTCTGCCCTGTCAGACTCCAACCGCCCTCGACGCGAATAGCCCTGGTGCGCAACGACGCAAGGTCGGAGCCTGCCTCGGGTTCGCTGAACAACTGGCACCAGACGATGTCGCCGACGAGGGTCGGATGCACGAAACGTGTGTGCTGCTGGGCTGTTCCGTGCGCGAGGATCGTCGGGATCGCCCATGCCCCGATCACGAGGTCGGGACGTTCGACGCCCGCGCGTTCGAACTCGGAGTCGATGAGCAACTGCAGCGCGGGGTCGGCGCCGAGACCATGCGGCGGCGGCCAATGCGGTGTGAGATAACCGGATTCGGCCATCGCCGCCCGCTGCGCATTCGGTTCGGCCGCCGCGATCGCGGCGATGTCGGCTCTGATGGCGCCACGGCGATGCTCGACGGAGGTCAGGTCGAGTTCGAAGCGTCGACGCCCACCGAGGATGCCGAGGCGACCGAGTTGTTCACGCTGCGTGGACGCGGCCGCCGTCGCCGCGCGCAGCGCCAATGCCGTTCGCAGGTAGAGATGTGCGTCGTGCTCAAACGTGAAGCCGATGCCGCCGAGCACCTGGATGCAGTCCTCAGCCGTCGCAACGGGCAGCGAGGCGACCAGCACGTCGGCGGCGAGCCTGGAGAATGCGAGTTGCTCGCGCGCGGCTTCGGCGTCGTCGTCGCCCACCGGTGCGGCCACCGCAGCGTCGACGGCCACCGCGAGATCCCACGCCGCCGCGGTGACCTGTTCGCTGCGACAGAGCATGTCGGCGCAGATGTGCTTGACGGCTTGAAACGAGCCGATGGGTACACCGAACTGGGTGCGCACCTTGGCATAGTCGACCGCGGTGTCGAGCGCCCAGCGCGTCACGCCGCTGGCGTAGGCGACGGCGGTCGCCGACAGTGCGCCCGCAATGAGATCACCATCGTCGACGACGAGCAGGTCAGCGACGCTCAGGTCTGTAATGCGCAGCCGGCCAACCGAGCCTCGGCCGTCGAGGCTCGCCGCTGGCTCGACATCGCGTAGACCCGCATCGGCAGGGATCACATACCATCCCGGATCGAGGCCCTGACCAGCAATTTTCGCGAGGATCACGCAACCGTCGACATATCCGACGACGCCGCCGAGATCGATCGATCCGTCGACCAACTCCGCCTCGCCGCCTGCCCGCGTGAGGGTGGGCACCGTCGCGGAGACCTCTCCCGACACCAACGCGTCGCGCACCGCCGCGGCACTGGGATCGGTCGACACGGATAGCGCCAGGGTCGCCACGACGGTCTCGCCGATCGGACCCGGCACCAGGCTCGCTCCGCATTGCTCGACCATCGCGGCGACGTCGGAGAACGAGGCACCGACGCCACCCTGCGCCTCCTCGACCAGCGCGGCGAAAACGCCCAATTCGGCCAGTTCCGGAAAGAGGTCTCGCCAGTGGTCGCGCGGTTTCTCCAGTTCAGCCCGTACGATGTCGGTGGTGCGACGACGCGTCGCCCACGCGGAAATGGCTTCGCAGACGGCAATCTGTTCGTCGGACGTGGCAAGGCTCACGCTGAAATCCTCTGCATTCCGGTTGTGACGAAGAATTAGAACCTGTTCTAATAGTCCGAAGGGGTTTTGTCCACCAGACCTTTCGACGCCGTCAGCGTCGATGGTCACGAGATGAGGATGTCGCCTACATATGACCCGGTCGTCTGAAGATGCCGTGCCACAGAAGTCGGCACCGAGTCCGAACAAGGGAGTCTCGTCGAAGTCGGTCGCCGCCAAGGGCACTCCCGCACCACCCGACGCCGCTACAGCAACAGCAACCGCAGCTACGTCGACGACGGAGAGTGGTTCGGCCGCACAACGCGACCGTAGACGCCGCATCCTCGACGCGACGCTCGCCCTCGCCTCCAAAGGCGGCTACGACGCCGTGCAGATGCGCACCGTCGCAGAGAAAGCCGACGTTGCGGTGGGAACCCTCTACCGATATTTCCCGTCAAAGGTGCACCTGCTGGTGACCGCGCTCGCGCGCGAGTTCGAACGCGTGGAGACCCGCGTCGACCGCTCGCAACTGCAGGGCGAGAACGCCATCGAGCGGCTGCGCCACGTACTCGACATGATCACCTTCGCGATGCAGCGCGATCCCCTGTTGACCGAGGCCATGACGAGGGCCTTCATGTTCGCCGACGCGTCGGCGACCGCCGAGGTCGATCAGGTCGCCGGGATCATCGACCGACTGTTCGCGGGCGCGATCGTCGACGAGGGCGAGCCGAGCGACGAAGAACTCGCGATCGCACGCGTGCTGTCGGACGTGTGGATGTCGAACCTGGTGCAGTGGCTCACCCGCCGCGCCTCGGCCACCGACGTCACCAACCGGCTCGAGCTCACGGTCCGACTGCTCCTCAAGGGCCGGGTCGCAGCTCAGGCGTAACCGAACCGCCGGGTTGGGCCGTCGCGATCAGCCCAGGTCGACGGTGATGGTGCCGGACTCGTCGGCGCGCACCGCGTACGCACGGACTCCGCTGCCGCCGAAGGCGATCTCGTCACCGGTGCCCAGGTCGTAGGTGTGATTGTGCAGCGGGCACACCACGACACAGTCGTCGATCAGCGCATCGGCCAGTGGCCCGCCGCGGTGTGGACAGACGGCGTCGAGTGCGCGCAGCGAGTCGTCGCGCAGTCGGAAGACCGCGATCTGTGTACCGTCGATACCGAATGCCCGTCCCTCGCCCGGCGGGATGTCGGCGATGTTGCCGACTGCTATCTCGCTCATCGGACCGGCACCTGCGGGAGCGGCAGCAGCGGCAGCGCCGAACGGAACTGACCCGGAGTGGCAGGCTTTTTGCCGTCCTGCCAGGGGTCTCGATAGGCGTCGACGGACCGCTGCATGTTGGAATCGAGTTGTTGTGCAATGCCTTCCGCGTCGTCGACGACGACGGCCCTGATCTTCTCGATGCCGTAGCGCGGAACCCACGCGTAGGTGCGTTCGAGCCATTTCGCGCTCTCGCGGTAGTACTGCAGGAAGCGGCCCGCCAGTGTCATGACCTCGTCGGCACTGTCGACGGTCGCCAGCAGATCTCCCTTGCGGATGTGTGCGCCTGCGGCACCGCCGACGTAGATCTCCCACTTGCCGCCGTCGATCGCGACGACGCCGAAGTCTTTGCACAGCGCTTCCGCGCAATTGCGCGGGCACCCGGTGACCGCGAGCTTCATCTTCGCCGGACCCGCTATGCCCTGATACCGCTCCTCCAGAGCAATGCCCAGCGCCGTCGAGTCGCCAACCCCGAACCGGCAGAAGTCGCTTCCCACACAGGTTTTGACCGTTCGGAAACTCTTGCCGTACGCATACCCCGACGGCATGTCGAGATCGGCCCACACGGCGGGCAGGTCCTCCTTGCGCAGGCCGAGCAGGTCGATGCGCTGGCCTCCGGTCAGTTTGATGAGCGGCACGTCGTATTTCTCCGCGACGTCGGCGATCTTTCTCAACTGCTCGACGTTGGTCACGCCGCCTTTCATCTGCGGCACAACGGAAAACGTACCGTCGCGCTGGATGTTGGCGTGGACGCGGTCGTTGATGAAGCGTTCGGCGCGTTCGTCGATGAAGTCCGAACCCCACATCATTTCCAGCAGCGACGACAACCCCATCTTGGAGTTCGCATCCTCCTTGCCGTCGGGTGCGAGGGCCGCGAACACCGAACGCACCGAGTAGAGCTTGAGCTCGCGGATCAGCCGCATGAGTTCTGGCTTCTCGTACGGGATTGCGGGAACGTACCAGTTGGCCGACGGGTCCTCGGTGACCGCGTCGCCTGCGGCCCATTCGACGACCTGCGCCACCAACCCCTTACATGAGCCGCAGCCCTTTCCGGCGCGGGTCGCGGCCATCACGCCGGCCACCGAGGTGGTGCCGCCAGCGACACAGCCGACGATCGTCGCCTTGTCGACGCCGTTGCAGTTGCACACCTGGGCATCGTCGGAGAGTTCCTCGACTCCCGTTGCGGCGTCGGGTGTTCCGATGTCGAACATCAGCGAGATGCGTTCGTCGGGGAGTTCGGTTCCCTGGTCGAAGGCCTGCATCAGGAACGAGACCTTGCTGACGTCGCCGACGAGCGTGGCGCCGACGAGCTTGTTCTCCCGGATCACCACGGTCTTGTAGACGCCGTGCCGGGGCTCGTAGAACTGCAGGTACTCGTCGTCGGCATGTTCGGGTGCCTTGACACCCATCTGGGCGACGTCGACGCCCGCGACCTTGAGTTTCGTCGAGGTCCGCGAACCATGATATGCGGCAGTCGAATTGGCTGCGGTGAGGTGATCGGCCAGGACTTTGGCCTGCTCCCACAGGGGTGCGACCAGTCCGTACACCTGGCCGCGGTGCTGCGCGCATTCACCGACCACGTAGATGTCGTCGTCGTCGATCGAGCGCATGTGGTCGTCGACGACGATGGCGCGTTCGACGGTCAGTCCGGCACCGCGGGCAAGCCCCACGTTGGGGCGGATACCTGTCGCCAGCACCAGCAGATCGCAATCCATCTGCTCGCCATCGGCGAATCCGATTCCGGTGATGGCATTCTCATCATCGGCGAAGGCTTTGACGGTGCGCTTACCGGTGACCACGGTGACGCCGGTCGACTCGATCGCGCTGCGCAACACCGCGCCACCGGTTTCGTCGAGTTGAGCGTTCATCAGGATCGGACCGGAATGCACCACCGTCGACGCCACACCACGGCCGTAAAGACCGTGCGCCGCTTCGAGTCCGAGCAGTCCGCCGCCGATGACCACCGCGTGTTCGGCGTCGTCGGCGTGGGAGATGATCGCCGTGGTGTCGTCAAGGCTGCGAAAGCCGAATACGCCGCTCAGCTGCGTGGTGTCGTCGACCCACAACCCCTCGATGGGCGGGAAGAAGGCACGGCTGCCGGTGGCGATGATCAACTTGTCGTAGGCCACCCGCGAACCGTCATCGGCGAGAACGACTTTGGCGTACGGGTCGATCCGGACCACCCGCACCCCGGCGCGCAGGTCGATTCCGTTGTCGCCGTACCAATCGACGGCGTTGAGGTAGATGTCGTCGGGGGCATCCGAGCCGGCGAGCACGTGGGATAGCGCGATGCGGTTGTAGTTTCCATACGGTTCGTCACCGAAGACGGTGATGGCGAACTGTTCTGCCCCGCCACGCGCCAGGATCTCCTCGATGGCGCGGGCGCCGGCCATGCCGTTGCCCACCACCACCAGCGACTGCCGGGTCACCGCAGTCTCCTGCGCCATCAGAACTCCACCACGCCGAGGTCAATGACCACGGTGCCCGACGCGGAGGTGGGTGCGGCGAGCGCAAGGGAAATCTCCGCGCCCTCCAGAAAGTCCTCGACCAGGCGCAGCGGCACGTGGGTGCCGCCCTGAGCGGCAATCGGGAAGTAGCGCACCGGTTTCCCGTCGTGCATCAGAGCAATCGTGATCATCTCGTCGCTGCTGTTGCCGCCACGGAAGTAGACCGCCTGCAGGGTCGAGCCATCGGGCACGGTCAGCGTGAGCGAGTCGTCGATGACCGCGAGGGTCTCGAAGCCGGCTCCCTTGAACGCGAACAGGCCCTGCAGAAATCGCGGTGTGCTGCTGTCACTCATGGGGCGGGGTCACCTTTCAGTAGACGTCACGCACGTAACGTTTATCGGCGGCAAGGGCTTTCACATATGCCTCGGCACTGGGGCCGGACAACTTACCGTGTTCGGCGACGACCCGGGTCAGCGCGTCGTCGACATCGCGGGCCATCCGCATCCGGTCACCGCACACATAGAAGTGCGCGCCGTCGGACAGCCATCGCCAGAGCTGTTCACCGTGCTCGATCATCCGGTCCTGCACATAGACTTTCGACTTCTGATCGCGGGAGAATGCGACGTCGAGCCGGTCCAACGACCCGTCGGCGAGCATCGTCTCGAGTTCGTCGCGGTAGTAGAAGTCGGTGGCCGCGTGCTGCTCACCGAAGAACAACCAGTTCGGCCCACGATGACCCAGTAGCCGACGATGATGCAGGAACCCGCGGAATGGTGCGATTCCGGTACCCGGGCCGACCATGATCATCGGGGCGTCCGGATCCTCGGGCGGCGAGAAGCCGGCATTGCGCTGCACCCAGATTCGAATGTCGTCGTCGGCGGCGTGGTCGGCGAGGTAGGTCGAGCAGACGCCGTGACGCGGGACGCCGTGCAGGTTGTAGCGCACTGCCGACACCGTCAACTGGACCTCGTCGGGACTCTCCAGCGGACTCGACGAGATCGAGTACTGCCGGGGTGTCATCGGCGCCAGCGTCGACAACCAGTCGGCCGCCGATGCACGCATCGGGAACGTGGTGAGCAGGTCGGCGATCTGCCTGCCCCACAGCCAGTCGTCTAGGTCGGATTTGTTCTCCGGCGCCAGCATCGACCGCAGATCCGCCGATGCTGCCCGGTCGCAGACGAATTCGAGGACACCGGGGCTGATCTTCGCGATCTCGAGGCGTTCACGCAGGGCGCTGGCCAACGGCATGTCCTCGCCGCCGACGGTGACCACCGTGTCGGCGTCGAGTCCGGAGGTCTCCAGGAACGCCTCGACCAGTGGTGGACTGTTGCGCGGCCACACCCCGAGGGCATCGCCCGCATCGTAGGTCAGAGTGTTCTCGGGCAGCGCGAACCCGAACTGCCGCACGTCCTTTGCCGATCCGTCGCCACTGAGGCGGGTGTTCCGGACCAGCGAGGTCACCAGCGGGTTCTTACGGCCGTAGGAGATCGGCGCGTCCGGCACCGGCGGGGCTTCCGCGGGGGCGCTCGCCGACGGCAGCGCCGTGGCCAGTTCACCGGATACGGCGTCGAGCCAGCCCTGCGCCGTCGACTCGAAATCGGGTTCGCAGTCGACCCGGTCGAGAAGACGCGTGGCCCCCAGTTCGGCCAGCCGGTCGTCGAGTTTGCGTCCGAAACCGCAGAATTCGTCGTAGCTGGGATCGCCGAAGGCCAGCACCCCGTACCGCACGCCGCTCAGCGGTGGCGCATCGTCGCCGGAAAGTTGGTCCCAGAAGGATGTGGCGTTGTCCGGGGGATCGCCGTCTCCGGTGGTGGAGGTGACGATCAGCACCGTGCTCTCCGGGGTGAGGGCAGCGAGTCCGGCCTCGTCGAGGGTTTTGGTTGCGGCCGAATAGCCCTGCGCCGCCAGCGATTGTGCGACGGTCGGCGCGTAGTCCTCGACGGTACCGGTCTGCGATGCCCAGAGCACCTCGACGGTCGGCGCGAGCGCCGCGTCCTCCGGCGCTGCTGCCTGCGGCCCGTCCGCGGTGGACGTGGATCGTGAGAATGCCCCGGCGAGAACACCATTCACCCAGGCGCGATTCTGTTCGGACAGCGGTGCCTCGGGCGGCAACAGCGGTACGCCTGCAATCGACGCCTCGCTCTGCAGCCCGGCGAGCACTCCGGCCACATAGGCCTGTTCGGTGGCCGACAGCGCGGGCGGAGCAACGGCCGAAAGTCCCAGTGTCACAGCGAGAGATGACGCCGGGACATCGGTGCGGGCATGGGCCGGTGCGGGTGTATCAGCGGTCGGCGCTGCGGCGACCTTCTCCAACGCCACGGCACTCACCTTGAACTCCGGTTGCAACGACGCCGGGTCGACGGCGTCGTTGGTGACGGCATTGATGGTGACGTCCGCACCGAACATGTCGCTCCAGTGAAACGGTGCGAAGCAGTTGCCGGGGCGTACGCGGTCGGTGAGGACGGCAGGCAGCACCGCGGCACCGCGCCGTGATCGCACGCGCACCGAATCCCCCTCGGCCACATCGAGAGCGGCCGCATCGTCAGGGTGGATCTCGACGAACGGTGACGGGTTGAGTTTGTTGAGCTTGGCCACCCGCCCGGTCTTGGTCATGGTGTGCCACTGGTGCGGCAGCCGGCCGGTGTTGAGGACGAGGGGGAACTCGTCGTCGGGCATCTCGGCGGGCGGCAGACATGGTCGGGCGTGGAAGATCGCCCGCCCGCTCGGGGTGGGGAAGACGAACTCCGGTGTGGTGCCGTCGGCGCGCACCACCTTGGTCTGGCTACGGCCGTCGTTGAGATAGCGGATGGGGTGGCGGTCGGCGTCGTCGTCGGGCGGGCACGGCCACTGCAGCGGGGTCTCGCGGAGCCGCGCATAGCTGGCACCGCGAATGTCCCAGCCGGTCTTGGGATTCCAGAACCGCTTGATCTCCTCGAACACCTCTTCGGCCGAACCGAAGGAGAATCCTTCGCCGTATCCCATCTCGGTGGCGATCCGGCAGATCAGTTGCCAGTCGGGCAGCGCATCGCCGGGTGGCGCGACGGCCGGCTGGAAGAGGGTGAGGTTGCGTTCGGAGTTGATCATCACCCCGTCGGACTCGGTCCACAGAGTGGCGGGCAGTGCGACGTCGGCGTAGGGCAGGGTCTCGTTCTCGGCGAACACATCCTGCACCACCACCAGCTCACAGCGTTGCAGTGCTTCGATGACACGCGATCGATTGGACACGCTGGCAATGGGATTGGTGCAGATGATCCAGCAGGCCTTGATCTTGCCGTCGGCCATCTGGTCGAACATGTCGATGGTGCCGGTCCCGACCTCACTGCGCAGCGTACCGCGTGGCACACCCCAGGTGTCCTCGCAGAAGTCACGGTCGGCCTCGGAGATCACCGCCCGCTGGCCGGGCAAACCCGGCCCCATATAACCCATTTCGCGTCCGCCCATCGCGTTGGGCTGTCCGGTGAGCGAGAAGGGACCACTGCCGAGGCGGCAGATCGCGCCGGTGACCAGGTGCAGATTGATCAGCGCGTTGGTGTGCCAGGTTCCGTGGATGGACTGGTTGAGTCCCATTGTCCAGCAACTCATCCAGTTCGTGGACTCACCGATCCACTGTGCGGCCGCGCGGATGTCGGCCTCGGGGATGCCGGTGGTCTCGCTGACGACACCGGGCGTGTACTCGGAGACGAACTCCTTGGTCGCATCGAAACCCTCGGTGTAGGTCTCGACGAAGGAGTGGTCGACGTCGTCGGCCTCGATCAGCAGGTGCAGCAGACCGTTCAGCAGGGCGAGGTCGGTGCCGGGTTTGACCTGCAGGTAGAGGTCGGCCTTGGCCGCGGTGGCGGTGCGTCGTGGATCGATCACGACCAGTTTCGCGCCTGCCTTGACCCGTTCCATCATGCGTAGGAACAGGATCGGATGGCAGTCGGCCATGTTGGAGCCGATGACGAAGAACAGGTCGGCGTGCTCGAAGTCCTGATAGGAGCCGGGTGGGCCGTCGGCGCCGAGGGACTGCTTGTAGCCGGTGCCCGCGCTGGCCATGCACAGTCGCGAGTTGGATTCGATGTTGATGCCGCGCAGATAGCCCTTGGTGAACTTGTTCGACAGGTACTGCGCCTCGGTCGACATCTGGCCCGACACGTACACCGCAACCGAATCCGGGCCGTGCTCGTCGGCTATCGCCCGCATCCGACGTGCGGCAAAAGAGATCGCCTCGTCGATTCCGACCGACTCCCGGTCGGTGTCACGGCTAGTCCGGATCGACGCCTTTTCCATCCGTCCCGGAGCGGCAAGCATGTCCGACGTGGTCGACCCCTTGGTGCACAACCGGCCGAAGTTCGTCGGATGATCCTTACGTCCGGTGGTCTTGGTGACCAACGGAAGTCCTGCGCCGTCGGGCGTCGACACGTGCAGCACCATCCCGCACCCCACCCCGCAGTAAGCACAGAGCGAGTCGACGGTGGAGGTCGCGGGCATGACTCCATGGTTGGAGCCGATTGTTTCCGATGCCATGAATGCGCGTTACCGGTCGATCACATGGTTCTCACACGCGCTAGTCGCGACTGTGAGTCGCCCCGGCCCGTGGTGGTGAGCCGCGCGACGATCAGATCCGCCACCCGCGGGTCCGCGCCGATCGGGGCAGCAACGCCGTCGGCGCCGTACTCGCTCAAGCGGGCGTGAAACAGTCCTGGCGCCAACAGGTAGGCGGCGATGAAGACCCGACGCCGCCGCGACCCACGCGTGGCCGACACCACGTCGGGGACGCGTGGTGTCGCGGTGGTGACGTAGCCGACCGGAACGTCGTCGTCGATCAGCTCGCCGAGCTGACCAGCTGCGGTCTCGACGTCGGCCAGCGCGAGCGCATCCGAGGATCCGGCGGCGGCCATGACCACGGCGTCACCGCGCCGCCAGCCGGCGGCGCGCAGTCGCTCGAGCATCAGCACCGCGAGCATCGGGTCGGGGCCCATGTTGTCGCACAGGGCGACGCTCTGATGGCCGCTGGCCTCGATGTGCTCCGGGATGTCGCGTCGGACGTGGTATCCCGCGGCCAGAAAAGCGGGCACGATCAGCGCAGGCCCCGGGGTCTGCCTGAGTAGCTCCGACGGCGAGGGACCGAGGACGTCGACGAATGCGACGCGCGTCGTTCCGACGCGCTCCCCCACGAGTTCGGCAATGCGTGCGATGGTCGCGACTCCCGCAACCGAGCGGGTGCCGTGAGCCACGAGGATGGGTTGCGGCGCGGTGGCAGCGAAGTGTTCAGGCGTCATCGGAATCGTTCTCGTCGTATTCGAGGTCGACGGCCAAGCGGTATCCACGCTTGACCACCGTCTGGATCATTTTGGAATCGCCCAACGCCGAGCGCAGTCTGGTGACCGCCATCTCGACGGCGTGCGTATCAGTGCCACCGCCGGGAAGTTCGTCGAGCATCGCTTTGCGCGAAATGACTTGTCCCGGAACACGATGCAGCACGCGCAGCAGCGCCATACTCGAGCCCGTCACCGATTGGAAGCAGCCGTCGACCACCACGCCCGACGCGCGCAGGCTCAGGTCGTGCCCCGCGACGCGGAGCACGCTCGCGCGACGCGGTAGTTCCTCGGCGATGAGTCTGACGAGCGCTCCGAGACGAAACCGGGCGGGCTGGACCGTGGGAACCTGAAGCGCGTGCAGCGGCCCCGCCGTCACGTTGCCGACGCACATCGCGGGTACCACGGTGCGCATGGCGTGCAGCAACGGTTCAAGCGCACCGGTGCGATGCGCTTGACCGAGCATCGACGCCACCGCTGGTGCGCTGGTGAACGTCACGGCGTCGAGGTCGCGGTTGATGACAGCGTCGATCATCCGGGCCATCGGGTCGGTGTCGTCCGGCGGAGTCCAGCGGTAGACCGGCACCGGGACGACCTCCGCGCCCGCCTCGCGGAGCACGTCGCACAGGTCGGGTAGCGGCTCCCAGCTCGTCGTCGCGCCGTGGAGCTGTACTGCCACCCGCAGACCCGCGACTCCCTCGTCGAGTAGCTCACGGATCAGCTCGCTCGACGACTCGCTAGGCGGCGACCACTGTTCACGCAGACCCGCCGCGCGAATGGCCCCCTTGGCCTTGGGGCCTCTCGCGAGCAGGCGCACGCCACCGAGCGTGTCCACCAGGTCGTCGGCGAGTCCCCACCCGTCGGCCGCCTCCACCCAGCCGCGGAATCCGATTCCTGTGGTCGCCACCATGACGTCTGGCGGTTCCTTGAGAATGGATTCGGTGGCACGCTCGAGCTCGTCGTCGTCGATGAGCGGGATGATGCGGATGGCAGGGGCATGGATGACCTCGGCGCCACGACGTGTGAGCAGCGCGGCGAACTCGTCGGCTCGCCGCGCCGCCGTGATGCCGATGGTGAAGCCGGTCAGGGTCTTGTCCGGATTCGCCGTGACCGTGGGTGGGTCGGAGGGTGTCATCGGGTGTCGCTGGTCTCGATGATCCCGACCTCGACCATTCCATCGACAACCCGCACCGGGTACGTCCGCAGCGCCTGCGACTCGTCATCGAGACACGCGCCGGATTCGAGCGAAAACACCTGCTTGAGCAGGGGTGATGCGACGGTGGGCTCACCATTTCGATCGCCGATCAGCCCGCGCGACATCACGGCGGCGCGGCCGAAGGGATCGATGTTGTCAACGACGCGCAGTGTGTCCGCGCCGTCGGACAGGCGGAACACCGCGACCTGTGTGGTGCCGACGAGCGCCGCAACACCGCGGCCGACAGTCAACTGGTCGAGCGTGCACACCGGCACCCAGGTACTCACGGTCGCAACAGTGGTGTCGCCCGCCGACTGCGGAGCGTCGTCCAACGCGGTCATGATGCTGTCTCCTTGAGTCGTGTGGGCGTGCCGAGCAGCACCGGGACCTTGCGGCCCGACGAGTCGTCGAAGGCGATGGTCGGGTCGGGAGTCTCCGGGGCGTTGACGAAGGACACGAAGCGACGCAGCTTGTCCTCATCGTCGAGCACTGCGGCCCATTCGTCGCGGTAGCCGTCAACGTGCCTGGCGACCGCATCCTCGAGGTCGCCTCCGATACCAAGGATGTCGTCACACACGATTTGCCGCAACCGATCGAGCCCTCCGTCGAAGCTCTCCTGCCACGGCGCGGTGCGCTGCAACCTGTCGGCGGTCCTGACGTAGAACATCAGGTAGCGGTCGATGTAGCGCACCAGCGTCTCGTCGTCGAGTCCGGACGCGAGAAGCTTTGCGTGCGTGGGACTCTGGCCGCCGTTTCCGCCGACGTAGAGGTTCCATCCATTCTCGGTCGCGATCACGCCGACGTCTTTGCCGCGCGCCTCCGCGCATTCGCGGGCACACCCTGACACGCCGAGCTTGATCTTGTGTGGTGAACGTAACCCGCGATAGCGATGTTCGAGGCGGACCGCCATTGCCACCGAATCCTGCACGCCGTAGCGACACCAGCTCGAACCGACGCAGCTCTTCACAGTCCGCAAGCTCTTGCCGTAGGCGTGGCCGGACTCCATCCCGGCGTCGACGAGTCGGCGCCAGATCTCGGGAAGCTGCTCGACGCGCGCACCGAACATGTCGATGCGCTGACCACCGGTGACCTTGGTGTACAGGCCGAAATCCTTCGCGATCTGACCGATCGTGATCAGTTGGTCGGCGGTCACCTCGCCACCGGGCATCCGCGGAACGACCGAGTAGGTGCCGTTCTTCTGCAGATTGGCCAGGAAGTGGTCGTTCGTGTCTTGCAGCGCGGCCTGCTCGCCGTCGAGGATGTGATCGCTCGACGTCGAGGCCAGGATCGACGCGACGGTCGGCTTGCAGATCTCGCACCCACTGCCGGTCCCGAAGCGGGCGATCAGCTCGGAGAAGGTGCGGATTCCGGTTGCGGCGACGATCGAGAACAGTTCGGCACGCGACTGCGCGAAGTGCGCACACAGGGCCTTGGACAACTCGACGCCCGAGTCGGCGAGCAGCCTGGTGATCGACGGCACGCAGCCACCACACGTCGTACCCGCCGACGTGCAGCCCTTGATGTCGGCGACCGAGCATGCGCCCTCGGCGATGGCCGAGCAGATCGATCCCTTGGAAACGCCGTTGCACGAACAGATCTCGGCGTCGTCGGGCAGTGCGGACAATCCGATGCCGCCGCCCTCGCCTGCCGCGGGCGCGATCAACGACGACGGATCGCCCGGAATCTCGCGTCCCACCATCGGTTTCAGCATCGCGTACGCATCGGCGTCGCCGACGAGGATGCCGCCGAGCAGGGTCGACGCGTCGTCGGAGAGCACGAGCTTCTTGTAGGTGCCCGCGACGGGATCGGAGTAGACGATCTCGAGTGCGTTCTCGGTGACACCCATGGCGTCTCCGAAGCTCGCGACGTCGACGCCGAGTAGCTTGAGCTTCGTCGACATGTCGGCGCCGGGAAACAGGGTGTCCTCGACGCCGAGGATGCCGTCCGCGGCGATCTCGGCCATCGTGTAGCCGGGAGCGACGAGCCCGTAGCACCGACCCTCGACCGCGGCGACCTCACCGATCGCCCAGATCGCCGAATCGCTTGTGCGACATCCGGTATCGGTGATGATTCCGCCGCGCTCACCGACGTCGAGCCCGGCCTGCCGACCGATCGCGTCCTGCGGGCGGACTCCCGCGGAGAACACCACGAGCGCGGCGTCGAGGACGGTCCCGTCCGACAGTGTGACGGCGAGGAGTTCGTCGTCTCCGTCGGCGATGGCCGTCGTGGACACGCCTGTGTGCACGTGCAGACCGAGCTCACCGACGAGCGATGCCAGCAAAGCTCCGCCGCCGTCGTCGACCTGAAGTGGCATCAGTCGGGGCGCGAATTCGACGACGTGCGGCGTCATTCCGAGCAGTCGCAGGGCGTTGGCCGCCTCGAGTCCGAGCAGTCCGCCGCCGACAACGACTCCCGGCGCACCCGGCTCCGCGGCCTCGGCGATCGCGCGGATCGCGTCGAGGTCGGCGAGCGTGCGGTACACGAAGCTCCGCGGATTGTCCTTGCCCTCGACAGGCGGCACGAACGGATACGATCCGGTGGCGAGAACGACTGCGTCGTAGTCGATCTCGTTGCCCGACGAAGTGATGATCCGACGTTGATCGCGGTCGATCGTCGTGGCCGACTCGCCCAACCGGAGCTCGACGAGGCCGTCTCCGGCATAGGTGTTGTCGGGCAGCGACATCGACGCGGGGTCCCACGATCCGACGTAGCTCGACAACCCGACACGGTCGTAGGCAGCGACCGGTTCTTCGCTCAACACGATCACCCGGTATCGGTTCGCGGTGTCGCGTTCGCGCAGTTCCTGAACGAATCGGTGTCCGACCATTCCGTGGCCGACGACCACACAGGTTTGTGTATCCATCGTTGGTGCCGAATCCATCTCGCGGGTCACTTCGCCGGTTCCGCTGCCGGGACCGTGGCCGAAGGCGCGTCGTCGGCGACGGGCGGGTCGACCGCGATGTCGGTGGTCTCCCGCTCCTCCAGCACGATCTCGCGGCGGGCGTAGAAGATCCAGGTGATGATCGCAGCGACCACGTAGAAGCCGAGGAACACCCAGAAGGCAACCGTCGCAGACTGATTGGCCTTGTAGCTCGAACGCAGAACCAGGTTGATGGCGACGCCGCCGAGCGCACCGACCGCACCCGCGATGCCGATGAGTGCACCGGACATCTTGCGTGACCAGATCACGCGGCCCATGGTGTCGAGGCCGGTGAGGTTGCGCGACTTGTGTTCGAAGACGGTCGGAATGATCTTGTAGACCGAACCATTGGCGATGCCCGAGATCAGGAACAGCAGGATGAATCCGACGATGAAGCCGATCAGCTGAGCGGTACCGATCTTGTGATGGGCGTGTGCGTCGGCGGCCATTCCGGAGATCACCAGGACCGACGCCGATGCGATCATCGCGAGGAAGCACAGGAAGGTGATGCGGCCACCGCCGAAGCGGTCGGCGAGCTTGCCGCCGAACGGACGGGCGATGGAACCGAGAAGCGGTCCGATCCAAGCAATCTGGGCTGCGGCGAGTGCGGCATTACCGACGCCGGACGACTTGAAGCTGATCTGCAGCACCTGCGAGAAGGCAAAGCTGAAGCCGATGAACGAGCCGAACGTGCCGATGTAGAGAAGCGAGATCAACCACGTGTCGCGGTACTTCAGGCAATCGACCATGGAGCGATAGCTCGAGGTCTGGTGGTCGAGGTTGTCCATGTAGAGCGCGGCACCGATCGCGGCGAACGCGAGAGCGACGAGGTAGATGGCGCACACGATCTCCGGCTTGTCGGACGCCAACCAGATGACCAACAGCCCGATCAACTGGATCACCGGGACACCGATGTTGCCGCCGCCCGCGTTGAGTCCCAGTGCCCAGCCCTTGAGGCGGTGCGGGAAGAACGCGTTGATGTTGGTCATCGACGACGCGAAGTTGCCGCCGCCGAGGCCGGTGAGCGCCGCGGCAAAGAGGAACCAACCGAATCCGAACTTGCCCGGATTCAGCATCAGTATCAACACCAGGGTGGTCGGGATCAGCAGGACCACCGCGGAGAAGATCGCCCAGTTACGGCCGCCGAACTTGGCGGTCGCCGTGGTGTAGGGAATACGGAGGCACGCACCGACGAGAGTGGCCGTTGCCGTGATGGCGAACTTCTGGTCGAGGCTGATGCCGTACTCCGGCGACATGAAGAGCACCATCACCGAGAACAGCGACCAGATGGAGAAGCCGATGTGCTCGCAGATGATCGACCAGACGAGGTTGCGCTTGGCGATCTCTGCGCCGCCCGCATCCCAGGCTTGCCGGTCCTCCGGGTCCCATCCGGTGATGTGGTGTTTACGGGTGTAGGTGTAACTCATGTTGATGCCGCTTCCTGCAATGGGCTGAGGTGTCGCGACAACGGCGGCGCGACGTGATGTGTCTATGACCATAGGAAGCGCCTGTTGCAGGAAGTTTTCTGCGCGTGACCTCGCCGTCACAGTCTGCTCACCTGACGAGGCGGCGAGGTGTGAGAAGGGCAGTGTGACAAGACCGCGAGCATGAGAAGACCGCGAGACGTGCGAACTCTGCGTGGAAGAGCGGCCGAGCGGAGAGTCGACGGCCGGGCCGCGTGCCCGGCGTTAGAGCAAACCCTACTTCTTCGGCGCAGCCTTTGCGGCCGGTGCGGGCTTGGCGTTGAGATCGGCCTCGATCATCGGCCAGGTGTCGTGGAGATCCTGTTCCCAGTATGCCCAGGAGTGCGTCCCGCCCGATCGGGTCAGAACCTTGTTGGGCACGTTCAGCTGCCTCATACGCGCAACCATCTGCTGGGTGCAGTTGTTGACGGCCGCCTCGATGACCCCACCGAGCAGGACCTGGTTGGCGAGAGTGACCGGGTCACCGTTGATCAGTGGCGAGTCGAGCCGATCGTACTGGCCGGGCAGCCCCGTGCCGCTGGTCATGTAGACCTTGGTACCGCGCAGCTTGGCCGCGTTCAGATAAGGATCGTTCGCCCGCCACCCCGGGCCGCCGGGCACGCCCCACATGTTCACGATGTTTCCGCGTCCGCGATCGCCGACGACCATCCGAATGTATTGCAGCCCAAGCGGATCACTGGTTCGTGCACACCCGCTGTAGGCTGCGACGGCCTTGTAGAGCTTGGGCTCTGCGATCGCAAGATTGAGCACCGACGTACCGGCCATCGAGATGCCGGCGATCGCGTTGGCCTTGGTGGTCTTGAACTCCTTGTCGATGAGCGGCGGTAGTTCCTTGGTCAGGAACGTCTGCCACTTGTTGCGGCCGAGAACCGGGTCGTCGCGCTGCCAGTCGGTGTAATACGAGAATGCACCGCCGATCGGGGTGACCACGTTGACGTTCTTGTCGGCGAAGAACTGCGCGTACGACGTCTTGGCTGCCCATGTCGCCGAATCCTCGCCTCCGCCTGCGCCATTGAGCAGATAGAGGGTGGGCACCGGCTTACTGGTGTCCTTCGGATGCAGCACCGTGACGGGGATTGCCCTGTTCATCGATGCCGAGTAGACGATCAGCGTCGACTGCAGCGGCGAGTCATGGACGACGGTCTGAATGCTGGACGGGGGCGGAACGGGCGTCGGGTCGGCTGCGGCAACTCCGCTCATCGTGGCAGCGCCGACGATCACAGCCGCGAGCGCGGTCAGAGCCGTCGCACACCGAACTCCACGAAGTCGCACCATCAGCCCCTTTAGTCACACCAATAACAACAGCCTCAAATGTTACTGCCGCGCGCCGAGCGTCGCCAAATGCTCAGGGGCGTCGTTAGGCAGTTGTGACCACGGCATACGCCGAGCGTGTCGCCCCCCCCTGGACGTAGAAGGTGGTGACAATTCCCCGCAAACTCTATAGACTATTTTTAATAGACACCGTTTGAAGGAGTTCCCATGACCAGCACGCTGAGCGTCGAAGAAGAAGCCATCATCAAGACCGTTCGCGACTTCGTCGACAAGCAGGTACGCCCGGTGGTGCGGGAGTTGGAGCACTCGAACACCTACCCCGAGGACCTCATCGAGCAGATGAAGGAGATGGGCATCTACGGGCTTGCCATCCCCGAGCCGTACGGTTTCGCCCAGGTCTCCATGCCGTGCTACGCGCGGGTGACCGAAGAACTCGCCCGCGGCTGGATGAGTCTCGCGGGCGCGATGGGCGGGCACACCGTCGTCGCAAAGCTTCTCCTGACCTTCGGCACCGAGGAGCAGAAGGAGAAGTACCTGCCGCGCATGGCAACCGGCGAGATCCGCGCAACGATGGCGCTGACCGAACCCGGCGGCGGCTCGGACCTGCAGGCCATGCGCACCAGCGCTATCCGTGAGGGCGACGAGTACGTGATCAACGGCTCGAAGACGTGGATCTCCAATGCCCGCAAGTCCGACCTGGTCGCACTGCTCTGCAAGACCGACCCCAAGGCCCAGCCCGCGCACGCCGGCGTCTCGATCCTCCTCGTCGAGAAGGTGCCCGGCTTCGAGGTGTCCAAGGACCTGCCGAAGCTCGGTTACAAGGGCGTCGAGAGCTGCGAACTGAATTTCACCGACGCGCGCGTGCCCGCCGACGCCGTGCTCGGCGGCTCAGAAGGCAAGGGCTTCGCCCAGATGATGAAGGGCCTCGAGGTCGGCCGCATCCAGGTCGCCGCACGCGCCACGGGTGTCGCGCGAGCAGCATTCGACGACGCGCTGAGCTATGCACAGGACCGCGAGAGCTTCGGGGTGCCGATCTGGAAGCACCAGGCCGTCGGCAACATGCTCGCCACCATGGGAACAAAGCTCGCCGCGGCCCGCAGCCTGCTGTTCGACGCCGCCGACCGCGTCGGCACCGGACAACGCGCCGACATGGAGGCCGGAATGGCCAAGCTCTTCTGCTCGGAGACCGCGATGGAGATCGCGCTCGACGCCGTTCGCATCCACGGCGGCTACGGCTACTCCACCGAATACGACGTCGAGCGCTACTTCCGTGACGCACCGCTGATGATCGTCGGCGAGGGCACCAACGAGATCCAGCAGAACGTCATCGCGAAGCAACTCGTGAAACGCGGCGGACTCGACATCTGATCTGATCACCACACCCGAATATCACCGCGGAGGTGAGAGCATGCTCCCCCTGTCCGGAGTGACGGTCCTGTCGCTCGAACACGCTGTCGCAGCACCGTTTGCGACTCGACAGCTCGCCGATCTCGGCGCGCGTGTGATCAAGATCGAACGTCCCGGTACGGGCGACTTCGCCCGCGCCTACGACGAATCCGTCGACGGTCTTGCCAGCTACTTCGTGTGGCTCAACCGCTCCAAGGAGTCCGTTGCACTCGACGTGAAATCGGAGTCGGGTGCAAAGATGCTGCACGAGTTGGCCGATCGCGCCGACGTGATCGTCCAGAACCTCGGGCCGGGTGCCGCGCAACGACTCGGGCTCGGAGCCGACGAGGTGCGGGCGCGCGATCCGCGCAAGATCGTGCTCTCCATCACCGGCTGGGGCAGCACCGGACCGTGGGCTGATCGCAAGGCGTATGACCTTCTGGTGCAATGCGAAACGGGTCTGGTGTCGATGACCGGAACTCCCGACGACGTCGCAAAGGTCGGTGTCTCCATCGCCGACATCGCCGCCGGGATGTACGGATTCTCCGGAGTGCTCGCGGCGCTCTATCAGCGCCAGGTGACCGGCGAGGGCGCCACCCTCGAGGTTTCGCTGTTCGAGGCATTGAGCGAGTGGATGGGCCAGCCGGCCCACTTCACTCAGGGCGCGGGCAGACAACCGGGACGCTTCGGCGCCGCGCACGCCACCATCTCGCCGTACGGCCCGTACCCCGCCGCGGACGGACACATCTTTCTCCTCGCCATTCAGAACGAACCGGAGTGGCAACGGCTGTGCGAGAACGTCTTCGACGACGCCGCTCTCGCCGTCGATCCACGGTTCGCATCGAACACGTTGCGGGTGACCAATCGCGAGGCCGTCGACGCCGCGGTGACCGAGCATTTCGGCAGGATGACAACGGACGAACTGACCGCCCGACTCAAGCAGGCGAAGATAGCCTTCGGCGGCGTCAACACCGTCTCGGAGTTCCTCGACCATCCGGTTCTGGCGGGCCGTGACCGCTGGCGCAGCGTCGACACCGAGCGCGGACCGATACGAGCTCTGTTGCCGCCCATCGGTTTCGGTGACGAAGCGCGAATGGACCCGGTTCCGGCGCTCGGCGCCGACAGCATCGCCATCGCCCGCGAACTGGGCGCATCCGACGACGACATCGACGCACTCCTCTCGTCGGGCGTGCTCGGTGCACCCACACAGAAGACCGGTACCGCACAGGGAGGCACCTCGTGACCGACACCGCGACCACCACGTTGAGCAGCTACGTCGAGAACTGGGCACCGCAGCCCGTCGTCGAGGCCGACGCTCTCGATCCCGCACAGGCATCACGCCTGGCGGCCACCCTCGACCTGGACGAAACATTCAGCGCGGGTTCACAACTCCCGATGACCTGGCAGTGGGTCTACTTCTCCGAGTGGCCCCCCACCGGTGAACTCGGCCCCGACGGACATCCGACGGATGGCCACTTCCTCCCACCGATCCCCGACCGACGACGCATGTTCGCCGGGTCGTCGATCCGGATCGCCGAACCGCTCCGCCTCGGTACGCCCACACAGAAACGGACGAGCCTGCACGCGGTCACCGAAAAGCACGGCCGCACAGGCGACATGCTGTTCGTCACCGTGCGGTCGGAGTACATCCAAGACGACCGGACGGCCCTCGTCGAGGATCAGGACCTGGTGTACCGCAGCGACTCCGGATCGTCACGTCCGTTTGAGCGCGAGGTGGAGGAGCTCGGTCGGACGGACGCCGCGTGGACCGCGGAGCCGACGCCCAGCGCTCCCCTGCTGTTCCGCTACTCGGCGCTCACGTCGAACGCACACCGCATCCACTACGACCAGCCCTACGTGACGCAGGTCGAGGGCTATCCCGACCTCGTGGTCCACGGCCCACTTCTCGCGACCTACCTGGCCGAGCTGGTGCGGGCGAGGTCAGGGCAATCGTTGCGCAGCTTCGACTTTCGACTACGCAAGCCCCTGTTCCTCGGCGACGCATTCCGCCTCGAAGGCCGGCCATCGGGAGACGGCGATGACATCGAGCTGAAGATCGTCAGCGGTATCGACACGGTGCACGTCACCGGGCAGGGTGCGCTCGAATGAACGTCGACCTCATCCGTGCTGCCAGGACCTTCCTGTTCGTTCCCGGAAACCGCCCCGATCGCTTCGCGAAGGCCGAGGCGGCAGGCGCCGACGTCGTCGTGATCGACCTCGAGGATGCGGTGGCGCCCGACGACAAGGATGCCGCGAGATCCGATGTTGCCCAGTGGTTGTCGGCCGGACACCCCGCAGTTGTCCGGATCAACGGCGCAGACACGACATGGTTCGACGACGACGTCGCCATGCTCGGCGCGGTAAGCACACACAGCACGGTGGGCACACACAGCGCGGTCGGGACAGCGGCCATGATCGCCAAAGCCGAATCGCCGGAGATCGTTTGGAAGGTCGCCGCGGCAACAGAGGCTCCGGTCATCCCGCTGATCGAGACCGCGGTCGGTGTGCTCAACGCCCCTCGGATCGCCGCGACACCCGGCGTCGCACGCGTCGCCTTCGGCACCATCGATTTCGCGGCCGAACTCGGCGTCGACCCCGACGATCGCGAGGCGCTACTGAACGCGAGGTCGACGCTGGTTCTCGCGTCGGCTGCGGCGCGCGTCGCTTCGCCCGTCGACGGGGTCACGACGGCGCTGCGCGACACCGAGCAGCTCACAGACGATGTGGGATACGCCGCGCGAATCGGTTTGCGCGGCAAGCTCTGCATCCACCCGAGCCAAGTCGCTGCGGTGCACGACAGCCTCGCACCGACCGATGATCAGGTCGCGTGGGCACGGCGGATCGTCGACGCCACGCGTGCCGACGGGTCGGCTGTCGCCGTCGACGGCCACATGGTCGATCCGCCCGTCGTCGCACGCGCGCAGCAGATCCTCGCCGCGGTCCGGTCATGACCAGCGGTGCTGTCAGAATGGTTCCCGTGCAGGAGTATCACGAGACCGCCCGTGCGTCCGACGGCACCCGCCTGGCCGTCCAGGTACGCGGGAGCGGACCGGTGTTGCTCCTCCTACCCGGTCAGTCCAACAACCATCACTGGTGGGACCGCACCCGCAACGACTTCGCGCGCCACCGCACCACCGTCACCTTCGACTATCGCGGCACCGGCGCAAGCGATTCCCCCGACGGCGACTACAGCACGCAGTTATTCGCGCAGGATGCGCTGTCGGTGCTCGATGCGTTGTCAATCGGCCGATTCGACGTCTACGGCACATCCATGGGCGGGCGCACCGCGCAGTGGATCGCCATCTCCGCGCCCCATCGCGTCCGCAGACTCGTTCTCGGCTGCACGACTCCCGGAGGAAGCCATGCGCGCGAACGGGATTCGTCGGTCCGTCGCGCCCTGGCCGGCCCGGATGCCACGCAGGTCATGACCGACCTGATGTACACGCCCGAATGGCAGTCGGCCAACCCCGGGCCGTACACAGTTCTCGGTGACCCGACGATGACGTTACGCGCACGCCGACAACACTTGCGCGCCAGCGACTCTCACGATGCATGGGACCACCTGCCGGAGATCACCGCGCCAACCCTCATCCTCCACGGCTCCGACGACCGATTTGCACCGGTCGTCAACGCCGAGATCCTGGCGTCGGCCATTCCTGACGCCAGGACGCACGTCTTCGACGGCGCCCGGCACGCCTATTTCGACGAGTGTCGTGCAGAGGCCAGTCCGCTGGTGATGACTTTTCTCGACGACTAGCGGACTAGCCGTCGGCGCGGAGTCGATCGGCGAGTTCAGCGAGAGCGTCTGTCGCCGAGAACAATTCAGACCTCCGACGCTCCGACATTCCGTCGATTCCCACTGCGAGGGCTTCGACGTGCTCACGCACTCGCTCCTCGATGTAGGCGGTACCCGAATCGGTGATCGCGATGAGCGACGCCCGCCCGTCGGCCGGATCTGGACGGCGCTCGACCATTCCCGAGCGTTCGAGCGAGGCTATGAGCGCGGTCATGGCAGGCTGGTTGAGACCCTCGAGTAGGGCGAGGCTCGTTGCGCGCCGCGGCCCCCAGCGCCACAAACTGAACAGCGTCGACGAGCCGGCGATACTCAGGTCTCGGGTTCTGCGTTCGAGCGCGTCGGTCAACAGGTCGAACAGGCGGGTTGCGACCTCGACACTCGTCTCACCCTCACCCGCCATGCCCTTATCCTAGGCGGATTGCACATAATCCGTAAGTCGCCGGCAACGCCCTCGTCAACGCTGTGCGGCGAGGAGGTGTCCCGCGTTCCTGATGTGGTCGACCATCGCCGCCCGAGCGGCCTCGCCGTCGCGAGCACGCAACCCCGCGATGATCGCCCGATGGTCGGCGGCCGACGCCTGCGGCCACCCGTCGACCGAGGCGAAGAACCGACGCGGCGCATAGTTGAGCGATCCCTTGATCATCCACGAGAGCTTCGGAGAGCCGGCGGCAGAGTAGATCGACCGGTGGAACACATGGTTGAGTCGTTCCACTTCGTCGTAATCTGCTGTGTCAGCGGCATGTTCGAGATCCGCCTGGATCTTCTCAAGCGCGTCGAGATCGTCGTCGGACATCCGTGAGGTGGCGCGCGCGGCCAATTCGCCTGCGAGAAGCGATTGCCCGACGAAGACATCCTCGATGTCGTTGGCGCTCAACGGAGAAACCATGAAGCCGCGGCGCGGTTCGACGCGCAGCAAGCCCTCGCTCTGCAGGGTCAGCAGTCCCTCACGCATCGGTGTCGCAGAGATGTCCAGTTCGGCCGCCATCGTCTCCGGACGGATGAACTGTCCAGGCTCGAGTTGACCGGAGACGATCAGCTCGCGCACATGCTCGGCCGCCTCGTCGGACAGTCGTGGCCGACGCCTGCGGGTGCGTGCGGGAACGTCGGCACTCATGGCAAACAATATAGTCTATTGAGTTGGGCGCGGCGGTAACGTCGATGGAGTGCGTCTGACAACACTTCTCGCCACGGGCCTGGGTACCGCAGCAGCGGCAGCCGTCGGCAGCATCGCGTCTCGCTCGGCACTGCAGTCGTGGTACCCGAAACTGAACAAGCCGTCGTATGTGCCACCCGATCTCGCATTCCCGATCGTGTGGACCGCACTCTATGCCGACATCGCGGTGACATCGGCGATCAGCATCGACGAACTGAACGAACACGACGCCGCCGAGGCGAAGAAGTACATCGCAGCGCTCGGGACCAATCTGGTGCTCAACGCCGGCTGGAGCTGGCTGTTCTTCGGCGCGCACCGACTCGGAGCGTCGGCGATCACCGCGTTGGCACTGACCGCGAGCAGCGCCGACCTCGCGCGGCGCACGGCCAAGGTCTCGCCGGGCGCGGGGGCCGCGCTGACGCCGTACCCGCTGTGGTGCGGCTTCGCGACGAAGTTGTCGACAGACGTCTGGCGGCTCAATCGCGCGCAGCGTTGACCGCCCCGACGTCGCCGCTACCCGCGCAGTCGACCGGGGTCTTCGCGTCACTGTCGGTACACAACTACCGCCTCTACTTCGGCGGTCAGGCGGTCTCGCTGATCGGGACGTGGATGCAGGCCACGGCGCAGGCCTGGCTGGTGCTCACGCTCAGCGGGTCGTCGTCGATCCTCGGTCTGATCGTCGCTCTGCAGGCGCTACCGATCCTGATCATCGGGCCGTATGCGGGCGTGATCGCCGACCGCGTCGACCGGCGTCTGCTCATGATCTTTCTGCAGTCGATCATGGGTGTGCTCGCGCTGGTGCTGGCGATCCTCACACTCGGCGGCTGGATCGAGGTGTGGCAGATCGCGATCCTCGCGCTACTCCTCGGGCTCAACAACGCATTCGAGAATCCGGCGCGACAGGCCTTCATCCACCAGATCGTCGGCGAATCGTTGATCCGCAACGCGGTTACCCTGAACTCCGTCATGGTGAACGCCGCGCGAGCGATCGGTCCCGCGGTGGCGGGCGTTCTACTCGCAGCCGTGGGCGCCGGATGGTGCTTCGTCATCAATGCGACGAGCTTCGTCGCGGTCGTGGTCTCACTCGTCGCGATGCGAACCTCGGAGATCTCCCACGAGATTCCCGTCCCCCGCGCCAAGGGACAGCTCCGTGAGGGCCTGCGCTACGTCCGGAGCAAACCCATCCTGTGGGTTCCGCTGGTCATGATGGCGCTCGTCGGCACGCTCGCATACGAGTTCCAGGTATCGCTCCCCGTTGCCGCCCGTGACGTCTTCGACGGCGGACCGCAGGCTTTCGGATTCATGACGTCGTCGATGGGGGTCGGCGCGGTCGTCGGCGGCCTCATCGTCGCCGCACGCGGCACCACAGGCCTGCGCACGCTGATCGTGACCGCGACCGGATTCGGCATCACCATCGCGGTGACAGCGGCAGCACCCAGCTTGTGGCTGGCGATCGTGGCGCTGTTTTTCGTCGGCTGGCTCAGCGTCTCGTTCATGTCGACGGGCAACGCGACGCTTCAGCTCAACTCACGCCCGCAGATGCGCGGTCGGGTGATGGCACTGTGGTCGGTCGCCTTCATGGGGTCGACACCGATCGGCGGACCGTTGATCGGTGCGATCACCCAGGTGGCCGGGGCGCGCACGGGGCTCGCCGTTGGTGCGGCGTCGTGCTTCGTCGCCGCGGCAATCGGGCTCGCGGTGTGGCGGCGCACCCGCTGACCAGCAATTACCCGATTCGGCGCAAACCGGACGTCGATTAGGCCCGACAGCTGTCTCACAGCAAGAATCACAGGATCGGGGAGTACCGTTCCTCGATGCAACACACCATTTAGGGCGACTCATGATCTCTGGTCGCCGGGTTAACGGAGGGTGAGCAATCGTAAGCCAGCAGACGACGCCGCGACTGCCAGAACCCGAAGGCTCCCCCGAAAGCGACAAAGCAGACACAACGGTGCTGGCCGAAACGCCGTCGCTGACCGAGAAACCGTCGCTGAACGAAAAACCCCGCCGCGACAAGCACCTGTATCAGATCGATCTGGTCCGGCTCGTGACCTTCGGAGGCGTGATCCTCGATCACGTCATGATCGGCATCACCGCCGCGACAAGTGTTGCCGCAGGCTCCGTCGAGGTCTTTCTTCGCTACACCCGATATGGCTTCTTCGCGCTCACCGGCTTTGTGCTGACGTATCAGTACCGAAACCGCAGCCTCGAACCGATCAGCTTCTGGCGCCGTCGATTCAAGCTCATCGGTCTGCCCTTCGTGACGTGGACACTGTTCTACTGGCTGTACGGGCGATACCGTATCGGCGGCCTGGAGACGTTGAAAGGCATTGTCGCCGATCAACATTCGATGGTGACCGCAGCCAAGAGCATCGGCTACGACCTCATCACCGGCAACGCGATGTATCACCTGTACTTCTTGTCGGTGAGCATGCAGATCTACCTGTTCTTCCCGCTCATCCTCGCGATCCTCAAGCGCACGTGGGGTTTTCACCGTTACCAGTTGATCGTGAGCTTCGCGATCCAGGTGACGTTGATGTACCTCATGGTCCGTCCGCCGCTCGACATATTTGCCGACGGCGTCGGCGGCGTGATCTGGACGCACCTGGTCATCACGATTTTCCCGTATCAGTTCTTCATCCTCGCGGGATGTGTCGCTGCCATGCACTACGAGGCGTTCCAGGCGTTCGTGATCCGTTGGCGCTGGGCACTTCTCGCGGCGTGTGTCGCGACCATCGGCGCCACGCTCGCGTACTACCTGCACATCACGTCGACCGGCACGAGCGTCGCGCGCGCCACCAACGTGTTCCTGCCACACAACGTCTACGCATTCATCGCGATCATCATGATGTTGTACTGCCTGGGCACCATCTGGCAGCAGCGTCGAACACCGGGGTCGGTCCCCGACAAGATTCTCCGCACGGCGTCGGACAGATCGTTCGGGATCTACCTCGCGCATCCCCTCGCGCTGAGCGCGCTGCTGCCCACCATCGCACCGGCGTCGTGGCCCGGTGTTCCGCGCGTGATCTTTGCCTACGCGGCCACCGTTGCGGCAACCATCTTCGTGGTCGAGGTGCTTCGACGCAGCCCCATCAGCCTGATCACCACCGGTCGTAATCGCCTCGATTGGCGATCGCAGAATGTCGGCCGATCGCTGGCCGTCGCGGCGGTGGCGGTTGTCGGCGGAGTGATCGCCTCAGAGGTGTTCGACGTCTGGGCCGGCTACCTGTTCGCCGCGACCGGAGCGCTACTCGCGATCTCCGCCGGGATCGTCGCGTGGCATCATTGGCGCAACCGTGACGACGAGTTCACCGAACAGCCGGTCTGATAAAACCAGCGTGCACGAAAAAGCCCCGACGACATCGTCGGGGCTTTTTACCTGTGTCTGATGTAAATCAGAGAGCGGTCACGTTGGTGGCCTGAAGTCCTTTGGCGCCCTGTTCGACGTCGAACTCGACGCGCTGCTGCTCCTCGAGGCTGCGGAAGCCGCTGCCCGTGATGGCGGAGTAGTGAACGAACACGTCCTGGCTCTGGTCATCGGGAGCAATGAAGCCGAAGCCCTTCTCGCCGTTGAACCATTTGACGGTGCCCTGAGTCATGCAATTTCTCTTCCTGTTTTGCTGAGCCGTCAGTTCGACGACCCGACTTCTAGTGTGTCACACATTGGGGCCTGTCCACGATCCGATGTCCACAAGGACACGAATCCCTTCGAGCGGACGACATTCGCTGGGCGAATCGGCCGATCACACCGAGACCGCGGGGGCGTTGATCGTGATCGCCTGCGATGCAATGCCGCCGTGGCCGTCGTCGACCGTGATCACGAAGCTGTCAGGGTTGGTCGAGCCCGGAGTGTCGGGGCTATAGGTCCATGTGCCAGTCGTCGGATCGATGACCACCGCGCCGTGGGCCGGCTGACCACTGACCGAATAGGCCAGTGTGTCTCCGTCAGCGTCCGAGCCGTGCGCAGTTCCGGTCACGACGCCCGTCGGGATCACACTCAGGGTGGCATCGGAGTTGGCGGTGTAGAGACGCGTGCCATCCGGGGTGAGCGCGACGCCGTTCGGCTGCGCGCTCACCGCGTACGTCCCGAGAACCTGCTGGTAGGTCGGGCTCTGCGGATCGACGTCGATGACCGAGACGACTCGTGCCGTTTCTTGGCTGACGTACAGGAGCTTGCCATCTCCGCTGACTGCAGCGCCAGTCACCCCAATCGCGTCGATCGTGGCGATCTCCTGTTGGTAGGTGCTGCTGGCGGGATCCATGTCGATGATGCAGACGGAACTGGTTACGGAATCGGATATTGCCAGGTAAAGACGTGTGTTGTCCGGACTGACCGCCACACCATAGACATATGGGCGTGACGGATAGGTCGCGATCACCGTCCCCTGGGTCGAGCCACCCCTGACGTCGATGGCAACGACGCCGTCGAGGGTGTTCGTATACAACGTGTTGCCATCGGGGCTCAGTGTCACGGCGACGGGCACGTCTGGGACGGCGATCCTCGCAACGGCGGTGCCCATGGTCGAACTCGTCGGATCGAGGTCGATCACGTTCACAAACTTCCTGAGCGCATTATCGATGATGTAGGGCGAGCTATCGGCGACGTAGAGAGTCTTGCCGTCCGGCGTGACGGCCACTCCCGTCGCACGATGGGAAGACACCTCCGTGACGACCTGGTTGTAGGTTGGGCTGGCTGGATCGGCGTCGACGACCACGACCCTGTTCCAACGAACGTCGCCGACAAAGGCGTACTTGCCGTTCGAGCTCACCGTCACCGCGGCGGGCCAACTTGCGTCGGTCAATTGAATAGTGCCGGCAGTTGGCGCATTCGAGGTCACCGACAACGTGGGTGCCTGGTTCTCCGGGGTGATCGGCACGACGACCGAGGCAGTCTGACCCGCCGTTGTGGTCGCCGACAAGTAGTGCGAGTGAACGGGATTCGACGATGTGTCGTCAGATACCGACACGGCGAACGAGTCGGTCGTCGTAGCGGTACTTGATGTGTCACTGAGCGAATGAGCGTATGCGGGGTCGGGCGTGTAGGTGTACGTGCCGTCCGGATTGATCACCACCGTGCCGTGTTCGGGTTGAGTGAGGACGGTGTAGGTCAGCACATCACCGTCGGGGTCGCTGGCGCCGAGTGACCCGGTGACCACACCGGTCGATGCATCCACCAGCGGCGTCGAGGGCGACACCGTCGGATACGAATTGAAGAACCGTCGATTGACCTGCTGCCACGCCGCCCACGCGAACACCAGCGCAGGCGCCGGCGCGGGGGCGCTTGGGTCATGCGCCACAAGCGGATTGAACCCCAGCACGCTGAACAGCGTCGCAATGAACTTCGTCGGCGCATTCACCACTCGCACCCCACCCGACGTCGTCACCGGCGCGGGACCCGAACCGACGACCACCTGCGTCGCAGACGCGTCGGCAGCGGTACCGGCCAACGGGTTCACGACCGACAGAGACGCCACGCGGGAAGTCGGGATCTCGACGACCGCCGCACTGTCCGGGGTAGCGCTGCGAGGTGTGGCGGTGTCGCTGCGTGGTGTGGCGGTGTGTGGGCTGTCGCCCGACGACGCCGCGGCCGACGTTGAGGGTGCACCGGATGTCACTGTGCGAATCGACGGCGCAGACGGCGCTCCTGTCGGCTGGTCGACGTGTGAAGGTGTCGACGTGTCCGCGGGCGGATCGGTCTCGGTCGGCGTAGCGGGGGGCGCGATGGGCTGCGACGTCGTCGACCCAGCGTCCGACGACCCAGGGCTAGTGGAACCAGGGCTAGTGGAACCAGGACTAGTAGAACCAGGACTCGGCGAACCAGCATCCGAAGACGGTGTCTCCGCGGGCGCGGCCTGCGAGTGTGCGTCCGGTGGTGTGGCAGTCGATGGTGTGGCAGTCGGGTCCGACGAGCCGGTCGGCCCCTCTGTCGATACCGAGGAGTCAGCGGGCGCGGCCTGTGCAACCGAGGAGATCGTCGCCTGCCCTCCCCACCACAACACAGCACCGATCCCCGCACCCGCCACCGCCGCCCGCACCCTGCGAGTCGAACCGCTACATCTGGCCTGGGTCATCGTGTTGTCTCGGTCATCGGGTGGTCTCGGTCATCGTCACTCCTCAGTGATGGGGAAGCCTCGCGTCGGCCGCGCAGAGTCGACACGCGGGCGGCGCGCGCCCGCACCGCAAACGATTCCAACTACTGCGATCACTGGAAAGCCCCATCATTTGGGGACACAATTGCCGTATCGGAGGCGGCTATTTCGGCGGATTCCGACGCGGCATAGGAAGCCAGCCGTCTTCTACGGCTCTTTTGTAGAGGTCCGTCTTCGTCGGAGCGTCGCGATGCACCTCGCGGTACTTGCTACGAATGCGCTCGATGTATTCGTTGACGGTGTCCGGAGAGAGCCCCATGACCCGAGCGACGTGAGCCCCCGATCCGCCTGCGGCGTACAGTTCCAACACTTCTCTCAGTCGCGTGGGAAGGTCGACGAATTGCGGGTCTGAGTCGAGCGCCGCCGCCCAATCCATCGACACAACGGTCGACCCCGCCGCTGCCGTACGCACCGCTGCGCACACCTCTGCCTTCGTCGCGTTCTTGCGGACGACGCCAAGAGTTCCAGCACCTGCCGCATCCCGAACCAAATAGGGTTCGTCTCCTGACGTGTAGACGAGCGTCGCTACTCCGGCTTGCGATAACTCGGCGATGTTGCGCGCAGGCGTCGACCCGTCACCGAGTCGGAGATCGAGAACGACCAGGTCAAGTGGGACGCCCATGTCGGGAGAGCCGGGTCCGAGCTGAGCAAGGAGTTCTTCGACGGTGTGCGCGCCGACAACCAATTGCAGGTCACGTGTATCCGCGAAGAAACCCCGTAAGCCCTCGATCACCGAATCGTGATCATCGATGACTCCGATTCGCCGGATCTGACTTTCGGATTCTTCCGAATTCACCATGGGATAGTCCCTTCGGGAAAGTGGTCGGAATGTGCTCTCTACGAGACAGCACGAGCTGCTTGGGGGAATAATGCGGGCGGTGACCGCACGGCAATTCCCCCGACCATATCGGTCGGTGTCCGAGTTCCGTCGGAACAGTGCGAGGCGACCATCGAAGAATGCCACGCACCAATCGCCCACCGCGGACTCCGCTGCCTCTCGAACGGCTGTCTCTCGAACGCTTCGCTACTACGGATTGTTTGCGGGCGCGGCCTACTGCGTGTTCATTCCATTTCTGATTCCCGCAGTAGCGCAAGCACGCTCGATATCGGCGTGGTGGTGGACTCCGACGGCATTGATCTGTGCAGCACTCCCGGGCGTCATCGTCGGAGTTCATTGCCTGATCTCGGCCAATCCGGTCCGGCTCCGACGGTGGGCCGCCCTCGGAGCACTCGGTGTGCTCGTGGCGGAACTCCTCTGGTGGCCTGCGTGGAACGGCACACCGCTCGACGATGCCACCGTCTACTGGCTCGGACCCTTCGTGGTGTTGGGCACGATCTGCGCGATGATCGCATGGAAACCTGCCCCGGCAGCTCTGTATCTGATCGTCTGCGCGATCACGATCAAGGTCACCGGCAATGTGACCCAGGGGATTTCGTCGCCGGCGACGATGATTGCCGACGCCGCGTGCAGCGCGGCATTTGCCATCGTGCCGTTCGCACTCGGCGTGTCCGGATTGCGCATCGCGGCCACCCTCGACCGCAACTCTGCCGCTGAGATCGCCCTCGCCGAGCAGACGGCTGCGACCCGCGCGCGGTTGGCCGAACGCGCGCTCACACGGGCGATCACCCACGACGAGATCATGTCCACTCTTCTTGAGGCCGCACGAAACCCGGACTCGCCTCGACTCCCCTCTCGTGCAACCGCAACGCTGGTCGCGCTCGACGACGCCCTGCGCGAGACGACGTCGGGTCTCAATCCAGAACCTGCCGGGGTCGTGCGCAGGCTCAGCGAGGCCGCGCAGCACAACGATCCCGGCATGACTGTGAGCAGCGACGTGCGCGCATCCGCCGGATCGACATTTCCGCAGGTGTCCGTGGAAGCGTTGGTCGGCGCGACCGCGGAGGCCGCTCGCAACTGCTTTCGGCACGTTCCACCCGAGTGCAGCCGATCCTGCCGAATACTCGTCGAAGATCATGGGATCGAGGTCACCATCGGTGATGACGGGCCTGGTTTCGATCGCCTTGCTGTGCCACGTGAGCGGCTCGGACTCGCGATGTCCGTCGAGGAACGATTACGGCGGGTCGGTGGTGAGGCGACCGTCGACTCCGGTCCCGGCAGGGGCACCACCGTGACGCTCGTCTGGCACAGGCCTGCCGATCCCGTCCGCGTCGATGAACCCGACCCACTCCGCCTGCGTTCATCCACCGCTCGGGTGCTCGCTGCGTCGATCGTCATCGTCCTTGCTGCGGCTGCTGCACTCAATCCGGGTTCCGCTCCCTGGTGGGTCCCGGTAGGGATCGTCGTCATGATGGCGGTCGCGGTCGCGTTCCTGGTCGGCGGCGCAACAGACGTCCTGCGCCCACTGCCGGCACTCTTCGTCGCAGCGGTGCCCGCGCTCATGTGCGCCACCTACCTCTTCGCACTCGAAGACACCACGCAGGCGATTCCCCTGTGGGTGACCGGCCCACCGGCGCTGATCGCGGCACTGCTCGCGATGAGGGGACGGCCCGCCACAGCGATCATCGGCTTCGCCGTTGCCCTGGCGGTGACAGGTCTGTGGTCGTACGCCGCCACGGGCAACGCACTTCCCGGAATTCTGCTGATCGGCCCCTCTGGCGGCTTCGTCGCGATCGGCATCGTGTTTGCGCGGGTCAATCGAACGCTGGCGCGTGATCTGACCGACAGTCGACAACGAACGGCAGAAGCTGCGGGCAACGTCGCCGCGGCGCGTGCCGCGGCCCAGGAACGCGCCCGACAACTCGAACCGGTCACCGCATTGGCCCGACCGCTCCTGCTGCGACTCTGCGGAGGCGAGCGCCTTGACGACGCAACCCGAACCGAATGCAGCCTCACCGAGGCGCGGCTACGAGATCTGTTGCGTTCCAGGGCATTGTGCACTCCGGACATCAACGCCGCGGTCGACGATGCCCGACGTCGAGGGGTCGCGGTGAGCCTCCTCGACGACCGCGGACTCGATCGCCCCGACAGCGACGCCCCGGATCCTCTCGACAAGTCCACACGCGAGCTGATCATCGGCACGCTCCGCCGAGCGGCGGACGGCGCAGTCCGCATACGTGCGCTGCCACGGCACCGCACGTTTGCTGTGAGCGTCGTCGCCGAGGCCGACGACCGATGCGAGTGGGTCGGAGTCGACGCTGATGGCCGGGTCCGCACGACAGTCACCGAGATGGGGATTACCGACCTGGGATTCATAGAATCACCGAGATGACGGAGGTTCCCTCTCGGCGACCGTCGTGTTCGGAGGCACCGACCGTCGTCGAAACGTCACGCTCGGATGTAGACGCCGCCCAGCTCGCGGCCCCCTCCCCAGGGCACCACGCGAGCTGGGCAGATAACAGCGGCGGCAATGGTCACAACAACCTGCACCCACGAGATCTCCATCCACACTGACATTCGTCCGACGGCGGCCTACCCCCTCACCCCGGTGGCACCGGAGCCATGACCAACGCTAAAGGCACCCCGCCTCACGCACATGCCCCAGCTTTCAGGGACACCGACTGGGACGCCGGCTTTCAGGAAAAATCGGGCGCCGGATCAGGCGACCGGACCGCCGAGCGATTCGACGACGAGGCCCGCGACGCCGGCCTTGCCGCGCGTCGTCGGGTGATACGGAATCGGCGGAGCGAACCCGCGCAGCCACGGCTGTGCAGAACACACGGTGTAGTCGGCGCCGGCGACCGACGCCTGGACCAGGTCGACGCCTGTCTCGTGTGCCGCCAGCGCTGTGGCGTCCGCGAGTCTGTCGAAGATCCGCACCGTCTGCGCAGTCTGCTCGGGCGTGAGTGGCAGCAGGTCGCATGGCGCCTCACCCGCGACGGTGAGCGGTGGGTAGTCGACGAGCACCACTCGCGCGTGAGGAGCACGCAGCTTGATCTCCAACACCGTTTGGATCAATAGGCGCTGAACCCTCGCGTAGTCGGCGTCGGTGGGTTCCGCGGCGATCCGATGCCCGGTGTGACAACTCCTGGCGGCCGGCCCCAAAGCTTTGTCGACGCCGCTCGCGACGTTGTTGCAACTCATCGCGAGCAATCGACCGATGTAGTCGATGTCGTTTCCGCCACTGGTGACGGTCACGAGCGCGGTGTTGCGGGTGACGGCATCGATCTGCTTATGCGCGAGGAATCGTTGCGGCTTGTCGACGATGTTCTCCGTCGTCGCACCCGAACACGTGGCGTCGACCAGTCGCAGGCGCATCGCTTTGGCCACCCGATTGGGGTAGTTGTCGGGGCTGCGGAAGCAGACGTTCAGTCGCGTCGGTACGGCGTCTGGACCCGCGGCGTACGAACTTCCGAGCGCCACATACGCCGGCGGTGTCTCAGCGGAGGCACGGACGGCAGGCTTGACGGTCGGCCCATGCGACGTGCCGTCTCCGCTGACGCCGGGCACGACCACTGCCGCGGCAGCGAGAAGTGCACCGGCGGCAATACCCATGCGGCGGAACAGGCGTCGAGACACGCCTGTGATCTTCCCATATTCCTGGCGCAGACCGTCGCGACCACACCCGTCGCCCCTCATGACCGCCGGTCGGCGATCGATCGGGTTCAGCGGTTACGGAAATCCGGCTCGCGCTTGGCCACGAACGCCGCCATGCCCTCGGTCTGGTCGTCGGTGGCGAACGTCGAGTAGAACAGGCCGCGTTCGGCACGCACACCCTCTGTCAGTGTCGTCTCGAAGGCACGATTCACCGCATCCTTGGCCAGCCCCGCCGCGATCGACGACTTGCCCGCGATCGTCACGGCAACCTCTTTCGCTGTCGCGAGGCATTCGGCGGCCGGCACGACGCGGGAGACGAGTCCGGCACGCTCGGCCTCATCGACCTTCATCTGGCGACCCGTGAGGATCAGATCCATCGCCTTGGCCTTGCCGATGGCGCGCGTCAGGCGCTGCGAACCGCCGATACCGGGGATGACCCCCAGGTTGATCTCCGGTTGCCCGAACACCGCGTTGTCGCCCGCGATGAGGATGTCGCAGAGCATCGCGAGTTCGCAGCCGCCTCCGAGTGCGTAGCCGGTCACCGCGGCGATGGTCGGGGTGCGCAGCCGTGAGAGGTTGTCCCAGGCGCCGAAGAACGACTCGCTGACCACTTCACTGAAGGTCTTGTCGGACATCTCCTTGATGTCGGCGCCCGCTGCAAAGGCACGCTCGGAGCCGGTAATGACGATGGCGCCGATGTCCGGATCGGCGTCGAATTGCTCTGCCGCAGCGACGACTTCGTTCATCAGCGTGGTGTTCAGCGCGTTGAGCGCTTTCGGTCGGTTCAGCGTGATCACACCGATTCCATCGGCACTCTCGGTGATGATCGTCTCGTACTCGGACATTCGATTCCTCCTAGACGGGTTGTGGTCTCGAGCGAGAGTTCACAGGCTGCAGGCAGCGGGGCGAACACGGCGTCGAGCGACGCGGCGGCCGACGCATGATCCGAGGTCCACGCCGGGGTGCGATCCTTGTCGATCACCTGCGCGCGGATTCCCTCGGCCATGTCGGGATGCTGCAGGAAGCGCAGCGAGACGCGATACTCACGACGCAGTGTCTGCGCGAGGTCGGATTCCTTGTGGCGCAACGCGTACAGGGTTGCGGCCAACGAGGCCGGACTCTTCGACGCAATCCGATCCGCGGCACGATCGGCCGACTCGACACCAACCGCTCGACACCCCTCGATGATCTCCGACACCGTGTCGGCTGCGAAAGCCTCACGTATCCAGTCTCTTTCGGCGTCGAGCGTCGATGCGGGCGGCGTCACGGCGTAGCGAGACAGCGCGGCGTCGACGCCGTCGGAGACGATGGAATCACGGAAGGCGTCGAGATTCTCGGCCGGGACGTAGTGGTCGGCGAGGCCCATGGCGATCGCGTCGGCACCGGACAGCGTGCCGCCGGTCAGCGCCGCGTACGTACCGAGTTGGTCCGGCACGCGTGCGAGAAGGAATGTCCCGCCGACGTCCGGCACGAAGCCGATACCGACCTCCGGCATGGCCAGACGAGTTCTGTCGGTGACGACGCGCGTGTTGCCGTGCGCGGAGATACCGACGCCGCCACCCATCACGATTCCGTCCATGATCGCGACGTAGGGCTTGGGATAGGTCGAGATGTCGAGGTTGAGGCGGTACTCGTCCGCCCAGAAGCGGCCGGACGGGCTGTTCGCGGTCGCGGCGTCGTCTCCCCCTCCACCCGACGAGAGCTTTGACGCGTCTCGATGGATGGCCGCGATGTCGCCCCCTGCGCACAGCCCACGCTCACCCGCACCTGCGACGACGACTGCGTCGATGGCGGGGTCGTTCGCCCACGTGCGCAAAGCGTCGTGCATGGAGAGCGCCATCGGATGATCGAGCGCATTGATGGACGCGGGCCGATTGAGTGTTATCTGCCCGATCCGTCCGACCACATCGATGAGAACCGTCGGCTGATCCGTCATGAGTGCACTCCTCGCTGTCGCGCGCCTACCTTCCCCCCCAAATACTTGCACATCCTAGTATTCGGGTGCCAGTCGCCTGACCTACGGGACGCGATGCCCGGCGGCGCGGAACAGTTCGTACCACTCCGGACGGGTGAGCGGAATGTCGGAACCTTTCGACGCGGCGGCGACGCGTGCGGGGGTGGTGGTGCCGAGAACCACCTGCATCTGGGCAGGATGTCGCGTGATCCACGCCGTGGCGATCGCGATCGGTGCGACGTCGTATTTCGCTGCGAGCCTGTCGATCACGGTGTTCAGTTCCGGGTAGCGGTCGGATCCGAGGAAGACGCCGTCGAAGAATGTGGCCTGGAACGGCGACCACGCCTGGACGGTGATGTCATTGAGGCGGCAGTAGTCGAGCACGCCCCCGCCGTCGAGGGTCTGCGCCTGCCCCTCGCCCGCCATATTCGCTGCAACACCTTGCGCGATGATCGGCGCGTGGGTGATCGACAGTTGCAGCTGATTGGCGACGATCGGTTGTGTCACAGACCTTTTCAGCAGTTTGATCTGCCGTGGCGTGTGATTGGACACCCCGAAGTGGCGCACCTTGCCCGCCTGTGCCAGGTCGTCGAAGGCGCGTGCCACCTCGTCGGGCTCGACCAGGGCGTCGGGTCGATGCAGGAGCAGGATATCGAGGTGGTCGGTGTCGAGTGCCCGCAGCGATCCGTCGACGGCCTCGACGATGTGGTCGTACGAGAAGTCGTAGTAGGGACCATCTTTGACGATGCCCGCCTTCGACTGGATCGTGATCTGCTCACGCTCCGACGACGAGAACCGCAGGGCCTGCGCGAACCGTTGTTCGCATCCGTGCGCAGGTGCTGTGCCGTAGATGTCGGCGTGGTCGAAGAAGTCGATGCCCGCGTCGCGGGCCACCCCGACGAGCTCGCGGATCTCGTCGTCGGAGCGGTCCTGGATACGCATCATCCCCAGGACGACATTGGGCACGGTGACATCAGTGGCGCCGAGCGCGATTCGTTTCATCACGCCGATGGTAGGCGCCACTGAGTCAGCCGCTGCACACGCGCGCTAGACGCCGTAGCTGGTGTCGACGTAGCCGTCACCGTTGGTGTCGTAGTTCGCGGTGTCGACGTAGCCGTCGCCATTGGTGTCGTAGTTCGCGGTGTCGACGTAGCCGTCACCGTTGGTGTCGTAGTTCGCGGTATCGACATAGCCGTCGCGGTTGGTGTCGGCGTACTGCGTGTCGATGTAGCCGTCGCCATTGGTGTCGCTCTCACGGACATCGACTCGTCCGTCACCGTTGGTATCGGTGTACCGAACGTCGGCGTAGCCGTCGCCATTGGTGTCCTGGAGTTTCACGTCGGCGTAACCGTCACCGTTGGTGTCCTTGAGCTGAACATCCACGTAGCCGTCGCCGTTGGTGTCGTAGCTTGCAGTCGCCATGATCATGGTCCTTTCGAGGAGTGGATCTCCGGTGGTCGTCAACGCTTTCTGCGTTGTCATTACATTGGATGCGGCCAAAGCACTGACATGTTCCCCCGTGCCGGAATCTTTTTCCGACGCCTCACCTTAGACATGCGAAGAGCCCGGCACCACGGGCGGTACCAGGCTCTTCGCTGCTGAATTTTCTATCGGATCGCGACGCTGGCCGGCGCCTACCTTCGTCAGCCGATCGGTCATCTGCGGTGCTCGTCGAGAATGGTGTGCAGCACCTCCTCGGCGGCGATCAGCTCACGCCATCGCTCGGTGCCGCGTGGCGCTGTGGCCGTCGTGGTGAACACCACCGCGCGGCCGCCGACGATCTCCACCGCCAGTCCGGTTCGCGAAATCGCTTGTGCGCGACGGCCGATGTCGGTCCATCGTGGGTCGGCGAGCAACGAATCGACGGCGGCCTCGTCGCAATCGCGTGACACTCGCACCGCCATGCCTGTGCCCTTCGACGACACCTTGCGCGACCCCCGCGACCCGAACCGGCCCGCGAGTCGGTGATGGCCGTACGGCACCAACCGCCATCCGATCTCGACATGCGGCAACGCAACCCGCGTGTGATCGGGCGCCGCGCGACCAGCGACGTCGTACACCGGCTGGTCGTACTCGTCGTTGAACACCTCGAGGTGTGAGGCCAGCACACCGCCGGGGCCCTCGATCGCCCATGCCTGCCATCGGGCGCCACGTCGCCGGAGGTCGTGGACATCGACGCCGGCGTAGGTCGGCGGCTGGATGGCCGAGAGGTCCACCGACGTGGCCGTGGCCCATCCGAGTTGCGCGCCGACCTCATACAACGCGGTCGGCGCATTGGGCCCACGTCGAAACATCCCGATGTCCTTTCGGCACGCACTGCCCTTTCGGGCAGACGCTGTCCTTCTGGCGGACGCTGCGGCAACTACCCGAGAAGATACAGCGCAGGGGCGCAACAGCTTTTACTGTTGCACCCCTGCACTTGTCGATCTATTGACTTGTCGGTCTTTCGACTGACTCAGGCGTCGCTCTTGCCCTCGCCTGCCTTGCTCAGCTCCACCGGAGCGTCGGGCAGCTCGCGCGGCTTCTCCGAACCGACGAAGGTGAACTTCGCGTCCTCGCCTTCGCCTTCGCCGTCCCAGTTCTCGACGTCGATCAGCACGATCTGCCCCGGCTCGACCTCGCCGAACAGGATCTTCTCCGAAAGCTGATCCTCGATCTCACGCTGGATGGTGCGACGCAGCGGGCGCGCACCGAGAACCGGATCGAAACCACGCTTGGCCAACAGCGACTTGGCCTTGTCCGTGACCTCGATGGCCATGTCCTTGTTGCGCAGCGCGGTCTCGACGCGTGCCAGCATCAGGTCGACCATCTGGATGATCTCGTCCTGGGTGAGCTGGTGGAACACGACGATGTCGTCGATGCGGTTGAGGAACTCCGGCCGGAAGTGCTTCTTGAGCTCGTCGTTGACCTTCTGCTTCATCCGCTCGTACTGCGAGCCGTCGGAGCCGGTCTTCGAGAATCCGAGGCCGACTGCCTTCGAGATGTCGGAGGTACCGAGGTTCGAGGTGAAGATCAGCACCGTGTTCTTGAAGTCGACGGTACGGCCCTGGCCGTCTGTGAGACGTCCGTCCTCGAGGACCTGCAACAGGGTGTTGTAGATCTCCGAGTGCGCTTTCTCGATCTCGTCGAACAGGACGACCGAGAACGGCTTGCGGCGCACCTTCTCGGTGAGCTGGCCGCCCTCTTCGTAGCCGACGTATCCGGGAGGCGCACCGAACAGACGCGACGCGGTGAAGCGGTCGTGGAACTCGCCCATGTCGATCTGGATGAGCGCGTCGTCCTCGCCGAACAGGAAGTTGGCGAGCGCCTTGGAGAGCTCGGTCTTACCGACACCGGACGGGCCGGCGAAGATGAACGAGCCCGACGGGCGCTTCGGGTCTTTCAGCCCTGCGCGGGTACGACGGATCGCCTTCGACACGGCCTTGACCGCGTCTTCCTGGCCGATGATCCGCTTGTGCAGCTCGTCCTCCATGCGGAGCAGACGGGTGGTCTCCTCCTCGGTGAGCTTGAACACCGGAATGCCGGTCCAGTTACCGAGGACCTCGGCGATCTGCTCGTCGTCGACCTCGGCCACGACGTCCATATCGCCACTGCGCCACTGCTTTTCACGCTCGGCGCGCTCGTTGACGAGTTGCTTCTCCTTGTCGCGCAGGCTTGCGGCCTTCTCGAAGTCCTGCGCGTCGATCGCGCTTTCCTTCTCCTTGCGCGCGTCGGCGATGCGCTCGTCGAACTCGCGCAGGTCTGGCGGTGCGGTCATCCGGCGGATGCGCATGCGCGCGCCGGCCTCGTCGATGAGGTCGATCGCCTTGTCGGGCAGGAAGCGGTCGTTGATGTACCGATCGGCAAGGGTTGCCGCTGCGACGAGAGCTCCGTCGGTGATGGACACGCGGTGGTGCGTCTCGTAGCGGTCGCGCAGACCCTTGAGGATCTCGATGGTGTGCTCCACCGACGGCTCGCCGACCTGCACCGGCTGGAAGCGACGCTCGAGTGCTGCGTCCTTCTCGATGTACTTGCGGTACTCGTCGAGCGTGGTGGCACCGATGGTCTGCAGCTCGCCGCGGGCCAGCTTCGGCTTGAGGATGCTCGCCGCGTCGATTGCGCCCTCTGCGGCACCGGCACCGACGAGCGTGTGCAGCTCGTCGATGAACAGGATGATGTCGCCGCGGGTGTTGATCTCCTTGAGGACCTTCTTGAGGCGTTCCTCGAAGTCGCCGCGGTAACGGCTGCCTGCGACCAGCGAACCGAGGTCGAGCGTGTAGAGCTGCTTGTCCTTGAGCGTCTCGGGCACCTGGCCGTTGACGATGGCCTGCGCCAGTCCCTCGACGACGGCGGTCTTGCCGACGCCGGGCTCGCCGATCAGAACAGGGTTGTTCTTGGTGCGGCGGCTCAAGACCTGCATGACCCGCTCGATCTCTTTCTCGCGCCCGATGACGGGGTCGAGTTTGCCCTCGGCGGCGGCCGCGGTCAGGTTTCTGCCGAACTGGTCGAGGACGAGCGAGGTCGACGGCGTGCCTGCCTCGCTGGAACGACCGCCGGTGCCCGCCTCCTGCGGCTCCTTGCCCTGGTAGCCGGACAGGAGCTGGATGACCTGCTGGCGGACCCGGTTGAGGTCGGCGCCGAGCTTGACCAGAACCTGCGCGGCAACGCCCTCGCCCTCGCGGATGAGGCCGAGCAGGATGTGCTCTGTACCGATGTAGTTGTGGCCGAGCTGCAGCGCTTCACGCAGCGACAACTCGAGGACCTTCTTGGCACGCGGCGTGAACGGGATGTGCCCCGACGGCGCCTGCTGACCCTGGCCGATGATCTCCTCGACCTGGCTGCGGACGCCCTCGAGGGAGATCCCCAGAGACTCCAGTGCCTTGGCGGCAACGCCCTCACCCTCGTGGATCAGACCCAGGAGGATGTGCTCGGTGCCGATGTAGTTGTGGTTGAGCATCCGCGCCTCTTCTTGGGCCAGAACCACAACCCGGCGTGCGCGGTCGGTGAACCGTTCGAACATTGTTCTCCCTCACATTGCTAGCGCCCCGGCCGTCGATGTCTTCAAGCCTCTTGGCGACAACTGCGGTGGTGTCGGATATACGACGACCAGCCTGGCTTCCACTGTAGTGGTCAACTGGAGTGCACCTGCACTTAACGTCTGCACAGGTCGCAACGAAAACAGGTGTCGGCGGGGATCTGACAGCTACAACTCCGCAGGACACGGGCATGTTCCGGCAAATGGTGACGTGGGCTACGCCGAGAGCGAACGAGGCTCTGTGTACTACCGGACCGGCTCGTAACGGAGCACGACGATGTCGGTGTCGAGCTCAGAGCGCTCGACGAGACGCAGGTCGACGTGCTGCGAGATCCCTTCGAAGATCCGTGGGCCGTGGCCGACGATGCGCGGATGGACGATGAACTCGTAGGAGTCGATGAGGTCGAGTTCGGCAAGCGCGAGCGGCAGCGTGACGCCCCCGGTGGCCAGCCCGTTGCCCGGTTGGGCCTTGAGTTCGCGGACCGTCGACTCGAGGTCGTCGCGACGGATCAGTTCGGCATTCCAGTCGACGCTGGTAAGCGAGTCGGAGACGACGTACTTCTTCGCACGGTCGATGACGTGGGCGAAGGGCACCATCCACTCGGGCCTGCCGTCGGTGATCTCGTCGTTCCTGGCGACCTCGCGCCAACCTGCTTCCATCATTTCGTAGATCACCCGACCGAAGACCAGCGCGTCGGCGTCGGCGAGTAGCTGTGCCGAATGCCGATGCATCGCCTCGGTCGGGTTGACGGCCGTGTGGTCGACACAGCCGTCGATCGTGATGTTGATGGAGTATCGCAGTGGCCGCATGGGCGAAGGATACTGATCCGCCGATGCCGCGCTCGCGCTCATTGCTCACCTCGTTGCGCAAGTGCAATCACGTTTCCCGAGGGATCGGTGAACCAGGCGATGTCGGGTCCGACACCGTTGCCGTGCACGATGCCGCGCTCGTCGTGCTCGAAGCCGTCGTAGCGCAGGAATTCGACGCCGCGCGCGGCCAGGTCGTCGATGCTCTTGGCGAGGTCGGGCACCGGAATGTTGAGCACGGTGAAGGTCGCGGGTTGGTGATCGGGCTTCGGGTAGGCAAGGACGGTGGTACCGCGGTTGATGCGGATACCCAGAATGTCGTTGTCTCCCATGGGGAATCGCAAGACTCGCATGCCGAGTACGTCGCGATAGAACTGCTCGGTCGTGGCGGTATCGCGAACCGCGAAGCCGGAGTAGGGCGATGTCGGGGAACTCATTTGCGCCTCGTGCTCGTCGGACAATGAGACGAGTTGCAGCCAGTTGCCGTCGGGGTCCTCGACCGTCGCGAACTGGTTGCCGTCGCGGTCTTCGAGCGGGCTGATCCAGGTGGCCCCGAGGGCGTCGAGGCGCGCGGCCGTCGCCGCAGCATCGTCGACCTCGACGTTGAGCAGCGTGCGCGCTCCCTGCGGGTTGCGCCCCGAGACGTCGTCGCGCTTGTCGAACATCAGGTAGAAGCCGTCGAGCTCGATGATTGTGTAGCCCGGTCCGTCAGGACCGCCCGGTGCCGACATCGGTTCGGCTTCGAATGCGGTCGCGTACCAGCGCGCGAGCTGCTGCGGATCGTCGGTGGACAGGAGCATGGAGGAAATGGTTGCGGTTGCCATGCAGGTGTTGACCGGCCCGCAGCCGAAAACTCATCGAAGTTGCGTGGGACAGCGGGGTACAAAAATGCCCCCGTGGATCCCACGCAACTCGGATCCCCGGGCGCGACCCGGCCGAGACGGCGTCCCATCGATGAATGACTCCTGCTAACGACTGCCCTGCCCGCCGACCGATCACCTCAACAGCGGGCCGATCGCACGGCCGGCGGCCAGCGTCCACTGGTTCCCCGAGCGGAAGGCACCCCTCATGCACTCATTCGCCACTCGAACCCGGCTCTCCCTCCGAACGCGACGTCTCATCGTCCTCACACTGACCCTCGCGGGCCTGGTCGCGGGAACGCTGGGGGCAACCACGCTCGGCTCGGGCGCCGCCTCGGCCGCACCGCCGTACGGCAGCGGCCACGGACTCTGTTTCGACATCAATTCCCCGCTGGCGAAGTCGTCACTCTCGAAGATCGGGCGTGACGCCAACGGTGGCGGTTGGTCGCCGTACCGAGCGAGCAACAATCCGTTGAGGAATGGGTGCAACCTCGACTGGATGTTGGTCAACGGCAACGGAATCGGCGATGCGACATATCAGTCACGCGTCCTGTTGTTCAAGCACGGTCGATTCATCGGAACCGTCGATCCGAGGCCGTACGGCTACACCTGGGTAGCGAAGTACACCAAGAACTCGGTGACGGTCCGGTACCGCTGGCTCAAGCCGTCGGACCCGTTGTGCTGCGCCAGCGGCGGACCGACGTTCGTCACGGCGTACACCGTCGGCACCCACATCATCCGCGTCGGACACTTCCCACCGCGCCCCTGATCCCACCTGGCCCGACCACCGCCCCGCTACGTTGACGCTGCGGGGCGGTGTGCTGTGGCAAAAAGTTCTCCCAACGGCCGTCGGGTTTCGGTGGCGGCAAACGATGATGGTGGTGTGAGCGGCGAACACACCGGCCCCGAGGCCATTCTCGAGGTCTACGACGAGGCGCTACCCGCTGTCTACGGGTACGTTTTTCGACGCTGCTCGGATCGGCGGATCGCCGAGGACGTGACCTCCGAGACATTCCTGGCCGCGATGGACACGATGCGCCGCGACCGGACCGCCTCGCCGAATGTCGGCTGGTTGATCGGCGTCGCCCGGCACAAGCTCGCCGACCACTGGCGGCGGGCGCAGCGCACACCCGAACCCGTCGACGAACTACCCGAACACCCCGACGACGGGTGGGATGCCCACCTCGACCGCATGGTCGCGCACGCGACACTGGCGCAACTCTCACCGATCAACCGCGCCGTGTTGACGTTGCGCTACGTCGACGACCTGCCGGTCGCCGACTGCGCGCACATCCTCGGCCGTACGGTCGGCGCCACCGAGGCACTGCTCACCAGGGCCAAGCGAGCATTCCGCGAGGCCTATCCGCTCAACCAGTCCGCGAAGGGGTGATCGCATGAACGCCGACGACGCGACGCCGACATCGCACGACCCGCTCAGCGTTCTGAGCTCCGCCACGACGCCGGGCTGGAACGAACCCCTCGCTCCCGCACACGATTTCGCCGAAGCACTACGCAGGCGACTCGAGCGTGGAGTGTCACTTCCCGAAGGAGTCGACATGAACACCGTCCAACTCGAACACGAATTGACCGCAACCGACATCGACACGAGCGCACCGCAGGAGCTCGTCGAACGTCCGGGCGCGCTGCCCTATCTCACCGTGCACGACGCACGCTCGGCGCTCGACTGGTACGTCGATCGGCTCGGCGCCACCGTTCGTGGTGAGCCGATCCTCATGGACGACAACACGATCGGACATGCCGAGCTCGAGGTCGGGGGCGGGGCGATCTACCTGGCCGAAGAGTTCCCCGACATGGGGTTGCGGGCACCGCAGCCCGGAGCGGTATCGGTCAGCCTCATGCTCGCCGTCGACGACACCGACGAGGCTCTGCGTCGCGCCACGGCAGGCGGAGCCGCGGTGACCCGAGAACCCTACGAGGCGTATGGTTCTCGCACCGCGACCATCATCGACCCCTACGGGCACCGATGGATGCTGACCGGTCCGACGCTCGCGGCGCGGGCGTCGATGAGCGAGCCGCCCGCCGCGCGAATCCTTCAGGGCGACATCGGTTTCATCTCGGTCAACACCCACGACGCCGCCCGCGCCCGCGCCTTCTACGGCGCGGTCCTCGGTTGGAAGTTCGACGACGAGCTGCGCATGGTGACCACCGCGAGTCACCCCACCGCCGTGGTGGAAACGTCTGGGCCGCAGACGATCTTCTGCGCCTACGCGGTCGACGACCTCGACGCCGCGCGGCGTCGAATCGAAGCGGCCGGCGGGACGACACGCGACGACCGGCACGGCCTCGACTGCGTCGACGATCAGGGCGTCGAATTCGCGGTGTACGTCGCAGCTCCCGACGAACCGCGCGCGGCTCAGCATCCGCGCGGCGTCGGAGAGCTGTCGTATCTGACGGTGCACACCCGCGACAGCGCACGGTTGCGCGAGTTCTACGGGACCACGCTCGGCTGGACGTTCACGCCCGGACGCATCGCCGACGGCTGGGAGGTCGACGACGCACACCCGCAGATCGGCATCGCGGGCGGAGCGGATTCCGACGTTGCGGTGCCCATGTGGAACGTCGTCGACGTCGACGCCGCCGTCGAGCGGGTCCGCGCAGCGGGAGGCTCGGTGATCTCCGAACCCGAGCGCGCGGCGTACGGGATCGTGGCACTGTGCGCCGACGACCAGGGAGCGCAGTTCTACCTCGGGCAGCTGTTCTGAGGCGACGAACCGAAAAGTTGTGTGGGACGTGCGGGTACAAAAATGCCTCCGTATGTCCCACGCAACTTTGCCGTCAGCGGCTGTCGTAGCGCTCGCGCGCCTGCTCGACGTCCGGTAGGTGCCCCTCGACCAGTTCGATGACAGCCATCAGGCGCTGAGCCACCTCGCGACCCAGATCGGTCAGGGAGTACTCCACCTTTGGGGGAATCGATTGCAGCACAGTGCGGTTGACGAATCCGTCGCGCTCCAGCGTCTGCAGCGTCACCGACAGCATTCGCTCGCTGACACCCTGTACCCGACGCCGCAGGGCACTGAACCGCAGGTCACCGTCGTACAGAGCTCCGAGCGCGAGCAGGCCCCAGCGACTCGTCACATCCTGCAGCACTTCGCGCGATCCGCAATCCCGCGCGAACACGTCGGCTTCGAGCGCCGGATCTTCTAGTGCCGGATCGATGTCGGAGTCACGCGCCGAGCGGTCTTCTGCCCTGGTCATGGCCTCAGTGTACTGCACATTACAGCCAGCGCTTCCAGAAACTGTTGCACTATACGAAAAGTAAGTGCACGATGAGATGGACAGCTTGATCCACCAGAACACCAGGAGATCACATGACCACCTATGCAATCACCGGAGCAACGGGGCAGCTCGGCGGACTCGCCGCCGGCAGCCTGCGCGCCGCAGGCGTCGACGTCGCCGACATCGTGGCGATCGTGCGCGACGAGAAGAAGGCGAGCACGCTGTCGAACGTGGGAGTGAACGTCCGCGTCGCCGACTATGAATCGCCCGAGACACTTCGCGCGGCACTGGCGGGCGTCGACCGCCTGCTGCTGGTGTCCGGCAGCGAGGTGGGCCGTCGAATCCCGCAGCACCGCAACGTGATCGACGCAGCCAAGGAAGCCGGGATCACGCTGATCGCCTACACCTCCATCCTGCGCGCCGACACCAGCACCTTGGCGCTCGCGGAGGAGCATCAGGCCACCGAGCAACTGCTCACCGAGAGCGGAATCCCCACCGTGCTCCTTCGCAACGGTTGGTACTGGGAGAACTATCTGGCGGGCGCGTCGGCCGCGATCGACTCGGGAAACCTCTACGGCAGCGCTGGCGACGGCAAGGTGGCGGGCGCGTCGCGTTCGGACTATGCAGACGCAGCGGCGTCGGCCCTGATCAACGCCAAGGGCGGCGAGATCTACGAGCTCGCGGGTTCGGAGCATCTGACGCTCAGCGACATCGCTGCCACGCTCGCGAAGGTGAGCGGCCGTCACGTGCACTACCAGGATCTCCCCGAAGCAGACTTTGCAGCGGCGCTGACCAGCAATGGCGTCCCCGAGGCTTTCGCGAAGGTCCTGGCCGACTCGGATGCGGGCATCGCGCGCGGTGAACTCGACTCCGATTCCACCGACCTCGAGACCCTTGCAGGCCATCCCTCGACGCCGCTCGCCGACGTGATCAGCGGCGCGCTTTCTGCGACCGGCGCCTGACTCGGGAGAGCGTGACCTCACGCGGGGCCGGTCGGCCGCTCGGCGCAGAACGCGTCCGTGATTGACTGTTGGCCATGTCTGCCCGCTCCGCTGTGAGGCGCGTTGCACAACGCATGCCGTTTGGCATCGGCACAGTCACCCTGGTGTTGATCGCACTGCTCGTCGCGACCGTCGGGATAGTGCTAGCCATCGGAACACCCACGGTGGCACGGACATACGAGAACGCCCAGCTCCGCGGCTACACACAGCAGCCAGAGGTCGCGTGGACCGCATCGGCGGAGACACTGCCCGGCTACAACCAGACCGGCAACATCGAGGTCGCCGACGCCCGCGGCGATCACTGGCTGCTCTCGTATCCGCGCGGCATCGGACGCGCCTACCAACTCGTCGATCGCCACAGTGGACGCGCACTGTGGTCGCAGCCCGTCGTCGCAGGGCTCGGTTCGTGTGCGTTCGACGCCGCGGGGAACGTCGGGTGTGCCATCAAGCTCGGCGATCAGCCGGACGGCTTCTATATCGTCGACGACTCGGGCAGCGTCGGTTCGAAGTCGGCCCTCGACGACACCGCCCGGGTGGTCGGAGTCGGCGCGAACTTCGTGCGCATCGATCAGGCCGGTTACGAGGTCTCGATGCGCACCGCGGGGGGCAAGCGCGTCTGGGGTCGTACCTTCGCGTCCGCTGCGCAGGCGACGTTCGACCACGACATGCTCATCATCTCGACGGCCGACGGCAGCCGATTCGTCGTCGATTCGCGGGGCAAGGACACTCTGCGCTGCCGCCAGTGCGACATCCTGACGTACTCCTCGGGCCTCGCCGTTGTTCGACGCGACGGGGATCAGGAGTCCGTCGACACCTATGCCGTGGTCGGCGGCACCCCCACCCGACACCCGACGTCGGAGTCCGCCGAAGCCGAGGTGGTCGACGGACCGTCGACCCTTCCGGTGCTCACGACGGTCGGCGACGCGTCCATGCAGGCGACGCAGGGTTTCTACCAGGTGCGCGACCCGGCCCGCGGGGGCGCGCTCTGGCAGATCACCGATCCGAACCTCTCGAAATCCAACACCCGACCGTGTGGATCGATGGTCGCCTTCGCGCAGATGGACCGCTCACGAGTCGTCTACCAACTCGACGACGGCGAGCGCGCGGGAACCCTGCCGGTGCCGAGCATCGACGACCCCGACACCAACCTCGACCTGTTGAGCTGTGTCGGCTCGTCCGGCGATCACCTGGTGTTCGGCAGCAGCGGCCAACTGACAGCGTTCGACGTCCCTGCGGGCAAGGTCGCTTGGACCCGTCCGATCCTCGGGCGGGCGACGGACGTCGACGGCTACATCGTGCTCACCGAGGGCACCTCGCTGTCGGTGTTGCGACCCAACTAGGGGTTTTACGAAGGGCCGAAATCCTTGCATCAGCAAGGGCCTAAAGCCCCTGTGTGCCAGACGTCACACTCGACGAAACATCCCCGTAACGACCAGCGATGTCGCACGTCGACGTTCAGCGATCACTCAGTTTTCGATAACGCTGCGATAACGGTAAGGACACGTCCGCATGTACGGTCTCTTTCGGTACATCCACCGACGTACGTGTGAGGTTCAGTTTTGGGTAAGCATTCGAAGCAGCGGCGAGCAATTCTGCCGCATGCGTTCACCAAGTCGCGGGCGCCGCTGATCGGGGCCGCGTTGATCCCCGTCGTCGGAGCCCTGACTGTTGCCGCGGGCGCCAACGCCGACCATGGCACCCTGGGCGCTCCCACACCGAGCCAGTCCACCACACAGTCCGCCGCCACTCCGAGCGCGCAGAAGGACGCTGAGGCGCAAAAGAAGACGCCCGCTCCCGCACAGCCGGTCGTCGCGACCCAGAAGGCGACAGCGACGCCCCCGCCTCCCCCACCGCTTCCCGCCAGCGTCACCGACGGCGCCGTCCCGCAGGTCGCGTTCGAGGCGTACCGAAAGGCCGCCGACACGATGGCACGCGATCAGCCGAACTGCGGCATCCCGTGGACGCTCATCGCCGGAATCGGCAAGGTGGAATCGCACCACGCCAACGAGGGCGACGCCACACCCGACGGCACGCTGAAGAATCCGATCTTCGGACCGATGCTCGACGGTTCGCTCGCGGGCAACCAGGTCATCACCGACACCGACGGCGGACGCCTCGACGGCGACTCCGTCCACGACCGCGCCGTCGGACCGATGCAGTTCATCCCCGCCACGTGGGAGAAGTACGGCGCCGACGGCAACGGCGACGGCAAGATCGACCCGCAAAACCTCTTCGACGGTGCGCTGACCACAGCCCGGTACCTGTGCGACGGCCACCTCGACCTGCGCAACCAGGCCTCCGAGGCCACAGCCGTTCTGCGGTACAACAACTCGATGGACTACGTGAACAACGTCCTGGGCTTCGCGCGCAGCTACTGACGCGCACACCGACCGTCCGCCGGGGCGTGAGGGGTGGCCCCGGCGGGCGGGATCAGGCCGGTGAACTCAGAAACGCCTGCAGCGCAGCGGAATACATCGGAACGTCGGCGGCGCCCATCAGTTCACGTGCGCTGTGCATGGCCAGCTGCGGTGCACCGACGTCGATGGTGAGCAGCCCTGTCCGCGTCGCCGTGATCGGTCCGATCGTCGAGCCGCACGGCAGGTCGGCGCGGTGGATGTAGCGCTGCATCGGCACCCCGGCGGTGTCGCAGGCGAGCGCAAATATGGCCTCCCCCAACGCATCCGACGCGTACCGCAGGTTCTGGTTGACCTTGAGAACCGGTCCGCCGTTGATCGCGATCCGGTGCGTCGGCTCGTGCCGGTCCGGGTAGTTCGGGTGAGTGGCGTGCGCCATGTCGCCCGAGACGCATACGCTCGATGCCATGGACCGTAGATAATCGTCGCGAGAACCACCCTGCGACAACACGATTCGCTCCAACGTCGTCGCCAGGAAGTCCGACGCCGCGCCCCGCTCCGAGCCGCTGCCCACCTCTTCGTGGTCGAACAGCGCGAGCACTCTCGTGTGGATCGTCGGCTCGCCGTCGAGCAGCGCGTGCAGTCCCGCGTAGCAGGTGCCCTGGTTGTCGAGCCTTGGGGCGCTGAGCAATTCGTCTTCGGGTCCGATGAGCCTCGATGGCGTGACATCGTGGGTCATCAACTCCCACCCGAGCAGGGCGTCGGCGTCGATGCCCGCGTACTCGGCAACCCACTGCAGGATCGGGGTCGCGGCGTCGACACCCCAGATCGCGTCGACGTGTCGCTGGGGGTTCAGTGTGACGCCCTTGCGGTCCTCGGAGAGGTGAATCGCCAACTGGGGCACGCGAAGTACCGGCTCGGTGACGTTGACCAGCACACTGCTGACGCCACTGTCCGCACGATAAGCCAGGCGGCCCGAGAGCCCGAGATCGCGATCGAGCCACGAGTTGAGCCACGCACCGCCGTAGGGTTCGAGCGCAACCGTTGCCAGCCCGGCTGATTCACGGTCGGGGTTCTGCTTGAGCCGCAGATTGGGGCTGTCGGTGTGGCCACCGACGATCCGGAATCCGTCGCCATCGCCGAGATCCCACGCGATGATCGACCCGCCACGAATGACATAGAACCGACGGCCCGCGTCGTCGACGAAGCCCTCGAAGGCATCGCTCTCCTCCGTCGACCAGTCCTGATCCTCGAAAAGGCGTTGAAATCCTGCGGATTCGAGCTCGGCGGCGACCGTCGCGCAGACGTGGAAGGGTGACGGCGAGGCGTCGATGAACTCACCGAGCCCCTCGGCTGTGGCGGACGTTGCCAGCGACGGGGTGGGCATTGGGATCAGGCGTTGGCGAGTACGGCGTCGATCGCGGAGTAGAACAGCCCGAGACCGTCGTCGCTGGGGCCGGTCAGCGCTTCGGTCGCGTGCTCGGGGTGCGGCATGAGTCCGACGATGCGTCCGTTGGGGCTGGAGATGCCGGCGATGTCGAGGACGGAACCGTTGGGATTGCTTCCGGCGTAGGTGAATACGACCAGGCCCTCACCCTTGAGTTCTTCGAGCTTGCGCTCCGGCGCGACGTAGCGACCCTCGCCCGACTTCAGCGGGATGAGGATCTCGGCGCCTGCGTCGAACCGCGACGTCCACGCCGTCGTGTTGTTCTCGACCTTGAGCCACTGGTCCTGGCAGATGAAGTGCAGACCCTCGTTGCGGGTGAGCGCGCCGGGCAGCAATCCTGCCTCGCACAGGATCTGAAAACCGTTGCAGATTCCCAGAACCGGCATTCCACGCTCGGCCGCCTCGATCACCGCACCCATCACGGGAGCGAACTTGGCGATCGCGCCGGCACGCAGATAGTCGCCGTAGGAGAAGCCGCCGGGAACGATCACCGCGTCGACCCCCTTGAGGTCGGCGTCGCCGTGCCAGAGTTCGACGGCCTCGGCGCCCGCGATGCGCACCGCACGCGATGCGTCGACGTCGTCGAGGGTTCCGGGGAAGGTGATGACACCGATACGTGCAGTCATGTGGGTCCTACTCGACTCGATCTCGTGCCGTCAGTCGGCGATGCGGGAGACGGTGAAGTTCTCGATCACCGTGTTGGTGAGCAGTTCTTCTGCGATCCGGCCGAGGGTCACGTCATCGACCGAGTCGTCGACCTCGAGCTCGAATCGCTTGCCCTGCCGTACCTCGGAGACGCCGTCGAATCCGAGCCGACCGAGGGCTCCGACGATGGCCTGCCCCTGCGGATCGAGGATTTCGGCCTTGGGCATCACGTCGACCACCACTCGTGCCATCGGCTAGCGCTCCTCTTCTCACGTGACATCCGCTCGACGAGACGCCGACGGATTTTCGACGGCTCTCACCTTACCGTTCAACCCGCAACCTGCACTCTCCGGTCGCGGTTTGCCGGTTCTGGGTTGACCTGGCTTGAAGTTGGCCCGGTCTTGGAGTCGACCCGGTCAGAGCACCGCTTCGATGGCTTCGATCACGACCGGGTCTGTCGGCTCGGTGCGCGGGCGGATGCGAGTGGTCACGTGGCCGTCGGCGTCGACGACGAACTTCTCGAAATTCCACTGCACGTCGCCCGCCTCGCCGTTGGCATCTTCGGTCTTGGTGAGCTCGGCGTAGAGCGGATGCCGGTCGTCACCGTTGACGTCGGTCTTCTCCAGCAGCGGGAAGGTCACGCCGTAGGTGGTCGAGCAGAAGGTGGCGATCTCTTCGGCGCTGCCGGGCTCCTGGCCCATGAACTGGTTGCAGGGCACGCCGACGACGGTCAGCCCGCGGTCTGCGTACTTCTCGGCGACCTCCTCGAGGCCCGCGTACTGCGGCGTGAGGCCGCACTTGCTCGCGACGTTGACCACGAGCAGCGGCCCGGAGAAGTCAGCGAGGCTCAGCGCCGAGCCGTCGAGCGCGGTGACCGGGATGTTCTTGATGTTGGTTTCCGACATGGGATCGAGAGTAGTCACCGGCGGCCATCCACCGAGATATGTCGCAGATCACAATAGGCCTCGACCATGGTTACATCTCACATATATTTGCGTTGGTGAGATAGTTGCAGGGGCGTTAGTGTTTTCAAGAGTCCGCTCCCGCTCAGCTCCAGAACGACGCCGCATGTGATGCGCTCAGCAGTTTTCTGGAGCGACTCTCCTGCCTCGGCACCGCCGAGGCCATGGACACTCTCGCGGCGTCGGAGCTGACGTTCACGCAGTTCCGCGCCCTTTTCGTCGTATCGATGCACGACGCCCCGATGCCCGTCCACGAGATCGCCGAGTGCGTCGACCTCTCGATTGCGACCGCGGGTCGCACCGTCGACCGGCTGGTGCAGGCCGGGCTGGTCGATCGTCGCGAGGATCCGGGCGATCGTCGGGTCAAGCTCGTGACGCTGACCGACCAGGGCCGCGAGACCGTCGAAAAACAGTTGGACATCAAGCGAGACCTCGTCGGACGATTCATCGACGGACTGCCCGATGAATTCCGGGCCGCGCTGACGTCTGCATTACGGAACATCGTCGACGCCGATGTCGACTACTTCACTCTCGACCGCGAGTCCTCGAGGACCCGCACTGCGACACCGTCCACCTCCGAACCGAAAGATCCCTCATGACGAGTTCCTCTGCCGGCGCGCACGCGCACGCCGGCCCACCGGACACCAAGCTCGATCGCCATGTGCTGATCGTCGCCGGTGTGGTCGTGCTCGGCGCGATCATGTCGATCCTCGACGTCACCGTGGTCTCGGTCGCGCAGAACACCTTCCAGAACGAGTTCAACACCGACGCCGCGGGCGCCGCATGGACGATGACCGGCTACACGCTGGCGTTGGCCGCTGTGATCCCGCTGTCGAGTTGGGCTGCAGCACGATTCGGCACCAAGAACGTCTACATGACGTCGCTGATCCTGTTCACCATCGGCTCCGCGCTCTGTGCCCTGGCATGGAACATCGGCTCCCTCGTGGCATTCCGCGTGGTGCAGGGTCTCGGCGGCGGCCTCCTCATGCCGATCGGCATGATGATCCTCACCAAGGCGGCGGGCCCCGAGCGCGTCGGTTCGGTGATGGCGGTTCTCGGTATCCCGATGTTGCTCGGTCCCATCGCGGGACCGATCCTCGGCGGCCTGCTCATCGAGAAGGCGAGCTGGCACTGGGTGTTCCTCATCAACGTGCCGATCGGCATCGTGGCCCTTGTCTATTCGTGGTTCGCGCTGCGCAACGACGAGGAGAAATCGAAACCCAAGATCGACATCCTCGGGCTGCTGTTGTTGTCCCCTGGTCTTGCGTTGTTCCTCTACGGAATCTCGTCGAGTACCGAGGCGGGTACGTTCATCGACACGAAGGTCCTGACCACGTCGATCATCGGCCTGATCCTCATCCTCGGATTCGTCTGGCACGCACTGCACACCAACCATCCGCTGCTCGACCTGCGACTGTTCAAGAACAAGGTGCTGGCGATCGCCGTCATCACGATGACGTTCTTCATGATCGCCTTCTTCGGTGCGGCGCTGCTCTATCCGCAGTACTTCATCGGAGTCCGCGGCGAGAGCACGCTCGCGGCAGGCCTGCTGCTGGCACCGCAGGGTATCGGCGCCATGCTCACCATGCCGATCGCAGGCAGGATGACCGACAAGATCGGCCCGGGCAAGTTCGTACTCGTGGGCATCGTCCTGATGGCACTCGGTATGGGCACGTTCATGTTCCTCGGTTCCGACACGCCGTACTGGCTGCTCTGTGGCGCGCTGTTCGTCCAGGGCCTCGGCATGGGTATGACGATGATGCCGATCATGTCGGCAGCGCTGGCAACACTGAGCAACAAGCAGGTGCCCGACGGCTCGACGCTGATGAACGTCGTGCAGCAGACCGCGTCGTCGATCGGTACCGCGATCATCTCGGTGATCCTCGCGACCAACCTCAAGGCGCATGCCGAGTCACAACTGGCGATCGCGTCGAATGCGGCTCCCGAGAAGTACGACATGGCCGTGAAGGCCGGAATGGCACCTCAGGACCCGCCGGATCAGTGGTTCAGTTGGGCCGCCGAGGCTTTCGGCACCACGTTCATCGTGGCCGTCGCGCTGATCGCGGTGACGATCATCCCGGCGTTCTTCCTGCCGCGCAAGAAGATCGCGTCGCCTCTGGTCGAGGAGGACATGGACCGCGCGCCGATCGTCATGCACTGACCTGATCGGCTGGTCACCAAACAAGTTGCCCCTGGCTGCGGAGATCGCGGCCAGGGGCAACTTTGTCGTTGTGGTCTACTCGGTCAGCGCGCCGGTCTGCTGAAGAATCCAGGCCAGTTCGAAAGCGACTTCTTCCCACTGTTTGTAGCGACCGCTGACGCCGCCGTGGCCGGCCGACATCTCGGTCTTGAGCATGATCGGAGCATCGGAGGTACTCAACGCCTGAAGCTTCGCAACCCATTTCGCCGCTTCCGTGTACATCACGCGGGTGTCGTTGAGCGACGTCTCGGCCAGGATCGACGGATAGGGCTGTGCGGTGACGTTCTCGTACGGCGAGTACGACTTCATATACTCGTAGACCTCCGCGTCGTGCAGCGGATCTCCCCACTCGTCCCATTCGATGACCGTCAGCGGCAGCGACGGATCGAGGATCGAGTTCAGTGCGTCGACGAAGGGCACCGACGCCAGAATGCCGTTGAACAACTCGGGCGCGAGATTGGCGACCGCCCCCATCAGCAGTCCGCCTGCCGAACCACCTTCTGCGACCATCAGTTTCGGCGTGGTCCAGCCCTTGTCGACCAGGTATCGCGCCGAATCGACGAAGTCGGTGAAGGTGTTCTTCTTGGTGAGCGTCTTGCCGTTCTCATACCAGTGACGCCCCATCTCGCCACCGCCGCGCACGTGTGCGAGCACGAATACGACGCCGCGATCGAGCATCGACAATCGTGACACCGAGAAACCGGGATCGAAACTCGCCTCGTACGAGCCGTAGCCGTAGAGCAACAGCGGTGCGGGCGAAGAACTCTCACTGCCGTCGACTCCGACACCCTTGCGTCGGACGATCGACAGCGGGATCTGCGTTCCGTCTGCGGCCGTTGCCCATTCGCGGGACTGCTCGTACTCGTCGGGGTCGTAGCCGCCGAGTACAGGCTGCCGCTTGAGCAGCGTGCGTTCACCTGTTTCGACGTCGAGCTCGAACAACTCGGCGGGTTCGATGAAGCTGCCGTATCCGAAACGCAGACGGGGCGTTGCCCATTCGCGGTTGCCGGCGAGCCCCAGCGAGAACAGCTCCTGCGCGACTGCGACCTCGATGAAGTCCTCCGCGACCGGCATGCCGTCGATACGGCGCAGATCGGCAATCGAGACCCGGGGCAGCGCGTCGGCGCGATACGACAGGACGAGGTAGTCGCGGAAGGCGTCGATGTCCTCGATCCGGACGCCGCGGCGATGACCGATGAATTCGGTTCGGGCAGAGGGGTCGTCGACGGGTGCGATGTCGATCGCGAAGTCGTCGGCCTTCTCGCCGTCGCGGATGTCATTGTGCACGATCAAGAAGTAGTCGCGACCGGAGATCTCGGCATGCTCAACCGAATACTCGACGCCATCGACACGCGGTGCGACACTGCGGAATTCACCCGTCGGATCGTCGGCGGCAAGCACAAAGCACTCCGACGTGATCTTCGATCCCGTCACGATCATCAGGTACTTGTCGCTGCGCGTCGAACCCATGCCGACCCAGTATCGCTCGTCCGGCTCGTGGAACACCGTCACGTCGTCGGTGCCAGCCCCGATGTCGTGGCGCCACACCGTATCCGGGCGCCACGCGGCGTCGACCGTCTGATAGAACACGTGCTTGGCGTCGAGTGACCACGACGCTCCGCCCGCGGTGTCGGTGATGACGTCGGGGAGCAGTTCGCCGGTCTCGAGGTTCTTGAACCGCAACGTGTATCGCTCGTCACCGACGACGTCGGTGCTGTACGCGAGCCACTTGCCGTCGTGGCTGATGGCGAGCGAACCGAGGCTGAAGAACTCGTGGCCTTCTGCTTCGACGTTGGCGTCGAGCAAAATCTCCTCGCCCGGCAGCGGTGCGTCGTCGGACACCTCGGGCGGTGTCCAGTTGTCGACATCGACGATGGGGCAACGACATTGGATGCCGTACTGCTTACCCTCCTGCGTGCGGCCGTAGTACCAGTAGCCGCCGCGTCGGCCCGGCACCGACATGTCGGTTTCCTTGGTGCGCGACTTGATCTCACCGAAAATGGTGGCGCGCAGGTCTGCGAGCTGAGCCGTATTCGCCTCTGTGTAGGCGTTCTCGGCCTCGAGGAAGGCGATCACCTCGGCGTCGTCCTTGTCGCGCAACCACTCGTACTCGTCGACGAAGGTGTCGCCATGGTGGGTGCGCTCGGTACGAACCTTCTTCGCGACCGGCGGTACCGCCGGGGAGGACGCGGTCGGGGTGGCAGCGTTGCCGGGTTGTGCGTCGGTCACGGGTCTCCTATGCGTGGTCGGGCCAGTCGTCGAACGACTTCTGCGAAATCAGTTCGTAGGCTTCGATATAACGTGCGCGGGTGCGCTCGACGACGTCAGCGGGCAGGCTGGGCGGCGGGTCGTCGGACGATCGGTCCCAGCCCGACGCCGCCGAGGTCAGCCAGTTGCGGACGATCTGCTTGTCGAAGCTGGGTTGTACGTGTCCCGGCGAATACGAGGCGGCGTCCCAGTATCGGGACGAGTCGGGGGTCAGCACCTCGTCGGCGAGGACGAGCGAGCCGTCGGGGGTTTGACCGAACTCGAACTTGGTGTCGGCCAGGATGATTCCGCGCCCTGCGGCGAGATCGGCTCCCCTGCCGTAGATGTCGAGCGTCGCGGTGCGCAGGGACTCGGCGAGGTCGGTGCCGACGACATCTGCAGCCTGCTCGAAGGTGATGTTCTCGTCATGATCACCCTGCTCCGCCTTGGTCGCGGGAGTGAAGATCGGTTCCGGCAGCTTGTCGGCCTCATGCAGACCCGACGGGAGTACGACGCCGCACACCGCGCCGGTCTTGTTGTAGTCGATGAGACCGGACCCGGTCAGATAGCCGCGGGCGACGCATTCGACGGGAACCATCGGCAGCTTGTGCACCACCATTGACCGACCCACGAGCTCAGCGGGTATGCGCTCGTCGTCGGGGCCACCGGCGAGATGGTTCGGCACGCCGAGCGCGTCGAACCAGAAGAAGCTCATCGCGGTGAGGATGCGACCCTTGTCGGGTATCTCCGGCGAGAGCACGAAGTCGTACGCCGAGATGCGGTCGCTGGCGACCATGAGCAGGGTGTCGGAATCGATCTGATAGATCTCGCGCACCTTGCCCGAGGCCACAAAGGTGTACGAATCGAGAGCTGGACGCATGCTTCGACCTTAGTTGCTGCGTCGGCGCGCAGACATGTTCGGGTTGACAGCCGGACTTCGGAGCCCCGGCACATCATGTGGGACCGTAGGCAGATGACCCCACCCGCGATCACCATCACCTACTGCACGCAGTGCAACTGGCTGCTGCGCGCGAGCTGGATGGCCTCGGAGATCCTGAGCACCTTCGGCACCGACCTCGGCTCGGTCACCCTGGTCCCCGGCACCGGCGGCATCTTCCGCATCGACGTCGACGGGACACAGCTCTGGGAACGCAAGGCCGACGGCGGTTTCCCCGACGCCGCCGAGCTCAAGCGCCGCCTGCGCGACACCGCGCTGCCCGACTGGCAACTCGGGCACTCCGAGAAGAAGTGAGTGGTTTCGACAAGCTCAACCAGCGGGGGGCAGCTCAACCAGCGGGTGGTTTCGACAAGCTCAACCAGCGGGAGCGCCGCTCAACCAGCGTCTAGAGGATGGGTGCGGGCACGTAGTTGGCGGCCTCGGGGTTGTCGGCGATGAGCTTCTCCGCGGCGGCGATGACGTCGGCGACCTGGCGGCCTGCGGCTCCGACGAACGCCTCCTTGTCGTCGAGTAGCGCGTCGAGCTGGGCGCGGTCGAGGGGGATGCGCTCGTCGGCGGCCAAGCGGTCGAGCAGGTCGGGCTCGCGACCTTCCTCACGCATCGCGAGCGCAACCGCGACGGCGTTCTCCTTGATCGCCTCATGCGCGGCCTCGCGCCCCACGCCCGCTCGCACCGATGCCATCAGCACCTTGGTGGTGGCCAGGAACGGCAGGTAGCGGGCCAATTCGTTCTCGATGACCGCGGGGTAGGCACCGAACTCGGCGAGCACGGTCAGGAAGGTCTCCAGCATGCCGTCGATCGCGAAGAAGGCATCCGGCAGCGCGACGCGTCGCACAACCGAGCAGAACACGTCGCCCTCGTTCCACTGCGCGCCCGCGAGTTCGGCAGCCATCGAGCCGTAGCCACGCAGCACCACCTGCAGGCCGTTGACGCGCTCACAGCTACGCGTGTTCATCTTGTGCGGCATCGCCGACGACCCGACCTGGCCCGGCTGGAAACCCTCGGTGACCAGCTCGTGGCCGGCCATCAGCCGGATCGTGTGCGCCAACGACGACGGCCCCGCACCCACCTGCACAAGCGCGGACACGACGTCGTGATCGAGCGAGCGAGGGTAGATCTGGCCGACGGATGTCAGCGATCGCGCGAATCCGAGGTGCCCGGCGACGCGCGTTTCGAGGTCGGCGAGCTTCGACGCGTCGCCGCCCAGCAGGTCGAGCATGTCCTGGCTGGTACCCATCGGCCCCTTGACGCCACGCAGCGGATAGCGGTCGATCGTTTCGTCGACGCGCTGCAACGCGATCATGAGCTCGTCGGCAGCAGATGCGAACCTCTTGCCCAGCGTCGTGGCCTGCGCGGCAACGTTGTGACTACGTCCGGCCATCACCGTCGAGCTGTACTGCGCAGCATGCTCGACGAGTCGTGCGAGCACCGTGATCCCGTGCGCGTACACGTGACGCAGCGATTGCAGGATCTGCAACTGCTCGACGTTCTCGGTGAGGTCGCGGCTCGTCATGCCCTTGTGGATCTGCTCGTGGCCGGCGAGCGCGTTGAACTCTTCGATGCGCGCCTTCACGTCGTGGCGGGTGATGCGCTCACGCTCGGCGATCGACGCGAGGTCGATCTGGTCGATGACTGCCTCGTAGTCGGCGACCGCGCCGTCGGGGACCTCGATCCCCAGGTCCTGCTGCGCCTTCAGAACAGCCAGCCACAGGCGGCGTTCAAGCGCGATCTTGTTGGTCGCCGACCAGATCTCGGCGAGGTCGGCAGACGCATATCGGCTGGCCAGAACATTGGTGATGGCAGGTTTCGACACGCCAACAGTCTAGTCGTGTACTCGACACTCGACTGTCACGGGCGTCTGGCCGTCGACCGGCCACGGGCGGCGACTCAGATCGCGATGCACGTCCCGCCCGAGCCGTAGCCCTGGTGCACTCGTGCAAGCGTCAGCTTCGACCGCACACCGTTCTGTTTGGTGTAGAGGTATCTGTCGCCGATCCGGCGGGGAATCCATCTGATCGTCGCCTGGCCGCCCGCAGGTTCGGCGCTCCCGATGAGCCGTGGTGTGTAGCCCTTCTTGCCCTCCCAGAACGTGACCGTCCCGCGCGAGTTCACCAAGCCCGTCAGCCAATACGTGCATCCGGTTCCGTAGACCACCGAGGAGAACGGCACTCCCGGATCGGGCGCCTGGACCGGTTCGGCCGACGCCGCGCCCTGCGCCGACAACGCTGCGACGAGCACGCCCACCGCGACGACGACGGTCGCCACAACCCGAGCGATACCGTGGCGCCACGCCACGACAGTTCTCCGCTGATTCACCGTGGTTCCTCCACTCGCGGGGCCAGCACGTCGACGACCTCGCCGAGCGCGTCGCGCGTCGCGCCGGCCGGCGACGATCCGCTGCCGAGCGCACCGAGAACGGCGCCGTCTTCGATGGCGATGAGATTCTCGATGTGTGCGGCCCGTGCCAACCGTCCCGACCTGTCGAGCACGACGAGGTGTGTTGCGGCGAGCGTCGCACGTCGCGCGGCCACGACGTCGTAGAGCCGCGGGTACCTCGGTGTGAGCGCGATCATTTCGTAGCGGGCCGCCAACTCGTCGTGGGGGGTGTTCTCACCGACGAACACGTCGGCGAGGATCTCTGCGGTCGCATGACTTCCTCGACGACGCCGTGCAACCGCCTCACCCCGATCGACGATCGCCTGCTCGTCTGCCCGCGACACGAAGCCCGCGGCCTCGGCCATCAGGTCGTCGAGCGAGCCGAAGTAGTACGTCGTCGACGCGAGTGGCAATTGCGCACGATCGGCAACTGCTCGGTGACGCACGGCGTCGAAGCCGCCCTCCAGCAACAACTCTCCGGCAGCCGCGATGAGGCGCGACCGCCTGCGCTCTCCCTTGGGAGTGGTCGCCGCCGTCATGGCCCCCATGCTGCCAAGCGATTTCACTGCACGGTTGGCTTTCGCGAATCTCGACCTCGCGATCACACGCGTTGGGCATATTGCGCACTCAGGTGAAGTAGTGCCCGGCCGCGAGGTCGCTGAGTAAACCGGGGAACTCCGGCTCCCAGTCGAGCAGTTCACGAGTCAGCGTCGAAGCCGTCGGATTGTCGATACCGACGAAGCCTGCGAGATAACCGAATACGTCAGCAGCCCTGTCCGCGGGAACCGACACCACCGGGACGTCGAGTCCCCGCCCGATGGCCGCGGCGATCTCCCGGAACGGCACACCCTCCTCAGCAACCGCGTGTAGCCGGGTGCCTGCCGGTGCCGACTCGAGCGCACGGCGATAGACGCGCGCGGCGTCGCGGGTGTGCACCGCGGGCCACCGGTTGTGTCCGTCACCCAGGTATCCCGACGAGCCAGCGTTACGCGCGAATCCGATCAACCCGGGGACGAAGCCATGGCAGTCGAGGTCGGAGTGCACTGTCGGAGGTAGACGCACGACCGACGACCGCACACCGTCGTCGGCGAGTCCGATCACGAAGTTCTCGGAGTCGATCCGGTACCCCGAAGGAAGCGCATCCTCCTCGGTGCCGGGGCGTCCGGTGATGCCGGAAGCGGCCAAGAGAAGCGTTCCGGATGTACCCACCAGGGGTTTGCCGGTGCCGCGCACGGCGTCGCCGATGGCGGCGAGCGCCGCGAGGTCGGAATCTGCGGCGCCTGCCATATCCCCGACCTGCATGAGGTCGTGTCGGAAGGCGAGATGGATGACCCCGTCGCAGTCCGACGCGGCGGCACGCAGCACGTCGAGGTCGTCGAGTCCACCACGGACGACCTCCGCCCCGCGGTCGGCCACGAGCGCGGCTGCGTCGTCAGAGCGAGCAAGTCCGACGACGCTGTGGCCAGCCGTAATGAGCTCCGGTATGAGTGCGGACCCGATGTGTCCCGACGCACCGGTGAGAAAAACGCGCATGACAAGCCTCTTCGTAGTGATGACATGATCTGACATCACTCACGCTACCCCTGATGTCAGGTTCTGTCATCGACGCTATTCTGGCCAGATGGGTCGATGGCCGACGGGATCACGGGAGCGGATGCAGACAGCCGCGGTCGAGTTGTTCCTCGAGAAGGGTTTCGACGAGACCTCGGTCGCCGACATCACCGAGCGCGCGGACGTCACCGAGCGGACCTTCTATCGGCATTTCGGCGACAAACGCGAGGTGCTGTTCGACCGTGAGCGCACCCTCGAGCGGGCGACGATCGAAGCGGTCGCCGATACTCCCGCGGGCGTTGCTCCGCTCGACGCCGCTGCTCACGCCCTCGCCGCGGCGAGCAGCCGGTTCTTCGTCGACAGGCTCGACCACGCTCGAATCCGGCAGCGAATCATCGACGCCACTCCCGAGCTACACGAACGGGAGCTACTCAAGATGACCTCGCTCGCGGACGCACTGGCCGTGGCACTGGAAGCCCGCGGCCACGCCCCCGTGCGCGCACGGCTGGCCGCCGACATGGCGATTGCCGCTTTCACCGCAGCGTTCGATCGCTGGCTCTCGGACGACACCGACACAGAACTCGGCGCACTCGTCCTCGACACAGTCGACGAGTTGCGAAGCGTGGCAGGCGAATCCACCGTTCGGCGGCCGTAACAGCGTTGCACGGTGCAACGTCGAGTACGGTGGTTCACGGTTTGGCGGATACCCCCTGGGGTATATTGGAGCCATATCCAGCCACCCCGAGGAGGCGCACATGGTCGGCGACGACGAAGCGATCACCGTCGTACTCAACAGATTGCGCCGTGCGCACGGTCAGCTCGCGGGCGTGATCTCGATGATCGAGCAAGGTCGTGACTGCAAGGACGTCGTCACGCAGCTCGCCGCGGTCTCGCGTGCACTCGACCGCGCCGGGTTCAAGATCGTCGCCACGGGCCTGCGTGAATGCCTCACCGGCGACGAGGCAACGACGGAACCCATGACAGAAGAACAGCTCGAGAAGCTGTTCCTCGCTCTGGCCTGAACCCGGCCATACAGAATCGCCGGGCACACAAGAAAGGAAACGCCATGCAACTCGGCTACTCCACCACCCTCACCACGGAGTTCGACGACGCCGTCGCCCGCACCCGCGCAGCGCTGGCAGAGCAGGGATTCGGCGTGCTCACCGAGATCGACGTCACCGCGACATTGAAGAAGAAGCTCGACGAAGACATCGAGCCCTACCTCATCCTCGGTGCGTGTAATCCCGGTCTCGCGCACCGCGCACTCGGCATCGAACGGCAGATCGGTCTGCTGCTGCCGTGCAACGTGGTCGTCCGGGCGAATCCCGAGGTCACGGGCGAAGTGATCGTCGAAGCGATGAACCCCGACATCATGGTCGCGGTCGCCGATGCGCCGGGGCTACCCGACGTCGCCGCAGACGCGTCGACCAAGCTGAAGGCGGCAATCGCCGCTATCTGATCGGTGCCCACTATCCTGTGAACTCGATGAGCACCGATCACCGGCCGAACGCCGCAACCCCGCGCGCCGACCCCGCCTCCGACGCGCCGTCGGCGCAGCCCAACCGTCGGGCCGTTCTCGCGTCCGCCCTGGGTGTCTCGGCAATCGGAGCGCTGTCGGCGTTCTCACTGTCGTCGTGCTCACGCTCGGATGCGGTGACTGTCGACGAGCGGCGAGCTGCGGTCCCCCGTTCCGCCGACGACGAGTTGCCCATCGAGACCTCGCCCGCGCCCATCGCCGAGGGTCCGAAGCTCATCACGGGTAGCTTCGTCTCCGCCAAGATGGGTGGTCGGCCGACGCGTTGGGCCGTGGCACGACCGTCGGGTGTGACCGGCACGCTCCCCGTCGTGGTGGTCCTGCACGCGTTGAACACAAACGAGCAGTCGATCTTCACCAATAAGCTCAGCGTCCAGACCGTGCTTCAGGAGTACGTCGACGCGGGCAATGCGCCGTTCGCGATTGCCGCGGTCGACGGCGCGCGCAACTACTGGCACGCGCGCGCCGACGGAACCGATGGCGGCGCAATGGTTCTCGACGAGTTCATCCCGATGCTGGCGAGCAATCGCGAACTCGACTTGTCCACCGATCGACTCGGGCTCTTCGGCTGGTCGATGGGCGGTTACGGAGCACTGCGCCTCGGAGCGCTACTCGGCGCGCCCCGCGTCGCTGCGATCGCGGTGAGTTCGCCTGCGCTGTGGGCAGATCCGAACAATTTCCCGCAGCGCGCCTTCGACAGTTTCGACGACTATCAGCGCAACTCGCTGTTCGGCCAGCAGCGCGCGTTCGACAAAATCCCGCTGCTGATCACCATCGGTTCGAGCGATCAGTTCTACACCTACACGCGTCAATGGGCCGCAGGACTACACCCACCGGCGGCATTCGGGACAGCGGCCGGCGGACACACGAATCGCTACTGGCGCAGCGTTCTTCCCGATCAGGTGGCGTTTCTCGGGCGCGAACTGGCCCGTTAGATCAGATACTGATCTCGCCGTCGAGCGCGGCCTTGCCGATGTCGGTGCGGTGATGCGAGCCCGGCAGTTTGATCGCGTCGATCCGCTCGTACGCCTGAGCGCGCGCCTCGGCGAGGTCGGCACCTACACCGAGCACTCCGAGTACCCGACCTCCCGACGACACCACGGCACCGGACGCGTCGACTGCTGTTCCGGCGTGCAGCACGCCCTCGCCGGTTGCGCCGGTAATCGCGTCGCCCGTGCGCGGCTTGCCCGGGTAGTTCTCCGCTGCGACAACCACGATGACCGCCGCGCCGTCTTCCCACTCCAGTGGGGGCAGGTCGGCCAGGGTGCCGGTTGCCGTCGCGTTGAGCGCTTGTCCCAGAGGCGATTTCAGCAGCGCGAGCACCGCCTGCGTCTCGGGATCACCGAACCGACAATTGAATTCGACGACGGACGGCCCGTCCTTGCCGATCGCGAGTCCGGCATAGAGCAGCCCGGAAAACGGCGTGCCACGTCGAACCAGCTCTGCGGCAACAGGTTTGACCACATCGTCGACGATCTGGCTGGTCACCTCGTCGGGTAGCCACGGCAGCGGCGTGTAGGCACCCATGCCGCCGGTGTTCGGTCCGGTGTCGTTGTCGCCGACCCGCTTGTGGTCTTGCGCGGGGATCAGCGGTACGACGGTCTCGCCGTCGACCAGGCAGAACAGCGAGACCTCTGGTCCGTCGAGAAAGCTTTCGAGCAGGACCGGATGGCCGATCTCGAGACACTCCGCCGCGTGACTCCGTGCGGCCGCGCGGTCGGTGGTCACGACGACGCCCTTGCCCGCGGCCAAGCCGTCGTCCTTGACCACCCAGGTCGGGCCGAAACGATCGAGCGCGGCGTCGAGTTTGGCAGGGTTGTCGACGACCTCGCTGTGCGCGGTGCGGACACCGGCCGCTGCCATGACATCTTTGGCGAAGGCCTTCGATCCCTCGATCTGTGCCGCCTGCGCTCCGGGTCCGAACGTCGCGAACCCGGCGTCGCGCAGCACGTCGGCCACACCGAGAACCAGCGGCACCTCGGGGCCGATGACAACGAGATCAGCGTCGAGCTGACGCGCCAGTGCCACCACACCGTCGGCCGACACGACGTCGACGGCGTGATTGGTGGCGATCGACGCAGTCCCCGCGTTACCGGGCGCGACGTGCAGTTCGGTGACCGACGGATCGCGGGACAGGCCGATGAGCAGGGCGTGTTCACGGCCGCCCGAGCCGATGACTAGTACGCGCACGCCCACGACTCTAGTGGTTGGGGTGCGCGCGAAGCAGCACAGGTGGGGCGGCGTCGACGCGGCGCAGCGATGTCACGACACCACAATGTCGCTCGCGCTTGCATCTTCGACCACCTGCAGTTCCGCTAACGCGTCTTCCTTGACCTGCACACTGGCCCAGCTCGCCCTGACGGTATCTCGCATGATTGCGATCATGCGCTCTCTTGTAATGCGTCCGTCATTCAGCAAGCCAGCGATCAGCTTGCTGAGATGTCCACTCGCGAACTCCTCAGGATCGTCTGTATTGACGCTGACAGACAAACCCCTATCGTGCATGTCAATGAGCCGTTCGATCCTTCGCGGGCCAGGGTCCGAGGGCCGCCAAGTGGGAACAACGGTGAAATGAATATTGCGGTCACGCGCTTCGGTTAACAAGGACTCGGGAGCATCGAGAATATTCACGCCGTGGTCGATTCGCTCGACCCCGATCTCTTGGACACATTGCCGAATGTGTTCGACGGAGTTCAGTTGATCGCAGTCACAGTGCGCCGTCAGGCGCAATCCTCGGTCGCGAGCCGCGGCGAAGAACTCCGCGAACATAACCGGCGGATGCCCTGTCTCTTCCGAACAACTACCTACACCCACAACGGAACCTGGGTGACGATCAATGACCTTGAGGACGGCGATGGCGGATGCGACGCTGAGGCTCCTATTGATGCCGTAGATGTACGCGACGTCCACCCCCATGCGGGTCGCGGAGAGCGCAGACTCATGGAGCGTATCGAGCAGCTCGTCGAGATCGATTCCGTGGTCGACATAGTCCTGTAAGCACACGTGCACTTCGACGTGCCTGATGTTGTTCTCGGCACACCGCTCGACGTAGCGCCGCGCAATGAGTTCAACATCCTCGACACGCCTAATCGCCGAGAAAACGGCGTAATGGTAAGCCAGAAAATTCTGGAGTGCGGGTTCGCCGTAGTCCTGCGCGGCGCGCATGTCGTCTACCGACTCGAATGGCAGATCGATACCATTTCGCTTTGCCATCGCTATCGAATCCTCAGGGCGGACTGTCCCCTCGAGGTGCGTGTGTAGCTCAAACTTCGGAAGCACGCTAGCCCACTCATCATCGGTCAGCACGGCTGGTCCTGACCCTGACGCACCAGCATCAACGTCGGACGAGTTTGGCCGGTGCGTCATGCTGCGACCGCCTGCACCGACGCCGGCGTTTTGGTTTCTCCAACACGCCTCGCCTGCATGAGCATGACCGTCATACAGGCCAGGCTGATCGTCGCCTGTGCGATCAGGAAAAGTACAATCGGCCAGTAAGAACCGCCTGTCGCTCGGAGGAGTTGAGTACTGATCAACGGCGCGAACGCACCGCCCAACAACGCGGCAAGTGTGGAACTCACCGAAATGCCAGTCGCTCGGATCTCGCGCGGAAATCTGCTTGCCGCCAGCGACGAGTTGAGCGCGAATACCGCGTTAGCCCCCGCGTAGCAAATCGGAACGGCGAGAAGGTAGAGCGCAAGATTGCCGCTATGGACCATGGCGAACATCGGGAATGCCATGACGATGGTATACAGACATCCCACTATGGATATCGAGAGAATCCCAAATCGATCACCAAGCTTGCCATACAGCGAGAACGTGCACACACTCGCAGCGCTCAGTATTACTGACGCAAGCAGAGTCTGGGGTTGACTGAACCCGACCTGGCGGGCATATACAAGTACCAAGAACACAGAGGTGATCTGAAATCCGCCGAATCCTAACAGAAGAGCGCCGGTAGCCAGACCAACCTCACGAACTCTGCCCTCTCTGAAAATCGCCACCAGTGGCTGCTTAGAAACTTCTCCGGCATCGCGCACTTTGGTGAACTCCGGCGTCTCGCCCACCCGTAGCCTAATGACCAGAGCGACGACGGTCAGCACACCAGCGAATAAAAAGGGAATACGCCAGAGCTCTTGAAGGCCAGCGTTGGTCGCCGACAGAGCAAAAAACAGCAACGAAGCGATCATCGATCCTGCCGGCGATCCCAATTGGACGAAAGTCCCGTACAGGCCACGACGATGAGCGGGCGCATGTTCCACCGCCATCAAAGTTGCCGAACCCCATTCTCCTCCCAGCGCGATACCCTGCAGGAATCGCAGCACCACTAGCAGCACCGGAGCTGTGGCCCCGATTACCGCATACCCTGGTAGGCAGCCTATGAGAAACGTCGAAACACCCATGATCGACACGGTTGCCACAAGAGTCGTTTTTCGACCTGCGCGGTCTCCCAGCGCCCCAAAGATCATCCCGCCGATCGGACGTGCTACAAATGCAACCGCAAAGGTGGCCAGCGCTGCTGCTGTTGCTGCGAGATCATTTCCTTCGGGAAAGAAGACGGAACCGAACACCGCTGCAGCAGCTGTCCCATAGATGACGAAGTCATAGTATTCGATCGTCGTGCCCGCAAATGCTCCGATAGCGGCCCGCCGTGCTTTTCTCTGATCGTTCATAGTTTCCTCGTTGAAGTATTGGGTTCGGTTCCGAAGATCACAGGTCCCGGTCCACATCATTGAGGACGAGTTTCATCAGCCATCCGACGGTTTCGGCGACCTCGAAGCCGTCGAGGCCCGATTCTTGGCGTAGAGCTGCCCATGCCGTAACGCTGTCGAGATACGACAGGCCGGCGATAGCTCTTCGACGGATAGCGGAGTCCGCCTCGGGGTACTCGGCATCAAACAGCTGCTCCAAGCGCGTATGCAAGGCGGCTCGGAAACCTGTCCGCAAGGGCTGAAACGTTGCCGACCGCGCCATCAGCATCGCCAGCCTTGGTCGGCGCTCGTAGAGCTCGACGACGCGCGCGTAGACATCCGGTAGGTCGCGCAGCGAGGACATCTCGATCAACCCGAAGACCTCGGAATTGATGTATTCGCCCGCGGCGGCGTACAGATCCACGCGAGTCGGATAGTGCCTGTGAACTGTGCGCTCAGAAGTACCAGCCCGGGCTGCGACATCCGCCATCGACACTGCGTCGGTTTCCCGCTCTTCAACGAGGCTTACGTAGGCCTCGACGATTGCGTGAGCAGTCTGTAAACGATACTTGGCGCGAAGGTCTTTAGACTGTTCAGGAGTTGTCATGTCATGACTCTGACATTTAGTCATGACTCTGTCATGACGTCACTATTACGCCAGCATTGCCCAGTTTAAGAACATGTGATCATCGAAGGTTCTTGCGATCAAGCGCGATGTCACGACACCACTGCGTCGAGTCCCATGTCGACGAGCGCTTGCGCGCGCCGCGGTACGCGGAACGCCTCGTCGACGATCACGATGAACACCGGCGCCAACGCGACCACCACGACGGAGATCGTCAGCGACACCCCGGCGAACGCCATCCACACCCCGGCGACGAGTAGGACAGCGGCCCCGATCGCGCACAGCAGCGAGACCGGGTCGAATCTCACCAGATAGTCGTACATGCCGAGAACAGAGAGGCAGTAGATGCCCAGCGGCACCGCGACGCATGCCACGACGGCGCCCGCGCTGATCTTCGCTTCGTGCTCGGTCCACAGCGCTGCCACCTCGAGGCCCGCTCCGGTTGCCGCGGCCGACATGAAGATCACGGTGTGCCCGTAGCCCCACTGGAAGCACTTGCCCGGGTTCAGATGCAGCGCGTCGCCAACCGGGACGGTGAAATAGATCCACCACATCGCGAAGATCATGACCATCGCGGAGAGTCCGAAGACCGCAGACTCGGTCGTCCAGCCCTCCTCCTCGACCACCGCCTGCAAGATCGCGACGGTGCCGACGACACCCTCGCCGAGAGTGACGATGGTCAGCGCCGAATAACGCTCGGCGATGTGATGTGGGTGCCACGGCGTCGAAGTGAAGCGCGTCTCCGCCACGTACGGCCCGAGGTATTCGACGAACGCGCACGCCGCGATCGCGATGATCGTCGGCCACAGCGACAGATCGACGATCGCAACGATCACCCAGAGGACCTGCGCGATGAAGATCATCAAGGCATAGGTCAGGCAGGTCTTGCGGTAACGCGGACTCTGCGACGCCGCCCGCAGCCACTGCGTGACCAACCCCAGCCGCATGACCACGTACCCGATCACGACAACGCGGATGTCGACGTGCTCGTTGTTCTCGATCGAGGTGAACACCGGCGCGATTCCCAACGCGAGGATCGCGACACCGACCATCTGCACCAGCACCATGACGCGGAAGAACCAGTCGTCGGTGTCGAATGCCGAGGCGAACCAACTGAAGTTGATCCACGCCCAGATCGCGGCGAAGGTGCACAGCACGTATCCGAAGAAGGCGGTACGCCAGTGACCTTCAGCGAGGTAGTGGGCCACCTGCGTGCCTGCTACCGAGAAGATGACCACGAAGACGAGGTCGAAGAACAACTCGAGGTTGGTCGCCGAGCGTCGTTCCTCGTGCGGGTCTCTGCCCGTCATCCGACTCAGTCGATGTCCGATCGTCAATGCCACGATCAGAACCTTAACGTCGGAGGACGTCGACGTCAGGACACTCAAGCGAGACCGGACCGATCGCAACAGGTGGTTGTCGATTAGCTCCCGACTGTCGAGGTCCCGACGCCGACGCCGGGCGACTACTTCGGAGCTGTCAGGTCGTAGGTGGTCACACCATCGACCGTCTTGGCGGTGAAGTTCTGCTCCACCCACGCAGTGATCTGACTCGACGGCCGGCTGCTGTCCGAACCGCCACCGAATCCGCCACCGCCGAATCCACCGCCGCCGATGAAGTAGTGGATCTTCTTCTGCTCCACCAGCTTCTGGAACTGTGCGAGCGTCGGCGAGGGATCGGTGCCGTTGAACCCGCCGATCGGCATCACCGAGTAGCCCGATTCGAGCTGGTAGCCCGACGCGGTGTTCGAGCCGACCGCCGCGGCAACCCAGGTGTACTTCTCGGCGTCGGACTTCAACAGCGCGAGCATCTCGGCGCTGGGCTTCGACCCCATCAGCAGACCGCCACCGGGACCGCCCATTCCGCCACGCATTCCCGCGTACCCGGCGCCCGCGGCCATGCCGGGCGGCATGCCCATACCCATACCTTGACCTTGGCCTTGGCCTTGGCCTTGGCCCTGGCCGCCCATACCCGGGCCGCCGAATCCGCCCTGGCCGCCCATGCCCTGGCCGCCGAATCCGCCCTGGCCGCCTCCACGCTGTCCGCCGAATCCGGCTCCGCCGCCGCGCATTCCGCCCGGTCCGCCCCGCATTCCGGGACCGAATCCGCCCTCGACGCGCGGTCCCGCACTGATGATCGACCCCTGCTTGGCCGTGGTGATGGTGTCGACGGTGTACGCGAACGGGCCTGCGAGTGCGGCGATCACCGACATCGCGATCGCGAGCGCACCGACGTAGGCGCGCTGCGCGAACAACATTGCAGCACCCCCGACGATCCCGAGGAACAGCACCACGTAGCGCAGCCACGGCACAAAGTCCGACGACCGCGCGAGCAGCGCGAAGCCCCAGATCGCCGCGATCCACACCGCAGCGGCGAGCACACACCGGACCCACACCTTGTCGCGCGCACGCCAGGCCACCGCGGCACCACCGGCGAGCACGGCGGCGACGGCCGGCGCGAGGGCAGCGGTGTAGTAGCTGTGGAAGATGCCCGCCATGAAGCTGAACACGGCCATCGTCACGAGCAGCCACAGCCCCCACACGACGAGGTAGGCACGTCGTGTGTCGGTGCGCTTGGCCCGACCGATGATGATCAGCGCGGCGATACCGAGCACCAGTGCCGACGGGATCAGCCAGGCGATCTGACCCCCCTGCTCGGGTTGGAACATTCGCAGCAGTCCGGGTTGTCCCCACATGCCGCCGCGGCCACCGGGCGCGCCCGGTCCCGCGAAATCGGCACCCATTCCGCCGGGCCCCGCTGCCGAACCACCGTAGGAACCGCGACCCATGCCCGGCCCGACGCTGCCGGTCTCGTTGCCACTGAGGCGGCCGAAACCGTTGTAGCCCAACGTCAGTTCCATCACGGAGTTGTTCTGTGATCCACCGATCCACGGTCGCGACGACGCCGGCCACAGCGCGACGGCCAGCAGCCACCAACCCGCGCTGACGATCATCGCTCCGAGCGCGGCGAAGCAGTGCGCGAGGCGTCGGCCCCACCCGCCCGGACCGAATGCGAAGTAGGTGATCGCGAGTCCCGGCACGATCAGCATCACCTGCAGCTGCTTGGTGAGGAAGCCGAACCCGACGAACACGCCGACCAGGATCATCCACCGAAGCCGCCCTGTCTCAACGGCTTTCAGACACGCCCAGACCGCGGCGACCATCAACAGGATGAGCAGCGCCTCGGGATTGTTGAAGCGGAACATCATTGCGGCGACCGGGGTGAGCGCCAACGTCGCACCGGCGAGGATGCCCGCCCAGTGGCCGAAGTACCTGCGGGTCATCCAGTAGAGCAACGCCACCGACGCCACGCCCATCAAGGCGTTGGGCACCAGGATCGCCCACGAGTTGAGCCCGAAGATCCGCACCGACAGCGCCGGAATCCACAGCGACGCAGGCGGTTTGTCGACGGTGATCGAGTTCGCCATGTCCGACGACCCGAAGAACCATGCCTTCCACGACTGCGACCCCGCCTGGATCGCCGCGGAGTAGAACGAGTTGGCCCACCCGTTCGCCGAGAGGTTCCAGAGGTTGATCATCGTCGTCGCGATCAATAGTGCGGCAAGCGATCCGCGCTCCCAGAGCGTCGTGCGTGCCGTCGAACCGGCCGTGGTGTCGACAGGCGCGCGGCCCCGGGAATCCGGGGCCGTCGCCGATTCTGCTGTGGTGGTCATCGTCTCGATTCTTGCTCGGTAGGGCGGCTGGCAGCAGTGTGGCTGGCCTCGTGAATGCTGTGGAACGTCATTCCGCTGCCTCGGCGGTGCGTCGCAGATGGGCGCGGAACACCCACCGCAATCCGACGAAGCGAGTCGCCGTCGCGACCAGATTGGCGACGATCAGCACGACGAGTTCGACATGCTTCGACGCTTCCGGCGCGTACGCGTGCAGTCCCGCGAGTGCCCCCGCGGTGACCGCCCACCCGAACAGGAAGACGCCGAATCCGAAGAGCTGGTGTTTGAGAGCATCCTCGCGACCATGCACGCCGAAGCTGAACTTGCGGTTGGCTGCGGTGTTGAGCACCGCGGTCACGGCGAGTGCCACAAAGTTGGAGACCTGCGCACCGAGGATCGAGTGCAGGAGCAGATAAAGCACCGCATACGCGGCCGTCGACGCCACCCCGACGACGCAGAATCGGACGAGCTGGCCGACCATGCCCGGCGGAACACCTGCGATGTCGGGACCGGCCGCGCGTTCACGACCGACCGTCGAACGCAGCTCGACGATGGGCAGCCGACCACGCGCCAGCGCGTAGCCCACCCGGGCGCAGCCCTTGAGGTCGTCGACCGCCGTGGACACGATGTCGACGGTGCTGTTCGGATCGTCGACCCAATCGACCGGGATCTCGGCGATCCGCAGCCCGATGCGCTCACCGAGGACGAGTAGTTCGGTGTCGAAGAACCAGCCCGTGTCCTCGACGTAGGGCAACACCTGACGGGCGATGTCGGTGCGCATCGCCTTGAAGCCGCACTGGGCGTCGGAAAACTTGGCGCGCATCGTCGTACGAAGAATGAGATTGTATGAGCGCGAGATGAATTCGCGCTTGGTGCCGCGTACCACCCGTGAGCCGCGGGACAGTCGGGAGCCGATCGCGATGTCGGAGTGCCCGGACTCCAACGGAGCGATGAGCGGCATCAGCGCGTTGAGGTCGGTGGACAGATCAACGTCGCAGTAGGCGACGATCCGTGCGTCGCTGCGCGTCCACACCGCCTTGAGTGCCCGGCCGCGGCCCTTCTCGTCGAGGTGCACCACCCGGATGTCGCCGAGTTCGCCCGCGAGTTCCGCGGCGATCGCGACGGTGGCGTCGGTGCTCGCGTTGTCGGCAACGGTGATGCGCGCGGTGAACGGGACGTGTGTCCGCAGGTGGTCGTGGAGGCGGCGCAGGCACAAGGCGATGTCGGTCTCTTCGTTGTAGACCGGTACGACGATGTCGACTACCGGAGCGGTGACCGATGTGTCGGCGACGATCGTCACGGGTGCCGCGGCCTGCGGGAGGGCTTCTGTCGTCATGAGTACAGATTCGGGTGCCAAACTGCAGCAACTCTGCGTCGAACCTGCCAGCTTCCTGTGAGCGTCTGGCCTGCGAAAAGGTCATCGTCGGTGGCCATCACTAGATTGGCGGGCATGACGGCAACACCGGTAGGACTGTCCGACGACGATCAGGCGGTCGCCGACGCGGTGATCACCAGCCTCGCGGGCGACGGCGCGCGCCTGCGCGACGACCAGCTCAGCGCGGTGGCGGGGCTGGTGGGGAGTTCGGGGAGCGAGGCGAGCGGGCCGAGAGTGCTCGTGGTGCAGGCGACGGGGTGGGGAAAGTCGGCGGTGTACTGGACTGCGACGGCGATCCTGCGGTCTCATCGGCGGGGTCCGACGTTGATCGTGTCGCCGCTGTTGTCGCTGATGCGCGATCAGGTGTCGGCAGCCGAGCGTGCCGGACTGCGGGCGGCGACGCTCAATTCGTCGAACGTCGACGACTGGTCGGCAATCGAGACGTCGTTGCGTTCCGGCGAACTCGACGTCCTGCTCGTCTCCCCAGAACGTCTCGCGAATCCGGGATTCGGCAGGCGCGTGCTCGACGCGTTGTCGGGCGAGCTGGGCCTGCTCGTCATCGACGAGGCGCACGCGATCTCCGATTGGGGTCACGATTTTCGGCCCGACTACCGCCGGGTCTCCGACGTCCTGCAGTCGCTCAATCCCCAGACTCCTGTTCTCGCAACCACGGCCACGGCGAACAGTCGGGTCACCGACGACGTCGCCGCGCAACTCAGCGCAGGCGGCGAGCAGTCCGAGACCTTGGTGCTGCGCGGTCCACTTGCTCGAAAGTCGTTGCACCTGAACGTGATCGACGGGCTGTCGCCGATCGGACGGTACGGATGGGTCGCACAGCACCTGCCAGAACTCCCCGGATCAGGCATCGTGTACGTGCTCACCGTCGCCGACGCCGAACGCCTCGTCGACGCGATTCGCGCGATACACGGCGATTCGCTGGCCGTCGAGGCGTACACCGGGCAGCTCGACGCAGACCGCAGGCACCATCTCGAAGATGCCCTGCTGCGCAACGAGGTCAAGGCGCTCGTTGCGACGTCTGCGCTCGGAATGGGTTATGACAAGCCAGATCTCGGGTTTGTGGTACACGTCGGATCGCCGCCGTCGCCGGTGTCGTACTACCAGCAGGTCGGGCGTGCGGGCCGCGCACTCGACGACGCCGTCGTGATGCTGTTGGCGTCGGCCACCGACAACTCGGTGTGGGACTACTTCGCGACCGCCACCATCCCTGATCCGGTGAAGATGGAGTCGGTGCTCTCGGCATTGCGCGAGGCCGACGAGCCGATGTCGGTGCCCGCGCTGGAGGCGGCGACCGGGCAGCGTCGAGGTCGAATCGAGTTGATGCTCAAGCAGCTTGCGGTCGACGGGGCCACCGAACGTGGGCCGGACGGATGGTCGGCGACGGGTACGCCGTGGACGTTCGACGCCGCCCACTATGACGGGGTCGTCGCGGTGCGGCGTCGCGAAGCCGACATCATGCGCAGCTACATCGCAGGCCGTCAATGCCTGATGCAGTTGCTCACCGAATCGCTCGACGATCCGCAGGCGCAGCCGTGCGGGCGTTGTTCGGTGTGCACGGGAGCTCTGACCGCACCGCTGACCGCCGACGTCGATCCCGCCGTCGTACGCACGATCACCGGCAACCTTCGACGTTCCGCGCAGATTCTCGAACCACGAAAGATGTGGCCGGGCGGCGATTTCGGGCGCCGCGGCCGCATCGCCGCCGACCTCGCCGCCGAACCGGGAAGAGTGCTGGCACACGCCGACGCCCCGGAGTGGACCGACCTCCTCAGTGCCGCTCGCGCCGACGATCAGCAGGCGCTTGCCGACCTCGGCGATGCTGCGGTGGCGACACTGTCGTCGTGGGTGCGGCAGTCGGGCGTGCGCCCCGACATCATCATGTCGCTGCGCCTGACCGGCACCAACCTGGCCGATCAGCTCGCCGAACACTTACGCGTCGTCGGCAAGCGGCCGGGCGGACATCTACCGGTGCGGCAGGGCAACCCGCCCGATCGCGACGCACCCGGCGCCGTCGAGGCCGCGTATTGGCGCGACCATCTGGGCGAGCCGCCCCCGGAGGTCGCGGGTCAGAACGTGCTGCTCGTCGTCGACGAGTCGCGGTCGGGGTGGGCGATCACACTCGCCGCCGCCGCACTGCGCGAGGCAGGCGCCACCGCGGTGATGCCGCTGCTGATTCACCGGAGCGTCTGACCGCCCGGGCCGCTCGACGACTGGGCACTGCAGATTGTCGACTGTGCGCTCGAGACTGCCGACTGGGCGCTCCAGCGCGTCGACTGTGCGGCGCGACGCTCAGTCTGCGACGTACTCGCCGTACCCGGTTGCCCGGAGCGCGGCGCGGATCTTCTCGGCGTCGGCGTCGAGTTCCTCAGGCGTGATGTCTTTGCGGGCCTTGCTGAGGTCGAACGTCTCCATGCTCTTGGCGGGGAAGACGTGCAGGTGCACGTGCGGTATCTCGAGTCCGGCGATGAGCAGACCCATGCGCGGAGCGTCGAACGCGGCTTTGACGGCACGGCCGACCTGCTGCGCGACGTCGGCGAGATGGGTGAACGATGCCGTGTCCATCTGCTCCCAGTGATCGACCTCCTTGCGCGGCACGACCAGGACGTGGCCCTCGGTCACCGGCTCGATGGTGAGGAATGCGACCGCCTGGCCGTCCTTCCACACGAATCGACCGGGCAGTTCTCCGTTGATGATCTTGGTGAATACCGATGCCATGAGGACATTCTATGGCGGTCGGGCGGCAATACTGCGGGTGTTGTGGGCAATCCCGGCGACGTTGTCGGCGATCGAGTCGTGTTGCCTGCGATCTTGTCGGTGGGCCGTGACATTCTTTTCCTGTGAGTCGTCGAGAGTTCACCGACGCCGCGCCCCCGACGCAGTCCGTAACGCCGTCCGGGACGCGGCCGGTCGGTTCCGCAGAGGTGGTGGCACGCGCCCAGCGCTTCCCCCGGTTGCGGTACATGGGCTCCAAGTACCGGCTCCTCCCCCACCTCGAGCGGACGTTCGCCGAGATCGGCGGAACCACCGCGGTCGACGCGTTCTCCGGGTCGGGGGTCGTGTCGTATCTGCTCAAGGCGCAGGGGTTCTCCGTTGCGAGCAACGACTTTCTGAACTTTCCGAGCATCATCGCCCGCGCGACGGTCGCCAATTCTTCGGTGCGTCTCGAGCCCGAGTTGATCGACGAGATCTGCGGCCCACCCCTCGACGACCGCGACTTCATCCGCAGCACGTTCGACGGCCTCTACTTCGACGCCGCCGACCGCGCCTTCCTCGATTCCGCGTGGTCACACATCGCGCGGCTGCGTGGGTACCGCCGCGACCTTGCCATCTCCGCCCTCGTCCTCTCGGCAGCACGTAAGCAGCCACGCGGCGTCTTCACGTTCACCGACGCCACCCGCTACGCCGACGGCCGGCGCGATCTGCGCATGTCGCTACGCGATCACTTCCGGCTGCGCGCGGCGTCGGAATACAACTCGACTGTCTTCAGCAACGGCCGCAAGCATCGCAGCAGTTGCGATGACGTCTTCGACCTCGACGTCACACCGCTGTTCGACGCCGCTCCCGACCTCGTCTATCTCGATCCTCCCTACGCACCGCCCACCGACGACAACGACTACATCAAGCGCTACCACTTCCTCGAGGGCCTCTCGGTCTACTGGGAGGGCATGAGCATCATGGAGAACACCAAGACCAAGAAGCTGCCGAAGCGGTTCACCCCGTTCGCCTACAAACGGACCATCGACGACGCCCTGGTCCGCACGTTCGAGCACTTCGAGGACGCGGGCGCGATCGTGCTGTCCTATTCGTCGAACGCCCTGCCCGGCGCGGACCGCATCGTTGACCTGCTTGGCAAGGTCAAGCCGTCGGTCGAGGTCATCGCGATCGACCACAAGTACAGCTTCGGCACCCACGCCGCCGCGACCCGTCGCGACGTGAGCGAGTACCTGTTCATCGGCCGAGACTGAACATCGTTGAAATACAACATCTTTGAGACACACAGGGATCGACGACGATGAGTGACGCGGGAGAGTTCGACGACTATCTGTCGACGCTGGGCCGGCTGACCGCACACGTCGACCCGACAGCGTCGACCCCCGATGCGGAAAAAATCGTCGACGCCGTCGAGACACTGACCGAGGTACTCGACACCGACCTCACTGGGCTCGCCGTCTGGGCGCGCGATCACGCCGACGAGGACAGCATTCTGCGGCTGGCCGTCGGCCTCTCGCAAGAGAAGTTGCGCAACAACCTGCGGCACGAGTTCGGGACGTCGTCGTGGCAAAAGGTTGCGCGCACACAGCCATACGAGCTGGTCAGTTGGATGGACCGGGAGTTCGACCTGGTCCGGATGCTGCGAGTACAGATGGCACGGACGTACACGTTTGCCGACATCCTCGTGGCGCGATCGGGAACGCGCGCAACGGCCACCCGCGCGGGAGCGTCGGGGCGACACATCGAAGACGAGATCGAGGCCATCGCCCGCGATCTCGGACTCCCCTACGTGACCCGCTCCCGATTCTCCGGACGAGGCGGGCGCGATGCCCCCGCCGATCTCATCGTCGGACACGAGGGAGCTGCCGACATCGTCGTCGCCGCAAAGGGTTTCGACTCAACCGGCAGCAAGCTGACCGACGCCGTGCGCGAGATCGAGGAGATGGCCGAGGTCCGGCTTCCGCGCCAGGTGGTCCTGGCGGTCATCGACGGAATCGGCTGGAAGTCGAGGCAGTCCGACCTCCGCCGCATCCACCAACTATGGGCCGACCGCCAGATCGACGGGATGTACACGCTCGCAACGCTCGACACATTCCGCGACGACCTCGCCGAGTTCGCGCGGCTGCACCGGCTGGTCTGACGCACAGTCGACGGTCCCGAGCGCCCAGTCGACGGTCCCGAGCGCACGGTCGACAGTCTCGAGCGCACGGTCGACGCGCAGCTCAGGCCGCGAGCCGGGGTAGGCGCACCCAGAAGCACGCGCCCTGGCCGGGTGTCGACTCGACCCCGACGCGGCCGCCGTGAGCCCCGACGAGTGCCGCCACGATCGAGAGGCCCAGTCCGCTGCCGCCGCCTTCGCCGCGGTAGCGCGACGAATCGCCGCGGTAGAACCGCTCGAAGACGTGCTCGAGTTCGCCGGCTTCGAGGCCCTGACCGGTGTCGGCAACGGTGATCACCACGTCGTCGACGGGCGCACCGTTGCCGTGGGTGCCTGCGCGGTCGACGGCGACTCCGACGGTGATCGACGCATCCTTCGGGGTGTGCACCACCGCGTTGTTCACCAGGTTGCGGATCACCTGCATGAGGCGTGGTGAGTCGCCCAGGACCATCGGCGGCTCGTCGGACTCGCCGATCTCGAGCCGGATGCTCCGCTCGGGTGCCGCGACGCGCGCCGCCTGCACGGCGTCGGCGGCCAGCGACAACACGTCGACGGGCTCGGAGTTCAGCGGCCGGTGCGCGTCGAGACGCGCGAGCACCAGCAGATCCTCGACGAGCAGAGCCATTCGGCCCGCCTCGTCGTCGATGCGTCGAAGTGCGTCGCCGGTGTCGGGGAGCGCGCCGCTGCGCGACAACTCGGCGAACCCCTTGATCGAGGTCAACGGCGTACGAAGTTCGTGGGAGGCGTCGGCGACGAAACGTCGCATCTTCTCCTCGGATGCGCGCGCCTGCTCTTCGGACGCCCTGGCCTGCTGCTCGGATGCGGCGGTTTTGGCGAACGCGTGCTGAATCTGGCCGAGCATGGTGTTCAGCGACGACGACAGGCTGCCGACCTCGGTGTTCGGCGCGGCAGGCGGTACGCGCATGTTGAGGTTGCCCGCCGCGATCGCGTGCGCGGTCTCCTCGACGCGGCGCAACGGGCGCAGCGAGGAGCGGACGAGTAGATAGCTCAGCACCCCGATCACGAGAACGATCGCCGCACCGATCCCGAACTCGAGCCACTGCAGACGCGAGATGGTCTTGTTCACATCCGTCAGCGGGATCGCGACGATCGACTGCCCCTCGGGACTCGACCGCTTGATCACCCGCCACTGCGGCCCGTTGCCGTCCGCGGAATTCACCGTCACCGGGCCGTCATCGCCCTGGGGCAGAGCGGAGGTGGCGGGCTCGTCGTCGAAGTCATTGCTGGAGATCACCGTCCCGTTGGACAGGGTGTTCTCCACGAAGTACGGCGACGGCGGCCTGCGAGGCCCCGGCGGTGGGCCGGGCGAGTCGCTGACGTGGATGCGGGGCTTGGCCCAGGTGTCGACCGCCGAAACGAGACCCGCGTCCGTGCGCGACATCAGGTCACTCTTCATCGCCGACGTCACGGCAATCCCGGACACCAGAAGGCCGACGGCCATCAGCAGAACCGTCAGCGCAACCAGCGAGATACGCAGTGGTACACCGCGTTTCGCACGACTGGCGACTGCGCCAGATAGTCCGCCCGCAGACTCGGCGCTCTGCGGAGCAGACCGTGCCGCTGCAGAGTGCGGCTGCGTTGCCACCATCAGGTACGCGGCTCTCGCATCACATATCCGACGCCGCGCAGCGTGTGGATGAGTGGCTTCTCGCCGAAGTCGAGTTTGCGACGCAGGTACGAGACATACGATTCGACGACGTTCACCTCGCCGCCGAAGTCGTAGTTCCACACATGGTCGAGGATACGAGGCTTCGACAGCACCGTGCCCGCGTTCACCATGAAGTAGCGGAGCAACGTGAACTCCGTCGGCGACAGCGAGACCAGCTTGCCCGCCTTCCAGACCTCGTGGGTCTCGTCGTCGAGTTCGATGTCGGCGAAGGTGACCCGCGACGCCTCTTTGGCCTGCGCGTCGAATCCGCTGCGGCGCAACAACACCTGCAAGCGCGCGACGACTTCTTCGAGGCTGAACGGCTTGGTGACGTAGTCGTCGCCGCCGACCGTCAAGCCGTTGATCTTGTCCTCGACGCTGTCGCGGGCAGATAGGAACAGCGCGGGTGCGTCGACGCCGTCGGCGCGCAACCTGCGCAGCAGCCCGAATCCGTCCATGCCGGGCATCATCACGTCGAGGATGAGCACATCGGGCTTGTAGGTTCGGCACCTGTCGATGGCCTCGGGGCCGCCAGCGGCGACCTCGACGTCGTATCCCTGAAACTTCAACGACACCGAGAGCAGCTCACGGATATTGGTCTCGTCGTCGACGACGAGCACTCGCGGCCCAGTTCCGGCGCCCCTGCTGATCAACTGGTGTGTTCCCTGACCCATCTCGTTCACAGATACACCTTCTCGCAGCATTCTGCCATCAGTCTGGAGACGAGCTGGCAGCTTCCTGTGAGCGTTGACCTGCACGTTCGGGAGCGTTCATTCTGCGACGCCGGGCCCAGGGCCCTGGGCCTACGCCTCTCCGTACAAGCGTGCGATGTCGGCCGAGCTCGCCCACCCCGAGTACGTCGGACGCTGCGGCCAGCCGTCGGGCACGTCCTGCCACTCCTCCTGCCTGCCCCACGGCAGGATGTCGAGGAGCGAGAAGCTATGACCGAGTTGCTCGGTGCCGCGGCCGGCGGTGTGCCAGGTACGGAAGACCCGTTGCCCGTCGCGGAGGAAGACGTTGATGGCGAAGCCCTCGCCGGGTGCCGCGTCGACCTCGGTGCCGAAGGTCGTGCCCGCCGCCGAGTACCAGTCCATCCGGTTGCCGACCCGCCGCTTGTAGTCCAGCGCCTCGCCGATCGGTCCGTTGGTGACGATCACGAAACGCGCGTCGTAGTTGTCCAGGAAGTCGAGCCGGGTGAACTGCGACGTGTACCCGGTGCAACCGCCACACTGCAACGCGGCTCCGTCTGTCCACATGTGGTTGTAGACGATCAACTGTGAGCGACCGTCGAAGATGTCCGAGAGCGCGATCGGGCCGCCCGGACCGGTGAGCGTGTGATCGGTGACCTCGACCATCGGCATTCGACGACGTTGCGCCGCAATCGCATCGAGTTCACGAGTTGCGGCCTTCTCACGGGCGCGCAGCTCGTCGAGTTCGCGACGCCAGGTATCTACGTCGACGACGGGTGGGAGTCCTGCAGACATTCAGTGCTCCTGTCCTTGAAGTTGGGCCGAGGAAGTCGGGCCGAATTCAACCGAGAAGAAGTCCGGTCACAGAGACTGACCGCGGTGACCGGGAAAACTCATCGTCGCGCCGACACACGAACACGTTGCCCCTGGGTACGTACACAACTGTGACGTCAGCGGGGCGCCGCGACAATTATTGTCGTGGCCTCTCGCTGACGACCGGATTGTGTACGCAAGTTTGTCGCGCTCGCGGCCTCCTCGCTGCGTTCACACCCCCGAGGACTCCATCGCCTCGATGCCGAGAAGCAGCGCCGACAATCCGAAGTCGCGGGCGGCGCCGGCGTTCTCGGCCGCCCCGGTCGCTTGTCCAGCGGCCGTACCGATACGGGATGCCAGCGGATAGCGTTCCTCGACACCGAGTTTCGCGAGCTGCGCGCCCTCCCGCTCCCACCACTGCTCGGGGGTCTCTTCTCGCCGCTCCGCAATCGCGTGATGCAGCGAACGAGCCGACGCACGAACGAAGTTCAGCACCAGTTGCAGCGCAGCATCTTTCGCCGCGTCGCTGAGCTCGAGAGACTCGACGGCGCCGAGTTCACGCTCGTATTTGCCGAGGGTTCCCGGTCCGAGAATCGCGCGTTCGGACTCGACGTCGACCATCCACGGGTGGCGGTCGAACAGGCTCAGGTTGTCGGCTGCGACCTGCCGCAGGCGCGACTGCCACGTTCCGGTCAGCACCGAATGCGTCATGTCGGCACGACACTGGTCGACCATGAGCTCGACGAGCTGCTCACGATTGTCGACGTAGGAGTACAGCGACATCACCGGCGCTCCCAGCTCCTGCGCGACGTCGCGCAGGGTGAATCTCGACCCGATCCGGTCGGCGACCGCGATGGCCGAGTCCACGACCGCGTCCGCCGTGAACCGCGGCGGCCTCCCCTGCCGCGCAGGCAACGGCACCACCTTGCGCCAGAGCAGTTCGATGGTGCTCACCAGTGCATCTCCCGTTCCTTGACTTTTCGTACACTATACGGATACTAGATCTCGTACCCCATACGAGAAAGGCTCACATGCCCATCACAGCCACCGCGATTTCCCTCAACGTGCCCGACCCACAGGCGTCGGCCGAGTTTCTATCCCGCCACGTCGGATACACCGTCGCCATGCAGGCAGACGGCTTTATCTCGCTGGCCGCCCCGGACGATGCGCCGACGGGGACACCGAACGTCATCTTTCTCAAGACCGGCCTGGAAACCTTCAAACCCGCCCATCGTGCGGGGAGCGCGGGAGACGGGCTACTCCTCGCATTCGTGGTCGACGACGTCGACGGTATTTTCCGCGCAGTGCGCGACGCGGGCGCACAGGTGGTGACCGAACCGGAGACCGAACCCTGGGGCGAGCGCTACTTCCAGATCGAGGATCCGAACGGCATCATCGTGCAGTTCGTCGAGTGGGTGTAGTTCGAGAGCACCCAACCCGTCGTGGTCAGCGGCCCGTAGCTCTCATCGAGGCGCCCCACGCATGAACGGCGCCGGGTATGCGGGCCGCGGGTTCTCGTCGCCGAGCCATTCGGCCAACGTGTCCGCGCGCGATGTCAGTGCCCGAGTCGCGGCGCGGGGCAGTCGCTCGAACGAATGGATCTCCACCGATCCGTCCGGCTGGCGCGACCAACCTCCGACGATCCGACCGTCCCACCACGCGGTTTGCCCGCCGTTGCCGTTCGAATCGAAGACGTGCTCGCCGTGCTCACCGAGGTAGAAGGCGCGTTGCTTGTGACCCATCGTCGTCGGGTCGAGCTCGGGGAGCAGCACCGCCTGCGGTTCCACGGCGCCGACTTCTTCGGTGTCGTCGGCGTGCACGTAGCCGACCGATCCGTCGTCGAGGTCGACCTCGACGACGTCGAGCTGCGCAAGTGCCGCTCGCACAGCGGTTTTGGTACTCCCGAGCCACCAGACGATATCGGTCTCGGTACCCGGTCCGAAGGCACGCAGCCACCTGTCGATCATTCTGACGTGGCCGGTCTCGATGTCGGGCGAATCGAGCGGTTCTTCGAGCCACTGCTCCATCCCGACCCACAGCGGCTTGGACCGATGCCAGGGACCGTCGTTGGGGCCGCGGACGATCTCGCCGGCTGCACTCATCATGTTCAGGACACGCGGTGCCATGGGAATCGTTCCGCCCCAAGACTTTCCCGTGCCGACGGTCACTCGACCATCGAGTTCCGGTAGCGCCTTGCGCAATTGGGTCGTGCTGCGTGGAACACCGTCGGACACCAGCCGCGCCACCGCCGCCCGCGCCGTGTCGATCCAGCCGTCGGGATCGGGAAAGTCGCTGCTGCGCCGCAGGTCTCGCAGCATGTTGGTCCGTTCCGACGCGGTGACGCGCGGACCGACAGCGCCGACGGCGTCGCGCAGGGTCTCCCTCGGCAGAACAAACATGGTGCGGCGCATGGCAAGTTGTCGGACCAGGCTGCGGTCGTCGTAGAGTGCGGCGTCGAGGTCGGCGGGCACGAAGCCCGGCATCCGCGCCCACGTCGACAGATAGACCGTCGACCACGTGGTCGCGTGCAGCCCGACCATCGACTGCGCGACGTCGACGGGCGTCGCGGCCGAGAAATCTTCGGCAAGTCGGTGCCTGCGCATGAGGCGAGCTCGACGCTCGGAATCGGAGATGTGCGGTCGGTGCGCCGAGCTCATCGGACCGCGGTCACGCGGGAAGTGCAGCGACAGCGTCGATTTCGACGACCTGCTCGTCGTACGGCAACACCGTGACCCCCACCATCATGGCCGGCGGCACTGACTCACCGAGTTCTGCGACGACCGCGTCCCACGCGACGGCGAGGTCGGCCTGGAGATGCTCGGCCACATAGATCGTCAGCTTGGCGAGATCAGCGGGTGTCGCGCCGCGCTCGGCGAGCAGTGCCGACAGGTTCTCCAGACACCGGCGAGTCTGCCCGACGACGTCGTTGGCCGCGACGACGACGCCCTCTTCGTCGAGCGGCGAGATTCCCGCGGTGAACAGCAGCGGCCCCGCGCTCACTGTCGCGCTGTAGGGGAATCCGCCGTTGTGGAGCACCGACGAGCCGTTGAGCGTGATCCGGGTCATGCCACGATCGTATGCCCCTCGCTGATCGAGCGCCCCCACCGCTGATCGAGCCTTACCCGCTGATCGAGCCCTACCCGCTGATCGAGCCTGTCGAGATCACCCCCCACCGCTGATCGAGCGCCCCCACCGCTGATCGAGCGCCCCCACCGCTGATCGAGCTTGTCGAGATCACCCCCTGGCGAGACCTCAGCTCTTCAGCCGCGCGTCGAGCCAGTCGATCGTCTGCATCCCAAAGAGGTCGGTGCCCCAGCCGTACATGTTGGTCAGGAAGTGCAGCATGCTGCAGTCCGTCGGCTGGTAGTCGACGCGGGTGCCGCCCGCGCGGTACGTCGCGGCGAGCTTGCGCGAATCCGCGGCGGGCACCAGCGACATCGGCGAGTCGTCCTTGGCGCAGGAGGCGATCAGCACCGGCGACTTCGGCGACCGTGTACCCAGCAGGTTGTCGCGGTAGACGTGCTGGAACTCGGGGATGTCGGCCGGGCTCTTGCCGCCCTTGAACAGCGTGCGCAGCGGCACGAACGGCGTGCCGAAGTAGGCGGGCGTCTGACACTGCGTGCGGAACACGTCGGCGAGCGCCTTGCCCGCGGGCGTCAGCTTGTCGTCGATCTTCATCTCCGGGTACCGCGGCTCGAGCCCGAGCAGCGTCGCAAACGCGAAGCCCGAACCGACCGAGCCGTCGGAGGTACGGATGAAGTTGCGCTGGTTGACCACCATGCCCTCGAGCACGGTGCCCTTGATGTTCAACTCGGGCGCGTAAGCCGCGGCCTTCTCTGCGCCGAACGCAGCGCCGACGCCGCCCCCGGCAATCCCGAAGATCGCCTTGGGAGCGCTCTTCGACAGTCCCGCCGGTCGATGGTCGAGCGCTGCGCGCATGCCGTCGAGCAGAGCGTTTCCACCGAACTTGCCCGCAAAGACGCCGTGCGGATTGGGATCACCGTCGTTGCCGACGTCGCTGATCATCACCGCATAGCCCTTGCCGAACATCTGCGCGAGCGGTCCGAGCGCCGACCACGACGCACCGTCGAGCGGATCGGCTCCGGTCCACATCGACGACGGGTGGCAGTACGCACCGACGCTGTCATTGGCGAACTGATAGCCGACGAGCGGCCGGGTCGCGTTGTCGCGGCCGTCGACCGGCACCATCAGGATTCCCGTGCTGAGCTCGGGTTCGTCGTGCAGTCCGCGCGTGACGTACATCAACTTGTAGGCGTCGAGGTTGCCAGGGCGGAATCCGGTGAACTGGACGTCGACCTTCTTGGCCTTGAGCACGGTGCCCGGCTTCTCGTCGCCACGCAGACGCGGCTCGGCGTAGAACGGGTCGCCGGAAGTGAGTGGCTTGATCACCTCATCGGGACTCGCCGGCCTGCCGTTGGTGAACGTGCCGACGACGTAACCGTTGAAGATCTCATCGAGTCCCGGTGTGCGATTGGGTGGGGCGGCGTGGGCGGCGGGTGCCGACAGCACCGCTCCCGCAAGCGCTGCGACGGCGAGAACCACGCCGAGTGCGCCGCGTCGTCGGTTGCCGCGCAACACCTTTGGTGTGTGACTCACTGGTAGCTCACCTTCGTCGTCTCCAGGGCGGACTGCAGCATCGGCGCGATGTTCCACATCGGCCGGTGGCTCTCCAACTGCTGGTCATACGGTTTGCGCAGCGTCGCGGAGAGCTCTGGCCAGTGATTGTTGACCTGCAGCTTGTACTTGGGCAGCAACTGATCGGTGATGTATGCCCACCGTTCGGGGAAGACCGACCAGTTCCAATTCGGCAGTGGCACAGTCAATGTCGCCGGACGCCCGTTCGGCGCGGTCCCGTGAATCTCGATCGAGCGGAACGAGCGCGGCGCGACAACGCCTGCCACAGAAGGCGATCCGGCAACGGTGCTCGCATACGTCATCGCCTCGCCGACGTCGCCCTTGTAGGCACGCGTCGCGTCCCACTGAGCCTTGATGACCTCGCCCTGCTCGCGACGCAGCAGTCGCGCGTTGCCCGCGGCGATCGCGTCGGGTTGCTTGGAGGCGATCTGCTGCCAGGCACGCAGGATCTCGCCGTCGAACAGGCCCGCACGGTGCATCTCGTCGAGAGCGGGCAGTCCGCCGACGACGTAGGCGCGGTGCATCGGCATGAGGTCGGAGAAGATGTTCTTCTGCATCACCAGGATGTCGCCCTGGATCTTGCGCAGGTCGTCTGCGGAGATGGTCGCTCCGACACGTGCCAGCGCACGCAGGCCGCGGGGCAGTTTGTCGACGAAGACCGGGCCGAGGGTCGTATTGGTCTGTCCGACAATCGCATTGGCGATCGGCTGCAGGCGGGCGAAGTCGTAGATGTTGGTCGCGAGCTCGAAGTCGAGGAGCCCGCCACCGAAGTCGGCGCCGACGAGCCCACCCATTCCCGCCCACTGCAGTTCACGATGCGACAGTTGCAGGTTCTCGTAGAACCGGTACGAGCGAACCAGATTCTGCCGATTGGCGCTCACACCTGCCCGCGGGTTCCACGACGCGAGATCGATCCCCGCGGCCTTCGTGGTGTCGGCGAGCCAGTATTGGAAGAGCAGCGCGCGATACGACGACGGCGCGATCGAGCGACTACGCGCTTCTTCGAGTAGCGAGCGGAGCACCGTCGGATCGGTGGGCAACGCGGGGTTCACACCACCGGGCCCGTTCGACGCGTCTCGGTTGACGAGCGGCAGGTTCAGAACTCTGTCGAGTCGATCACTCGCCGACGCCTGCGGCGTCGCCGCGACCACTCCGACGAATCCGAGCGTGACAACCACTGCTGCGAGCAGAGATGTCCCCAAGAATCTGCGCATTGTTCCCCTCCACGTCATCCCCTACTTACTTGCAAGTAAGAAGAGTCTGAGACGCGAGGTTAATGCCGTCTCATTCGAGAACGCAAATCTGCTGCGCTCAGGTTGATCTTTCGCCTGCGGGAGACGGTTGCTCAGCGAAACCCGAGAACCTCGTCGCCCCATGCTTCACGCAGCGGTCCGTCGAGATCGTCGACGACGCTGTCGTGAGCGTCGATGACCAGCGTCGCGCGACGGTCGGTGGTGAACGTCGGCCACGAGGGCGTTGCCGAGTCGAGACGGGAGTTCGGGTCGCCGTCGCGGATGAACGAACCCCACCGAGCCTGCATGTCCGCGGCGATCCGCTCACCGACCCGTCTGCCGCCGAGCCAGAACTGGAAGCCGGCCTTGCCGCTCGGAAAGTAGCCGAACAGATACGGCACCTCGGTGGCGTGCGACGCACGAATCCCGATGGCCCGCAACAGCCTTGTCGACCAGTCGAATCGATAGAGATGCACCGGAGCGACTCCCGCGTGACCCTCCGCGGCCCACACCGTCGGCATCCTGAACGCCATGTCGCGCGCGACGTCGAGGCCCATGGACTTCGCCTTCGCGCCCGGATACGCTGCCGCGACGCGCTCGGCCGTGGGGATCGAGACCTCCGGATACTCCGACGCGATCGCGGTGAACATCTGCACGATCGCGGGCTCACTGATGGGCAGCAATGGCGATTTCATGAACTTGAAGAGCGCGGCCTCGTCGCGATTGGTGCCGATGAGAAGTGGAATCGGCAGCGACTCGCCATCTCGGTAGACGTCGATCGGATGTCGCGGCACCAGATCGCCGTCGACCACCGGCGAGAAGGGGATGGTGCCCGGATGTGCGGCAGGCACCCCGGTGAATGCCTTCATCGTGGCGGCAACCAACTTGTCGGTGTCCAACGCAGCAAAGCTCTCGATGTCGCCACACGTTCCTCCGACAGCGGCGGTCAACCGCTCGACGACGAACCGTGCGCGCGCCCTGTCGTACACCGAGGTCACCGGGGAGCTCTGCGCGACGGCGCGGTGGAAGAGTCCTCGAGCGAGCGGCATCGTCAGCAGCGTCGTCACCATTCCGCCGCCGGCGGACTCGCCCGCGACCGTGACATTGTCCGGATCGCCGCCGAACGCGTCGATGGTGTCGGCCACCCAGCGCAGCGCGGTGAGGACATCGCTGAGGCCAGCGTTGGATTCGTATCGTCCACCGGCGGAGGCAGTGGGACCGGCCGCACCAGCCGTACCGGGCCCCGGAGCGCCGAGGTCGGCAAAGCCGAGAGCACCGAGACGGTAGTTCAGCGTCACCACCACGATGTTCTGCGTCGACGCGAGATGCGCGCCGTCGTAGATGGGTGTGTGCCCGCGCCGAAAACGTATGCGCCACCGTGAATCCACACAATGACCGGCAGTCGACGGCCATCGCCTGCCGCTCCCTGCGGCGCCCAGACATTGAGGAACAGGCAGTCCTCGCTCTTGACGGCGTCGGGTGACAAGGGGACGCCCGGGTTCACTTGCTGGGGCGCCACAGACCCGAACGTCGTCGCGTCGACGGTTCCCGACGTCGGCTCGAGCGGTCGCGCGCGGCGCCACCGTAGATCGCCCGTCGGCGGTGTTGCGTATCGGATGCCACGCCAGACATCGACGTTGCCGGTCGTCTGACCCCGGTAGACCGTCTGGCCGGCCACTGCGTCGGCTGCACTGTTCACGCCGCAATGATAGGGAGCCGTTGGCGGTTCGGCCTGCTGGTTTGTGCCAAAGGATCATCCGACCCCACACTTACGCGGGACATCGGATACGGGGCCCGGTCTGGGGAATCAGGCGTCGCGAGACACAACCGGGACGGGTGGAGCCCCCTGTCGGGATTGAACCGACGACCGCTCGCTTACAAGGCGAGTGCTCTACCACTGAGCTAAGGAGGCATGCGTGCGTGAGTATATCGGGCGCGCTGTCCGCCGCCTCACCGGGACGAGGCAGGCGACGATCGACACGATCGAACCGGGCAGCATCATGGTGGCACCGCGCCGCCCGATCGACCGGTTCGACGTCGGCGCGATCACCGAGGTGCTCGACCTCGCGACCAAGATCGGTGCCGTGCTCCTCGACTCGGGAACCGGCGCGATAGACACCTCCTCGCAAATCCGGTTCGTCGCGAGCATCTACGGCGTCGAGGATGTCGACGTCGACGTCACGTACAACACGATCGTCGTCGTAGCCCGACGTGGTGCGACCCTTCCCCCGATCACGACGATGCAGACGGTGCACTACCGGTCGCTCGACTTCACGCGCCTCGCAGCCGTCGACCGGCTGGTTCGTCGCATTCGCGACTCGGCGATCACACCGTCGACGGCACACCGGATCGTCGACCAGATCATCGCGGCCAAACACCCCTACCCGTACTGGGTCTCGACGTTCGCGTGGGGCCTCATGGCGTCGGGCATCTCGGTGCTTCTCGGCGGTGACGTGGTCGTGGCGGTCCTCGCCTGGCTCACCACCGTCGTCACGGTCACGTTCAACCGCCGACTCAACAGGATCGGCACACCGATCTTCTTCCAGCAGGTCGCAGGCGGATTCATCGCCGTCGTACCCGCTGCGCTCGTGTACGAACTCGGCGAGAAGACCGGGTGGCAAAGCCTGTCGATCACCCCGTCTCAGGTCATCGCCGCGGGGATCGTCGTGCTGCTGTCCGGCCTCTCGCTGGTCGGTTCGGTGCAGGACGCCATCACCGGTGCGCCGATCACCGGCGTCGCGCGCTTCTTCGAACTGCTGCTCATGACCGGCGGCATCATCGCGGGCGTCGGTATCGGATTGCGCCTGATGAGTTCGGTCGGCATCTACCTGCCGACGATCACCTCGTCGACGGAGTTCGCACCTGTCGACGTCCCCATCCGCGTCGCGTCAGGCGCAATCGCGGCCTTCGCGTTCGCGCTCGCCAGTTATGCGGAGCGTCGTGCGCTGCCCATCGCGTTCCTGGGCGGTCTCATCGGCGCAGGCGTCGCGGCAGCGGCGTCGTTCCTGCCGGTCGGCGACGTCATCGCCGCGGGACTCGCCGCCACCTGCGTCGGCCTCGTCGGCGGTCTGCTGGCCCGCCGCGCGCTGGTTCCGCCGCTGGTCGTCGCGATCGCGGGCATCACTCCCCTGCTTCCCGGTCTCGCCGTCTACCGCGCCCTCTACGGCGTGCTCAACGACCAGACGCTCACCGGACTCACCTGGATGGCCGCGGCGCTCGGCGTCGGCTGCGCACTGGCCGCGGGCGTCACGCTCGGAGAGTTCGTCGCCCGCACGCTGCGACGCCCCCGCCTGCCCGTCGCACCCGACTGGGCGCGCCGCCGTCGCGAGGCACGCGCCGCACGACGACGCTGGTAAGGTGTCCGGCCCGACGAGGTCTTGCAGTACAGCCCATCGCCAGCGGGTAAGATCGGGTGTTGCGCACAGCACAACCTCGCGCAACAGCAAGCCGAGAGGACGAGATGCCCCCCAAGACCACTGACATCGCCGACGAAGAGCTGGAGCCGGTGGCCGACGAGACCGCCAACTCCGCACGCCGCGTTGTCGCCGCCTACGCCACCGACGCCGACGAGTGCCGGATGCTGCTGTCCATGTTGGGGATCGCTCCGGGCGAGAACGCCTGAGTCGTGAACCCGGGATCCGAAGAGGTATCCGAGCGTTCCGACACCGACGCACCCGCAACGTCAGGCGTGCACAACACGGAGGCCACCTTCGGCGCACGCCTCCCCGAACCCGGCGATTCCCGCTTGGGTCCGGCCGGTTCATCCGACGACCCGGGTTCTGAGTTCGTCGTCGTCGCCAATCGACTGCCCGTAGACAAGGTGGTCGACGCCGACGGCAACGTCACCTGGAAGCGCAGTCCCGGCGGCCTGGTCACGGCGCTCGAGCCGATCCTGCGCAAGCACAAGGGCGCATGGGTCGGATGGTCGGGAGCTGCCGAATCCGACACCGAGGAAGCCGAGGTCGACGGCATCAGCATCCGCTCGGTCCCGCTCTCGGCCGAGGAGATCGCCGAATACTACGAGGGCTTCTCCAACGCCACGCTGTGGCCGCTCTACCACGACGTGATCGTCAAGCCCGAGTACCACCGCGAGTGGTGGAACGCCTACGTCGAGATCAATCGCCGATTCGCGGAGGCGACGTCGAAGGCCGCCGCGCACGGGGCGATCGTGTGGGTGCAGGATTATCAGCTTCAGCTCGTCCCGAAGATGCTGCGCATGCTGCGCCCCGATCTACGCATCGGCTTCTTCCTCCACATCCCGTTCCCGCCGGTCGAACTGTTCATGCAGTTGCCGTGGCGCACCGAGATCATCGAAGGCCTCCTCGGGGCCGACCTCATCGGGTTCCATCTTCCGGGCGGCGCACAGAACTTCCTCTACCTGGCCCGACGCCTCGCCGGCCAGGCCACGAGCAAGGGCACTGTCGGCGTCCGGTCGCGCTTCGGCGTGGTGCAGGTCGGTTTCCGGACCGTTCGCGTCGGCGCTTTCCCGATCTCGATCGACTCCGGAGAACTCGACACCCAGTCGAAATCCAAGGACATCCGATCCCGCGCCCGCGACATCCGCAAGGAACTCGGCAATCCCAAGACCATCCTGCTCGGCGTCGACCGACTCGACTACACCAAGGGCATCGACGTCCGGCTGCGCGCGCTGTCGGAACTGCTCGACGAGGGTCGCATCGATCCACACGACACCGTCATGATCCAGCTCGCGACCCCGAGCCGCGAGCGCGTCGAGAGCTACGTCCGCATGCGGGCAGGAATCGAGCAGCTCGTCGGAAACATCAACGGGCAGTACGGCGAAGTGGGCCATCCGGTGGTGGAGTACCTCAATCGGTCGGTGCCCCGCAACGACCTACTCGCCTACTACGTGGTGGCAGACGTCATGCTCGTCACGCCGTTGCGCGACGGGATGAACCTCGTCGCCAAGGAGTACGTCGCATGTCGCAGCGACCTGGGTGGTGCGCTGGTTCTGAGTGAATTCACCGGTGCCGCAGCGGAATTGCGCACCGCCTATCAGGCGAACCCGTACGACCTCGACGGCGTGAAGGACGCGATCGTCGCAGCCGTCGAGCAGACACAGGCCGAAGGCAAGCGTCGTATGCGGGCCCTACGCAGGCAGGTACTCACCCACGACGTCGAGAAATGGGCGAAGAGTTTCCTCGACACCCTCACGTCGACAACGGAGACCACGTCGTCGGCCAATCGCGGAGTCCAACTCGTCTCCAGCGGCAGCACAGACGACACCGACCGTGGGGACGAGAATTCGTGAGCGACACGGGAATTCCCGACGACCTGCGTGACGCCGTCGCACACACGGTCACCGTGTCTCGACTCTTGGTGTCGAGCGACTACGACGGCTGCATCGCGCCCATCGTGTCGCGTCCGCAAGACGCCAAGCCCAACGAGGCGTCGATCTCGGCGATCCGCGCCGCGGGTGCGCTACGCGACACCGAGGCCGCGGTCATCTCTGGCCGATCGCTTCACGACCTACGCGCACTGTCGGGTCTCGACGACGACTCGGTCACCTTGGTCGGCAGCCACGGCACCGAGTTCACCACCGGGTTCGGCGAGCAGGTCACCGACGACGAGCGAGCGCTCCTCGATCGAATCGTCAAGGCGTTCAATGAGATCGCCGACACCCATCCGGGTACGACGGTCGAGGTGAAGCCGATCAGCGCCGCACTGCACGTGCGCAATGCGGAACCCGACGTCGCCGATGACGCCCTCGCGAAGGCGCGGTCCGGGCCCGCGTCGTGGCCGGGGGTTCAGGTCACCGAGGGCAAGATGGTCATCGAGCTCGCGGTCATCGAGACCAGCAAGGGTCACGCACTCGACATATTGGAGACCCAGTTCGGTTCGGACGCAACGGTCTACATCGGCGACGACGTGACAGACGAGAAGGCGTTCGCGCACCTCACCGGCGAGAATGACATCAGCGTCAAGGTGGGCGACGGCGACACCGGCGCCCGCTACCGGATCGCCGACACCGACGACGTCGCAACACTTCTCGCGCTCGTCGTCGAGTTACGTAAGCAAGCCCTCTAGGCTCTACTTACGCCGGTGCGGCGACCGGGTCGATCAGCGGGTCGTCGTGCGCGGAGCGCTTGTCGGTTTCGCGGATCACCTTGTGGACAAAGCCGAGCTTGCTGACGACCGGTTGGGGGATGACGAACGGGTACAGGGGCCGCGCACCCATCGCCTGATTGACACGGTTGAACATGGTGCCCAACCACTTCCAGTCGTACAGGAGACGTTCGATGGGTTGGTCGGCGTAGGACTCCAGCGGGATGATGTCGCGGTCCATCGCGAAACGCACCTGGTCATTGTCGAGCCGAACGCCCGATTCCCGTGCGGTGTCGATGGTTCCGGTGATGTGCAAATAGTGGGCGAAGCATTCCGCGAAGTCTTCCCACGGGTGCATCGTCGCGTACTCGGAGATGTAGGACTCGGCCCAGTCGGCAGGCGCGCCGAACTTGTAGTGACGGTCGATGGCGTCGCTGTAGCTCGCACGTTCGTCGCCGAACAGTTCACGGCACTTCTCGAGGTATAGGTCGGCGCCCTCGCCGTTCTCGACGAGAATGCTCTCGTAGTAGTGGCCCACCTCGTGCCGGAAGTGTCCGAGCATCGTCCGGTACGCCTCGCCCAGATCCACGCGCAGCCGCTCGCGATACGCGTCAAGGGTCTCGGAGAGGTCGATGGTGACGACGCCGTTGGCGTGCCCGATCGTCACCGGCCTGCCGAGCGTCTGGCTCGACAGCAGATCGAAAGCCAGCCCGCCGTCGGTGCGCCAGAACGGTTCGACGGGCAGGCCGAGGTCGACGAGCTGATAGACCAGCATGCGCAGATCCGACAGCGCAGATGGTAGCTTCTCGCGACCGATCGGGTCGTCGGCGTCGGGGATCTTGCGCAGCAGCGAATCGGGGAAGCACCGACCGCGCATCCCCGCGTCCTCCTCGGAGAACTCGGCAGGGGTCATCCAGTTGCAGCCGCTGTCCCAATTGATGCAGCGCACCCAGCGTGCGCCGTCGATGTCGACGCCGTCGTCGGAGGCGACGACCAGTGATCTACTCGGCAGGTGGATACCGACCGTCGTGCCGCAGTTGGGGCATTGCTGTCCGAGAAAGCCCGACAGCGCATTACAGATGGGACATGTCAGTGCATGCATGGGTTCATCGTATGCTGATGCGCTCTTTTCCACTGTCAATGGGCAGCTCGCCACGGACTGTCGCCATGACCTGGTAGTTGTCCAGCGAGATCGAGCCGTTGTGGTTGTCGAGGAAAGCGGTGTCGGCGGCGTCGCGACCGGTGGCGATGCGCACGAGGCTCTGTCGAGGTGACAGCTTTGTTGCATCGACCACGACCCACTGCCCCTCGATCAGCGCCTCGGCGACCGCGTGGAAGTCCATCGGGTCGCACCCGGGCGCGTACACGGCGACCAACCGGGCGGGAATGTTCAACGCGCGCAACAGCGCGACGACGAGGTGCGCGTAGTCGCGGCACACACCCGCACCTGCGAGCAGCGTGTCGACGGCGCCGTCGATCGGGTCGCTGGCACCGGGGATGTAGTCGAGGCGGTCTTCGACGAATGCGGTCACCTGATCGAGGAGCTCACCCGCGGGGAGCGAGGCGTCGAACTGTCCGGCGGCAAACCCGAAGAACTTGTCGCACTCGGCATATCGGCTGGGGCGCAGGTACATCGAACGGTCCGTCGGCGCGACCGCCACCGGATCGGCCGGTGCGGTCACGGACGCGGTGTAATTGACGGCGACGACACCCGACTCCACGTTCAGCCGATGGATTCGACCGCCGTGCGGATCGATGATCTCCTCCGGGGTGATCTCGTCGCCGTTGACGGCTACGACGAGCTTCTCGTCGAGCTCGATGCCGGGCATTTTCGCCACGGCAATCTGCATCTCGAGTTCGGTCGGTGCGGTCACAGAAATCGACATGGTTGCGGAGACGTCACGCGGCAGCGTCAGGGGGGAGCTCGACATATCGCTCACTGTAAGGGCGAATTGCCCATCACGCGTAATCGAGCGTCACATCTGCGCTCTTGCCCTGCGCACCGCACGCCGTTTGGGCGTCGGGTCGGGACGGACCTCTACGAGAGCGAGGCGACCGGATCTGCGTAGATCACGCTGAGCGCCACCACAATTGCCGCGCCCTCGGGCACCGTGACCCCGAACAGGGACGGCGTGAGTTCCATCGGCCAGTCCGTCTTCGACGCGGCGTCGAACGCCGCCTGCACCGGCGCGAGGCCGTGGGGATGCGCGGCGAAGGCGTCGCCCGCGACGACGACCGAATCCGGATTGAGCGCATCACGGAACGTCGCGACAACCTCGCCGAGAATGCGTGCGCGTTCGTCGACGATCGGTGATGCGTCCGGCGAGATCCCCAATCGCCGCGCCGCCCGCAACGTCGGCTCGCTGCCGATGACGTCGGATAGTGTTGCGGCTCGCCCCGGACACAGCACCGGGGCGTCTACTCTCACATGCGCGATGCTGCCCGCGCCCCGTGCGGGGATGTGGACGCGCCCGTTGAGCGTCATGGCCATACCGGTGGTCTCGCGCGCATAGAAGAACAGGCCGGAAGCGGCGTCGACAATCGTCTGGCCGAGCAGCAGTTCGGCCGCCGCCATGGCCTCGACATGTTCGCAGACCGACACCGGCACGCCCAGTGCGTCTGCCAGCGCCGGTCCGAGCCGTGCGCGGTGCCACCCGAGTATCGGATGATCGACCGTGCCCGACGCCGCGTCGACCGAACCGCCGACGGCCGCCCCACCCCAGAGCAGGCGTCGTCCCGAGAAGCGGTCGGCGAGTTCGCGAAGTTGTCCGCAGAGTTCGGCGAGGGCGGTGTCGGCGTCGCCGTGCGGGGTGAGGACCGCATGGCTGTAGAGGGGGCGCCCGCCCAGATCCACGATGGTTAAAAGGGTGCGCCGCGCTCCGATATGCATGCCGGCAGCACACAGCGTGTCGCGGTCGAGGGTGAGTGGATTCTTGGGGCGCCCGATACTGCCGGGACTGACGAGGTCTGGCCGCTCGGTGACCAAACCCTGACCCGCCAGGGCTGTGACCTGGCGATTGATGGTTGCCGGGGACAACCCCGTGATGTCGGCAAGTCGGTCACGGGTGATCGGCGCACTGACCCGGATTGCGTGCAGCACGGCTGCAGCAGGCGTCGAGCCTATCTGCAATGTCGCCGGGACGACTCCACGCAACATGCGCTGAATGTAGCAGCGCACCGACGACTGACAGCAGCACCCCGCGCAGCGACGTCGGTCGGACGGCTCGGACTCGATAAAGTGAAGCCCATGACCACACCTTCCGACGACCCGACCACGACCTCGCCCGACGTCGAGCCCATCGCAGCGCACATAGACGACGCGAAGGTCGCCGTGGTGACCGGAGCCAGCTCAGGTATCGGCGAGGCGATCGCTCGCACGCTCGCGGCGCAGGGCTACCACGTGGTCGTCGGTGCGCGTCGCGTCGACCGCATCACCGAGCTCGCGGCCGAAATCGGCGGCACCGGAAGGCAACTCGACATCACAGACGACGAGTCGGTCGCCCGATTCGTCGACGGTCTCGACCGCGTCGACCTGCTCGTCAACAACGCGGGAGGCGCGAAGGGACTCGACCCGGTCGCGACAGCAGACCTCGACGACTGGCGCTGGATGTGGGAGACCAACGTCCTCGGCACGCTGCGGGTCACCAAAGCCCTGCTGCCCGCGCTGGAGGCGTCGGGCGACGGTCTGATCGTCACGATCACCTCCACCGCGGCGCTCGAGGTCTACGACAACGGCGCCGGCTACACGTCGGCGAAGCACGCAGAGGGCGTGCTGCACCGCACGCTGCGTTTCGAGTTGTTGGGCAAGCCGATTCGGCTCACCGAGATCTGCCCGGGGATGGTCGAGACCGACTTCTCGCTCGTACGTTTCGGCGGCGACAAAGACCGCGCCGACGCCGTCTACTCGGGAGTGACCCCGCTGACCGCGGGCGACATCGCCGAGGTCGTCGGATTCGTCGCCTCCCGACCCGCGCACGTCGACCTCGACCAGATCGTCATCCGGCCACGCGATCAGGCGTCGTCGCGCCGCAACGTTCGTACCGGGTAGGACCGATCAGTCCGTCTCGGCTCAGTTGGGGGCGCCCACCGACGTCGGGGCACCCTTGGGTGTCGCAGGGGCCGACGCCGTGCGCGGCTCACCCTTGATGGCCGACATCGACTTCCAGGTCGGCCAGTCGAAGATCCAGTCGAAGATGTCGCCGTCGGCCTCCGACAGGTCGATCCGCGTGCCGGTCACCTCGACGGGGTCGCCGTAGATCGCGGTGTTGAAGTACTGCTGCGCATTCTCGAGCGACAGGTTGATACACCCGTTGGTGACATTCGACGCGCCTTGCACGCCAACGGTTTGCGGGTTGGCATGGATGAACTCGCCGTTGTTGGAGATACGTACGGCCCATCGCTCGCGGATGTTGAAGTACCCGGCGGCCGGGTTGCTCATGTAGAAGTCTTCGTGCTTCTCGCTGACCACATGGATGCCCGAGCGGGTGACGTTGCGGTCGACGTCGCCCTGACCGTAGCTACACGGCAGCGTCATGAGGGTCGCGCCATCGCGCACGACGACGATCTGGTGACTCGACGCCTCGGCCTTGACGATCTGCGAACGCCCGACCACGTAGTCGCTGGTGACGTCGGCCGCGCCGTAAGCGCCGTCGCCGTGGTCGAGCCCGTAGAGCTTGGCCGACATGTGGATCTTGGTGCCGGGAGCCATGTACTCCTTGGACCGCCAATGCACGCGCGAACCGTTGTCCTCGCCGAGCCATGCCCAGCTTCCCTCTGTGGGCGGCTCGGTGGTGAGCGTGAGCGCCTTCTCGACAGCCTCTTTGTTGTCGACCGTGCCGTCGAACTTCAGGATGAGCGGCGCGGCAATGCCGACTTCCTGACCGTCTGCGATGTTGACGACGACGTTGAGCTGCGTCTTCGGGTCCAGAGTGGTGAATTTGCCCTCTACCGGACTGCTCATCCGGTCGTATCCGGTCGCACTGCCCTGCCACGTGTAGGTGGTGCCGTAACCGAGCGGCTCGGTGACCGTGAAGGTCGTGCGGTCGTCGGACATGGTGCCCGCGATGGCCTTGCCCGAGGGGTTGAGGAGCTTCACGTCGGGGTTGAGCACCCCGTCAATGGCCTTGACCTCGACCTTTGCGGTCGGATTCGGCGCAGCCTCATCGGTGAGCGACGGCGTGAACTCGACGCGGACCGTCGGCTTCTTGGGACCGCTCGCTGCTTGGGTGTCGTTCGACTTACCGCACGCCGCGAGCACAACTGCCGCAAGCGTCGCCAAACCACCGGTGGCGAGCACCGTGCGGCGACTGGGCATTACATTCTCGGACATCGAATACACAATAGCGATCGCATATGTGTTAGTGCCGTCGAAGACCTGTGAGGAACCTTCGACTCACTTCGCTGCGTGGCCCCTTTTCGTCGACCACGCCTGACGCACAGGACCGAGGTGGGCGCGCTCGCCGTCGTGGTCGAAGATCGACAAGATCTCGACCGCACCGTCGCGGGCCCGGATCGCGTGCGGGATCATGGTTGCGAATTCGGCCGCCTGACCTGCAGGAACCAATATCACGCGGTCGCCGAGCCAGAGCTCGACGGTCCCCGAGAGCACCGTGAACCACTCGCGCCCGGGATGCACCCCGAGGTTCTTGGGGTCGACGGGCGCTCCCGGGACGATCCTCATCTTGGCGACCGATACCCCGCCCGGCGTGTCCGACCCCGAGAGCGGCCACACGGTCACGCCCTCACTGTCGTGCGGCTGCGGCCGGATCACCACGTCCTCGTCGGACGCCGGCTCGACGAGCTGGTCGACGGACGTACCGAGTGCGCGCGCGATGGCAACGATCTGGTCGAGGGCGACGCGTCGACCACCGGTCTCGATCCTGCTCAACGTGGACGGACTCATTTCGCAACGCGAGGCCAGCGAGTCGAGCGTCCAGCCCTTCGCGAGTCGGAGGCCGCGGATGCGCTGCCGGACGACGTCGTCGAGTTCTTGCTCCATACGCAAGATTGTATGCCTCAAACGCACGAGCTGGCTAACCTCGGAGCCATGGGACACGATTCACACCCGCACGGGCACGGCCACGGCCACCAGCACGAGCACCAGGGCGAGGACATGGTCGAGATGCTCGAACTCGACGCCGCCGTCATGGGCTCATACCTCGACACAGCAACCGACCGCATCCGCGCGACGCTAGGGCGCGAGCCGTCGGTGATCGTCGACGTCGGGGCAGGCACGGGCGTCGGAGTTCGCGCCCTCGCACGCGCATTTCCGACCGCAGAGATCATCGGCGTCGACGCTTCTCCCGAGATGACCGCCCACATCGACGCGGCGTGCCACCCGCGGGTGCGTACCGCGATCGCCGACCTCGACAACGGCTGGCCGGCAGCAATTCCCGACGCCGACGTCATCTGGGCGTCGTCGTCTCTGCATCACATCGCCGATCCCGACGCCTTCCTCCGCACCGCGGCCGCGCATCTGAAGCCTGGCGGCGTACTCGCCATCATCGAGATGACCTCTCCCCCACTGTTTCTGCCCAGCGGCAACCCGCTCGAAGAACGTATCGCCGCGGCGATGAGCACACAGGAGATGAACCCATTCGCGGACTGGACGCAGGCGTTTTCACAGGCCGATCTCGACGTCGTCGAGTGCGTCGACCTGTCTGTGGAGATCTCCGAGATCACGCCGACGGTGCTTCGCTACGGCACGTCGTGGCTGTCGCGGATACGAACAGGCCTCGCCGACGACCTGACCGCCGACGACCTCGCCGCCATCGATGCACTCGTGGACGACGAGTCGCCGTCGTCGCTCGCTCGGCGCACCGACCTGAACGTACGCAGCGGCCGCAGGATGTGGATCACCAAGCCGCACAGCACAACTGACACAACTCTCTGAGAACGGAGACACCTTCATGCCACAGACATCCACTGGTACGTATGACGCGCTCGTGATCGGCGGTGGCGCAGCAGGTTTGGCTGCCGCCGTCGCGCTGGCCCGGTCCTTACGCTCGGTCGCGGTCATCGACGCGGGCAAGCCCCGCAACGCGCCCGCCGAGGAAGCACACAACCTCCTCGGCCGCGAGGGAATCTCGCCGTTGCAGCTCGTCGCCATCGGTCGCAAAGAAGCGCAATGCTATGGCGCACAGATCATCTCGGGAGAGGTACAGTCGGTCACGCGCACAGAACTCGACCGCGCAGAGCCCTACAGAGACACCACCTTCGACGCAGCTCTGACCGATGGAACGACGCTGCGTGCCCGCCGATTGCTGCTGGCATCCGGACTCGTCGACGAACTACCCGACATCGCGGGCATCGAATCACTATGGGGCACGGACGTGTTGCACTGCCCCTTCTGCCACGGGTACGAGGTTCGTGGAAGGCGTATCGGAATCCTCGGTACGGGACCGGCCACGCTGCATCAGACACTGTTGTTCAGGCAGCTGAGTCCGCACATCACGGTGATCGATCACGGCATGCCGCCGCTGTCCGACGACGACCGCGCGATGTTCGACGCACTCGGCGTCGAGTACGCCGCAGGGCCGGTGGCCCGACTGGACACGGATACATCGGGACGTCTTCGCGCCGCGGTCTTTGCCGACGGCAGCGAAGTGGAACTCGACGCGCTTGTCGTCGCACCGCGTTTCCTCGCGAGAACCGCACTGTACGAGTCGTTGGGCGGCGAACCGACCGCGACGCCGACGGGTGTGTTCATTCCGACGGAGATGGGCGGTCGGACCCCACTCGCGGGCGTGTGGGCCGCGGGGAACTGCGCAGATCCGATGGCCATGGTCGGCGCAGCGGCCGCAGCGGGCACGCAGGCCGGCGCGATGATCAACGCCGACCTCGCCATGACCGATGCACGTAGGACGGTCGGCAGCGCAGCCGCGTAGTCGTCGATCGTGTGGGAGTCGTTCCCCGATTCGGCGCCGCACGCGCTCGGCTGACCGGAGAATGTGTGTCGTATCGAAGGATGTGGGCGCTGCAGCACACAACTCCTTCGATACGGCACACATTTACGTGCCGCGGCTTTACGTGCTGCGGCCGGCCGCAGGCTCCAGAACGGCTACTCGGGGAAGCCGTCGAGCACCGCGCGGCTGCCGGACAGTCCGAGCCTGCTGGCCCCGGCCTCGATGAGTTCTGCCGCGAAGTCGGCGGTGCGGATGCCCCCGCTGGCCTTGACCCCGACCGTCGGCCCGACGGTGTCGCGCATGATGCGCACCGCTTCGATCGACGCGCCGCCCGCCGGATGGAAACCCGTCGACGTCTTGACGAACCCGGCGCCTGCCGCCACTGCGCGACGGCACACCTCGGCGAGGGTCTCGGGGCCCGCCACGTCAAGGAGTACGGCCGACTCGACGATCACCTTGAGCACCGCCGCCTCACCGATCGCCTCGTGCACGGTCAGCACGTCGACGAACACCTCTTCGAAGCTGCCCGCTAGCGCCGCCCCGACGTCGACGACCATGTCGACCTCGTCGGCGCCGGAGTCGACGGCCAGCCGCGCCTCCGCAGCCTTGACCAGCGAGTGGTGCTTACCCGACGGAAAGCCTGCGACGACGCAGGACTTCTGAGCTCCCGTCGCGATCGGCAGCATCGACGGCGAGAGGCAGACAGCGTAGACGCCGAGGTCGGCGGCTTCGGCGACCGTCGCTTCGGCATCGGCGCGGGTGGCTTCTGGTTTGAGGAGTGTGTGGTCGACGATCGCGGCGACGTCGGCGCGCCTCAGGTCGGTGTTGGTCACATAGGCGAGCTTGGCACACTGAGTGGTGTGAGCCTCGCAGACACCTCCAGTGCAGACACCTCCAGCCGAAGGTATGTGCTGACCCTCGGATGTCCGGACCGGACCGGTATCGTCGCGCGGATCTCGACGTTCCTCACCGACGTCGGCGGCTGGATCACCGAGGCCGCCTACCACTCCGACCCCGACACCGGCTGGTTCTTCACCCGCCAAGCCGTCCGCGCCGACTCCGTCTCGACCGGCGTCGACGAATTGCGCGAGCGCTTTGCCGAAGCCATCGCCGACTTCGGACCGGACACCGTGTGGCGACTCACCGACAGCGGAGTGCAGAAGTCGGTGGTGCTGCTCGTCAGCAAGGAGGGGCACTGCCTCACCGATCTGCTCGGTCGCGCCGACCGCGGCGAACTACCCGCCCGCGTCGAGGCCGTCGTCGGCAATCATCGTGACCTCGAGGGCCTCACGACGCGGTTCGGCGTGCCGTTCCATTACGTGCCGTTCCCCGCGGGCGACAAGCAGGGAGCCTTCGCGAAGGTGGCGTCGATCGTCGACGACCTCGACCCCGATGCCGTCGTCCTGGCTCGTTTCATGCAGATCGTGCCGCCGCAGCTGTGCGATCGGTGGGCAGGCAAGGCCATCAACATCCACCACAGCTTCCTCCCGAGCTTCGTCGGAGCGCGCCCCTACCATCAGGCGTTCGCGCGCGGTGTGAAACTCATCGGCGCGACGTGCCACTACGTCACCGCCGACCTCGACGCCGGGCCGATCATCGAGCAGGACGTCAGCCGCATCGACCACAACGACTCCGTGAACGACATGGTGCGTCAGGGCCGAGACATCGAAACGCTCGTTCTGTCACGCGGACTGCGCTGGCACCTCGAGGATCGCGTCTTGGTTCACGGGCGAAAGACCGTGGTGTTCAACTAGATTCGCGCACAGTCGGCTGTATAGAGCGCACAGTCGGCGGGATAGAGAGCCCAGTCGGCGGTCAGAAGTCGAACCCGCCGAAGTCGCCGCCACCGAAATCTCCGCCGCCGAAGTCGCCACCGGAATCGCCGCTGCCCCAGTCGCCGCCACCGTCGCCCGAGTCGCCGCCCCAATCGCCGGAGTCGCCGCCACCGTCGATGCCTGCCATGTCGGAGCCGTCGCCTGCGCCGTTCTCGAATGCGGCGGCGTCGTAGGGCACTCCGTGCATACCCGAGAACAGCGTCGAGAAGAGCAGCATGGAGCCGACGCCCCAGGCACCTGCCACCAGAGCAGGCTTCCACCACGGTTCGGAGTACCACCCGGCGGGCACGGGTCGTCCGGCGACGCGGCCGCCCGGGTAGTAGTTCGGGGTCCGCGACGACGGGGCGGGAGAGGCCTCGACCTGACGTCCGTCGAATTCGACGGTGCGGTCTTCGGTCACCGCGCCCGCGCTGCGCTGGCCGTCGAGCTCAGGAATCGCTGGTCCCGGGTCCATGTTCATCGCGGTGCGCGCGGCGCGGATGTAGTAGAGCCCCTCGATCGCGGTCTGCTTAGCAAGGCGGGCCTGCGCGGGTGAGTTGGCCTGATCGATCTGCGAGCCTGCCGCCGTGTAGCGCTCACCGGCGTCGGCGAGCGCCTGCTTCGACGCAGGTGAGTCGCCGACCAGCATGTACACCTGGCCGCCGAGACGTTCGATGACCTGTCGGGCGTCGGCCTTGGCGTCGTCGAGGCTGCGGGCTTTGCTCGCGCCTGAACGCTGCTGCGACACCACCACCACCCCAACAACGAGGACGACGACAATGATGATCAAGAGCAGCGCGGTCATGTTCTCCTCCAACACGGGGGCGAGTGGACGTCGTGGCAGAAAATCGGACATCCCCCTTCGAGGGTACCGATGCCGCGCGAGTCCGGCCTGCGACAACGTCGTCGACCGGTCCGGTTGGCTAGGGATTGGTCCCGGAGCGGTCGCGGAAGATCACATGACGTTGCAGCCGCCCGAGTTCTCGTTGCCGCCCGTGGCGGAACTGGTGAGTGTGAGGTTGTCGCCGTCGACAGCGAAGTCGACGCCGTCGTTGGTCACCTTGAGGTTCTTGACGTTCACCTGATCGAAGAACGGGCCGAACATCGACTTGGACACACCGTCGACGATCTGCTGGGCGTAGTCGGAGGGGATGCCGAAGACGAAGGCGTTGGCTTTGACGACCTCGAACTTGATGTGACCGTTCTCTGTCGTGGGTTTGATCGTCGCGCTCACCGGGATCGGGATGAATCCCAGGTTGAACGACGTACTGACGTCGACGGTTCCGTCTGCCTCGTTGCCGGTGATCGACTCGATGTTCGCGCCCGCGACGATCCCACCGGCACCACTCTGATCGGTTCCGGTGCCGTTCGTGCCGGTGCCGCCTGTGCCCGTGCCGGTGCCGTTCCCGCCGGTCTCCTGCTTACCGAGTTCGACGACGCGAGAGAACGGGACGTATCCGTTGCCGTCGAGCGAGCCGACGGTGGTCTTGTCGCCATCGGCGTCGATCCGGTCCGCGCGGATGTGCAACCTGGTCGCGCCCGAGTCGTTCGCGGTGTCGACCTGCACCCAGGGGATCTCACTTCCCGTGGCCTGCAGCAGCATCGGCTTCTTGCTGAGCGAGACGCTCGTCGGCACCCCGGTGAGGCTGCTGAACTGCTGTTCGAGACAGTCGGTCACCCGCTTACGCAGGATCAGCTCCGACGCCACCGCGCCGATCACGAGCACCAGGACGAGCGCAGCCGCAGTGATGCCGATGATCTTGGCGGTGCGACGCCGACGCACAGGTGACGTAAGGACCGGCTCGCCTGCGGGGTCGGCCGGATCGATGACAGTCGTCGCCGTCCCCTGCTCGAATGACCGGGTACCACCGTCGGTCGCCGAGTACGCCCGCGGTCCGGGCTCGGTCGGCGCCGCGGCGAACTGCTCGGTCGGGGCGTGATAGGCCGGAGCGTGATCGGTTGGCGCGTCATCAGATGACGCGTGATGAGCTGACGGTTGATCAGTTGATGAGGCCCCACCGGTCGTCGACGACGAAGTCGAGTCGGCCACCGGCGCCCATTCGCTGTCGGGGGTTGCCGATGGGTCGGCGTCGCCTGGCCGCGCCTGGGGTTCCTTGTCGTTGTCGGTCATGGTCAGAGCACCTCCGGTCCGTGGTCGTCGATCTGTGGCGCACAAGCTCGGTGGTGATTGCTTGGGCCGAGATCGGTCAGATGGATTTCCGGTTGGCGAGGACGGCGATGCGCGTCCGTGCCGTCTCCACCGCCGCTAGGTCGATGTCGTGAGCCCGGACACATTTTCCGGACCCGTACGCGGCGACCACCGTACCCAAGGGATCTGTGATTTGGCTGTGGCCTACACCGGTTGGTGTACTGCCCCGCGCAAGGTCCGGATCCTCGGGTTCTGCCTGCCCGACCGCGACCACGTAGCACGAAGAATCGAGTGCCCTCGCCGTCGCGAGCACTTCCCACTGCGCGACCTTCCCCGGCCCCGCACCCCATGACGCGGGCACCGCGATGACTTGCGCGCCGCGCTCGGCAAGGGTTGTGAACAGGTCGGGGAATCGGATGTCGTAGCAGGTGGCGACGCCGACCGTGGTGCCTGCGACGTCGACGATCACCGGTTTGTCGCCTGCGGCCACGGTCCGGGACTCGAGAAACCCGAATGCGTCGTAGAGGTGGATCTTGTCGTACGACTCCCGACGACCATCGGGATGCGCGATCAGCAACGTGTTGAACACCCGGCCGTCGTCGGCGGGGGTGAACATGCCCGCGATGATCGCGATCTGCCGGTCGACGGCGATCTGCGAGACCCGCGTGGCCCACGGCCCGTCGAGCGATTCGGCGATCGGGCCCAGCGGAACCCCGAACCGGCACATCGTCGCCTCCGGAAACACGACGAGGTCGGCTCCGTCGGCAGCGGCCCGCGCCGCGGCGTCGGCTACGACGACGAGATTGGCGCCCGGGTTATCGCTGGAGTTGATCTGTGCCATTGCGATGCGCATGTGGCAAGCGTAGTTGCCGGCCCCGACCGTCGAGACGGTCTCGGCTAGCTCGTCGGTGCAACGACGGACCACGGAACCGTCAGCACGTTGTCGACGCTGCGCCTGCGGACCGGCTCGACCGGAACACCCGACTCGGACAAGAGCCGTAGCGTCTCGCGCCACCGCGCACGCGGCCCGAACGCGGCGTGCGGAGCGGCGATATCCCAGCACCGGTCGGCGGCGACGAGCAGATCGTGCACGGGCTCGCCGGGCACGTTGCGGTGAATGAGCGCCTTGGGTAGTCGTTCGGCGACCTCCGACGGTCGGCTCGTGTACGCGGGAGCCCAGCTCAGGGTGAGGCTGCGGGGGCCGTCGGCGTCGAGCAAGACCCACGTGCAGCGTCGACCGAGTTCATCGCAGGTGCCCTCGACGATCACGCCGCTCGGCCCGAGCCGATCCATCAGCCGACGCCATGCGGGCCACACCTCGTCTTCGTCGTACTGCCTCAGCACGTTGAACGCTCGGACGACCTGCGGTCGCAGTCCCGCGAGTTCGAAACCGCCGAGACCGAAACGCACGCCGTCACGAGGTTCGACGACGCGCTCGGGATCGATCTCGAGCCCCACCATCTCCAGATCGGGCGCCACGGCTCGTAGCCGCTGCGCCATCTCGACGGTGGTGTCGGGTCGCGCTCCGTAACCGAGGTCGACGACGAGCGGTGCGCTCACCTCGTCGAGCGCGGCGAGCACCGACGGATCGGTCGCCATCCAACGGTCGACGCGGCGCAGACGGTTGATGTTCGTCGTGCCGCGGGTGATTCGGCCGGTCGGCTTGTCGGAGCCGCGCTGGGGCAACGCGCTAGAGGTTCTTCGTGATCCAGTCTGCGGCGTACTCGGCCTCGGCGCGGAACAGGTCGACGAGGTTGACCAACATCAGCTGCTCGAGCTTGCCGTTGACGAACGGGATGTACACCTTGACCTCGGTGGTCTTGCGGATCGCGCAGCCCGTCTCGGTGGGAAACAGTTCCTGCCAGCCGTTGAGGCTGCCGGGACCGGCGGGAATCGACGCGTTGTAGTCGCCCTTGGTGTTGTCGGGGTCGAACGGACCGAACGACTCCTCGCGGGTGATGACCATGTCCTTCATCAGCACTGTCTGCGCCAGTGCCGGGAGCTGATCACGTCCGATGGTCTGCTTGAGGACAACACTCATGCCGGTCTCGTCGGATCGGAAATCCTCGACCTCGCAGTGCGGCGAGATCATCTGGAACCCCGCCATCATGTCGTCCCAGTACTGCTTTGTGCTCTGCGCTTCGTAGAGCTTCTCCACGGGATGCGAGTAGCGCGCTGAGTAACTAAGCCGTCGTGCCATGGGTTTCAGGCTAACCGAGCACGGTACGGCCATCAAAAACTGGGACCGGCGCCGACCTGCCCGCACCGTACTGACTCGACGTCGAGCTCAGTGGTTGGACTGCTCCCAGGTGACGGTCTCGTCGTGCTCGGCGTCGAGCAACTTGGTCAGCTCGTCGATGACGGCCTTCTCGATCTTGCTGCCGACAAAGGGGATCGAGACGGTTGCGCTGCCGCTGTACTGCATCGACGCGGGATCGCCAGTCACCGACACCGTGGCCTCGACCGTCGCGGGTGCGCCGGTGACCGACGCGGTCATGGTTCCGCTGATGGTCTCGCCGTTGCGGGTGAACACGTTGCGGCGCGGGATCTCCAGATCGCCGGGGCGAACCTTGGTGATCATCGACGGCAGTTTGTCCTCGGGGATGCCCTGCTTCATCTCGACGGTCACGGTGTCGCCGTCGAGGGAGAACGACTCGAGCACGCCGTGACTCGAGTTGATGATCTGGAGCAGATCACGCCAGTACTGCTCGTTGGTGATGATCTCCCAGTACCGCGCGGTGGAGAACGTGTAGGTCACGGTGTGATTCAGCGTGCTCGCCATGACTGAGGAGACTACCCGAGCCGCCGTGCACCATCGGCCCCGACAGCGCCCGCTCGGTTACCGTTACACCGTGATCGACAACCCCTCCGCCCTGCAGTCCGCGCCGCTCGCCGATCTGACCACGTTGCGGGTCGGCGGCCCGGCGCACGCGATCGTGCACTGCCCGGATACTCGCAGCGTCGTCGAGGAGATCACCGCGCTCGACGCCGAGTCCGAACGGGTCCTCATCATCGGCGGCGGATCGAATCTGTTGATCTCCGACGACGGATTCGAGGGCACCGCCGTCGTGATCGAGAGCGGACACGTCGATTTCGGTACCGGACGCGAATCGGGCCGCGCGCACGTGACCGCCGACGCCGGGGTGGCGTGGGACGCTCTCGTCGAAGCAACGATCGACGCGGGATTCGGTGGGCTGGAATGCCTTTCGGGAATCCCGGGCGCTGCGGGCGCCACACCGGTACAGAACGTCGGCGCGTACGGGGTCGAGGTCGCCGACATCTTGCGAAGCGTGCAGGTGCTCGACAGGCGAGCTCGAACCCTGCGCTGGGTGTCGCCTGGCGAACTCGGACTGGGCTATCGGACGAGCAACCTGAAGTACCGCGACGATTTCGTCGTCGTCGCTGTCTCGTTCTGGCTCAACGACGATCGGCTCAGCGCACCGCTGCGCTACCGCGACCTCGCCGACCGACTCGACGTCGCGCGGGATTCACGAGTCGACGCCTCACTCGTCCGCGACACGGTCCTCGGACTGCGCCGCAGCAAGGGCATGGTGCTCGACGCCGACGATCACGACACCTGGAGTGCCGGTTCGTTTTTCACCAACCCGATCATCGGATCCGACGACGCGCCGGCCGTCATCGCGCGCATCCGCGACCGCGTCGGCGCAGACATCTCGATGCCCTCGTTCCCCGTCACCGATGGGGTCAAACTCTCGGCGGGCTGGCTGATCGAACGCGCGGGTTACGCCAAGGGCTACCCGGGACCGGCCTCCCCCGCGCGCCTGTCGACCAAACACACACTGGCAGTGACCAATCGGGGCGGCGCGACCGCCGACGAACTCCTCGACCTCGCGCGCGACGTACGCAACGGAGTGCGCGAGGCTTTCGGCGTCACGCTGCACCCCGAGCCGGTCCTGGTGAACTGCTCACTCTGACCAGGACGGCTCGATCAACACACCTCAGAGGTGAGCGGCCTGCACCTGCGTGCGCGACACCTCATCGACGACGTCGTCGAGCAGCTCGTTGACGCGCTGGGCCGCCTCGATCGTCGACATGTGACCGACGCCGTCGAAGATGACCTGGTCGCGCAGAGAACCGTTGCGGCGCAAGATGCCTGCCATCTCATCGGCGTGTCGGCGAGGGGTGAGTCGGTCGTCGGTGCCCACGATCACGGTCGTCGGAACACTCAGGGCCTCGAGTCCGGCCTCGACGTCGAGGCGGCCCATCGCCGCACCCCAGCGCCCACGCGCGCGAGGCGGACACGCCATGATCATCGTGTCGACGAACTCCACATGCGATGCGCGCGCCGCCGAGCCGAGCGTCACGTACTGGGAAACGCGAGAAGTGAACTGGCCGTGCGGCAATGGCGTCGACGCACTGGTGACGAGCCGACTGACCGCGGGCACGAACGGCCTGCTGTAACGCGGCAGCCCCTCGGGGATGAGCAGATGGTTCTGCACGACGCCGCGCGCCGCCGTTGACGCGAGCACCACCGCCGACACCGTCGTCGACACCTTCTCCGGGTGCTGCTTGGCCCACGACATGATGGTCATGCCACCCATGCTGTGGCCGATGAGGATCGCCTTGCGGCCGGGCGGGACAACCGCACCGAGCACGGCGTCGAGGTCGTGACCAAGGGTGTCGACGGTTGGCCTGCGGCGTCCGAGTTCGCTGAGCCCGTGCCCGCGCTGGTCGTACGCGACGACGGTCCGCTTACCCGCGAAGTGGTTGATCTGCGGATTCCAGTAGTGGGTGTTGCAGGTCCACCCGTGTACCGCGACGATCACGTCGCCGGTGTCGGCCGCACCCGGATCGGGCCCGTACAACTCGACGTTCAGCCTGGTTCCGTCGATGCTCGCCACGCTGCGCTGCACTCGAGGTGCCGTCGGGTCGGCCAGCAGGTCGTCGGGTCCATCGTCGAGGGCCGGAGCCGACGTCATCACGCCGCGCGCGATTCCAGCGAGGTTGGTGCCTGCACCGACGGCCACTCCGCCGAGTCCGAGCGCTGCGGCGCCGAGCGCCCAGTTCCGAGTCTTCATACGTCTCCACTCCACCCCGTGTGGTGCTCGCTACTCGCGAATGACATCTTCCGATGTAACACTACCCGTTGTCAGATTCGACGGCGATGCCTCATAGGTCGACGCCTCGGCCGGCTCCCCGTCAGCGTCTGCCTCGGGTCCGCCTGACGCGGCGTCGAAGTAGGTCGACGCCTCGCCGATGGCCTTGGAGATCTCGTCGTCGAGGGCTTTGCGGAACGTGGTCTCGACGATGTCGTGGGCCATCGGTCGGACCGTTTGGATGAGTTCGGCCATCTTGCTGACGTTGGCCTCACCGAGTTCTGGCAGCTTCTCGTCGAAGTACTTGTCGGTGATGATCGAGACGAAGCTGCGCGCCGCGTCTTCGAGGTCGTCTTGCACACGGACGAACCGATCGAGCAGGACATCGATGTCGATGCCGCTCTTGACCAGCACTTCGGCACCCTCGAGGACCTCGGGGTTCTTGATCGCGTAGTGGGCGCCGTCCTTGACCATCAGACCGAGTTTCTGGCCGAGCGCGATCGATTTGTCCGAGGCATTGAGCGTCTTGCGCAGTTCGGTGATCGTAATGGTCGCGGCGCGTTTGAAGTTTCGGAAGCGCCCGCCCTTGGGCTCGCCGCGCAGCACGTGTTCGACCTTCATCCCGTAGTGGGCGGCATGCAGGAGTTCGCTGATCGTCGCGAAGGTGTAACCACGCTCGAGCATGCGGGAGATCAGGTTGAGGCGGACCAGATGCTCTTCGGAGTACCAACCGGTGCGGCCGCGGATCGTCGGAGGCGGGAGCAGTCCGCGGTCCTGATACACGCGGATGTTGCGAACACTGACTCCCGACGCGTCCGCGAGCTCGTTGATCCGATACTCAGCCATGAATCAGAGTGTATTCGCCACCCATCGTGGCTCCCGCCACTCCCTGCAGGGGATCGACACGTAGCGATTCAGGCAGTCCGGGCCCCCAACGTCACTAGCGCCCGACCTTCCGAAACCAGGACTTCCCCTGAATCGAGTCGACGCGGGGCCGCACATCGACGATGTACACCAGGACGGCCACGACGCCGATCAGATAGAACAGCGACGGCGCCTGAAAGAACCAGATGAACACCGTTGCCGCGGCAAGGATCGCCACCCAGATGACCTTCTTCTGCCGATCGACGGCAGGGAAGGCGTCGGAGCGCTGGATCGACGCGTGGATCAGCGACACGATCGCCGCAACACCTGCGACGACGGTCAGCACCCACAGGATCAGGTTTTGGCCCGCAGCCATGAAGCTCACAAAGTTCACGAATCACACTCTAGTCGTGCTTGCCGACGGTCGGGTCTGCGTCGTTCTCGCGGTTCTCGCGCTGGAAGGACTCGTAGATCTCCAGCAGCATCTGCTTCTGCCGTTCACTGATCGACGTGTCGATCAGCAGCGCATCACGGACGGGGCTCGCGGGGCGTTCCTCGAGGATGCCCGCGCGCACGTAGAGCACCTCGGCGGACACACGCAGTCCCTTGGCGATTTGGGCCAGGACATCCGCAGAGGGTTTGCGCAGCCCGCGCTCGATCTGACTCAGATACGGATTCGACACTCCCGCACGGTCGGCAAGCTGACGCAGCGAGACCTCCGCTGCCACACGCTGTGAGCGGATGAACGAACCGATGTCCTGCGCCGCCGTCGCGACCACGTCCTGTGCCGCGTTGGCGACCGTCTCGACGGGGTTGCTCGAACCCTCATCCCCTGCCGCCTCGACAGCCTCGTCAACCGTCTGCTCGACGACCGCGCCCGCGTCGTCGGACCCGGTGTTCGCGTCGTCGTCCGATGGGATTGGTTTGCTCTGCACTGCTTCTCACTCCCGATACTCGCTGCCCCATGCCAGTATCGGGGTGCGTGCTAGCTCGTGCAAGCAGTCACGTCACCCGAAGATCAGAACCGACACCGTGTAGATCGCGAGTCCGGCCAGCGAACCGACCACGGTGCCGTTGATCCTGATGAACTGAAGATCGCGCCCCACCTGCAGTTCGATCTTCCGGCTGGTGTCGTCGGCATCCCAGCCCCGCACGGTCTCGGTGATCACGGAGATGATCTCGCGGGAGTAGTTCGTGGCGACGTGCTGAGCCACCCGAGCCACCCAGCCGTTCATCTTCTCCTGCAGCGGGCGGTCGTCACGGATGCGCGTTCCGAGTCGGATGACGGCGTCGGTCAGGGTGTTACGCAGCGTGCTGTTGGGGTCTTCGAGCATCTGCTCGATGACCGCCTTGCCGGTGTTCCATGCGGTCGACGCCGCGTCGGCGACCTCGGCACTACCGACGAGGTCGTGCTTGATGCCCTCGAAACGCTCGATCATCACGGGGTCGTGCTGGAGGTCGTGTGAGAACTGTTCGACGAACTGATGCATCGACCGTCGCATCTCGTGATCGGGATCGGTCTTGACCTTGTAGGTGAAGTCGACGAGTTCTCGGTAGATCTTGTCGCCGACGAGCGTCGAGACGAACTTCGGTTTCCACGACGGTCCGACGTCGCGGTCGACGACACGCTCGATGAGGTCCTGGCTTCCGACGGCCCAGTCGTAGGCTCGGTCGCAGAGCAACTGGAAGACCGGATCGAGCCGGTCCTCGTCGACGAGTTGTTCCAGAATTCGGCCGATCGGGGGCGCCCATTCCGGCTCTGCCGCCCATTTCAGCACGGCCTGGATGAACTGCTCTATGTCCTCGTCGCCGAGCATCTCCGAGGCCAGTTTGATCGCGCGTGCTGCCTCGTCGGAGATCCGCGGACGGTTCGCGGGATCGGCGAGCCACGTCGAGACTCTGCGCGGCATGTCGAGCTGTTCCGCACGTTCGACGACGACGGCGGGCGTCATGAAGTTCTCTTCGATGAACTCGCCGAGCTGGTCTCCGATCTCGTCCTTCTTCTTCCTGATCAGAGCCGTGTGCGGTACCGGAATGCCCAGCGGATGCTTGAACAGAGCGGTCACCGCGAACCAGTCGGCGAGTCCGCCGACCATGCCCGCTTCCGACGCCGCTCGCACGTAACCCACCCATGCCGCCACGTCGGCGCCGTCGCGATGCTCGAGGTAGCGCATGCAGAGGTAGACGATCGCGGCCACCACGAGGAAGCCGGTCGAGACCACTTTCATCTTGCGGAGGTCACGTCGGCGGCGCTGATCACCCGGTCCGTCGGCGGCACCGAATCCCGGCGACGACCCCTTCGCCCGCGCGGGCGTCTGCCCCGGTTGGCCGGATACGTCCGGAATCACTGTCGACACTCAATAAGTTCTACCCTCTCCCGGGGATTAGGCTGGCCGAGTGATACCCAACCGGCCAAGCCCTGCGGCCGCGGCACGTACTGCGCTTTCGGCTGCCGCACATGTGACACGCGGGGTCGAACAGGCCCTGTTGGGTGCGGTCACCGACGACGCGGTCAAGCCGGACGGTCGCAGACAGCGCTGGGAAAAGCACAAACAGGAACGTCGCAGCGAGTTGACCGACGGCACGATCGAGGCCGTGCGGGCACTCGGGGCCGACGCCGGCATGGACGAGATCGCCACGCACATCGGCGTCTCCAAGACCGTGCTCTACCGGTACTTCAGCGACAAGAACGACCTCGGCACAGCGGTCACGGTGCGCTTCTTCGAGACAACGCTCCTCCCTCGATTGGCGGAGGCTATCTCCGACGACGCCGACGAGTACACCCTGACCAGAACCGTCATCGGCGTCTACGTGCGAGCCGTCGCCGACGATCCCGGCCTCTACCGCTTCGCCCTGACGAACTCTCCGACGTCGTCTGTCGGGACCGTCGAATCGGAACGTCTGGTCGCGCAGTTGCTGACCGCGACCATCGTCGCCCGGATGGAGGAGCGCGCCGCGGACACGTCGGGCGCCATGGTCTGGTCGCACGTTCTGGTGGGCGGCATGCAGCGCGCCGTCGACTGGTGGATGACCGACCGCGAGCTTCCCGTCGACGATCTGATCGACTACCTGACGATGATGGTCTGGAGTTCGGTCACCGGGATCGCACGCGTCAACGGATCACGCGAAGCGTTCATCGCCGACCCTCCTGTGCTGACACAACCGACGAGACCTGAGGAGGTCAGCTTCGATGGCTAAGAAGGCTGGATGGACGACGCCCGCGACCGAGTCGCTGCGGGCATCGACGCTCGGGCCGATCGCCGACTTCGATCCCGAGTCGACCCCCGGCTTCGACGGCGACCGTGACCTCGGTGCGGAGTTGCTCACCGAGCGTGGGGAGGTGCTCGCCGACCTCCAGGAGTTGCTGTTCGCCAACGGCCGGTCGGGCGATCACCGATCGGTCCTGCTCGTGCTGCAGGGAATGGACACCGCGGGCAAGGGCGGAATCGTGCGACACGTCGGCGGCCTCGTCGACCCACAGGGCTTGTCCATCAAGGGTTTCGGCAAGCCGACGCCCGAAGAGCTCGAGCACGACTTCCTGTGGCGCATCCGCAAGGCCGTGCCGCCCGCGGGACGCATCGGCATCTTCGATCGCTCCCACTACGAGGACGTGCTGCCCGTGCGAGTGCACAACCTTGTGCCGCAATCGGAATGGGAAGGGCGCTACGCGACGATCAACGAGTTCGAGGACGACCTCGTCGCGACCGGAACGACCATCGTGAAGTGTGCGCTCGTCGTTTCCAAGGAGGAGCAGCGCACGCGTCTCGCAGAGCGCCTCGAACGGCCGGACAAATACTGGAAGTTCAATCCGGCCGACATCGATGAACGTCCGTTCTGGGACGACTACCTCGCGGCATACCAGGCGATCTTCGATCGCTGCGACTCCGACGCCGCACCCTGGTACGTGATTCCTGCGAACAAGAAGTGGTTCTCACGCCTCGCGATCTGCGAACTGCTGATCTCCGCACTGCAAGGACTCGACCTCGAATGGCCGAAGGCCGACTTCGACATCGAGGCCCAGAAGAAGCGGCTCGCCGAATCCGTCTGAGCGCGTTGGTTCTACGTCAGTTAGGTCGCGCGAGGTTCAGTCCCGCGTGGCCGATCCGGCGCCCGACTCGTCGCGGCGTCGAAGCACCGTGTGCGCCACGAGTCCGACGACGAGCGCCCAGAACGCTCCACCGATGCCCCAGAACGAGATTCCCGCGGCCGCGGTCACAAACGTGAGTGCGGCGGGAATCCGATACTCCTCCTGCGCCAGCGCACCGACGAGCGCCGAGGCGAAGGTGCCGAGTAGCGCCAGTCCCGCAACAGTTTCGAGCAGACCGTGCGGCGCGATCGCCGTGATCGTGACCAACACTCCCGACAGTGCGGCGAGGATCAGGTACGACACGCCCGCCGAGATCCCGGCGATCCAGCGTCGAGAACGATCCGGTCCGGCTTCGTCACCCGCGGCGAGCGCTGCCGACAACGCCGCCAGATTGATCGCGTGGCCACCGAACGGCGCGCCGATGACCGTTCCGGTACCCGTGACGAACATCGAAGCCCGCCACGGGGTCTGGTAGCCGAACGACTTCAACACCGCAACGCCCGGCACGTTCTGCGATGCCATCGTGACCACGTAGAGCGGGATCGCGATCCCGACGATCGCCGAGACGTCGAAATCCGGTGTGGTCCAGGTGATCTGCGGCCACCATTCGGTGTGCGCCGCGGAGTCGACACCGTGCACCGCGAGATAGATTCCGATCACGATGAGCGCGGTGATCAGAGCGAGCGGCAACGCCCAGCGCGACAACCAGCGAGTGGCACACAACCACACGACGAGAATCGGAATGGTCAGCAACGGTTGCACCGCAAGCGATTTGATCGGCGCCAGGCACAGCGTCAGCAGCACGCCCGCGAGCATCGCCTGCGCGATGGGCGTCGGAATTCTCGCTATGAGATCGCCTAGCGCCGGGATCAATCCCGTTGCGAGGACGAGAACTCCGACGACGAGAAATGCTCCGACTGCGGCCGGCCAGCCCGCGTGGTAGCTCGCGCCCATCGCCGCGAGGAGGGCTGCGCCCGGCGTCGACCATGCCAGAGTGATCGGCATCCGATAGCGCAGACACAGCACGATGATGCCGAGCGCGAACGTCACCGTCAGCGCCAACAGACCCGAGGCGGCTTGCGTCGACGACGCGCCGACAGCGCGGAGCCCGGAGACGACGACCACAAAGGACGAGGTGAAACCGACGAGCGCGGTGACGATGCCCGCGACGATCGGCTCGGTGTTCGACACCCGCTGCTGTGTGGTCACGACGCCAGCATAGCGGTATCGTTCTGTAAACAGAACACTCGGGAGCGGTACCCACCGCGACCGACGAATGAAGCGGAAGGCAGGCACGTGGTCGAGGGAGTTGCGAGCGACTCGGAGCGTGATGATCGACGACGGGACGTCGGTGAGCGGATCTCCGCGCTACGCACCGAACGCAACCTCAGCCTGTCCGCGCTTGCCCGCGCCGCCGGGATCGGCAAGGGCTCACTCTCCGAACTCGAAGCGGGACAACGCAACCCGACCCTCGACACGCTCTATGCCGTGGCAGGCCCGCTCGGCGTGCCACTGACGGCACTCCTCGGCGAGGCGTCGGGAACCGAAGGCGACGGCACGCACCTCACCGCACGGTTACTCCACGTCGAACATCACGACGACGGTTCGACGACGGAGGTCTTCTGGCTCCATGTCTCCTCCGGAGGGGTCCGACGCTCCCCCGCGCACGGCGCAGGCGTCGTCGAACATGTCCGGGTGGTGCGCGGAAACCTGGTCGCAGGACCCGTAGGCGACGAAAAGCCCGCGGGCGCAGGCGAATCACTGCAATGGATCAGCGACCGACCGCACACCTACAGCACCGACGACGACGTCCTCGCCGTACTCACCATCGACTCACCCGGCTAGCGGCCACCTGAATACTCGCGTCAACGCAGAACGTCCCGCGACTCGGACGCTGCACGATCGAATCATCGATCGTGAGGTCCGAGTACGCGGGACGCGAACTCTGCTAACCGAAACGGGTTAGCTGGTGCTCTTCTTGGCGGTGGTCGACTTCTTGGCGGTGGTCGACTTGGTCGCGGTGGTCGACTTTGCCGGAGCAGCCGTGGTGGTCCGCTTGGCGGCAATCTTCTTGGCGGGCGACGCATTTGCGGTGCGCGCCTTGCCCTCGACCGCGCCTGCGGCACCGTCGATCTTCGACGCTGCGGTCGCGCTACGGGCCTTGGCGGTCTTGCCGGCCTCGGTGACCGCTGCACTTGCCTCGTCGAGCTTCTCGTTCACCTCGAGGGCGGCCTCTTCGACCTTGCCGCTGAGATCGTCGACGGCGTCATCGAGGGCATCGCCGGCTTCGCCGACGCGGGTGCTGACCAGCGTTGCGAGCTTCGAAGCCTGCTCACCAACGGCGCGAGTCTGATGCGAGACCACACCGAGTGCGTCCTCGGTCAGGTCGACGGCGTCGTTGTAGGTCTTCTCCGCGCGGGTCAGACCCTCCTGCACGATCGGCTGCTGCCAGAGGCGGCCGACGGCCTCTTCGCCGCGCTCGGCGAGCGAGGTGTAGATGGTCGTGGCGAACTCGACGTAGCCGTCGGCAACCTTGCGCAGTTCCTCGGGGGACAGCTTGGTGCGCAGGTCGTCGATGGTCGACTCGATGGTGCCGGGGAGCTCCTCGGGCAGCGCGTTCAGGCGGCCGCGGGTCTCCTCGAAGCGGGTCTGAGCGGTCTCGCCCGCGGCCTCGGTGCGCTCCTTGATCTGCGTGACAGCGTCGCTCACCTGCTTGAGTGCAAGGTCTCCCGCGCCAACCACGGCATAGAACGGGCTGGGCAGATTGCGTTCGGTGGTGGTCATGGCGATCTCCTTAGTCATTGGTCACCAAAAAAGGTTGCGGCACAAGGCATATCGAGGAGGCAAACCACTTTGTCGCTTCTGGTCTCGATAGGTGCCGCACCAGCACTTGTAGTGGTTCCGAAAACCAGTATGCCACGTTTGCTAGCTATTGCAAGCAATCTGCTAGCACTAATTGCCGAATCGCTGTGATACCGCACACAGTCAGAATCGTGCCTGCTGGTCGTCGGCGTATTGATAAAAGCCACGCCCCGACTTCTTACCGAGGTGTCCGGCTTCGACCATCCGCAACAGCAACGGCGTCGGTGCGTACAGCGCCTCTTTTGTCTCCGCATACATGCGGTCGGCGATCGCCGTGACGGTGTCGAGACCGACCATGTCCGCAAGCCGCAGCGGACCCATCGGGTGCGCACAACCGAGAACCATGCCTCGGTCGACGTCTTCGATGTCGGCAAATCCGTTCTCCACCAATCTAATTGCCGAGAGTAGGTACGGCACGAGCATCGCGTTCACCACAAACCCCGACCGATCGGCAGACGCGATGACCTGCTTGCCGAGCACCGCGTTGGCGAAAGACTCTGCACGCGTGACGATGTCGGCACCCGTGTGCAGCGTTGACACCAATTCGACGAGCGGTAGCACCGGGACAGGATTGAAGAAGTGAAGGCCGACCACGCGCGCGGGGTTCTGGGTCGCCATGCCCAGCGTGATGATCGGAATCGACGACGTGTTGGACGCCAGAACGGCACAGGGATCCGACACGGTCTTGTCGAGGACGGCGAAGATTTCGGTCTTGACGGCCTCGTCCTCGACGACGGCCTCGCAGACGACGTGCCGGTCGGCGAAGCCGTCGAGTTCGGTGGTGAATCGCAGTCGCAACGCCGCCTGTTCGCGTTCACGCTCGGTGAGCTTGCCGCTCGACACTCCCCTATCGAGCGAGCGCAGTATCCGCGACCGGCCACCGGCGACGAGCTCACGCGTCGGTTCGTAGACCAGAACGTCTGCGTCCGACCGGGCACATACCTCGGCGATCCCCGCGCCCATCTGGCCCGCACCGACCACGCCGACACGCCATGCGTCCGCCACCACTGCCTCCATTCAGATCAACGCCGACCCGATCCACTCTGCCCATAACCCATGCGCGACAACGTATTTGGCGAGCACACGAGCAGCTCCGATGCACGCCCAGAAGCCCCCAGATATGCCAACAGGCGGCCCGCAACATAACGCTGCGAGCCGCCTGATGCGCAAAACCTCAGAGAGGCTGGCTGGTTCCTAGTGGAACTGGCCTTCCTCGGTGGAGCCCTTCAGAGCTGCGGTCGAGGTGTTGGGGTCGACCGTGGTGGCGATGCGGTCGAAGTAGCCCGCACCGACCTCGCGCTGGTGCTTGGTGGCGGTGTAGCCACGAGCCTCAGCAGCGAACTCGCGCTCCTGCAGGTCGACGTAAGCGGTCATCTGCTCGCGGGCGTAGCCGTAAGCGAGATCGAACATCGAGTAGTTGAGGGCGTGGAAGCCTGCCAGGGTGATGAACTGGAACTTGAAGCCCATCGCGCCGAGCTCGTTCTGGAACTTCGCGATGGTCGCGTCGTCCAGGTGCTGCTTCCAGTTGAAGGAAGGCGAGCAGTTGTAAGCCAGGAGCTGGTCAGGGAACTCGCTCTTGACGGCCTCGGCGAACTGGCGAGCCAGCTCCAGGTCGGGCTTGCCGGTCTCCATCCAGATGAGGTCGGCGTAGGGAGCGTAGGCCTTGGCACGCGCGATGCAGGGCTCGATGCCCTTCTTCACGTTGTAGAAGCCCTCGGTGGTGCGCTCACCGGTCACGAACGGCTTGTCGCGCTCGTCGACGTCGGAGGTGATGAGGGTTGCGGCCTCGGCGTCGGTACGAGCGACGACGACGGTCGGGGTGTTGGCAACGTCGGCAGCCAGGCGAGCCGAGGTCAGGGTGCGGATGTGCTGCTGGGTGGGGATGAGCACCTTGCCACCGAGGTGGCCGCACTTCTTCTCCGAGGCGAGCTGATCTTCCCAGTGGGTACCGGCGGCGCCGGCCTTGATCATGGCCTTCTGGAGCTCGTAGACGTTGAGGGCGCCACCGAAGCCGGCTTCGCCGTCGGCCACGATCGGCACGACCCAGTTGTCGACCGAGTTGTCACCCTCGACGCGGGCGATCTCGTCGGCGCGCAGCATCGCGTTGTTGATGCGCTGCACGACGGCCGGCACCGAGTTGGCCGGGTAGAGCGACTGGTCGGGGTAGGTGTGGCCGGAGAGGTTCGCGTCACCGGCGACCTGCCAACCCGAGAGGTAGATGGCCTTGAGGCCCGCGCGCACCTGCTGCACGGCCTGGTTACCGGTCAGCGCGCCGAGCGCGTTGATGTAGTTGTCGCTGTTGACGCCTTCCCACAGGATCTCGGCGCCACGACGAGCGAGGGTGTGCTCCTCGACGACGGTGCCCTGGAGCTCGGCAACCTGCTCGGCAGTGTATTCGCGCGTGATGCCCTTCCACCGCGGGTTGGTGTCCCAGTCCTGCTGGATTTCCGCGGCGGTGCGGGGCTTTCCGACGTTGCTCATTAGCCACTTCGCTTTCGTTGTGCTGCTCGTCCCGATCTCCCGGGACGAATGCTTGTCCGGCTCACAGAGACCGGGGCCTATATGGGCCCGGCCGAGGCTGCCAGGGAATGCATCCAGGCCGGGTGGTGTCAGGCCTCCGGGCGCGCGTCGAGCTCGCATGTGTGACGACCACCACAGCGTGGGGTCGGAGTTTGCGAACTCTTCGGCACTTCCCGGAAACGCCTGACTCAAGGGTGCCACAACGGAAACACGCAGGTCCAATCCCCTTTGACTGCAAAAATGCGCCAACCATGTGGCGAAGATTTGCAAATTTTGCAAATCTGGAGATGTGAAGAGTCGTCAGCAGGACGTTAAAAAGTACGCGCGTACTGCGTTTTCTCGATACGCCTCAGCGGTGGCCCACCCACGGCGGCACACCGCGTCGACGCTCGCCGGAAAGACTCCCGACACCTCACATGTGGCGTGTTTCACACCACGGTTCGAGGTACTCCCGGGCGCCGACGCCACTCCTCGTCACCGCGCGGCCGCGCTCAGGGCTGTGCCGAAGAGATCAACGAAGGCCGACGACGGCATCGGCTCCACCGCGTCGGCTGGCGGGTTCTGCGCCCGTCCGGCCGGGCCGTTCACCGTGAGAGCGACCGTGAAGACCGCTCCCCCGGCGCGCTTCACGAGCGCATATCCGACATATCCGACCTGCTTGCGGACCGTCGAATCCGGCAGCGCGGTCGACACATCCGAGCGCGACAGAAAAGCACGTTCGACGCTGAGTCCGTCGGGACCGTTGGCGACCTCCGGCGGGTCGGGCAGCGTCGTCGACTCGGTGGTGACCGTCGCACCCGCGAGGCTTCCCGACGCAACGGTGGTTCGCGTCGTTCGGCACTGCCCGCTCCTCGTGCGGATGTCGTCGTCGATGTCGCGTCGAACGGTGGACACCAGCTCCACGAGCCCGACGTCGGCCGCGCTTGCCGCCAACACCGCTGAGTTCGACTCGCCGACCTTCTCGGTGAAGCTCGTATCCGCGGTTGGACGGCACTCCTGCGGCACCACACCGTCGGCGCGTGCCGCGGCAAGTTGGGCCCGGTCGGAATCGACGAGGTCGGAGACGGTCAGTTGCGTCGTCGCGAAGCCGGAAGGCAACTGCGCGGGCCGAAGCAGCAGATCGGCGGGAGCGACGGCCGTGGCGCTCACGACCGCGTCATCGTCACCGCAGCCCGCGAGCGTGACAGCGACGCAGGCGAGCAGCGTCGCTGCCACCCACCGTCGAACCCACCGCCCACGCATCGGGTCACCGTACCCTGAGCGGGTCCGACGAATTGGCGACCTATGAACTGCGGGGACCTATGAACAACAGGGCCTATGTCGGATCGCGTTTGCGGCAACTTCGCTCCGAACGCGGGCTGTCGCAGGTGGCGTTGGCGCAGACGCTGCGCATCTCCGCGTCGTATCTCAACCAGATCGAACACGACGCCCGCCCGCTCACCGCGTCGGTGCTGGCGCGGATCACCGAGGCATTCGGAGTCGACGGCGGGTTCTTCGACTCGCAAGACGACGTCCGACTCGTCGCAGAACTGCGCGAGGCGCTGCTCGACGACGACATCGAGGCCGCGCCGACGACCGCCGACCCGCAGGAGATCGCGGCGATGGTCTCGGCTCACCCCGATATGGCGCAGGCGATGGTGAATCTGCATCGCCGGTATCGGATCGCGATCGACCAACTCGCCGCGGCGACCGACGAACGCAGCGACCGCGCCATGCGCGGATCGATAACCGCGCCCCATGAGGAGGTGCGCGACTATTTCTACCAGCGCCGCAACTACATTCACGCACTCGACGTCGCGGCAGAAGAGCTCAACGCACGCATGCGGATGCACTCGGGCGACGTCCGACGGGAGATCGCCGACCGGCTCGAGCGCGTGCACGGCGTGACGATCGCGCCACGCGTCGACCTCGGCGACTACCTCCTGCACCGATTCGACCCCACGACACGACGTCTCGAGGTCTCGGCCGCGCTGTCGGCCGGCCAGCGGGCGTTCAAACTCGCCGCAGAACTCGCGCTCGTCGAATTCGACGATCTCCTCACCGAATTGGTCGACGAGGCGAATTTCACCAACACCGAGGCGCAGGCGCTCGCGAAGACCGGACTGGCCAACTACTTCGCGGCCGCAGTGTTGTTGCCCTACACGCAGTTTCACGGTGCGGCAGAGGATTTTCGCTACGACATCGAACGCCTGTCGGCGTTCTACGCGGTCTCCTACGAGACCATCTGCCACCGACTTTCGACGCTGCAACGCCCGAATCTCCGTGGTGTGCCGTGGTCGTTCGTCCGCGTCGACCGCGCGGGAAACATGTCGAAACGACAGTCCGCCACGGGATTTCACTTCTCGTCGAGCGGCGGCACGTGTCCACTGTGGAATGTCTACGAGACGTTCGCCTACCCGGGAAAGATCATCACGCAGATCGCCGAAATGCCCGACGGCCGTGACTACTTCTGGGTCGCACGCACAGTGGAGAGGCGGGCGGTGCGATACGGCCAGCCGGGCAAGACGTTCGCGCTGGGACTTGGCTGCGAACTGCGCCACGCCGCTCGAGTGATCTACTCGGACGGCCTCGAAATCGGCCCGCAGGCGCGAATCACCCCAATCGGCGCGGGATGTCGCGTGTGCGAACGCCAGCACTGTGCACAGCGCGCATTCCCGCCGCTCGGCTCGAGCCTGCGCATCGACTCCCATCGCAGCAGCGTGTCGCCCTACATGTCGCTCTGACGCAGTCGACGCAGTCGCTATGACGCAGTCGACGCAGTCGCGATGACAGTCGACGCATTCTCGACAACTCTTCTTGTCGCACAAGCGGACCCCGGTCCGAGGGTTACAGATCAATCACATGTCATACGGCGTAGCCATTTGTGGGTCGAACGATCAGGATGCAGCCCTATGGTGGGCGCGGGAGAGGGGAAGCAGCCGTCGGGGGTGCTTCCCTTCTCCCGGTCTGGAGGCAAGGCGCCATGCGTTCGTCACGGCGACACCCATCGCGGCGAAACTCCGCCGCCGTCTTCCTGCTGGCGTGTGTTGTCGCCGCGATTGCCCCGAGCGTCGCCGCAGCGGATCCGCCGAACATGATGGGTATCCCCCAACAGGTCCCCGATACCATCGACCGCGTCGTCCCCGCACCACCCTTTCCACATCTGTCGACAATCCCGTTGCGCGCACAGTCACCCGGGTTGTCTTGGCGGACACAAGAATTGCATGAGGCGACGTTGCCTACCCCGACCGGGGATCCCATGTTCGACCGGTGGCCGTCGAACCTCGGCTCCCTCCAGCCCGGCACCGTCATCGCGACCCGCGACGTGACCGCGTCGGCCGCGCCGGTGGTCACCGTGCCGATTGCGTCGGCGACGCTCATCAAGTTCCGCAGCACCGACGCCGTCGGAAAACCGAGTTTCGGTACCACGACGCTGATAACTCCTACCGCGTCCGCACCGGTGCGCGGCCCCCGACCGATCGTCGTGAACAACCTCCCCATCGATTCACTCGGGACCGCGTGCAACCCGGGTTACACGCTTGCCCATGGCTTTTCGATCGCAAGCGGTGTGACAGACCTCCTGCCTCCGACGACGCAGCTCGCGCTTGCCCACGGCTATGGCGTGCTGATCCCCGACCACCAGGGGCCGCGGATGGCATACGCAGAGCCCGTCGTCGCAGGTCATATCGTGCTCGACTCCATCCGCGCCGCGTCGAACCTGAAGCCGAAGATGTTCGGGCAAAGCGCAATTGCGATGAGCGGATACTCCGGCGGCTCGATCGCCACCGCCGGTGCGGCGAAACTCCTGGCCGGGTACGCGCCTGAGCTCGCGCCGCGCGTCGTCGGGGCAGCACTGGGAGGTGTGCCTGCCGACTTCCGCATGCTCGTCGGCAGTATGAACGCCAACCTCGCGACCGGACTATTCCATGCCGCGACGTTCGGTATCGCCCGTGAGCGGCCCGAGATCCTCACCATGGCCAACAACCCTGCTCAGTGGATTGCGTCGTCGCCGTTGAAGAACGTGTGCGTGATACCCGAGGCCCTCGCGGGCGCCACATTCATGCCGATGCAGTTGATGGCGAACGTCGGTGATCCGTTCCATTCGCCCATCGCAGAACACATCTACCGCGTGACAAAGATGTCCGACACCCGATCGGCGGTTCCGCTCTACATCTACAACGGCGCCCAGGAGTGGTGGATACCGGCCGCCGGGGCGCGCAACCTGTTCCTCGAACAGTGCCGACTCGGCGCGAACGCTCAATACCGTGACGTCGTCGGCGAACACGTCACCGCCGCCGTGATCGGCTTTCCTGACGCGATGAGTTGGCTCGACGCTCGTTTACGCGGCTCACCTGCACGCAGCGGCTGCCCTCATCGGTGATTTCAGTAGACGAGCACGCGCACGTTCTCGGCGACGCACGCGGGTTTCTCCACACCGTCGATCTGCACCGTGCTGCGCACCACCATGGTCACCCCGGCCGGACTGTCGTCGATCGACACGATCTCGGCGTTGGCGCGGATTCGCGACCCGACCTTGACCGGGCTGGGAAAGCGGACCTTGTTGAGTCCGTAATTGATCACCAGCTTGGGTCCGTTCACGGTGAAGATGTCGCCCGCCAGTAGCGGGAGCAGCGACAGAGTCAGGTAGCCGTGTGCGATCGTCGCACCGAAGGGTCCGTCCTTCGCGCGCCCGGGGTCGACGTGAATCCACTGGTGATCGCCGGTCGCGTCGGCAAAGGCGTCGATGCGGTCCTGGGTGACCTCTAACCAGTCCCCGTAGCCGAGGTCCTCGCCGATCGCTGCGGTCAGCTCCGAGATGCTGTTGAACGTCCGTGGTGTGATGTCCGTCATGAATTCTGTAGTCTACCGTTGCGTTCATGACGACCAGCGAAGGTGACGTGGCAACCGGCCCGCGTGTTGCTCCGGGAACGTTGAGCGACCTCGGACTCATCAACTGGGTGTTCGCGAGGGGCGCGGCACGCGTCATCGGCGTCCGCGACGCTCACGTCTTCTCCACCCTGGGCCGCACGCGCGGGCTCTTCCGCGCGTGGCTCTACTTCTCGAGCAGGCTGATGCCCTTCGGCTCACTGTCACGCCGCGAGTCGGAGATGGTGATCATCCGGGTCGCGCATCTGCGTGGCAGCGACTACGAACTCGACCACCATCGCCGCCTGGGCAAACGCGCAGGTATCGACGACGCCGAGTTCGCCCAGATCATCTCGGGCCCCGACGCGGGCTGGGGCGATCGGGAGAAGTGGATGCTGCAGGCGGTCGACGAATTGATCGCCGACAAGGACATCAGCGACACCACCTGGACGTCGCTGCGTCGCCATCTCGACGAACGCCGTGCCATCGCCTTCGTCCTGCTCGCCATGCAGTACGACTCGCTGGCCACCACGCTGCACACGCTGCGCGTCGCGCGCGACGAACGCGTCTGAGGTTCACCCATGACCTCGCTGGCCCAGCGGGCCATGAACAACCGACTGTTCAGCGAGGTCTACGAGCGACTGTGGCGACCGGCGTTCACCCGACTGTTCAGTTTCGGCGGATCGTCGACCGAGCTCGCCGACCGCGCACTGGTTGCGCATCTGGCGCGGCCCGGTGAGCGCAGCATTCTCGACGTCGCGTGCGGCCCGGGCAATTACGCGCGCAGGCTGTCGACGGGATTGACCGGCGACGGCCGTTGCGTCGGTATCGACTTCTCGCCGACGATGCTGTCCAAGGCCGTGGCCACGAACAGTGGCGAACGGGTCGCCTACATCCGCGCCGACGCGCATTCGATTCCGTTCGGCGACAACACCTTCGACTCCGTCGTCTGCCTGGCCGCGCTGTATCTGATCCCCGACCCGCTGCCGGTGATCGACGAGCTGGTCCGGGTTGCCAAACCAGGTGGCGAGGTCGCGGTGTTCACCTCCGTGGTCACCAACCTGACCGGACTGCCGGGAGTCCGAACCGTCACCGCACTCACCGGGTATCGGATCTTCGGCCGCACCGAGATCGTTGATCGCCTGCGGGCGGCCGGCGCGGTCGACGTCGAGCAGACCATCACCGGGCAGGGGCAATTCGTCCTCGCCCGGCTGCCCGCCGAAGAGGACTGTCCCTGAACGTGTGTCGTATCGAAGGATGTGTGCGCTGCAGCACCCACATCCTTCGATACGACACACATCCAGACGCCGCGAACCTCAGATCACCTGGGGCGCGCGGGCTTCGGCAGCACGCACCAGCGGCGCAACGCCCTCCGCGAACCAGTACGCCTCCTCGATGTGCGGCTGACCGGACAGGATGAAGTGGTCGACGCCGAGCGCGCGGTACTGACCGATGAGGTCGGCCACCTCGGCGTGGCTGCCCACAAAGGCGGTGCCGGCACCGGGACGCACCAGTCCGTAGCCTGCCCACAAGCCCGGGTACACCTCGAGATTCGCGAGGTCGGCGTTCAACGCGAGTTGTCGACGCTGCCCCTCGGACTCGGACTGCAGAAGCCGTTCTCGCGCAAGGGCAATCACGTTCGGGTCCATGCGGTCGACCAGCTTGCGGGCTTCTGCCCATGCCTCTTCGCGCGTGTCGCGGGTGATCACGTGCGCACGGATGCCAAAGGAGAGCGTCCTGCCGTGCCTCGCCGCCCGGGCACGCACATCGTCGATCAGGGCGGCCACCTTGTCCGGCGGTTCGGTCCACGTGAGGTACGTGTCGACGTGTGCAGCGGCAACCTCCCGTGCGGCGTCGCTTGCGCCACCGAAGAATACGGCGGGCGCTGGTGACGGAGGCCGTGCCACGGTGGCGCCGGTGACGTCGAGGTACTCGCCGACGAAGTCGTACGGTGTCCCCGACCACGCCCCGCGCACGATCTGCAAGAACTCTGCGGCACGGGCGTACCGTTCCTCCTTGCCGAGGTGATCACCGAAGCGCTCCTGCTCTTCGCGATCACCGCCGGTCACGATGTTCAATGCCAGTCGCCCACCGGATAGTTCGGCGAACGTCGCGGCCTGCTGGGCGGCCAATGTCGGAGTGATCAATCCCGGTCGAAACGCGACGAGGAACTTCAGCCTGCTCGTCTCCTGGATGAGAGCCGCGGTGGTCACCCACGCATCAAGGCACCAGGTTCCGGTCGGAGTGAGCACCGACTCGAATCCCAGCTTCTCGGCAGTCTTGGCGACGAGGGTCAGGTACTCGAGGTCGGGTGCGCGGTGTGCCGACGCGGTGCCGAGGACGCCCGACGACTGCAGCGCACCGAACACCTCACGACCGTCGCCCGACGTCGGCAGAAACCAGTGGAATGACGAACTCATCGGGCAGGCTCCTCAACAGATGTCGCGGTAGTGTCTCGGCTTCCGACGCCGAGGTGGCCGAGCACTCGTTCACGCAGTTCGACGACGCGCTGATCATCCCGGTGGCGGGGACGTTCGACGTCGACCGCGACGTCGTAGGCGATGGCGCCGTCCTCGAGGACGAGCACACGGTCGGCCAGTACGACGGCCTCCTCGACGTCGTGAGTGACGAGCAGCGCGGCGAATCCGTGTGTGCTCCACAGTCTCGTGAGCAACGAGTGCGCTTCGATCCGGGTGAGAGCATCGAGTGCGCCGAACGGTTCGTCGAGCAGTAGTACTTCTGGATTGCGCACCAGTGCGCGAGCGAGCGACGCGCGCTGGGCTTCTCCACCGGAGAGCGTCAGCGGCCAGGCGTCGACGCGATGCGACAGCCCGACCTCGTCGAGCGCCGTCACGGCCCGCGCTGCGGCATTGCCGCCGGAGAGGTTGAGCGACACGTTCTTTCGGACGCTCCGCCACGGCAGCAGCCTCGGTTCCTGAAATGCCACCGCGCGCGATCCGTCGACCTCGAGTCGGCCGCCGTGCTGGTCGTCGAGCCCGGCGATGATCCGCAGCAGCGTCGACTTACCCGATCCCGATCTGCCGACGAGTGCCACGATCTCGCCGCTGTGCAGTGTCAGATCGATGCCGTGCAACACCTCGACGTTGCCGAAGGAACGTGTAATCCCCTGTGCACGAACAACTGTCTCCCCACTCATCGACTCACCCTCCATCGGAGCAGCCAAGCCTCGAGGCCGCGGACAATCGAATCGCTGAACAATCCCAGCAAGGCGTAGATCACCAAACCGAGCACGATGATGTCGTTGCGGAAGTACGTGCGCGCATTCATGACGAGGTAGCCGAGTCCGGCGTCGGCGTTGATCTGCTCAGCGACAATCAGCGACAGCCATGCCACACCGAGCGACAGTCGAAAACCGGTGAGGGCACTGGGCATCGCCCCGGGAAGAATCACGGTGCGAGCCAATCCGATTCGGCCGAGTCCCACCGAGCGTCCCGCCTCGATCAGTTTCGCATCGACTCCGTGGATACCCGACACCAGGTTGAGGTACAGCGGGAACAGCACGCCGAGCGCCACCATGTAGACCTTGGGCTCTTCGCCGATGCCGAACCACACGACGAACAACGGAATCAACCCTAGGAACGGCACGGTGCGGAGCATCTGTAGTGGTGGGTCGATGGCCAGATCTGCGATCCGAAAGAAGCCGACAAGCAGACCGAGCGCGACCGCAAGCACCACACCGAGCGTCAGGCCGATGCCGACACGCTGCAGCGAAACCCCCAGCGCCGCTTGCAGTTCTCCTGTCCCCCACAGCTCACGTGCTGCCGCCCACACCTGTGTCGGCGGAGACAGCTTGCTGGCCGGAATGACTCCGTTGGTCGACAGCACCTGCCAGGCGATCAGCAGGACCAGCGGCGAAACGAGGCGCAACCACGGGCCGACCGACAGGCGATGACGTCGTCCGCCCGACGCACGCCGACTGTCTGCTTCGGTGTCACCCCGGACCGCTGTGGCCGACCCCGCGACTGCCCCCGTCATCAGTTCGTGCCCGAGAGCGCGCCGTTGAACTGGTTGTCGAAGTAGTCGGCGGCCGTGGGCTTGTTCGGGATCACCTTGGCGTCGGCGAACAGGTCGAGGAGACGCTGATGCTTGGCGATCTGCGCGTCACCGATCGGGACCAGAGAACCGGACGACGTCGAGAACGTCGCTCGCGCAACGGGTTCGGGGAGCTTGGTGAGCTTGCTGTAGATCGGAATCCACTGGTCCTCATGGGTCACGGACCACTTGTTGGCTCGCGCGAGACGGCCGATGAGATCGCTGATGGCCTTCTGCTTCGCCGAGTCGCCGAGCGATGCCGACGAGGCGAGGTAGTAGGCCTGCTGGGTGACCAATCCCGCACCGTCGGAGACGGCCTGTGCGCCGTGCTGCGAGATCGCCACTTGAGCAAACGGATTCCAGACCGCCCAGGCGTCGACCTGGCCGTTGGTGAATGCCGAAAGACCCTCGGTGGGCGTCAAGTATGTCTGCTGGATGTCGCTGGGCTTGAGGCCCGCCTTGTCGAGGAGCGCGAACACGAGTCCGTTGGAGCTCGATCCCTTGGTGAATGCAACCTTCTTGCCCTTGAGGTCGGCGATCGACTTCACCGACGAACCGCTCGGAACCAACAGGAAGTCTCCGGGCTTCTCGCGCGCCTGGACGGCGACGATCTTCAGGGGAGCGCCGCTGGCCTGCGCGAAAACCGGTGGCACATCGCCGGTTCCACCGATGTCGACCTTGCCAGCAGCCGCGGCTTCGAGCAGTGGCGGACCCGACTCGAACGAGGCCCAGTCGATGTCGTAGGGCAGGTCTTTCAGCTCACCAGACGCCTCCAGGAGCGACTGCGTCTGCTTGACCTGATCTCCGACGGTCAGCGTGATGCGTTGCGCCGACGCCGATTGCGTACCGCTTCCTGAATCGTCGAACGAGCACGCGCTCACCGACAGCGACAGCGCAGCTATGAGTCCGACGGCCAGTGCGCCCCAACGTTTCCTCGACACAGTTCTTCCTTCCCAGACCACCCCCGTGGGCGTCGATGTTGGGAAGAATTGTCGGCGCCGGTGTAGCGATCGCACCAATCACCGCCACTGCCGGACACGGAGGCCGGTCGCATCGGCCCAGCTCAGCTGCGCCGCAAACATTTTCACTCACCGCGACCGAAAGAACCGTTGGTTCAGCTCGGCACAGCACTGCCGATCATCGAGGCATCAATACGTCGGCGGTTGCGCAGAACGGGCAGCGAGTCACGCACACGTCGGACTGCCGCCGTATCGATATCGGCAACCAACAGGTCGGGGCCGCTGCCGAGCTGACCGATCACCGCCCCGGAAGGGTCGCAGACCATGCTGTGTCCGACACCTAAAGGCGCAGTGCCGGTGGTGATTTCGCCGCTTACCGCCGGGTCAGCCTGTCCGCATGCCGCGACGAACGTCGTAGAGTCCAACGCCCTCGCCCGTGCCAGGAGCGTCCATTGATCGACCTTGCCCTCGCCCGCACCCCAGGACGCCGAGACGGCCACGAGGTCTGCCCCCGCGGCCGCAAGCTCTTGGAACATCGCCGGGAACCGAATGTCGTAGCAGGTCGCGAATCCGATGGTCACGCCTTTCACCTTCGCGGTGACCAGGTGATCACCCGCCGACACGGTGTCGGATTCCGAGTATCCGAACGCATCGTAGAGGTGGATCTTGTCGTAGTGGGTGCGCGTTTCGGGTCCCGTGATCAACAGGGTGTTGCGCACTCGCGGCCCGTCGCCCGGCGTGAACATGCCTGCGACGACCGTGACCCCCGCCTCCGACGCGATCTCGTCGACAGCACGCGCCCAGTCCCCGGAGATCGGCTCTGCAATCTCGCCAAGGGGGACCCCGAATCGGCACATCATGGCCTCCGGAAAGACGACGACATCAACTCCGCGTGCTGCGGCATCGCTGACGTGACGTTTTATGATCCTCAAATTCGCGGCCGGGTCGGTGCCACTGTTGACCTGTGCGAGTCCGATGCGCAGTTGCGGGTTTGATGTTGTTCTCATTGAATCCTCCTGGATAGGTCCGCGACCACGGGTTATAGATGGGGTATACATAAGGTATGCAAAGTCCGTCCGGCCGGGACAAGGCATACGAGTACGTGCGCGACGTCGTACTCACGTCGCCCGCGGCCGCTGGTGCATTTCTCAACGAACAAGACCTGGCGACGCAGATCGGGGTCTCCCGCACGCCGGTCCGTGAGGCATTGCTGATGCTGCAGGCCCAGGGCCTCGTCGAGTTGGTGCCGAAACGTGGCGCGCACGTCCCGCCGATGTCCGGCCGCCAGTTGCGCGAATTGATGGATCTGCGCGGCGTGCTGGAGCGGCACGCGGCGTCGATCGCACTGCGCGCGAAGTCGGCGCCGGTAGCCCAGATGCGCGCGATCCTGGCTGACCAGCATCAACTTGCCGACGCGCCGAGCGATGAAGCCGCGAAACAATTCATCGATCTCGACGGTTCGTTCCACATGGCACTCATCGACGCAGCCGGAAGCGAGCTGCTGTCGACGACCTACGCCGGGCTGAGGTCGCGTCAACTGCGCGCCGGCCTGACGGCGTTGTCCACGACGCCGGATCGGCAACAGTCGGTCTGCCGAGAACACGGCGCGATCGTCGACGCGCTTGAATCCGGAGACGAATCGGCCGTCGGAAATGCCATAGACGCGCATCTGGAGATCACTCTGCAGGCACTGCTGCGGGGTTGATTCTCCGCAGGGACGCATCCTCGGCTTCAGCGCGGTCCGGGTCTCGCCCGATCGCCAGTCCGATGAGAGTCAGCACACCGACGAGACCGATGTACCCGACGATCGGCACCCAGTTATCGGTCTTGTCGAGCAAGAACGTGAAGATCAGGGGCGCCAGCGCGCCGCCGAACACTCCGGCGATCGTGTACGCCAACGAGCTTCCCGTCGACCGCAACCGAACCGGAAACTGCTCGGTCACGAACGCAGCCTGCGGTCCGTACATGAACGAGTGGAACACCAGTCCGACCGTCACGCCGAGGATGAGCAACGGCAGCGAGTCTCCGCGGACGAGCACAAAGAAGAGAACACTCCACGCGACGCCGCCAACGGCCGCGATGGCGTACAGCAGGCGGCGGTTCACGCGATCGGACGCCGCCCCTGCCAACGGAATGAGGCCGAGCTGGAATGCCGATCCGATGAGGATCGCGATGAGCACATCTCCACGGTCGAATCCCAGCTTGTTGACCCCGTAGGTGATGGAGAAGACGGTGAACAACGCGTACATCACATCCGGCGCAATGCGCGAGAGTATCGCCGACACAAGCGGTTTGGTCTGAGTACGGAAGACTTCACTCACCGGGGCATCGGAACGATCATCGCTGTCCTGGAGCGCTTTGAAGACCGGTGTGTCTTCCAGACGCAGTCGAATCCAGAGTCCGAAAGCGACAAGTACCGCCGAGAGCAGAAACGCGATTCGCCAGCCCCACGACTCGAACTGGGACTCGGTGAGGGTGAGAGTCAATAGCGCGAGTGCACCGTTGGCGAGGAGATTTCCCGCGGGCGGGCCGATCTGTGCTGCCGACGACCAGAAGCCTCGCTTCTCCGGCGGGCCGTACTCGCTGGAGAGCAGCACCGCACCACCCCATTCGCCGCCCACCGCGACTCCCTGCGCGAACCGCATGACGACAAGGATGATCGGGGCGACGACCCCGATCGCCGCGTAGGAGGGGATCAATCCGATCACGAACGTGGTCGCACCGATCAGCAGCAGCGTGATCACAAGCAGGCGCTTACGCCCGATCACGTCGCCGAGTCTGCCGAAGACGAAACCGCCGACCGGCCGGGCAACATAGCCAACCGCGTACGTCGAGAACGCGAGCAGGGTGCCGGTCAGTGGATCGCTATCAGGAAAGAAGACTTTCGGGAACACCAGCGCAGCCGCTGCGGAGTAGACGGCAAAGTCGTACCACTCGAGCGCTGTGCCGGTCAGGCTGGCAGCAAACGCCTTGACCAGCGGCTTCTTATCGGTGACAGCATCGGTCATCGGTAGTTTCCATTCGTTGTCGCGGACTGTCGTCGTGTGACGTGTCTCCCATACTTGCTGTATACAAGACGTATGCGCAAGTGTTCGGCGCTATCGAAACAGGCTGTTTACGAAAGGACTCCGACCCACATGCTCACATTTACGCTCCCCGACGGATCGTCGGTCGCCGTAGAACCGCAGGTCGTGTGCAATGCCGGCTACGCGGGCCGCGACCAGGCCGCCGTTGCCAGCCACATCGCAGAACTCGCCGAGCTCGGAGTACCTGCACCCGCAGTGACTCCGTCGCTGTATCCGATCTCGCCGTACCTCGCGCAGCAGACCGACGAGGTCGTAGTGCAGCACGGTCGCACCTCCGGCGAAGCCGAGTGGGCCCTGATCGTCACCGGCGACACCCGTGACGACGTCTTGCTCACCGTTGCATGCGATCACACCGACCGAGAACTCGAAGTTCACGGAGTCGCGTGGAGCAAGAACGCGTCACCAGACGTGCTCGGTACCGCGGCGTGGCGCCTGTCCGACGTCGCAGACCACATCGACGACATCACCTTGTCGGCGTGGGTCGGGCACGGGAGCGACACCGCAGACACCCTGATCCAGTCCGGCACCCTCGGCGACCTGCTGTCGCCGAACTACTGGCTCGACGTCCTCGCGGAACGAAAGTTGCTGCGCGAAGGCACGATTGTGATCTCGGGAACCATTCCGATGGTTGAGGGGATAGACCAGTTCGCTGATTCGTGGCGCGTCGCGATGACCGACGAGGCCACGGGCGCAACGATCGAGTGCGGGTACCGCGTTGCCCGCATGCCCGAACCCATTGGCTGACGGCCCTAGCCCCTGCCTGACAACCGAACGCACTGCCTGACAACCGATCACAGCTCCCGATAGTCGCGGACCGACATCCGGTTCCCTCGGCGCGGCGCATACGTGCCGTGGAGTTCTGCCATGCGCACGATTCGATAGCGTTGGCCCGCATACGGTTCCAGCAGTTCCAACATCCCGGCGTCGTCGACCTTCTCGCCGATCAGCGTATGACCGATGAGAGCGGGGATGTGGTAGTCGCCGACCGGCACGGCATCGGCGTCGCCGACGGCTCGCGCACGGGTTTCCGCAACCGTCCACGGGCCGACTCCGCGGAGCACGTCCAACTTGTCGTGGTGACGTTCGACGTCCAGGGCGGTAGCACCTCTGATGGTGCGCATGCGCACTGGTTCGGCACCACTGCGATGCCACTCCCACACGGGAATCCGGGTCCAGTCGGCTTGCGGGGGTGGAACGCGCATGTCGCGCGGGACGGGCCCCGGGGCTGGTTCGCCGAAGCGTCGAAGTATGTGCCGCCACGCCCGCCACGCCTCGGTCCCGACGACTTTCTGCTCGAGGATCGCCGCGGCAAGCGCCTCCCACACGCGGCCGGTACTACCGATGCGCAAACCTGTCGACGCCGCGACCAATCGAGCGACGGCATCGTCTCGCGGCACCAGGGCGGCCGGGTCGTCCGAGGCGCCGAGCATGTCCGGCATCTGTTCCAGTAGCCATGCGGCGCCAGGTCCCCAGGCGCGCCCGCGGATCGTCGAACCGTCGGAGGCGATTGCCAGCGTGCCCGGGCCGTCGGGAGTGTGCACCGCGCGCCAGATGGAACCGTCGGCGCCGTACCGGAAAGCCGGGTCGCCACTACCTCGTCGGTGGAGTCCGAGCGTGGCGCGGAGGTCGACCGGCTGCTGCGGCGTCCACGAACGTGTGGCCTCGCCGCTGCTCATCCGTTTCTCCTCGCCTGCGCCACCTCGACTGTAGTCGTCGGGTCCGACATCGCCGCGCGGGCGCACTGCCCGTCATCGGGGGCGTGCGACCCGATCCGGATGGGACGTAAGCCTCACGATCGGCATCGCTGACCAGCGCACACTCGAAGTATGAGGTATTCGGAACCCATCACCGTAGGCATCGACGGATCGTCGAGCGCATTGGCAGCGGCGCGCTGGGCAGCGCACACAGCATCTATTCATCAGACCACCCTCGACATCGTGTTCGCGATCGAGCCGGCATCGCCCCCGCTGATCGAGTTCGCGGTGCCCGAGGCATTCTTCGACGCCGCGCGTCTCGGCGCCAAGGCCGCGCTCAACGCGGCGACAGACGTCGCCTTCCATGAGGACCCCGACCTCGCACCGCGCACGCACATCGTCACCGGTTCGCCACGTGGCGCGCTGCTCTCGCGCTCGCGGACGTCGTCGATGGTCGCTGTCGGCGCATCCGGAACCGGCCGTCTCACAGCGGCTTTCATCGGGTCCACGGCGTCAGCGCTGACGTCGCATTCGGTGTGCCCCCTCGCGGTGATCCGCGAAACCAGCAACGACGTCGAACCCACCGGTCGGGTTACCGTCGGCGTCGACGGTTCTCCCGAATCGCTCGAGGCCCTCGATTGGGCGGCGCACGAGGCGACCGACCGAGCCGCCGAGCTGCTCGTACTCTCGGCATGGGACGCAACGGGTTTCGATCACTCCCACAAGGCGTTCACCACCGCAGAACACCAGATCGAAGGCACACTCGCCGTGCCCGTCGAAGCGATCAGACGACGCCTGCCCGGCTTGCGGGTGACCACGCAAATCGTCAACGACGCTCCGGTTGCCGCGCTCACCAAGGCGTCGGCCGACTCGGATGTCGTCGTCGTGGGCAGCCGGGGTCGCGGCGGATTCACCGGGCTTCTACTGGGGTCGACGAGCCAACGGGTCCTGCATTCGGCCCAGTGCCCGCTGATCATCGTGCCGTGACGTCTCGTCGCTGAAGAGACGCGAGCCGGGACCGACATCGTCGTCGGTCCCGGCTCGCGTGAATTCCGTTGTGCTGCAGGTTTTCTACAGGTTGATCATGTGCCCGATCGCGCCATGGAACGTTTCTTGCATCGCTTCGCTCATGGTCGGGTGGGTGTGGACGTTGCGGGCCAGTTCCTTGGCGGTCAGGTCCCACTTCTGCGCGAGCGTGAGTTCGGGCAGCATCTCGGAGACGTTGTCGCCCACGAGGTGTGCGCCGAGGAGCTCGTCGGTGTCGGCGTTGGTGAGGAGCTTGACGAAGCCTGCGGTCTCGCCCATGCCGCGTGCCTTGCCGTTCGCACTGAACGGGAAGGTGGTGGCCTTGACGTTGAAGCCCTCGTCCTTGGCCTGCTGTTCGGTGAGTCCGAACGAGGCGACCTGCGGCTGGCAGAACGTCGCGCGGGGCATGAACCGGTAGTCGCCGAGGGTCATGGTCTCGGCGCCCGCGATGGTCTCCGCAGCGACGACGCCCTGGGCCTCGGCGACGTGTGCGAGCTGGAGCTTCGCGGTGACGTCGCCGATCGCGTAGATGCCGTCGACGTTGGTGCGCATGAAGTCGTCGATCGCGATGGCACCGCGTTCGGTGAGTTCGACGCCGGTGTTCTCGAGGCCGAATCCCTCGACGCGGGGAGCGAAGCCGACGGACATGAGTACGCGGTCGACGGTGACCTCGCCGTCGTTGCCCTTGGCGTCCTTGTAGGTGACGGTGACGTCGTTGCCGTTGTCGGTGACGGTCTGCACTCCGGTGGAGGTGAGGACCTTCACGCCGAGCTTCTTGTACTGCTTGGCGATCTCCTTGGAGACGTCGATGTCCTCATTGGGGAGCACGCGGTCGAGGAACTCGATGATCGTCACGTCGACGCCGTAGTTGGCGAGGACGTAGCCGAACTCCATGCCGATCGCGCCTGCTCCGACGATGACGATCGAGCCCGGCAGATCGCGGGTGAGGATCTGGGTCTCGTAGGTGACCACGTTGTCGGAAAGCTCGACGCCGGGCAGGAGCTTGACCACTGAGCCGGTGTCGATGATGACGTTGTCGAAGGTGATCTCGCGGTCGCCGACCTTGATGGTCTTGGCGTCGACGAAGGTGCCGTACCCCTCGATCTCGGTGATCTTGTTCTTTTTGTTCAGGTAGTGCACGCCCTTGGCGCTCGCGTCGGCGACGCTGCGACTGCGGTCGAATGCCGAGCCGAAGTCGAAGGTCACATCCCCGGACATCCCGAATGTCTTCGACTCATGGTTGAAGATATGGGCGAGTTCGGCATTGCGCAGCAACGCCTTGGACGGAATACATCCAACGTTCAGACAGACACCGCCCCAATACTTCTCTTCGATGATGGCGGTGTTCATGCCCAACTGGGCGGACCGGATCGCGGCCACGTACCCACCTGGACCTGCTCCCAGGACAACTGTTTCAAAGTGATCAGCCACGACTGTCAGCCTACGACTAGGGCCAGCCTGCGCGCAGAACGTCCCCCTTACTGACCCGAATCGACCGTTCCGGCAAATCGGCCACCGCGTCGTTCAATCATTGATTGAATCGCTGAATGAGCGTGTCCACGTCACCCACCCGCGAGCAATTGCTGCGGACAGCCGAGCGACTCTTCCTCACCGACGGCTACGACGCCGTCTCGGTGCGCGCCATCTGCGCGGGCGCGGGAGCCAATCCGGCAGCCGTTCACTACCACTTCGGATCGAAGGATCAGCTCGCGACGGCACTGCTCGAGGCGCGCCTCACGCCGCTCTGGGCAGATCAGCTCATGTCGATCGACACCTCGCGAGCCTCCGTGGCAGCGCTGGTCGACGTCGTGATCTCGCCGTTTGTCGAGATTCAACACGATCCCGCCGGCCACCTGCATCTGCAGCTGCTCGCGCGGTTCGTCCACGCGAATCCGGAGGCGCCCTGGCACGGTGCGTGGTTCGACCTCGACCGGTGGGCCGACATGCTGGTCGCGATGGTCGGTGCCCTCGGCCACGACCAGGCTCGACGACGCTGGGCACTCGCCTTCGAGCTGATCCTGTCGCGCTTCTCCGCCGAGCGTCCGCTGTCCGACGACGCCGTGACGTCGCTGACCGAGTTCGTCGTGGCCGGGCTCGGTCAGCCGTGTACACCGGCAACCGTCACCAACCCGGCCGCGGTCAGCTCGTGAACGGCACGTCGTCGACCCCCGACCCCTTCGAGCCGGCACGCCTTGGGCCGCTGACGCTGCGCAACCGACTCATCAAATGTGCGACGTTCGAGGGTGCGACGCCCGACGCGCTCGTCACCGACGATCTCGTCGAGTTCCACCGCGAGGTCGCGGCGGGCGGCGTCGCCATGAGCACGGTTGCGTACTGCGCGGTCAGCCCCGAGGGTCGGACCGATCGACATCAGATCTGGATGCGTCCCGAGGCGCAACCTGGCTTGCGTCGACTCACCGACGTTATCCACGCCGAAGGCGCGCTTGCCGCTGCACAGCTCGGCCACGCGGGGCCGGTCGCGAACTCGGCGTCAAATCGCGCGAAAGCGCTTGGTCCGTCGCGCATTCCGGCGCCGATGGGGATGTCGGTGACACGAAAGATCTCGGCTGAGAGCATCGCAGATCTCCGCACATCGTTTCGGCGGGCGGCGCGCATCGCAGTCGACTCGGGATTCGACGGACTCGAAATCCATTGCGGCCACAACTATCTCATCAGTTGTTTCCTTTCGCCGCTGCTCAACCACAGACACGACGGTTACGGAGGCTCACTGGTCAACCGTGCGCGGCTCGCGCGCGAAGTGGTCGAGTCGGTGCGTGACGAGGTCGGCGACTCGGCAGCCGTCTGGGTGAAACTCAACATGTACGACGGCGTGGGCGGCGTCGGGAGGTGGCGCGGATTCGACGTCGACGAGGCATGCGAGGTCGCGCGACTTCTGGAATCGGACGGCCACCTCGACGCGATCGAGCCGACGGCAGGCAGCTCACTGCTGAACCCGATGTACCTCTTCCACGGCGACGCACCGCGCGAGGCTTTCGCCGACGCCTTCCACGGCGCGATGCGGTGGGGACTGAAGGCTGCGGGCCCCTTCTTCCTCAAGCACTACGACTATCACCCCGGCTACCTGATGCCGCTCGCTCGCCGGCTGCGCGAGAGCATCGACCTGCCGATAATCCTGCTCGGCGGTATCACCGACCGCGAGACGATGGACGCCGCGCTGGGCGAGGGCTTCGACTATCTCGCGATGGGCCGCGCCCTGCTGCGCGAACCCGACCTACCGCTGCGGATCGCCGCCGACCCCGCCGTGCGCTCCCGGTGCACGCACTGCAACCTGTGTATGCCGACGATCTACTCGCGCACGCGGTGCCCGCTGCGCGAGTGGGCGCACCCGCCGCTGTTATCCGCTGGTCGAGCGCCCCACCGCCGGCCGAGCGCCCACCGCTGGTCGAGCTTGTCGAGACCACCGCTTGTCGAGACCACCGCCGGCCGAGCGTTATCCGCTGGTCGAGCTTGTCGAGACCACCCCTCAGCCCCGCAGGTGCTCGGCGAGGTAGCGGCCGGTGATCGACGCGGAACTGCTCGCGACCTCGCCGGGCGTTCCGAACGCGACGATCCGACCGCCCGCCTCGCCGCCCCCTGGCCCCATGTCGATGACGTAGTCGGCGTTGGCGATCACGTCCAGGTCATGCTCGATGACGATGACCGTCGCTCCGCGTTCGGTCAGTCGGGTCAGCACCTGCAGCAGCGTGCGCACGTCCAGCGGATGCAGCCCGACGCTCGGCTCGTCGAGGACGAACACCGTGTCGGACTGGTCGCGGTGCAACTGGTTCACCAGTTTCAGACGCTGTGCCTCGCCGCCGGACAGCGCCGGGGTTGATTCGCCGAGCGTCAGGTAGCCGAGTCCCAGTTCGTCAAGAGCCTTGAGCCGCTTAATCACTCGCGCCAGTCCCGATACTGCGGCGGCGGCGTCGCGGATCGTGTAGCCGAGCAGCTCCGGAAGCGACACTCCGTCGCGGGTGAACTCCCTCGCACGCGGCGCGAACCTGCTTCCCTTGCATTCGGGGCACACGATGTCGATGTCGGGCAGGAACTGTACGTCGAGTGAGACCTCGCCGGTACCTTCACATCTCGGGCACGAAAGCGATCCGGTGTTGTAGGAGAAGTCCGAAGCGGTCAAACCCGCAGCACGTGCGGTGTCGGTGTCGGCGTAGGCCCGACGGAGATCGTCCATCACACCGGAATAAGTTGCGACAGTTGACCGTACGTTGATTCCGATCGGCGTCGCGTCGACCACCTGGGGATGAAATCTCTTGCCCGAGGGCAGCTCCGGCACATCGAGTTCGACGACGTGGCGCGGGAGCCGCCCTGCAGGCTCTGTCGACAACGCCGCCAGCGCGGGTACGAACGACTCGAGCACCATCGTGGTCTTGCCCGAGCCCGATACCCCGGTGACGGCAACGAGCCGACCACGCGGAATGTCGACGGTCAGCGGTTCGACGGTGTGGATCGCCGACGTCTCGAGATGGAATGTCCCGAGCGCGAACACCTCGTCGCGCGGACTCTGCGCACGAACCACCACTTCCTCTGCGCCGGTGAGGAATCCGGCCAGGCGCGAATCCGGGTCGTCGGAAACCGCCGACACCGTTCCCTGCGCGATGACCCTGCCACCGTCACTTCCTGATCCGGGTCCGATCTCGACGAGCCATTCCGCCTGACGCAGAATCTGCACGTCGTGGTCGACGAAGACCACCGAATTGCCATCGGCGAGAAGGTCGTTCATTACACCGAGCAGACCCTCGATGTTCGCGGGATGCAGACCGATCGACGGCTCGTCGAGCACGTAGAGCACACCGGTGGTCCGATTGCGCACCGCCCGCGCGAGTTGTACGCGTTGCCGTTCGCCCGTCGACAGCGTGGCGCCCGCGCGGTCGAGGGTGAGATAGCCGAGTCCCAACTCGACGAGCCGCCGCGCCATACCGAACAGCGTGTCGACGAGTCCCTGTGCCATTTCCCGCATCTCGGGCGGCAGTGTCGCCGGAACCCCTGGCGCCCAGGCGAGTACATCGTCGAGCGAGAGCGCGGTGATATCCGCCAGATTGTCTTCGCCGATCCGTGGTGCCCGCGCAGCGTCGCTCAGTCGTGTGCCGTCACATGCGGGACACGTTCCGACAGTGAGGAAACGGCTCACCCGAGCCAGCCGCTTCTCGTTGTCGGCACGCTTGAGCTCCTCGGTGACCGTGAGCCGGGCATTGCGGAAGGTGAAGTCGAGGTCGTGCACGCCCTTCTTCGACGTGACGGTGATGTGCTTCTTCTCCTCCGGTCCGTCGAGCACGATCTCGCGTTCGTCGTCGGTGAGATCGCGCCAGGGCACGTCGGTGCGCACGCCGAACTCGCGGGCGATAGCGGGCTGCACGTTGAACCCGAACATGTTCCAGGGCACCACCGCGCCCTCGTCGAGGGTCTTGTCGGGGTCGGGGACGAGCGCGTCGTCGTCGACAGTCCGTACGACGCCGGTCCCCCCGCACGTCGGGCACGCGCCGCGCGAGTTGAAGGCGAGATCCTCGGCGCCCGGCGCATCGACCTGTGCGCCGCACACCGGGCAGGAGAACGGTCGCTCCGCCGCGACGTCGATCGTCGGAGGCACGTAGTGGCCGTTGGGACACCGATGCGACGCCAGGCGCGAGAACATCAGGCGCAGCACGTTGAGCAACTCGCTCGACGTACCGAACGTCGAACGCACTCCCGGTGGCGCGGGTCGCTGTCGCAGTGCGAGCGCCGCGGGTACGTGTTCGACGGAGTCGACGTTCGCGCGCGCTGCCTGCGCCATGCGGCGTCGGGTGTAGGTGGACAGCGCCTCGATGTAGCGCCGCGACCCCTCCGCGTACAGCACCCCGAGAGCCAGCGACGACTTCCCCGATCCGGACACCCCCGCGATTCCCACCAGCGCGCGCAGCGGAATATCGACGTCGAGATCGGCCAGGTTGTTCACCCGAGCCCCGCGCACGGAGATCTGATCGGGCTCTGCACTGCGACGCACAGGGGCGGACACGTGCTCGACGGAACGGCTCACCCTCTCGAGCCTATCCACGCCTGACCGTATCGACACGCTGCCGACACCGCCGACCAGCAGCGCGCCGACCCGAATACGCGGGCGCGCTATTTTGGCCAGTAGGTCCGTGTGAGCGGACGATCGACCACGCCAGACGTCCCCGACGAGAGGTTGCGCACCGATGACATCCGAGAGCACCGACCCTTACCTGTGGCTCGAGGAGGTCACCTCCGACTCCGCGCTCGACTGGGTGCGCGAGCACAACGCCCCGACCGTCGACCGGCTGACCGCGTCGAAGCGCTTCGCCGAGATCGAGGAACAGACCCTCGAAGCCCTCGACACCGACGACCGCATCCCCTACGTTCGACGCCGCGGCGACTACCTCTACAACTTCTGGCGCGACGCCACCAATACGCGCGGCCTGTGGCGCCGCACGACCCTCGACTCCTACATCACCGACGATCCCGAGTGGGACGTATTGATCGACGTCGACGAACTCGCCAAGTCCGAGGACGAGAACTGGGTGTGGAAGGGCGCGACGGCGCTGCGCCCCGATTATCGGCGAGTGCTGATCTCGCTGTCGCGCGGCGGTGCCGACGCCGCGGTGGTGCGCGAATTCGACCTCACCACACGCACCTGGGTCACCGACGGATTCACGCTCCCCGAGAACAAGTCGACGGTGAGTTGGATCGACGAGGACAACGTCTACGTCGGCACCGACTTCGGTACCGCACCCGACGGGCACAGCTCGCTGACCGAATCGGGATACCCGCGCATCGCGAAACGCTGGACGCGCGGCACCCCTCTCGACGACGCCGTCACCGTCTTCACCGGCGAACCGTCGGACATCTCGATCCGAGCCGTCTACGACGACACCCCCGGCTACGAACGTCATTTTGTTTCTCGCGCAACGGATTTCTTCAACTCTCTGCTCTTCGAGAACCGTGACGGCGAGCTCGTCCTCATCGACGTACCCACCGACGCGTACGCGGGCGTACGACGCGACTGGCTGCTGGTCATGACGCGCTCGGAATGGTCGCCGACGGGTCCCGACGGTCCGACGTACGCGCCCGGCACGCTCCTCACGTTCGACTATCAGGCCTACCTCGACGGCAACCGCGACGCCACAGTGCTCTTCGAGCCGGATGGCCACACCAGCCTCGTCGACTTCACGTTCACCAAGAACTACCTGATCATCACGACGCTGCACGACGTACACACGTCGATCACGGTGCTGACCGTTGGCGACTGGTCGCCCGTCGAGATAGCCGGATTACCGGGCCTGGCAACGATTTCCGTGCTCGACACCGACCCCGATCACAGCGACGAAGTCTTCTGGTCGGCCACGTCGTTCACCGAACCGCCCAGCCTGCTGCACGGCACGATCGGCTCCGACGACGCCACCGTGATCAAGCACAGCCCCGAGTTCTTCGACGCATCGGCAGTGACCACCGAGCAGTACTTCGCGACGTCCGACGACGGCACGCTCATCCCCTACTTCGTCGTTCGACGTACCGACGTCACGAGCGGGCCGACGCTGCTCTACGGGTACGGCGGCTTCGAAAATGCTCTCACCCCAGGCTATTTGACGGTTGCCGGGAGGGCATGGATCGAACGCGGCGGCATCTATGTGATCGCCAATATCCGTGGTGGCGGCGAGTACGGCCCCGCATGGCACACCGTGGCGCAGAAGGCGGGACGCCATCTCGTTTACGAGGACTTCTCCAGCGTTGCGAAGGACCTGGTCATTCGACGCTTCACGACTCCGGAACAGCTTGGTGCACAGGGCGGTTCGAATGGCGGACTGCTGATGGGCGTCATGCTCACCCGCTATCCCGAGCTCTTCGGTGCACTCGTCTGCCAGGTGCCGCTGATCGACATGTACCGCTACCACCTTCTGCTCGCGGGAGCGTCGTGGGTTGCCGAGTACGGCAATCCGGAAGACCCCGAGGAGTGGGCGTTCATGGAGCCGTTCTCGCCCTATCAGAACATCCGACGCGACGTCGACTACCCGCCGATCCTTGTGACGACCTCGACTCGCGACGATCGCGTACACCCGGGTCACGCGCGCAAACTCGTTGCGCGGCTTGAAGAAAACGGACACACCGTCGACTACTACGAGAACATCGAGGGCGGCCACGGCGGCGCCGCCGACAACAAGCAGGCGGCATACAAGTCGGCGCTGGCCTACGAGTTTCTCTGGGAGACGTTGGGTGAGACGGAGAAACAAGGCGAGAACTAGAGACGACGGCTCGTAGGCGCGGGTGCGCCTCGGCGTTCAGTCCGTCACGCGTTGCCGTCCACGCGTCCAACGCTCACGCAGCCGACGGGCCGAGGCGACGGGGTCCCACGCCTCGCCGCGTCCGCGCGTGATCGGGTACCACGCGAGCCCGATCAGCGCGGCGCTCAGATGGCCGATGTTGGTGAAACTGAGGTCGGTGATCACCGGAACGGCGTAGTAGATGAACACTCCCGCGAGGTAGATCCATCGCCAGGGTCGCGCGATCCGATATGTGAGTACTCCGACGACCCCGGCGAAGAAGTAGCTGACGCCGACATCCTGCACGTGGATCATGTCGGCGCTGCGGACGCCCTCGTGGATGGCGAGCCCCAGCACACCCTGACTGACGAACGTCGCGATGATGTGCGCCGATGCTCCGACGAGGAGCCAGCGCCACGAGCCAAGCCACCGCTCGGCGGGCACATGGAAGATGCAGAAGGCCACCGCCCAGGGCAGCCAGAACGCGCCGTCGATCCAGAACAGGCTGGTCCATAGGACGTGGATCGGATCGTGCGTGAGGTGTTCGAGGTTGGTCGAGCGTGCGCCGAGCACGCGATCGAGGTCGGCCGGGCTCATCAGGTGCTGCGCGATGGTCGTCGCCAACAAGACCGCGAGCCAGAGGAACGTCAGTGGTGCGCTGCGGAGGCACGACACGAGGTGGGCGGCCACACGTCGTGGTCGCCGGCTCGTCGTCGTGTCACCGGTTGCCTGCGTCATCGTGGTCAAGTGTGACGCACCGAAGGCTACTGCGCCCGCGATCGACGCTGACCGAGGTCATCCTCGGAGGAACCTCACAGCTCGTGCAGCCACTCGCAGACCAGGCGAGGCGCGGCCGGATCGCGCGCCCAACGGTTGTGCCCGAGTGGTGCTGCGATGTGCCGATGGTCGACGGCGCCGCGGGTGAACTTCGCGGTCATGGCGCCCATGACCTGCGGCGGTGCGTCGGCGTCGGCGCCGATCGTCACCGCGAGCACCGGGATGTCGATCTCTCCGAAAGCGGCCTCGTAGTCGATGTCGGCACCGCGTGGACTGAATCGGCCGTGCCTGTTCAGATACGTCCAATCGCGGATGAGCACGCGGGACTGCCTGCCGTAGCCCTCGACGACCGTTCCCGGCCAGAAGCCGACAGCATGCGAAATGCGGTACATCGCGAGCGGCCCCAACGAGGCCCGCAGACCCGAGCCGCCGCGGTAGAGCCTGTGGAACGGCACACCGGAGGCGATGAGAATGAGGCCGCTCAGTCGATGACTGTCGTCGGCGCCGAGGTGCGCCTGCCGCGCCGCATACAGCGACGCAATGTGTCCGCCCATCGAGTGACCGGCGACGAATAGCGGGCCTTCGGGGACCTGCCGTCGGGCGACGGCGATTGCCGACGGCACGTCGTCGACAACCATCTCCTGCTGGCCGAACGCGCTGGCGCGTGACGGGCGCGGCCTGCTTGCCCCCTGCCCGCGCAGGTCTGCGCACGCCACCGACACCCCGGCGGCGGCGCAGCGGGTGGCGAACAGGTCGAAGTAGCTTGCCGGAGTTCCCAGTCCGGGAAACAGAACGATCAGCGGCGTCGGGGCGACCGAGTCGGCGACGAAGATCCGCAGCGGCGTGCGGGTGCCGTCGGCGAGCACGACGTCGTCGATGACGTCGGGAGCGCGCTGCGGGGTGGAGAAGCCGGCACCCGCATTGGAGAAGGTCAACGCCTTCCGCCGAAGACCAGACGCACCACGACGCCGAACACAAAGATGCCAGCACCCACCAGCATCGAGATCACGCCGGTCCATTGCAGCTCTTGCGAGATGGTGTCGATCACGACGTCGGCGACTGGTTTGGCGCTGTTCTCCGACGACGAGAGGTCGTTCTTCACATATGCCCCGTAGAGATTCGCGCCCGCCCAGCACACCACGCCCGCGATGACCGCCGCGATGCCGAGCCACGCGATCACGGTCCCGCGTCGCCTTGCCACGAGCAACGCGATGACCGCAGCGATGATCCCCACGATCACCGACACCTTGCCGATCGTCGTGATCTGCTCGCCCGCCCGGTGATATGCGCCCGCGTGTAGCCCGGTGTTGCCGCTGGAGACCGGGATCGTGATGGAGCCGGAGACCGTGACACCGACACGCGCGCTCGCGAGCACGCGGTTGACCATCGGTGTGATGTCGAGTTGCATCGGCGCATTCGGGTCCGACGCCTCGTCGAACAGCCATTGGTGCTGCTGCTTGGCGACGTCGGCGAAGTCGGCGGGGAACTGCGAGCTGTTGGTATAGGCGTTTGCGAGCGGCCGCACGACGGACTCGGCTCCCGAAATCGACGTGCGCGAAGCGATCTCGTCGGTGATCTGGCCTGCGAGGTAGTCCTTGACCGCCTGGTCGTGACCGACCGGCTCGATCAGAGAGCTGAAGCCGTCGTCGCTGACGATTCGTTCGCTGATCCACACAGCGGGCACTGCAAGAACGATGGCTACGACCGCGACGATCGTCGCCAGACCACTGAGGAAGGTTCGCACGGCTATGACGCTACCGGTCGATGCTGACCTCTCGATGTGCGTTCGGCGGCGGTCACTCCCCGACCAGGTCGCGGGCACGCCCGACGATCAGCGGATCGGGCTGGCCGACGAATTCTTCGTCCTTGCCCTCGTAGTCGAATAGCGACAGCACGTAGCGCATCGCGTTGATGCGGGCACGCTTTTTATCGTTGCTCTTCACGACGGTCCACGGCGCGTGGTCGGTGTCGGTGCGCTCGAACATCGTCTCCTTGGCCGCGGTGTACGCGTCCCACTTGTCCAGGGAGGCCAGATCCATCGGCGAGAGCTTCCACTGCCGGACGGGGTCGATCTGTCGGATCGCGAACCGGGTGCGCTGCTCGAGCGGCGTGACCGAGAACCAGAACTTGATCAAGCTGATGCCGTCGTCGACGAGCATCTTCTCGAATCCGGGGGCCTGTCGCATGAACTCGTCGTACTGCTCGTCGGTGCAGAATCCCATGACCCGCTCGACGCCCGCTCTGTTGTACCAGGACCGGTCGAAGAAGATGATCTCGCCGCCTGCGGGCAGATGCTGCACGTAACGCTGGAAATACCACTGCGTGGATTCACGCTCGCTCGGCTTCTCCAACGCGACGGTGTGCGCGCCGCGCGGATTGAGGTGCTCGTTGAAACGTTTGATGGTGCCGCCCTTGCCCGCGGCGTCGCGTCCTTCGAAGAGCCACAGGTGACGTTGGCCGGTCTGCTTGGACCACTTCTGCATCTTCAACAGTTCGATCTGCAGTCGACGCTTGGTGATCTCGTACTCCCGACGGCTCATGCGCTCGTCGTACGGGTAATCCTCACGCCAGGTGTCCACCACATTGCGCTCGGGAAGCGTGAGGAGGATCGGGTCGTCGTCGTCATCGTCGTTCACCGTGAACTGCGTGGTGTCCTTCAGATCGACGAGCTGCTGGAGGGCCTCACGTCCGTTCAACTTGCTGAAATCGGGGCCGACGGCTTCGAGATCGTGTAACTCGGTCACCACCCAAAGATATGCGTATCCGGCAAACACCGCGTGGCAATGAGGTGAACTCGGCTTCGGCGAGAACGTGGCGTTGGTCCCGAAATGCAGACTGCCGACGCACCCCGTTGGGAGCGTCGGCAGTCGGCCCGGTACTCAAGACTTCAGTAGCGCGGGTTCAGTCGAAGAAGACGTTCAGTTGCGCAGGCTGATCGATCCCGAGCGCAGGCATGCCTTGCCGCTGCCCGAGTCGGCTGCCGCCGCGAACCCGCCGGAGCACGAGACGCCCTGCTCCGTCGCGACCGCCTGGCCGCCCCATCCGCCGACGGCGACCGAGTTGCTCCCGCGACGCGCCTGAGCGATCGACATCGCGCCCGGGCCGGTGGTGACCGAGTAGGCGTTACCGCCCGAGTTGGCTCCCGCGAGCGCCGTCGATCCCGGCTGCAGATTGTGTGCGCGGGCATGCCCTCCACCGTCGGCGACTGCCACCGCGGTGCCGCTCGACGAAGCGTCGGTCGCGCTTGCCGAGCTGCCTGCTCCCGCGCGCGCACCGCAACCGCTCGTGCCCGAGATGTGCTGTACCGAAGAGCCGTTGGCGGCATTACATTCTGTGCCCGCATGCGCATCACCGCCACCGAGCGCGAACCCGGCAACTAATCCCGCACCTCCGCAGACGACGGCGAAGACACGGACGGCAAAAGTGTTGATACGCAATTTATTTGGCCTCCAGAAGACGATCGGGCGTCACGCAGACGCGGGCAGCCCGATCAGCGTACCCCGCAACCGCCATCAGGAATACCGCGCAACCCACGTTCTCAGGTAACGGATAGGAAACGACGCCGGGTCCCCTCTCTCGGGACTCCGGCGTCGTTGTCAGGAAGTACGAAAAGCTATGTGGCTCAAGCCTTTGCGCGACGCTCCGCCTCGGCGGTCAAGCCTTTGCGCGCGGTGTCGACGGCGACCTTCTGCCCCCGCTTCACGATGAGTCCCGGCAGTTTGATCTTGAGGTCGACCAGCAACTCGAATTCGACGTGCGTGCTGTCGCCGTTATCGGTCAACGTGTACTTGCCCTGCTGCTCCGAGAGCGTCGTCGACTTGATCAGCGTCCACTCGCAGGTGGTGTCGGTCCACGAGTAATTCACCGACTGATCGTCGTTGATGCCTGCCGCATTGACGGTCATCGAGACCTCGTCCGGCGTGCCGTCATCGTGGGTGCTGACGATCTGCGCTGCTTTGTGGGGGCCGGACCATTCCGGGAGTGACTCGATGTCCATCAGGACTTCCATCACCACCGATAACGGTGCGGCGATATCGAATTCGGTCTTTGCTGAGACGGCCATGCTGAGCAACCTACCTTGTGCGTGTGATCGGGATGACGTCAATGCTCGCGGTCGACGAGGCGAAGCGGCCACGCCTCGTCCGGGATATCACGTAGACCGCAGGCGACGTCGACGGCGGTGAACCACCCGCGGAAGTGGATGACCTCGCCGACGACCGGATTCCGGACCGTGGCGTCGCAGCGGAAGCGCTCATGCTCGTCGTCCCATCCCTCGATGTACTTCATCTGGGTGGCGAACATGCCCTTCATCCCGACCTTGGGTCCGCGACCAAGCCAGCGCATCGGCCCGCTCTCGAGAAGCAGTTCGCCGGCCCGCGTCACCGACGGCTCGATGGGCCACAGCAGGTCCGGGCCGTCGCCGAAATAGTCGACGAGTCCGGACCTGCCGTCGACCAGAAGCGAGTTCAGCGCGCGGTCGCCGTTGGTGTAGGAGAAGGTGCGCAGCACGGCCAACGATTCACGGCCGAGTTCGTCGACGTAGCAGTACTGGTTCTGGGTGAACGGCACCATTCGGCTCGACCGCGCCGGGAACGCGTTTCGCTTGGCGTAGAACCAGACGAGCGGTGGCGGCAGCGCCGACGATACGTACACCGACTCGTAGATTCCGCTGCCGAGTTGGGCCACACCCGACGTCGAGTCGATCGAATACCGCCACGCGACGTTGGGGTGCAGTTTGTCGAAGTCGGAACCCAGCGCCTCCCGATACACCGGCGTCACGATTCCCTCCCCCCAAGCTTGCCCGGGTAGCAACAATCTGCCCGGGCCTGTGGGAGAACCTACTATGTGGCGCACAACACCGTGTAGAGACCTCCGGCCCGAGGTGGGCAGTATTGCCCGCGACGGTCGACGCGGTGGGCTGTTTCAGCCCACGACCACGGCGGATTCACACAGTCGGGAGAGTTCATCGATCACCAGATCAAGAGGTTCGACGCTGCGCTGGGTCATCGACAGTCCGACGGCCCCCTCGATACCCGCGATGATCAGATTCGCCAGCGAGTCGGCGCGCGCGTCGTCGACTCCCTCGTAGACGAGGCGTGCCGCGATCTGGTGGCGCCAGCGTCGAAAGATCTCGTCTGCCTCGTCGGCCATCGTCGGCTCGGCCCGCCGGGCGAGTCCCCCCGCGAGCACCGGGCAGCCGCGCTGGAAATCGGTGCTGACCAGCATCTTGCGCCAAACGTCTCCGATAGAGACCACGGCGTCGGCGGCCGAACCCGCGTGGGTGTCGGCGATTCGCGACGAGATGAACTCCCCCGCGTACCGCACGGCCTCGTTCATCAACTCCGACTTCCCGCCCGGGAAGTGGTGATAGATCGAACCGCGTGGCGCCTTGCTGGCCGCGAGAACGTCGCCGATCGACGTCCCCGGTACGCCGTCTCGCCCGATCAGATCCGCGGCGTAGACGATCATCCGGTCTCGCGGGCCGAGTTCCCCGTCATCGTGAGCCACCGTCACGCCGCCTTTCCCAGAACTCGACTATGCAGGTCTTCATAGTTGATTGCTTCTATGCAAGGATACATAGTCATGGAGCCATCCACCGCTGATACAGCAGCACCGAGCGACCCCGCAACCATGTCCGGACTGGAGTTGCTGCGCGCCTGGGCCGACAATCCCGACGACGCACGCCCGAGCATCGGACGCCTGCTCGGCATGCGCCCGGTCCGAGTCGACGAGGGTTCGGTCAGCTTCGCCGTCACCCCGCAGCCCGACTTCGCCAATCCGCTCGGCACCGTCCACGGCGGCATCTGCGCGACGCTGCTCGACTCTGTGATGGGTTGTGCAATCCACACCACACTCCCCGCGGGCGCGGGCTATACGACGCTGGAACTGAAGGTCAACTACATCCGTGCCGTGCAGACCGACGACGGCGAACTCACCGGTGTCGGCGAGATCATCCACGTCGGCGGGCGCACCGCCACCGCGGAGGGCAAGGTGTTCTCGGCCGACGGCAGGCTGGTCGCGCACGGTAGCACCACCTGCATCGTGTTTCGCTAGGCCGAGACGAGATAGGTGTCGCGCAGCGTGGTGAGCGCGTCGTCGTCGAACCCGAGTCCGGCGACGAAGTAACCCTCGATGTCGGAGTACTTCTGCCGTACCTCGTCGAACGCGCCGTCGAGGTAGGACGGGTCGACGCCGAGGATTGGGAGCAGGACGTCCGGGTCGCCGCCCGCAGCGGCGAAGTCGTCGAAGATCGGCTTCAACGCCGGGATCAGACGCTCATTGGTCAGCAAGTAGTCGTGATAGATGTCGTCCTTGTCGACGCCGAGAAGCGCCAGTAGCGACGCCGCAGCCCAGCCGGTGCGATCCTTGCCGGTGGTGCAGTGGAAGAGCGACGGCCCGTCGTATTCGCCGAGGAGCCCCTGGTAGTAGCCGCGATAGGAGCGCACAGCGCTCGGTAGCGAGACCATTCCGCGGTACGTGGCAGCGATGGCGTCGGCGGCCTTACCCCCCGCGAGTTCGCGCGAGGCCATTTTCACGGTCTCCGGGTCGGAGAAGAACTGCTGCAGATTTGCCGGCACCGCGGTTGTCGAATCGGCAAGGACGTCGAGGTGGATGTCGGCGACGTCGGGAAGCGCCGGATCGGGAAGTGCGGTCCGCTCGGCCTCCGAACGCAGGTCGTAGATCGTGCGGACACCGAGACTCTCGAAAGTAGGCAGATCGGCCGTAGCCATCGAACGGAAATCCGTCGAGCGGTACAGCCGGTCGGATACGACGACCCTGCCACCGTGCCCGCGGTAGCCGCCGAGGTCGCGCAGGTTGGGCAGACTGGAGACGGGACTCGGCGCACCGGGCTTCAAGGGCATGGCACCGAGTCTTCCAGATGACCTGTCGCGATTCAGTGAGACCCGGGCGCCTCCGGCGGATTCGGATTGGCGGGGGCGAGGTACGGGAACGTGTCACTTGCGAGGCGGGTCGGGGCGTCGACGTGATCGCTGATGCGCGGCCCCTTCGCAGCGTTGACGAGGTAGGTGTACAGGGTGTCCATGCAGTCGTCGTTGAGCGAGCGTCCGCCCATCGTCTCGTGCGGTCGGCCGTCGCGGACGGCGCGTTCGATCTCGAGAAAAGTGTTGTCGCCGAAGGGCTTCCACGCGTCGACGATCATGAAGTCGGCGAGCAGCATCTCGGCGAGCGGGTGGTTGCCGTCGGCGTCGACCGGCCAGTCCACGTTGCCGTCGAGACCGTCCCAGTAGGCGAGGTTGGCGTTCAGCCGCGCGTGGTAGGCGCCGAGGTAGTCGGGGCCGAGCGCGAAAGCGTCCTCGGCGTTGAACAGGTCGCGGATCTCCAGATCGCGATTGACGGTGTCGTAGTTCTTCATGCCGAGGATCGCGTTCTCGAACTCGGGTCGACCGAACCGCTCCCACCGGACCGTAATCTTGCCGCCGATGACGCTCTCCCCGACGACGGCGACAATGCTGCCGTCGCCGACAAGCGGCTCGAGATCTACTTCGACGACGATGCTCATCACGTTCTTGCCGTCACCGAGGATGCTGCCGTGGTCGGTGAACGAGAGCTTCCCGGTCGAGATGGTGTTGACCAGCGCGGTTGCGTCGCTGAAGAACGGATCCCACCGGGGGCCTCCGAAGGCGCGCACCCCGTCGGTGGCACCGCCCGCCTCGTCGTCGACTGCGAACGCGACCGACGTACCCGTTGGGTTGCCACCGACGGACACCGTGCAGGTGCCGGTCTGGGCGACGTCCGGGGTGGTGAACGTGCAGTCGATGGCGACCTCTGCCTCAGCGTCGGCCGCCGAGAAGAGCGCGGGCTCGGACGCGTCGACGGTGATCGGGCGGATGCGGAACCGATAGATCAGGGCATCCGAGAAGCGTCCGTTCGGGGGCGTCCACGGCACGAGGTTGAGCACCAGGCCCAGACGACCTTGCGCTCCCGGGACCGTGAACGCGTACATGTCGGTGATGTCGGCTTCGGGAAGTTGATGGGCCCGCGGCCCAGAGTTGTGGTGCGACATGGGAATTCCCCTCGCTGGTCCAAATCGGCTTCGAAGACCAACGCTACCGACCGTCGCCGACGACGGCCCTCCGAGCGGGTTCACCGCATAGGTTAGTAAGGCAAGGCTAAGCATGGCTAGAATGCCCGCATGAGAATTCTTCGCCGCCTCACCGCGATCGTCGCCCTCACCGCCGCTGCCGCCGGGGTTGCGTTGGCAGCGCCGACGACGACCGCAGATGCCGCTGCGCCGCGCGGAACACTCCTCATCGTGCCCGGCCAGTCGTTCGGAGCCGCTCCGTACACGCTGATGGCCGACGCGCTGCGCCGTGATGGCTACCGGGTGCGCGTCCTCGACCTCATGGGCACGCAACTCCTCTCCGACTCGCGCGCCATCGGCAGGGCAGTCGACGCAGAGAAGAAGGCCAGACCGTCGACGCCTGTGTCGCTCGTCGGACACAGCGTCGGCGGCGTGACGACGCGCTACTACGTGAAGAAGCTCGGCGGCGCGTCGAAGGTGGCCAACGTAATCGCCGTCGGCACACCGGAATACGGCTCGCCGGGCGGATGCAACCAACCCGGCGCCGACGGACAGTTGTGCCCGGGCAGTGCGTTCCTGCGTGAACTCAATGCAGGAGACGACACCCCTGGACCCACCAGGTACTACCGCATTCGCAGCGCGTACGAATGGGTGACCGGCGACCTCGACGGCGGCCAGTGCCGTGTCACGCCGTTGCCCGCATTCGTCGCACCGACCGGCTACACCGAGCACACGGCCGAGGCCGTCAATCCCGCAGTATTCCAAGCTGTTTCGCGTGCAGCAGCCGGAAACTGCGACGGACAGTTCGTCGATCAACCCGACGGCCAGTTGACCGCCGAGAACTCACTTCGACCGCAGCGCTGAGTTGGTTCAGCGCGGGCAATTGACTGTGTAATCCCAGACGGTGCCGCTCTCCGGCCCGGTGACCTTGACCGTCACGTAGTTGGCGACACCCGGCGGCACGTTGACCACGATGCTGCCCTCGCCCTTGTTGATGCGGTCGCCGACATATCCGGTGCTGCGAATCAGCCGGCCCTGGTAGAACACGTCGATCTTGTCCGGCTGAATTCGGGTGTCGTAGTTGAGGGTGAACGACGTCGGACCGGTACGGCCGATGATGTGCTTGGTCTCGGTCACGCCCTGCCCACCCGACTTCGTCGACTGATTGCACTGCTGGACCTTGGGCGAACCGCCACCCGTGCTCCCGAGCCCGAGTTGTTCGATGACCTCCGGCGGCACCGCCTTCAGCAGGTCCTCGGCCGACCCCGTGTCGACGCTGCTTCCGGTCGAGGTATCAGCGACGGCCGCCCCTGGTACGCCCAGCGCACCCAGCGCCGAGGCGACCCCGATCACCAATGCGAAACGTCGAAACCTGTTGAGAGACATAGAACCCCTTCGGTGAGAGTTGTTGTGCACCCACCGTATTGAGTCCGTGCGCCGACTCGTGTCACCCGAAGATACGAAACTTCACCAAAGTGATTCGATCGGATTACATTGGTGAATCAATGTAACGAGTTCTAGGTTTCAGCGCGTTCGGCGAGGACCTGGCCGATGGCCTGCGCGAGCACCTCGGGCGGTTGAGCACCCGAGACGCCGTAGCGACCGTCGATCACAAAGAACGGCACACCGCTGATTCCGTATGCACTCGCCTGCTCGAGGTCGGCGTCGACGGCGTCCGCGTACGTCCCTGCGCGCAAAGCCTTTTCGACGTCGTCTCGGTCGAGACCGATCTCGGCCGCAAGGTCGGCGAGTTCGTCGATGCCGCCGATGTGCTTTCCTTCGGTGAAGTGTGCGGCGAACAGACGCTCGGCCATATCAGCCTGCCGGCCAACACTTTTGGCGTAGTGCAGCAGTTCGTGGGCCTTGCGGGTGTTGGCGTGGCGCGCGATGTCGAAGTCGTAGTGCAGGCCGGCATCAGCGGCGACCTGGGTGACGTGGGCAAACATCTGCCTGACCTGCTCGGCAGGCATTCCCTTGCTCTGCACCAGGAAATCGATCTCGGGAGCGTCCGTCTCCGGCGGTGTGTCGGGAGCGAGTAGGTAGCTGTGGAAGTCGACAGAAACAACGTTGGGGTCGACGTCGTCGGAGTCGTCGAGGAGCGCGAGCGCGGCGTCGAGGTTCCGCTTGCCGATGTAGCACCACGGGCAAGCGATATCCGACCAGACGTCGATGGGTAAAGTACTCATGCACTGTGCAACGCCGAGGCGTCGGTGCCACATTCCGCGGCGCCGACGGTACCGCCGAATGTGTAGGGGACGTGTGACCGTGTCAGGTCACACCGCCTCACGTCGCGTCGACGAATTCCGCGAGCTTTGCGTCCACCTTTTCCTGGACCGTCTTGATGCGATCCTCGATCGGCTTCGTTGAGTCCAAGCTTTCTTTTGCCTTGGCGGCTACTTCGCCGATCAGTTTTGCCTGCTCGATGGAAACGATATGGAACTTGTGCTTTTCGAACTTGTGGGCCACATTGCCCGAAAGCCCATTCTCGACCGTGAGACCTTTGACCAGATCCAACTTGGCGTCGCCGGAACCCTCGGTGAAGTCGAGGTCCTTCAAATCGACCCACACGACGTTCGGGCATGTCACGGACTCGAAGATGTAGCGCGGGTTGGTCAGGTCGATGACGACCTGCCACAGCGTCGTCGACGCATCTGGCTTGCCGGGTTCGGGAATCCGGTACGGCTGCGCGGCATTTCGGATAATGCTCGCCATGGCGGCGGTGGCCTGCACGCGTGACTTCGGCTCTGGTTGGTTGTGCACGTAGTAGGTGGCGCGAGCGAAACGGTCGGGGGCGGCGCATGTACCCGGTAGGGGTTGGTCGCCGCCGAGACCCTCATACTTCTTCACGAGTTCGAGTTGTTGGTCGTAGCTGGGCGAATTCGTCATCACCCAGTAGTCCTCGCTGTGATAGACGTCCAGCTTGCCGTCGATGTACTCGAAGATGGCCGAATCGCCCGTCGCGTCATCGATCGCGAGGTGGATCGCAGGTTTGCTGCCGCCGGTCGGGTCCGTCATGGGGATCACCTGCGGGTTGTTTTCTTCTACCCACCGGACGGCTTCTGCCACCGACGCGAAGTTGTCGAGGAAGTACTGCAGCCACACCGACATCGCGAGCTGAGGGCGGTCGGGGTCGGGGTCACCGTACTCGGATTCGGCCAGCCACAGGATGTGACCCGCCAGACCTTTCTCGTTGACCCCGTCGGTCGAGAGGATGTCGTAGACGCCGGCGATCACACTGCCGTACTTGGAGGTCCACTTCAGCTTTCCCTCGACGCGATCATTACGGTCGACGCCGCGCGGGAGCTTCCAGAGATTGGTGTGGAGATCCTGGTGGAAATCCATGTTGCGGCCGACGATCACAGAACCGTTGGCCTCTGGCCACATCACCCGTGTACACACAGGAATCCACTTCCGTTCGTTGTTGACAACACCGACGAGACACTTCGCCGCGACGCGCGAAATATCGATCCGAGCATGCCACGAATAAACGTGGGTCGCTTACTTCACGGTAGCCGCGTGAATCAGCCCGGCGCGCGATAAGTCTCAGAATCATTCCGCGGCGTCTCGAATTAAGTCATGCGGCGCCCACTCGACGCGATACAACGCCCAGTCGACGGGAACGCCGAAGGCCGGCCACCCTTTCGGGTGACCGGCCTTCGGTGTGTTCGCTATGCAGCGGTGGGTGGGATCAGAATCCCATCCCCGTCGTAGACGGGATCAGAATCCCATCCCCGTCGTAGACGGGATCAGAATCCCATCCTCGTCGGAGACGAGATCAGAATCCCATTCCGCCCATCTCGTCGGCGCCTGGCATGGCCGGGGCCGGGTTCTTCTCGGGCTTGTCGGCGACGACGGCCTCGGTGGTGAGGAACAGAGCCGCGATCGACGCTGCGTTCTGCAGGGCCGAGCGGGTGACCTTGACCGGGTCGTTGATGCCTGCGGCGAGCAGATCCTCGTAGGTGCCGGTGGCGGCGTTGAGGCCGGTGCCCAGCGGCGAGTTGAGGATCTTGTCGGCGACGACGCCGGGCTCGAGCCCTGCGTTGACGGCGATCTGCTTGGCCGGAGCCGACAGCGCGACGCGCACGATGTTGGTACCGGTCGCCTCGTCGCCCTCGAGGGTCAGCGAGTCGATGGCAGGCTCGGACTGCAGCAGAGCCACGCCGCCACCGGCGACGATGCCCTCTTCGACGGCAGCCTTCGCGTTGCGGACGGCGTCCTCGATGCGGTGCTTGCGCTCCTTGAGCTCGACCTCGGTGGCCGCGCCCGCCTTGATGACTGCAACGCCACCGGCCAGCTTGGCCAGGCGCTCCTGCAGCTTCTCACGGTCGTAGTCGGAGTCGCTGTTCTCGATCTCGGTGCGGATCTGCGACACGCGTCCGGCGATGGCGTCTGCGTCGCCCGCGCCGTCGACGATGGTGGTCTCGTCCTTGGTGACGACGACCTTGCGAGCCTGGCCGAGCTGCTCGAGACCGGCACCCTCCAGCGAGAGGCCGACCTCTTCGCTGATGACCTCGCCACCGGTGAGGATGGCGATGTCGGCGAGCATGGCCTTGCGGCGGTCACCGAAGCCGGGAGCCTTGACGGCAACAGACTTGAAGGTGCCGCGGATCTTGTTGACCACCAGAGTCGAGAGGGCTTCGCCCTCGACGTCCTCGGCGATGATCAGCAGCGGCTTGCCCGACTGGATGACCTTCTCCAGCAGCGGGAGCAGATCCTTGACGGTCGAGACCTTGCCCGAGACGAGCAAGATGTACGGGTCGTCGAGGACGGCTTCCTGGCGCTCGGGGTCGGTCACGAAGTAGCCCGAGATGTAGCCCTTGTCGAAGCGCATACCCTCGGTGAGCTCGAGCTGGAGTCCGAAGGTGTTGGACTCCTCGACGGTGATGACGCCTTCCTTGCCGACCTTGTCCATCGCCTCGGCGATGAGCTCGCCGATCGAGGGGTCGCCTGCCGAGATACCAGCGGTCGCAGCGATCTGCTCCTTGGTCTCGACCTCCTTGGCGCTCTTCAGCAGCGACTCGGTGACGGCGTCGACAGCCTGCTCGATGCCGCGCTTGAGGCCCATCGGGTTGGCGCCTGCGGCAACGTTGCGCAGACCCTCACGCACGAGTGCCTGAGCCAGAACGGTTGCGGTGGTGGTGCCGTCGCCAGCGACGTCGTCAGTCTTCTTGGCGACCTCCTTGACGAGCTCGGCACCGATCTTCTCGTAGGGGTCCTCGAGCTCGATCTCCTTGGCGATGGACACGCCATCGTTGGTGATCGTGGGGGCGCCCCACTTCTTCTCCAGAACGACGTTGCGACCCTTGGGTCCCAACGTCACCTTGACTGCGTCGGCGAGGGTGTTGAGACCCCGCTCGAGGCCGCGACGGGCCTCTTCATCGAACGCGATTTGCTTGGCCATGGGTAAGTGATCCTCCGATAGGGGGTGACACTAGGTTTGTATGGCCGGACTCGGTGCCCGCGACGGACGACCGGTGTGTCATTCGGTACCGATCTCACCGTCCCGACCTAGCACTCACGATCCGTGAGTGCCAACGTCCGTTTTAGCACTCGACCCCGGTGAGTGCAAGGTCAACGGTGAGGAGCGGTCTACGCGGGATCGTTGCCGATCAGCAGCGGCACCAGCAGTTCATCGGCAGTCCAGCCACCGTGGTGCCCGAGCATGCGCGACTCCCCCGGCTCAGCGGCCGGTCGGGTGAGCACCGTACGGTCCTTTGCCACGACGACGAGATCGCCGATGCGCGCAGCGGTTCGATCGGCGGTGCAGGGTCCGTACCAGTGTTCGGCGAGAACCTGTTCGCGCGGCGCGACGTGCGCGTCGTCGCCGAGGAGATTGCGCCAGGCATCCGCGACGTCGTCGACGGCCCCGTCGATCGCGTAGACGTGGCGCACCCGCGCCTCGCCCGCGACCCGTGCGACGCCCGCCGACAACGCGGGCTCGGCGTCGAGGTCGATGGCCTTTCCCGCGCGCAGCATCCCGTGGTCGCCGGTCACGACGAGGGTGGCGTCGGACGGAAGGTCGGTGAGGATGCCGGCGACAAGGGAATCGACAGTTCGCAGTGCGTCGCACCAGGGGTCGGAGCCCGGACCGTAGATGTGACCGGCGGTGTCGAGGTCGGCGAGATATGCGTAGACGACTCGCGGCCGGTGTGAGCGGGGCAGCGTCCTGGTCAGCGCGGTGGTGATGCCTGCTCGAACCTCGGCCGGAGCCTTGGCGGGGAGATGTCTGCCTGCGGTACCGGAGGCGACGGAGGTGAAGCCCGTGTCCTTGAACTCGCCGGGCATCACCTGAAAGACGCGCACCCCCGACCGCTCGAGCGCGCCCACCGCGCCGTCGCCGTCTCCCGGGGTAAGTGCGGTCGGCGGATAGACGTCGTAGGCCGACGGGCCGTCGGCGCTGTCGAGTGTCCAGCGCAGCATGTTCAGCGTGCGGGCCGGACCGTGACTGCGGGCCGCGTCGTCCGGCACGAAGCTGTAGCCGATGATCCCGTGCTCACCCGCCGGTTCGCCGCGCATCAGGCTGGTGATCGACGTCGCCGTTGTCGACGGGAAGCCCGCCCGCAGCACGGCGCCCTGCAGTCCGGTGAGTGTCGGTGCGAGGTGTGCGTGGGCGGCGAGCTGCCGTTCGCCGAGGCCGTCGACGAGCAGCAGCACCACCGACGCCGCGTCGAGTTCGGGGAGGCGACTGCGCTCGCTCGCCGTCGGCCGATCGCCACCGACGGAGTCGACGCCGAGGCACCGCCCGATCCAGGGCATCACGTCGGCGAGCGTGTCCGGGTACTCGCCCCACAGCTGCGGCGGCAGGTCAGTGAGTTCGCGCGCCCCCGTCGCGCCTGTCCCCGCCGCGCCTGTCCCCGTCACGCTGTGCGCAGTCACGATCTGAGCAACCGAACCAAGACTCCGGCGGCGTGTGCCTGTGCCGCGATCTGCGCCCCCGCGGCGTCGCCTGCTTCCAGCGCACTGACGATTCGATGATGCTCTGCCACCGCGAGACGTCGGTTGACGTCGTGCTGCCACATGTCGGAGCGGTACAGGTGCGACTGTGTGTCGAGTTTGAACAACGCGTCGCACAGCGGTTTGTTGCCCGACAGGGACCGCACCGCGGTGTGGAAGTCGAGGTCGAGTTGGGAGTCTCGGTGGTGATCAGCGGCCTCGGCGAGCAGTGCCTCCTGGGTGCGCACCTGCTCCCACAGGTCGTCGATCTCGGCGTAGGTCACGCGTTCGACGGCTTGCCGGGCGGCGAGACCGTCGAGCACCTCGCGAACCTCGAAGACGTGGCGCAGACTAGCCTCGTCGAGCGCGGCGACCTTGGCGCCGACACGCGGTGTGTACTCGGCGAGTCCTTCGACGACGAGTTGCTGCACCGCCTCGCGGACCGGGCTGCGCGACACTTCGAGACGCGCGGCAAGTCCCGGCACGCTCAGCGGGGTGCCGGGGGCCATCTGCCCGGCGAAGATCTCGTCGCGGAGTCGGCGCACCACCGACTGCGTCAGCAATGCGCCCTCACCGCCTCCAACCGTCACGGTCATCGAGCGTAACGCCCTATCGCGCCGTGTGCGCCGACGTCAGCCGCTGCGCCTCCCGATCAGCGGCCTGTGGCGCGACCCCCTGTTTCATTCCGGCCAATTTGGCGTTGATGTTGTCGGCGACGGTGATCGGCGGGTACCCGGGCTGATCTGTGCGCGCACATCCGGGCAGTGTTTCGATGACGGCGTCGAAGTTGCCGTCGAAGAAGAAGGCCGCGGAACGTCGTCGGATGATCCTTCCGTCGACGACGGGCGGGTCGACCCGATGGATGGTCGACAACCAGCGATCATTTGTCCAGCGGGCCATGGCGTCGCCGAGGTTCACGATGAGAGCACCGGGCTCGGGCTGTACGTCGTGCCAGATGCCGTCGCGATCGAGGACCTGCAATCCCGGCACACGGTCGGCCCACAGGACGGTGAGGATGCCGAAGTCGGTGTGTGCGCCCATTCCGGTCAACTCGCCCGCGAGTTCGATCTCGCCTTCGGGCAGCGTGTAGTTGTTCATCTTCAGCGCGTCGATCGAGTGATCGGTGAGCGCGTCGAAGTAGCCGTCCGGAAGGCCCAGCGCTTCGGTGAAGGCACGCAACAGGATTCGTGACACGCCTCGCGCCTGGGAAAACCATTCTTCGACGGCCGGCCGGAAGCTCGTCACCGCGTCGTCGGGCCAGGTGTTGTCGGGATAGCTGGACTCGGGAAGATCCGTTGCCGCATACCAGGATTGCTCCGAGCCGACGGTGAACGCCTCATAGAAGTCGTTCATCTGATTCGCCGCTGCCACACCAAGACTCATGCTCAGCGACTCGCTCTTGGGCGGACTGTAGCCACGGTTGGCACCCGGCCGCGTGTAGTTCTTCTTCACGTCGAGCGGGAGTGCATAGAACGCGTCGAGGGCTTCGGTCAGACCGTCGACGACGCTCTGGGAGATTCCGTGTCCAACGATTTGCATGAATCCGACTGTGGCAGAGGCTTCGTCGAGTTGACGCGCCACCTGTGCTCGTTGTTCTGGCGTGCTCTGCGGGTCGGCGTAGGGCGAGATGTCGATGATGGGAACGGTGAACATGTGAGGAGTTCCTTGTGAGAGTCGGCGGCTAGCGGCGGCGTGCGACGGCGGCGTTGAGCATGCTGAACACCGCGAAGACGGCGATGCCGAACAACGACGCGAGCACGATGGCCGCGATGAGATCGTCGGATTGCAGTCGCGCGCGGTAGACGTCGAGCAGAGTCCCGATGCCCGGTTCGCCCTTCGCGAAGAACATGTCGCCGATGATCGCGCCGACCACCACGAGCCCCGACGCCGTGCGGAATCCGGTCATCATCGCCGGAAGTGCCGCGGGGAACTCGAGTTTCACCAATCGCTGGGTGCGCGAGGCCTTCGACAGCGTGAACAGCTCGTGCATGCCGCGGTCGACGGAGGTGAGCCCGAAGTGGGTGTTGGCGATGATCGGGAAGATCGCGATGATGACACACACGATGGTGCGCGCCACCATGCCGTACCCGAACCACAGACCGATCAGCGGGACGATCGCGAGTACCGGAATGACCTGCAGCACAACGGCCCACGGGTAGATGGCGCGCTCCATCAGGGAGCCGCGGCTCATCAGCACACCGATCGCGATGCCGATGACAGCGGCGAAGAGGAACCCGACGAGGCTCACCTTCGCGGTGACCCAGAGCGCCTCCAGCATTGGGTTGACGTGAGCCTTGTCGAGCAACGAGTTGGTCAACACCTCGTGCGGCGGCGGAAGGAGGAAGCGCCGCTGCGGAGAGAGGATCACCATGCTGACCAGGTACCAGAGCCCGATCGCCGCAGCGAGAGACACCGCGGGCGGTGCGACCATGCGCACCGCTGTGCGCAGCCGCGCTCTCGTCGACGATGTCGTCTTACCGCCTGGCGCGGTTCCCGAGGCCGAGGGGGCAGGCGACGCTGTGGTGACAGCGGGGCCCGCCGTCGAATCTTGTGTCATTGCAGTCGATGTGATGGTCATCAGGCACCTCGGAGTGTTTCGGAGATCGCGGCGACGTACGACGTGAAAGCCGGGTCGAAGCGCACGTCGGGTTGACGGGGATAAGGAAGGTCGATGCGGATGTCCGCGGCGATTCGGCCCGGTCGGGCCGACATCACGATCACCCGGTTGGCGAGGAACACCGCCTCGGGCATCGAATGGGTGATGAACAGCGCGGTGAATCCGCGATCGCCGTACAGCCGCAACAGTTCTGCCTGCATGTCGAGGCGAGTCATCTCGTCGAGCGCACCGAACGGCTCGTCGAGCAACATCACCTCAGGTTCTTTGGTGAGCATGCGCGCCAACGAGACTCGCATCTTCATGCCGCCCGACAGCGTGCGCGGAAGCTGCTTCTCGAAGCCGGCCAGGCCCACGGCGTCGATGGCCGCGGCGGCACGTTCCCGCCGCTCCGAGCGTGACTCACCCGCGATCTCGGCACATAGTTCGACGTTGGCCTGCACAGAACGCCACGGCAGCAATGTGGGTTCCTGGAAGATCACGCCGACCGAATCGGTGGCCAGCGCGACGCTACCGGTTGTCGGCGCCTCCAATCCCGCAGCCATGCGCAGGAGCGTCGATTTGCCACAGCCGGAGGGGCCGACGATCGCGACGAAGTCGCCACGGGCGATGTCGAGGTCGACGTCGGCGAGAGCGATTGTGCCGGAGTCGAACTGCTTGGATACTCCCGACGCCGAGATCATCACACCCTTCGTGAGATGCCTCGCGTCAGTGTCGTTGACGGTGTCGATCAGGTTCATGGGTACATCCATCAGAGCCACGGCACATGAGAGCGCCTACATGTAAGAGTCGGACTTACTTCGCTTTCTGATTGTTGGTTACATGCATTGCGCTCGCGTGTCGTGACGTAAACAGTATGTGACAGAACCGCGGGCTCGAACCCTGTACACGCAGGTGAGGCACCATCAAAGCGCATGTCAGAAGTGGTTTTACGGTGTCAGAACCGTCCATCCGCGCTACATGCACCGGACTCGCGCGATCCGCGGGCAACCCCTACATTTACATGTAATCCACTCCAGGGGCCGGCGTCGTCGGTCTCGTTCACCCTTCCGCAAGAGGAGTTCCACCGTGTCCAAAGCTTCGCCGTCCCACGTCGCCTCGCGACGTCGCAGACTGTCAGTACGCGCAGCCGTCGTAGCGGCAACCGCCTCCGCGTGTGTCGCCGCACTCGCCGGGTGCACCGACTCGTCGTCGACGTCGTCTAGCTCGGCGCAGTCGCTGCCGTCCGCACCGGCCGAATACAACCTCGCGTCCGTCTGCCCGAAAAACGTTGTGGTGCAACTCCAGTGGCAGCCGCAGTCGGATATGGCCGGCGTGATCGGGCTGATGGGCCCCGGATACACCGTCGACGCGAATCAGAAGTCGGCCACCGGCCCGCTCGCCTACGACGGCAAGGACACCGGCGTCGACATCACCCTGCGGGCGGGCGGTCCCGCGATCGGATTCCAGTCGGTGCCCTCGGTGATGCACGCCGACGACAGCATCGACCTCGGACTCGTCCACGGCGACCAGCTCGTCTCAGCTGCCTCGAAGCAGCGGGTCGTAGCACTGACGCCACTACTGCAGTACAACCCGTCGATCCTGATGTGGGACCCGGAAAAGCACCCCGACTGGCGCACCATCGCCGATATCGGCAAGTCCGACGCCACCGTCGTCGTGTCGAAGGAGCAGGTGTTCCCGCAATGGCTGGTTGCCAAGGGGCTACTGAAGCAGAGCCAGCTCGACACCGGATACGACGGCGCGCCAGCGCGATTCGTCGGCGACCCGTCGATCGCGCAGCAGGGCTTCGTGAACTCCGAGCCGTACACCTACGAGCACGAGACCCCGTCGTGGGACAAGCCCGTCGCCTACGCGATGGTCCGCGACGCCGGTTACGACGTCTACGCGTCGAATGTGAGTGTGCGGCCCGACAAGATGGAGAAGCTGACTCCCTGCCTGCAGAAGCTGATCCCGATGATCCAGCAGACCGGCAAGAGTTACGTGAACTCCCCCGACGCGATCAACAAGACCATCACCGATTGGGTTTCGCAGGACGTCTCGTTCAGCACCTACAGCGAGGGCGAGGCGTCGTACTCGGCCAAGATCCTCAAGGAGAAGGGCGTCATCGGCCCGGACGCCGCGGGCGTGTGGGGCGGCATCGACATGGCGAAGGCGCAGGAGTCGATCAATCAGTTGATCCCGGTGCTCAACAACTCCGGATCTGATCTGCCCGCGCAGATCCCCGCGAACGAGCTGTACTCGACCCAGTTCATCGACACCAACGTCAAGTAGGACCGGTGTTCAGCAGAACCGGGTTCAGTAGGACACGGGTTCGGTAGCGACGGTGCGTCGGGCTGGATGTCATTCGCGGTACCGACACTGGGTGCCCCGAATGTCCGGCCCGACGCACTATCCTCTGACCAATGGAATTCCTGCTGATCATCGTCATCGCTCTGCTGGCGATCATCGTCGTCGTGCTCGTGTTCAACGTCTTGAGCAAACGAAAGCGCGAGCAAGCCGAGCGGGACGCGCTGTATTCGCGCACGTACCAGCCGCGTGATCCCTTCTCGACCGCAGACGACGACGCCGTGCGCGGCGATCCTCGCCAGCTCAAACCCGGCGACCTCGTCGAGATCCGCGGAGAGACGTTCGCGGTCCGGGGCGCGCTCAAGCTCTCACAGGACGGCTTCTCGTGGGCCGAGAACTTCCTCGACACCGGTCTGGGCCGGAAGGCCTGGATCTCGGTGGAGGACGATCCGGATCTCGAAGTGGTCCTCTGGCAGGAGCTCAGCGGCGTGACCGTGACCCCCGGACCGGCTTACGTCGATCTCGAAGGTCGGCGGTATACGAACGACGAAGCGGGTTCAGCACAGTTCACGTCGTTCGGTACGACAGGTCTGGCGCAGGTCGGCCGGATGCGCTATCACGACTATGAAGCGGGTGGCGACAGGCTGTCCTTCGAGGATTACGGCAGCGGGTGGGAATGCGCGCGCGGCCAGGTGCTCGATCGTTCGGAGTACCGGATCTACCCGTCGAATCCGGGCCCGGAGCAGCGGTGAGTCCGTTCACCGACCTCGACGTCGCGTTCTCCGACACCCGGGCGGGTCAGCTCGGATTCTCGCTGACCGCCGCGCAGCGTGAGCCGCTCGCAGCGGCAGATCACACGATCGGGGCGTTGACGATCTCCATCCGACTCCTCGGTGCCAGCCACCAGATCGTCATCACTGACGACGCGCACGAACTGTGCGAGACGGTCGCCTGCCTGCCAGACATCACCACCGCACTGCCGGACAGCTTTCAGGCCGACGGCTACGTGTTCTCGTCGCGAGTCATCGAGTGCAGTTCCGCGGCGATGGCCGACCTGCTCCAACAGATCGAATCCGAGGTCGAAGGACATGCGCGCGCCGGGTTGCCCGCACTCCTCGGGCGATTCCCCGGCAACGAGCTCGCGGTGACGGCGGTGACCGCCGACATCGACGACGCCGCGCTCGTCTGGCGCACCTGGCACACCTATCCGCAGGCGGGCGAGGTGGTGGTCACGTCGAGCCGGATCGACCGTGACGCCCTGGCGGTCCGGTCATGACCTATCCGCCGGGAGGCGACGACCCGGGAGGGCAATGGCCTGGCGCCCCGGGTGGCCCGCAAGGACCCGGCTGGTCAGGCGGGCCGCAGGGGAAGGGACAGGGGCAGGCTGATCCGACCCGGAGGCTGCGGCGCATCCGTAACACGATCATCGCGCTCATCGTGATCGTCGCGTTGATCGCGCTCGGCTCGTGCGCGGTCAGCGCATTTCGCGGATCGGGCGGCGGGGACGCCCGGGCGTACGTGACGTCGCACTATCAGCGCGACAGTTCGCTCGACGAGTCCGACGTCGACGCATACATCGCCGACGGTGACCCGTCGACTGTGTCAGCCCAACTCGCGTCGGCCCAGAATCCCACCGACCAGCGCGCGGGCGACACTGCCGGGGCGGGCAACGTCGCAGGTACGCAGTTTCTGCAGTACCCGGGCTACCTGATCGGCCTTTTCCCTTATGCCGCAGACAAAACCAAGGTGATGGTCAGCCGCGACTACCGGTCGGGCTACAACCACTATCACAGCTACGTCGGCGGCTATTGGGTCCCGACGCCCGACTTCTCCGGGTCGGGAAGCTCCAACCGCGGTGGTGGCATTGGAACCGGAAAGTAAGACATCGGGGCGCAGTTTGTGCCAGCACACGGAAGTCCGACCAGAGCAAGCATCAGACACGGGAGTACACACATGATCTCGGCCGACGCGATTCTCACCAACACCTACTACGCCGCCGCCTACGCGGGTGTCGGGGTCTTGCTGATGCTGATCTCTTTCGCGGTCATCGACGCGTTGACGCCCGGCAACCTGCGTCATCAGCTGTGGATCGACCGCAACCGCAATGCGGGAATCCTCGTCGGCTCCAATCTGATTGCCGTCGCGATCATCGTCACCGCTGCGATTGCAGCGAGCGAGGGACGCCTCGCAGTCGGGTTGACATACACCGTCATCTACACGCTGATCGGTCTGGCGGTGATGTGCGCGACGTTCTTCGTCATCGACCTGTTCACCCCGGGCAAGCTCGGTGAGATCGTCATCGGGGCAGAAAGCCATCCCGCGGTGTGGGTCCACGGCATCTCGCACGTCGGCATCGCAGTGATCATCGCCGCTGCCATACTGTGACACTGCTGGCCGAACACACCGCTCCCCGATCACGGTTCGCCCGTGTCGGATTGCTCGCCGTCGTATTCGTCTGCGCGGCATGCGGGCTCGTGTACGAGTTGGCGCTGGTGTCACTCGGCTCGTATCTGATCGGCAACACAGCAACACAGGCGTCGATCGTCTTGGCGGTCATGGTGTTCGCGATGGGCATCGGCTCGCTGGCAGCCAAACCGCTACAGCGCCACGCGGTCACGGCTTTCGCAGCCATCGAGCTCGCGCTCGCACTGCTCGGCGGGTTGTCGGTGCTGGCGCTGTACGCGGCGTTCGCATATCTGTCGTTGTATACCCAGGCCCTCGTGGTGGTCGCTTTCGTGTTGGGTCTGCTCATCGGCGCGGAGATTCCGTTGCTGATGGTGCTGCTACAACGTATTCGCAAGCAGGAGGCGGGTTCTGCGGTCGCCGACCTGTTCGCCGCCGACTACATCGGAGCACTCATCGGCGGTCTGTGCTTTCCGTTCGTCCTGCTACCCGTGTTCGGACAGTTGCGCGGCGCAATCGTCGTCGGCCTCGTCAACGCCATCGCCGGCTGTTTCCTGGTCTTCGTGATGTTCCGAAAGTCGCTGACGCGCACCGGGTTCGCAGTGCTGAGCGCGGCCGCCATCGCGGTGATCGCCGTGTTGGTGGCCGCGCTGCTCTACGCCGACCGTTTCGAGGTCACCGCGCGTCAAGCTCTGTATCGGGACCCGATCGTCGCCGCCGAACGCACGCAATATCAGGACATCGTGATCACAGAGCGACGTATCGGCTCGGGGGGCCGCGATACGCGGCTGTATCTGAACGGCGACCTGCAATTCGCATCGAGCGATGAATACCGTTATCACGAAGCACTCGTCCATCCAGCGATGGCCGACGCGGTGGCCCGCAGCAGCGACGGCGGGTCGACTCCGGCGTCGGTGCTCGTGCTCGGTGGTGGCGACGGACTCGCCCTACGAGAAGTGTTGCGCTACCCCGGTGTTCGGCCGACCCTCGTCGAACTCGATCCCGCGATGATCCAGCTCGCACGCACCGATCCTCGACTGCTCGGGTTGAACCGGAACTCCATGAACGATCCACGTGCACGCGTCGTCACCGCAGACGCCTTCACGTGGTTGCGGCAGCAGCACGAGCAGTACGACGTGATCATCGTCGACATGCCCGACGCGGACGAATCAGCAACGGCCAAGCTGTATTCGACGGAGTTCTACTCACTCGCGAAGGCTCATTCCGCACCGGGAGGTCGGGTCGTCGTGCAGTCAGGCTCGCCGTATTTCGCTCCGAAATCGTACTGGTGCATCGGGTCGACGCTGCGTTCTGCCGGGCTGGCCATAACGCCGTACCACGTCGACGTCCCGTCGTTCGGCGACTGGGGATTCTTTCTCGCCGACCAGGGCGCACCACCGGAGCTTCACCTGCGCGCACCGGGGCCGATGCGCTTCCTCAGCGAATCCGAGCTGTCGGCGGCCGCTGTCTTTCCGCTCGACCGGCAACCACTCGACATGCCGCCGTCGACGCTGATGGACCCGCGCATTCTGCGCTACGCGCAGGGCGAGTGGGCGACATACTGATTGGCGCGCGGGGGTGGCTACCGCGGGTCGACGAAGATGTCGTACTCGATCGGCTCCTGTCCGCCGTAGATCGAGAAGTCGGTGACGCCGTCCTCGGCCAGCACCTCGACGTCGAGGTAGCACCGCCCCGTCTGCGAGGGGTCCTTGGAGAGCACGGCGACAGCGGCGTCGGCCATGATCTGTGGCGATCGGGAGTGCGCGACGGCCTCGTCACCACCGAGCAGGTTGCGGACCGCGGCGGTCGCGATCGTCGACTCCGGCCACAGGCAGTTGCTCGCGACGGCGGAGTCGGCATACTCGGCGGCGAAACCCATTGCCGCAAGCGTCATTCCGTACTTGGCCAGCATGTAGCCCGGGTGCTTGCCGAGCCACTCGGTGCTCATGTTGAGCGGGGGCGACAGCGTGAGCACGTGCGCGCTCGGCGACTTCCTCAGGTAGGGAAGGCATTTCTGGGTGAGCAGGAATGTCCCACGGACGTTGACCTGCTGCATGAGGTCGAAGCGTGAGATCGGCAGTTCTTCGGTTGCCGTGAGGTTCAGGACGCTGGCGTTGTTGATGCAGATATCGACGCCGCCGTAGGTGTCGACCGCCGTCTGCACGGCACGCGCGACGTCGTCTTCATTGCGCAAATCGCCGACGACGCCCGTCGCCTTGCCACCTGCCGCCTCGATCTCCTCGACGGCGGTGTGGATGGTGCCGGGGAGCTTCGGGTGCGGCGCGTCGGTCTTGGCCAGCAGCACGATGTTGGCCCCTCGTGCTCCGAGTGCGGTCGCGATCGCAAGACCGATACCGCGGCTACCGCCTGAGATGACGGCGGTGCGCCCCTCGAAAGTCTGATCGGATGTTGACGACATTCCTGTGGCCACTGTGGCCCCTCTCCTGTGTGTCGATTCCGTGGCATCGTTTGGCCGGCGCCGACTGCGCACTGCCATCTGTGCGCTGTCCACTACGAAATCAGTTGTGCGCCTGCCACAATCGGCATCGTCCACGTGCGGATGTGTATCTGAGTGCTCCTGCAAGGAGATTTACACATCCGCAAGGGAAGGTCAAGACCGAGCGATCGGTCGGGAGGCTGCGGCGGCGCACGGTCGACGGTTTGGAGCGCCCAGTCGACGGTTTGGAGCGCCCAGTCGACGGTCTCGGGCGCTCGGCGGCTCACCAGCTTGCCGCCGCCACCCGTCGAAAGTTGCCGCCGAGCACTGCTGCGATGTCGGAGTCGCCCCAGCCCCGCCGCGAGAGATGCGCCCCCAGGGTGATGAACACCTCGGGAGCCATCCACTGGATCGGGCCCCAACGGGTGTACGAGTCGTCGAAGGAGTCGGGGTGGTCGCGGATCTCCGCGAGGAAGTCGGCGGCGTCGAATGAATGGTCGGTGCTGACACCGACGTGGTCGATGCCGACGAGGTCGACGGCGTACTCGAGGTGTCGGGTCATCGCTTCGAGGGTCGGCGTATTGGGGCCGAGGAAGATTCCGACGCCGGTGATACCGACGACACCACCGGTGCGGGCACATTCGCGTGCCTGATCGTCGGTGATGTTGCGCGGATGGTCCCAGACCGCGCGCATGCACGAGTGGCTGTAGATCACCGGCTTGGTCGACACCTCGCACAGGTCGAGGCCGGTACGGACACTGCAGTGCGAACCGTCGGGAACCATTCCGGCAGAGTTCATTTCGGCCACCAGTCGCCGCCCCCACGCGGTGAGTCCGGTGTCCGTGGCGTCCAGACAACCGCAACCCGCGGCGTTGGCGTGGTTGTAGGTGGGCAGCATGGTGCGCACGCCGAGTTCGACGAAGCGGTGGACGTTGTCGAGATCGAAGCCGACGGCGATCTGCCCGCGTTCACCTGCGGCGTCGATCTCGTCGAGCGATGCGACAACCGTCAGGTCACTGCGGCGCGAGATGGCAGAACGAAAGTGCGCCAACAGGTTTGTCGAGTCGGCATGGGTCTGCGGCGCGTAGCCGACGTTCACCGAGACATACGTCGGGCCCGGCCGCGAGAACCTGGTCAGGTAGCCGACGTCGGCGTCGGGTTGCAGCGGCAGACACGCGTGCTGGTCCCACAGCGGTGTCATCGCGACTCCTCTCGCGCCTGGTTGACTCTCGGATCACTCGCCTTGCCACGAAGTCCGACGTACTCCCTCGACACAGACGCCCGTTTCGGCCACACATCGCTCGCGTGCTCGCAAGAATGGTCGCATGACAAGTGCTGCCCCCACCGACGCCGACGTTGAGGCCGACGTCTGATGTCCGACGGTGTGGCCGTACTGATCGCGGTGCTCATCATTGCCGCCGTCGCGATGATCGCGGTGCTGCTCCGAACGCGCCGCGTCGTGGCGACACCCACCGAACGCGCCGTGCACTCCACGCTGAACACAGCGTCGAGGGCCGCTCGTCCGTTGCGGCGGGGTCTGACAACCGAATCGGCACAGCAGGCGCTCGCCCCGCTGCGAACCCTCACCGCCACCGATGCGATTGCCCTGTACGACGCGGACGGCACACGGCTGGCCCACGACGAGCCACATACGTGGGACGAACGACTGCTGGGCCGGGCCGACGACATCGCCGCGACCGCGGGTGAAGAACTGCGACACGTGTTGCTCCGCGATCCTGTCGGAGTCGACGCGCGGATACGCGCTCTCATCGCCCAGCCGCTCGTGGTGGACGACGTCGCGGTCGGTGTACTCGTCGTCGCCTCTGTCCGGCTGCCGGGCCCGGGCATGCTGAGCGCGATCTCGGAGGTCGCGCGCTACGCGTCCAGCCAGCTCGAACTGGCCGACCTCGACGCGTCCCGAGCTCGTCTCGACCGCGCCGAGGTTCTCGCTCTACGCGCACAGATCAGTCCGCATTTCATCTACAACGCGTTGAGCACCATCGCGTCGTTCGTACGCACCGATCCGGACCGCGCACGCGAGCTCATCCTCGACTTCGCCGACTTCACCCGCTATTCCTTCCGCGCCGCGGGCGAGTACACGGTGCTGGCCGACGAACTGCGCAACATCGACCGCTATCTCACGCTCGAGCGTGCCCGATTCGGCTCAGCGCTCGACGTGCGGCTGCAGGTCGCCCCGGAGGTGCTCGGAGTGGTGCTTCCCTTCCTCGCCCTCCAACCACTGGTGGAGAACGCGGTGCGGCACGGCGTCGCGGCGCGGGGCGGCGGAACGATCTCGATCACCGCGCGCGACGAGGGCACCGACTGCGTCATCGCCGTCGAGGACGACGGTGTGGGGATGGACCCGGAGTTGCTGCGCTCCGGAGACATCGACGCACTCGACGCGACGTCGACCGAACCCACGGAGGAGACGTCGGGCGCACGGGTGGGGCTGACCAACGTCGACCATCGCCTGCGGGCCGCGTTCGGCAACAACTACGGTCTAGTGGTCGAGACAGGTGTGGGTGCCGGCACGAAGGTCACCATGCGGGTGCCGAAGTTTCGCGCAGGTGTGCGTGTGGAGCAGTCGCCTACGCACCCAGCAGCGCCGACGCACCCAGCAACGCCGACGCAGGAGGCGAACCCGCGATGACCCTGACCGTTCTTGCCGTCGACGACGAACCTCCGGCGCTCGACGAGCTGGTGTACCTGCTCGAACGGCGATCCGACGTCGGCGAGGTGATCCGCGCGGGTGACGCCACCGCCGCCCTTCGCGAACTCGCCGAGAACTCGGTGGAGGCGATCTTTCTCGACATCAATATGCCTGGGCTCTCCGGAATCGAACTGGCCCGTGTGCTCGGCAACTACTCCGATCCGCCGTCGATCGTGTTCGTCACCGCACACGAGGATCGTGCGGTGGATGCGTTCGACGTCGGCGCCGTCGACTATCTGTTGAAGCCGCTGCGCGAGGATCGGCTCGGGCAGGCCGTCGAACGTGCGGTTGCCGCCCGGTCTGCGGCCGGTGGAGATTCACGTCAGGACGTCGGCGACGATGTGATCCCCGTGGAGCTGTCTGGGGTGACGTCGTTGGTGAGGCGTGATTCGATCTCCTGGGTCGAGGCCGTCGGCGACTACGCCCGGCTGCATTCGGACTCGGGCGCGCACCTGGTGCGCATACCGCTTTCTACGCTCGAATCCCGTTGGCGGGAGCACGGATTCAGCCGCGTGCACCGTTCGTACCTGGTGTATCTGCCGATGGTCAGCGGAATGCGCACCAGCGGGTCCCAGACCCTCGTCTGTGTACGGGCAAACGGCACGTCGCCCGCGGTGGAACTGCCGGTGAGTCGACGTCAATCCCGGGAGTTGAAGGAGCGCCTCGTCCACGATCCACTGCGCGCCTACCGGACGCCGTCCGGCGACGACACATGAGCGAGCCGTCGACTCCTCGCCGTGAGCGCGTGGTACTCGCACAGAGACGGGGTGCACGGCGAGTCCGCACGCGCGTCGAGGTGCGAGAGCAGACCGAGGTCGGCGACGCTTTGGTGCGGGGCCTGATGCGCGCCCAGCTCGGTCTGGCGCTTCGGCTCGGCGTCACGACGGCTCTGCTGATTGCCTCCATTCCGTTGCTGGGCACCGTGTTTCCCACATTGGGCGAGGCTACGATTGCCGGCATCCGGCTGAACTGGCTGGTTCTCGGCGTGCTGATCTATCCCCTGCTCTACCTGGTCGGCCGGGTGTACGTGCGGATCGCCGAGCAGGCTGAGGACGACTTCCTCGGACTCATCGAGGAGGACACCGACGCGGGCGTCGAAGATGTGACCGACGCTGGCGTCGAGAATGTGACCGACGCGGGCGTCGAGGATGGCCAGAGCCCATGACCGACTACGGCATTCGCATCGTCACCGCGGCGGCGCTGCTCCTCGCTGCGCTCGCGACGGTGGCGGTCGGCGTCTACGGTGGCAGGAGGTCGCGCACGACCTCCGACTTCCTTGTCGCCTCGCGCGCGGTCAGTTCGCGGCGCAACGCAACGGCGATCTCAGGCGAATACCTTTCTGCGGCATCGTTTCTCGGAGCGGCGGGGTTGGTCGCCAAGTACGGCGCCGATGCGCTGTGGTACCCGGTCGGCTTCACCGCGGGATACCTCGGCCTGTTGATGTTCGTTGCGGCACCGCTGCGCCGATCCGGTGCGTACACGGTGCCCGATTTCGCGGAGTTCAGACTCGGTTCGCGAGCGGCACGCCAGACCGCGATGGTTGTCGTCGTCGTGGTCTGCCTGATGTATCTGATTCCCCAGCTCCAAGGCGCGGGACTGACTTTGAACATCCTGCTCGGCGCACCCGTGTGGGTGGGGGTGGTTCTCGTCGGAGCGATCGTCGTCGTGAACGTGGTGGGCGGCGGCATGCGGTCGATCACCTTCGTCCAGGCGTTTCAGTACTGGCTCAAGCTGACGGCCATCGGAATTCCGACGATTGCGCTTCTCGTGGTGTTCTTCGCCGATCGGCCCGCACTGGGCGAACCCGCACCCCCTCGAGTGTCCGAAGCGACGACGGTCGACGTCACCACGGATGTGGTTGTGGCAGTACCGGAAACCGACGGTGTTGAGGTGACAGGCGTCATCGACGGCCAGCCCGTCAACGACGCACCGTTCGCGTCGGCGGGTGAACACACCGTTGCGGCGGGGAGCACGATCCACCTGCGCGCGGGAGCAGCGACGCCCGTTGTGGCGGGCGCACCGTCGACAGGCCAGAGATGGCTCGCGTCCGGCGGCGGATTCGGTGGCCCGCACGCACTTTTCGCCGTCTTCTCGCTGATCGTCGCGACATTCCTCGGAGTGATGGGGCTGCCGCACGTGCTGGTGCGCTTCTACACCAATCCGGATGGACGCTCGGCGCGTCGAACCGCGGTGACCGTCATCGTCCTGCTCGCCGTGTTCTACCTCTTCCCCCTGCTCCTCGGCGTGCTTGCCCGGGTGTACGTCCCCCAACTCCTCATCACCGGAACCGCCGACGCCGCGGTGCTGTTGCTCCCGAGCGCAGCGGTCGGAGGCATTCTCGGCGAACTGTTCGCCGCGCTGGTCGCGGCGGGCGCCATCGCGGCGTTCCTCGCTACGTCGTCCGGTCTGCTCATCAGCGTTGCAGGGGCCCTGTCGACCGACGTGCTGCCGGGTCGGGTCCGCGACTTTCGACTGGCAGCCGCGATCGGTGGTGCACTCGCGATCGTCATCTCGTTCGCCGCGTCAGATCTCGAACTGTCGCGGACAGTCGGGTTCGTCTTCGCCATCGCCGCGTCGACGCTGTGTCCGCTTCTCGTACTCGGAATCTGGTGGCGCGGGTTGACGCCCGCGGGCGCCATCGCCGGCCTTGCCGTTGGCGGGCTGTCGTCGGGTATCGCGACGTCACTGGCGATCGCGGACGTCGTGGACGACGAGGTCGGCAACGGCTGGCCGTCGGCGATCATCGGCTACCCAGCCGCTGTCACCGTTCCACTCGCCTTCGTGACCATGATCTGCGTGAGCGCGATGACCCAACGCCACAGGGTCGCCGATGTGTCGCAGATCTTCGCGCGGATGCATGTGCCGGAACGGCTCGGCCTGAGCGTCGAACGGGTGCCAGAGGAGCCATGACGCCGCAGCGACAAGGTTGTACGAGCATGTGATGACGCCCAGAGGCCAACCGTTCGTCGGCGCGCAACGACCGCTCGGCGCACGATTCGCGGGCTTCATCGTGTGACCTGCGACACCTCTTGTGAGTGATCTCCGTCTCTTCGAGAGTTGACGGGTATCCACATCACACGAGTTCTTTCGGAGGCACGGTGTCAACCACAGAGCACGTACCCGAAGCGCATTCCGCGCCGACGGGACAACAGTTCATCGACATGCAGCGCAGTGACCAGTTTCAGGATCTTCGTACGACGTTGCGCCGGTTCGTCTTTCCGATGACTGCGTTCTTTCTCATCTGGTACGGCCTCTACGTGGCCCTCGGCGCCTTCGCGCACGACTTCATGGCCACGCCGGTCTGGGGCAACATCAACGTCGGGCTGATTCTGGGTCTGCTGCAGTTCGTCTCGACCTTCGTCATCACCGGGGCCTACGTGCGGTTTGCCAATCGTGAGCTCGACCCCAGGGCGGCCGCTCTCCGCGAGGAAATGGACACGGAGTGCGCGGCCACCGGCCAGGGCGCCGATGCCACACAGAGCTCCAACGCCACACAGGGCACCGATGAGGGGGCGACTCGATGAACTCCTCAGCCACAGTGCATCTCGCCGCCGGAACGGTCGGGAACCCCGTCGCCAACATCGCGATCTTCGCCGCGTTCGTGGCGATCACCATGTTCGTGGTGATCCGCGCGAGCCGAAACAACTCGACTGCCGCAGATTATTTCACCGGTGGCCGAGCATTCTCCGGCCCGCAGAACGGAATTGCGATCGCGGGTGACTACCTCTCTGCGGCGAGCTTCCTCGGCATCGCGGGTGCCATCGCCGTCTACGGTTACGACGGCTTCCTGTACTCCATTGGATTCCTCGTCGCATGGCTGGTCGCGCTTCTCCTCGTTGCCGAATTACTGCGCAACACAGGGAAGTTCACCATGGCAGATGTGCTCAGCTTCCGATTGAGGCAACGCCCCGTCCGTCTCGCCGCCGCGATCTCGACGCTGGTCGTCTCCCTGTTCTATCTGCTGGCGCAGATGGCGGGCGCCGGAGGTCTCGTTGCCCTCCTCCTCGACGTCGAATCGCGCACCGGCCAGTCGATCGTGATCGCCGTGGTCGGCGCACTGATGATCGTCTACGTGCTCGTCGGCGGAATGAAGGGAACCACGTGGGTGCAGATCATCAAGGCCGTCCTGCTGATTGCGGGCGCGGCCATCATGACCCTCATGGTGCTCGGCAAGTTCGGGATGAACTTCTCGGAGATCCTCGGCTCTGCGCAGCATGCCATTTCGGGGTCGTCGAGTGAGAAGATCGCCTCGCATGACGTGCTCGCGCCCGGAGCCAAATACGGCGGCTCGGTGGAATCAAAGATCAACTTCATCTCGTTGGCTGTTGCACTCGTGCTCGGCACCGCGGGGCTCCCGCATGTGTTGATGCGCTTCTACACGGTCCCCACCGCCAAGGAGGCTCGACGCTCCGTCGTCTGGGCAATTGCTCTGATCGGCGCGTTCTACCTCTTCACGCTCGTGCTCGGTTACGGCGCTGCTGCGATTGTCGGTCCGGACCGCATCATGGCCGCAGCAGGCAAGGAGAACGCCGCAGCACCGCTACTGGCCTTCGAACTCGGTGGCGTCATCCTGCTCGGAGTGATCTCCGCGGTCGCGTTCGCGACGATCCTCGCCGTCGTCGCGGGATTGACCATCACCGCGTCGGCGTCCTTCGCGCACGACATCTACGGCAGTGTCATCAAGCGCGGCAAGGCAAGTGAGGCCGACCAGGTGCGCGTATCACGGATGGCCGCGGTGACTCTCGGTGTGCTCGGCATCGTGCTCGGCATCCTCGCCAACGGTCAGAACGTCGCCTTCCTCGTGGCCCTCGCGTTCGCAATCGCGGCGGCAGCCAACCTGCCGACAATCCTGTTCTCGCTGTACTGGAAGCGATTCAACACCCGCGGTGCGCTGTGGAGCATCTACGGCGGGCTCGGGCTGACGTTGATCCTCATCATCTTCTCACCGGCGGTGTCGGGTAAGTCGACGTCGATGCTCCCCGGCTCCGATTTCGCGTGGTTCCCGCTGGAGAACCCGGGGATCGTAGCAATCCCGGTCGCGTTCCTACTCGGGATCGTCGGAACGCTGACAGCACCCAAGGACCGGGGCACTCCGGAACGCAACGCGGAGATGGAGGTGCGTTCGCTCACCGGCATCGGTGCCGAAAAGGCTGTGGCGCACTGATGTAGCGAAACCGATGTTGCGAAGCAGTACGGCCTCATAGGACCGGACGATGCCGGGCGCTCGATCGAGATCGAGTGCCCGGCATCGTGCTGTGAACCGGTGGGCGGGCTCAACCAGCAGTCGCGCCCGCGTCCTGAATCCGCGCGAAAGGCTGGGCCGCTTCGAGCTCGTATGCCAGCTCAAGCAGCGTCCGTTCGTCGCCGACATCGCTGCAGAAGTGCACTCCGACAGGCATTCCCACCGACGACTGCGCCAGGGGCAGGCTGACTGCCGGCGTACCGGAGGTGTTGTTGATCGGCGTGAACGAGACGTAGCGCATCAATCGATCGAAGACAACGTCGAAATCGCCTGCGGGATCGAGGAATCCGATCTCCGGAGTAGTGTGCGCAAGGGTTGGCGAGAGCACGACGTCGAACCGCGTGAACATCTCCCGAAACATCGCCGTGGAGCGCTTGAGGGCACGGACGGTCGCGGGGGTGTGCCACATGCGCCGCAGATACTTCCGCGACAGTCCACGCGTGAACGCATCGAGCTGCGAGCGGTCGAATCCCCTGCCGTAGGAACGCTTTCCGAAGTGGTCGATGAAGAATGCCAGCAGCGCCCAGTACTCGGTGAAGTCGTCGACGTATCGCCTGTCGACGGGGACCGGCACATGTTCGACGCCGTGTCCGAGCGACTCGAGCAGTTCGGCGACACCCGCCACCGCGTTCTCGGTGTCGCGGTCGAGTAGCTGTCCGGTGATCGGTTCGGTCATCATCGCGATGCGCAAGCGGCGTCGACCCTCGCCGGTCACGAGACCGATGGCGGTCAGATCGGCTGCAGGTCGATACTTTTCGGCATCGGCGAGGAAGTGTGCGGTGTCGCGCACCGAGCGGCTCACGATTCCGTTGGCGATCAGATCGATCGGCATCTGCTTGGATTCGGCTGTCAGCAACAGCCGTCCCCGACTCGGCTTGAAACCCACCAGCCCGCAGGCGGCCGCGGGAATGCGGATCGATCCGCCTCCGTCGTTCGCGTGCGCGATCGGAAGCGCGCCTGCCGCGACAAGTGCAGCCGACCCTCCCGACGATGCGCCACAAGAGAATTCGGTGTTCCACGGATTGCGGGTGGGTGGCCTGTCGACGAACTCCGTTGTCGCGGTGAGTCCGAACGCGGGCAAGGTCGACGCGCCGACGATGTTCACGCCGGTCGAGACGAGCTGTTCGAGGAGCGGTTCCGTGGTCGATGCGGGGGTATCGGGAGTAGCGGCCGAACCGTTGCGAGTCGGGATTCCGGCAAAGTCGGTGTTGTTCTTGACGATCGAGGGCACTCCCGCGAACGACGCCGCACCGAAATCGGTATCGACGGCACGCTTGCGGGCGCGCTCGCGATCGTCGAAGGCGACAGCGTTGAGCGTCGCGTTCACCGCGTCGATGCGATCGAGCGCGGCGTCGACCGCTTCGACCGCCGAGATCTCGCCTGCGGCAATGGCCGCGCCGACGCCTACGCCGTCGAGTTCGCCCAGCGCGTCGTCGCGAAAGGCATGTACGTGCTGCATGGCCCGAAGCCTAGCCGTACCGGACGGCCGTCAGGACCGGATCAGTTCGCAACCACTCGCCGACTCACCGGACCCCGACTCACCGGACCCAGCTCACCGAACCATGGCCATGACGTCGGCGGCGAGGTCGGTGGCGTACTCGTCGTCGATCGGCAGCGCGAACACGGCGTGGTGGTAGAGCGGGGCGATGATGTGGTTGAGCACCTGCCGCACGCTGGGTGTGCTCTCCCCGCGCGCGCCGGCACGCTCGATCATCTCCGTCGCCTGTTGCCGTCGGATCTCCCAGCACGGACACACCTCGACGATGCCGTCGCGAGCCGACGCCATCGCCCGCAGATACGCACGACGTTTGGGACGGCCGATGTCGGCGGCGATGATCCGCGACCAGTCGCCGAGGTCGTCGGCGAGTGTGCCGTGATCGGGCAGTTCCTCGCCCTGCGTCAGCGCGGCGACCGCGACCTCCTCGAGCAGATCGCCGATGGTCCCCCAGCGTCGATAGATGCTGGTGGGATTCACACCTGCCAGCTCTGCGACCTGCGGGATGGTCATCGTCTCGCGTTCTCCGCTACCGACGAGCTGGCCGACTGCAGTGAAGACCGCGCTCTGCACGCGAGCGCTACGGCCACCGGGCCGCTTGCCGTGCGATGGGGCCGTTGATGGAGCAGTCGTCGACGCCGCACTCTGCGTCGACGAACCACCCGTTGCCTGCGACGTTCCAGCCATGTCACCATTATTGCAAATAGCGTTGCTTTTACAACCGCGACCACATACATTGGCCTTAATGCAGCCAGCTTTGCCTTAGGAGGTACGGTCGTGACAGCCACGTTGGAGAACACAGCTCGACGTCGCCGCGGCGCACGGCCGCTGCATCCGCATCGCGCGTTCTGGATCGTCACCGCAACCATCATCACGGTCCTGTTCGCCTCGGCGGCCCCATCCCCTCTCTATCCCGTCTACCAGCAGCTATGGGGCTTCTCGCCGTTCACCCTGACCGTGGTCTTCGCGATCTATGTCGCAACGATGCTCGTCAGCCTGCTCACCGTCGGGTCGCTGTCGGATCACATCGGCCGACGCCCGGTCCTCGCGGTCGCGCTCGTCCTGCTCATCGGAAGCATGGTGCTGTTCGTCGTCGCCGACAGCGTCGGACTCCTGATCGCCGCGCGAGCCCTACAGGGGCTCGCGACGGGAGCGGCGATCGGCACGCTGACCGCCACCGTCGTCGACATGCAACCGTCACAGCGCCTCGGCTCGGCGATCACCGGCGCGGGGCCGACCATCGGACTGGCGGCCGGAGTCGTCGTCGCCGGCGTGTTGGTCCAGTACGCACCCGCGCCACGAATCCTCGTCTACGAGGTGACGCTGGCAGTATTCGCGATCCTGCTGGTCGCGCTGTTGATCGTTCCGGAGACGTCGGAACGCGTCGGTTTCGAATCCCGCCGCCACGTGTGGCGAACCCTCGCACCGCAGGCGTCGGTGCCGTCGGCCCTGCGCAAGCTGTTCTTCGCGGCGATCCCCGCATTCGTGGCGACCTGGTCGATGGGAGGCCTCTACCTCTCGTTGGGTTCGTCCGTGGTGGCGCGCGTGTTCGGGATCACCAACCACGGAGCCGCGGGCGCCGTCCTGTTCGTGTTCTTCGCCTCCGGCGCGGTGACCTCTCTGGCGATCACAACCTGGGACGCCAATACCAAACTGACCTACGGCTATCCGGCGCTCGCGGGAGGCGCGATCATCTCTCTCGCAGGCGTCCTCACGTCGATGCTCCCGCTGTACATCGTCGGATCGATCATCGCGGGTTCCGGATTCGCGGCCACGTTCCTCGGGGCACTCGACAACCTGAGCAATCAGACGCCGTCGCATCAGCGCGGGCAGGTGTTCTCGGCAGTCTTCATCACGAGCTACATCGCCTTCAGCGTCCCCGCGGTGATCGCTGGACTCGTGGTGTCGCACATCGGCTTGCAAGAGACCGTCGTCTGCTACGTCGCATATGTCCTCGCCATCACCGTGCTCGGCGCACTGGTCACCGCGTGGACGCGGACCAGGAAGGACCGCGTTCGGGCCTGAGTCGACGTCACACCGAGCGCGAGGCACGGACTCGCTACGGTTGGAACTCAGACCGTGGCGACCACGGTTTGAGGTCACGATCTGGCGGAATCTCGCGGGGCCGCACTTTCGCACTACAGGTGCCACAGGGTAAGACTGGTTACATGCACTTGAAGTTCGATTCAGATGAACAGAAGTTCCGCGAAGAACTCCAGAGCTTCTTCACGACGAAGATCCCCGAGGAGATCCGTCAGCGTGCTGCCGCAGGCACGCTGAACCTGCCCGACGACATCGTCACCACCCAGCGCATCCTCAATGCCGAGGGCCTGGCTACGCCCGGCTGGCCGACCGAGTGGGGTGGCCGCGACTGGACGCCCATCCAGCGCAACATCTATCACGATCAGCTCAGCCTGAACTTCGTGCCCGATCCCCTGACGTTCAACGTCAACATGGTGGGTCCGGTCATCGCGACGTTCGGTTCCCAGGAGATCAAGGAGCGGTTCCTCCCGAAGACCGCCAACCTCGACATCTGGTGGTGCCAGGGCTTCTCCGAGCCCGAGGCCGGCTCCGACCTCGCGTCACTCAAGACCCGCGCGGTCCGCGACGGCGACCACTACATCGTCAACGGCCAGAAGACCTGGACCACGCTCGGACAGTACGCCGACTGGATCTTCTGCCTCGTGCGCACCGACCCCGACGTCAAGAAGCAGGCGGGCATCAGCTTCCTGCTCATCGATCTCGACACCCCGGGCATCGAGATGCGCCCGATCAAGCTCATCGACGGCAGCGTCGAGGTCAACGAGGTCTTCTTCAACGACGTCAAGGTGCCTGTCGAGAATCTCGTCGGCGAGGAGAACGCCGGCTGGACCTACGCCAAGTTCCTGCTCGGCAACGAGCGCACCGGTATCGCACGCGTCGGCTGGACCAAGACCAAGCTCGCCGAGGCCAAGAAGCTCGCCGCCGCAACGAAGACCGCGACCGGCACGTTGCTCGACGACCCGCTGTTCGCCGCGCGCCTCGCGGAACTCGAAACCGAACTGCTCGCGCTCGAGGTCACCCAGCTGCGCGTCGTCGCAGGCTCTGCCGACGGCAAGCCGAATCCGGTGTCGTCGCTGGTCAAGCTGCGTGGCAGTGAGCTGCAGCAGTCGGCAACCGAGTTGCTCGCAGATGTTGCGGGCGCGCGCGGATTGGCCGTTGACGCGCCGGGCGTCGGGACTCCGGAGTGGGCGCAGCTCGCGGTGCCCGAATACCTCAACTACCGCAAGGTGACCATCTACGGCGGTTCGTCGGAGGTCCAGCGCAGCATCATCTCGTCGTCGATCCTCGGTCTGTAGCCCGACAACCACACTTGGAGTAACACAATGGATTTCGAGCTCACCGAAGAGCAGTCACTGCTGCGCGACACCGTCCGCAGCGTGTTCAAGAGTTATGACATCGAGAAGATCCGCGCCGTGTCGGAGACCGACACGGGCTGGTCGGCGTCGATTTGGGAATCGCTTGCCGAGATCGGCATCCTCGGACTGCCGTTCAGCGAGGACGCAGGCGGCACCGGTGCAGGACCGGTCGAGGTCAGCGCGCTGATGGGCGAGGTTGGTCGCAGCCTCGCACCCGAGCCGCTGCTGTACGGCGCATTGTTGCCGGGCATCGTCATCGACAAGGTCGCCTCCGGCGACCGCCGTACCAGTTTGCTGACAGAGGTATCGGAGGGGCGGCTGCTGCTCGGATACGCTCACGCAGAACCCGAAGATCGTTGGCCCGCAGCGGCAGTCACCACCACGGCGACCGGCGCCAGCGACGGCGTCACTCTCGACGGGGTGAAGTACCCGGTCCTGGCGGGTGACGTGGCGCAGAAGTTCGTCGTCAGCGCCCGCCGCACCGACGGAACCATCGGACTGTTCCTCGTCGACGCCGACGCGTCGGGGGTGACCGTCGACGGGTTCCGCACCTACGACGACCGTCGAGCCGCCCGGGTGAGCTTTGCCAACGCCCCGGCGATCGAACTGGCCGAGGGTGATCAGTCCGACGCTATCGCCTACGCGGACATCTTCGCGCAGACGGCTCAGTGCGCCGAGGCTGTCGGCGCGATGGAACGCGCAATGGAACTGACGACCGAATACCTCAAGTCGCGCAAGCAGTTCGGTGTGCCGCTCAAGACCTTCCAGACGCTGACGCAGCGCGCCTCGGACGTGTACGTGGCGCTCGAGCTGGCACGCAGCATGAGCCTGTACGCGACGGCTTCGCTCAACGACGAGGTCGACGACCCGTCGGTCTACAGCCGCACGAAGCTGCAGATCTGCCGCTCGGCACGCAAGGTGGGCCAGGAAGCGATCCAGATGCACGGCGGCATCGGCATGACAGCGGAATACCCTGTGGGACATTACGTTGCACGCCTGACCGCGATCTCTCGCACCCTCGGCGACGCTGACGAACACCTCGGTGTCCTCGCCGGCAAGCTCGGCGATTACGAAATGGTGACCGTCAACTAGGTTCGCACCAGATGGGGGTTCATCGACGTGAGTCGGTGAGCCCCCATTCTGCTGCCAGGAGCTGGTGAGAGCGAAGCCTATCGTCGAAATCGTGTGTGACGCTGGTGATCACGAGCTCATCGGCGCCGGTGACGCGTGCCAGCGTGTCGAGTCGTTCGGCGACGGTCGACGGCGAGCCGACGAACTGCGTCCGAATCCGGTCGTCGACAACCGCACGTTGCTCATCGGTCAGCGGCGCCGCGCTATCGGGATCGAGGTAGGGTTGCGCTCCCCGACCGGTCCGGATGTCGTGCACCCAGTGGCCGTAGGTCGACGCGAGATGTGTTGCGGTCGAATCATCTTCGGCAACGACGACGTCGGCGGACACCACCACATATGGCTCGGACAGGCGGGCAGACGGACGGAAGTTGGCCCGGTAGGCTTCGACCGCCTCGAGAACCGTTGCGGGACTGACGTGATAGTTCGCGACGAACGGCAGCCCCTCGGCGCCTGCGACCTGCGCGCTCTGCCCCTTGCTGCTACCGAACACCCAGACCTCGACGTCGGCGTGTTCGCCTGGGACAGCGTGCAATTCGACGTCGCCGACGCGCAGCCCTCCGTCGAGCAGCGCGAGGATGTCGGACACGGCGTCGGCGAAGTCGGGTTGCGCGGCACCCTCAAACTCCAGTGCCGCCGCGGTGGCACCGATCAGCGGTGACGACAGAATGCCCGCGAAGACGAACGGTTCGGGTAGGAGCAGGCCGTCGACGACGCGTTCGGATTCGGCCGCGGGTGGTGGCCCCGTCGGCCCTTTGGGCGCAGCCGCCGCCGCGGCGAGTGCTTCGGTGCGCCGTTGCCCCGACCGCCCGAGCCCGAGGTCGAGGCGGCCGGGAAACACGGCGTCGATGGTGCCGAACGCCTCGACGACCGACGCCGCGGTGTGATGTCCGAGTTGCACTGCCGCACTGCCGACCCGAATCGATTCGGTTGCGGCAGCGACCAGGGCTATCAGCGTGGCGGTCGACGACGAACCGACCGAGACGAAGTGGTGCTCGGCGAGCCAGAAACGTCGGTAGCCCCACCCCTCGGCGGCGCGCGCCAGCGCGATGCTGCGCCGCACCGCCTCTGCGGGAGTCGACCCCTCACTGACCGGCGCAAGGTCGAGGACTGAGAGTGGCAGCGGCGCAGCGCTTTTCGCTGTCATCGGCGGACGCGCTGGGGGTTGGTGTGAGCGGTCTGTGTGCTGACGCCAGGGTCGGCATGGCCGACTCCGGGGTAGTACGCCGCCGACGATTCGGGCGTCTGGCCAGCGGCTCCGCGCAACAACATCTGGTGGTGCGTCTCGACCATCTGCGACAACCCGCCCACCTTGGACAACCAGCTCATCGTCACTCCCGCAGCTCGAATTTCGGCAGCTCTGTTCCCAGTCCGCAATGTCCCAGTAAGCACCCATATGACGATCGAGAGAACGGTTGTGCTCACGCTGATCTTTTGGTCGCGGTCGGGAAGAGGCCCGAGCGGGTCGACCGTTGAGACGAGTCGTGAGTGATTCAACGCTGTCGTTGGCCATCGGACTGCGTGGCGCCGGTCGACACCCGGCTGCCTGGCGAGACCCGGAGGCCAGACCGGACGCACTGTTCAGCGCCAGCTACTGGCGCGACGCGATCGTCACCGCCGAACGCGCTGGTGCCGATCTCGTCACGCTCGACGACGGATTCGAGCCTCGGCCGCTACTGCCCGGCGAGTCGTCGGCCGGCGCGCCGCCGGTGCGTACCGACCTCGTCAACGGCAGGCTCGACACCGTGCTGATCGCGGCACGAATCGCGCCGCTCACCACGCGAATCGGACTCCTGCCCACAGTGACCGTGACGCACACCGAGCCGTTCCACACCTCGAAGGCGATCGCCACGCTCGACTACGTCAGCGGTGGACGTGCGGGAGTCGTGCTGGCCGTCGACGACCGGCCCGAGAACGTCTCACTGTTCGGACGTCGGAACCTCGAGGTGGCATCGGATCGCGCTGCGCTGCACCGAGAAGCTGCCGAATACGCGGGGGTGATCGGCCGACTGTGGGACTCGTGGGAGGACGACGCCGAGATCCGCGACGTCGCGACCGGACGCTTCATCGACCGGGATCGGTTGCACTACATCGACTTCGAAGGCGAGTTCTTCTCCGTGCGCGGCCCGTCGATCACACCACGACCCCCGCAGGGGCAGCCCCTCATCGCGACGACGGTGTCGGCAGGCGATCCCGCGTCACTCGAATTGCTCAGCGGCAGCGCCGATATCGGGTTCTTCACGAGTCCAGATGACCGTGCGACGCTCGACAAGGTGCTCGCAGCGTCGGGCAGCAATCGCCGAGAAGACCTACGACTTTACGACGACCTCGTCGTCTACCTCGACGACACGCAGGCGTCGGCGGCTGGTCGTCGAGCGCAGTACGACGATTGGCTCGGCACCCGCTTCGACGACGGCACACAGGAGTTCGTCGGCACCGCAGCAGGATTGGCCGACCTCATCGAGGAGCGTGCAGGTGCAGCTGACTCGGCGGAGGGGGTCCGGCTGCATCCGGCCGCGATCGGGCACGACCTTCGCCGCATCGCCGATGACCTCGCCCCCGAGCTGCGTCGACGCGGTCTCCTTGTCGACTCGGAAGCGAAAACCTCAGGAGCACACACCCTTCGGGAGACCTTGGGTCTGCGCCATCCCGTCAATCGATACTCACGTGCGACCGTGTCAGGCGGTGTCCGATGACCAAGCAGGTACATCTCGCGGCGCACTTCCCCGGCGTCAACAACACGACGGTCTGGAGTGATCCGGCCGCCGGAAGTCACATCGAGTTCTCGTCGTTCACGCGCTTCGCACAGACCGCCGAGCGCGGGTTGTTCGACTTCCTCTTCCTCGCCGAGGGACTCCGGCTGCGCGAGCAGAACGGCAAGATCTACGACCTCGACGTCGTCGGACGGCCCGACACCTTCACCATCCTCGCCGCACTCGCGGCGGTCACCGAACATCTCGGACTCGCCGGGACGATCAACTCGACATTCAACGAACCCGTCGAGGTGGCAAGGCAATTCGCGTCGCTCGACCACCTCTCCGACGGTCGCGCAGCCTGGAACGTCGTGACGTCGTGGGATGCGTTCACCGGCGAGAACTTCCGCCGCGGCGGATACCTTCCGGCGGATCAGCGCTACGTGCGGGCTCGGCAGTTCCTCGAAACCGCTGTGGAACTGTGGGATTCGTGGGAACGCGACGACATCGTCGCCGATCGGTCCTCCGGCGAATTCCTGCGCAGACCACACGCCGGCCAGTTCGCGCACCTCGACTCGCAGTTCGACATCAGCGGCACATTCGGGGTGCCGCGCAGCCCGCAGGGGCGGCCGGTGATCTTCCAGGCGGGAGATTCGAACGAGGGTCGGGAGTTCGCCGCCGCGCGCGCCGACGCGATCTTCTCGCGACACTCGACGCTCGACGACGGCAAGGCGTTCTACGCCGACGTCAAGGGGCGTCTCGCCGCTCACGGGCGGAGACCGGACGATCTGCTGATCCTGCCCGCCGCGACGTTCGTCGTCGGAGATACCGATGCCGACGCGGCGGAACTCGCGCACGAGATCCGACTCGCGCAGGTCAGCGGACAGACCGCGATCAAGTTCCTCGAGCAACTCTGGAATCGAGACCTCCACGACCACGATCCCGACGGCCCGCTACCGAGCATCGACCCGCTGCCCGGCGAGAACACCGTCGCGAAGGGGCGAGCCAGTGTCCGCATCCACGAGGACCCACGCGACGTCGCAGCCCGCTGGCGCGCGTTGGCCGAGTCGAAGAAGCTCACGACGCGTGAGTTGATCATCGAGGTCACGGGGCGTCAGGCGTTCGTCGGTTCGGCGCGCACCGTCGCCGACGAGATCAACCGCTTCGTGCAGGCCGACGCGAGTGACGGCTTCATCCTCGTTCCACACGTCACTCCCGGCGGCCTCGACCGCTTCGTCGACGACGTGATTCCCGAGCTCCAAGACCTCGGCGTGTACCGGACCGAGTATCCGGGTCGGACACTGCGTGAGAACCTCGGGCTCGCAGGGGTCGTCGCGGGTTAGGGTTTTCGTGGGTGTCGCGCCCGCGTGCACCGGCGACCACGCACCGACCAGAGGGTCGGCGACGAGGGGAGATCACAGGTGGACGCAGTGTTCGGCACCAATCTGGCCTGGGGTGCGTCGTTCAGCCTCCTGGGGGTTGCGCTCATGGTCGTCGGCTTCGGTGCCCTCGACCTCGTGACTCCGGGCCGGCTTCGGCAGCTCGTCTGGGTGGACAACAACCGCAACGCGATGATCCTGACGACGTCGATGGTCGTCGGAATCGCGTTCGTGCTGGTCGCCTCGGTGGTCGACACGGTGACCCTCGTGTTGTGGAAGGCGCTGCTCTACACGCTCGCCTACGCGGTGCTGACCATCGCGGTGATGATGTGGTCATTCGTGCTCATCGACTGGCTCACGCCCGGCAAGCTCGGGACCATCCTGCTCGAGAACGACGCGCATCCCGCGGGATGGATCTCTGCCGCGGTCTTCGTCGGCGTCGCGGCGATGATCGGGACCGTGCTCATCGTCTGAGTCTTATTGACTGTCCGACAATAGGCGTTCTAGGGTGATGCGAGCTGTGACCGGCGACACCGTCGGTCATCGACCGTCCGCAACGCACAACCCGGGGGAACCATGACCGCCGCACTGATCGAAGAGTCCATCGACATCGACGCCACGCCCACGCAGGTCTGGTCCGTGATCTCCGACCTCGCCCGCATGGGCGAGTGGAGTCCGCAGTGCGCCAAGATGTTCATCATCGGCGGGCCGGTGAAGCTGGGCACCCGCACGGTCAACATCAACCGTCGCGGACCGCTCGCCTGGCCGACGACGTCGAAGGTGGTGCGGTTCGCACCCAACCAGGAGATCGGGTTCCGCGTCGCGGAGAACCACACCGTGTGGAGCTACACCATCGAGCCGAACCCGTCGGGCGGCGTGACGGTGACGGAACGTCGGGAAGCCGCGGGCGGCAAGACGACCAAGGTGTCCTCGACGCTCGTCGACCTCGTGTTCGGCGGCTCCGACTCGTTCGAGGAAGAGCTCAAGGTCGGGATGGCCGAGACCCTGGGCAAGATCAAGCGCGCCGCAGAATCGAGCACCGCCCGGGCCGCCTGAACGCCCAGTCGACGGGATAGAGCGCCCAGTCGACGGAGTGCAGCGCCCAGTCGACGGGATACAGCGCCCAGTCGACGCTCTCGAGCGCACAGTCGACGGGTGCACTTCGCGTCGAGTGGGCGCCTTAGACAGTCGAGTGGGCGCTTCGGCCAGTCGAGTGGGCGCCTTAGAAAGTCGAGTGGGCGCCTTAGACCGTCGACTGGGCGCTCCAGACAGTCGAGTGGGCGCTTCGGCCAGTCGAGTGGGCAGGGTCAGGCGCCGTCGAGCTTCTCGATAAGGGCCGGGAGGTCGGCGAGGGAGTCGATGATGTGGTCGGGCACCGGCCCGAACTCATCGCGCTGCAGGGCGCGCAGCGCGTCCTCGCGGAACTTGCCGGTCCGCACCAGCACGCCGATGAGTGCGGCGGCCTGGGCGCCGAGGACGTCGTTGTGCATGTCGTCGCCGACCATCACCACCTGGGTCGGCTCAAGGTTCATGAGTTCGACGGCGGCGCGAAAACCTAGTGGCGAGGGCTTGCCGATAGCGCGGATCTTTCGTCCCGAGGCTTTCTCGAGGCCCTCGAGGTAGACGCCGGTGTCGATCGAGAGGCCACGGGCCGTCGACCAGATCATCGAACGGTGCATCGCGACGACCGGGGTACCGGCGAGCATCTTCTCCAGCACTGTCGACAGCGCAGTGTGTGTGAACACCGGCCCGGCGCCGCCGAGGACGATGACCTGAGCTTCGTTTGGGTCGTCGGTGAGTGGCACGCCGGTCATGTCCTCGGCGATCGGTCCCTCGTTGAGAACCCAGGCGAGCTTGCCGGGATAGTTGCGGGCCAGGAATTCGGCGGTGAGTTTGGCGGCGGTGAGGATCTCGTCGGGTTCGACCTCGAATCCGCAGTTGCCGAGCGCTTCGGCGATCTGTGATCGCGACCGTGATGTGGTGTTGGTCAAGAACATTCGCGGGTAGCCGCGCTCGGAGAGTTCTTCGATCGCCTCGACGGCGCCGGGCAGCGCATGCCACGAGGTGACCATCACCCCGTCGATGTCGAGCAGCAGCCCCAGCGTCATGCATCGAATCTAGTGCCCGTCGGGCGCGAGCGCAGGACGGGCTCGATCTACGTGGCATGCTGGGCCAATGCGTTCCGTCGCCGAGCATCAGAAGATCGTCAGCGAGCTGTTCGGGCCTCCGGAAACGGTCCGCGTCGCGGTTGCGGATGCGCTGGGTATGGCCACCGTCGACGACGCCGTCGCGGCATTCGCGATGCCCGCCTTCGACAATTCCGCGATGGACGGATACGCGGTGCGGGCCGACGACATCGCCGGTGCCAGTGCGGCGGAGCCCGTCCGGCTGCCCGTCGTCGACGACATTCCTGCCGGCCGCACGGGTCTGGTGACACTCGCACCGGGGACGACCGCGCGGATCATGACCGGTGCACCGCTGCCCGACGGCGCCGATGCCGTTGTGCCGGTTGAACTCACCGACGGCGACTTCTCTGTCGACCACGTGCCCGACTCGACGGTCGGGTTCAGCTCGGGCGTCGAGGCGGGAAAGCACATTCGACGCGAAGGCTCCGACATCGCGCGCGGCGACGTCGCGCTGCCCGCCGGCACGGTGCTCGGGGCGGCACAGATCGGACTGCTCTCGGCGCTCGGCCTCGCCGACGTCGCGGTTGCCCGACGGCTGCGGGTTGTGGTGCTGTCGACCGGCTCCGAGCTCGTCGAGCCGGGAAAACCGTTGCAGCACGGGCAGATCTACGAGTCCAACGGCGCCATGCTCACCGCAGCCCTCACCGAGGCGGGCGCGCTGGCACGGCACGTTCACTTCGTTCCCGACGATGTCGCGGACTTCCTCGAGCGCCTGGACGAGGCGTCGGCCGACGCGGACCTGATCATCACCTCCGGTGGCGTGAGCGCCGGGGCGTACGAGGTGGTCAAGGAGGCACTCGACGCCGGGCCGGTCGAGTTCGTGAAGGTGGCCATGCAGCCCGGGATGCCGCAGGGATGTGGGCATCACCTCGACCCGGCCGGCCGTCGCGTCCCGATCATCACGTTGCCGGGAAATCCGGTCAGTTCGCTCGTGTCGTTCGAGGTGTTCATCCGTCCTCCCCTGCGCGCGGCGATGGGCCTGTCACCCGACCGACCACGCGTCGCGGCCACGCTCGGCAGCGACATCCGATCACCGGAGGGCAAAAGGCAGTTCATGCGCGGCGTCGTCGACGAGTCGCTGCTCCCGGGCGTCGACGGCCGGCTGGTCGTCGAGCCGATAGGTCCACCGGGGTCACATCATCTGCGCTACCTCGCGGGGGCGAACGCGTTGATCGACATCCCCGCCACGACCACCGCATTGCCTGCGGGTTCGGTCGTCAACGTCGTCGTTCTGTGACGTCTGCGACCCCCAGACCCCGGAACCGCAGCTGTCTGGCATCGCTAAGCTGTACGGACGCGACGGGCAATTCCGGCGCGACCGACTCGGGAGGATGATCAGGTGGCCAGGCGCCCGCGACCGGACGCATCAGCACAACATCCGGCAACCGAATCCGACGGTCCGATCCGTTCCGGCCTGACCCCGACGCACCTCGTTGCTCTTGCGCGCGAGACCCTTCCCCCGATCCACCCGGCAGGCCTCCCGTTCGTCGCCGCGGCATCGGCGGTGGCGGTGGTTGGTCGGCGACATCGGTGGATCGCGGTGCCCGCGACCGCCGCGGCAGGAGCCTGCGCAGCCTTCTTCCGGCATCCCTCACGGGTTCCGCCGACTGAGCCGGGCGTCGTGGTGGCTCCGGCAGACGGGATCGTCAGCCTCGTCGACGATGCCGTTCCCCCAGCGGAATCGGGTCTCGGCGACCAACCCCGACCGCGCGTCTCGACGTTCCTGTCGATCTTCGACGTCCACGTGCAGCGTGTCCCGATCAGCGGTCGCGTGTTGTCGGTGACGCACACGCCCGGTTCGTTCGTGTCCGCCGACCTCCCGGAGGCGAGTTCGGCAAACGAGCGCACGACGATGGTCGTGCGCCCCGACGGCGGGGACGATTCCGACGGCGACGATCCCGACCCGACACCCCGCGACTCCGACATCGCCGTGGTACAGATCGCCGGCCTGCTTGCGCGTCGAATCGTCTGCACCGCGAAGGTCGGCGATCACCTCTGCATCGGCGACACCTACGGACTCATCCGGTTCGGCTCACGCGTCGACGTCTACCTCCCGCCGGGTACGAAGCAACAAGTGTTGGTCGGGCAGCGCACCGTCGGCGCCGAGACCCCGCTCGCCACGCTGAGTACCTCGGATACCACCCGCGTCCGCGACGGCGGATGACATGCCGACCAACAATCGAGCGGGCGTAGACCGCACCCCGCTGCACTACCGCAATCCGTCGATGAGGTCGACGCGACGTCGAGTCCCCCGGGGCTCGGCGTCGAACGACGAGCAGGGCAGACTGCGGCGACAGGCCGCCGCGGGGCGGATGTTCGTACCGTCGGCGCTGACGATTCTCGCGATCTGCGCGGGGTTGACGGCGGTACGCGCTGTCATCAACGACAACGTCGACCTTGCGATGGCACTCGTCGTCGCCGCGGCCCTACTCGACGGCATCGACGGCCGCGTGGCCCGGCTGATGGGCGCGACCACCAAGATCGGCGCCGAGATCGATTCACTCGCCGACGCCATCAACTTCGGCGTCGTGCCAGCGCTGATCGTGTACCTGTATCTGCTGCAAGGACACGACCTCGGCTGGGGATTCGCGCTGATCTACTGCTGCGCGATCGTGCTGAGGCTCGCGCGGTTCAACACCCTGCTCGATGACACCGATGCCCCCGGCTACACCCGCGACTTCTTTGTCGGCGTACCCGCGCCCGCAGCAGCCCTGGTGGCCCTGCTGCCGATCGGGCTCGCCCAGCAGTTCGGCGACGGATGGTGGACCTCGCCGCTGGTCGTCGGATTGTGGTTGGTCGTGGTGGCACTGCTCGCGGTCAGTCGAGTTCCGACAGCATCGCTCAAGACGTCGTCTGTGCATCCGCGCAAGCTTGCGGGCCTGTTGATCCTCGTCGCGATCGGCGCAGCACTGCTGTTGACCTACCCATACGTGCTGATGATCATCCTGGTGGCGGCATACGCCGTGCACATTCCGTTCGCCTGGCGCAGTCGACGCTGGGTACAGGCGCGGCCAGAACACTGGGAGGCCCCGCCCGCCGAGCGCCGGGCGGAACGTCGGGCGATCGCCCGCGGCCAGCCGCGCCGCACGCTGCCACCGCGCAAATCGACCGCGCGACTCGGCTTGCACATCCCGGGCTCTGAAACCACGGCGCCCCACAGTGTTTCCGACGCCCCGGTTTCCGACACCACGGTGTCCGACGCCCCTGCTTCCGACACCACAGTGTCCGACGCCCCTGCTTCCGACGCCCCTGCTTCCGACGTCCCTGTCACCGATGCCCCGGCCGGCGGTGACGCCCGGTGAACGCGCAGCTCACGCTGACCGCTCGGCTCAATACGTCGGCTGCGGATTCGCGCCGCGGGATCGTCCGCGCTCATCCCGAAGCGCTGACGGCGCTCGGATTGCGTGAGTGGGACGCGGTGTCGATCACGGGTGCACGGGTCACCGCGGCCGTCGTCGCGGCAGCACCGTCGGGGACGCCGACCGGCACGCTACTGCTCGACGACATCACGTTCTCCAACGCGGGCATCAAGGAAAACGCCTCGGTCGTGCTCTCCGGGGTTGCCGTGCACGGCGCGGCACGGGTCGTCGTCACCGGTTCCGCTGTTGCGAGTCGAGGCGTCGACGAGGCGACGCTGCGGCGTGCACTCCTCGGCAAGGTGCTGTCGGTCGGGGATGCGGTGTCGCTGCTTCCACGCGACCTCGGTCCGGAACTCACCGCGAGCGCCGCCACCCGCGCGCTCACGTTGTCGGTCGGCATCACGTGGACCAACGAGTTGCTGACGGTCACCGCAACCGATCCCGGGTCGCCGGTCAGCGTGCAGCCCTCGACCGCCGTGCTGTGGGCGTCGGATGGCGTCGACGCCACACGCGGTGCCGTCGGTGCAGCACCACGCGCCGCGGACACGAGTCCCGGCGTTGTCGGCGAGAGTCGCGGCGCCGTCGGCGCGGCAGCAGGTGGGGTCGGGCGCGGTTGGCTCACCACACCGCCGGGTGCGGAATCGCCGGGGCACGTGGTGCGCCCGGCGTCGGAGTTGGTCGGGGTCGACGCGCAGGTCGCGAAACTCACCGAGTGGCTGAGCATCACGCTCGACGAGCCAGGCGTGCTGCGCGCGCTCGGGGCCACTCCCCGACTCGGCGTGCTGCTCTCCGGTCCGGCAGGGTCCGGGAAGGCGACGCTCGTGCGATCCGTCTGTGCCGCAAGGACATTGACGACGATCGACGGACCAACCATCGGATCGCTCGAGGCCTCGGCCCGCCTCCGCGCGGTCAGCGACGCGATCGCCGATCTCCGACGCTCCGGCTCGGGGGTGCTACTGATCACCGACGTCGACGCCCTGCTGCCCGCGAAGTCCGAGCCTGTCTCGACGTTGATCCTCGACGAACTGCGGGCAGCGATCAGCCCCACCGACGCGACGTCGACGTCCGACGACCACATCGCGTTGATCGTCACCAGCGCTGAACCCGCGGGGCTCGACGAACGCCTACGCGCTCCCGACCTGTGCGACCGCGAACTCGTCATCGGACTACCCGACGCCGCTCGACGCGCACGGATACTCGGAGTGATCCTCACCGGAGTACCCACCGACGGTGCACTCGACCTCGACCACATCGCCGCGCGCACACCGGGTTTCGTCGCAGGCGACTTGGCTGCGCTCGCGCGCGAGGCTGCATTGCGTGCGGCCGCGAGGGCAAGCGCTACCGATGCGGCGCCCTCACTCACCGACGATGATCTCGTCGGGGCACTCGACGTCATCCGACCCGTCTCGCGGCTACGCACCCCCGAGGTCGCGGTCGGATCCATCACCCTCGACGACGTCGGCGACATGACCGAGACGAAGCAGGCGCTCACCGAGACCGTGCTCTGGCCGCTCCAGCACCCCGGCACGTTCACGCGGCTCGGCGTCGAGCCGCCGCGCGGTGTGCTTCTCTACGGACCACCCGGCTGCGGCAAGACCTTCGTCGTTCGCGCGCTCGCGGCGTCGGGCATGCTCTCGGTGCACATGGTCAAGGGCGCCGAGCTGATGGACAAGTGGGTCGGGTCGTCGGAGAAAGCGGTGCGCGACCTGTTCGCCGCGGCACGCGAATCGGCACCGTCGCTGATCTTCCTCGACGAGGTCGACGCCCTCGCCCCGCGTCGCGGCCAGTCGACCGATGCGGGCGTCGGCGATCGCGTCGTGGCCGCGCTGTTGACCGAACTCGACGGCGTCGAGCCGCTGCAGGACGTCGTGGTCCTCGGCGCGACCAACCGGCCGGACCTCATCGACCCGGCACTGCTACGTCCGGGGCGGCTGGAGCGATTGGTCTTCGTCCCGCCACCGGACGCGCAAGCCCGCGCCGAGATTCTGCGCACATCGGGCCGCAAGGTGCCCCTGGCCGACGGCATCGACCTCGACGCGCTCGCCGCCGACCTCGAGGGCTACTCGGCCGCCGACTGCGCCGCGCTGCTGCGTGAGGCGGCACTCGCGGCCATGCGCCGCGACATCGACGCCGCGACCGTCACCGCCGACGACGTCGTCGACGCCCGCACGCGGGTTCGACCGTCACTCGACGCCGCACAGGTCGAGGACCTGCGCGCCTACGCCGACCGACGGAGTGAGTGAACAGCTGGGGCGAGTGAACGGCTGGGTTCAACTGGTCTGGTTCAACTGGTCTGGTTCAACTGGTCTGGGTGCCGGTCTGCCCGGTCTGACCCTGCTGACCGTTGGGCACCTGCCCGTTCGGGGTTTGGCCGTTCGGGGTCTGGCCCTGCTGGCCATTCGGCAGCTGGCCGTTCGGCACTTGGCCGTTCGGCATCTGCCCCTGCTGACCGTTGGGAAGCTGCCCGTTCTGGCCCGTGCCGCCGTTCATGCCGGGCATCTGGCCACCATTCATGCCACCACCGTTCATGCCGGGCATCCCGCCCCCGTTCATTCCGCCACCGTTCATGCCGCCGCCGTTCATCCCGGGGCCGCGCATCTGGCTCTGGCCCGTCGAGTTGTCGTGGCCCACGACGTACCCGGCGCCGAAGCCGAGCAGTCCGAACCCGACGGCCAGTCCGATCCCGCCCGCGATGATCGCGTTCTTGACCTTCGGCGGCACCTGGTCGGCTCGTGGCTGCGCAGAGTCGCCGGCCGGAGGCGCTTCCGCCTGCCAGGCCGCCTGCCCTGGCGTCAGGTGATCGGTCGTCGGGTGATCGGGATTCGTCGGGTACTCGGGGTTCGTCGAGTGTTCTCCGGTGGTGGGTGCGGACATCGTGGGGACTCCCTGCGCTCGGGTGCGTCGTCGACCAGCGCCGGACATTCGGCGCGCTGATGACGCATCAACAGTGCCGTCCACGGTGCGTGGCATCCCTTGCGTCCGACTGCCCACTCTCTGGCAGTCGGCTGTGAACCTCAGCTCGTCGTGATCGTGTAGAATACCGACGACCCGCCGGACGCGGCGGCAGGGGTGACACCCGCGCTCACCCAGTACGTCTTGCCTGCCTTATCCGCAGTCAGCACCACGACGGACTGTCCGTTCTGCGACGTTCGTTGCGACTCTGTGTAACCGGCGTCGGTCAACTTCTTGACCGCGGTGTCCAGGACACCGGAATCGCCGGCGGGCGCCTGGACCGTCACCGACCAGCCCTTGGTCGCATCGCCTGACGCAGTCAGCACCGTTCCGTCGATCAGGGGAACTTGATCGGAGGGAAAATCAGACGGTAGTGCCACTCCCTTGAGACCGCTGTCCTCGTCGGACCCGCAAGCACCGATGACCAGCGCAAGCGTGCACGTCAGCAGAACGACTGTGAACCTGACTAAGCGGGACATGACTGCAACGGTAAGATAGTCGAGCGGGCAGTTGCTCCGTGACACCCCGCCAGACGACGAAAGACGGAGTGCCCTTTGATCTCGGTGTTGGCCGCGTTGGCCGTGTGTGCGCTCATCGCACCCGCCATCGTTCATGCGCTCGGCACCAGGGGTTTCTACGTACTCGCGCTCGCTCCGCTCGGCGGTCTGATCTGGGTCCTGCTCAACTGGCCACACGCGCACGATCCTCCCCGCGTCGAGACGGTCACCTGGGCTCCGACGCTGCAGATGGATTTCGTGATGCGTTTCGACACGCTCACGGCCATCATGTCGGTGCTGATCCTCGGTGTCGGGGCGTTGGTGCTCTGCTACTGCGCCAATTACTTCGACGACGCTCGCCCGCGGGTCGCCATCTTCGGTGGCGAGATGATTGCGTTCGCCGCGGCAATGTTCGGACTCGTCGCCAGCGACAACATGCTGATGCTCTATATCTTCTGGGAGCTCACCACGGTGTTGTCGTTCATGCTCGTGGGCTTCTATCACGTCCGCGCCACCTCGCGCAGATCCGCGACGCAGGCACTACTCGTGACCACCCTCGGCGGACTCGCGATGCTCGTCGGCATCATCATGCTCGGCGAACGAACCGGGTCGTATCTGCTCTCCGACCTGGTGGCGCACCCGCCGTCGAGCGGCATCTTTGTCGACGTCGCGATCGTGCTGGTGCTGATCGGCGCCGTCAGCAAGTCCGCGATCGTCCCGTTCCACTTCTGGCTGCCCGGCGCGATGGCCGCGCCGACACCTGTCAGCGCATACCTCCACGCCGCGGCGATGGTGAAGGCCGGCATCTACCTGATCGGGCGGTTGGCTCCCGGCTTCTCCGGCCTCACCAGTTGGCAGGTCATGACGATCGGGCTCGGCTGTTTCACCATGCTGCTCGGCGGCTGGCGCTCGCTTCGCGAACTCGATCTCAAGCTCATCCTCGCGTTCGGCACTGTGTCGCAGCTCGGCTTCCTCGCCGTGTTGTTCGGCATGGGCGACGCGAACGTCGCGATGGCCGCGCTGGCGATGCTGGTGGCGCACGCGATGTTCAAAGCCGCACTGTTCATGGTCGTCGGCATCATCGACCACTCGACCGGTACCCGCGACATCCGCAAGCTGGCCCGGCTCGGCCACCGTCTGCCCGTCCTCGCCCTCATCGCCGCCATCGCGGGTGCGAGCATGGCCGGGTTGCCGTTCACCATGGGGTTCGTCGGCAAGGAGACCGCGTTCGCCTCGATCTGGGATACCGGATCGCTGCAGCACTGGCAGGCCGAGACCGTCGACTACGTCTTGTTGGCGGGGTCGATCATCACGATGGCGTACACGACGCGATTCCTGTGGGGCGCGTTCGGTCGCAAGGTGCGCCAGCTCCCGAGCCGCGTCGTCGCACAGATGCATCCGCCCTCGGTCGCGTTCCAGACGCCACCCGCGATCCTCGCGGTACTCGGTGTCGTCACCGCTTTCCTGAGCCCGCTGATCGGCACCGCCTTCGAGCCCTACGCCGAGACCCTGCCGTCGTACGGCCACAAGATCGAGCATCTGGCCATGTGGCACGGCTTCGGGCTGCCGGTGGTCTTCTCCATCATCGTCATCGTCGGTGGCGCAGCACTGTTCATGCTGATCCGACGTCTTCGGGATGTGCTGTTCCGCTACCGCCCGCTACTCAACGCCGACCGCATCTACGACGCCACGCTGCGCACGGCCGACTCCCTCTCGCTCACACTGACCCGCAACACCCAGCGCGGTTCGCTGCCCATCACGCAGGGCGTGATCATGTGCACCGCGATCATCCTGCCTGTCACGGTGCTGTTCCTCGGTGCACGTGATCGACTCTCGCCGCGCGGATTCGACTCGTCGATCGAGGTGGTGATCGGTGGGATCATGGCAGCCGCGGCGATCGCGGCGGTCCTGCTGCGCAACCGACTCGCCGCAACACTGATCGTCGGTGTCACGGGCTACGGCTGCGGAGTGCTGTTCGCTCTCTACGGCGCCCCCGACCTCGCGCTCACCCAGTTCCTGGTCGAGACGCTCACGCTGGTCATCTTCGTGCTGGTCCTGCGCAAGCTGCCCGCAGAACCCGAGCCGCGCCACGCGACGGGGTTCAAGGCGGTCCGCGCACTCATCGGCGCAGCGGTCGGTGTCAGCCTCGTGGTCATCGGCCTGTTCGCCGCTGCCGCGCGCAACTCACAGCCTGTCTCGGTCGACATCCCCGAAGCCGCGTACAAGTGGGGCCACGGCGCCAACGCGGTCAACGTGCTGCTCGTCGACATCCGCGCGTGGGACACGATGGGCGAGATCAGCGTGCTCATCGTCGCAGCCACGGGCGTCGCGTCGATGGTGTTCCGCAACCGCAGGTTCGGTGCCGCGCCGCGCGTGTCCGACGCCGCACGCATGCTCGCGAATGGTCCCAACGGCAACCCGAACGGCCAGAACGACGAAGACGACGACCCGATCCCGCCGGATCGCACCACGTGGCTGCGCGGCAGCGAGTTCCGCGACCCACGCCACCGGTCGATGGTGCTCGAGGCGACGACGCGTCTGATCTTCCCGACGATGGTCGTGCTCTCGATCTACTTCTTCTTCGCGGGCCACAACGCTCCCGGCGGAGGGTTCGCGGGTGGTCTCACGATGGGACTGGCACTCGTGTTGCGCTATCTGGCGGGCGGTCGCTACGAACTCGGCGAGGCGCTGCCCATCGAACCCGGCAAGTTCCTCGGAACAGGATTATTGATCTCCGCGGGCACCGCGGCGACCTCGATGCTGCTCGGCGCGCCCGCGCTGTCGTCGGCTGTCCTCAAGGTCACGCTGCCGCTGCTCGGCGACATCAAGATCGTCACCGCACTGTTCTTCGACCTCGGCATCTACCTCATCGTGGTCGGCCTGGTGCTCGACATCCTGCGCAGCCTCGGCGCGCGCCTCGACGTCGAGACCTCGATCCCGGCAGGCACCATCATGCGCGTACCCGGGGAGGCAAGCCGATGAGCGTGAATCTCGGACTCCTCGTCATCGTCGCGATCCTCGCCGCCTGCGGCTCGTATCTGCTCATGGAACGCAGTCTGATCCGCATGCTGCTGGGTCTGCTGCTGGTCGGAAACGGCATCAACCTGCTGATCATCACCCTCGCGGGACCTCCGGGAAACCCGCCGATCCTCGGCAGGACGTCGGATCACCGCACGCAGGACGCCGACCCTCTCGCGCAGGCGATGGTCCTCACGGCGATCGTCATCACGATGGGTGTCGCCGCGTTCATCCTCGCGATGGTCTACCGCCTGTTCGTCCTCAACCGAGACGACGACGACCTCGAAGACGACGTGGAAGATCGCAAGGTCCTCAACACGAACCTGCAGACCGCACCGGACCGCGACCGCAGCGACAACCCCGAGACCGGCGCCGACACACCACTCGGCGACCTGTTCGACGACGAAGGCAACCCACTGACACCCGAGGAGTACGCCGCACTGCACCGGACCAAGATCGAGACCGACCTCATGCCAGACGATGACGACGTCATCGACGAGGTCTCGCGCGAGGAGGACGAACTCGCAGAAGCCGGCCTCGACGTCGTCGACATGACGTGGCCGCTGGGCAATGATCTGCAGGATCCGGACAAGCCCTATCCCGGAACGGCCGACCCGCGTGATCCCCCGCAGCCGGGAGACGATCGATGATCCCCCAGCCCTCGTGGATTCCGGTTCTCATCACGCTGCCGACGCTCGTACCGCTGCTCGGTGCCGCGATCACGCTGCTCGCCGGTCGAAGCCCCATCCTGCAGCGTGCTGTCGCTCTCGTCGCGATCGGTACCGCGCTCGTCGCGTCGGGCATGATGCTCTACCTCACCGACGAACACGGAACGTTCTCGGTCCACATCGGCGGGTGGGGGTCGAAGGGGTACCCGAACGGTCCGCTCGGGATCACGTTGGTCGTCGATCCGCTCGCAGCGTTGATGCTGGTGGTCTCGACCGTTGTGCTGCTGTGCGTGGTGAGCTACGCGATCGGGCAGGGTATCCGCGACGGCACGTCGCAGCAGCCGGTGTCGATCTTCCTGCCGACCTATCTGATCCTGTGCGCGGGCGTCTGCAACTCCTTCCTCGCCGGCGACCTGTTCAACCTGTTCGTCTCGTTCGAGATCCTGCTGTCGGCGAGCTTCGTGCTGCTCACACTCGGTGCCAGCGGAGAACGCGTGCGTGCAGGAGCGTCGTACGTGATGGTGTCGATGCTCTCGTCGCTGATCTTCCTCGCGGGCATCGCGTTCGCCTACGCGACGACCGGCACGCTGAACCTCGCCGAGATGGCGCTGCGACTCGACACCGTGGCCGAGGGAACCCGCAACGCGCTCTACGCGGTGCTCCTCGTCGCATTCGGCATCAAGGCCGCGGTGTTCCCACTGTCGTCGTGGCTGCCCGACTCGTATCCGACGGCTCCCGCCCCGGTCACCGCGGTGTTCGCCGGCTTGCTGACCAAGGTCGGTGTGTACGCGATCATGCGCACACATACCCTGCTGTTCCCCGGCGGATCGATGGATTCGATCCTGATGGTCGCGGGCCTGCTGACGATGCTGATAGGCATCTTCGGTGCGATCGCGCAGTCCGACATCAAGCGCCTTTTGTCGTTCACGCTCGTCTCGCACATCGGCTACATGATCTTCGGTATCGCGCTGTCGTCACGACTGGGACTGTCCGCGGCGATCTACTACGTCGCGCACCACATCCTCGTGCAGACGACGCTGTTCCTGGTCGTCGGCCTCATCGAACGACAGGCGGGCTCTGCGTCGTTGCGCAGGCTCGGCGGCCTGATCGCGAGTCCCCTGCTCGCAGGACTCTTCTTGATCCCGGCCCTCAACCTCGGCGGCATCCCCCCGTTCTCCGGGTTCATCGGCAAGGTCGGGTTACTCGAGGCGGGCACTCGCGACGGGTCGGTGCTCGCGTGGTTGTTGGTCGCCGGTTCGGTGATCACCAGCCTGTTGACCCTCTACGTTATGGCCCGCGTGTGGACCAAGGCGTTCTGGCGACCGCGTGCCGACGCTCCCGAGGGCGAGCTCGCCGACAGCGCTCCGTCTGCCCTCATCGACGAGCGTGCCGACATCTCCTTCGACGACCGCGAAGACGTCGGCCGCATGCCGACGTCGATGGTGGTACCGACCGCGCTGATGGTCGCGGCCGGTCTCGTGCTGACCTTCTGGGCAGGCCCGATCCTGCGCTTCACCGACAGCGCGGCCGACAACATATCCGACCGCGACAACTACATCGTCAGCGTGCTGGGAGGTGACAGATGACGAGCCAGGACCAGGGCAACCAAGACCCCCGGCGCCGCAGCTCCGGGGCGGTACGCGCGCCCGGCAAGGGACCCGTGAGATCGTTCCTCGTCAATGCGTGGCGCGTGTCGCTGCTGTTCATCTTCTGGAACACCGTCCGGGTATTCGTGTGGCTTCGCGAACACATCCGGCTTCCGGGCCGAATCGCGAGTGACGGCCGTGAACTGGCCGTCCGCCTGTGGGTCCTCGCCTGGCTCACCTTTGTCTGGGTGCTGCTGTGGGGCACGGTGTCGTGGGCCAACATCATCGGTGGCGTCGTGCTCGCGCTGGTCATCTCCATCGTGCTGCCGCTGCCGCGGGTTCCGGTCGAGGGCCGTATCCACCCCGTGTCGGTGCTCTGGCTCATCGCACGGCTGATCGTCGACTTCTTCGTGTCGAGCGCGCAGGTGGCGTGGGCCGCGATCCGACCCGGCTATCGCCCACTCGGAGCGGTCATCCGGGTGCGGGTGGCAATCAAATCCGACATGGTGCTCACCCTCGCCGTCGACTATCTCAACCTCGTGCCCGGCACGATGGTGCTGGAGATCGACCATCGTCGACGGCTGATCTACGTGCACGTCTTCGATGTCCGCTCAGACAAGAAGGTGCGGGCGTTCCACCGGCAGATCGCGTTCGTCGAGCGGATGTTCATCAAGGCATTCGAGCGTGACAGCGAATGGCACCCGAGTCCGTACCACGGCATCGACGATGACTATCACCACGTGCGCACCGCCGAGCGGGCGTCGATCAAAGCGGAGCAGAACCAATGAGCGTCGTCTGGGTGATCGTGGCCACGCTGCTGCTCGTCGCAGCCGTGCTCACCGCTGCCCGCGCGCTCATGGGACCGACAACTCTCGACCGTCTCGTCGCCCTCGACACTCTCATCGCGCTCGCGATGTGCGGTCTCGCGGTGTGGGCGGCCTACAGCGGCGACACCACCGTGGTGCCCGGCGTCGTGGCGCTGGCACTACTCAGCTTCGTCGGGTCGATCGCGATCGCCCGATTCCGAGTCCGGGACGACCAGACGTGAGGGGGCAACGACCATGATCGTCGACATCGTCAGCTCGGTCTTCCTCATCCTCGGCGCGTTGATGGCGTTCACCGCGGCGCTCGGGGTGTTCCGTTTTCCCGACACCCTGAGCCGGATGCACGCGGCGACCAAACCTCAGACCTTCGGACTGCTGCAAATCCTCCTCGGCGCGATCATCCAACTCGGCGACAACGTCGACGTCGGAATGTTGATTCTCGCCGGCCTCTTCGCCATCATCACTGCACCGGTCATCGCGCATAGAATCGGGCGACTGGTATATCAGGAACAACGTGCCCAGGACGGATTGATCGCGAAAGAACGGTTGGACCGCGGCGATATCGACTGATCTCGTCACAATCGCCTGTGAAGCGTCGCACGCTACACAGTGTTCGGTCACAATCATGTAGGGGATTCGTCCTCGCGCCCGACCGCGCGAACGAAGAGCACACGCGGAGGTGAGAAGTGTCGTCGGTGGCGCAGCGGTTTGATCAGCGCTCGCTCGCGATGCTGTGCAGCCAGGTCGGCGCTGTCCCGCTCATCGCATTCGGGCTCGCGTCGGATTCTTTTCTCATGCCCGGTACACACTGGGTATTGGCACTCGTCGGGGTTTTCACGCTCTTCTCGGTCGCGCTCACTATCCGCGCCGGCAAGCTCAGTGATCAGCAGTTCACGCTTGACGGTTTCGGTGGAATGTTGGGCATCGCGGCTTCTGCTGCGGTAATCGCCGACAACGGCTCGGCAATCGCGGTTCTCGTGCTCATCGCTGCGGTGCCCGCACTCACCGCCATGGCGTCGCCACAGCATCTCGTTGTCGGTTTCGTGGTCGCGGCAATGGCTCTCGCATGTGGGGTCATGGCCGCACGCGCCACGTCGGTGACCGCTTTCGCGGTCGGTGGTGGCGCGGTGCTGATGGCAATCGCGGTCCCGACGATCATGGTCACGATGCTGCGTCGCACGCTGTCGTCGTTGATCGATGAACAGGCACGACTGAGCATCACCGACCCACTCACCGGCGCTCTCAACAGACGCGGTCTCTTCGACGGCGCCACACCGATCTTCCGCGCCGCGAACCGCACGGGCAGGTGTATCGCCATGCTCGTCATCGACATCGATCACTTCAAACGCATCAACGACGCCCACGGTCACGCCGCGGGCGACGCGATCCTCGTCGACGTGACGACCATGCTGGGCGACAACGTCCCCGACGACGCTCTGGTCGCGAGAACGGGCGGCGAGGAGTTCACCATCCTGATGGCCGTCGACGACGAGGCACAACTGCGCGACATCGCTGCACGGCTGTGTCTGACGGTGCACGCACACGCGGGAGTCACGATCAGCGTCGGCGGTGTGACCGCCGACCCCGCCGAACTCCACGACGGCGACTCCACACTGACCTCGCGGAGCCTCGACCAGCTCATCGCTCCCGCCGACCATCTCCTCTACGCAGCAAAACACCTTGGTAGAAACCGGTCGGTCGTCTCCTCGATCGCCGAGGTCAATTGGCACTCGGACGACATGAAGGCGGCGCAGGCCGGTACGGCACCGACCCCGGCTCCGGCAAGGTCTGGACCCGACACACCGCCCGACTCCGTGACCGCCACGGTCATCGGCAACGAGTGGAACAGGAGAGAGTCGATGATCGAGATCCTGCACCCCTACTACGACGCCGCGCGGATTGCGCAGCTCACCGACGCGTCACGTCGCGAACTGGTCGACATGTGGCCCGCTGCGCTCGAAGAGCTTCGCGCGCTCGATGCGCTCGAGCATGTCGAGCCGGGGCCCGCGCCGGACACCCTCGTCGACTTCGGCGATCCCGCCGTCATCGACGACCGAACACGGTACGTCGTGATCGACTGGCGCAACACGGTCGTCCGGATGCCCGACGCCGAGCTGTTCTATCGGCTCAAAACCGCGCGCAACCGATTCCTGCTGACCACTTCCGAGCAAGAGGCGTGGCGCGACGCGACGGTCGCTGTCGCAGGCCTTTCGGTCGGGTCGTCAGCGTTGGCGTCGTGCGCGCTGACCGGTGCCCGCAGTTTCCACATCGCCGACTCGGATCGACTCTCACCGACCAACCTCAACCGCATGACGACCTCGATCTGCGACGTCGGGCTCGCCAAGGTCGACATCGCAGAACGACGCATCCTCGAGGGCGATCCGTACTCGTCGGTGACACAGTTCGTGCACGGCTACTCGACCGACGTCGCCGACGCCTTCCTCGGGGTGGCGACGGGCAAGCCGGTCTCGGTGATCATCGAGGAGATCGACGACATCGCGATGAAGATCGACATGCGTCGTCGGGCACGCGCGGCGCGCATTCCGGTGGTCAGCGTCACCGACATCGGCGAGAACGTAATGCTCGACATCGAACGATACGATCTCGATCCCGAGTACCCGATCTTCCACGGACGCGGCGAGAACTTCAGCGCCGCCGACGCTGCGGACCCGGTGCAGCGCCTCGACATGGCCATGGCGATCGTCGGCGACAATCTGACGTCGCGAATGGCGTTCTCCGCCAGTCAGGTCGGTCGAAGTCTCGCCTCCTGGCCGCAATTGGGCTCCACCGCGGCAATGTCGGGTGGTATCGCGGCCGCGGCCGCGCGCAACATCGTGTGCGGTCGTCCGGTGATGTCCGGACGCTACGTCCTCGACATCGAGCGCATGATTCTGGCGCAACGCGAGTACCACGAATTGCAGTGGAACGAACTGACCCCCGACGTGTTCGCCGCGGTCTTCAGCGAGAGCACGAGTGAGCGACCGAAGACCAGCGGGCCGCTCACTTCCGAATAGCGTCGGTGATGTGTTTCACGCGACGTCGACGGATCCAGCGTCGAATGTGTGGGAAATTTGCCTGAATTCGGTACACATTGTTCGCCACACCGACGGTTTCGCATGTCGCGCGAGTAGGTCGCGGTCCCAGAACATTGCCTGCGTCCGATACCTTTCGTCGGGATACGGCGTGTATGGAATGTCGGTATCAACCCGACCGCCACCCGATTCCCACCTGGCGAGCACATAGTCGGCCGCGGTGGCGAGCATGTGTCGCGTGCCGGTGGCCGCCATCACGATCAACGGTGTGCGGGCAAGAAAGCCCGCGGCTGCCGCCGCGTCGCTCGACGTCGGATCGACGAACGCCGACTTCACCTCGATCAGGCCTCCCGCCAGGCGCGCGCCGATCGCTCTGATCAGCTCCGACTGCCCCGGTTGGCCATCCCATTCGGTGACGGCATGCGACTGATGCGGCAGCGTGTACGGTCCCTGAACACGCAGGCCACCGACGATGCCCCCCGCGGTATCGAGCACCGCGCAGAACAGCGTGGTACTCGAGCCGTCGCTGATCGCGTCGTAGTCGAGCGCATCGTCGACGCCACGAGCGGAGTACGCGGCGTGAGCGCCGTCGAGGTACTGGCGCCAGAGGTCGGGGACGATTGTCGGCGACGCGACGACCATCGTCGCATCGCTCGTCGCGTCCGGGACGACGATCGGATCGAGCGGGCCGGCGATGTTCGGGGCAGGACTCGACAAGGGCACAACAGCATGCATGGCTGATTTCCTTCAGAGGGTTTTAAAGGCGACCCCTTGATTGTGCCGGTTGCCGACCGCAAAGCGAGAAGTGAAACCGATGACAACGCCAAAATCGACCACGCACGCTATGTACGCAAAACGTGATTTCGCGACAACCGAGAATGCCGCGGGCAGCGTCACCCGCGGGTTTTCAATCCAGTTCTGAAACCACTGACGCGACCACGGCGCGCATGTCACCGGTGCGCTCGTGGACGCTGCGCTGCCGCTGATAGCTGGCTCCGTGATCGACGATGTCGACGACGCGCGCCAGTTCATCGATGCACCCGAGTTCCTCGGCGATGGGCTCGAGTCGTTTGAGCAGCACGGTGAGATCGTCGGTCACGAGTCGTTCATCGCAATCGGAGTCGAGGATGACGATGGCCTCGAGGCCGTAACGCGCGGCCCGCCACTTGTTCTCCTGCACCAGCCACGGCGCCATGTGCGGCAGTTCTTCACCCGCCGACAGCCGACGATCGAGATCGACGACGAGGCAGTGGATGAGCGCGACGATCCCGGACAGCTCCACCAGGTTCGTCATCCCGTCGCACACCCGAACCTCGATGGTGCCCAGGTGCGGTGAAGGACGGATGTCCCACCGAATCTCGTTGAGATGGTCGATGATTCCCGTGGTCTTCTGGTCGGCGACGAACGCCTCGAACTCGTGCCACGTCTGGAACTGGAACGGTAGCCCCGCGGTGGGCAACTGCTGGAACATCATGGCGCGGTTGCTCGCGTAGCCGGTGTCCTGACCCGACCACATCGGAGACGACGACGAGAGCGCGAGGAGGTGCGGGTAGTAGTTGAGCAGCGACGTCAGGATCGGTAACACCTTGTCGCGTCGGTCGATGCCGACGTGCACGTGGACTCCCCAGATCAGCATCTGCCTGCCCCACCACTGGGTGCGATTGATCAACTCCGCGTACCGGTGTCCCTCGGTGAGCAACTGCGTCGACCACTCCGCGAACGGATGCGTGCCTGCGCCATACAGGTCGACACCGAGTCCGTCGGTGATCGACCGCACGACGTCGAGTGTCGCCGAGAGGTCGTCGATCGCCTCACGCGTCGTCGTACTCACACCGGTCACCAACTCGACGGTGTTGCGCAGCAACTCCTTGTGAACCTTGCCCGCACGGTCGGGGGCACGACGACCGACCTCGGTGAACAGCTCCGCCGCCGAGTTCGACAGATCGCCGGACACCTTGTCGGTGAGTGCGAACTCCCACTCGACGCCCAGCGTCGGCGTCGGCGAACCGGAGAACTCGATCGGGATGATCTTCGGCATCGATCAGGCCTTCCGCTCAGACCGGTGCCGGTCAGACCGGTACCGGTGTCGCGTCAGCCCTCGACGGAGATGACGCCGCATGCCAAGCGTGAGCCCGCGTCGCCGGTCTTCATCGTGTCGGCGTCGGGCGCCGGTGCGTAGCGAGTCGGGATGTTCGCGAAGTTGTCGGGCTTCTCGTGGATGATGATCGACTTACCAGCGACCTGATTGAGGTTCACCGAGTCCGTCGTGGTCACGGTCTCGCCGGTGCCGTCGGCGAGCACGTTGATCGACACGAGGTCGCCGCTCGACGGATGAGTGGTACGGCCGTCGACCTGCAGATGACCGCCCGCCGACGAGAACGGAGTCGAGCCGCTCGCCTGGCACACGCCGTTCTCGTGGATGTGCATGCCGTGGAAGCCCGCCGCGATGCCGTTGGTGACCTTGACGTCGACGCGAAGCGACGACCCGCTCGGTGTGAACGTCGCGGTACCGACGGTCTCGCCCTTGATGTCCTTGAGCTCAGCGGTCGCCGACTCCTTGGACGAGTTCGGGATGCCGTCGGCGTCGTCGACGGATCCGGGGGGAGCCTGATTGCCCGTCACGACCGACGGGGTGGTGCCGGGAGTGTCCGACCGCGGTTCGTCGGGAGTACAGCCGGCAAGCGCCGCGGCGATGGCGCCCGCAGCACCCAGCGCGAGCACGCTGCGCAGGGTCTTCGAGCCGAGTGTCGAACTGCCGGTCATGAAAGCTCCTAGAGATCCGTTGGGCCGTCAGGTGAACAAAGTCGGATGAAAAGTCTTGCCGCGTCAGAACTCATCGGGTGACCACCACCACCGCGAGCCCGTCCCGGCACATCGTGAACGACGACGGGCGCTGCTCGACGCTGGGGTTCGAACCCAGCGCGGTCGCCACCTTCTCCGCGTCCGCCTTGTGCGACGAGTCGCGGTAGAGAATGGTGTTCTCGGTGAAGCTGCCGCCGTCGTAGTTCGCCGGGCTGGCCGTGTTGAAACCCTTGGCCTTCAGATCGTCGGTGACCTCCGACGCGAGACCAGAGACCGAACCCGCGTTGATCACGCAGAGACGCTCGCTCGTCGAGGCATTCGCGGCAGACGACGACGCGGGGGTCGTCGTGGTGGCGACGCTCGCCTGGGCCTCGCGCAGGTCTTCGTCCGGACTTTGTCCAGAGGTCGCCGCGGAGTGCCAGCCGAGTCCGACGAACACGACAGCCACCGCGAGGAGCAACATGGCCCCCGCCCGCAAGGGAAGGCGATTGGGCTCGCGATCAGCATTCATCACCGATGACCTTAACGCACACGCGGCGGGCAACCGCGCTCAGCGTTACGTGATGTCGAAGCCGAGCCGCCGCGCCGCACGGGCCTTCTGACGCGATGCCCGCAGCCTCCGCAGACGCTTCACCAGCATCGGGTCGGCAGCCAGCGCCTCCGGGCGATCGACGAGCGCGTTCAACACCTGGTAGTAACGCGTGGCCGACAATCCGAACAGCTCTTTGATCGCTTCTTCCTTGGCCCCCGCGTACTTCCACCACTGCCGCTCGAACGCCAGGATGTCGTGCTCGCGTCGCGACAGACCATCCGGACCCACCTCGTGAGGATCGACGGATTGTCCGGCCGCGCTCTGCGTTGTCGGTTGGGGTGCGTTCTCGGGTTGATCACCGTGCTTGCGACTACGCGCTGCTGCGCCGTCCATCTTGCTCCCTCACGCTCGCCTCCGGCCCTACCCGCGTCGGCTCCTCGACCGGGTCAATCGGCGTACCACCCCGGTGACAGAACTCGGGCTACGAGTGCGCTGACCGTCGAATGACACCGATGTGGTTCGTGACCATCTAACCACGCCCGCAAGCCGTCAACCGTGTGTGACTCGCCCGGTCGAGTCGCTCTTACCGAGCCGATCACGCAAGGCCCAGGGCAGTCGACGTCATCCGCGCGCAGTAGGCTTTTCACTCATGTCTGTGCTTCCGATCTGCATCGTTGGCGAGCCGGTCCTGCACCAGCAGACCGAGTTGGTCGAACTCGACGACGCCGGTCGTCCGTCCGACGAGATCGTCACCCTCCTCGACGACATGTACGAGACCATGGACGCCGCGCACGGCGTCGGCCTTGCGGCCAATCAGGTGGGCGTCGGCAAACGGATGTTCGTCTACGACTGTCCCGACGGCGACGCGGGTCGCGCCTCGGCCCGGCGACGGGGCGAGGTGATCAATCCCGTCCTCGAGACGTCGGAGATCCCGGAAACCATGCCCGACCCCGACGACGACGAAGAGGGCTGCCTGTCGGTGCCCGGCGAGCAGTTCCCCACCGGCCGTGCCGAGTGGGCGCGGGTCACCGGCGTCGACCGCAACGGCGACGAGGTGGTCATCGAGGGCAACGGATTCTTCGCCCGCATGCTGCAGCACGAGACCGGACACCTCGACGGCTTCCTCTACGTCGACGTCCTGATCGGACGCAACGCCCGCGCGGCCAAGAAGGCGATCAAGAAGCACAAGTGGGGCATCCCGGGACTGACCTGGATTCCCGGCGAGCAGGCCGACCCGTTCGGCCACGACGACGACGACTGACCCACCGACGGGACACGCGATGAGCGAGCGACCCTCGGGTCCCGACCCGGCCGGTCTGCGCCCTGCACGTCTTCCCCCTGCACGTCTGCCCGCCGACGCCTACCCCGGCGACCGCGTCGTCGTGCGGTATCTGCTCGGCGACGCCGCGCCCGCCGACTGGCGGCACTCACCGAACCCGGCTCCCGCGTCGGCGCCCACGATGTCCGATGTCACGGGTTTTCTGGTGGAACGCGCCGATACCGGGAGCCCCGACTCGACGCTGCTGATCGAGCGCGACGGTAAGGTCGAGTCCATCCCCCGCGAGTCGGTTGTGTCGATCCGCCTCTTGTCGGCAAAACCTGTGCGCAACAGCGCAATCCGCGACCTCGAGCATGCCGCGGCGCTCGCGTGGCCGGGCGTCGAGTCGACGTGGATCGGCGGCTGGCTGGCGCGTGCGGGTGGCGGATTCTCCCGTCGCGCGAATTCTGCTGTGCCACTGGATCGTTCGGCGCACGCGGATGCGCCGACGTTGCACGCCATCGGATCCTGGTATGCCGAACGTGGACTACCCGTCCTGCTCGCGCTTCCCGAGCGATTGATCGCGGCGCGTACGGTCGGGGGCGAACCCGCCAGCCCAACCGTGCACATCCTGACCCGTGACCTCGACGACTCCGCCAGTATCGCAAGTGATTTCCCGACAACCTCGACAGAAATCGACGTCGAACTCGCTCCGACGCCGAGCGCGCGTTGGTCACAGTCGTACCGCCCAGGTACCGACGCAGATCTCGTTGCCGCGGTTGCCGGTTCGGCTCAGGGCCCGGTGACGTTCGCGACGGTCGTCGACGAGAGCGGTTCGCTGATCGCAACCGGGCGAGCGGCCGTCACCTCGTCGCCGTCCGGCGTCGCGTGGCTCGGAGTCACCGCGCTGTGGACCGACCCGGCGCACCGTCGGCGCCATATCGCCGACGCCGTGCTCGCCCGACTGATGGCGTGGGGCGTGACGCACGGTGCGCAGTCGGCGTACGTGCAAGTCGAAGCAGACAACGCTGTTGCCGGACGCTGGTACCGCAGAAGGGGATTCGCCTTGCACCACACCTCGCACTACGAGTCGGTGACCTGATGTCGGCACGCAAACCGACGGTCGCGCAGCGTCGTCGACAAGCGGTGGCGTCAGCCGTCGCTCTGGTGGTCATCGGACTCGTCGTCGTGGCGACGTGGCTGATCAACCGATCCGACGACTCGAGCTCCGCCACCCATTCGGCCTCGTCGACATCGTCGACGGAGAAGCCGTCGTCATCCACCGCGAAGCCGTCGTCGAAGAAGCAGTCGGGCACAGCTTCGCAGGGCGGCAACGCTTCTCGGACCACGGTGGCACCGACCGCGGCGGCACCGGTTTCGGCGCAGGTGACCAAGACGCTGTCGCTCATCGACGCCGGTAAGTGGCCGCCAGACGACGCGTCGGGAACCAAGGGCGGGACCAACTTCGGGAACTTCGAGGGCCGGCTGCCGAAGAAGACGTCGTCGGGTAAGCGGATCACCTACACCGAGTGGGACGTCAACCGTCGCGAAGCGGGAAGGAGCCGCGACGCGGAACGTATCGTGACGGGCAGCGACGGTTCCGCGTGGTACACCGCCGACCACTACAACACCTTCGTCCAGATCCGAGGCCCCAACCGATGACCGCCAACCTGTGAGCCGCAAACCATGACACCCAGCACGGGAGGCGACAACATCTCCGACACCGGTATTCCGCTAGCGCGTTTCCTCGACGACGCAGCCCGACAAGGGCCCGCCGTCGGACTCTGGGTTGGTAGCCGACCACCGAGCGCGCCGTCGTCGTACGAGTTCCGAGAAGTGACCGGCAGAACGATGACCACCCTGCTCGGTCTCTACGAAACCTATGCGCGCGCATGGGATTTTCCGGACTACTTCGGCCACAACGCCGACGCCTTCGACGAGTGCATGCGCGAACTCGACGACTCCGACAACCACACCTCCAAGCCCGCGGGCTACCTCACCGACATCGTCGACGCCGACCGCCTACTGACCGCCGACCGTGAGGCATTCGGCTGGTTCGCGACGTCGCAGCTACGGTTCCGCGACCACTATCGCGACGTTGCCGTGCCGCGCAGCACCTTTGCCACGCTTCTCGAAACGTCGGCAAGCCGACGACGCGATGTGATCACGCGCTGGCGTCGAGCCGGAGTCACCGTCGTGACCGTCGGTGACGACCACCGACCCCGTCTGTGACGACCACCGCCCCGTCGGGGACGATCATCCACTCTGAGGCAAACGACCCACTGCCACGCATGTGACGGAACGCTTGTTGCACCGCGCCACACCGGGTTACGTTGACAGCACCCCTGCAGACAGACGGGGAACCACTAAATAGGGAGTCGGTCATGACAATTCTCGCTGCAACCGAGGTACTCGCAAGATCGACGACGACGACAAGCGTCGGCTGGATCGGCTACATCATCATCGGCGCCATTGCCGGATGGATCGCCGGAAAGATCGTCAAGGGCGGCGGCTCCGGCATCTTGATGAACATCGTCATCGGCATCATCGGCGCACTGATCGGCGGCTTCCTGCTGAGCTTCTTCGTCGACACCGCGTCCGGCGGCTGGTGGTTCACACTCTTCACCGCGGTTCTCGGCGCGGTGATCCTGCTGTGGATCGTTGGCGTGGTTCAGAGCAGGCGCTGACGTCTGGGCGCTGAGTTCATCGGGCCGGGTCTGCGGGGGCAGGCCCGGCTCCGCTCTCGGGAGCGGCGCTCAGGCGGGAGCGAGCGGAACAACCCCCGGATGGCCGTCGAGATAGTGCTTGGTGAAGGTGCACACCGGGCGTAGCCGGGCGCCCTGGCTTCTGGCGTAGGTGATCACGCTGCGCGTCAGGCCGGTACCGAGGCCGTGACCGGTGTACTCGTCGTAGAGCACCGTGTGGAGAACGGTCAGTGTTGTCTCGCCGTCGACCGTCTCGCTCGAGTATCCGAGAACACCCACCAGGTCACCGGCAACCCACAGCTCGAATCTGTCACGCGTCGGGTTGTGCACGACCTGCGCTATCTGCTGCAGGATCGACCGCGCCGACTGAGTCGGCCGTTGATGATTCTTCCGATGCATGGCTCGTCCATCCCCTCTTCAGGCTCGTTCGCAGCGTCTACACAGCTCACTGATTGCTGCGTCCGGTCCCTCCGGGCACGACGGTGTGTGATCGCAGTCACATCGTAACCTGCGGGAGCGTAGGTTCAAGGACTTTGAGTCGAGATCGCCGGTATCGAGACAGATCCACGGCAAACGTTCGTCTGCGGTTCACCCGGCTGTGACAGGAAGTCGACGGCTCGCTACGAGGCACCACGTTCGACGGCCCGCCGATAACCACGCATCGAGAGCACGCCGAAGACCACCGCAAATGCCGCCGCCCATCCGAGGGTGAGGCAGAACGGAACCAGAATCGGGCCGCCCTCGGTCAACCCGGTCATGGTGTCGATCGCCGGGCTCATCGGCTGATAACGCACGATGGGCTGCAGCCATCCCGGGTACTCGGAGATCGGCGCGAATCCCGTGTTGAAGAACAGCATCAGCAAGAACAGAACCCCGAGATGGTCGACGACCGACTTCTGCGCGACAGTCGCGATCGCGATGACCACGAAGACGAATCCGATGCCGAAGACCACAGGCACCAGGACCGCGCCGATCCCGGCGAGCCACCCTTGGGTGAACCGAAATCCCATGAGCGCCGCGACCGCGAACAGCACGACCGTGCCCAGCAATGTGCGGACCATCTCTGCGAGCACACGGCCGGCCAGGAAACTCGACCGCGGAATCGGCAGCGTCCACAGCCTCCCGAGCACCCCGGACTCACGCTCGGACACGAGGTAGATGCCCGTCATCAGCGTGCCGAACATCGCGCCGACCAACGCGACGAGCCCGGTGTAGCCATAGATGCTCTGACCGGCACCGATGGCGGTGGTGATCCGGCCGAGCACGAGCTGGAACATCGCGAGAAGGAAGGCGGGAAAGACGACTGCCTGAATGAGCACGCCGGGGTCGCGCGACCACGTCCGCAGCAGCGTCGACGCGAGCACCCGCGCCCCGACGCCCCACCCCACTGCCCTGCGTTCCACTGCTCTGCGATCCGCTGCTCCTGCCGCACCGCGCCCTTCTGCACCGCGTGGCGAGATGTCGACGCTCATCGCTGCTCCCCCTTTCGTGCGGCCAGCGCCGAGCACAGCGCTCCGACGGCCAACAGTCCGACGCTCCACCCGACGACAGGCCCGGTCTGGACGTCGGCACCGGTCGAGAGCGCGCGCATTGCCTCGGCGAACACCGACACGGGCTGATTGCGGACGACAGGCTCAATCCACCCGGGAAAAGCATTGGCAGGCACCAGGCCCGTCGAACACATCACGAGCAACAGTTGCGGAATCATCAGCATCTGCCCAACGCTTTCGGCGTGCGTAGCGACGCTACCCAGAGCATCGGCCATCATGCTCAGTGCGAGAGCGAAAACGATTGCGAGCGCGAAGAACCCGATCGATTCGACGATGCTGCCGCGCAGCCTGAAGCCGAACACGCACGCATACAGCGACACCGATACAGCCGAGACAGACATCCGCACAACAGCATTCGTCATGCGCGCAGCCGCTGGCGTCAGGCGAGAGATGGGCAGCGAACTCAGCCGCTCCCGCATACCGCCGGTCGCCTCGTCGCCCGCGATCTCACACGAAATGATGGCGACAAACATGGCGGCCTGCAGAATGACCAGCGGCGCAACGTATTGCGCATAGTCGACGCCGCTGCGTTCAAAGCGAGAGTGCAGTGGCACGTAGAAGCAGGTGAAGAACACGATAGGCGAGCCGATCGCGAAGAAGAGCAACCCGGTGCGGATCGACGAGTCGAGACTCCTCCTGGTCAGCACAGCGTATGCCGTCGACCAGCCGACCGACGTGCGTGGCGCCGCTTCCCGACGCACCGCCGTTCGCTCCGCGGAGATCGTCATGGCACGACTTCCTCACTGGCAGCGCGATTCTCGTCGGTCAACTGCAGGAACACCTCGTCGAGCGACGGCCGGCGTAGCGCGATGTCGAAGACGCCCACCCCTTCGGCGCGCAGCGTCGACGCGACGGCGACGACAGTGTCGAGTTCTCCCGGCGCCTCGACGACGAGGACCGGACGCGACTGCGCCGACGTCGCGGCGTCGAGGAATTCGTGGTCGGCCAGCGCGGTCCGCACCCGCGTCACATCGGCTGCGTCGAGCAGAGTGATCTCGCAGATCGCCGATCCCGCTTGATGTTTGAGCTGCTCGGGGGTTCCGCGAGCGACCACTGAGCCGTGATCGAGCATGACGATGTTGTCGGCGAGACGATCGGCCTCTTCGAGATACTGCGTCGTGAGCAGCGCGGTGATGCCCTCGGTTCGTAGCGCCGCGATCGTTTCCCACACCGCGGCACGGCTACGCGGGTCGAGTCCGGTTGTCGGTTCGTCGAGGAACAGCACCCGTGGGCGCGTGACGAGTGCGCACGCGATGTCGACCCGGCGGCGCTGGCCACCCGACAGCGCCGACACTCGACGATCGACGAACTCGCTCAGTCCGAACGCCTCGGCCACGTGTGCCACGGAGCCCTTCGCCTCGGCCGACGACAGGCCGGTGAGCCTTCCGAACATGACGAGGTTCTCTCGTGCGGACAGGGTGTTGTCCAGCGATGCGTATTGCCCTGTGAGAGAGATCAATTCGCGCACCCTCGCCGCGTCGTCGACGACGTCGTGTCCGGCGATGAGTGCACGTCCGGCGGTCGGACGCTGCAGCGTCGCGAGGATCGAGACGGTCGTCGTCTTGCCGCTGCCGTTGGGACCCAACAGGCCGAGGACCTCTCCCTCGGCGATCTCGACGTCGATTCCGCGAAGCGCGTGCACCTCCCCGTAATCCTTCTGCAGACCTACGATCTCCACCAACGTCATCGCTGTTGCACCCTTCCGGATCGTCGCGAGCTCGAACAGCACCCTGTCTGTTTGGTAAGGCAATCCTAAGTTAGGAACTCGCGTTGGGCTACCCCCGGTTTCGTGACGCAACAGCAGCAAGCCAGTAGAGTGAACTGCACACAACCGAATCAACGCGGGGGCTCTCACGTAACCGAGGGCTGAGATGGCGGCAGGCGGCCGCTGACCGCATGAACCTGTCCGGGTAATGCCGGCGTAGGGAGAATCTCATGGGCACACGTGTATCCGGCGGCAGCGATTCCGCGTACCAGAATTCCGCGTACAAGGTCGACTCCGACATCCTGACAACCGGTCCGATCGAGGGCAGCACCAAGCATTACGCCGACGTCGATGGGTTACGGGTTCCGCAGCGACGCATCAACCTCACCAACGGCGAGCACCTCGATGTCTACGACACATCGGGCCCCTACACCGACTCGACCGCCGTGATCGACGTCGAGGCAGGCCTTGCCCGCACCCGCGACGAGTGGCACCGTCCCGACCCCGTCGACGGAGCGTCGACCCAACTCGCTTGGGCACGAGCAGGACTCGTCACCGACGAGATGCGCTTCATCGCCGCACGCGAGAACGTCGACGTCGAACTCGTGCGCAGCGAGGTCGCTGCCGGACGTGCAGTGATCCCAGCCAACCACCGTCATCCCGAGTCCGAACCGATGATCATCGGCAAGGCGTTCGCGGTGAAAATCAATGCGAACATCGGCAATTCGGCGGTGACCAGTTCCATCGCGGAAGAGGTCGAGAAGATGGTCTGGGCGACGCGATGGGGCGCCGACACGATCATGGATCTGTCCACCGGCGACGACATCCACCTCACCCGCGAGTGGATCATGCGCAATTCCCCCGTCCCGGTCGGTACTGTGCCGATCTACCAGGCACTGGAGAAGGTCAAGGGCGATCCCACCAAGCTGACGTGGGAGATCTACCGCGACACCGTGATCGAGCAGGCCGAGCAGGGTGTCGACTACATGACGGTGCACGCGGGCGTGCTGTTGCGCTACGTACCGCTGACCGCTCGCCGGGTGACCGGAATCGTCTCGCGCGGCGGGTCGATCATGGCTGCGTGGTGCCTCGCCCACCACGAAGAGTCGTTCCTGTACACGCATTTCGACGAGCTGTGCGAAATCTTCGCGCGCTACGACATCACCTTCTCACTCGGCGACGGACTGCGTCCGGGCTCGATTGCCGACGCCAACGACGAGGCACAGTTCGCCGAACTGCGCACCCTCGGCGAGTTGACCCGCATCGCGAAATCCCATGGCGTGCAGGTGATGATCGAGGGGCCGGGTCATATCCCGATGCACAAGATCGTCGAGAACGTGCGCCTCGAAGAGGAGTTGTGCGAGGAGGCGCCGTTCTACACCCTCGGCCCGCTCGCCACAGATATCGCGCCCGCATACGACCACATCACCTCCGCGATCGGTGCGGCGATGATCGCGCAAGCTGGGACGGCCATGCTCTGCTATGTCACCCCGAAGGAGCACCTCGGGCTACCCGATCGCGACGACGTGAAAGTCGGTGTGATCACCTACAAGATCGCGGCCCACTCAGCCGATCTCGCCAAAGCCCACCCGCGAGCTCAGGAACGCGACGACGCTTTGAGCAAGGCGCGCTTCGAGTTTCGCTGGACAGACCAGTTCAACCTCGCACTCGACCCCGACACGGCACGGGAATACCACGACGAGACCCTCCCCGCGGAACCCGCGAAGACGGCTCACTTCTGCTCGATGTGCGGCCCGAAGTTCTGCTCGATGCGTATCTCCGCCGACGTGCGGGCCTATGCAGAAGAGCACAATCTGGTGACGGCAGAAGACATCGACCGACGAATCGAGCAGGAGATGGCAGCGAAGTCCGCCGAGTTCGCCGACGCGGGCAACCGCGTCTACCTGCCGATCGATGCGACATCGGGAGCCGCAAGCAGATCATGACGACACCACTGTTGCCCACCACCGAACCGGGGGTCACACCTGTCCGGGTGATGACCATCGCGGGTTCGGATTCCGGCGGCGGCGCCGGAATCCAAGCAGATATGCGGACTTTCGCGTTGCTCGGACTACACGGACTCGTCGCGGTCACCGCGGTGACGGTCCAGAATTCGGTGGGCGTCAGCGGCTTTCAAGAGATCGATCCGGAGACGGTCGCGGCGCAGATCCGCAGTGTCGTGACCGACATCGGGACGAGTGCCGTCAAGACCGGCATGCTGGCGTCGGGACCGATCATCCACGCCATCGTCGATACCTGCGTGGAACTCGGCATCGGGCGCGGTGGCGACACCCCGCTCGTCGTCGACCCGGTCTGCGCGTCGATGCACGGCGATCAGTTACTCGCCGACGAAGCACTGGATGTGTTGCGGCGCAGACTATTTCCTCTCGCCACGGTCGTCACACCGAATCTCGACGAAGTGCGACTGCTGACGGGCATCGAGGTCATCGACGCGGCGTCGCAGCGCAAGGCCGCCGTCGAATTGCACGGTTTGGGTCCGCAGTGGGCACTGGTCAAAGGTGGCCACCTGCGCTCCAGTGCGCTCAGTCCCGACCTGCTGTACGACGGCACCGACTTTCTCGAGTTCGCGACAGCTCGCGTCGACACCCCGCACGATCACGGCGCGGGCGACACACTCGCAGCGGCCATCGCGTGCGCTCTCGCGCATGGATATGCCGTGCCGGACGCCATCGATTTCGCAAAGCAGTGGGTTACCCGCGGCCTGCGTTCGGCCTATCCGCTGGGAGCCGGGCACGGCCCCGTCAACCCGTTGTGGCGCGTCGGCAACGACGTCCGACATGCGTGAACGGGAATCGTCTGAGAAGTAGCGGACCAATAACAGTCCGCCACATCTCGCGATAAACATCACGAAGCTCACCGTAGGGTGAGAGTCATGGGCTGGACGTTTCTCATGGACATGGACGGCGTGCTGACGAACGAGGAACACCTCGTACCCGGCGCAGACGAATTCATCGCGGAATTGCGCAACAACGACATTCCCTTTTCCGTTCTCACCAACAACTCGATCCGCACGGCACGTGACCAACACGCCAGATTGCTGCAGATCGGCCTCGACATTCCCGAGGAATCGATCTGGACATCGGGAATGGCGACGGCCGACTTCCTCGCGTCACAGGACCAGGGCGACACCGCCTTCGTCATCGGCGAGTCGGGGCTGACCACGCCGCTGTACGAGAAGGGGTTCGTGACGACGGAGACCAATCCCGACTACGTGGTGCTCGGCGAGACGCGCATGTATTCGTTCGAGGCGATCACCAGTGCAATTCGGATGATCGAGCGCGGTTCGAAGTTCATCGCCACCAACCCCGACGTGACAGGCCCCTCGCACGACGGTTCGATCCCGGCGACCGGCGCGGTGGCCGCCATGATCTCCAAGGCGACCGGCCGCGAGCCGTATTACGTCGGCAAGCCCAATCCGATCATGATGCGGTCGGCGCTACGACGCCTCGGCTCGCATTCGGAGAACACCCTGATGATCGGCGACCGCATGGACACCGACATCATCGCGGGCCTCGAATCGGGAATGCGGACGATCCTGGTGCTCACCGGAATCTCCACACGCAAGTCCGTCGAGAAGTATCCCTACCGCCCCACACTCATCTTGGACTCGGTCAACGACCTCGTCGGCCACACCGACGATCCCTTCGGCGACGCCGTCACGCCGGAGTCATCGACGTAGCCTGCCGGCCTTCTCGAACAGCAGCGTGGTGCACGCGAAAGTGCCCGCCCCGAGTTCTGGGCGGGCACTTCTGCGTGTCGTCGAAACTCAGCTCGAGGCGAGGGCCTTGGACTTGAGGTGCTCGAACTCGTCGGGTGTGATGGCTCCCGAGTCGAGCAGCGACTTTGCATCCGCGATCTGTTGTGCGGGCGAGGTGCCTGCGACGTCACGGATATAGGTGTCGGATGCCTTCTTGTACTCGGCGGCGGCTGCCTGCGCACGCTCCTGCATACCCTTGCCCTTGGCGAGCAGATACACGATCGCCGTGATGTACGGGAAAATGATCAGGCAGATGACCCAGATCGCCTTCGCCCACCCCGAAGACTTATGGTCACGGAAGAGGTCGGCGATGATGTACCACAACACGATCAGGTAGGCGACGAACGCAAAGATCACGACCATCGTCCACAGGAAGTTCCAGAAGCCTTCCCACATTTCGGTTTCTCCTAGCTTGGCGGGAATCGGCCTTATTGGCCGTGGATGACGGTACATGCAATCCCGAGCGCTGTAAGCGCGAGCTGCGGATTCACCAATTCCACAAAATGTCTTTCACTCACCCGGGCCATTAGGCAGGTCCGGCATGATGAGACATTTGACCATCGAACTCGGACTCGACACGTTCGGCGACGTCACTGTCGACGACTCCGGCGACACCATCTCGTACGCGCAGACGATCCGCAACGTACTCGACCAAGCCGTCCTCGCCGATTCGGTCGGTGTCGACTTCTTGGGGGTCGGCGAACACCATCGCGACGACTACGCGATCTCGGCGCCCGACGTCGTCCTCGGCGCGATCGCCGCGCGCACCGAGCGGATACGACTCGGCTCCGCAGTCACCGTCCTCAGCTCCGACGACCCGATCCGGGTGTTCGAACGCTTCTCGACGGTCGACGCGATCTCGTCCGGGCGCGCAGAGGTCATCTTGGGCCGCGGCTCCTTCACCGAATCCTTCCCGCTGTTCGGGTTCGAACTCGATCAGTACGAGGAGTTGTTCACCGAGAAGCTGTCACTGTTCGCCGAGTTGCGCACGGGTGAGCCGGTGACCTGGGAAGGTGCTCTGCGACCACCGTTGCGCGACCAGACGGTGTATCCGGAGCTGGAGAATCCGCCGCTCCCGACATGGATTGCCGTGGGCGGCAGCCCCGAGTCCGTGGTCCGTGCAGCAAGTTACGGGCTGCCGTTGATGCTCGCGATCATCGGTGGCGACCCGCTGCGCTTCGCGCCGTACGTCGATCTCTACCGTCGCGCCCTCGAACAACTCGAGAAGCCGACCGACCTTCCCGTCGGCGTCCACTCCCCCGGGCACATCGCCGAGACCGACGAGCAGGCGCGCGACGAACTCTGGCCGCACTACCGGGTCACCGTCGGGCGCATCGGCGCCGAACGCGGCTGGCCGCCACCGACGCGCATCGAGTTCGACCAGTCGACCGGACCCGCCGGTTCGCTCTACGTCGGATCACCGGAAACCGTCGCGCAAAAGATCGCACGCACCGCGAAGGCGCTGGGTCTGAGCCGGTTCGACCTGAAGTACTCGCACGGCACACTCCCCCACCCCGCCCTCATGCGCAGCGTCGAACTCTATGGGACACAGGTGATCCCGCGCGTCCGCGAGCTGCTCGCCGAGTCCTGACCGCGCCCTGCCCACCGTGCGCTCGAGACCGTGGCGGGTTCAAGGGAACATGGCAACACTCTGAGTGATTGGGGTGTGTGATGCGGGTGTTGAGGCGTGGTCAGTCGATGCCGCCGTTGGCGGTGTGGGAGTTTGGCAGGCGCGGCGGGAGGGTTTGCCCACGGCGTTGGCGGCGCGACGCGCGGGGTTCTCTTCTCGGTTGGGTTACCGGTTGGTGGCCAAACATGGAGGAGTGATCCCTCGAGTTGCCCGGCCGAGCGCAGTGGATGAACAGGGGCCTGGTCCGCAGTCACGGTATTTGTCGGCGCAGGAGCGTGATCTGGTCGCGCACAAGACTGCTGCGGGTCTTGGGGTCCGCGAGATCGCGCGTGATCTGCAGCGTTCCCCGTCGACGATCAGTCGTGAGTTGCGGCGTAACCGGGCTGTGCACCGCCCGTATGGGGCGGCCTACGCCCATCGCAGCGCGCAGCGTCGGCGGGCGCGACCGAAGTTGCGCAAGCTGGAGGACAATGATCGGTTACGCGCGTATGTGTGGGACAAACTCAGTGGTGACGAGTACTGGTCGCCGCAACAGATCAGCGCTCGGCTGGTGCGTGATTTCCCGGAGGATGAGGGCATGCGCATCAGTCATGAAGCGATCTATCAGGCTTTGTATGTGTTCCCGCGTGGGGAGATGAAAAAGCAGGTCAAGGCGTCGTTGCGGTCGGGTCGGGCAGCGCGTAAACCGCGTACCGCGTCCACGACGGGCCCCAGTATCGTGCCGCGGGAGTTGCTGATCGCTCATCGTCCCCCCGAGGTGGGTGAGCGTGCGGTTCCCGGTGACTGGGAAGGTGACTGCATCGTGGGCCGTGACGGGCGTTCACAGATCGGCACGTTGGTCGAACGCTCGACCCGGTATGTGATGTTGCTGCATATGCCGACCACACGCACCGGTGAGGACCTGCGTGCTGCGTTGCAGGTGGCGATCGGTGGGTTGCCGGCACACCTTCGGCGTTCGATCACCTGGGATCAGGGCTCGGAGAT
>NZ_LDTZ01000013.1 GCF_001186365.1 Gordonia jacobaea | reverse complement strand
ATCGGCGTCCTTGCCGAAACACCCGTTGGCAACCATTGGCCCGCTGGTGCGCCTCGTCCCTCTGCCCTCGACGTGCAACAACTGATCCGCACCTTCTACTTCGACACCGCGCTCAGCGCGTCGGAAGCTGCGATGCGATCTGTGCTGGCGGTCGCGCCGCGCTCGCATATCGTCTTCGGCTCCGACTGGCCGTTCAGCCAAGCAGTGTTCCTCGAGGGCTCGGGCGATCCCGCTCCCGGATTGAGCAAGGTATTCACCACAGATCAGCGCTACGAGGTCGAACGCATCAACCCGCTGCAGCAACTCCCCCGGCTGCGGGCCGCCGTGAGTTGACGAATTCGGCTCTGCCGCAACACCGACGGACTCATCGGTTGCACCGCACCTCATCTGTCGCGATTTACCTTCTGCACCGCCGAAGGTGAATAGACACAGATGAGGTGCGGGGCCGGACAGCCGTCACGGCACCCGCGAAATCCGGTCGGCCTCGATGGTGACGATGATGCGGGTCTGCTCCTGGCCGCCGTACCAGGCGTACGGCTTGCCGGTGTACTTGTGAGCCAACTCGTTGATCGAGTCGACGCCTCCGTCGGTGGTCATCTCAACCACTCGACCGCGAATTTGAGTAAACAGCGCCGGATTCGCGGGATCAGAGATCGCGACAGCGACTCGTGGATCCCTTTCGAAATTGCGGGCCTTCTGCATGCCCGCGACGACGTTGATCACGACGTGCTGGCCATCGGTGTCGACCCAGGTCTGTGTCAACTGCGGTGATCCGTCCGGCATCACGGTCGCGACGTAGCAGAGCGCAGGTGTACGCAGTAGTTCGACGAGGTCATCAGGTAAGTCCATGCGCAGCTCCCTCGGGTGGTTGACGCGGCTGGGCGTCGCGCACTGCCGACTGTACTGATCGCCGGCTGTCAGGCCGGCATCACGTACGCGCCGTCGAGGTCCTTCACCTGCTGCCAGACCCGGTCGAAAGAGTCGGCATCGGCGACGGGTCGCCGGACGGCGTCGAGTGCCCACGCCTGCTGCTCGGGTGTGGCCGTCGGCTTGCCGTACAGCGATACGGCGTAGCCGGAGAAGTCGCGGATCTGGAAGTCGAAGATCCGGTTGAGCAGATCGGCGTCGAGTCCGATGAGCGCGGCTTGTTCGAGGATCAGTTGTCCGTAGACGACCAGCGAGAACAGGTGGCCGATGGTGAGGACGAAGTCGAGGTCCTTCTGCTGCTCCGCGCTGGGCGCAGCGGTCTGCAAAAGCTTCTGCAGTGCCTGCGCCTGCTCGTAGAAAACCGCGACGTTCGGCACATCGGTGCGCGCCGCATACGGGGCGGTCCAATCGCCGAAGCGCACCTTTCCCGCACCGCCGACGGGACCCTGCGCGAAAAAGAAAGCGTCGTCGGTGGCGTCGAGCCGCGTCTCGATCTCTGGATACTCGACCGGTTCGAACAGGTAGTTGGGCATGAACTTCAGGATCTGCCCGACGTTGACGTGCACGGTGCCCTCGAGCCGCGGCAGCCACCCGATGAATCGGTTGGCCTGGTGGAAGTACGTGTTCTTCTCGTAGCCCTTGGCGGCGATGGCGTCGAGAAGCAGGGTCATCACGGTTTCGCCCTCGGAGGTCACCTTCGACTTCGTCACCGGGTTGAACAGCAGGTAGCGGCGGTCGTCGAGGCTCGCAGAACGGAAGTAGTCGACGGCGCGGTCGCTGAACAGTTTCATTGCCGACAGTCGCGCGAATGCGTCGACAAAATTGCCCTGGACGTGCGAGAAGTCGGTGACCGGGTTGCCGTAGAGAATCCGGTTGTTGGCGTGGTCGATCGCCTCGTACAGCGAATGCGTGCACATCCCGACCGAGCCGTGACACAGATTGAATTTTCCGACGTTGACCGTGTTCAACGCGGCGGCGAATGCTTCGGGGCCGGTGTGCAGGATGTCGTCGGCGCTCACCGGGTAGTTTTCGAGTTCGAAGGTCGACACGAACATCTGTCCGTGCACCACGTTGTCGATGAGACGGTAGTTCTCGTGCCTGCTGTCGACGGCGAAGAACACGTAGCCGTCGGGTCCCTCGATATCGGCGCGGCGGCCGAATACCGACACCATGCCCGCGACGTTGCCGTTGCCGATGTAGTACTTGGTGCCCGACGCGGTGAACCCGTCGGCGCCATCGTCGGTCAGCACCATGTCGGTGCTGTACACATCGGCACCGTGTGTTCGCTCCGACAACCCGAAGGCCATGACCTCGCCGTCGAGAAGCTGCTGTGCCGCTTTGGTTTTCGCGACCTCGTTGCTCGACATCCAGATCGGCCCGAGACCCAGAATGGTGACCTGCTCGGCGTACCAGTACGACAGACCGTAGAAGCCGAAGATCTCGCTGAGGGCGGCATTGCGCGCGGCGTCCCAGCGTCGGTTCTCGTCGCCGTCGGCATATGCGGCGGGCGTGAGGAACGTCGCGAACAGCTTTTCCTTCTTCTCGAACTCAAGGAAGTCGGTGACCCACTCAGCGTTCAGATCGGCCTGCAGCAGGCGCTCCTTGCCGTACGACTCGAAGAAGTCAATCGTCGCGCGCAACAACCTGCGGGTCTCGGCGTCGAACTGCGAGTAGTCGTTGGTGGCAGGGTTCAGCAGCAGACTCATGGGGCAAGCGTAGCCAGTCGGGCATTGCGGCCACAGATCGACCATGCACCGTCGATGGGTCTGGTCCACTCGATAACGATCGCGCGTCTGCCCCGCATCGAACGGTATAGCGGCTAACGCGGCACGACGTCGAGCCGAAAGACACCACAGGGCCGGGAAACGTCCACTCGAACCTTGGAGCCATCAATGTCTCGTCGTCGCACACGTGTACTGAGTTTCCTCGCCGCATCCGCGTTCCTGACGTCCCTCGCGGCGGCGCCCGCAGCAGCTGCCCCGCCGGGCGCCCATGCCGCCGGTACCTCCGTCGGTGGCGCCTGTCTGTCGGTTGCTTCGTCAGAAGTGCAGCGCGGACTCCGCCAGATAGGTCCGCCACTCGGTCGAAACGATCTGCACTGGGTCCTGCGGGCGAAGTCGAATGACCGTACCCCGTGGTGCCCGCCACTGATGTGGGCCGCGTTCGACACATCGGGCGGCACGGGTTCATCACCCGTAGCTGTACTGCTGTTCCGACCCGGAAAGTACCTCGGCTCCGCTTGGAAGCCCACCGGCTTCGTGTCCGTGACGGGTTCGACGCCGATCAGCGTCACGATTACCTACAAGTGGCTGAATCCGGGCGACGCGAACGCCAACCCGACGGGCGGTCCCGTCTCGTCAACCTATGTGGGACTGTGGGATTCGTTCTTCCGTTTCGGTGAGCTCCCGCCTCCCGGAAAATGAGTTCGACGCCGCGCTCGTCGAGAATCACCGCGCCTGTTGGCTATGCTGCCGACCATGCACACCGAGATCGTCGACGCGGCGCACTCAACCGGAGATCCGCAGGCGCGGCAGCAGTTTGCCCGCGAAGCTCGCCAGATCCTGCTCGGCCTGGTCCGCGACGGCGCCGCGCTCGGATGGGTTGATCCGCCATCGGAAGCGGAGGTGGCCGAGCTGATCGACGAGATCCTCAGCCATGTTGCAGTCGGCGACGCGTCACTACAGGCTGCGTACGTCGACGATGTGCTTGTGGGCCTTGGCTATTGGAGTCGCTATGCCCGCCCGACGCATCGGCCGCACGCCGACATCGAGAAGATCGCCGTCAGCCCGAGCGCCCAGGGCATGGGCATCGGTCGCGCGCTGACGGCTGCCCTGATCGACGATGCCAGGGCAGCCGGCGTCGAAGTACTCACCTTGGATGCGCGCGGCGACAACATAGCGGCGTTATCCCTCTACGAATCCCTGGGTTTCACCGAGTACGGGCGCCTACCGAGATTTGTCGCCTCCGGGGAACGTCGCTACGACAAGGTCCTCCTGATGATCGACCTGCGCACGAAATGAGGCGTTACCCCTTCGCGTCTCCGGCGGTCGCAGCGGTATCGGTGCGCACACCGGCACTCCAGGCATACGGGAGATCCGCTCCGTTGAGCAGGTAGTCACCGATCGACCGCAGCTTCTGGTTGATCGGGTTGTGCACGGCAAGGGTGCGTGCGTTGCGCCAATGCCTGTCCAGCGCAAGCTCTTCCGCGACGATCGATGCCCCGCCGACCTCGAAGAGTTCGTTCGTCGCCGCGAGTACCTGCGCTGCGATCGCCGCTTGCGCCTGTCCCGCGGCAAGCTCGACGCGGGTGATCGCCTCGGCGTCCTCGGGGTCGTTGGCGAGCAGCTCGTCGAGTAGATCCGCGACGGCCAGGACGCTCGATCGCGCCGAGAACGCAGTGGCAGAGAGGCGTCCGACGATCTCCTGAACCAGCGGGTCGTCACGCTGACGATCGGCGACCGAATGGGTGAACGTGCGCTCGCGCTTGGACACCCAATCGATCAGGTCGTCGGTGGCACGCTGCGCGATACCCGCGAGTCCGGCCAACTGGAACAGTTGAAGGTAGGCGGTGGCATACGTTGGGCCCGCTGCTCCGTATCCGGGACCGAGGATCTCATCGTCGTGGACGACAACGTCGGTGAAAACGGTTGTGCCGCTTGCGGTGAGACGTTGGCCGAACCCGCGCCAGTCGTCGATGCGCTTGACACCCTCCCGTGTTGCCGGTACGAGAACGCTGACCCGTTCACCGTCACGGTCAGCAGCGACGAGGATGTGGTCGGCGTACAACGAGCCTGTGCTGTAGAACTTTTCGCCGTTCAACCGCCACTCGTCGCCCGTTCGGGTCAACACGGTGCGGTAGCCGTCGATGGCGCCGGCACCGGGCTCGGTGATCGCGTTGCCGACAAGGATGCCGTCGGCGATAGCGGCGATCAGGCGTTCGTTACGCGCGATGAGTTGGTCTTCGACAAACGAGAAGTGCACGCGCAGCGCCTGCGTGATGTTGGAGTCTGCTGTGGCGAGGTCGATCAGTTGGGTGAATAGGTCGCGTACCGACGCGCCGGAGCCACCGAGTTCGACGGGCAGCCGTTGCGCACCGAAGCGACGCTCCCACAGCAGAGCAACCTCAGGGTGCGCCAGAGTGCGCGACCGCTCGCGCTCGACCGCACCCGAGGCAATGGTCGCGTAGACGTCGTCGAAGGAGGTGGGGTCGAAATCGGTGGGACGGTCGTCGACCTGGTTGGGACGATCCTGCGTCAATGAGGTGGTCATGGAAAGTCAAGCTGTCATGTTCGTGTGTCGCTGGCACCCGTTGTGCTCACGGGGATATTTACTCGACGCCGATGCGGGCACCCGTGAGCGACCCGGACGTATCATGTCCCAGACGTGGCATGGCCCAGACGTAGAGTGTGGCTGACATGAACTCGCACAACCAGTCCATTGAGACGCTCGTCGCCGAGCGGGACCGAACGATGGACTTGATCGAGTCACTGTCTGCGCGGCTGACTGCGGTGCTCGAGGCGACCTCCGACGAGGCGTCCGACGACGAGCACGACCCGGAGGGATCGACGCTCGCCGTCGAGCGCGGACAACTCGTCGCTCAACTCCAACGTTCCCGCGACCGGCTGGTCGAGATCGATTCCGCTGTCGAGCGGGTCGAGCACGGTTCGTACGGACGATGCGAGACGTGCGGCGAGCCGATCGATCCCGAACGTCTCGACGTTCTGCCCGCCGCACGCCAGTGCATCGACTGTGCGAGAAAGGGTTCGACGCGCAGGTGGTGAGGCGCCCTTCAAACGACCGACACCCATTTCCAAAGCCGCACCAATCTGCAAGAGTCAGCCTCAAACATGCGAGGGGACAGATCCCATGGCACGCACTACCAAGCGCTCGATCTTCTCCGACAAGGCACAACCCGCGTTGAGCGCCATCGAGGTCGACCGAGGCCGCCGAGCCGCACGGGCCGCGGCCAGCGCTGCACGAGGATCGCTGTGGCTCACCAAGAAACGGCTCTACCGGCGCTACCGCGACGACGCAGGCGATCGCTTCCTCGACTGGCCGCGCTGGAAAGCCGCGTATGTCGGTGAGTACGGATCGTCGACGCCAGGGGTAGGCAACTCGGCCACCGATTTCAGCGGCTACGTCTGACACGGCGTGGGCCAACCCGACCTCTGTCGGCAAACGTTCTGGACCTCTCCCGTTTTCAGTCAATTTCGGAGCTGCCCGACAGCAAAAGGCCAGGTCGGCTCGCCGGGACTGTTCAGAAATGACTGAAAACGGGAAGGCCGAGGCGGACTGGTGCGACCACCGAGCGGTATCGCACCTATTTGGCCAGCACCGTCGCCGTGATCTTCGGCTGCCAGTCGTTAGTGAGCAGCGCACCGAAGTTGTCTTCCCGATTATTCGACGACGTTCCCTGGTCCCGAACCGAGTAGAGGAACGCGGGGCCGCAATAGCCCGACTGTCCGGCTGCCCGCAGAACGTCGACGATCTGCGTCGCCTGCTCCTGTTGGGTCACCATGTCGGTGGCCCCGAATCCCAGTGAGCCAAGACCGAAGTCGCTGGAGCCCGATGTCCCCGCTGCCGGTCGGGTCGGAGCACCCATCTCCGTCAGCCAGATCTTCTTGCCGGCGTCACCATTCGACGTCATCACCGAGCGGACTTGCTGAGTCTCGCTCCAGCCGTTCGGCTTTGAGTTAATGCCCTTCGGAAACACGTACGCGTGCATGGCAGTCGCGTTGAAATAGTTCTTGGCACCCGCGGCGTACATCTTGGTGACGAAGTCGACCGCCCCGGCGCCAGGGCTCATGCCCGCGGCAACGACAGTCGACGACGGCTGTACCGCTTTGATCGCGGTATACGACGCCTTCAGCAACGCCGTGTACTCGGTGGGATTCGCCGGATACAAGCCCCAGAAGGCCGGCAGGTTCGGCTCGTTCCAGATCTCGTGACGCGTCACGTCGGGGTAGCGCTTGATGAAAGCCTTGAGGAATGGGGCAATGCTCGCGGGGTTTGACGGGGGTGCGTACATCCCCGCCAACGCACCCCCGCGGCGCGCCCATGCCGGAGTCGACAACACCAACGACAGCACTTTCAGTTTGTGAGCACGCGCTGCCTTGATCACCCGGTCCGTCACCGCCCAGTTGTACGTGCCCTTCGTACTCTCGATCTCCGACCAGTTGATGAGTACGCGCAACCACTCGCCGCGCGTCTTCGATACAGCGTCGAGTTCGCGATTCAGATCAGCCGCACTCATGGTCAATTGCGGGGCACCTTGAGCGAAGCCGTAGCCGGCGGCGGGTGCGATCACATCGGCACGGGCGGCCGACGACCCGACCAGAACCGACCCAACGAACAAGGCCATCGTCGCGGCGACGACCAACGCTCGCGTTGCTGCAGATTTCACTCGCATAGCCCGTACCTCGCAGGTCGTCGACGCTGATCGAATGAGTCTAGCCAGCGAGAAGCAGACTGGGCCTTGCTTACGATTCCTGGTCGCTATTTACGATTCCAGAATTGATGGATCAGCCCGGTCGACGTCGGGACGGACTCGATGTCGAAGCGTGTGTGAATCCCGCCGAGTCCTGACCACAGCGACACTCCCCCGCCGAGCACGATCGGGTTGATGGAGAGGTGCATGAAGTCGACGAGATCGTCGCGGAGGAACTGATTCACGGTCGACGGTCCTCCGCCGATGCGCACGTCGCGCCCCTCGGCGAGGTCGAGGGCGAGTTCGAGCGCTTTCGCAGGAGAGGCGTCGACAAAGTGGAAGACGGTTCCGTTGTCGAACGTGATGGGTTCGCGCTCGTGGTGGGTCAACACGATCACCGGAGTCTGAAACGGGGGCTCGTCTTCCCACCACCCGCGCCACCCGTCGTCGGGCCACTCGCCCTGTTGTGGCCCGAACTTGCCGCGGCCCATGATCTCCACGCCGACACCCTGACCCCACACGCTGGAGAAGACGCGGTCAGCACTGATCGGTGCGTCCGCATTCTGGACACCGGCGATCACGCGTCCGTCGAAGTTGCTGAACAGTTCCCCGGCGCCGCCGATCGGTTCGTCCAGCGTGATGTGATCGCCTGCGGCGTAGCCGTCGAGCGAGACGCTCATCAGGTCGACCCGTACCTGCGCCTTGCGTGCCATCGTCAGACTCCTTGTCCTCGTCGTCAGCGACTGCTGATCGCAGTCACCCTACGACTGACCATGCGCCAGCGCGGAACTCATCGGTGATGGCGCGCCTGGGTCTCAGCCGCTGACCGCCGCGGCCAAACGCCCCAGTGTGTCTTCGAGCTGTTCTTCGGTGACCAGCGGAAAGCTGACCTTCTTGAGGAGATCTTTGTCGGTGACCTTCGACCAGTCGTAGGTGTGACGCACGAGCGTCTTGTCGGGGCCCTGGGCTTCCAACTCCCACACCCACTCCCACCCGGGAGGCTCGGTACCCGCGGGTGCGGTCTGCCACGCCAGAAGCTTGTCCTTGGCGTAGCCGGTGACGTTGTTGTCGGTCTTGTACTCACCACCCATGTGCGCGCCCTCCATGTTCATGGTGAATACGTCGCCGACCTCCTGAATCCGATCGGCGTGGTCGACGCTGCGGACGAATCCCGAACCGTCGAGTTCCGGGTGGCGCCGAGGATTGCTGAGCACGTCGAAGACCTGGTCGGCCGGTGCGTCGATGACTCGTTCTACCGTGACACTCGTGTGTTCGCTCATACCTCCACCGTGCCGAAGGCGTCGACTCTTGGCAACCATGCGGCCGAAACAGCAACCGCGGTGGACGGTCCGCGAGAGGCTTGACGATCAGCCGCAATCGCGCTGATGGGCGCCGCCTCAGATCACCCCGAGCGCGAGCATCGCATCGGCGACGTGGGTGAAACCTGCGATGTTTGCGCCGAGCACGTAGTCACCGGGCGCTCCGTACTCGTCGGCGGTGCTCAGGCAATTCTCGTGGATGCCGCGCATGATCTGTGCCAGTCGTAGCTCTGTGTGCTCGAAGCTCCACGAGTCGCGAGAAGCGTTCTGCTGCATCTCGAGTGCGCTCGTTGCGACACCGCCGGCGTTGGCGGCCTTGCCGGGAGCGAACAGGACGCCCGACGACGAAAGAGCTTTGATCGCCTCCGGGGTGGATGGCATGTTGGCGCCCTCGGCGACGATGGTGCAGCCGTTCGCGATGAGGCTCGCGGCGTCGTCGGAATCCAGTTCGTTCTGGGTGGCGCAGGGAATGGCGATGTCTGTCGGCACATCCCAGATCGATCCCGAGGACACGAAATATGCTGGTGCACCACGCTTCTCGGCGTAGTCGGAGACACGCCCGCGATGAACACCCTTGATCTCCTTGAGGAGTTCGAGGTTGATTCCGTCGTCGTCGTCGACGACGTAGCCACCGGAATCCGAGCAGGCGACAACTCGCCCGCCGAGCTGGTGGACCTTCTCGATCGCATAGAGCGCGACGTTGCCTGAGCCTGAGACGACGACGCGCTTGCCGTCAAGGTCTTGTCCTCTGGCGTTGAGCATCTCGCGCACGAAGAAGACGACGCCATAGCCGGTGGCCTCGGTCCGCACCTGCGAGCCGCCCCACGACAGTCCTTTGCCGGTCAGTACGCCGGACTCGTAGCGGTTGGTGATGCGCTTGTATTGGCCGAAGAGGTAGCCGATTTCGCGACCGCCGACGCCGATGTCACCCGCCGGGACGTCGGTGTGCTCACCGATATGGCGATACAGCTCGGTCATGAACGACTGGCAGAACCGCATGATCTCGCCGTCGGATCGACCCTTCGGATCGAAATCCGATCCGCCCTTGCCCCCGCCGATAGGGAGACCGGTGAGCGCGTTTTTGAAAATCTGTTCGAAGCCGAGGAACTTGATCACTCCGAGGTACACGCTCGGGTGGAACCGTAGACCACCCTTGTACGGCCCGAGCGCGGAGTTGAATTCGACGCGGAAACCTCGATTGATACGAACTGCTCCGGTGTCGTCGACCCACGGAACCCGGAAGATGATCTGGCGTTCGGGCTCGCAGAGGCGCTCGATGATCCCCGCGTCGGCGTAGTGCGGGTGTTTGACGAGAACGGCGCCGAGGCTGTCGAACACCTCGCGTACCGCCTGGTGGAACTCGACCTCGCCGGGGTTGCGGGCCACCACCTCGTCGTAGAGATCCTGCACCTTCTCGTCGAAGAACGACACCTCACACCTCCATGCGCTCGCCGAAACGGCCGGTCAGGCCGCCGGACACCATCATGGAGCCTATCGCCCGATAGAAAAATCTCTCATGTCGGGCATAGCGAACGTCTTCTCCTCGATCAGTGGAGCGCCGCGAGATTCTCGATGGAGCGGCGAACGTCGGAGGTGATGACCTTGGCGACGAGGCGGCCGATGGGGCCGCTCAGTAGGCCGCCGTCGAGAGTGGCATTGAGGTGGAATCGCGACCCGTTCGTCGTCTTCGTGACTGTCATTCGAAGACCGATCCTGACCCCGCCGATCCCGTGCCCCGAGAGTGAAATCGTCTCCGGCTCAGAGTATTCGGTCACCGTCCAGTGGATGACGTTGCGAAATCCTTTGACTTTGATCAGTGACGACACGTGGGTTCCGACGGTGATCTGGTCCGGCAGTTCACTGCGCCAACCGCCGAAGATCGTCATCCATTCGGGGAACCGCGAGAGGTCGGACGCCAAATTCCACGCCTGTTCGGGTGAGAGATTCGACTCGACACTTACGTCGACGTCGGCCATGGGTACCTTTCGGTCGAAGAGGTGGGATTCACTGGTGGGTGGGTTTCGTCGACGATCAGAAGATCTCGGGCAGATCGCTCGACACCTTGTCGGTGAACACTGCTCGACGCTTCTCCAGGAACGCGGTCACGCCCTCGGCGACGTCGGGCATCGAACCCCTGACGAAGATCGCTTTCGAGTCAGCCTCGTGCGCGTCGCGAGGACTCGGCGCACCGGCCATTCGCCAGATCAACTGACGTGTGAGAGCAACCGACACGGGGGCGCTGTCGGCGGTCATCTCGCGTGCCACGGCGATCGCGGTGTCGACAACCTGATCCTTGGGGACTACCTGCTGGACCAGGCCGGAGTCCAATGCCTCTGTGGCACTGACCATCTGGCCGCCGTACGTCCATTTGAGCGCTGTCGGGATACCGACGAGGCGTGGCAGGAACCATGACGAGCACGCCTCGGGCACCAAGCCGCGACGGGTGAACACGAAGCCGAACTTCGCGTCGTCGGAAGCGATGCGGGCGTCGGCGGGCAGCGTCATCGTCACACCGACACCCGCCGCGGGGCCGTTGATCGCCGCCACCACGGGCTTCAAAGAATCGAAGATTCGGAGCGCGGTCTGCCCGCCGGAGTCGGGCGGAACGACCCCGGGGGTGGTCTCGCCGTGGACGAACGTGTCGGCACCGGCCTCGAGGTCGGCGCCCGCGCAGAATGCCCGGCCGTTCCCGGTGATCACGACGGCGCGCACGGAATCGTCGGCGTCGGTGACGGCGAGTGCTGCCTTGATCTCCTCGCCCATCTCATGTGTGAAGGCGTTGAGCCGATCCGGCCGGTTGAGTCGCAGGATGACGATCTCGTCATCGCGATCGATCTGCACGGTTGTGGACGGACCAGCGGGATGGGACGGACCAGCAGGTTCAGACGGACCAGCGGAGTCCTTCGACGACGGCATTCCGTCAATCTACGCGGATCATGGCTGACGCAGACAAGCCGACGCCGCGACCTGGTGGGTCGCGGCGTCGGCGTGCTCGTCCTCGCGTGCCGTCAGACCAGTTTGGCGTCCTGGAGCAACTGCTCGATGTAGGTGCCTTCGATCTTCTTCAGCGCGGCCTTGCCGATCAGCTTCTCGATGAGGGGGAACTTGATCTCGCTCAACGGCTTTCGGTCGTTGAGGTAGTAGATCGACGAGAGCAACACGCGGATGTCGAACGACGAGTCGAAGACCTCGGGAACGCCACGGTCGACGTTGAGATGTGTGTACACGGCCTCCATGGCGGTGCGCACCGAGTACTCCGTGGTGAAGACCGTGTCACGCTCGGTCTCGGAGAAATTGCCGATGAACGAGAGGTTCTTGTAACCCTCGGGTACGACGAGCGGACGGTCGCCGAGTGCGCGCGGCATGAAGTACGACGTGATGTAGGGCATGTTGCACGGAACCGTCGACGCCGAATTGTGGGCCAGATCGTCGATCTGATCCTCCGGAACGCCGAGGTGGTAGAGCCACTCAGCGCAGAGTTCTGCTCCCGTGCATTCCCTGATCGTCTTCTTCACGTAATCGCCCGGCTTGTCGGAAAACAGGCCGTAGATCCAGGCCACGATCTCCTTTTGTGGGTCCTGCGCCTCGAAGTGCGGCTGACGACTCACGGTGAACCCGTAAAGCCAACTCGAGTCCGCGATGTTGCAGGGGCCGCCGGTCACGATCTTTCCGTTGCGCGGATCGCGACCGGTGATCTTCTCGATGTAGGGCCAGATCTTGTCGTCGGTGAGCGTGACGGTAGCCGAGATGGACCAGTTGGCCTCCGGGATGTTCTCGCAGAACTTCTCGGGGTGACCGAGCGAGGCATCCTGGGCGGCGAGGTTCTTCCACAGTGACCATGCGCCGCCCTTGTCGGCGACGACGGGTGCGGGTGTGTCGTTGTCGCCGTACGTCGACGACTCGGTGATCGACCCGTTGGTGACGAACACGATGTCGTTCTCGGACAGGTCGATGGACTTGGATTCGCCGTTCTCGGTGAGCAGGATTCGCTTGGCGAGCTTGCTGCTTCCGGAGCTGTCGAGCTCGATGTTGTCGACCTGCGTGTTGTACACGAAGGTGACACCGTTGCCCTCGAGGTAGGCGACCAACGGCTTGATGAGCGACTCGTACTGGTTGTAGCGGGTGAAGCGCAACGACGTGAGGTCGGCCAGCGTGGAGATGTGGTGGATGAAACGCAGGGTGTAGCGCCGCATTTCGAGTGCGCTCGCCCACGGTTCGAACGCGAACATCGTCGCCCAGTAGAGCCAGAAGTGCGATTCGAAGAACTCCTTGCCGAAGACCTCGTCGATGCGCTTGTCCTGCAAGTCTTCTTCGCGCGTGAGGACCAGCTTCATGAGTTCCTCAGCGGCACCCCGCGTCAGGGTGAGGTCTTTCATCTGGTCGATCTTCTCGCCCCGGTTGTGGATTGCGCGTGCCGGGTTGGAGCTGGGATTGTCCTTGTGCAGCCAGTACATTTCGTCGAGCACCGACGCGTTCTCGACGGCCAGTGACGGGATCGATTTGAACAGATCCCACAGGGCCTCGAAATGCGCCTCCATCTCGCGCCCACCGCGGATGATGAAGCCCTTGTGCTCGTCGAGGATTCCATCCATGCTGCCGCCGGGAAGTCCGAGCTCCTCGAAGATCGTTATCTTGTTGCCCGGCAACTGTGCATCACGAATCAGGAACGCCGCGCCGGCCAGGGACGCGAGTCCGGAACCGACAAAGTAGGCACTCTTGCCGTCGACATCTGCAGGCTTCTCCGGCCGTCCGAATGCCTCGAAATTTCCGTTACTTCGGTACACGTGCGTCTCGCCTTTCGTCGTCGGACATCATGCGCCCGCGTCAGGATCGAACTCGAACAACTTCGACGCTAGTCGGCTGGTTGCGGACAGTGTTCCGGATCGAGATGAATTGTTGTGGTTTCGGACAGTGTGACCTGTCATCCCCTCCGCACGGCGCGGACAGGTGCACCACAGCACGACGGCAGGTCACCGAAAATCGTGGGCCGGCATCCACAGCCCGACAGACAAGAAACCACCGACCGGTGCGGTCGGTGGTTTCTGGATGGACGGTGTCGGTCAATGCGCCTCTCGGCGAATAATCCGCTCGAAGCGGTGAAGGTTGGGACCCGGGGCAATGAATCCGGCACCGTCGAATCCTTCAACTATCGATAGTCCCGACATATTCCGCGGCCCTATAGCGGGGTTGCTTCGACGTGGAACTCACGATTGGGACACGATCGATGTCCGCTACGTCGGCCTTGCCGGGCTGATGTTGCAACACTGCACCAGTCGCCGATTTCTGGTCGATCCCTGCCGCCGGTGTGCTTACGGTCCTGAATGCGGTCTTGAGAACCGTGTAGTGCTCGAGAGTCTCGAACCGAAGGGGAACCAATGAAGCAGACCACTCGTCGTATCGCCGGTGTCGTTGCAGCGGCGTCGGCAGTCGCGCTCGTCGCTGCCGGTTGTAGCGACGACAACGATTCGGGTTCGGCGGCGTCGTCGTCGGTGTCGGCAAGCGAATCCGGCATGGCGGGAATGTCGGGGATGTCAGGATCGGCGGCTGCCGGTGCATCCGTTGACCTCAAAGCTGCCGACGGCAGCACGGTCACGTTGAGTGGACCGATCGCAGCGAAGTATCAGGCGGCGACCGAACAGCAAAAGACCGATCTGGGCGCACCGAGCACTGGGGTAGACGCATCGGGCACCGGCTCGAACGGCGTCGTGTTCCAGCAGTTCGCCGGCGGTGTCATCACTGCAAAGAACGGCGAAGAGGCAACCCCGGCGTACATCACCTGGGGCAAGATCCGCGACGCGTGGAACGTCAAGCGTGATGCCGAGGGCAACCCGTCCGCTGACGGTAAGGGCGGATCGCAGGGTCCGCTCGGTACGGCAACCAGCGACGAGACCACTGAAGGCGGCGTCAAGACCTCGACGTTCGAGCACGGGAAGATCACCTGGAACTCGTCGACCAACACCGTCGAGGTCACGGTGAATGGCAAGGTCGTTCCGACCCAGTAGTCGCGTCGGAGCAGCTTTAACGATCAACGACGACCCTTACCAGCACTCGGTGCGGTAAGGGTCGTCGGCTGTCTTTGTCAGGGTTTGGCGCTTGTCGCCACGGCGAGCCGCACTGACTGAATGGGACGCTTCGGAATAGGATTCAACAAGGCCAGACGGCGGAAATCGCGGCCAGTCGCATTCGCTGGTGGGCGGGTTGCGGCCAGTTCGGAACGTCGCCACTCGGAGGCGAGAGAGGCGAGCGGTTGTCACGATCTGAACGGTTGTCGATTCCCGAACGAATCGACAACTTTCAACACCGGCATCCAAGGACCGGATACCCGCTCGCTGTGCTCTACAAGTTCTTCGACGACCAGGGCGGATACCTTGCAGCACTGATCGCGTACTACGGCTTCGTCTCGTTGTTTCCGCTGCTCCTTGTTTTCACATCGATTCTGGGAATTGTTCTGCGGGACAACCCGGAACTAGAGCAACGAATCCTTGACTCCGCGTTGTCGCAAATACCTGTCATCGGGTCGCAACTGCGCGAGACGGGCACGATCAGCGGCAGCGGTGTGGCGGTCGCCATCGGCGTCATCGGCGCGATCTACGGCGGACTCGGGGTGGCCGTGGCAATTCAGAATGCGATGAACATCATCTGGAATGTCCCGAGAAATGAGCGGCCGAATCCGATACAGGCGCGTCTCAAAGGGGCTGTGCTCCTGCTGACGATCGGGGGCTCGATCATCGGTCTGACCGTCTTGAACGGCGTAATCGCCGCGGTCGACCTCGGCTCGGTGGGCAGGCCCCTCGCCATTATCGCGTCGGTGGTCCTGTACGCGACAGTCTTCACCATCGCGTTCGTCATCGGAACTGCGCGTTCGGTGAGTGTGCGCGACGTACTGCCCGGAGCGATCGCGGCAGCGCTGTGCTGGCAGGCTCTGCAAACGTTCGGCAGTGTCTACGTTCAGCGAGTGATCGTGCGATCGAGTGCGACCAACGGTGTGTTCGCTGTGGTGCTGGGGCTGCTGGCCTTCCTCTACGTCGCGGCGGTGCTCGTCATCTTCTGCGTGGAAAGCAACGCGGTCCGCGTCGACAAGCTTTATCCTCGTTCGCTTTTGACGCCATTCACGGACAACGTGGTCCTGACCCCAGGTGACGAGGCCGCGTACACCGCGCAGGCGCAGGCGCAGCGCAGCAAGGGATTCGAGGAGATCGAGGTCTCCTTCGACAATCCGGCCACTGCCGAGATCGACCCTGACGCAAGCGGCGCGAGCAGACACAACGACAACGACCCGTGACGACTCACCGGTGGCACGTCCACCGGTCGCGGACGCCACACGCGAGCCTCACGTTTGCCCCCACTTGTGCGACTGCAGGGCAAGAACAGCACGGTGCGGTGACACAAGGATTACGGAAATGACGAATGCACACACGACGAGTACGGCGAGATACGACCTGGTCACGACCTCCCTGGGTGCGGTGACCATCGTCGCGACGGATGATGCGATCACCGGGGTCTACTTCTCCGATCAGCGACGTCGCCCCGACGACGCGGAGTTCGGCCGCCACGTCGACGACGATGCGTTGCTCGACGCCGCGGCATCGCAACTTCTCGAGTACCTCGAGGGTGACCGAACTGACTTCGATCTTCCGGTGAGTACTCACGGCGATACGTTCCATCGAGCGGTATGGGATGCGTTGCGCGCCATCCCATATGGCACCACCACGACCTACGGGCGGGTGGCCGCAGAGATCGGAATGCCGCGGCAGGCTCAGCGGGTCGGACAGGCCGTCGGACGCAATCCTGTTGGCATAGTGATCCCTTGCCATCGGGTGATCGGAGCCGACGGTTCGTTGACCGGTTACGCAGGCGGGCTGGAGCGTAAGCGGCATCTTCTCGAGCTCGAGGAGCCGACAGAGATCCGAGCATCGAGGTTGTTCTGACCGTCGCGGGACCCGATCTCACGTTCTGACGTTCCGCGACGTTTACCGTGTGATGGACATGAAAGAACCTTTCGAACGTGCTGTGTCGACGCATGGCGCAACGGTGTTACGGGTCTGCCGGGCCAGCCTCGGTGTCGGACCCGACGCCGACGACGCCTGGTCAGAGACGTTTCTGGCGGCACTGCGCGCATGGCCGGACCTCGCCGACGACACCAATGTCGAGGCGTGGTTGGTGCGAGTCGCCCAACGCAAGGCCATCGACATCATCCGAGGTCGACAGCGTCGTGCGTTCCCCACCGATGCCATCCCGGAGACGCCGGACCCGCATGCTGTGCCCTCCGATCGTGCGGGGGTGTGGGATGCGGTTGCCCGACTCCCCGACCGTCAACGATTCGCCATTGCCTACCACTACATCGGCGGGTTGCCCCACGCCGAGACCGCTGAACTGCTCGGCAGCACACCCGATGCCGTCCGGCGAGCTGCTGCCGACGGTATGAAAACGCTGCGCCGCGTGTACATCGATGCCGACGACCAACGAGGACACGAATTACTATGAACGACAACACAACTGATCTCGACATGGACGACTTTCCGGTCTCCGTCGGAGATCTCACCGCCCTACACGCACGACTGGAAATCGGTGCAGTGCAACAAGGACTCCTCGACGTCGGCTACCGGACCGTCGATACCCCCATCGGGACACTGCTGTTGGCGGCGACAGACACAGGACTCGTGCGCGTCGCGTTCGAGAACGAGGGGTTCGACGCCGTGCTCGAAGATATGGCAGACAAGGTCGGACCACGAATTCTGCGAGTGCCGGCAATGCTCGACGACGCCGCCGCCCAGCTCGACGAGTACTTCGACGGGCGCCGACAGGAGTTCGGACTGGTTCTCGATCATCGCTTGTCGTCGGGTTTCCGGGAGCAAGTGCAGCGCTACCTGCCGCGGATCGGGTACGGACAGACCACGACGTACAAGCAACTCGCTCAGCGGGTGGGCAATCCTGCCGCGATCCGCGCCGTCGGAACGGCCTGCGCCACCAATCCGTTGCCCGTTGTCGTTCCCTGTCACCGGGTGTTGCGTACCGACGGGACGCTCGGCGGCTACCTCGGTGGGCTGGAGGTCAAATCGGCTCTGCTGGCGCTCGAAAGTGCCGCGTGACCTCGCCGAAGATGACCGTTCGAGCACATACGGGCTAGAGTTGGGTAACCACGCCTTCAGCCAATGGGCATCACGATAGTCCGAACCATCCTGGGGGCCATGTGCGTGCTTCTACTCTCCCTGTCTCGATCGTCGTCAACCGGATTGCAGTAGTCGTGCCGGCACACAATGAGGAAGATCTCGTCGCCGACTGTGTGACGAGTGTCCTCGTCGCGGCACGCCACACGCCGCATGAAGTGGCAGTGACGGTAGTCCTCGACAACTGCACGGACGCGACCGCGCGTCGCATACCCCTTGGCGTGCAAGTGATCTCGTGTTCGTTCGGCTCCGTGGGCGCAGCACGACGAGAAGGCTTCGCGCGACACGGCGCCGTCGACGACTCTGCGACGTGGTTTGCCAGCACCGACGCCGACAGCCGAGTCCCGCCACACTGGTTCCAACAGCAACTCCACTTCGCCGACCAGGGCGCCGACTGCTTCCTCGGCACCGTGACGCCCGACGGATGGACGGGATGGACGCGAGACGTCGAGCGTCGATACACCGAGTCGTATCGAAACGAAGAGGGCCACAGTCACATCCACGGCGCGAACCTCGGAATGCGTGCCGCGACTTATCACGCGGTGGGCGGGTTCTCGCCGCTACCGCACGGAGAGGACGTCGAATTGGTTCATCGTGTCCGCGCTTTCGGTGCGCGGGTCGTGGCGTCGCATCACGCGCCGGTGATCACGTCGACCCGCGCTCGTGGTCGAGCAGAGCACGGATTCGCCGCTCACCTTCGCTCGCTCGATTCCGCATCGCGCCCCGCCGCACCTTTCCCCGACCCGTCTCTGCCCGACCCGTCTCGGCCCGCCGCTTCTCCGACGGGCGGCTTCGCATGATCGACGACGCCTCAGCGCGAGCACGCCATCTCCTCGACGATGGCCTGTGCGTCCCGCTTCCCGGCGCGGGCGACACCGGGAGGCGATGGGAAGCGCTACGGGAGCTCTGTCATATCGACATCGCCGTCGGACGGCTGGTGGAAGCACACCTCGACGCCGATGCCATCCTCTGGGAGCTGACCGGCCGTGGCACCGAGCCGGGTGAGTTCTGGGGTGTGTGGGCCGCGGAGCCTCCCGCACCGCGCGTGACCGCTGAGCTTCGTCGCGGAGGTGGGTGGATTCTCACGGGAGCGAAGCCGTGGTGTTCGGGGGTTTTGTCGTGTGATCACGCACTGATCACCGCCGACGTCGTCGACGGCGGATGTGCGTCCGGCGAGCGTCGACTGTTCGCCGTCGAACTCGACGCGGCGGGTGTCCGCAGAGAGTCGGCCGACTGGACCAACGCGGGCATGGACCGCACGGAGACCGGAACCGTTGTCCTCGACGGCGTCGTCGGACGACCGGTCGGCGAGCCAGGCGCCTACCTCGATCGCGCCGGATTCTGGCACGGAGGAATCGGTGTCGCGGCGTGCTGGGTCGGCGGGACGCAGAAGGTTGCCGACGCGCTGTACGCCAAGGCGGTGTCGGCGCACAGTGGACTGTCCGACATCCTGCTGATGCACCTCGGCGCCGTGGAGGCCGAGATCGCGACGGTTGTCGCACTGCTCGACGCCGCTGCACGGGAGGTCGATGCCTGCCCGTCGGACATCGACTCGGCCAGAAGGCGCGCTTTCAGGGTTCGCTGGTCGGCCGAACAGCGGGCGAGCTCCGTGATCGATCGGGTTGGGCGCGCGCTGGGACCCGGTCCGCTGGTCCACGACGCCGAGCACGCGCAGGCCGTCGCCGACCTCCAGATCTACGTGAGGCAATCCCACGCCGACGCCGATCTCGTGAGCCTCGGTGCGCTGGTTGTCGAAAGAGCGCGTGCGGCTCGGTAACCCGTCGCCTCCCGGGTTGTAAGCACATGTCCGGATATGTTGGGGTCTTACTACGCGCCCGGCAGACCGCTGGCGTGCCAGAACGTGGGAAGACACGAACAGCCGATGGATGTCGACGGACGCGAGATCACCGTATCCGGTGATCTGCTGCAACCGCTGACGCGGCGCACGTCGGACATCCTTCGTCTCATCACCGCGGCCATCGTGCTGATCGTCGTCATCGTCAGTTCGCTGATCACCCGCGGTGACTGGGTGGCATTGGAGAAGTCGATCTCCGACATCGTCGGAGTGTTGACCCCCACCCAGGCCGGGCTGGTCTATCTGGCTTACGGCCTCGCGATTCTGGCACTGCCGTTCATGGTCCTCGTCGGCTTGCTTGCCGCCCGACAATGGCGCCTGCTCTGGGCGTACGCGACGGCGGCCGCGATCAGTTTCCTCGCATTGTCGGTCAGCGAGAACGGCATCGCCGCGCCGACGTGGCATTTCGATCGCAACGAGCGACTCGATTCGCTCCTGTCGCAGTTCCTCGACGATCCGCGGTGGATCGCGATGCTCGCCGCGGTGCTGACTGTGTCGGGACCGTGGCTACCCGCGCGCTGGCGACGCTGGTGGTGGATCCTGCTCCTTGCCTTCGTCCCCATCCACCTCGTGGTCAGCGCCGTCGTACCAGCGCGCGCGGTCTTGGGACTCGCGACCGGATGGTTCGTCGGCTCACTCGTCGTGTGGGTTGCGGGCACGCCCGCGCTGGTCGTGCCGCTCGAAGATGCGGTACGGATGCTCGAGCAACGGGGTGTGCGCGTGACCGCGCTCCGTGTGGTCCGCCCGGCCAGTCGCGGTCCGCTCGAACTCGTCGCCCACGCGGACAAGGACATCATCGTCGACCTGTATGGACCCAATCAGCGCAGTGCAGGTCTGCTGCGAGAGTTCTGGCGCAAGATCCGGTTGCGCTCGGAGGAGACCGCGCCCCTGCAGCTTTCCGTGCATCGGATGGTCGAGCACCGCGGTCTCATGACGGTCGTCGTCAACGACCTCGATCTGGCGAATAGCTGCACGGTAGCCGTTGCGCCCCTCGATCTGGATTGGACGATGTACGCGGGCACACCGCCCCGCGGGACCCCGCTCGACAGGTGCAGCGACGACGTCGCGGTGGCCGATATCTGGTCCGCGTTGCACACACTGCATTCGGAGCGGATCTCGCACGGAGACCTTCGAGCTACGCAGATCACCGTGATTGACGGCCGCATCGTGTTCGGTGGTTTTCACTTCTCGGAGTTCGGTGCCACCGACGTCCAGCTTCAGTCCGACATTGCTCAATTGCTCGCCACTACAACCGATCTCTACGGTCCCGAGCCGGCCGTTACCGCGGCGATCAATGCATTTGGCGCCGACGCGGTCCTGATCGCATCGCGTCGGTTGAGCTCGTCGGCATTGCCGAGGCGGATACGTGATCAGTTGAGCGACGCGAAGAAGGTGCTGTCGTCGGCGCGCGACGAGATCCGGTCGCAGACAGGCGCGGACGAGATCCGTGCCGAGACGATCACGAGGTTCAGTCGCTCCCAGATCATCCAGTTGGTCCTGCTGGTGGCGCTGGTCTACGTGGCCTACCCGTTCATCAGTACGGTGCCGACCTTCTTCAGTGAGCTGCGCACCCTCGACTGGGCCTGGGCATCGGCCGGTCTGGCGGCGTCGCTGCTCACCTACGTCGGTGCGGCGGCTGCACTATGGGCGTGCGCCGACGGTCTCACCAGTATGTGGAAGCTCACAGTCATGCAGTTCGCCAACACATTCGCCGCGACGACAACTCCGGCCGGCGTCGGCGGGCTCGCGCTCAGTACGCGGTTTCTGCAGAAGGCGGGCCTCGGGGGTGTTCGGGCGACAACGGCTGTCGCGCTGCAACAGAGCGTGCAGGTGATCGTGCACGTGGTGCTGCTGTTGTTCTTCACTGCGATCGCGGGGACGTCGGCCAACCTGTCGCATTTCGTTCCATCGGCGACGGTGCTCTACCTCGTCGCGGGAATCGTGCTCGGTGCGATTGGTCTGTTCCTGTTCATCCCGACGCTTCGCCATTGGCTCGGCACCTCGCTGCGGCCGCGATTGATCGAGGTATTCGCAGATCTGCGGGCGGTGGCGCGTGAACCCAAACGGCTCGCGATCATCACACTGGGTTGCGGTGCAACGACTCTCGGCGGTGCGCTCGCGCTCTGGGCGAGCGTGCACGCGTTCGGCGGACACGTCTCGTTCATCACGGTGACCGTGGTCACGATGGTCGGTGGGACCTTGGCGTCGGCAGCACCGACCCCGGGTGGTGTCGGTGCCGTTGAGGCGGCACTGATCGGTGGCTTGGCTGCGTTCGGCGTCCCTTCGGCGGTCGCTGTCCCCGGTGTGCTCCTCTACCGCGTACTGACCTGCTGGCTTCCGGTGTTCATCGGATGGCCGGTGATGCACTGGCTCACCAGGAAGAACATGATCTGACGTCCTCGCGTCGTGGTGAGGTGCGCCGGGTTCGATGAGTGGCGGACGCTGAATCCGGGTGGCAGGGAGTGGCGCAGTAGGCTGACCTGCGACCACGTTTCACAATCTGGAGGAGCTCCATGACACAGCTCGGAGTAGTCGGCGGCGGCACGATGGGTGCCGGTATCGCCGAGATCGCGATCCGCGCGGGTGACGACGTACTCGTGCTCGAGCGCGACCAGGCTGCCGCCGACGCGGCCCGCGCACGCATCGAGAAGTCGATCAACCGTGCGGTCTCGAAGTCGAAGATCAGCGCCGACGACGCCGAACAGGCGCTCGCGCGTCTTTCGCTGACCACGTCGGTCTCCGACTTCGCCGACCGTGAGCTCGTGATCGAGGCGCTGCCCGAGATCGAAGCACTCAAAGTGGGCTTCTTCGCCGAGCTCGACAAGATCACCGCCCCCACAGCGATTCTCGCGACCAACACGTCGTCGATCCCGATCATCCGGATCGCCAAGGACGTCGCCGATCCCAGCCGCGTCGTCGGTGTGCACTTCTTCAATCCGGTGCCGGTCATGCCGCTCGTGGAGATCATCTCCAGCCTGGCGACCTCGCCGGAAGCAGTGGCGACGGTCACCGAGTACGCACGAGATCACCTCGGCAAGAAGACGATTCAGGCAGGCGACCGCGGCGGGTTCGTCGTCAACGCCCTGCTCATCCCCTACCTCGTCGACGCGATCCGGATGTACGAGAGCGGATACGCCACCAAGGAAGACATCGACACCGGCATGGTGAACGGCTGCGGCCACCCGATGGGTCCGCTGACGCTCAGCGACACCGTCGGACTCGACGTCGTGCTCGACGTCGCGGAATCGCTGTACGACGAGTTCCGTCAGCCCCATTACGCGCCGCCGCCGCTGCTGCGTCGCATGGTCGAGGCCGGTTACCTGGGCAAGAAGTCGGGCAAGGGCTTCTACGACTACGCGTCCTGACGCGACACGCGATCTGACTTACGAGAGCCTCGGCTGGCGCCTGCCAGCCGAGGCTCTCTCGTCGGTGGTCGCCCGACCACTCACACCGGCAGGCGGCTCGAACTGGTTCGGCGCAGATCCGAGAACGTCTGAATCGACGTCGAAATCGCGGTGGCGATGGGACGGCTGTTGACGTCCTCGGTCTTCGACACCATGACGACGTTGTCGATATAGGGCTGGATGGTGCTGGTGTTCTGCACCGTCGCAACGATGATCAACTGGAAGCCGAACTTGCGGAATGCCGCAAGAGCCTGCTGCGCGAACTGGGGATCCGACTTCGAGAACGCCTCGTCGAGCATCAACTGCGCGAAGATGGGACGGTTTCCCTTGCCGTGCGGACTCGCCAGGTTGAAGCTCAACGCCCCGGCGAGACAGAACGCCATCAACTTTTCCTGCTCACCACCGGAGTTGTCTCCCGCGTTGCTGTATGTGCGGATGGTCTCGCCGGTCTCGGCGTCGCGTTCCTCGCAGTAGAAGTCGAATCGGTTACGCACGTCGAGTGCATCTCGCGTCCATTGACGGTCCTCGGGCGTTGCACCGGCGAGTCGTTCACGGAGAAGCAGGATGTCGGCGTACTGCTCGAGGATCGCCTCCTCGTCGCCGAATCCGACGGCGGCGGTACGCGACGAGATCTGCCGCGCCTTGTCGGTCAGTTCGGCAACCGCTGCGAGCGTTTTGCGGCCCGGGCAGAGCCGCAGGCGGGTCCCGCGGTTGAAGGCGACCGAGCCGAGTCCGGAGTTGACTCGCTCGATCTGTTCGACGATGCGGCGCTCCTCGGCTTCGGCCGCCATGTGCAGGCTCAGGATCGCGCCCGGTGCCTGCTCGGTGATGAGTCGTCGCATCCGTTCGTAGGCGGCAGGCAACTCGCGTTCGTCGATGCGGCGACACAGCGCGACGTAGTCGTGGACACGCTCGTCGAAATCGTCGCTGTCGTTGGGGATCGCGTCGGGAAACTCCTTGTCGTAGGCGTCGAGGATTCGCCCCAACTCGTCGCGCGAGCGGCGAGTGTCTGCACGCATCCGATCACGCTCGCGCCCAACGGCTTTGAGTAGATCCTGGCGGAACGGATCCGGTGCGAGTACGTCGAGCACCGCCGCGGACTCCTCACGGAAGCGATCGAGTGTCGCCTCTGCGTGGGCCGACACGGGTTCGATCTTCAACCGGTCGACCAGATCGAGTAGCTGAGTACGACGCTTGTCGTGAGTGGCGATTTTGTCACGCACAAGTGCCGCCTGTGAGATGGCGGCGCGGACCTGCTCCCAGATGTCCTCGGCCTTGCGTTGCAGTGCCTCGGTGTCGGGATTCTCCTCCATGAGCAGCTCGTACTGTTCGGTGAGCGCGTCGACGCGATCGTCCGCGGTGTCGAGGTCGATCTCGTTCCACCCGGCGAACTGCTCACAGACTCGTCGGTACGCGTCGCGTCGCTGTTCCTTGGCGGTGCGCTCCCGATCGAGTTCGGCGCTGCGAGCTCGCGCCTGTTCGTACAGCTCGTTTTCGAGTTCGAGTTCTTCTTGCAGCGCAGTGATTTTCGCGCTCACGTTTCCGACGAAGATGTATTGGGACGGACGCAACTGCTGACGGTCGTCCTTGATGGCGAGTTTCGCCGAATCCTTGCGGAGACCCCGGTCGGTGACGGCCTTGGTGTGCTCGACGAAGTCGGCAGTTGAATCGACGCACACGTAATTGCCGAGTTTGGCGAGGATCGTGAGCGCCTCGTTGGTGCACGGGTGGTCGGGCTCGGCCGCCCGTAGCGTTGCCCCGAGCGTGCCCGGCTCCACCATCGGCGCGGGACGCGTCTCCGCGTGGTGGAGTTGAATCCGTCCGCGCATGTCGTGCTCGTTGACGAATTTGAGCGCGGCCGCAAAGTGCTTGTCCGGCACCAGGAGTCGCAGCCCGGCGTTACGTAGGACCTTCTCGACGGCCAGTCGCCACCTCTCGGCAGACGGTTCGAGCTCGACGAGTTCGGCGACATACCGCAGTTCGGACTCGTCGAGTTGGAGTGCGCTGGCGATGATTCGACGCATCTCGTGCTCGGCGCGGGGCAGCGCGGAACCGGCGTGGCGTACACGCTCGAGTTCGTCACGGGCAGCGTCGCGTTGGGATCGCGCTGCCACCTCGGTGGCGAGCGTCTCGGCGAAATGTGGCTTGCCGGCCTCGAGTTGGCCGTCGAGTCGGGTGGCCTCCTCCATCAGGTGCTCACGCAGCTCCCAGAACGCTTCGCCGTCTTCAGGAATGTCGAATCCGAGCGCGGAGATCTTGTGTTCGTACGTGGCGCGCCGGATCGATGCCTCGTTGCTTGCCTTCTGTGCCGTCGAGAGTTGTTCTTGCAGCGGCGCGAGATCGCCCGTCGACGTCGCGATCCGACCGAGTAGGTGGCTGTGATCCTGGCGGAGTTGATCGTGCTGCGAGTTGAGTGCGGCGAGGTCGGAATCGAGCCGGGCGATCTGATCGTCGAGGTCGGCGATCTCGGGTTCGGCGTTGTGCAGCCGCAGGTTGGTGACGTACGAGCGGACGACTTCTGGCTCGATGGTGTCGAGCACCGTGAACGTCGCCGACTCCGCCGCATAGCGCTCCTGCATCGCCTCGACGTTGTCGAGAATGGTGCGCTTGCGCCGGGATACGTCGAGGAGCTCACGCGCCTCGACCAGTGGATCGATCTGCTCGAGAGCGTCGGAGATGCCCGCGATACTCGTGGGTTCGTCGAGCATGAACTCCCGGACGAACTGCGCGAGTCCGCCGACGCTCTTGAGCGACTTGGCCTTTCCGAGCAACTGCTGTGCGGCATCGGAGCCGCGGATGCCGATCAACGAATACAGCGTCGACAGGTACTTGCCCTCTCCCGGACCGCCCTGCCAACCGCGATCGCGGAACCGGGCAGCGCTGTAGCCATTGGCGGCCCACTCGTTGCAGGCGTCCACGATGTCGACGTCACCGTCGTGGATGAAGTAAGCGCTGTGCGCATCGGTGAGTTTGCCCGCGCCAAGCCATTTCAGAACAAGCCCGGTGATAGCCGTGCCCGACGTCGAGGTGTAGGTGACCGCGATCGCCGCCCACGCGGGGCCGCTCCCGCGGAGATACATGATCTCGCGGTGCGCTCCCGTTGCGTCGCGACGCTCGCCCCACGCGCCGCGCACGTACTTGCCGACGGTACGTCGACCGCCGGACGAGCCGGCCGCGGTGGTATCGCCCGAGGCATTGAAGTTGCGGCGGTGATCGGGCAGGAAGGCCAGCGAGATCGCGTCCAGCAGTGACGATTTGCCACTTCCCGACGAACCCGTGATGAGCGCGCCGCCCGGGCTGAACCCGATGGAGTGATAGCCGTCGAAGACGCCCCAGTTGATGAGCTGCAACCGCGACAGGTAGTACTGCTCGTCCCCCTCGCCGCGATGGAGCGTTCCCCGCCGGTCCGGGGTGCTTCGCTGGTCGGCGGTGTCCCGCTGATCGACCTTGCCCTGCTGGGCGGCCGTGTCCTGCTGGTCGGCTGTTTCCCGCTGATCGAGCTTGTCGAGATCACTCACCACTGGTCTCCTTCGTCGTCGGAGTATTCGCCAGTGGAGTATTCGTCGGTGGAGTCCGACTGGCCGGTCGGCGCCGAGCTGCCTTCTGCGCCTACCGAATCGGCGTCGACCGCGAGATCGTCGCCCGTGTCGCCGGCGCCGATGAACTGCTCGAACTGATGCTGCAGGTCGGTGATCACCGAGGCGGTCATGACAGCGGTGATCACCGGGCTGACGGTGAACGTGTCTGGATCGTCGCGGTGTCGGCGCAAGAAGTCGAGTTCCTCGAGCTTGTCTATCGCACGTTCGATCCGCTTGTCGAACAACGCGAGATCACGGTCGATCGTATTGGTCACGCCTGCGAACATCTCGTGGATCTCCTCACGGGTGATGATCGCTGTCTCCTCACGCGACGAGCGCAAGAACTTGGCGAGGTGCAACGCGAGAATCGCGTCGTAGGTCTGGATGGTCTCGCGTTTGAGAATCTTTCTACCCCAACGTGACTCGTATCCAGCCTGCTCGACGAACGCGACCTGGAGCTCGTCGACGAGGCGCAGTCGAAGGTCGAGCTCTGACAGCCGACTACGGAGCAGATCCTGATACTCGGTGACCCACGCCCACAGTTGCGGGTTGCGGTCGCCGCTGACGTGCCTGCGCGTGAGGAGATTCTGCAATGCCCAGCATGCGCGATCGGGCATCGCCGAGACATCGCCGTCGAATCGAGGAGCGCGTGGTCCGTCGATTCTTCCGTGCGTCGCCGCGGTCGGCAGGTCGTCGTATCCGGCGAACTCGTCGGCGGGCGCGGAGGTGGCCGAGGTGTTCGTCGTTGCCCCGGGCGTGTTCGGGTCGGTGGTGTCAGTGTTCGTGGTGTCGGTGCTGGTCATCAGGCGTCGGCTTCCGTGCTGAGAATCGAATCGGTATCGCTGTGCTGGGAAGGAATAGGCTCGCTGAACAACAACGTCGGCACTTCGATCGCGCGATCCTCGCCCTCCAGCGACCGGAACCGCACGAACGACGACCCCGCCCCATGCTGGCGCGGCATTTCCCGAGGCTGGCGCAGGGCCCACGACCACAACACGATGACGTGCGCGAGGTACGGCTCGTCGAGCGCGGCGATCGCGTCGCTCAACGACAGCGGTCCCGATGTCAGCTTGTCGTTCACGACGTCGGCGAGTTCCACCGTGTCGACCTGCCCCGCGAGCGACGCGAACGATGCCAGGTTGGTTCGTCCGTCTGCGGGACGTGCCTGCTCCGGCGGTGCCGGATTGCGGATTTCGAACGCGAGCCGACCGATCGACGTCACCTGCGGCGTCGCGACAGGCAACTCGTAGCCGAGACGACGGTCGGCGAGCGAATCCTTGAGAAGCTCATTGGCTGTCGCCAGCGCGTCGTTGAGCTGTCGGGCGACGCCACGGCTCTGCTCGAGCGTCCCCGACGCGACGAACCGTCGGATTCGACGCGCACAGCGCTGCCTGATCCGCCCGACCTCGGCCATCTGCTCACTGACCAACGGGAAGAAATTCTCCATCACTGCCCGCAGACCGGTATCGATGCTCGGCAGCCTGTCGACGACGAGCTCGATGTCGGAGATGAGGCGTGCGCGCTGCATCGGATCCTGAATCATCTGCGTGAAGGCGTGATACGACGCGCTCTGCGACGACTCGAGGAGCGACTCATAGTCGTCGAACATCTGACGCTGCCGATCCCGGTAGGCGAGGTCGGAGTCGTGCGGGTCGTCGAGCAGCGCTGTGGTGATCCGATCGAGCATCGCGCCGTATTGGCCGATGTCGGTGATGATCTGTTCCATTTGATACGCGATCGCCCGAGCCTCGTCCTCGGCTCCCCGCAGGTCGAATGGTCGACGGCGGCCCTCATTGAGTTCGACGAGTTCGGCGTCGAGTTCGTCGATCTGGTTCTCGATGTCCTCGCGGATTCGTTCGGGATCGTCGGTCACCTGCGTGGCAACCCGGTGCAGACCGGCGGCCACGCCCATGATCGACCCGCCGGTCGCGACGCTGTCCTCGCGCCGCAATCGACGCATGTATGCGATCACCGAGCGCGCCTCGGTGCTCAGGAAGCACACGTTGGGTGCCGACGGCGACGCGGCGTCGGTCACACGGTGTAGCCACCCCTGCTTGGCCCACGACTTGATGAGATCGAGCCCGGCGGGCTGGTCTGACGTGCCGAGTGCGGCGATGTCGCGGTCTAGGCGAATAGCGAGCTCCGACTCGGTGTGGCGAGTTCCGAAGTCGAGATGGCGTTCCATCAGCGTGACGTACAGGGCCGAGTTCGAGGCCGCGAACAGTCGGACGGCGGCAGAGCGCTGGATCGAGCGGTTTGCCTCGAACGTGTCGGTCAGCGTCAGAGTCCCATCCACGGCAGAGTTCACCATCGTCACCTCACGGTTGCACCTCGTTCACGGACCGCGGTCGAGTCTGCCATGGCCCCGCGGCGTCGTCGCGAGCGCACCACAGTGGGCGAGGGCACCCTGCGATCACGACGCGACCCAGCTCATTTCGCGAGCACATGCGGCACGGGTTTCGCCGACCGAATAGGGTTGACGCTGGACGTGCACACCCGCGCGTGGCCAGCGGTTGAGACACACGACCCATTGTGTCGGGCGACCGCACTCGAGAGCGAAGGCAGGTTATGAGCGACAAGCAACCGACCATCATCTACACCCTGACCGACGAGGCGCCCATGCTGGCGACCTACTCCTTTCTGCCCGTCATCCGGGCGTTCGCCGATGCCGCAGACATCAACGTCGAGACGTCCGACATCTCCGTTGCGTCGCGCATCCTGTCCGAGTTCCCCGATTACCTGACCGACGAGCAGAAGGTCGGCGATCACCTGGGAGAGCTGGGGCGCCTGACCCAGGAGCCCGACACCAACATCATCAAGCTCCCCAACATCAGCGCCTCTGTGCCGCAGTTGCTCGCAGCGATCAAGGAGCTGCAGGCCAAGGGGTTCAACATCCCCGACTATCCCGGCAATCCGAAGACCGAAGAGGAGAAGGAGATTCGCGACCGCTACACCAAGTGTCTCGGTAGCGCCGTGAATCCCGTTCTGCGTGAGGGTAATTCGGATCGTCGTGCGCCCAGGGCCGTCAAGGAGTACGCACAGAAGCACCCCCATTCGATGGGTGACTGGTCGATGGCATCGCGTACCCACGTCGCACACATGCGGGAGGGCGATTTCTACCACGGCGAGAAGTCGATCACCGTGCAGGGCGACCGCAAGGTCAAGATGGAACTCGTCACCGACAGCGGCGAGACGATCGTGCTCAAGCCGGAGGTGAAGCTGCTCGACGGCGACGTCATCGACAGCATGTACATGAGCAAGAAGGCGTTGATCGAGTTCTACGAGAATGAGATGGAAGACGCCTACAAGACGGGTGTCATGTTCTCGCTGCACGTGAAGGCGACGATGATGCGGGTCAGCCACCCGATCGTGTTCGGCCACGCGGTGCGCACCTTCTACAAAGAAGCGTTCGCCAAGCACGGCGATCTGTTCGACGAGCTCGGTGTCAACGTGAACAACGGCTTGTCTGATCTCTACGCGAAGATCGAATCGCTGCCGGCGTCGAAGAAGGAAGAGATCATCGACGACCTGCACAAATGCCACGAGCATCGACCCGAACTCGCGATGGTCGACTCCGCACGCGGCATCTCGAACTTCCACTCCCCCAGCGACGTCATCGTCGACGCCTCGATGCCCGCGATGATCCGCGCAGGCGGCAAAATGTATGGCGCGGACGGCCGCCCCAAGGACACAAAGGCGGTCAACCCCGAGTCGACGTTCTCGCGGATCTACCAGGAGATGGTCAACTTCTGTAAGACCAACGGACAGTTCGATCCCACCACGATGGGCACGGTGCCCAACGTCGGACTCATGGCACAGAAGGCCGAAGAGTACGGCTCGCACGACAAGACCTTCGAGATCCCTGCAGACGGTGTCGCGAACTTCGTCGACCTCGAGACCGGTGAGATCCTGCTGTCGCAGGACGTCGAAGAGGGCGACATCTGGCGCATGTGCATCGTGCGCGACGCCCCGATCCGCGACTGGGTGAAGCTGGCCGTGACCCGTGCGCGTGAGTCGGGAATGCCGGTGGTCTTCTGGCTCGATCCCTACCGCCCGCACGAGAACGAGCTGATCAAGAAGGTCAATACCTACCTGAAGGATCACGACACCGAGGGCCTCGACATCCAGATCATGTCGCAGGTTCGTGCCATCCGCTACACGATGGAACGTCTGATCCGCGGCCTCGACACGATCTCGGCAACCGGCAACATCCTGCGTGACTATCTGACCGACCTCTTCCCGATCCTCGAACTCGGGACCAGCGCCAAGATGTTGTCGATCGTCCCGCTGATGGCCGGCGGCGGCCTGTATGAAACCGGCGCGGGAGGGTCGGCGCCCAAGCACGTCAAGCAGCTTCTCGAGGAGAATCACCTGCGGTGGGATTCGCTCGGTGAGTTCCTCGCCCTCGCGGTCAGTCTCGAGGACCTCGGTAAGAAGAACGACAACCCCAAGGCCGAGGTGCTGGCCAAGACGCTCGACGCCGCGACCGGCCGGTTGCTGGAGAACAACAAGGGGCCGTCGCGCAAAACCGGCGAGCTCGACAACCGGGGTAGCCAGTTCTATCTCGCGATGTACTGGGCTGAGGAACTGGCCAAGCAGACCGACGACGAGGAACTGGCCAAGCATTTCGCGCCGCTCGCGAAGACGCTTGCCGACAACGAGGATGCGATCGTGGCCGAGCTGAACAAGGCGCAGGGCCAGGCGGTCGACATCGGCGGTTACTACGCTCCCGACTCGGACAAGCTGGCTGCGGTCATGCGACCGAGCGCGACGTTCAACGAGGCGCTCGACTCCGTTCGCAGCTGACGCGCGGTCAGACGACACCGGCTCCCGACCTGATTCAGGTCGGGAGCCGCCCGTATTTCTGGGGTCTGCCTGTATTTCCTGGGTCTGTGTGCGTCCTGTGCGCAACCCTCGGGTGCGGACCGAAAGTCCCATTCGTCTGGCTGTCGGTTGCACTAGCGTCGAATACGGGGTTGGGGCCCACGCTGAGCAAGCTGGATTCGGCCAAAGGAGGCCAACGTGAGTGACCACGAAGTCCGCATGATCGTTCTGTCGACCGACGATCTCGACGATTCCATCAAGTTCTACAGCGAGACGTTGGGTATGGCGCTCAAGTTTCGTGACGGGGCGCATTTCGCCGCCCTCGACGGCGGATCGCTGACACTTGCGCTCGCAACTGACGTCGACCATCCCATACCGGGCAAGGTGGTGGTCGGTATCAAGACCGACGACGTCGACGGCGACGCGAAGGCCGTCGAGGAAAGCGGTGGCGCCATCATCAAAGGCCCGTACGACGACGCGCACGAGCGTCGTGCGGTCGTCTACGACAACAAGGGCAACGGACTGGTTTTCTACAGCCCGCTCAAGCGCTGAGGTGGTGCGGTCACCCGAGTCGTGGTCGGGTGGCCGCACCGGCGTCGATCCCGCGACAACTTTTGTTCACATATCGCAACGACCATGTCCGAGTTCAGTAAAACGGCGGATATGGGGAGAATGCGGATGCGACGACATCGGTACATGGCGGTCACGGCTTTGGTGTGTGCGACGACGGTGATTGCGGCGTGCGGCGGTGACGGAAGCAACGATGCGGCCGGACCGCTGTTGAATCCCGTTGCCAAGGGCAAGCTTTCGGAACATGGCGGGGCTACGAGGGCGGGCGATGACCGCAGTTCGCTCATCGCCGACTCCATCCGAAACTCCGGCGCCAAGAACGTCATCCTGCTGATCGGTGACGGCATGGGAGATTCCGAGATCACCGTTGCTCGCGACTACGCGCAGGGCGCGGGCGGCGCATTCAATGGACTCGACGCCTTGCCGCTGACGGGTCAGTACACGCACTACTCGCTCGACAAGGACGGCAAGCCGACCTTCGTCACCGATTCGGCCGCGAGCGGTTCGGCCTGGTCGACGGGCACGAAGACCTACAACGGCGCAATCTCCGTCGACATCGAGGGCCGATCTCAGCAGACGCTGCTCGAACTGGCGAAGAAGTCGGGCAAGGCGACCGGTGATGTCACCACCGCTGAGATCCAGGACGCCACACCCGCGGTACAGGTCGCGCACGTCACCAATCGCAAATGCTATGGGCCCGAGGAAACATCCGAGAAGTGTCCGACAGACGCCCTGGAAAAGGGTGGCAAGGGGTCGATCACCGAGCAGTTGCTGGGAACGCGACCCGACGTCGTGCTCGGTGGTGGCGCCAAGTCGTTCCAGCAAACCGCTACTGCGGGCGAATACCAGGGCAAGACGCTCGAGGTGCAGGCGAAGGAACGGGGCTACACCATGGTGCGCAGCGCCGACGAGCTCAACGGCGTCACAACGGCCAACCAGGACTCTCCGGTCCTCGGACTCTTCGCCGACGGCAACATGCCTGTCCGCTGGAACGGACCCGTCGCGACCAAGGGTGGTTACCTCGAACCAGCCGCAACGTGCACCGACAACCCCGAACGTGGCGCATCCACGCCGAAGCTCGCCGACATGACGAAGAAGTCCATCGACCTCCTCAAGGGCAACGACAAGGGCTTCTTCCTGCAGGTGGAAGGCGCGTCGATCGACAAGCAGGATCACGCCGCAAACCCGTGCGGTCAGATCGGCGAGACCGTCGACCTCGACGAAGCGACGAAGGTGGCGCTCGACTACGCCAAGGACAACCGCGACACGCTGGTGATCGTGACCGCCGATCACGCGCACAGCAGCCAGATCGTCGAGTCGATGACTGCCGAGGACGTACAGAAGGCCGCCGACGACGCGAAGCTGCCCCTGCAGGTGGAGAAGGACGCCATCTACCCCGGACTGACCCGCGTGTTGACCGGCAAGGACGGCCAGCCGCTCACGGTGTCATACGGAACGTCGGACAATCTGGACGCGATGGATCAGGGCCACACCGGTACGCAGGTGCGGATCGCCGCATACGGCCCCAGCGCGGCGAATGTCGTCGGCTTGACCGATCAGACGGACCTGTTCTTCACCATCTCCCGCGCACTGGGACTCCAGGGTTCGTGACGTCGGCGATGTGGTTCGATGCGGTTCACGGTCTGAGGTAAGCCGTTCGGTAGCGTGACGCCCGTGAACATCCGCCGTGTCGTACTTCCCGTAGCCGTTGCCTCGCTGACGATCGGACTCGCCGCGTGCGGCTCCGATTCCGGTTCCGACTCTGCCGCGTCGTCATCGACTTCCGCGGCGTCGCCCTCCTGCCCGTCTGCGGCACCGGCAGCGGATGCCAAGCCGGACTGGACCCTTCGTGGCACGACGGGAAGTGTCGACGTCGTCGCCTCGACCTCGACGACGGCACCGGCAGTCACGGTGACCACTCCGTTCGCGGTCGAGCAGACGCAGGTTCACACCCTGCGGGAGGGCAGCGGCGAGGTTGTCCCCGACACGGCGACCGTCAGCGTCTGTTACGTCGGCGTCGATGGCCGTGACGGTAAGACCTTCGACAGCAGCTACTCGGGGGGTACTCCCGTTCAGTTCCCGCTCGACCGGGTCGTGGTCGGTTTCAAGAAGGCCATCGCGGGTCAGAAGGTGGGTTCGTCGGTTGCGGTCGCGATGAACCCTGAGGACGGATACCCGAATGGCAATCCTGCGGCGGGCATCAACAAGGGTGACAGTCTGGTCTTCGAGCTGACGATCGTCTCCGTCGACGGGTAATCACGGGGTCGCCCCTGCGAGCACACGAAGCGCCAGAGCGGTTTTGCTCGTCAGCGGGCTGGTGTGACACCCGGCGTCGTGGAGGCTGTCGCGGAGATCGCTCGCGACCGCCGAGGCCCGCGCCGCGAGGTCGTGCGACGACTCGCCGGGGCGGACACCGATGCACGTGGAGACCCCGACGACGTCGATGTCATCGGACAGCCACCTCGCCACCCGAACCTGTCGGACGTCGCGCACCGACGTATCCCAGACCTGCGACGTGATCGGCCCACGCAGTACGAGGTGGTCGATCGGCGGCCCCGACGACGCGCACGCGACCAGAAAGCGTCGTTGCGCCGTGTCGAGGAGGTGGGTGGGGTCGGCGCCGTTCTCGATCGCCTCGGACATGCTCCCGGACGGATGACGGGTACGTGCCGACGCCCTGAGCCTTCGATCGCCACCACACCACTGATCTGAGATGCGATATTCGAACTGGTCACGGTCGAACGAGTTGGCCCAATCGCCTGTCAGCCACTCGCTTCGCTCGGGATGCATGGTGACCGTGAGGTCGTCGAAGGCACCCGTGCGCAACCTGATCGCCACTCTGTTGTCGTAGAGGGGTGTCGGGGTGTCGATCGATGCGTGGCGTGCCTCCGCGAACCAGAATCGACTGTGCCGCGCGTCGCCCACGCGGCACCCCAGCGCCGACACCGCGTCGTCGAGTTCGGTCTCGATGTTGAGCGTGATGCCGATCGGGACGATCACGAATCACCTGCCATTCTCCCGTAGTGCACGACATCGTTGATCGTGCCGATTGACCCTGCGTCGGACATGCGTGAACCGACTGGGTTTCCAGCCTTCGCGACATGGATGGCGGTCGCACGAGTACCGGGGTACTCGAATCAGCGTTTTCCCGATGAGGTAGTCCGGTACGCATGCACCCGAACGCCGCCGTCGGGGATACTGATCGCGTCACATCGGTCAGGGCGGGCGACACGGGTACGGAAGAGGAATCGGTGGTCGATCAGAGAAGTACCGTTGAGCGGGTCCTCGCAGTGACCGCGGAGCAGCTCGACCGGGTGGTCGGCTGGTCGCGACTACCGAAACCGTTGGGGCTGGCGGTGCTGGTCGGCATCCGCAGCCAGCTCCGGGCACTCAACCTCGTCGACACCGATCCCGATCCCGCCCCGCCCCTCGACCCACCGTTACCGGCGTCGGACCATCGCAAGCGCACGATCGACGGGCGCTTCGACAACCTCGCGCACCCCGACATGGGGTCCGTCGGCACTCGATTCGGTCGCAACGTGCCGCTTGACGCGACTTGGCCCGAGCTCGGGGACAGATTTCGTGAGCCGAGTCCGCGCGTCGTCAGCGAGAAGCTGCTCGCGCGCACCGAGTTTCAGCCCGCTGAGACGCTCAACCTGCTCGCCGCCGCGTGGATCCAGTTTCAGGTGCATGACTGGGTGAGTCATCTCACTCCTCCCGATCCCGAGCCGTGGCTCATCGAGCTCGACGCCGACGACCACTGGCCGCACTCCCGGCCGATGCAGGTTCCACGAACGCCGACACTCGACGGCCCGGCCGACGCCCCGCCGACGTACGCCAACCGTGACACGCACTGGTGGGACGCGTCGCAGATCTACGGCGACACCGAGGAGTACGCGGCCGCGATCCGCCACCGAGATGCCGACGGCAATCTGCTCGCCACCATCGAACTCGCTGACGACGGACTCCCCACGTTGGCAGCGGAGCAATTGCTGGACAAGAACGGACCCAAGGCGAATTCGTGGCTGGGACTCGCGCTGATGCAGTCGTTGTTCCTGCGGGAACACAACGCGATATGTCGACGACTCACGGTCGCACACCCTGAATTCACAGCTGATCAAGAGCGGCTGTATAACGTTGCGCGACTGATCAACTCGGCACTGATGGCAAAGATCCACACTGTCGACTGGACACCTGCGATCATCGCGCACCCCACAACCGTGACCGGCATGCACGCGAACTGGTTCGGATTACTGGGTGAGAAGTTCACCTCGAAGTTCGGGCGGCTTGTCGACAGCGAGATACTCTTCGGGATTCCAGGTGGCGGAACTCATCTCGACGGGGTGCCGTTCTCGTTGACCGAAGAATTCGTGGCGGTGTATCGCATGCATCCCCTGCTACCCGACCACCTCGATGTACGGAGCCTGGCCACGGGCCAGACCAGGCATACTCACCCGCTCGGAGAGCTTCTGGCCGACAACGTGCACCAGCGAATGGCGGAATGGTCGATGGACGATTTGCTGTATTCCTTCGGAAGGGCATTTCCGGGAGCTTTGACGCTCCACAATTTCCCGGAAGCTCTCCGAGATCTCCCGCGGCCGGACGCTGAGTCGATTGACCTCGCCACTATCGATGTCCTCCGAAGCCGAGAGCGTGGCGTGCCACGCTACAACGAATTCCGGCGGTATTTCCGGCTCCCGCCCGCCAAGAGCTTCGCAGATTTGACGAACAACGCCGAGTGGGCGAAGCAGCTCGAGCAGATGTACCGCGACATCGATGACGTTGATCTCATGATCGGTCTCTACGCAGAACGCAAACCCCGAGGCTTCGGATTCTCCGACACCGCGTTTCGGGTGTTCATCTTGATGGCATCACGCAGGATCGCCGCTGATCGATTCCTGACGACGGACTTCACCGCCGACGTTTACACCGAAGCGGGCATGGCGTGGATCCGCGACAACACGATGCGCACAGTGTTGCTCCGCCACTTCCCCACGCTCACCCCGGTGCTCGCACATGCCACCAACCCTTTCGCACCCTGGCCCGCACCCTGATGCGCCGAGAGGACCGTGACGATGAGTCGTGAGTACGTGTTGTGGGAGCCGGAGATGGAGGACACCCCGCCTGGTGAGGCGGAGGTGGTGGCGAAGATGGTGCAGATCCTGCACACGAACAACGAGCACGCGTACGCCAAGTACAAGCGCGGCATCCGAGACGCCCACGCCAAGAGTCACGCTGTCCTACGCGGTGAACTCGAGGTGCACGCCGACCTGCCGGAAGAACTCGCCCAGGGGCTGTTCGCGGAACCACGGACCTACCCGATCATCGCCCGCTTATCGAGCACGTCGGGAGCCATACGTACCGATCAGATGAGAGGCGTGCGCGGCCTCGGGATCAAGGTCGTCGGCGTCGATCCGACCGCAGACCGTGCCCTGCCCGACGACACCGCGGTCACCCAGGACTTCATCATGGTGACCCATCGGGAGTTCCTGTTCGCGGACGCGAAGGAGTATCTCCTCAAGGGCATGCCGACGGCGGTGCTGCTCGCCCGTGTTTCCGATCCCGTTCTCGGGTTCGGCGAACGCTTGTTGGCCGCAGTCGACGCCAGGATTCTGACAAAGATCGGGCGCCCGTTTCCGGACACCCTGAGAGTTTTCATCAGGGAGAACACGCATATTCTCGGGGACACCTTCTATACGTCAGCGCCGCTGCGCTACGGCAAATATGTCGCGAAGATGCTGTACGCGCCGTCGTCGGCCGAGGTTCGTGCGCTCGCCGGTCAACCGACACCCGACTATCGCGGAGTAAATGCGCTGCAAGACATGACCGTCGATTTCTTCGAGTCGCATCCGGCCGAATATGAACTGCGGGTGCAACTGTGCACGAATGTCGACCGGATGCCGATCGACGATGCGACAAAGGCGTGGTCGGAGGAGGAGTCACCGCACCGGACAGTTGCCACGATCAGATTCCCGACGCAGAATCCCTACACACCGGAGCGACGCGCATACGGCGACGACGTCCTGTCGTTCAATTCCTGGCGTGGCCTGAAGGTACATACCCCGCTCGGATCGATTAACCGCCTCAAGCGCGACGTGTACGATGCGTCGAGTCGATTCCGGCATCAAAAGAACAATGCCCCGATGTGTGAGCCGACGAGCGTGGACGAACTCCCCGAGTGAGTTTCCTTGCTCGAACCTTCACGACTCAATTTCTGGCAATTCGCCCTATACTGCTCAACCATGGAAGGGCGCTGGCAACTCCTCGGCCGGCCCGCCGAGCAACAGTTCATCCGCTCCGCGCTCTTGCGACCAAGCGATCGCTGTGGAGTGGTACTTGTCGGGCCCGCGGGCGTCGGCAAAACCACGCTCGCCCGGATGGTCACCGATTCGCTCGGTAGGCCTGTCCGATGGGCTGCATGTACCGAGTCGTCGCGTGCCATACCGCTCGGAGCCTTCGCGCCGTGGGTAGCTCCTACCGCGTCGCGCGATCCCATAGCGGCGTTGGTCTCCGCGCGCGAGACCCTCGTTGCCGAGCCCGGAACGGTCATCGGGATAGACGACGCCCATATGCTCGATCAGCTTTCGGCGACGCTGCTGCATCAGATCGCGATTGATCGCAGCGCACGAATCATCGCCACAGTCCGCACGGGCGAACCTGTGCCCGATGCGGTGACCTCGTTGTGGAAGGACGGCTACCTTCACCGACTCGAACTGCAGAACCTCACGAAAGAACAGTGCGCTGAACTGGTCGAACGTGTGCTCGGCGGATCGTTGGAGGGCTTGAGCGCCGACGTCATCTGGGATTCGTCCGGCGGAAATCCACTGTTCCTCCGAAATATGATCGAGGGGGCCGTCGAATCCGGTGCGTTGTCGGAGGTGTCGGGCGTCTGGCAATTGCGGGGCGCGACGGCGGTTCCGTCCGGCCTGGTGTCACTGCTCGACGACCGTCTCGACCGTGCTGGTCCGCACGTTGTCGATGCGCTCAAGGTGTTGTCGCTGTATGAGCCGATCGACATCGATCTCCTGATCGGGCTGATCGGCGAGGAACCGGTCGACGACGCCGAGACTCTGGGTTTCATCACGACAACTCGCGACGGCGACACGACCAACGTCCGATTCACCCACCCGCTCTACGGAGACGTGGTTCGGCGACGTATCAGCACCGTCGCGGCCCGACGGCTACGCGCCGAACTCGTCGACGCATTGCGCGACCACGCAACCGACACCGCCGCCGAGCGTATCCGCCTCGCACAGTTGAGCGTCGACGCGCACCGTGACGTCGACGTAGCGCTGCTCATCGCAGCGGCCAAGGATGCGATCTTCCTGGCCAATCTCCCGCTCGGTGAGCGGCTCGCCCGCGTCGCCTTCGAGCACGACGGCAGTCTGACCGCGGGAGAGCTGCTCTCCCGCGCGATCATGTGGCAGGGGCGAGTCGTCGAGGCCGACGCTGTATTCACCGAGTTCGAGCCCGAGTCGTTCAATGAGTTCGAGCTCGTGGTGTGGGCGGTATCGCGCATGAGCCTGATCTTCTGGATGCTCGGCGACGTCGATGAGAGTTATCGCATGCTCGAACTGCTCAACGAGAAGGTCGAGCATCCGTCGCTACGACTCGTCGTCGACGCGGTTGCCGCGGCGATGGCCGTTCACGAGAACCGGCTCGACGAGGGAATCGCGCTCGCCGAGCACGTTCTCGAGAGTCCGAACGCGCCGTCACAGGCCATCGATTTCGCGGCCTTCGGTGCCGGGCTGGCCATGTCGATTGCCGGGCGCGGGCGCGACTACGCCCCCTACGCAGAGCGCACCCGTGCGAAGAAAAAGGCGACGGACGGGATGATCAGCGTCATGGTGCGCTACTGCGACGTCCTGGCGCTCACGATGGTCGGCGACCTCAAGGAGGCGCGAAACCGCGCCACCGAGTACACGCAGTTCTCCTCCTCGGGTCAGTTCCTCGGATGGGCGATCGCCAAGATCGCGGCAGGTGTTGCGGCGACGTACAGCGGCTCGTTTCGTGAGGCGATCAGCGAGTTCGAACAGGCACTCGCCGCTCTCAACGCCAAGCAGCCACTCCCGTGGCGTTTGCCCGGCCGGTTGATTCTGGTACGGGCGTACGCGGCGCTCAACGACGTCGACGAAGCCGAACGGGTGCTACGAGACGCAGATGAGCACCGGGGTCCGCACCTGGCGATCCACGACTCGCAGCGGGTGCTCGCGCAAGCCTGGATCTGCGCTGCACAGGGCGCCGAACGCGCGGCAATCGATCACGCGCATCGCGCGGCCGCAATCGCTCACGACTCCGGGCAACTCGCACTCGAGGCCGAGTCCCTGCATCACGCGACTCGCTTCGGCGACAAGACCACGGCTCCGCGCCTCGCGGAGCTCGCAGGACTCATCCAAGGCGAGCTCGGCCACGTCTACGCACGCCACGCAGCGGCCTACGCAGCGGGCGATCCGGACGAATTGGCAGCGGCATCACATGATTTCGAGGATGCGGGAGTGCTGCTGTCGGCCGCCGACGCTGCGGCGCAGGCGGCACAGTTGTACGAGCGTGCCGGCCGGCGTGGAGACGCCACCGCCTGCTCTGCGAGAGTTCTCGCGCTGTCGAAGGCGTGCGATGGCGCGACGACTCCCGCCATCAGGGCGACAGCACGACCGCTGCCGATCACGGCCAGGGAGCGGGAGATCGCGGTTCTCATCGGTCGCGGCCTGACCAACCGCGAGATCGCCGAACGCCTGACCGTCTCGGTACGGACTGTCGAGGGTCACATCTATCGCGCCTGCATCAAACTCGACGTCGCCGACCGCGACTCGTTGGCCGGAGTCGTCAACGACGCCCCGGGCGGATGAGACACCGTAGCGCCGGGTGAGTCGGGCGGTTCAGTTCTTCACGTAGTCGGCGAGATGCTGTGCGGTCAGCGTCGAACGTGCTGAGACGAGATCGGCCGGGGTGCCCTCGAACACCACTCGCCCGCCGTCGTGACCGGCGCCCGGACCGAGGTCGACGATCCAATCGGCATGAGCCATCACCGCCTGGTGATGCTCGATCACGATCACCGATCTACCACCGTCGACGAGGCCGTCGAGGAGCCCCAGCAGTTGCTCGACGTCGGCAAGATGCAGACCTGACGTCGGCTCGTCGAGGACGAAGATCCCGCCCTTGTCCCCGAGGTGTGTCGCGAGTTTCAGCCGTTGCCTCTCCCCGCCGGAGAGCGTCGTGAGCGGTTGTCCTATCGTGAGATAGCCGAGTCCGACGTCGGCGAGCCGTTCCAGGATCTTCTGTGCCGCAGCCACTTTCGATTCACCTGCGGAGAAGAATTCGAGCGCCGCGTCGACCGACATGTGGAGGACCTCGGAGATGTCGCGACCGCCGAACGTGTAGTCGAGTACACCGGGCTGGAATCGCTTACCCTCGCACACCTCGCACGTGACGGCGACTCCCGCCATGATCGCGAGATCGGTGTAGATGACACCCGCTCCCTTGCAGTTCGGACACGCACCCTCCGAATTGGCGCTGAAGAGAGCGGGTTTCACTCCGTTTGCCTTCGCGAAAGCCTTCCGGATCGGCTCGAGGAGGCCCGTGTACGTCGCCGGGCTGCTGCGCCGCGAACCCTTGATGGCGGATTGGTCGACGGTGATCACGTCGTCTCGGCCCGATAGCGATCCGTCGACAAGAGAGCTCTTCCCGGAGCCGGCCACGCCGGTGACCACACACAGCACCCCGAGCGGGAAGTCGACGTCGACGTCCTTCAGGTTGTGCGAACTCGCGCCGCGAATCTCCAACGCTCCATTGGGCTCTCGCACCTGCGGTTTGAGGGTGGCGCGGTCGTCGAGGTGGCGTCCGGTCAACGTGTCGCTTGCGCGCAGGTCGTCGACGCCGCCTTCGAAGACGACGTTGCCCCCACCGGTCCCCGCGCGTGGTCCGAGGTCGACGATGTGGTCGGCGATGGCGATGACCTCGGGTTTGTGTTCGACGACCAGCACCGTATTGCCCTTGTCCCGCAGTTGCAGGAGAAGCCGATTCATACGGTCGATGTCGTGTGGATGCAGCCCGACCGTCGGCTCGTCGAAGACGTAGGTGATGTCGGTCAGCGCCGACCCGAGATGGCGAATCATCTTGGTACGCTGCGCCTCTCCACCCGACAGCGTCCCGGACGGACGGTCGAGCGAGAGGTATCCGAGACCGATGTCGACAAACGAATCGAGCGTGGCGCGCAGGGATTCGAGCAGCGGTGCAAGTGTCGGCTCGTCGAGCGAGCCGACCCAGTCGGCGAGATCGGTGATCTGCATCGCGCACGCATCGGCGATGCTGACGCCACCGATCGTCGAACTTCGTGCCTTCTCCGACAGTCGAGTCCCCTGGCAGTCCGGACAGACCGAGAAGGTGATCGCCCTGTCGACGAACGCGCGGATGTGGGGTTGCAGCGCGTCTTTGTCCTTGGCCAGGAACGACTTTCCGATCTTGGTGATGAGGCCCTCGTAGGTGACGTTGATGCCGTCGATCTTGATGCGTGTCGGTTCCTTGTACAGCAGGGCGTCGAGTTGGCGGGCAGTGAACTTGTCGATCGGTGTGTCCGGATCGAAGAAGCCGCAGCCGCGGAAGATGCGCCCGTACCACCCATCCATGCTGTAGCCGGGGATCGTGATCGCGCCTTCGTTGATGGACTTGGAGCCGTCGTAGAGCGCAGTCAGGTCGAAACACGAGATCGAGCCCCTGCCCTCACATCGAGGGCACATTCCGCCGACGACCTCGAAAGTCCGTTGCTCCTTGACTTTTCGGCCCGCTTTCTCCGTCGTGACGGAGCCCCCGCCACTGACAGACGCGACGTTGAACGAGAACGCCTGCGCCGAACCGATGTGTGGAGTCCCGAGTCGGCTGAAGAGGATGCGGAGCATCGCGTTCGCGTCCGTCGCCGTTCCGACGGTCGAGCGCGGGTCGGTACCGAGACGCTCCTGGTCGACGATGATTGCGGTCGTCAGTCCGTCGAGGACGTCGACATCCGGCCGATTCAACGAAGGCATGAATCCCTGAACGAATGCGCTGTAGGTCTCGTTGATCAATCTTTGCGACTCGGCGGCCACCGTGCCGAAGACGAGTGAACTCTTGCCGGAACCGGAGACGCCGGTGAAGACGGTGAGGCGCCGCTTGGGAAGGACGACTGTCACGTCATTGAGATTGTTGACCCGTGCGCCGACGACACGTATCTCGTCGTGACGATCGGCGGCGGCCGGCGGTGCTGACGAACTCATGTGTGGGTCATCCCTCTCGACGAAGTCATGTGGCGGTCGGTCTCGGGAGTATCGGACTCGGGAGTATTTGTCCAGGTCGTCCAGAGCGGGATCACGCATACCGAGATGATCTGGTCGATGGTGTCCTCGGACATGTTGCCGGCGATGAAGACCTCGTGCCGGGCGAGATCGAAAGGGAGAGACGCGGCGCGAGGCGGCAGCGGGTGCGGACCGAGCTCGCCCCGTCGGCGAGCGCGCTCGAGCACGGGAGCCATGACCTCGTCGACATGTGTGGTGATGAGTCCGATGACAGAACCCGTGGAACCCTCGGGCAGATCCGCGAGCAGCGAGCGGATCGTCCGGGGACCCACCTCGGCCAACCGCACCCGCATGCGGGCAAGGACCATCCGGAGGTCGTCGGCGAGCGATCCGGTGTCCGGGACGGTCAGAACCTCTCGGGCGACGTCGACCATTGCTGCCATGACCATCTCGACCTTGGTGTCCCAGCGTCGGTACAGGACGGTCTTGCTCGTTCCGGCGGCAGCCGCGACCCCCTCGTAGGTGAGGCCGGCGTATCCGCGTTCGGTGATCTCGGCACGGACGGCCTCGAAGATGTCTGCTTCGAGTTCTGTGCCACGGCGACGTCTGGTCACATAATCTCCTTCCGATACGTTGCGTATCTTATCGGATCGTCCTACTCTGCTAAGAAACGAACCGTATCTAATTTGAGGGAGGCGCCATGAGTGCCGATGAAACCACCACGACGCCCGGTGCGACGAGTGCGCCCGACATTCCCGTGACCGATACCCCTGCAAAGAAGGGGCCACCGGCGCCCGTCAGAGTGATTGCGGTCGTGCTCGGAACCGCAGTCCTGTTGTCGGTGATGGTCACGATGTTCGCGCTTCCCGCTGCGCGGTCGGCGCCTCATCACGTCCCGATCGGGGTCGTCGGGTCTGAGCAGGTGGTCAGTCAGGTCGATCGCCTCACCGGTGACTCGTTCGACGTCACGGCATACTCCGACGAGGTGGCTGCGCGCGACGCGATCGAGACGCGCGCGATTTACGGCGCGCTGGTCGTCAAGCCCGGCGCAGACCTCACTGTGCTCGTCGCCTCTGCGGCGAGTCCAACGGTGGCAACGATGATCGAAACGATGGGACAAGGTGTCGCCGACGCCACTCACGCACAAACTCAGGTCGTCGATGTGCGTAGTTTCCCGGCGAAGGACCCGCGCGGTGCCGGATTGGCGGCAGGCGCTCTTCCCCTGGCTCTCGGGGGCTGGATCAGTGCGATGGTGATCATGCTCGTGATCAGCTCGGCGGGTGGTCGGATCATCGCGGCGCTGGGTGTGTCTGTTGTCGGTGGCTTCGCGCTGATCGCGATTCTGCAGTTCCTCGTCGGGACGTTCGACGGAAACTACTGGCTGACGTCGCTGGCGGCGATGCTCGGAATCGCGGCCACGTGCTTCGCGGTGCTCGGCCTTCGGGAAGCGCTCGGGGGTCCGGGTCTGGTCGTCGCGGCCATTGCACTGATACTCCTGGGCAACCCGCTGTCCGGACTCTCGAGCGCCCCTGAACTACTGCCCACCCCGTGGGGCGCGATCGGCCAGCTCCTGCCGCCGGGCGCAACGGGATCGCTCCTGCGGGATGTCGTGTTCTTCAACGGCAACGCCATTGCGCATCCGCTCATCGTGCTCGGGTGCTGGCTTCTCGGTGGCCTGGCGCTCTACGGCCTCGGCCTGAGGCGTGAGCGCCGTAAGCACGTCTCTGATGTCGATGTCGTCGAGTTCGGCTACCGCGAGACCGTCGACGCCTGAGTTGCCTGTGTGCTCGGGTGGCGGTTGCTGCAAGGGCTCCCGCAAGTGAGTGAACAGTTGTACTCTGTGGGTTGTGACCACAGCCGACAAAGTCGCCCCGACCGAACTGGCGGCGCTGGCGCAATTGGGGTGCAGTGAGCTAGCAGGAGCTATCCGCGGTGTCGCGAAAGTGCATCGCGCGGTAACCGATCGTGTGTTCGGGGTGACCGATCGACTCGGCGGATCGTCGAGTCGATCGGCACATCTGGTCCACGACGCAGTAGCCGACACGACCTACGAGTCGTTGTCGGCAATGTTAGAAGCCATCGCTGAGGTGGGTGCCACACTCCCGGAACCGCGCCACTCGCCATCGGAGGGTTCACGGGGCGCGCTGGTGCTCGCCATTCTGGACGGGCTGATCGGCGACTCGCTCGCCGACCAGCGCTCGCCGCTCGCCCAGCCGATGTCGATCCGTGTCGACGGTATGCCGGTGGCGGTCGAGGCCGAAGCGCTCCGCGCGGCTTTTCCGGAGGCTGCCGGGCACATCGTCGTCTTTCTGCACGGCCTCATGGAGTCCGAGCACGCGTGGCGCAGAGGTAACCGCCCGACGTATGGCGAGCGGCTCGCTACCGATATCGGCGCGACCGAGGTGCGGCTGCGATTCAACACCGGACGCCACATCAGCGATAACGGGCGCGAACTCGCCGCATTACTCAATGATCTGATGCTCCAATGGCCGGTGCCTGTGTCGCGACTGACCCTGATCGGGCATTCGATGGGCGGGTTGATCATCCGAAGCGCCTGCCACAGTGCCGCCACCCAAGACGCGTACTGGTGCGGATTGGTCACGGAGACAGTGAGTTTGGGGACGCCGCATTTCGGGGCTCCGCTGGCTCGGACTGTGCACTTTGCGGCCGGAGCGCTCAGGTCGGTTTCGGTGACCGCCCCGTTCGGCAACCTGCTCGGACGACGCAGCGCAGGAGTGCGCGACCTTTTTCACGGAAGTCTTGTCGACGACGACTGGAGTGGGAGGGATCCGGATGCCTTCCGGCAGCATCCCGCCACCGCGGTACCGCTGCTGCCACAGGCGCGACATTTGTTCGTCACCGCATCGTTGACGCGCGATCCCAACCATCCCCTGGGCAGGTTCATCGGCGACGGATTGGTGCTGACGCCCAGCGGTCGCGGCGAAAGTCGCGCTCGCAGCGTCGGATTCACTACCGAGCACGGACTGCATCTGGGTGGGGCGAGCCATTTCACCCTCCTCAACGACGACGACGTCTACCGCTGGCTGCTGGAGCATCTGCGACCCCGACGCGCGCTGCCGCCCGGTCGCAGCCAAAACGCCGCGAAGTGGGGCGTCGCCTGACACCATCCCTCTTATGGGGAGACGAGCGTCGTTGGTGGTGATCACCGCCGCGTACGTCGTTGCCCTGGCGGTGGCGTTGCTGTGGTTGACATGGGGACCCAGCGTCGGGCAACTCTGGGCGGACACGCTCATTGCCGATGTACTCGCCACGCTCGTCATCTTCGTGGTGAGCCGGGCGGTCGGCAATTCGAGTTGCTACGACGCCTACTGGAGTGTCGTCCCGGTATTTCTTGCCCTGTACTGGTGGTTCGCGGGCGACGCCATACATGGTGGCTCCCAAGCGAAGTGGCGTTGTGCCCTCCTCGGCATCGTTCTCGTGATCTGGGCGGTGCGGCTGACCGCGAACTGGGTGCGGTCGTTTCCCGGGCTGGTCCACGAGGATTGGCGCTACGAGTTGCTGCGGCGACGTGCCGGAAGGTTCTCGTTCGTCGCCGATCTCTTCGCCATTCACCTCATCCCCACGTTGCAGGTGTTTCTCGCGATGATCCCGGCGTACGTCGCGCTCACCAGGGCCGACGCCGGGCTGATGTGGTTGAGCGTTGTCGCGTTCGTCGTCGGTCTCGCGGCGATCGCACTCGAGTCGATCGCCGACCGACAGTTGAGACTGTTCCGGCGGTCGAGCGAGCCCGGTCAGACCGTCGACATCGGTCTCTGGGCGTGGTCGCGGCACCCGAACTATTTTGGCGAGTTCATGTTCTGGGTGTCGATCCTGCTGTTCGGTATTGCCGCTGCGCCCGCGGACGCGTGGTGGCTGTGGGTGGGTGCGGGCGCGATGCTCGCCATGTTCCTCGGGGCGAGCATTCCGATGATGGAAGAGCGCAGTCTTGAACGACGTCCGTCCTACGCCGACGTCATCGATCGTGTGCCAAAATTTCTGCCGCTTCCCCGGCTCAGTTCCCGGACCACCGACGGTGTTGGGCGACCCGGGTGAGTGCAGCAGTGCCGCTCGTCCACAAGCGGGGGACGCGAAGCGTCGTCGTCGCAGGCATGGGCGATTCCGGTGTGCTCACCGCGATGCACCTCGCCCGCCGCAGCAGCGTCGTCGGAGTCTCGATGCGGCCCGCACTGGTGAGCGGACAGGAAGTCGGGCTGCGGATCGCCTACCCGGAGCGGTGGGCTCGCGACTATCGCGTCGAGTTCGGTCGGATGCGTCGACTCGATACGGTGGACATCCGTCATGGTGAGATCGTCGACCTCGATCACGATCGTCGAACGCTGCGCTTGCGCACGCCGTCGGGAACAGTTGAGGCAGTCACCTACGACGCGCTCGTCATCGCGACGGGCGTCGCCAACGGATTCTGGCGCCAGCCAGTCCTCGAAGACGGCGACGACGTCGACATCGGTCTACACGGCGTGCACGAGCGCCTGTCGCACGCTCGGACCATAGCGGTAGTCGGTGGGGGTGCGGCAGCATGCAGTTCGGCCGCCCAACTGCGTCGACGCTGGCCAAAGAAGGAGGTCGCTCTCTACCATCCCGGTGAGCTGCCACTCCCCCGGCACCACGACCGCACGCGCCACAAGGTGGCCAGACGACTGGAGTCCCTGGGTGTCGACAGACACGGTGGACATCGGGCGGTGCTGCCAACCGACGCCGATCTCGGGGAGATCGGCACCGGTTCGATCACCTGGCTCACCGGACAAGCGGCGGTCGAGGCGGATGCGATCGTGTGGGCCGTCGGCCGAGTGTCACCGAATACAGCCTGGCTGCCTTCGGACATGCTGACCGACCGAGGATTCGTCCGCGTCGACGCCGACCTCGGAGTGCCCGGGTACCGGGGAGTGTTCGCCGTCGGGGATGTCGCCGATACGGATCCGCTGCGTGGCTCGGCTCGCAACCGCGCCGACCGTCTGGTGGCGCGCAACGTTCTCGCTCATCTCGGCGGCCGCGAGACTCGCCGATATCACCCGGCCGAGCACCGGTGGGGATCAGTCTTCGGGCCAAGCGACAACGGATTGGACGTCTTCTCCCCCAACGGAATTCGCTTCCGATTTCCGCGCTGGACGGTCGACACGCTGTTACAGCCGCTCATCGTGAGGTGCGGCATTTACGGTGGCGTGCGGCGGAGCGGGAGCGTGCGGCGGAGCGGTGGCGCGCTGAGAAACAATGACGTGCGGCGGAGCTGACTCAGTGCGAATCGTTGTGGTCGAGGGAGACCTTGACCCGCACCGATCCGTTGCTGTCCTTTGACGCGACGGCGTGCCCCGTTCGGTGCTCGCCGTCGAGGGTCAGCGTGATCGGTGCGCCGTCGCCGGTGAAGTTGCGCCACCAGGTCTTTTTGTCGGGCATGGCGACGCCGATCGTGACCGAGTCGCCGGATCGGACGTAGTTCACCGGAAAGGTGACGTGCTTGCCCGTCTTGCGGCCCGTGTACGACACCTCGGTGAACGCACGACCGAGCACACCATTGAGTAGAGGAATCTGCAGGAGTGGGAGGACGACTGTCCTGTTGACCACGCCGGCCACCCGTTGAAACCGGTTTGGCCCGTCTGGTCGGCTCGTCTGGCTCACGACGACTCCTTAGCTGCGACTGATCGAGTGGGTTCGATGATCAAGGTGCGCGTGGCGAGAGCCGGAGACCGCACCGTCGCGACCCGCGTATTGGGTTTGCGTCCCGTGCGAACCTGCGACACGGTGAAACCCGCGCCGGTGAGTCGGGCTTGCGTTGCTTCGATATCGGTTGTCGCCCAAGCGATCCCCCACAGTGAGAGGGGCGGGGACGATCTCGGAACGCCATCGGGTGTGACGAGAACTTCGACGATCAGGTCGTCCGCGCGAAAGAACAGCTGCCGAAGGCCATCGGCGACGGGTCTGTCGAGGCGGAAGTCGAGGCCGAGGGTCGAGCCGAACAAGGCCACCGCGTGGTCGCGGCCCGCGGCCTGGAACACGATGTGGTCAATGCCCTCGATGTCGCTTGCGGTCGGTGCGGCCTCGGCTCCGGAGGCGCGGTGCTCGGTCACCCCGACCGGAAGGCCGTCGACTTGGACAGCGGTGGCGTCGTTGCGGGTGGCCAGACCGCGTCGCTCCAGCAGCGTCTGCCACGACGACACGTCTGCGACGTCGAACAGTACGCGGTGCCCGAGGTGTCTGCGGTCGAGTCGCAGCGTGGCGTTCGACGTGGCGTACTCGGCTGCGCTGTCGTTGCGAGCCAGAAGGCGCCGGTATGCGTCGGTGGTTGCGGTGAGATCGTCCACCGCCAGTTCGACGAGGGTCACGACCGTTTCCGCTTACGCCGTGTGTCCGGAATGTCCACTGCTCTGCTTGTGAGATGCCATGAGCCGCAGATGCATTCGTAGGACCGCAGCACCGGGGCCGTGCGTCCGGCCGCACGGATGCGGCTCACCGCGGCGTCGACCTCGTGGACGTCACGGTAGGCGTCCTTCTCCGGTGTCGGACAGGCGGGCGTCCTCGATGTCCGAGAAGACCGAGTGGGCGACGAACGCTTACGGCTGGGCTGCTGGGTGCCAGCCTCGATACGCCGGTAGAACTCGTCGAGTTCGTCGTCGGCGAACGGCGGCACCACAACTCCTTTCGTCGGACGTGACTCCACGAATGCGTAAGGGGGCCGTCGACCTCAGCGAGCCATCCAGATTCTGCTGCGGACGACCTCGCGCATCCGAGCGAGTTGACCCTTCGAAAGGGTAGCCGGTGGTTCGGCATTCAGCAGGTGCTGGACCTGCGTGAAGAAGTCACGGTCGGACAGCCCGAACTGCGAGCTGATCTCGCGCGACGAACCCCCACCGAGTGCGTACCAATTCTGCTCGAAGTCGAGCATCTGACGCTGCGTCGGATCCATAAAAGTACTCACTCTTGTGCTGTGACCTGTGACGATCGTTGGATGTGAAGGATGCGGAACGGCTTCGGTGAATTACCGTTGTCCCTGATCTGGAAAGCGAGCCCACCGCTGTCAACGTCCTTTCTACACTCGGCCCGCCGCGATGGACACCCATTTCGCCATCCGGCGCAAAAACGCTGGGCCACCGCAAGGTAACGAGTTGTAATCGGACGCGCCAGAGGGTCGAGACCCCCTCGGATCCGAGTGTCGTCGCCCTATGCTGAGAACCATGGCTGAGCACTCGGCAAACAAAGCTTCTGTCTCGTCGACGCCCGAACCGGGGCGCGACACAGACGTGACCGTCAGTTCGACGTCGGCGCAGACTCAGCCGACATTCTCCGACCGTCTCGCCAAGGGGGCGCGCAAGTTTCTCTTCGTCGCGATCGCCATAGCCATCGCGGTGGTCATCTACTTCATACTCGCGGCGTTCCTGCCGCGCTGGTGGGCTGAGCAGATCGGCAGCAACGTCGACGGATCGATGGGGCGCGGAATCGGCAGCGGGCTGTCGATCGGGTTCGTCTGCACGTTCATCCCGATATCGATGCTCGTGCTTGCGGTCTCGTTGCGGGGCCGGATGAAGAACCTCCTCTCGATCCTGTGCGTGGTGATCGGCGTCGTGGTCGCGATCCCCAATCTGCTGACACTGAGCATCCATCTCGGCAACAACAACGCGGCGCAAGTGGGCAAACAGATCCTCAATGTCCGGGCGCCGGGATTCCGCGCGGCCAGTGCGTGGGGTGTCGTGATCGCCGTGGTCGTGGCCATCCTGCTCACCATTTTCGTCGTGATGTACCAACGCCGAGGAAAGAAGCTGCGCGCGGCAAAGGGCGACGACGTCTCACAAGGCGGCAAGAAGAAAAAGTGATCAGCGACGTGCGGCAAGTGCACGGCGTTGGTCGCGGCGGTTCGCGACGACGCTGCTGAACAATGCGGCGCCGATGAACACGACGCCGATGAGTCCGGTCACGACGTCATTGATGTGGAACTCGATGCTCAGCAGCAGGATGACGGCCAGAGCGCCGATAGCCCAGTGGGCGCCGTGCTCGAGATAGCGATACGAGGCCAGCGTTCCGGTGCGGACCAGGTAGATCGTGATCGACCGCACGAATAGCGCGCCGATGAATCCGAGTCCCAAGGCGATGATGATCGGATCCGCGGTGATCGCGAACGCGCCGATGACACCGTCGAACGAAAACGATGCGTCGAGGACCTCGAGGTAGAGAAAGAGGAAGAATCCCGCCTTGCCCGTCGCTTTCGCCGCGCCGGACGGACCACTGTCGCGCAGGTCGGAATCGGATTGGAAGAGTGCGCTCAACCCGTCGACCATCAGGTACGTGACCATGCCGAGGATTCCGGCGATGAGGACGGTGGAGCGGATCTCGTCGGGCGCGAGGAACTCGGCGACCAGCACAAGGGTCACACTGGCGAGGACGACCGGGAGCGCGCTGAGTCGACCGATCTTCGACAGCGGACGCTCGAGCCACGTCAACCACGTCAGATCGCGATTGCTCAGGATGAAGTTGAGGAAGAGCATGAACAGGAACATTCCGCCGAACGCGGCGATCTGTGGATGTGCATCGGTGAGGATCGTCTCGTAACTCGGGCTTCCGTCGGCGAACTGCTCGGCGCCATCGGGTGGTGGGTTCATCGCGAGTCGGAACGCCTCGACAGGGTTGAGGCCCGCCGTCACCCAGACGATCAGGAGTGGGAAGAGCAGGCGCATCCCGAATACGGCGATGATCATGCCGACGGTGAGAAACATGCGCTGCCAGAACGCACTCATCCGTTCCAACACGGTCGCGTTGATGACTGCGTTGTCGAAGGACAGGGAGATCTCGAGAACACCGAGTATCGCGGCGAGCGCCACCGCCTCCCACCCGCCGTAGACGAACGCGACGACGAGCGCGAGGACCGTGACGACTATCGACAGCCCGAAGATGCGACCTATCAACGCAGTCGCTCGGCGTCCTTGGCCAGGGTCACGACTTCTTCCGCCAACTCGGCGACGGTACTCGTGTCAGCGTTCTCGTCCACCGCCGTCGCGAGGTCCTCCGCAGCGCAGCGCAGCGCGAAGAGTCGATCACCGAAGTCGCTCACCTCGGCCTGAGTCAGAATCACGGCGTCGGAGGGAATAGAAGTGCCCTCGGTGAGCGCTCTTTGTTCGTAGGCGCGTTGACGGCACGACCGCTTGCAGTACTTGCGCCGACGTCCATGCTCCGAGTCGACCATCGACTGGCCGCACCAGGCACAGGCGTACGGGCGACGCCGTGATCGGGTGGTACCGCTCGTCGTGTGCTCCACGCTCATGACCGTACCCAAGTCTGGTCGTCGAGGTTCAGGTGGCGGCACACGGCCGGGAGTCACCGGTGGTGCGGATGTGGCGCCGTCGGCGCGTAGAATAGGAGTGTTGAGCGTTCGACAGCGCTCGAGAAACGAGAGGACACCGCCAAATGGCAGATCGAGTACTTCGGGGCAGCCGCCTCGGCGCGGTGAGCTATGAGACCGATCGTGATCACGATCTCGCTCCGCGACGAATCGTCCAGTACCGGACCGACAACGGAGAGATCTTCGACGTCCCCTTCGCCGACGACGCCGAGGTGCCGTCGAAGTGGCCGTGCAAGAACGGCATGGAGGGCACGATCCTCGAGGGTGCAGAGCCCGAGGAGAAGAAGGTCAAGCCCCCGCGCACGCACTGGGACATGCTGCTCGAGCGCCGCAGCGAAGAGGAGCTCGAAGTGCTGCTCAATGAGCGGCTCGATCTTCTCAAGCAGCGTCGTCGCGGAGTCACCAACTGACGTTCGCGTCCTGAACCAGACATCAGCCGGGTGGAGTCACATGACTCCACCCGGCTGATGTGTTTCGTGCTTCAGTTGTCGCTGTGCACCGTTGGGGCCATCAGCCTCGCTTGTGCAGCCCGATCTTGTGCAGGCGGTTCTCGATCCCCCAGCGCGCGACGCTGGTGAATGCCTCGGCCATCACACCACCGCTCATCTTCGACGAACCGACTTCGCGCTCGGTGAAGGTGATCGGAACCTCACGAACGTCGTATCCGGCCTGGATCGTGCGCCACGCCAGGTCGATCTGGAAGCAGTAGCCCGCCGACTCGACCGTATCGAGGTCGATGGTCTCGAGCACTTTGCGGCGGTACGCGCGATAGCCGGCGGTGATGTCGTGCACGTTGGCGCCGAGCGCCAGGCGCGCATACGTGTTGGCACCTCGTGAGAGCACTTCGCGATACTTGGGCCAGTTCACGAGTTTGCCGCCGGGTACGTAGCGCGACCCGATCGCGAGGTCGGCGCCCTCGTTCACCGCGTCGAACAAGCGATATAGCTGCTCGGGTGCGTGGCTGCCGTCGGCATCCATCTCGACGATGACCGCGTAATCGCGGTGCAGGCCCCATGCGAAACCTGCGAGATAAGCCTTGCCGAGGCCGTCCTTCTCCACGCGGTGCATCACATGGATACGGCCGCTGTCGTCGCCGGCGGCGAGTTCGTCTGCGACATCGCCGGTGCCGTCGGGACTGGAATCATCGACGACCAGCACGTGGACGCCAGGCATGGCTGCCTGGACCCTCGACACGATTCGGGGAAGGTTCTCGCGCTCGTTGTACGTGGGGATGACGACCAGTGCGCGTGAGCCGTCGGATGCGACGATTCCGCCCTCGTCTTGGCTGGTCGCACCTTCGCTACCCGTTGTCACCACGCTCCTCCGACTCCCTTACATCACCCTGTGCTGCCGGTGTGCCACCGACGCCGACCTTGCGAGGCCCGAGAGTGAACCTATAACGACGCGACAGCACGACCAAAAGCCCACCCACCGTCACCACGACGATGATCCACTGTGGCCACGCCCCGAGAACGGTCGCGACGGTCTTGGCCGAGTGCAACGGTAAGCGATCTGAGAGCACCGCCGGGGTGAACACGCCCGACTCGTGAGAGATGGATCCGTCGGGTTCGATGATCGCGCTCACTCCGCTGGTCGCTGCGACGACGACCGCCCTGCCGTGTTCGACGGCGCGGAACTGCGACATCGCGAGTTGCTGGTAGGTCATGTCCGTCCTGCCGAAGGTGGCGTTGTTGGTCGGGACGTAGAGAATGCGCGCGCCGTCGTCGACGGCGGCCCGAGCCGACCTGTCGAATGCGATCTCCCAGCAGGTGGAGACACCGACCTCTACGTTCCCGGAGCGCCCGGGCACGGTGATCGCCGACGGGCCGGTGCCCGGACGGAAGTTGCCCGCCATGGACGCGTACGACGAGAACATGCTGAAGAACGATCGCCAGGGCAGATACTCACCGAACGGCTGAACGATGTGCTTGTCGTAGCGCGCGACGGGACCCTTTGCGCCGTCCCACACCAGGACGGAGTTCGTGGGCCGACCGTCGGAGTTCATGACGAGAGTCCCGACGAGAATCGGCGCACCAACGGAGATGGATGCGTCGGTGATCTCCTGTGCCGCGTCGGCGTTGGTGAGTGGCGAGATGTCAGACGCATTCTCGGGCCACGCGACGAAATCGGGCTGTTCGGCGGTTCCGGCGCGCACCGCGTCGGCAAGCCGCATTGTCTCCCGAACGTGATTGTCGAGGACAGCTCTGCGCTGAGCGTTGAAGTCGAGGCCGAGTCGGGGCACGTTCCCCTGCACCGCCGCAACCTGAACCGACGACGACGCGACGTTGCGGTCGAGGGTGTCGGGTGTCAGGGCAATCGCGGCGATCGGTCCGACAAGGGCAAGCACCACCGCCAACGCCGCGGCTCGTGCGACCGATCCGCCGCCGTTGACGACTCGGGTGACGAGAACGACGACAAGCCAGGCGATCGACGCGCCGAGCAACGCGACGGCGGCCGACACTCCCGGCGCCCCGAGGATCGACGCGAGCGGGAGCAGCGGACCGTCGACCTGACTGAACGCCGCTCTCCCCCAAGGAAATCCGCCAAACGGAACAGACGAACGCAGAGCTTCGACGCTGACCCACGACAGCGCAAACCACAACGGTGGGCACGGGAGTCTCATGGTCCACACAGCGCACACACCGAAGAGTGCCGAGAACACCGCAAGCACGACGGACAAGGCGATCCACGGAAGTGGGCCGACGTACACCCCGATCCACGGCAGCAGCGGGATGTAGAACGCCAGCCCATAGATGAATCCGACGAGTGCACCGACGCGGGCGCGGATGGGTCCGGAAAGCGCGAGGAACAGCAGGCCCATCGAGATGACGGCCATGAACCACCAGTTGCGCGGCGGGAACGCCGACCACATTGCCACGCCCGCCACGATGGCCAGGGCCGCACGCACGAGAAATGGGGTCCAGCGGCCACCGGCCAGCCTCGACCATGGTCGATTCGAGTGCTCGGGCGCGTCTGCCCGGGTGTCGGATGAATCCATGGGAGTCGCCGAGTCGTGGAGGCGCCTCGCCGTGTCGTCCACTGGGTTGTCGGCCACTGGGTTGTCGGCTACTGGGTTGTCGGCCACTGGGTCGCTCACTGGTCAGTGACCCTCGGCGCGGTAGATGTCACGACCACGGTGCACAGTCCGCACACACCGCGGCAGCGGGCTGCCCGGCGAGACGTCGGGAAGTGCGGGCACACGGGACCGAGGGTCCAGCGACCAGCGCTGAACGCTCTCGTGCGATCCGGCAACGACGAGTTCGTCGACCTCCCAGACCGCGTAGCTCGCCGGTGCGCCGACCGCCAATGTGCCGGTGAGTCCGTCATTGGTTCCTCCCGCGCGCCAGCCTCCTCGCGTCGAGGCTGCGAACGCACCGCGAGCCGAGATCGCGTTCCGTTGCTGATTGTGGTGGACGGCCGCACGTATCGTCGCCCACGGATCCATCGCGGTGACGGGTGAATCCGACGAAAATGCCAGTGCCACGCCAGCTTTGGCGAGCGTGGCGAAATCGTTCATGCGGGAGGCACGTTCGTTGCCGAGGCGCTGCGCGTAGAGGCCGCCCGGTGCGCCCCACCCTGCGTCGAACTGCGGTTGCATGCTCGCGACGACACCACACGCGGCCAAGGTCTGAGCCTGGGCGGCGTCGACCATCTCCGCATGCTCGACGCGGTGAGCGCGCGACGCGAGCGCGGGCGTGCCGAACTCGGCCGCTAGTGCGTCGAGCGCGTCAACCACTGTCGCCGTCGCCGCGTCGCCGATCACGTGAAAGCCGGCTTGCAGCCCGGCCTCGGTGCATGCGCGTAGGTGGTCGAGAACCGTGTCCGGCGAGAGGTAGTCGATACCGGTGACGTCGGGGGCGTCGTGATAGGGCTCGAGGAGCCATGCGGTCCGTGAGCCGATCGCACCGTCGATGAAGAGATCGCCGCCGAGCGCGTCGGCGCCGGCGATCGCGACGAGTTCGCGCGCGTGGTCGGCGTTCTCGGCCGCCTGCCCCCAATAGCGTCGGACCTCGACGGGATGATCGAGTCCGCCGATGGCGAGAAAGTCGTCGAGACCGCTGATCTCCGGCCCGCCGTTCTCGTGGATGGCCACGATCCCCATCGATGCGACCGCGTCGAGTGCGCGCAGTTGTGCGCGGGTGCGCGACGCGGGGCTCACCAACGATCGTGCGGCTCCTCGCACGAGGTGGTGCGCCTCGGCGATCAGCGGCTCGTCGGGGTGATAGCCCTGTGCGTCCTCCAAGCCGACGACCAGGCGGCGCAGCGCCGTCGAGGCCACGGCGGAGTGTTCGTCGACTCGAGCCAGATAGACCGGGCGGTTGCCGACGATCGCGTCGATGTCGGCAGTTGTCGGGAACCGGCCGTCGAAGGCCTCGGCGCCCGACCATGTCGAGCTGTCCCAGCCCCGGCCCCAGATCAGGTCGCCCTCGCCGACGGTCGATACCGCGTCCGCGATCATGCGAAGGCAATCGGTGCGCGACACGGCATCGTTGAGAGTGAGCCCGGTGAGCGCGAGTCCGGTCGACGTCAGATGCACATGTGAGTCGACGAATGCGGGTGCGACGAAAAGCCCTTCCAGATCGGTCACGGAAGCATCGGGGTGCAGGGCCTTCCCCACGTCGTCGGTACCCACCCAGGTCACTACGCCGTCGGTGACCGCAAGGGCAGTCGCGTCAGGAATAGCGGAGGAATAGACGGTCCCACCAAGGAGCAGTTCGGTTGCCACGATTGTTCAGTGTGCCCCTGTGGGGACCCTGGTGTGTCAGTGGCCCCGCGGGAGCTGCGGCTGCTCGGCCGAGGTCGAGGAGTTCGGTGTTGAGTAGGTCGGATCGTCGACGACGGTGCCGTCGATGACCGTTCCTCGCCTGACCCCGGCTTGGCCGTAGGCGCCTGCCCGGTCCATTGCCGACATCATCGTGCGCGCGCCGACTGCAGCCAGCACCGGACGCAGGGCACGTCGCGTCGGCGGAAGGAGTGCGATGGTTCCGACAACCGTGGAGACCAGGCCAGGCGCGATCAGCAGGATCGACGAGGCGCCGACCACGGCGGTGTCGGCGAGCGGGGCTCGTGCGTCGACTTCGTTTCGTGAGGCGCGGCGGAGTTCACCGAACACCTTGCGGCCCTGCCAACGGAGGATGACGAATCCGACGAAGGAAGCCAGCAGTGTGATCAAAACCGCCCAGGCGAAGCCGAGTGTCATGACCATGGCCACGAACACGGCGATCTCGATCACCAGGTAGACGAGGAAGTACGGGAAGCGCATGGGTGTGCCTTTCTGGTCCGATGCAGGTGGGTTTCGACACCCGACGCCGCCCCGGATATATGCCATTCACTCCGTCCAACGAACGAGCACCCGATTTTGCTCCCGCGCCGGGGCCACGTAACCGCTTGCGTTCAGGGCCCAACCCGGACCGGCTACGTAGTGCCCTGCTCGTCGTCCGTGCTCCGGTCAGACGCACTGCGCATTGCTTCGAGGAACCGTCCGATGACGTCGAGTTCGTGGGTGTCGAACTCGGCGAGTGCTGTCAGCGCGTCGTCGATGAGTGTCCCGAAGAACTCTCGACCCGTGTCACGTGCGCGCTCGGTAACGGAGAGCAGAACTCTGCGCCTATCCCCCGGGTCGCCGGTGCGCTCGACGAGGCCGGCACGTTCGAGTCGGTCGAGCAACGACGTGATGGTTGCCGAGTTCACTCCCCCGAGCTTCCTTCCCAGCCAGCCCGGGGTCGCAGGCACTCCGTCGCGTTCAGCGTCGAGGAGCGCGATAAGCGCGCGCAGATCGGTTGGATGAAGATCCACCGTTCTCGCGAACCGCGCTCCTCGAATGTCCAGCTCGGTCATGAGTGTGCGCAACTGGCGGATCAGCAGATAGCGCGGTCCGCTCTCATCCGCGCGCTCACGGGAAGTCACGGTTCTCGACCTTAGCGCCGGCTTGATATAGCTTGATGAGCAAGTAACTAGATTATCGAGGTAAATATGAGCGAGACCGCTACCTTCCTGGCCTCTCCCATAGGCCGACGATTCTCCGAGGCCTACGACGCGCTGGTGAATCGTTGGCCGCCGGGCACCCGGCGGTTCGATCTCGCGTCGCCTTACGGCAACACGCACGTCGTCGCCTCGGGACCCGACTCAGGTCGACCACTCGTCCTGCTTTCGGGTTCAGGGGCAACGCTGACGGAGTGGTACTCGGTGATCGGACAACTCAGTCGGCGACACCGTGTCTACGCAGTCGACATTCCAGGCCAGGTCGGTGCATCAATACCTTCGAGCACGCCGATCTCGTCGGTCCCCGACCTCCTGGATTGGCTTGCCGTCACGGTGGCGACACTCGGTGTCGACGAACCGACGTTGATCGGCCACTCGTATGGGGCGATGATCGCTCTCGCATTCGCCGGTGGTGGGTTCCCGACGGACGGGCTGATCCTGGTTGAACCCAACTCGGTCTTCGGTGGCATGCGCCCCGAGTACCTCGCCCATGCATTGCCTATTCTCTTGTCTCCCAACGAGAACCGTGAACGCAGGTTTCTCGAATGGGAAACCGGATGTAGACCGCTCGACGAGCAGTGGTCAGATGTCGCCGCACTCGGCGCGACGATGCCGACGACGAAGCTCGTCATACCTCGGCGTCTGCGGTCCGTGCGACCGGAGGTCAGGCGCCGCACTGTGATCCTCGCGAAGCAGAGTCGGGTGCACGATGTCGCTCGAATCGCTGAGAACGTCCACTCCACGTGGCCGGGTACGCAGGTCGAGATCGTTGCCGATGCAACACACCACAGCCTGCCGATGTACCCGGACGTCTTCGGCGACGTGCTCGAGGCGGCGCTCGACGAATCCGGGTGCTAGCACCGGTCCCGGCCGGCGGCTATTCCGACCGGCCCTCGATCTCGCCCTCGGCCTGCAGGTACACCGCCCGCAACTGGTCGAGCATGTCGGCGGGCGGCGCCTCCCACATGTCGCGGTCGACGGCTTCGAGGAGACGCTCAGCGATGCCGTGCAGTGCCCACGGATTCGACTGATTCATGAACTCCTGATTGCGTTCGTCGAGTACGTAGGACTCGGTGAGCTTCTCGTACATCCAGTCGGCGACGACGCCGGTCGTGGCGTCGTACCCGAAGAGATAGTCGACGGTGGCCGCCATCTCGAAGGCGCCCTTGTACCCGTGTCGCTGCATGGCGGAGATCCACCGGGGATTGACGACCCGTGCACGGAAAACCCGACTGGTCTCCTCGGAGAGCGTGCGCGTTCGGACGGCGTCGGGCCGCGTCGAGTCGCCGATGTATGCCTCCGGGGACTTGCCGGTCAGCGCTCGGACCGTTGCCACCATTCCACCGTGGTACTGGAAGTAGTCGTCAGAGTCGGCGATGTCGTGCTCGCGGGTGTCGGTGTTCTTCGCGGCCACCTTGATCCTGCGATACGCCGAGCGCATGTCGTCGACTGCGGCGATGCCGTCGAGTTCGCGTCCGTAGGCGTAGCCGCCCCATTCGGTGTAGACCCGTGCGAGGTCCTCGTCGCTGCGCCAGTCGCGAGAATCGATGAGTTGCAACAGCCCCGCACCGTAGGTTCCGGGTTTGGAGCCGAAGATCCTGGTCGTCGCCCGACGTTGGTCGCCGTGCTCGGCCAGCGCCGCACGGGCGTGTGCGGCGACGAAGTTCTGGTCGTCGGGTTCGTCGGCCGACGCCGCGAGTGCGACGGCGTCGTCGAGCATGGTCACGACGTGTGGGAACGCGTCCCGGAAGAATCCGGAGATCCTGACGGTGACGTCGATGCGTGGGCGACCGAGTTCGTCGAGGTCGATCAGTTCGAGATCGCGGACCCGCCGCGACGCCTCGTCCCAGATCGGCATGACGCCGAGCAGTGCCAGGATCTCGGCGACGTCGTCACCCGAGGTACGCATGGCGCTGGTGCCCCACGCCGAAAGTCCCACGGAGGCAGGGTATTCACCGTGATCGGTCAGGTACCGTTCCAGCAGGCTGTCGGCCATCGCTCGTCCGGTCTCCCACGCGAGCCGAGAAGGAACTGCCTTGGGGTCGACGGAGTAGAAGTTGCGGCCCGTCGGCAACACGTTGATCAGTCCGCGTAGCGGCGAACCGCTCGGGCCCGCGGGAATGAAGCCACCGTCGAGTGCGTGCAGAATTCGCGGGATCTCTCCAGCGGTCTGCCGCAACCGCGGGACCACTTCTGTTGCGGCAAAGCGCAATACGTCGCCGACAGCGGCGGGGTGGCCTGCCGCCGCGTCCTCGACTGCCGACGCCGACCACTCCCCTTTGGCGCACCTTGCCACGAGATCGCGGGCGGTGGCTTCGACGGTGTCGACGTCGGTACGCACGGAGTCTGCGCCTTCGTCGAGTCCGAGGGCTTCGCGCAAACCGGGCAAAGCCTCTGTGCCGCCCCATAGTTGGCGTGCCCGCAGCATCGCGAGAACGAGATCGACCTCGGCGTCGTCTACGGGTGGTTCACCGAGGACGTGGAGGCCGTCGCGGATCTGAACATCCTTGATCTCGCACAGCCAGCCGTCGACGTGCAGGAGCATGTCGTCGAAGACCTCTTCGTCGGGCCGTTCGGTGAGGCCGAGATCGTGGTCCATCTTCGCGGCGGTCAGCAGCGTCCAGATCTGTTGGCGAATCGCGGGGAGTTTCGCGGGATCGAGAGTCGAGATGTTCGCGTGCTCGTCGAGGAGCTGTTCGAGTCGCGCGATGTCGCCGTAGGATTCGGCCCGCGCCATCGGGGGGATCAGGTGGTCGACGAGTACCGCGTGTGCTCGACGCTTGGCCTGGGTGCCCTCGCCCGGATCGTTGACCAGGAACGGATAGATCAGCGGGACGTCGCCGAGTGCGGCATCGGTGCCGCACTGTGCCGACATTCCCAGTGTCTTGCCCGGCAGCCACTCGAGGTTGCCGTGTTTGCCGATGTGCACGATCGCATCGGCACCGAAGCCCGGGATGTCCTGTGCGGCACCGGCCCTACCCGCGAGCCAGCGATAGGAGGCGAGGTAGTGATGCGATGGCGGAAGGTCGGGGTCGTGATAGATCGCGACAGGATTCTCGCCGAACCCTCGCGGCGGCTGCACCATGATGGCCACATTGCCGAATGTCAGTGCTGCGACGACGATTTCGCCTTCGGAGCTCTGCGATCGATCGACGAAGAGGTCGCCTGGCGCAGGCCCCCAGTGCTGTTCGACGTCGTGCCGCAGTTCATCCGGCAGCGTCGCGAACCACCGCTCGTAGTCGGCGGCGCTGACGCGAATCGGGTTGGCAGCCAAGGCCTCCTCGGTCAGCCAGTCGGAGTCCTGGCCGCCCCGGTCGATGACCGCGTGAATCAGTGCGTCCGAGTCATTCTCGGCCAGACCGGGAATCGCGTCCGGACCCGATTCCGGGCCGATGTCGTAGCCCACGGCGCGCAGGGCGTGCAGCAGGCGTACGAGGCTGCGTGGTGTGTCGAGGCCGACGGCGTTACCGATACGTGCGTGCTTGGTCGGGTACGCCGACAACATCAGTGCAATCCGACGATCCGCGGGCGAGATATGCCGTAAACGGGCGTGTGACACCGCGATTCCGGCGACCCGAGCGCATCGCTCACTGTCTGGCTGGTACCAGGGCAGCCCGTTTTCGTCGAACTCTTTGAAGGAGAACGGCACGGTGATGATGCGGCCGTCGAACTCCGGAACGGCCACCTGCGTGGCGACATCGAGCGGCGAGAGTCCGTCGTCGTTGGCCTCCCAGTCGGCTCGTGGCCCGGTGAGGCACAGCCCCTGCAGGATCGGGATGTCGAGTGCGGCGAGGCGCTCGATGTTCCACGCCTCGTCGTCTCCGCCGGCCGACGCCGTGGCGGGTGTCGCACCACCGGCAGCGAGGACGGTGACCACCAGTGCGTCTGCGGTGGCGAGCAACTCGATGAGGTCGTCGGGTGCGGTACGCAATGAAGCGCAGAAGATCGGAATCGGCCGCGCGCCCTGTTCCTCGATTGCTGCGCACAGTGCTTCGACGTACCGCGTGTTCCCCGCCAGATGCTGCGCTCGGTAGTAGAGGACGCCTATCGCCGGCGCGGTGTCGGGAACGGCACTGGTCGGCTGCCGCTCGAGAACTCCCCAGCCGGGAGTCTGTTCGGGGGGTTCGAACCCGTTCCCGGACAGCAACACCGTGTCGGACAGAAAGTTGTGGAGGTTGGTGATGTTGGGCACGCCGCCGAAGGCGAGATAGTTGTGGGCGTCTGCGGCCACACCGGCGGGCACCGTCGACAGCGCCATCAGGTCGGGATCGGGTTGCTGTTCTCCGGAGAGGACGACCACCGGCTTCCCGACCGCGAGGACGGCATCGAGTCCCTCCTCCCAGGCGCGACGCCCACCGAGTATGCGTACGACGGTGAGGTCGGCGTCGGCGACCATGCCGGGAACGTCGTCGAGCAGGATCCGCGACGGATTCGCGACGCGATACTCCGCGTCGCTGGCGTCAGCGGTGATGAGGTCGGTGTCCGACGTGGACAGCAGCAGGATCATCGCAACTCCTCGGACTCCGACTCGCGCGGAGACAGGTGGGACAGGGCCGAGACAGGTCCGAGGTCGCAGGTCTGGCTTCGCGGCAGCCCGTTGGCTCTCGCGTCACAGTGGCGCGACCGCGCCGGAATCGCACCGGCTTCCGCGCACCTCGTGCGGCTCAGCCTAGTGCAGTGCGTTCCGACACAGCCGCACACGTCCCGCGTGCGGCCGCTGTGTACCGCCGACGCCTACGCTGGATACCGTGCGTGACCCCGACTCTTCTTCTGCAGACGGCCAGTCCCGTGAGCTCACTGGTGAGTTGCCGTCGGGGCGACCAGCGTCTGATCGATGCCCTGGAGTCTTCACCCCGCATCCGGCGGCCGACGGCGCACTGGCGCGTGTTCGCCTGCTCGGAGGTTCGATCACGCCGGAGCAACTAGCTGTACTCGCCGGTGTGGCCTCGCAGTACGGCGACGGTTTCCTCGATCTGACGGGGCGTGCCAATGTGCAGATACGCGGCATCACAGAGGTCGACGCTGTCGCCGACGCCCTTGTCGACGCCGACCTGGTACCGAGCACCAGTCACGAAAAGGTACGCAACATCGAGGTCAGTCCCTTCACCGGGCGACTTGGTGGCCTCACTGATCTACGCCCTCTGGCGCACGAGCTCGACGACGCGCTCCGCTCGGATCGGCGCCTCACGGCACTATCTGGACGGTTCCTCTTCGGCCTCGACGACGGGCACACCGACATCGTGGGTGGCGGCACCGACGTGTGTGCCATCGCGCGCATCCGCATCGACGAAACGACCGGTTTCGACATCGTCGTCGACGGCGAGATCGCAGGCTCGGTCGCCCAGGAATCTGCCGTTGCGCAGGTGATGCTGAGCGTCGCGCAGGATTTCCTCGAAGCGGCGGACGGTGCGTGGCGCATAGCCGATCTCCCTGCGTCCGCGCGCCTCGATCTGATCGCAGCGACTCGGAGCCGACTCGACCCGCCGCTCGACCGCTCCCCCGTCGCCATGACAGCCGACGAGCCTCGGGTGGGTTGGTTCGATCAGGACGACGGTCGCGTGCTGCTCGGAGCGGTGGTCGAACTCGGGCGCCTGCCTGCTCGACTCGCCGAGTTCGTCGCAGCCGTCGAAGCGCCGGTGGTGTTCACCCCCGACCGCGAAATCCTCGTCTGCGACCTCGGTGAGGGCGTCGCCGAGACCGTGGTGCGGGTTCTCGCTCCGATGGGACTGATCTTCGACGCCGCGTCGCCGTGGACACGGGTCAGCAGCTGTGCCGGCGCACCCGGCTGCTCGAGTGGCCTGGCCGAGGTACGCACCGACGTGAGCGAACGCGTCGAATCGGGGCTTCCGGTCGTCGAGCGTGAACACTGGGTGGGGTGCGAGCGCGGATGCGGATCACCGCGCGAACCTCACCTGCGGGTCGAGGCCACCGGCGCCGGATACCGACGCACACACGAGTGAGGATCAGGTCCGGTCGAACACGTAGTCATCGAGTGGGAACGAGTCCTGGGCAGTTACCGCCTCGTTCACCGACGTGGGACGGAACAGCGGCGTCTCGCCCTTGCTGTTGAACCAATATGACCTCGACGTCGCGCAGTTTCCGAGCGCGAACACCGAATCGGCGATTCTGGTGGTCATGTCGTCGAAGAACCTGGTGTTGGCTGCCTCGGTGACCTCGAAAGTGGTTGCGTCTCGACGTTGTAGCTCGCCGAAGAGTCGTGCGATGTGTCGCATCTGGCACTCGACAGTGGTGAACCACGACAACCCCACCCACGAGTACGGTCCCGCCGAGTTGAGGAAGTTGGGGAAGTACGGGATCGAGACACCTTCGTAAGCCTGAAAAGCTGTGTCGCGCCACCACTTTCCGAGGTTCCGCCCATCTCGACCGATCACCTCGATGGCTGGGAGATTCCCCTCCCACACGTCGTAGCCGGTTGCGAGCAGTAGTACGTCGATTGTCGTCTTGCGTCCGTCGCGCGTCACGATTCCGTCAGGCTCGATGTGGTCGATTCCCGCCGTCTCGAGATGCACGTTGTCTTGGCCGAACGCCCGGTAATACTGATTCGACACGGTTGGCCGCTTACAGCCGTAGTCGTATGTCGGCGTCAATGCCTGGCGCACCCCGCGGTCGCGGACCTGAAGAAAGCGGAAAAGTGCTGCGAGCTTCTTCGCATTCTCGTTGAGCGATCGAAACCTGCGGTACTTCCACATCGCGATGAGCATCAGCATCTCTTGGGTCACGTCGGTCACCCAGCGCACCGCGCGCTGTGTCGCCGGGACCTTGGCGAACAGTCCACGGACAGGAGCCGGAATCGGAAGATCGAGTTTGGGCATGACCCACATCGGCGTCCGTTGGTACACCGTCAAATCGCCGACTTCCTTGGCGAGTTCCGGAATCACCTGCACGGCAGTCGAACCGGTCCCGATCATCGCTGCGCGCTTACTCGCGAAATCGTAGTCGTCGTCCCAGCGCGAGGTGTAGACGATATGTCCGGCGAATGAGTCGAGGCCGGGAATATCAGGTTTTGCCGGTTGTGACAGAAATCCTGTTGCACAGATGAGGAAACGCGTCGTGAGCGTTTCGCCGCCGTCGACCGCAACCTGCCAGGTCGACGAGTCCTCGTCCCACCTCGCACCGTTTACCGTTGTGTTGAACCGCATGTGGCGTCGAACATCGTATTTGTCTGCGACATCGACCGCGTATCGCTTGAGTTCCGGTCCTGGTGCGTAGAGCTTGGACCAGTTCGGGTTTGGCTCGAACCAGAACGAGAATGTCGGCGACGGGACGTCGACCGCCAGTCCTGGATAGCGGTTGACATGCCAGGTTCCGCCCAGGTCATCTTCACGGTCGAGAATGACGATGTTCTCGAACCCCAACCGTTTGAGTGCGATAGCGCTACCGATTCCGCCGAAACCGGCGCCGACGATGATGACGTCGTACTGCGCTTCGTTCATGGAGGCACGGTACCCCGACGGCGTTGTCGACGTCGTGGGACCTTGGTCTGATTCCGGTGGTCTCGTCATAGTCAAGCTCTATTCTCGTGAGTATGGATATCTCCGGGGCGAACGTTCTCATCACAGGAGCCAGTGGCGGCATCGGCGAGGCGCTCGCCAACGCGATGGCCGCAAAAGGAGGCCGCTTGATCCTCACCGGACGCAGGCACGCTGTGATCTCCGAGCTCGCAAAGCGATTGGGCGGCAATGCGATTGCGGTCGACCTGGCAACTCCCGGCGGACCCGCCGAACTGGTGCGCGAGGCGGGGCACATCGACATTCTGATCGCCAACGCAGGGGTGCCGGCGTCGGGAGAGATCACCGAATACACGAACGACGAGATCGACAGGGCCATCGACGTCAACTTGCGCGCCCCGGTCATTCTCGCGAAATTGATTGCCGAACAGATGATTCCACGACGACGAGGACACCTGGTCTTCATGTCGTCGTTGTCGGGCAAATCGGCGTCGGCAGGCACAGCGCTCTACAACGGAACCAAATTCGGTGTTCGGGGATTCGCGCTCGGCTTGCGTGACGATCTGCGCCCTCACGGCGTCGGTGTCTCGTCGATCTTCCCCGGTCCGGTCAGGGACGCGGGCATGATCGCCGATTCGGCAGTGTCGTTGCCCCGCTTGGGTACTCGCACCACGGCGCAAGTTGCTCGCGCCACGGTGCGAGCAATCGAACGAAACCGTGCGGAGACCACCGTGGCACCGGTCAGTCTGCGCGCGGCAACCCTTGTGGGGGCGTTCGCCCCGGACACCGCGGCCCGTCTGGCACGCTTGTCGGGAAGCGACAAGATCGTGACCGCGATCAGTGAGGGTCAGCGTTCCAAACGGTGACACTGCAAGCGGGGACATTCCGAACCGGGACATGGCGAAAGCCGTTACGCCGCCGCGCCGGTAGAACCGCCGGCCGAACTCGTCGACGCGCCGCTATCGGATGACGTTCCCGTTGTGGCGCGATGCTTGCCGGTGTACCCGGAACCGTCATCGGCACGATGCTTGCCTACGCTCGGCGCGGAGGACGTCTGCCCCGCGTCCGGCGACGATTCTGTCGGCTCCGATTCTGATGGTGTCGAGTGCTCCGGTGTGGAATGCGCTGGTGCCGAAGTCGTCTCGTCGGGAGTGGTGCTCGGCAGTGGTGTTGGAGACGGTGTCGGTGACGGGGAGACAGTGGTCGGCGACTGGGTTGACGGCGAACCAGGCTCCGGCGCAGCGGCAGATGGCTCCGCGCCGGGACCCGACGTCGGTATGTCCTGATCCGCCGACTTGCTGTCGGATGCGAGCGGTTTGCTTCCGCGAAGAGCCTCGTCGGCGGTCAGGGTCACAGCTGTCTTCGCCGCGGTCGTCGGCACCACGCTGCGTAGCGTGCTCGACGTACGGCCGTTGTCGCCTGTGGTCGCTGACGGCAGCGCGTTGACGAACGACTCCTTGATCATCTCCGCCAGTTCTTCGGCGGAACCGAACGTCGCTCCACCCGCGGTGGCGAGGCCGTCGATGTTGGCCACTATGTTGTGAGCCAACAACTTCGAGAACTCATCGAGCTGGTCGCCGAACGTCGCGAGATTCTGCGGGATGATCGTCGGCAACTGTGGGATCAGCGCGAGTGAATCGCGGGTCGATGTCACGCCATCGGTGAAGATCTGATCCCAGGCGGCCTTGGTCCAGATGTTGGTGACAGGCACGTAGTCTTCGCGGGTGGGGTCGGTTGGGTCGTAGTCGGACGGTGGGTTGAGGCTCCAGTCCTGTTCGGTCAGCTTCTGTCCGAGGTTGAACGCCGTGTAGTACTTCCCGAACAACGCGAACTTGGGTAGCGATCCGGGAGCGCCGGCGGTGCCGAACAATTGGCAGGGCAGACAATAGGTTCCGTCGACAAACGGGTTCAGGCCGTTGAAGACTGCAGTACCGAACTCGCGGTATGCCTGCGCCCACTGCTGCGCCGTCGGACCCTGTTCGATCTTCCCCGATGGATCGTCGGTGAGAGTCTCCCAGACCGCCTTTGCGGGCCCGAGGAAGTCGAGGTGGACAGTCTGACCCGACCACCACGGCTGGATGGCTACCTGCTGACCATCGGCCGCGGTGTAGTACTCGCTGTCCGGATCGATCGTGTTGCGGATCTCTGGGAACGTGTAGCCCTCAGGACTCAGCAACTGCCACATCGGGACCTGGCCGTACTGCAGAAAATACAGGGGATCGCTGCACGGCCCCGGCACTCCGGTGCAATTAGGTGTCATCGGTGCGAACGTCGCCAATGTCATCCACAACTGATCCGATTGAGCCGCAGCCACTTTCGGGATCGGCATGAGAAGGAGGCTGATCGCAGCCACCTTCTCGTAGTCCTGCTGATCGAATCCGACGACATTCGTCGGGATATAGAGCCACCAGTTGCCGGAGTCGTTGAACGCCTTCGTCGTCTGCTGCAGTGCTTGGTATTGCACTGCGGGCATGTTCGCCAGCGTCTCGTACACGTTGGCTGGAATATTGGCTACTGAACCAGCCGCATGCGCCTGCGCCCCGGGACCCGCGAGCTGCGCGCCCAAAGTCACCGCAAGACCTGCGCCCGCGACGGCGGCAACGACGGCGCCGCGGCGGCCGGCTCTCGAAGTGGTGGACGTGGTGGTGGACATCGTGGGTGTCGTTCCTCTGCTCATGGGTCGGCTCTCTGTCGCGACGGCGTCACTTGGCACGTCTGCCGAGAAGGGTTCAGTACCTTATCGATATCGACGCTGTCGCCGTTACGCTTGTGGGACAGAAACATTCGTGATCTTGCTACTTGTCTCCGGGTCTTCCGTCGACGTGTCTGCTGTCGGCCGCCGGGTCGACTCGTCGGGTTCGGTTGTGGCGTCGAGCGGCTGAAGCCAGGTGCGCACGCCGTAACCGTCAAGGTGCGTGACCTCTCCCACCGGGCGGCGCGTCGACGGCCCGTAGCGGCCGCGAGGCCACCCGATAGGGACGACGCATACCGGGGTGACGTTGGCGGGCAACTGCAGGATCCGACGTGCCGACGTCAGGTTCCACAGGGGCATCGTGGTGAGCGACGCTCCGAGACCCATCGCTCGGGCGGCGAGCAGCAGATTCTGCACACTGGGATAGATCGATCCCCAATAGCCCGACTCTGCAGGGTGCGGCATCCGGAGTCCGGTGACCCGTCCCTCTCTCACGCCAAGCCGTAGGCACGCGATCACCAGTACCGGTATCTCCTCGAAATGGTCGACCTGCCACTGCACGGCCTTGACCGTGCGTGCGGTCGCCGGGTCCTGTCGTACCAGGTAGCGAAGCGCGAAGCGGGTGTACAGATTCCATGCCTGTCGATAGCGCTTCGCCAATCGTCGCTTGATCTCACGATCCTTGACGACGACGAACTCCCATTGCTGCCCGTTGTTTCCGGTCGGCGCCTGGAGCGCGAGCTCGATACATCGGAGGACGACGGCGTCGTCGACCGGATCGGGCAACACCCGTCGAATCGCTCGTTGCGTCATCATTGCCGCGTCGAGTGGCATGGCCAGTCGGTCGAGTGCCTCGTCGGTGCTCGGAATCGGTTCCGGCGTCCTGGCCGACGGTCGTTTCGCGTCAGTCATGGGTCCGTACCCACTCGGTCGTGAACTCTTGAATGACCGGTATGTGGAGTGTGAACTCCTGTGCGACATGGCTTTCGATCTTTCCGCCAAGGAGCGGAACGGGCACTGCGACCACACCGGAGAATGTCATGCGAGAGCCGTCGCCGTCGGGGGCGATCTCGGCCGTACCTCCGCCGGACCCAGGTGCGCCGGTGACCTCGACCACGAGTTCCCCACGGACGACGTCCTTCTCGACGGTCACCCAGGTCTCGGTCGTACGGATCGTCAGGCCGCGACGGTACACCTTGGTCAACAGCGATGGCAGCGCATCGTGGCCCAGGTCTTGCACCGTGACGACCTCGGTTCGGCCGCCGTCCACGGTGAGATCGTCGAGAACCGTGTGGTTGTCGAACTCCGCGAATCTGTCGTGCCAGTACTCGGTGCGCCCGAAGGCTGCGAGAATCTGCTCCGGCGTTGCCGACGACGAGACCTCGACCTCGAATTCACGCGCCATCAGACCTTCTCCCCCATCAGCCGATCTGCCAGTCCCGCTGCGAAAACGCGAACCTCGTCAAGGTGCTCGGGCTGCACGTTGGTCGGTGGCAGCCGGACGCCGCGGTACGACTCGCGATACTCCCCCGAGCCGAGAAAGCTGGTGAGAGACAACATCGAACGGACCTGATCGCCGGGATACTCGACGTGCATTCCTCCGATGTAGTGGCCGCCCTGCCATTGGCCGAGCTTGCGCACCTCGTCGAGATTGCCCTTCCAACTGTCGCGGCAGACGACAAACGTCGCGAAGGGTGTGCCCGCGAGGAGGTTTCGTGCTTCGTCAGTTTTCAGAAATGAGCGTATCGGCATGGACGCTTTGCTCCACCACGTCGGAGAACCGATGCACACCAGGTCATAAGGGGTTTCGCTCACTTCTCGGGGAATCGAGATATCACCGGTCTTTCCGGCTACTTGTGCCGGCAGGACGCTGAGCATGTCCGGCCAGACGTTACGCATGGGAAATCGAGCGAATCGACGGGCATATCGAGCGTCTGTGAATCCGATCTGGGCGTTCGTCACGTCGTACCCGCGCGTCGCGAATTCTGCTGCGGCGGTGTCGAGTAGCCGACGAGTTTGTCCCGAGTAGCTGTAATAGAGCATCAGCACGCGGGGGCTTTTGCGCCCTTCGGTGGTTGGCGTATCGATCACCGGAAACCCTTTCGTATGCGTGCAGGAAATCGGAGTGGACTATTCGAGGAACTATGCATTCGCTTCGCACGGCCAGTTGATGTGATCCGCCGTGATGGCGCCGAGAGCATTCTCCCGTTAGTGTGTTGCGAATGACCGACAAGGCCGCAGTAGACCTCACCGGTGCCGCGAAGACCATGCTCACCACCCTGTACCTGAAATCCCTCGATGCACAGTTCGACGAGCCAGTTCTCGGCGATACGTTCGCACGGGACGCGGTCGGCAGACTCGACTTCGATTGGAGTGACCTGAAAGTCACGGCGAAGTGGGCACCGATCGTCACAGTACGGACCGCCCTGTACGACATGTGGGCACGCGAATTCCTCGCCGCACACCCCGAGGCGACGGTCATCCACATCGGGTGTGGTCTCGACGCGCGGGTGTTCCGACTCGATCCGGGCCCCGAGGTGCGATGGTTCGACTGCGATTTTCCCGACGTGATCGCCCTCCGTGAACAGATCTACCCGACGCGCCCCGACTACGAGCTCATCAAGACGTCTGCCACCGACCCGTCGTGGTTGGAGAAGATCCCGACAGACAAGCCGGTGCTGTTTCTCGCGGAGGGCATCAGCATGTACCTCACCCAGGACGAGGGCACCGCGTTGCTGCGACGCGTGGTCGACCGATTCGATTCCGGCGAGATCCAGATCGACTTCTACAACTGGTTGGCCATCAAGACACAGAAGATGCACATGCTCAACAGGCGTTCCGGTTCGACGCTGCACTGGGCGGTCAACGATCCCGCAGACGTGCTCGACGAGGTCCCTGGCCTGCGCAGTGTCGACGACACCACGCTGTTCGACGCACCCACCTTCGATCGGGTGCGCGGTTCGTTTCGCACCGCCGGAGCTGTGACGCGGGCGATGCCTGCTGCTCGAAAGTCGTTGCAATACCATCGATTCGCTTTCTGATCCTCAGCCGACGCTGCTTGCGACGGCGGCGTCGGCGAGTTCGATGAGCAACTGCTCGACTGCCGCGATGGAACGCTCCGGTTCTGGTCCGTGGGTGTGGTATTCCACCATGAGCTGACCGGCGAAGATCTTGCTCGTGTACATCTCGATACCGCCGGCCACCTGGAAGTGCAGTTCGCCGTGCACCGCGACCAACTCGATGTCGCTCGGCGTACGCATGGGTGGAATGATGCCGTTGTCCGTCATCATCACCACATCGGGAAGTCCGGGTGGATTGCCGTCGTACTGCGGTGTGAAGTGCAGTAGTGACTGCGCGATGACCCCCTCATCGAGGTCGGTGCGATAAGCGTCGGCGATTGCCTGAGCCAGTTTCAGAACGTCTGTGCTGCGGTCGATCTCGGCGAGGAAGGTGCCGACGCCCACGGGATTGGTCGCAGCAGTCGCGGTTACCGGTGGACTGAGGATGTAGCGAAGGTCGACCGGGTAGATGTAGGGCACGGGGATCGCGCGCTCGCCTCGTAATCGCCACTCTGCCATCAGGATGGCCGCCGACAGCACCCCGTTGAGGCTGATCTTGTGATTGCGCGCGTACGCGGTAATGGCGGCCGTGTGCTCAGCCGAGAGCTGACACCACGCCATCGGTACGCGGATCGGTGCGGGCGGGCGTTCTGCGGACGCCGAACGCCGTGACGGAGGCAGGTCGTACGCAAACAATGCGGGCATGAAGCGTTCGAGTCCGGAGCGGGCGAGTTTCGTGATGCCGCGTTCGGACAACACCGTCTCCAACGACGCAGGCGCGGGCTCGATCTTGCCGGGACGGATGTCACCGGTTGTCACGAGATCGGTGTAGTACGAGAAGAGTTCTTCGATGAGACTGAACTGATGGTGGCCATCGGCGAGGGCGTGGTGGACATAGAGGGTCGCCTGCACCGTGTCGTCTCCGACGATCACCCGCAGATGGACCAGCGTTTCGGTCTGATCGAAGTGGATGGGCGTGATCTCGGTATCTGAATTGTCGACGACGATGATGCCCGGATGCATCAGGTCGTCGACCACGATCTCCCAGCGACCGTCCTCGGTCTGCTCGAGATGTCCACCGAGGACGGGATGAACGTCGAGCAGGGTGTCGAAAGCATCGGCCAGCGCGTCGACGTCCAGCGGGCCTGACAGGTGCGCACCGAGACCGACGAAGTTGTGTGTCGCGGCGAACATTTCTTCGCTCTTGGCCAGTTTTCTGATCGTCGAAGCTGAACTCATTCGGTCTTTCCTGCCATCTCGGTGGTGGGGCGCAAGGTCACGTCTCGTTGTCTGTGGGCCCAATATCTCTGGGCGCAGGTCTGGTGCTCGCGGCGTCCGGCTAGTCGCGCATGCTCGCCTTGCGGTAGCCGATTGCCGCGGGAATCAGGCACACGGCGATGATGGCGCCCGACCAGATCAGCAGCCCCGTCAGCGGTGTCAGCACCGGACCGCCCAGCGAGAGTCCGCGCATCACGTCGATGGTGTAGCTGAGCGGTTGGTGTTGCACGGCCGGTTGAATCCATTCCGGGTAGGCGTCGAGTGGCACGAACCCGGTGGAGAAGAACATGAACAGGCCGGAGATGAGGGCCGTGGCCTCGACGACGATCGCTTTGGCCGAGTACAGCGCAACCGTCGCCACCATCATGAAGAACGCGAGCCCGAATATGCAGGGCACGAACAACCAGCAGATCGCGGCGAGTACGCCCTCGTGAAAACGCATACCCAGAATCAGGCCGGTGATCATCAGAGCAAGTGTTGCCAAGACGATTCGCGCGGCCTCCGCGGCGAATCGCGAGATGAATCCGGCTGCCCGATGGATCGGCAGCACCCACAAACGGGCGAGTAGACCGTCGTCGCGCTCGCGCATGATTCCCAGGCCGCCCACCGTCGAACCCTGAGTGGCCGCGACCATTGCGACGAGCGGCACGCTGCCGTAGAGCGCGCTGTGTCCACTGAATCGTTGGATGCCGTCGCCGAGCACGATATTGAGCGTCACCAGAAAGGCGACGGGCACCAGCACCGTCTCCGCAGTGGTCGCCGGGTCGCGTGTCCACCGGCGCAGCAGTCTCGCGGTGAGTGTTGCGGTGTCGCGGACGAGGGATCGCAGCGACGTCTCTGCCGTGTCATCGCCGCGGGCGGGCAGCGTGGTGACGGAATCCAATTCGATGGTCGAGGTCATTTCTTCACCTTCTCCGACGAGGTGAACGCGTACGCCATCATCAACACCGCCAGCAGACCCACGATCCAGGCGATCGCAGGTCCGATTGTGGCCCAGCCGGTCTCACCGGCATAGGGGGTCGAGTCACCCGCGAGTGCTCGCAGCGCATAGACGAACTGAGAGATCGGCTGGTTTCGTACGAAGCCCTGAATCCACGACGGGAAGGCTTCTGCCGATTGCACACCGACCGAGAGCAATCCGAAGATCAACTGCGGCAACATCATCATGTGTGTCGTCGCGTCCGGGTTGCGGGCAACGGTACCGACCACCTCCCCCAACAGCGAGAGAACCAGTCCGATCGCGAGTGCGAGCAGGCAGAATCCGACAGTGCCGCCCACTCCGTTGTAGAAGCGGAAGCCGATGACGTAACCGCAGATGAGCGAGATCACGAGAGCGACCGTGCAGCGGTACATACTCGCCGTCAATCGGGATGCCAACGGAACGAACCGCGAGATGGGCATCGCCCGAAAACGTCTGTTGATGCCCGCGACGGCATCCGACGCGGAACGGAACGCGCCCGAGATCGCCGCGAAACTGACTGCCTGCAGTGCGATGAGCGGCATCAGGTATTGGGCATAGCTGCTCATATCCGTCGCGTACATCCCGATCTTCTTGAGGGGGATGTAGAAGCCGACGGTGAACATGATCGACGCCGCGATCTGGGTGACGAGTTCGCCATTGCGCAGTGTCGGCAGAATCGAGCGCGACGTCAGCACCCACCACTGTTGCAGGCGTGATGGTTCCACGTCGCGGGTGGTCGACGCGTCCCGCGCATAGGCGCCGTTACGCACCGTTCCCGTCACCTCGTCAGCCGTTCGTCGGGGCGACGGCCGCCGGTGTTCTGTCCGTTGGTGGGTTGCTGGTGTGCTGTCTCGGTGTTGCCGGTGAGGGCGAAGAACACCTCGTCGAGTGAGGGGCGTCGGAGGCCGATGTCTGCCAGTTGGATTCCCGTTGGTGAGAGCCGATGAACGACCTCGACGAGCGTCTGCGGGCCGCGTGGCGCAGGCATCGAGACCCGGTCGGTCTCCGCGGACAGCATGTTCTGCTTCTGGCGGGGCATCATCATCGGGCCGAGTGCGTGCAGGATGTGCGGAATGTCAGAGGGATAGCGCGGAACGATTTCGCAGAACGTCGCACCGGTCCTCGCCTTGAGTTCGTCGGCGGTGCCCTGGGCGATGACGGTGCCCCGGTTGATGACGACGATCTTGTCCGACAGCGTGTCTGCTTCTTCCAGATACTGGGTGGTCAACACGGTTGCGATGCCCTCGCCCTTGAATTTGGCCACCAGATCCCACACGGACTGCCTGCTACGGGGATCGAGGCCGGTCGTCGGCTCGTCGAGGAAGACGACTTCTGGGCGCACCACGAGTCCGCACGCGATGTCGATACGTCTGCGCATGCCGCCGGAGTATGTGCCGAGTTGACGATCCGACGCGTACTGCAGATCGAATTGGTCCAGCAACTCGTCGGCCCGTCTCTTGGCTGCGTGCTTGCGCAAGCCCTGGAGTCGTCCGAACATGACGAGATTCTCACGGCCCGTGAGCATCTCGTCGAGCGCGACCTGCTGACCGGTCAGCATGATCGACCGTCGGACCGCCGCAGGATCGGTGGCGACATCGTGCCCGGCGACGCGAACGATGCCGGAGTCGGGTGTGCTCAGCGTCGACAGGATGTCGACTGTCGTGGTCTTTCCCGCTCCGTTGGGGCCGAGCAGGCCGAGGACCTCACCACGACCAACCGAGAAGCTCACTCCACGCAACGCCTCGAAGTCGCCGAAGCGCTTGCGCAGCCCTTCGACCACCACCGCGTAGTCGGACTCGTCCCGGCGCCGGTGACGGCCCGAGCGACGTCTGATCCGCGCGTTAGTGTCGTGCACTGGCTTCTCCCAGGTCGAAGTCGGACGACAAATCGATGAGTTCGAGTTCGTCACTCGCCGAGTCGGTTTCGTCTTCGATGATCGACTCTCGGGCGAGATCGGTGAGCGTGTGCCCGAACACGTCGGCCAACAGCGCAGCGCGTTCGGTGTCGACACGACGGTGGTCGTACCACCAGTCGATGTGCAGCGAACCGCCCGCACGGTACACGCGGACCTCGATCGCATGCCCAGCTCCCGGTACGGTCTCGCGAATCGCCAGCGCTGCATCGGAATCCAGCGAGATGGGCGCGTTTGCCGCGTCCGCGGGTAGGTCGGGTATTGCTCCGGCAAAGGTGACGAGCAGATCCGCCTCCGGTGCAGCCTCGAGTCGGCGGGCGGTTGGTGCGTACAGGTAACGCAGCACGCCATATCCGACACCCTGGTGTGGGACGTCGGTCACGGTCTTACGGATCGTCTCGAGGCGTTCGCGGGCCGTGTATCCGCTGACTGCGTTGCACTGCAGCGTGATCGGATGAATCGCGGCGAAGGTGCCGACCGTGCGTCGCGGATCGAGTTCGGGCCGCAGAACAGCCCGTCCGTTGCCGGCCAGATCCACCAGCAACGTCCCGTCGCCGGTCACCTGCGCGACCGTGCGGCCGAGTGCGGTGAGCAGGAAGTGCTCGAGCGGGAACGTCAACCTGCGACGCGCGTCGTCGAGTTCGGTCGTCTGCTTGTCGTCGAGCGCGGTCGCGATTCGGGTCAGGTGTGAGCGACTCGGACGTGCGAATGAACCGTCCCGCACCAGTTGGATGTTCGCGGAATCGGTTGCACCGAGCCAGTAGTCGCGGGTCGCGAGGACGGCCGGATGTGCTGCGAGCTCGACCGATAGCTGCGACCAGTCGCGCCAGGGTGTGGCAACCGGAGCCAGGGTGATTTCCTCGCCTGCGAGGACCTGGCCGAATGCCGTGAACAGATCCGTGAGCAGAATCTCGCGGGACTCGTTGTCGGCGACGAGTCCGTGCACACTGAGGGCCAGATATCGGGGGCCGTCCGGTGTGGCGACGTAAGCGGCGACCAGCGGGACGAGGGCGTCTGCCGTGCGTCCCACCGCGTCGTCGAGAAGTTCACGCACTTGGCGACGTTGGGTCTCCTCCCCCGCCTCGATACCCGCGTCGATCTCGGCGACCACGACGTCGAGGGCTTCCACGGGTTCGCTGATCCGCTGCTCGACCAATCCGTTGTCGTCGACGAGTCGAAGCCGCAGCGCGTCATGGTGATTGACGATCTTGGTCAGGACTGTGCCGACCACCTCTGCTGACACATCTGAACGGAGTCGAAGGATCAGCGGAACCCGCCACGAGTTCTGCTCGGCCAGGCCACGTTCGAGGAATCGCGTGACGGTCGGCGGCACCGGCAGATGTTCCGGATCGGCGTCGACCTTTCGGCCGAGGCCGCCGGACTCGTAGCGGGCGGTGAGCTTCTTCGCGAGTGAGGCGACCGTCTGGTTCTCGTACAGATCTTGTGGCGTGATCTCGAGGCCCTCGTTGGCTGCGCTCATCGCGATGCTGATCGCGATCAGCGAGTCGCCGCCGATCTCGAAGAAGTTGGCGGTCCGTTCGACACTGCCGACGCCGAGGCACTGTGCCCAGATCCGCGCGAGTGTCGCTTCCATCGGTGTCTGTCCGGTGGCGGAGGGGGCCTTGGAATCCGCAGCGGTGTTCTCCGCGTCGATTCCGTGCGTGCCTGCGAACCGCGCTGCGGCGTTGTGCTCGACCCAGTGTCGTTCGCGTGCAAACGGATAACCCGGCAGCGTCAGTCGCTGACGTGGTGTGGCTGTGTCGGAGAGTTCGACGTCGACGCCTGCGGCCCACAGTTGGCCGAGTCCGAGCAGGAATGCCGCCTCGTCGTCGCGATTCTGCGCGGGGTGACGCATGAGGCGCACCGCGCGATGTCCGTCGGACCAGCTCGGGTGCCGCGTCGCCGCGCTTGTGAGGGTGCCGCCGGGCCCGACCTCTACCAGTACCCGGGCGGGGTCGGCCAGCAGTGCGTCGACCTCGTCGGCGAACCTGACCGTCGCGCGGATCTGCCTTGCCCACGTGGCCGGATTGGTGGCCTCGCTTGCCGACATCCACGTGCCGGTGACGTTGGACATCAGCGGGATCTGTGGCGCGTTGAGTGTCAACTGCGAGAGGAAGCTCGTGAACTCGGCGACCACGCCGTCCATCAACCGCGAGTGGAATGCGTGTGAGGTGCGGACTCTGCGAGCTGCGATGCCCTGTTCGGACAGCCGCGCAGAGAAGGCGGCGATCGCGCTGTCAGAGCCCGCGACCACGCAACTGCCCGGGTCGTTCACGGTGGCGATGTCGACTTCGCCATCGAGGAGTGCCGCGATCTCGGCCGGCCCGCGTGGGACCGCGACCATCACGCCGCGCGGTGCCGCGTTCATCAGCCGTGCGCGCATCGCGACGGCCTTGACCGCCGTCGGTAGGTCGAAGACTCCGGCGATGGTCGCGGCGGCGTACTCACCGATGCTGTGTCCGGCGAGCGCCGACGGCTCGACTCCCCGTGACTGGGCGAGCTTGGCCAGTGCGTACTCGACGGCGAACAATGCCGGCTGGGTCCGGTCGGTGCGTTCGAGTGTTCGCGGAGAACCGTCGATGATGTCCGCGCGGAGGTCGATGCCGAGCTCGGCGTCGAAAAGAGTTGCGGCAGCGGTGAAGTGCTCGGCGAAGACGGGCTCGGATTCGATGAGACCACGCGCCATCCCGACGTGTTGCGAGCCCTGTCCTGGAAACAGGAATGCGATGCGCTCACCGTTGCCTTCAACAGCCGGTGCCGCGGAAATGAACGCATTGTCGTGCTCGTCGGCTCGCAGGATGCCAACCGCATCGGCCGTATCGTTGACCACTGCCGCCAGGCGGAACCGTTCTGTACGACGGCCGGCAAGGGTGTGGGCGACATCGGCGATGTCGAGGTCGGGTCGCCGTTCGAGGTCGTCGGCGAGTGCGCGCCGGCCCAGCGCCAACGAGTCCGCGGTTCGCGCCGACAGCGTGACGACGTGAGGACCGCTGCTCGCCGGGACGGGCGCCGATGCCGGCGCTTCCTCGAGCACGACGTGCACATTGGTTCCGCCGACACCGAAGGCGCTCACACCCGCGCGCCGCGGGCGGCTCGATTCCCACTTGGTGTGCTGGCCGCGAACCTCGAAGGGGCCCCGCTCGAGGTGTAGCTCGGGATTGGGTGCTGTGTAGTGCAGCGTGCCCGGCAGTGCCTTGTTCTCCAGACACAGCACGGCTTTGATGAGGCTGGCAATGCCTGCCGCGGTTTCGAGATGGCCGATATTGGACTTCACCGACCCGAGGACACACGGTTCGGTGCGATCTTCCTCGGCGAGTTCGAAAGCCTGACGCAACCCCTCGACTTCGACCGGATCGCCCAGTGGCGTTGCGGTGCCGTGTGTTTCGACGTAACCGATCGTCGCGGCGTCGACCTCGGCGAGCGCGTGGGCCTCGGCGATGACCTCGGCCTGCCCTGCCGCGTTCGGTGCGGCGTAGTTCATCTTCGTCGCGCCGTCGTTGTTGACCGCGGAACCGCGGAGCACAGCGTGGATGCGGTCGCCGTCGGCCACTGCGTCCTCGAGTGGTTTGAGTAGCACCGCGCCGACACCGCTACCGAAGATCGTCCCGTCCGCCCGGACGTCGAATGGGCGGCAGTATCCGCTGGGCGATGCCATCGATCCCGGCTCGTAGAAATACCCGACCCGATTGGGTACGCGAATCGACGAACCGCCGGCAAGAGCCATCTCGCACTCGCCGTTGAGAATCGACTGGCATGCGAGATGGACCGCGAGCAACGACGACGAGCACGCGGTCTGCACGGCGAACGCGGGGCCGCGCAGATTGAACTGGTGCGCGACACGGGTCGCCAGGTGGTCCTTGTCGTTCTGCAGCGAGAGATTGATCATCTCGAAGCTGGCGCCTTCGCCGATGACCTTGGCGGGGTCGAGATGCGACATCAGGTTGTGAAGCAGGTAACCGCTCGCCGAGCTGGTGCCGAACACACCGACGTTCACATCGATGTCGGCGGGGTTGTAGCCGGCGTCCTCGAGTGCGTGCCAAGTGGTCTGCAAGAACAGCCGATGCTGAGGGTCGAGGGTGCGCGCCGCGTGCGGGGTGAAGCCGAAGAACTCGGCATCGAACTCGTCGATCCCGTCCATCGCGGGAGCCCTGCGCACATAGTTGCTGTTCTTCAGCGTGGAGTCGCTGACGCCTGCTGCGCGAAGATCACCTTCATCGAGCGAGACGATGCCTTCCTGATCGGCGCTGAGGGCCCGCCAGAATTCGGTGACCGAATCGGCGCCGGGAAACCGGCCTGCCATGCCGATGATCGCAATCGCGCCCGACGGGTAGTTCGTTGTGTCGACGCCGACACTTCCCGGCTGCGCCCCGAAGGTGCCTGTCCCCGTACTCGATGCGGCTGTCGTCATACTCGCTGCCCCGTCCTGCGTCGCTGCGCCCGCTGACGGGCCGCCGCGCGTTGTTGGGCGCGTTCCCGCAGCCCACCGGTCGTGTCTGTCTTCTCCGCCTGAGCGAGTCCGAGTTGTCGGATGAGGTCGGCGGCCAGGTCTCGCGGCGTCGCGCCCTGCAGGAGCAACGCAACCGGCGGTTCGACGCCGAAGTCACCGCGGACCGTGTTTCTGATGCGCACCGCCATGAGCGAATCCATACCCAACTCGGTGAGTGGGCTCGTCGGATCGATCGCCGAGTTGTCGGCGTACCCCATGATCGTCGCCACGCGTGTACGCAGGCGCTCGGTGACGGCGTCGAGCACCGCGTCGCCGTCGAGATCACGCAGCGCTTCGACTCCCGCCCAACCGTCGTCGGAGTTGTCGACGTCGAGTTCGGAGACGAGTGGCGCGAAGTAGCCGATCTTATTCAACTCGGGGAAGGCCGCCGAGGCGCGGTCGAGGCGCAGTCGCACCACGCCCGCCTGTGCGACATCGTGACGGAGAATGACTTCGAGTGCCTCGATGCCCTCGTCGGGCGTGATGGGGTCGATCGCGGTCATGTTCAGCGTCTGCGCGACACCGACCTGCGCCCACTGGCCCCAATTGATCGACGTGGCAGGCAATCCCGAAGCGCGCCGCCACGCGACGAGCGCGTCGGTCCACGCGTTCGCAGCGGCGTATGCCCCCTGTCCGGGCGAGCCGAGCAGCGACGCGACGGACGAGAACACCACCCACCAATCGAGTTCGCGATGCGCACATGCGTCGTTGAGCGCGAGGGCGCCGAGCACCTTGGGACCCCACACGCGGTCGAGACTCTCCGGAGCGAGTGCGCCCAGGAGCGCATCGTCGATCACAGCGGCACAGTGCATGACACCACGCAGTGGTTTTCCGGTCGCCTCCGCGGCGTCGACGAGGACCGTTGCGACGCCGGGATCGGTGATATCGCCCTGCACGTAGACGATCTCGCTGTTCGCCTGGAGTTCGACGAGTGCGGTCTGCTGCGCGTCGTCGGCGGCGCTGCGGCCGTTGAGTATCACCCTGCCTGCCCCGTTGGCGACCAGCCACTGGGCCATGACCAGACCGAGTCCGCCGAGCCCGCCGGTGAGGATGTACGCGCCGTCAGAGGTGACCGTCGTCGACGTGGAGTCGACGCCCAGCGCCGTACGCGTGAGCCGCGCGGCGTACCGAATGCCGTCGCGCCACGCGACGATATCGTCGATGCCGGCCGTCTCGGCTCCTCCTGCAGCGATCTCGCGTACCAGGTCGTTCATGCTGTCGCCCGCATCGTCGAGATCGACGAGCGTGGTGTGCAGATCGGGATGTTCGTACGCGAGCACGCGGACGAGTCCCTTCAAGCCGCCGACCGCCGGGTCGCCGGGCTCACGGGGGTCCACACCGAGTCCGTCCCGCGACACCAGCCACAGCCGTGGCGCGTTGCCGTGCCACCCGTTGACCACCGTGCGCACCGCACACGTCACGGACCACACGAGATCGCGCGCCCTCGTCGCTGACGCCGCGCTGGCGTCGAACCCCTGCTTGTCGACCATCACGATCACGCCTGCGGGCGGATGAGTGGGATCCCCGGTCGCCTCGCCGAATGCAGCAGCCACGGCGGCGTCGTCGAACATGTCGGCCGCGATGACCCGGCGGTGGTCGACGTCGCCGAGCGTCTGCGCGAAATCAGCGGCGAGCACGTCTGCGGTCTGTCCGGCCGAGAACGAGCTGAGCACCAGCCAACTACCGGCGGGAATCGCAGACGACGCGTCGGCAGGCAGCGGCGCCGGTTGCCACTGGGTGTCGAACAGCTTCTGCTCCAACGGAAGTGGAACGGTGTGGCTCTGCACCCGCCGTAGGTAGACCTGCGATCCGGCGAGGAACGGGCGTCCGTTGTCGTCGCTCAGGACGAAATCACCGATCTTGTCGACGCCGTTCTCGGCATCGACGACCCGCGCCGAACACGTCGCGGTTCGCCCGACGGGGCCGAGGACGCGCAGACTCCCTATCGCGACGGGCAAGTATGTCGCTTCGGCAGATTCTGACAGCGCGGTTGCGGGCATCGCCGCGGCGACGCCCTGGAGCGCGGCGTCGAGGAGTACCGGGTGGACACGGAAGCCACGGTGGGCGCTCGCCTCGTCCGGGAGCACGATCTGGGATTCCGACGCGCCCCCTTCTGCACGAACGATTCGTGTGAGTGCGGCAAAACCCTGTCCGTGGTGAGCGCCCGTGCGGCGCAGCGCGGTGTAGAAGTCGGCGGCAGGAATCACCGATCCGGTCACCGGCACGACAGTGGGTGCTGCGGCATCGTCGGCAGGCGAGACACGACCGACGGCGTGGCGTCGCCAGGTGCCTTCTGCGTCGCGCGAATGCACCTCGACCCGCACCGCTCCCCCGTCGACTGGCGTCAATTGAGTGGTGACCCTGATGGTTTCGTCGACCGGGAGCATCTGCTCCACCTCGACCTGAGCGAGTTGAAGTTGTTGTGCGGGCACTCCGAGTGCTTCGGAACCAGCGGCGAGAACCATCTCGGTGAATCCCGCAGCAGGCATGATGGCCTGCCCGTGCACACGGTGGTCGGCCAGCCACACTGTGCTCTCGACGCCGATCTCGCTCTGCCACAGATGGCCTGCGGCAGCGGGGAGTTCGACGTGGGTACCGAGGAACGGGTGTGCGCCCGCACTCGACGTCGACGGTGCGGTCGCCATCCAGTAGCGGGTGTGATGCCAGCGGTTGGGCGGAAGGTCGACCAGTGAACCGTCAACTCGCTGTGTCGTCTCCGACCCCGCCTGCACCGCTGCCAGATTCGCGTGGAAGACCAGGGTCTCGTCCTCGTTGCGGACGATGCTGCCGAACACCGCGACATCGCCACGCGGCCGCGCGACCGAGAGTGCGTCGCCTATCGCGTGGGTGAGCAGCGGGTGCGGGCTCATCTCGATGAACGTCGAGTACGACTCTGCGGCCCGGGTCACCGCCTGTGAGAAGCGCACGGGATTGCGCAGGTTACGTGCCCAGTAGTCGGCGTCGAGCACGGTCGACTCGCCCTCGCGGGCCACCGTGGTCAGCAGCGGGATGCGCGGCGTCGTCGGTGTGAGATCGGTCAGCGCCGACCGCAGATCGACGAGAATCGGGTCGACGGTTCGGTGGTGCGAGGCGACATCGACCTCGACGCGTCGCGCCAAGAGGTTGCGGCCCTGCACCTCGGCGATGACCTTCTCGATCTGCTCGGGCGGGCCTGCGACGACGCTTTGCCGTGGTGAAGCGTAGACCGCGAGCGACACGTCGTCGTAGTTGCGTAGAAGGGCCTCGGTGGTGGTGGCGTCGGCTTCGAGCAATGCCATCGCGCCCTGGCCGGAGAGGTGCACTGCCATCAGCTTCGAGCGGGTCGCGATGACCTTGAGACCATCGGCGCGGCTGAGTCCCCCGGAGACGATCGCGGCGGCGACCTCGCCCATGGAGTGGCCGATCACCGCATCCGGCTCGACACCGCGTGAGCGCCACAGTGCTGTGAGTGCCAACTGCACGCCGACGAGAACCGGCTGGATTCGGTCGATTCCGACGACAGCGTCGCCGGAGGTGAGCGTGTCGCGCAGCGAAAAGCCCACCTGTGCAACGAAATCCGGCTCGATCTCGTCGATCGCCGCGGCGAAAGCAGGCTCTTCTGCGAGGAGGCGTCGGCCCATGCCTGCCCACTGCGCACCCTGTCCCGAGTAGCAGAAGACGGTGCCGGTGCCACGTGCCCGCTTGATCGGTGCGACGACTCCCGCTGCCGGTGACCGCTCGGCCAGCGCGCGGAGACCCGCGACGGCTTCGGTTCTGGTGCGCGCAGAGACACTGCCGACGAGGTCGGTGCGGCCGCGCTGGCGGTCGAGCGTGTGGGCGACGTCGACCAACGACACGGCCGGATCGCTCTCGAGCCAGTCGGCGAGGATCTGCGCCCACGTCTCCGCCCGGTCGGCCGTCTTGCCGGTGACGAACAACGTCACAGCCTCCGGGGTGGCCGTCGATTCCGAACTCGTCGACCGTACGGGCTCGGGGCCCTGCTCGATCACGATGTGCGCGTTGGTACCACCGAGACCAAACGACGAGACCCCCGCACGACGCGGAGCGTCGGCGACCGGCCACGGCGATGCCTCGGTGGGCACGACGAATCGTGTGCCCTTCGTGTCGATGGCCGGATTCCATTGTGTGAAGTGCAGATTCGGCGGGATCTGAGCGTGGTGGACCGACAGCACCGCTTTGATGAAGCCCGCGATACCCGCGGCGGCCTCGAGATGTCCGAAGTTGGACTTCACGGCGCCGAGAGCCAGCGGCGCGCTGCCCTTGCCGTAGACGGCGGCGAGGGCATCGAACTCGATCGGGTCGCCGAGTGCTGTTCCGGTGCCGTGGGTTTCGATGAAATTGACCGACGACGCCTGCACATCGCCGGATGCCAAGGCGCGTGCGATGACCTCCTTCTGCGCGGGCGCATTCGGTGCGGTGAGCCCGTTGGACCGGCCGTCCTGGTTGGTCGCGGAGCCACGGATCACCGCGAAGACACGGTCGCCGTCACGCACGGCGTCGGTGAGACGCTTGAGCACCACGACGCCCGCGCCCTCGCCACGGACGAAGCCGTCGGCCGCGACATCGAATGCATTGCACCGGCCGCGTGGCGAAAGCATTCCCCACTTGCCAAGTGCCAACTGGGTTTCGGGCTGTTGGATGAGATTGACGCCGCCTGCGAGTCCGAGGTCGGTCTCGCGCGAGCGCAGGCTCTGGCAGGCCAGGTGCAGCGAGACCAACGACGACGAGCACGCAGTGTCGACGGCGACGGCGGGGCCACGCAGACCCAGGAGGTAGGCGACTCGACCGACAGTCACGCTGTGCGCGTTTCCGGTCGCGGAGTAGGCGTCGATCGCGTCCTGATTACCGGCGGACTTGGCCTGATACTCGTTGTAATAGACGCCCATCATCACATTGGCGCGCACACCGTTGACCGTTTCCGGCGAGTACCCCGCGTTCTGCAGAGCTTCCCACGCGACCTCGAGGAGCACACGCTGCTGCGGGTCCATCGCCTCGGCCTCGCGCGGGGTGATGCCGAAGTAGTCAGCGTCGAATCCGCCTATGTCGGAGAGGAACCCGCCCCACTTCGAAGGCATTCGGCCGGGCACACTCGGGTCGGGGTCGTAGTACTCGTCGGCATCCCAGCGGTCGGCGGGCACCTCGACGATCGCGTCGCGACCCTCGGTCAGCAGCTTCCAGAAATCGTCAGGACCGTGGACGTCGCCGGGAAGGCGGCAGCCGATTCCGACGACAGCGATGGGCTCGGCGCCAGAGATGCGGGCCGCCTTGTCGAACTGCTCCACCAGCGCGCCGCGCTGGGTGGGGTTCATGGCCGCGACACGGTTGTAGGTCGTCTTCATGCGTCACCACTCTCGCTGGATGCCGACACGGATTCCGCGCCGGCAAGGGGATCGTCGGACAGCGATTCCACGCTGTCGAACAGGCTGTCGAGCACGCTGTCGACGTCTGAGTCGTCCGGCTCGGGTTCGGTTGCTGCGGAGCGTCGTGCGGGCTCGAGCAGGTCGGTGAGGAGGTCGCTCATTGCCTCGACCGTTGGGTGGTTCCAGAGCATCGTCGCCGATAGATCCATGCCGACGAGCTGTCGTGCGTCGCGAAGCACGGTCATCGCCATCATCGAGTCCAGGCCGAGTTCGGGGAACGGTTGATCGATGCGCAGTGCGTCCGTCGGCATGCCGATTTCGCGAGCGAGTATGGCGCGCAGGCGATCTCGCAGTTGCGCTCGGGTCTCGTCCTCGGTGAGCTCCGCCCAGACCGGTGCGTCGACAGCGGGCACCAGGGCCTCGGCGGTGTCGGGTGCAGGCGCGGCTGCCCCGGCGAACCTCAGTCCGCGCAGTGCAACGGTGACGGTGCCGTCGGGTGCGCTGACGACGACGTCGGTGCTGAAACCATCGGCGTCACCGGCACGGTGGCGCAGCTCGACGTGCCCAGCCGACGCAGCGGACTCGACGTCGAGTGCGACCGAGTCGACCGACGACGGGAACATCAAGCCGTCGTGTGAACTGTCGAGGAGTCGCGCGAGATGTATTGCCGCATCGACGAAAGCGATCGCAGATTGCCCCGCGGAGTCGAGGGACGTGGTCCCGACCTCGGCGGTCAGGGTGCCCGGGGTTGCCGAGTGGTCACCGACCGACCAGGGATACGGACGCCCGTCGATTCCCCAGCGTTCCTGAAGTCCTTCGGCCTGCGCCGCGTCGAACCCTGACGGTGCCGGATCGGTGAGTGCGCCGGGCGTCAGGTCGACCGGGGTGTCGATTGTGGTGGCGGTGACGTGGGTGACCCACCTGTCGGCCGCGGCATTCGGAGACGTCGTCGATGCCACCGTCACGGTGCCGTCGGTGCCGATTCGCACCCGAACGACCCGCGGGCGGTCGGCGACGACCGGGTACTGGAACCGCACATCACCGACTCCTGCCGCGCCACTCTCGCGTGCCGCTGCGGCGACGGTCGCGATGAGGACCGACGCCGGGACGACCTGCACACCTTGAACGAGATGCGAACCCGGGTAGGGCAGATCGTCGGGATCCAGGCGTGCCTGGAAGATGGCAGCGGCCCCGTTGGTATCCCCGTCGATGGACTCCCCCAACACGGTGCCCGGACGCGCGGAAGGCAGCGCCGCGAGGTCGGCGGCCTCGTCGGCCCCCAGCAACTCGTCGACGACCTTGAAAGAAGTACGCATCCGATACGACTCGGCGAGCCGCTCCCAGTCGGCGGCGAGGACGATCGGGCGCACACCGGCGGAGGGGTCGAGGAGGCGACCGAGTGTGCCGATGGCGACGTCGTTGGGCATCGGTGTGAGACCTGCGGACGCCGTCTCGGGCTGTGCGTCGGCCCACGACTTCCACAGGCCCCAGTCGATGACCGTGGCCGCCAGACCCATCGCGTGTCGTGCGTACGCCAGTGCGTCGGCATAGGCGTTCGCCGCGGTGTAGTGCCCCAGCCAGCGTGAACCGAACAGGCCCGTGATCGAGGAGAAGAGTACGAAGCGATTGACCGGCGTGCTCACCGTCAGACGGTGCAGCACGTCCACTGCATCGATCTTGGGCCGGAACATGGCGGCCGCGTCGTCGTCGGACATGTCGATCAACTCGCCTGCCCCGCCGGCGAGGGCCGCGACGTACACGCCGTCGAGCGGCGGTAGATCGGTGCCGAAGCGCGCGAACAATTCGGCCATCGCAACGGGATCGGCGGCATCCGCGGCGTGCGAGACGAGCGTCGTCCCACGTTCAGCGAGTTCGTCGGTCAGCTCGGACAGCGCAGAGCCTCCCCGGCGCGACACTGCGACAACGGTTGTGGCGCCGAGTGCGGCGAGTTGCCGCACCAGATCGGGGCCGACGTTGCCGGTGGCGCCGACGACCAGCTGTGTGCGGTCTGCAGGCAGTTGCGTGATACCGGTGGGAACGTCGGTGCGTGCGAGCCGCGGCACCAGTCGCTGCCCCGCGCGGTAGACGACCTGATCCTCGCCGTCGTTCGCGGCGGCATTCGTCGCCACATGACGGGCGACGAGTTCTGCGGGCACCGTCGCATCGATATCCAGCAGTCCGCCGAAGAGTTCAGGCCGTTCGAGCGCCAGCGTGCGACCGAATCCCCACAGCACGGCCTGCGCCGGATCTGCGGCCTCACCTTCGGCGACCGGAGCCGCATTGCGGGTGAGGATGTACATACGTAGCGGGGTGTTGGCGGCAGCGAGCGCGGCGGCGGTACGTCGTGCCTCGCCGAAGATGCGACGTGCGGCGCGAGCTGAATCCGCGACGACTGGTCGCGGTGCGAAGAGCACGTGCGTCGCGGGCGAGAGCGCCGCCGGGGTCAACGCATCGGGTGCCACGACCGTGCCTGCGTCGAGGAGAGCGGCGAGGTCAGCTGCCGACGAATCGTCGGAGACGACAACCCAGTTCTGATCGGTGTCGGCGAGGGTGTCCAGCGCACGTTCACGCCACGCGAGTGTCATGAACCAGTCGTCGAAAACCTCACCGGCACCGACGTTTTCGGTTTCACCGCCACTATTCCGCCCGGCAGGACCCGACGGTGCCTCGGTACTCGACAATGCGGCGCGAGCGACAGCTCCGTCCGTCTCGGGCACCTGAACCCAGTAGCGCGAGTGATGCCACGGAGTGTGCGGCAGCCGAACGAACGGCCCGGCCGCGGGCACAGACGGCGGTGTGGTGGTGCGAACCGCTGCGAGACTCGTGGCGAACGTGACCAGATCGTCGGTGTCGCGGTAGAGCGTGCCGAGGACGTTGTTCTTGCCCGCGCGGAGGATGTCGTCGAGCGCGTACGTCAGCACGGGATGAGGGCTGACTTCCACAAAGGTCCCGTACTGTGCACCGGCTGCGGCGACCACGGGATCGAAGCGCACCGGATTGCGCAGGTTGGCACACCAGTAGTCGGCGTCCATCCGTGGCGATACCGCGCCGGAGGGATCCGCCGTCGAGAGCAGCGGAATCGTCGGCGTGCGAGGCGAGATGTCGGCGAGTGCCACGCGCAGGTCAGGAAGGATCGGATCGATGATCGGGTGATGCGACGCGACGTCGACCTCGACTCGGCGCGCGAGTCGGTCGGTGGCTGCGACACGGGCGATCGCGGCGTCGACCTGTTCGGGTGGGCCGGCGATGACGGTCTGCCCCGGCGCCGCATACACCGCTACGGTCAGGTCGTCGAAGTCGGCGATGAGGTCTTCGGCAGCCCGGGCGTCGAGTCCGAGCAGCGCCATCGCACCCTGACCCGACAGCGCCGACATCAGCCGGGAGCGTGTCGAGATCACCTTGAGTCCGTCACCGACGCTCAACGCTCCCGACACGACTGCCGCGGTGACCTCGCCCATCGAGTGGCCGATCACCGCGGCGGGCTCGACGCCTTTGGCGCGCCAGAGCGCGGTGAGTGCCAAATGGATACCGACGAGTGCCGGCTGGATGCGGTCGATACCCGTGACCGACTCACCCGCCGCGATCGTCTCGCGGAGTGAGAAGCCGGCGTGTGCAACGAAATCCGGCTCCAGCTCGTCGACTGCGGCGGCGAAGGCCGGCTCGTGTTCGAGAAGGCGCTTGCCCATACCCGCCCACTGGGAACCCTGTCCGGAGTAGACGAACACGGTGCCGGGCGTGCGCACGGCGTCGCGGACGCCGACAACACCCGGTGACTTGTACCCGCCCGCGACCGCGCGCAGGCCCGCGACGGCGTTGGTGTGGTCGGCCGCGGTGACCGTCGCGAAGACCGGGAAGGTTGCTCGGTGGTTGGCCAGGGTGTCAGCCACCGCTGACAGCGGGGTGTCAGCCCCGGCGCCGGCAAGCCACTCGGCAAGTACGGCAGCGGTCGACGCGACGCGCTCCGCGGTCTTGCCTGCAACCACGAGCGTGCTGACCAGTGGTTCGGGGGTGAGTGCCGTTTCGCCTGCGACCTGCGGTGCCTGCTCGACGACGATGTGCGCGTTCGTCCCGCTGACCCCGAAGGACGACACACCCGCGCGGCGCGGGTGATCCGTCTCGGGCCAATCGACGGGCTCGGCCGCGACGGTGAAGGTCGACGCGCCGGCACACGCATGGGGGTTCAGGCTCGAGAAGTGAAGTTGTCGTGGGATGTGCGCTTTGCCGACGGCCAACACGGTCTTGATGAAACCTGCGACACCCGAGGCGGATTCGAGGTGTCCGAGGTTGGTCTTCACCGATCCGATGATCAGCGGCGACGAGTCCTTACGGTCTCCGAAGACGTTGTAGAGCGCGTCGAGTTCGATCGGGTCGCCGAGCGGTGTGCCGGTTCCGTGCGCCTCGACGTAGTCGATGTCGGCGGGCTCGAGTCGCGATGCGGCGAGCACTCGTCGCATCAGAGCTTGCTGCGCCGGACCGTTGGGAACGGTCTGCCCGCTGCTCGCGCCATCCTGGTTGACGCCCGTACCACGAATGACGGCGAGCACCCTGTCGCCGTCGCGGGTCGCGTCCTCGAGTCGCTTGAGCACGACCACACCGCAGCCCTCGCTACGCACGTATCCGTTGGCATCGGCGTCGAAGGTCTTGCATGTGCCGTCTGGTGCGAGCATGCCCCAGCGCGAGCAGGCGATGCTGTTCTCCGGGGAGAGGTTGAGATTGACGCCCGCGGCGAGCGCGGCGTCGGCCTCGCGCCGCCGCAAGCTCTGGCACGCGAGGTGGATGGCGACCAACGACGACGAGCAGGCCGTGTCGGTGACGACAGCGGGTCCGTTCAGTCCCAAGAAGTACGACAGGCGTCCGGCCGCGAAGTTGGCGGCGTTGCCGAACGGGATGTAGGGATCGAGATCTGCCGGTGCCAGCTTGCCCGCGAATGACAGTGTGTAGTCGTTGGTCGTCATGCCGACGAAGACACCGGTTTGTGTGCCGCGCAATGCTTTCGGCGTCAGGCCGGCGTCTTCGATTGCTTCCCACGCAACTTCCATGAGGAGTCGTTGTTGCGGGTCCATGCCGACGGCTTCGCGGGGCGTCAGTCCGAAGAACTCGGCGTCGAACTGGTCCGGATCCCAGTGCGTGAGGAAGCCGCCCTGGTTGGTGACGATCGTGCCGGGCACGGTGTGATCGTCGGTAGCGAATTGGTCTGCGTCCCAACGGTTGGCGGGAACACGGACCACGCCGCTGCGGCCTTCGGTGAGCAAGTCCCAGTAGTCGTCCGGGTTGTTCACTTCACCGGGAAGTCGACAGCCCATGCCGACGACGGCAATGGGTTCGGTCTCGCTCTTTTCTGCGATGGCGAGTTTCTTGGTCAGATCGTCGATCCTGCGGAGCGCATCGGTGATGATCGCCCGTCGATCGGTGGCCTCGGGAGTCATCGGTGCTCAGCCCAGCCTTTCGGAAAGTGCTTTCAACAGTTCGTCTTCGGAGAGTTCGTCGAAGGAGTCGTCGGGTGCTTCGTCGGTCGCGTCGACCATCTCGGGCAGCGTCGACGCGAGGTACCCGGTCAGTGCTTCGACTGTCGGATAGTCGAACACCACAGACGTGGGCAATTGCTCGCCGAGCGATTCACTCAGCGCGCGCTGGAGTGTTACCGTCATCAACGAGTCCATCCCGAACTGGAAGAACCCGGTGGTGGCGTCGAGTTCTTGAGGCGACGACAACCCCATCACCTTGGCGACCAGTGCTGCGACGTGGTCGCTGAGCAGTTCCCTTCGCTGCGACGGTTCGGCACCCGCGAGCGCCTCGCGCAACTCGGTCGGCCCGTCGGAACTCGGCAGCTCTGGCTCGTCGACGAGATCGTCGACGATGCGCAGTACCGCACGGGTGCGGTAGGCCGCGGCAAGGGTCGGCCAGTCGGCCGCGACCACCGTCGAGCGCACCGGCGCGCCGGGAGCGGTCGCAGACACCAGCGCACGAATCGCGGTCGGATCGTCCATCGGGAGCAGACCGGAGCCGCGCGTCACCTGACGTTCGATCTCGTCCTGGACCTCGTCGAGCGACTGCCACAGCCCCCAATTGATGGTCGTCGCAGCAAGACCGGCCGCACGACGGGCGTGCGCAAAGGCGTCGAGGAAGGTGGTGGTCGCGGCGTAATGCGACAACCACCGCGATCCGGTGAGGCCCGAGATGGACGAGAAGACGACGAAACGATCCACACCGGTGCTCACCGTCATGTTATGCAGCACCGCGAGCGCGTCGAGCTTGGGCCGGAACATGGCGGAGACGTCGTCGTCGGACATGTCGGTCAGCGTCACCGGGCCACCGCCGAATGCGGCGAGGTACACCCCGTCGAGCCGCGGAAGCTCTGCGCCGAAGCGTGCGAACAGCGCTGCCATGTCGTCGCGATCGGTGGCGTCGGCCGCTATCGGAATCACGGTGGTGCCCTGCGCCGCGAGTTCGGTGATCACTCCGTCGAGGCGGTCGCCCGGATTGCGCGACACCGCCACGACAGTGCCCGCACCCATCGATGCCAACTGTCGGATCAGGTGTGGTCCGATATTGCCGGTGGCACCGACAACGAGGTGAGCGCCCTCGGACGCCAGGCGGTCGTCATCCGGGAGCGGCAACGCTGCGGCGCGCGTGAGTCGCGGCACGCGGCGGATTCCGGCGCGATACACCACCTGATCCTCGCGGTCGTCGACCGCGGCCTCGGTGGTCTCGGCGATGAGGTAGCCCGCTGCGAGCGTGGGCGGTACCGATTCGTCGATGTCGACGACCGATCCCCAGAACTCGGGATGCTCGAGTGCCAGCGACCGTCCGAGACCCCACAGCACAGCCTGAGCGGCGGCGGCGCGATCGCCTTCGGAGATCGGCTGCGCGTTGCGCGTCAGGAAGTGAAGTCGCGGCGGTGAGTCGAGTCCGTGCAGTGCCGAGACGAGCGACCGGGAGACGCCGAAGATGCGGTAACCCGCTGCGGCGCCGAAGATTTCGTCTGTCGTCAGCGGTGCGGGTGCGTAGAGCACGCGGTCGACGTCGGCCAGGTCGTCGGCAGCGGTCAGCGTCGCGACCTCGTTCTCGTCGACGATGCGCACCGAGTCGGCGCCGAGACGCGCCGCGAGGGCAGCACCGACGTCGCGCCCGACCACGACCCAGCGCTCAGTAGAGGCGTCGGAAGATGAGGCGTCTGGGGTTTGCCGGGTCAGGGGTCGCTCCGGCCACGTGAGTTCGTGCCACCACTGTGCCGGGATCGCGGTGTCGACCGGTCCTGTCGGGGCCGAGGTTGCCACCTGCTCGGCGTGCCGCTGCGGGGTCGGCATCCAGTACTCGACGTGCTGCCACGGCGTTGCGGGCAACACCGGATGTGGCTCCGGCGGATGCGGGGTACTTGGCGGCCTCGTGGTGGCCGCGGCGCTCACCGCGGTGTGGAACGACACGGTGTCGTCACCATCGCGGATCAGCGTGCCGATCACGTTGTGTAGGGCGTCGGTATTCTCCAGTGTCTCGGCGACCGCCTGGGTCAGCATCGGATGCGGGCTGATCTCGACGAATGTCGCGTTCTCGAGAGCCGCAGCGCCGACCGCTTCAGCAAGGGATACCGGCTGTCGGACGTTGGCCACCCAGTAGTCGGCGTCTGCGGTGGGAGTGGTTCCGGGTGTCACGGTCGAGAAGAAGTCGATGCGGGGCTGTCGGGGTGTGAGTCCTTCGAGCGCGCAACGCAGTTCGTCGAGTATCGGATCCATGAGGGCCGTGTGTGACGCGACCTCCATATTTACCCGTCGCGCGAAGCGACCGGTCTCCGAGACCTGCGCGACGACGGCGTCCACCGCGTCGACCGGGCCGGCGACGACGGTCTGACGCGGCGCGAGGCGTCCGGAGATCTCGACACCGGTGTGGGTGGTCAATAGCTCTTCGACTTCGTCGGCGCCCACGCGCAGCAGCGCGACAGCGCCCTGGCCGCCGAGTCGTGCCATCAATGTCGAGCGAACGGCAATGACGCGTAGCCCTTCGGCTTGCGTCAGCGCACCGGCGACGACTGCGGCGGTGACCTCGCCCATCGACTGACCGATGACTGCGTCGGGATGAACCCCGTAGCTGCCCCACAGTTTCGTCAGCGCCAGTTGGATGCCCAGCAGGACTGGCTGCACCTCGGCGTCGCCGTGCAGATCCTTCTGCTCGCTGATGACATCGCGCAGGGAGAATCCCACATCCGCGACGAAATCATCGTCGAGTTCGTCGATTGCCGCGGCGAACGCCGGTTCGTCGGTGAGCAGAGCAGCGGCCATCGAGACCCACTGCGATCCCTGACCGGAGTAAACGAAGACGGTGCCCGGTCCTGGTGAAGCGTTTGCGGGCAATCGGACGCCTTCTGCGCTCTCCCCTGCCGCGAGAGCGACCAGGCCTGCGATGGCCCCGGCACGATCGCGGGCGGTGACCGACCCGAAGACCGGTAGTGCTGCCCGGTGGTGATTGAGCGTGTGGGCGATATCGGGGAGCGGAACGCCCGCGCCGTCGGAATCCATCCATTCGGCGATCGCAGCGGCCTGGGCCGAGACCCGCGCGGGGCTCTTACCCGAGATGACAAGTGTCGCAACGGCTTGTACAGGATCGTCGTCGGCTGCAGCTGCTCGACGTACCGACGGTGCCTGTTCGAGGACGACATGAGCGTTGGTGCCGCCGAAACCGAACGACGACACTCCCGCCCGGCGCGGACCCTCAGTGGTCGGCCAGGCGGTCGCCGAATCGACCACCCGCAGTCGTAGTTGCTCGAACGGGATGTGCGGGTTGGGGTTTCGATAGTGGAGGTTGGCCGGGATCGTCCCGCGTTGCACCGCGAGCACGGTTTTGATGAATCCTGCGACACCTGCGGCGGCCTCGAGGTGCCCGAGGTTCGACTTCACCGCTCCGAGAAGGAGTGGTTTGTCTGCCTGCCTGCCGCGCCCGAGAACGGTACCGAGAGCACGCGCTTCGATCGGATCGCCGAGAAGTGTTCCGGTGCCGTGTGTCTCGACGAAGTCGACGTCGTGGGCCGCGATACCGGCGTTCGCGTACGCAGCGCGTAGCACCTCCATCTGGGCGGCGGGATTGGGCGCGAACAGGCCGTTGGAATGTCCGTCCTGGTTGACCGCGGAGCCGCGCACGACCGCGAGTACCCGATCACCGTCGCGGAGCGCGTCGCCGAGGCGCTTGAGTACCACCACGCCCGCGCCCTCGCCGCGGACGAAACCGTCGGCGTCCGCGTCGAACGAGTGGCAGGCACCCGAGGTCGACAGTGCGGCAGATTGATCGAAGCCGTGGAAGACCGCAGGCGACAGAAGCAGATTGACCCCCGCGGCCAGCGCGACGTTGCAATCCTGCAGACGCAGGCTCTGACATGCGAGGTGGATCGCCACCAGCGACGACGAGCAGGCCGTGTCGATGGTCATCGACGGCCCGCGCAGGTCGAGGAAGTAGGACAGGCGATTGGCGATGATGCTCAGCGCTCCGCCGAGGTTGTTCCACGCGTCGACGCCTGGAAGATCGGTGGAGGCCAGGAAACCGTACTCACTGACGCACGCACCGACGAAGACGCCCGTCGGCGACCGCTTCAGCGTCCCCGGAGCGATTCCGGCATTCTCCAATGCCTCCCAGGCGGTTTCGAGAAGCAGGCGTTGCTGAGGGTCCATCTTTGCGGCTTCGCGCGCGGTGATCTCGAAGAAGTCGGCGTCGAATCCGGCGATGTCGTCGAGGAAGGCGCCGTGCCGCGTCGTCGACTCCAAAGCCCCGCGCACTTCGGGGGTGCCGTCGTCGAAGCGTTCCCAGCGTTCGGCGGGAACCGTACCGACAGCATCGCCGCCCGTTGAGAGAAAGTCCCAGAACTGCGCAGTGCCGTGCACGCCACCGGGTAAGCGACAGCTCATGCCGACCACCGCGATCGGGTCGTCGAGCGTGTCTGCGCTCACCGTGTGGTCGCTGACGTCGATGGGCTCGTCGTGCAACAGGTAGTGGACGAGCGAGTTGATCGTCGGGTGCTCCCAGAACTCGACCGGCGAGACGTGACGCCGCAGGAGTTCGGAGAGTTCGCCCGAGAGAACAACCGAATCACGCGATCCCACACCGAGATCGGCCATCGATGCCTCGGGGTCGACCTCGTGGCGCGCACAACCGGTCATGGCCACGAGGTGATCGACCATCCACTCCCGAAGGCTGTTGTCGTCGAAGTCGTGTGCCGCCATCAGAGCCCCGGCTCCGCTCCGAGCGGTGAGGACTCGACGTCGTCGAACAGGCTGTCGAGCAGCCCGTCGGACTCGGTGTCGAACTCGTCGTCGACATCGTCGGACTCCTGCGGAGCGATCTTGTCGGCGAGGTGGGCGGCGAGCGCCGCAACGGTCGGATGGTTCCACAGCATCGTGGCCGAGAGTTCGATCCCGGCGAGCTTCTCCGCGTCGCGGCGGATCGACATCGCCATCACCGAGTTGAGACCCAACTCGGCGAACGGAACATCGGATTCGAGGTCGGCCTCGGGAAGTCGTAGCTCGTGGGCGAGAATCGCGCGCAATCCGTTCTCCAGGGTGCTCAACATCTCGGCGCGGTCCATCCGATCCCATGCGTGCGTGTCGATCTCGTCGGCGGTGTACGACACCGACGCGTCAGCGCGCGGAAGGACGACGGCTTGCGCGACGTCGAATCGGTCGATGTACTCCCACGCCGCGAGTGCCTCGCCGACCCGGACGGGACGCGACCCGACGCGTTCGAGCTCGGCGACGACGAGGTCGGCATCGGCGGCGAAGCCGAGGCCCTCCCACGCCACCCAGTCGATGCTGAGGGTGCGCCCATGTGATGGGTTGGCGAAGCGTGCGAAGGCGTCGAGATAGGCATTCGCCGCGGCATAGCCGCCTTGTCCCGGAATACCGAACAGGGCGCCCGCACTTCCGGTGAGATGGCAGAAGTCCAGTTCGGAAGCCTCGAAGACCTCCGACAGAGCTTGTGCGCCCGCGATTTTGGGCCGCATGACGGTGTGGAGCGTTTCGGCGTCGGTATCTGTGAGGAGTCGGTTCACCGTGACACCCGCAGCGTGGATCACGCCGCGTACCTGCGGAGCACCCGCGTCGTCGCGGCGCTCGAGGAAGGCACGCAGCGCCGAGGCGTCGGCGACGTCCAGTGCCACGGGCTCCACTGCGACGCCCCGTGCCTCCAGTGCACGAACACCGTCGATGCGTGTGCGCGTGGACGAGTCGACGTTCTCGTCGTCCCACGTCCGCCGGGGTGGTAGTCCGTTACGACCGGCGAGGATGATCCGCCGTGCCCCACGCCCGGCGAGCCAGTCGGCGATCACCAGACCAAGTGCACCCAGGCCCCCGGTGATGAGGTACGAGGCGTCAGCACGACACCGCAGCGCTTCCCGGACGGGCCCAGACTCGAGCAGAACCGACTCGAGCAGAACCGTTGTGGGAACGGACAATTGCTCGTCGATGAGCGATCTGATCGCCTTGAACGGTGTGACCATCGCCGCGGCGAGCGACGACGCGTTGGCGGTGAGGTCTGCGTCCGCCGGTAGGTCGATCAGCCCGCCCCAGATATCGGGTTGCTCCTCGGCGATCACTGTCGCGAGTCCCCAGAGCGCGCTCTGGGCGAGATCCCCTGCCGCGGTTGGTGTGCGAACACCGCGGGTCACGAGCCACAGTGTCGTGGCGCTATCACGTTGAGTGAGACGTCGCACCCAGTCGGTGACCTCCGAACCCATACGCACCGCGTCCGCGGCGTGATCACCCGTCGATGCTCCGCCGACGTAGACGACATGGCGTGCTGTCGACGCATCGTCGACGACGTCGACGCCCGCGGTGCGCAGGGCTGCTGCGACCGCGTTGCCCTCTCCGACGACCGCGACCGAGCCGCTCGGTGTCGCAGCGCGATCGGCGTCGAACTCCATCGGTTGCCACTCGAGTACGTGTGTCATCGATTCTGGCGGCAGATCGGGAGTCGGCGCGTCGGTTCCGTCGACGGCCGCGAACCGCAGTCCGCGAATGTCGAGAAGCGGGCCGTCTGGGCCGGTCGCGGTGACGTCGACGACCAGCCCGTCCTCCACGGTGCGGTTTCGTCGGATGTCGATCGTCGCGCTCGGATCGGTGACATCGTCTGCCAGCCAGACGAACTCGGTCGCGGACGGCACCATGAGGTCACGATTCGAGTCGTCGACGAGGCGCGCGAGGTGCGCGGCCGCGTCGAGTACGGCGGCCACGGAAGGCTCGGGTAGGTCGACTTCGGCCGACAACCGCTCCGCCGATCCGTGCAGACCCGAGAAGGTCCACTCGAAGGGTTGGCCTGTCACACCCCACTCGCGCAGGAACTCCGCCGTAGAACGACCCTGCGCGGCGGTGATCGGCGCGAGGCCATTGAGTTCGGATGTCTGTGTCGCGGGTGGTTCGACGACCGCGCGGGCCGTCGCGTGTCGCACCCACGTCGACGTGTCGGACGCCGAGCGCGACGAGATCGACACGACGTCGCCGGCGGCCACGACCTGGACGAGTCGGGGGCGGTCGAGAGCGATCGGATAGTGGAATCGAACCTCGCCGATGTGCTCGATGCCGACGCTGCGAGCGGCGTCGACCAGGGTGGCGAGCAGTACCGAGACCGGCACCACCTCGAGACCGTTGAGTTCGTGTGAACCCGGATACGGCTTGGTGTGCGCGGTGAGATCTGCCCGCCAGAGATGCGTGCCCGCGGTGTCGGCGACGTCGATACGCTCGCCGAGCAGTGTGCCGTTCGTCGGCACCACCGCAGCCGCCGTTGTACGTTCGGGCAGTTCGATCCAGTGCGACGTGTGCTGCCAGACAGTGGCAGGCAGCTGCACATGCGGCTCGGCGCCGTGCGAACTCGTCGGAGGCGTCGTGGTCTGCGCCGCGTTCAGGTTGGTGTGGAAGGTCAGGGCATCGTCCTGGTTGCGCAGCAACGTCGCGACGGAGTGGTGATGAACGTCGGCGAGTGTGTCGTCGATCGCGTAGGTGAGTATCGGGTGCGGGCTGACCTCGATGAACACGCCGTGCGTGTCGCCTGCGTCGCTGATCGCCTGCGAAAACCGCACCGGATTGCGGAGATTCGAGCACCAGTAGTCTGCGTCGAACCGCGGTTCGCCCTCGGCAAGGGTTGTGGTGATCAGCGGAATGGTTGGTCGACGCGGGGCGAGATCGGCCAACTCGGTGCGGAGATCCGGCAGAACCGGGTCGATGATCGGATGGTGGGAGGCGACGTCGACCTCGATGCGGCGGGCGAGCTTGTCGCTTGCGGCAACCTTGGCTACCGCGGCGTTGACCTGGTCGGGTGGGCCGGCGATCACCGTCTGTCGCGGCGACGCGTGCACCGCGACGGTCACGTCCGGATATGTGTTCACCAGTGCTGTCGCGGCGTCGGCGTCGAGTTCTACGAGGGCCATCGCGCCCTGGCCCGACAGCGCGGACATCAGTCGCGAACGGGTTGCGATCACCTTGAGACCATCGGCTACGGACAGCGCACCGGACACGACGGCCGCCGCGACCTCCCCCATCGAATGTCCGATGACGGCGTCGGGGATGACGCCGTACGAGCGCCACAGTCGGGTGAGTGCCAACTGCAGACCGGTGAGGACAGGCTGGATGCGGCTGATACCGACAACCGGTTCACCTGCGCGGACGACGTCGACCAGCGAGAAGCCGACCTGTGCGACGAAGTCCGGTTCGATGTCGGCGAGGGCCGCCGCGAACTCGGGTTCCGAATCGAGCAGTGTGCGCGCCATACCCGCCCACTGCGATCCCTGCCCCGAGTACACGAAGACCGTGCCGGGTCTGCAGCGTCCACCGTGAACATCGACGAGCCCCGGTGCTGTGTCGCCCGCCGCGAGAGCGCGCAGACCCACGACAGCCTGCTGGTTGTCGCGCGCGGCCACCGTGGCGAACGCGGAGTGTCGCGTGCGGTGGTGATCGAGGGTGTGGGCGACGTCGGCCAGTGAGACGTCGGCACCGGCACCGTCGAGCCAGTCGGCCAGCGCGCCAGCCTGTGCGCGCACTCGATCGGCGGTCTTCGCCGTCACGGTGAGTGTCGTCACCGCAGCGGTGCTTGCCCCAGAGTTCGTAGCCCCAGAGTTCATATCGGCAGTCGCATGCGCGGGCGGGGCCTGTTCGAGCACGACGTGTGCGTTGGTGCCGCCGAAGCCGAACGAGGACACCCCGGCGCGTCGAGGCCGATCGCGTTCGGGCCACACGGTGTGCTCGGCAACGACCCGTAGGCGCAGGTTGTCCATGTTGATGTGCGGGTTCGGTTGGGAGAAACCGAGATTCGCCGGGATGTTGCCACGGTCGACGGCCAGGACAGCCTTGATGAAGCCGGCAACACCGGCCGCGGCCTCGAGGTGACCGATGTTCGACTTGACCGCACCGATGAGGAGCGGATCGTCGGAGCTGCGGCCGCGTCCGAGAACGGTACCCAGTGCCCGTGCTTCGATGGGATCGCCTAGAAGTGTTCCGGTGCCGTGGGTTTCGACATAGTCGACGTCGCGGGTGGTGAGGCCCGCGGCTGCGTACGCACCGCGCAACACGGCCATCTGCGCCGATGGGTTGGGCGCCATCAGACCGTTGGAATGGCCGTCCTGATTGACTGCAGAACCGCGCACGACGGCGATCACGTTGTCGCCGTCGCGAATCGCGTCGGACAGCCCTTTCAGCACCACGACGCCCGCACCCTCACCGCGCACATAACCGTCGGCGGCTGCGTCGAACGAGTGGCACTGTCCGCTCTGCGACATCGCCTCCGCGGTATCGAAGCTGCGGGTGATCGCGGGCGACAGCATCACATTGACGCCAGCGGCCAGCGCGAGTGTCGATTCGCCCGAACGCAGACTCTGGCATGCGAGATGGATGGCCACGAGCGACGACGAGCATGCGGTGTCGATGGTGACCGACGGACCGCGGAGGTCGTAGTGGTACGACAGGCGGTTGGAGATGATCGACGACGCTCCACCGGTCCCCGACCACGCGTCGACCTGACTCAGGTCGCTCGTCGCCAACGCACCGTATTCACCGGCACACGAACCCGCGAAAACACCGGTCTGCGAGTGACGCAACGCGCCGGCAGGGATGCCGGCGTGGTCGAGCGCCTCCTGGGTGACCTCGAGCAGCAGACGCTGCTGCGGGTCCATCTTGTCGGCCTCGCTGGGTGAGATGTCGAAGTACTCGGCGTCGAAGGCGTCGACCTCGGACAGGTAGCCGCCCCACCGCGTGGTGCGCCGCAGAGCGTTGGCCGTCTCGTTGCGGCCGTCGTCGAACTGTGTCCATCGTCCCTCGGGGACGGTGCTGACACCGTTGCCGTGGTCGAACAGGAAATCCCAGTATTTCTCCGGACCGAAGACATCGCCGGGAAACCGACAGCCGATGCCGATGACGGCGATGGCGTCGTCGGTGGGCTGTGAGTGTGGCAGGTCGACGGTGTTCGCTTGTGCTGCTTCGGGATTGGCGACGAAAGCTGCCAGCGTGGCGATTGTCGGATGCTCCCAGAAATCGACGGGCGAGATCTGTCGACCCGCGAGTTCGGACAGTTCGCCCGACATGACGACCGCATCGCGCGATCCCACGCCGAGGTCGTTGAATGCAGTGTCGACGTCGATGTCGTCGGCTTCACAACCCATACGCACGAGCTGGTCGACCAGCCATGCCCTCAGATCCGCCTCGTCTCGAGGCATAGTCACTGCGCGGAGTCCAATCCGACGAACACGCCGTCCCGGTAATGGTCGCCGACCGACGACCGACGCGTCTTGCCGCTCGTGGTGATCGGAATGGAGCCGGGTGCAACGAAGACGACGTCCGCGGCCCGGACGCCATGCCGATTCGACACAGCCGAAGTCACCTCGTTGCGCAACTGCGCGTAATCGACCTGCGCGCCGCGATCTTTGACCTCGGCGACCACCACGAGTTGCTCCGCCGATCCACGGTCGACCGACACCGCCGCGACCCTTCCGCGGGTGAGTTCGGTGACCGTACCTTCGATGTCATCGGGGTAGTGGTTGCGGCCGTCGATGATCAGAAGATCCTTGATGCGGCCTGTGATGAACAGGTCGCCCTCCGACAGGACTCCGAGATCACCGGTGCGCAGCCATGGTCCGGCCGGTGTGGTGGGCGCGGGATCTTCTATCCATCCCCCGAACACCTTCTCGGTGAGCTCGGGATTGCGCCAGTAACCTGCGGGAACGTTGTCGCCATGCACCCATATCTCCCCGACCTTGTCGGCGGGATTCTCCTGGCGGGACTCAGGATCGACGATCCGGAAGGTCACCGAACGCTCGGGTCCGTGGCTCATCAGTTCCGAGCCGTCTTGGCCCTCACCGCTTCGGCGTGCCCAGCCTGAGGCGAGCTTCTCGAAGTCGAAGTTGATGCCCTCTGACGTGCGTCCCGGCGTCAGAGCCGCCACGTACAGCGTCGCCTCGGCCAAACCGTATGCCGGACGAACAATGTTGCTGGGCAGCGCATTTCGCTCGAATCTGTCGACGAACCGACGCACGGTACTGGCGTGTACGCGCTCGGCACCACACATGAACGCGGTCACGCCGGACAGATCACGTCCCGCGAGATCGTCGTCGGTGGTCCTGCGCGCCGCGAGCTCGTACGCGAAGTTGGGTGCGGAGGTGAACGTCTTACCGTAGGAGGCCATCGTGGTGATCCAGCGAGATGGCTTCTGCAAGAACGCCATCGGGCTCATGTCGACGGTGCGTCGGCCAGACAGAATGCCTCCGCAGATGCCCAATAGCAGGCCCATGTCGTGGTAGAAGGGCAACCACGACACCAGCACGGTATCGGGATCGGGCCAGCCGCCGTGATGAGCGAACATGTCGCTGATCAGTTGGTCGAGGTTCGTGACGACATTCCGGTGCGACACCATCACTCCGCGTGGAGCGCTGGTCGAGCCCGAAGTATATTGCAGCACTGCGGTTTTGCTTTGTCGCACGTTATCCGGGTAATCGTCGACGGGCGCGTCGGCATCGAGCGCATCGATCTCGATGACCGTCGGTGTGGCTCCCGCCATCTCCTGTGCGTACGGGAGTACGTCGTCGATGACGGTGGTTGTGGCGAAGATGACCGACGGGGTGCAGTCGGATAGCGCAGAACTGATCCGTTCGTCGTGGTGCGCACCGAACATCGGCACGGACAACGGTACGACGATGAACCCTGCTTCCATCGCGCCAAGAAAAGCGACGATGTAGTCGAGGCTCTGTGGAGCGAGGATCGCTGCGCGATCACCTGGACTGCCATGCCTGAGCAATTCCGCGGCAACGACACGAACGCGCTGATAAAGCTCACGAAACGTCAGTGATTCTTCATATCCAGCCTGGTCGATGTCGTAATCGATAAAACTGAAAGCGACGTCGTCAGGTTGCGCAGCGGCCCTACCCCGAAGAATGGACGGGATCGTTTGCTGCGACAAATTTGGCTTTGCCGGCCCGGTGAAATCAACCGAACTTGTTACATCCACGATGCATTCGCTTTCCCCCCGACAGAGAATGTGCGATGACACTCAGGCGACGGCTTCCCCTCGTCGTCGATGAGTCTTCCCCAAAAAACCAGAGCGTCCAGAACGATAATACTTCGATTCACGAACGTGGAACGAAGGCTAGCAGCCGCAGTGTCTGTACGCCACCGGGGAGTGCGTGAATTGAGTTTCCAAATGCAACCAAATTTTGCGAACGATCAGCAGCGCCTTGATGCTTCGGACAGCTCAGTTCTTTGAGTCGCGCGTGACCTGTGCGAACAGAACTGGGTCATTTGTTCCAATCAAACTGGGTCATTTGTTCCAGTCGGCGACCTGTGAGTTACCTATCAAGATTCTCAGGTGACAGGCAGCTTCTGCTCGATGTCGGCCACCACCTCGGAGAGGTTGTCCGTGAGGTAGAAGTGATGGCCCGCAAACTCCCGCATCGTGAACTCTGCGGTTGTCCTTTCCTGCCAGGGGCTGACCTTTTCGGTAGTTGCGACCTCGTCGTCGTCGGCGTAATAGACGTGTATTGGGCACGACAGCGTGGCATCCGGGGGGCATTGATATGCCGTGATGGCTTTGAAACCGCGCAGTGTCGGCAGAATTCGGGCCTGAAATTCCTCACTCTCGAGGAGTGCCGGGTCGACGCCTGTCATTTCCGACACCGCGTCAAGCAAGCCGCGATCGGATTCGGGAATGTAGTCGTATCCGCTGCGGCCGGGCGCGGCGCAAGCCGACACGAAGAGCGCCTCGACTCTGCGGCCGGCGGCCTCGAGGATGCGCGCGGTCTCGAATGCCACCAAGGCGCCCATGCTGTGTCCGAACAGGGCTATGCGCGCGTCGGGGTCAGCAGGAAGCTTGCTGACGACCGTGTTGGCGAGTTCAGGTATCCCTCTGAACGACGCGAGGTCGTGAGTTCCGTTCTTGCCGGGGTATTGCACGGCGATTCGTTTCACACCGGACGTGAAGGTCCGCGCGAATGGTACGTAGAAGCTGGCCGATCCGCCGGCATGCGGGAATATGTACAGTGTTGGCGCACTCACGCCGGTCACCCTATCCTGTCGAGCCAGGGGGCAACCGATCTGTTGGTCGTGACGACGGCCCCGATAGGGTTGAGCCATTATGCCCGACTACCTACGCGACGCCGCCGAGATCTACCGGCAGTCCTTTGCCACCATCCGAGCCGAAGCCGATCTGGCCGGATTCGCCCCGGACGTCTCCGGGGTTGTCGTACGCATGATTCACGCGTGTGGCGAAACAGATTTGACCAAGGACGTGATCGCGACGTCCGGCGTCGTCTCCGCGGCACGATCTGCTCTCGAGGCGGGTGCACCCATTCTGTGTGACTCGACGATGGTCGCCAGCGGAGTGACCCGCAAGCGATTGCCCGCGGACAACGAGGTGCTGTGCTATCTCGGAGAACCGGGCCTGCCGGCACTCGCCGAGCAACTGTCGACCACGCGGACCGCTGCGGCCGTCGAGTATTGGCGGGACCGACTCGACGGAGCGGTCGTCGCGATCGGTAACGCACCGACCGCGTTGTTCGCGCTTCTCGACGTCGTCGACGCGGGCGCGCCCCGCCCGGCGGCGATCGTCGGCGCACCCGTCGGTTTCATCGGAGCTGCGGAATCCTGTGCGGCACTGGCGAACCGCGATGATCTCGACTTCATCACCGTCGCCGGACGTCGAGGCGGTTCGGCGATCGTTGCCGCCGCGATCAACGCACTGGCGAGTGCACAGGAATGACGCTGTGACGACACCACGCAACGAGGAAAGTGCGGCGAAAGAGGCGCGCTACGGAAAGCTCTGGGGCGTAGGACTCGGCCCGGGCGACAGCGAGTTGGTCACCGTCAAAGCCGCGCGGATCATTGCCGCTGCCGACGTCATCGCCTATCACAGCGCTCGCCATGGAAACAGTATTGCCCGGGGCGTCGCCGAGCCTTACCTGCGCGGCGATCAGATCGAAGAGCGTCTGATGTACCCGATCACGGTCGAGGCAACCGATCATCCCGGCGGCTACCGCGGCGCCCTCAACGACTTCTATGCCGAGAGCGCCGAAACACTCGCGACGCATCTGCGGGCCGGGCGGGATGTCTGTCTGTTGGCCGAGGGTGACCCGCTGTTCTTCAGCTCGTACATGCATATGCACAAACGCCTTGCCGACGACTTCGATGCAGAGATCATTCCCGGGGTGACGTCTGTGAGTGGGGCGTCGTCTGCACTGGGGATCCCGCTCGTCGAAGGCGAAGAAATACTGACCGTTGTACCGGGAACACTCCCGGTCGACGAGTTGACCGCGGTGTTCGCCGGCGCCGATGCCATCGCGGTGCTCAAACTGGGCCGCACGTTCTCGACTGTGTGCACGGCCCTCGAACGAGTCGGACGGCTCGACGAAGCCTGGTATGTGGAAAGGGCCTCGACGCCGGCGCAGCGCGTGCTGCCGCTCACCGACGTCGACCCGTCGGAAGTCCCGTACTTCTCGATGGTCGTCGTTCCCGGCCGACGGAACAATCCGCGCTTCGAGGCGTCCGTTCCCGAGCCCGGGACCGGTGAGGTCGTCGTGGTCGGGCTCGGACCGGGAGCGCCGACACAGACCACGCCGCAGGTGCGCGCCGAACTGGCGTCGGCCACCGACTTCGTCGGCTATCGAACGTATCTCGCGCGGGTGACGCCCCGGCCGGGACAGCGGATGCATGCCAGCGACAACCGCGTGGAGGCCGAACGCGCGGAGTTCGCGCTCGACCTCGCTTCGCGGGGTGCTCGCGTGGCCGTCGTGTCGTCCGGTGACCCGGGCGTGTTTGCCATGGCGGCGGCGGTGGCCGAGGTAGCGGCTCAGCCGCGTTGGGCCGACGTGCCCGTCCGCGTTGTGCCGGGGGTGACCGCGGCAACGGCGGTCGCTGCGGTCACCGGCGCCCCACTCGGGCACGACTTCGCGGTGATCTCGCTCTCGGACAGGCTCAAACCGTGGGAGCTGATCGAAGCCAGGATTAGGCACGCAGTTCAGGCCGATCTGGTGATCGCCGTCTACAACCCCGGATCGCAGAGCAGGACATGGCAGGTGCCACGCCTTCACGACCTGCTGCGCGAGATGGTTCCCGACGACCGCGTCCTGATCGTCGGGCGCGATGTCGGCGGACCCGAGCAGACGCTGTCGGTGACGACCGTTGGCGCGTTCGATCCGTCGATCGTCGACATGCGCACGATGCTGATCATCGGATCATCTGCGACGACGGTTGCCGAGCGCAGTGGTGGTCGCCTGGTGTTCACGCCCCGTCATCACACGCCAGATGGTCACGGCGTCTGATCATCACGGCATCTGATTATCGCAGTGTCTGATCATCCCAGCGTCTGGCCGGTGAGCAGGTCACGGACGAGTTCGACGGCGCCTGCTGCGTCCTCGACGGTGGGCATCGCGGGTTCGCTCGGACGGTCGACCATCACGACCTCGATGCCGAGAGTCCTTGCGGCATCGAGCTTTGCGCGCGTCATGTCACCGCCGCTGTTCTTCGTGACGAGCACGTCGATACGGTGCTCACGCATCAGGTCGATCTCGTCGGCGAGATGGTAGGGACCGCGCGACCGGATCACGGTGTGGTGTCTGGGCATGGCGGTCTGCGGAGGGTCGACGACCCGGATGAGGAACCATGCCGAGGAGTTCTCGGCGAATGCGTCGACGTCCTGCCTGCCGGTGGTCAGGAATACGCGTGCTCGTCGCCCGTCGAGATGCCTTGCAGCACCTGCTATATCCGGAACCTGAACCCAGGTATCCCCGACATCCGGTGACCACGGTGCGCGACATAGCCGGACGAGAGGGAGAGCGAGGTCGCCGGCCGCGGCTGCGGCGTTGGCGCTGATGCCACTCGCGAAGGGATGGGTCGCATCCACGACGACGCGAATAGCGTTGTCGTGCAGCCATGTCCGCAAGCCGGGCACTCCCCCGAAGCCGCCTACGCGTACGGCACCGACGGGCAGTCGGGGCTCGCCGACCCGACCCGCGAGTGAAGAGATCACGGGAATGCGCTCGGCGACGAGTCGGGCAGCCAGCTCGCGGGCTTCGCCTGTGCCCCCGAGCACCAGCACGGCCGGTGCGTCGCTCATGTGGTCGACGGTCTGTCGTCGTGACCGCCACTGCGGAGTTTGGTCATCCGCGCGTGCGAGTAGAGGTAGCTGTCTGTGGGGGTCGAGGTTGCCGGATCGAGTACCTTGCCGACGAAAATGACCGCGGTGCGGCGGATTCCGTGGTCGTCGAGCCGTTGCGGCAGGTCCGACAACGCGCATCTGATCACCACCTGATCGTCGCGGGATGCGAATGCGACTGTAGCCGTGGGGCATTGCGGCCCGTAGTGGTCGGCGAGCGCCTCGACGATCTGCGGCGCGCGGTGCGCGGCGAGGTGCAGTGCGAGGGTGACACCCGACTGCGCCAGGTGCGCGAGTTCCTCACCCGGCGGCATGTCCGTCGACAGCGTCGACACGCGGGTGATGAGAAGACTCTGACCGACCCCGGGCACGGTGAGTTCGGTGTCGAGGGCAGCTGCGGCCGCGGCGAACGCGGGTACGCCGGGCACGATCTCGACGCCGATCCCCAGGCGTCGGAGCTCGCGGTGTTGCTCGGTGAACGCCGAATACAGCGAAATATCGCCGGAATGCAGACGTGCGACGTCGGCACCGGACGCGTCTGCCTCGACGATGTGCCCGATGATCTCGTCGAGCGGCATCCGGGCCGTGTCGATCAGGGTGGCGCCGGCCGGACAGAGTTCGAGGAGTTCCTGCGGGACAAGTGATCCGGCGTAGAGACAGGTGGTGCACTCGCCCAGGACGCGTGCCCCACGCAGGGTGATGAGATCGGCTGCGCCGGGGCCTGCGCCGATGAAGAAAACGGTCACGACTCGTCGTCCGTTCGTGTGACAACCCACTGCACGATCGGCAGTGCGGGACGCCATGTCGTCATGGATCCGAGCGGCTCGACGGTCTCGATGGAGAATCGTCGCAGAAGTCCACCGAGTCGGCTGTGCCATTCGACGAGCAGTGACTGGCTCTGGACCGCGACAGCGTTGGCGACCAACCGCCCACCGGGAAGCAACGCCCGCCACGCAGCGGTCAGGACCTTGTCGTCGAGTCCTCCCCCGATGAAGATTGCATCCGGATCCGGTGCGTCACGCAGTGATTCGGGCGCGGCGCCCCGCACAGTGAGCGCGCCCGCCACACCGTGACGGGCGGCGTTGCGTGCGAGGCGTGCGGCACGGGCGTCGTCGTGCTCGAAGGCGATGGCGGACCCGTCGGAGTCTGCGCGCAACCACTCGATGGCCACGCTCCCCGACCCGGATCCGACATCCCAGAGGAGCCCTCGCCCACCTGGCGCGAGGGCCGCGACGGTCAGCGCTCGTACCGCCGACTTGGTGAGTTGTCCGTCATGCTCGTACGCGTCGTCGGGTAGCCCCGGTAGGCGCGTCGTCCGAGGTCCGACACAGTCGATGGCGACGATGTTGAGCGCGTCGTGGGGTTGAGGTCGGTACGAGCGCGCAACCGACTCGATGATCCGTTGGGATGGGCCACCGAGTTGTTCGAGAACCGTCATCGTCGACCAGCCGAACCCGGTGCGCACCAGCACCTCGGCGATCGCGGCGGGTGTCTGAGCTCCCCTGCTGAGCACGACGATCCGACGGCCGTCGGTCAACGCGGGCACCACGACGTCGGCGTCGTCGCGCAGCGTGCTGATCACCTGTGTGCGGGACAGGTCCCACCCGAGTTCGGCACAGGCGAGGCTCGCCGACGACACGGTGGGGAGCACCCGAACCCGGTCGCGCCCCACGGCATTGACGATCGTCGACCCGACACCGTGGAACATCGGGTCGCCACTCGCCAGTACGTGCACGGTCGTGTCAGAAACCGGGGAGTCAGAAGTCTCGGACAGCACCTGCTGTAGGTGCTCGGACATCGGCGAACGCCATGCCACCGTTGTCGCGTCGAGCTCGGGCAGGAGTTCGAGTTGGCGTGTTGATCCGTATACGACTGTGGCGCTGCGTAATTCGTCGCGCACGCGATCGGTCAGTCCGGCCCAGCCGTCGGCGCCGATCCCGACGACGACGAATTCTGGGGTATCCGTCGTCGCGACCGTCATCGGGGCAACCTGCGCCAGATCGCGCGCGGTACGAACTGCATCGCGAATCCGACGAAGCGCAGTGGTCCGGGAATCCACACCTCCCAACGACCGCGGTGGTACGCCCGTGCCACGGCGTCGGCCACCTGCTCGGCGTCGACCGACATCGGCGCTGGCTTGGTGCCGGAGGCCATGAGTTCTGCTGTCATGTTGCCGACCACGAAACCCGGGCGGGCGAGCAACAATCGGACGCCCGATCCATGGAGTGCGTCCGACAACCCACTGGCGAAGCCGTCGAGTCCCGCCTTTGTCGACCCGTACACGTAGTTGCCGCGTCGTACCCGCACTCCGGCGATCGACGAGAAGACGATCATGGTGCCCGATGCCTGACGCCGCAGTGCGTTGGCCAGCGGAGTCAGCACACTGATCTGGCCGACGTAGTCGGTCTGGGCTATCTGCAGCGCGTGCGCGACGTCGGTTTCGGCGCGGTGCTGATCGCCGAGAATGCCGAACGCGACGATCGCCGCGCCGATGGGCCCGTGATCGGCTGTGATCGCCTCGATGAGCGACGAGTGCGTGTCGGTCGCGTCGGCGTCGAATTCGACGGCGCTGACGTCGCTGGCGCCCGCCGCGCGCATAGCGGCGATTTCGTCGTCGAGGTCGGCGGCGCGGCGCGCGGCGAGAACAACACTCTTGCCTGCCACCAGTCGTTTCGCGAGGGCGATCCCGATCTCGCTGCGTCCACCGAAGAGGACGACCGTCCCCGGATCGTCGTGTGAATTGCTCCGCGCCATGACACGCAGTATTCCACCGGCGTGCGGGCAGCCGACAGCGGTGCCGTCGCGGTGACTATCGTTGGCGACATGCCGCGCACTCCGGAGAACATCGGTTCCGCTGCGCTCGACTTCCTCGGCGAGCGACACCTTGCGTCACTCGCGACGCTTCGACCCGACGGCACCCCGCACGTCGTTGCTGTCGGGTTCACGTACGACCCCGACAGTGGACTTGCTCGGGTGATCACTCGTGAGGGCAGCCAGAAGGTGCGCAATGCCGAGCGCGGTGGCTATGCCGCCGTGACCAACGTCGACGGTCCGCGGTGGCTGACGCTGGAAGGCCCCGCGACTGTTCACCGCGATCGCGACCGCGTTGCGGAGGCCGAACGGCGCTACGCCCAGCGATATCGGGAGCCGAAGCCCAATCCCGAGCGCGTCGTCATCGAGATCGACGTGCAGCGTGTACTCGGTTCGCACTCGCTTCTCGATTGATCGTCACCCTTCCCTCGGGGCCCGGGTCTACAGCACCCGCAATTCGTGCGGGCGGACATTGACCGGTTCGCAGCCGTCGTCGGTCACGATGACGATGTCCTCGATCCGCGCGCCCCACTGCCCTGGGAAGTAGACGCCAGGTTCGATCGAGAACGCCATCCCGGCCTCGAGGACGAGGTCGTTGCCGCTGACGATGTAGGGCTCCTCGTGAACGGAGAGCCCGATGCCGTGGCCGGTGCGGTGAATGAAGTTCTCCCCGAACCCCGCGTCGACGAGTACTTCACGCGCCGCCGCGTCGACCTTCTCGGCGCTCACTCCTGGCCGCACCGCTGCGACCGCGGTCCGCTGGGCGAGCTCGAGCGCCGCGTACGCACGTGCCCTCTCGTCGGTCGGCTGGGCGAAACAGTATGTGCGGGTGGAATCGGAGTTGTAGCCCGGTTCGACCGGTCCGCCGATGTCGATCACGACGATGTCATCGGGTTGGATCACCCGGTCGGACTGCTCATGGTGCGGATCGGCGCCGTTGGGACCCGACCCGACAATGATGAATTCGGGTTCCGTGTGTCCCTCCGCGACGATCGCCTCGGCGATATCGGCGGCGACGTCGGCTTCCGTTCGTCCCGGACGCAGCCACTCGCCCATGCGTGCGTGCACCCGGTCGATCGCGGCGCCTGCGCGTCGGAGAGCGTCGACTTCGTTGCCGTCCTTGATCATTCGCATCTGACGGAGCACCGGCGTCGCAAGGGTCGGGGTGGCTCCCAGACGATCTGCGATCGGCACGAGATGGAGCGCCGGCATCGACTCGGAGACCGCGACGGCAGCGGGAGTCGGCAACCCGGCGACGGCAAGCGCGTGTGCGTCATCGCCGTCGACCCAGTCGACGACGTCGATGTCGAGTTCGCTGACCGCGGAGTCGCGCACGGAGGCGAGCTCGAGTCGAGCGATCACCAGTCGAGGGGTTCCAGATGCCGGGATCACCAGCGCCGTCAGACGCTCGAAGGTGTCGGCGCGAGAACCGGTGAGATAGCGCAGGTCGGGTCCTGGAGAAACGATGAGGGCGTCGAGTCCGGCTTTGCCGGTCAGCACAGCGGCCCGTGCGAGGCGACGGCGGTACACCTCGGCGTCGAAACGCTCTTCTGCAGTGGCGGTCACGAGTCGAAGCCTACGCGGATGGCAGAGTTGAGACATGCCAGGATCAGTGATGTTGCTCGACGGCGCAAGCCTGTGGTTCCGCTCGTTTCACGCACTGCCCGAGAAGCTCACCGCCGCCGACGGACGGCCCGTGAACGCGGTCCGTGGATTCGTCGACACAATCGCTTCTCTGGTGTCCCAACACCATCCGACCCGCCTCGTCGTCTGCCTCGACCTCGATTGGCGTCCGGCGTTTCGTACTGACTTGCTGCCGTCGTACAAGGCCCATCGGGTGGCGCAGGAGGCGCCGCATTCCGGTGACGGAAGTCGAGACGAACCCGACATCGAAGAGGTTCCCGACACCCTCACGCCACAGGTCGACATGATCCTCGACGTGCTGGCCGCCGCGGGACTGACGACATCGGGAGCACCGGGGTGCGAAGCCGACGACGTGATCGGCACACTCGCCGCGATCGAAGCCGACGACGACGTGATCGTGGTCAGCGGCGACCGGGATCTGCTTCAGGTGGTGGCCGATGACCCGGTTCCGGTGCGCGTGCTCTACGTCGGACGCGGACTGGCGAAAGCCGAGCTGATGGGACCTGAGGAGGTTTCCGAGCGATACGGCGTGCCCGTCGACCGCGCCGGCACGGCCTACGCGGAGATGTCGATGCTGCGCGGTGACCCGTCGGATGGGCTGCCCGGCGTGGCAGGGATAGGCGACAAGACAGCCGCGAAGCTGATAACCGCCTACGGCGATCTCGACGCGCTCGAGGCCGCAGCCGACGACCCGTCGTCGACGCTCACTCCGCGCGTGCGGTCGGCACTGCGTGATTCGACGGACTACCTCCGTGCCGCACGGACAGTGGTGACGGTGCGCACCGATGCGCCCACGGTGGAGAGCATCGATGACGATCACCTGCCGTCGTCGCCCGCCGACCCCGAGCGACTCGCCGACCTGATCGACGAGCTGCGTATCGGTGCGTCGGTGGGCAGGCTCGCCGACGCGCTCGGGTGGGAGCTTGCGGCGCGCTGATCAGCTCGTCGGACGCGACACCTCGTACTTGCCGTCATCGTCGAGGATCGTCACCTTCACCTGTTGTTTCTGGCCTCCGACGGTGACCGAGCAGCTGAAAGAATTGCCCTTCTTCACGCTCTGACCCGACGGGCACGAGACGTTCGAGACGTCGCTCGCCTGGTAGTCCTTGGTCAGGACCTGCTTCACGCCGTCCTGAACCGCGTTCTGGTCGAGCGTCTTCGGTGCCCAGCCCGGCCATGCGAAGGCGGTGATGAGCAGGATCGCGGCGATCACGACCGCAGCGCCGACGCCGCCGAAAATAACTGTGCGCTTACGGTTTGACGATCCCGACGTTGTTGACGCCGCCATGGACGAGAACGGATCGGCCTGCTGGCCGGGCTGCTGCGGCTGACCCTGACCGTAGTCCGGCTGACCCTGCTGCGGCTGTGCGTACTGTCCCGGCTGGCCGTACTGGGCTGGCTGGCCATACTGGCCCTGCTGCGGCGGCTGACCGTACTGGGGTTGGGCGTACTGGGGCTGACCCGGCTGCGGCTGCCCGTACTGCGCCGGTTGCCCGTATTGGGGCTGGCCGGGCTGCCCGTACTGGGGCTGCTGGCCGTACGGCACTGGTTGCCCGTACTGGGGCTGGCCATACTGCCCTGGTTGTCCGTATTGGGGCTGGCCGGGCTGCCCGTACTGGGGCTGCTGGCCGTACGGCGCCGGTTGTCCATATTGGGGCTGGCCCGGCTGCCCGTACTGCGGTGGCTGACCATACTGAGGAGGTTGCGCCGAGCCTTGCCCCTGCTGATCGGCCTCGTGCGACTGGCCCCCGGGGGACGACTGGTCACCGGCGTTGTTGGGATCGTACGGATGACTCATGCGTCTCTCTCTCGATCGTCCCGGCGATGGTGCACCGGTGTGCAGTGTCGAACGGTCACGGTATCGCGGCGCGACGCGCGTCTCCCCCGCCGTCGTCGCCGACCGATATGCGAAGTGAAGGTTACCCCAGCGAATCGGACTCGTCGGTCAGGCGGTCGACGACTCCCGATCACGTCGAACCGCCCACGCACTCCTGCTACGTCAACCGAGTTCGGCAGCGACAACGCCGCGTCTGATCGCTCCGACCGCTGCGCGTGCCGAACGGGCGAGCGGAGCGTCGTCGCCTACACCGAGGCGGATCTGTTCCAGCAAATCAACGACCTGCCGGTTCCATCGAACGAAGTCGCCGGGTGAGAGCAGCGTGCCGCGTTCGCCCGCGGCGGCCAACGACTCCGTCAGCGACCGACCCGACGCCCACAACGACACGGCGACGGAGAACCCCGTGTCGGGTTCGCGTGTCGGCGACACCCCGTGACGCCGTTCGACGTCGGTGACCTGGCCCCAGATGTCGAGGGTCTCGGCTATCGCAGTCCGCAGGTCGACGTTTCCCGGCATCGCGTCGGCACCTGCGTGACTGTCGCGGCGCGATTCGAACACCATCGCTGCGACGACCGCAGCGAGTTGCGGCGGTCCGAGTCTGTCCCAGATCCCGGCGCGAATGCACTCGGTCACGAGGAGATCGCTCTCGCTGTAGATCCGGCTCAAGAGCTGACCGGTGGGCGTGACCACCACCTCACCGCGATCACTCTCGACGTAACCGAGTTCGGTGAGCACGCCGACGATCCTGTCGAAGGTCACTCCGAGTGTTGATGTTCGCTCGCTGATCGAGCGCTCCGCCGACACGATGTCCCGAACAAGCCGGTTGCGTTGCTCGGCGAGCCGGAACAGGTCGTCGCCGTTGTCGAGCTGATGGGCGGGATGAGCCCGCAGTTGGTGGCGCATTCGGGCCAACTCGGTGTCGTCTGCCGCCAACGCCCGCTTCTTCTGGCGTCCCCGTGGCATCTCGATCCCTGTCGACCGCAGTGCCGATGCCAGATCGCGCCGACCGCGTCCGGTCCTGCGGTCGGGATTCTTGGGCAGCCGCATATGGCCGAGCACCTCCGGCGGATTCACGAAATCACGTGTACCCACGCGGCCGCACCAGGCGTCCTCGCTCAGTACCAGCGGCTTGGGATCTGCCGGTTGGCTCGCGGCCTCGAGCACGACGGCGAGTCCGCGGTGGCGCCCCGATGACACACCGATGACATGTCCGCGTTTGAGGCCGGCGAGGTCGGCGACCGTCGACTCCTGCGTTGCCACACGGCTGCGGAATTTGAGATCCCGCTCCCGTCTGCGGATCTCCTCACGCAGCGTGACGTAGCCGAGAAAGCCTCGGTACGAGTCCGACCCATCATCCGCGCCGTCGGACGGGTCGTCGTCGAGTGCGGTGATCGTCCCGGGCTCGATGCCGCGTTTGTCGGCGGCTCCGGCGAGCTCGACGTCGAGTTTGCGTAGTCGGCGGTACATGTCGTCGACCTTGCGGGATTGCCCGACGACGGAACGGTCGGCCTGGAACTGCGCAAACGACCTGTTGAGTAACTCACGTGACCCCGCGAGTCCTCGACGACCGATCAGGTTGACCGCCATGTTGTATTCGGGCGCGAATGAGCTGCGCAGCGGGAACGTGCGGGCCCCCGCGAGGCCTGCGACCTGTTCGGGAACGAGCTCGGGCGTCCACACGACAACGGCGTGACCCTCGACGTCTATGCCCCTGCGCCCGGCGCGTCCGGTGAGCTGGGTGAACTCACCAGGAGTCAGATCGACGTGTGACTCTCCGTTGAACTTGACCAGGCGCTCGAGAACCACTGAGCGGGCGGGCATGTTGATACCCAGCGCGAGGGTTTCGGTGGCGAACACCATGCGCACGAGTCCTCGCACAAAGAGTTCTTCCACCGTGTGACGAAACGTCGGGAGGAGGCCCGCGTGATGGGCGGCGAACCCACGCCGCAAACCTGCCCGCCACTCGTCGACTCCGAGCACGTCGGCATCACCGGGCGCGATTTCGGTGAGGTGCCGGTCGATGACTTCGTCGACGGCACTCGACTCCTCGGGTGTCAGCAACGACAGTCCCGACCGAAGGCATTGGGCCAAGGCGGCGTCGCACCCCACGCGCGAGAAGATGAATCCGATTGCGGGGAGCAAGCCTTCGCGATCGAGGCGAGCGACGAGCTGCGGACGTGAGAGGGCGCCGGGTCCTCTACCGCGGGTCTGGCGTGGTCGCCCGCGACCGGAACGTCGATCGTGTCCGCGACCGCTGTCGCGGTCGTCTGCCAGGAGCATTCGGTGTCGGATATAGCGTTTGAGTTCGGGGTTGACCTGGGGCTTGCCACCGTCGCGGTGGGGGTCGAACAGGTCGAACATGCGCGAGCCGACGAGCATGTGCTGCTGGAGAGGCACCGGTCGATGTTCGTCGACGATGACGGTGACCTCGCCTCGGACAGTCTGAATCCAGTCGCCGAATTCTTCGGCGTTGCTGACCGTCGCCGACAAGCTCACCACCCGCACCGACGGATCGAGCCCGAGGATGACCTCCTCCCAGACCGCACCACGAAAACGGTCGGCAAGGAAGTGCACCTCGTCCATCACCACATGCGAGAGTCCCTGTAGAGCAGGTGAATTCGCATAGATCATGTTGCGGACGACCTCGGTGGTCATCACCACGACCGGAGCGTCGGAGTTGATCGAGCTGTCGCCGGTGAGGAGCCCGACGTTCTGTCTGCCGTGAACAGCGACGAGATCGGCGTACTTCTGATTACTCAGCGCCTTGATCGGAGTCGTGTAGAAACACTTCGTTCCGTCGGCTAGTGCGAGATGCACCGCGAACTCGCCGACGATCGTCTTGCCGGCTCCGGTCGGTGCACACACCAGCACGCCTTGACCGTCTTCGAGCGCGTGGCACGCCAGCCGTTGGAAGTCGTCGAGCTCGAACGAGAGGCTCGCCGCGAAGCGGTCGAACTCCGTGTGGTCAGCAGACATCGGGCTCAGAACACATCGGGGTCAGAGGACATCGTCGAAGGTCGCGGCGTCGCGCACGGAGGTGCGTCCCTGCTCTGAGACCGGCGAGGGTGCTCCGACGGTCGACGGTTGCGGTCGCGGCGAGACGTCGGGCAGTGGGCTCGCCTGGTCGTCGGGAATCGACGCCCAGTCCGGTGTGTTCCGGTCGCGCCGTCGGTCGTTGAATCGCGAGAACTGAATCGCTACCTCGAGCAGGACAGTCAAAGCGAGGGCCAGGGCCAGCATGGTGAACGGATCCTGGCCCGGGGTCACGATGGCTGCGAACACGAAGAGGGCAAAGATCAATCCGCGACGCCACGCCTTGAGGCGCTCGTACCGCAGCACGCCAACCGTGTTCAGTGCGACGATCAGCAACGGCAGCTCGAAACTCACGCCGAAGATGATGAGCAGATGGATCATGAATCCGAAGTACTGATCGCCCGCCAGCGCGGTCACCTGCACGTTGTTGCCGACGGTCAGCAGGAAGTGGAATGCCTTCGCAACGACGAGATACGCCAGCACAGCGCCTGCGATGAAGAGCACCGCGGCCGCCGACACGAACGAGATCGCGTACTTGCGTTCCTTCTCGAGCAGTCCGGGAGTGACGAACTGCCAGATCTGGTACAGCCACACCGGGCAGGCCAGCACTATGCCCGTGGTCAATGCGACCTTGAGGCGGAGCATGAACTGGTCGAAAGGCCCCGTCGCGAGCAGGCGGCAGGAATCGTCTGCGGTCAGCGTCGCTCGTGACGATGCAGGCAGCGAGCAGTACGGCTCACGGAGCAGGTCACCGAGCGTCGGGAGACCGAAGATTCCGTAGGAGTACCAGACGAAGCCGATGATCGTCGTGACGACGATCGCGGCCATCGAGATGAGCAGTCGGGTACGCAGCTCGAACAGATGCTCCACCAGCGGCATGGTGCCGTCGGGGTTGAGTTTGCGCTTGCGGTACCTCGGGTCGAATGGAATCCGCACTCAGGTGTCCCGGTGAGCGGCTACGCCGACTTCTTGGTGTGATCCGGGGTGGATGGCGCAGTGGTGCTCGCGTCCGACGACGGGAGCTCGCGCTGCGGTGTCGCTTCGTCGGGAGACGCGGTGGTCTTGGGAGGAGTCGAATCACCCTCGCGCTGCATCTCCTGTACCTCGCTCTTGAAGATCCGCAGCGACTGGCCGAGACCGCGCGCCGCGTCGGGAAGCTTCTTGGAGCCGAACAGCAGTAGCACTACCACCAGCACGATCAGCCAGTGCCACCACGACATTGCACCCATCAGGATTTACCTTCCGCTTGTCTTCATCGTCATCGTACCGCGCCATTCAGCGATAGCGCGCCCGAGCTTGCTGTGCGGCGCTGGTCACAGCGCCGTCGATATCCCGATCATCGACGACGCGCACCGTCCCGCCGAACCCCAACAGAAAACGCGTCAGCCAATCCGGTGAGCCGTACGCGAGTCGGCCCCTGATCGGTTCGTGGGTGTCGCGGTCTGCGACGACGTCGTCGAGCGGATCGATGCGGTAGTAGTCGAGAACCCAAGCCTGCTCCGGATCTATCTCGATGTCGACCGACCTGTGGTCAGGGTCATCGCCGAGAATCACCGACTGCTGCGTGCCCGCCACGGATGCCGGCGGCGTCGAAGGCTCGTCGCGCAGCTGCGCGGCCTCGATCCGATCGAAGCGGAACAGGCGCACGCCCTCGCTGCCGCGACACCAGGCCTCGAGGTAGGTGTTGGAGTTCAGCCCCTGCAGGCGTATCGGGTCGACGACCCGCTGACTGACCGAATCGCGCGTCGCCGAGTAGTAGGTGAGGTCGAGTGCGCGGCCTTCGGTCACGGCACGCCGCACCGTCGCGTAGGTCGGGTTCTTCTCGTCATCGTCGTCGTCGGTGACCGTCGCGACGGCGGGAAGAGACTTGCCGACGGCTTGTTCGATCTTGGCGATCGCACGCCGCGCGGCCTGCTGGTCGAGGACTCCCGCCATGTCGACGAGCGCCTGCAGGGCAACCAACAGCACGCTCGCCTCGGCGCCGGTCAGTCGAAGGGGACGGTCCATTCCCGCCGTGAACCCGACATCGACGTACCCCTCGGAGAACTCGAGCTCGATGAGGTCGTCCGGGTAGTAACCCGGCAGTCCGCAGACGAAGAGCTGTTCGAGATCTTTGCGTAGTTGAGTGGGCGTGACCCCCAGATCGCGCGCGGCCTTCTCCATGGAGATACCGCCACGCGTCGAAAAATATGGGACAAGTGCAAGCAGTCGACTCAAGCGCTGCGATTGTGCTGTCGACATCAGGCGTTCACCCCGGCGATCCGATCGAGTCCCGTGATCACGAGGTCGCGCAGTTCGGCCGGTTCTCGGACGACGGCGTCGGGGCCGACGGCCAGAATCATCCGGGCCAGCGTGCTCAGCGACATGATCTCGATGACCAGGTCGTCGCCCTCCTCGCCGTCGAACGAGGCAGGGGTGCTCGACGTCGCGAGGCGTCGAAGCCCTGCCGCACGGTCGGTAGCCACCCAGACACGAGCCGCGCGACCATCCGAACCGGTGGCTGCATCGACGGCGTCGGCGACGATCTGCTGCAGATCGGTGTGCTCCGGACGGTGTACCACCCCGGCCGGGCCGATGGCAGTGACGTCAGAAAGCCTGCTCAGTCGGAAGGTTCGTGTTGCCTCGCGACCGCGGTCGTGGCCGACGACATACCAGCGACCCCGGTGCGTCACCACTCCCCATGGTTCGAGCGTGCGGCGCTCCCCCGACGACGTCGCGCCCGCGCGGTAGGTGAACGTGATGGCCTGGCCCGCGTCGATCGCTGCCAGTGTCGGTGTGAGCGACTGCTCACCCCCGAGGGACCTCTGTGACACCGCTGCGACACCGATCTCGTCGTCGGCACGCACATCGATTCCCGCCGCCTGGAGCTTGAGGACGGCGGTCTGCGAGATAGTCGAGACGTCGGAGTTGTCCCAGAGCGCCGCGGCCATCGCGATCGCCGCGGCCTCCTGCTCGTCGAGCGTGATGTCGGGCAGCGAGTACGAGTCCGGGTCGATCCGGTACCCCTCGATCCCGCTCTCCGGAGAAGGGCCGGTGACCAGAGGCACGCCGAGGTCGCGCAGATCGTTCTTGTCACGCTCGAACATCCGATTGAACGCCTCGGCGGAACGCTCCTGGTCGTGGTAACCGGAGACGTTGCGGCGGATGTACTCGGCGGTGACGTATTGCTTGGTCGAGAGCAGACAGATCACCAGGTTGATCTGACGCTCGACTTTCGACGTAACCACGCCATGCAGCTTACGGCTACATGGATGCGATCAAGCGATCGACGCGCTCGTCGACGCTGCGGAACGGGTCCTTGCACAGCACCGTGCGCTGAGCTTGATCGTTGAGCTTGAGATGAACCCAGTCGACGGTGAAGTCGCGTCCCGCCTTCTGCGCGGCGGAGATGAAATCACCGCGCAACTTGGCTCTCGTCGTTTGCGGCGGCTCGTTGACAGCGGTCTTGATCGCCTCGTCCGTCGTCGCGCGCGTGACCAAACCCTTGCGGGAGAGGAGGTCGAAGACTCCTCGTCCGCGCTTGATGTCGTGGTAGGCGAGGTCGAGTTGCGCGATCTTCGGATCCGACAGCTCCATCGAGTACTTGTCCTGATAGCGCTGGAACAGTTTGCGCTTGATGACCCAGTCGATCTCGGTGTCGACCTTGGAGAAGTCGTCGGCCTCGACGGCGTCGAGCATGCGACCCCACAGGTCGACAACCATGTCCATCTCGGGGTCCGGTGCGCGATTGACCAGATGCTCAACCGCACGTGCGTGGTACTCGCGCTGGATCTCCAGTGCGGTGGCCTGCCGCCCGCCCGCGAGGCGGACCGGGCGCGTGCCGGTTGTGTCGTGGCTGACCTCACGAATCGCCCTGATCGGGTTGTCGAGAGCGAAGTCGCGGAAGGCGACCCCTGCCTCGATCATCTCGAGCACGAGTGCCGCGGAGCCGACCTTGAGCAGGGTGGTCATCTCCGACATGTTGGAGTCGCCGACGATGACGTGGAGCCGCCGGTACTTCTCGGCGTCGGCGTGGGGCTCGTCGCGCGTGTTGATGATCGGACGCGACCGTGTCGTCGCCGACGACACGCCCTCCCAGATGTGCTCGGCACGCTGCGAGAGGCAGAAGGTTGCCGCCTTGGGCGTTGCGAGCACCTTGCCCGCACCGCAGATCAGCTGACGGGTCACGAGGAACGGCAGCAGCACATCGGAGATGCGCGAGAACTCCCCTGCTCGAACGACGAGATAGTTCTCGTGGCAGCCGTACGAGTTGCCCGCCGAGTCGGTGTTGTTCTTGAACAGGTAGATGTCGCCGCCGATACCTTCGTCGGCGAGCCGCTGTTCGGCGTCGACGAGGAGATCCTCGAGAACCAATTCACCGGCTCGATCGTGGTTGATGAGCTGGATGAGGCTGTCGCACTCCGCCGTTGCGTACTCGGGATGAGAACCCACATCGAGGTAGAGCCGTGCGCCATTCTGGAGGAACACATTCGAGGAGCGCCCCCACGACACGACCCGTCGGAACAGGTACCGCGCGACCTCGTCGGGACTCAGTCGGCGATGGCCGTGGAAGGTGCAGGTGACACCGAATTCCGTCTCGATGCCCATGATTCGACGTTGCACTCTTCAACCCTACCCGCGGAATCCTGCGTCGACCGGTTGCACGATCAGGACGCGCCCGAATCAGTTGAGGCATCGCCGCTCGGGTCGCCGCTGCCGTCCGACGCTGTCGATTCGGTCGGCTCCGCTGCCGCTGCGGGCAACAGGTCGGCCACCGCGGCAGCGGTCAACCGTCGGAACGCACGCCTCGGACGATTGCGGTCGAGGATCGCTACCTCGAGATCACCGGGGCTCAATTCGCGTGCCGCAGTTGGCGTTCCGTTCGACGCCTCGGTCGGAGTCGAGAGCGCATCCACCGCGATCTTCAGGGCGTCTGCGAGTTGAAGATCCGACTCGTAGCTGTCCTTGAGTGCCGCCGAGATGGCGTCGGTGGCGCCACCCATGACGATGAATCTGGTCTCGTCGGCGATCGAGCCGTCGTAGCTGATACGGAACAACTGCGAGGGCTTCGGCTTTCCGAAGCGCGCCACCTCGGCGACGCACAACTCGACCTCGTACGGCTTGGGCTGTTCGGTGAAGACCGAACCCAACGCGTTCGCGTACGTATTGGCCAACGAGAGTGCCGACACGTCGGCGCGGTCGTAGGAGTACCCACGCATGTCGGCGAGCTGGATACCCGCCTTGCGCAGACTCTCGAACTCGTTGTACTTGCCGACCGCGGCGAAGCCGATTCGATCGTAGATCTCACTCGTCTTACGCAGGGTGTTCGACGGATTCTCCGCGACGAAGAGCACGCCGTCGGCGTAGGTCAGGATGACCACGCTGCGCCCGCGGGCGATTCCCTTGCGCGCGAGATCCGAGCGATCGCGCATGATCTGCTCGGCACTTGCGTAATACGGGAAGGTCATCGCGGCGCCTCCTCATGCTCTGCGGCTCGACGCTCGATGATCGCCCGAGCCGCCGCCTCGATGTCGGCGGGTGGAACCTCTTGTGCGCCTTCGGCACTCACGACGACGGCGGTCGGGAAGATCTTGCGGACGATGTCGGGGCCGCCGGTCGCCGAATCGTCGTCGGCCGCGTCGTAGAGCGATTCGACGGCGATCGCGAGCGCCGAGTCGGCGTCGAGATCGGAACGGTAGAGCTTCTTCAACGACGATTTCGCGAATACCGAACCGGAGCCGATCGCTTGATACCCGCCGAACTCCTCATGCCGGTCGCCCGCGACGTCGAAGGAGAAGATGCGGCCTCGTTCGGTTGGGCTGTCGTGGTCGATGTCGTAGCCGACGAGCAGCGGGATGGCTGCCAGGCCCTGCATCGCCGCACCGAGGTTGCCGCGCACCATAGAGGCGAGTCTGCTGACCTTGCCGTCGAGAGTGAGTGGGACACCCTCGATCTTCTCGTAGTGCTCGAGTTCGACAGTGAAGAGCCGGACCATCTCGATTGCGATACCCGCCGTGCCCGCGATGCCGGCAGCCGAGTACTCATCTGTGACGTACACCTTCTGCACATCGCGAGTCGCGATGAGGTTGCCCATCGTCGCGCGTCGGTCGCCCGCGAGCACCACACCGCCGGGAAAGCTCACGGCCACGATCGTGGTGCCGTGCGGGATCTCCGAGGTGTCGGTGGCCGAGGTGAAGGTGCCCATGCGTTCAGCCCTCGCCTGTGGCAACTGGTCGGGTGCGTTGACCCGCAGAAAGTCGGTGAACGACGAGATGTCGGCACCGAACGTGGGGTGGGAACTTCTGGTGGGACCGGACGGGGACAGTGAACCGAATCTCTCGCTCACTGGCCGCCCTTCTGCACGTACGCGCGCACGAAGTCTTCGGCATTCTCTTCGAGCACGTCATCGATCTCGTCGAGGAGGTCGTCGGTGTCCTCGGCGAGCTTCTCGCGTCGTTCCTGGCCGGCACTGCCGTCGGAGCCGAGTTCGCCGTCGTCTCCACCGCCGCCGCGAGTGGTCTGTTCCTGCGCCATGTGCACTCCCTCGTTTCTGCCGAGGCTCCGCCTCGACGATGCCTGCACCCGTGGTCACCGCTCTTCGCCGTCGGCGACGAGGAGTACTTCACCCGCTCGTCGCTTCCTGCTGCATCGCGGTGCGGCGCAGACACTTCCAGCTCGTGAATCCACACTACCTGTGACGTGTGCGAAAGGGCGGTTGAAACCGAGACGCGTCGAGAACCGATCAGGTGGTGAGTTGATCGACCAGCTCGGATGCCGAGTGCACGGAGTCGAGGAGTTTGCCGACGTGTGCCCTGCTTCCGCGCAGGGGTTCCAGTGTCGGAATCCGTACCAACGAATCGCCTCCGAGGTCGAAGATCACCGAGTCCCAGCTTGCTGCGGCGACGTCGGCGCCGAAGCGGCGCAGGCATTCGCCACGGAAGTACGCCCGGGTGTTCTCCGGGGGTTCGGTGATCGCGCGCGTCACATCGGCCTCGTCGACGAGTCGCTTCATCGAGCCGCGCGCCACCAGACGGTTGTAGAGGCCCTTGTCGAGTCGGACGTCGGAGTACTGCAGGTCGATCAATTGCAGTCGCGGCGCCGACCAACCGAGCCCCTCACGCTGGCGGAACCCTTCCAGGATGCGGAGCTTCGCGGGCCAGTCGAGGATGTCTGCGCATTCCATCGGGTCGCGCTCGAGGCGATCGAGAACGTCGGCCCAGGTGCGCAACACGTCCATCGCCCGCGCGTCGTCGGAATTCTCACGTTCGTGGAACTTCGTGCATCGCTCGAGATACTCGCGCTGGAGTGCGAGTGCGGTGAGCTCGCGGCCGTCGGTCAACGCCACCGTCGCCTGCAGCGTCGGATCATGGCTGATCGCGTGCACCGCCGACACCGGGCGCGCGAGTTCGATATCGGAGAAGTCGACACCGGCCTCGATCAGGTCGAGCACCAACGACGTCGTGCCGACCTTGAGATACGTCGCGGTTTCGGCGAGGTTGGCGTCGCCGATGATCACGTGGAGTCTGCGGTAGCGCTCGGGATCGGCGTGCGGCTCGTCGCGGGTGTTGATTATCCCGCGCTTGAGCGTCGTCTCGAGTCCGACCTCGACCTCGATGTAGTCCGACCGCTGCGAGAGCTGGTAGCCGGCTTCGTCGCCGGATTGCCCGATGCCGACACGACCCGCGCCGGTGATGACCTGTCGCGACGCGAAGAAGGTCGTGAGACCGCCGATGACTGCGGTGAACGGCGTGTCGCGGTTCATCAGGTAGTTCTCGTGGGTGCCGTACGACGCACCCTTTCCGTCGATGTTGTTCTTGTACAACTGCAGGCGAGGTGCGCCGGGCACACTCGCGACGTGGCGCGCCGCAGCTTCCATCACACGCTCGCCCGCCTTGTCCCAGATCACGGCATCGAGCGGGTCGGTGACCTCGGGTGCCGAATACTCGGGATGGGCATGGTCGACGTAGAGACGCGCCCCGTTGGTGAGGATCATGTTCGCGGCGCCGATCTCGTCGGCGTCGATGATGGGGGCTGGTCCGGTGCCGCGCCCGAGATCGAAACCGCGCGCATCGCGCAGCGGCGATTCGACCTCGTAGTCCCAGCGGGTCCGCTTGGCGCGCGGCACCCCTGCTGCTGCGGCGTACGCGAGCACTGCCTGTGTCGACGTCATGATCGGATTCGCGGTCGGGTCGCCTGGCGCGGAGATCCCGTATTCAACCTCGGTGCCGATGATTCGCTGCATGGTATTGAGACTAGATGTCGGTCGGATGAAAGGTCGGACCCACCACCGCGCATCGGTCGCACCGGCGACGCTCGTATGGGACCTTCTACACGTGAAAGCATTCCGCCGGTTCACCGTTCGGGTTCCGTTGCCCACTCCCCTGTCCGATCTCGCCGTTCTCGCCCACAATCTCCGATGGGTCTGGCACGCACCGACCCAGGACCTGTTCGCCACCGTCGACCCCGAGCGGTGGGAAGCGACGGGCGATCCACTGCGGTTGCTCGCGGAGGTATCGCCGGAGCGACTCGCAGAGTTGTCGACCGACTCCGACTTTCTCGCCCGACTCACCGCGCTACGTGCTGACCTCGACGAATACTGCACGTCGCCCCAGTGGTACGGCGACCGGGCGGACTCGGGAGACCCCATGCCCGAGGGCATCGCCTACTTCTCCATGGAGTTCGGCATCTCCGAGGTGCTGCCGATCTACTCCGGCGGTCTCGGCATCCTCGCAGGCGACCACCTCAAGGCGGCGTCGGATCTCGGTCTGCCCTTGATCGGCGTCGGACTCTTCTATCGGTGCGGCTACTTCCGGCAGAGTCTGTCCCACGACGGCTGGCAGATCGAGCGGTATCCGGTCAACGATCCGGGCGCGTTACCGCTGACGCTGCTGACCGATGCCGCGGAGAAGCCGGTGATCATCGAGATCTCCATGCCCGGCGGGCGCACGCTGCATGCACAGGTGTGGGTTGCCACCGTCGGTCGAATCCCATTGCTGCTCCTCGATTCCGACATCGCTGCCAACGACGACGAGCTGCGCGGCATCACCGACCGTCTCTACGGCGGCGATCAGGATCACCGCATCAAGCAGGAGATCCTGCTCGGCATCGGAGGGGTGCGAGCCCTGCGTGAGTACGTCCGTCTCGCAGAACGCGCACAGCCCACCGTCTTTCACATGAACGAGGGCCATGCCGGGTTCCTCGGCGTCGAGCGGGTCCGCGAGCTCGTCGACTCCGCTGGGCTCGACTTCGATTCCGCGGAGTCCGTGGTCCGAGCGTCGACGATCTTCACGACGCACACACCCGTCCCCGCCGGAATCGACCGCTTCCCCGACGATCTCGTGCGCTTCTACCTCGATCCGGGCCCCGACGGAACGTCGCATCTGTTGCCGGGGCTGTCGGCGAACACGGTTCTCGAACTCGGCGACGAGTCGAATCCGGGTGTATTCAACATGGCGCACATGGGTTTTCGCCTCGGGCAGCGATCCAATGGGGTGTCGCAACTGCACGGCGCGGTCAGCCGCGAGATGTTCTCCGACCTGTGGCCCGGATTCGACGCCGACGAGGTGCCGATCGGTGCGGTCACCAATGGCGTGCACGGACCGACGTGGGTTGCGCGCAAATGGCAGGACGTCAGTGGGGGCAACGAGGACGCGGCGCCCGCGGTCTACGAGGCGTTGCCCGCCGCAGACCTCTGGGCGATCCGCTCGGAGTTGCGAGCGGGCCTCGTCGACGAGGTGCGTCGTCGCGCCTATGCGAGTGGCCGCGACCGCGACTTCACCGACGCCGAACTCGGTTGGACCGCAGACCTTTTCGACCCCAACTCGTTGACCATCGGCTTCGCGCGACGGGCGGCCACCTACAAGCGGCTGACGCTGATGCTGCGTGACCCCGACCGGATGCGCCGGATCCTCACCGATCCGGAACGGCCGGTGCAGCTCGTCGTCGCGGGTAAGGCGCATCCGGCCGACGACGGCGGCAAGGCGCTCATCCAGCAGATCGTGAAGTTCACCGAGGATCCCGAACTGCGCGACCGCATCGTCTTCCTCCCCGATTACGACATCTCGATGGCGCGACACATCTACGCGGGCTGCGACGTGTGGCTCAACAATCCGGTACGTCCCATGGAGGCGTGCGGAACGTCGGGGATGAAGTCGGCGCTCAACGGCGGGCTCAACCTGTCGATCCTCGACGGGTGGTGGGACGAGATGGCCGACGGCGAGAACGGTTGGGCGATTCCGTCGGCCGAAGGCGTGAACGACGAGAATCGCCGCGACGACCTCGAGGCCGAGGCTCTGTACTCGCTGCTCGAGGAGACCGTCGTCCCGCTGTACTACTCGCGCGAGGACGGCGTGCCGACGCGGTGGGTGGAGATGGTCCGCCACACTCTCGCCGTGCTCGGTCCCAAGGTGCTCGCATCGCGCATGGTCCGCGACTACACCCTCGAACTCTATGTGCCGGCGGGGATTTCGTACCAGCAGGCGTGCGCGGACGGGTACGCGTTGGCCACCTCGCTGGCTTCGTACCGTTCGACGCTGGCGTCGTCGTGGAAGTCGGTGGCGATCGCCGGTATCGACGAGTCGACGACTCCGGACGACGAGCTCGACCTCACTGCGCACGTCTCGCTCGGAGAACTGGCGCCGGACGAGGTGACCGTGCAGGCCGTGCTCGGTCGGGTGACCGACGACGGCGACATCTACGACGCGGTGCACTCGCCGATGGAACCGGTGCCCGGGACCGACGCATCCGGCCGGACTCGTTACCAAGCGGCCGTCGCACCGTATCGATCGGGGGTGCTCGGCTACACCGCGCGTGTGCTGCCGCGGCATCCGCTGCTCACCGACGACGCCGAACTGGGCTTGGTGCGCTACCCGGCGTCGGCAGGCGAGCCGCCCGCGATGCCCTCGTAACCCGAATACACCTGGGCCAGACAGATCGCGCCATACACAACTGCGGCCGACCCGTAACGGGTCGGCCGCAGTTGCCTGTATTGAAGACCTGCAGGAACCGAAGATCTACAGGTACTGACCGGTGTTGGTCTCGGTGTCGATGGCACGGCTTGCGCCGGAACTCTTGCCGGTGACCAACGTGCGGATGTAGACGATCCGCTCGCCCTTCTTGCCCGAGATACGCGCCCAGTCATCCGGATTGGTGGTGTTGGGCAGATCCTCGTTCTCGGCGAACTCGTCGAGGATCGAATCGAAGAGGTGCTGCACCCGCAGACCGGGGGCGCCGGTCTCCAACTGCGACTTGATCGCGTACTTCTTCGCACGGTCGACGACGTTTTGGATCATCGCGCCGGAGTTGAAGTCCTTGAAGTACATGATCTCCTTGTCGCCGTTGGCGTAGGTGACCTCCAAGAACCGGTTCTCGTCGCTCTCGGCGTACATCCGCTCGACGACCTTTTCGATCATCGCGTTGACGCATGCGGTGCGGTCGCCGCCGAACTCGTTGAGATCGTCTGCGTGCACCGGAAGCTGCTCGACGAGGTACTTCGAGAAGATGTCGATCGCCGACTCGGCGTCCGGACGCTCGATCTTGATCTTCACGTCGAGACGTCCCGGGCGCAGGATCGCCGGGTCGATCATGTCTTCACGGTTGGACGCGCCGATCACGATGACGTTCTCGAGGCCCTCGACACCATCGATCTCGCTGAGCAACTGCGGCACGACGGTGGTCTCGACGTCGGACGAGACACCTGATCCGCGGGTGCGGAAGATCGAGTCCATCTCGTCGAAGAAGACGATGACGGGAGTGCCCTCCGATGCCTTCTCACGTGCGCGCTGGAAGATCAGGCGGATGTGTCGCTCGGTCTCGCCGACGAACTTGTTGAGGAGCTCCGGACCCTTGATGTTCAGGAAGTACGACTTGGCTTCCTTGGCGTCGTCGCCACGCGCGGTCGCGATCTTCTTGGCAAGAGAGTTGGCGACTGCCTTCGCGATGAGCGTCTTACCGCAGCCGGGAGGGCCGTAGAGCAGCACACCCTTCGGCGGACGCAGTGAGTAGTCGCGGAAGAGGTCCTTGTGCAGGAACGGGAGTTCGACGGCGTCGCGGATCTGCTCGATCTGCCGACCGAGACCACCGATGTCCTCGTAACCGACGTCCGGCACCTCTTCGAGGACGAGATCCTCGACCTCGGCCTTGGGCACCCGCTCGAACGCGAAGCCGGCCTTGGTGTCGATCAGCAGCGAATCGCCGGGGCGTAGCTTGCGACGCTTGCCGTCCTCACCGTCGACATCGCCGAGCAGCGGTTCGGCGAGCCACACGACTCGTTCCTCATCGGCATGGCCGACGACCAGTGCGCGTTGGCCGTCGCCGAGAACCTCGCGCAGCGTGCTGATCTCGCCGACCGAGTCGAATTCGCACGCCTCGACGATGGTCAGTGCCTCGTTGAGGCGCAGGGTTTGCCCCTTGCTCAGCGAGTCGAGGTCGATGTTGGGCGAGCACGTCAGACGCATCTTGCGGCCCGACGTGAAGACGTCGACGGTCTGATCGGGGTAGATCTCGAGGAGCACGCCGTACCCACTCGGTGGTTGCCCGAGACGGTCGACCTCTTCGCGGAGGGCAACGAGTTGCTGTCGCGCTTCCTTGAGGGTTTCCAGGAGCTTGGCGTTGCGTGTCGTCAGATTGTCGACGCGCTCCTGGAGGTCCGAGGCATCCGCTGGACGCCCGAAGGAAGGGCGGCCGGCTTCTGCGTGCAGCGGGGGCGTGTAAGCAGGAGTGAATTGGTCCCCGGACGAATTGAGATCATGGCTTGCGGTCTCGTCTGCCACATTCTCACCGGAGGCTTCATGGCGATCAGATTCGGTCATTGCTGACTCCTCTCCCCGGCGACTACCCCAGTGGGTTGCGCCGTAACACCACGCTACCGGGAGGCGGCAAATATCGCCGCGCACCGCGCGATACGTGGTGTTGACGGCGTGTTAAATGTGAGTCTTCGCAACGTATTCGCGGTGTTTCTCCGGCGAAGCCGCGCTTTGTTCATACCCTCTGAGCTGAACTCATCCCTTTGTCGGTCGACGCTGGGGACGCAGGGTTGTGACTCCGTCCGCCAGGCGTCGTGCGGTGATGAGAAAGGCCGTGTGTCCTTGCATTTTGTGTTCGGGTCGCACGGCGAGGCCAACGGCACTCCAGTCACGGACGAGCGATTCCCACGCGTGCGGTTCGGTCCAGCATTCCTGTTCGCGGAGCGCTTCGACGACCCGCGACAGCTGGGTGACCGTTGCCACATACACAGTCAAAACCCCGCCTGGTTTCAATACCGTTCGTACGACGTCGAGGGTTTCCCACGGCGCAAGCATGTCGAGGATGATGCGGTCGAATCGCTCATTGGTGTCGACCTCGACGAGGTCGGCGACAGTCAACGACCAATTGTCGGGCGCCCCGCCGAAGAACGTCTCGACATTGCGGCGTGCGTACTCGGCATGATCCTCACGAATCTCGTACGACACGACTTCGCCTTCTGACCCGACGGCCCGCAGCAACGAACATGTCAGGGCGCCGGATCCGGCGCCGGCCTCGAGAACTCGAGCACCCGGGAAGATGTCGCCTTCGCTGACGATCTGCGCGGAATCCTTGGGGTAGATGACCTGAGCTCCGCGCGGCATCGACAGGACGAAATCGACGAGCAGCGGCCGCAGAGCGAGGTACTCGGTGCCGCTGGTGGCCTTGACGATGCTGCCTTCGGGCGATCCGATCAGATCGTCGTGCGAGATGGCGCCACGGTGGGTGTGGAACTGTTTACCGGACTCGAGATTGACCGTGAACTTCCGGCCCTTGGCGTCGGTGAGCTGGACTCTATCGCCCACGACGAACACGCCACTCGACGCCATGTGTGTTTCCTCTCGAGACTGCTGTGACGCATGTGACCGATGGGAAAGATCCGAGGTCAGGGTGCGCATGTCGGGCGGCAGCAATGTCACTGCCGCGACCTACCCTGCCAAATGTGAGCATGACTGCGTACTCTGGGTCCTCCACCGACCCCATCGTCCGGAACGACGGGACGGCCGACGATTCTGCGACGTCTCCGGCCAAGGCACCCGAGACATCCTCATCTCCGAGTCCGGATACGAGTGGCCGGGGACATGGGCGGGGACTCGTCGGGCGGCCGCTTGCCCTGTCGCCGTCGAGGGCCGCCGATTTCAAGCAATGCCCATTGCTCTACCGCTATCGGGCAATCGACAGGTTCCCGGAGACGCCGACGCAGGCGCAGACGCGTGGCACGGTCGTCCATGCGGCGCTGGAGAATCTGTTCGATCTGCCCGCCGAGCTCCGAACCCGCGAATCTGCCGAGTTCCTCGTCGAGGGCGCGTGGGCGGCGATGTGCGAAGCCGACCCCTCATTGGGCGCCATACTCGACGGCGACGACGACAAATTCGTCGAAAAAGCCATCAAGCTGATCGGCAACTACTACCGCCTCGAGAATCCCACCGCGTTCACACCCGAGTCCGTCGAAGAACACGTGGAGATCGAAAGCGACGACGTCCTGATGCGTGGCTTCATAGACAGAATCGACGTCGCGCCTACCGGCGAGATCCGCATCGTCGACTACAAAACGGGCCGCGCACCAGGTGAAGGGTATGAAGCCAAAGCACTGTTCCAGATGAAGTTCTATGCGCTGGCGATCCTGCGTATCAGGGGTGTGGTTCCCCACCGCCTCCAACTGATGTATCTCTCCGACGGCCAGGTGCTCAGCTACACACCCGACCACGACGAGCTCGAACGGTTCGGTCGTACGCTCTCGGCCATCTGGCAGGCGATCCGCGAAGCGGTCGCCTCCGGAGACTTCCGGCCTCGACGATCAGCCCTGTGCCGGATGTGCGAACACAAGTCTCGGTGTCCCGAGTTCGGTGGCGAGATCCCCGAGTACCCCGGTCCCCCGCCCGGATTCGTCGCCTGATCGCGCGACTGTCAGTCCTTCTCGTCCGAATCCTGTTGCCTAAGCGGCATTCTCGGTGTTCTCGGCTGCATGCCGACCCTGCCCGGTCACCGCGTGCCTGCCGCCTTCCGACGCCGCACCGTCCTTGAACGCCCCGGCTTTCGCCGCGTCCGGCTGTGTCTGCGCCGCGTGCCGAGGTCCATCTGACTGCGTCGGCGTAGCCGCCGGTGACTGCGGTCCTGCTGGTGATTGGGGTCCTGCTGGTGCTTGGGGTCCTGCTGGTGATTGCGACGTCGGGTCGGTGATCTGCGGGGAACCCACTGTCGGGGCCGCAGGGGACGTGGTCGGAAGCTTTGGAGGGGTTTTTGCCTGCTCGGGCGCGCGGTGGCGGCCGCGTGTCGACGGCTGGACCGCGTCGAGCTGTTGCTCGCCGACGGACTCCTCGGTATCCGAAGACAGCGTCGCGGGTACCGGCGTCTCGGTGTTCTCGACGGCGGCGCGCGACGCCGAACTCGGCACGTCTGTCGGTGCCGTGCGAGCAGCAGCGGTCGGGTCGACGACGTCGACGGCCGCGTTCTGCACGCCCGGAGCCTGGAGCGGATAAAAGGCGTTGTTGACGCTATCCCAGCGGGCAACCTCATCGTCGTCGACGGCGATGCCGAGCCGACTATTGACCAGCACAGCGAGCGCCGTCAGCGGATGGTGTTTCGGTGTGTAGACGAGGTAGGTGGTGTTGCCGTCGGCGCTGCGCAGGACCGACGGCTCCTGGCTGTAATCGATGAGATTGCCGTAGTTCTGTTCGCCTAGCCCGGTGTGGATCGTGATGAATCCCGCTGCGTTGACCAGGAGCGAGCTCACAGGCCGAGACGAGGCCCATTGGAAGTTGGCGACGGGATCACCCACCACGATCACCGATGTCACGGGCAGGTCGCCGGTTGCCTCCGGGTCACGCGCCCCGTTGGACTCGGCACCGAACATCTCCATCAGCCCGGCCACTGCCGCGTGGTCGGCGGCCCAGGCCTTCAGCCCCCACGGGCTGCGCGGATCCGAGATGAGAACGATGTGGGACCGCTCGACATCGATCGACGGCCCGTCTTCATTGGCGGCGACGGCCTGCTCGGCAGCGTTGCCGAGGGCTTCGGCACCTTGGGAGTAGCCCGTGTAGACGACAAAGGGATTCGCACCCTGCTGCGTCGCGAAAGCTCGCATGGTCGCGAGGTTCTTCGTGATCGCCACATCGCGTGATTGGTCGTAGGTCGGGGCGAAGATCGGCAGCGCGGCGTCGGAGCGTCCGCCGATGATCGGCCCGATCGACTCGGGGTAGTCGATGATGTACGTCGGTTTGTCCCCGGTTCGGAAGCCCTTGAGGCGCGGGTAAAGGGTGCCGTCATCGGTACCAGGGGTCATGACGATCAGGACATCGCCGTTGTGCGCTCCGATCGCCGTACTCAACCAGTCCGGACCGGTGCCGTCGTCGGGCTCGGACGGACGGAAGACTCCGGAGGCGGCGAGGCCGTCGACGGTGTGTTGAGTTGCTTCCGCGGACGGTACGCCGGCGTGTGCCGTTGTCGACGAGAGGGCCAGGGGAACAACAGTTCCCACACATAGCGCACAACCGACGGCAGCACTGCCGACCGATTTCCGGAGTCGGTACACGGGCAACCTCATGTGTCAGTGCCGCTGCAGATGAGGCGGCAGGGATGTTCGTGACCGAATATTGCGATCTCAATGGTCAAAATAACTGTCGCGAACATGCCCGAGTGTGGTCGTTTGACCACACTGACGACGTGGACTTGTAGCGATTTGGTCTAAACGTAGGAATGAAAGCGTCCGATCGGATGACACCGACCTGATCGGGGGCTTGAGGTTCACGTGATCTAGGGTCGGGCCGTGGAGAGTTGCTACTACGAACGCGTCGACGACATCCCGAACACCGACGACGACGCTGACGACTTCGAGTACTTCTCACCCACGTCCGCAACCCTGAGTGTGTGGGCCTCCGACATCCAGCACGGAGGACCTCCCGCGGGTCTGTTGATGCGCAGTCTCCTACGGTGCGCGCCGAATCCCACGCAAGAGTTCACCCGGGTGACGACCGAGATCCTCGGGCCGATAGGTTTGGGACTCAATCGGGTCCGCGCGAGGGCGGTTCGCCCCGGACGACAGATTGCGCTGATCGAAGCCGACCTGGAGGTCAGGCAGCCCGACGGTACATATCGCCTGGCGGCACAGAGTATCGGGTGGCGCATGCGCACAACGGATTCGGCAGCGATCACCCACGCGCCGCGCGAACCGCTGCCGTCGCCGGAGACACTGCCCGTGGTTCGTGGTGTCACCGCAAACAGCGACCTCGGCGTCGACTGGGGCACCGTCGGCTTCATCGGGACGACGGAGACCGCGGCGACGCCGGGATTGCACGGCCAGACACCCGCGGTGTGGATCAAGCCCTCGATCGACCTGGTGGAAGGCGAGACCATGTCGAATATGGAGTCGGTCTTCACTGTTATCGACGTGGCGAACGGACTCGGAACGACGCTGCGACCCGACGAGTGGACCTGGATGAACACCGACACCACGGTGCACCTCGTCGGCCAACCGTCGACGCCGTGGCTTGGCATCGATGCCGACATGGCCGCGGGCAGCCACGGCTACGGCGCCACATTCGCCGATCTCTACGACGTCAGGGGCTTCTTGGGCCGCTCGGCCCAGACGGTGCTACTCGTTCCGCGCTGAGCGTTTCTCGGGTTTCCGCCAGACGTCAGAAGCGGCAGGACCGGATGTCCGACGCGAGGATCGCGCGCGCACCCAGCTCCGAGAGCTCGTCCATCAGGTTCTGGTGATCGCGACGCGGCACCATTGCGCGTACGGCCGCCCACTCCGGATCGGCCATCGGAGCGACGGTCGGCGACTCGAGGCCGGGAGTGATGGCGGTCGCCTGCTCCAACAGCGATCGAGGGCAGTCGTAATCGATCATCACGTACTGCTGTCCGAACACCACGCCCTGCACTCGCTTGATGAACTGCGTGGCGCGCTTGTCGGGGTCGACGCCGGCACGGCTGATCAGGACACCTTCGGAGTCGCAGAGCGATTCGCCGAACGCCTCGAGGCCGTGCTGTCGCAGAGTCCGTCCGGATCCGACGACGTCGGCGATCGCGTCGGCGACCCCGAGCTGGATGGAGATCTCGACCGCACCGTCGAGGCGGATGATCTCGGCCGTCATCCCCCGCGACGCGAGGTCGTCGCGCACCAGGTTCGGATACGACGTCGCGATACGCTTGCCTGCCAGATCGTCGACGCTCCACTTCTGGCCTGCGGGAGCCGCATAGCGGAAGGTCGAGGACCCGAAGCCCATCGCGAGCTCTTCGTCGACCTGGGCACCCGAGTCACGAGCGAGATCACGCCCGGTGATGCCGAGATCAAGTGTGCCCGCGCCGACGTAGATGGCGACGTCTTTGGGTCGGAGAAAGAAGAACTCGACGTCGTTGTTGATGTCGAGGACGGTGAGATCCTTCGAGTCGGATCGCTTTCGGTAGCCGGCCTCGGCCAGCACGGCGGCCGCGGACTCGGAAAGGGCACCTTTGTTGGGGACTGCAACGCGCAGCATGGTCACTCCAGGGGATGTCGATGAATCGTCTGTGGTCTGTAGGTCGGGCGGGCCGGGACCGAATCGGTCACGGCCTACAGATGGCGGTAGACATCCTCGAGTGAGAGGCCCCGTTTGATCATCATCACCTGCAACCAGTAGAGAAGCTGCGAGATCTCCTCGCCGAGCGACTCGTCGGATTCGTATTCGGCGGCCAACCACACCTCGCCGGCCTCTTCGATGATCTTCTTGCCCAGTGTGTGCACGCCGGAGTCGAGTGCGGCGACGGTGCCACTGCCCGCGGGACGCGTGGTCGCCTTGTCGGTCAGCTCCGCGAACAACTCATCGAAGGTCTTCACGGGTGTCGATTGTCCCATGCGCGCACATGGGATCGACTCACGGGATCGCCGAACGACTAGTCGTGCCGTGCGAGATCGAGGATCGTCAGACCGTCGAGGCTGCGTCGAAAGCGGCGTCGAGGACCCTGCGGGACGTCGGCGGCCGACGGCACGACGATCGTCGTGCACCCGGCGGCGACCGCCGACTGCGTTCCGGTCGGCGAATCTTCTACGGCGACACACTGGCTGGCTTCGACGCCGAGTAGTGCCGCCGCCCGCAGATAGGGATCCGGCGCCGGCTTGCCGTGCTCCACTTCATCGCCGCACACGGTGACCGTGAAGAAGTGCGGACCGATCGTGTCGAGCGCCTGATCGGTCAGCTCGCGCACGGTGTTGGTGACCAGCGCCATGGGGATACCGGCGGCGGCGATGGTCGTCAGCGCCTCGAACGCGCCCGGTCGCCACGGCAGATCGACTGCGAACAGTTGCGCCACCCGATCGAGCAGCCATCGCTCGTCGGCTGCATGGTCACGCTCGTCGACGGGCACGCCGGAAGCGTCGAAGACCTTGGTCAGCGCGTCGGTCATGGAGTTGCCGAGCGTCGACTCCCGTAGCTCCGGCGTCATCGCGTAGCCGTGACGTTCGGAGAGTTCGGCGACGGCGATGTCCCACAGCTTCTCGGAGTCGAGCAGCGTGCCGTCCATGTCCCAGAGGACCGCGGCCGGACGGGCTGGTTCTGTCGAGGTCGTCACCCGAGAATCATCGCCGATGCGGACAACGCGCAGCTAATCCGGTGATTCGGCTCACGTGGCGGCGTCGTCGTGCACGGGGCGAGGGGCCGGGCGTCTGACGGTGTCGACGACGCTGATCACCAGTCCCAGCACAGCCGCGGCCATCAGGGAGGCGTAGACCGTCAGCGCGGTATCACCCCGGCCCGATGTGTAGCCACCGCTTCCGCCATGTCCATCCGGTCGACCTGGCCCGCTTTGTTCGCCGCGTCCACCCGGTCGGCCCGGTCGGCCCGGTCCGCCCGGACCGGCTTGTTGGCCGGTAGGTGACTGCCCGGCGGGTTGTCCGGACGGCTGTCCCCCAGGTTGTCCGGAGGGCTGTCCGGCACCACCGCTGTTGCCGTGGAACTGCCTGGTCATGCCGTGGCCCTGATCGCCGGACAGTGACGAGTGGTAGACGCCGATCGCCGACGCCTGGATCAGGAACGGCACCGCGATGAACCAGAGCGGCAGGTAGAACGCGGCGATCACGCTGAGAATCTCGACGGTGTAGAAGTATCGGTCGTGCATCGCGGGCAAGAGGAACGGCACGATGGCAGCACTCGCCGTTGCCATCACGAGGATCGAGGCAGGTGTGACGGCCGGCTTCTTCCACAACGACCAGGCCAGGAACACCACGATCACCAGCGCGGCCAGCCCGATACCGAGATGTGCCAGCCAGGTGGCGTCTCCCGAGATCGGAATGAGCTGATACAGGTTCGCGGCGCCGAGCGTGAGCTGCTTGTACGAGTCGGTCTGGTTCAGGTACACCGAGAGCGCTGTCGACCACGACGCGCCCGCCACCACCGCGGGAATGTCGAGCAGCACGTAGACGGCCGGTATCGCCAGCAGGGCATACCAGGGGATGCGACGGCGAACGAGCAACCACAACACCACCGGCAACACGAAGATCGCCTGCAGTTTGAAGCTGATCGCCAGGCCGAAGAACACACACGCGACCACGGAGTTCGACACGTACGGATTCCACGCACGCACATCCCACGCAGGCCGATTCCCGACGTGCGCCTGTCGCTCAGAATCGACTCCGGAAGTATCGCCCCGACGAGTATCGCTGCCTTGAGCGCGCAGCAGGAAGTAGATCCCCGCCACCACGCACGCGGTGTAGATGGCGTCGGCCTGCCCCCACCAGGCGCTGTTCATGATCACCGACGGCAGGAGGAACACGACACCAAACGCCAACGCGGGCAACCAGAATCGATCCGTCCGCAGGGCGACGATCCGGTACGCCAAGCTCGCCAGCGCGACGTCGAAGATGATCGACAGCGCCTTGATGCCGATCAGTGACGGCACGTGCAGCACGGTGAGGAGCCAGATCAGATAGAGGTAGGGATAGTTGTAGTCGGCGAACTGCTCACGGAACGCGCTGAACCCCTGCTCGTCGAGAGTGTCGTACCAGCGGCTCAAGAAGTTCTGGTAGTCCATCGTCTGGCGGTCGAGGAAGTACCACCGCACACCAAGACCCACCGCCAGCACAGCCCACAGCACACCCCATCGCACCCACCGTGGCACCGCGTCGCGCGGGGTCGGGTCGGGCTGTGCGACGGTTCCGCCGGAGACAGGTGTCTGTGGACGTGCGGGAGGGCTTGCGGAAGTGAGAGTCGACGACATGGTCCCCACTGTGACCGGCGAAGCTGGGAGGTCGGTGGAAAGAGACTGTCTGGTTCACGCCAGTGGATTCACCCCGGATGAGCTCGCTCGGGACGGAGTGACCGTAATGTCGGCAGAGAGCACCGACATCACCGAGCAGCCCCGGAGGAGTCATGTCGAAGGTCTTCGTCTTCGGACACCGCAACCCCGACACCGATGCCATCGCGTCGGCGATCGCGATGGCGCATCTCGAGCGCTCGCTCGATCCGACACTCGACGTCGAGGCGGTGGCTCTCGGTTCGCCGGGGCCCGAAACCCGCTATGCGCTGGATCATTTCGGGGTTGAGGCGCCGCGAGCGATCGAGCGTGCACGACCCGAGGCAGACGGTGTGATGCTCGTCGACCACAACGAACGTCAGCAGAGTGTCGCCGATCTCGCCGACGTGACCATCCACAAGGTCGTCGATCATCACCGGATCGCCAACTTCGAGACCGCTGCTCCGCTCTGGTTTCGCGCCGAGCCCGTCGGCTGCACGTGCACGATCCTGCACCGGATGTTCGGCGAGAACGACCTCACACCGCCACGAGACGTCGCCGGACTGATGGTGTCGGCGATCATCTCCGACACACTTCTGCTGCACTCGCCGACGACCACCGACCTCGATCGAGCTGCGGCAACCGAACTCGCCGAGCGCGCCGGAATCGACCTCGACGACTATGGCACCGAGCTACTCCGCGCGGGCTCCGACGTCGGCGACGCGTCGGCGGCCGAACTCATCGACCGCGACGCCAAGAGCTACACCATGGGGTCGACGACAGTCCGCGTCGCACAGATCAACACCGTCGACGTCGACAGTCTGCTCGCACGCCGCGACGAGTTCCTCGCCGCGATGGATGCCGAAGCGCGACAACAGGGATACGACCTGTTCCTCCTGTTGCTCACCGACGTGCTGAAGGTCGACTCCGACCTACTCGTCGTGGGCTCGCCTGTCGAGGCTGTCGAGAAGGCGCTTGGCGTCACCGTCCGCGACGGCCACGCCAAAGCGCCCGGGATCGTCTCCAGGAAGAAGCAGATCGTCCCGCAGCTGACCGAGGTACTGCGCGCCACGTGACGCGCATGCTCAGACGTTGAAGTACTTGGCCTCCGGGTGGTGCAGAACAAAGGCGTCCGTCGACTGCTCGGGATGAAGCTGCAACTCCTCCGACAGTTCGACGCCGATGCGTTCCGGTTCGAGCAACTTCATCATCGTGATGCGGTCTTCGAGGTTCGGGCACGCGCCATAGCCGAACGAGAAGCGCGCACCGCGATACTCAAGGTCGAAGAAGCCCTGGGCCGCGTCGGGATCCTCGGACCCGAATGACTTGTCCCCCACCGTCAGTTCGCTGCGCACCCGCTGGTGCCAGTACTCGGCCAACGCCTCCGTCAACTGCACTCCGATGCCGTGGACCTCGAGGTAGTCGCGGTACGCGTCGTCGGCGAAGAGCTTGTTGGCGAAGTCGGCGATCGGCTGGCCCATCGTGACGAGTTGGAACGGCAGCACGTCGACTTGTCCGGTGGCGATGGCGTCGTCGCGCGAGCGGATGAAGTCGGCGATGCACAGGAACTTCGGCCGCTGCTGGCGTGGGAACGAGAAGCTGTACCGCACAGGGGCATCCGGGCGGGGCTCGGTGAGCACATGCACGGTGTCGCCCTCGCTGACCGCCGGGAAATACCCGTACACCACGGCCGCGTGCTGCAGGATGCCCTCGGTCGACAACCGATCGATCCAGTAGCGAAGCCGCGGACGACCTTCTGTTTCGACAAGCTCTTCGTACGACGGCCCGTCGCCGCCGCGCGCTCCGCGCAGACCCCATTGGCCGAGGAAAAGAGCGCGCTCGTCGAGCAGTTGGCGGTACTCGGCGACAGGTACGCCCTTGATGATCCGAGTCCCCCAGAACGGTGGCGTCGGAACGTCGTTGTCGGCGGCCACATCCGAGCGTGCGGGCACCTCGATCGGAGTCTCCGCGGCCTTGCGCTTGGCAGCGATGCGCTTCGATCGTTCGTGCCGTGCCTTGCGCTCGGCGGCCTTCTGGGCTGCGGCGATCGAGTCGGCGCTCTCGGGCACCGATCCCCCACCACGTTTGAGCGCCATGATGTCGTCCATCAGGCGCAGACCCTCGAAGGCATCACGCGCGTAGTGCACGTCGCCCTCGTAGGCTTCCGACAGATCGTTCTCGACGTACGACCGTGTCAGCGCCGCTCCGCCGAGGAGGACGGGATAGTTGTCCGCCAGCCCTCGAGCGTTGATCTCCTCGAGGTTCTCCTTCATGACGACGGTCGACTTCACCAGCAGCCCCGACATGCCGATCACGTCGGCACGCTTGTCCTCGGCCACCTCGAGGATCGTCGAAATCGGTTGCTTGATACCGATGTTCACGACCTCGTAGCCGTTGTTGCTCAGGATGATGTCGACGAGGTTCTTGCCGATGTCGTGGACGTCGCCCTTCACGGTGGCGAGCACGATGCGTCCCTTGCCGTCCTCGCCGGTGGCCTCCATGTGCGGCTCGAGATGTGCCACAGCGGTTTTCATGACCTCGGCAGACTGCAACACGAATGGCAGCTGCATCTGGCCGGATCCGAACAGCTCGCCGACGGTCTTCATGCCGGATAGGAGCGTCTCGTTGATGATCTCCAGCGGCGGCTTCTGCGTCATCGCCTCGTCGAGGTCTGCCTCGAGTCCGTTGCGCTCCCCGTCGACGATGCGACGCTCGAGTCGCTCGAACAGCGGAAGCCGGTTCAGTTCTGCCGCACGGGTTTCGCGGGCCGACGCCGCCGAGACGCCCTCGAAGAGCTCCATGAGCTTTTGCAGCGGATCGTATCCGTCGCGTCGACGGTCGTAGATCAGGTCGAGCGCCACGTCGCGCTGCTCGTCGGGGATGCGAGCCATCGGCAGGATCTTCGACGCGTGCACGATCGCGGTGTCGAGACCCGCCTGCACGCATTCGTGCAGGAAGACCGAGTTGAGCACCTGGCGCGCAGCGGGATTCAGCCCGAAGGAGATGTTGGAGATGCCCAGGGTGAAGTGCACGTCCGGATGTGCCTCGTGCAGCCGACGGATGGCCTCGATGGTCTCGATGCCGTCCTTGCGGACCTCCTCCTGACCCGTCGAGATCGGGAACGTCAGCGTGTCGAGGATGATGTCCTCTTCGGCGAGGCCCCAGTTGTCGGTGATATCGGCGATGAGCCGCTCTGCGACACGGACTTTCCAGTCCGCGGTACGCGCCTGACCTTCTTCGTCGATCGTCAGTGCCACCACAGCGGCACCATGTTCGACGGCGAGCCGCATGATGCGTGCGAATCGCGAATCGGGTCCGTCGCCGTCCTCGTAGTTGACGGAGTTGACCGCACACCGACCGCCAAGCGTCTCGAGTCCTGCGCGGATCACCTCCGGCTCGGTGGAGTCGAGCATGATCGGCAGCGTCGACGACGTCGCGAAACGGCTGGCGAGCGCTGTCATGTCCGCTGCGCCGTCGCGGCCGACGTAGTCGACGTTGAGGTCGAGCATGTGCGCGCCGTCGCGGGTCTGATCCTTGGCGATGTCGAGACACTTTTGATAGTCCTCGGCGAGCATCGCCTCGCGGAAAGCCTTGGAACCGTTGGAGTTGGTGCGCTCGCCGATCACCAGGAAGCTGGCGTCCTGGTCGAAGGGCACCGCGGTGTACAGCGACGACGTCTCCGACTCGTGCTGCGGGGTCCGCTTCGCTTTGGTCACGCCGCCGACCGCGGCCGCGACCTCACGGATGTGATCGGGCGTGGTGCCGCAGCAACCGCCGACGAAGGAGAGCCCGAATTCACCGACGAACGTCGCCAATGATTCCGCGAGCGCGTCGGGCTGCAACGGGTAGACGGCGCCGTTGGGGCCGAGTTCGGGGAGTCCTGCGTTGGGCATGACGGAGACCGGGATGGTGGCGTGCCGCGACAGGTACCGCAGATGCTCACTCATCTCGGCCGGCCCGGTGGCGCAGTTGAGTCCGATCATGTCGACGCCCAGCGGCTCGATGGCGGTGAGCGCCGCGCCGATCTCGGAACCGAGCAGCATGGTGCCCGTGGTCTCGACCGTGACGTGGGAGATGATCGGAATGCGACGCCCAAGCTGGGCCATCGCCCGCTTGGCGGCCAGCACGGCAGCCTTCACCTGCAGCAGATCCTGCGAGGTCTCCACGAGGATTGCGTCGGCGCCGCCGTCGAGCATGCCTGCGACACATTCGAAGTAGGCGTCGCGGATGGCCTCGAACGTGGTGTGGCCGAGGCTCGGCAGCTTGGTGCCGGGGCCGATCGATCCGAGAACATAACGTCCGGTGCCGTCACTCGACGGCCCCATCTCGTCGGCGACGCCACGGGCGATGGAGGTGCCCTTGAAAGAGAGTTCGCGGATGCGGTCGGCGATGTCGTAGTCGCCGAGATTCGAGAGGTTGCAGCCGAACGTGTTGGTCTCGACAGCGTCGGCGCCCGCCTCGAAGTAGGCGCGGTGGATATCTGCGAGAACGTCGGGGCGGGTGTCGTTGAGGATTTCGTTGCAACCCTCGAGGTTGTTGAAATCGTCGAGCGTCAAATCCGCGGCCTGCAACATGGTGCCCATCGCCCCATCGCCGATCAATACTCGACGCGACATGTCCGTGAGGAACGTCGTGTCGAAGTCGGTGGCGGTACGGGAGGGGTTGGACATGGTTCTCAGCGTAGTTCGCTCTCTCTTGTGATCAGGTCGTAGGCTGGTTCAGTGAACGCAGAGCAGTTGTCGAACCTTCCCCGGTTGCGCCGGCCGATCCTGCTGGCTGCCTTCGAGGGCTGGAACGACGCCGGAGACGCGGCCAGCAGTGCCGTCGAGCATCTCGCGCTGACCTGGGACGCGCGCCCCCTCGTCGACATCGATGCCGACGACTATTACGACTTCCAGGTCAATCGGCCCACGGTGAAGCAAATCGACGGAGTCACCCGCCGAATCGACTGGCCGACGACATCCATCTCCTACTGCAGCCCCGAGGGAGCCGACCGTGACATCGTACTGGTGCGCGGAATCGAACCCAACATGCGCTGGCGCGCGTTCTGCGCCGAGATCGTCGACCTCGCGCACGAGCTGGGTGTGGAGACGACAGTGATGCTCGGTGCGTTGCTCGCCGACACTCCCCATACCCGTCCGGTCCCGGTGACCGGAAGCGCCTACAGCAGCGAAGCGGCCGAGCGCTATAACCTCGCCGAGAACCGCTACGAGGGCCCGACGGGGATCACCGGGGTGCTGCAGGATCTGTTCGTGCAAGCGGGGCTGCCCGCGGTGTCGTTCTGGGCTGCGGTCCCGCACTATGTGTCGACGCCCCCGAACCCCAAGGCGACCGTCGCGCTGCTCAACAGGGTCGAAGAGGTCCTCGACATCGAGGTACCGCTCGGCACGCTGCCCGAGCAGGCCGAAGAGTGGGAGCAGGCGGTCACCGAGATGACCGAGGACGACGAGGAGATCGCCGACTACGTCCGAGGCCTCGAGGAGCGCGGTGACGCGGAACTCGATACCGACGAGGCGATGGCCAAGATCGACGGTGACGCGTTGGCCGCCGAATTCGAGCGGTACCTCAAGCGGCGTCGACCCGGTCCTTTCGGAGGCTGAGTTTCAGCGACTGGGTCGCTGTCCGACGGGCTGCTCGCTCGCCGGTCAGTCGATGCGTTCGATGGAGACGACCGGCGTCGTGATACGCCAGGTGCGTACGTCCGGGTCGTCGGCGGCGCGAACCCAGAACTGTGCGGATTCGCCCACTCGGCATGACTTCACACCGAGGAGCGGGATGTCTTCGGAGTCGCGACGCAGCCTGCTGACCGCCCACTCCTCGCTGTCGGTGCCTCCCACTCCCGGAGCCCGCAGCAGAGTCATGTCGTTGAAGTCGAGCAGATACGTCGAGGTCCGTGTGATCACGGTGTACACGCCGGATTCGGTGTTGGGTCGGATCTCCTGAACGCGGGCCACCCGGAGAACTCTACTAAGCTACGCCGCCGGCGTACGAATCGCGTCGGATCATCGTGTCGCGTGGCCTAATTCGACGCCGAGCAGTGCTTGGACGGCGGTGGCGACATCGCCGGGAGCGGTCGTCGACTGTCCGATTCCCTGCTCGACATCTCGGCACCACCCGTCGATGGCGGCAAGGGCCTTCGGTGTATCGAGGTCGTCGGCGAGATGCTCCCGAACGCGGGCGATGACGGGTGCGGCGTCCGGGCCGGTCGGTGCCGACGTGGCAGTTTGCCACCGGTGAAGACGTGCGCGGCCCTCGTCGAGAACGGCATCGCTCCACATGCGGTCGGCGCGGTAGTGCTCGGCGAGCAGCGCCAGCCGAATCGCCGCGGGATCCTCACCCGCACGGCGCAGCACCGACACGAACACGAGGTTTCCACGGCTCTTCGACATCTTCTCGCCGTCGAGTCCGACCATGCCGGTGTGCACGTAGTGGCGCGCAAAGCGCCTAGCGCCCGTATACGCCTCGCCATGCGCTGCGGAGAACTCGTGATGAGGGAAGATCAGGTCGTTTCCGCCACCCTGAATGTCGAATTCGACGCCGAGCCGGTTCAGCGCGATCGCCGAACACTCGACGTGCCAGCCGGGACGTCCCGGTCCGAACGGCGAATCCCACGACGGCTCGTCGGGGCGACGCGCCCGCCACAGGATGGGATCGAGGCGGTCACGTTTGCCCTGACGGTCGGGGTCGCCGCCCCGTTCGGCGAAGAACCGCTCCATCGTCGCCCGGTCGTACCCGGATTCGTAGCCGAACTGCTCGGTGGCATCCGCGCGGTAGTACACGTCGGGGAACTCGGGATCGTCGACGACGTACGCCGCGCCGGAGGCGAGGAGCTTGCCCACCATCTCGATGACCTCGTCGACGGATTCCATCGCACCGATGTAGTCGCGCGGCGGTAGGACGCTCAGCGCGGTCATGTCGTCGCGGAAGAGCTGAATCTGCTCGGAGCCCAGCGCACGCCAGTCGACGCCGTCGCGGGCCGCACGCTCGAACAGCGGGTCGTCGACGTCGGTGATGTTCTGCACGTAGTGCACCTCATGCCCCTGATCGCGCAGCACCCGGTTGACGATGTCGAAAGTGAGGTAGGTGGCCGCGTGACCGAGATGCGTTGCGTCGTAGGGCGTGATGCCACAGACGTACATGGTCGCGGTCGCGCCGGGCGAGACGGGTCGGACGGTGCGGCTCGAGGTGTCGTACAGGCGGAGCGCGGGTCCGGATCCGCCGACGGTGGGCACAGCCGGTTGGGGCCACGATTGCATATGTCCCACTGTATTGGCCGCTCTCAGACGGGTCCGAACAGGGCTGTCAGAACGGGCTGTCTGAATAGGTCGTCAGAACGGTGGCCAGGGAATGGGCCGGTGAGGCGGCGGCATGGGAAGCCTGCCGGATTCGGCGAGGATGATGGCGCGCAGGGCGAGTGCGTCGATCTCGTCGTCGGTGATGTGTGGGGCCAGTGCCGCGCGCAGCTGCGAGTCGTCGGACTCCAGGGCCTCGGCGAGCGTCGCGATATCGGCGATCAGGTGGCCGGGGATCTGATCACCCGCCCAGCCCCACAGCACCGTGCGCAGTTTGTCGTCGGTGTGCAGGCAGATGCCGTGGTCGACGCCGTAGACGTTGCCGTCGAGACCTTCGAGTACGTGTCCGCCCTTGCGGTCGGCGTTGTTGAGGATGACGTCGAGCACCGCCATCCGCAGCAGGCGCGGATCGTCGGCGTGGACGAGAACGACCTGCTCACCAAGTGGATCGAGCGCCCGCAGGATCGGCCGATAGTTGTCCGGGACGGTGTCGGGCGGGCACAGGTCCACGAGGTCGACGCGAGCCGCCGGGAGGTCGCCGGAGTCGGGATCGGGGGTGTCGATCCAGCGCTGGACCATTCCGGGGCCGAGCGGACCGTCGCGCATCACCGTCGTCGGGATCGTGTGCCAGCCGAGTGCCTCGGAGATCAGGTACGACGCCACCTCGCGCCCGGCCAGTGTGCCGTCGGGAAAGTCCCACAGCGGCACTTCGCCACGAATCGGTTTGTAGACACACCGAACGCTGCCGCCGGTGGACGGTGTTGCGTCGCAGACGAGGGTCGCGTTGCTCGCCGTCGGGATTCGGCCGACGATGACCAGTTCTCCCTCGCGGAGCGCATCATCTGAGGTGATGCCGCCCGTACCGGGCTCGCCTGCGGCCTCCCCCGGTTGCATCGGTGTCAATCCCGCCCCGGGCTGTCGGCGTCGGGTCCTTCTCCTGACTCGTCACCTTCGTCGTCTGTGTCGTAGAGACCCGAGTCATCGCCGAGCGACAGATCGCGGAACACCTCCGGGTCGACGAATTCGATCGATTTGCTCAGCTCTGCGTCGCGTTTGAAGCCGTTTGTGCGGACACAGAGGTGACCGGCGGGATCGAGAGGCTCGGCGCACAGCGGGCACGGCGGCCGCCCGGCGGAGATGACCCGCGACGATCGCGCGGCGAACTCGCGCGCGGCCTGCGTGGTGAGGAACACGCGGACGGCATCGGGACCCTCGTCGGTGTCGTCGAGGACGACGCTCTCGTCGAATTCACCCTCGGTGATGGCGAGCAGCTCCACGACGACGGCCTCGGACTCGGCATCCCAGCCGAGGCCCATGGTTCCGACCCGGAACTCGGCGTCGACCGGCATCACCAGGGGGCTGAGATCTCCGACGCGGTCGGACGGCGGTGGAATCGGGGTGCCGAACCTGCGATGGATCTCGTCGAGCAGAGCGCCGATCCGATCGGCGAGGATCTGCACCTGTTGCTTTTCGAGCATCACGCTGATGATGCGCGCCTCGTGGACAGCCTGGAGGTAGAACGTCCGGTCGCCCGGTTGTCCGACGGTACCGGCGACAAACCGGTCCGGGCTGCGGAAGACATGGATCGCTCGAGACATCACACCTCCTTTTCTCGTGTGTTCATTATCCGCGTCCGGCGGGAGCCTGTGCAGAAGTTGCCGGTCGCAGGGGGTTGTCGTCGACGCCGGTCTCGCCTCCGATGGTCGCGTCGTCCTCGGCTCCGGCGTCGTGGGAGGGGGCGTCGTGGCTCTTCTTCGGCGGGGGCGACGGTATCGAGATCACTGCGGTGTTGTTGACCGTCTGCACGTACGGGCGTGTCGCGCCGTAGCGGACGATGCTGATCGACGCCGGTTCGATGACGATCCGTTGGAAGGTGTCGAGGTGGGCACCCATCGCGTCGGAGATCACCGATTTGATCACGTCGCCGTGTGAGCACGCGACCCAGACTCCGGAGCCGTCCGGCCCCCCGAGTTCGCGGTCGAGCCTGCGTATCGCGGCAACGGCACGGGCCTGAACCTGAGACAGGCCCTCACCCTCAGGGAAGACGGCAGCCGACGGGTGCTGCTGCACCACCTTCCAGAGGGGCTCGGCGAGGAGGTCTTTGATCGGTCGGTTGGTCCAACTGCCGTAGTCGACCTCTGCGAGATCGTCGACGACCACCTCGGGAACCTGACGACCGGTCTGCTCGGTGATGGCTGCGAGCAACGGTGCAACGGTCTCACCACACCGTTGCAATGGTGAGCGAGCCACCGCGGTGATCTGCTCGACGCACGAGCCGAGTCGATTCACCAGTTCCGCCGCCTGCGAGCGTCCCTTGTCGTCGAGGGCGACGCCCGGCGTGCGGCCGGCCAGTACGCCCGAGGTATTGGCAACCGACCGGCCATGGCGAACCAGGATCACGGTCATCCCTCAACCATAGGCACTCGCGCCCGCTGCGGCACAGACGGCCGACACGGCGCAGGTCAGGTCGCGCTGATGACCCCGGCGGAAAGCAGACCGATCACGACGAGGCCGAGGGCCACGCGGTACACGCCGAACCAGTTGAGCGAGTGTCCGCTGACGAAGCGCAACAGCCAGGCGATGGAGATGTAGCCGACGACGAAGGAGATCAGTGTGGCCACCGCGAGTTGTGCGCCCGTGGCCTCCATACCGTCGCCCGAGGGGTGGAAGGCGTCGGGGAGACTGAACAGCCCGGAAGCGAGTACCGCGGGGATCGCGAGCAGAAACGAGAAGCGGAAGGCGGCCTCGCGCTCGAGCCCGAGGAACAGACCTGCGCTTGCCGTCGCACCCGAGCGTGACACGCCGGGCACCAGGGCGAGGCACTGCGCGAGACCCATGACGAGGCCGTCGCGCAGGGTGAGCTGCTCGATCGACCGCGACTGTGTTGCGACGCGTTCGGCGAGCCAGAACACTCCCGAGAACACGATCAGGACGATCGCGGTGATCCACAGGTTGCGCGCAGCGGTGCGGATCTCGTCCTTCAGCAAGAAGCCGATGATGCCGATCGGAATGGTCGCGAAGATCACGTACCAACCGATCCGGTAGTCGAGGTTGCGCTCGTGTTTGTTGAACAGTCCGCGGAACCAGGCGGTGATGATGCGGCCGATGTCGCGGGCGAAGAACACGAGAACCGCAGCCTCGGTTCCGAGTTGGATCACAGCGGTGAACGACGCTCCGGCGTCGCCACCGAACATCAGTTCCGAGGCGATGCGCAGGTGGGCCGACGATGAGATCGGAAGAAACTCGGTGAGGCCCTGGATGATTCCCAGCACGATCGCCTGGGCCCAGGTCATGGTCTCGGTCACGGGCGACGATGCTACCGGTCGTATGCGACGCGCGAGCGGCACACCGGATGTGATCCGGCGAACGGTCACGCTGACCTGTCGGCGGGCGACCGATGTGCGTCGCGCAAGATGGTTGCATGCGCTCACCCCGGCTTGTCGATACCGCTCACTCTGCTCGCCGACGTTCGGCGCCGGTCTGGGGTATCGCAACGATCGTGGTCGCGACGATGGTGCTGGCGGGCTGCGGATCGTCGGACGATGGCGGCGGCAAGAAGGAAACGGTGGCGCCCGCGACCGCAAGTGCCGCCCCCGCCGGACCTGCCGCCACGCCTGCGGGCACGGTTGTGCCGACGCCGCCGGGAAGCACGCAGCTGGCTCATTCGGGCAACTCGCTGGGTGTTCTGAGCAAAGACGGGACTTCAGTGCTCCGATTGTCGACGGAGGCGATCACCACTCCGCCGAGCACCGTCGCGGTACCCCGGCTCACACGATTGATCGGGGTCGGCGACGGCGCATTCGTCGGTGCGGGGCCGGAAACCCTGGTGCGCATCGCTCCCGACGGAGCCGTGACGTCAGCGCGAACCTCGGTGTCGGAGCCCACCGCGCTGGCTCGCACGACGGCCGGACAGATCCTGGTGGGCACGGCCAACGGTCACCTCGTGGTCTTCGACGCCGCATTCAAGCAGAGCCGCGATATCGGCGGATTCGTCGGTGTGGATCAGATCACCGTCTCCCCCGTCGGCGCCGACCTCCCTGACGAGCAGGTCGTCGTGCTCGACAAAGCGCAGTCGTCTGTCACCCCGGTCAACATCTCCACCGGCGAGTTCGGTGCGGCGCTACGCGCGGGCAACGGCGCCACCGAGGCGACCGTCGACCACTACGGGCGAATCCTGGTGGCAAACACACGCGACGACGAGATCGTCGGATTCTATGGAGCACCGCTGGTGATGCGATTCCGCTATCCCGTGCCGAACGGACCGTACGCCGTAGACTACGACGACACCCGCAATCTCCTTTGGGTGTCGACGACGGCGAACAACGAGGTGGTGGCGTATGACCTTGCCGGTGGTGAACCCGTCGAGAAGCATCGCTTCGCCGCGGTCGCCCAGCCCGACGCCCTCACCGTCGACGATGCGTCCGGCACCGTTTACGTGCTGTCGGCCCGCGACGGCGGCGTGCAGGTCGTCAGTCCGCCGTATACCCAAGGGGCACCTGTGAGCAGCCCCACTGCCGCGCCGGGCGAGGCGGGACGCTGATGTCGACGCCCGGTCATCACCGGCTCCCCCAGCATCACCGCACCAGCGCACGTATCGGTGCGCGCTATCCCCGCGGATGGGAAGTGACGTCCGAGGACTACGAGACGATGTTGATCAAGCTTCCACCGGACATCACCAGGGTGACGGCGTCGATGCGTCTGTCACTCGAAGCCGAGTTCGGGGGCTGGGAACTGTCGCGAGTTCGGCTGTATACCGATGGCACCCGAAAAGTGTTGCTACGACGCAAAAAACCGCCACGGGGCCGAAGTGGCGAGCAGTTCGGCGGAAGTGCCGAGGCATGCTGACCCGCGTCAACCGGGTCCTGTACCCGGTCGCGCTCAAGGCGATGTTCCTTCTCGCCCCCGAGCGCATCCACTCGATCATCATGGCGTCGATACGCACCACCAGCAGGCTGGGCATCGCGCGGACCCTCCTCGCGCGACTATTCACCGTTCCCGACCCGGTGCTGCGCCAAGAGGTCTTCGGTGTCACCTTCCCGGCGCCCCTGGGACTGGCAGCAGGTTTCGACAAGTCGGCCGCAGCGGCCGACGCGTGGGGGCTTCTCGGCTTCGGGTACGCCGAGGTCGGCACCGTCACCGGCCAGGCCCAGCCGGGCAATCCGCCACCGCGGCTGTTCCGGCTCCCCGCCGACCGTGCGCTGATCAACCGCATGGGATTCAACAATCCCGGCGCGGTGGCAGCGGCTGACAATCTCCTGGCGGCCAAGGGGCGGGGTATCCCCGGTCCGATCGGTGCCAACATCGGCAAGACCAAGGTGGTGCCGCTCGACGGCGCCGTGGACAACTACCGGGTCTCGGCTCGACTACTGGGCCCACACGCCGATTTCGTGGTGGTCAACGTGAGTTCGCCGAACACCCCGGGGCTTCGCGACCTCCAGGCCGTCGACTCACTGCGGCCGATCCTCGCCGCGGTACTCGACGAGGTGTCGGTACCGGTACTCGTCAAGATCGCCCCCGACCTCGCCGACGCCGACATCGACGCGGTTGCCGATCTGGCCGTCGAACTCGGACTGGCGGGCATCGTCGCGACGAATACGACGATCTCGCGTGACGGACTCACCACTCCGGCAGACGAGGTCGAGGCGATGGGTGCGGGCGGACTTTCCGGCGCACCGCTCGCCGATCGGTCGCTGGAGGTGTTGCGCCGCTTGTACTCTCGCGTCGGCGGCAAGCTCGCCCTGATCAGCGTCGGCGGTATCGAGACGCCCGATCAGGCATGGGAGCGCATCTGCGCGGGCGCCGATCTGTTGCAGACCTACACCGGCTTCATCTACGGGGGGCCGGTGCGACTACGCGAGATCCATGAGGGACTCGCAGCCCGCGTGCGCGCCGCCGGATGGAACAACATCTCCGAGGCGGTCGGCAGCGCGGCACGCGGCTGATCGTCGAGTCAGACGTTCTCGGCGGGCTGTTCGTACGTCCCGATGATGCGCGCGCGTCCGATCGCGTGCGAGAACAGGTTGAATCCGAGGTACGCCGGCGTCGCGTTCTCGGGCAATTCGAGCGACTCGACGTCGACGGCGTGCACGACGATCATGTACCGGTGCGGGCCGTGTCCGGGCGGCGGCGCAGCTCCGACGAACCGCTTGAGCGAGGCGTCGTTGGCCAGGGTGACCGCTCCCGCGGGAAGACCACTCCCGTTCTCATCGCCTGCATCCTCGGCGAGACTCGTCACCGATGCAGGGATGTCGGCGACGGCCCAGTGCCAAAAACCTGCGGCAGTCGGAGCGTCGGGGTCGTAGACCGTCACAGCGAAACTCTTTGTCTCCGAGGGAAATCCAGACCACGAGAGCTGTGGTGAGGCGTCGGCGCCGCCCGCGCCCATGATTCCGCTGACCTGCGGAGTTGCCAGCGGTGCGCCGTCGGCCACGCTCTCCGACGTCAGCGTGAACGTCGGCAGGTTCGGCAGGTCTGCGTAGGGGTCGTACGAGGTCATCGAACACCTTTCTCTCGCGAGTACGGCCGGTATGGCCGAGCGTGCTTGGACTCGTTCGCGAGTCTAATCCGCAGCGCTCGGAGCCCGAGATGCACTTTCACGTCCCGCCGTCGGAAGTTGTGTAGTAACTTTCAGTTGACCACTTGGTCAACTTTGGGAGCCGGGCACTCCGATCTCCCCACAACACCTCTGGGAGCAGCACATATGGGCCGTCTCGAGGCCGCGACAACCCACTCGGGCGCAGTCGCGTCGTCACAGCCGTGGTCGACCGACCCCGACGGGTATTACGCGGGAATCGACGCGGCGGTGCGTGATGCGGGACTCGACGCGCCGACCCTCGCACTGGATCTCGCCGCGCTCGAACACAACATCGCCGACCTGACCGCCCGAGCGGCTGGTGTGCCGATTCGGTTGGCCAGCAAGTCGCTTCGAGTCCGATCGATCATCGACGACGTCGTCGCGCGCGATGGGTTTGCGGGACTCCTTGCCTACGATGTCGCCGAGGCGCAGTGGTTGGCCACCGAGTCGAACATCGACGACGTGCTCCTCGGGTATCCGTCGGTTCGACGTGCCGCTCTCGCCGACCTCCTCGCCGACGACGTCGCACTGACGCGCGTCACGCTTCTCGTCGACGACGTCGCGCAACTCGACGTCATCGACTCCGTCGTCTCGCCAGCACACCGTTCGGCGGTTCGCGTGGCCATCGACCTCGACGCCTCGTTGCGACTGTTCGGCGGTCGCGTCCACCTCGGTGTCCGACGCTCCCCTGTGCACGATGCAGACGCCGCCCTGACGCTGGCCCGTGCGATCGTCGCACGTCCGGGGTTCGCGCTCGTCGGCGTGATGTCGTACGAGGCTCAGGTTGCGGGAGTCGCCGACGACGTCGACGGCAAACCGTTGATGAACAGGGCGACCCGGGCGATGCAGCGCGTGTCGATGCTCGAATTGCGACGACGACGGGGCGCGATCATCTCCTCGCTGCGCGAGCTCGCCGACATCGAGATCGTCAACGCGGGCGGAACCGGCTCGCTCGAAGAGACCGCGCGCGACGGGTCAGTCACCGACATCGCCGCGGGCAGTGGACTTTTCGGCGGTCATCTGTTCGACGGATACCGACGCTTTCAGCCCGCTCCCGCGTTGATGTTCGGTCTCGACGTGACGCGCAGACCCGCGCCGAAGATCATCACGTGCGCGGGTGGCGGATGGATCGCCTCCGGCCCACCCGCGCCCGACAGGCTCCCGCGTCCGGTGTGGCCCGCGGGTTTGTCCTACGTCGGTACCGAGGCCGCAGGCGAGGTGCAGACGCCGCTGACCGGCGACGCCGCGTCGACGCTGGTGCCGGGTGATCGAGTGTGGTTCCGCCACACCAAGTCCGGCGAGGTGTGCGAGCGCGCCAGGACAGTTGCTCTGATCGGACGTGACCAGAACGGACAGGCACGCGTCGACGATCTCGTTCCGACCTACCGAGGGGAAGAAAAGTGCTACCTGTGACAACACAGACGCGCACGCAGTGGCGCAATTGGAGTGGAAACCAGTCGGCCACAACGGCAGTCGCGACACCCGACAGCGTCGACGCCGTCGCGCAGCTCGTCGCGACAGCAGCGGCCGACGGGACACGCATCAAGCCGATCGGCTCCGGGCACAGCTTCACCGCCATCGGCGTGCCAGAGGGCATTCAGCTCGACATGTCCGCGCTGCGCGGGGTGGTCGGCGTCGACGGGAAACGGGTGACGTTGCGTGCGGGCACCCGGCTGCACGAGATCCCTGCTCTGCTCGCCCCTTACGGGCTCGGAATGCGCAATCTCGGCGACATCGATCGCCAGACGATCACCGGGGCAACGTCGACGGGTACACACGGAACCGGTCTGCACTTCGGCGGGATCTCGACGCAGATCGTCGGCGCGAAGATCGTCACCGGTACCGGCGACGTCGTCACTCTCACCGCCGACGATGACGAATTGCGCGCTGTCGCTTTGGGATTGGGTGCGCTTGGGGTCATCGTCGAGCTGACCATCGAATGCGTCGACGCATTCAGTCTCCGCGCTCACGACGAGCCTCTCGACCTCGACGATGCGGTCGGCGGCTTTCTCGACCGCGTCGAATCCTTCGACCACCACGAGTTCTACTGGTTCCCGCACACTCGTCGCGCGCTGGCCAAGACCAATACAAGGCTTCCCGCAGATGCGACGCCAAGTGGGCCGGGCTCGGTGCGTAGATACATCGACGACGACCTGATCAGCAACAAGGTCTACGGGGTTGTCTGCGAACTCGGACGGCGGGTTCCCGCAGTTGTTCCGACGCTCAATCGGGTTGCGAGTCATGCGCTTTCGGAGCGCACGTACGTCGCACCGTCGGCAGAGGTCTTCGCGTCGATCCGCGATGTGCGCTTCCGCGAGATGGAGTACGCGGTCGAACTGCCCGCTGTGGCGGAGGTACTCAACGACATCGAGAAGCTCATCCCACGCAAGGGATACCGCGTCAGCTTCCCGGTGGAGGTGCGCGCGGCCGCCGCCGACGATCTGATGCTCTCGACAGCGTCGGGACGTACCACCGGCTACATAGCGGTCCACCGCTACCACCGTGACGATCCCGCAGACATCTCGGCGTTCTTCGCCGACGTCGAGGAGATCATGGTTGCCCACCACGGCAGGCCACACTGGGGCAAGCTACACACTCGCGACGCGGAGTACTTCCGCGCTGTGTACCCGCAATTCGACGATTTCCTCGCGGTTCGGGACAAGTACGACCCCTCGCGCGTCTTCGGCAACGACTACCTGCGGCGAGTGCTCGGCGACTGATCGCGCTGACGCGTCGCAGCTGAACCGTAGGTCGGGGGACCGCTCAGCTGTGATGCAGGAAGTGCTCGAACACCTGCGTGCCGAACAGGACCGAATCCACCGGGACACGCTCGTCGACGCCGTGGAAGAGCGCGGCGAAGTCGAGCTCGGGTGGCAGGCGCAGCGGCGCGAAGCCGAAGCACCTGATTCCGAGCTTGGCGAACGCCTTGGCGTCGGTGCCGCCCGACATCATGTAAGGGACGGTCCGACCGTCCTCGTCGTAGGCGAGGATCGCGTCATTCATCGCGTCGACGAGGTTACCGTCGAATGTCGTCTCGTAGGAGTCAAGGTGGGTGATCCATTCCCGTCGGACGTTGGGGCCGATCAACTCGTCGATCTCAGCCTCGAATGCCTTCTGGCGCCCGGGAAGAACGCGGCAATCGACGACGGCCTCGGCCTTCTGCGGGATGACGTTGGCCTTGTAGCCGGCCTTGAGCATGGTCGGATTGGCGGTGTCGCGCAGTGTGGCACCGAGGATCCGGGCGAGGCTGCCCAGTTTGAACAGGGCGGTCTCGAGGTCGGGTGTGTCGGGACCGAGATCCCAACCGGTCTCCTCGGACACCGCCTGCAGGAACTCGGCCACCGAATCGCTGATCACGAGAGGGAATTCGTGGTTTCCGATTCGCGCGACCGCGGAGGCGATCTCGGTGACAGCATTGTCGGAGTGCAGGAACGAGCCGTGGCCCGCAGTGGCTTCGGCGGTGAGCCGCATCCACGAGAGCCCCTTCTCGGCCGTCTCCACCAAATAGAGACGACGCTGCGTGCCGTCCGGGCGGTCGACGGTCAGTGAGTAGCCGCCGACCTCGCCGACTGCCTCGGTGATGCCCTCGAACAGGTCCGGCCGATGCTCCACCAGCCAGTGAGAACCCCACGTCCCGCCGGCTTCTTCGTCGGCAAGAAAGGCGAAGACCAGTTCACGCGGCGGCACGGTGCCGTCGCGTTTGAACTGGCGGGCCAGTGCCAGCGCCATCCCCGCCATGTCCTTCATGTCGACGGCGCCGCGGCCCCAGATGTAGCCGTCGGACACCGACCCCGAAAACGGGTGGACACTCCAGTCGGCAGGCTCTGCGGGCACGACGTCGAGATGCGCGTGCACCAGGAGCGCACCACGGTCGGAATCAGGCGGACCGGCGAGCCGCGCGAACACGTTTCCGCGTCCCGGTCGCCCCGACTCGACGTACTGAGTGGTGTACCCCACCTCTTCGAGCATCCCCGCTACCCACTTGGCGCAGTCCTCCTCGCCCTTCGTCGTCTCGGGCTCTCCCGTATTGGAGGTGTCGAAGCGGATCAGTTTGCTGACGATATCGACCACTTCGTCGACGGCTTTGATGGTCCCGGCGGTGTTCTCAGGCTCCGAAGTCACCCCTCACTCCTACGGGATTTGGGATACGGGGGCAACCTCGGTTAGTGTTATCCGGCCCGGTGCGGAACGGAGAAATCCGCGAGACACCGAAGCACCGAGTCCGAGTGGCGGAATGGCAGACGCGCTAGCTTGAGGTGCTAGTGCCCTATTAACGGGCGTGGGGGTTCAAGTCCCCCCTCGGACACCGCGAGAATCCCGGAGAGCATTGCTCTCCGGGATTTTTTTCGTTGGGCGGCCGGGCTGGGGCAATCGAGCCGTGCTGGGTCGTGTCGGGAGATCGCGAGTACAGATGCTCAAGCCAGTCTCCAGCGTGGAGGACCGGCGACAAGATCTGCACGGTCGGTCCAAGTGCCTGCGACTGAATGTTTTCCGTGTCGGCGCCGTCGCGCATTGCTGTGGCGCAGACAAGAGACTCGCGCCCGCTTCCCGCCGCACCGCCGGTCATTACTCAACCGGCGGGGGTCGACACCGCCGACGTCAGTAGCCGGAGTCCGGTGACCGGTTCGCGCTCGCGTTCACCCGGTCCCGCACCGTGAGGTAGTACTCCCGTTGCGCCGGGTAGTAGTCATCGAAGTCGATGTCGGCCGGGTCCGTTCCGGTCACTACCGCTGAGAGACGATCCAGGTAGTACTCCCACCCCGGTCCGGTGCTTTCGATGATCTCCGGGTCGTGGACGATCTGACTGAGCCTCAGCGTCGTGATGCCACTGTTCTCGTCCAGCTCAAGGATCAGATCCCACGTACCGGCATCGTCGGTCGTGTGCACCTGAAGGACATGTGGCGGCTCGCAGCGTCGAATGTCGTAGCGCACCGGGGTCATGTTCTCCTCCCCCTCGGCGTTCATCGTGAAGGCGACGTGACCCTCGTCGGGGTCGCCGTCGAAGAAACCGATCCAGCGGGCGAGTCGATCGGACTCGGTCACGGCGGCCCACACGTCGTCGACGGCGGCGCGGTAGGTACGGGTGAACTCGACCACGTCGCCATCTCGGCGGACGCGGTGCCGGCCGCTGGGTATGGGTGCATTCGTCATCCTGACTCCTGTATCTGGTGGGATGTGACGTCGGGTTCGGCAGTGTGTCGGCTGGACCTGTCTGGGCTTGCGGCCCTGCGTCTTTCGCGTCGGGTTCGGTACACCTCGGTGTTCAGGGCGTCGAGTGCCGACTCCGCGATCGGCACGCGGGAGGCGTCCGCGGCGTCCCCGGATCCGAGGTCGGACAACAACTTCCTCACCTCGAGCAGTGGTGTCGGGTCGAGTCGGTAGTGACGTTCCCGGCCCGTCGTGGCGGCCTCGACCAGGCCGGCCTCGGCGAGCACCCGTAAGTGTCGACTCACCGCGGGCCGCGAGATCGGGTGACGGGCGGCGAGCAACCGTTGGATGTCGACGACTCGTTGCGGGCCGTCGACGAGGATCCGCAGGATCCCGCGACGCACCGGGTCGGCGATTGCGACGAAGACGGACACTCATAAATGGTAACTGACTAGTTACCAAATGTCGGGTGTCTTTGTGGAAGGGGCAGCGAGCGGCGACTGCCATGGGGTGGCGATGTGCAGGCCGATGCGGTGAGTGAGGCGTCCGAGCAGTATCGCCGAGAGCTGACCGGGTACTGCTATCGCATGTTGGCGTCTCCGTTTGATGCTGAGAACGCGGCGCAGGAGACGATGATGCGGGCGTGGCAGCACGCCGATCGATTCGACCCCGCCAAAGGCTCTAACCAGTCATGGTTGTACAAGATCGCCACCAACGTGTGTTTGGACGCTCTGCGCGGCTTTCGTCGACGGACCCGCTCGATGGACCTGAGCGGGCCGCGTGAGCCGGGTCCCGACATCGGCTCGGCACTGCCTGAGGACCATTGGGTGCTGCCGATCGCCGATCGCCATGTGCTGCATGATGACAACGACCCACTGTCGGTCCATCTGCAGCGCGAAATCGCTGCGACTGGCGTTCGTGGCCGCTCTGCAACGGTTGACGCCGATGCAGCGAGCGACGGTGATCTTGCGCGACGTCTTGGGCTGGACTGCCAAGGAGGTCTCGGTCCTGCTCGAGTGCTCGAGCGGGGCGGTAACCAGTCTCCGACGAGCACGCGCCCGGCTGGCGGAGGGCCCCGTGGGCGCCGACACGGTCGATCTCGCCGAGGTCGACCGGGCCGGCTTGCTGTAACGATCACGTCCCGCCGCCGACGACGAACTACCACGCTGTGGCGCTAAATGTTTGGCAACTATCGCCACGGAGAACCGTGCCGCCGTCGCGTTATCGGCGATCACGAGCATCCTTGGCACCTCGAGTTGTTCAACGCCGCAACGCTGGACCGAAAAATGGGTGGTCGGGACTCGGCGAGACGCGTGTCCACAAGGTCGAAAAATTGTTCGAGAATTCCTCGACGCTGTCGGTATTGTCGGGTAATGTAGAACACATATTCGACGCGACGTGGGGCGGGGGTGGCGGCACGTGAACAGCAACAGCAATGGCGTTGGGGCCGGTGGTGCGCCTTCGGCTTTGGCTACCGCTGCGGTGGGGTCGGCGGATGCGGTGGTGGCGGAGAAGCTGTCACGTCTTGCCGCGGTGCTGGATGAGTTGGCTGCCGTCGATGTGTCGTTGGTGTCGGACGCGGCGCTGGTGGAAGCCACCGTGGAGGCCGAACGCCTGGCGTTGCGGACTGCGGGCGCTGTCACCGATCGGTTGATTGTGGAGGCCTCCGACCGGGACCTGCCCCGCGCGTTGGGTTTCCGCGATGTTCGCAATTTCATGGGGCATGGTCTGCATATTGGTGATCCGGCTGCGCGGCATCGGGTGATCGCTGCGACCGGGTCGTTCACCACGATCTGCGGCGACCGACTGCCACCGTCGTGTCCCACCCTGGCCGGCTATGTCGTAGAGGGTCGGGTCGCGGGCGCGCACGTGCGTGCGGTGTTGGAGGTGTTGGAGGCGATCCCTAGTGAGGTGTCGGCCGAGACGAAAGCTGCCGCCGAAGCACAGATGGCCGGCTACGCGGTCCAGTTCACGCCCGCCGAAATCACCAATTTGGGTTCACGATTGTTGGCGCATCTCGATCCTGATGGCACGCTGACCACCGCGAAGGACCGCAAACGTCGACGTCGCCTGTGGGTGAACCGACAGAACGCGCAACTCATGTCACGGTTGACTGCCGACCTCGATCCGATCGCCCGCGCCCGACTCGATACGGTGCTCGACTCGTGGGCCAAACCCGGCATGAACAACCCGGATGATCCGGAGTCGCCTGTCGGTCCGATCACCACCGCTAACGCCGAGCAGGTCGCGGCAGCTGCCCTGCGTGATGAACGCTCACCCGCGCAACGCAACCACGACGCCTTCTCCGCACTCCTGCAGCAAGTACTCGAATCAGGGATGTTGGGCAACACTCACCGCGGGTTACCGATCCAGGTGATCGTCACCACCAGCCTGCACGAACTCGAAGCACAGGCAGGGATCGCACAAACCACGTCTGGAACACTGCTGCCCATCCAAGACGTGATCGAGATGGCCGCCTCTGCCGGTGCCAGCCAGTATTTGGCGGTGTTCGGTGAGCACACCAGCGTGCCGCTCTACCTGGGGCGGTCGAAGCGAATCGCGTCGCTGGGACAACGACTCGCCTCCTTTGCTTCACCCGGCGGGAAAATGTGTTCCGCCCCCGGCTGCAACCAGCCCGCTTCACGGGTGCAGATGCATCACGCAGCCAAAGACTGGGCCGACGGCGGACTCACCGACATCGACCAGTTGGTTCCCGCCTGCGATGTACACAACCGGCGGGTCGGCTCGAAACCCGGCCAATTCACCACCCGCATGATCACCGAAGGCCCCGACACCGGACGCGTTTCGTGGCGACTCAACGCCAAGCCCGGTATGCCGGAGAATCCCGAACGCATCAACCGCATCGCCGACGTCAAAGCCGACTTCCACGACTACCTCACCGCCGAACACTCCAGCAATCAAGCCGCAACCGCGGCACGCGCAACCGGGACGGGCACCGACGCGACAGTTACCGAGATCGGCGCGCGGGGCCCGGGTACAGCGGACGCCGAGATCGTCGCGGACGCAGTGGGCGCCTGGATGGAGTCGCCGCCGTCGATGCCAGGTGCGCCGAGCGTGAATGAGCAGACGTTGACCGGCATCGAGCGCGCGCTGGTCGGCAGGATGCCTGTCGGCGATACCCCGCCCCTCAGCAGGCGGGTCGACATCCGATGGAACCTCCCCAGGCCACTCGAACTCGACCCCGAGCCGCCCACAGACCCCAACCCGCCCACAGACCCGGACGCGCCAACCGGTCCGGCTCCACCAGGCGACCCCAACCGGCTCGGCGGCGCCGACCCACCGCTGGCCGACGCAGCCTGACCAACGGTCACCTGACCGACGCGCCAACCCCTAGCCTGGGCGAACCGTCGAATCCGGTTGTGCCGCAACCCGTCCACACCCCGCCACCACACGCCGGTGGCGGGGCAGGCGTGGTTGCTCGGTCGGTCGCCCAGCCTCGCACGCCACGCCCCTGCTGCCGCTAGTTCGGCGACGCGGCGAGGAGTTGGCCCCGCGGATACGGCAGTTCGATGCCATGTTCGTCGTAGGCACGGAGGATCTCGCGGCGCAGTGTCCGCTGAACCTTCCACTGCGAGTTGGGCTTTGTGGTGACAGTCATCCTCAGGATCAGTTGATCGGCAGAGAGTTCCTGCACGCCGAGCATGTCGGGTTCGCCGGTCACGTGCTCGGAAAGCGCATCCGACTCCACGGCCGCGTGCGCAGCGGCGAGTGCCACTTCCTGCGCCCTGTCGACATCCGCCGTGAGCGCGACGGGCAATTCGACGCGGGCTACCGCGTACTCCTGGCTCATGTTGCCGACGCGCGCGATCTCGCCGTTGCGGACGTACCAGAGCGTGCCGTCGACGTCGCGCACCGTGGTGATCCGAAGACCGACCGATTCGACCTCCCCGACTGCCTCGCCGAGATCGACGATGTCGCCGACCCCGTACTGGTCCTCGAGCAGCATGAAGATTCCCGTCACGAAGTCGCGCACGAGATTCTGAGCACCGAATCCGATTGCCAGACCGATCACACCGGCTGAGGCGATGAACGGCGCGATATTGACACCGAGTACGGACAGGATCGCCAGCACCACCCAGGTGAGCAGCACGATCGACACAACGGACTTCAGCACCGATCCGATGGTGCGGGCACGTTGCGAGCGCCTCTGGTTGATCACTGCCCTGCTGGCGCCAGACGGTGCGCGGTCACGCAGGTGGCGTAGGAGCAGCGGCATCGAACCCTCTCCGGGTCGACGTCGTGTGACGCGGTCGATGAGCCGGCTGCACACGAACCGGGCCACCAGCGCGACGATCACATACCCGACGATCCTGATCGGGTTCTCGATCAGCCATTCCCGATTTGTCTCCGTCCATTCGAAAGCCGTTGTGTACGTTGCCATGAACCCGACCGTACGTATTCGTTGCGAATCCATCAGAATTGTGTCGTGACCCAGCGACTGTTCTTCGACTGCGACACCGGTATCGACGATTCGGTCGCACTGCTGTACCTGCTTGCCCGCACCGACGTCGACATCGTGGGGATCGCGAGTACCGCAGGGAACGTGCCGGTCGACGTCGTCGCCGCCAACAACCTCGCCTGGCTGTCGCTGTGCGAGCGAGGCGAGATTCCGGTACATCGCGGACCCGACGGTCCGCTCGTCGCACCACTGATGACCACCGAGGACACACACGGACCGCTGGGCGTCGGATACGCGGAGTTGCCCACATCTGATCTCGTCGTCGCCGACACCGACGCACCAGACGCCTGGCTCGACGCCGCGCAGGCGCACGACGGGGAATTGGTCGGGCTGGTCACCGGGCCACTCACGTCGCTTGCCACCGCGATACGACGCGACCCGAGCCTGCCACGACGACTTCGGCGGTTGGTCATCATGGGTGGCGCCTTCCATGTCCACGGCAACACCACGCCCGTCGCCGAGTGGAATATCGCCGTCGACCCGGAGGCCGCAGCCGAGGTCTTCGCCGCGTTCGGCGTCGACGGCGCACCTGCCCCGATCGTCTGCCCGCTCGATCTCACGGAGACCGTCGCACTTCTCCCCGACCACCTGGTTCGACTCGCGGCCGCGGCGGGCAGCACTCCTGTCGAGTATCCCGATCCGACAGACGAAGCCGGCATCCGATCGGTTGCCGACAATCCGATCGTGCGTCACCTCGTCGACGCAATGCGTTTCTACCTGGAGTTTCACGACGCTCACGACGAGGGCTACCTGGCTCATCTGCATGATCCGTTCGCCGCGATGGTCGCACTCGACCCCGCGATCGCCGACACCCTGCCCGCCCAGGTCGGTGTCGAGCTCACCGGAGCCCTGACCCGTGGGATGACCGTCGCCGACGAGCGTGGCATGTGGGGCGGAACCCCGAATGCCCGTATCGCAACAGCAACCGACGTCGACGCCGTGTTCGATCACCTCATCGAGACGATCGCCTCGCTCGCCCGCCAGATCGGCGGTTCGGCGTAGCGTCGACGAGGTGACGACACTCGGCTACCAGATCCCGAACTTCACCTACCCCGACACAGCACCCGACCAGCTCTTCCCCACCATCGCCGCGCAGGCCGTCGAAGCGGAGAACTCCGGGTTCGACACCGTTCTGGTGATGGACCACTTCTACCAACTGCCCATCCTCGGCGCCCCGGACGAGCCGATGATCGAGTGCTACACACTGCTCTCCGCACTCGCCCAGCACACCTCGCGGGTGCGTCTGTCCTCTCTGGTCACCGGCAATACCTATCGGAACCCGACGCTGCTGGCGAAAAGCGTCACCGCGCTCGACGTCGTGTCGGGTGGTCGTGCTCAACTCGGGATCGGGGCCGGGTGGTTCGAGTTCGAGCATCAGTCGCTGGGCTTCGAATTCGGTACCTTCACCGATCGATTCGAGAAGCTCGAAGAAGCACTGCAGATCATCCTGCCGATGTTGCGCGGCGAGCGGCCATCACTCGACGGCAAGTGGTACCACGTCGAAGAGGCAATCAATTCTCCTGCGCCACTTTGCCGCATCCCGGTGATGATCGGCGGTGGTGGCGAGAAGAAGACGTTACGGATGGTCGCGCAGTACGCCGACGAGTCCAACCTCATCGCCGCACCCGAGGATCTGCCGCGGAAACTCGACGTCCTTGCCGCCCACTGCGATCGGCTCGGCCGCGATCGGTCGGAGATCACGGTGACCGCGCAGACCTCGGCCTGCATTGCGCCCACCGAGGAGCAAGCCACGGCCGAATTCGAGGCGTACCTCGCACGGAATCCGGCCGCAGAGGTTCGTCGAGCGTCGACCATCGTCGGTAGTCCCGAACAGGTCGCCGCGCGCTTCTCCGCTCTGCTGGAGAGCGGAATCGACGGCGTGACGGTCAACTCTCCGGCCAATGGGCATGTCCCCGGTCGCGTGACACTCCTCGGCGAGACCCTGGCGCCCCTCATCGGTTGAGCGGAGGGGCCGGGACGAATCCCGCCGACAGCATCGGCGTCTATTCCGGCGGCCCTCTTATTCCGACGTTTCGTCGTCCTCGACGTGGTGGTCGAGGTTGACGGTTCCGGTGCGCCAGTACCCGTCGACCTTGACGCAGTCCTTCGGCCGACCGAGCTCGCGTCGCAGATGGCGTCGAATCGGCTTGAGCGACAACGCTTCTCCGGCGAACCAGCTGTAGAAGTTGCCTTCGGGGAGGTCTAACTCCTCCACCGCGCGCAGGAGGTTCGTGCCCCTGCCCGACTGATCGGCGCCCCGGTGGACGAAGTGCACCCGGGCGTTCGGGCGCTGAGGAAGGTCGATCTCCGTCTCGGGTCCGGTGACCTCGGCGAAGGCGATGACCTGCTTGTCGTCGGGTAGCTCTTCCAGCCAGCGCGCGAGAGCGGGTAGCGCGGTGTCGTCGGCACCGAGCAGGTACCAGTCGTAGCCGGTCGGATAGATGTGGGAGCCGCGCGGACCGAGCATTCCGAGTCGATCGCCCGCAACCGCGCCTCCCGCCCATTTTCCGGCGACGCCGTGATCGTGCAGCACGAAATCGATGTCGAGGACGCCGCTCTCACGGTCGAAGGCCCGAATGGTGTAGTCGCGATAGATCGGGAACTTGCCCTCGGTCGGCAGCCGCATACCTTCGGCGCCGACGCCGGGCATGACTATCTCGCCACTTTCGGGATCCGGGAAGAACAGCTTGATGTGGTCGTCGGGTGCCATGTGCACCACGATGAAGCTCTCCGGTGCGCTGATGGAGAACCGCACTCGACGCATGTCCGGACTCAAGTCGATGGTCTCGACAACCTCGACCGTGCGCGGCAGCAGGTCGTACATGGTCAACTTGATCTCGGTCGCGTGAGGCCTAATATCCTGCCCCTGCACGGCATCGATGCCGGTCACGTTGCTCACCTCTCGAAAACTCAAGCGCCAGAAGCGCTATGGCCAACGGGTACGGCCGCCGGCATCGGTTGATTCGATCCGCGACCCACGACGGCGTCGAGGATCTCCCCCGATCGGATGGCCACGTTCGACAGTAGCGTCGACGTGAGTCCGTGTGTGTGTTCTGAGTTGCCCTGTACAAAGATCTGCCCCGTGATCTCCGGGGAGGTCTGCAGTCGGTACGCACGGTCGAGTACGGGTCGGCCGTGTTGATCGGCCGCACAGTGGGCAGCGAGATCGCCGAGCATGTCCGCGACAGGGGTCGGCTCGAATCCGGTTGCGAATACGACGGCGTCGCAGTCGAGATCGATTACCTCGCCCGTTGTGCGATGCGCGATGCGCAGGCGTGCGACGTCGTCGGCCTCGTCGAGGTCGGTGACCTCGGTGGCGCCGTGTACGAAGAGGCGGCGATTGCCCGATACGCGCTCGGTGTACTCGCGTCCGTAGAGGTCCTGGATCAGTACCGGATCGACAGCCGAGTAATTCGTGCTGCGGTGGTACTGGAGCAGACGGTCGCGCCACGCCGGTTCGGCCGAGAAGTACTCGTCGACGGCCTCGGCGTCGAAGATGCGGTTGGCATAGGGGCTGTCGTCGGCCGGCGTGTAGCCGAACTTGGAGAAAACGGCGTGCACCTCGGCGCCAGTCGTCTCATGCAGGAAAGCCGCAACCTCTGCAGCGCTCTGACCGGCGCCGATCACGGCGAACCGGTGATGCGTCAGTGGCGGTAGCTTGGCCAGGTTGGGCAGCACGTGATGGTTGTGGAAGACGCGTCGGCCGGCGACAACACCCGCCGGAAGCTTCGCCCGCAGCCCTCCGCCGAGCACGAGATTGCGCGACCGCACGCTCTCGCCAGACGCCGAGGTGATGTCGAATGCGCCGTCGGTGAACGTGACCGAGCTGATCTCGGAGCCGTAGTCGACCGGCACCGACACGCGTTCGGCCGCCCACCGGAGATAGTCGTGGAATTCGACACGCAGCGGGAAGAAGTCCTGACGGTTGATGAAGTGGCCCAACCGGTCATGCTCGGCGAGGTAGCTCAAGAACGAGTACGAACTCGACGTATTACGTTGCGTCACCAGATCTTTGAGGAACGACACCTGCATCGTCGCCCCGGGAAGGAGCATGCCGGGGTGCCACCCGAACTGGGACTTCTTCTCGAAGAACCGTGCCTGGATCTCACCATCGCGTGCCGTGCTGTTGTCGTTGTGCTCCTCGACCGCGATGGCCAAAGCCAAGTTCGACGGTCCGAATCCGATGCCAGCGATATCGAGTTCGGAGTTCCGCTTACTACACACGCGCCACTCCCTAGATCGTCGTGATTTCCGTGGGCCACCGCCGCACGCAAGACTAGGTAAGTCTAACCTAATCCTTAGGTCGGGTTCAGGTACCCCCCGCGAGGCCGGACCCGCACCCATCAGCACACGTCAGCGCACGCCGAATCCGCATCGAACGAGGAGGACGACCGGCATCATGACTCTTTCGACCTCGACAGGGCGCGTGGATGATCCCGACGCTCAGCCCGCCCGCGTCGACGGATCAACCACGCCTGCCGATCATTTCGAGCTTTACGGACTCGACTACCGCTGTTCTGCGAGTGGTGCTGTCGCCTCGTTCAATGATCCCGCACGCGCAGCCGAGTCACTCGCGAGCGGCGAGCACTCAGCGATTGTCGGCGCTTTGGCATTCGACACCGAGGCACCGAGCGCGCTGACCGCGCCCGCACACATCCGCTTCGACGTGCCGACGAGCTCTCGGGCCGCAGCCGTCGCGAACATTCCCGTGCCGAACATCCCCGTCCCGAACGCAGTTGGCTCGACCAACGCACCAGGCCCGGTCGCCGAGGCCCGTGTGGTCGCCGCAGAACCGCTCCGCGAGGAACACCGTGACAGGGTCGCTGCAGCGGTGGCAGTGCTCGCGGACTCGACCAATCCGCTGGCCAAGGTGGTGCTGGCACGAAAGCTGTTGTTGGACACCAGCCCGAGGCTGACACCGGAGTCGTTCATGGCCGCCCTCGCCGCACTGAACCCGCACTCGGGAATCTTCCGCACGGAGCTCACTCCCGCGGGTGATGCCCACCACGGGCGGCATCTCGTCGGCGCGAGCCCCGAGGTACTCATACGACGGCGCGGTCGTCAGGTGAGCGCTCATCCGCTCGCCGGATCCACTCCACGCCATCACGACCCGATCGTCGACGCCGAGCGCGCAGCAACGCTGAACTCGTCGGCCAAAGACCTTGGTGAGCACCGTTTCGTCGTCGATGCTCTGCGGAGCGCCCTCGCGCCGCTGTGCACGCGACTCGACGTACCCGACGCGCCCAGCATCGTGGGCACGTCGTCGATGTGGCACCTGGGAACGCCGATCGTCGGCGAGCTCGCCGATCCGTCGACGACGGCGCTCGATCTCGCAATCGCCGTGCATCCGACACCTGCGGTGTGCGGAACCCCGACCGCCGCGGCCAGGGAGTACATCCTCGCGACTGAAGGCGACCGTGGTTTCTACGGCGGTGCAGTCGGCTGGTGCGTCGGAAATCTCTCTACTGACGAGCGCTCGGGAGCGCTGCGCGGGGCCGACGGGATCACGCCAGGAGACGGCGAGTGGCTCGTCGCTATCCGGTGTGCGGAAATCGACTCGCGCACAGGAACTCTGGCGACCTGGGCGGGTGGCGGTATCGTCGCCGACTCCGATCCCGACGCGGAAGTCGCGGAGACCACGGCCAAGCTACGTACCGTGCTGCGCGCTCTCGGCGCCGACGAGATCTGACTGACCGGCCTCCTGCCGGCATCGTCGCGCGGCGGCCGCGACCATCGGCCCCGCCATCACCGACGTGACCACCGCCATGACGACGACAATCATGTAGGTCTCCTCGCTGAACACTCCGAGACTCAAACCTGTTGTCGCAATGATGATCTCGACGACCCCGCGAGCGTTGAGCCCGCTTCCGACCGCCATCGACTCCCATCTCGACAGACGCGCGAGGCGAGCCCCGAGGTATCCGCCAAGCAGTTTGGCGACGACGGCGACGGTGATCACACCGACTGCCACTCCCGCCACGCCCGGAGAGGCGAGAACTCGCAGATCGACGTGTAGACCTGCCGACGCAAGAAACACCGGCGCCAGCACCGCGGTGGTGACCAACCGCAGCGGCGCCACGACGCGCTCGGGACGTCGACCACAGGCAATCCCGGCGAGCAGCGCCCCGAGGACGGCTTCGAGGTGCAGAGCTTCGGTCGCCGCAGCACCGGCGACCATGGCGATCACCATCACGGCTGCCGACTGTGCGTCGTGGCCACCGGATTCCAACCGACTCAGCACACGCCCGATCACGGGCCGCGCGACGAGCGCAACGGCCACCGAACCGATCATTGCCAGCAGAGTCAACGGAAGGTGCCAGCCGCGCAGCCCCACGGTGACCAGGGCTGAGACAGCAGCCAGCGCCAGCCACGCGGCGAGGTCGGTGAGAGTGCCCGCCGAAAGGATGAGCCGACCGAGTCTCGTCTGCAATAGGTGGAGGTCGCCGAGGATCCGAGCGATCACGGGTATCGCGCTGACCGACATCGCGACGCCGAGCAGAACCGCGAATTCTGTTGTGCTCGTGGCGTCACCTGTGTTCGAACCGTCACCGAGGTACTCGGCAGGCAGCACGAGTCCGATTCCGATGCCGGCGACGAGCGGGATCACGAAAGAGACTCCGCTGACGACGCCGATGGTGCGGGCGTTCCCGCGCAGGAACGGCCCGTCGAGTTCGGTTGCCGCAAGTCCGACGAGTAAGACCACGGCGAGCGTGCCGACCGCGGATATCGCCGTGGTCGGCGCGCCGTCTGCATCGACGACCACTCCCGTGACCTGGGGTGCCACCATGCCGAGAACCGACGGGCCGAGCAGCACACCGGCGACCAATTCGCCTGCCATCGAGGGGAATCCGAGTCGACGCGCGATCGCTCCGCAGACGAGTGCCGCCCCGAGGATCAGCGCCAACGCTGTCAGCATGGCAGGTGCGTGCCGATCAGACGGTCGCGGGAGCCGGTTCGGCCCAGCTCAGTCCATCGGCCGACGGAACGAGTCCGCCGTCGAGCAGTGGCGGTTCGCTTCCGTCGGTACCAACCGCCCCGCGTGCCTGGAACGCGTTCATCTCCTCCATGACGTCACGCACGACCTGCGTACCGAAGAGATGTCCCATCCGCTGGCCCGAGTCGGTGTCCATGCCACCGGTTCGCTCCGCGGCCTCGGTGAGGGCGGCCGTCGACGCCGAGAAGCGCTCGATGATCTGTTCCGGGTCGGTGAGGGCCTGTTCGCCGGAGTAGGCACCCGCGACCAGCGACACGAATGCGGTCATGTCGTTGCGGTCGAAATTGGTGACCTTGCGTGCCTTCCAGAAGTACGAGTCCTCTGACTGCTCCATGTCGTAGAAGGCCGACAAGAACTCGTAGAAGACTGCGTATTCGCGACGGTACCGACCCTCGAACTCGGTGAACGCGCGCTCTTCGGTCATCGCACCCGCCAACACACTGTTGATCGATCGCGCCGCCAGCACACCCGAATACGTTGCGAGATGAACCCCGGTGGAGAACACCGGATCGATGAAGCACGCGGCGTCGCCGACGAGAACCATGCCGTTTCCCCAGAACTGGGTATTGGCATACGAATAGTCCTTGCGGATTCGGATCTCGCCGTAGGTGCCCTCGGTGACGCGGGTGGCGTCGGACAGCATGTCCTTCACGATCTCGCAGCGATCGACGTAGTGCAGCAGCGTCTCTTCCTGTGCGTTGAGAACGTGCTCTGCCTTGTCGCGCGAGATCACGGCACCGACACTGGTCAGCGTGTCCGATAGCGGGATGTACCACATCCACCCCTCGTCGAACGCCGCGCACAGGATGTTGCCGCTGTCCGGCGCTGGGAAACGCTTGCCGTTCTCGAAGTATCCGAACACCGCGACGTTCTGGAAGAAGTCGGAGTAAATCCGTTCTCCGCCCGCATATTTCGACAACCGCGTGGTGTTTCCCGACGCATCGACGACGAACTTGGCGTCGATCTGGTGCTCAACCCGGTCGGCGTCGACGTAACGGATGCCGGTGACCCGGCCGGTCTCGTCGGTGATTGTCCCGTTGACCCTGCTGCGCTGCCGCACGTCGACTCCCTGCTCCGCAGCGTTCTCGAGCAGGATCTGGTCGAACTTCATGCGCTCGACCTGGTACGCGTATGACCCCTCACCCGCAAACTCCGGCGAGATGGCGAACAAGAAGTTCCACGGCACCGGATTCTTGCCCCAGCGGAAACTGCCACCGCGTTTGTGCATGAATCCCGCGTTCTTGATCTTCTCGTCGACGCCGAGGAGTCGGCATACGCCGTGAATCGTTGACGGAAGCAGTGATTCGCCGATCTGATACCGGGGAAACGACTCCTTCTCCAACTGCACCACGCGGTGGCCGCTGCGCGCCAAGAGTGTCGCGACCGTCGAACCTCCCGGCCCGCCGCCGACGACAACGACGTCGGCGGTCTCGCTCACCGGTTGCCCGCTACGAGTGGCGTCGCTCACCGGAGCCCTCCCTCGTTGGCACCGGAAACACTGTCCGCGGTGAGTTCACGAATCCAGGAGCCGACGACCGGGTCAGCGGCCATACTCACCAGATCTGCCTTGTGAGCACCTGCGGCGCGCCAGCGCTCGATCAGTGACATCAGCCGAACCGAGTCGAGACCGACGTCGAGAACGTTTGTGTCATCGGTGATTTCACTCTCGTCAACACCGAGGATGCCAGCAATGTCGGCGATGATCCGTTCTCGGGTGAGTACCGTATTCGTTGTGGCCATGCCGTCCTCTCTCGTGACATGCGGTGAATTGCGAGCATCGCAGCTCGAACTCTGGTAAGCATTGGCTTACCAACATCGACAGCGCAGCCCCGCCCCCGCTTACCGTTTAGGCTAGGGTAGGCTAACTTTTCATGGTTGGCTGCTGTCGTCGATTGCCCGAGATCGCCGCATTACGCACTCCCGGAGTGGGGCGTTGATGCGCGCCACGTCGGCGCAGCAGGGCTTGTGGTTCGCGCAGCGAGTCGCCCCTAACCCCGATGTGTTCACGATCGGTCAACTCGTCGACTTCGAACCTCGACCCGATGCCAGTCGCCTCTCAGCCGCTGTTCGCCAGACCGTCGCCGAAGCCGACGGTCTGCGATCTGTGTTCTCCGAGCAGGACGGCGATGTGGCAGTCGAGCTCGGCGTACCGATCGAGGTCACCGACCGCGATCTCGGCGCCGATGCCGACGCGATCGATGTGTATGCGCAGGCCGCGGTCCAGATCGCGATAGATCCCGCATCCGGCCCGTGCGCAGTCGTCGAGATCCTCCACGCGGGTGGGCGCACCTCGATGCTCGTCGTCGCGCACCACATCGTGATCGACGCCTACGGCCTCGGTCTGCTCGTTCGACGCATCGGTCGCCTCTACGCGGATCCGGGTGATACCCGACGCCTCGGGAGCGTCGTCGACCTTCCGCCGGAACCCGATGCCGGTGCGAGTGCAGAATTCTGGACCCGCGAGCTCGCGGGCGTCACTGGTCCCCTGACCTTGGGCGACACGCCTCGTGGCCACCGCATCGCAGCCGCTACGCACACGACTCGTGCCCTGGTCCGCGGCGCAGGCGGGGCCGCGATGTCGCCTGATCGCCTCGTAGCCGCCGTCGCGGCATTCTGTGCACGCGCCACGGGTGCCGCCGACGTCGTGATCGGGTTCCCGATGATGAACCGATTCGGTTCTCCCACAGCCAATGTCGTGTGCACAACGGTCAACGTCACCCCACTGCGTATCGCTGTCGCCCCCGCAGCGACCGCCGGCGAACTCGCAGCCGACGCCGCAGCAGGCATCCGCCGGATCGCGCCGCATGCGCGTTACCGAGGCGAGGACATCGTCCGCGACGCACGACGCCGCGACGTCGACGGTGTCGTGGGACCGACAGTGAACGTCAAACCGTTCGGCTCAACAGTCACTTTCGATTCCGGGACCGCGGGTTCGGCAGACGCCGACTCAGCCGACTCAATTACCGCAACGGTCCGCTCGCTGCGTCGTGGTCCGGTCGTCGATCTCTCGATCACCGCACTCGACCTCGGCTCGACGGAGTCCGACCGCTCCGACCTGGAACTCACACTCGACGCCGACGCCGCCATCTACAGCCGAGCACACGCCGCGCGGATCGCCGACTCACTCGCGGCGTTCGTCGGCGAATTCCTGCGTGAGCCAACACGTCCCGTCGGCGCCATGCGGATCGTCGAGCACGTATCCGATGTGCCAGAATCCGGTGCGCCGGCCACCGGGCGGGCACGCGTCGACGTTCTCCCGTCCGGCGCGACGGCACCGATCGACCCGACCCCGCTCGGTGCCCGCATCGCGGCCGCCGAACCCGATGCGATCGCGGTGCGATACGGCGACGACGCGATCGATTTCGGCGAACTCAATCGTCGCGCAGACGAACTCGTGGCACGGCTGGGGCCAGTCGCACCCGAGTCGGTCATCGCTGTCGCACTCCCCCGCGGCATCGACCTCATCGTCGCGTTGGTCGCCGTGATGCGCAGTGGCGCAGCCTTTCTCCCACTCGATCCGGGATTTCCCGCCGACCGCAGAGCTGCCAGCATCGCCGACGCCGCGCCTGTCGCCATCATCGAACCCGCCGTCGTCGAATCCCGCATCACCGAACCCCCCATCACCGAACCCACCGTCGTGGCATCCGGAGACCGCGATGTTCAGATCCGGCGCCTTTCCGATCCGCACGGGCGGCCGATCAAGACCATGTCGGACGACCCGGTCGACAACTCTGCCGCCTACCTCATCTACACGTCGGGGTCGACCGGCAAGCCGAAGGGCGTGGTGATCCCGCACCGTGCCCTGCAGAACTTCACCGACCACATGGTCGGCGGACTCGGCCTCGGACCCGGCAGGTCACTGCTGGCGGTGACGACGATCTCCTTCGACATCGCACTCCTGGAGACACTCGTACCGCTCTCGGCGGGAGCATGTGTGGTCTTGGCCGACAACGACGACATTCACGATCCGGCGCGGCTCGCGGCACTCATCTCCCGGCATCGACCGGACGTCATCCAGGCCACACCGTCGTTGTGGTCGGCTTTCCTCGGTGCGGGGCACGGACCCGCGCTGGCAGGTGTCGACGTACTGGTCGGCGGCGAGCAGTTGCCCTCCGACGTCGCTCGCGACCTCGTCGCTTCCGCGCGGTCGGTGCGCAATATGTACGGACCGACCGAAACGACGATCTGGTCGACGACGGCTGAGATCGACGATGCAGCCGACGTCACCATCGGCACCCCGATCGCGAACACGGGTGTCCGCGTGCTGGATTCGACGCTGCACCCGGTTCCTGCCGGGCGCGTCGGCGAGCTCTATCTCAGCGGAGACGGACTCGCTCGCGGCTACCGCGGCCTGCCCGGCATGACCGCGGCCCGATTCGTCGCCGACCCGTTCACCGACGGCGCGCGCATGTATCGCACCGGAGACCTGGCGCGCATCCGGCCGGATGGCCGACTCGACTGCCTCGGCCGCACCGACCATCAGGTCAAGGTGCGCGGGTTCCGAGTCGAGCTCGGCGACATCGAGGCTGCGCTCACTTCCCTCCCGGCCGTCGCAGGCGCGGTGGTCACCTCCGTCGACGGGCGACTGGTCGGCTACGTGACCACGCACTCGGCCGCAGACAACCACACCGAGCACGACGCGCTGGCCCACTCGTGGCGGAGCGACATCGCCGACATCCTGCCCGACTACATGGTGCCGTCGGCACTCGTCGTGCTCGACGAGTTTCCCCTCACGCCCAACGGCAAGATCGACCGACGAGCACTGCCCGCGCCCGACTACGCGGCGCAGGCCGCTCGGTCGCGGCCGCCGTCGGGTCCCGTCGAGACCGCGCTCGCCGAGGTGTTCGCGACGGTGCTCAGGCTTCCCGCAGTCGGCGCGGACGACAACTTCTTCACACTCGGGGGCGACAGCATCGTCGCCGTGCGAGTGGTCAGCGCCGCGGCGTCGGCCGGCTGGGAAATCACACCGCTGGAGATCTTCGACCATCCCACGGTCGCGGGACTGGCGTCAGTGGCACGCAGCCACGCAACCGCTACGCATGCTGAGAACTCGTACCCGACAGGCCAGCCGCTCCCGACAAGCTCTGCGGCCGCAACCACCGCAGGGGTCGACGACGACGAACTCAACGAACTGATGGAGGGTGACCTGCTGTGAGCGCAGCGCTCGAAGACGTCCTACCCCTCACCGGCCTCCAGGAAGCGATCGTCTACCGATCGACAGCCCCTCGTGGCTCCGATGACGTCGACCCGTATCTGATCCTCGCCGACCTTGATCTCACGACGGTCCTCACGCATGAAATCGACGTCGACCGCCTGCGCGAGGCGATCACCACCGTCACCTCTCGACACGCAACATTGCGGACCTCGTACACACGTCGACGGACCGGCGAACCCGTAGCCCGCGTCCACACCACAGTCGAGACACAGCTCCCCGTCGTCGACATCGCCACGCTCGACGACGGACTCGACACCCTGCGCGCGGACGCCCGCACGACCGGCATCGCACTGACTTCGCCTCCGCCGCTGCGCTTTACACTCGTGACCGAGTCCGGACGCCCTCGCTGGCTGTTCGTCGTCGCACACCATGTTGCTTTGGACGGGTGGTCGCTGCACCTGATGTTCAGCGAGATCGTGCGCGCGTACCGGGGCGACACCCTCGCACCCGTACGGCCGATCAGCGACTACGCACGCTGGATTGCCTCACGGGGCCGCGACGTCGGCCCGTGGGTCGGGGCACTCGCAGATGTCGAGGCGTCGACGCTCATCGAGATCGTCGAGCCGACGACGCCCGCCGTGCCACTACGCGCGCACCTCAGCGCCGAGGTATCGGCGGCGCTGCGTGACGTCGCGACGCAGTCCTCGGCGACACTGAATACCGTCATCCAGCTCGCCTGGGCACTCGTGCTCGCCGACCGAAACGACTGCGACGACGTCGTATTCGCGACGGTCGTCTCCGGTAGGGATCCGTCGGTGCCCGGGGTCGACGAGATGATCGGCATGCTCATCAACACGATCCCGGTTCGGGTGCGCATCGATCCATCGGACACCGTCGGCGACACGCTGACACGACTGCAGCGCGAGCAACTCGCCCTCCTCGGTAGCCACCACGTGCCGCTCGCCGACATCATGTCGGCAGTAGATCTCGGCAGCCCGATCTCGTCACTCGTCGTGTTCGAGAGCTTCCCTCGGGGAGATGTGCGGCCCCACATCGAGGACGACAACGACTTCACCGCAACACTTCTCGTCGAAGACGACCCCTCCATCGGGCTGGTGCTCGAACGCCGCGGAGCAGACCCGCACCTACTCGATGAGGTCGTCGCGTGGCTGACCCTGCTCGCGCACTCGCGTGAGAAGCTCCTGGGTGGCCTCACGGTGACCCCTCCGGCCACGACGCCGCCATCAGGATCGCTCCCGTCAGCATCGCTGCCGTCAGCTCCCCTGCCGTATGTTCCGGTGGCCCAGCAGATCTCGGATACCGCGCAACGCTGTGCACGACGAACAGCCCTCGTCTCGGGTGATCGACGCGTCGGGTACCGCGAGCTGGATGTGCTCGCAGGACGAACCTCTCACGTGCTCAGAGATCGCGGAATCGGACCCGAATCCGTTGTCGCAGTGGCATTGCCGCGTGGCATCGACATGGTGGTCGCGATCCTGGCCGTTGCCCGGCTCGGCGCGGTCGTCGCGCCGATCGACCCGACCTACCCTTCCGGTCGCATCCGATTCATGCTCGACGACGCCGCACCCGCGCTCGTGCTCGACGAGCACAGCTTCGCCGAGATTCGCGCCGACGCGGTCACTTCGCCCGAACTCGCCCCGTACACGGCACATCCAGAGTCGGCCGCCTACCTGATCTATACGTCGGGTTCGACCGGAACACCGAAGGGTGTTGTGGGTACCGCTGCTGCGCTGGCGAATCGCATCGCGTGGGCCGCGCAGCGGTGGGACGGATCGGTCGTACTGGCCAAGAGCGCCATCGCGTTCATCGACGGCACCACCGAGATCCTGGGCGCACTCGCCGCGGGCGCCACCGTCGCCATCGCAGACGACGCGTCCGCGCGCGACGCGATGGCACTCGCCGAGCTGATCGACCGTCACGCGGTCGACCAGATCACGGCCGTGCCGTCACTGGCGAGGGCAATCGCCGACCTGCTCCCCGACAGCTCAGCGCGTCCCGCGCCGGTCGCGTCGATACGCCGGTGGATTGTCTCCGGTGAGCCGCTTCCCGGCAGCACTGCTGCTCAACTCGCGGGCGCCGCAGAAGAAGTCGTGAACTCGTACGGGTCGTCGGAGGTCGCGGGGGACGTCACCACCGCGACGATCCGCACCGCCGCGGTCGGCACGATCACCGTCGGCACGCAGGTTCCGGGCGCTGGTGTCGTCGTGCTCGACCGTCACCTGAACCCGGTGTCGGCCGGCCGTTCCGGCGAGGTCTACGTGACCGGCGTCCAACTGGCGCGGGGCTACCACGGGCACTCCGACTGGACCGCAACGCGATTCGTCGCGAACCCGGCAGGTTGCGGTGACCGGATGTATCGCACCGGCGATCGTGGTCTGATCACTGCCGACGGCAGACTGCAACTCCTCGGTCGTGCCGACTCGCAGGTCAAGATCCGTGGCACCCGCGTCGAACTCGGTGAGGTCGAACAAGCTGTCCTCGCACTCGGCGGAGTCGACGATGCCGTGGCGGTAACCGGTGAGGATCACGACGGACACGCACGTCTGGACGTCTACGTTGCCGGAGCTCAGGCACCCGACGCCGTCCCGGCCGAACTCGCCGATACGTTGCCCGCAGCCATGATCCCTGCCACGTGGACCCGACTCGACTCTCTTCCCCGCACACCGGGCGGCAAGACAGACCGTCGAGCCCTTCCCGCCCCGACCTCGCCGCGCGCGGTCTCCCGACGCGAGCCGCGCACCGAACTCGAGCGCCTCGTCGTCGACACCGTCGCCGACGTGCTCGGCTTCGACGCCGCGGGCGCGGCACGGCCGAGCGTCGACGACAACTTCTTCGACCTCGGTGGCCACTCCCTGTCGGCGACGCGTGTGCTGACGAGGCTGCGGGTGGCGACCGGACGTGTCGTCGGTGTCGCCGAGGTCTTTGCCCACCCGCGGCTCGTCGACCTCGCGGCGCTGTTCGCGGCCGACAGCGCTGAAATCACGACTACCGGCGTCACCGACAACTCGGCAGGCGTGCCCGCGCAACGCCCCGAACGGATTCCGCTGTCGCCCGCACAGCGCAGACTCGCCTTCCAGAGCGGGATCGGCGATGCCGCGTACACGATTCCGTTCGCCGTTCAGCTCGACGGGCCAGTCGACGCTGCGCGCCTGCAACGCGCACTCGACGGCATCGTCGAACGCCACGAGACGCTCCGCACAAGGATCGTCGACGACGCACAGGTCATCGATGGGGTCGACGGCGCGAGGGTGCTGATCGACGAACACCACATCGAACCCGCGAACCTCGACGCGACGATCGACTCACTCGTCGGGCGCCCATTCGAGTTGTCAGCGGACCTGCCCCTGCGCGCCGACCTCCTACGCACCTCCGAAGCGTCGGCGGTGCTGCTCCTCACGGTGCATCACATCGCCGCGGACGAATGGTCGGCAGCAACGCTTTTCAACGAGCTCGCCGCCGGATACAACGGCACGCAGGTTGCCGCACCACAGCTCCAGTACGCCGATCACACGCTTGTCGAGATCGAGCGGCTGGGCACCGTCGCCGATTCCCGGTCACTGGTGCGCCGACAACTCGACTATTGGCGAGACCAACTCGCCGACGCACCGGCCGAACTCGACCTCCCCTACGACCGTCCCCGACCCATCGAGCCGGATCCCGTTGGTGGCCAAGTCGAGATGGTCGTCGACGCCGACGTTCTCGTCGGGCTCCGCTCTGCCGCACGGGCACTCGACGCGACCGTGTTCATGGCAGCGCACGCCGCTGTGGCGCTCGCGCTCAACGCGTCCGGAGCAGGCAACGACATCGTGGTCGGCACCCCGGTGGCCGGCCGGTCATCGGCGTCCGCCGAGTCGCTGATCGGAATGTTCGTCAACACCCTGCCGCTGCGCACCGACCTCTCCGGTGATCCGACACTCCTCGAGGTGTTGCGCCGCGTCAGGGAGACCGACGTCGCGGCCTTGGCCGCACAGGATGTGCCGTTCGACGAGATCGTCACCGCACTCGCACCCGAACGAGCACTGAGCCGACATCCGGTGTTCCAGACGATGGTTCAGTACCGCGACCCGATCATCGCCCCCGAATTCACCGGGTTGCGTGCAGAACCCGTTTTCCCACGAGCGCGAACCGCCAAGTTCGACCTGACCTTCGAGTTCGTCGAACTCGCCGACTCCGCGGGCATCCGCTTGCGCGTGGAGTACGCCGCGGCACTCTTCGACGAACCGACCGTCACTGATCTCGCAGAGCGCGTGAGATCCATACTCCTCACGCTCGTCGACGCCCCGACCAGTCACGTCGCGCAGCTGCGCCTCGGCCGGTCCGCCGAGCTTCCCGTACTGCCCGCACCCGACGTCGTTCGTCCTCGGCGATCCCTTGTCGACATCTTCGCCGCCACCGCACGCACCTTCGCCGACCGTCCCGCCGTGTCCGGCGGAACGCACACTCTCACCTATCGCGAACTCGACGCACTCAGCGCGTCGATCGCTACACGCCTGCGCCGCGACGGCGTGCGACGCGGCCACTCGGTTGCCCTGATCCTGGAACGCTCGACGGACCTCGTCGCCGCGATCATCGCAGTACTGCGCTGCGGCGCCGCCTACGTTCCGATCGATCCCGCGTACCCGAGTGAACGCATCTCGTCGACCCTCGCCGACGCCGCGCCGACGGTCATCGTCGACGCCGACTACCTCCAGCGCGAAGATGACTCCCTCTCTGACACAGCGGTTTTCGATCCCGAACTCACCCCGGCTGACCCGGCCTATGTGATCTTCACGTCCGGGTCGACCGGAAAGCCCAAGGGTGTCACCGTCACGCACGGCAACGTCGCCGCATTGATCGATGCCACGGCCGAACTGTTCGACGTCGACGAGAACGACGTGTGGACGATGTTCCACTCCTACGCATTCGATTTCTCGGTGTGGGAGCTGTGGGGTCCGCTCTCGACCGGAGCGCACCTCGTCCTGCCCGATCACGCCACCACGCGCTCGCCCGCCGACTTCGCCGCCCTCATCGGCGAGCGGGGTGTGACCGTGCTCAGCCAGACGCCGTCGGCCTTCTTCGCCCTCGACGCCGCAGATCTCGCAGACACCGAGCACCAGGAGATCCCCGAGCACCAGGAGACCCCCGAAACAATTGGCTCCGGGTCGGCATTAGATTCACTGCGTTACGTGATCTTCGGTGGCGAGGCGCTCGACCTGCCGCGCCTACGATCGTTCGGCCGGCGGTATCCGCGGACCACGTTGGTGAACATGTACGGCATCACCGAAATCACCGTCCATGCAACGTATCTGGTGCTCGATCAGGAGACCATCGATACCGCCACGGGCAGCGACGTCGGGGCGTTGCTGCCAGGTTTCACCGGCCATCTGCTCGACGGATATCTGCGCCGGGTACCCGTTGGTGCCGTGGGTGAGCTGTACCTCGCCGGCCCCCAGGTCGCCGCCGGTTACCTGCAGCGCCCGGCGCTGCATGCAACCCGTTTCGTCGCCGACCCCTCGGGCACCGGTCAGGTGCTGTATCGCACCGGGGACCTGTTCCGACAGACCCGACAGGGTGCGCTCATCTATCTCGGGCGCGCGGACACACAGGTCAAGATCCGTGGTTTCCGTATCGAACTCGGGGAAATCCGGGCAGCCCTCGCGGGTCTGCCCGGCGTGCGCGACGCCGCAGTCCTAACCCGGCCCGGACCGAGCGGTGCCGACCGAATCCTGGCCTACGCCGTCGCGGACAATATCGCTTCCGATTCGCTGCACGCCGACTCACTCCACGAGGCACTGCGCAACGCTCTCCCTGAGCACGAGGTCCCGTCGGCCGTGCTGATCGTCGACTCGATCCCGCTGACGGTCAACGGAAAGACCGATGCCGCAGCACTTCCCGAGCCCGAGGTCGGCGTCGCGGAGGGTCGTGCACCGACGACAGCGGTCGAGACCGCGCTCGCCGACATCTTCGCCGACACTCTCGGACTCGACGACCCGCCGAGCGTCGACGACGACTTCTTCGCGCTCGGCGGCGACAGCATCGTCTCGACGACCTTGGTCAATCGCGCACGGCGACGTGGCATCCGATTCACGCCGAGGGACGTCTTCACGCACCGCACGGTCGCCGGACTGGGCTCGGTCGCCGAGTGGATCGACGACACGTCGTCTGCCGCGCCGACGAGCACGGACGACCCGGCGGCCACCGCGCCGACGCCCATTCCGCTGCTGCCGATCGTCCATCGACTCCGTGAGATCGGTGGCACGATCGACCGGTTCAACCAGTCGCTCGTCGTCGACACCCCGGCGGAACTCGACGCCGACACGCTTCGCGCAATGTTCCGTGCACTGCTCGATTCCCATGAGGCGCTTCGGAGTTCGTTGCAGATCGTCGCCGGTGTGCTCTGGAACATGCAGAGCGCGCCACCGGGATCGGTCGACGTCGACGACGTCCTGCGAATCGTCACGCTCGACAGATCCGTCTTCGACGATCCGGACGCGCTCGCCGCAGCTGTGTCGGCCGAATCCAGCGCCGCGGCAGGCAGATTGTCGCCCGGCGCAGGACGCATGGTTGGCGCGACCTGGTTGACGACCGGCTCACCCGACGATCCGATCGCGGGGCGACTGATCCTGGTCATTCACCATCTCGCCGTCGACGGCGTCTCCCGGCGCATCCTGCTCGAGGATCTCCACACCCTCTGGGAGACGGCAGCCACCGGTGTTGCGCCGCAACCGATTCCGACCCCGACACCCCTGCACGCATTCGCCGCCGCCGTGACCGAACGCGCCGCCGACCCGGCACTGCTCGACGAGGCGGCCCATTGGGCGCAGGTGCTGGCACCGGGCGGCGAACTGGTGCCCGGTCGGCTCGCCACGTCGGGCACCGTCGCCGACCAGCGGCGCCACGTCGTCACGTTGTCTCCGGAGACCTCGGCATCGCTCGTCTCCGATCTACCCACCCGCCGCGGTGTGGGGATCACGTCGCTGCTCCTCGGGGCGTTGCGTGTCGCCGCAACACGAGCTCTCGACACCGCGGACCTCATCGTCGACACCGAACGTCATGGTCGCGATGCACATGAGTTCGGGGTCGACGCGGATCTGTCGCATACGGTCGGTTGGTTCACCACCGTCGCGCCGATCCGGCTATCGGCCACCGGCGACATCGCCGACGCAATCGCCGACGCTGAGACAGCATGGACCGCAATGCCCGCTGCCGGTGCAGGATTCGGCATGCTGCGCTACCTCAACCCGCAGTTGTCGGCCGCACTCGCCACCATGTCGCGACCGTCCGTGCTGCTCAACTACCTCGGACGCTTCACCGTCGGCGGGGGCTCGCCCTGGCAGCCCTCGGTGGAATCGACGGCACTCGCCGCAGATCCCGACCCGGCCCTCGGTGTCGCCTACCCGCTCGAGATCGACATCGTCTGTCGTGACGAGTCGTCGGGTCCCGTTGTCGCCGCGACTTTCAGCTATCTACCCGACCACCTCGACGACGCCGCTGTGCGCGACCTCGCCGCTGCACTGTGCACGGCGCTCGATTCGCTTGCGGCGCCAGCAGAATCCGGAGTCAACCAGTGACCTCGCAGCATGTCAGCCCCCAACATCCGACTTCGCAGCATGCGAGTTCGCAGGATCAGACACTGCCCGTTCTCGCCGGTCAGCGTGACATCTATCTGTCGATGCAGGCCTCGGGCGACCCAGCCCTGTACGTGACCGGACTTTACGTCGAGGTCGACGCACGAACCGATGTCGAACGTCTGCGGGCGTCTATCCTCGCGGTCCTCGAGAAGGCCGAAGCGATGCGCGCCGTGTTTGTCGAAGAGGGCGGTGACGTACGGCAGCGGGTCCTGCCCATTACCGACTTCGATGTCGACATCCTCGACATACCTCTCCCCGAAGCGCGCGACTGGATGGCCGCACAACTCGCGCAGCCGATGGACATCACGCACGGCCCACTCACCGAGTGCACGATCCTGCGCACCGCCCGGACCGACACCGACTCCGGAATCGACCAGCCCGACCCGACATTGGCGCTTGTGAAGGTTCACCACCTCGTCTGCGACGGCATGGGGCTCGGCTTCTTCACCCAGGCGGTGCAGGAGCATTACGACGTATCCGGCGTTTCCGGGGCATCTGGCGCTTCCGGGACATCCGAGACTTCTGGCAACAGCACTGCGTCGCGAGCCAGGGACTGGCGGCTGCTCCCGGTGCTCGACGCCGAGCACGACTATCGCGACGGTCCCGACTTCACCGCCGATGCCGACTACTGGTTGGCGCGGATGGGCGACCGGCCGCAGCCGGTGCGACTCCTCGACGACGATGTGGTGCCCGGTCGCGGGATCATCGCGTCACGCTTCGACATTCCCCTCGAGGTTCTCGACCCGTTGCGCACGCTGGCGCGCGATGCAGGGGTACGACCGACCGTCCTGCTGATCGCCGCGGTTGCGGCGTTTGCCCATGTGCGCACCCGCCGCACCGACCTGGTTCTCGCGCTACCCGTGACCGGGCGCCTTGACCGTAGGGCACGCACAACACCGTCGATGGTGACCAGTGTGCTGCCGCTGCGCGTAGACGCGCACCCGCGCGACAACCTCGCCGACCTCGCCGCCCGCACCGAACGCGCGGTGTTCGCGCTCGTCGCCCACAGTCGTTTTCGCGGTGAGGATCTCGGCCGTGCTCTCGCAGCGCAGGCCAGGGACGCGGGTTCATCGGCACCATCTGACGGCCCGTACCGCATGTTCGGTCTCGGCGTGAACGTCATGGCGAACACCTCGCGGCAGACGATGGGCGGCCATCCACTCTCGCTGCATGCCCTCGCATCCGGTCCTGTCTCCGATGTCGAGATCCAGATCCAGGTCAGGCGTCGGGACAGGCCCGCCGAAGTCGTCGTTCGCACCGTCGCCGAGGAAGCCGAAAAGGCGCATCGTCTCGGCGAGGATTTCGCCGCTTTCCTGCGCGCGCTCGCCACCGCTCCCTCCGAACGCCTACGCGCATTCACTCCCGACGGACAGCTCAACGATGCGCTGCGCTCGGTTCACACGCAAACGCACGGAGCTGCGGGCGCAGTATCGCTGACACCTGCGTTGGCGCGACTTCGCGAAGGCCACATCGATCCGGATACATTGCCGCCCCGCATCATTCGCGCCTGGGCTCCCTCAACAGTGACCGCTGACGCGGTCGGTGACATCGCCTCTGCGCTGGTCGCGGCGCATCCCGCGTTGCGCACCACGGTCAGTCGGCCCGCACCGATCCTGTGGACCTTGACGACAGCGTCCACGCATGACAGCACCTTTCCGGTCTCGATCACCGACAGCGAGCCGACCGAAGCACCCGCGCACGGGTTGACCTTCGTGCCCGCGACCGGTGAGGTCATCGGCGCGTTCGACGCCGCGCTTGTCGATCCGACGTCCGCGGAGATCCTCCGCACCGACCTCCAGACCGCGCTCGACGACGCCGCCGCGGGTAGGCACATCGAGGTCGATGCACCGGACGCCGAACTCAGCACTCTGGCAACGGGATTGGCAGGACGAGCCGCCGATGTCGGCGCGTTGGCGCACTATCTTGAAGCCCTCGCGCCGGGAGCGTCGCTACCGCGCATCGACGGCGCATCCGGCGCATCCGGCGCATCCGGGACCGACCACTCGACACACCGCTCTCGCGTCGACGTGGACGACCCGAACGTCGAACATCCCACCCAGCACGCTCTCGTTGCGGCACTGGCAGGTGCGATCGCAGACGTCTTCGGCGCCGATGCGCCGCGGGAACTCCTGATCGACCTTGCCGTTGACCTGCGACCCGTCGGCACTCGCACGGTCGGCCCGTTGCAGGCACTCGAGCCGGTACGCATCGACCTGGCGAATCCCTCGCTACCTTCCGGCCTGAACCCGACTCTCGGCAACCGACCGGGTCTCGATGTGCTGCGCTATCTCTCGCCGCAGGTCGGCGCGGCGTTGGCCGGCGCCACTGCTGCGGGGCAGATCGTCGAACCCGACGTGCTCGTCGGCGACCACGGACTGCCGACCGCACACCCCGTCTCGATCAGGCTGTTGCGCAACGACTCTCCCGATCACGCAGGCTGGTCGGTCATCGTCGACGTCGATTCGGAAGTCATCCCACACGCCGACACCCTGGCGCAGGCGATCACCGACCGGGTGATCGCAGACGCCGATCGACGTCTGGTGGCACTCGACGAAGCGACCGTCGAGCGACTCACTCGCGAACACGGAACCATCGACGACATCTGGCCGCTGACACCGCTACAGGAGGGATTGTTCTTCCAGTCGCAGGTCGACGCATCCGACGACATCTACACCGCGCAGTTCTGGCTCGACCTCGGCCACCGAATCGACGCCGAGGCGCTGCGGCGCGCCGCACGTGCGCTGCTCGACGAGAATCCCGAGTTGCGGGCGGCATTCGTCGAGGTCGACGGCTCCCCTGTGCAGATCATCCGCAGCGCGGTCGATCCCGTCATCGCGGAGGTCGACCTCACGGAGGTGTCGCCCGACGTCGTCGACTTCGAACTCGACGCGGTCCTCGACGCCGACCGCGGTCGCGAGATCCCGATCGGCACCGCACCCCTCTGGCGGATCACGCTGATCCACCTGCCCGGCGAGCACGACCGCATCGTCGTCAACCGTCGATTCCTACTGTGGGACGGCTGGTCTGGCGGACTCGTGGTGTCGCGGCTGCTCGCCCACCTCGAAGGCGCACAGGCGACGACACCGGAAGCGTCACTGCGCGACTACCTCGCCTGGATCGCTGACACGTCCGACGCCGACGCGCTCGCGGCATGGCACGCACATCTCGACGGCTACACCGAGCCAGCACTCGTCGCGCCGCGGGCGGTGGGGTCTACTCCTCGTGCGCCGCGTCGGATCGAGGTCGACCTCGGTGTCGCCGCGTCGGAGTCACTCCGCGCTGACGCGAGGTCTGCGGGCGTCACACTCAACACCGTCATCTCGGGGGCCCTGACCCTCACGTTGTCGCGCGTCCTCGGAGTCACCGACGTCGCGTTCGGTTCCACCGTCGCCGGCCGTCCGACAGAGGTTGCCGGCCTCGACACCGTGATCGGGCTGTTCCTCAACACCGTCCCCGTGCGAACGGTGCTGCATCCGCAGGAGTCGGTGCGAGACTTCCTGCGCCGCAGTCAGGATGCCCGCGTAGAGCTGATGGCCTACGACCACATCGGATTGGCCCGCCTTCAGCAGGAGACCGAGCATCCGGTGCTGTTCGACGTCCTCTACGTCCTGCAGAACTTCCGAACCGAAGAAGAGGAGCGCGAGCAGTCGGCGCTGCACGACGTCATCGGCGAGGGCAGTCTGGACCACACCCATTACCCGTTGGCGCTCGTGGTGACACCTGGTGCATCGATTCGGTTCCGACTCGAGTATCGAGACGACCTGATCGACCATCGCTACGCCGACGGATTCGTGACACGATTCCGCCACGCACTGGAGTTGATCGGTCGCGACCTCGACACCACGGTTGCCTCCCTCGATCTCTCGCTCGAGTCGGACGTTGCGCTCGTCGGTCCACTCCATCGGCTCCCCGACACCACGGTGTCGGGATTGCTCGCCGAGCGCGCCGCAACGATCCCCGACGCCGATGCACTCATCTACGGCGATTCGCGTCTCACCTACGCACAGCTCGACGGCGAGGTCGACCGTGTCGCGCATGTGCTCGCAGACCACGGTGTCGGAGCGGAAACAGTTGTCGCACTGGCGATCCCCCGTTCCATTGAGACCGTCGTCGCACTGTTTGCGATCCTGCGGGCCGGCGGAGCGTATCTGCCCCTCGAACTCGATCACCCCGACGGCAGACTCCACGGCATCATCGACGACGCAGCGCCGCTGCTGATCCTCACCCACAGCTCGGTGGCGCACCGATTCGACACCGTCGGCCTGCCGACACTTGCGGTCGACGACCTGCCCGAGCCCACATCACCGGCGTGGACGGCTCCCCACGTCGACCCGGATCAACCGGCGTACGTGATCTACACGTCGGGTTCGACGGGCAAACCCAAGGGCGTCATCACGCCCTACCGCGGCCTGACCAACATGCAGCTCAACCACCGCGAGAAGGTCTTCGAACCCGCGATCGCGCTCGCCCGTGAGGCCGGTGTCAGCGGGCGACTCCGCATCGCGCATACGGTCTCTTTCGCGTTCGACATGTCCTGGGAAGAGCTGCTGTGGCTCGTCGAGGGCCACGAGGTCCACGTCGCCGACGAGCAACTCCGTGCCGATTCGACAGCGCTCGTCGCCTACTGCGCGACCCACCGCATCGACGTCATCAACGTGACGCCCACGTACGCCGCGCAGTTGTTCGCCGACGGCCTCCTCGCAGGCGACCACGTGCCCGCGCTTGTCCTGCTCGGTGGTGAGGCAGTCTCCGAACCGGTGTGGACCGCGCTTCGTCAACACCCGCACACCCTCGGCTACAACCTCTACGGCCCCACCGAGTACACGATCAACACCCTCGGGGTCGGCACCGACGAGACACCGACATCGTCGGTCGGTACCCCGATCTGGAACACCACCGCACACCTGCTCGACCCGTGGCTGCGACCGGTGCCCGCGGGGGTGCCGGGCGAGTTGTACATCAGCGGCGCGGGCCTTGCGCGCGGATATCTCGGACGGCCCGATCTGACCGCAGAGCGGTTCGTCGCGGACCCGTTCTCCGACGGAGGCCGCCTGTACCGCACCGGCGACGCGATGAAGATCCGTCCCGACGGCAATCTCGACTTCCTCGGACGCACAGACGATCAGGTCAAGGTCCGCGGCTATCGGGTCGAACTCGCCGAGATCGACGCCGCGGTGACCGCGCTGCCGCAGATCGCGTCGTCGGCAGTCGTGGCGACCGCCGATCCGGCGACACCCGACGTCAAACGTCTTGTGGCATACGTGATTCCCGCCGACGCAGACGCGGAACTCGACTATGCGCACTTGCGACGCGAGTTGAGCGCGAAGCTCCCCGACTACATGGTCCCGACCCTGTTCGCCACGGTCACCGAGTTCCCGATGACCGTCAACGGCAAGCTCGACGTGAAGGCGCTGCCCGCCCCCGAGGTCGGTGGAACACGACGCGCACCCCGCACCGAGCTCGAACGGCGGCTGTGCGAGGTCTTCGCCGAGGTCCTCGGACTCCCGGACACCGATGAGGGATGTGCCGTCGGAATCGACGACGACTTCTTCGCACTGGGCGGTCACTCCATGGCCGCGATGCGACTCGTCTCCACCCTGCGCGCCGAACTCGGCGCCGAACTGGCGATCCGCGACCTCTTCGAGGCCAGGACTCCCGCCGACATCGCGCTGCGCACCGAACTGACCGGATCGACCACCGACATCACGACCGGTGTTCGGCCGGACCGTATCCCGCTCTCGCCCGCACAGGAACGACTCTGGGTGCTCTACGAGATGGATCCCGACGACATCTCGTATCACTACGGCCACGTCGTGCGCGTGCACGAATCCATCGACACCGACGCGCTGTCGGCCGCCATGAGAGATGTACTGGCACGCCACGAGAGTTTGCGCACCGTCTTCGAGACCACGGCGGACGGCGAGGTGTACCAACGTGTTCTCGACTCCGCTGAGATCCCCGATGTGGTCGAGGTGCGCACCGCCGGTGCCGAGGTCACAGAGGTGACACGCGAGTTCCTCACGCGCGCTTTCGATCTGCGTTCGGCGCCACCGATCAGGGTGCAGGTGGCGCATGTCGCTGCACCCGACGAGTCGACCGTTGCCGTCCTGACCATCGCGATGCACCACATCGCCACCGACGAATGGTCGGACCGACCGCTGCTCACCGATCTCACTGCTGCCTACGCCGCGCGGGCCGCAGGTGCAGTACCGGAGTTCTCGGCGCTGCCCGTCCAGTACGCCGATTACGCACTGTGGCAACGTGATCGGATCAGCGAGCGCGGCCAGAAGCAGCTCGACTTCTGGACCGACACACTCGCCGACCTCCCCGAGGAGCTCGCACTTCCCCGCGACCGTCCACGGCGTCCCGGTGCGCCGGGGCCCGCGGCAACGGAGTCGACCGTCGTCGACGCCGACACCCGTGCGACTCTCGCGCGTATCGCCGCCGATCGTGGAGCCAGCATGTTCATGGTCGCCCAGGCGGCGGTAGCCACACTGCTGTACCGGGTGGGCGCCGGAACCGACATCCCGCTCGGTTCGCCGGTGTCCGGCCGCAACGATCCCGCGCTCGACGACCTCGTCGGCTTCTTCGTCGACACCCAGGTGTTGCGCACCGACGTCGGCGGCCACCCGCGTTTCGACGAACTCATCGACCGTGTCCGCGCAGTTGATCTCGCTGCATTCGACAACCAGGACATCCCCTTCCAGCAGATCGTCGAACACCTTGCACCGCAGCGCGTTCCCGGACGCAATCCATTGTTCTGCGTTAGCGTCGGATACCTGCCGTTCGGCGCGATGCCCGATCGCTTCCTCGGTGTCCCGGCGACGTTCGAGCACCTGACGTCCGTATCGGCCAAGTTCGATCTCGCCTTCACCGTCGTCGACAACACCGAGACGGGTGAACTGACGCTCGCCCTCGAGTACGCGACGACGATGTTCGACGCCGCAACCGCTCAAGACCTGCTCGCACGCCTTGCCCGCATCCTGCGCGTCGTCAGTGCGACGCCCGAGGTCGTCGTCGATCAGATCGAGCTTCTCGGTCCCGATGACGAGGCATCCATCCGCGACGCCGAACGCGGCGCGCAGGCGCTCGCCGATCACGCCGATACGGTGGCAGATCTCATCGACGACGCCACCCGCAGGCATTCGTCGCGAATAGCGTTGTCCGACACCAATGGTGGATCGGTCGACTACGCCCAGCTCGCAGCGGCGACCGAACGCCTGGCTGGCCGTCTCATCGACCTCGGCGTACGCCCCGGCGACGTGGTTGCCGTTCTCGTGCCACGAAGCATGGCGCAACTGACGGCCCTGCAGGGTGTGCTGCGGGCCGGTGCGGCCTATTTGCCGATCGACACCGACACACCGGCCGACCGAGTCGCAACGATCCTCGACGACGCGCGCCCCGCTGCCGTCATCGTCGGAAGCGGCAACTCGGCACCGACCGCCGTCAGTGTCCCCACGGTCAGCGTCCCCACCGTCAGCGTCGACGACGGTCTCTTCGATGAGGCCTCTGCGGACTCGGTGACGTCACCCACGAACGCTGCGTTGCCTCACGTGCGTGCCGACGACGCCGCATATGTGATCTACACGTCGGGTTCGACGGGCAGGCCGAAGGGCGTGGTGGTCACCCATCGCAGCGTGGTGAACGTGCTGCGCTGGCGCGCGCAGACCATGCCGGGCGGCGGTATCGGACCAGCCGACACCGTTCTCGCCAAGACGCCGGTCGGTTTCGACGGTGCCGTGTGGGAGTTGTTGCTGCCGTTCACTGTCGGCGCGCGCGTTCTCGTCGCAGAACCGGGCGCACAGCGCGACCCCCGCCGACTCGCCGACCTCATCGGCGCCCACGGCGTGACGACGACGGTCTTCGTGCCGTCGCTGCTCGAGCTGTTCGTCCCCCACCTTCCTGGCCTCGACTCACTGCGTCACATGATCGTCGGCGGCGAGGCGTTACGCACCGAGCTCGTCGACGACGTACTCGCCGCGGCACCGTCGCTGGCAGTGATCAATGCCTACGGTCCCACCGAGACCACGGTCGTCGTCACCGATCACACCGCGGTTCCACACGCGTCCACCCGCACGGCACCCATCGGACGTCCGATCGCCGGTACCGACCTCCTCGTCCTCGACACGTCGTTGCGGCGTGTACCCGACGGCGCGGTAGGCGAACTGTACGTGCGCGGAACACCGCTCGCCCGTGGATATCTCGGGCGCCCAGCTCGCACCGCGGGCTCCTTCGTCGCCGATCCAACCGGTGACCAGCCGGGCGCGCGGGTCTACCGGACAGGCGATCTGGTCCGACGTCGAGCAGGCGTCCTCGAATACCTCGGCCGTATCGACAGCCAGGTGAAGGTGCGCGGAAACCGCGTCGAGCTCGGCGAGATCGACGCGGCACTGCGTTCGCTGCCCCAGGTCGCCGACGCCGCGGTCGCCGTCGACTCCGATCGGGTCGTCGGCTGGATCGTCGCAGCAAGCGATTCGGAAGACGCCGGCTCGCAGGACGAGTCGTCCGTCGTCGAGTCCGTGACACGTCAACTCTCGACGTTGCTGCCGGACTACATGATTCCGTCACCGCTGGTCGTGCTCGATGCGTTTCCGCTGAATCAGACCGGCAAGCTCGACCGCCGTGCGTTGCCGACGCCGACCGTCGACGGTTCGCAGGGCACCAGCCCGCGGACGTCGCTGGAATCCGACCTCGCCGAGATCTTCTCGGCGGTGCTCGGGACCGACGTCACCGATATCCACGCGAGCTTCTTCACCCTCGGCGGCCACTCGCTCGCCGCCATCAAGTTGGTCAACCTGATTCGCGGTTCACTCGGGTACGACGTCGGGGTCCGGACCGTTTTCGACGAGCCGAGCATCGCTCGACTAGCCGAGTGGCTCGTCGCCAACGGGGAAGCCACGCCGCCGGAATCACATTCGGACACAACGAGTTTGCGTCGTCGCGCCGACGCCGAACCGGTGCTCTCCTTCGGTCAGGCCCAGATGCTGACGCTCGCGGGAGTGTCGGGACCCACCAGCACCTACAACGTGCCGCTGCTCTGGCGTCCGGACGGCCCCCAGGGGACGACACCCATCGACGCGGAAGTGTTGCGCGCAGCAGTCCGCGACGTCGTCGACCGCCACGAGATACTCCGAACGCGGTACCCGGACGACCGCCCCGACGTCGTCGTCGCACCACAGATTCCGGTCCGCGTGGTCTCCGACGTCACTGAGTTGCACGCGGACGCGGCACATGCCTTCGACCTTGCCGCCGAGATACCGATTCGGGTGGCGACAACGTCCGAGTTCGCGGTGGTCACGATCCATCACATCGCCACCGACGAGTGGTCGGCAGCGCCGCTGCGTGCCGACCTCGATACGGCGTATCGTGCACGCGGACAACAGATTGCACCCGAGTGGGACGATCTCGCACTGCAGTACTCCGACTTCGCCGCATGGCAGCGGGATCTGCTTGCCGACGACCGCGGTCGACGCGAGCTGGACTTCTGGCGCCGCGCTCTCGACGGTTCGCCGGAGGAGCTGTCCCTTCCCTACGACCGGGCCCGACCTCCGCGACCGTCAGGTCGTGGCGACGGAGTCCTCGTCGGCGTTCGCCCCGAGACGGTCGTGGCACTCAAGGAGCTTGCCGCATCGACGGGAACGTCGATGTTCATGGTGTTCCAGGCGTCCGTGGCGGTTCTGCTGTCACGACTGGGTGCAGGCACCGACATCCCGCTCGGATCGCCGGTCACCGTGCGCGACGACGCACGGCTCGACCAACTCGTCGGCTTCTTCCTGAACACCCTCGTGCTGCGCACCGATGTGTCGGGTGACCCGACGGTGGCCGAGCTACTCGCCAGGGTCCGCGCGGCCGACCTGTCGGCGTTCGAGAACAAGGACGTCCCGTTCGAGCAGGTCGTCGAAGCGGTGGCGCAGTCACGCTCGTCGGCGCTCAACCCGCTGTTCCAGACGATGGTGGTCTACGTCGACGGGCGACTCCCCGAGTCACCAACCGACGGAAACACGGGAACACACGAGGGTGAAGGCATCGCGCCGCCACTGCCGACGACGGCGAAGTTCGATCTGTCGTTCGACTTCACCGAGGACGCCACCGGCGTGACGCCGCGGGTGGGCGGAGTGATCGAGTACAGCACCGATCTGTTCGATCGGGCGACGGTCGAATCGATGGCCCAACGGCTCGTCATGATCCTGGACTTCATGGCGGCACAACGGGATCGGCCGCTACGCGAGCTCGACATCCGTATCGCGACGGAACTGCGCGACCTGCATCGTCCGCCCGCTCCTGCGACGACCTTCCCCGAGTTGTTCGACGCCGCGGTGGCCCGCGATCGATCTGCACCTGCGCTCCGGGGCCACGACGGTACTCGCACGTTCGGCGAGCTCGACCTGCGCGTGAAGACAATCGCGGCCAGGCTCGTGGCCGAGGGCATCGGTCCCGAGGACGTCGTGGTCGTGTCGCTGCCTCGTGGTGTGGTCGCGCTCGAAGCGATCTTCGGCGTACTCGTCGCGGGTGCCGCATACCTACCGATCGAGCCGGGTACACCGCGCGAGCGAGTTGCCGCGATGACCGGCGTCGCGGCGCCGCGACGCGTGATCGACACCCTCGACGACCCGATTCTCGCTCCAACACAGGCCGATTCGGCGCCTGCGCTGAGGCGGACAGCGACCGTGCTGCCCGATCACCCCGCCTACGTCATCTTCACCTCCGGGTCGACGGGCACACCGAAGGGGGTCGTGGTGCCCCATCGCGGTCTTGCGAACCTCTTCGCAAGTCACCGTCGCATGCTCCACGAGCCCGCACGTCGCCGCGCCGGGCGTGATCGCCTGCGCGTCGGCCACGCATGGTCGCTGGCGTTCGACGCCTCGTGGCAGCCACAGCTGTGGCTCCTCGACGGCCACGAGGTGAGCATCGTCGACGCCGATACCCAGCACGACGCGCAGGCGCTCGCCGCGCAGTTGCGTGCCGAAAGCTGGGATTTCCTCGAGCTGACGCCGTCACACCTGCGTCAACTCGACGGTGCCGAAGAATCCCTGTGCGCCATCGGTTTCGGTGGCGAAGCGGTTCCCGACGCCCAGTGGCAGCGCTATCGCGAACTCACCGGCACCGACGCCTACAACCTGTACGGACCCACCGAGGCGACGGTCGACGCTCTCGTCGCACGCGCGGCCGACGCCGAGCATCCGGTGGTCGGCCGACCCGTCGACGGAGCGCGCGCGTACGTCCTCGACCCGGCACTCATGCCGGTTCCCGACGGCGTCGACGGTGAGTTGTACCTCGCCGGAGCGGGATTGGCGCGCGGCTACCTCGGTCGCGGCGACCTCACCGCCGAACGATTTGTCGCCGACCCGTTCGCGGCAGACGGGTCGCGGATGTATCGCACGGGCGACACGGTTCGTTGGACGCGAGACGGCCAGCTCGACTTCCGCGGCCGTGCCGACGACCAGGTGAAGATCCGCGGCTTCCGTGTCGAGCTCGGTGACGTCGAGTCGGCGCTGACGTCGGTACCGGGTGTGACGACGGCGCTCGTCGTCGCGCGTGCCGGCAGGCTCGTCGGCTATGTCGTAGCCGATCGTTATCCAGAACAGAACTGGACAGGTGAGAAGCAGGCTCCGGTGGAGCCCGCCACCCTGCGTGCTGCCGTGCGCGCGATGCTGCCCGACTACATGGTGCCCGCGACCGTCGTCGTGCTCGACGCGCTGCCCACCCTGCCGAACGGCAAGATCGATCGCCGCGCGCTACCGGAACCGACCTTCGACCACACTGTGCGTCCGCCGGAAACGGACGTGCAGCGGCGAGTGTGTCACGCCGTGGCCGACGTGCTGGAATTGCCGGCCGACCAGGTGGGACTCGACGACGACTTCGCAGAGCTCGGTGGCGACAGCATCGTGGCGATGCAGCTCGTCGCCCGGTTGCGCGCCGAGGGCTTCACACTCAGTCCGCGTGACGTGATGGTCAACCGCACCATCGTCGGACTCGCAGACACGGTCGAACGTGCCGGGGCCACACCGGAACTCGCCCGGGTGACCGCGGGCGTCGTGCCTGCCACACCGATCGTCGGCTGGCTCGACGAACTCACGAGCGGCAACCCCGAGCACATCGGTGGCTTCCACCAATCAGCGCTGCTCACGGTTCCCGCGGGTCTCGACGTCGACGCGCTCACACAGGCGCTCAGCATTCTCGTGTCGCGCCACCACATGCTGCGTGCACGACTCGTCGCCACCACGTCGCCGTGGCACTTCGAGATCCCCGAGATCCGCGAGGACACAACCGAATCCGGCGTCGTGCCCGAGGTGCTCGTCGTCGACGGCAGTGAGGGAGATCTGATCGAGCTCGCACGCACTGTGCGCGCTCGCCTGGATCCCGTGGCAGGACGCATGGTCGCGGCCGCGTGGAGCGATCGGGGCGATGAACCGGGCCGCCTGCTGGTGGCCATCCATCACCTCGTCGTCGACGGCGTGTCGTGGCGCGTGCTCGTCCCGGAACTGATTGCCGCGTACACGCAGCTGACCGCAGGTGTTGCACCGGAAGACATCTCGCTCGCGCAGGTATCGACCGACTTCGGTGCGTGGGCGCGCGAGTTGGCGGAGTTGGACCGCAGTGGTGAGACGGACCTCTGGCGTCAGATCGCCGCCGATGTCGATCCGCTGGCCGTCTTCTCGCGTGCCCTCGATCCCACTCGTGATCGCCAGGGCACCGTGCTCCGACATCGCGTCGATGTCGATACCGATGTCGCGCGGGAAATCCTGGGTCCGGTCGGCGCACGGCTGGGTGTCGGCGTCGACGAGGTGCTGTTGGGCGCGTTCGGTGCGGCGATCAGCACTCCGACGCTCGTCGACTCCGAGGGGCACGGCCGCGTCGAACATCTCGTTCCGGGCGCCGATCTCACCGGCACCGTCGGGTGGTTCACGGCCGTCCACCCGATCCGGGTCGGCGGTACCGACGACGCCGCGACACAGGCGAGAGATCTCGCGGCGCAACGGGCGACGATCCCGGACGGTGGCGTCGGGTACGGTCTGCTGCGGTACGGTTCCGCGAGCGGCGACGAAAGCAGCGGCCGGGAGATCATCGACCTGCCCAGCGCGGCCATCGAGTTCAATTACGTTGGTCGATACCGTGATTTCGCGTTCGATGGGTGGTCGATGGCGCCCGAGTCGGTCGACATCGGACCCGACGACGAGATGCCCGCCGGTTACGGACTCATCGTCGACGTCGCGACGGTCGACGGTCCTGACGGGCCGCGACTGTCGGCAACGTGGAACTACCAGCCCGGAATGATCGACGCACATGCCATTGCGCGTCTGGCAGAACGATGGCTGGCCGCCCTCGCCGAATTGGCGAGCGTGAACTGCGGCGAGACGGAAGGTGGTCGATGAGCGGCAAGGTACGTGGGGTCCTGATCGATATCAGTCCCCTGCGCGAGAGCGCGGCCTTCCGCCGCATCTTCTGCGCCCGACTCATCTCGATCATCGGCATCGGGCTCCTCATGGTGTCGGTGCCGATCCAGATGTACGACCTCACCGGATCGTCGGCGCAGGTCGGCGCGGCGACTGCCGTCACGGGCGTCACGACGTTCGTTGGCATGCTGGTCGGTGGTGTTCTAGCCGACCGGTTCGATCGCAAGAAGCTGATTCTTCTGGGACGCACGGGCGCGGCACTGAGCTTCGCAGGCCTCGCGCTGAACGCTTTCGGTGTATTCGGCACGACGTCGGTGGTGGCTCTGTACGTTCTTGCGGGCGTCGACGGGCTGATCGGCTCGCTCTCGACGTCGGCGTTGATGGCGGCGGTGCCGACGCTGATCCCGCGAGACAAGCTCGTTGCAGTCGGCGCACTCAGTTCGCTGACAGTCCGGGTCGGGACCGCGATCTCGCCTGCCATCGCCGGATTGATCATCGCGGCTGCCGGTGTCGAGTGGGCCTACACCATCGCCGCGATCCTGGCGACCCTGACGGTGCTGATCCTGCTGGGTCTCCCGTCGATGCCTCCCACTGCGGCAACCCTTGGCGCAGAGTCGGAGTCGTCGTCCGGAGGAGCTCAGGTCAACGCCGCCGACGCGGCACACAGCGACTCGCCGCAATCACTCGTCGAGTTCCTCACCTCGCAACGAGTCGTGCTCGGCGTGATGATCGTCGGTGTCCTGGCGATGCTGGGCGCGGGACTCGTGGCACTCCTTCCCGCGCTCGTGGCGGAGCGGTTCGGCGGCGACGCCAGAGCAACCGGCCTGCTGTACGCGGCCGTCGCCTGTGGCGCGATGCTCGGCGCACTCACCAGTGGATGGTTGGCAGGGGTACGGCGTCCGGGTGTCGTGTTGCTCGGCGCACTCGCGGGCGCGGCGCTCGTCCAGGTGCTCTTCGGGTTCGCACCGGTCGCGTGGCTGGCGATCGTCCTGCTGTGCATCGTCGGATATCTCGAGGCGACGCAGGAAGTGCTCCGGTATTCCCTCATCCAGCACCACACCCCCGGGCCGCTGCTCGGACGGGTGAACGGCATCTGGATGGCCCAGGAGGTCGGCGGCGTGACGATCGGTGCGCTCGTCGCAGGCGTCTTCGGCACGATCTGGACCGCATCGGATGCCATCGTCTACTACGGACTCGCGCTGCTCGTCCTGTCGGTCATCGCGGCCTTCGCGCTCCGGGCGGTCGTCGCAGTACTTAACGACCGCCCGGTGGAGAGCACGCTGTCCTGAGCGGCCTGAGCGGCCTGATCGGTCAGAAGGGTCAGCCCGCGAGGATCTCGCGAAGCTTCTTGCGGCTCACCTTGCCGACGCCGGTCTCGGGGAATTCGTCGATGATCTTGACGATGTCGGGGAGCTTCCACTCCGCAAGGCCGTTCTCGCGGACGAAGCGTCGGATACCCGCGAGGTTAGGCGGATTGTCGGCGTCGTCGGCGATCAGGTAGGCGCAGGTGCGCTCACCGAGATAGGGGTCGGCTACCGCCACCACGATGGCGTCGCGCACCGCAGGGTGTGTCAGCAACTGTTCTTCGAGTTGCTCGGCGGACACCTTCTCGCCGCCGCGATTGACACGATCGCCGCCACGACCGCGCACCACGATGTTGCCCTCTGCGGTCAGCTCGACGACATCCCCTGTGCGATACCACCCGTCGGTCGCGAACGACGACGGGCTCGCGTCCAGCCAATACGAACGAATCGTGTACGGCCCCTGCGTCTCCAGGAAGCCAGGTCCGGCGCCGACGTCGACGCCGTCCTCGTCGACGAGCCTGACCTGGTCGTCTGCCGACATCGGACGGCCCTGCGTCGTCGTGATCACGTCGATCGGGTCGTCGAGCCGCGTGTAACAGACCAGGCCCTCGGCCATACCGAAAACCTGCTGCAAGCGCACCCCGAGTGCCGGGCCGATGCGGCGTGCGAGTTCGTCCGGGCAGCGCGCACCTCCGACCTGGATGACGTCGAGAGACGAGAGGTCGAAAGATGTTCCGGCCTCGGCGGTTTCGGTCCACAGCCGCGCAAGGGGCGGCACGAGGCCGGTCATCGTCACGCCCTCGCGCGCCACCATCTCCCATGCGACGGACGGCGCGGGCGACGCGGTGAGGGCGATCGTCCCGCCGGCACACATCGCGCCGAGAATGCCTGGCGAACTCATCGGGAAGTTGTGTGCGACGGGCAGCGTCGCGAGATAGACCGTGTCGGCGGTGACGCCGCAGAGTTCATTACTGCGACGCACGCTGTACAGATAGTCGTCGTGTGTGCGCGGAATGAGCTTGGGGATGCCCGTACTTCCACCCGACAACTGCAGGAAGGCGAGCTCGGCGGGGTTCGCGCGGTCGTGCTCGAGCGGTTGCGCCAACAACGCGTCGAGGTCGTCGGCGTCGATCCACCGGGTCACCGAATCAACTTGCGCCGCAATCGTGTCGGCGAGTCCGCGATAGTCGAATCCCGCGTCCTCGCGTGGCGAGATGATCGCGGTGGCACCGGCAGCGCGCGCGATACCGACGAGTTCGCCTGCACGATGAGCGGGAAGCGTGAACACCGGGATCGCGCGGAGTCGGAACAGCGCGAAGACGGCTTCGACGTAGCAGACCCGGTTCGGGATCTGCACCAGCACACGGTCATCTGGCGCAATCCCGAGTTCGACGAAGCCCGCCGCGATCCGGCTGACGCGATCGTTCAACTCCACGTAGGTGAGCCTGCGGTGGATGTCGACGACAGCGGTATGGTCGGCGGACGCCGGGTCGTCGGCCCGAGAGCGCAGGACGTCGTCGAACGTCTCCCCCACCCACAGTCCGTCGGCTCGATATTTCGCTTCCAGTTCCGGGGGCCATGGAGACACGAGCATAAAGGTGAGGCTACCCTAATGGCGTGGCTATCCCGACGATCACCCCGTACCAGATTCCCGACGGACCGTTCCCGCAGCGCGTCGACTGGAAGTTGGAACCCTCGCGCGCCGCGCTGCTGATCCACGATATGCAGAACTACTTCATCGACGCCTACGATACGCAGGCCGAACCGATGGCGACCGCGCTCCCGAACATGGTCGCCATTCGTGCGGCAGCCACCGCCGCGGGCATACCCGTCGTCTACACGGCGCAGCCCGGCGATCAACACCCCTCGCGTCGAGGAATCCTGGCCGATTTCTGGGGCCGTGGACTCGATTCCGGCCGTGACGAGCACATCATTCCCGCACTGGCTCCTCGCCAGGGCGACATCACCGTCACCAAGTGGCGGTACTCGGGATTTCAGCGCACCGATCTGAGACACCTGTTGGCACGGCACGGGCGTGATCAGCTCATCGTGATCGGGGTGTACGCCCACATGGGGTGCATGATCAGCGCAACCGAGGCGTTCATGATGGACGTCGAACCGTTCTTCGTTGCCGACGCCGTCGCCGACTTCACGCGCGACGAGCACACGATGGCGTGCGAATACGTCGGAAAGCGTGCGGGACGGGTCCTCACCACCGACGACGTTGTCGACGCGCTGCAGAAAGGCGCAACGTCGGAATCGGACACCCCCGCGCGCGGGGCGCGCAGCCATGCCTGATTCTGCGCTGCCTGATCCTGTGTTGCTTCAACCCGGTTCGCTCGCGGGAACACGCGCGGTGGTCACCGGCGCCGCGGGGGGTATCGGGGCAGCCGTCACCGCGTTGCTGCGCGCGCACGGGGCCTCGGTGGACGCGTGGGATCTGGTGCACGACAACGGTATTCGTAGTGTCGACGTCACCGATCGGCAGGCTGTCGGCGATGCGTGGAAGGCGGCGACGCAGGCGGGCCCCGTCGATATCGTCGTCTCGGCCGCCGGAGTGATGTCCGACGACTGGGATACCTGCATGGCCGTGAACGCGGGCGGGGTGCGCAATCTGCTCGACGTCTCACTCGACGACCTCACCGCGCGACGGAGCGGATCCGTCGTGGTCGTCTCGAGCAACGCGGGAGCCACCCCGCGATCGGGGCTGGCCGCGTACGCCGCATCCAAGGCCGCCGCGACGTCGTACGCGCGCAGTCTCGGACTTCGGGTCGCGCCGTACGGTGTCCGCGTCAACATTGTCTCCCCCGGTTCCACCGACACGCCGATGCTGCGGGGAATGTGGACCGACGACGCTGACCGCGACCGGGTACTCGCCGGGGAACCGGACGCCTATCGACTCGGAATACCGTTGGGACGCATAGCAAGTCCCGAAGATGTTGCATCGACGGTGGTATTCCTCGCGTCGAACGCCGCACGCCACATCACCATGCACGACCTTCGCGTCGACGGAGGTGCGACGTTGGACATGTGATGTGCGATGTACCGTCCGAAACTGACATACCCGACACAGACGATTGGATTGAAGTGAAGAAAACGCGCGCGACGCGGGCACTCGCGGTTCTGCTGACAGCAGGACTCATCGGTTTCCTGGCCGCATGCTCGTCCTCAGAGGACGACGCATCGTCGTCGTCATCGGAATCGTTCGCCCCCGTGACGATCGACCACGAGTTCGGCAGCACCACGATCGACAAGAAGCCGACCAAGGTGGTCAGCCTTATCACCGACTGGACCGATACCCTTGCGGCGCTGGATATCCCGATCACCGCTGAGTTCGTTCCGCAGGGCACCCCGAGCTTCGAGTGGACGCCCAAGCACGACTCCGAGGTGATCCAGGTTGCAGACATCTCGCAGGTCAGCGTCGGCGAGATCGCCAAGTACCAACCGGATCTGATCCTGGCAGGCTATGTCGGCGACAAGAGCCGCTACGACAAGCTGGCTGAGATCGCACCGACGATCCCCGTCCTGACCAAGGGCGCGACGGTCGATACGTGGGAGAAGATCGCCACCACCACCGGGCAGATCTTCGGCAAGCAGCAGCAGGCAACCGAACTCGTCGACTCGACGAACAAGAAGATCTCCGACTTCAAGGCGAAGTACCCCGCGGCCGTTGGCAAGACGTTCACCTTCGCACAGGTCGGTCCGACCGGCCAGGTCGGTGCGATCAACACCACCGACGATGCCGCCGCAGGTCTGATCGCCCAGCTCGGATTCACCCTGAACCCGAAGGTCGCCGCCGAGCACAAGGAGGGTTCGACGCGCTCCCTCATCTCTGCCGAGCGAATCGACCTGCTCGACTCGGATCTGCTCGTTGTCTACACCCCGGGCGGCGATCCCGCTGTCGCAGAGCGTGTTCCGGGTTGGTCATCGCTGCCCGCGGTCCAGAAGGGCACCGTGGTGTTCCTCGACGACAAGACGCAGCCTGCCTTCAGCGTGCCCAGCGCACCGTCGGTCGGATTCGTGATCAACACCCTCGATCCCGTGGCCGCCAAGTTCTGAGGTTTGCCCCGGGGAGAGAAACCCACCACAACGACTGCGTCCCGCTCACCGATTCCTCGGTGAGCGGGACGCAGTCTTTGTAGGTCTTTGTAGGTCTTTGTAGGTCGTTGTAGGTCGTTGTAGCGCTGACGCGCCGCGATCAGGCCGTCGGCCAGCGGAGCCCTTCGGACCATGCCAGCGCGTTCGTTTCCGCGTAGACACCGACGCCGTGGCCGGCCTGGTAGGTCCGCAGATCGACATTGACGCCGTTCGCCTTCGCGCGATCGACCCACCGCTGTGTCAGCGGCGCGAATGCCACCGGATCGAGTGCGCCCTGCTGGAGCAGAATCGGTGCTGGATAACCCTTTTCGGGGACGTACGTCACCGAGCGCAAAGCCGGGATCAGCGGACCCTCGTTGAACGGCTTCGCAACGAGTTGCCCGACGGTCATCCCCTTTGTCGCGCGACCCTGATTCGGGTAGCACAGTGTCTGCGCATCTTTCACGACCTTGCGCCCCTGCGGGGTCAGATAGGAATCGACGTCCACATCGGGTCGCGCGACCTTGAGTCCCGCGAGCACGTACGAGAAGTAGGTGACGTAGTCGGGCACCTCGACCGGCGGGACGCCCGGTCGGATCGCCGAGAAGTAGTCGGCGATGTCGACGGGCGGTGAGGTCGCGGCGACACCGACATTGGTCAACTCGGGAGCGTAAGTCGGCGTGAGATGACCCGCCCACAACGCGGCGTGTCCACCCTGCGAACCACCCGTGGACACAAAGCCCTTCGAGGTCTGCGCTCCGGTGAACTGTGGGGTCACGACGCGCGCCGCGCGAACGGAATCGAGGATGTTCTTGCCTGCGATGTCGCCGTCGAGGTAGGCGTGCACACCGGGGCCGCCGATACCCGCGTACTCGGTCGCCGCGATGACGTAGCCCTTCTTGAGCCACGGACCAAGCCAGGAGTCGTAGCGCCCCTGATGCCCCATGCGGTCGGTGACGGTGCAGTCGTCGCCGAGGCCCGCGGTGCCGTGACCGTAGGCCAGGACGCGATAGCCATCCTTCGGTGCGGCAACAGCGGGAATCATGATCGTGGCACGCACGGGCACGAGCGTGCCGTCACTCTGCGGCGAAAGGTAGGTCACGGCAACAACTTTGCCCGCACCTGCAACCTTCGCGTCCGGCCTGTCGGTGATGTCCTCGGCGCTTAGCACCGTGCCCGCGGTGGCAGGCGCTGCCGCAGCTGGGGTCGCGGTGAGCGTGGGCACCAACCCGATCACCACCGCGACGAGTATGGATACCACCGACCCAAGCATCGCGGCGAAACGACGCCGCGGGATCCTGGCCAGAGAACGCATGAGACCGCCTTCCTTACAGACACGGTGCCCGACATTAGGCGACCCTAAGCAACGTAGCAGGTCATCTGGGTCTCGCCGTCGATGGCCCTTCGGTCACCGACGATCGAAGGAGGCGAGGATTTCCTGCGCAGCCAGGGCGGGCGTCAGGTCTCCGGATCCGACACGCGCTTCGACGTCACTGCGGATCCCGGCGACCTCCGGGCTGGCCGCCAGGCGATTGAGCAACTCGTCGCGCACCATTGTCCACGTCCAGTCGATCTGCTGGCGGCTGCGCCTCGCGTCGAACTCGCCCGCGTCGACCAGCACGGAATGATGGCGCTCGACGGCCTGCCAGAAGTCGTCGACGCCGGTGTTCTCGAGTGCGCTCATCGTCAGGACGGGTGGCACCCACAGCGCGTCGTGCGGATAGATCAGCTTGAGCGCGTTCTTCAGTTCGCGCGCAGCCCCTTTGGCCTCGGTCAGATGCGAGCCGTCGGCCTTGTTCACCACGATGACGTCGGCGAGTTCGAGCACGCCCTTCTTGATGCCCTGCAGCGAATCGCCTGTCCGCGCGAGGGTGAGGAACGTGAAGGTATCGACCATGTTGGCGACGGTCACCTCCGACTGACCGACGCCGACCGTCTCGACGAGCACGACGTCGAATCCGGCGGCCTCGACGAGCACGATGCTCTCGCGGGTCGCCTTCGCGACGCCACCGAGTGTGCCCGACGTCGGAGACGGGCGGATGTAGGCGTCGGGGTGCACGGCCAGCGTGCCCATGCGTGTCTTGTCGCCGAGTATCGAACCACCCGTACGCGTCGACGACGGGTCGACTGCCAGCACCGCGACGCGGTGACCCTGCTCGATGAGGTGCATCCCGAGCGCTTCGATCGTCGTCGACTTGCCGACCCCCGGCACACCGGTGATCCCCACGCGAAACGACTTCCCGGCATGCGGGGTGAGCGCCAACAGCAACTCCTGTGCCGCCGCACGGTGATCCGGTCGCGTTGACTCGACCAAGGTGATCGCCCTCGCGAGATCGGCGCGACGATCACCGAGCACACCGTCGGTCAGCGCCTGAACATCAACCCGACGTTGCACTCCCATTAACCGGCAGCCACCTCTGGCAACTCGATGTCGAGGCTGTCTGCGAGCTTGGAGATCAACTCGACGGCGGAATCGGCGATCACGCTGCCGGGCGGGAAGATGGCGGCCGCACCTGCCTCATAGAGCTCGTCGAAATCGCCCGGCGGGATGACGCCGCCGACGACGATCATGATGTCCTCGCGACCGACGTCGGTCAACGCCTGACGCAGCGCAGGTACCAGGGTGAGATGACCCGCCGCCAACGATGACACCCCGACGACGTGGACGTCGTTGTCGGCAGCCTGTGCGGCGACCTCTTCCGGCGTGGCGAACAGGGGGCCGACGTCGACGTCGAAGCCGAGGTCGGCGAAGGCGGTCGCGATCACCTTCTGTCCGCGATCATGGCCGTCCTGACCCATTTTCGCGACGAGCACGCGGGGTCGTCGACCCTCCGCCTCCGCGAAACGTCGAACGATGTCGGTCGCCGCGTCGATGTTGCTCACGTCGCCTGCCTCATGCCGGTACACCCCGCTGATGGTCTTGATCTGCGCCTGATGGCGACCATAGACCTTTTCCAGGGCGGCCGAGATCTCGCCGACGGTCGCCTGATGACGTGCCGCCTCGATCGCGAGCGCCATCAGGTTGTTGTCCAGTCCGCCCGAGGTGTCGGTCGACGCGGCGGCGCGGGTGAGATCGGCAAGTGCAGCATCGACCGCGGCCTGATGGCGTTGTGTCCGAAGCCTTTTCAGCTTCTCGAGTTGCTCGGCCCGCACCTTTGAGTTCTCGACCTTGAGGACCTCGATCTCCTCGTCGTCATCGACTCGGTACTTGTTCACGCCGATCAGTGGTTGCTGCCCGGAGTCGATGCGCGCCTGTGTGCGGGCGGCGGCCTCCTCGATGCGGAGTTTCGGCAGACCCTCGTTGATGGCCTGCGTCATGCCGCCGGTCTCCTCCACCTCCGCGATATGGCGACGAGCCTTGTCGGCGAGTTGCGCGGTGAGCCACTCGACGTAATTCGACCCCGCCCACGGATCGATGGGACGCGTCGTGCCCGACTCCTGTTGGAGCAGTAGCTGCGTGTTGCGGGCGATCCTGGCCGAGAAGTCGGTCGGCAGAGCGATGGCCTCGTCGAGCGCGTTGGTGTGCAACGACTGCGTGTGGCCCTGCGTCGCAGCCATTGCCTCGACGCAGGTGCGTGCCACGTTGTTGAAGACGTCCTGCGCCGTCAGCGACCATCCGGAGGTCTGCGAATGTGTGCGCAGCGACAGCGATTTCGGGTTCTTCGGAGTGAACTGCGCCACCAGCTCACTCCATAGCAGCCGTGCGGCACGGAGCTTGGCGACCTCCATGAAGAAGTTCATGCCGATGCCCCAGAAGAACGAGAGTCGTGGCGCGAACTTGTCGATGTCGAGGCCGGCCTCGATCCCTGCGCGGATGTACTCGACGCCGTCGGCAAGCGTGTAGGCGAGTTCGAGATCGGCTGTCGCTCCGGCCTCTTGGATGTGATAGCCGGAGATCGATATGGAGTTGAACTTCGGCATCTTCGCGCTGGTGTAGGCAAAGATGTCGGAGATGATCCGCATGGAGGGCTTGGGCGGATAGATGTAGGTGTTGCGGACCATGAACTCTTTGAGAATGTCGTTCTGGATGGTCCCGGCCAACTTCTCCGGCGGCACACCCTGCTCTTCGGCGGCAACGACATACAACGCCAGGATGGGCAGCACGGCGCCGTTCATCGTCATCGACACCGAGACTGCGCCCAGGTCGATGCCGTCGAAGAGCTGACGCATGTCGAGGATCGAGTCGATCGCGACGCCCGCCATACCCACGTCACCTGCGACGCGCGGGTGGTCGGAGTCGTAGCCGCGGTGGGTTGCGAGGTCGAAGGCGACCGACAAACCCTTCTGCCCGGCCGCCAGATTGCGGCGGTAGAAGGCGTTCGACTCCGCGGCCGTCGAGAAGCCCGCGTACTGACGAATCGTCCACGGCTGGTTCACGTACATCGTGGGGTATGGCCCCCGGATGAAGGGTGCGGCGCCGGGGATGGAGTCGAGCGGATAGGGGTGCTCGGCGTCGCGGGTGACGGCGTCGCGGTCGGCCCGGGTGTAGATGGGCTTGACGTCGATCTGTTCGGGTGTGCTCCAGACGACCTGCTCCGTCGTATAGCCATTTGCCGCTGCGAGCGTGTCGATCGCGTCGGCGACATCCGACGACCCCGCGGTGGCCGCGAAATCGCCTGCGCCGTCGAGATCGACGTCGGCGAAGCTACCGATGGTTCCCGCCTGCTGTGTGCCCGTCTGCTGCGTACCCGTCTGCTGTGTTTCGGTCATGCCGAGGCTCCCGAGGTGTTCGACCCGGCCGGGGTCGATGTGGTCAGCGTGTCAAAGAGATCGTTCAGGGTGGCGACGGCGTCGATACCGACACGGAGCGACCCGTCGGGCTTCGCCTGCCCGTCGGATTCGGTTGCAGGCCACTCCTTTTCAGGGCCGGCGAGAAGCACATTGCCGATCCCGGCCGCACGTGCCGCCGCAAGTGCGGCCGGCCCGTCGTCGGCATAGCGCTGCTTGGTTCCACAGATGACCGCGATCGGGGTGTTCGCCGCTGTTGCCAGGTCGGCGATGTCGTCGGCGGTCACCGGCCCGGGGTTGATGACCGCGATACCGCCTGCGGCAAGGAGATTTGCCACGAAAGTGGTACGACCGTTGTGTTCGGCGACGCTTCCGAGCGGCAGCAGCAGCACCGTCGGACGACGTCCGGTGTCGGCGAGCACGGCGTCGGATCGGTCGCGCAATTCCTCGAATGCACGTCCCACCCGTGCGAGCCGCGGACCGCCGGTCGCGAGGGTGGTTGTGTCCGCGGTGTCGGGGCCGAGCGGCTTCTCGTCGAGGTTGGGGAACTCGCTCACGCCGGTGACCGGCTTACGCCGGTGCGCAACCTCGACGTCACGTCGTGCCAGGGACTCGCCGATACGGTCGGCGACCCAGTCCGACGAGAGTGCGGCGCGGTAGCCACCGGCCGCTTCGATGTCGGTGAAGACCGCCCACGCGTTGGATGCGAGGTCGTCGGTGAGGCTTTCGACAAACCACGAGCCGCCCGCCGGGTCGAGGACGCGGCCGACGTTCGATTCCTCGAGAAGCAACAGTTGGGTGTTGCGGGCGATACGTCGGGTGAACGTCGACCCCGACGTACGCTTCGACGCAGGCAGCGCGGCATCGTAGGGCAGGACGCTCACCTGGTCGGCACCACCGACACCCGCGCCGAAAGCCGCAACCGTGCTGCGCAGCATGTTCACCCAGGGATCCCGCTGGGAGTACATCGAGAGTGCTGTCACCGCGTGGGTGAGCGCACCACCGACCTCCGGCGCGCCGACGACACCGGCGACGCGCGCCCAGATCTTACGCAGCGCACGCAGTTTCGCGATGGATGCGAACTGGTCGTCATCTACCGACACACCGAACGACACCTGGGTCAACGCCTGCGCCGGAGACAATCCGGCGTCGGTGAGGTCACGCAGATGTGTGAGGGCCGCTCCGACGACGAGCGCGATCTCGAGGCCGTTGTCGGCGCCCGCGGTGGCAAAGTCGGCACCGTCGACGCGGAACGCACGCAGGGCGGGGTCGGGATTCGAGACTGCCAGCGCCGTGGCCTGCGCCGCGTCCACGGTCGGTCGGCCGCTGTACGCCGCAGTCAACGGCGAGAGTCCCAGCGAATGCGTGGTGCCGACCGTGGGTGCGGTGGTCACCGGCGGCTCCGGCGCGCCCGCACGGATCGCAGCGAATGCCTCGGCCGCCGCGATTCCGTCGGCCCCGGCGTCGAGCGTCACCGGCGCGAGATCGAGATAGACGCCGTCGAGCACCGTGGCGAGGTCATCGGCAGCCACAGCCCCGCCGACCGCGATCCACAGGCCGCTGGTGCCGTTGTTCATCGCCTCGAGGATCTCGGTGTTGACCGCCGCTGCGTCGACCGCCGGGTCGTCGCCGAATCGTTCGGTGACTCGCCAACCGGCCGTCACATCGCGCGCGGGATCTGCACCTCGAACGAAGGGAAACGCCCCGGGCAGTCCGGGCTCGGGGGTTTCGTCCTTGCGGGTGTAGAGCGGCCGCACCGTGAGGCCGTCGGCTGTCGAGGTCGACAGCAGGGCTTCCGGAGTATCGGGAAGGTCGGCGACGTCGACACGTCGCGACTTGGCGAGCACCGCAGCCGCCGACTCCGACCAGTGTTGGTAGGCCTCGTCGAGTGCCGGGTCTGACTGCACAGGCTGATCATTCATGTGGTCTGGCTAACCTCCGTGATGCTCCTGTTGGGCGCGTAACCGAACCTTAGCCGATCGTTCGCTCGGTCGGGTAAGCGCTCCATGGAAGCAGTTCGCCACAAGGGACGACGAGTAGAGTTACCCGGTGCCCTCAGAGACCGTGACCCCGACGCCTACACAGGATGTCGGAGACCGTGTGGCACGCAGACGTCTGGTCCGCAACGCCGTCATCGCGTTCATAGCGGTGTGCGCTGTGCTGGTCACGTCATACCTGGTCCCAGTGCCGACGGTTGCGAGCGTCCGTAGTTGGGGCGAGGACCTCGGACCGGGGTTCGTCTGGGTCTTCTTCCTCGCGTACGCGCTCGTCACCGTGTTTCCCATCCCCCGCACCGTGTTCACGGTCTCCGCGGGCGTGCTGTTCGGGCCGGTGGTCGGACTCATCGGCGCACTGATCTCGACAGCTGTTGCCGCGACGCTCGGATTTCTGCTTGCGCGGTGGGCAGGGCGCGATCGGGTCACGCCTTTCCTGAGCCGTCCGGTTGTCATGACGATCGACGCGAGGCTTGCCGCACGCGGGTGGCTGGCGATCGGATCGCTGCGATTGATCCCGATCTGTCCGTTCTGGTTGTTGAACTGGTGCGCCGGGCTCTCGTCCGTGCGGCTTCTCCCCTACCTGATCGCGTCGGTCATCGCGTCTGCGCCGGGCACCGTCGCGGTGGTCCTGCTCGGCAACGCTCTGACCGGCGAGCGCAATCCTCTGCTCATGCTCTTGAGCGCGACCTTCTTCGCCGTCGGGGTCATCGGACTGATCGTCGACGTCCGACTACCGGTACGCGACCAGTCGACCACTGCGTAAGCGGCCTCACTCGGTTCGCAGCGCCTCATCGTCGGCCGTCGTCGCGGGAGACGCGGTGTCGGCCAACTCGTTCGCAGCAGGTTGGGGCTCGGCGTACGGCAGCGACGACCGCACGGGACGCGCAGTCACCTCGGGGGCGACGGGCTTGCGCGCAACGGCCTCGGCCTCTGCTACCGCCTGCGCCACCTTGGGATCTGATGCGAGAGAGAACCAGTCCTCGGTCTCGGCGTCGTCGACCTCCGGGGCCGATTCGTCGTGGTTGGGCTCGTAGCGGAACACGCCGTCATCACCCTGCTGAGCGAACGACCTCGCGAATCCCTGCAGCGCCGAGCCGAAATCGGTGGGGAGCACCCAGACCTTGTTCGCCTCACCCTTGGCCATCTCCGGAATCTGCTGCAGGTACTGGTAGGCGAGAACCTCGGGCGTCGGCTTGCTCGACTTCACCGCAGCAAAGGTCTTCTCGATGGCCTTGGCCTCGCCTTGCGCCTGCAGGTAGACCGCCGCGCGATCGCCCTGGGCGCGCAGAATGCGTGACTGCCGGTCGGCCTCCGCGCCGAGAATCGCAGCCTGCTTGGCGCCCTCCGCCGCGAGGATCTGGCTCTGCTTGTTACCTTCGGCCGTCTTGATCGCCGACTCACGCTGGCCCTCGGCGGCGAGGATCGTCGCGCGCTTCTCCCGGTCGGCCTTCATCTGCTTCTCCATCGACTCCTGGATCGACGGAGGCGGCATGATCGACTTCAGTTCGACGCGAGCCACTCGCAAGCCCCACCTGCCGGTCGCCTCGTCGAGGACACCACGCAGCTGCCCGTTGATCGAGTCACGAGAGGTCAGCGTCTCCTCGAGCGTCATGCCACCGACGACGTTGCGCAACGTGGTGATGGTGAGCTGCTCGACACCCGCGATGTAGTCGTCGATCTCGTAGACCGCCGACCGCGGGTTGGTCACCTGGAAGTACACGACCGTGTCGATCGACAGGGTCAGGTTGTCCTCGGTGATCACCGGCTGCGGCGGAAACGACACGACACGTTCACGGATGTCGACCCGTGCGCGAATGCGATCGATGAACGGCAGCAGGAGCGTCAACTGACCGGAGACGGTTCGCGTGTAGCGACCGAGCCGTTCGATCACCGCGGCCTCGGCCTGCGGAATCAGTGCTACCGATTTCGCCAGGACCACCACAACGAGGAGCACCAGCAGGATCACCACGGCCAAGCCGATGTATTCCATTGCCATTCATCCCTTCCAGACGACAGCGGTCGCGCCGTCGATCTGCACGATCGTCACATGTTCACCCGGCTCGATGGTCTCGGCCGGGTCCATCGACCGCGCCGACCAGATCTCGCCGCCGATCTTCACCCGACCGTCATTGCCGTCGATCTGCTCGGTCACGATTCCCTGCTTGCCCTCCAACGCCTCGGTGTTGGTGAGCACGCGCGGTCGACTCAACATGTGGCGCTTGGCAACCGGCCGCACGACGGCGACCAGCAGGATGGACACCACGGCGAAGACGACTCCGTCGACCCATATCGGTGGATCGAACGCGACGTCGACACCCGCAGTGGCGAACGCACCACCTGCGAGCATGAGAAGGACGAGATCGCCACTGAAGATCTCTCCGATCAGCAGCACGATCGCGGCGGCAAGCCAGATCAGTGCGCTCATATATTCATTGTGCCAGAACGAATCCGACAAACCCGACGACGAGCAGAAACTGTGCCGTCTGGTCAGTCGTCGCCGGGCGTGAGCGTCACGAAGTCGATCAGTTCTTCGACCGACCGCAACAGCGGAACCTCGAGATCACGAAAGTTGTTGACTCCGGCTAGAACTCGACGCCAGCCGTCCTGCGGTGTGCCCCATCGAAGTCGTGCACAGATGCCTGTCTTCCAGTCTTCGCCGCGCGGAACATCAGGCCACTTCGTGATCCGCACCGATGACGGCTTCACCGCCTGCCAGACGTCGATATAGGGATGCCCGCACACCAGAACGTTCTCGCCAACGTCCGCGGTCAGTCGTTCCTCCTTGGATCCCGCGACGAGATGATCGACCAGAACGCCGACGCGGCGATGCGGTGCCGGACCGAACTCCGCCAACGCGGATTCGAGATTGTCGAGTCCGTCGAGACTCTCCACGACGACGCCTTCCGCGCGGAGGTCCGCGCCCCACACACGCTCGATGAGGGTGGCGTCGTGCACACCCTCGACAAACAGTCGACTCGCTCTGGCTTGCCGTGCACGTTGTTGCGGTAGCGCCCGCGATCCGGATGCGGTGCGCGACGCGGCCTGCGGACCGCGGGTCCGCGGACGTACGAGCGTCACCGGCTTGCCGTCGATGAGAAACGCCCCCGGCAGCATCAGGAACACGCGCGATCGTCCGTGACGATCCTCGAGTCGCACCAGGTCGCCGGAGTAGCTCTTCTCCAAGCCGATGACGGCACCACAGAAGCCGGTCGCGGCGTCCTCGACAACCAGGTCACGTTCGGCCGCCACCTCTGGAGGCCTCGGCTTGGCCCGGCGCGGCGTCGCCAGCACGTCTCGTCCATATCGATCGTCGCTCACTCCGGACACGCTAAGGGCAGACCCGACGCGCTGCGTGTCGCCACGCCGGGCACCTCCATGACGTGTCGGTGTCGATGTCGGTGTCGATGCGCGCGGCGCGCGTGAGCCGCCATCGGTATCGTGATTCCTCGTGACCAGTACCGACCACACCGTGACGCGAGCGTGGCCAGCATGCGCGCTCGGCGGCTGGGCCGCGGCGTGGCTGGCGGGCCGATGCTCACCCGACGACGTGGCCGACACACTCGCGATCTTCGCCGATCACCACACGGTCGACGACCACACCGACCACCCGCGCATCGGCAACGACGGCGTTCTCGGACTCCTCTCACTCCTACGCGGTGCCACGGCGATGTCGGTGCGCCTGCCGTCAGCGGGCGACCCCCACGGTCTGCCCCCCGGACCTGCCACGTCTGCGTGCTTCGCAGCCGGCGAAGTCCTGCTTGTCGACGACGAGATCGGAAAGCGCGCAGGCCCCCTCGCGCTCGTCCCCAACCTCGACGCCGACGTATGCCGGTGGTCTGTGTACCGCTACGCCGCCCCGCTGCCCGCAGACCCGTCGGCACCCGTCGGTGAAGTGGAATATCAACTGCGGCAATCGGTCTCGGAGGCAGCAGCCCTGGCCACCAGGGTCGGCTCGCGCGCAGGCAACCCTCCTGCCGATCTCCGTGGCTCCGTCCGCGCGCTCACGCTGCGCAATCAGGTCGACCTCCCGCCCCACGACGACACCCGTGCGAGGAGAGTGATCGATAGCGCCGCTCAGATCGAGGCCATCGTCACCGTCGCCGGTCGAGGTGACGTCACCTTCGGCGCGACGTCGAACGAATTGCATTCCGGCGACGGCGAATTACGACGCCTGGTCTCGCTTGCCCGCGCCGCACGCGGCGCCGCGGTCAATCGGGTCATCTCCGAGTACGTACCGACGATCCCGTAAAGCCGTCGTCAGCGTCGACGTGCCTCGATGAGGTGACGTGTGGAGTGGGCGACGAACGGCCCCTCCCGCTGGATCTGCTCGTGTAGTTCGCGAAGCCGGCCCCGATATCCGTCCACCGTGAATCCGGGGACCCACCACACAACCTTTCTCAGGAGATAGATCACCGCGGCGACGTCGAAGATCTCGATGCGGAGTCTGGCCGTGCGAAGATCGACGACCTCGAATCCCGCCGATTCAGCTGACCGCACCTCGTCCTCGGGACGCCGGTGTCTGCGTCCCGAGGGCTGAGGTCCCAGGAAGAACTCGATCAATTCGAAAGCACTCGCAGGACCTACATGCTGTGCGAGGTAGGTGCCACCGGGTGCGAGTACGCGAGCGATCTCATCCCACCAGATCGTTGCGGGATGCCTGCTTGTCACAAGGTCGAAAGCGTTGTCGGCGAACGGAAATGGTGGCTCATCGGCACAGTTGACCACCACTACCCCACGCGGGTGCAACAGCTTGGTCGCGTGCGCGACATTGGGTGGCCACGACTCCGTCGCTACCGCCGTCGGCGGGATACGTCCCGCCTCCGCCAGCACTTCGCCACCGCCGGTTTGAAGATCCAAGGATGCCGACGCGGTGCCGAGACGATCCGCCATCGCACGCGCGTAACCCCACGGTGGGCGTTCCTCGGTTGCGCGTCCGTCCAACCACGAGAAATCCCAACCCGACACGTCGGCGGCCGCGCCGTCGGCCACGAGGTCGGTGAACGACGTCGCGACCGCATCGTCGTCTACCTCCGACCCCGACCCCACTGCTAGGCCCGCTGAGGTCGGCGCACCGGGACGCAGCAGTTCGGGCGGCACGTCGCACCGTTGTCGGCGCACCCGAGTGCCCGCAGGTCACCCTCGCCGTCGGCGTAGCGTTCGATGAGGTCGGCGATCATCGTGATGAAACGCGGATCGGTTCCCACGCTGTCGGCACGCGCGTACTCCATCCCGAGTTTCTCGGCGACGTCCGCGGCCTCGTTGTCGAGGTCCCACACCACCTCGAGGTGATCGGAGATGAATCCGACGGGACTCACCACCACTCTGGAAACGCCTGCCGCGGAGAGTGATTCGAGGTGGTCGCAAATGTCGGGCTCGAGCCACGGGATCTGTGGCGGGCCAGACCTCGACTGCCAGACCTGGTCGACATCGGAGTGTGCAGCACCTTCGAGCGCCTCGGCGACGGCGTTCGACGCCGCGCGCACCTGCCGTGAGTAGAGCCGACCGCCACCGGCTGTGATGCCCTCACCATTCGTGGTGTCGCCGGTGCGCTCGGCGGTGTCGTCGACGGGCCCGGACGCCGCGTCAGCCGACATCGGTACGGAGTGCGCGGTGAAGACGAGATGAGTGGGCGTGTCCGAAGCGGGCAGCGAAGCCACCGCGCGACGCACCGCGTCGGCGCCGGCGTCGACGAAAGACGGCTCGGCCCAGTACTGCGGGAGCTTGCGAAGCAACAACGGGTCGTCAGCCGAATCGGGGACGCGGGCGGCGAGTGCGTCGAGGGCACGGGCGATGTCCTCGTGATACTGACGGCATCCCGAGTAGCCGCCCCAGGCGGAGGTCGGGAACACGAGCACCCGCCGATGACCGTCGGCGTACATCTGCTCGACGGTGTCCTCGACCATCGGCTCCCAGTTGCGGTTGCCGAAGTAGACCGGAAGGTCGCGTCCCCGTCGCGCGAGTTCGGCACGCAACGACTCGATCATGTCCAGGTTCAGTCGATTGATCGGCGACACCCCACCGAAGTGGTAGTAGTGCTCGGCGACGGCTTCCAGTCGCTCGCGCGGGATGCCTCGACCGCGCGTGACGTTCTCGAGGAATGGCATCACCTCGTCGGGCCCGTTGGGTCCGCCGAACGAGAGGAACAGCACGGCGTCGAATGCCGTGCTGTTCTGTGCGCTCGAGCTCTGCGAAGTCACTCGCTGAGGAAGTTCTCCGGGAACCAGGTGTTGTGGCTGGCTCCGCCGTCGACGTACACGATCGAGCCCGTTGTGCCGGGCAGCCAATCGCTGAGCAGGGTGCACACACTCTTACCGACCACTACCGGGTCGTTGACGTCCCAACCGATGGGCGACGCGCCGTCCCAGTAGGTGTTGAGCATGGTGAGTTTCTTGGCATCGTCGGTAGCCGTACCCGAAATCGCCTTGGCTGCAAGCGTTTTGATCGGACCGGCGGCGACGAGGTTGGAACGGATCTTCTTCGCGTAGCCGACCTCGCGCGCCACGTAGCGGTTGACCGACTCGAGTGCGGCCTTCGCAACGCCCATCCAGTTGTAGTCCGGCAGCGCGGTCCGCGGGTCGAAGTCCATGCCGACGATCGAACCGCCCTCGTTCATCACGGGCAGCGCCGCGCGAGCCAGCGAGGCGTAGCTCCACGCCGAGATCTCGAACGACTTCGCGACATCGGGACCAGGACCGTCGAGGAAGGGCACGGCGTCGGGCCCCATCAGCGTCTTCGGTGCGAACGCGATCGAGTGCACGAGACCGTCGACCCCCTCGGGCGCGAGTTCGCGCACCTTGTCGGCGAGCTCGCCGAGGCTCTGCTCGTCGGTGACATCGAGCGGAATCGCTGGCGGAACCTCCTGCGGGAGCCGTTTGGCGATGCGGTCGATCAGTCGCAGTCGTTCGGGGATGCCGGTGATGATCACCTTCGCGCCCTGCTCCTGCGCGACCTTGGCCGTGCTGAACGCGATTGACGCGTCGGTGATGATGCCGGTGATGAGGACGGTCTTTCCGTCCAGGATTCCGCTCACAGTGCTGGGCTCCTCTGCGGGTAGGCGTGTCTGTGGATGGTGTCTGTGCGTGTGAGGCTGGGGGGTGTGCGGCCGAGGGGGTCTAGTGGCCCATGCCGAGGCCGCCGTCGACGTTGATCACGTTGCCGGTGACGTAGGCCGAGTCGTCGGACGCGAGGAAGCTGACCACTGCGGCCACTTCTTCCGGCTGCCCCATGCGCTTGGCGGGGATCGCCTGGTCGACGGCCGTCTTGGTGTACCCCTCGGGCAGCGACCGGGTCATGTCGGTGTCGATCAGGCCGGGTGCGACGACATTCGCGGTGATGTTGCGTCCGCCGAGCTCGCGGGTGACCGAGCGGGCGAGGCCAACCAATCCGGCCTTCGACGCCGCGTAGTTGGCCTGCCCCGGGGTGCCCATCAGCGCGACGACCGAACCGAGGTAGATGAACCGACCCCACCGCTTGCGCAGCATGTCGCGTGTCGCGGCCTTGGTGACGCGGAATGCGCCCGTCAGGTTGGCGTCGACGACGTCTTCGAAGCTCTCGACGCTCATCCGCATCAGAAGGGTGTCTGCGGTGATACCCGCGTTCGACACGACCACCTCGACCGGCCCCTGGTGCTCGGCGACCTCTTTGAACGCGGCGTCGACGGATGCGGTGTCGGTGACATCGCACGTCACGCCGAACAGGCCCTCGGGGGCGCCGGAGCCGCGGTGGGTGACGGCGACCTTGTGACCGTCCGCGGAGAGCCGGCGAGCGACCGCGAGACCGATGCCGCGGTTGCCTCCGGTCACGAGAACCGAACGCGAGACACGGCTGGGAGATTCATTGCTCTGCGACATGGGTTACAAACCTATCGGTTGCGAGTGCGTGTGACGTCGGCAGGGTCGATGCGGTGATGATCGACGACGATCAGGGTAATCGCTGGTTGATGAGCATCGCACCGCCCGCGGCGAGGATGACGAAAATGGTGCCGGCGAGCAGCCACGGCCACGAATCGTCGCCCTTGCGGTACTCGTAGCCGATCTCCTCCTGCAAGGTGCTGTAGACCTTGTTCAGCTCATCGAGACTCGACGCCGTGAAGAACCGGCCGCCGCTGAGGTTGGCGATCTTGCGCAGCGACTCGTCGTCGACCGGAACCGGAACCTGATCGCCCTCGAGATCGACGGTTCCCGTCGAGGTACCGAACGAGATCGTGGAAACGGGGATCTTCTCCTCTTTCGCCTTGCGAGCGGCGGTGAAGGCTCCGCGCGGGTCGTCCGGGTCGTCCGGCACGGTCTCTTTACCGTCGGAGAGCAGCACGATGCGCGCGGGTGGTGCGCCCTCGTCTCCGCCGAGCACCGCGTTGAGAGTCTGGATCTGCTGCAGAGCGGCGAAGATTCCCTCACCGGTCGCCGTCTTGTCGGCGAGCTGCAACTTGTCGACCGCCTGCTTGGTGGCGTCGTGATTCGGCGTCGGGGTGACCAACGTCGACGCCGTGCCGGCGAACGAGATCAGTCCCAGGTTGATGCCGTCGGTGAGGTTGTCGGCGAACTGTTTCGCCGCCGACTGTGCCGCCTTGATTCTCGACGGTGCGACATCGGTGGCGTTCATCGAGCGCGACACGTCCATCACCAGGATCACCGTCGCCTTGTTCCGCGGGATCTTGCGGTTGGCCTGCGGTCCGGCGACTGCGACCACGAGCAGCACCAACGCCAAGAGCAGCGCGACCATCGGTGCGTGGCGCAGCCAACGCTTCCACCGCGGCTCTGCGGGCACGATGCGGTCGAGCATCTCGGTGTTGGCGAACTGCAACGCCCGCTGGCGCCGCATCCGGAGCATGTACCAATAGCCTGCGCCGAGAGCGGCGACGAGGACAAGCGCGAGCAACCACCATGGGTGCGAGAACACTGCCGTCCTCACCCAACCCCGGCGGCGAGTCCGCGGCGACGACGCCCCACGAACTTCACCATGTCGTTGATCCAGTCCCGGTCGGTACGCAGCGACAACACGGGGCCGCCACAGCCACGGATGGTCCGATGCACCTTCTGCTGGTGAGCTCGGGCAGCGTCGGCGAAGTCGCGACGCAGCGACTCGGTGATCGTGACCTGCCTGATCTCACCCGACTCGGCGTCGGCGAGGGTGACGTCGCCGATGGGTGGCAATTCCAGATCGCGTGGGTCGAGAACCTCGATCGCCAGCAGCTCGTGATGGGCGCCGATGGCGCGCAGCGAGCGCTCCCAGTCGATCGGACCCAGGAAGTCGCTGATCACGACCGCCAGTCCGCGACGCCGCTGCGGTCGGCGCAGCGCTTCGAGTCCTGCTTTCAGGTCGCCCCGCACGCCGGGTTCCGCGCGACGGGTGGTGGCGATCGTCTTCAGCAGACTCAGGTCGTGGGCACGCCCGGCGTGGGCGGGTACGCGGACGATCTTGTCGCCGGTACACACCACCGCGCCGTGGCGATTGCCACCACCGGAGGTGAGATGCACGATGGCCGACGACGCGGCCACCGCGAGCTCACGTTTGGTGTGGGCGACGGTGCCGAAGTCGAGGCTCGCTGACGCGTCGACGACGAGCCACGTCTCGAGCTCGCGGTCGGCGATCATCTGACGGACATGGGGCTGGGTCGTACGGGCAGTGACCGACCACTCCATCCGGCGGATATCGTCGCCGGGCTGGTACGGCCGTGCCTCTCCCGGTTCGGAACCCGGTCCCGGAATCAGTCCCTGGTGTTCGCCCTGCAGCACGCCGTCGAGCTTGCGGCGCACCGTCAGTTCGAGCGACTTCAGCGCTGCCGAGAGCTGCGGTTCGTCGAGCAGGCCTGATTCGAGCGACGGCAGTGTGCTGTTAGCCGCCATACCGCGCTGACGTCTGGTTGGCCGGCCCCGCCGGGTAGCGGCCCTGTGCACCGTTGACCGGCTGTACCTGTTGCGGGTTCTGACCGGGTGCGCCGTTCACGCCCGGGGCCTGTGGTCCGACGCCGGGCTGACCCGGCATCGCCTGCATCGGCGGCGACTGTTGCTGCACGGGCTGTGTACCCACCTGCGGCAACCCGATGGTCTGCAGGATGCGGTTGATGATCTGGTCGGCTGTGACCTCGTCGGCGAGAGCGTCGTAGCTCAGCACCAGACGATGGCGCAGGACGTCGGGGATGAGCTCGACGATGTCGGCGGGGATCACGTAATCGCGACCACGCACGAGTGCCAGCGCGCGGGCAGCCGCAACGATGCCGAGCGTCGCACGCGGTGAGGCGCCGTAGGACAACCAGGAATCGACGTCGTGCAGACCGAGCTCGGCGGGACGTCGGGTCGCGTTGATGACACGGACGACATAGTCGACCAAAGCATGGTGGACGAACACGTTGGCCGCGGTCTCCTGCAGCCGGATCGTCGTCTCCGGATCGAGGATCTGCGCCGCGCTCGGTGGCACATTGCCCATCCGGTAGACGATCTCGCGCTCTTCCTCGACCGACGGGTAGTCGACGAGGATCTTGAACAGGAAGCGGTCGCGCTGCGCCTCGGGCAGCGGGTAGACACCCTCGTTCTCGATGGGGTTCTGCGTCGCCATGACGAGGAATGGGCTCGGCATCGGATAGGTGGTTCCGCCGATCGAGACGTGCCGCTCGGCCATCACCTCGAGGAGCGCCGACTGCACCTTTGCCGGTGCACGGTTGATTTCGTCGGCGAGGAGGAAGTTCGCGACAACCGGGCCGAGCTCGGTGTCGAACTCCTCACGGCCCTGGCGGTAGATGCGCGTTCCGAGCAGATCGGTTGGCACGAGGTCTGGCGTGAACTGAACGCGGGAGAAGCTGCCGCCGATGACCTTCGCGAACGTCTCGACCGCGAGCGTCTTGGCCACACCGGGGACACCCTCGAGGAGGATGTGCCCGCGAGCGAGCAGTCCGACGAGGATGCGCTCGACGAGCTGATCCTGGCCGACGATCACACGCTTGACCTCATAGATCGCACGTTCCACGAGCTTCACGTCGTCGTCGCTGAGCGTCACCGCTCCCCCGCCCGAGTTCGACGCGGCGTGCGCCTGCTCAGTGTTCGGATGCGAAGAGGTCAACCCCTACTCCTAAGGTTCGTCCGGATCCCGGCGCAGCCGCGTTGTGCCTTCGCAGAATCGGTTGCCGACATGATTGCAAGCCAGCCTAGCCGTGCGTCCTGAAAACGCGCCAAGAAGGTCGTTCGGATGGCGCGGTATCACGGCATCCGGCTCGGTGCGGAATCAGAGCAGGCGCACCACGTTGGGCATCGCGCCCGCCGTCCGCAGCGGCGACACCTTGACGACGTCGCCCGACTGCGGCGCCTCGACCATCTTGTTGTCGCCGAGGTAGAGCGCGACATGCTCACTCGCATTGGGACCGTAGAAGATCATGTCGCCACGCTGCATCTGCGCCAGCGGCACCTGGGGACCCGATGTGTACTGGTAACCCGTGTAGTGCGGGAGCTGGATACCGACACCTCCGAACGCGTACATCATGAGGCCCGAGCAGTCGAAGCCCACCTTGTTGTAGTCGCCGTAGCTGTCGGCAACACCACCGTCGCGGATACCGAGGGTGGGACCGTTGGCGTCACCACCACCCCACGCGTAGGGCACGTTGAGCTGCGAGAGCGCGCGGTTCACCACGATCTCGACGGCCTGAGGGCCACGCAGACCAGGACGCACCGGGCCACCGCCGCCCGAGGAGCTGCCGAACAGCGTGCCGAGACTGCCGGAACCGAGCCTGCTGGCGATGCTGTCGGCACCGGAGGATCCCAGCGACGCACCCCCGAGGCCGAGTTCGTCGAGGAGTTCCGAGTGCGGGATCTGCGCCTGGCCGACCATTGCCGCGAGTGCCTTCTGGCCAAGGTCTCCCGCGAGACGAGCGGCGGCCTCCGCGGCCACCTGAAGCGCTTGGTTGTCACTCGTCCCTTCGACCTGAGTCGCGCCGGGCGCGCTCGGACGAGGTCCCGGGAGTCCCGGGATTCCGGGGAAGAGTCCCGACAACAGGTCGGTCGGCGCGGGAGCGTCGACCTTCTTGGGTGTTGTGACCGTGCCACGCAGCTTGTCGAGTTTCTGCTGGACCGAATCACGTTGAGTCACGAGCGAATTGCGACGCTGCTGTTCGTTGAGCATCGCCGACCGGGCTTCGCGTACGGCGGCAAGTGCGTCGTTCTTGCGCTGCTCCGCGCCCGAGGTGGCAAGCGCCGCCTGCCGTTTGAGAGCTTCGAGCGCCGACACCCTGTTGGCTTGTTGGTTGCGGGCCACCTGCAGGCGACGGATCGTGTCCTGCTGGTTCCGGGCGAGCCGGTCGAGCGTCGACATCCGCTCGAGCACCCTGTCGGGATTGTCGGAGGACACGTACTTGGTCATCGAACTCGACGTGGTGCCATTCCGATAGACATCGCGGATCAGTGCATCGAACGATTTCTGGGCGTCTTTGGCAGCACGGTTGGCTTTGGTGAGAGAGTTCTCGGCGCCGGATGCCGCCTGGGTGGCCAGCTGCTGCGCCGCGATCGAGTTCTGATAATCGGCAAGCGACCTGTTGGCGTTCTCCTGGCGAACGGCGACCGCTCCGTCGAGATCCTTAATGTTCTGATTTGCCGTCGCGATCTGATTGATCAACGTCGACACCGCACTCGTCGGCTTTTTCGGCGCCGTCGCGCCAGGAGCGGCCAATGCCTGGCCCGCACCCATTCCGCTGAGTATCGCGACCGCAAGTACGGCCCCTAGACGTGCGAATCGCGGCCTACCCCGCCCCGGGGTACCACGAGCCACACCGGTGGTCACTCGCCTCACGTGAAACTCCTCGCCCTCGCCGGCGATGTCATGCCTCGAGTCGCACCGTCTCGAGTCGCACGCATCTCCATGTCCGAACACAGGGTGCACGTCTTCCCCAACCAACCAACGTGCATCACCTACCACATGTGGTGCATTGGATACCAACAGCAACACAAGCGACATGAGAACCGTACGTCACATCGGACACACGAGAAAACCGCTGCAACGAATTACATAGGGGTGATTACCTGGGAAAATGCCGTGAACAGCCCAAAGGGTGACATGACTTGCCAGGTATCGAATTGGCAACAGAGCGTCGAACGACGACGAGACCCGGTTGTGCCGTACGACCCGGGTCCGAGCTTCGCGAGGTTGGTTGGTGCAGCCTGCCTCAGCGGGCGGACGACTCGGTCGCCGACACCACGTCGTCACCCGAGGTCGACTCGGCTGCTCGCGGCGGTTGTGCAGCCGGTTGCGCGACCTCACCGCGGCGCCGACGCGCACGTACGGTCCGCACACGCGCGAGCACGGCACCGATGATCGTCACGACCACCAGGAGGAGCGTCACGAGCGTCCAGTCGATCTGCGGCGACGTCAGTTCGTCGTACATCTGTGTGGCGGCGACGGACGGATTCTGCAGCGTCAGGTCGTCCATGGCCTGCTCCTGCACCACGCGACTGAAGTCGGCCGACGAGCTACCGACCGAGTTCGGGCCGATGACCAGCACGGTCCCACCGACCTCGGACTGCAACTGGGTGGCGATGTCGCGGTAGTAGGTGAAGTTCGGCTGCGGCACGGTCAGAACGACCACGTTGAGGTCATGCCCGTCGGACTCGGCCCGGGCCACGAGGGCGCGAAGCGCTGGTTCCTGATCGGCGGGTGCGGCGACGTGGTCGGCAAGCAGTTCTTGCCGCAGGGCCGTCATGTCGACATTCGCAGGAATGATCGCGGGGTAGCCCTGTGGACCTGGACTCATCGGCTGTACCCAACTTTCTGTTCTGCTCGAAACTGCGTGCACCTACCGCATGCTCCGAACCGCATGCGCGCTGCCACGACAATCCTGCCCAATGGGTCGTCACGGCCGGGGACCCACCCCCGCGTGTCACCGGAGAAGGTTTCGCAGCCATTAAATGTCGCCGACGCGCACACGACCGCGTGACCCTCGCCTCGTGCCATGCGACAGAATGGAGGATGCTGTAGGTAGGCGGTAAACGGGCGTGTCGCGTGTTGTAAACAGTACAGCCGTACTGTTAGGATGACACGGTGACCACGGCGGCCCCGTGGCCGCCCCGCGAGGGCAGGGAGGCATCGGTACCACCCACCGGCGCCACCGACAGCACTCGAACACCCGGCGCAGCCCGTCGGGTCACGGTCGGAGTCGACGAGCGGCGTTCGTCGACGAGCCGGCCAAGCAGTCCACGTGCGCACACGTGAGACGTCGAACGACGCCGACGCAGCCCGTCGGCACGAGGAGAGTGGATTAAGTCGTGAGTATCAATTCCTTTGGCGCCCAAGGCACCCTCGAGGTGGGCGACAAGTCGTATGAGATCTACCGGCTGAGCGCTGTCAAGGGAACCGAGAAGCTCCCTTACGCACTCAAGGTCCTCGCCGAGAACCTGCTTCGCACCGAAGACGGCGCGAACGTCACCAAGGACCACATCGAAGCGATCGCCAACTGGGATCCCTCGGCCGAGCCGAGCATCGAGATCCAGTTCACCCCGGCTCGCGTCATCATGCAGGACTTCACCGGCGTTCCCTGTGTGGTCGACCTGACCACCATGCGCGACGCGGTCAAGGAACTCGGCGGCGATCCCGACAAGGTCAACCCGCTAGCACCCGCCGAGATGGTCATCGACCACTCCGTCATCATCGAGGCCTTCGGCAACGCGCAGGCATTCGAGCGCAACGTCGAGATCGAGTACCAGCGCAACGAAGAGCGCTACAAGTTCCTCCGCTGGGGCCAGGGCGCATTCGACGACTTCCGCGTCGTGCCGCCGGGCACCGGCATCGTGCACCAGGTCAACATCGAGCACCTCGCCCGCTCGGTCATGGTTCGCCCCAACTCCGAGGGCACCGAGGTCGCCTACCCCGACACCTGCATCGGCACCGACTCGCACACCACGATGCAGAACGGTCTCGGCGTGCTCGGCTGGGGCGTCGGCGGTATCGAGGCCGAGGCCGCCATGCTCGGCCAGCCGGTTTCGATGCTCATCCCGCGCGTCGTCGGCTTCAAGCTGACCGGTGCGGCCAAGCCGGGCGTCACCGCGACCGACGTCGTGCTGACCATCACGGAGATGCTGCGCAAGCACGGCGTCGTCGGCAAGTTCGTCGAGTTCTACGGCAATGGTGTCGCCGAGGTCCCGCTGGCCAACCGCGCCACCATCGGCAACATGAGCCCCGAGTTCGGCTCCACCTGCGCGATCTTCCCGATCGACGGCGAGACCATCAACTACCTGAAGCTCACCGGCCGCAGCGCGGAGACGCTGGCCCTCGTCGAGGCATACGCCAAGGAACAGGGCATGTGGCTGGAGAAGGACGCCACCGAGCCGCAGTACTCCGAGTACATCGAGCTCGACCTGTCGACGGTCGTCCCGTCGATCGCAGGTCCGAAGCGCCCGCAGGACCGCATCGAGTTGTGGGACGCCAAGAACGCATTCCGCAAGGACATCCACAACTACGTCGAGGAGGGCAACACGCCCGCCTACAACGGTGTCGACGAGTCGAACGCGGAGAGCTTCCCCGCCTCGGACTCCCCCGCCATCGACCCCAGTGGTGCAAAGCTCTCGTTCGCCGATGACGGCTACGAGCCCGCCCACAACGCCAGCAAGGGTGCTGCGGGTCGGCCGTCGAAGCCCGTCAAGGTGTCGTCGACCGAGCGTGGCGACATGATCCTCGACCACGGCATCGTGACGATCGCGTCGATCACGAGCTGCACCAATACGTCGAACCCGTCGGTCATGCTCGGCGCCGGCCTGCTCGCCAAGAAGGCCGTCGACAAGGGCCTGACCTCCAAGCCGTGGGTCAAGACCTCGATGGCCCCCGGATCGCAGGTCGTGACCGGCTACTACGACAAGGCGGGCCTGTGGCCGTACCTGGAGAAGCTCGGCTTCTACCTCGTCGGCTACGGCTGCACCACCTGTATCGGTAACTCGGGCCCGCTGCCCGAGGAAATCTCGAAGGCGATCAACGACAACGACCTGGCCGCGACCGCGGTGCTGTCGGGTAACCGTAACTTCGAGGGTCGTATCAACCCCGACGTGAAGATGAACTACCTCGCGTCGCCGCCGTTGGTCATCGCCTACGCGCTCGCGGGCACGATGGACTTCGACTTCGAGTCCGATCCTCTCGGCCAGGACCAGGACGGCAACGACGTCTTCCTCAAGGACATCTGGCCGACCAACGAGGAGATCGCGCAGACCATCTCGAGCTCGATTAGCCCCGAGCAGTACGCCGAGGACTACGCCGATGTCTTCAAGGGCGACGAGCGCTGGCAGAGCCTGCCGACCCCCGAGGGCAAGACCTTCGACTGGGACGACGAGTCGACCTACGTGCGGAAGCCTCCGTACTTCGACGGCATGAAGCTCGAAGCCGATCCGGTCTCCGACATCAAGGGCGCCCGCGTCCTCGCGAAGCTCGGCGACTCGGTGACCACCGACCACATCTCCCCCGCCTCGACGATCAAGCCCGGCACTCCCGCCGCGCAGTACCTCGACGCGCACGGTGTGGCTCGCAAGGACTACAACTCGCTGGGAGCCCGCCGCGGTAACCACGAGGTGATGATCCGGTCGACCTTCGGCAATATCCGCCTGGCGAACCAGCTCGTCGACGTCACCGGTGGTTACACCCGTGACTTCACGCAGGAGGGCGCTCCGCAGTCGTTCATCTACGACGCCGCGCAGAACTACGCGAAGGAGGGCACCCCGCTGGTCGTGCTCGGCGGCAAGGAGTACGGCACCGGTAGCTCGCGTGACTGGGCAGCCAAGGGCACCAGCCTGCTGGGCGTCAAGGCCGTCATCACCGAGAGCTTCGAGCGCATCCACCGCTCGAACCTCATCGGCATGGGCGTGATCCCGCTGCAGTTCCCCGAGGGCGAGTCGCACAAGTCGCTGGGCCTCGACGGCACGGAGACCTTCGACATCACCGGTATCGAGGAGCTGAACAACGGCACCACGCCGAAGACGGTGCATGTCACCGCCTCCAAGGAAGACGGCTCGAAGGTCGAGTTCGACGCCAAGGTGCGCATCGACACACCCGGTGAAGCCGACTACTACCGCAACGGTGGCATCCTGCAGTACGTGCTCCGCAACATGATCAAGAGCTGACAGGGCGATAGCAGTGCCCAAGGTCAGTGATGACCGCCTTGCCGCGCGTCGTCGGGAGATTCTCGACGGCGCGCGGCATTGCTTCGCGGAGTACGGCTACGACGGAGCGACGGTCAAACGCATCGAGGAGTCGACAGGACTCTCTCGCGGTGCGATCTTTCATCATTTCCGCGACAAGGAGGCACTCTTCCTCGCGCTCGCACGGGAAGACGCCGAACGCATGGCCGACGTCGCGGCAGAGCAGGGCCTTGTTCAGGTCATGCGCGACATGCTCGCGCGCCCACAGGATTTCGATTGGTTGGGCACGCGGCTGGAAATCGCGCGGAAGCTCCGCACCGATCCGACGTTCCGGTCGGCATGGCTGGAACGCTCGGCTGAGCTCGAGAAGGCCACTCTCGATCGACTCGAACGCGGCCGTGAGACCGGCCGACTGCGTGACGACGTCCCCACCGACGTTCTGCTCGACTACCTCGACCTCGTCCTCGACGGGCTGATCACCCGATTGGCTTCGGGACGTCCTACCGACGACCTGTCGGCAGTTCTCGACCTCGTGGAGGCTTCGGTGCGCTCGCGCGCCACTGCGGAGTCATGAGTTAGGCGCCCGCCATTGCGGCAATGACGGCCCCGCCGAACTATCGCTCGGTATACGATCTCGCATGATGCCGATCACACTCGGCATCGTCCGTATCCCGAGTCATCGAGGAGATCGTCGTGTTCCCAGGAACCATCGCCGCCACCACACCTGACAAAGCCGCCGTCGTCGACGCTGCAACCGGAACCGCACTCACCTATCGCGAACTCGACGACAACTCCGCGCGGTTGGCGAACCACCTCGACGAACTCGGGCTACGTCCTGGCGACACGATCGCGATGGTGTCGCGCAATAACCTTCACATGTTCGAGGTGTACTGGGCAGCGATCCGCAGTGGCCTCTACGTCACCGCGATCAATCATCACCTGACCGCGGACGAAACCGCCTACATCCTCACCGACAGCGCGGCGAAGGTGCTGTTTGCCGATGCCGCTGTGGCAGAAGCGGTCTCGACGAGCGGCGATATCGCAGCGCTTGCCGAAGCGGGTCATCGCATCGCGTGGGGTGGGGTCATCGATGGCTTCGAACCCTACGACGACGTGTTGGCGGCAGCACCGGACACGCTGCGTACCGACGAACCCCGCGGCACCGACATGCTCTACTCGTCGGGAACCACGGGACGCCCCAAGGGGATTCGCACACCGCTACCGGATGGCTTGGTCGCAGAAGTCCCCGATGCGTACACCGCGATCTTCAGCCCGCTGTACGGATTCGACGCCGAGAGCGTCTACCTATCCCCAGCGCCGTTGTATCACGCTGCGCCACTGCGCTTTTGCGGCGTCACCAATTCTGTCGGCGGCACCGTGGTGTTCATGGACCACTTCGAGCCGGAGGAAGCGCTGAGTCTCGTCGAGGAGTATCGCGCCACGCACAGCCAATGGGTGCCGACGATGTTCATCAGGATGCTCAAGTTGCCCGCGGATATCCGCGACAAATACGACGTGTCGAGCCTGAAGGTGGCGATCCACGCCGCGGCCCCGTGCCCCGCCGAAGTCAAGCGCGCGATGATCGAATGGTGGGGTCCGGTGATCCACGAATACTACGCATCGACCGAGGCCGCGGGCGCGACGTTCATCGGCCCCGAGGACGCGTTGACGCATCCCGGTTCCGTCGGACGAGCGGGCATGGGCGTCATCAGGATCTGCGACGACGCCGGCGACGAGGTGCCCATCGGCGACGTCGGCCTCGTGTATTTCGAGCGTGAGACACCCGCTTTCGAGTACCACAACGACCCGGGCAAGACGGCGTCGGCGTATCACCCGAAACACCCGACCTGGGCCACAACAGGCGACATGGGCTACGTCGACGATGAGGGTTTCCTCTATCTCACCGACCGCAAGGCGTTCATGATCATCACCGGCGGCGTCAACATCTATCCCCAAGAAGCCGAGAACGTTCTCATCAACCACCCGGCCGTCTACGACGTCGCCGTGATCGGTGTGCCCGATGACGACCTCGGCGAGGTCGCCAAAGCGCTCGTGCAACTCGATCCGGCGTACGAGGCCTCGCCGACGCTTGCCGACGAGCTCCTCGACTTCGCGGGCGATTCGCTTGCGCGGTACAAGGTTCCACGCTCGGTCGATTTCGTTGCAGATCTGCCTCGCACACCCACCGGCAAGCTGGTCAAGGGCGAGCTCACGAAGCGGTATGCGGCGTCGAGATGAGCAGTGGTCGCCGTCGAACGCGTGAATGACACCAGATAACGCGTGGATAACGGTTCTTCGCGCGTGTTAACGATCGCCCTCCCGATTCGGACTCATCAGACATCGGGGGTCACACAGTGATCCGATTCGGGTCGGGGAGATCGCGAGTCCGCTCATGCGTACCGTCACACATTTCCGTTCTTTCTCGAGCACACTCATCGTCGTCGTGGCGTGTCTGTCTCTCGGGGTGGGTGGTGCCCACGCCGACGTCGACACGACCGCGCCGTCGGTGACCACTCCATCCACCACGGCGCCGACAACCACGACGCCGCCGACGACAACACCGCCAACAACAACCACGCCGCCGACGACCAACCCGCCCTCGTCATCGACCCCACCGAGCACACCCGCGAGCACCGAAACGTCCACGCCCACAAGCCCTGTCGCGTATGGGTCCGTGATGATCAATGCCGTGCTCGACGGCGCGCACGACGGGGTCAACGGCGTGTTGGTTCGCCTGGTCGCGGTCAACCCTTACGTCACGACCTTGCCCGCTACCGTGCAGTCCCCGACCGGGACGGTGAGTGTCCTTGTGCTCGAAGTACCCGCGGGACTGACGCTCGTGGGGCCGTCGTCGTTCAACATTCCACTCGAGCGTGGCCGGGACATCATCTACACGATCCACTTCGCCGCAAAGGGCACGTCAGGTCCGGGAACAACGAATCCCGGACCCTCGGCTCCCGGCCGTGATCCGGGCGCACGCACTCCGCTGAGCTCGATTCCCTCGGGGCCCGTCTACCGGCCGTGAATGCACCGCCACGTACAGGCCGTACGACGCGTGAATGATTTCCGCCCGCCGACGGCCGCAGGCGATAACGAATCGATTGGCCCACCCGACTTCACGGGTGTCGGGGCCGTCCACCCCACCGAAAGGCTCACTCCAATGTCGAAACGATCACCCAAGCACCCCAGCAGATTCCGCACTCCGCGGACAAGCACCGCAGCCTTTGCGGCGGGAATCCTGCTCAGCCTTGCGATGGCTCCCGCAGTCGGTTCGGCGGAAACCCCGTCGACCTCGTCGACCTCGTCGACCTCGTCGACCACCGTGGCACCCGCCACGACGGTTGACCAGCCGACGACGCAGGCACCTTCAACCACGACACCGGAGAGTACGGCCACCAATCCGGCGCCCCCGAGTTCGTCGGCACCGAGTACCTCCGCCCCCGGTCCGTCGACGACCGTCGAAGCGCCGACGTCGACAACCCCGAGTTCTCCGACGGCCCCTCCGGAGTCCGGGACCGCACACCTCTATGTCACATCATTCATCCCCTACCCCAACGGCATCACGCCGGTGCAGGGTGCTCGGGTACGTCTCACCAACAACGAGACCGGCGCGGTAACGATGGTCACCGCCCCCGCCGAACTGACCCTGAACGTGGGAACCTACAGTTTCGAGACGATCAGTTGGCCCGACGGATTGAGGCTGATTTCGGGAAGCGGCACAGTCGAACTCGGACTGCTCGGCAACCATATCCAGATTTCCTTCGCACGTACCGACGGCGGCGGAGATGGTTCCGGAACCCTGCAGGTGGTCAAGGCAGACAGAGTCACCGGCGCCAAGCTGCCGGGAGCGAGCTTCATCGTGTCCACCTGCTCCGGGGATGTGTTGGGGTGGGAAACCACCGGCGAGGGCGGTGTGGTCAACCGTGAGGTGGCACCGGGCTGCTACCGCGTCAAGGAGACGGCGGCACCGAAAGGCTATGTGCCCGAGGGTCGCTCGTACACCGTCGACGTGTCCACCGACAAGGTGTCGACGGTGACGGTCTACAACACCCCCGTCGACCACGTGACCGACCGCAATCCGTCGGGCAGGACATCGCTGTCGTCGATTCCTTCGGGACCGGTGGATCGACCATGAAAACCACGCCGATACTCACACTGTTCTGCCTGCTGGCTCTGAGTCTGACGCTTCTCGTCGGCTGCTCGACACGCACGAGCGAATCGTCCGTGGCCACACCGTCTGCTCAGACCCAGCTACCCGCACCCGTTGCCGCACGCACCGACGAGCCGGCAGCACCGAAAAGTATTGAGGTCGGCGGTGATTCCGCTGTCACCGATGCGGTTGCGACGGATACGACCGGTGCCCTCCTGCCGCCACAGGACGTCCATCGTCTCGGCTGGTGGGTCGATTCGGCGTTACCCGGATCGGGCAAGGGCACAATCGTCGTGACCGGCCACGTCGACGAGGCCTCGCAGGGGCGTGGCTTCGCCGCCCGGTTCAGTTCTCTCGCACCGGGAACCGAAGTCGCGGTCACCACAGCGAAGGGTGAGACCGTCCACTACCGGGTGCGTAACGTCCAGAAGGCCGACAAGGAGAAGGGCTTTCCGGCAGCGGAACTCAACCGTCTCGACGGGCCGGAGACCCTCGCCCTCGTCACGTGCGGTGGGGCGTTTGTCGGTCCCCCGCTCGGCTACGCCGACAACATCATCGCGTGGGCGACGCGAGCATGAACGGCCGATTCGTCCGTGTGACAACGACTCTCACGGTTGTCGGCGCAATGACACTCGCCGGAATCGTCGGAGCGTCGGCGTCCGCCTCGGCCACACCCGGTTCGGGAACATTCACCGTGACGACGCGAGACCAGCAACCGAGTCGATCCATCGGAACCGGCGTCGACCGCAAGGGCGGATTCGACGACGGGTCGGGCCAACTGCGGATCGCAGTCCGCGACCGCATCCACGGCCACCCACTGCCGGGTGCGCGGTTCGCGATCACGACGTGCGCCGGGCAATCCCGTGGCTCAGGTGTCACCGATGCACAGGGACTGCTGATTCGTTCGCTGCCGACGGGCTGCTACCGCGCTCGCGAGGTAGCAGCTCCCAGCGGATACATCGCGAACGAGGCGTCGGGAACGATGCACGTCGAGTCCGATGCCACCGATCATCACGAGATTCTGGCCACTCCCGTCGGTCACGTCAGCACGCGGGACGTCGGCAAGCGCGTGCAGTTGTCGGGCATCGTGACTGGACCGACGGAGGGGCCGTGATGCTCACGCGAGCTCGATGAGCTCCTGGTATTCGTCGCTCCAGTGGTCTTCGGTGCCGTCGGGCAGAAGAATCACGCGTTGCGGATCGAGCGCCGCCGCGGCACCGGGATCGTGGGTAACGAGGACCACGGCACCGGTGTAGCTGCGCAGGGCGTCGAGCACCTGCTCGCGCGAGATCGGGTCGAGGTTGTTGGTCGGCTCGTCGAGTAGCAGCACGTTGGCCGCCGACGACACTAGGCCTGCCAGCGACAGTCGCGTCTTCTCGCCACCGGATAGCGTGCCCGCGGGTTGGTCGAGCTGAGGTCCGGTGAACATGAAGGCACCGAGCAGGCTACGAAGATCCTGTTCGCCTGCGTCGGGCGCGGCGTGCCGAATGTTCTCCCACACCGTCGCCATGTCGTCGAGGGTGTCGTGCTCCTGCGCGAAGTAGCCGATCTTGAGTCCGTAGCCGGGCTCCAGCGAACCCGTATCCGACGCCTCGACACCGGCGAGCACCTTGAGCAGGGTGGTCTTACCCGCACCGTTGAGTCCGAGCACGACCACACGGCTGCCCTTGTCGATCGCGAGGTCGACGCCGGTGAAGATCTCGAGCGAGCCGTAGGACTTGCTCAGTCCCGACGCCATCAGCGGAGTCTTGCCACACGCCGCGGGCTCCGGGAAGCGAATCCGGGCGGTGCGGTCGGCCACCTGCTCCTCGTCGAGGGAATCGATCATCCGATCGGCACGCTTGAGCATCTGTTGTGCCGCAGTGGCTTTCGTGGCCTTGGCGCCGAGCTTTGCAGCCTGTGCGCGCAGTGCGGACGCCTTCTTCTCCGCATTGGCGCGCTCACGCTTACGACGCTGCTCGTCGGTTGCGCGTGCGTCGAGGTAGCGCTTCCAGCCCATGTTGTAGACGTCGGCCTCGCCGCGGACGGCGTCGAGGAACCACACCTTGTTGACCACGTCGGCCAGCAGGTCGACGTCGTGGCTGATCACCACGAGTCCACCCTCGTGGTTCTGCAGGAAGCTGCGCAACCAGGTGATCGAGTCGGCGTCGAGGTGGTTGGTCGGCTCGTCGAGGAGCAGCGTCGTCGCAGATTTGCCCGAGCCGTCGGAGGCTGCGAACAGGATGCGGGCGAGCTCGATGCGACGGCGCTGTCCGCCCGAGAGCGTGCGCAGAGGCTGGCCGAGTACGCGATCGGGCAATCCGAGGCTGTTGCAGATGCGCGCGGCCTCGGACTCGGCGACGTAGCCGCCGAGGTCGGAGAAGCGCTCCTCGAGACGGCCGTATCGTGCGACAGCCTTGTCGCGCACCTTGTCGTCGGCAGCCTCGGCCATCAGGGCCTGCTGCTTTTCCATCTGATGCATGATGTCGTCGAGCCCACGCGCAGACAGCACGCGATCGCGTGCGACGACGTCGAGGTCGCCTTCTTTGGGGTCCTGCGGCAGATAGCCGAGATCGCCGGTCCTGGTCACCGTTCCGGCGTAGGGCTCGGTCTCGCCCGCGAGAATGCGCAGCGAGGTCGTCTTACCTGCGCCATTGCGGCCGACGAGGCCGATCCGGTCGCCGGGTTGAATACGCAATGCTGAGCCGGGCGCCGACAGCAGGGTCCGAGCGCCCGCTCGAACTTCCAGGTCGGTCGCGGTGATCACGACGGTCCAGTCTACTGTGCGTCGGCCCGTGGTTTTTCCACCCCGGGCGGCCGCGACTTCCTCACGTCGCTCGATACGGTGGCAGGGTGACCGAACGCACAGCTGAACCCACCGGAATGTTGCCGACACCCGATCTCACCGGGCGATCCGCACTCGTCACCGGCGCGAGCCGCGGCATTGGATTGGCCATCGCCACCGAACTCGCCCGTCGAGGCGCCACGGTGGTCATCACCGGCCGTAAACCCGAACCGCTGCAGCAGGCAGCCGAGTCGATCCGGACTGCGGTTGACGGGGCGAAGGTCGACATCTGTCCCGGCAATACCGGCGACGCCGCTCATCGAGCCGACGCCGTTGCGAACGCGGTGCGGCTCGGTGGCGGAATCGACATACTGGTCAACAACACGGGAATCAACCCGACGTATGGGCCGCTCGTCGACGCCGATCTCGACGCGGTGCGCAAGATCTTCGACACGAACGTGGTCGCCGCCCTCGGGTTCGTGCAAGAGGCATATCGGGCGGGCATGGCCGAATCAGGAGGAGCTGTGCTCAACATCGCCTCGGTCGCCGGAATCCGCTCCACCGGAGTCATCGCCGCCTACGGGGCGTCGAAAGCCGCGTTGATCCGCCTGACCGCGGAGCTCGCGTGGGAACTCGGGCCCAAGCAGATCCGCGTCAACGCGATCGCGCCCGCCATCGTCAAGACGAAGTTCGCCGACGCACTCATCGCTGGCGACAACGAAGAACGCGCGATTGCCGGCTACCCGCTGCGCCGACTCGGCAACCCGGAAGACATCGCGCAGGCTGCCGCCTTCCTCGTCAGCGACAACGCGTCGTGGATCACCGGTCAGACCTTGCAGGTCGACGGCGGACTGTTGGCCACCGGATCGATGTGACCGTGTCCCGTTCGGCGGCGGTGGTCGGCGGCGGTCCGGCGGGCAGGGGCCTGGCCCACCGCCTACGCCACCACGGGGTGGATACCACTCTCATCGATCCGCACCCCGACAGGGCGTGGCACGCCACCTATGCGGCATGGACCGACGAACTGCCGAACTGGTTGAGCGACAACGCCATAGCAGCGCAGACCGACGCCGTGCAGGTGTCTGCGCGAACCCGTCACGAGATCGCCCGCGGATACACGGTTCTCGACAATGTCGCTCTCGCAACCGAATTGAACCTCGACGGGGTGGCGCTGGTGGCGTCGGCCGCGACGTCGGTGTCGGCTGATCGGGTGGTGTGCGCTGACGGTTCGGTCGTCCGGGCCGATCAGATCGTCGACTGTCGAGGTGCGCTGCCGCACGACGCCCCGTACCAGACCGCGTTCGGGATCATCGTCGACGCGAAGGACGCGGAGGCGGTACTCGGCGGCGCGGGCGCGCTGCTCATGGACTGGGCGAGTCCTCGCCAGCTCGGTGCCGCAGGCTCACCACTACCGTCGTTTCTCTACGCCGTGCCGCTCGGTGATGGGACTGTGCTGCTCGAAGAGACCTGTCTCGCAGGGCATCCCGCGCTGTCGATCCCAGACCTCGAACACCGCCTGCGCTTTCGATTGGGCGACCATGAACCGACCGTGCTCCGCACCGAGGTGGTGAACTTTCCGCTCGTCGGCGCGTCGACGACGCCGTGGAAGGACCCGGTCTTCCGGTTCGGCGCTGCGGGCGGGATGAAGAATCCGACGACGGGCTACAGCGTCGCCACCTCACTCGCCTGTGCCGACACCGTCGCGGTCGCGATCGCGGACGGCGACGACCCGAAGGCCGCGCTGTGGCCGGCATCGGCACGTTCGGTACACGAACTCCGAATCCGCGGTCTGTCGGCACTGCTGGACCTCTCGGCCGAGCAGACCCTCGACTTCTTCGACGCCTTCTTCACCATGCCGATCAGCGCCCAACGCAGCTACCTCAGCGAGCGCGACAACCTCGCGGGCACACTCGAGGCGATGGGCCGCGTGGTCAAGGGCGTCGGAATGCGAACCAAGATGACGATCGCGCGCGGTGCGGCGACCGGTCACGGCTGGTCGGACGTGTGACCGGTCAGGCGAGCGGTGCCGTCAGGGTCACCGACGCCCCTGCCTGAGCGCCTGCCACTGCTCGACGATCTCGTCGACGTCGACGACGTGGGCAGTGACGACCGACGGGAGTCCGGCCCGCGTGGTCAGATGTGCTTCGCGTACACGGCGATTGAAGTCGGCGAGGATATCGCGCACCGCTGATTCGTCGGCGATGTCGGCCAGGGAGTCGGGAAACCCTTGCGCCTCTTTGCGGAGTTGCAGCGAGGCGGGCAGCAGGGCCGTCGAATCAAGTCCTTCGTCGCGGATCTTGCGCTTGACCCACCAGTCGGGGTCGTCGGTATCGGAGAGGTCGAGCGGCTTGCCCATGCCCGGCAGGTTGTCGAACTCGCCCCGCTCGGTGGCCTCGCGGATCATTTTCTCCACGCGCGTCTCGTACGTGGGCGGCTTCCAGCGGCGGACACGACGAAACCGTCCTTCGGGTTCGTCCATGTGTTCAGGCACCGGGGCGTCCTGTCACCGTGTCCTCGCGCCTCCGTGTCTCCGACGGCTCAGACGGTGAAGCCCAGCGCGCGTAGCTGCTCGCGGCCGTCGTCGGTGATCTTGTCGGGGCCCCACGGCGGCAGCCACACCCAGTTGATCTCCAACTCGGTGCACAGACCGCTGCCGATGAGCGCTGCGCGTGACTGGTCCTCGATGACGTCGGTCAGCGGACACGCCGCCGACGTCAGGGTCATGTCGATCTTGGCGACCGCGTCGTCGGTGACCTCGATGCCGTAAACGAGTCCGAGATCGACGACGTTGATTCCGAGCTCGGGGTCGACGACGTCGCGCATCGCTTCCTCGACGTCCTCGAGCTGGGGCAACGAGGTGCTCGGCGCGCTCACGGGCGCGTCAGCCGCGGGCGTCTCGACAGGGGGTGTCTCGACTGCGGCAGTATCTGCCAAAGGCTGTTCGGTCATGGAGCTTCCACCTGTTCTGATTCACGTTCTTCCACCGACTGGGCCAGGGCGTCCTTGAACGCCATCCAGCCCAGCAGTGCACATTTGACGCGTGCCGGATACTTGCTCACTCCGGCAAACGCGATGCCGTCGCCGATGATGTCTTCGTCGCCCTCGTCGGAGCCGCGCGAAGTCATCATCGCGTTGAACGACGCGACCGTGGCCAGCGCGTCGTCGACGCTGGCACCCTCGAGCTGGTCGAACAGCACCGATGTCGACGCCTGCGAGATCGAGCAGCCCTGCCCGTCGTAGGAGATGTCGGTGACAGTGTTGCCGTCGTCGGACAGCGCCACGCGCAGGGTCACCTCGTCACCACATGTCGGGTTGACGTGATGGACCTCTGCGCCGAACGGCTCGCGCAGCCCGCGGCCGTGCGGGTGCTTGTAGTGATCGAGGATCACGTCTTGATACATCTGCTCCATACGCATGTCAGACGACCCCGAAGAACTTCTGCGCCTTGACGATTGCTGCGGCGAGAGCGTCGACCTCATCGTGCGTGTTGTACACCGCGAACGACGCACGAGCCGTCGCGGCAACTCCGAAACGTCGGTGCAGCGGCCACGCGCAATGATGTCCGACGCGGATCGCGACACCCTCGTCGTCGAGGATCTGCCCGAGGTCGTGTGCGTGAATGCCGTCGACGACGAACGAGACTGCACCGCCACGGTTTTCGGTCGTGTTCGGTCCGATGATGCGCAGTCCATCGATCTCACCGAGCGAGCGCAATGCATGCTCGACGAGCGAATGCTCATGCGCGGCAACAGCATCCATCCCGATCGCCGACAGGTAGTCGACCGCTGCACCCAGTCCGACGACCTGCGAGGTCATCGGCACGCCTGCCTCGAATCGCTGAGGCGGATCGGCGTAGGTGGTTGCCTCCATCGTGACGGTCTCGATCATCGATCCACCGGTGATGAACGGCGGCAGCGCGGCCAGAAGCTCTGCTTTGCCGTAGAGCACGCCGACGCCCGACGGTCCGAGCATCTTGTGTCCGGAGAACGCCGCGAAGTCGACGTCTAGGGCACGGAAATCGACGGGCATGTGCGGAACCGACTGGCAGGCGTCGAGCACGACGAGCGCACCGACAGCACGTGCGCGGCGAACCAACTCGTCGACGTCGGCCACGGCACCGGTCACGTTGGACTGGTGCGTGAACGCGACGACCTTCACGGTGTCGTCGAGCTCGAGTGATTCGAGGTCGATGCGACCGTCGTCGGTGACGCCGTACCAGCGCAGGGTGGCGCCGGTGCGTCGGCACAGCTCTTGCCACGGAACGAGATTCGCGTGGTGTTCGAGCTCGGTGATGACGACCGTGTCGCCCTCGCCGAGTTGTCGGCCTCCGAACAGCGGTGCGCTGCGGTCGTCGCCGAGCGTGTAGGTGACCAGGTTCAGCGACTCGGTGGCGTTCTTCGTGAACACCGTCTCGGCTGCGGTGACACCCACGAAGGCGGCGATCTTCTCGCGGGCGCCCTCGTAGTCGTCGGTGGCCTCCTCGGCGAGCTGATGCGCACCACGATGCACGGCGGCGTTGTGGGTCGTCAGGAACTCACGCTCGGCGTCGAGCACCTGGACCGCACGCTGCGAGGTGGCACCGGAATCGAGGTAGACCAACGGCTTTCCGTCGCGCACGGTGCGAGACAGAATCGGGAAATCGGCACGGATGGCGTCGACGTCGAGCGTCGAAGCCTGTTCGGCCACGGTCTCCGTCGACATGGCTCAGCCCGCCGCAGCAGCCGTCGTGAAGCGGACGTAACCGTTCTCTTCGAGCTCGTCGGCCAGTTCGGGGCCACCGGATTCGACGACGCGACCGTTGACGAACACGTGCACGAAGTCCGGCTTGATGTAGCGCAGGATTCGCGTGTAGTGCGTGATCAGCAGAATGCCGCCGTTCTCCTCCGCCTTGTACGTGTTCACGCCCTCGCTGACAACGCGCAGGGCGTCGACGTCGAGGCCGGAGTCGGTCTCGTCGAGAATCGCGAACTTCGGCTTGAGCAGGTCGAGCTGCAGGATTTCGTGGCGCTTCTTCTCGCCACCGGAGAAGCCCTCGTTGACCGAGCGCTCGGCGAACGACGGATCGATGTCGAGCGCGGTCATCGCTTCCTTGGTCTCCTTGACCCAGTGGCGCAGCTTGGGAGCCTCGCCACGGACGGCGGTCGCCGCGGTGCGCAGGAAGTTCGACATCGAGACGCCGGGAACCTCGACGGGGTACTGCATCGCGAGGAACAGGCCCGCGCGGGCGCGCTCGTCGACACTCATCTCCAGCACATCCTCACCGTCGAGGGTGATGGACCCGCTGGTGACCGTGTACTTCGGGTGGCCGGCGATGGCGTAGGAGAGCGTCGACTTGCCGGAGCCGTTGGGGCCCATCAATGCGTGGGTCTCCCCCGACTTCACGGTGAGGTCGACGCCTTTGAGGATGTGGATCGGCTCGGCGTCGGTGTCGGACTGCGCGACGTCGACGTGCAGGTCACGGATTTCGAGTGTGCTCATGTGGCTTTCTTTCTGGGGCTGGGTGATCTCGACAAGCTCGATCAGCGGGTTCAGTCTCGATCAGCGGGTTCGGTCTCGATCAGCGCGATCAGGCGCCGGAGATCTCGAGTTCGTGTTCGATTGCGGCGGAGAGACGTTCGCGCAGTTCGGGCACCGTGATCTTGGCGATGACCTCGCCGAAGAATCCACGGATGACGAGGCGTCGGGCCTGGTCTTCCGGAATGCCGCGGGCCTGCAGGTAGAACAGCTGCTCGTCGTCGAATCGGCCGGTGGCGCTGGCGTGGCCCGCACCGACGATCTCGCCAGTCTCGATCTCGAGGTTCGGCACCGAGTCGGCACGCGCGTTGTCGGTGAGCAGCAGGTTGCGGTTGAGCTCGAAGGTGTCGGTGCCCTCGGCTTCCGGACGGATCAGCACGTCGCCGATCCAGACCGTATGCGCCTCACGACTGCGGTCGCCGGACGGATCTCCTTGCAGCGCACCCTTGTACACCACGTTGGAGCGGCAGTTCGGCTGGTTGTGGTCGATGAGGAGTCGCTGTTCGAGATGCTGTCCGGCATCGGCGAAGTACAGACCCCAGAGTTCGACGTCGCCGCCCGGCGCCGCGTAGCGGACCAGCGGTGAGAGGCGGACGAGGTCGCCGCCGAGGCTGATCGCGAAGTGACGCAGCACGGAATCGCGACCCACCTTGATGTGGTGCGTTGCGACGTGCACGGCGTCGTCGGCCCAGTCGTGGACATTGACGACCGTCAGCGCGGCTTGGTCGTCGACGATGAATTCGACGTTCTCCGCGTAGGTTCCGCTGCCCTTCTGATCGAGAACGACGACGGCGCGCGCGAATGCCTCGAGGCGGATCTGCACGTGACCGAACGCCGTCTTGTCGACGCCGGGACCCTCGAGCGTGACCACGATCGGGTCGGCGACCTCGACCTCGCGGGCGACGGTGACGACCGTGGCCTCGTCGAAGCACGAATATGCCTGCGCCGCAATGCGATCGAACGGGACTCCGCCCTGTCCGAGTCGCTTGTCGTCGCGCCCGACGGTCTCGACGGTGACGCCGTCACCGGCGCCGGTGACCGAGACAGTTGCCTGTCCGTCGGCCGTCGCGCTGCCGTCGTGCAGGCCGCGCAAGCGTCGGAACGGGGTGAATCGCCACGCCTCTTCACGCGAGCTGGGAACCTCGAACGCCTCGACGTCGAATGAGGTGAACAGTTCGCCCTTGTTGACGGGCGCGACTGTGCTGCCCGGAACCGAGACCGGGATTGTCGGATCAGCCATCAGCCGACGGCTCCTTCCATCTGAAGTTCGATGAGGCGGTTGAGTTCGAGTGCGTACTCCATCGGGAGTTCCTTCGCGATGGGCTCGACGAATCCACGCACGACCATGGCCATCGCCTCGTCCTCGGTCAGTCCGCGACTCATCAGGTAGAAGAGCTGATCGTCGCTGACCTTGGAGACGGTGGCCTCGTGGCCCATCGTGACGTCGTCCTCGCGGATGTCGACGTACGGGTAGGTGTCGCTACGGCTGATGGTGTCGACGAGCAGTGCGTCGCACTTCACCGTCGAACGGCTGCCGTGCGCACCGTTGTTGACCTTGATCAAGCCGCGATAGGAGGCTCGTCCACCGCCACGCGCGACCGACTTGGAGACGATGTTGCTCGAGGTGTGCGGCGCGAGGTGGACCATCTTGGAACCCGTGTCCTGATGCTGACCCTCGCCGGCGAATGCGACGGAGAGCACCTCGCCCTTGGCATACTCGCCCGTCAGCCAGACGGCCGGGTACTTCATCGTGACCTTCGAGCCGATGTTGCCGTCGATCCACTCCATCGTGGCGCCCGCCTCAGCCTTGGCACGCTTGGTGACCAGGTTGTAGACGTTGTTCGACCAGTTCTGGATGGTGGTGTAGCGGCAGCGTCCGCCCTTCTTCACGATGATCTCGACCACGGCCGAGTGCAGCGAGTCGGTCTTGTAGATCGGCGCGGTACAACCCTCGACGTAGTGCACGTAGGCACCCTCGTCGACGATGATCAGCGTCCGCTCGAACTGGCCCATGTTCTCGGTGTTGATCCGGAAGTAGGCCTGCAGCGGGATGTCGACGTGCACGCCCGGGGGCACGTAGATGAACGATCCGCCCGACCACACCGCGGTGTTCAGCGCGGAGAACTTGTTGTCGCCCGCCGGGATGACCGATCCGAAGTACTCGCGGAAGAGCTCGGGATGCTCCTTGAGACCGGTGTCGGTGTCGAGGAAGATCACGCCCTGCTGCTCGAGGTCCTCACGGATCTGGTGGTAGACCACCTCGGACTCGTACTGAGCGGCGACACCAGCGACGAGGCGCTGCTTCTCGGCCTCGGGGATGCCGAGCCTGTCGTAGGTGTTCTTGATGTCCTCGGGCAGGTCTTCCCAGGAAGCGGCCTGCTTCTCGGTCGAGCGCACGAAGTACTTGATGTTGTCGAAGTCGATGCCGTCGAGCTCGGCGCCCCAGTGCGGCATGGGCTTGCGGTCGAAGATGCGCAGCGCCTTGAGGCGGTTCTCGAGCATCCACTCCGGTTCGCTCTTCTTCGACGAGATGTCGGCGACCACGGCGTCGGAGAGTCCACGCTGCGCGCTCGCTCCTGCGACGTCGGAATCGGCCCACCCGTATCCGTACGTGCCGAGTGAGGCGATGGTCTCCTCTTGGGTCAATGGAGCCTGTCCATCTGTAACTGTCATCGCTGGGCCTTTCGACTCGTCTGCTTCGGGTCGGCGACGGCGTCATTGCCGGGCTGGTTGTCGCCGATCATCAGGGGGACATGCGTTGTACACGCGCAATCGCCGTTGGCGATCGTCGCGAGACGTTGTACGTGCGTACCGAGAAGCTCGGTGAACGCCGCGGTTTCTGCCTCACAGAGCTCGGGGAACTCCGCCGCGACATGTGCCACGGGGCAGTGATGCTGGCAAATCTGGACGCCGGAGCCGACCAACCTGGTGTTGGCGGCGTAACCCGCGCTGGTGAGGGCGTCGGCGATCTCTTCGACGGTGTCGGCGACAGAACCGGACTCCGCGACGGGACGTACCCCGTCGACGATGCCCTCGATGCGGTCGCGCGCGAACTCACCGATCGCTTCCTCGCCGGCGATGTCGCGGAGTTTGCGCATCGCAGCTCCGGCGAGATCGTCGTATGCGTGTTGAAGCTTTCCGCGGCCTGTCGCCGTCAGTTGGAACCACTTCGCAGGCCTGCCCCGACCGCGCTCGCCGCCCCGGCCGAAACCGGGCGAGGCGTGTTCGGCATCACCGGCATCGACGAGCGCGTCGAGATGACGACGCACGCCTGCTGGACTGATACCCAACCGCTCGGCGATCTCTCCCGCGGTCAGCGGCCCGTCTTCGACGAGCAGCGACACCACGGCAGCACGCGTCTGCCCGTCGGCATGCATGGCTCCTGGATCGGCGACCACACCGGGACGGGCGCTGTCGGCAGACAGCACTGCATCACTCCGCATGGTTTTCACAACGCCAGTGTGACGTAATTGCTTCCCGGCTTCCAGCAAGGGTGACCTAAGGGGTTGGCCCGCACGATGCTCAGGTGCGGCGTCGGAGGACCGCGAGGCGGCAACCATTACAGTCGTCTCGTGCCTGAAACCAGTGTCCTGCGTCGTGCCGCGACGTACCTCGGGCTGAAGTCTGCCCGACCAGCCGACACGGATTCCGATACGCCCGGCGGCTACGGCCGGTCGGTGGCGACACTGCACGAGACCGAGCAGGAAGTCGGCCCACTCAACGCGGAAGAGAATCGACGCCTCTTCCGGATCAAGATTTTCGGAGCCACCGGTTCGGTGCTGCTGCTGATCGGTTCGCTGGGTACCGGCCAGATCCCCGTGCTGCAGAATCCAGTCGCCGGGATGCGCCTCCTGTCGCTGCCGTCCCGAATGTGGAGCACGGCGCTGACGATGTCGATCGGCGGAACGCTGATGCTCGTCGTCGCGTGGCTGATGATCGGACGCTTCGCGGTCGGCAGGTTCAGCGTGGAGGTGCTCGAAGGTCGAAGCCCGCAGCGGCGCATGACCCGCCGCCAGGCCGACAGCACGCTGCTGCTCTGGATCGCCCCGATCCTCGTCGCTCCCCCGCTGCTCAGCAAGGACATCTACTCGTACCTGGCACAGAGCGCCATCGCCGAACGCGGCATGGATCCGTACTCGGTGAGCCCCGTCCGCGGACTCGGCGTCGACGACGTCCTGACGCGATCGGTGCCCAATCTCTGGCGAGACACCCCCGCGCCCTATGGCCCGTTCTTCATCTGGATCGGTGAGGGCATCACCAAGATCACCGGCGACAACATCACCGCGGCGATCTTCCTGCATCGACTCGTTGCGCTGCTCGGGGTGGGCTTGATCGTCTGGGCGCTACCCCGCCTCGCACGGCGCTGCGGGGTGTCGGGAGTTGCCGCGCTCTGGCTCGGCGCGATGAATCCGCTCGTGATCCTGCACCTCGTCGGAGGCATCCACAACGAGGCACTCATGCTCGGCCTGATGCTCGTCGGATTGGAGCTGTGTTTCGCGGGGATCTACAGCAGCGGGAGGCTGCGGGGATCCGGATTCTGGCCGACCCAAGCCGGGTGGATGCTCATCGCCGGCACGGCGGTGATCGCGGCGTCGTCCATGGTGAAGGTCACATCGATGCTCGCCCTCGGATTCGTCGGTATCGCCCTCGCGAGACGGTGGGGCGCCACTCTGCCCGCGCTTCGTCATGCTCCGGTGAGTACCTGGTGGTCGCGCTCGCGCGATTCCGTGCGCGCACTCGCGGCGTCGGCAGGCTTTCTCTTCGTGATTCTCGCCATAGTCGTCGTGGGCATTTGTCTTGGCACAGGGCTCGGTTTCGGCTGGACCACGACGCTGTCGACGGGCGAGATCGTCAGATCCTGGATGTCGATGCCGACGTTGATGTCGGTGAGCACGGGCAGGGTCGGCGTGTGGCTCGGCCTCGGCGATCAGACGCAGGCCATCCTCGACGTCGCACGACCGATCGGCCAGCTCATCGCCGCGATCTTCGTCGTCCGGTGGATGCTTGCGACGCTCGCCGGACGGCTACACCCGCTCGGCGGTCTCGGCATCGCGATGGCGACCGTCGTCTTGTTCTTCCCGTTTGTGCAGGCCTGGTACCTGCTGTGGGCCGTCATCCCTCTCGCCGCGTGGGCGACCGGCCCGTGGTTCCGCGTACTGAGCATCGCGGCGTCGGCGATCATCGCGATCGTCGTCATGCCGACCAGCTCCAACACGAGCGGCGTTGTGCTCGCGCAAGGACTGCTCGCCGGTGTGATCATGGTCGCGGTCCTGACCGCGCTGTTCTTCGAAGATCTGCCGTTCACCCGGCACAGACGCCGACGGTCGTCGTCGAACGCCGACACGTGACGACGTCGAGCACGGGGGTGTCCCAGGGAACACCGTTTTCTCTCCAGCACCCCTCAACGCATAGTCTTGGCGTGTGCGCAGCACGGCTTCACCTTCACCATCTCCGGCAGACGATCCGATGACCGATCGTCGCCCTCGCGGATCCGTATCGACGGACGCGACGACAGAACCCGACGCCGCACTCCGCGTACGCGGACTGGTGAAGCGATACGACGACCGTGCCGCCGTCGACGGCCTCGACCTCGATCTGGAGACCGGAACCGTCCTGGCACTCCTCGGTCCCAACGGCGCGGGCAAGACCACGACGGTGGAGATCTGTGAGGGATTCCTCCACGCCGACGAGGGCAGTGTGTCGGTACTCGGCCTCGATCCCTGGCGTGACAACGATCGACTCCGCACGCGGATCGGGGTCATGCTGCAGGGCGGCGGCGCATATCCCGGCGCTCGCGCCGAGGAGATGCTGCGCCTGTGCGCCGCCTACTCGGCCGACCCCATCGATCCCGACTGGCTGCTGGGCGCCCTCGGTCTCGAATCGGCCGCGCGTACCCCGTTCCGACGTCTCTCCGGCGGTCAGCAGCAGCGGCTTTCGCTCGCGTGCGCCATCGTCGGCCGACCGGAACTGGTCTTCCTCGACGAACCCACCGCGGGACTCGACGCCCAGGCACGCCTGGTGGTCTGGGAGATCATCGACCGCCTGCGCGGCGACGGCGTCTCGGTGTTGCTCACCACACACCTCATGGACGAAGCAGAAGAACTCGCCGACCAGGTCGTGATCATCGACCACGGGAAGGTCGTCGCGAACGGCACCCCGGCGGAGTTGACCAGCCGCGGAGCCGAGAACGAACTGCGGTTCACCGCCCCGCGCGGACTCGACCTCACGATGCTCGAACTCGCTTTGCCCGAGGACTATCGGTGCACCGAACCGCTGCCCGGCAATTACCTGGTCAGCGGCGACGTGACACCACAGGTGTTGGCGACGGTGACCGCGTGGTGCGCCAAGATCAACGTTCTCGCCACCGACCTGCGCGTCGAGACCCGCAGCCTCGAAGACGTCTTCCTCGACCTCACCGGACGGGAGTTGCGTCGATGACCGCCGCACGCACACGGTCGACGTCGCAGTTCCCGCCGGGAACCTTCGCGCCGAACCCGCAGCCCGCGTCGCTTCCCGCCATGCTCGCCGCACAGACGCGGCTCGAGTTGACCCTGCTGCTCCGCAACGGTGAGCAACTCCTGCTGACCATGTTCATCCCGATCACACTGTTGATCGGCTTGTGCCTGCTACCCCTCGACACCGACCTCGGCACGACCAATGCCGAGCGCGCAGCGACGTTCGTGCCCGCCATCCTGACCGTCGCGGTCATGTCGACCGCATTCACCGGACAGGCCATCGCCGTCGGGTTCGACCGACGGTACGGCGCACTGAAAAGACTTGGGGCGACGCCGATTCCGCGGTGGGGCATCATCGCGGGCAAAGCGATGGCCGTCGTCATCGTCGTCATCGCACAGGCAATCCTGCTCGGAGCGATCGGCTTTGCATTCGGATGGCGTCCCGAACCCGTCGGCCTACTGATCGGCGCCTTCGTCATCGCGCTGGGCACGGCTGCGTTCTCGGCCCTCGGGTTGCTGCTCGGCGGAACACTCAAGGCAGAGGTCGTCCTGGCGCTGGCGAATCTCCTGTGGTTCGCGATGCTGGGCATCGGCAGCCTCGTCGTGATGTCGTCGCGCGTACCCGACTCCGTGTGGTGGGTGGCGCGCGTCGTGCCGTCCGGCGCGTTGACCGAAGCGCTACAACAAGCTGCCGACGGACGTGTCGACGTCTTCGGCGTAGTGGTTTTGCTGGCCTGGGCCGTCGTCGGCTCGGCGCTGGCAGTGAGGTGGTTCCGATTCCAATGACGACGTCAGAAACCCGTACCGAGCGCTCCCCCGAGTCCAACGATGCCGAATCGCTGGACACCACGACTCGGCGTCGTGGCCTGTTGGGCCGCGTCCCCGGATTCGCAGATCCGACGGCGCGTTTCGTCTACGGCTGGGCAATCGCACAGCTGGTGGTCAACGTCGGCATCGTCGTCACCGGGGGCGCGGTGCGTCTCACCGGTTCCGGCCTCGGCTGCCCGACGTGGCCCCAGTGCACCGACGGTTCCTTCGTTCCGCATCAGGCGCTCGGGATGCACGGAGCCATCGAGTTCGGAAACCGGATGCTCACCTGGGTCCTGGTCGTCGTGGCCATCGGCACATGGCTCGCCGTGTTCCGCCGACGCGGCTCGACGCCCGGCGACCGCTGGCTGGCGACACTCATCGCGCTCGGCATCCCGTTCCAAGCTGTCATCGGCGGCATCTCCGTGCTCACCGACCTGAATCCGTGGGTCGTCTCGCTGCACTTTGTCTTGTCGATGGCGTTGGTATCGGCGGCAACCGTCTTGGTGTTCCGTACCTCTCCGTACGAGCGGGAGAAGTCGACCAACGTCGTGGCAGCTCGCCTCGGCAGCGCCCTCTCATGGCTGATCTACGTGCTCACCTGGGCGACCATCTACGTCGGGACCATCGTCACCGGATCGGGGCCGCATGCCGGTGATGCCGATGCGCCGCGCAATGGACTCGATCCGAGCGCGATGACGCAACTGCACGCCGACTTCGTGTTCGTGCTCGTGGGTCTTGCACTGGCAGGCGCCGTCACCGCACGGGTGCTCCGCATGCCCCAGACCCGCGCCGCGCTCATCTACGTCGGGCTGCTGGCACTCCAGGGCGTGATCGGTGGCATTCAGTACGCCAAGGACCTACCGATGGTGTTGGTCATCGCGCACATGCTCGGAAGCGCGCTGTTGATGATCGGCGCCACCTGGCTGGTGCTGTGGTTCGGCAGCGACCAGCGGGCGGGTCGCGATCAGCAGGATTCCACCCGACGCGAAGTCAGCGACGCACCCGTCAACTGACCGGGCACGCCTGCTGGACTGTCAGATGATCGCGCTGTTGCGCGCCTTGGGGAAGTGCTCGGAATGGGCGACCCAGCCGGCCATCTTGCGATAGTGCTCGGGCGACACGGTTGCCTTCGACGTCAGCTCCCGATCCCACTCCCCGATCTCGAGGCCCGGTACGGCGTCGACGACGGCATGTGCGGTCGCGATGTCGTCGACGACCCGGTCGCCGAGGTATCCGTCGGACTCGCCGACGAGCGTGATGCGTACCCCGGCGGTGCCGATGGGCTGCAGGACCGCCTTGGCAGCGCCGCCCTCGCCCGCGACGAACTTCTTGATCGAGGCGACGACCTCGGCGGGCGCCTTGACCGGCGGTGTCGAGCTCTCGGCCTTTTCGGTGGTCTGCACATCGCTCATGGTCTGTAGAGCATACCGACCGACGGCCGGTGGCCCATCCGAGGTGTGCGGCAGCCGCAGACTTGGCAGAGTTGTGTTCATGAACTCGCCCGCGCAGGAGCGCGAAATCCTCACCTGGGAACTCAACGGCGTCGCCTGCCGCGAGCTGGCCCAGATGGTCGCAGACGACGGGTACGTCCCCGACATCATCATCGGGATAGCTCGCGGCGGCCTCATCCCCGCCGGAGCAATGGCATACGCGCTCGACTGCAAGCTGATGCTGTCGCTCAACGTCGAGTTCTACACCGGCATCGGTGAGACGCTGTCCGAGCCCGTGATGCTCCCCTCACTACTCGAGAGCAGCGGCCTGCACGATCAGCGGGTGCTTGTCGTCGACGACGTCGCAGACTCCGGGAAGACCCTCAAACTGGTCGACGACTTCTGCGAACAGCAGGGGCGCGTCGCCGAGGTCCGCAATGCGGTGATCTTCCAGAAGCCGCACACCATCACGACTCCCGACTACTGCTGGCGCACCACGGACAAGTGGATCAACTTCCCGTGGTCGGTGGATCCGCCGGTCGTCGGCACGAGGAACTCCAGCAGCGAGTCGGACCTCTAGCGTGGCGTTCGGTACCGGCGACGGCCACAATTCGGCGCCGTGTAGAAACGACTCATGCGCGCAATTCAGGTGACACATCACGGCGGTCCCGAGGTGCTCAACTACGGGACCGTCGACGACCCCATCCCGGCTCGTGACGAGGTGATCGCGCGGACCACCGCCATCGGGGTCAACTTCATCGACACCTATCTACGGCGTGGCATGTACCCGTCGACCCCGCCGTATGTTCCGGGCACCGAGGGCGCAGGCGAGATCGTCGCGGTCGGCAGCGACGTCACCGACCTCGAGCCCGGCCAACGAATCGCCTGGGTCGACGCACCGGGTTCGTACGGCGAACTCGTTGCGGTGCGCTCCGCCCGTGCCATCCCGGTCCCCGACGGTGTTCCCGACGTCGTGGCGGGCTCGACGATGCTGCGCGGCCTCACCGCCCACTATCCGCTCGACGGCAGTGCACACCCAGCGGCCGGTGACACGATCCTGCTGCACGCGGGCGCCGGGGGCGTCGGCCTGATCCTGACGCAACTCGCCAAACGTCGTGGCATCACGGTGATCACCACCGTGTCGACAGACGAGAAGGCAGCTTTGTCGGCGCAGGCGGGTGCCGACCATGTCCTGCGATACGGCGACGACCTCGTCGGTCAGGTCCGTGACCTCACCGACGGCAAGGGGGTCCCGGTGGTGTACGACGGCGTCGGAGCCGACACCTTCGAACAGTCACTCGCCTCGACCGCGGTCCGCGGGATCGTCGTCGTGTTCGGCGCGGCCAGCGGCCCTGTCCCACCGTTCGATATCCAGCGACTCAATCCGGCGGGCTCGCTGTCGGTGACGCGTCCGACGCTCGGCCATTTCATCGCCGACACCGACGAATTGCGGTGGCGTTCGGGTGAGTACTTCGACGCTGTTCTCGACGGCCTCGATGCCCGCGTCGGTCAGGAGTATCGCCTCGCCGACGCCGCGCAGGCTCAAACCGACCTGGAGAACCGGATCACAACGGGAGCCACCGCACTCATTCCGTGAGGCGGTGACGCCGACCTGCGGCCACTCGTCAGAAGTAGCTGGCGATGGTCGGCAGGTTGACCACGGCGTCGATGGCGAGTCCGCAGAACAGGGCCGCGAGATACTCGTTCGACTGCAGGAACACCTTCAACGGTGCCACCTCGACGCCGCGTCGAGTGTCGCGATAGAGCTTGTGCACCCGGTTGAGGAACCACACGCCCGCCACCACGGCGACGCCGGCGTAGATCCAGCTCGCCGCTCCGATGAGCAGGAACGAGCAGATCACCGTGAGCCACGTGTAGATGAGGATCTGGCGGGTGACGTGCTCTTCGGTGGCGATCACCGGCAGCATCGGCACGCCCGCGGCCTTGTAGTCCTCGCGGTAGCGCATTGCCAGTGCCCAGGTATGCGGCGGCGTCCAGAAGAAGATCACACCGAACAGCACGATCGGCTGCCAACTGAGCGAACCAGTGACCGCAGCCCAGCCGACCAACGTCGGCATACATCCGGCCGCGCCGCCCCACACCACGTTCTGCCAGGTACGACGCTTGAGAATCAGCGTGTACACACCGACGTAGAAAATGATCGTGGCGGACACGAGCAGCGCGCTCAGGAGGTTCGCCGACCACCACAGGACAGCGAACGAGGCCACCCAGAGCAGCAATCCGAAGATCAACGCGTTGGTTCTCGTCACCGCGTGACGAGCCAGCGGACGCTTCGCGGTGCGTCGCATCTTCTTGTCGATGTCGGCGTCGACGACCATGTTGAGCGTGTTCGCGCTCGCCGCGCCCAACCAGCCACCGAGCAGCGTGAACGCGATGATTCTGAGGTCGACGTGTCCACGATCTGCCTGCAGCATGACCGGGATCGTCGCCACCAGCAGCAATTCGATGACACGAGGCTTGGTGAGCGCGATATAGGCCATCACCGTGCCGCGAACGCGAGCGACGAGACTCGTGCCGACGGTCGTGTTCGATTCGCTGACGGGGCGGTCAGAATCCACCTCGGACGTGCCGCGAGAAGTGGCGGAACCATCTCCGCTCACACGCTCACCGATCCTCACGTCAACTCCCCTGCCCCGCCGACGATTCGGCTCGCGGGCATTTCCGACTACTACTCAGCATGGTAGACGCTGGGGTGTTCGATCAAAGAATTGAGGCTCCGCGCCGCCGGCGACCTGCGACGACCGGCTGACATGACGATCGTTACCGGCCACCCCCCACACCGACGGCACTAGCCGATTACTCTGGTCATCGTGGGTCGAAAGGCCCTGCATCAGCACTCGGACGTAACGCCCGCGAGTTGGCGTTCGCCCGACACACCAGCACCACACGCATCACGCAGGCACACCAACACGTACAGGAGACGGCACACGTGGCTGATACCGACGAGATCCGCGAACGCACCGAGGCGGCCTACCCCGAGGACTGGTCCGACGTGGACACGCGTGCGGTCAATACGGCTCGCATTCTTGCCGCCGACGCCGTCCAGAAGGTCGGCAACGGCCACCCCGGCACCGCGATGAGTCTTGCTCCGCTCGCTTACACGCTGTACCAGCGCGTCATGCGTCACGACCCGGTCGACACCACCTGGGTCGGTCGTGACCGTTTCGTCCTGTCGTGTGGACACTCGAGCCTCACGCAGTACATCCAGCTCTACCTCGGCGGATTCGGCCTTGAACTCGCCGACCTCGAAGCACTCCGCACCTGGGAGTCGCTGACGCCGGGACACCCCGAGTTCCGTCACACCAAGGGCGTCGAGATCACGACGGGTCCGCTGGGTCAGGGACTCGCGTCGGCCGTGGGCATGAGCATGGCGTCGCGTTACGAACGTGGCCTCTTCGACCCCGACGCCGCGCCGGGTGCCAGCCCGTTCGACCACTTCATCTACGTCATCGCCTCCGACGGCGACATCGAAGAGGGCGTGACGTCCGAGGCGTCCTCGCTCGCGGGCACCCAGGAACTGGGCAACCTGATCGTGTTCTACGACCAGAACCAGATCTCCATCGAAGACGACACCACCATCGCGCTCGGCGAGAACACCCCGCTGCGCTACGAGGCGTACGGCTGGCACGTGCAGACGGTCGAGAGCGGCGAGGACGTCGTGGCGATCGAAGCGGCAATCGAGGCGGCCAAGAAGGTCACCGACAAGCCGTCGCTCATCTGCGTGCGCACCATCATCGGCTACCCCGCTCCCGACAAGATGAACACCGGCGCCATCCACGGTTCGGCTCTCGGCGCCGACGAGGTCGCCAAGACCAAGGAAGCCCTCGGATTCGATCCCGACAAGAACTTCGACGTCTCCGAAGAGGTCATCAGCCACACCCGCAAGCTCGTCGAGCGCGGGATCGAGGCCAAGGAATCGTGGACGCCGGCGTTCGACGCCTGGGCGAGCGCCAATCCCGAGAACAAGAAGCTGTTCGACCGTCTGCACGCACACGAGCTACCCGAGGGATGGCGCGACGTGATCCCGACGTGGGCTCCCGGCGACAAAGATCTCGCGACCCGCGCGGCGTCGGGCAAGGTGCTCTCGGCGCTCGGTGGCATCCTGCCGGAACTGTGGGGCGGTTCGGCCGACCTCGCGGGCTCGAACAACACCACCATGGACGGGGCGGCGTCGTTCGGCCCGACCGCGATCTCCACCAAGAAGTGGTCGGCCAATCCCTACGGCCGCACGCTGCACTTCGGTATCCGCGAGCATGCGATGGGCGCGGTGCTCTCCGGAATCGTGCTGCACGGACCGACGCGCGCCTACGGCGGCACGTTCCTGCAGTTCGCCGACTACATGCGTCCATCGGTCCGACTGGCTTCTCTCATGGAGATCGATCCGATCTACGTGTGGACGCACGATTCCATCGGACTCGGCGAAGACGGCCCGACCCATCAGCCCGTCGAGCATCTCGCCGCACTGCGTGCCATCCCCCACCTCGACGTCGTACGTCCGGCTGATGCCAACGAGACGGCGGCGGCGTGGGCGCACCTGCTGACGCGTCGCAACCATCCCGTCGGCCTGGTGCTCACCCGACAGAACGTTCCGGTTCTCGAGGGAACGTCGGTCGAGGGAGTTGCCGCAGGCGCGTACGTACTCAGCGACTCGGACGACGACGCGCAGGTCGTCATCATCGGCACCGGCTCCGAGGTGCAGTTGGCGCTCGAGGCGCAGAAGACTCTGGCCGAGAAGGGAATCGCGGCCCGTGTGGTGTCCATGCCGAGCATGGAGTGGTTCGACGAACAGCCACAGGGCTACCGCGACTCGGTGCTGCCCCCCGCAGTGCCGCGGGTTTCGGTCGAGGCCGGTATCGCGATGCCGTGGTACCGCTGGGTGGGCAATGGCGACCAGATCGTGTCGCTCGAGCACTACGGCGCATCGGCCGACTACAAGGTGCTCTACGAGAAGTTCGGCATCACCGCCGAAGCCGTCGTCGCGGCGTCGCTACGCGCAGTCGCGGGCTGATCGCCGGACGAGATCCATAACTGAACATCGAAATCCCAACCGAGGCACACCCACTAGAGGCGCCCCCACAAGGGGCGCACTGCCGGAGGAGAGAACCGTGACACAGAACGAGAAGCTCGCAGAATTGTCCGCAGCCGGGGTTTCGGTGTGGCTGGACGACCTGTCCCGAGACCTGATCAGCTCGGGACAGCTCCAGGAACTGATTGACACCAAGTCGGTGGTCGGCGTGACGACCAACCCGTCGATCTTCCAGGCCGCATTGTCGAAGGGCACCGCGTACGACGACCAGATCAATGAGTTGGCCGCACGCGACACCGATGTCGACAGCACGGTCCGGACGCTGACCACCGACGACGTCCGCAACGCCTGCGACGTCCTCAAGCCCGTCTTTGACAGCACCAACGGACTCGACGGTCGGGTGTCGATCGAGGTCGATCCCCGCCTTGCACACGACACCGACAACACGGCCGCGCAGGCCGTGGAGTTGTGGAAGATCGTCGACCGTCCCAACGCGCTGATCAAGATCCCGGCGACCAAGGAGGGCCTGCCCGCGATCTCCCGCACCCTCGCGGAGGGCATCAGCGTGAACGTCACCCTGATCTTCTCGGTCGAGCGCTACCAGGAGGTCATCGACGCCTACCTGAACGGACTCGACGCCGCACTCGCTGCGGGGCATGACATCTCGAAGATCCACTCGGTTGCGTCGTTCTTCGTCTCCCGCGTCGACACCGAGGTAGACAAGCGTCTCGACGCGATCGGCACGCCACAGGCCGTGCAGCTCAAGGGTTCTGCCGCACTCGCGAACGCGCGTCTGGCCTACCACGCCTACCAGCAGGCGTTCGAGATCGACTCACGATTCGCCGCACTCCGGGAACAGGGAGCGCTGCCGCAGCGTGCGCTGTGGGCATCGACGGGAACCAAGAATCCCGACTACGCCGACACGCTCTACGTCAGCGAACTCGTCGCACCGAACACCGTCAACACCATGCCGGGCAAGACCATGGACGCGTTCGCCGACCACGGTTGGGTCGACACGTTGTCGATCGTGGGCCGCGCGCAGGAATCGCGTGAGGTCTTCGACGCGATCGCCGCTGTCGGCGTCGACTTCTCGGACGTGTTCAAGGTCCTCGAGGACGAGGGCGTGTCGAAGTTCGTCGACGCATGGACCGATCTCCTCGGTGCCACCGAGGAGCAGCTCTCCGCCGCGAAGAAGAGCTGACGTAGGTGGCAGGCACCGAGGGATGGAAGAACCCGCTCCGCGACCCACGTGACAAGCGCCTCCCCCGCATCGCAGGCCCGTGCAGTCTCGTGATCTTCGGTGTCACCGGAGATCTCGCACGCAAGAAGCTGATGCCCGCGGTGTACGACCTCGCCAATCGCGGCCTCCTGCCGCCCTCGTTCGCGCTGGTCGGGTTCGCCCGACGCGACTGGGACGACGAGGATTTCGCGAAGGTCGTGCACGACGCCGTACGCGAGCATGCCCGCACCGGGTTCCGGGAGGAGGTGTGGGAGCGGCTGTCCGAGGGGTTCCGCTTCGTTCAGGGCTCCTTCGACGACGACGCCGCGTTCGATCGTCTGCAGCAAACGCTGTTGCGCCTCGACAAGGAGCGCGGCACCGACGGCAATCACGCGTTCTACCTGTCGATTCCGCCCAACGCCTTCCCGACTGTATGCGAGCAACTCGAGCGCAGTGGGTTGGCCTCCGAGGAGGGCGACAACTGGCGCCGCGTGGTGATCGAGAAGCCGTTCGGCCACGATCTGCAGTCGGCGAAAGAACTCAACGCCATCGTCAATGCCGTGTTCCCGGAGTCGTCGGTGTTCCGCATCGACCACTACCTCGGCAAGGAGACGGTGCAGAACATTCTCGCGCTGCGCTTCGCGAACCAACTGTTCGATCCCCTGTGGAGTTCGCACTACGTCGACCACGTCCAGATCACCATGGCCGAAGACATCGGCCTCGGCGGACGTGCCGGCTATTACGACGGCATCGGTGCCGCGCGCGATGTGATCCAGAACCATCTACTCCAACTCATGGCGCTGGTCGCGATGGAGGAGCCGATCTCGTTCGAGCCCAAGCAATTACAGGCCGAGAAGATCAAGGTGCTCTCGGCGACGAGCAACATCCTGCCTCTCGACGAGAACACTGCGCGCGGCCAGTACGGGCCGGGCTGGCAGGGCAGCCAGAAGGTCCCGGGACTCCTGGAGGAGGAAGGGTTCAGCGCCGACTCCATCACCGAGACCTACGCGGCGATCGCGCTCGAGGTGGATTCACGACGCTGGGCGGGCGTGCCCTTCTACCTTCGCACGGGAAAACGCTTGGGCCGCAGGGTGACCGAGATTGCACTGGTCTTCAAGCGTGCACCACACCTTCCGTTCGACAAGACGATGACCGAGGAGCTGTCGCAGAACGCACTCGTGATCAGAGTGCAGCCGGACGAGGGCATCACACTGCGGTTCGGGTCGAAGGTGCCCGCGTCGAGCATGGAGGTCCGCGACGTCAACATGGACTTCAGTTACGGCACGGCGTTCACCGAAGCATCTCCCGAGGCCTACGAACGGCTGATCCTCGACGTGCTGCTCGGTGAGCCGTCGCTGTTCCCGGTCAACGACGAGGTCGAATTGTCGTGGAAGATCCTCGATCCCGTCCTCGAGCACTGGGCGCAGTCCGGTCGACCCGACACCTACGAGTCGGGTACCTGGGGACCCGATTCCGCCGACGAGATGATGGAACGTACCGGCCGAACATGGCGTCGACCCTGACGCCGACTCGGCCGATGCCGACCGACCGGTTTTCGCCGCATCCCCCGCCCGCGCCGAGGAGGCACTGATGATCGTCACCCTGCCCGATACGACGACCAACGAGGTCGCCAAAAAGATCGTCATGGTCCGCGAGGCCGGAGGCGCCATCAGCCTCGGGCGCGTGCTGACCCTGGTGGTCGTCGCCGAACACGGCGAACCGACCGAGGCAGCCATCGAGGCGGCCATCGGTGCCAGTAGCGAACACCCGAGCCGGGTGATCGTGATCTCCTGCGATCCGCGCGACGAACAATCGCGGCTCGACGCGGAGATCCGTGTCGGTGGTGATGCGGGTGCGTCGGAGGTCGTGCTGCTGACGCTGCATGGCGAGCTGGCGAATCATCCGCGCAGCGTCGTGACTCCGTTCCTGCTACCAGACACCCCCATCGTGACGTGGTGGCCCGGTGCGGCGCCCGAGGATCCCGCCAAGGACACGATGGGCAAGATCGGGCGTCGGCGGATTCTCGACGCGACGAAGTCGGCGAACCCGGAGACGGTCCTCGAACGCAGGTTGGCCACGTACGCTCCCGGCGACACCGACCTCGCGTGGACGCAGATCACCGGGTGGCGAGCGCTGCTCGCGTCGGCTGTCGAGCGGCCTCCGCATACCCCGATCACTGCTGCGGAGGTGACCGGACCCGCGACGTCCCCGAGCGTCGATCTGCTTGCGGGATGGCTTCTTTCGACGCTCGGCGTTCCGACACGGCGGAACATCGGCAGCTTCGAGGTACGCCTTCACCGTGACGAGGGCACCACGGTCATGTCGATCGACCAGAACGGCAACGCCGTACTGAGCGCCCCGGGCAAACCCGACGGCCGCGTGGCGATGATGCACCGCGACCTGCCGATCTGCCTGGCAGAGGAATTGCGCCGACTCGACACCGACGACATGTACGAACTCGCCCTGCGCGGCGCGGTGGAGCTACAGGCACAGGGAGCGCCGGTATGACGACGGAAACCCTCGTGTTCGACGACCGCGACATGCTGACCACCACGGCGGCAGCACGATTCGTCGACATAGTGTCACGTGCGCAGAAGGAGCGTGGGGTCGCGTCGGTGGTGCTGACCGGAGGAAGCAACGGGATCGGCATTCTGCGCGCTCTGGCACCGGGAGGCGAGGTCGACACGAGCCCGCTGGACTGGTCGCGGATCGACTTCTACTGGGGTGACGAACGTTTCGTTCCGAACGACGACCCCGAACGCAACGTCGGACAGGCGACCGAAGCCCTTCTCGCGCACGTGCCGGTCGACCCGGCCCGAGTGCATCCGGTGGCGGCGTCCGACGGACCGTTCGGCGACGACATCGAGGCTGCCGCACAGGATTACGCGACCGTCCTCGCGGCCAACGCGGATAACGGAATCTCCCCCGCGTTCGATCTGCACCTGCTCGGGATGGGCGGCGAAGGTCACATCAATTCGCTCTTCCCCCACACCGATGCCACGGCGGAGAACGTGCGGACAGTCGTGTCCGTCGAGAACTCGCCGAAGCCACCGCCGCGTCGGATCACGCTGACCTTCCCCGCGCTCAACCGGTCGTCAGCGGTGTGGTTCCTGGTGTCGGGCGCCGACAAGGCCGAGGCCGTGGCCGCCGCGCATTCGGGGGCGTCGCGCGACGACTGGCCGTGTGCCGGAGCGCACGGGACGTCGGAGACCGTGTGGTTCCTCGACGACGCCGCCGCCGGGAAACTCGCGGTGTAGTTCCCCGGTCGGCGGTCTGGCTAGCCGCTGTTCCGCAGTGCCGTCGCCAGCCCGTTCATCGTGAGCTGGATGCCACGCCGTACCCGCGGGCTGTCGTCGCCTGCGCGGAACCGTCGCAAGAGCTCCACCTGGAGCAGGTTCAACGGCTCGAGATACGGGAATCGGTTGTACACCGAACGCTTCAGCGCCGCGTTGTCGGCCAGCAGGTCGTCGGTGCCGGTGATCTTCGCGTACATCGCGAGGGTGCGCTCATGCTCGTCGACGATCATTCCGAATACCTTGTCCCGCAACGCTTCATCCGGAACGAGCTGCGCGTACCGGTGCGCTAGACCCATGTCCGACTTGGCGAGCACCTGCGCCATGTTCGACATCACCGTGCGGAAGAACGGCCACTTCTCGTAGTACCGATGGAGGGTCTCGAGTCGCTGCGGGTCGTCGCCGACCCACTGCTCGAATGCCGTGCCGGTGCCATACCACCCCGGCAGCATCACACGGGACTGCGTCCACGACAGCACCCACGGAATGGCGCGCAGGTCCGAGATCTTCTCGGTCTGCTTGCGCGACGCGGGCCTGCTGCCGATGTTGAGTGCGCCGATTTCCGACAGCGGTGTCGACGTGGTGAAGTACTCGACGAACCCGGGCGTCTCGTGCACGAGCTTCGAGTACGCGGCACGGGCAAGGGCCGCTACCTCGTCCATGTTCTGGTACGCCTGTTCCGATTCGTCACCGAGACCCTCGACGTCGAGCAACGACGACTCGATGGTTGCCGCGAGAAGCGTCTCCAGATTGCGTTCGGCGACAACGGGTTCCGCGTACTTGGCGGCGATGATCTCGCCCTGCTCGGTGATACGCAGCGAACCCTGCACCGCACCCGGCGGCTGGGCGAGGATCGCGTCGTAGCTCGGGCCGCCACCACGACCGACCGTGCCACCGCGGCCGTGGAACAGACGCAGGCGGATACCCGCCTTCTTGGCCGCCTCGACGAGGTCGAGCTCACCGCGATAGAGCGCCCAGTTGGCGGCCATGTACCCGCCGTCCTTGTTCGAATCCGAGTACCCGAGCATGACCTCCTGCATCCCGGCCTGCGAATCGACGAGGTCACGGTAGAACGGCAGATCGAGCGCAGCGAGCAGCGTTTCGGCGCCCTGCTGGAGATCTTCGATCGTCTCGAACAGCGGGACGATCCGCACCGTCGAGACCAGCTTGCCGTCGTCGTCGATGTCGATCAGGCCTGCCTCTTTGAGCAGGATCATCGGCTCCAACATGTCGCTGACCGAGGTACACATCGAGATGACGTAGTTCGGTACCGACTGCGGGCCGAATGCCGCGACGGCGACAGCGGCAGCGCGCACGATGTCGAGTTCCTTGCGCGCGAGCTCCGACAGGTCCGAGTCGCGCCTGGTGAGCGGACGGCGTGCCTGGAGCTCCGCCGACAGCACCGCCACCCTGTCCTCCTCGGACAACGACAGGTAGTCGGGTGTGACGCCTGCCCATGCCAGCAGCTCGGCGACGACCTCTTCGTGCATGTCGGAGTTCTGCCGCATGTCGAGACCGGACAGATTGAATCCGAACGTCCTGACGCCCTCACGCAGGCGCAGGAGACGGTCGTCGGCGATGGCGTCGTCGTGGTTCTCGCGGAGCGCTTCGTCGACGACGTCGAGCTCGGCGAGAAGTTCGGCGGAGTCGGCATAGGGCGGCTTGCCGTCGATGAGGTCGAGATCCTCCTTCTGCAGCACGTCCGGGCCGAACAGCGACTCCGCCGTCGCGACGAGTCGCGCACGAATGTGCTTGAGTGCCAACCGGAATGGCTCGTCGGTTGCCGGATCGTCTGCGTCGACACCCGCGAGTTGGACGAGCCGCCCGCTGGTCTCGATCAACCGCGCCGACATGCTCAGCTCCTGACGGAGCAGACGGAGTTCGGACAGGTGGTGTCCGATCGCGGTGCGCGCCGCGAGGGACGTCGCCAACGCGACCACATCGCCGGTCACATACGGGTTGCCGTCACGGTCGCCGCCGATCCACGAGCCCATCCGCAGGATCGGCTCGTCGGACAGGCCCGCGTCGGGGTACGCCGCCTGCAGTGTCGACCGCACCGACGTATTGATCTTCGGCACGACGTCGAAGAACGAGGCGTCGTAGTAGCGCAGGCCGGAGCGGATCTCGTCCTGGATGGTGAGACGTTCGAGACGGATGAGTGCCGTCTGCCACAGCGTCAGGATCTGGCGCTCGATCGCCTCAATGACCTCGGCGTCCTCGTCGGAGGTGAGGTTGGTGCGTCCGCGAAAGCGCATGAGCTCGGTGATGCGGTTCTGTGCGTCGAAGACGGTGCGACGTCGGGTCTCGGTCGGATGGGCGGTGATCACCGGGACAACCGTCGCGTCGGCGAGCGCCGCTCCCACCTGCGCGTCGGACAGGTCTGCGGCCGCGAGCTTCGCGTAGGTGGCCGCAAGGCTGCTCTCCTGTGGCGGATCGCCCGCACGCACGTGAATGGCACGCCGACGCTCACGGTGGATGTCCTCGGCGAGATTCGCCAGAAGCGCGAAGTTACCGAATGCACGGATGACCGGCATCGCGGTGTCGATGTCGAGATCGATGAACATGTCGGCGAGATCATCTCGGTCGATCTCGGCGCGTCGGATTTTGAAAGCCGCGACGCGCGCAGCTTCGACCAGATCGAAAACCTCGGCGCCCGCGTGCTCTCTGATCGCGTCACCGAGAAGACCGCCAAGCAACCGGATGTCTTCACGCAGCGGTTCGGTGAGGGCACGCCCCTCGTCGTCAACGGAGATCAGATCATCGATGGACGTCGATGGACGCCAGGCCGGGGCACCGTGGGACGGATCGGTTGAGGTCATGTCCTCAAGTATTCAGGTATTCAGCGAACGGGGCATCTCGACGCAACCCGAGAAGGACAGAGCGGACACAGCACAAGGGCCGCGCAATGTGCGCGGCCCTTGTGCTGAATGTGTCAGAAGTACGTGATCTGGGTCAGGAGTACTTGATGTCGAGTTCGACGCCGATGATGAGGATGAACCACACCAGGCCAACGAAGATGGTCAGCCGGTCGAGATTGCGCTCGACAACGCTCGAACCCGAAAGACTCGACTGCACGCCGCCGCCGAACAGCGAGGACAGGCCACCGCCCTTACCGCGGTGCAGCAGCACGAGAACGACCAGCATAACGCTGGTCACGATCAGACCGATTTCGAGCGCGAGCTTCATCCGGTGAGCATTCCTGTTTCGTCGTGTACGGCAGAGGGCAGGTTGGCCTCGTTGCGGGCGCAAGCGCGCATGACGAAACCAACCTGCCATAGTCTACGCGTCGCGAGCTATGACCCCGCGAGCGACCCACGGCCGGTGGGCACCACCCGTCAGGGCAGCGGACCACCTGCCGCGATGGCCGAGAGCGTTGCGAAGTCGTCGGCCTTCAGCGATGCACCGCCGACAAGGGCGCCGTCGACGTCGGGCTGTGCCCCGAGGTCGCCGACGTTCTTGGCATTGACCGAGCCGCCGTAGAGCACGCGTACCGTCGCCGCGGTGGCCTCGTCGGCCAACTCGGCAAGCGCACCGCGCACGGCGCCACAGACCTCTTGGGCATCCTCCGCACTGGCCACGCGGCCGGTGCCGATGGCCCAGACGGGTTCGTAGGCGACGACGACCTTGCCGATCTCTTCTGCCGAGAGCCCTGCCAGCGAACCCTTGAGCTGCTCGACGTTGTGTGAGACCTGGTTTCCGGCCTCACGAACGTCGAGGTGCTCGCCGATACATACGATGGGGGTCAGTCCGTGACGCAGCGCCGCCTTGGTCTTGGCCAGCACCACCTCGTCGGTCTCACCGTGCATGGTCCGACGCTCCGAGTGCCCGACGATGACGAAGGTGCAGCCGAGCTTCGCGAGGAAGGCTCCGCTGATCTCGCCGGTGTAGGCGCCCGAGTCGTGCTCGGACAGATCCTGCGCCCCGTAAGTGAGCAGCAGCTTGTCGCCGTCGACGACGGTCTGCACACTGCGGATGTCGGTGAACGGCGGGATCACCGTCACGTCGACCTTCTCGAAGTACTTCGCCGGCAGTGCGAACGCGATCTTCTGCACCAGGGCGATGGCCTCGAGATGGTTGAGATTCATCTTCCAGTTGCCTGCGATGAGCGGTTTACGAGCAGCCATCAGTCCTCCAGCACCTTCAGACCCGGAAGCTCCTTGCCTTCGAGGAACTCCAACGACGCACCGCCACCGGTCGAGATGTGCGAGAAGCCCTCTTCCGGCAGCCCGAGCGTGCGCACGGCCGCTGCGGAGTCGCCACCGCCGACGACGCTGAACGCGCCGTTGTTGGTTGCGGTGATGATCGCCTCGGCCACACCCTTGGTGCCCGCGGCGAACTTCGGAAACTCGAACACGCCCATCGGACCGTTCCAGAAGATGGTCTTGGCCCCGGTCAGGACCGCGGCGAAGCGGTTGACCGACTCCGGCCCGATGTCGAGGCCCATCCACTCGTCGGGGATGTCCTCGACCGAGACGGTGTCGGACTCGGCATCGGCGGCGAACTTGTCGCCGACGACGACGTCGACCGGAAGATGGATGACGTCGGCGAACCGGTCGAGAAGGTCTTTGCAGACGTCGATCTGATCTTCCTGCAGCAACGACTTTCCGACGGAATGTCCTTGTGCGGCAAGGAAAGTGAACGCCATACCGCCGCCGATGACCAGGGTGTCGACCTTGGGGGCCAGCGATTCGATCACGCCGAGCTTGTCCGACACCTTCGAGCCACCGAGCACGACGGCATAGGGCCGCGCCGGATCGGTAGTCAGTTTGGTCAACACGTCGACCTCACGCTCGACGAGCTGACCCGCGTAGTGCGGCAGCAGCTTGGCGACGTCGTACACCGACGCCTGCTTGCGGTGCACCACACCGAAACCGTCGGAGACGAACGCGCCGTCGTCGCCCACGAGCTCGGCGAGCTGGGCAGCCATCGACTCGCGCTCGGCATCGACCTTCGACGTCTCGCGGGCGTCGAATCGAACGTTCTCGAGCAGGAGCACGTCGCCGTCGGTCAGACCCTCGGCGCGTGCGAGCGCATCGGGACCGACGACGTCGGCGGCGAGTTGCACGTTGCGGCCGAGTTCTTCACCGAGGCGCGCGGCGACCGGTGCCAACGAGTACTTCGGGTCGGGTTCGCCCTTGGGACGACCGAGGTGGGCGGCGATGACAACCTTGGCGCCCGCGTCGATCAACGCGTTGAGCGTCGGCAGCGACGCGATGATGCGGCCCGGGTCGGTGATCTTCGTTCCGTCGAGCGGAACGTTGAAATCCGACCGGACCAGCACCGCGCGCCCTGAAACGCCTTCGGCCAGAAGGTCTTTCAGAGTCTTTACACTCATTACAGCGACTTACCCACCAGATCGGAGAGGTCGACGAGGCGGTTGGAGTAACCCCACTCGTTGTCGTACCAGGAGCTGACCTTGGCGAGATTGCCCTCGATGACCTTGGTCAGGCCCGCGTCGAAGATCGACGAGTGCGGGTCGCCGACGATGTCCGAGGAGACGATCGGTGCGTCGTAGTACCGCAGGATGCCCTTGAGCGGTCCGTCGGCGGCAGCCTTCATCGCGGCGTTGATCTCGTCGACCGACGCGCCCTTCTCGAGTTCGACGGTGAGGTCGGTGATCGAGCCGGTCGGGATCGGCACACGCAGCGCGAAGCCGTCGAGCTTGCCCTTCAGCTCGGGCAGCACGAGGCCGATGGCCTTGGCGGCACCGGTCGAGGTCGGGACGATGTTGATCGCCGCTGCACGTGCGCGACGCAGGTCCTTGTGCGGACCGTCCTGCAGGTTCTGGTCGGCGGTGTAGGCGTGGACCGTGGTCATCAGGCCCTTGATGATGCCGAACTCGTCGTTGATCACCTTCGCGAACGGGCCGAGGCAGTTGGTGGTGCACGACGCGTTGGAGATGATGTTCTGGCTGCCGTCGTACTTGTCGTCGTTGACGCCCATGACGATGGTGATGTCCTCACCGGTCGCGGGTGCCGAGATGACGACCTTCTTCGCGCCGGCCTCGAGGTGGCCCTTCGCCTTCTCGGCGTTGGTGAAGATACCCGTCGATTCGACGACGACGTCGACGCCGAGGTCGCCCCAGGGAAGCGCTGCCGGACCCTCGCGGACCTCGAGCGCCTTGATCTTCTGGTTGCCGACGACGATGGTGTCCTCACCCTCGAGCGACACGTCCTCGTCGAGGATGCCGCCGACGGAGTCGAACTTCAGCAGGTGTGCGAGGGACTTGTTGTCGGCCAGGTCGTTGACCGCGACGATCTCGATGTCGGTCTGGCCCAGCTTCTTTTGTGCCTCAACGGCACGGAAGAAATTGCGGCCGATTCGGCCGAATCCGTTGACGCCTACCCGAACAGTCACTGTGTGCTCCTTAAGCGGTTTCATCGGTCTCGGGCCTCACGGCCCGGGTCATGGGCGCAGCCAAAGTGCCTCCGCGAACCCAGTCACCGTCCAGCCTAGTGGTCCCGAACTGCTCCGGCACCCATTAGGGTCGCTAGCGTCAGGCGTCGTCGAGAAGATCCGACGTGACCGCCGACTCGGTATCGGGAATCCCCTCGGTGCGCGCCTTCTTGTCGGCCATCGACAACAGGCGCCGGATCCGTCCCGCGACGGCGTCTTTGGTCATCGGCGGATCGGCGAGTTGACCGAGCTCCTCCAACGACGCCTGCCTGTGCGTGACACGCAATTGCCCCGCGGCGATGAGGTGGTCGGGGACTTCGTCGCCGAGGATCTCCAACGCCCGTTCGACCCGCGCGGCCGCGGCGACGGCGGCACGCGCGGACCGTCGTAGATTCGCGTCGTCGAAGTTCGCGAGGCGGTTCGCGGTTGCGCGCACCTCGCGTCGCATCCGTCGTTCCTCCCACACCAGACGAGTGTCATGTGCGCCCATGCGGGTAAGCAGGGCACCGATGGCCTCGCCGTCGCGGATCACCACGCGATCGGCTCCGCGCACCTCGCGTGCCTTGGCAGACACACCGAGCCGACGAGCGGCGCCGACGAGTGCGAGCGCCGCCTCGGGCCCGGGACAACTGACCTCAAGGGCCGACGAACGCCCGGGTTCGGTGAGTGATCCGTGCGCGAGAAATGCTCCGCGCCAAGCAGCTTCGGCGTCGGCGACGCTACCGCCGACAACCTGTGCAGGCAGTCCACGGACCGGTCGGCCACGCAGGTCGAGAAGTCCCGTCTGACGCGCGAGTCCCTCGCCGTCTTTGGTGACACGCACGATGTAGCGCGCGCTTTTACGGATGCCGCCGCTGCGGAGAACGTGGACATCGGAGGCATAGCCGTAGAGGTCGTGGATGTCGCGCCGTAGGCGGCGCGCAACGTTGCCCATGTCGACCTCGGCCTCGACCACCACGCGACCGGCGACGATGTGCAGGCCGCCCGCGAACCGCAACAGTGCAGACACCTCGGCTTTGCGGCAACTCACCTGTGTCACCGTGAGCCGGCTCAACTCGTCCTTCACGGCCGCGGTCATTGCCACCGGTCCCTTGCCTCCTGTCACCTGGTTCCCAAACCCCTCGATCGGGCGATTGTGCAGACACCCGAGTCACGCAACGCCCGCGCTGCAGACAATAGACCCAGCCTAGTCGGTGCCTTCACCTTCGCACAGTTCCTTCACCAGCGATGCAACCTTGACGGGGTCGTGTACGTGCTGACCGGGGACGGCCAGATCACCGACACGCAGTTGTGCGCCGAAGTTTTTCGCCGCCCGCACCAGGTGATCACGCTCGGCACCCGACGGTACAGACGCCGAGTCGACGACGACGTCGTCGATCGACAACGTGTCGTCGTGCGCGTGCAGGACGTGAAGGTGACGCTCGACCGAGAAGCCGGGCGTCTCCCCTGGTTCGGGTGCCAGGTTGACGAACAACATCTTGCGGGCTGCGCTCTGCCGCAACGCCTTTCGCTGGGCAGGCACAAGCACGTGCGGGATGACGCTCGAGAACCACGAGCCGGGACCGAGCACCACGAGGTCGGCGGCAGCGATGGCGTCGAGAGCGTCGTCACAGGCGGGCGGGTCGGGCGGCATCAGACGCACGCGACGCACCTTGCCCGGCGTCGTCGCGACCGCGACCTGTCCCCGGATGACCCGACTGATCCGTGGATCGGATTCGAGGCCGGAGACATCCGCCTCGATCTCCAATGGGCCGGTCGACATGGGAAGTACCCGGCCGTCGATGTCGAAAAGTCTGCCCAATTCATCGAGGGCCGCGACCGGGTCACCGAGAACCTCGGACAGGCCCGCGAGGAGCAGATTGCCGACGGGATGCCCTGCGAGTGCGCCGTATCCACCGAAACGATGCTGCAGAGTGCGAGCCCACAGCTCGTGACGGGAGCGCTCCATCGCGCCCGGTTCGGGATCGTCGTCGCGATCGTCGAGCGCGGCGGGCGCGCTCATCAGCGCGACCATCGCCATTCGCAGATCACCCGGAGGGATGATGTCGAGCTCACTCCGGAGCCTGCCGGACGAGCCGCCGTCGTCGGCAACCGTCACCACCGCCGTGACGTTCTGGCTGAGATACCTCATCGCCGTCAACGTCGCGTACAGGCCGTGGCCTCCACCGAGCGCGACGATGCGTTCCGGGCTGCTCATTCGCGCCCCAGATCGCGGTGCATCACGCGTACGTCGTACCGGGTCGAACCGGCGTCGTCTCCCGCAGCTTTCAACCGCGAAGCGAGTTCTTCGGCGATCGCGACGCTGCGATGCTTGCCGCCGGTGCACCCGACGCTGATCGTCATGTACCGCTTACCCTCACGCAGGTAGCCCTTGCCGACGACACCGACGAGGTCGGTGTAGAGATCGAGGAAATGCCCTGCCTCGTCGTGACCGAGCACGTAGTCGCGAACCGATTCGTCGCGGCCGTTCTTCTCACGCAACTCCGACACCCAGTAGGGGTTCGGCAGGAATCGGACATCGGCCACCATGTCGGAGTCGATCGGCAATCCGTACTTGAACCCGAACGACTGCACCGCGACGGACAGTCGTGGCTCGCCGTCGTGCGGATAGACCTCCTCGACGAGCTCACGCAGCTTCGAGACCGTCAACGACGACGTCTCGACGACGAGGTCGGCCGAGTTCTTGATCGGGGCGAGGATGACACGTTCGCGAGCGATACCTTCGACGAGAGTTTCGCTGCCCTGCAACGGATGTCGACGACGAACCTGCTCGAATCTGCGGACGAGCACCGGATCGGTCGCGTCGAGGAACAGGACCTTCGTAGCGATCCCCGCGAGTTCGAGCTGGGTGCGCAGAGACTCCAACTGGGCGCCGATCGTCGGATCGGATGCCCGCAGCACCACCGCCAGTCGGGTGACCGGCGGGTCGGACTCGCGCACGGTCTCGACGAGCGTCGAGAGCAGCGGAGCGGGGACGTTGTCGGCCACGTACCAGCCGTCGTCCTCCAAGATGTTGGCGACAGTCGATCGGCCTGCACCCGACATACCTGCCACAAACAGGACGACGAGTTGATCGTCGTCGGCGATCTCAGCCACTCTCTGCTCCCGTCTGGGTTGGAACACTTGGGACACCGTTCTGATCTGAAACATCGCTCTGGGCGGGAGCGCCCGCGTTGACGGGCTCCAGCGCGTCGTGGACCGCGCGCGCCGTCGCCTCGCCGATGCCGGGGACCTGTGCGATCTCGTCGATCGACGCCTCGCGCAGTCGGGCAACCGAACCGAAGTGGGTGACCAGCGCGGTGCGGCGCGCACGCCCGAGGCCGGCGACGCCGTCGAGCACCGATTCGGTCATCCGCTTACTGCGTTTACTGCGATGGAAGGTGATCGCGAACCGGTGGGCTTCGTCGCGCACCCGTTGCAGGAGGAACAACGCCTCGCTGTTGCGTGGCAGGATCACCGGATCGTCGTCGCCGGGTACCCACACCTCTTCGAGACGCTTGGCGAGGCCGATGACGGAGACGTCGTTGACGCCGAGTTCGTCGAGAACGGCTGCCGCAGCGTGGACCTGGGGCGCGCCGCCGTCGACGACGTACAGGTTGGGCGGATACGCGAACTTCTTCGGCGGAGGCGGCGCGGAATCGACCGCACGCGCGGAGATCTCGCCCGATGTCACGTGCACCGCTGCCGACGCGGCGGCCTCCTGGTCGGCGCGGTGACGCAGGAATCGCCTGCGGGTCACCTCCGCGATGGATGCCACGTCGTCGGAGTGTCCGTCACCGGCTGCCTGCCGAATCGAGTAGTGACGGTAGTCGGACTTGCGTGGCAGCCCGTCCTCGAACACGACGAGCGATGCGACGACGTCGGTTCCCTGGACGTGCGAGATGTCGACGCATTCGATCCGCAGTGGTGCCTGGTCGAGTCCGAGCGCTTCCTGCAATTCGGTCAGCGCGGCCGACCGCGTGGTGAGATCGCCTGCGCGCCTGAGCTTGTGCTGGGCGAGCGCCTCACCCGCATTACGCTCGACGGTCTCGAAGAGTGCGCGCTTGTCGCCTCTCTGCGGCACGCGCAGCCGGACCTTCGACCCACGCAGGCCCGAGAGCCACTCGGCGAGTTGCTCCTCGTCCGGTGGCAACTCCGGGACCAGGACTTCTCGTGGGATCGCCTCGCTGCCGTCGAGGTCGTCCTGCCGACCGTAGAACTGGGTGAGGAACTGCGAGACCTGCTCGGCCGTCGACTCGTCGTCCGGCTTCTCGACGACCCACCCTCGCTGCCCGCGCACGCGACCGTCGCGGACGTGGAAGATCTGCACCGAGACCTCGAGGTCGTCGCCGACCATCGCGACGACGTCGGCGTCGGTTCCGTCGCCGAGCACTACGGCCTGCTTCTCCATCGCGCGTCGCATCGCGCCGACGTCGTCGCGCAGCCGCGCCGCGCGCTCGAAGTCGAGTTGCTCTGCCGCCGTGTTCATCTCGCGTTCGAGGCGTCGAATCATCTGATCGGTGCGTCCGGCGAGGAAGTCGCAGAAGTCGTTGACGATTGCACGGTGCTCATCGGCACTCACGCGTCCGATGCACGGCGCAGCGCACTTGTCGATGTAGCCGAGCAGGCACGGACGATCGATCTGGCGATGACGTTTGAACACACCGGCGGAGCAGGTTCTGGCGGGAAAGACGCGAGTGAGGAGGTCGACCGTCTCGCGGATCGCCCACGCATGCGAGTAGGGACCGAAATACCGGACGCCCTTCTTACGCGGACCGCGGTAGACGAACAACCGCGGGTACTCCTCGTTCATGGTGACCGCGAGCATCGGGTAGGTCTTGTCGTCGCGATAGCGGACGTTGAACCGCGGATCGAATTCCTTGATCCAGTTGTACTCGAGCTGAAGCGCCTCGACCTCGGTGCCGACGACCGTCCACTCGACCGACGCCGCGGTCGTGACCATCCGACGCGTGCGTGGATGCAGCGACGCCACATCGGCGAAGTACGACGTGAGACGCGAGCGGAGGTTCTTGGCCTTGCCCACGTAGATGACGCGGCCGTGTGCATCGCGGAAACGGTAGACCCCGGGGTCGGTCGGAATCGTCCCCGGTGCGGGACGGTAGGTAGTCGGGTCTGCCACGGATTCCAGGCTAGTACGCGGTACCGACCGCAGCGGCGCACCCGCCGGTCAGGTCGATGTCGAACCGCTCTGGTACCGCGCTGCGAGTACGCGATAGCGATCCATCGCCTCGACAGCCCTGTCTCCGTCGCCCGCTTGGACCGCCAACACGGGGATGTGCTCGTCGGCCGGCAGGAGCAACTGCGCGCCGAACCCGCGGTCCGGGTAGGTCAATCCGCGCACCCGATCCCACCCGAACAGTCGGTCTCCCCACAGGTTGCGCACCGATACACCCTGGCGTCCGACGCGCAGCCGCGGCCGGGTGAAGAGCAGGATGGCGGCCGCGATGATCAGTCCGATGATGATGATCGCCGCCTGATCCGACGCCCCGATGTTCTCCGGGCCGGTGTCGGAGATCGTCAGCAACACGCCGAAGACGATGTGGATGGCCAGCACGACGATGGCGACAACGACGGCGATCCGCGCGAGTCGGCGTGGTCGGTAGATCATGTCCCACTCGGCGTCACCGTTGCGGGGGGAATCTGTCGACGCCATCTGCGGACTGCTCTCGGTCACGCGGGCGACCCGGCGGTGCTCAACGCGCGCAGTGTGAGCGCCGACGCCAACGCCGCGGCGGTCGCCTGGGCACCCTTGTCCTCCTTGGAGTCGGGAAGCCCGGCGCGGTCGAGGGCCTGCTGCTCGTTGAGCGTGGTCAGGACGCCGTTGCCGACAGGGGTCGACTCGTCGAGCGACACACGGGTCAGACCAGCGGTCACCGCGTCGCAGACGTATTCGAAATGAGGCGTCTCGCCCTTGATCACGACCCCGAGTGCCACGACCGCGTCGTGGGTCCGCGCCAGCGCCTGCACGATGACCGGCAGTTCGATGGCGCCCGCGACCTGGACGATGGTCGGGTTGTCGACGCCGTACTTGGCTGCCTCCCGCACCGCACCGTCGAGGAGCGCGGTACAGATCGTTGCGTGCCACTGCGACGACACGATGGCGAGCGAGATGTCGCCCGCATCGCCGAGGTCGAGTTCGGGTTCGCCCGCGCCGCTCATGCCTGTCCCGCCTCACCTGCGACCGCTGCGCCATCGGCGAGCGGTTCGTCGAGTCCGATGATGTCGTGGCCCATACGGTCGCGTTTGGTGCGCAGATACCGCAGGTTCTCCTTGTTCGCGCGCACCGGCATCGGTACACGTTCGACGATCTGCAGACCGTAGCCGTCGAGTCCGACCCGCTTCGCGGGATTGTTGGTCAGCAACCGCATCGAGGTGACGCCGAGGTCGGCGAGGATCTGCGCGCCGAGTCCGTAGTCACGCGAGTCTGCGGGCAGCCCGAGCTGAAGATTGGCGTCGACGGTGTCAGAGCCCGCGTCCTGCAGCTGGTAGGCCTGCAGCTTGTGCATGAGCCCGATGCCGCGGCCCTCGTGACCGCGCATGTAGAGCACCACGCCGCGACCCTCGGTGGCGACCATCTCCATCGCGGCGTCGAGTTGCGGCCCGCAGTCACAACGAAGCGATCCGAACACGTCACCGGTCAGGCATTCGGAGTGCACGCGCACCAGCACGTCGCTGCCGGTTCCGTCCTCGCCCGCGATGTCGCCCATCACCAACGCGACGTGCTCGACGTCGTCGTGAATGCTCGTGTAGCCGACCGCGCGGAACTCGCCGTGCCTGGTCGGGATCCGTGCGTCGGCGACGCGGACGACGTGCTTCTCGTGTCGACGCCGCCACGCGATGAGGTCGGCGATCGAGATGAGCGCAAGGTCGTGTTCGTCGGCGAAGACCCGCAGTTCGGGAGTCTGCGCCATCGAGCCCTCGTCCTTCTGCGAGACGATTTCGCAGATCACGCCCGCGGGGGTGAAGCCTGCGAGGCGCGCGAGGTCGACCGCGGCTTCGGTGTGTCCGGGGCGTCGAAGAACTCCCCCGTCCTTGGCCCGGAGCGGCACCACGTGGCCGGGTCGGGTGAAGTCGTTCGCGGTGCTCTCCGGGTCGGAGAGCTTCCGCATGGTCGTCGCACGGTCGGACGCGCTGATGCCGGTGCCGATGCCCTCACGCGCGTCGACCGTCACGGTGTAGGCGGTGCCGTGCTTGTCCTGGTTCACCGAGTACATCGGGGGCAGGCCGAGCCGGTCGCAGGTGTCGCCGTCGAGGGGCACGCACAGGTAGCCCGAGGTGTAGCGCACCATGAACGCAACCAGTTCCGGGGTCGCCTTCTCGGCGGCGAAGATCAGATCGCCCTCGTTCTCGCGGTCCTCGTCGTCGACGACGACGACAGCCTTACCGGCGGCGATGTCGGCGATGGCGCGCTCAACGGTGTCGAGCTCGACCGCCGTGTGCGTACCGGTGTCATCGGTGACTGGGCTCTCGGTGAGGGCGCTGTTGTCGGTGCTCATCTGTGTCACTTCACTCCTGCTGCGTCCGCGGGTGTCGCGGTGGTATTCGCCGACGCGAGACGTTCGACGTACTTGGCGATGACGTCGACTTCGAGGTTGACCACGGCACCCACCTGCGCCGTACCCAAGTTCGTCTCGTTCAACGTGGTGGGGATCAGGGAAATTTCGAACCAGCTCTGCCCGTTCCCGCCGGGTTCGGTACCGATGGCCGAAACCGTGAGGGACACTCCGTCGACAGTGATCGATCCCTTCTCCACGAGGTAGCGCGACAGCGTGTCGGGAACCGCGATGCGCACGACGGTCCAGTGCTCGGAGGGGGTCACGGAGGTCACCGATCCGGTTCCGTCGACGTGGCCCTGCACGATGTGGCCCCCGAAGCGTCCGTCCGCAGCCATTGCGCGTTCGAGGTTGACGCGGCTGCCGGTCGCGAGGACATCGAGCGAGCTGCGATTGAGGGATTCGGCCATCACGTCGACGGTGAACGCGCCGTCGGACGAAAGCTCCACGACGGTCAGGCACACGCCGTTGACCGCGATCGAGTCACCGTGTGAGGCGTCAGAGGTGACGAGCGGTCCGGAAATGGTGAATCGGGCCGAATCCGAAAGGTCGTCGCGCGCGACGATCGTGCCGAGTTCTTCGACGATGCCGGTGAACAATATGCGCTCCTGTCCTGCCCTCGTTGTGGGCGACCCGCTGCGTTCTGGGCTACCCGGCGTGTTCTGGCGAACACTGTCGGCAACCCGCTGGGGCGGACAGGGCGGCACACGTGTGCCGTCTTGTTCTCTCGCATCCGGACTATGACCGTCGGCTCCGGAATCACACCGGATCTGCTGACCCCGACCTTGTGGCCGGGCGCTCGCGGGCTTGTCGTCGCGAACCTGATCGCGACCACTCACCGCCGGTGGGGACTTTCACCCCGCCCCGAGAACGTCACTTTCGACGCTAGCACGCAGGTGAAGGGGTTCGACACTCACCCGAAACCCGCAATCCGCCACCGGTGCCCCTCACCGGGTGATAATTCCGATCAGCGGGCGTACATCGCCCACGCCGCAGTGCTCAACCGCAGCACTCAACCGCAATGTTCAACCTCATGGAAAGGCGGTGTCGCCGTGACCGCGAACACCGAGCGCAGTTCAACAGGACAGACGACGTCGTCGAAGCTCCTCGGACTCGCCGCACGCAACTGGATTCCACTCCTGCTCATCGTTCTGGGCGTCATCTTCATCGCGCAGAACACCCAACATGTGCGCATCAATTTCTTGTTCATCCACGTCGGAGCGTCGCTGTGGCTCGTCCTGACGATCATCGCGCTCGCGGGCGTCATCGCGGGATGGTTCATCGGCCGGAACCGCTTGAAGCGCAAGTAGGTTCAGCCGCGCGCCATGCGAATGAGAACGTCGTCGCCGAGTCGCTCGACGTCGGTGGTGGCGAATCTCTGCGCTTGCGCGAGTGTCGTGAGTGTCGGCCGATCGACAGATGCAGCACCTGCGCCGAGCACTGTCGGCGCAACGTAGGCCTCGATCTCATCGACGAGACCCGCGTCGACGAACGCACCGATGATCGCCGGTCCACCCTCGACGAGCACCCAGGTGGCGTCCGGAAGCGCCGCGAGGACGTCTGCCGGCTCGCGGCTGCGGACATGCAGAAACGGTGCGGCGTCGTCGCGGATGCGCGCCGACGAGTCGACGTCGCGCAACCCCATCGCCACCCTGGTCGGCTGGTGAGGTGCGAGAGTGTCGTCGGGCAGGCGCGCGGTGAGCGAGGGATCGTCGGCGAGAACGGTTCCGGTGCCGACGACGATGGCGTCGATCTGCCCACGCTGCCGGTGTGCGCGCGCCCGCGACTGAGGGCCGGTGATCCACCGACTCGTGCCGTCGGGTGCTGCGACCCGGCCGTCGACGGTCGACGCGATCTTCGCGGTGACGAACGGTCTGCCGTGCTCCTGCGTGAACAGCCAGTGGCGCAGCGGTCCGGTGCGCGCCTCGACGTCGAGGCGACCGGACTCGACGTCGACGCCCGCGTCGCGCAGCCGCATGTCCCCCCCGCTGGCGGTGGGATTGGGGTCGGCCACCGCGAACACCACGCGCGCGATCCCCGCGTCGACCAGAGCTTGCGAACAGGGGCCCGTGCGGCCTGTGTGATTGCAGGGTTCGAGTGTCACCACCGCGGTCGCGCCGCGCGCCGCGTCCCCCGCAGCACGCAGCGCCATGATCTCGGCATGCGGCCCACCAGGCGGCTGCGTGTGGCCGCGCGCGATGATCTCGCCGTCGGGCGACACGATCACCGCCCCGACGGGCGGGTTGGGAGAGCTGAGTCCCAGCGCGCCGACCGATTCCTCGATGGCTGACCGCATCGAAGAATCGAGCAGGGGGTCGTCAGTCGACACGAGCCCTGGCCGTGGCGGCCTGCTCGCGCAACGCTGCGACGGCCTTACCGGGATCGTCGGCGCCGTAGACGGCAGAGCCCGCGACGAAGCAGTCGACGCCCGCCTCCGCGGCCTGCTCGATGGTGTCGGCGTTGATTCCGCCGTCGATCTCGACGAGCAGTCGCAGATCCGACGAGTCGACAATCGTGCGCACGATCTTGACCTTCTCCAGCACCTCTGCGATGAACTTCTGTCCGCCGAAGCCCGGCTCGACACTCATCACGAGCAGCGTGTCGATGTCGCGCAGGATCTCCAGATATGGCTCGAGCGGCGTGTTCGGCTTGATCGCGAGGCCCGCCTTTGCGCCTGCGGCGCGGATGTCGCGCGCGACGTCGACGGGATCCGACGTCGCCTCGGCATGGAACGTGACGTTGTAGGCACCGGCCTCGGCGTAGGGCGGAGCCCAGCGCTTGGGATCGTCGATCATCAGGTGGCAGTCGAGGGGGATGTCGGTTGCCTTGAGCAGGCTCTCGACGACCGGGAGTCCAAGGGTGAGGTTCGGGACGAAATGTGCGTCCATCACGTCGACATGCAACCAGTCGGCACGAGTGCTGCCCGGATGCGCGACCGCGGCAGATTCGGCTGCGAGATTGGCGAAATCGGCGGAGAGAATCGACGGCGCGATCATCGGAGCGTTGGCGTCAGTCATGGCAGCCAATCTAACTGTCCACCGGCCCCGACGATGTGGCAGGTTCCGCGGAGGCAGTCGGCGGCACCTGCTCTTCACGCTCGGCGATCGGTGACCGCACCGCACGGAACGTCCACAGCTTGTTGACGGCGAAGTTGATGGGCATCGTGATCACGATCGTGATGATCTGGGCCCAGTATTCGCGCGAATGCAGGCCTGCCCCCTCGTGGAAGAACGACGACGAGAGGTAGATCGGCGACGTCGGATTGGTGAAGCCGACCTTCAGGAACATGCCAACGATCGCGGCGACGCTGCCGACCGCCAGAAATGGCCAGAACTCCGACCACCAGCTGGCATGTTTGGAGCTTTTGAAGGTCCATGTGCGGTTGAGCTGGAAATTCACGCAATTCGCCACGAGGAATCCGACGATCCAGACGATAACGGTGAACCGAAGGTTGAAGTCGGTTCCGCTGACGTGCCACACCACGTCGTTCGCCTTCGAGGTACCGCCGTGGGCCTTGTTCAGCAGGATCGCGACGACCATGTTGACGACGACTCCGCACGCCCCGACAATGCCGAAACGGACAAATTGGCCCATGCTACGTATGTGTTCGGCGTACCGGGCTGCGCGAAGATCGTTCACGTAAGGGCAATATACGTGGTCACCGCTCAAACTCCCGCACCGAGAATCCGCGCGCCGTGGAAAGTGATCACAATTGAGTGTTCTGAATGCGCTGCATTTCGCCCATCTGCCATAGCTGATGTCGACTCGTCGTCGTCGACGACGAGGTCGGCGGAACCCTCGTCATCGTCAGTTGCGCAACCGACGTCACGCTGCGTTGATCAGCGCCGCCAGTTCGGTCTCGAGCGCACTCTCCCCCGCCGGCCGGAAGCCGACAGCGGGCGGTGACGTGCTCCGGTGCTCGCGCCCCGAGGGTGTGATGACGTCGATCACGGTGATGTCGCCGAACTCGGTGCGCCGACGGTACTTCCAGCCGGGTAGTTCCTTGACCAGATTGTGGAGACGGCACAGCCCCTCGCCGTTCTCCGCGGTGGTTGGCCCACCACTGCGGTGAGCGAGGATGTGGTCGATGTGTTCGACGTGGCCGTTGCAGTAGGCAACCCTGCATCGCCTGTCGCGCCGGGCGACGAAGAGCGCCAGTGCCGCGGGAAAGCAGCGCGACTTTGCGTCCATCGAGACCAGCGTGCCGTCGGACGGCCTCGCGTACAGGCGTCTGAACGTTGACGCGATCTCACTATCGGGGTCGAAGCCCTCGGAGATGAGCTGACGTGCAATAGACGCCGGAATCGGCCCGTATCCCGGAACCTCCGCCGCCTTCTCGCCCCCGAGCATCGTGTCGGCCGACATGACGACGTTGACCGCGACGGGGACGGCGTCGGCCGATTTCTGTCCGGTGACCCGCTCGACGAGCGTGTCGGCCATGATCTGCGCGTGGCTTCGGTCGTCTGCACCGACGACCGAGTCGGCGTATCGCTTGAGTGCCGCGTAGACCGAGATTCCCTGCTTCATCGGCAGCAGCGCGGACAACTGAGTCATCAGATCGGGCGCCGGACGTACCGACACTCGACGATCCTTCTCGGCCTTCGCTTTTCGATCCACCACGGCCTGAGGTTCCAACTCGTACGCGTGCTGCTTGGCGAGCGCCTCGAGTTGGCGGTCGCCGACACCGTCGAGCGTCGTCGGATCTGCGCAGACTCGTCGGTCGATCTCCTCGCGTGTTTCGCGGGTGAGGTAGGCCGTCTCGCGGACCAGAATGGTGGCACGCCACTCCGTCAGCCGACCCGACGCCAGCGCGTCTCGCGTGTGGGGCATCTCGTGCTGGATCGCCCGCGCGAACCCGAGATACTGAGAACCCTTCTGCGAAGAGGCTTTTCGAGCGATTCCGACTTCGGCCGAGAGTCCCCTGCCCTGCCTCGCCTTCGGCACGCCACGCAGTTCCTCATCGGCGCGACGGAGTTCATCCAGCCGGGCGGCCTCACGCGCTTGCGCTGCGGCACAGGCGGATTTGATCTCTTCCAGAACGGTCAGCCGGGCGGCGGCATCGGCTTCAGACTCAGCGGCAGGCATCTCACCGAGCGCAGAAACCAGCGATTCCAGGTCACTGATTTCTGCGAGCATGAGACCCCCCGACGCCGTCGAATATTTGTTCTAGACTACCTCGAATCAGGCGGTGCCGCAAGCATTTTCGATCAATGCAGCACTGGATCGAACGCGCCGAGGAGTAGTGGTCACTCCTTCGTCAGCGCGGCCAGGAACATGGCGTCGGTGCCCTGCCGATGGGGCCAGAGCTGTACGTGCGGCCCGTCGCCGATCTCCTCGGTACCCACCAGCGGCCGGGCGTCGAGCTGGCGGGCCTCCGGGACGTCGTCGAGAACAGAGGCGACGAGCTCGGTCGTCTCCGCGGGGTGCGGCGAGCACGTCGAATAGACGACGACGCCGCCGGGGCGCACCATTCGTAAAGCCTCCGTAAGCAGTTCACGCTGCAGGCCTACGAGTTCGGTCACGTCGTCGGGAGTGCGCCGCCAGCGGGCCTCCGGTCGACGACGAAGCGAGCCGAGTCCCGAGCACGGGGCGTCCAGCAGAATCCTGTCGTAGCCCGGGGCCAGGCCCGTCTCGGGCGTGAGGTTGCGCGCGTCGCCGACGTGTACGTCGACGGGCATGTCGCGGGTGACACCCCGGATCAGGTCGGCGCGGTGTTCACTCACCTCGACGGCGTCGAGATGCGCACCGTCGATGTCGGCGATCGCGCCGATCAGCGCGGCCTTACCGCCGGGGCCCGCGCACATGTCCAACCATCGGCCGCCGTCCTCGCCGACGTCGGCGGCGGTGACAGCCCGTGCGACGAGCTGACTCCCCTCGTCCTGAACTCCCGCATAACCCTGACGCACAGCCTCGATGTCGCCGGGGTCTCCGCCCGGCAGGTACACCGCGTACGGCGAGTAGCGACCGACCTCGCCACCGCTCGTGAGGGCCAATTCCTCTGCGGTGATGAGTCCCGGGCGTGCGACGAGGTGCACGGGTGGTCGGTCGTCGTCGGCGGCGAGCGCGGCCTGCAGTTCGCCTGCGGAACCACCGAGCGCGTCGGAGAAGACCTCCGCGATCCAGCGCGGGTGCGCATATCGGAACGCCAGGTTTCCTACGAGGTCGTCCCAGATCGGCGGAGCCAGTTCGTCAACCCACAGGTCCTCGTCGCGTTGAGAGATCTTGCGCAGCACGGCATTCACGAAACCCGAAGGGCCCATGCCCTTTTCGCTACGAATGAGGTCGACGGACGTCGAGACCGCCGCGTGCGCCCCGATGCGGGTCCGCAGCAACTGGTAGGCACCGAGACGCAGTACATCGAGGACGTCGCCATCGATCTCGGACACCGGACGATTCGCGGCCGCGGCGATGATCGCGTCGAGAGTGCCGAACGCACGCGCGGTGCCGTAGGTCAGCTCCGTGGCCAGCGCGGCGTCACGTCCGGTGATCTTGCGTTCCCGCAATAGCTTCGGAAGTACGAGGTTGGCGTAGGCGTCGCGCTCGCGGACGGCGCGCAGGACGTCTCGGGCGACCTCGCGTACCGGATCGGCGGCCTTCTTCCGCAGCTTCGGATCACTCATGACAGCACCGTCTCCTCGTCGAGGCGCGCCCCACGCGCCCAATCTGTGGCCGGCATCTGCTTCTTACCCGGCGGCTGCACCCACCCGAGCCGCACGGGATCGGTGGCCGTACCCACGAACACCACCTTCTTGGTCACGACGACGCGCCCAGGCGCCAGATCCTTTGGCGCGGAAGGGTCGTCGGAGCCGACGAGACCGACCGGGCCGACCTTCACACGCGCGTCGCCGAGCGTCGTCCATGCGCCCGGTGCGGGAGTGTGCGCACGAATACGTCGATCGAGCAGGTGCGCAGGCAGATCCCACCGCACCCGCGCGTCGTCGACCTCGACCTTGGGTGCGTGGCTGACCCCGTCCGCGGGCTGCAGCACCGGCGACAGCGCACCCGCGGCGATCCCGTCCAGGGTGGACAGAAGCAGCGTCGACCCGGCGACGGCCAATCTGTCCAGCAGTTCTCCGCTGGTGTCGGTCGGGCGGATCGTCTCGGTCAGCACGCCGTACACGGGGCCGGTGTCGAGTCCCTTCTCCAGCAGGAAGGTGCTGGCGCCCGTGGTCTCGTCACCCGCGGCGATCGCGGCCTGCACCGGTGCGGCGCCACGCCATGCGGGCAACACCGAGAAGTGCAGGTTGATCCAGCCATGCGGTGGGATTTCGAGAACGTCCGGCGGAATCAGCCCGCCATAAGCGACGACGGCCCCGACGGCGGGTTGCCACCGAGCGAGAGCCTCGGCGACGTCGGCGTCGGACATCCGACGCGGAGTGATGACCTCGATGCCGTTCGCATCGGCCAGCTCGGCGATCGGTGACCGCGACACCTTACGACCACGCCCCGCGACCGCATCGGGTCGTGAGATCACACCGACGACCTCATGGTCGGGTGACTCGAGGAGCCGCTGCAGCGAGGGCACCGCGACCTCGGGTGTTCCGGCGAACACGATCCGCACGTCAGACTCCTTCGGCATCGTTGGGCGCAGACATTGCGCTCATCCGATGGTAGGTGGATCGACCTGCACACGGATCGGCCCGGTCTCATGATGTGTGTTGCGCCGCACCTGCGCCTCGGTCAGCGCCGCCGTCAGTTCGCGCCCGTGCCGACGATCGGTGCGCACCAGAATGCGTTCGATCTCAGCGCCGTCGGGAACACCTGCGGGAGGACGCACACCCGGCGGCAGTGGCACGGGCCCGAGAACGTCTGCGCCGGCGGGCAATTCGATCAGATCGGTGAACGCGTTGATCGACGCGGTGTCGCCGTCGATCGACGCCATCGTGACCGCGGGCGGAAAACCCAGCTCGACCCGATTGGCGAGTTCGTGCGCGGCGAAGCCCACCGGGTCCCACCGGATGACCGCTTGTACCGGGCTCAGTGAGGCGTCGGCGACGATCACCATCGCGCCGCCGTCGTGGCGCGCGCGGATCAGCGCACCGATCGCCATCCATCGGCGGACCGCGTTCTCGTCGACGCGTAGGTCGAATCTGTCGAGCTGGGCCCACGTGTCGAGGACGACCGCGGCTCCGTAACCGCCGTCGGCAACCGGCTCGGCGCCCGGCGTCGACACGACGACGCGCGCACCGCCGTCGACCCGGTCGTGGATCGACGAGCCACCGCTGGTGAGTACCGGGACCCCCGCGAACGCCCGTCCTAATTCCTCTGCGGTGCGACGAGCGCCCGTCGTCAGCGCCCTGACCTGCGTACCGCCGCACTCGACACAGCGAAAGCGCAACTCCACACGGCCACACCATCGGCAGGTGAGCTGCTGGTCGGCGCCCATCTGTACCGGCCCGTGACACGACCGGCAGCGCACGTGGGTACGACACCGCGCACACGCGAGCGATGGGATGTAGCCGCGCCGCGGCACGCTGAACAGGACCGGGGTGTCGGCGGCGATGGCCTTGCGCGCGGCGTCGAACGCCACCTCGGGTATACGTGCACTGTGCGCCAGCGGATCACGTGCCACGCGCGAATCCTCGTCGCTGATCGCGTCGATCCTGGGGCTGCGGTCGCGGACCGTCGCGCGCGCGGCCACGAGGTCGTGTGCCCAGCCCGCCTCGGCGAGCACCTGCGCCTCGGCGGTTCGTGCGAAACCACCGATCACGAGTCCGGCGCGCTCGATGTGCGCCCGCAACACCGCGACCTCGCGCGGATGCGGATACGGCGCTCGCGGCTCATCCAGGCTGTCGTCGCCGTCGTCCCAGATGACCATCAGTCCCAGATCGTGCACGGGCGCGAACACCGCGCTACGGGTCCCGAGCACGACGTCGGCAGCACCACGCCGCACCGCCAACCACCGCCGATACCTGGCGGTCGGGCCGAGTCCGGCGGCGAGGGTGACGCACCGGTCGCCGAGCAGCGGCTCACATGCTGCCGACAATCGGTCGAGGTCACGTTGATCGGGCACCACGACGACCACCCCGCGTCCCGCTGCGGCGACGTGGGCAGCGAGTTCGGCGAGTCGGGCAGGCCAGTCCTCCCCCGGCGTCGCCTGCCACAGCGCGCGCGGAGCGCCGTCGGCGAGTGAGTCTACGAAGGAGTCTGCGTTGAGATACGCACGCCACCCATCACGTTCGGGAACGACGACGTCCGACGTCGGCGCAGGCGTCTCCCCCTTCTCGGTGCGCGCATGTCGAGGCGGCACGGCAAGTCGGATCACGTCGGACATCGTGCCTGCGTAGCGCTCGGCCACGGCACGGCACACGAGCATCATCTCGGGTGAGAGCACCGGCTCGGGTGAGACGATCCGTTCGAGCCACCCCAGCTTGCCGGGATGCTCGGATTCTTCGACGCGGTCGAGAAGGAAGCCGTCGACGAGTCGGCCGGAGAACCGAACCCGCACACGGACACCCGGGACGGCATCGGCATCTTGCTCGGCGTCGATCAGATAATCGAAAGGCCGGTCGAGATGGGCCAGCCCGAGCATGGGCAGGACCTTCGCGACCGGCTTCGACGCTGCACGTTCTTTCTGCAGAACTGCGGCTTATGTCTTAGAGACCCGCTGCCGAGCGCAGCTTGTCGGCCCGGTCGGTGTTCTCCCAGGGCAGGTCCAGATCGGTGCGTCCGAAGTGGCCGTAGGCCGCCGTCGGGCCGTAGATCGGGCGCAGCAGGTCGAGATCGCGGATGATCGCGAGCGGCCGCAGATCGAAGGTCTCGGAGATCGCCTTGCGGATGACCTCGGGATCGGTCTTCTCCGTGCCGAAGGTCTCGACGAAGAGTCCGACGGGAGCTGCCTTGCCGATGGCGTAGGCGACCTGCACCTCGATGCGGCTGGCGAGACCGGCAGCGACAGCGTTCTTGGCGACCCAGCGCATGGCGTACGCCGCGCTGCGGTCGACCTTCGACGGATCCTTACCCGAGAAGGCACCACCACCGTGGCGGGCCATGCCGCCGTAGGTGTCGACGATGATCTTGCGTCCGGTCAAGCCGGCGTCGCCCATGGGGCCGCCGAGCACGAACTTGCCCGTGGGGTTGACCAGCAGTCGGTAGCCCTCGGTGGTGAAGCCGGGCAGATCCAGCTCGGCGAGGACGGGATCGATCACCTGCGACTTGATGTCGGGGGTGAGCATCTTCTCGAGGTCGATATCGGCTGCGTGCTGCGTCGAGACGACGACGGTGTCGAGTCGGACCGGCTTGTCGCCGTCGTATTCGATGGTGACCTGGGTCTTGCCGTCGGGTCGCAGGTACGGCAGCGTGCCGTTCTTGCGAACCTCGGTGAGCCGACGCGACAGTCGATGGGCGAGCGCGATCGGCACCGGCATCAGCTCGGGTGTCTCGTCGGTGGCGTACCCGAACATGAGTCCCTGGTCGCCCGCGCCCTGAGCGTCGATCTCGTCCTCGGAGATGCCGCTGCGGCTCTCGTGCGAGTTGAACACACCGCCCGCGATATCGGGCGACTGAGCGCCGATTGCCACGTTCACACCGCACGACGCGCCGTCGAAGCCCTTGGTGGACGAGTCGTAGCCGATTTCGAGGATCTTGCTGCGGACGATGCCGGGGATATCGACGTAGGCGGTCGTCGTGACCTCTCCTGCCACGTGAACCTGCCCGGTGGTGACGAGGGTCTCGACGGCAACGCGGGCCTTCGGGTCGTCGGTGAGGATCGCGTCGAGGACCGAATCGCTGATGGCGTCGCAGATCTTGTCCGGATGGCCCTCCGTGACCGACTCACTGGTGAACAGGCGTGACGCAGAGCTGGTCATCTGATCCTCTCAAACATGTGTCCCCCCACTGGGAGCACACGGCAATTCGAATGATCGCCGTTGGTGGTCTCGTGGATTACAAACCTACACACTCGTCCCGACATCCGATTGACGAGGTGGAGCGCGAACCTAATCAGGCAGCAAAGCGTGAACTTCGTCAAGTATTCGGCTCGCCATGAGTGTTTTCGAACCGTACGGAAGCGACGTTTCGTTGCCGTTCGCTGCGAGTAACCAGCCGGTATTGTCCTCGGTTCCGAAGGCCTTGCCGTCGCCGACCGCGTTCACGACGAGTAGATCGCAGCCCTTTCGGCGCAGCTTCTCGCGGCCGTGGTCGAGCACGCCGCCGTGTTCGTCTCCGGTCTCGGCCGCGAAGCCGACGATCACGACCTCGGACGGGATGGCTCCGGACTCGCGGGACTGCACGAGACCCCGCAAGATATCCGGATTGGTCGTCAGCTCGATCGGCGCGGGGCCGTCGTCGTTCTTCTTGATCTTGGTGTCGTTGACGGTGATCGGCCGGAAGTCGGCGACGGCCGCCGCCATGATCACCGCGTCGGCGTCTGCGGCACGCTTGGTCATCTCGTCGGCGAGTTCTCGCGCATCCTCGATGTGGACGACGTCGACGCCTGCCGGTTCGCCCGCCTCGTTGGTCGAACCCGCGACGACGGTCACGTGGGCTCCGCGCTGCGCTGCGGCGCGTGCGAGAGCGAATCCCTGCTTGCCCGAACTGCGGTTGCCGAGGTAGCGCACGGGGTCGAGCGGTTCGCGGGTGCCTCCGGCGCTGATCACGATGCGCGCTCCGGCCAGGTCGTATGGCAGCGCGTCGGAGCGGTCGAGCAGCAGTTCGCCGAGAAGCGCGATCTCCTGCGGCTCGGGTAGGCGTCCGGCACCGGTGTCGCGACCGGTCAGCCTTCCGGAGGCCGGTGTCACGACGGTGGCGCCGCGCTCACGCAACGTGGCGACGTTGGCCTGCGTTGCGGGGTGCTCCCACATCTCCGTGTGCATGGCGGGCACGAACATCACCGGACACGTGACCGTCAGCAGCGACGCGGTCAGCAGGTCGTCGGCGCGCCCCGTCGCGGCCCGCGCCATGAGGTCGGCTGTGGCAGGCGCGACGATCACCAGGTCGGCGCCCTGCCCCAATCGGACGTGCGGCACCTCGTCGACGTGCTCGAAGACCTCGGTGGACACCGGATGACCCGACAGTGCCTCCAGGGTCGCCGCGCCGACGAATTCGAGGGCCGCACGAGTCGGGATGACCCGCACCTCGTGTCCGGCCTCGGTGAAGTGTCGGATGACCGAGCACACCTTGTACGCGGCGATACCGCCGCCGACGCCGACCAGAATGCGCCGCTTGGCGCCCGGAGTGGTCATCTCCTGTGGGTACTACTCGCCCTCGGTGTGCTGCAGCAGATCCGAGTGGATCTCACGCATGGCGATCGACAGCGGCTTCTCCTGCATACCCGGCTCGACGAGCGGGCCAACGTACTCGAGGATGCCGTCGCCGAGCTGGTTGTAGTAGTCGTTGATCTGACGTGCGCGCTTTGCCGCGTAGATCACCAGGGCGTACTTCGACGATGCGCGCTCGAGCAGATCGTCGATCGGAGGATTGGTGATTCCGAGCGGTGTGTCGTACGACGGTGCGTCGACGATCTCGGGGGTGTCGAAATTGGTCTGCGTGCTCACGCGAACTCCTGCTTTGTATTGTCGGATCCAACCAGCAAGGATACCAACTGGCGGGCGGCTGAGTCGACTTCGTTGTTGACCACCACGTGGTCGAACTCGCCCTGCGCGTCCATTTCGGTTCTGGCGGTTTCGAGACGACGCTGTGCCGCCTCGGGTGTTTCGGTGCCGCGACCTGCGAGTCGTTCGACGAGATCGTCCCAACTCGGCGGCGCGAGGAAGACGGTGATGGCCTCGGGAAGTCGGCGTACCGCGTTGCGTGCGCCGGCCAGGTCGACCTCCAACAGTACCGGCTGTCCCTTGGCGAGCGCGTTTTCGACAGGCTTCGCCGGCGTGCCCGATCGCTGGAGTCCGCCGTGGATCTCTGCCCACTCGAGGAACTCGTCGTCGGCGATCATGCGATCGAACTCGGCGTCGGAAACGAAGTAATAGTCGCGGCCGTCGACCTCGCCGGGGCGCGGCGCGCGCGTCGTGGCGGAGACGCTGAAGAACAGGGTTGGCACGAGCTCGCGGACTCGTCTCACGACGGTCGACTTACCCACGGCCGAGGGGCCGACCAGAATAACCAGTCGGCCCCTCGTGTGTGTGTTCTGCCCGCTCAGGACGGGAACTTCTCGAGCAGCGCCTTGCGCTGACGATCGCCGAGGCCGCGCAGGCGGCGCGTCGGGGCGATCTCGAGTTCGGTCATGATTTCCTGCGCCTTGACCTTGCCAACCTTCGGCAACGCCTCGAGCAGAGCCGAGACCTTCATCTTGCCGAGGATCTCATCGGTCTCGGCATCCTTGAGCACCTGCGAGAGATCGGTGCCGCCGCGCTTGAGACGCTCCTTGAGCTCGGCGCGTACTCGGCGAGCGGCAGCTGCCTTCTCCAACGCAGCGGCGCGCTGCTCGTCTGTCAACTGGGGAAGCGCCACGGGTTCCTCCGTCTTTCGTTCTCGAACTGACTACACCGGCGCCCGGGGCAGGCTCCGGCGGCGTGTGGCCGCGGGTCCCGACGTGTACTCGCCCCGATCTGGGGCGACATCACCTCGAATGACTGCAGCGAAAGCGACCGTACCCATCTGAACAGGCATTTGCGAGAGGCACCCCCGCGTTTTCGGTCGGCCTCGGTGATGTAGAGGGTTCGGAAACTCCCTGCTCACCGACGACCCGGCAGAGCCTACGCGTTCGCTGTGACAGACCACGAATCCGAATAAACCCGCAGGTCACAGACCCGGCTCCGTGACACGATCGTTTCCGACGCCCCGAAGTCGTCGATGCTCGTCGAATCCTGCCTGGTACTGCTGTGACAGCAGTTGCGACCGACAAACTCAGCGAATTGATGCACTCGTTGAGCGTGTCGCGCGCCTGCGTCCTCGACGTTCTGCTGTGCCGACGCCCACATCCACCGATCGGGGGATGCGCTGATCATCCTGCTGATCAGCCCGTAGGCGGAGGTTGCGAAGGGCTTCTGAGCGGCAAAGTCATTGGTGTCAGAAACAGCGACCACGCCCCCAAAGGACGCGGCCCCGTCGCAAGGAGAAACACCATGAACGCCAACAACACCACCCCTGAGACCAACACCGCCGCCGCAAGCACCGAGACCGGCAACACCGCAAGCACCGGGCAGACCACGCCGCGTCACCGCAAGACCTTCGCAATCCGCACCGCGGCCGTCGTCGCAGGACTCGGAATCGCCGGCACACTGGCAGCCGCCGGAGTCGGCGCGGCACACGCGGGCACCTTGCCCGTGAACCATCCGGGAGAGCCGACCGTCGCCATGACGATCACCAACCACACCGATCACACCGAGTTCTACGCGGGCGGCACACCGGGCTCCGGTCAGTGGATCAACGCGCCTCAGTTCGCTCTGGCCCCGGGTGCCAGTGAGGTCGTCACCGCCAGTGCACCGAACGCGGCGTCGGAGACGGTGTTCGTCAACTATCAGGTCGGCGCCTTCGGCCCGCGTGCGATCTACGAGCTGGAGAACGTGCGCGGCGATGTGAACACCAACATGACCGGCACCACCGGTGGTCACTACTTCGTCAATGCCTCGGTCGCGAGCGGATTCCCCAACGCGAACGCCGTCTATGACCTGTGGTGATAGGAACGAGCAGGCGCCCGTCCGGCACGGATGTGTCGGGCGGGCGTCTCGTCGTCGAGAATCCGACGATCAGCCCAGGGCGGCCTCTACCTCGTCACGAGCAACCGCGAACGCCGCCCGCAGCGCCGCAACGTCGGGGCCGGCGCGCAGCACGCCGCGGGAACTCGCGGGCAGCACCCACGCAGGGTCGGCGCCGTCGAAGACCTCGGGCAGGTCGGCGGCCGTCGCACCCTGCGCTCCGAGACCGGGAGCCAGGATGGGGCCGTTCAGTGCGCTCAGATCGAGCCCGTGCGCACGAGTTGCTCCGACGACAAGCCCGACCGTCGCCGATCCGTCAGCGTTCTGTTCAGCGGCGTCGTCGACGATCGTCTGTCCGACGGTCCGGTCGCCCGTCGTGGCGAGCTGCAGGCCGGCACCCTCGGGGTTGGACGTGCGCGCGAGCACGAAGACACCGCGCCCACCGCTGCGCGCGGCGTCGATCGCGGGCGACAGTGAGCCGAATCCCAGATACGGCGAGACGGTGACGGCGTCGGCGCACAGCGGTGACCGTTCGTCGAGCCACGCGTGCGCGTACGCCTGCATCGTGGAGCCGATGTCGCCGCGCTTGGCGTCGGCGAGTACGACGGCACCCGCCGCCCGGCACCCCGCGATGACCGACTCCAACACCGCGAATCCCGCGGCGCCGAACGCCTCGAAGAAGGCCACCTGCGGTTTGATCACGGCTGCGACCGGGCCGAGCGCGTCGACGCAGATGTCGGCGAATTGCCGCAGTCCGCTGGTGTCGACGGGCAACCCCCACTGCTCGAGCAGCTCGACGTGGGGGTCGATCCCGGCGCACAGCCTGCCACGTTCGGCAACAGCAGATCGGTAATGAACCGCGAAACCTGTTGTGTCCGAACGTGTCACACTCATCACCCCTCGTTGATCAACGTTGCGTGCCGACGCTGCAGCGATTCGACGCCGATCTCTTCTCGCAACGCGGCCTCGATGCCCTGGACCGCTGCGCTGGCTCCCTGCACGGTGGTGATGCACGGAATTCCCGCGGTGACTGCAGCGCTGCGGATCTCGTAACCGTCGACGCGCGGACCCGACTGGCCGTAGGGCGTGTTGATCACCATCGCGACCTCACCGGCAAGAATCGCATCGACAATCGTGCGCTCCCCCGGCTTGGCCTCGAAGTGCTTGGGCACTGTCGTCGCGACGATTCCGTTGCGCCGCAACACCTCTGCGGTGCCCTCGGTGGCCAGGATGGTGAACCCGAGGTCGGCGAGGTGCTTGACCGGGAAGAGCAGAGCGCGCTTGTCCTTGTTGGCCACCGACACGAAGACGGCGCCCTGGGTGGGCAGTGAGCCGTATGCCGCGGTCTGCGACTTGGCAAACGCCCGCCCGAAATCGGCGTCGATTCCCATGACCTCGCCCGTCGACTTCATCTCCGGGCTCAGCAGCGCGTCGACTCCGGTGCCGTCGAAGCGGCGGAAGCGGTTGAACGGCAATACCGCTTCTTTGACCGCGATGGGAGCGTCGATCGGCGCGGTGCCGCCGTCTCCGGTGGCAGGCAGCAGTTGCTGCTCACGCAGTTCGGCGATGGTCTCGCCGAGCATGACGCGTGCGCACGCCTTTGCGAGCGGGACAGACGTCGCCTTCGACACGAACGGCACGGTGCGGCTGGCACGCGGATTCGCCTCCAGGACATACAGGATGTCGTCCTTGAGCGCGTACTGGACGTTCATCAGTCCGCGCACGCCGATACCCTTGGCCAATGCCTCGGTCGAGCGTCGGACCATCTCGAGATCCGATCGGCCCAGCGTGATCGGCGGCAGCGCGCACGCCGAATCGCCGGAGTGGATACCGGCCTCCTCGATGTGCTCCATGACGCCACCGATGTACACCTCGGTGCCATCGCACAGCGCGTCGACGTCGATCTCGACCGCGTCTTCGAGGAAGCGGTCGACGAGCACCGGGTGGTCGGGCGTCAATTCTGTTGCGCGCGAGATGTAGTCGGCGAGCGATGCCTCGTCGTACACGATCTCCATGCCGCGACCGCCGAGCACGTAGGACGGGCGCACCAGTACCGGGTAGCCGATCCGGGCGGCGGTGTCGCGTGCCTCCTCGAACGAGGTGGCCGTACCGAACGCGGGCGCGGGCAGTCCGGCGTCGGTCAGTACCTTGCCGAACTCGCCACGGTCCTCCGCGAGATCGATTGCCGCAGGGCTGGTTCCGACGATCGGCACCCCGGCGGCCTCGAGACGGTCGGCGAGTCCGAGCGGTGTCTGTCCGCCGAGTTGGACGATCACTCCCGCGACCGTGCCCGACTCCGACTCCGCGTGGTATACCTCGAGCACATCCTCGAAGGTCAGCGGCTCGAAGTAGAGGCGGTCGGCGGTGTCGTAGTCGGTCGAGACCGTCTCCGGGTTGCAGTTGACCATGACCGTCTCGTAGCCGGCCTCCGACAGGGTCAGCGCCGCATGCACGCACGAGTAGTCGAACTCGATGCCCTGGCCGATGCGGTTGGGACCCGAGCCGAGGATCAGCACCTTGGGCCGCTCGGTCTGCGGAGCGATCTCGCTGGTTGCCGCGGGATCGAGCTCGTAGGTCGAGTAGTGGTACGGCGTCTTTGCCTCGAATTCCGCGGCACAGGTGTCGACGGTCTTGTAGACCGGTCGGACGCCGAGCCCGTGACGGTGGGCGCGAACGGCATTCTCGTCGGCGAAATCGTCACGCAGAGCCGCGATCTGACGATCGGAGAAGCCGTTCGACTTCGCGTCGCGGAGCAGATCCTCGGTGAGTTCGTCGGCGTCACGGATCTGCGCGCCGAGCGCCCCGATCCCCGCGATCTCGGCGAGGAACCACGGGTCGATGGCGGTGGCGTCGTAGACCTGCTCGATGGTGGCTCCGGCGTCGAACGCGAGCATCACCTTGTAGATGCGACCGTCCTTGGGCGTCGCGATCTCCTCCAGCAGGGCCTCGAGGTCGACGGTCGCCGGATCGGGTCGGTTCGGCTCGGTCCAGAATCCGGCCGCCTTGGTCTCGAGCGAGCGCATCACCTTGCCGAACGCCTCGGCGAAGCTACGTCCGAGACTCATCGCCTCGCCCACCGACTTCATCGTGGTGGTCAGCGTGTCGTCGGCGCCGGGGAACTTCTCGAACGCGAAACGCGGCGCCTTGACCACGACGTAGTCGAGCGTCGGCTCGAAGCAGGCAGGGGTCTCTTTCGTGATGTCGTTGGTGATCTCGTCGAGGCTGTAGCCGATCGCGAGCTTCGCGGCGATCTTGGCGATCGGGAAACCCGTTGCCTTGGAAGCCAATGCCGACGAACGGGACACTCGCGGATTCATCTCGATCACGATGAGTCGTCCGTCGCGCGGGTCCTGCGCGAACTGGATGTTGCAGCCGCCGGTGTCGACGCCGACCTCGCGCAGAATGTCGATCGAGAGATCGCGCATCTTCTGGTATTCGCGGTCGGTCAGGGTCATTGCCGGTGCGACGGTGATCGAATCGCCGGTGTGCACTCCGACCGGGTCGACGTTCTCGATCGAACAGACGACGACCACGTTGTCGCGGTTGTCGCGCATCAGCTCGAGCTCGTATTCCTTCCACCCGAGGATCGACTCCTCGATGAGCACGTTGGCGGTCGGCGACGCCGCGAGGCCGCCACCCGCGATGCGGTCGAGGTCGTCGGTGTTGTAGGCCATACCCGAACCGAGGCCACCCATCGTGAACGACGGGCGCACGACCACGGGATACCCGAGGTCGGCGACGGTCTCACGCACTTCTTCCATGGTGTGACAGACGCGCGACCGTGCGCTCTCTCCCCCGACCTTGGCGACGATGTCCTTGAACATCTGCCTGTCCTCGCCGCGCTGGATGGCGTCGAAGTCGGCACCGATCAGTTCGATGTCGTACTTCTCGAGAGAACCCCGATCATGCAGGGCCACAGCGGTGTTCAGCGCAGTCTGCCCACCGAGGGTGGCGAGTACCGCGTCGATCGGATGACCGGCGTCGCGCTCGGCCTCGATGACCTTCTCGACGTACTCGGCCGTGATCGGCTCGATGTAGGTGGCGTCGGCGAACTCCGGATCGGTCATGATGGTCGCCGGGTTGGAGTTGACCAGGCTCACGCGCAGGCCCTCGGCCTTGAGGACGCGGCACGCCTGGGTGCCCGAGTAGTCGAACTCGCAGGCCTGTCCGATGACGATCGGGCCGGAGCCGATCACCAGGACGTGATTGATGTCGTCGCGGCGCGGCATTAGGACCTCGTTCCGTTGGCGCGATCAGCCTCCAGCAGGGAGACGAATCTGTCGAACAGATAGGCGGCGTCGTGTGGACCGGCCGCCGCTTCTGGGTGGTATTGGACCGAAAACGCTCGGCCGGAGAGCAATTCGACGCCTTCGACGGTTCCGTCGTTGGCGCAGACGTGGCTGACGCGGGCACGTCCGAAGTCGGTGTCGAACTCTTCGCCCGCTTCGCCCTCGAGCGCGAAGCCGTGATTCTGTGCGGTGATCGACACCTTGCCGGTCGCAGCGTCGATCACCGGGATGTTGATGCCGCGGTGGCCGAACTTCATCTTGTAGGTGTTCCGGCCGAATGCGCGGCCGAGGATCTGGTTACCGAAGCAGATGCCGAACAGTGGCAGATCGGCTCCGAGGACCTGACGGGTCAGCTCGACGGCATCGTCGGCGGTCGCCGGGTCGCCCGGGCCGTTCGACAGGAACACGCCGTCGGGCTTCAGCTCGGCGATCGCGTCGAATCCGGCGTCCGCGGGCAGCACGTGTACCGCGACTCCGCGTTCGGCGAACATGCGTGGGGTGTTGGTCTTGATACCGAGATCGATTGCGGCAACGGTGAATTGCGGATCGGAGCCCGGTTCTACGAGGTAGCCGGTGTCGGTGCTGACCTCGCCGGCGAGGTTCGCGCCCTTCATCGACGGCTGGCTACGCACCCGGGAGATGAGCTCGTCGTCGTCTGCGAGCGCAGCACCGGAGAAGACCCCGGCCCGCATCGATCCGTGGTCGCGCAGCACACGCACTACGGTCCGGGTGTCGATACCCGAGATACCGACGATGCCCTGACGCTCGAGCTCCGCCTCCAGTGACGTGGTCGCGCGCCAATTCGACACGCGCCGTGTGGGATTGCGCACCGCGTACCCGGCAACCCAGATCTTGCCCGAGTCGCCGACCTCGCCCTCACTGCCCGCACTGCCCGTCGATTCGCCGTCCTCGTTGTTCCAGCCGGTGTTACCGATCTGCGGGGCGGTCGCGACGACGATCTGACGGTGGTAGCTGGGGTCGGTCAGTGTCTCCTGATAGCCGGTCATCGCAGTGCAGAACACCGCTTCGCCGAGCGTCTCGCCGACGGCGCCGTATTCCCGGCCGCGGAACACCTGGCCGTTTTCGAGCACCAGAACCGCTGCGGTCATTGGTCTTTCCTCTGTTCTGTATCGGGCTGTGTGTCGAATGCGGCCACCCATCCCGGGTAGACGGTCTTGTCGTCGGCACGTATTCCTGAATCGATTTCGGTTCCCGTCGGCAGCACCCAGCGGATCACCAGCAGTCCGTCGGCCGTCATGACCTTGCCCGCGAGTCCGCGCTCGGTGCGGACGGCGGTGATCGACGAACGCGGAATCCAGATATCGCTGGCACCACGCCGTTCGAGCAGCACACCGTCGGGGTAGGCCGAGATGGTTGCGGTGGCACGATCGCCGACGTCGCCGACGGCCACCCGGTTCTGCCAACTCGGCGCGAGCGTCGAACCGACGTACAAACCGGAGTCGGGGCCGAGCTGCGGCTCGCCGAGTTCGGTTGGAGCCACGGGCATCTCGCCGATCAACTCTGCCTGGCCACGGCCTCGGTTGCGCCATCCGCGCAGCACCAGTGAGATCAGTCCCAGCCACACCAGCACGACGACGATCACGATGAGGATCTCCGACGCACTCACCGTGTCACCTCGCCGTCGCGCGCCGTGACCACGCCGCGCAGCAGTGTTGCCACGACGGTGGCGGGCATCGACATCGACTCGTAGGGGGTGTTGTCGGAAAGGCTAGCGAGCTCGCGCCCGTGCACCACCCACGACGTCTCCGGGTCGACCAGCGTCAGATTCGCGGGTTCGCCGACGGCGACCGGGCGGCCCTGATCGGTGAGCCCGACGATCTGTGCCGGACGTTCACTCATAACGCGGGCAACGCCTCGCCAGTCGAGCAGGCCCGGGTTGACCATGGTCTCGACGATGATGGGCAGCGCGGTCTGTAAGCCGAGCATTCCCGGCTTGGCCTGCGCGAACTCGCAGCACTTCTCCTGCGCGGCATGCGGCGCATGATCTGTCGCGACGCAGTCGACGATCCCGTCGGCCAACGCCTGACGCAGCGCGACCTTGTCGCGCTCCTCACGCAGCGGCGGATTGACCTTGTTGATGGCGTCGTACGTCTGCAGCCGCGAGTCGTCGAGCAGCAGGTGATGCGGTGTGACCTCGGCGGTCACGTCGATCCCCTGCTCCTTGGCCCAGCGCAGCAGTGCGACGGTGCCCTCGGTCGACGCGTGACAGATGTGCACCCGCGCCCCGGCGTCGCGTGCCAGCAGGGCGTCGCGGACGACGATCGACTCCTCGGCCGCGCGCGGCCAGCCCGCGAGTCCGAGCCGTGCCGCCGTCGGGCCCTCGTGCGCGACGGCGCCGACTGTGAGGCGTGGCTCTTCTGCGTGTTGGGCGATGAGCACGCCGAGTCCCTTGGCGTATTCGAGCGCACGCCGCATGAGCAGCGGGTCGGAGACGCACTTTCCGTCGTCACTGAACATGCGGACGCCTGCGGCTCCCGACGCCATCATGCCCATCTCGGCGAGTTGCTTGCCCTCGAGTCCGACGGTGACGGCCCCGACCGGGTAGACGTCGACGAGTCCGACTTCGCGTCCGGAACGCCAGACGTTGTCGGTCACCGTCGAGTTGTCGGCGACGGGCGCGGTGTTGGCCATCGCGAACACGGCCGTATATCCACCGAGAGCCGCTGCGGCAGAACCACTTCGGATCGTCTCGGTGTCTTCGCGGCCGGGTTCACGCAGATGCGTGTGCATGTCGACGAAGCCCGGCAGCACGATGGCGCCGTTACCGTCGACGACCTCGATGTCGTCCGGGGCGTCGATCGACGTTCCGATCTCCGCGATCTCGCCGTCGGTGACAAGCACGTCGACCGGGTCGCCCTCGCCGTACGGGCGGACCGAGCGGATCAGCACTGATCCGGTGGCAACCGATCCTGCTGCCGAGCTGGGGCCGGTCACAGCGCACCTCCTGATTCTGTGCCCGCGAGCAGCCGGAAGAGCACCGCCATGCGGACATGCACGCCGTTGCGCACCTGTTCGAGAATGGTCGCGCGCGGCGAGTCGGCGACCGAGTAGCCGATCTCCATGCCGCGCAGCATCGGACCCGGATGCAGCACGACGGCGTCGTCGGACAGCAACCCCATCCGACGCTCGTTGAGGCCGTAGCGCACCGAGTATTCGCGCGCGGACGGGAAGAAGCCACCGTTCATGCGCTCCGCCTGCACCCGCAGCATCATCACGGCGTCGGCGCCCGGTAGTTCGGCGTCGAGGTTGCCCGACGTCTCGACCGGCCACTCGTCGACTCCCACCGGGAGCAACGTCGGCGGCGCGACCAGCACGACGTCGGCGCCGAGTGTGGAGAGCAGGTGCGCATTCGACCGCGCGACGCGCGAGTGCAGCACATCGCCGACGAGGGCGATCCGACGTCCCTCGATGCTGCCGAGTCGCTGGCGGAGCGTGAGCGCGTCGAGAAGCGCCTGCGTCGGGTGCTCATGGGTGCCGTCGCCCGCGTTGATCACCGCAGGTCCGGTACCTTCCGCATCCGGGCCGTCGGGGCCGAATCCGCCGGATGTCCACGCCGCGATCTGATGTGCCGCGCCCGACGCGGGATGCCGCACGATGAGCGCATCGGCTCCCGCCGCCCGCAACGTCTTTGCGGTGTCGCGCAGCGATTCGCCCTTGTTGACCGACGAGCTCGACGCGCTCACATTGATGACGTCGGCGCTCATCCATTTGCCCGCGACTTCGAAGGAAACCCTTGTGCGAGTGGAGTTCTCGTAGAACACCGTCATGACGGTGCGTCCGCGCAGCGTCGGGAGTTTGCGGATCTCGCGACCGGTCAGCGCTTGTTCGAAGCGCTCGGCCTCGTCGAGAAGATCGGTGGCGTCGTCGCGGGTCAGGTCGGCAGTCGAGAGTAGGTGGCGCATCACTGAGCCGCCTGCTCGTCGCCCGACCCCTTCGAGCCGAGCACAACCTCGTCGACGCCGTCGTGCTCGGTCAGGTGGACCGACACGGTCTCGTCACGCGAGGTGGGGATGTTCTTGCCGACGTAGTCGGCGCGTAGCGGTAGTTCGCGGTGGCCGCGGTCGACGAGGACTGCGAGTTGGACCGCGGCGGGACGGCCGAGGTCGCGCAGCGCGTCGAGTGCGGCGCGAACGGTTCGGCCCGAGTAGAGCACGTCGTCGACGAGTACGACGACCGCGTTGTCGACGCCACCGGCAGGCACCATCGTGCGTTCGAGCGGGCGGTGCGGTTTGGCGCGGAGATCGTCGCGGTAGAGCGTGATGTCGAGGTATCCGACGGGAACGTCGACGCCGGAGAACTCTTTGATCCTCGCGGCCAGCCGATTGGCGAGAGTCGTTCCGCGCGTCGGGATTCCGATGATCACCACGCGGGGTGCATCAGGTGAGTCCAGAGCCGTCTTCTCGATGACCTGGTGCGCGACGCGCGCGATGGTGCGGGACACATCCGCGGCGTCGAGCAGAACACGTTCGCCCATGTATGGACCTCCTTCTCCGCCTCACTGGACGGATCGTTAAAGGATGTCTGTCGCCGAATACTCTACACGCCGGTAGGCATCGGGCTGTTCAGCCCTGCCCGTCGGACCCGGCCGCCTGCGCTGCCCGCACCTGCGGGGCGAGCTCGGCGATCTTTGCCAACACACCGTTGACGAACGCGGGTGAGTCGTCGGTGGACAGTTCCTTGGCCAATTCGACGGCCTCGTCGACGATCACGATCGGATCGACGTCGGTCGAGTTGAAGAGCTCCCACGTCGCGAGACGGAGAATCGCACGGTCGACGGCGGGAAGCCGCTCCAGGGTCCAGCCCTTCAGATGCGACGCAACGACGGAGTCGATCTGCGTCTGATCGTCGGCCAGTCCCTCGATCACCGTCGCGGTGTAGTCGTGGATCTCGCCGACGCTCTCGTCGTCGCGTACGAACTCGCGCCGTTCCGCGACGAGCTGCGCGGGGCTGACCTGCTTGGCCTCAGCCTCGAACAACAGGTCCACTGCGCGCCGGCGAGCCTTGTGCCGGGTTCCGGGTTGCTTCACTGATCTACCTTCGTTGACCGAGATTGGTGATCAGCTGTTGACGCGGCCGAGGTAGTTGCCGTCGCGCGAGTCGATCTTCAGCTTGTCGCCGGTGTTGATGAACAGCGGCACCTGGATCTCGGTGCCGGTCTCGACCGTGGCCGGCTTGGTGCCGCCGGTCGACCGGTCGCCCTGCAGGCCCGGGTCGGTGTGCGTGACGGTGAGCTCGACGGTGACCGGGAGCTCGACGAAGAGCGGCTGACCCTCGTTCAGGGAAACCTGGACGGTCATGTTCTCGAGCAGGAAGCGCGCACCGTCGCCGACGGTCTCCGGCGCGATCGGGTACTGCTCGTAGTCCTGGGCGTCCATGAAGACGTAGTCGGTGCCGTCGTTGTACAGGAACTGCATGTCGCGACGGTCGACGGTCGCGGTCTCGACCTTGACGCCCGCGTTGAACGTCTTGTCGACGGTCTTACCGCTGAGCACGTTCTTGATCTTCGTACGCACGAACGCAGGCCCCTTGCCGGGCTTGACGTGCTGGAACTCCAGGATCTGCCAAAGCTGGTTGTCCATGCGGAGTACGAGACCGTTCTTGAAATCGGCGGTGGTCGCCATGAATCAGTTCCTCAATCTTCTACGTCGGTATGTGTGCATCTCCTGCGCATCGGGGTGCGCGGGCCGTCAGATGACGGTAAAGGTCTTGTCGGTGGTGGTCAGCAGGTCGGGCTCGCCATCTGTGACGATGAGCGTGTCCTCGATCCGGACGCCACCTCTTCCGGGGAGGTAGACACCGGGCTCCACAGTCACCGCTGCGCCGGAAGGTAGTGTACCCGTCGCCAGTTTTCCGATGCCGGGCGCTTCGTGGATCTCGAGTCCGACGCCGTGGCCGAGTCCGTGGACGTACTGGTCCCCGTAACCCGCGTCGTCGATGACCGACCTCGCAGCGGCGTCGATCGACCTCAGGTCGGCACCCGCTTTCAGCGCCTCACGGCCCGCGGTCTGTGCCGTCAAGACCAGGTCGTAGATCTCTCGCTGCCAGTCCGCAGCGCGCGCGAGCACATAGGTGCGGGTCATGTCCGAGTGGTAGCCGCCTGCGACCGCCCCGAAGTCGATCTTCACGAAGTCACCGTCGGCGAGCACCGCCGACGTCGGGCGATGATGCGGGATCGCCGAGTTGGCACCGGCCGCGACGATGGTCTCGAAGGAGATCTCGTCGGCGCCGTGCCGGAACATCGCGTTCTCGAGCGCGCGTGCCACCTCGCGTTCGGTCGCGCCGGCGCGGATCACGCCGTCGGAGATGATCTCGGCGAGCGCTACGTCGCCGATGGCACACGCACGCCGCAGCAGTTCGACCTCTGCGTCGTCTTTGACCTCACGCAACTCGGCGACGAGGCCGGTCCGTCCGACGAGTTCGCTCCCCTGCGCGAGACCACCTGTCAGATTCGCGTGGGTCGCAACGGTGAGGATGTCCGACTCGAAGCCGACCCGCGACGCCCCCGATACGAGCGCGGCTCCGACGAGCTCTTCGGTGCAGTTGCGCGCGATGACGGCGACGAGGTCGCCCGATTGCTCGGCGACTTGCGTGATGTAGCGCCCATCCGTGCAGATCCGGTCGCCGTCACTGCCCGCGGCGGAGATCGACAGCGCGGCGTTCGAGCCCGTGAACCCGCTCAGGTAGCGGATGTTGGTGAGATCGGAGACCACGAAGACGTCGACGGGTTCGGGGCCGGTCGAGATCAGTGCACGAAAACGCTCGCGACGACGCGCGAATTCATCGGGCAACGGAGCTGTGAGCATGCCACTCACGCTACTCGGAGGGCCGCGGCGTCACTGCTGCGCGGCGAGCCGCGGTGTCACTGCTGTGCGGCGAGCCGCACGGGTGCGTTGTCGATGCCGTATCCGTCGTAGGCGTCGAACCGTTGGACGAATTCGAAGAAGACTCGGCCCACCGTGCGGGTGTAGAAGTGCAGCAGGTAGCCGCCGGCCGGATCAGAGCTGCGGTCGTAGAGCACGCCGAGCTCGCGCAGTTGCGCCAGCAGATCCTCGTCAATACCGAAGCGTCCGCGGACGTAGTCGTAGTAGTTGTCCGGGACACGCAGGAACTGCAGGCCGGCGTCGTGTGCGCGACGCGCGAGTCCGAGCACGTCATCACAGGCAAACGCGACGTGCTGCGCGATCGCCTCGGAGTCGAGGACGTGCGGTGCGACGTTGAGCGGAACCCGGACGGCACCGTCCGCAGAGCGCAACACCTGGCTGCGGATCAACCCGCGCGGTCCTGGCACTTCGACGGGGTCGTCGGCGTCGAGACCGAACACGCTCATCAGGAAGAGCCGTGCGTCGTCGGCGGTCTCCCACTGCTGGGTGAGGTTGACGTGGTCGATCGCGCGAATCGTCGTGCTTGTTGTCGGCAGTCCGTCGTCGAACTCGTCGACCCAGCGGGGCGAGTCGGCGGTCGCGCCCGTCCAGAAGACCTCGGTGCCGCCCGGCACGATCGTCGTGCCGAACGCGTGCTCCGACGCGTGCGTGCGCCGATTGACCGCAGGCGCACCGAGGATCGAAGCGCGTCTGCTCACCGCGTCCGGGTCGGATACCTGGAGTCCGATGGCCGCGATGTGCGGCGACTCGTCACGCGCCTGTTGCTCGTTGAGAACCACCCGCGCCTGACCCGCCGTCCACAACGTGACCGGCTTGCTCCGATGTCGGCCGCGGCCGACGAAGCCAAGCTGGTGCAACATGGCCTCGACCTCGCGGGTGTCCTCGGATTTGATCTCGACGAAGTCGAATCCTGTCGGGGGCTTGGGATCCGGGATGTCGATCAGGTCGAGCCGATCCTGCAACCACAGCAGCGACCGATGCGCGTGCGCCGCCGTCGGTACGGGGTCGGTCTGTCGGAACGTGTCATTGAAGACCTCCAACGACAGCGGGCCGGTGTATCCGGCAGCCAGGACATGACCGACGAAGTCCTCGAGATCGAACGCGCCTTCGCCAGGGAACAAGCGATGGTGCCGACTCCACGACAACACGTCCATGGACAGTGCCGGGGCGTCGGCGAGTTGGAGAAAGAAGATCTTCTCCCCCGGGATCGCTCGGATCGCCGACGGATCGTGCCCGCGCGAGAGCACGTGAAAACTGTCGAGACACAGGCCGACTGCCGGATGGTCGGCGAGCTCGACGATGCGCCATGAACGCCGGTAGTCGTCGACGAACCGTCCCCAGGCGAGGGCTTCGAAGGCGATGCGAAGGCCGTGTCCGGCCGCGAGATCGCCGACGCGTCGGAGCTGATCGGCGGACACCGCGTCGTCGTCGATCGTTGCGGTGGCGACATTGCTGCACACGAGGACCGTGTCGATACCCAGTCGCGCAGCCGTGGCGAATGTCGCGTCCGCGCGTCGCAGATTGTCGGCGAATCTCGCCTCGCTGACACCTTCGATGTCGCGTAGCGGCTGATATAGGTACAGCGCCAGCCCGAGCCTGTGTGCGAGAGCTCGAATCTCCTCCGGGGACTGGTCTGCGGCGATCAGATCGGGCTCGAAGATCTCCACGCCGTCGAACCCCGCGTCGGCGCACGCGTGCAGTTTCTCGACGAGTGAGCCAGACACCGAGACGGTCGCAATCGAGGTCTTCATCACATCAATGTACCAATTGGTACATTGCGGTGGCAATGGTTCGTCACGGACAGACGCCTCGCAAGTAAGCTCCCACCGTGGCCGCCAAGCCGAAATCCGAACTCCAGCGCGATCCCGAGCGCACACGTGCAGAACTGCTCGACGTTGCCACCGAGGTCTTCGCCGAGTCGGGATACTCGGGCGCCCGCGTAGACGAGATCGCCGAACGCACGCGCACCACCAAACGGATGATCTACTACTACTTCGGCGGCAAAGAGGGCCTCTACCTGGCGGTTCTGGACCGGGCGTACCGAGGAATCCGTCAGGCGGAACAGAAGCTGCGCGTCGACCACGCCGATCCGATCGAGGCGATCCGACGACTCGCCGAAGTCACCTTCGACCATCACATCGACAACGACGACTTCATCCGCCTGGTCTCGATCGAGAACATCCATCGCGGTGACTTCATCCGGAGACTCACCGATCTCCCGCAGTTGAGCGCACCCGCGACGTCGCTCCTCGACGAAATACTCGCCGACGGTCGTGCAGCCGGCCTGTTCCGGACCGACGTCAGTGCACTCGATGTCCACCTGGTGATCAGCTCGTACTGCGTGTTCCAGGTGGCCAATCGCTACACGTTCGGCTACCTCTTCGACGTCGATCTGACCGAGACGTCGCACCGCGCTCACCTGCGCAGAATGATCGGCGACGTCGTCGTCGGATGGCTCACGACCACCGCCTGAACCCACTTCCTCGAGCGAGGCCCGTCAGGATCCTCTGCGTCTTCTTGTGCGATTCCAATCACACGAAACTGTTGACGAGACGCAGCGCACAGTGCTCTACTCGATTGCGAACGTACTAGTTCGTACATTACGGAGCAGCTCATGGAACCTTCCGAGACCAGCTATCTGGTCGGACTCATCGGCACTGGCGTCGGACCGTCGTTGACCCCGGCGATGCACATGGCCGAGGGCCGCGCGTTCGGCCTCGACTACAGCTACCGGCCGATCGACCTTGCCGCGGCGGACATCTCCCCCGATCGCATCGGCGAGGTGCTGTCCTGGGCCCGCGCGCTCGGATTCGACGCGGTCAACGTCACCCATCCGTGCAAGCAGTTGGTCATGGCGCATCTCGACCATGTCGATCCCGTCGCGGCCACGCTCGGCGCGGTGAACACCGTCCTGTTCACCGACGACGGCGACGTCGGATACAACACCGACACAACGGGATTCGCGCACGGCTTCACCGAGGGTCTGCCCGACGCCGACCTCGCCGACGTCGTACTGGTCGGCGCGGGCGGCGCGGGAACGGCGGTCGCGGACGCGCTACTTCGGCTCGGTGCCGCCCATCTCACCGTCGTCGACCTCGACGTCGACCGTGCCGGAGCCCTCGCACACGACCTCGCCACCCGCCACCCACTACCGAGTGTCGACGCCGCGGCGTTCGACAAGCTCCCCGCACTGCTTCCGGAGAGTTCCGGCGTCGTCCACGCGACGCCGACCGGAATGGCCGAGCATCCCGGCATCGCGTTCGACGCCGCGCTGCTGCGGCCCGACCTCTGGGTCGCCGACATCGTCTACCGCCCCCTCGACACCGCGCTGCTGCAGGCCGCGCGTGCGGTGGGTGCACCAACCCTCGACGGAGGCCACATGGCCGTCTACCAGGCCGTCGACGCATTCGCGCTGATCACCGGGCTGAACCCGGATGCCGATCGAATGACCCGTCACTTCCGCCAACTCGTCGCAAACGCGTCCTGACCGCCCTGCCACCAGGCACAATCGCACCAGAGGAGTACCCAACATGACCACCACCGAATCCGACGGCACCGGAGCCGTCGGGAAACGCACACCACGACACGCCGCACTCGCGGGTTTCATGGGCAGTGCGGTCGAGTACTACGACTTCTTCCTCTTCGGCTCCGCCGCAGCGCTGATCTTCCCGCACGTGTTCTTCCCGTCGGACGACAACGCGGCGCTCGTGATGTCGTTCGCCACGTTCGGTGTCGCCTACATCGCGCGCCCGATCGGAGCGTTGATCCTCGGCCATTTCGGTGATCGCATCGGTCGCCAGCGCGTACTGATGTTCACACTCTTGCTGATGGGCGTGTCGACGTTCGTCATCGGGTGTCTGCCGACCTTCGATCAGATCGGTTGGCTCGCGCCAACCCTGCTCGTGATCTGTCGTCTGCTCCAGGGGTTCTCCGCAGCAGGTGAACAGGCAGGCGCCAGCTCGTTGGCACTCGAGCACGCGCCCGACCACCGTCGTGCGTTCTTCACGTCCTGGACGCTGACCGGAACCCAGGGCGGACTCATCCTGGCCTCGCTCGTGCTGATCCCCTTCATGGCACTTCCCGACGACGCGAAGTATTCGTGGGGCTGGCGTGTTCCGTTCTGGCTGTCGGCCGTCGTCGTTCTCGTCGCCTTCTTCATCCGACGTCGACTGCACGAGACACCGCAATTCACCGAGGCCCGCGAATCCGGCGACATCGCACGCATGCCACTGGTACCCCTGATGCGCGACCACTGGCGTGATGTAGCGCGAGTCGTGTTGTGCGCCTTCATCGCAGCGGTCTCGACGGTTTTCGCCAATCTCGCTCTCGCCTACGGCAAGCACGTCGGGCTCGACGCCGGGCTCACCCTGTGGCTCGTGGTCGTCGCCAATATCGGCGCGTTGATCACCCAGCCGCTCTTCGGTGCCCTCGCCGACCGCATCGGACGCAAGCCCGTCTTCATCTACGGCGCGCTCACGTCGGCCATCCTGATGCCCTTCTACATGCTCTCGATGAGTCAGGGCAATCACCTGCTGACCTTCGTGCTCGCCGTGCTCACCTTCTCGTTCGGCTACGCAGCTGCCAACGCCGTGTGGCCCGCCTTCTACGGCGAGATGTTCTCCACCCGGGTCCGCTTCTCCGGCCTCGCCATCGGTACGCAGCTCGGATTCCTCATGGCGGGCTTCGCGCCGTCGATCGTGACCGCACTGGGAGGCGTCGGAGACGGCGGCTGGGTGGTGATCAGCATCTTCACCGCGGCCATCTGCCTGATCGCGGCTGCGGCCGCGCTCACCGCCCGCGAGACCAAGGATGTCGCGACCGACGACCTCGGAGCCGCGCCGGTGACGGCGACACCCCGCAGCGCCACGGCGCTCGCGGCCTGACATCGCAACGATTTCCCGCGCGGGAGTGGGGTGGCGAACCACGCCACTCCACTCCCGCGTGTTCGAGATCACGCTACCCATGAGTATGCTGTCGGCCATGGTGTCCTGGTTGCTGCGCGGTGTCGTCATGACCGCGGTCCACGTCGTCGCTCGTATTCTCCTCGGTATCGCAGTCGTTCAATCACCACTTCACTCGACGGCATGGAAGACCATCGCGGTCGCTGCGGTTGTCTTCATTGCGCTGGTATGGGGCGGTTTCGACGGTATCCGCGACGCCCGGGCACACCCCGACCCCGACGACTACGACGACCTCACGATCCGTTGGCTCAAGGCCGGCGTCTTCGCGGGCCTGTTCTCGTGCCTGATCTGCTGGATTCTCGGCACCATCGGTGTTCAGGGAATCAGCGAGTCGAGCTTCTTCATCGAGATCATCGCCGGCGGCTCGTTCATCGCGCTTCTCATCTTCTTCCCGGCGTTCTTCGGCGCGTCCATCGGCCGCTGGCTCACCCGGCGTGACCAGCGCAAAGAGCAACGACGTCTCGACGACGAATCCAACCGCGAGACTTCCGACCGCGACGACGACACCGCCGTCATCGAGCGCACCGACGACCGCAGAGTCGCGAACTCGGGCGCCGATCCGGCCTGATCGGTATCCGCGAGATCAGAGCAGTGTGGTGCCCGCAGTCGGACGCTCCGACGCGATAGCCGAGTAGGCCGCGACCAGCAGGCTCGGATCGGGACCCTCGAGCCTGCCCGGCTTGGCCAGCCCGTCGAGTACGACGAACCGCAGGACACCCGACCGGTTCTTCTTGTCGCCCGACATCCCGTCCAACAGATCGGGAAATGCGTCGGCGTCGTAGGTGGTCGGCAAGCCGACGAGTTCGAGGATGCTCCGATGGCGATCGGCCGTCTCGTCGTCGAGTCGTCCTGCGAGCCGCGCCAATTCGGCGACATAGACAAGTCCGACAGCCACGGCGGCACCGTGACGCCACCGGTAGCGTTCGCGACGCTCGATCGCGTGCCCCATCGTGTGTCCGTAGTTCAAGATCTCGCGCAGTGACGACTCTTTGAGGTCGGCCGAGACGACGTCTGCCTTCACCTGGACCGAACGTCGGATCAGCTCCGGTAGCACCGGACCGGTCGGGTCGGTGGCAGCGGCGGGATCGGCCTCGATGATGTCGAGGATGGTGGGATCGGCGATGAATCCGGTCTTGATGACCTCGGCGAGGCCCGCGATGATCTCGTTGCGCGGCACCGTCTCCAACGTGGCGATGTCGATGAGCACGGTGTCGGGTTCGTGGAACGAGCCGACGAGATTTTTACCCGCGTCGGTGTTGATGCCGGTTTTGCCACCGACCGCGGCGTCGACCATAGCGAGCAGCGTCGTCGGAACGTGGATTACACCGATTCCGCGCATCCAGGTGGCGGCAACGAAACCGGCGAGATCGGTTGCCGCTCCCCCGCCGAGCGCGATGACCTTGTCGTTGCGCTTGAGGCCGATTCGCCCGAAGACGTCCCAGCAGAATGCGGCCACCGACAGGTCTTTACCCGCCTCCGCATCGGGGATCTCCACGCGATGCGCATCGAAACCCTTGTCCGCCAAGAACTCTCGCACCTGCTCTGCCGTCTGCGCGAGCGTCGGCTGGTACAGCACAGCGATCCGGTCGGCGCCTGCGGCGGCCTGCGCGACCTCGTCGAGGAGGCCGCGCCCGATGACGACGTCGTAGGGCGACGCACCGTCGACTCTGATAGAGATCGGCTCGGTCATGAGGTTCTCCCTGCTGTCAGTTCGTCGGCCAACGCCAGAATGATCAGATCGGCGACGGCGTCGGGGTCGCCGTGCGCGTCGACCTCGACGCCCGCCACCGCCGAGTACGTGTCCTCGCGTTCTGCGAGCAGAGAGCGGTAGCGCTCTGCCGGATCGTCTGAGGCCAGGAGCGGGCGATCCGACTCGCGGACCCTGGCGAATCCCGACTCCGCGCTGACGCGCAGGTAGAAGACACGATGCGTATCGAGGGCCGCACGCACGTCCGCGGTGGTGACCGCACCCCCGCCGAGGGCGACGATGCCGCCGTGCGTCGCGAGTACATCGGCGACGACGTCGGCTTCGAGTTCCCTGAACTTCTCGGGGCCATCGGCGACGAAGATGTCCGGGATGGAGCGGCCGGTTCGTCGCACGATCTCGTGGTCGGTGTCGATGAAGTCGACGCCGAGCCTGTCGGCGAGCAACCGGCCGACGGTCGATTTACCCGCCCCCATGAACCCGACGAGTACGGCCGCGGGCTTGTTCGTCGATGTCACGCCCGCTGCCGCAGGAGTGTTCACGACCGCGCTCCGCGCTGCGCGACGCGCTTGAGGTATCCGGCCAGGTTGTCGGAGGTCTCGGTCGCCGAATCGCCACCGAACTTCTCGAGAGCAGCCTGCGCGACGACGAGCGCGACCATCGACTCGGCGACGACACCCGCCGCGGGCACAGCGACGACGTCGGAACGCTGGTGAATGGCCTGCGCCTGCTCACCGGTCGCCATGTCGATGGTCGAGAGTGCGCGCGGCACCGTGGAAATAGGCTTCATGGCGACGCGAACGCGGATGTCCTCGCCGTTGGTCATGCCGCCCTCGAGGCCGCCTGCGCGGTTGGTCGACCGGAGTACTCCGTCGGGCCCGGGCACCATCTCGTCGTGCGCGGCGCTGCCACGACGACGTGCGGTCTCGAAGCCGTCGCCGACCTCGACACCCTTGATGGCTTGGATGCCCATCAGCGCGCCCGCCAGCCGCGAATCGAGACGGGTCTCGCCGCTGACATGAGAACCGAGCCCGACAGGGACACCGGTCGCGACGATCTCGACGACGCCGCCGAGTGTGTCGCCCTCTTTCTTCGCGGTCTCGATCTCGGCGATCATCGATTCCTCGGCGGCCTTGTCGAAGGCACGCACCGGGCTCTCGTCGATCGCCGTGAGGTCCGAAATCGTCGGCGGCGGACCGACATACGGGGTGCTGCCACCGATCGAGATCACGTGCGAGATCACCTCGATCCCGAAAACCTGGCGCAGGAAGTTGCGCGCGACGGTACCTGCCGCGACGCGCGCAGCGGTCTCGCGGGCGCTCGCGCGCTCGAGCACCGGACGAGCGTCGTCGAATCCGTACTTGAGCATGCCGGAGTAGTCGGCGTGACCCGGCCGGGGTCGGGTCAGCGCGGCGTTGCGCGCGCTGCCCTCTAGCTCTGCGGGGTCGACGGGATCGGCGGCCATCACGGTCTCCCACTTGGGCCACTCGCTGTTGGCGATCTCGATCGCCACCGGCCCTCCGAGCGTCAGCCCGTGCCGCACACCTCCGAGCACACTCACCTTGTCGGCCTCGAACTTCATGCGCGCACCACGCCCGTAGCCGAGCCTGCGGCGTGCGAGTTGTTCGGCGATGTCGGTCGAGGTGATCTCCACCCCGGCGACCATGCCTTCGACAATGGCAACAAGGGCCGGGCCATGAGACTCTCCGGCGGTTATCCAGCGCAACACAAGGATCAATTGTTCCATGTGACGGCGGCGACACCCCAACCACGTCTTCTCATCCCGAGCCGGCCACGAACAGCGTCGCACCCGAGGCGATCATCGGCGGCCCGTGCGGCCAGCGCTGCCGCCCTCGTCGCGTCAGCAGCCCGAGTACCTGAGCGGCAAGCACCATCAGCAACGCCGACGCCGGGTCGGCGAGCATGCCGCCGAGCACGAGCGCCAACTTCACGTCGCCACCACCGCAGAGACCGGCCAGCCACCCCACGAGATAGGGACCTGCGGCAGCGACCGCTGCGAGCGCGATGGACGGCCGCACGCAGCACGAAACCCCGACTGCGACGAGACCTGGCCACAGCAGCACGGTCGGCAGCCGCGAGGTGCGACGGTCGATGTCGGCGAGCGCGACCAGCCACAGCGCAACCACGCAGCCGACGAGTTCCATGCACGACAGTCTCGGCGACGCGGCGCGATCCGACGCCCCGCGGCCGACATGTGCGGCGAACCTGTGGACAGGGCTGTGTCTGGGGACAGAACAGGGTCTGGGGAGGGATCAGTCGAGCGCCGCGGCCATCGCCTCACGCGGTGCGACACGTCCTGTGAACTGCTCCACCTGGCTGTAGGCCTGATTCAGCAACATCACCAGACCCCCGACAACGCGCCCCCCGCTCGCCGACACGGCGTCGGCAAGCGGCGTCGGCCACGGGTTGTAGATCACGTCGACGAGCGCGCGTGTGTGCGTGAGCGAGTCGATGATCGGTTCGACCGCCGCGGCGGGGACCGTCGATACGACGACGCCCGCGTCCGCGCTCGCGTCGAGGAGTTCTCGGGACTGGCGAAACGGGAGGAAGCGCACGTCGAGATCGAGTCGCTGCGCGAGGTCGACCACGTCGGACGCGCGTGTCTCGTCGCGCGCGACCACCGTCAGTTCACCGAACCCGGCCTCTGCGAGGGCGGCAACGCTCGGTAGCGCGGTTCCGCCTGCCCCGACGAGCACCGCGTACGGGTGCTGCGACGCCGCGACGTCGACCTCCCGCAGGGCACCGATCATGCCGTCGATGTCGGTGCAGTCGGCGCGCCAACCGGTCTCGGTGCGCACCAGGGTGTTCGCCGAACCCACGAGGACTGCCCGCTCGGTGCGTTCGTCCGCGACCTCGAGTGCGACACGCTTGCCGGGCATGGTGACCGACAGACCCACCCATTCAGGTGAGAGCTCGCCCACCAGGTCGGGAAGCCGACGCTCGTCGCATTCGATCCGCTCGTAGGTCCAGTCGTCGAGGCCCAGCGACCGGTAGGCCGCGAGATGCAGGTCGGGTGAGCGCGAATGCGAGACGGGCGAGCCGAGGACCGCAGCGCGGCGCCCGACCGCGCCACCGACGGGAGCGCGCCGCGGCGGAGGTGTCAGATCCATCGACTCAACTACACCCGGTGGTCAGGAGCTTGTTGTTGCACGCCTGCTCACGATTGCGTTTGTGCTGATCGAAGGTGTCGGCGAACAGCGTCGTACCCTCGCGGTCGACGGTGACGAAGTAGAGCCAGTTGCCGTCCTCCGGATGCTCGGTCGCCTCGAGCGCACGCTCGCCGACCGCTCCGATCGGCGTCGCAGGGAGCCCCTTCATCTGATAGGTGTTCCACGCGTTGTCCGACTTGTACGCCTCACCGTCGAGGTCGATGTTGGTCACCGTCGCGGTGTAGTTGGCGGTCGAATCCATCTCGAGACGCTGGTCTTTGTCGAGGCGATTGAGGATCACCCGCGCGACCTTGGCGTAGTCGTCGGGCTTGGCGACCTCGCGCTCGACAACAGACGCCGACACCAAGGTCTGGTACGGCGTCAGACCCGAGTCGTTGGAACCCTGATCGCTCAGGCCCCACTGCGCGAAACGCTGCGCACTCTGCGAGATCAACTGCTGCAGGATCTGTGTTGCCGACATGTGCGGGTCGATCGTCTCCCACGTTCCGGGAGCGATCAGCCCCTCGATCCGCCGGTGATCACCATTGAGTTTCTCGACGTCGGCCACCGCCCAATCGGGAACACCGAGTTCCTGCGCGGAGGTGCCTGCTGCTGCCTTCTGCAGGTCGTCGACCGATACCCCGACCTTCTGTCCGTTGACGGTGACGGATGTGGCGTCGGAGATCATCTGGAAGATGCCGGGCGTCGTCTTGCCGTCGGCACCCTTCTTCGTGTCGAGCTGCAGACCCTCCGGAACCACGACCCGACCGACCCGGTGCGTCGTCCCATCTGTCAGCATCTGCACTGCTGTCGACGCGGGAATCTCGGTGCGCAGCTTGTAGTAGCCGCCCGAAATCGCTTGTCCATCAGCAGCATTGATGAATGCGCGCTGACTGCCGACGACGTTGTCGTCTGCGAGGATTCGCCCGAAATCCTTCAGCGTGGAGTTTTGCGGAATGTCGACGATCACGTCGCCGGTACCCGCGGCGTTGGTGTAGTCCTTGCGCGAGTCGAGCATGCCCGCCGCACGCAATCCGTAGTAGCCGACCCCGACCACCGCGATCAGCATGATGGCGATGACCGCTGCGAGCACGGTTCGTCGCTTACGTCGCCTGCGTCGCGATTCGGGAGTGTGGGCGCGAACCCTCCCCCTGCGCGTCGGCGAGATCGGCTGGTCGTGGTCTATCGAGTCGTACGACTCGTCGGTCTCGATCGACTCGAGTGCGACGCCTGCGCTCTGGTAGTCGCGCGCATCGTATGAGTCCTGTGAAACCGACGCCCTCGACGCCACCGGGGCTTCGACCGGAGTCGGCTCGACCGGTGCGGTGTCGAGTTGCTTGTCGACGGGAGGTGTCGGCGCGATCCGTTGCGGGCGGGCGCGACGCGGTGCGGCCATGTGGAAGGTGTCCACCGGCTCGACGTCGGAGACCGGTTCCGGACGGCGGACTGGCCGATCAGCCGGCCGCGGCGACGTGGCGGGGGCCTGTGGCGCACGCTGCACCGGACGCGGAGCACGACCCTCTGCGACGTTCCGCGTCGGCTGTGGCGCCTGCGCGCCGTCGGGTCGCGGTCGTTCGGATCTCGGGGTGTCGGTTCGGACTACCGGTATCTGTCCGGTGGTGCCGGTACGCCGACGCCGATGTCGATTGTGCGGCTTGCCATCGGCCGGTTGGGTGAAGTACCGCAGTCGCTCGAGATCGAGTCCTTCGGTAGGGTGATCAGAGGCTTCACGATGACGATTCCGATGCCGTTCGTCGGTCACCGAACGTCCCCTCCCTCACATCGAACGGCTCGCACGGCGAGATGGTCCGTGGACAGCGTTGAACCACTCATCGTCGCGAATCCAGCCACCCCTGAAGAATAGCGACCGCCGCCGCCTGATCAATCACCCCACGCGACGCCTTGACGCTGCGTCCACTGGCGTGCAGCGCCTGCTGCGCAGCTACGGTGGTGAGTCGTTCGTCAGAAAACACGACTGAAATCCCCTCAAGTTCTTCGGCGAGTCGGGCCCCGAAGGCGCGCGCCTTCTCGGCTGCCGGACCGTCCGTGTTGCGCAGCGTCTTGGGTAACCCGACGATCACCTCGACGGCTTCGTACTCCTCGACCAGCGCGCGCAGTCGCGCCACAGCGGCGTCGACATCGGCTCCGGCGACCGTCTCGACGGGTGTCGCGAGGATGCCGTCGGGATCGCTCACGGCGACCCCGATCCGCACGCTCCCCACGTCGACGCCGAGACGACGCCCCCGAGTCAGACTCATCGGCCGACGATCTCCCGAATGCGGGTCCGCGCCGCGTCGATCCCCGCGGCGTCGGTCCCCGATCCCTGCGCGAGGTCGGGTTTGCCGCCGCCGCGTCCGCCCACGAGTGGCGCGATCTCCTTGACCAGATCGCCCGCTTTGATGCCTGCGCCTCGTGCGGCATCGGTGGTGGCGATGACGAACGGAACCTTGGTCTCGTCACCCTCACCCGTCGTCGAGAACAACGCGATCACGGCCTGCCGATCACCGACACGGCCTCGCAGATCGGTCGCGATGCCGCGTAGGTCGTTCGCCCCGACTCCCGGGACCACCCCACCGACCACGAGTGTCGAGCCGACGGTGTCGGCGGAATCGAGCAGACCTCCGGCCGCCGAGCGAGCGGCATCGGCGCGAACCTTCTCGAGCTGCTTCTCCGCGTCGCGCAGGCGGGTGACGAGTTGCTCGACGCGACCGGGGACCTCAGCGGACGGGACCTTGAGCGACGAGGCCAGTCCCGCGAGCAACGCACGCTCCTTGGACAGGTAGCGGAACGAGTCCATTCCGACGTATGCCTCGACGCGCCGCACACCCGATCCGACGGAGGATTCGCCGATCAGCGTGACCGGCCCGATCTGCGCCGACGACGCCACATGCGTTCCGCCGCAGAGCTCCATCGAGAAGGGACCGCCGATCTCGACGACGCGGACGACGTCGCCGTAGTTCTCGCCGAAGAGCGCCATCGCGCCCATCGCCTTCGCCTCACTCAGGCCGGTCTCGAAGGTGTGCACCGGGTAATTGGATTCGACGGCGGCGTTCGAGATCTCCTCGATCTGCTGTCGCTGATCCTCGCTCAGCGCCGAGCCGGAGTGGAAGTCGAATCGGAGGTAGCCGGGCCGGTTGAGCGATCCGGCCTGTGTCGCACTGGGGCCGAGCACCTCGCGCAGCGCGGCATGCACCATGTGCGTACCCGAATGCCCTTGTGTCGCACCGTGTCTCCACGACTGATCGACGGAAGCGATGACCTCGTCGCCGTCGTGGATCTCACCGGCGTCGACAGTGGCCTTGTGTAGCCACACCGACTTGCCGACCTTCTGCACGTCGCTGACGGTGAGGCGGGTGCCGTCGCTGGTGGTGATGGTGCCGACGTCGGCCATCTGGCCGCCCGACTCCGCGTACAACGGGGTGCGGTCGAGGACCACCGTGGTCTGCTCCCCCGGCCCCGCCGACCGCACACGCGTGCCGTCGGTGATGAGGCCGAGCACTCGCGCCTCCGACACCAGTTCGTCGAAGCCGGTGAACTCCGTGGGACCGCGGTCGAGGAACTCGCGGTACACAGCGGCGTCGGTGTGCCCGGTCTTGCGGGCGACCGCGTCGTCCTTCGCGCGCTGCTTCTGCTCCGCCATCAGTTCGGTGAATCCCTGCTGGTCGACGTCGAGGCCCGCTTCCGCGGCCATCTCGAGCGTCAGATCGATCGGGAATCCGTAGGTGTCGTGCAGGGTGAAGGCGTCGTTGCCGCTGATCGTCTTCTTGTGTGCGGCCTTGGTGGCCTGTGCGGCGTCGGCGAACAGCTTGGAGCCTGCCTCGAGCGTCTTCGCGAAGGACGTCTCCTCCCCGACGGCGACCGAGACGATGTGGGCGCGCTGCTCGGCGAGTTCGGGATAGGACGGCGACATGACGTCGATCACCGTGTTCACGATGATCTCCATCGTCGGCTTGGCATCGCCGAGCAACCGCATGGAGCGCACCACACGGCGCAACAGGCGCCGCAGCACGTAGCCGCGTCCGTCGTTGCCGGGGAGCACGCCGTCGCCGATGAGCATCACCGCGGTGCGGGCGTGGTCGGCGATGACGCGGAACCTCACGTCGTCGTCGTGATTGCCCGCCCCGTAGCCCCGACCGGTCAGCTCCGACGCAAGGTCGATCAGCGGCTTGAGCAGGTCGGTCTCGTAGACGTTGTCGACGCCCTGCAGCAGGCAGGCCACGCGCTCGACACCCATGCCGGTGTCGATGTTCTTCTTCGGCAGCGGGCCGAGGATCTCGTAATTTTCCTTGGCTCCGCCGGGGCCTCGCTCGTTCTGCATGAACACGAGATTCCAGATCTCGATGTAGCGATCCTCGTCGGCTTCGGGTCCGCCTTCGACGCCGTAGTCGGGGCCACGGTCGTAGAAGATCTCCGAGCACGGACCGCACGGGCCGGGCACGCCCATCGACCAGTAGTTGTCCTTCATCCCGCGCCGCTGGATGCGCTCTGCGGGAACACCGATCTCGTCACGCCAGATCGCGAATGCCTCGTCGTCGTCGAGGTAGACCGTCGGCCACAGCTTCTGCGGGTCGATGCCGTATCCGCCGTCGTCCACCGACGAGGTGAGCAGATCCCACGCGAAGCGGATGGCCTCGCGCTTGAAGTAGTCGCCGAACGAGAAGTTGCCCGCCATCTGGAAGAAGGTGTTGTGGCGGGTGGTGATGCCCACCTCTTCGATGTCGAGTGTGCGGACACACTTCTGCACGCTGGTGGCGCGGTCGAACGGCGGGGTCTGCTCACCGAGGAAGTAGGGCTTGAACGGCACCATGCCGGCGTTGACGAACAGCAGGTTGGGATCGTCGAGGATCAGTGAGGCACTGGGCACCTCGGTGTGTCCGGCCTTGATGAAGTGATCAAGGAATCGCTGCCGGATCTCATGCGTCTGCACTGGGTTCTCGTCCTCGGTCGTCGTGGTGCGTCTGGAAGGTCTGCGTCGGACTGACTCGGGGCGTGCGCGAATCCGACGATCTGCGACATACCAGCCTACCGCCGCGCGACGAGGACACCTGAATTGCGTCGTCAGCAGCACGAGAAGGCCGTGCTGGACAGCGGTGTTGTGGCCGTCTGGTCGACTGTCACCGACAGGGACAGGCACGCCGCGGCCGATCGCGCGACCATGGATCGGTGACCAACGCATCCACCGCCGCCGAGCAACTCGCCGACTTCCTGCGCAGCCGCCGCGCCGCGCTCGTACCCGCCGACCTCGGCGTCGTCACGACGGGTCTCCGGCGGGTACCGGGGCTGCGTCGCGAAGAACTCGCAGAACTCGCAGGTGTCTCGCTCACCTATTACACCCGCCTCGAACAGGGCGCGGCGTCGAATCCGTCGACGCAGGTGATCGACGCGTTGGCACGCGCGCTGCGCCTCGACGAGGTCGAGCGCGCACATCTCTATCACCTCGCGGGCTCGGCGACGCCCCGGCCCGTCCGGTCGCGGATGCGTCCCGGTCTCGCGACGTTGCTCGACGCGATGCCCGACGTCGCGGCGATCGCACTGTCGCCCGTGCAGGACATCGTCGGGTGGAACCGCCTTGGCCACGCGGTGCTGGCAAGTCACCTCGACCCTGCGGCCCCGACGTCCGACACACCACCGAACAAGGTGTCGATGCTGTTCACCGACCCGGCCACGCGTGCGCTGCACCGTGACTGGGAGTTCGAGGCACGACTGGCAGTCGCCTCGCTGAGATACGTCACGGGGCCGCTGGTCACCGGACACGTGAACGCCAACGGCGCCAACGACGACATCGCCGATCTCGTCTCGGACCTCGCCTCCAGCAGCGCCGATTTCGCTCGCATCTGGGCGCAGCACCCCGTCGAATCCTGTTCGAGCGGCACCAAACGCTTCCGACATCCCATCGTCGGCGAGCTCGACCTCACCTACGACATGCTGCATCTCCCCCAGGAGGACGGGCATCGATTGATGCTCATGCACGCCACGCCCGGTTCGTCGCACGACGACGCGCTACGTCTGCTCGCGAGCACAACTCTCTCGGGCTGAGCCCGCGCCACCCCGTTCGCCCTTTTCCCACGCCGGTCACCCGACCGCGCGTCATTTCGTCGTGAAGGAAACACCATGAGCGAGACGACAACGCCCGCAACAGATTCCACCCCGGACAAGACCACCGCCAGACCACACGCCCGAGCGGCCCTGACCGCACTGGCTGTCGGCGGATTCGGCATCGGCCTGACCGAGTTCATCATCTCCGGACTGCTGTCCGACGTCGCCGAGTCGCTGCGCGTATCGGTGCCCTCCGCGGGCGCGTTGATCTGGGGATATGCGCTCGCCGTCGCCGTCGGAGCCTTCACCGTCACCGCATTCCTCAGCAGGCGACCACCCAAACGCGCGCTGGTGGTGCTGCTGTGCCTGTTCATCGTCGGCAACGTGCTCACCGCCCTCGCACCGACGTTCGACGTGGCGTTGCTCGGCCGCGTGGTCACAGCGATGTGCCACGGCGGCTACTTCGGTATCGGCGCCGTGCTGGCGGCCGACCTCGTGGCGCCGCACCGCAGAGCCAGCGCCATAGCGGTCATGTTCACCGGCTTGACTGCGGCGAATGTGATCGGGGTTCCCTTCGGAACCGTTGTGGGCCAACACTTCGGCTGGCGTGCGGCGTTCTGGATGGTGAGCGTCGTCGGGCTTGTCGCACTGGTCGGGATCGTGGCACTCGTCCCGTCACGCCCCGCGCCGACGTCGAACGGCGGATCGGCCTACCGCGTGCTGCTCCGCCCGCAGGTGCTGATCTCGATCGTCCTGACAATGGTGCTCTTCGGCGGAGTCTTCGGCGCGTTCATCTACGTCGAGCCCCTCGTCACGCATGTGACGGGCTATCCGGAGTCCGCGGTGGCCTGGCTGCTGATCATCTTCGGACTCGGATTGTGCGTCGGCAACGTCGCGGGCGGCTGGGCCGCAGATCGCAACCTCTCACTCACGCTGCGCATCCTGGCCGTGCTGCTGACCCTCACCCTCGTCGCCTACGCACTGCTTGCACACGTGCCGGTCGCCGTCGCGATCCTGCTCTTCGTCATGGGACTCGTGGGCTTCGCGACGAGCCCGCCACTGCAACTGCGTGTCATGCACTTCGCGGGCGATGCTCCGACCATGGCGTCGGCAGCGAACATCGCCGCGTTCAACGTGGGCAATGCGATCGGCACGTTCCTCGGTGGACTGACGATCGGTGCAGGACTCGGTTGGGTGTCGCCGGTGTGGGTCGGCGCCGGAATGGCCGCGGCAGCAACAGTTCTGGCGTTCGCAACACGCCACCGCTGAGTCGCGTCACGCCTTCTTGGACCGGCGCGTCGCCCGTCGCACGATCGACCGCAGTTTGGCCACCCGCGGCCCGATCTCGCGCTCGAAACCGTGATCGGTCGGCACGTAGTAGTCGACGCCGACGAGCTCGTCGGGTGGATACTGTTGCGGCACAACACCGTCGGGATCGTTGTGCGGGTATTGATATCCGACGCCGCTACCCAGCTTCTTGGCGCCGCTGTAGTGGGCATCGCGCAATCCGGGCGGCACCGCTCCGGCCTTGCCCGCTTCGACGTCGGCGAGCGCAGCGCCGATGGCGCTGACGACGCCCGCGGACTTCGGTGCGGTCGCGAGGTGGATCGTCGCCTGCGTGAGCGCCAGCTTGGCCTCCGGCATCCCCACGAGAGCCACCACCTGCGCCGCGGCGACAGCGGTCTGCAACGCCATCGGATCGGCCATCCCGATGTCTTCGCTCGCGTGGATCATCAGACGTCGTGCGATGAATCTGGGATCTTCGCCCGCGGCGATCATCCGGGCGAGGTAGTGCACCGCGGCGTCGACGTCGGACCCGCGGATCGACTTGATGAACGCGCTGGTCACGTCGTAGTGCTGGTCGCCGTCGCGGTCGTACCGCACAGCCGCACGGTCGATGGCCGCCTCGACGTCGGACACACCGATCTCGGGGATCTCGCCTACCCCCTCCTCACCGATCTCCTCGGCACCGGGTGCCGGTTCGCGCAGCGCTGCGTCGGCGCTGGCTTCGAGTGCGGTCAGTGCTCTGCGCGCGTCGCCGCCCGCGACGGCCACGAGGTGGGCGTATGCGTCGTCGGTGACGGTGACCGCGCCGCCGAGTCCGCGTTCGTCGGCGACCGCGCGGCGCAGCACCGTGCGAATGTCGTCGTCGGTGAGCGAACGCAGCTGCAGCACAAGCGATCTGGACAATAGCGGCGACACGACGGAGAACGACGGATTCTCGGTGGTCGCGGCGACGAGGAGGACGATGCGGTTCTCGACGGCGTCGAGCAGTGCATCCTGCTGGGTCTTGGAGAACCTGTGGACCTCGTCGATGAACAAGACGGTCTGCTCACCCGCCGCCAGTCGGCGCCGCGCGACCTCGATGACCGCGCGCACCTCCTTCACGCCCGCGGACAACGCGGAAAGCGCTTCGAAGCGACCTCCCGCAGCGCTCGAGATGAGCGACGCCATCGTCGTCTTTCCGGTTCCCGGCGGGCCGTAGAGCATCACGGACGCCGCGCCCGACCCGTTGATCAGACGCCGCAATGGCGACCCGGCGCCGAGGAGATGTTGCTGGCCGACGATGTCGTCGAGACTCTGCGGACGCATCCGCACCGCCAGCGGTGCGGATGGTGACGGCGGTGATGTCAGCGATGTGGCGCCGCTCGTCGAACTCTGAGGCGGCGGGTCGAACAATCCCCCCACTGCGGTCAGTCCAGCCACGCACGCTGCAGCGCGAGGCCCACTTCGGTTGCGAACTCAGAGATCTCGGCGTTGCTCGTCGCCGCGGCGGCGAGATCGGACCAGCGTGCCACGAGGACGCGGGGATCGTTGGTGTGCAGCGCCCAGTCGTGGGCGTAGTGCGTCATCGGAACGGTGTCGGTCGACGAATCGGGCAGCATCCACACCGTCGACAACCACACCCACAGCAGCCGAGCCGTGAGCAACTGGCGCGCCATGTAGCGATCGCGCTCGAGGGCGGGCCAGATCGGCACCACTTCTGAGCGCCAGGCGTCGACCATCGACACCTCGAGGTCGAGGCGGTGGGCGACGCCCGCCGGCCCGAGTTGCGGGGCAAAGGTGACCAACCCGTAGGCGATGTCGAGTGTGGCGTCGCGGAATCCGCCCCACTCGTAATCCATGAACTGCACGCCGTCGTCGTTGAGGAGGATGTTCTCGGGGCCGACGTCGGAGGGACTGAACGCGCGGTGATCACCCTCGTCGAAGAGTGCGCAGGCCGACGTCAGCGCCTCGGCGACGGCGTCGGGAAGCGTCAGCCCGAGGTCGGCAACCCGCGCCGATGCTGCGGACACCGCACGGATCGCTTCGTCGCGGAGGATGTCCCTGCCCGCGGTGCCCGCCGCACCGTGGCGCACGAGGGCGTCGAAGTCGCCTTCTCCGCCGACTGTTGCGGCATGCATCCGGCCGAGCGCCTGGCCCCACGCGCTCACCGCGCGGCTCATCTCGACCACGTCGGCGTCGGCGAGCAGCACCGTCAACGGGTGCCCGCGGCCGAGGTCGGAGAGCACCATCAACCGGTTGTCGGGGTCGGAGGCAATCAGTTGCGGACCGGGCCGTGACTCCGTCGGCAGTGCCGTCGCGTATTTGTACGATGCGATCTCGCGGTGAAACGCCTGCGGGTCCTCGTGACTCGGGAGCGCCTTGATGACGAGGGTGCGGTCCATCGACAGTGGGTTCTGCGCCACGCGTACCCGGACGACTGTGGTTCGGCCGCTCCCTCCGAGATCCTCGGGATCGGCGAGAACCACCGGCGACCCCGCTCTGCGGGACAACATGTTTTCTGCGGCACGCACCACGCTGGTGACGCGGCTTTCTGTGATGACCGTCATGGCACCAACCAACCTACTCGTCGGCGCCGACACGCGTCACCGGGTTATGCGACTGACTTGAAGAGCGAACTGCACGGCACGGCTTCGACCTGCAGTTTTCGTTCGCGAGATCCTTTTGCGTCGCAAAAGACAACAATTCGTTGCGACGACGGCTTTTCGACCGACCCGGCCCCGCTCGGCTGCCTCGCGCAGCACTCACGTAATCACCTCTGACAAGGGACTGACATCGACCGAGACCTCGATCTCGCTCTTCGACGCGTCGGTGTAGATCACGCCACGCAGCGGCGGGACGTCGTCGTAGTCACGACCCCACGCGACGGTGACATGACGTTCGTCGACGAGTTTGTTGTTCGTCGGATCGAAGGCCAGCCACCGATCACCGGGCAACCAGACCGCGGCCCACGCATGGCTGGCATCGGCGCCGAAGATGCGCTCGGTACCGGGGGGCGGGTCGGTCGCGAGGTAGCCGGACTCGTAGCGCGCCGCGAGTCCCACCGACCGTAGGCAGGCGATGGCCACGCGGGCGAAGTCCTGACAGACGCCCATCCGACGTTCGAGCACAGTATCGACGCGCGTGCTGATCGCCGTCGATCCGGAGCGGTAGGTGAAGTCGGAGAAGATGCGCGACGTCAGGTCGATGATCGCGTCGACGAGCGGACGACCCGGCGTGAAGACCGCTGCGGCGTAGTCGCGCACCGCGGGCGTGATCTCCGGTGGGTCGAGATCGAGAACGAACTCGTCGACGAGAACAGCGCCCGTGACAGCCGGTCGAGCGTCCTCCCACGGCGCCCGTGCGGCGACGCTGTGCACGAGTCCTTGGTCGATGGGGTCGACCTCGACGATCGACGTCGTGGTCACCTCCAGGGCCCGGTGCGCGGTGCGGACATGGAAGTACGCGTCGATGTTGCCGTAGACGTCCACACCGACAGACCGGTCGGCAGGCTCGGGCGAGATCACCGTCTCGGTTTCACGGACACGCTGATACGGGAGGTCGCGCGGGGTCAGATAGCACCGGCCGTACGACGACGACACCTCGTCGTCGTAGGTGTAGCAGGTGCGGTGGAAGACGCGGTACTTGCGCGTTGCGGGCGTCTCGTCGGGTGTCGTCACAGCTGACCTCCCCAGATCGGTTGCGCGGTACGAGGCGGAGCGAACCGCGTGCGGTTGAGCAGATCGGACAACGCCCGTGCGCGGTCGCGCAGAGTGCTTGTCAGTTCGACGAGGTCGGCGCGCTTGCCGTATCCGTCGACGCTACTCAGATCGGCCGGGTCGCAGCGACGCAATTCCGCTGTCATCTCCTCGACCGCGCGCTCAGCAGCAGCCGAGCGCAACGCCTCGGGCAGCGACGTCAGATCGTCGTGCATCTTGGCGAGCTGGTAGATCATCGCGCGCGGGTTGGTCTCGTCGAACATCAGCAGCTCGGCGACGGCCTCGGCACGGTAGAGACCACGGTTGCGTCGACGGTAGATGACCGACGACTCGGTGGCGCTCAGGTACGACTCCAACAGGGTCTGTTCCATGTCCAGCGGGTGCTCGTACTCGAACAGCGCGCGGGTGAGGTCGGCGAGCGTGATCACCCGCTCGATACGCCTACCGAGATCCATGAGCAGCCAGGCGGCGTCGTGCACCATCGATTCGGCCTGCAGACCGGACAGCGCGAGAGCGCCGTGCAGGATGTGCTCGTGCGTACGGGCCAGATCGGGTCCGAGGTCGAGTGCTGCGTCGCCGAACACCCCCGTGCCCGCCCCGACGTCGTCGCGGGCGCGCTCGATCTGGCGTGTCATCGCCTCCAGCGCGCGCTCCATCGGGGTCAACACCATCCACGTACTCGTCGACATCTGGTCGCGGACGGCCCTGGCGGTGGCGACGAGGCGTTCGGTCGAGTGCGCGATGGTGCCCTGCGTGTACCGATTGACGGTCAGTTCGGCGATCTTCACGATCGCGGTGTTGACCTGCTCGATCGACGAGAGTGACGAATCGTCGTCGAGCAAGGTCTCCCCCGTACCGAGAAGGCCGGTGGTTCCGGTCACCTCGGCGACCGCGTGCAAGAACAGCGGCACCGCAGCGGTGCCCGACATCCACGGCCGGTACTGGAAGTCCTGGTAGCGCTCACGCGCGACCTTGGCCAGCCGCGTGACCGACTCGGTGCGCTCGCCGTACCGGCCGAACCAGAACATGTCGGCGAGGACGCGCGGGCTCGCGGCGGCCGCGATGTCGGAGTAGCCGGTCGACGCCGGTCGCGCGATGATGGCGACCTCGTCGTCGGGTTCGCCGCGGAGCTCCGTACGCCGCGAAACATGTCCTCCCACATCGGGATTGGTCACCCAGATGTCCTTGGCGGCGACCGATGCCAGCGATGCGCCGACAACTCCGTCGGCCAGGACCGAACCGAGGCCGCCCGGCATCACCGCGTAGGTGGGACCCTGCGCGACCGAGAACGCGCGCACGGAGACGGGTGCGGCACGCAGAGTGCCGCGTCCCTGCGCGGGCAACGCCGCCTCGGTCAGGCTCGGCGCGACCGAGTACGCCTCGACCTCGCGGCCGACCCACTGCCAGGCCTCGGCGTCGATCCGTGAGCGCAATACGTCACGGGTCGCGGAATTCGTTGCGGGACCGACGAACTCCTCGCCGGTACGGAAGTTCGTGAGGACGAGCGAGTCGAGCGACGACACGATCTTCGACCGTGCCGAATCGTCGCCGGCCCAATAGGTCGGCACCGATCCGAGAGCGAGTTCCTCGTCGATGAGCATCGGCGCGACCTTGTGGAGGACGGCGTTCAATGCCGGATTCTCCAGCACACCACTGCCGAGGGTGTTGACGACGGTGATGTTTCCACGCGAGATGGCCTCGACGAGTCCCGCGACGCCCAGACGCGAGTTGGTCCGCAGGTCGAGCGGGTCACAGAAGGAGGCGTCGACGCGGCGCAGCAGCACGTCGACGCGCTTGTACTTGCCGAGCGAACGCATGTAGACCGCGCCGTCGCGCACCGTCAGGTCGGCACCCTCGACCAGCGGGAAGCCCAGCACGGACGCCAGGTACGCCTGGTCGAAGAAGGTCTCCGACATGCTGCCTGGGCTGAACACCGCGACGGTCGGGTCGTCGACTCCCGGCGGGGCGTAGTCGGTCAACGCCAGTCGGAGGGTGCCCGCGAACGTCGCCATCGGGCGTGGCGCGCAGCGCTGGAATAGTTGCGGGAACGTCCGGGAGATCAGTCGCCGGTCGGCGATGGCGAACCCGACACCAGACGGCGCCTGTGTCCGGTCGCCGTACACGGCGAACGAGCCGTCGGATAGGCGTCCGAGGTCGAGTGCGTGTAGGAACAGCGCGTGCGGTCCCGCGACCTCGAGCCGAGCGGCTTTGCGCACGTAGCCGGGATGTCCGAAGACCATCTCCGGAGGTATCAGCCCCGCATTGATGGTCTTCTGGTCGCGGTAGATGTCACGCAGGATGAGATCGAGCAGCATGGACCGCTGGGTGATCGCCTTCTCCAGCTCGGCCCATTCGACGCCGTCGACGATCAGCGGGACGGCGTCGAGCAGCCAGGGCCGCGGGATCGTCGTGGTGCCGTCGACCTGGTTGTAGACGACACCTTCGTCCGAGACCGCCGACGCCAGGCGCGCGGCCGACGCCTGCAGTCGGTCGTCGCCGCGCAGCGCGTAGCCTGCGACGAGCTCGTCCCAGGCAGGACGAACAGCGCCCGCGGAATCGAGCACTTCGTCGTAGTGGTTGCGTGCGGCAGCAGGTGCGGCACCGCCCGAATTGAGCTGCCCGAGATCGAACAGCGTGTAACCGTCGGATCGGTACCTGTCGAACACCGCGGGCACACCGCCGCCCGCTGAAACAGTCACCGAAGAACTGTACGTGCCCGACGCAGATCGAGGATCGCCGGGACCCCACTGTCGGTGGCCATGCGGGCGACGCGCTCCCGGAGCAGTCCGACGTCGACCGAGCCACTGGTGTGCCCTGCCGCCTCGAACCGACCGTTTCGGCGCGACTCCGCCTCGACCGCGTTGACCGGCGGGCGGTCGTAGGCACGGCCACCCGGATGCACGATGTGGTAGGTCGCGCCGCCGACGGATCGGCCCGCGAGCGTGTCGACGAGGTCGAAGGTCAGCGGGGTGTCGATGCTGATGGTCGGGTGCAGCGCGCTCGGCGGCTGCCACGCCCTGAACCGGATGCCTGCCACGCGTTCACCGGGCCTGCCGGTGCTCGTCAGCGGGATCGGATAACCGTTGCAGGTCAAAACGAATCGGTCGTCGTCGGCACCTTGCACACGCACCTGCACCCGCTCGATCGACGAGTCGACGTAGCGCGCGGTTCCCGTCCCCGTCGACTCCTCGCCGAGGGTGTTCCACGGTTCGATCGCCCCGCGCAGTTCGACCTCGTACTCGCGGATCGCGACGGTTCCCAGCCGCGGGAAGCGGAACTCCGTGAACGGGTCGAGCCATGCGGTGTCGAACGGATACCCCGCCTCGCGCAGTTCCTCTGCCACCTGCGCGATATCGGCGATGACGTAGTACGGCAGAAGGTGTTTGCCGTGCAGGTCGGCGCCGTGGTGGATGAGCCTGCTGCGGTAGGGCTTTTCCCAGAACCACGACACCAGCGAGCGGACGAGCAACGACTGCACCATCGCCATCCGGTGATGCGGCGGCATCTCGAAGCCGCGCAGTTCGAGCAGTCCGAGCCTGCCGCGCGCGGAGTCGGGACTGTAGAGCTTGTCGATGCAGAACTCGGCTCGATGCGTATTGCCGGTGATGTCGGTGAGTAGGTGCCGCAACGCCCGGTCGGTGACCCACGGATTCGGTGGGGCGTCGGCACCGCGCGCCGGTTCGCCCTTCACCGCGAGCCTGTCGATCTCGGCGAACGCGATCTCCATCTCGTAGAGCGCGGAGTCGCGACCCTCGTCCGCGCGGGGTGCCTGCGATGTCGTTCCGATGAACTTGCCGCTGAACAGGTACGACAACGACGGATGGCGCTGCCAGTAGGTCAGCATCGACACCAGCAGATCCGGTCGACGCAACAGCGGTGAATCCGCGGGCGTCGATCCGCCGAGGGTGATGTGGTTGCCGCCGCCGGTGCCTCCGTGGCTGCCGTCGAGATCGAACGTCTCCGTGCCAAGCCTGGCGTGGCGTGCGTGCTCGTAGAGCGAGTCGAGCAGCTCGGTCTGCTCGGCGAAGCTGCTCGTCGGCTGAACGTTGACCTCGATGACACCCGGGTCCGGTGTGACGGTCAACGTGACGAGGCGGGCGTCCGCGGGGGCTCCGTAGCCCTCGATGACCACCGGTGTGTCGATCTCGGCGGCCGCGTTCTCGATCATCTCGACGATCGCCAGATACTCCTCGAGCTCTGCCGTCGGCGGTAGGAACACGTACAGGGTGTCGCCGCGCTTCTCCGCGACCAGTGCGGTGCGTGGCACGAAGGCCGTCGGGTCGACGTCGGTCACGGTGCGGCCCAACGAGTCCGCGACGTCGTCGGGCAACGGGTCGGCGCGGACAGACGGGTCGGCCTCGTACAGGACCGGCGCGGGTCCCCACGAGAGCGAGTTCAGCGGAAGACGCAGTCCCGCGGGAGACGTGCCGGGCGTCAGCACCAGACGCCCACGTCGCGTCGTCCACCGCGCGCTCTGCCACGCCGTCTTGTCTTCGGAGCGGCTCAGGGGCAGGACGAACGCCGTCGGATCGGTGATCGATGCGTCGAGCGATTCGAGCAGTTCACGCCGCGCCTTCGTCGAATCGTCGGCGGGCTCGATGTCGGCGTCGGCGTCGACGACTTCGGCGGCAGCAGCTGCCCATGCCGCGGCTCGCGCGGCAGGCAGCGTCGGGTCGGATCCCGGATCGCCGGGCGGGAGCGCCGACAACTCGCGCATCCGCACCAGCGGGTCCTCGAAGGCGGGCATCACCTGTGAGCCGGGCAGACCCAACGCGGATGCGAACGCGGACAACAACTTTTCGGCAGCGGGATCGCCGCCCGAGCCCGGTTTCGGTCCCGACGCCTCGAGTGCCATCGCCCCAGCGGCCTGTGCGCGCGTCGCCCAGGGGTCGGCCAAGAGGTCTCGTCGACGCCAGATCGGTTGGCCGTCTGCCCGCCACATGACGGCGATCTGCCAGCGCGGCAGCGGCTCTCCCGGGTACCACTTACCCTGGCTGCGCTGCACGAGGCCGGTCGGCGCGTAGTCGTCGGCGAGACGAGCGGCGAGCTTCGACGCCAACTCCCGCTTGTGCGGACCGTCGGCGTCGGTCGTCCATTCCGGATCGGTCTGGTTGTCCAGGGAGACGAACGTCGGCTCACCGCCCATCGTGAGTCGGACGTCGTTGTCTGCCATCTTCTTGTCGACCGCCGCACCGAGTTCGACGACCCGCTCCCACTGCGACTCCGTGTACGGCAGGGTGACCCGCGGATCCTCGTGGAAGCGGGTGACCGTGTTGGAGAAGTCGAGCGTCGCGTGGCACGGACCGGTTGCGCCGGTGATCGGGGCAGCACCGCCGGGCGTCGGCGTCGCGGCGAGCGGGATGTGGCCCTCTCCGGCGAACAGGCCCGACGTCGGGTCCATGCCCACCCAGCCCGCTCCCGGCAGGTAGACCTCTGTCCATGCGTGCAGGTCGGTGAAATCGGCGGTGGGCCCGGACGGACCGTCGAGCGACTTGATATCCGAGGTGAGCTGCACCAGGTAGCCGGAGACGAAGCGCGCCGCCAATCCCAGCTCGCGCAGGAGCGCCACCAGCAGCCACGCGGAGTCGCGGCATGAACCGATGGCACTGGCGAGTGTGTACTCCGGCGTCTGCACGCCCTGTTCGAGCCGGACGGTGTACCCGACGGCGTCGCGGACGGCCTGATTGAGCGCGACGAGGAAGTCGATGATGCGTGTCGACGACGTCGGCTTGTGTTCGGCCGCGAACTCGGCGATGGCGGGATGCACCGGCGCCCCGGCGAACTCCCCCTCGGTGACCCCGACCGGTCGGAGGTAGATCTCGAGGTCTTCGCGCAGTTCGTCGGGGTAGTCGAAGCCGTAGTCCTCGGCCCAGTCCTCGATGAAGAAGTCGAAGGGATTGATGGCCGTGAGGTCGGCGACGAGACTCACCGTGATCGACAGAGTCGTCGAGGGTTCCGGAAACACAAGGCGCGCTTGGTAATTGCTGAACGCGTCCTGCTGCCAGTTCAAGAAGTGTCCCGCGGGTTCCACCGCGAGCGAATACGCCTCGATGGGGGTGCGTGAGTGCGGTGCAGGACGCAGCCGCACCACGTGCGGATAGATCTTGACAGGCCGATCGAACGCATACGCAGTGCGGTGTTCGAGCGCCACCTTGATTGTCACCGGTCATCCTCCCGGAGGTCGTCGAGCAGATACGTCCCCATGGGTAGAAATCTCAGCACAGATAGCGCCCGTGCGCCCGACGTGCGGTCCCCCACGCACCCGTGTGCGACATGTGTCACGCGGACAATCGTCGGCCGTTCAGCTCGCCGGTTTCGCAGCACCCTGGTCGGACTCGCCGCCCTTGGGCTTCGGCTTGGCGTCGATGCCCGACTCCTTGCGCTGCGCAGCGGTGATCGGTGCGGGCGCGTCGGTGAGCGGATCCACGCCACCACCCGATTTCGGGAAGGCGATGACCTCACGGATCGAACTCTCACCCGCGAGCAGTGCGGTGATGCGGTCCCATCCGAATGCGATCCCGCCGTGCGGCGGCGCACCGTAGGCGAAGGCGTCGAGCAGGAAGCCGAACTTCTCCTGCGCCTCGTCGTGGTCGATACCCATGATCGCGAACACGCGTTCCTGGATGTCGCGACGGTGGATACGGATCGATCCGCCGCCGATCTCGTTGCCGTTGCACACGATGTCGTAGGCATAGGCCAGTGCGTTGCCCGGATCGGATTCGAGGCCGTCGAGCGACTCCGGTTTGGGCGAGGTGAACGCGTGGTGCACCGCGGTCCATGCGCCGGAGCCGACGGCGACATCGCCCGACGCCGTCGCGTCGTCTGCCGGCTCGAACAGTGGAGCGTCGACGATCCAGGTGAACGCCCAGGCGGCGGTCGACGGGTCGACGGGTTCGCCGGGGGCAGGAATCAGTCCGAGGCGGACGGCGATCTCGCTGCGCGCGGCACCGAGCAGTGCGCGCTGCGCCTTGGCCGGGCCCGCAGCGAAGAAGACACAGTCGCCGGGCTTGGCGCCGACATGTGCGGCGAGACCGTCCCGCTCGGCGTCGGAGAGGTTCTTGGCGACCGGACCACCGAGGGTGCCGTCCTCGCCGACGAGCACATATGCCAGGCCCTTGGCGCCGCGCTGCTTGGCCCACTCCTGCCAGGCGTCGAGGGTGCGACGCGGCTGCGACGCCCCGCCCTCCATGACGACCGCGCCGACGTAGGGCGCCTGGAACACGCGGAAGGGCGTGTTGGCGAAGTACTCCGTGCACTCGACGAGCTCGATCCCGAAACGCAGATCCGGCTTGTCCGAACCGAATCGACGCATCGCATCGGCGTACGTCATCCGCGGGATCGGTGTGGTGACCTCGACGCCGATGAGCCGCCACAGCGCCACGAGGATCTCCTCGGCGAGCGCGATGACGTCGTCCTCGTCGACAAAGCTCATCTCGATGTCGAGCTGGGTGAACTCCGGCTGGCGATCGGCGCGGAAATCCTCATCCCGGTAGGCACGAGCGATCTGGTAGTAGCGCTCCATGCCGGCGACCATGAGGAGCTGCTTGAACAGCTGCGGGCTCTGCGGCAGGGCGTAGAACGTTCCCGGCTGCAGACGCGCGGGCACGAGGAAGTCGCGTGCACCCTCGGGCGTCGAGCGGGTCAGCGTCGGCGTCTCGATCTCGACGAAATCGTGAGCGGCGAGCACTCCGCGAGCCGCAGCATTCGCCTTCGAGCGCAGGCGGATTGCCGCAGCGGGTCCTTCGCGACGCAGATCGATATAGCGGTAGCGCAGCCGCGCTTCCTCGCCGGGGCTCTCGTCGAGCTGGAACGGCAGCGGCGCCGACTCGTTGAGCACCTCGAGTTCGGTCGCGTTGATCTCGATCTCGCCCGACGGCAGGTTCGGGTTCTCGCTTCCGGCGGGACGTTCCTCGACGAGGCCGGTGACCTTCACGACGTACTCCGCGCGGAGCCGGTGTGCCTTCTCGGCGACAGCCTCTTCACGGAAGACGACCTGCACCAGCCCGGAGCTGTCACGCAGATCGATGAACACGACGCCGCCGTGGTCGCGGCGACGCGCAACCCACCCGGCGACGGTGACGGTCTGCGACGCGTCGGCGCGGCGCAGCGAACCGGCGAAATGCGTGCGAAGCACTGGAGTCCTTCCTGGTGGACGTACGAGCTCGGAAATCTCGCGCTCAATCCTACGGAGGGCGCGCCCGCCGTCGCCGAGTGGTATCCCGCCCACGCCGAACCCGCCGCCCTCGCACCATTCCGAGACGTGATTGTTGGGCGTGGTTCACCCGTATCGGGACGTCCTCGCCGGTAGCCTGACCTGCATGACGTTCCAAGGCAGCGGGGGGCTGGACAACAGCAACGTGTCCGGCGGCGGGGGTGGCGGTGGTTTCGGCGGCGGAGGCGGTGGCCGTATCGCGCTCGGCGGCGGTGCCGGACTGATCGTCACGCTGATCGCACTCTTCCTCGGCATCAATCCCGGCCAGATCCTCGGCACCTCGTCGACAACCGGAGGTGCGTCGAGCACCTCCGCGAGCGAGATCGACGAACACCTGGCCCAGTGCACCATCGAGAAGGCCAACACCGACGACATCTGCCGCATCAAGGCCACGACCATCAGCATCAACAGGGTGTGGTCGGACCTCATGAAGGGCTACACTCCACCGAAGACCGTCATCTTCAGCAATTCCGTCGATACCGGTTGCGGCGCCGCAACCTCGGCGACCGGACCGTTCTACTGCCCCGTCGACAAGACCGCCTACTTCGACCCGACGTTCTTCAACCAGCTCAAACAAATGGGTGGCAGCGATGGTCCGCTGGCCCAGGAGTACGTCGTCGCACACGAGTACGGCCACCACGTGCAGAACCTGACCGGGGCACTGCAGAAGGGGCAGCAACTCGGTTCCAGCGGACCCAAGTCGGGTTCGGTCCGCGTCGAATTGCAGGCAGACTGCTACGCGGGTGTGTGGGCGTATCACGCAGACAAGGGCAGCGACGCGATGCTGGAACCGCTCACCTCCGATCAGATCAACTCGGTCATCCAGACCGCGAAGGCCATCGGCGACGACACCATCCAGGGCGCGAATTCCAATCCCGAGGGCTGGACGCACGGCTCGGCCGATCAGCGGGTCCGTTGGTTCTCCATCGGATACAAGAACGGCGACCCACGTCAGTGCGACACCTTCTCCACCAATGACCTCTGAGACCATCAGGCGCACACCGACACCCGTCGACGCGATCGCCGACGACCATCTGGCGCGTAGTGCCGCACTCGACCCGATCCTCGCCACCGAGTACGGCCTCGCAGGCCACGACCGGCTGCTGACCGACTTCTCCCCGGATGCCGTCGACGAACGGGCCGCTCTGGTGCGTTCGACGCTCGCACAGCTGGACGCCGCGTCGCCCACCGACCACGTCGACAGGGTCACGATCGCCACCATGCGAGCGGGGCTCAATCGCGAACTCGCACTCGCCGACGCAGGCGAATTGACCGGCGAGTGCAACGTGATTGCCTCACCGCTGCAAGCGATTCGCGACATCTTCGACCTCATGCCCACCGACACTGCTGAACAGCGCGCCGACATGGTGGCGCGGATCAGCGCGATCCCGGCAGCGATCGACAGCGTCATCGTCGGACTCGAACACCGCCGCGACGTCGGACCCGCGCTCGCACGACGACAGGTCGAACTGGTTGCCGCACAAGCCGACGGGGCGCGCGCGGCGATCGCACAGAACACCACGCCGATCGCCTCCGACGACGCACTCGCCGTCGACCTGGCCGGCGCCCTCGACGGCGCGGGTGCCGCGTTCGACGCCCTGGCCGCACTCCTGAGGTCGACGGTCCTCGACTCCGCCGACCCCGACGACGCCATCGGACGCGACAGGTATCTCCTCCGGTTGCCGTACTACCTCGGCACTGACGCCGATCCCGACGAGGCCTACGACTGGGCGCTCGGTCACCTCGACGCCATCACCGCCGAACAGCAGGCCATCGCCGCGGACCTCGTGCCCGGCGCGAGCGTCGCCGAGGCACTCGAATTCCTCGACGCCGCACCGCAATACCAGATCCACGACCGCGCGTCGTTTCTCGCGTGGATGCAGCAGACCTCCGACGCGGCGGTCGACGGCCTCGCCGGCACGCACTTCGACATTCCGGACCGTCTCACCCGACTCGAATGTCGGCTGGCGCCGTCGTCGACCGGAATCATCTACTACACGCAGCCAAGCGCCGACCTCTCCCGACCCGGACGGATGTGGTGGGCGGTACCGCCGGAACAGACCGTCTTCCACACCTGGCAGGAGAAGACGACCGTCTACCACGAGGGCGTGCCGGGGCATCACCTGCAGCTCGGCGCCGCGATCGTCGATCCGGACCTCAACACCTGGCGCAAGCTCGCGTCGTTCACCTCGGGACACGGCGAGGGCTGGGCGCTCTGCGCCGAGCGGTTGATGAGCGAGCTCGGGTGGCTCGACGACCCCGGCGACCGGATGGGCATGCTCGACTCGCAGCGCCTACGCGCGGCGCGGGTCGTCGTCGACATTGGCGTCCACTGCCGCAAGGCCGCACCCGCATCCGTCGGGGGCGGCACGTGGGATGCCGAGAAGGCGTGGCAATTTCTCACCGCGTCGGTGGCGATGGATCGGGCGGTGCTGCGCTTCGAGCTCGACCGCTACCTCGGATGGGCCGGACAGGCACCGAGTTATGCTCTGGGACAACGCGTCTGGGAACAGTGCCGGACACAGGCACTGACCCGTCATCCCGAGTGGACGCTCAAGGACTTCCACACCAACGCCCTCGCGCTCGGCGGCGTCAGCCTCGACGTCCTGCGCGAGGAGATGACCCTCAGGCCAGCAGCTGGCTGACCTCTGCGACGACGCCCTCCAGCGATGTCTTGTGCTGCTCGCCGTTGGTCAGGTTCTTGACCTCGATGGTGCCCTCGGCGAGTTCGCGGTCGCCGAGCACCAGCGCCAGCTTCGCGCCGGACCGATCCGCGGCCTTCATCGCGCCCTTGAGTCCGCGGTCGCCGTAGGCGAGGTCGACGCTGACACCCGCAGCACGCAGTTGTCCTGCGATACTGACCAATTCGGCTTTGGCGTCGGTGCCGAGAGGCACCCCGAACACCTGACACCGCGCCGCGTCGACGTGGGCGATGCCCTCGGCCTCGAGAGCGAGCATCGTCCGGTCGACGCCGAGTCCGTAGCCGATTCCCGAGAGATCCTGCTTGCTGCCGAGCTGACGCATCAGGCCGTCGTACCGACCGCCGCCACCGATCCCCGACTGCGCGCCGAGACCGTCGTGGACGAATTCGAACGTCGTCTTGGTGTAGTAGTCCAGGCCGCGGACCAGGCGCGGGTTGATCACATACGGGACGCCGAGCTGGCGCAGATGCGACAGCACGCTCTCGAAGTGGCCGCGTGCGTCGTCGGACAGGTAGTCGAGCATGAGCGGTGCGTCGGCGGTGGCCTCGCGGATATCGGGGCGCTTGTCGTCGAGCACGCGTAGCGGATTGATCTGTGCGCGTTGACGTGTCGCCTCGTCGAGGTCGAGTCCGCCCAGGAACTCCTGCAGCGCCTCGCGGTATGCGGGGCGGCAGGAGTCGTCGCCGAGTGAGGTGATCTCCAGCCGGAATCCCGACAGTCCGAGCCGTCGATATCCCTCGTCGGCGATCGCGATGACCTCGGCGTCGAGCGCGGGGTCGTCGACGCCGATCGCCTCCACCCCGACCTGCTGCAGTTGGCGGTAGCGGCCCGCCTGTGGGCGTTCGTAGCGGAAGAACGGACCCGCGTAGCAGAGCTTGACGGGGAGTTGTCCGCGGTCGAGACCGTGTTCGATGACCGCGCGAACAACTCCGGCGGTGCCCTCGGGACGCAGCGTGACCGACCGACCGCCGCGATCTTCGAAGGTGTACATCTCCTTGCTGACCACGTCGGTCGACTCGCCGACGCCTCTGGCGAACAGGCCGGTGTCCTCGAAGATCGGCAGTTCGATGTGTCCGTATCCGGCCCGCCGAGCGGCGTCGGTGAACGTGTCGCGGACGCGTCGGAAATCGGCCGACGCGGGCGGGTAGTAGTCGGGGATGCCCTTCGGTGCGACGAAGTCGGCGCTCACAGTCTCCTGCTTCCCTTCTGTCGGCTCGACTCCCCCAGCTCCGTCAGGAACGGGTTCGTCGCGCGTTCCTGCCCGATCGAGGTCTGTGGCCCGTGGCCGGGCAACACCTGGGTCTGGTCGGGCAACACGAGGAGCTTCGACTCGATCGATTCGAGCAGCTGCCGGTGGTTGCCGCCGGGCAGATCGGTGCGTCCGATGGACCCCGCAAAGAGTACGTCACCGGAGAAGCACACTTTGATGCTGGTCTCCTGACCTGCATCGTCGACGACCGGTACGTCGGTGGTGAGTAGGACCGATCCCTGGGTGTGGCCGGGGGCGAGATCGACGTCGAATCCGATTCCCGCCACCTCGATCGGCTCACCGTCGACGAACTCGATGACCTTCTCCGGCTCACGGAAGGTCAACGGCCCGATCATCGCGCCGAGTGCACTGCCGAGGCCGACCGCCGGGTCGGCGAGCATCGGGCGGTCTGCCGGGTGGATGTAGGCGGGAATCCCGTGTGCGTCGCAGACATCCGCGGCGTTCCAGGTGTGATCGAGGTGTCCGTGGGTCAGCAACACCGCAACCGGGGTCAGGTCATGCTCGGCGAGAATCTCGGCGACCTTGCCGGCCGCTTCCTGACCCGGGTCGATGACGACCGCCTCGCCACCCGGCTCGGGTGCCACGATGTAGCAGTTGGTCTGGAACATCCCGGCGGGGAATCCGGTGATCAGCATGTGCTCTCCTCGGCTTCGACATGACGCGGGCGCCGATGACGCGTCGCTCCTGACACTCCATTCTGGCGCACGCGAGAACAGCACTCGACGACACTCCGGTACACCTGCCTGGGGAACTCTCAGGGTGTCCTGGCACACTTGCGTGTCGATACAGCCGTGTTTCGAGCGCACCGTGTTTCGAACGCGCCGTGTTCATCCGCACCGACAGACGTCTCAGGAGGGTTCACCAGCGTGACCACCAACGAGGAACGCCGCGAAGCCGCCAAGCGGAAGCTTGAGGACAGACTCGAACGCGAGCGTCAGGATCGCAAGCGTCGGCGCATCCTCATCGCATCGATCTCGACGGTGGTGGTGGTTGCGGTCGTGGCCACCGCGACCACGCTCATCGTGAAGAAGGTCCTCGACGACCGCGAGGCCGCCCGGTGGACGTCGTGTGAGTACCAGGATCAGCCCGACCGCCTCAAGCCGATCCCCACCGACCCGCCACAGGGCGTGCCAGCGGAGCAGCACGAGGAATACCGCAAGTACGCGGCTGAGATGAACAAGATGATCAACGAGGGCATCCCCAAGAAGCGGACTGCCCCCAAACCCGGTGACCGGCAACTGAAGTCCGGCGACGTCTCGGCGGTGTTCGACACGTCCCAGGGCGCGATTCCGATCACGCTGACCCGAGCCTCGGCACCGTGCAACACGGGCGCGATCGTTTCGCTCATCGGCGACAAGTACTACGACGACACCCCGTGCCACCGCATGACCACGAGCGAGGCGCTCAAGGTGCTGCAGTGCGGTGATCCCACCGGAACGGGTGCCGGCGGTCCGGGTTGGAGCAGTCCCGACGAGCCGCCGACCAACCTCAAGCCGGCGGGACAGGCCAACCAGATGACCGGCCAGCAGTCGGTGGTCTACCCCCGCGGCACCATCGCGATCGCCAACAGCAACCAGGGCGGCCAGAGCAGCAACACCGGCTCGAGCCAGTTCTTCCTCGTCATCTCCGACAGTCAGCTCCCGGCCGACTACTCGGTGGTCGGCAAGGTCGACCCCGAGGGCCTCAAGGTGCTCGACAAGGTCGCCGCAGGCGGCGTGACCCCCGGACCGTCGGGAGAGACCAACGACGGCAAGCCCAAGCTCCCGGTGGAGATCACCACGGCCAAGATCACCGGCGGAGACCTGGACTAAACGCACACTCGACGCGAGGAAGCGCCCAGTCGACGGGACAACCCGTCGACTGGGCGCTTCTTTGCGTCGACTGGGCGCTCCATACGCCCGACTGTGCGCCCCAGACCGCCGAGTGGGCGCCCCAGACCGCCGAGTGGGCGCTTTAGAACGCCGACTGTGCGCGGCTACGCCGCGGAGGTCACGCGGTAGACGTCGTACACGCCCTCGACGTTGCGCACGACGTTCAGTACGTGACCGAGATGCTTGGGGTCGCCCATCTCGAACGTGAACTTGCTGACCGCGACGCGGTCGCGGCTGGTGGTCACCGACGCCGACAGGATGTTCACCTTCTCGTCGGCGAGCACCTTGGTCACGTCCGACAGCAGCCGATGTCGGTCGAGGGCCTCCACCTGGATGGCGACAAGGAACACCGACTCGGGCGACGGCGCCCAGGTCACGGGGATGATTCGTTCGTCCTGGCGGCGCAGTTCACCCGCGTTGGTGCAGTCGGTGCGGTGCACGCTGACACCCCCGCCGCGCGTGATGAAGCCGAGGATGTCGTCTCCGGGAACCGGTGTGCAACACTTCGCGAGCTTGATGAGGACGTTGTCGACGCCCTCGATGACGACACCGGCATCGCCGCCGGCCCTGGTCCGCGACGGCATCGTCGACAGTGTCGATCGCTCGGCGATCTCCTCCGCGGCGTCGTCGATGCCACCGAGGGACGAGACGAGCCGATTCACGACGTGCCGTGCGGACACATGGTTCTCGCCGACAGCCGTGTACAGCGCGCTGACGTCGGCGTAGCGCAGTTCCTTGGCGATCGCGGCCATCGACTCGGCGCTCATCAGGCGCTGCAACGGCAGCCCGCCTCGTCGAACCTCCTTGGCGATGGCGTCCTTGCCGGTTTCCAGCGCCTCTTCACGACGCTCTTTGGCGAACCACTGACGGATCTTGGCCTTCGCGCGCGGCGAGACGACGAAGTTCTGCCAGTCCTTGCTCGGTCCGGCGTTGGGAGCCTTGGAGGTGAACACCTCGACGACTTCGCCGTTCTCGAGTTCGCGTTCGAGCGCGACGAGTCGGCCGTTGACCCGAGCACCGATACATCGGTGCCCAACCTCGGTGTGCACCGCGTAGGCGAAGTCGACGGGCGTCGAGCCCGCGGGCAGAGTGATGACGTCGCCCTTGGGCGTGAAGACGAAGATCTCCTTGACCGCGAGGTCGTAACGCAGCGACTCGAGGAACTCGCCGGGGTCGGCGGCTTCTCGTTGCCAATCGAGAAGCTGGCGCATCCACGCCATGTCGTCGATCTCGGTCGTATCGGACTTGCGCCCCTTGCGATCCCGGTAGCCGCCCTCCTTGTATCGCCAATGCGCGGCGATACCGAATTCGGCGGTGCGGTGCATGTCGTTGGTGCGGATCTGGATTTCGAGGGGCTTGCCCTCCGGCCCGATGACCGTGGTGTGCAGCGACTGGTACACGCCGAACCTCGGCTGAGCGATGTAGTCCTTGAAACGCCCGGCCATCGGCTGCCACAGCGAATGCACGACGCCGACTGCGGCGTAGCAGTCGCGCACGTCGTCGCACAGGATGCGCATGCCGACGAGGTCGTGGATGTCGTCGAAGTCGCGACCCTTGACGATCATCTTCTGATAGATCGACCAGTAGTGCTTGGGCCTGCCCTCGACCGTCGCGGTGATCTTGGCCGACGACAGCGCGTTGTTGATGTCGGCGCGTACACGGGCGAGATAGGTGTCACGCGAGGGCGCGCGGTCGGCTACAAGCCGCACGATCTCTTCGTAGCGCTTGGGGTGCAGAATCGCGAACGAGAGGTCTTCGAGCTCCCACTTCACCGTCGCCATGCCGAGCCGATGAGCAAGTGGCGCAATGACTTCCAGCGTCTCGCGAGCCTTGCGCGCCTGCTTCTCCGGCGGCAGGAAACGCATCGTGCGCATGTTGTGGAGGCGGTCGGCGACCTTGATCACGAGCACCCGCGGATCGCGGGCCATCGCGATGATCATCTTGCGGATCGTCTCGGCTTCAGCGGCACTACCGAGCGCGACCTTGTCGAGCTTGGTCACGCCGTCGACGAGATGGGCGACCTCGGCGCCGAACTCACTCTCGAGCGCCTCAAGGGTGTAACCGGTGTCCTCGACGGTGTCGTGCAACAAGGCGGCGACGAGCGTGGTGGTGTCCATCCCGAGATCGGCGAGAATCGTCGCGACCGCGAGGGGATGGGTGATGTACGGATCGCCCGACTTCCGGTTCTGACCACGATGACGCTCGTCGGCGACATCGTAGGCACGCTGCAGAAGCGCGATGTCGGCCTTGGGGTAAATCTCCCGATGCAGGGTGACCAGTGGTTCGAGCACCGGGCGGACCGAACTGCGGGTCGCGGTCATCCGCCGTGCAAGGCGGGCGCGAACCCGCCGCGAGGCTGAGGCGTGGGTGGTGTCGGCGGGCGACGCGGGCTCGGCGGCCCGATTGCCATCGGGCGCACTCACCGGGGCGGGAGCAGCGGCACGGGCGTCTTCTGCGGTACGGACCTCTTCCGCTGCGGGGGCGGTCGGCGTGACCCGCTCACGTGCGACGGCCGCCTCGGTCTCATTCGCCATGCTGCCTCCTTCTCCCGGTGCGTCTTCTCCCGGTGTGTCCGTTCGACGAGCCACGCCGTGCCGACACGCTGATATTCACCGATGTGAACAAAATTCCGAAGAATTCAACACCGTATGCGACGAGTCTAATCCGGCCCCGACGCCCGGCGCGGCGCGCGCTGCGAGACCGATGCAGCTCAGCGGTCGTCGGTGATCGCGTGCAGGCTCACATCAGGCCCGAGTTCGGCAGCGATCCGCGCACGCCCGCCGAGATCGGCGAGCTCCATGATCACCGCGACCCCGACAACCGAGGCACCCGCCAGACCCATGAGTTTCGACGCCGCGACAGCGGTCCCGCCCGTCGCGAGGACGTCGTCGACGATCAGCACGCGTCGCCCGGTGATGTCGATGCCGCTCGCCGGGATCTCCAGCCGACCCGTGCCGTATTCGAGGTCGTAGTCGACGCCGTAGACCGGTGGGGGCAGCTTGCCGCCCTTACGGACAGCCAGGATGCCGACCTCCAACTCTTGTGCGACGGCACCACCGACGAGGAAACCGCGGGCGTCGATGCCTGCGACGAGGTCGACGCCGGAACAGCCATGCGTCAGCGCGGTCACGATCGACGAGAAACCCTCCGTGTCGGCAAGGACCGGGGTCAGGTCGCGAAAGAGGATGCCCGGCTTGGGAAAGTCGGGAACCGTGCGTTCGTGCTCGGCGATCGCAGCTCGTGCCCGTAGGACCGCCTCACGCGTGACCTCGTCGGAACCACTGCTCGTGTGCCCGCTGCTCACGCGCTCACTCACCACTTACCCACCGATCCATGTTCCATCCCGTTCCATTGCGGCCGAGTCCGGCCACCACGTTGTCGACTCGATCATTCCATCGCCGAACCCGCGGAGCAGCGAACAACGGAATCGACGGCACATCCGCCCACGCCGCGCCCTCGATCGTCCGGACAAGGCCCAGGTGTTCGCTTCCGAGTGCCCCGACGCTGCGGGCGGCGATGGCTTCGGAGACCGCCTGATCATCGAAGTCGTTGATGTCCAACGGATCTCCGTCGAACAACTGGTACGCATCTCGACTCGGATCGGCCGCGCCTGCCGCGGAGAACGACGTTCCATTGACCACCAACACCGCGTCAGCAGTCTTTCCGAGATCGCTGATATCGAACTGCGGCGACGACACGTCGGTGACCGCGATTCCTGCCGCGCGGCAGGAGTCGGCAATCGCTGCGACCATCTGTCGTTGGCGATCGCCCGGCGCGAGGTAGCCGATGCGCACCCGGACGCCGGACTCCTGACCCGCTCCGGCGAGAAGTTCGCGCGCCTTGGCGGTGTTCGCGCGTAGGTATCCCTGACCGAACTCGCCGTTGATCGCTGCCGCTAGGCGGTCCGCAGGCGCGAGCGTCCGGAGGTTCCAGAGCTGCGCGCCCTGCCCGAATGTGCGCGTCAGCGCATCCCGGGGCACGCAACTGGCGAACGCCCGTCGAACACCCACGTCGGAGAAGACGCCGCGCCGCGAGAGCACCACTTCCTCGACGCCCAGTGCGCGTCCGGGCGCATCCGGGGCTTGCACCTGCCCTGTGGCGTTCTGGTCGCTGCGTTTGGCGTCGCCGTCGGTCAGGCCTGCGGTGACGTCGGCGACGCTGTACGAGTTGCCCGTGATGAGGCGGGCCGAGTCTGACCTGCCGTGCACGAGGATCCTGGACACCTTCGGAGCGTCTCCCCACCACTTCGGGTTGGGGACGAGCAGGACGCCCGCCTCGGTGATCTCGGAGATCTCGTAGGGACCCGACGACGGTACGTTGTCGGCACCGCCGCCCGCTCGCAGCTCGAACGCCGATGTCCACGCCCTCGCGAGCTTCCTGATCGCGGCCCGGTCGGCCGATCTGATCGACGTCAGCGCATCGGCGACGCCCGCGACGCGGCCAACCACCTGCGCGGGCATGAGCGTGCCCGCGCCGAACAGCGAGAGCCAGTCACGGTAATCGCGACCGCGCTTGAAGGTCACCGTCGCCGCCTTGGCACCCGCCTCACAGTCGACCGCCTCGATGTCGCGGTAGCCGGCGGTGGTCGCGGCCCCGAACTCTGGATACCGTCCGCTCATCGCTGTCCATGCCAGGACCAGATCGTCGCAGTCGAGGGGTGTGCCGTCGGAGAACGCGGCGTCGGGGGTGAACTGGTAGGTCAACGTCTGTACCGGCCCGGCCTGCACACTGACCGTGCCGATGTCACGGTCGGGCGTCACCTGACCCGACGCCCCGAGGTAACTGAAACCAGGGAGCACTCGGCCGGTCAGCATCAGCGCGCCGTCGGCGTTGCCCGCAGCGGTGTTCGCGTTGGCGGTGCTCAACCGCGCGTCGGTGAGGTAGTCGAGCGTCGGCGGTGGGTCGTCGCCGCACGCGGCGACGACCCCGACCATGACGAGGCCCGCCAACACCATGGCGAGCACTTTCGTGCTGCGCGCTGAGGTCACGGGGCGCCTATCGGGAACGTCGACGCTTGCCGGTCGGAGCCTGTGGCTCCTCCCCCGCATCCATTGCAGCGCGAGCACTCCGTGTGCTCGACGCCGCACTCGAACGTCCGCGAACCGGACGGTCTGCTGCGCTGACGTCTTCACCCGCCTCGACGGCGCCGCGCCGCGCCAGCACACGCGCGGTGTGCTTCTTGATGTCGGAACGACGTTCCTTGAGCGTGACCAGTAGCGGGGCCGCGAGGAAGATCGACGAGTAGGTACCGACGACCACGCCGACCAACTGGATCAGTCCGAGGTCCTTGAGCGTGCCGACTCCGAGCAACCACACGGCGATCACCATCAGCGCGATGATCGGCAGCACGGAGATGACCGTCGTGTTGATCGACCGCATGAGGGTCTGGTTGATCGCAAGGTTGGCCTGCTCGGCGTACGTCCGACGTGTCGTCTGCAAGACCGACCGGGTGTTCTCACCGACCTTGTCGAACACGACGACGGTGTCGTAGAGCGAGAAGCCGAGAATGGTGAGCAGACCGATCACCGTTGCCGGAGTGACCTCGAACCCGACGAGTGAGTAGATACCCGCCGTCACGACGATGTCGAACAGCAGCGAGGCGAGTGCCGCCACCGACATCTCCCTGTCGAAGCGGATGGCGATGTAGACGAAGACGATCACGAGGAACACCGCGAGCGCGATGAGCATCTTCTCCGTGATCTCTTTACCCCAGGTCGAACTCACCTCGGAGATGCTCACATCACCGTTGGTGAGTTCGGGACCGAAGCGGTCCGTGAGCGCTTGGGTCAGCGTCGACGCCTGCTGCACCGTCAGCGTGTCGGTGCGCACCTGCACGGTCTGGGCCGCGCCAGAACCCGCGGTTTGGACCGAATCGGGCGCGCTGCCGAGAGCCTTGGTGGTGACGTCTTCGACAGACTGGCTCGTCACACCCTGCGTGACGGGGATGGAGACCTGCGTTCCACCTTCGAAGTCGATACCGAAGGAGAAACCCCGGATCGCGATGGATGCGACGCAGATGACCACGATCGCCAGGCTCACCAGGTACCACATGCGCCTGCGTCCGACGATCTCGAATGCACCGGTACCGGTGTAGAGCCGAGACAGGAACGACCTGTTGGTGTCGGCGACGAAATCGGCGTCACTTCCGGCAGACGGAGCCGACGTCGAGCCGTCGCGCGTGTCGTTGGTGGTTGTCATTTCGACGTTCCTTCTGCGACGGTCTGCTCGTTGTCGGTGCGCTCTGCGGCTGCCCGATCTGCTTTGCTCGTGCCCTGACGACGTTGCCGCGCCACCTCGCTCACCGCGCCGAGTCCGTTGATATTCGGCCGCGAGAGGAAGTCGTTTCTGCTGGCGAGCACGACGAGCGGATGGGTGACGAGGAAGACCACGACGACGTCGAGGATGGTCGTGAGACCCAACGTGAACGCGAATCCTCGGACCTCACCGATCGCGAGCGTGTAGATCACGGCAGCGGCGATGAAGCTGACCGCGTTGCCCGACCAGATGGTCCGGCGGGCGCTGGCCCAGCCACGCGGCACAGCCGACCGGAAACTTCGTCCCTCACGCATCTCGTCCTTGATGCGTTCGAAGTAGACGACGAACGAGTCGGCGGTCATACCGATACCGATGATCAGACCCGCGATGCCCGCGAGGTCGAGCGTGAACCCGATCCATCGGCCGAGCAGCACGATGATTCCGTAGACCGCGGCGCCGGCCAGGATCAGCGACAAGATGGTCAGGAAGCCGAGCGCGCGGTAGTACGCGAGGGCGTAGATGAAGACCGCGATCAGACCGATCAGGCCTGCGATCAGACCCGCACGCAACGACTGCAGACCCAGCGTTGCCGAGACCGTCTCGGCGTCGGACGTCTTGAACGAGAGTGGCAGCGAGCCGTACTTCAGCACGTTGGCGAGGTCGCTGGCCTCGGCTTCGCTGAACGATCCGGTGATCTCGGTCTTGCCGCCGGAGATCTGCGAGTTGATCGTCGCGGCCGACACGACACGGCTGTCGAGCACGAACGCCGTGGTGTTGCCGATGTTCTTGGCGGTGAACTCGCTCCAGGTCTGCGCCGCATCGGGCTTGAAGTCGAGGTAGACCGTCCACGCACCGGTCTGCTGATTGGATCCCGAACTCGCAGAACTGATGTCTCGACCGTCGATGATCTGGGGTGCGAGCAGGTAGACCTGCTTGCCGTCCTCCGCACACGCCACGAGGTACTGATCGGAGAGGTCGTTACCGAGAAGTGGATCGTTGGCGCCGGTCGAGCAGTCCATCTTGGACATGTAGGCCTTGAGCCCGTCGGTGTTCGCACCAGCGGGAACCTGACGCAGCTTGCGCTGCTCCTCGATCGCCTTGGCGGCCTGGTCGGCGGGCTGCTGGTCGGTCGGCTGCGCCGCCTGGTCCTTCTTCGGCTGCGGCGTGGCCGCCTGCACCTCGACCACGGGACGCACGAACAGACGCGCGGTCTGGCCGAGAGTCTTGGCCTGTGCACCATCCTGACCGGGAACCGTGATGATCAGGTTGTTGCCGTTGACGACGACCTCGGATCCCGAGACACCGAGGCCATTGACGCGCTGCTCGATGATCTGCTTGGCCTGGTCGAGTTGTTCACGCGTTGGCGGGGTACCCGACTCGGTGCGCGCCGTCAGGGTCACACGGGTGCCGCCCTGGAGATCGATACCAAGCTTCGGCTCCGGTGAGCCGCCGCCGGTGAAGAAGATGAGCGCGTAGATCACCGCAAGCAGCGCGAAGAAGACCGTCAGCGGACGCCACGGCGGGATCTCGCGCGCTGGCGACCGCCGCTTCTTCGCTGGCTTTGTGGTCGACGACCCTCGTGTCTTGGTCGACGATCCTCGTGTGTTGGTCGACGCCTCTGTCGCCCGGCGAGGGGTGGTCACGTTGTACTCGATCTCCTTCAGCGCGCGTCAGATGGCCGCAGGCCACTGTACTGATGGGCCATACGGCCGCACGCCACTCTACTGATCAGCCCTGACGCGTTCACACGACCCCACCGGGCCGTGTGACGCGCCAGCAGTGCTGCTCAGACCAGATGCGTTACTTGTCCGAGTCGGGGCTGCTTCCGCCCTGATCCTTACGCAGGTCGACGTCTACGTCGTCGGCGTCACGGACATCATCGTGGCTGGAGATGCCGTCGTAGTTCACACTGCCGTCGATGGTCGAGAACTCGTCACCATCCGCGGTGAGCGGTGCGCTCGGCGGGACGTAACCGGCGTAGGTTGCCGCGGCATCCTCGGTGGGTACGACCTTCATGATCGCCAGGCGGTTCCAGCGTGTGACAACTCCGGTAGCGATCTCGACATCGACATAGTCCGACGACGAGGCGTCGATGATGGTGCCGAACAGGCCCGAGGTGAGCTGGATGCGCGTGCCGGTCTGAATCGAGTTCTGCATGTCCTGCTGCTCGGCAGCGCGCTTCTTCTGCTTACGCATGGAGAAGAACATGAAGCCGGCGAGGAGCACGAGCAGAAGCGGGAAAAGCAGAGATTCCATGAGAGAGCGATCAGTCCTTCGTTGAATGTGGAGGTTGCACGCCGTAGCTGTGCACTCCCTCTAGTGTGCCATGCCGCTAATTCGGACATTTTTGGCTCACTACCTGGGTGTCAGAGGTCGTCGAACAGCGATTCGCCGTCGACGTCGCGCGGACGCACACCGAACGTGGCGTTCAGCGCACCCGCCGGCGGCGTCAAGCCGAGGTGGTGCCACGCCGCAGCCGTTGCCACGCGACCGCGCGGAGTCCGCGCGATCATCCCCGCACGCACGAGGAAGGGTTCGCAGACCTCCTCGACGGTTGCGGGCTCCTCGCCAACGGCAACGGCCAGGGTCGACACACCGACAGGCCCGCCACCGAATGCCCTGATCAGCGCATTGAGCACCGCACGGTCGAGCCGGTCGAAACCGAGTTCGTCGACGTCGTAGACGGCCAGCGCAGCGCGCGCGGTGTCGACGGTGACTGTTCCGTCGCCGCGTACCTCCGCGTAGTCGCGCACACGACGTAGGAGCCGGTTGGCGATACGCGGTGTCCCGCGCGACCGACTCGCGATCTCCGACGCCGCGTCGCCGCCGAGATCAATGCCGAGAATGCCCGCAGAACGGCGGAGCACTCGCACCAACTCGTCGGTCTCGTAGAACTCCATGTGGGCGGTGAACCCGAATCTGTCGCGCAGCGGGCCGGTCAGCGACCCCGACCTCGTGGTCGCGCCGACCAGCGTGAACGGCGCGACGTCCAGCGGGATCGACGTCGCGCCCGGCCCCTTGCCCACGACGACGTCGACTCGGAAGTCCTCCATCGCGAGGTAGAGCATCTCTTCGGCGGGGCGGGCGATGCGGTGAATCTCGTCGATGAAGAGCACATCTCCCTCGACCAGATTCGACAGCATCGCCGCGAGATCGCCTGCCCGCTCGAGCGCCGGACCCGACGTCACCCTGATCGCGGCACCCATCTCGGCCGCGATGATCATCGCCAACGAGGTCTTGCCCAGCCCTGGAGGTCCGGACAGCAGGATGTGGTCGGGCGTCCCTCCCCGACCACGAGCTCCGTGCAGAACGAGTTCGAGCTGTTCGCACACGCGCGGTTGCCCGATGAAGTCGGCCAGTGATCGCGGGCGCAGACCAGCGTCGAGGTCGCCGTCGGACCGCACCGGCGTCGCGTTCACCTCGCGCTCGAGTTGCTCGTCTGAACTCATTACGACTTCCCAAGCAGCGCAAGGGATTTCCGCAGGGCAGCCGATGCGTCGGCATCGGGAGTCTCCGCGAGAATCGCGACGACCGCCTTCTCCGCGGGCGCCGCGGTGAAGCCGAGCCCGACGAGCGCCTCGATGACCTGATCACGTACTCCGCCGCTCACGACGCTCACACCAGACGGTCCGTCTGCCGCGGGACGGTCGACCTTGTCGCGAAGCTCGACGACGAGTCGCTCGGCAACACGCTTGCCGATCCCGGGTACCGAGGTGAGCGCCTTGACGTCGGAGTCGGCCAGTGCCCTGCGCAGCGCCTCGGGTTCGAGAACCGCCAACGTCGCCATCGCGAGGCGCGGCCCGACACCGGTCACGGTCTGCAGCAGCGCGAACAGTGCTCTGGCGTCGGGCTCGGTGAACCCGTAAAGGGTCATCGAGTCCTCGCGCACGATCATCGAGGTCAGCAGGGTCGACTCTTCACCCCGATGCATCCGCGACAACGTCGACGGCGTGGCGAGAACCCGGTATCCGACACCGGCGCAATCGATCACCACATGGTCGAGCGCGACGTCGACGACCGGCCCACGAACAGATGCGATCATGCTCCGCTCCTCCCCTGCGCTGCGCCGGCGGCGCGCTCACGCGCAGTGTCGGCGGCGCGCTCGCGCGCAGCGGCGATCTTCTCACGGTGCCGGGCGGCCGCGGCCTCGGCCTGCTTCTGCGCGGCCATCATCCGCTCGGCCATCGGACCTCGCCAACAGTGGCAGATCGCGAGAGCCAGAGCGTCGGCGGCGTCGGCTGGGCGCGGCTTGGTCTGCATGCCGAGAATGCGGGTGACCATTGCGGTGACCTGCGCTTTGTCGGCGCGGCCGCTGCCGGTCACCGCGGCTTTGACCTCGGATGGGGTGTGGAAGCGTACGGGAATCTCGCGCTGACCGGCGGCGAGCGCGATGACACCACCGGCCTGCGCTGTGCCCATCGCCGTGGAAACCTGGTTCTGGGCGAATACCCGCTCGATCGCGACGACGTCGGGATGGTGCGTGTCGAGCCAGTGCGAGGCCGCGGTGTACACGGCGAGCAGTCGTCGTTCGAGGTCCATGTCGGTCGGTGTGCGGACAACGTCGACGTCGAGCGCGGTCACCTGCCTACCGGCACCCGACTCGACGAGGGCAATACCGCATCGCGTCAGCCCCGGGTCGACGCCCATCACTCGCACACGTACTCCTCGGATTGCAGCGAACAGTTGTTCGAGATATTACCGAGGGGGCCCGACAATACGGGTGATCGACACGGCGTAAGAGTGGACTCGATGACGCGATTCGAACCGATCACTCCGCAGGGCCTGGTGCAGTTGTGCACCGAACGCTGCGCCGCCCTTGACGGCATCGCGGTCGTCGGGGTCGACGGCGCGCCCGCAGCCGGCCCGGAGGTACTTGCCTCGGAAATCGTCGACGGCCTGCGGGCACGCGGGCGGGCGGCCGCCGTGGTCCGCACGTCGGACTATCTGCGTCCGGCATCACTACGCCTGGAGTACGGCAGATCCGATCCCCAGTCGTACCGGGAGAGCTGGTTCGACTTCGCCGCTATCGGCCGGGAGGTGATCGACGCCGTCCGGACGCACCGACGGTGGCTGCCTCGATTATGGGACCCGGTGCGCGACAGATCATTTCGCGACGAACACCGGCACGCCACCGACTCTCAGATCATCGTTCTCGCCGGCCCGATGCTGCGCACGCAGGCACTAGACCTCGACTTGGTGATCCATCTGGCGATGTCGGAGGGCGCGCTGCGACGGCGGACACCCGACGCCGAGCAGTGGACCATCGAACCGCTGCTCGACGACGACGCGCACGCTCCGACCGCCGATCTCGAGGTACGTTACGACCACCCGGAGCGACCGGCGCTCGCGCGAACGAACTGAAACTCAGGCGTCGAGTTCCGCGAGTACCTCGTCGCTGACGTCGACGTTGCTGTACACGTCCTGGACGTCGTCGCAGTCTTCGAGCGCGTCGATCAGCTTGAAGACCTTTCGTGCGCCTTCGGCGTCGACCGGCACCTCGACAGAGGCGCGAAAATCGGCCTCGGCCGAGTCGTAGTCGATGCCTGCGTCGACCAGTGCGGTGCGGACAGCGACCAGATCCGTCGGCTCGCTGACGACCTCGAACGAGTCGCCGAGATCGTTGACTTCCTCAGCACCGGCATCGAGAACCGCCATCAGGATGTCGTCCTCGGACTGTCCGTTCTTCTCCAGCGTCACCACACCACGTCGGGTGAACAGGTAGGCCACCGACCCCGGGTCGGCCATGTTGCCGCCGTTGCGGGTCATCGCGGTGCGAACCTCGCCCGCAGCCCGGTTGCGGTTGTCGGTGAGGCACTCGATGAGGATCGCGACGCCGTTCGGGCCGTAACCCTCGTAGGTGATGGTCTGCCAGTCGGCGCCACCGGCTTCTTCACCACCGCCGCGCTTGCGTGCGCGCTCGATGTTGTCGTTGGGTACCGAGCTCTTCTTGGCCTTCTGGATCGCGTCGTACAGCGTCGGGTTACCGGCGGGGTCGCTACCCCCGGTACGTGCCGCGACCTCGATGTTCTTGATCAACTTGGCGAACATCTTGCCGCGCTTGGCATCGATGACCGCCTTCTTGTGCTTGGTGGTCGCCCATTTGGAATGGCCGCTCATACGCTGTTCCGATCCTTTCGCGTGCCCGCGGCGTCGTTGCCGCGCACGGTGTCGTTCGTCATTCGATCTTAGCTGCGACCATCCCGACGAAGTATTCGTGCACTCGTCGATCGCCGGTCACCTCCGGGTGAAACGACGTCGCGAGGACGTCACCCTGACGCACCGCGACGATCCGACCCTCCGCGGGCCCCTCGGTGACCCGGGCCAGAACCTCAACAGTGTCGCCCGCCCGCTCGACCCAGGGTGCGCGGATGAAGACCGCACGCATCGGGTGTCCGTCGGTGATGCCGTCGACCTCCAGATCGGTCTCGAACGATTCCACCTGCCGTCCGAACGCGTTGCGTCGCACCGTGATGTCGAGCGCATCGAGATGCCGGGCATCGGGCCGCGTATCGAGGATCTCCGAGGCGAGCATGATCATTCCCGCACACGAGCCGTAGGCGGGCATGCCGTCGCGGAGTCGCGCACGCAACGGATCGTAGAGATCGAACACCCCGAGGAGTCTGCTCATCGTCGTCGACTCCCCACCCGGGATGATCAGTCCGTCGACGGCGTCGAGTTCTTCGCGGCGACGCACACTGATCGGCGTGGCACCCGCAGCAGCGACGGCGGCGAGATGTTCGCGCACGTCACCCTGCAGTGCTAGGACTCCGACCTGTGGCGATCCGCTGTCCGCGGTCACCTGTCGTGCCGTGCGTGCTGGTCGGCGGGCATCTGGCGACCGGTGCGGCTCAGGCCCTCCTGCGTGACCGCGGCGACGAGCCGACCGTCGCGATCGAAGATGCGGCCCTGAGTCAGCGCGCGGCCACCCCCTGCCGACGGCGAATTCTGGTCATACAGAAGCCATTCGTCGGCACGGAACGGTCGCATGAACCACATGGCATGGTCGAGCGAGGCCGCTTGCGGTTCGATGCCGGGGTGCGGCACCTTCGACGACCCGAGCAACGTCATGTCGCTCATGTAGGCCAGCGTGCACACGTGGATTGTCTGATCGTCGGGCAGTCGATGTCGGTACCGAAACCAGACCCGTTGCTGCGCAGCGAGATAGGGATTCGTCACCATCTCGTCGCGAGGCACCACGCGAAGGTCGAAGTTCTGCCATTCCTTGAGCACCGACGAGTCGTCGTCGGACTCACTGTCGGCCCTGTCCGGCAACGACTCGGGGTCGGGCGCAGGAGGCATGCGGTCCTGGTGCTCGATCCCCTCGTCACCGCCCACGTGGAACGACGCCGACATCGTGAAGATCGCCTCGCCGTTCTGGATTCCGGTCACTCTCCGGGTGCAGAACGACCGTCCGTCGCGGATACGGTCGACGAGGAAGACCGCCGGGATATCGGGATTGCCGGGACGCAGGAAGTATCCGTGCAGCGAATGCACCGTGTAACTGTCGTCGACCGTGCGGGTGGCGGAGACCAGCGCCTGACCCGCGACCTGGCCGCCGAACGTGCGCTGCAGAAAGCTCTCGAACGCGCCACCGCGGTAGATGTCCTTCTCGATCCGCTCGACCTGGAGGATCTCTTCGATGTCTGCCACCCGGACAGTATCCCGCATGGTGACACCGCGGCAGACACACGGCCTTCTCAGAGCTCGTCGAGCTCGACGATCCCGTCCTGGACCGCGCGCGCTACGAGTCCCGCCTTGGTTGGGGCCGGACGGCCGATCTCGGCGTACTTGGCCCGAATACGTGTGAGGTGTGTGTTCACCGTGCCGAGCGAAATGTACAGCGCCGCAGCGGTTGCGGGCTTCGTGTCGACCATCAGCCACGTCCGCAGCACCTCGATCTCCCGCGGCGTCAACTGCGGCTTCGGCAGTGCTTGTCGGCTGCGTGGGCGCTCGTCGGTCGTCGCCGCCTCCCCCACGTTCGAATCGAGCTGCGGCAACAGGTGCATGTGTCGTTCGCCCCGGCCACCGGCAACAGTCGCGCCCTGCCGAGGTCCTTCGCCGACGGCGACGGCCGCTGAGGGCCCGGGCAACGGCATCCGACGCGCCGCGAGGCGGGCCAATGCCTCCTGCCGACGCGCCACCGACTCGGCACGACGTCGTGCGGCGTAGGCGTCGAGTTGCACAGCGGGAATACGGGGTGCGGTAGGTGCGGTCATGTCAGCATCTCCTCGGTCATCGCTTGTGCCGCATCGGTCTACGCCGTGTCGGCTCGGTCATTCGCGGTACTACGCACCGCGTGCAGATGACGTTATGAGTGCTCGGGCCGCCCGTCGATGGGGAGAACTCCCCTACGCATGGGGAGAACTCCCCATGCCGCATCGTCGCAGTTCAGAGCGGGTGAATCGGGCTCAGCCGGCAGCGTTGCGCGCGGCCTCTTCGTCGATGAGGGGTAGGTCGCCGCGCGTCACGATGCGTGAGGCCACCGCGTACTCGACGAGCTTTGCCCGGCGATTGCTCGCGAGTTTTCCACCGCCCGCTCGCATTCCACTGACCCCGAGCTGATCGAGCTTGTCGCAGACGTTGTCGAGCTTGCGGTTGAACTTCGTAAGCGACCAGCCGAGCCGCCCCGCTGCCTGCGCCGACGAGGGGATCGCGCTGGCACCCGTGCCGTCACGACGCAGAATCTCCTCCGCCAGGACCACGATCAGCAGCTTCTGACTCTCGGTCAGCATCGGCACACCCTGCGTGATCATCCCGCCGACGACCTCGGGCGCGGTCACGGCGTCGACCTGCGGGCTCACGGTGTGGACGTCGACCTCGTAGGTGGTCGGCCCTGCCGTGAACACGATCGTGGTGTGTCCGAAGACCAGCGGCATCCGCGCGCCCGGTCCGAGTACCGCCGAGAATCCGACGTCGCCCGCAGAGACACTCGCCGACAGGTGCGCACCTCGGTTGCTCAACCACCACAACCCATTCACGTTGTGCAGCAACAAGAATCGACGATGCAGATACGGATTGTCGTCGACGGACAGATCCGCCTCACGCCCGATCCAGAACCGACGGCCCGCCAGGATTCCGAACCGCTCGCCGCAATAGTCGACGAATGCGCGCTCGGACTGCGTCTGCGGACCCTGTCCGGACGTCATCGGCGAGCGCACCTCGACGCGGTCATGTGGGCGTCTCGCCCGATGTCTCGGTGTTCTCCCCGTCGGCCTCGTCCGACTCCTCGTCGCTGCGGACCGCCACGACGACGACGGTGACGTTGTCGTGCGCGCCGACGAACAGCGCGGCGTCGACGAGGCTTGCCGCGGCGTCTTCCACGGAGTCGGAGCCCGCGAGGATCTCGGCGATCTCGGCGTCGGGAAGCTCTCCGGTCAGACCATCGGAGCAGATGAGCAGTACGTCCCCGGGCAGGGCCGGCGTGGAGAAGTAATCGGCGTCGGGCTCGGCCATGCCGGCTCCGAGCGCCCTGGTGATCACGTTGCGGCGCGGGTCGATTCGTGCCTGCTCGGCGGTGATCACACCGGCGTCGACGAACTCCTGGACCTGCGAGTGGTCGCGTGTGAGCAGTTGGAGCGTGCCGTTCTGGAACCGGTACGTCCGCGAATCGCCGATGTTGAGTATCAGCCAGTGGAGGACGTCATCGTCGGTCACGAGCACCGCACCGGTGACCGTGGTCCCCGCTCGTCGGTCGGAGAATCCGTCGATGCCACCGATACGTTGCTGCGCGTCGACGAGGAGTTGGTCGAGTGCGTCTCGGGTGCCTGCGAGTTCAGCGCCCGGCTCGACCTCGGCCAGCGTCAGAAGTGCTGCTTCGCTGGCCAACTCGCCGCTTTCGTGCCCACCCATGCCATCGGCCAGCAGATAGCGTCCGGGCAGCACGAGAGCGGCGTCTTCGTTGGCGTCGCGGACACGTCCGACGTCGCTGTACACCGACCAGTCGAGTCGCAGATCTCCGACGATGTCGCTGCCGGTCAGCGACGAATCACGGACGATGCTCACCGAGTCCATGGTCAGCAGATCCTACCGGCGGGCTCGACCTGCGCGGGTGACGAACTCACCGTCGGAGCGAACGTGTCCATGTCGTCGATGTCGACTACCAGCCACGCTCGGCAAGACGATGCGGTGCCGGGATGTCGTCGACGTTGATGCCGACCATCGCCTCGCCGAGTCCGCGCGATACCTTCGCGAGCACGTCCGGGTCGTCGTAGAACGTCGTGGCCTGCACGATCGCCGCCGCCCGCTGCGCGGGGTTACCCGACTTGAAGATGCCCGAGCCGACGAACACGCCCTCGGCACCGAGTTGCATCATCATCGCGGCATCGGCGGGAGTGGCGATTCCACCCGCGGTGAACAGGGTCACCGGCAGTTTGCCCGCGTTGGCGACCTCGACGACGAGATCGTATGGCGCCTGCAATTCCTTTGCCGCGACGTACAATTCGTCCTTCGGCAGCGAGGTGAGACGTCGGATCTCGTCACGGATCTTGCGCATGTGGGTCGTCGCGTTCGAGACGTCGCCGGTGCCTGCCTCGCCCTTGGAGCGGATCATCGCAGCACCTTCGGTGATGCGTCGGAGCGCTTCGCCGAGGTTGGTGGCACCGCACACGAACGGCACGGTGAACGCGAACTTGTCGATGTGGTTGGCGTAATCGGCGGGCGTGAGCACCTCGGACTCGTCGATGTAGTCGACGCCGAGACTCTGCAGGATCTGCGCCTCGACGAAGTGTCCGATACGCGCCTTGGCCATCACCGGGATGCTGACCGTGTTGATGATCCCGTCGATCATGTCGGGGTCGCTCATACGCGACACGCCACCCTGTGCGCGGATGTCGGCGGGTACCCGCTCGAGCGCCATGACCGCGACAGCACCCGCGTCCTCGGCGATTTTCGCCTGCTCGGGCGTGACGACGTCCATGATCACGCCGCCCTTGAGCATCTCGGCCATTCCGCGCTTGACGCGGGCGGTGCCGTGTCCTGCCTGCGAGTCAGCAGCGGCGTGTCCGTTGACCGACAGGGTTGCGTCCGTCGCGGGCTGCTCCCCTGATTGGAATTGACTCACTGATGTCTCCTGGTTTCGCGTTCACGGCCCATCGGCGATCCACTGGGCTCCTGGCCTTACAGGATAGGCGACCCCGAATTGTGTCCTAGCCGCAGGTTCGCCGCCTGTCAGGACGATTCGTCCGGTGCCACCCGCTCGGAGATCTCGAAGTACGCAGGTGGCGCTGCCGTGCCTCCGAGCTTGAGCCAGCGGACGGGTCTGCGGGTGGCAAGCGCCCGCGTGTCGCGAACGGCGTCGTTGTAGAAGCGTCGTGCCATCATCACGCGGGTCTCGGCGTCGGCGAGTTCGATCGACAACGACGCCGGGCGGGCGCCGTTGTCGGTACGGGAAAGCGCTGCGGAGACGTCGTTCTCCGCGTCCTCGCGCTGCTCGGGCGTCGCGCGTTCGGCGCGGTCGGCGACCGCGGTCAGCTTGGCCGCGGCCGTTCTGTCACGGTCGTCGGTCGATGTCTCCATCCACGCCGCGATGGCACGTGCGACGACGCTGCGTCGCTCGAGCGCGGATTCTAGCGACCGACGTGCCAGGTCGACGCGAACGTTCAGCCGGTCGAGGCGGTTGGCGGTCTTATAGGCCCACGCCGCCGCCACGAGGACCAGAACCACCACGACGAACACGATCGACGCCACGGTTCCCGAGATCGTGATCCCGGAGAACCGCACGGCGTCGGCAAGGCTCGATGCCACCTGTGGCCCAGCAACATTCATGTCGGGCCCACTCAGTCCGACACCACGACGGGTCCGGCGTCGACGGTGACCGTCTCGTACACGCGCAGGATCTGATCGGCCACCCGCGACCAGTCGTACTTCGCGGCCCTCGCCCGACCGGCCTCGACAAGGTCGGCGCGGGCGTCGTCGTCGGACAGGAGCTCGATCACGGACTCGGCGAGTTCATCCGCAGACCCGACGGCAACCAGCTTTCCCGCACGGCCGTCGTCGAGGACCCGTCGGAAGGCGTCGAGTTTGCTCGCGACCACCGCCGCGCCCGCCGCCATGGCTTCCACCAGCACGATGCCGAAGCTCTCGCCACCGAGATTGGGCGCCACGTACACGTCTGCCGATGCCAGCGCTCGCGCCTTGGTCTCGTCGTCGGCCTGACCGAGCAGGACCAGATGGTCCGCGAGATCTCCTGCCCGACGCCTCAACGCACGCTCATTGCCTCCGCCGACCACCAGGATTCGGACCTCGGGAAAACTCTCGACGATCGTCGGCAATGCACGCATCAGAATGTCGATGCCCTTGCGTGGTTCGTCGAAGCGACCGAGGAACAGCACCGATCGGCCGGGATGCGGGTACCCGGGCAGGGGCGGAGAGTCGGCGAAACCTGCGCAGTTGATTCCGTTCGGGATCTCGACCGCGTCGGAACCCAGCGACTCCATCTGCCAGCGTCGAGCGAGCTCCGACACGGCGATCTTGCCCGCGATCCGCTCGTGATACGGGCGCAAGATTCCCTGAAATGTCTTCAACCACAACGACTTCGACGTCGAGGTGTGAAACGTCGTGACTATCGGCCCCAGCGCGACCATCAACGCCAGCATCGACAGACTCGGCGAATTGGGTTCGTGGACGTGCAAGACGTCGAACTCGTTCTCGGCGATCCAGCGTCGAAGCGTCAGATAGCCGTGCGGGCTGAAGCAGACGCGGGACACCGACCCGTTGTAGGGCAGCGCCACCGCGGGACCCGCCGACACGACGTAGTCGGGCAGCACCGTGTCGTCGGCGGCAGGCGCGAGGACGCTCACGGTATGGCCACGGTCGATGAACACCTCGGCGAGCTCGACCACATGTGCCTGCACGCCGCCCGGAACGTCGAACGAGTACGGACAGACCATTCCGATCTTCATCCGGTGCTCTCGATTCGCGCACGACGCTCCGCCGACCAGTCGGATTCCCAGAGCGGCTGCAACATGTGCCAATCCGCGGGATGCGCCGCGATGTTCGTGGCGAACGCGTCGGCCATGGCCTGGGTGGCTTTCTCGACGCCGCCCGAGACGTCGACCGACTCTCCGACCAGGATTTGCGACCTTCCGTCCGGGAGGAAGAAGTGGTGTACCGGCATGAGCGCGGCGCCGGTCTCGATCGCCAGGCGCGCGGGTCCGGCGGGCATGCGGGTCGGCTCACCGAAAAACTGAACCGGCACGCCGTGGCGGGTCAGGTCGCGTTCTGCGAGCAGACACACCACCGACCCGTCACGAAGTCGGTCGGCCAGACGCGCGAACGGGGGCTGTTCCCCGCCGGTAAGCGGAAAGATCTCGAACCCGAGGCTCTCGCGATAGGCGACGAACTGGTCGAACAAAGACTCCGGTTCGAGTCGTTCGGCCACTGTCGAGAATCGATGACCTCGGTTGATCAGCCACACCCCGGCCATGTCCCAGTTGCCGCTGTGCGGCAACGCGAAGATGAGGCCCTTGCCCTTCGCGATCTCCGCTTCGAAGCGGGCGACATCGTCGTCGGCGATGTGCACCGATGCCGCGGCGTTCGCCAATCCCATGGCAGGGAGCCGGAACGCTTCGTACCAGTACCTCGCATACGAGCGCATCGCGTCGGCTACGAGCTCGTCCGGCACGTCCTGCGGCCGTTCGGCTCCGATCACGCGAGCGAGATTGCGTCGCAACTGCTGCGGGCCGCCGTTACGGCGACCGACCATCGCGCCCGCGCCCTCGAAAGCAGTTCTGCCCCATCGGTCCGGCAGCAGACGCACACCCGCCCATCCGGCCCGGTAGCCCAGGTCGGAGAGGTACCCGCCGAGACGGCTCACCGGGTTCCGGTGCCTGCGTCGGGCCCGGCCTGGGTCTCGGTGTCGGTATCGGCGCCAGCGTCGGTCTCGGCATCGGTGTCGACGTCACGGGCGCTCGGTGCAAGCGGGATCAGGTCGCGAGCACCAGGCGATCGGGAAATCGACCACATGCGCTGTCCGACGGTGATCACGCTCCCGATCGCGAGGAGCCACATGGCGACGTGAATCGCCCACCACAGTCCGAGACCGGTGAACCCCGCTCCGACCAGCACGATGATCAGCCGGTCCGGGCGCTCGATGAGACCGCCGTCGCCGTACAGACCCGATGCCTCGGCGCGTGCCTTGGCATACGAGATGACCTGTGAGGTCACCAGACAGATCATCGTGGCGACGAAGAGCCACTGGTGCGGCACCGTCCACGCGCACCACCACGCGAGGCCCGCGAAGATCGCGCCGTCGGCGATGCGGTCGCAGGTGGCGTCGAGAACCGCACCGAATCGGGTTCCGCCACCGCGTGCTCGCGCCATCGCGCCGTCGAGCATGTCGAACATCACGAACAGCCAAATGACCATCGTGCCCCAGAAGAGGTGGCCCATCGGGAACAACGTGACCGCCGCCGCGACTGTCGCCACGGTGCCGATCACGGTCATGGCGTCAGGAGTCAGCCCGGTGCGCAGCAACGCGCGTCCGAGCGGCAACGTCACCTTCGACACCGACGCCCGGCCTCGAATGCTCAGCACCGCACCGCTCCTTCCCGACCGTTCAGTTCTGTACCTGCACTGCTCATGCGGTGCGGTCGCGCGCTCATGGGGTGTCGAGCTGCTTCCACGCGTCCGAGAGCAGCGCACGGGTGTCGCGCAGCAACTGTGGCATGACTTTTGTCTCGCCGACAACCGTGATGAAGTTCGCGTCGCCCACCCACCGCGGCACGATGTGCTGGTGGATGTGCTCCGATAGCGAGCCGCCTGCCGCGTAACCGAGATTCAGACCCACGTTGAACGCGTTCGGATTCGACACCGCCTTGATCGTGCGGATCATGCGCTGCGTGAAGCCCATCAACTCGTCGGCCTCGCCTGCGGTGAGCGCCTCGAGGTCGGCGACCTGCCGGTACGGCACGATCATCGTGTGGCCGGGGTTGTACGGGTACAGATTGAGCACGGCGTAGACGTGCTCTCCGCGCGCCACGATCAACCCGTCCTCGTCGGTCATCGTCGGGATGTCGAGGAAGGGGTGCCCGGTGAGGTCCGAACCGTCGGCCGCCTTCTTCACGACCGGCGGGTCGGCCGTGATGTAGGTCATCCGGTGCGGACTCCACAGCCGCTGTAGCCGATCGGGATCGCCGGTACCGCAATCGCGGATCTCACCGGTCGATGCGTCGTCGGCCTCAGGCATCTCCGGCACCCTCGATCAGCTCCTTGGTCGGAGACTCGTTGCGACGCGCGGAGATCCACTCGTCGATGATTCTGACCGCGTCGGCAACGGGTACGCCGTTGACCTGGGTGCCGTCTCGGAACCGGAAGCTCACCGCACCGGCCTCGACGTCTCGCTCGCCCGCGAGAAGCATGAACGGCACCTTGCCGGTGGTGTGCGTGCGGATCTTCTTCTGCATGCGGTCGTCGGAATAGTCGACCTCGGCGCGAATTGCCTTGGCCTTCAACTGATCCACGACGCCCTGCAGGTGGTCGACGAACGCCTCGGCAACAGGGATGCCGACGACCTGCACCGGCGAGAGCCATGCCGGGAAGGCACCCGCGTAGTGCTCGGTGAGCACGCCGAAGAACCGCTCGATGGAGCCGAACAGCGCGCGGTGGATCATGACGGGTCGGTGCTTGGCGCCGTCCGGGCCGGTGTACTCGAGGTTGAAGCGCTCGGGGAGGTTGAAGTCGAGCTGGATGGTCGACATCTGCCAGGTGCGGCCCAGCGCGTCCTTGACCTGGACGGAGATCTTGGGCCCGTAGAACGCAGCACCCCCGGGATCGGGCACGAGGTCGAGTCCGGACTCTCCCGCAACCTCTGCGAGGGTGTTGGTCGCGATCTCCCAGGTCTCGTCGTCGCCGACGGACTTCTTGGGATCCCGCGTCGACAACTCCAGGTAGAAGTCGTCGAGACCGTAATCGCGGAGCAGATCGAGCACGAAGGTCAGCAGCGAGCGCAGTTCGTCGCGCATCTGCTCACGAGTGCAGTAGATGTGTGCGTCGTCCTGAGTGAACCCTCGGGCGCGGGTCAGTCCGTGGATCACGCCCGACTTCTCGTAGCGGTAGACAGTGCCGAACTCGAAGAGGCGCAACGGGAGTTCGCGATACGAGCGTCCGCGCGCATCGAAGATCAGGTTGTGCATCGGACAGTTCATCGGCTTCAGGTAGTAGTCCTGAGCCGGCTTGCGCACCGAGCCGTCGTCGTTGAACTCGGCGTCGAGCTGCATGGGCGGGTACATGCCGTCGGCGTACCAATCGAGGTGTCCCGACACCTCGAACAGGTTGCTCTTGGTGATGTGCGGCGTGTTGACGAATTGATACCCGGCAGCGATATGGCGCTTGCGCGAGTAGTCCTCCATCTCGGTGCGGATGATGCCGCCCTTCGGATGGAACACCGGTAGCCCCGAGCCGATCTCGTCGGGGAAGCTGAACAGGTCGAGTTCTGCACCCAGGCGTCGATGGTCGCGCTTCTCGGCCTCCGCGAGCATCTCCAGGTAGGTGTCCTGGGCTTCCGCCGACTCCCAGGCGGTGCCGTAGATGCGTTGTAGGTCGGCGTTGTCCTGGTCGCCGCGCCAATAGGCAGCCGAACTCCTGGTGAGCTTGAACGCCGAGATGTACTTGGTGGTCGGCACATGCGGGCCACGGCACAGATCGCACCAGATCACTTCGCCGGTGCGGGGATTCAGGTTGTCGTATGCGGTGAGTTCAGCCCCGCCGACCTCCATGACCTCGCTGTCGTCGGCCGCGCCCTTGTCGTCGATCAACTCGAGCTTGTACGGCTCCTTTGCGAGCTGCACCCGGGCCTCGTCCTTCGACGCGTAGACCCGTCGGGAGAACTTCTGACCCGACTTGATGATCTGCTTCATCTTCTTCTCGAGCGCGGTGAGATCTTCGGGAGTGAAGGGCTCTGCGACGTCGAAGTCGTAGTAGAAGCCGTCCTTGATCGGCGGGCCGATCCCGAGCTTGGCCTCGGGAAAGAGATCCTGCACAGCCTGTGCGAGCACGTGCGCGGTCGAATGCCTGATCACGCTGCGACCCGCGTCGGTGTTGGCAGAGACCGGTTCGACGTCGGTGTCGAGATCGGGAGCCCAGGAGAGATCCCGCAGTTGACCCGCGGCGTCACGGACGACGACGACCGCCTCAGGTCCCTTGTTCGGCAGCTCGTGCTCGCGCAGCGCCGTGCCCGCGGTGGTCCCGGCCGGCACACGGATCGTGGCTGGGCTGGTCACCAATGCGTTGTCGGGCACTTCGCTGCTCCTTGATGAGAGGCGGGGGGGTTACCCGCCGAGAGGTTTCGGTGTTCGTGCACGTCGATCGTATCTGCGGGCGCCCCGTCGGCCACCACCGCGGCCGGGATGTCTCACAGGATCGGGCTCGTCAGCCACGCCGCGTCGAGGTTCACCCAGTTCGCGGCCGTTCCCAGGACACCCAGGACCCACAGCGAGGCCAGCACGACGACGAAGGTGACAACACCAAAAGCACCCTGCACCGACCAGTGGCGCTGCTTCATCCACTCGAGCCAGGCGTCGTACTTGCTGCGCGCGAAGCGCAGTAACCGTTGGGCCCACGAGAATTCAGACGCGAGGATTCCGAGTCCGAGGAACACGATCAGCCAGCCCGGGCCGGGGTATGGGATCGCGACGATTCCGCCGGCGAGCACCAGCGCACCGACGACGCCGACAACGATCCGATAGGTGAGGTTCAGACGCGCGTCACGCCGGATGACGTACCTGCGTTGACGACTCCAGATGCGTATTCGTTGCCACCTCGGCACGCAGTACTCCACTCTCCGCATGTGCTGTGTCCGGCGCCGAGGGGTCCGCGGCGCCGGACGATTCGATATCTCCAGAGTACGTATCCGGCTGCGTCACCTCCTCGGACGCCTCGACGCGCCGCTGCCGGAACTCGGCTACCAACGTGACGATGATCGTGAGCAACAGGATCAGTGGATAGCACCCGGCGTACAAGATGACGGCGATGCGATCCAACACCCCCGGGTCGGGATATCGCGGCATCATGAACAGTCCGATCGCGATGATGTGATCGGCTCCGTAGCGACTGCCACTGCCCCAGTAGTTCCACCAGTACGAGAACGAGAGCGCACACACGGTCAGCGGGGCCAACCACCGCCACCAGTACCTTCGCCCGCCGATGCTGCCCCGGTACGCGAAGTCGAATGCGACGACCAGCAGTGGCACCACCCACACCCAGTGATGACCCCACGAGAACGGCGACACCGTCGCTGCCGTCATGCCGGCGGTGGTGACCGACAGCAGTCTCCGTCCACGCCGATACGACACGACCGCCGCCCAGAGACCCAGGATCGCCGCGACGAGCGCAACGGGCATCCACAACCAATCGGGGGCCGAAAACAGTGGCCCGACCGGCGCGGGTTGCGAGAACCGCCGGACGTCGAAATACGCCAGCATCTGAGAGATGAAGCCGTTGATCGACTGGTTCGCGGGTGAATCCACGCGCCCGATCCGTGACTCGCCGGTGACATAGGTCGTCCAGTACTGCCGCGCATCGGACCCTATGACCAGAAAACCGATCGCGACCGTGATGGCGAACCCCACGAGTGCCATGACCGCAGCCCGCCACCGGCGCAGCACGAGCAGATACACGACGAAGAACGCGGGCGTCAGCTTCAGTCCCGCCGCGATGCCGACGCCGAGACCACGCAGTCTTGATCGGGGATGGAGCAGATCGAGAAAGACCAGGTCGAGCAGGATGATGAACATCAGGAAGACGTTGATCTGACCGAGCCAGATCGTCGTGCGGACGGGTTCGAGCACCGTGACACAGATCCCTCCGCTCACGGCGAAGACGGCAAGATTTCTGTCGGCCTTGTAGCCGAGTGTGCGCATTCCGAGGAATACCGTCGCGACGAGCGCGAAAAATATCGCGGCCCACCACACGATCTTCGCCACCACCGCGCTCATCAGCGCGAAGACGGTGAATACCACCGCGGAGAACGGCGGGTAGGTGAAGCTCAGACGACCCCAGACCGGATATTCGTAGAGTGGTCGGCCGTCGAGCACGGCTCGTCCGCCTGCCCGGTAGACGTAGAGATCGGTGGCGTTGTCGAACAGCCCGTTGAACTGCGCGCCGATCGGGATCACGAAGATGTGCCAGATCACCGCGAGGATGGCGAGTACCGCGACCGCGAGCACCGGCTTGAACCCGATTACCAGCGGTGACGGTCGCTGATCGACGGAGGTGCTCGCAGACATGCACACACCGTAGCCAAGACTTATCGCAGGTCAGAAACCGAATCGCCGAAAGTGTCGATTGTCTGATTCCGAACCTGTCGACGACCAGCCGGGATCGCCCGTCGTCGCGAAGTCGACCCACGCTCGATGCATCTCGTCGGCGATCTGCTGGTCGGGTTCGGGACCGACGAGGGCGTGCGCCTGGTCGAGGTGATCGAACACGAACGGAATCTCTACGGCGTGACCAGCCCTGATACCTGCTCTCGGGCTGCGATACCCGAACTCGTAGAGGTGCGTCGAGCCCGATGGACGCGACGCGGCGAGCGCAGTCGTCGGACCGGAGAACGCGCGCGCGGTGAGTGCCTGCGCGAGCGCGTCACCTGGACTGTCTCCGGCGTCGAGTCGGGCGCGGAGGTGCTCGATGCCATTCGGCTGGCGACCGAGCACCGCTGCGGCGGCCTGCTCGGTGACCGCGTCGGCCCCACCCGACGCGACGAGGAAGAAGCGGAACTCGTCGGCATTCCATCCGGCCAGCAGGGGTATGTCGGCGCCGGCACCCGACGCGATCGCCTCATGCGGCACGGAAGTGAGGACGTCACCGTCGACGATCGGGAACTGGCTCATGATGCCCATCCCCTGGGCCACCGTCGACTCACCCCACACTGCGGGGTCCGGGTTCACCATGCACTCGAGTGCCAACTGCGACTGAGCCGCGAGCAACGCGGCGGGATCGACGTCGGCAAGTGACTGCGCGTCGGCTTCGACACCGAGGATTTCGGACAGCCGCGCGGTGACCAGACGGGCATCGTCGATCTGCGCGGCCACCGACCCGTTGCCGCTCTGCATGATCGCTCGCCGGAACAGGCCGCGCGCCAGCGGTGACGCCAGTAGTGACGCCACGCTCATGGCTCCCGCCGATTCGCCGAAGATCGTCACGTTGCCGGGATCGCCGCCGAAGCTCGCGATGTTCGCCTGCACCCACTCGAGAGCCGCGATCTGATCGCGCAATCCCCTGTTCTCGACGCCGCCGCTCACCGACGCGAAACCCGCTGTGCCGAGCCGATAATTGATGCCGACGCAGACCACGCCGTCGCGGGCGAAGGTGTCGCCCGCATACATGGCCAACCGGTTGGAACCGCGGGTGAACGCACCGCCGTGAATCCACACCATCACCGGTAAGCCACCCGCGCCGTGATCCGGGGTCCACACGTTGACCGTGAGGTAGTCGTCGCCGAGAGCGATCACGTTGTCGAGCAGTGCGGCAATCGGCGCCGGGTATGGGACCTGCGGTGCGGTCGGCCCGTACTCGGTGGCTGTGCGCACCCCGTCCCAGGCGTCGACCGGCCGTGGCGAGTCGAACGCCGCGAGCCCGACAGGAGGCGCCGCGTAGGGGATGCCGAGGAAGGCCGTCACGTCGTCGGTTCTGCGACCCGAGACCCGCCCAGAGGTGGTCGCGACGACGGGGGTCTCGAGGTGTGTTCGCGTCATGCTCGCGGACAGTACGCCGCGACGACGCCGGGTGGACCCGATCCGGAAGATATCTCGAATAGTCGTCTCGTAATCTGATCTTGTGTCTCATAAGTCCCGTACTGGCGCGCCTTCCGTGACTCCGATACGTTTCTCGTGAATGCCTTCAGCTCGAGCCAGTCTCGCGCGCTGGTTGGCCAGTCTCGAAACGCCGTCGCCTAATCTCATTTTGCGTCGAGTTTTGCGATAGGTTGTTGGACATGACAGAGCCCCCTCCGTCGTCCGCGCAGCACATGCTGCTCGGATACGCGCGTGCGAGTGCTGCGGCGCCGGCCCTCGACGAACAGGTCGACACCCTTGTCTCGCACGGCGTCGCTCAGCGTCGGATCTACACGGACGACACCGACGCGGGAGTCCTTGCGGCACAACGACCTGGCTTCGACGCCCTTGTCGACTACGCCCGCCCGGGCGACGTGTTGATCGTTGTGAGCATGGACCTGTTGGGACGCTCCGCCGACGAAGTCCTGGCGACCATCCGCACGCTCACCGAACACGACGTGGGGATACAAGCCCTCCGCGAGGGTCTGAGCACGCACGACGACGCCGGTTCGACGCTGGTCGGCGTTCTCGCGTCGCTCGCAGTCGCCAACGACGAGATGAGCGCCGTCGGGCGTCGAGCGCGCGGCCCCGGCGATCGTCATCGAACCGGGCACCTCGGGCGGCCACGAGCGCTGACCGACGAGCAGGTCGAACTCGCACGACGCCTTCGCGACAACGGCGATTCCGTCCCGACAATTGCCGCCGTACTCGGCGTCAGTCGCGCCACCCTGTACCGCACACTCGCAGAAAAGAGAGCCACCAGATGACCAGCGGCCGAATCGTGGCGTTTCCGTCGTCGACGCCCCCGACGACGCATCAGTCGTCGCTCGCCGACGACACAGTCGACGAGGACGCGTTCCAACGCGGATTCGACGATGCGACAACGTATCTCGCCACCATGCCGGACACCTGGGCACGTCACCACGCGTCGTCGGCGCTCGCTTCAGGCGACATTCCCGACATCACGCAGAGCTACGAACGCGGGTACCGCGCCGCGCTGTACGGCTTCGTGAGGCGGGTCCGCCGCTGACTGTCGGGTGCACGTCCTGACTACCATCGATGGCGCAGACACCGCTTGCACATCCAACAGAGATAGAGACTCTTATGACCAGACTCATGATCATTCTCGGAAGTGTCCGCGAAGGCCGGATCGGCGGCCCCATCGCCGAATGGGTCAAGGCAGCAGCCGATGCCGACGACCGTTACGACGTCGACTTCGTCGACCTCGCAGAGCTCAATCTTCCGTTCATGGACGAGCCGAACCATCCGCGACTCAAGAACTACGTGAAGGACCACACCAAGGCGTGGAGCGCTCGCGTCGAGGCAGCGGACGGGTTCATCTTCGTCTTCCCCGAGTACAACTACAGCTACTCCCCCGCCATCAAGAACGCGCTCGACTACCTCCACAGCGAGTGGGATCGCAAACCAGTCGGCTTCGTCAACTGGGGCGGCAACTCGGCCGGAACACGCGCCCAGGTCGCGCTGCGGGTCGTCGTGTCAGCACTCGGGCTCGTCATGACCAAGGGCAACGTCGAGATCAACTTCCCGCAGAAGCAACTGACCGACGACGGCATCTTCGAGCCGAACGAGCAGCAAAGCGCCGTGGTCAAGGCTCAGCTCGACGAGATCGTGAAGCTGTCAGAAGCCTTGGCACCGCTTCGCGGATGACGAGCGTTGGCACCGCTTCGGAGCTGACAGTCACTATTTCATTGCGGACCGAAACCGACCGCAATCGCTGAGAGGCTCTGATCAGAAGTCACACCACCTCTGATCGGAGCATCTCGATGTATTCACCGCAGCGCGACAACGAAGCGACCGGTATCGCCAACTACGTGGATCAGCAGCTCGACGCGATCCGCGCCGCGGCATTCGGCCTCACGGAGGCGCAGCTGCGCGAAACCCCTTGTCGGAGCGAGCTTTCCATCGGCGGCCTGATCAAGCACACTCTCGACGGCATGCGTGGGGCAGTCGAGCGACTCTCCGGTGAAGACGTCACGCCGACGGTCGACGCCGATGGCTTCGCCGACTACCTCGCCGGTTTCGTTGTGGGCGAGGACGAGTCGGTCGACGACCTGCTCAGCGACTTCGACACCACGCGTGCGCAACTGCGTCGACTGATCCTGGCAAGCGACCCGGACGCCGACGCGATTGCGCCGCCCGCGCCGTGGTACGGCCGGCTCGAGCCGCAACCCATCCGGTTGCGTTACTTCCTCATTCACCTCATCGAGGAGTACGCGCGCCATGCTGGACACGCCGACATCATCCGAGAGCAGATCGACGGCATGGCCGTGCCCGCTCTGGTGATGACCCTCGAGGGCGTGCCCGCGAATCAGTTCTTCACGCCCTACGAGCCTGCCGCGGGGACCATCGGAGCATGAAAGGGGTTGTCACGCAGGCGAGGTGCTCGGCAACACCGAGAACCGTGCTGGTGTAAATCTCATCTCACGTTTCAGCCCGCTGTCGCGACTACCCGGTGAGGGCGCAGGACGCGCTTGTTAGTCGACCTGGGAGGACACGTGACCACAGCCGCGGAGAGGCAAGGAAATCGTGGGGCTGACGCCGGCGCACACAGCAGCGTCAGCTCCACGAGGGCGACAGCCGGGGAGGCGTACTCGGAGCGTGTCGAGTCGGCCGACTGGCGAAGCGTCACCGCCGAGGTGAACGAGTACGGCGGTGCGCTTCTCCCCCGGCTACTGACCGCACCCGAAGTCGACGAGCTCCGAGCGCTGTACGACGCCGACGACGTCTTCCGCGCTACGGTCGACATGGGTCGTCACCGCTTCGGGGAGGGCCAGTACAAATACCTGGACACTCCCTACCCGGAGCCGGTCGAGCGTCTGAAACAGGCGCTCTATCCGCGACTGCTGACCATTGCTCGGGATTGGTGGACCAAGCTCGGCCGCGACCCGATCTGGCCGGACACCCTCGACGAATGGCTGGCGATGTGCCACGCAGCGGGCCAGACGAAGTCGACGGCGATCCTGTTGAAGTACGGTGAGCGGGACTGGAACGCGTTGCATCGGGACCTCTACGGCGACCTCGTGTTTCCGTTGCAGGTGGTCATCAATCTCAGCAACCCCGGAGTCGACCACACCGGCGGGGAGTTCCTGCTGCTCGAACAACGCCCACGTGCACAGTCACGGGGAACCGCGTTCCTGCTGCCGCAGGGTCATGGCTACGTGTTCACCACCCGAGACCGTCCCGTCGAGTCGAAGCGCGGGTGGTCGGCAGCTCCGATCCGACACGGAGTCTCGGCCGTCCGCTCCGGCGAACGCATCACCCTCGCCTTGGTCTTTCACGACGCCGCGTAGCTGTGGAGGTGGAGGAGAAGACGTACGTGCTCCTCGGTGCGGATCGGAAGCCACACAGGAGCTCGACACCGGGAAGCCTTGGCGGACACCGACGTAGCCGCATCTACGGCGAGTTGGATTGCACCTCTGCGCTGCGGACGATAGCCCGGGGCGGATACGTGAACAATCGCGTCTTCTTCGCCGACGAAGCGACCGCGATCGCAGCAGGGTTCCGTCCGTGCGCGGTGTGCCTGCCGGAAAAATACCGGGCTTGGAGGCAGGCGCAGTGATCACGGCGCAGGTACTGCCGGTCAGGGAACCCTGTCGGGCACAGTGCTCGGCGTTGAGACAACCCACCGAGCAGCGACATTCTTGTGGTCCCGGCTGGGATCGAACCAGCGACCTTCCCGGTGTGAACGGGACGCTCTTCCACTGAGCCACGGGACCGCGCGCGACGCGCAAAGGCGTCGGTGCACGAGGGCAAAGACTACACGGATCGACGCCGGGAACCCAAATCGCGGCCCAAGGGTGCGTCTTGGTGCCATCGCGACACTCTCCGCCTGCACACTTCCCACTTTCCGAGGCTCTGACCAGGCGATTTGTTAGAAGCGTGTCGGTCGGATAATGTTCTGCATCGCATCGCGAGCAACAAATGGTCCACAAGATCTGCTCGCGAAGCATGCGGATGTAGCGCAGCTGGTAGCGCATCACCTTGCCAAGGTGAGGGTCGCGGGTTCGAATCCCGTCATCCGCTCGGCGCGAGTCGACTCGCATCTGGTGGTGTGGCCGAGTGGTGAGGCAACGGCCTGCAAAGCCGTGTACACGGGTTCGATTCCCGTCGCCACCTCCAAACCACCAATTTCATACCCGCGCGATTAGCTCAGCGGGAGAGCGCTTCCCTGACACGGAAGAGGTCACTGGTTCAATCCCAGTATCGCGCACCATCAGATCCCGCTGTTCGCAGCGGGATCTTTTTGTTCCCCGGCCCCTCGGCGCAGTTGTGTGGGATCCACGGGTACAAAAATGCCCCCGAGGATCCCACGCAACTTTAAGCGGTGCTTGCGTTCGCCACCCGAGTGCGGTCTGATTGCCAGACTGACACGGGGTGCCGACACAAGGTCGGCTGAGATCAGACCCGCAGAACCTGCTCCAGTTAGCACTGGCGAAGGGATGGTCCGAAAATGCCTGCAGCGCTGCCTCTTTCCGAGCACGTCGTACTGATCACCGGCGCGGGCCGCGGACTGGGCGCAACCCTCGCACGCGCCGCGGCGCGTGAGGGTGCGCGCGTGGTCGTCAACTATCGACGCAGCGCCGACGCGGCAGTTGCGCTGGCAGCAGAGTTCGGCGACCGAGCACTCGCCGTCGAAGCCGACGTGACCGACCCCGACGCGGTTCAGACGATGATCGATGCTGCGACAACCCATTTCGGCGCGCCTATCACGGCAGTGGTGAACAACGCCCTTCCCGACTATTCGTTCAACGGCGACGCCCGCTCAACCGCCGACACCATCACCACCGCAGAACTCGACGCGCAGTTTCGCGGAATCGTCGGCGGCGCACTGACTGTCGTACAGGCGGCGCTTCCGGGCATGCGCGAAGCCGGTAAGGGGCGCATTGTCAACATCGGCACCAACCTCGTGCAGAATCCCGTCGTCCCCTACCACGACTACACAGCCGCCAAGGCCGCACTCCTGGCGCTGACGCGCACGCTGGCCGCCGACCTCGGCCCGGACAACATCACCGTCAACATGGTCTCCGGCGGACTCTTGCGCACCACAGACGCGAGCGCAGCGACACCCCCAGAGATCTTCGACGCCATCGCCGCGTCCACTCCCCTGCGGTCGGTCACCACACCGGAGGAATTCGCCGACGCCACACTGTTTTTCCTCTCTCCGTGGTCGCGGGCGGTCACCGGACAGAACCTCGTCGTCGACGGCGGCCTCGTCAAGGACTGAACGTCGACAGGCATACTGCGAGCATGAACATCGACTACCGCCCGGGCAGCTTCACCGTCGTCGACTCATCAGGTCGCGAGGCCGCATTCGACGGGGACCAGTACAAGTGGGAGATCACCGACGGCATGCTCATCGTCAACGCCATCACCACCGAGGGCCAGGGCGCGATGCCATATGAGGTGACCGAACTCCGTGAGATCTACGCGGGCTCGTGGCGACTCTCACTGGGGTGAATCCAGGGCTTCGTCGTGCATCTGAGCCCGCCGATCGCCTTCCGACGCCCTCGGCGCGGTCGTAGAATCGTATGCATGACTGCTGATATGACACCCGGCTGCGACAACCCCGACTGCACCTGCGGGCCCGAGTGCTCGTGCGGCGCCAACTGCACCTGCGGAAAGAAGTAGCGCCGCCTGTGCCACCACATCCGACCAGCCAGGTGGCCGGCGATGCTGCACCCGAACAGCATTCCCAGAGCGCCGTGGCCGTCGACGTCGTGGTCGACCCCTCACTCGCAGGCGTCGTCGCCGAGGTAGCTGCCGCAACCTTCCCGCTGGCCTGTCCGCCGCACTCGGCGCCCGACGACATCGCCGGGTTCATCACGACCAACCTGGCCGAAGCGAACTTTGCTGCCTACATCGCCAGCGACGAGAGTGACGTGTTGATCGCACGCACATCCGACGGCACGACGGTGGGCTATTCGCTCGTGCACCACCGGCCCCCGACCGACCCCGACGTCGCAGCGGTGGTCGTGGAGACACCGTCGTCCGAGCTGTCGAAGATGTACGTACTCCCCGACCATCACTCACGCGGTCGCACCGACCCGCCTGCACAGTTGCTGATGCGCGCCGCGATCGAGACCGCCCGTGATCGCGGCAGCGTGCTCGTCTGGCTCGGCGTCAACCAGGAAAACGTTCGCGCGCAACGCTTTTACACGAAGATGGGATTCGAGCGTGCCGGGGTCAAGACGTTCGACCTCAACGGCAGCATCGAGCACGACTTCATCCTGACCCGACGCCTTTAGACTGGGCGCTCCGGAACCGAGTCGGCGCGCCGGGACCGAGTCAGCGCACGGGAACGTCGAGCGCCTTCGCGATCGTCGGCCATGCGCGGTGCAGATCCTGGTTCCAGTAGCCCCAGGAGTGCAGACCCTGCCGGAAGTTGTAGGTGATCTTCACGCCCGCCTGATCGGCCTTCTGCTTGAATGCCGTCGTGCACTCGAGCGCGGCGCGCTCGAGTGCGCCACCGACCGGCGAGGCGATCCCAGCGAGGCCCAGCGAGAGGTCAGGAAGTCCGTCGCCCACAGCGACATAGATCGGCTTTCCGCGCAGTGCTGCGATGTGTTCTGCGGGGTCGTGTTCGGTCCACAGCGGGTCGGTGATCGGTCCCCACATGTTGTCCGGGTTGCCGCCGCGCGTCTGTACCGTCGCCGCTGTCGCGCGACGGAAATCCGGCGTCCCCTGATCGAGGCATCCGCTGAATGCCGCGACGCCCGAATACATCTCGGGGTTGCGAACCGCGATCGACATCGCGCCGAGTGCGCCCATCGACAGCCCACCGATCGCGTTCACACCGTTGGTGTCGAAGCGCTTCGCGATCAGCGGCGGGAGTTCCTTGGTCAGGAATGTCTCCCACCGGTTGTTCTTGAGGATGGGGTCGTTCGACCGCCAATCGGTGTAGTACGAGCCCGTGCCTCCGATCGGGAGCACCACATTGACCTGCTTGTCGGCCATGAACTTTTCGATGTCTGTCTGATAGGTCCAGCCGCTCTCGGTGTAGTTGGTGTAGACACCGCCGTCGATCCCGTCGAGAAGATACAGAGTCGGACGTGGCGTCGAGCGATCCCGAGGCAACAGCACGCTGACAGTGATCCGCCTCTTCATCGCTGCGGAGTACGTCGTCACCTGAGCGCGCGTGGCGCTCGCCATGCTCACCGCTTCAATGCGCGACGCGTCGGTCGAGCCCAGGGGTTCGGCAGAGGCCGGAGCCGAAATCGCCACTCCCACAAAGAGTGCCGCGACCAACGCAGCAGCCGCCGTCATCACGATCCGCACAATTACCCCCAGGGTCGAGTCATACGAGACGCCGACGCACCCCGCTCATGAGCGCAGATTCCCGTCCCCCGACACCGACTACACTACTGAGGAGTAAGTAAAGCACGACTGACTTCAGTGAACACTCGAACACTGGAAATCGGCTGACAGTCGGTGCTAGCCGATCGCCGTTTCCGACGACCGCGACAGCGCGAGAAGTCGCGACGTCGCACGGAGATACTTCTTGCGGTACCCGCCGGCAAGCATTTCGTCGGTGAAGATCTCGTCGAGCTTCCCACCCGACACCGTCACGGGGATGTCGGCGTCGTAGAGCCGGTCGGCGAGAACGACCAGGCGCAGCGCCACCGATTGATCCTTGGCCGGATGCACGTCACGGATACCGACAAGGGACACACCGTCGACCAGCGCTTTGTACTTCGACGGATGCAACGTACTCAGGTGCTCGCAGAGGGCGTCGAAATCGTCGAGGGTCGCGCCGGGCGTCGACTCTACGAGAGCGACGAGGTCGGCGTCGCTGCGCGGGTCGGGTGCAGGCGGTAGGTCGCGATGGCGGTAGTCGGGTCCGTCGACGCGGATGGTGTCGAAGACGGATGCGAGCTTGCGGATCTCCCGCAGGAAGTCCTGTGCTGCGAAGCGCCCCTCACCGAGTTGCCCGGGCAGCGTGTTCGACGTCGCGGCGATCGACACACCCTGCGCGGTGAGTTCGGCGAGCAGTCGCGAGATCAGCATGGTGTCGCCGGGGTCGTCGAGTTCGAACTCGTCGATGCACAGCACCGAGTGGTCGGACAACCGCTCGACGGCCTGCATGAATCCGAGCGCGCCGACGAGGTGCGTAACCTCGACGAACGTCGCGAACGACTTGGGTTCTGGCATCGCGTGGTAGATCGACGCCAACAGGTGCGTCTTGCCGACGCCGAACCCGCCGTCGAGGTAGAGCCCGACGCCCTGCTGTTGCTTGTTGCGGGAGAACAGTCCCTTCTTACCGCCCCTGACCTTGCGTGCGCGCGTCACGAAGTCGCGAGCGGCGTCGACGGCCTGCGACTGCGTAGGCTCGTTCGGGTCGGGGATGTAGGTGTCGAAGCTGACCTCGTCAAAAGTCGGTGGCGGCACCATCTCATCGATAAGAGCGTCGGGAGACACGACCGGACTGCGGTCGACAAGACTGGCCACCATACCGGGAGCCTAGCGATAACCATCGGAGGGACGAGATGCTCTACCTGCAGAAAGCGACCCAGGTCACATTATCTCCCGACGACGACGTCGACGGGATCGCCGATCTGTACGCCTATCCCACCGACCTCGACGGCCAGTGGCTCAGAGCCAACATGATCTCCACGCTCGACGGCGCGGCGTCGTTTCAGGACAAGTCCGGGGGGCTCGGTGGCGCAGGCGACAAAGCCGTCTTCCGGGTCCTTCGTGGATTGTGCGACGTCGTCCTCGTGGGCGCCAGAACAGCGATCGACGAGGGCTACGGCCAACCACAACGCGACGCTTCGTTCGCCGCGCGCCGATCGGCCGCGGGCCAGTCGCCCGCTCCTCGGCTTGCCCTGATCACCCGGTCGCTGACGGTCGACCCCGACTTCGCGCCGCTGAGCGACCCCGCCACCGTCGTCATCACCACATCCCAGGCCGACGCCACCCGTCGCGCTCGCCTGGCCGACGCGGGTGCGACTGTCGTCGATTGCGGTGACGACGCCCTCGATCTCCACCAGGTGACCGACTACCTCACGGCGACCGGCAGCCCACGCATTCTGTGCGAGGGCGGCCCCAGCTTGCTCGGTTCGTTCGTCGACGCCGATCTCGTCGACGAGCTGTGTCTCACTGTCAGCCCCAACCTGGTATCCGGCGACGCCCCACGTATCTCACACAGCGATCGCGACGCCGCGACGCTGCACCATCTGCGGCTCGTGCACCTCCTGACCGACAACGACGGCTACGTCTTCAGCCGGTGGAGCCGTTGACTACGCTCGCCCACATGCGATCTGCGCGAGGCCGACACGGACACCCCCGGCAACCCCGTCGCTCCTGGAAAGTCGTGATCGGTGTCGTCTCCGCACTCGTAACGGTGCTCGTCGTGTCGTCATGCGCAGTCGGCCCCGACACCGGACCGGGGTTGGTGCCCGCGGGCGATGGCGGGGGCAACCAGTCTCCGGCGTCGTCGAGTGCCGCGCCACAGATCCCCGCACTGCAGAAGCCGCGCAACGAATTCGATTGGCGCGAGTGCGGCAGCCGGGTCGCGCGGGACTACTCGACGTCTGCGCCGAGTGGCGTGACCATCGAGTGCGCCACTCTGCCCTCGCCCATAGATCCCGACCGTCCCGGCGACACCATCGAAGTCGCGTTGACGCGCGCCCGGGCAGCCGACACGCCCGCCGACGCTCCGCCCTTGGTGTTGACGTCGGGCTCCGACCTGCCGTCGTCGCGCACACTGCTGCTCCTCGCAGGCGGCGCGGGCAAGAAACTCCTCGCCAGCAATCCGGTGGTCGCGGTCGACAGGCGCGGGATCGAACGCAGCGGGGCACTCGACTGCCTGACGCGCGACGAACGCTCGACGATCCGGAACAACGGCCTCGAGGGTGGGTCGTCGGACACGTCTGCGCGGCTGACGCGTCTCTCCGCCGCAGCGTCGTCCGCGGCCGATGGCTGCACCGAGACGCTGACCCCCAACCAACTACACTTCGGCATCTCCTACGCCGCCTCCGATCTGGAGTCGCTGCGCGAGCGTTGGGGAGTCGACAGGCTCGGGCTGATCGGCGTGGGCGAAGGGTCCGATGTGGTCATCGCGTACACCGCCCAATACGGCGGCAGGACCGGGCGCATCATCCTCGACACACCCACACCCTTCGGTGCGAATGCTCGTGACACCGCTGCCAGCGGGGCGACCGGAGTCCAGGCCGCGTTGCGAACCTTCGCCCAGCGCTGTTCCTCGTTGCCCTCCTGCGCCTTCGGGGCCAACGGAACCCAGACGATGCAGAGCGTGCTCGACAAGGGACGCAACGGTCAGCTGGGCGGCATATCCGACACCGATGCGCTCGCCGCGATCACCACGGCACTCGCACTCGCACCCAACACCCCCGACGGAATCAACTCGGTGGCATCGGCCATCGCGTCCGCCGACCGCGGCGACACCCGCGCGCTAGCCGGATTCGCCGACGACGCCGCCTCGTTGCGCGAGTCCGACGGGCAGCTCGTCGCAGCCTGCAACGACGTCTCCGGACCGATCGGCCAGAACGAGATCCCCGGCCTCGCAACGACCTGGAGCAAACAGAATCCGCTCACCGGTAACAACTCGGCACTGTCGCTCGGTAGGTGCCTCGGCTGGGCGTCGACGCCCGTGGTCAATCCGCCGAACTCGTACCCGGTCCCGCCGCTGCTGCTCAACGGCACCGGAGACCCGGTCAATGGTGGCGGCGGCATCGCGACGGTCAACACGTTGCTGACCAAGGCGGGCGCAGACTCGGTCAGCGTGACGTGGGAGGGGCTCGGCTACTCGGTGCTCGCCCGCAGCGACTGCGCAGCCGACGCGGTCTCCGATTACGTCAAGCAGGCACCGCTGAGCGGACCGTCAGAACGCGGCTGCCCGACCTGACCGAGTCCCGCCGAACCCATCACAGGATTCCGCCGCAGGCACGGCGGGGCCGACGCGGTGTCGGGCACCACTCGTAGTACGGTTCGCGGGTGGCCTCTCTCGACAGGATTCTCTACCCGCAGATGACGGTGCAGCGGATCATCCCGCTGGTGCTGTGGCCGCTCACGATCATGACGGCGATTCATCGGTCGGTGATTCTCGCCATCAACGGCGACCGGACCGACGACTTCACGCCCGTCTACCAGGCCGCGTTGCGGTTCATGAACAACCAGCCGGTGTACAACGAGAACCTCAACACCGTCGACCCGCACTATCTGTATCCGCCGTCCGGGACGTTGTTGATGGCACCGATCTCGGTGCTCGATCCGCAGACCGCGCGCTGGACCTTCATCGGGGTCAGTGTGCTTGCGCTGGTGATCTCGGCGCTTCTTCTCACCAAACTCTTCGGCTACTCACTCAAGTCGTGGGTCTTGCCGACCATCCTGTTCTTCTTCTTCATGACGGAGTCGACGGCCCACACTCTGATCTTCACCAACTTCAATGCTTTTGTGCTGCTTGGCATGTCGGCGTTCATGCTCCTGATGATGAAGCGTCAGGATTGGTGGGCCGGTGTACCGATCGGGCTGACCATCGCCGTCAAGCCGGTGCTCGCCCCCCTCCTACTGCTCCCGCTGCTCAACCGCCAGTGGCGCATCCTGGTCACCGGAATCGGCGTCCCGCTGGTCCTGACGATCATCGCGTGGCCGCTGTCCGCGGATCCGGGAGCCTTCATCGACCGAACCCTCCCCTACCTCGGCGAGGCGCGCGACTACTACAACAGCTCGATCGCGGGCAACGGAGCCTACTTCGGTGTGGCGCCGTGGCTGGTCCTCGTTCTTCGCATCGCGTTCGTCCTGATGGCCGTGTTCTCGCTGTGGTTCCTGTACCGCTACTACCGCACGACCAACGAACTGCTGTGGCTGACCACATCGTCGGGCGTGCTGCTGACCACCACGTTCCTCGTGGGCGCGCTCGGTCAGGGCTACTACTCGATGCTGCTGTTCCCGTTGATCATGACTGTCCTGATCCCGGGCTCGACCATCCGCAACTGGCCGGCATGGCTCGGGATATACGGCTGCATGACCTTCGACTCGTTCTACTCGCGTGAATGGACGGCCTTCGGCTGGATGCTCGAGTACAACAAGGTCACCTACGGCTGGTCGCTGCTGATGATCGCCGTGTTCTGCTCACTGCTGTTCCGCTATCTCGACGTGCGTCGAGCCCGGATCGGGAGCGCCGAGGTTTTGACGGCATAGTGTGAGCGCGGAACGGAAGTCCTCAACCGCGCCGTCACTCAGTCCCGTAACCATCCGTTCCTGTAGTGCAGCGACCGGGCCACGACAGTCCTCCAACACCTTTCGGCCACGCGCAGTGAGCGAAAGAACCAGCCTGCGACGGTCTTTGGCGTCTCTGTGCCGTTCTATCAATCCGCTGTCGGACAGTGCGGTGACAATGTCTGCCATGCTTTGTGCAGTGACGAACGAACTGCGAGCCAGCCGCGCCGACGTCATGTCCGGGCTGCGCTCCAACACGGTCATCGCGGTGTACTGCGTGGTCGTGAGGCCGAATGGGCGTACCACGTCGTCGAGTTGAGCACGTACAGCCAATTCAACCTGCTTGACCTGATATAGCAGGCTCGGTTCTCGACTCATGGTCACAGGGTAGTGAGACCGCGCCATGGCAGGTCAGCTCAGCCCGAGAACTCCGGCTGCTGTCAGTTTGAGGATTCGCTCGTGCTTGTCAGCGTCAATCGGGAGCAGTTCAAAGTCAGTCAACCACCTTTCGGGCGTGATGAGCGGGTAATCGGTACCGAACATGACCTTGGTGCGGAGCAGCCCATTGGCGGCCTGAATCAGTTCCGGCGGAAAGTATTTGGGTCGCCAGCCAGAAAGATCGATAAAGACATTGGCCTTGTGTGTCGCCATCGAGATCGCCTCTGCCTGCCACGGGACCGACGGATGCGCCAGTATGACGGTGAGATGCGGAAAATCGGCGGCGACGTCGTCGAGGAGAATCGGGTTCGAGTAGCGCAGTTTGATACCGCGTCCCCCCGGAAGCCCCGCGCCTATACCGTTCTGACCCGTGTGGAACAGCGCGGGTACCGCCAACTCCTCGATCGCTTGCCAGAGCGGGTAGTACCGAGAATCCGAGGGATCAAAGGCCTGCACGCTCGGATGGAACTTGAAACCACGAACCCCGTGATCGATCACCAGGCGCCGAGCGCGCTCCACAGCCTCGGCCCCTTGATGCGGGTCGACAGAGCCGAACGGAATCAGGACGTCGGCGTGCTCGGCTGCCTCGGCTGCAATCTCTTCGCTTGATAACGCTGGATGCCCCATCGCAGTAGTCGCATCGACGGTGAAGATCACTGCGGCCATTCCCGACGAGCGGTATCGGGCGGCGAGGTCGGCCACCGTCGGCGTGCGGTTCTCACTTCCCCGGAAGTATGCCTCAGAGGCCTCCATCAGCTCACCATCGAGGGAGAGATGGCCGTGATCGTCTTGCTCTACGTGCACATGCACGTCGATCGCGCGCAGTCCGGGCAGGTCAATGTTGGGTTCGTAGCGTTTCACCGCGTCCTCTTTCGATCGGGAACGCATCAATTCTCCAGATGCGTTGTGTGGCAATTGAGGTGCCTCAAGCCTCATCCGCAAGGCCAGAACGAGTCTTGAGCACGAGGAGTTGGCGTAGCGCCTCGTCACGGCGTTCCCGCACCTGCACCTCCTGACCGTCGAGTTCTGCTTCCACCCCGCTGACCAAGCGGTCTACCAATGCACGGTCGAGTATTGGACTGCCGAGGTCATCCCACCACTCCACCATCGGGGGTCCCAAATGGTCGAGTACATGACGCAATCCACCAGCACCTCCGGAAAGGTGTTGCGTGGCAATCGGTCCCAGCAATGCCCACCGCAATCCAGGACCGTAGGCGATCGCTTCGTCGAGGTCCGAAACCGACACGACGCCCTGCCCGATCAGGTGGTAAGCCTCTCGCCACAATGCCGCTTGCAGCCGGTTGGCGACGTGCCCCGGAAGTTCCTGTCGCAGCCTGATCGGACGCTTTCCGAGGCTGGCCAACACTCGCATGGTCTTCTCCACTGCCCACTCGTCGGTGGCCTTACCCCCGACGACCTCGACCAAGGGGACAAGATCCGGCGGGTTGAACGGGTGCGCCACCACCACACGCTCGGGACGGGTGCAGTCACCCTGGATCTCACTTGGAGTGAAACCCGACGAACTGCTGGTCAAGACGGTCTCAGGGGGCGCGGAAGCATCCATCGCCGCAAATAGCGTCCGCTTGACGTCGATGCGTTCGGGTCCCGCCTCGAAAACGATGTCCACGCGGCGCGCGGCGTCGGCGGCGTCGTCAACGTAGGTCACTGTCGAGCACTCGCCCACCACAGATCGGACCCGCTCGGGCGTCGCGGGGTCAGGATCGGCAACCACGATCGGAATCTGTTGGCGGGCGAGCAACTTGATCCAGCTCAGCCCGATCGCGCCCGCACCGACAACGCCGGCGGCCCGGATTTCCGCGCTCATCGGGTCAGCTCCTTGGAGAGCTCGACGAACGGATCAAGTGACGTTGGATCAGCCAGCGCGTCCGGCGCTGCGACCTCGCTGAGCGCCGTTCCCGCGAGAATGCGCTTGGCAGGAACCTCCAGCTTCTTCCCGGTGCGATTCCTTGGGACAACGTCGATTTCGTGAATCTCGTCCGGAATGTGCCGCGGCGAGAGCGATGTGCGTAGCTCACGCGAGATACGCTGCTTCACAGCATCATCGAGGGTCGCTCGCACGGCTGGCACAACGAACAGCAGGAGTCGACCGTTCCCACCTTCCGGGTCCTCGAGGTGCACTACGAGACTGTCGCGCACCTCGGGCATCTCTTCGACGACACGGTAGAATTCTGCCGTCCCCAGTCGGACGCCACCGCGATTGAGCGTTGCGTCGGAGCGCCCAGTAACCACACAGCTACCGTCGCCCGCAAAGCTGATCCAGTCTCCATGACGCCACATGCCTGGCCACCGGTCGAAGTAGGTCGATCGGAGTTTGTCACCGTCGTCGTCGGCCCACAACCGGACCGGCATCGACGGCATCGGTTCGGTGATCACGAGCTCGCCATCTCTGTCGAGGACCGGCTCGCCTGCGTCGTCGAACGCGTATGCCGCGACGCCGAGCGCCCGCCCAGAGATCCGACCTCGGATGACCGGAAGGAGCGGATTGCTCTGCACGATGCCCGTACACACGTCAGTGCCACCAGAACCCACATTGAGTACTACATCGGGACCCAACTGCTCATAGATCCAATCGAAGCCTTCAGGGGGCAGCGGAGAACCTGCACAACCGACAGTCCGGACGGACAGCTCCAGGCCTGCGAGCTCGATACCCGCTGCGCGGCAACCCATCACAAATCCGGGTGCAGCGCCCATCATTGTTGCGCCGGTCTCCTCGGCGAGTTCCCACTGCCAACGCAGGCCCGGATGGGCCGGATTGCCATCTATCATCACGATGCTGGAGCGGGTGAGAAGCGCCGACACCAGTGCGTTCCACATCATCCACGCTGTCGTGGTGAACCACAGCATCCGATCTCCCGGATGGAGGTCCCAGGACAGCGCATCATTCTTTAGGTGTTCGAGGAGCAGTCCCCCGTGGCCGTGAACGATCGCCTTCGGCTTTCCTGTCGTCCCCGAGGAAAACAGGACAACCAGGGGATGGCCGAACGGAACCGGCTCGAATTCGAGTGTCGCGTCTGACTCTTCCGCGAGCAAGCCAGTCCATGACAGGCTGTCATCTACCCGATACGGCCCGTATTCGATGTCGATCACCGTACGCACGCTGTGCAGCCCCGAGCGAATCGTCGCGACGCTTTCCGTCAGGTCGATGTCCTTCTCGCCGAACCGATATCCGCCAGCGACCAACAATACAACGGGCTCGATCTGTCCGAAACGATCAATGACGCTGCGCGCCCCGAACTCGGTTGCGCATGTCGCCCACGTCGCACCGAGACTAGCTGTCGCGAGAAAAGCGACGAGGGTCTCGGGAATGTTGGGAAGGTAACCTACGACGCAGTCTCCTTTCTTCACTCCCAGCTTCCGCAATACTGCGCGCGCCATGGCAACCTGGGCTCGCAGCTCGCCAAAGGTCAGATCGATATTCGACCTAGTCTGCGAACGGCCAAGCACTGCAACTGAATCCAGATCAGCATCGGCCCCAACCATGTGCTCCGCGTAGTTGAGCGTCGCGCCTGGAAACCACTCGACATTCGGCATGGTTTCGGTCGTGCGAACGGACGAGTAGGGGGTGTGACTGCGTATCGAAAAGAACTCCCAGATTGCCGACCAGAAACCGTCAAGATCATCCACCGACCACTGCCACAAACCCTGCGCCGAGCTGAACTCCAGACCTCGGTTCTCTCGCAGCCAGGCCATGAACCGGCCTATCTCGGTCTGGTCAATACTGTGTGCAGTTGGTGCCCAAAGAATGTCGAGTTCAGTTGTCATGGTCGTCACGGAAGTTCCACCTTCGCAGTTCGTCCCGCAAGGAAGTCCTGCATGCGGTGTTTGGCGTCGTCAGTTCCCTGCGCAAGCGCCGCCATCATCGACTCCATGAGGTACCCCTCGCGAGGGTTTGCCTCGGCAATCAGCGGGAGAGCCCGCGTGATGGCGAAATTGGTTTGCTCCGCGTTCTGCGCGATACGGCCGGCAAGTTCGACGGCGAAGTCAAGACCCGAATCGTCGTCGACAACATACTGACTCAACCCGATCCGCTCGCCTGTCTGCGCGTCGTATCGCCGTCCGGTAAGCATCATGTCCGTCATGCGCGACACTCCGATAAGCCGCGGTACACGCACAGATGCACCACCGCCTACGAACAGCCCGCGCTGCCCTTCCGGAAGCGCGTAGAACGTCGACTTCTCGGCCACCCTGATGTGAGCGGTTGCGGCGAGCTCCAGGCCGCCACCAATGACGGCACCTTTGAGTACCGCGATGACGGGCACTGGTCCGTCCTCGATCTCCGCGAAAGCGCGATGCCACATCTGAGAATGGGCTATCCCCTCGATCGCGGAACGGTCCACCATCTCGGACAGGTCCAGTCCTGCACAGAAATGGTCGCCCTCCGCGGTGATGACGACGGCACGTACGTCGGCGGGCAGATTGCGAAAGAACCCCTCGATTCCGACGATCGTCTTGTCATCGAGAGCGTTTCGCTTCTCCGGGCGTGCCAGGTGGAGAACAGCAACGTTGTTTGCGACTCGCAGACGCAGCGTGTCGGGCAAACTCAAACTCATCAGGTCTCCTTATATTCAGGTTTCCTGAGTATCAGTTACGTGTTGGCTTTAGTCAAGAGACCAACGACGTACCGTTGAGTCATGACATCTGAGACCTCTGGAAAGTCGGCATCTGAGAGCCCCGAGCAGCTGGCGAACCTCACCGACGACCAATGGCGTGAGCGCCTCACCCCGCAGGAGTTCCGCGTGTTGCGGCAGGCGGGCACCGAAGCGCCGTTCGTCGGCGAGTACACCGACACCAAGACCACCGGCGTCTACCGCTGCCGGGCGTGCGGTGCCGAATTGTTCCGCAGCGACCAGAAATTCGATTCCCACTGCGGCTGGCCGTCGTTCTTCTCACCGTTGGCGGGCGACGCGATCATCGAGCGATCCGACGACTCGATGGGGATGCGACGCACCGAGGTGCTGTGTGCCACCTGCGGCTCGCACCTCGGCCATGTCTTCGCCGGCGAGGGCTACGACACCCCGACCGACCTGCGGTACTGCATCAACTCGATCAGCATGACGCTGGAGCCGGACGAGAGCTGACCGGTCGGGCCGATCAGCAGCCGAGCTGATCGGCCAGGTCGTCGAAGCCCGTGGCGCGGAGGTCGTCGAGGGGATTCGGGGTTTCGTCCTTGTGTACCGGACCCCACTCGCGGGGACGTTCGATATAGGCGGTGCGCAGTCCGCACGCGCGAGCCGCGTCGAGATCCCACGCGTGCGTCGCGACCATCAGGACATCTGACGGCTCCACCTGCATGAGGCGCGCGATCCCGAGGTAGACCTCCGGCGACGGCTTGTAATGCCGCCACAGGTCGGCACCACCGAGGAAGTCCCAATCGAATCCGTTGTGCTTGGCCATCTCGGCGAGTAGCGCCACGTTGCCGTTGCTCAACGAGGAGACGACGAACTTCGACGTCAGGCGGCGAATCCCATCTGCGGCGTCGGGCCAACCCGGGATGACGTGCCAGGCGTAGACGGCCGTGTCCAGCTGCGTCGAAGTCGCCGTGATGCCGTAGGAGTCTCGCAGCAACGCGTCCAGTGACTCCCGGTGCAGATCGTCCAGCAGTGTCCACTGTCTGGCACCCGATTCGATCTGCTCCAGCGCCGGCGCGTAGGTGTCTCGCCAGTCGCGCGCGAGCTGCGAGCTGTCAACAGTCGGAAACTGTTCGGCCAGAACGGCGCTCACACCCGAATGCCAATCGGTGACGGTGCCGAAAGTGTCGACGGCCAGGACCTTGACCACGTGCCCTCCTTGTTCGGGAATTAAGGCAGCGCGTCGACGAGGTCGACGACCTCGACGCGTGGTCCCGTGAAGAACGGAATCTCCTCGCGCACGTGACGGCGAGCCTCGGTGGCGCGCAGATCGCGCATCAGGTCGACGATCCGGTGCAACTCCGGCGCCTCGAAGGCGAGCAACCACTCGTAGTCTCCGAGCGCGAACGACGCGACCGTGTTGGCCCTGACGTCCTTGTAACCACGAGCAGCCTTGCCGTGTTCCGCGAGGATCGCCCGACGCTCCTCGTCGGGTAGCAGGTACCAGTCGTAAGAGCGCACGAACGGGTAGACGCAGATGTACTTCCCGGCTTCTTCACCGGCGAGGAAGGCAGGCACGTGACTCTTGTTGAACTCTGCCGGCCGGTGCAGCGCCGCTGCGCTCCACACCGGATCGCACGCCTGGCCGAGCAGCGTCTCGCGACGGAATCGGCTGTAGGCGGCCTGCAACTGCTCGATGTGCTCGGCGTGCCACCAGATCATGAAGTCGGCATCTGCACGCAGTCCCGACACGTCGTACACGCCGCGCACGACCACGCCCTCGTCCTCCAGCGACTTGAAGAAGTCGGTGGCGTCCGACTTGGCCTGGTCACGGTCGTCGCCGAGCTCGCCTGGGCGCACAGCGAAGACCGAGAACATCAGGTAGCGGATCGTCGAGTTCAGGGCGGAGTAGTCGAGGCGGCTCATGAGATCAATGGTGCCACCGGCGCGCGTCCGCGAACCGGGCAGGGTGGTCTCGACTCGGGTGCTCGCTGACGCTCACGCCCGCTCGACCAGCGGAATTGGACAGGGTGGTCTCGACTCGGGTGCTCGCTGACGCTCACGCCCGCTCGACCAGCGGAGTTGGGCGGGGTGGTCTCGACTCGGGTGCTCGCTGGCGCTCACGCCCGCTCGACCAGCGGGGTTGGGCGCTCCGGCTCACGCCGCTCGACCAGCGAAGTTGGGCGCACGTCCGCTCGACCAGCGGGGTTAGGCCTCCAGGTCGCCGAGCAGGCGTTCGACGGCCCTGCCTGCCTGACCGATGCACGCGGGGACTCCGACACCCCGCACCGCGTTGCCGGCCAGGGCCAGCCCGGCAGGCAGCGACTCTTCGACCCTCGCCATCGTCGCGAGATGTCCTGGCGCGTAACGCGGTAGCGTCCATCGCTGCACGAAAGTGTCGACGACGCGTCCCGTCAACGGCTCGATGCCTGCCGCCGCACACACACGATCGAGATCGGCCAGTGCCCAGTCGCGCAGGCGATCGTCGATCCCTGGCTCGACGTCCTCGCCGGGAATCGGCTGCCCGTATCGGCCGAAGGACGCACGCACCGACAGCGCCGCGTCGGGTTCGCCGAGATGCGCCCACTTGCGTGAGCTGAGCGTGAAAGCCTTGGCGCGCAGGTCTTCTCCCGTAGCGACGAGCACCCCGGAGTTGTCGGGAAGTGCGGTGTCGGGCGCCAGCGTGATGGACACGACCACCGACCCCGCCCGCTCGACCGCCAGCAACGTCGACGCGGCGTCGGGCACCTCACGGCGGAGCATGTGTCCCGTCATCCAGGCCGGCGTCGACAGGACGACGCCGTCGTAGCTCGCGTCGGCACCGGCCGGGCGATCGCCCGTGAACAGTGCCCATCGCGAGCCGTCGCGTCGGATATCGGTCACCGCCGCGCACGGGCGGAGGTCGGGTCGCGCGGCGTCGAGCAGCGCTTCGACGAGGACTCGATACCCGCCGACCAACGTTCCGAAGACCGGCCCGGTCGCGGTCGGGTTGGCCAGCAGGGCGCCGACCGCGGCCGTCAGACTCGGCGCACCCGCATCGAGCTGTGCCGCCAGAGCCGGAAGTGCTTCGCGCACACCGATATCCGCGGCCAGGCTCGAATACACCCCGCCGAGCATCGGGTCGACGCTGCGCGACACCACCGACGGGCCGAACCGGTCGGCGACAAGATCTCCCACCGAGACGTCGGTACCGGGAGCCCATTCCAACCGACGGTCCGGTTCGGTACGCATCCGCTCGAGGTCTGCCGGATCGACCAGGTCGGCCACCGCGTCGGGCGTTGCGGGAATCCCCATCAGCGCGGGGCGGGGCATGTCGTGCAATCGGCCAGACGCCCACAATGCGGGTCGACGCCCGGTCGGCGACACCACCCGATCAGCCAGTCCGAGCTCGGTGACCAAACCGAGCGCCTCTGGCCGTCGCACGATGAACGCCTCAGCGCCGACATCAACGAGCACCGACCCCCGACCGTGAGCACCGACGTCGACCGTCTTGAGAATTCCGCCCGTCCGCTCCCCCGCTTCGTACAGGTCGATACGTGCGTCGGGACCGAGCTGCTGCCGCAGCCGGAACGCCGCGGTGAGACCCGAGATGCCCGCTCCGACAACGGCGACGTCGATGGTCATGTCCTCACCTCGCGAGCGTTCAGATCGAATGGACCAGTTCGACGGTCCGCGTGATCACATCCGGATCGGTTCCCGGCAGCACACCGTGCCCCAGGTTGAAGATGTGCCCGGCCGCGCCGTGCACGACAGCACGCTCGCCCTCGGCGACGATGCGTCGAACATGTTGGTCGACCGCCGTGTCGCCGGCGAAAAGCACTGTGGGATCGAGGTTTCCCTGCACTGCGACTCGTCCGCCGACCCGGCGCGCGGCATCGTCGAGGGGTACGCGCCAGTCGACGCCGATCACGTCGGCTCCGACCTTGGTCATGGACTCGAGCAACTCCCCTGTCCCGACACCGAAGTGGATGCGGGGCACGCCGAAATCGGAGACCTCGGCCAGCACGCGCGCACTGTGTGGCGCGACGAAGGTCCGGTAGTCGGCATCCGACAGCGCACCGGCCCACGAATCGAAGAGCTGGATCGCGTCGACGCCTGCGTCGAGCTGGGTGCGCAGGAAGGTGATGGTGATGTCGGCGAGACGCCCCATCAACGCATGCCAGAGCTCCGGATCGGAGTACATCATCGACTTGGTGATGGTGTAGTTGCGGCTCGGTCCGCCCTCGATCAGATACGAGGCAAGGGTGAACGGCGCACCCGCGAATCCGATGAGTGCGGTCTCGTCGTCGAGTTCGTCGAGGATCAACCCGATGGCCCGTGCGATCGCGCCCACCGATTGGGGGTCAAGGACTGGGAGGTGTGCCACGTCGTCGGCGGTCCGCACCGGATGCGCGATGACCGGGCCGGTACCGGCCACGATGTCGAGGTCGACTCCGGCGGCCTTGAGCGGGACGACGATGTCGGAGAACAGGATTGCGGCGTCGACGTCGTGGCGCCGCACCGGTTGCATGGTGATTTCACAGACCATCGACGAATCGAAGCACGACTCGAGCATTCCGTGATCGGCACGAATGGCACGGTATTCAGGCAGGGATCGGCCGGCCTGCCGCATGAACCACACGGGGCGACGTGTGGGCGTGCCTCCGGTCGCGGCAGCGATGAGCGGCATCTGGGCATGATTTCGGCGCGTGCGGGCAGGGTGTGACATCACCAATCACTCTGCCATGTGCGACAACGGCGCAGGCCGACCAGGTCGGCGTTACTCTGAGAGCTCCCCGACTACCCGACACGCCGCCGACCCGACAGACCGCCGACCAAGGCCCCCTTGCCCGGCGCGCCTCCCGTCGGCCACGCCTACCTCACTCTACCGTCGAGATGTGACCTCCTCTGGAGCTCCGACGGAGCCTGCTGACTTCCGCACCGCGGTCGAGTCGCTGCACACCGCCCAGATCCGACGCGATATCGAGGTCGGGCCGATCCGTCCCCCGCAGCGACTCGCCCCGTACAGCTACGCCGTAGGCGCCGAGGTGCGCGTACCCGATATCGACGACGACGTGCCGGTCGACTCGTCGGGAAGCGCGTTCGGCCGCTTGGTCCTGCTCTACGACCCGGCAGGCCAGGACGCCTGGAACGGCACCATGCGCCTCGTCGCCTACATCCAGGCCGAGGTCGAGGCCGCTCTTGCCATGGATCCACTTCTGCCCGAGGTGGCGTGGAGTTGGCTGTCCGATGCGCTGGGCGCAGAAGTGGGTTCGACGTCGAGCGACGGCACCCAGATGTCGCGGACCGGCGAACCGATCGTCGTCACAGCGCTCGGCGGGACGGTCACGTCGACGACGTCGGTGCGCTACGGCGACATCGCGGGACCGCCCAGAGCACATCAGCTCGAACTGCGAGCCTCGTGGACCGCTCCCACTGCCGACGGACTCGGCGGCCATCTCGAGGCGTTCTGCGAGGTGCTCTCGTCGGCCGCGGGTCTGCCGCCGGTCGGCATCACCGAACTCGGCTCGGTGTGAGTACAGCGAGATGAGTACGTCCGACGATCGGCCCGCCGACTCCGGCATCGAGGTCGACGCAGAGCCGGCCGTCGAACCATTGCTCGCACCCGCCGACGGTGTTCCACCCGTGCTGTCCCGCGCGGCGGAGTTCGCCTATGCCGCCGAATGCCTTGCCGCCGGAACCGGCCCCATCGCCGTCGATACCGAACGCGCCTCGGGATATCGATACTCGCAGCGGGCGTACCTCGTTCAGTTGCGTCGCACTGGCTCCGGCTCCTTCCTGCTCGACCCGATCAGCGAGCCCGAGGCACTCGCCCCGGTGATCGAGGCCCTCGACGGCCCGGAATGGGTATTGCACGCCGCCGATCAAGATCTGCCCTGCCTGCGCGAACTCGGTTTCCGCTGCGAGACGGTCTTCGACACCGAACTGGCCGGGCGCCTTCTCGGCGAGCCCAAGGTCAATCTCGCAGCGATGGTCGCCACCTATCTCGGACTCGGCCTCCAAAAGGGCCACGGCGCCGCGGACTGGTCGCGCCGACCGCTCCCCGACGATTGGCTCAACTACGCCGCGCTCGATGTGGAAGTGCTCGTCGAATTACGCGACGCCGTGCAACAGGCGCTGGTGGAGCAGGGGAAGGACGAGTGGGCACGCCAGGAGTTCCGCTACGTTCTCGACCGGCCGGCCCCTGCCCCACGCGTCGACAAATGGCGCAGGACCGCCAACGTGCACACCGTGAAGAGCAGCCGATCGTTGGCTGCGGTCCGCGAGTTGTGGACTGCCCGTGAACAACTCGCTCAGCGTCGTGATGTCGCACCCGGCCGAATCCTGCCCGATTCGGCCATCGTCACCGCAGCCAACGCCATGCCTACCTCGGAGGCGGAGCTGACCCGACTGCCCGTGTTCGGCGGCCCCAGGCAACGCCGTCAGGCCGGGATCTGGCTCGGCGCGATCGATCGCGCGCGTAGCCTCCCCGAATCCCAACTGCCGTCGAAACGCGGTCCGACAGTAGGACTCCCACCTATCAGCAGGTGGGAACAGCGCAACCCCGACGCCGCCGCGCGCATCGCGCAGGTCCGTCCGATCGTCAAAGAGATCGCCGAGAGCAACAACCTGCCCGTCGAGAATCTCCTCGCACCCGACCTGGTACGCCAACTCGCCTGGGACGGAGTGGCTTTGCCCGCGACACCGGACGCCGTCGACGCGTACCTCGCGGCGGGCGGGGCCCGACCGTGGCAGCGCGACCTGACCGACGTTGCTCTTGCCGATGCGTTGAACGCAGACACGACGACGGCACAGTCGGGCGACTAGCGCTACTCCTATTGGTCCACGTCGCGACCTGGGTTCATTCGATTGACGAGATCCAAACCCTCACGCGCCCAATCTATTTCCATGTTCGCTTGCGCTATCATGCCGTCGTACATGTGCACTTTGTACGCGATTATTCGCTCTCGATCTGACTGAGGTGCACTTTCTAGTCGACGACTGATGGCCGGGTCGGTGCCCGCCTTGATTCCGTCGCGTATGACAGTAAGCAATTCGACCTGACGAGCATGGTGAGCAGCGTGAGCAAGCAGGATCTGCCGAGCCGACTCGGGACTTGCCCATTCAAAATAGGCTGCTTGAGTGCGATGCACATCGCGGGTCGGCGAGTAGCCGAGTGGCGTGTTCACCCAGACACGAAAGCTCTCCACACCCGCGTCGGTGATTCGGTACTGCGTTTTCGTGCTGTTTGGTCCCCACCGAACCTCTTCACCGACGAGAAGGCCCTCACGCTCCATCCGGCGCAGTTCGGGGTAGATCTGTGAATCCGGCGCACTCCAGACATGCCCGACTGAAGAGCTGAAACGCTTCGCGGCGTCGTATCCGGTCAGCGGACCAGCAGTAAGCACCGCCAGAAGTGCATATCGCAAGCTCACGACTCTCCTTACCCGCAGTGTCCGGCCACGGCTCTTGCGAATAACTATAGCCATAGTTATCGTGTGTCTCACATCACCTAATAACTATGATGATAGCTATTACACAGCCTGGAAGGACGATCCCTTGACCGATCTAGGACCGGGCGGCGCGACCGCCAAGAACATGGAGTTCCCGCTCAACGCGTGGTACGCAGCGGCGTGGGACCACGAGGTCAACTCGTCGTCGCTGCTACCTCGCACCATCGCAGGCACTCCGATGACCCTGTATCGCACCTCAGATGGACGACCAGTTGCACTTGCGGATGCCTGCTGGCATCGACTCGCGCCTCTCTCGATGGGCAAGCGCATAGGCAACGACGAGGTTCAGTGTCCCTATCACGGCCTGCGATTCAACTCAGCGGGGCGATGCACGCAGATGCCAGCTCAGGAAACAATCAATCCCTCAGCAATGGTCGCTTCCTACCCCATAGAGCAGCGCTATCGCTACCTCTGGGTGTGGCCGGGAGATCCGACGCTTGCGGACCCCGCAACAATTCCTGATATGCATCAGATGGATTCCCCCGAGTGGGCAGGTGATGGACTCACTATCGATGTCCAAGCGAACTATCAGCTTGTTCTCGACAATCTGATGGATCTCACACACGAGGAGTTCGTTCACTCCTCCTCGATTGGGCAGGACGAACTCAGTGAATCCGACTTCGAAGTCACCCATACGCACAACACCGTGACCGTGAGCCGGTGGATGCACGACATCGACGCACCACCGTTCTGGCTCAAGAACATGCGCGACAAGTTCCCCGGTTTCGAGGGCAAGGTCGACCGTTGGCAAATCATCGAATTTCAGGCGCCGGGTACGATCTGCATCGACGTCGGAGTTGCGAAGGCAGGCAGCGGCGCCCCCGAAGGCGACCGAAGTCATGGCGTCAACGGCTACGTAATGAACACAATCAGCCCCGTGGACAAGCGGACGGCACTGTACTTCTGGGCCTTTATGCGGAACTACTGCCTCGATAGCCAACTCATCACCACGCAACTACGCGATGGTGTACACAACGTCTTCGGAGAAGACGAGGAGATGCTGACCGCCCAGCAGCGGGCGATCGAAGCAAACCCCGACCATGAGTTCTATAACCTGAACATCGACGCTGGCGGAATGTGGGTCCGGCGCATCATCCAGCGAATGATCGAAGCAGAACGTTCGACCGTCGCAAACATCGATGCACTCGCAAGCGGATCGGTGAGATAGCGTGACCGACAACAAGATCACGTGGATGTACGGGCGAATTACCTCGACACGTCCGGCTGCCGACGGGATTGCACAGATCACCATCGAGACCGAACAGTCGCATCGTGCCGAGCCCGGTTCGCATATCGACGTCCGGATCCCCGACGGAACAACTCGGTCGTATTCCGTAGTGTCAGGCAGCGCAGACGGCCGAGCAGTGACGATCGGGGTACGACTGTCGCCCACAAGCAACGGTGGCTCGACCTTCATGCATGACTTGGCGCCGGGTGACGACGTCAATGTCACTGCGCCACTGCAGAATTTTCCATTGAGGGTCGGCGCACGGAGATATGTACTCCTGGCAGGCGGCATTGGTATCACGGCCATCGCGGCAATGGCTGCGGTACTACGTCGCGTGGGCGCCGACTATCGCCTCGTCTACGTTGGGCGTAGACGGTCAGCGATGGCATTTCTCCCCGAACTGGTTGCGCTGCACGGAGACCGCATTGATGTGGCCGTGGACGATGAAGGCTCCGGCCTCGATGTGACCTCACTTATCGCAGCGCTCGGCACCGGCACGGAACTCTATATGTGCGGCCCGATCCGCCTGATGGATGCGGTGAGACGCTGCTGGCTCGACCACGACCTGCCGGTTACCGACCTGCGTTACGAGACATTCGGCAACAGTGGATGGTTCGACGCTGAGGAGTTCGTCGTGTCAATCCCCAAGCTCGACCTGACGACGACCGTCAGCCCGGGCGACTCGCTACTCGCCGCTCTCGAGAAGGCCGGCGCAGACATGATGTTCGACTGCAGAAAAGGCGAATGCGGACTCTGCCAGGTCAAGGTTGTGGCAAGCGACGGCACAATCGACCACCGCGACGTCTTCCTGAGCGAGAAGCAGAAGTCGGCGGACGACACGATGTGCTGCTGCGTGTCCCGAGTCGTCTCCGGCGGCCGCCGTGCAAGCGTGACACTCGAAATTCCCTGACCCGCTCCACTATTGACGATCGCCGCACCCGAAATCGGGTGCGGCGATTTCTATGCGTGCGCCCTGTCCGTACTTGGCGCGCATTCGTGAGACCGATACAGCAGTACCGCCACCGCGAGTGCGGTGGCGGTACTGCCAGACGTCATGCGTCGGCCTCAACTACGAAGTGGACTCAGAACGGATAGCTCGCCAACGCCGACTGCGCAGTGACCCACTGGGTTTCAGTGAAGGCGTCGAGATTTGCGCCCACTCCGCCCACCCTGCCTCCATTGCCAGAGAAGCCTGTACCACCGAACGGGATCACTGCCTCGTCGCTGACGGTCTGATCATTGATGTGAACAAGCCCGGTCGGGATCCGGTCGGCCACCTCCAAGGCGCGGAGTCCGTCTGCCGCCAGAATCCCGAGCGATAGCCCGTACTCGCAATCGTTCGCGATCGCGATAGCCTGATCGATATCCGCGAACGACACGATCGGCGCGACCGGACCGAAAACCTCCTGCGCAAATGCAGGCGCAGATGTGGATACGTCGGTAAGAACCGTTGGCCTATAGAACAACTCATCGTAGGTTCCGCCAGCGAGCACACGTGCACCGGAATCGATGCTCGCGGACACCAGGGCATGCACCCGGTCACGTTGTCCGGCATCGATCAGCGGCCCCAGTGCCACCTGTTCGACGAACGGGTCGCCGACCGGTAAACGCGACGCGTGCTCAGCCAGCGCGGTCGCGTAGTCGGCAGCGACCGATTCGTGCACGATGTGTCGGCCCACTGTCATGCAGATCTGTCCCTGATGCATAAATGAACCGAAGGAACCAATGGACGCAGCCTTCTCGATGTCAACATCGTCAAGGATGATGAGCGCGTTGTTGCCACCGAGTTCGAGGTGAGCACGTTTGAGGTGACGGCCCGCCAGCTCTCCGATCGCTCGTCCAGCCGCGGTTGAGCCGGTGAACGCGATGACCCGGACATGCGGGTGCACAACCAGTGCCTCGCCGACGTCGGCGCCGCCGGGCAAAACACTCAGTAGCCCTTCCGGAAGCCCGGCTTCCTCGAAGATCCGTGCGAGTACGACACCCCCACAGAGCGACGTACGCGGATCCGGTTTGAGCACAACGGCATTACCGAGAGCGAGTGCTGGGGCCACGGCTCGGATCGACAAGATCAACGGAAAGTTGAAAGGTGCGATTACACCCACCACACCAACCGGCATCCGCCGCGAATAACTGATCCGCGGTTGCTCCGAGCGCAGTACCTCGCCGTACGGATGTGCGGCGAGCGCCGATGCTCCGTAGCACTCCTCTGCGGCGACGTGCGTTTCGAGTTCGGCCTTGGCTGTGATCGCGCCGCTCTCCCGAACGATCCACTCGTTGATCTCGTCGGCATGTTCCTCAAACAACAAGCCGGCCCGTCGGAGGACCGCGGCGCGGACCGTATACGGGGTGTTGGCCCACTCCCGTTGCGCAACTGCAGCCTTCGCCACAGCAGCGTCGACGTCCGCGGGACTGGCACCTCCGACAGTGCTCAGCTGCGCGCCAGTAGCAGGCTCGACGACCGGAAGATCCTTACCACTTCCCGGGTTCCACGTGCCGTTGAAAACTGCCGATTCCCATACCGGCTTCTCCAGTAGTTCAGTCATATTGTTCTCCTTCTTCTCGATGATGCTGGGTGGTCAATCGTCAAATGCTGGCGCAGGAGTCGCAAGAACGGCTCCAGTGGACTCAGTCGGCACATCATCGGCTTCAGATTCAGACAACCGGCCTTGCGCAATGAAAGCGATCGCAGATAAGGCCAGCACCACTCCGAAGAGTCCAAATACCATTGCACCGGAAAGGAAGCCAAGGAGATATCCCGCGATGATTGGCGATGCTATCCCCAGTACTCTGGATATGCCGAGAACGAAACCGAATCCCGTCGTGCGTATCTGAGTTGGAAATGCCGATGGAATGACGCCGTAGTACGCGCTGATTCCCGCATTCAAAAGCACCCCGATTGCTAGCGCTAGGACGATGGGGGCACTCCCTGTACTCAGCGCGTACGCCATCAGCAGCGTACATACGGCCGCGAGCGATAGCGCAACTGCCGCCAAGGGTCGAACTCTGACGACCGCGGTCAAAAGACCGAACGCCACGCAACCAACGATTCCACCGAGTGGCAGCAGAACACCAATTTGTATACCGAGGCGATCATCACCGGTGGCATCGGACACCAGGTTGGGCGTCCAGCTGACAATAAAGTAGAAGGTCGTCATCAGTGCGCCATAACCGAGCGACAGCAGGATGGTGCTGACTACGGTGCTGCGTGCGAATAGGTCTCGATACCGCCCATTACTATCCACGCCGCCGGACACCTGGAGGTGCTCGGCATCGACTTGGAGACCCATCTTGGCCGCGATTCTGCGCAGTCGCCGTTGCGCGCGATCGTCGGTTCTGGTCGACAGGAATGCCAGCGACTCGGGCATCGCAACGAGAGCGACGACGAAGATGACCAAGGTTGCGCCGGCGCCGACTGCAAACACCGACCGCCAACCATGGCTAAAGATCAGCATGTCTGCCGCGAGGCCACCGAGGACTCCGCCTGTACCGTTCGCGGCGGCAAAGAGTGCCATTGTGAGACCTACCCGGCGACGTGACGAATACTCTGCGATGACGACGCCGACTGAGGCCATCACACTTCCAATACCGACGCCCGTGATAAGGCGGGACAGCATCAGGTTGCCGAAATCGGGAGCAACAGCCGAGTACGCCATACCCACTGCGACGACTGCGAGTCCACTCAACCCGACCATCCGTCTACCAATGCGATCGCCGATGGGGGCAATGCAGAGCGAACCCAGCGCCATACCTGCAGTTGACGCGCTCAGCCCGTAACCGAGAACACTCCGTGTCACGCCCCATTCATCTGCTATCGCCGACGCCGAGAACGACATGACGATCACGTCGTAGCCCTCGACGACAACGACCGCCAAGCATGTGATGACAGTGAGTATTTGGAATCGGCTCATGGACGACTCTTTTATCTGTTCGGCCAGACTCATGGTCACTGCCCCTTCGTGGATGGCGACGCGATACCCGCCGTGGCCGGTTCTCGTAATCCGAAGACATCTACCGCAATGGTCTCGAAGAACGCTCTTTTATCTGCGGCGGATATCGGCAGATTGTCTTGAATTTCAACTTCTTCCGGAACGTATTGGTATGGGTAATCCATGGCATACATGACTCTGTCGTTGCCAACGACCTCGCGCGCGAACATGATTGCCGGCTGCCACGGCATTCCGCTGGTAGTAAGCCAGATATTCGTACGGAAGTACTCACTCGGCTTTCGCTGCAGCGGTTTGATCGCCTCATACCGACCTGCCGCGACCTGTGCTGCGTGCATGTAATCGATCCGGCTGAGCCAATACGGGAGCGCCTCGCCGAGGTGCCCCACCACCAGCTTGAGGTCGGGGAAACGATCAAACACGCCGGAGGTGATGATTCGCAGCAGGTGCATGCCGGTCTCGACGCCGAACCCGAAAATTGCGCCGTCGATTCCACTGTCCAACAACGGGCCGATCATCTCGTTCGTCGGAGTGTTCGGGTGTAGATACACGGGCACACCGAGCGCTTCCGCCGCTTCTAGAACCGGCGCGTAGCGGGGGGCGTCGAGATAGGTTCCCGCGATGTGCGAGTTCGCGATCACACCTCGCAGTCCGAGGGTGTTGACTGCCCGATCCAACTCACGCACTGCGGCGTTGACGTCCTGAAATGGAACCGCTGCCAACGCCGAAAACCGGTCCGGATGCCGAGCGCAGGCCTCTGCGAGCCGATCATTGACAAGCGCAGCGATCTCACGCGCACTCGGGACATCCAGCACGTTCGTGGCAGGAGATGTCAGTGATAGCACCTGATGATCGATACCGGCCGCGTCCATATCGGCGAGCCTCTCGTCTCCGAGATCTGCCAATCGACGCCGGACAGCAACGGGTTTCGCTGCGTCACTGCGCAGGTAGAACCCCATCAAAGACTCGAACCCGCGATCATTGACCGCACCTGTGTCAAGGAGGCGGCGGTACAGATCGAGCATCTCGGTCGGCGCGTAGGCTTCCTCGACCGCGATCCTGCGGTAGCCGCGCTCCACGGCCTTCTGGTCATTCATGGTGGCTTCCTTACGATGTCGATGAAGAGGCGCGGAGGTGATTCCAGCGGGCGATCCCCGGTAGATCGCGCGCCGGATCAGCGAATCGCACGATGGCGTGCTCCTCGGTGCAGGAAAGCAACGAGTATTCGCCGTGTGTACGACCGAGCCCAGAGTGCTTGACGCCGCCGAACGGCGTCGAGGACACCGATGCGCCAAGTCTGTGGACGTTGATGAAGGTGCTCCCGGATTCGATCTGCCGGGCGACGCGCATCGCATGTTCGACATCGGTCGACCAGACCGAGGACGCGAGTCCGAATTCTGTGCCATTTGCCGCAGCAATAGCATCGTCGTCGGAATCGAACGCGATGATCGGAATAACCGGACAGAACTGTTCAGTGAGGATGAGTTCGTCGTCGGGTGCGATGCCGGTGATGATGGTCGGCAGAACGTAGTGGCCTTCATCGACACGAGCCGAATCTGCGTAGGTCCCAGCCACTCTCACGTCTGCTCCAGCGGCGCGCGCTTGCTCAATCAGTCGTACGGCTCGGTTTCGGCCCTCCTCAGTCGCAAGGGGGCCGATGTCGACGGAGGCATCCGTTCCCTCGCCAACGACAATGTGACCGGCCAGATCGACGAACAACTCGACAAAGGCATCGAAGTGCTTCCGGTGAACGTAGATTCGCTTCACGTTAAAGCAGATCTGGCCAGCACACCCCATCGAGCCGACAACGAGTTCGCGCACCATATCCTCGTTGATCACCGCAGAGTCGAGGACGACAGCAGCGTCGTTTCCGCCAAGTTCCATGGCGACCTTTTTTATGGTTTCCGAAGCCGACTTCAGAACCTCACGCCCAGTGCTGATACCGCCGGTGAAGAAGACGCCCCGGATGTCGGGATGTGAGGTGAGAGCCGCACCTGCCACTGCCCCCTCCCCAGGCACCACCGTCAGCACACCCTCGGGGAGCACTGCCGCGAGAGCAGCCACGAGCGCCGTCAGAGCCAGAGGAGCTACCTCCGGCGGCTTCACTACAACGGTATTGCCTGCGATGAGGTTGGGAGCAACGGCGTTGAATGCCAGGTGAATTGGGGTATTCCATGGAGAGATGACCACAACAGGCCCGAGCGCCACCCGACGAACGAGCACGTCCGTTGCGGCATACGAAGCCGGATCACTGGAAAGATCGGTCTCGCGGTCAGCTGCTGAGGCAAGGTCGGCAAATTCGCGCAGCAGTCGTGCGGCACCACCCGCGTCACCTCGCGACTCGCCTAGCGTCTTTCCTACCTCTGCGGTGAGGAGTGAAGCCAAGTCGTCAACAAGGCCGTCAGCGACCTCCGCTGCCGCGCGCATGCACTTAGCCCGCTTGCCCGCTCCGAGATCTCGCCAGGCGGGGAACGCTTGCTTCGCGGCTGCGACCGCAAGTTCGACCTCTGCGCGGCCACTCCGCGCGAATCGCCCTACGACTTCCCTTGGACGAGCGGGATTGGTGACCTCGCCGAAGTGCAGATCTCCACCACACACAGACGGCATTGCGGTAGACCATTCGGCGACAACATCATTCGCTGCTAAACGTTTCATTACGTCCCACCGAGTCATTCTGATTCGGTCCACGCTTTGCCTGTGACCGGATGTGCGTAGTGAAAGTCGACGACATCTGTGTTCGGAAACAGCGCGAAAGGACGGATCTCATCGGGGCCGACTGGATCAACCGGATAGGTTTCGATCGGGATGACTGCGTTCATGGGCTCGGTCTGCGCCCAACCCTTGGCGTACTCGGCGTGCCAAAATGGCTGGTAATCGAGGCGTTTGATCTTCCACACCCCGTTCTCGCGAACGTAGGTGTTCTCGTACAGCGCCCCTTCCCACCACTGATCGTGGGTCGTCCGACCGGCGAATTGCTCACGTGCCGACGCGTGAACGCCTGCCTGCATAATGCACCGGAAGCGGCCGTTGGCTTCCGTCGCGTCGGAATTGACGCTGATGACATCCTGGAGCTGGGGATGGTCGAGCAGGAAACCAAACACTGGACCGTTGTGTCCCTGAGTAAACCGGGCACGAAAGCGGTCAAGATAGAGGCGGTTGATGCCGGCACGGCCACGGTAGACACCACCGCAGAAGATCGCTTCCGCATCGTCACTGAATAGGTCAGCGACTTCTTGATAGAGACACTTGTCGAGGTAGTAGCCGTAGCTATGCTGCAGCCGACGAACAGCGAGCTCGGCTTCGAGGCGATCAACGCGCCGCGTGAGCGTGGACAGCGCGTCGTCTGTTGTGGGAGTTGGAGCTGTCATCGTGTCGGTCATTGACATCGCTTTCGTACTCGTGGACGGCACCGAGGACGGGGCCTCGGCTTTCCGTGATGGACTTCACAGACTTAAGCTGGATGTGGCGCACATCGCCAAGAATCGCGGTGGCAGATTCTCCTATGTGGAAAGCTGATGACATGGCTCGATTTCCACATGGCGACAGCTTCACGCTGGCCGACCCACCTGACGGACCACGTCGGGCATCTGGCATGACCTCGGCCGAACTGGCACTGCGCACCGTCAAGCTCGTCGGCCAACGCGGATCGATTACGGTGGCCGAACTGTCACGGGAGCTCGGCGTCGCACCATCGACCGCGCACCGCGTGCTGAACAACTGCCGCAGAACAGAATTTGTTCGACAGGACGTCTCGGGCGGGCCATACGTGATCGGACCCGCTATCCACGAATTAGCGCTGACAGCGACCAGCGCGCGTGACCTGCGACAGTCCGCCGAGCCAGTGCTCGAGCAACTCCGCAATTCCGTCGACGAGATGGTCTCGTTCTATGTCCTAGAAGGAAAGTCCGTGCGTGTAGTCCAGGCTCTGCCGGGAGGCCGGACGACGACTGCGGCGTCAGGACTCGGCGCACTACTGCCCGCCCATTGCACGGCGGGCGGAAAGGCCATTCTGGCGCACGAGTCCGAACGAGAGTTACGCCACCGGTTTCCGGGCAAGCGACTTACACGACACACGGACCGATCGATCACCGACTGGGATGCGCTGTTGAACGAGCTCGACGTCGTCCGACGTCGAGGGTGGGCCGTGAGCGTCGGCGAGTACGACCCGAGCCTGACAAGCCTTGCCTCCGCCGTCCTCATCGGTAGCGGCGCCCCGGCTGGGGCGGTCGTGCTCACCGGGTTCGCGACGTGGTTACGCACGCGGTCTGAGATTGATGCGCACGTCGCACAGGTGATGCAGGCGGCAAACGACATCTCCGTCCGACTGCGCGACAACCGCTCCTGACGACCACGTTCCATATAGCGGAATGCTCGGCTTGTTCTTTGGACTGGTCCAGCTCCGAGTGATGTCGTGATTCACATCACCCCAGAAGTGCACTCCGTGATGCGTCACGTCGGGTGCCGACAAAGGAGTACGTGGTCGTGGACCGTTTTCCCATCACTGAGGACCCGTTCGAAGCGCCCATGCGTCTCGAAGCAGACATCACCGATCTCGAGTGCGTACAGGGAGAAGTCCCCGAGCATCTTGACGGTTCGTACTACCGCGTGGTCGTCGATAGGCACTATCCGTCGTTCATCCCCAACGATCTCGCACTATTCAACTCTGACGGTATGGTCATGTCTTTCACATTCCGAAGCGGCAGAGTCGATTTCAAGAGTCGCTATGTGCGCACACCTCGCTTCGTTGCCGAGGAGAAGGCGGGTAGGTCGCTATTCGGCGCATACCGCAATGCCTTCACCGACGACCCGACCGTCGCCGGCGTCCGTCGTGGACTGGCGAACACAAACGTCTTCTTCCACGGTGGCAGGTTGTATGCATCGAAGGAAGACAGCCCGCCCATCCTGATCGATCCGGTGACACTCGAAACCTTGGGTGAGTATCAGTTCGAGGGAGCGATGACCTCAGAGACGTCGACCGCACATCCCAAGGTCGATCCCAGGACGGGCGAGATGGTGTTCTTCGGTTACGCCGCGACCGGCGAGGCCACGCCCGATATCGCCTACTACGAGGCGGATGCGAATGGCAGCATCATTCATGAAACGTGGATTCGAGCCCCGTACTCGTGCATGATTCACGACTTTGCCGTGACCCAGAATTTCGTCGTCTTTCCAATCGTGCCGCTACGAAGCAGCACCGAATGGCTGCGCGAGGGCAACCCACAGTTCTTCTGGGACCCGAACGAGGACGTGTACCTCGGTGTCCTGCCACGCAAAGGCACTGCGCGACAACTGCGATGGTTTCGAGGATCGAATCGGTTCGCCAGCCACATCATGGGCGCCTACGATGACGGCCGCCGGATCTACCTGGACACACCGGTTGCGGAGACCAATTACTTCCCCTGGTTCCCCGACATCACCGGCGCAACCTACGACCCGGAGCGCAGCAAGACCCGCTTGAGCCGGTGGACGATCGATATGTCCGATGGGTCGGATGGATTCACCGAAGAAAGGCTGATGAGGGCTGCGGGCGAGTTTCCGCGCATGGACGACCGATACGAGACACTCCGCTACCACTGGGGCGTCATGGCAGTCAATGACCTTCCAGGACAACAGAAATCAAGTCATGGATTCCGTTGGGTCGGCACTATCGATCACGCGAGCGCCACGACGAAATTCTATGATCCCGGAGAGAATTCGACGGTCGGTGAGCCAATCTTCGTGCCCGCCAACGAGACTGCACGCGAGGGCGAAGGGTACGTGTTCGTCGTGGTGGCACGGCGCGACCGCATGTACAGCGAGCTGGTGATCCTTGATGCCGCCCACGTCGACCGCCCGCCTGTAGCAACCCTACGGATGCCCATGCGTATCAAGTCAGGACTACACGGCAATTGGGTGTCGTCGGACGAACTCGCCGGTCGAACCGCATGAGCCTGAGTGAGGTCGAGATGAAGGAGTCTCATATGTACCGCGATGACGTGGAAGATTTTTGTGGCTTTCGTCCAGGCTTGGCGACACTGTCCGAGCGACGCGCAGCAATGAGCGGCAGCGAGGTCGCCTTGGTCTACCTCGGTGATCAGATCACATATCGCGAGGTTCATAGTCGAGTTCTCATCCGCGCAGCCGCTCTCGCAGCGGCCGGTGTCGGCAAGGGAGATCGAGTCGCGTACCTCGGCGAGAACCACCCTGCTCTCATCGAGACTATGCTCGCCGTCGTGCGGATCGGCGGCGTGTTCCTCCCGCTGAACAACCGCTTGACACACAACGAACTTCACTATCAATTGACGGACTCGGCCGCATCCGCGCTCATCCTCGGTCCCGAAAGATGCGCCGACTCAGAGTCTTTTGCAGATGCCTCGTTCATCGTTGACGTTGCCGTGTGGTCGCCCGATCCGGTGGCCGCCCCCGCAATCGCAGTGCCCGCAGCGCAAGTCGGTGGGACCGACCCCGCATTTCTGCTGTACACGTCGGGCACAACAGGGCGACCAAAAGGCGCAATTCTCAGTCACGAGAATCTGCTATGGAACAGCTTCAATCTGATGCTTGATGTCGACGTTCGCTCCGACGAGGTAGCGCTTGTCAGTGCTCCGATGTTCCACGTCGCGGCACTCAATCAACTCGTCGTGACCGTGTACCTCAAAGGCGGGAGGAGCGTGATCGCGCCGAAGTGGGATGCTGATCTCGCGTTGGACCTCATCGAATCACACGGTGTGACATGGATGTTCGGTGTCGCGACGATGTTCGCGGACCTGACCAACTCGGCACGCTGGGCCCACACCGACCTCGCGTCAATACGGAGCGTGATGTCCGGTGGCGCGCCCATACCGCGACACCTCATCGACCTCTACATGGAGAAGGGCATTACATTCTGCCAGGGATATGGACTCACCGAGACGGCGCCAGGGGCGACGTTCCTGCCGCAGCATGAGTCCGTACGAAAGGCTGGATCGGCCGGCGCCCAGGTGATGTTCGATGAAGTCATGATCGTTGACGCCGACGGCACCGAATGTCCCCCTGGCACAACAGGAGAGATCATCATCCGAGGGCCTAACGTCAGCACTGGCTACTGGCGCAATCCCGCCGCAACTGCCACAGCGTTCAGCGACGGCGGATGGTTTCATTCAGGAGACATCGGGTATCGCGACACCGAGGGATTCTTCTTCATCGTCGACCGCCTCAAAGACATGTACATCTCGGGTGGAGAGAACGTCTATCCCGCCGAGGTCGAGGCCGTGTTGTTCGAGCACCCCGATGTCGCCGAGGCGGCAGTGATCGGTATGCCCGATGACCGATGGGGAGAAGTCGGCCACGCATTCGTCGTCTCCCACGAGGATGCGCTGATCAACGTCTCCGAGGTACAAGAGTTTGCCAGTACCCGACTCGCTCGCTACAAGGTTCCCAAGCGCATCACGGTGGTTCCAAGGCTCCCGCGGACGGGCTCGGGAAAGGTCCGCAAGACAGCGTTGCGAAGCGACGCCACACACGAAGCATCGGTCCGTTGACTCCGAAATCGGTCGAAGCGACCTGGCTTTTGAGCGATGAGCATCGCGCCCTGCGAGAGACCGCCGCAGCCGTGGCCGACACGCAGATCGCACCCCACGCAGCAATGGTCGATGAGTGCGCCGAGTTCCCGGAACAGTCACTCAAAGCACTCATCGCAGCGAACCTGCATGCAGTCGGCGTGCCAGAAGAGTACGGCGGTCAGGGCGGAGACCACCTCGCCTCCGCGATTGTTGCCGAGGAGATCGCTCGAGCCTGCGCAACCACTCAGCAGGTTGCCGGTGGGAGCGAATTGTTCGCCACTCCAGTGCTGTTGGCGGGTTCGCCAGAACTGAAATCGAAGTATCTGCCTCGTATCGCGTCCGGAGAGTTTCTCGGCGCGTTCGCCCTTAGTGAGCCGGAGGCCGGCAGTGACGTAGCGAGCATGAGAGTCCATGCAAGGGCGGTACCCGGCGGCTGGACACTCAACGGGACAAAACGTTGGATCACGAACGCAGGTCACGCGGACGTCTACATCGTGTTCGCATCGACGGACCCATCGGCAGGAGCACGCGGGATCAGCGCGTTCGTCGTCGAATCGACCGACGCCGGAATCGTGTTCGGTGCGCTCGAACGCAAGATGGGGCTGCGAGGTTCGCCGACACGGGAGATCACGTTCGACAACGTATTTGTTCCGAGCGATCGCCTGATCGGCGAGGCCGGGCGCGGTTTACGGATCGCGTTGGGCACTCTCGACCGCACCAGGACGGTCGTCGCGGCGCAGGCGGTAGGTATTGCGCAGGCCGCCCTGGACGTGGCGACCGACTACGCCAAGCAGCGTGTGCAGTTCGGGTCGCCGATATCGCAGTTCCAAGGAATCCAGTTCATGGCTGCCGACATGGCGACCAATATCCGCGCAGCGCGTCTGCTCACTTGGGCCGCTTCGATCGCGTGTGATCAAAATCACTCCGAAGTCGGTCTCGCTGGTGCAATGGCGAAGTGCTTCGCTTCTGACACCGCAATGTCAGCGACCACGGACGCCGTACAGATCCTGGGAGGTGCAGGCTACGTCAAGGACTACCCCGTCGAACGTATGATGCGTGACGCAAAGATCACCCAGATCTATGAAGGCACCAACCAGATTCAGCGGTTGGTCATTGCACGGCAGCTATTCAGCGAACGGCGCTGAGCCGCATCAGCTCGGCACTTTTGCACCCCACGGTTGGCGAGCTCAACGGGAAGGACACCACGGCGCTTGGCCTGGCAGGCAAGGCCGGACCGGTGATGGCCACCGCGACGCACGACCTCGGCCAACCGGACTCGGTCTGATCACGGTGTTGCAGCAGCGAGTCCAAGGAGTCTTCGGAAGAGGCGGGTTCCCCCAAGCCCCTCGACCACCTTAGCCGTGCGCCTGCCGCTGAGTCGGATTCGATGAGCTGACCGCGAGATCAGCTCGCACCGTCAGCCTCGGTCGACCTCGGTTGTGTCGACACCTGCGGCATCACGCGCCACATCGACCGCGTCGTCGGCGTGCTCGAGTTCTGGCACCGTTTCCATCCCCGACACCGTGGCCGTGATCGATCGCGCGAGGTCCTGAGCCGTCAGGCCGAGCTCGGCCAGGATCTCGCCGCGCGACGCGTGTTCGATGAAGCGCTGCGGGATTCCTCGAAGTTGCACGGGCACAGGCACTTCCGCCTCGGAGAGAGCGGCGCTGACTGCAGCTCCCACTCCCCCGCTCACACCACTGTCCTCGAGTGTCACCACCAGTCGATGCCTGCGCGCGAGGTCGACGATCGACTCCGCGACGGGTAGCACCCACCGCGGGTCGACGACCGTCGCGTCGATGCCCTGCTTGGCCAGCCGGTCTGCGGTGTCGACAGCGAGACCGCAGAACGCGCCGACGGCGACGATGAGCACGTCGCCCGCGGCTTCCCCGACGCCGGGTGACGACCGACGCAGGATGTCGACGCCGTCGTCGAGACGCTCCACGGCGCGAATGTCCTCGGGCACAGCGCCTTTCGAGAAGCGCAGTGCGGTCGGGCCGTCGTCGACGGCAAGCGCCTCGTCGAACTCTTCGCGAAGACGGACGGCGTCGCGCGGTGCGGCGACCCGAAGACCGGGGACCATCGCCATCAGCGACAGATCCCACATGCCGTGGTGGCTGGGGCCGTCGGGTCCGGTGATCCCCGCACGGTCGAGGACGAGGGTGACCGGCTGCCGCAGCAACGCGACGTCCATGAGGAGCTGGTCGAATGCGCGGTTGAGGAACGTCGAGTAGATCGCGACGACGGGATGCATCCCGCCCAGTGCAAGGCCCGCCGCCGAGGTGAGCGCGTGCTGTTCGGCGATGCCGACGTCGAACATGCGGTCGGGGTACTTCTCGCCGAAGGGTGCGAGCCCTGTCGGGCCCGGCATCGCAGCGGTGATCGCGACAACGTCGGGGCGCGTCGCACCGGCTTCGAGTAGCGCCGCGGAGAACACCGACGTCCAGTCCTGCGCCGACACCGACTTGGCGCGGCCGGTCTTGGGATCGATCACACCGGTCGAGTGCATTTGATCGGCCACGTGGTTCTCGGCGTGAATATAGCCATTGCCCTTGCGGGTGACGGCATGCACGATGACCGGACCGCCGAACGATCGTGCCCGCGCGAACGCCGCTTCGAGCGCTTCGACATCGTGGCCGTCTACGGGTCCGACGTACTTCAGTCCGAGATCGGTGAACATCTGCTGGGGCGCGAGGAGATCTTTGATCCCGCTCTTCATGCCGTGCAGAACCGCGTATGCCGGTCCGCCGACAACGGGCAACATCTGCATCACACGACGACTCTCGTCGAGGAAGCGTTCGTAGCCGGGCTGGAGCCGCAGACCCGACAGGTGTGCCGCGACGCCCCCGATGGTCGGTGCGTACGAGCGCCCGTTGTCGTTGACGACGATGACGACCGAGCGGTCGGAATCGGCGATGTTGTTGATCGCCTCCCAACACATTCCGCCGGTGAGCGCGCCGTCGCCGACGATCGCGACGACCGTGCGGTCCTGACCGGTCAGAGCGAACGACTTCGCCAGACCGTCGGCGTAACTCAGTGCTGCCGATGCGTGCGAGGACTCGACCCAGTCGTGCTCACTCTCGGTGCGATCCTGGTACCCGGTGAGTCCGTCGCGTTGACGCAACTCGTCGAAACCCGCGGCGCGTCCGGTGACGATCTTGTGCACGTACGACTGATGACCCGTGTCGAAGATCACCGGGTCGACGGGCGAATCGAAGACACGGTGGAGTGCGAGAGTCAGCTCGACAACCCCCAGATTAGGGCCCAGGTGGCCGCCGGTCGCCGACACCTTCTCGATGAGGAACTCACGGATCTCCCCTGCGAGCACCACGACCTCGTCCGGCGACAACGCCTTGAGATCGGCCGGGGAAGAGATCCGCTCGAGCACACTCATCGAGTCCTCCTACTACGCACACCGACCGCGCGGGCTTGTCGCGGTCGTGTCGAACAGTCTACGGACCTCGCGGCAGTGCACTGACTCACCACAACCACGAATTGGTCACCACAACCACGAATTGGTCACCACAACAGCGAACTGGTCACACACCGACGGCTGCGTTCGGCACGAGCAGCGCGATCGCTTCGACGTGGTGCGTCAGCGGGAAAGCGTCGAATGCCCGCATCCGGGTGACGGCGTACCCGCGTTCGGTGAACAAAGCGAGGTCACGCGCGAATCGTGCGGCGTCGCACCCGACGTGCACCACCACCTGGGGCGAGGCGGCGACGATCCTGTCGATCACTCGGGTGCCTGCGCCGGTTCGCGGCGGGTCGAGGACGACGACCTCCGGGGCAGGCAACGACTTGATCACGTCGGCGACTTCGCCGCGGTGGGTGGCGACCGACGAGTCCTCCTCGGCGAACACCGCGTCCGCAGCGGCCAGTGCGGCGGCGTCTGAGTCGACGATATGGACTTCACCGGTGTCCAGCGTGTCGACCAGAGCGCCCGCGAAGACGCCTGCACCGCCGTAGAGGTCCCAACAGGTCGCGGGCCGCGAGACGTCGGTCGAAGCGACGAACTCGGCGACGGTCTGCGCGTAGCGGGTCGGCGCCATTCGATGCGCCTGCCAGAAGCCCGTCACCGGAATCGACCACTCCCGCTCCCCCACGCGGTGGCGTGCGGCGGCGTCGCCTTCGAGTACCGTTGTTGCCCTGCGTGATTCGACGCTACGTCGACGACGCTGCGCGGCACTTCTGCCTCGATCGCGACGGGAGTGCCGTTGGGGCGGCGCCGCCGGAGCGAGTTCGGTGATGTGCCTGCGGTCGGCGGCGTCGGCGACGATCGCCAACTCTGCACCTGGCGTGAAGCGGCGGTCGTCGAGTCCGTCGAGCAGACCTGCGACCGGCTGCACACAGTCGACCCCCACGACGAGGTCGCCGCTGTGGAATCGGTGCTGTCCGCTTCGGCCCGCGGCGTCCACCGCCAGACGCGTCCGCACGCGCCAGCCCGTGGCGTCGTCGGACAGCGAACGGATGCCGATCGCGGGTGGCGCATCGGGATTCGCGTCGTCGGCGCACCAGTCGTGGACACGATCGGCGGCGAAATGGCCGACCCGCACGAGGACGTCCTCGAGTGCCTGCGCCTTCAATGTCCGCGCATGGCCGGGTTCGATGAAGGCGAGGTCGCAGCAGCCCGCGCCGTGGGTGGCCGCCGGGCAGATCATGTCGACGCGATGCGGCGAAGGGTCGAGGATGTCGATCGCCTCCGCGCGCCAGAACGACTCCGCTCGGGTGTCGACGACCCGCGCCGCGACCGTCTCCCCTGGAATGGCGCCACGCACGAACACCACTCGTCCGTCGTCGAGACGGCCCACGGCGTCTCCCCCGTTGGCCGGTCGATCAACCCGCACGGTCACGACGGGCGCGGTCAAGGGTGGTTGCGGCGTCGAACTCACTGGCCACCCAACGCTCGCCGAGTGTCGCCGGGAGCGTTGTACTCGAGGTCGTCGCGGCGTCGGTCCGACGACGTGAGCTGCCACGGCACCGACGTGACCATCACGCCGGGCTCGAACAACAGACGCGTCTTGAGTCGCAGCGCCGACTGGTTGTGCAGAATCTGCTCCCACCAGTGCCCGACAACGTATTCGGGGATGAAGACGGTGATCACGTCTCGCGGGTGCTCGCGCCGCACCCGACGCACATACTCGATCACCGGTCTGGTGATCTCACGGTACGGCGACGCAATCACCTTGAGTGGCACCTTGATGTCGCTTTCCTCCCACTGCGACACCAGTATTCGCGTGTCGCGGTCGTCGACGTTGACCGTGATGGCCTCGAGGACGTCCGGCCGCGTGGCGCGGGCGTAGAGCAACGCACGCTTGGTCGCGAGGTGCAGCGTGGAAATCAACACGATCGAGTGCGTGCGGCTCGGAAGAACCTGGTCTTCTTCTGCTTCGACCCGCTCGAGCTCTCGCTGCACCGACGCGTAATGGTGGTGGATCAGCTTCATCAGTACGTACAGGATGACCATGGCGAGTATGGCGATCCATGCCCCGGCAGTGAATTTGGTGATGAGCACGACGACCAGGACGGTAGCCGTCATCACCAGGCCAACGGAGTTGATGATCCGCGACTGCTTCATCCGACGCCGCGCGCGCGGATCGGTCTCGTGTCGCAACAGGCGCGTCCAGTGCCGAACCATGCCCGCCTGGCTCAGCGTGAACGAGACGAACACACCGACGATGTAGAGCTGGATGAGCGCGGTGACCTCGCCGCCGAATGCCACGACGAAGGCGATCGCCGCGACGGCGAGGAAGATGATGCCGTTACTGAACGCGAGGCGGTCGCCACGCGTGTGCAACTGTCGGGGCAGGAAGCGATCCTGCGCCAGAACGGAACCGAGCACGGGGAATCCGTTGAACGCGGTGTTGGCCGCGAGCATCAGGATGAGCGCCGTGGCGACGGCCACGAAGTAGAACCCCACGGGGAAATTGTCGAAGACGGCCTGCGCCAACTGTGCGATGAGCGCTTCCTGCTGATAGCCGGGTGGCGCGCCGATCAGGTCGCGAGCCGGGTCGGACACGTACTTGGCACCGACCCGCTCGGCGAGCCAGACGATCCCGAGCAGCAGCACGATCGCGATTGTTCCCAGCATGAGCAGCGTCGTGGCGGCGTTGCGCGACTTCGGTTTCTGGAAGGCGGGCACGCCGTTGCTGATGGCCTCGACACCGGTTAGGGCCGCCGAACCCGACGAGAATGCGCGCGCGATGAGGAAGATGAACGCCACACCGGCGAGATGCGTGTTCTCCGCCCGGATATCGAAGTCGGCGGTCTCGGCGCGGACGTCGCGACCGAGGATGAAGATCTCGATCGCACCCCACACGAGCATGGCGATGACGCCGAAGATGAACGCGTAGGTCGGAACGGCCAGCACCGAACCGGATTCCTTGATGCCGCGCAGGTTGACGGCGGCGAGCACCACGATCGCGGCCACACAGAACCACACCCGGTGCTCGTGCACGAACGGGATGGCGGAACCGATGTTCTCTGCGGCCGACGAGATGGAGACCGCGACGGTCAGCACGTAGTCGACGAGCAGGGCGCTGCCGACGACCAGACCCGCCGACGACCCCAGATTGACGGTTGCCACCTCGTAGTCGCCACCACCGGACGGATAGGCGTGGACGTTCTGTCGGTAGCTGGCGACAACCACCGCCATCACGACCGCGACGGCGATCGCGATCCACGGGGCAAGGGTCATGGCGCTGAGGCCGGCAACCGAGAGCACCAGGAAGATCTCCTGCGGCGCGTAGGCGACCGACGACATCGCGTCTGAGGCGAACACGGGCAGTGCGATCCGCTTGGGCAGCAGCGTGTGGCCCAATTTGTCGCTACGGAACGGCCTGCCGAGGAGCAGTCGTTTCGTCGCAACAGACGCCTTTGACACGGTGGACACCACGCAACACTAAGACCTTGCGCTCGTGTAGGGCCACTACGGCCCCGGGGTGGTCGATCAGGTGGCCATGATCGCTGCGTGCGCGACCAGTTCGCGTGGCCCGATGTCGCCGGGCTGATGGTGCGGGTAGGTTCAAGTCGCGCGGACAATCGGCGGCAGTCGCCTGCGTCGACGCTCCACCGCGCCCGACGAGTAGTGAACCCACGAGAGGATCGATGTGCGGGTAGTCATCATGGGGTGCGGACGAGTGGGATCGTCCCTGGCGATGGCCATGCAGAAGCGCGGACATCAGGTGTCCATCATCGACCGCGATCCGGCGGCGTTCACACGACTGTCCGACGACTTCACCGGAGAGCGGATCGTCGGGGTCGGATTCGATCGCGAGGTACTCACCCGTGCCGGAATAGAGCAGGCCGACTCGTTCGCTGCGGTGTCGTCGGGCGACAACTCCAACATCATCGCCGCGCGCGTCGCCCGCGAGACCTTCGACGTCCCGCGCGTCGTCGCCAGAATCTACGACGCCAAGCGCGCACAGGTATACGAGCGACTGGGCATCCCGACCGTCGCGACGGTGCCGTGGACGACTGAGCGTTTCGTCTCGGCACTCGGCGAGACGTCGACCACGACGGAGTGGCGCGATCCGTCGGGAACCATCGCGATCGCCCAGCTCGACATCCACGAGTCGTGGATCGGCATCACGTCGGTGAAGTTTCAAGAGCTGTCCGGCGCTCGCTTGTCGTTTCTGAACCGACACGGCAAACCGATCCTTCCCGAAGCCAAAACCGTTCTGCAACAAGACGACATCGTGTTCGCGTCGGTCCGCCTCGACGATCTTGCCGGAGTACGTGCGCTGGTCGCAGCACCCCTGGCTCACGCCGATTAGAGGAGAGAGATGAAAGTCGCCATCGCCGGTGCAGGCGCAGTGGGTCGCTCGATCGCCCGTGAACTCATCGCGGCTGGACACGAGGTGACCCTGTTCGAACGCCTCGCAAGCCACATCGACGTCGACGCGGTCCAGGGAGCGACCTGGCTACTCGCGGACGCCTGCGAGCTCGCCAACCTCGAACGAGCCGGGTTGCAGTCCTACGACGTGATGATCGCGGCGACCGGAGACGACAAGGCCAATCTCGTGGTCAGCTTGCTTGCGAAGACCGAGTTCGCGGTGAGCAGGGTGGTCGCCCGCGTGAACGATCCGCGCAACGAGTGGCTGTTCGGGGAGGACTGGGGCGTCGACGTCGCGGTCTCGACACCTCGACTCCTCGCCTCGCTGGTCGAAGAAGCGGTCTCCGTCGGAGATCTGGTGCGCCTCATGACATTTCGTCAGGGCCAGGCCAACCTCGTCGAACTCACACTGCCGCCGGACACCCCATTGGCGGGAAAGCCGGTACGCAAGATCGACCTGCCGCGCGATGCCGCGCTGGTGGCGATCATCCGTGGCGGCCGCGTCATCGTGCCCGAGCGCGACGATCCGCTCGAAGGCGGAGACGAACTCGTCTTCGTCGCGGCAGTCGACGTCGAACCGGCTCTCCACGCGGCGATGCACGTCAACTGATCTGGGTCGGCTGATTTCGGTCGGCTGATGTAAGTGAGGCGCGCGAGGCGCGTCGGACAAGCAAGACGGTCACCACGACGGCGAGCGCGGTGAGAGGCCAGCCCATTCCGATCCGGGCCACTGCCAGCCAACCTGTGTCGCCGCTGTCATAGAGCGACGACTGTGCGAGGTAGCGTCCCGCGAACACCAGCGCCCAGAACGCCGTGGCGATGTCGTAGGCGATCAACGTTCTGCGGTTGCGGCGCCACTGCGTTCCGGCGCCGTTGACGTAGTTCCAGGCAACGCCGATCAGCGGCCACCGAACCAGGATCGAAGCGAGCAGGACACCCGCGTACACCAGCGACGTCCAGATGCCGAGTAGAAAGTAGCCTTTCGCGTCACCGACGCGATGAGCGATGAACGCACAGATCGCTACGCCGAGAAAGCCGGAGACCGCCGGTGCGAGTCCATCGCGCCGGAGCAGGCGGACGACGGCAACCAGTGCTGCCGTACACAATGCCGCGACGATGGCCGCCGTCACGCCGAATGCGGCGTTGACAACCACGAACACGATGACCGGGATCGTCGACGAAATCAGACCGGATACTCCGCCGAGCTGGTCGAGAACGGTCGCGGTTGACCGTTCGGCTGCGTCGACTTCCGACGCGGCGTCGGGACTGTCAGTCTTCTCCGTCGCCATGCAATTCGTAATCGGGGTTGTAGATCACCTTGGTGCCGTTGTGTTCGCCGAGACGCCCGCTCACGGTGATCTTCCGACCCGGCTCGATACCGGGGATGCGGTTGCGTCCCATCCACTTCAGAAAGACGACGTCGCTTCCGTCGAAGAACTCGGCCTTGACCCCACTCTTCGCGGTGCGGGAACAGGTCTCGACAGCGCGCAACTCACCATGCATCGTGACCTCGTCGCCGCGCGAACACTCCACCGCGCGCTGTGCGCCGGTGGCTGCCGACTCCGCCGCGATCTTCTCCGCGTCGGCTTCTCCGAGATCTTCGGTGAGCCGCCTGGTCAGTCGCTTGAGATAACCGGCTGTGGGCATCACAACCTCCAAGTAGACGTCGTGCTTGTGACACGATCGGTGTTTCGGGCTCGATCGGTGTTTCGGACTCGGCGTATCGGGCTGAACCAACCGAGCCGCTCTCGGTCAGCCTAGACCTCTGCGCTCACCACTTACAACGCACGGCATCATCGGTTCATGCCCTTGGCTGACACCGTGCCCCCACCAGCACCGACCGCGCTGATCGCCATGCCCGGAACCGGGTCGGACGACGACTACATTCGACGGGCGTTCGGACCGGCTTCCCGACTTCTCGACGTCGAACTCATCGCTGTGAAACCGACTGCTGACCTCATCCCCGGATTCATCCGCGCACTCGACTCCGCGGCGCGCGAGCACGAGTCCGTCCTGGTCGGCGGCGTGTCCATCGGTGCGGTGACTGCGCTGCGCTGGGCGCTGGACAGGCAGTCCGCACATGCAGGGACCGCAACCTGTGCCGGGGTCTTGGCTGCCCTGCCGCCCTGGAGCGGCCAACCGTCCGGATCGCTCGCCGCGGCAAGCGCCCGCCTCACCGCCGACGCCATCGAGCGTGACGGTCTCGACGCAACGATCGCGACGATGGTGTCGACGAGTCCCGAGTGGCTCGGCGTCGAGCTGAGCCGGTCGTGGCGCGCGCAGTCCCGCGACCTCGTCGCGCAACTGCGCGCAGCGTCGCAGTGCGTGGCGCCGACGCCGGACGAGATCTCCACACTCACTGTGCCGCTTGCGATCACCGCTGCGGTCGACGATCCGCTCCATCCCCGCGACATCGCCGAGAAGTGGTCGGCGGCCGCGCCGTGCGCGGAGGTCGTCGACGTCGGACTGACTCAGTGGGGCACCGATCCCTCGGTGCTCGGGACAGCGTGCGCACGGGCATGGCTGCGCCTGCTGGTCACTCCAGCACCAGCCCCCGGTGCTCGACGCCCTTAGTGGCGCGCAGATGTCAGCGAGGTCAGCGGCGTCGACGGAAACGCTGCATGGCCGAGCCGGCAGAACGGGGCTGATCGTCGGCGGAGTCGACTTCGTCACCGGTGGCGAACCCGGCGTCGTCGGCCGCGCCGCTCGGTTCCGTGACGGCTGCCTGCTGCGCGGGCTGCACGTCGTCGCCCGCGCCTGTCACCGCGCCGTCGGGGACCACGACGCCGGGCGGGACCTCGCCCCCCTCTGCGGCGAACATCTGCTGCTGTGCTGCAGCGACCTGCTCGGCGAGCACCGGCGGGAGCACGAGCGGCAGCATCTCGCGTGGCGGCGCGGGCTCGGTGCCTCGACGTACCACCGACTCGGCGAGCACGGCACGGGAAAGTTGTGAAAGTTCGGAAGCGGTCTCGGTCGGTCCGCTGGCCACCAACCGAACCATCCAGCGCGGGCCGTCGACGCCGATGAAGCGGTGGCTGCCGCCGGGGACCTCTGCGACGATCTCGCGACCCCAGTGGCCGTCTTCGATGCTCGTTGCCGCGCCGTCGTTCTTCAGTGAGTCGACGAGTTCACCGACCACCTCGCGCCATAGTCCCGGCGACTTGGGTGCCGCGAAGGCCGCGACGGTGAGCCGTCCATACGGAGTGACCAGGTAAACGGCCTCCGGCTGATGATCGGCAGTCATCTCGACGGTGACCTGCCCGCCTTCGACGACTGGCACGAGCACGGCACCGAGGTCGAGGTGCGATTTCTCCAGATCCTCGGCAGGGGTGTCGAGTTCGGTGATGTCGTAGGGTCCGCGCGCCTGTCCGATGAGCAGTGGCTGGTCGGATGCGTTCGACGTCGACTCGGGGTCTCGTGCCATCACGTGGGGTTCTCCTCGTTCGCGTTGTCGCCTGCGGTATCCGATCCGCTGTTCGTGTGGACTGTGGCCGGATCGACAGGGCCCCCGCTCGTCAGTATGGCGTGTCCACCGCTCGATCCGTAGCCACCCTCGCCGCGTGCCGTCTCGTCGAGTTCATCGACCTCGGTGAAGTCGGCTAGTTCGATCCGCTGGATCAGCAACTGCGCGATGCGATCCCCGCGGACGATGCTGATCGTCTCCGACGGGTCGAGGTTGATGAGACAGACCTTGATCTCCCCGCGGTACCCGGCGTCGATGGTTCCCGGGGCGTTGACGATCGACAAGCCCGCGCGGGCCGCGAGTCCCGACCGCGGATGAATCAGCCCGACCGTTCCGAATGGCAGTGCCACGGCGATACCCGTGCCGACGAGTTGCCTGCGTCCCGGTGGTAGTTCGACATCGATGGTGGAGCACAGGTCGACTCCCGCGTCGCCGGGATGAGCGCGAGTCGGCAACGGAATACCCGGATCGAGTCGCTTCACCGGGATCGGACCGATCGCCGCAGCGCCGGGGGTGGATTCTACGGTCACGAACGCAGACTACGCTGAGCATGTGAGCTCATCCGAACCACCCGAGGAGACCGGGTCCCGGTCGTCAGGACCTGCCGATCCGGCAGCAGACCGCTACAGCGAACGCCTGCGTGTGCCCCTGTGGTGGTGGCCGGCGGCAGCCGTGGTGACAGCCGTCGCCGGATACGAGATCCAACTCTCGGCGCATCGCTCGTCGTGGAGCTTCGTCGGGTACATCGCGGTCGGTCTGCTCTGCGCATTTCTGCTGTGGTCGATGGGCCGTACCCAGATCAGGGTCGACGCCGACGGTGTCCTGCACGCGGGCAAGGCGCAGCTGCCCAATTCGGTGATCGCGCGCGGCGCGAGCATTCCGGCGTCGGCCAAGAGTGCGGCACTCGGCCGTCAGCTCGATCCGGCCGCGTTCCTCATGCATCATGCGTGGATCAAGACAATGGTGTTGTTGGTGTTGGACGATCCCGATGACCCGACGCCGTACTGGCTGGTGTCAACGAGACATCCCGAGAAGGTGCTCGCCGCACTGGACATTCCCGATGCCAGCGCGACGAGTGTGGTGAGTCCCGAGCACTCGGACCGCGAACAGAGTTAACGCGAACAGAGTTAACGCCGCGAGGCGAGTCGATGCCCGCGCCCAGTCGCGACTCACCGACGGTCGTGAGCGGCGCAGCAGTGCCGGAGACCGGCACGCTGCGCAGCGCTCAGGCGCAGTCGACGCAGATGAGCGAGCTGCCGTTCTCCCGAGCCAAACGGCTGCGGTGGTAGACGAGGAAGCAGCTGCTGCAGGTGAATTCGTCAGCCTGCTTGGGGATCACACGAACGGAGAGCTCTTCTCCGGAGAGATCAGCGCCGGGCAGTTCGAACGACTCGGCTGTGTCGGTCTCGTCGACGTCGACCGCAGACGACTGGGCTTCGCTGCGACGAGCCTTCAACTCTTCGAGCGAATCCTCATTCAGGTCTTCGGTCTCCGTACGCCGTGGCGCGTCGTAATCAGTAGCCATTGTGTGCCTTACTTGGTTGGAGTTGGAGCCGAGGAAGACTGGCTTGTGGCCGGTCGACCAATGAGCACGATGCCTGTCGGGGGTTTGGATTTCACCGACGTCACAACAACTCGTGGCGCCTGCAATTCGTTACCCCCAACCAAACAGATTTATGTGATGTGCATCACATAATCCGTAGGCTGGTCCATCCATGTCTAGGACGGGGCGCCCGAACTGTAGTGCATCGCTTGTCCGCGGTCAACATCACGGCTACGCCGATTCATTCCCGAGTGATTCATCACCCGGGTACCGGTGAGCTCCGACTCGCACACACAGCGCTTGACACATCGGCGCCCGCGAACCCTCTACAGTGAACTCGTCCTGCTCGCTGGGCTCCCGGCGCCGGCAGGCGCAGGTATGCGTGGATACGAGAAGGAGCAGGGTCAACGGTGGTCTCGAGGATTACGGTCGGCTACCCGACCGACGACAAGGGACGCCCCTACCGACGTCGGCACGCGCGGCCGGCCATCATCGTCGCGGTCATCCTGCTCGTCGTAGGTGTGATCGCATGGGCGGTCGCGCTGTCGAATTCGACCGCGGACGCGACGCCGACCAGCTGCAACGCGCCCACCCCGGCAAGTTCATCGGTCGTGGCGCCCCCTGCCGCCAACGCCCCCGCAGCGGCGTCTGCGAAAACACCGAAGCTCACCGTCGTCAGTCGTGACGACATGCTGAACGTCGCACCCGCCGCGCTGTCCACATTCCAGGTGCGCGTGCTCAACGCATCGACTCAGCGCGGTGAGGCTCAGACCGTCTCCGACGACCTGACCGCCCAGGGTTTCAATCCCGTTCCTGACGGCGCCTATGCCGACGACGCGCTGTACCCCAACCACGACCTCGACTGCGTGGCACAGATCCGATTCGGGCCCGCGGGCAAGGCTGCCGCGGCGTCGGTCTGGGTCGCGATCCCCTGCGCTGAACTCGTCGACGATGGGCGCACAGGCACTTCGGTCGACGTCGCACTCGGCGAGTACTACAAAGCACGTGAGCAGTCACAGGACACGCAGGCAGCCCTCGAAGCTCTCCGGTCGGCCGATCCGCACAACCCGAAGACCGGAGCCGATCCCGGAGTGGTACGAGCGGTTCACGCCCAACCCTGTTGACAGACAGGACAATTGGTCGCTCAGACGATGGGCTTGAGCGCACCGATCTCATCGAGCAGCGCAAAGAACTCCTCGCCGATGCCCGGCGCGACGGCAACCGTGGCGTCGCCGTCGGCTGAGCGCGAATCCGGCGGCGGGGTCCGCACGATCGCGCCCGCCTCTGCCGCCACAAGCGCACCGGCGGCCCAGTCCCAGGGACTCAATCCGTGCTCGATGTGCGCATCAACCGCACCCGAGGCCACCATGCACAGGTCGAGCGCCGCTGCGCCTATTCGACGTAGATCCCGAACCCGCGGAAGCAGCCGAGACATCAGTTCGCCCTGTGCGCGACGACGCTCGACGTCGTAACCAAATCCGGTCGCGACCAGCGCGAGGTCGACTCGCGAGATCGGATTGGCACGCAGCCTCGTGCGCACGCCGTCGCGAACCTCGTACGCGCCACCGGACAGCGTCGCCGTGTACACGACATCACGCGCGACGTCGACGACAGCACCGGCGACCGACCTGCCGTCGACTTGGGCTGCCACGGACACCGCGTATGCGGGAATGCCGTAGAGGAAGTTGACCGTCCCGTCGATGGGATCGATCACCCAGCGCACACCGGACGGGACCTCGACGGAGCCGCCCTCCTCCTCGCCGAGAACAGCGTCGTCCGGGCGCAGCCGCTTCAGCAGCGCGCGGATGAGTTCCTCGGATTCGGTATCGGCAAGCGTCACCGGATCGGTCGGCGTGGATTTCGTCGACACCGCCGACGGGACAACGTCATTGCCCGTTCCCGGCGCCGTTCCGGTTCGCCCGAACAACTCCGGACGTCGCCTCCGGACATGGCGAGCCGCATCGGTGGCCACCTCGAATGCCACCTCACCGAGCTTCTCCACGTCGACGCCTGCAATGGTCTGGGCCGTATCGGCGTTCTCGCGTGGGATGTTCACCAGACCATCATGTCAGTTGACCTTCGCGCGACCATGTCGGTGACGTTTGCTCGACCCTGCGGGCAACCGCGCCCGACCCGGTGCAGGCATACCGTCACTCGCCGGTCACGTGATCGTCACCGTGCGACACGATTTCCGACAACGTCCGCCCGTTGCACGTCACCCCTCGATAGCCTGAATATCGCACGGTCGCGGACACCGCGATCCCCCGAGAGAGGAAGCCGCCATGACCGACTCATCCACCTCTGCGAAAGATTCCGCCGGACCCCGCGCGTTCGGCGTCGATGTCGGGGGGTCGGGGATCAAGGGCGGAATCGTGGACCTCACGACCGGCAAGCTCGTCGGCGAACGCTACAAGGTGCTCACCCCCAAACCCGCGACACCCGAAGCGGTCTCGAAGGGTGTCGCCGAGGTCGTCGGCCACTTCAACTGGGATGGGCCCGTTGGCATCACGCTTCCCGGGGTCATCACCGACGGAACCATGCGCACCGCGGCGAACATCGACAAGGGGTGGATCGGCACGAATACCTACGAGCTCTTCGCCAAGGACCTCGGGGGGCGTGCTCTCTCGGTCGTCAACGACGCGGACGCGGCCGGAATGGCGGAGGACGCACACGGAGCCGGAAGCGGAGTCGACGGCGTTGTCATGCTGCTGACGTTCGGCACCGGCATCGGATCGGCGATCCTGGTCAATGGCACGCTCGTACCGAACACCGAGCTCGGTCACCTCATCGTCGGAAAGAAGGAAGCCGAGCATCAGGCGTCCTCGCGCGTGAAGGAAGAAAAGGGCTGGTCGTACAAGAAGTGGTCCAAGAAGGTCAGCACGGTCCTCGAGGAGTACGAGGCGCTCTTCTGGCCGTCGTTGTTCATCGCCGGCGGCGGCATCAGCCGTAAGGCCGACAAGTGGATTCCGTACCTGACGAACGACACCAAGGTGGTTCCGGCCGCCCTACAGAACACCGCGGGAATCGTGGGCGCCGCGATGGCCGTCGATCGGGGTCTCAAGCCCTGATCAGGCCGAGGTCTGCGCGGTCTCCCAGCGCGAGCCGTCGGCGATCGGTGGGGGCTGGCGAAGTCGACGTAACCGATCCTGCGACAACCTGTCTGACCTGGCATTTGTCACATTCGGAGTGATGTTGTCGTTACAATGGTTTCCACCGGTGACGATGCACCGAGAAACCAGCCCGATCCGCAGCGGTTTTCCGCTGTGAATCAGCGTGTCAGATTGTGTTCGGAAAGGTTGTACGTGGCAGCCACCCAGACCCGCCAGAGCGACGCCGAAGCCGAGGATTCGACGACGACGTCGGCCCCGGCTGCAGAAAAGGCGACGGCCAAGAAGACCGCCAAGAAGGCGGCCAAGAAGGCCACCGCTCGCAAGGCCCCCGCCAAGAAGGCGGCCAAGAAAGCCGCTCCGAAGAAGGCGGCCAAGAAGGCCGCGAGTCCTGCCGACGGGGCAGAAGAAGCCAACGCCGAGGAAGAACTCGACGGCGGCTCGATCGACGACATCGACGGTCCCGACGCGGAACTCGAAGAGGACGTCGAGATCGACGACGAGGATATCGACGTCGAGGATGAGGCCGAGGATTCGGCCGAGGATTCGGCCGACGATGACGACGCCGAGGAGCCGGAGACTCCGGCCAAGACGACCGCCGGAGCCACTCCCCCGGTTGCGCCGCCCGCCGACAAGTCGTCGAAGGACGCCGACGCGAAGACCGCGGGAGACTTCGTCTGGGACGAGGAAGAGTCAGAGGCTCTTCGTCAGGCCCGTAAAGACGCAGAGCTCACCGCGTCCGCCGACTCGGTTCGTGCCTACCTCAAGCAGATCGGCAAGGTCGCTCTCCTCAACGCAGAAGAGGAAGTCGAACTCGCCAAGCGCATCGAAGCGGGCCTGTACGCCACCGAGCGTCTACGCCGGATCATGGAGTCCGGCGAGAAGATCTCGACCGCACAGAAGCGCGACCTGAACTGGATCTCCCGCGACGGCAACCGCGCCAAGAATCACCTCCTCGAGGCAAACCTCCGCCTCGTCGTCTCCCTCGCCAAGCGCTACACCGGCCGCGGCATGGCTTTCCTGGACCTGATCCAGGAGGGCAACCTCGGTCTGATCCGCGCTGTCGAGAAGTTCGACTACACCAAGGGTTACAAGTTCTCGACGTATGCCACCTGGTGGATCCGTCAGGCGATCACCCGCGCGATGGCCGATCAGGCCCGCACTATCCGTATCCCGGTGCACATGGTCGAGGTCATCAACAAGCTCGGTCGCATCCAGCGTGAACTGCTCCAGGACCTCGGCCGTGAGCCGACTCCTGAAGAGCTCGCGAAGGAAATGGACATCACGCCCGAGAAGGTGCTGGAGATCCAGCAGTACGCGCGTGAGCCGATTTCGCTCGACCAGACGATCGGCGACGAGGGCGATTCACAGCTCGGCGACTTCATCGAGGACTCCGAAGCCGTGGTCGCGGTCGACGCGGTCAGCTTCACGCTGCTCCAGGACCAGCTGCAGTCGGTTCTCGAGACGCTGTCCGAGCGCGAGGCAGGCGTTGTCCGGCTCCGCTTCGGACTCACCGACGGTCAGCCGCGCACACTCGACGAGATCGGCCAGGTCTACGGCGTGACGCGTGAGCGCATCCGTCAGATCGAGTCGAAGACCATGTCGAAGCTTCGCCACCCGAGCCGCTCTCAGGTGCTTCGCGACTACCTCGACTGACCGTCGTCACGGGGTTCAGGCACTTCGCCCGTCAAACGGCGCGAATGTGCCGTCTTCGCTACGCGGATAGGGCGTGACGTCGACCACCGCACTGAGCGGTAGTGGGCCGTAGAGGTGCGGGAACAGCATCGATTCAGGATCGTCGTCGACGCCGGGCTCCCAGCGGATCTCGGCGTCGAGGCGTGCCGACTCGACGTGGAGTGCGAGCAGATCCTCCTCACCGGAGTAGAACCTGTTTGCCGGCAGGTGCACCTGTTGCGGGGTCGAGAGGTGAATGAACCCGACGTCGGCCAGCGACGGCGGCCGTAGTTCCGATTCGTGTCGGGCTGCGTCCCAGTCCGCACTCGACATCAGATGGATGAGGCGTTCGACGGCCGGCTCGTCGGTTGGTGACGTCACTGCAGCACCATAGCCACCAGAGGTCTCACCACTATCGAAATGTGAGCCAGATCGCCTCGCGCGTAACGGGGTCGTGTAGTTGTGTTGCACCTCGGGGAACCGATGTAAACGGTGAGTGACGACACACCCGGGAAACCGACGGAACAATACGGGGCCCCCAAACGTCTGACACAGTGAGGTTGACGCATCGTCCGGATGCGTTGGCTCTGAAGGGAAGGCGACCACACCGGCGCCGGACCGGGACGGAGGAAAATGTCTGACATCGCCACCACAACCCCGATCTCCATACCGCTCACCGCTGCCGATCGCTGTGATCGCTGCGGCGCAGCCGCAAAGGTTCGTGCCGTCCTGCCCAAGGGCGGCGAGCTTCTCTTCTGCCGCCACCACTTCAACGAGCACGAAGCCCGACTCGTCGAGCTCAGTGCCACCGTCGAAGAGTCTGCGGGAGAGCTGGTCTAGAGACCGATACACGTAGCGAACACCCCGACCACTCGGATGTGGCCGGGGTGTTCTGCTATTCAGGTTTCGCTGCCCACGTCACCGCCACGCGCGGAGCGCCTTAATGCGTTCGCGGAGCTGGTCGGCCGTCGCCATGGCCGTCGGCGGGCCGCCGAGTTTGCTGCGTAGTTCGTTGTGCACCATGCCGTGCGGCTTACCGGTGCGATGGTGGTGCATCGCGACCAGCCCGTTGAGTTCCTTGCGCAGCGCGTGGAGGTTCTCCCCCGTCGCGGGCTGCGTCGGCACCTTATCTGCCGCAGGCACGATCTGCGTGACCGTCGAGCGCTGTGCCACCTGGTCGGCCTGCTTCTTCCGGAGCAGAGCGCGCACCTGGTCGGCGTCGAGCAGCCCGGGAAGGCCCAGGTAGTCCGATTCCTCGTCGCTGCCTGCGAACGTCGCCGTTCCGAACGACGAGCCGTCGAAGATCACCTGGTCGAGCTCGGCGTCGGCATGCAGCGATTGGAAGCTCTTCTCGTCCTCGCCCGGCTCGTCCTTCTGCTTGTTGGCATCGATCAGCAGGGCGTCGTCGAGACCGTCGCTGTCGCGATGCGGTTTGCCGAGCACGTGGTCGCGCTCGGCTTCCATCTGGCTCGCCAGATTCAACAGCACGGGCACGGAGGGCAGGAACACGCTCGCGGTCTCGCCCGGGCGTCTCGAACGCACGAAGCGCCCGATCGCCTGCGCAAAAAACAGCGGGGTCGACGCACTCGTCGCATACACACCGACCGCGAGACGCGGCACGTCGACGCCCTCGGACACCATGCGGACCGCGACCATCCACTCATCGTCGGATTCGGCGAACTGCGAAATGCGCGACGTCGACTTGGGGTCGTCGGAGAGGACGAGGACTGGTTTGCGGCCGGTGATCGACTCGAGCAGTTCGGCGTAGTCGCGGGCGACGGTCTGATCGGTGGCGATGACGAGTCCTCCGGCGTCCGGAACGCCCGCCGCACGCAATTGGCCCAACCTCGTGTGGGCGGCCTGGAGGACTGACGGAATCCAGTCACCGTGCGCGTCGAGTGCGGTTCGCCAGGCTCGTGCGGTCTGCTCGGCGGACAGCGGCTCACCGAGTCGGGCGGTGTACTCCTCGCCCGCCGACGTGCGCCAACTCGCCTGCCCGGAGTACGCAAGGAACACGACCGGGCGCACGACGCCGTCGGCGAGTGCGTCCGCGTAGCCGTAGGTGTGGTCGGCACGCGATCGGAGCACTCCTGCCCCTTCCGGCTCGTACGTGACGAACGGGATGGGTGAGTCGTCGGAGCGGAACGGTGTTCCTGTCAGCGACAACCTCCGCACGGCGTCGGAGAACGCCTCACGGATCGCGTCGCCCCACGACTTCGCGTCGCCACCGTGATGGATCTCGTCGAGGATCACGAGTGTTCGACGATTCTCGGTGCGCACCCGGTGGCGCGACGGGTGCGCGGCCACCTGCGCATACGTCAGGGCGACGCCGTTGTAGTCCGAGCTGGTCTGACCGTCGGAGTTGCGGAAGCGGGAGTCGAGGGCGATGCCGACGCGCGCGGCAGCCTGCGCCCACTGATGCTTGAGGTGTTCGGTCGGGGTGACGACGGTGACCTGTTCGATCGTGCGATCGTCGAGCAGTTCCCGCGCGACCCGAAGTCCGAACGTCGTCTTTCCCGCACCTGGCGTCGCCACCGCGAGGAAGTCGGTCGGCCGGGTCGCGAGGTACTTCGTGAGCGCTCGACGCTGCCAGGCGCGTAGCGGCGGACCGGCGGGCGTTGCGGGCGATTGGGCAGAAGTCACGTAAACAAAGCTCCCGACGGCGCGAAGGCAAGAAACAACCCCTCGGCCAGATGGACCGTGCCGGAACACATTCACTCATCCGAGGGGACCTTCCGATCTTAGCGGCTCGCGCCGACGCGCCTTTCGCCAGACACGGCTGTCGAGGTGAGCCGGGTGATGGGCTTTGTGACACGCGGCAAGGGGTGTGTCGCACGTAACCTGCGCCGATCAGGGATGCTGGACCCATAGCCACGACACGCCGCAACCCTGTTCCGATGACCGACGACGCCGCCCCGTCGCCGGCTCTCGGAGAACGCGTGCGCAGAACACCTCGTCGGCCTGCGCCGGTGTCGATGGATCTTCCGCTGGGAGACGAACGCCAGCCGCTCGATTCTCCCGACGCCCCGAGGCGCGCTGCGCCGACACGTGAGACCGACGACACCGGATCGACGAAAGACGGCACCGCATCGACGGGAACCGACGATCCGCAGGAGCACCAGACGTCGTCGCCCGGGCCTCCTGTGCTGCCCAATCTGCATCGGGTTGTCTGGCGCACGATCAAGAAGGCCTGGGACGACGGGATCGTCGGCTGGGCCGCGCAGGCAGCATTCTGGCAAGCGTTGTCGCTACCTCCGCTGCTCCTCGGGCTCCTCGGCAGCGTCGGCTACATCGCCGGGTGGTTCGGTCCCGACACCGTCGAGGTGATCTCGTCGCGGATCATCAGCTTCGCTGAGCGCACCTTCTCGACGAACGTCGTGAACGATCTCATCACCCCCACCGTCGACAACGTCCTCGGCCGCGGGCGGGTCGGCGTCATCTCGGTGGGCTTCATCCTGTCGCTGTGGGCCGGTTCGTCGGCGGTGTCGTGTTTCGTCGCGTCGATCGTTCGGGCGCACGACCAGCACGAGGTGCGCAACCCGGTTTGGCAGCGGATCTTCGCGCTCCTGCTGTACGTGTGCTTCCTCGTCGTGTCGGTCTTCCTGCTACCGCTGGTCGCACTCGGCCCGAACTACTTGCACGAGATCGTTCCCGACTCCTGGGACCGAGGAGTGAGCGCGCTGATCGACTTCGGATACTTCCCGTTCGTCGCGCTGCTGCTACTCGGGGTCCTCACGACGCTCTACCACCTGGCTCTGCCCAATCCGTTGCCCTGGCACAGGCTCGTCGGAGGCGCGGTGGTCGCCGGGGTCTTCTTCTGGATCGCCAGCTATGTTCTGCGCATCTACCTCGCCGCGATCACACGCGCCGGATACACCTACGGCGCACTGGCGACGCCGATCGCCTTCTTGCTCTTCACGTTCTTCCTCGGCTTCGCGATCGTGATCGGCGCCGAGTTCAACGCAGCGGTCCAATCACTCTGGCCCGCCAAACCGCCCGCCACCGCGCACGTCCGACACTGGGTACACGAACAGACCTCCGACTTCACCGGCCACATCAAGGCGCTTCCCGAGCGGCTGGCCACCGGACCGATCCGCAAGGGTCCTCAGCAGCCCCCAGACCGCGAATCGGGACCTCAACGGCAACCGCCGCCCGGCGAGAGTCGCTAGCGGGCGGCGGTGGCTGAGGCGGGGAGAGTCACTCCTTGCGCATCCGACTGTAGATCTTCTTGCACTTGGGGCAGACGGGCGAACCCGGCTTGGCCGAGCGCGTCACCGGGAATGTCTCGCCGCACAAGGCAACCACGTGATTGCCCATGACAGCGCTCTCGGCGATCTTGTCCTTTTTAACGTAATGGAAGAACTTGGGTCTGTCGTCGTCTCCCCGATCGGTCGCATCGGCGTCGGGCCGCTCATCGGTCTTGGTGTCCGACCATTCGTCGAGGTCGGGCCGCTCGATAGTTTCGGTAGCCATGCACTCTATTGTGCTCCTCACGGGCCGATTCCGACACGGTGACCCGCCACGCGCGACGACCCGGGCCACCATCGCGGCCCTGACACGCCCGAGCGCGTCACACCACGGTTGCCCCATCGGTGCAATCAGGAACTGAAAGTGGAACAGTGGAGACATGGGATTCGACGGAACGAAGCGCAGTCATGGTTGGCGCTGAGGGGCCACGCCGCGATCACGTGTCGCCCGAGGCCTTCCTCATCACCGACGCGCAGGAGTCCCTCGACGAGCAGCACCGGACACGCGTACGGAAATATCTGACGCTCATGTCGTTTCGTGTTCCCGCGCTGATCATCGCGGGCATCGTCTACAGCATGACGGGATCGGGCTGGTGGGCGCTCGGCATCGTCGCACTGTCGATCCCACTCCCCTGGGTCGCCGTACTGATCGCCAACGATCGGCCGCCTCGCAAGCGCGGAGAGGTTGCCCAGTACAAATACGGTCCCGACCACCACGTCGTCGGTCCGCAGGCCCTCGGCGGCGAGTCGAATGTCATCGACTCCACGGTCGCCGACGACCGACATCCCCATTGACGCTTCCGGATCGATCTACCGCGTCCGTAACAGACCGACCGCGCGTAGATCTCAGCCGATTCTCAGTCGGTTCGACATCCCTTAATGAGTGTTTATGCAGGTCAGGAGCCAGTAGCCCGAATCAGCCTCCGGGGAACTTTCGAGGAGTGCATGTCGTTGCACCCTATGAACGCACTCGATTAGGAGGCCAGATGTCACGCTCCACCGTCACACGCTCCACATCCACCGTCGCTTCTGGCGACACCACCCCCTCGCGTCCGGCGATGACGGAACAGGATCTCGACGCACAGTCACCTGCGGCGGATCTGGTCCGTGTCTACCTCAACGGCATCGGCCGCACAGCCCTGCTCAACGCAGAGCAGGAGGTCGAGCTCGCCAAGCAGATCGAAGCAGGTCTCTACGCCAAGCACGTTCTGGCGACCCGCAAGCGGCTGTCCGCGGCAAAGAAGCGTGATCTCACGATCGTCATTCGCGAAGGCGAGGCAGCACGCTCCCACCTCCTCGAGGCCAACCTGCGCCTCGTCGTCTCGCTGGCAAAGCGCTACACGGGCCGCGGAATGCCGCTTCTCGACCTCATCCAGGAGGGCAACCTCGGTCTGATCCGCGCGATGGAGAAGTTCGACTACGCGAAGGGCTTCAAGTTCTCGACTTACGCGACCTGGTGGATTCGCCAGGCCATCACCCGAGGCATGGCTGACCAGAGCCGCACCATTCGTCTGCCTGTCCACTTGGTCGAGCAGGTCAACAAGTTGGCGCGCATCAAGCGTGAGCTGCATCAGCAGCTCGGACGCGAGGCCACCGACGACGAGCTCGCCAACGAATCGGGCATCCCGGCGGAGAAGATCGCAGATCTGCTCGACCACAGCCGCGATCCGGTGAGCCTCGACATGCCGGTCGGCAGCGACGAAGAGGCACCACTGGGCGACTTCATCGAAGACGCCGAGGCGACCTCCGCGGAGAGCGCCGTCATCGCCGGACTCATGCACACCGACGTCCGCGCGGTGCTCGCAACGCTCGACGAGCGTGAGCAGCAGGTGATCCGTATGCGTTACGGCCTCGACGACGGACAGCCACGCACACTCGACCAGATCGGCCGCATGTTCGGGCTCTCGCGCGAACGCGTCCGTCAGATCGAGCGTGAGGTGATGGGCAAGCTCCGTCAGGGCGAGCGCGCCGAGCGCCTGCGCGCCTACGCGAGCTGACCCGCTCCCGCCAACTCAATCAGCTCAATCGTCTCGGTCCGGTGTCCGCCTTGGTGGGCACCGGGCCGATTCGTATGCGGGCGTTGAGGATTGCGGCGCCCTCCGGCGAACACAGCACGGGATCGACGACGATCTCGCGGATCTCCGGGATGTCGTCTGCCATCGTCGAGATGCGGATCAGTAGGTCGACCAACGCTCCTCTGTTGACCGGGGCCTCTCCCCGATACCCGTAGAGCAGTGGGGCCGATCGTGGCTCGTCGATGAGTTCGTCGGCATCGAGCGCATTGATCGGGATCGCGCGGTACCCGTCGTCGCCGAGTAGCTCGAACGTCCTGCCCGACAATCCGAAGGAAATCAACGGCCCGAACGACGGGTCGTCGCGCATGCGCACCATGGTGCCGACACCCTTGGGTGCCATCTTCTGCACGTGGAGCACGTCGTCGCCGGTCAGCTCCGAGATCTCGGCGAAGGCGGTCACCACGGCGGTGGCGTCAGGCAGATCCAGACGTGCGCCCTCACGGTCGAGTCGGCCGCGCCATGCCGGTGATGTTGCTTTCACTGCGACAGGGAATCCCAGGTCACGCGCTGCGGCCGACGCCTCGTGCATCGTCGAGACCTCGCGGAAGGGCACCACCTCGACTCCGTACCACTCGAGCAGGCGGGCGGAGTCGACGTCGTCGAGCACCGTCACCGGATCGGCGCCGCCGACCGTGGAGCCGTCCGAATCGACACCAGAATCGACACCAGAATCGACGCCCGGATCGTCGTCGGGAAGTCCCCACATGGCTTCGCGCACCCATGTCCTCGCAGCCTCGGGGTCGATCCCGTCGGGTCTCTCGACGGGGACCTCCGGTCGTGCACACCACCGCGCGTACTGCCATGCCCGTGCCAGCGCGGCCGCGGCACGTTCGGGGGACGAATACGACGGAATCGAGCCGCGCGCCGGCAGCCCCGACGGTCCGGGCCTCATCAGGCCGGGCGGGATGCCCTCGACGGCGAGGAAGGTGGTCACGATCGGTTTGTCGGCGTCGGCGTCCGGTGTGTTCGCGCCCGCGATCAGGGCGCGTGCGTGCCAGTCGAGGTCGACGGCGACCGGTGGCACGAAGACGACGATCACGCTGTCGACACCCGGATCGGCCATGGCCTGCGCGACGGAGGCCTCGAACTCGTCCTCCGAGGCTCCTGCGCCGAGGTCGATGGTCGACTCGACTTCGAGACCGCCTGACCGCGCGGTGTCGGCGGCAAGACTGCCGAGCACCGAGGAGTTGCCGATGATGCGGGTCCGCGGACCGCGAGGCAGCGGTTGATACGCGAAAAGTGATGCGCAGTCGAACAATTCGGGAATGGTGTCGACCTGGATGACGCCCGCTTGCTCGAGCATCATCTGGGCGATGCGATCGTCGAGGCTCGCCGCAGCCGTCCGTGCGGCACGCACCGGGCTCATCGCACCCTTGCCCGATTTGACCGCGACGATCGGCTTGGACCGCGACACTCTGCGAGCGATGCGCGAGAACTTGCGCGGATTACCGAAACTCTCGAGATACAGCAGCACGACGTCGGTAGCGGCGTCGGAATCCCAGTACTGCAGCAGGTCGTTGCCTGAGACGTCGGCACGGTTGCCCGCCGAGACAAAGGTCGACAACCCGATCTGGCGATGTGCGGCCGTGTCGAGGATCGCGATGCCGAGCGCACCGGACTGACAGAAGAATCCGACACGTCCCAGTGGCGGGATACGCGGCGCGAGAGTGGCATTCAGCGCAATCGACGGGTCGTTGTTCGCGACGCCGAGAGCATTCGGCCCGACCAGGCGCATGCCGTGCTCACGGACCTGCTGGACGAGGCGATGTTCGCTCTCCAGGCCCGCCTCACCGCTTTCGCCGAATCCCGACGACACGATCACGAGCGCGCGCACGCCCTTGACCATGCAGTCGTCGAGCACCTCGTCGACGCTCGCCGCGGGCACCGCGACCACCGCGAGATCGACCGGATCGGGAATGTCGCGCACCGTCGGGTACGCGCGGATTCCCCTGACCGACGGCGGCCGCACGCGGGGCGCCCGCGCCGGGCCGCGATGGCGTCGCTGTGGTTGGCGCGTCGCCCCGGCACGCGCCGCGTCGTGAGCCGATCCGCCCTGCTCATCGTCGGGTTCACCGTCACGGTCGGGACCATTGACCGGGAACACAGGGCCGGTGAATCCGGCCGCAATGATGTTGGCCAGCAGCGCGTTTCCCACCTTCTTGGGATCGGTCGACGCCCCGATCACGGCAACAGACGCCGGTCGCAACAGGTTGGCGACGCTGCGCGCCTCGGAGGCGCGCTCACGGTCGTTGCGCACCGAGAGCATCGCCTCGGTGGGATCGATCGTGAACTCGACGTGCACCGTCGAGCCGTCGAATGCGCGCGAGATCTGGTAGCCGGCGTCGCGGAAGACGGCGACCATGTTGGGATTCTCGCTGAGCACCTCGGCCTCGAAGCGGGTGAATCCGTTCTCGGCAGCGGCACCGGCGAGATGTTCGAGCAGAATCGGCCCGAGGCCGCGGCCCTGGTGTTCGTCGGCGACGACGAAGGCGACCTCGGCAGATTCGGGCTTGCCGTCGGCGGCGAGTCCCTCGTAGATGCCGATCGCGATGATCTCCCCACCGAGCACTGCGACGATCGCAACCCGGTTGCGGTGGTCGACCGTTGTCATGCGTGCGACCTCGCGCGGCGGAAGCGTCGGCGTCGGACCGAAGTAGCGCATGTACCTGGTGCGTTCGGACAAACCCGAGTGGAATCGGACGACGCGGTCGGCGTCGTCGGGAACGATCGGACGCAGATGCACCACGCCACCGTCGGACGCGAGGACATCGGCGATCCAGTGTCGGGGGTAATCCCACGGACCGCGCGGGCGCTCACCCTCTCCGTGATCGTCCCGGGGAGCGGTCTGCACGGCTGAATCCGTCGCTGGGGTACCAGCGGCTGGGGAATCAGTGGCCGGGGTACCAGCGGCTGAGGTGTCAGTCGCGGGGGAATCAGTCACGGGGGTCCTCCGGGTCGAGTCCGTGTAGCGGATACACGGCACGGCGAGTGGCCATGATGGCGCGATCGGTTTGTCGTTGGGCGCTCTCGTCGATGCCGGGCGGTGGTTCCTGCCCCGTGTCGCCATCCCATTCGACGAAGTCGACGTCGCCATCGTCGCCCATCACATGCACGGGCGCCTGCGAGTACTCCGAATGCACCTGCGTTGCGATCTGTTCGGCTGTGGCGCACCACGATTCGTTGATCGGGGTCGTGACGTCAACGTCACGATCAAGGACGACCCCGAGCAGGTGCGACCAACTACGCGGGACGACGTTCACCACGCCGTAGCCGCCTCCGCCGACCGCGATCCACCTACCGTCGCAATGCTTCTCGGCCAGGTCGCGCATCGCGATCATCGCGGCGCGCTGCCCGTCGACGGTCAGCGACAGGTCGGTCAACGGATCGGCGCGATGGCTGTCGGCGCCGCACTGGCTGATGATGATCTGCGGCTTGAACTCGGCGATCAGCGACGGAACGACGGCATGGAAGGCGCGCAGCCACAACCGGTCCTGCGTGTCGGGCATCAGGGCGATGTTGACCGCGGAACCCTCCGCGCCGTCGTCGCCGACCTCGGTCGGCCAGCCCGTTCCCGGCCACAACGTCGCCGGATGCTGGTGCAGCGACACTGTCATCACGCGCGGGTCGGACGCGAACGCCACCTGCACGCCGTCACCGTGGTGCGCGTCGATGTCGATGTAGGCGATGCGGTCGAAGCCGTTCTCGAGTAGCCAGTGAATGGCCACCGCGCAGTCGTTGTAGATGCAGAATCCGGCAGCCCGCGACCGCATCGCGTGGTGCATCCCGCCACCGATATTGACTGCTCGACGCACCGCCCCGGAACCGACCGCCTGCGCCGCCGCCAGCGTTCCGCCGACCAACAGCCGTGCCGCCTCGTGCATTCCGTCGAACACGGGATTGTCGGAGTCGCCGAGACCGAACAGACGCTCGAGAAGCGGGCCCGACAACGACGCCGTCCCCGATCCGACAGCACGCACCGCGTCGATGTAGTCCTGACTGTGGACGACGGTCAGCGCATCATCGCCGATCGCAAGTGGTTCGGCGACGTCGACATCGTCGAGCACTCCGAGGCTCTGCGCGAGCGTCATCGTCAGCGCCAAGCGCACGGGATTCATCGGGTGGGTGTGTGCCCAGCGATACGAGAGGAACTCCTCGCTCCAGATCACTGCCGCGCTCATTGATGTCTCCACGCACTACGCACACGACCAAGGCTAGTGCCTCGCCGCGCGGGCCGGACGCGTTCGGCATGTGACGAGGCAGTCTCGAACGCAGGTCAAGGTACTCTTGTAAAGACGGAAGGGACTGGCTCAAGTGAACGATCTGGTTGATACCACCGAGATGTACCTCCGGACGATCTACGACCTCGAAGAAGAGGGAATCGTCCCACTGCGCGCACGCATCGCCGAACGACTCGAGCAGAGCGGACCGACTGTGTCTCAGACAGTCGCGCGTATGGAACGCGACGGACTGTTGCGCGTCGCAGGCGACCGGCACCTCGAGCTGACCGACAAGGGTCGCGCCCTCGCGGTCGCCGTGATGCGCAAGCATCGTCTCGCCGAGCGGCTGCTCGTAGACGTGATCGGCATGCCCTGGGACGAGGTCCACGAGGAAGCGTGCCGCTGGGAGCATGTCATGAGCGAGAACGTCGAGCGCCGTCTCCTCGCCGTGCTCGACAACCCGACGACCTCGCCATATGGCAACCCGATTCCCGGCCTGGAAGAGCTCGGCGTCGAGACGACGACGTCCACTGGTGAGGCCGCGCGCCTGTCCGACCTCCCGCAGGGTGAGGCGGTTGCGGTGATCGTGCGTCGACTCTCCGAGCACGCGCAGTCGGATACAGAGCTGATCGCGGCGCTGCGCGAGGCGGGCGTGGTCCCGAACGCACGCGTGACAGTGACCTGCACGCCGCAGAAGGTGGAGATCAGCACGCCAGGGCACGCCGGACTGACACTGTCTCCGGAGATGGCCCACTCACTGTTCGTCGAAAAGGTCTGAGCGACAACACAATTCGGAGCAACACGTCAACCCGCATCGCGCAGGGTTGCGTGCGGCAAGACAAGGCCGAGCTCCGCTGCCGCGTCGTACGAATCACCGATGAGGTGCCACAGGTTGTCCGGACGTAATCCGTTGCGCAGCGAGTGGTCGAGGAGTTGTGCGAGCTTCCAGTTGCGGTCGGCGTCGCGCGCGACGTCGAGCGCCACACCTGCGAAACTCCCCTCACCTGCGATGTAGTGCAGATGCGCGAGGAGTGTTGCAGCGCTGGCTCGTCCGGTACCGGTCAACCGTCGGGTCAGTTCACGCCACAACATCTCGGCACCTGAGCGAAGATCTGTGACCGCGAATGCCAGGGCCGCATCGCGAACCCGAACGTCGCAGATCGCGCGTTCGAGTTCGGCAACCCGCTCGCACGAGTAGTAGTCGGACTCCATCACGACCGCCTCGTAGATCGCTACCAGGAGTTCCTGTGGTGGTTCGTCATCGAAGCGGCCGTCGTCGGCGATGGTGCTGCAGGAGCCGTCGTCGCAATGAGGCGTCGGAGCGAGCATCGCTGCGATCTCCGCGCGGTTCGCCATGAGGAAGCGCCCTGAATGCACGGCACCGGACACCGCGGTCGGCGAGATCCGAGGGTCGGTGAGCACCCCGCAGTGCCTCAACGACTGCGCCGACAGCGCAGCGCCGTGCTCCCAGATCTGCGTCCACGGCTCCCCCTCGGCGAAGCGACTGCACACGTAGCCGCGACCAATGCCTCCGCACAGTCGCATCCGCCGATCGACTTTCGACAGAATCTGCTCATACGTGCGGGTATCAAGTTCGAAGCGGTCATCACCGATGACCGCGATGAGGTCGGCGCTGCCGTAGCCCTGAAATATTCGCGCCAGATTGTCGATCTCGTTGAGCATCGGTCGCGCCGGTGAGCCGTCGGGGGCAAGGTCGAGATCGAGCCGTACGGACGCCTGGACCGTGCGTCCGTCCGGCGCGAGTGCCAGGAGCACGAGCGAGCGCTCGGGAATGAACCCGAAGAAGCCAGGGATAGCGGTGAGCAGCGCGGAGACGGTCCGGATCGGCCCGTTCGACGAATCGTTTCGAAGTGACATGTCGAACATCTTGGGTTCACCCGGAGACGCCCGAACCCGCGAGAAGCTCCGATGACCGACGTTGTGCACACCCTCGGACGGGTGCACAAACTCACGAACCGAAAGCCGCCCGCAACACCTTCTCGAACAGAGCTCCGAGCTGACCCTTCGCCTCGGAACTGATGTCACCCGCTGATGGCCACCGGTATTGGCAGTACACGCGCACCGTGCCCTGCTGTCCGATGTAGGTCATCGTGCGCGTCAAGAGCGGCGCCTGGTCGCCACCGGTCTCGACAGTCCGCAGGACGGCAGCGGTATCGACCCCGGCAGGATGTTCGGGGGCGTCGGACACCCTTGTCTGCACCTTGCTCGTCGCCGTCGTCGCGTTGCCGGTGGTCGCTCGAGGACACGCACGCGCCTGATCGACCACCGTGCTCAACGCGTCATCGACTCCGACGACGGCGGAGGTGAAGGACGCACGGTCGGCTTCGACGATTCCCAGATAGACGACGGCTCCGTCGGAGCCGACCGCCGCGGGCTGACACGCGGGTGGATCGTAGGGCGAGTTGGCTGGTCGGCCGATGAGGTCGCCGATCGCGTATGCGACGGAGTTCTGCGGAACGCGGGTAGCACCCGAAACCGGAAAATCGGCTGCGGTCACCGATCGCGAAGAGAGATCGGCAGTGTTCTGCGTCGCATCACCATCGACCGAACACGACGCCACGAGAAAAGCCGCGGCCAACCCCATCACCACACCGACACTGCGTACACCCACGACCTTCGACTGTGCCACCGCAAGGCCGAGGCACCGCTCACGACACTCCGACGGTCTCCAGATCATCACGGGGAATCGAGAGGTGGGCGCGGTTGTTGAACACACAAAGATCCGCTAACACACAAGGATCCGCTGCAAGAACAACACAGATGCGTCACGCGGACGCTCGACGAGCGACACCGATTGGTCACGAGTGGTGTGGATGCGGGACAATTCGACGAACAGGTAGGACAGGCACGTGCCGATCTTCAAGAGGAGGGACGACATGGATTCCAATCCGGACGAGGGCCGTCAGCTCTTCGAGCTCGCCTTCCCCGCTCCCCAGGTCTCCGACGCTGCGGGAACCGGCCCCGTACTGATCCACGCGCTCGACGGCTTCGCCGACGCGGGACACGCCGTGGCACTCGCCGCGCAGAATCTTCGCGACTCGCTCGACTCCGAGGTGGTCGCGACCTTCGACAACGACGAGCTGATGGACTATCGCTCTCGCCGTCCGACGATCACCTTCAGCGGCGAGACCTTCACCGACGTGCAGATGCCAACGCTCACGCTGCACGCGATCCGCGACAACGCCGGCAAGCCGTTCCTGCTGCTGTCCGGCTCGGAGCCAGACCTGCGGTGGGAACAGTTCACCGAGGCCATTCGACGCCTCGCCGACCATTTCCGGGTCACCGACGTGATCGGTCTCAACGCCATCCCGATGGCCGTTCCGCACACCCGCCCGTCGTCGTTGACCGCGCACGGCAACGAGCCCGAATCGTTGGGCGACCTACCGACGTGGGGTTCGCAGATGAAGCTCCCCGCGAGTGCGTCGATGCTCTTGGAGCTGCGCCTTGGTCAGGGCGGACGACGCACCTCTGGACTGTCGGTGCACGTGCCGCACTACCTCTCCCAGACCGACTACCCGGCTGCGTCAGCACGTCTGCTGGAGGCGGTGTCGGGACTGACAGGTCTCGAATTGCCCACCAGTGCACTCGAATCCGCAGCAGCGGCAGTGCGTGAGCAGGTCGACGCCGAGGTGTCGGGCAACGGTGAGATCGAATCCGTCGTCGCGGCGCTCGAGGCGCAGTACGACAGCTTCACCGAGGCACAGACTCAGCGCGCATCTCTGCTCGCCGCCGACGAACCGCTGCCCAGCGGGGATGAGCTCGGCGCTGAACTCGAGCGGTTCCTGGCGGAGCAATCGCGTGGCGACGTCGATCCGGACGGCACCGGAGATCTCCACGACGAGGACGGCAACGGCGGTTCGTCATCGCCGAACTGATCGACGAGTCCGTTTCGGGGTCGGCGACGACGCTGACCCCTGTCGCCGACGATGACGACGCCGCATTTGACACGTTCACCGGATGGTGGGCCGACCGCGGCATCGACCTGTATCCCCATCAGGAGGAGTCGCTGCTCGAGTTGATCTCGGGTAACAACGTCATCCTGGCCACACCGACTGGTTCGGGCAAGTCGCTCGTTGCCTCCGGCGCCATCTACTTCGCCCGATGTCGGGGCCAACGAGCTTTCTATACCGCGCCGATCAAGGCGCTGGTCAGCGAGAAGTTCTTCGATCTCTGCGCTCAGTTCGGGGCCGACCAGGTCGGCCTGATGACCGGCGACGCCTCGGTCAACGCCAACGCTCCGATCATCTGCGCGACCGCCGAGATCGTCGCGAACCTCGCACTTCGCGACGGTCCGAACAGCGATATCGGGGTTCTCGTCGCCGACGAGTTCCACTTCTACGGCGAGTCCGACCGCGGATGGGCGTGGGAAGTCCCGCTGATCGAGCTTCCGCACACGCAATTCCTTCTGATGTCGGCGACGCTCGGCGACATCAGCTTCTTCGTCGACGACCTGTCGCGACGCACCGACCGCACGACCACCGCGGTCACCGGAACCCATCGACCGGTCCCCCTCGAATACACGTATGCGATGACGCCTATCCACGAGACGATCGAGGGACTCATCGACGCGGGTCGCGCCCCGATCTACGTCGTGCATTTCACCCAGGCAGCAGCGGTCGAGCGCGCGCAGGCACTCCTGTCGGCACGAATCACCACCAAGGAGGAGAAGGCTCAGATCGCCGAGGCGATCGGCGACTTCCGCTTCTCCACCGGATTCGGCTCCACCCTGTCGAAGCTGCTCCGCGCCGGCATCGGGGTCCACCACGCAGGCATGTTGCCGCGCTACCGACGTCTCGTCGAACGCCTTGCCCAACAGGGACTTCTCAAGGTCATCGCCGGTACCGACACCCTCGGAGTCGGCATCAACGTGCCCATCCGTACCGTCCTGTTCGCCGGTCTGAGCAAATACGACGGCACGCGCGTACGTCGTCTGCGCGCCCGCGAATTCCACCAGATCGCCGGCCGCGCCGGGCGAGCAGGCTTCGACACCATCGGCTACGTCGTCGCGCAGGCACCCGAGCACGACGTCGAGAACGCCCGCGCGGTCGCCAAGGCGGGCGACGACCCGAAGAAACTGCGAAAGCTGGTGCGCAAGAAGCCACCCGAGGGTTTCGTCTCCTGGGGCGAGAAGACGTTCCTGCAACTCGTCGACGCACCCGATGAGCCGTTGCGCTCGCACTTCCGCATGACAACGGCGATGTTGCTCGAAGTCCTCGGCCGGCCCGGAGATTGCTTCGCGGCCACGCGACATCTGTTGGAAGACAACCATCTTCCCCGCAATCGACAACTGGGACAGATCCGCCACACCATTCGCCTCTACCGTGACCTGCGCGACGCGGGCATCGTCGTACAACTACCCGAACCCGACGACGAGGGCCGATACGTCGCGCTCAGCGTCGACATGCCCGAGAACTTCGCACTCACCAACCCGCTGTCGGCCTTCGCGCTCGCCGCCTTCGAGCTACTCGATCCGGATTCGTCGACCTATGCGCTCGACGTCGTCTCGATCCTCGAATCCACTCTCGACGATCCCCGCCCGGTGCTGATGGCACAGCGCAAGGAAGCGCGCGACGCTGCGATCGCCGAGATGAAAGCCGACGGCGTCGAGTACGAGGAGCGCATGGCGCGGCTCGAGGAGATCACCTGGCCGCAACCGCTCGCCGAGGAGATCGACTACGCCTTCGGTGTCTACCGCCGGACCCACCCGTGGATAGCGGGGTTTCCGCCGTCGCCGAAGTCGGTCCTCCGGCTGATGCTCGAGCGAGCGATGACGTTCACCGAACTGATCTCTGCCTACGGTCTGGCCCGCAGCGAAGGAGTGGTACTGCGGTACCTATCCGACTGCTATCGCGTGTTGCGCCAGGGTGTTCCGACCACGGTGTTGACCGACGAGATCGTCGAACTCACCGAACGCGTCGGCGACATGGTCCGCGATGTCGACTCAAGTCTCCTCGACGAGTGGGAAGAGTTGGCCCGCACCGCCGCCGCCGACGCCCTCGCCGAGGAACACTGAGACGCCGACCGAATCACTCTCACACGGCAGCCGCTTTCTCCACGCGCACCGCGCCGGTCTGTTCGACAAGACCGGCGATGATGGACGCCAGTCGCCGATACGACTCGCCTCTGCCCGACGACTCGCGGTAGACCAGCCCGATTCGACGCCCCGGCCGCGGCGTCGTGAATGTCGCGGTCGCGAGGTCGCCGCCCGCTGTTTCGGCGGCAACGGCGGTCCCTGGGATCAGCGTGACGCCCAGACCACCTTCGACGCACTGCACCGCGGTCGCCAACGACGCCGCTCGGGTGTGCCCGATGTCGGCGCGCACGCCCGCGAGTCGGCACACCTCGAGCGCCTGGTCGCGTAGGCAGTGCCCCTCGTCGAGCAGCAGGAGCGGAAGGTCGGCGAGCGAACTCGGGTCGACGCGCTTGCGTCCGGCCAACGGATGATCGGACGGCAGCGCCAGCACGAAATCCTCGGCGTACATCGGTATCTCGGCAAGGCCGGGCACGTCGGCGGGTAGCGCGAGACACGCGGCGTCGAGTGAGCCCTCACGTAACTGCGCCACCAGTCGCGCCGTCTGGTCCTCGACGACCCGCAAAGCGAGAGAGGGCAATTCGGCGGCGAGCCCGCGCAGTACGGTCGGCAGAACGTATGGCGCGACCGTCGGGATCAGGCCGAGTCGCAGAGTGCCGGCAAGTGGATCGTCGGAACCCGCGGAGGCAGAGAGGAATTCGTCGACGGCGTCGGTCACCGCGATCGCTTTGGGTAGAAGCATCTCGCCCTCCGGCGTCACGAAGACACGCCGCGTTGTACGTTCGATGAGTTGCTTGCCCAACCCGGCCTCGAGGCCGGCGAGTGCTTGCGACAGAGACGGCTGGCTGACACCGAGTTCTGTTGCCGCAGAACCGAAATGACGTTTGCGAGCGAGTGCGACGAACGCCCGCAGACCGGCCACGGACGGCTGATAACTTTTATCACTCATGCCTATCAGTCTAGTGCTAATCATCACGTTTCGCTTTTGGTGGCTTTTCGGCAGAATTGAGAGGCAACTGCAGAACGTGAGTTCGCGCGCCACCCACGAACGCAATCGACACGAAGGAGCGAAAACACACATGGCTCTTCTGACCATCGGAGACCAGTTCCCCGCCTACAACCTGACGGCGGTCATCGGAGGCGACCTGAGCAAGGTGGACGCCCAGCAGCCCGACGACTACTTCACCCAGGTGTCGAGCGACGATCACCCCGGCAAGTGGCGCATCGTCTTCTTCTGGCCCAAGGACTTCACGTTCGTGTGCCCGACCGAGATCGCCGCTTTCGGAAAGCTGAACGACGAGTTCGCCGATCGCGACGCCCAGGTCCTCGGCGCGTCCGTCGACAACGAGTTCGTCCACTTCCAGTGGCGTGCACAGCACGAGGACCTCAAGACCCTCCCCTTCCCGATGCTGAGCGACCTCAAGCGTGAGCTCGCCACCGCCGCAGGCGTTCTCAACGCCGATGGCGTCGCCGATCGCGCGACCTTCATCATCGACCCCAACAACGAGATCCAGTTCGTCTCGGTGACGGCCGGTTCCGTCGGCCGCAACGTCGACGAGGTGCTGCGTGTTCTCGACGCACTGCAGTCCGACGAGCTGTGCGCCTGCAACTGGAAGAAGGGCGATCCGACCATCGACGCCGGCGAGCTCCTCACCGCAAGCGTCTGAGAGGAATCGGCATGAGCATCGACAATCTCAAGGAAGCCCTCCCCGAGTACGCCAAGGACCTCAAGCTCAATCTGAGTTCGCTGGCGCGTTCGACCGAGCTCTCCGAGCAGCAGCTCTGGGGCACCTTCCTCGCGTCGGCTGCGGCATCTCGCAACGCGAAGGTGCTGGCCGAGGTCTCCGAGGAAGCCGCGGACACCCTCTCGGCCGAGGCCTACAACGCGGCGCTGGGCGCGGCGTCGATCATGGGCATGAACAATGTCGCGTACCGCGCCAAGAGTTTTCTCGGCGACGACTACACCCAGGTGCGCATGGGTCTGCGGATGAACATCATCGGCAACCCCGGCGTCGACAAGACCGACTTCGAGCTGTGGAGCCTCGCCGTGTCGACCATCAACGGTTGCCACGACTGCACGGCAGCGCACGCGAAGGTCGTCCGTGATGGCGGCCTGACCAAGGAACAGGTCTGGGAGGCCGTCAAGGTCGCCGCGACGATTACCGGTGTAGCACAGGCCATCACCACCACCGAGGTGCTGGCGAACGCCTGATCTATCACCCCACTGCACTGCCCCGGTCTCACGAGACCGGGGCAGTGTGCTGTTCGGGTCAGCTGCCGACCACACCGACCCTGGCGGCGGCGTCGAGTCGTGCGAGCTTCTCGGCGCTGCCGGTGCCCTCGACAGGCTGGTAGACGACGACCCTCTGCCCCCGCGCACCGGCGACTTCGAGAGTGTCCCAACGTAATTCGACGACGCCGACGTCGGCGAGCACTATCCGCTTGGCGCCGCTGGACTTCACCTGAACCTCGTTGCGCGCCCAGATCTCGGCGAACAACGGGCTGTGCAGCGAGAGTTCGCCCACGAGGTCGCGCAGACGCGGATGATCAATGTCTGCTCCGGTGAGCGATCGCAGGTTGGCGACGGTCTCGGCCGCCAGCAACTCGTAATCGGGATAGATCGACGGAGCGTGCGAATCAAGAAAGAGCTTGCGCAACATGTTGTCTCCGGGCACGGTCCCGATCGCCTGATGAAGTGCTGCTCCTGCGTCGTTGATCGCGAGGAGGTCCATGAACCGATTCATCACGATCGCAGGCTGCTGCCATTGAGCCATCAAGACTCGTATCGGTTCGACCACCTCATGATCGGCGAAGTCGACGTCGATGCGCACATCGGCGAGTGCGGCGAGATGCTCACGCTCGGCATCATCGAGTCCGAGTACATCGGCCAGCGAGGCCACGACCGCAGCCGACGGATTGCGGTCGCGTCCACGTTCGAGCCGCACAAGGTATTCGACGCTGATGCCGGCGAGACTGGCAACCTCCTCACGACGCAGACCGGGCGTACGCCGCGGGCCGACCGTCCGCAGACCGAGCGTCGCAGGGTCGACACGCTCGCGGCGGGCGCGCAGGAACTCTCCGAGTGCGGTCATAGCGAAAGTCTAGGCTCGCAGCGATCGACAGCCAGGTAGTGCGAGGACCCCTCACGACGCGGTCTGTTCGTGCCGTCCGAGCCGCTCGATCCTTGTAGCTATGACACAAGAAGCCAGGACGAAACAAGCACTGCCACATGAAGCACTGACACAACACGAGAACACCGCAACTCTCGACGGCCGCATCGCGGTGGTGACCGGCGCAGGTACGGGTATCGGCGCCGCGACGGCAAGGACGCTGGCGGCGCGCGGAGCACGCGTCGCGCTGCTCGGTCGTCGAATCGACAAGCTCACCGACGTCGCTGACGAATTCGACGGCCTCGCCATCGCGACGGACGTCAGTGACCCCCGTGCCGTCGCCGCAGCGTTCGAGGAAGTGACGGAGCGCATCGGCGCACCCGATCTCGTCGTCGCCAACGCCGGTGCGATGCTCGCGGCGCCGTTCGACGACGCCGACCGCGACGAGTGGCGTCGAATGCTCGATGTGAACGTGATGGGCGTACTCGACACCGCTCGCGCCGCCATCCCGGGCTTGCGCGCGGCCGCGGCGGACGGACGATCCGCCGACCTCGTGCTGATCAGTTCAATCGGCGCGCACATCGTGCTACCGACGTACGCGGTCTACACGGCGACGAAGGCCGCCGTGTCGCACCTCACACGAACGCTCCGAGCAGAGCTGGGCCCCAACGGTATCCGTGTGCGGGTCATCGAACCGGGAATGACGGAGTCAGACCTCGGCCACGACATGACCTACCCGGGTTCGAAGGAGTTCCTGGCGGGTTTCGCCGTACAGAACCCGCCGATCCCCGCCGCCGCGATCGCGGAGGCGGTCGCCTGGTCGGTATCGCTTCCGGCTGCGGTCAACGCCGCGTCGATCGAGGTCTTGCCGACGGCACAGGGCTGAGCGACCGGCCCAGCGCTTGACCGACCGGCCAAGCTTTGACCGGCTCAGCCCAGCGCTGCGCCGATACGGTCGGCCAGCTCGCCGACCTCGGCGGTCGTCATCACGAACGACGGCGACACCTGCAGCGCGCCCTGCCCTGCGGCGCGGGTGCTCACGCCGTGCTTACGCAGAGCACCGACCGCTGCGGGCGCCTGCGCCGGGTCGGCGAGTTGGACGGCCGTGACCACACCGAGTCCGGTGCGCACCTCCGACACCGCGTCGAGGTCGGCGAGCGGGGCGAGCTTGTCTGCCAGATCGCCCTCGAGCCTCGCCGCCTCGGCAAGGAGTCCCTCCCGCTCGATGATGTCGAGGTTGGCCATCGCGGCTGCCGCAGCTCCCGCGTGGCCGCCATAGGTGTAACCGTGACGCCACCAGACACCACCGGCGTAGAAGGGTTCGGCGACGCGCGGCGCGATGAAGACCGCACCCATCGGGACGTACCCCGACGTCAAGCCCTTCGCTGTGGTCATCATGTCGGGTTGGAGATCAAAGCGCGCCGAAGCGAACCAGCTCTCGCCTCCGATACGGCCGAAGCCGGTCACCACCTCGTCGGCGACGAACAGCACATCGTTGTCGCGGCAGATCTGTCGGACCTCGGCCAGATAGCCCTCGGGCGGAAGGTAGATGCCGCCCGCGCCGATGATCGGCTCGCAGAAGAACGCGGCAACCTTGTCGGCACCGACGCGTTCGATCAGTCCGAGCAGGCTCTTGGCGTCGTCCCACTCGACGGTCTGGGCGTCGGGCATCAGGGTGCCGTAGCCGTCGTGGTTACCCGGGATGCCCGCGAGTGAGGTGCCCGCGACATGCATGCCGTGGTAGGCCTTGGTACGGCCGACGATCATCGTCTTCTCCGGCTTGCCGACCTCCACCCAGTAACGCCGCGCGAGTTTCGCCGCAGTGTCGATCGAGTCGCTTCCGCCGGAAGTGAAGAAGATCTTGCTGCCGGGAACCGGCGCGATTGTCGCGAGCCGATCGGCAAGTGCGTCGGTGACGTCGGCGGTGAGATCGCCGAATCCCGAGTAATGCGCGAGCGTCGAGAGCTGATCGGCCACCGCCTGCGCGACCTCGGTGCGCCCGTGACCGATATTGGTGAACCAGAGACCAGCGGTGGCGTCGAGATACTCGTTGCCATCGCGGTCCCACACGCGGGTGCCCTCACCCCGCGTGACCACAAACGGGCCGCTTGCGCTGACCGACCCCATATCGGCGAATCCGTGCCACAGTGAACCTGACATGCGCTCAATGATGCCCGGCGGCATCGCGGTCAGGGCACTCAGGGTCAGGTCAGCGCACCCAGGGTCACACTCTGGGTCATCGGTCGGAGGTCAGACTGCGTTGACCCATGCGTCGACACATATCCTTGAGTGATCATGTCCGTCTCCCCCGAATCACAGCCCAGCGAGTCCACCGCCGAGGCGACGCAACCTACTCCGACGGACCAACGCTCACTTCGACGCCGGCTCGCCGACCTGACGATCGTCGACCAACACCGCCTTCGACGCCGCGTCGACAAGCTCGGTGCATCGTCGAACGCGGATGCGGTGGCGGCACTCTCGCGCGACATCGACGCCGCATCACGCCGCGTCGAGCGTCGTCGAGCATCAGTTCCGGTGCTCGAGTTCCCACCGGAGCTACCGGTGTCGGTGGCCCGCGACGAGATCGCCGCCGCGATCGCCACTCACCAGGTCGTCGTGATCGCGGGCGAAACCGGGTCGGGCAAGACCACGCAGCTGCCCAAGATCTGCCTGGAGCTCGGCCGAGGCGTGCGCGGCGCCATCGGTCACACCCAGCCGAGGCGTATCGCCGCCAGTTCCGTGGCGCGACGTATCGCCGACGAGACCAACACCGAGATCGGCGACGCCGTGGGGTATTCGGTGAGGTTCTCCGACCGCTCCGGCGCCGACACGCTCGTGAAGGTGATGACCGACGGCATCCTGCTCCGCGAGATCGCCACCGATCCGATGCTGCGCGCCTACGACACGCTGATCATCGACGAGGCGCACGAACGAAGCCTCAACATCGATTTCATCCTCGGCTACCTGCACCGACTGCTCCCCCGTCGCCCCGACCTCAAGCTCATCATCACCTCGGCCACGATCGAACCCGACAGGTTCGCGCGGCATTTCACCACACCCGACGCCGAGGTCCCCGTGCTCGAGGTGTCGGGGCGGGCGTATCCCGTCGACGTCCGCTACCGCCCGCTCATCTCCTCCGACGGCCCCGACACCGGTGACGAACGCGGTGGCGGCGAGCACGCCGACCTCGACCAGATCCAGGGCATCGACGCCGCCATCGACGAGTTGTGGGGACGCAGTAACGCCGGGGGTGACATCCTGGTGTTCCTGCCAACCGAACGTGACATCCGCGAGGCGGCGGACTCACTGTCCCGACGCGTCGCGGCAGGCGCCGAGGTGGTTCCGCTGTACGCGCGATTGTCGATCGCCGAACAACAGAAGGTGTTCACACAGTCGCGCGGCAACCGAATCGTGTTGTCCACCAACGTCGCCGAGACGTCGCTGACCGTCCCGGGTATCCGCTACGTGATCGACACGGGCACCGCACGTATCTCGCGATACTCGGCGCGCACCAAGATCCATCGACTTCCGGTCGAACCGATCTCACAGGCGAGCGCCCGCCAGCGCGCCGGGCGGTGCGGGCGAGTCGCCCCCGGCATCTGCATCCGCTTGTACAGCGAGGCCGATTTCGACGCCCGTCCCGCCTTCACCGACCCCGAGATTCTCCGCACCGATCTCGCGTCGGTCATCTTGCAGATGGCCTCGCTGCGGCTCGGCGACATCGCCGACTTCCCCTTCGTCCAACCTCCCGACGCACGCGGTATCCGCGACGGAATCGGGGTTCTCACCGAACTCGGCGCGATCACGACGACCGACAAGACCGACACCACACCGCGGTTGACACCTGTCGGACGCACGATGTCGCGCATCCCGGTCGAGCCTCGGGTCGCGCGCATGCTGATCGCGGCACACGAATCCGGTTGTCTCGCCGACGTTCTGGTCATCGCTGCCGCACTGTCGATCCCCGACGTCCGCGAGCGACCCGGCGATCATCGCGAAGCCGCCGACGCAGCCCACAAGCGGTTCGTCGTGCCCGGCTCCGACTTCATGGGCTACCTCGCACTGTGGCGCTACCTCCAGGAGAAGCGACAAGAACTGTCCGGCAACCAGTTCCGCCGCACCTGCGAACGCGAGTTCCTCCACTACCTCCGCATCCGCGAGTGGCAGGATCTGCACCGACAGCTTCGGCGCATCGTCGACGATCTCGGCTGGTCGTCGAAGGAGTCTGGCGAGGCCGAGGCGTCGCACCACACCGATGCGATCCACCAGGCGATACTGTCCGGGCTCCTGAGCAACATCGCCGCCCGCAACGCCGAAGGTCGGGAGTACACGGGCGCACGCAACACGACCCTGATGATCTTCCCCGGCTCGTCACTCTCCAAGAAGCCGCCCGCGTTCCTGATGGCCGCCGAGATCCTGGAAACGTCCCGGCTTTTCGCGCACACCGTCGCGGGAATCGACCCTCTGTGGGCCGAACGACTCGCAGGCGACCTGGTCAAACGCACATACAGCGAGCCGCACTGGTCGTCGAAGCGCGGTGCCACGATGGCATACGAACGCGCGACGCTCTACGGCGTCCCGCTGGTGGCCCGACGCCGCGTCGACTACGGACCCATCGACCCTGCCGCCGCGCGTGACATGTTCATCCGGCACGCCCTCGTCGAAGGTGATTGGAAGACGAATCATCCGTTCTTCGACCGCAATCGAGCACTGCTGTCCGACGCCGCCGAGGTCGAACACCGCGCTCGACGCCGCGACGTGGTGATCACCGAGGACCAACTGTTCGACTTCTACGACCATCGCATCGGCGCGGAGGTCACCTCGGCACGCCATTTCGACACCTGGTGGAAGAAGGCGCGCCGCGCCGACCAGTCGCTGCTCGACCTCACCCCGGAGGACGTCGCCGCCGACGTCCACGTCGCCGATGCCGACTATCCCGGCGAGTGGCAACAGGGCGATACCCGCTACCGCCTGCGATACCGATTCGAGCCCGGCGCACCCGATGACGGTGTGTCCGTGCTCATTCCACGCCCGCTGTTGCGACACGTGCGCCCGGCGGGCTTTGACTGGCTGGTCCCGGGAATGCGGAGCGAACTCGCCACCGAGTTGATCAAGACGCTGCCCAAGACGATCCGCAAGACGATGGCACCGGCCGGGCGATTCGCCGATCTCGCCCTGTCTCGTCTCACCCCACGCCGCGAGCCGCTCATCAACGGCCTCGCGCGTGAGCTGTCGACGATCACCGGGCAGACGATTGCGGCCGACGACTTCACTCCGGAGCGACTCCCCGCCTACCTTCGCATGAACTTCGTCGTGATCGATGACCGAGAGGAGTCGGTCGCTACCGGCAAGTCCCTCGCCGAGCTCCGCCGACGCATCGAGGGTGAGGCGCCCGCGCCGACGCCGCGTCGGGTGTACACGACGTGGACGGCCGACGGAATCGGAACACTCGCCGAGTCGAGCGTCGATAGCGTTGCCGGACAACAGATCACGCGATATCCGTCACTCGAGGTCGTCGACGGAGAGCGTAACCGTGGGGTGGCGCGGACGCTCGCGACGTCGGACGCCCAGCGACGTGCGCAATTGCACGGTGCCGTCATCGAACTGCTCGACCACGCGATCCCGCCGCTCTCACGCAAGATCAGCGCCGGGCTCGACCCGGCCGGTCGGCTGGCACTGAGCCAGAGTCCCTATGCGTCACCCGACGCGCTGTATGCAGACTGCACCCGTCGGGCGATTCGCGACATCGCTCCCGCAGCAGTCGATTTGGGCTCGATCCGCACACCCTCGGCCTTCGATGAGCTGGTCTCGACACTGCGACCGCGTGTATCGGCTGCGGCGCCGGAGTATTTCGCTCTTGCTGTCGATGTGTTGCGTGAGGTTGCTCCCCTGCGTGCCGAGATCGACCGCCACTCGGGTCAAACAGCAGCCGACGACGTCGCCGAACAGTTCAACAACCTGGTCTTCGACGGATTCGTTCTCGCAACGGCTAGCGAACACCTGCAGCACGTTCCGCGATACCTGACCGCCGCACGACAGCGCCTCGAGCAGCTTCCTGCCGCCGCGAACCGCGACCGCGAGGGAATGGCCGCCATCGACAGGGTCACCGAACGATGGAACCAGCGCCTGACACAGCTTCCCGAATCGCGCCGAGACATCGTCAGCGAGGAAGCTCAGTGGATCGTCGAGGAGCTGAGGGTGAGCCTCTTTGCCCAGAAACTCGGTACCGCCTATCCCATTTCGGAGAAACGGGCGCTACGAGCTCTTGACCGACTCGGTTGAGACCGGACCCGCCGGACTCGACGCAGCATCGACAGTGTCGTCGCGGGTGGCGGGCGTGTCGAGGTCGTCGGAGCCTTCGTGCGAACCGGTGAGGTTGCCCTGGAGGTCGTCGATCTCGCGTTGGAAGTCTTCGAGCGAATCGAACGACCGGTAGACCGAGGCGAAACGTAGGTACGCCACCTCGTCGAGGTCGCGGAGCGGGCCGAGGATGGCCAGACCGACCTCGTTGCTGGGGATCTCGGCCGAACCGGACGACCTCACCGCGTCTTCGACCTGCTGAGCCAACTGTGCGAGATCGTCTTCGTTCACGTGACGTCCCTGGCATGCGCGTCGTACCCCGCGCATCACCTTTTCTCTGCTGAACGGCTCGGTCACACCGTTTCGCTTCACGACTGCCAGAACAGCACTTTCGACTGTGGAGAACCGCCGCCCGCACTCGCTGCACGCGCGACGACGCCGGATCGCCTGCCCCTCATCGGCGACACGCGAATCGACGACCTTGGTGTCTTCGTTCTTACAAAACGGGCAGCGCATGTAGTCCTCGTGCAGATCTCGGGACGCAGCGGCTCCGTCGGTCTGGCTCGGTCCGATCGTCTGACGACCGGCGGAAGCGAGACCGCAGCGGTGACCGTGTCGGTTTCCGACTGGACCCTGTGACATCGAGAATACCGCCAGCGCTCAGCGGTACGCGGGTGTGACAAGCGGTTGGCCAACGCGCAGCCCACTCGACGGCAGATCGTTGAGGTCGATGATCTCGTCGATGACTGTCTGACGCGGCACATCGGGCGCGACGCGTGCCGCGATCGAGCTCAGCGATTCGCCGGAACGCACGTGGACCACCTGCGTCGAGGTCGAGGACGGCACGCTCGCCCGCTGGTAGTCGGCGCCGACGGTCCCGACCACCCACACGGTCAGTGCCAACCCGACTCCCGCGAGCACCGCCAAGACCGCTGCCCGGCGCCGACGGGCCGCCACCAGCTCTCCGACGCCACCGGCGCATCGCGTGCCCGCAGGCCGCGTTGAGGTGCCGTGATCGAACGCGATCCGACGCCGAGGCCGCGGCGCGACGTCTGCGACGGCGGTCCGTCGGGACTCAGTCGTTCGAACGCGCCCCGCCACACTTAGCTCGTCGCTACGCGCGGGATTCGACGGTGCACGTCCACTGACCACCGTGGCGCGGTGAACTCGGGGACGCGTCGTCGATGCAGGTCGCGGCGTTGCAGATCGGGTGGTCGGCGGTGTTGCCGCGGATGCACTCGACGTGCTGGGAATCGTGCGGGTCACCGGGTTGGTCATCAAGCTGGTCATCGCTACCTCCAATGGTCGATCAAGCGTTCGATGAACTGATGTTCGAGTTCTACCAGAGGGGTCCGACAAAGTCCTGCGACACGTCGAACAAATGTTTGATGTTGTCAGTGGCCTCCGCTACTGTCGGCGCCAGACGATGGAAGAAAGACGCACCCCACCCCGCTTCACAGCAGCACCCGGTTCACAACAGCACCCGCTTCACACATCAGGAAGGACGGAACCGATGACAGAGAAGTCACGACGCGGCCCGTCGTCGCCCAAGGGCAACGGTCGCAGCGTCGAAGGCAAGAAGAGTGGAGGCGGCGAGGAGGCACCGATCCATCCGGCCGTCGCCGAGGCAACACTCACCGATCGCCAGCGTGGCGTCCTCGATGTGATCCGAAAGTCGGTGCGCGAGCGTGGATATCCGCCGAGCATCCGAGAGATCGGCGACGCCGTCGGCCTCACGTCCACGTCATCGGTCGCACACCAGTTGCGCACCCTCGAGCGCAAGGGCCTGTTGAAGCGCGACGCCAACCGTCCGCGGGCGGTCAACGTCTCCGAGGCTCCCGATGCACATCACTCCGATGCCATCAACGGAGATCTCCCGACCCCCACGTTCGTTCCGGTACTCGGCCGTATCGCGGCGGGCGGTCCGATTCTCGCTGAGGAGGCGGTCGAAGACGTCTTCCCGCTTCCGCGTGAGCTCGTCGGTGAGGGCTCGTTGTTCCTGCTCCGCGTCGTCGGCGAATCGATGATCGACGCCGCGATCTGCGACGGCGACTGGGTTGTCGTGCGTCAGCAGAATGTCGCCGACAACGGCGACATCGTCGCAGCGATGATCGACGGCGAGGCGACGGTGAAGACCTTCAAGCGCAAAGACGGCCACGTCTGGCTGATGCCGCACAATCCGCTCTTCGATCCGATCCCCGGAGACGACGCCGCCATCCTCGGCAAAGTCGTCACGGTGATGCGACGGGTCTGATGCGCCGAACGGGCCCCGCAGGTCGTTGACCAGCGGGGTCTGTGTCAGCCGTCGAGTTGCTCGGCGGCTGCGCGTCGGGCGAGTGCCGGACTCGAGGTGGCAAGTGCGGCAGCGGCGGCAGCCCGGCACTGCTCCATCGTCACCGTCGACAGCTTTGCTCCGACTGCGGGCGTCGCCGCCGGAGCCGCCGACAGCGAGGTGACTCCGAGCCCGACGAGCACACATGCGAGCGACGGGTCGGCCGCGGCCTCGCCACAGACTCCGACGGGTTTGCCCTGCTGGGCGCCGGCGGTCGCAACCTGCGAGATGAGTGCGAGCACCGCCGGTTGCCACGGGTCGGTGAGTTCGGCGAGTTCTGCCGACATCCGGTCGGCGGCCATCGTGTACTGGGTGAGGTCGTTGGTTCCGATCGACACGAAGTCGACCTCGGCCAGAATCGCCGGCGCCAGGATCGCCGCTGCCGGGATCTCGATCATCACGCCTGCCGTCAGACCACGCTGACGGACGAGTTCGGCGAACTGTGCGGCCTCCGCGGCCGTGGCGATCATCGGTGCCATGACCCACGGCGTCGTGCCGGACTCCTCTGCCGCGCGCGCAATCGCGTCGAGCTGAGTTCGCACGATGTCGGGGTGGTCGTCGCCGATGCGGTTGCCGCGTACGCCGAGTGCGGGATTCGCCTCGTCCGGGTGCTCGATGAAGGCCAGCGGCTTGTCCGAACCGGCGTCGAGCGTTCTGATGACGACTTTTTGGCCCGCGAACGCCTCGAACACGTCGCGGTACAGCCGCGTCTGCTCGTCCACATCGGGCTCATCCGCCCTGTCGAGAAACGCCAACTCGGTGCGGAACAGCCCGATGCCCTCGACTGGCGCATCGGCAGCGCTGCGCGCGGAGACGCCGTCGGCAACATTCGCGAGGATGGCGACGGCGGTGCCGTCGGCAGTCCGGCCGGGGCCACGCCACGCAGCAACAAGCGCGGCCTCCGCAACGCTGCGCTCGACGAGTTCACGCGCCTCGGCCCCCTCTGGTTCGACGGTGATCGACCCCGCGCCTCCGTCGAGCAAAACCATTGTGCCGCTGGTGATCTCACTAAGTCGCGCCACAGCGACCACGCACGGGATGCCCAACTGCCGCGCGATGATGGCGGTATGACTGGTCGGTCCGCCGAGACGCGTGGCCAGCCCGACGATCACCGCGGGATCGAGCCCGGCGGTATCCGCGGGAGCGAGGTCGTCAGCGAAGAGAATCGACGGGTGACTCGGCGTCGGAATCCCCGGTTCCGGCTGGCCGAGCAACTCGGCGACCACTCGGTCACGAACGTCGTTGAGGTCGGTGATCCGCTCTGCCATCAACCCGCCGAGTTTGGCGAACATCTCGGAGAACTGCGCCGTGGCCGCGACCGCGGCGGCGGGCGCCGACGCGCCCTTCGCGACACGAGATTTCGCCGCACCGATCCATCCCCGATCCTCGGCCAACCCGGCGGTCGCAGCAAGGACCTCGGCCGCAGCTCCCGACGCGTGTGACGCGCGATGACGTAGCCTGCCCGCGACGACTGCCGCGGCGGCGACGAGGCGTTCCGCCTCCGCGTCCCGCTCGTCCTCGGCCAGAACGCGATCGGTGCCGAGTGACGTCTCGTCGTACGTGACGCGCCCACCCGGCCACAACACCGGCCCGTAGGCGAACCCTGCGACGACGGGTGTTCCCGACAACTCTCCTTGACCGTTCATGGTGACCCGATTCTCCGATACCAGGTGCTTCTCCATTGCGTCTGCTGCCTTCCGGGTCGATCGGCCGGGTGCGGTGATCTGTGAGGGATACCCGGCGTCGTGAATTTCTGTGATCAAAGTTACTCGAAACACTTGACTTGTCAACACACACGGGCGTAAACACAGATATATCAACATCGAATGCCACACAGAACCAAACTCACGATGATCCGCAGAAGCCAGATCCACAGCAGCCGGATCCACAGAACACAGACCCACAGATGGTTCGCCGAAGCGCGAGCCACACCACAGATCGGAGTCGACAGGTGTACGCCGAAGAGCGACAGCGAGCAATAGCCGATCAGGTGCGCGCGCACGGCCGCGCATCCGTAACCGCCCTCGCCGACAGGTTCGACGTGACGAGCGAGACGGTGCGCCGCGACCTCGCGGTCCTCGAGCGCGCAGGTAGCGTGCAACGCGTCCACGGTGGAGCAGTCAAGGCCGGGACGGTCGAGGTAGTCAACGAGCTGGGACTCGACCAGCGCGAGTCCTCCCACACCGCAGAGAAGGCCGCGATCGCACGCGCTGCGATACGGTTTCTGCCCTCGGACGGTGGATCGGTGATCTTCGACGCCGGAACCACCACCTACCAGGCCGCCAAGCTGCTGCCTTCGGATCGCAGGCTCACGGTGATCTCCACGAGCCTCCAGCTCGGGCAGGCACTCACCGCGCACGAGCGGGCCACCCTACTCATGGTCGGCGGTCGAGTCCGCGGACTCACCCAGGCCGCAGTCGGAGCCGAGACCGTCGCAGCGCTGCGAAAGATGCGTGCTTCGGTTGCCTTCGTCGGCACCAACGGGATCAGCGAAGGCCACGGCCTGTCCACCCCCGACGCGGAAGAAGCCTCGGTCAAGTCGGCCATCGTCGCCGCCGCGCAGCGCGTCGTAGTGCTGGCCGACTCGTCGAAGATGGAACGCGAGGACTTCAGCTCGTTCGCTCCGCTCGACGAGGTGGATGTCCTGATCACCGACGACGGGATCGACCCCGAGTTCTCCGCGGCGCTCTCGGCACACGGCATCGAGGTCGTGATCGCATGATCCTCACAGTCACAGCCAACCCGAGTCTCGACCGCACCCTGGAGATCGCAGGACCGTTGATGCGGGGCGAGGTGCAACGCAGTACCTCCACCCGGGTCGAGCCGGGCGGCAAGGGAGTCAACGTGTCCCGCGTCGTCGCGGAAGCCGGCATCCCCACCGTCGCGGTACTACCCGCGCACGCCGACGACCCGCTGCTCACCGCCCTCGACGCGGTCGCACTGCCCTATCGCACGGTCGATATCGACGGCCAGATCCGCACGAACATCACGGTCGCCGAAAACGACGGAACGACCACGAAGATCAATGCGCCCGGCCACACCCTCACACCTGCCGAACTCGACGATCTGACAGCGCTCGTACTCGGCAGCGCCGAGGACGCGTCGTGGGTGGCACTGTGTGGCTCGCTTCCGCCGGGAGTTCCCGACGACTGGTATCGACGCATCTCCGATCGCCTCGTCACGAGCGGACGCCGCGTGGCGATCGACACGTCGGGCGCACCCCTGAGCGCGGCGATGTCGGGGCCCATCGACCTGGTCAAACCCAACGACGAAGAACTCGCCGAGGTCAGTGGTATCGCCCCAGCCGAACTGGCCGCTGCCATCGCCTCGGGCGACTACCTGCCCGTCGTGGCGGCGTCGCGCACGCTGATCGCCACCACGCAGGGAGCGGTACTCGCGACCCTCGGTGCGGCGGGTGCGGTACTCACGACCGCTGAAGGCAGTTGGCTGGCCACTCCCCCGCCGATCGTGCCGCGCAGCACCGTCGGGGCAGGCGACGCGTCGCTGGCCGGATACCTCATCGCGTACACGGCAGGCGCCTCCGAACCCGACCGTCTCCGCACGGCAGTCGCCTACGGCTCGGCGGCCGCCGGACTTGCGGGGACGCAACCGCCGCTTCCAGCACAGGTCGACGTCGACTCGGTCGATGTCGTCGAACTCTCGGGAGCCGCCCCGATCACGTGACCCCACAGCCTCCAGACCCTGTACGCGAACCGCCACGAAGCTCACCGACCAGAACCGGAACACCCCCTCCGGCCGCACAGAAGTAGAAGGAAAACCCATGTCCGACAACATCATCACCGCAGCGACGGTGCATCTCGATGTCGACGCCGGCAGTGATCCCGCCGCCGTCATCACCTATCTCGCCGAGAATCTCGGCGAGGCCGGGCGCACGACCGATCCATCCGAACTGAGCCGCGCCGCGCTGGCCCGTGAGGCAAAGTCGGCAACCGGGCTGCCCGGTGGGATCGCGATTCCTCACGCACGGGCCGCATCGGTCACCACTGCCAGCCTTGCGTTCGCCCGACTGTCCAACAAGGTCGACTTCGGTGCCCCCGACGGTCCGGCCGACCTCGTATTCCTCATCGCAGCACCCGAAGGCGCTGCGTCCGACCACATGAAGCTGCTGAGCTCGCTCGCACGAGCGCTCGTGCGTCCCGACTTCGTCGCCGCCCTCCGCGAGGCGCCGAGCGACGAGCGCGTCGTCGAACTCGTGGATGAGGCCATCAACCCTGCCCCGGCAGGCTCTCCGTCGACATCCGCCACGCCTGCGGCGAGCTCGGCCGCCGCTGCTGCGACCGCGTCGCCAGCAGGCGCGAAGACCGCGAAGACACTGAGTCCCGATTCGCAGAAGCGCCCCTCGATCGTCGCGATCACCGCGTGCCCGACCGGAATCGCACACACCTACATGGCCGCGGACGCACTCAAGTACGCCGCGGAACGCGCGGGCGTCGACTTCCACGTCGAGCCGCAGGGATCGTCGGGCACGACGCCGTTCACCCCTGACGTCATCGCCGGTGCCGACGCCGTCATCTTCGCCACCGACGTCGGCGTGAAGGGCAAGAGCCGCTTCAGCGGAAAGCCGGTCATCGAGTCCGGGGTCAAGCGCGCCATCAACGAACCCGACAAGATGATTGCCGAGGCCGTCGAGGCGTCGCGCAATCCGCACGCCTCGCGCGTCGACGGGTCGGCAGACGACGGTGCCGGCGCAGCGGAGGGATCGGCGTCGAGCCTGTCGTTCGGCAAGAAGATCCAGCAGGCACTCATGACCGGTGTCAGCTACATGATCCCGTTCGTCGCGGCAGGCGGACTGTTGATCGCGTTGGGCTTCCTGCTTGCCGGATACGAGATCGCCAACAAGACACTCGATTCATCCAAAACCCTGTCCGACGGCGCCTACATCGCACTGAACAACAGCCTCTGGGATCTACCCGCGGGCGGTCTCGGCCAGTACCTCGGCGGTGTCAGTTTCGCGATCGGCGCGCTCGCCATGAGCATGCTGGTACCTGTCCTCGCGGGTTACATCTCGTTCGCGATAGCCGACCGTCCCGGTATCGCACCCGGTTTCGTCGCAGGCCTGGTCTCGGTTGCCGTCGGCGCGAGTTTCATCGGAGGTTTGATCGGTGGACTCATCGCAGGCGCCGTGTGCCTCGCAATTTCCCGACTTCCGTTGCCGCAGTGGGCACGTGGACTCCAGCCGGTCATCATCATCCCGCTGTTCGGCAGCCTGATCGTCGGCGGTCTGATGTTCATGTTGCTCGGCAAGCCGCTCGCCTGGGTCACCACCCAGCTCACCGACGGTCTCAACAGCATGAGCGGCAGCTCCAAGATCGTCCTCGGCGTGGTCCTCGGACTCATGATGTGCTTCGATCTCGGTGGACCGGTCAACAAGGCCGCGTACCTCTTCGCCACCACCGGTCTCGCGATCGGCGACACACCCCAGCTCGAGATCATGGCAGCGGTCATGTGTGCGGGCATGGTTCCGCCGCTCGCGATGGCACTCGCCACCGTCATCCGCCCCGGACTGTTCACCGAGCCCGAGCGCGAAAACGGTAAGGCCGCTTGGTTCCTCGGCGCTGCATTCATCTCCGAGGGTGCGATCCCGTTCGCAGCGAAGGACCCGATCCGCGTGATTCCGTCGATGATGGCGGGTGGCGCACTCGCAGGCGCTCTGATCATGGCCTTCGGAGTCACTCAGCGTGCGCCGCACGGCGGCATCTTCGTCTTCTTCACGATGAACCACTGGCTGCTCTTCCTCGCCGCGCTTGCGGCGGGTACGGTCCTCGGCACGGTATGCGTCGTCGCGGCCAAGCAATTCGGGCGATCGGCCAGCCGCCAGACAGCGGCACCCGAGCTCGAGACCATTCCCGCCTGAGATCACCAGTCCCGACATAACCCCATCTGCAAAGGAGCAAATAATGCCAAGCACCACCGTCGAGGTCGGATCAGCCGTCGGATTGCACGCACGACCAGCAACGATCATCGCCGAGGCAGTCGCCGACGCGGGTACACCCGTGACGATCTCGGTCGTCGGAGGCGAACCTGTCGACGCGGGATCGGCACTGCTGATCATGACGCTCGGTGCCGAGAAGGGAACCGCGGTCGTCGTCGAATCCGACGATCAGGCAACGCTCGACGCCATCGCGAAGCTCGTCGCCGCCGACCTCGACGCGGAGTAGACCCCTACTGCTTCAACGAGGCCAGTTCTCCCGCCAGCGCCGAGGGCACACGGACACGCATCCGGGTGCCCTCGGTGCTGTGGTCTGTGGTGAGAACCTCGCCCTCGCGGTGAATTCGTGACACCAGATCGCCTCGCGTGAACGGGATGTCGACGGTGAGTTCCACGTCGTCGCGACCCACGAACTCTCGGACCGCCTCGAACAGTTCGGGCAGTCCCTCACCGGTGCGCGCCGAGACGTACACGACGCCCGCTGAGTTGGGGCCGTGCGTACTACCGCCCGCGCCGAGCATGCCGCGCAGTTCGGTGAGCCGGGACGCATCGATGGCATCGATCTTGTTGATCACCAACAACTCCGGGGGTGGCGCGACTCCCTCTTCGGCCACGACGTCGTTGATGACCCGTCGGACCGCCGTGATCTGTTCCGCGGGGAACGGGTCGCTGCCGTCGACGACGTGCAGTACGAGATCGGCATCGACGACCTCCTCCAGCGTCGACCGGAATGCCTCGACGAGTTGCGTCGGGAGATGGCGGACGAAGCCGACGGTGTCGGTGAAGACCAGTTCGCGGCCGTCCTCGAGAGTCGCGCGGCGCGTCGTCGGATCGAGGGTCGCGAACAGCGCATCCTGCACGAGCACACCCGAACCCGTCATGGCGTTGACCAGACTCGACTTACCCGCGTTGGTGTATCCCGCGACGGCGATGCGCGGCACAGCGCCCCGCAGCCGCGCAGAGCGCTTCGTGGTTCGGGCGGTGCGCATTTCGCGAATCTCGCGGCGCAGCTTGGCCATTCGCTCACGGATGCGCCGACGGTCGGTCTCGATCTTCGTCTCACCCGGTCCGCGCAGACCGACGCCGCCGTTGCTGCCGGCCCGGCCACCGGCCTGACGGGACATCGACTCACCCCAACCACGCAGACGCGGGAGCATGTACTCCATCTGCGCTAGAGCCACCTGCGCCTTGCCCTCACGCGAACTCGCATGCTGGGCGAAGATGTCGAGGATGAGGGCCGTGCGGTCGATCACCTTGACCTTGACTACCTTCTCCAGCGCGGTCAGCTGCGCAGGGGTCAGCTCGCCGTCGCAGATGACGGTGTCGGCGCCGGTGTCGGCGACGACGTCGCGCAGCTCCTGCGCCTTGCCCGAGCCGATGAAGGTCGCGGGATCGGGTGAGGATCGTCGCTGGATCACTGCTTCGAGGACCACGGAACCCGCGGTCTCGGCGAGCGCTGCGAGCTCCTCCATGTTCGCCTTCGCGGCGGCCGCGGATCCCTCGGTCCAGACGCCGACGAGCACCACGCGCTCGAGGCGCAGTTGTCGATACTCGACCTCGGTGACGTCGGTGAGCTCTGTCGAGAGCCCGGCGACGCGCTGCAGCGAGGCGCGATCGGAGAGTGCGAGCTCGCCGGTCGTCGGGGTGTGGGCACGGTCGCGGGAATCGTCGTGGTCGCCGAAGTCTGCGGGGTCGACGAGATCGTCGGGATCGATCAGATCGCGGGAGAGGTCGATCGCGGGTGCGTTCGCGTCGACGGGACGGGTGTCGTGCAGGTCATGTACCTGTGGTGATGTTTCGGTCATACACCATCCATGGTGACACGCCGACGCCCCGTCGAGCACGTGGATATCCGCCGAGCCGCCGTACAGCGGGCCTGCGGCACGTCAGTCGACGCGATACCAGCCCGCCCGGAATCGGCCGTCGGCCACCAGTGCGGACGGTCCACGCAGCGTCGCATGACCGTCGGCAACGGTGACCGTCACCCTTCCGCCGGGCACGTCGATGACCATCTCGCCTGCGTCGCGGCCGAGGGTCTGCAGACCCGCTGCCGCCGCCGCGACCAGCCCCGTTCCGCAACTTCTGGTCTCGCCGACACCGCGCTCGAAGACACGCATCGTGGCGTGCAGACCACCGTGCGGGCCGTCTTCGGGAGACGTCAGCAGTTCGACGTTGGCGCCGTGCGGAAAGACGCCGTCCGGCAGGACGACGCCGGTAGAGAAATCGATCGCGGCGAGGTCAGACGTCGACATGTCGGGCACCACGGACGCCAGGTGCGGGTTGCCGACATCGACCGCGACACCCGGATAGAGGTCGTCGCCGATCCGCACGGTCGCGTCGTCTCCGAGTGTCACCCGACCCATCCGCACACTGACGTCGGCGAACAGATCATCGAAAGAATGCACCACCACGGGACGTCCGCCCGCGCGCGAACCCACCGTGAACTCGTCGGAATCCGTCAGCCCGGTGGCCCGCAGGTAGTGGGCGAAGACGCGGACGCCGTTGCCGCACATCTCGGCGATGGAGCCGTCAGCGTTTCGATAGTCCATGAACCAGTCGTCGGGGTCGACGCCGTCGGGCAGTTCGTCGAGGACGCCGGCGCGCACGAGGGCCACCGCCCGCGCGACGCGCAGCATGCCGTCGGCCCCGATACCGCGTTGGCGATCGCAGACCGCCGCCACGAAGTCGGTCGTGAGGTCGAGTTCGACCGCCGGGTCGGTGAGCACGACGAAGTCGTTCTGGGTGCCGTGCCCCTTCACGTAGGTCACTGCCTCGCTGATCGTCGTCACCCGTCCAGAATACGTGCGGGAGGTTCTCAGACTTCCGCCGCCGCAAGCGCGGCGTCGAGGAGTGCGGGTGTCGCGGCGTCGAGCCAATGGATGCGGTGATCGCGGCGAAACCACGACCGCTGCCTGCGCACGTATCTACGGGTGCCGATGAAGGTCAGTTCTTCCGCAGTCGCAAGGTCGTACTCGCCGTCCAGTGCGGCCAGTGTCTGCGCATATCCGATTGCTCGACGAGCGGTGACGCCCTCGCGCAGACCGGCCTCGACGAGCGCGTCCACCTCGTCGACGAGACCGTTCGCGAACATCAGCCGCGTCCGGAGCGCAATCCTCTCGTCCAGTTCGGCAGTGTCGCGGTCCAGCGCGAGAATCCTTGTCCCCCACCGTGGCTCACCGATCTTCGGCGCCGACGCCGCGAACGGCTCCCCGGTCAGTTCGACGACCTCGAGCGCGCGCACGATCCGTCGTGCATCGGTAGCGAGGATCGACGACGCCGCCGCAGGGTCGACAGTCGCGAGATGCTGATGCAATGCCGCGACTCCGATCTCGTCGAGCATCGCCTCGTAACGGGCCCGCACCGCGGGGTCGGTTGCCGGGAAGCGCCAGTCGTCGAGTAGCCCCTGGATGTACATCATCGACCCGCCCACGATCACCGGCGTGCGGCCGGCGGCGAGCAGGGAGTCGATGTCGGCGGACGCGGCCTCCTGATAGCGCGCGACGGTGGCCGTCTCGGTGACGTCGAGGACGTCGAGTTGATGGTGCGGGATGCCCCGACGCTCCTGTGGTGGCAGCTTGGCCGTGCCGATGTCCATGCCGCGGTACTGCTGCATGGCGTCGATGTTGACGATGTCGCCGTCGAGTCGTTCCGCGAGGTCGAGCGCGAGGTCGGATTTCCCGGTCGCGGTCGGGCCGACGACGGCAATGGGGGTCACCCCGGATGACCGAGCACTCACCGCGCGTCCTCGGGTGTCCACGACGCGACGACGTAGCCGACACCGAACGGTGCGTCGGCGTAGGACACCTCGGCCGCCATCAGGGTGTCGCCGACGATCGCCGCGGCGACCTGCCACGCCGCCCTGCCGTCGACTCCGTCGGCATCGCACGCGGCAACGTCGAGTCCGCGAAGCGCGTCGACGTCAGCCGCCCCGAGCGCCTCGACTATGCGCTGCTGGAGTTCGACGGCGCTGTCGCGTCGGCCCCCGCCGGGAGCCTTCGGCGCAAGCGCGGTTGCACCGTCGGCGACGATGAGTACCCCGATTGGCTCGGGGTCGGCGGAGATCTCGGCCGCCAGTGCACGACCGCGCTCGCAGGCGACTTCGGGCCGTACGTCGGGGTCGACGACGATCGGACGCACCGACGCGGCGTCGACCTGTCCGCGTAACCACCCGGCGATCAACATCGACAGCGGCAGACGTCCCGATGATCGCTCCTCACCCGCTCGTTCCAGGGAGACCGGTACGTCGACGCCGAACCTGCCGAAACCGCCCGTCGTCGGTATCGAGCGCGAGGCCTGCGCCTCGCCTGCACCGGACCTCGCGGAGGCGATGCGGTCGTCGGCCCCCACCGCCACCCAGCGTGACGCATGTCGGGCGAGCAGCGCGCCCGCATCGCGAACAGCCGAGCGCACCTCGAGGGTGTCCACCGCGTCCGGTCCCGCCAACTCGGGAACGACCAGTGGTGCGCTCGGGACGAAAACCACACACGCCAGCACACCGTCGACGCTAGCCGACGGTGTGCCCGATGCCGCGACTAGCTCCGACACACCCCCCGCGACGTCGGCGATGTTCCGCAGGCCGCACATCGAGAACCCTGACCTGCTTGAATAGGTGGAGTCCTGGGGCCAGTTGCGCAGGACGTAGTGACAGGCAGCCGTGACGCGCGGCACCACTGACGCTGTGAGGGGACCACACCATGACGAGCGACGACACCAGCGGACCGGCCACACCCGCATCCGAGCCGACTCCCGGCCCCCGGCCCGGCCCGCCGAAGCCAGGTCCCAAGCCCGGCCCTCGGCCCGGTCCCGGACCCAAACCTGCCGCGCAGGCACCGACCCCTGTTCCTGCAGTTGCCGTCGGTAAGCATGAGTCGTTCGATCCCCGCAAGTTCGGGCGGATCGATGAACAGGGCGTCGTCTGGCTCATCACCGCGGACGGTGAGCGTGAGATCGGGTCGTGGCAGGCGGGAACCATCGACGAGGGTCTCGCCCATTTCGCGCGTCGATACTCCGACCTCGAGACAGAGGTGGAGATTCTCGAAGAGCGCCTCGCCGCACGCACCGGCGATCCTCGCAAGTCGCAGGCCGCAGCCAAACATCTGCTCGACACCCTCCCCGAGGCCAGCGTGATCGGCGACGTCTCTGCCATCGAGCAGCGATTGACCGTCATCGTCGGAAGTGCCGACGACGTCGCCGACTCGCTGAAGGCCGAGCGCGAACAGGCTCGCGCCACAGCCATCGCGCGCAAAGAAGAACTCGCCACCGAGGCGGAAGCCATCGGAGCAGAATCCACCCAGTGGAAGACCGCGGGCGATCGGCTGCGCGCGATCCTCGACGAGTGGAAGACCATCAAGGGCATCGACCGTAAGACCGACGACGCGCTGTGGAAGCGGTACTCGAAGGCGCGCGACGCGTTCAATCGTCGACGCGGCGCCCACTTCGCCGATCTCGATCGGGAACGCGCTGGCGCCAAGGCACGCAAAGAGGAGCTCATCGCACGGGCAGAGGCGTTGTCGTCGTCGACCGACTGGGGTCCGACCGCGGGCGCCTTCCGCGAACTCCTCGCCGACTGGAAGGCATCCGGGCGGGCACCGCGCGACGCCGACGAGGCGCTGTGGCAACGGTTCAAAGCCGCCCAGGACGTCTTCTTCGCTGCTAGAAACGCGGCATCGTCCGAGCGCGACGCCGAGTTCAGTGCCAACGCGACGGCGAAGGTAGCCCTGCTCGACGAGGCGGAGAAGTCCATCGATCCCGCATCCGATCTCGACGGTGCGCGCCGCGAGTTCCGGACGTTCCGGGAGAAGTGGGACGAGATCGGCAAGGTGCCGCGCGAACAGATGCACAGCCTCGAAGGCCGTGCGCGTGCGTTGGAGAAGCGGATTCGCGACGCCGAGGACGCGCAGTGGCAGCGCACCGACCCCGAGGCGCTCGCGCGTGCCGCGCAATTCGCCGACCGCGCAGCACAACTCGAGGACCAGGCAGCAAAGGCGGCCGAGCGCGGCAAGAAGCGCGACGCGGAGAAGCTGCGCGAGCAGGCGGCCCAGTGGCGCGAATGGGCGCAGGCCGCGCAGAGCGCCATCGCCGACCGCTAGCCGGCCCGGGGCTGAGCTCGACCAGGTACTGATACTCGATCAGGTACTGGTACTCAGCGCTCGCGCGGGCGCTGCTGCAGTTTGCGGGCGGCCTCTTCGCGTGCCACCGCTTCCCGACGACGCTCCTCTTCGAGCGCCAAGTGGTAGGTGCTGCGCGCCCACACGACGCGTGACCAGTGGAAGGTGAGCACGAGCAGGGCCAACCAGCCGAGGACGAGCCCCGCGCCGACACCCGACGGCGGTGCCACTCCCCCGACACCAGGAGTGTTCCGCGACCACCACGCGAGCATGCCTGCGACGCAGCCGATCGCGCACCCGCACAACGCGATCCACGCGATCACCCATCGGCGGGTGACCAGCGCGAGCATCGACCCAAAGATTCCGAACACCACCAGGAACCAGACGAATACCTTCGACACCACTGCGACTCGTTCGGTCGCGGCGGCCGCGGACGAGGTCAGCACGTCGAATCCGTTCGCAGAACCCGTGTGCGGCAGGAGCAGCGAGCCCATCGCGACGAGCACAGCGACGGCGACCACCACGGCGCGAGCTCCCGGATCGATCTCGCCCGCGACCTTACGTTCGGCCTTGCGGAGATCGTCTGCGTACTGCGCGAACTCGGCGTCGTCACTTCCGGTCCCGCCGTCGGCAGTGCTATCACCGGTGCTACCACCGCTGGCTCGTTGAGCCGTCGGCAGTCGGTCGTCGGTGTTGTCCTCGCGCGGTTCGTCGCTCATCTCGCGCCTCTCATCTCTCGTCGCTGGGTGCTGGCAGTTCAAAAGGCCCGGCAGATCACGGTGCCCGGCAGGTCATGCCGTCATGGTTCACGAACCACAGGCGCCCGAAGAACATCCGGTCGAGGCCACGGCGGGCATCGGCGCCGGACCCAGTCCCGGCATACCCAGTCCGACGCCGACCGGCGCCGTCGTCGGGGTGGCGTTGATTTCGTGCGCGTCGCCTGCGCGGGTTCTGCGATGCGACGCAATGGACCCGTCGGCGATGAGGTGATGCGGCGCGGCGTCGGTGACGGTCGTGACCACGACGTCGCCGGGTCGGATCGCCTCGGCGGCGTCGCCCGCGCGGAAGTGCACGAGTCGCCCATCGCGGGCGCGGCCGGTCAGCCGCCCGGTGTCGGCGGATTTGCGCCCGGAGTCCGCGGCTACGAGCAGCTCGACGTCGGACCCGATGAGGTTGCGGTTCTCGGTGAGACAGATGCGCTCCTGCAGCGCGATCAGTCGTTGGTAGCGCTCGCTGACGACCTCTGGCGGCACCTGATCGGGCATCGTTGCCGCGGGCGTACCCGGTCGAGGCGAGTACTGGAAGGTGAACGCACTCGAGAACCGCGCACGCTCGACGACGTCGAGCGTCGCGGCGAAGTCCTCTTCGGTCTCACCGGGGAATCCGACGATGATGTCGGTGGTGATGGCGGCGTGCGGCATCGCGTCGCGCACCTTGTCGAGGATGCCGAGGAATTTGGTGGTGCGATAGCTGCGTCGCATGGCCCGCAGGATGCGATCCGAACCCGACTGCAGCGGCATGTGAAGCTGCGGGCACACGTTGGGTGTCTGCGCCATGGCGTCGATGACGTCGTCGGTGAACTCTGCCGGGTGCGGCGAGGTGAATCGGACTCGTTCGAGACCGTCGATGTCGCCGCAGGCGCGCAGGAGGTCGGCGAACGCGCCGCGGTTGCGGGGCAGTTCGGGGTCGGCGAACGACATGCCGTAGGCGTTGACGTTCTGCCCGAGCAGCGTCACCTCGAGCACGCCCTGGTCGACGAGCGCCTTGACTTCGGCGAGCACGTCGCCGGGGCGTCGATCAACCTCTTTGCCACGCAAGGACGGAACGATGCAGAAAGTGCAGGTGTTGTTGCACCCGACCGATACCGACACCCACCCGGAGTAGGCCGAGTCGCGCTTGGCGGGCAGCGTCGACGGGAAGGCTTCGAGTGAGTCGAGGATCTCGACCTGCGCCTCCTCGTTGTGCCGGGCGCGATCGAGGAGTGCAGGCAGCGAACCGATGTTGTGCGTACCGAACACGACGTCGACCCACGGCGCCTTGCGCAAGACCGTGTCCTTGTCCTTCTGCGCGAGACATCCGCCGACCGCAATCTGCATCCCCGGTCGTTGCGTCTTCACCGGCGCGAGGTGCGAGAGGTTGCCGTAGAGCTTGTTGTCGGCGTTCTCGCGGATCGCGCAGGTGTTGAACACGACGAGATCGGCATCGCCGTCGTCGTCGGCGCGCACATATCCGGCATCTTCGAGAAGACCCGCGATGCGCTCGGAATCATGCACGTTCATCTGGCAGCCATAGGTACGCACCTGATAGCTGCGCCCCGATCGCGGCAGCTCATGCCGCTCCGACAACTCCGTACTCACTGGATCCAGGGTACGGTGCCGGTGCAAATCGCCTTCACGGTCACCACACGCGCAACGCCGAGGTTCTCATTCAGCGCGCCTGTAAGGGTTGTCGGCATTAGTGTCGACGGTTATGACCGATTCACCGACAGGGGGTTCGGCGGTCGGACCCGCGACCCCGGCTCCCGCCACCGGAACCAACATGATCGTGCTCAAGAACGTGCAGAAGCACTTCGGCGAGCTGCACGTCCTCAAGGACATCGACCTCGAGGTCCCCGCCGGACAGGTCGTCGTCGTCCTCGGCCCGTCCGGCTCGGGCAAGTCGACGTTGTGCCGCACGATCAACCGGCTCGAACCCATCGATTCCGGCGAGATCCTCGTCGAGGGACGGTTACTTCCCGAGGAGGGCCGCGACCTCGCCACTCTGCGCGCCGACGTCGGAATGGTCTTCCAGTCGTTCAACCTGTTCGCGCACAAGACAATTCTCCAAAACGTCACGCTCGCGCCGACCAAAGTCCGTAAGAAGAACAAGGCCGACGCCGAGAAGCGCGCGCTCGAGCTCCTCGAACGCGTCGGCATCGCCAGCCAGAAGGACAAGTACCCCGCGCAGCTTTCCGGTGGTCAGCAACAGCGCGTCGCCATCGCACGCGCACTCGCCATGGAACCGAAGGTGATGCTGTTCGACGAGCCGACCTCGGCCCTCGACCCGGAGATGGTCAACGAGGTGCTCGACGTCATGGTCTCGTTGGCCAAGGAGGGCATGACGATGCTCGTGGTGACCCACGAGATGGGCTTCGCCCGCAAGGCGGCCGACCGCGTGATCTTCATGGCCGACGGCGCGATCGTCGAGGACACCGATCCGGACAGCTTCTTCGACAGTCCACAGTCCGAACGCGCCAGGGACTTCCTCGGCAAGATCTTGGGCCACTGACATGGCCGACACGTCGCCGACGACGCGTCGGCGTGCCTCCGGGCACCTAGCTGTCGACACCCCTGCTGCGAGGAAACGGTCGCGCCGACGAACCATGGCGCTCACGGTATTTCTCCCCGTCTGTGCGCTGTTCGTCTCGCTCCTCGCGGGCTGCGGAAGTACCGAGCCGAAGAACCTGCTCGACTCGATCCGCAGCGGCGAGGTGGTACTCGGCACCAAGTTCGACCAGCCGGGGCTGGGCATCTACAACCCGGACAAGTCCATGAGCGGGTTCGACCCCGCCGTCTCCGAGTACGTCGTCAATCACATCGCCGACTCGCTCGGAGTGCCCCACCCGAAGATCTCGTGGCGCGAGACACCGTCGGCTCGACGCGAGGCCATGATCGAGCACGGCGAGGTCGACATGATCGCCGCCACCTATTCGATCAACGAGAACCGCGCCAAGAAGGTCGACTTCGGCGGCCCGTACCTGATCACCTATCAGGGACTCATGGTGCGCAAGTCCGACGAGTCGATCCAGAATCTCCCCGACCTCGGCAAGGGCAAGAAACTGTGCTCGGTCACCGGGTCGACGTCAGCCCAGAATGTCAAGGCACAACTGCCGAATATCGAACTGCAGGAATACGATTCGTACTCCGCATGCGTCGAGGCGCTACGTCGGGGCAAGGTCGACGCACTGACCACAGACGAATCGATCCTCGCGGGCTACTCCAACTTCTGGAAGGGCGAATTCCGTCTTGTGGAGATGACCTATCTCAAGGACGCGTGCGTCAAGAAAGCTCTGAAGGCGGCGGGAACGCCGTTCTCCACCGAGCGCTACGGGATCGGTTTGGCCAAGGGCGACTCGGAGTCGGTCAACAAGGTGAACGAAGCCCTCGACTCCATGCTGAAGCCAAGCGCCGACAACGGTCCGTCACCGTGGATCAGCGCACTGCGCGAAAGCCTCGGCGACGACTACGTCAACCAGATCGAGCAGCGCGCCGAGAAGCCGGGATCGAAGTTTGCGTTCACACCGAAGCCCGGCGACCTCGCATTCCTCGAATCGAAGTCCACACCGTGCCCCGCGGGCCTGAAGTGAGGAGGTGACCAGTCGTGAGTGAACTCTGGGAAGACATGGGGCCGCAGTTGTGGCCCGCGTTCTGGGTGACGATCCAATTGACGTTCTGGTCGGCGATCGGCTCCCTCATCTGGGGGACCATCCTGGCCGGAATGCGGGTCTCCCCCGTGCCTGTGATGCGCGGCTTCGGAACCACATACGTCAACATCGTGCGCAACACGCCGCTGACCCTGATCGTGCTGTTCGCCGCGATCGGGCTGTATCAGAATCTCGGGCTGACGTTCTCGTCGACCATCAAGACCAACAACTTCTGGCTCGCCGTCCTCGCATTCATCGTCTATACGTCGACGTTCGTCTGCGAGACGCTGCGCTCCGGTTTCAACACCGTCCCACTCGGGCAGGCCGAGGCCGCACGGTCGCTCGGGCTCTCCTTCACCCAGGTGTTCGGCATCATCGTGCTCCCGCAGGCGATCCGAGCGACGATCGGCCCGATGGGCAGCGTGCTCATCGCACTCACCAAGAACACCACCATCGCCTCCGTGATCGGCGTCGCCGAAGCCGCGGCACTGATGAAAACGGAGATCGAGTCCTTTGCCGACCAACTACTGGTCATCTTCGCGGTGATCGCCGTCGGATTCATGATCATCACACTCAGTGAGGGCGCCGTCTTCGGTTGGCTCGCAAAGCGATGGGCGGTCAAGCGATGAGCGACAAGGCAACCGTCCTCTACGACGCTCCCGGACCCCGTGCGCGCGTACGCAACGCGATCGTGGCCGTCGTGTTCATCGCGATTCTCGTCGCGATCTTCGCGTACGTGATCGCGATATTCGCAGGCAACGACCAGTTCACCGCCGAGAAGTGGAAGCCGTTCGTCACGTGGAGCACCTGGACCGGCTACATCCTTCCCGGTCTGTGGCGCACCCTTGTCGCGGCAGCGCTCTCGATCGTGCTCGCACTGATCCTCGGTTCCATTCTCGGCATCGGACGTCTGTCGGATCACGCCTGGGTACGCGGGGTGTGCACCGTGCTGGTCGAGGTGTTCCGCGCGATTCCCGTGCTGATCCTGATGCTGTTCCTCTGGTTCTTCTTCGCCCAGTACGGAGTGGTGCCGTCGTCACAGCTGGCTTTTGCGGCAGTGGTCTGCGGCCTGACGCTCTACAACGGCTCGGTGATGGCGGAAATCCTGCGCTCGGGCATCAAGTCGCTGCCCACGGGGCAGACCGAGGCGGCCAAGGCGCTCGGTATGCGCAAGACACAGATGATGCTGTCGGTTCTGCTCCCGCAGGCCGTCACAGCGATGATGCCTGCGATCATCTCGCAGATGGTCGTGGCCCTCAAGGACACCGCGCTCGGTTATGTCATCGGCTACTCCGAGATCATTCACATGGCGCAGCTGTCCGCGGCCCGGTACGGCAACTACATTCCGGTTCTCATCGTGATCGCCATCATCCTGATCATCATCAACTTCGCGCTGTCGTCGTTGGCGACATACATCGAGCGAAGGCTGCGGCAAGGTCGCGGCGGTAACACCGACGACGTGCCGCCCGCCGATCAGGTCGACCAGGCGGCCATGGAGAACATGCCGGTGCCCTCGCCCAAGCCACGGGCCTGACGTCAGTCGGCGGAGGTGATCTCGTCGATCGCCCCGCCGACGACGTCGATCGCCATGGATTGCGGGTAGCCGCGTCGGACGAGCATGCCGACGAGGCGTCGAAAGTGCTTGTCGCGCACTGATCTGTCGTTGGTTTCCGCGGCGTGGACAAGCTGCTCGGTCACAGTCGGTGTGAGCTTGCGGTCGACCAGGTTGCGGGCCGCGGCGCGTTCGTCGTCGGGATCGATCTCGTCGAGCGCTCGCTGCACGATCGCGACGTCGACTCCCTTGGCGGCGAGTTCGTGCCGCAGCGCGACGCGCCCTCGCCCCGAGTAGGTGTGGCGTGACTGCACCCACTCGGCGGCGAACTCCTCGTCATCGAGCAGATTGTGGGCGTCGAGGCGAGTCATCACCTCGTCGACGGTGTCGGCATCGAATCCTCTGCGCGCCAGACGCTGAGCCATCTCAGAACGGCTGCGAGCACGAACCCCGAGGAGCCGGAGTGCTACATCCCACGCGGACGGGCCGTTCCTCTCCGTCGTGGACTCACTCGGCTCCCCGGGGTCATGGGGTGAACTCATCGGCGATGCGCGCAGATCAGAATTCCACCGGCGCGGGCGCGATGTCGTCGGCGTCGACGACCGCACCGATACCCAGCTTCTCCTTGATCTTCTTCTCGACCTCGTCGCGGATGTCGGTGTTCTCCAACAAGAACTTTCGAGCGTTCTCCTTGCCCTGTCCGAGCTGATCACCCTCGTAGGTGAACCACGAGCCGGACTTGCGGATGAATCCCTCGGCCACACCCATGTCGATGAGTGAGCCCTCCTTGGAGATGCCCTGGCCGTAGAGGATGTCGAACTCGGCCTGCTTGAACGGCGGTGCGACCTTGTTCTTGACCACCTTGACGCGGGTGCGGTTACCCACGGCGTCGGTGCCGTCCTTGAGGGTCTCGATACGACGTACGTCGAGTCGGACCGACGAGTAGAACTTCAGTGCCTTGCCGCCCGTGGTGGTCTCGGGTGACCCGAACATCACACCGATCTTCTCGCGGAGCTGGTTGATGAAGATCGCGGTGGTCTTGGAACTGCTCAACGCCGACGTCATCTTGCGCAGCGCCTGGCTCATCAGGCGAGCCTGCAGACCGACGTGGCTGTCGCCCATTTCGCCCTCGATCTCGGCGCGGGGCACCAGCGCGGCCACCGAGTCGATGACCAGGATGTCGAGAGCGCCGGAACGGATCAGCATGTCGGCGATCTCCAGAGCCTGCTCACCGGTGTCGGGCTGAGAGACCAGCAGTGCATCGGTATCGACACCGAGCCTGGCCGCATAGTCGGGATCGAGGGCATGCTCGGCGTCGATGAATGCGGCGATGCCGCCCGCAGCCTGCGCGTTGGCCACCGCGTGGAGAGCGACCGTCGTCTTACCCGACGACTCAGGGCCGTAGATCTCCACGACGCGGCCACGAGGCAGACCGCCGATACCGAGCGCGACGTCGAGTGCGATGGACCCGGTCGGGATCACCTCGATCGGCTGCCTGCTCTCCTCACCGAGGCGCATCACAGAACCCTTGCCGAAGTTCTTGTCGATCTGGGCCAGCGCGAGGTCGAGAGCCTTCTCGCGGTCCTGGGGAGCTGCTGCCATGGGATCTCTCCTTGTTCGGGATGGTTGAGGTTTGTCTGTGCCGTCCTGCGTGCTGCGCGCTGAACGTGTTGTCTTCGAGGCCGTTGTTCGTTTCATGTTGCGTTGGACGCTAGTCGGTGGGTCTGACAAAACCGGGTCTGACAAAACGGTTCTGACAGAATCTCTGACGCATCCGGGGTCGCTGTGGTTCCACTGAATACAGCATGGCGCGAACAAGTGTTCGACGGCAAGCGCGACACGCGGGCAGAGGTCGATTCGCACCACCGAACAGGCCACGCCGCGACAACAGCGAAAATCGGCCGGAATGTGGATCGCCGGCTACGCGAATGCCAATGGCCTGCGCTACACCCGCGACTGGACCGTGTGACTCCTCGGCCCCGGACTCACTTCGTGGCCCATCACCACAGCGAGCGCGGAACGTCGAAGTCACGACAGATCGCCACCCAGATGTCACGGGGATCGACGCCGTCCTCTATGGCTTGCGCCCCGGTCCGGCCACCGAACTCGATGAGCACGTGATCGGCCAGGATCGCATCAGCCGACGACACCCCGAACTGTGTTGTCATCAGTTCCGTGAACTCCGTGAGACGCACTCGGCCAGCCTACGTTCCCGCCGATGCGAGCACGTCGCGCAGCACGTCGGTCGGGTCGGTCACCGCGTTCGCCGACTCTCGAGCTCGGGCAGCAGCAGCGGCGTGGCTCGGATCGCACAGCACCGCCTCGATCGCCTCCGCAATCGCCGTCGCGTCAGCGGGCCGAACAAGCACACCACTGCCCTGCCTGCTGACCCGATTTGCCAGTTCCCACTGATCGCCACCGCCGGGGACGACAACGACCGGGACACCGGCCAACAACGACTTCGCGAGCATCCCATGTCCACCACCGCAGACCACGAGATCCGCATCGGCCAGCAACTCGTCCTGGCGACCGAGTCCGAAGCTCACCGTCGCGGCCCCTGCGCGCGCGAGTGTGTCCGACGGAGGTGGGTCGAGGGAGGAGATCACCGCCCGTACCGGCGTACGTGACGAGATCGCGCCGAGTGCACCGAGCGTCTCGTCGAGTAGACCCTCGCAACCGGTGACCGCGGTCGACGGCGCCACGACGATGAGCGGCCCGTCGCCCGACGGCCGCTCGAAGATGCGGTCGGTCGGCTCCCAGAGCAGCGGACCGACCAGATGTGTATCGCGTGGCCAGTCCGGGCGCCAGACTTCCAACGCGGGAAGAGTCGCGATCAGTCGGGCGGCAGGCGCCGGTCCGTGATCGCCGAGCCCGATGCCGCGGCGAGCTGCAGCGCGCTGACGTACGCCGAGTGCGACGGAACGATTGCTCGCGGCGCGCATCGCAGTATCGCGTAACCGACCACGGAACCCGCGGCCGGGCGTCAGACCTGCGCCGACCGGCGGCAGACCCTTCGACGGCGCATACAGCGGGTGCGGCGACAGTTCGACGAACGGTAGCCCGGTCAGCTCCGCGGCCCACGACCCGGCGACCGTGATGACATCTGAGACCACAAGGTCGATCCGTCGGCTCGCCAACACAGGTGCGAGACGAACGGCCATCCGCGCTGCCCGTCCGCTCAGCTTCTCCCCCGCGTCGAGGTCGTCGTCGGAGTCGTCTGGTCGCAGTTCCGGGAGCTCCGCGATGTCGATATCCCGCCTGCCGGCCGCGGCGTACCACTGCGTGCCGGTGAACACCGTGGCTTCCCAGCCGATGTCGCGGCAGCGCTCAGCGAGAGCGAACGCAGGAAAGGCGTGACCGGCATCTGGTCCGGCAACGATCCCGACTCGGGGCGGTGAACCCGTCAGTTGCTGGTGGGGGGCTCGGTCGCGGGCTGCGTCGGTTGCTGGGCAGGAGCCGCGTTCTGGGCGGGCTGGGCCGCGGTACCGCCGGACGGCAGCGCTCCGCCGTTCATGCTGGCCCTGATCTGCTCGAGGCGAGAATGGCCTGCCATTTGAACGCTGGCCTGCTGCACTTCCTGCATGCGCCCCTGAACGCTGTTCTTTGCCAGCTCGGCTGAGCCCAGGGCGTTGGCGTAGCGGCGTTCGATCTTGTCGCGCACCTGATCGAGGTTCGGGGTGTTTCCGGGGACCGACAGTTCGCTCATCTGATTGAGCGACGCCGACACCTGCTCCTGCATCTTGGCCTGCTCGAGCTGGCTGAGGAGCTTCGACCGCTCGGCGAGCTTCTGCTGCAGGATCATCGCGTTGCGTTCGACTGCGTGCTTTGCCTGCTCCGCGGCCTGCAGCGACTGATCGTGGAGGGCCTTGAGGTCTTCGACGCTCTGCTCCGCAGTGACGAGCTGCGCGGCGAATGCCTCAGCAGCGTTCGTGTACTCCTGGGCCTTCTGCGTATCGCCCGCCGCGGTCGCCTGATCGGAAAGAGTCAGCGCCTGGCGGGTATTCGCCTGGAGCTTCTCGATCTCCTCGAGCTGCCGGTTGAGCTTCATCTCGAGCTGACGCTGGTTGCCGATGACCGCTGCCGCCTGCTGCGACAGCGCCTGGTGCTGACGCTGAGCGTCTTCGATCGCCTGCTGGATCTGGATCTTCGGATCCGCGTTTTCGTCGATCTTCGCGTTGCCTGCTGCCATCAGGTAGCGCCACAGCTTCACGAACGGATTCGCCATGCTCTTCGTCAACTCCATTCAGCGGTCGTCGAACCTCGGTCCGACAGGTCTTATCGATTCGCCGGCTTTACCGATTCGCCAGGTTACCGATTCGACGGGTCTTGTCGATTCGGGTGGTTTTGCCGATTCGAGGGGTCTGTCGTTGGTGCTGAATCCAATCTAGCGCCTACCGACCGACAAACAGGCACTTGTCAGGCAGCGGCAAGCGCAGTGGTCCGGTGGGCGTCGGGCGATGGGATGACGACCTTCGGGGAACCGAGACCCGATTCGCCCGCCAGTGCCATCCCATCGGCGTCGGCTGCCTCGGGTCGCATGGCCGTGCCGACGTCGAGAAGCAGATCGGCGATCTCGACGTCGAGAGCATCACAGATCGAGGCGAGCAGTTCGCTCGACGCCTCTTTCTGGCCGCGTTCCACCTCGGACAGATATCCCAGACTGACCCGTGCATTGGTGGATACTTCGCGCAGCGTTCGGCCTTGCTGGGTACGCACCCGGCGCAAGCTGTCGCCAAGCGCCTCGCGCAAGAGCATCGCCATCGAGTCTCCTCTCGGTGTCTGTGTCGTGTTCTGTCTCTCGTGTCCGTTCGGCTTCAACGCCGGAGACAGCCGATACGTTCCCGAACCTTCGAATCCCGAACTTCGCACACCGTCCCCCGTGTGTCTGCACGACACTAGTCCAAAGTTCCGACAGTCGCCGTACGCCGTTCGTCCGCGCGTCGCGGCGCCAACCCTTGGCCCGCGCCAGATCACACGGTGTCGGAATGGCGGCGCGGCGAAGGACGAATGACGTCAGGAGCCTTGCGTGCGTCAGAGGTCTTGCGATCGTCAGAGGTCTTGCGGGAATCAGGAGCCTTGCGGGAATCAGGAGCCTTGCGTAGCGAACCGGTCGTCGAATCCGACCGAGCGGCCCGGACGCGCACACGCAGCGCCTGCCAGGTGTAGTCGACGCCCGTCACGACGGTCACCACGACAGCGGCCCACATGATCACCATCGCGATCGTGTGCCATACACCGTTCAACGGAAGCACCAGGAGCCCGATACCGACCGACTGCAGCAACGTTTTCAACTTGCCGCCCCGACTGGCCGGAATCACCGCATACCGGATCACCCAGAAGCGTAGAAGCGTCACCCACAACTCACGGACCAGAATGATGCCGGTTACCCACCAGCTCAGATCGCCCAGGATGGACAGGCCGATGAGTGCGGCACCGATCAGCGCCTTGTCGGCGATCGGATCTGCCATCTTCCCGAAGTCCGTCACGAGTCCGCGTTCGCGGGCGAGCCTGCCGTCGACCCTGTCGGTGAACGCGGCACCCGCGAAGATGACCGCGGCGACGATCCGCCACACGGTGTCGTGCCCGCCATCGATGAAGAGCACCGCGACGAACACGGGAACCAGCAGAATGCGGAACACCGTCAGCGCATTGGCGATGTTGACCACCGGCACCGGATCGACCGGGTCGGTGATGTGATCGGGAGTCCGCACCCCTTTAGCGTATCTGTCGCGACTAGGCTCAGATGCCGTGCCCACTGCCGAACAGGAAACGGTGCCCCTCATTCGACGCGCCCGCACGTCCGACGTGCCCCGCATCAAGGAGCTCATCGACCTCTACGCGGGCAGAATCCTGCTCGAAAAGAACCTCGTCACGCTGTACGAGGCGGTCCAGGAGTTCTGGGTGGCCGAGGTCGACGGCGTCGTGGTGGGTTGCGGCGCGCTGCACGTCCTCTGGGCCGATCTGGGCGAGGTACGTACCGTCGCGGTCGACACCCGCTTCTCCGGTCGCGGGATCGGGCACCTCCTGGTGGGACAGCTCATGTCGGTTGCCCGGGAACTCCAACTCTCCCGGGTGTTCGTGCTGACCTTTGAGACCGCGTTCTTCGGTAGGCATGGCTTTCGCGAAATCGAGGGCACCCCCGTCACCCGCGAGGTCTACGAAGAAATGTGCCGCTCGTACGACACCGGCGTCGCCGAGTTCCTCGACCTGAGCTACGTCAAGCCGAACACCCTCGGCAACACACGCATGCTCGCCCACCTCGACAAGAATTCGACCGAGCAGACGCCGTAACCGACCGAGCACCGGTCACCGACTACACATTCACCCACTCGACACCAACCAGACACAAGGAGCGACATCGTGGCGATCTTCGCAGTCCACTACACCTACGGTCCCGCCAAGGCGGCCGTGCGAGACCAGCACCGGCCGCTGCACCGTGAGTGGTTGGCCGAAGAGTTCAAGGCCGGCAACGTGCTGATGACCGGCCCCTACCCCGACGGCTCGGGAGCGCTGATCCTCATCCGCGGCACCGACCTCGACGAGGCAGAGGCGTTCATCGCCAACGATCCGTTCAACGCGCACCAGGCCATCGACGGCGTGCGGGTCGTCGAATGGACCCAGGTGTACGGCCCCTTCGCCGAATAGCTCGGGACGCCGCACACCTGGGCGACACCTCGGCGCTATTCGTCGTGTCGGACCGCCGGTTCGCTCGTCGACGCGCCCTTGCGCTTGGACCAGAGCAGGCTCGCCACCGTGGTGATCACGAGTGTCGCGAGGATGACCGACAGCGACACCACCGTCGAGATCTCCGGTACCGCGACGTGCTCGCCGCCGTTGATGAACGGCAGCGTGTTCTCGTGGAGTGCGTGCAGCACGAGCTTCACGCCGATGAAGCCGAGGATGAACGAGAGACCGTAGGACAGGAACACCAGGCGGTCGAGTAGCCCGCCGAGCAGGAAGTACAGCTGGCGAAGGCCCATCAACGCGAACGCATTCGCGGTGAACACCAGGTACGGCTCCTGCGTGAGGCCGTAGATCGCGGGAATCGAGTCGAGCGCGAACAAGACGTCGGTGAAACCGATGACGATCAGGACGAGCAGCATGGGCGTCGCCCACCGCTTGCCGTTGATTTTGGTGAAGAGCTTGTCGCCGTCGTACTCGTCGCTGGTGCGCAAGCGCTTCTTGAGGAAACGCTCGAGCCTCGTCTCGCGCTCCTCCTCATGCTCGACGGGGTCGTCGCTCTCGCGGAGCAGCTTGATCGCCGTGAAGATGAGGAACGCGCCGAAGAGGTAGAACACCCAGCTGTATGCGTTGATCGCGGCGGCACCGACAGCGATGAAGGCGCCACGCATCACCAGCGCCATCACAATGCCGAGAAGAAGTACCTTTTGCTGGTACTCCCGTGGCACCGCGAACTTGCTCATGATGATCACGAACACGAAGAGATTGTCGACGGACAGCGCCTTCTCGGTGACGTAGCCCGCGAAGTACTCACCGCCGTAGGTTCCGCCCCACTGCCACCAGACGAACAGACCGAAGATGACGGCGATCGAGATGTAGATCGCCGACCACATTCCGGACTCGCGGAGCGAGGGGGCGTGTGGAACACGGACGTGTGCAAAGAAGTCGAAGACGAAGAGGCCGAGGATCACCACACAGGTGATCGCCCAGACGGTGGGCGAAACATTCATAGAAAGATCTAACCTCCAGCGCGCAGCACAGAATTGTTGCGATGCCAGAGGTCTCTCCCGCCCGGCGCCGCCTCATCACGGGCAGCGACATTTCCGGACCAGCTACCCGGGCCGGGGGTGTCGAGCGATGATCCGCATCGTCGACCTCCCGACCGTATTGACGGACAGTCTGCGAGGTTGGGGATACTCCCCTCTTCGATCTGCCGACCACTTTAACAGTCAAATGAAACCGAGGGCGATCCGGTTCATCCGTTATGCCCGAATCGGCTATTCGGGGCTACTGTCCGTGTCGCCACCGCCGGTGATCGATGCGATGACCCCTGCCAGATCGTCCGGCTTCACCAGCACCTCACGCGCCTTCGACCCTTCGCTCGGGCCCACAACGCCGCGCGTCTCCATCAGGTCCATCAGTCGTCCTGCCTTGGCGAACCCGACACGCAACTTGCGCTGCAGCATCGACGTCGAGCCGAACTGGCTCGACACCACGAGCTCGATGGCCTGCAACAGATCGTCGAGATCATTGCCGATATCGCCGTCGATGTCCTTCTTGTCTCCGGCCTTGGCTGTTGTCACGCCCTCGGTGTACTCGGGATCGGCCTGCTCACGCGTGTAGTCGACGACGGCGGCGATCTCCTCGTCGGTGATGAACGCTCCCTGCATACGGACAGGCTTGTTCGCGCCCATCGGAAGGAACAGTCCGTCGCCCATGCCGATGAGCTTCTCTGCGCCGGGCTGGTCGAGGATGACGCGGGAGTCGGTCAGCGACGACGTCGCGAACGCCAATCGCGACGGCACGTTGGTCTTGATCAGACCGGTGACGACGTCGACGGACGGCCGCTGCGTCGCCAACACTAGGTGGATACCGGCCGCACGTGCCTTCTGCGTGATGCGGACGATCGCGTCCTCGACGTCGCGGGGGGCGGTCATCATCAGGTCGGCGAGCTCGTCGACGATGGCGAGAATGTAGGGGTACGGCTTGTAGACGCGCTCGGAGCCCAGTGGCGTGGTGATTTCTCCCGAGGCCACCTTGCTGTTGAAGTCGTCGATGTGGCGCACCCGCGACGCCTTCATGTCCTGGTAGCGCTGCTCCATCTCCTCGACGAGCCAGGCGAGGGCGGCCGCCGCCTTCTTGGGCTGCGTGATGATCGGCGTGATCAGGTGCGGGATGCCCTCGTACGGCGTGAGTTCCACCATCTTCGGGTCGATGAGGATCATTCGCACCTGCTCGGGAGTGGCGCGCGTAAGCAGCGACACGAGCATCGAGTTCACGAAGCTCGACTTACCGGAACCCGTCGAACCCGCTACCAGCAGGTGCGGCATCTTCGCGAGGTTGGCGCTGACGAAATCGCCCTCGATGTCTTTGCCGAGACCGATCACCAGCGGATGCGAGTCCTTGCGGGTCGACGGCGACTTGAGGACGTCTGCCAGACGCACCATCTCCCGATCGGAGTTGGGCACCTCGATACCCACGGCGGATTTACCCGGGATGGGCGCGAGCAGCCGAACGTTGTCGGTGGCCACCGCGTACGCGATGTTGCGCTGCAGTGCGGTGATCTTCTCGACCTTCACACCGGGACCGAGCTCGACCTCGTATCGCGTGACGGTCGGTCCGCGGGTGTACCCCGTGACCGCCGCGTCGATCTTGAACTGCTCGAGCACCCCGGTGATGCGATCGATCATGTCGTCGTTGGTCTGGCTACCGCGCTTGGGCGGATCACCATCGACGAGCAATGTGGCCGGAGGCAGGCGGTAATCGCCTTCGACCTCGGCGACGACGAGCGCGTCCGAGTCGGCGTCGGGGTCGACGACCGGCTCCGGTGCTGCCGGCTTCGTGGACGCAGTCGTCTCGCGACTTCGCGCCTTGGCAATGTCGCCCGCACGTTTGCGGGTTCTGGCGGCGGGCCGCGCGATCTGCTCGGTGACCTCGTCGACGACGGGTTCGGTCAGCATGTCGTCGAAGTTGTCGGTCGGCAGGTCGGCAACGTCGACGGTCGGTGTCGGCACAGCGATGGGTGCGCTGCGTCGATCCGAGCGCGTGCTGCGTCGACGAGGGCGCGCCGTCGAGTCGTCGTCGGGCGGGTAGTTCTCGTACGGGTCGTCGGAGCGGCCACCTGCAGCCGACCGAGACCATCCACTGGTGGCGTAGGAGCCGCTCCGGTTCTCGTCCTCGAAGTCGTCGTCGGCGTCGACCAAGTCGTCGTCATAGGCTTCATCGTCGACGTCGTCGTCCCACGGGAGTTCGTCGTCGACGACGTGCCCGCCGCCCAAGCCGAGCCAGCCCGCGGCAGCGTCGACCACCTCGCGGATCGTGCGACCGGAGAGGATCAGGACGCCGAAAGCGATGCACAACACCAGGATCGGCACCGACACCCACGCCGTCACACCCGCGGTGAGCGGCGTCCCGACGACGTAGCCGACGAACCCGCCCGCATGTGAGCGGCCGGGAAGGTCTTCGGGTGCCCCGGCCACCAGGTGCATCAGACCGAGCAGCGGCAACACGATCAGCAACGCGCCACCTATGTATCTTGCGCGCTTCTCGGGGTTCGGGCCCCGTCGCATCAGCACTACCGCACCTGCGGCGAGCGCGACGGGCACCAACAGCGCAGCGGTTCCGACAATGGCCCGCACCAGAGCGTCGATGAACGCGCCGACCGGACCGGCCGCCCCGAGCCAGACACCAACAGAGACGAGGAGAGCCAGGGCAAGCAGCGCCAGCCCGATCCCGTCGCGCCGATGCGAATGGCCCTGCGCGCCGATGGCGTGCCGATCGGCCCGACCCTCGAAACCGTCGGCGTCATCGGCGGTCAAGTAGTCGTCGTCGACGTCGCGGAGGTCCTCGTCGACCACCGACGCCGACGTCGAGTGCCCACCGCCCGCACGTGCGACAGAACCGACCCCCCGCGCGAGCAGCGACCACGCACCCCCGAGACCGCGGCCCACTCCCCGACCGACGACGGCTCCCGCGGAGCGTCGACTGATATCGGCGGATTGTTGCTTACGGACCGGTTGCTGACGGCCTGAACTCTGCTTTCGCCCCGAACCCTGCGAGCTGGTCGACGACGTCGACGCTGTGCGTGTGCGTCCGGTACCGCTGGTGCGCGACCCTGCGGCACGACTCCCCGACCCTGCCGCGGGTCGCCGTCCGCCCGTGCTCTGCTGACGGCTCGACGCCCGTCCCCCCGTTGCACCCCGTCCCGCCGCTGCGCGCTGTCCACCGCTTGCGCGTGACGCGGCCGCGGCCGAACTCGTGCCTGCCTTCGAAGCCATACGGACAGACTAGTGGTCACCCATCACCTGAGTCACATACACAACACAGGCAACACAACTGTGTGTCGAATTCGTAACCCGTGCCCGACTCGAGCGTTGCTGGAACTTTCGCGAACCCGCAGTTCAACGCCCGAATCAGCTGATTCGTACGGGGAGATTCACACTGGGAAATTCACACGGAGCGGGTGGTTGCCAACACCGCCGCGATCGCATCGGGGTCGCCGGACCATGTGATCGCCACAGGTGCGCGGCCGTAGGCGAACAGAAGCAACTCGCCGACGGTCCCCGTGGCCGTTACCGGTTCACCCGACCCCGCGACCAGCACGTTCTCGCCGTCCGGTGTCGCGAGCGTGAGCTGAGCAGGCATCGACCGCAGCGTGAGCTTCCCCATACCCTTCAGCGGGGTACGCAGTGCCTGCGTCATCTCAGCGCTCAGTTCGCGTGGAGTCCACGGTCCGTCCGGATCCGCGCCACCGCGCAGTACGTCCTCGTGGTGGATGAACATCTCGGCGAGATTGGCCCACCTGTCGACAAGGCGGAACATCGAATACCACGGCGGGCCGTCGGCAACCTCCTCGACGAGGTCGGGCCACGGGTGGGCAGCGGTCTGCGCCTGCACCTTCTCGGTGTGCCCGGCCAAGGGACTCACGACGATTCCGAGCGCTGCGTCGGGTCGACGCTCACGGATCACCAGGTGCGCCGCGAGGTCGCGGGCATCCCAGTCGCCACACATCGTGGGCGCATCGGGTCCGACGGTCCGTAGCGTCGCGGCCAACTCCGCGCGTTCCGACTGTGCAAGGCTCACGACCCCACCCTAGCCAGCCCGCGCGGAACGCTGTTCAGATCGACGGCAGCAGCAACGCCTTCTTGAGTCCTGCGATGTCCGAGTCGGAGAGCCGAAGTCCCTTGTGGACGTAGTTCTCGAAGCTGCCGTACGTCTTGTCTGCCGCTGCGAATGCGGCGTTGAGCAATCCGATGTTCACACCGTTGAGCGGATCGGTGGGCGATGCGTGGCGGAACGAGTTGCTGGCGAGGAAGTCGGCGTCGACGACCTGGCGATCGACGCCGAGAACGGTGAGCAGGACCGCCGAGAGCCACCCCGTGCGGTCCTTGCCTGCGCTGCAATGGAACAGCACCGATCCGCCTGCACCGACGGTGTTCTTGATGTCGAGCAGCGACGCGCGGAACGCCTCGCGTGCGTGCGCGTCGGTGACAAAGGCGCGGTAGGCGCTGGGCAGGTCGACGAGGTACGACGCCGGGACCGCACCGAGGACGTCGAAACTGCGTCGCGTGGCACCGGGAACCACTCTGTCGGGCTGCACCGTCGACTCGAGCTGAGTGCGCAGATCGATGATCGAGCGCAGGCCGTGTCGCTGGAGGACACCGACCCCGGCGGGAGTGAGCCCACTGAGATTGGCGCTGCGAATCACCTTGTCGGAGATGCGCATTCCGCTGTGCGTCGTGTAGTTCGCGAAGGTGCGGGCGTTCTGGACACCGGGCACCGAGATGGCCAGCGGCGCCGGGGCGGCGTGCGCGGTGATCGCAGCGGGAGCGGCGTGCGCCTGCGCTGCCGTCGCGACGCCGATCGGGATCAGCGTGGTGCTCAGCACCGTTGCGGCGATCGTGATCTTCCTGGCTGCGGCTGTGGCACGCGACCGGGCGTCGCTACGCGTATTCGAAGTCACTTCGGGGCTGGCCTTTCGGGGCGTCATCTCAGCTCACAACGAGACACCACGCCCCGTCGCTTACCCGCGAAATCGCGGGCCGGAGTGAGCATAACGACTGGCACCTCTCGGCTGGACGTGAGACCGCCCACAGGAGCTACGAACCGACCGCGAGCACCGTCGGCACGATCATCGGGCGTCGACGATAGGTGTCGGCAACCCACCGTCCGACAACTCGTCGAATCGTCTGGGCGATCCGATGCGCGTCGGTAACCCCTTCTGCGGCAAGCGAATCGAGCGCCTGGTCGACCAGGCTCGCCGCTTCCTTGAGCGCTTCCGGGTCGTCGGAGAACCCGCGTCCGGAGACCTCAGGAGGGCTGACGGCACGACCGGTGGCGGCGTCGATGGCGACCGTGATCGCGATGAATCCGCCCTCCCCGAGGACGAGGCGTTCGGACAGCGTCGACTCCCCCACGTCGCCGACAGACAGGCCGTCGACGTAGACGTGGCCGACGGGCACCCGTCCGACGATCTCGGCTTGGCCGTCGACGAGGTCGACGACGACGCCGTCCTCGGCGAGCATCACGCGGTCAGGGTGCACACCTGTCGCCACCGCGAGAGCCGCGTTGGCACGTAGATGCCGCCATTCCCCGTGCACCGGCATGGCATTGGTCGGCCGCACGGCGTTGTAGAGGTAGAGCAACTCGCCCGCCGAAGCATGCCCGGAGACGTGGACCTTCGCGTTCTGCTGCGTGATCACCGTCGCGCCTCGCTTGGCGAGTCCGTTGACCACCGCGAACACCGAGTTCTCGTTACCCGGGATCAACGACGACGCCAGCACGACCAGGTCGTCGGCGCGGATGTTGATCTGACGGTGTTCGCCACGAGCCATCCGGGACAACGCCGAGAGCGGCTCGCCCTGCGAACCTGTCGAGATCAACACGAGCCGGTGATCCGGGAGCGTCGCCGCGGTATCCATGTCGACGACGACGCCGTCGGGCACGTGCAGGTATCCCAGGTCCTGGGCGATCTGCATGTTGCGCACCATGGACCGTCCGACGAAGGTCACGCGCCTGTTGTGGGCGTGCGCGACGTCGATGATCTGTTGGATGCGGTGTACGTGGCTCGCGAACGATGCGACGATGACGCGCTGTTTGGCCTTGCCGATGACCTGGTCGAGGACCGAGCCGATCTGGCGTTCCGGCGTCACGAATCCGGGGACCTCGGCGTTCGTGGAGTCGACGAGGAACAGGTCGACGCCCTCGTCGCCGAGACGGCTGAATCCTGCGAGGTCGGTGAGGCGGTTGTCGAGTGGAAGCTGGTCGAGCTTGATGTCGCCGGTGTGCAACACCAGCCCCGCGGGGGTGCGGATGGCAACCGCGAGCGCGTCCGGGATCGAATGGTTGACCGCGAAGAACTCAAGGTCGAACGGTCCGTAATCGAGCCGATCGCCCTCACGTACCTCGACGAGCTTGGGCCGCAGGCGGTGTTCCTTGCACTTGGCGTCGACGAGCGCGAGAGTGAACTTCGCACCGACGACCGGGATGTCGCTGCGCAACCGCAGCAGGAACGGCACGGCGCCGATGTGATCCTCGTGGCCGTGGGTGAGTACGACCGCCTCGACGTCGTCGATGCGATCCTCGATATAGCGGAAGTCGGGCAGGATGAGGTCGACGCCGGGCTGCGCGTCCTCCGGGAACAAGACTCCCGCGTCGACGATCAGCAGCCGACCGTTGTACTCGAAAACCGTCATGTTGCGGCCGATTTCGCCGATTCCGCCCAGCGCGACCACGCGTAGTCCGCCGCGCGGCAGCTTGCGCGGGGTTCCGAGCCGGTCGACCGCCGGGTCAACGGGGATCGACTCTCGACGGCCGGCCTGTCCTTGCGCCCCCGATTGCTTGCCGTTGCCGGAGGCCTGCGCATCGTCGCGACGCTCATGCTTGCCGCGACGCCGACCGCGTCCCGGGTTCTGTTCGCCCGATGGTTTGGAACCCTGCTGAGCTGGTGCCTGCTTCTGCGCCGGCGCCTGCTGTGCCGATGCTTCTTGGGCCGGTGCTTGCTGGGCGGGAGCTTCCTGGGCTGGTGCCTGCTTCTGCGCGGGCGTCGGCTCGGGACGTTCGGCGGCCGGCGTGGGAGGACCCGCTTGGCGTGAGGCGCTGCGTCGACGTTGGGTGGCCATCAGGCGAGCACCCCCGCCGCACGTAGGTCGGTGATGAGCGCTTCGATCTGCGGGCCCGTCGCGGGCACCTGCGGCAGACGCGGATCTCCGACGTCGAATCCCAGAACACGCAACGACGCCTTGACCATCGTCACCCCGCCGAGGCGACCCATCGCATTGACCAGCGGCAGGATCGACGTGTTGATCGCACGTGCCGCAACGAGATCGCCCTTCTCGACGGCGATCTGCATGTCTCGCAGACGGTCGGGCACAAGATGTCCGATCACGCTGACAAATCCGGTCGCCCCCACCGAGAGCCACGGCAGGTTCAGTGCGTCCTCGCCGGAGAGGTATTCGAGTCCGGTCGTCGCGATGATGCCCGCCGCCGAATGCAGATCTCCCTTGGCGTCCTTGACGCCCTTGATTCGCGGGTGCTCGGCGAGGGCGATGAGTGTCTCGTTGGCGATCGGAACGACAGAGCGCGGCGGAATGTCATAGAGCAGAACCGGGAGCGACGTCGAATCGGCGACGGCCCGGAAGTGCGCGAGCAGCCCGGCCTGCGGCGGCTTGGAGTAGTACGGGGTGACGACGAGAAGCGCATGCGCACCGGCCTGCTCGGAGGCCTGCGCGAAGCGGATGCTCTCTGCGGTGTCGTAGCTTCCCGCGCCCTGCGTGATGCGGGCGCGGTCGCCGACTGCTGCGAGCACGACGCGCAGCAGGTCGAGCTTCTCCTGTGGCGTGGTTGTGGGAGACTCGCCGGTCGTCCCGGAGACGACGAGTCCGTCGCATCCCTTGGACACCAAGTGATCTGCCAGTTCGGCGGCCTTGTCGAGATCGAGCGAGCCGTCGGCGCGGAAGGGGGTCACCATTGCCACCACGTTGGTCCCGAAGGGGTGCGTGTGCAGCTGCTGCGCTCCTGCGTTCATGGTGGTCAAGGCTACCGTGGCGCCGGGAGCGTGAGCGAGCGGGCCACATCAGCGCCGTGGCGCCTGGAGCGCGAGCGAGCGGGCCACGCGGGTCTTACTACCTGGCCCGCTGCTCAGCCTTCGAGCACGAACGGCGATGTGGCGACCTCGGTGCCGTCGGCGAGCGTGCCGATCTCGAAGTCGCCGAACACGGTCGGCGCGACATCCATGAGTTGACGCAGGCATTCGACGGCGAGCTGGCGGATCTCGACGTCGGCGTGTTCGGTGGCGCGCATGCCGACGAAGTGTCGCCACGCACGGTAGTTGCCGGTGACGACGATCTTGGTTTCGGTCGCGTTGGGCAGCACCGACCTCGCGGCCTGCCGTGCCTGCTTGCGGCGCAGGATCGCGTTGGGCACGTCGGCGAATTTCGCCTCCAGGGCGTCGAGCAGTTCGCCGTACGCCTTGCGGCTCGCGTCGGTGGCTTCGGTGAACAACGCCTCGAGGTGCGCGTCGCCCTCGATTGCCGGTGGTGCGACCACGTTCGAGTCGTGTTCGGGGACGAACCGCTGCGAGAGCTGCGAATACGAGAAGTGACGATGCCGAATCAGTTCGTGCGTGCACGACCGCGAGATCCCGGTGATGTAGAAGGTCACGTTCGCGTGCTCGAGTAGCGACAGGTGACCGACCTCGAGGATGTGCCGCAGGTAACCGGCGTTCGTCGCGGTTCGGGGATTGGGCTTGTCCCAGCTCTGATAGCAAGCGCGGCCTGCGAACTCGACGAGCGCCTCGCCGCCGTCGGCGTCGGTGCTCCACGGGACGTCCTCGGGCGGGTTGAACGTGGTCGCGGCGACCATCTGCACCTTCAACGGGACCATGTCCGACATGCCGCCTCCTCTCACCTAGTGGGCATCCATGATTGTCCATCAGCGCGACCTTCACGACCCGAGCACCCCGTCGTCCGAGGGAGCTCTCGGCAACACCTGCGGAGTTTCAGCACCCGCCCCGGTGCCCGACGGGGGACGATGGGTGGCATGCCCGATCTGCACTTCAGTTCTGTTCACAGCCAGCGCTCCTGGGTCGTCGACGGCCAGGTCACCTCTCGCGAACTCGTCGAGCACAGCTTGGCCGAGATCGCTCGCCTCGACCCCACGCTCAACGCGTTCTCCACCGTTCTGCACGACGAGGCGCGAGCCGAAGCCGATCGACTCGACGCCGCGTTGCGCGACGGCATCCCTGCCGGCCCGCTGCACGGGGTACCGATCGCGATCAAGGACGAGAACGACGTCCGCGGTGTGCCCACGGCATACGGCGGAGCGTCGGTCACGACGCCGGCACAGGCCGACTCGGAGGTGGTGAAGCGTCTGCGCGACGCGGGCGCTGTGATCATCGGCAAGACCCGGATGCCCGAGTTCGGCATCTGGCCCTTCACCGAAACCGCTGCGAACGGCTGGACTCGTAATCCGTGGGACACCGACCGGTCCCCCGCCGGCTCGAGCGGAGGCACCGCGGCAGCGGTCGCGTCGGGGATGGTGGCCGCAGGTATTGGCGGCGACGGAGGTGGGTCGATCCGCCTCCCGTCGAGCTGGTGCGGCCTGTTCGGGCTCAAACCGCAGCGAGGTCGGGTCAGTACCGCACCCAACCCCGACCTGTGGCGAGCGCTGGGCACCCTGGGACCGTTGACCCGCACCGTCGCAGACAGCGCACTCATCTACGACGTGATCTCCGGTGCGACGTCGACAGACAGATTTCATGCCACTGAGCTGGCCGGTTCATTCGTCGACGCTGCGGGCACACCGCCCGGCCGTCTGCGGATCCGGCTTTCGTTTCGCAATCCGATGCGGGCGGGCATGGTCGACGACGAGTCGGCCGCGGCGATACGCGCGCTGGCCGACCGACTGCGGGACGCGGGACACGACGTCGTCGAATCAGACCCCGACTACCCGCTCCTGTCGGGGGTGTTCTCCGTGCAAACCGCGTCGGGTGTCTCCGAAGAGGCTGCGCGCGTGGAACATCCGGACCGGCTCGAGCGCAATACTCGACGCATCGCCCGAGTCGGACGTGTCCTCCACGCCCGTGCCGGATGGGCCGAGCGACGCGCGGAGCAGTTCGCAGACGAACTCCTCGCAACGATCTTCGACGACTACGACATCCTGCTGACCCCGACCACGCTCACCACCGCCGTCGAGGCGGGGCAGCTCGATCGGCACGGGTTCGTCGGCCTTCTACGTGCGGCAGCCGAGACCGCGTCGTACACGGCGGCGTGGAACGTACTGGGCAACCCCGCGGCAGCCGTACCCATCGGAGTGGATCGGTCGGGCCTGCCGCAGAGCGCTCAGCTCGTCGGACCGGCGAACAGCGAGTTGTTGCTCGTGTCGCTGGCCGCTCAGATCGAGCAGATGATTGGGTTCACCGAGCATCGGCCACACGTCACCGGACGGTGAGCACGCCGGCCGGGCTCACTCGTCGAGAAGCGCGGTGAGCTTGGCGAGCGTGTCGGTCCAATCGGACACGCTGATCGACGTGATGCCCAGTTCCATCACGGGACGGTCGTTTCCGCCCTCGTCGAGACGGTCGCCGTAGAAGAGGATGTCGTCGACGGTGAGGTCGAGGATCTCCATCAGTCGGCGCGCGCCGTAGGACTTGTCGATGCCCTTGCGGGTCACGTCGACCGACGTCGATCCGCCGCTGCGCACCTCGAGGTCGGGAAGTCGTTCGGCCGCGTACGCGCGCAGCGACTCCTTCTTGCGACCGTCGGGATCCCATGCCTTCTTGGCGTCGACGGGAGCGGCCTGCCCCAATGCGCTGAACGTGATCTGGCTGCCCCGATCCTCGAGCACCGGCCCCCACGTCTCGGTCTCCCACAGCCCGAGTTCTTTCGCGCCGGTCTCGAGCGTGGTCAGGGTGCGCTGCTTCTCGTCGTCGGTGAGGTACTCGGCGTACACGGTCTTCCACTCGGAGCCGTCCCACCGCACGTACTGCGTGCCGTTCGTGGGCATCAGATGCAGGTTCGCGCGATTCACGCCGTCGCCGAGTCGGTCGAGCACCTGCACCTGGAACTGATCGAAGTTGCCGCCCGAGATGATGCACGCCATGCTGCGGTCGAGTAGTCGGCCGAAGACCTCGACCATGGAATCGTCCATGGGGCTCTTCGACGGTGCCAGGGTGTCGTCGAGGTCGAACATGACCAGTTGGTAGGTGCGCCCGTCGTGCGTGACCGTCATCGGTACCTCTCGTGAACTCTTCGATGTGGTGAATGCCTGCTGGATTGTCTCAAAGCCGGGAACAGCATGTCATGCCGAAGCCCCGACGGTGGCATGAGCCAAGGTGGCAGCCAGATCGCCTCGGGAACCGACCTCGACGCCGTCGAGTCCGAGCCACTGCGCCGTCGTTGCGAGGTCGGTTGCGAGGCGCTCGGCGACCATGCCTGCGTCACTCCCCTCCTCGAGGTGGGCCGCAGGCACCCGGAGCACACCCGCGGCGCGGTCGGCCTTGAGATCGACGCGTGCGACGATCTCGTCGCCGAGCAGGTAGGGATGCACGTAGTAGCCGTGTACGCGTTTGTGTTCGGGTACGTAGATCTCGATGCGATAGCGGAAACCGAAGAGCCGTTCGGCACGCGGACGAAAGAAGACCAGCGGATCAAACGGTGACAGCAGCGCCGACCGTTCGTCCGCATGGGCGATGCGACGCGGAATCACGGTGTCGGCGTGCACGAACGCGGGGTCTTTCCAGTGACGCACCGAGACCTGTTGCAGCACTGCGTCTTCCACCAACTCGGCGACGACACCGCGAACCTCGGCGGGCTTGAGTCGGTAGTAGTCGGCGAGATCGGCGACCGTCGCGACGCCAAGTGCCGCAGCGGCATTCGTCACCAACTGTCTGTGCGCATCGACCCTGCCGATGCGGCGCTGCGCGACCTCGCCGACGACGCGCTCGGTGAGGTCGTAATGGCGTCCGAAGTTGGCGTCTCGCACAGCCGACAACTCACCGGAGGCGAACATCGCTTCGCACAGATGCTTCACGTCGCCGCGATTCCACCAGCCGCCGGGCGCACTGGGTTCACGCTCGATTCCGAGATGACTCTCGATCAGGCGCGGCGTCGACGGTCCAATCTCGGCGATGAGCGCCCGAATGTCTGCCGCGAGAGCCCGATTGTCGCGCATGAGTTCTCGTGTGTGGAGATACCGTCCGTCTCGGTACTCTTCCATCCGCCACCCGAACAGCGGCCAGTCGTCGACCGGAATCAGCGCGGCCTCGTGCGCCCAGTATTCGACGAGCATCCGAGTGGCCCGTCCGGGATGCCACGCGGCGCGGTCGAGCTGGGTTCGGTCGTAGGTGCCGAGTCGCGAGAACAACGGCAGGTAGTGCGCTCGCACCGCGATGTTCACCGAGTCCATTTGGATCAATCGCGTGCGTTCGACGATCCGCGACACCTGCTTGCGTGTCACGGTTCCCGCGAAGGGTCGAGGACCGAATCCCTGTGCGGTGAGGGCGATTCGGGCCGCCTGCGCGGCCGTGAGCTCGGGAGACGCCATCGCGGAGGCTATCAAGCTCCCCGACGCACATCCGACGTCGCGCCGTGACGCGAGTAGTCGACGAATCGATAGCGAAGTCCGCCCGACGACGTCTCCCACGACGTCGTCTCCGCGACCTCCCACCCGTACGGGTCGATCTCGGGTGCGAACGCGTCGGCGCCCTCGACGAGGAGGTCGATCTCGGTCACGTGCAATCGCGTGGCGTGTTCCATCGCGGCCTCGTAGATGGCCCCGCCACCCATCACCGTGACGGCGCCGACGATCCGATCGAGCGCTTCACGCAGCGAACCCGCAATCTCGGCTCCTGGCGCGACGTAGTCGCTGTTGCGGGTGATCACGACATTGCGGCGCTCCGGCAACGGCCGAAATCGCTCGGGCAGCGACTCCCACGTCTTTCGTCCCATCACGACCGGGTCGGTGCCCGTCAGTTCGCGGAACCGGCGCATGTCCTCGGGAACGCGCCACGGAATCGCATTCTGACGCCCGATGGCGCCGACGCGGTCTTGGGCCCAGACGAGTGTGATGACGGTGGCCATGGACAGAGACTACCGCCGCGCTCCGACAGGCTCTCCGAGCGTCGACGCGCCCCGATCTACCTGTGACGAATCATGCGGTACCGCAGCACCTTCGGTCGCCTGAGTACCGCCTGCCGGCGCTGTTGCCGGGTCGGTGGTACTCGGCACGTCATCGACAGGGCGGCTATCGCTCTCGGGTCCGCCACCCGCATTCGGAGGATCTGCCGACTCGCCCTCCGAAGGCACCTGCGGTTGATTGCCAGGCCGCGGCGGTGCCGCCGAACGACCGGAGGGCGGCGTGTCCGGCTTGATGGATTCGGCCCCCGCCGCCGAGTTGTCCGAAGCCTCGCCCGATTCGGCGGCGCGCGGCACCGACGTCTCCGGGTCGCGCTGACCGGGAAGTGCCACGGTCGAATCGTTCACCTGCGCGGATCGTGCCTGAGCGGCGACAGGAGCCGCCGACAACTCGACAGTCGAACTGCGCGAGGATTCAGCTGAACTGTCGGGATGCGCGGCGTCGAACCAGTCTCGGAAGCTGAACTCCGGCACCCCGAATGGTCCGTTGATTGCCGTTGTGCCGAGTGGCCGGTTGGACGGATCGCCGGACTTCTGCGCGACAGCGTCGTCGATACCTGTCGCGATCGCGATCGCAACGGTGATGGCGTCACGCACCGGCGAGAACCGGAACCACTGCGCCGGAAGCGGTTCCCCCGGACTGATGTCGCGGCTGTATCCCATTTCGACGATGGTGCGTAACGGCATATCCAGCGCGGTGATCCACGTCGCGGGTAGCACGCCCACCAGTGGAACGAGGATCGGCAGAACCTCTGCCGGAATCAGGTAATAGTGCGTGTCCCCGTACTCGCCCTGATCGACGGTGCCCGGTGCGCCCAGCGGTGATTCAAATGGATAGAGGCCGTGCTGATAGGCGATGCCGAGAACCGCGTTCAGGTCAGCGATCACGTTGAGCGGGTGTGACGGGAAGTCCGAGAAGCCGTCGTACTGGAAGCTGATATCGGTTGTGCGGAAATGACATTGCTCGTCGACGCAACTGTTCGTCGGCGCCGCGCCGTCCATGCTGATACCGAGGAACGGAATCGACAATCCTGCGAACCTCGCGAGGATTCCCCCGTTGGGCCTGTTCACGTCCGCGGCCAGAACGAAAGACACGTCGGGAGCCGACGCCCAGCCGACGCTCGAGTAGTAGTCGATCAGCGACCGTTTGGTGATCGCCGCGATCCTGGTGCTCTGCGAGTATCCGAACACGACGAGCTGATCGCCCGCGGCGGGCGTGCCGAACGAGAGATTGCGCGGACACGCATTCGCACCCGATACACAGGCACTCAGATTCGCCACTCCGAGCGCGACAGAACGATCGAAACTCAGGTCGCCCGCGGTGAATGGCGCGAACTCCTCCGGCGTGTACACGGCGACCTTGTTGAGGTCGGCCGCGTTCACACCACTGGCCTGCGCGAGGTAGTTCGACGCGATGAGGTTGAGATAGGTGTCGACGAACTCGTCGGTTTGCGCTTGAGGACCGAAGTCCACCAACGGATTCCAGGTACCACCCATGATGAGCGCCGTGACGGTCGCCGCGTTCGCCACCGTCATGACGGCAGCCGCCCAGACAGCTCCGATGACGCCACCGATCGCCGACGCCATCGCGGCGCAGACGCGCAGAATCGATCCCATATGTAGTTACCAACCGATCGGGCCGACCGCTCCCGACCCGACTTCGAAAGTCAGCCCGTTGGTCGCGAGGGCACTCCCGACCGACGAGACCGGCAGAGTGCGGTGAGGCCCATCAGATCTCCGCGCGGTGAATCATGATGTAACACACATCACACTTCGATACCGTCGGCACTGAAAAGTAGGCCACGATAAACACTCCGTTCGAAGGACAACGGATGCTGCTCGTGATCAGACCGCGACAGGCGCCTTGATTCCCGGGTGTGACCGATAGTCGACGATCTCGATGTCGTCGAACTCGTAGTCGAAGATCGACTCGCGCGGATTCAGTCGGAGCGTCGGATACGGATACGGCTCACGCGAGAGCTGCAGGTTGACCTGGTCGACGTGGTTGTCGTAGATGTGGCAGTCCCCGCCGGTCCAGACGAATTCCCCGACGTCGAGGCCGGCCTGCTGCGCCATCATGTGCGTGAGCAACGCGTACGACGCGATGTTGAACGGCACTCCGAGGAACAGATCCGCACTGCGCTGATAGAGCTGACACGACAACTTGCCGTCGGCAACATAGAACTGGAAGAACGCGTGGCACGGCGGCAACGCCATCTGCGGGATCTCCCCCACGTTCCACGCAGACACGATGTTGCGTCGCGAGTCGGGGTTGGTCTTGAGCATCTCGAGCGCCGCGGAGATCTGGTCGATGTGCTCACCCGACGGAGTCGGCCAACTCCGCCACTGCACGCCGTAGACGGGGCCGAGTTCGCCGTTCTCGTCGGCCCACTCGTCCCAGATCGTCACGCCTCTGTCCTGGAGCCATCGCACGTTGGAATCGCCGCGCAGAAACCACAGCAATTCGTAGATGATCGACTTCAGATGCACCTTCTTGGTGGTGACCAGCGGGAAACCCTGAGCGAGGTCGTAGCGAAGCTGGTGCCCGAACAGACTGCGTGTTCCGGTCCCGGTGCGATCGGCCTTGGGCGTGCCGGTGTCCATCACCAGACGCAGCAGGTCTTCATATGGCGTCGGGATCGTCTCTGTCGAGCTGAGGTCGCGGATGGCCGTACTCACGCCTGCCAGTCTAGGGCCGTCGCACCTGCCCCCGGTCTTCGCGACACCCCCGTGGGTTGCGTGTGGCTCGTGTGATGTGTGGTGACAAGAGACTAGGCTCGCTATGTGCCGCCCCGCCCGCGTACCCGCGCCAACCGCTACGCACGACGTCGCAGGTCACGAGTCGCGGCGAAATCGCACGACCTGACTCCCCTCCAGTGGGCAGCACTCAAAGAAGCGTGGGGCGGCTGCGCATACTGTCGCGCCGATGGTGTTGCGCTGCAACGTGATTGCATGTTGGCGATTTCCCGTGGTGGTCGCTACACGCTGGGGAATGTGGTGCCGTGCTGCCGATCATGCAACGCCAGCAAGTGCAATACCGAGGTCACCACGTGGATGCGTCGCAAGAAGCTCGACGAACGCTTGTTCCTGGTCCGGCAGGCCCAGATCATCGCTGAACTGACCGACGCCTTCGAAGAGGCGCAACCGACGGAATGACCGGCCTCACGAGAACACTGCGAGTCCCTTGCCGACGAAGTACACACCGACGACGAGACACGTGATGATGGTGATCGGCGAGATATTTGCCTCGAGCCACTCCCTGAAGTTGTTCAGCGCCGGATCGAGCCGGTGACCTCCCACTATCGCAATGAGCAGTGGGAGCAGGATGCCGAGACTGGCGATGAGGACATAGATCACCAGCACTATCCACGCCTCTGACCGGTTCCCGGTGTCCTCGGCAATTCGCGCCCCCGCGCCGAGACTGAGTGGCACGTTCTTCACGATCGCCACCGCTTCGACAAGCCCGAGCCCCAACACCGACAGCCCCGACATCGCCGTCACCCTGGCGAGGAGTTTCGCTTCGCTTGCCGGCTCACCGGGCGCGGGTCGCCTTCGCCAGGAAATCACTGCTAGTCCAAGGAAGATCAGCCCGAGTATCAGGGTGAAGATCTTGACTCCGTCATCCGTGGCGGCGGGTGAATCCTCTTCTGCCACGTCCGTCACCGCGACCGCGATGCCCGTCACGACAAGCAGACTGACGATCCACCCGACAGCAAAGAGCACCGCTTTGGCGCGGCCGTGTTCGGACAACAGGAGCACGACACCCGAGATGATCGCGACCGGACTGATCGCGACCGTCACCGCGATCGGCAACACATCTCCCACCGCGGTGGCGATCACGCCGCTGCTCCTGTCACGATTGACGCCTTCCGCACTCGCCGACGATTGTTTGCGCAAGTTTTCCAGCAGTCGTGCATTTTCGTCGTAGATGGCCGCAAAGTCGGCACAAAATGCGCGGTGGCGTCGGCCCGTGTCCTCACGTTCCAGACGCGGCTCGAACTGGCAGACGCGGCTGGTGCACCAGCCGCGTTCACCGACTCGAGCCGCGTTTGCGATCCCTGCCGGCCCGCCTAGGTCGATAGCCCAGCGGCCACGGTCGCGCCCAGCTCCCAGCACGCCTCCAGCACAGCCTTGTCCGGCTTGTTCGACGCGATCACGTACTCCGCGGCCTTCTCCCAGCCGAGCCCCGCGGTGATCCGGTCGACCGCGTTCACCGCGCCCTCCGTCCCCTCGTTGCCGAACGGGCGGCGCGGGTCGGTGGCCGTCGTGAATGACCGGCAGCGGCGCGGCCACCTGGCACGCTAACGCGGTGCGCCGGTCCTCAACAGCACGCGCGCAAGGCCGTCAGGGCGCACTTGGAGGACGCCGACCCCGACCACAACGCCGCGTAGGCAGTGCGGTGGAATCGCCATAATCCCCCGGACCCGCGGGCGATAGCGTAGCCCGCATGATCGGTGACAGCAGTGACAAGTCGGAGAGCCCAAGTTCGTTCGATGAGTTTGAACGCCAGATCGAGGCGAGTGAGCGCGTCGCCGACGAGTGGTTCAGCGAACCGTCGACCGAAATCTGTCGGCTCCTCTGGCAGGTGTGCGGCGCATGGGAGACCGTGATCGAGGAGGTCCGGTTCTTGCGCTACAACATCGCGGAGAACCCGCCAACGGAGCCGCCGTTCTTCTACCCGGACGGTGAGCACATAGCACGCGATCTGCGCCGTGTCGCCCGAAAGCTGAATCTGCGACTACCGAGCAAGACTGAGTGGACCGACGAGTGTAAGCGCGCCAAGTCGATGCGTGACGACCTCGGTCACTTGCTGCATTTCACCTCGGTCACGGGTCAGAGTCCCAACCAGTCGGTGACGGTTCTCCGTGTGCCCTACTGGGAGCCTAACGAGATGACCGTGACCATGGGAGGCATCGGACTGTGGGACGAGGAAAGCCAGACCAGCGTGACCACGCACGAAGCAAGGTGGGCGATCCATAACCGCAAAACTGTCACGATCACTGAGGCCGAGGCTCGCGAGGTCCTGGCCGGACTGAAGTACGTGAAGGCTTGCATCTTCGCGCTACGCAAGTTCGGGATGCAGTTCGCGGTGTGGGGCGACACCAAGGATGTCGGCTACGTGCTGGGAATCCTTCCGTGGTGGCTCGACGATTGGGGACCTCGCCCCGGCGAAAATGGCTGGACCGTACCGACGATGCGTCAGCTCCGAACAATCCCGCAGCACGACTACATCGAGTCCCTTCCCGAGTCGCAGCGACCACTGATCTGAGTTCCGCACCCCAGCGGTACATGATCGTCACATCGACCACCGCGCCTTCGACGCCTTCCGCGAATCGGGCGACAACAGAGGTGCGATGCCGCGGCTGGTGGCGAACTGTTGGGGCTCGATCGCCGGACTCGCCCACCAGCTTTACACCGATGGCGAGGTACCCCAGTCCGACGTCGACAAGGCGCTGTTCCTGCCCCTCGACGACCCCGACGCCCGCTCGTTCGCACTCGCCAACATCAGGAGCGGTGCGACGCCGGGCACCTTCGGGGTCACCCCGGCAGGCGTGCGAGGCTGATCCATCGCGTCCCGCCGAGGAACCGCCTACTACCCAAAGTCCGCCCATCCCAGCATCTCCCGATACAGAACCTCATTCCCGGTCGCATCTGGCATCGGGCGTGGATCGTCCGCCCAACACCCCAGCACTGGGTGCTGCACAGTCGTGATCGTCGCAAGAGTCTTATTGCGGATGAGGAAATGTGAGAACTCCTCGACATATCGGAGCGTCTCTTTAAACAACGTGGTCGCTAGTGTCGCTAGATCAGCGGCATATGAACGTGGTTCAAAGGGATTTGAGGACTGCGCGTTCCAAACTCCTAAGCGGTCTAGTTGGTCCTGGTTCAGTGGTGTGCTACCCGGATCAAACTCAGCGAGGCCGTCCAGAGTTACAGCCACCGTTGTCGACGAACCATAGCCCCGAGATAGCTGGTGCTGCGCATCGAGCGGCAACGCATGAATACGGTTTCGTAGCTGACCGATGACCCGCGCATACGCGCCGAGCGCTTCGAGTTTCGATGTGTCGGTCGGTTCGAACTGCTCGATCACCGAACGCAGTTCAACCGCCGATGTGAGCGAACCACGCTGCTTGTCCGGATTCAGACTTGTGTCGAGTAGCGTTCGGGTTACGCGAGCGTATCTGTCCATCGCCGCACAAAGATAGAGCAAGATTCGGTCGAATGCCTCGGCGGTGATCTCGGCGGTATCCGACCGCTGCATCTCAGATGAGCTGCCGTTACTGAGTACAGCGAGGAGATTGTCGACGGCTCGCGCTGCACGGCCTAGGCGCAGCGCTATCGCGGCCATAGACTCGACGAGATCAGAGTCACGGCCCATCGTGGCCATCAGGCGTATCGCGGTGAGATGCGGTACCGAAGCGTCGATCCCGGCGAGGTAAAGGTCGACAACGGATGTGGCGTTGTACTTTCGGACATACGTACTTCCCCCCTGCAATTTGCCCTTCGCCGATTCCAGCACGTGGTTTCCTGTGCTGCGAAGGTAATGACCAAACAGGGGTAGCAGCTGATTGGGGGTGACACTGATGACCGAGTCATTGTCGGCCACGTCGTCTCGCAGTGCGGTCGGAGCCGTCGTGACGATGACGTCTACGCCAACAGCACCGGCCGCCGCTGCCAGTGCAGACGCTCTGTGCCGATCGGCAAGGGTCAGGCCATCGTCGTCCGAATATGCCTTGCGAGCCGCTTCATCGAGCTGCGCGTAGATGCTGAAGAAGTTCCCCGACGTCCACAGCCATTGCTCGCCGTCTCGATAGCCGGAAATACCAACAGTCGATGCGTCGGCGAACATCGGGGCGTCCTCCACGGTGGTGAATGTGAACTCGTACCACTCGCTAGAGCCGAGGGCACGAAGCCACGCTGTCGGTTCGCCAGCATCGTTTTGGACCATCAAAATCGGCTCAACCTCGTCGTCCCGACCGACCACCCTTAGCAGTTCCGCCGTCGGTTCTGGCAAGGTCTGGATGTCAATGCCAACTCGCATTGTGCGAGTACTTGGCTGGATCGGGAACAGGGGCTGCGCGTCGCGCTGGGTCCCGGTCGTATTTGCCGGAGGCCGAACGTATCGCATGTAGCGGAAGCGCGGGATGTCTTCGGGCACTGTCAAAGTCATGGCATACAGATACACGGTGCCCCCGACACGCTGGAGCATTGCGAATAGTCTGAACCAATTAGCGGGTAGGCGTCGAGCCCGCACCCGCCCCCAGTGGTAGATCAGTCACTTGCGGCGAGGAAGGTGACGATGGATGGCCTCGACACCCACCCGCATGGATACGGCGCGTGGGTGTCCGCCCCTCCGCCTAAAGTTGTCGAATGGCCAAGAAGCCCACCCCGCAGGCGATTGTTGAAGGTTTCATTCTCCGTGCGCGCCGAATCATGGAGCACTCGCTGATCCGTGATCAGGCAGCGCTGATGGAGAAGCTGCACACAGGCGAAGTCAATGTGGCGGTAACGGTGAATGCGAAGACTGGTGAAGAAACCTATCGGCTACGGGCTGAGTATCCCGACGAAGAGATTCTAGAGTCGCTGGCCAGCAGAGTCCGTCCGCTGATTCTGAGCAGCGAACCGATCTACTACGACAAGGTCCTCGATGCACTCGCCGAGGTTGTAGGTGCCGAAACGCTCAGCGAGCAAATAGATTTGGATTGGTGGCGAGAGTTCTGGAGAGAAATCATCGACGCTAACCGCGACGCACAGGCATATCTCGTGACGACTCCGAATGGCTCTATCACCGACCGGAAGCTGATGTACGCCTGGCTCTACGGAGACGTCGTTCATGCGGCATCGCCTCGATCCCCGATCGTTCGCGAGTTGAGCATCGACGATCGTTTTCAGGCCGCCGCCCACGGAGTGGCGCGGATCTGCGATCGAGTCATCTACACAGCAATGATGTTAAAGACCCTGATCGAAGATGGGCTGTTGGAGGTCAGTTCTGATGTCTTGACTGACGATGTGGTGGTTACCACCACCACACTGGACGAGGAAGTCCGCGCGCTGACCGCGCCGGTCGATGCCCCTTTCCCAAAGGACCTTTCGGATCTCGACCCGACCGTGTGGCAAACCCTTCATCAGTCCATCGAGCACAATCGCCAGGCTGAATTCGAGGAGATCACGGGCAATGGGTCAACTGATACGCCTACCCCATGAGCTGGGACGAGATCGTCGCACCCAGCTCCCAGCACGCCTCGAGCACAGCCTTGTCCGGCTTGTTCGACGCGATGACGTACTCCGCGGCCTTCTCCCAGCCGAGCCCCGCGGTGATCCGGTCGACCGCGTTCTCCGCGCCCTCCGTCCCCTCGTTGCCGTGAAGGTAGAGGCCGAACGGGCGGCCCCGCGTCGAGTCGAGGATCTGGTAGTACGAGCAATCGAAGGCGTGTTTGAGGGCCCCTGAGATCGAACCGAGGTTGGCGGGACTGCCGAGGACATACCCGTCGGCGTCGAGGAAGTCGCTGGTCGACACCGACAGTGCGGCACGACGCACGACGTCGACGCCCTCGATCTCGGGGTCCGTTGCACCGCTGACCACCGCCTCGAACATCGCCTGGCAATGCGGCGACGGCGTGTGGTGGACGATCAGCAGGCGACTCATGCGCTTGGCCGCTGCTCACGTCCATGGAACTGCGCCACGGCGCGTTTCATCATCTCTCTGGCTCGAGAGCGATCGCCCGCGTAGTCATAGGCGCGCGCGATCCGATACGTGTTGTGCCAATCGGACGGGTTTGCTTCCCACTCCTGCTTGACCTGGGCGAACAGTTCGTCAGCAGCCTCACGTTCGATGCGACCCGACGCTCGACGCGGCAGGTCGGAGACGTTGAGTTCACGTCCCTCCTGCGCCATGATCCGCGCCAGTTTCTGATGCTCGATGCCCGCACGCAACGTCGACCAGATCAGCCACGCACCAAGGAACGGCAGGATCAACACTCCGATACCGAGCCCCACCGCCACGACGCCGCCGTGCGCAATGAGTTGCACACCGGTCCTGCCGAGCAGCACGAAGTAGACGATCATCGCGACGACGAGAAACGCGATCATCCACACGATCGGGCGGGCGTCGCGCTGCGTCGGATCCTTCTTTTGCTTCTTGCTCGGCTCGGCAGACATCGGCAGTTACAGGTCCATCAGTTCGTCGAGCCCGACGGTCAGGCCCGGCCGGGTGCCGATCTGGCGAACGCCGAGCAGCACACCCGGCGCGAACGAACTGCGATCGATCGAGTCGTGGCGGATGGTCAGCGTCTCACCCTGCGTGCCGAGGAGGACCTCCTGGTGTGCGACGAGACCGGCGAGTCGGACAGAGTGCACACGCACGCCGTCGACAACGGCCCCCCGCGCACCGGGGAGTTCCTCGGTCGTGGCATCTGGGCTCGGCCCGACGCCCGCCTGCGCACGCGACTCGGCGATCAGCGCCGCCGTGCGATATGCGGTGCCCGACGGCGCGTCGGCCTTATGCGGATGGTGTAGCTCGATGACCTCGACGGAGTCGAAGAAGCGTGCGGCCTGCTGCGCGAAACGCATTGACAGGACGGCTCCGATCGCAAAGTTGGGTGCAATCAGCACCCCGACGCCAGGCGCGTCGGACAACCACTCGCGCACCTGCGCAAGACGTTCCGCCGTGAAACCTGTCGTACCGACGACCGCGTGAATTCCGTTCTCTATCAAGAACTTCAGGTTATCCATGACCACACTGGGATGCGTGAAGTCGATGACGACGGAGGTGTCTGTGTCGACGAAGGCAACGGGATCGTCGCCCTTGTCGACGCCGGTGGTGAACACGAGATCCTCGGCGGCCTCGACAGCGTCGACCATGGCCTGCCCGACCTTGCCCCCGCTGCCGAATACGCCAACTCTGATCTCGTCGCTCATCGGTGCTCCCTCTTCGTGCGTGCTCGGTCGAACATTCTTGTCCGAGTCTAGTGGGCGGCACTTTCGTGCCCACCCTCAGTAGATCGGCGCATCGCCACGCTGGTGGTCGAATACCAGCGACGTCGTGGTCCCTGCGACCTCGCGTCTGGCATTGAGCATCTCGACGAACGTGCGCAATGCCTCCGTGTCGGCGGTCGCGACGTGCAGCAGGTAGTCGTCGGCACCTGCGAGAAAGAAGACGTCGATCACCTCGTCTCGCTGTGCGATCTCGCCGACGAACTGGCGGATCTGCCCGCGAGCATCCGACTGCAAGCTCACGGCGACCATCGCTCGCAACGGCCGTCCGACCGCAGCCGGATCGACGTCGGCGAAGAATCCGCGGATCACACCGGCGTCGACGAGCCGTCGGAGGCGCCCGTGCGCTGTCGACGCCGCGATCCCCACTCGTGCCGCGAGCTCACTGTTGGGGATGCGCGCATCGAGTTGCAGGACACGCAGCAGTTCTCGATCGGTCGCGTCGAGCTCGACTGCCCGAACATCCTTCGGCGTGGCGGCCATCACAACTCCTCGATATGACGATTCTTCATCCAGATACACAATCTACAGAACTTTCCTCATCAATGTTGTGCGCTTGTCGACGTTCCTTCACGCTTGAAGGTGTTCAGCGCAGAGCAGCGCCTCCGCAGCGCCACCACGTGACCACCACCCCAAAACTTTCTTAGGAGTTCCCGATGCGTATCGGCATCCCCACAGAGATCAAGAACAACGAATACCGCGTCGCCATCACGCCCGCCGGTGTCGCCGAGCTGACCAAGCGCGGCCACGACGTGATCATCGAAGCAGGTGCAGGCCTCGGGTCCGCCATCGACGACGCCGACTTCAAGGCCGCGGGCGCACAGATCCTCGACACCGCGGCCGCGGTCTGGGAGCAGGCCGACCTGCTCCTCAAGGTCAAAGAGCCGATCGAGGCCGAGTACGGACTCATGCGCGAGGGCCAGACGATCTTCACCTACCTGCACCTCGCGGCCAGCCGCCCGTGCACCGATGCGCTGCTGGCTTCCAAGACGACGTCGATCGCCTACGAGACCGTCCGCGCCGCCGACGGCTCGCTGCCCCTGCTCGCCCCGATGAGCGAGGTCGCCGGCCGACTCGCTCCCCAGGTGGGCGCCTACCACCTCATGCGTTCCGAAGGCGGCCGCGGCGTGCTGATGGGCGGCGTCCCCGGCACCGAACCCGCCGACGTCGTCGTCATCGGTGCTGGTGTCAGCGGCGTCAACGCCGCGACCATCGCGATGGGAATGGGCGCACAGGTCACCGTCTTCGACCTCGACATCGCCAAACTTCGCGCCGTCGACGCCCGCTTCGGCGGACGCGTCCACACCCGCTACTCGACGTCGCTCGCACTCGCCGAGGCCGTCAAGCAGGCCGACCTCGTGATCGGTGCGGTGCTCGTCCCCGGCGCGAAGGCACCCGTGCTCGTCCCCAACAGCCTTGTCGCGCAGATGAAGTCGGGCGCGGTGCTCGTCGACATCGCTATCGATCAGGGCGGCTGCTTCGAAGACTCGCGGCCCACCACCCACGACGACCCGACGTTCACCGTGCACGACACCGTGTTCTACTGCGTCGCCAACATGCCCGGCACCGTCGCCCGCACATCGACGCAGGCGCTCACCGGTGCCACGCTCCCCTACGTGCTGCAGCTCGCCGACAAGGGCTGGGAAAAGGCTTTGGCTGACAACGCCGCACTCGCAGGCGGCCTGAGCACCCACGCCGGCGCGTTGTTCAACGCCGAGGTCGGCGCAGCGCTCGATATCCCGGCCGAGCAGAACCCGTTCGCCACCAACTGACCACGACCTCCATCGCGAGACCGCCGGACCCGAGATCGCCTCGGGCCCGGCGGTTGTCGTATAAGCCGCGCCCGCAACTCAGGACGCGAGCAGGGCATCGATCCCGTTGGTCGTCACGACGGCGCCCAGAATGATCAGCACGGCACCGACGATCACTGAGTTGTATCGCGTGATCACCTCGTCGACCCGCGCCAGCGTCGGTCCTGCGCGGTCTCCCGCCAACTGCGTTGCCACGGTGGGTGCGGCCACTCCGATGCTGCCGACGAGGACGAACACGACGATTCCGACGACCTGAGCTCCGATGTTGTCGGTCGCCTCGGCGACGGCGACACCGGCCGCGACAGCGAGGAAGAGGTTTTTGGGGTTCAGCGCCGCCATTCCGATGCCGAAGGCGAAGACCGTTGAACCGCGCATACGCTCGATCGACTCGTACCACGACGCCACGTCGCCCTTGTTCGGGTTCCGCCACGCGCCGTACCACTTCCAGACGCCGAGGCCGAGGAGGATGACGCCCACGACGACGCCGACCACGCCGCCGACGGTCCCCGTGTCACCGGCGATGGACACCAGGTCGGCAACAGCGACCACCACCCCGCAGACGATTGCGAGCCCGAGAATCCAGCCGAGCAGAAAGCTCCAACCAGCCCCCACCGACCGTCTGATCACCAGCGCCATGCTGACCATCACCAGTGGCGCCGACGCCATCAGTAGGCCGAGTGCAATGGGTAGGACGTCGACTGCCGCGCGAATCACCTGAGCAACATAACCGGACTGCGGCTGCAATGCCGACACTCGGGGGTGCAGCGCGATGGACCGCGTCGCTGACAGACACCAGTCACCGGGGCAATCACCAGGACAGCACTGTGGTCGCGGCGGCCTTTCCCTCGTGGAAACGACGCTCGGTCAGGTCGCCACGGCCGTCGCGTCCCATCCGCAGCACCGACGAGGCGCGGGTGCCGTAGCCATCCATGTCGACGAACATCGCTGAGAGCTCGTGTTCACGCTCGGGGTCGATGCCCGTGTCCGGCAGTCGCGCAGGGTCGGCCAGGCGCCGATCGTCGAGCATCGCAAGGTAGTCGTCCGGCAGCGCGCCCGGCTCGGCCGCGACGTGCTGGAACCGTCGAACACCATCGGTCACCTTGGGCCAGTCGCTGTCGAGCACGCCATTCGACAATCCGTGCCAGCCGGGCGCCACGGCCCTCGCCTCGGGCACGGGCGCATTCGTCGCCCACCAGACGTCGACGCCGTCGGCCACCAGCAGGTTGACCGGCGCGTATTCGTCGGCGTGTCGCACAAGATGCTCCGCCGCTTCCCGCGGGGTGGCCTCACCGACGAGGAAGTCGACGGGCAGGTCGCCGCGTGATCGTTTGTCCGGCAGCACTTTCGGCTCGCCGATGCGCACATTCGTCACCGCCGCCATGCGTCGTGGCGACGTCGTCGACACACCCATCCAGGTGCCGCCCGCCGTTAGATCACGACCGCCGATGATCGGGGCATCGGCCCACCGGTGAATCCCCTCGGTCGGTCGCGAGTAGATCTCGTCACGATTGGCGGCCAGGAGAAACTCGTATCTCGGGTCGGCGTCGACGGCGAACAGAATCAGACACACCGCGCGCGACCCCTTGTCACAGAATTCATTACGTCGAACCTACCGGCAGATAGTGCGCGCGGTTGGCGGCCCGACGCTGCACCCCGGCGATCTCGCGTACGGCCTGCGCGACCATGCTTCGATCGAGCGGCGACAATCGCTTCATGTCCAGCACGTCGCTCACGTCCTCACCCCGATCGAACTGTGCGACTTGGTAATTGAGCCGTATCCGTTGCAAGATCTCGAAGACCTCGATCAGGGTGTCGGCCTGGTCGTCGGACAATAATTCGGTTCCCGACGCGGCGCGTAACCGACCTCGGGTGTCGAGTTGCGTCGACCCCACCGACAACGCCGCCCAGCGGGCGAAGTTCACCAGGGGACCGATCGCATGTTCCTTGATGTCGAAGTCGTCGCCTCGACGAGTCAGCACATCGCGCATCGACCGCATCTTCGCTCTGGTGGCAAGAGCTTCCGACAGCAGGAGGTTCAGCGTTCCGCGATGGCGTCGAAGGTCGGCGAACACCTCGCCGACCGCGGGGAGTCCTTCATCGCCCCAGATGGGACGGGCGTCGATCAACAACGACGTGAGGATCATGCCCTTGTTCTCCAACGGCTCGGCGAGCCACCGTTCCGCTGCCGCGCGCCATTTCGCGTGAGTGCGCGAGAACAACGGCATCGAGGCAATCGCGCCGTTGTCGTCGACGGCCATACCCGCTCCGCGGAGCACGGTGTCGACCTCGCCGAAAGCCACTCGATAGGCCTGCACCTGCTCGTCGCTGACGTCGTCGGAGAACGAGGCGGCCGAGTCGATGTCGGAACTCAACACTGTCTCCCGACGAGCGTTGCTGCCCAACGACATCCACGTCAGCTTGGTCGGGTCCAGCTCCGGATGTGAGGCGAGGACGAGTTCGAGCGCACGACGGACCACAGCATCGACGACAAGAGAAGCCATAGTGGTGACCGAGTGTGCGGGTTGCTCGCGGCGGACCAGATCAGCGATCAGGTACGGCACCCGCGACGCACGCTCCTGCAATTCGACGACGTCGCGCGCGCGTGAGATCTGCTCGCGCAGAGCAACACTCGGCCCTCCGGGTGCTGCCACGAAGTCCGACGGTGCGACGACTCCGCGCACCACTCCCCCCGCGTCGACGACGGGCAGTGCCGTCAGGTCGTTTTCGAGAATGGTGGTGAGCGCATCGGTGGCTGCGACGTGCGGCGCGACCACGGTTGCGCGTCGCTGCGTCAGCTCTGTCACCGGGGTATCGAGCGACGCGCCCGCCGCGACCACTCGCTCACGGATGATCGCGTCCGTGAGCACTCCGAAACCGCCGTCGCGCAACGGGATCAGCACGTGGTCGCGATTGCGCTCGGTCATCAGTTGGGCCGCCTCCCGCACCGACATGTCGGCCGTGCCGACAACCGGGGCGGAGCGGATGAGGCTCTCGACGGTGTGGTCGACCGATCCGGCAGGCTCACGCCGGTGCGCGACGGTGAGTTTGTCTGCGAAGGCGCCGACCCCGCCGGCCTCACCACCACGCTCATCCTCCGCCATCGTCACTCCCCCTCACCGAATTCCTCGCGAACATACGAACGTGTCCACACCGACGACGGCGGCCCGCCGTCCACTCCATTGTGGACGACGGGCCGTCGAGTTCTCGCGGCGAGCGCCGCGGCGTCAGCAGATCAGGCGTCTGCCGAAGCCTTGTCGTCGGACTTCTCCGCATCGCTGCCGGACTTGTCGCTGTCGTCGACGGGGACGAGGCTGATCTTGCCGCGCTCGTCGATGTCGGCGATCTCGACCTGAAGCTTGTCGCCGACCTTGACGACATCCTCAACCTTGTTGATGCGCTTGCCCTTACCGAGCTTGCTGATGTGCACCAGACCGTCGCGGCCCGGCAGCAGCGACACGAACGCGCCGAAGGCGGTGGTCTTCACCACGGTGCCCAGGAAGCGCTCGCCCACCTTGGGCAGCTGCGGGTTGGCGATGGCGTTGACCTTGTCGATCGCGGCCTGCGCCGAGACGCCGTCGGCAGCACCGATGAACACGGTGCCGTCGTCCTCGATCGAGATGTTGGCACCGGTGTCCTCGGTGATGCCGTTGATCGTCTTGCCCTTGGGGCCGATCAGCTCGCCGATCTTGTCCATCGGGATCTTGATGGTGGTGATCCGCGGGGCGTACGGGCTCATCTCGTCGGGCTCGTCGATGGCCTCGGCCATGACGTCCAGGATGGTCAGACGCGCGTCCTTGGCCTGGCTCAATGCGCCGGCCAGCACCTTCGACGGAATGCCGTCGAGCTTGGTGTCGAGCTGCAGCGCCGTGACGAAGTCCTTGGTGCCCGCGACCTTGAAGTCCATGTCGCCGAAGGCATCTTCGGCACCGAGGATGTCGGTGAGCGCGACGTAGCGGGTCTCGCCGTCAACGGTGTCGGACACGAGGCCCATCGCGATGCCCGCGACCGGAGCGCGCAGCGGCACACCGGCATTGAGCAGCGACATGGTCGACGCACAGACCGAACCCATCGAGGTGGAACCGTTGGAGCTCAACGCTTCCGAGACCTGACGGATCGCGTACGGGAAGTCCTCGACGCTCGGGATCACCGGCACGAGGGCACGCTCGGCGAGCGCGCCGTGGCCGATCTCGCGACGCTTGGGCGATCCGACGCGACCGGTCTCACCGGTCGAGTACGGCGGGAAGTTGTAGTGGTGCATGTAGCGCTTCGACGTCTCGGGTCCGAGCGAGTCGATCTGCTGCGCCATCTTGACCATGTCAAGCGTGGTGACACCGAGGATCTGGGTCTCGCCGCGCTCGAACAGTGCCGAACCGTGGGCGCGCGGGATCACGGCGACCTCGGCCGAGAGCGACCGGATATCGGTGATGCCGCGACCGTCGATACGGAAGTGGTCGGTCAGGATGCGCTGACGCACGAGCTTCTTGGTGACCGAGCGGTATGCCGCGCCGATCTCCTTTTCACGACCCTCGAACTGCTCGCCGAGCGAGGCGAGGATGTCGGCCTTGAGCTCGTCGGTCTTCTCGTCGCGCTCCTGCTTGCCCGGGATGGTGAGGATCTGCGAGAGACGCTCGGTGGCAGCAGCCGAGACGGCGTCGTAGACGTCGGACTCGTAGGCCGGGAAGAGCGGGAACTCAGCGGTCTCCTTGGCAGCAGCCGCGGCGAGCGACTTCTGTGCCTCGCAGAGACGAGCGATGAACGGCTTGGCAGCCTCGAGGCCCTCGGCGACGATGGCCTCGGTCGGTGCCTGCGCGCCGCCTGCGACGATGTCGATGACGTTGTCGGTTGCCTCGGCCTCGACCATCATGATCGCGACGTCGGCGTCATCGCCTTCTCCGACGATGCGGCCGGCGACGACCATGTCGAAGACTGCACCTTCGAGCTGCTCGACGGTCGGGAACGCCACCCACTGGCCGGCCTTGTTCTCCTCGGTCGGGATGAGCGCGACACGCACGCCACCGACGGGGCCGGAGAACGGCAGGCCCGCGAGCTGGGTCGACGCCGATGCCGCGTTGATCGCGACGACGTCGTAGAGATCCTTGGGGTCGAGGCTCAGGACGGTGACGACAACCTGGATCTCGTTGCGCAGGCCGTCGACGAACGACGGACGAAGCGGACGGTCGATCAGACGGCAGGTCAGGATGGCGTCGGTCGACGGACGGCCCTCACGGCGGAAGAACGACCCGGGAATGCGTCCCGCGGCGTACATGCGCTCTTCGACGTCGACGGTGAGGGGGAAGAAGTCGAAGTGCTCCTTGGGGTGCTTCGACGCCGCTGTCGTCGACAGCAGCATGGTCTCGTCGTCGAGGTAGGCGGTTACCGAACCGGCTGCCTGCAGGGCGAGACGTCCGGTCTCGAACCGGATGGTGCGGGTGCCGAAGCTGCCGTTGTCAATAACGGCCGTTGCCTCGGTGATCGCGTCGTCGAACTCCTCGACGACCTCAGTGGTGGTGACATCTGTCATGTGGGCTATGAATCCCTTCGTGCCGGTCGCATTCGACGCGACCGTGGTGGTGGCCGCTCATAGCGACCCGAATATGCGGATTGGGACCAGGAGCGACAGACTGACGTGCGCTCCCGATGAACTGCGCGAATGAACTCGCGCACCGGGGCGCGCGTAGCGCCACTACCGGCCCAGAACATCGCGCGAAATGGCCACTGCATGCCAGGGCCGCCCTAGTGCGACCCGTGGGTGCTCAGACGGCCTTCGATCGAAGCGGTCGGAATCATCTGGCGATTCCGGCGGCCACTACCGAGGACCGATCTGACTCTGCGACATGTGTGTGAGCACACAAATCTGCAACGTTCCGCTTGTCAGCCTATCATCGCGGCCCCTGAGACCAGGAAACGACGACACCGAAAAACAACGAACCGGCCACCTCCACGTGGGAGATGACCGGTTCGTGAGTTCGCGTGTCGCTCAGCGACGGAAACCAGGGTCGCTCAGCGACGCAGGCCGAGGCGCTCGATCAGCGAGCGGTAGCGTGCGATGTCGACCTTGGCGACGTACTTGAGCAGGCGGCGACGACGGCCGACGAGCAGCAGCAGACCACGACGGCTGTGGTGATCGTGCTTGTGCTCCTTGAGGTGCTCGGTGAGGTCGGTGATGCGCTTGGTCAGCAGCGCGACCTGAGCCTCGGGCGAGCCGGTGTCGGTCTCGTGCAGGCCGTACTCGGTGAGGATTTCTTTCTTCTGCTCGGCAGTCAATGCCATGGAGATACTCCTGTTGTTTCAGTCCCGCGTCATCTGTGACCAGCGGCAATCCCACCCGGGATCGTCAACGCTGGTTCGGTGCGCCACCGCGGACTGCAGCGGCACCGACATGTCAGGCTATCAACTCCGCAGGTCCCAGCCCAAATCGCGCCAAAGCGTCCGTGGTCCTACGAACCGCTCTGGGTCGCGGCGAGGATGCCTCGGGTCTTGTCGACGTCTCCGCTCATCGCGGTCAGCAGATCGTCGATGCTGTCGAAATTCTCCATGCCGCGGATTCTGTCGACGAAGTCGACGGCGACGTGCTGACCGTAGAGGTCGGCCGTGGTGTCGAGGACGAATGCCTCGACAGTCCGCGTACGCCCGGAGAACGTCGGGTTGGTACCCACCGACACAGCCGCCTGGTAGCTCTCCCCCGGAATCACCTGGCCCACGACCGGTCCGGGCCCGAGGACCGTGAACCACGCGGCGTACACCCCGTCAGCCGGAATGGCAGCGTACATCGGGGGTGCGACATTGGCTGTGGGATAACCCAATTCGCGTCCACGTCCGTCACCGCGAACCACCACTCCTTCGACGCGGTGCGGCCGTCCGAGTGCTTCTGCCGCGCGCTCGACGTCGCCCGCAGCAACGCACGAGCGGATGTAGGTCGACGAGTAGGTCACCGCGTGCTCGCCGAACAGCGAGATGGCCTGCACCTCGAACCCGAAACGCTGACCGAGCTCTGTGAGCTTCTCGACGTTGCCCGCGGCCTTCTTCCCGAAGGTGAAATTGGCTCCGACCACCACTTCGGCGGCATGCAGGCTCTCGACGAGAACGTTGTGCGCGAAGTCTTTCGGAGAACGCGACGCCAACTCGGGGGTGAACGGCATCACGCAGAACACGTCGATCCCCAACTCCTCGGCCAACTCGGCTCGACGAGTCAGCGTCGTCAACTGTGGGGGATGCGTTCCCGGCCGGACAACCTCGGCGGGGTGCGGGTCGAACGTCATCAACACCGACGGGATGCCGCGCTCGGCCGCCGCAGAGGTCGCGGCGTGGATCAACTGCGCGTGCCCCCGGTGGACGCCGTCGAACACACCGATGGTGACCACACACCTGCCCCAATCCGCGGGCACCTCGTCCAGACCTCGCCATCGCAACACGCCGACAAGCCTACGGCGACCGACGCCGGTGAACCAGCACCCGCGCCCGCCTGATGCCGATCCGAACGCGCATCGTGAATCACGCACGTCAACACAGTGAATCGCGGCATGCCACCACACCAATGACAGTTGTCCATGCCGCGATGGCGCCGGGTTCGGTCGGCCGCGGAGCTTCGGCGTGGGTAGGCGGGGCTAAGCTCGTTTCATGCCTCAAACCCGTGCTGCCGGTCCTGATACGTCCGTGGCCGAGTTGTCGACGGTCACCCAGGACTACCTCAAGGTCATCTGGACCAGCCAGGAGTGGGCCGAGGTCAAGGTGACCACCAAGATGCTCGCCGACAAGATGGGCGTATCGGCGTCGACGGCGTCGGAGGCCATCCGCAAACTCGCCGATCAGGGCCTCGTCTCACACGAGCGGTACGGCGCAGTCACCCTCACCGACGAGGGTCGGGCGGCCGCGGTGCTGATGGTGCGACGCCACCGCTTGATCGAGACATTCCTCGTCCGCGAACTCGGCTACGGGTGGGATGAGGTGCACGACGAGGCCGAGGTCCTCGAGCACGCGATGTCCGACCGCTTCATGGCGCGCCTCGACACCAAACTCGGTCATCCCGACCGTGATCCGCACGGCGACCCCATCCCGCGTGTCGACGGCTCGATACCCGCACCGGAGGCGTTCTCACTCGCCGATCTCGACACGGGTGAGGGCGGCAGAATCGCACGAATCTCCGATACCGATCCCGAGGTGCTCCGCTACTTCGACCAACTCGGAGTCGCGTTGGACTGCGTGGTCCACGTCTCCGAGAAACGCCCGTTCGCCGGCACGATCTCGATCTCGATCGACGGCGCCGAGCCGATCGTGCTCGGCGACATCGCCGCTCGCGCGATCTTCCTCGTCGCCGAGCACTGAACACGACGCACTGTCAGGAGCGCGTCAAGCCACGCGTCGCTATCGCAGCGTTGCCGGCCGCACGACCATCACAGAACTCGCCCGACGCCCCTTTTCCTGCACCAGCGCGATGGCCTGCCCGGCCGGGTCGACAACCACGTAGATGCCCTTGCGCCCGATCGGCGTCAACCACCGTCCCTGACTGATGGATTCGGCCTCGTCGTCGTCGATATCGCGGTGCGGGAAGGAGATCAGGGCAGCCTCGTCGATCGTGAGACTGAGCTCGGGACGCCCAGCCAACTGCTCGAGGGTCCGTGCGTGTTCCAATGTGAACGGCCCCACCGCGGTTCGACGCAGCGCGGTCAGGTGTCCCCCGACTCCGATTGCCGCGCCGAGATCGCGTGCGAGAGAGCGGATGTAGGTTCCTGCGGAACAGTCGACGACGACGTCGAGGTCGACGAACTCCCCCTCGTCGCGTCGAGCCAACACGTCGAATCGCGAGACGGTGACCGGCCTCGCGGCGAGCTCGAACTCCTCGCCGGTCCGTGCCAGCGCGTGCGCGCGCCTGCCGTCGACCTTGATCGCGCTGACCTTGGCAGGCACCTGCTCGATGTCGCCGGTGAGTGTCGCGACCGTTGAAGCGATCTGCTCGTCGGTGATCGACGACGCGTCGGCGCTCGAGATGACCTCGCCCATACGGTCGTCGCTGTCGGTTGCGGCGCCCAGGCGGATGGTCGCGGTGTACGACTTGGTGGTCAGTGCGAGCAATCCGAGCAGTTTTGTCGCCCGCTCGACGCCGACCACGAGCACTCCGGTCGCCATCGGGTCGAGTGTGCCCGCATGGCCAACTCGTCTGGTGTTGAACAGTTTTCGGCAGCGAGAGACGACATCGTGACTCGTGATGCCCTCGTTCTTGTCGACGATGACCAATCCGGCGTTTTCGATCGATGAGTCGGCCACGTCAGCTCATCACGATCGTCGTGGTGATGTAACCGTCGTCGACCAGCCAGCGTCCGAAGAACTCGGTGATCGGTGTTCCCCCGTCGATGACCGAGCCGTCGATCAGGATTCGGGAGCGGAAGGTACCCATATTTTCCGCGGTCTGCTCGAACGTGATGTGGGCATCCTCGAAGCCGAGCCATCGTTGGGTCAGCGGGAACCATGCCTTGTAGGTTGTCTCCTTGGCGCAGAACAGAAGTCGATCCCAGTGCAGCCCCGACGGCCGCTGCGCGATGACGTCACGTTCGGCAGGGATGCTGGTGTGCTCGAGCACGCCGTCGGGCAGCACGTCGTGCGGCTCGGCGTCGATCCCCAGCGTCCTGACGCCCATCGCGTACGCGACGATGGCGGCACGATATCCGTCGCAGTGTGTCAGGCTGCCCACGATCTGGTTCGGCCACAACGGCATTCCCTTGTCGCCGCGCATGATCGGCGTCGGCTCGATCCCGAGTTGGCCGAGCGCCTGACGGGCGCAGTGACGCGCCGTGATGAACTCACGACGACGCTTCTCGACGGCGCGCGAGATCAGCGATTCCTCGGCGGGCATCGGCTCGAGACCCGGTGGGTCGCCGAAGGATTCGGCGGACGCAACGCCTGGTGGGAGGAGTCGTTCGATCACTGGTCGCCCTCCTGACCCGAGCTTGTCTGACCCGAGCTTCGCTGTGCTCGACGTTGTGCCACGCGTTCGGCGAACTCGCGGGCACGCTCGGCGTAATCCGGTGGCAGGTTGAAGCGCGCACCGTGATCCGGTAGATCCTGTTCGCGCACACCGGGATCGGGTGCGATCTGACGTAGCAGCGGTTCGGGCAGGCCGCGTCGCTTCCACTCGCGCGGGTATCCGACCGACACCTCCTCGAACCGCACGTCGTCGTACCAGGTGGTGCGCGGGATGTGTAGATGTCCGTAGACGCTGCATGCTGCGTTGAACCGCGTGTGCCAGTCGGCGGTGAGTTCACTGCCGCACCACAGTGCGAATTCGGGGTAGAACAGCGCGTCGGTCGGTTCGCGACGCAGCGGCCAGTGATTGATCAGGATGGTCTTCTCTGCCGGGTCGAGTGCCTCGAGACGCTTGCGTGTCGACTCGATGCGGGCCCTCCCCCATGCGTCCCGGGTCGGGTACGGCTCGGCGGACAGCAAAAACTCGTCTGTCGCCACCACGTTGCGTTCCCGTGCGACAGCGAGCGCCTGCAGCGCCGTCGAGGTGCCCTCCGGGCGGAACGTGTAGTCGTAGAGCAGAAACATCGGCACGACACGGACGGGTTCGCTGCCATCGCCCGCGTCGAACAGCGGGTAGATGTCTTCCGGCGTGACCACCCCGATGTCGCGGCACGCCTGGACGAGGTAGTCGTAGCGCGCGACACCGAAGATCTGCAGCGGGTCCTTGGCGGTGGTGTAGAGCTCATGATTGCCCGGCACCCAGATCACCGTGTCGAATCGAGCCTTGAGTCGACGCAGGGTGTCGATGATGTCGTCGGTGCGTTCGGACACGTCGCCGGCGACGATCAGCCAATCGTCGGGAGCCGACGGTCGAATCTGGTCGACGATGCTCTCGTTGCCGCGGTGCGCGACGTGAAGATCGCTGATCGCCCAGAGTGTAGCCACGAGGATCCATCGTGCCAGATGGCCGCGGCGCCACTGTTTTCAACCGAATGAATCACCGGTGACCCACTCGATGTTGCGTTCCACCTTGTGTCAGGATGCGCACGTGTATCCGAGCCAACCCCAGCCGCCTAGTGCACAACCACCTGGGCCTTCGTACCAGCCCCCGTACCCGATGTACCCACCACGCCGCCGAGCCCGCACACCTCTCGGCGACCGCGGCCCCTGGTGGGCACAAGCCCTGGTCAGCGCAGCGATCGGCGGATTCTTCTTTGTTGTGAGCTGCGCGCTCCAAATCGCTCTGAGCGAGTTCGGGTTGCACGATTGGTGGAGATTCAGCGTCTGGACGTTGGCAGCCCTGTTATACGTGGGCGTCCTCGCCGTGTGGGCCCGGTCCACTCCGCAACGAATCCTCGGTCCCGGCGCTGCCTTGGTGCTCCTGGGATTGCAACGTGTACTCGACGCACTGTGGGCTATCTCGGGCCCACGCCTCTACTCGGGCTGGACCTACGCCGAATTCGAATGGTGGTACAGCGCCAATAACGGACTCGTCATTCTTGGCGTCGTGGCGGGGTGGTCACTCGCACGCAGAAAAACTGCATTCGCGTTGATCGGCATCATCCCGGCGCTCGCGCTCAGCGCGGCGGGGGGATGGATCGAGCAGGCAATCCACTATCCGAAGTCGTACATAACTGCGTCGCTTCTCGACGGCGTCGTATTCATAGGCTTTTGTGTGCTCGGCATCCTCAGTGTGTGGGCGTGCGACGGAATCGGCCTCGCCATCCGACGCGGACGCACTCAGAGCAGACCGGTACCTGCGTATCCACATCCCGGCTACTGAGTGGTCGCCGCGCACCGACGCACTGAATCTTCTGCACGAGCCGGCCGTTTGGCAGGCGTAAGGAAACCGACTCAAAGTTGGGACTCACGTTAGATTCAGTCCAATTCTGGGAATCTGCTGTGATCCGAACGGATGATTTCCAATAGCCAGCGGCTTCTGACAGATCGCGCCTTTTCGATCCGTGCTACTTCTGACTCGATTTCATAATCGATAAGGAGCGGCCGCAGATGTCGAAGCATTCAATCAAGAATGTCCGTCGGGCTCGTCGTCTTGCTGGGTCAGTGGTATTTGCGGCTGGAGTTCTCGCGGCAGGCGGACCCGCCATTGCCGCTGCCGACACCACTCCAATGAGTCAGCCAGACAGCGGTGGCCCCGACTCGGCTCCGCCGACGCAGGAGGCCACTACCACCGACTCGACCACCAGCAACGATCCCGGTTCGAGCGCACCTGCCACGCTGAGCCCTGGACACTCCGAACCGCCTGCCGCAGTGACTGTTCCGAGCGAGGTGGCCACCGGGTCGACGTCCACACCCGCATCACCTCCCCCGGCGGTGTCGACATCGGCGCCGACGTCGGCCGCAAACCAAGTGCCAGTACCACCGGTCCCGACGTCGACCGCAGCCACGCCGAGCGCACCTGTTTCGGTACCCGCGCAGTCCGTCACTGCACCGTCAATCACTCGAACCGAACCGAGCGTTGCGACGCCTACTTCGGCCGCCGCTCCGGATAGCCACTCGCCAACTCCTGCCGCATCGGCACCTGACGAAGCTCCAGTCGATTCGACACCGGAGGACACCGGTATGTGGCTGACGCCCTCAGAAACCGAAACGCTGCAGGCCATTTCCAGTAAGCCAGCCGTCGTGGCCGAGGCGCCCGCTACTCAGTACGCCAACTCCACGCCCGCTTCACCGGTCAACACCGGGCTCCTGATCGGGACGCAAACCACCGCTGCGGCCGGAAGCGCGCGACGAACCGAGGAGATCGACGGCTCCGCTGTCCCGACAGTCGCTCTAGCAGCCGTCGGCGCCGACCCAGGGAATAGGTTTCTGGATCCGGCGGATGCCGATTGGGATCAAGGGCATGCCGTCACCGACAGCGCACCTGCGGGCGTCACCTACAGCATTCCGACCGACGGCTCCGGCGTCTTCACACTCCACAACGACAGCGGCGCCGACATCGCAATCGTAGGCGTGCCCGGTCTATCCGACCTGGAATTGGTGGTGGTGAACGCAGGAACCACGTACACCGCGGGCAAAGAATCGACAACTACTGCCGGCACAAATGCATATCTTCTCCAAACTGCTCGGAATGGCGGGGAAGCGCATGTATTCGGAACAGTACGAGCGAGCTCGATCAGCGTCGGTCCGGGCACACCTGCCATCAACGTGGTCACAGCCGAGACTGTCGACTCGGTGGGACGCACGACCGAGTTGCCACGATACGAGAATCGGAATCTTCCCACCCCAGATCCCGATGTCGCGAATCGATTCGTCGACCCCAAAGACCAGGACTGGTCAACTAAAACCAGTCCAGGAGTGTCGTACCCGGTGGGGCTCACCTACAGCGTTGCTGCGGATGGCTCAGACGCGGTCACGCTGCATAATGAGAGCTCGACGGAGGTCGCGATACTCAGCGCAGGATCAGGCCTTGGATTGTCAGTCATCGGCGCCGGCGAGTCTTTCACCATCCCCGCGCAAGCGAGTGCGCTTCTCGGCACATCGATGTACCTACTTCAAAAACCCCGGGTGAGTGGACAGCCACAGGTGTTCGGCTACCTCAGCATGTCGCCGATCACCGGGGTCTACTCGTCCGTATCGGTCGCCGACGGCACCATCACCCTTCCGCGAAAAGGCACGGACTACGCAAGTCTCGACCCGGCCAATCGCTTCGTCGATCCCAGCGACCCGGTTTCCGCGACCACACCTACGACGCCGTCGTACACCGACCCGCAAGTCGCGGGTATCAGTTACTCCGTCGACGCCAATCGACGAGTGACCGTGTACAACGGCGGCTCAGACGAGATAGCTGTTTCTAGACTGTCAGGCATCGAGATCGTTGATTTCGTGGTGATCCGCCGAGGAGAGTCGTCGACGTTCAGCGCGACCAAAGATGCACGTGTCAATATCCTGTCGGTACAGGCACCACGCGATGCCAGCGGCAACCCGGTGTACTTCGGATCGATCACCTCGATCAATTCGTCCGTGCCCCAGTCATTACCGGTCAGCAACGTCCCCGCGATACCGAAGCGACAGAACAGCGAAACTCCCCCTGAAGCGGCGAATCACGCACCCGTACTGACGATTACACAGACCCCATCACCCACGACAGGTGTCAGTCTGGTTCACGCGCAGACCACGGACCCCGACGGCGACCCTGTCACGCTCAGTGTGATGTCTCCGCCGCTGGGAAGCGTTGTCTCACACAGCGACGGTACGTTTACCTACACACCGACGGCCGCGATGCTCCGTCAAGGACACGCCTCTGACGCCTTCACAGTGCTTGCTTCAGACGGACGCGGCGGCACCACCACGGAAACTGTCGTGCTCGATTACGCGTTCACACGAATCAACCAGAAGCTCGTCATCACCGTAAAAAAACTCAGCGATACCGCGTTCTCGGTCAGCGCTGTCGATCCTGACGGTGGCTACATCGACTGGAGCAATTCCGCCAGCGCGCTACTCAATTCACCAGACACACAGTGGGACAGCGTAACCCACAACCAGATGACCGGTTGGAGGATGTCAAACTTCGTTCCTGCCGATCCTAATTCGAGTAACGCACCAGGCATCCTCGGATTGGCGAAGGATGCAACTGCCACATTCGAGCTGCTTCCCGACCTCACTCGCGCACACCGTGGGGCATATGACGTTCCATTGAGTTTCACGCTGACCGATGACGGCGGCGACGCTCAAGTTGTCACCATCGCAGGCCACGTCCAGTTCCACAACTATGCGCCCGAGGTGTGGATCAACACCACTGAGTCGCCATACATCTTCGATGTTGTAACGGCCGATCAAGACGGCGATCCACTCGACATCGCTGCACGAACCCGCAATGGCGGTAACGTCATTCTTCTGAGTACCGGTCAGTTGCAATATGTTCCGCGTCCTACTACCAACCCCTACTACCGTGACACGATCGATGTCACGGTCTCAGACGGGTGGGCCTCAGGTAGCACTCACAGTGAGTCGATCTTCGTTGGCAACTTTGACAGCACCTTCTTCCCGTGGTTGCCCAGCAATACGCATAACCGAGTCGTTATACCGTCCGAATCAGTCGACGAGTACATGGAGCTACTCAGAAACGCCAGCTCTAATCTTGTGGATGCACATGGCGAATTAACGATAGTAGAGCGCGCGCGTAACTTCCTTACGCTCGCGACACTCGGATACGACGGCGTGGCGGCATTCCATGACCTTCCAGAAGCACTCCATAAATACTCACAGCGAGCCAAGGTCGGCAGACTGTATGGTCTTACGGCATTGGAAACATCACTACTCAGCGACTACGCCTTCGACGAGTTGCCGCGCCGCGCTTCCGTGGCCCGACAGTTGGAGATGAGTCTCGCAGACACTCGCTTCTTCACCCTCACCGAGCTCGAACGCATGCTCCACACAGAGAGCTCAGTGCGAGTGCAGCAATACTTCAACAAAGTCTTCACCCAACGTGAACTGGCAGAGAGAAGCGCGCGAGCATCCACACTTAAGAATCTCGCCGTGGGCTCAAAGGGCGTCAAATCTGTGGGGTTTGTCGGCAAGGTCGGCGGAAATGCGCTGATGGCGTACTCAATCGTGCAAGCAACGGATGACCTCATCAATGCCAAAACCGACCAAGAACGAATTGACGCGTCCTTCGATCTGTTAGCGGCATCCGCACCAGTCATCGGAGCGGCGACCGGATGCGCAATTGGGGCAGCAGCGACATTCTATGTCGCAGGTGCGGGTTGCCTCGCGGGTGCCGCCGTCGGATTCTCAGCGGGAAGTGTGGTGGGAGTGTCAATGGACTTCGGTCTGTTCTACGCACGCAATTCGGAAAACATCAAGACCGGACTGAATGATTTCAGTACGGGATTTAACGACGCTGTAGATATGTTTCAGGACCCGGATTTCAGAGCCGCGGTTCGGAGCTCTGGAAATCAAGCCATCGCGCAAGTGAAGTCTCGGGTCGACCAAGGTTTCTCGGATGCGAGTCACTATTTATCTGACCGCGCCAGTGATTTCGGAAATAAGTCACAGGATTTCTTCAACTGGGTCGACGATAGATACGATGAATTAGGTCACTTTGTACCCGGGCGCCGCTGACCCTCGCAGGATGCCAGTTACGCGTTTCCAGGCAGGCAGTGGTGCCGTCGGCTATCCGCGCTCGTGCCCGACCCGCTGCCACCGGCCCGACCGAATCCGCCACACGACGGTCAGCATGCGAATCACCATGAACACCACGAGGCCCGTCCAGATGCCGGCCAACCCCCAGTCGAACGCCAGCGACAGCCAGATCAGCGGTAAGAACCCGACGAGCGCTGCCACCAACGTCGCAGTCCTCAGGTAAGCGGCGTCGCCGCTGCCCAGGAGCACGCCGTCGAGCGCGAACACGACACCCGCGATCGGCAGCATGGCGACAAAGAACCACCAGGGCGTACCGATGGCGTCAAGCACACGGGCATCGCTGGTGAACAGCCTCGGCAGCACGCCGGCGCCGAGGGCGAAGACCGCCGCCATTGTCGACGCAGCCACCACCGAGACGACGGTCACCCGGCGGGCGACGTTCTGCGCCGCCGTGACCGCACCCGCCCCGAGCGCGGCACCGACCAACGCCTGAGCCGCGATGGCCACCGAGTCGAGGAACAGCGACATGAACTCCCACAGTTGAAGTGTCAACTGATGAGCAGCGACAGCGGCCACCCCGAAGCGGGCGGCAACAGCAGCCGCCGAGAGGAAGCACACCTGGAACGAGAGGCTGCGCGCAACGAGGTCGCGCGCCATCACGAGTTGCGCCTTGATCACGGCCCATCGAGGACGTAGCGCGCGACGCCCACCGTCGGGAAGTACCTCACGGAGGAGTCGCACCGCGAACAGCAGACCGGTGATCGACTGTCCGACGACGTTGGCAACTGCGCTTCCCTGCAAGCCGAGCCGCGGGAAGAACCACAGCCCGTGCACCAGCCCAACCAGCAGAACCGCCCCGATCGACAATCCGATCACGACGTACACGACCGGTCGACGGGTCTCCTGGACGCCACGCATCCAGCCGTTGCCCGCCATCGACACAAGAATGAGCGGCACGCCGAAGCACGCGATTCGCAACCACGACGTCGCTTCCGCCGCAACGTGACTCGCATCCGGACCCGACGAGCCGACCATGAGTCGCATCACCCACGGCGCGAGCGGATAGATCACGGCGACAATCACCGCACCGACGCCGAGCGCGAGCCACGTCGCCTGCACGCCCTCTCCCACCGCACCCGCGCGATCACCCGCGCCGAAGCGTCGAGCGGATCGCGCGGTTGTCCCGTATGAGAGAAAGGTGAGCTGGGTGCTGATCACGGAGAGCACCAGAGCGCCGACGCCGAGCGCAGCCAGTTCGTCGCCGCCGAGGCGTCCCACGACGGCGAGGTCGAGGAGTAGATACAGCGGCGGCGCGGTCAGCACCGCAAGCGCCGACACCGACAACACGGCGATGCGGCGTATCCCCGTGTCCGGGGCGCTCGCCTCGGAGTCGGCCTGTCGGTCGGGCTCGGTCAGAGCAACCCCACCAGCCGATCGACGACCTCAGACGCGCTCCCGGTATCGCTGTACCCGGAGGCGTGTCGATGTCCACCGCCGCCGAGTGCGCGTGCGATCGGAACCAGATCGACCGAGGCCTTCGACCGCAACGAGACCGTCCAACTCGTCGGTTCGATCTCCTTGAACACCGCCGCGATCTCGGCGCCTGCCGTGGTTCGCACGATATCGATGATGCTCTCGGACTCTTCCCAGCTCATGCCGACCATCGCGTCGTGATCGACGACGGAGTAGACGAGTCCCGCACCGTCGGCTGCTTCCGGGACGAACGTCGCCGAAGCCAACACCCCGGCCACCATGGACAGCCACGAGAAGGGGTGGGTGTCGAATAGCGCCCGACTCCACCGTCGACCGTCGACTCCGCTGTCGAGCAGTCGCGCCGCGACCCGAAACGAGTCGGGGCGCGCCCATTTGAACGATCCCGTATCTGTCGCGAGACCCGCGTACAGGCACGTCGCGATGTCGGCGTTCAGCGGAACGTCGAGTTCGTCGATGAGTCGCAGGACGAGCACCGCGGTGCAGTCGGCGTCGGGGTCGACGAAGTCGAGGTCGCCGAAACCCCCGTTGGACATGTGATGATCGACGACGACCGATGTGACCGCACGCTCGAAGACCGCGGCCAGTTCGCCGAGCCGATCAGGTCCGGCGGCGTCGACCGACACCGTCACGTCGTGACCCTTGAGTGCATCGGGTTCGACGAGTAGATCCCGCGCCCCGGGCAGGTCGCGCAGCGCAACGGGCAGGCTCTCGGGACCGGGATAGGACACCTCGACATCGAGGCCGCGTGTCTTCAACGCGAGCCCCAGCGCGAGTCCACTACCGATGGTGTCTGCGTCGGGTCGCACATGGCAGAGAATCGTCACCGCCGATGCCCCACCGAGGGCATCTGCGATCGCCGCAGTGGAGGCAGTGGTCACCCGCGTGAACCGTCCTCGCTGTCTTCGTCCTTGCTTCGATACGGATCCGCGTCACCGGCGGGTTGCGCTTCCTTCGCCTGACGCGCGACGAGTTCGTCGTTGGCACGTGCGCGTGCCACGAGTTCTTCCATGTGCCGCGCGGCGTCGGGAACGGTGTCGAGGACAAAACTCAATGTCGGGGTGAAGCGCACGCCTGTTCCGGCGCCGACCTTCGAGCGGAGAATCCCGGTCGCCTTGGCGAGTCCCGCGGCAGCGGCCTCGTAGTCGGGTTCGGCGTCGATCGATTCGCCCATGACGGTGTAGAAGACCGTCGCGTCGTGCAGGTCGTTGGTCACCTTGGCATCGGTGATCGTGACGTGGGCCAGCCGCGGGTCCTTGATGTCGTGGGCGATCGACGACGCCACGATCGACGAGATCCGCTTGGCCATTCGCTGTGCCCGTGCCGGGTCAGCCATGGGATGTCCTTCCTCCAGAATCGAACCAGCGAGAATCGAACCACTGAGAATCGAACCACGCACTGTGAATGAGGAACGTACTCCCCTTCCGGGGCCGTCGAGCACTAAGTGCCCTCAGGCCCCGGAAGGGGAGCGTGTTCGACGATCCGCGCGTCAGTCGCGCGGCTTCTCCTGCAACTCGTAGCTCTCGATGACGTCGTCGACTTTGATGTCGCTGTACGTCAGCGTGAGACCACATTCGTAGCCTTCGCGAACCTCGGTGACGTCGTCCTTCTCGCGTCGCAGCGACGAGATCGTGAGATTCTCGGCGACCACCACGTTGTCGCGCAGCAGACGAGCCTTCGCGTTGCGGCGGATGAGACCGGACTGCACCAGGCAACCGGCGATGTTGCCGACCTTCGAGCTCTTGAAGATGGCGCGGATCTCGGCGCGGCCGAGCTCCACCTCTTCGTAGATCGGCTTGAGCATGCCCTTGAGCGCACTCTCGATCTCGTCGATGGCCTGGTAGATCACCGAGTAGTACCGGATGTCGACACCCTCGCGGTTGGCGAGCTCTGTGGCCTTGCCCTCCGCACGGACGTTGAAGCCGATGATGATCGCATCCGACGCCGCAGCCAGGTTGACGTTGGTCTCCGTCACGCCACCGACACCACGGTCGATGACGCGCAGCGACACCTCGTCGCCCATGTCGATACCGAGCAGCGCCTCTTCGAGCGCCTCGACGGTACCTGCGTTGTCGCCCTTGAGGATCAGGTTCAGCTGGCTGGTTTCCTTCAGCGCCGAATCGAGGTCCTCGAGGCTGATCCGCTTGCGGCTACGTGCGGCCAGCGCGTTGCGCTTGCGCGCGTTGCGCCGGTCGGCGATCTGCCGGGCGGTGCGATCTTCTTCGACGACGAGCAGGTTGTCACCTGCACCCGGCACCGACGTGAAGCCGATGACCTGGACGGGTCGCGAAGGCAGAGCCTCGTTGACGTCGTCGCCGTGCTCGTCGACCATGCGTCGCACACGACCGTAGGCATCGCCTGCCACCACGGAGTCGCCGACTCGCAGCGTTCCGCGCTGGACCAGCACTGTCGCCACAGGTCCGCGACCGCGGTCGAGGTGCGCCTCGATGGCGACACCCTGAGCGTCCATGTCGGGGTTGGCACGCAGATCGAGCGACGCGTCGGCAGTCAGCAGCACCGCTTCGAGCAGCTGCTCGATGTTGGTGCCCTGCTTGGCCGAGATGTCGACGAACATCGTGTCGCCGCCGTACTCCTCGGGGATCAGCCCGTATTCGGTGAGCTGGCCGCGGATCTTCGACGGATCGGCGCCTTCCTTGTCGATCTTGTTGACCGCGACCACGATCGGCACATCTGCTGCCTGCGCGTGGTTCACGGCCTCCACCGTCTGCGGCATGACGCCGTCGTCGGCGGCGACCACGAGGATCGCGATGTCGGTCGACTTGGCACCACGGGCACGCATGGCGGTGAACGCCTCGTGACCCGGGGTGTCGATGAACGTGATCAGTCGATCGTCGCCGTTGAGGTGCGTATTCACCTGGTAGGCACCGATGTGCTGGGTGATGCCACCGGCCTCGCCCTCACGCACGTTCTCCTTACGGATGGTGTCGAGCAGGCGGGTCTTGCCGTGGTCGACGTGACCCATGACGGTGACCACCGGCGGACGCTGTTCGAGATCCTCTTCGCCGCCCTCGTCCTCGCCGTAGGAGAGATCGAAGCTCTCGAGGAGCTCGCGATCTTCGTCCTCCGGGCTGACGACCTGGACGTTGTAGTTCATCTCGGAGCCGAGCAGCTCCAGCGTCTCGTCGTTGACCGACTCGGTCGCCGTGACCATCTCGCCGAGGTTGAACAGCGCCTGGACCAGCGATGCCGGGTTGGCGTCGATCTTGTCGGCGAAGTCGGACAGCGAAGCGCCGCGGGCGAGACGAATCGTCTCACCGTTGCCGCGCGGCAGCCTGACGCCACCGACGGCCGGAGCCTGCATCGAGTCGTACTCTTGCCGCTTCTGACGCTTGGACTTGCGACCCTTGCGGGGTGCACCACCTGGACGTCCGAACGCACCGGCTGCGCCGCCACGACCGCGACCGCCGCCACCGGGGCGTCCGCGGAAACCTCCGGGAGGACCTCCCGGTGCTCCGGCGGGCGCGCCTCCGCCGCCACCGCGATAGCCTCCGCCACCGCCGCCACCGCGACCGCCCGGTCCGCCGCCGCGGCCTGGTCGGCCTGCGTCGGGACGTGCCGCACGACTGGGCATGGCACCCGGGTTCGGGCGAGGGGGCATGTTGCCCGGGTTCGGGCGAGGTCCGCCCTGACCCGGTGCGGGACGTGCTCCGGCACCGCCGGGACCGGGGCGCCCTGCACCCTGACCTGGTCGGCCCTGTGTGGGACGTCCACCACCCGGGCGGGGACCGCCCTGACCGGGTCCGGGACGTGGTGCCGCCGGGCGCGGAGCTGGTGCGGGAGCAGACGAATACGGATTGTTTCCGACGCGAGGCGCACGCGGACCGGGCTTGGGCCCGGGACGTGGACTCGTCGGCGCCGGCGCGGAAGCCTGAGCTGCCGCGGGCGTCGGCTTCTGTGCCGGCGCCGGGGTGGGCGCGGCGGCAGGTGCCGGGGTGGCTGCAGGCGCGGGCGCTGGTGCCGACTGTGCGGCGGCAGGCGTCGGTGCTGGTGCAGGTTTCGGAGCCGCCGGCTTGGGGCCGGGGCGAGCTGCGCCGGGCTTGGGCGCAGCAGAGTTGTCACGAGCCGCGGCACCCGGCTTGGGTGCTGCCGACTTCGTGGAGTCGTTCTTGGTTGCTCCCCCGTTAGCTGCGGGGAAGGATTCGCGGAGTCGGCGGGCCACGGGGGCCTCGACGGTCGACGACGCGGATTTGACGAACTCGCCCTGTTCTTTGAGACGTTCGAGCACTTGCTTGCTCGTCACGCCAAGTTCCTTGGCCAGTTCATGCACGCGGGCTTTGCCTGCCACTGCTCTCCTCACTTGGAGGCCGAGCGGCTTGCCCGCCACGGCCTCGGATTACGTCCGATACGTGCTCATCGTGGTGACTTCACGGTGTGCTCATGTCTTCTGCTACCTGTTCTGGCCCGTTAGGGCCGCTCTCGTCCGTGCTGTCTCCCGAGCGGGTGTACAGCACTTCTTTGAGGTCGGACTGGTCTACGACCAGTCCCGGACTCCTCAGCGCCCGGGCAAACGCGTGGCGTCGAACCGCGGCGGACACGCAGTCCGCCATCGGATGCAGCCAAGCACCTCGCCCAGGCATGGTCTTCGCGGTGTCGACCGCGATCCTCGGGCCGCTCGCGCCGGTGACGACGACGACACGGACCAGATCTGCGATGCCGGCTCGTTGCCGACATCCCAGACACATACGGATCGGACCTTGCGGAGAATGACTCTCGGAAGAGTCGTTCCGCGGACCGGACCGGTCACCACCATCGGAAGCGTGTCCACAGGGGGCGGCCGGCCGCATTCGCGTGACCATCGATCAGTCTAGCGCGCCGAGCACCGAACTGGACAACCGGACCTCATCACGCGCGTCCGGTGCCCGGCCCGCCCGCCTGTCCGGCGGGTGCACCGGGAGCGTCGTCGGCGTCGGAACGGATGTCGATTCGCCAACCCGTCAGTCGAGCTGCCAGGCGGGCATTCTGACCTTCCTTACCGATCGCGAGCGAGAGCTGATAGTCGGGCACCACGACACGCGCGGCTTTCTGCGCGGCGTCGACGACCTCCACCGAGACGACCTTCGCAGGCGACAAAGCGTTCCCGACGAACACGGCGGGATCGGTGTCGTAGTCGATGATGTCGATCTTCTCGCCGGACAACTCGCTCATTACGTTGCGCACGCGCTGCCCCATCGGACCGATGCACGCGCCCTTGGCGTTGAGTCCGCTGACACCGGTGTGCACGGCGATCTTGGAGCGGTGACCCGCCTCGCGCGCCACGGCGACGATCTCGACCGATCCGTCCTCGATCTCGGGGACCTCGAGGGCGAACAGTTTGCGGACAAGGTTCGGATGGGTGCGCGACAGCGTGATCTGCGGCCCGCGCGGGCCCCGCGAGACCCCGACGACATAGCACTTGATGCGCTCGCCGTGTTTGTAGCTCTCCCCTGGCACCTGCTCAGCGGGCGGGATGACTCCCTCCGCACTGTTGGCGTCGCTACCGATCTGCACGACGATCATGCCGCGTGCGTTGGCGCGGGCGTCCTGCTGGACGACGCCGCCGACGATCTCGCCCTCGTGGGTGACGAAATCGCCGAAGTTCTTCTCGTTCTCCGCGTCCCGCAGACGCTGCAGGATGACCTGACGGGCGGTGGTGGCCGCGATCCGACCGAATCCCTCGGGGGTGTCGTCGTACTCGTGGACGACGGTGCCGTCCTCGTCGACCTCCTGGGCCATCACCCGGACCGCCCCGCTCTTGCGATTCACGTCGATGCGCGCGTGCGGCGCGAACCCGTCGGTGTGGCGGTATGCGGTGAGCAATGCGGTCTCGATGGCGGTGATGACGGTGTCGATCGAGATTCCCTTGTCGGCCTCGATCATGCGCAGTGCATTGATGTCGATGTTCATTGGGCGCTCCTATTCACTTGTCGGCTGCTATGGAATTTTTCGGCTGTGTCGTTCGGTTCTGAAGTCAGTTTTTGTCGCCCGGTTTGTCTCGTCGGCTGCGTTGTCGAGTCGCTACGAGGTGACGGTGTCGCGACGTTGCGCGATCTGTTCGTCGTCGAGGCCGCACAATCGCAGTTCGGCGACTCCCGGCCGCGAGAAGTCGACGTCGACCACGGCGCGTGTGACCGCGTCGAGCTCGACGGCGCGCACCCGGAAACGCCCACGGTCGTTGCTCACGATGTCGACCTGGCCGTCGTGTAACGGACCGACCCTGCCGGCGACACGGGCAGGCCCGTCGTCGTCCACGAGATCGATGAGCACCTTGCGTCCGGCAGCGCGACGCCACTGACGTTCGGTCGTGAGCGGCCTGTCGACGCCGGGTGAGGTGACCTCGAGTGTGTCGATATCGGAGTAGGCAGGATCGGCGTCGAGCGCGTCCGACAGTTCGCGACTGAGGTCGGCGAGCTCGTCGAGAGAACCTCCCCCGTCCCGATCGACGATCACGACGACAGCGTCGCCGTCCGCACCCTGGGTGACCGCGACGTCTTCGACGTCGAATCCGCGGTCGGCGACAAAGGTGTCGACGAGTGTGCGGAGTTGTCGTGTATCGATGCTCATTGCTCCCCTCACTCCTCGTCTTCGCTTGCCGCGCAGCGTGTTCAGTTGCGGTCGTCAGTTGCGTCCGTAGCCATCGGTTGGCTTTCGAGACGATTGCTCTGCCGCATCCGACGGCACCCCATTCTAGTCGATATTCGACCCTCTCCCGACCACCTTGCGACCGGCCTCGGACTCGGCAGGCTACTTCAAGCCGCCGGACCGCTCGCGGCCCATGCGGCGCCCGTGTGTCGGGCTGGCATCATGTGTCGGGTGAAGCCAGCAGCCACCGATGTACTCGACGCCGTGGATCGTCGCACCGTCTTGCGAGGCGGCCTCGCGCTCGGTGCCGGAGCACTCGTGATCGGCGCATCGAGCGCATGCGACAGCGGCCCGACGCCCAATGAGATCACCGCAACCGCCCTGCTCCCCTTGGCCAAGGCCGCCCGCTCCGACGCTGCGGCAGCACGTTCCCTCGCCCCTCGCCTTCCGACCTACAGCGCGGCGCTCGGAGTGATCGCCGAGCAGCGCGACGCCCACGCGACCGCACTCTCGCAGGAAGTCCAACGCCTCGACTCCGACACGGCCAACCAGTTGTCTGCCGCACCGTCGGCATCCGCGACCCCAGGCTCGACCGGTGCGGGTGCGTCGTCGACGTCCACACCGGAGTCGTCGTCGACAGCGGGCACGCTCGACGAGCTGCGCTCGGCGCTGCGTGCGTCGACCCGCACAGCACACGACGCCGCGATCTCACTGAAGGGCTACTCGGCAGGACTGGCCGGGTCGGTCAGCGCTTCGATCGCAACACTCGTGGAGGTGCAGCTCGCATGACCGCCACGACCGACGCTCTGGCCGCGGCGACGCAGGCCGAGAATGCCGCGATCTTCACATACGGAGTCACGACGGCCTTCGTGTCCGCGACTCGACGCACCACTGTCGCCGACTACACCGCTGCCCACCGCGCTGCGCGAGACGCCCTGAACGCCGCCATCTTGGCAGGGGGCGCGACGCCACCCGACATGGCCTCCGGATACACCTTGCCGGTGCAGGTCACCGACCCCACCAGTGCCGCCCGCGCCGCGCTGGCCGCCGAAAATGATTGCGCCACGGCGTATCGCTCCGCGCTCGAGCGAGCCGACTCCGAATCAGCGCGCCGCCTGGCCGTCGACCAGCTCACCGACTGCGCACAGCGCGCGGCCACCTGGCGTGCGGCATTGCGCGAGAGTCCGGTGACCGTCCCGTTCCCGGGACAGCCCCAATAGTCCGGTGGTCCGGCAGCCCGATCAGCTCGGGTTGCCGGACCGGCCGCCGGAAGCTAGCCGCGCACCGCCGCGACGATCGCCGACACCGCGTTGTCGACCGGCACCTCGGCGCTCTCGCCGGTGAAGCGGTCGCGGACCTCGACGACGCCGTTGGCGTAGCCGCGACCAACAACGACCACGATGGGCATGCCGAGCAGTTCGGCGTCCTTGAACTTCACGCCGGGCGACGACTTGCGGTCGTCGAGCAGAACGTCGAGACCCTCGGCGTCGAGTTCCTCGGCCAGCGACGTCGCGCCGCCGATCGCGGCCTCGTCCTTGTTGGCGATCACCAGGTGCACGTCGTAGGGCGCCACCTCTGCCGGCCAGCACAATCCCTTGTCGTCGTGCTGCTGCTCGGCAATCACCGCGACGAGGCGTGACACGCCGACGCCGTAGGAGCCCATGGTCAGGCGGACCGGCTTTCCGCTTTCGCCGAGTACATCCACCTCGAAGGCGTTGGTGTACTTCTGGCCCAACTGGAAGATGTGACCGATCTCGATGCCCTTCGCGGCCACCAGCGGCCCCTTGCCGTCCGGCGAGAGATCGCCGTCGAGAATTTCGGCGGCCTCGATCGTCCCGTCCGGCGTGAAGTCGCGCCCGGCGACGAGTCCGACGACGTGCCGGTTGGGTTGGTCGGCACCCGTGATCCACGCAGTGCCGTCGACGACGCGCGGATCGACGAGATAGCGAACACCGTTCTCCTGCAGTGCTTTTGGCCCGATGTAGCCCTTCACCAGGAACGCGTTGGCCGTGAAGTCGGCCTCGGTGAGCATCTCGACCTCGGCAGGCTCCAACGACGCCTCGAGCCGCTTGAAGTCGACCTCGCGATTACCCGGAACGCCGATGCCGAGCAACTCCCACTCGCCTCCGGGTTGGCGGACCTTGACCATCACGTTCTTGAGTGTGTCCGCGGCGTCGAACGTCCCGTCGAGGGTCTCATTGGCCCACGCCACGAGCGTCTCGATCGTCGTGGTGTCGGGGGTCTCGTGAACCTGCGCCTCCGCGAGGCCGTCGAACGGAATCGATTCGGGCGCAGGCGTGACGACGGCCTCGACATTGGCCGCGTAGCCCGACTCCACGCATCGTACGAACGTGTCCTCGCCCACTTCGCTCTCGGCGAGGAACTCCTCCGAGGCACTGCCGCCCATCGCACCGGACGTCGCGGCGACGATGACGTATCGCACCGCGAGCCGCGCGAAGATGCGCTGGTAGGCGTCACGGTGCGCGATGTAGGAGGCCTTCAGACCGTCGTCGTCGAGGTCGAACGAGTACGAGTCCTTCATGACGAACTCGCGTCCACGCAGAATACCTGCGCGCGGACGTTCCTCGTCGCGGTACTTGGTCTGGATCTGATAGAGGATGACCGGCAGATCCTTGTACGACGAGTACTCACTCTTGACCAGTTGCGCGAAGATCTCCTCGTGCGTCGGACCGAGGAGCATGTCGGTGCCCTTGCGGTCCTTCACACGAAACAGGTTGTCGCCGTACTCGGTCCAGCGGGCCGTCGTCTCGTACGGTTCACGCGGTAGCAGCGCGGGCAGCAGGATCTCCTGCGCACCAATCGAGTTCATCTCCTCGCGCACGATGTTCTCGACCGCCCTGAGCACACGCAGTCCCAGCGGGAGCCAGCTGTACACGCCCGGCGCGACGCGCCGAACATATCCAGCGCGAACAAGCAGCTTGTGGCTGGGAACCTCGGCGTCTGCCGGGTCATCGCGCAGCGTACGCAGGAACAGCGTCGACATCCGTGTGATCACGGTCGATCAGTCTAGTCGGCCACCGCACACGCTTTTCGGTCCCGTCCGCATGGCCGGATACAGTGTTCGACGTGCTCGTCATCCTCCCGCCCTCGGAAACCAAGTCCGACGGGGGTTCCGGCGCCCCACTCGACCTCGACGCACTCTCGTTCACCGAACTCAATCCGGTCCGCAAACAGATCGCCGACGCCGTAGTCGACCTCGCTGGTGATCTCGACGCGAGCGTCAAGGCACTCGGGCTCGGCAAGACACAACTCGCCGAGGTCGACCGCAACGCCGACCTCTGGCTCTCCCCCACCCGCCCTGCCATCGAGCGCTACACCGGCGTGCTCTACGACGCCCTCGACCACCGATCACTGACCCGCGCGGGCAAGACGAAAGCGGCAGATCGCCTCGCGATCGGGTCGGCGCTGTTCGGGGTCATCCGGGCAAGCGACCGGATACCCGCGTACCGCCTCTCGGGCGGATCGACACTGCCCGGCTTCGGCACACTCACCTCGGCGTGGAAACCAGCTCTCTCGAACGCGCTCGACGCCGTGGACGATTTCGTCATCGACCTGCGCTCTGGGATCTACCAGCAGTTGGGCCCCGTCTCTGGCGCGGTGACCGCCACGGTGATGACAGAGGCGCCCGACGGCACCCGAAAAGTGGTGAGCCACTTCAACAAACACTACAAGGGGTTGATGGCCCGCGAACTGGTACGGACGCGCCGAAACGTCCGTGACATCAACGCCCTCGCCGCCGTGCTGTCCGACGCCGGGCAGCGCGTCGAGATTCCCCGACCCGACGAGATCGTCGTCCTGACCGACTGACACCGATCCCGATGACCTCTGCTGTCCCCGCGCACGAAATTCCCGACGTTGTCTTGTCGCATTCCGGCGACGATCCGATCACGCCGGTCTGGCTCAATGATGTCGGTGGCATCACCTATCGGCTCGGCGAAGGCCCGTCCGCCCGGTACCTGAAATGGCAGCCACCGACAGACGAGGTCTCCCTGAGCGCCGAAGCTCACCGACTCTTGTGGGCGGCGCGGTTCGTCGCGTGTCCCACCGTCCTCGACGCCGGATACGACGAGAGCGCGGAGTGGATGCTCACGGCCGCAGCGCCAGGGGATTCGGCGGTGTTCACACCGTGGCTCGAACACCCCGAGATCACCGTCCCAGCGCTCGGTCGAGGTCTTCGCCGTCTGCACGACACGTTGCCCACCGACGCGTGTCCGTGGACGTGGTCGCCCGCAGAACGCATTTCCGACGCACGGTCGCGCGGCATCGACGTCCAACTCGAGGCCACAGATGCCCCCACGATCGACCGCGCGGTCGTGTGTCACGGCGACGCGTGCTGCCCCAACTTCCTGCTGTCAGACCCCGGACAGGTGACGGCGTACGTCGATCTGGGCAGCCTCGGCGTCGCAGATCGCTGGGCCGACATCGCCGTCGCAGCCATGAGTACGGAGTGGGACTACGGGCCCGGATGGGAACGACCGCTCGTCGAGGCGTACGGCGTCGACTTCGACGAGGAGCGAATGAGCTTCTACCAGCGTCTCTGGGACTCCACCTGAAACCTGATCAGTGGTCGCGGGTGTTCTGCGCGATGTCCGCGTCGAGTCCGGCGTCCGCGGCTTCTTGCGCGGCCTGCCCCTCGGCCACCTGCTCGGGGGTGAACCGCATGAACAACACGACGACCGCGGCAATCACCGCGATGCCCGCGCAGCACGCGAAGGCCAATCCGTAGCCGTTGGCCTGCGCTGCGAGTTGCGTCGCGTTCATCGTTTCCACGGGTGCAGTGGTGCCGCCGAGTGACAACGCGCGGGACGTCACGAGCGCCCCGACCGCAACCAACCCGATCGCACCGCCGAGGTTCTGGGCGACCTGCGCGAGCGCTGTGAGCGGCCCGATCTCATTCGGCCCGACGCCCGCGACAACCGAGAGCGTCAGCGGGATGACAGCGAAACCGACACCCACGCCGATCACCACGACAGGGATGAGGATGCTCGGGAAGTACGCGGGGGCCTTCGACGCGATCGACGCCGCGTACAGGCAACCGGCCAGAATGATTGCGCCGCCGCAGAGCACCAGCCACCGCGGCTGAACATGCAGCGCGAGCTTCGACGCGATCGCAGCGGCGATTCCGAGGCCGAACGCGAACGGCACGACCGCGAGACCACTCTGCACGGGGCTGTACTTCAGGATTCCCTGGAGGTACAGCGAGATGAAGACCGCCATACACATCATGATCATGCTGGCGAAGAAGATGGCGACCAGCGCGGCCACGCGACTCGTGTTGTCGAAGAGAACGAACGGCAAGATCGGGTTGCTGGCACGTCGCTCGACTATGACGAACGCAACAAGAGCAAGACCGCCGAGAATGAACGAGCCGATGACGATCGGACGGCCCCAACCGCTCGGGCCCTCGTTCACCGCGAGCACCAGCAGTGAGCATCCCAGCGTCGCGAGCACGGCTCCCGGTAGGTCGAGGGACAATCGCACACCCTGGGATTCGCGCAGGACGAAGTACGCGCCGAGAGCGACGAGCAGGCCGATCGGGACGTTGATCAGGAACACAAGACGCCAGGAGACCTGGGTCAGCACACCACCGAGGATCAGGCCCGCGACTGAACCGATACCGGTCATCGCCGCGTAGATCGCGAACGCCTGACTGCGCGGTTTACCTGGCGCGAACGTCGTGGCGACCAGGGCCATCGCGGTCGGCGCTGCCACGGCCGCCGAGGCACCCTGCAGGGCACGTCCGACGATCAGGCTCGTCTCGTCCCAGGCCAGGCCACACAGCAGTGAGGTCACGGTGAAGGCCGCGACGCCGATCACGAACATGCGCTTGCGCCCGAAGGTGTCGCCGAGTCGACCACCGAGGAGCATCAACCCACCGAAAGCCAGGACGTAGCTGCTGATGATCCAGTTCGCGCCGGACTCTGAGAGTTGCAGCGACTCGCGGATCTTCGGAAGCGCCAGCGCAGCGACGGTACCGTCGAGCACCATCAGTAGCTGCATTCCGGACAGCACAAGGATCGCGAGTCCGAACACCGGCCGGTACTGATTGGTGTCCGACGCCCCGGCCGCGAAATCCAGCCGGTGTGCTTGCCCAGGTGACGACGACATAGGCTTCGACGCTACCGCGCCCCTGCGCGTATGTGCCAATTCTCGTTGGCGGATAGGTTGTATGCCCAGTCGGCTGGGTATAGCGCCCAGTCGACGGCCTGGCACCCTACCGTCGCGCTGATCGAGACTCGTCCACCGCTGATCGAGCCTCGTCCCCCGCTGATCGAGCTCTGTCGAGATCACCGAACGCCGCGACGGCATCGGCATCGTCGAATCCCGCGACGGCGCCGATCACGACGATCGCGGGTGGCTTGAGTCCTTCGCGCGCGGCGGTCTCGCCGGCGTGGGCGAGGTCGGTGCGGATGAGGCGTTGGGTCGGCAGCGACCCGTTCTCGATCATCGCGACCGGGGTGTCGCCGGGCTTGCCGCCTGCCAGCAGCGCGTCGGCGAAGACGTCGACACGTTCGACGGCCATCATCAGCACCAGCGTTCCGCGTAGCTGTGCGAGCACCGACCAGTCGATGAGCGAGTCGGGGTGTCCGGGCCGGACGTGCCCCGAGGCGATCACCACCTCATGCGTGACGCCACGATGCGTGACGGGGATGCCGGCAGAACTCGGCACGGAGATCGGGCTGGTGATGCCGGGGACCACGGTCACCGGAACCCCCGCGGCCACGCATGCCTGCAACTCTTCGAAGCCGCGACCGTAGACATACGGGTCGCCGCCCTTGAACCGCACGACGAACTTGCCCTCTTTCGCTTTGGAGGTGAGGACGTCGTTGATGGCCTCCTGCTTCATCGCCCGCCCGTAGGGCACCTTCGCGGCGTCGATGATCTCCACCTGCGGACCGAGTGAGGCCAAGAGCTCCGGTGGCGCCAACCGATCCGCGACGACGACGTCGGCCGCCATCAGCAGTTTGAGTCCGCGCACGGTGATGAGGTCGGGGTCGCCCGGGCCACCTCCGACGAGCGCGACGCCCGGCGGGTGCGGCTGTTCGTCGACGTCGAGTGAGCCGTCCGCCAGTGCCCGCGAGATCGCGGCGCGCAAGGCCGCCGACAACCTGTGATCGCCGCTCGCCAGCACCCCGAACTGCACGTCGCGGTGTCGCCCCGACGCCGGGGTGACAGCACTGCCCCACCGCGCTTCGTCGGCCCGCACACAGAACGTGTGCCGACGCTCCGCCTCGGCGACGACCGCTGCGTTCACATCGGGATCGTCGGTACACGCCATCGCGTACCACGCCCCGTCGAGATCGCCGTCGACATACGCACGCTTGTGCACGACGACCCCCGGAAACGACTCGACGGCGGGCGTCGGATCAATCGCGACGACCTCTACCCGCGCGCCGGCGGCCACAAGATTCGGAAGTCGACGCTGCGCAACCGACCCACCACCGACGACAACCACCTTTCGTCCGTGCAGATCGAGCCCGGCGAGATAGTGGACGTTGTCGCCACTCTTGTCGTTATCGCCACCGGGGACCGCGGACGCATCGTCTGACATGGGTGCTGATCCTACCGACGAGACGCGCGTGCGTCCGGATCGCGACGGGTCGGCCCGCAATGAGGCGCACCGCACCCTCGTGATCGTGGAGGATCACCGATTCACGGGTTCACCAACTCAGAGCGGCAGCTCACCGACGCGTCGGACGTAGGACCACACGTCGGCGGCGGGCACCCCGAGCCGGTGCGCCGCGGACTGCAACAACGCGCCGAGGAGGATCGACGAGCAGTACTCCCCTGCAGCGGAATCCGGTGCGTGGGTGCGGATCTCATTCCACCGGGTCGGGTTGTGCAACGTGGCGGCCTCGGCCATCATGATCGCCTCGTCGAAGCCTTCGGGGACGTCGCGCTGGTCGGGGGTCTCACGCTCGCACGCGCCGCAACACCCGTCACAATCCCGTGCCCCGGCGTCGTCCGCGGGCGAGATCGTCAGTGCCAGCCTGTTGTCGATCACGGTCACGCTCCTGCCCTCGCCTTCTTCGCCTCGCGTTCGAGTGCGCGTTCGCGGGCGCGCTCGAACTTCTCGACCTTGACGTTCATTTCTTCGAGGTAGTCGGCCAGTTTCTCCCGGTACATCTCGCCGAGCGGCCCGAAATCGTCGCGTTCGAAGATGCGCCATTTCCGCAGGACCGGCATGACGACCTCCGAAAGATGTTGCGGCAGATCGTAGATGCCGCCCTTGGCGATCAGCACCGCGTTGCGCCGGAAGTTGGGCATCGTCGCGCCGGGCATCTGGAAGTTCGACACGATGCTGTAGATGGCGCACATCGCCTGATCGGGAACCAGGTCGAGGGCGCCCGCAACGACGTTGCGGTAGAAGAGCATGTGCAGGTTCTCGTCGGCGGCGACCCGCTGCAGCATGCGGTCGGCGATCGGGTCGCCGCATGCCTTGCCGGTGTTGCGGTGGCTCACACGCGTCGCGAGTTCCTGGAAGCTGACGTAGCTGACCGCGAAGAGCATGTCGAAGCTGTGGTCACGCTGGCCGTCGTCCTCGGGCAGCGGATTGAAACCCGACGTCATGTGCGCCATGCGGGTCTCTTCGAGTTCCACCGGGTCGACGCCGCGGGTCACGACGAGGTAGTCGCGCATCACCGTCGAGTGACGCATCTCCTCGGCGGTCCAGCGCCCCACCCAGAAGCCCCAGGCGTCGTCGAGGGAGAAGTTCTCCGCGATCACCCGGTGATACGACGGCAGGTTGTCCTCGGTGAGCAGATTGGTGATCATCGCGGCCTTCGCGACGTCGGAGAGCTGCGACTGCTCCGGATCCCAGTCGATGCCACCGAGAGCAGCGAAGTTGCGCCCCTCGTCCCAGGGCACGTAGTCGTGTGGATGCCAGTCCTTGGTCATCTTCATGTGCCGCTCGACCTCGGTCTCGCACACGGGAAGCAACTCCCGCAGCAGATCCGAACCGGTCATTCCGGTGTCGCTGATTCCTGGCCCGATGAGGCTCGTCACTGTCTCTCCTCGCTCTCGTCGTCGACGCCGCGCGTAGCGCTGCGTCGTCCGGTTCCGCTCGGCCCGACCACCGACCTCCACCGACAGATATTCACTCTCGCGTGTGACGCAGGGGGCGTGAGTGAGACCAAAGTCCCGAGTGGATGGGGACCGACGTCGCGAACTCAACTTCGACCTGCGGTAATTTCGGTACATGCATTCCGAAGGTCAGCCGGCCCCCGCGGCGTCAGATCCCACGGCGTCGGACACCGCGCCGGACGAGTCGAGGGTGCGCGTCTTCCTCGTCGACGACCACGAGTTGGTGCGTCGAGGTCTCCGTGACCTGCTCAGCACGGCCGACGACATCGAGGTGGTCGGCGAGGCCGCATCGGTCGGCGAGGGCCGCGTGGGCATCCTCGCCGCCAAGCCCGACGTCGCGGTCCTCGACGTCCGGCTCCCCGACGGCAACGGCGTCGAATTGTGCCGCGACGTGCGTGCCGCCGAACCCGAGATCCGATGCCTCATGCTCACCAGTTACGCCGACGACGACGCACTCCTCGCCGCGGTACTCGCGGGGGCGTCCGGCTTCGTGCTCAAGCAGATCCTCGGCCATAACCTCATCGCGGCCGTACGCACCGTCGGACGGGGCGGCTCGCTGCTCGACGACCGTTCGACCGCCGCACTGCTCGCCAAGCTGCGCGACGGCAAGAACAAGCCGTCCGACCCTCTCGCAGAGCTCACCCATCAGGAACGCGAGGTGTTCAACCTCATCGGCGACGGGCTGACGAACCGCCAGATCGCTCAGCGAATGTTCTTGGCGGAGAAGACGATCAAGAATTACGTCTCACGTATCCTCGCCAAGCTCGACATGCAGCGACGCACCCAGGTCGCGGTGATGGCCACCAAGATCCGCGACGGCAAGGCCTGAGCCGCTAGGTGAGCGGCACCGACCAGGTCAGCGTCGTCCCCGACGAACGGCCGGGCGCCACACGAGGATTGGTGACGACGGTGAACGTGCCGTCGCATTCCTCTGCGCGGCGCGTGAGGTTCTCCAGACCGCGGTAGGTGACGTCGGTACTGATACCCACCCCGTCGTCGGTGATCTCGACCGACAGCACGTCGTCGGCGCTCACCGACACCGAGATGTGCTCGGCGTGTGCGTGGCGCAGCGCATTCGACAGTCCCTCGCGCAGCACGGCGTCGATGTGTGGCCCCAGCGCGTCGGGGACAACGGTGTCGACCGGGCCGTCGAATTGCACACTCGGCGCGATCGGCGCGTGGACCGAGAGTTCGGACACGATGTCGAGGACGCGGCGCCGCAACGTCGCGGTGTCGTGATGCCCGGGGACGGTCTGCAGGTCGAAGATCGAGGTGCGGATCTGCGCGATCGTGCGGTCGAGGTCGGTCATCACCTGTTCGAGCCGCTCGGCGCGCGCGGCGTCGTCGAATCGCACCGACGCACCGCTCCCGCCGGCCGCGAGCATCGTCTGGATCGACATGCCGATCGCGAACAGTCGCTGGATCACGTGGTCGTGCAGGTCGCGGGCAATTCTGTGGCGGTCGGAGAGCACCTCGAGGTCGCGGGCGACCTGTTGCTGCTCCGCATAGACCATCGCCAACGACGCCACTTCGGAGACGCCGGCCAGGCCCGAGGCCTCCTCGGCCTCCCACACCGGTTCGTCGACATGTGTGATGACGATCCACCCGAAAGCCCCCGAGGCGCGCGCAAGCGGTTGCACCGTCGCCCAGCGAGCACCGCGCCGACCGAGTGCGGGCGAGAGATCGGCGATCGGCACGATCGACATCCCCGTCCCCGTCGGCGCCGAGAACTCCGCGGGATCGAACTCGATCGGCCCGCCGGTGTGGCCGCTGAGCACGATATCGTCTCCGCTGTCGCTCTCGTCGCTCAAGATGAGGACGTCGGAGGCGCCGACCAGGTCGGCGACGTCGGTACACATCCGAGACAGCGTGTCCTCCAACGCGATTCCCGAGAGTGGCTCGGAGCCGCGACGCACCAGCACCTGCATCCACCGCTGCCTCGTGCGTGAGCTCTCGAACAACTGGGCATTGTCGACGGCGATCCCGGCGGCCACCGCGAGCACCGCGATCAGCGCTTCGTCGAGCGGCGAGAACTGGTCAGCCCCACGCTTCTCGGTCAGGTAGATGCGGCCGAAGTTGGAGCCACGGATGATGATCGGAGCACCGAGGAATGTCGTCATCGGCGGATGGTTCGCCGGAAAGCCCACCGACGCAGGGTGTTTCGCCAGATCCGGAATGCGCAGGATGTGGGGGTCGTTGATCAGGACCCCCAGCACTCCCTTGCCGACCGGCAGCGACCCCATCGCAGACCGCTCGTCCGGAGTGATCCCCGTGTACACGAACTCCGACAGCCCACCGTCGGGACCGCGCACACCCAGCGCGCCGTAGCGAGCATCGACGACTCCGACAGCGACTTCGACGATCCGCTGGAGGGCTTCGTCGAGGTCGAGTCCCTGCCCGACGACAAGCACGGCCTCGAGCAGATCACGCAGGATCGCCGGATCGTCGACGCCGTGCTCACGCAGGATGTCGAGCACCTGCGCAACCTTGCTCTCCGCCATCACGTCTCCTTCGGCTTGCACGCGCGCACGAACCGCGCAATCGATGTCGGCACCGCCGCCGGGTGCACGTGCAGATACGACGCGTGGACATTCGACGTCGCCACGCCGTGCACACCTGATGCGCCATGATGGTCACGCCACGCCCACGCAGGCGCCCCGGCATCGAGTTCGACGACGCTGCGGTGGAACTCGTGCCCGGTGACCCGTTCGCCCGCCCGATAGAGCACCGAATCGGTGACCGCCACGGCGTCGCGATATCCGAGGGTGAGCGAGGAACCGAACCGACCGACCGCGTCGATCACCCCGGTCATGTGATGCCCGTCGAGCTCTCGTGTGAGGTACAGCAGGCCTGCACACTCCCCGTGGATGGGACCACCTGCGCGGTTCAGCGTCGCGATGTCTTCTCGCAGTTCATGATTGGCCGCCAGCTTGTCTGCGTGTTCCTCGGGGAATCCCCCTCCGACGACGAGTCCTGCTGCGCGCTCGGGCAGGCGGTCGACCAACGGATCGAACTCGACGACCTCCGCACCGGCCGCGCGCAACAGTTCCGCGTGCTCCGCGTACCCGAAGGTGAACGCAGCACCCGCAGCGATCGCGACGACTGGGCGTCCAGAGTGGGGACGAGCAGAGTGCGGACGTTCGGATCGCACGCCCTCCTCCGCGTCTGCGATGGCGTCGGCGGCCGACCACGGCGCCGACAGCGTGACGCCGCCCGATTCCGCGAGCGCGACGATTGCGTCGAGATCGAGTGCTGCGCCGACCATTTCCGACATCGCGTCGACGGCCTCGACAGCCTCGACCGACCTCTCCGCGGCGGGGATCAGCCCCAGGTGACGAGAGGGCACCTGAAGGCGCGAGTCGCGACGCAGCACCCCGAGCACGGGCATTCCGACACGCGCACAGGCTTGTCGCAGCACGGCTTCGTGTCGCGGGGAGCCAACCCGATTGAGCACGACACCCGCGATCCGCACCGACGGTTCGTAGCCGACGAAGCCGTGCAGCAGCGCCGCGAGCGACTGACTGTGACCCGCGGCGTCGACGACAAGAACGACCGGCGCGTTCAGCAGTGCTGCGACGTGCGCGGTGGAGCCCGTGCCGATCGGGTCCGCGTCGGCGACGTCGTCAGCGGTGATCCTGCCGTCGAAGAGCCCCATGACGCCTTCGACCACCGCTATGTCGGCGTCGAGACTTCCGGCCGCGAACAGCGGCCCGATCAGGTCGGCTCCGACCAGGTTGGGGTCGAGGTTGCGACCGACACGTCCCGCGGCGACCGCGTGATAGCCGGGATCGATGTAGTCGGGGCCGACTTTGAACGGCGCAACGCGGTGCCCGGCGCGGCGTAGCGCACCGATCAGCCCGGTGCTCACGGTGGTCTTGCCGCTACCCGACGACGGCGCGGCCACGACGACTGTGGGGATCGACGTCATGTCGCCCTCGCCACGCGGCTCACCACTCGATTCCCTTCTGGCCCTTACGTCCCGCGTCCATCGGGTGCGCGACCTTGCGCATCTCGGTCACCAGATCGGCGGCGTCGATAAGCGCCTCGGGAGCACGACGTCCGGTGATGACCACGTGTTGGCGGCCGGGTCGGTCGACGAGTGTCCGCACCACCTCGTCGGTGTCGATCCATCCCCAGTCGAGGGGGTAGGTGAACTCGTCGAGCACGTAGAAGTCGTGCTGCTCGTCGGCGAGACGACGGGCGATCTCAGCCCACCCCGCACGCGCCGCCGCGGCATGGTCGTCGGCGACGTCGGCATTGGCGCGCAGCCACGACCATCCCTGGCCCATCTTGTGCCACTCGACGGGCCCGCCGATGCCCTGTTCGGCGTGGATCTCGCCGAGCGCGGCCATCGCCGACTCTTCTCCCACACGCCATTTCGCGCTCTTGACGAACTGGAAGACCGCCACGCGCAAACCCGCATTCCATGCGCGCATCGCCATCCCGAACGCGGCTGTCGACTTTCCTTTGCCGTCACCGGTGTGCACGGCCAGTACCGGCTGCTGTCGACGCTGCCGGGTGGTCAACCCGTCGTCGGGTACCGTCTGCGGAACACCCTGCGGCACAGTAACTCTCCCTATTCTCGCGCGGACTCGGATCAGGCGGCCGACGTGCGCGACTGACGCCGGTCGGCGGCGGGGGCCGACAACGCCGCCACCGACAGCTCGTCCGTCCGCATCGTCTGCGCCCCGAGGCGCACGGCAAGATCCGCGGCCAGTCCGAGTCGAACCACGCCCTGCTCGCAGTCGACGACGACACTGTCGATTCCATTGCGCCGAATACGCTGCGCCGCAACCGATGCGCGTCCGGCGGCGTCAGGTCCCGCGGTGGCCCGACCGTCGGTCAGCACCACGAGCAGCGGTCTGCGTCGCGGGTCGGCGCGTCGGGCACGCTCGATGACCCGTTGCGCCTCGATCAGTCCTTCCGCCAACGGGGTTCGGCCACCGGTCCTGATGTCGGCGAGCCGCCGCACAGCGATATCGACCGATTTCGTCGGTGGCACAGCGAGTTCTGCACGCGATCCGCGCGCCACGATCACCGCGACCCGATCGCGCCGGGTGTACGAATCGCGCAGCAGGTCAACGCACAACCGGCTCACGGCACTCAGTCGCCTGCGTGCCGTCATCGACCCGCTGAGGTCGACGACGAACACCACCAGGTTGCCTTCCTGCCCGATGCGTTGTGCCCCACGCAGATCGACCGGTGCAACCGATAGCCGCTCGGGCGTCGTCGATATCTCAGTGGCGGCGACCGAACGCCCTGCGGCGCGCAGCACAGTCCCGAAGAGGTGGACCGGACCTCCCGGCGCGAAGTCGGTGTCGGACACGGTGTGCCCGCGCCGGCTTCGTGCGCGAGACCGCTTACCCGGATCGCCGTCACCGACCCCGTCGGCCCGCAGGCGCCGCATGCGTACACCGGAACTCGACGCCGCGGCACCGAACATCTGGCCGCGCGGCGGTTGCTGCGACTGTCCGGAGACGTCCTGCTCGACAGGCTCGTCGCTGGAATCCTGTTGCGGGCCTGTGGGATCGGAGTCAGCAGGATTGAAGTCAGCGGAAGACTCGTCGCGTTGCTCGGGCGCAGGAGCACCGTCGGGTCCGTCCGGGTCGGGCTCTGGTTCTTCCGGAGGGCCCGCGGCGTCGTCGCCTGCCGACAGCGCGTCGTCGAGTTGCTGCTCGGACATGCCCGACTCGTCGAAGGGGTCGCGTCGACGACGGTGTGGCAGAGCGAGTTCGACGCCGACGCGCACATCCTCCTCGGTCACCGACGCTGCGCCGCGCAGCGCCGCATGTGCGGCCGCGGTGCGTGCGACGACGATGTCGCCGCGCAGTCCGTCGACGTCGAGGTGCGCGCAGATGCCTGCGATGCGTCGCAATTCTCGCGCGCTGATCTCGACACTTCCCACGGTTGCGCGAGCGGCGGCGATCCGGTCGGAGAGTGCTCGTTCGTCGTCGGCATACAGTTCGACGAAGCGATCGGGATCGGCGTCGAAGTCCATCCGGCGTCGAATGACCTCGACGCGGTCGTCGACCTCGCGCGCCGCGGTGACGTCGACGGCCAGCCCGAAACGGTCGAGCAGCTGCGGACGTAGTTCTCCCTCTTCGGGATTCATCGTTCCGACGAGCACGAAGTCGGCGGCCTGGGTATGTGAGACGCCGTCGCGCTCGATGGTCACCCGCCCGCTGGCCGCGGCGTCGAGCAGCACGTCGACGAGGTGGTCGGCGAGGAGATTGACCTCGTCGATGTAGAGCACTCCCCCGTCGGCACGGGCAAGCAGCCCGGGCGTGAACACCGCCTCGCCGTCGCGCAGTACGGCCGTCAGATCCAGCGACCCGACGACGCGGTCCTCGGTGGCGCCGATCGGGAGTTCGACGACTCTGCCCGCGGACGGCTCGTCGCCGCCGTCTGCCGTGTTCTCGTGAGCGATCAGTGGTCCGAGTCCGCGGACGATGGTCGATTTGGCCGTGCCCTTCTCGCCGCGGATCAGCACACCGCCGATGCCCGGCGACACCGCGCACAGGATCAACGCCAACTTCAGCCGCTCCTGCCCCACCACGGCGCTGAACGGATACCGCGCAGGAGTGGCGCTCACCGGAGCCGCGACAGCGTGCCTACCGCTCATGAGCGCGTGCTTCTGGCAGGTCGGATCATCGAGTCGTGCGGGATGCCGTCCTCGAGGTACTCCTCGCTGTCGACGACGAAACCGAACTTCGCATACATGTCGATGAGATAGCTCTGCGCCTCGATGCGGCACGGATGCTCGCCGACCTCGGCGAGCGCTGTCTCGATGAGACGCGCGGTCATACCCTCGCCTCTGCGGGACCGGTCGGTGCACACTCGCCCGATCCGATACATCTCGCCGTCACCAGGTGCCCCGGAATCCTCGAGGAGCCGCAACGTCGCGACCACGCGCCCCTCGTCGTCGGACACCCAGAGCTGGCGGGTAGCCGGCTCGAGATCCCGACCGTCGAGTTCCGGGTACGGGCAGGACTGTTCGACGACGAACACATCCACCCGCAATCGCAGGATGTTGTACAGCGTCTCGACGTCGAGGTCGGCTGTGAAGCTGCGATGAAGCTGCCCAGAGGTCATGGTGTCGTGACTATCACACCGACAGCACGCACGTCACAACTCAGCCTGCCGGTGCGGGCTCGACGTCGGCGTCGGCCGGAGCGTCGACGGTGTTGCGACGCAGTTCGAGACTGTTGCTGGTCCAATCCCAGACCTGGTGGAACAGGTCGGCGTTGTCGGAGAGCTTCTTGCCGAACGACGGAATCATCTCGGTCAGCTTCGGCGTCCAGCGCTCGAAGTCGGCCGGGAAGCACTGTTCGAGAACCGAGAGCATCGCCGGAACTGCCGTCGACGCACCGGGTGACGCTCCGAGGAGGCCTGCGAGTGTGCCGTCTCCGGCGGCGACGACCGCCGTGCCGAACTCGAGCTTTCCGCCGACACCGTCTTTGTTCTTACGGATGACCTGCACGCGCTGACCCGCGGTGATCAGCTCCCAGTCCTCGCCCAAGGCGCGCGGAACGAACTCGCGCAGGGTGTCGACGCGGTCGGCGGGACTCGCGGCGAGTTCGCCGATGAGGTACTTGAGCAGACCGAACTCCTGCGGTGCGATGGAGAGCATGGGCAGCACGTTTCCGGGCTTGACCGTGCTCAGCAGGTCCGTCATCTTTCCGCTCTTGAGGAACTTCGGCGACCATCCGGCGTACGGACCGAACAGCAGGCCCTGTCGATGATTGATGACACGGGTGTCGAGGTGTGGCACCGACATCGGCGGCGCGCCGACGGCAGCCTGGCCGTACACCTTGGCGTGGTGCTCCTCGATGAGCTCGGGGTTGTTGCAGCGGAAGAACTCGCCCGAGACCGGGAATCCGCCGAAGCCCTTGGCTTCCTTGATGCCGGACTTCTGCAGCAGGTGCAGCGCACCGCCGCCCGCGCCGACGAACACGAACTTGGCGTGGACGGTCCACTTCTCGCCGGTACGGACGTTGCGCACCTTGACGATCCAGCTTCCGTCGGACTGCTTGTCCAGGTTGGTCACGGAGTGACCGAAGTAGATGTCGCCACCCTTGCCCACGAAATTGAGGAGCTTCTGGGTGAGCGAACCGAAGTCGACGTCGGTGCCCTCGGTGAACCAGTTCAACGCGACCGGGTCGGAGAAGTCACGTCCCTGCGACATCAGCGGGAGACGCGCACTGAATTCGCTCGGATCGGTGATGTACTCCATGCCCTCGAAGAGAACTTCTTTCGAGAGCGCGTCGTAGCGCTTGCGGAGGTAGTCGACGCCCGCGTCACCGTGGGTGAAGCTGACGTGTGGAATCGGATTGATGAACTCCGAGGGGCGGGAGATGATGTCGTTGTCGACCGCGTATGCCCAGAACTGTCGAGAGACCTGGAACTGCTCATTGATGGCGATCGCCTTGGTGGTGTCGACGCCACCATCCGCGGTCTTCGGTGTGTAGTTGAGCTCGCACAACGCCGAATGGCCGGTGCCCGCGTTGTTCCACGGGTCACTGCTCTCCGCGGCCGCGGCATCGAGCCGTTCGAAGAGGCTGATGGTCCAATCAGGCTGCACCTGCCGCAGCAGCGCACCGAGGGTGGCACTCATGATGCCTGCACCCACGAGCGCAACGTCCGTCTTGATCACCGATTCAGACAACTCGGACCCCACTTCAGACTCCACTCGACAACACTGTCTTGTGTTGCGGAGGACGAATCTTCGTCCACGTCGACCATTGTTCCCCATGAGTGTGTAGCCGCCCGAATCGCCTCCGAGAAGTGTGGGCCGGATGACACTTGCGTGCCTACCTCGGATGCGCCTTTACAGTGGAAATCGTGACTGTGTCCCCAGAGTCGACTAGTCAGCAGTCGACCTCCTCGGTGCAAGATGATCCCACTGACCGCGATTCCGGTTGGCAACCCGACGGCTTCCTCGACCACTACGAGGTGCGGACCTTCGACCTCGGCCCCGACCCGGATGGCGAGGACCCGATCACCGCAACCCTGGTTCGCAAACCCACCGCACCAGCGGCCGCAATTAATGGCGCGGTGCTCTACGTCCACGGATTCACCGACTACTTCTTTCACGAGCCCCTCGCCGATCACTTCCACGACCGCGGGTACGCGTTCTACGCACTGGATCTACGCAAATGTGGACGTTCGCTGCTCGACGGGCAGACGCCCCATTTCGTCCGCGACCTCGCTGCCTACGATCTCGAGCTCGGGCTCGCACTCGATGCCATCGCCGACGACTTCACCGCCGACACACCGGTACTGATCGCCGCCCACTCGACGGGTGGATTGATCACCCCGCTGTGGCTCGATCGTCTACGCACCGCATCGCCGGAGCGCCACGCGCGTGTGTCGGGGCTTCTGCTCAACAGCCCGTGGCTCGACCTGCAGGGCAAGCCCGTGCTGCGCTCGTATCCGGTGACGATGGTCGTCAAAGGCCTTGCGGCCGTGCGCCCCTTCGAGACGCTCACCCGCGAACTCTCCGCGGCCTACGGCGAGAGCCTGCACGTCGACTCCCACGGAGAGTGGGCCTACGACCTCACGAAGAAGCCACTCGGCGGCTTTCCGGTTACGTTCGGATTCCTCAACGCGGTCCGCTCGGGCCAGCGCCACCTTCATCACGGCATCGATGTGGGGGTTCCGACACTCGTGTTGCGCTCGGACGCAACGAAGTTCGCCAAGAGTTACTCGCCTGCGGTCGACGCAGCCGATGTCGTACTCGACGTCACGCAGATCGCGCGGTGGAGCGGCAGTCTTGGCGGTCACGTCACGATCGCGCCCATCGCCGGTGCACGCCACGACGTATTCCTGTCCGTCGAGTCGGCGCGCACACAGGCATACTCCGAGGTCGATCGGTGGCTCGACACCGTCGTCGACCCGTCGCCAGCAAGGAGCGCATCATGACCGCAACTTCCGACACCCGATCCGCTACGCAGACAGTCGATCTCGCGATCATCGGAAGCGGCAGCGGCAACTCGATTCCCGACGACCGCTTCGCCGACAAGCAGATCGCCATCTTCGAAGAGGGCATCTACGGCGGGACCTGCCTGAATGTCGGCTGCATCCCGACGAAGATGTTCGTCTATCCGGCCGAGGTCGCCGACATCGCCTCCGACGGTGACCGTTTCGGCGTTCATTCCCGGGTCGACGGCGTCGACTGGCCCGCGATTCGCGACAGGGTGTTCGGCCGGATCGATCCCATCTCGACCGGCGGCCTGCAGTACCGCGAACTCGAATGCGACAACATCACCGTCTACGCCTCCCACGTCGAATTCGACGGACGCGACGACGACGGGCTCTACCGGCTCGTCACCGCCGACGCCCTTGTGCTCGCCCGCGAGGTGGTGATCGCAGCGGGTTCACGCCCGGTGATACCGGAAGGCATCACCGAATCGGGCGTGACCTATCACACCAACAACGACGTGATGCGACTCCCCGACCTTCCGCGCCGCATGATCATCCTCGGAAGTGGTTACATCGCAGCCGAATTCGCACACGTCTTCGGCTCACTCGGCACACAGGTCACGATTCTGGCGCGCGGTCCGCGGCTGCTCCGCAAGCTCGACACCGAATTGTCCACGCGGTTCACCGACATCGCGAGCGGCAAGTGGGACGTGCGGCTCGAGCGCGACCTGGTCTCCGCCGAGAATCTTGCAGACGGTGGGGTCCGACTCACCCTCGGCGACGACGAGATCGTCGAAGCCGACGTCCTGCTCGTGGCGACCGGGCGCGTATCCAACGGAGACCGCCTCGGCATCGACACGATCGGCCTCGACCTGACCGACGACGGCCGCGTCGAGGTGGATTCCCACGGCCGCACCGGTGCGCGTGGAGTGTGGGCACTCGGCGACGTGAGTTCGCCGTTCCAGCTCAAGCACGTGGCCAATCACGAGGAGCGCGTGGTGGCCGCCAATCTGCTCAAGGGTTGGGACGCACCCGATCTCGACACCTTCCAGCACGACGTCGTGCCCGCTGCGGTGTTCACCCACCCGCAGGTCGCTGCGGTGGGCTTGACCGAGTTCAAAGCGCGCGACGGCGGCCACAACATCGCGGTCAAGGTGCAGGAGTTCGGCGACGTCGCTTACGGCTGGGCGATGGAGGACACGACCGGCGCATGCAAGGTCATCGCCGACCGGGAGACCCACCGACTACTCGGAGTCCACATCATCGGCCCGCAGGCACCGACGTTGATTCAGCCTGCAATCCAGGCGATGAGCTTCGGCCTCGGCGTCGAAGAGATGGCGCGCGGTCAGTACTGGATTCACCCGGCCATGCCGGAGGTTCTGGAGAACGCTCTGCTCGGGTTGGAGTTCTGAGCGCCGTGTCTGTGCAATCCTGACCGCGCGGCGTCCCGCTCAGAACACAGCCGAGCGCAGCGAGATCTCGCTGGCCAACTCCTTCGCGGCCTTCTGCGGAATCCAGTGGTCGATGCCGGACAGTTCACAGAACCGGTAGTCGCCGTAGACGTAGCGGCCACTCCCCTCGGCCTGCGCCCGGCCGAGCGCGGTGTCGCCGTCGCTCCACACCAGGGTGGTGGGGATTTCGATCGGTGGGCAGGAGAGGGTTGCGGCGACGTCGCCGGTGAAGTTGGCGCGGTACCAGTTGAGTCCTGCCGTCAACGCCCCCGGTTCGCGCAGCGGAGCCAATTCCTCGGCCGTCACACCTGCGCGACGCAGCAGCACCCCGTCGCGCGCCAGGAGCATCTCCTCGGCACCCTCGGCGATGAAATCCTTGATGTACGCCGACTTCTCGCGCTGATCGTCGACGGCGTCCGGGTCTTTGATCGCATCACGCATCGCCGACGGATGGCCAGTGCTCGCCACAACCAGGCCGGTGAACCGGTCGGGGTGCTTACCTGCGAGGTGCCAGGCGACGATTCCGCCCCAGTCGTGACCGACGAGAATCGCGTACGGCACGTCGAGCGCATCGAGTACGCCGAGTGCGTCGTCGACGAGTGCCTCGAGCCGGTAGGCCTCGACCCCCTCGGGACGCGCCCCCGGGCTGTAGCCGCGCTGGTCGACCTGGATGGTGCGCAGACCGGACTCGTGCAGGCGGTCGGCGACGTCGTCGTAGCAGGAGCTGTTCACCGGGAACCCGTGCAACAGCAGCACCCAGGGGCCGCGGTCAGGACCGCCGACGCGAACGTCGAAGGTCAGGTCGCCGACTGTGATCTCGCGCCGCTCAGTTTCCACTCCACCAACCCTAGCGGCGGGATCGCCGCTGAATCAGCGGGTTGAGCCGGGTCACAGGTTGCAAATCTCACTACTCACCGATGTGTCGGCAACCACTCACCGGTTCCCGCCCAGGTAGTGGGCTATTGTCGGCGCCCGTCGCGGTGCGCCGCTGCCGATGATGTCGCAGATCGCGGCCATGTCGAGGTGTGCTGTCACCAGGTCTGCCATCAGATCGAGTTGCCTGCCCCGGATCGCGGCGACGTCGGTGTCACCTGCCGGTTCAAAGTGTTTACCCGCGACGGCAGCGACCTCACGCAGGTAACGGCGTCTGAACTCGTTCGACGCCAGCAGTCCGTGCCAGTGCGTGCCCCTTATCGCGTCCCGGCGGGCACCCTCCGGACCCTGCTCGTCGTCGTCGATCCACGACGCTTCCGACGAGTCGACGACCCTGCCGTGGTGGATCTCGTACCCGGTGACCTCGACTTTGTCGACGACGCCGGTCGTCGTGCGCAGCACCTTCTCCGGCTCGAATCGCACGTCGACGTCGAGCAGACCGAGACCGTCGACAACGGCCCCACCAGAGGATTCGACCGAGTCGACGATCCGTCTGCCCAACATCTGGAAGCCACCGCAGATACCGAGGATCGCGCCGTGCCGCGCCGCGCGTTCGGTCAACGCGACGTCGAGGCCGCGTTCACGAATCCACGCGAGATCGGCCACGGTTGCACGCGTTCCCGGCACGACGACCAGGTCTGCGGTGCGTACCGACGTCGGATCGGCGACCCAGGTGACATCGACACCCGGCTCGCACGCGAGTGCCTCGACGTCGGTCGAGTTCGAGATACGTGGCAACCGGATGGCTGCCACCGACAGCCGCTCGGACGCGGCCTGGCCTGTTCTGAACGCACCGGCGGCTTCCGGCGGGCCGACCCTGCGCCCCACCGGCGCGGCCAGCGAATCCTCGGCGTCGATCCATAGGTCGTCGACATACGGCAGCACGCCGAGGGTCGGGCGACCGGTCAGCGCGCCGAGGGTGTGCAGGCCGGGGTCGAGGATCGTCTGATCACCGCGGAACTTGTTGATCACGTACCCGGCGACCAACGCCTGGTCGGCGGAATCGAGGATCGCGGTGGTGCCGAAGAGGTGCGCGAGCGATCCGCCGCGGTCGATATCGGAGACGAGGATCACCGGAAGGCCTGCCGATCGCGCCAGGCCCATGTTGGCGATGTCGGAGGCGCGGAGGTTGATCTCGGCGACCGATCCTGCGCCTTCGCAGATGACGACGTCGAATTCTGCACGCAGAGAGGCGAGTTCGTCGGCGACCACCTCGCGCAGCTCCGCACGTCGGGTGAGGTAGTCCCGCGCACCCACATCGCCGGCAGGTCGGCCGCGGACCACGACGTGCGAACGTCGGTCACTGCCCGGTTTCAGCAGCACCGGGTTGAATCGTGTCGACGGTGCGAGTCCGCACGCTGTGGCCTGTAACGCCTGCGCACGACCGATCTCACCGCCATCGAGCGTGACGACCGAATTGTTGGACATGTTCTGCGCCTTGAACGGCGCGACCCGCACACCTTCGCGCGCGAGCGCCCGACACAATCCGGCGACGACGAGGCTCTTACCCGCGTCAGAACTCGTACCCCCGACGAGAAGCGCTCCGCGTAACTCCGTCACCGGCTCACCCTATCGGGGTGCTCCATCGGCACGCGTCGGAGCGAGATCGCCGTCGTCGAAGCGTCGATGCGCGTCCTCGACGTCGGGTACGTGATCCTCCGCCCACGCCCGCACCGCGGCCAGCGGCACCAACAATGACCGACCGAGATCGGTGAGTTGATACTCCACGTGCGGCGGCTGCCCACCGAGGTCGAGGCGGTCGACGAGTCCGTCGTAGTGCAGGGCCCGCAGCGTCTCCGTCAACACCTTCGGGGTGATGCCCTCGATATGCGCCTTGAGCGCGCTGAAGCGCATCGGGCCGTCGGAGAGCGCGGTGATGACGAACACCGTCCACCGCGCCCCGATCCGGTGCAGCACAACCCGACTCGGACACGTCGCCGCCATCACGTCGTACGCCTTGGCCATCTCTTTCCTCTCACCGCAATTCGCGCTCCCGGCACCGCTAGACGCCTCGATCTGCGCTGGTCGTCGACGATTTCGTTGAAGATACCGGTATCAAATCCATACCGTGGTCGGTGTTCAGCTTACCGATCTGAAGGGACCACGCCATGAGCGCACACCTGTCCGGAACCACCGTCCTCGTCGTCGGAGGTGCCAAGAATCTCGGGCTGGCGATCGCACGCCGAGCCGACGCCGCCGGAGCGTCGGTGATCATCGGCGCGCGCGACATCGATTCCGCGGAGAAGGCGGCCGCCGAACTCCGTGATGGGCGCGGGATCGCGATAGACGTCACCGACGAGCAGTCGATCGCTGCGGCCGCTGCGGAACTCGGGGCCGTCGACCACATCGTGAGTACCGCTGCGGCACATCACAATGTGCCCGTGGCCGAACTCGACCACGATGCGACAGTCAAGGCGTTCGACGCCAAAGTGATCGGGCCGATGCTGCTGGCCAAGCACTTCGCACCGAAGCTGCCACCGAGCGGATCGATCACCCTGTTCTCGGGCGTCGCCGCATGGAAGCCTGCGCCGGGCTACTCGGTCATGGGCATCACGAACGGGGCGGTCTCGTTCGCGGTCAGCCATCTGGCCGATGAACTGAAACCCATTCGCGTGAACGCGATCTCGCCCGGAATCATCGACTCCGGAACCTGGGACGCGATGCCCGAGGCCGACCGAAGCGCGTTCTTCGACGGTGTCGCGGGCGGCAACCTCGCCGGGCGAGTCGGCGCCGTCGACGACATCGTCGACGCTGCCGAATGGCTGCTCACCGCGGGATTCGTGTCCGGGGAGACCATCCACGTCGAAGGCGGGGCACGCAGCGCGTGATCGCTACGCGTCGGGAATCGTCAGAACCTCGGCGCCGTCGTCGGTGACGACGAGTGTGTGCTCGAACTGCGCCGTCCACTTCTTGTCTGCCGTGACGACGGTCCAGCCGTCGTCCCACATCTCCCAGGGCAGCCCGCCGAGGTTGATCATCGGTTCGATCGTGAACACCATGCCGGGTTCGATCACGGTCTCGACGTTGGGCTGGTCATAGTGCAGCACGACGAGCCCGTTATGGAAGGTCTCGCCGATCCCATGCCCGGTGAAATCGCGAACGACGGTGTAGCCGAACCTGTTCGCGTACGCCTCGATCACCCGTCCGATGACGTTGAGCTCGCGACCGGGCTTGACCGCCTTGATCGCTCGTTCGGTGGCGATTCTGGTGCGCTCCACCAGATCCCGCACCTCCTGCGAGACATCGCCCGCCAGGAACGTCGCATTGGTGTCGCCGTGCGCGCCGTCGATGTACGCGGTCACGTCGATGTTCACGATGTCGCCGTCTTCGATGACCGTCGAATCGGGGATTCCGTGACAGATGACCTCGTTGAGCGACGTGCAGCATGACTTGGGAAAGTCTTTGTAGCCCAACGTCGATGGGTATGCACCGTGGTCGATCATGTACTCGTGTGCAATACGGTCGAGTTCGTCGGTGGTCACACCGGGAGCCACGGCCTTACCGGCCTCGGCGAGCGCGTTGGCGGCGATCTTCGACGCCACGCGCACCTTCTCGATGACCTCGGGGCTCTGCACCCACGGCTCGTGGCCCTCGTTGACGGTCGGCTTCCACACATATTCAGGGCGCTCGATGGAGTCGGGCACCTGACGGATGGGTGTCGGCTTTCCTGGTCGAAGAGCAGTGCGCACGGTCATACCTCCAGACTAGGCTCCGTGATCTCGATCAGTTCGTGGGGCGCCCACGACGGCCACTGCGCCGTGCCCGCGTGGTCGCCGTCGACAAAGCGTGCGACGATCCGCGTGACGTCGGGAGCCGAGTTGTCATACACCGTCGCGTGATCGACCATGCCGATCGCGGCGGACACCAGAGCCCACAGACGCGCATACCTGCCGCGGATCTTGTCCTCCGGCACGAAATGCCCGCCTTCGACGACCCGTTCGGCGACACGCGCCACCGAGAGTTCGACTGGTACGAGCACGACGTGGAGGACCACGACGTAGCCCGATCGTCGCGCGCGGGTGATCAGGTGCAGCTTCGACGGGTGGGAGAACACGGTCTCGGCGACGAAGGACTCGCCCTGCTCGATCAGCGTCTCGCGGATCGTCGAGGCGATGCGGGCTGCCTCGTAGGAGTGCGCCTCGGGAGCCTCGGGCCAGCGATCGCGGGCGATCACGTCGGCGTTCACGAACACGCTGCCGGGCAGTAGCGGCGCGAGGCGCTGCTCGACGAACGTCGTCTTACCAGAACCGTTGGGCCCGACGACGAGGTCGAGCCGCTTCACAGAACGATCTGCGTACCGTCAGGCAGATGCTTCACGACGCGTCCCTGGTCGTCGAGTGCCACCGTCGCGAGACCACGAGCCGCACGATCGGCGACGTGATTGCCGGTGGCGAGCGACTCTTCGAGGGATGCGGCGATCTCTGCGTTGAACACCGCCCCCTCCTCGATCGACAGATCACCGAGCGGGAGCCGTCCGGCGAGCGCGGCTTCGACACGACGTCGGGCGACCTGCCGCTGGTCGGACACCTCACGACCGACCCGCACCCAGTGCTCGAGTTGCTGTCGCGCAGAGCGCTGTTCGCGTCGGCCCTCCGACGCCGCGGCGTCGACAAGCTCCGACGAGAAGCGAGTTACCTTGTCGGCAACGTTCGTCATGACTCCTCCTGACCACGAACCTCAACCCAGTGTAGCAATCTGCTACGGCCAGAGCCGGACGAGAGCCAGATCCCTCGGACGTCTCTGCCGATGCGACGACTAAGGTGAGACTAAGCCGACGCATTGCCCCAGGTGGCACAGATGGCATGTCGGGGAAAGCGGGAGGTCGCGGGCGATTGAGGTCTTCACGGGTGCTCGCGGTGTTGCTGGGAGCGCTGGCCGCGCTCGTCGCGGGCTGTAGCACCGCACCCATCCAACAGTCGACGAGCAGTTCGGTTGCCGCGACCGCACACCTACGCAACGGACCGTCGACGGCGACACTTCCCGACTCCGACGTCGTGCCGGTCACCGCGACACCGACCATCACATTGCCCGCGACGGTCGACTCCGTCGGACACGGCAAGGTGACGGTCACCGACACCAGCCGCATCATCGCGATCGATCGCAACGGAACGCTGTCCAACACCGTGTTCTCGCTTGGGCTGGGATCGCGGGTGGTCGGCCGCGATAGGTCGACGACCTTCCCGTCAGCGTCGAGGCTCCCACTCGTCACGACCAACGGACACACGCTCAGCGCCGAGGCGGTACTCGCGCTGAACCCCACGGTGGTGCTCGTCGACGAGGACACGACACCGCCCGGCGCAGTCGATCAGATTCGAAACTCCGGTATCCCGGTGGTGGCGTTCACCTCAACCAGAACGATTGCCACCACTCCCGCCCTCATCCGCGACGTTGCCGCAGCCCTCGGTGTTCGGCAGGCCGGCGAGCAACTCGTGACACGGACCGAGAAGGAGATCGCCGACGCCCGAGCAGCGGTGCCCAATCCGTCGGGCAATCCGCGCATGGCGTTTCTCTATATCCGCGGCCCACGACTGGTGCTCATGTCCGGACCGCAATCGGGGGCCGATGATCTGATCGCAGCGCTCGGCGGCACCGACGCCGGAACCGCGTCAGGGCTCAAGCCCGGGTTCACCCAGGTCACCACCGAAGCACTGCTCAGCGCGAACCCCGATGTGATCCTCGTGATGACCCAGGGCGCCGACTCGGTCGGCGGGCTCGACGGCGTCCTCGCGCTCCCCGGTGTCTCGCAGACCAGTGCGGGCAAAGCGCGTCGTGTGGTCCAGATGGACGAAACCGAGATGCTCTCGTTCGGACCCGACACCGGGAAGGTGCTCGGCGCACTCGCCCGGGCCATCTACGTATGACCCTGCAGACCTCACCGTCGCGATCGCGACACCTCACAACCCACGGCGGCCGCGTGTCCGGCGTCGTCGTGATCGTGGCGCTCCTGGTGTTGACCGTTCTGGTGGTGATCACCTCGGCGGCCGTCGGGCAGGTCAGTGTGTCACCCGTCGAAGTCCTCGGCAGCCTCGCACACCACCTCCACCTGTCGATCGGACCGCTTCCGGCCGACATCGGCGAGTACACACTGTGGAACGTTCGCTTCCCCCGGATTGTCATGGGCCTCATCGTCGGCGCCGCGCTCGGTGCGGGCGGGTGTCTCATGCAGGGCGTCCTGGCCAATCCCCTCGCCGAACCCGGCGTCGTCGGAGTGTCGTCGGGTGCCGCCGTCGGCGCGGCGCTGATGATCGTCGTCGGCGGCGTCGGAGTGAACGGGTGGGCACTGGCCGCTGTCGCGTTCGTCTTCGCGCTCGCCACCTCCGCAGCGGTGTACGTGCTCTCGCTGCGCGACGGCTCGTCGTCGCCGATCATGTTGGTGCTCACCGGGATCGCCGTCAACGCCTTCGCTCTCGGCATCATCGCCTACCTCACGTTCATCGCGTCGACGACAGCCCGCGAGCAGATCGTGTTCTGGCAACTCGGTTCACTCGAAGGCATCGGCTGGGGACCGGTGTGGGTGGCGCTGCCGCTCGTCGTGGCGGCCGTCGCGGCGTCGTTTCTGTTGGTGCACAAGCTCGATCTGCTCGCTCTCGGCGAGGTGCAGGCCGCGTCGCTGGGCGTGAACGTCGAGGTGGTGCGTCGGCAGGTCATCGTCCTGGTGGCCATCCTCACCGCGGCAGCCGTCGCATTCACCGGCATCGTGATGTTCGTCGGACTGATCGTGCCGCACCTCATGCGGCTCATCGTCGGACCCCGACATTCGATCCTGTTGCCGACCAGCGTCATCGGCGGCGCACTGGTGCTCGCCGCCGCCGATCTCGCAGCACGGACCGTCATGCCTCCCGCGAGCCTGCCGCTCGGATTGTTCACCTCAATCGTCGGCGGACCGGTCTTCTTCCTGCTCCTACGCCGCAGTCGAAACGCCGGAGCCGGCTGGTGAGCGCTGACACCCCGACAACGGCCGGGCTGCTCGGGGAGCACATCGAGGTCGAACTCGGCGGGCGAACCGTGGTCCGCGACGTCACGCTGGAGGTCGCACCCGGCGAACTCGTCGTGCTGGTCGGCCCCAACGGATGCGGAAAGTCGACGCTGCTGTCGGTGATGGCGGGTCTCCGAACTCCGCAGGCGGGCCGCGTGAGTGTCGGCGGCGTCGACATTTCCGGAATGCACGCACGGGATCTGGCGCGGGCACGCTCGCTGGTGACCCAGCAGAATCGTCCGGATACGCCGTTCACAGTCGCCGAGGTCGTCGAGATGGGTCGGTATCCGTGGCTGCGCACTCCGCAGGCCGCCGAGTCACCGCGGATCATCGCCGAGTCGATGCGGCTGTGCCATCTCGACGAGATCGCCGAGCGCCCCTTCGGACAACTCTCCGGAGGCCAGCAGGCACGCGTCTCGCTGGGTCGCGCACTCGCGCAGTCGACCCCGATCATGCTTCTCGACGAACCGACCGCGGCCCTCGACATCCACCACCAAGAGGGCGTCCTCGACATCTTGCGCAACCACCGCGACAACGGCGCAGCCATTCTGCTTGTGGTCCACGACCTTTCGCTCGCCGCCGCCTACGCCGACCGCGTCGCCCTGATGAAGGAGGGCCACCTGCTGGCCGTCGGCTCGGTGCGCGAGGTGATGACCGCGGACCGACTGTCGGAGACCTACGACCACCCCGTCGAGATCTGGGACCACCCCGAGACCGGCCAACCGGTGATCATCCCGCGGCGACGCTGAGCATGAGGTACCCACTCGACGTTCAGAAGCGCCCACTCGACGGCCGCGCAGCGTCGAGCGTGCGCTCGAGCGTGTCGACTGGGCGCTCCAGCGTGCCGAGTGGGCGCTCCAGCGTGCCGAGTGGGTAGCGCGTCTAGGGGCGGGTGGCCGTCGCATAGCCCGGCGGCAGAAAGTTGAAGAAGTCGCGGGTCACCGCGACGGCGTTGTTCGAGTCGGCGCCGCGGACGACGAGCGTCGCGAAGGCGAGGTCGCCGCGGTAGCCGGCGAACCAGGCGTGCGATCCGCCGTCGAATTCGGCCTCACCGGTCTTGCCGTAGATCTCGCCCTGCTCGGCGATCGTGGTGCCGGTTCCCTCGGTGACGACCGCACGCATCATGGGGCGCAGCTTGTCCACGACGCCGGGTTCCAGCGCGGGCGTCGGACCGGTCACCGTGGTGGGCTTGCCGAGGATGAGTTGCGGGACAGGACGTTTGCCGTTGTTGGCAACGGTCGCCGCCACCAGGCTCAACCCGAGAGGGCTGACCAGCACCTTGCCCTGACCGAACCCGTCCTCGCTGCGGGCCACGAGCTCGTTGGCGATCGGAACAGACCCCGACACCGCGTCGAGGCCGGGGATCTCGTACTGCTCCCCCACGCCCATCGCCGCTGCAGTGTTGGCAAGATCCGACGGCCCCATCATGCTGGCGAGATGAGCGAACGTCGTGTTACACGACGACGCGAAGGCTTTCAGCATCGACACGGTGCCGAGCGAGAATCGGTCGTAATTCGGGATGGTTCGCGGCCCGATCTCGATTTCACCGGGACACGGCACGAGCGAATCCGGTTGCGCCAGATCACGCCTGATCGCCGTGGCCGCGGTGACCATCTTGAACGTCGAACCGGGCGGGTACAGGCCGGTGGTGGCGATCGGTCCGCTCGCATCTGCCGACTGGTTCTGCGCCACTCCCAGGATGCGTCCGGTCGACGGTTGGACCACGACCATCGCAATCTGAAAACGGTTGGTGGCGTTGACTGCTCGCTGCGCAGCCTCTTGGACGGCTCGCGACAGACTCAACGAGATCGACGGCGCAGGCGTCGCCGCATGGTCGGTGAGGACGTCCGCGTCGAGTCCGTTGGGGTTGACTGTCACGACGCGCCACCCGACGTGTCCGTCGACCTCACTGTCGACGACCTTCTTGACCTGAGACAGCAGCGCGGGTGCGAAATCCGGATCCTTGGCGACAAGCTCGGCCTGCTCGTTGGTGACGACGCCGGGAATCGCCAATTGATCACGCAGACGGTCGAACTGGGCTTGGCTGAGACGCGTGATCGGATACTCGCCGTCCGTGGCGGTGGAATCCTCGGCAATCTTCTGCGCGTCGAGCGACATTCCGGTCGCGTTGAGTGCCGCGGTCAGTCGGGTCACCGAATCGGCGACCGACCCCTCCTCCGCCGCCTTCTTCGCGTCGAAGTTGACCCCGACGACCGTGCCGTTGACCATCACCTGCGAGCCGTCGGCCTCGTTGACCGTCGCCCGCGGCGCCTCGACGATTCGCATCGACAAGCGTTGATTGGCACCGAGATCCGGGTGCACATCGGTCGACGTCCAGCGCACCGACCAGCCGGAATCGCTCCGCCCCATCTTGACCGTCGCCGGGTAGCTCCATTCGCGGCCGCGGGGCAACTTCCAGCGATAGGTGACGTCGATATCGGCCGTGTCGCCGTTGATGTCGGCACGACCGGCCTCTGCGGTCATCGACGTGGCACCCAACCCCGACCACGCGCCCTCGAGTCCCTGCGAAGCCTGATTGGGATTGTCGGTCAGCGCCGCGGCGGCGTCGACATCTCGTTTGCCGAACTCCGCGAGAAAGTGCTGTGCGGCCTGACGCGGACCGTCGTCAGCCGAGGTGCACGCAGTGGCCCCGACGATGAGCGCAGCACTGATCGCCACGGGAATCAGGGAAGTGACGTGACGTCTCAGAAGCACCATCGGTAGCCGATGATAAGCCCGCGAAGACCACCCGCCGGGGAGGCTCGCCCTAGTCGACGAGGACGGTCGCGAAGGTGCCCACCTCGGTGAATCCGATCCGCTGATAGACCGACCGTGCGGGAAGGTTGAAGCTGTTCACATACAGACTCGGGATCCGGCCCTGTGCCTGCACTGCCGCGGCGACCGCGGCAGTGCCACCCGCACCGAATCCCTGTCCGCGCCGCGTCGGATCGACCCAGACTCCCTGGATCTGGCCGACTCGGCGTGAGAGAGAACCGATCTCGGCTTTGAACACCACCGCTGCGCCGTCGAATCGTGCGAACACTCGCTGCGCCGAGATCAGCGCGGCCAGACGTCGACGATACGACCGGCCACCATCGCCCGCACAGGGGTCGACCCCGACCTCGCCGATGAACATCTCGACGGCAGCGGGCAGATAGACGTCGAGATCGTCGAGAGTCACCAGACGCACGCCCGGATCGGGTGCGACAAGGGGCGGTCCCGACAGCGCGAGCAGCGGCTGCGCCGGGCGGACCTCACGAGCAGGACCCCATGCGGGGCACAGCCGATCCCACATGGCGAGGACGTGATCAGAGTCGCCGACGATCGACGAACAGACTCGCGAACTCGACAGGGCGCGCTCGGCAAAGTAGTTCATGTCGGCGCTCGTACCGATCAGCGGGATGAGATTGGCGCCGGAGAAGCACAGTGACGTGGCAGGATCGTCGGCGGTCCACAGTTCGCCGCCCAGCAGCCGCGGGTCGATACCGTGCGTCTCGAAACGGGCTGCGACCATGCAACAGGCGACCGGGTCGGCATTGAGGACGCGCGCCACCACGGGGGCGTCGCGTGCGCCGAGCGGCTTGTCGCCCAACAGCCTCAGCACGTCATTCCTCCATCGACCCTGGTACCTCTTCCGACGACTTACCGACACCACGTGTCAACGAAACCGGGGTGCGGACTGTCGTCAGGAAACAGTCACGGTGGGTGATCCCACCGCTCCATCACCAGTTTCTCCCGATTCCTCCGCAATCCGCAGCGCTTCTTCGATCAGCGTCTCCACGATTTCGGCTTCGGGCACCGTTTTGATGACCTCGCCCTTGACGAAGATCTGGCCCTTGCCGTTGCCCGAGGCGACGCCGAGGTCGGCTTCGCGAGCCTCTCCGGGACCGTTCACGACGCAGCCCATCACGGCAACACGCAGCGGAACCTCCATACCCTCGAGCCCGGCGGTCACGGCGTCGGCCAACTTGTAGACGTCGACCTGCGCGCGCCCGCACGAGGGGCACGACACGATTTCGAGCTTGCGTGGGCGCAAATTGAGCGACTGCAGGATCGCGTCGCCCACCTTGATCTCCTCGGCGGGCGGTGCCGACAACGACACCCGGATGGTGTCGCCGATGCCCTGACTGAGCAGCGAACCGAACGCCACCGACGACTTGATCGTCCCCTGGAATGCCGGACCCGCCTCGGTCACACCGAGGTGCAGCGGATAGTCACACTGCGCGGCCAGCTGCCGGTATGCCTCGACCATGATGACCGGGTCGTTGTGCTTGACCGAGATCTTGATGTCGCCGAAGCCGTGCTCCTCGAACAGCCCCGCCTCCCACAGCGCCGACTCGACCAACGCCTCGGGCGTCGCCTTGCCGTACTTCTGCATGATGCGCTTGTCCAACGACCCCGCGTTGACACCGATCCGGATCGGGATACCCGCGTCGCCCGCCGCCTTCGCGACTTCCTTGACGCGGCCGTCGAACTCCTTGATGTTGCCGGGATTCACACGGACCGCCGCGCAACCGGCGTCGATCGCAGCGAAGATGTACTTCGGCTGGAAGTGGATGTCGGCGATCACCGGGATCTTCGACTTCTTCGCGATGATCGGCAGCGCCTCGGCATCCTCCTGGCGGGGACACGCCACCCGGACGATGTCGCATCCCGACGCCGTCAGTTCGGCGATCTGCTGCAACGTCGCGTTGATGTCGTGCGTCTTCGTGGTGGTCATCGACTGCACCGACACCGGGTAGTCGCTGCCGACGCCCACCGACCCGACGTGGATCTGACGGGTTTTGCGACGCGGCGCCAGTACCGGCGGAGGACCCGCGGGCATACCGAGGCCGATGGCGGTGGCCCCACTCGTGGCAGGTGCGTTCATCTCGTACTCCTCGAAGCGGATTCGGTTGTCTGCGCGGCCGTCGAATCCGGGCCGCTCGCGGCCGTCGTATCTGGGCTGACGGGGCCGCGCATCAGAAGATCTTGATCGGGTTGACGATGTCGGCGGTCAAGGTCAGAACCATGAACCCCGCCATCACGATGACCACCGCGTAGGTGATCGGCATCAGTTTGTAGTAGTCGACGACGCCCCCTGGCGCCTTGCCGAACCACCGGCGCACGGTGTCGCGGCCCTTCTCGTAGCCGACGATCGCCATGTGCCCACCATCCAAGGGTAGTAGCGGGACCAAATTGAACAGCCCGAGGAACAGGTTGACGCTGATGAGCAGCAGCAGGAAGACGCTCCACTGCCCGCGCTCGACCGTCTGCCCGCCCATCACCGACGCGCCATAAACGCTCACCGGCGAATCGGTTGCGCGTTCGCCACCGGTCACTGCGGCCCACAGCCCGCTGACCTTCGACGGCAGCGAGACCAACGCCTTGAACGTCTCGACGAGTAGCTGCCCGGTGAACGAGAACGTTCCCGGTACCGCCGTCGCAACGTTGTAGTGATTGATCGGCTCCGGAGGCGTATTGAGCTGCACACCGATGGCCCCGACCGTGATCGGCTTCAGCGACCCGTCGTCGGCCCTCTGCATCCGCTGCACCTGGGCGACGGGCACGTCGAGCGTCAGGGTCTTGCCATCGCGCAAGACCTCGAGCTGTGCGGTGCCGGAGGTCTTCCACGTGGTCATGATCAGGTCGGCGTTGTTGTCGACACGATGCCCGTTGATCGCGACGACCTGATCGCCCGAGCGCAGCCCTGCCTGCGCGGCGGGACTCGGTCCCGAACAGGCCACCGGCTCGCCCTTGGCGTCGGTACTCGGGGCCACGCACGTCGCTTTGTCGACGTAGACAGGTGCGTTGTTGGCATCGGGGCCGATCTTGGGCAGGCCGAACGCGATCGCCACGATGAACACGAGCACCAGGCCGAGCAGGATGTTCTGCGCAGGACCCGCGAGCAGCACCACGAACCGCTTCCACGGTTTCTGGCGGTACATGGCACGGTCACGCTCGTCGTCGGCGAGTTCGTCGTAGGGGGTCATGCCCGCGATGTCGCAGAAACCGCCAGCGGGAATCAACTTGATGCCGTATTCGGTTTCGCCACGCTTGGTCGACCACAGCGTCGGGCCGAATCCGACGAAGTAGCGTCGGACCTTCATGCCCGTGGCCTGCGCGGCCCACATGTGACCGCATTCGTGCCAGGCGACCGACAGCACCAGTGCAACCGCAAACAGCACGACGCCGATCGCGAAACTCACGTACTCAACTCCAATTCGACGTCCCCGCAGCAAGCTCTGCGGGCTGGTGTCCCTATCACGCAGAGGCGTGTGCGACGAACTGCGCAGCGCGCTCTCGTGCCCATGCGTCGGCGGCAAGGATCTCCTCCACACTACCTGGCTGCGCACGCCATTCATCTGCGACGGCGAGCACATCGGCGATGATCTCGACGATGCGCGGAAAGCCGATGCGTCCAGCGAAGAACCCGTCGGCGGCCGCCTCGTTTGCGGCGTTGTACACCGCGGTGAGGCTTCCGCCCGCGCGACCGGCCTCCCGGGCGAGCTCGATCGCGGGGAACACGGCGTTGTCGACCGGTTCGAACGTCCACGACGACGCCGTCGAGAAGTCACAGGGAATCGACGAGCCCGGAACGCGGTCGGGCCAGCCGAGTGCCAGCGCGATCGGAAGTTTCATCGACGGCGGGGATGCCTTGGCGATCGTCGCGCCGTCGACGAAGGTCACCATCGAATGCACGATCGACTGCGGGTGCACCGTCACGTCGATCCGGTCGTAGTCGACGTCGAACAGCAGGTGGGCCTCGATCACCTCGAGGGCCTTGTTGACCAGCGTCGCGGAGTTCAGCGTGATCAGCGGACCCATCGACCAGGTCGGATGCTTACCCGCCTGCTCGGGCGTGACGTCGACGAGTTGCTCGCGTGTCCACCCCCGGAAGGGTCCACCGGATGCGGTCAGCACCAGCCGCGACACCTCCTCGGCCGTACCCGCCCGCAGGCACTGCGCGATCGCCGAGTGCTCCGAGTCGACGGGGACGATCTGCCCCGGCGACGCGGCGTCGAGGACCATTGACCCGCCCGCGACCAGCGACTCCTTGTTCGCGAGCGCCAGCCGAGCGCCGGATTCCAACGTGGCGAGACTCGGCCGCAGCCCGATCGATCCGACGATCGCGTTGAGCACCACATCGGCGTCGACGCTCTCGACGAGCCTGCACATCGCCTCCGCCCCGCCGAGGACTCCGTCGCCCAGTTCGGCCGCGAGTTTTTCCGCCGCGCCCGAGTCGGCGACCGCGACGCGATCCGCTGTCAGGCCGGTCGACCGCGCCTGCTGCGCCAGAAGGTCGAGGTTGCCGCCGCCTGCGCCGAGTCCGACCACCTCGAATCGCTCGGGATGCTCGGCGATCACCTCGAGGGCCTGAACCCCGATCGAGCCGGTCGAGCCGAGAATCAGTACACGTGTGCTCACCCGACCATTGTCGCTCACCGGGCAACTCAGGCAGGCGGGTGGACCTTGCGCCAGTGTTCGGCGATCTCGATGCGTCGAGGTATCCAGACGCCGTCGTGCGACTGCACGTGGTCGAGGAATCGCTCGAGCGCCGCCAACCGGGACGGACGTCCGACGACCCGACAGTGCAGGCCGACCGACAGCATCTTCGGTGCACCCTCGAGTCCCTCGCGATAGAGCACGTCGAATGCGTCACGCAGCTGTGCGTAGAACTGTTCACCCGAGGGAAAGCCGCCGGGCGACGCGAACCGCATGTCGTTGGTGTCCATCGTGTAGGGCACGACGAGATGGTCGACGTCCTCGATCGCCCCGTCGGTGCGCCTCGGCACCTTGACCCAGTACGGCAGATCGTCGGCGTAACTGTCGGAGTCGTAGGCGAATCCCCCGTACTCGACGACCAGATCGCGAGTCTTCGGCGAGTCTCTGCCGGTGTACCAACCGAGCGGTCGCGACCCGGTGATCTCGGTCAGCAGCTCGATCGCCGCACGCATGTGCTCGCGCTCGACGTGCTCGTCGACCATCTGATAGTTCAGCCAGCGATATCCGTGACACGCGATTTCGTCGCCGCGCTCGACGAATGCCGCCGCAACCTCGGGATTGCGCGCCATCGCCTGCGCGACGGCGAAGATCGTCAACGGCAATTCGCGTCGAGAGAACGTACGCAGGATGCGCCACACCCCCGCACGGGAGCCGTACTCGTAGAGCGACTCCATGCTCATGTGCCGATTCGGAAATGACTGCGCGCCAACCATCTCGGACAGAAAGGTCTCGCTGCCGCGGTCGTTCTCGAGGACGTTGTTCTCGCTGCCCTCTTCGTAGTTGAGGACGAACTGCACCGCGATTTTCGCGTCACCCGGCCACTGCGGATCGGGGGTGGTGCGTCCGTATCCGATCATGTCGCGGGGGTATGCCTCTGTGCGGTAATCGTTCAGCGAACGTGTCGTCGGGAGCATGGCGGCATTCTCTCCTACATCGCGCGTGGCCGTGCGACGGGGCGACGACGCGGCCGCTATGCTCATCGTGAACTACTACTGATCGTCGTCGGACATCTGTAGTTGGGCAGAAGTGTCAGTCGTTTCGCAGTGAGGAGCCACCGTGGCAAGCACCGAGGTCGAGCACGAGCAGCACAAGCAGATCGACACCGGCTGGAGGCACGAGCCCGAGGATGCACCGTCGGCACGATTCGGCTGGCACGGCACCGCGACGAAGTCGATGTATGCCGCCGGCTGGTTCTGCGTCGCAGCGCTGCTGTTCATGCTGATCGGCAACCAGGTCGGCCACGTCGAGGACATCTACCTGATCGTCATCGCCGTCGCGCTCGCGTGCATCCTGCTCTACAAGATGTTCAAGAAGAAGAAGTGGAGCTGAGCGGCTAACCGCTCGTCTCCTCGGCAGCGAGCTGGCCGCATGCCGCGGCGATCTCCTGCCCGCGCGTGTCGCGGACGGTGCACGACACCCCCTGCGCGCGCACGCGACGAACGAACTCGCGCTCGACGTCCTTCGGGCTCGCATCCCACTGCGAGCCGGGCGTCGGGTTGAGCGGAATCAGGTTCACGTGCACCAAGGACCCGAGTGCCTTGTGTAGCTTGCTGCCCAACATGTCGGCCCGCCACGGCTGATCGTTCACGTCGCGGATCAAGGCGTACTCGATCGAGACCCGACGCCCCGTGGTGTCGGCGTAATACCGCGCGGCGTCGAGAACTTCCTGCACCGACCAGCGGTTGTTGACGGGCACCAACGTGTCGCGCAGTTCGTCATCGGGAGTGTGCAAAGACACAGCCAGTGTCACCGAGAGACCCTCGTCGGCGAGGCGTCTGATCGCAGGCGCCAGACCGACGGTCGACACGGTCACCGAGCGAGCCGAGATTCCCAGCCCCTCCGGACTCGGCGACGTGATCTGCTTGACCGCGGAGACGACGCGCTTGTAGTTGGCCAGCGGCTCCCCCATGCCCATGAAGACCACGTTCGAGAGCCTGCCGGCATCGCCGAACTCGCCGTCGCGCAACGCTCGCGCTGCGACACGCACCTGATCGACGATCTCACCGGTCGACAGGTTACGGTCGAGTCCGCCCTGCCCGGTCGCACAGAACGGGCAGGCCATTCCGCATCCCGCCTGACTGGAGATGCACAGCGTGTTGCGATCGCTGTAGCGCATCAAAACGCTCTCGAGCAGGGTGCCGTCGTGCAGGCGCCAAAGGGTTTTGCGTGTGCTGCCGTCGTCGCAGGCGATATGGCGGACGGGTGTGAGCAGCTGCGGGAACAGTGCCTCCGCGACCGCGGGACGTGCCGACGCCGGGAGGTCTGTCATCTCCTCGACGTCGCCGTTGAGACGTGAGTAGTACTGCCGCGCCAACTGGTCTGCGCGGAATTTCGGCAGGCCGAGATCGGTGATGACCGCGCGCCGACCGTCGACATCGAGATCAGCGAAGTGCGTCGGCGGCAGTCCCTTCTTGGGCGCGGTGAACACGAGCGGCAATGACGTCATGAATCCATTGTCGCATGTCATCATGGGTGTATGAACCACGGTGACAAGCGCAGGGCCAACCACGACGTGACCGAACCCGACGTGACGCCCACCGTCGACCCCACCGAACATCAGGCACTGCTCGCCGAACGGCAGGAGTTGCGCACCAAGATCGAGAAGGTCGAGCACACGCGCGCTCGCGCAGCGTTCACGGGCCTGGTCGTCGGGGCGATCATCACGATCCTGCTGCTGGTATTCATCCTCCAGAACCTCGACTCGCAGCGGATCGACGTTCTGTTCTGGGAGGTCAACCTGCCCGTTGGGGTCAGCTTGCTGATCGCCGCGATCGCGGGAGCGTTGATTGTCGCGATGGCGGGAGGCGCACGCGTGTTCCAGCTCAACCGTGCATTGAAGAAGGCCAAGAGTGCGACGGAGCCGCCACCGGAGTAGTGCCCCTCACGCACCCACCGATCGCGGTGCGACGTCGCCGTCGAGGTGCCTGACGATCCGATGAATCGACGCGTCGCGTGTGAGCTTCTCGTCGAGCAGCGGATTGATGAGTCCTCGAAGCGCCGAGTACACCGACCATTGCCGGGGCGCGATAACCTGTCCCCTCCTGGACGCGATTGCGTCGACCAGGACTCTGGCGGCGTCGTCTGCGGTGATCCGACGGTTCAGCGGCCACGGCAGTTGCCCGCCGATCTCGCGCCCGATCGGGTCGTCGTCGAGCGTCGCCCGCGTCATGTCCGTCTCCACGATGCCGAAGTACGCGATGCCCGCAGAGGCGCCGTACGCCGACAGTTCGATGCGCAACGCTCGCCCGAGTTGTTCCACCCCCGATTTGGTGATCATGTACGCCGAACCTCCCATCCCGGGAGCGAACGCAGCGCACGAGGCAACCAACTGCATGTGCCCACGCGCGGCGATCACCGGCTCCATACACGCGCGCACGGTGTTGAACACGCCGCGCAGGTTGACGTCGATGACGCGGTCGAAGGCCACCGGATCAACGCCGCGCAGCGTTGCCGTCGGTGGCGTGATGCCCGCGTTGGCGACAACGTGATCGAGATGGTCGAACCTGCCGATCGCCTTGTCGACGGCGGCGGCCATCGAATCCAGTTCGCGCACATCAGCTTCCACCGTGAGGATGGCGTCGTCGGCGAAATCGGCACTGGCGGATTCCAGTGCGGCAGCGTCGACGTCGGTCAGCACCACGTGTGCACCAGAGTCGACGAGGAGGCGCGCGGTGCGCAGCCCGATCCCCTGTGCCGCCCCGGTGACGAGAACCACCGACCCGCGAATGTCCGTCCTGCTCATCCGACCACTACCTCCTGCGTCGTCGTCGACGCCGCGGGTCGAGTCGGAATGCCCGTTCGGACGTCGAAGTCATCCCAGTTCACGTGTTTCATCGCGCGCCTGAAGGTGAAGACGTACCCCGGCCAGAAGGTGAAGTTTCGTCCAGACGGACTGAGGTAATAGCTCGAGCAGCCACCGGTGTTCCACACGGAGTCCTCGAGGCCTTTATCGACCTCGTCCACGAACCGATCCTGCGCCGACTGCGTGACATCAAAACTGCGGATTCGCCTGCGGCGCATGGCCTTCAGCGCATCGACCAGGTAGTCGACCTGCGCCTCGATGGTGACCACCTGCGAGGTGTAGACCACCGAGTTGGGTCCGAGGATCATGAAGAAGTTCGGAAACCCCGCGACGCTCGTTCCCATGTAGGCCTTCATCTCGCCGTTGCCCCACACCTGCGAGAGGCTGCGGCCGTCGACACCGTGAATGCGCGAGAAGCCCTCTCCCGCCGCGAGTTTGAAGCCGGTACCGAGGAGGATTGTGTCGACCTCGTGGACGCGACCGTCGGCGGTCTCGATCCCTGCCGGCCGCACACCGACTATCGGATCGGAGACCACCGAGGCATTCGGTGCTGCCAGCGCGGGGTAGTACCTGTTGGAGAAGGTCGGCCGCTTGCACCCGAAGGAATACGTCGGCGTCAGGGCTGCCCGGAGCTTGTCGTCTGCCACCTGCCGGCGGAGATGCCACCGGCCGAGTGCCGCAGCAGGTTTCAGCAATGAGGGATGGCTCACCAATCCGGGAACCATCATCTCCTGCACGATTGAACAGACTCCGCGCAGCGCACGCTGGGTGACGGGCACCCGAGCAAACATCGACCGCACGCGCTGCGGGATCGGCCGGTCAGGATGCGGCAGAATCCAGGTGGGCGTGCGCTGGAAGAGGGTCAGATGAGCCACCCGCGGCTGCAGCTGGGGAACGAATTGCACTGCGGACGCGCCTGTTCCGATGACGGCAACCCGCTTACCTTCGGGGGACCACGCGTGATCCCACTGCGCCGAGTGGAAGACATCGCCGTCGAAGTCGTCGAGTCCGGGAATGTCGGGTCGGGACGGCTCGCTGAACGGCCCCGTCGCGCCGACGAGAACATCGGCGGTGAATGCCGATCCGTTGACCGTCAGACGCCAGACCTGAGCGAGGTCATCCCACGACGCATCGCTGACGTCATGGCCGCACCGGACGTGAGGGGTAACCCCGAAATCGTCAGCGCACCGGGCGATGTACGCCTGGATCTCACGCTGCAGTGGGTACAGGCGTGTCCAGTCCGGATTCGGGGCGAACGAGAACGAGTACAGCGCCGACGGGATGTCGCACTGCGCACCGGGGTACGTGTTGACCTCCCACGTTCCGCCGACATCTGCGGCGCGCTCGAACACCACGAGGTCGTCGAATCCGTTCTGCAAGCAGCGAATCGCGGCGCCGATGCCACCGAACCCCGCGCCGATGATCGCCACGTGAAAGTGTCGTCGGGCCGGGTCGTGGAGGGTTGGGTCGTGCTGTTGGGCTGGGTCTTGTCGAGCTGAAGAGTGCACTACGGTTCCTCCTAGAGGTCGACGACAACGTGGTCGTCTGCTGCGCGCGAGACGCAGATCATCATCGAATCGTCACGTTCGTCACCGATCAGCACGCGGTCGTGGTGCTCGACGGCTCCGGCGAGCACGCGCACCCGACACGCCCCGCAGAAGCCCTGCTGGCACGAGTAGCGCACGTCGGGTCGCACACGGCGGATCGCCGCGAGGGCGCTCTCGTCTGAAGCGACGTCGACCGAACCCCCTGACGCGAAGTCGATACGGAACGGCTCGCCGTCGACAACCGGTGGTGGACTGAATCTTTCGCTGTGTAATTCGCGGCGGGGAGCTCGCTCCATGACGAGTTGTCGTGCCGCGGCGAGCATGCTCGACGGTCCGCAGAGGTAGATCGGCCCGGCCTCCCTGTCGCTGCCGATACCGATACCGAGGACGTCGGCGATGTCGGGAGGGCCGTCGACGTCGTCGGTATGGACGCGTACCCGGTCGCCGTCGAGTGCGAGCAGCTCGTCGAGAAACGGCATCGTCGCCCGTGATCGGCCGGTGTAGACGAGTCGCCAGTCGAGACCGCGCGCATGTGCCTCGCGCACCATCGGCAGGATCGGGGTGATGCCGATCCCGCCGGCAACGAAGAGACACCGTGTTGTGGCGGCGAAGTTGAAGGCGTTGCGCGGTCCCCGAATCCGCAACTGATCACCAGCTCGCAGCAGGTGCATCTCCGCAGAGCCGAGCCCGCCGGGTATGCGCCGCACCGCGATTCGATAGGTGGTGGTGTCGGCGGGATCGCCGGTGAGCGAGTAGTGGCGTTGACGGTCGGTCGAGGTGAACACGTCGATGTGGGCGCCGGGACTCCAGGCGGGCAAAGCCGAGCGGTCAGGTCGGGCGAGGGTGATCAGGCGCACCCCGTCGACGGCCTCGACACTCTCGACCACGTCGAGTCGCATGTCGAATCCGACGCGACGCACCGGGTTCGGCCGCGAAAGGCGTTCGGCGAACCGCGCCTGCGCGAAGACGCGCGAATAGCCCCGCGCCAACCGGTGGATCTCACGCAGGACCGGCGTCGGATTGTCGACGTCGGTCGTGGGCGACGGAAGGTAGTTCATTGCTCTGCCGCTCGCGCCGCGGGCGAGATCGCAAGATAGCGAACGGCTTTGTCGATGTCTCCCATGGTCGACGGGTGGAATCCCGGGCGGAGGTACAGGTAGATCTGCTCGAACAGGAACGAGACTCCGGGAATCATGTGCCTGCGTGCCGCTCGTGCGAACGCCACGGGCCACGGGCGGCGTCGAGCGATGGTTGCGTCATTGCGGTAGAGGTACGCGGCTGTCGAAAACCACAGTGCGGCAAGTCCTGTCGACGCGATGAGTGCAGTCCGAGCACGACGGAAGTAGCCCCCGTCGACGTACTGGAATGCATCGAATGCGACGTTTCGATGTTCGAGTTCTTCAGCACCGTGCCATCGGAGCAGGTCAAGCATCGTCGGGTCGACGCCGATGTCGTCGAAAGCCGTGTTGTCGAGCAGCCACTCACCCACCACCGCTGTGAAATGCTCTGCAGCCGCGTAGATTCCGAGGCGCTCCGACAACCACGCCCTGCTGGCACGGCCGTCGGTGATGCCGTGGTCGCCGAAGATCTTCTCGACGGCGAACTCGATGCGCGCCATCACCGGACCGATCTCGACCCCGTTGGCGATCAGGTACTTTCGGAATCCCTCGTGCGACGACGCGTGCGTGGCCTCCTGGCCGACGAATCCGACGACCTCCTCCCGCAATCGTGGGTCGTCGATGAATGCGAGCGCCTGCGCGAAGACATCAGCCATGGCTCGTTCACCCTCGGGCAAGACGAGGTGCATGACATTCCAGAAGTGCGTCGCGTACGGCTCGCCGGGGATGTACTCCAGCGGCACGCCGCTCCAGTCGAATCGAACCGGACGAGCATTGATCGCCAACGCTTCCTGCTCGTACTCGCGTGTGCGCGCCCGGTGTGCCTGTGGCTGTGCTTGCGTCACGGACCCTCCTCCTCGTGCCAACTCGGGGCGACGCCTGCGTGAGTCGCGTCACCTTCCTGACGCGAACAGTGAAACATAGATTGACTCAGTGTTTCAATAGCTCGGTCGTTTAGGCTGACACCATGTCCGTGCCCGGTTTGTTCACCACGGGGGCGGGCGTCGACACCGCATCCGACCCGATTCTCGACGCCGCCCTCGACGTCTTCGCCGACATCGGAATCCGTCGTGCGACGGTCGACGACATCGCGAAGCGAGCGGGCGTCGGACGTGTCACCGTGTACCGCCGCATCGGCGGGCGCAACGAGGTCTTGACCGCGGTTCTCATCCGCGAGGCATCGCGACTGTTCGCCGACGTACGCGCGGCGGCCGACGCCGCGGAGACCTATGCCGACAGGGTGGTGACCGCATTCGCCACGACGGTGACGACGGTGCGCGGCAACCCGGTGTGGAACCGACTCATCGAACTCGAGCCCGCGTCGGTGCTGGAGCAGTTGACGCTCAACGGATCGTTCATCCTGGCCGCCGCCGTCGAGGCAACCGCCGACATCTTGCGCACCCCCGATGTCGCACTCGACGACGACGAATTGGCATCGCGCGCCGAAATTCTGGTGCGCATCACGCACTCCATCCTGCTGACGCCCGAGGTGCGTGTACCGCTGACGAACTACGCCGACGTCGAGAAGTTCGCACGCGACCACCTACTCGCGATCGCCGGCCCGGGCTGAAAGGCCCCCAGGGACCACCGAAACGACGTTGCGGCAGAGGCGGTCAGAGCAGTGCGGTGAGTACGCACCACACGATGAATGCCGACGGAAGCAGCGAGTCGAGACGATCCATGATCCCGCCGTGTCCCGGCAACAGCGTGCCCATGTCCTTGATGCCCAGGTCCCGTTTGATCTGGGACTCGACGAGGTCGCCGAGTGTCGCGCAGACGACAAGAACAGGTCCGAGGATCATTCCGATCCACCACTGGCTGTCGAGTAGCAAGACCACGCAGCCGATCGCGCCCGCCGTGCCGACCACGAGCGAGCCGGCGAGGCCCTCCCACGATTTCTTCGGGCTGATTGCCGGTGCCATCGGGTGCTTGCCGAAGAGCACTCCGGCCGCGTAACCGCCGACGTCGGAGCAGACGACGACAACCATCAGGGTGGCGACGCGAGCGGCGCCGTGGTCTTGGACGACCATCATCGCGCCGAACGAGGCCAGCAGCGGCAACCACGCCAGCACGAGCACGCTCGCAGACAGATTCTTCAGATAGTTCACCGGCGCGTGAGTGATCCCCTGCGCCAACAACATCCACACCATCATCACCAGGAGCGTGCCCACAAACGCGACCAGGACGCCGGTCGTCCCCCATGGCCAACTCGACCAGATGATCGCCTGCCCGCCGACGAGTAGCGGCGGCAACGCAACGTCGTACCCGCCGTCGCGTAGGCGTTTGCTCACCTCCCACGTCGCGATCGCGAATGCCACCGCCACGACGACGTACCAGAGTTTCGGCGCGAACAGCAGGATCAGGATGATCCCGATACCCAACGAGAAGCCGACCCCCAGGGCTGCCGGGAGATCACGCCCCGCGCGCGACTTCTTCGGCTCCGCCTCTGCAGAACTCGTCGGCTCCGCTGCGCTGGTACTGCCGTCGTCGCGATTCGTCGCTGAATCGTCGGACATGGGATGCGTCGGCTCCTCGGTCACACCTCGAGCAATTCGGATTCCTTGTGCTTGACCAGCTCGTCAACCTGGTGCACATAGCCTGCGGTCGTCTTGTCGAGCTCCTTCTCGGCGCGCGACACCTCGTCCTCGCCCGCCTCGCCGTCCTTCTGGATGCGCTTGAGTTCGTCGACGGTCTTGCGGCGGATGTTGCGGATCGCGACCTTGGCGTCCTCACCCTTGCCCTTCGCCTGCTTCACGAGTTCCTTGCGGCGATCCTCGGTCAGCTGCGGGATGGCGACGCGAATCAGGTTTCCGTCGTTGGTCGGGTTCACGCCGAGGTCGGAATTGCGGATCGCGGTCTCGATGTCGCGCAGACTCGACGGCTCGTAGGGCTTGATGACGACCAGTCGGGCTTCGGGAGTCGTGATCGATGCGACCTGGGTGACGGGGGTCAGAGCGCCGTAGTACTCGATGTGGATCTTGTTGAACATCGAGGGATTCGCGCGACCGGTCCGGATGGACCCCATGTCCTCGCGCGCCACGCCGACCGCCTTCTCCATCTTCTCCTCGGCGTCGAACAATGCGTCGTCAATCATGTCGGTTCCTGGTCCTCGTCGTTGTTGCCGGTTCTCGTCAGTGCCTGGCTGGCCGCGTCGGGGGTTTGCCCGTGGGTCGGCTTACGTGCTGACCAGTGTGCCAATACGCTCGCCGGCAACCGCCCGCGCGATGTTGCCCTTCTCCAAGAGATTGAACACGAGCATCGGCATCTTGTTGTCCATACAGAGACTGAAAGCAGTCGCGTCGGCGACCTTGAGCTCCTTGTCGAGCACCTCGCGGTGGGTGACCTCGCGATACAGCGTCGCATCCGGGTTGGTGCGCGGGTCATCGCTGTAGACGCCGTCGACGGCCTTCGCCATGAGGACGACCTCTGCCTTGATCTCCAGCGCCCGCTGAGCCGCGGTCGTGTCAGTCGAGAAGTACGGCATGCCCATGCCTGCCCCGAAGATCACGACCCGACCCTTCTCGAGGTGTCGTTGCGCACGCAGCGGAAGGTAGGGCTCGGCGACCTGGCCCATCGTGATGGCCGTCTGCACGCGGGTGCTGATCCCCCGCTTTTCCAGGAAGTCCTGCAGGGCGAGACAGTTCATCACCGTGCCCAACATGCCCATGTAGTCGGATCGGGCGCGGTCGAGGCCGCGCTGCTGGAGTTCGGCACCTCGGAAGAAATTGCCGCCACCAATGACCACTGCGACCTGAACGCCCGAATTGACCACCTCGGCGATCTGATCTGCGACTGTGCTCAGAACGTCAGGATCGAGACCGACCTGACCACCCCCGAACATCTCGCCGCCGAGCTTCAGCAATACGCGGTGGTAGCCGGGGCGTGCAGATTCCGGGGACTCGGGGGTTTCGCTCATCAACATCCTCAACTCGTCGGTTCGCCTCGTTCATCTTATGGGGACGTCGCCGTCCTCGTGATCGCGGTCGCCGATCGAGACCCGTTCGTGCGCGGCTCGAGCCCGCCGGACGCGGGCACAGCGGGGCATCAGGCAGTGACGTGAAGGTGAACGAGCAGCTCAGCGACGATGAACAGCGGCGAACAGGCTCCGCAGCGCAGGTCTGTCGTCGAGAACCGGATACGAACGACGCGGACTGTGTACGCCATCGCCCTCCATCACGAACGCGACGAGAGGACTCCCGGAATCACCGATTCCCACTCGAGACAGGAAAGTGGCGACGATCTGGCGCGACATCGGCCCCAGTTCGTGGAGAGGACGATTGCGATGTATCCGCAGGCCGAGGTTGACCTGACCGATGGCATCGATGCCATGACGGGCGAGGGTGTCGAGCACGATTCCGATCTCGACGCCGTAACCGGGAGCGAACGGAATGGACGTCAGCAGCTCTCGAGTTGCTGCGTACTCGCCCGCGAGGGGCTGTATCAACCCGCACAGCGGCGGACACAGTGCCGCGATCAGCGGTCGCACGGTGAGTTCGGTCACCCGTCCTCCGCCCGAAGGATCGACCCCGTCGACACCCATGAGCGGTCGCCGGTAGTAGCCCTTCACCAGGTGAAGGTCGGGCGTGGTGAGGAGCGGGCCGACCAGCCTGGGCACATACGTCGGGTCCGGGTCGACCAGGTCGCTGTCGACGAACACGACGATGTCGCCGGTCGTCGTCGCCAGCGATCGCCACAGCACCTCGCCCTTGCCGTCGACGACCGGGATGCCCTCGAGTGCGGACTCCCGCGTTTCCACCCTGGCTCCCGCCGCCCGCGCGACCTCGATGGTCGCGTCGGTGGACCCGGAGTCGACCACGACGAGCTCATCGACCAACGTGCCTACCAGCGGCAGTATGGCATCGACGACGCTGCCGACCGTCCGCTCTTCGTTGAGTGCGGGCAGCACGACGGAGATCGTCCGCCCTGCTTTCGCATCGACGAGTTCGTCGACCGAGAAGTCCGGGCGCTCCCACGTGTTGGACTCCAGCCAGGTGGCCGCACCTTCCGACGTCGAGATCGTCATCGACGGCTGGGAGTCGGAACCCGACGCCCCGTTGACCGACCGCTGCCCGCTCATCGCTTCAGCGCCGCCCTGAACTGCGGCCATGCCCGGTGCAGTTCGTCCTGCCAGTACGGCCAGGCGTGCGTGCCGCCCTCATAGAAGTGGAATGTCGCGGGCACGCCGACCTCGCGCATCCGACGCGCCAGGTTGCGCGAGCACTGATCGGTTGCCGTCTCGATGACCGCGCCGACCGCGAGTTGCTCGGCGAGCTTCTGCCCGTTGCCATCGATACCGGGACCGTTGATCGTGTCGTAACGACCGGGAACTCCGGAGCCGTTGGAGACGTAGACAGACTTGCCTCGGAACTGCTCGACGTGCAGGTAGGGATCGTTGTCGCGCCACGCCGGAGCCGACGGCGGCCCCCACATGTTCACGGTGTTGCCGCCACCGCGGCCTTCGACGACCAACCGCACCGCCGCCTGGCCAGCCGGATCGCTGGTCTGGGCGCAGCCGCTGAACGACCCGAGTGCGCGGTACAGCGTCGGCGCGTGCAAGGACAACTGGAACACCGACGTTCCCGCCATGGAGATTCCGGCGATGGCGTTACGACCGTTGCCGTCGAATCGCTTGTCGACGACCGAGGGAAGCTCCGCGGTGAGGAAGGTGGCCCACTTCTGCACACCGAGCTTGGGGTCGGTGCGCTGCCAATCGGTGAAGTAGCTCGCTGCACCACCCATCGGCACGACCACATTCACGTCCTCGTTCGCAAAAAATGTTCGGATGTCGGTCTGGTCGAACCAACTGCTCCCGTCGTCGCCACCCGCGGCGCCATTGAGGAGATAGAGCGTAGGAGCCGACGAACCGCTGCGAGCGGGAATCACTTTCACCGGCACCGACCGACGCATCGCCGGCGAAGCCACCTCTATGTCGATCTCGGTGGGCGCGACGACATTCTCCGACACGATGCGCGCACCGCCCGGTTCGGCGATCGCCACCGGAGCTCCGACGACGCCACCACCGAGCGCACAAGCCGCGGCTGCGATCACGACGACGCACGTGCGCCACGATCGCGCGCCGAGTGCCCTGTCACGACATGCTCCCGCGTCGGACTTCGAACCTGCTGACTTCACTCGCTTCTCCCCACATCCACCGTCTGGCCAGATTCGATGTCCGTCGCTGGCCGACGCCACGCTCCACGTCTGACTTTCCACGTCGCCTGGCGCGTGACAACCCCGCCTTCGCCGTCCGGACATCTGCGATCACGAAAAAGCAGCGAAGGAGCCCCGATTCGGCAGTGTGCCGTACGCGATATCCGGTTGTCCACCTGTTGAAGAAAGACACAAGAAGCTGGTCTATCGACCCAATACCCACGGTCGCGAAACAGCCGCATTGGTCGTTTGACCCAGTTCAGTTCTCTTGGCGACCAACGGTTTTCACACTTCAATCGCGAGTCCCAACAATTGCGGCAATTCACTTGTTACGGTACCGTCGGTTCGATATTGCGTGACGTGACAATTTCCGTCGTGAGATGAAGGGAAGTCGGGGCCCCTACTCATCCATCACCAAAGTGAATTGAGGTTTTATCGATGGTCAAGTTCGGCCTGATCGACGAATGGCAGCCACGCGCGGGCGCGGTGACGAGTTGGACACTCTCCCCCGAGGCGGTCGCCGCGGGATCCAAGGCGCCGGTACATCCGGTACCCGCGTCACACCAGCAAGAGGAATACCTCAACGCCGCGCTGCGCAACGAGTCGGCCGGATTCCGATTCTCCCGACTTTGCTTGGAAGCCTTCGATTTTCAGACACCGCTCGATCGCGGCGCACTCGAGCGCGCGGTCACCACGTTCCTGCGCAGGCACGACACCTACCTCTCCTGGTTCTCGGCGGAGAAAGACGGATCGATCGCCCGGCACGTCGTCGAGCCCGAGATCGTCGAACTGTCGGCCACCGACCACGGCACCATCGGGACGGCAGAAGAGATCCGGACCCTCATTTCGGACATCACACCCGGACCATTTCACTGGAACTGTTTCACATTTGGAACAATCGAATGGGATGGCGGTTTCACCCTGTATGCGGCCGTCGACCATCTCAATACCGACGGTATTTCACAGGCGCTCACGTGCGTCGAGCTGATCACGCTGTATTCCAACGAGGCATTCGGACTCAAGAACCCACTTCCTGAAATAGGAAGCTACCTGCGTTATTGCGAGCATGAGCGCAGCGTGTCCCGGGACCTGACCACCGACTCACCCGAGGTGCGCCGGTGGGTCGAGTTGATCCAAAACAATGGTGGCGAGCTACCGCATTTCCCGCTGCCTCTCGGTACCGAGTCCGAAGGCTACACACGCAGCGGGCACGTGACGGAGAACGTGTTCGACGAGTCCGCCGCACAGCGATTCGAGAAGATCTGCAAGGAGAACGGCGCCAACATGACCGCGGGACTCCTCGCGGTGGCCGCCATCGCCTACTGCGAATTCACCGGTGCCGCAGAGTATCTCGCGATGACACCGAAGAGCACTCGCGCAGTCGGCGCCGAGCTGAACTCAGTCGGTTGGTTCACCAGCCTCATTCCCGTGCCGATCGCGGTCACGCCCGGTGCGAATTTCACCGACGTCGCCGCCCTGGCAGGACAGAGCTATACGGCCGGCAAGGATCTGACCGACGTGTCGCTGCATCGCGTGGCACAGTTGGTCTCCGACGACGACGCCGTCGACATCCCCGTGGGATGGACGGTGCCGATGTTCTCCTACATCGACGTCCGCAAACTACCCGGAGTCGACCTCTTCGATGCCATCAACGGCTGTCTCTACGGCAATCGCGGCAGTAGCGAAGAGGTGTTCATGTGGGTCAACAGGTTCAACGACCAGACGTCGATGACCTTCTTGTTCCCCGACACCGCGGAGGGCCGTGACTCGCTCGCGCTCTACACCGAGAAGGTCAAGAAGATCATGCGGGCAGTGGCCGACCAGGGCGACTACCAGCCCGAGCTACCCGCCGCGAACTGACCGGTCGTAGCCGGATGGCTGCCAACACCACCCCGGTGGTGTCGTCGAGTACGGCACCCGACACCCCGACACGTGCCGCATGGCTGGCGCTGGCGGGGTGTCTGCTCGGCGTGTTCATGCAGATGTTGGACACGACGATCGTCAACATCGCGCTTCCCGACCTCACAGTCGACCTCGGCGCGGCGACGTCGGAGCAGTTGTTCGTCCTGAGCGTCTACACGCTGGCCTTCGCCTGCACACTGCTGACTGCCGCGACACTCGGTGGCCGGCTCGGGCGACGTCGGATGTTCATCTTCGCGATGGTCGCGTTCACGGTCACCTCGGTGCTGTGCGGGTTGGCTCGCAGTCCACTCGAGCTGATCATCTGTCGAGGCGCCCAGGGTATGAGTGCTGCGCTGATGTCGGCGCAGACCCTGGCGCTGATCGCGGCGCTGTTTCCCAAATCGCGCCACGGTGCCGTGTTCGGCATCTACGGCGCGGTCGCGGGGCTGGCCGCCATGTTGGGCCCGGTGCTCGGCGGACTACTGGTGACCGGCGACCTGTTCGGCTGGGGCTGGCGAGCGATCTTCTTCGTCAACGTCCCGATCGGACTCGTCGCATGCATCCTCGCGGGCCGTCGACTTCCACAGATGCGCGACGCCGATCCGCCGCGGCTCGATCTCGTGGGTGTGGCGCTGTCGACCGCGGGCCTCTTCCTGCTGCTCTACCCGTTGGCGGTGGGCCGCGAACAGAACTGGCCACCGCGCCTGTGGGCGATGATGGGGGCGGCCGTCGTCCTGCTGGGGTTGTTTATCGTCGTCGAACGACGCCTGCTGCGTAGTGGCGGCGCTCCCCTGCTTCGTCTGGACCTCTTCGCGTCTCGACGTTTCTCGGTGGGGCTGCTTCTGTCGCTGCTCTTCTTCAGCGTCTTCGCGGGATTCTTCTTCACGGTGTCGGTCGCGACTCAGTTCGGGCTCGGCTACTCGGCGCTGCGCACGGGCCTGCTTGCGCTGCCGTTCGCCATTGGGGCGGCCGCGGGTTCTATCGCTTCGCCGCTCTTGGTTCGTCGACTCGGTCCAGCACGCACACTGTGTATCGGTGTCCTGATCCTGTCGGCCGGACTTGCCTGGCTCGCAGCAGAATTGGAACCACAGTCCGCGTCGTTGTCGGTGGCGGCCGTCATCGCACCGCTCGTCGTCGGCGGTATCGGCACGGGATTCTTCATCGCACCACTGCAAACGGCAATTCTCTCCGACACGAACGAACAGAACATCGGTTCCGCGTCGGGCTGCGTACCGACGGTGCAACAGATCGGCGCGTCGATCGGACTGGCCGTGGTCACCATCTTCTTCTTCGGTCAGGTGTCGGCCCAGTCGGTCGAGGCGGTTCCCGCCGCGCGCGCTGAACTGTCGTCGGCACTCGAGAGCACTGACGTCGACCCGATGTTCCGCAGTGCGGTGGCCGACCGTTTCGCCGACTGCGCGTCGGCTCAACTGAGTTCGGCGCATCCCGAACGTCCCGCACCGGGTTGCTCGACGTCGGGATCTGCCCAGCAGGGCGTTGCTGCCACTGTCGCACGGCAGGCGGCGCCCGAACTCAAGATCGCGGGCAGGCACGTCGCGGCACAGAGTTTCATGGGCGCATTCCGAGCAACTCTCTGGGTCCTCGCGATCCTCGGCTGTGTCATCGCCGTGCTGTCGCTCGCGCTCGGGCGTCGCAGGGCCGGCTGACCACCCAGGGCCGATCGACAGACCGGACCAGGTCCCGAATCACCAACGCCCGCATCCGAATTCGGATGCGGGCGTTGGTGGTCGTGCCTGCGCCGGTAGTTGGCGCTAGTGCTTTAGGACTGGCCGACCTCGAAGCGCGTGAACGCCTTGACGGTGGCGCCCGACTCGTCGAGAACGTTCTTGACGGTCTTCTTGGAGTCCTTCACGAAGGGCTGGTCGATGAGGACCGAGTCCTTGAAGAATCCGGTCAGACGGCCTTCGACGATCTTCGGGAGAGCCTTCTCCGGCTTGCCTTCTGCCTTGGCGGTCTCCTCGGCGATGCGACGCTCGTTCTCGACGACGTCCGCAGGGACCTCGTCGCGGGTGGCGTAACGCGCCTTGAGAGCAGCAACCTGCTGTGCGGCATTGCGCGCAGCCTCGGCGGCGGCTTCGCCGTCACCGTCGTAGGACACGAGAACGCCGACAGCGGGAGGCAGATCGGACGCACGCTTGTGCAGGTACACGGCGACGGGTCCGTCGTAGTAGACGACGCGGCGCAGTTCGAGCTTCTCGCCGATCTTGGCCGAGAGCGCCTGCACGGCATCGGCAACGGTGCCGTCACCGAGCTTGGCTGCCTTGAGCTCCTCGATGTCGCTGGTCTTTGCGACCAGTGCGGAATCGAGAACCTGGTCGGCGAGCGCCTGGAACTCGGCGTTCTTCGCGACGAAGTCGGTCTCGGAGTTGAGCTCGATCATCGCGCCGCCCTTGGCGGCGACGAGGCCTTCGGCGGTGGAGCGCTCGGCGCGCTTGCCCACGTCCTTGGCACCCTTGATACGGAGCTCCTCGACAGCCTTGTCGAAGTCGCCGTCGTTGTTCTCGAGGGCCTTCTTGCAGTCCAACATGCCTGAACCGGTGAGCTCACGGAGACGCTTCACATCGGCTGCGGTGTAGTTCGCCATCGTTGGCGAGCCTCCTTCAAGTGGTTAAACGGTGCAGGTGCCCGCAGAATCCGGAGGGATCCTGCGAGCACCCGCCGGTGACTATCGGCTACGCGCGTCAGGCGGTAGCGGGCGGCTCCGTCGCGGCGGGAGCCTCGGCAGCAACCTCGGCCGCCGGTGCGGCAGCCTGGGTCAGCAGCTCCTGCTCCCACTCGGCGAGGGGCTCGCCTGCGGCGGCGTCGGGCTTGGCGTCCGAGGAAGCCTGGCCAGCACGAGCCTGAACACCCTCGGCGACGGCCGAGGCCACGACGCGGGTGAGCAGAGCAGCACTGCGGATCGCGTCGTCGTTACCCGGGATCGGGTAGTCGACGAGGTCGGGATCGCAGTTGGTGTCGAGGATCGCGATGACCGGGATGTTGAGCTTGCGTGCCTCACCGACAGCAATGTGCTCCTTGTTGGTGTCCACCACCCAAATGGCAGAAGGCACCTTGGCCATATCCCGGATACCGCCGAGTGTCCGCTCGAGCTTGTTCTTCTCGCGGGTCAGCATCAGGATTTCTTTCTTGGTGCGACCCTCGAAACCGCCGGTCTGCTCCATGGTCTCGAGTTCCTTGAGACGCTGCAGACGCTTGTGAACGGTCTGGAAGTTGGTGAGCATGCCGCCGAGCCAGCGCTGGTTCACGTAGGGCATGCCGACGCGGGTGGCCTCAGCAGCGATCGACTCCTGAGCCTGCTTCTTGGTGCCGACGAACAGGATGGTGCCGCCGTGGGCGACGGTCTCCTTGACGAACTCGTAGGCCTTGTCGATGTAGGTCAGCGTCTGCTGCAAATCGATGATGTAGATGCCGTTGCGGTCGGTGAAGATGAAACGCTTCATCTTCGGGTTCCAACGGCGGGTCTGATGCCCGAAGTGTGCGCCGCTGTCAAGCAGCTGCTTCATGGTTACGACAGCCATGAGTCTTCTATCCTTTGTGTGCAGTTGACATCGCCATCGGGTGATGACGATCCTGGCGCCTGCGTCGCGCGGACCCGGGTGTCCGGGACCGCCCACGCGAGTTTGTCGGCTCTCACACGCGACCGTGGTTGCCGTGGTGCATTGCCTGATGCAGGCGCGCGAAGTCACCTCATCCGCAGATGAGATGCCCCTTCAGCTTACGCCGCCGCAGTTCAGAACCCAAAACGCCCCCTGCACAGCCCACCGCGGGAGAAATTCTCGCGCCGATGGACCTTTCCGCCTCGCGCGTGCGTCAGAGTCAGCATGGACACGCGCAGAGTCGACATGACCACCGACGTCACGCCGACCCACTACCACTCCGACGACCCACCGGAGCGTCTCCCGATTGTCCGACGACTGCTCGTCGTCCTCACCGACATCGCCCTGACCAGCGCACTCCTGATCGGCGTTCCGTCATTGGCCTCCGCCCGTCCGCCCACCTACACCGCCCCGCTCGTTCCCAAGCCAACAGTGGTCACCGGATTCGACGAGCCGGATCAGCGATGGCATGCAGGCCACCGCGGCGTCGACCTCGCCGTCGTCGACGGCGCGCAGGTTCTGGCGGCAGGCGACGGCGTGGTCCGGTTCGCGGGTGAGGTCGGCGGCAAGTCGACGGTGTCGATCCAGCATCCCGACGGCCTGATCACCACGTACGAGCCGGTCCGTCCGACGGTTCGGCGCGGAGATCGCGTGAGTCGCGGGACAGCTATCGGCACGGCTCTGGCCGGACATCCCGGATGTCCGGCGACCGCCTGCCTGCACTGGGGCGCACGACGCGGCGCGGGGCGGACCGCCGACTACGTCGACCCGCTCGGACTACTCGGCGCCGTGAGGGTGCGCCTCAAACCGCTCGACGGCTGATGGGCAGGGCATTTCGGAGGACGCCTCCCGGATCACGCCCGTGGATGCGCCTGACGGTGGGCCGCACGCAGACGTTCGACGCTGACGTGCGTGTAGAGCTGCGTGGTCGCCAACGACGCGTGGCCGAGGAGTTCTTGGACCACACGGAGATCGGCGCCGCCTTCGAGGAGGTGGGTCGCGGCGGAATGTCGGAGACCGTGTGGTCCCATCGACGGTCCGCCCGCGGCCTCGACGGCTCGGTGCACGACGCTGCGAGCCATACGCTGATCGAGGCGTCCACCGCGCGCGCCGAGGAGCAGCGCTTCTCCTGACCGTGGCCCCACCAACGACGGTCGACCGTCGCGAAGCCAGCGGGCAACGGCTTTCGCCGCGGGCGCGCCGTAGGGCACCGTTCGCTCTTTGTTGCCCTTCCCGATCACGCGCACCACTCGACGGTGAGCGTCGATGTCCTCGATGTTCAGACCGCACAACTCGCCGACGCGAATCCCCGTGGCGTACAACAACTCCAGAATCGCGACGTCCCGAAGAGCGATGGGGTCGTCACTCTCACGGAGGTCGCCTCGAGCGTCGGGACCGCCCCCGCCGGCGTCACCCCCGCCGACATCGCCCCCGTCAGCATCGCCATCCGACACAGGGCTCGGGCGCCCTGCAGCGGCGATCGCGGCGACGGCCTCGTCGGGCGCGAGAATCGGCGGCAGTGTGCGATGAGCCTTGGGCGCCTGTAGCCGGGTGGACGGATCGTCGCCGAGGATCTGTTCCCTGAAGGCCCACGCGCAGAAGGTCTTTGCCGACGAGACCTGACGCGCGACGGTGGTGCGGGCCGCGCCGCGTCGAGTGTGTTCTGCCAGCCAGGACCGCAGCAGTGCCAGATCGATGTCGCCGACCCGAACTCCCCTGGCACCCGCGAACGCGATCAGGCCCCGCACATCCGACAGGTACGCGCGGATGGTGTGCTCACTGCGGCCGCGCTCGTGTCGCAGATGGTCGGCGAAGTCGTCGAGCACGGACATGGTCATCGATCGATGACAACGAACGACGCGCGTGTACGCAACCGCACACGCGCGTCGTTGTCAGATCGTCACTGGGTCAGATCGTCACGAGGTCAGGTTCTTCGACCCCGGACGTCAGCCGCCGGCACGCAGTCGAGAGAGCCTCCCGGCCACCCGACCGGCCGTCGCTCTTCAACCGGCGACGCCCGCGCCCTCCTCCTCGGCACGCAGATCGGACTTCCATTGCCGGAAGCCCTCTTCTGTGCGACCACGTCGCCAGTAGCCGGAGATCGACGCGCGTGCTGCGCTCACGCCGCGCTCCTTGCGCACATAGCCGCGCAGGTTGTGCATGACGGCCTGCGCCTCGCCGTGGATGAAAACGTGCGGTTCACCGTCGAGCCACTCGGTCTCGCGCACCGCGGCAATCAGCGGGGCGTTGTCGCCTGCGCGGTCATCGGGCACCTCGCCCGCGGGTCCGCCACGATGGACCCAGGTGATCTCCACGCCGGACGGCACGTCGAGCGCGACCTCGTCCTCGGGTCCGGCGACCTCGATGAACGCTTTCGCAATCGCACCTTCGGGCAACGACTCGATGGCCGCGGCCAGCGCGGGAAGTCCGGCTTCGTCCGCGGCCAGCAGATGCCATGCGGCGTCGTTGTCCGGCCGGTACCCGCTGCCCGGACCGAGGAAGTGCACGGCGGAACCGGGAGCAACCGTCGCGGCCCAGGGTCCGGCGATGCCCTCGTCACCGTGCACGACGAAGTCGATCGCGATCTCGCGCGCGTCCTCATCGACGGTGCGGACGGTGTAGGTGCGCAACACAGGCTGCTGTTCGGGCGGTAGCGACCGGGACGCCCTCGGATCGAAGTCGGCCGGGAAGTCGACACCGTCGGGCATGAAGATCAACTTCACGTACATGTCGGTGTCGCGTTCGTCCCGCGGCGGCAGTGCCGCGGCGAAATCGCCGAAGCCGTCACCGCCCAGATAGAGCCTCACCATGTGGGGTGTGATCTGCTCTCGCCGGAGCACCGTCATCGAATTCACGCGCTTTGCCATGAAACCTCCTAATGCGTTCCAGCCTACGCCACTCGAATTAGGGTTACCTAAATCGCGAGTCTCCATCCGGCGCCGTCGCCGGCGATTAGACCCGCGATCTCCAGCCCCGCGAGCGCAGCTCGCACGATACCGACGTCGAGGCCCGCGGCGAACGAGATCTCGGTGATCGTGGCACTCCCCTGGCCCGGAATCGCGTCGTGGACCCGCTTTTCGTCGTCGGTCAGCGTGTCGGTGGGGCGTTCGCGACCACGACCGGGGTCGCCGCCTCCGTCGGGTACTGCCAGTGTGATGACCGACGCCGCGTCGGTCACGAGTACGCCGAGCCCATCGGCGATCAGGCGATGGCAGCCCACCGACGTCGCCGAGGTGACGGGCCCCGGAACCGCGCCGACCGGGCGGTCTATCGCGCGTGCCCATGCCGCCGTGTTCGCAGCACCCGACCTTTTACCCGCCTCGACGACGACTGTTGCCGACGACAGCGCCGCGACCAACCGATTCCTGGTCAGGAACCGATGTCGTGCAGCCGTCGTGCCCGGCGCGTACTCCGAGACCACAGCTCCGCTACTCGCGACCTCGGCAAGCAGCCGAGCGTGTCCCGCCGGATAGTCACGGTCGATCCCGCACGCGAGCACCGCCACGGTGGTGCCCGCCGACGCGAGTGCCGCACGATGCGCGGCGCCGTCGACGCCATAGGCACCTCCCGAAACCACCGCCCACCCCTGCGCGCACAACTCGCTCGAGAGCTTCCCCGTGACGTGCTCCCCGTACGACGACGCTGCGCGCGATCCGACCAATGAGATCGAGGCGGCCGCGACGTCGTCGAGGCGCGCTGGGCCGCGCACCCACAGTGCGATCGGCTCGTCGCCGTGCGCATTCGGCTCGAGTCGCGTCAACGGGAGCAACGACCAGGCGGGCCATTCGGCGTCGTCGGATGTGATCAGGCGAGCATCAACCGCGTGCGCGGTGTCGAGATCCTCGGCGGGAGTGCAACTCTCGGCCCGAGCGCTCGTCGGACCGAGTACAGCCTCGTGACCGCTCGGCACCCGTCGACTACGGATAGCGTCGGCCGCGGCCACTGCTCCGAGGTCGTCGACGAGGCGTCGAATCGAAGCACACGGAGGTTCGGCCACAGCACTCAGATAGGCCCACGCGCGCAGCAGCTCATCGTTGTGGTGTGTATCGGCGTACGCAGTCATCGGAATCCCCCTCGGTCTCGGTACAGCAGTGCTTGCGCCACATCGGTTTCGGTCGGGACGTCGCCACCTCGCAGGTCGTTGAGTGTCCACGCGACTCGCAAGGCTCGATCGACGCCGCGCGTGGTCACGCGCCCCTCCCGAACGCACACGTCGACGGGGCGAAGCGCTTTGGGTGATAGCCGAAACTGTTGTCGCAGTGCCGAACCGGGCACCTCGGAGTTGGTTCGCCAGCCGTGCTCCCGCCATCGTTCGATCGCGGCGGAACGCGCAGTGGTCACCCTCGCCCGAATGTCGGCGCTCGACTCCTCCGCCGCCATCATCAGTGCGGCGTTTCCCGGCGGCTCCATCTGTACCCGCAGGTCGACACGGTCCATCAGCGGTCCCGACAGTTTTCCCAGGTAGCGCCGGCGGACGACCGCACTGCAGACACAGTCGACGTCGTGCACCGGTGCGCACGCGCACGGATTGGCGGCGAGGAGCAGTTGGAAGCGCGCCGGGTAGGTGGCCACCCCGTCGCGACGACTGATCCGCACCTCCCCTTCTTCGAGTGGTTGTCGCAGGGAGTCAAGCACTTTGGGCCCCATCTCAGCGCACTCGTCGAGGAACAGAATTCCCCGATGTGCCAGCGACACCGCGCCGGGCCGCGCGATACCGGTGCCGCCACCGATCAGCGCTGTCGTCGAGGTGCTGTGGTGCGGCGCGACGAACGGTGGTGAGGTGATCAACGGCTGGCCCGGGCGCAATCGGCCCGCGATCGAGTGAAGTGCGGTGACCTCGAGCGATTCTTCCTCCTCGAGCGGCGGGAGTATGCCGGGCAGCCGTCTCGCCAGCATCGTCTTCCCGATACCCGGCGGGCCGGTCATCATGACGTGATGCGCACCGGCAGCGGCGATTTCGAGTACGTGGCGCGCCTCGCTCTGACCGATCACATCGGCCATATCGGCGACCGGATCGGCGGGGACCGGCCTGATCTCACACACCGTGTCCAGCACGCACTCGCCGCGCAACCACGAGGACACCTCCGACAGCGAATGCGCACCGCCGACCTCGATATCGCGCACGAGCGTCGCCTCACCGACCGACTCGATCGGCACCACCGCACGAGCGAAACCCGCGTTGCGCGCCTCGATCACGGCCGGAAGCACGCCGCGCACCGGTCGGAGACGTCCATCGAGTGCGAGTTCGCCCAGGAAGATCGTCCCATCCAACTTCGCTGTGGGAACAGCGTCCGTCGCGGCGAGTATCGAAACAGCAAGCGCGAGATCGTGTCCCGACCCGCTCTTGGGCATCTGAGCAGGCGCCAGGTTGACCGTCACCTTCTTCTCGGGGAACTTCACCCCCGAATTCGAGATCGCGGCCCGCACTCGGTCGCGTGCCTCACGCAACGAGGAATCGACATTGCCCGACAACGAAAACCCCGGCAACCCCTGGCTCAGAGATGCCTGCACCTCGATCACGCCTGCCTCAAAGGCGTTCAGGCCAACCGAATGACAACGCCCCAACGACATCGCGCGTCCCTACTCGAACACGCCGGTGTGGTGGCGCACCGCAGCGAACTCGGTGCGATCGGGATAGTGCGTATCGAGTTGCACCGAGATGACGTCGAATCGGATATTCGGCCAGAACATCTCCTGCTCGGTGAGCCAGATCCGTGTCAATCGGCGCAGACGCGACAGCTTGTCGGCGGTCACCGCCTGCGCGGGATCACCGAACACCCGACTGGCCCTGGTCTTGACCTCGACGACGACCAACGTCGGGTCAAGGACAACGTTGTCGTTGGCGATCAGATCGATCTCGCCGTACCGACAACGCCAATTCCGTTCCAGGACAGACCAACCCAGACCGACGACGTAACTGGCTGCCAGATCTTCACCCAGCTGCCCGATGAATGCCCGCCGATTCGGACGCCCTTCCGACGACTCGCTTCTCATGCCACAACAGTGGCCGACAGCGACGACGAAACAGCGAGAGAACTCAGATCAGTGCGCGAGTTGTGGAAAGACCGCCGCCTGTGGACAGACGACGGTCATGACACTCACGGCTCGTCGGGTAGCCGTAGTTCAGGCTTCTCGAGCTCTTCGATGTTGACGTCCTTGAACGTGATCACCCGGACCTGCTTGACGAAGCGAGCAGGACGGTACATGTCCCAGACCCACGCGTCGCTCATGCGGAGCTCGAAGTACACCTCGCCATCGGTGTTGCGAGGGACCATCTCCACGGCATTGGCGAGATAGAAGCGCCGCTCGGTCTCCACCACGTAGGTGAACTGGCCGACGATGTCCTTGTACTCCCGATACAGGGACAACTCCATCTCGGTTTCGTACTTCTCGAGATCCTCAGCGCTCATCGGTCAAGCCTATCGCGATCGGGTTCTGACGGGAGGTCTGGTCGGGGTCGGCGACGTCGGGCGGCGACGTTGCGATACGACATCCGGTGCTGGTGGGAAGGGCCATGCGCGTCGAGGCACGCCATGTGGTGTGCGGTGCTGTAGCCCTTGTGGATGGCGAAGTCGTAACCGGGAACCTCGTCGTCCATGGCGACCATGATTCGATCACGTGTGACCTTCGCGAGGATGCTCGCGGCCGCGATACACGCCGCAGCGCCGTCGCCGCCGATCACCGGGAGCGACGGGGCGGTCAGCCCCGGCACCGCGAAGCCGTCGGACAGGACATATCCCGGCGTCACGTCGAGCTGGGCGACCGCGCGTCGCATTCCCTCGATATTGGCGACGTGGATACCGATCCGGTCGATCTCGTCGGCCTCGATGACAACGACCGACCAGCTCGCGGCATACCGCGTGACCGCACGGTAGAGGGTTTCGCGCGTGGCCTCGGAGAGGCGTTTGGAGTCGTCGAGATCAGCCAAAGACGCCAGCTGAGTTGGTTTGAGGACGCATGCCGCGACCACCAGCGGGCCGGCACACGCACCGCGACCTGCTTCGTCGACGCCTGCGACCGGACCAAGACCACCGCGGTGCAGCGCGAACTCGAACGTTCGCAGTCCCGAGGCCCGGCGGACCGGCGACCTCGGTGGCCATGAACCCACGATGCTGCGACTGGTCACTGCTGCGGGTTGATCGAGCCGACACCACCGATCCGCGACACGGGGTAGATGATGAAGCGCACCTTGCCGCGGACGTCGGACACCGGAACGGTGCCCTGCAGCTCGTCGGTGACGTGATAACGCGAATCCGCCGAGTACTCGCGGTTGTCGCCCATGACCCAGAGGTTGCCGTCGGGCACCTTGATGGGGCCGAAGTCGGGACCGTAGCAACTGGTCACCTGGTTGTCGGGCTCACCGGACTGACCCGACGCCACGTCGCGCGACTGAAGGCTCTTGTCGATGTAGGGCTCGTTCAACGGCTTGCCGTTGACCTTCACGCCCACCCCTTCGGAGTTGCGACATTCGACGGTCTGGCCGCCGGTGGCGATCACGCGCTTGACCAGATCGTTCTCGTCGGGCGGCGCGAAACCGAACCACGACAGTCCGTTCTGCAGACCGTGAATGACCGCATTACTCGACCGCGGCGACTCCCAGTCGCCATCCCACGACGAGGTCGGGGCACGAAAAACGACCACATCGCCGGGCTGGGGATCGCCGAAGCGATAAGCCAGCTTATCGATGACGATGCGGTCGTTGGTGCAGCCCTGACATCCGATGAGCGTCGACTCCATCGACTCCGACGGGATCACGTACTGACGACCGATGAAGGTCTGCAGAATCCACGTCACCAGGAGAACGCACGCGACTATGATGATCGTCTCACGTAGCCATGAACCACGTTTTGATCGCGGTTCGGCGTCGTCATCCTTGGTGCGCCAGGGGCGCTCCTCGGAATCCTCGGACCGGCCGTCGGCAGTGTCTGCCGGACGTGAATGGGCGTCGTCTGCGTCGGAGTGATTTGCCGCGCTGTGTTCGGAAGCCACGTCGTCAGGGTAGACGCGTCAGCGCTTTTCCTTGATCTTGGCTGCCTTGCCGCGCAGATCGCGCAGGTAGTACAGCTTCGCGCGACGCACGTCACCGCGAGTCAGAACGTCGATCTTCGCGATGTTGGGGCTGTGCACCGGGAAGGTACGCTCCACGCCGACACCGAACGAGACCTTGCGAACGGTGAAGGTCTCGCGGACACCGCCACCCTGGCGACGGATGACGACACCCTTGAAGACCTGGACGCGCTCCTTGGAACCTTCGATGACCTTGACGTGAACGTCGAGGGTGTCACCGGGGCCGAACGCGGGGATGTCGTCGCGCAGCGACTGCTTGTCGAGGAAGTCCAGGGTGTTCATGATGTCGTTGTTCCTTAATGTGGCTACTGGTGAACAGAGGAACCTGGCGGCCCACGCCATTGGCGTCGGTGTTCCGACGGTGTGGCGTCAGGGATCGAACCGGTTCGTGCTCCGAGTCATGCCCGAGGGCCGATCGACGGCCTCAGGCAACCCGTCCATTGTGCCAGAGCACCAGGCAGGAAGTGAAATCGCGCATCCGAGGCTCGAGTCGGCGCTCGTATCCGCGTCTCACATTCGCGGCGATGGCGGCGACGCCACCTCGACACCCTCCGCCACCAGCACCGATGCGATTCCCTGCGGCATCGTCATAGCCGACGCCACGATCACCGGTGTCAGCCCTGCGCGTGCCATCTCGGCGACGATCGCGTATTCAGGAGGGCCTCCGTCGCCCGCGAGCAACTCACTGGGGGCGATCGCGAAGCCCGGACGCTGATACGGCTGCGGGTCGCTGGTTGCGACGACCCTGACCTGGCCGCCGTCGGCGTCGGTTCCGACACCGATCGCGACGCGCATCCATTCGGAGAAGGGCGATGGCAACGATGTCTGCAATAGCGCTGCGCGCTCGATCAGCCATGCCGGGTCGATATCGGCTCCACTGGACCGGCCTCCGACAGCACTCACGCCCTGCAGCGCACCACCCGCCGCCACCCCCATCGCACCGAGACCGGCGAAGCCACCCGCTGTCATCATGCCGCTGGTCGCAGCGGGCGGATTCGAGTTGGTTCGCTGTTCTGCCTCGTCCCTGAGCACTGCATTGTCCGAGTGCACTGCATTGTCCCAGGGCACCGCGGAGTGGCCGGCATCCCCGGCGCGCTCGGTGTACTCGTCGCCGGCGGCGGAGAGCGCGTAGCGACCCGCACTCGCCGCCGACACCCGAGCGGAGTCGTCGCCGAGTGCATCGGCAACCGAACCCGCCAGGCGGTCGCGGTCGGCGATGGACGCGAGCACCGTCATCTCCGATCGCGCGTCGGCGGTCGCCAGCGCGAAGGTGTCGAGCGATTCGGCGAACACGGCGAATCGATCGGCGACACTGCGCATGCCGTCGACATCCGACGTCACCTGCGTGAGCGCGTGGATCAGCCCGTCGTGAAAGCGTCCCGACCCGTCGTGATCTCGCCGGAGCGCGTCGACGACGTCGGCGAGATCGCGCAGTTCGTCGCCGATTCCGCGGAGTCGACGGCCACATTCGACGAGCGCGGCGTCGTCGGCGGTCGGCCAGCACCCCGGCGCGAGCGACTCGGCAAGCCGTCGAAGCTCCTCTGTCGCACCGACTGTCGGGTGCGCGACGTTGTTCACGGCGTGCGCCCGTCTGCTCCTGCGCTCTGACCGTGGGTGCGGAATTGGGCGTCGAGTTCACGGTCGGCGTCGACCACCTGGCTCACCCCGGCCGCGGCGTTGGCCGCGATGACAGCCAGCGCCTTGGACACCGATTCGACCCCGCGCAGGCACCCCTGTTCCGCACGCGATGCTCCGAGACGGAAAGCCTCGGCGGGTGCACCCTGCCCCGTGGACGCGTCGACGACGAGCCCCACGGAGATCAACTCGTCGCGCATCGTATCGACGCATCGGGCGATCTCGGACAGCCGACGACTCAGATCGGCGTTGGCCAGTCCGTCGACACGCATGACCGACGCGTCGTCGGGGCGCGAGCGCGACGGGTCGCTCATCGGGGCGCCCGGTCTCGGCCAGCAGGGACCTCGTCACCGTTACGGCGTACGTCGGAATAGTCCGGCCTGAGTTCGGACACGGTGTGCAACAGGCGCTCTCGCTGATCGCGAAGCTCTGAGTCTGCGCGCGCGACGAGCTCGACAATGGTCGCGGCGAGTTGATCAGCACGGTAATGGCGCAATGCGGCAGGTCGAATGTCGACGTCGCGCACGAGTCCTCGCGACCCGACGGTGACGCTCACCAACCGATCGGGAGTCGACGCCTGCGCGGTCAGCCGATCGAGTTCGCCTGCGACTCTTGCCAATTCGACGCGCTGATGGTCGACGTCGTCGAGCATGCGTGTCCATCGATCCCGCACAGCACTCCCCTCCCCACCCGGCCAACCGCTTCGCTGTCGCCGCCCGGTTTGCGGAGATCATAACCGGCCATTCGCCGGCACACGCCGCCTCGACGCACACCTGTGGATATCGCGACCGCCAGGGAGCTCCGGAGCGTCAGTCGTCGAGCAGGTCGGGTCTGCGCTCGCGAGTTCGTTCCAGCGACTGCTCGTGACGCCATGCGGCGACTTTGGCGTGGTCGCCACTGAGTAGGACGGGGGGAACGTCGAGTCCACGCCACTGCACGGGTCGCGTGTAGCTCGGACCTTCGAGCAGCCCGTCGGAAAACGAATCCTCCTCGTGCGAGCGCGGATTGCCGAGGACACCGTCGATGAGCCGCACGGTCGCCTCGATCATTGCCATCGCGGCCACTTCGCCACCGATCAGCACGAAATCGCCGAGGGAAACCTCTTCGACGCGCACGCGCCGCGCGGCGTCGTCGAAGACGCGCTGGTCGATTCCCTCGTACCTACCGCAGGCGAACACGAGATGCTTTTCGCGGCTGTAGCGCTGCGCGGTTTCTTGCCGGAACGGAACTCCCGCGGGCGTGGGGACCACGAGGAGGGCGCCATCGGGACACACCTCGTCGAGACACGGTCCCCAGACCTCGGGTTTCATCACCATGCCCGGTCCGCCACCGTACGGCGAATCGTCGACGGCGCGGTGCACGTCGTGGGTCCAGTCGCGCAGATCGTGAACGCCGACCTCGATCGCACCCTTATCGATTGCCTTGCCCAGCAACGCCATTCGCAGAGGATCGAGATACTCGGGAAAAATAGAGACGATATCGATGCGCATGGGATCGGCACGAACCGAATCCGTTCGCGGTGAGTCGCTCATGACTCGCCGACGTCGAGCAGCCCGTCCGGCGGGTCGATCACGATGCCGTCGAGTCCGACAGTCGGCACGATCTCGCGCACGAACGGCACCAGAACCTCGCGCCCATCAACCGTCTTCACGGCCAGGAGATCGTTGGCGGGCAGATGCAGTACCGAGCCGACAACGCCGACTCGTTCACCGTCGACGGTCGTGACTTCCACGCCCTCGAGTTCGTGGTCGTAGAACTCGTCCGGATCGTCGCCCGAGTCGACGTCGGCGCTGTCGATGAGGAAGAGGGTGCCGCGCAAGGCGTCGGCCTCGGTGCGGTCGGACACCTCGGCCAACGACAGCAACAGCCGCCCGGCGTGCTGCCGGGCGGCTGTCACTGTGTAGTTCTTCTCGTCTCCCCCACGACCGGGGCGGCCGCGGACGACCGAGCCGACCACGAAGCGTTCCTCCGGAACATCGGTACGCACGTCGACGACGACTTCACCACGGATACCGTGTGATTTCGCGACACGTCCGACGACGAGATCCATCGTGGAGCGTCTACTCAGCGGTCGGTGTCGACGATGTCGACGCGCACACCACGGCCACCGATTCCGGAGACCAGCGTGCGCAGCGCGGTTGCCGTACGACCGTTGCGACCGATGACTTTGCCGAGATCCTCGGGGTTCACGTGCACCTCGACGAGGCGGCCACGGCGACCGGTGATCAGCTCGACGCGCACATCGTCGGGGTTGGCCACGATTCCGCGGACGAGATGTTCGACCGCGTCGGCGACGACAGCGCTCACGCCTCGTCCTTGGCGTCACCAGCAGCAGCCTCGGCCGGAGCCTCGTCTGCGGCAGGCGCATCGTCGGCCTTCTTGGCGGCCTTCTTCTTCGGGGTGGTGGCCTCGGCGACAGGCTCGCTGTCGGCGGCTGCGAGTGCCGCGTTGAACAGGTCGAGCTTGGAGGTCTTGGGCTCGGCGACCTTCAGCGTGCCCTCGGCACCGGGAAGACCCTTGTACTTCTGCCAGTCACCAGTGATCTTGAGGATCGCGGCGACAGGCTCGGTCGGCTGTGCGCCGACAGTCAGCCAGTACTGCGCGCGCTCGGAATCGACCTCGATGAGGCTCGGCTCTTCCTTCGGGTGGTACTTGCCGATGGTCTCGATCACCCGGCCGTTGCGGCGGGTCCGAGAATCGGCGACGACGATGCGGTACTGCGGGTTGCGGATCTTGCCGAGCCGCGTGAGCTTGATCTTGACAGCCATGTGTTGCTTCTCCAGTGGTCACTGCGCAATTCAGCAGCCCGCCGGAACTGGCGGACCCGGTTTTGCGATCTATTCGGGTGTGACCGTCGGGCGGTGCGTAACCGGTCCGACGAACCGAGGATCCATTGTGCCAGACGCCACCGAGGAGGCGAAATCGCCGCAAGTGCGGGGCCGACCACGCGTATGGAGCATGCGGATGCCCACCCCGCGACAAGGCACACGCATGCTCCATACGACACCTGACGGACCCACGGACCACACGACCACGCCCGCCCCCCAACACGAGCGTTGCGCGAGGCCATAACCGAGATCAGGACCGCCGACACGCCTTAATGCAACGTGGGTGCCACGCTACTAGGCGGTAACAACGGAGACCATGGCATAAAAAGTGGTGTACCTCACACCGGATGCCACTCAGCCGACGTGCTCGCCCGCGCACACCACAGCGCGTGGGCGTCGAAGCGTCGAGAGATCCACCCGTGGATCGTCGTCGAGGACGAGGAAGTCGGCGCGATCGCCGTGCTCGAGCGTTCCCGCGCCGAGCCAGCGCCGCGGTTCGGTGGTCGCCGATGCCAGGGCGCCCGCGGCGCCGAGTCCGATACCTGCGAGCCGCTCGACCTCGTCGACGATTCGCCCGTGCTCGATGAATCCACCGGCGTCGGTGCCCGCGTAGATCGCGACGCCCGCCTCCCGCGCCGCGGCGAAGGTGTCGGGCGCATCCGCGTGCAGTTTGCGCATATGTGCGGCGTAGGTCGGGTACTTGTCTGCGCCCGAGGCGATCTCGGGAAAGTTGTCGACCTGAATCATCGTGGGCACCAAGGCAATCGACTTCTCGACGAGCGCATCGATCTGATCAGCGTGCAAGCCGGTTCCGTGCTCGATGCAGTCGACGCCTGCCGCGATGAGGTCGTCGAGCCCGTCACCGCCGAACACGTGCGCGGTGATACGAGCGCCCGCGTCATGCGCCGCCGCGACCGCCCCGTCGAGTTGGGTTCGGGTCCACAGCGGGGCGAGGTCGCCCACCTCACGGTCGATCCAGTCACCGACGAGCTTGACCCAGCCGTCGCCCGCGGCGGCCTGTCGCGCGACCTCCGCGGCCAGCTCGTCGGGGTCGTCGAGCTCGATGCCGTACCCGCGCAGGTACCGCTTCGTGCGCGCGATGTGTTTGCCGGACCGGACGAACAGTGGTCCGGCGTCGGCATCGAGCGGGTGGGTGTCGAGCGGTGACCCGACCTCGCGGATGAGCAGCGCCCCGGCTTCGGCGTCGGCGCGGGCGAACGCGCGAGCCTGCTCGATGGTCACACCGAGTCCCGGCGCGATTCCCACATGATTGTGCGCATCGACGAGTCCCGGAACGATCCAACCGTCGGTGGCGACGGTCGTGGCGTCGGACACCGGCTCGCGCGAGATGGTGTCACCGACCACCCACAACTCGACGATCTCATCGGTCAACGGATCGTGACCGCGATAGTGACGTGCCGTCGACGACCCGCGACCGCTCACGGCTGCTACTTCTTCTTGGGCTGCTGGAACTGCGAGATATCGATGCCTTCGAGGCCCGGGGGCAGTTCGTCGAGTCCAGCGGGCATGCCCGAGAGATCGGGGAAACCGCCGGGCATGCCGGGGAAACCGCCGCGCACCTTCGGCGGTGTCGGGCCGCGTCCCTTGGCCTTACCCTTCTTGCCCTTGCCCTTTTTCCGGTTGGTCTTGCGAGAACCGCCGCCCAAGCCCATACGACCGGACATCTGGGCCATCATCTTGCGCGCCTCGAAGAACCGGTCGACGAGCTGATTGACCTCGCTGACCGTGACGCCCGAGCCGTTCGCGATGCGAAGTCGGCGTGAGGCGTTGATGATCTTCGGGTTGTCACGCTCGGCGGGCGTCATGCCCCGGATGATTGCTTGCACGCGGTCGAGCTGCTTGTCGTCGACCTGCGAGAGAGCGTCTTTCATCTGGTTGGCGCCCGGCAGCATGCCGAGGATGTTGCCGATCGGCCCCATGCGGCGCAGCATCTGCATCTGCTCGAGGAAGTCCTCGAGTGTCAGCTCGCCCTGGCTGATCTTCTGTGCGGCGGCCTCCGCCTGCTGGGCATCCCAGTGCTGTTCTGCCTGCTCGATGAGGCTTAGCACGTCGCCCATGCCGAGGATGCGGCTCGCCATGCGGTCGGGGTGGAAGACGTCGAAGTCCTCGAGCTTCTCACCAGACGACGCGAACATGATCGGCTGACCAGTCACCTCGCGAACCGAGAGTGCTGCACCGCCGCGAGCGTCGCCGTCGAGTTTGGTGAGAACGACACCCGTGAATCCGACGCCGCTCTGGAAGGCTTCCGCGGTGGCCACCGCGTCCTGACCGATCATCGCGTCGACGACGAAGAGAACTTCGTCGGGCTGGGTTGCCTCGCGGATGTCGGAGGCCTGGCCCATCAACTCCTCGTCGATGCCCAGGCGACCGGCGGTGTCGATGACCACGACGTCGTAGTGATGGTCGCGGGCCTCCGCGACACCGGCGCGCGCGACGGCGACGGGATCGCCGTGGCTGACCGTGCCGAGGTCGCCCGTCTGGCCGATGCTCGTCCCGGGGTCGGGAGCGAACACCGGAACGCCCGCGCGCTCGCCGACGATCTGAAGCTGCGAGACCGCACCGGGCCGCTGAAGGTCGCAGGCGACGAGCAGCGGAGTGTGGCCCTGCTGCTTGAGCCAGTGGCCGAGCTTGCCCGCGAGAGTCGTCTTACCCGCACCCTGCAGGCCAGCGAGCATGATGACGGTCGGTGGGTTCTTGGCGAACTGCACGCGCCGCGTCTCGCCGCCGAGGATGCCGACGAGCTCCTCGTTGACGATCTTGACGACCTGCTGGGCGGGGTTGAGTGCCTGCGAGACCTCGGCACCCTTGGCGCGCTCCTTGATCCGGGCGATGAACGCGCGCACCACGGGAAGAGAGACGTCGGCCTCGAGTAGGGCCAGACGAATCTCACGTGCGGTGCGGTCGATGTCGGCGTCGGACAGGCGTCCCTTGCCGCGCAGATCCTTCAGCGCACCAGTCAAGCGATCGGAGAGGGAGTCGAACATTGTTCCAGTGTCCCATGAGCCCGCGTGTGCTCGCCGCAGCGGTGCGTCTCGCCGTCACCCCGACCGCCGGTGAGGCGAACGCGATCGTCAGCTGATCGGCACTCCCGAACGCCCGGAGCCTGTCGCACCCGCCGCGCCGTCGCCCTTGTCGTCGTCGGATCGCGGCTGCGGCGGTGGACATGCCGCGATCACGGCATCTGCCAACGCGGTACGCGCCTGCGGGGTGTCGTCGGCCAGACGCAAACAGAAGTTGTCGACGACGGTCGGCCCGAGTGTCGTCACCTTCGCCCACCGGACGTCGGCTCCCTGTTGCTCGATGACCTTGCTGACGCGACTGAGCAGACCCAGGCGGTCGTCGGTGCGCAACTCCATCAGCACCTCGTCGTCCGACGGCGCCGGAGCCCAGAGGACCCGTGGCGGCGCGATGGCAAACAGTGCCGGTACCGCGTTCTTGGGATGCCCGGCACCATCGACGGCGGGATCGGTGCTTCCCGCTGCTGCACCGGCGCCGATCCCCGGGGTGGCGTTGACCGAGCCGATCGTCGGGATCGGTGAACTGCTTTCGCGTGCATCGAGGCGCTCGATGACGTCGATCTTGCCCTCGACGGCCGCAATCAACTGCTGGCGGAGCAGACCGGCCTCCGGCGGCGAGCCGAATGTCGGGACCACGACGAACGTGTTGACCGCGCGGCGTTGTCCGTCCGCCGTCTCGATTCCCTGAACCGTCGCGGAGTGCGACCGCAGCCCGTTCAGGGCGACGACGCCTGCCATCTTCGACAGCAGGCCCGGGGCGTCGGGTGCAACCATCACCACGGTGAACGTGTGCGGTCCCTCGCCCGGAGTGAGGCTGACCGCGTACTCACCGGATTCTGCGAGCGCTCGTGTCTGCGGACTGAGCGGTTCGGGCTCTTCGGGTGTCTCGCCGTCGATCAACCGCATGGTGCGTCGAACGAGGTCGTTGATCAGCGACGCCTTCCACTCACCCCACACACCGGGACCCGTAGCACGTGAATCCGCCTCGGCAAGTGCCGCAAGGAGTTCGAGCAGCACCCTGTCGTATCCGAGGGTCTCTGCGACCTCGGTCGCGGTCGCGGGGTCGTCGAGGTCGCGTCTCGTCGCGATCGTCGGAAGCAGGAGGTGGTGGCGCACCAAGTCGGAAAGCACGTCGACATCCTGCGGCCAGAGTCCGAACCTGTTGCCCACCTGTACGGCGAGTTCGGCCCCGACGACGCTGTGGTCGGCACCGCGCCCTTTGCCGAGGTCGTGGATCAACGCTCCGAGCACCAGCAGGTCCGGTCGCGAGACGCGGGTGGTCATCGAACTCGCGTAGGCGGCGGTCTCGACGAGGTGCCGGTCGACGGTCCAGGTGTGCACCGCGTCCCGGGGCGGTAGGTCACGCACCGCACCCCACTCCGGCAGGAGCCTGCCCCACAGCCCGGTGCGGTCGAGTGCCTCGATGGGATCGATCATGTGATGTCCGGAGCCGAGCAACACCAGCAGGTCGCTCAGCGCCTCCGCAGGCCACGGTTCGCGCAGTTCCGGTGCGTAATCGGCGAGCCGGGAGAGCGTCGACGCACTGATCGGCAGCCCGGTACGCGCCGACGCCGACGCGACCCGAAGGATGAGCCCTGGATCTTTGCTCGGGATCGCGTTGCGCGCCAACACGATCTCACCGTTGTGCTCGACGACGCCCTCGTCGAGCGGACGTCGGATGGGCGATCGCCGCAGCTTGGAAAGACCGCGGCGCGGTAGTGCATTACCCGCGGTTCGCAAGCCGACGTCGATGGAGTAGCTGATCGTGCGAGCGGAGTCGCTGATGACGCGCGCGAGGTCGAAGCGGTCGCCGATCCGCAGCGACGCACCCATCTCGTCGGCGTCCTGTGCGCGGACCTGCTCCCGCGGGCGCCCGGCGATGCGGTGCAATTCGGTACGGATGTCCAACAACCGGTGATAGGCCATCTGCGGCCCCGCATTCGGCGAATCGGGGCGCAGGCCTCCCATGCCGTCGGTGAGTTGCGCGATGGCGAGCGCGCCGAGGAGTTGGACATCGCGCAGGCCGCCGCGGCCGTTCTTCAAGTCGGGTTCAGCACGATGCGCGATGTCGCCGGCGCGACGCCAGCGATCCTGTGCGTGCTCGACCACTTCGGGGAAGCGGTGTCTGATCTCGGTGCGCCACTGCTGGCGCACTCCCCCGATCAGCAACGACGACAGATCCTCGTCGCCGACGATGTGGCGCGCCTCGAGCAGCCCGAGCGCGGCCGTGGTGTCCTCGGCGGCGACCTGCAGAGCCTGAGGGACGGTTCGCACACTGTGATCGAGCGGAATGTTGGCGTCCCACAACGGATACCAGAGCCCGTCCGCAACTTCCGAGAGCCGTTCGACGGCGAGGTCGTCGTGCAGCAGGATCAGGTCGAGATCGGAATGCGGAAGCATCTCCCCGCGTCCGAGTCCGCCGACGGCCACGATCGCGAGTCCGCTGTGCGGCTTGATCCCGAGCTCGGCGGCCTTACTCGTCAGCCAGAATTCGTGCAGGTCGACCAACACCTGCCGCAGCCCGGCGGCGTCGAGTCTCCCGGCACCTGTCGCTTCGGTGAGTTGCCTACGGGTACGTGCCAGGTCGGTCGCTGCGAGGGGGCCACCGCCCGGTCCCATGCCGGGCCGTGGCCCCGCACCCGACGAATCGTCGGACGCAGGGCCACGGTCGGAGTTGACGAAAGGCAACGGGCCTACAGCGCGTCTGCGCCGCGCTCGCCGGTTCGGACGCGAACGACCGATTCGACCGGGGAGACCCACACCTTTCCGTCACCGATCTTGCCGGTTCGCGCGGCTTCCACGATGACATCGACAACTTTGTCAACGGCCGCGTCGTCCACGACGACCTCGACTCGTACCTTGGGAACGAAGTCGACCGAGTATTCAGCGCCTCGGTACACCTCGGTATGGCCCTTCTGGCGACCGTAACCCTGCACCTCACTGACGGTCATTCCCAGAATTCCAGCCTGCTCCAGGCCGGCTTTGACATCCTCAAGCGTGAACGGTTTCACGATTGCGGTGATGAGCTTCATTGGTTATCCCTCTCCACAGGAATCAGCGTAGTAGTCAACGACCGGGGATTCATGCCAGTTCGTACGCGGTCTCGGCATGTTCGGCCTCATCGATGCCACTCTTCTCCTCATCAGGCTTGACGCGCCAGCCCAGCGGCTTGAGCACCAGAGCGATGATCGTGGTGAGAACACCGGTGAACGCGAGCGCGAATGCGGCGATCACGATCTGCACGACGAGCTGCTTGTAGTCGCCGCCCCAGAACAGGCCGGTGTCCTTGGCCAGGAACCCGATACCGATGGTGCCCCAGAGTCCTGCGACGAGGTGAACACCCACGACGTCGAGCGAGTCGTCGTAGCCGAACTTGTTCTTCAGTCCGATGGCGAGCGCTGCGAGAGCGCCGGCGATCACGCCGAGGATCAACGAACCGACCGGCGTCAAAGCGCCACAGGCGGGGGTGATGGCCACGAGTCCCGCAACGATGCCCGACGCCGCGCCGACGCTGGTGGCGTGCTTGTCGCGCACCCACTCGACTCCGAGCCAGCCGATCATCGCTGCCGCGGTTGCGGCGGTCGTGTTGACCCAGACCTTGCCTGCCGTCATGTCCGCGGCGAGTTCGGAACCTGCGTTGAAGCCGAACCAACCGAACCACAGCAGTGCGGCACCGAGCATCACGAACGGAATGTTGTGCGGACGGTAAGCGGTCCTGCCGAAGCCGACGCGCGCACCGACGATGATGGCCAGCACCAGACCGGCCATACCGGCGTTGATGTGGACGACCGTGCCACCGGCGAAGTCAATCGGCGCGACGTTGGCGGTTCCATCCGAGTTCGTGCCGAACATCCATGAGGCGAAGCCCCTTTCGGCGTTCGACATCAGGCCGCCGCCCCACACCATGTGGGAAAGCGGGAAGTAGACGATGGTGGACCACAGCACGGAGAACACCAGCCAGGTGGAGAACTTCACGCGCTCTGCAACCGCACCCGAAATGAGGGCGACGGTGATGACGGCGAAGGTGAGCTGGAAGGCCATGAAGACGATCGCGGGCACATGGGTTTCGACGCCGGTCCACAGCACATATGTCGGCTTGTCTTCGGTGCCCGCGGTGTTCATCAGCTGATCGGATCCGAAGAGCGAGAACGGATTCGCGAAGATGCCCCAGATATCGGACTCGCCGGTGACTGTATTTCCGAACGACTGCGAGAACCCCCACAGAACGTAGACGATGCTGACCGTCGCGACCGAGCCGAACGACATCATCATCATGTTCAGAACTGCTTTACCCCGAGACAACCCCCCGTAGAAGAAGGCCAGCGCTGGAGTCATCAGAAGAACCATCGACGCACTGGCCAGCATCCATGCTGTATTGCCGGCGTCAGGCTCTCCGAAAACACTATCCGGTAGTGCAGAGACCACTGTAGAAAACCTCCTCAGAGCGCGCCGACGGCTCGGCGCCTGCAAAGACTCTGTCCGGAAGTGGTTTCAGCTGTGGTGCTCCCGTGTTTCGAGCGTGTGAACCAAAGCCCGATTCACATTTCGCGAAGGTAAATCGCCAGGTGAATCGGACATGGCTTCAAATGTTTTTCGCAGCTTACAGAAGCGCGTCGATAAACGCTTCCGGGTCGAACGGCGCGAGGTCGTCGGCTCCCTCGCCGAGCCCGACGAGCTTCACCGGGACGCCGAGAACCTCTTGGACGTTGAACACGATGCCGCCCTTGGCGGTTCCGTCGAGCTTGGTCAGGGCGACGCCGGTGATGTCGACGACGTCGGCGAAGACCTTCGCCTGAGTCAGTCCGTTCTGGCCGACCGTGGCGTCGAGGACGAGGATGACCTCGTCGACCGGAGCCTTCTTCTCGACGACGCGCTTGACCTTTCCGAGCTCGTCCATCAGACCGGTCTTGGTGTGCAGACGTCCCGCGGTGTCGATGAGCACCACGTCGACGCCCTCGTCGATCCCCTTCGCGACGGCGTCGAATGCGACGGCTGCCGGGTCGGCTTGTTCCTTGCCACGAACGATGTCTGCGCCGACCCGCTCACCCCACGTCTGCAGCTGATCTGCCGCCGCGGCGCGGAAGGTGTCTGCTGCGCCGAGCAAGACGCGCCTGCCGTCGGCGACGAGCACGCGCGCAAGCTTGCCCGTCGTCGTCGTCTTGCCGGTGCCGTTGACCCCGACGACGAGCACGACCGCAGGTGTGTCGGCATGGGGAAGCGCGCGGATCGAACGGTCGAATTCGGGGTGCAGTTGCTCGACGAGCACCCTGCGCAGCAGGGCGCGAGCGTCGTCGGCGTTGCGCACCGGATTGGTGGCCAACTCGGTCCGGAGCCGTTCGATGACCGCTTCGGTGGTGGCGGAGCCGAGGTCTGCCATGACGAGGGTGTCCTCGATCTCCTCCCAGCTCTCCTCGTCGAGGTCGCCTGCACCGAGAAGCCCGAGCATGCTCTTGCCGATCGCGCCCTGCGACCGCGACAGACGCCCACGGAGGCGACCGAGTCGGCCCGCCGTCGGCTCGATCTCGTCACGCGGCGGCGCTGTGGCAGCGGCCTCCTCGTCTTCGATCTCTTCGATGATCTCGTCGGGGCTCTCGCCGACCGACTCGACGATCTCCTCGAACAACGGCGTGGTGACCGACGAATCGATGTCCTCGTCGAGCGGCACCGACTCGCTGGTCAGCGCCGACTCTGCGGTGGTCGCAGCGGTTTCGGTGGTGCCTGCGGTATCGGTGGTGCCTGCGGTAGCGGTGGTGTCTGCGGTCTCTGTGGCGTCCGCGGTCGGCGCAGCGGTGGCAGTCGCAGAGCTATCGGTCGTCCCGGTGTCGGCCGTGGGAACGTCGGTCGTAGCGGTGTCTGCCGTCTCGACGTCGGCAGTGTCGGGCAGCGTGACGTTGGTGATGCCGCGGCGTTCCGAGTCACGCGGCACCGATGCGTCGTCGCCGACGCCCGGCTGACCGTCGACCTCGGTCCGCTCAGTGGGCGCGACGGTCGGCTCGGGTGGTTCCGCGACAGCGGTTCCCGACGCCGCGCCACCCTGGCTGAAGCTGAAGCCCGACGACGCCTTGTACCCGCCTGAGCGGTCGACCTGCGGTTTCGAGCCGTCGACCACTTGCGTCTGCTCGTCGTCGTGCAGAGAGATGCGTCGACGACGCGCGAGGACGAGACCCGCGACGATCAACGCGAGGATGACGACGACCGCGATGACGATTCCGATGATGATTCCGGTGTTCACTGCTTCTCCAGTTCTTCCCGCATATCTCGGGCTGCGTTGTCCATCGTGCTCCTCCGCCGACTAGCGGAAGGGGCGTTCTCTATGTTGTCGCCCTGTTTGTCATGTTGGCGCACTGTTGGTCGTCGCACTGTTGGTCGTCGCTGTGTTCGCGTCTGAAACGTCGGATTCCTGCCCGCCGACGTCGCCTCCCCCATCGGTGTCACCCGCTACCTGCGGCGCGGTTGCCGTGACCGCGACGTTCTGGCCGCGCAGCCGCTGCGAGATCACGGTCGTGATGCCGTCGCCGCGCATGCTGACGCCGTAGAGCGCATCCGCGACCTCCATCGTCGGCTTCTGGTGGGTGATCACGATGAGCTGCGACCGCTCACGCAACTGCTCGAAGAGGGTGATCAGGCGCCGCAGGTTGGTGTCGTCGAGCGCAGCTTCGACCTCGTCCATCACGTAGAACGGTGAGGGTCGCGCACGGAAGATCGCCACGAGCATCGCCACTGCGGTCAGCGACTTCTCGCCACCCGAGAGCAGTGACAGCCGCTTGACCTTCTTACCGGGTGGCCGCGCCTCGACCTCGACTCCCGTGGTGAGCATGTCTCCGGGTTCGGTGAGGATGAGTCGACCCTCGCCGCCGGGGAACAGCGTCGAAAAGACTTGGGAGAACTCACGTTCGACGTCGGCGTAGGCCTCGGTGAACACCTGCAGGATGCGCGCGTCGACGTCCTCGACCACGTCGAGAAGGTCTTTCCGCGCGGCCTTGACGTCCTCGAGTTGCGCAGACAAGAAGCTGTAGCGCTCCTCGAGGGCGGCGAACTCCTCCAGCGCAAGGGGATTCACCTTGCCGAGAGTGTTGAGGTCTTTCTGCGCCTTTTTCGCGCGTGCCTCCTGCGTCGCGCGGTCGTACGGCAGCGGCGCGGGTGCCACGACGCTCTCGCCGCGCTCCTTGGCCTGCTCGTACTCGGAGATCTCCAACGCGGACGGCGGCATCGGAACATCCGGACCGTACTCGGCGATCAGATCATCGGGCGACATCGCGAAGTTCTCGAGAACCTGCTCCTCGAGCTGCTGGATGCGCAACGCGGACTGCGCTCGGGCGACCTCGTCGCGGTGCACGGAGTCGCGCAGCGCGTTGAGCTGATCGGTGAGTGCCGCCGCTCGGGTCTTCAGCGCTTCGAGGGTTTCGGTACGCGCGGCCTTGACCTGCTCGAGCTCGTCACGACCCGCTTGCGCCGTTGCGACCGCGCTGATGAGACGTTCGGAGACCGCGGTGGCCGCCTGGGCGACCTCGGCCGCGACCTGCGCAGCGACCCGACGAGCCTCGTCTTGGCGTCGGGCACGCTCGCGGGAGTCACGTTCACGTTGGGCCGCACGACGAAGCGAGTCGGCACGGCCACGCACCGACGCGAGACGTTCCTCCGCGGTACGCAGTGCCAGACGCGCTTCCATCTCACTCGAACGCGCACCGGCGACTGCCGCGGCAGCCGCCGAGCGCTCGCCCCCGTCTCCCCCGACCTCGTCGGGTTCGGACGTCGACTCGTCACGCGCCAGGCGTAGGCGTTCCCGCAGTTCGGCGAGGGTGGTGAGCATGTCACCGCGACCGTCTTCTGCGCGGTCGCGCTGCCGCGTGAGCCGATCAGCCTCCGACTGCGCCGCGCGGACCTCCTGACCCAGTCGGGCGAGTTGCTCGTAGGCTCCGCCGACGGCCGCATCCGACTCGTGCAGCGCGGCCAACGCCTCTTCGGCGGCCTCGCGACGGGCACGCTGTTCGGTCAGTGCACCTTCGAGGGCCGCCTGCGTCTCCTCGGTGGTCCGATGCGCTGCGGCGAGATCTGCGGTTGCGGTGTCGATCGCCGAGGTGACCTCCAACGTCGACGGTCGACGCGACGATCCGCCTTCCACCGACGCGGGGCCGATGCGGTCACCTTCTCGCGTGACGCACCGGAGTCCGTGGCGTACCGCCAGGTCGACGCCTTGCTCGGCGTCGTCGACCACGACGACGTCGGCCAGTAGATGATCGACGGCACCCTTGATCTGCGACGGCGCGCTGACCACCGAGGTCGCCCACACCGCACCGTCGGGTAGCGCGACAGTACGATTCGGCGCGGCGTCGTCGAGTCCGCCCAGGAGCAGCGACGCCCGGCCGCCGTCTCCGGTCTTCAACGCCTGCAGAGCGCGGACGGCGGCCAGCGCGTCGACGGTCGCAATCGCGTCGGCGGCGGGCCCCAGCGCTCCGGCGATGGCCGTCTCGAAACCCGAGTCGACAGCCAGCAGGTCGGAGACGGAGCCTGCCAATCCCTCGGGCGCGTTCTCGAGCAGCCACGCACCGCCGTCGTTGCGTTCCAGGCCCACCGAGAGCGCCTCGATCCGCGCGGCAAGCGACGCGATCCGCTGCTCGGCCTCACGTTCGGCGGCCTGCAGCGACGCAACCCGCTCATTCGACAGGTTCAGTGCCGCGACGCACCGTTCGTGGTGTTCGTCGAGGCCCTGCTCAGAGGCCTCCATTTGACTCAGTGATTCGGCTGCCGAATCCTGTTGCTGCGCAGCAGTTTCGGCGCGTTCGACAGCTGCTGCGATCGCAGCGGTGAGGCGCGACGCCTCGGCGTCGACGCCGTCGGCCTTGGTCTGCAGGCTCTCGACCTGTCCCTCGAGCCGCGCGAGTCCTTCGCGTCGATCGGCCACCGCACGCACTGCGGCCATGTGAGCCTGCTCCGCCTGCGCGGCGACGCGCTCGTACTCCTCGAGTTCGAGCTTGGACACCTCAAGCGACTCGGCGGCGAGCGAGACAGCCTCGGCCATTTCGGCCTCGGTGAGCGCGGCCTCCTCGGCCTGGCGTTCGAGTTGTTCCGGATCGGGACCGCCAGAGCTGACCGTCGGCTCCGCGAGGTAGCGGCTGCGTTCGGTTGCGACCCGATTGGTCGCGTCGACACGCTCGGCGAGCGCCGACAACCGGAACCACGCCTGGCCTGCCGCCGCCGCAGCGGGAGTGACCTGGGCGAGATGGTCAGTGTGCTCGGCGACCTCGGCGTTGACGGCGTCGAGCTCTGCGGTGACCTCGTCGGAGCGTCGTCGAATCTCTTCCTCGACAGCGGTGTGCTCGGCCATCTCCGTGCGCCGGGTGACCAGATCGTCTGCGGCCAACCGCAGTCGTGCGTCGCGAAGATCGGCCTGCACCGTCTGCGCTCGACGGGCAACCTCGGCCTGCCGTCCGAGCGGTTTGAGCTGGCGCCGCAGTTCGGCGGTGAGGTCGCTCAGCCGCGCGAGATTGGCCTGCATCGAGTCGAGCTTGCGGACGGCCTTCTCTTTGCGCTTGCGGTGCTTGAGGACTCCCGCCGCCTCTTCGATGAAGGCACGACGGTCCTCCGGCCGCGATTCCAGAATTGCCGCGAGACGGCCCTGCCCGACGATGACGTGCATCTCGCGCCCGATACCCGAGTCGGACAGCAACTCCTGCACGTCCATCAACCGGCACGAACTCCCGTTGATCTCGTACTCGCCCGCACCGTCGCGGAACATCCGTCGCGTTATGGATACCTCGGAGTATTCGATCGGCAGAGCGCCGTCGGAGTTGTCGATCGTCAGCGTCACCTCGGCCCGACCGAGAGGCGGCCGACCCGACGTCCCGGCGAAGATGACGTCTTCCATCTTGCCGCCACGCAGCGCTTTCGCACCCTGCTCGCCCATCACCCACGTCAGAGCGTCGACCACGTTCGACTTACCCGAGCCGTTGGGACCCACCACGCAGGTGATGCCGGGCTCGAATCGCAGAGTCGTGGCCGACGCGAAGGACTTGAAGCCCTTCAGGGTCAGGCTTTTCAGGTGCACGACCGTTAAGCCTACCCATCACCCGATGCAGGCAGGCGCAACCGGGCAGGCGGTTGATCGGCGGATTAGCGCTCGACGAATCCTTGCAGGTCACCCCGCGGCGCATCGAAACGTTCGACGACGAGGTCGACGCGACCGGGAGTGTCGCCCGAACGCAGCAGGTCGAGTAGCGCATGTACCTGTGGTTCGGCCCCCTCCGCGACGACGAGCACCCGCCCGTCAGCGAGGTTCGTCGCGGAGCCGACCAGGCCGAGCTCCAGGGCGCGCGAGCGCGTCCACCATCGGAACCCGACTCCCTGGACCTGTCCGTGAACGTGTGCGGTCATGCGAACGACCTGGTCGGAACCACTCATCGGGGTGTCAGTCGCTCTCGATGACGAGTTCGACCTCGGTGCCGGCCTTGAGCGTGCGACCGACCGTGCACACCGAGTCGATCGCGCGCTCGACGACCACCAGCAACCGCTCCGCAGCGGCGGGGTCGAGTTCGGACAGGTCGACGTCGAGCACCTCGCGCAGGTGCGGGTACACCTCGTTCTCGCGGTCGGCGTCGCCGGAGACGCGAATCGTCGCGTCGTAGTCGTCACCGAGGCGACGTGCCAGCGGGCGGTCCGACGACATGCCGGTGCACGCGGCGAGCGCGATCTTCAGCAGCTCACCCGGCGTGAACACACCGTCGACATCCTGCGAGCCGATCAAAACCTCCGCGCCACGCGAACTCTTGCCGGTGTAGCGACGCGTCCCGGTCCGCTGCACCCACAACTCGGTGTGCGCCGAGCCGGCATCCGACACCTGCGGCGCCGCTGTGGTCGCGGACGAATTCTCGCTGGTCATCTGCGCGATGACTCCCTTCGCAATCGACGACGGCGCACCCGAGGCGCCGCTCGCAATAGTAGAACTGCTTCCGATGTCGTCTTATGCCGCGACATCTCATACTGCGCGCAATGAACCGTTACTGCCGAGGCCTGGGCTGGCACTTCGGACAGAAGAACGAGCCCCGGTTCATGAACTCCTCACGCCGCATCAGCGTCCCGCATCTCCGGCACGGCTGGCCCGCCCGGCCGTAGGCGTTCAACGAACGCTCGAAGTAGCCCGACTGTCCGTTGACGTTCACGTACAGCGCGTCGAACGACGTGCCGCCCACCGCCAACGCGTCGCTCATCACCGCCGTCGCGGCGTCGAGTAACTCGGCGAGCTTGCGTCGCGAAATTCCATCGGTGACGCGCGCGCCGTTCAGCCGCGCTCGCCACAGGGCCTCGTCGGCGTAGATGTTTCCGACGCCGGAGATCAGCGACTGGTCGAGCAGTGCGCGCTTGACCTCTGTGTGCTTTCCACGCATTCGACGCACCACCTCGTCCCTGTCGAACCCGGAGTCGAACGGGTCGGGCGCGATATGGGCAATCGAGCGCGGCAGCGACGCCGGGTCGCCGGGCAGTTCGGTGTCGACGTCGGCAGACTCGGCGTCGACATAGTCGTCGAGGTGCCACCCGCCGAAGGTCCGTTGGTCGACGAACCTCAACTCGTTGCCGTCGTCGAGAGTTGCGCGCACCCGCAGATGCGTGTGGTCGGGTGCGCCGACACGGGCGACCAGCATCTGCCCGCTCATGCCTAGGTGGACGACGAGCGCGAACCGGTCGACGCCGCGGGGCGCCTCAACGTCGAGCCACAGGTACTTTCCACGTCGACGCGCAGCGAGAATCGTTGCGCCCCTGAGCCTTCCGATCAGATCGGGTGCATCGCCGACGTGTCTGCGGACGGCTCGCGGGTGGAGGACCTCCACGTCGGTGATCGTGCGCCCGACGACATGCTTCTCGAGACCGGCACGTACGGTCTCGACTTCGGGAAGTTCAGGCATCGCTCACGGCGTCACGCTCGGTGAGCGCCTGCCATGCCAGAGATGCGGCCTTCTGCTCGGCTTCCTTCTTGGTGCGTCCCACACCTTCACCGAGTTCTTCGCCTGCGATCACCGCACGCGCGGTGAACTCCTTGCTGTGATCGGGACCCGTCGAGCTGATCTGGTACTGCGGGGGTCCGTAGCCACGCTCGGCGGCCAGCTCCTGCAGCGAGGTCTTCCAGTCGAGTCCCGCGCCGAGTTGGCCTGCGCGGTCGAGGATCTCGTCGAAGAGGTCGAGGATGATGCGCTGCGAGGTCTCCAGGCCGTGGTCGAGATACATTGCGCCGAAAAGCGATTCGAGGCCATCTGCCAGAATCGAATCCTTGTCGCGGCCGCCGGTCATCTCTTCGCCGCGCCCGAGGAAGAGGTGACGACCGAGGCCGCCCTCGCCGAGGCCGCGCGCGACGTCGGCCAGCGCGTGCATGTTGACGACGCTCGCCCGGATCTTGGCCAGCTCACCCTCGGGACGATCGGGGTACCGCAGGTAGAGCCGCTCGGTGATCACCACACCGAGCACCGAATCGCCGAGGAATTCCAGCCGCTCATTGGTCGGCAGCCCCCCGTTCTCGTACGCATACGAGCGGTGGGTCAGCGCGAGTGTGAGCAGTTCATCCGCGATCGGCGTGCCGAGCGCTTCCAGCAACGATGCGACACCCGCGGAGTCGGCACCCAGAGAAGCGACGGCATCGTTGCTGCCTCCGTGAGGTGCAGGCGACGCCGCGTCGTCGACACCGGTCACGCCGAGCCCCGTTCGCCGCTGTCGGAGTCCTGCGACTCCTTCTGCTCCAGCGAGCCGAGCTTGTCAGCGAGCTTGGCCCAGCGGGGATCGATGATCTCGTGAGAGTGTCCGGGCTCCGCGACGGCGAGCCGGACACCGCATTCACTGCAGAGGCCTGCGCAGTCCTCACTGCACAGCGGTGACATCGGGAGTTCGAGCGCAACGGCGTCGATGACGGCCTGCTCGAGGTCGATCCTGTCGTCGACGATCCGATGGATGTCCTCGGAGTCGGTCGTCTGCTCGGTCTCACTGTCGGGGTAGGCGTACAGCTCGGTCAGGAACACGGTCACCGTGCCGTCGACCGGTTCCAGACAACGCACACATTGGCCCTCGGTCTCGCCGGAGACGGTGCCGGTGACCAACACGCCCTCCGACACCGATTCCAGCCGTAAGTCGAGGTCGACGTCGGAATCCGCGGGTATCGCGATCATCTCCACGCCGATCCGATTGGGAGCGACGACCGTGCGATGGATCTCCTCCATCGTCCCCGGACGCCTGCCCAACGATCGGATGTCGAGGACGAAGGGATCGCGCTGCGCTTGCGCACCTTGAGTCACTGCATTCTCGGCCACATGTGCACCATACGCCCGACCAGGTCATTCATCGAACGACCCGGCGCGCCGCTCAGACCGCGAGCGGCGAGCTGTGGTCGTGCAGGTCCGCCGAACCCGATCGCGCCTGCTCAGCACTCGTCCGACGAGCACCTGCGTCGTCGACGCTGCGCGGGTATTCGACGTAGTCGTGCATGCCCGCGCCGGTACGCAACTGGTGGCGTCCGCGGTTGACCGAGCGCAGGGTCCCGGTGAGGATCTCCTCGAACTCGGCGAGCTTCTCATCGACGTACACATCGCAGTCGCCACGCAGTCGATCGGCCTCGGCGTGTGCGGCGTCGATGATCCGCTCGGCCTCCGACTTCGCCGCCGCGACGACCTCGGTCTCCGAGACCAGGCGCTGCTGCTCGGCGATGCCGTCGGCGACGGACTTGTCGTAGGTGTTGTTGGCCGAGTCGATGGTCCGCTGTGCCTCGGCACGTGCACGTCCGGTCACGGCGTCGAACTCGCGTGCCGCGCTGGTCGACAGCCGGTGGGCTTCCGCGCTGGCCTCGTCGACCAGGTTCTTGCCGTGCGCGCTGGCCTCGTCGACCATCCGGTCGGCCTGCGCCTTCGCGTCGGCCAGGAGGCGGTCGGCTTCGGCACGGGCGTGCGCGAGCATGGCGTCGGACTCCGACTCCGCGGTGGTCACGACCTTGTCGGCGTGATCGGCGGCATCGCCGAGCATGTTTTCGCGCTGATCGAGCACGTCCTGAGCGTCGTCGAGCTCGCCCGGAATCGAGTCCTTGATGTCGTCGAGCAGCTCGAGGACATCACCACGCGGCACGACACAGCCGGCCGTCATGGGAACACTTCGTGCCTCTTCGACGATGGCCACGAGTTCGTCGAGAGCTTCAAATACCCGGTACACAGCTACCCCAATCCGGCTCATGCCATTACTTGTCAGTGAGACCTGTGTCGTGGTGACGCGGGTCCGCCTGAGACTGATGTGACTATTGTGCCGAATGTGATCGCTGGGATTATGGAGCCGGATGATATGGGCGTGTCGCCTGTGACGATTGTGACGCTGCGTCAGTAGCGAACGTCAGACGGTCCGCTCCCCCGCCAGGACCGCCTCGAGGCGACGGTGGATGTGCGGTGCGAGGTACGGCGACGCGTCGCCACCGAGCTTCGCCACCTCTTTGACCAGCGAACTCGAGACGTGGGCGAAGCGCGGATCGGTGATCATGAAGACCGTCTCGACGTCGGCGAGCTCGCGATTCATCTGTGCCATCGGCAGTTCGTAGTCGAAGTCGACGCCCGAGCGCAGCCCCTTCACCAGGACTCCGATGTTCTTCTCGGTCAGATAGTCGACGAGCAGACCGGTCCATCGGTCGACACGGACGTTGGGCAGATCGGCACAGTCCTCTTCGATCAACGCGATGCGCTCGTCGATGCTGAACAGTCCGTGTTTGTTGGGATTGACCACCACGAGAACCACGATCTCGTCGAAGGCCGACGCCGCGCGTTCGACGATGTACCGATGTCCCCTGGTGAACGGGTCGAAGGAACCTGGAATCACTGCGCTGCTCATGGCGTAAACCTACCGATCTCCACGCGCGTCTCTCCGTAGACCTTCTCCACGATGAGGTCGAACTCCTCGGGCCACGTCGGCGGCGACGATCGCGCATCGCGTTCGACGACGACGAGCGCGTCGTCCGCGAGCCATCCGTCGGAGCTCAGGCGCCCGAGATCGGCCTCGACGTCTGCCGTGTCCAGCGCGTACGGAGGGTCGGAGAACACCAGGTCGAACGGCTTGCCTGCTCTCGATGCGGCAAGATACGACCCGACCGAGGAGGTCACCACGTCCGAGCGACCGGACAGATCGAGCGAGCGCAGGTTCGCGGCGATGACCGAGGTGGCCCGCTTTCGACTGTCCACCAGGACGGCCGACGCCGCACCGCGCGAGAGGGCCTCGATCGCGAGCGCCCCCGAGCCCGCATAGAGGTCGAGGACACGGGCGTCGTCGAAGTCGATGCGCGCGGCGAGCGCACTGAACAGCGCCTCGCGCACCCTGTCGGAGGTCGGGCGGGTGCCGTCGTCGGGCACGGTCAGCCGTCGCCCACCGAGAGCGCCTGCGATGATCCTCGTCATCGTTCGTATTCTGCTCGCGATACCCGCCCGAGGAGAACGCCGGGTCTCGGCCGTCCGACACCGACAAATCACACAAACGTGACCCCTATCACAATCAGGTGTTGAACAGCGCCGACGCCGGGGTTTCGGTGTCCGATTCCGACAGCAGCATGACTTCGCCGACACACATTGTTAACGTCAGGAACGTTATGAGCCCCTCCTCAACGAGAACGGCCCCATCAACTGTCCTGACGATCGACTATCGGACGCCGACGGTGTCCGACGGAACCAGACTCTGGGAAATTGCCTCGGATTCACAGGTTCTCGACGTCAACTCGAGCTACGCCTATGTGCTGTGGTGCCACGACTACGCCGACACCTCGATTGTCGCCGAAGTCGGCGGCCGCGCAGTAGGTTTCGTCACCGGCTATCGACGCCCGGCTGATCCGTCGACCCTGATGGTCTGGCAGGTCGCCGTCGACGACGATTTCCGCGGCCACGGAATCGCAGCAAAGATGCTGCACCAGTTGTTCGATCGTGTCCGGCGCAGTTCGGTGGTGGCCATGCACACCACCATCAGTCCCGACAACGTTGCGTCCCAACGTCTTTTCGCGTCGGTCGCACGAGATCGCGGCTTGGACTTCGTTCGCCGTGACCTGTTCGCCGTCGACGATTTCCCGGATGCGCACCAGCCGGAGGATCTCTACATGCTCGAGCCGAAGGTCGGCGAGCCCTAGTACTTCTTGCGCGGGGTTCTTTCACCGGTGGGAGTGTTTCCCGCCGGCGCGTTCTCGCTGGTAGCGGCTAACGCCGGCTTCCGACGAACGGTCGTCGGCGAGACCATCCGCGACGGAGAGCCGTTGCGCCCGAACACAACCCGCACGCGTCGAACAGTGGCGCGCCGCGAACGTGAACGCGTACATGTGCGTCCCCACAGCACTTCTCGAGAGCTTCGCTCCGAAGTGACTGTGGCACAGAGTTTTCCCACATTGGAGGAAGCACGATGCAACTTCTCGACACCACCATCGACGACTCGGTCTTCGCCCAGAACGAGTCCGAGGTCCGCAGCTACTGCCGCAACTGGCCGACCGTGTTCGGTCGCGCACGTGGCTCGTGGATCACCGACACCGAAGGCCGCGAATACCTCGACTTCTTCGCGGGCGCAGGCGCCTTGAACTACGGTCACAACCATCCGGTCCTGAAAGAGGCTCTCCTCGAGTACATCTCGGCGGACGGCATCACCCACGGGCTCGACATGGCGACCGTCGCCAAGGGGCAGTTCCTGGAGACGTTCCACGACAAGATCCTGGCGCCCCGTGACCTCGACTACAAGGTCCAGTTCCCCGGACCGACCGGCACCAACGCCGTCGAGTCGGCACTGAAGCTGGCTCGCAAGGTCACCGGCCGCGAGTCGATCGTCAGCTTCACCAATGCTTTTCACGGCATGACGCTGGGATCGCTCTCAGTGACCGGCAACTCGATGAAGCGCGCAGGCGCGGGCATCCCGCTGGTGCACGCCACGCCGATGCCCTTCGACAACTACCTCGACGGCACCGTCGAGGACTTCAGTTGGTTCGAGCGTGTGCTCGAGGACTCCGGCAGTGGGTTGAACACCCCGGCCGCCGTCATCGTCGAGACGGTCCAGGGTGAGGGCGGCGTCAACGTCGCGCGCGCCGAGTGGCTGCGTGGGCTCGCCGAGTTGTGCAAGCGCCGCGACATCCTGCTCATCGTCGACGACGTCCAGATGGGCTGCGGGCGTACGGGTGAGTTCTTCTCGTTCGAGGAGGCAGGTATCAAGCCCGACATCGTCACCATGTCGAAGTCGATCAGCGGTTACGGACTGCCGATGGCGCTCGTGCTGATCCGTCGGGACCTCGACGTCTGGGCGCCCGGCGAGCACAACGGCACGTTCCGCGGCAACAACCCCGCGTTCATCACGGCCACCAAGGCCATCAACGAGTTCTGGTCCGACGACCAGCTCACTCGCGACGTCCACCGCAAGGGACGCCAGATCGACGAAGTTTTCTCGACGCTGTCGGAACGCCACGAAGGTTTGTCGACGCGAGGACGCGGCATGGTGCGCGGCCTCGTCTTCGACGAGCCGACGCTCGCGGCCAAGGCATGTGCGCGGGCCTTCGGGTCCGGACTGCTCGCCGAGACGTCGGGACCGTCGGACGAGGTTGTGAAACTTCTTCCGCCACTTACCATTTCCACCGAAGAACTTGACCGCGGACTCGGCATTCTCGTCGATTCCGTGGAGGAGGTGATCGCATGATCGTACGTACCACCAACGAAATCACCGGCACCGAGCGCGAGGTCGCCGACCCCAAGGGCAACTGGGTGTCCAAGCGCATCGTCCTCGGCGGCGACGGCGTCGGGTTCTCGTTCCACGAGACCACCATCAACGCCGGCAGCGTCAACGAGTTCCACTACGCCAACCACATCGAAGCGGTGTGGCTGGTGGAGGGCGAGGGAACCCTGCTCGATCGTGAGACCGGGCAGACCTATCCCCTGGCCGCCGGGTCGATGTACCTGCTCAACGGACACGAGCGCCACACCGTGACGGCCGAGACGCAGATGCGCATGCTCTGCGTGTTCAACCCTCCCGTGGTCGGCACCGAGGTGCATGACGAGAACGGCATCTACCCGCTCGTCACCGTCCCGGAGCAACCGAACGGCAAGCACGCGAACGCCTGATCGCACGAGCAACATTTCGCCTGCGGGCCCCGCACTCCCCCACCAGGAGGCCGGGGCCCGCAGGCGTCTGTGCCGTCCGGCCTGTGCCTTCCGGAGCCTCGTCTGGCACCGCCGGTCGGCGAAACGGCGCTAGCCTGGATGTATGCGCACTCGGTTACAGATCGGCTGGACGCCGGCCGAACCGACACCTCTCGACGACGACCTCGACGCCCGCGTCGACCACATGCGCCGACTGCTCGACGGCCGACGCGTCGTCGCGCTGACCGGCGCGGGTATCTCCACGGACTCGGGCATCCCCGATTACCGCAGCCCGGGCGCGCCGGTCCGGACGCCGATGACCTTGGAGATGTTCCTGTCGTCACCGGACTTCCGACGCCACTATTGGGCGCGCAACCATCTGGGCTGGCGCCATATGGACGCCGCGCGGCCCAACGCGTCGCATCGTGCGCTCACCGACCTCCAACGCCGCGGTACACTGACGACGGTCATCACGCAGAACGTCGACATGCTGCACACCAAGGCGGGTACACGCGGGGTGATCGAACTGCACGGCTGCTATGGACGTGTGCGCTGCCTCGACTGCGGAGAGACGATTTCTCGCCGACGCCTCGCCGACACGCTTGAATCGCTCAATCCGGGATTCGTGGATCGCGTCTCCGGTCGCGGCGCGATCGAGGTGGCACCGGACGCCGACGTGACACTCGACGACACGAGCGACTTCGTCGTCGCCGACTGCTCGACGTGCGGTGGAACCCTCAAGCCCGACATCGTCTACTTCGGCGAGAATGCGTCGAAAACCACCGTGCAACAAGCGTTCTCGGCAGTCGACGACGCCGACGCGATGATCGTCATCGGCTCGTCGCTCACCGTGATGTCAGGGTTACGATTCGCCCGGCACGCACACCGCACCGGTAAGCCTCTCGTGGTGATCAACCGCGGCATCACGCGCGCCGACGACATCGCCGACCTCAAGATCGATCACTACTGCGCCGAGGTGCTGGCCGAACTCACCCCGCTGGCGGCCTGATGGCCGGATAGACCCGACTGCCTGATCGACTCAGACGGCAACCAGGTCGTCGGCGTGAATCACGGGGCGGTGCAACTCATTCGGTAGTTCCGACGTCGACCGGCCGACCATCCGGGCGACGTCGTCGGAGTCATAGCTACTGACGCCGCGTGCGCGCAGAGTGCCTGCGGTGTCGACCAATTCGACGACATCGCCGTCGTAGAAGCGCCCGCGCACCCCGACGACCCCCGCACCGAGCAGCGAACGTCGCTTGCGTGCGACAGCCGCGACGGCGCCGTCGTCGAGCACGATCTGTCCGCGCGCGTCCGCGGCGTGCCTGACCCAGAAACGCCTGGCGGACAAGCGTTCCGGCCTCGCCGCGAACACTGTGCCGACCGATCCGTCGCCGAGCGCGCGGTCGGCGTCAGCGGCGGCGGCCAGCAGGACCGGAACGCCCGCGTCGGCCGACAGTCGCGCCGCGGCCAGCTTCGACGCCATGCCGCCGGTGCCCAGCGTGCCACCGGAGCCCGCGATCACACCGTCGAGATCCTCGGGCCCGTTGACCTCGTCGATGAAGCGCGCACGCTCACCGTCGGGTCCGACCTTGCGCGGATCGCCGTCGTAGAGCCCGTCGACGTCGGAGAGCAACATGAGGGCATCGGCGCCCGCGAGGTGCGCTACGAGCGCGGCCAGACGGTCGTTGTCTCCGAAGCGAATCTCGTTGGTGGCCACCGTGTCGTTCTCATTGACGACGGCCACGGCGTGCAGCGTGCGCAGGCGGTTGAGCGTCCGTTGCGCATTCGCGTGATGGGCGCGGTTGGAGATGTCGTCGGCAGTCAGCAGCACCTGACCGACGGTCCGGCCATACCGGTGAAACGACGTGCCCCACGCGTGCGCCAACGCCAACTGGCCGACGCTTGCCGCGGCCTGTTTGGTGGCGAGGTCGGTCGGTCGCTTCTTCAGGCCGAGCGGCGCAATGCCCGCGCCGATGGCGCCCGACGACACCACGATGACGTCCGAGCCCGCTCGCATGCGCGCTTCGAGCGCATCGGTGAGTTTGTCGAGCCGGTCACGGTCGAGACCGCTGTCGAGGTCGGTGATCGCTGACGATCCGATCTTCACGACGATGCTGCGAGCCGCAGCGATCGATTCGCGGACGTCACTCACCGTCGGTCTCATCTTGCAGCCCACGACGCAGACGTCGCGCTTCCTTACGCTCGGCAGCGCCGACACGCTCCGACCGATCAAGCCGAATGTCGGTGCCGCGCCCCGTGATCGGCACATCGTCGCCCATCGGGGTCGTCGGCTCCCAATCGAAGCTGACGTCGCCGATGGTGACCGGCGCGCCCGGCTCCGCACCGAGACGGACGAGTTCGTCCTCGACGCCGAGACGGTTGAGACGGTCGGCGAGGTAGCCGACGGCCTCGTCGTTGTCGAACTGTGTCTGCGCGATCCACCGCTCCGGCCGCGTACCCCGCACGATGAAACCACCGGGCGTCGCGGGATCGGCGACGACCGTGAAGCCACTGTCGTCGACGGCCTTCGGACGGATCACGGCGCGGCGTGCAACAGGCTTCGGATGCGCCTCGCGGTACTCGTCGACCATCGCGGCGAGCGCGTCGGTCAGTTCCTTGAGCCCCTGATGCGCGACCGCGGAGATCCGGAAGACGGGCCAACCGCGTTCTGCGAGTTCGGGTTCGACGAGATCGGCCAGTTCGTTGGCCTCGGGCACGTCGGTCTTGTTCAGGATCACCACACGCGGGCGCTCGGCGAGGTCGCCGAGGCCGTGATCGGTGTGCAGAGCGGGTTCGTACGCCGCGAGCTCGGCTTCGAGCGCGTCGATATCGGAGATCGGATCACGGCCCGGTTCCAGCGTGGCGAGGTCGACGACGTGCGCGAGCACCGCGCAGCGTTCGAGATGCCGTAGGAATTCCAGCCCGAGCCCTCGGCCACTCGATGCGCCGGGAATCAGCCCCGGGACGTCGGCGATGGTGAACACACCACCGGCGGTCTGCACGACGCCGAGATTGGGTTGCAGTGTGGTGAACGGGTAGTCGGCGATCTTCGGCTTGGCCGCCGAGAGCACCGACACCAGCGACGACTTGCCCGCCGACGGGAAGCCCACGAGTCCGACGTCGGCGACGGACTTCAGTTCGAGAACGAGATCACGGTGCTGCCCCTCCTCACCGAGGAGCGCGAAGCCCGGCGCCTTGCGCGCCTTGGATGCCAGCGCCGCGTTGCCGAGTCCGCCTCGTCCGCCCGAAGCGGCGTCGAACGTCGTCCCTTCCCCGACCAGGTCGGCAAGGATCGTCCCGTTCTCATCGAGCACGACGGTGCCATCCGGCACGTGGAGGATCAGATCATCGCCATTGGCACCGCTACGGTGATCGCCCATGCCGGGCGTCCCGTTACCCGCCTTGGCGTGCGGCCGGAAATGGAAATCGAGCAGCGTGTGCACCTGCGGGTCGACGACGAGCGTCACGGAACCACCGTTGCCCCCGTTGCCACCGTCTGGGCCGCCGAGCGGCTTGAACTTCTCCCGATGCACCGACGAACAGCCGTGGCCACCATTGCCCGCAGCGACGTGAATCGTCACCCGGTCGACAAACCGCGACATGACGTCCTTTCTCGTTCGTGGGCCGAAAGCGCGGGTCGCGCTGTCGGGCCGTCGAACCTGATCTTCTCGTTGTAGAAATACAACCCCGTTGTAGAAATACAACAGGGCGGGCCGGGTGCATATGCCCCTGGCCCGCCCTGTCGTTGAGAGCTGTGCTCGAAAACCGCTAGGTCAGGCCTGTGCGGTCTCCGGAACGATGTTCACGGTCTTGCGGCCGCGCTTGGTGCCGAACTGCACCGCGCCCGACTCGAGAGCGAACAGGGTGTCGTCGCCACCGCGACCGACGTTGACGCCCGGGTGGAACTTGGTGCCGCGCTGGCGGATCAGGATCTCGCCGGCGCTGACCTGCTGGCCACCGAAGCGCTTCACGCCGAGGCGCTGCGCGTTGGAATCGCGACCGTTGCGCGAACTGGACGCGCCCTTCTTGTGTGCCATTTTCTCGTCCTCCTGGCTACCTGAGTGTGTTGCAGTTTAGGGATCAGGGGCTGGGCCCCGGAAATTACTTGATACCGGTGACCTTGAGGACCGTCAGCTTCTGACGGTGGCCCTGGCGCTTGTGGTAGCCGGTCTTGTTCTTGAACTTGTGGATGCGGATCTTGGGGCCCTTGACGTGCTCGACCACCTCGCCGGTGACCGAGATCTTCGCGAGCTTGTCCGCGTCGGTGGTCAGGGTCGAGCCGTCGACGACAAGCGCCACGGGCAGGCTCACGCTGCTGCCGGGCTCGCTGTCGATCTTCTCGACCTTCACAATGTCGCCCTCAGCGACCTTGTACTGCTTACCGCCGGTCTTGACGATCGCGTACGTTGCCATCGAAGCTGTCCTCTTACTCATCATCGGGCTCGGTGCGCGTCCGTCGCGCACGAGCGTTGTGGGTGTGTGCGTCCCGGTGCGGGCCGCACGGCATCAGGCATTGCTGCCCAGGATGCTCACGGATCACACCAGAGGGCCTGTCCGCGGGTCTCGTCAGCAGTGCTTATCGCATGACCGGCACAGCTCGAACCCTCCGCGGAAGGCGACCAATCAAGATTACGGGACCGGTCACCGCTGGGTCAAACTCGCCATACCATGCCGGACCTGCCGACGTGGTGGTCAGTCCTCCACAGGCGGTCCAGCCGGACGTCCGGCCGTGCGCCTACGTGGTCGACGCCGCACCGCGACGGTCGTCGGCGCCGACGAGACCGGGCCGAACGTGGTCAACGGCGCACTCGTGGGCGCGTCGTCTGCGAGAACCACCGGCTCGGCCGCTCCGGTCGGCGACGCCGCCCGACGAACCGCACGGCGACGACGCTTCGGCGCCTCGACTCCGTTCGTCGACTGGGCGCTCTCTCCCGCCGACTGGGCGCTCTCTCCCGCCGACTGGGCGTCCTGTCCCGCCGACTGGGCGTCCTGTCCCGCCGACTGGGCGCTCTCTCCCGCCGACTGGGCGCTCTCTCCCGCCGACTGGGCGTCCTGTCCCGCCGACTGGGCGCTCTCTCCCGCCGACTGGGCGTCCTGTCCCGTCGACTGGGCGTCCTGTCCCGTCGACTGGGCGCTCTCTCCCGCCGACTGCGCGTCTGCCGAGGTATCCGACGACGCCTCGTCCTCCACGACGACTGCCTCGACGTCGATGACCTCGCCGTCCTCGTCGTGCGTGTGGGCCGCCATCGCGCGGAACATCGGATGCTCGGCCGGGTTGTGAGCAGGCTTCTGCTCGACCGGCTCCGCCTTCTTCTTGCTGCGCCGCGAGCGCTTCGAGCCGGTGTTCTCCGACTTTCCGCCGTCGTCGGACGTCACCTCGACAGGACTCGAATGCACGATGATCCCGCGGCCGCCGCACGTCGTGCAGGTTGTGGAGAACGCTTCGAGAAGTCCAGTACCGAGTCGCTTACGCGTCATCTGCACGAGGCCCAGCGACGTCACCTCGGACACCTGGTGGCGCGTGCGATCGCGCGACAAGGCCTCCGTGAGTCGACGCAGCACCAGGTCGCGGTTGGATTCGAGCACCATGTCGATGAAGTCGACGATGATCATGCCGCCGATATCGCGCAGACGCATCTGCCGCACGATCTCTTCCGCTGCCTCGAGGTTGTTGCGGGTCACCGTCTCCTCGAGGTTGCCCCCGGAGCCGGTGAACTTGCCCGTATTGACGTCGACGACGGTCATCGCCTCGGTGTGCTCGATGATCAGCGTGCCGCCCGACGGCAGCCACACCTTGCGGTCGAGTGCCTTGGCGAGTTGCTCGTCGATGCGGTGCACGACGAAGGAGTCGGGTGCGTCGGCGCGCGGACGCTCGAAGCGCTCCACCCGATCCATGAGGTCGGGCGCGACCGAACTGACGTATCCCTCGACGAGGTTCCACGCCTTGTCGCCTTCGACGACGAGCTTCTTGAAGTCCTCGTTGAACAGGTCGCGGACCACGCGGACCAGCAGGTCCGGCTCCTCGTAGAGCGCGCGCGGCGACACCGATCCCTTGTTGGCCTTGCCGAACGCCTCGTCGATCGACTTCCACTGCTTCTCGAGTCGCTCGATGTCGGCAGCGAGGTCGTCGGCGCTGACACCCTCCGACGCGGTGCGGATGATGACGCCGGCATCGTCGGGGACGAGCTTGGCGAGGATCTGCTTGAGCCGCTTGCGCTCGACGTCGGGAAGCTTGCGGCTGATGCCGGTCGACGTTCCACCCGGCACGTAGACCAGGTAGCGACCAGCCAGCGAGATCTGCGTGGTCAAGCGAGCACCCTTGTGACCGACAGGGTCCTTGCTGACCTGCACGAGCACCGGATCACCCGGTTTGAGGGCCTGTTCGATCTTGCGCGACCCGCCGTCGAGTCCGGCAGCGTCCCAGTTGACCTCACCCGCGTAGAGAACGCCGTTGCGACCGCGACCGATGTCGACGAACGCGGCCTCCATGCCGGGCAGCACGTTCTGCACGCGCCCGATGTAGATGTTGCCGACCATCGACGACGACGTCTCCGTGGTGACGAAGTGCTCGACGAGCACACCATCTTCGAGCACGGCGACCTGCGTGTAGTCCTCGACGGGAGTGACGTGATCATGCTCGTCGGACTGCGAGAGTCGAACGTTGGCGCTGCGCTCACGCACGACCATCACCCGGTCGACGGCCTCGCGGCGCGCGAGGAACTCCGACTCACTCAGAATCGGTGGTCGACGACGCCCCGCGTCCCGACCGTCGCGACGTCGCTGGCGCTTGGCCTCGAGGCGCGTCGACCCCGAAATCCCCTGCACCTCGTCGCGGGCACGCTTGCTGCGCGGCTCCCGCTCGTGGACGACGGTGTTCGGCGGATCGTCGGGCGACGATGAGTCGTCGGATTCTGCTCCACCCTTACGGCGACGACGGCGCCTGCGGCGCTTGGTCGACGATCCGTCTCCGGATTCGGCATCATCCGAGTCGTCGGCGTTGCCGTCGGCCTGATTGTCGCCCTTGTCGGCGGAATCGTCCGCGGCGTTGGAATCGTCTGCCGAACCCGGGCCCTGCCCGCGCCCGTCATCCTGACTCTCGCCCTGACCGCTGTTGCCCGCTGAGTTCTTGCCCTCTGCTGGCTTGCCCTTGCCGGACTTCTTCCGCTTCTTGCCCGCGGGTCGATCGTTGTCCGACTGAGAATCCGAATGATCGGAGTCGGAAAGATCGGAATCGGACCGATCAGAATCAGACTGGTCGGAATCGTCCGACGAGTCGGTGTCCTCGTTCTGGTCACGCTCGTTCTGATCGCCGCGACCGCGGCCACGACCACGCCTGCCACGACGACGTCGACGATTACGGCCACTGTCGTCGCCGGAGCTCCCGTTGTCGGAGCCTTCGCTGTCATCGGAGCCGGCGTTGTTGCCGGAGTCCGAGGAGTCCTCGGCACTCTCGTCGGTCGCGTTCGGCGCGGAACGCTCAGACGTCGGCCGACCACTCTTGGCGCCACGCTGCGAACCATCCGACGCAGAGTCGTCACTGCTCTTACGGTGGCGGCCGCTGGGTGCGTCAGACGCGGCGGCGGGCTGCGGGGGAAGGAAGAGCGGGCTGGCGGCGATCTCCTCGGCAGGCGCCGCGACCTGCGGCTTCTCGGTCTCGATCGCCGAGAAGAGCGAGAGAGTGTGCGGAGCATGCGCCTGTGCGCTCGGCTCGACGTCGGCCGCCTCGGCCGCTGCGTCGGCGGGTGCAGACACCTCGGACACCGTGACGTCTGCTGCGTCGCTGTCCGGTGCGGCGTCGACGGGCGCCTCGTCTACGGCCGCAGCGTTACCTGCGGCGTCGGCACTTTCCGCGCCGCCGGCCTCCGGCGTGCTCGCAGGTTCGCCCTGGTCAGAAGCTTCGGCGGGCCCTGTTGGTTCTGCCGTCGAGGGTGCCTGCTCCGATGCGGAATCGGCCGCCTCGGCGGGTACCGCGGCGTCGTCGACCTCGACGTCGTTGCGTACACGGTCGGCGACGGCTTGCGCCATGCTGCGTTCGACGCTCGACTGAGCACTCCGGCTGGGCCAGCCCAGCTCGGTGAGGTGCGCAAGCACCTGCCTACTCGTGAGGCCGAGCGTGCGCGCCAGCGCGTGCACCCGAAGCTTGCTGGGAAAATCCTCCGCCGAGCCTGACGCAGCGTTCGCGTCGATCGGCGACCCGTTGTCGGTCACTGATGTCTCCTTGAACCCCCGGGCGCGACATTGTCGGCGGCCACGCGGGGGTCTCTCGTGTGTCCCGGTCCTGTGCGGACCGGTGTTATATGGTCTCCGCGCTCCTGGTGTTCCGTTGTCCGGACTCCGCAGGTTGCGCTCTTGCTGGGTGATGAGATCCGTCATGCCTTCCACGCCATGCGTGACGGCCTGGGCCGCCCGTCGAGTCTGTTCTCGACGTCGATGGGGAAAGCGATCTGCCGAACGGGCGCTGTGCGGATTGCCGCCATGGGCAACAATCTCCACTGCTGTGTCCGACGCCGAACGCCATCGTCGTCATCACGAGCAGAGTGTGTTCGCGATAACCAAGCAAGTATCCCACACGGTGCGACATATCCCGCAAACTATGCGATAAAGCGCGCGTCAGCGGCTTGACAACCGCCGACGCGCGCTGGGCTACGCGGGTTCTTGCTCAGTCGTTCAGTGCGGGAAACCAGAGCGCGATCTCACGCTCCGCCGATTCCGGCGAGTCCGATCCGTGGACGAGGTTGTACTGGGTGCTGAGCGCGTAATCGCCGCGGATCGTGCCCGGTACGGCCTTCTCCACGGGGTCGGTTCCGCCCGCGATCTGACGGAACGCGGCAACAGCACGCGGCCCCTCGAGCACGGCCGCGACCAGCGGACCCGACGTGATGAACTCGACCAGCGACGGATAGAAGGGCTTGCCCTCGTGCTCCGCGTAGTGCTTGGCCGCGAGGTCGTCGCTGACGTTTTTGAGCTCGAGTGCCGCGAAGGTCAGGCCTTTGCGCTCGATGCGGGCGAGGATGTCGCCGACGAGCGAACGCGAAACGCCGTCGGGCTTGATGAGTACCAGAGTCCGTTCAGTCACGAGCACACTGTAGCGACCCGACGCCCGCACGCCACCCCGACCTCGTGATTCGCAGCCGGGCGGGTACTACTAATCGGTCAGGGGCAGTACTTGTCCGTCAGGGGCAGTATTTGGGCTCGATCGGGAAGAATCCGTAGTCGAAGAGATTGCCCGCTGCGGTGTGCGAGTTGATGATCACCTGGACGCATCCGCCCGGCGAGGCGAGTGCCGCGGTCACCGCCCTGTCGAACTGGCCTGCGAAGGCCAGGTTCGCTGGCCGATAGGAATCCGGCACCGGCAGTGCTGCGACGGCCTGCGGCAGGTTCATCGAGTCCATGCGCTTGGTGAGGTCGTGCGTCGCGAGGTAGCCGAACGCCTCACCCGGAACAGGCATCGGCGGTCCGGGCGTCGGAAGCGGAATGTCGGAGTCCGACGCACCGCCCCGCGCGGAGGGCGCCACCGATTGAGGTGTCGCCGACTGTGGATTGGCGGACTGGGGAGCGACGGACTGGGGCGTCGGCTTTTCGGGAGCGGCCACTGCCTCCGGCGCGCTGATCACACCCAGTGGTACCAGCGCCATCGAGGCTGCTGTCGCCGCGGCGAGACGAAGGTTTCGCGATGTCTTCGCTGCGGTGTGGTTGATACGGGTGGTCGGTGCGCTAAAGGTCACGCGACTCCTCTCGGTGTGATGACGTGTTCGACGTCGTATGGGACACCTCGTTGCCGGCGGCTACCAGGCGTCATCGGTTCTTCGTGGGGCTTGAGGATCGTCGACCACGCCCCCTGAGCGGGCGCCTTGCCATTGTCCCCAGGCGCTTGCGCCCCGTCATTGTCACAGAGCACACACAGAATGCAAAGATGCATACATCACATTTCTGGCCTACAGCGGTGCCAAAGGAACGTCGACGCCGCTCAGGCGAAGTGCACGATGCTGATCGCGCCCGCCGCGAGGCAATAGACCACGAACGGATACAGCGTTCTCGTGTGGAAGTACTTTGCCAGAAATGCGACAGCCGCGAACGCCGCGACAAACGCGCACACCGACCCGACGAGTACCTGGCCCCCGATGCCCTGACCGTCCGGCCCGAAGAGTTCGGGGATCTTGAGCACCCCAGCGGCAAGGATGACGGGCGTGGCGAGCAGGAATGCGAAGTGGGCGGCGTCCTCGTGATCGAGGCCTCGCAGGAGGCCCGCTGAAATCGTCGATCCCGAGCGCGAGATCCCCGGGAACAGCGCGAGTATCTGAGCCGACCCGATCGCCGTACCTTCTTTCATCGACAGCGACGTGACCGACCGGGCCGGCGCCTGCCGGGCCACGGAGTGTCGCCCGATTCGACCACGGCGCCTGCGCAAAAGCTCGGTGGTAAGCAGCACCAGTCCGTTGAGGAAGAGCAGGATCGCCGCCGCCAGCGGGGTCGCGAACAGCACGCGTAGCGGCTTCTCTGCGATCAATCCCACGACACCGACCGGAATCGTGCCCGCGATGAGCAGCCACGCCAGGCGGGCGTCGCTGTCGTCGTCGACGCTTCGGTGACGAAGCGATCGGATGAAGCCCGCGACGATGCGCACCCAGTCGCGCCAGTAGAACAGGATCAGGGCCAGTGCGGTCGCGACGTGCAGTGCGACGACGAAGGCCAGAAACGGGGTGTGCCCCGAACTCTTGGACTCCGTGACCAGTTTCGCCCAATCGCCACCGAGCCAGGCGGGCACGAGGATCGAATGCCCGAGACTCGACACCGGAAACAGTTCGGTGACGCCCTGCAGAAGGCCGAGTATCGCCGCTTGCGGATAGGTCAGGTCAGTCACGGCAGCGCCCCCTCAGCGTCGACAAGTTCTTGTCTTCCGGGACGCCACAGTAGCGAAATCCGTTGTGCCGCGCGCTAATCGGACAATTGCGGCGGGGCGCTTCAGCTCTCGATCGGCTCCTGGCCATAGAGCAAACCGCGGTCGATTCGACGCTGCACGTCGCCCTTGATGTAGCGGATATAGAGCCAGACGCAACCGAAGATCACGCCGATCACCGCGATCGACCAGTGAAAGACACCGCCGATGATGACGAGGACCTGCAGCGCCAGGTTCATGTTGAGCGCTTGTGGTCGCTTCTGCATTCCGGCAGCGAGCACCATCAGAAGGGTCACCACACCCAGATACGTCCCCGACACCCAGGTCAGGCCGTTGCCCACCCGCGCAACGATCGGGAACGTCAGGATCATGACGATGACCTCGAGCACCATGGTGCCCGCCATCACGCCACGCAGACCCTTCCACGGGTCGTTCGTCGGTGGCGTGAACTTGGGCGTGGCCGCGGATTCCGGTGTGTTGCCGGATGATTCGCTCATGCGGGCTCCTTCCCGAACAGCGTTCGTCCGGCGCCTGCCGTCACTACCGAACCGGTGATGACCACCCCGGCACCCGAGACCGGTTCGCCGTCGGATTCCTCCGCGAGTCCGATCGCTGCTTCGACGGCGTCGGGCAGGAAGGGTTCGACGTGCACCCGCTCCTCTCCGAAGACCTCGCGCGCGGTCTCGGCGAGCGTCTCGGCGTCGACCGCTCTCGGCGAGCCGTTATTGGTGATGACCACCGCGTCGAGTACCGGTTCGAGTTCGGTGAGAAAGCCCGCGGCATCCTTGTCGCCGAGCATGCCGATCACTCCGACGAGCCGTCGGAAGTCGAACTCCTCGGTGAGTGCGTGCGCGAGTGCGTGTGCCCCGTGGGGATTGTGCGCGGCGTCGACGAAGACGGTCGGCGCACTGCGGACACGTTCGAGCCTGCCGGGACTGCTGACCGCAGCGAACCCCGCACGCACGGCGTCGATGTCGAGTTGGCGGCCCGGTCCCGCACCGAAGAACGCCTCGACAGCGGCGAGCGCAATCGACGCGTTGGCTGCCTGATGCTCGCCGTGCAGCGGCAGGAACACCTCGTCGTAGACGCCGCCGAGACCTTGCAGGCGCAGCAGTTGCCCACCGACCGCCGTGACGGACTCGAGGACTGCGAACTCGGAATTCTGCCGCGCGACGACGGTGTCTTGTGCGACGGCCTCGCGCAACAGCACGTCCATCACCTCCGGCTGCTGCGGCGAGATCACGGTCACCGGATCGGTCACGACCAGATCGTCCTTGGCGGGCTTGATGATCCCGGCCTTCTCCCCCGCGATCGCCGCGAGCGAATCGCCGAGGTAGTCGGCGTGATCCATCGCGATCGGGGTGATGACAGCGACCGTCGCGTCGACGACGTTGGTCGCGTCCCAGCGCCCGCCCATCCCGGTCTCGACGACGGCGACGTCGACCGGCGCCTCGGCAAAGTATGCGAACGCGATGGCCGTGAGCACCTCGAACTTGCTCATGCGCGGACCGTCGGCCGCGGTCGACGAATCGTCGACCATCGTGACGTACGGCTCGATGTCGCGGTAGGTGTCGATGAAGTCGCGCGCCGGAATCGGGCGGCCGTCGACAGCGATTCGTTCTGTGACGCGCTGTAGGTGCGGGCTGGTGTACCGACCGGATCGACGATGCAGCGCGACCATCAGCGAGTCGATCATCCGAGTGACCGACGTCTTCCCGTTGGTGCCGGCGACGTGGATCGCCGGATAGGCGTGCTGAGGTGAACCAAGCAGATCCATCAACGCCGCGATACGGGTCAGCGACGGCTCGATCCGCGTTTCCGGCCACCGCGTGTCGAGTTCGTTCTCCAACTCGGCGAGCTCGGCAAGATCGGACGGACTGTCGACGACGATGATCGGTGTGTCGTCGAGGTCGTCGCCGAGGAGCGAACCGAGATTCATCGGATCGGGCTCGACGTCGCCGTCCTCGTAACCGGCGAAATCTGCCGACGTGAAGATCGGCTCCCCGTCATCTTCCACGTAGTCCCCGTCTGAGGAGTCCAAGTCCGACGGGTCGGGCGAGTAATCGTCTCCCCGACCTGACCGACCGTCGCGCGAACTCATGATCCGCCCAGCGATGCCAGTTTCGCCCCGAGCCGCTCGACTTCTTCGGTCGCGACCTGCTGTCGTTCCCGGATCTTGGCGACGACGTTGTCGGGAGCCTTCGCGAGGAACTGCTCGTTTCCGAGCTTGGCCGTCGTCTGTGCGAGTTCCTTCTCAGCGGCGGCCAGGTCTTTGGCCGCACGTTTGCGTTCGGCTTCGATGTCGACGGTCCCGGACGTGTCGATCCGGACGGTGACGGTCGCCGCCGACAGCCGGACGTCGACCGTGGCGGTCGCGGAGAAGTCGTCGCCGGCACCGTCGAGACGGGCGAGCGAGTCGAGATAGGGCCGCACGTCGGAGAGCCCGGCGGCGTCGAGGCCGTCGATCTCGGCCGCGACCCGTTGCCCGGGACGGAGTCCCTGGTCGCTGCGGAAGCGTCGAACCTCGGTGATCAGTCGCTGGAGGTCGTCGACTTCGGTTGCCGCGGCGGCGTCGACCGGACGCCCCGAACGCGTCGGCCACGACGCGATCACCACGGACTCGCCACCGGTCAGCGTCTTCCACAACACCTCGGTGACGAACGGCATGACCGGCGACAACGCGCGCAGCAGCGGGTCGAGGACAGCGCCGAGCACCAGCGCTGTCGACCGCGAGCGTTGCGGATCATCTTGTGCGAACTGCACTTTCGCGAGCTCGAGGTACCAGTCGCAGACCTCGTCCCACGCGAAGTGATACAGCGCCTCGCATGCCTTGGAGAACTCGTACGAGTCGAATCCGGCGTCGACCTCGGCGAGAACCTCGTCGAGGCGCCCGAGAATCCAGCGGTCGGCGACGGTCAGGTCGGCGGCATCGGGCAACTCGCCGTCCGCAGGCACCTGCGCACCGTTCATCAGGGCGAACTTGGTGGCGTTGTACAGCTTGGTCGCGAAGTTGCGCGATGACTGGGCGTGATCCTCGCCGACAGAGATGTCCGATCCGGGATTCGCGCCACGGGCAAGTGTGAACCGCAGCGCGTCGGCGCCGAAACGGTCGACCCAGTCGAGGGGATCGATGCCGTTGCCGCGTGACTTCGACATCTTGCGGCCGTGCTCGTCGCGCACGAGTCCGTGCAGGAACAGGTTGTGGAACGGCACCTTCTTGTCGGCGTCGAAATCCTTGCCGACGTAGGTACCGAACATCATCATCCGGGCGACCCAGAAGAACAGGATGTCGTAGCCCGTGACGAGCACCGAGTTGGGATAGAACTTCTCGAAGTCGGGGGTATCGTCCGGCCAGCCGAGCGTCGAGAACGGCCACAATCCCGACGAGAACCACGTGTCGAGCACGTCGGTCTCCTGGACGTAGCCCTCGGGGGCCTGCTCGTCGGGGCCGACGCAGACCACCTCGCCGTCGGGTCCGTACCAGATCGGGATGCGGTGACCCCACCAGAGCTGACGCGAGATGCACCAGTCGTGCATGTCGTCGACCCACGCGAACCAGCGCGGCTCCATCGACTTCGGATGGATGACCGTTGATCCGTCACGCACGGCGTCGCCTGCGGCCTTTGCCAGCGACTCGACGGCGACCCACCACTGCATCGACAGCCGCGGCTCGATCGGCTCACCGGTCCGTTCGGAGTGTCCGACGCTGTGCAGGTACGGCCGAACCTCTTTCACGATGCGGCCCTGCGCAGCCAGGGCCTCGCGGATCTTGACCCGCGCCTCGAAGCGGTCCATGCCGTCGAATTGCGTTCCGGTGTCGGCGATGCGGGCTTCTTCGTCCATGATCGTCGGCATCGGCAGATCATGTCGGGCGCCGACCGCGAAGTCGTTCGGGTCGTGCGCGGGGGTGATCTTGACGGCTCCGGTGCCGAATTCGGGGTCGACATAGTCGTCGGCGATGACCGGGATCTTGCGGTCGAGGAAGGGATGCTCGAGTTCGGTCCCGACGAGCGCGGCATACCGTTCGTCGTCGGGATGCACAGCGATCGCGGTATCGCCGAGCATCGTCTCCATTCGAGTCGTCGCGACGACGATGTGCGGCTCGGCATCGTCGAGCGATCCGTAGCGGAAGCTGACGAGCTCGCCCTCGACGTCGGCGTAGCTGACCTCGATGTCGCTGACCGCGGTCTTGAGCACCGGCGACCAGTTGACGAGACGCTCTGCCTGATAGATCAGGCCGTCGTCGTACATCTTCTTGAATACGGTCTGGACCGCCCGGGACAGGCCCTCGTCCATGGTGAAGCGTTCGCGGGTCCAGTCGACGCCATCGCCGAGTCGGCGCATCTGCTCACCGATGTTGCCGCTGATCTCGGCCTTTTCCTGCCAGACGCGTTCGATGAAGGCATCGCGACCGAGATCGTCGCGGGTGAGTCCCTCGGCAGCGAGTTTGCGCTCGACCATGGTCTGCATCGCAATGGCGGCGTGGTCCATACCGGGCAGCCACAGCGTCTCGAAACCCTGCATGCGTGCGCGGCGGGTCAAGGCGTCCATCAGGACGTGCTCGTAGGCGTGCCCCATGTGCAGCGACCCGTTGACGTTGGGCGGCGGGATGACGATGGAGTACGCGGGCTTGTCACTGGAAGCATCCGGCGTGAAATACCCGGCATCAACCCAGCCCTGGTAGAGCTTCGACTCGTGGTCGGCGGGGTCCCAGGATTTCGGCAGTGCAGGCGTCGAGTCGGTCACCCTTCAATCTTAGGGAACGCCGTCAGCGCTATTCACACCGTCTCCACACGGGCCGCTTCTACCGTCTCGAGCGGCTGCTCAGCCGATCGCTTCGGCACGCGCGGCGTCGGCCGAAACCCGCACGCGGTGGACATCCTCCGGAGAGTTCACGTTGGTCAGCCACAGCGGGTCCGAGACGGTGACCCGATAGGTGGCAAGGGCGTCGAGAGCCGCTGTCATTCGACGTTCCCCCGTCGCGACGAGCTGGCCGATCACGTCGGCAGCATCGGTGCGGTAGATCGCCGCCATGGGATGGTCGCGCTCGGCGTCGTGCGCGACGACAACGCCCGCGGTGTCGGTCACCGCCCGACTCAGTTCGTCGATGAGGCCCGGCTCGATGAGCGGCATGTCGGTCGCGGACACGAACGCGTACGAGCGACCGGCGTCGCGCGCTGCCGCAAGCCCGACGGCGAGGCCTGCCAACGGACCGGCACCGGGCTGCTCGTCGGTCACCCACACCGCTTCCGGACCGCCGGTCCCGTGCAGAAGCCGGTAGGCCGCCGAGTCCTCAGGGGCCACCACGAACACCGGTTCGCACCGTTGCGAGATCACCCGCACGACACCTGCGAGCATGGGTTCGCCGTTCCAGTCGAGGGCCGCCTTGTCGCTGCCCATGCGGCGTGAACGGCCACCCGCCAATACGATTCCCGCGATCTGGTCTTCGGTGAGTGTCATCTGACCAGTCTGTACCACCCCCGGCGTCACCGTCCCCAAGACGACAAAACGCGGGCCCCGTCTTGTGAGACGGAGCCCGCGTGTCAGAGAGTTCGGTGCGGTGTCAGGCGCTCTTGTCGCGACGCTCGGCCGACGTGTCGGACCGCGGCACGATCGTCGGCAGGACGTTGTCGTTGACCGTCTCAGCGGTCACGACAACCTTCTCGACGTCGTCGCGACTCGGGATGTCGTACATGACCGGAAGCAGGACTTCTTCCATGATGGCGCGGAGCCCGCGGGCACCGGTGCCGCGGTGGATTGCCTGGTCGGCGACGGCCTCCAACGCATCCTGCGTGAACTCCAGCTCGACGTCGTCCATGTCGAAAAGTTTGGTGTACTGCTTCACCAGCGCGTTCTTCGGCTCCGACAGGATCGAGACGAGAGATTCCTTGTCGAGGTTGGTCACCGACGCGATCATCGGCAGACGTCCGATGAACTCCGGGATCAGACCGAACTTGATCAGGTCCTCCGGCATGACCTCGGCGAAATGATCGCTCGTGTCGACCTCGGCCCTGCTCGCAACCTCGTTGCCAAAACCGATGCCGCGCTTGCCGATTCGCTCGGAAATGATCTTCTCGAGTCCGGCGAACGCACCCGCGACGATGAACAACACGTTGGTCGTGTCGATCTGGATGAACTCTTGGTGTGGGTGCTTGCGTCCACCCTGCGGCGGCACCGATGCCTGCGTGCCCTCGAGAATCTTGAGAAGCGCCTGCTGCACACCTTCGCCGGAGACGTCACGGGTGATCGACGGGTTCTCGCTCTTACGGGCGATCTTGTCGACCTCGTCGATGTAGATGATGCCGGTCTCGGCGCGCTTGACGTCGTAGTCGGCGGCCTGGATCAGCTTGAGAAGAATGTTCTCGACGTCTTCACCGACGTAACCGGCCTCGGTGAGCGCGGTGGCATCGGCGATGGCGAACGGCACGTTGAGCATCTTGGCGAGCGTCTGGGCGAGGTAGGTCTTGCCGCACCCGGTTGGCCCGAGCATCAGGATGTTGGACTTCGCGAGTTCGACGACCTCGCCGGTCCGCGAGTCCTTCTTCTCCCCGGCCTGAATGCGCTTGTAGTGGTTGTACACAGCCACCGCGAGCGTGCGCTTGGCAGTGTCCTGGCCGATGACGTAGTTCTCGAGGAAGTCGCGGATCTCTGCGGGCTTGGGCAGCTCGTCGAGCTTCACGTCGCCGTTCTCGGCGAGCTCTTCCTCGATGATCTCGTTGCACAGGTCGATGCACTCGTCGCAGATGTACACGCCGGGGCCGGCAATGAGCTTCTTGACCTGCTTCTGGCTCTTCCCACAGAACGAGCACTTCAGCAGATCGCCACCGTCTCCGATTCGTGCCATCTCGCGCCGTACCTACTTCCCTTGCTTGCCGTGCTGCCGTGTCGTCGTATGAATCGTGTCGGCCTGATCGTTGTGGTCTGGATCGCTGTCGTCTGGATCGTTGCGGGGTGGAACTTTGACTGTCGTCGCAGACCTCGTACTCGGGGCAGTCGGATGCGGACCATCGCTAGTCAGGATCGCCCGATATCACGACGGTACCCGCGTGTCGACATAACTTCGACCGATAAGAGCAAATGTCGCGATCGAAATCCGCCGACTCGTCGCCCCCAACGGTGCGGCACTCAAGCATGCACCCTGTGCCGCACCGTTATCGGGGAACCCCGAGGGGTGTGTCGCTACTTCTTCATCGACTTCTTGCGGTACTCGAACACCTCGTCCACGATGCCGTATTCCTTCGCCTGGTCGGCGGTGAGGATGTTGTCGCGGTCGGTGTCCTTGCGGATCTTCTCCTTGGACTGACCGGTGTGGCCGGCGAGAATCTCGTCGAGACGGTTGCGGATGCGCTCGATCTCGGCGGCCTGGATCTCGAGGTCTGACACCTGGCCCTGGAATGCTCCACCCGTACGAGGCTGGTGGATCAGGATCGTCGCGTTCGGCAACGCCGCACGCTTGCCTGGGCTACCGCCCGCGAGCAGAATCGCCGCAGCCGACGCAGCCTCTCCGAGGCAGACGGTCACGATGTCGCAGTGGACGTACTGCATCGTGTCGTAGATCGCGAGCATGTCCGGCACGCTGCCGCCCGGCGAGTTGATGTACATGGTGATGTCGCGGTCGGGGTCCTGCGATTCGAGAACCAGCAACTGCGCCATGACGTCGTTCGCGACGGTCTGATCGATCGGCGTTCCGACGAACACGATGCGCTCTTCGAACAGCTTCGCGTACGGGTCGTACTGGCGCTGCCCGTTGGGGGTGTGCTCGATGAACTGCGGGAGGATGTAGCGCATTTCGATGTTCTTCAGCGCGAGGGCCGAAGCGGGAATCCCTGCGGCGACGTCGGCCGGCAGCGAGTCGTACATGTTGGTCATGGTCTGCTCCGTGAAGTGTGAGGTGACGGGTGAACTCGACTGTGGTTGATCGCTTGAGATCTACGACGCCTGGCTGGCGCGCGAAATCACGTGGTCGACGAGGCCGTAGTCCTTGGCCGCCCCTGCGGTGAACCACTTGTCGCGATCGGCGTCTGCCTCGATCTGCTCCACCGTCTGACCGGTGTGCTCGGCGTTCAGCTCGTTCATCTGCTTCTTGGTCGTGGCGAACTGCTCGGCCTGAATCGCGATGTCGGCCGCCGTACCACCGATACCTGCCGACGGCTGGTGCATCATGATGCGGGCGTGCGGAAGGGCGTAGCGCTTTCCCTTGGCGCCGGCGGTGAGCAGGAACTGACCCATCGAGGCCGCGAGGCCCATCGCGTAGGTGGCGATGTCGCACTCGGCGAGTTCCATCGTGTCGAAGATCGCCATGCCCGCGGTCACCGAGCCACCGGGCGAGTTGATGTACATGTGGATGTCTCGCGTGGGGTCCTCGGCGGCGAGCAGCAGAATCTGCGCGCACAGCCTGTTGGCGATGTCATCGTCGACCTGAGTACCCAGGAAGATGATTCGCTCACGCAGCAGCCGCTCGAACACCGAGTCGCTCAGGTTCAGCCCGGCGACCCCTGAACTCATCGAGGGTGTGTAAATGGTCGGCTTGCTCACGGTTCCCACCTTGTCTGTCGTTTGTGGTCTGTCTCGATCCGCGCCCCGGCTGACCCGGGGCCCGTGTGCTTGTTGATCTCGAGTGCATTGATGACGGGGCGCGGCCTGTCGATGGCATGCCCTGTCGATCTCGCTTATTCGGGATCGTCCTCACCGACAGTAGTCAATCGACGGTGCCCGACACCGCCCATGACGCCCCTATTCGCTGAGAGCAGAACAGCCGGACACGGGCATGGCCCAGTATCCGGCTGTCACGTCCTGCTGTGGAAAAGTCAGGCGTCGGAATCCTTCTTGTCCGTATCCGACTCGTCAGCGGCCGATTCGTCAGCAGCGTCGTCGGCATCGGTGCCGCCGCCGAAGAACTCTGCGGTGTCGACGGTGTTGCCGTCGGAGTCGGTCACGGTGACCTCGTCGACGATGCCGGCGAGCGCCTTGCCGCGGCGAACGTCGGCGTAGACGGCGCCGACCTGGTTTGCCTGGGTGAGCTGCTGGATGAACTCCTGCGGAGCCATCCCGTAACGCTGCGCCTGGAACAGGATCTGCTGGGTCAGCTCGTCCTGGCTGACCTCGGTCTCCTGCTGCTCGGCGATGGCGTCGAGGAGGAGCTGCGTGCGGACCGACTTCTCGGCCGACTCGCGAGCGTTCTTCTCGAACTCCTCACGCGTGGTGCCCTGCGCCTCGAGCAACTGCTCGAAGATCGCGTCATCATGGCCGATGCTGTGCAGCACCTGCTCGAGCTGTCCGTCGACCTCGGCCTGCACGACGTTCTCCGGCAGCGGGATCTCGACGGTCTCGAGGAGCTTGTCGAGCACGGCGTCACGAACAGCGTTGGCCTGGTCGAACCGCTTCGACTGCTCAACGCGCTCGACGATCGACTCGCGCAGCTCGTCGACGGTGTCGAACTCGGACGCCATCTGGGCGAACTCGTCGTCGAGTTCGGGCAGTTCGCGCTCCTTGACCGAGTTCACCGTGACGGTGACCTCGGCGTCGGCGCCTGCATGATCTCCCGCGACGAGCTTGGTGGTGAAGGTCTTCGACTCGCCGGACTTCAGACCGACGAGCGCCTCGTCGAGTCCGTCGATCAACTGACCCGAACCGACCTCGTGTGAGAGCCCCTCGGTCGACGCGTCTTCGACGTTCTCGCCGTCGACGGTCGCCGACAGGTCGATGGAGACGTGGTCGCCATTCTCGACGGCGCGGTCGACTCCCTTGAGCGTGCCGAACCGGCCGCGCAGCCCTTCGAGCTGCTCGTTGACCGCGTCCTCGTCGTCGGCGACGGCGTCGACCTCGACGGACAGCGTCGAGTAGTCGGGAAGCTCGATCTCCGGGCGAACGTCGACCTCAGCGGTGAAGCTGATGCTCTCGCCGTACTTCAGCTCGGACAGATCGATCTCGGGCTGGCCGATGGCCTTGGTCTCGGTCTCCGCCACGGCCTCCGAGTACTTGCCCGGCAGCGCGTCGTTGACGACCTGAGCGAGGATCGAGTCGCGACCGACTCGAGCTTCGATCAGCTTGGCCGGCGCCTTTCCCGGACGGAAGCCCGGGATACGGATCTGCTGTGCCAGCGAGCGGTATGCCCGGTCGAAGTCGCCCGAGAGTTCCTCGAACGGTACTTCGACATTGAGCTTCACTCGGGTCGGGCTCAGTTGCTCGACGGTGCTCTTCACGCCTCAATGCTCCTTATGTGTACGTGCGTACGTCCTGATCTGTCGGGATGACAGGATTCGAACCTGCGACCCTCCGCTCCCAAAGCGGATGCGCTACCAAGCTGCGCCACATCCCGGTGGCCTCGATACACCTCACCGCGGCCCCGATGGCCCCTCCGCGGACCCATCGATTCCCTGACGAGCAGGGCCAACAGAAGATAGTACGTGGCCCCAGTTGAGTAACCGAATCCGGTCCTCGACGACGTGCGTGTGACGAGCCGCGGACTTGTGAACACGGAGCCACTCGGCCCCCGGCAACTCCCGCGTGACACGTGGACGTCCAGGCGATTTCGAATCCGACGCACTCATTGGGTACAGTCACATGCGCTGCCGCTCGGCGACAGCACGCGGGTGTAGCTCAATGGTAGAGCCCTAGTCTTCCAAACTAGCTACGCGGGTTCGATTCCCGTCACCCGCTCAGACGAGGTCAGAGGGTTTTCCCTCTGGCCTCTTTCTTTTGGGCATCGGCCTCGACTTTCGTCACCTTCTTCGAGTAGCACCTGCGACACACCACCACGATGACGAGTGTGATCCACGCCACATTCGGGTGTAACCTTGCAGCATGTCCTCCAGTTACTCCAAGACCCCGCGCAAGTGCTCTACCTGCGGCGCACCGCTGTTCTTCCGCCGCGACGTGACGACGTCCGAGAGTGGCACGCCACGCGTCGACGCCATGCTCGTCTGCCGCAACGAGGGATGCTCAGAACCCGCGCTGCATCTCAAGACCGAGCACCCGGATACCCAGAGCCAGCCGGCGTAATGCGCGGCGCCGCAGCCTTTTCGAGACCTGCGAGTTGACGATTCGGAAAAATGTGATGGGTGTCACACAGTGCGGCAGCCTATCCACCGACCTCCCCTTTTACGTTCGCGAAGCACCAATCCGACACCTCAATGGGGCGTCCCACGCGTTTGCCTTTGAAGGAAAGACAACGGTTGTGTAACGATGGTCGCGGCGCCTCGGGGGGGTGCGCCCGTACTGTCCCGAGAGCGAAGGTTTGCGAACTCCCGTGTTGAACACAACGTCGTCCCATCGTCGCCGGAAGAGCGTCGTCCGTGGACTCCTTGCAGCGGTCATCGGCGTCATCGCCGTTGCACTGGCCGCACCGGGCCTCGCCCAGGCCACGCCAGTCACCGTCGTGCCGGGCCTTCCGCCTGTCGAGATCCCCGACAACATTCCGGGACTGCCGACTCCGCCCAAGCCGTCGACTCCTGCGCCGGCTCCCAAGACCACCACGCCTCCTCCTACGACCACGCAGGAGACCCCGAACGTCCCCGCGATCCCCAACGTGAAGACCTCGACCGGTTGGATCGCGCTGGCAACCGATGGTGACCACACCATCTACTGGTGGAAGGACGGCAAGTTCGTCAAGAAGATGCCGATCTCCATGGGATCCAACGCGCATCCGACCCCGAACGGCGTCTACCACACCCGTGAGAAGTACCAGCACATCGTGATGGACTCCTCGACCTACGGCGTTCCGGTCGACTCACCCGAGGGCTACCGCACCGACGTCAACTGGGCGACCCGCATGTCGGGCGACGGCATCTTCATCCACGCCGCACCCTGGTCGGTCGCACAGCAGGGCAACAGCAACGTCAGCCACGGTTGCATCAACATCAGCACCGAGAACGGCAAGTGGGTCTACGACACCATCCCGCAGGGCACCCCGATCGTGGTCCGCGGAACCGTCGGCGGCCAGTACGACGGCAACTGATCTGCCTATCTGAATCATTCAAGACACGAAAGAGGCTCCCGGTCGACGACCGGGAGCCTCTTTCGTGTTGCTTCGAACTCAGACGAGGGTTCCCGCGTCGACCGTCCCGACGTCGAGGTCCATCCGATTACCCTCGGCCCGCACCTGCGCAATCGCGCGCATCTTGTTCGACGCATCGAGCGCGGCAACCTTGTAGCCCTCGGCCAGGGTCGGGTAATTGAAGACGGCATCGACGAGGTAGTCGATCTTGCCGCCCAGACCCATCACCGTCTGGCCGATATGGACGAGTTCGGCGGCGTTGCTACCGAATGCGTGTACCCCGAGAAGCGTTCGCTCCTCGGCGTGCACGAGCAACTTGAGCAGGCCGTAGGAGTCGCCCATGATGGCCCCTCGTGCGAGTTCGCGATATCGCGCGACACCCACTTCGAACGGCACATTCGCTGCCGTCAGCTGGTCTTCGGTCTGACCGACAAAGCTGATCTCCGGGATGGCGTAGATCCCGATCGGCTGCAGGTTGTCGTCCGTGGCACCGACCGGCTCGTCGAACGCGTGATACGTCGCGCGTCTGCCCTGCTCCATCGACGTCGCTGCCAACGCGGGGAACCCGATGATGTCGCCAACCGCGTAGATGTGGTCGACCGCGGTCCGAAAGTCGGAGTCGACGGTGAGCCTGCCGCGCTTGTCTGCCGTCAGGCCCGCTGCCTCCACCCTCAATTCGTCGGAAACACCCTGACGGCCCGCGGAGTAGAGCACGGTGTCCGCGGGGATCTTCTTGCCCGACGCCAGGATCGTCAGCGTTCCGGATGGATGTGTCTCGACGGTTTGTACCTGCTCACCGAACCGGAAGGTCACGCCTCGCTCGCGCAGTTGGTACTGCAGCGCTTCGACGATCTCACGGTCGCAGAAGTCGAGCATGGTGGGCCGTTGCTCGATCACGGTGACCTTGGTGCCCAGGGCCGCGAACATCGACGCGTACTCGATGCCGATGACACCCGCTCCGACGACGACCATCGATCGCGGAACCCGATCGAGTGCCAGGATCTGGTCGGAGTCGACGACGGTGGTGCCGTCGAAGTCCACCGAGGGAGGGCGCGCGGGCCGCGTACCGACGGCGATGACGAACTTGTCGGCGCTCACGTGTTTGAGATCGCCGGTGGCGTCCTCGACCGCTATTTCGTGAGGACTCGTGAAGTACGCACTGCCGAGCAGCATGGTCACACCATTGCGAGCGAGCTGGCTCTGAATGACATCGATTTCTTTCCCGACGACGTGCATGGTGCGGGCCGAAAGATCCGTGACCGTTATATCCGATTTCAACCGATATGATTCGCCGTACATTTCACGTTGGTTGAGGCCGGTCAAATACAACACCGCCTCGCGCAACGTCTTGGATGGAATCGTGCCGGTGTTGATGCACACACCGCCAACCATGTTGCGCCGCTCCACAATTGCTGCCCGCTTGCCGAGCTTTGCGGCGGCTATGGCCGCCTTCTGACCGGCCGGTCCAGAACCGATGACAACGATGTCGAAATGATCCACGGGTTCGTCTTTCGCTCGTCTGACACCTGACGACCCGTCGCGGGGTCTGTGATCAGTGTGGCTCAGCGATCGGGTTCGCACGACTCGAGGCGCCGACCGGGCCAAAGGTTGCACCCACCTGTAACCACCGGGCCAACTCCTGGCAGCCCGTCGTGTCCGGGTCCGTGACGAGTCGTCGGTACGGCTCACGGCTGTACGCGGTGTGCCTGCCACCGTCACGGTTGGTGATCACCAGGCTGTGCCACACGATGAGAGCCGGAAGGTACCGCCGCACCGCGCGCCACGCGGAGCGGACGCGGCGTACGTCGCGACTCCACTGGGTAGGTCGAAGTGAGGTGCGTGCGGCGTTCTGAAAAGCGTTGTCCCGCAAGATCGCAAGCATGTCGAGAATCCATCGGAACGGCCGCCGTAGTTCAAGGGTCGAAGTCAGATCGGCGATGTCGCGGATCAACGAATCCGGTTCGGCGTTACAGATCATGTCGGTGGGCGCCCCGACCCACCACGCGGGAATCTGATCGGGCAGCTGCGGGCCCTCCCCCGCGACTCCCCATCCGGAACACCCGGTGACGGCGCCGGGCGGTTGGTGCGGATCGGCGACGAATCCGAGACCCAGAACACGATTCATCACCGGATCACCGTCGCGGTGCAGTTCATGCATACAGCGTCGGACGACGACGGCGCCCTGCGAGTAGCCGACGATCATCACCGGTCCGCCGGTCTGCGCGAGCTGTCGCCGCAGCGACCGGACGCCCTGCGCCACACTGTCCGCGTAGCTCATGCCGTCCCTGCCGTTCGCCGGCCCGTAGCTTGCCGGATATCCCACCCACCGCGACACGAAACGAGCGTCGAGATCGTCGACGACCGCAGCCAGCAACCCGGTGACCGCTGTTCGCGAATCCCCCTGGTACGACTCACCCGTTCCCCCGACCGCGAGCACCGTGATGCGATCCGCCGTCGACGCCCGAGCCCTGAGGTCACCGCCGGCTACCTGATGCGCGTCTGCCGGCCGCAAGGAATCTGTGCACTCCATGTAGCCCATGGTCGGCGCAGCCGATGAGAGTAGTGCCCAACGACACTGAACTTTCTCTGTGAGGCTTTCGCTGTGAGCCCGCGCGTTTCGGTGAGACCGCAGGTCAGAGTCGCGCAAATCACGTCGGATCAGGTTGATTTACACAGAATTAACGCGAACACTGGATGGTGCGGTTCGTCAGGCGACCATCTCGGTGGTCGAACGAGCGCACTGCACCACCGAACAAGACGCCCGATACCAAAGAAAGCAGCGTTTCCAATGTCTTTCGCACGATTCCGTGCACAGCTCCACAATTCGTCCGACCGTCGCAGGCTCTACGACCGGATCAACCGGGTCGCCGCCGATTCTCAGCGCGACGAACTGCTGATCATGGCGCAGCGCGCCGAGCAGCGCTCCCACTGAGCCACAAATTCTGCGCCCGTAGTCACTGACTGCGGGCGCTTTCGTGTTGATACCCGCTCTTCTTGCGGGCCGCGGATGAGTCCTGCTCCACACTGCCGAGCCGAGTTGTCCGGAAGCCGATCACGACTGACAGACCGGGCACCAGAACAGGTTTCGACCTTCCAATTCGCTGTGTGCGATCGGCGTCCCGCAGATCCTGCACTCTTCTCCCGCGCGCCGGTACACGTAGGTGCGCGGGCGATTCTTTGCATATGCCGGGGCACCGTGATCGTCCTCAGCGCGCACCACGTGAATACGGCCACGACGAACGCCGACCTTCATCAACCCGACGAGATCGGTCCATACGGCATCGAACTCGTCCGCGGTGATCGACGTCCCCGGCCTCATCGGGTCGATTCCGTTGCGGAACAACACTTCTGCGCGGTACACGTTGCCCACTCCCGCGATGACCTTCTGGTCCATCAGGAGCGCGCCGATCGGTCGACGCGATCGGGCGATGGCCGCGTACGCCCGGGACGGATCGGCGTCGGAACGTAATGGGTCTGGGCCGAGCCGTGCGACGAGCGCGTCGAGGTCGGCCGGCGTGTACAGCTCGCACGCGGTGGGGCCCCGGAGGTCGACGCCGGTCGACTGCCCGACGATCCGCATCCGCACCTGTCCGACGGGCTCACCCATCGGGACCGGCAACTCGGTGAACGCGCCGTAGAGCCCGAGGTGTACGTGCAGCAGTTGCTCACGTCGACCGTCGCGATAGCGCTGCACGAGGTGTTTGCCCCACGCCTGAGCGTCGTCGAAAACCATGCCGTCGACGACGGTGGCACCTTCGGCGAACCGCCCCTGTGGCGAACTGACCGCAACGCGCTGGCCGTCGAACAGCTTTCGTTGGCGCCGCGCGATGCGGTGCAGGGTATGGCCCTCAGGCACGGCGCCCTCGTGGACAGATAGTCCTTCGCCGACCGGTCATCCCCCGTCGACCGGCCATCCCCCGTCGACCGGTCATCGCTGCCAGCGAGGAGTCCCGACGATCAGGACTCGGGCAGAGCCGGTGCGATGCCGGTCTCCTCGTACTCGCTGAGGATGTCGATTCGACGCTGATGACGCGGCTCCTCGGAGAACGGGGTGTCGACGAAGGCGTCGACAATCGCGAGCGCCTCCTCGGTGGTGTGCATACGGCCACCGATACCGATGAGCTGTGCGTTGTTGTGCTGACGGGCAAGTTGGGCGATCTCGACATTCCAGGCGAGTGCGCACCGCGCACCCTTGACCTTGTTCGCCGCGATCTGCTCACCGTTGCCGCTACCGCCGAGCACGATGCCGAGGCTGCCCGGATCGTCGACGGTCTTCTGTGCGGTGGCGATGCAGAATGCGGGGTAGTCGTCCTGCGCGTCGTACTCGTGCGCGCCGGAATCGATCACTTCGTGCCCGTTCGCCTTGAGGTGTTCGGAGATCTTGGCTTTGAGTTCGAATCCGGCATGGTCGCCACCGACGTATACGCGCATAGCGACCACTATAGATTGAAGGCCGTGGACGACTCATCGCCTATTCCCAATGTGCCAGGACTTGCCGATCCTGCGCCGACGACGGCCCACTACGACCCCAACCGACGGTGGCTGACGCCTGCCAAGTACGCGGCGCAGCCGCGACTGCATCCTTGGGAGATCCCGACGCTTGTCGTGCTGATCCTGCTGTCGGTGGTCGGCTACGCGATCACCGTGGTGTTGGTGATGTTCGGTGTGTTCAATCAGCTCGCGCTGCTGGCACTCGCGCTGCCGTTGCTGTTGTTCCTCATCCGAGGCATCACCTACGCCACTCCCCGCGCCAACGGCGTTCAGATGACGCCGACGCAATTCGTCGAGGGATACCGGATGGTCGTCGAGGCGGCCGCCCGCTACGGACTCGAGTACGTCCCCGACGCCTACGTCGTGCTGGGCAACGGGCAGATCAACGCGTTCGCGTCGGGCCACGGTTTCCGGCGCTATGTGGTCGTCTACTCCGACCTCTTCGAGATCGGCGGCAGAGCCCGTGATCCGGAGGCGCTGCGATTCATCATCGGCCACGAGGTCGGTCACATCGCCGCAGGGCACACGTCCTACTGGCGACAACTCGCGACGAGCATCGGCATGCAGATCCCCATACTCGGCTCGCTGCTGTCTCGGGCCCAGGAGTACTCGGCCGACAACTTCGGCTACTACACGCAACCCGACGGCGCGCCGCGGGCAATGGGCGTGCTCTCGGCGGGCAAGTACATGCTGCGCGCCGTCGACTTCGACCAACTGGCCGACAGGGCAACACACGAGAAGGGCTTTTTCATCTTCCTCGTGAATCTGCTCGCGTCACACCCTGTTCTGACGTGGCGCGCAGCCGCACTGCGCGATCGGACACGCCCGGGCGCCATTCTGTTCCGCCCGAGGACCATCGTTCGCGGCGTCGGCAGCGGCAACGCAGTACCAGTCACGCCGCCGCCGCACCCCGCCGCCGTGGCCGAGGGGTCGCTGCCCAACGGACTCGAGGCCCCACCCAAGTTCTAGCGACAAGCCCGAGCTCTAGCGACAGGCCACGAGAGCCAGCTCAGTCGAACTGCGGATCCTCATTGCGGCTGCGCTTGAGCTCGAAGAAGTGCGGGTACGACGCGAGGGCGACAGCGCCGTCCCAGACGGTTCCCGCCGTCTCACCGCGCGGTATCCGGGACAGGACAGGACCGAAGAACGCGACCCCGTTGACGTGGATGGTCGGCGTCCCGACATCGTCGCCCACCTTGTCCATGCCCTCGTGATGGCTGGTGCGAATCCACTCGTCGTACTCGGTGGAGTCCGCGGCCTTCGCGAGCTCGGGATCGAGGCCCAGTTCATCGAGCGTCTCGGCGATCACGACGTCGAAATCCTTGTTGCCCTGGTTGTGGATTCGGGTGCCCATGGCCGTGTAGATCGGCGCAAGGATGTCGTCGCCCTTCGCCGCAACTGCCGCGGCTATCACGCGGACCGGCCGCCAGGCGTTCTTGAGCGCTTCGCGGTAGTCGTCGGGGATGTCGCGGCCCTCGTTGAGGACGGCGAGGCTCATCAGGTGGAAGTTCACGTCGACGTCGCGCACCTTCTCCACCTCGAGAATCCACCGCGAGGTGATCCAGCACCACGGGCACAGTGGGTCGAACCAGAAATCAATACGATCCTTTTGCGACATCTGCAAACATTCCCTTCGACATGGCCGACGCGTATCGGTCGTTCACACCCGACAGGTCATTGAATAACCATCAGGTCTTTGAACCAGCAGCACTTTCAACCAACGACCATCCGCAACGATTCCACGCCGACGTTACGCGGCTAAGCTGGCGATTGTGACTGCCCCGAATCTGACCCGAGACCAGGCGCGAGAACGCGCCACCACCATCGACGTATCCCACTACGACGTAGAACTCGACCTCACCGACGGCAGCGGCAAGCCCGGAGAGAAGACGTTCCGCTCGACGAGCACCGTCACCTTCACCGCAACACCCGGCTCACAGACCTTCATCGATCTGGTTGCACCGACGCTCATCTCGGCGACGCTCAACGGAAAAGAACTCGACGTCAGCGGATTCGACGAATCGGTGGGACTGACACTCCCCGATCTCGCCGCCGACAATGAGCTCGTCGTCGTCGCCGACTGCGCCTACTCGCACACCGGTGAGGGACTGCACCGTTTCGTCGATCCCACCGACGATTCCGTCTACCTCTACTCGCAGTTCGAGACCGCAGACGCCAAGCGGATGTTCGCCTGCTTCGATCAACCCGATCTCAAGGCGACCTACACGATCACCGTGACCGCTCCCGAGGACTGGAAAGTCATCTCGAACGCGCTGACCGAGTCGATCGACGGCGGAGTGCACCGATTCGCGCAAACCCCTGTGATGAGCACCTACCTGGTCGCGTTGATCGCAGGGCCGTACGCGGAGTGGACAGACACTTACACCGACGACCACGGTTCGATCCCACTGGGAATCTACTGCAGGGCGTCCCTCGCCGAGTTCATGGACGAGGAGCGACTGTTCACCGAGACCAAGCAGGGATTCTCCTTCTACCACAAGAACTTTGGCATCCCCTACGCCTTCGGCAAGTACGACCAGCTCTTCGTGCCCGAGTTCAACGCGGGCGCAATGGAGAACGCGGGTGCCGTCACCTTCCTCGAGGATTACGTCTTCCGGTCGCGCGTGACGAACTACAACTACGAGCGGCGAGCCGAGACCGTCCTGCACGAGATGGCACATATGTGGTTCGGCGACCTGGTCACCATGAAGTGGTGGGACGACCTGTGGCTCAACGAATCCTTCGCCACATTCGCATCGGTGCTGTGCCAGTCGGAGGCAACCGAGTACACCAGCGCATGGACGACGTTCGCCAACGTCGAGAAGTCGTGGGCCTATCGCCAGGATCAGTTGCCCTCGACGCATCCGGTTGCCGCCGACATCCCCGACATCGCCGCCGTCGAGGTCAACTTCGACGGCATCACCTATGCCAAGGGCGCATCCGTGCTCAAGCAGTTGGTCGCCTATGTCGGAGTCGACGACTTCCTCGCGGGTCTACGCGACTACTTCACCTCACATAAGTTCGGCAATGCGACGTTCTCGGATCTGCTTGCCGCGCTGGAGAAGTCGTCGGGTCGCGATCTGTCCGACTGGGGTAGCCAGTGGCTCAAGACCACCGGCATCAACGTCATCCGCCCCGACTTCGAGGTCGACGACTCGGGCGCGTTCACCCGCTTCGCCATCGTCCAGGACGGCGCTGCTCCCGGCGCAGGCGAGACACGCGTGCACCGCATGCGCGTCGGCATCTACGACGACAACGCATCCGGAGCTCTCGAGCGCGTCCAGAGTGTCGAACTCGACGTCGAGGGCTCGGTCACCGAGGTCGCCGACCTCGTCGGCGTCCCGCGCGGAAAACTGATCCTGCTCAACGACGACGACCTCACCTACGCATCGGTGCGCCTCGACCCCGAATCGCTCGAGACCGCCACCGCACGCATCGGCGACATCACCGACTCGATGCCGCGCACGCTGGTGTGGTCGGCCGCGTGGGAGATGACCCGCCAGGCGGAGATGAAGGCGCGCGACTTTGTCGCGCTCGTCGAGCACGGCATCGCCGCCGAGACCGAAATCGGTGTGGTGCAGCGTGTTCTGCTGCAGGCGACAACCGCGATCGAGTCGTACGCCGACCCGGAGTGGGCCACAACCGTCGGCTGGCCGCGTTTCAGCTCCCGACTCCTCGAACTCGCCCGCGCGGCCGAGTCGGGCTCCGACCATCAGCTCGCGTTCGTCAACACCCTGCTCTCCGGAAAGCTGTTCGACGAACAGATCGCGGTGGTCCGAGCGCTCCTCGACGGCGACGATCCCGCCGACCACGGTCTCGCCGGCCTGACCATCGACACCGATCTGCGCTGGAAGCTGGTGCTCGCGCTGGCTACTGCGGGCGCCATCGACAGCGACCCGTCGAATACACCTGTCATCGACGCGGAGGCCAAGCGCGACAACACCTCTGCGGGTACGCGTCAGGCTGCCACCGCGCGAGCCGCACGTCCGCTTGCGGAGGCGAAGGCCGACGCGTGGTCGCAGGCGATCGACGACGACACGCTCTCCAACATCTACACGCGAGCCGTCGTGGCAGGTTTCGACCGTCCGGGCCAGGCGGAGTTGTTGTCGCCGTACGTCGACAAGTACTTCGCCGCGGTTCCGGAGATCTGGAGCCGTCGATCGAGCGAGGTGGCGCAGACCGTCGTCAACGGTCTGTATCCGTCGTGGGAGATCACTCCCGAGGCGCTGGCGAAGGCCGACGAGTTCCTCTCCAACGATCACCCGACAGCACTCAAGCGGTTGATCATCGAGGGTCGCGCCGGTGTCGAGCGCTCGCTTCGCGCGCGAGGTTTCGACGCCGAGTGACAGTTCACAACCGAGTGACAGGTCACCTCGTCCAGGTGTAGCGAATCTGGGGTCGGCCCGCCCCGCCGTACTCGGTGACCCTGCGCACCGTGCCGGCGTCGGCGAGCCGCTCCAGGTATCGCCACGCGGTGACTCGCGAACTGCCCACCTGCGCAGCGACTTCCGATGCGGTCAGCCCGTCGGGCGCATCGCGGACCGCCCTTCCGACGGCGTCGGTGGTGTCCGGTGCCATGCCCTTGGGCGCGCCGCGTCGGGGGTCGGCGGTGCGCAGCGCGGCAAGCGCACGGTCGACGTCTCGCTGGCTGACGGCGTCGCCGTCGCCCGCGACGGTTTCGCGGTAGCGCAGGTAGTGCTCGATCTTTTCGGCGAAAGCCGCGTACGAGAACGGTTTGAGCAGATAAAGCAGCGCGCCGTGCGCCACCGCTCGGCGAACTGTCGGCAGATCGCGTGCAGCCGTGATGGCGATGATGTCGGGATCGGGCCGAAGTCCCGACAGCGCGGACGCGAGGTCGATACCGCTCGCGTCCGGCAGGCCCAGATCGAGCAGCACGAGTTCGACAGGTGCCCCCGCCGCCACGGCCGCGTTCGCCGCGCGGTGCGCATCCTGCGCGGTGCCCGCCGTCGCCACCACCTCGAACCCGCCGATGCGGGCGAGGTAGTCGCGGTGCGCTTGCACGAGTAGCGGCTCGTCGTCGACGATCATCACGCGTATCACGATGGCTATTCTCCGCTCGGGATCTCGACAGTGACGACCGAGCCGTATGTGTGCTCGGATCGCAGGGTGCCGCCGTGTCGGTTGACCACGTGACTCACCAGGGCAAGGCCGAGTCCCCTGCCCTGCGCATCGCCACCGGACTTCGTCGAATATCCTCTGCTGCACGCTCTTTCAAATTCATCATCGGTCATACCCGGACCACTGTCGGCGACGACGATCCGTAGGAATCCGTCCGCCGATGCCACTGTGACCTCCACCCACGGGTCATCCGGATCGCAGGCGTCCAACGCGTTGTCGATCAGGTTTCCGACGATGGTGATCATCTCGTCGGTGGTCAACGGAGAGGTCTCGACCGAGTCCAGAGCGGACTCCTCCGTCAACGTCATCGAGATCCCGCGTTCTGCTGCCTGGGCCGACTTGCCGAGCAACAACGCGCTGAGGGTGGGATCGCTGATCGTGTCCGAGACGCGATCGACCAGTCGCTGCGAGAGGGCGAGATCGGCGGTGGCGAGATCGGCGGCGCGCTCCGAGTGGCCGGTCTCGATCAGCGCGACCATCGTGTGCAACCGGTTGGCCGACTCGTGCGCCTGCGACCGGAGCGCTTCGGCGAAGCGCGAGAGTGAATCCAATTCGCCTATGGCAGCCGACAATTCGGTCCTGTCCCGGATCGTGACGACGGTCGAACCAGGTCGCGTCGACACGGGGGCCCGATTGACCACGAGCACCCGGCCCTGATCGACGTACAGCACGTCGGTGAGAGGCTCTGTGCCGAGCAGGAATTCGGGCATCTCGTCGAGTTCAGCGACATCACCGCCACGATCGCCTGCGAGCAACCGACGCGCCTCGTCGTTGCACAAAGCGATCGTGCCGTCGTCGATCACCACGAGCCCCTCCTTGACCGAATGGAGCACCGCGTCGTGATGGTCGTACATGACGCGTAGTTCTCCCGGCGCCAGACCACCTGTGAGCCGCAACAGCCGCCGTCGGATGAGCCAGAGCCCGCCGAGGGCGGCGACGATCGCCACCAGACCGATCGACGCGATCAACGGCAGTTGGTCCAGCCACTCGTCGGTGAGCGTGGCCTGCGTGATCCCGACAGCAACCATCCCGACGATCACGCCCTCGTCGTTGCGTACCGGTGCGATCGAACGGATCGATGGGCCTAGCGTCCCGGTATAGGTCTCGGTGTAGACCTCCCCACGAAGCGCCTGGCTGGTGGAACCCAGGTAGCGCTGCCCGATGAGCGCGGGCCTGGTGTGCGTATAGCGCACACCCTCTGTGTTCATGATCGTGATGAACGACAGCCCGGTGACCGAGCGGATCTCCTCCGTCACCGGCTGCAGGCTCGCGGTCGGGTCGGGAGACGCCAGCGCGCGGGCCGTCGACGGTGCGTCGGCAATGCTCACCGCCACAGAAGTGACCTGTTCACGCGCGGCGCGCACCCCGTCGAGCCGGGCATCGAGCAGGGCGAGGGCCGCCGCCGCCACCACGATCACGACGACGACAGCCAACTGCAGCGCCACAGCCTGACCGGCGAGTGTCCGGGGACGCCACTGCAGCATGTCCGCACCATCCTTCCGCGACCGCCCATACGGCAATCGCCATCGAGTTCACCACGGTGATCGCCTGAACGAAATGAACTCAATGGTGACCCACATCACGGTGTTGCCCAACAATCTTCCACAGCGGGTGCGCTTCGAAGACGTCGACCTGCATCACAGGAAGGACAGCACGATGAATCTGAGACGACGACACCCAGACGGCGCGGTGGCGACCGACGAGATGCCGGCAACGCCCCCCAAGAAGCGCGACAAGACGCATTGGCTGTACGTGGCGGTCATCGTCGCTGTCGTCGGAGGCGTGGCGGTAGGCATCATCGCTCCCGGTGTCGGCAAAGACCTCGGGGTACTCGGCACCATGTTCGTCAGCCTCATCAAGATGATGATCGCGCCGGTCATCTTCTGCACCATCGTGCTCGGCATCGGCTCGGTCAGAAAGGCCGCGACGGTCGGCAAGGTCGGCGGACTCGCCTTCGTCTACTTCCTGGTGATGTCGACCATCGCACTCGCGATCGGGCTCGTCGTCGGAAACCTGATCAAGCCCGGCGACGGCCTCAACATCACGGCGACCGCGGACAAGGGTTCGGCATTGGCCGACAAGGCCCACGAATCCGGCGGACTCATGGCATTCATCCAGGGGATCATCCCGGAGTCACTCCTGTCGGCGCTCACCTCGGGCAACGTCTTGCAGGCACTGTTCGTCGCGCTTCTCGTCGGCTTCGCACTGCAGGCCATGGGGCCCAGCGGTGAACCGATCCTCGCGGCTGTCGCCTACATCCAGAAGCTCGTGTTCAAGATCCTCAGCATGATCCTGTGGCTCGCCCCGATCGGTGCATTCGGCGCGATCGCCAACGTTGTGGGCCAGACCGGCTGGGCCGCGGTCGGACAGCTGATGATCCTGATGATCGCGTTCTACGTGACATGCGTCGTGTTCGTCTTCGGCGTCCTCGGAGTGATCCTGCGGTCGGTCGCAGGCGTCTCGATCTTCCGACTCGTCCGCTACCTTGCCCGCGAGTATCTGTTGATCTTTGCCACCTCGTCCTCCGAATCGGCGCTGCCTCGACTGATCGCCAAGATGGAGCACCTCGGTGTCGACAAGTCCACCGTCGGTGTCGTGGTTCCGACCGGCTACTCCTTCAATCTCGACGGAACAGCCATCTACCTGACGATGGCGTCGATCTTCATCGCAGATGCCATGGGTGCACCGCTCTCGATCGGAGCACAGATCAGCCTGCTGGTCTTCATGATCATCGCCTCGAAGGGTGCCGCAGGCGTCAGCGGTGCCGGACTGGCAACTCTCGCCGGCGGCCTGCAGGCCCACCAACCGGCCATGCTGGACGGAGTCGGACTGATCGTGGGCATCGACCGCTTCATGTCCGAGGCTCGCGCGGTCACCAACTTCTCGGGCAACGCGGTCGCGACAATTCTCGTCGGATCGTGGACAGGGACCATCGACAAGAATCGGGTCGACGACGTGCTGTCCGGCCGCGATCCGTTCGACGAGAACGACATGGTCGACGACCATCTGGGAAGCTCCCCCACGCGACCCGATGCGACGAATGAGGACGCGACCACCGCCGTACCGGCTGAGAAGGTCTCCACGGAGAAGGCACCGGCCACCAGAGATCTGGTCGCACAGTAGGAACCGCAGCAACAACATACGAGAATGGCCCGGGATTGCTCCCGGGCCATTCTCGTTGGTTATTCGGTGCGGCTGAAGTTCTTCGGGCCGCTGAAGTTCTTCGGTGCTGCAGCTCAGATGGGTGCTGCTGCGGTCGCCATCACGTGCAGCGCGGAGATGAGTCCGTCGATGAGCTCGTTCTGCCGGAAGCTGCCGATCGCGGCGGTCACGCCCAGGTCGGCGACGCGATCGTTGACGCGGTCGGCGACCTCACTGCCCGACACCACCACGACGTCGTGCGTGTTGGGCGAGACCGCGAGCAGCGCGCCGTACGCGGGCTCGGGGGCTGCCTTGAGCAGCACGTTGCGCGCATCGGCCACCGGGTCGGTTCCGAGCTCTCCGATGTACACGGAGAAGCGCACAAGCGCCTTCTCGGTTGCGGCGTGGATCGCGTCGTCGAGTGCGATCAGTTCGTCGCGCGAGAACGGAGGGGTCGTCGCGGTCTGACCGGGAAAGCGGGTGGACGAAACGCGCCCGCTGTTGGTGATGACCGTGCCGACGGGCAGCGCGGGGGCCGCGATGACCTCTGACGTTCCTTCGGAGCTTGTCGTCTGCGAAATCTCACCACTTGGCACTGGCCGAGCCTCCATCCACATCGTTCGGTTCCGCGTGACGCGGCAACGCAATAGATTCGATCTCCGTTGCGGAGAAGAGCAGCGGTCCGCGGTCCCACTTCTGGTCGAGCGTGTATTCCTGCTGCTCGGGATACTTGACGCCACTCGAGAATGCCATCGAGACCACGCACGCCAGGGCGAAGATAACCACCAGGACCGTGACCGGCACTCCGATGTAGGCGATCCAGTTGTCCATGAGACCCTTCCGATCGATAAACCCTCTTGCGCACGGCCGGTGAGCGCGCGATGCACGCTCACGCCGCACAGGTCGTGTGATCAATTTAGCCCACACCACAGCCGTTCGGGCACCGACCCCTACGGTCTGTCGTAGACGCGTGCAGAGTGCTGTCGTAGCCGCCTTCTCACAGCAATGTTGAGACCACAGCGCACGGTGGGGACAATGGGTCGGGTGAGCGGCAACATCCCTGCCGGCGGCCAGCCGGCGAACACCCAGGTTCATCGTTCGTTCTACGACGAGGTCGGTGGCCATGAGACCTTCGAGAAGCTGACCAGCGTCTTCTATCGAGAGGTCGCCGCCGACGAGATCCTTCGGCCGATGTACCCCGAGGAAGACCTCGGGCCGGCCGAGCGTCGACTCCGCATGTTCCTCGAGCAGTACTGGGGAGGCCCGCGAACCTACTCCGAAGAACGGGGCCACCCCCGCCTGCGCATGCGCCATCAGCCGTTCACCATCGGTCCGATCGAGCGCGACGCCTGGCTGCGCTGCATGCACACCGCGATCGCGTCGATCGACGACGACACCCTCGACCCACCACACCGCCAGGCGCTCGTCGACTACATGGAGATGGCCGCCCAGTCGATGGTCAATTCACCCTTCTGATCTGCCCGGCACCAATCCGACAGATCGGACACGACGCGCCGATGCCACCTGGTCTTCTACCGGAAAACACAGGTAGGGCAGAATTGTCGCGGTGAGCGACGAGACACCGGACGACCTCAACGACGACGCGTCGGGCGTCGACGACCAGCACGCCACCGAGGCGGACGGCGTCCATGAGGCAGACGGGGTCATCGAAGCAGACGGCGTTATCGAAGCAGAAGGGGTCGACGAAGCAGACGGGTTCGCCGCAGTTGCAACCCAGCTCGACCCAGCCGACGACACCTGGTGGCGTTCGGCGATCTTCTATCAGATCTATCCCCGGTCGTTCTCCGACCTCGACGGCGACGGCATCGGCGACCTCGCAGGCGTCATCGACAAGCTCGGCTACCTCGAACTCCTCGGCGTCGACGCGTTGTGGTTGAGCCCGATCATGCGCTCCCCCATGGCAGATCACGGGTACGACGTCTCGGATCCACGCGACATCGATCCGCTCTTCGGTGATCTCGCGACCTTCGACGAGCTGATCGCCGAGGCGCACGACCGCGAGATCCGAGTGACGATGGATCTCGTCCCCAACCACACCAGCGACCAGCACCAATGGTTCATCGACGCGCTGGCGGCCGGCCCGGGCAGTCCCGAACGTGCGCGGTACATCTTCCGTGACGGGCGAGGAGAGAACGGCGACGAACCGCCGAACAACTGGGTCAGCATCTTCGGCGGCCCCGCGTGGGACCGCGTCACCGAAGCCGACGGCACACCCGGCCAGTGGTACCTGCACATCTTCGCGCGCGAACAACCGGATCTGAACTGGGAGAACCCCGAGGTGTTCGACGACCTCGAGCAGACGTTGCGCTTCTGGCTCGACCGCGGCGTCGACGGCTTCCGCATCGACGTCGCACACGGTATGGCCAAACCCGCCGACCTTCCCGACATGGACGTCGAGGCCGCAGGACTCCTGGTCAACCGCGACGACGACCCCAGGTTCAACAACTACGCGGTGCACGACATCCACCGAAAGATCCGCGCTGTCATCGACGACTACCCCGGCGCCGCGAACGTCGGTGAGATCTGGGTCGACGACAACGAGCGATTCGCGGAGTACCTGCGCCCGGACGAACTGCATCTGGGTTTCAACTTCAGACTCGCCAAAGCGCCGTTCGACGCCGACTCCATCCGCGACGCCATCGAGAACTCGCTCGACGCGGTGCAGAGCGTTGGCGGAACACCCACCTGGACGTTGTCGAATCACGACGTCGACCGCGAAGTGACGCGCTACGGTTCCGCCGTCGTGACGTCCGACAGCGAGACTCCCGACACCGACACCGTCGACAGCGACACCCCCGATAGCGAGACTCCCGACACCGAGGCTCAAGACACCGAGACTTCGGCCGGCGAGACACTCGACGACGAGACTCCCGACGCCGAGACTTCGGCCGGCGAGACACTCGACGCCGAGACTCCGGACACCGAGACTCAAGACAGCGGGACAGAAGACGTCGAGACAGAACGAGCCGAGCAGACGCCCCACGTCGACGTCGAGCTGGGGACTGCACGGGCGCGGGCGATGGCGCTCGTCGAGTTCGCGCTCCCCGGTTCGATATTCATCTACAACGGCGCAGAACTCGGCGTCCCCAATGCCGACCTTCCCGACGACGCTCTGCAGGATCCGGTGTGGGAACGCTCCGGGCACACCGAACGCGGGCGGGACGCATCCCGGGTACCCCTGCCGTGGGAAGGCTCCGAGCCGCCGTTCGGTTTCTCGACGAACCCGCAAACGTGGCTTCCGATTCCGGAATCGTGGGCGGAGTACACCGTCGAGGCCGAGCTCGAAGACATGAACTCGACGCTGTCGCTGTACCGCACGGCCATCGAATTGCGTTATGAGCGTGACGAATTCGCAGGCGATGGCATCGAATGGTACGGCGCACCCACGGGATGCCTGGCATTCCGACGCTCCGAGGGACACCTGGTGTGCGCGCTGAACACGACGAGCGAACCGGTCGGGCTACCCCCGGGAGACCTGATCCTGACGAGCGCACCACTCGTCGACGGCATGTTGGCACCCAACGCCGCCGCATGGCTCGTCTGAGGGCCGCTAGATAACCGTGACGTCGAGGTCGCGGTGCCTGCGCTGGTACACCGAACCGTAGCGCGCGTCGATCCGAATCCACGCTGCCGAAATACGCACGCGTACAGGCTCGGTGGCGCCTATGGCGTCGATCGGCGACGTCTCGGTCACCTCGTGGCCGTCGGCATCGCGCACGAAACCCATTGCGGTGAGCGCGAACAACGATCGCAGTGAGACCGTGGCGTTCAGTGCCCCGTCGGCGGACGAGACGTCGAGTACGCCTTGGTCGAGGAGGCCGGTAGCGGGCCCGAAGTTGCTGCCCTCCTCGCGGGCAAGGCGCGCTCCCTCGCGCGTCAACTCGACGACCGTCCGCGCGGGGACATCGTCGAGGTGCCGGTAGCCGCTGCGCAGCGGCAGCGCACCACGCCACGCGGAGTCGAGTGACATTCCCGGCTCGACCGGCACACCCGCCGTACCGTCGCTCAGCCGACTGCGGAGTGTGTCGGCGTCGACGACGATGTCCGACGGTGCCACGCTGCCGAAGATCGACCTCGTGACCAGTACGTCGAAACCGGTATGGGCCCACAGCGCGAGTAGCCCATCGGACCGTTGCACCACTCTGATCACCGCGGCCTCGTCGAGGCGTATGGCGCGCGACAGGAAGGCCAATGCGTCCCCGCGGTCGTCGGGACTTCCCGCGACGACGAACCGCTCGGGCAGCTCCGTCACGCGCCGGTGCCCGACGTGCGGCGAAAACTCTCCAGGTACTCGCGCTCGTCCGGGGTGAGTCGTCGCAGCCGCTGAGCGTCGACGTCGAAGGCGACGAGTTGGGTGGTCGCGGTGACAGCGGGTTTGTCGGTGGGCGACGCGGCGTCTGGACGCACCTCGTATCCGACGACGAAGTCGACGGCACGTACCTTCTCCACGAACATGGTCACGACGATCGGCCCCTCGTCGTGCCGAACCTGTTGGCGGTATTTGACGTGCAGGTCCGCGACGACACAACCCCGACGCAGGTCTGCGGTGGGTCGCCCGTCGTAGAAGAGCCAGGGAATCCGAGCCTCTTCGATGAGTGTCACCATGCGCGCGTGGTTGATGTGCGCGAACACATCCATGTCCGACCAGCGGACGGGAACCTTGACCACGTAACCGGCGTCGGTCCTGACTCCCTCGTCCTCGTAGAGCACGACTGTCCTTTCGTTCGCGACACCTCCCCGTGAAGAGGGCCGATGGTCGTCAACTGAAGAGGTTCGTCACCTGATGAGGCTGCGCAACTGCCGCGCGGCAACCGACAGCGTCGCGAGGTCGAGTTCGGGACCCTGCTCGATGTCGGCGAGCATCGTGCGGACCCGCGACAGCCGCGACGAATGCGACGACTCCCACTCGGAGATCTTCTCCGCCGCGCTCTCGTCGGGTTCGCTGCTCTGCAGGATCGTCAGCGTGAGGGCGCGCAGCGCGCCGTGCATGTCGTCGCGAAGAGCCAAGCGCGCCAACGCATGCCAGCGGTCACCGTATTCGAGGGTGGAGACCGCGGTGAGCAGTTCCTCGAGTCCGAAGTGCTCCATGATCGCGAAGTACAGTTCGCCGACCTCGACGGGATCGCGGTCGGCGATCTCCGCGGCGTCGACGATGTCGAGCAGGCAGAACCGGTGGAGGCTGATCGCGACGTCGTGGGCGAGGTCGGTCTCCACACCGAGCGCGCGGTAGTGCTCGACGCGCCGCTCGACGTCGGCGGCCGACTGCGCACCGAACCAACTGTCGATCAGTGCGGTGAGCTCAGCCACCTGCTCGGTGTAACGGGTGATCTCCGCCGCCATGGCGAGCGGCTGCGGACGAAACGCCAGCAGCCATCTCGACGCCCGGAACAGCAGCCGCCGCTCGTAGAGCATCATCTCGTCGATGGCCTCCACCGGAGCGTCGGCATGCAGGATGCGCGCGAAGAGGTCCGACAGACCGAAGACCCTGTCGGCCACCACGTAGGCCCGCACGGCCTCCTCGGTTGTCGAGCCCGTCGATTCTCCTAGCCGGAACAGGTGCGTGATGCCCGCCCGGTCGACGACCTCGTTGACGAGGACGGTGGTGACGATCTCGCGATGCAGTCGGTGCGCGCGTATCCCGTCCGCGAATCGTTCGCGCAGCGGAAGCGGGAAGTACTCGGCGAGCAGACCCTCGAACACATCGTTCTCGGGCAGGTCACCTCCCAGGAGGTCGTCCTTGGCGATCAGCTTCACGTGCGACATCAGCGTCGCGAGTTCCGGCGAGGTGAGCCCGCGGTGTACGTCCGAATGCAGGCGTTTGATCAACTGCTGCGGTGTCGGCAATGCCTCCAGAGTCAAATCGACTCCGTGCGAGGCGATCTCGTGGAGCAGGCGTGCGTGCACATCGACGCGATCGAGCGAGTAGGCGCGACAGAAACCGAGCTCGGAGTTCTGTGACACGTTGTCGGCCAGCACCAGATCGCCGACCTCGTCGGTCATCGACTCGAGCAGTGGATCACGGTCGGCAGCCACGAGTTGCCCGGTCGAGACCGCAGAGTCGAGCAGGATCTTGATGTTGACCTCGTGGTCGGAACAATCGACGCCCGCCGAGTTGTCCATCGCGTCGGTGTTGATGCGTCCACCTGCGAGGTCGAACTCGATCCGACCGCGTTCGGTCACGCCGAGGTTGCCGCCTTCGCCGACGACCTTGGCGCGCAACTGATCTCCGTCGACGCGGATCGCGTCGTTTGCCTTGTCCCCCACCTGCGCGTCGGATTCGGAGGACGACTTGATGTACGTGCCGATGCCGCCGTTCCACAGCAGGTCGACCGGTGCGAGCAGGATCGCGTGTATCAGTTCCGGTGGCGACAACGCATCGACGCCCACCTCGAGTCCGAGTGCCGTGCGCATCTGTTCGCTGATCGGGATCGACTTGGTCTCCCTCGACCAGACGCCGCCACCCTCACTGATCAGCGCGGTGTCGTAGTCGGCCCAAGACGAGCGCGGCAACGAGAAGAGCCGTGCGCGTTCGGTATACGACGACGCGGCGTCCGGATTCGGATCGACGAACACGTGCCGGTGATCGAACGCCGCGACGAGACGAATGTGCTGCGACAACAGCATGCCGTTGCCGAACACGTCGCCGCTCATGTCGCCGATACCCGCGACGGTGAAGTCCTGCGACTGTGTGTCGACGCCCATCTCCCGGAAATGACGCTTGACCGATTCCCACGCGCCTCGCGCGGTGATGCCCATCGCCTTGTGGTCGTAGCCGGCCGAGCCACCCGAGGCGAACGCATCCCCGAGCCAGAAATCGTACTGGGCTGCAACATCATTGGCGATATCGGAGAAGGTGGCCGTGCCCTTGTCGGCAGCGACGACGAGGTAGGTGTCGTCGCCGTCTCTGCGGACCACCGACTTCGCGGGGATGACAGCACCGGTGTGTCGGTCGAGATTGTCTGTGACGTCGAGCAGGCCGGAGATGAAGTCGCGGTACCGCGCAATGCCTTCCGCGCGCGTGGCATCTCGGTCTGCTGCGGTGTCGCCTGTCGGCGCCGGCGGCCGCTTCACCACGAAACCGCCCTTGGCGCCGACGGGAACGATCACCGCGTTCTTGACGGCCTGAGCCTTGACCAGACCCAGGATCTCGGTGCGGAAGTCCTCGCGTCGATCCGACCACCGCAGCCCGCCGCGGGCAACGGCACCGAAACGCAGGTGGACCCCTTCGACACGCGGCGAGTACACGAAGATCTCGTGCAGTGGCCGCGGTTCGGGAGTTTGCGGAATCTCTCTGGGTCGCAACTTGAACGACATCACCGGTCGGTCGCCGTCGTCGTCGCGGACGTAGAAATTCGTGCGCGACGTCGCTCCGATGACGGCCGAGAACGCCGAAACGATGCGGTCGGCTTCGAGTCCGAGAACCTTGCCGATGTCGTCGCTGAGCGCGGCTGCCGCGCGGTCACGGCGCTGTTCGTCGGCGTGATCGGGGTCGAACGACGCCTCGAACAACGCCACCAGTCCCCGCGTGACATCGCGATACTCGCCGAGCGTGTGCGCAACCAGAGTGTTGCTGTAGGAGAAGCCACACTGGCGTAGGTACCGGCCATACGCGCGGAGCATCGCCGCGGAGCGCCACTCGAGACCACACCTGATGATGAGTTCGTTGTAGGCGTCGACCTCCGCACGCTGCCGCCAGATCTGGACGAACGCGTCGGTGAACCGGTCGTCGAGGTCGTCGGCCGAGTCGAGATCCAACGACATCCCATCGGCCAACGCGACACTGAATTCGTAGACGTGGCAGACCTGCCCGTCCGGCCGCACCAGACGGTACGGATGCTCGTCGACGACATCGAGGCCGAGGCTGTGAAGCACCGGCAGCACGTCGGTCAATGTGGCTGCGACGCCGCACAGATACAACGTGAACTTCCACGGTGCCCCGGGCTCGGTGGCGGTCTGCCCCAGCGTGACGGCGATTCCCCCGACGTCGAGATCGGCGACTCGGATGAGGTCGGCGACGGCGTCCGACGGTTCGCGCTGGTCCTTGTAGTCGTCGGGCAGCGCAGGAAGTAGTCGCAGCACGGCGTCCACGCCGCCGATGGGAAGTCGGGCCGACGACGCGTCGAGTCCGCCTGCCGCCTCCCGAAACCGCTCGTCCCACGTCCGAATGGCCCGTGCGAGTTCGTGCTGGATGGCGCTCTGTTCGGGAGTTCCGATGTCGAAGGACCCGCGTCGTGCAGCATCCGATTCGTCGACGCGGACCATCACCTGTAGTTGCGCGAGGGGCATCTCGCTGACCCGAGCCGAGTACTCGAGCGCCGTGCCTTGCAGTTGCTCTGAGACGACGTTCTGCAGCGCCAACCGGTTCTGCGTGTTGTATCTGTCGCGAGGTAGATAGATGAGCGCGGTCGCGGTACTGCCCTGCGGATTCACGCGGACGAACGCGCGCAGGGTTCGCGTGGCGACGGCGTCGAGCATCTCGGCGATCCGTCGGCTCAACTCGGCATCCGACGACGCGAACATCTCCACGAGCGGATAGTTCTGCAGCAGTTCGATCATCGACTGACCGGCGAACGAATCCTCGTCGACGCCTGCCCGGCGGATCACCTCGTGCACTTTGCCACGCAGTACGGGCACGTCGAGGATCGTCTGGTGCAGGCCCGAGGACGTGAAGGTGCCGAGGAAGCGATGTTCGCCCACATGCGTTCCGGCGGCGTCGAATTCGGGAATCTGGATCAGGATCGGATAGTTCGAACGCTGCACGCCCGTTTCGAGATAAACCCGCGAGACCCGCGGCAGCAGCGGCCGCTGCGTGAGCACTCCGAAGTCGCGCGCCCCGGTGAGGTCGAGGAGTGAGTCGCCTCGCCACAGACCCCGCCCGTCGGAGACCGCGCCGTCGACGCCCACCCTGCGGTAACCGAGTGGCACGAAGTGGTTACCCGCGAACCAGTCGAGTAGGCGCGAATACTCGTAGCGGTCGACCGCGGCGATACCCGACTCCGCGGTGGTCGGGGCGACGGCGCAATCGGCACCGCATGTCGACAGGCGGCCGCGCATATCCACCGCGTCGCGGTCGACGTCGGCCACACGGGCGATGACGTCGACGAGTTCGGTACGCAAGGCCTCGGTGTCGACTTCACCCTTCGCCGACATCGCGACCACGTAGATCCACGACTCGGTTGTGCGGTCTGGTCCGGCGCCGATGTCGCTGAGCGTGCCTGCCTCGTCGCGCGCCACCGCCATCACCGGGTGGTCGATGCGGCTCACGGTCAGTCCGTGCGCCTCGACAACCGTCAGCACCGCTTCGACCAGCAGTGGCATGTCGTCGTTGACGACGACGATCTCGGTTCCCGACGGTCCCGAGCTCACGTCGACCAGGCACTGCCCGGCTGATCGCGTCGACGCCAACCCGACGTGTCGACGAACGCGGTTCAGATCGGCGTCGTCGATCGCGTCGAGGTCGGTCGCGTCGGTGAGACCACCTCCCGAACCCGTCGTCGGGTGGTGCGCGTCGCCCGGAGGGTTGCTCGCGTTGAGATAGCAGCTGACCGCCGCAGGCAACAGAGCACTCTCTTGAGACAACGCACTCACCTTCACTTCAAGGAGATTGGGAGATGATCTCCGATTCGAGCCCTACCGCGATGGTAGTGACGCGATTCAGTCGCGAGTGAGTTTCCGGTGAGTAACCCGGTGCGGACGCGCGGCGTCGGGTCCGAGCCGGTCGACCTTGTTCGCCTCATACGCCTCGAAGTTGCCTTCGAACCAGAACCATTGTCCCTCTTCGACATTGCCCTCCCACGCCAGAATGTGGGTACAGGTCCGGTCGAGGAACCACCGGTCGTGGCTGATCACCACGGCACAGCCGGGGAACGACTCCAGAGCGTTCTCGAGCGAGCCGAGGGTTTCGACGTCGAGGTCGTTGGTCGGCTCGTCGAGCAGGATCAGGTTGCCGCCCTCTTTGAGGGTCAGCGCCAGGTTGAGACGGTTACGCTCACCACCGGAGAGCACCTCGGCCCGCTTCTGCTGGTCGGGACCCTTGAACCCGAATGCGCTGACGTAGGCACGCGAGGGCATCTCGTTCTGGCCGACCTCGATGTAGTCGTTGCCGTCGGAGACGACCTCCCACACGTTCTTCTTGGGGTCGATGTTGGTGCGATTCTGGTCGACGTAGCTGAGCTTGACCGTGTCGCCGACCTTGACCGAACCCGAGTCGGGCTCCTCGAGTCCGACGATGGTCTTGAACAGCGTCGTCTTACCGACACCGTTGGGTCCGATGACACCGACGATTCCGTTGCGCGGCAACGTGAATGACAGATCCTTGATCAGCACGCGACCGTCGAAGCCCTTGTCGAGGTTGGCGACCTCGACCACCACATCACCCAGACGCGGTGGCGTCGGGATCTGGATCTCCTCGAAATCGAGCTTGCGCGTCTTCTCGGCCTCCGCCGCCATCTCCTCGTACCGCGAGAGGCGTGCCTTGTTCTTCGTCTGACGGGCCTTGGCACCCGAACGGACCCAGGCGAGCTCTTCCTTGAGGCGCTTCTGCAGCTTCTGGTCCTTCTTGCCCTGGACCTCGAGGCGCTCGGCCTTCTTCTCCAGGTAAGTGGAGTAGTTGCCCTCGTACGGGTGCAGCTTGCCGCGGTCGACCTCGCAGATCCATTCGGCCACGTGGTCGAGGAAGTAGCGGTCGTGTGTCACCGCGAGGACTGCGCCGGGGTACGACGCCAGGAACTGCTCGAGCCACAGCACGCTCTCGGCGTCGAGGTGGTTGGTCGGCTCGTCGAGCAGCAGCAGGTCGGGCTTGGACAGCAGCAGCTTGCACAACGCGACGCGGCGGCGCTCACCACCGGACAGGTGGGTGACCGGTGAATCGCCGGGAGGGCAGCGCAGTGCGTCCATGGCCTGGTCGATCTGCGAGTCGAGATCCCAGGCGTCGGCGTTGTCGAGGTCCTCTTGGAGCTTGCCCATCTCCTCCATGAGTTCGTCGGAGTAGTCGGTGGCGAGCAGCTCGGCGATCTCGTTGAAGCGGTCGAGCTTCTGCTTGATCTCGCCCATCCCCTCCTCGACGTTCTGCTTGACCGTCTTCTCCTCGTTGAGGGGCGGCTCCTGCAGCAGAATGCCGACGGTGGCCTCCGGGTCGAGGAAAGCCTCGCCGTTGGACGGCTGGTCGATCCCCGCCATGATCTTGAGGATCGACGACTTACCGGCACCGTTGGGTCCGACGACGCCGATCTTGGCGCCCGGGTAGAAGGACATGGTGACGTCGTCGAGAATGACCTTGTCACCGTGCGCCTTGCGCACCTTCTTCATCGTGTAAATAAACTCGCCAGCCACGTAATGTCCTCACCTGCGGTTTTGTGGTCACCTGCGCTCGAGCTCCGATACCGGAGAGTGCATGCGGGGTGTCGCACTCCGGCGACACGGCAGGCTCTCGGCGCAACGTCGCGTACCACTCTATCGACGTGGCGCGACACTCTCCCACATGGCCGCGATCGAGTCGGCGCCGCCCGCCCGCAGACCTGGCGCCGCGGTCCTTGCAGACGTGCGAACGCGATCACTGGCACCATCGAGAGTGTGACCGCCTCCGCGCCGCTGACCGAGCTCGTCGAGCTCACCGGCGGCGTCTTCTGTATGGGTTCGGATCGCTTCTACCCCGAGGAACGTCCCGCACATCAGCGACGCATCCGCGCTTTCGCGATCGAACGGCATCCGGTGACCAATGCGCAGTTCGCGGCGTTCGTCAGCGCCACCGGGTATGTGACCGTTGCCGAACGCGAGATCGACCCTGCCGATTTCCCCGGCGCCGACCCGACGATGCTCGTTCCGGGTGCCCTCGTCTTCACCCCGACAGCGGGTCCGGTCGACCTCACCGACTGGCGAGCGTGGTGGCGATGGCAGCCGGGAGCGTCGTGGCGTCACCCGCTCGGGCCGGCGACCGACCTCGTCGGGCACGGCGACCACCCCGTCACCCAGATCGCCTACGCCGACGCTGTGGCCTACGCCGCGTGGGCCGGACGTCGGCTCCCCACCGAGGCCGAGTGGGAGTACGCCGCGCGTGGCGGACTCGACGGACACGAGTACGCGTGGGGCGACGAGTTGCATCCCGAGGGTGAGATTCTCGCCAACACGTGGATCGGCGACTTCCCCTACGCGAGCGACGGCTGGAGCGGAACGTCGAGGATCGGGAGTTATCCGCCCAACGGTTTCGGACTTCTCGACATGATCGGCAACGTGTGGGAACGCACGTCGGACGTCTTCGCTCCGCGCCACGTCCCGCCCGATCTTGCGACCGTCTCCCCCGACGGTCGGCCGGACCTCTTGGCGCCCACCACATCTCCACAGGTCACGCGTGTCACGAAGGGCGGTTCGCACCTGTGCTCACCGCAGTACTGCCGACGCTACCGACCCGCCGCCCGCTCTCCGCAATCCGACGACTCGGCCACGTCGCACCTCGGATTCCGTTGCGCCGCAGACGTTATCGCCGCATGACGGGTCCCGCCACGGTGAACGCACCCCTCCGGCGTTCACCGTGGCGGGAGGTCGGTCACGCCGCAGCGCCTGTGGCGTCGCCTGTGGAGTCGACGCCTGCCGCTTGTGCATCCGCGGGCCGGGGCGCCGGGGAATCGGCACGACCGCGATACTCGACGACGCAGCGTGCGAGATCGAGGCCGACGGAGTCGGCGATCATCTCCAACTCCGTGCGGGATTCGCCGTCGCTCGTCGTGTAGGTGTTCGTGTGTATCGCCCCGTGCACGATCACGGGCCGACCCTTCTCGATCGCAGACGCGACGCCCGCCACCAGCCGCCGCCAGCATGAGACGGTCAGGAACAGACTGTTCCCGTCGACCCACTCCCCCGTTGCGCGATCCCGTCGACGCGTGTTGCTGGCCATGCGGAACGAGATCACCTCATCGCCGTTTGCCATGCGGTTGCGCCGGGGGTCGGAGATCACTCGCCCCACGATCGTCGAATAGGTTTCGTACATTGCTCCGCTCCTGCCGTGAGGTGCCATCGGAGTGCAGACACCGAGTTCGCAACTCGGGCTGAGATGGCTGCCCGTGAGCATTCCGCAGAACACGCCCCCGACAGCGGGCGCGAGACCAAGCTGTGGACAGGACTCCGCCTGTGGATACGGGCGCCGTCAAGACACCCGGCCCCCTGCCGTACACTCTCCGTGTCGGTTTCGCCTCCGTAGCTCAGGTGGATAGAGCAAGGGCCTTCTAATCCCTTGAGTATCCGGCCTGAACTGCGAAGACACACAAATGTGTTGCATTTTGTGTAGCACCACCCTCCGTAGCTCAGATGGATAGAGCAAGGAACTTCTAATTCCGAGGTCGCAGGTTCGAGTCCTGCCGGGGGGACCAAAGACCGTTCACGACAACAGTTTTCGTGAACAGGAGTCTTCCGTTGCCCCGCTATTACGCCGCTGTGATTGTCTGTGCAGCCCTCGTCTACCTCGTCCCGCTCACCGCAATGCGCATCTGCCTCGCCATCGGCTGGTACGCCTCGTGAAACACAGCACCGAACACGGCTACCTCAACCGCCACATCTCCGACACCCTCGAAACCGTCTACGACGGATGGGATGCCAACGACTATGTAGGCACCCGCCGACACGCCGACACCCCCGGAACTGACGGGTGCGAGCAATGACCACAGCACGCGCCGACCTATGGCTTCGCGGCTACACAAAAGCCTCCAACGACCTCGCCAGCCTCCCCGGTCCCATGCTGTCAATCCTCGTGCCAAGGATGCTCAGATCGACCCCAGATCCCGATGACGATCCCGCTTACGACGGCGGCTACCGGACAGCACTTGCCGATGCTCTCGCACACATGAGGCGCAGCGCATGACCCTCACCCCGCTACACGTGCACGAACCTGAACGCGACGGCTACCAGATCCACGAGTGGTCCGAGCACATCGCCAACGGCCCCGACTACGACCTCACCGTGACCGTGTCAACCGCTGTCCACCCGGTCACCGATCATGTCGACGGCCCCGTCGTCATCATCAGCAACCCGTCGAACATTGACGAGATTCGGGACCGCTCACAGTTGGATGCCCTGATCGTCGCGTTGATCAACGCACGAGACGTGTGGACCGATCTAGAGCCGACACCCACAGTCACCCGGTAGCGCGCAATTCCACTGCGCCTGCATCGTTCTCAGCCCCGAACAGGGCAGCCCTGACGGTCTTGATAGCGGTTCGACTCCGCTAAGGGCACGAGCACATCGACCATTCACCGAGTGTGCCCGTCGTCATCGACCAGCCCGACGTAAACCAGCGGTCAGCACGTAGCCCTGTCCCTAGCCGTGCTCTAGGGCCACCTCCCACGACGTCGCGAATCGCGAGCAGGTGCAATAGCGGTCCCGCCTACCCTCAGGGTCAGGTGGCGATTCGGCGTTGCGCAGATGCGATATGCGGCTATGGATTCGTGGGTCGACGGTGTGAGGGATCGACACCGGCACCAGTCCGCCCGCAGGGTGGCCCGCGCAGTAAACAAGACGGTTGTGTCAGTCACGTGCGGCATCATCTGCACACATGAAGGCAAAGCGCCCACCAGTCACACCCCAGCAAGAATCGCGAGCGGGAATCACCGACGTATCGAGGCGAATCGACTCCCGCGCTAAACGCGGACTCCAACTCCAGCCGTGGGGCCTAGCGCAGTCACGCGCAGCAGTCGGCAGCAGCCTGCACGCCGATGACGACGGATTCGCACCTGAACTCAACATGAAGAACCTTGTCAGCAGCACCGCGCTCTATCCGGCAATGGCGGCAACCGATGCGCTCTCAGTCGCTAGCGAGACCACCCTTAACCGACGCGACTCGCACAACCTCCACACCGTTGCAACCTTGACTTTGTGCCGTTCTGCCCTTGAATCCGCTGCGCAGACAATCTGGATGCTGTCACCCACCGAACGAGACGAACGGCGCGCACGATGCCTCGCACTCTCAAAGTACGAACTCCTCCAGCAAAGCTACTTTGTTGGGCTTCTCGACACGACCATCCACACAGGCAGCAATCGGCTCAGCAACGCCGACTACAGCGGCTTTATAAGCCACAAGGAAGAGTTCGAGGAACGGCGGAAATATCTGAACGGGGTTGCGGGGCTAAAAGGAATCCAATATCGAGTCATCGTTGCCGACGCAGCCGATTGGATTAGAGCCAACGTGCCACCACACGACAACGGTGAGATCCGCGAACGCGACCTCACGCACGGCATGAAGGTCGCCTACAACCTCGGATCAAGCGCAGGACACGGCATGAAGTGGATTCGCGACTATCTGGGCGACGAACGCAACATCATGTCAATGACTGCGGACTGCCTCGCAGCAGCGGTCAACATGACCGAGTGCGCAATCGCACTGTATGAGGCACAGGCGAATATCCCGCGCAGCCACATTCGAAATGCCAAATGCCCGAACCGGCTACACCAGACGGTCGCCAAGTGGGCACGCATGTACCCACCACCAGAGCGCGATGAGACGCAGCAGGCATAATCCCGCCATGCGTCACAGACCAACCACCAGCACACAAGCCGTCGCAGTGAGCCTTAGCGCGGCTGTGCTCCTGGTCGTCGTAGTGCTCCTCACAAGCGCCGCCACCCGCCGCTTCCACACCCGCATCGACATGGGCAGCGCACCAGCATGGCTAAGCGCACTCTTCAGCCTTATCGCAGTAGGAGGCGTTGCCGTTGCTGTCCTCACCTATCGGCGGGCTGTCCGAAACAGAGAAGACGACGAGATTGCGCCCGCGCGTCTACTGGTTGTGACACGACGCGGAGGCAGCGCATACGCGCATGGGCCTGGCGACAACTACGCCACAACTCGAATTGTCCTCCGGAACGCAAGCACTAGCGATGCTTTCAGTGACATTCAAATCCTCGGCGTCGCACACGGCCCCTACGGATGCCAGCAAACGATCCGAGACTATTTCAAAGACGCCGCAGAAGCACGATTCGAGCTTCTCGGACCTGGGGATTTTGTCACTTCAGGATGGGTAGTGCCGGTGCCGAACCTAGGCCTTGATTCACTTCCCCCGGTCTCTGTGCTCTACGAGTATTCAGACCGCCACGGACGGCGCTGGCGTCGATTCAACAACTACGAACCCGAGCAAATCTCGACACCGCCGCTCAACGCTGCATCGCTTCAGCAGTTCCATGCCGCATTGGCATCTCGACCGGGCCAGCGCGACACCGTCTCAATCTCCATCGATAACAATGTCAAATCAGCCTTCCCTGAAGACGTAGCGCAGTTCTCCCAGCACAACGACGGAAGTGACTGACACTGCGCACTTCAACTGTGCCGACCCATGCTCATACGACGAAAGCGCCCCCTCAGCCCGAAGACCAAGGGGGCAGCTAACACGCCACACACCTACCGCACCACCTCAACAGACAAACCACGCACATCAGCAACAAACTCGCCACCCGCAACCTGACTGTCACCAAACTGCCCACCAATCCACGCCAACAAACGATCTGACGGAACCACGACCGACCACACCCGACCATCATCGGCACGCTCAGCAAACCATTCAGCAAACTCAAGCGAATCGGTCCACGACAACCCGTAACAATCCTCATCACGAGCACCCCGAAACAAAGTTAACGCTTCGCGAGGACGTTGCTTCTCATCCACAACCCCATTGTGCGAATAGCCGACTGCCTCAAACACGCGAACCCAAGCATCCACATCGACAGCAGAAACCCCGACACCCACACGGTTAAGCCACGGATTAATCAGGTACTCCTGCACAAGCGCATCAGCATACGCACCACCAGCAGCCTTACGTGCCCGCCGAATACGCTTCACCATCCCCATACTCGGAACACTCACGGCTGGCCCGGTTAATCCGACATGCGTCACAGCACCTAACACACTCAACCCCTCTAGTTAACGTTCACCTAAGCGGACACCCCCCGAACACCTGCACCCGACCGCTTAACCGACTTAGCCTTAGCCCTTGTCATTCGTTTAGACGACCCAAATCCGTCACCTCACACTTCTAAGCCCAAGCCCGCCGACCCGAACCACCACTTCGCCCGACAAACATGCAGGTCACAAGCCTAAAACGTTGCTAAGGGTGGGGGGTACCCCCTGTTCGAACAGATGGTCGACACCTGCCGCCCCAGCGCGATTTCTCTCTCTAAGCCCCCTTAAGGGCTTAAGGAGCGCCTAACCCCCCCCCCAGTTTCGTAAACTTTTTCGCGCAAAGTTTCTCGTCGTGTCACGGAAACTCTGAACGTCCACCAAACTCGAACGCATGTGCTGCGTTAAAGGGGTGTAGTTGGCTCGGGTGAGCCATGCTTAAGCACCCGTAGATAGTGTTTGCGGCAGAATCCGCGCGCCTTGTGCCGATCTTGGCAGCCTTCCACGTCGCACAGTCCGCCTCTTTGCGGCCTGTAGGGTCGACAATGTGGGTGCTGCTGCTCATATGCGGCGCGGAGGCGTGCCCGGTCACAGGTCCGGCACTGAGCTTTGAGGTTGTCGCGGCGCCTTTGGTCCTGTGAAAACTCGGTGACTGGCTTGGTGACACGGCAGTTAACACACCTTTTGCTGTCAGCGTTCGCGACCGTTAAAGCCATCGCCTGCTCGCAGGTCTGCCTGTCGCTGTGCGTTTCCACCACTCGTTTAGCGGCATATCGCCTCGTTCGCGGTTGCAGCGACGGTGCGCAGGCGCAAGGTTCGTGATCGATTCCGCGCGTACTGGGTCGACCGACACGGGTACCAGGTGGTCCCATTCCAATGATTCGTCCCTGTCTGTTAGAGCGACGTTGACGGGTCGCCCGCACAGGTGGCAGATGATGTGGCCTTGTTCCCGCAGTCGGCGTTCCAGGATTGCGTGCAGTTTCGCGAGCTGGTGGGTGCGTCCACGTGGGCGCTGTTTGCTCGCGGTCATGTCCACGCGCCGTCGCGATAGTGGCCTTCCCAGCGTTGTGCCGTGCCACCACTGAGCACCCGGTCGACAATCTCCGTAGCCGCTTGCGCATCTCGTTCGGCTTGGGTGGCGCCAAACCCAAACATTTCAGGCTTCCCACCGCCGTACGCGTGTACTTCGTTGTCGATGAACGCGCCGGTACGGGTGGCGTCGGTATCGACTGCCTCGATGACTGCGGTTAGCGAATCGTCATTGCGCAGGTAACTCACGCGTGCTCCCAGGCGTCGGCGGTGGCTTGTGCCTCTGCCGTGGTTGCCGGGACGTAGGGTTGGCGGGCCAATTCGGCGGCAAGGTTGCCGACCCGCGTTCCGTCAGCCAACGCCACAGTCTCGTCGGTGTCGGGGATTCGGAATCGCCACCACGGCCCCGAATCGGAGGGTGACGGCTCAGGCAGCAAGCCCCGAATCTGCGCGGAATCGGTGACCGAACGCAACCACCTGTAGCGTTCGTCCAGTTCAATAGCGCGACGCCACTCTCCAACCTTGTTCGCGTTGATCGCCTCGTCGGCGGTGTGAACTCCACCTAGCTTGGGTGACAGTTTCGCGAAGTCCGCCACGATCTGCTCTAGTTCTCGGTTCAGCGTCGCCGCGAGATCCGCTTTGTGAGCGAATGCCACAGCCGCAGCCTCATCGAGCGCCTTAACCCAGACGTGCGCGACGATGCGGTCAACAGCGGTCTGGTCAGGTACTCGTAGCGCAGCGTCCCGGATGTGTTCGGCGGTCAGATTGTCGGGGAGTTCGGCGGCGATCTGTTGAGCGACGCGTCGGGCGTCGTGATCGAGTTCGCGGGAGGTCTTCTCCGCGAGGTGAGTTGCCGCAAGCCGTTCCTTCACCTGCGCTTGTTCGTCGTCGCTGAGGAGTCCGAGTGCCGCTAGGTGTGGTGTCATCTCTTCGATAGCTCGTCGTTCAGCAAGATAGTAGGTCGTGTCAAAAGCCATGAGGGTTTCCTTTAGGTTGGTTTGAGCAAGCCATGCTCGTTTATGGGCGTTAATTGCCGCTTGTGTAGCGGGCTTAGCCGTATGTTAAAGGGTCTGTGAACTCTAGGCCCACATAGAACGGGTCGCCGCCCTCGTGATCAATCCCGTCTGACACGTAAGCGTTCAGATCGAATCGCGGGTTACGCTTGTCGTCGTCGCGGTAAGTGTTAACGATTGCCACATTAAGCCGTGCATGTTTCTTTAGCTCGACTATTTCTCCGCTTAGGAATATGCTTCCGGTCGCGAAGTCCGACGACGACAATGCGGCCTGATAGGTGCCTGCCTGATTCATGAGGTAACGGTCCGGGTTGCGGTAGATACGCAATGCTGCACTGAGCACCACGTCAACTACTGCGTCCGGGACTTTCGTTACATCAGACCAAGCATCATCAGGTGATTCACGTTCCGCAATGGACCGGGCACGGGCAGAAGCCGACCACAAAGCCTCTTCTGCCCGTGCATAATCCGTTGTTCCAGGATTAAGTGACACCCCAAGTCGGGCGGAAAGTCGTTCCACGGTAGCCAACGTGGGAGTAGTGGTGGTCACCGGGCAAGCTCGCTGCTTTGACTGTCGATCTGGTCAAAGATCCGGTCGACGGCTTCGATGACAGTCCGCTGTTCATAGTTGGCAGCAATCACCATAAGTTGCTCGGCTACCTCTATGGCCTCCAAAGGTTCAAATCCAAACGTTAACGATTTGCGATAGTCGATGATCTCCGCGACGTATCGCTTATTAAGCCTGTTGTGCCTAACTTGAATTTTTGCGTTAGCTTGCAATTTAGCCACGATCAACGGCCCTAACGATTGCATCGACCAGCCGTTTGGCATCTTCTACCGGCAGGCTTACGAGCGAGGATGCTTGGCTTAGGGTGAGGCGTGTTTCGTTGCCGAATTGGTGAACGCTAACGTGTACGGGTGGGGTTTGTGATCTGCTGGCGCTTACCGCAAAGTCTATGCTTAATGCTATTGCGGGCATAGGTGTGTTCCTTAACAGTTTAGGCATGTGGTCTGGTAGGGTCTGCGCGTCGTTCCAACAGTTCGGCAACCATAACGAGTGTGTCGGCCACCTTATAGATGGAATCTAAGGGCACTCCAATTACGGAGTCGCCTTGCTGAATCGCTAAGCGTTCTTCTTGGAGGTGAGGTATGTAACCGATGTGTAGGCTTGCAATGGGATTCCCTTTAATGTCGTTCATTTGCATTGTGCGCTCCAAATAGGGCGTTAGGGTCTAGCTACATAGGGTTAGGTGCGAAACTCGCTTAGCGGGGCAATCAGACAGTTAGAGAGCTAAGGCTCGTTGCCGATACTCGTCAGCGACGGCCTTAAGGCAATCTGCCAGTCGAATAGCAGGCTCAACCTCAGAGAAGTACAGACGCCTTTCCTTGGCATACCCGATAGCAAACTCTTCAACCTTCGCGTCTTGGATCGCCTTTAGCTCGTCATAAAGCTGCGTAGCCTCAACGATGAAGCGGTTAGGCATCTTGGGCGGGAGGTCGTTAGATTTCAGACGGCGTCGGTAATGCGGTTGGCAGAGGTAGCGCCTCGTGGCTTGCCGTTCACAACCTGATTCGCTGCAAACCCTCATAAGCCTCCTACCGAAGTGTAAAACCCCAGAGGAGCGCAGCCCTGCGGTGTGGTTAGGCGCGCTCAACCCTGGGGTTTCCTCCCGATTCCGCTTATACTCCCATTTGCAGATCCGGGAAGACTAAGAATGTTTCGTTGACCTGTTAACGTGCCAATGCGTTTAGCGAGGATCGACGGATTCGATACACGCGTGGGCCGATCCTTTCGCCTACGAGGTCGCCGCGTTTGATCCAACGCAGCACCGTGTTGTAGGCGACATTGAGTTCGGTGGCGACTTGGCGGGCGGTCATCCATTCGTCGTTCTCGGGCATGATATTGGCTCCAAACATTTTTTCGGATCAGCTAAGACTTTCTAAGTCTTTCGTTAGGGTGTCATTTATCATCTTAGTAACCGTCTGTTGACGACCTCGATTAGCAGAGGGCGACCCCACAAATCTTAAGGATTAGCAACTGTTCCCAAGTCTATTGATGCGGGCCGTGTCAGAGTTGACGTCGATTGGTCGGTTAGTGACGGCTGGCGAGTGGGAGCGGGCCGCAATAATTTGGGCGTTTACCTATGACACTGGCGGTGGACGGCCAAGCAAAAGTGCTCAGAAGTCAACACTTTTGACGGTAAGCGAGTTCGCGGAGATGGGCCTAGTGGGTCTCCGATCCCGGAACAGCATCATTCGCTATCGCACGATCTGGCGTGAAGCTATGGAGTCGGGCCTAACAATCGACGTTAAGCCCGACTCGTTTACGTCGTCGGCATCCCACGCGCTAGCGATTAATGACGCTCAGATCGACGCTAAGCAACCTTTAGCTTCCAAAGGCAGGGAAACTAGAATTCACAGATCCGCGACGTTAGCGCCTCAATTGGGCACCCGGATCATCCATGTTCATCAAAAGGGCTCAGACACAAGCGCAGCAGCCCCGGCCCGTGACAGCGTGACCACCACGAGGTACCTAAAGCCCGTTGCCAGCCGCTCCCGACAGATGCAACAGTTCAAAGCATGGGCAACGATGACCAACAGCCACCCGCACTGCCGACAACCCTCACCGTTGACGGCGAAACATTCACCATCACTGCTCGCCCTGACGGCGGCTACCACTACGTCTGGCTCACAGGACGAAACGAGGGCTACGGGTTCAGCAGCAGCCGAACACACACTGTCGGCAACCCCGACGCGCCAACCCTTGTTCTGACGCTCCAACAGCACGAGGACTCGATACGAGACTTCCTCGCCATGATCGACCCCGACACCGGCTACATCGAATAGCCAGCCCTCTGCCCCGACGAGTCGTCTGATTCCTCCGGCACATCGCCCAACGCCACCGCCGTAGCCGTCTGCAACTCTCGGAGTCGACGCCCATGTTTCGGAATCAAGCCCATATCCAATTGGACGGCCCGTAAACGGCTCAACCCCTCCGCCCGATCCGACTCCCCACGATCACCGTCAGATGCCCAGACACGCGACGCGAACAGGGTGAACCACGCCCTCTCAGACAGCACCTCTCCCGAGTACAGCAGTTCAGCACGCATTGCTCGTTGATAGTCCCAATACTCAGTAGCGTCACCGGCTACAAGGTCACGGGCGTCTAGAAACTCAGCGATGACGCCGATACGCCAACCCTTGTAGAACTCGTCCAACGTCAGCAGCGTGTCGTCATCGGCACTGCGCAGAACGTCGGTCATGTCCGGGACGGTGGTTGGCAACTCAGCCTGCACTGCGTCGTCAGATCCGATGGAAGTTGTAAGGAACTGTGCCACGACACGCGACCAGTCCACGACCGTCCGATATTCCCCATCACCAAACTCTGTTTGAGCCTTTCCACACAAGACGCCCGCATTGACCCCTAGATCGGTCGCTGCCGCGATAAACACATCATCTGCGGCTCCCAGTAAGGCCCAGGCATCAAAGCTCACACGGGACAATTCAGCGGGCTTATTCGACAAACCCTTCCCTTCCTTGTCACTGCCGCTGTCTTTTAAACAAGACAACTTCGGCGCGACCACAGTGGATTCGAAAGCAACCTCGTCGCGCTTAGACAATGCATCATCCTCAAAACTCGAATTTGACCCCGAAGAAGTTTCTTCAGATTCGCCCAAGCCACTCGTGTTCTCCAATAGGTAATCTCGGATAGAATCTGTTTGGACCGGAGCCTGCGAAGGTTCTTTTGCCACACAATGATCATCGCTCATATATTTAGTTAGAGTATTTTGTTTAGTAGGATTTGTTATATAGGATATGTTTGCCCCCGCATCTCCGGGGTTTGAGTGAGTAGACTCCGGGGTTTGAGTCACCCCATCTCCGGGGTTTGAACTAGTCGAGTCGTCAACCAACGGAGCCGCAAGCACCACGTCGCTAAGATCACCTAGCCGATACACAGACGCGAACGTTGAACCATCCCAGCTGCGCCCACCTTTACGGGTTTGCGATGCCATCCCAGTTGCCCGCAGCGTCTTCAAGGCGTCTTCAACCGTGCTACGACTAAGATTCGTGTCGGCGGCGACTCGCTCAATCGGTGCGATAGCGCCAGCCCCATCGCTGTCGGTGTGGTCAAAGATCCACGACAGCACTACGAGGTCGGATAGTGCGAGTCCTGGTCGTGCCTTACCGGGCACCTGAACCCGTTTAACGACGGCAGTCATCTGTTTGTGCCACGCGAATTTGCTCATTCCACCAGCAGCCCTTCCACGGTGATGCGGGAACAATCTAGCTCCATCCGCCATGCGGCGGCTTCGTCCTCCGCAACCGCCTGACTATCGAAACCGCTATCAATGACGACGCGAGCTACAACGTCGTGAAGTCCATCGGCGCGTTGTTCGGCCACCACGCTTAAGTTT